>NZ_CP112880.1:0-4800000 GCF_028747205.1 Streptomyces sp. CA-278952
AAAGGTGCCTTCGACTGCGGCGTGGTCGGCAAGCCCTTGCGAGGCACTCATCCTGCCGAGGGCAAGACCGCTGTAGCAGCAGTCGAGGAGGACGATGTGCCGCTGCGCTCGTGAGTTCAGGAGGATTTGGCGCAGCCAGTCGTAGTTCAGGCTGGTTTCGATCCGGTCCGGCTGTGTGTGTGGCATGGCCAGTGTGAGGGCGTCGTGGGGGTCGATGAGGCCGTGGCCTGCGTAGTAGACGATCAGGGTGTCGGTGGCCTCCGCCGCCGCCTGGCGCAGTGGATTCATCACGGTCGCGGGGTCGGGCGGGTTCTCTACAACGGTTACGTGCGGGGCGGGCATGCGCAGGGACAGCGGGCCGCTCAGGAGCTCGGCGAGGGCGGTCAGGTTGTTCGAGGCGGCCGGTAGCTGTTCGAGGTAGTCGTAGCGGCTCGTGCCGATGATGACTGCCCTTGACGCCCCGGGGTCAGGCAGGACGCTCACGCGTCAGGGTCCTCGCCGGCTGCGGCGTTCAGCGCTGTGGTCGCCCGTTCGATCTCCTCGGGCGAGCAGTCGGTGAGGATGATGACCGTGTCACCGTGGCGGATCTCCACCCGCGGTCGCTGCGGCCGGGTCTGCCGCCACGCAGCCAACGCCAGTACGAACGATGCCGCGCTCCACCCATTGCCCGTCACCAACTGCAGCACGTCGAGTGCCGTGCCCATCTCCCCCGGCTGCGGCGTGCTCCCCCGCACCTCAGTCTCCGCGGACCTGCGCACATCCGGATCCGAGCGCAGCCATCCCTGCAACGACCGCAGCTCCCCCGCACCCGACTCCAAGCGCACCTCTAACCGCATCCAGATCTCCTCGCTTACGGGCGTAGTCGCCTCCGTCGACGACTGCCGATGGCTATCGTCCCCCACCAGCCGGGCGCTTGAGGCAAACCCGGCAACATCACATGGTGCGCGCGCATCAGCCGACAATAGGGCTGTGGCGTTGTGGTGTCCCGGGGGCTTGGGTATGACGGTCACTCGCGATCGTTGCACTGTCCTTCGGGCCCGAAGTGACATCTCACTACCATTCGATCAGATCAGACACAAACTACTCGCCACTCGATCGCGACTTGTGGTGAGGTCGAACATGGCTTCCCGATCAAAGCGCCGTGATGCGCGAAATAAGAGACAGCGCCGCTCCAGTCCGGAGGCGCCTTCGTTCGATCCACATACACAAGTGCTCGTGGAGTCCCTGGACGGGCTGACCACGCTCATGGCCAAGTTTGACGGGGATAACCCGGCAGCAGCGATAGATGAGGCGTTCGAGGCAGCTGTCGATGCCTTCGTGGCGGAGTTGGGGCGGTTCGACGCGATCCGGCTTATCGAGGTCGCTCGTCAGCGGTTCTTACCCCTAGTTCCAGAAGGCCAGGCTGTCGTGAGCGCCGAAGCAGGAGCCGCGTACCTGGAGCTTCTGGCTCTGGTTGCCCTGGCTGCGCGTCAGGAAGCGGCGGTCGCTGAGGCTCTTGACGTCCAGGAACAGGAGATGAGCGGCTTCGTTGAAGGGGTGAAGGGGGTACTCGACGAGATCCTTCACCTCTCCCAGCTACGTTCCTTCGCAGCAGTTGAGCCGACCGACAAGCTTGCTCTCGTGTCCTTGCTCATTCGGGGCGCGGAAGTATGGATGCGCAATCAGTCCTACCCGGAGATGGCTGAGAGGACCAATCTGGCCCTCCTCGACGGAAACGCCGATGTCCGCGCGGCCTTGCAGGCACAGCTCGGCTTCGATGCGACCGATGCGCTGGCTGTGCTCAACGCTTGTCATCGTCTGCAGGAAGACGGCCTGAACAGACGTCTGCAGGCAATGGGCGGAGCAATACAGGTCGCGATGGACTCGACGGCCGAAGGCCAGAGAGACGATCGACTGCTGGAGCAAGCCAGGACCAGTCTGACGGCCATGTTCGAGCCCGATGCCCACCAGTCCACGGTCGGGATTGCCGAGGTTGTCGCGCACACAGGCATCACTGCGGAACGCGTCCGGGCTGTAGTTGAGCGGTTCCGCCTGGATCTCCAGGAAGCCTCACCTGCAGACGTCATCGACGCGTTCACCACAGGTAAGAACCCGATGCGCGCACGGCCGCTCATTGTCTGTGAAGGCGAGCGCCTCATGCTGCCGCATCCGGCACTGAACGTGCTCGCCGTGCGGGAGAACCTCGAAGAACACCTCAAGACTTCTCGCCCGGCGTGGGACCGGTACGCGAAGCACCGTGGGGACCTTCTCGAGTCACGCACGCGTGAAGCGCTCGCCCGTGTACTTCCGGGTGCCGAGTTTCGGGACGCCTTCGAGTACTACCTGCCGGCTAACGACGCCGAAGCCAGGACCGCTGACCCGGCGAAGTACACCAAGCGCGTCGAGGGCGACCACCTCGTCGTCGTCGATGACGTCGCCATCATCGTGGAAGACAAGGCAGTCGCATTGAGCGCCCTGTCCCGCGGAGGCAAGGCAACCAGAATCCGCTCGGATCTGACCGGCATCATCACAAAGGCAGCTGAGCAGTCCGGTCGTATGCGGGATGCAATCGAGCGGGACGGCGGCCTGCGCATCAAGGGCGAAGGCTGGGTCGATCTGAGTCTCGTCCGCGAGATCCACACCATCGCTGTCAGTCTCGACGACCTCTCAACGGTCTTGACCTCCACCGCCGAGCTGGTGCGCGCCGGCCTGCTCACCCCGGACAACATCCCCTGGACGGTGTCTCTGCACGACCTTGAGCTGATCTCTGAACTCGTCGCACGTCCCGCTGAATTTCTCCTCTACCTACGGCGCCGCCGTGACCCGGACGTCACCGTCATGTTCTACGCACCGGACGAGCTGGACCTGTTCCTGTACTTCTTCGAGGCGGGTCTCTGGGTCGAGCCCGATCCAGCGCAGGTGCGGGCCGCATACCCTTTCCTGCCGGAGCCGAGTACAGCCGAGCTCCGCCGCTACAAAGCACGTGAGCGCATGATCCTGACAAGCCGAACCGACGCGCTCGACAGTTGGTGGCATTCCAGAGGACGGGACGACGAGAGCCTCGTGTCCGCGCCCAAGCCGACGATGGTGCCTTCGCCCCTCGGGCCCCTCATCGACGAACTGCGGTCACGGAACGTAGCTGGATGGCTCAGTGCCGGTGCGACGCTGCTGTCGCTGGCTTCAGCAGCTCAGCACAAAATGGCCCGCAATGGTGACACTCTCCTCGACCACCCGCTCCCGCACGGTAGAGGCCGCAGTTTGACGGTGCCGGTCACAGGCGGCGTGGACCCCGCAGAGGGTTGGATGTTCGTATGGGCCACTCGCCCAGCGGGACACGACCCTGACTCCACGGAGAAGAGGCTCCGTGACTATCTGCGAGTCAAGAAGCATCAGCTGGGCCTGCCGCGAGGCGTCGTCTTCCTGTACGACGAGGCGACCCGAAATCTCGTCGAAGTGTTCTATGACGGACACGTTGGACCGCTCGACGCAGCTCTGGTGCCCAACTTGCAGACCTTGCGTCCCGCGTCGGACCTTGACCGCTCATTCCACATGACCGCTAAGCGGCCGCTAGGGGAAAAGAAGGGCACCTCGAGGAAGCGGTAACTCCCTTTCCTCTCGGCTGCGCGAGAGAACTTCTCCCGACCCAACGGGAGGCCGCCGCGTGCGGTGTGAGCCGGTCCACGATCCGCCGTCGCCGTGAAGCGGGGAACCTGTCAGCGGGTCTCGAACGAGCCCCGGGGCGATTCATGCGCCCCGGGTCTCACCAGCGGGCGGATCGAGTTCGCCGCCGCGGAGCTCAGCGGCGGCACGGTCGACTTCAGCATCGTGGCGTTCTCCGGCGGTACGGTCGACTTCCGCGGCGCGGAGCTCACCGGGAGCACGATCGACTTCAGCATCGTGGCGTTCTCCGGCGGTACGGTCGACTTCCGCGGCGCGGAGCTCACCGGGAGCACGATCGACTTCGACAACGTCTTCATCCGTGCCACTTGCACCATCGCCTGGGGCCCTCTTCCAGAGATCCCCGTGAACCAGCCCTAGGCAGGTGCGAGAACGGCGTCGTCGGCCAAGACCGCCGGAATCGGCATAACCATCGGCTGAGGGGCATCACCTGGCGCCCCGGGTGCCCGTCGGCGTCTGTCTCCGCTCCCGCCTCTGGCCGACATGGGGCGCCTGACGGTACTGGTGGAGGGTACCGGCCGTACCCTCCACCAGTTTTCGCTATGCCATGAGCTGGTGCAGGGCCAGCACCGTCGCGCCAGCGGCGCCGAGCCCGGGCAGTGGGCCTGCCAGGCTTAGGACGAGGACGCCCGCCAGGCCGCCGGCGAGCAGGATGATCGCCCAGCGCTGAGGCAGGAGCTGGGGGTCATTGGAATTGGCCACGTACTGTTCTCCTTGAAGAGCTCCTCGAGCAGGCGGCCCCGGATGGACCCCGGGGCCGTTCGCGTCTATACGAACGACATGGCCGCCGAGCCTGCGTTGAGCGGGCCTGAAGTCCATGGTGAGGCGTCTGAAAGTGTGCTCATCAAGGACGTGATCAACGTTTTGATCCGGGTTAAGAAGCTTAGAGTTCTTAACCCGGATCAAAACGACGGGATCAAAACGCTAATCTTCCTTCGTGGCTGACGCACGGGAGACGAACGAGCGCAGACTGCGTCGGCTGCAGCAGATGCGGAGGGCCGACTCGGTCGCGAAGGCGTCTGAGGCCCTGGACAAGATATGGAAGGCCGGGAAGGAACCGGATTCGATCGTCCTGCGCAGCGTTTTGCTGCGGGCCGACGGGGAGCGGTCGAGACTCACCAAGCTAGTCCTTCCTCGGGGGTTGGCGCTGCGCTTCTACCTGTTGGCGGTCTTCGAGGCGCAGTGCCGACTGGACACAGGAGACCTCTGGCAGAACGGTCGCCCTCTCAAGGGAGCCGACTCGTGGTCCACCCTCGTTGCCATCGACGGTGCGTACGACACAGCGTCGGGGGCGTATGACGCCGCGTTGGAGAGCATGCCTCCGGAGCTCCGTGGTAGTGCGCGCGCGGAGGAGCGGTGGCGCACGAGGAAGTTGGAGGATCTGGAGCTTCGGCAGGTTAAAGGAGCTTTGAGAACTCTGGAGGAACTCGGCCAGGAAGACTCCTTGGTCTCTATTCCTCGGGGCGTGCGTGGACAGCGGTTGTACGAGGACTTCTCGCTCATGGGGGAAGGCGGGCGGGGCGATATGCCAACCCCGGACGTCTACTCCGTCCCCGTCCGTAGCTGGACAACGGCCAAGACGATCACGCTCCCCAAGGATTTCTTCCTGAAGGGCTGGATCCAGGTGCTCAATCCTTCCGAGGTCGCCACGTGGCTCATCCTGAGGATGCTGAGCCAGTGGGCGCCCAGGAAGCACAGCGTGTCGGGCGTCTTCCTCACCACGCGGCCCCGCATGCAGGGCTTCGGCCTGCGTGACGACGCCTGGGAGGACGGCTGTCGGCGCCTTCTCGAATTCGGCCTCATCCGCCACGCCCAACTGCCCGAGGGACTAGCAGCTTCCTTGGAAGCGCTCGGCGATCCCGCGATAACGGCGCTCTTCCCCCAGCCGACTCGCGTCCGCCGGCCTTACGAGCCGCACTTTTGGCAAATGACCGATAATGGGCTCACCAAGAACGCCCTGCAGACGCTCGACCGGGAACTCACCCATCGTCGAGAGGCACTCGCCGATGCCGCCACAAGGCGCGCGCAGCACGATCCCGAACACCGCACCAGCCACGCATCGGCCGACGAGTGAGGCGCGCACCACACGCCGCTGCCCTGGGCCCAGCACGCTTTGTCGAGGGGGATCCTCGTACCACCGAGCGTCCGCAGCGACCTCTGAACTCATCGGTAGTGATTAAACGGCAGAGCTTCTCGCCGTGAATCCTGATCGTTGATGGGCGCTTCCCGTCCTCGTGTACAGAGCCAGCTGGGGGTCACCCGACCGGACCGGCAGGCGCGGCGGGCGGTGCAGGTCGGGGCGTGGAGGATAGGGGGATGAAGCGTCCGATGCTGACTCAGCGGGAGGCTGCCGCCGCGTGCGGTGTGAGCCGGTCCACGATCCGCCGTCGCCGTGAGGCGGGGGACCTGCCTGGTGCGGTCGCCGTGGCGGTCGGTGCCGCCGGTGATGATGGCGGTGCCGTGGTAGAGCTGGTGGGGCGGCCGGTGGGCGGCGTAGAGGGCCGTGGCCCCCACGTTGACCGGCGAGCCGTTGACGTGCCGTCGGCGTAGAGGGCCAGGGCGAAGCGCTGAGCGTCGGTCACTTTGGGTGCCTTTCGGGCTGATTGGGCTTGGGTTGCTGACCGGCTGCTACTGCCGACCAACAAGACAACGGTACTGCACTTGCATGCCGTACCGGGTGATTTCGAGGGCGTTTCCCCAGGTCAACCCATATGGAGACGCCGGGACGGGGTGTTGTCGTGTCGCCGCTGTCCCCGGAGCGGAGCGGCGGGGACGCCGTCCGGCAGCGCGGAGCGCTCGGGGCGGCGCGCAGCGCTGTCCCGCTTGGCCGGACGGCACCGCCGTGGGGCGCGGAGCGCACCCGGCGGCCGGTGGGGCGGGGTCGAGAGCGCGGAGCGCGCGGCCGGGGAGCGGAGCGGACCGGCGGCCCCGCCCCACCGTTGGCGTGAGAGCGCGGAGCGCTCGGTCCGGGGAGCGCAGCGGACCGGCACGCCGTGGGGGGTGAGGAGCGCAGCGGATCACCCCCCACGCGGCGGCACGTCAACACCCCGCCCCGGCGACTCCAGAGAACGCGGGCCGTCAGGCCCGGCCGTGCTGTGCTGCGCCTCTCGTGCCTTGCTGCGCCCCGTACTTCGCTGCGCCCCCGGGGTGGCTAGGCGTCCTGGCCGAGCCGGACGGGCATCAGCAGATGCCGGTAGTCCTCTTCGGTGATGTCGGGTCCTGCGGTGAGCAGTACGGGCTTGAGCGGCTTGCCCGCTTCCTCGTCGCGGAGGTGCAGGGTGATCGTCTCGCCGTCGAACGCGGTCAGGGCGTCGGCGAGGAACTTCGGGTTGAGGGACACTGCCCGGTCGCGGGGGGTGGTTCCGGCGGTGGTGGTGGATGCGAGCGCCATGCCCTTGGTCCGGTCCCGGTCCTCGGTCGTGCCGAGGATGGGGGCGAGCGTGAGGCTGCCATCCGCCGCCCACATGAGGCTCACGGGCGCTTGGGTCTCCCCCAGGGCCTTGATCAGGGCGTGGCACTTCTTCAGGGCCCGCTGGGTGGGGGTCCGGGGCAGGGCGATGGAGCAGTCGGTGGTCTTCGGGAAGAGGGCGCTGTGCCTGATCTGGGCGCCCTCCAGCTGTCGGATCGTGATGGTGGTGGTGCCCGTGGTCAGGGTGATTCGGGGTGTGCCGTGCGCGCTGATACCGATGCGGGCGCGTCCCTGGTGGTCCTTGAGGCGCTTGGCCAGTCGGGCGAGAACCGTGGCAGGGATCAGGGCGGAGTTCGCCTCCTGCGGCGGGGTGGTGTCGACGACGGCGGGCACATCGGCCACGGCGAAGCGGTAGCGGTCGGTGGCCGAGAGTGTGACGCTCTGGCAGTCGACGGTGATGCGGACGCCGGTAAGTGCGGGGAGGGTGTCGTCGGTGCCAGCGGCCGGCAGAACTCGCAGGGCCTGGTCGAGGAACTGACGGACGTCCACGGTGGCGACGGTGGGCGCGGGGTGCGGCGGGTCGATGAACTCGTCGCGGTCGAGTGCGGGGACCGGGAGGCTGAGGTGCGGGGTGGCCAGGAGGTCACCGGTGAGAGAGACGGCAGTCCGGGCCGCTGCCGCCTTGCTCTCCCCCGTGACCATGGCGGCCAGTGCCTTCTTCAACTGGCTGTGTTGCAGGAGCGATGAGCCCGTGGCCGTGGTGTCCACGGGGAGCGTCACCGTGACGGCGGTCTCGGTGTCGTGCGTGGTCAAGGTCAGGATGCGGCGGGCTGTGGTGAGCAGGACACCGCATTGGGCGGGGGACGATCCCGTACCGGCCTGGACTCCGAGTTCGGTGATGGCGAGTGCGTCCGCGACCGGGCCGTACGGCGCGGTGAACTGTGCGGTGTGTGCGGCTTCCTGGCGGGTGGGCTGGGTGGTGGGCTGCTCGGACATGCTTCTCCCTTGGGTTGGGTTGCGCTTGGGTTCGTTGGGCGGCTGCTACTGCCGACCAACAAGACAACCTTACATCACTTACATGCCGCGCGAGGGTGGTTCTGAGGACGTTTCCGCAGGTCAACCCATATGGAGACACCGGCGGCGGGTGTTGTCGTGTCGCCGCTGTCCCCGGAGCGGAGCGGCGGGGACGCCGTCCGGCAGCGCGCAGCGCTCGGGGCGGCGCGCAGCGCTGTCCCGCTTGGCCGGACGGCACCGCCGTGGGGCGCGGAGCGCACCCAGCGGCCGGTGGGGCGGGGTCGAGAGCGCGGAGCGCGCGGCCGGGGAGCGGAGCGGACCGGCGGCCCCGGCATCCTCGGGCGTGAGAGCGCGGAGCGCTCGGTCCGAGGAGCGCAGCGGACCGGCACGCCCTGTGGGGGTGAGGAGCGCAGCGGATCACCCCCACAGGCGGCGGCACGTCAACACCCGCCGCCGGTGACTCCACAGAGGTTCGGGCCGTCAGGCGCGGCGCGCCCGGGCCGTCAGGCTCCCGCCCCCTTTGTGCCTTGCTGCGCCCCGTTCGGCCACGACGCCGCCGCGCTCTTCGTACCTTGCTGCGCCCCGTCCTGTCAGCGGATGCGGGCGACGGTGAGTGTGCCGTGGCGGCCGGACCCGGCGAGCACTTCCAGCACCAGCTCGGTGCTGAGTGCCGTGTACGTCTCGTCGCCCGCGCGGTGCTCCCCCGTGGCGGGTGCGCCGGCGAGTGCGGATCCGATGCGTGCGGCGAGCGCGGGGGCCAGGCGCGCGGAGAGGCGGGGCCGGGTCGATCCGGGCAGGAGGAGCGCGAGCGCGCGGGGCCGGCCGCGGGGGCCGGTGGCGCCGACCACGCGGGCGTCGACCGTGTCCGCGTGCCGGATCTTCACCCATGCCGTGCGGCGGCCGAACGGGTACGGGGAGCGGGCGGGCTTGGCCACGATCCCTTCCACGCCCTGCGCCCGGAGGACGTCGTACGACTGAAGGGCGAGTGTCCGGCTGTCCGTGGTCGGGGTGGCCTGGACCGGGGGGCCGACGTCCTTGAGGAGGTCGGCCAGGAGGGCGCGGCGGACGGTGTAGGGGCGGGCGGCGACGGGGCCGTGGTCGGGGTGCTCCAGGACGTCGAACGCGGCGTAGGAGGCCGGGTGACGGGCGGCCAGGGCGCGGGCCCGGTCCAGCGAGGACGCGGCGCGGGCCTGGACCGCCCCGAAATCGATCCGGCCCCCGTGCCAGATGACCGCCTCCCCGGACAGCACGGTTCCCGGGGGCAACGCCATGGCAGGGACGGCGAGGTCCATCCAGTGCGAGGTGACGACCCGGCCCGTGCGGGAGTAGCAGATCACCCCGTCCCCGGTGCGCCGGAGCATCATCCGGTGCCCATCGACCTTGACCTCGAAATGCCACCCGGGGCCGGTCGGCAGCATCGGTACCGCGCGCCAGTGCGGGCCGGATCGGGTACTCCACACCCCGACCCTGCCCCGTCCCGGCCCGCACCGCACCTCGGGTTCCGGGGCCCGGCCGGGGCCACCGCGGGCGCATGGGCGACTGGTCCAGGACACGGCGTTTGGATGACCTAAAGTCCGGATGGGGCACCGCTGTGGAAACTCAGTACAGCCGATGGGGAGTCAACTAATCTTCATGGTCAGCGGGAGACCGGGGGAAGAACATGATGTCTTTGGCCGAGCACCAGCGGTTGCACCTGATGTTCGAGGGTCGGTGCGCCGCCCGTGAACCCTCAAAGCCGAAGCTGGCCCCTGCGGATGCGTCAGTTACCCTTAGTGATGACTCCCGCCTCTATGTCTATAGCCGCACCCAGAACACAGGCGTCAATGTTCCAGAGGTTCTCGCGGTTGTCGCCGTCGCACCGTTCGTTACTGCGGTTGCGACGTCGTTGGGCACCGTGATGGGCGAGCGTATTGACCGGGCTCTTCACCTCCTCCTGCAAAAGCTGCCGAGGATGGCCATCTTGGTGAGCCGGGGAACGGGTGTTCAGCCTCCTTCAGGGCTACCAACCAATCCCAGCCCCGCGACCCTCTCCTTGATTGAGGGTCCGAAGATCCACATCGGTTCGGGGACCCCAACCGACGCGCTGAGTCTTCTGCCCACAATGGACTTTTCCGACTTGGCGAACATGGGCGACTACCCGCAGATCGTGCGTTGGATGGATGGCAGGTGGCACGCCCTGGCGATCAAGGACGAGCAGATCATCGACCTTGTCTGGGATGATGAAGCGCGTCAATGGGTGCTCTTCTGAACCTCTGAGCTTGACCCCGTTGGGAAACCCTTCTCTCCTGGGGCCGGCGGCTCGATGTGGTCGTTACGGCACCGGCTTCCCCACCGCCGATGGCGAATCACCAGGTGAGCGGTCAACGGGGGCCTGGCCGCTCCGGGCTGCCGAGTCAGAGGGTGAGGGCGGCGATGACGTCGTCGGGCAGTGGCGTGATGCCGTCGGCCAGGTAGCGGACATCACCGTGCCGTCCAGCAGAACGACCGCCCTACCCTTCTTGGCGATCTTCTTCAGGGCACGTTCCAGACGCGGGGCACGGGCGGCCAGCAGCCGCAGGACTTCCTGCACCCACCGGCGCAGGGCGGAGGCGGGGATCCGGTTGCCGTCGGCCATATGAGCCGGATCCGTACCGGGAGGCCTCAGGTCAGCGCCGAACGTGGACGGTCAGCGAGTGAGAGCGGCAATCAGGGCGCCGGGTGGCGGGGTGATACCCCCGGCGAGGTACCGGATGCCGTCGCCCTCCGGCGGAAGGACCGCGCCCTTGGTGAGCGGGTGCCGGCGGGAGGCTGCGGTGCGCCACCCGTACCGCTCGTCCCAGACCAGGGCGGGGGCCGGGGCCTGGTCGCCGTCGAGCACGAGCGCGGCAACGACCCTGTCGTCGCCGGGGAACTGGACGTCGGGTGCGGCCTCGGTGTTGGTCCAGCCGGCGCGGTGCAGGGCGGTGGTGACACCGGCCAGGTATGGGGCGGCCCGGCGGGCGCGCAGGACGGTGTCGGCGCGTGCGGTGGCGCGGCGGACCTGTCCGGCCGGGTAGCCGAGTGCCACCGCGGCTTGATCGGGGGTCAGGGACGGGTCGGTGTGCATGAGGTCGGCCATGCGGTCGGCGCGGAGCCGGGTGAGGGCTTCCTGTGCGGTGTCGCGGTGGATGCCGAGTGCCTCGGTCACCCCGGCAGAACTGATGGTGGGGTCGGCGTCGAGGAGTTCGGCGGTGAGGGCGGGGAGCTGGTCGCGGGGGACCTGGTCCCCGGTGCCCTCCGGGCGTCCGGTCACGGTCGGCTTGCCCGGCCGGCTGGTCTGGTACTGCCGGACGATGCCGCGGGGCCAGTGCTCCACCCCGCCGACGTCGGTGACGTGCTCGGTCAGGAGCGGGTGGCGCTTGTAGCCGTCCCAGGTGCGGGGGGTGACGCCGATCGCAGCTGCGCACTCCTGGCGGTCCAAGAGGTCATCGTCGCCGTCCTGGTCCGGAAGCGGCGGCACGGGCTTGCCCAGGAGGTAGGCGTCGACCTGTTCGCCGTCGTAGAGGCGTGTGCGGGCCTTGGGTGAGCTGACCGGCGGCGGGAACCCGGGGGCCTCGTACGGCTTGAGCTTGAGGTACCTCTCCGTGCGCAGTCCCTGCTGTGCGGCGAGGTCCGCCAGGGTGCGTACGAGGTGGCGGCGTCCTGCTCTGATCACGGGTGCTCCCCAACTCACCGTCTATAAAACGGTACCGGTGTCTGTGTCCTGGCCCAGCGTACGGGTACGCTGCCCGTACGAGGGCGTGACCTTACGGGTTGTGCGCTTGGGTTGGCCGGTGCCCGTGCTACCCGCTCCTGTGAGCGGACTGAGGGCGCCGGCCTTTTCGCGTTCACGCCCTGGTGGTTCTTCCCGGCGGCGGGGGCTGGTGCCGGTGACAGGCCGCCACCGGCACCGTGCGGTCCTGGCCGTACTCCGGTGACCGGACCTGACCCGCACACCCATACGGCACGGACTGGCCCGACCCTATCCAGCACCACGGCCCGGCGACGTGCCCGCACCGAGGTGCGGGCACGTGGAGCCGGGACGCTACAGCCAGTCAAATGTGCGCCGGATGTCGGTCGCCGCGCCCGAGAGGTTGTCCACGTCGAGCCGGACGTCGATGTCGTACGGGTCGTCGGCGGCCTCCATGACCCGCTCGGAAGCGGCGTCGAAGACCCGGGCGAACGCCTCGTCGACACGGGCGTCCTTCAGGGCCTGGACGATGCCATCCTGGTCCGCGCGGCCGCGCCGGACGGCGTCGGCGAGGAGGTTTAGGGCGGCGGCTGCAGCCGGGGCGAGCACGGCCAGCTCCTCCCCCGCGCCGGCGGCGGCGCCGGTCCGTTCGGCCGACGTCTCCACGTTGCTGAGCCGGGCGAGGGCAGCGCTCTGGCGGCCCGTCCTGATGGTGGCCTCCTGTCTCGTCGTGCGGGGTGGGAGAGGGGCGGCGCGCTCTGGCAGTGGACACCCACAGCGCCGAGAAAACTGTACCTTACTTTAAAGCACCATGATCGAACGGCGAGCGCGAACCACGCCCCTGCGGGCCGGCGCTCTTGGGATGATGTCGGGCATGACAAGCGAAGTGGCGACCATCGTCGCAGCGGTGATTGCCGGAGCGGTGGTGTTGGCCAGCGGGTTCTTTCTCGGCCGGAGGCAGGTCAGGGATCAAGCTGCGGTCGAGCATGGCCAGTGGCTCCGTGGACAGCGTCAGGACGCGTACATTGCGCTCCTCGATGCCTGGGATACCGCAGTGAAGGGACTTCAAAGGGAGATCGACCCGGGAGAGCACTTCGAGGAAGTAGCGGCGCATGTGGAATCGCAGAGCGGCCCCAGCTTTTGGGAGGACCACGAGGCGAGTACGGCGACCCAGGTGGATCGAATCTCTGAAGGCGTGCAGCGCCCCCTGGAGCGGGTGTTGCTTCTCGGCCCGGAAGCTGTGGACAGAGCGTGCATCAACCTTGCCGAAGCGCTGGAGGTCCTGGGATCGTCGGTGCGCTCGAACTCCGGAACCCCGGACTGGCCCAACTACAACATGTACCAAGACATGTGCAGGAATGCAGAGGAGGCGCGGAGGGCATTCCTGGACGCGTCACGCGAATCCATGCGCGCAGCACCACGCCCCGGCCACTGAGCGGTGCTACCACTCACATCCATATTGGGGCCCTGGCTTTGTCCACGAGAACCGGCTCTGGCTCAACTTCTGTGGTGCTGGTCGGCGGTCAGCGAATCTGGTCGGCGCTCCAGGGAAAGCGGCAGGTCAGAAGAGCGGTCCGGCGTGGGGACGGAGCGCAAGGAGCAGGACCACAGAAGTTGAGCCAGAGCCGGTTCTCGTGCACAAAGCCAGGGCCCCAACGACGTACCGGATGGCGGTCAGAGGCGAGCTGAGGCTCTAAAGCCAGGCCGTGGAACTCGGGCTTCAGGTGCCGCTGGCGGTGCCACTCAGCAGAGGGTCGACGAAGGCGGCAGCGAGAGCAGCTGCCTCGGAGAGCGTCGCGCAGCCGTTCAGTCCCACGACCAGTTTGGCCTGTTTGGGGTAGCCCTCGTGCCAGTTGGATCCGGGTATCTGGAAGGTGTCGGGGAGGGGCAGGTGCGTGCCGCAGTCGCGGCGTCTGTCGGCTTCGCGTTGCAGAGCTTGGAGCGCAGCTTGGCTGGGGACCGTCTCCTGTTGGCCGATGAGGAGAAGGTCCGCGAGGTCGCGGTAGCGGTTGGATCCGTGCTGGCCGCTTGCGCCATGTCGTTCGTACATGGCGCAGATCTTGTCGGCGACGTGGTCGACGACCGGGTACAGGCGAACCTCGGGCCAGTCGACGGGCCATTCGAGGTCGACGGCAGACTTGAGCGTGCGTACTTCGACAGTCCCTGTGAGCGGGCGGCCGACGACGAGGTCGACCTTGATGGTCATCACTTCGGCGGATCCGAGGTAGACCTTGAAGTACTGGGCTCCGCCGCGTCCGTCCTCTGCGGCGCCGCTGTATTTGGTGGGTGCGTAGCGAAGAAAGTCGTCGAGGTCGAAGGCGGCTGCGTCGATGACCAGTTGCCGGACTTCACTAGCCGTGAGGTCGAGGTTCGTGCTCTGAAGGTCGATGTCCTGGCTGAGACGGGCGGCGCCTCGGTAGCGGACGAGGAGGGCTTGTCCGCCTTTGATGAGCCAGCCGTCCGGGTCCTTGGTGAACACGCGGGCGGCTAGCCGGTTGAAGTAGAAGATCTTCATGAGGTCGGTGACGCTCATGCCTGTCTTCAGGGACATCTTGCGTGCCGAATTTCCCAGAGCCGTTTGGAAGGCTCTAGGGGTGGCGTAGGTCTTCTGCAAGTGGACATCCCCGGGCAGTCAGTTGGATCACTGATCGTACTCGGAGTCCGGTTTGCCGCCCGCGCTTTTTTGAACATCGTCCGTGACCTGGTGCTGGACTGTGTGCTCGGTAGAGGTCTCGTGAGCTGCCCGGCCGCTTGATGAGTCTTGTTGCTCGATCGCAGGACGGCTTTCGACAGTTGCGGCGCCGCTTCCTTGTTCGAGAGCTCGGGGATTCGCGGTCTGCTCGTGTATCCGCCGCATGGCCTGCAGAGGAGCGTTCGTCGCCGCACTCATCTCAGCAATCCGCCGCAAGGTCTCCTGCAGAGCGCTGTCCGGCAACGCCATCTGCTCATTCATCCGCCGCATGGTTTCCTGCAGAGGAGCACTCGTCGCCGCAAGCTGCTCACCAATCCGCCGCATGGCCTCCTGCAGAGGAGCGTTCGTCGCCGCACTCATCTCAGCAATCCGCCGCAAGGTCTCCTGCAGAGCGCTGTCCGGCAACGCCATCTGCTCATTCATCCGCCGCATGGTTTCCTGCAGAGGAGCACTCGTCGCCGCAAGCTGCTCACCAATCCGCCGCACACTCTCCTGCAGAGCGCTGTTCGGCAGAACCGTCTGCTCGTGCATCCGCTGGATGGCCTGGATTGACTGGCGGATGGCAGGGCTAGGTTGGTAGGCCTCTCGAGTCATTAGTTCGAGGGCAGTGGCGAAGCCTTCTGTGCTGGCTCTGGCGACTTCTTGGGATCTCAGGTGCTTGCCGGCTTGGTCGACCAGGTGCTCGATGAGTTCCTGCCCTGTGGCCTGGGCGGGAAGGCCGTAGGTGCGGGTAAAGGGCTGGGCGGATTCCTGGAGGTCTTGGATCTCGATGAGGTCGAGACGTTCCGCGTCGGCGATGACTCCGCCGAGGTGGCCGCCGTCGGTTTTGCTGCGGAGCAGGTCGAGAATGGTGCGGCGGGCTGTAGTGACGGGCAGCCCTTGAACGAGCGTGATGTCGTCCGGCTCCAGTTGCACAGTGCGCAGGTGGACGAATGGCTCGGTGGTCGTCCGTCGTCGGGGCACGCTGATCTCGGTCTTCGGAGCGGGAATGTCTCCCAAACCGTGGAGCTGGCACGCGGAGGCGTGGGAGACGACACCGGAGTCCTTGCCCCCCAGCGGGCGCTCCGAGGCGAAGACCGCGGGTTGCAGGCGCAGCCAGGCAACCTTGAGCTCCAGGTGCAAGGGGAAGCCCGCCGCTTGAAGGAGATAGACGCCTCTGCCAACGTTCTCGATCAGTCCTGCTTCGGCTAGCCGAAGGATCTGCACGGCGGTCAGGCCGATCCGCTTCGCTTGGGCAGCGGTTACAAGTCCCCATTGGTCGGAGGCGTGCTCGGCGACGCGCCTCAGCTGCTCTCCACGGTCCATGCAGCCATAGTTACACATGATTCTAGAATCTTGCAGAGTTAGTTACGCCTGGGTGTAACTAACTCTGCAAGACCGCCCCGGCTAGGCGTAACTAACTCTGCAAAAAATCATTCGAGAGCCGATTCAGTTCGCCCCGCCGGCCCGGTCAGGCGGCCCAGCCGATCGAGGACACGTAGCTGTACCCGTCGTAGTCCGAGCCGATCAGGTCCAGGACCTCATCCCAGACCGCGTCCAGCTCGTCCAGGTCGTCGTCCATCCACGCGTCCACGGCACGGTCCCAGACCCCCCGGACGTTGATGCTGCGGGGGGCCAGGTCCCGCCGGTACCTGTCGTCCACCCCGGTCTGGTTGACCGGGTTGATCTCCACCCGGGTCCCCCGGCCCCCGTTGTTGAGCCGGTGCTTGAGGTCGGTGGCGACGTTGCGGCGGCGCAAGTCCCAGTACGCCGCGTCCAGGCGGGCGAGGTTCGCTTTGTTCGGGGTGCGCTCCTCGGCGAGCCACGCCATCAGGGTGCGCGGGGAGACGTGGACGCCGGCGCGGTCCATCGCCTCGTATCCGGCGTCGGACTTGGTGAGGTAGTTCAGGCGGGCGGCGAGGCCGCGGTCGCTGTCGACCGGTGAGGCGACACCGCGCACCATCCCCTCCATGGCGATGCCGAGGGCTTCGGCCCCGGGCGCGCCGTCCGCGCCGTACTTGCCGAAGTCCTTCCAGCGTCCGGCCATCAGCCGCCCACCTTCCCGACCAGGTACTCACCGGAAGCCTTGCCGTCACCGGTCTTGATCTTCAGTTCGGCCACGCCCCGGCCCTCGGTGAACACCTGCCGCCAGTCCCCGATCACGTGGAGTTCGTCGGTGTGCTTGAGCGCGACGACGTCCAGTCCGGCCTGGTGGGCCTTGTAGGCGCGGCCGCAGTGCAGGGCGTACGCCTGGCTGTGGATGTTGTGCATCCAGTCGGGGCGGACCATCTCGCGGTTGTGGATCGACTCCCCCATGGTGCTGACGAACTTGCTGTACATCGCTTTGACGTACTCGATCATCAGCGTGTCTCCGGCGGTGATCGCCTCCGAACGGGCGGACGTCAGGAGCTTGCGCAGGGCGTCGAGGAAGTTCTCGGTCGCGCCGGACGTCCAGGACTCGTGGACGGTCGGGGCTCCGGTCAGGCCCCACTTCGGGCCGGACAGGCGCAGCAGGAGGCGCAGGGTGGCGTCGGTGATCCAGAGGGCGCCGGGTTCGTCGCGGTCCCCGAGCGGGTTGGGCAGGTGGGGGTGGGTCCACTCGGCGGGGGTGATCAGGTGGACGCCGGAGCGCTTCGGGCCGACGCCGTCCGTGCCGGTGGTGTGCTCCAGCTTCCCGATCGGGAGCCACACCTTCAGCGCGGACAGGTAGGCGGCGTTGACGTCCAGGGCGGTCACCCGCAGGTCCGCGTGGGGGGCGCGGAGGGAGTAGGCGGGGTTGTTGTAGGCGGGCCGGGCCTCCCAGATCTGATCCGGCTCCTTCTTCGACGGCTTGTGCAGGATGTCCGGCAGCGCCGGATAGGCGGTGTACTCGTAACGGGCCGTGGCCCGGGTCTCGTTGAAGAGGTGCATGACGTCCGGGATCGCCCTGTTGATCAGCGCCTTGAGCGCGGCGTCCTCGTCCCCGCCGGCGCGCTCCGCCTCCTGCTCGACCGCACCCCGGATCAGCGCCATCAGATCCGCCTCGGCGCGCTCGGCGGACTTCGACCGGCGCTGCGGGCGGGTCGGCACCGGGGCCGGGACCGGCGAGACCGGAGCCGGTGCGGGTGCGGCCGGTGCGGGCGCGGTGGCGGTCGGGGCCGGGGCCGGGGCGGTGGTGGTGACGGCCGGGGCCGGGGCGGTGGTGGTGGGCTGGCACAGGGCGCCGGAGTGGAGCGGGCGGCCGTCGGTGGACTGGTAGGTCGTCTCGACACCGCACCGGACACAGGGGCCCGGGTCGCCCTCGATCGCGCGGCCGTCCGGGCCTCGCAGGGTTTCCAGGCCGGTGAACGCCGCAGGCACCGGGGCAGAGGCCATCGAGGCCGGGGCGGGCTCCTCGGTGAACAGCGCGGCGACCGGGTCCGGGGACGACGGGGTGGGGGTGGGGTGGATTTCGGCGAGGCCCTTCAGCAGGCGCAGGTAGGGCAGGCGGGCGGGCGGGACGGGGCTGGAGGCTCCGGTCTCCCAGTTCGCGACGGTGCCGCGCTGGACCCCGACCGCCGCGGCGACCTGGGCGCGGGAGAGGCCGGCTGCCTCGCGGAGCCGCAGGCGCTCCTCCGGCGGGGGGATCGCGGCGTTCAGCCGGGCCTCTTCGAGCAGCGCTTCCACGCTGGTTCCTTCACTCATACGAGAACTGTACCGCACTTACACAACTATTAGTGCTAGATTGCGCAGCAGTTGTACGTGTGTTGGCGATGGCAGGGTGAGGAGCACGATGATCTGGACTCCGGAGGACGTGGCACGTGATCAGGTGCGCCGTCAGGCGGCGGGCATGACCGGGGCGCAGGTGGACCAGGCCGTGGACACGGCCGTGGTGCGGGTGCGCGAGACCCGCCAGGAGCTGCGCTCCCCGGTGGCGGTCCGGGAGTTCGCGGCGGATCCGCAGGAGCTGGCCGACCGGTGGGCGGCCCTGCTCACCGAATGGCAGCGGGTCGCCGCCCACCTCGCCGCATCCGGTGCCGGCGTCTACGACGGCGACCTGGACGAGAAGGGCAGCGCCTGGGCGCGGGAGCGGGAGGAGCGGCGCACCACGGCGCTGCGGACCCATGCCGCGTGGACGGAGCAGCAGCGGGAGAAGCGGGACGAGCTGTGTGCCGAGGTGTGGCTGGGCGCGGCTGCCGGGCGGCGGGTCCGTGCGGTGGCGGCGCGGGCCGGGCTGACCCCGAACGAGGTACTGGTCCAGCTCGTCGAGCGGGTGAGCGTCGATGATGACGGGGTGGTGTCCGTCGCCCCGTTCACCCCGGGCCGGACCGCCGGGCTGAGTGAGGAGCGATGAGCATGCAGGGGATCACGCTGCGGCCGCATCAGGTTGAGGCGGTTGACGCGATCGTGCGCGGCCTGTCCCTCCCGGCCGACAGGACGCTGCCCGTGGGCGGGCTGCGCGGCCAGGTCCACATGGCCACCGGCACCGGCAAGACCGTCACCGCGGCGATGGCCGCGCTCAAGCTGTGCCCGAACGGAGTGATCGGCGTCCTGGTCCCGACCCTGGATCTGCTGACGCAGACGATCGAGGCATGGCGCCGGGCCGGGCACACCGGCCCGGCGGTCGCGGTGTGCTCCCTCGGGGCGGACCCGCTGCTGGAAGCCCTCGGGGTGCGGTGCACGACCAACCCGACCCAACTCGCCCTGTGGGCAAGCGACGGGCCGGTGCTGGTGTTCGCGACGTACGCCTCCCTCGCCCCGCAGGGCCTGGCCGACGACCAGAACGACGACGCCCCGGACACCGCCGCCCCCGGCGTCCTGGAACAGGCGCTGCGCGGCTCCTACGGGCAGAAAATGGCGCCCTTCGACCTATTGGTCGTGGACGAGGCCCATCGCTCGTCCGGCAGCGCCGCGAAGGCCTGGGCGTGCGTGCACGACCAGACCCGCATCCCGGCGATGCGGCGCCTGTACATGACGGCGACCCCGCGCCTGTGGGAAGCGGGACCCGCTGCGGCGGACGTCGCGGAGAAGGAGGACGTCGACGCCGACCCGGAGATGTCCGCCCCGGCCGGGACCGTCCCGCAGAACGGCGGTGAGGCGCTGGGCGGACGGCTCGTCGCCTCGATGGACGACACCGAGCTGTACGGGCCGGTCCTCCACGAGACCGGCCTCATGGAGAGTGTGGAGCGCGGCGTCCTCGCCCGGTTCGAGATCGACGTCCTGGAGATCCGCGACCCCTCACCCCTCGCCGACGACGCGTCACTGGAGGAACGGCGCGGCCGGCGGCTCGCCGCCCTACAGGCCGCGCTCCTCAAGCACGCCGACGAGACCGGCGTCCGCTCCTACATGACGTTCCACTCCCGCACCCTGGACGCGATGAGCTTCGCCCGTGCGATGCCGGAGACCGCCGCCCGCCTCCACCACGCCGACCCCGCCGCCTACCCGGGCCGGGTCGGCGCGGACTGGCTGTCCGGCGAACACCCCGCCACCCACCGGCGCGACGTCCTCGCCCGGTACGCGGACGGCCTCGACGCGGATGGATGGGTCTGCGAGCTGTCGTTCCTGGCCAGTTGCCGGGTCCTCGGGGAAGGCGTCGACATCAGGGGCAAGCGGGGAGTGCAGGCGGTCGTCTTCGCCGACACCCGCAGCAGCCCGGTCGAGGTCGTGCAGATCATCGGGCGGGCGCTGCGCCAAGAGCCCGGCGACGGCAAGGTCAGCAGGATCATCGTCCCGGTCTTCCTTCAGCCCGGGGAGGACCCCGGCGACATGATGGCCTCCCCCAGCTATACCGGGCTTGTCGCGATCCTCCAGGGCCTGCGTGCACACGATGACCGGGTCATCGAGCGCATGGCGCTGCCCACCACCACCGCACGCGGACAGATCACCTCCGTCCTCGCCCTCGACCCGCAGGAAGCCACGGCCGACGAGAACGGCGACCAGGGCGAGGGCCAGGAGGACGTCCCCGACGAAAGCGTGGCCGCCGGCCCCGGCGACGACGACCAGGACGACGCCGACACCGACGAGCACCAGGACGACGAGGGCGAGGGCGGCGAGGAGACCGGCGCGGCCCCGGGCATCGCGGGCACCAGCACGCCGCTGCTGCGGTTCTCCCTCCCCCGCGACCCGCAGTCCATTGCCCTGTTCCTCCGAACCCGCGTCCTGCGGCCCGACTCCGAGGTCTGGCTCACCGGGTACAGCGCCCTGCGCGCCTTCGTCGACGAGCACGGGCACGCGCAGGTCCCCAGCGAGACCACCGTCGAGCTGGGCGACGACGGCGGCACGTACGGGCTGGGCAGCTGGGTCACCGAGCAGCGCCGCGCGTTCCGCGCCGGGACCCTCAAGGCGTGGCGCACCGACCTGCTGAACGAGGTGGGCATGGTCTGGTCGGTCGGCGACGCGGCGTTCTGGAAGAACCTCGGTGCGGCCCGCGCCTACTACGCCGTCCACTCCACTCTGGCCTGCCCGAGGAGCGCGGTGATGGACGGGGTCGCGGTGGGCCAGTGGGTCGCCAATCTCCGCAAGCCGGGCGGACTCGGCAGCGACCCGGTACGGGCCGACGAACGACGCCGGGCACTGGAAGCGATCGACCCGGACTGGAACCCGCAGTGGCCCGTCGAATGGCAGCGCCACTACGCCGCCGCCCGCATCCTCCTCGGCGAGGAACAGGGCCCGGCCGATGTCCTGCCCGGCGTCACCGTGAACGGCATCGACGTCGGCACCTGGATCGCCAAGCAGACCGACCCCTCCATCTGGAACACCCTGCTGCCCGAACAGTCCGAGCGCCTGGAAGCACTCGGCCTCACCCCCCGGGCCACCCCGGCCGGGAAAGAGAGGGGGGCCGGGGCGTTCGAGCGAGGCATCGTCGCGCTCACCCAGTACACGGCGCGGGAAGGGCGGGTCGTCGTACCGAGGACCCACATCGAGGAGACACCCCACGGAGCGGTCCGGCTGGGCACCTGGATCAGCAACACCCGCACCCGGCGGGACAAGCTGAGCACCGAGCAGCGCGAGCAGCTCGCCACGCTCGGCATCGACTGGGCGCAGGAGGCCACCGCACGAGCAGTGAGGAGCGGATCGCAGCGATTCTGTCGGACCCGAAGGTGCAGCGGATCGGGGCGCTGATCCGGAAAGAGGAGTCCCGGGGCGGGCGGGAGCTCCGGGACGACTTCAGGTGTTCCAGGACCGGTACGAGATCGCCGTACGCACGGGGGACATCGTCATACTCGCCCAGGTGTGCGCGGGCAAGCACGGCGGGGGCCCTGGGCCTGGTGCCGGCGGCAAGGGCCGCCACCGGCACCAGGGGTCCAAGCCGTACTCCAGGAGACCCGGACCTGTCCCGCGCACCCATACGGCACGGTCTGCTCCGACCCTATCCCTGCGTGCGGAGAGCCCCGGCCGGTCACTCCGAAGGACGCCCCAGGCTGGTTGCGGCCACCGCCGACCACTCGCTGATGCCCCCCTTCAGAGCGTTCAGTTCCCCTTGAATCGACTCGTAGTGCGGGGCAGGGTCCAGGTCCTCATTGATGGCGTCTTCGACTGCGTAGAACGTGTCGGCTGCTGATCTCACCAGCCGCATCAGACGCTCCGCCTTGTCCACGGTCGCGGTGTCGGCGTACAGACGCAGCGCGGACGGTCGGAACCAGAGGGCGTCAACGCTGTCTTCCAACCGAGCCTTCGCTGCCACCCACTCAGGACCAGGCGGGACCGGCAGATGCGTTCTCCTGTGGTACTCAACGTCCGCGTATGCCGCCTTACTCACGTGCAGCGCCCGGTCGAGCGCCATACACGTCGCCTCGATCTGCCCCAGAAACTCGTGGTGCGCCGCGCGCTGCGCGGTCCTGATGGCAACCTTCTGTTCCTGGTCCGCCTGCTCACGCACCCCGGCAAGCGCCGCATCCACCTGAGCCTTCGCGGAGATCCGTGAACTGCGCCACCCCAAACCAGCCGTCAGCACCACCCCAGCCATGCCGATACCCGCAGCCCACAGCGTCGCTTCCTGCGCATCCATACGCTAGTCGTCGTCGTCGAGACGGCCGAACGAGTCGTCTGCTGTCACTTGCACCTCTCTGTGGAACACGCTGGAGGGGCCCTGGTGCCATTGGCACCAGGGCCCCGAAGGAACTGCTACACCATCGGCCGGCCGTGATCGGCTGCGCCGGCTCTGTGTTTCCGCATGCCCGCCCCGGGAGAGGTCGGGGGCTGCGGGGATCGCGGTTGCTTGACCGGAGACCACCTCACTATCGATGTCCTGCGGTACCCGGGCCCACGTCCTGCACCCGGGCGATCCTGATGGCGACCAACTCCTCCGTTCTTCCCTCTTCGTCAACTGCTTGCGTACTGCTGGTGACCTGAACAAGCGTCACTCTTCGGCAGCCAGCCCCGTCGCCCGTCCTGCATCTGCTCCGGCTTGGAACCTCGCTGCCGAACGTCCCGGTGCGCCCGCCCGCAGCCGACGCCTTCACCGAGGTACCGCTCCTGCTTCACTGCTGGGTACCACCACTGCGTTTACTGCGGTACTTCTCGCGGCGGCCCCTGATCACGGCGGGCCACCCGGTCCGGTCGTCAGTCCCGTCGCCTTCCTGCAACAGCCCTGGCTCCGGAACTCCACCACCGCACCGTCGTGCGCTCTGCAACTGCGTGTACTGCTGCCCGCCAGTTCATTTCTGCCGGGCCCTGCTGATCTCGGCTACGAGAGAAACCATAGCCAGGCCCAAACCGAATGTCTACCTTGACCAGGATAGATTTTCAGCTATCCAGCAGGCGAGGTAATCGTGTACCGCCGGGTTGAGGCGGTCATGACGGGGCACAAGCGGCATCCAGGCAACGACGAGCTGAGGAGACCAGGGATGAACCTGACGACCACGATGCGCGTCGATGCCACGGCCACCCGCCCCGCGCCCACCGCCGCCCACGCGCGCAACAGCGCCCGCGTCTTCCTCGAAGCCCTCCGGCCGGACGTCACCCCTGAGACAGCCGACACCGTGCTCCTGGTCGTCTCGGAACTCGTGACGAACGCACTACGCCACGCAGGCGGCACCTACACCCTTCGCCTGACTGCCCACCCCGACCTCATCGAGGTGGCGGTGGATGACCCCAGCCCACAGGCCCCGCGCATGCGCACCCCCGACCTGACCGGCGCCACCGGCGGCTTCGGCTGGCGCATGGTCACCCACCTCGCCCGCACCACCGCAGTCACCCACCGGCCCACCGGCGGCAAAACCGTCAGCGCCTTCCTCGCCCGGTAAGGCTTGTCCGGCGGAATCGAGGCCGTGTCGGCCGTACTCGCCAGGGGACCTGGTGGCCACGCTGAAGACGCCGGAGGGCAAGCGGTATTCGGAGCTGGAGCGGATGCGCCGGCCGCCGACGCGGACCACGGGCACGGCGATGCTCACCGCGGTGATGCGCGACCTGGAGGCCAAGGCGATCGACGACACCCTGGACCTGTTCGAGATCCTGATGGCCACCCGGTTGATCAGTGCCGCGAAGCGGTCCACGGACAAGCAGCGCTTGTCGACACTGCCGCAGTTGGAGAGGGCATCGCGGCTGGTGGCGCGGGCGGCGACGGTTGTTCCGTCTCAGATGATCTGGCCCGAGGCCGTAGTCATGACCTGCGACGACCAGATTATTTGAGACGAGTGGCGAGCCGAAATCTCAACTGATCCAGCCCGTGGCGTGTGAATGTCGCCCTCAGTCTCAATCCATCTGGTCCGCCGTGGCGGAACCCGAGAGAGCGACAGCTGGCACACTTGCGCGACATGAGCGAATGGTACGAGCAGTTGGAGCTGGGCAGTGATCTGGTTCGGATCTCGGAACCCCGCGTCGGCCCGCTGCTGTCAGCAAAGCTGTGGTGGCTGCGTGGAACCGACCGCGACATCGTCGTTGATGCCGGGCTTGGCGTCGTTGCCCTGCGTGGGGAGATCCTACGCATGTTCGAACGTGACCCGCTGGTAGTTCTCACCCATGCGCACCTGGACCACGTAGGCGGGGCTCACGAGTTCCGTGAGCGGGCCGGCCACCCTGCCGAAGCCGCAACCCTGGCCGAGGGTGTCCCTGCCAGTCTGTACGGTGCCGAGCTCTACGCGAAGCTGGGCATTGACGCGGGGGATGAGCCTGTCCCGGACCTGCTGATCAAGAGTCTTCCCTATCCCGAGTACGACCCGCGGACATATCGGGTTCAAGCGGTGACACTGAGCCGCCAGCTCGACGACGGGGACCGAATCGACCTGGGCAGCGGGGCGAAGTCGCCGGGGATCACATCCAGCAGCCTCAGCACACGGTCTCCCGTACACAGAGTGATCAGCAGTTCCCACCGCACGTGACGTGGTACGTCCGGGCGGTGGGACAAGGTGTGCCACAGGGCCGGCCACAGATAGTAGGTGCCGTCAGGCGCCGCATTCACGCGCACCCACGCCGGGTCCAACCATTGACTCAGACCGAGGTCAGACGCCCGCTCCTCCAGCCTGAACAGCGAGGCCGAATCGACAGCCTTCAGCTCGCGAGGCAACGGCTGTTCGAAGTCCATCGCCCCATGCTGCCCGACGGCATCCCACGACGAGGAGCCGTCCCCAAAGTGTCATTCCGTTAGGAGTTCTAACTGATCGTTTCAGAATGAGATCGGTGTGGTGGCTTGGCAGTTGGGAGTTGGGTCGGCAGGATCTGTTGGGTGTCTGCTGATCTTGTGCCTGATGACCTGTGGGAACGCATAGCCCCGCTGCTGCCGGTTCGACCGCCTCGACGACACCGGTATCCCGGGCGGCTGCCGGCCGATGACCGTGCTGCTCTGCGGGGCATCGTCTACGTGCTGCGCAAGAGTGTGAGCTGGCGCGACGTTCCCGCAGAGCTGGTGGGCTGCAGCGGCGTGACAGCCTGGCGGCGCCTGCGGGACTGGACCGAGGCCGGAGTGTGGCCCCGCCTGCATGAGGTTCTTCTGGCGGAACTGCGTAAAGAGGGCCTGCTGGAGATGGACGACGCCGCGATCGACGGCTCGCACGTCAGGGCTCTCAAAGGGGGGCTCACACCGGACCTTCGCCGGTCGACCGGGCCCGGCCCGGCAGCAAGCACCACCTGATCGTCGACCGGCACGGAACCCCGCTCGCCGTTTCTCTGACCAGCGGAAACCGTCACGATGTTACCCAGCTCATGCCTCTGCTGGACGCCATACCCCGCATCCGCGGCCTGCGGGGCCGGCCACGCCAGCGGCCCCGGCGACTGTTCGCCGACCGCGGGTACGACTACGACAAGTACCGGCGTCTCGTCCGCGCCCGTGGGATCACACCCAAGATCGCCCGACGCGGCACCCCGCACGGCTCGGGACTGGGCAAGACACGCTGGGTCGTCGAGCGGACCTTCGCCTGGCTCCACCAGTTCAAACGACTGCGCATCCGCTACGAGATACGAGCCGACCTCCACCTCGCACTACTCCAACTCGCCTGCAGCATCATCTGCTTGAGACGACTCCGTACCTCATTCTGAAACGATCAGTAAGAGCGCGGCCATCGAGGCGCGGTTCACGGTCTTCCAGGCCCTGGCCGTCGTCGGGATCGGAAACGAGGAGGCCGACGACATCGTGTCGAAGCTGGAGGCCGGGGCGGTGGCCGGCGCTCACACCTGGATCTCCGAGAGCAGTGGCCCGCACGGGTCCGGGCAGCGCTTCGAGGACGGCTGGCACGCCGGAGTCCGCGACGTCGCCAGCTGCCTGCTGCGCATCGCAGACACCACCGCCACCACGGGGTGTGCGTGTAGGAACTGGGACTTCGGGGCGCTCCTCCGGCGAACTATGTGGTGGCCGATCGGGTTCGGGGAGGCGGTCCAGCCGCGCATAGACGGCCCAAGAGGTGGGCGCGAGCGCGCGGTGCGCTCCAGCGGTGCGGATAGGCGGCATCGGCTTCGCGGAAGATGGCTTCGGCGACGTCGCCCCGGCCGTTGCTCGTGGGCAGGATCGAGCCGCTCGGTGTCGGTAGCTGGCGCTACGGTCTAGGGATGACGACATCACCGCGGCAGCCGCTCTCCGCCCGCGAGGCCGGCCTACCCGTCGACCGGACAGTCCATGAAGGAGTTCCCGAGCACCTGGAACCGGGACTGCGGTCGTGGATCCGGGATTCGGTGGTGACGGAATCGCTCGTCCACCGCGGCCGCTGGTGGCCCAGGTCGTGCGGCCGGTCCGGTCGGCGACCGCGCGAGGCAGATCCAGGCCCCGTGCACCCGCCTCCGGGACCAGCAGGACCACGGGGGTGCCGTCCGGCAGACCGGCCAGCAACGGGTCCAGGGCGAGCAGTTCGGCGAACACCTCCGTGGTCACGCGGTGCGGGGTGCCGTCACCGTCCAGCACCACGACGTGGTCGTGGCCGCCTTCGGCCGCCAGGACGACGTACGGCGCCGGGTCTGCCTCACCGAGCGGGGGCACCCCGTACGGCTGCTGGGCCACCCCGACCGCCTGTGACGTGTCCAGTTCCCTGATCCTGCCGCCCGTCCAGTTCCTGCCCCGGCTGCCACCGGTCCGGGGCAGTGTGCGGGCGACGGAGAACACCCCGTCGAGCACGAGTCGGAACGCGGCGAGGCCGGCGAGGCTCCGGGCCCCTTCCACGTTCTCGTCGAGTGCCACCCGGAACAGCTCGCCTCGCTGCACCTTGGTCACGGCCTCCCGCTCACCCAGACCGAGGACGTACCGGGTGACCGCGTCCAGGTCGAACGGGCCCTCACGCAGAGGCGATCCGGTCACGGCCCGGCGCAGCGCGTCCAGCCGCACCAGGGTCTCGCGCAGTGCCGGATAGAGCGGGGCCTCGCCGATCCCGGGACCGTAGAGGTCCTCCAGGATCCCGGTGGTGGTCCGGCTCGGCGGACCGGCTGTCCTCGTCGCCGTCCTCCCAGTCCATGATCATGTCGAGGGAGTCGGCGCTGCTCCCGGGGACGAGGGTTCCGGCAAGTCGAGCAGCAGCCGCGTGGGCGCCGAGGTATCGGGCTCTCCCCGCTGCACCCGGATGAGCCTGTGCTGCTCGGGCGTCAGCCCCAGTTCCTCCACGGGCAGTTTGTCGCGCAGGAGCGCCGCCTGTGTGGACTGCGCCAACGACAGCGTCATGCCGATCGCTTCGAGTTCCGCGACCGACACCATCCCCTTCAACGGCACCACCGGCGGTGGAACGACGGGGGCGGGAGGCTGACCGGACGGCGCCGCCGTAGCGGTCATGACCTGTTCGGGAACGACCCGCACGCCGAGCCGTTCCGTCAAGAGCTCCGCCACCTCCCGCAGCCGGCCCGCCGCGACGTCCGGGCCGAGGCCGGGCCGGACGGATTCGCTCCTGTAGCGGCTCAACTTGTCGTTTACCGTCCACCGCTTCAGCTCCGGGCTCCACCGGACCTCGCCGGACCCCCGGCTCATCCCGGGCTCCGACCGTCCGGACTCCCCGAACCGGGCCGCGATGCCCGTGTGCCCCAGCCCGTCCAGGTCCTTCCGCAGACCGTCCGCCGTCAGGTCCGGAGCCACGCTCCGCACGCCAGCGAGCAGCGCGTCGAACTGCTCCGGCGTGATGATCCCGCTCGGCTGCTCGCTGCCCAGCAGGATCTGTCCGTCCTCGGTCACCGTGTAGATCCACACGGTGTCCGGGTTCGCCGTAACCAGCAGATCGGGATCGACATCGTCCAGGGGGGTCCACAGCGGATTCACCCGTACGTCGCCCTCACCGTCACGCTCCTCGGGCTTGACGCGCTTGGGGGCCACGCTGTCGCCGTAGACGAGCAGGTCATGCGCTTCGGCGCTGCTCCCGTTGTAGTGGTCCACGCCGTTGTAGTGCACCTCGATCACACGGGATGCACCGCTGGGGCCGGCCCGGCGGGTGTCGGCCAGACGACCGTCCCAGGCCACCTCGACCCGGGCCCCGAAGGTGTGGGCGAGCAGGGGCAGGAAGATCTCGCCCACGTCGGTGATGTAATCCTCCTCCCAGCGGGCGACAGCGCGCATGACCGTATGCATCTCCGCGTCGTCCAGTGGAGCCGCGCTCGTCGGGTACAGAACGGCCAACTCCGCGCGCAGTCCCGCCTCCGAGCGGTCGATCAGCATGTCTGCGTCCACACTGTGGTGCGCGAGCAGCGAGACGAGCCCCGCCCGGTGCAGTCCCGCGATCCGGGCCCCGAACTCCGTCGTCGTCGACAGGCGCAACTGCCCGATGACGGATCGGGGCAGACGGTCTCCGCTCCCGGTCACATGGGCCTCGACGGCCTTGCGCATCGCGCTCACGACGGCGGTCTCCGGGCCGCCCGGGTAGTGCCCGGTGGTGGACTGGACGACCGCTCTGCCGCTGAGCCCCCCGCGTACGGCGTCGGCGTCTCCGAGCCAGGCGTACGCGGCGGGGTCGGACTCCGCCAGAGCGGGCAGCCGGCTGCGTACATATCCGGGGTCGCTCGCGATGAATGAGTGGAAGAGACACTCCCCGGTGACCGGAACCCGAACGGGCCGCCCCCTGGCCGCACCGTCCGGAGGCAGGGCAGACGAGGGCTGCACCGGCTTCGGCTCCGGCTGAGTCCTGGCCTCCGTCTTGCCCCCGGCCTTCGGCTCCGGCTTCGCGTCCGTCACCGCCCCCTCCCGTACCGCCAGTCGGTAATGGCGGTCCGCCAGGCTGAGCACCACGTGCGGCCGCGGGCCGCCGGGCGGCAGGCCCAGGGTCCCCGCCAGGTGGCCCGTGGGATCGGACGGTCCCGGGCCGAAGTCCTGGAAGCGCCCCGTGTCGTCCACGACGGTGATGTCCACCCCGAACGTCCGGGCGGCCAGCACCGGCAGCAGGTCGGCCGCCCCGTGGTTCCAGCCCGCCTCGCCCTCCGTGTTCCCCGGGCGCATCAGCTGGGTGACGGCCAGCGCGGCCCGGGCCGCCGGGTCCGGGGTCACGGAGTGCGGCATCAGTCCGCCCAGCCCGTCGAACTCGCGGCCTCCAGGAGTGTCCGCCGCCAGCGGCCCGGCCCCCCGCAACCCCGCCCCGGTGACTTCGGCGTCGCTGAAGGCATCCATGACATCGGGGGCGACGGCTTCGAGCAGGTCCGCGTCCGAGGGGTCCATGAGCCTGGCGGTGAGCATCCGCAGCACCGCGTCGGCCGCCGCACGCCGGTCGCCGAGGTCCACCCCCTGATCGGTGAGCAGGCCGGGCGCGCTCCTGCTCAGCCCCTCCAGCAGCGCGTGCAGGAAGGCGCCCCCGTCCTCCGGCACCTCGTGCAGGGCGTACGTGACCTCGTCGGGCGAGGTCAGCCGGGCGTCCGGACCGGTGCCGGTCCTCGTGTACGCCGGAAGCGCGGGCGGTACCGGGGGCGCCGGCACCGCGGGCTTCAGGTATGTGACGGCCGGGGGCTCGGTCCTGCCCTCCAGGCGCTTCCGGCTCTCGACGGTGGCCGCTTCCTGGTGCCACCGGGTGAGCTGGTCCGTCCCCGCCCTCACCCGGTGGTACTCGGCCGCAGCGTCCTCCGCCGTCGTCCTCAGTGTGCCGAGCAGCGTGCGCCGGTTACCGAAGGCGGTGACGGCGGCGTCGTGCCGCCGGGTGGCCGCCCCGACCCGGCGGTCCGCGGTGGCAAGCGCCCTTCCGGCCGTGTTCACCCGCCGGTCGGCCGCCGCCTTACGCTCCCGCAGGGCGGCGATGTGGGCCTCGGCGGGCGAAAGCCGTTCCCGGGAGGTTTGTTCGGCGGCCGCCAGGGCCGCACGCGCCTCCGCCATCTCCTCGCGTGCCAGCTCCGCCCAACCATCGTGGGCGGCCTCACCGGTGTCCGAGGCCTCGGCGGCTTCGAGGGCTTCGCGGGCCTCGCGTATCGACTGCTGACCGGCGCTCCGTATCCGGTCCATGCGTTCCTCCGCGGCCTCCACGGCGTTGTGGGCCGCCTCGGCCACGTCGTACGACTGGGCCAGCCCTCGGCGGGCCGCCCCGGCGGCGGTCTCCGCGTCGTCGAGCGCGATCCGCGCCGCGTCCCGCTCCTCCCTCCGGCCGATCGCCGAACGGCGCTTCTTCCAGTACGCCTTGTCGGCGTCGACCCACGCCTTGCTCGCCTCGCCCACCGCGTCCCACGCGGCACCCACCCGGGCGGGGAAGTTCGTGTCGTCGATCAGGCCGAGTTCCCTGGCGACATCGTCCCTGACCCAGGTCAGGGAGTACGCCTCCGAGCCGACCGCCTTCGGGCCGGGCCTGACATGGCCGAAGGTGCCTCCGACGAAGCGTCCGACTCGGGTGTCCTTGATGCCCCGACGCACATCGGCGACGCTCAGCCACGAGGTGGGGACGGCGAACAGGAACACCCGGCCCGTCTTGGGTTTCGTGTTGATGGAGGTCAGCTGGTCCGCCGAGGTGGGCAGGCTGTCGCCTTCAGCGGCGTACGGCCCGGTGCCCGACCCGCCCATCTGGTGCATGCCCGTCTTGTCGGAGCTGATCAGCACGCCCGCCCCGAGCGCGGAGTCCTGGACGTTCTCCCGTCCCACGGACGACGCCGCGCCGGCGCCGGTCCGCCGGAGCATCTCCATCTTCTGGCCGTCGGCGACGGTCAGCAGCCGGGCGCGGCTGAAGTCGGGCTTGGCGTACAGCTCGAGCTGAGCGCTCTCGGTGCTGACGATGTTCTTCTCGGTCAGCCCGGGGACGGCGTATCCCTGGGGCGTCACCGCACGGTGGTAGTAGGCCGTGAGCGCGGCGTTGCCGGTCCCGTCCTCCAGCGCCTGGGCCGAGCCGGTGCCCAGCCGGGTCAGCCCGGTGTCCCTGGCCCGGCGTGCGGCATCGGGTCCGTCCACGGAGAACCCCGCGTCGTACGACAGGGCCAGCGCGTAGGTGTTCGCCACCTGGATGTCCGCGAGGCCGACGATCCGGCGCACGTCGAAGCCGGTGGCGGGGAAACGGAACGGCTTGAGGGTGCCGTCACCGTGCAGGGTGTCGGGCCCCAGCACGTACGGCGGGACGCCCTGCCTCGGTGCGGCGAGCCCGGTCAGGTCCGGGGGCGGCAGCAGATCGGCGTCCGGCTCCCCGTCGGGGGCCATCAGGCTCAGGGGGACGTGCTCGCGCAGGGTCCCGGCGGGGTGCGCCACGCTGATGACCTGCTTGCCGCGGAACCGGTCGAACCCGGTGCGTACGGGCCCCCGTCGCCCCGGTGCCGGGTCGTCCGCCTCCAGCGTGATCCGGAGCGTGTAGGGCGTGGCGATCTCCGCGTACGGTTCCGTCGAGGCCGCCCGGAACACGGTCAGGGTGGATTCCGTACGGCTCTCGCCGCTGGACTTCCGGTCGGACCCGGTCTCCGTGAACGTCGGTCCCGCCGCCACGGCCCCCGTGGGGTTCTCCGTGTGGACGGCCTCCCCGACGAGGTAGCCGAAGTCGGCACCCTTCGTGGACTCGGCACCTTCGGTGACCGTCTCGATGGCCCGCCGGTTCTCCTCCATCTCCACGCTGTGGTCCAGCATCTCGAACGTCGGCGTACCGGGTTCGAGCTGGACCCTGATCCGGATCTGCCGCTTGCCGATCCGGACGCTGTGCCAGCCCCACGCTCCGGTGCGGGCCGGGACCGAGGAGCCGCCGCCCGTGGTCTCCTTGTCCAGGGATCGCAGGACCCGGGACGAGACCAGGGTGCGGACGCGCTCCCGGCCGGCGTCGTCCAGCCCGAGCTGGGCCACCTGCTGTTCGAAGGCGGCGAGCGCCGCGGTCGGGTCCAGCGCGTTGACGGCGTACGTACCGAAGTGGTCGTCCCGCAGCCATGGTTGCGGGGACCAGCTGTGGCGGGTGTAGCGCGGCACCTCGCCCATGCCGTCGTCGATCAGCCCAACGAGGTGGGCGCTCTTCTCCGGCACATGGGCCAGCCAGCCGCCGGGCACGGTCGTCATCCGCCCGGCCGCCGCGGCGATCCAGTCGGGAACGAGCGGCCTGCCCGCAGCACCGGAGCCGAGCAGGCTCGCCGTCAGGGCCAGCCAGTGCTCGGCGGCGCCCGACACGAGGACCTGGTGGCCGAAGCCCTTGCGGTTCATGTCGTGGACGAAGGAGCGGGTCACGGTCCTGCTCGACTGGTCCGCCGTCGACCAGGGGCTGGCGACCAGGCCGTAGGTGCCGAGCAGTCCGGGCCCTGCCGCGTGGGAGCGCGCGTAGACGAGCTGCCCGCCGACGAAGAAGGTGCGGGTCTTCGTCAGCTTACCCGCCGTCTGGCCGGTGCCGCCCAGCACCATTTCCGTGTCCATCGGCACCGACCCGGTCAGCGCCTGGATGCCGTCCACCGCCGTCAGATGCCGGAAGGTGGCCCAGAGCGTGGCGTACGGGCCCTTCCCCATCAGCCCTGAGGCACTCCAGCCCAGTGGCCCGGAGCTCTGGTCGAAGTTGGCCGTCAGGTACTGCGGCTGGAAGGCACGGAGTACGGCCTCGCGGGTCGGCGCACCCTCCTCGGTGAGCTGCCAAGCGCCGCCTGACCCGGCGGCCATGGCCTGCCCGAGTGCCGAGACCAGGGCCGGTGACGGCATCACGCCGATGGTCAGGAACGGATGGTTCTGCAGGTCCCGGAACATCTGCGAGCCCCGGCCGTCCGGTGTCACCGGGCCCGGGTCCCCCACCAGGTCGGAGGCGCGCACCAGGCTGCCCGGCCTGGACAGGTCGCCGAGGGCGAGTGCCCGCGCCCGGTCGGGCCGCAGGGTGCGTACCGGCTGGAGGGCGACGCTCGCGTAGGGGTTGGCAGCAGCCCGGCGGTGCGGGTCCACGGCCGGCGCGTGCGTGCCGGGGATGCTGATGAGCACCTGCCCGGTCCGGGGCCCGCCGCCCACCTGACGGCCGCCGGGGGCCGTACCGATGAGCAGGTCCTGCGACTGCCGGAAGACGAACGGCTGAGTGCCGAGCAGCCCCAGCGTCGCTGTTCCGCGCAGCAGGCCCCGGAACCGCCAGTACCCGCCGCGGTCCACGGTGATCGAGAGGTCGTAGCGGTAGAGGTGCGACGGACCGGCACTCACCGTCATCGGCTCGTACGTGGCCGTCGCGCCGAAGCTGGTCTCCTCGTCGGCCTGCCAACCCCAGCGCACGCCGGCGCTCGGCCCGCCCGCGTTGTTCGGTGCGCCGATGTCGTCCGTCATGGGGTCACGGAAGGCGATCAGCCCCTCGGCGCCCGCCTCCCCGATGCGCTTGGCACTCTTCTGGCCGTCCACCCGCTCCACACCGACCGAGCTGTAGCGCAGCTTGAAGTCGTCCTGCACGCCCTCGAAACGGCGGTTGGTTAGCTCCCCGTGCAGCCAGATGTAGCGGTGGCCCTGTCCGATCCGGCCCGGCTCGTTGAACCGGATCCGGATGCCGGTCGTGGTCAGCGCCTCCAGGTTTCCCGCCATGCTCCGGTACGACAGGGCGCTGAGGACCTCCAGGGTGTTGGCGAGGGCCGTGCGGTACTCGTCGTCGTTCTTCCACCGCGTCGTCGGCGCGGGGCGTGCGCCGGCGGACGGACCGGGCGGGCCCAGAACTGCGTTCGCCCGCTCCCACCAGGTTCTGTGCTCCGGCGGCGCCAGCTGGTCGAGCCGTGCGACCAGCCCGGGATAGGCCGCCGCGAGAGCCGTCAGCACCTCGTCGGCGAGGGTGTCCAGGAGGGTGCGCTCCCGTCCCGTGGCTCCGGTCGGCCCGGTCTTCGTACCGTCGCCGAAGGCGAACTCCTCCACCCGGTGCATGCCCAGGGTGGGCGGCCTGTCCGGGGTCAGGTACGCGGGGGCGAACGGTTCTGGTACTCCCGCGCGCAGCGCACGCCGCAGGCCGTCGTCCCAGCCCGCCAGCCGACGCGCCTCCGTACGGGTCATCCGGTCCACGCTCCAGGTGTGGAACTGCTGCGGCCGGGAGCCGCTGCCGCTGCGCTGGGCGTACACCGTCTTCCGGACCAGGTAGAGACCCGTCGCATCGCCCTTGACCTGGCCTGCCGTCTTGATCGCCCCGGAACCGCCGAGGCCGGCGGTGCGCGACACGGAGAAGAGGTAACGGAACGCCGCGCCGAACTGGAGCCGGAGATCGAGGGCGCCGTTCCCCAGGTCGAAGAAGTTGAAGGCCGGGCCCGCGACGCCGTCGATTCCGAAGGCCGCCGTCTTCTGGACACTCCGGTCGTTGCGTACGGCCAGGGTGTTGATGTCGCGCATCTCCGCGTCGGGCGTCTCCGTGATCAGCGTCGCCCGGCCCGGCACCACATCGACCACGAAGACGCCCAGCGGCGTACGGGTCCTGTCGTCGGCGAAGAGAGGCACGGTGGTGACCCGTCCCCTGGACAGTGCGGGGCTCTGCCGCTGGAAGCTCAACGAGGAGAAGAAGGAGTTCAGTTCACCGTAGGCGGTACTGCCCGGTGCCACGCCGATCTCCTGGGCCGCCCAGTCCCGCATCCGGGAGACGGGGCCGAACCCCTCCGTCCGGACCAGCCGGTAGGCCGACTGCCGGCCGAGCTCCATGGAGCGGGGGATGCGCCCGGGGGCGGCGGTCGCACTCATCACGCTGTCCGGCAGCCGTACGGACAGCCCGTCCCTCACCGCGAACCCGAAGACCGCGGGCTCGGGACCGTTCACGATCCTTCCGTCCGCATCGGTGACCCGCAGGTCGTAGTAGACGTGGTCCAGATACACCCGCGAGCCGTCGAGCGCGCGGGTCTCCGTCTGGCTCGTCCCCTGTTCGGTCTGTCCGTATCCCACCCGGTCGGTGAAACCGAGCCGCAGACCGAGCCGGCCGAGACCGCTGAATGCGGCCGCGCCCACGGGCCCGATGGGTCCGCCGAGCGCGATCTGGAACGCCGACTGCATGGTCTTGCTCTGCCCGGCGGTGAAGACCGAGCGGTGCATCCCGTCCACCTTCACGGGGCTGCCGTAGGTGTCGGTGAACTGCTCCCAGTCGCCGTAGTGGCGCGCGACGACCGACAGCTTCCGCGCACTGCCGTCCTGCGCCGTGTACGGGAAGACGCGCCCGTCCCCGGCCAGTGTCTTGGGCTCCTGGGTGAAGGCGTACGTGACGTCGGCCATCAGGTTCGAACCGGCCGGGCGGCCGTTCTTCGGCTGCTCGGGCCGCACCCCGTCGGACCCTGTGGACAGCAGGCGGCCGATCTCGGCCAGCGCCTCGCCGGTGCCGCGCAGGACGACGTCGCTGTGCCCGAAGGTCATGCCGCCGGAGACCAGTTCGAGGAGGACCTCCGGAGGGGCGTCCTGCACGAGCTCCTGCACGTCGTCGATGTACGCGGGCATCCGGGAGCCGTTACCGAAGTCGGTCCGGTCCCGCCGCCCGCCGAGCGGCCGGGGCAGGTCCCGGTCCAGCACAGGGGGCCGGGTGCTGGGGAGCACGGGCGCGTACGGCTCGGCACCAGGGGCACTGCTGGTGGTGGCCGGACGGCGGACGGGCGGCGAGGAGGCCACGGTCGCCGTCGCGGACACGGTTGCCGTCGCGGTCGTGCGCGCGGATGCGGATGTGGGTGTCCTGGTGGGTGTGGGCGTGAGGTCCCCGATGAGTGTGCTGATCAGCTGCAGATGGCGGCCGCGCAGCCCGCCCTGGGCTAGCCCCTCGGGGGCCGGGCGCCGGTAGTCCCCCAGGAGGCTCCCCTCCACGTCCGGGCGTTGAGGTGCGACCGCGTGCCGGGACTCGTCGCGGAGGCCGAGCATGTGCGTGATCTCGTGCGCGTAGTCGACGGGGTCGGCATCCGCCCACCAGGCGGACCGGGTCATCTGCTGGTCGCGGCCGACGAATTCGACGTTGAGCCCGTTGGGGTGCGGGTCGCTCTCGACGCGCACCAGCGTCACATGCAGGAGGTCACCGTTCGGCAGCCGGTGACCCGGTGCGTTGATCGCGGTATCGACGCCGTTGAGCACCCTCGCCCAGACGCCGTCGGGCATCCGGTCCGGGCTGCCGACACCGACCTCGACGGTGAGGTCGGTGACATGGTCGCCGCCCACCCCGAAGCGGCGTACTTCGAACTTCGACCTCACCACGAACTGAGTTGTCCGACCCTGCTGTTGCGGATCCGGTGGCGTCGACACCGGGTCGACCCAGGTGTGCGAGCGCGGCACCGGTTCCACCCCGGCGCGCGCCGCCTCCCAGGCGGGCGACCCGGGGGCGGCGTCGGCGGTGGTCCCTGAGGCGGGGCCGGACGCCCCTACCGCCTCGGCCCCGTCCGGGGCCAGGTCGGCATCCGGGCCGGAGAGTCCGGGCAGGTCCCCCTGCTGGGGCCCTGCCCCCGGAGCGGGCAAGGACGACGAAGAAGTCGGCAGGGCGGTAGGCGGGGAAGGGGAAAGGGGCGGGGAGGACGACGGTGAGGACATGCCGGGGAAGCTCGACGACGTAGCGGACCGGCCGTCGGACGCCTGGGCCGACGAGGTGTCCGGCGACACGGCCGGTGCTTCCGGCGCCGTTGTCGGCACCGCCGGTGCGTCGTGGGTCCCGGCCCGCCGTTGCTCGGGGCGCACCGGATCGGCGATGGGCAGGGAGGGCTCCGGCGTCGGCCCGGTGAGCGCGTCCGCGCCTGTTTCGGCGTCCGTGCCGGTGTGCTCGGCCGGGGATTCGCCGGTCAGCGGTGCCGCGTCCGGTTGCGGTGCTTCGGAGGAGGTACGCAGCCCTGTAGGGGGCGCCGGGTCGCCTTCGGGCACGGTCGTGTTCGTGGTCATGTTCGTGTCACGGGGTGCCGGGGTGAGCGACTGGTCCGTACCGTCGGACAGGTACTCCTGACCGTTTCGGTCGGCCTGCTGGTCAGGCAGGCCGGTCACATCGTCGTCTGTCAGGCCTGTCGCGTCGGCCCCGTCTGTCAGGTCGGTCCGGGAGGACTGCTGTGACTGGCTTCCCGGCGTACCGGGCGATGCGCTGTGAGCTCCGGGGGCGGATGCGGGTGCTGTCGTGTTCGGGCCGGCCGAGGTGCCCAGGGGCGTCGGCGCTGTGACGGTGTCGGATTCGGCGTCGGTTGCCGGTGGGGCGCCGTTCACCTGCTGGTGTGTGCCGTGTTCCGTGCCCGGCTGGGCGCCGGTGTTCCGGGCGGGCTGTCCTTGCCCGGGCAGGTCCTGCCCGGTGGTGTCGTGAGGGACGTCCCGTGTCCCGTCCTGGCCGAACGGTGCGTCGCCCGGGTCGGTATCCACGTGCGTGGCGTCCATACCGCCCGGGGTGTTCGAGTCCGGTGCGATGGAGGAGCCCTCCGGCGTGGTGAGCCCCTGGGGGAGGTCACTTGTCGATCGTGGCACGTTCGAAGGCACGTCCGGCGTGAGGCCGTCGGTGAGGTCCTGCGGCGTGAGGTCCCGTGTCGTGAGGTCGGCGTTCGAGACGGACGACGGCCCGGAGGTGCGCCCGGACGGCAGCGTGGACGGGGTGAAGGCCGACGAGGTGGACGGCGGCACGTAGGGGGCCGGTGACCCGCTCGGGTCGCTGAAGCTGTTACTGCCGTTGAAGCCGTTGCCGCTGTTGAAGCCGTAGCCGCCGAGGTTGTTCGTGTCGTTCGGGCTGTTCGAGTCCCGGGTGGTGAGGTCGAAGGGTCCGGACAGTACGTCGCGGCCACCGGTGGGCAGGATGTTCAGCGCGGACGGCGACGTGTACGGCGGCGGGGACGTGTACGTGGGCGGCGGGATGCTGAGACCGCTGCCGATCCCGCTCGGGAGTTCGGTCGAGACGGTGTTCGGGAAAGGCACCGCGGGACCCGGGGTGAACAGGTTGCTCTCCACCGTCGACGGGCTCTTGACATCCGGGCCCACATCCGGCTTCCCGGACCCCGAACCGCCTCCCAAGCGGCTGTCAGGGCCGGGCAGTTCGTTGACGTCGGTGAACCGGTCGTTGTTGAAGTAGTTGTTGTACAGGGAGAAAGCCCCGGCGCCGACGGCCAGCCCCGCGCCCATGTCGAACACGGTGCTGGTGCCGGAGCCGACGAAGGTCTCCCACTTGAACTCCCACTTGTCGTAGAAGGCCCCGTTGACGATGACCTCGGCGGTGCTCTCGGCTGCACCGCCGACCACGAAGGTGGTGACCACGACCGGCGGACCGTTCACGATCCCCTTGAACACCAGGCCGTCCGGGTCGATCTGGAACTTGCTGAAGACGTCCCCGAAGAGGTCCTTGAAGAAGTTCTCGAGTGGCTTCAGGAACTTGTCGAAGATCTCCATGAAGCCGGCGGTGAGCGCACCGAAGGCGCCGGCGACGGCGACGTCCTTCCAGTCCACTCCCCCGGGCTTCCGGCCCCCGGTGTTCAGCCCGATCTGCGCCAGCCGGACCGCCAGCGTCTGGATGGCCTCCTGGATGGCCTGCCCCAGGGTCGGCGCGATGTGCGACATCCGCAGCAGACGGTCGATGATGATGAGGATCGCGAGCTTGCTCCGGGCCCGCGCCAGGAACATCTGCGAGACCGACGCGCCGCCGGTGAACGCGATCAGAGCAGCCAGGATCGCCAGTTCGGCGATCAGCATGATGATCTCGGCGATGATCTCCCACTTGGACGCCTGGATCTTCTGCGAGTAGTCCACCTGGCCGTTGGCCAGTTCGTCGAGCTGGAGCAGCAACGCCTGGATGGGATCGGTGCCGTTGGGTTCGTCGGTGAGCATCCGCACACTCTCGATGTACGGCTTGGCCACCTCCGGCGGCAACGCCGCCTCCACCATCTGGATCGTCTCCCGCGAGGCGGTGCGGAGATCGATCAGGCCCTTCTGGAGGGCCAGGTAGAGCTCACGACTTTCCCACGCCAGATTCTCCCTGGCCTGCAGGGGCATTTCGCCCAGCAGGATCCAGAGCATCGTCCTGACGTCCGGCGGAAAGTCGATCTCCTCCACTCAGCGTCTCACCTGCCCACCGGCGCAGTGAAGTGCCTCGTCCGTCTTCCGACCGTGAGACCGGATCCGATCGACGGCGTCGGTGCGGGTGCTCTCGACGTACTCCAGATCGGTGAGTGCCGCCGGGACCAGCGTGTGCAGTGCCCCGTACAGCCCCTGGGTGACGTCGGCGCACAGGACCTCTTGTCCGCCCGGCACTTCGGACGCACCTGCCGGGCGAAGTCGTCCGCCCAGCCTGTCCACGCCCTTGGTCAGCGGAGCCCGCACCGTCCGCAGCTCCGCCTCGGCACTCCGGGCGGACGCGGCCACGCGCTCTTCGCCCGGCGCCACAGAGGCCGACAGGACGGGGAGTTCGACGGAGTCCGCGCCAACGGCGGGCGTGACAGGGATCGTCACCTCTGCCGTCACAAGGGCGGCGAGAACTGCCGTCGATCCCGTTCCGGCCAATGCACGCGGGCAGCAAGCTCGTCGCATGGTGCACACGCTAGGTACGTCAGATGACGCCGGGGCGACACGCGGTAGCCGTGGGGGTGTCCGGTCGTTGAAGGGGTGTGAGTCTCCCTGAGCAGGTCGCATCTCTGTCGGACGCCGCCACCGAGGTCTGGGACACGGCTTCGGCCGACGGCTGGAGCCCTTCGGCGGCGCTGGACACGCTGGGGTCGATCGAGGTGCTGCTGGACGCGCTCAACCGGCTCGGGCCCCCGGTGCGGGACGCGCTGGCACCGGCGCTGGCCGCGACCACGGCGGTCCGCGCTCTCATCGCAGCATCACTGCTACGAGAGGATCACCTCGCTTCCCGGGCACCCGTACGCCAGCCGAGGCCGCAGGGTCAGCACCGCCAGCCCGAGTACTGGGTCCACCGCGACATGCGAGTGGCGGAAACGCTCTGGATGAACGCCCAGGAAGGCCGGGGCGGCGAGCTGGCGGGCATGTTCGCGGCCCCGCCTCCCCAGGCGATGATCGAGGCGATGAACCGCCGCGGCCTGCCCCAGCACTGGCGTCCGCTGCTGGAAGAGCTGACCCGCCGCTACGGAGCTCAGACGCCCTGACCGGCCCAGGTGCTCCGACACTGGGCGGAGCTTCCGGCCGCTCACGGCGGAGCACGTAACGCCGGCCGCTCCCGCCTCGCGCTGCCCCTGCTGGCGGGCGTATCGCTTCCGCTCCACCCGGGCCGCGGGGGTGCGGCCGGGCGGGGTGGACCAGAACGGATGCCAATGGATCCGACAGGAGAAGATTGGCCGCCGCAGGTCAGTCGTCCAGGGTGCCCGTCAGGTAGTAGCCGGTGATCCGGCGCTTGCCCGCCTTGGTAGTAGCGGTGGCGTGGAAGTAGGACGCAGGGATGGCGTACCGGCCACCGGCGCCATGCATGCCGATCACCTCAGCGGTCCGGGTGCCGGCCTCGTAGGACTGCACGACCACGGTCTCGGGGTAGTGAGAGGTAGCCCCACCTCTGCACGTCATTTAGATCTGGCGGGCCTCGATACGGTGCATGAGCCCTCCCGGCTCCGATGGCAGGGCTATCGACGGTAGCGCCTTCCCTGATGCCATCAGTCAGGTTCTGGCATCCAGTACGGGGCAATATGGCAGCAGCAGAGCCACGAGTTCCCCAGAACGCGAATGGGCCCTCGTGATCCGTCACGGTTTAGATCGACGCAGGCACGAACCATGTGCGGTACCCCGAACTTCTTCCAGGACTCCTCCTTGAACAAGCTTCGCAAGTGATCCGCTGGCACGTGGTACACACACCGGTTTGCCTGCTTCTCCACCGGATGGACGATGGGCTGATACCGCCATTGGCGGGGCTCGGAGCGTTGGGGGCCAGGGGGTTCCTCCCGTGAAGTTGTTGGGCCCGCTCGGGTACGGCAGCCACTCTGAGGGAGGGCCACACCCTCGCGCAAACCTCATTTGCACAGGTCAGAGGCCTTTGAGGGCCGTTCTATACCGTCTCGTGTACGTGCGCAGCGCATGCCCTGGAGGGGCAACACGAGACGGTATAGGACGGCCCTCCACTCAGTCCGGCGAACGCTCTTTGTGTGGAAGGCGTCACACACCGTCGACCCTGGTTTCGTTCTCACACCGTCCCTGACACGTTCGACGTGTCTTCCCACTTCACGGCGACGCGATCAGAACAGCGATCGGTAAAGCCGACTTCGACCACATGGTCCGGCTCGGCTGGTTCCGCTCCCCGCAGGGGATCGAGGTCCGCTTCGGCACCAGCCGCGCCGGAGCCGTCGACGTCCGGCTCTACACCACCACCTCCGTCGACGCGGTCATCCCCGCCCACCCCGACGTCGACTGGGAGCAGCTGCGCACGGTGGAGAAAGGCCGGCGCTCCCCGTTGGCGTCGCTTCGCCTGGACCCGGCGATCTGAAACACGGGAGTGAAACGCGCCCGGCCCACCCCCCGGCATCAAGTCCGCGGCAGCGCTCCCTGCTCCGGTCCGGCAGCGTTGCCGGGCGGTCGCGGAGCGCGTGACGCCGGGGCCGCTCCATCGTTGGACAGCGCGAACCCATACCGGGCCTCGGGGATGTCATGGCTGATCCCCCGGGGCCCGTGGTGTGTCGGCCGTTCAGTCAGGCCGTGGGGTCGTCCGGGTCGGTGAGCCAGGTGACGACGTCGGCGTCGGTCATCTGGATCGCCTGCGTCTCGTCGACCTCGCCGTGCTGGATGACGTGGAAGTGACCCCGCTGCGGGTGGCGCTGCTTGGGGCCGGCGGCCGGGGCGAGGACCTGCCAGGTGTCGGCCGTGAACCGCGCCAGGATCACCGTGGCGAACAGCTCGCGGGCCGCTCCTCCGAGGACTGTGGACTGGGGGCGTCCGTCGAAGACGTGGACGCGAGCCGCGCGCCCGACCCAGAGCGCTTCCTCGAGGGCGGCGATGGCCGGTGACGTCTTCGGGTCGTCCTTCTGCCGGAAGGTCTCCCAGTAGCGGGCGAGGCGGCGCAGCGTGGCGTTGGCTTTGTCGACCGCGACGATCAGGCGGGGCACGGTGTCCAGGTTGCCGTCGAGGTCGAGGCGGCGCTCCAGCTCGGTGGCGAGGTGGACCAGGGCGTCGTGGATGCCGGCGATGTTGCCGCGGTGGGTGACCGTGGGCACGGCCTGCGCCCACAGGTGGGAGATCCGCTTGGGATCCAGGACCAGGGCGTGGGCGCCCTGGTGGAGGAACTGGGCGGTCAGGGAGCGCAGCATGGTGGTGCTGCCGCCGCCGCTGGCGGTGCAGACCAGGACGTACGGGGATTCGCCGTCCAGGTCGACGGCGATGGCCTGTCCGGTGGTGCTGATGCCTGAGGGCGGTCCCCTCGGGCATGGCCTCTATCTGCGCGCGCAGGTCCGGGTCGGCGAAGCTGAGGATCGTGAGGAGCGCGGTCTTCTTCATGGCGGGGGTGTTCCTGTTCTGTGTGGTGCCGGGTGTTCTTCTGGTTGCGGGGGATCGTGTCGGTGAAGGCGGACAGGTCCGGATTTCTGACCCGCCGGGGTCCGGGGTTCAGTCGAGGTCGGTGGTGCCGGTGGGGGCGCGGGGCCGGTTGCGGGCCCACTTCTTGAGGTCGTGGACGCTGTAGAGGAGTTCGGTGCCGCGCTTGGCGACCGAGGTGGGGAAGGTCGGGTCGTTGGCGCGGGCGAAGCGCAGCGCGTCCAGGGTGATGGCGGGCAGGTGGTGCTCGGCGGCCTGGCGCAGTCCCACCGCCGGGTCGTCGTCACCGGGTGCCGGGTCCGGTGGCGACGTCGCCGGGGCGGCGGGCCCGCCGGCGGCCGGGGTGGCGGCCGTGGTCTGGGGCGGGAGCGACGAGGCATCGGCGAGGACGTCGGCGGCCGGTGCCGGGTCGGGAGTGGTGGGCGGCAGGGCCGGGTCGTTCCAGGCGTCGGCCGGAGAGTTGGCGGGCTTGTGCAACAGCGCCGGGCCCGGTTGTTCGGGGAGGGCCGTGTGTTGCGGTTCGGTGGCGGCCAAGCCGGTGCTGGCCCACTTGTGGGCTTCGGGCTCGGTGAAGAACAGGACCTGCGTCCGCCAGGCGTTGACGCTGTAGCGGGCGAGGATGCGGGTGGAGAACTGCTCGCGGACCTCCGGGCACCCCAGGGCGCGGGCGGTGGCGGACCGCGCGACCAGGAGGACGTGCATGCGCAGCTGGCGGCCCATGTAGAGGATCTCGTTGAGGGCGTCGATGGCCGGGGAGACTTTCGGGTCGCCGGACTCGCGGGTCTTCTCCCAGTAGCGGGCCAGTTGCTTCATCGTCGCGTTGACCTCTTCGAGGAGGATCAACAGCCGGGGCCCGATGGCCTTCGGGTCGGCGCCGATGCCGAGGGCGTTGGCGACCTGGGTGCGGCGCCGGCCTTCCCTGCCGAGGGCGATGAGCTGGTCGTGGATGTCGGCGACGTCGGCGCAGTAGGTGACGCCGGGCAGGCCGCGCGCCCAGAGGTGGGAGATCCGCTTGGTGTCCCGGACGAAGACCCGGCTGCCGTGGTGGAGCATCTGGCAGGCGATGCACCGCAGGGTCACCGACTTGCCGCCACCCGTACTGGCGTTGACGAGGATGTGCGGGGATTCTGCGTCCAGGTCGACGGAGACGATCCGCCCGCCGGCCCCGAACCCGATGATCGGGGCGGCCTCCTTGGCCTTGGCGACCAGGTCCCGCATCTTGGGGTCCTTGAAGAGGGCCGTGGCTGGGGGCTTGCGGGTCTTCTTCACCAGCACGTACGGCTTGCGGCCCTCGGGGTGCCAGGAGAACGTGACGCCCTGGAGGGCGAGTTTCTGGGTGATGAGGTCGGCCACCACGTCGCGGGAGAACCCGAGCCGGGTGGGCAGGTCGACACGGATCTGTGCGTCGTCGTCGGAGAAGTTCTTCGGGATGTGGAGGTAGCAGCGCGGGTCGGTCTGCTCCGCCAGACCCAGCGGCTGGTGCAGGGCCTCGTGCAGCGGGCCCACCCACTCGCGCATCAGCTCCCGGCGCTCACGGGTCAGGACCATGTACGTCGCGGTGCCCACCGTGAGGACGGAGGCCGCGGCAATCCCGCCGGGCTCCAGCGTCGCGAGCGCCGTCTCCCGGTTCTCCCACAGCTACGTCAGGGTCTCGCGGGTGGCGTCCAGGTCCCGGGTGGTCAGGTAGCCGCTCTCCGCGACACCGCCACCGAGAGCGAAACCGAAGGACAACCGGCGCCACCCGGGCTTGTAGGAGCGGCGGCGGACCTTGCCCTCCACCTTCGGCAGGACCCGGGTACCCGCACGCCAGAACGTCGCATCGGCGGACCCCGTCCAGGTCCCGGCCGGCCAGCACCCGGGCGATCCCGCGCGCGAGGGAATCGACGGACTCATCCACCTGCTTGTCGAACTTCGTCCGTGCCATGGCCGTGCCCTTTCGATCTGCGTCCCGGCACCTCAAACCCGGAAGCGGACACCGAACTTATGAGCGTTCGCCTGTGGACAGAGTCTGGCGGTTTCAGGCCTGGAGCAGCGATCTGTGGACACCAGCCCGTGTCTGCGCGGTTCGGGGCCAAGATTCCCGGGGATGGCAGCGTTATGACGGGCAATCAGAATGGATCGCAGAGGGCTGGCTCCGGGACCGGGCAGTCGGCTGGAGTGGGCGGTTCGCCAGGAAGTTCGGAGCGCCCCTTCCTGCAACGTCCACAAGGCGTTCTCGCGGTTGCCGGCGGCGCTGTAGGCATTGTCGCGGGCGTCCTGGGGGTGGTGTTCTTGCTGTTCCCGGACCTTCAGCCGGAGCCCGCACCGGATCCGGAGCCTGGGGTGGAGTTGGTCGATTTCGATCTTGAGAAGGAAGAAGAGATCCAGGCGGACTGGACTGACGGCGGAGTCGAGGCGGGGGGTGATGAAGGACTGGAAGGCATCGCTGGTCACCGTGATCCTCAGAAACAACGGCGACAACCCATCCTTGGTGTCACAGGCGGAGTTCCACTTCAGTTCAGTCACCGAGGTGGGGTGTCCCTACGGGGCGGGGGGCACCGAGGTGAAGGCCCGGTACGACGTCAAAGTTCCACTAGAAGCTCGAGCACCTTTCAAGCAGGTCCGCCAGATGAAGTACGGCCTGCCGCCCCACGAGCAGGAGCGCGTGGCCTTTACTGTCGGACCGAAATCGGTCTTCGATGGCCAACTGCCCCGGGCCTACACCTTCGCGATCACTCTTCACCTCGACGATAAAACTCGCGTCAAGGTCCCGGAGATGACGTACATGGACCCCTCCAGCATCAAAAGTGTGCTCTGGTCTGCAGAACGAGCGGTCGAGGACGGCGAAAGGTTCGGCTTCACCACCGTGTCCTGTATCAAGGAACAGGAACGCAAGGCGCGGAAAATCATCAAACAGGCCAAAAATGTCTCCCCCGAACTGCAGCGCTACAGCGCGGAGCTCACCAGGCTCGCCGGGCTTGCCTCGAAAACCACCTGACGCCTCGCTCACCATGGCACGACCGCGGACCTACCTGACGCGGCACCTGGCCGCCACTTCTGCGCAGCTGTTGACCAAGCCGTAGGGGGCGGCGTGGGCGTGAGGAATAGGGCGTAGCTGCGGTCGGCGCCTACCAGAGGGCCGGGGAAGGCGGGTGGCAAGGACGGTGCCCCCGGCAAGGTCATGTCAGTGGCGCGCCCTACGGTGCGTGCCCATGACACGCCGCACCCGTTTCCTGGTCAACGAGCACCCGGTCATCGCCGCGCAATGGCATCCGGAACTGAACACCGAACTGAACTTGACCCTGATCGGTCCTGGCTCCCACAAGTCGGCGTTCTGGCAGTGCGACGAGGGGCACGTGTGGCAGGCCCAGATCCATTCCCTCGTCGCTGGAACCGGCTGCCCCCAGTGCGCGGGGTACGTGCCGCGCGGCCGGGCCATGCGGTCCCAGCAGCCGTCTATGCGGGATGGTTGCCGGTAGCGCCTGAGGTGGTGTTTCAGCGCGGTTGTGCTGTGGCGTCCTCAAGGGGCCTCGGACGGGGAGCGGGCTCTCTTCAGCTCCCCAGCTGCCAATTGACTTCTTCGTCCTGCTGCGGCCTCAAACGCACCTGACGTTGGCGTACTGGGAAATCCGCACCAGCAGGCCTGTGAGGAAAACAGCACGCCAGAGCCGTGAGCACGGGGCGGGCGGCCGGCATGGCCCCGGTACCGAACGACCGTGCAGTTCAGTGCGTCCCGAGCGCAGTCTCCGTTGCCGCCGTCACGGCCGCTACGCGCCCACGGGCAGCACTAGTGAAAGCGCATGACGCCCACAGTGCACAACAGACGACGCCCATCACCCTGGACTCACCGGCCCGACGCTGGGAAGAGGCGGGCGGGTCGGTCGCGGCCGGAAGCCGGCGGAGTGCGGAGCGGGCACGCATGCGCCGTGGATGGTGGACCCGGCCACACCACAAGCAGGGTGGGCCGGGCGGCGTCCAGAGCGCTGGCCGCCGCCCGGCCCACAACCTTTCTCGGGGCCGGCGACCACCGGACGATAGCCCCCGCCCCACAATTGGGAGTGAGCAGAACAGGGGCAGCCGGGACTGGTGAGTCCCCGGTTGTTCACACTCGGCCGTTGGGGAGTACAGAATCGTTCCCTTGCGTGTCTCGGCTCGCGTCGTGTGCTGAGAAAGCTTGTTGCGATGGGTGAACGCGGTAGCGATGGACCATGACAGATCCTTTCGCACTGTGTCCCCTTCCGGTGCCTTGCGAATCGCCGTTGGTTTCGCTTACTCCGGCCGCTCCCCCTCCCGGCGAGGCGTGGGAAACAGCCGCCGATGATGCGCAGCTCTGCCAGGAGCCGGCACAGGAGGGACTGGTGACAGGCTCAAACTGATTTTGCAGCTGTTCCGGCTGGCCGGTTCCTTCAAGGGTGAGGTGTCGGTTACGGCCGATCGAAGAGGCTGCGCGTCTCTTGATCGGCCGTTGCGGCCGTGCCCCCGCCCCTGCTTCGTATGGCCACGCAGTCGAAAAACGGGCTGTCTCGCTTCGGAAGTGCTCATTCCTATTACCTCCCGATCACACGCTGCCAGCGACTTTCAGGCGCCACTCCAAGGCCCGCCAGAGGTATTGCGGCCCACTTGGAGAAGAACCCGTCGGGTGCCCGAGCGCGCTGAATTCGGAGACGGCCGGAAGATGGCCTAAAAGGTCCCGCTTGAACTGCGCAGATGTCCGGAACTTACGGGGACGTGGATCCACGGCGGTCTTAAAGTGGATGTTCCCAGCATCGTGGCGACTGTTCTCTTAAATCTGCCAGGACCGTGCTGGGGCCGGGGAGCGGGGGAAGGTGTGCCTAAAGGGACGCGAAATACTCGCTTGGCTGCTCTTCAGCAGGAGGCAGGGTGGACCAACGGGGATTTGGCCCGGGAAGTCAACCGGCTCGGTACTCTTCACGGCCTGCGCCTGACCTACGACCGGACAGCGGTCGCGCACTGGCTGTCCGGGTCCCGCCCGCGCCCTCCCGTGCCCGCCCTGGTGGCCGAGGTCCTCAGCCGCCGCCTGGGCCGACTGGTGACCCCCGAATGGACGGGGCTGGCATCCCCGCAACAGGCGGCATCTTCCTCCACCGCGCACCCGATCCTCGCACTCGCCGAATTCGCCGTCACCGACGCCGACTCCGACCGACGAGGCCGGCCTGCGCGCCTCTTCTCCGTCCAGGAGATCGAAGCCGAACTCAGCGGAGCAGCAATCCGGCTGCAAAATTCTGACAGCCGCCGCTCATCCACCGCACAGCGCCTCGAACACCTCAGCAGTTTTTTCTTCGAACACGTCCAGCGCTACGGGGGGCTGACGCTCGGCAGCACCTTGTCACGCTACATAGCCGATGAGACACCGCGCCTCCTGGTCATGCGCAGCGCCGAGACCGACCGGCCGGAAGTCCTTACCGCCCTTGCCCGGCTCAGCTACGTCCAAGCCGCTATAGCGGCCGACAGCGGCCGTCCAGGGCTTGCCCAGGGCTACTACCAGCACGCGCTGAGACTCGCCCGGCGGGCCGGCGCCCGACCCGACTACGCCATCACGCTGCGCGCCCTGGCCACCTTGGCGGACAGCCTTGGCGAGAAAGCGCTCAGTGGGAAACTCACGGGCCACGCCATCGAGATCGCAGGCCCGAACGCGGCACCTGCGCTCCGGAGCTTCCTCTACTCCGGTCATGCCCTCACTCTGGCCCGGACCGGCGACCGCCCCGCTGCGCTCCGTGCCCTCGCAACCGCCTTGCGGATACACCAGGAGGACCTCCAAGCAACAAGTCCCTTCGAGACCTACACGGAAGCGTCGCTCCAGTACCAGCGCGCTCTCGTACTCAAGGCTTTGGGAGCAGGTCCTGACCACCTCCAGGCCCTCCTGGACTCCCTGAGGACAAGACCCGTCGACCACCACAAGGCCCTGGCCATCACCCACAGCCAGATCGCGCTCGCCCTTCTTCACACAGGGCAGTGGGACCAGGCGCTCCCGCACGCCCAGAAGGCATTCGCCAGCGCCCGGACAGTCTCCTCCATGCCCGCCCGCACGAACGTGGCAGAACTACGCCAGTCCATGGCAGCCTTCCGCCGCCGCATATAGACCTGCCGCCGCCGCATATAGACCTGCCCTCCAGGCCGACCGTGCCGAGCCCCTTCGGGGGACGGTAGCCGACGCCCGAGAGTGGTCCGTGCCTCGCCCCGTAGCAGAGTCTGCTCATGTGCGGAGGCAGGGAACATCTGAGGCGGCAGAGTGCGGGGTGTTGAGGCCCACACACCTCAGGACCAGGTGACGGGCAGTTCCGTCGGCCGGGTGAAGAGGTAGGTGTCCGGTTCCCAGGCGATGTCCTCGTGCTTGGCCGCCAGGGCCAGGTCCGGCAGTTGTGTGAAGAGGGTCGAGAGCGCGGTCTGCAGGTAAAGGCGGGCGATGTTGACGCCGAGGCAGAAGTGGGGGCCGGTGCCGAAGGTGATGGTCGGGTCCTCCCGTGTGCTGCGGTCGAGGCGGAATCGCTCCGGTTGTTTGTAGTGCTCGGGGTCCCAGGTCGCGGCGACCCAGGGGGTGACGACGGCGTCGCCGGCCCGGATGCGGACTCCGTGCAGTTCTGTGTCGGCCAGGGCGAGGCGGGGCATCGAGGTCATGCCGTTGTGGTGCAGGCGCAGGAGCTCGGCCACCGCTGTGGGCCACAGACCGGGGTCACGCAGGATGCGGGCGAGCTGATCGCCGTGCCGCAGCAGAGTGTAGACACCGGTCGTGACCGGCCCGGTGACCGGTTCGGCAGAGGTGACGAACAGATACATCACCGTGGCGTGCAGATGCTCCGCGGTGATGGCCCCGTGCTGGTGAGCGCGGATCAGCGCCTCGACCGGGTCACGCGGCTCGCATCCGTCGTCGTAGTCGGCCCTCTTGGCGTCGATCACTTCGGTCGCGAAGTCGAGCATCCACCGGGTGGAGGTGTCGATCTTGGCGGCCGGTGTCGTGTAGTCGACCTGCGAGCGCAGCCGGGGCACGATCTTGCGGCGCTGACGTGGGGCCACCCGCATGAGGTCACAGGCCAGGGTCGCCGCGAGCGGATGTGCGTAAGCGCGGTGCAGGTCCGCGGGGTTGGGGCCCTCGCGCAGGGCTATCGCGAGGTCGGAGGCGGCCAGAGCGATGGCGGGCTGGATTGCCGCCGCGGCGGCCGGGTTGAAGAACGGCTGGACCACGCGTCGTACGGTGGTGTGCTCGGGCGGGTCGAGGTTGAAGATGCCGCCGGGCACGCTGTTGAAGTCGTCTCCGGCGATGCGCTGCCCGCCGGGGCAGGTGAGGTTGCGGGAGAAGTTGCGGCTGGATCCGATCGCGGTGATGTCGGTGCGGCGGGTGACCAGCCAGGCGCGGTGGCCGGAGGGGAAAGTCACCGGCGCTATCGGCCGTTCGCGTCGCAGGATGTCGAACATCTCGGGCGGTAGGCCGTGGCCGCGGGTGGGGAAGGAGTCGGGCCAGGTCAGTTCATCGGGGATCGTTGTTGCCACGGTCGTTCCTTTCATCGGTGAGAACGGACAGGGTGTGGCCCGTTCCTACGGTGAGGCCGGGGACCTGGCCGGCGGCCACCACGTCGTAGAGGGGCACCCTGCGGTGGTAGACGAACAGGGCGCTGGGGCGTGCGAGCATGCCGGCGGCGTCCAGCAGGAGTGGGGCCTCGGCGAAGATGTAGCGGGTGTTGCTCTCGATCTGTGCCGGTGTGGGCTCGGAGTCGAGGGAGGTGGCCAGGGCGGTCCGGGTCATCGCGTGCACCGCTTCCCGCATCGGCCGTTGCGTGCGGTAGGCGCTCTCGATGCGGTCCCGGCTCTTCTGGTAGCGCGGGTGGGAGGCGAAGCGGGTCATCACATGCACCCGGGAGTCCGTGTCGGGCATCCCGCAGTCGGCCAGGGTGCGGCGTGCGACGTTGCGCATGTTGTGGATGACGCGCTTGGAGCGCTGAACCGCGTGCCGCGGCGCCTTGCCCGCGGAAATGTAGCGCAGCGCCGATTCAGGGGCCCCCGGCAGGACCACGTGCACGTCGGAGAACGACCTGGCCGCGCTCTGGCACAGGTCCGCTACGGTCTGCGTGGAGTAGAAGGAATTGAACGGCGACAGCCCCAGCACCAGGGTGCCGTACCGCTCGCCCAGGCGCGGGTTGTGCAGGTCCAACCCCTCTACCCGGAACCCGCTGGGGCTCGGGGCGTCTTGTGCCGCGCTTTCCGGGGGTGCGTCGGTACCGGTGAGGGGCGGTGAAGCTGTACTGATTCGGCTCATGGCAGTGGCCCTATTCCTCGGGTCGGTTGGGGTGGGTCGGTTGGGAGAGCTGTGGGGGACAGCTCACTGGTGCGGTGCCGCTGAGGTGTCTTCGGCCGTGCTGGCAGGGCTGTCGGGCACAGCCTCAGGGCTGGCGTGGGCGTCGATGATCAGGGCGTGAGGGCAGTCGAGGTAGTTCGCCCAGAACGCATCCCCATACCTCGCGCGTCCCTCGTCGGAGACGGTCGGGCGAATCCACGAGACGCCGTCGAACCCGGCCGCCTCGAGAGCTTGCTCGTGTGCTGCCGTGGACCAGCGGAAGAAGTCCAGGTCCAGCACCTCCGGCCCGACCCAGGCCCGCAGGTGCCCCGGCGTGCCCTCCTCCGGGGACTCCTGCGAACTCAGGAGCATGCCGTAACCCCGGTACCACTGCGGATCCGTGGAGAACTCCGGGTTGAGGACCGCAGCCACGAACCGCCCGCCCGTCGCGCGCAGCGCCCGCCGCGCCGTCGCACAGAACCCCTGCAGCGCGTCCTGGCTGGGGGCGTAAGGCAGCACGTACACGGCCGTGACCACGTCGAACGAGCCGGCGATGTCCGGCAGTTCTCCCGCGGTTGGGTCGGCGGCGTTCGCTGCCAGGTACTCCACGCCCAGCCCCTCGCGCTCCTCGCGCCGACGGGCGTGCTCCACCATCGCGGCCGACTCGTCCATCCCCACCGCACGCGCCGCCCCGGCACGGCGCAACCGACGGGCATACAACCCGCTGCCACACCCGAGGTCGAGCACATTCCGCCCAGCGACCTCACCGACCGCGTTCAGGAAGCTGTACGCCTCGACATGCTCCCGGAACGGCATCTCCTCCATGCTGCTTTCGTACGCCGCCACCGCTGTGTCGAACTGGGAATCCACCATCGTCTCCTCGCGCTCAAGCGTCGACGTGCACGGCCCGTCCCGAAGGACTCCCGGCAGTGCACGGGTTCGTTGTTCTTCATGTGCTGCTCCTTCGTATCGCCGCGATGCGGCGCGGTACGAGCCCGCGGGCTGCCAGAAGCGTGAACGCGTTGAACCCTGCTGTGATGGTGAGGAACCGCCAGTCCCGAAACCGAATCGGCCAGACCCAGACACATAGACCCGCCGCACGCGTCCCCGGCTGGCGGCCTGCAGCACTCTCCCGGCGCGCCCGGGGCGGCCCGCCGCGAAACCGGCCCGACCCGTCCATTGGGTTCTGTCCGGCGGATCATGTGATCGCCTCGCGTGGGCCATCGTGGTGGTCGTGGGGCGGGGCGATCTTACGAACGACGAGTGGGTGCAACTTGCCCCACATCTGCCGAAGACCGGGCGCCGGGGTGGACGTTGGATTGATCACCGGACGGTGATCAACGGGGTCCTGTTCCGCGTCCGCACAGGTGTCCCGTGGCGGAATCTGCCGGAGCGGTTCGGGAGCTGGAAAACCGTGTACGAGCGCCACCGCCGGTGGTCGGCGGACGGCACCTGGGAAAGGATCCTCCAGGCCGTCCAGGCCGAGGCCGACTCTCAGGGGTGCATCGACTGGAGCATGGTGAGCGTGGACTCCACCTCGTGCCGGGCCCACCAGCACGCTGCCGGTGCACCACGCAGAACACCCCGTATACCGAAACGGAGATCAACGCCCCGGCAGCACCGTCCCGACGAAGAACTCGGCCGGTCCCGGGGCGGTCTGACCTCCAAGATCCACCTGGCCGGGGAGGGCGGCCGCCGTCCACTGGCCTTCCTGATCACGCCGGGTCAGTGGGGCGACAGCCCGCAGCTGGTACCCGTCCTCGAACGGATCCGGATCAAGCGCCCCGGCGGTGGTCATCCGCGCACCCGCCCTGACCATGTGGGCGGCGATAAGGCGTACAGCTCTCGCCGCAATCGCCGCTACCTGCGCAGACGGCAGATCAAACACACCATCCCGGAACCGAAGGACCAGCGGGCCAACCGTCGGCGACGCGGCAGCCGAGGAGGCCGACCCGCTGGCTTCGATGAAGAGATGTACAAGCGCAGGAACGAGGTCGAGCGCACGATCAACCGACTCAAGCACTTCCGGGCTGTGGCAACGCGGTACGACAAGCGCGCCTACGTCTTCCCTGGCACCGTCACGATTGCGTCGATCCGCCTTTGGCTCAGGCCGTGATCAGTCGGCTTCCAGAGCGCCGGCCCGCTTCTTGAGGTCCTCTGCAATGTGGTCCCAGTCCGGGCCGTGCATCCACAGATTCCCGGCAGCCTCCCGCAGCAGTGCCGGTTCGTCCGGCCGCTGCAAGAGCACCAGCCGATAGGCCAGATTTCGGATCCAAACAGGCAAGCAGCCGTCCACCACGTGCGGACAGAGTTCACGAAGCATGGCAAGGATCGAATCCGCGTCGGCGAACGTCAGCTCCTCGACGAAATGGTGCTCCCCGTGTTCGAGCCCGCACTCCGACGTGGGTCGGTACTCGTCTCCGTAGAGACATCTGGCGTGCTCCGTCAGGGTGCTGTGCATGGCCTGAAGCCTATGCCGCCATGATCCGCCGGACAGAACCTACGTGGCCTCGGCAGCCGTCGGCTCAGCAGTGGCACCGAGACTGGAAGGAAGGGGCAGCAGGAACCCGGCCGCGACCCACTCAGCCCGCCGGCAGGTGGCACAGGGCTGCGGAACCCGGAGGCCGCCGACTTGAAGGACCGGGCTGTCATCGCCGCTGCACCTAATTGGCCGCCTCGCACCTCACCGAAGCCTCCCCACCAGCAACGACGGGCAGCACACATCTACCCGTTCGCATCCGCATGCGACCCCCGAGAACCATCCGCCTCGTCCCCCGCCCTCAGGGTGCTTTTCCTAGCGGGCCTTCATCTGGCCCGCCCCCTGGTTCGCCTGCACAGGACCGTTCAACAGGTTCACGCCCTTTTGGTTACTCAGACCTTCCCTTCCTGGGGTGGGACTGGCTCTCTTGAAAGGAAAGGAACCGGCGGGCCGCTGCCCCGCCACTGTCAGGACAAGGACGAGGGAGTGATCATGGATCTCGCAGTCCCTCACCTCCGCCTCGATCTGCCGGCCGGGCTCCACCCCCACGAAGACCGCGCCCAGCAGCACACCCAGGCGTGGGTACAGGATATGGGCATGATCGCCAACAGCCCGAAAGCGCGGGAGTTCTGCGACTCGTTCCTGCTCGGAAGGCTGGCCGGCCGGGTCTACCCCCACGCTTCCGGCGGCCGTTTATACGTCCTGGCGGACTGGATGAGCGCCTACTTCGTCCTGGACGACGTCCTGGCCGACATGGTGGAGGCCCGCGACCCGGAGGTGGCCACCGAGATCGCCGACCAGTTCATCGCCCCCTTCCTCGGCACCGCCCCGCGAACCGGGCCCCACCGGGTGGGCGACGTCCTCGCGGTGTCGAGGATCCGGGAAAAACTGGCCGACCTGTGGGCCCGCACCCGGCCACGCATGACCGCCGCGTGGACCAACCGCCTCGTCCACGACATGACCGACTACCTCTACTCGCACGTCCGCCAGTCGGAGATCAACCTCCCCGGATCCGGCACCGGGATCTACCCGCAGCAACCGGCCCCGCGCCCCCCGCGTCCCCGCTTCATCCACCACACCGCCGACCGGAGAGTGGACAGCTATGACAATGGACGTTCCGATCAGCCAGGCACCGGGAGCGCTGCCTCTCCTCGGGCACCTCCTGCCACTGGTACGCGACCCCCTGAAATTCCTCACCTCACTGCCCGCCCGCGGAGACCTGGTCCACATCCGAATCGGCCCCATGAAGGCCCTTCTGGTGTGCGACCCGGGGCTGACCCGCCACGTCCTGGTCAACGACCGCACCTTCGACAAAGGCGGCCCGGCATTCGACCAGGGCAGGGAAGTCCTGGGCAACGGCCTGCCCCTCTGCCCCCATACCGACCACCGCCGCCAGCGGCGGCTGGTCCAGCCCGCCTTCCACCCTGCCCGCCTGCCCGCGTACGCCCGCCTGATGACCGAACAGACCGACACCGCCACCGGCTCGTGGACCGACGGCCAGACCATCGACGCCTATAGGGAGATGCAGAACATCGTCGCCCAGGGCCTGGTGGCAACCATGTTCGCCGACACCCTCAGCCCCACCGCCATCACCGAGGTACTGGAGGACCTCGGCGCCATCACGGACGGCATCTTCCGGCGCATGATCACACCACCGCGCCTGAACACGCTCCCCACCCCCGGCAACCGCCGCTACTACCAGGCCCGATCCCGCCTGCGCCAGACCATGGCCCGCGCCACCGCAGACCGCCGCTCCGCCGCCACCGGCCACGACGACCTGCTGTCCGTACTCCTCGGCAGCCCCGATTCCCCCGAAGACGGCCATGACCAGAATCTTTCCGACGCCGAGATCATCGACCAGCTGATGGCTTTCTTCTTCGCCGGCATCGAGACCGCGGCCGCCACCCTGGCATGGTCACTGCACGCACTGGCCCAGCATCCCCACATCGAAGAACAGCTCCACGCCGAGGCCGACAGCGTTCTCGCCGGCACCGCAGCCACACTCGACGACGTGCCCAGGCTGGAATACACACGCCGAGTCCTCATGGAATCCCTGCGACGCTATCCGCCGGCCTGGCTCGTCAGCCGCACCACCACCACCGACACACACCTCGGCTCGCACCCCGTCCGCGCCGGCACGGCCGTCTTCTTCAGCCCCTATCTCATCCACCACCGAACCGACCAGTACGACAACCCCGAGCAATTCGACCCCGACCGGTGGAGCAGCTCCCGCCACCTCAACCCACCGGACGGCTCCTTCATCCCGTTCGGCGGAGGCGCCCGCAAGTGCATCGGCGACCAGTTCGGCATCACCGAAGCCGTCATCATCCTGGCCACGATCGCCGCACGATGGCGCCTGGAACCCCTGCCCGGCCGCCCCGTCCGCCCCGCCCTGGCCCTCACACTCAGCCCGCAACGGCTGCACATGCGCCTCAGGCCCCGCACATAGCACCGCCCGGGTCCCGAACCCTGCACACCCCGCGTCGGCTTCACTCAGCCCACAGAGGACGGAGGCCCACCCGCCTGGGCGGTGCGGCGTGCTCGGCCCGGCCAAGCACGCCGTCGGATCATCGCTGCCCCGACGACTCCAGCACTCAACGGCTACACACTCGTCCCCCCAAAAAAGGGTCATATCACCGTGCTGGCGCACCTGCTTAGCCGGGCCTTGACCCCTAATGTTGGACACACGAGACACTGGATCCTGAGGATCTGTGAACGGACATCTCGTGGTGATGAAGAACTATCCGCCGCAGTTCAAGGCGGACGCGGTCGCGCTGTACGAGTCGCGGCCCGACGCGAGGCGCACGACATGCCCGAGGAGCTCACAGGCCCCGAGGGGGTCGATGTCAGCTTCTCCAGGCCCGGATGGACCCGGACCAGTACAGGGCTCTGGCCCAGGCGCTGCACGGTCCACGGTCCCGGTATCACCCGGAGCGGCGATGTTGTCTCACTACACCCCCGTGTGGAAGCTCGTCTGACGGCCGTAGCGCATATCTCGATGGCCAACTGTCGTCCGATGACGGCACCCCGGTCAGCCAGGGCCTGCCCCAGGTCTCTTGGCAGGTCCCGGGTGATGGCCACTTACCGGCTGCGTCTCGTACCGCAGACGTAGAGCCATCTTGTCGCCGGAGTCGTAGGCGGCCCATCCGGCGGAGGAGTGCAGGCCGCTGATCGCGCCGTGCAGGGCCTGCTCTACGCGGGGCCGTAGGTGCAGCCGTCGGCCGTTTCGCGCAGGTGGTCGATGTAGGCGGTGGCGACGGTGAGGAGGGCGCCGCCGCCGATCGCGGTGAAGTGGGCGTCGAGTCGGCCGATGGTCGTGGCGATGCGGTCGACGTCCGTCATGGTGAGGCGTCCGTGCACCGGGGTCTCCTCCAGGCGCAGCACGAGGGTGAGGGTCGCGGCGGTGGACGCGGTCAGGAATGCGCGGCGTTTCACGGGTTCCTCCTGCCCTGGCCGCACCGAGGAGGGTGGGGCGGGCAGGCGGCTGGTGCGGCCGCGCGGCACGAATCCCATGGCCTCGGGCGGCCGGTCGAAGATCTCGGCGAGAGGCAGAAGGTAGCGGTGAGTGGGCCACCGTACGGTGCCGGAGATCCACCGGCGTACGTCCCGGTCGGTGGCCGCCCCGGGGCGTCCGAAGATGCGTCCGGAGGCCTGGTTGACCTCGTCGGCCAGGGACCGGTGGGTGTAGCCGTACTCGCGCAGCAGCACGGTGAGGATGGTGTTGGTCGGTGTGTCCATCAGGCCCCCGGTGGCTGCTGTTCGAGACGGCGACGGTAGTCCAGGCATCTGGTCCGCGCAGGTAAAACTGTCCGCCTCCCAGCAGGTAACTGCCCGCGTTCTGCCCTGCTCCCACCCGTGCGTGAAGGCGTTGTCTAGGAGAGGGCCATCAGTCACCACACTGCGATCGGAAGAGCACCATGCCACCACCGAGCCGCCGCACCAGTTGGTTGCCGTCGCCGAACCTGCCGGGCGGAAGCCACCGCGACCCGGCGGCCGGGACAGCGCCGGTCGTCGGGCCGTGTCCTGCGGTCGCGCTGTACGCGGTGGCGCTGTAGGCGGTGGCGCCACTGCGGGGCGTCGAGCACCTGGTCCTCGATGACCTCGCCGCCTACGCGCAGGACCGGGGCTGGGTCGTCCCGGTCGGCTGTGCGGTCGCCGACAGCGGGCCCCTCGACCGGTCCCCCGCCATGCGGGCCGGGTGGCAGCGGGTACGAGCCGCAGCAGCCGGCCGCCTCGTCCACGGAGTGGTGGTCCCGTCCTTCGCACACGTCGCCTACCGTGCGGCGGACTCGGACGGGGAGCGCGCCTGGCTGCTGGAGCAGGGGCTGTTCGTCGCCGCGACCGACCCCGCCGAACTCCAGGCAGGCCTCGAACCGGCGGAGCTGAGGGCATGAGGGGCACCGTGGTGTACGACCCTTCGGGTGCGGTGACCGGCGGGCTGCCGCTGGACCGTGACCCGTACCTCGCGCTCGTCGCCGCCGTCCTGGCCTGGGGCCCGAACCCGGCAGGCGTACGGGCGGCGGACTGTGCGCAGATCGGCCTCCAGCTCACCGGCCACGCACACTGCGTGGCCGCCGACAGCCGGCAGCGCTTCGAGACCCTGTCGGCGGACAGCGAACTGCGCCCGCTGACCAGGGTCGTGCTGCGGGAGTCGGTGAACCGCCTCTCGACCGGCCCCGGCACCACCGCCGCAAAAGTGCAGAACCGGGCCCGGCTGATCCAAGCCCTGTACCGGGCACTCGACCGACTCGACACCGCACAGAACCCCACGCCGGCCCTCTGAGCGCAGGCTCCGACGTCGCACGGCACGCCCTACCCACGGCCCTGTCCAGCGCGGCCGGGCGCGGGTGGTCACGGTTTGTTGAGCACGGTGTCCGGGCGGCACACCCCGCAGGCCCGGACACCGTCGGCCAGCTCGGCACGAGCACGCTCCGCACTGACCGGCCGGAGCGCCTTGCCCCCGGCGAAGCAGTCCCCCCGGTGAATCTCAGTGACGGGCGCCCCGATACCGACAGAAGAGATGCCCCAGTCAGCGTGGTTGCACGAGGCGGCCCGGCAGACCGGGCAGCGGCGGCCGACGGCCACGGTGCGCGCTGGGGTTGCGCCTGCCGCACGACAGCGCCCGTGTCCGACCAGACCATGACGGCCCGGCGAGGCATCTGCTCGGCCAGCGGGCGATATATGCGCCGCGACGAGATCGACCTCCGTCGGCGTCGGGATTTCATCTTGATCCGCTGCTGCCACACCTTGACGTGCGCCGGTCATCACCGCGGGGGTGCGGGATCGATCCCGCACCCCGTTCCGCGTTGCGCGACGCAGCGATATCCGGGCCGAGAGGGAACCGAGAACGGACCGAGAGTGCATCACGAGTGGCACGGCGCACCGTATGAGGTGCAGGCACCCGAGCCCGAGGGAGAACCGTGATGCGGGAACGCAGACTGAACCTGGCCGTACTCATAGGCAGTACCCGCGCCGGCCGCTTCGGCCCCGTCCCCGCCCAGTGGATCGCCGCCGAGGCGGCCAAGCGCGACGACTTCGACGTCGATGTGATCGACCTGGCCCAGGTGTGGCTGCCCGACGTGCTGCCAGAGAGTCTCGACCGCCCGCTGCCGCAGGCCGTGATCGACCTCGCCCCCTGGCTGGACAGGGCGGACGCGTTCGTGATCGTCACACCGGAGTACAACCACAGCTTCCCCGCCTCCTTGAAGAACGCCATCGACTGGTACGTCGACGCGTGGAAGGCGAAGCCGGTCGCCTTCGTCTCCTACGGCGGCATGGCCGGCGGGCTGCGCGCGGTGGCCGACCTGCGGGGAATCTTTCCCGGGCTACACAGCGTCACCGTCCGGGACTCCGTCTGCTTCCCGAACTACCAGGAGCACTTCGACGCCGAGGGCCGGCCCGCGGACCCCGAGGGCTGTGCAGCGGCGGCCACGACCATGTTCGACCAACTCGCCTGGTGGGGCCACGTCCTGAGCGACGCCCGCGCCCGGCAGCCGTATCCGGGCTAGGGCGTGTCCGGTCCTGATCCGCCGGACACGCCCTGGGCCCCGCGGCCATACGCGTACGCAACCACGCCTGATCACGTACCAGGCCCAAGAAAGGAAAGCCATGTCATCGAATGCTCCCGAGGCCCCGGTCCGGAAGGCCGGGGCGCGGGAATGGGTGGGACTGGCGGCGCTGGCCCTGCCCACCCTGCTGATCTCCCTCGACCAGAGCGTGCTGTACCTGGCCCTGCCCCACCTCGCCGAGGGTCTGAACCCCACCGGTACCCAGACGCTGTGGATCATGGACATCTACGGCTTCCTGATCGCCGGCTTCCTGATCACCATGGGAACGCTGGGCGACCGGATCGGCCGCCGCAAGCTGCTGCTGATCGGTGCGACGGCCGTAGGCATCACCTCGATCGCCGCCGCCTACTCCACCAGCGCGGAAGGTCTGATCGCCACCCGCGCCCTGCTCGGCATCGCCGCCGCCACCCTGATGCCGTCCACCCTCGCCCTCATCAGCAACATGTTCGAGGACCCGTACCAGCGTGGCCGCGCCATCGCGGTGTGGGCCAGCTGCTTCATGGGCGGCACCGCACTCGGGCCGGTCGTCGGCGGCGCGATGCTGGAGTACTTCTGGTGGGGCTCGGTGTTCCTCATCGGGGTGCCCGTCATGGTGGTGCTGCTGATCGTCGCTCCCCTCGTCCTGCCGGAGTACAAGAACCCCAACGCCGGCAAGATCGACCTGCTCAGCGTCCTGCTGTCGCTGGTGTCGATCCTGGCGATCATCTACGGCCTGAAGGAGCTCGCGCGTTACGGATTCGAGCTGGTGCCGGTCCTCTCGATCGTCCTCGGCCTGGCGGTCGGCGCGGTGTTCCTGTCACGCCAGAACAAGCTCGACGATCCGCTGCTGGACCTGAAGCTCTTCAAGACCGGCGCGTTCACAGCCGCACTGCTGATCCTCATGGTCTCCATGCTGGGCACCGGCGGTGGGTACCTGTTCATCACCGGGTTCGTCCAGATGGTGGAGGGCTATTCGCCGCTGGAAGCGGGCCTGTGGATGGTGCCCGCGGCCATCGCGTCGATCCTCGCGGCGCAGCTGGCGCCGATCTTCGCCAAGCAGCACCCGCTCAGCACCGTCATCGGGGTGAGCCTGCTGATCGGCATGATCGGTTACGTGCTCCTCATCTTCGTCGGCCCGGTCGGCGGGATGCCGCTGCTGATCACCGGCTTCGTGATCACTTTCATCGGCGTCGGCACTTTCGGGGCGCTCGGCACCAACCTGGTCGTCGGGTCTGTCCCGCCGGAGCGTGGCGGCTCCGCGGCGGCGCTCTCCTCCATCAGTGGTGACCTGGGCACCGCACTCGGCATCGCCACACTCGGCAGCCTGGGCACCGCCGTCTACCGCAACTCGCTCGACGCGCCCGACGGCACACCGTCCGGCGCGGCCGACTCCGCCGAGGGAAGCATGGAGGGCGCGCTCAAGGCCGCTCGCGAACTGCCGTCCGATGCCGCCGACAGCCTGCTGGCCGCCGCATCGGACGCCTACGCCAGCGGGCTGAACGCGATCGGCATCGCCTGCGCCGTCGTCACCGCGATCAGCGCGACCTTCGCGTTCACGCTGCTACGCGAGAGCCGCGGGGCCGTCCCGTCCGGCACCGCTCCGAAGGAGCAGGAGGAAAAGGCCGAGGACTCGCTCTCGACCACCTGAGCCCTCCGGCGGGAACGGGAAACCAGGCACCGGGAACCAGAGGGAGGACGCCGGCCCATGACCGCACGGTCCGGCCGGAGTCCTCCCGTGCGTTCCGCGCGGTCCGCCGCGGGCTCGGGCCCCTCGCCAGCGGCACCCCGGCGGCGTGGGACGTCGGTGCTCACGGGCCGGTCCCGGCCGACCGCCGGACCAGGATCGTCCTGTTCTTGCCCGCTGCGCTGGGTTAGCGTGATCACATGTATTTCGGGGTTCTCGGTTCGTTGGCGGTGTGGACGGGGGACGGACGACCGGTCCGGATCCCGGAGCTCAAAGTCCGCGCTCTGCTGGCCTGCCTTCTGGCCCACCAGGGACGAACGGTCTCCGCGGACAGGCTGATCGACGACCTATGGCCCACGAGGCCGTCCAACAACCCGGCAGGCGTGCTCCAGAACAAGGTGTGGCAGCTGCGGCGGGCGCTTGAGGACGCCGAGCCGGGCGGCCGGGACCTCGTGGTGTCCCACTCGCCGGGATACCAGCTGCGAGCGGGCGCCGACGCGGTGGACGCAGACCGGTTCCACGACCTGATGACACGGTCGCGGGCGGCCGAGGACTTCCGGGTGCGCGCCGCCCTGCTGGCGGACGCGCTGGCGTTGTGGCGGGGGCCCGCCTTCGCCGACTTCGCCGACGAGGAGTTCACCCGGCCCGCGCGGGACCGGCTGGAGGAACAGCGGCTGACCGCACTGGAGGAGCAGGCCGAGGCCCGGCTGAACCTCGGTGAACACGCGCTGGTGGCCGACGAACTCGGTGAGGTGGTGGACCTGCACCCCCTCAGGGAACGGCTGCGCGCCGCTCATGTGCGGGCGCTCTACCGTGCGGGCCGGCAGAGTGCGGCCCTCAGCAGCTACGCCGACCTGCGTAAACACCTGGCCGAAACCCTGAGTCTTGACCCCAGCCCCGAGCTGGCGGCCCTGCACCAGTCGATCCTCACCCAGGACGCGGCGCTGACCGCCCCCGAACCCGACACTGCCGCGGCCAGCCCGCCGACGAACCTGCCGACCTCCCTCACCGGCCTGATCGGCAGGGCCGAGGCGCTCGGCGAGCTCCGGGAGGTGCTGGGCGCGAACAGGCTGGTCACGCTCATCGGTCCGGGCGGGGTGGGCAAGACACAGCTGGCGCTATCGACCGCCGCGCAGGTCGGAGCCGAGTTCCCCGGCGGCGTACGGCTAGTCGAGTTCGGTGCGCTCGACCCCTCCCCGTCGAGCGCCGACCGGGGGAAGGGTGCAGCCGCCGCGCAGGTCGCGGTGCACGAGTTGCTCGGGTCGGTTCTCCGGGTCCGGGACGACACGGCCTCGGGACCGGGGTCCGGGGGCGCGGCGCCCTCGATGACCATCCGGGTTGCCCAGGCGCTGGGCGAGCGGCCGGCGCTGCTGGTGTTCGACAACTGCGAGCATGTGGTCGGCCCGGTCGCCGAGCTGACCGACCAACTCCTCAAGGCCGTGCCTGCCTTGAGGATCATGGCCACCAGTCAGGTGCCCCTGGGTATCACCGGCGAATACCTCCAGGAGGTGCCGCCGCTGCGAGGGCCCGAGCCCACGGCGGAGCTCGACCCCGAGTCCGTACGCCGGTACAGCGCGGTGGAGCTGTTCGTGGCGCGGGCGACAGCGGCGGCCCCGAATTTCGTACTCGGCGCGGGCAACGTCGAGGCGGTCGTCTCGATCTGCCGGCGCCTCGACGGCATTCCGCTGGCCCTGGAGATGGCTGCCACCCGGGTGCGGGCGCTGGGGGTACGTGAGCTGGCGGCGCGCCTGGACGACCGGTTCCATCTGCTCGCGGTGGGCGCGCGCAGCGCCCCGGCGCGGCAGCGCACCCTGAGGGCCGTGATCGACTGGAGCTGGGAGCTGCTCGGCGACCAGGAACGGGTGGTGCTCGGGCGGCTGGCCGTACACGCCGACGGCTGCACCCTTGACGCCGCCGAGCAAATCTGCGCGGCGGAGGACCTGGACCGTACGGAGGTGCTCGACGTCGTCGCCCGGCTGGTGGACTGGTCACTGGTGGTCATGACCGACGGGACGGACGGGCCCCGGTACCAGCTGCTCGAATCGGTCACCGCATACTGCATCGAACGCCTCGTGGAGAAGGGCGAGTACGAGGACCTCCGGCGTAGGCACTGCGACTACTACACCGGTCTGGCCGAGCGCGCCGAGCCGCATCTGCGGGGCCACGGCCAGCGGCAGTGGCTGCATCGCCTGGACGCCGAAACCGCGAATCTGCGGACCGCGTTCGACTACGCGGCGCAGCTCGGCGACGCGGACTGCGCGCTGCGTCTCGCCAACGCCCTCAGCTGGTACTGGTACCTGCGCGGCCGGAGCAACGAGGCGAAGCGGTCTCTGACCGTGGCGCTGTCCCTCGGTGGGGCGGAGCCGGCCGCGGTGGCCAAGGCCACGGCCCTGCTGGGCGGCTTCAAGCTGGTGCTCGGCGGCGTCGGCGACCCGGTGGCGGAGTACCGCACGGCGCTGCGGCCGTACGAGGAGCTGGACGATCCGGGCGGGCGGGCGCGGGCCCAGTGGTTCCTCGGGTCCAGCCTCTACGGGATCGGCGACGTGGGGCCGAGCGAGGAGCTGGTCCACCGGGCGCTGGCCACCTTCCGGTCGCTCGGCGACCGCTGGGGTATGGCGGCGGCCCTGGGCAGCCGGACCTTCCACGCGAATCAGCGGGGCGACCTCAACGCGTTGCGGCGGGACGGCGAGCAGAGCCTCGCGCTCTTCCGTGAGCTGGGCGACCAGTGGGGGCAGCTCCAGGCATCGGTGCCGCTCGGGACGCTGGCCGAAACCGTGGGCGACTACCAGCGGGCCGGGCGGCTGTACCGGGAGGGCCTGCGGATGGCGGAGGACCTGGGGCTCTGGCCGCAGGCGTCTTTCCAGCTCTCAGGCCTCGGCCGGGTCTCGCTGCTGACCGGGGACCTGCCTCGGGCCGAGGAGTTCCATGAGCGCGCGGCACGGCTCGCTGCCGGGCAGTCGGACAGCTTCGGGGAGCAGTATGCCGAGATCGGCCTCGCCCTCGGGGCGCGCCGGGCGGGAGACCTCGGTGCGGCCGAGCGGCATCTGACCCGGGTGCTCGACCTGCACCGCCAGATGGGTTACGAGCCGGCCAGGCCCTCGGTGATCCTGGCCGAGCTGGGCTTCGTCGCGGAGGCCCGAGGCGATGCCCCGGCCGCCCTGGCCCTGCAACTGGACGCTCACGCCGCCGCCCGCGACACCGGGAACCCGCGGGCGGTGGCGCTGGCATTGGAGGGCCTGGCCGGGGCCCAGTCGCTGGCCGGCCACTCCGAGCACGCCGCCCGCCTGCTCGGGGCGGCCACGGCGGCCAGGCAGTCGGTCCAGGCGCCCCTGCGGGGCGGCGAGCGCTTCGACGTGGACCGCATCACCACCCGGGTCAGGGATGCGCTGGGCGAAACCCGCTACCAGGCCGAGTTCGAGCGGGGCAGCACACTGGCCCCGGAGGAGCATCTGCAGAACCCGCTCCCCTGACCTGGGTACAGAAGGCGCGCCAACCCCCTCTGGCCCATCCCCGCGCACAATCGCGACCGCCCCGGCAGCTGGACCTCCGAACCGGAAGACCACCACCGACGAAGAAAGGTCTAGACCTAAATGTGGCGGGTAAACGGAGCGAAGAGTTCCGGGGCACCCTGTGCCAGCAGCCACTTCTTGATTTCGGGCGTCTTGTGCGTCGCGTAGTTGTCGAGGATCAGGTGGACCTGAAGGCCGGCCGGGACTTCCCTGTCGAGCTTGGCCAGGAACTTCTTGAACTCGACGGCCCGGTGGCGGCGGTGGAGCGATCCGATCACCTTGCCCGTCGCGACTTCCGGGGCGGCGAAGAGAGTGGTGGTGCCGGCGCGGATGTAGTCGTGGCTTCGGCGCTCGGGAACCCCGGGCATCATCGGCAGGACCGGCTGGGACCGGTCCAGGGCCTGGATCTGCGACTTCTCGTCCACGCAGAGAACCAGAGCCTTCTCCGGCGGGTCGAGATAGAGGCCGACGACATCGCGGACCTTGTGGATGAAGAACGGGTCGATGAAGAACGGGTCGGTGGAGAGCTTGAAGGTCTGCGAGCGGTGCGGGGCCAGAGCGAACGCCCGCCAGATCCTGGATACCGTCGACTGCGACATGCCCGTCGCGGCGGCCATCGAGCGTGTCGACCAGTGCGTCGCGTTCTTCGGTGTCTCCTCGAGCGTTCTGACGATCACTCGTTCCACATCCACGTCGGTAATCTTCCGCGGGACACCCGGCCTGGGCTCGTCACACAAGCCGTCCAAGCCGTTCTCCAGGGAACGCCGCCGCCAGGTGCGGACGGTGTCCGGCGCAACCCGCAGCCGACGGGACACCTCCATGATCGAGTGGCCGTCCGCGCACTCCAGCACGATCCGTGACCGCTGAGCCAGCGCCTGCGCGGTCGTCCGCCGACGCACCCAGCCCGCCAGCACAGCCCGTTGAGCATCGGTCAGTGACAACGGCGGAATCTTCGGCCCCGGACGACTCATAACCAACTAACGCCAAACCTCTGACCCAGGTCACTAGAGGTACCCGGACACGACTGTTCCGTCCGAGAAGGTGACGTAGAGAATCCCGCCGACGGCGAGGCATTCGCCGTTCTCGAGCAGTTCATCCGTCTCCCAGTCCTTCGGTCCGGGGTACTGCGCGGTGAGGGCTTCCCCGGACGACACGGCGAACTTCATGATCTCCGCTCCGTTGACCAGGATGAGCCGGTCGTCCGCGAAGTACAGCGGTCCGGGGTTGCCATCCAGGTACTCCACGGACTCGGACCACAAGGTCCGCCCGGTGGCCAAGTTATGCAGGGAGACGGTCTTTCCGTCGCCGATCGCCAGTAGGCCGCCGGGCCCGAGCGCGGGGCTGGACCTCATATGGCGACCCCGGCCTATCAGCGAACGCCGCTTCAGTGTGCGCGCGTCCAGAATGTGCACACCGCCCCGCTCGTCGGCACCCACACACACCAGCCGGCCGTCGCGCACCTGCCCCCACTCGCAGGAGACGCCGTCGCTGTCGACGCGGTCGCCCCCCGTCCGTGCGTCGTAGGAGACCAGCCCCTCGAGGAGCCGTGGCACGTAGACACGGCCTCCGGCCACCAGCGGCTGCTGGGGGCCGCCGGGAACGGGAATGCGCCACAGCTCTCGTCCGCCGCCCCCTCGTCCTTCGTCTCCGGAATCCAGCTTTCGCGCCGTGAGCAGCCCCGTCCCGTCGCCGTTGAAGGGGCCTGCGTAGACGGAGTACATGACCCCGTCTAGCGTCTCCGCACCGCCCATCGTGTAGCGGCCGGGCGGCGGGTCATGATGGGCGACCCGGACGCCGTCCCGGACGCGGTATCCGTCCGTCCCCCGGGGGCCGTTGACGTATGCCACGCCCGCGACAACGCCGAGGTTGGCGGCGGTGGCTCCCGCTGCCGAGGTGTCACCTCTGTGCGACCAGAGCGTATGGCCGTAATTTGCGTCCAGGGCGGTCAGTGCTCCCCCCTTGCTCGCGCACAGCAGGACTGTGCCGTCGAGCGCGCACGGCCCGGTCCGCGTCTGGGCACGGCCGGTCCAGGGGGACCAGTACGCCGGGCGGTGCAGCCGGGACACGGCTCCCTTCCCGAAGTCCCTCGGTCGTCCCTCCCCTGTGTACGGGGCTAGATGGGCGGGCAGGGCGGCGGCGTGCTTCTTCGGCGTGGGCTTCTCCGGTTCGTCGGCCGAGACGACCAGAAGTGCCGCGGTGACGCTCAGCATCCTGAGCGCTGCGCGCAGCGCCTGGCGCGGTTTTCGCTGCGCCGACGCCGGCCGGATAGCGTTGCCCTGCAGCGTCGGCGAGTGCGGGACCGGTGCGTTCCGGTCAGCGGTCGTCAGAGGCGCCATGAGCGCCGCGCCACACCGCCGGGCCGCCTCCTCATCCCCGGCGATCAGCGCCCGGACGCCGGGCGCCCAGGGGAACGCGCCGGCCGGCACCGCCCACTGCTCGGCGATCCACTCCGGGGTCGCCCGCCCGGCCGGGCGTATATGCAGACACCGCGTGAGCACGGGGCGTAGTCCGGCCGGGACATCCGTCAGCAGCTCCGCGATCCGGTCGTCCTTCTCCCGGGCCTCCCGGATGAAGGCGAACGGATTCCGTCCCGTCGCGGCGAAGTACAGCGATATGCCGAGCGAGAACACATCGGTGGCGGCCGTGAGACTCTGCCTGCCGGCGAGCTGCTCCGGCGCCATGAAGCTCTTCGTCCCCACCGGCGTCCCCGCCCGGGTCAGCGCCGAGGCGTCGAACGCGCGGGCGACCCCGAAGTCGATGAGCCGGGGGCCGTCGGCGGAGAGCAAGATGTTGTCGGGTTTGAGGTCCCGGTGCAGCAGACCGGCGGCGTGAACCCCGCGCAGCGCGTCGGCGAGCGCCGCGCCCAGGGCCCGGACCGCCGGTTCATCCAGCGGCCCTCTCCGGCCGACCGCTTCCGCGAGTGAGGGGCCCGGTACGTATGTGGTGGCCAGCCAGGGGTCCTCGTCGTCGGCGCGGCCGTCCACCAGGGCGGCAGTGTACGGGGAGCGGACGGCCCGGGCGGCGGCGTACTCCCGGGCGAAACGGCGCCGGAACCGGCTGTCCAGCTCCAGGTCTCCGCGGATCGTCTTCACCGCGACCATGCGCGCCGGGTCGGCGGTGAGGGCGGTGGCGTGGCAGGCCAGGTGTACCTCGCCCATGCCGCCGCTACCGAGCCGGCCGAGTAACCGGTAGGGGCCGACCTGCCGGGCCGGGCGATCCGGGGGAAAGGGTTCCAGCACAGTGGCTCCGCCTACTCCGGCAGGGGTACGGAGACGACGGTCCCCTTGTCGTAGACGATCAGGAGGGCGTTCCCCAGCGGGATCATGACGGGCGGTCTGATCTCCCGCGCCAGGTTGGTTCCGCCCATGGGGTCGTACCGGTCCTCCGGGCGCGGGCCGGGCGCCCCTTTCACCGGCACCACATGTTCCCGCCCGGGACGCCCGCCCGCCGTCAACGGAATGATGCGCAGGGCCGAATGGTCCGCGTACAGGAGAGCATCACCGACGATCATCGGATCGGTGAACTCTTGGCCCTGGCCGGCCGGCCCGAGGAAGGAGCTCACGCCGGGCCGGAGCGGATACCGGCCGCGCTCCGCGCCGGTGCGCGGATCGAGCAGGACTACTGCCGGAGTCGTCATCCCCTCCTCCGTCTCCATCGTTCCGGAGCCCGGGTCGAGGACGACAGCGGCCCGGTCGTCGACGGCGGCGAGCCGGGCGAGTTCCCCCATCGGCGGCCCCTTCGGCGATATCGGCCGACCGGCCGGCTGGAGGGTGACGGCGTCGAGCCGGTGCAGGAGCAGGCGGCCGGGGCCGGTGTCCTGGCCCTTCCGGTGAGAGCAGAACGCGGTCCGTCCCGCGACCGCCAGCACGTCGCACTCCTTGGCCTCGCTCCTCACCTGGCCGCGTGCGGCGCCTGTACGCCCGTCGTAGGAAACGAGGCCGCCGTTGCTCAGCGCGTAGATCAGACCGTCGGCGTACGCGACGGGCTCGAAGTCCCGCATGTGGGCACGGCTGAGCTCCTCCGTGGCGAGAGTCCTCGTCCAGAGCTTTCGGCCGTCCGACAGGGCGAAGGCCGTCATCGCGAAGTGGGGAGTGGCGCTGGACGCCGCCTTCTTCTGCGGGGTCACCGCGAACACCATGCCGTCGCCGACCAGCGGACGGGACCGGGCGGCGAGCGCACCCGTCGCTTCCCGCTCCCAGCGGAGCTTCCCGGTGCGCGCCTCGCGTATCTGGAGCCAGCCGTCTGTGCTGAGGACGACGTACCGGCCGTGGACTGTCGGCTGGGTGCTCCCTGCCGGGTAGACGGTGGAGCCCGTCGGACTGATGGAGGCGTACGTGTCGGGGTCGTACCGGCCGATGGTCCACAGCGTCCGCCCCCGGGCGGGATCCAGCGCGGTATAAGTGCCGTCCGTGAGTCGGCAGACGAGCACCTCCGCCCCGGCGGCGCAGCCCATCGCGGGCCCTGCGAGCCCGGCGCGCCACGGCCGCCATCCTGCCGGGGTGCCACGGGGGCCCGGCGGCAGGACGCGGGAGGAATCGGCCGTGCCACGGTCGTCGACACCGGCCGGCTGCGCCACGCCACCCGGTTGGGCCGGGGCTGGGTCCGTACCTCCCCCCTCGGGACCGGCCCGCCACAGCCAGATACCCGTGCCGGCCACCGACACCAGCGCGAGGGTCAGGGCCAGGGCCGCCCGCCGCCTCCGGCACCCGTTCCATGCCTCCGGAAATCGGGGCACGACCTCGTCCTGCGCTTCCGGAGGCCCTGGAGCAAGGAGAGGCGCCTCCCGTGCGCACACCTCCCTGGCCTCCCGCCGGTACTCCTCAATATGCTCCTGTACGGGGTTCGGCCAGCCGGCCCACCGGGCGTCTGCGCCCCACCACTCCACCAGTTCCTCGGGCCGGGGGCGGCGGTCCGGAATCGGGTCCAGACAGCGCCCGATGGCGTCCCTGAGCCCGTCGGGCACCGCGTCGAGCGCTGGGAGCCCTGCGGAGATCCGGTGCTGTACGGCGGCGGCCGGTCCGCTGCCGAACGGCTTCGCACCGGTCGCCGCGAAGCACAGCAGCGCGCCCAGGCTGAACACGTCCGACCGGGGGGTCGCCCCCCGGCTGTTCCGCAGATGCTCCGGGGACATGAAGTCGGGTGTGCCGAGCAGTACATCGCCCTCGCTGGTGGTGGTGCCTCCGGGCGTGCGGGCGAGACCGAAGTCGATGAGGAGCGCCCGGTCGCGGTCAAGTAGCACATTGCCCGGCTTCACATCACGGTGGACGATTCCCACGGCATGCAGTGCCCCAAGGGCCCGAGCGAGATCAGCGCCGAGAGCCCGAACCGCGTCCTCGGGCAGCGGTCCGCCGCGCCGGAGGGCGGCGCCCAGGGTGGGCCCCGCGACATAGCGGGTGGCCAGCCAGGGCGGGTCGGCGTCTGCGTCGGCCGCCACCGGCACGGCGAAACAGGGGCCCCGTACGGTACCGGCCAGGTCCGTCTCCCGCCGGAACCGCTCACGGAAGGAGAGGACGTCTGCCAGATGCGGGCGCATCGTCTTCACAGCCACCAGCGCGTCCGGCCGGTATTCCCCCTCCCGGCAACCGAGATGGACATCGCCCATCCCGCCACCGCCGAGTCGGGCCAGCACCGTATAGGGACCGATCTGCCGCGGGGATGTGACTCCGAGCGCTCTCAGCACGGCCCGCCCCCTTCATGGCCTCCCGCCGACGGGGACGCCAACGTACGCTCTGATCAACCTACCGGACACGGAGGCGAGTTAGCCGACTCTGCAAACGAGTCGCCCGCTTCCGGAAAGGGGACGTGTGGCAGACATCGGGGCACTATATGGAGCGATCGGGGCACTCGTGGGTGCTGGACTCACCGCCCTCGGCGGGGTCTACGGCCCACTGCGGCTGCACCGGCGCCAGTCGCTGAAACAGGAGAGCGAGAAGCTGGCGCTCTGGCGGGAGGCCGAGACCGCCCGCCTACTGCTGATCAGAGTGACGAGCCGGGCCTGGCTCGACGCACTGGACCGTGCCGTCCAGGAACTCGACGCCTGTCGGCCGACGGATCTGGAGCGGTTCGACGAGGAGACCGTGCGGCTGGGCCAGGAGGCGTACAAAGCGGGAATCGATCTGCGGGACGATTCGTTCGAGCTGCCCCGCGAGCTGAGCGCCCCACCCCGGGGCGCCGGGGAGGCGGACGTCCTGGCAGCCGGGACCCGCTCCCGGCTGCTGGGGCATCTACGCGAGAGCAATCGGCTGATCCGGGCCGAGCTCCTGCGCCACTCCGTGGGTGAAGGCACCCTGATGCACACCGTGGACCCGGAGGTCCGCGCGACGCTGGAGCGGACCAGAGAGGCACGGGCGGCGGTGAATAGCCTGCTGCGGGCGCGGCACGGTGAACTCAACGGTGATGCCCAGGGAGTCTTGGAGTGGTGATCGGGGCCGTCCTGACGCTCCGTCCGTTCCAGCGCCGATCGTTCTCGGCGTAGTACTGCAACCGAGCTGACGGGTGGCCTGCCACGCGGTGGACCCAGGCCCGTTGCCCGGCAGCCGGAACCGGCCTGATCAGGGCACCCGATCCAGACCGCCCACCACCGTTCCACGCCGGTGCCCAACCAAGCACCCCAAGGCTAGCGCCCCGCACACCGGACGAACGGCACAGCCATGACGGTGACCAGGACCGCGGCGATCAGCCGGGCGGCCAGGGCACCAGCTCCGGCGACGTCCGCCAGAACAAGTCCGAGGCCGTTGCCGACGCCGAGACCACCGCCACGATCAAGCTGCCGCCCATTGCGCGGCCCATAGCCCCGGAAGCCGTGCGTGCGGATGCGGGATGAGTCGGTGCGGCACCGGAGTCGATCAGAAAGTCCTTCCTCTTGGCGCTCACGGTGAAGGCGATCCGGCCACCGACGTCGGCGGTGCTTTCCAGCCTCGCCCGACCACCACTCAGGAACGTCGTGCGCGCGGACAATCGCCCAGTACACCCATCGGCGCATCGGACTATAGAGGCCGAGCCCGATGCCACGGCACCAACAGGGCCGGATCAGGCAACGTTTGCCCTCTCGACGACGGCGCGTAGGCGTTGGTCGTTGGCGTAGCGGTTTCGCCAAGTGAGGTAGCGGCGGATCATGCTGCTCTGTTGCGTGTGGTCGGCGTGGTCGGTGCCGTCGAGGGCGAGGTAGCGCAGGTCAGTGAACTGGGATTCGATGTGGTTGAGCCAGGAGCCGTTGGCTGGGGTCTATGCCACATCGACGCTATTCGCCGCTGTCCCGGTGCCGACGCGCTGGCACTCCTTCGCGGCCAGGTGCGGAAGAAGTCGCCGCTGACGATCGCGATCCGCACGGTGCAAAATAGAGGCTGCGCAGTTAGCGGCAGAACCGCAGGAACCGCATCCGCTTCTCGACCGGTCTGACGTGGCCGTAGAGCTTGTCCTGGGACAGGTCCAGCGCGGCGGCATGAGCCGTACTCCGCCGTAGCGGTTACAGGTCGCCCGCCACTGACAGGTTCATGGGTTCAGGCGTCGAATGGAGACGTCTTTTCTCGCAAAGCAAGATGCGCAGGCCCTCGTGGCTGATGGCGGACGCCCTCTTCGCCATGCTCCGCGACGAAACCTCCCACGAACCCCAACCCGCCACTGCCAGATGAGGAGGTCGAACCAGTCCCTCAGCCCTCCGGCCGCAACCGCTGACGAGCCGCTTCAAGTCGCCGGTCGTAGTCGGGCGCGAACAGCTCAGGCGGCGCTTTGTCCAACCTCCCGGCGATCCGATGGATCGGCGCCCAGACCGCCGGTTAGTCGACAACACGACTGAGGTCCGTCATATGAAGCTTCTCCAGCCAATGCGGCAATACCAGCGCTTCATCAGCCGTGCGCTCGCTCGTGAATCCGACCACCGCTCATACCCTCCTCTCCGACTCGCCTCACGCCCTCGACCACCCGAACGTACCTGCCGGCCTCCGACCTTGGCTCAGAGCGGGAAGCGCCGCAACCTGAAAGGACGAGTTGCATTCGGCAGAAGTTGCCACCCAGCAACATAGACTCCATTCCTTCGGGGCCTCCACGTATAGACTGTAGACGTTCCATATGCCGAACGCTTTCTCCGCGTTCGGCTTCCTGCCGGTATAGGGCACCTAAGGGCCGTCTTTGGTCCTTTACATGATAGAGTCTTGATGGTTTAGTAGAACGACGCGATAAAAGGGGAATGGCGTGAATACTGAGAAGCTTACGGCTCGGCGTCTTACAGCCGAGGAGACTTCAGCTTTGGGTCCGCAGGACGGCGTCTTCGTCCTGGCGGGTATGGATGGCGTTTCCCCCGACTGCTACGCACCAGCTTTCCTTACGAAACCGGGAAAGAGTTTCGAGGGCGGGTCCTTCATCGTGCGAACGGCATTCGGCGAGGAGATTCACCTCCTTCCGGATAATGCCGAAGAGGGCGGGATCTGGATCGCGGACAAGGCTGGGGAGTCAATCGAGGTTCTCCAGAGTGCCGGCGTTCTTCTGAACCTGGCCCTCTTTGTTCCCGGCGGAAGCAAGGAGTCCTTGGAATCTCTCTATTCCGCGGCCCGGGAAGCATTCGGCGCGGGGATCGTCCAGCGTTGGAGCGAGGAAGTCGTCGAAGTACCGAACGTCAAGGTCGACCTGTACGAGGAGCCCGCCCGGGGACGCAAGAACGCGAACAACCAGAACCGCGACCGCCGCGCCCTGGACATCTTCCCTACGCGAGTACGGTTCCTCGAGCCCAGCGAGGGCTGGAAGTTCGTCGTCGAACCGCACAAGGAGATCATGGACGAGACGCCGACGATCTGACCTGATGGCAGGTTAGCTGCAAACCCGCGGGAGCCCGTCAGTACGCTGACGGGCTCTTCGTCGTGGAGCGGGCGGCCCCTCCGCCCGGCTATAGGAGCCATCTCGTTTGGCGCATGAACATAGGGTTCAGGCTATTGCGGCGCCCATCTGACGTGGAGGCTGGTACATACTCCACGAGTGACTACACCGATAGGCCCCGTGGTCCTCTTCGATGACGACTACCACATGTACGTCCTCCAGGACCGAGCGTCCGCCGAGGCATGGTGGGAGGTGCCCGACGAGTGCGCCTTGGGGTTCGACGCCTTGGCCAGACCGCTGCGTATGACGGGTGAGCCGCATCAGGTCACCCTTGAGCTCAGCGATGATGAATCGGCTGAGGCAGACCTGCGTCGTCTCGTAGCGGACCACTACCAGCGCTTCCTGCCCGGGCAGGCGCCGCCCGAAGGGTCCGATCTTTCGGAGTTCATTGCGGGACTGCCTGTCGAGGGCGCGTAATGCGCATCCGTTCGTCCGATAGCACGCCGCCGAATCAGGAAGTGAGCCTGCGGTAGCAGATGAGAGTGCAGGCGCTGCTGGCGAAGGCGAGGAAGTGGTCGGCTTCGCGTTCGTGGCGGCGGTGAAGGCGGCGGCCTCCGGCGAGCCAGGCCATAGTGCGTTCGACGGTCCAGCGGTGGCGGCCCAGCCGTTGCGAGGACTCGACTCCCTTGCGGGCGATGCGGTGGATGATGCCGCGTTCGCGCAACCATCGACGCAGGTGGGCGTAGCCGTAGCCCTTGTCGGCGTGGTGCTTGCCGGGCTTGCGCCGCCGCCGGCCGCGGCGCGAGCGGACCGGCGGGATGCCCTTCACGAGCGGGATCAGGGGGCGACGGGCAACTCGGTCGACCTGTACGTGCGCCCCTTCCCTCCCGCACCCCAGGCACCGCTCCGGCTGCTCTGCCTCCCGCACGCGCGAGGCTCCGCGAACTGCTTCCACCCGGTCTCCCAACGTCTCACCCCGCGCGTCGAGACCCTGGCCTTGCAGTACCCGGGCAGGCAGGACCGCGGGTACGAACCGTACGTGGAGACGGTGCAGGAACTGGCCGACCACATCGTCGAGGTCATCGACCCGTGGCAGGACGAGCCGCGGCGCTGTTCGGGCACGGTCCGGGGGCCTCGGTCGCCTCGACGAGGTGGCTCCGCGCATGGCCGTGCCCTCGATCCGTGCTGACTACAGAGCCGCTGAAACCTACCGCTACGAGCACCCGCGAGATGACCGTCTACCCCGGCGGCCACTTCCACCTCAACACCCACGCCTCAGCGGTGACCGATAAGATCGCCGCCTGGCCGGCACCCGCCGCAGCCTCGGACGCCGACGCCCGGGCCCCCGCCAAATGATTCCCCTGCACGAACCCAGGCCTTACCCCCACGGCGGTACGCCCGGTATCAGGGCCGCGGTGGGATGCCGTCGTGCCTATGTCCCTGTCCCTCGTCAGGCGCACCTGACGGCTGATCGAATCGCTGGAGAATCATGCGTTTCGGTGTCGAGCCCCCCGAACCCGCAGGCCAGATCGATCGGCCATCCTGGACCTGGCCGGCTTCTCCTCCGGCGATTCCAACGCGCACCGACCCTCGGTCTCGCCGGCACCACGCTGGAACCGGCGGAACCACGCAGCATGCACAGACGTCTCCGTCCGGGATCCGGCCATCGCCTTCAGCCCACCGGGCACGACTCCAGGATGGGAACAAGTGACGCACACGGCTACAGAAACCCCGCCCGCTGAGAGAAGGCGGCGGGCCGGTGGTCGCGGACGGCGATGGGGGCTGCTGGGCTGCGGGGTCGCGCTCATCGCGCCCGCCGCTCTGCTCGTCGTCCGGCTGACAGGACTCGACGCCGGAACACCGCTGGCGATGCCGATCGTGCTCTTTCCCTGGACGACCGTCATCGGTGTACTGGTGCTGTTGCTGATGGCCGCTGTTCCGGCGCTGCGGTCCCGATGGGCCCTGGCCGGCACCGCAGTCCTGGTGATGGCTCACGCGGTCTTGCTGGCCCCGCGGTTCCTCTCCGATGGCCCGCAGGTGCCCGAAGGTGCGGTCGAGCTGCGTGTGGCCACCATCAACACCAACGGTGGCGCCGCCGACGCCAAGGCCGTGGTGCGGCTGGTCCGTACGGAGCGGATCGACGTTCTGGCGGTGCAGCAGATGCCGCCGGGCGGCGTGGAAGCCCTCGACAGGGCGGGCCTGGGCGCGTTGCTGCCGCATCAGGAACTCCACCCCGAGTACGACTCCTCGGTCTACTCACGGCTCCCGCTCGGCGAAGCCGGTACGACGCACGCCGACACCGCCTGGCCCCAGACCGTCGCCGAGGTCACGGTCGGCGGACGTAGCGTGCAGTTCGTGGCGGTGCACACCTACTACCCCCTCGGGAGCCCGGAGCGGTGGACCCGGGACATGGCCGCGCTCACCTCTCTGGCACGGCGCGCGGGCCCGGACACCGTGTTCCTGGGTGATTTCAACGCTTCCCTCGACCATGCTCCGATGCGGGACCTGCTCGCGGCCGGCCTCACGGACACGCATGCCGAGCTCGGCCACGGGTGGGCGCCCACGTGGCCCGTCGGCCGTGCCCTCGTCCCACCCGTGGTCCAGCTGGATCACGTCCTGCACGGTCCGGGTCTCGCAGGAGTCTCGGTGGGCGAGCGAACCGTGCCGGGCACCGATCATCGAGCCGTCGTCGCGGTGCTGGCGCTGCTGCCGGAGAAGGACCGGGAACGGAGTCGATAGTCGTGCGTCCCGGTTCCGCGGTGTGCGCCGTCGGTACGCTGATCGGTGCCCCGCGTCAGCGCGGCGTCGAGAGGCCGCTGAAGGGAGCAGGCGCAGCGCGGCCGGCATCCTGCGCGGAGCTCCGCTCCGATTCGACCGGGCAGCCCAGAAACCCGCCGGGCAGAGGGTGAAGAGGCACGGCCGGACCGGTGAGGGGAGGTAGGAACGGGGTCATGGACACCAAATCGCTTGCCCGCCGGTTTCTGGAAGAGTCAGCAGAAGACGACCGCGAGTCCGTCTACGCACACCACTGCACAGCCGACTACGCCGAGCACGACCCCAACATGGAGCAGGAGACCGTGGGCCTCGCGGAGGCCAGGCGTTCGTACCGAGAGGTCCGCGAGGCCTTCGAAGTCACCCACACCGCGCAGAGCTTGGTGGCCGAAGGTGATCTCGTCTGTTCCCGATTCGTCATCCACGGCCGCCACACCGGTGACTACCGGGGGAACCCGCCCAGCGGCAGAGCGTTCGAGACGACCGGTCACGTCACCTTGCGGTTCCAGCAGGGCCGGATCGCCGAGAGCTGGTTCAACTACGACCTGGCCGGCGCGCTCGAACAGGTCGGTGCTCCCCCGGCCACCGGCCTATGAGGAGTGAGGACGCGTATGCCGCACACGACGACGCCCGACGGGGTCGGTATCGCCTATCAGGTCCAGGGCGACCGGGCTGCTCCCCTGCTCCTCCTGGCGGGGCAGGCCAACAACCACCACTGGTGGGACTCGGTGCGCGGCGACTTCCACGGCGTCCGCAGCACCATCACGTTCGACTACCGGGGCACGGGGGAGAGCGACAAGCCCGATCTGCCCTACAAAACCGAGCTGTTCGCCCTGGACGTGATCGCGGTGCTCGACGCCCTCGGTATCGAGCGGGCCGATGTCTACGGGACGTCCATGGGCGGGCGGGTGGCCCAGCAGCTCGCGGCGCGCCATCCCGAACGTGTACGCGCCCTGGTGCTCGGGTGCACATCGCCCGGTGGCCCGCACGCCGTCGAACGCACCAACGACGTGCGCAGGTCCCTGGTGCAGACGCGACCGGGTGCGGCGCGGCGGGCCCTGCTGGAGCTGATGTACACCCCTGCCTGGCTGGCGGCGAACCCCGGACCGTACCGGACGCTCGGTGACCCCGGCATGCCCGCCCACGCCCAACGGCGCCATCTCGCGGCCAGTAACCAGCACGACGCGTGGCAGCTGCTGCCGGTTATCGGCGCGCCCACTCTCGTCGTGCACGGCACCGATGACCTGCTCAACCCGGCCGCCAACGCTGCCCTGCTCGCGGAACGTGTCCCCGGCGCCCGTCTGCACCTGATCCCCGGAGCGCGGCACGCCTACTTCGAGGAGTTCCGCGCCGTCGCGAGCCCGCTCGTCCTGGACTTCCTCACCACCGTCACGCAGCGGTAGGTACGGGCCGGACGCGCGGTGGACGTCGACGTGATCTTCATGGGGTTCCCCGGCGTGCGGTGGACACGGCAGCGGTGTTCGCGGCGACGATCACCGCGATGGCCAGCCAGGCGGGGACATCGAGCCGCTGCCCGAGAACGACGAGGCCGACCAGGGCGGCGAAGACCGGGTTGACGCTCATGAACACGCCGAAGAAGTGCGCCGGGACACGGCGCAGCGCCAGCAGGTCGGCCAGGAACGGCACCGCCGAGGAGAGCACCCCGGCGACGAGGGCGCAGCCCAGTGCGGTGGGCGTGGGCGGGTGATGCCACAGCACCCAGGCGCCGACGGGCAGGTAGAGCACAGCGGAGACGATCGCCGCGGCGGCCGAGCCCTCCAGGCCGGGGAGACGGATTCCGACCGTCCGGTTGAGCAGAATGTAACAGGCCCAGCAGGCCGCCGCCAGGAGGGCCAGGCCGATGCCCAGGTAGTCGGTGGAGGGCGTGGGGCGCATGAGAACGGCCACCGCGCCCGCGGCTGCTCCGGCGGCGGCCAGGTCGATCCGGCGGCGGGAGCCGGCCAGGGCGACGGTCAGCGGGCCGAGGAACTCCAGCGTGACGGCCAGCCCGAGGCCGATTCTGTCGATCGCCATGTACAGGGAGAGGTTCATCCCGGCGAACACCAGGGCGAGGCCCAGGACGGGACGCCACTGCGCGGCGGTGAAGTGCCGCAGCCGTGGCCGGCCGACGGCGCCGAGGATGACGGCGGCCACCCACTGGCGTACCGCCACCACCCCCGCGGGCCCGATCACCGGGAAGGCGAGCGCCGCGACGGAGGCGCCCGTCTGGTTGGACAGGCCGCTGCCCAGCATCAGCGCCACACCGGCTCCCCGCCCCGCGCCCCGTGGCGGCGCCGCCCCGTCGGCTCCGGTCGGGCGGGGCGTCGAGGCCGGAGAGGTATCGGTTTTCATGCCACCGACGATGGGAGAGCCATGCCCCTGCGCAAAATGCATCCGCGCACGTATCTATACGATGGGCGTATGGATGGGTCGGGAGGCACAGCGGGTGCGCTGGAGCTGAAGCAGCTCCGGTGTCTGGTCGCCATCGTGGACACCGGCAGTTTCACCGACGCCGGCCACGCACTCGGTATGTCGCAGGCCGCCGTCTCCCGGACCCTCGCCGGCCTCGAAAGCCTCCTCGGGGTACGGCTGCTGAGCCGCACCAGTCGCAGCGTCGCCCCCACCGCCGCGGGAGTTCGGGCGCTGGCCCGCGCCCGCATCGTGCTCGCCGGCACCGAGGAATTCGTCCGCGAGGCCACCACCGGGCACACCCGCCTGCACATCGGGCACGCCTGGTCCGCCTTCGGCCGGCACACCACCGAGTTCCAGCGCCGCTGGCACGAACAGCACCCCGGGACCGACCTGCGCCTCATCCGTCACAACACCCCTACCGGCGGCCTCGCCGAGGGGCTGTGCGACCTCGCCGTCATCCGTGCTCCGATCGACCTCAAGCCGTGGTCCCACGCCCGGATCGGCACCGAGGCCCGCTACGTGGCCATGGCGTCCGACGACCCATGGGCCCGCCGCCGCGGTATCCGCCTGGACGAGATCCCGACCCGTACCCTGGCCATCGACCACCGCACCGGCACCACCGCTCTGGATCTGTGGCCGGAGCAGGACCGGCCGAGGGTCGAGTTCACCCAGGACATCGACGACTGGCTGGCCGCCATCGCCACCGGCCGCTGCGTCGGGATCACGCCTCGGGCCACCGCCGCCCAGTACCGTCGTGACGGCATCACCTACCGCCCTCTCCGGGGCGCCGGCCCGGTCACCGTCCACCTCATCTGGCGCGCCCACACCACCCACCCCGCCACGCACACCGCGATCGCCCTCGCCAGCGGCCTCTACCGCGAGGACCGCCCCGGCGCGCGCCCGCGCGGATGACCCGCCAGGAGCGGGGGCAGGCACCGGCCGGGAAGGAGGTCAGGCGCCTTCCGCTCTCCCCCGGGGGCCTGCGAGCAGACCGAGCTCCAGTGCCTTGACCACCGCGTGCGTACGGTCGGCGACGTCGAGTTTGGCGAAGACCCTCAGCAGATGCGTTTTCACGGTCGCCTCCGCGATGACCAGCCGGCGGCCGATCTCCCCGTTGGACAGCCCGTCCGCCACCGCGCCCAGCACATCCACCTCCCGGGGCGTCAGCGTCACCGGCGTCGGCCGTCGCATCCGGGCCACCAGCCGCGCCGCGACGCGCGGAGCCAGCACGGTCTCGCCGCGGGACGCGGCGTGGACGGCCTCCACCAGCTGCTCGCGGGTGGCGTCCTTCAGCAGGTAGCCGATGGCGCCTGCCTCGACGGCGCGCTCGATCTCGGCGTCGGTCTCGTACGTGGTCAGGATCAGCACACGGGTCCGGGCGGGCCCGGCGACGACCTCCGTCGTGGCGCTCGTCCCGTCGAGGACGGGCATCCGCAGGTCCATCAGCACCACGTCCGGCTCCAGCTGTTCGACGAGACCGACGGCCGCCCGCCCGTCTTCGGCCTCGCCGACGATCTCGATGGTGGGTTCGTTCGCCAGCAGGGCGACGACCCCGGCACGCATCACCGTGTGGTCGTCCGCCACGAGGATCCGGAGCTTCTTCTCCGCTGTCGGCCCGTGTGACATCTCAGCCCTGCCCATCGGTGGGAATCATGGCCAGGACGCGGGTGCCGTCGCCGAGCGAGCTGGTGACGGTGAGCTCGCCGCCGAGCTCGGCCAGGCGCTTGCGCATTCCGTGCAGCCCGAAGCCATGGGAGTCCTCCGTCACGAAGCCCGCGCCGTCGTCGGTGATCTCCAGCTCGATCCCGTACGGCTGCGCGGTGAGGACCACCTCCACGGTGGAGGCCGCCGCGTGCTTGCGTATGTTGGCGAGGGACTCCTGGGTGCAGCGCAGGAGAGCGATGCGGGTCTGCTGGTCGCAGGTGACGTCCGGCAGTTCGGAGGTGACACCGGTCCCGGTGTCCTCGGCGAACCGGTCCAGGGTCCGTCGCAGGGTGTCCGCCACCGAGCCGGCGGCGACACCGCTCGCCGGGGCCGAGCCGACGAGGACGCGCGCCTCGGCGAGGTTCTCGCGCGCGGTGTTCTCGATCGCGAGCAGGTGCTTCCCGCTCCTGCCCGGGTCGGTGGCCAGACCGGATCTGGCCGCCTCCGCGAGCACGATGATGGACGCGAATCCCTGGGCGAGCGTGTCGTGGATCTCCCGCGCGAGACGTTCGCGCTCGTCCGCCGCTCCCTGGCGGTGGTGTGCCTCGATGAGCCGGAGCCGTGCTTCCTCCAGTTCGGCGCTCAGCCGACGGGCTCGCTCGTCGGCGTCCTCGGTGATGTGGCGCACCCCCAGACCGATGAGCACGCCGGCCGCGTACCCGATGAGCGTGGAGATCACGTTGCCGGTGAAGAACTCTCCGTCCCAGCCCTGCCGTACGACGTTGCCGGCGACAACCCCCGCCGCGGCGACGCCGCTGAGTGCGATCGCGGCGCGCGCGCTCGTGGTGTAGATCCAGAAGTGCGGCAGTGTCACCACGAAGAGCGCCGCGCTGCCGTCGAGCAGGTACGACATGGCTCCGAGGCCCACGACGAGTACGTACAGGTAGGGGCGGGGGCGCAGGGCGGGGTTGCCGGGGAACAGCCCCACCGCGCCGTACGAGAGGGCGAGCGCGGCCAGCAGCCCCAGCACCGGGTAGCGCGTCGTCCCGGGTGCGTCGGCGACCGCGAGGGCCGGCGGGACCACGCCCAGCAGCACCCAGAAGACGGCGTTCCACCGGTGCAGTGAGGGTACGGTCAACGCGGTGTCGGGCTGCGGCCGTTGGTTCACCGCGTCAGCCTACTTCCGCCAGGGGCCCGGCGGCGGGTTCCTGCGTCCGTCCGACCCGGCCGGGGCGCCGGGCCGGCCACCAGGCACGCTCGCCGAGGAGCAACAGCACCGACGGCAGGACCATGAGCCGGATGACCACGGCGTCCAGGAGGACGGCCACGGCCAGGCAGAACCCCATCTGCTTCATCTCGGTGAGGTGCAGGGCCACGAACGCGCCGAACACCGTCACCATCACGATCGCCGCGCTGGTCACCACCTTGGCCGACCGGTTGATGCCCTCCACCACTGCCTCACGGGCGGACATGCCGTTCTGCCTGGCCTCCTGGATCCGGCTGACCACGAACACCTGGTAGTCCATCGATAGGCCGAAGAGGATCACCACGAGGAACAGCGGAACCCTGGACGCGATCGCCCCGAGGAAGTCGAAGGCCAGCAGCCCCTCCGCCCACGTCCCCTGGAAGACCAGGACCAGCATGCCGAGCGAGGCACCGGCGGAGAGCAGGTTCAGTACGACGCCGATCGCGCCGATCACCACGGAGCGGAACGCCCACACGGTCATCAGGAAGGTCATCAGCAGCAGGAAGCCGAGGACCAGCGGCAGCTTGTCGCTCTCGTGACTCACGTAGTCGCGGCCCCGTGCGACGTCGCCGCTCACCGCCGTCTCCACGCCGGACAGTCGGCCGACGGTCGCGGGGATGTGGTCCTCGCGGAGGTGGGTGAGCGACGCGATCGCCTCGGCGGAGGGCGCGGGATGGGGGACCGAGAGTTCCAGCACGCTGATCCGGCCGTCGGCCGACGTGCGGACCGTCGGGTGGAAGTGCTCCGGGGATCCGGGATTCGCCGCCGGGTTCGTCAGGTCCTTCGGGTCCACCGGGTCCACCGGGTCCACCGGGTCCACCGGGTTCTTCGCGTTCTTCGCGTTCTTCGGGGCCTGCGCGAAAAGGGGGTCGGCCTGGGCCCGTCGGCCGAGATCCTCCAGCGCGTGCTTCACCCGCGCCGCCTGTTCCGGCGTGGAGCGGGTGACGACCTCGTGGGTGACGAGGAGTTCGGGGAAGCTCTCGGTCAACCGGTCGTAGACACGCATGGCCGGGATGTCGCGGGAGAAGGTGTCCCTGCCCGGGTCGATCAGTTTCAGGCCGAGCGCGGGCACGGCCAGACCGAGCATGACGAGGACCGACAGACACAGGGTGAGGGCGGGGCGGGTCCGGGCCGGGCGCAGCAGAGCGGCGAACACCCGCCCCGTCTCCGGCTTCCCGGCCCGGGCCGGCATGCCGCGCTCCGCCCGGCGGGCGGCCCTGCGGGGAGCGAGGCGGTCGGCACGGCGGCCGATGACGACCAGCAGCGCGGGAAGCACGGTGAGCGAGCTGGCCACCGCGACGGCCACGACGAGGATGGTCCCCGTCGCCAGTGAGGAGAAGATGACGTCCGTGGCCAGATACAGGGTGGCCGTGGAGACGATCACCGCGAGACCCGAGACCACGATGGCCCGGCCCGCTGTCGCCGCTGCCAGCTCCACGAGGGCCTCCGGGCCGAGCCGCCCGTCGGCGCGCGCCCGTTCCTCCCGCTCGCGCTTCAGGTAGAAGAGCGTGTAGTCGACGCCGACCGCCAGACCTATGAGCAGGATGAGGTTCGTCCCGACGCCCGCGTCGGGCATGACGTGCGAAGCGACCATGGACAGTCCGATCGCAGCGGCGATCGAGGAAAGTGCCAGCAGGAGCGGTACACCCGCCATGATCACCGAGCCGAACACGATCAGCAGGGTGATGACGGTGACGGGCAGGCTGATGCGTTCGGAGAGCGCGAGATCCTCATCGCGCTGGTCGTTGACGCCCTTGCTGATGGCGGGGGATCCGGTCTCCTCCACCACCAGGGCGGGGTGGTCGGCGCCCACCGCCGCCGTCTGCTCCAGGAGCGGCACGACGTTCGTCCTGCCTTCCAGCTCCGGGCCGTTCAGGACCACCGAGACGAGCAGGACCTCGCCGTCCTTCGAGCGGACGGGTGCGGCCACGCTCTCCACCTCGGGCAGGGACCGCATCCGCACGGTCACGTCCCGGGCCGCCGCACCGGCCGCTGCCATGTCCAGCTCCCCCGACCTGGCCCGGATCATGATCCGCTCGGTGGGGGAACGCTCCAGTCCGCCCTCGGTCGCCGTCGCCTCGGCGCGTCCCGCCTCGCCGACCCAGAAGTCCTTGGTGGTGGCCTCGTTGGTGCCCAGCGCGATGCCGGCGACGAGGCACAGGACGACGAACGCGAACCAGCCGGCGATCGCCCGCCCGGCGTGCCGGGCGCTCCATCGGGCCATACGTACAGGTAGGTGTCTCATGTCGGAAATCCTGGCCGCAGGGGTGCGGCGCCCGACACCTCCCGCCGACTGAACCCGTTGTCCACCGACCGGTGGACAAGGGGCCGCCGGGTCAGACGGTCGTGTTTCCCTCCGGCCGCGCGAGATGGGTCCTGAGGCGGCGCATCACGTCGACCTGGGCGGGGTTGTAGAGGTCGGTGATCGCTCTGCCGATGGTCCGCGCGGTGTGCTCCGGGCCGCGTGGGGCGTCCGAGGAGAGGTCGTCCAGTCCGGGGTGTTTCACGTGCAGTGCGCGAACATAGGGCACGAGGCGTTCCGCGAGGTCCCGGCGCGTCGGTTCGTCGGCGTCGGCGGGGAGGTCGTCGAGTTCCAGGGCGACAGCGTCGGGGTCCTGGCGCAGCATGTCCGCGTAGGCGTCCAGGCCGCTCGGGCCGAGGATCGTGCCCAGGACGGTGACGAACGAGCGGTCCGGGTCGGGCAGTTCGGCGGATTCGTCCGCCTCTGCGAACCGGAGAGGCAGATCGGTGGCGGCGGTCTTCTTCAGCAGTGCCGCGACCTCGACGCGGGCCTGTTGGAGGCGTTCGATGGTGGCGGCCAGTTCGGCATCGAGGGCTTGGAGGGCGTCCCGGGGGTGTTCGTGGTCGCGCAGGGCGGCGATCTGGGCCAGGGAGAATCCGAGGGCCGTGAGGCGTTTGACCCGCAGCAGCCGGACGAGGTGGGCGACGCCGTACTGCTTGTAGCCGTTGGAGCGCCGCTCCGGCTCATCGAGCAGCCCGATGTCGTGGTAGTGCCGCACCGTCCTCAGGCTGGTGCCGGCGAGCTCCGCGATCTCGCGGGTGCTCCACGCCATGATGGGTTTCTCCCTCGGCAGCCGGTGTTGTCGGCGCGGTCGCGCCGAAGGGGTCCAGTGGAAACCATGCCGCAGCGGCATGGTCAAGCGCGGGGGTGCGGGATGGGCGCACCTGGCCCCGGCAGCGTACGGCCAGGTCGCGCCGGGAAGCGAAGGTGTCCCTCCCACCGGAACCGCAGTGTCCTTCTTCCCTCGCTGTTCGGCGGGGGAAGAAGGACACGGACCGGGCGCAGACGCTCGTCGGCGGGCTTCGGTGGGGTGTTCAGAGGGTGCAGGTGGTGCTTTCGGACGGGGTGCGCAGGTGGATCAGATAGTCGGCCACGGCCTTGTTGACGCAGGCATTGACCCCTGATGCGGCGATGGTGTGCTGCTCCCCCTTCACGGTGAGCAGGCTGCCGTCGAGGGTCTCGGCCAGATTGACACCGGCTTGATGCGGGGTGCTCGGGTCACCGGTGATCGAGATCGTCAGGGTGGCGGGCAGCCCGTCGACGCGGTCGGGGAAGGGGTACGTGGTCTTCGGCTCGGCCGGCCAGAACTCGCAGGTGTCCCTGGCCCCTTCGGTGCCGGTGCCCGGGTCGACGAACGGTGCCGCCCGGTAGGTCCTGCCGCGCATCTCGACCGCCTGCTCGGGGGTCATGCGTGCCTCGTCCATACAGGTGATGGCGTAGTTGGCCACGTCGAAGTTGCTGCCGCTCCCGTCCGGGCCGCGCCCGCTGAAGGCCGCGGAGATGGCCAGGAGTTGTTCAGGGTTGCCCGACCGCACCTCGGCGATGCCCTTGGTGATCTTCGGCCAGACCGCTTGGTAGTAGAGGCCGGAGATCACGGCGTCCATGAGGTCGTTGTACGTGAACCGCATCCCCTGCCCGTAGGTGAGCGGCTTTTCGAGCAGCGGACGGGCGATCTTCTGGAACTTCTCGGTCGCTTGCTTCGGATCGGTGCCCAGGGGGCAGTCCTTGCCGGCGGCGCAGGCCTCGGCCATCTTGTCGAAGGAGCGTTGGAAGCCGCTGTACTGGGACAGTCGCCGTTCGCTGCCGAGGTGGGGGTCGACGGCGCCGTCGAGGACCATGCTGCGTACGTTGCCGGGGTACTGCTCGGCGTACAGCGCTCCGATACGGGTTCCATAGCTCTGGCCCAGGAAGTTCAGCTTCTTCCCGCCGAGGGCGGACCGCAGGATGTCCATGTCGCGGACCGTGTCGCGGGTGCTGACGCTGCCCAGGTTCTGTACACCGCCGGAGCCTCGCGCGCACTTGTCGACGAGTCGCTCGGTGTCCTCCTCGGTGAAGCGACCGGCCGTGAGCACGAGTTCGGTCCGTACGTCACCGGCGAGGTAGTCCTCCTCGCTGAAGCAGCTGATCGCCGGTTTGGACGCTCCGACGCCGCGGGGGTCGAATCCCACGAGGTCGAAGCTCTCGGTCACGGGGCTCTTCGCCAGCGCCGTGCCGGTCTGCGCCGCGAAGTTCTGGCCGGTGCCGCCGGGGCCGCCCGAGTTGAGGAGCAAGGGCCCCTTCGACTGGCCGCGTGCGGGAACCCGGAGCACCGCGATCTGCCCCTTCCTGCCGGCGGGTTCGCTGTAGTCCAGCGGCACATCCAGCCGGGCGCACTGAAGGCCGGGGTCGGCGAAGGCCTTTTCGTCCGCCGGGGTGGTGCCGTACCCCTTGCACGAGCCGAACGCGAGGTCCTGGTCGTAGAAGCGGGCCAGCCCGCCGGGTGGTTTCGTCGAGGCTTTCGCCGACTGCGAGGTGTCGGATGTGCTCGGGCTGCAGGCTCCGGCCAGAAGCAGCAGCGGCACGGCCACCGCGGTCATCGCCGGGCGGAGTCGGGTGGGCAGGTAGGGCAACGTCGCTCCTCGTGGAGGGGTGGGCGATGGGGAAGAGCGTGCGGTCGTGCGCGGCGGGCCGGCTCCCGGCGGGCCCGCCGCGTGGGCGGGAACCGTCACGTGGGGCCGGCGTCCGGGTCAAAGGCCGCGCATGCCTGGGCGAGAACAGCGGCCATCTCCGGGAGAAGGCCGGCCACGGGGTCGTGGGTGAGTTCGGTCATCCGCAGGCGCCCGCCGACGGTGACGACGCCGAGGACGTGCTCCCCTCGTACCTGGGTGATCTGCGCGGGGCCCCAGAGAGCCGTGACGGAAGGCGGGATCGGTCCGTGCGCTTCCGCCGCACCGAGGTTGGTGATCTGGATATCGGCCGCAGTGACCGCGGCCATCATCGCCTCGGCGTCCTCGGGGGTCTGCGGTGGGTTCTCGGAGAGAGCCGCGGAACCGGCCCGGAGCGCGTGCGGTGCGCGTTGCCGCGCGAGCGACGCATGGTGTCGCCGGGCGAGGGCCCAGAAGTCGTCCGCATGCGTCGCCTCACTCGCCGTCCGAGCGCCCGCGAAGCGGTTGGCGACATCGTCGGGCAGACCGGCCGCGCGGCGCAGGTCCACCGGACTCAGCACCCGCACGAAGTCGCGGCCCCGCCGGTGGAACACCGTGGAGGCGGCCGAGCAGAGGGCCGCGTGCACCGACATGCCCTCCGTACGGCAGCGGCCGACGAGCCTCGTGGTCAGTTCACGGTCCAGGGCCAGGGCGGACACGTGCGGCAGCAGCGCGGAGAACGGGACGAGCTCTCCGGGTGCGCTCATACGCTCGTCCTCCGCCGGCGAGACCACGGGAGCCGCGGCGTCGCCGGTGTCCGTCCGTACGTCGAGGCCGGCGAGGAGGTCCTCCTGGGCCCGCGGGACGCCGCCGGCCCTTTCGGGTTCGCCGCCGTCGAGAGCCGCGATCAGGTCCAGCAGCACGTGCAGGCCGCCGACTCCGTCGGTGATCTGATGGGCGAAGGTCAGCACGACGGAGCAGTTCGTGTCTCCGGGGATCAGGACGGCTCGCAACAGGGGGCCCGGTTCCGGCGGAATGGGGCGGGTCTGTTCGGTGGCCACGACCGCCTGCCACGGGGTGCCCGCGGCACGTGTCGTGACGTCGACGGCGTCCTCCGCCGAGCGGTACAGGGTTTCCACCTCGCTGCGGTCGACCGAGGCCGCGAGCAGGGGATGCCGCTCCTGGAGGCGCGCCAGCGCCCGTGCCAGCGTCGCCGCCGATACCTGACGGTCGATGTGGGCCACCAGGGAGAACTGGACAGGGTTTCTCTGCATGTAGAGATCGATGGTCTTCTCGAATGCGCCGAGCGCGCGCAATGCCGTTCCCCGGCTGATACTGGTCGTCACTTTCCCGCCCTTTCCGAATGATGTCGCCGTGTGCTTGGGCCGGTCAGGGTTCACGGATCAGCCGTTGGGAGCTCCGCCGGAAAGCCCAGGCGGCGACAAGCGCGGCCACAATCGTCAGTGGGGTGCCCATGGCGACCTTCGCGAACGCCAGCCAGCCGGTGAAGTCGTGGACGTAGAGCCACTGCTTGACGACGAATCGGCCACCGAACACGATCGCCGCGGCCAGGGTGGCGATGTCGTGCGCCCGCAGCACCACCGCGTCCTCCCGCCAGGCGTGCTTGCCGCCGTGGAGGAGGTTCCAGGCGGCGCCGGTCAGCGGCCGACGGACCAGAAGCGAGCCGAAAGCGGCGATGAATCCGGCGAGGGCCGCCCAGATCCCGAGCAGGAAGAAGTCCTTGGCCGACCCGGTCAGCGCGACGATGCCCGCGGCGAACGCCACGCCGACGAGCCCGCCGACCGCCGAGGCGAAGCGCTCGCCGCGCAGCAGGCGCACCACGGTGAGCACCACGCCGGTGGCCATCGCCACGGAGATGGCCACCGCTGTGGTCCCCAGGGAATTTCCCACCACGAAGACGACGACCGGGATGGTGGAGTAGACGAATCCCGCCGGGCCTCCCATGGATTCGAGCATGGTCGGTTTCGGGTCAGGGACCGGCGCGGATACGAGGGGTGCGGCGGGCTCCTGAGGAGCGCTGCGGTCACCGTCCAGAAAAGTCATGAAGTTCTCCTGGGTAGTCGGTTCCAGGACCGCCCTGAAATCGAATGCAATCCCTTTTCCCCACGTCGTCTCGTTTCCGTCGAACGACGCCGGGGCTTGGGTATTCAAAGGGCGTTTACCTCGTCGATTCCCGGCGAAACCCGTGACGTTACGGCACAGTTCCGCGCATAGGGGTCGCGCACGTCCCAGCGGCGGAGGCCGGGCGGGCCGGGCCGGCACCGCACGGGAGAGACCGGCTTCGCCGACGGGGCCCGCCCCGACGGGCAGCACGCCCACCGGCGTCGTCAAGTGACACCCGGGGCGCAGAAGTTCTTCGGTCGGAAGCGTTGACGAAACATTCCGCGTGGCTCTAGCTTCATCGCGTCGTACTTCGTACGTCATATATGAGACGCGATACGCGAGATGTGAGAGCCCGTCACCCATGACCTTCGCCCCTGCCCCGATCCCGTCCCGGACCCAGTACGTGCTGGAGGCCATCAAGCACGCCATCCTCACCGCGCAGTTGAGACCGGGACAGGCGCTGGTCGAGACCGAACTCGCCGCACAGTTCGGGGTGTCGAAGACTCCCGTCCGCGAGGCGCTCAAGACGCTCGCGGGCACGGGACTCGTGGTGATGAGCCAGTACAAGGGCGTCACCGTGCGGCTCGTCGACGCGACCATGGCCAGGGAGGTGTACGACGTGCGCCTTCTGTTGGAGCCGGAGGCGCTGCGCCGCTCCATCACCCGGGGCGCCTCGCTGGAGGCGGCCCAAGAGGCCCTGGAACGTGCCGACTCGGCGGCCGACACGGCGGACAGGTCGCTGGCCAACCGCGACTTCCACCGGGCCCTGTACCTGCCCTGCGGCAACCCGCTGCTCTCCCGGATGCTCGACGAGGTCCGCGACCAGGCGGCGCTCGTGTCGACCGTGGCCTGGTCGGCCGTCCCGTCCTGGGAGCGCGAAGCGGCCGAGCACCGCGAGATCCTGCGGCTCGCCCTCGCCGATGACGCGGAGGCCGCCGCCGGGGCCCTGCACCACCACATCGCATCGTTCGTGCGCCGCGCCTTCCCCGACGACGAAGACGGGGGCGACGCCGCGTGAACCGCCCGCTGGACACGCTCCACCAGCACCTCGAAGAAAGGCCAGTCCGCATGGACCACTCACCGCTCAAGGCGGCCCTCGCAGACGTCGTGGCGATCCCGGTGACGCCGTTCGCCGAGGACGGGAGTATCGACACCGCGACCCACCGCGTCCTGATGCGCAGGCTGCTCGACGGCGGCGTCCGCACGGTCACCCCGAACGGCAACACCGGGGAGTTCTACGCCCTCACCCCCGACGAGCGGCGCCTCGTCACCGAGCTGACCGTCGAGGAGGCCGCGGGGCGCGCCACCGTCCTGGTGGGCGTCGGTCACGACGTGCCGACCGCGGTGGCCGCGGCCGAGCACGCCGCCGAGGCCGGTGCGGACATGGTGATGGTGCACCAGCCGGTGCACCCGTACATCGCGCAGGACGGGTGGGTCGACTACCACCGGTCGATCGCCGAGGCCGTGCCGCAGCTCGGCGTCGTCCCCTACATCCGCAGTCCGCGGCTGGCCGGCGAGCGGCTCGCCGAACTCGCCGACGCCTGCCCCAACGTCATCGGTGTGAAGTACGCGGTCCCCGACGCGGCCCTCTTCGGCGCCTTCGCCCGGGACGCCGGCCTGGAACGGTTCGTCTGGATCGCCGGCCTCGCGGAGCTGTACGCCCCCTCCTACTTCGCCACCGGCGCCACCGGCTTCACCTCCGGTCTCGTCAACGTCGCCCCGGCCGTCTCCCTCGACATGCTGGAGGCACTGCGGGCCGGGGACTACGTGGCGGCAATGAAGGTCTGGGAGCGTATCCGCCGCTTCGAGGAGCTCCGCGCCGCGGAGCAGTCCGCCGACAACGTCACCGTCGTGAAGGAGGCCCTGTCCGCGCTGGGGCTCTGCCGCCGCGATGTACGCGCTCCGAGCCGGGTCCTGCCCGAGGCCCGGCGCGCCGAGGTCGCCGGACTGACAGCCGAGTGGGCGCTGTGACCGACACGTCCACCCGGGGCCCGGCAACCGGCCGTATCGCGCCCGAAGAGCTGCGCAGCCACCGATGGTTCGGCACCGACGGGCTGCGGTCCTTCAGCCACCGGGCCCGCACCCGTCAGCTCGGCTACCTCCCCGAGGAGCACCTCGGCAAGCCGGTCATCGCGGTGCTCAACACCTGGTCCGACATCAACCCGTGCCACACCCACCTGCGCGAACGGGCACAGGCGGTCAAGCGGGGGGTCTGGCAGGCGGGCGGGTTCCCGCTGGAGTTCCCGGTCTCCACCCTCTCGGAGACCTTCCAGAAGCCGACCCCGATGCTCTACCGCAACCTGCTGGCGATGGAGACCGAGGAGCTGCTGCGCTCCTACCCCGTCGACGGGGCCGTGCTGCTTGGCGGCTGCGACAAGTCGACGCCCGCGCTGCTGATGGGCGCCGCCTCCGTGGACCTGCCGACCGTCTTCGTGCCCGCCGGGCCGATGCTGCCCGGGCACTGGCGCAACGAAGTGCTGGGCTCCGGCACGGACATGTGGAAGTACTGGGACGAGCGGCGGGCCGGGAACATCGGCGACTGCGAGATGGCCGAGCTGGAGAACGGTCTCGCCCGCTCCCCCGGCCACTGCATGACGATGGGCACCGCCTCCACCCTGACGGCCGCCGCCGAGGTGCTGGGCGTCACCCTGCCGGGCGCCTCGTCCATACCCGCCGTCGACTCGGGGCACGAGCGGATGGCCGCGGCCTCGGGGCTGCGCATCGTCGACCTCGTCATGCGGCAGGTGACGCTGTCGCAGATCCTGACGCCGGAGGCGTACGAGGACGCCGTCGCCACGGTTCTCGCGCTCGGCGGCTCCACCAACGCCGTGATCCATCTGATCGCGATGGCGGGCCGGTCCGGCGTGAAGCTCACCCTGGACGACTTCGACCGGATCGCCCGTACGGTGCCCGTCCTCGCCGACCTCCGTCCCGGCGGGCGGTACTTGATGGAGGACTTCCACTTCGCCGGCGGCCTGCCCGGCTTTCTGGGGCGCCTCACCGACGTACTGCATCTGGACCGGCCCACGGTCGCGCACACCACCCTGCGCGAGCAGCTCGACGGGGCCCCCGTGCACAACAGCGACGTCATCCGCGAGCGCTCCGACCCGCTGGCCGGGGAAGGCGGGGTGGCGGTGCTGCGCGGCAACCTCTGTCCCGACGGGGCCGTCATCAAGCACATCGCCGCCGAGCCGCGTCTGCTGCGCCACACCGGGCCCGCCGTCGTCTTCGACGACTACCGGGAGCTCCAGCGCACGATCAACGACCCGGCCCTCGGCCTCACTCCGGACCATGTGCTCGTGCTGCGCAACGCCGGGCCCCAGGGCGGCCCCGGCATGCCCGAGTACGGCATGCTGCCGATCCCCGACTACCTGCTGAAGCAAGGTGTACGGGACATGGTGCGGATCTCCGACGCGCGGATGAGCGGCACCAGTTACGGGGCGTGTGTGCTGCACATCGCGCCCGAGTCGTTCGTCGGCGGTCCGCTCGCCCTGGTCCGCACCGGCGACCTCATCACCCTCGACGTCGAGGCCCGGCTCCTGCGGCTCGACGTCGACGACGAGGAACTGGAGCGGCGCAGGGCCGCCTGGTCCCCGCCGCCGGCCCGCTACGGGCGGGGCTACGGGGCGCTGTACCAGGACCAGATCACCCAGGCCGACACCGGATGCGACTTCGCGTTCCTGGCCCGGCAGGGAGAGGTGCCCGACCCGTACGCGGGTTGAACCGGGCCCTGTGACTGTACGGGCCCCGCGACCGTACGCGGGTCAGTGACCGTACGCGGGCGGAGCCGGGGCCCCCTCTGCACCTCACTTCCCCCGGGTCGCTCCAGCTCTTCATAGCAAGCGCTTTCACCACCAGTGGCCAGCAGGCCCGAACGTCCAGCGCATCCAGCACCTCCCAGAGATCGGAGACGCGTCATGGCCCCAACCGCAGCCGTGGCCACACCGCCGCCCAAAGAGACCCGGCGCCGCCGGGCAAGCCCCCGCCGCCTGCCGTATCTACTGATCGCGCCGGCGGGCCTCCTGATGCTGGGCTTCATCGCCTACCCGGTGCTCAGCGTCTTCTACTACAGCCTGCAGAACTACAACGTCACCAAGCCGTGGCGGAACGGCTTCGCCGGGCTCGACAACTTCCGGCGCATGTTCACCGAGGACGACCAGTTCTGGCCGACGCTCGGGTTCAGTGCCCAGTGGGTCGTCACCCAGGTCACGCTCCAGCTGCTCCTCGGCCTGGCGCTCGCCCTGATCGTCAACCAGACGTTCATCGGGCGCGGCATCTCCCGGGCCATGGTCTTCTCCCCCTGGGCCGTCTCCGGTGTGCTGACCAGCACGATCTGGATCCTGCTCTACAACTCCTCGACGGGGTTCAGCCGCTACCTCGCGGACGCCGGGATCGGCGAGTACGGCACGTCGGTGCTCTCGGACACCGGAACCGTCTTCTGGGCGGCCACCGTCACCGAACTCTGGCGCGGCGTCCCCTTCTTCGCGATTCTCATCCTCGCCGACCTCCAGTCCGTCTCGAAGGAGTTGTACGAGGCGGCCTCGGTCGACGGCGCGGGCCGGCTGCGGCAGTTCTTCCACATCACGCTGCCCCACCTGCGGGACGCGATCATCCTCGCCACCCTGCTGCGCGGTGTCTGGGAGTTCAACAACGTCGACCTGCTCTACACCCTCACCGGCGGAGGGCCCGCGGGGGAGACCACCACCCTGCCGCTCTACGTGGCCAACACCGGCATCGAGGGCCACGACTTCGGGTACGCCTCCGCGCTCACCACCGTCGCCTTCGTGATCCTCCTCTTCTGTTCGATCGTCTATCTGCGCCTGAGCAAGTTCGGAGGCGACCGCACGTGACCGCCCTGCTCACCGAGAAGAACGGAACCGCTCGGCGGTCCTCCGCTCCCGGCTCCCCGCCGTCCTCCCCGCGCCGTCGCCCCGGGCGGGAGCGCGCCTTCGACGACGTGCCGCGCTGGCAGATCTATCTGCCGCTCGGCCTCTACCTGCTCTTCACCCTCATCCCGTTCTACTGGATGCTGCTCTTCGCCGTACGGCCCGCCGGCTCCACCTCGTTGGTGCCCTGGCCGATGACCGGAGCGCACTTCGACAAGGTCTGGAACGAGCGGAGCTTCGCCGTCTTCTTCCAGAACAGCATGATCGTCGGCGTCGCGACGCTCGTCGCCACGACCCTGGTCGCCCTGGCCGGCGGCTACGCCCTGGCCCGGTTCGACTTCAAGATCAAGGGCGCGTTCATGCTCGCGTTGCTCTGTTCGCAGTTCATCCCGGGCGCCCTGATGCTCGTACCCCTTTTCGAGATCTTCCGGAACCTCCAGATGATCAATTCGCTCTGGAGCGTCGTCATCGCGGAGACGGTGTTCCAGCTCCCGCTGTCGATCATCCTGATCAGCGGTTTCATCAAGAACGTCCCCGTCTCCCTGGAGGAGGCCGCCTGGGTCGACGGCTGCTCGCGCTTCACCGCCTTCCGCACCGTCGTCCTGCCGCTCCTGCGCCCCGGGCTGATCGCCGTCGGCTCCTTCGCGTTCGTGCACAGCTGGAACCACTTCCTCTTCGCCCTGATATTCCTGAGCGAGCAGGACAAGCAGACGATCCCGGTCGGTCTCAACACCCTGATCGGCGCGGACAGCGTCGACCTGGGCGCGCTCGCGGCGGGCGGTGTCATCGCGGCCGTTCCCGTGGTGATCGTCTTCGCCTTCATCCAGAAGTGGCTCGTCACGGGCTTCAGCGCCGGCGCGGTGAAGGGATGAGGGAAGAGACCGCCCCCACCGCGGCCCCGGCCGCCCGCGTGCCCGTCGTCCCGACCGCCCCGGTGCCCGCCCCCGTGCCCGTCGTCCTGGCCGGCGCCCGGGGCCACGGCCGGTGGCACCTCGCCAATGTGCGCCGGCTCCAGCACCAGGGCCGGGTCAGGCTGGCCGGCATCTGCGAGCTGGAGCCGCTGACCGCCGGTGAACTCGCCGCCTCCGGCTTCGGCGCCGGCGAGTCGCCCGAGCAGTCCGACGACTTCGGCGCGCTTCTGGACGGCACCGGAGCGCGGGCGGCCATCATCTGCACCCCCATCCAGACCCACACCGAGCTGGCCCTCGCCGCCGCAGCCCGGGGCGTCCACCTGCTGCTGGAGAAGCCGCCCGCCGCCGGCTGGGCCGACTACGCGCGGATGGCCGAAGGCGTCGAACGAGCGGGCATCGCCTGCCAGGTGGGGTTCCAGTCCTTCGGGTCGCACGCCCTGCCCGCCATCCGCGAGCTGGTGGCCACCGGAGCCATCGGGACCGTCACCGGCTTCGGGGCCGCCGGGGCGTGGGTCCGGGACGACGCCTACTTCCGGCGGGCGCCCTGGGCCGGGCGGCGCAGGATCGGCACCACCGACGTGGTCGACGGCGTCCTCACCAATCCCCTGGCGCACGCCGTGGCCACCGCGCTCGAACTGGCCTGCCGGGGCAGGTCCGAGGAGGTCACCTCCATCGAGACGGAGCTGTACCGGGCGCACGCCATCGAGGCGGACGACACCAGCAGCGTCCGCGTCACCACCGCCGGCGGGCCGAGTGTCACCGTCGCCGTCACCCTGTGCGCCGAACGGGCCGGGGAGCCGTACGTCATCGTGCACGGTGAGAAGGGACGGATCACCTTCTGGTACAAGCAGGACCGCGTCCTGGTGCAGCGCGCAGGACGGGGCCCCGAGGAGACCGTCCACGGGCGGACCGATCTCCTGGAGAACCTCCTCGACCACCTGGAGCACGGCACACCGCTGCTGGTTCCGCCCGCGTCCACGGGGGCGTTCATGCGCGTCGTCGAGGCCGTACGCAGCGCCCCCGAGCCCGCCCCGCTGCCCGACCGTGCCTGGGAGACCCGGTACGACGGGCCGGGCGGCGGGCCGAGGCGGGTCGTGCCGGGCATCGACTCCCTGGTCGCCGCCGGGGCCGAGTCCCTCAGCCTCTTCTCCGAACTGGGCGCCCCCTGGGCCCGGGTGGGCGAGGCGGCCGCCTCATGACCCAGCACGCCACCGACCCGTTCCCCGACCTGCCGGCCACCCTTGCCTGCGGCTCCGACACCGTCGCCCACTACGGCTACGCGCCGGGCGCGGACGGCCGCCCCCGCCTGCACCCCGTCACCACGCTCGGCGGGATCGCCGTCACCGAGGAGCGTCCCACCGACCACCTCCACCACCTGGGCGTCTCCGTCGCCGTCCCCGACGTCGCCGGGTACAACTTCTGGGGCGGGCGCACCTTCGTACGGGGCCGGGGGCCCACCGCACTCGACAACCACGGCGTCCAACGCCACCTGGCCCGCCCGCACCGCAGCCCGAACGGCTTCACGCAGGAGCTCGGCTGGGAAGCGGCCGGCGTCGAGCTCCTGCGTGAGCACCGCACCCTGTCGGCCACCCGGATCTCCGGCACCGCCTGGGAGCTGGACTTCTCCTTCGTGCTCACCAACCCCGGGGGCACGGATCTCTCCATCGGCAGCCCCGCGACCAACGGCCGGCCGGGCGCCGGGTACGGCGGCTTCTTCTGGCGCGCCCCCAAGGAGGCCGAACCGCCCACCGTGTTCAGCGGCGCGCACGAGGGCGAGAGCGCGGTTCACGGCCGCACCGCCGACTGGCTGGCGCTCTCCGGGGACGGCTGGACGCTCGTGTTCGTGGGGGCGACCGAGGAGACCCGGCGCGACCCATGGTTCGTGAGGACCTCCGAGTACCCGGGCGTCGGCTCCAGCCTGGCGGCGCACGAGCGGCTGCCCGTAGCCGCCGGAGCGTCGGTCGTGCGCCGGATCATCACCGTCGTCGTGGACGGCAGGCCCGACCGGGAGACCGCCGCCCGGTACGCGCGCGAGGCGGTGGCCCGGTGAGCCCGCCCTGGAGCTCCGACCTCGGTGACGGGACGTACCGCAACCCGGTCCTCAACGCCGACTGGTCCGACCCCGACGTCGTCCGCGTCGGTGACGACTACTACCTCACCGCGTCCAGCTTCGGCCGGTCCCCCGGGCTGCCGCTCCTGCACTCCCGCGACCTGGTCAACTGGACCGCCGTCGGACACGCGCTGGACCGCCTCGAACCCGCCGCCGAGTTCGCCGCTCCCCGCCACGACCGCGGGGTCTGGGCCCCCTCGCTGCGCCACCACGGCGGACGCTTCTGGATCTTCTGGGGCGACCCCGACCACGGTGTCCAGCAGATCAGCGCACCCCGCGTCGAGGGCCCTTGGAGCGCCCCGCATCTGCTCAAGGCGGGCAAGGGGTTCATCGACGCCTGCCCGCTGTGGGACGAGGAGACCGGCGAGGCCTATCTCGTCCACGCCTGGGCCAGGTCCCGCTCCGGCGTCAAGAACCGGCTCACCGGCCACAGGATGAGCCCCGACGGCCGCGAACTCCTCGACGCGGGATCGACGCTGGTGGACGCCGACCGGATTCCGGGCTGGTTCACCCTCGAAGGCCCCAAGCTCTACCGGCGCGACGGCTATTTCTGGATCTTCGCACCGGCCGGCGGCGTGGAGACCGGCTGGCAGGGCGCCTTCCGTTCCCGGGACTTCTTCGGCCCGTACGAGGAACGCGTCGTCCTCGCCCAGGGCCGCACCGACGTCAACGGCCCCCATCAGGGCGGCTGGGTGCACACCTCCGCGGGTGAGGACTGGTTCCTGCACTTCCAGGCCCGGGGAGCGTACGGGCGGGTCGTCCACCTCCAGCCGATGCGCTGGGACGCCGAAGGGTGGCCCGTCATCGGCGACGGGGGCGAGCCCGTGCCCCGGCACACCAAACCCGTCGCCCCCGCCCAGCCGGTGGCGGCACCCGCCGTCGACGACGACTTCCCCCACGGCCGCCCCGGGGCCCAGTGGCAGTGGACGGCCAACCCGCGCCCCGGCTGGACCACCCGGCACAGCGGGGCCGGGTTGCGGCTGACCTGCGTACGGACCGCGTACGAGCACGACCTGCGGCTGCTGCCCAACATTCTGGTCCAGCGGCTGCCCGCCGAAGCGTTCACCGTCGACGTGGATCTCGCACTGGACAGCGGCGAACCGGGCGCCAAGGCCGGACTCGCCGTGGTGGGCGACGCCTTCGACTGGATCGGGCTCGCGGTCGCCGCGGACGGCACTGTGCGGCTCGTCCACCGCTTCGCCGAGGGCGTCGCCACACACGAACGGGACGCGGCCGGGTCCCGTGCGTCCCCCGGCGGACGGGCCAGGCTGCGCGTCGAGGTCGCGGCGGGGGCCCGCTGCCGCTTCTCCGCCGACACCGGCGACGGGTTCCGGCCCTCGGGCCAGGTCTTCGCCGCCACCCCCTGGCGCTGGGTCGGGGCCCTCCTCGGGCTCTTCGCCACCGCGCCGGCAGGGACGGTCCCCGCCGGAACGGCCCGCTTCACCGCATTCCGCGTCACCGGCACCCACCCCCCGCAGAAGTACACGAGTACGGATCCATCTCCATCACACCCATCACACCCATCACACCCGCATCACCAGACAGAGAAGAGCCGACGATGACCATTTCGAAGACCCAGCGGGGACGTACCGCGGCCACGGTCTCCATCGCGGCGGTGCTCGCGCTGACGGCGACCGCGTGCGGCGACGACGGCAGCGGCTCCGGCACGGAGGGCAGCGGAAAGGGCGAGATCACCTTCTGGGACAACAACGGCGGTCCGCGCACCGCCGTCTGGACCGAGATCATCAAGGACTTCGAGAAGCAGCACCCGGACATCGAGGTCAAGTACGTCCCGATCCCGATCGCCGACGTCCAGTCCAAGTACGACACCGCGATCGCGGGCGGCGGGCTGCCGGACGTCGGTGGCGTCGGCACGGCCTATCTGGCCAACATGGTCTCCCAGGAAGCCCTGGAGCCGGTCAACGACCGGCTGGAGAAGTCCGCGCTGAAGGGCAAACTGGTCGAGTCCATGGTCGAGAGCGTCCGCGCGGCGGCCGGCCGGGGCGACGACGTCTACTCCGTACCGACCTCCGCGAACAACGGCGTGCTCTGGTACCGCACCGACCTGTTCGAGCAGGCCGGTCTGAAGGCCCCCGACACCTGGGCGAATTTCTACACGGCGGCCGAGAAGCTGACCGACGCGAAGAACAACAAGTTCGGCTACACGATCCGCGGCGGCGCCGGCTCCATCGCGCAGGCCCTGGACTCCGTCTACGGGCAGTCCGGCATCACCGAGTTCTGGGACGGTGACAAGACGACGCTCAACGACCCGAAGAACGTCGCCGCTCTGGAGAAGTACGCCGGGCTCTTCAAGAAGACCACGCCCGCAGCCGACGTCAACAATGACTTCACCAAGATGGTGGCCCAGTGGGACACCGGCACGATCGGCATGCTGAGCCACAACCTGGGCTCCTACCAGGACCATCTGAAGGCTCTCGGTGAGGACAAGTTCGCGGGCATACCCGCGCCCATCGGGGACGGCGGCACCCGGGTGCAGGTCTCCAACCCCGTGGACGGCCTCGGACTCTTCCGGACGAGCCGGAACAAGACCGCGGCGTGGAAGTTCATCGAGTTCGCGGCCTCCCACGCGTCCAACAGCAAGTGGAACAAGTCGGCGGGCGCCATCCCGGCCAACACCGAAGCGGCGAAGGACCCCTGGATCAAGGAGACCGAGTCGACCGCGCTGGCCGCGCAAACCCTGACCGACGGCTCCACGAAGGTCGTCGATCTGCCCTACTACCTGCCCGACTGGAACAACATCAGCAAGGCGGACAACGAGCCGGAGTTCCAGAAGGTGTTGCTCGGCAAGATCACGGCCAAGGCGTTCCTCGACGACATGGCCGAGCAGTTGAACGCCGCCAACAAGGAGTGGAAGGAGATCGGCAACGGCTGATCCGGCCTCCTCCTCCGTCCCTCCCCCGATGACGGGGCCGGCGGCGGTCCGGGTCGCGCTCCGCCGCCGGTCCCTCTCCCGCGCAAGCGCGCACCCAAGAGAGGCAGCCCTCCGTGTCACTCACCCGCCGACAGACCGCCGCCGCACTGCTCACCGTGCCCCTGGGCCCGGCCCTCGCCCTCACCGCCACCCCCGCGCTCGCACACGGCGGCGGGGGCGGGGGTGAGGGCGGCAGACCCCGGCCCCGTACGATCCACATCGCCGGTGACTCCACGGCCGCCGCGAAACACTCCGACGCCGCGCCCGAGACGGGCTGGGGCATGGCGCTCCCCTTCTTTCTCGCCGATCGGCTCCGAGTCGCCAACCACGCGGTGAACGGCCGCAGTTCGAAGAGCTTTTTCGACGAGGGCCGCCTCAACGCGCTCCTGGCCGGTGTCCAACCCGGCGATCTCGTCCTCATCCAGTTCGGCCACAACGACCAGAAGACCGAGGACCCGGCCCGCGGCACAGACCCGTACACCACCTATCAGGATTACCTGCGCCGGTACGTGAAGGGCGCCCGCGCACGACGGGCCCGGCCGGTGTTCGTCACCTCGGTCGAGCGCCGCCGGTTCGCCGCCGACGGCACCGCCCGGCCCACGCTCGGCGAGTACCCGGCGGCGATGCGCGCCCTGGCCGCCGAGGAGGACGTCCCGCTGGTCGACGTCCAGTCGCTCTCCCTCGCCCGCTGGCAGGAGCTGGGTCCGGACGGTACCGAGGCGTGCTTCCTGTGGCTGGATCCCGGTGACTCGCCCAACTACCCCGACGGCGCCCAGGACAACACCCACTTCAGGCCGGTGGGCGCCATCGAGGTGGCCCGGCTGACCGCACGGGCGCTGCTCGGCGAGGGCGTGCTCGCCCCGCGCGACCTCCGCCGCCTGGACGACCGGGTCCCGGCGGAGTGGATCACCTGGTCCGGGCCCGCCTGACACCGGCCTGACGCTCTTCCCCTCGTCCTTTCCCCTCTGCCGAAGACTCTCCCCTCCGCCTACGACACAGAAGGATTCGCCATGCCCGCACGCAAGCGTCATACCCGCGCCATCGCCGTGACCCTGGGCTGCACCTCCCTGGCCCTCGCTCTCTGCACCCCGGCCCAGGCCACCGCGCACCCGCGCCACGCCGGCCCCGGCGTCGAGCGCGCCGTACTGCCCGCCGGAGACGGCTGGGCCGCCGCCGAGGGCTCCACCACGGGTGGCGCGAACGCCACCCCCGACCACGTCTACACGGTGACCGACCGGGCCGAACTCGTCGCCGCCTTCGCGGAGGCGGGCGACGCCCCGAAGATCATCAGGATCTCCGGGACCGTGCACGGCAACTCCGACGTGAGCGGCACGCCGATCGGCTGCGAGCAGTATCAGACCGGCGGATACACGCTGGAGAAGTACCTCGCCGCCTACGACCCCGAGGTCTGGGGCCGGGACGCGGTCCCCTCGGGTCCGCTGGAGGAGGCCCGCGTCGCCTCCGCGAAGCTGCAAGCGGCCGCCGTCACGATCAAGGTCCCCTCCAACACCACCCTGGTCGGGGTGGGAAAGGACCCGAAGGTCATCGGGGCCTCGCTCCAGGTGCGGGACGTCTCCAACGTCATCATCCGTAACATCGGCTTCGAGGACACCTACGACTGCTTCCCCCAGTGGGACCCCACGGACGGGGCAGAAGGCGCCTGGAACTCCGAGTACGACAACCTCGTCGTGTACGGGTCCCGCCACGTCTGGGTCGACCACAACACCTTCAGCGACGGCGACCGCCCCGACGCGGACCAGCCCCACTACTTCGGCCAGGTGTACCAGCAGCACGACGGCCTCTTCGACATCGTGCGCGGCGCCGACCTGGTCACCGTCTCGTGGAACGTCCTCAAGGACCACGACAAGACCATGCTCATCGGCAACAGCGACGGCGCCGGCGCCACCGACCGGGGCAAGCTCCGCGTCACGCTCCACCACAACCTCTTCAAGGACGTCAAGGAGCGGGCCCCGCGCGTGCGCTTCGGCCAGGTCGACTCGTACAACAACCACTTCGTGGCGACGAAGGGCAGTGCCTACGGGTACACGTACGGGATCGGCGCGGAGTCGCGACTGGTCGCCGAGCACAACGCGTTCACCCTGGCGCGGGGCGTGGACCCCGCGACGATCCTGAAGAAGTGGTCGGAGTCGTCGCTCACGGCGGAGAACAACTACGTCGGCGGGCGGAAGACCGACCTGGTCGCCATGCACAACGCGGGTGTGCCGGGCGAGCACCTCACCGAGGGCGCCGGTTGGAAGCCCCACCTGCGGACGGCCGTCCACCACCCGCTCGTCATACCGGTGCTCGTGGCGCTCAAGGCCGGAGCGGGCAGGGCGAGCGTGAGCGGCCGCTGAGAGCCCGTCCCCGAGCGCACACACCCGGAGGCGACCGCCCACGCACCGCATCACCCCGGGCGGGCCGCCTCCGGGCCTGCTTCCCCCCCCATCCGACCCTCCCTGAACCGGCCGGAGCGGCACCGCATGCTTTCCACCACCCCGGAGAGCGCCGCTCCGGCCTTTCGCCGCCCACCCCGAGGAGCCCCATCATGTCCAGTGGACCTTCCCTGCCCAACGGGCCTTCCCTGCCCAGCAGGCGCACCGCCCTCGCCCTGCTCGCCGGAACCGGTGCCGTCCTCGCCCTCGGTGCGACCGCCGCCCACGCCGGGGCCGCGGGCCCCCGCCCCTTCGGGCGCTACGGCTCGCCCACCCGGCGGCTGGATCCCCGCACGCTGTACGTCGACCCGCACGGCCGCGGCGACCACACCGACGTACAGTCCGCCGTCGACGCGGCGACCGGCACCGGACGCACGCTCGTGATCGCCCCCGGTGTGTACCGCGCGACGGTGCTCATCGGCCCCGCCCACGAAGGGCTCACCCTGGTCGGTGCGGACGGCGACGCCCGGAACACCGTGCTCGTGTACGACAACGCGGCGGGCACGCCCAGGCCCGACGGCTCCGGAACCCTGGGCACCAGTGGATCGGCCTCCGTCACCGTCCGGGCGGCCGGGTTCACCGCCCGCGACCTGACCTTCGCCAACGACTGGCTGCGCTCCGACAACCCCGAGTACACCGGCACGCAGGCCGTCGCCATCAAGGTCCAGGGGGACCGGTCGGCGTTCTACGGCTGCCGGTTCCTAGGCCACCAGGACACCCTGTACGCCGACTCCCTCGCCGTCACCGCGTTCGCCCGCCAGTACTACCGCGACTGCTACGTGGAGGGGGACGTCGACTTCGTCTTCGGCCGCGCCACCGCCGTCTTCGACCGCTGCCACTTCCGCGCGCTCACCCGCACCGACCTGGCCTCGGCCCCGTACGGCTACGTCTTCGCGCCGAGCACCGCCGGAGCCAATCCGTACGGCTTCCTGGTCGTGCGCTCCCAGGTCACGAGCACCGCCCCCGACGCGTACTACAAGCTCGCCCGCCCCTGGGTGCCCTCCTCGGACCTCACCGCGCACCCCATGCTGACCGTCCGCGACAGCCGGCTCGGCCCGGGGATCGACGCCAGGGCGCCGTACGCCACCATGTCCGCGGGCTTCCCGTGGCAGGACCAGCGCTTCGCCGAGCACCGCAACACCGGCCCGGGCGCCCTGGTCACCGTCCCCGCGAACCGCCCCCAGCTCAGCGCGGCCGAGGCCCGCGCCCACACCCCGGGCCGCTGGCTGGACGCCCGGAACCCGCACCTCCCGGGTACGTGGGAGATGCGGGCCGTGGACGGTGGGCGCGGCCTGCGTGGTCAGCCCGCGTAGGTCTCGAACTCGGCGATCTTCGGGGTGCCGGTCGAGCCGGTGATCTCGAAGGTGATCTTCCGCAGGGAGGTGCGGGGGAAGGCGATGTCCCCGGCGCCGGTGCCGGAGGTCAGGACGGCGCCGGTGTCCGCGTTGAGGAGCCGCCACGTCGTGACCGTGCCCGCGGAGCCCGCCGCCTCACGGATCCGGACCGAGGAGACGGCCGTGTCGGAACCCCACTTGATCGAGGCGGAGCCGGTGGGCCCCACGGGCGACCAGTAGGTGCTCAGGTCGCCGTCGCGCAGATCGCCGTAGCTTGTTCCGGCGGCCTTGCTGGATCCGTCGGAGCCCGCTCCGATGCTGAGGTTGGTCCCGGTGGGCGGGGTGGGGTCGGTCGGCCCGGGAGTCGGGTCCGTCGGTCCCGGCGTCGGGTCGGTGGGCGTCGGTGTCGGGTCGGTGGGCGTCGGAGTGGGCGTCTGCGGTGTGCAGTTTCCGTCCGAGACCTTCAGGCCCTTGCCCGCGCCCGCCGTGCGGCTCACCACGTCCGGCACGCAACTGGCCGCGTCGGCACGGTAGGTGTAGGGGATGTTCACCGTAGTGGTGGACTTCATGTCGGGGCCTGCGGGTTGGGTCGTGCCGCCGGGGCTGGACCAGGTGACGTTGTCGAGGGTGTTGCCGCTGACCTGCCAGTAGCCGGCCTCGTCGGTGTAGAAGGTGCCGAGGATGTCCTTGGAGTCCTCGAAGTAGTTGTTCTCCACCTTGGCGCGGGCCCCGGCCCGGGAGTTGATGCCGGACTCGTTGAGCTTCACGTAGTGGTTGTTGTAGATGTGGGCGATACCTCCGCGCAACAGGGGGGCACGGGAGTCGATGTTCTCGTACAGGTTGTGGTGGTAGGTGATGAAGCCGTTGGAGAGGTCGCTCTCGCTGGACCCCACCAGGCCGCCGCGGCCGGAGTTGCGCAGGATGCTGTACGAGAGGGTCACGTACTGCGTGTTGGCCTTCATGTCGAAGAGGCCGTCGTACCCCTCCGACTCCCCGCCCGACGCCTCCAGGGTCGTGTGATCGACCCAGACGTTGCGGACGCCGGACTCCATGCCGATGGCGTCGCCGCCGTTGGAGGTGGGCGAGCCGGACTTCTTGACGTTCCGGACGGTCACGTTCTGGATGATGATGTTGCTGGCCTCGCGCAGGTGGATGCCCAGCTGGTCGAAGACGGCCCCGCTGCCGACGCCGACGATCGTGACGTTGCTGATCTGCTTGAGCTCGATCACGCCGGCGGCGGTGCTGCAGCTGTCGCCGGACACCTTGGTGGTGTTGCCGTGGTTGATGGTGCCTTCGACCTCGATCACGATCGGAGTGCTGCTGTCGGCCCGCCCGCACAGCGCCTCATGAATCTGGGTCCCGGTAGTGGCGCGAACGGTCTGCCCGCCCGCACCGCCGGTGGTCCCGCCGTTCTGGGTGGCGTAGCCGGTGGCGCTCCCGGTCGCCGCCACCGCCTCGGGCGCCGACAGCACCGCTCCGGTCGCGGCCGCGAGGGCCAGGGTTGCCACGGCGGCCTGCAGCCGCCGTGCGACTGGTCGTCCCATGTTCGTCTCCCATGCGTCTTCGGTTGGTTGGCGATGAATGACAGAGCACGCACTGCGTCATGGCATGCTCATGACATATGGGAGCGCTCCCGCACGGACCCGCGCAGAAGCGGCTCGATCCACCAGGGTGCGTGCGGCAGCGCCCCCGCGTCCTGGGCTCCCTACCGGGAGCGACAGGACAGCAAGCGCTTTCTAAAGGTGAACGTAGAGGGGTCCGACCAGCATGGCAAGGTGCGTGCGGCAGCGGCTTTTTCCGAGACCGCTCTCGCGTCGAAGTGCCCCCACTCCCGGACCCGTTCGGGCGCCCCCCGGCGCCGGCCCCCGCCTCAGCGCGCGCCGATGGATCGTCCGGCCCGGTGAGTTCGCCACCAACGCCCTGCTCATCTGGGGCCCGTCCATCCGCTCCGGCCGGCGGGCGGTCGAGCCGTTCCCCGACCAGGCCGGCGACCCGATCCACGAGCAGGACATCGCGGACGTCATCGTCGCCGACCTGCTCGATCACGACCGCCGCGGACGCATCGACACGATCATCGGCCCCGATACGCTCACCAAGCGCGAACAGGTCGCCCTCATCGCCGAGGCGGTGGGAGAGGACATCGCCCTCGACGAGGTGACGCCCGAACAGGCGCTCCGCTTCTACCGCGAGCAGGGCGGGTTCGCGGCCGACAACGCCGACTGGCTTTACGGCTTCACCAGTTACGACGGGGTGGAGGGCGTCACCGACGAACCCGGCGAAGCGAACCCCGCTTCCGACGGCGCCTACCTCACCCTCGCCGAGGTCCTCGGCCGACCGGGACGCTCCTACGTGCGGTGGGCCCGCGGCCACGCCTCCGACTTCACAGGAACGGCCGGCTGAGCCGATCTCCTGCTTCTGCTCGCCGGGCACGAGCCACGGTCGGCGGATCCGCCGCTGCCCGAGGCGCCCGGGCCGGCGGTGCCGCTCCGGCCGGTGGTGAGCCGTCGCGTACGCGCGAGGCGCGACGCGTCAGTCGTCGGGGAGCCAGCCCCGCTTGCGCAGCGCCGCGACGAAGCGGCCGTGGGCGTCGTCCAGGGCGGGGCGTTCCTCCGGCGCGGGCTCGACGAGGGCGCCGCCGCGCACCATGGCGGCGGCGCTCGCCGCGAGGTCCTCGTGGAGCGTGCCGGTCGCGGCGAGGAGTGCGGCGCCGAAGGCCGTCTCCGCGCGCTCTGCGACCCGGACCGGGCGGTCCAGGACGGTGGCCCGGATCGTCGTCCACACGGTGCTGCGGCTGCCCCCGCCTGCCGCGTGCAGGGGGCCGAGCACCGGAACGCCGAGTCGCTCGACCCGGTCCAGGGCCAGGCGTTCGACGAAGGCGACTCCTTCGAGTGCGGCCCGGTGGGCGTCCGCCTCGTCGCGGGGGCCGCCCAGCTCGAATCCGCGCGCCGCGCCGGAGACGAAGGGGAACCGTTCCCCGTCGCGGCGTAGCGGGTAGCGCACGTACGAAGCGGGGCCCCGGGCCGCCGCGGCGGCGTCCAGCGCGGGCAGGCGGGCCGGGTCCACGTCGGCCAGGCACTCCCCTCCGGTGTTGGACGCACCGCCGGGGAGCCACCAGCCGTCGGGGTGCCGATGGCTGTAGACCGCTCCGGTCGCGTCGCGGACCAGGTCCGCGGAGACCCCCTTGAGGACGTACGTGGTGCCGAGCACGCCCACGAAGCGACCCGGCTCGACCGCCCCCGTGGCGATCTGGCCCGCGCAGCCGTCCGTCATCCCGAGGCGCACGGAGCACCCTTCGGGCAGGCCCGTGGCCTCGGCCGCCTCCGGGCCGACGACTCCGGCCTCCGTGGCGGGGGCGCGTACGGCGGGGAGCAGCGCGAGCGGGAAGGCGAAGGCGTCGAAGACCTCGTACGCCCACTCCGAAGCCCGGGCGTCGTAGCCCGACTTGAGTGCGTGGCTCCAGTCCGTGGCGACGGGATGACCCGTCAGCGCGCGCCCGACGACGTCGGGGGTGTGCAGGACGTGGCGCAGGCCCGAGCCGTACGTCCGCAGGCACCAGACGGCACGGCCGAACGCCGCGGTGGGCCCCACGGACAGGCCGAGGGCGTCCCACCGGGCGCTGCCCGCCCGCTGCGCCTCGGTGTTGACGTCGGCGGCCCGCCGGTCGTCGTACATGAGGGCCGGGCCGAGCGGGACGCCGTCGGCCCCGGTGGGCACGATGGTTCCTGACGTGGCGGACACGGCCACCGCAATGACCTCACGGCCGCCCCGGGGCAGCACGCCGGTGGTGCGGCGCAGCGCCGAGCGTACGGCGGGCCACCATGAACGGGCGTCCTGCTCGCTCGTCCCGGCGGCGGTCCGTACGGGGGGCGGCAGTTCGCCCCGCGCCTCGGCGAGCACGCGTCCCTGGCCGTCCACGCACACCACGCGGACGGACGCGGTCGCCACGTCGATGCCGATCACGGCCGGGGCGTGGGGAGTGGGGCGACGGGATGCACTGCTCATGGCGGAAAGCGTCCTTCCCCGGCGGAACGGGCCTCAGGTGTCCACCGATCGGGTGGGCGATCCATCGCGGTGGCCGCGTGTGTGTGAAATTAACATGCGTTCCATCATGACAGGAGGAACGGTCTCCTGCGGGAGGAACGGCTCATGGTGCGACGGCCGCCACCGTCACCCGGGTCCGTTCGCGGAGTTTGCCGAGCAGTTCGGCGTCCGCCCCGTCGTCCACGACGAGATGGTCCAGGTCGCCGACGGGCCCCACCCGGTGCAGCGCGGTCCGGGCGAGCTTGGTGTGGTCCATGAGCATCACCTTCGTCGCCGCGGACGTGAGCATCGCCCGTTTGACCAGGACCACGTCCTGCTCCTGGTGGTAGGCCGTCCTGGCGTCGAGGGCCGAGGTGGAGACCGCGACCAGGTCGACGGAGAGCGCCTCCACCGCCTCGACGCAGGGCATCCCGAGGAAGGAGTCGTGGGTGCGCGAGTACTCGCCGCCCAGGGCGATCAGGCGGATGCCTTCGCACCCGGTGAAGACGTCGAGCACCCGGCGGGCGTTGGTGACGACGGTGAGGGGGGCGAGGTCGACCAGCAGGCCGGCCATGACCAGGACCGTGGTGGAATCGTCGAGCATCACCGACATTCCGGGCTCCACCAACGCGGCGGCGGCGCGCGCGACGGCGTTCTTCTCCGCCGTGTTGACGCCGAGCCGGTAGTCGAGGCTCGACTCGAACACCGTGGACGGCAGGGCGGACGCGCCGCCGCGGAAGCGGCGCAGCACCCCTTGCCGCGCGAGGTCGTCGAGGTCGCGGTGGACGGTCATCAGGCTCACGCCCGTGAGCTGGGCGAGCGCGGCGCCCGTGGCGGTGCCCCGCTCCACGACGTGGTCGGCGATGAGCCGTCGCCGTTCTTCGGCGGATCTCTTGGTCATGGGGGTCAGTCTCCCGCAGGGCTCGGGCCGGGCGCGGGGGCGGGGGGAGCGGCGGTGGGTAGGTTGAGCGAGCGCAGCGCCGTCTCCGTGCCGCGGATCTCGATCTCCGTGACGGCTCCGTTGTCGAGTCGCGGGAAGATCCGCCGGTAGCGCCCGAGGGGAAGTCCGAGGAGTTCGCACAGGGCGATGCGCAGCAGGGTGTTGTGAGCGACGACGAGCACCTTTCCCCCTTGGTGACGGTGGGCGAGGTCGCGCAGGGAGCCGGTCGCCCGCGCCGCGGCCAGGGCGACGGGTTCGGAGCCGGGGAAGGCGCCGGAGGCGGCGTCCTCGCGGAACCGCCGTACGGCTTCGGGGTCCTCCTCGGCCATCTCCTCGATGGTCCTGCCCTCGCCCCATCCGAAGTCGACTTCCCGCAGCCCCTCCTGGACGTCCGCCGCCAGCCCCAGCGCCGCCGCCGCGGGCGCCGCGGTCAGGCGGGCGCGGCCGAGCGGGGAGCAGGCGACCGCGTCCAAGCCGCTGCGGGCGGCCCAAACTCCGAGGTCGGCTCCCTGGGCCACGCCCTTGGGCGTCAGGGCGACGTCGGTGACACCGGCATACCGGTTCTCCGCGTGCCACTCGGTCTCGCCGTGGCGTACCAGCAGGAGACGAGAGGTCATGGAGAGGCCCTTTCGAGGTCGGCGCATACGAAGGATCAGCGACAGGCCGCGCGCGCCGTGCGCATTGCCGGTTCACGTGAGCGCTGTTAAATTTAACAGAAATTCCACAGCCCAGGACCGGCCTCTCGCGGCTCGGATCACGCTCCGACCTGCTCGCCACGCACTCCCACCGGCTCTCCTCGCAGAAGGAATCCGACGTCATGCGCATCCTCGCCGCAGGCGACCACTTCGTCCGTCCCTCGTTGATCCGTGCGGCGGTGAGCCAGGAGCTGTCCCGCATGGGCCGGGAGCTCCCGGAGTTCACGGAGCTGACCCTGCCCTGGCCCCACGAGCCCTTCGGTCCGGTCGCGGAGGTCCGCGAGGCGAGCGGTACGGAGGGCGAGCTCGTCGAGGCGCTGGCCGGGGCCTCGGTCTGTGTGACGCAGATGGCCCCGTTCACCGAGCGGGTGTTCGCCGCGTCGCCCGCGCTGCGTCTCGTCGCCGTCTCCCGGGGTGGGCCGGTCAATGTGGACCTGGCCGCCGCCACCCGTCACGGGGTCGGAGTCAGCTTTGCCCCCGGCCGCAACGCCCAGGCCGCCGCGGAGTTCGCCGTGGGGCTGATGCTCACCGCGATGCGCCGGATCGCCGCCGCCGACGCGGAGCTCAAGCGGGGCGTCTGGCGGGGCGATCTGTACGCGTACGAGGAGAGCGGCGGCGAGCTCGGCGGTGCCACGGTCGGACTCGTGGGCTACGGCGCCATCGGCCGCATCGTGGCACGGGTGCTGCGTGCCTTCGGAGCTCGTGTGCTGGCGGCCGACCCGTACGCCGACCGTGCGGCGGCCGAGGCGGAGGGCGTTGAACTCGTCGATCTGGACACTCTTCTGATCCGTAGTCAGATAGTGAGCCTGCATGCCCGCCTGACGGAGGAGACCCATCACCTGATCGACGCCCGCCGCCTCGGGCTGCTCCCGCACGGCGCGGTCCTGGTGAATTCCGCCCGCGGCGGACTGCTCGACCACGCGCCACTGCCGGAGCTGCTGCGCGGCGGCGCTCTCGGGGCGCTCGCCCTGGACGTGTACGACATCGAGCCGATCCCGGCCGACTGGGCCCTGCGCGACGTGCCGAACCTGATCACCACACCCCATCTCGCCGGCGCGACCCGGCAGACGGCGCACCGGGCGGCGGCCATCACCGCCGCCGAGGTCGGCCGTTTCCTGCGCGGGGAGAAGCTGTCCCACCTCGCGAACCCCGACGTTCTGTCGGCCGGTCGGCCCTGACGGCCGGTCGGACGCTGACGGCCGCCGTCGCCGTGACCCTCGCCCGGCAACCCATCGGCTCGTATCGGCTGCTACCGGCTCGTAGAGGAGGCACCAGGCGTGAGCACCATCATCGGTGTGGACATCGGAACGTCGGTCACCAAGGCCGTGGCCTTCGACGGGGCAGGCGGTGCCCTGGCCTCCGCGAGCCGGCGCTCGCACCTGGACATGCTGCCGGGCGGACGGGTCGAGCAGGATCTCGACGACGTCGTGGCCGGTGTCGGCGAGGTCGTGCGCGAGGTCGCCGCCGCGGTCGGCCGGCCTCCGGACGCCGTGGCGCTCACCGGGCAGGGGGACGGTCTGTGGCTGCGGGACTCCGAGGGCCGCCCGGTGCGGCCCGCCATCTCCTGGATGGACGCGCGGGCTTCGGACGTGGTGACCCGCTGGCTGGCGGACGGCACGATCAGCACCGCTTTCGCGCACACCGGCTCCGGCATGTTCCCCGGGTGCCACGGCCCGCTGCTGAACTGGCTGCAGGAGCACGAACCGGGCTCCCTGGACCGGGCCGCCGTCGCGGGGTACTGCGTCGACGCGGTCGCTCAGCGCCTCACCGGCCGGGTGTGCCTGGACGCCTCCGACGCGACGCTGCCGTTCCTCGACCCCCGTACCCGCCGCTACGCGCCCCAGGCCCTGGCTGCCTGCGGTGTCGAGGACCGAGCGGGGCTGCTGCCTCCTCCCGCCGCTCCGGGCACGGTGCTCGAACTGGACGGTCGCGGCGCCGGACTCCTGGGGCTGCCCGAGGGGCTGCCGGTCGTGGCGGGGCCGTACGACCTGCCGGCCTGCGCGATCGGGAGCGGGGTGCGCGAGGTGGGGGACGGTGTTCTCATCCTCGGCACGACCCTCGCGAGCCAGGTGCTGACCGACCGCGTCGATCTCGAGCCGGCCGCGGAGCCCGCCGGCATGTGGCTGTGCACGCCCATCCCCGGCCGATGGCTGCGCGCCATGCCCGCCATGGTGGGAACGGCGGCGCTGGAGTGGGTGCTCACCCTCGTCGGCGCGACCACGGCCGACGTGGACGCCCTGCTTACCGACAGCCCGCCCGGAGCCCGGGGCGTCCACGCCTTCCCCTTCCTGTCCGAAGCGGGCGAACGGGCCCCGTTCGTCGAGCCGTCGGCCCAGGGCAGACTCGACGGGCTCAGCCTGGCGACGGGCCGGGCGGACGCCGTGAGGGCCGTCTGCGAGGCCATCGGCTACGCCGCCCGGCACTGTCTGGACACGGCGGGGCTGAGCGGGACCCTGGCCCTGTGCGGCGGCGGCGCCCGGTCGGTGATGTGGGCCCGGCTGATCGCCGACGTCCTCGGCCGGCCCGTCCGCGTTCCGCTGGAGGAGCAGGTCGGGGCGCTCGGCGTGGTGTCCGTCGCCCGGGCCTCCCTCTCCCCCGGGTACGAGGCCCCGCCGGGACGCCACCGGGTCGTCGAGCCGCGTGAGGACGTACGGGCGCTGTACGAGGACGGCTACGAGCGGTACCGGGCGGAGTTGGCGACGGCCCGAGCGGAGTGGAGGGCTCGCGCGCGGTTGCCCGGACGTCTCTGAACGGGCCTTCCGCCCCTGTTATTTATGACATGCCCATTGACACTACTAACACGTGCGCTGTTAATTTGACGCGAAGGAGGGCTCTCCGCCTGAAGACCAGGAGATTCCAGTGAAGCAACGCTCTGTCAGATCGTTCGCCGCTGCCCTGTCCGCGATGGCGGTGATCGTCTCCGCCGCCGCCTGTACGACGAAGACGCCGAACGGTACGGACGGCGGGTCACCGCAGGACGCGAAGATCGCGTTCCTGATGCCCGACATCGCCTCCACCCGGTACGAGTTGTACGACGCTCCCCTCTTCAGGGCCAAGATGAAGGATCTCTGCGGCGGTTGCGAGGTCCTGTACCAGAACGCGGGCGGCGACGCCGCGAAGCAACAGCAGCAGGCCGACTCCGCTCTCGCGCAGGGCGCCGACGTCATCGTGATCGATCCGGTGGACTCCGCCGCGGCGGCCGGCACCGTCCGTACGGCACAGGGACGAGAGGTCCCGGTCATCGCGTACGACCGGCCGATCCCGGCGGTCGAGGCCGACTACTACGTCTCCTTCGACAACGAGAAGATCGGCTCCATGATCGGCGCGTCCCTGGTGGAGCACCTCGAGGCCACCTCGGCCGAGGGCGGCCTCCTCCAGGTCAACGGATCACCGACCGACGCGGCGGCGGGCCTGATCAAGAAGGGCATACACAGCGCGGTCGACTCCAGCGGGTACGAGCTCCTCGCCGAGTACGACACCCCTGCCTGGGAACCGGGGAAGGCGCAGAGCTGGGTCAGCGGCCAGATAACCAAGTTCCCGGGAAGGATCGCCGGAGTGGTGGCCGCCAACGACGGCACGGGCGGCGGTTCCATCGCCGCGTTCAAAGCGGCCGGAGCGCCCGTGCCACCGGTGACCGGGAACGACGCCGAACTCGCCGCCGCCCAGCGGATCATCAAGGGCGACCAGTACAACACCATCTCCAAGCCCATCAAGACCGTCGCGGAAGCCGCCGCCACCGCGGCGTTCGCCTTCGCCCGGGGTGAGAAGCCCCGGGGCGACACCACGCTCTTCGGCACTCCCTCGGAACTCTTCACCCCCACCGTGGTCACCCGGGAGAACATCGCGGAGGTGCTGGTGGGCGACGGGAAGCCGCTGAAGACCGCCGATGTGTGCACGACGACGTACGCCGCCGCCTGTGCCGAGGTGGGCCTCACGTAGTCCCACCGGCCCGGCCTCGGCGCCCACGACCGTCCGCGGCGGGGTGGGAGGCACGCCCGCCCCGCGAGGGCCACCACTCCCCCGCCCGCCCGCCCGCCCCCGGAAGGCCGGTCCATGCCCGCTGACTCCTTACCCTCCCCTCATGAGGCGCCGGGCGGCTCGCTGCTCTCCCTGCGCGGAATCAGCAAATCCTTCGGCGCCGTCGCCGCACTCACCGATGTCGACCTCGACGTCGACGCCGGGCAGGTCGTGGCTCTGGTGGGCGACAACGGCGCGGGGAAGTCCACCCTGGTCAAGGTCCTCTCCGGGGTGCATCAGCCGGACGCCGGAACCGTCGGCTTCGGCACCGGGACCGTGGCGGTCACCTCCCCGGCCACCGCACAGCGGCTCGGCATCGCGACCGTGTTCCAGGACCTCGCCCTGTGCGAGAACCTGAACGTGGTGGAGAACCTCTTCCTCGGGCGCGAGTTGCGTGGGCTGCGCCTGGACGAGGTGGGCATGGAGGTCCGCTCCCGTGCTCTGCTCGGGGAGCTGTCGGCGAAGATCCCCTCGGTACGCGTCCCGGTCGCGGCCCTGTCCGGGGGGCAGCGGCAGACGGTGGCCATCGCACGGACGCTCCTGGGCGACCCCAAGGTGATCATCCTGGACGAGCCGACGGCCGCCCTGGGGGTGGCTCAGACGGCGGAAGTCCTCAATCTGATCGAGCGTCTGAAGGACCGTGGTCTGGGCGTCATCATGGTCAGCCACAACATGGCCGACGTGCGGGCCGTCGCCGACACCGTGGCCGTCCTGCGGCTCGGCCGCAACAACGGAGTCTTCGACGCGGCCGGAACGACGGCGTCGGAGCTGGTGGCGGCCATCACCGGAGCCACCGACAACGTGGTCAGCCGCCGCGCCGGCCGCGACCGGGCCACGGGCGACGGAACGGAGTCGGCAGACCGGACCGACGCGGCGCACCGGGGGGAAACATCATGACGGAACCGGCCGCTGTCTCGAGCCCCGGGCTCTCCCCCGGCGAGCCCGTCGATCCGACGCCCCGGTCCGCCGGTGCGCGCGACCGCCTGCGAGCCGTTCTCATCCGGCTGCGCGGCGGCGACCTCGGCCTCCTGCCCGTCCTCGCCGGGCTGGTCGTGATCTGGGTCGTGATGCAGATCCTCAACCCCATCTTCCTGTCGAGCGCGAATCTCACGAACCTCGCCCTCGAAAGCGTGCCGGTCGGCATCATCGCCCTGGGAATCGTCTGCGTCCTTCTCGTCGGCCAGATCGATCTGTCGGTCGGCTCGGTCAGCGGCCTCGGCGCTGCCGTACTGGCGGTCCTCTTCGTGGACCGGGGGCTGCCGGCCTGGCTCGCCGTCGCCGTCTCGCTGGCCCTCGCGGGGCTGATCGGCTGGTTCTACGCCCAGGTCCACAACCGGATCGGGGTACCCAGCTTCGTCATCACCCTCGGCGGCCTCCTCGGCTTCCTCGGCGTGCAGCTGTGGATACTCGGGCCCAAGGGATCGATCAACCTGCCCTTCGACTCGGGCCTGGTGGTCTTCGCCCAACTCCATTTCCTGCCACCCTGGTTGGCGTACGCGCTGGTCGTCGCGGGCGCGGCGGTGCTGTACGCGACCGGTGCCGCCCGCGCGTCGGAGCGCCGCCGGGCAGGGCTCACCGCCGCCTCCCGGCGCCTGCTCGCCGGACGGAGTCTGGCGCTGCTGGCCGGCCTCGGCGCGGGGGTCTGGTATCTCAACCGGGACCGGGGGGTGGGGTGGATGTTCGTGTTCTTCCTCGCCCTGGTGCTGGCGCTGCACTACGTCCTGTCCCGCACCTCGTTCGGCAAGTCGATGTACGCGGTCGGCGGCAACATGGAGGCGGCCCGGCGTGCGGGCGTGAACGTGAAGGCCGTCCTCACCACCGCGTTCGTTCTGTGCACGACGCTCGCGTGCGTCGGCGGCATACTCTCCGCCTCTCGGCTCGCGGCGGCCAACCAGAGCAGCGGCGGCGGTGACGTCAACCTCAACGCCATCGCGGCGGCCGTCATCGGCGGCACCAGTCTGTTCGGCGGCCGGGGCACCGCGTTCGCCGCGCTGCTCGGCGTTCTCGTGATCCAGTCCATCTCCAGTGGGCTCACCCTGCTGAATCTCGACTCCGCGTACCGCTTCATGGTGACGGGCGGGGTACTGCTGCTGGCGGTGTCGTTGGATGCCGTGGCCCGGCGTTCGCGGGTCTCCCACGGCAGGGCCTGAGGCACCGCCCGTATGCGGTAACCACCGCCCCCTTCACGGTGCTGGAACGCCCCTGACGAGCGTCATTCACGTTCGTGCCCGGTCCGCCAGTGCTCGCACAGTGCCGACAGTTCCGCTTCCATCGCCGGTGCCTCGGTGCCCAGCAGCCGGACCTGGGCCCCGGGGCCCGCAAGGTCCGTCCGGTAGGGGTGGGGCGGTCCGGGCGGGCGGGCGCCGAGGGCGGTGACGGAGCCGATGATCCGGTTCGGGCCGAGGACGCCGGGAAGTTCGCGCATCTCCGGGTCGGTGAGGTCGAGGTCCTCGACCAGCAGTTCCCGGCCGTCGTGCACGGCCCGGGTCCTGGCCCGGACGTGGCCACCGCGTTCACCGGATCGGCCCAGGACGAGGGTGTCGCGCCACAGCATCCGGGCGCCGGGCGCGAGCGTCACCTCCATCGTGCGGTCGACCCACGCCCCGTGCGCGACCACGAACGGCTTCCCGTCCCAGTCCAGTCGTCCGCCTGCCGCGATGTCGATCCTGGCCCGCCACGCCGATCTGCCTCCCCGGTGGTCGTACGCCACCAGACCGGAGGGTTCGACCAGTTCCAGGCGGGCCCCCGGGCCGACCGAGACGTGCAGCCGGAGATCGTCGCCGGCCAGCAGGCCCGCCCGGGTGCCGACGAGGGCGATCCGCAGGCGGTCCGCGCACGGCAGCAGGGGGCGGGGGGCGAGGAACGCCCCGGGAGACAGCTCGCGGGCGAGGTGCCGGCCGGAGGCGTCCCGCTCGACGGCGACGACCGTGGGGTCGTCGGGCTCGGCCGGGCGGGCGGCGGGGGTGGGCGGACCGGTCACGAGCCGTCGTGGCTGTGGCTGTGGGGCGCCATCGGGCCGGGGTCGGTCGGGACATGGGTGCCGGAGCGGTGGCGTACCAGCACGGCCCGCACCCAGTCGGCCAGTTGGGCGATCGACTCCGGGTCGTGCTTGGACAGCGCGAGGACGGGCAGACCGTCGCGGGCGCGTTCGGCGTCGGCGACCATCGCGGTCACGTCGACCTCCACGTGGGGGGCCAGGTCGGTCTTGTTGATGATCAGGAGGTCCGCGCCGGTGATGCCCGGGCCGCCCTTGCGGGCGACGTCCCCGCCGCCCGCGACGTCGATGCTGAAGAGCTGGGCGTCGGCGAGGGCGGGGCTGAACGTGGCGGTGAGGTTGTCGCCCCCGCTTTCGATGAGCACCAGGTCCAGCGGTCCGTAGGCCTCCTCCAGGTCCTCGACCGCGTCGAGGTTGGCGCTGACGTCGTCGCGGATCGCTGTGTGGGGGCAGGCTCCGGTCTCGACGGCACGGATGCGCTCGGTGGGCAGGACGCCGGCCGAGCGGAGGAAGCGGGCGTCCTCGTCGGTGTAGATATCGTTGGTGACGACGGCCATGGAGAGCTCGCCGGCCAGTTCGCGGCAGAGGGTGGCGAGGATGGAGCTCTTGCCGGTGCCGACGGGGCCGGCGACGCCGAGGCGCAGGGCGCGCGGCTGGTTGAGCGGCTGGTGGTAGTGCTCGTTGGGGCCCTGGGCGGGCTGTCCGGGCTGCTGGGCGGGTGCGTTGTCAGGCAAGGAAGAGTCTCCGTTCGCGTCGGTCGTGTTCGAGTGCCCACTGCTCGGTGAGCGGTGGTGTTCGGGCGGGGAGTTCGGCGGGGGTGCGCACGGCCAGTGCTTCGGTGACGGCTCTCGCGGCGTCCGCCTCGGCGGCGATGATCCATGCGACCGAGTCGAGGGGGTCGCCGGGCAGCAGCTTGAGCGCGGCGGAGGCGATGGTCTGCAGTTCGTCGTAGACGACGCCGTGGGCCAACTCCTCCTCCCCCACCCCCAGAACGGCCCCGAGCGCCCCGAGGGTCACCGGCCGCAGGGGGCGCGGGTGGAGCGGTGTCAGGGCGGTGACCGCGGGATGGTCGGGGGCGAGCCGGCGGGCGAGGCGGTGCACGCCTCGGCCCAGTGCGGCGGAGGCCTCGCGCAGCGGTGCCGTCGGTGTCCGGGCGGCGAGCGCCTCCTGCACGGGCCCGTACTCCACCGGATCGCGCTGGGCCGCCCGCAGGGCGAGTACGGCGGCGGCCGCTTCGGTGACGACGGTGGTGTGCAGGCGGGCCCTCAGCAGCGCGGGGATCTCCGCGCGCGTGAGGCCCGCCGCGACGGCCGGTTCGAGGCCCGCGCTGTAGGTGTGGGCGCCGACCGGGAGCCGCCCGTCGGCGAGGAGGTAGGGGGCGAGGAACGCCATCAGAACATGCTGTACCGCTGGGCCAGCGGCAGTTCGGCGGCGGGGGCCGGCTCGACGAGCTCCCCGTCGATGCGGATGGCGAAGGTCTCCGGGTCCACGTCGATGGCCGGGAGCGCCGTGTTGTTCGGCAGGTCCGCCTTGGTGAGGTGCCTGGTGGGCCGTACGGCGACCAGCTCCCGTACGAGGCCGAGCCGTTCGGCCAGCCCGTCGGCCAGCGCCAGCGGGGAGACGAAGCTGACCGAGAGGTGCGGCGCGGCCTCGGCGGCGGCGGTGGCGCGCAGGAGGACCGGCTGGGTGGTGGGGATCGCCGCGCCCGCGTCGCCCAGGGGCGCGTACACGGCCATGCCGCCCTTGATGACGGCGGCGGGCCGGATCCCGAAGAAGGCGGGGTCCCAGAGCACCAGGTCGGCGAGCTTTCCGGGCTCCACGGAGCCGACGACGTGGTCGATGCCGTGGGCGACGGCCGGGCAGATCGTGTACTTGGCGACGTACCGGCGCGCCCGCTCGTTGTCGGCGGGCAGTTCGCTGCCGCGGTCGCCGAAGCGCTGCTTCATGACGTGGGCGACCTGCCAGGTGCGGCAGACGACTTCGCCGATGCGGCCCATCGCCTGGGCGTCGGACGAGGTGATGGAGAGGGCGCCGATGTCGTGCAGCACGTCCTCGGCGGCGATGGTGGTGGCCCGGATCCGGGACTCGGCGAAGGCGAGGTCCTCGGGGACCCGGGGGTTGAGGTGGTGGCACACCATCAGCATGTCGAGGTGCTCGGCGACGGTGTTGACGGTGTGCGGGAGCGTCGGGTTGGTGGACGCCGGGAGGATGTTGGGGTGGGAGGCCACGGTGATGATGTCGGGAGCGTGGCCGCCGCCCGCGCCCTCCGCGTGGAAGACGTGGATACCGCGTCCGGCGATGGCGTCGAGGGTGCCTTCGACGTAGCCGACCTCGTTGAGGCTGTCCGCGTGCAGCGCCACCTGGAGGCCGTACGCGTCGGCCGCCCGCAGCGCGGCGTCGATCGCGGCCGGGGTGGCGCCCCAGTCCTCGTGGACCTTGTAGCCGCCGGCGCCGCTGAGTGCCGCCTCGCGCAGGGCTTCCTCGCCGACGGTGGAGCCCTTGCCGAACAGCATGACGTTGAGCGGGACGCGGTCCAGGGACCGGTGCATCATGGCGAGGTTCCAGGCGCCGGGGGTGACGGTGGTGGCCTTGGAGCCCTCGGTGGCGCCGGTGCCGCCCCCGATGACGGTGGTGGTACCGGTGGCGAGCGCCTCGTGGAGCGTCTCCGGCATCAGGAAGTGGACATGGGTGTCGACGGCCCCGGCCGTCAGGATGCGTCCCTCGCCGGAGATCACGTCGGTGCCCGGGCCGATCACCAGATCCGGATGGACGCCGTCGCTGATGTCGGGGTTGCCGGAACGGCCGAGGGCGACGATCCGCCCGTCGCGGACGCCGATGTCGGTCTTGACGACGCCCCAGTGGTCCAGGACGACCGCGTTGGTGATGACCAGGTCGGGTGCGCCCTCGGCCCGGGACGCGGTGGCCTGGGCCATCGACTCACGGATGGACTTGCCGCCCCCGAAGACGGCCTCGTCGCCGCCGAAGCACCGGTCCTCCTCGACCTCGATCCAGAGATCGGTGTCGGCGAGGCGGATCCGGTCCCCGGTGGTGGGGCCGTAGAGCGAGGCGTAGGCGGCGCGGGTCAGCTGGGCCATGTCACCAGGTCCTCCGTTCGAGGTGTGGGGGCGGGGGCGGGGACGGGTGTCCGGGCCTCGGGCAGCACGATGCCGGGAACGCGGCGGCGGCCGCGGAGTTCGACGAGGCTGACGTTCACGCCGACCCCCGGTTCGAAGCGCAGCGACGTGCCCGACGGAATATCGAGCCGAAATCCCCGGGCGGCAGCCCGGTCAAAAGAAAGTGCCGGATTCGCGTCGGAGAAATGCAGATGGGATCCGACCTGAATGGGCCGGTCTCCGTCGTTCACCACAGTGAGAGGCAATACCGTGCTTTCGGCATTGATGTGCACCACTCCGGAGCCGGTCCGGATCTCGCCCGGGATCACGGGATCGGCGAGGTGATCGTGACGAGCTTGCGCCCGTCCGGGAAGGTCGCCTCGACCTGGACGTCGTGCAGCATCTCAGGGACGCCTTCCAGCACTTCAGCACGGGTGAGCACGGCCCTCCCCGCTGTCATCAGCTCGCTGACCGGGGCTCCCTCACGGGCCCGCTCCATCGCCCAGCACGCGAGCAGGGCGACGGTCTCCGGGTAGTTGAGGCGGACACCGCGGGCCCGCCGGTCACGGGCGACCATTCCGGCAACACTCAGTAGCAATTTCTCCGTGTCGGACGGAGTCAGAAACATGGGAAACCTCCATGGCGGCCTCCCCGGAATTCCCGGCGGCGCCTGACCACATGCCTCTTATAGCTCTTCTCTTCGCGGCGTGGCAAATTCCTGCGCACGGCAAAAAGTCCCTTTTTGTGGTTACGACCCACTACATACGGGCAAAACGTACAAAATTCGGTCGGGTGACTACCGGGATCGGCGCGTCGCAGCGGGCCGACCGGAGGGTTCCGGCGGTGGTGGTGCCTCGCCCGGTCCGCCCTCGTCCCGCGCGGGAGGCAGTGATGACCGAACGGTGTCGCCGGTCCCCGCCGCCGGAAGGTCCGGCGTCTCGAAACGCGGCGGAAGATCAGGGGTGAGGAGTGATCGTGTCCGGGTCATCGATCCCACCTGCTCCTTCGGAAGAAGTCCGGTCCCGCCCTCACCAGTGATTCGGAGCCGGACGCCGGAGGGATTGGGCCGTCGGGTGACCCGCCTCACACATGGCCCCTGTCAGCAATCGGGGCGCCATCTCGTTCAGAGGGCACACGAACGAGACAGGAGCCATGTCATGAAGCACCGCATCGTCGTACTCGGCGCCGGCTACGCCGGGGCTTTCGCCGCCGGCAACCTGGCCCGCAGGCTCTCCCCCGCCGACACCGGGATCACCGTCGTCAACGCCGCGCCCGACTTCGTCGAGCGGATGCGGCTCCACCAGCTCGCCAGTGGCCAGGATCTCGCGTCCCGCAAGCTCACCGACGTATTCGCGGGCACCGGGGTGCGGCTGCGTCTGGCGCGTGTCACCGGTATCGACCCCGAGCACAGGACCGTCGCCGTGGCCGGCGAGGACGGCGCCGGTGAACTCGCCTACGACACCCTTCTCTACGCGCTCGGCAGCTCCGTCGCCCACCATGGCGTCCCCGGCGCGGCCGAGTACGCCTTCGATGTGGCCGGCCGGTCCTCGGCGCTGCGGCTGCGCGAGCGCCTGGCCGACCTGGGCGGGGGCGGCACCGTCGTGGTCGTCGGCGAGGGTCTGACCGGCATCGAGACGGCGACCGAGCTCGCCGAGTCGCGTCCCGGGCTCTCGGTCGCCCTCGCGGCCCGCGGCGAGCTGGGCGCCTGGCTCTCCCCGAAGGCGCGCCGTCATCTGCGCGGCGCCTTCGACCGGCTCGGTGTCACCGTGCACGAACACACCGCCGTCGAAGCCGTCGAGCCGACACGGGTGATCATCGCCGACGGCAGGTGCATCCCGGCCGATGTGACCGTGTGGTCGGCCGGGTTCGCCGTGCACCCCATGGCGGCCGCCGCCGGGCTGGAGGTCGCCGGGACGGGCCAGATCGTCGTCGACCGGACCATGCGTTCGGTCTCTCACCCGGATGTCTACGCCGCGGGCGACTGCGCCTACGCGATCGGCGAGAACGGCCGGCCGCTGCCGATGTCCTGCGCCTCGGCCGGTCTCACCAACATGCAGGCGACCGCCGCGATCATCGCGCGCCTGACGGGGCGTGAGGTCCCGGCCACCGGGCTGAAGTATGTCGGGAACCACATCAGCCTCGGACGGCGGGACGCCATCTTCCAGATGGTGGACGGAGACGTCCGGTCGAAGGGCTGGTACCTGGGCGGCCGAACCGCCGCACGGCTCAAGTCGGGTGTGCTCGAGGGGGCCGGGTGGGGCATCGCCCATCCGACCTTCGGCCTGCCGAAGCGCAGGCACCGGCTGGCCCCCGCGCCCGGCCGGGCCGGTGCGCGGGTCGCCGCCTAGGCTGTTGCGCATGGACAGCGCAGCCGTCGATCAGTTCGAGGCCGGCCGGAGCAGGCTGGCCTCGCTCGCGTACCGTCTGCTCGGCTCGGCGGCCGACGCCGAGGACGCTGTGCAGGACACGTTCCTGCGCTGGCAGGCCGCGGACCGTGAGCACATCCAGGTACCGGAAGCGTGGTTGACCAAGGTCACCACCAACCTCTGCCTCGACCGGCTTCGCTCGGCACAGGCGCGTCACGAGCGAACGGCCGGCGCGTGGCTGCCCGAACCTCTCCTCGACGGCGACCCGATGCTCGGCCCTGCCGACACCTTCGAGCAGCGTGAATCGGTGACCCTGGCGGTACTGACCCTCCTGGAGCGCCTCTCGCCGGCCGAACGCGCCGTCTACGTCCTGCGCGAGGCCTTCTCGTACAGCCACGCCGAGATCGCCGCGATCCTCGACGTCACCGAGGCGGCGAGCCAGCAGCATGCCCATCGGGCCCGTACCCGGGTCGCCGCCGAGCGCCGCCGCGGCGGGGCGGCCGACCCCGCGTCCGCGCGCCGGGTCGTCGAGGAGTTCCTGGCAGCCGCCACGTCCGGGCGCACCGATCGGCTGGTGGCGCTGCTCACCGACGACGTGACGGCGGTCTCGGACGGCGCCGGACTGGCCAGGCGGCTGCTGCGGTACAGGTCGCGCGAGCGGGTCGCCTCCTTCGTACGGGCGGGGTTCAAGGCGACGCCGGCGAAGCGGCGGCTGGCCGGTGGCTCGCTCGCGATGCATCTCGCGCGGGTCAACGGCACCCTGGCCGTCGTCGCCGTGGTCGGGGGCCGGGTCGTGGGCGCCGTGGCGTTCGAGATCAGCGACGGCAAGGTCGCGTCCCTGTGCGGCATCGCCGCCACGGACCGGCTCGCGCGCCTCGACGAGGCGTGGCAGCACCACGGACCCGGCGTACCGGTCATCGACGCGTGGTGACCCCCATGGTGACCGGCACGTGGTGGACGGTCACCAGTCGATGTGCGCGCTGATCCACGCGTCGAGCGCGTTCCCGTCTCCCGCGGGAGGCAGTTCGGGCGCGCAGGTGAGAGGAGTGAGGGACAGCTGGAGGTGGGTGAGATAGCCGTAGGGGCCGTTGTCGGCCGCCGGGCCGAGGACCAGGGCGTGGGTGGAGGTCCGCCAGACGCGGTGCGTCATCGCCGGACCGGTCACCACCGCGGCGTCCGACAGGAGGGTCCGCTCGGGTGCCGCGCCCAGGTGTTCGGTCACGGCCCGGGCGGCCCCTACGAGGGTCGCTTCGCAGTCCTGCTCGGTGGACGGCTCGTAGCTCTCCCAGCCCGTCGCCTGCCCCCAGAGGCCCATGTGCTCGCGCAGCCAGGGCTCGTTGGTCATGCCCTCGTCGTGCTCGTCGAAGGGGTACAGCTCTCCGAACACGAGGAAGCTGCGGACGTCGGGCTGCCCGAAGGGGTTCCTGCCGTCGGAGCAGAGCACGTGCCCGTGCCCCGTGCCCCGTGCGGAAGGAGTCGCAGACCAGTTCGTGCTCCCAGTCCCATCCGCGGCGCGCCGGCTCCGCGTCGAGAGCTTCGCGTTCGTCGCCCACCGGCGGGCCCGTCGGCAGCGCGACGAACTCGGCGACCGCCGCGGGTGTGAGCGGCCGATGGGCGAGAACGTGGACACGGGTGGGCATGCCGGTCACTCCAGGAGGTCGTCGTGCGGTCGGCGGAGCCGAGAGCTGTGGCCGGTCGGCCCGGCGGGGCTGGTCGTGCGAGCGGCTCGCGTCGGCGGACGTACACATGGCAGCGCTGGAATGCCACGCTCTCGTGAAGATCGTAGGACCGGTACGGGTTCACCGTCCCCGTGAACACCGGGTTGGCCGCGCCGCCCCGTGCACACCGTGGTCGCCTGCCGGACCCGCCGAGGCGGTTCCCCGGCTCCGCGCGCCCCCGGCGTACCGGTGACACCATGGAGAGGTGCCCGAGGACGAGCAACGGAACGGCAGACGCCTGGAGCAGGCGATCATCGACCTGCTGAAGCGGCGTGGCCCGAACGCCACCATCTGCCCCTCCGACGCCGCGCGCGCCGTGTACCGGGGCGACGACGACGGCTGGCGTTCCCTGATGGAGCCCGCCCGCCAGGCGGCCCGGCGGCTGGTCGGAGCCGGTCGGGTCGAGATCACCCAGGGAGGCCGCCCCGTCGCACCGGACGAGGCCCGGGGCCCGATCCGGATCCGGATGCGCCGCGCCCGCTGACGTCCGCGCGCCGACTCATCGCGCAGGGCACCTGATGCGCTGCTGCGGGCGGGCCCGGTAGTTTGCCCGCCATGACTGAACTCGGATGCGTCGCCTGGCCACCTGCACCGATCGACACGGCGCGGCTCGTGCTCCGTGAGTCCGCGGCCCGGGACCGTGCGGCGTTCATCGAGCTGTTCGCATCGCCGGAGGTGGGCGTCCACCTCGGCGGCCCCCGCCCGCGTGATGAACTCGAACGGGCCGTTCCCGAGGTGCCGGGACAGCGCCGGGGTCTCTTCGTCGTCGACCTGGGCGGAGCGATGGTCGGCACGGTCACGCTCGAACGCCGGGCCGCCGAGCGTCCGGGCGGCCTCGGTCCGGACGGCGACCGCGCCGAGCTCGGGTACATGTTCCTGCCCCGGGCGTGGGGGGCCGGATACGCCGCCGAGGCGTGCGCCGCCGTACTCGGCTGGTTCGCCGCCGCGCGGCCGGGCGAACCGGTCGTCCTCTGCACACAGATCGCCAACACCCCCTCGATGCGCCTCGCGCGGAAGCTGGGGTTCACCGAAGTGGCGCGGTTCGAGGAGTACGGCGCCGAGCAGTGGTTCGGCGTGTGGAGTCCGGTCACTCCGTCCGATTGATCCAGGTGCCGCACGCCCTCGCGCGCAAGGCGGATCACGGCGCTCCGCTGTTACACAACGATCATTGAGTGCGCCCGAACGGCCTCTGCATACTTCAGGAATCCGGGGCCGAACGCGTATCCGAACGCGCCCCGTGCGGCCGGGCCTTCGCCCGCCCGAACCACTCCTGAGCAGGGACAATCTTGCGAAAAAGATCAACGAGGGCGTACGCGCTCGTCGCCGCCGCCTCGGTCGCCCTGACGGCGGGCATGACCGCTCCGGCGTCGGGGAAGACCGGCGGCCCGGACCCGGCATCCCCGACCACCGCCAAGGCCTTAAAGGCAGACGACCGGACCGTCGACACCGTCACCCTGATCACCGGTGACCGGGTCCTCGTGGACGCCAAGGGCCGGGTCGGGGGCATCCAGCGGGCCAAGGGCCGGGAGGACATTCCCTTCTTCACCGAGATCCACGACGGCCGCACCCATGTGGTGCCGCGTGACGCCCGGCAGCTGATCGCCGACGGCAGGCTGGACCGGCGGCTGTTCGACATCACCGCTCTGGCCGAGCCGGAAAGCCTCGAGGCCCACCGGGCCGGGCTCAAGGTGATCGTCGGTTACCGGGGAGCGACGGCCGGGTCCGCCCGTGCCGAGGTGCGGTCCGCCGACGGCACCACCGTCCGCCGGACCCTGTCGGCCCTCGACGCCGATGCCGTCACCAGTGCCGCGGCCACCGACAGCGAGGGCGCTCTGTGGGATGCCCTGACGCGTCAGCGGAAGGACGGTTCGGCGGCCACCGCGTCCGGCATCGCGCGGATCTGGCTCGACGGTGTGCGCAAGGCCTCGCTCGACCGCAGCACCGGTCGGATCGGCGCCCCGGCGGCCTGGGCCCGGTCGTTCGACGGCACCGGTGTGAAGATCGCCGTCGTGGACACGGGCATCGACGCCACCCATCCCGACCTGGCGGGCCGGGTGGCCGCCGAGCGCAACTTCAGCGGCTCCCCGGACGCCAAGGACCGTAACGGGCACGGCACGCACGTGGCCTCCACGGCGGCCGGCACGGGAGCGAAGGACGCCCGGTTCAAGGGCGTGGCCCCCGGAGCCCGGCTGATCAACGCGAAGGTGCTCGACGACCGGGGCGCCGGTGACGACTCCAGCATCATCGCCGGGGTCGACTGGGCCGTCGCCCAGGGCGCCGACGTCATCAACATGAGCCTGGGCGGACTCGACACCCCCGGAATCGACCCGCTGGAAGCCCAGGTCAACAAGGTCTCCGCGGAGAAGGGCGTCCTGTTCGCGATAGCCGCGGGCAACAACGGGCCGAACCAGGGCACGGTCGCGTCGCCGGGCAGCGCAGACGCGGCCCTGACCGTCGGCGCCGTCGACGACGACGACCTGATGGCCGACTTCTCCAGCGTCGGTCCCCGTACCGGTGACAAGGCCGTCAAGCCCGACATCACCGCACCGGGCGTGTCGATCACGGCGGCAGCGGCGGAGGGCGTGGCGGGGCAGAACCCGCCCGGGTACCACAGTCTGAACGGCACGTCGATGGCGACTCCGCACGTCGCGGGGGCCGCGGCGATCCTCAAGCAGAAGAACCCCACCTGGACGGGCGCGCGGATCAAGGCCGTCCTGACGGGCTCTGCCAAGGACGGCGCCCACTCGGTCTTCCAGCAGGGCGCGGGTCGGCTCACCGTCGACAAGGCGATCGACCAGACGGTCGTCGCCGAGCCGGTCTCCGTGAACCTGGGCACCCAGACCTGGCCCCACACCGACGACGCCCCCGTCACCGAGCAGGTGACGTACCGCAACAACGGCAGCGCCGACGTGACGCTGAGCCTGTCGCTGTCCACGCCGACCGGGGGGGACGGGCAGCCCGCCCCCGCCGGCTTCTTCACCCTCGGAGCCCAGCGGGTCACGGTCCCGGCGGGCGGCACCGCAGCCGTTGACCTGACCGCCGACACCCGCCTCGGCGGTACGGTCGACGGCTCCTACTCCGCCACGGTCGTGGCGTCCGGGGGCGGCCAGAGCGTGCGCACGGCGGCAGCGGTGGAGCGCGAGGCCGAGTCGTACGAGGTCACCTTCAACGCCACCGGACGGGACGGCGCGCCCAGCACCGGCTGGCAGGCGGACCTGAAGGGGTACGTCGGTCAGGCCTCGGGCCTGCGGTTCTTCCCGGACCTGTCGTCCGGTTCGGCGACTGTCCGGCTGCCGCGCGGCACCTACAACCTGTCGGCCGACATGCTGGTCGACCCCGCGGCTCCGGGCAAGGGCGCCGATCTGATCAACAACCCCCGGTTCTCGGTGACCGGCCCGACCACGGTCGACCTCGACGCCCGGTCCACGCGGCCGGTGACGTTCAAGGTGCCGGACGCGGGGGCCACTCCGACGCGCGCGGGGATGATGTACGCCCTGAACACGCCCGAGACGGGCATCACGCTGTGGAGCGACTTCACCAGTTTCGACAACGTCCGTACCGCGTACCAGGGTTCCCCGGTGACCGGCGACTCCTCCCTCTACCAGCAGTGGTCCGCCCACTGGAAGCAGGGGGCCACCGAGTACAACGCGCTCGCCGGCAGTCTGGTCCCGGAGCTGGCCACCGGCTACAGCAAGACGTACACGACCAAGAACATGGCCCTGGTGAAGGTGCGGATCGGGGCGTCCGTGCCCGGCCTCGACGGCATCGTCAGGGCCGACGGTGAACTGGCCAACGGGGGGATCGCCGCGCTCTACTCGGCGCACCCCCTGCCGGGCACCCGGAAGGTGTACCTGTCCACGGACGACGACGCCGTCTGGAACATCGCGGCCGGTGTGCTGGGTGAGAAGGACGCGGCCGGTAACCGGCAGGTCGAAGGGGCCTACTCCTTCGCGCAGTCACGGCGTTTCGAGCCGGGGACGACGCACACCGAGACCTTCCACGCCGGTGTGATGGGGCCGCGGATCGAGGCCGGCGACGGGCTCGTGCGCGACGGCGACAACCTCTACGGCTCGCTGGCGCTGGTCAGTGACGGGCCGGGCCATCCAGGGTTCGCCCGGTACGCCGGTGCGACCACCACCATCCACCGTGACGGCGCGCTGTACGCGAAGGAGGACGCGGCCATCGACGAGCGGTTCTTCGCGCTGCCTCCGGAGTCCGCCACGTACAAGGTGGCGACCACGATCAACCGGAACCCGGCGATCTACCGCGCCGGGAACCGGATCGACGCCTCGTGGACCTTCTCCTCGGCCCGCACCGAAGCTCCGGCGACGCTGCCGGTCTCCACAGTCCGTTTCCAGCCGCGGCTCGCGCTGGACTCCACCGTTCCGGCGGGCTCCCAGCAGACGTTCCCCGTCCTGGTGCAGGGCGCGGCGGCCGGAGCCGGCCTGAAGTCGCTGCGGGTCATGGTGGCGTACGACAACGAGAAGTGGCTGCCCGCCAAGGTCACCGCGGGCAAGGTCACCGTGAGCGCCCCGGCGAAGGGCAAGGGGATCTCGCTGAAGGCCGTTGTCACCGACAAGAGCGGCAACGAGTCGACGGTCACGATCCACAACGCCTTCTTCGGAAGGTGAGGCGCCCCCGGGCGGAACACCGCCCGGGGTGATTCCTGGCGTAGCGGCCCGCCGGAACGGGAGTTCCGGCGGGCCGCTGTCATGCCGTCGGTGTGGTGACCGGGGGCCGTTGCCGCACCCCCTTCACACGCTCAGCGTGCCGGGGCCGGGACCGGGCGGAGGGAGCAGTCGGCCGGAGCGAGGCGACCGTCCCGTCCGACCAGGGTGACGGGCAGGGCCCCCTGTGTCTGCGCGGCGAAGGCGGCCGTGCAGACGAGTTGGTCGCGGGCGGGGGCGGACAGCCGCCGCACCCGCAGGCCCAGCCTGACCTCGACGGTGGAATCACCTGTCAGGACCCGGTCAACGGCGGACGCCCCACGGGGCAGTGAGGGGGCGTTGCGGAGCCCGGCCCGCCGTTCGGCCTTGTTCGGCCCGTCGAGCAGGGCGGTGACGGCTGTCAGGGGCGACAGGGCCTCGCTCGCCTCCTCGCCCTCGGAGGGTGAACTCCCGGGGCCGCCCTGCCAGGGAACGTCGACGATCCGTGGCACGGGCAGCAGTTCGTCGTCGGGAGAGAAGAAGAACAACAGCACCCGTGAGTCACGCGGGGGCAACAGGTCGCCGACCGGCGGCCTCCCGGCCCCGACCACGCCCGTCTCCTGGATACCGCAGCCGGGAAGCGGTGCCCCGGCGAGCACCAGCAGTGTGGTCAGCCCGACCGCGCGGAACGCCCGCTTCCTCACGCGTGGGCCTCCGTGCTGTTGTCGGGGCCGGTCCCCGGCACTTTGCCGTCTGCGGACTCCTGACCGCCCGGTGCGCCGTGGTCCCAGGCGGCGGGCCCGTCGAAGGGCAGTTCCACCGTGAACAGCGCGCCGCCGCCGGGGGTGTTCTCCGCACGGATCGTTCCGCCGTGGAGGCGCACGTTCTCCTGGGTGATCGCGAGTCCGAGGCCGCTGCCCGACGAGCGGGAACGTGCGGCGTCCGCCTTGTAGAAGCGGTCGAAGATGTTCGGCAGCGCTTCGGGGGCGATTCCGGGGCCGCTGTCGCGCACCTCGGTGATCAGCGCATCCGCGCGGGCCGACAGCCGGACGGTGACGGGTTCGCTCCCGTGGTGCAGGGCGTTGCCGACGAGGTTGGCCACGATGACGTCGAAGCGGCGCGGGTCGAGGCGGATGCGGACGCCCTCGGGCAGCTCCGCACGGACCCGGTCCTGCCACTGCCTGCCGGACAGGGTTCTCCGTACGGCCTCCGCCGCGTCCACCTCGTCGGTGGTGAGTCCGGCCGCGCGGGCGTCGAAGCGGGACATCTCCATCAGGTCCTCCACCAGCACGGCCAGTTTGCCGGTCTCGGCGCTGATCAGGCGCACCGCCCGGGCGGTGTCCGGGTCGAGCGTCCCGGCCTCCTCGTCCAGCACGTCCGTGACGGCGAGCATCCCCGCGAGGGGGGTGCGCAGTTCGTGCGAGACGTCGGAGGCGAAACGCCGGGCCCGTGCCCCGGCGTCCCGGAGTTCCTGTACGGAGTGTTCGAGGCGGGCCGCCGAGCTGTTGAACGTCCGGGCGAGGTCGGCCATTTCGTCCCTGCCGCGCACGGTGATCCGCGCGTCGAGCCGCCCGCCGCCCATGGAGTCCGCGGCACGCCGCAGTTCACGCACGGGGCGTAGTACGCTGCGCGCCGCGAACAGGGCGGGCACCAGGGCCACGGCCAACCCTGGCAGCGCACCGTCGCGGGCGGCGGTCACCAGTGCGTCGATGTCCGTCTCCTCGTTCGCCATGGGCATCACGGCGAAGAGGACCAGACCGCTGGGCACCGCGCCACCGCCCGCGACGACCCGTGTCATCACCGGCATCCCGATCGTCAGATAAGCGTTCCCGTCCTTGACGACCCGCTGGAAGCTGCCGTGCGGCGAGGTCCGCGCGGCACGGCGCAGCTCCCCGGTCAGCACACCGGAGACGGGCCGGTCGCCCGAGGAGACGCGCACCGAGCCGTACTCGGCGAACACGATCCACGGATGGGGTTTGGCGCGGGCCGCGATGTCGTACAGCTCCCACCGGACCGATTCCAGGTCCAGGGGCAGGCCGGGGACGAACCGCTCGACCTCCTCGCGGAAGGAGGCGACGGCCGTGTCCTGTGCGCGTTCGAGGACCGCGCTGCGCGCCTCCCGGTAGGTCAGCGCGGCCGTCGTGACCGCGCTGACCGCGGCCACCAGAAGGAACGCGAGCACCAGCCGGGTGCGCACCCCGAACGCGGCGGCCGCTCCGGGTATCTTCACAGCGGGCCGAAGCGGTAGCCGAATCCCCGCACGGTCTGAATGTACCGAGGGCTGTCGGACACGTCTTCGATCTTGATGCGGAGTCGGCGCACGCAGGCGTCCACGAGGCGCACATCGCTGTGGTAGCTGTGGTCCCAGACCTCTTCCAGGAGTCGCTGTCGGCTGAAGACCTTCACCGGCGCCGCGGACAGGAACAGCAACAGCTTCAGCTCGGAAGGTGCGAGAGGGACCGGCCGGCCCGACTTCAGGACGGTGTGACCGGCACGGTCGATGTCCAGGTCGCCGTGGTGCTCCACGGCGGGCCGGGCACCGGCCGGGGCCTCGATGCGGCGCAGCACAGCGCGGATACGGGCTTCGATGACCTCGGTACGGGCGGGCTTGACGACGTAGTCGTCCGCACCGGCCTCCAGGCCGACGATGATGTCCACGTCATCACCGCGCGCGGTGAGCATGATGATCGGCAACTGGCTGTTCGCGCGTACGCGGCGGCACACCTCGACACCGTCCATCACGGGCAGCATCAGATCGAGCAGCAGGAGGTCGGGGCGGAACGCGTCCAGCGCCTCCAGGCCGGCCTCTCCGGTCGCGGTGGCGAGGACCTCGTGCCCGCGGCGGCGCAGCCCCATCTCCACGCCGTCGCGTACGGACGGATCATCTTCGACGAGGACGACGCGTGGCATTCCGGTATCTCCAGGTCCTGGGAGAGGAAGGATCGCGAGAGGTCGCTTCCGGTGAGTGAGCGGCGGGGAGCGGAATCCCCAAGAGGCCGCGGGTTCACGTGGCGGGTCGGGTGTGCACGCTGACCGCGTAGCCGCCGTCGTCGTACGGGTCGCCGCTCCAGGTTGCGTAGCGCTGCCGCAGGGACAGTCCGGCCCGGGCGCACCACTGGTCGAACTCGGCGATGGTCACCGGAGCCTCGTCGAGCGGCAGGTGTGCCGCGTCCAGTCCCATGCCGGTGACCAGCAGACCGCCGGGGCGCAGGGCGGCGGCCAGGTGCCCGACGACGGCCGCTCCGGTGCCGGGGGCCAGCAGGGGGATGACGTTTCCGGCGGCGAGCACCAGGTCGAAGTCCGGTTCCAGGCCGAGGGCGTCCAGCCGGGCCAGGTCGCCGAGGAGCCAGTCCTGTGCGGGTGCTTCGCGGCGGGCGACGGCGAGCATCGAGGCGTCGACGTCCACGCCGGTGCAGTGGTGGCCCAGTTCGGCGAGGCGGATCGCGATCCGGCCGGTGCCGCAGCCCGCGTCGAGCACTCGGGCGGCCGGTTCCAGCAACGCGGCGCAGAAGGATGCCTCGCCGTGGATGTCGTGGCCCGACTCGGCGAGCCGTGCGAACCGCTGGGCGTATTCCTCCCCCGCCTGTCCACCGGTCAGTTCTGCCCAACGGTCGCGTTGCCCAGTCATGTTCAGCTTGCCCTCCGGTCAGCCCCCAGCGGGAGCATAAACGAGCCTGTCACACGGAGTCCGGTTCGGGTGGCTCCGGGCCGGCCCGGTACGCCGGGCTGTCCGGAGTCTGCGCCATGAGTGATCACTGCGAGCCCGGGGCCGTCCCGCCGGTGCTGTTCGGCGTGGCGGGCGACTGGCCGCCTGTCGCCGCGGGCGAATCGGGTGCCTCCGTCTTTCGCGCCGCGGACGCCACCCGGTACGCCAAGTGCGTGCCCGCCACCGACGCGACCGGTCTGGAGGCGGAACGCGACCGGATCGCCTGGCTGAGCGGTCAGGGCGTACCGGGTCCCCGGGTGCTCGACTGGTACGCCGGTGATGCGGGCGCCTGCCTGGTCACCCGTGCCGTCTCCGGCGTACCCGCCGATCAGGTGCGCGCCGAGGACCTTCTCGCATCCTGGCGGCACATCGCGGACGCGGTCCGTCAGCTGCACGAGGTGGCCGTGGCCTCGTGTCCGTTCCGCCGGGGGCTGGATACCGTGGTCGACGTCGCACGTGACGTCGTGGCCCGTGGCGCCGTGCATCCGGAGTTCCTCCCGGTAGGGCAGCAACACGTGCCCCCCGCGGAGCTGCTGGCCCGCCTCACCGGGGAGATCCCTCGGCGCCGGGATCAGGAGGCCGCCGACACGGTCGTCTGCCACGGAGACCTGTGTCTGCCCAACATCATCCTCGATCCGGAGACCCTGGAGGTGTCGGGCTTCATCGACTTGGGCCGCCTCGGAGCGGCCGACCGTCACGCCGACCTGGCGTTGCTGCTCGCCAACGCGCGCGAGACATGGGTGGACGAGGAGCGGGCACAGGTCGCGGACGCGGCGTTCGCCGAGCGGTACGGCATGCCCCTCGATCAGGAGCGCCTGCGCTTCTACCTCATCTCGACCCGCTCACCTGGGGCTGAGGGCTGTCCCGCTATTCCCGGCGGGGCAGACCTCAGGGCGAACCGGCGGTGGTGGATTCGTCCGGTCCGGCGGCGACCGTGGGCAGGTGATGACGGTCCGTCGCGACGACCACCACCTGGTCCTCGGCGTGCCAGACGCGCCGTTCGCCCTTCGGCGGGTTGAGTCTGATGCCGTGGTCCCCGGGTCCGGTGCGGGCGACGTCGTGCCGACGGTAACCGATCGCGCATTCGCCCCGGTCCCGCGCGGCGGCGACGACGCCGGCGAAGGTGGCCTCGGCGCCCGGGTGGATGTAGGCACGGGCGGGCCGCAGACAGACGTTGTTGCCGTCCGCGGAGAACAACTCCTCGAAGACGGGGGCCAGATGTCTGTTCTGTGCGATCTGAGCCATGAGAAGGCCGACCAGCATCCCGCCGACGATGACGTCGGAACCGCTGTTCACGGGTGCCAGGGGTCGGTTCCGGTCATCGACGAGCTCGGTGACGACACGCGTCTCGCGTCCTGTTCGTTGTTCCAGCAGTCGCACGGCCAGCAGCGTGACCAGGGTCCAGTCGTCCGGGTGGTCGGGGCCGTCGCCCCGGTCCGGGCCCAGGACGACCACCGCGTCGTACGGATCGAGGTCGAGGCCGAGCAGGATCTCGGGCCGCGACAGGGGAGCCGACCGGAAGTGCACGTCCGGCCTGGCCGGCTCCCCGCCCTCCGGCTCTCTCGGTCCGGGTACGGCGCTGTCGGCGACCACGTCCACGACGGAGCCGGGGCGGGCCGTGCTCCGTAACTGGTCCAGGACCAGAGGGGCCCGGCGGTTCCAGCCGAGCAGCAGCAGCCGGGAGGGGCCGGCCGGATCGGGCCGGGCAGCAACGATCGCCGAGGTGTCGACCAGGTGCCGGCAGTCCTCGACGCGGGTGCTGTCGTCATCGCGGGCGAGCACGATCAGGCGGCTTCCGGGCCGGACGACGGTGTCGGCGGGCGGGTTGAGCAGCGTACGGCCCTCGGGCGTGAGCAGCCCCACCACACAGGAGTTCTGGTGGCTCAGCAGGGTCTGTCCGAAGGGGCCGTGGTGGAACGCGGTGGTGTCGACGAGATGGAACTCGTCGCCCGCGAAGTCGAGGAGGTCGCGCAGGACGAGGGAGAGGCCGGGGCGGCCGACGCACTGCGCGATCAGCCGGGCCGTGACCGCGTCGGTCTCCAGGACCGTGCCGCGGGGACCTGCGGCCAGCCGGGCCGGGGCCCGGTACCGGTCGTCCCGGACCGCGGCGAGCACCGGTGGCCCGTCCGTGTCCTCGCCGAGGACCGCCCGCAGGGCCAGCAGGATGCGCAGCACCTCGGCGTCGGCCGTCGGTTCCGCTGACGGCAGCACCACGACGGTGCTCGCCGACCGCGGACTGACGAGTGCGAGAACGTCCGGGTCGCTGGCGGGACCGCTGCGGCAGATGATCCGGGCGCGGGCGGTCGGGGCACCCCGAGCGGTCAGTGCCTCCTCCATATCGGCTTTGTCGCGGTCGGCGAGCAGCACGACCGCGCGCGGCCGACGCGGGGCCCGGGCGGCGACCAGCTCGCCCACCACGGTGGTCACCTGGTCCGACCAGCCGAGCACCAGGACGTGCCCCTGCTCCAGGACCGTGGACCGCCCCCTGCTCAACTCCGCCATGCGCTCGGCCAGTCCGGTCGTGATGACCCCGACGAGGGTCGACACGCAGAGCAACGCGACCAGCCCGAGCAACGCGGAGAGCACCAGGCGCAGAGGCGTACCGGTGGCCGCGCCCAGGCGGAGCGTCTCCGCGCTGATCCGCCATGTCGCGATCAGCCGCTCCGAGAGGGACGTGGGCGATCCGGGATCCGTCCACACCAGCAGCAGGCTGACCGGGACGACGACGGCCAGGCAGGTGATCACCAGCCAGCCCATCAGGGTGCCGGTGGAGCGGGCCAGCGTGCGGTCGAACCGGTAGCGCGCCCAGTCCCGTAACCGCACCCGCGGCCGGCCCTTGGCTGATTCCACTGCTACTCCCCCTAGCCCGCCGCCGCGCACCCCGCGGTGGGTGCGGCATCGGCCGTCCCTCCCGGCAGCGTGCGACCTCCGCCCTCGGGGCACGTCGGGTTCGGCGGTCGATTCATCCTTTCGGGCGCTCCGTCGCAACGCGGCACATAAGTTCCGGCCGGGCGGAGGGGCGTTCGCGCCGTCACCGGTACGACGTCGAATCGGGTCTCCGTGTTCCGCCGCAGCCTCGGCCGTCGGTCGGGTCAGGGCTGGGCCGGTAGGGACCAGCGGGTGGACCGTTTCCCGGCGCGCCGGTCGGTCAGCCATCCGATCGCACCACCCTGGTTGGTGAGGAGGGGCGCGGAATGGTTGGTGAGGATCTTTCCTGCTCCTGGTGAATCCGTAGCAGGGAACGAAGGTGCACGCGGCGACGCCCAACGGCGCGCTGCGCGCGGCGGCGGCGGAGGAATTCGCCCAGCAGTACGCGGACGGCCCCCAGGCCTCGGGCGGGGAGATCACGACCTGCGTCCCGGCCGCTCTGCGGGCAGCCTCTCAGGGGCTTGCCTTGATGACCGGCGTCCGGACCCGGACAAGGCCTCCGTACGATCGGGCAGCAACGGACGACGACACACGGAGGACAACATGGGTGGCCGGGTCACCGCGGTGAGCCGCAACGAGCGGTACGGGTTCAGCAAACCCACCTACCCATTCATCACGCTGCTCGCCGGGCTCGGCGTGGAGGGGGATGTGCATGCGGGCACCACGATCCGCCACCAGTTCCGCATGACGTACGAACCGGACCTGCCCAACCTGCGCCAGGTCCACCTGATGCACGAGGAACTCTTCGAGGAGCTCGCGCTCAAGGGCTTCGGTGTGTCGGCGGGCCAGCTCGGCGAGAACGTCACCACCGCGGGAGTTGATCTCCTCTGCCTCCCCACCGGAACCCTGCTGCGCCTCGGCGAGGAAGCGGTGCTGGAGGTGACCGGGCTGCGCAATCCGTGCGCGAAGATCAACGACTTCCGCCAGGGGCTGCTGGGTGAGGTCTTCGCCCTGGATCCCGTGTCGGGTGAGTTCACCTTCAAGTCGGGCGTCATGGCCGTGGTCCGTACCGGCGGGACGGTCCGCGCCGGCGACACCGTCGAGGTCGAGCTGCCGCCGCCCCCTCACCGGGCCCTGGAACGCGTCTGAGGGCTGTCCCGAGCAGGCGGAGTACCCGCCCGGTCACGGCCGGCGCCTGGCTCCCGTGGCGGACGCCGCCCGGTCGCGACCGGAGAGCCGGCGTCGGGGCCACGTTCCCGCCCCGTCTCAGCCCTGCTGCTCCAAGGAGTCCGCGAACGCGCGCAGCGCATCGGCCAGATCCTTCTTCGTGGGCAGCTCGTCGACCTTCTTCTCCAGGTCGTCGATCCGCTGGGCGACCTCCGCGAGATCGACCGGAGCCGTCGGCGAGGGGCTGGGTCCGCCCGTGGGATCCGGACCGCTCGGGTGGGCACTGGGCTCGGGCCCCCCGATGGATCCGGCATCGGCGCCCACCGACCCGCCGGACCCACTGACGCTTCCGCCACCGTCCGACCCTCCGTCGACGCCGCCCGAGCCACTCACGCTCCCGCCAGCGTCAGAGCCGCCCGAGACGTCGCCGCCACCGCTGGATCCTCGGGGCACGCTCTCCACGGGTACCGGATCCGGGCCGGTCGGCGCCTCGTCCGACGTACCCGCGGCCAGCGCACCGCCGACTCCGAACACCACCGCGGCAGCGGCACCGACCAATGCCGCCGTCACACGTCTCGCCCGTCGATTTCCCATGGTCTCCATTCCTCGGACCCTAGCCATCGCAGCTGGCGGAGGGACTGATTCCCACATCCTCGCGAATCTTCCACCCCTACCCCTAACCCCCCATACATAGTTGACAGGTTAAATTCGAGCGGCATCATGGAGCTAACCAGTAAACCGACCGAGAGGGGTTAGCCATGACTGCGCTCCACCACCGCTACGCGGACATACAGGGACAGCGGATCTTCTACCGAGAGGCCGGCGACGCCGACGCACCCGCCGTCGTGCTGCTGCACGGCTTCCCCACCAGTTCGTTCATGTTCCGCGAGCTGATTCCCGCGCTGGCCGAGCGCTTCCACGTGATCGCGCCCGACCACCTGGGTTTCGGTCTCTCCGCCGCCCCCTCGGTCGACGCGTTCACCTACACCTTCGACGCGCTGGCCGAGCTGACCGCGCGACTGCTCGAACAGCTGGGGGTGAACCACTACGCCATCTACGTCCAGGACTACGGAGCGCCGATAGGCTGGCGGCTCGCCCTCGCCGACCCCGGGGCCATCACGGCGATCATCACGCAGAACGGCAACGGCTACGACGCGGGCTTCGTCGAGAGCTTCTGGAAGCCGATCAGTGACTACCAGCGCGAGCAGACACCCGAGAACGAGGCGCACGCGCGCGGCGCGCTGACCCTGGACGGCATCAAGTGGCAGTACGTCACCGGCACTCCGGACGAGAGCACGGTCAGCCCCGATGCCTGGCACCACGATTTCGCCCTCGTCTCCCGCCCCGGCAACGACGAGGTCCAGCTGTCGCTGTTCCGTGACTACGCCAGCAACGCGCTGCTGTACCCGGCACTGCACACGTACCTTCGCGCGCACCGGCCGCCGGTTCTCGCGGTATGGGGCAGGAACGACCCGATCTTCGGCCCCGACGGAGCCCGCGCCTTCGCCGACGATGTTCCGGACGCCGAGATCCACCTCCTCGACGGCGGGCACTTCCTGCTGGAAAGCGCCGGTGACACGGTTGCCGCGCTCGTCCTCGGTTTCCTGGGACGCGTCCACAGCGCGGCCTGACCACGCCAGGACCCCTGCGACGGGAAGCCAAAGGCGGCGTGCGCCCGACGCCGGCCACCGTCCACGGCCGGCGCCGGGCGCACGCCCGTGCTCGCCTGGCTCCGCGGCCGTCACGACCCCGCCGCCCGACCGGACCGGTGGACGTACGGCCGCGGCAGCGCGTGAGCCGTACGACGAAATGAGCTTCAGGTTCGCTTCAGTTCGGGCTGTTAGAGTGCAGTCCTGCGGCGGCAATTCGCCGAGCGGCTTTGGCACTTCGCCCTACGGGCCGAATCGACCGGGACAGGGAGCGTAGGAATGCGCTGCAGGGAGATGCTGGCCTTCTACGCCGGTATCGCCGTGCTCCTGATGATTTCCGCGTTCGCTCTCGGCGACTCCACCCAGACCCTGCAGACCGTCGACACGGCAGCCCATTCCCACTCCGTGCCCGTATTCGACAGGTCGGGGCCGAGTGCTCCGCTGGAGGGCGTCGACGGTGACGTCACGCTCCAGCACCGCCACAAAGCGGGAAGCACGACGGCCGCACCCCCCGTGCAGGCAGGTATCCCCTCCTCATCACCGGATCTCCACGACTGCGCGACGGATGTCGCCCGGCAGCATTCTTCGCACTCGGGATCGCGAAGCCCTGTCCGTGTCCAGATCCTTCGCTGCTGAGCGGAGCCTCCGATCGTCCTGCGGCAGCCCCCGGGCCCCGCACAGCCCGAGGCCCTGCGGCGGCTCGGCGTTCGTTCGCCCCGGTGCATCGCGCCATGCTCGACCCTTCGGTGAGCACGCCCCCGGCGGCCCCAGGCCTTGATCTCCCGATCACGGATACGTGCCATCACGTCCCGCGTCACGCGGAATGCCGCCGCGATTCACTCGTGATGGGCCTCGGATTCCTCTCTCGGTATCCGACCGGCCCCCGTGGGATTTCCGGTCCCGAAAAGATATGACGCCGAGTTGGTCGGCACTCCGGCCTTTCGGCCCCCTACTCAGTCCTGGAGCAGACGCACATGCAGCATTTCCCCCTCGCCTCGGAGCCGGCGAGCGGCATCGCAGGGTGGGCGACCAGCCTTGTCGAAACCATGGGCGGCCCCGGGGCCGGGCTGGCGATCGCCTTGGAGAATCTCTTCCCGCCGTTGCCGAGCGAAATCATTCTGCCGCTGACGGGCTTCGCCGCGGGGCAGGGAGTGATCAGCCTGTTCTCCGCCCTGTTCTGGACGACGCTGGGGTCGGTGGTGGGGGCTGTCGCCCTCTATCAGATCGGCGCTCTCTTCGGCCGGGACCGCATGTACGCCCTGTGGGAGCGGCTTCCCCTGGTGAAGGTCTCCGACCTCAAGAAGACCGAGGAGTGGTTCGTCAAGCACGGTATGAAGGCCATCTTCTTCGGCCGGATGATTCCGATCTTTCGCAGCCTGATCAGCGTCCCGGCAGGCGTTGAGCGGATGCCGCTGCCGATCTTCGTACTCCTCACCGCTCTGGGCAGCTTCATATGGAACTTCATCCTCGTCATGGCCGGATATCTGCTGGGTGATCAGTGGGAGCTCGTGGAGAGTTACGTCGGGGTGCTCTCGAAGGTTGTTCTGGTACTGGTGGTCGTGGCGCTGGTCGTGGCGGTCGGTCGCAGGCTGCGTTCCCGTCGAGGTGATCGGCAGAAGGACCACGCGTGACCGGTGCGCCGAACCGCCCGGTGCCGCCTGCTCCGGGAGGCTCACCGGTCACCGGGCGTGGGCCGCCGGCGAGCGGCCCACGAAGAATGGTTGCAAGCGGCCGCGCACAGTGCGCGGACCATCGATCCGATCGACAAGGTGGCACGGATGGCTATGTGGGACCGCATCAAGGACCAGGCCAAGGGGCTGCAGCAGCAGCAGTCGCAGGGCACGAGGGGCCCCGCCGGGCAGCGGCAGGCGGGTACGGGAGCCGCGGGCGGCTCGAAGGAGAAGTTGGTGGGGCTGCTCAAGTCGCAGCTCGGCTCGCTCAAGACGGAGCTCAAGAGCGGGGCGTACCGGGACGCCAGTATGGCGATGTGTGCTCTGGTCGCGGCTGCCGACGGGTCTGTCGACCCCGCCGAGCGGCACCACGTGGAGACGCTGATCCTGCAGAACGACGTCCTGCAGAACTTCCCTCCGGAGCAGTTGCGGCAGAGGTTCAACAAGCATGTCGATCAGATGATGTTCAACTTCCAGCAGGGCAAGACCGAGGCCATGCAGGAGATCGCCAAGGCCGCGAAGAAGCCGGTGGAGGCGAAGGCGGTCGTCCAGACCGGTTTCGTGATCGCCGGTGCGGACGGGTACATCGCCCCGGCGGAGGCGCAGGTTCTGCGGGAAGCGTGCATGGCGCTCGGGGTGTCCCCGCAGGAGTTCGGCCTCTGATCCGGCCGGCGCGTTTGGTCCGGCCGGTGCGTTTTCCGTAGCGGCGGGGACCCGGCGGGCGCGACCGTATCGCGTCCCGCCGGGCCCGGCCCTTCAGTCGTCGGTCAGGGACACCGCCCCGACCGGGCAGGCCCGTACGGCCTCCCGCACCAGCGGGTGGTCCCCCGCCCCCGCCGTGCGGCCGGGAAGCATCTCGCTGAATCCGTCGTCGTCCTGCGTGAACACGTCCGGCGCGGTCAGCGCGCACATGCCGGCCCCCACGCAGCGTTCCTTGTCGACCTGGACGCCCACGTCGCTCACCAGGCCACGGGCAGTTCCAGGAGACCCTGGATCGTGTCCCCCGGTTTGTGCTGGATCTCGTGCGCGGGCACGGCCAGCCTGAGCGCCGGCAGCCGCTCGAAGAGCGTACGCAGAGCGATGTCGAGCTCGGTGCGGGCCAGGTTCTGGCCCAGGCACTGGTGGACGCCGAAGCCGAAGGCGAGGTGGTGGCGGGAGGTCCGGTCCCAGTCGAGCGTCTCCGGATTCTCGTACACCTCGGTGTCGCGGTTGATGAGCGAGGTCGAGAAGAACACGCCCTCTCCCTCGCGGATCGTCGTCCCGTCCACCTCGATGTCCTCGGTGGCCAGCCGCTGCAGACCGTCGGCGATGGACAGGAACCGCAGCAGCTCCTCGACCACCGCGGCCGTCGTGGTCTCCCCGGACCGCAGCGCCGCCAGTTGCCCCGGGTGCCTCAGCAGCGTGAACGTGCCGAGCGAGATCATGTTCGCCGTCGTCTCGTGCCCCGCGACGAGCAGGATCACCGCGAACGAGACGAGGTCGTCGCGGTCGACGGGCCCGTCCGGGTGGTCCCGGTGGATCAGCTCGTCCAGGAGCCCCTCCCCCGGCTCCCCCCGCTTGCGGTCGATCAGGGCGCCCAGATAGCCCTCCAGCTCGATCCGGGCCTTGTCCACGTCGGCCGCGCCCGGGCCCCGCAGGAGCCGTCGCGAGCAGCCCTCGAAGAACTCGTGGTCGGCGTACGGAACACCGAGGAGCGCGCAGATCACCATGGACGGCACCGGCAGTGCGAAGTCGGCGACCAGCTCGGACGGCGGCCCCTGCCGCTCCATCGCATCCAGCAGACCGTCCACCGTCTCCTGGATGCGGGGGCGCAGCGCGGCGATCCGCTTCACGGAGAAGCTCGGGATGAGCATCCTGCGCTGGGCGTTGTGCTCGGGGTCGTCGACGCCGAGCAGAGCGACGCGCCGCCGCTGCACCTGCGCGAACCGCTCGGCCGGAACGGGGAAGTCGGGATGGGTGCGATCGGTGGACAGTCGCGGATCCGCGAGGAGCCGGCGGGCCAGGGCGTGGCCGGTGACCGCCCAGACCGGACGTCCGTCGAAGAGGGTGACCCGGCTCAACGGCCTTTCCGCGCGCAGCGGTTCGTACCCGGCGGGCGGGTGGTAGGGGCACTCGCGGTCCTGCGGGAACGGTGTCGCGGAGGTCGGTTGGATCGAAGGGCTGGTGAGAGCGGGGTCCTGGCGGGCCGGTTCCGTCGTGGATTGCGTCATTGGAGCGGTCGCCTCGCAGTGCTCGGTGATAGGTACGGAGCGGGTCGCTCCGCCCCTCACACAATTGGATGCCCCAGGCACCTATTGGGTCGACGTCCGGACCGGCCACATCGCGGGATCGCGGGATCTGGCCGGTGCCTTTCGCACACGGTCGAACGGTTTCGCATCCGCTCAGGTCCAGCGGGTGCGGCGGAGCGGCATCGGAGCGAGCACCGCCCCTTCCGCGGCCGGAACCGTTCACCGCGGCGTCCGGAACCTTGCCGTCGGCCAGGTCGTCCACGATCGACGGAGGCGCACGCGTGCTTTCCGTGCCGCGGGGCGACGCCTCGGCCGGAGGTGTCGGGTCACGCCGTCACTCTGGCGATGAACGCCTCGACGTTCACCACGGTTCGCTCGATCTGCTGCTCCAGGGTGAGGGACTCGCGGAGCCGCGACCCGACGCCCGCGTCCTTCTTCCCGCGCACGTAGAGCGAGCAGGCGAGATCGCTGCACATGTAGGCGCCGACCGAGTTGCCCTGCTGGCCCGCCTTTCCGGCCCTGGGGGCCACCAGCAGGGAGACGCCGCCGGTGTGGACGGTCACGCACAGCGAACACATGCTGCGGCGGGTCTGCCAGGACCCGGCGTCGGAGGAGCGCAGTTGGATGCCGACGGGACCCTCGCCCGAGGCGAGCACCAGATAGGCCCGGTCGGGGGCCTGCGGGTCGCGCCAGCCCAGGAAGTCCAGGTCGGCCCAGGGCCGGTCGGCGAGGTCGCGGGGGACGGAGAGGCGCTTGGCCTCGCCCTTCGTGCAGTTCACGAAGGCGGTACGGATCTCTTGTTCGGTCAGAGGCTTCATGGAACTCACGCTAATTTGCCTAATCTCATTAGGCAAACATATATTCTCTTAGGCAATCGCAGGTGGGCGTTCGGAGGGTCGCATGGCACGAGCAGGAGTGGCCGCGGAGCGCGTCGTACGGGCGGGGGCCGAGCTGGCGGACGAGATCGGCTTCGAGCAGGTGACCCCGTCGGAGCTCGCCCGGAAGCTGGGCATCAGGACCGCGAGCCTGTACTCGCACGTCAAGAACGCCCATGACCTCAAGACGAAGATCGCCCTGCTGGCCCTGGAGGAACTCGCCGACCAGGCGTCGGCGGCACTCGCGGGGCGGGCGGGCCGGGACGCGCTCGGCGCCTTCGCCAACGCCTACCGCGACTACGCCCTCCAGCACCCGGGGCGCTTCGCCGCGGCCGGGTTCCGGCTCGACGCGGACGCCGCGGCCGCGAGCGCCGGCGTCCAGCACTCCCGGATGATGCGGGCGATCCTGCGTGGCTACGAGCTGACCGAGCTCCAGCAGACCCACGCGGTGCGGCTCCTGGGCAGCGTCTTCAGCGGTTACGTGGGGCTGGAGACGGCCGGCGGTTTTCGCCACAGCTCCCCCGACTCCCAGGAGAGCTGGACGGAGATCCTCGACGCGCTCGACTCCCTGCTGCGCAGTTGGCCCGCCCCTCCTGACCCCGCCCCCTCCTGACCCCGCCCCCTCACGCCCCCGCCTCCCGCCCCTCGACGAACGAAGAGACCGAGAACATGACCACCCGGCACGACTGGACGACGACCCCCATCACCACCGACATCCTGCGGGGCGCGCTCGACCTGGAGCGGACCGGGCGCGGCATGCTGCCGCACCGGCTGCCCGCGCGGGCACGGCAACAGATTCCCGACGACCATCTGGCCATGGCCGAATCACAGCCCTCCGGGGTGCGACTGGTGTTCCGCACCCGGGCCACCGCCGTCGAGCTGGACGTGGTGGCCACCAAGCGGGTGTATCCAGGTGCGCCGCCGCGCCCGGACGGCGTGTACGAGCTCCTCGTGGACGGCCGCCCCGCTGCCCGGGCCAGTGCCCCCGACGGCGACACGCTCACCGTGGATCTGGCCTCGATGACCTCGCGGACCCGGCCGGGCCCCGTGGAGACGCTCCGGTTCACCGGACTGCCGGACGAGGAGAAGGACGTCGAGATCTGGCTGCCCCACGACGAGACCACGCTCCTGGTCGCCCTGCGCACCGACGCGCCGCTCCGGAACCCCGGGCCGAGCGGCCGGCCGGTCTGGCTGCACCACGGCAGTTCCATCAGCCACGGGTCCAACGCCACCACCCCGACCGGCACCTGGCCCGCTCTGGCCGCGAGCCTCGGCGGAGCCGAGCTGATCAACCTGGGGTTCAGCGGCAGCGCCCTGCTCGACCCGTTCACCGCCCGCGCCATGCGCGACACCCCTGCCGACCTGATCAGCGTCAAGATCGGCATCAACCTCGTCAACGCCGACCTGATGCGGTTGCGCGCGTTCGGCCCGGCGGTCCACGGCTTCCTCGACACCATCCGCGAAGGCCACCCCACCGCACCGCTGCTGGTGGTCTCGCCGATCTGCTGTCCCATCCACGAGACCACTCCGGGCCCCTGCGCCCCGGACTACAGCGCGATGGGCGAGGGACGGCTCCGGTTCGTGGCCATCGGCGACCCCGCCGAGAGCGCCGCCGGGAAGCTGACCCTCACCGTCATCCGTGACGAGCTCGCCCGGATCGTCGCCGAACGAGCCGCCACCGACCCCCATCTGCACTACCTCGACGGCCTCGACCTCTACGGCGAGAGCGACCACGCCGAACTCCCGCTCCCCGACGACCTGCACCCGGACCCCGCCGCCCACCGGCGTATCGCCGAACGCTTCGCCCGCCTCGCCTTCGGCCACGACGGTCCGTTCACGCCGAAGAACCGCTGACGCCGGGGCGGATCCGGCGTGTCACCCCGTTCCCGGGTTCCGGCGGCGGCCGGCCGGGAACGGGGTGACCGGGCGCCGGTTCAGACCGAGGCCGGCGCCTCATGCGTCCGCGTACAGCCGGTTACGGGGCGTCCACCAGGACGCGTCCGTCAGCCGGCACACGCGGGGCGAGGCCGCCCGCGTAGGCGGACTCGACGCGGGACTGCTCGGCCGCGTTCGGTACGGCGTTCTTGCAGCTGGTACCGGCGCTGGATCCCGACATCAGCTGGGAGCAGGGGCCGGGCTTGGTGTCCGGCAGCCCCAGGCTGTGGCCGATCTCGTGAGCGGCGATACGGGTCTTGTCGTGGCCCTGGGCGACCGCCTGGCTGCCCAGCTCCACCCTGACCTGGCCGCCGGGCCGGACCGGGCCGAGGGTGGCCTGCGGCCAGCCGCTGGTGGCCACGATCTGTATCTCGGCACGCGTGCCGGGCGCGGCCTCGACCAGCTTGACGTTGTCGACGGTGGAGTTCCACGAGGCGACCCCTGCCGCGATCTGCGCCTCCCAGCCGCCGGCGCGGCTGTCGTCGTACCGGAGCGTCACCACCGCCGACGCACCCTCCGCCGCCGGGTCCGGCGCGGGAGCGGCCTGTGCGGCCGTAGCCGTGGCCAGGGTGATCGCCGCGGCGACACCGACTGCCTTGAGCCATCTGTATTCCAGCATTGCTGTCCCTTCACTCATGGGGGGCTCGGCTCCGCGCGGAGCCGAGGGAGTGGGAGGGCGGTCGCCGCGAACCGTATGGACGCACGGGGCGGCCGCCGATCCTCCCGGGGCCGGAGAACCTATGCCGCGATCGCAGCTTGATCATGCTCCTGTCATAAAATGAGGCCGGAAACGCACCCTGCCGGGATCTTCGGCCCGGGCCCTTCGTCCCATCGGGTCACCCCCGCGGCCCCGTCGCCCGGCATCGTCGCCATCGGGGGCATGTTCCGTACCCTGAGGGCATGCGCATGCGACCCACCCTGAGCTGGACCTCCACCGAGGAGCCGCTGCCGGGCACCACCGATCTGGACCCGGTCGTCGAGGCGCTGCGCGGTGGCGGTGTGCTGGTCCTGAGCGGTGCGGGCATCTCCACGGAGTCGGGCATCCCCGACTACCGGGGCGAGGGCGGGAGCCTGAGCCGCCACACGCCGATGACCTACCAGGACTTCACCGCCGACGCCGGGGCCCGTCGCCGGTACTGGGCGCGCAGCCATCTCGGCTGGCGTACGTTCGGCCGTGCCCGGCCCAACGCCGGGCACCGGGCCGTGGCCGCGTTCGGGCGGCGGGGGCTGCTCTCGGGTGTGATCACCCAGAACGTCGACGGCCTGCACCAGGCCGCCGGCAGCGCGGACGTCGTGGACCTCCACGGCCGCCTGGACCGGGTCGTCTGCCTGTCGTGCGGCGCCCTCAGCCCGCGCCCCGCGCTGGCGCTCCGGCTGGAGGAGGCCAACGAGGGGTTCGCGCCGGTGGCCGCCTCGATGAACCCGGACGGCGACGCCGACCTCACCGACGAACAGGTCGGGGACTTCCGCGTGGTGCCGTGCGCGGTCTGCGGCGGCGTCCTCAAACCGGACGTGGTGTTCTTCGGCGAGGCCGTGCCCCCGCAGCGGGTCGAGCACTGCCGCGAACTGGTCCGCCGAGCGGGCACCCTGCTGGTCCTGGGCTCCTCGTTGACGGTGATGTCCGGGCTCCGGTTCGTCCGCCAGGCCGAACAGGCCGGAGTGCCGGTTCTGATCGTCAACCGGGACCCGACGCGGGGCGACCGGCACGCCCTGACCCGTGTCGGCCTCCCGCTGGGTGACGCCCTCACCACCGCGGCCCGCCGGCTCGGCGTACCCGTCGACCTCCCGTAAGACCGCGGAGCGGAGCGGGGCAGGAGAGCGCGAGCCTGCGGTTCCATGACTCTGCGCGAGTGCACCATTACCGATATAGGTGCTTATAGACGGTTTTCTGCCCACCCAGTCGGGTACCCCGCAGAGAGGCGGAGCGCACCGTTCCGCCCCTGCCTCAGAACCGTCGTTCTGGAGATTCCATGTCAGAGCAGCGCAAGAGTTCGTTCGCCACCGTCAATCCGTACACCGGGAAAACGCTCGCGGAGTTCCCGGCCATCGAGGGTCGGGAAGTCGACGCGGTGCTGGAGACCGCCGACGGCGCCTTCGACGCGTGGCGGATGCGGCCTGTCGAGGAGCGTGCCGCGCTGGTCGGCCGTGTCGCCGGGCTGATGAGGGAGCGCAAGGAGACCTTGGCGCAACTCATCACCCTGGAGATGGGAAAGCTCATCTCCGAGGCTCGGGGAGAAGTGGATCTCGCCGCCTCCATCCTCGCGTACTACGCGGAACACGGGCCCGGTTTCGCGGCTCGCGAACCCCTCGACGTCGAGGAGGGACAGGCGTACCTCGTCAACGAGCCGCTCGGAGTCCTGCTCGGCGTCATGCCGTGGAACTTCCCGCTCTACCAGGTGGTGCGCTTCGCGGGACCCAACCTGGTCCTGGGCAACACCGTCCTGGTCAAGCACGCCGGGATCTGCCCGCAGTCCGCCCTGGCCCTGGAGGTGCTCTTCCGTGACGCGGGCGCGCCCGAGGGTGTCTACACCAACCTGTTCGTGAGCCACGAGGAGATCTCGCGCATCATCGACAGTCCGGTGGTCAAGGGCGCGTCGCTGACCGGAAGCGAACGCGCGGGGGCCCAGGTCGCCGAGCGGGCCGGGCGGAACATGAAGCCCAGCCTGCTGGAGCTGGGCGGCAGTGATGTCTTCATCGTCCTCGACGGTGAGGGGCTGGAGCGTACGGTCGGCGCCGCGGTGGCCGGCCGGATGGCCAACACCGGGCAGAGCTGCGTGGCGTCGAAGCGGTTCATCGTGCTGGCGGACGTCTACGACGACTTCGTGGAGCGCATGCGACGCGCCTTCGAGGCCCTGGAGCCCGGCGACCCGGCCGACGAGGCGACGACGCTGGGGCCGCTCTCGTCCGAACGGGCCGCCACCGACCTGGTCGAGCAGATCCGCGAGACAGTGGAGCAGGGAGCCGAGCTGCTGACCGGCGGCGACCGGATCGACCGTCCCGGAGCCTTCGTCCGGCCGACGATCCTCACCGGCGTCAAGCCGGGAATGCGCGCGTACGCGGAAGAACTGTTCGGCCCGGCCGCGGTGATCTACCGGGCCGAGGACGAGGACGAAGCCGTCGCGCTCGCCAACGACAGCCAGTACGGGCTGGGCGGATCCGTCTTCTGCGCCGATGTGGAGCGGGGCCGCCGGGTGGCCGAGCGGGTGGAGACCGGCATGGTCTGGGTCAACCACCCCACGTCGACCCAGCCCGATCTGCCGTTCGGCGGGATCAAGCGGTCCGGCTACGGCCGGGAGCTGTCGCAGCTCGGTATGCGGGAGTTCGTCAACCGCAAGCTCGTCCGGGTGCTGCCGCCCGACGCCGAACTCCGCGGCATCGCCGGCTGAGCGGCGGCCCCGCCCCCACCCCCGTACATCTCGCACCGCCTTCCGAGGCCTCGACACAGCAAGGAGCAACCGTGCCCTCAGTACCCTCCATCACGCTCAACAACGGTGTGAAGATCCCCCAGCTCGGCTTCGGGACCTTCCAGATCCCGCCGGACGAAACCTGTGAGACCACGCTCGCCGCCCTGGAGACCGGCTACCGGCACATCGACACGGCGCAGATGTACGGCAACGAGAAGGAGGTCGGCCAGGCGGTCCGCGAATCGGGACTCGACCGCGCCGACGTCTTCGTGACGAGCAAGCTGAACAACGGCGCGCACGCACCCGAGGAGGCGCTCCGGGCGTTCGACCGGTCCATGGAGGAACTGGACCTCGGCCACCTGGACCTCTTCCTCATCCACTGGCCCCTGCCGGGGGGCCCGGGGGACTTCGTGGAGACGTGGAAGGCCCTGGAGGAGATCTACCGGTCCGGACGCGTCAAGGCGATCGGGGTCTCCAACTTCCAGGAGAACCACCTGCGGCGGCTGCTGGACAACAGCACGGTGGTGCCCGCCGTCAACCAGATCGAGGTGCACCCGTATCTCACGCAGGATGCCCTGCGCGCCTTCGGGGCGGAGCACGGCATCGCCACGGAGGCGTGGTCGCCGATCGCCCAGGGCAAGGTGCTCTCGGACCCGACGATCACGCGCATCGCCGAGCGGCTGGGCAGGACCCCGGCCCAGGTGGTGCTGCGGTGGCATCTGCAGCGTGGGGACATCGTGTTCCCCAAGTCCGTGACACTGAAGCGCATCCAGGACAACTTCGCACTCTTCGACTTCGAGCTCACCGGAGGGGACGTCGGCGAGATCGCCGCCCTCAACCGGGACGAGCGCACCGGGTTCGACCCGGATACGTTCAACGGCTGAGCCGACCGAGCGGGGCCCGGCCAGGGAGGTGCCCCCGGGCCGGGCCGCCCCGCCTCAAGCGGGGCGGCCCACCTACCGCGCGAACTCCCTCAGCTCCTCCGCCAGCGAGCTGATCGCCGCGGGATTGCGCGGGCTCTCGACCAGGTCGACGTAGTCGAGTACCACGATCCGGTCATTCTTGATCGCGGACACGCCGGCGAGCGGCTTGTAGGACTTCAGGAACCTCCGCTTCTCGTCCGCTCCGGTGTCCCCGTAGTTGTTGATGACGATGACCTCGGGATCGCGGTCGACCACGGTCTCCCAGCCCACCGTCGTCCAGCTGTCCTCGAGGTCCTTCATGATGTGGTCGCCGCCGGCCTTGGTGATGATGTCGTGCGGTCCGGCGTACGCGCCCGAGGTCAGCGGCTTGTCCTTCCCGTCGTCGTACAGGAAGACGCGGAGGCGGTCACTGCCCTTGGCCGCCTCCGCCCGTACGTCGGCGACCTCCTCGCGGAACGATGTGATGAGGGTGTCCGCCCGCTCCTCGACGTCGAAGATCTTTCCGAGGTTCCGCAGGTCGGTGTAGAGCGCTTCGAGCGGGGGCATCACTCCGCGGGCCTTGCCCCGCCCGTTGCGGCACGACTCGCTGAGCAGATAGGAGTCGATGCCCACGCGCTCCAGTTCGGCGGGGGTGAAACCCTCACCCTCGTTGAATCCGTAGTTCCAGCCGGCGAAGACCAGGTCGGCGCGGGCATCGAGCACCAACTCCTTGTTGATCCGCTCCTTGGAGAGCCACTTGGTCTTCTTGTAGCCGTCCTTCCAGGGGACGGACGTCATGTCGCCCTTGTCGTCGGGCATGACGTACCCGGCCATGTGGTCCTCGAGCCCGAGCGCGAACATGATCTCGGTGATGCCGGTGTCGTTGGTGACGACGCGTTGCGGGGCCTTGTCGTACGTCTTCTTCTCCCCGCAGTTCTCGACGGTCACCGGGTAGTGGCGACCGGCTCCGGACGCGCCGGTCTTCCCGTCGGCCTGTGAGGTGACGTCCGCTCCGCAGCCGGCGAGGGCCAGGGCGGCCGCGAGCACGAGGGCCGCGGGACGCAGGGGGTTGGGCATGGTGATCGAGGCTCCTTCAGGAGGTGGGGCGGGCAGGGGGAAGGTCGAAGAGCAGTTGGAGCGCGCCGGTCTCCGGATGTGCGACACGGTGCGCCCGTACGCCGAAGACGTCGGCCAGCAGCTCGGTGGTCAGGACCGCGTGCGGGGCCCCGGAGGCGACGATCCGCCCGCTGTCGATGACGTGGACCAGGTCGCAGTGCAGGGCCGCCAGATTCAGGTCGTGCAGGGCGGTGAGCACGGTCAGGCCACTGCCGCGGACCAGGGCGAGGACTTCCAACTGGTGGGCGATGTCCAGGTGGTTGGTGGGTTCGTCGAGCACCAGGACCCGGGGCCGCTGGGCGAGGGCGCGGGCGATCAGAACACGCTGCCGCTCGCCGCCGGAGAGGGTGAGGAAGCCGCGTTCGGCCAGGTGTCCCGCGCCGACCCCCGCCAGCGCCTCGTCGCAGAGACGGCGGTCCTCGTCGGATGCCCGGGCCACCGGCCCCTGGTGCGGCAGCCGCCCCATGGCGACGATCTCGGCGACGGTGAAGTCGAATGCGTCCACCGCGTCCTGCGGAAGGGCCGCCAGCCGTCGGGCGCCTTCCCGCGTGCTCAGGGCGTGAAGGTCCTCACCGCCGATCCTCACGGCACCGGCCGAGGGGCGCAGGGCCCGGTAGACACAGCGCAACAGGGTCGACTTCCCACTGCCGTTGGGACCGACCAGGCCGACGAGCTGCCCGTCGGCCGCGCCCAGGGTGACCTGGTCCACCAGCCGCGCACCGGCGATCTCGACGGTCAGCGCGTCGATGTCGATCCGCATCAGATGCCTCCGAAGGAGTAGGCGCGCCGGCGCATGAGGAGGATGAAGCAGGGAACGCCGATGACCGCGGTGAGGACGCCCACCGGCAGCTCGGCCGGCGCCAGCACCACGCGCGAGAGGATGTCCACCCAGATCAGCAGGACGGCTCCCGCCAGGGGGGCGACGGCCAGGAGTCGGCGATGGTCCGCGCCGACCAGCATCCGTGCGGCGTGCGGGACCATCAGGCCGACGAAGCCGATCGCCCCGCTCACCGCGACGACCGCCCCGGTGACGGCCGCGGAGACGAGGAAGAGCTCCTTGCGCAGTCTCCCGGGATCGACCCCGAGTGCGGCGGCGGTCTCGTCCCCCATGGCGAGTGCGTTCAGGCGCCGTGCCGACCAGCCGAGGTGCGCGAGACCGGCGAGCACCGCTCCGGCGGCGATCGGCACGGCGGCCCAGTTGGCCCCGCTCAGGCTGCCGAGCAGCCACATCATCGCGGAGCGGGCCGCTTCCCCGCGCTCGGCCGCGAACACCATGAACGTGGTGACGGCGGAGAACCCGTAGTACATCGCGGTCCCCGTCAGGACGAGCCGGAGCGGGGTCAGGCCGCGTTCGGTGCGGGCGACCGCGTACACGAGCAGCATGGCGAGGAGTGCGGAGAGGAACGCCGCCGTGGACAGCGCCCAGATGCCCAGGGCTCCCAAGGCCCCGAAGATGAGTACGGCGTTGGCGCCGACCGCCGCGCCCGAGGAGATGCCGAGGACGAACGGGTCGGCCAGCGCGTTGCGCACCATGGCCTGGACGGCGACGCCGATGGCGGACAGGCCGGCCCCGACGACGGCCGCCAGCACGGCTCGGGGCAGGCGCAGTTCCCAGACGATGGTGTAGGCCGGGACCTCGTCGGGGCGGATGGGCCCGCCGGTCAGCCCTGCCCACAGGTAGCGCGTCACCTCCGCCCAGGAGAGCCCCGACGCCCCGAGTGCCGCCCCGCAGAAGAGGGAGAGGGGCAGGGCCGCGCACAGGCCGGCCAGGAGGAGCGGCAGGGGCACACGCCGGGGTGGCGCCGGTCCGGTGCCGAGGTACGCGGGGCGCGGCGGCTTGGAGGGTTTGCGGTCGAGGGACGTGGCCACAGGCTGGTCGCTTTCGCCTCGGGCCGTGCGTCGCGCGATGAGGAGCGGCCCCGGACGGCGGCCGCCCCGCGCAGCGCCCATTCGCAGTCCACGGCGAATCGTCAGGAGCCTTCTCCGCCGCGGGTGATCGGGCTCACGGAGCCCGGGGGCTCCGTCTACCGTTGCGGGTCAGCGCCGGATTTCGACCGGACTTCCCCCGTGGCGGAACGCAGCCTAGCGCGTGCGTTCGCCCTCCGCCCGGCGGAGGGTGAACGGCAGCGGCACGCGGAGGGTTCGGTCGCCCGCCCCGAGGCGGCAGGGAGGCCCGGACGTCCCGCGGCCTCCACGGTGTTCACCAGCTGACGCGGGCCGCCACCGGGAGGTGGTCGCTGCCGGTCGAGGGCAGCAGCCACGAGCTCTCCGGCTCCAGGCCCCGGACCAGGATCTGGTCGATCCGTACCACCGGGAAGGTGGCGGGCCAGGTGAAGCCGAACCCGTCGCCTGCCGCCTCCTGCGCCGATCGCATCCGCGAGGTGATGCCGGCGTACGCGCGGTCGTCCAGCGTTCCGTTCAGATCGCCGAGCAGCACCACCCGCTCGTTCCGCTCGGCGGCGACGGCCCGGCCGAGCGACCGCGCGCCGGCGTCCCGTTGGCCCGACGAGAGGCCCGCCCGGGGATTGACCCGTACGGATCCGAGGTGCGCCACGTACACCGCCAGGGGCCCGTGGTCCGTGGTCACCGTGGTGCGCAGTCCCCGGTTGTACTCCAGCTTGACGTCGGCGGGCTTCGCGTCCCCCAGCGGCCCCGCGTCCATCCCGACGTCGACCGGGCGGGTGTCCGACAGCGGCAGCCTGCTCCACACGCCGACCGTGCCCAGGACCGTGTGATGGGGGTACGTCGTCGCCAACTCCTTCTCGTACGTCCCCCGGGCCGCCGGGTCCAGCTCCTCCAGTGCCAGCACGTCCGCACCGGAGGCGGCCAGGGCGCGGGCGGTGCCCGCCGCGTCGGGGTTGTCGGCGCCGACGTTGTGGCTGACCACGGTGAGGTCGCCGCCCGGGTGGGACTTGTCGGTGAGCAGCCCGCCGAAGAGGTTCAGCCAGCCGACGGCCGGCAGCAGCAGCGCGACGAGTGCGAGGACGGAACGGCGCAGCAGCGCCCCGCCCAGCAGCACCGGGATGAACAGGCCGAACCACGGGAGGAAGGTCTCCACCAGGCTGCCGAGGTTCCCGATCCGGTTCGGGATGCTCGGGTGCAGCAGGAGGAGCAGGCCCAGCAGCAGCGCCGCCGCCGCGAGCACCCGGCCGCGTTTCCAGGGGCCAGTCCTCGCGCCGGTGCGCCGGGGGCCTGGGCCCCCGGGGCCCGCGTCCCCGAGATCGACGTCGCCCCGCCCGGAACCGGAGGTGTCCACGTCGCTCTCCGCCGTCCCGGCCGTGTCCACGTCGCCCTGTGCGGTTCCGGCCGTGTCCACGTCGCCCTGTGCGGTTCCGGCCGTGTCCACGTCGCCCTGTGCGGTTCCGGCCGTGCCCACCCGCGTCATCGTCTGTCCTCGCTCGCTGCCGGTCACTGTCGCATCCTCGGGTCCTGGGTGGGGTCGGCGTACATGCGCGGGCAACCCCGGTCGATCGCTTCCGTGCGCAGCTCGTAGTGCCAGGGTTCGTTGCGGTAGGTCTGGCACAGTCCGTACGCGGCGCCGTGCTCGGACAGCCACTCCGTCGCGTCGTCCGGCCCGATGTCGACCGCCTCCCCCGACACGTGCGGCGACGTCGTCGCGGTGGCCACCCATCGGGCGGCCTCGGCCTCGGACCCGTACCGCGCGATCGCCTTGCGGAGCAGCTGATTCTGGTACTCCGGTGATCGCCAGCCGCTGTTGACGGCGAACTCGACGCCCTCCCGCGCCGCCTCCCCTGCCGCCCTGCGGAGGGCCGCGAGCAGATCCGCGTCGAGGTTGGCGACGGCCGGGATCCCGTCGTCGAGCACCGTCACGCCATCGGGGACGGCCCCGTCGGCCGCTCCCAGCGCTCCGCGGAGCTCACGGTGAAGGGGAGGAGGCAGGGATGCCGGCGCCGAGGAGGGGGCGGCGGACGGGGAGCGCGGTGAGGCCGAGGTCGACGGGGCGTGCGTCGGGTTCAGCAGGGCGTGGCCGAGGGCTGCCGCGATCGCTGCCACGACGGCTACCGCGCCGACGACAAGGGGCCCGCGTGTCCGGCGGGGCGTTGTTCGCACTGACGGCCGTGGTCGAGTCATACCGCAAGAAAAGGCGGCGAGGTGTTGCCGGCACGTATGCGGTTCTCGATACGCCGACGATAGGTGCCGGCTCGTAGCATCGGCCCATGCGCGTGCTGATCGTCGAGGACGAACCCTATCTGGCGGAGGCCGTCCGCGACGGCCTGCGTCTCGAAGCGATCGCGGCGGACATCGCGGGGGACGGGGAGACCGCTCTGGAGCTGCTGAGCGTCAACACCTACGACATCGCCGTCCTGGACCGCGACGTCCCCGGGCCGTCCGGTGACGAGATCGCCGAACACATCGTCGCCTCCGGCAGTGGCATGCCGATCCTCATGCTCACGGCGGCCGACCGCCTCGACGACAAGGCTTCCGGGTTCGGGCTCGGTGCCGACGACTACCTCACGAAACCCTTCGATCTCCGGGAGCTCGTGCTCAGGCTCAGAGCACTCGACCGCAGACGCGCCCACAGCAGACCGCCCGTGCGGGAGATCGCGGGTCTGCGGCTGGACACGTTCCGCAGAGAGGTCTACCGGGACGGCCGCTACGTCGCGCTGACCAGGAAGCAGTTCGCGGTACTCGACGTCCTCGTCGCCGCCGACGGCGGTGTCGTCAGCGCCGAAGAGCTCCTGGAACGGGCGTGGGACGAGAACGCCGACCCGTTCACCAACGCCGTACGCATCACCGTCTCGGCCCTGCGCAAACGCCTCGGCGAACCGTGGATCATCGCCACCGTGCCGGGCGTCGGCTACCGCATCGGCGCGGCGTCCGGCACCGGTCGCGGCGAGGGACGGGACCGTGGCTAGGCGGCCCGGGTTGAGCGTCCGCCTCAAGCTCACCCTCAGCTACGCCGGATTCCTCATGGTCGCCGGCGTCCTGCTGCTCACAGCGGTGTGGGTGTTCCTCCTGGAGTACGTTCCCGACGACTGGGACAAGCGGATGCTCCACGAGAATCCCAACCGCCAGCTCCTCGCGTACACCTTCGCCCCGGCGGCGGCCACCGTACTGGCGGTCCTCCTCGTCTTCGGCCTCCTGGGAGGATGGGTCCTCGCCGGCCGTATGCTCGCCCCTCTGACCCGGATCACCGAAGCCACCCGCGCGGCCACGCACGGGTCACTCTCCCACCGGATCCGGCTGCCGGGCCGCAGGGACGAGTTCCGGGAACTCGCCGACGCCTTCGACACGATGCTCGCCCGGCTCGAAGCAGACGTCGCCGAGCAGGAGAGGTTCGCGGCCAACGCCTCCCATGAGCTGCGCACCCCGCTGGCGATCTCGAAGACCCTTCTCGAGGTGGCCCGCACCAATCCGGACCGCGACACCGACGAGATCATCGACCGCCTGTACGCCGTCAACGGCAGGGCGATCGACCTCACCGAGGCGCTGCTCGTGCTCAGCCGCGCCGACCGGCGTTCCTTCACCCGGGAGCCCGTCGACCTGTCGCTGCTGGCGGAGGAGGCCGCCGAGACCCTCCTCCCCCTCGCGGAAGAGCATGGCGTCACCGTCGAGACACGCGGCGAGATCGCGCCCGCGATCGGATCGCCGGCGCTCCTGCTGCAACTGACCACCAACCTCGTGCACAACGCGATCGTCCACAATCTGCCCGGCCGGGGCACCGTCCGGGTCGCTACCGGCGTCCGCCGCGCGACCGTGGTGCTCACCGTCGAGAACACCGGTGCGCAGGTCACCCCGCAGCTGGCCGCGACGCTCACCGAACCGTTCCGGCGCGGAGCCGAACGGTTGCGCACCCACCACGCGGGTATCGGCCTCGGCCTGGCCATCGTCAAGACCATCACCCGCGCACACGACGGAACGCTCACCCTCACCCCGCGCCCGGCCGGCGGGCTGCGCATCATGGTGGAACTCCCGGCGACAGCCCCGCCCGCCGACGGAGTCCGGACGGCGTACGGCAGGATGGAGCCATGAGCGTAGTCAAGATCAATGTGCTGACCGTCCCCCAGGAACAACGCGAGACGCTGGAGAAGCGCTTCGCTTCCCGGGCCCATGCCGTGGAGGGCTCCGACGGATTCGAGTGGTTCGAGCTGCTCCGGCCCGTCGAGGGCACGGACGACTACCTCGTCTACACGCGCTGGCGTGACGAGGCCTCCTTCCAGGCGTGGATGGAGGGGCCGATGAAGGCGGCCCATCAGGGCGGCGGTGCCGAGAGCGGTGAGCGCCCCAAGCCGGCGGCAAGCGGGTCCACGGTGTGGTCCTTCGAGGTCGTGCAGCAGGCCGCCCCGACCGGCGCGTAGCCGAGCGAGCAGAGATGTGTGACCTGCCCGGTCCGGCCCACATGGCCGGCCGGGCAGGTCCCTGCCGTCTGCCGGAGGGCCGGCCGGGTCAGCGGTCGACCGCCGGCAGCCGGGCCAGGCCGGTGCCGCGCATGATGCGGTCGACGGTCCCGGCCAGAACGCTGTCGGGACCGATCACGGTCTCGACACCGTCGGGCAGCACATCGCGGGGGCGGTACCACTCCCGCAGTTGGTTCTCGTCGACCTCGTCGGCGATCGGCTTGGTGGCGTGCCGGGCCACGGTCTCGGCGAAGGGGACGTCCAGGTAGTACCCGTGGGTCGGGCCCCGGTGGTCGGCGCGCAGCCGGGCGAGCATGTCGCCGTAGTGGGCGGCGTAGAGGATGCCTTCGACCACCACGTGGTAGCCGGCGTCCAGGGCGTAGCGGGCGGTCAGGTCGATCAGACCGATGTTGGCCGCCCCGGGCCGGTCGCGTTCGCGCAGGACGGTACGGCGGAGGTTGTCCTGGCCGACCACGGCCAGTCCGCGGCCGAAGCTGTCGCGGAGACCGGCCGCCACACTCGACTTCCCCGTCGCGCTGTTGCCGCGCAGGACGATCAGCCGGGTCTCCGCGGTCCCCACGTTCACGGTGGACAGGCTAGCCTCTGCCGGGCCCGGCCCGGTCCTGAACCGAGGCCCTTCCCGTGAGGTCACTCCCAGGGTGCATGCGCTCTCCTCCCGGCGGCTGATTCCCCGCGACCCGCGCGTTTTTAAGATCATTCTCTGATGAAACGGACCGACGGACCGGTGGAGCACGACATGACACTGCTGGATGTACTACTGGACGCGGTGCGTGAGGCTCCCGGGCAGGTCGTCGTGCATGTCCGCGGCGACGGCGGCGAGCTGACGGTCAGCCTGCGCGAGCTCCTGGACGACTCCCTCCGTGTGGCGGGGGGATTCCGGGAGGCGGGGATAGCGCCGGGGACCTGTGTGCCGTTGCTCGCCGATCGCAGCGAGGACTTCCAGCCGATGTTCTGGGGTGCGGTGGCGGCCGGTCTCGTTCCGGTTCCGCTGGCGCCGGACGCCCGTCGGGTGCTCCCGGTCTGGGAGCACCTGGGGCGGCCGCCCGTGGTCGTGGACGCCTCGACCGCGTCGCTGTCCGGCGAACTTCCCGACACCGTCCGTACCCTGCCCCTCGATGTCCTGCGGCAAGGACCGGCCCTGCGGGAGACCGCCACCGCAGAGCGCGACGACGTCGCGTTCGTGCAGTTCTCCTCGGGGAGCACCGGCGCCCCCAAGGGGGTGGAGGTGACACACGGCGCGGTGCTGGCCAATCTGGAGCAGATACGGGTCGCCTCGGCGCTGGGCCCCGACGACGTGGTGGTCAGCTGGATGCCGTACTTCCACGACATGGGGCTCATCGGCACCCACCTCGCCCCGCTGGCCGCCCGGGCCCGGCAGGTCAAGATCGGTCCGCTGTCGTTCGCCAAGCGGCCCCGCCTGTGGTTCGAGGTGGCGGCCCGGCACCGGGCCACCGTTCTGTCCGCGGCCAACTTCGCCCTGGCACTAGCCGTACGCCGTGTTCCCGAGGAGGTCTTGGCCCGGCTGGACCTCTCGGCGGTACGGCTGATCCTGGTCGGGGCGGAGCCGATCGCGCCCGCGGTGTGGCGTGCCTTCGCCGACAGGACCCGGCCGTCGGGGCTGGACCCGGCGGCGGCCCAGCCGGTCTACGGCCTGGCGGAGGCGACGCTGGCGGTGACCTTCCCGCCGCCGGGGGAGGTGGCCGAGCCCCTGGTCCTGGACCGGGCGTCGTTGAGCCGTGGAGTGGCGGTGGACGCCGAACCGGGCGAAGGGGCCGTCGCGTTGATGGACGTCGGGCTGCCGGTGGCGGGCTGCGCCGTGCGCATCGTCGACGACGCGGGCACCGTCCTCGGGGAGCGGCGGACCGGGCACATCCTGGTGAGCGGCCCCCAGCTCGCCCGTGGCTACCACGGCCTTCCCGACGTGAGCGCGGAGGTGTTCGGCGGGGGGTGGCTCCGCACCGGTGATCTCGGGTTCCTGCGGAACGGCCGGCTGTGCGTCACGGGCCGGCACAAGGACGTGCTGTTCCTCAACGGCCGCACCTTCCACGCCACGGACATGGAGGAGGTCGCGGCCGCGACACCCGGGCTGCCTCCCGGCGCCCCGGCGGTGGTCGGGTCGACCGACCCCGTGACCGGTGCGGAGCGCGTCGTGGTGTTCGTTCCCTGGGCACGGCCCGCGCCCGAGGCGGCGGAGGTACTCGAACGCGTCGCGGCCCGGGTGCGCGAGGCCCTGCTCCATGACGACGTGCGGGTGCTGGCCCTGCCGCCGGGCGCGTTCCCCCGTACGACGAGCGGCAAGCTGCAACGTCGGCGGTTGCGCGAGCGCTTCGAGGAGGGCGTCTTCGGGACCGGTGATGGTGGTGGTGTTTCGTCCGGACTGCCCCGGCCTGCGGCGGAACCCCGCGCGAAGGCGCCCCGCGCCCGCGCGGAGACCGTCGAGGTCGTGCGGCAGGCGTGGGCGCGGGTACTGGGCCGGCCCGCCGCTTCGATCGGGGCGCACGAGCCGTTCGGCAGCCTCGGAGGGACCTCGCTCAAGGCCATGGAGGTGCTGGTGGCGCTGGAGGACGCCTTCGGTGTGACGCTGCCGCCGGCGGTCATCCGCGACCACGGCACGGTGGACGCGCTGGCCGGTCACCTTCTGACGGTGGCTCCCGCTCCGGCGCCGTCCGCCGCGGACGACGCTGACACCGCTGACACCGCTGACACCGCTGACACCGCTGACACCGCGGAGAGCGCCACACAGCGGGCCGGAGGAACGTCCGCCGGGCCGGACCCGGCACTCCCCTTCCCCACCGACGCTGCCGCCACCGCTGCGGCCGTCATCGGGATGGCGTGCCGGTTCCCCGGCGCGGACACCCCCGAGGCCTTCTGGGACCTGCTCGTCGACGGGCACGACGCCGTCGCCCCCGTACCGCGTGGACGATGGGACGACGGCCAGGAGGACCCTCCGAGGGACCGGCCGACGACGTCGGCGGCTCCAGCAGCTCCCGCAGCTCCGACAGCTCCCCGGAAGCGGTGGGCCGCACTGCTGGAGGACCCGGCCGGGTTCGACGCCGGCTACTTCGGTATCGGCGAGGACGAGGCACGCGCACTCGACCCGCAGGCCCGGCTCTTCCTGGAACTCGCGCACGAAGCACTCGAACGTGCCGGATACGCGGGGCCCCGTCGGCGCGGTCGCAGGATCGGTGTGTTCGCGGCGGTCGGGGACAGCGGCTACCGGGAGATCCTGGAACGGGCCGCCGCCGGCGGCTCCCCGCTGCCCGCCGCGCTCACCGGGAACCTGCCCGCCCTCGTCGCCGCCCGGGTCTCGCAGAGCCTCGATCTCGACGGTCCCGCACTCGCCGTGGACACCGCCTGCTCGTCGGGGCTGGTGGCTCTGCACCTGGCCCGGCGCAGCCTGCTGGACGGCGAGTGCGACCTCGCCGTCGTCGGCGGGGTCAACCTCCACCTGACCTCGACGCCGCACCGGCTGCTGGAAGAGGCGGGGGCCCTGTCCCCCACCGGACGCAGCCGCGCCTTCAGCGCCGACGCCGACGGCTTCGTGCCCGGCGAGGGAGGCGCGGCCCTCGTCCTGACGCGGCTCGACGCCGCCCGCCTCGCGGACGATCAGGTGCTCGCGGTGGTCCGGGGCACGGCCGTCAACAACGACGGCCGGTCGATGAGCCTCATGGCGCCCAACCCGCTGCGGCAGCGCGAGGTCATCACCCGGGCGTACGAGGCGGCGGGGGTCGATCCCGCCTCGGTGACCTACGTGGAGGCCCACGGCACCGGCACGGCCGTGGGCGATCCGATCGAGCTGCGTTCGCTGGCCCACGCCTTCCCCGAACGCACCGACGGCGAAACGCGGTTGGTCGGATCGGTGAAGTCCAACATCGGGCATCTGCTGAACGCCGCCGCACTTCCCGCGCTGGTGAAGGTCGTACTGGCCCTGGGCCACCGCAGGCTGCCTCCGTCGCTGCACCACGCCCCGGCCTCGCCGGGTCTCGCCCCCGCGGGCTTCTCCGTGGTGACCGAGGCCCGGGACTGGACATCGTCCGCCGGGCCCCTCGTCGCGGGGATCAACGCGTTCGGTTTCGGCGGCACCAACGCACATGCCGTTCTCGAACAGGCCCCGCCCCCGCCGTCCCCGGGCTCGCCTCTTTCTGGTGTCGCGCGTGAAGTGGCGGTCGACGGGCCTCACTTGCTGACCCTGTCGGCGCGCGGTCCGGGCGCGCTGCGGGACGCGGTGACCCGGCTCGCCGCACATCTGGAAAGCCGTCCGCGGCTGCGCGAGGGCGATGTCTGCCGCACCGCGAGCACGTCCCGGGACGAGGGGCCCCACCGGCTCGCCGTCGTCGCCGACGGTGATCTGCGGGAGCGGCTCGCCGCCATCGCCGCCGGCGCGACGGGAGAGGCGGGCGGGCAGGTCGGGAGCCTCGTGCGTTCCCGGCCGCGTGTGGTCTTCCTGTTCCCCGGGCAGGGCTCGCGGTCCCCCGGCCAGGACCGGGCGCTGTACCGGACGGCGCGGGTGTTCCGGGAGACGTTCGACGAGGCCTCCGCTCTTCTCGGGCCCGTGTGCGGGCGGTCCCTGCTGGAGTGGGCGCTCGATCCGGAGGTGGACCCCACCGCCCAGGCCGCGACGGAGAAGGCGCAACCGCTCCTCGTCGCCTCCGGGGTGGCGCTCGCCCGCCAGTTGCGGGCCTGGGGCGTGGAACCCGACGCGGTCGCCGGGCACAGCGTCGGGGAGATCACCGCCGCCTGCGTCAGCGGGATGCTGACCCTCCGGGAGGCGGTGCGGTTCGCGGCCGAACGAGGCCGTCTCATGGGCGCGTTCACCGAGCCCGGGGCCATGATCGCCGTCCGCGGGGGTGAGGAGGCGGTCGCCGCGGCGGTGGCGGAGTCCGACGGGGCGCTCGCCGTGGCCGCGTACAACGGTCCCGGGCTCCAGGTCCTCTCCGGGGGCGTCCGTGCGGTGGAGCGCGCCGCCGCCGGCCTCGAAGCCCTGGGTGTCCCCACCCGTCGCCTGCGGGTCTCCCGGGCCTTCCACTCGCCGCTGATGCGGCCGGTGGCGGACCGGATCGCCGACGCGGCCCGTGTGTTGACCCCGCAGGTCCCGTCCGTCCCCCTCATGAGCACCGTCACCGCCGAGTGGCAGCCGGTCCTCGGCCCCGCGTACCTCCGTGACCACGCCGAACGGCCCGTGCTGTTCGGCGCGGCCGTGGAACGCCTGGCCCGGGAGGGGTACGACACGTTCGTGGAGGTCGGCCACGGCGCGACGCTGTCGGGTGCGGTCCGCGCGGCTACGGAGGTGTACGCCGACGACGCCCGGGCGGCACACGCGGGCGGGCCCGGAGCTTCCGGGGCCTCCGGAACAACTGACGCCCCTGGCGCCCTTGGTGGCACGACGACGGTGCTGTGCGCCCTGCCGGGACGTTCCGACGGCCGCACGGATACGGAACGGCTCGCCGATGACAGCCACGGCGGGCGCGGCGCCCTGCTGGGAACCATCGGCCGCCTGTGGTCGCACGGCGTGCCGCTGGACCGTACGGCGCTCGACGCGGAGCACCAGGGGATCGCCCTGCCCACCTATCCCTTCCAGCGCCGCCGGTACTGGGCCGATCCCCCCACGAGCCCGCTCCTTCACCGAGTCCTGTGGGAGGAGACCGCGCCGCCCGGGCAGGCGGCGGCAGCCGTGCGCTCGGTGCTGCTGACAGGCCACGACTCCGCGTATGTCGCCGGGCTCGCCTCGCAGCTCTCCGCCGAGGGCGTCCGGATGCACGAAACGGGCGACGGGCCACCGGATGCCGTGGTCCTGGTGGCGGGTCCCGCTCCCGTCCAGGACACCGCCGACGCGCTCGGCCGGGCCCAGGACGCCGCGCTGGCCGCCTTCGGTGAGGCCCTCGCACGGTTCGACGAGGCAGGCGCGGACCGGCTGCTGGTGCTGACCGAGGACGTCCACGCCACGGGGGCCTTACGGGAAAGGCCACGGCCTGCCCATGCCGTCCTCGGCGGGCTGCTGCTGGCGCTGCCGCAGGAGACTCCGGGCGCTTCGGCCACCGCCCTCGACCTCTGCTCGCTGGACACCCCGTCCCAGCGGCTGACCGCCGTGCTGGCCGAACTCGCCGAACTGAAGTCGGCCGGCGGCAGCACCCCGGGCGGGGCCGTCACCGTCGCCTGGCGCGCCGGGCGCAGGCTCACCCGCCGTTGCGCACCACTGCCGAGCGGCGCCGCCGCACCGGCGGGGGTGACGCGGCCACCGCTGCCGTCCGACGGCACCTACCTCATCACCGGGGGCGGCGGCGGGATCGGTGCCGCGCTCGCCCGGGACCTCGCCGGCCGGGGTCGCCCGACCCTCGTGCTCGCCGGACGCTCCTCCCGTCCGCCCCTGGGGCTGGCCGAGGAACTCCGCTCGCTGGGCGCCACCGTCCACTACCGCGTGGCCGACGTCTCGGTGGAGCAGGACGTCGACGCGCTCCTCGCCGGACTCCCCCACCTCGACGGCCTTTTCCACGCCGCGGGGACGGTGCGACCCGGCACCCTGCGCGACCGGCGTGCGGAGGAGACGGCAAAGGCCCTGGCCGCCAAGGTCCGGGGCAGTCTGCTGCTCTCGCTGGCGCTGCGCCGGCACGGGCTCGACCCGGCGGTCCGTGTCGCGTTCTCCTCCGTCAGCGCCGTGCTGCCCGGACTGGCGGGGGCGCTGGGCGACTACGCCGGCGCCAACGCCTTCCTCGACGCGTTCGCCGCGTCGGAACGGCACGCGGGCAGGCCCTGGCAGTCGGTGAACCTCGCGGCACTCGCCGGTACGGGCATGGCGGCGGCCCTCGGAACCGGGACAGGAGGTGGCTCCGCCACCGTACCGAGCGCCGGGGGCCGCCCTGTCGCCCTCCGTCCCGCGCTGGCGGCGCTCCGCACGGCATGCGGCGTCGACGCGGCGCAGCTGTTGCTCGCCCACCTGCCGCCGTCCCCGGGGCCCGCCGTCAGGGCGGACCCGGCCACTTCGGCGGCAGCCACGGGAACAGGCCCCTCCACGGAATCCACCACGGGATCCGGGGCGGAACCGCCCACCGCGGGCCGGGCACCCAACACCCGCGTGAACAGCGGTACGCGGGCGGGAACCGGGCCCCGTACCGCGACCGGCAGCAGTACCGCGGCGTTGCTCCGGCGGCTGCTGGCCTCGGCGCTGCGTCTGCCTGCCGCCGGGGTCCCTGACGACGAGCCGTTTCTCGCCCTCGGCCTCGACTCGCTCGCCGCCGTCGACCTCGTCAGGCAGCTCGAACGGGAGCTGGGCAGGCCGCTGCCCGCCACGCTCTTCTTCGAGTACCGCACGGTCGCCGAACTGGCCGCCCACCTCGACACCACGCCCTCCCCTGAACCGCCGACCGACGCCTCCCGCTCCTTCTCCCCCTCGCCGACCCCTGCTCCCGTGCCGGACGGGGACACCTTCCCGCTCACCCCCGTCCAACTGGCCCTGCACACCAGCAGTCGGCTCCACCCGGACGTCCCGGCTCACGGCTACGTCCGCCAGACCGTACGGGGGCCCCTGGACACCCTGCTCCTGGGCCGGGCGCTCGCCGCGCTCGCCGACCGGCACACCATGCTCCGGATCCGCATCGAAAACACCGGAAGCACCGGAAGCACCGGAAGCACCGATGTCAGGGTCGGCGGCAGGATCGGCGACGGGATCGGCTCGGCGACACCGAGGCAGTACGTCGCGCCCCCCGCCGCGCTGTCCGCCTGGTACGAGGTCCGCGAGCTGACCGGCCGCATCGAAGAGCTCGAAACGGCGTTGTGCAACCGGCCGTTCGACCTCTCGGCCGAGCCTCCCGTGCGCGCGCTCCTCGCCCGGGAAAGCCCTGAGCTCTCCCATCTGGTGCTGGTGATCCACCATGCGGCCGGTGACGGGTACAGCCTCAACGTCCTCGCCGGAGAACTCTGGTCGCTCTACACCGCCCTCGCCGACGGGCGCGCACCGACACTGCCCGCGCTCGGCACCGACTTCGCGCGGTATGCGGCCGCCACCGCCGATGGGCGGTCCTCCACGGACGGCATGGGGGCCCTCACCGCCGACCGCCTGTACTGGTCGGGGCGGCTCGCCTCCTGGGGCGAACCGCTGCGCCTGCCGTACGACGGTGATCCGTTCGCCCTGCCCGCGGCGCCGATGGCCACCCACCAGAGCGCCCTCGACCCGGTGCCGACCACCGCGTTGGAGCAACGGGCCGCCGCTCACGGGGTGAGCCTCTTCCAGCTGCTGCTCGCCGTGCACGTGCGCTGTCTGGCCCGGTGGAGCGGACAGCGGGAGATCGCGGTGAACGTCGCCCGCGCCCGGCGGGACGACCGTATGACGGGCCTGGACCGACTCGTGGGGCCTCTCGCCGACACCCTGCCCCTGCTGTGCGTGACGGACCCGGACGAGTCGGTGGGGGCCCTGGCCGAGCGGCTGGCGGGAATCTGGCTGGAGAGCGAGCAGCACGCGAGCCTCACCGGCCTGGACCTGGCACGGCTACTGCCGGCGGACCCGTCCGGGGCCGGCCCCCGGACGGTGAGCCCGGCCGGCTTCAGCTTCTCCCGCTTCCCCGCCGCTCTCGACGGGCGTTGTCCGGTGAGCGTGCGGCCGACGGCGGCCGGCACCGCCACCGCCGCGACCCGCCTGAGCCTGCTGTGCTGGCAGGACGAGGCGATCCTGCGCTTCTCGTGGAACTTCCCCGTCCGGCTCTTCGACCCGGCGACGGTGGCGCGCCTGGACCGGGACTTCCACGACGAGCTGGCCGCGCTCGTCGAGCCTCGGCCCGGCCTCCCGGCGGTCACGGAGCCCACGCCCGTCCACGGCACCGGCACCGGCACCGGCACCGGATCAGCCACGCTCGTGCGTCGGCTGGTCGAGCGGTTCCGGGCCGCCCCGGACGCGGTCGCCGTCGACACCGGCGCCGCCACCCTGACGTACGCCGAACTCGACCGTGCCTCCCACGCCCTCGCGGCCTCTCTCCTGGCCGGCGGCGTCACCCCCGGAAGCCTCGTCGGGCTCCTCACCGAACCCGGCGCCGACACCGTCGTCTCGGTCGTCGCGGCCCTGCGCGCCGGGGCGGGCTGGGTTCCGCTGGACGCCGGCCACCCGACCGCGCGGCTGACGGACCAGCTCACGCGCTCGGGCGCCCGTACCGTGCTCTGCCACGCCGCCACCCGGGCGGTGGGGGAAGCGCTCGGCGACGTCGCCCTGGTGCACGTCGACGCTGCGGCAGCGCCGTACCGGGGCGCGGCGGATCCCGGGCCCGCCGCAGGCCGGGCCCGGTTCGCAGGCCCGCACCTGTCACCGGACGAACTCCCCGCACCCGACGGCCCGGTCGACGCCGACGGCATCGCCTACGTGATCTTCACTTCCGGATCCACCGGCCGGCCCAAGGCCGTGCCCATCACCCACCGGTCGATGGAGAACTACCTCGACTGGGCGATCGGCACCTTCGGATACGACGAGCACGACCGGCTCGCCCAGACCGCGTCGCCCTGCTTCGACGCGTCCGTCCGCCAGCTCCTGGCCCCGCTGCTCGTCGGCGCCACCGTGGTCACGGTGGCCTGGGACCTGCTCCGCGATCCCGACCGGCTGCTGAACCACGTCGTGCGCAGTCGCATCACCGTATGGAGCTCCGTTCCCACGCTCTGGGAGCAGCTCCTCAGCGCTTCCGAGGAACGCGTACGCAACGGCGCGCCGCCGCCGGACCTGTCCGCGCTCCGGTGGATCCATGTCGGCGGCGAGGCCCTGTCACCCGCCCACGTACGCCGCTGGTTCGACCTCTTCGGCGACGGCCAGCACATCGCCAACCTGTACGGCCCGACCGAGGCCACCATCAACACGACCTGCCACATCATCCGGGCCCGGCCCGGCGACCAGGTGCGGCGCCTTCCCATCGGCCGCCCCGTCACCGGCACGGAGGTGGCGGTCGTCGGCCCCGACGGGGAGCCCGTGCGGCCCGGCGAGGCCGGTGAGCTCCTCATCGCCGGAGTCGGCCTCACCCCGGGCTACCTCGGCGAACCGGCCCTCACCGGGGCCGCGTTCACCGTCCGGCGCGGTCGCCGCTGGTACCGCAGTGGCGACCGGGTGCGGTGGACCGAGGACGGCGTCCTGGAATTCCTCGGGCGGCTGGACGACCAGGTGAAGATCCGTGGCAACCGGGTCGAGCCGGGTGAGATCGAGGCGGTGCTCCAGACCCACCCGGACGTCACCCACGCCGTCGTCCTCGCCGAGGACGGACGCCTCACCGCCTTCGTGACCCCGGGGCCCGGACCTGCCGGAGCGGACGCCGTGGCGCTCCGGCTCCATCTCGCGGAGTCACTGCCCGCGTACATGCTTCCGTCCCGGATCACCCGCGTCGGCAGGATGCCACTCACCAGCACGGGCAAGATCGACCGGCGTAAGCTTCCGGCACTCCAGGAAGCGACCGAGCCGCCCGGGGCGGACACGGACACCGGCATCGGCGCGCGTCCGGGCGACGCCCGTACGCCGCCCCGCACTCCCACCGAAGTCCGGCTGGCCGCCATCTGGACCGCTCTGCTCCAGGCCGAGGACGTGTCCCGCGAGGACGACTTCTTCGTCCTGGGCGGCGACTCCCTCCTCGTGCTGGAAGTGTTCGCCAGGCTGGAGAAGCAGGGCGGTCCGCTCCCCCGGCCGACCGTCATCTACCGCAACCGCACACTCGCGGCCCTCGCCTCCGCGGTGGACGCAGCAGCGGGCACCGCCGTCGCACCGGGAGTGAACGCCGCAGCGGACACCGCCATCGGCCTTGCCGTCGATACCGCGGCGGCGGGCGTCGGAACCGCTCCTGCCGACACCACCGTCAAGGCCGCCCGCACCGCGGCGGACCCGTCGGTACCAGAGCGCCATGCACGGGGCGACCGCCCGGGGGCCCCCGATCCGGGCGTCGCTCCCCCGCCCTTCCCACTGACACCCACCCAGCGGGGCTTCCTGCTGGCCGAAGCCCTCGCCCCGGGCACCACATCGGCCTGGCTCACACAGTTGCGTCTGAACGGCCGCCTCGACACCGCTCGCTTCCAGAGCGCGGTGGACACCCTCGTCGGGCGCCACCCGATGCTCCGTACCGTCTTCCCCGCCGGGGCGCGCCCCGCCGTCCAGCAGGAGCTTCCGTCCTCCCTGCGCCTGCCGGTCGACTTCGAGGTCCTCACCGGCCCGGATCAGGTGGAGGAGCGGGTCACCGCCGAACGGGCGCGCCGTTTCGAACCCTGGGCCTGGCCTTTGTTGCGCCTGCGGGTGCTCACCGTCGCTCCCGACGAGCACGTCCTGGTCGCCCACGCCCATCACATCATCGGCGACGGCTACAGCGCCGCACTCCTGGTACGGGAGCTGACGGCCGTGTACGACGCCCTGTCCAGCGGCGAAGAACCGGCGTCGGTCCCACCGCGCAGCACCTTCCGCGACCACGCCCTCCAGCTCGCGGCGCGCACGGACGCCGCCCCGGCAACGACCTCCGGTACCACGGCCGGGAGAGACGCCATCCCCCCGGCCGCGCCGCTCCGGCCGGGCGTCCCGACCGGCGAGGACCGGTGGGAGCGGCTGAGCGCGCCCTACCTGCCGCCCCTGCTCGCCGCCGGTACGACCACCACCGGCACGCCTCCGGGCAACGCCCCCGGCCCGCTCTTCCACACCTGCGGGTTCACGGTCGACGCCGGCCGGGCGGAGGCGCTGCGCGGGCTCGCCGCACGCACCGGGTCCACCCTCCACGCCCCGGTGCTCACCGCCTACTACCGGGCGCTCGTGTCCGTCACGGGACAGGCGGACCTGGTGCTCGGTATGGCGGTGAGCGGCCGGGACCACTCCGTTCCCGACGCACACCGGGTGTTCGGTCCCTTCGCCACGGCTGTTCCCCTGCGGCCGGCGGGTCCGGCGTCGGGGCGGTCCGACAGCGCGGGTTTCGAGGACGATCTGCGGCGCGTCGCCACCGAGGCCGCCGAGGCGCGGACGTACGAGGGGCCCGTGCCTCCGCTGTCCAACGGCCTGCCCATGGCCTCGCAGTTCTTCTTCACCTATCTGGACTTCTCCGCCCTGGGTCCGGAGAGCGGCAGGACGCTGACGGTCGCCCGGGAGGGCGGCGACAGCGTGTTCACACCGCCGCCGGCCGGTACGGACGTGTTCCTGGCGGCCGGTCCGGACGGCGGGCGGCTGCGGATCACCGTCCGGGCGGCGGCGACGGCGTTCACACCGGAGGCGCTGGCCGCGTTCACGGACTCGGTGCGCGAGGGTCTGGCGCATGCGGCGGCCTCGACCGTGCGCGATGCCGGCCGCCTCGACACCCCGGGGGGCCCCGGCCGGGACGCGCGGATGGATGCCGCGCTCATCGGCTATCTGCCGTCCCCTGCCGACCTCGCCCGGCTGGCGGGTCTGCCGGAGGCGGCGCTGCCGCGCGAGCGGCTGCGGACCCTGCTGTTCCCGGACGGGCTGCCACGGCTTCTGGAGACGTTGAGGACGCCGCTGGGCCGTTCGGGCTTCGTGTGCGTCCCGCTGTTCGCGGACGAACTCGCCCCCGGCGAAGGCCTGCTCGGGCACACCACGCGGGGGGTGGAGCTCGCCTCGTCGCTCGGTGCGCGGGCCGTGTCCCTCGCGGGCATGATCCCCTCGCTCACGGGCTACGGCTTCGACGTCCTGCGGGCCGTCGGCACGACCGGAGCCGTCACCCCTGCCGCGGCCGGCCCCGCCGTCACCACCGGTCACGCGGCGACCGTCGTGTCCGTCGTCAGGACCGTGCACGCGGCTCTCGACGCGACGGGGCAGCGACTGGGCTCTCTCACCGTCGCGTTCGTGGGGCTCGGCTCGATCGGCTCCTCCTCGCTGGAGTTGCTGCTCACCCGGGCCCAGCAGCCGCCCGCCCGGCTGCTGCTCTGTGACGTGCCGGGCAGCGGGCCACGGCTGAAGGAGCTGGCCGAGAACCTCCTGGAACGCCGTCTCGTCGAGATCGTCGAGGTGGTCGAGTCGGATCACGGCCTGCCCGACGCGGTGTACGACGCCCGCCTGATCGTCGCGGCGGTCAGCGGGGGCGGCACACTGCTGGACATCGACCGTCTGGCACCGGGTACGACGGTGGTCGACGACTCGTTCCCGCACTGCTTCGACACGTCCCGTGCCATCGGCCGGATGGAACGGGAGAAGGACGTCCTGGTCGTGGGCGGCGGGCTGCTGAGCGCCGGCCCCGCGGAACGGCGGGTGGCCGAGGGCCTCCCGGCCGCCGCGGTGGCCGGATACCTCGCGCAGCCGATGGTGCCCGACACCATCGCGTCCTGCCGACTGGAGTCCCTGCTCCACGCCTCGGGTGCCGGGGTGCCGCTCGTCCACGGTCCGGTCGACGCGGCCACCGCACTGGCCTACTGGGAAGCGGCGGAGGCGACCGGCATCCACGCCGCGCCCCTTCACCTGCTCACCCGCACCGTCGCCCCGGACATGTTCACGCGACGCCCGTGGAGATCATGACCCCTTCCCGAGCCGGGTGTCGGACGCGGGGGCGTCGCGGGCCGTCGGACGCGTTGTCAGTGGTCGGGATTAAGTTCGTTCATGTCCCGCCGCGACGGTGTGGACGTCCCCTTTCGTATGCATGGGAGTTGGCGCGTTGTCGGTCTGGGAGAAGTCGAGTACGGCGCGGGTGATGCCGCCCGCGCGTCCGCGGAAGCTGGCCAAGGTGCCCTTCGTCGAACTGGCCGACGGGCGGTTGCAGGGAGTCGTCTCCAGCGGATCGGACATCGGTCGGGTGTACGTGTCGTCCGTGGCGGCCCGGACGTACGCGTTCGCCTGCAGCACCAACAACAACCGGCCCTGCGGCGGCGCGCGCGGCATGTTCTGCAAGCACATCCAGGCGCTCGTCGGCGAGGCGGTGCTCCAGTACGGTGCGGAGCGCGTCGCCCGCTACCTCGCGGTGGAGACCCCGGACGGGGAGCCCGACGCGCGGTCCCTCACCGCCGCCATGACCGCGGCGCGGCCGGTGCAGGGCGACTCCTCGGCGGCCGCGCAGGTGTTCAGCCGGTTCCTGCGGCAGCTGACCTATCTCGAACTGGACGCGGTCACCACGCCGTTGCCCGAGATGCAGTGGTTCCCGCCGACGCGGGCGGTGGCCTGATGCGCGGCGACCTGTTGTCCGATCCGGTCGAGGGGCTCGACGAGGCGCTCGCCGTCGTGGACGCCTTCGACGAGGCGCTGGTGGCCGGTCTGCTGCGGCCGGGCCCCGCCCAGGCCGCGGCGGTTGCCGGGCTCGCCGACGCCGTCGCCGGGACCCCGCTGGCCGCGCGGGTCGCGGAGGCGGCCGGCCGGGCAACGGCCGGCGCCGCCGGTGAGGATCACTTCGTGGCGCTCGCCGCCGCCCGCTGCGCGCTGCTCGGCTCCGTGCACGACGCCCTGACGCAGCGGATCGGCGAGGCCGTCGGCCGGCCCACCGCCGAGGACGAGGCGGAGGGGTCCGGGCCGGCGTCCGCCGTGGCTGCCCCGGGGACGAACCTCCTCGCGGCGGCCCGTAGTTGGCTGTGCGACCTCGCGCGCGGCGGCTGGCGGGGCATCGACCACGAGCTGGTCGCCGGGGCCGCGCCGGTGGTCTCCGCGATGCTGCCCGATCCGGGCCTGCGTCGTCGGGCGACGCTGCTCGACGGGTTCGCCGCCGAGCTCGCGGCGTCCTGCCCTGGGGCGACCCTGGAGCGCGTACCGGTGCGCCGCTGGGCCGACCTGTGGTCACGCGCCCTGCTGTTGACGGTGCCCGGCTCCGCCGGGGATCGCACCGTCACGCCGGTGACCGGTCGCCTGTTGCCGCTCGGCGTCGATGTGCAGGAGCACGCGACGGCCGTACAGGCCCAGGTCCACGCCGTGTTCGAGCCGGCGGACGGAGGCGCGCCCCGTCTGGTGCGCGCCGGTGTTTCGGCGCCCAAGCCCGACACGGTCGTCGGGGCGGGTCTGTGGCAGCTGCTGCGTCCCCGCATGTCCTTGCTCGGCGCCGTGAGCGAGGGCCGCTCGATGGAGCTGGACGCCATGCCGGTGACCGCCGAGGGGGATCTGCTCTGGGACGACGGGCGCGCCCGCCCGGGTGAGCCCGCCGACGCCTTCGCCACCGCGCGCGTGATGCTGTCCACCGCCATCGCCACTCGCGTCGCACCGCTGGACCGGCATCCTGTCCGGATCGCCGTGCCGGTGCTGCTGGAGGGGTACACCGCCCGGAGCGAGGAGGACCGGCTCGTGTTCGATCTGGCGGGACGGCTTCTGGCCGTGGACACCGACCGGGCGCCCGCCGCCGGTCCGCTGACACACGAGGCGGTCGCGGCCTCCCACTCCTGCGTGGGGCTGCTGCGCTGGGATGCCGGGGAGTTCCTGCTCCAGCCGCTCGCGGTCGAGGCGACCGTGCGGAAGAAGGCCGTCGCCGCCCACGCCGGGGCGTGGGCGGGCGGTACCACCGACAAGGCCGGTGTCCGGGCGGAGAAGGCCGCCACCGACGCCGTCGCCGTGCTGCGCGAGCGCGCCGGAAGGCTGTTGCGGAAATGACCGAGGACCTCACCGGGCAGCCGCCCGGCCCGTCCCCCGCCGGTCCCGACCCGTACGACAACCGCCGCCAGGTGCTGTACTGGCGGCTCCTGGCCCGCCTTTTCGACGGGGAGGAGCAGCCCGCGCTGGAGTCGGCGAGCCTGGGGGTGGTCGAGGACATCGGGCTGCCGTCCGCGCTGCTGGACCCCGGGACGTCGCTCGACTCCGTCGTGCAGCGCCATCCGGAGCTGGCCGCCGAATTCGACGGCCTGATGACACCGGACGACGACGCGGCCGGCGACGGCGACCGGGCGGCGGAGGTACGGCGTGCCGCACTGGTTTCGAAGGTGCTGCTCAATGTCTTCGCGACCGGTTCGAGCACGGTGACCGCCGAGCAGCTGGCACGCTGGCAGTCCGACGCGGGCTGGCTGGAGCGTGCGCTGGGCGGCCCGCCCGGCGGGCTTCGCGGCGGGCGGGCGGCGGGCGCGGGCCTGGACGCCGGCGGCCTCGGGCCCGAGCTGGCGGCGATCGAGGCGGATCTCGTGGGCCGTATGCGGCTGCGGGAGGTGCTGGCCGACCCGGCGCTGGCCGCGCGGCTGACGCCCAGCATGTCGCTGATCGAGCAGCTGCTGCGCGACAAGGGCAATCTGTCGGGGGTGGCCCTCGCCAACGCCAAGTCGCTCATCCGCCGTTACGTCGACGAGGTGGCCGAGGTGCTGCGTACGCAGGTGGAGAAGGCATCCGTCGGCGAGCTGGACCGTTCGGTGCCGCCCAAGCGCGTCTTCCGCAATCTCGACCTGGACCGCACGATCTGGAAGAACCTCACCAACTGGAGCCCGGAGGAGGAGCGGCTCTACGTCGATCGCCTCTACTACCGGCACACCGTCCGCAGGACGACGCCGCAGCGGCTGATCGTCGTGGTGGACCAGTCCGGCTCCATGGTCGACTCGATGGTGAACTGCACCGTCCTCGCCTCCATCTTCGCCGGGCTGCCAAAGGTGGACGTCCACCTCATCGCCTACGACACCCGCTCGATCGACCTCACGCCGTGGGTGCACGACCCGTTCGACGTACTGCTGCGCACGAATCTCGGCGGTGGTAATGACGGCCCCGTCGCGATGGCGATGGCCCGCCCGAAGATAGCCGAGCCGAAGAACACCGTCATGGTCTGGATCTCGGACTTCTACGAGTTCGACCGCTCCCAGCCGCTGTTCGAAGGCATCGAGGCCGTTCACCGTTCCGGGGTGAAGTTCATCCCCGTCGGCTCGGTGACCAGCTCCGGACGGCAGGAGGTCAATCCCTGGTTCCGGGAGCGGTTCAAGGCCCTGGGCACGCCCGTGGTCTCCGGGCATGTGAACAAGCTCGTGCACGAGCTGAAGACGTTCCTGACATGAGGCTGAGGCCCAGCGGGGCGGGGCAGCCCTTCCGCCCGCCGCACGCCTCTTCTCCTCACCCCTTTCCTCCTCACCCCTTTTCTCCTTCCCGCTTTCCCGCCTGTTCAGAAAGGCCTTCTGATGTCCGACGTGTTGCGCGCCCCCGCCGAGACCAAGTACGCGGAGGAGCTCGACTGGCTGGAGTCGATCGACGACGGTCCCAAGCCGTTCTCCTGGCGGCTGTCCCCGAAGATGGTCCGGCTGTTCATCCTGGGGTCCGAGCGCGCCGACGGCCTGGACCGGGAGATCTCACCGAAGTGGTTCGGCGACCGGAGCTTCGTCGAGCGCTCGATCGTCACTCTCGCCTCGGACCGCGGCCTGCTGCTGATAGGTGACCCCGGCACCGGCAAGAGCTGGCTGGCGGAGCTGCTGTCCGCCGCGATCTCCCGCAACTCCACGTTGGTGGTGCAGGGTACGGCCGGCACGACCGAGGACCACATCAAGTACTCGTGGAACGTGTCCATGGTCATCGCCAAGGGGCAGTCACGTGAGTCGATGATCCCGTCGCCGATCATGACCGCGATGGAGACGGGCGCCATCGGCCGCTTCGAGGAACTGACCCGTTCCACCAGCGACGTACAGGACGCGCTGATCTCGATTCTCTCGGAGAAGTACATCTCCGTTCCCGAGCTGCAGAGCGACGGAGGGGACGCGGGCGACAACATCGTCTTCGCCAAGCCGGGCTTCTCGATCATCGCGACCGCCAACAGCCGCGACCGGGGCGTCAACGATCTGTCGTCCGCGTTGAAGCGCCGCTTCAACTTCGTCCGCGTTCCGGTCGTGACGAACAGGAAGAGCGAGGCGGAGATCGTCCGCTTCCGCACGGAGGAGCTGCTGCGCCGCCACGCGATCGACCTGGACGTGCCGCCGACGCTGCTCGACATCCTTCTCCAGAGCTTCGCCGATCTGCGGGCCTCGGCCGCCGCCGCGGGCAGCGACGACGAGAAACTGGAGTCCGCGCTGTCGACGGCGGAGCAGATCGGCGTGCTGGAGGACGCCGTCCTGCACAGCAATTTCTTCGGCGAGAGCACGCTGACCGCCCGGACCCTCGCCTCCTCGCTGGTCGGCTCGCTCGCCCGGCGGGACCCCGAGGACCTGGCCATCTTCAACAAGTATCTGCACGGCGTCGTCGAACCGCGCAGCAAGGAGGAGGGCGGCTCGTGGCCCGAGTTCCTGGACGGCGGCCGTGACACGATCGCCACGCTGTCATGAGCGGGTCCCCCACGAACGGCCCCGCAGAGAACGGCCCCGGGGAGACGTCGTTCGCGGCGTTGCGCGGGCAGTTGCACGAGGCCGCCACCGCCTTCGCGGACGGCCCCGACGCGCTGGAGGGCATCCTCCTCGGCATGGTCGACGACGTCGACCGGGCGGTGCGCGAACCCCTGGAGATCTTCCCGGTCTGCCACCACTCGCCCGCCTCCGCCCTCGCCATGGCCCGTCGGCTGCGCGAGAAGCAGCCCAAGGTCGTCTATCTGGAGCTGTGCGAGGACATGGCGCCGCTCCTCGACGAGCTGCGCAACTGCCGCCTGCCGGTGGCGGTCCAGGCGTTCGCCAGCGATATCGACGGGTTCCCCGCCGAGTGGGCCCCGCTGTCGGTCGTCGCCCCGATCACCGAGGCCTCCGCCGAGTACCAGGCCATCGCGTACGCCCTCGACACCCCGGGCGTCGAGCTGGTCCTCGTCGACCGGTCCTCCGACCACGTCTTCCAGTGGGACAGCCGGCACGGCGAGCGCGCCCCCGAGGGGGTGGCCGCTCCTGTGGACGGGTCTCCGGAGCCCGAAGCGGCGCTGCACGGTGAGGCGGTCGGCGTGGAGATCGGTGACCTACGGCCCCGCTTCGCGGAGCTGGAGGAGCATCTGCTGCGCCACGGCAAGGTGCGGCACTGGTCGGAGTGGTGGCACCAGTACGTCGAGATCCCGCTCGGCGACAGCGACCACGCCGCCTACCGCCAGGTCATGTTCCTCGTCGGCAGCCTGTTCCGGCGACTCGCCCCCGGCGACGGGGAACGGCTCCGGGTGGACGAGGACCGCGAGCGGTACATGTGGACCCGGATGCGCGAGCACCTGGCGTCCAGCGGGGTGGACCCGGAAGACTGCCTGTATGTGTGCGGCGCCTTCCACGCGGCCAGCCGGGTCGAGGAGTTCGGGGTGGCGGGCGGCGGGTCGTATCCGATCTCCCCGCGCTCCGGCACCACCTGGCAGCACGGGCTGATCCCGTCCAGCCACGCGGCGATCGAGGCGCAGTTCGGGCTGGCCTCCGGGTCGGTGTCGATCGCCGCGACCCAGTGGGCGAAGAACCTCGCGCGCACCCGGGTGCAGCCGTACCGGCTGGCCGGCCAGGACGGGGCGAAGAAGCCCCGCACACCGAAGAAGGCCGCCCCGGCCACCCCCGCTCCCCCGCCGGAAGCAGCCGCGGACCGGCTCTCCGGGTTCCTGCGCCGGCCGCCGGTCCTCGACACCCTGGACGAGGCCGAGCTGCTCGGCTGGTCGGTGGACATCGTGCGCGCGGCACGGCGCAGCGGCTATCTGGCGTCCACCGCCGACGCCATAGCGGTGTTCGAGACGTCGATCCTGCTCGCAGGTATGCGGGATCGGGCCAAGCCCACTCCGTACGACTTCCAGGACGCGGCGATCACCTGCATCGAGAAGGACTCGGTGCCGGGCCGGCGGGACGTGCGCCGGCTCGTCGAGATCATGATGGGCGGCGACCGGATCGGGCGGGTCGGCTATGACGCGCTGCCGCCGCTGGCCCGCGATGTGCATGACCGGCTCGCACCGCTGGAGCTGAAGCTCCAGCAGCGTGGTGTGCAGCGTGCCCTGCTGGACATGGGCTCCCGCCCGGAGCTCGGGGCGTGCTCCGACGTGCTGTGGATGCTCCGCCGCCTGATGCCGCACGGCACGGCCCGGCCGATCATGGGTGAGCGGAAGCTCGGCGAGCGGTCGATCCAGGAGTCGTGGGACCTGGCGCTGGGCACCCATCAGCGGGCGCTGATCGAGCTCGGTTACGAGGGTGTGAGCATCGAGCAGGTCCTGGAGCAGCGGCTGCGCCGCGACGCGTACGGGCCGCGGGCGACCACTGCGGTCGTCCTCGCCGCCGTCGAGGACGCGACGCTGTATCTCCGCAGCCGCCGTCTCGCCGACGAGCTGGGCACCCGCGCCCTGGAGGTCCTCAGCGCCGAACGCACCGTGGACGGGGCGCCGGAGGTGCTGCGCCGGGTGCGGGGGCTGCTGGCCTACTACCGGACCGGCGAGCCGGTCCTGCCGCCGTGGGTGGAGTCGTTCGTCAAGACCGGTTACGCGCACTACTGCACCTTGCTGCCGACGGCGTTCACCGACGAGGACGTCACCGCGGGGCAGGTGGCGGCGATGCTGGGCTTCCTGTTCGGCATGGAGGGCCTGGCGCTGTCCCTGGGCTGCGACCGGGCCCAGCTGGAGCTGGCCGTCGCCCAGTCGCGTCCCACAGACCCGGAGCGGACGGCGCTCCTGTGGGCGGCGCAGGTGCAGCTCGGCGTCCTGTCCCGGGCCGAGCTGCGGGAGCGCTGCGGCGAGCTGCTGGCGAACCCGATGGTGGTGCCCGCCTACCCGCGATATCTCAGCGGCTTCGTGCACGCGCTGGTGCCGGTGCCGGGGCTTGCGGACGTGGTGGTGGAGGCCGTGTCGAACGCGTTCGGGCGGCTGCCGGACCCGGTGCTGCTGCCGTGGCTGCCGACCTTGCTCACGACGCTGCGCGCCGGAGCGGCGGACCTGGCTCCCCTGTTGATCCGTGAGGCGGGGCGGATCTTCCCGGCCCGCCTCACGGCGCTGGACGCATGGGTGCCGCCGTGGCGCGAGGCGCCGGAAGCCGGTGCGCCGGAAGCCGTCCGTGCGCAGGCGGCCGGCGGCGGGAACCGCGGCGCCGCGCTGCTCTTCACCCACCCGGGGACGCTCGACGCGGCCGCGGAGCTGCTCGGTTGCGACGGCTCGTGGGCCGCGCCCGGCGAGGGCCCGGCGGAGCCGGGCGGCGCGGTGCTGACAGCCCGTCACCCCGACACCGCGACCGCGTGGGAGTCGCTGCTCGCGGGGGCGTGAGGGCGCGCGCGACGCCGGGGAGGGCGACCTCGCCCCGGCGCCGCGTCCCTTCGGCCCCTCGGAACCCCCGGCCGCTCCATCGACCGGCATCGCACGGCGCCTCACCCACCCGTCTGCTTGATATTGCTTGAAATGCTTGCCTAATATGCAGCTTCGAGCATCGACCGCCGGGACAGGGAGCACAGATGACGCACGTGGCTCAGGAGCTGGCCAGTCAGCCCGACTGCTGGCAGGTGGCCGCCGGCATGGCGGACGGGCTCGCCCACCGGCTTCCGGCGGCCGGCGAGCGCATCGCCGTGGTCGGCTGCGGTACGTCGTACTTCATGGCCCAGGCCTACGCGGCGCTCCGGGAGGGCAGCGGCCAGGGCGAGACCGACGCCTTCGCCGCTTCGGAGTTCCCGACCGGGCGCCCGTACGACCGGGTCGTGGCGCTGAGCCGCTCCGGCACCACGACCGAAGTGCTCGGACTCCTCGGGAAGATCGGTGACACGACCCGCCGCACGGTGGTCATCGGCGACCCCGACACCCCGATGGCGGCGATGGCCGACGACACGATCGTGCTCGAGTTCGCCGACGAGAAGTCCGTCGTCCAGACCCGCTTCGCCACCTCGGCGCTGACCCTGCTCCGCGCCCATCTGGGCCTGCACACCGACGCGGTCGTCGAGGACGCCCAGGTCGCGCTCGCCGAGCCGCTGCCCAGCGGTCTGGTCGAGTGCAGCCAGTTCACCTTCCTCGGGCAGGGGTGGAGCGTGGGGCTCGCCAACGAGGCCGCGCTGAAGATGCGCGAGGCAGCGCTGGCCTGGACCGAGGCATACCCGGCGATGGAGTACCGGCACGGCCCGATCAGCATCTCCACCCGCTCCACCGCGACCTGGATGCTCGGCGAGGCCCCGTCCGGGCTGATGGACGAGGTGCACGCGACGGGCGCCCGGTGGGTGGCCGGCGGCCTCGACCCGCTGGCGGAGCTGGTCCGGGTGCAGCGTCTGGCCCTGGCCATCGCGAACGCCCGCGGTCTCGACCCGGACCGGCCGCGCCACCTCACCCGCTCGGTCATCCTCAGCAGCACGGTCTGACGGCCCCGGCCGCACCCTCCCGCCCGACGGTCCCTCACCCCGGAGTCGCCATGCCCATCGCCGCCACCGGCGATCTGATCGCCGAGGCCGCCGCACAGCACCGTGCGGTCGCCGCGTTCAACGTCATCACCCTGGAACACGCGGAAGCCATCGCCGAGGGCGCGGAGGCGGCTGGATCGCCGGTGATCCTCCAGATCAGCGAGAACGCGGTCGCCTACCACCGGGGCCGGCCGCGGCCTCTCGCGCGCGCCGCGGCGGAGGTGGCCGACCAGGCCGCCGTCCCCGTCTCCCTCCACCTCGATCATGTGCAGTCGACCGAACTGCTGCACCGGGCGGCGGACTGCGGTTTCAGTTCGGCGATGTTCGACGCCGCCCGGCTGCCGTACACGGAGAACCTGGCGGCCACCCGCGCCGCCGTCATGTGGGCGCACGAGCGGGGCCTGTGGCTGGAGGCCGAGCTGGGGCAGGTCGGCGGGAAGAACGGGGAGCCGGCGCTCGACGCCCATGCGCCCGGGGCCCGTACGGATCCCGAGGAGGCACGGTCGTTCGTCGCGGCCACCGGGGTCGACGCGCTGGCCGTGGCGGTCGGCACCTCGCACGCCATGACCTCGCGGGACGCCGTCATCGACCACGGTCTGCTGGACAGGCTGCGGGAGGCCGTGCCGGTCCCCCTGGTGCTGCACGGTTCGTCCGGGGCCTCCGACGAGGAACTGGCCCGCGCCGTGGCGGGCGGGATCCGCAAGGTCAACATCGGCACCGCGCTCAACATCGCGATGACCGGAGCGATAAGGGAGCGACTGGCCCGGGACGACCGGGGCGTGGACCCGCGCCGCTATCTGGCGGACGGCCGGGACGCGATGGCCCGAACCGTGGCCCGGATGATCGCGGTGCTGCCTTCGGGGCGGGCGTACGCCGCGTGACGCTGCGCCGGGGGCACACCCGACGGGACGCGTCTCCGGCGGGTGCTCCCGGCGGGCAGGGGCGGGATGCGGGTACGCGTACGGGTCAGGCCTGCTGGTGCAGGGTGCCCGGGTCCACCGCGTGGGCGAACGGCAGGCCGTGCGCGTAGCGTTCGAGCTCGTCGACGGCGGCGTCCGCGAGTCGGTGGAGTTCGCCGCCCTGGGACCCGGCGATGTGCGGGGTGAGAAGGACGTTCGGCAGGTCGTAGAGGGGTGAGTCGGCGGGCAGGACTTCCGGTTCCGTGTGGTCGAGCACGGCGTTCAGCCGCCCGGAGACCAGTTCCCGCACGAGCGCGTCGGTGTCCACCAGGGAGCCGCGTGCGGTGTTGACGAGGGTCGCCCCGTCCCGCATGAGGGCGAGGCGCCCGGCGTCGAACAGGTGCCGGGTCGCCGGGAGTTCGGGGGCATGGATGCTGACGACGTCGCTCTGTGCCGCCAGGGCGTCGAGGGTGGCGCGCTCCACTCCCAAGGTCCGGGCCCCGTCCTCGTCCAGGTACGGATCATGGACCAGGACGCGCAGATCGTAGGGGCGCAGCAGTTCGACGACGCGGCGTCCGATGCGGGAGGCGCCGACGATGCCCACGGTGCGGCGGTAGTTGCCGACGGCGGGGAAGCGCCTCAGGAGGTTCACCCGGGAGCGGTCCTCGCGGTAGACGCGGGCGCTCTCCAGGATCCGCTTGTTGGCGAAGAGGATCGCCGCGACCGTGTATTCGGCGACCGGGAAGGCGTTGGCCGTGGCGGCGGTGCTGACGGCGATGCCCCGGTCCCAGACGTCCTGGGTGATGTGGTGCTTGACGGAGCCGGCGGCGTGGACGACCGCGCGCAGTCGGGGCATGGCGCTCAGCGCCGCCGGGCCGAGCGGCGGGCAGCCCCAGCCGGTGAACAGGACCTCGGCCTCGTGGAGCCCGGTGCGCTGGGCGGGGTCGTCGGCGCCGAAGTCGGTGACGAGGAGGCCGGGGACGAGGTCGGCGACGCGGGTGAGCCGGTCCAGGACTTCCGGGGCCAGGATCGCCGCGCGGGTCTCGCCGCTCATCGCCAGGACGGTGCGGGGGCGGGTCCGCTGGGGCGCGGCGGAGTGGCTCACTTGACGGCTCCTGCGGTGAGGCCCGAGCGCCAGAAGCGCTGGAGGCAGAGGAAGGCGACGATCAGGGGGACGACGGCGACGAGCGAGCCGATGATGACCAGCGGGTAGAGCTCCGGCTGCTGGTAGACGTTCTGGTTCCACATGTACAGGCCCAGGTTGACCGGGTAGAGCCGGTCGTCGTTGAGCATCATGAGCGCGCCGTAGAAGTTGTTCCAGCTCGCGGTGAAGGAGAACAGGAAGATGGTCACGAAGCCGGGCGCCAGCATCGGCAGGGCGACCTTGGTGAAGGTCCGCACCTCTCCCGCCCCGTCCATCCGGGCCGCTTCCAGGACCTCGCCCGGTACGTACCCCTCGGAGAAGACGCGGGCCAGGTAGACGCCGAACGGGTTCACCAGGCTGGGGATCAGGACGGCCCAGTAGGTGTTGACGAGGCCCAGCTCGGAGGCCATCAGGTAGAGCGGGAGCTGGACGACGGTCGAGGGGATGAGGACGCCGACGAGGACGACTCCGAACCACCTCTCCCGGCCGCGGAAGGCGTACTTGTCGAAGGCGTAGCCGCACGCCACCGAGATGAGGGTGGAGAGTCCGGAGGCGACGACGGTGTACAGGAGGCTGTTGAGCAGCCAGCGGACGAAGACCCCGTCGTTGTAGTCGAGGAGGGCGTTCAGATTGGCCAGGAACTGGAAGTCGCCGAGGCTGAACGGGTTGGTGGCGAACAGGTCCCGGTAGCTCTTGGTGGAGGCGATGAGGAGCCAGGTCAGCGGCATCAGGGTGTAGACGGCGACGACGGCGAGGACCCCGTTGACCATGACGCGGGAGGTGATCCCCCGGCCCCGGCGGTCGGGCGGCGGGGCGGAACGGCGTCCGGCGCGGCGGGGCGGCGTCGGCGCGGGCGGTGCGTCGGGGGTGGCTGTCTGGGTGCTCATGAGGCCTTCCACCGGTTGCCCAGTTTGGTGACGACGAAGGACAGGAGGCCGGCGACGAGGGCGAGCAGGAGGGAGCTCGCGGCGGCCAGGCCGTAGTCGTGGCCCTTGAAGGCCGCGGTGTAGATGAACATGGTCGGCGACCAGTCCTCGCCCATGGTGTTGGCGCGCAGCTGTACGAGTTTGGGGGCGTCGAAGAGCTGGATGGCGCCGACGCACGTGAACAGCAGGGTCAGGACGACGGTGGGCCGGATCATGGGGATCTTGACCTGGAGGGCGGTACGCAGGGCTCCGGCTCCGTCGACGGTCGCCGCTTCCAGGACCTCGCGGGGAACGGCCTGGAGACCGGCGTAAAAGATGATCATGTTGTAGCCGGTCCACTGCCAGGCGGAGATGTTGACGACCGAGAAAATCGCCTCGTCCTGGCCGAAGAAGTTCCACTGGGCGCCGAGCGCGTCGAGGGCGTCGGTGATCGGGCTGAGGCCCGGGGTGTAGAGGTAGAGCCAGATCAGCGAGGCGATCAGGCCGGGTACCGCGTGCGGCAGGAAGTAGGCGATCTGGAAGAAGCGCCGGGCCCGCGCCATGGTCGAGTCGACGAGCAGGGCCAGGATGAGCGCTCCGCCGACCATCGCGGGGATGTAGAGCGCGCAGTAGAGCGCGATGTTCCCGAACGAGCGGAGGAACGCCTCGTTGCCCAGGGCTTCGGTGAAGTTGCCGAATCCGGCGAAGACGCGCTCGGTGCCGCCGAATCCCAGGCCGGAGGACTCCTCGCGGTAGAGGCTCATCCAGGCCGCGTAGAGCATCGGCAGGACCGTGACGGCGGTGAACAGTGCGAAGAACGGGATCGTGAACAGGGCGACCGCCCGGCGCTGTCCGCGTCGGGTGCCGGGGCCGCCCGGCTTTCCCGGTCCGGCGGAAACGGCCGGGCCGGCGGGACCTGCGGGCCCCGTGGGCGGCGGCGCGGCCGGGGGCGCCGGGGTCTTGGCCGGCCGGGCGAGTGGGGCTGCCACCTGATGCTCCTTCGGCTGGATGGGGTGGGCGGGGAGAGGGGGGCGGGCTGCCCGGCACGGTCTGTCCCGGGCAGCCGTGCTGCTACTTGTCGAGTTTCAGACCGCGATCGGTGACCGCTCTCTCGCCCTTCGCCTGACCGGAGCTGAGCATCTTCGTGTGGTCGCTGCCCGCGGCCATCTGCGCCGAGACGACCTGCTGCTGCACCGGGCCCCAGGTCCAGCCGGGCACGATGGTGTCGGCGGCCTCGCCGGCCATGGCGTAGACGTCCTGGCCGGCGAAGTAGGAGGTGTCGAACTCCTTCGCCGCCGCGGCGCGCATGCCCTCGTTGGCGGGCAGGGCGCTGCTGGGGGCCTCGAGGGAGCTGAGGCGGGCGGTCATGGCCGCGGGGTCGGTGGTGACCCACTTGATGAACTCGGCGGCCGCCTCGGTGTGTTCGCTGCCCTTGGGCACGATGTAGGAGGTTCCGCCGTACATACCGGTGCTCGGCTTGCCGTCCCAGGTCGGCAGGGGGGCTATGCCCCACTTGCCTTTGCTGTCGGGGTAGCTGACGGGGAAGGTCCCGGCGCTCCAGGCGGCGCCGATCACGGTGGCGACCTTGCCGGTGGAGCGCTCCTTGGCCTCGCCCTCGCCCCAGAGCGGGGTCTTCGATGCGAGGCCGTCGCCAAGGAGGTCGTCCCAGTAGGCGGCGACCTTGCGGGAGGCCGGGTCGTCGATGTTCACCTTCCAGGCGTCGCCGTTGGTGCCGTACCACCGGGCGCCGGCCTGCCAGGCGAGGCCGGAGAGCAGGGCGGGGTCGCCGCCGCCGAAGTTGGTGATGGCGACATCGGGGTCGGCCCGCTGGATCTTCTCGGCGGCCGTACGGTATTCGGCCCAGGTCGTCGGCACCTCGACGCCGTGCTTCTTGAACAGGTCCTTGCGGTAGAAGAGCTGGATGGGCGTGACGTCGAACGGGACCGCCCAGGTGGAGCCGCCCAGGTTGACCAGGGACTGGACCGCTTCGGGGAACTCCTTCTTCACCAGCTCTCCGGAGGTGGGCGTGAGGTTCACCAGGTTGCCCTCGCTGGCGTACTCGGGCAGGGCGGAGTAGTCCATGGTGGCCACGTCGGGGGCGTTGCCGCCCTTGACCGCGTTGGACAGCTTGGTGACGCCCTCGGGCCCCGCGGGCACCATGGAGAATGTGACCTTGATGCCGGTCTGCGTCTTGTTGAACGCGTCGGCCGTCTCCTCGGCGCCCAGTGCGGACGACCAGAAGGTGAGGGTGACGGGCTTGCCGTCGCCGGGACCCGAGGCGTCCGACCCCGACCCACCGCCGCAGGCGGTGACGAGCAGGGCGAGTGAGGCGGCGGACGCCGCGAGGGCGAGGCGGGACGTGCGGGCGTTACAGGGCATGGGCCGGCTCCTACGGGACCTCGAACTGCGCGGGAGATGAGGTGAACGGCACACATCATTTTGCGCAGAAGTGATCGCCGTCAAGAGCAAATGACCAATTCAATCGAATCGATCACCTACGAGTCCGAGTCCCCGCTCCGAGCCATCGTCGCCCTGACACCCGAAGAGCCGTACCCGCAGGGCCTGTTGGCCCGGGCACGGCTCCTCGCGCGGAACTTCTTCCGTCAGGGGGCGGCGGCGACCGCCCCGCAGGAGACCCGGATCCGCAGGCTGGGCAGGATGTCCAGGTGCCTGCGGGCGGCGGAGCTCCGGCCCGCCTCGCCCGCCCTCGGATCCGTCGCGCCGGGCTCCGTCACACCCAGGCGGTCCAGCAGGAGCCGGGCGGCGGCGGCCCCCACGGCGTGCTTGTCCGGGGCCACGGCGGTGAGCGGCAGATCGGCGAGGCCGGCGACCTCGTCGTCGTACGCGATCACCGCGAGGTCCTCGGGCACCCGCACGCCCCGGGCCTGGAGCCGCGGGATGAGCACGATCGCGTCCGCGTCGCTGTGCACGATCGCGGCGGTCACGTTGCCGCTCGCCACCGCCTCGCACAGGTACTCCAGGGTCCGCTCGAAACGCTTCGCCTCCGACCGCGAGGGGGCGTCGTCCAGCGGCGCGGCCGACACCCGGGTCAGCCCCAACGCCTCCACGGCGGCCCGGTATCCGACCCGGAGCCGGGGAGCGGTCGGGCTGTCCTGCACGGCGAGCGCGATCGCCCGGTGCCCGAGCCCGGCCAGATGCGCCACCGCTTCGGCGGCGCCGTGCGCATGGTCCGAGCGCACCCGGTCCAGGCCCGCCGCCGGATGGCCGAGGGGCGCCGAGCGTTCCACCAGGACGACCGGGACCTTCTGCTCCGCCGCCCACAGCCCCTCGCCCTGCTCCGGACAGCCGCGCTCCCAGCTGGGCGTCAGCAGGAGGCCGTCGGCACCGGTGGACAGCAGCCGGCGGGCCTGGGCGGCGTCCTCGTCGGGGAGATAGCGGGAGAGCCCGATCGTCAGGCGGGCGCCGGCGGCCTCGACGGTCTGCCGGGCGCCGCGCACGACGTCCGCGTAGTAGTAGTCGGTGGTCGGCACCACCATGCCCACCACCAGCCCTTCGGCGGGGGGCGCGGCGACGGGGGCGGGGCGGGACTGCCCGGTGGGCCACACCACCGCGCCGTGCAGCCGCTCCACCAGGCCCTGCGCGGCCAGCGCCTCGACGTCCCGGCGCAGGGTGACAGCGGACATGCCGAGCTCCTCGGCGAGTTCGGCGACGCGCAGGCTGCCGCGCTCGCGGACGAGCTCGAGCACCCGCTCGTGGCGCTGATCGACGTGCAGTCGCATGGATCCCCCTGGGCTCGGGTTTGACGGTGTTCCGGCGGCCGATCGGCCGCCGCCCGGGCGACGGGAACCGCTCGGACTCCTGCTCCCGCACGGCTGCCTCCCGGGTCCTGTCCGGCATGCCTCAACCATATCGATCACATGCGCTCGAAACGATCCGAGCGGGATTCCGCCCCGGTGCGACCGGCGCACGCCGGTTCTCAATCGGACCGGACTCACACACCCCGAGGAACGATCGATACGATCAATTCGGCCAAAGTCATTGAGCGAGTCGTCTGGCGGCTGCTAGAAAGTGCCCGCCCGCTCAGAACAGTCGGATCCCGGGAACAGCTCAGCGTCCTGCGCGCCGGGTTCCCCGCGGAGACACGTCACCGACCCGGAGCTCCCCCATGACTTCTGCCTGGTCCCGCCGTACCTTCCTGGCCACCTCAGCGGCGCTCTCCGCCGCCGGCGGCGGAGCGCTGATGCTCGCCACGCCCGGCGCCGCCGCCACCCCCGAGGACGATCCGTACGTAGCACTCCGCACCACCTGGAGCGCGCTGATCCTCGGCGAGGAGTTCAGCCCGACCGCCGAACCCTTCAAGAGCCGACTGGCCGAGCTCGGCGCGAAGGCCTCGCGCCTGCTGGAGACCATGGCGCCGGCGGAGGGCTCGCTCTGGCCCGACGCGGTGTTCGCCGATCCGGACCCGGACACGGACGCCGAGTCGTACGTCCTCTCGGGACGGATGGCCGACAGCTTCATCCGCCTGAACACCCTGGCCCAGGCCTACCGCCAGCACGGCACCGGCCTGACCGGGAACGCGGGGCTGCGCGATGCGGTGCTCACCGGCCTGGAGCACCTCAACACCCAGGTCTACAACGACGGCCGAGTCCGGTACGGAAACTGGTACAGCTGGCAGATCGGCGCGCCGCAGGCCCTGCTGGACGTGTGCGTGCTGATGTACGACGCCATCGCCCCGGAGCGGCTCACGCGCTACTGCGCCGCCGTCGACCACTTCGTACCGGACTCGGCGGTCGCCTCGTACACCGGGACCAGCACCGGCGCGAACCGGGTCGACCTGTGCCGGGTCCTGGCCCTGCGCGGGGTCGTCGGAGGAAGCGCGGCGAAGATCGCGCTGGCCCGGGACGCCCTCTCCCCCGTCTTCCCCCTGGTGACCAGGGGCGACGGCCTGTACGCCGACGGCTCGTTCATCCAGCACACCACCGTCCCGTACACCGGCAGCTACGGATCGGTGATGCTCGGCGGGCTCGGCCTGCTGTTCGCGCTGCTCAAGGGGACCGCCTGGGAGGTCACCGACCCTAAGCGGCAGGTGGTGTTCGACGCGGTGGAGAACGCGTGGGCCCCGTTCCTCTTCAACGGCCTCGTCATGGACGCCGTCGCCGGGCGTGCCATCAGCCGGGGCGAGGTCGACGACCACCGGCGCGGACACCCGATCCTCGCCTCCGTCGTGCTGCTGGGCCGTGGCGCGTCGGCCGCCGAGAACAGCCGGTGGCGGGGGCTCGTCAAGGGCTGGGCGCAGCGCGACTACTACAGCCCGCCGCTGAGCAACCCCTCGCTCGGGCTCACCGCGCTGGCCCGGATCAAGGACGTCCTGGACGACACCTCGCTCACTCCCGTCCCCGAGCCGGAGGGCCACCGGCTCTTTCCCGACATGGCGCGGGCCACCCACCGCCGTCCGGGCTGGGCGGCGTCACTGAGCATGGCCGACCGGCGGATCACCTATTACGAGGCCGGCAACGGCGAGAACCTGCGCGGCTGGCACACCGGGTCGGGGATGCTCTATTGGTGGGGTGACGCTTTTGCCAACGGCCAGTACAGCGACGCTTTCTGGCCCACCGTCGACCCGTACCGGCTACCCGGCACCACGGCCTCGCGCAAGGTACTCGCCGACGGGGCGGGCGGCGACTGGGGCATCTCGCTCCCCGATGTGAACTGGGTCGGCGGGGTCACGGACAAGAAGCGGGCCGCCGTGGGGCAGTACCTCAAGGGACTGTCCAGCACGCTGATGGCGAAGAAGTCGTGGTTCTTCCTCGACGACACCGTCGTGTGCCTGGGCGCGGGCATCCACGGCCGCGACGGCGCGGCCGTGGAGACGACCGTCGACAACCGCAATCTCGGGCCGACGGGCAACGCACCGTTCACCGTCGACGGCTCGGTGAAACCTCTCACGTTCCCCTGGTCGGCGACCCTGACCGGAGCCTCCTGGGCGCATCTCGCCGGTCATGGCGGCTACGTTTTCCCGGGCGGGGCCACCGTAAAGGCACTGCGGGAGGACCGGACGGGCCGCTGGCGCGACATCAACAGGGCGGGCTCCACGGATCCGGTCTCCCGGAAATACCTCACCCTCTGGTTCGACCACGGCCAGGACCCGTCGGACGCCACGTACGCGTACCAGCTCCTGCCCGGCGCGTCCGAACAGCGCACGGCGGCACGGGCAGCGGACAGCGGCTGGCTGCGGGTGCTCGCCAACACGGACGATCAGCAGGGGGTGGCGGTTGACCGGCTCGGGCTGACCGCCGTCAACTTCTGGTTCGGCGGGAGCGTCGGGCCGCTGGTGGCGGACGCCCCGTGCTCGGTGATGGTCACCGAGCACGCCGACGGAACGGCGACGGTCTGTGTGAGTGACCCCATGCGGATGCGGACGAGCCTGACGCTCACGTGGAACCGGGCCGTCGTCTCGGTCGTGTCGAAGCCGGCGACGGTGGCATCGGCGACCACGGGGGCGTCGCTGCGCCTGGTCTTCGGCGACCTCTCCGGGACGCGCGGCGCGACGCAGACGGTCAAGGTACGGCTGTCCTGAACCGCGTCGGCGCAGGGCCTCCGGAAGGCGGCCGTTCGCAGGCGTCGGCCGGTCATACTGTCGGCCGGAACACGGAGTGGGGAACAGCATCATGACGGACGACGACCGGATCGCGCCTCCCCTGCTGGGGAGCGAGCGCGAGACGCTGAGGGCCTTTCTCGACTACCAGCGGGAGACCCTCGCCATGAAGTGCGCGGGGCTGGGCGACGACGAGTTGCGCGAGCGGTCGATGCCGCCGTCCACCTTGTCCCTGCTGGCTCTGGTACGGCATCTGGCCGAAGTGGAACGCGCCTGGTTCCGGCGGGTTTTCGAGGACGGGACGGCCCCCATGGTGTGGTCCGGGAAGCCCTTCGACTTCCAGGCGGCGTACAACGCGAACGCCTCGACCCGGGCCGAGGCGTTCGCCGCCTGGGAGGCCGAGGTGGAGACCTCACGCCGTATCGAACGGGAGGCGGCCTCCCTTGACCTGGTGGGGCGTCAGCCGCGCTGGGAGAAGGAGGTCTCGCTGCGCATGGTCATGGTGCACGTCCTGCTGGAGTACGGCCGCCACAACGGTCACGCGGACCTGCTGCGGGAAGGGGTGGACGGCACGGTGGGGGTCTGAGCCCCGGAGCCCCGGACGGTGGACGGACCCGCATCCTGCGACCGCGGCGGGCACAGGGGCAGCCGTCCCGTACGCCGCTCGGGCCGTGGCGTACGCCCCTCGACCGCGGTGGGCCCACTCGTAGACTCGGCGCCATGACTCAGCAGCCGGCGTCTCCCGCCCTCGCCTCCACGTTCGCGCCCGGCGGCGCCCTGCGTGCCTCGATCAACCTCGGCAATCCGATCCTGGCCCACCGGGATCCGGCGAGCGGCGAACCGGCCGGGGTCTCCGTCGACCTCGCGAGGGAGTTCGGGCGGCGGCTCGGGGTGCCCGTCGAGCTCATGGCCTTCGAGAGGGCCGCGCTGTCGGTCGACGCGGTGCGGGCCGAGCGGGCGGACATCGGATTCTTCGCGGTCGATCCCGCCCGGGGCGAGGGGCTGCGGTTCACCGCCCCGTACGTCCTCATCGAGGGCGCGTATCTGGTGCCGGAGGCGTCCTTGGTCTCCGAGAACGGCCAGGTGGACCGCGAGGGCACCCGGATCTCGGTCGGGGCCGGGTCCGCGTACGACCTCTTCCTCACCCGCGAGATCCGCCGGGCCGAGATCGTCCGGCTGGAAGGTGCCCCTCGCGCGCTCGCGGCCCTGCGGGCGGGTGAGGTCGAGGTGGCCGCCGGTATCCGGCAGTTGCTGGAGGCCGAGGCCGCGCGGGCCGAGGGGCTACGGGTGCTGCCGGGGCGGTTCATGGTGATCCGGCAGGCCATGGGGGTGCCGGCCGGGCGAGGGACGGCGGCGCAGGAGCTGCTGGCGTCGTTTGTGGAGGAGATGAAGACGGTCGGTTCTGTCGCCGACGCCCTGAAGCGGCATGGCGTGGAGGGCGCGATCGTGGCGCCGACGGGGTGAATCCCCGCCGGGCGGCCGCCGCTTGAAGGTGTGGCGACGGGGACACCCACGCCGGGCTGGACGGAGCGTGCATCGGGCGGCTCCGCGGGCCCGGCCGGGTGATGGGCGGGTTCTTCGCCTCAGCGGTGACGGGTCAGCACGCGGGTGGTACTGCCGTCGTCCTCCTCGATGTCCCTCGTGTGCTCGAAACCGATTCTGCCCAGCAGAGTCAGCGAGGCCTCGTTCGCGGCGGCGACCGTGGCGTGGACCTCGGTCAGTCCGAGGGTGCCGAAACCGTGGGCGACGACAGCCTTGGCCAGCTCGGTTCCCAGGCCGGACCCCCATGCGGCGGGGGCCAGGGCATAGATGATCTCGTGGCCGTCGACGGCATCGGTCCGCTTGATCTCGGCATGCCCGACGAGGAGCCCGTCTCGGCGCACAGCCCACACGGCGAACAGGTCCCGGGCGTAGACCTTGGTGAAGACCCGCTTGAACAGGGCACGGTCCTCCGCCTCGGTGGAAGGGCCGTCACCCATCCACCGGGACACCTCGGTGTCCTGGAACAGGGCGACGAAGTCCTCTTCGTCCTCGGGGACGTACGGCTCCAGCAGGAGCCTCTCGGTGCGCAGAGTCGGGGTCACGGCGCGTGACGCTACCCGCGCGACGACCGCCCGGGCAATCGACATGTCCCGCACACCGGCGAGACGCCGACGGAAGTACGAGCGTTCTGCCGCCTCGACGGGGAATCATCCACTCTTACGGGGTAATGCCCGACAGATCACGGGACAGTACCTTGGAGATGGCAACGAAGAAGACAAGTGACCGGGCATCAGATAGGTCAATGTCCAAGCGCTCACGGCGGTTTGCCCAGTAGCGGAATCGCAGCAGCGGGCCGACATGGCCCCTTCCCTTTCCCACCCCAAGGACATGGCCGGCTGCGGGAACACGCGGCCGGATGACGGTCGACGTCAGGTCGGACACACCCGCGGCGAAGAGGCCGCCGGGCGGTCTTCTTCCACTCCTCGGCTGCACGGAACCCAGCGAAACCAGCAACGCCCTTTCCCCCCATGGAGTTGACCCATGAGCGCATGCGGCTGCGGGCAGTCACCGATCTCCATCGGCGACTGTCGCCCCTCCCCTCCGGCCTGCCCTCCCGTGGCTTGTCCCGGCTCCAAGCCGTGCGAGCACTGCGAGACGACCCCTCTGCGCGATTCCGCGCCGTACCGGGTCACAGCGACCGCGAGCACCACCGATCCGACGCCCTACTACACCATCGCCAACACCCATGCCGCACTGGACCCTGTCGTCGCCCAGACCATCCTGGACAGTGGCACGGGAGTGTTCCCGGCCGACGACGGGACGCACAACGGCCAGCACACCTGGCTCGCCGGCGTCGTGCACATCGACCCCGCGTCACTGCGCTCCAGCCCCACCAGCGTCACGGTCAGCGCCTCGGTCCACGTCCACAACGACGGCAGGAATCCGGCCTGCCGGCTCTACGGCCGCTTCGCCCTGTGGAACGGCACGACCCCGGTCCGCACCGATCTCCTGGGCCCACCCGATCTGCCGGCGGGTGGAGACGACAACGGTGTGATCCCACCGACCACCGTGCCCCTCGCGGACGTCCTCGCGGGAAAGATCGTCGTCGAGCTCAACCTGGAGACCGGCAACGACGACGCCTGCCGAGTCGGCCCCAAACAGTGGACCGTCGACAGCTTCGTCCTCACCGTCCAGGCATCCGCCCCGGGCTGCGGCAGACCGTTCCTCCGTACGACCTGCCGCAACTGCGACGGCGCGGTCACCTGCACGACCGACACCCTCGACGGCTCGGCCCCCTACGCCCCCGTCCCGCCGGTCATCCCGGTCGTCTCCTCCTGCCAGGACGGCTGCGCCACCGCCCGCCCTCCGTGCATCTCCACCGACCGGGACAACGCCATCACCCGGGGCAGCGACGGGTGTCTGTACGCACCCGACACACCTTCTCTGGACCCCTCCCCGTGCAATGCCGCACGGAACACGACCGGCGGGCTGCTCGTGCCGCGGATCGACCTGACGGGGCTCGCTCCCGGTGGCAACAGCGGCGTCGAACGGTCCGTGGACATCGATGTCACCGGGGCGCCCGGCTGCCCCGAGAGGTGGCAGATCGGCGCCCGCCTCACGCCGGTGAGCGCGTTCCTCAACGCCGAGCGGCAGCATGCCGACCTCCTGGCCCGGGCCGGTACCGACGTGCCGATCCCCGAGTCAGACATCGTGCTCCCCGAAGCCGGCGTCTACCACATCGACAGCGACGTACGGTACGCGCTCGGTTCCGCAACCGGCGGCAGCGGCTACATCATCGGCTGGCTCAGGGACGAGACCACGGAGACCCTCCTGACGAGCTTCACCCAGATCGCGGCGATCAACGCGGCGAGGCAGGAGCAGCAGGGTGGAACGACACACATCATGACCGAGTACACGGTCGCCTCCGGCCCCCGGACGGTCCGCCTGCACCTGATGTTCGTCCCCACCGGCGGCAAGGTCTCCGACGCCGAGGCCGGCGGCACCGACAGCAATGGCGCGACCCGGATGCGCTTCCTCAAAGTCAGGGATTAGGGCGTGGTCGCGTTCGAACGCGACCACTTCGACAGACCTTCAGGAAGTTCGACAGACCTTCAGGAAGGACGGGACTCGGCCGTCGGCTCCTCGCGCAGCAGCCGCAGCGCCTTCTCCCGCAGCCGCTGCCGGTGCTCGGGGTCGGTGGCCCGGTCCGCGGCACGGCCCAGTTCCTCGGCGCGCTCGCGGTTGCGGCGGGCTCGCTCCATCGGGGTGTCGTACAGGTTCATGGGGTGTCCTCCGTCTTCGGTCCTCCGTCGGCAACCAGCGTTGCGCGCGTGACCGGAGCCCCAGCGTCACCGGAGTCCGCCCGGTCCGCATCTCGTGCGGCTACGTTCGGTGACGGCAGGGGGCGGGTTCCCGGAGGACGGCGACCGACCGTCACTCGGCCGTGTGGTCCGGATGCCCCTCGGTCCGCCGGGTCGCCTTCATCTCGGCCTCGTAGAGGTGGTCGCGGCCCTCGGCGAGCTCCTGCCTGATCTTTCGTTCGATCGTCCGGAACACGTCGTAGTAGGTGGCGTTGTACTCCTCGACGATCTGGAAGGTCCAGTGCCCGGGGATCACGTTGCGGCCAAGGATCTCCCGTTCCACCCGCTCGGCGTGTTGTCCGTGCCCCGCGGCGCGGAGCAGTCGTACGGCGTCGTCGAGCCCGAGGTCGGCACTCCCGGTGAGCTGATGGAAGTCGTAGAGGGCGCCGCGGGCACGCTCGGCGGTCTCCAGTGCCTTCGAGAGCGCTCCGAGGGCCTCGACGGTCGTGTCGCTCACGCCTTCGGGGCGCTGGTGCCGGGGATCCGGCGGCCGGTGTTCGGCGTTCATGGGGCTCCTTGTCCGTGGGCGGTCGCGTGCGTGGGCGGCCGTTCGTTCTCCACCTCGCCACTAGGGGCTTTTCCCACTGTCCTACTCGGGGCTTCGTCGCACCCGCCGAGTACCTCCGAGGCAGGTGACCGCAGCCACGATGCTCCCTAAACCGCGCTATCATCGCGCATGAGAGTCCTTTTGAGAGACATTTAACGTAGGATACGGAGTCATGGGGAATGACGAGCGGGAGCTCTACTCGGTCGGCGAGGTGGCCGAGCTGCTGGGGCTGCATGTGCGGACCGTCCGGAACTACGTGCGCGACGGCCGGCTCAAGGCTGTCCGGATCGGCAAGCAGTACCGGATCTACAAGGAGGATCTGGCCGCCCTGACCGGTCGGCCGACGCACGACACGGCCCCGGAACCGGCATACGTGCCGGGGCATGTCGAGGTGTCCAGCATCGTGCAGATCGACGCGCTCGGTCCGGACGCCGCACACCGGCTGAGCACGTTCGTCATGGCGGGCGCGCAGTCCGGGCGGGACGCGTCGGACCCTCTGCGTATCCAGACGGTCTACGACGAGGAGCGAACCCGGATGAAGATCGTCATTCTCGGTGGCGCCGCCGCCACCGCCGATCTGCTGCACATGGTCGACGGCCTGCTGGGCCCGGACAGCGGCCTGTTCAGCTCAGCCTCCACGTCCGCACAGGGGGTGGATCGTGCCTGACGTCGTCGAGTACCACGGCGTTCCGGTCCTGGTGTGCGACGCCACCGGAGTCACCATCGCCGACGTTCAGGACGCCCTCGACCACCTGATCGGGGCCGCGTTCGCGTGTGCGGAGGTGGTCGCTGTGCCGTCCGCGCGGCTGGACGACCGCTTCTTCGACCTGAGCACCGGCCTCGCCGGAGCCATCCTGCAGAAGTTCGCGAACTACCGGCTCCGCCTCGTCGTCCTCGGAGACATCGGCCATCATCTGTCGGCCAGTTCGGCCCTCCCCGACCTCGTTCGCGAGGCCAACCGGGGCCGGGACATCTGGTTCGTGCCGGATCTGGACGCTCTCGCCGACCGTCTGGCCCCGAGCGGGGCTCGCTGGTCGTCCGGCTGAGGCAGCCGGCCGTCTCCGGGACGAGCTGATCCACGGGGGCAACCGACGGGGCGGGCGCGGCGGACGGAAGAACCGTGTGGTGTGAGACGGTGAAGCGGTGAACCGTGTCGTGGCCGTCGGAGAGCGGTCCGGCGCGCTTGTCCGCCTCGATCACGACCTTCAGGGCCACCCGGGGCGGCGCTCCGTGTGACACCCGCCACTCCCCATTGCTTTGCGTTCCCTTTACTATCTATGGGGCGGGGTCACACCCGCAGTCCACCGTCGATCCCGACGCCCCGAACAGAGAAGGAGCTGCGCACCGCAATGGGTGAGCCTCCCAGTACGAACCGTGTCATCCCTGACCCCACGCACCAGGGGACGGAGGTGACACGGTGAGCGAAGTGGCCCTTCTTCTCCTCGCCCTCGCGCTGACACTGGCATGCGCGGTGTTCGTCGCGGCCGAGTTCTCGCTCACGACCATCGAGCGCAGCGAGCTCGAACGCGCGGTGAAGGCCGGGGAGCGTGGTGCCGAGAGCGCCCTCAAGGCGGCGAAGCGGCTCACCTTCCAGCTCTCCGGCGCCCAGCTCGGCATCACCGTGACCTCCCTGGTCATCGGCATGCTGGCCGAGCCGTCCCTCGCGGTACTGCTGCGCGGCCCGCTGGAGGGCGCCGGACTTCCGGCCGGCGCCGTGTCCACGGTCGCCACCCTCCTCGGTGTGGCCGTCTCCACCGTCGTCCTCATGGTCATCGGTGAGCTGGTCCCGAAGAACTGGGCGATCTCCAGCCCGCTCACGGTGGCCAAGGTCGTCTCGACCCCGCAGCGTGCCTTCACGGCCTGTTTCGCTCCGCTGATCCGGCACCTCAACAACACCGCGAACCGTTTCGTGCGCCGCCTGGGCCTGGAGCCGGCCGAGGAGCTGGCCTCCGCCCGTACGCCGCAGGAACTGATCGCGCTCGCTCAGCACTCCGCCCGCGAGGGCGCCATCGAGCAGGACTCGGCCGAGCTGTTCGTCCGCACCCTGCACCTGGCGGAGCTGTCCGCCGAGAACGTGATGACGCCGCGCGTCGACGTCCGGGCGCTGGAGGCACACGCCACCGCCGCCGACGCCGCCAACCTGACCCTGGCCACCGGCCTGTCCCGCTTCCCGGTCTACCGGGACAGCCTGGACGAGGTCATCGGCACGGTCCACATCCGCGATGTGCTCGCCCTGGACGAGTCCGAGCGGGGCCGGACGCCCGTCACGGCCCTGGCGACCGAGCCGCTCCTCGTACCCGACTCGCTGCCCGTCGACCGGCTGCTCGCGCAGTTGCGCAAGCACCGGACGATGGCGGTGGTGATCGACGAATACGGCGGTACGGCGGGGGTCGCCACCGTCGAGGACATCGTCGAGGAGGTCGTCGGCGAGGTCCGCGACGAGCACGACCCCCACGAGCGCCCCGACCTCGCACCGGTCGAGCCGCTCGGCGACGGGCGCCCGGTCTGGGAGGCCGAGGGAAGCATCAGGCTGGACCAGCTCGACCGGATCGGCTTCGACGCGCCGGAAGGCCCCTACGAGACGCTCGCCGGTCTCCTGGCCAACCAACTGGCCCGCATCCCGGTCCGTACGGACCGGGTGGAGGTCGACGGCTGGCAGTTCGACGTGCTCGACATCGAGCACCACCGGGCCGACCGGGTCCGGATCAGCGCGCCCGCACCGGCGCCGGCCCTCGTGGAGGAGGACGCCCGATGACCGCCATCCAGCTCGCCATCGGCGCGCTCACCCTCCTCACCAACGCGTTCTTCGTGGGCGCGGAGTTCGCCCTCATCTCGGTCCGCCGCAGCCAGATCGAACCGCAGGCCATGCGGGGCAGCCGACGCGCGAAGAGCGCCCTGTGGGGCCTCGAACACCTGTCGGCCGCCATGGCCACCGCACAGCTCGGCATCACCATCTCCTCCCTGGTGCTGGGCGCCGTCGCGGAACCGGCCATCGCCCATCTGCTGGAGCCGCCGTTCGACGCGGTCGGCGTGCCGGAGGCGCTGGTCCACCCGATCGCCTTCGTGATCGCGCTGACGCTGGCGACGTATCTGCACATGCTCATCGGCGAGATGATCCCGAAGAACATCGCGCTCGCCGCCCCCGTCGCCACCGCGCTGGCACTGGGGCCGCCCCTGGTCGGCCTGACCCGGGCGCTGCGGCCGGTCATCTTCGGCATCAACGCCTTCGCCAACATGCTGCTGCGGCTGCTCAAGGTCGACACCAAGGACGAGGTCGCCTCGGTATTCACGGACGACGAGCTCGTGCGGCTGGTCAAGGACTCCAGCGACGCCGGGCTGCTGGCCCCGGCCGACGGGGAGCGTCTGCGGGACGCGTTGGAGCTCGGAACCCGGCCGGTCGGCGAGGTGATGGTCCCGCTGAACCGGACCGTCACCGTCGACCTGGGCATCACCCCGCAGGGTCTGGAGCGGGCCGCCGTCGCCTCGGGATTCTCCCGGCTGCCGGTCACCGGGCCCGACGACGGGCTGCTGGGCTACTTCCACATCAAGGACGCCCTCGGCGTCGCGGAGCGCACCAAGGCGCTGCCCACGAGCGCCCTCCACCCCGTCATCCGGGTCGAGATCGACACCCCGCTCGACGACACCCTCACCGCGATGCGTGCAGCCGGTACGCATCTCGCGGCGGTCGCCGGGGACAAGGGCACGGTGATCGGCTTCGTGACCATGGAGGACGTACTGGACGAGCTGGTGGGGGCCGCCGCGGTCTGACCGGCCCGGCGGTGAACTCCACCGCGCGAAGCGGAAGAAGAGGCGGCCCGTCGTCCGACGGGCCGCCTCCCACTCTTCCCGGCGGAGGGCTCTGCCGGTCCGGCCCGAGCGCGTAAGCTCGGCGAATGGCCAAGTACTTCGACGTGCACCCCGCAAATCCCCAGCCCCGCACCATCAGCACGGTGGTCGACAGCATCCGGTCCGGTGCGCTCGTCGCGTATCCGACCGACTCGTGCTACGCGCTGGGCTGCCAGTTGGGCAACCGTGACGCCCTCGGCCGGATCCGGTCGATCCGGAACCTCGACGACAAGCACCACTTCACCCTGGTGTGCCGCGACTTCGCGCAGCTGTCGCAGTTCGTCCGCGTGGACAACGACGTGTTCCGGGCGGTCAAGGCGGCGACGCCCGGCAGCTACACCTTCATCCTTCCGGCGACGAAGGAGGTTCCCCGCCAGCTGCTGCACCCGAAGAAGAAGACCGTCGGCGTGCGCATCCCCGACCACGTCGTGACCCAGGCGCTCGTCGCCGAGCTCGGCGAGCCGCTGCTCTCCAGCACCCTGTTGCTGCCAAACGAGGAGGAGCCGCTGACGCAGGGCTGGGAGATCAAGGAGCGGCTGGAGCACGAGGTGGACGCCGTCATCGACTCGGGCGACTGCGGCACCGAGCTGACCACGGTCATCGACTTCTCCGGCGACGAGCCCGAGATCGTACGCCGCGGAGCCGGGGACACGTCCCGCTTCGAGTAGCCCGTACGGCGGCGGGGTCCGCCGCGCGCCGGTCGCCGGTCCTCCCCCCGTCGCCCGTGACGGGGGAGACTGGCGGGCGTGACAGGTGAGCGACTGCGGTTCGACGGCTGGATCGCCGGTGTGGGGACCGCCTCGGGCACCCGGCTGGTGGTCGGCCACTGGCCGCGTTCGCCGTTCGGGGCGTTCAGCGACGTCATGGTCGAGCATCCCGACGGCGTACGGGTCCTGCTGGCCCCGTCCCGGCGGATCGCGGACTTCGTCGCCGCCACGTACCGCTTCGACCGGGTCGAGGTGGTGCCCGTGACCGTCACGGTCGCCGGCGACACCTGGCTCGTCGAGGCGGGGCCGCTGCGTCTGCGGCTGCGGGCGGGACGCCGCTCCGCCCTCGGCCTGCTGCTGTCCGCCGTACCGGCCCCGCTCGCCCGCAGCCCGCTCTGGGCCGCGCTGTGCGACGTGCCGGCCCGGCTGCTGATGCCCGGGGTACGCACCCTGGGCCGTGCGGGTCCCGGGCGGCGGGAGTGGTACGGGGCGCGGGGGCTGCGGCCGGTCGTGGCCGCCGACGCCGTGCTGGACGGGGCGGGCCTGGGGCGGCTCGCCCCGCTTGATCCGCCCGTCGCCTTCGGGTTCGGCTCCGCCCCGCGCAGGCCCTCCCTGGTGCGCGTCACCACAACGGTGGAACTCTCGACCGCCGGGCGCTGAAGCCCTCCCCGGCCCCCGGGGAGGGCGCGGGAGCCTTTTCAGGAGCGGCTTCTGCCCGCCGTCGGAGGGGGCGGGCCGGGGATGCGAGGGTGCGGGGCGCGTCGCAGGGTGGACCCATGGCGAATCCCCCGATCGTCATCCACCGGCCGACCCCCTCGGGCGGCCGCCGGGTGACCGTGCACTACGAAGGCCGGGACGAGATACTCGGGCTGGCCCACAGCGACCACGACGTGATCGTGTTCCTGAACGAGGCCGGCCTCGAAGAAGCGGACCGGATCCTCGACAATCCGGTCTGGGTGGAGTGGCGGGGCGGGCGGGCCCACCACTACGAAGCGGCCTGAGGGGCCTCATCACCTGAACCTCCCGCACCGCACAGCCCGTCGAGGATGGCCGAAACCGTCTCCTTGGGCGTCTGACCGGAGGTGTCCAGCCACAGGCCGATACGGGGCGTCCCGCTCCGCAGAAGCTCGTCGAACGCTTCGACCGTCCACTCCCCGTACCCCGTCTTCGCCCGGGTTTCCTCCCTTTCGCGCACGGCCGCGGGTGAGGGGGCCAGCACGACGACGTGGAGCGGACGGGTGCGGACCCTGTCGACGTAGCGGGGCAGGTCCTCACCGAGGACGATGTCCTGGACGACGGCCGTCCATCCGTCGTCCGCGTAGGCGTCGGCCACCTGTGCCGAGATCCGTTGGCGGAGGTCGAGCTGGCTCCGCGCCTCTTCCGCCTCGCCGGGTGTCATCTCCGCCCGGCCGGAGACGATCATGCGGCGGAAGACGTCTCCGCGCACATGGACCGCGCGTGGCAGGCTCTCCGCCAGGAGCTGGGCGACGGTGGACTTCCCCGCGGCCATCACTCCAGTGATCAGTACGACACAGGGTCCGAGGTCGGTGCCCATCAAGATCTCTTCCTCCTTCGATCGTGCGGTGGGTGTCACGCCGTGCCCGCCGGGGTCGGCTGCGGGCTTCCGAGCAGTGCGCGGACCTCCTGGGCGTCGGTCTCACGCAGTGTGTCGTCCAGCAGGATCCAGCGGGTGATGCCCACGGACTCCAGGAAGGGCAGATCGTGGCCGGCGATGACGAGCGCGCCCTCGTAGGACTCCAGGGCACTCGTCAGCTGCCGCACGCTGGCCAGATCGAGGTTGTTCGTCGGCTCGTCCAGCAGAAGCAGCTGGGGGGCGGGGGCGGCGAGCATGGTCGCCGCGAGGGCGGCCCGGAAGCGTTCGCCGCCCGAGAGGGTGCCCGCCGGCTGCTCCGCGCGGGCCCCCTTGAACAGGAACCGGGCGAGCTGGGAGCGGATCTGGTTGTCGGCGGTGCCCGGGGCTGTTCGGGCGACGTTGTCGGCGACGCTCAGGGCGTCGTCGAGGACGTCCAGCCGCTGCGGAAGGAACTTCAGCGGCACCGCGGCCGTGGCCTCCCCGGTGCTCGGCGCGAGCTCCCCGGTGAGCGCCCGCAGCAGTGTCGTCTTGCCGGCGCCGTTGCGGCCGACCAGGGCGATGCGTTCGGGTCCCTTCACCTGGAGGCTGCCCTCGCGCAGCCGCCCGTAGGGGAGGCTCAGGTCCCGTACGGTCAGGACGGTGCGGCCCGCGGGCACCGCGGTGTGGGGCAGGCTCACCTTGATCTCGGCGTCCCGGCGAATGGCTTCGGCGGCTTCCTCCCTTCGCTCGCGGGCCTCGTCGAGCCGGTCCTCGTGCAGCCCGCGCAGCCGGTCCCCGGACTCCTGGGCCGAGCGCTTGCGTTCCCCGGCGACGATGCGCGGGGCCTTCCGCTGGCCGTCGAGTTTCTTGTCGTGGCGCTGACGGCGGGCGACCTTGATCCGGGTCTCCTCCAGTTCTCGCTGCTGACGGCGTACGTCGGCGTCGGCGGCGCGCAGCATCCGCCCGGCGGCCTCCTGCTGGGTGGCCAGGGCCTCCTGGTAGGCGGACCAGCCGCCCCCGTACCAGTTGACCGAGCCCGATCGCAGTTCGGCGATGCGGTCGACCCGCTCCAGCAGGTCCCGGTCGTGGCTGACGACGATCAGGATGCCGGTGCGCCAGGAGTCGACGGCGTCGTAGAGCCTGCGGCGGGCGAACAGGTCCAGGTTGTTGGTCGGCTCGTCGAGGAGGAGGACGTCCGGGCGTTCCAGGAGCAGCGCGGCCAGGCGCAGGAGGACGGTCTCCCCGCCGGACAACTGCCCGACGGTGCGGTCCAGTTCGACGGCGCCGAGCCCGAGGGAGCCGAGGGTGGCCAGAGCGCGCTCCTCGACGTCCCAGTCGTCGCCGACGGTCTCGAAGTGCTCCTCCCGTACGTCTCCGGACTCGATGGCGCGCAGGGCGGCCCGCCGCTCGGCGATGCCGAGGGCCGAATCGACGCGCAGGGAGGTGTCCAGGGTGATGTTCTGCGGCAGGTGGGCGAGGTTTCCGCCGACCGTGACGGACCCCTCCGAGGGGCGCAGCAGTCCGGCGAACAGGCGCAGCAGGGTCGACTTGCCGGCGCCGTTGGCTCCGGCCAGACCGGTGCGGCCCCTGGGGACGGTGAGGGAGAGCCCGTCGAAGAGGTTCGTGCCGTCGGGCCACCGGAAGGTGAGGTTGGAGGCTGCCACGGAGGCGCTGGGCGCGGTGGGATGACTCATGTGGTTCTCGCAGTCGGAAGCGGGGAGGAACGGGGGGCTTCGTATGCGAACAGCACGCGGCGACCCGGCCGGGGCCGGAAGGTGGCGGGAAGAACCGTCCTGCGAAGGTGAGGGACGGCTCAGCACCGAGGTCGCACTCACGCGGAAGTCACGGGCGGCAGAAATGCCGACAGCGTCGTGACCGTGTACGGGCCAGGGCCGTACCGCGCGATGATCGCGGGCCTCAGATGCGCAACGTCCACCTCTATCGGAGACAACAGGACCCGCGCAGCATAGCCGATGATCTTGCCGGGCGTCGAGGGAAGGTGTTGAAGGAGCGCTCAGGGAGCGCTCAGGGAGCGCTCTGCGGCGCCGGGGCGGGCGAGGCGGTGGACACGGAGGTGTCCTGGTTCTCCTCCGAGCCCGCCGGGTCCGCGGGGCCCCGCTGGCCGGGCAGCCGGACGCCGCGCGGCACGACGGGGGTACGCCGGAGCGCGAGGGTGCCGAGGACGGCGGCGAGGCCGGCCAGCACGAATCCGTAGGGCGGGGTGGCCCCCATGGGGTGGGTCTCGTACACCAACGCCGCCGAGAGCACGATCAGGACGGCGGAGAGGCGGCCGTACTGTTCGGTCGCGGCGACGACGGCCATGCCCCACAGCAGGTACCAGGGCTGGACCATGGGCGAGAGGGCGACCAGGACGAGCAGGGAGAGGCCCAAGGCGTGGGCCGGCGCCATAGCGCCCCGCATCGCACGCCGGGCCAGCACGACGATCGCCCCGAGCGCCACCGCCAGGCCCAGGGTCTGGACGGCGGACTTGACGGATTCCGCGTCGACACCCAGAAGCAGTTGGGCCAGCTCTCCCAGTCCGAGGCCGATGTCACTCGTGACGGAGAGCGCGGTGTGGATGTTCGCGGCGACGCCCTGGGTGCGGAGCCAGCCGAATCCGGTGCCGCTGATCAGTGTGGCCCCTCCGGCCACCGCGCAGGCGATCAGGCCGGGTGCGAGCAGTCCCATGGCCCAGCGGCGCCATCGGGGGCCGGTCGCGGACGCATGCACGAGAACCCCGATGAACAGGAGTGCCACGGCCGCCGGGGACTTCACCATCATGGCGAGGCCGACCAGGGCGCTGCCCGAGATCCACCTGCCGCGCAGCGCGAGCACCAGGCCGGCGAGCATCAGGCCGATCATCAGCCCGTCGTTGTGCACGCCGCCGACCACGTGCATCAGCAGCAGGGGGTTGAGCGCTCCCAGCCACAGGGCGCGGCTCTCGCTGCGGCCGTGTTCGCGCGCCAGGCGGCGCAGGGACCAGACGATCAGGGCGAGGGAGGCGAGCGCGACGAGCCGCATCGCCAGGACTGCCGGAACGATCGTGCCGCCGGTGATCCAGGCGACGGCCGCGGAGAGCAGCAGGAAGAGCGGTCCGTAGGGGGCCGGGGTGTCGCGCCAGTGGTTGCCGACGCTCGCGGCGGCGTCGCCGCCGATGCCGCCGGGGTCCAGGGCGGAGGGGCCGACGGTGTAGACGTCGTGCCCTTCGACGACCATCGAGCCCTGGGCGATGTAGCTGTAGACATCGGCGCTGTAGAGCGGGGGCGCGAGCAGGAACGGGGCCGTCCACCACGCGAGGGTGACGAGGGTCTCGCGGGCGGTGGAGGCGATCTTGCCGTACTGCCACCAGGCCACGACGAGCACGGTCAGTCCGACGTAGGCGAGGACGGCCGCCGCCGCCTTCGTGGCGGACCCGTGGTCGGTCCACAGGCCCCAGGGGTCATGGACCGGCAGCTTCCCGGCGAACCAGCCGCCGGCGACGATCGCCAGAGATCCTGCCACACCCAGCCGACGGTGCCCGACCGCGCTCAAAGCCCACATGACCGGCCAACCTATCGGACAGCCCCGACCGGCCCGCAGCCCCTCCCCCAGCTTGCCCGGCATCCCGGAGGAGGCGCCGCGCCGCATCCGGAGCCCCGGCCGGCCGGCCGTGGGGCCGTTCCGCACGACGGGGCTCAACGCCGCGCCCACGTAAATCTGTTGGCGTGGGGGCACGCGCGTGCCAGACTCCACCCGTAACCAAGGGGCGTAGCTCAGCGGCCAGAGCGGCGGTCTCCAAAACCGTAGGTCGCAGGTTCGATTCCTGCCGCCCCTGCCATCACCACCCGGCCTTTCACCGCACGTCGCCGCGCCAGTCCCACTGGTGGCTGTCCGGCGACCGCGGTCCGTACTCGGCGCGTCCTCCGGGCCCGTAGGCGCCGATCTCGGTGACCAGCCCGACGCCGTCGCGCAGGTCCGCCTCGCCCCAGCCCGTGACGTCGAGCAGCAGCCCGTCGAGCGGGCCGCCGACCAGCTCCCGGTAGTCGTGCCCCGGCCTCGGCCCGGGGCGGGGGTCGTCGTGGTCGGTGCCGTACACCCGTCGCTGCCTCATCAGCTCGTCCATGCGGGCAGCATCCCACCGGGCACTGACAACGGCTCGGTACGCGGGTCCATCCGGCCAGTGTCCGCCGCACCCCGCCGGTCCGGGCGAGCGGCACGTTGGCCGCCGGAAATGGGCGCGCGCCCGCCCGGTCGCCGTGACACGCTCCACCGATGATCCTCCCACCGCGTCTGGTCCCGCTGCTGGAACAGTTCGACTTCGCCTGCGAGCGGCTGCTCGCCCGCTTGGCCGGTCCCGTCATGGACAGCGGCAACGGCGTCGACATCGGCGTCACCCCTCTCGGCGACGACGAACACCTCTGGGAACCCGTGCCCGACTGCTGGTCCGTACGCCGTCGCGGCGACGCCCCCGGGGCGCGGGCGACCGTTCTGGCGGGAGCCGGCGGCTGGGGGCGGGACTCGGCGGACTCCCCGCATCCGTTCCCGCCGCCGTTCACCACCATCGCGTGGCGTCTGAGCCATCTCGCCGAAATGCTCACTCTCCGTGCCGACCACACCTGGGGCGGCAGGACGCTCACGCGCGACGGCTACCGCACTCCGGGGGACGCCGCCGGGGCGGTGGCCGCCTTCGAAACCGCGTCCGCAGCCTGGCGCGAAGCCCTGCTCACCGCCGACGACGTGGCCCTGGACACCGTCGGGTACAGCACGTACCCGAACGGCAGCGACGCCGAGGATCCCTTCGTCGACATCGTCTGGTGGGTCAACCAGGAGGTGCTGCACCACGGTGCCGAGATCGCCCTGCTCCGCGATCTGTACCGTGCCCGGCGGTCCTGAGCGGGCCCCGGGGCCCGCGGCTACGCGGAAGCGCCCGCAGTCGCCGCTCAAGGACGCCCGCCATATGATTCAGGGACATAACGCACCGCGGAGCGGCACATGAACCGGCGTCGGACTCCCCGCTCAGCTAGCGCCGAAGACCTGCTCAACACCTTGCAGAACCTCACTGCCCGCGCTCGGCGCGAGGTGGAGTTCCACCAGGCCAGGGTGGAACTGGCGCAGGCGCTCCAGCGCGACATGCTTCCGGCGGCCCTGCCCACGGTCCCCGGTCTCCAGTCCGCGGCACGCTACGCGCCCGCCCGCCACGGTCTGGACATCGGCGGCGACTGGTACGACGGTTTCCCGCTCGCGGACGGGGCCCTCGGCTTCGCCATCGGCGACGTACAGGGGCACGATGTCGAGGCCGCCGCCTTCATGGGGCAGGTCCGCATCGCGATGCGGGCCATCGCGGGCACGGCGTCCGATCCGGGCGAGATCCTCGGCCGGACGAACGATCTGCTGGTGTCCGTGGACTCGGGCCTCTTCGCGACCTGTACGTTCATGCGTCTGGATCCGACGACCTGGGAGCTGCACAGCGCGAGAGCCGGGCACGTGGCATGCGTGTGGGCCACCACCCAGGGGCGGTCCGGCGTCACGGAGGACCCGGGCGGCCTGCCGTTGGGCATCGAGCCGGGCGAGGGCTATCCCGTCACCCGCCGCACCCTCGACTCCGACGGGGCGATCGTGCTGCTCACCGACGGGGTCGTCGAGGGGCCGTCGCTGCTGATCGAGGACGGCCTGGAGCGAGTACGGCAGCTGGTCGCCGCGCACGTCGGGGCAGGCGCGGCGCAGCTGGCCGACGAGGTCCTGCGCGCGACGGAGGTGACGGGGCACGAGGACGATGCCGCCGTACTGGTCCTGCGGCATGCCGCCGCCCGCCGCGGACCTCGGTGACGCCGGACCGTACCGCGCGTGTCACCTGCCGAGTCCCATCGTGGCCGGTGTCTGATGAGTGGTGTGATCCGCACCGAGGAAGCCAGACGTCGGGCCGTGTACGTGGCGCAGATCCTGGGCGTGGCCGGCGCCTACTACCTGTCGGGGCATCTCGGGCTGTTGCGGCAGGTCGTCGTGGACGGCGCGGTCGTCACACCTCTGTGGCCGTCCACCGGCATCGCCCTGGCCGCTCTGCTGTGCCTGGGCGTCCGCGTCTGGCCGGGCATCGCGCTGGGCGCGCTGCTGGCAGTCCTCGAGACCGGCGGCGCGTTCACCGTGAGCAGTCTGGCCATCATGTTCGGCAACACGGTGGCCCCGCTCGCCTCGTACGCCCTGTTGCGGAGGGTCGGCTTCCGCAGTGAGCTGGTCCGGCTGCGGGACGGGATCTGCCTGGTCTTCCTCGGCGCGTTCGCGGGGATGCTGATCAGCGCCACCATCGGGAGTTTCACGCTGCTGCTCGACGGCAAGGTTCCGCCGGGGCGTTTCTGGCTGGTCTGGTCGTCCTGGTGGGCGGGGGACGTGATGGGGGTCCTGGTGGTCGCCCCCGTGCTGCTGGTCCTGCGCGGGGTGCGGTGGCCCCGCCCCTCCGACCGGTGGCTGGAGGCGTCGGTCCTCGCGGTCGTCGTGGTCGCGTCGTCGCTGATCGCCACGCGCAGCTCGCTGTCGATGATCTATCTGGTGTTCCCGGTGATCATCTGGGCGGCCCTGCGCTTCCAGCTGCCCGGCAGCGCTCCGTGCGCCCTGGTCGTCTCGGTGCTCGCCATCATCGCCGGTACGGACGGAGTGGGGCCGTTCGCGGGGCACAGCCTGATGGAGATCATGGCCAACCTCTCGCTGCTCAACGGAAGCGTCGCGCTCACCGCGCTGCTGCTCGGGGCCGTCGTCGCGGAGCACAAGAACATCCGCCGCGAGACGGAGTACGCCGTCGAGGAGCTGGAGGCCCTGGTGGACCAGTTGGCGCCGCTGTCGGGGCCGGCCTCGGCGCGGTACGAGGACAGAGAACGGCGGCACGGCCCGCTCGACGGCGGCCCCCACCCGGACCATCGGTAGCGCGTACTGCGCACCGATGCCTCGAAGGGCGGGGGCGCCGACGGTCAGTACGGCAGGGGGCGGCCGGACGGGGTGCGCAGATCCAGCGGCGGCGGCCCCGTAGGGGGCGGGGGACGACGGACGACAACTCGGATGCGGCCCATTGCCACCACCTCCTCCTGGTCAACCGGTATGTGCCCAGTCGGCGCGGCTTCACACTTCCCGGCCGCCCCGTCCCACCTGTCGGCGCCCGCGGCGTCCCTCGGCGCGGATGCGGGCGGTGCCCGGTGCGGTGACCCTTGAGATGGGGGGCGCATAGTCGACTGAGGAGGACGCATGTCCGCACTGGACAAGATCAAGAAGATGCTCAAGGGCCACGAGGAGCACGCCGGCAAGGGCATCGACAAGGCCGGCGACATGGTCGACGACCGCACGAAGGGCAAGTACAAGGGTCACGTCGACACCGGTCAGGACAGGCTCAAGCAGCAGTTCGGGGCGGACCGCGACCAGGACGGGCCGCCCCGCACCTGAGCCGCCCCGCCGGTGACCGGACGGTCGCCGTCCGGCCCGGTGCGCGAAGTACGTCGAGCCCCCTGCGCCCACCGGCCCCCGGGGGCCGACGAGACCCGCGGCGATGGGCGGCGGCGAAGATTTCGGGGGTTGCCTGCCGGATTCTTGTTATCGTCCCGCCCGCACCCCGTCTCCCGTGTGTGGGAAGTGACAGCACCGGACCCCGGAAGAGTGAGCACAGCATGGGCAAGGATCACCCGACGGTCTTGATCTCGGCGGCGCAGAGCGGCGACCAGCAGGCCAAGGACCAGCTCGTCTCGGCGTACCTGCCGCTGCTGTACAACGTCGTCGGACGTGCGCTGGACGGTCATGCGGACGTGGACGACGTGGTGCAGGAGACGGTGCTGCGCGTGCTCCGGGGCCTGCCCGAACTGCGCGACCCGGAGCGTTTCCGTTCCTGGCTGGTGGCGATAGCCATGAACGAGGTACGCACGCACTGGCGTGACCGACAGTCCGGTTCGATACCGGCGGACCGGCTGGACACGGCGTACGACCTGCCGGATCCCCGGGCGGACTTCGTCGAGGTGACGATCCTGGAACTGGGTCTGACCGGCCAGCGTCGCCAGGTAGCGGAGGCGACTCGCTGGCTGGACGAGGACGACCGCGCCCTGCTGTCGCTGTGGTGGCTGGAGACGGCCGGTCACCTGTCCCGTGCCGAGGTCGCCGCGGCTCTCGAACTCTCCCCGCAGCACACCGCCGTACGGGTGCAACGGATGAAGGCCCAGCTGGAGGCGGCGAGGGTCGTCGTGGGCGCGCTGGCGGCCGAACCGCCGTGCGTGCTTCTGGAGGACATCGCTGTCGGCTGGGACGGTGTCCCCTCCGCCCTGTGGCGCAAGCGGCTGGCCCGCCACGCCCGCGAATGCACCGTGTGCTCGGGACACCGCTCGGGGCTTGTTCCCGCCGAAGGGCTGTTGGTGGGTCTCGCACTGGTCCCGGTGGCCGCGTCAGGAACGGGGGCCGCTCCGGAACTGCTCACCACGGCTGCGCAGCTCCAGGTGCCCGGTCCTGGGTCGCACGGCGCCGGGGCGGGGCGCGTGGAGCGCAGACGGGTGCAGGCCCGGCGACGCCGTCGCAACTCAGCCATAGCCGCCGTGGTCGCGGTCGCCGCGCTCGGCACGGGCGGCGCGGCCGTGCACCTTTACACCGACGGCGACGACCGGGACGCGACGACCGTCACCGCCGACGCTCGCTCCCAGGCGCTCACCTCGGCCTCACCGACGTCGTCCCCGTCTCCCTCGGCCTCCGCGTCCGTGTCGCCCAGCACCTCGCCGACGCCGAGCCCCTCGCGCACCCCCAAGGCCAGGCCGAAGAAGAGCACCCCGGCACCGCCCGCTCCCCCCACCGCCGCCCCGGCCCCGAAGCCGGACCCGCCGGCGCCCGCACCGCCCGCACCGCCCGCACCGGCGGGAACCGCCGACCAGGTCGCCGATCTGGTCAACGCCGAGCGGGCCAAGGAGGGCTGCGGTCCGGTGACCGTCAACGATCAGCTCAACACAGCCGCGCAACGGCACTCCGCCGATATGGAGGCCAAGGACTACTTCTCGCACACCTCCCAGGACGGCAGGGATCCAGGCGACCGGATCACCGCCGCCGGGTACCGGTGGTCCACCTACGGCGAGAACATCGCCAAGGGCCAGCAGACCCCGGCCGACGTGATGCGGTCCTGGATGGACAGCCCGGGACACCGCGCGAACATCCTCAACTGTTCCTTCGAGGAGATCGGCGTCGGTAAGCAGAATTCGAGCGGCGGTCCGGTCTGGACCCAGGTGTTCGGGGCCCGCTGAGTCCGCTGGACACCCCTTAGGATGCCGCCATGATCGCTCAAGTGGAGTGCGTTGTACTGGACTGCCCGGATCCGAAGGAACTGGCCGGCTTCTACGCGTCATTGCTCGGGGGCGAGGTCGACCGCACCGACCGGAGGTGGGCGTGCGACGCGGACTGGTCCACGCTGCACACGCCCGGTGGACTCGTCCTCGCCTTTCAGCGGGTGGACGACCACCGGGCGCCCGGCTGGCCCGGCCAGGACCCGCCCCAGCAGTTCCACCTGGACTTCGGCGTCACCGACCAGGAACGGGCGCACGAGGTGGTTCTGGCGTGCGGGGGGTCCCTCCTCGACGCCGGGGACGAGGCGCGCGGGTGGCGTGTGTACGCCGACCCCGCCGGGCACCCCTTCTGCCTGGTACGGCACTGACCGTTCCGGCGCCGAGGCCCGTCCGGTGCGGCCGCCGACCGGCCGCGCCGGGATCCCGCCGGGCTCAGCGCAGGGTCAACATCAGGGCCGTGCCGACGCAGATCGCCGCGCCCACCGCGCCGGCCGAGGCGGCGACGCAGCGGACCCGGAGCCGGACGTAACGCTCGGTGTACTCCTTGCGCAGTTCGTCCGCGCGGTCGCGGATGCGGGTGAGCGACTCCCGGGAAGCGGCGACGCGTTCGGCGATGAACACCCGCTCGACATCCTCACGCTGCGCTGTGGTCAACCAGGGCAACCGGTCGGTGAAGCGGCGCGCCTGGCGTCGCGCCCTCTCGACCTCGGCGTTCCACAGCAGAAAGCCTTCCAGTTGCGCCAGGCCCCGGGCGCAGTCCTTGTCGGGTTCCACCCCGTCCTCCTCTCCCACTCCGTCGCTTCGTCCAGGGCGTGGGTCGCATTCATTCGTGCCGGTCCCCCGGCGCGACGATCGTGGAGTCCTGGGGGCGGTTGGTGGCTTCCTCCAGAGAGCGGACCGCCGGGTGGTGCAGGTCGAACGCCGGGGATTCGGAACGGATCCGCGGCAGGGTGACGAAGTTGTGCCGGGGCGGCGGGCAGGAGGTGGCCCATTCCAGCGAACGGCCGTAGCCCCACGGGTCGTCGACCTCGACCTTCCTGCCGTACTTGGCGGTCTTCCAGATGTTGTAGAAGAACGGCAGGATCGACAGGCCCAGCAGAAAGGAGGAAATGGTGGAGATCGTGTTCAGCGCGGTGAAGCCGTCGGCGTCGAGGTAGTCCGCGTAACGGCGTGGCATGCCCTCGGCCCCGAGCCAGTGCTGAACGAGGAACGTCCCGTGAAATCCGACGAAGAGTGTCCAGAACGTCATCTTCCCAAGCCGTTCATCCAGCATCTTCCCGGTGAATTTCGGCCACCAGAAATGGAATCCGGCGAACATCGCGAACACCACGGTGCCGAATACCACGTAATGGAAGTGGGCGACGACGAAGTACGAGTCGGAGACGTGGAAGTCCAGGGGCGGTGAGGCGAGAATGATCCCGGTCAGACCGCCGAAGAGGAAGGTGACCAGGAAACCGACGGCCCAGAGCATCGGGGTCTCCATGGAGAGCGACCCCTTCCACATGGTGCCGATCCAGTTGAAGAATTTCACGCCTGTCGGCACGGCGATGAGGAAGGTCATGAAGGAGAAGAACGGCAGCAGCACACCGCCCGTGACGAACATGTGGTGCGCCCACACGGTCGCGGACAGGCCCGCGATGGCGATGGTGGCCGCGACCAGGCCGATATAGCCGAAGACCGGCTTACGGCTGAAGACCGGGAGGATCTCCGTGACGATGCCGAAGAACGGCAGGGCGATGATGTAGACCTCGGGGTGGCCGAAGAACCAGAACAGGTGCTGCCACAGCAGGGCGCCGCCGTTGGCGGCGTCGAAGACATGGGCACCGAACTTACGGTCGGCCTCTAGCGCCAGCAAAGCCGCGGCGAGGACCGGGAAGGCCAGCAGGACCAGAACGCCGGTCAGTAGGACGTTCCAGGTGAAGATCGGCATGCGGAACATCGTCATGCCGGGTGCGCGCATGCAGATGATCGTGGTGATGAAGTTGACCGAGCCGAGGATCGTCCCGAAGCCGGAGAAGGCCAGACCCATGATCCACATGTCGGCGCCGATGCCCGGCGAGCGGACCGCGTCGTTGAGCGGGGAGTAGGCGAACCAGCCGAAGTCGGCCGCGCCCTGCGGGGTGAGGAAGCCGGCCACCGCGATGAGCGAGCCGAAGAGGTACAGCCAGTACGCGAACATGTTCAGCCGCGGGAACGCCACGTCGGGCGCGCCGATCTGCAGCGGCATGATCCAGTTCGCGAATCCGGCGAACAGCGGCGTCGCGAACATCAGCAGCATGATGGTGCCGTGCATCGTGAACGCCTGGTTGAACTGCTCGTTCGAGATCAGCTGGATACCGGGCCGGGCCAGTTCGGCTCGCATCACCAGCGCCAGGAGCCCTCCCACGCAGAAGAACGCGAAGGAGGTGACAAGGTAGAGCGTGCCGATCGTCTTGTGGTCCGTGGTGGTCATCCACTTGATGACCACGTTGCCGGGTTCGCCGCGCCGTACCGGCATTTCGTCCTGGTCGGCGGTATCGGTCTCCACCGATTGCGAGATGCCCCTCGTCGTCACTACGACGCTCCTTCGGTCGACGGCCGGTGTGGACTCGGCGACCAGAATGGACCCGCGGCGATCGGCGCGGTGGGACATCCTTCCCCGTCCGGGGCGAGCGGCCGACAAGGACACTCAAATGGCCTAACCGCTGTCCCACGGTTCCCGGCGGACGCAACCAAAACAGGGCGTCAACGTCCGGGCGTCGATCAGCTATTCCCTCGCGGGCCCGGCGGACCCGGGAATAGCTCCTCCGGTACCGGAGTTGGTGAACCGACAGAATCACTTCTCTCCTCCTCCACTCCTGTCCACTCTTCTCCACTCGGCAAGCTTCGGAAGGTCGGATCCATGAAGATCGGCATCATCGGCGCGGGCAACATCGGCGGCAACCTGACGCGACGTCTCACCGCCCTCGGGCATGAGGTGGCGGTCGCCAACTCCCGCGGCCCCCACACGCTCACCGCCCTCGCCGAAGAGACGGGGGCGAAGCCGGTGCCCGCGTCGGAGGCTGCGCGAGGCGCCCAGGTGGTCGTCGTCACCGTGCCGCTGAAGGCCGTGCCCGACCTGCCCGACGGATTCCTCGACGGTGCGGCGGAGGGCGCCGCGGTCATCGACACGGGCAACTACTACCCGCAGCAGCGCGACGGCCGCATCGCCGCCATCGAGGACGGGCTGCCCGAGAGCCGGTGGACGGAGCGGCAGATCGGTCACCCCGTGATCAAGGCGTTCAACGGCACGTACGCCCAGGACATCCTGAACCGGGGCCGCCCGCAGGGCACTCCGGGCCGGCAGGCGCTCCCCGTGGCGGGCGACGACCCGAAGGCCAAACAGGCGGTCCGCGACCTCATCGATGAGTTGGGCTTCGACACGGTCGACAGCGGCGGCCTGGACGAATCCTGGCGCCAGCAGCCCGGCACGCCGGTGTACGGCAGCCAGGGCGACGTCGACGCCATCGTGAAGGCCCTCTCGGAAGCATCGCAGGAGCGCACCGCTGAGTGGCGCGCCTGAGGCCGGTCGTCACGCCGGCGGGACGACCGGGCGACCACTCCGGCCGGGCGGGAAACGGGGGCACTCGCCCGGCCGGAGTGCCGGCCGCCCTCAGACGACGCCCGTCACAGTGATCCGGAGCGAGACAACTGGCTCCTCCGGCAGCACGGCGCCGACCGCGGCCTGGACGGCCCTGGTGACGTCGAGCGCCCGGTGACCACGGCACAGGACGAACCGGATGTCGATGTGCCAGCCGTCGTTCTCGTCCCGGCCGACCCGCACTCCCGGTGTCCTGTTCCCGGTCAATGGGGCGCGGCGCGGGGTGCGCTCGGCGATCCGGGTGCGTAGCAGGTCCGCCATGCCGGGGCGCAGGAACGCGACGCCCCGCACGCCCCGAGCGGCCTCGGCGGCAGCCCCGGCCACCCGGTCCCGGCGTGTGTCCGCGGTCATCGCGCTGCTCCCGTCCCGTGTCCGTCGGCCCGGCCGTCCGCTTGACCGCCGATGACCGTACCGTCGTCTCCGTGGCTGTCGCTGTGCACACGGTGGCCAACGTCCTCGTAGAAGACGTCAAGAGTGTCGACCGTGTCGAGGATGTCGACAACGAGAACGTCGGTGGTCGCGAGGCGGATACCGATGTCCCGGTCGGCGACCTCGGCGACCCGTGCGCGCACGGTGTCGGCCAGGTCTCGCAGGGGCAGGCCGAGCCTCGCCGCCACCTCGACCCGAATATGCAGCTCTCCGGTGGGGTCCGCCGGGTCGAGTGGGGCGATACGGCAGCTCCCGGCCCGCACCCCGGGCAGGCTGTCGACCGCCGCCCGCAGTATCCGTGCGACCGCGGACTCGACCATCCAGTGGTCCTCCCCCGGCTCTCCCAGCGGCAGTGGGCGTCCCGGGCGCAGTTCGAGCCGTACGAGGTCCATGACACGAGCCGTTATGGCCGTGGTGTCCGGTGTGCCGGGCTCCTGCTCACAGGTACGGCGTACCGCGTCGTCAAGGCCTGTGAGGTCGGCCAGGGCGGCAGAGCAGAAGGGGCAATCGGCGAAGTGGGGTTCCTCCGCCGAGCGACCAGTGTCCCAGGCCTCCCAGACGTCGGTGAGCAGGCGCCCGCAACCGAGCCGCTCATCCTCCTCCTCGTATCGGCTCTCCTCGTATCGGTTCTCCCTGTATCGGCTCTCCTCGTGCCGGCTCTTCTCCGGCCGGTCCGGATTGGCGCTCATCGCCATGCGCTCATCGCCTCCGTCAAGGAGCGGCGGGCCCGGAAAACCCGGCCGCGGACCGCCTGCAGACTGATTCCGACCGTTCCCGCGATGCTCTCGTACGACAGTCCCTGCATCTCACGCAGCACCCAGCACACCCGCTGTTCGGGTGAGAGGCTCGCCATCGCCTCGGCCAGCGCGTCGACGGCCGCCCGCGACTCCACCGCACGGGCGGGGGACGCCTGGTGTTCGGGGGCGGCCTGCTCGGGCACCGAGTCGAGGTCCGCCGCCGGTCTGCGGGCTCTGAGCCGGTTGAGGCAGCGGTTGGTGACGATGCGGTAGAGCCAGGTGTGGAAGGAGGCGTCCCGGCGGAACTCGGGGAGTTTTCGCCAGGCGCTCACGAAAGCGTCCTGTACGGCGTCCTCCGCGTCCGCCCGGTCGCCGAGAAGCCGCGTCGCCAGTTGCAACATCACGGGGCCGTGCCTGCGCACGAGCACCTCGAAGGCCTCCTCGTCCCCCTCCCCCGCCCTCACGACCAGCAGTGCCTCGTCGGACGGCGCGGCGTCCGGCGCGCGCTCCGTCAGCTGATTCCCGTCGCCGGGCACGGACCAACTCCTTCCCCGCTCATTTCCACGACGCCTGCTCCTGCTTCTGTACCCGTCCGGCACACGACCCCGCACGCGTCTCTCCACGTGGCCTCGTGACCGCTTCTCGTCGTTGGACCCACCGCGAGGCCGTATGTCACGCACTCACGCAGCTCTTTTCCGCACGGCACGGTGTGCCGTCGCCCGTAGTCCCTCGTCCGCCGCCCTGCTTCCGGGAAATATCCGCGAACCCGCGTGACGAATCGGCGCACAGCGTGTCCAACGAAATGTCAGGCAGAACGAGCCGAGCGAGACGCGAGGAGTTTCCATGACCACCATCCAGCCAGCAGCGACCGTTCCCCCCGCGGGAGCCACTTCACGGACGGGCTCGACGAAGCAGAGCGGCTCCGCGGGCGGGACCACCACGGTCGGCAGCGGGGCCACCGGGGCGACCGAGCCGGCGGCGACGCGAGGCCGCACCTCCATCGCGGACACCGTCGTCGTGAAGATCGCGGGGATGGCGGCCCGCGAGATCCCCGGCGTCCACGACATGGGCGGCGGCCTCTCCCGCACACTCGGCGCGGTCCGCGACCGGGTGCCGGGCGGCCGGCCGAACGTCGGGCGGGGCGTCAAGGTCGAGGTGGGCGAGCGCCAGACCGCCATCGACTTGGACCTTGTCGTCGAGTACGGAGTCGCGATCACCGATGTGGCGCACGACGTCCGCGAGAACGTCATCGCGGCGGTGGAGCGCACCACGGGCCTTGAGGTCGTGGAGGTCAATGTGACGGTCAACGACGTGCATCTGCCCGAGGATGACGACGAGGTCGCCTCGTCCGAGACGCGCGTGGCGTGACGGCGTGACGCGGAAGATGGACGCGTCCGGCCCGGCGGGGGGTGCGCCGGGCCGGGGTGCCTATGGGGCGGCGGCGGGCATGGCGCTGGGGTTCGCGGGCTGGTTCGGCGGGTTCGGTGCCTTCCTCGTGGTCGCATCGCTGGGCGCGGTGGGCTGGTTCGCCGGGCACCTCGTGGACCGGGGCACCAGCCTGCGCGAGTTCCTGGACACGGTGGCGGGGCGGCGGCCATGACGGTGCCGGCCGGCGGGCGTGGTACGACGACGGTGGTTCCCCGCGCCGTCCGGCGGATCGCCGAGCGGGCGGTGGCCGAGGCACTGCCCGTCGGTGGCGCGGTGACCCGCGGTTCCGCTTCGGTGCGCGGCGCGTCCGCGCGGGTCACGGTCGGCATCCGACTGCCATATCCGATACGGGCGGATGAGGCGACCGAGCGGATCCGGGAGCGGGCACGGACCCGGACGGCGGCCCTGACGGGCCTGTCCGTTCCGCACGCGGACGTCCGGATCGATGAGCTCTCGGTGATTCCGCTGCCGCCCGCCCGGAAACCCTCGGGCGATGTGCCCTCCGGGGCGGACGATGCGGCGCGCAGGGCGGAGCACACCGTACGGGGCGGTGGCCCCGGCGGCCGGCCCCGGGCCCAGCGCCGGATTCCCGCGGCACTGACGGCGGCCGTCGGAGCCGCCGGCTGTGCGCTGCTCCTGGTGGACGTCGTCGCTGTCCGGGTCGGCGGCACACCCGCCGCCTGGCGGACCTGGCTGGTCGACTGGGCGTCGACGCACGGCCCGGCGGACACGGCGGTCCGGGTCGGCGGGATGCTGGCCGCGCTGACCGGCGCATGGCTGCTGGGGTGCGCCCTGCTCCCGGGGCACCGGCGCGGACTGACGATGGCGGCGCCCGCGCCGCGATTGCGGGCGGCGCTCGACCGTTCGGCCGCCGCCCGGGTCGTCCAGGAGCGGACCGCCGCCGTAGCCGGAGTGGTTCGGGTCCGGGTCAGTGTGCGGCGGCGACGCGTCAAGGTGCTGGCGGAGGTGGGCTACGGCGACCCGGAGCAGGTGCGGGCCGAAGTGGTCCGAGTCGTCGGAGCGGCCCTGCCGGAGCTGGGACTGGCTCGGGCTCCCGCGCTGCGGGTCGGGACCCGGGTCCGGCGTGACCGGCATGGCCCGCCGCCCTCCACCGAGGAGCCGACGGAATCCGCAGCCGCTTCGACGACAGCGGCTCCGGCTCCGGCTCCGGCTGAACAGAGAGAGGTGTGAAGGGATGTCGGTGATCAGGCGTGGCGTGGTCAACAGGTCACTGCTCGGTGTCGCCGGGCTGGTGCTGGTGGTCTGCGGCGGCTGGCTGGCCGTGGGCGACGGTTCGGCATGGGTCCCGGTGGTGGACCGCGTCCCGCACTGGTGGCCGACGCCCTCGCCGGACGGGGTGTTGCTGGACCGCGGATTGACGGCACGGCTCCGGGAGAAGAGTTGGTGGAGCCCTGCGCTGATCACCGGGCTCGCCCTCGTTCTGGCGCTGCTGGGGTGGTGGTTGGCCCGTCAGGCACTGTCGGGCAGGACCCGTTGGTCGGTGCTGCCACGGAGCGGGCCGGTACTGCGCAGGCGTGCGTGGGAACGGGCGATGGCCACCCAGGTGGCGGCGTTCGACGACGTGGCGCGTGCCCGCGTGCGACTGGTGGGGGGCCGGCCACTGCGGGCGGTGGTGACGGTGGTCGTGGAGCCCGGGGCCCGGCCGGCACAGATCGTGCGGTCCGTGGCCGGGGTCATCGCGGAGGCCCGTGACAGCGGCGGCGTAAGGAGTCTGTCGGCCGACATACGGGTCCGGGTCGCGAACCGGCGGGAGCGCCGGACGCGTTGAACCGCCGCGGCCCGTGTGCCGAGTCGCGCCACGGCAGTCCGGCCGCCGCCCACGGCTGTGTGTGGCAGCCCTACAGAGCTCCTCCCACCCTCGCCCCCACAGAGTCTACTCGCGAGTAAGGTATGGGCTCCGGGATGTCGGCCCACGGCCCGTACGGCACCCGGGCGTGGCCCGTCAACGGCCGTGGACAAGGAGTCTCACTGTGCCCCGCACCATGTCCGTAGCAGACAGCATCGTCATCGACGCCAGCCCGGCTAAGGTCTATGAACAGCTCAGCGACCCCACGGCGATGGGGCGTTGGAGTCCGGAGAACCGTGGCGCGACCGTGCACGGCGAGCCGCGTGGTGCGTACGTCGGCATGGTCTTCGAGGGCCGGAACAAGCGCGGTGCGGCACGCTGGACGACACGGTGCACAGTGACGGCGGCCGACCCCGGCGAGCGCTTCGCCTTCCGGGTGCACGCAATCGGTCTGCGGCGCCCTCTGCTCCCGGGGCCGATCGCCACGTGGGACTACCGTTTCGAGGCAGTGGACGGCGCGACCCGGGTCACCGAGACCTGGACCGACGACCGGCACCGCTGGCCTGACTTCCTCGCCAACGCGTTCGACCGCGTCGCGACGGGCGGGAAAACCTTCGCGCAGTTCCAGGGCGGCAACATCCGTACGACGCTGAAGCGTCTCAAGGCAGCTCTGGAGGCGGACTCCCGGGGCACCGGAAGCTAAGGACGGTCAGGTGAACCAGGTGAGTCGGGTGGTCAGGCGGCCCAGTGCGGAGGGCGGCTCAGGGATGTGGGAAGTGCTGTCTCCGCGTTTCCCTTTGCGGCGTTGAGCTGGGCTTGGGTGAGGAACAGGCTTCCCGTGAGGTCGGCGCCCGAGAGGTCGGCGTCACGGAAGTCCGCGCCGATGAGGTCGGCCAGGCGGAGGTCGGCGCCGCTGAGATCGGCGGCGATCAGATAGGCCCCACGGAGGTCCGCCGCGCGCAGGTCGGCTCCGCGCAGACGGGCTCCGATGAGGTCGGCACCGCGGTGATTGCGCTTCTTGCGCCGGGGCGCGGCGGCCCGGACGAGTTCGCTGGTGCGCAGAAGCAGCCCGGCGACCCGATCGCGGTGACCGGCGATGTCCAGTTCCGCGAAGTCGACGGCCGGCCGTGTGGTGTGCCATTCCGTCTTTTCGAGGGCCCGGCGGATCTCGCCGTGGAGGGGACGTGCGTCCGGCAGAGTGAGAGCCTCGGTGAGATACCACAGAAGTTCGTGGAGCTGACGCATGACCGGGAACACCTGGAACATCTGCGCGGCCAGGTCGGGGGACGAACGCCAGTCACGGCCACCGTAGGTCACCTGGGAGACCTGTTGGCCGGCACCGAAGCAGTCGTACACGGTGCAGCCGGAGAAGCCCTTCGGCCGCAGCCGGGTGTGGATGCCGCAGCGGAAGTCGTCCTGAAGGTTGGGGCAGGGCCGCCCGGCGTCCTTGTCAATAGCGAAGTCCGCAGAGGCCGTCAGCGTGAGGGCGACGCAGCACAGAGCGAAACAGTTCGCGCAGTCCGCACGCAGGGCCTCCCGTCCGTCGGTGGGCACGGCGGTCGGTTTGTTGTCGGGCACGGGCGGCGGGTCCTCGCGTGAGTGGTGCTGCGGAAAGAACGGGTGCAGAGCACACGAGTCTACCGAGAGGTGAGGAGGCGACACTCCCGTCGGCCCTTGCCGGCTCCGTTCGGCACTGTTGGCCCAGGGCACCAGTCGACCACTGCGACTCCCCGGGGATACCGTCGGCCGCCGCCGGTGCAGACTGGGCAGGGTACGGACGGCGAGGGGGACAGATGGGCACCGAGGAGAGCAACGGATTCGAGCCCGCGACCGGCGACGGCCCACCCGTCGCCGAATCCGCGGCGGCACGGGCCGCTTCGGTGCGGACCGCGTTCGAGGGGCTGCTGCAGATCCGTCGGCTCACCGGTGCCGGGCGGCCCGACCCCGTGGCCGCACCGGCTCCGTGGGAAGTGAACCGCCCGGTCAGGGCCATCGCGTTGGCTCTGGAGAGGTCGGGGGCCACGCCTTCGGCCGTCGACCCGTCGGGACAACGCGTGTCGGCCGGATACCGGGTGAGCGACGGAGAGTCGCCAGGTTCGGTACGGGTCGAGTGGACCGGACCGCCCGGCAGTGGTGCCGCCCATGACGAGGAGGAGGCGCTGGCCGGCTGCGCTTCGGCCTTGCGGGAACTGGGCTGGACAACCCTGCTCTACCGAGGGCCCCGCAGACGGCGTTACCTTGAGGTGGAACCGCCGAGCGGGTTGTCCGGCGGGCGCGGCCGGGCCTGAGGCGGCGTTGAAGCTCCTATAGATCGTCAAGTCCGTGGGCGGTGTCGTTCGTCGAGCGTCTGGTCGTGGCCTCGTCGTCCGACTCCGGTGGCTTGGAGCGTGGCGGGTACTCGGCGTCGTGATCCGGCTCTGGTCGAGGCTGTCGTGGTCGGGGTATCGGTGTTCACGGGGTGCCTGTAGATCTCGCAGGCGACGAACCTTCGAGGCTGCGAACAGCGCGTGCTGCCCGGGCGGACGGACAAGACAGTGAAGAGGCCGGTGGCCAAGCCCCTATGAGGCCACGGGCACCCGTGAGCACACGCGATGGCATCCTCCGGGAGGCCGACGATTCAACGCACAGGCAACCGAAGCGCCAGTCAGACCCAGATCCATGCGCCCGAGCGATGCCGCCTACATCCTCACTGTCAGACCCATGGGGGATGCTTGACGGTCCGACAGCTCTGAGGAGGAGATGCTGAGATGGACAACGATGAGCTCGCCGCGGCACAGGCGTACGTCCGGCTGCTGGAGGCCACCCGGGCAGCGCTCACGGACCCCGACGACGCACCGGTCTACCTGCCGCTGCTCACCTCTCCGATGCGGGAGGCGGACCGTGCCCTGCGCAGCGCGGGGCTGACGGGCAACGAGGACCGGCTGTTCGCTCTCGTACGGGCACTGCAGCCGAGCCTCTCCGGCAGCGACAGATAGGCGGGGCGGAGGTGCCGGCGGGCGAACCGGCGCCCGCCGGTCCGTCCTATCCGGCCTGTCCTCCGTTGACGGGAATGGGCGTGGGTCCCGGAGCGAGTCCGAGCTCCTGTTCGCCGGGGCCGAGCGGTGCGAAGAACCGGGCGACCTCCTGGTCGTCGACCTCGGCGAGGGAGCCCGGTTTCCACTGCGGTGCGTTGTCCTTGTCGATGATCCGGGCTCGTACCCCTTCCACGAAATCAGGGTGTTCGAACGCCCGGCTGGAGACGCGGAACTCCTGGTCGAGAACGGCCTCCAGGCTGTCGAGTCGGGCTGCCCGGCGGACGGCGGCGAGCGTCACCTTGAGCGCGAGCGGCGACTTGGTCAGGAGTTCGTCCGCCGCCGCCTCCGCTGCGGGAAGACCGCTCTCACGTAGTCGGCGGAGGATCTCCTCCACGCTGTCCGCCGCGTAGCAACCGTCGATCCAGTCGCGATCCGCTGCGAGCTCGCCGGCCGGCGGCTCCGTGGCGAACCGCTGCACGATGCCCGCCGCCGACGGGTTCTGGCCGGGCGGCTCTCCCAGCGCCTCGGTCAGGGCAGGCAGGAGGCGGGCAGGGACGTGATGATCGGCCAGACCGCAGAGAACGGCGTCGGCCGCCCCGACGGATCGGCCAGTGAGCGCCAGATGGGTGCCCAGTTGGCCGGGGGCGGTGGCCAGCAGGCGGGTGCCCCCGACATCGGGCACGAAGCCGATCGCGGTCTCGGGCATGGCGACGCGTGAGCGTTCGGTGACGACACGGATTCCGGAGTGTGCGGACACTCCGACTCCTCCGCCCATCACGATGCCGTCCATCAGTGCGACGTACGGTTTCGGGAATCGGGCGATGCGGGCATTGAGGCGGTACTCGTCACGCCAGAACTCCAGGGACGCACGGCCCGAGGACCGTGCGTCGTCGTGCAGGGCGCGGATGTCGCCACCGGCGCACAGACCTCGGTCGCCGGCCCCCGACAGCAGTACGGATGCGATTGATTCGTCGTGCTCGGCGCGGGACAGGGCTTCGTCGAGAAGCCTCACCATGGTGTGGCTGAGAGCGTTGAGAGCCCGGGGGCGGTTCAGTGTGAGGTGCAGGCATGTGCCCCTCTTCTCCAGCAGGACGGGCCGGTCGTCGTTCATGCGTGCGCTCCGCTCGCTGAGCTCGTGGACACGTGGGACGCCCTCCATGGTCGCTCACAGCCCTCGGCCGCCGCCCCGCGCCCCCGGACCGGGCCGGGAGCGGGTAGGTGGGCGCGGGGGCCCGGCGTAAGGGTTCGCGGGCGAGCCGCTGTGGCACTCCCATGGATGCGGCTCGACAATTGAGGCCTACGGGGTCCGCCGACGTGCGGCCCCGCCGGACGACCTCCGGAGCTGGCATGACCGACGACGAACGGCGGCAGGACGCCGAGGCCTCTCCGCTCCGCCGGATCGACCGGAAGACCAACGGTGAGATCCGGCCGACGGAACGCCTCGCCATGAATCGGACCGGCAGCTTCGACTGGGACCTGGACACCCGGACCCTGGACATCGACGAGGCCGGGCTGATGGTGTTCGGCGTGGATCCTGCGACGTTCGACGCGCGCCCGGGCGCCCTGCTGGAGCACCTGGAACCAGCGGAGCGGGCCCGGCTCGATGTCACGATCGACGAGGCCATCACCGGCGGCAGTAATTCCTTCAGCGTCCACTTCCGTGTACCGCTGGACGACGGGACCACGCAGTGGACCCATGTCCAGGCCCGCATTCTGCGATCGAAGGACGGAATGGCACACCGGATCGTGGGGGTCGTCCGGGACGCTACGGCGGAGGTCACCCATTCGGCCTTCGTTCTCGATCTGGAAAAGCGGCGGCAGCGCCAGACAAATATCGTTGAACGAACAACGAGTGCCATGTCCCGTGCGGTGACCGTGGACGATGTGACGGCAGCCCTCACCGGACCCGGCGGGTTGGCCCGGCTCGGCGCCGACGGCCTCGCCCTGGGGCTCGTGGAGAATTCCGAGCTGAACATCGTCGCGCTGAGCGGCGAGTCGCTCGAGGTGCTCGACGGGCTCGGCTCCGGTGATCTCGACCGCAACCTCCCCCTCGCGGACGCCATCCGCAGCGGGCGCCCCCGGTTCATCACCTCCCTCTCCGCGCTGGCCCGTCGCTACCCGGGGCTGGAGCCGCATCTCGGAAAGCTGAGGTTTCGGGCAGCGGCGTACCTTCCGCTGGTGGCGCAGGCCCGGTCGCTCGGTGGTCTGGCCCTCTTCTACCGCGAGCGCACGGTCTTCAACGCGGACGAGCGCATTCTGTGCCTCGGCCTCGCGGCCATCGTGGCCCAGTCCCTGCAACGGGCGATGCTCTTCGACGAGGAGCGGGAGTTCGCCACCCAGCTCCAGTCCGCGATGCTCCCGCCCCGGATACAGGAGGTCGAGGGCGGCGAGATCGCGGTCCGGTACCACGCGGCGTGGAGCGGCCGGCAGGTCGGTGGCGACTGGTACGACGTGATCACCCTGCCCAAGAACCGTTACGGACTGGTCGTGGGGGACGTACAAGGACACGACACCCACGCGGCCGCGATCATGGGCCAGTTGCGTATCGCCCTGCGCGCGTACGCCGCCGAGGGGCACCCCCCGGCCACCGTGCTGGCACGGGCCTCACGCTTCCTCGCCGAGCTGGACACCGACCGCTTCGCCACCTGCACCTACGCCCAGGTCGACCTGGCGTCCGGAGCGGTGCAGGTGGTCCGGGCCGGGCACCTCGGCCCGTTGATCCGCCACCTCGACGGGCGGGTCGGCAGCCCACAGGTGCGCGGCGGGCTGCCGCTGGGCATCTCCACGGACCTCCAGGACGAGGAGTACCCGGAGACCCGGCTGGATCTGGTGCCCGGTGAGACGTTCGTCCTGTACACGGACGGGCTGGTGGAGGAGCCCGGAGCCGACCTCGACACCGGGATCGACGCGCTGCGCAACGAGGTGAGCGCCGGGCCCGCCGGGGCCGAGGCACTGGCCGATCACCTGTCGGAGCGACTGTGGGAACGGTGGGGGTCGGGGGACGATGTCGCACTCCTCGTCCTGCGCCGAAGCCCCGACGTTGGGTCGTCGCACGCGCCGCGGCTGCACCAGTACATTCACCAGGCGGACCCGGAAGGGCTCTCGGACGCCCGCGCGATCGTGCGCCAGGCCCTCGCCGACTGGGACATGGCCGAGTTCGCCGACGATGCCGAGCTCGTCACGGGCGAGTTGTTGGTGAACGTCCTCCTGCACACCGAGGGCGGGGCAGTCCTGACGCTGGAGGTGCTGCCCGAACCGGTGCGGCGGATCCGGCTGTCGGTCCAGGACCGGTCCAGTGCCTGGCCCCGTCGGCGTACGCCGGGCGAGACGTCCACCTCCGGCCGGGGGCTGCTCCTGCTCGACGCGGTCGCCACGCGCTGGGGCATCGAACCGAGGGGCGAGGGCAAGGCCGTCTGGTGCGAGATCGGCCCCGCTCCGCCGCCGGCCACCACACCGCCCCAGACGGTCGCGAAGCGGTGACAGACGGAAAGGGGGGTGCCGCACCACCGCGGTGGTGCGGCACCCCCCTCGACCGCGAAGCGTCAGTTCTGGGCGGTACGCCGCTTGCGGACGGCCCACAGGATGCCGCCACCGGCCAGCAGCACCGCGACGGCGGCGCCACCGATGACCGGCGTCGACGACGACGAGCCGGTCTCGGCCAGGTCCGGCGAGCTCGGGCTCGGGGCGGGCGCGGCGGGCGCGGACTCCGAGGGCTGCTGGCTCGGGGTGGCACTCGGCTCGGGCGTCCCGGTGGACGGCGTCTCCGACGGGGTCGGCTCGCCCGGGACCGACTCGGTCGGGGTCGGGGTCGGGGTCGGCGGCGTGGGGCTGGGCTCCTCGTCGCACACCTCCGCCGTCTTCGTCTCGTCGATGGAGTGCTTGCCTTCGCCGTCGGCGGCCTTGACGACCAGTCGGACGGTCAGCGGCTCGTCGTGCTCGGGGAGCGTCAGCTTCTTGTGGAACTCACGGCCGAACGTCTCGGTGGGCAGCAGGCCCTTGCCGTCCACCGTGACGGTCACCGTGTTGGGGACATCGCTCGTGTAGTTGGTGAGGTCAACAGTCACCTCGGAGCAGGTCACGGCCCAGGTGGGGGTGTGAGCCGCGGCCGGACCGGCGGAGATGACGCCTCCGGTCAGACCGACGACCGCAGCGGCCACGAGTGCTCCCGCGCCACGCCACGATCTCCTGGGTATGGTCATGGTTTCTTCCTCCAGATACGTCTCATCGCCCGAATGGCGATGGGGCGCACAGTACTGCCATCGTCCAGGAACGGCGCAGTCGCCCCATGCGTAACCCGCCGAACCAACTCCAGGCACAGCCGCGCTACTTCCGGCAATGCGGGCGGGCCCCACGCCTCGCTGCCCTCCGGTCCGGCCGAATGAGAGGATGGACTGCGCACCTATGTGCCGCCACCCGCGCGCCCGATCCTGGAGCATGACCCGTTCTATGCGATTGCTGCTGATCCGTCACGGCCAGACACCGTCCAATGTCGGCCACTTCCTGGACACCGCCCGGCCAGGTCCCGGCCTCACCGACCTCGGGCTGCGGCAGGCAGCGGCCCTCCCCGGGGCACTCACCGGGGAGGACATCGCCTCCTTGTACGCCTCCACCCTGATCCGTACGCAACTCACGGCCGCACCCCTCGCCGCGGAGCGCGGCATCGAGGTCCGGATCCGTGACGGAATCCGCGAACTGTCGGCCGGTGACCTGGAGATGCGGGCCGACGAGGACGCGGTCCGGCAGTACCTGACGACCGCCTTCGCCTGGTCCGCCGGGGACATCGACCGCCGGATGCCGGGGGGCGAGAGCGGAACGGAGGCGCTGGCCCGCTTCGAAGCCGTGGTGGCCGAGGCAGCGGGCGCCGGGGAGGGCGGGACCGTGGCGCTCGTCAGTCATGGTGCCGCCATCCGGGTGTGGACGGCCGCCCGCGCACGGAACGTCACAGTCGGGTTCGCCGCCGAACACAGCCTGGAGAACACGGGCGTGGTGGTGGTCGAGGGCTCACCGGACCTTGGGTGGACGGCTGCCTCCTGGGCCGGGACTGTCGTCCCGGGGGTCTCCGCGAGCGGCGCGGCGGACGCCGGCCCGGCGGGTCGAACGCTGCCGGGCCCGGAGCTGGGGCCGACAGCGGATCACCCCTGCGGCTGATCTCCGTGCTCACACCAGCAGGTGAGAGCGTGGCGCTGCGGAGTCGCTCTGTCGTCACAGTGCCTTGTGCATGATGTGCAGCCCCACATAGCCCTCGGTCGGGTGGTTGAAGCCCTCCGGAAGGGTTCCGATCACGTCGAAGCCGATCGAGCGGTACAGCTTGACGGCATGGGTGTTGGTCTCGACCACCGCGTTGAACTGCATGGCCCGATAACCCTGGGCGCGAGCCCAGTCGACCGAGTACTCGCACAGCGCGCGCCCCGCTCCCCGGCCGGAGTGAGCGGGGTCGACCATGTACGTGGCGCTGGCTATGTGCGCTCCGTTGCCCATGTGGTTGCGGTTCATCTTCGCCGTGCCCAGCACGGCCCCGGCATCGTCCACGGCGACGACCACTCGGCTCGGCGCTGCGACGAACCACCATCCCTCGGCGTCCTCCTCACCGAGATCGAGTGGATAGGTGAGCGTCTCGCCCGCGGAGACGATCGAATGAAAGAACGGCCAGATGGCAGGCCAGTCCTCGGAGGTTGCTTCCCTGATCAACATGCGGACAGCATGGCCCATCCGAACGTTCGGCGCGAGCACCTATCCGGCTCCGCGCCCACGCCATCCCAGCCTTGCGAGCAGCCCCTTTCCGGTCGGTGCACCCGCCGCGGCGGAGCCTGGCGCCCCGTAGCCGGCGGGCGGCGGAGCCGGCTCGGCGGCGGGTGCCGCGGTCACCGTACGGGTGCCGGCGCCGGTCCGGACGGCGGGCGCCGCTCGGATTGCACCGTCGTCCCCGGGGCGCGGGGCCGGCCGGTCCTCGCGTGCCCCGTCCAGTTCGAGCGTCAGGTTGACTCGCCGCCAGAGAATTTCGTCGGGGTGATCGGCCAGCATCAGCTCCCCCATAGCCTCCCTCGCCGCCATGGAGCCCGGGCGTCCGAAGACCGGCTCCGGCCGGACCCGCACGAGATAGGCGCGTTCATAGGGGTCGTCCACCACTTCCGCCAGTTGAACGGGGTCCAGTGCCGACGCCTGGACCGCCGTTCGCGCCCAGGGGTCCCTCGTGCGGTTCAATAGCCGCTCGATGCGCTGCGAGCGCCAGTTGCGCGGCCGCCAGTCGACGCCCGACTCGAGCATCGAGCGCATCCCCAACGGAGTCCGTCCGGCCAGCAGGTCGGGTTCCCGGGCCGCAAAGGCGGCAAGCTCGTCCGCGAGGTAGAGCCAGACCACCGCGCGGTACCGGTTCAGATAGAACGTGACCGGTGAGAGGCAGCCTGCCCGGGCAAGCCGGGTCAACCGCGCCGGGGCGATATCCAGCAGGGCCGCTCCCTCCGCTGTTCCGACGGTGCGGACCCGCTCCGCCAGGCCATCGGGAAAGCCCGGCTGCTCCCGCAGGCGCGCGATCTCCTCCTCGTGCACCCTTGGCCGCCCACCGCCCGGTGCGGCGGCGACGGCGATCAGCCCGAGGTGTACCGCGAGCTCGAACTCCGCACGCCGGATGCCCAGCTCCTGGGCCGCGCGCCCGGCCGCGACCGTCGCCGCGGGGGCGGCGGACGCGGTTGGCCCGCCTTCGCCCTCCACCGCCGTGCCGGCGTCCCCGGCATGGGCATCGCCCCGCACGCTCGTGTCGTTGGCCCGTGGGCCGCGGGTGCCGGCCCGCGCGGCCTGGGCCCTGGTGTCCGCGACCTGGGCCCCGGCGTGTGCTCGGAACACTTCCTTGACCGTCATGACTGTCCTCCCCCATCGGCTCGATCACTCTCCGTGATGACGATAGCCCGAGGGAGTCACCGCCCGTCACCCCTGTGGATAACTCTTCTCCGGCGACGGGAAGTGCAGGTCAGGTCAGGTCAGGTCAGGTCAGAAGGGTCCGATGTCTTCGGGACCGCCCTGACGAACGGAGACTCCGAGGTGTTCGCCGACCCGGTTGACGAGCAGGGTCATCTCGTAGGCGACCTGGCCGACATCGGCTTCGGCCGCGGTCAGTACGCACAGACAGCTGCCGTCGCCGGCGGCCGTCACGAAGAGCAGTGCCTCATCGAACTCGACCATGGTCTGACGCGCCCGGCCCGCCCGGAAGTGGCGCCCCGAGCCGCGCGCCAGGCTCTGCAGACCGGAGGAGACCGCCGCCAGGTGTTCCGCGTCCTCACGGGCGAGCCCGGTGCTGGCCCCGGTGACCAGTCCATCGTTCGACAGCACCAGGGCATGCCGTATGAATTGCACCCTGCGGGTGAGATCGTCAAGGAGCCAGTCAAGTCCCCGGTCAAGCGGCATGTGCTCGTCCTCCCCGTACCCTCGTGCCCCGCTACGCGCGTAAGCCTTGCGCAACGGCCCCGCGGGGGCAAGCGCCCCTCCCCTCTGGGGGCTCCGCTTCGCGCCATGCGGGGATCGGGCCCGGGATGGACCCATGGCACACCACAGGACCGAAGAAGAAGGGCGGGCCGCCCTCTCGAAGGGCACGCGCACGGCGAAGGTTTCGACGGTGCGGGCCGACGGCAGTCCGCACATCGCGTCCATGTGCTTCCGTCTCGACGGCGACTCCGTGGTCTTCAGCACCGGCGAGGAGAGCGCGAAGCGGCGCGACCTCGCACGCGACGGGCGGGGCTCCCTCTGCGTCGACGACGACCGGCCTCCGTACGCGTTCGCGGTGGTGCAGGGGTATGCCGAGCTGAGCACGGAGCCCGGGGAACTGCTGCGGTGGGCGACGTTGATCGCGCACCGTTACGTGGACGCCGACGCCGCCGAGGAGTTCGGCCGGCGCAACGGCGTGCTCGGCGAACTGGTCGTACGGGTGCGGACGACAAGGTGGTCGCGATGGCCGACATGGTCGGCCGACGGACGGATCGCGATGCCGGGCCGTCAGCCGACGGAGTCGAGGAGCCGGGCGGCGTGCACGCGTCCGGCGTGCTCGACCGTACGGATCAGGACTTCTTTTCCGGATGCCCGGTCGCGGGCGTCGCACAGCACGACCGGAGTGCCACGGTCGGAGGTCGAGCATCCGCGCGAAGTCCAGCTCAGTGTCGTCAGGAGCGTCGGGGAACCGGTTGACGGCGACGACGAACGGAATCCGCCCGCGCTCGAAGTAGTCGACGGCGGTGAAGCAGTCCCCGAGGTGTCGCGTGTCCGCGAGCACGATCGCCGCGAGGGTGCCCTGGTACAGCTCGTCCCAGAGAAATCGGAAGCGGTCCTGTCCTGGCGTGCCGAACAGGTGGAGCGTCAGGCCCGAGTGGGCGGTGATATGGCCGAAATCCATCGCTACGGTCGTGGTGGCGCTCCGCTCCGCCTCGTCGGTGCGGTCGGTCCTGGGTCCGCCCCTCTCGCCCAGCGTCTCCCTCCGAGTACAGCGGGCGGATTTCGCTGACCGACCCGGCCCCCACCGCCAGGGCCAGGGCCCCCCCACTGGTTGTTTTCTGCTGCCCGGAACGGGCGGCGTGGCTCTACAACAACCTCAACAACCCCGACGGTTCCGTCCGCCACACCGGTGACAACCTGACGGGTGAGGGCGAGGGAGACGACGAGTCGGTCGAGGTCGACCTGTCGTCGGTCCCCGCCGGAATCGCGAAGATCGTGGGGCCAACGGCGTGGAGCTCGCCCGCTACGGCCTGAGCGAGGACGCCTCATCGAGACCGCGATGGTCTTCGGCGAGCCGTACCGGCGCGGCACCGAGGGGGAGTTCCGGGCCGTCGGTCAGGGTTACGCCTCCGGTCCGGCGGGCATCGCCTCGGACTATGGCGTCAACGTCTGACCGGACAGATCGGGTTCCGTGATGGCATGCCCCCCGTCGGTCGCGCGATCATGTCTCCATGACCGACGACCACACCCATCACGTCCTGGACTTCTTCACTCCGCGTGCGGCCGGCTGGGACAGCCGGTTCCCCGACGACGGCCCTGCCTACGCCACCGCGGCCGGACTGCTCGGGCTGCGTCCCGGCGATGCCGTGCTCGACGCGGGCTGCGGGACGGGGCGCGCGCTGCCCGCGCTGCGGGCCGCGGTCGGGCCGGAGGGCACGGTGCTGGGGGCCGACCTGACCCCGGCCATGCTGGAGGCCGCGGTGCGGGCGGGACGAGGGAACAGTGGGACGCTCGTCCGCGCCGACGTCGCGCGGCTGCCGCTGCGTGACCGAGTCCTGGACGCGGTGTTCGGAGCGGGGCTGATCTCTCATCTGGCCCACCCCGAGGCCGATGCGGCGGAACTCGCCCGCGTGGTCCGGCCGGGCGGGGTCCTGGCTCTGTTCCACCCGATCGGCCGGGCCGCCCTCGCCGCGCGCCAGGGACGGACCGTCACCGACGACGACCTGCGGGCCGAGCCGAGGCTGCGCGTGCTGCTGGCGGGTGCGGGGTGGCGGCTGGAGTCCTACACGGACGAGGACGGCCGCTTTCTCGCCCTCGCCGTCAGGCAGCCCTGAGGCCGAGGGCACGGCCGGGCTCCCCGCCGTACGCGAAAAGCGTCCCAGCCAGGCTCTGCCGTGGCGGCCCCGCGCATGATCCGGCTGGGGCGCGTCGCGTCACTCGGCGGGGGACTGCGACGGGCGGCGGCCTGGAACCGGGCAGCCACGGACGCCCGGCGTGGGGAACGTACCGAGCTCCGCGATCTCGTACCCGTTCGGATATCCCTTGATCTCGGGGTTCTGGCGCGCGTAGTGGGGCGTCCTCCGGGGCGGCAGGAGCCGGACGGCACCAGCCCGGAGCCTGAGCGCGCCCCTGGTCACTCCGCGGGCCACCGGCCCAGGGCGGCGGTAGCGGAACGCGCCGAGCAACGAGTCGTCCAGGAGCGCGAGGCTGGCGCCGCGCACCAGCGGGGCGAGGGGCGCCGGGTACCAGGACGCCATCAGCGCCAGGGTCGCGTCGGCTACCCGGCGGGCTCCTTCGTCCCAGCCGAAATGCTCGTGCTCGTAGGCGTCGAGGGTGCGCTCGAAGTCCTCGTAGGTCTCGGGAGCGTCCTTGATCCCCATATGAGCACCGAGCGTGCGGTAGTAGGCAGCGAAGGCGCCCCGCTCGTGGCAGCACAGACGTCGCCAGCCGAAGCTGTCCAGCCAGCGCTTCGGAGTGACGACGAACGTGCACAGGACGTAACGCATGTCGTCGTCGCTGATGTCGTAGCTGCGGTGCATCCCGTTGATCCGGCGGACGGCGGTGCGGCCTTCGTCGGTGTCGAAGCCGTGCTCCACCACCGTATCGAGCAGCAGGGCGGTGTCGTCGTAGCGTTTCTGGGAGCGCTCCGTCAACTCCGCCGTCTCGTCGAGGAGTCGGCCGATGCTGGGCACGGCGTAGGTGCGGTACAGAGCCAGCTCGAGGGCGCGGGCGATGTCCCAGGGAAACTCGTGGGTGACGGTGAGACGGTAGATCTCCAGGAAGTCCCGCTCGGGGTCGAGTCGCTGAATCTCTTTCAGCCGGTCATACCGCTTCACCACGCTGTCCCCTCGCTCGGCCGGACGTCCAATCTTACGCCGAGGCCTTCCTCGCGCCCGGGCCTTCGGCTTCAAGGTGCGCCGACGGACCGAGGGACGCCGGACCGCGCGATGAGGAGGCGGGCGATGAGCGATGGGGAGGACACCGCGGCCGGTGCGGACGATGCGGTCGCCGACGACGCGCTACTGGTGCTCACCGCGATGATGCTGACGGCCGCACGGTTTCCCAGCGTGCTGGGGGACGACTACGTGGCAGCGTGGCGTGCTGGGGGACGACTACGTGGCAGCGTGCGGCATGCTCGCGCTCGAACCGTATGAGGGCCACGGGCTCGTCCTGACCAGCAGAGCGACACTGCGGGAGAGCAGGACGGCGAGCCCTCCACAGCCCTCCGGCACCCCGGTGTCCGCAGGGCCCTGTCGGAGGCGACCGCCTATACGAAGGCTCCGCCGCCCGGGCGGATCCGGTCCTCGTACGCCTCGGCCGACGCACGCACCCTGCGCGTCGACGGCCCGGGGTGGTCGATGGTGGCCCGGACCGACGACATAGCTCTGTTCCTGCTGGACGAGGAGCCCAGCACGGTCATTCCTGTCAGGCGCGGAGCCGCGCTGCCCGGACTGCTCCCGGCCCTCGACGGGTTGGCCGCCCGCCCCGCGTGACATCCTCGTCGGATCACCCGGGGCGATCCGGGCTCAGCGGCCGATCTGCTTGCGGTTGATCCTGCGGAGCCTGCGTCGCTGGGACGGGTCCAGCAGCAGATAGCCCGCCACGGGAACGCCGATCACGATCAGCATCGCCCACCAGAATCCGATCAGGGGCCACAGGATGGCTGCCGCGAGCACTCCCCCGATAGCGACCTTCGCACCATTCGACATGGTCCACGCCTCCTTCGCGGCCGGCGCCGCTCCTGGTTGTGTCAACGCGTCCGCACGCTCCAACGTTCCCCGTCGGCCGCGCTAGCGCAGCGGTTCGCCGACCTCGTGCATATGAGACAGCGCCTGCCGGTAGGACTCGATCAGGCCGGTCTCCGCGTACGGCATGCCGATACCGGAGCAGTGCGCCTTGACCAGGGGCTGGGCGAGGCGCAGATTGGGGCGGGGCATGCTCGGGAAGAGGTGGTGCTCGATCTGGTAGTTCAGCCCCCCGAGGAACCAGTCGGTCAGGGCGGCGCCGCGTACGTTGCGCGAGGTCAGGACCTGTCGCTGGAGGTGGCCCCAGCGCTCGCCGTCGGGGTCGGGCATCTCCATCCCCTTGTGGTTCGGGGCGAAGGCCATGCCCAGGTGGAGGCCGAACAGCGCGTGCAGCACCAGTGCGAAGACGATCGCCTTGCCCGGGGACAGTGTGCTGAGCAGCAGCGTCGCGTAGAGGGCGAAGTGCGCGGTCAGCAGCAGCCCCGAGACGGCCCGCTCCCGGAGGGGCTGGCGGCGCAGGAACTGGAATCCGTAGATCTTCAGGGCGATGCCTTCGAGCAGGAGCATCGGGAAGAACAGCCGCGCCTGGTTCCTGGTGAGCCAGCGGGCGAACCCCTCACGCTGCGCCGCCTGTTTCTGGGTCCAGACCAGGGCGCCGACACCGACATCGGGATCCTTGTCGATGTGGTTGGGGTTGGCGTGGTGGCGTACGTGCTTGTCGTTCCACCATGCCTCGTTCATACCGAGGAGCAGATTGGCGTGTACGAGACCGATCAGCCTGCTCGTCCTGCGGTCGCCGGATATCTGGGCGTGCCCGGCGTCATGGGCGACGAAAGCCGTACGGGTCCAGAAGACCGCCAGCGGCAGGGTGAGAAGCAGGCTCCACCAAGTGTCGCCCAGCAGGACGAATCCGGTGATCACCGCGCCCAGGGCCGCCAGATTGGCGGCGATACCGAGCACATACCGGTCCGTGCGGCGCTCCAGCAGTCCCTGGTCCCGCACGGCGCGCAGCAGCGGCGCGAAGTCGCTCCCGGCCGCCGCCCCGCGAACGTCGGCCGGACGGTCGGGGCTGCTTTCGTCGGCGGGATCCGCAACAGTGGCTGTCGCCTGGGGCATGACGTCTCCGGTCTCTGGAACATATGCGCTGACCTCATGGAACGTACGGACCGGGGGCGGGTGCGGGCCATGGCGCCACCACCCTGGTTCCCCTGGGGCAGGCCCCCGTGCCCGAGGGTGGGGCTGGCTGCACCATTGGGCCAGGCAAGGAGAAGGAGTGACGCACACCACATGACCCGACGGCCTGTCGCCGCTCGAAGTGGAGTACCCTCGGCGACTCCGCCCACTAGTCAAATTTGAGGAATCTGACATCGCTGTGCACAGGCACCCTGCGGCAACGCCCTCCGAGATCGCCGAACTGGCTCGCTGCTCCGCAGTCTTCGTCCCCGCGGATCCAGCCCGTACCGGCAGGATCGCGTTCTGGAACCCGGACGGTAGCACCCCTTCCGACACTCCCGGGCCTTTGTCGGAGCTGACCGTCATCGGAACCGACCTGCGACCCCGTACGGTGACGGCGCAGTACCTCCCCGTGCGGGACGCCCTGCCGTTGCTGACCCGGGCACGCGCCGTCGCGGGTGCCTCACCCGCCACCGCCTTCTGGGGCGCCGCCGCGCTTCTCGCTCTCCAGTTCGTCGCACGCGGCCTCCTGTTGCCAGGGCTGAGCGATAGCGACCACGACGCCTGGCGGATCGGGCCGTTGAACGCCGACGACCTCGAACGGATCCGGGAACTGGCGGCGTCGATGCCGCCGGCCGCCCACGCGACCCCCGCCCAGCGCGAAGTGCTCGGCCGCCTCAGCGCCGTCGGCGAAACGTTGCTGCCCGAACCGGAACGCCTGCTGCGCGCGTTCCTCGATGCCGTCGCCGACGCGATGCCCCGTACGCCGGCCGCAGGATTCGCCACCTCAGGTCCCGCGTTCACCTCCCAGGAGCCTCAGCACCTGCCCGCGGGACGGGCCTGGGCGGCCGATGTGGCGGCCGGTCACGACGCGGGCGTGCGGCTCTCCTTGCGTATCGAGGTCGCGGGTGTGGCCTCGCGGCGGAGCGGCACGGAGGCGGGCCCCGAGGCCACCCCGGAAGCGATGGGCCCGGGATCGGGCCCGGGGGCGGTGGGTGCGGGGTCCGGTCCGGAGCTGGCCGGTCCGGAGCTGGCCGCCCCCTCGTTCCGTGCCGTGCTGCAGATCCACAGTGTCAGCGATCCCTCCCTCGTCGCCGACGCGGCCGAGGTGTGGGCGGGCGACTCGCGGACCGCCGCCGCGTTCGGGGTCCGGGCCCGGATGGACGCCCTCCTCACCCTGCGCCGGGCCGCCCGCGCCTGGCCGCCGCTGGCGCCGTTGCTCTCCGCCGCGGTGCCGGACTCGGTGGAACCGGCCGACGAGGAGATCGCCGAGCTGTTGGGGTCGGCCTCGCGCGCCCTGGCCGCCGCCGGAGTACAGGTGCACTGGCCCAGGGAACTGGCCAGGAAGCTCACCGCGCGCGCCGTGATCGGCCCGGACGACCGGGACTCCACGGACCGGGAAGGCGTCGGGCAGGAGGCCGGGACGCGGGGACGCACCGCCGCGGACGTGCCCTCGTTCCTCTCCGCCGACGCACTGCTGTCGTTCGACTGGCGGTTCGCACTCGGCGACCAGAAGCTGACCCGCGAGGAGCTGGACCGGCTCGCCGAGTCCACCCGGCCCATCGTGCGGCTGCGCGACCAGTGGGTGCTCATCGACCCCGAGGAGGCGCGCCGCGCCCGGGACACCCAGGACCGCAAGGTCACCCCGATCGACGCTCTCGGCGCGGTGCTGACCGGTTCGACGGAGGTGGACGGCCGTCGCGTCGAAGTGGCGGCGACCGGCTGGCTCCAGCGGTTGCGGGACCGGCTGGCCGACCCGGAGTCCGCCGCCCAGCAGTCGATCGGACAGCCCGAGACGCTCACCGCGACCTTGCGCGACTACCAGCTGCGCGGCCTGAACTGGCTGAACACCATGACCTCGCTCGGCCTCGGCGGCTGCCTCGCCGACGACATGGGCCTCGGCAAGACGATCACGCTCATCGCCCTGCATCTGCACCGGCAGAGCGACCGCGACGCGGCCGGCCCGACGCTGGTGGTGTGCCCGACATCTTTGATGGGCAACTGGCAGCGGGAGATCGAGAGGTTCGCGCCGGGCACCCCCGTACGCCGCTTCCACGGCGCGTCGCGTTCTCTGGAAGGCGTGGTGGACGGCGAGTTCGTTCTGACGACGTACGGCACGATGCGCCTCGACGCGCCCCGGCTCGCCGCCGCGTCCTGGGGCATGGTCGTCATCGACGAGGCGCAGCACGTCAAGAATCCGCACTCCGCGACGGCCAAGCAGCTGCGGACCATCGGGGCCCGGGCCCGGGTCGCGCTCACCGGCACCCCCGTCGAGAACAACCTCTCCGAGCTGTGGGCGATCCTGGACTGGACGACACCCGGTCTGCTCGGCCGGCTCGGCGCCTTCCGTACGCGGTACGCGGCAGCGGTCGAGAGCGGCAGCGACCCGGGCGCGGCCGAGCGGCTCGCGGCGCTGGTGCGGCCGTTCCTGCTGCGCCGCCGGAAGTCCGATCCGGGGATCGCTCCGGAGCTGCCGCCGAAGACCGAGACCGACCGGGCCGTGTCGCTGACGCCGGAACAGACCGGCCTGTACGAGGCGGTGGTCCGCGAGACCCTGGCGGAGATCTCCGCCGCCGACGGCTTCGAGCGCCGGGGTCTCGTGATGAAGCTGCTGACGGCGCTGAAGCAGATCTGCAACCACCCGGCGCAGTACCTCAAGGAGGAACAGCCGCGGATCGCGGACCGGTCGGGGAAGGTCGAGCTGCTGGACGAACTCCTGGACACGATCCTGGCCGAGCAGGGTTCGGTGCTGGTCTTCACGCAGTACGTGCAGATGGCCCGGCTGTTGGAGGAACACCTGGCCGCGCGCGGAGTGGATACGCAGTTCCTGCACGGCGGTACGCCCGTGGCCCGGCGCGAGGAGATGGTGAACCGCTTCCAGGCGGGCGATGCCCCGGTGTTCCTGCTGTCCCTCAAGGCTGCGGGCACCGGGCTCAACCTCACCCGGGCCGGTCATGTCGTGCACTTCGACCGCTGGTGGAACCCGGCGGTCGAGGCGCAGGCGACGGACCGGGCCTACCGCATCGGGCAGACCCAGCCGGTGCAGGTGCACCGGCTGATCGCCGAGGGAACGATCGAGGACCGGATCTCCGAGATGCTCGCCCGCAAGCAGGGACTCGCGGACGCGGTGCTCGGCTCGGGCGAGGCGGCACTGACCGAACTGACCGATGCGGAACTGGCCAACCTGGTCGAGCTGCGAAGGGGCGCACGATGAGCGATGACTACGAGGACGAGGACGACTACGCGTACGGGGCGGAGTACGGGACGAGCGACGCGGCCGCCTCCGACGGGGGCGGCGACGGGGCGTCGCGGGACGGCCGACGCGGGGCGGAGCGGGTGTTCGCGGCGTTTTCCCCTGCGCAGGGCCGGGGTTTCGCGACGTCCTGGTGGGGGCTGGCGTGGCTCAAGGCCCTGGAGGACACCGCGCTGGACGGCCAGCAGCTCAAGCAGGGCCGGCGGCTGGCCCGGGAGGGCAGGGTCGGGGCGGTCTCCGTACGGCCGGGGCGGATCACAGCCGTGGTCCGGGACCGCGACGGCACGGCCTACCGCAGCGATGTCCTGCTCCAGCAGCTCGGCACGGGCGCCTGGGACCGGTTCCTGGATATGGCCGTGGACCGGGCGGGGCACATCGCGGCGCTGCTGGACCGGGAGATGCCGCCGCATCTGGTGGAGGACGCGGCGGGCGCCGGTGTCGAGCTGCTGCCCGGCATCGGGGATCTGGAGCCGGAGTGCACCTGTGGGACCTGGGACCACTGCCCGCACTCGGGCGCCCTCTGCTACCAGGTGGCGCGCCTGCTGGACGAGGACCCGTTCGTCCTGCTGCTGATGCGGGGGCGCGAGGAGCAGCGGCTGCTGGACGAACTCCAGGTGCGCAGCGCCGCCCGCGCGGTCCGGCCGGGCGACGGGGAGCGAGAGGCGGCGGACGACGGGGAGCGGGAGGTGCACGGAGTCCCGGCCGCCGAGGCGTTCGCGGCTGCCGGAATCCTGCCGCCGCTCCCCACTCCCCCACCGGCCCCCGATGAACCGGGGCTCGGGCCTGCGCTGGACACGGCTACCGCCCCCGCGCCCGGGGTCGACCCGGTGGCGCTGCAGGTGCTGGCGGCCGACAGCGCGGTACGGGCGCACCGGATGCTGCTGGACGCGCTGGCCCCGGGGCACGAAGGACAGCCGCTCCCGGTCGAGTTGACTCCGCGGCAGGACGCGGTACGGCTCGCCGCGGACACCCGGCCGGAGCCGCGCATCGGGGCCCGCCTGGCCGCGGGATCCGGCCGCCCGGCCGCGGACCTGCCCGCGGCGGTCCGCGCCTGGCGGTACGGCGGGGTCGCGGCACTCGCCGTGCTGGACGAGGAATGGACGCCGGACCCGCAGGACCTGGGGCGGGCCCGTGCCCGGCTCGGCGAGGCGTGGGAGGCGGGCGAGCGGCCGGCCCTGCGGGCGAGCGGCCGGGCCCGGTGGACCGTCGCGGGCGCCGACCTCCAGCTCCGGCTGGACCGGAACGGGCGGTGGTGGCCCTACCGCAAGGAGCGCGGTCGTTGGGTGCCTGCCGGACCGGCGGACGACGACCCGGCGGGCGCGCTGGCGGGGGCCGACGGCGGGGCGGCGGACACGGCAGTCTGAACCGTCCGGTCGGGGGGCTGGGGGTGCGGGTGGGGGCCTGGGCTGGGCTGGGCTGGGCTGGGGAGCCTCGGGCCGCGGGGTCCGCGCGTCGGAAGCGGGGGGCCGGGGCGCCAGGGACAGGGGGCGGCGGCGGGCGAATCCGTGGTGCGCGGGAAAGGGTGTCCCCGGCGCGGAAGCCTCAGCGCGGCGGCGGCACGCGGACGAGCCGCACGCGTAGGAGCCTCACGCGTCGGAGCCTCACACGTCGGAGCCTCACGCGTCGGAATCGCACGCGTAGGAGCCGCACGCGTCGGAGCCGCGCGCGTAGGAGCCGCACGGGCGCGAGGCGAGACTGTCCGGACAGTGGCTGCGGGGAACCGGATGTCCGGCGGGTTCGTCATCTGCATGGGCGGGGGCGATGCACGAACCGGGAGGCCGCCCCGGCTCAGCTCCGTAGGTACCCGCCCCGTCCTTGCCCTGCGCGTGTCTCCACCCTTGCCCCTGTCCTGCACTTGTCCCGCCCCGTTCCGTCCATGCCTCGGCCCCTGGCCCCGGCCTCAGGAGTGCCGTTGCACCGCAGAAGGATCATTCAGTGCGCCGCCGCGACGACGGCGGCGGCCGTCCTGCCCGCCTCCGCGAGGACCGTGGAGGCGGCGCCGAAGGGGCCCACCGACTACGCGACGGCGCTCTGGGCTCCGGCGGCCGCCGCCAACTACACCGTCCCCTCCCGCCCTTCGGAGCGCCGGATCGACCGCGTCGTCATCCATGTCGCCCAACAGCTGTTCACGCCGACAGCGGGCATCTTCCGCGACCCCTCCAAGCAGGTGTCGGCCCACTACGTGGTGCGCTCCGGCGACGGCCATGTCGCCCAGTGCGTACGCGAGAAGGACATCGCCTGGCACGCGGGCAACTGGAGCTGGAACACCCGGAGCATCGGCATCGAGCACGAAGGGTGGGTGGACCGCCCGGAGTTCTTCACGGACGTCATGTATCTACGGTCCGCCGGACTCACCGCGGACGTCTGCGACCGCCACGGCATTCCCAAGGACCGGGAGCACATCGTGGGCCATCACGAGGTGCCGGGCAGCGACCACACCGACCCGGGCGTCCACTGGGACTGGGAACGCTATCTCCGGCTCGTCGTCGACGCCTCCTGAGCGACCTCCCCCGGCACCCGTGGTGATGACTCTCCGCACCGAGCTTGTAGCGGAGGCCGACGGCGACGACGATGGGAGGGCACGAAGGCCCGCGGACGGGAGGGTGAGTTGACGGACCCCTGGGTGGCGCTGGCGGCGGACACCGATCCCGGCGAACGGAGCGGCGCGATGCGCCGCGCCCATGACGTGTTCACCTCGGCGGGACGTCTGGAGCGGCCGGTCCGCGCGGTGGTCGGCGCGTCCTGGCGACGCTCGGCGCGGGCCCGGGTCAGCCCGGACGACGCCCCCGCGGTGGAGCTCGGCCCGGACGAGCTGGGCCCCTACCGGGCGGCGCATCCCCTGGCCCGTGCGATGCCTGTGATCCGCGAGCTGATGGGTGCGTACGCGACGGACGGGGAACACCTGCTGGCCGTCTGCGACGCCCACGGACGGCTCCTGTGGGTCGAGGGGCATACGGTGGCGCGGCGGCGGGCCGGCGTGATGAATTTCGTGGAGGGTGCCCGCTGGGCCGAGTCCGTGGCAGGGACGAACGCCCCGGGAACGGCCATCGCCGTGGACCGTCCGGTCCAGGTCTTCGCCGCCGAGCACTTCCTGCGCCCGGTACAGCGGTGGACCTGCGCGGCGGCGCCGTTGCACGACCCCCGTACGGGCCGGGTGCTGGGAGCCGTCGACATCACGGGCGGTGACCGGCTCGCCCACCCGCACAGTCTGGCGTTCGTCCAGGCGGTGGCCCGGGCCGCCGAGTCGCAGCTCGCGCTGCTGACGCCGCCGTCCGAGTCCGATGTCGAGTCGGTGCGGCTGACCACGCTGGGCAGGGACGAGGCGTTACTGGTGGCGCGCGGGCGCCGGCTGCGGCTCAGCCGACGGCACAGCGAGATCCTGGTCGCCCTGGCCCGTCGGCCGGAGGGCCTGAGCGGGGACGAGCTGCTGGTGGAGCTGTACGAGGACGAGTCGGTGACCCCGGTGACCTTGCGGGCCGAGCTTTCACGGCTCCGGCGGCTGTTGGGGCCCGATCTGCTGGGCTCGCGCCCGTACCGGCTGGCCGTCCCGGTGGACGCCGATTTCGACACGGTGACGCGCCGGCTGGGTTCGGGCGCGGTGGCGGCGGCGCTGGGCGCGTACGCGGGCCCGCTGCTGCCGGGTTCCCGGGCCCCTGCGGTCGTACGGCTGCGGCGGCGGATCTCGGAAGAGCTGCGGGCTGCGCTGATCGCCCGGGCTGATCCGGGGCTGCTGGCCGACTGGGCCTACAGCCCGTGGGGCGAGGAGGACCTGCCGGTGTGGCGCGCGCTGGCCGGGGCGGTTCCGGTGGACCAGCGGGCGGCGTTGCTGGCCAGAGTACGGAGGTTGGACGCCGAGCAGCGCGGCTGAGGACTGTCCCGCGGTTCTCGGCGAACACGTGGGCCCCGGCGCGCGTATCTGCGGCGTTGTCGTGTCGCCGCCCGGCCGAAAGTACGGTGACGACAGACCGTGGAGGGTGCCCGGCGACGCCGTTGCAACGCCCTTGCAACGTCCCCGTCCCTAGCCTCGCGGCGAAGGCCGTCCAACGACGGGCGGCGCCGGATCCGGGAGGCCACTGAGATGACCCGTTACGCAGCGCCGGGCACCGAGGGCGCGATCGTCACCTACGCGTCCCGCTACGACCACTGGATCGGCGGCGCGTACGTCCCGCCGGCCCGTGGCCAGTACTTCGAGAACCCGAGCCCCGTCAACGGCCGCCCGTTCACCGAGATCGCACGCGGCACGTCCGAGGACGTCGAACTGGCCCTGGACGCCGCCCATGCGGCGGCTCCGGGCTGGGGAGCCGCATCCGCCGGGGACCGGGCTTCGGTGCTGAACAGGATCGCCGACCGGATGGAGGCGCACCTGGAGGAGCTGGCGGTCGCCGAGAGCTGGGAGAACGGGAAGCCCGTACGGGAGACACTGGCGGCCGACATTCCCCTGGCCATCGACCACTTCCGCTATTTCGCGGGGGCTCTGCGCGCCCAGGAGGGTTCGCTCAGCGAGATCGACGATGACACCGTCGCTTACCACTTCCATGAACCGCTGGGTGTGGTCGCCCAGATCATCCCGTGGAACTTCCCCATCCTGATGGCCACCTGGAAGCTCGCGCCGGCGCTCGCCGCGGGCAACGCGGTGGTCCTCAAGCCCGCCGAGCAGACGCCCGCCTCGATCCACTACTGGCTGAGCCTGGTGGCGGATCTGCTTCCGCCCGGCGTCGTCAACATCGTCAACGGCTTCGGAGCGGAAGCCGGGAAGCCGCTCGCCTCAAGCCCGCGCGTCGCGAAGATCGCCTTCACCGGTGAGACCACGACGGGCCGACTGATCATGCAGTACGCCTCCGAGAACATCAAACCGGTGACGTTGGAGCTGGGCGGCAAGTCGCCGAACATCTTCTTCGACGACGTGTCACGCGCCGACGACGACTTCCTCGACAAGGCGCTCGAAGGTTTCACCATGTTCGCTCTCAACCAGGGGGAGGTGTGCACGTGCCCGTCGCGTGCTCTCATTCAGCGCGGCCACTACGGCGCGTTCCTGGAGGCAGGCATCGCCCGCACGGAACAGATCGTGCCGGGTCACCCGCTGGACACCGACACGATGATCGGCGCCCAGGCCTCCAACGACCAGCTGCAGAAGATCCTTTCGTACCTGGACATCGGCCAGCAGGAGGGAGCGAAGATCCTGACGGGTGGCCGGCGCATCGAGCACGACGGTGAGCTGGCGGGCGGCTACTACGTCCAGCCGACGGTCCTCGAGGGCGACAACCGGATGCGGGTCTTCCAGGAGGAGATCTTCGGCCCGGTCGTGGCCGTGACGTCCTTCACGGACTTCGACGACGCCATCAGCATGGCGAACGACACCCTGTACGGGCTGGGGGCCGGAGTCTGGACCCGCGACGTCAACACGGCCTACCGGGCGGGGCGCGGGATCAAGGCGGGCAGGGTCTGGACGAACTGCTACCACGCCTACCCGGCCCACGCGGCATTCGGAGGCTACAAGCAGTCGGGGATCGGCAGGGAGAACCACAAGATGATGCTGGAGCACTACCAGCAGACGAAAAACCTTCTGGTGTCGTACTCGCCAAAGAAGCTGGGCTTCTTCTAGGCACCGCAAAAGGGCGCCTGACCAGGGGATTTCCCTGGCAGGCACCTTCGTCGTCGTGATGGTCTTGCCGGAAAGTCCTGCGGGGTTCGAGGTCGAGTACGTCGACGTGGACTGCGTACGCCGACGGGCGGAGCTGACCGAGTGCTGGGCTGAGAGGTTCGAGCGGCTACCGCCGGTTCGTACAGTCAGAACGTGTCCGGGGCAGAAGTCAGTGACACGGCAGTACTGGGCCGCGACGACACAGGGCCCGTTGCTGTGTGAGTCGCACCTGGAACGGCATCGGGTGGTGTTTTTGGACGTCGGCTGTTCTGGCCCACACGCCGGGGCCGGGGCGGGCATGTGCCTACCTTCTTCGCCCGCCGCATCGACGGGGAGGGCCTGGTGGTGGATGTCCGGCCGGATGACCGGATCGAGCCGGATGGCGCGGAGGCGTTCGCGGCGACCGCGGGGGCCTGTGACCTGGCCGGGGTGGCGATTCGAGCGGGTCGGGGCGGTGGATGCGGTGCTGCTCGCGAACGTGAAATGGCTGGCGGGCTACCGGCACCCGCGCTACCGCCAACCTCCGGTTGCCCAGGCTCTGCTGGAGGCGTTTACCAAGCCGGTGGATGCGGGTCGTCCGCGGTGAGCGCGGCACGCTCGTCGCGCCGCACGCACGCATCGACCACCGTGACATCCGGCCACGACATCGGCCCACCTTTGACGCTCAACGAACCGGCAACAGTTAACGGCGTCCGCTAGCCGGGCCTGCTTGAGCGGCCGACCGAACGCGTCCCGGAGCGTACCGGCCTGCCTCAGCCGGTGCCGTCCTGCACCGGATAGTTGATGACGACCAAACCGCCGGTGGCGTAGTTGACGACATCGGCAGCCACCCGCTGGCCATGCGGCGACGCCAGCGCCGCGTCCATGGCGGCGGCGTCAGCGAAGTCAGCTTCGAAGACCGCGAAATACGGGGCTTCTCCCTCGGTCGCCGCCACGTCGAAGCTGTAGCGCCACGCAAGCGGGCCGGGCCAACTCTTGACCAGCGGAAGGTGGTTGTTCACGTAGTAGTCGCGGAAGTGGTCAGGGTCGGCGGGCTCGGAATACAGGACCAACGACCTATGCATGACGACCTCCGTCCAGGGACGTCAGCGCTCTGCCCAACTCGTAGCGACCCCACCCGTGCATGGTGCCGGCCATCGGGAGGTTTCTGGCGAACATGCGGAACAGCCCGATCGGCGGGGCGCCCTTGGGCACCGTGTGCGCGAGCCGTGCGCTGGCCTGGTCGGTGCACGGCGGTTCCCGCAGGGCTATCCGCGACATCGGCTCTCCCGTCGAGTTCGTTTCTAAATCAGAAACACCGGATGGATGCTAGTGTTTCGAATAAAGAAACGCAAGGAGGGTCATGCCGACGCCGCGCCCAGGAACACCGGTTCGTGGATCGACGACCGGCCGCCCCGTCATGGCCGCGATGGACCTGTTCGGCCGTCGGTGGGCGCTGCGAATTCTCTGGGAGCTGCGTGCGGGTCCGCTCGGTGCCCGCGCGCTGCTGGCACGGTGCGAAGGGTTGTCATCCAGCGTCCTCTACCAGCGGCTCCGCGAACTCGCATCGAGCGGGATCATCGCGCCCTCGGCCGATGGCTACGAGCTCACTCGGCTGGGGACAGCACTCCGTGATGCCCTTCGTCCGCTCGACGAATGGGCGATCGCCTGGGCGCAGGAGCAAGAACACGACGATCAGGACCCCACGGAGACGTGAAGGTCACGCCCGACCAGATGGAGCGGTGATGTGACGGCCGCCGACTCGGGACACGGGCTCACGCGGCCTGCGAGAAAACCTCGGTCGGTGGCTCGTCGCCGCGCTGAGGGGTGAAGTCGACATTCAGGCGCGGGCCGTACGCGTCGGGCTCGTCGCCGAGCTCGTGGGTGGCGGGCCGTCCTCGACACGGTCGCGGAGAAGACCCCGGTGCCGGGGTGCACTTCACCGGGGCGGCCGGGGACGCCGTGCTGACCGCCCCTTCCTCGCAGAAGAACCGCTCCAGCTCCGGCCGAGTCGGCTCCTCGTTGAACTTCCCGGACGACGCGGCCTGATCGTCAGATAAGAACTGGTATGCGGCGGACGTAACCACCTGGCCGTGAGCGGCCGTGGATCTTTTTACCGCCTCAACCTCACCGCGGTCGCGATGCCCGGCCCCCGTACGGCGGCCGATGAGGCGCCGGCCGACGAACGTACGGACGCGTGAGCCTGTCCGGTCCCGTCACCGGCCGGCTGTCGATGCGGGCCTGGTCGGGTGGGGTTCGGCGCGTCGTATCAGGGGGACACAGAGGCCGAGCGCTGCGGCGAGCAGGCTGATCGCACCGCATCCGATGAAGAACACCTCCGCTCCCCACAGGGCCACCGTCATGCCGACTGCGGGGAAGAGCACGGGTGCGAGGCCAAGCGTGCACAAGGTCGTGACCGAGGTGACCCGTCCAAGGTAGCGGGGGTCCGTCTCCGTCTGGACGAACGCGCCGGTCACGGTGGTCGTGAACCCACTGGTCAGGCCGATCGAGAAGCCGAACACGACGGCGACGGGCAGTGAGGGAGCGTGCCCCAGGGCGACCGCTCCCGCGGCCGTGACGAGCAGCGCGCCGCACATCGCCAGCCCGGCGCGCGGTATCCGGGTCAAGACGGTGAGCAGCAAAGCCGAGGCTGCGGCGCCGGCGCTGAACGCGCTCGCGACCCACCCCATGCCTGAGGCGCCCCAGCCGCGTTCGTCGGCCAGGAGGACCAGGCCGGTGGCGACCGGGCCGCTGAAGCACATCTCGCTCAGCCCGATCATCGTGACCAGCGGGGCGAGCATCCGGTGGCGGCGGACGTACCGCAGACCGTCACGCAGTTCGTCCCACGCGGAGCCGCGCCGGGATACCTCCGCTCGCGAAGCGGTCCGCAGGGTGAGCAGAGTGACGAGCGAGAGAGCGAAGAGCGCGCCCGCGGCGGTGAATGCACCGGCCGTGCCGCCGATCACCAGCACGGCTCCCGCCAGGAGGGGGCCGAGCGCGAGACTCGAGAACGAGCCGTCGGACCGGGCGTGCAGTACGTGCTGGCGGTATCGGGCGGGGTCGCTCTCGCGCTGGTCTTCCGTAAGGAGGCCGGGCAGGTCCAGATGGGCGCGGAGTGCCTCAGCCATCTCGGTGACGGTCTCCTCGTCCCTGCGCCGGAAGGCCGTCACCTCGCCGGTGGCGCGGACGAGCGAGTCGAGCGGCTGCGGGGGGTACGGCCGGCGCCGCTCCGGAACGGCGGCCGGGTTGTCACTGATCGTGGGACCTCTGTCGGACGTGGGCTTCAGCCGTCCTCCGGGGGCGGCTGCGTCGGGTTCGGGCACGGGCGGGCGGCGCGTCAGCTCCGTGGGGTGCGGGGCCGGGCGGCCGCCGGTGCGGACGGGGACGCGGCGAGGCCGAGACGTGCGGTCAGCACCTCGCCCAGCGCCGCCAGGACGCCGGGGTCCCGGAGCATGTCCCCGTGGGCGACGCCGGTGGGGTGCTCGCTCAGCCGCCCCTCCAGGTACGGCTTCCACTGCGCGGTGGAGACCTCGCTCACCAGTTGCTCGTGCGTGCCGGTGAAAAACTCGACGTCGCCGCGGAAGAGAGAGGGCACGTAGCGCTGCATCAGCAGCACGTTGTTGACGTACACCTCGAAGCGGTCGCGGATCTCCTCGTCCCGCAGCTGCGCCAGGGAACCGCCCTCGGCGCGCACGCTCTCCAGGTAGCGGGCGAGGACCGGCTCGGGGTCCTCCTCCAGCTCCTCCTCTCCGACGGCGATACCGGCGTCGCGGAAACGGCGGGCCATCAGCCCGTACCTGTCGTCCTTCGGCCGGTCGCGGTCGTTGGGGTAGGCGTCGACGAGCGTCAGCAGCTCGACGCTCTCGCCGCGCTCCTGGAGGAGGGTGGCCAGCGCGTAGGCGATCTGCCCGCCGAACGACCAGCCCAGCAGCCGGTACGGGCCCGACGGCTGCACCTCGCGGACGCGCTCGAGGTAGTCGGCCGCCATCTCCTCCATCGTCGCGGGGAAGCGTTCGCCGGCCGAGGGCCGTGTGGCCTGCAGGCCGTAGACGGGCAGGTCGGACGGCAGCTGCTTCAGCAGTCCGCTGTAGCACCAGCTGAGGCCGGAGCCGGGGTGCAGACAGAACAGCGGGCGCTGCGTCCCGCCTGTGCGCAGCGCCAGCAGGGTCGCGAAGGCGTTCTCCTCGTCTCCCGCGCCGAGCCGCCCGGAGAGCCCGGCGGGCGTGGGCGCGGCGAAGACGTCCCGCACCGCCAGCCGCACACCGAGGACGGACTCGATCCGGCGGAGCAGCCGGATCGCGAGCATCGAGTGGCCGCCCAGGAGGAAGAAGTCGTCGTCCACCCCGGCGCTCTCCAGCCCGAGCACCTCGGCGAACAGCTCGCACAGCAGCTCTTCCTGCGGGGTGCGGGCCAGGGTGCGGCCGCCCGACGGGGTCGCCTCCGGTACCGGGAGGGCAGCGCGGTCGAGCTTGCCGTTCGCGGTCAGCGGCAGGTCGTCGAGCGGGACGAAGGCCGCGGGCACCATGTACGCGGGCAGCTGCCGGGCGGCGTGGGCGCGCAGTTCCCGGGGGTCGGCCGTGCGGCCGGGGGCGGGGACCACGTAGGCGACGAGCCGCGTCGCTTCCCCGGGCGCGGTCAGGACGGCGGCCCGGGCGACATCGGCGTGCGCGAGCAGGACGTTCTCGATCTCGCCCGGCTCCACCCGGAAGCCGCGCAGCTTGAGCTGGGCGTCAGCCCGGCCGAGGAAGGCGAGGGTGCCGTCACGCCGCCACCGTACAAGGTCGCCGGTGCGGTACATCCGGCTGCCCGGCGGGCCGAAGGGCGCGGCCAGGAACCGTTCGGCGGTGAGCCCGGGGCGGGAGAGGTAGCCGCGCGCGAGTCCGGAGCCGGCCACGTACAGCTCGCCCGCGACACCGACGGGGACGGGGTCGAGTCGCTCGTCGAGCACGTGGAGCCGGGTGCCGGGCAGAGGTGCGCCGATCGGTACGGGGTCGGGCCAGTCGTCCGCGGCGGCGGGCAGGGCGAGGGCGCTGACCACGTGCGTCTCGGTCGGGCCGTAGTTGTTGTAGAGGCGGCGTGCGGGCAGCGCCGCGCAGAACGCCCTGAGGTCCGCGCCGGGGGTCAGGGCCTCGCCTGCCTGGACGAGGGTGTCCAGCTCCGGGAGGTCGACGCCGTCGGCGAGGGCGGCGGACGCCAGGGCGTCGAGCACGAGGTGGGGCGCGAAGAGCTCCCGCACCCGGTGCTCGCTCAGCCAGTGCGCCAGTGCACGCGGGTCGCGGCGCACGTCCTCGGGGACGACGACCAGGGCGTTCCCGTGGAGCAGCGCGCCGACGGCCTCCTGAACCGAGACGTCGAAGGTGGCCGCGGTGAACTGCGCGGTACGGGCGGGGTGTTCTGTGCCGAAGGCGCTGCGGTGCCAATGGGCCAGGTTGAGCAGGGCACCGGCCGGCATGACGACGCCCTTGGGCCGGCCGGTGGAGCCGGAGGTGTAGAGGACGTACGCGGGGTGGTCCGGCGCCATGGGGCGGACGCCGTCCGCGGGGCCGAGGTCTCCGTCCGGCAGGGCGGCCGTCTCCCCCGCCGTGGAGGGCGCGTCGAGCACGAGGAGGGTGCCGCCGGGTACGGGCGGCAGGTCCACGCGCCGCGCGTCGACCGTGACGACCACGGTCGGCCGGGCCTCGGCGAGCGTGCGGGCGGTGCGTTCGGCGGGCTGCGCGGGGTCGAGCGGCAGATAGGCGGCTCCGGCCTTCCATACGGCCAGCGTCGCGATGTGCAGCTGCGCGCCCCGGCCGGTGGCGACGCCGACGACGTGCTCGGGCCCGACGCCGTGCCGCAGGAGGAGACGGGCGAGCCGGTTGGCGCGGGCGTTCAGCTCGGCGTAGCCGAGGATGGTGCCGTCGTCGACGACCGCCTCGCGCCGCGGGGTGCGGCGCACCTGCTCCTCGAAGGTCTCCGCGAGGGTGCGGTGCACCGTCTGGCCGGGGCCGCCGCTGCCGCTCTCCAGGAGCGCGGCGCGCCGCTGCTCGCCGAGGACGTCCAGGCGGCTGAGCCGCCGCTTGGGTGAGCCGACGGCCTGGGTGAGGACGCGGAGGAATCCGTCGGCGAGCGCCCGCGCGGTCTCCGGGTCGAACAGTTCCGCGCTGTACTCCAGTCCGCCGGACAGACCGGACGGGGTGCCGTCGGCGGCGCGGCGCTCGCTGAGGGCGAGCAGCAGGTCGAACTTGGCTGTGCCCGAACTGGTCCGCTCGGGGCTCACAGTGAGCCCGCCGGGGGTCGCGAACTCCCGGTCGCCGTGCACGTCTCCCGTGGTGCCGAGGGTCAGCATGGCCTGGAAGAGCGGGTGCCGGGCGGCCGACCTGGCGGGGTTCAGCTCCTCCACCAGCCTCTCGAACGGCACGTCCTGGTGCCGGTAGGCGGCCAGGTCGGTGGTGCGCACCCGGCGCAGCAGCTCGCCGAAGGCGGGATCGCCCGACAGGTCGGTGCGCAGCACGAGGGTGTTGACGAAGAAGCCGACGAGGTCGGCGGACGCGTCGTCGGTGCGGCCCGCGACAGTAGTGCCGAGGGGTACGTCCGTGCCCGCGCCGAAGCGGGAGAGCGTCGCCGCCAGCGCGGCGTGCAGGACCATGAAGACGCTGCATCCGTGCCGTTGGGCGGTGGTGACGATCCCGGCGTGCAGCTCGGCGGGGACCTCGAGGGGCAGCCTGCCGCCGCGGTAGCCGGCGCGCACGGGGCGCGGACGGTCCAACGGCAGCGGGAGTTCCTCCGGCAGGCCGTCCAACTGCTCGCGCCAGTAGCGCAGTTGTTCTGCGAGGGGGCTGTGCTCGTCGTCCTCGGAGCCGAGGACCCGCTGCTGCCACAGGGTGTAGTCGGCGTACTGGACGGGCAAAGGCGCAGCGTCCGGTTCGCGGCCCTCGGCGCGGGCGGTGTAGGCGTCGGTGACGTCCCGCAGCAGCGGCCGCAGGGACCAGCCGTCGCCGGCGATGTGGTGCAGTAGCAGGAGGAGTACGGACTCCGTCTCGGACAGCCGCAGCAGCGAAGCGCGCAGGGGCGGTTCGTGGGTGAGGTCGAAGGTGTGGCGGGCGGCCGCGGAGAGCGCGCCGGCGAGCTCGTTCTCGGCGACGTGGGACACCGTCAGCTCGGGCACGGCCTTGCCCGGCGGGAGCACCACCTGGACGGGCCCGGCGTCGTCCTCGGTGAACACGGTGCGCAGGGACTCGTGGCGGACGGCGGTGTCGGCGAGCGCGGAGCGCAGCGCGTCGACGTCCAGCGGCCCGCTCATCCGCACGGCGACGGGGATGTTGTACGCGGGGCTCGGCCCCTCGAAGCGGTGGATGAACCACAGCCGCCGCTGCGCGTACGACACCGGGAGCCGGTCGGGGCGCGGTGCGGCCCGTACCAGCGGGGGGCGTGCGTCGGCGGCGTGTTCGAGCGCGCGGGCGACGCCCGCGGGTGTGGGCGCGTCGAAGAGGGTCCTGATGGAGAGCTCGACCTGGAGGACGGTGCGGATGCGGCCGATCAGCCGGGTGGCGAGCAGCGAGTGCCCGCCGAGGTGGAAGAAGTGGTCGTCGACCCCGACGGACGGCAGCGCGAGGACTTCCGCGAACAGCTCGCACAGGATCTCCTCGCGCGGGTCGCGCGGGGCGCGGGAGGCGGCGAGGCGGCGTTCGGGTGCGGGGAGCGCGGCGCGGTCGACCTTGCCGTTCGGGTTGAGCGGCAGGGCGTCGAGGTCGACGACGACGGCCGGGACCATGTGGTCGGGCAGGCGGGTGCGCAGGTGCTCCCGCAGGTCGGCTCCGCTGTGGCCGGGGCGGCGTACGGCGTAGGCGATCAGTTCGGGGCCGTCGGCGCGGTCCTCCCGGACCGCGGCCACCGCCTGCGCGACGTCGTCGTGCCGGGCGAGGTGGGTCTCGATCTCGCCGAGCTCGATGCGGAAGCCGCGGACCTTGACCTGGTCGTCGGCCCGGCCGAGGTAGGTGAGCGCGCCGTTGCCGGTCCACCGCACCAGGTCGCCGGTGCGGTACATGCGCGCGCCGCCGTCGCCGAACGGGTCGGCGACGAACCGGTCCGCGGTGAGCGCGGCCCGGCCCAGGTAGCCGCGGGCGACCCCGACGCCGGCGAGGTAGAGCTCGCCGACGGCGCCGGGAGGCATCAGGCGGAGGAGCGGATCGAGCACGTACGCACGGGTGTTGGGGAGCGGCACGCCGATGTCCGGGCTGCCGGGGTCGTCGCCGGCACGCCAGACGGTCGCGTAGACGGTGGCCTCGGTGGGCCCGTAGCAGTTGTAGACGCGGGCGTCGGGTGCGGCCGCGCGGACCGTCTCCAGGGCCGCCGCGGTGAACGCCTCGCCGGCCAGGACGACCGTGCCCACGTCCCAACGCACCTCGTGGCCGGTGAGGACGTGGGTGAGGGCGGAGGGCACGCCGCTGACGAGGTCGGCGCCCTCGGTCACGGTGGGGTCCGCGAGGGACAGCGCGTTGTCCACGAGCCGCACCGTGCCGCCGCAGGTCAGCGGAGGGAACAGCTCGAAGACCGAGACGTCGAAGCTCGTCGACGTGGAACACACGACCCGGGCGAGCCGCTCGGCGCCCCACTCGCGGTGGGCCCACGCCACGAGGTTGGCGACGTTCGCCCTGGGCACGACGACGCCCTTGGGGCGGCCCGTCGAGCCGGAGGTGTAGATGGCGTACGCGGCGGCGTACGCGGGTACGGCGACGCCGGGGTCGGACGGGTCCGCCGCGGCGGTCTCGGCGGCCGTGTCCGGCGCGTCCAGCTCCAGCCGGGCGGCCGCGCCGGGCAGCCGGTCGGCCAACTCGCCTGTGGTGACGGTCAGTACGGGCCGGGCGTCACCCACGACGTGCGCCAGCAGGTCGGCCGGATAGGCGGGGTCGAGCGGAACGTAGGCGCCGCCCGCCTTCCACACGGCGAGCAGCGTCGCCAGCAGCTCGGTGCCGCGGGGCAGCAGGACGCCGACGAACGACTCGGCGCGTACGCCGCGGGCGCGCAGCACCCGGGCGAGCCGGTTCGCGCGGTCGTTCAGCTCGGCGTACGACAGCTGGTCCCGGCCGGCCGTCACGGCGGTCGCCGCGGGCGTGGCGGCGGCCTGCCGCTCGAACCAGTCGGAGACCGTGCCGGGCGGCAGCGGTGCGGCGGTGTCGTTCCAGCGGCGCAGGACGGTGTCGCGTTCGGCCGGGTCAAGCAGATCCAGGGAGCCGCAGGCGCGGCCGGGGGTGGCGGCCATCGCGGACAGCACGGCGGTCAGGCGCCGTACGGTCGCGCGGGCCAGTTCGGTGCCGACCGCGTCCGGGCGGTGGCTGAGCCGCAGTCCGAGTGCGTCGGACGGCTCGATGATCAGGGCGAGCGCGTAGTGCGTGGCGTCGCGCACGACGGCCCCGACCACCTTCCCGGGGAGCTCCTCGCCGGAGCCGTCCGCCATGCCCTCGGCGCTGACCGGGTAGTTCTCGAAGACCGTGGCGGTGTCGAAGAGTTCGCCGTGGCCGGCCCAGCGCTGGATCTCGGCGAGGCTGACGTACTGGTGCTCCACCAGGGCCGACTGCTCCCGCTGGAGGCGTACCGCCAGCTCGCGCAGGGAGGCGCGGGCGTCGACCGCGACCCGTACCGGAACGGTGTTGAGGAGGAGGCCCACCATCCTTTCCATGCCCGGGAGTTCGGCAGGGCGGCCGGAGACGGTGGCCCCGAAGACGACGTCGGCGCGTCCGGTCGTCCAGGACAGTACGAGCGCCCAGGCGGCCTGTACCACGGTGTTCAGGGTGACGCCCCACTCGCGTGCCCGTCGGGTGAGCGCGGCGGTGGTCTCGCGGTCCAGGGTCGCGCGGACTTGCTCGGGCACCCGCACGGGGCGCCGTCCGGGAGCGAGGAGCGTGGGCCCGTCCAGGCCGTCCAGCGCCTCGCGCCAGGCGCGCTCGGAGGCGTCCCGGTCCCGCTGGGAGAGCCACCGCAGGTAGTCCTGGTAAGGAGGTACGCGCGGCAGGCCGCGGTCGTCGCCGCCCTGCCGGTAGAGCGTTATCAGCTCGCGCAGCAGAACCGGGGTGGACCAGCCGTCCCAGAGGATGTGGTGGTGGGCCAGGACGAAGCGGAAGCGGCCCTCGCCCCGGCGTATCAGCAGGAAGCGGACCAGCGGCGGGCGGCGCAGGTCGAAGCGCGTCCAGCGGTCCTCCTCGACGAGGGCCGCGGCGGCGGACTCCGGGTCGGCGGCGGCCGAGACGTCCTCGTCGCGCCACGGCGTCTCCACCGTCCGCGCCACCGCCTGCACCGGCTGCGACAGGCCCTCGTAGCGGAACGCGGCGCGCAGGTTCGGGTGGCGGCGCAGCAGTGCCGACGCCGCGGCGTGCAGTGCGTCCCGGTCCACCGCGCCCTCGAGGTCGAAGACGATCTGTACGGTGTAGACGTCGAGTTCGCGCTCGTCGTACGCGCTGTGGAAGAGGATGCCCTCCTGGAGGGGGGACAGCGGGAACACGCCCTCGATGCCGCGCTTCTGCGTGCTCATGCTCAGATCTCCCAATCGTCTTCGAGCAGGTCCAGCTCTTCCTGGCTCAGCGAGGTCAGCGCCGCGTCGGCCGGGGTGAGTCCGCCGGCCCCCGGGTCTTCGGTGTACGCGGCGATGCCCGCCAGGGCCTGCGCCCACAGGCCGGCCAGCGCCTCCACCTCGGCCTCCGGCAGGAGTCGGCTCGCCCAGGTCCAGTTCACGCGCAGGACGAGGCCGCCGTCGGGGTCCTGCTGGGCGGCGGCGTTGACGTCCAGGACGTGGGCGAGCGGTGCGGTCGCGGGCTGGCCCGCGACGCCGCCGGCCAGGACCGTCCAGTCGCCGCCCGCCTCGTCGGTGGCGGAGGTGGTGAACCGGCCCAGGTAGTTGAAACCGATCCGCGGCTGCGGGTGGGCTGCCAGAATCCGGGCGGCGCCGGGGGCGAGGTGGCGGAGCAGCCCGTATCCGGTGCCCCGCCCCGGGGTGCCGCGCAGCTGCTCCTTGACGCGCTTGATCGCCTCGCCGACCGCCTCGCGGCCCGCGGTGACGTCGCTCCAGGTCACGGGTCCGGCCTCCAGCCGGACCGGGTACTGGGTGGTGAACCACCCCACGGTGCGGGACAGTTCGGCACCGGTCAGCAGGTTCTCGTCGCGGCCGTGGCTCTCCAGGTCCAGCACCCAGGAGTGCTCCTCGCGGCCCGCCCAGCGCGTGAGCGCCAGGGCGAAGCCCGTCAGCAGGACGTCGTCCACACCGGCGTTGAACAACCCCGCCGTGCGGGTCAGCACGGTCCGCGTCAGCTCGGGCTGCAGCTCGGTGGTGCGGTGCCCCGCCGTGCCGTGGGTGTCCCGTACGGGGTCGAGGGCGCCGCTGCCGACGAGCGGGGTGGTGTCGCGCACCGACTCCCACCGGGGAAGCTCCGCCAGTCGCTCCGGGGACGCGGCCTGTGCCGCGAGCTCCGTCGACCAGCGGCGCACCGACGTGCCGACGGGCGCCAGGGCCGTGTCCCCCGGCCCGGCCGCCTTGGCCAGGTCGGGCAGCAGCACCCGCCAGGAAACCCCGTCCACGACGAGGTGGTGCGCCACGATCACCAGTGCTCCAGGGCTGAGTTGACCGGCATCGAGCCAGACGAGCCGCACCATCGCCCCGGCGGCCGGGTCCAGTGCCTCGCGGGTCCGTGCCGCCTCCGTACGTACCAGGGCGGACCAGTCGTCCTCCCCCGCTCCGCCGACCACGTCCACGCGGACGACGCAGTCCTCGGCCCGTACGGCGCCGACGGGCAGCACCTCGGACTCCAGGGCGCGCTGAGCACCGGGTCCGTCGGCGGACGGGACGGTGAGGCGCGAGCGGAGTACGTCGTGGTGGTCCAGCAGCGTCTGCACGCCGCGCAGCAGCGCCGGTTCGGTCAGGCCCGCCGGGGTGCGCACCACGCGCGACTGGTTGTAGCCGCGCCAGTCGCCGCCGCGTTCCACCATGCGCGCCACGATGGGCAGCGGCGGGAACGTGCCGACGGGCTCGTCCACCACGTCCGCCGCGGTGCCCTGACCCGACCAGTCCGCGACCTCGGCGAGGGCCGCCGGGCTCTGGTGCTCGAAGACGTCCCGCACGGACAGGCCGACGCCGCTGCGCCGGGCGCGGGAGACGAGCTGGATCGACAGGATGCTGTCACCGCCCAGCTCGAAGAAGCCGTCGTCCACGCCGACTCCAGCCTCCGCGAGCCCGAGGATCTCGGCGAAAAGCCCGCACAGCAGCTCCTCGCGCTCCCCGCGCGGCGCCCGCGACAGCGCGGCGGCGTCCACGGGCGCGGGTAGCGCGGCCCGGTCCACCTTGCCGTTGGGTGTCAGCGGCAGCTCGGTCAGCGCGATGACGCTCGCGGGGACCATGTACGCGGGGAGGCTGCGGCGCAGATGCCCGCGGAGCTCGCCGGTGTCCTCGTCGGTGACTGCGTAGGCGAGGAGCCGGCGCGTGCCGGGCAGGTCCTCGCGCACGACCGCCACTGCCCGGGTGACCGCCGGGTGTGCGGCGAGCGCGGTCTCGATCTCGCCGAGCTCGATGCGGAAGCCGCGGACCTTGACCTGGTCGTCGGCTCGGCCGACGAAGACCAGCTCCCCGTCGCGGGTCCAGCGCGCCACGTCGCCGGTGCGGTACATCCGCGTGCCGGGCTCCCCGAACGGGTCGGGTACGAAGCGTTCCGCCGTCGCTGTCGCGCGCCCTCGGTAGCCGCGTGCGACTCCGGCGCCGGCGATGTACAGGTCGCCCGCGACGCCGGGCGGCAGCGGGCTCAGCGAGCCGTCGAGCACGTACGCCCGCGCGTGCGGGAGCGGACGGCCGATCGGCACGTCCCCGGCGGGCGCCTGTTCGCCCGGACGCAGCACGTACTGGCAGCAGTTGACCGCGGTCTCGGTCGGGCCGTACGAGTTGACGACGGTGACCTGTGGGTGGTCGGCCCGCCAGCCGTCGAGAACGGCACCGCTCAGCGCCTCGCCGCCGACGACGAGGGTGCCGGTGGGCACCATCTGCCGCGGCATCAGAGGCAGTACGGACAGGTGGCTCGGGGTCACCTTCGCCACGCTCGTCCCGCCCGCGGCGGTGACGGCGGGCGGCACCGGCTCGTCGGCGTCCCACTCCCCCAGCCAGACGCAGCCGCCCACCAGCAGCGGCGTGTACAGGCCCGTCACGGTGAGGTCGAACGCCACCGACGAGCCGACCAGCGACACGCCCGCCATGTCGGGGTACGCCCCGGTCGCGAACGCCAGGTGGGCGGCCACCCCCTGTCGCGACACGACGACGCCCTTGGGGCGGCCGGTCGATCCGGAGGTGTAGATCGCGTACGCCGCGGCGGACTGCGGAGCCGCGACGCTGCGGTCCGCCGGGTCGGCGGCGTCGAGGGCGCGGACCGCCTCCGGGCTGTCCAACTCCAGTAGAGCGCCCGGGGCATGGGCGGCGAGGGCGGAGGTAGTGAGGGTGAGCGCGGGGGCCGCGTCACCGAGGATGTAGTCGACGCGCTCGGCAGGGTAGTCGGGGTCGACCGGTACGTAGGCGCCGCCGGCCTTCCACACGGCGAGCAGCGCGGCGACGAGGTCCGTGCCGCGCGGCAGCAGCACGCCGACGAACGTCTCGGTGCCGACACCGCGTTCGCCCAGGACGCGGGCGATCCGGTTGGCCCGCGCGTTGAGCTCGGCGTAGCTGATCCCGTCGGCACCCGAGGCGACGGCGACCGCGTCGGGGGTGGCGGCCGCCTGCCGCTCGAACCGCTCGACGACGGAAAGCCGCGTGGCCGCCGTACCGCCGGTCTCGTTCCAGCCCTGGACGATCTGCTTGACCTCGTCCTGCGGGAGAACCGGGACGCGGGACACCGGCAGGTGCGGATCGGTGACGACCGCGCCGAGCAGCAGGTGCAGCGCCGACACCAGCCGGGCGGCGGTCTCCTCCTCGAATAGGTCGGTGGCGTAGTTCAGCAGGCCGGTGATGCCGTCGCCGCCGGGGCGTTCGGTGAACGTGAACGCGAGGTCCATGCGTGCCGTGTCGGCGGCGAACGGGTACGCGGAGACGGTCGTCGGGCCCGCAGCCTCGTCCGTCAACTGCTGCGTCTGGGAGTGGGTGTTATAGGTGATGAGAATCTGGATGAGGGGGTGCCGGGCGAGGGAGCGGGCCGGGTTCAGCGCCTCGACCAGGCGCTCGAAGGGCACGTCCTGGTGCTGGTACGCCGCCAGGTCCGTTTCCCGCACCCGTGCCAGTAGCTCGGCGAACGTCGGGTCGCCCGAGAGATCGGTGCGCAGCACGAGGGTGTTGACGAACAGGCCCACCAGGTCGGCCAGGCTCTCGTCCGTACGGCCCGCGATCGGCGAACCGATCGGCACGTCCTCGCCCGCGCCGAAGCGCGACAGCAGGGACGCCACGGCGGCGTGCAGCACCATGAACATGCTGCACCCCTGCGACCGCGCCAACTCTTGCACGCGGTCGCTCACGTTGGCCGGTATCTCGAACGTCACCCGGGCGCCCCGGTGCGACGCGGCGGTGCGACGAGGGCGATCGGTCGGGAGGCTCAGACCCTCCGGAAGTTCGCTCAGCTGACGACGCCAGTAGGCGAGTTGTGCGGTGACCAGACTCTCCGGGTCATTCTCCGAACCCAGTACGTCGCGCTGCCAGAGCGCGTAGTCCGCGTACTGCACGGGAAGTTCGGCCCACTCCGGGGCCCGTCCGTCGACGCGTGCTCCGTAGGCGCGCGTCAGGTCGCGCGCCAGCGGGCCCAGGGAGCCGCCGTCGGCCGCGATGTGGTGCACCACGACGACAAGGACATGCTCCTCGGCGGCCACACGCAGCAGTTCGGCACGGAGGGGGATCTCGGCGGCCAGGTCGAAGGCGTACCGCGCGGCCTTCAGGACCTCAGCATCCAAGGACGCGTCGTCGACGTCCTGTACGGCCAGCTCCGGCGCGACGGAACCCCGTACGACCTGAGACGCTCCCGCCTCGCCCTCCGCGAACACGGTGCGCAGGCTTTCGTGCCGCGTGACGACGTCGCCCAGGGCGGCCCGCAGAGCAGCGACGTCCAGGGGGCCGGACAGACGCAGCGCCAACGGAATGTTGTACGTCGGGCTGGGCCCCTCCAACTGGTGCAGAAACCACAGGCGTTGCTGCGCGAACGACACCGGGACCTGAGCCGGACGGCTCGCCGCGGCCACCACACCAGGCCGCACGCGCCCCGCCCGCTCCTCCAGCACCCGCACGAGCGCCGAAGGCGTCGCGTTCTCGAACACATCCCGAATCCGCACCTCGACCCCGAGAACGGACCGCACCCGCGCCACCAGACGCGTCGCCAACAACGAATGCCCACCCAGAACGAAGAACCCGTCGTCCACACCCACGGACCCAAGACCGAGCACCTCGGCGAACAGACCACACATCAACTCCTCACGCGGATCACCCGCAACCCGCGAACCACCCGACACACCCCCCCAATCCGGAACCGGAAGCGCCTGACGATCCACCTTCCCATTCGGCGTCAACGGCACCGAATCCAGCTCCACCACCACCGACGGCACCATGTACTCCGGCAGTTCCGACTGGAGATGACGACGTACGTCGGCCGGGCTCCGGTCGTCCGCAGACTTCACGTAGAGGACCAGGCGCCGATCCCCCGGACGGTCCTCCCGCACCACCGCCACAGCCTGCGCAACAGACGGATGCTCCACCGCGACGGCCTCGACCTCGCCCAACTCAATACGGAAACCACGCAGCTTGACCTGATCATCCGCCCGACCGACGAACACCAGATCACCGCCCCCGTTCCAACGGACAACGTCACCCGTGCGATACATCCGGGCTCCCGACGGACCGAACGGATCCGCGACGAAACGCTCACCCGTCAAACCCGCACGACCCCAATACCCAACAGCCACACCCCGACCAGCAACATACAAATCACCCACCACACCCGGAAGAACCGGACGCAACCCCCCATCCAGCACATACACCCGCGTATTCGCCACCGGCCCACCAATCGGCAGCACACCACCACCAACCACCGCATCCGACAGCCCGAACGACGTCGACCACACCGTCGTCTCCGTCGGCCCATACACATTCACCGCCGAAGCACACACACCCACCAGACCCGACGCCACCTCCGCCGGCAACGCCTCACCACCCACCAACGCCCGCACACCCGACAACACACCCGACCGACCCACACCATCCAACACACCACGCCACCACGACGGCGTCCCCTGCACCACCGTCACGCGCTCCCGCTCCAACAGACCACACACCAAACCCACATCACGAGCAACACCATCACCCGCCACCACAACCACACCACCACGCACCAACGGCAGCAACAACTCCAACCCCGCGATATCGAACCCCACCGTCGTCACCGCCAACAGCACATCCCCCACACCAACCCCGACCACCCCATCCATCCCCACCACAAAATTCTCAAAAGCACCCCGAGACACCACCACCCCCTTCGGACGCCCCGTCGAACCCGACGTATACAACACATACGCCGCAGAGCCGGAGGGGACCGAGCGCCGCAGAGTCGCACCGGACCAGTCGGCCAACTCTTCGACGACCTCCGGCGCATCCAGCACCACACGCTGCGACGCCTCCGGCAAACGCGCCACCAGCGCGTTCACGGACACCGTTACCAACGGGTCGACGTCTCCCACCACATACGCCAACCGCTCCTCCGGGAACTCCGGATCCAACGGCACATACACACCCCCGACCTTCCACACCGCCAACAACGTCGCCACCAGATCCACCGATCGCGGCAACATCACCCCCACCACAGAACCCACACCCACACCACGGCCCGCCAGCACACTCGCGACGCCTTCCACGCGTGCGTTCAGCTCTCCGTAGGTCAGGCGCTCTTCGCCGCACACCACGGCCCACGCGTCCCGCCGCTCAGCGACGTGCTCCTCGAACCAATCCACCAGCGAACCCGTCGGAACGGCGACCTCCGTCTCGTTCCACACCCGCACGACGCGGTCGGCCACATCGGCCGGCAGCACGTCGATCGTGTGCACGAGCGTCTCCGACTCACGGGAAACCGTGTCGAGGAGAGTGTTGAGCCCGGAAGTGATGCGCTCGACGGTTCCCGCGTCGAAGAGGTCGGTCGCGAACTCGACGCTTCCTCGGATCTCGAACCCACCCTCCGCCAGAGCGGTTTCGGCGAGTTCGAAGGTCAGGTCGTACCGCGAGGTGGCGTCGGCGAAGGAGACCGGCTCGACGTCCACGCCGCTGATCTCGGCACCGAGCTCGGGCTGACGCTGGTTGGTGTAGGTCAGCATCGTCTGGAAGAGGGGGTGCCGGGCGAGGGAGCGGGCCGGGTTCAGCGCCTCGACCAGGCGCTCGAACGGGACGTCCTGATGCTGGTACGCCGCAAGGTTCGTCTCCCGCACCCGACCCAGCAGCTCGGTGAACGTCGGGTTCCCCGACAGGTCGGTGCGCAGCACGAGGGTGTTGACGAACAGGCCCACCAGATCCGCGAGGCTCTCGTCCGTACGGCCCGCGATCGGCGAACCGATCGGCACGTCCTCGCCCGCACCGAAACGCGACAGCAGGGACGCCACCGCCGCCTGCACCACCATGAACATGCTGCACCCCTGCGCACGCGCCAACTCACGCAGGCGCGCCGACACCACGGCAGGTATCGCGAAGCTCGACCGTGCGCCACGGTGTGAGGCGACCGCCGGGCGGGGGCGGTCGACGGGGAGGCTCAGCTCCTCCGGGAGACCGTCCAACTGATCGCGCCAGTACGCCAGCTGCTCGGAGACCAGACTCTCCGCATCGTCCTCCGAACCAAGCACCTCACGCTGCCACAACGCGTAGTCCGTATACCGCACCGGCAGGTCGGCCCACACCGGCTTCCGTCCCCCCGCACGTGCGGCGTACGCGTGTGTCAGATCACGCGCCAGCGGGCCCAGCGAACCGCCATCGGCGGCGATGTGATGCACCACCACGACCAGCACATGCTCATCGGGCGCCACTGTGAGCAGTTCTGCGCGCAACGGCACCTCCGCCGCGAGGTCGAAGGCGTACCGCGCCGCCTCCACGACCGCCACGTCCAGCTCCTCGGCCACGATGTCCCGCAGCGCCACCTCCGGTACGGCGGCGTCGAGTACGACTTGAACGCCCCCGAGCTCCGAGTCCGCGAACACGGTGCGCAGGCTTTCGTACCGCGTGACGACGTCGCCCAGGGCGGCCCGCAGAGCGACGACGTCCAGGGGGCCGGACAGACGCAGCGCCAACGGAATGTTGTACGTCGGGCTGGGCCCCTCCAACTGGTGCAGAAACCACAGGCGTTGCTGCGCGAACGACACCGGGACTTGTGCCGGGCGGCTCGCCGCGGCCACCACACCAGGCCGCACGCGCCCCGCCCGCTCCTCCAGCACCCGCACGAGCGCCGAAGGCGTCGCGTTCTCGAACACATCCCGAATCCGCACCTCGACCCCGAGAACGGACCGCACCCGCGCCACCAGACGCGTCGCCAACAACGAATGCCCACCCAGAACGAAGAACCCGTCGTCCACACCCACGGACCCAAGACCGAGCACCTCGGCGAAGAGACCACACATCAACTCCTCACGCGGATCACCCGCAACCCGCGAACCGCCCGACACACCCCCCCAGTCCGGAACCGGAAGCGCCTGACGATCCACCTTCCCATTCGGCGTCAACGGCACCGAATCGAGCGATACCACCACCGACGGCACCATGTACTCCGGCAGCCGTCGAGCGGCCTCGGCGCGTACGCCCGCCGGGTCCGGGGCGACGCCCGCGGGCACGATGTACGCCACGAGCCGCCGATCGCCCGGGCGGTCCTCCCGCACCATCGCCACGGCCTGCGACACCGACGGCTGCGCGACGAGTGCCGCCTCCACCTCACCCAACTCGATCCGGAAGCCGCGCAGTTTGACCTGGTCGTCCGCCCTGCCGACGAACACGATCTGGCTGTCGGCGTCCCACCGCACCACGTCGCCCGTGCGGTACATACGGGTTCCCGAGGGGCCGAACGGGTCGGCGACGAAGCGTTCGGCGGTCATCCCGGGGCGGCGCCAGTAGCCGCGGGCCAGACCGTCTCCGGCGATGTACAGCTCACCGGGCACACCCGGCGGTACAGGGCTCAGCCCCTCGTCCAGGACGTACAGCCGCGCGTGCGGGAACGCCCGTCCGACCGGTACCGCTCCGTCCGGTGTCGGCGCTCCCGGTGCCAGCACGAAATGGCAGCAGTTCACGGTGGCTTCGGTCGGGCCGTAGGCGTTGACCACGGTCACGTCCGGGTGGGCGGCTCGCCAGCCGTCGAGCGCGGCGCCGCCCAGGGCCTCACCGCCGAGGATCAGCGTCCCGGACGGCCGCATCGCGTCCGGTACGAGGGAGAGCACCGGCAGGTGGCTGGGCGTCACCTTCGCGATCGCGACCCCGTCGGTGCCGGAGACCTCGGACGGCGCGGTCGTCCGCTCGTCCCACCCCGCCAGCCATACCGCGCCGCCGGTGGTGAGGGGCGTGATCAGGCCGGTCACGGTGAGGTCGAACGCGACAGACGAGCCGACCAGCGACACTCCGGCCATGTCCGGGTAGGAGGAAGCCGCGTGGCCGACGTACGTCGACACGCTCCCGCGGGACACGACGACGCCCTTCGGCCGTCCTGTCGAACCGGACGTGTAGATGACGTACGCCGCGCAGTCCTCCCCGACCGGCATGGCTGTCCCGGGGGGTGCCTGGTCCGCCACGTCGTCCGGCACATCGGCGAGTTCGATCGCCACGGGGAAAGCGGTCTCCGGCACCAGCGGGGCGAGCGCGCCGGTGGTGAGGGTCAGTGCTGGTGCCGCGTCGGTCAGTACGTAGCCGATGCGGTCGGCGGGGTACTCCGGGTCCACGGGCACGTAGGCGCCGCCGGCCTTCCACACGGCGAGCAGCGCGGCGACGAGGTCCGTGCCGCGCGGCAGCAGCACGCCGACGAACGATTCGGCGACGACACCGCGGCTCCGCAGCAGACGGGCCAGCTGGTCCGCGCGTGCGTTCAGCTCGCCGTACGAGGCGGCGCCCTCTGCGCTCACCACGGCGAGTGCCTCGGGGGTGGCCCGTGCCTGGCGCTCGAAGCGCTCGACGAGCGGCACCGCGGGAGCGGGTACGCCCGTGTCGTTCCACTCGCGTGTGATCCGCGCGAGGTCTGCCTCGGGCAGTACGGGGAGGGTACGGACCGGGCGTCCCGGTTCCTCGACGACGGAGGTCAGGAGCCGCTGCAGGCCGGACGCCAGCCGGACGGCGGTCTGCTCGTCGAACAAGTCGTGAGAGTAAGCGAGTCTACCGACGATGCCGGCCGCCCGGCCCTCGGCGTCGGACCGCTCGGTGAGGGTGAACGCGAGATCTGTTTTGGCCGTGTCGACCTCGAACGCGTACGGGGACACCTCGATCGGCCCATCGGCCGAAACCGGACGATGAGGGTCCTGGGTGTTGTAGGTGAGGAGGGTCTGGAAGAGGGGGTGCCGGGCGAGGGAGCGGGCCGGGTTCAGCGCCTCGACCAGGCGCTCGAAAGGCACATCCTGGTGCTGGTACGCCGCCAGGTTCATCTCCCGCACCCGTGCCAGTAGCTCGGCGAACGTCGGGTTCCCCGACAGGTCGGTGCGCAGCACGAGGGTGTTGACGAACAGGCCCACCAGATCCGCGAGGCTCTCATCCGTACGGCCCGCGATCGGCGAACCGATCGGCACATCCTCGCCCGCACCGAAACGCGACAGCAGGGAGGCCACCGCCGCCTGCACCACCATGAACATGCTGCACCCCTGCGCACGCGCCAACTCACGCAGTCGGGCGTGAAGCTCCTCGGGGATCTCGAACGTCACCCGTGCACCGCGATGTGAGGCGACCGCCGGGCGGGGGCGGTCGACGGGCAGGCTCAGCTCCTCCGGCAGGCCGTCCAACTGAGCGCGCCAGTACGCCAGCTGCTCGGAGACCAGACTCTCCGCATCGTCCTCCGAACCAAGCACCTCACGCTGCCACAACGCGTAGTCCGCGTACCGCACCGGCAACTCGGCCCACACCGGCTCCCGACCCGCCACACGTGCCACGTACGCTCGCGTCAGATCACGCGCCAGCGGAGCCAGCGAACCGCCGTCAGCGGCGATGTGATGCACCACCATCACGAGCACGTGCGCACCGTCGCCGAGCCGCAGAAGCTCTGCTCGCAACGGCACCTCCGTGGCAAGGTCGAAGGCGTAACGCGCCGCCTCCTCCACGGCGGTGTCCAGCCCGTCCGCGACGACCTCGCGCACGGCCAACTCGGTCACGGCCGCACCTAGTACGACCTGTACCGCCCCGTGCTCGGAGGAGTCCGCGAACACGGTGCGCAGGCTTTCGTGCCGCGTGACGACGTCACCCAGGGCGGCCCGCAGAGCGACGACGTCCAGGGGGCCGGACAGACGCAGCGCCAACGGAATGTTGTACGTCGGGCTGGGCCCCTCCAACTGGTGGAGGAACCACAGACGTTGTTGCGCGAACGATACCGGAACCCACTCCGGGTGGCTCACCGCGAACACTCCGGGCCGCACGCGTCCCGCACGCTCCTCCAGCACCCGCACCAGAGCGGCCGGTGAAGCATGCTCGAACACATCCCGCACCGCGACCTCGACTCCGAGGGCGGACCGCACCCGCGCCACCAGACGCGTCGCCAACAGCGAATGCCCACCGAGAGCGAAGAACCCGTCGTCCACGCCCGCGGACTCAAGGCCGAGCACCTCGGCGAAGAGACCGCACATCAACTCCTCGCGCGGATCACCCGCAACCCGCGAACCGCCGGACACACCCTCCCGGTCCGGAACCGGAAGCGCCTGACGATCCACCTTCCCGTTCGGCGTCAACGGCACCGAATCGAGCAATACCACCACGGACGGCACCATGTACTCCGGCAGCCACTCCCCCACGCCCCTGCGCAGCTCGGCGCTGGAGACGTCTTTACCGGACCCCAGCACGTACGCCACGAGACGCCGGTCGCCGGGACGGTCCTCCCGCACCATCGCGACGGCCTGGGAAACTCCCGCACAGCGTTCCAGCGCGGCCTCGACCTCGCCCAACTCAATACGGAAACCACGCAGCTTGACCTGATCATCCGCCCGACCGACGAACACCAGATCACCGTCCCCGTTCCAACGGACAACGTCACCCGTGCGATACATCCGGGCTCCCGACGGACCGAACGGATCCGCGACGAAACGCTCACCCGTCAAACCCGCACGACCCCAATACCCAACAGCCACACCCCGACCAGCAACATACAAATCACCCACCACACCCGGAAGAACCGGACGCAACCCCCCATCCAGCACATACACCCGCGTATTCGCCACCGGCCCACCAATCGGCAGCACACCACCACCAACCACCGCATCCGACAGCCCGAACGACGTCGACCACACCGTCGTCTCCGTCGGCCCATACACATTCACCGCCGAAGCACACACACCCACCAGACCCGACGCCACCTCCGCCGGCAACGCCTCACCACCCACCAACGCCCGCACACCCGACAACACACCCGACCGACCCACACCATCCAACACACCACGCCACCACGACGGCGTCCCCTGCACCACCGTCACGCGCTCCCGCTCCAACAGACCACACACCAAACCCACATCACGAGCAACACCATCACCCGCCACCACAACCACACCACCACGCACCAACGGCAGCAACAACTCCAACCCCGCGATATCGAACCCCACCGTCGTCACCGCCAACAGCACATCCCCCACACCAACCCCGACCACCCCATCCATCCCCACCACAAAATTCTCAAAAGCACCCCGAGACACCACCACCCCCTTCGGACGCCCCGTCGAACCCGACGTATACAACACATACGCCGCAGCCTCAGAAGAAACCGAAACCCCCACATCCGACGACCCGCAACCCGCCAACTCCCCCACCACACCGGCATCATCCAGCACCACACAACGCGCACGCCCCGGCAGACGCGGCACCAGAGCCTCCACCGTCACCGTCACCAACGGATCGGCATCCCCCACCACATACGCCAACCGCTCCTCCGGAAACTCCGGATCCAACGGCACATACACACCCCCGACCTTCCACACCGCCAACAACGTCGCCACCAAATCCACCGAACGCGGCAACACCACCCCCACCACAGAACCCACACCCACACCACGGCCCACCAACAACCGCGCAAGACGGTTGACCCGCCCGTTCAACTCCCCATACGCAACCCGCTCCCCACCACACACCACCGCGAGCGCACCCGCCCGCTCCCCCACCCGAGCCTCGAACCACTCCACCAACGAACCCGACGGAACAACCACATCCGTCACATTCCACCCCCGCACCACACGCTCGGCCACATCCGCCGGTACGACGTCGAGCGAGAGGAGCCGTGCGGCCGGCTTGGCCGTCGCCTGCTCGAGAAGCCGCATCAGGCCGGAAAGGAGGTGGTCGACGGTCTGGGCGTCGAACAGATCGGTGGCGTACTCCACGCTTCCCCGAAGCGCGCGTTCCGGGCCCTCGGTGGCGAGGTCCATGAAGGAGAAGGCGAGATCGACCCGGGCCGTGGTCGTCTCGAACTCCATCCCGCCAACGCGCAGACCGGGGACGGCGGCGTCGACCGGCTCGTCCTTGGTGTTGTAGGTCAGCATCGTCTGGAAGAGGGGGTGCCGGGCGAGGGAGCGGGCCGGGTTCAGCGCCTCGACCAGGCGCTCGAAAGGCACATCCTGGTGCTGGTACGCCGCCAGGTTCATCTCCCGCACCCGTGCCAGTAGCTCGGCGAACGTCGGGTTCCCCGACAGGTCGGTGCGCAGCACGAGGGTGTTGACGAACAGGCCCACCAGATCCGCGAGGCTCTCATCCGTACGGCCCGCGATCGGCGAACCGATCGGCACATCCTCGCCCGCACCGAAACGCGACAGCAGGGAGGCCACCGCCGCCTGCACCACCATGAACATGCTGCACCCCTGCGCACGCGCCAACTCACGCAGTCGGGCGTGAAGCTCCTCGGGGATCTCGAACGTCACCCGTGCACCGCGATGTGAGGCGACCGCCGGGCGGGGGCGGTCGACGGGCAGGCTCAGCTCCTCCGGCAGGCCGTCCAACTGATGGCGCCAGTACGCCAGCTGCTCGGAGACCAGACTTTCCGCATCGTCCTCCGAACCAAGCACCTCACGCTGCCACAACGCGTAGTCCGCGTACTGCACCGGCAGGTCGGCCCAGACCGGGGCCCCTCCCTCGACGCGTGCCGCGTACGCACGCGTCAGGGCCCGGGCCAGCGGGCCCAGGGAGCCGCCGTCAGCGGCGATGTGATGTACCACCACGACCAGCACATGCTCATCGGCCGCCACTGTGAGCAGTTCCGCATGCAGCGGGATCTCGCCCGCGAGATCGAAGGCGTACCGCGCCGCATCGACCACCGCGGCGTCCAGCTCATCGCTGTCCACTTCCCGCAGTGCCAACTCCGGTACGGCGGCGTCGAGTACGACTTGAACACCCCCGAGCTCCGAGTCCGCGAACACGGTGCGCAGGCTTTCGTGCCGCGAGACGACGTCGCCCAGGGCGGCCCGCAGAGCGACGACGTCCAGGGGGCCGGACAGACGCAGCGCCAACGGAATGTTGTACGTCGGGCTGGGCCCCTCCAACTGGTGCAGAAACCACAGGCGTTGCTGCGCGAACGACACCGGGACTTGTGCCGGGCGGCTCGCCGCGGCCACCACACCAGGCCGCACGCGCCCCGCCCGCTCCTCCAGCACCCGCACGAGCGCCGAAGGCGTCGCGTTCTCGAACACATCCCGAATCCGCACCTCGACCCCGAGAACGGACCGCACCCGCGCCACCAGACGCGTCGCCAACAACGAATGCCCACCCAGAACGAAGAACCCGTCGTCCACACCCACGGACCCAAGACCGAGCACCTCGGCGAAGAGACCACACATCAACTCCTCACGCGGATCACCCGCAACCCGCGAACCACCCGACACACCCCCCCAGTCCGGAACCGGAAGCGCCTGACGATCCACCTTCCCATTCGGCGTCAACGGCACCGAATCCAGCTCCACCACCACCGACGGCACCATGTACTCCGGCAGTTCCGACTGGAGATGACGACGTACGTCGGCCGGGCTCCGGTCGTCCGCAGACTTCACGTAGAGGACCAGGCGCCGATCCCCCGGACGGTCCTCCCGCACCACCGCCACAGCCTGCGCAACAGACGGATGCTCCACCGCGACGGCCTCGACCTCGCCCAACTCAATACGGAAACCACGCAGCTTGACCTGATCATCCGCCCGACCGACGAACACCAGATCACCGCCCCCGTTCCAACGGACAACGTCACCCGTGCGATACATCCGGGCTCCCGACGGACCGAACGGATCCGCGACGAAACGCTCACCCGTCAAACCCGCACGACCCCAATACCCAACAGCCACACCCCGACCAGCAACATACAAATCACCCACCACACCCGGAAGAACCGGACGCAACCCCCCATCCAGCACATACACCCGCGTATTCGCCACCGGCCCACCAATCGGCAGCACACCACCACCAACCACCGCATCCGACAGCCCGAACGACGTCGACCACACCGTCGTCTCCGTCGGCCCATACACATTCACCGCCGAAGCACACACACCCACCAGACCCGACGCCACCTCCGCCGGCAACGCCTCACCACCCACCAACGCCCGCACACCCGACAACACACCCGACCGACCCACACCATCCAACACACCACGCCACCACGACGGCGTCCCCTGCACCACCGTCACGCGCTCCCGCTCCAACAGACCACACACCAAACCCACATCACGAGCAACACCATCACCCGCCACCACAACCACACCACCACGCACCAACGGCAGCAACAACTCCAACCCCGCGATATCGAACCCCACCGTCGTCACCGCCAACAGCACATCCCCCACACCAACCCCGACCACCCCATCCATCCCCACCACAAAATTCTCAAAAGCACCCCGAGACACCACCACCCCCTTCGGACGCCCCGTCGAACCCGACGTATACAACACATACGCCGCAGCCTCAGAAGAAACCGAAACCCCCACATCCGACGACCCGCAACCCGCCAACTCCCCCACCACACCGGCATCATCCAGCACCACACAACGCGCACGCCCCGGCAGACGCGGCACCAGAGCCTCCACCGTCACCGTCACCAACGGATCGGCATCCCCCACCACATACGCCAACCGCTCCTCCGGAAACTCCGGATCCAACGGCACATACACACCCCCGACCTTCCACACCGCCAACAACGTCGCCACCAAATCCACCGAACGCGGCAACACCACCCCCACCACAGAACCCACACCCACACCACGGCCCACCAACAACCGCGCAAGACGGTTGACCCGCCCGTTCAACTCCCCATACGCAACCCGCTCCCCACCACACACCACCGCGAGCGCACCCGCCCGCTCCCCCACCCGAGCCTCGAACCACTCCACCAACGAACCCGACGGAACAACCACATCCGTCACATTCCACCCCCGCACCACACGCTCGGACTCCTCGGCCGACAGCAGTTCCACGGCCGAGACGGGGCGGTCGGGGGTCGCGCTGATCTGCCGGAGCACCCGGACGAGGCGGTCCAGTGTCGCGCGCGCGTCGGCAGCCGAGACGACGTCGGGCTGGTAGCCGAGCCGGAGGCCCAGTTCGTCGCGGGGGGCGACGATGAGGCTCATCGGGTAGTGCGTGGCGTCCGAGGCGTCGGCGTCGACGACGCGGAAGCCCTCGTCGGCCGCGTCCTCGGCGACACCGCTGCTGTCGACCGGGTAGTTCTCGAACACCAGCGCCGTGTCGAAGAGGTCTCCGTGGCCGGACCAGCGCTGGACGTCGGCAAGTCCGACGTGCTGGTGCTCGACGAGGCTGGACTGCTCCTCCTGGACTCGGGTCACCAACTCGCGCAGGGTCTCGCGCTGGTCGAGCACGACGCGCGTGGGCACCGTGTTGATGAACAGGCCGATCATGGTCTCGACGCCGGGCAGGTCCGCGGGCCGGCCCGAGACGGTGCTGCCGAAGGCCACGTCGGTGCGGCCGATCAGGCTCGACAGGACGAGCGCCCAGGCTGCCTGGGTCACCGTGTTGAGGGTGACGCCCCAGTCGCGGGCGCACTGGGTGAGTGCGCGGGTGGTCGCGGCGTCGACGGCCGTCGAGAGCTGCTCGGGGACGTGCGTCGCGCGGTCGCGGTCGGGCGCGAGCAGGGTGGGCTCCTCGAAGCCCGCCATCGCCTCGCGCCACAGCCGTGCGGACTCCTCGCGGTCGCGTGCGGAGAGCCAGCGCAGGAACTCCTTGAACGGGCGCACGCGGGGCAGGCCGCGGTCGCTGCCGTTCTGTCGGTAGAGGACGAGGAGTTCGCGCAGCAGGATGGGCAGGGACCAGCCGTCCCACAGGATGTGGTGGTTGGTCAGGACGAGCCGGAAGCGGTCGCCCCCCAGGCGGATGAGCAGGAAGCGCAGCAGCGGCGGCCTGCGCAGGTCGAAGCGCTCCCAGCGGGCGGCCTCGGCCAGTTCGGCGGCGGCTGCCGCGGTGTCGTCGGCGCCGCTGACGTCCTCGTCGCGCCACGGCACCCGTACGGTGGCGGCGATCACCTGCGACCATTCGCCGGACTTGCGCTGGACGAAGGCGGCGCGCAGGTTCGCGTGGCGGCGCAGCAGCGCCGTGGCGGCCGCGTGCAGGCGGTCGCGGTCGACGTCGCCCTCGAGGTCGAAGCGCAGCTGCGCCGTGTAGACGTCCGGGCCCGCGTCGTCGTAGACGCTGTGGAAGAGCATGCCCTCCTGGAGCGGGGACAGCGGCAGGACGTCCTCGATGTTCCGGGCCGGCTTGGTCATGCGTCGTTCTCCCAGTCGTCGGCCAGGTCGAGCTCGAGGTCGTCGAGATCGTCCTGTGTCAGCGTCGTGTCGGTGACGTCGGTGGGGGTGAGTCCGCCGACGTTCGGGGTGGTGGTGTGGGCGGCGAGTCCGGCCAGCGCCTCGACCCACAGGTCGGCGAGGGCGCGCATGTCCGCTCCGTCGAGGATCCGGTCGGCCCAGGTCCAGGTGGCGCGGAGCGCCAGCCCGCCGTCCTGGTCCTGGCGGGCGACGGCGTTGACGTCGAGCACGTGCGCGAGCGGGGTCTGCTCGGGCTGCCCGGCGACACCGCCTGCGAGGACGCCCCAGTCTGCGGAGGCGGACGCGGAGGCGGCGGTGAAGCGGCCCATGTAGTTGAAGCCGAGCTGCGGGGAAGGATGCGCGCGGAACGTGTCCGCGGCTCCGGCGGCGAGGTGGCGGAGGAGCCCGTACCCGGCGCCGTTGCCCGGGGTGCCGCGCAACTGCTCCTTGACCCGCTTCAGCGCCGTGCTGACGGCGGGGCCGCCGGCGGTGACCTCGTGCCAGGCGGCGTCGCCCGCATCGATGCGTACGGGGTACATGGTGGTGAACCAGCCGACCGTGCGGGACAGTTCGGCTCCGGGGACCAGGTCCTCGTCCCGGCCGTGGCTCTCCAGGTCGAGCACCCAGCCGTGGTCTGCGGGGCGGGGCGACCAGCGGGTGAGGGCCAGGGCGAGGGCGGTGAGCAGGACGTCGTCGACGCCCGCGTTGTACAGCCCCGCCGTTTCGGTGAGGACGACGCGGGAGACATCGGCCGGGACCTCGACGGTGCAGGTGCCGGCGGTGGCGTAGGTGTCCCGCTCGGGGTCCAGTCCCCCTTCGGCGAGCGGTGTGCTCTGCGCGAGCATCCCTTCCCACCAGGGGAGTTCGGCGAGCCGGTCCGGGGACTCAGCCTGGGCGGCGAGCTGCGTCGACCAGCGCCGCACCGAGGTGCCGACCGGGGTGAGCGGCGCGCCGGCGCTGCCGACCGCCTCGGCGAGGTCGGGCAGCAGTACACGCCAGGACACTCCGTCGACGACGAGATGGTGGGCGACGACGACCAGGACGCCTGCGGCACCCGGTCCGCCGTCGAGCCACACCCAGCGCACCATCGCGCCGGCCTCCGGGTCGAGCGTCCCGCGGGCCCGTACGGCCTCGGCGGACGCGAGGGCGAACCAGGCGTCCTCGTCCGCGCAGCCGGAGGCGTCCACCCGCGAGACGCACTCGTCGGCTGCGACGCTGTCGGCGGGTCGCACTTCGGCGACGAGCTCGGGCGCGAGGGTGAGCCGGGTGCGCAGGGCGTCGTGGTGGTCGAGTACACGCTGGACGCCGGTGCGCAGGGCCTGTTCGGTGAGGCCGGCAGGGGTGCGCACCGCCTGGGACTGGTTGAACTCGCGCCAGGGGCCGCCACGTTCGACGAGCCAGGACACGATCGGCAGGGGTGTGAACTCGCCGGTCGGCTCGTCCTCGGCCTCGCCGGCGGCGTCCTGGCCGGACCAGTCCGCGATCTCGGCGAGGGCGGCCGCGGTCCCGTACTCGAAGACGTCGCGTACGGACAGTCCGATCCCGGCGCGGCGGGCACGGGAGACGAGCTGGATGGAGAGGATGCTGTCGCCGCCCAGCTCGAAGAAGCCGTCCTCCACGCCGACGGCGGTGAGTCCGAGGACCTCGGCGAAGAGCCCGCAAAGGAGTTCCTCCCGGGTGCCGGCCGCGGCGCGGCTGCTCCCGGCGGCGCTCTCCCACTCAGGTGCGGGGAGCGCCCTCCGGTCGACCTTGCCGTTGTCGGTGAGCGGCAGCCCGTCGAGGACGACGGTGGTGGCCGGGACCATGTAGTCCGGCAGGCGTTCACGGAGGTAGGCGTCGAGGTTCGCGAGCTGGGACTTCACGTCGCTGACGCTCATCGGGTCGTTGGCGCGGCGGGAGCGCGGCACCAGCGTCGCGGGGACGTATCCGTCGGGGAACTGCTCTCCCTGCGCGGCTGGTTGGTAGAGCACGTCGACATGGCCGTCCTCGCCGGTCGTGGACCAGGTGAGCGCGGTGACCAGGCGGTGCCGCTCGCCCAGCGCGGCGAGCGTCTCGACGTCGACGCCGGGTGCGGACGCGTCGGGCGCGGTGCGGAGTTCGGCGGCGGTGGTGTGCCGCTCGGCGCGGGCCAGGGCGCGGGTGACGGCCAGGTCGGGGGCGAGCCGGTCACCGGGTACGGAGCACAGGCGCAGCCGGGTGCCCTCGGCGGCGGCGGTCTTCAGCAGGGCGACGAGTGTCTCCTCGTCGTCGACGTCCGTGCCCCAGTCGAAGCTGCGCAGCGCGGAGGCGGGCGCCGCGGCGGAGGTGTGCAGGACGGCGTCGTAGCGGTAGCGGCTTAGTTCGTTGTGGTAGTCGCCGCGCTTGACCCGGATGTCGACGGCCTGGACGCGGGGGTCGCTCTGCGCCCAGTCGGCGAAGTAGTCCGGGTCCAGTTGGAGTTCGCTGTCGAAGAGGACGGCGCGGTCGACGGCCGGGCGCAGTGCGGGCAGTTGGGTGGACGGGTCGGCCTGGGCCAGCTGGACGGCACTGTGGAAGAGGCGGGCGAGCCGGAGGTTGCGGACGTCGCCGACGAGGACGGCGCCGCCGGGTGCGAGCAGGTCCAGTGCGCGGTCGAGGACGGTGGTGAGGTAGTCGGCGCCGGGGAAGTACTGCACGACGGAGTTGATGACGATCGTGTCGAAGTGGCCCTGCGGCAACCCGGTGACGTCGGCGGCGTCCTGGACGCGGAGTTCGACCTGGTCCGCGAGCCCGGGCACGGCGGCGACCTCGTCGGTGAGGCGGGCGACGGCCGGTGCGGAGAAGTCGGTGCCCCAGTAGCTCTCGCAGTCGGGGGCTAGCTCGGCGAGGATCAGTCCGCTGCCGACACCGATCTCCAGGACGCGGCGGGGCCGTAGTTCGCGGATGCGGTCGACGGTGGCCCGCCGCCAGCTGCGCATCTCGGCGAGCGGCAGCGGGGCGTTGTCGTAGCTGGAGTGCCAGCCGCGGAAGTCCTGGCCGAACGCGGGGGTTTCGAGATCGGGCCGGTAGAGGTCCTCGTACACCTCGTGCCAGGCGCCGACGACGTCGGTGGACGCGGACTCGTCGACCTCGACCTGGCGGGCCGGGACGACGTAGGAGACCAGGCGGCGGTCGCCGGGCCGGTCCTCGCGGACCACGGCGGCGGCGTGCGCGACGGCGGGGTGCGCGGCCAGCGCGGCCTCGACCTCGCCGAGTTCGACGCGGAAGCCGCGGAGCTTGATCTGGTCGTCGGCGCGGCCGAGGAACTCGATCTCGCCGCCGCGGTTCCACCGTACGAGGTCGCCGGTGCGGTAGAGCCGTTCGCCCGCGGGCCCGAAGGGGCTGGCGACGAAGCGTTCGGCGGTGGCCGCGGGCCGCTCGTGGTAGCCGCGGGCGACGCCTGCGCCGGCGAGGTAGAGCTCTCCCGCGACACCGGTGGGCGCGGGGCGCAGCCGGTGGTCGAGAACGTACGCGGCCATCCCGGCCAGCGGCCGTCCGACGGGTACGGCCGCGGCGCCGGTCTCCTCGTCGGCGATGAGGTGGCTGAGGGCGAACGTGGTGGTCTCGGTCGGCCCGTAGCCGTTGACGACGACCAGGTCGGGGCAGGCCGCGCGGACCCGGGCGACGGCGGTGGGCGACACGACGTCGCCGCCGGTCCACACGCGGCGGGCGCCGGACAGCGCGGTGGGCTCCTCCTCGGCGACCACGCGGAACAGGCCGGCCGTCAGCCACAGTCCGGTGACCCCGTGGCGGGAGACGGTCTCGGCGAGGACCGCCACGTCGATGTCGCCGGGCGGGGCGAACACGATCCGGTTGCCGGTGAGCAGCGGTACCCACAGCTCGTACGTCGAAGCGTCGAACGCCATGGGCGACTGGGCGAGTACGCGTTCCTGGCCTTCCCGCCAACGCGGGTCGCGGGCGAGGGCGACGATGTCGCGGTGGGTCACGGCTACGCCCTTGGGGACGCCCGACGAGCCGGAGGTGTGCATCACGTACGCCAGCCCCGTGGCGGGGACGGCGGTGAGCGGGGCGGGGGCGCCGGTGGGTTCGGCGTCGAGCACGGCGTGCGGGTCGAGCGTCTCGACGCCCCACTCCCGCGCGGCAGCGGCGTGTACGGGGTCGACGAGCGCGAGGGCGGCCGACGTCCCGGTCAGGAGGTGGCGTACGCGGCCCGCCGGGTCGGTGGGCCGCAGCGGTACGTAGGCGCCGCCGGCCTTGAGGACGGCGAGCAGGGCGACGGGGACGAGGACTCCGCGTTCCATCGCCACGGCGACGGGTGTCTCGGCGGTGACACCGCGGGCGGTGAGCACCGCGGCGAGGCGGTCGGAGAGCTGGTCGAGCCGGGCGTAGCTGAGCTCCTCGTCGCCCGCGGTGACGGCGACCGCGTCGGGCGCGGTGGACGCGACGGCGGCGAAGGCCTCCGGCACGGAGAGCTCGGGGGCGGTGCGGCCGGTGTCGTTCCACTCGGTGAGGAGCCGGGTGCGCTCGGCCGGGTCGAGCAGGTCCACGTCGTCGACCGGGAGTTCGGGACGGGTGAGGACCTGGTCCAGCACCCGGTGCAGCCCGGCGATGATCCGGTCCGCCGTCTCCTGGTCGAAGACGTCGCGGCTGTACTCCAGGACGCACTGGAACCCGGGGGTCGCGCCCTCGCCGCCGCCCTCGACGAAGAAGAACGCGAGGTCGAACTTGGAGGCGGTTGTCTCGATCTCGGTGGGGGTGACCGTCATGCCGGGGAAGTCGGCGAGCGCGGCCTTCGCCATGGCCTTGTCGGTGTTGTTGAACGCGATCATCGTCTGGAACAGCGGGTGCCGTGCCAGCGACCGCGAGGGGTTGAGCACGTCCACGAGCCGCTCGAACGGCACGTCCTGGTGGGCGTAGGCGGCGAGGTCGGTCTCCCGTACGCGTTCGAGCAGTTCGGCGAACGTGGGGTTGCCGGAGAGGTCGGTGCGCAGCACGAGGCTGTTGACGAAGAAGCCGACCAGTTCGCTGAGCGCGTCGTCGGTGCGTCCGGCGATGGGCGAGCCGAGCGGGATGTCGGTGCCGCCTCCCAGCCGGGAGAGCAGCGTGGCGACGGCCGCGTGCACGACCATGAAGGGGCTGCAGCCGTGTTCGCGGGCGAGCGCGGCCAGTGCGGCGTGGTGCTCGGCGGTGACGGTGAACGGCACCCTGCGCCCCTGGTGGGAGGAGACCGGCGGACGGGGCCTGTCGAAGGGCAGGGCGAGCTCGTCGGGCAGCTCGGCGAGGCGCTCGCGCCAGTAGTCCAGCTGGCTGGACAGGACGCTGTCGGGGTCGTCCTCGGAGCCGAGGTGCTCGCGCTGGCAGAGGGCGTAGTCGGCGTATTGCAGGGGCAGTTCGAGCCACTGCGGGGTGTGCCCCGCCAGGCGTGCGGTGTACGCGGCGGTCATGTCGCGGACCATCGGGCCGAGCGACCAGCCGTCACCCGCGATGTGGTGCAGCATCACCTCCAGTACCCAGTCGGTGCCCTCGTCGTCCAGGCGCAGCAGCCAGCCCCGGACGGGGAGTTCGCCGGTGAGGTCGAAGGTGTGCCGGGCGAGGCGGGAGAGGACCTCGGGCAGCTTCGCCTCGTCGGTGGGCAGGACCTCCAGCTCCGGCACGGCCCGCTCGGCGGGAAGCACGATCTGCCGGGTGCCGTCGTCGCCGTCGGCGAAGACGGTGCGCAGGCTCTCGTGCCGGGCGACGATGTCGGCGAAGGCGGCCCGCAGCGCGTCGATGTCGAGTGCGCCCCGCATACGGATGGCGAGCGGGATGTTGTAGGTGGGGCTCGGGCCCTCCAGCCGGTGGATGAACCACAGCCGCTGCTGCGCGAACGACGCCGGTACGGTCTCGGGGCGTGGGACGACGCGGCGAAGGGCGGTGCGGGCGCGGCCCGAGGAGCCGATTCGGGCGCTGAGCGCGGCGACCGTCGGGGTGTCGAAGAGGTCCCTGATGGCCACCTCGACGCCGAGCGCGGAGCGGATGCGGCTGACCAGGCGGGTGGCGAGCAGCGAGTGGCCGCCGATGTCGAAGAATCCGTCGTCGACGCCGACCTCTGCCAGGCCGAGCACCTCTGCGAAGAGGCCGCAGAGGATCTCCTCCTCCGGGCCCCGGGGGGCGCGGGCGGCGGACTGCGCCTCGTACCGGGGTGCGGGGAGCGTCGCCCGATCGAGCTTGCCGTTCGGGGTCAACGGCAGGGCTTCGAGTTCCACCTGGGTGGCGGGGACCATGTGGGAGGGCAGCCGTTCGGCGAGCCAGTCCCGCAGCGGCGGCACCGAGCCGCCGGGGTGCGGCACGACATAGGCGACCAGGCGCTGGTCGTCGGTGCGGTCCTCGCGCACGGTCGCGGCGGCCGCGGCGACGTCCGGGTGGGCCTCCAGCGCGGCCTCGATCTCGCCGAGTTCGACGCGGTGGCCGCGGATCTTGACCTGGTCGTCGGCGCGCCCGACGAACTCCAACTCGCCGTGGCGGGTCCAGCGGACGACGTCGCCGGTGCGGTACATGCGGCTGCCGCCCGGCTCGAAGGGGTCGGCCACGAAGCGGGCCGCGGTGAGGGCGGGCCGGCGCCAGTAGCCGCGGGCCACACCGGCGCCGGCGACGTACAACTCGCCCGCGACGGATGGCGGTACGGGCCGCAGGGCCCCGTCGAGGACGTACACCCGCAGGTCGGGGATGCGCTCTCCGATGACGCCGGTGCGGGCCGCGGCGGCGGTGCCCGGGTCGAGGGGCCGGTGGGTGACGTGGACGGTCGTCTCGGTGATGCCGTACATGTTCACCAGGACCGGGGAGTCGGCCGGGTGCCGCTCGTACCACTCCGCGAGGCGGCGGGGGTCCAGCGGTTCGCCGCCGAAGACGACGCGGCGCAGGGCCAGGCGTGCGCCCGCCTCGGGGTGCTCGCGCTCGGCGGCGCTCAGCTGGTGGAAGGCCGAGGGGGTCTGGCTGAGGATCGTGACGCCCTCGTCGCCGAGCAGCCGGAGGAAGTCGGCGGGCGAGGTGCGCTGCGCGTGCGGGACGACCACGAGCCGTCCGCCGTGCAGCAGCGCGCCGCACAGCTCCCACACGGAGAAGTCGAAGGCGTAGGAGTGGAAGAGGGTCCACACGTCGTCGGGGCCGAAGCCGAACCAGTGGTCGGTGGAGCGGAACAACCGCGCCACGTTGCGGTGTTCGACCACCACGCCCTTGGGGGTGCCGGTGGAGCCCGAGGTGTAGATCATGTACGCGGGGTGGGCCGGGGTGAGCGGCCGGGTGCGGTCGGCGTCGGTGACGTTCGCGGGGTCCGCGCCGGCCCGCGCGGCGGTGGTGGCGGGGTCGTCCAGCAGCAGGAGCGGCGTGCGCGCGGCGAGCGTCCCGGCCTGCTCGGCGGTGGTGACGGTCAGCGCGGGCCCGGCGTCGGCGAGGGTGCGGCGGAGGCGGTCGGCCGGGTAGTCCGGGTCGAGGGGTACGTAGGCGCCACCGGCCTTCCAGACGGCGAGGAGCGCGACGACGAGCTCCGCCGAGCGGGGCAGCGCGACGGCGACGAAGTCGCCCGTGCCGACGCCCCGGTCGATGAGGACTCGGGCCAACCGGTTGGCGTGCGCGTTGAGTTCGCCGTACGTCAGGGCACGAGTGCCGTCGGTGACCGCGACGGCGTCGGTGGTGGCGGCGGCGTGTGCCTCGACCGCGGGGTGCAGGGTCTCGGGGAGGGTGTCGGCGACCGGGGTGTTCCAGTCGACGAGCATCCGCTGCCGCTGGCCCGCGTCGAGCACCTCGAGTGCGGACAGCGGGGTGTGCGGGCTGTCGGCGACCTGGCGGAGCAGCAGTTGGAGCCCGAGGGCCAGGGCCTGGACGGTCTGCCGGTCGAAGAGGTCGGTGCGGTAGCCGATCGCACCGGCCAGATGCGCCTCGCCGCCCTCGGCGGCGGGGCGTTCGGCGAGTGAGACGGTGAGGTCGAAACGCGCCGTCGCCACGCCGATGTCCAGCGCCTCGGCCTCCAGCCCGGGCAGTGACACCGACTCGGCACGGTCGCCGGGGTTGTTGTAGGTGACCATCGTCTGGAACAGCGGGTGCCGGGACAGCGATCTGGTGGGGTTCAGCGCCTCGACGAGGTGCTCGAACGGCACGTCCTGGTGCTGGTAGGCGGCGAGGTCGGTGCCGCGGACCCGGCCGAGAAGTTCGGTGAACGTCGGATCGCCGGACAGATCGGTGCGCAGGACGAGGGTGTTGACGAAGAAGCCGACCAGATCGGTGAGCTTCTCGTCGGTGCGGCCCGCGATCGGGGCGCCGACCGGGATGTCGGTCCCGGCGCCGAACCGCGACAGCAGCGCGGCCACGGCGGCATGCACCAGCATGAACATGCTGCAGCCCCGGCTGCGGGCCAGCGCGCGCAGCTTTCCGTGGACCTCGGCGGGCACGGCGAACGACAGCCGGGCTCCCTCGTGCGAGGCCACGGCCGGGCGCGGCCGGTCGGCGGGCAGGTCGAGCTCGTCGGGCAGCTCGGACAACTGCGATCGCCAGTATGCGAGTTGGGTGTGGTGCAGACCGTCGTCGGCGTCCGTGTCCGCCACCCGCTCCTCGCGTGTGTCGTCGCCGAGCAGTGCACGCTGCCACAGCGTGTAGTCGGCGTACTGCACCGGCAGCGGCGCCCACGTCGGCGCGGTGCCGCCCACGCGGGCGGTGTAGGCGCGGGTGAGGTCGCGGGCCAGCGGCGCCATCGACCAGCCGTCGGTGGCGATATGGTGCACGACCAGCACCAGCGCCCACTCCGCGGGGGCGAGCCGCAGCACGGTGGCGCGCAGGGGCGCCTCGGCGGTGAGGTCGAAGGGGTGCGCGGCGGCACGCGCGAGGGCGGCCGGCAGTTCCTCCCGGCCGCAGTCCCGTATGTCCACGGGCGGTTCGGCGTGCTCCAGCAGGATCTGGGCGGGCCCGTCGGCGGTGGCGGCGATGACGGTGCGCAGGCTCTCGTGCCGCACCGCGACGTCGGCCAGCGCCGCGCTGAGGGCCGCGGTGTCCAGCTCGCCGGAGAGCCGCAGCGCCAGCGGGATGTTGTAGGTCGGGCTCGGCCCTTCCAGCTCGTACAGGAACCAGAGCCGCTGCTGCGCGAAGGACAGCGGTACATGCGCGGGGCGGGGCGCGGCGGGTAGCAGCGGAGTGCGGGGGCGGTCGGTCCGCTCGGCGAGGAGCCGGACCAGCTCGGCGGGGGTGGAGTGCTCGAACACGTCCCGCAGCGCGAGTTCGACGCCCAGGGTGGCGCGGACGCGGGAGACCAGGCGGGTCGCCAGCAGGGAGTGGCCTCCCCTGGCGAAGAACCCGTCCTCGACGCCGACGGACGGCAGGCCGAGGATCTCGGCGTACAGCCCGCAGACGATCTCCTCCTGCGGGGTGCGGGGCGCGCCCAGGGCCGCGGCGGGCTCGTCCCACTCGGGGGCGGGCAGCGCCCTGCGGTCCGCCTTGCCGTTCGGGGTCAGAGGGATCTCCGCCAGCGTGACGACGGCGGTGGGGAGCATGTACGCGGGGAGCCACCGCGCCGCCTCGCGGAGCACGTCCGCAGCGGGGCGTCCGCCGTCGGCCGGCACCACGTAGGCGACGAGCCGCTGGTCGCCGGGGCGGTCCTCGCGGACGGTGACCACGGCCCGTACGACGCCGGTGCAGCGCTCCAACGCGGCCTCGACCTCACCGGGTTCGATGCGGTGGCCACGTATTTTGACCTGGTCGTCGGCCCGGCCGACGAAGACGAGTTCGCCCTCGGGGGTCCAGCGCACGAGGTCGCCCGTGCGGTACATCCGGGTACCCGGCGCGCCGAACGGGTCGGCGACGAAGCGTTCCGCGGTGAGGCCCGGGCGGCCGCGGTAGCCGCGTGCGACGCCGGAGCCGGCGACGTACAGCTCGCCGGGGACGCCGGGCGGGACCGGGCGCAGTCCGGCGTCCAGCACGTATGTCCTCGCGTGCGGGAACGCGCGCCCCACCGGCACGGGGCCGCCGGGGACGGGGGCGCCGGGTGCCAGCACGAAGTGGCAGCAGTTCACGGTGGTTTCGGTGGGGCCGTAGGCGTTGACCACGGTCACGCCGGGCCGGTCGGCGCGCCATCGCTCCAGCGCGGCGCCCTGGAGCGCCTCGCCACCGAGCACGAGCGTGCCCGAGGGGCGCATCGCCTCCGGCACGAGGGAGAGCAGGGGCAGGTGGCTCGGTGTCACCTTCGCCAGCGTCACCCCGCCCGCGGCGGTGACGGCGTCGGGGACCGGGGTGTCGGCGTCCCAGGTGCCGAGCCACACCGTGCCGCCCGCGGTGAGCGGGGTGATGAGGCCGGTGACGGTCAGGTCGAACGCGGCGGAGGAGCCGACGAAGGTCACTCCGGTCATGTCCGGGTAGGCGCCCGCGGCGTAGCCCACGTACGCGGCGACGCTCTCGCGCGACACGACCACGCCCTTGGGCAGTCCCGTGGAGCCGGAGGTGTGGATCACGTAGGCGGCGCACTGCGGCGGTACGTCGGCGTCGGGGGCGCAGGGGTCCGCGTCGCGCAGTCGGGCGGCGGTGCCGGGGTCGTCCAGGAGCAGGGCTGTGCCCGGGACCCGTGCGGCGAGCGCGCCGGTGGTGACGGTGAGGACGGGCACGCTGTCGCCGAGGATGTGCCGGGTGCGTTCGGCGAGGTGCTCCGGGTCCAGCGGTACCCAGGCGCCGCCGGCCTTCCAGACCGCGAGCAGCGCGACGAGCAGTTCGGTACCGCGCGGGAGCAGCACGCCGACCGGTGTCTCGGGGCCCACGCCGGATGCGGCGAGCACCCGGGCGAGGCGGCCCGCGCGCTCGTTCAGCTCGGCGTACGTCAGCTGTCCGTCGTCGGCGACGACCGCGAGGGCGTCGGGTGTGGCGGTAGCCTGGCGGGTGAACAGGCCGGTGAGGTGGTGGGGTTCGGCCGGGGTGCCGGTGCGGTTCCAGGTGTCGGTGAGGGTGTGCCGCTCCTCGGCGGACAGCAGCGGGATGCCGCCGATCGGGTGGTCGGGGTCGTCGACGGCGGTGGTGAGCACGTTCCGCAGGGCCTGCGCGTACCGCCCGGCGAGGACGGCGTCGACGAGGTGCGGCTGGTACTTCAGGTGCAGGGTCAGGGTCTCGCCGGGGAGGGCGAGGAGGTAGAGCGGGTAGTGCGTCGCGCTCTGCGCCTCGACGTCGGTGACCTTGAGATCGTCGAACGTGCCTCCGTCGTCGCCGTCGAACGGGTAGTTCTCGAAGACGGTGACGGTGTCGAAGAGTTCGCGGTGCCCGGCCCAGCGCTGGATGTCGGCAAGGCCGACGTGGTGGTGGTCGGCGAGTCCCGCGTGCTCGGCCTGGAGCCGCAGCAGCAGTTCCCGCAGTGGCTCGGCCGGGTCCAGTACGGCACGTACCGGCACGGTGTTGATGAACATGCCCACCATGGACTCCACGCCGGGCAGCTGGGCGGGGCGGCCGGAGACGGTGGCGCCGAAGACGACGTCCCGCCGTCCGGTGAGCGCGCCCAGCGCGACGGCCCAGCCGGCCTGCACCAGGGTGTTGAGGGTGACGCCGAGCTCTCGTGCGCGCTGCTGGAGTCCGCGCGTCGTCCGGGCGTCGAGCGTGGCGGTGAGCGTCTCGGGTACGGCGGCGACCCGGCTTCCGCCCGCGGGCCCGGCGAGCGTGGGTCCCGTCACGCCGTCCAGGGCGCGGCGCCAGGCCTGCTCCGAGCTCGCGCGGTCGCGGCCGGAGAGCCAGCCCAGGTACTCCTTGTACGGGCGGACCCTGGGGAGGCCGCGGTCGTCGCCGGACTGCCGGTGCAGGACGGCGAGTTCGCGCAGCAGGACCGAGGAGGACCAGCCGTCCCACAGGATGTGGTGGTGGGTCATCAAGAACCGGTGGCGGCCCGGGGCGAGGCGGATCAGGGTGAAGCGCACGAGCGGCGGCAGCCGCAGGTCGAACCGCGCCCACCGGTCCGCCTCCACGAGCTTCCCGGCGGCGGCCTCGGGGTCTCTCTCGGCTTGGACGTCCTCGTCGCGCCACGGCAGGGTCACCGACCGGGCGACGACCTGGACGGGCTTGGCCAGGCCCTCGTGGCGGAAACCCACGCGCAGGTTGGCGTGCCGGCGCAGGAGTGCCTCGGCCGCCGCGTACAGGCGGTCGCGGTCGAGCTCGCCGTGCAGGTCGACGGCGAGCTGCCGTACGTACAGGTCGGCGGGGCCCTCGTCGTGGACGCTGTGGAAGAGCATGCCCTCCTGGAGCGGGGAGAGCGGAAGGACGTCTTCGATGTTGCGGCGCGGCGTGCTCATGCGGAGCCTCCCCAGTCGGCGTCAAGAAGTTCGATCTCGTGCTGGCTCAGGCCGGCCAGGGAGAGGTCGGAGGGCGTGAGTCCGCCGGCTCCGGGGTCTTCGGTGTGCGCGGCGACGCCGTTGAGGGCTTCGGTGCACAGCCGGGCGAGGGCGGCGACGTCCTCGCGGGTCAGCAGCCGGGGCGCCCAGCTGAAGTTCATGCGGAGCCGGAGGCTGCCCCCGGTCTCCTCGGCGACCGCGTTGAGCTCCACGACATGACTCATCGGGGTATCCGGTTCTCCTTCGATGAGGGTGCCTGGCAGCGGCTGCCAGTCGGGGACGTGCCCGGGGTCGGCGGTGCGCAGCCGGCCCAGGTAGTTGAAGCCCACCTGCGGCACGGGGTAAGCGCACAGGGTCTCGGCGGTACCGGGATTGAGGTGGCGCAGCAGGCCGTAGCCCACACCGCGGTCGGGTACCTCGCGGAGCTGCTCCTTGACACGTTTGATGACGTCCCCCACGACGGGTCCGCCGGAGGTGAAGTCCGGCCAGCTGACCCGGCCCGGCTCCAGGGCCACCGGGTAGAGGGTCGTGAACCATCCCATGGTGCGGGAGAGTTCGGCGCCGGGAAGCCAGTCGTCGTGCCGGCCGTGGCCCTCCAGGTCCACGACGCAGCCCGTACCGTCCAGCGGGCTCCGCCAGTGCGAGAGCGCGGCGGCGAAGGCGGCCAGCAGGACGTCCTCGGCGCCCGCGTGGAACAGTTCGGCCGCCCGTACGAGGACGGTCTCGGTGATCTCGGGCGTCAGGGACTCGGTCAGCAGCCCCATGGTGCTGTGCAGGTCCCGCGCGGGGTCCAGCTCTCCGTCGGCGACCGGCCGCCCGGCGGCGAGCACGGACTCCCACCGGGGCAGCTCCCCGGTCCTGCGGTCGGTGGTGGCCTGCCGGGCCAGCTCCTGCGACCAGGTGCGCAGCGACGTGCCCACCGGGGGCAGTGTCGCGGCGGGGGCACCGCCTCTGCGGGCGCCATCGACCGCCTGCGCCAGATCGGGCAGCAGGGCGCGCCAGGAGATGCCGTCGACGACCATATGGTGCGCGACGACGACGAGTTCGCCGGGGGCGCAGGGGCCCGCGTCGAGCCAGACCATGGCGAGCATGCGGCCCTCGGCCGGGTCGAGCAGCTCGCGTGCGGCGAGGGCGCGTGCCGTGCGCTCCTCCCGTACCGCCTCCGCGTCTCGGCCTTCGACGTCGACGCGGGTCAGCACCGACCCGACGTCGACCGAGCCCGCCGGGGCGACGTCCAGGACCTCGCCCAGCGCGGGATCTCGGCGGGTACGGGCGCGCAGCACGTCGTGGCAGTCCAGTACGGCCCGGACGGCGGTGACCAGGTCCGTCCACCCCAGTCCCGCCGGTGCCCGCAGGACCTGGGTGTGGCTGTACCCGGCCCAGTTGCCGCCGCGCTCCAAGAGGGCGCGAGCGGCAGGCAGCTGCGGGAAGACACCGGTGCCGTCGTCGGCTGCGGCCCGTCCGCCGTCGTCGTCGGGCCACTCCGCGACCTCCGCGAGCTCGGCGACCGTGGGGTGCTGGAAGAGGTCGCGGACGGAGAAGTCCGCGCCGATGCGCCGCGCGCGGCCGACGACCTGGATGGCGACGATGCTGTCGCCGCCGAGCGAGAAGAACGAGTCGTCCACGCCGACCTCCGCGACGCCGAGCACCTCGGCGAGGAGCGCGCACAGTGCCTCCTCGCGCGGGCCGTCCGCCGCGCGGCCCGCGTCGGTGCGCTCGTACTCGGGCGCGGGCAGCTTCGAGCGGTCCACCTTGCCGCTGCTGTTGAGCGGCAGCGTGTCGAGGGTGACCCAGGCGGCGGGGACCATGTAGTCCGGCAACCGCTCGCCCAGGTGGTCGGCCACCGCCGGGTCCGGTGCGCCGGTATAGGCGACGTACGCGACGAGTCGGCGGTTGCCGGGGCGGTCCTCGCGCGCCATCACCACCGCCCGCCGCACCGAGGGGTGTTCGGCGAGCACGGACTCGATCTCGCCGAGCTCGATCCGGTGGCCGCGCACCTTCACCTGGTCGTCGACGCGGCCCGCGAACACCAGGTTGCCGTCGTCGGTCCAGCGCACCAGGTCGCCGGAGCGGTACATCCGGCCGCCGGGCGCGCCGAACGGGTCGGCGACGAAGCGCTCGGCGGTCAGGGCCTCGCGGCCCCAGTAGCCGCGCGCGACCAGGGCGTCGGCGATGTAGAGCTCACCGGCGACGCCCGGTGGTACGGGGCGCAGGCCGGCGTCGAGGACGTACAGCCGGGCGTGCGGGTAGGGGCGGCCGATCGGTACGGGCCCCGTGGGCGTGGGGTCACCCGGCCGGAGGGTGAACTCCGAGCAGTTGACGGTCGCTTCGGTCGGACCGTAGGCGTTGACGACCCGTACACCGGGGTGCTGGGCGCGCCAGCGCGCGAGTGCCGGGCCCTGGAGAGCCTCGCCGCCGATCACGAGGGTGCCGGAGGGCGACATCTCCTCGGGCAGCAGCGACAGCACGGCCAGATGGCTGGGGGTGATCTTGGTGGCGGAGATTCCGCCGGCCTCCTTGACTGCGGCGGGGACGGGCTCGTTCGGGTCCCACCGGCCGAGCCACACGCAGCCGCCGACGACCAACGGGGTGAACAGCCCGGTGACCGTCGCGTCGAAGGCCACCGAGGAACCGACCAGGACGACCCCGCGCATGTCGGGGTACTCCCGGGACGAATAGCCCACGTATGCGGCCACGTTGGTGTGCGCGAGCACGACGCCCTTGGGGCGTCCCGTCGAGCCGGAGGTGTAGATGACATACGCCGCGGCGGTGTCCGGCTGCGGCACCTGAACCGGCTCGGGCGCGTGGCGGTCGGCCTCTGCGGCGAACTCCGGGGTGTCCACCACGAGGCACGGTGCGGCGCCCGGCGCCTTCTCCTGAAGGTCCGTGGTGGTCAGTACGAGCACGGGCTTCGCGTCGTCGAGGACGTAGCCGATGCGCTCGGCCGGATAGTCGGGGTCGATCGGCAGATAGGCGGCGCCCGTCTTCCACACGGCGAGCACCGCGGCCACGAAGTCGACGCCGCGCGGCAGCAGTACGGCGACGAACGACTCCGGTCCGGCCCCGCGGTCGCGCAGGACGCGGGCGAGGCGGTCGGCGCGCTCACCGAGCTGCGCGTACGTCAAGGTGTCGCCGCCGCTGACGGTGGCGAGCGCCTGCGGGGTGCGCCGGATCTGCTCGTGGACCCAGTCGCGGACGGTGCCGGGCCGGTCGTGCCCGGTGCCGCTGTTCCACTCCTCGATGATGCGGTGCCGCTCGTCGCGGTCCAGCAGGTCCAGCGTTCCGGAGGCCTGGTCGGGGGCGGTGGCGAGGCCGCGGAGCACGGTGGTCAGCCGGCGCAGCGTCGCCTCTGCCTGTGCGTCGTCGACGACGTCGGGCTGGGAGTCCAGGCGCAGCACGAGTTCGTCGCCGGGGGCGACGACGAGACCGAGCGAGTAGTGCGTGGCGCCGCGGCCGTGCACGGCGGCGATCCGGAACCCGCTGCCGTCGGTGGAGAGGGTGTCAGGTGCGACGGGGTAGTTCTCGAAGACCAGCGCGGTATCGAACAACTCGCCCTGCCCCGCCCATCGTTGAATGTCGGCGAGGCCTACGTGCTGGTGCTCCAGCAGCGCGGACTGCTCCCGCTGGATCCGCTCCACGAGTCCGCGGAGGGATTCGGCGGGGCGCAGGGACACCCGTACGGGCACGGTGTTGATGAACAGCCCCACCATCGACTCCACGCCCGGCAGGTCGGCGGGGCGCCCGGAGACGGTGGCGCCGAACACGATGTCGCCGCGACCGGTCGTCCAGGACAGCACCAGAGCCCAGGCCGCCTGCACCACGGTGTTCACCGTGACGCCCCACTCGCGGGCGTACGCGCCGAGCGCCGCGGTGGTCTCCCGGTCGAGGGTGGTGTGCCGCTGCTCGGGCACGGTGGTGGCGCGGGCCCGGTCGGCGGCCAGGAGCGTGGGCTCGGGCAGCCCGTCGAGGGCCTCCCGCCAGGCTCGTTCGGCCGCGTCCCGGTCGCGGGCCTCGAGCCAGGCGAGCCGGTCGCGGTACGGGGGCACGGGCGGCAGGGCTCGATCGTCTGCGCCGTCGCGGTAGAGGGTCAGCAGCTCGCGCAGCAGGACGGGCGCGGACCAGCCGTCCCACAGGATGTGGTGGTTGGCCATCAGGAAGCGGAATCTGCCGGGCCCGAGCCGGATCAGGGTGAACCGTGCCAGCGGCGGCGCGTCCAACGGGAACGGCTCCCAGCGGGCGGCGGCCGTCAGCTCCTCGGCGGCGGCCTGCGGGTCGGCGGCTCCGGAGACGTCCTCGTCGCGCCACGGAACCCGCACGGTGCGGGTCACCGCCTGGCACCACTCCCCCGAGTCCCGCTGCACGAAGCCGGCCCGCAGGTTGGGGTGGCGCCGCAGCAGGGCGCCCGCGGCGGCGTTCAGCCGGTCGCGGTCCACGGCGCCGTCGAGGTCGAAGGCGAGCTGCGCGGTGTAGACGTCGGTGCCGGTGTCGTCGTAGAGGTGGTGGAAGAGCATGCCGCGCTGGAGCGGGGACAGCGGGAGCACGTCCTCCAGACCGGGGTGGGCCGCCTCGAGTCGCTCGATCTCGGCCTGGTCGAGGGTCGGGTCGGCCAGGTCGCTCGGGGAGAGCCCGCCGGAGTTCGGTGCGTCGGCGTACGCGGCGATCGCCGCCAGCGCACGCGCCCACAGCCCGGCGAGTTCCTCCACGCGCTGCCGCGTGATCAGCCGGGGCGCCCAGCTGAAGTGGGCGCGCAGGCGTGGCCCGTCGCCGCCGTCCTCGGCACCGGCGTTGACGGCGACGACGTGGCTGAGCGGAGTGTGCGGTCCGGGTCCGGCCACACCGGCGGCGACCGGCTGCCAGTCGGTGGCCGCGCCGGGGAGGACGGCGGACCTGCCGAGGTAGTTGAACGACAGCTGGGGGGCGTCGAGTCGGCGCAGGGCTTCAGCGGTTTCGGGATTCAGGTGACGGAGCAGGCCGAAGCCCGCGCCGTTGCCCGGGGTGGCGCGCAGCTGCTCCTTGACGCGCTTGAGCGCGGCGCCCACGGCGGCCTCTCCCGGACCGGACTCCCGCCACGGCTGGTTCCCGGCCGCGAGGCGTACGGGATGGAGCGTGGTGAGCCAGCCGACGGTCCGCGACAGGTCGGCGCCGGGCAGCAGTTCCTCGTGCCGCCCATGACCCTCCAGGTCCACGACCCAGCCGTCACCGCCGTCGCGCGGTGCCCAGCGGTCCAGTGCGAGGGCGAGTCCGGCCAGCAGGACGTCCTCGGCGTTGGCCCGGAGCAGTACCGGAACCCGGTCGAGCAGGGTCCGCGAGACGTCCTCGGGCAGGGTGACGGTGTGCACGCCCGCGCTGCCGTAGGTGTCGACGGCGCTGTCGAGCGTCCCGCCGGTGACCGGACTCGGGGGCGTCAGCACTGCCTCCCACCATGGGAGCTCGGCGGTCCGCTCGTCGGTCGTGGCCTGCCGGGCGATCTCCTGCGACCAGCGGCGTACGGACGTCCCGACGGGTGCGGGGGGCGTCCCGCCGTACGCGTTGCCGCGTACGGCCTCGGCGAGGTCGGGCAGCAGTACCTGCCATGACACCCCGTCGACGACCAGGTGGTGGGCGACGAGGACCAGAGCGCCGGGGGCCTCCGGCCCCGCGTCGAGCCACACGCAGCGGAGCATGTCGCCCTCGGCCGGGTCGAGTCGGCGCCGGGCGCGGTCGGCGTGCTCGGACAGCAGCTCCGGCCACTCCGCGTCCCCGGTGCCGGCGGGCACCTCGACGCGGTCCAGGCAGGAGTCGGCCGGCACGGCACCGGCGAGTCGTACGTCCAGCTCGGGGATCGCGTCCAGCGCCTCGACGGAGACGAGCCGGGAACGCAGGAGGTCGTGCCGGTCGAGGAGGGACTGGAGCGCGGTGCGCAGAGTCGCCTCGTCGAGCCCGGCGGGGGTGCGCACGGCCTGGGACTGGTTGAACTCCCGCCAGTCGCCGCCACGTTCGAGCAGCCAGGACACGATCGGCAGCGCCGGGAAGCGGCCGGTTCCGTCGTCGTCCGCAGCCTCGTCCGTGTCACGGCCCGACCAGTCGGCCACCGAGGCGAGGCGGGCGACGGTCGGGTGCTCGAAGACGTCGCGCACCGACAGGGACGCACCCGCGCGGCGGGCGAGGGAGACCAGCCGCATGCTCATGATGCTGTCGCCGCCGCGGGTGAAGAAGCCGTCGTCGATCCCGACCTCGTCCAGGCCGAGGACCTCCGCGTACAGGGAGCAGAGCAGCTCCTCACGGACGTCGCGGGGGCGGCGCGAGGAGCCCGTGCCGGACTCCCAGTCGGGTGCGGGCAGCGCCTTGCGGTCGACCTTGCCGTTCGGCGTCAGTGGCACGGCGGGCAGCGGCACCACGGCGGCGGGCGACATGTGGGCGGGCAGCCGCTCGCCGAGGTGCGCGCGGAGGTCGGCGAGGTGGACGGCGAGGTCGGCCTCGTCGCAGGTGGTCACGGTGTACAGCACCAGGCGGCGGTCGCCGGGCCGGTCCTCGCGGACCACGGCGACGGCCTGCTCCACGGCGGGGTGGTCGGCGGCGACGGACTCGATCTCGCCGAGCTCGATGCGGAAGCCGCGCAGCTTGACCTGGTCGTCGGCGCGGCCCACGAACAGCAGCGCGCCCTCCCTGGTGTATCTGACCAGGTCGCCCGTGCGGTACATCCGCTCGCCCGGCTCTCCGAAGGGGCAGGCGACGAACCGCGCCGCGGTGAGGGCGGCGCGCCCCCGGTAGCCGCGGGCGAGACCGGCCCCGGAGACGTACAGCTCTCCGGCCACTCCCGGCGGGACCGGGTGCAGGAACTCGTCCAGCACCCGGACGCGGGCGTCGGTGACCGGCCGGCCGAGCGGTACGGGCCCGCCGCCGCGCAGCGGTGCGCTGATCGTCGCGCAGACCGTCGTCTCGGTCGGGCCGTACGCGTTCACCATGCGGCGGCCGGGGGCGAAGCGGGCGACCTGGTCGGGCCCGACCGCCTCGCCGGCGACCACGAGCACCATGCCGTCGGGCAGCGCGCCGTCGGCGAGCACGGGCAGGGCGGATGGCGGCAGGGTGGCGTGGGTGACGCCGCGTTCGGCGAGCAGCGCCGCGAGCGGATCTCCGGGCACGAGGCGTTCGGCGGGGGCGACGACGAGCCGTCCACCGGTCAGCAGGGCCATGCAGATCTCCCACGCGGCGGCGTCGAAGCTCAGCGAGGCGAACTGGAGCACGCTGCTGCCCGGTCCCGCGCCTAGGTGCTCCCGGTGAGTGCGGGCGAGGGCGGCGAGCCCGCGGTGGGTGACGGTGACGCCCTTGGGCAGCCCCGTCGATCCGGAGGTGTAGATCACGTACGCCGGGTGGTCGGGGTGCAGCGGCCTGATCCGGTCGGCGTCGGTGGGCGCGAGGGCGGGTGTGCCGCTGTCCGGCCCGGTGGGCAGTTCCTCGAAGAGGGCGGCCGGGACGCCGTCCCAGTGCGCGCCCTCGGTCAGCCCCGCGGTGGTCAGCAGGAGCGCGGGGGCGGCGTCCCGCAGCATGTGGGCGATACGGGCGGCGGGATAGTCCGGGTCCAGGGGCAGGTAGGCGGCGCCGGCCTTGTGCACGGCGAGGACGGCGACGACGAGTTCGACGGAGCGGGGCAGCGCGATTGCCACCAGGTCCTCGGTGCCGATGCCGCGGGCGATGAGGTGGTGGGCCACGCGGTTGGCGGCGGCGTCGAGTGCGGCGTAGCCGAGCTCGCGGTCCTCGCCGCTCACCGCGGGGGCGTCGGGAGCGGCGGCGACCTGCCGGGCGAACAGCTCGGGGAAGGTAAGCGGCTCCACCGGCGCGACGGGGCCGTCGCTCCCGTCGGTGCCACCGGCGTTCGGCTGAACGGGGGAGGGCGGGAGTCGCAACTCTCCCAGCCGGGTGCCGGGCGCGGCGGCGACCTGGGCAAGCACCCGGCGCAGGGCGTCGGCGATCATCACGGCGGTGGCCTCGTCGAAGAGGTCGGTGGCGTACTGGAGCACCCCCGCCATGCCGCTCGTACCGCCGAGCTCCTCCAGGCTGAGCAGCAGGTCGAACTTGGCCTGCTGGGTGTCGACTTCGAAGCTTTCGAGGGCCAGCCCGCCGAACGTCTCCGCGTTTTCCACCGACTGGCGCACCGTCAGTGCCGTCTGGAAAAGCGGCTGGTGGGCCTGGGAACGCTCGGGCCTGACCAGTTCGACGACTCGCTCGAAGGGCACGTCCTGGTGGCTGTAGGCGTCCAGGTCGGTGCCACGCACCCGGTCCAGGAGCCCGGAGAAGGTGGGATTGCCCGAGGTGTCGGTGCGCAGGACCAGCGTGTTGACGAAGCAGCCCACAAGCTCGTGGGTGGCGTCGTCGTCGCGACCGGCCACGGGGGTGCCGAGGGGGATGTCGGTGCCGGCACCGAGCCGGGTCAGCAGCGCGGCCAGTACGGCGTGCACGACCATGAACACCGTCGTTCCGCTGCTGCGCGCCAGCTCCGTGACAGCGGCGTGGAGTTCGGCGTCGACGGTGAAAGTGGTGACACCCCCGCGGTGGGAGGCGACGGCCGGACGCGGCCGGTCAGTGGGCAGATCGAGGACCTCCGGCACCCCCGCGAGCTGCCCCTTCCAGTAGACGGACTGGCGACTGAGCAAGCTGTCCGGGTCGTCCTCCGCGCCGAGCACCTCGCGCTGCCAGAGCGCGTAGTCGGCGTAGCCCACCGGCAGCGGCTTCCACTCGGGCTCCTCGCCCGCGCACCGGGCTGCGTACGCGGAGGAGAGATCGCGGGTCAGCGGGGCCAGCGACCAGCCGTCGGCGGCGATGTGGTGCACGACGAACACCAGGACCCAGCCGGTGTCGCGTTCCGTCTCCAACAGGGACACGCAGACGGGAAGTTCCTCGGCGAGATCGAAAGCGTACCGGGCGAGTTCCCGCAGCCGGTCGTCGAGCTCCGCGGGCGCGCACCGCTCGGGCTCGGTCTCCGGCAGCAGCGCCGGGTCGAGCACCCGCTGGCAGGGCCCGCCGGGGTTGTCGGCGTACACCGTGCGCAGGCTCTCGTGCCGGGTGACGACGTCCCGCAGCGCCGCCCGCAGCGCACCGAGGTCCAGCGGGCCGGTCAGCCGCAGCACGTACGGGATGTTGTACGTCGCGCTGGGCCCCTCCAGGTGGTGGGAGAACCACATCCGCTGCTGCGCGTACGACATCGGCAGCACCGGCGGGCGGGGCACGGCCGCGACGAGCGGCGGGCGTACGGCGACGCGGGAGGTGAGGGCCTCGCTGAGCCCGGCGACCGTGGGGTGGTCGAAGACGTCGCGGATGGCGACCTCGCTGCCCAGCGCGGTGCGCAGCCGCGACACCAGGCGCGTGGCGAGCAGGGAGTGGCCGCCGAGTGCGAAGAAGCCGTCCTCCAGGCCGACTTCCGGCACGCCCAGCACCTCGGCGAACGTCCCGCACATGATCTCCTCGCGCGGGGTGCGCGCGGGGCGGGAACGCGGCCGGGCCGCCGAGTCGGGGGCGGGCAGGGCCTTCTGGTCCACCTTGCCGTTGGCGTTGAGCACGAAACCGTCGACGGTCAGGACCGCGGAGGGGACGGCGTACTCGGGCAGGCTGCCGCGCAGATGGGCGAGCAGGTCCTCGGCGGGCGCGGGCTCTTCGCCGGCCGGGACGACGTAGGCGACCAGGCGCCGCTCACCGGCCGCGTCCTCCCGTACGACGACGGTCGTCTGCGCCACGTCCGGGTGGCGGCTGAGCACGGCCTCGACCGCGCCGAGTTCGATGCGGAAGCCACGCAGCTTGATCTGGTTGTCGACCCGGCCGAGGAACTCGATGTCACCCTCGGGGTTCCACCGCACCAGGTCGCCGGTGCGGTACATGCGGGTGCCCGGCGCGCCGAACGGGTCGGCGACGAAGCGCTCGGCGGTCAGACCCGCGCGGTTCCAGTAGCCGCGTGCCTGGCCGGCTCCGGCGAGGTACAGCTCGCCCGCCACCCGGGGCGGCGCGGGCTGGAGGTGCTCGCCCAGCACGTAGGCACGGGTGTTCGCCAGGGGGCGCCCGATCGGCAGGTTGGTGCGCCGTGCGTCCGCATCGGTGGTGGGGCGGCGCAGCGCGAACGTCGTGGTCTCGGTGGGGCCGTAGACATTCAGCACGGTCAGCCCGGGGCAGGCGGCGCGGACCCGGGCGACCGCCTCGGGCGGTACGGCCTCGCCGCCGGTCCACAACTGCCGTACTCCGGCCAGGCTCCGCGGGTCCTCCTCGGCGATCACCCGGAACAGCGCGGTGGTGCAGAACACGGCCGTGACGGCGCCGTGTTCGACGACCTGCCGCAGCGTGGGCACGTCGAGCGGGCCGGGCGGTGCCAGGACGACTTCGCCGCCGCCGAGCAGCGGCACCCACAGCTCGTAGGTGGAGGCGTCGAACGCCAGCGGGGAGTGCGCCAGCACCCGTCGGTGCGCCTCGTCCGCCCAGCAGGGGTCGGCGGCGAGCTCCACGATGTCGCGGTGGCTGATGGCGACGCCCTTGGGGACGCCGGTGGAGCCGGAGGTGAACATGACGTACGCGAGCTGGTCGGGCACCGGCGTCTGCGCGCGGAGGGCGGACGCGTCCGGAAGCGGGGCGGCGGTGTCGAGCACCGGGACGCCCCACTCCGCGGCCGCGGCCGCGTTCTCGGCGTCCGTCAGGACCAGTACGGCGTCGATGTCGGCGAGCAGTCCGCGTACCCACTCCGCCGGGTCGTCCGGACGCACCGGTACGTAGGCGCCGCCTGCCCGCAGGACCGCGAGCAGCGCGACGGGGACGTCCACACCGCGCCGCATCGCCACGGCCACCCGCGACTCGGTGCCGACGCCGCGGTCGGCGAGGACGCGGGCGAGCCGGTCGGCGCGGGCGTCCAGCTCGGCGAAGGTCAGGGTCTCGGCGCCGCGGCGCACCGCGGTCGCGTCCGGGTTGCGCGCGGCGCTGCGGGCGAACAGCGCGGGCACGCTCTCCTGCGGGACGGGCGCGGCGGTGTCGTTCCACTCGGTGAGCAGCAGCTCCCGGCCGGGGGCGCCGAGCACTTCCAGGGCGTGGACGGGCAGTTCGGGGGTCTGAACGACCTGCTCCAGGATCCGGACGAGTCCGTGCGCGAGCGCCTGCGCGGTCGGGGCGTCGAAGAGGTCGGTGCTGTACTCCAGGCTGCCGCCCCAGGGGGACTCCCCGCCCGGCGCGCCGTCGGGGGCGTCGTAGGTCAGCGCGAACGCCAGGTCGAACTTGGCCCGGCCGGTCTCGATCTGCGCGGCGGTGGCGTCGAGCCCCGGGAAGCCGCCGTCCAGCGCGGACGACCACAGGCTCCGGTCGGTGTTGTCGAACGAGAGGACCGTCTGCACCAGCGGGTGGCGGCCGGCGGCCCGCGGCGGGTTGACGGCCTCAACGAGGTGGTCGAACGGGATGTCCTGGTGCGCGTAGGCGGCCAGATCGGTGTCGCGAACCCGGTCGAGCAGCTCCGCGAACGTGGGGCGCCCGGAGGCGTCCACGCGCAGCACCAGGGTGTTGACGAAGAAGCCGACGAGATCCCGCAGGGCGTCGTCGGTACGGCCCGCGACGGGCGTGCCGACGGGGATGTCCGTACCGGCGCCGAAGCGGGACAGCAGGGCGGTGAGCGCGGCGTGGACGACCATAAACACGCTGCAGCCGCGTTCCCGTGCCAGCTCGTGCAGCCCGGTGCGCACCCGGGACGGTACCTCGAACGGCACCCGTTCCGCAGCGGAGGTCACCGTGGCCGGGCGGGAGCAGGACGTCGGGAGTTCCAACTCCTCTGGAAGACCCTCCAGTTGTGTGCGCCAGTAGGCGAGCTGGCGGGGGGCGACGCCGTCCGGGTCCTCGTGCGAGCCGAGCAGCCTGCGCTGCCACAGCACATAGTCGGCGTACTGGAGCGGCAGCGCCGCCCACCCCGGGGCGACGCCGCGTGTCCGGGCCGTGTACGCCTCGGCCAGGTCGCGCAGCAGCGGCCCGGTCGACCAGCCGTCGCCCGCGACGTGGTGGACGACCATGGCCAGTGCCCACGCGCCCTCGCCGCCGTGCGCACTGTTCTCGCCGTCCGCGCCGTGTTCACCGTTCTCGCCGCCCACGCGGTGGAGCACACAGTGCAGGGGAAGTTCGTCGGAGAGGGAGAACTCCCGGTGCGCGATCGCGGAGAGCTCCGCGGGCAGCGCCTGCGCGGAGGTGACGCGCACGGGCAGGTCGAATGCGGCCTCGGCACGGATGAGCTGGCAGGGGACGCCGTCGCGTTCGACGATCGTGGTACGCAGGCTCTCGTGGCGGGCGACCACGTCGCCGAGCGCGGCGCGCAGGGCGGTGACGTCCAGGGTGCCGTTCAGACGCAGCACGACGGCGTAGTTGTACGTCGCGTTCGGCCCCTCCAGGCGGTGGAGGAACCACAGCCGCTGCTGGGCGAAGGACACCGGCACCCACTCGGGTCTCGGCTCTGCCCGCACCTCGGGGCGGGCGGGGCGCGCGGTGTCGAGCACCTCCAGCAGCCGCCGGACGGTGGAGTGGTCGAAGAGTTCGCGCAGGGAGAGTTCGGCGCCGAGCGCGGTGCGGACGCGCGCGAGCACCCGGGTGGCGAGCAGGGAGTGCCCGCCGAGGTGGAAGAAGTCGTCGTCGACACCGACCGCGGGCAGGGACAGCGTGTCGGCGAACGCGTGGCAGAGGATCTCCACCCGGGGGTCGTCCGCGTCACGGGGATCATCGGCGACTACCTCCGCGGCGGGGACGGGCAGCGCCGCGCGGTCGGCCTTGCCGTTCGGCGTCAGGGGCATCGTGTCGAGTGCGACGAACGCCGCCGGCACCAGCGGACCGGGCAGCCACGTGCGCAGGAACTCGCGCAACTCGTCCGCACCGGGGACGACTTCATCGGACGCCGGGACCAGGTAGGCCACCAGCCGCCGGTCGCCCGGTACGTCCTCGCGGACCGTCGCCGCCGACTGCGCCACCGCCGGGTGGCGGCTGAGGGCGGCCTCGATCTCGCCGAGCTCGACGCGGAAGCCGCGCAGCTTGATCTGGTCGTCGCGGCGTCCGAGGTACTCCAGGTCGCCGTCGGCGTTCCAGCGGGCGAGGTCACCGGTGCGGTACAACCGGCCGCCGGAGCCGAAGGGGTCGGCGACGAAGCGCTGGGCGGTGAGCCCGGGGCGTTCGCCGTAGCCGCGTGCGACGCCCGCGCCGCCGATGTACAGCTCGCCCACCGCACCCGGCGGCACCGGGCGCAGCCGCCGGTCCAGCACGTACAGCCGCGCGTTGGCGACGGGGCGACCGATGGCGACAGCGCCCTCGGGGACCTCGTCCTTCGGCCGCACCGTGTACACCGCGCAGCCCACGGTCGCCTCGGTCGGGCCGTACTCGTTCACGACCGTCACGCCGGGGCGGCGTCTGCGCAGCTCGGCCAGGGCGCCGCCGGTCAGCTGCTCGCCGCCGACGACGACCTGCTCGGTCGCCGACCAGCCGGGCGGCAGACCGGCGAGCACGGCGAGGTGGGAGGGCGTGACCTTGGCGAACGCGGGCGCGGGCTCGTCCTCGGCCGCACTGCCCTCGCCGAACGCGGCGAACCGTACGCAGCCGCCCAGCGTCAGCGGCACGAGGGCGCCGGTCACGGTCAGGTCGAAGGCGATGGACGTCTGCACCAGCGCCCGTCCGGCGAGGCCGGGGTAGGCGCCGGCCGCGAAGTCGACGTACGCCGCGAGGTTGCGCTGCTCGACCACCACAGGCTTGGGCCTGCCGGTCGATCCCGAGGTGTAGATGAGGTACGCGGCGCGCTCGGACCGCAGCGGGCGGAGCAGTTCACCGGGCTCGAGCGCGTCCGCGCGGTGGGCGCCGCAGGCCGCCTCCAGGTCCGGCGAGCCGAGGGTCAACCGGCGTGCGGACGAGGGGAGTCGGGACGCCGAGTCCGGGTCGGTGAGGGTGAGCACGGGCGCCGCGTCGTCGAGGAGGTGGGCGATGCGGCCGGCCGGGTTCTCGGGGTCGAGCGGGACGTACGCTCCGCCGGACTTCCAGACGGCGAGCAGGGCGACCAGGAGCGCGGGGCCGCTGCGCAGCAGCACCGCCACGGAGTCCTCCGCGCCCACGCCCTCGGCGACGAGCACGCGGGCGAGGCGGTTCGCCTCGGCGTCCAGCTCCCGGTAGGTCAGCGCGGTGGTGCCGTCGGTCACGGCGGGCGCCCCGGGGGTCCGCAGGGCTTGTTCCTCGAACCAGTCGGGGACCGTGCCGTCCCGCAGCTTGGCGGCGGTACGGTTCCACTCCTCCAGCACCCGGCGGCGGGTCGCCCCGTCCAGGAGGTCGGCCTCGCCCACCGGGCGCTCCGGGTGTGCGACCAACTGCGAGAGTACGTGCACCAGTTCGTCGTGCCACTGCACGACGTCCGCACGCGTGTACGCCCGCCCGTTGCCCTGGACGGTGATCTGGATGTCGCCCTCGTGCGGGCTGCCATGGACATCGATCGCCAGGTCGCGCACCGGCCCGGTGGAGAGCTGGTGCAGGTCCGCGGGGGTGTCGCCGAAGACGGTCCGGTGGTCGAAGGGCATGACGTTCACCGACACCCGGCCGGAGGCGCCGTTCGCACCGACGGCGCGCTCCAGCTCCTCGCCGCGGAACCGCTGGTGGCGGAAGGCCGGGGACAGCGCCGCGGACAGCTCGTCCAGTACGGCCGCGAGGTCCGCTTCCCCCGCGAGACCGAGCCGCAGCGGCAGCACGTTGGACGTCATGCAGGGGGTGGCGGCGGCGGCCCGGGTCAGTCGCCCGGACAGCGGCAGGTCGAGGACCACCCCGTCGCTGTCGCGCCGCCGCTGCACGAAGGCCGCGACGGCACCGAGCAGCACCATGCTCCAGCGGGTGCGGTGCGCCCTGGCGTACTCGCGCACGGCGTCCGCGAGTTCGACCGGGAGCTTCCTGGTCTCCCGTACGACGTCGTCCGAGGCGGGCGGCGCGCCGTGCGTCCCGTCCTGGGCGAGGCCGGCGGCCCGCTCCAGCCAGTACGCCCGGTCGGCGGCGGCCTTCTCGGACGCCTCGTAGCGGCGCTGCTCCTGAAGGAGGGCCGAGAGACCGCCGAACGGGCTCTCGCCCGTGTCGAGTCCGGCGGCGAGCGCGGTGTAGATCTCGGCGAGGCGGGAGGTGTAGAGGCTCTGGCCGAAGCCGTCGAGGGTGATGTGGTGGTAGCGGAGGTACAGCAGGGAACGCTGCTCCCCCACCCGCAGGAGCGCGTGCCGGTACGTGCCGCCCGCGGCGAGGTCCACGGGCCGGGCGAGGTCGGCGTCCATCCACACGCGGGCGGCTTCCATCGGCGCGTCCGCCCCGCGGAGGTCCACCACGGTCAGCGGGTCGGCGGGCGCCGGTTCGACGACCTGCCCGACCTCACCGCCGTCCCGCGCCACGAAACACGTCCGCAGCGCCTCGGCCTCCGTCAGCGCGCGCGTCACCGCACGGCGCAGCACCAGGGGGTCCAGCGCCGTGGCGACGTCCAGGAACACCCCGCAGTTGAAGCGCGGGCTGAGCGGCTGGAGGCACTGCGCGAGCCAGACCTCGCGCTGCGCGGGCAGCACCTCGTGGACCGGAGACCTCTCGGACATCGCACACTCCCCATCGAAACGCCAGCGTGGACCGTTGCCGGGAACGGGGTGGGTGCCGGAGCACCCGCCGCCCCCTCCGGCGTCAGCCGCGGGCGGACTCCAGTTCATCGGCCAACGCCTGCGACAGCTCCGCGACGGTGGGGTGGTCCCAGATCAACGTCATCTCGACGACCAGCCCGAGGTGGTCTTCGATGTCGGCGCACACGGTGGTCGCCGACACGGAGTCCAGGCCGTACTCGGACAGCGGTATGTCCGGCTCGATCTGGGAGGGCTCGGAGCTGACGTAGTCGGCGACCGTGCGGGTCAGCCAGTCGGCGAGCTCGGCGGTGGAGGGGGCGGGGGTGGCCGGTGCTTCCATGGTGGTGCTCCTCTACGGGTCGTCTTGACGGGTCTCGTCATTTCCTCGCGGCACCGCGGCGCGTCCTCCCGCGGTCCGGGAGGCGCCGCCGGTCAGGTTCCGGACAGGCGGCGGCCGAGCAGTCCGAAGCTGCGCTGCTCCGTCAGTCGGAGCTGCAACTGCGTGTACAGGGCGTCCGCTTCCTCGGGCGGCAGCGGTGCCGGGCGTCCGCTCCAGGCCGTGCGCACCCGGGCGAGCGCCGCACGCAGCCACAGGGGTTCCGCGAGGAAGGCGTCGGAGCCGTCGCGGTTGTGCCACCACACGCGCAGACAGGCGGTGCCGACCAGGACGTGCACGTAGCGCTCGACCAAGCCGTAGGCGTCGGCGGTGGCGGTGAAGGTGAGCTCACGCGGCGCGAGCGCCGCGGCGGCGGTGCGGACGGCGGCCAGTTCGGACCGCAGGCCGTCGAGGTCGGCGGCCAGCCGGGGGTCGCCGTTCCCGGCGGTCTGCTCGGCGAGCTCCTCCAGCGACGCGGCCAGCGGGTCTCGGCCCCCGGAGCTGATCCGGAGCGCGCCGAAGGACATCTCGGGAAGGTCCGCGTCGATTCGGAAGAGGGCCTCGGGCGGGGCTGCCGGGTTGAGCGGGCGTCGCGCCAGGATGCCCAGTTGGGGCAGGATCGTCGTCTGGCAGGCGGCACGTGCCGCGTGGCCGAAGCCGACGGGTTTGAGGTCGCGCAGGAGCTTCTGGAAGATCGCCTGCTCGCCGTCACGGTGGAAGAACTCCGCACCCAGGACGCCGGACAGCCGGTCCACCGCCCGCAGCAGCGCCCCGGCGACCGCGTACTTGACGGACGCGGCGTACAGCCCCGCCACCTCCGGCAGCAGGTGCAGGGACCTGACCGCCACCATGCTGAACGCCTCGCAGGCCAGCAGATCGGCGAACGCCCCGGCGAGCTGCGCCCGCACCTGCGGCAGGTCTCCGACGCGGCGACCGTACAGGGAACGGCTGCCCACGTGCAGCAGTGTCGCGCGCAGGGCGGAGTCGAGGATCGCGGTCATCATCGCCGGCAGCGTGGCTCGGGTGACCTGGAAGGACCGCATGGCGGTCTCCAGCCCGTGGCCCTGGCGGCCGATCAGCGCCTCGGGCCCCAGCCGGCAGTCCTCGAAGACGGCGCCGGCCAGCTGGACGCCGCGCAGCCCGACGGTGCCGTGCCGCGGCAGGTAGCGGATCTTGCCGCCGAGGACGCGCTCCTTGTCGACGAGAAGCTGGGAGTGGTTGCGGCTCCCCTCGCCCGGCCCGGTTCGGGTGAACAGCACCAGGGCGCTCGCGCGGCGGATGTTGGTGACGACCTCCTTGCGGCCGTTCAGGCACCAGCCGCCGTCGACGGACGCGGCGTTCATCTCGGTGCCCGACATGTCGTTGCCGTGGGCGAGTTCGTGGTACGCGGCGGCGATCTTGCCGTTGCCCAGGAGGATGTCGGCGACGCGGCGGGACTGCTCCTCGTCGGCGGAGGTCCAGACGTTGACCGAGGAGATCAGCGAGCTCGCGCCATAGCCGAGGCCAAGGCTCGGGTCGCGCCGGTACACCGCGCGCATGACCTCGACGAGGTCGTCGAGCCGGTCGAGGCGTCCGCCGTAGCGGGTGGGGACGAACTCGGCGTTCAGCCCGAAGCCGTCGAGCAGCGCCTCGCCCTCGGCGAACATCTCCGCGCGGCCGTCGGCCGCGAGGATCGGCGTGTGGCCGACCGGGTTCGCCGGGTCGCGGGGGTCGCCGAACAGCCGCTCCAGGATGTCGGCGCGCGGTGCCCGTCCGGGGGCGTGCGGAGTCGTGGCGGTGTCCTGGATCATCGTGCCGACAGCAGCGTCATGCCGCGTCCTTCCGTGCGCACCAGTTCTTCCACCAGCGCCTCCGCGGCGTCCTGCTGGGCGACGGCGGGCCGGTCGAGCCGGCCCAGGGCTCGGGCCAGGCAGACCCTCAGCCAGCGGCCCTCCGCCCACAGGGGCGACGGCGGCCCCGCGTGCGCGTCCCGGTGCGACCAGACGTGCAGGGCGGCGGCTCCGGCGAAGCAGAGCTCGTAGCGGCGGGCGAGCTCGAAGTCGGCCGCGGGTACGTCCTCCAACGTCGGTCTGTGCTCGGCCAGTTCGCGCTCCAGCTCGGCACAGGCAGCGGCGAACGCGTCCAGCAGCCGGCCGAGCGCGGCGGGCGCCGTACCCGCGGCGATCTCCTCGCGGGTACGGGCGACGGCGTCGGGCACCGCCTGAAGCACCGAGCAGCCCCAGTTTCCGGCGAGGGTCAGGGCACGCGGAGCGAACGGGTCGAGCGAGGTGTGCAGGGCGGCCGCGGCGGCCAGTCCCTCGCGGTCGGGGGCGCGCCGGGCGGCGGCCCTGGCGAGCAGCGGGAACTGCTTGACCAGCGCGTGCCGGTTCACGTCGGTGCTGCCGTCGAAGATGGCCACAATCCGGTGGTCCCGCTCCAGCTTGGCGAACCTGCCTTCCGCGTACTCCTCGGTGAAGAAGGCCCGTACGCCGAGGAGTTCGCCCAGCTCCGCGATCAGCGCGTCGGCCGTACCCGGTACGTACGCCTTGGCGACGGCGGAGACCACCGCCATCTCGCGCGGCAGCGCGTGCGCGGCGCGGCCCGCCACCTCGGATACGGCCTCCATCAGCAGGAGGTCGGCGACGGCGTCGGCCAGGATGCGGCGCACGCGGGGCAGTTCGCTCAGCAGGCGCCCGTACAACCGCCGCTGCGCCGCGAAGCGGACGGCCAGGCTCAGCGCGTGGTCGCATGCCCCGAGAGAGAGCCCTGTGCACACCGTGCGGGTGAGCTGCAGCGCCTTCAGCACGATCTCCAGCCCGGCTCCGTCGGGGCCGACCTGCGCGGATACGGGCACGGTTGCGCCTGTCAGGCGGGTGCCGCTGATGTCCGCGCCGCGGATGCCGTGCGTACGGACCTTCGGGAGGCGTTCGTGGCTGCCGGGCGCCAGAGCATGGGTGTCCACCAGGAAGAGGCCGAAGCCGCGGGCGTCGCCGGGCTTGCCCGTGCGTGCCAGCACGCAGAGCTGGTCGGCGCGGGTGGCATTGTTGATGAGCCACTTCTCGCCGTCGAGCCGCCAGCCGGCGCCGGTACGTTCCGCGGTGAGCTCGCCCGCCAGCAGGTCGGCGCCGTGGCCGCGTTCGGTGAGCGCCCAGGAGACGATCTGCCCGTCGACGATCCGGCGGCCGAGGGCGTCGGCCTGGTCGGCGTCGTCGGCGACCCAGACCGAGGCGGCCCCCAGCAGCGTCTTGGCGTGCGCGACGGCGACGGTGACGTCGTGCCGGGCGACACCGCGTACGAGCCGGATCAACTCGGCGAGGTCGTCCAGGCGCCCGCCGTGCGCGACCGGGACGTAGTGGGCGGGGAGCCCGAACTCGTCGAGCACGCGGCAGGGTTCGGCGGGGAACGCCTCGTCGCGGTCCAGTTCACGCAGGGCGACGGGGTCGAACGCGCCGCCGGGGTGCGCCTGTTCGTCGAGCAGTTCGCGCAGCAGCGTATGGGGGGCCTGGCCTGTGACCAGCGGTGCAGTGCTCATGCGCGAGCGCCTCCGGCATCCCGCCCCGGTGCCTCGCCCTGGATCCACACGGCTTCCAGCTCGCCTTCCTCGAAGAGCTTGCGCATCGCGTCGCGCTGGATCTTGCCGCTGGTCGTGCGCCGTACCTTGCCCGGGCGCAGCAGGACGACGCAGGCCGCGGTCATGCCGTGCTCGCGGGCCACGGTCTGCCGCATTCCGCGCGCCAACTCCCTCAGGCCGGCTTCGTCGAGCCGGCCCTTGACCTCGTGGGTGAGGACGAGTGCCGGGTCCGTGCCTGGTCGTGCGACGGTGAAGACCGCGCCGACGTGGGAGGCGAGTTCGGGGTGGGCGGCGCGGAGCTCGTACTCGATGTCCTGTGGGTAGAGGTTCCGGCCGTGTGCGGTGATCATCTCCTTGATCCGGCCGGTGACGTAGAGGTCGCCCTCGTGCAGTGCGCCGAGGTCGCCGGTGCGCAGGTACCGCCCGTCGATGCCGTCGAGGGTGGCGCCGAACGTCGCCTCGGTGGCCGTGGGGTGGTTCCAGTACCCGGTCGCGACGCTCGGGCCGCGCAGCCAGATCTCGCCGACCGCGCCGGGCGGCAGCCGGCTGCCGGTCTCCGGGTCGACGATCCGGAGGTCGACGTCCTGCGGGGTACCGCAGCCGACCAGAGCGCGGCCGGGCCGGCCCTCGGACGCCGCGGCGAGCTTGCGGGCTTCCAGCATCTCCGCATCGACCTCCATGATCGTGGGCGCCGGCCCTCCGGAGACGTACACGGTCGACTCCGCGAGGCCGTAGCAGGGCGACAGCGACTCGGTGCGGAAGCCCGTGGGGGCGAAGCGCTTCGCGAAGTGGGTGAGGGTGCCGGCGTGGATCGGCTCGGAGCCGTTCGCCGCCCACCGCCAGCGCGACAGGTCCAGGGTCTCCAACTGGGCGTCGGTGACCCGCCGCAAGCACAGGTCGTAGGCGAAGTTCGGCGCGGCCGACCACTCGACGTCGTACGTGTCGATCATCCGGAGCCAGCTGTACGGGCGCCGGATGAAGGCGGACGGGCTCATCAGGAGGCCCGTGCTGCCGAGGAAGAGCGGCGGCAGCAACTGGCCGATGAGGCCCATGTCGTGGAAGTGCGGGATCCAACCGCCGAAGACCGTGCGGGAGTTGAAGCCGAACGACGCACTGAGGGTCTCGATGTTCCGCAGCAGGTTGCCGTGGCTGACCATCACGCCCTTGGGCTCGCCGGTGGAGCCGGAGGTGTACTGGAGCATCGCGAGCGTTTCACGGTTCAGCTCCACGGCGGGGAGCGCGGCATCGGCCGACGCCTCGGCGGCGGCGCCGTCGGTGGACAGCAGCGGCAGTCCGGTGAGGCCCTCCTCGCGCATCCACTCGGCGACGTCCTCGGTGTTCGCGTCGTCGGTGAGCGCCGCGACTGCACCGCTGCTGCGCGCGATACTGATTACGCGGCGGCGTTCGTGACGGTACCGGCCGGGCAGCGGCGCGGGCACCGCGACCATCCCGGCGTACAGGCAGCCGAGGAACGCGGCGAGGAACGCCGGGCCGAAACCGTGCAGCAGGAGCAGCCGGTCTCCCGCGGCGAACCGTCCGGACAGGTCCCGCGCGACGCCCGAAGCGGCGCGGTGCACCTCCGCGTACGTCAGCGACGTGCCGTCGCCGGTCTCGACGTCGTGCAGGTAGCGGAGCGCCTCGCGGGCGGGGTGCTCACTCGCGCGACGGCCCAGCAGATCGGCCACGTTACGCGCCTCGCGGATGTCGGCCATACGAATCCGGGCCTCCAGATGACGTGAGCGGGTGAAGGGGCCGCCGCAGGGGGGCGAGCGGCCGGGCCGTACGGGCCGAGTCCGCCGGCAGCACTCCCGTGGTCGCGGTGCCGTGCACCGCACTGCGGGGCGAGGGACGGACCCGCCGCGAGACCACGGAGCGGGAAGAAGAGCGGGGTGCGGAGGAAGCGAGAGGTGGTCCCCGGGGATACGCATTCCCACGCACGCGAAAATCAAGGGTGAATTCTGGGGGAAGAAAATGCGAGTGTCATCCGTGTCTGCTGCCCGACCCACACGTGGGAAACACCGCGCCACCCCCCTGTAATTGCGCTTTTTGTGAACTGAAGTACTCGATGTTCGCCATCATGAGAGCAAACACGGGGAGTGTAACCACCCAAAATTCCGACCGTCAACAGTTCGACTGTCATCGCGGGAAACCTCCCACCCGCAACCCCTAACGTTTCCTACCCACCACCCCTAACGTCGGCGCGCCTCGATGACGGATGGAATCGGACGTTTACGACATGACCGCGTCGCACCCCGATAACGAGTCCCGGAATCTACTATTCCGATTCGGCGGCTCGCGATGCTCTGCTATGGTGCCGAGCGACGCCCCGCTCCTCTGTGGTTCCGACGTCGGCGCACCGTCACTCGGCCTCGTAGGCGCCGGATTAAAAGGAAAACGGGCGTATCGCGATGAAGATCAGCCCGACTGAACGGGAGAGGTTCTGTGAGTACTAATCCTTTCGACGACGAGAACGGCAGCTTTCTGGTCCTCGTCAACGACGAGAACCAGCATTCGCTCTGGCCCTCCTTCAGCGCCGTCCCCAAGGGGTGGACCGTCGCGCACCGGGAGGACACCCGGCAGGCCTGCATCGCCTACATCGAGGAGAACTGGACCGACATCAGGCCCAAGAGCCTGATCGACTCCCTGCAGAAGTAGGGGCCGGCGCACGCCCGCACCGTGTCCGCATCCCGGTGCGGGCGCGAGACGCGGCCCGCGCGAGCACGCCCGAACCGGAGGGGGCACGACCGTGGGCGAGGTGACGATCAGCACGCAGGGCCTGCGCAAGAGCTTCGGGGCAGTCGAAGCCCTGCGCGGTGTCGACATCACGGCGCACGCCGGCACGGTGCTCGGCCTGCTGGGGCACAACGGCGCGGGCAAGTCCACGCTGGTCCACATCCTGTCGACGCTGCTCCAGCCCACCTCGGGCAGCGCGACCGTCGCCGGTTTCGACGTGCGGACGCAGAGCCGCGAGATCCGCAAGCGCATCGGGGTCACCGCGCAGCACACCTCCGTCGACGGCCGGCTCTCGGCCGTCGCGAACCTGGTGCTCATCGCCCGCATCCTCGGCTCCCGGCCGCGCGACGCGCGCCGCAAGGCCGGGGAGCTCGTCGACGCCTTCGGCCTCGGGGCCGCCGCCGACCGTCCGGCACGCACCTACTCCGGCGGTATGCGGCGGCGGCTGGATCTCGCCATGAGCCTCGTCGCCGACCCTGTGGTGCTCTTCCTCGACGAGCCCACCACCGGCCTCGACCCCGTCAGCCGCGTCAACCTCTGGGAGATCGTCGAGGGCCTGGCGGGCAACGGCACCACGGTGCTGCTCACCACCCAGGATCTCAACGAGGCCGACCGCCTGGCGGACCGGATCGCCGTGCTCAGCGCGGGCGCCGTAGTGGCCTCCGGGACCACGGCGGACCTCAAGGAGGAGACGGGCAGCAGGTCGGTGCACGTCGCCATCGACCACGCCGAACCCGCCCAGGCGATCGCCGCGCTGCGGCTGCACGGCTTCCAGCCCACGCAGGAGGCCGACGAGCGGCGCCTGCTGATCCCCGTCGACGCCTCCGCCGATCTGGCCAGAATCGTGCAGATCCTGGTGGCCGCCGACTGCACGATCGAGAACCTGGCACTGTCCGAACCGACGCTGGACGACGTCTACCTCTCGCTCACCTCGGCGGGCCGGGGCGCGTCGCACCCGACCCGGAGCACGGCATGAACCCAGTCACCCCCGTGGCAGCGCCCGGACCTGGCCCTTCGGTCGCGGCCGTGCCCGACACCCCGCCGCCGCACAGCGGCGAATCCTCACAGCCCCGCGAGCTCGCCCAGCTGTGGGTGCTGGCGGCGCGGCAGATCGGGGCGATCTGCGGGGACCCGCGCATCGTCGTGCTGGCCGCGGTGCAGCCGATCGTCATGCTGCTGCTCTTCACCCAGATCTTCGGCCGGATAGCCAACCCGGACCTCTTCCCGCCCGGGGTCACGTACACCGACTACCTGGTGCCCGCGCTGCTCATCACCACCGGCATCGGCTCCGCCCAGGCAGCCGGCGTCGGCCTGGTGCGGGACTCCGAGTCGGGCATCGTGCAGCGCTTCCGCTTCCTGCCGGTCCGCCCACTGTACGTGCTCCTCGCGCGTTCCTCGGGCGACCTCTGCCGGGTCGCTATTCAGCTCGCGGCGCTCCTGGTGTGCGCCCGCTTCGGGCTCGGTTTCTCACCGGCCGGCGGTCTGGTGGGGCTGGTGGGGGCGTTCCTGCTGTCGCTGCTGGTCTGCTGGTCGATGATCTGGATCTTCCTGGCGCTCGCGGCCTGGCTGCGCAGCGTGGAGGTGCTGGGCAGCATCGGCTTCTTCGTGATGTCTCCGCTGATGTTCGCTTCCAGCGCGTTCATCCCCGTCGAGGCACTGCCCGGCTGGGTGCGCGTGGTCGCCACGGTCAACCCGCTGACGTACGCCGTGGACGCCTCGCGGAAGCTCGCGCTGGGCTGGGACCTGGGGAACTCGCTGCTCGGGGCCCTGCTGAGCAGCGCGGGCCTGATCACGGTGATGTGCCTGCTGGCGCTGCGAGGATTCAAGCGGCCGCCGAACGAGTCCAAGGCCTCATTCTCACTGCTCCGGCTTGCGCGCCGCGCGCCCGCGAACAAGAAGACGTAGCCCGACGAGCAGCACCAGGGTGGCCAGTACGGCCCAGCCGACGCGGCCCGACAGCGCCTCGATCCGGTCGACGGACGCCTTCGCCAGCGCGCCGAGGCCGACGTAAAGCGCAGCCCAGGTCATCGCGCCCGCGAGCGAGGCGGGCAGGAAGCTGCGGTAGCGCACCCCCGCGACCCCGGCGGCCGCCGGGGTCAGGGTGCGCACCAGGGGCACCAGCCTGGTCAGGAAGACCGCCCAGGCGCCGTAGCGGTGGAGGAAGCGCATCGCCTCGTCCCAGCGGCCCTGCCCCCATCTGCGGACCACCCCCAGGTCCCGCACGCGCTCCCCGTACCGTCTGCCCAGCAGGTAGCCGACGTGGTCACCCGCGCTCCCCGCGACGGCGACGATCACGAAGAGGGCGGCCAGCGCGACCGGGCCCGGCATGGCGGCGGCGAGCACGATGACGACCGTCTCCCCCGGCACCACCGCACCGACCGCCAGGCCCGACTCGGCCGCGCTGAACGCGGCGGCGAAAGCCAGAGTGGCCGGCAGCGGGACGGACGACACCGAGTCCAAAAAGTCCTGCAACCACGACATACCGGAAGAGCCTCCTGCCAACCCGGCGAAAGCCGACAGGTCGGCGGCTGCGGGTGAGCGTACAGCGTAGCAATCCCGGGAAAATCCCCGCACACCACCGGCGAAACAGTGCGGAAATACTCCGTGGAGATCACGGAAATCCCGTGAAGCCGGTGTCCGCGTAATACGCTTCACCTACTGCGCACACTGGCCTGTCCATACTGTGGACGGTATGCTCACGGGTATGTTTTCTGCACCACCCCGTAGATACCGCAGGGTGGACCGGGAGCCGCGAATTTTACTCCCCCGGAATCGGGTGGTCGCCGCTCACGAGCAAGTCCCCTTGCGCACCGAAACGGTGTTCTTGCGGGTTCCGCGTCTCCCGCTTGCGAATCGGTGACTTGAGTGATGAGTTCGCCACGGCTTCCGGCCGCGACAAGCCGTACTCCGCCGCGGTGCCGATACCCGCAACGGCACTGGGCGGCCCCGCAAGAACACGCATCTTTTCGCGGCCGGTCCCACCGGCCGCCCTGTGAACCGCCCGCCGGGCGCCGACCATCCGTACAAGGGGAGCACGATGACTCTGCACTACGCCCTGACCTGCCCCGTGTGCGGATGGCAGGGTGCCGACGACGGGCTGGCCCTCGGCTGCCCCAGGTCGCACGCGCCCGGCCTGCTCCAGACCTCCTACAAGCGGCGGGAGTTCACGCCCCGGCCGCAGACCGACGGGATGTTCCGCTACCGGGACTGGCTGCCCGTGCGCCGTACCGTTCCGGACGCCGGCAGCGCCGTCGTGTACCCGGCGACGCGGCTCGGCGCCGCCCTGGGGCTGCCGGACCTGTGGGTCTCCTTCAGCGGGTACTGGCCCGAGCGGGGCGCGCGGCTGGAGACGGCCACGTTCAAGGAGCTGGAGGCGTACTGCGTGCTCGGCCGGCTCCCGGAGAACCCCCCCACGCTCGTCGTCGCCTCGGTGGGCAACACCGCTGCCGCCTTCGCGCGGCTCTGCTCGCGTCATGCGCTGCCGTGCGTCGTCGTCGTGCCCGAAACGGGCGTGGAGCGGTTGGAGTTCACCGAACCGCTCGCCCCCTGCGTACGGCTGCTGGCGCTGGAGGGCGCGGACTACGCCGAGACAATCGCCTACGCCGACGCGCTGGCGCTGCGGATGGGTGGCCAGGTCGAGGGCGGTACGCGCAACGTCGCGCGCCGGGCGGGGCTCGGCACGGTCTGGCTCTCGGCGGTCGAGGCGATGCCGCGGCCCGCGGACGTCTATGTGCAGGCCGTCGGCAGCGCGGCCGGCGCCATCGCCGTGCACGAGGCCGCCGACCGTCTGGTGCGGGCGGGCGCGAGCGAAGGCCTGCCACGGCTGATGCTCTGCCAGAACGCCGAGTACGCACCCCTGTACGACGCGTGGCGCGCCGAGCGCGACGACGCGATTCCGGACGCTGGAGAACGTCCTGAGGAAGCCGCCGAGCGATGCCTGGCCGACGAGCTCACCAACGCCCGCCCGCCCTACGCCGTCGCCGGCGGGGTGCGCGACTGCCTGACCGGGTCGAACGGCCGCATGCTGCTGGCCGGACGCGAGGACGCGCTCGCCGCGGGCGCCCTCTTCGCCGAAGTCGAGGGTGTCGACATCGAGCCCGCCGCCGCGGTGGCGCTGGCCGGTCTGCGCCGCGCCGTGCAGGACCGCACGATCACGCCCGACGATTCCGTGCTCCTCAACATCACCGGCGGCGGCCGGGGCCACATGCGCCGCCGCCTCCAGCCCACCCGCGCCGCACACATCCACCGGGTGCGCCGCGCGGAGCGGAACTCCGACAGCTTCTCCAGGGACCTGCTGCACCACTGCGAAGCAGCGCAAGCCACGACTCGCGCCTGACCGACTCCCGCACGGCGAGCGGGACATGGCCGCCGCGTGCCGCCCACGGCCCGTCGCCCCCCGCAGCGCCGCGGGGGGCGAGGAGGAGACCCGAGGTGCTGAAAGCCGTGGGACGCGAGGGGAACGCGCAGCCGCCGCACAGCACCGCTTGCAGATCACCCGCTTGCCCTCAACCGCACTTGAGGTCGTACGTTCCCTGCATGACCTGCACAGCGTGCAGGCTCCGCACCGAAACGCCCGGAAGGAACGACCCATGACGACCCAGCAGATCTCCGACACCGAACTCGCCGGACAGCCCGCCGCGTACTGGACCGGTGTCGCCTACGAGGCACTCATCGCGTACACCCGGGCCCAGCAAGCCGAAAGGGGCTACACCCAGCCCCAGTTCTGGCTGCTGCGCAACCTGTCGGCGAACGATATCTCCCCCGAGGGCGAGGGGATGACCCTGCCCGAGCTGCGGGAGGCCATGACCTCCTACATCCGCCCCGAGGACGATCTCGCGGCAGAGGCCGAGGTCCTCCTGGAGCGCGGCCGGCTGACCCGGGACGCCGACCACCGGCTGTGGATCACGGAGGAGGGCGAACAGGCCCGCGTCGACCTCGCGCGGAACGCCCCCGCGATCCGCGCCGCCCTCCACGAGGGCATCGACGACACGGACTACGTCACCACGCTGAAAGTGCTCCAGCGGCTGATCCGCAACGCTGGAGGGACGGTCGCCTGACAGGCAGCCCGGGGCACGCACTGCACGACCGAAGGCCGCGTTGGTTCCTGTGCACGAGGTAACTTCGGCATTCTCTGGCTGAACGGTCACTTCGTTCCCACGCGGACGACGCCACGGCCCTCCTGACGGTCCCGGCCATACGCGGCGGTCCGCCGTCGGCTGTTTCCGGGCTTGGTGGGCATCCACGTCGCGGCATAGCGTTACCCCCTCTGGTGGCACCGCGGAGCGCACCGAAGACGTGAAGTGGTGCGCAGTGACGCTCGACTTCGTGCGTTCCGCTGCCTCGCAGGCCTGACGCACTCGATTATTGACCGACCAGTCCAGATAAGACTAGGGTCTTCGACATGGCCAGGACCAAGGAATTCGATCCGGACGCCGCGCTGCAGTCGGCTCTTGAGCTGTTCTGGCGGCGCGGCTACGAAGCGACATCGGTGACCGATCTCGTCGAGCACCTCGGCATCGGCCGCGCCAGCATCTACGCGACCTTCGGCAGCAAGCACGAGCTGTATCTGAAGGCCATGGACCGGTACGCCGAGACGCGCGACCCGCTTCTCATGTCCGAGCTGTCCCAGCCCGGCCCCGCACTGCCCGCGGTACGGAGGCTGGTGCGCCGCTTCGCCGCGGAGGCCGCCTCTCCGGAAGAACGGCTGAACGGCTGCTTCGTCACCAACACCGCAGCCGAGCTGGCCCCGCACGACCCCGCGGCAGCCCGCCGGGTCGAGATCAGCTGGGATCACATCGAGACCCTGCTGCACTCCTCGCTCGTGCGCGCCCAGGCCCAGGCAGAGCTCCCCGAGGGCCGTGATCCGCGAGCACTGGCCCACATGCTGCTCGTCCTGCTGCAGGGCGTACGCATCGTCGGCAAGGCGTCCAGCGATCCCGCCCGGGTGCGAGACGCGACCGAACAGGCACTGTCCCTGCTGGACTGAATCACACCGCATCAGACCCGCCATCACACCCGACATCACACCCGCCGGAGCCGTCAGGCCGCTTTCGCGCGTCCGCATAATGGACCGATCGGTCAAATATCAGGGGGAAGTATGGCCGCAACGGGCACCGAGCGCGTCACCGCCACACAGCACAGGTGCGCCTTCGTCCTCCTCGGCGGCATCCAGGCCACGCTGATCTTCACGCTCGCCGCGATCGCCATACCGCTGCCCCGCGTTGCTCGCGAACTCGCCCTGGAGCGCGCCGACGTGATCCTGCTCAGCACCGCCTACGGCCTGACCTTCGCCGGGCTGTTGCTCTTCGGCGGACGCCTCGCCGACCGCTATGGCGGGCGGCGCGCCCTCATCGCCGGTCTTGTCCTCTTCGCCATCGCCTCGGCCGCCGCCCCGCTCGCCCCCGGTGTCGAGGCACTGCTCGCGGCGCGCTTCACCCAGGGCGTGGGCGCGGCCCTCGTCGCGCCGGCCGCCATGACCGTGCTGCGCGCCGTCTTCCCCTCCCCCGCCGCGTACGGCAGGGCGATGGCCACCTGGGGCGGGCTCTCGGTGCTCGGCGCGACGGCGGGCCATCTGCTCTCCGGGGTCATCTCGGCGCTGCTTTCCTGGCGCTGGACCTTCGCGGTACCCGTCGTGGTGGCGATCGCAGCCCTCGCCCTCACGCCCCGGCTGCTGCCGGACACGGCACCGGACTCGGGCAGAAGTCTCGACCTGCCCGGTGCTCTGCTCGCCACCGCCGGGATCACCCTTGCCAGTTACGGGCTCGTCGTCACCGACGCCCGCCCCGGATCGTCGGCCGGCGTGCTCGTGCCGCTGCTCGGCGGGACCGCGTTGCTGGTCGCGTTCTGGTACGCCGAGCGCCGGGCCCGCGACCCCCTGCTGCCCCCCGGCTTCCTGTTCGACCGGCGGCGGGCCGTGGCCCTCACAGCCGTCGCGCTGAGCTCCTGCGGGACCGCGATGACGTTCGTGGTTCTCTCACTCCACCTCCAGCAGGAGCGCGACTGGTCACCGTTGCAGACCTCGGCCGCCTTCGTGCCGTTCGCCGTCGCGCTGCTCGCCTCGGGCCGGGTGGCAGGACCGCTCATCGGCCGGTACGGAGCCCGAACCGTCACGGCCGCCGGGCTGGGCACGGGCGCGGGCGGGCTCGTCCTCCTCGCTCTCACCGGGTTCGATACGCACACCTCGTACGCGTACGGGCTGCTGCCGGGCCTCGTGCTGCTGCCGGCCGGCGCCGCGGCCTCCTTCGCCGGAGCCGCCGTGCTCGCCACCGAACGGGTACCGCGGCAGCAGACCGGGCTCGCGGGCGGCGTGCTGAACACCGCGATGGAATGCGGCCCGACCGTCCTCTTCGCCGTCGTGCTCACGCTCGACAGCGACCCCTGGTCCCTGGCCGCGACGGGGGCCGCCCTCGCCGTCGCGGCCCTCCTGAACCACCGCACCAAGTAGTCCATCACTCACGAAGGAGTCACCGAAATGAACCGCTTCACCGGCAAGACCGTCCTCGTCACCGGCGCGGGCTCCGGCCTCGGCCGCGCCATCGCGCTCGCCTTCGCCGCCGAGGGCGCTTCCGTCGTCGCCGCGGGACGCACCGCGGCCTCGCTGGACGAGACGGTCGGCCTCATCGAGGCAGCCGGAGGAACAGCCGCCGCCGTCACCGCCGATGTCACCGACTCCGAGCGGCTCCAGGATCTCGTGCGGGAGAGCGTCGCCCACTTCGGCGGACTGGACATCGCGGTCAACAACGCCGGGATATTCCGGGGTGCGGTCCCCGTCGGCGAGGTGAGCGAGGAGGACTGGGACGCGGTGCTGCGGACCAATGTCACCGGCGTCTGGCTGGCCATGAAGCACGAGATCGCCCACATGAAGGAGAACGGCGGCGGCACCATCGTCAACGTCTCCTCCAATCTGGGCGCACACCTGCGGATCCCGAACGCCGCCGCGTACATCACCTCCAAGGCAGCGGTCTCCGCGCTGACCCGCGCCGCCGCGCTCGACCACATCCACCAGGGCATCCGCATCAACGCCGTCAGCCCCGGCGCCTCCGCCGCTCCCATGTCACTGCGACCCGGCGAGACCGAGGCCGGCCGTGCCGAGCGGGTGAAGACGGAGAACCCGCTCGGCCGGGTCGCGGAGGCCGATGAAGTGGCGGCCGCGGTGCTCTACCTCGCGTCGCCCGCCGCCGGCGCGGTCGTCGGCACCGACCTGGTCATCGACAGTGGGTCGTCGGCCTGACGCCTTCTGCCGGAGACTGAGCCGGCCGCTGCGGAACAGCCGAGCTCCGCGGGGTCCGGAACCCGGCCCGCGCTCCGCTCCCCTCCCCCACGCATCGGCCGGCCCGGATCTCTCCGACGGCGTCGGCGTGGGGGTTTCCCGGGCGGCGCGGCTTCCCTGGACGGGACGTGACAGGCCTCGCGGCCACGTGCCGCAGCGGCAGCTCAGAGGTGGCCGGCCAGAAACCGCCGTACCTCGGCGATGGTCATGGGCCCCGCGCCGTGCGCCACCGGCTCCCCCTCCTTCAGCAGGACGTAGGCCGGGGCTCCAGTGACCCCGTATCTCTCGGTTGCCGCCGGACAACGCGTGATGTCGGCGCGGACGACCGTCAGGCGCCCCGCGCAGTCGTCGGCGATGCCACCCACGACGAGGTCCATCGCCCGGCAGGGCTCGACCGCCTTGGGCCATGTCCCGGTGAAGTACGCGAGGACCGGAACTCCGCTCATCCCGAGGATGAAATCGAACTCCGCGTCCTCACGGGGGCGGTGAACCCGATGTGCCATGGAAGCTCCTGCCCTCACGTCGGCGTCGTTCCGTCCCATCATCCCTCGCGCGGTGTACCGGCCGGCACCGTCCGAAGACCGACCGCCAGCGTCAGTTCGAGGACCCGGTGTGGCGATGCGAGATCCGGAAACAGCTCCCGCAGTTGCGACATCCGGTACCGGACCGTCTGGGGATGGACGAACAGTTCCGCCGCCACCTCGTCCCGTCTGCCCTGGTGCAGCAGCCACGACCGCAGCGTCTCCTCCAGCCGCCGCGCGGTCGCGACGGGCAAGGTCCCCAAGGGCGCGAGGGCTCGGGCACGCAGGTCCCCGAATGCGTCCACGTCGGCGCTCAGCACCAACTCGGGCAGGTGGTCCTCGGTGTCACGGATATCCGGGGAGAGGGAGCGGGCGCGTGCGGCGCGTGCGTACGAGGCGGACGCACGCGTCCACGGCCGGGCCGGGCCGACCACGGCTGTGCGGTCGGTCAGCTGCCGCAGGAGATGCGGCCGGTCGGCGTCGGGGACGAGCAGCACCCCGGTGGCATCCGCCAGATCGTCGAGGACCAGGGTGTTCGGGTCGAGTGTGCGGTAGGCAGGCCGGGCCTGGGCGGCGGGCAGCAGGACCGCGGTCAGCGAAACCGGAGTCTGCCACCCGGCCCGTTGGCCGGAGGCCAGCAGTACGTCCGGGCTGGCGCCCGCGAGGAGGTCGCGGGCCAGGTGCTCCAGGTGGCGCTCGTGGGCCCTGCCCCGGGCGGCGAGTTCGTCGGCGTGTCCCGCGGCGCTCGCGGCGGAGAGCTCGTCGATATAGGCGAAGGTCAGCTCGGCGAACTTGGCGACCTCGGCGGCGGGCAGACCCGCGGGTACGGCACCCGCTGCGAGGCAGCGCCAGGCGACGCGGGCGCCGACGCGGTAGGCGCTGAGCAGAGCGTCCATCGAACGGCCGTCGCGCACCTCGCCGCGGCCCAGCTCGTAGGCCGCGTCACCGCCGTCGCCACCTGTGGCGCTGCTGCTCGCGAGGTCCAGGTAGTGCCCCAGGGCGGTACGGACGGCTCGGCGGATGGTGCCGCCCATGCGGCCCGAAAGGGCGTTGGCGTAGGAAGGGACCTCGTCGATGATCGCCTGGACGACCTCGTCGGCGGTGGTCCTCAGAGCGGCCCGAAGGGCGGTGACCGTCGTTTCGTCCAGGGCCAGTTCGCTGGCCCTCCGGATTGCATGGCTCACTTTTTGTTCCCTGCGAACAATTCAGCTGATCAGATTCACGTCCTGCGGTCAGGACTTTACGCCATGGGGCGCAGCAAGCTGGGGTCATGACGAGTGCAGCCCTCCGCAGTAGGGCGTGGAAACTGCTGGAGATGGTCACGACGCCGCTGCTGCCGTCGGACTACCTCGACCTGGTCAGCCCGCTGCGTGAGGGCGCCGACCTGCGTGGGCGCATCGAGGCCGTGCACCCCGAGACGGGTGACGCCGCGACGGTCGTGATCAGGCCGGGACGGGGCTGGCGCGGCCACACCGCCGGTCAGTACGTGCGGATCGGGGTCGACGTCGACGGGGTGCGCCTGTGGCGTGCGTACTCCCTGACCTCGCCGACACATCGCCGGGACGGCCGTTTCACGATCACCGTGAAGGCGATCCCGGACGGCAAGGTCAGCAACCACCTGGTCCGCAGGGCGAAACCTGGCACGCTGATCCAGCTCGACCAGCCGACCGGCGACTTCGTGCTGTCGCAGGCCAAACCCGCCAAGGTGTTCTACCTGACGGCCGGCAGCGGCATCACGCCCGTGATGGGCATGCTGCGCGACACCGAGCTCGACGACGTCGTCATGGTCCACTGCGCGCCACGGCCGCAGGATGTGATCTTCCGCGACGAACTGCACGATCTGGTCGCGGACGGGAAGCTTCGTCTCATCGAGGTGCACACCGACACGGACGGCGTGCTCGACATCGCCCGTCTCGACGAACTCGTACCCGACTGGGCCGAGCGCGAGACCTGGGCCTGCGGCCCCGCGGGCCTGCTCGACGCGGCCGAAGAGCACTGGACCGGGCACGGCGTCCTGGAGCGCCTGCACACCGAACGCTTCCGCCCCGGCATCGTCGTCGCCGGTGACGGCGGCGAGGTCACGTTCAGCGTCTCCGGCAAGACCGTCGCCGCGGACGGCGCCACGCCGTTGCTGGACATCGGTGAGGAGGCCGGTGTGCTCATGCCCTCCGGGTGCCGCATGGGCATCTGCTTCGGCTGTGTCACGCCGCTCAAGGCGGGCGCCGTCCGCGACCTGCGCACCGGCGGGATCACCGAGGCCGAGCCGGGCGTCCTCATCCAGACCTGCGTGTCCGCCGCCGCGGGCCCGTGCGACATCGAACGGTAGGAGCACCTTGACCGCCATCGACCCCACCGCCCACCTGACCTCGGAGCAGATCGAGGAGCTGGGCCGCGAGCTGGACGCGATCCGCGACGAGGTGATCGCCGGCCGCGGCGAGAGAGACGCCGCCTACATCCGCAAGGTGATCGCGGCGCAGCGCAAGCTCGAGCTGGTCAGCAGGGGCGTGCTGCTGTTCTCGCTCTTCCCGCCGGCGTGGCTGCTCGGCACCGCCGGGCTGTCCGTGGCGAAGATCATGGACAACATGGAGATCGGCCACAACATCCTGCACGGCCAGTGGGACTGGATGCGGGACCCGAAGATCCACTCCACCACCTGGGAGTGGGACCACGTCTCGCCGTCCGAGCAGTGGAAGCACTCGCACAATGAGCTGCACCACACGTACACCAACGTGATCGGCAAGGACAACGACCTCGGCTACGGCATCATGCGCGTCGACGAGGACCAGAAGTGGCACCCCTTCCACCTCGGCCAGCCGCTGTGGAACTTCCTCAACGCCTGCTTCTTCGAGTACGGCATCGCGGCGTACGACCTGGAGCTCGGCAAGAACCTCTCCAAGCGCCGCCGCAAGAACCCCGAATTCCGCGCACGGGCCAAGGCCGTGGGACGGAAGATCCGCAAGCAGGTGCTCAAGGACTACGTGATCCACCCGCTGCTGTCGGGCCCGTCGTTCCTCCCCACACTCGCCGCCACGTTCACCGCGAACCTGGTCCGCAACGTCTGGACCCACTCGGTGATCATGTGCGGGCACTTCCCCGAGGGCGTCCAGGTCTTCGAGCGCCGGTCGATCGTGGGCGAGACGCGCGGCCAGTGGTACCTGCGCCAGATGATGGGCTCGGCGAACATCAGCGGCAGCAAGGCCATGCACTTCATGACCGGCAACCTGTCGCACCAGATCGAGCACCATCTCTTCCCGGACCTGCCGAGCAACCGGTACGCCGAGGTCGCGGTGAAGGTGCGCGCGCTGTTCGCGAAGTACGAGCTGGAGTACGTCACCGGCCCGCTGCCCAAGCAGGTCTTCTCCGCGTGGCACAAGGTCTTCCGGCTCGCACTGCCGAACAAGGAGACCGAGGTCCGGGCGCCGGACCGCGAGCGGGAGCTCGTCGCCGCCTGATTCCCGGTGCGGGTTCGGATCTCTCGGCCGTACCGGCGGCACCGCCGAGTTCGGTGAGATCCGCTGCCCGGGCAGGGCAGGCGTGCGCCCTCGCCACCGCGGCGTCAGCCTTGGCGGCGAGGGCACGGGCGCGGCCGGTGAGGTCAGTGTCCGGCGACGACGCCCGACAGCTCGTTGGTGCTCTTCGGCAGGGTGACGGAGGTGAGCTTCTTCCCCGTCTCCACGTCGAGGGCGTGCAGCGTCTTCTTGCCGGGTTCGGAGACGTAGGCGACGTGTCCGCGCACGAACAGGGTGGGCCGGGCCTGCTGCCAGTCCAGCGGCTCCTGCCATGCGCCCACGACGGGGATCTTCTTCTCGATCCTGCCGGTGTCCGGGTCGATGACGTGAAGGGCGCCGTCAGTGCCGAGGACGAGGGCCTCGCCGTGCGGGCCGCGGGCCAGTGAGCGGAAGGAGTAGCTGGTGCCGAGTTCGACCAGGCGCAGCTTCTTCTTCTCGGTGTCGATGAGGGAGACGCGGGTGGGGCGTTCCAGCTCGGCCTCGGGGTCGGTCTTGTAGTCACCCAGCAGAACGGGCGAGGCGTCGCTGCCGGCCTGGTTGCCGATGCGGCCGTAGTCGTCCGGGGAATCGATCTTGGTGAACGTGCCGTCCTTGTAGATCAGGATGCCGTCCTCGCAGCCGACGCCGACGGCTTCGTCCTTGGCGGCGGCCTCACCGTGGACACCGGGGCAGTCCTCGCTGCGCGCGATCTCCTTGTTGTTCCGGTCCAGCACCAGCGCGCCGGTGCGCTTCTCCTCGGTGCCAAGGGTGCTCAGGAGTCTGCCGTCGGCCAGCTCGATGGCGACACCGTGGTGCGCCTCGGCGGACGTGTAGGTGCGTCCTGCCGGCTTCTTGCCGCTGGTCAGTGCGGTGGGGTCAAAGACGTTGACCTCTCCGGTGCCGTCGGTGAAGAGCACGGTCTTCGCGGCGTGGCGGACTACGTGGCCCGGCTTGGCGCCCTTGTACTCGATGTCGGTGAGGGCCTGGCCGGTGGCGTCCAGGACACGGAATCCGCTGTCGGTGGAGACCATGACGTGGTCCTTGTCGCCTGCGGGGTTGACCCGGTTGAAGCCGGGCAGGTCAATGGTCTCGGTGAGCTCGAGGCTCTCGCCGTCGAGGATGTAGAGGCCGCCGTCGAAGGTGGCGACCAGCGGCTCCTCGACCGCCGCCGCGGGCGTGGCGTTGGCGGTTTCGTCGGACTTGGTGTCGGTGGCGGAACCTTCGCCTCCGCAGGCGGTCAGGGCCATGGAGACGGTCAGGGCCAGTGCCGTGCCCGTGAGGGCCCTGCCGCGTATCGACTTGTTCATCGGGCTGTTCCTTTCTGCACCGCGCGGTGGCGGCATGGGGGTACGACGAACGGGCACCCGATGGCGGGTGCTCCGGGAAGGCTGGGAGGGTCAGTCGCCGGTCAGGCTGGTGACCATGGCGGTGGTGTTGGCGCGCATCATCCGCAGGTAGGTGTCCGCGCCCGCGCCCTTGGCGGTCAGGGACTCCGAGTGGAGTTCGACGACACGGACCCCGCCGCCCATTTCCGCTCGCAGTACCTCGGCGAGCCGTTTGGGCTGGGAGGAGTCGGCGAAGACGGTGCGTACGCCTGCTCCCTCCATCGCCTCGGTGAGGGAGCGCAGGTCCGAGGAGCTGGGTGAGGCCAGGGTGGTGCCGCTGGGGATGACGGCGCCGATCACCTCGAAGCCGAAGCGGTCGGCGAGGTAGCCGAAGACGTGGTGGTTGGTGACCAGGGCCCGTTGGTCCGCGGGGACGCGGCCGAGGGACTCCTCCATCCAGGTGGTGAGGCCGGCGAGTTGCTTCGCGTAGCGGTCGGCGTTGTTCCGGATCGTGCCGGGGTCCACGCCGGTGACGTGCTCGACGACCTGGTCGGCTATCAGGCCGGTGACCTTGTGCATCCGGTCGGGGTCCGTCCAGAAGTGCGGGTCGGGCTGCCCTTCCTCGCCCTCGGGGCCGCCGTCGGCGGCGGTGTGGAAGGTGAGCGGGTCGGCCGCCTCGCCGGCCGCGAAGGTGGCGACACCCGACTCGCGGGCGGCGTCCACGTGCCGCAGGACGTTCTCCTCCAGGCCCAGGCCGTTGTAGACGACCAGATCGGCCTGTTCCAGCTCGGCGGCCTGCACCGCCGACAGGCCGAAGGAGTGCGGGTCGGCGTTGGGCTTCATCAGGACGGTGACGTCGGCCTCGTCGCCGACTATCTCGCGGGTGACGTCGCCGAGGATGTTGGTCGTGACGACAATGCTGGGCCGGTCTTCGTCGGTGGTGCAGGCGGTGACGGTCATGGCCGTCACGAGGGCGAGCAGACCCGCTATCAGATGTCGCGGGCGAGCGGTGCCCACCCTCGCGCGGTGGTTTACCTCGGTGCGGATCATCGTCCGGTCTCCCCCATGAGGACCGGCTTGACGTCCAGGTCGAAGGAGCGCGCGATCCGCAGGCCGTCGTTGTAGTCGATCTCGAACACCTGCTTGCCCTCGGGGTCGTTGACGTAGGCGCGGCTGCGGTCGACCTCGATGACGGGGGCGTTGCCGTCGGAGTCGTCCTGCTTCCCCGCTGTCAGCAGTGACTTGGTGCGTGCGGTCTGTTTTCCGGTCGCGATGTCGTAGCCGTGCACCGATCCGTCGGTCTCCAGAACGAGCAGCGGGGAGCCCTCGCCGGCCGTGTTGACCGCGACGACGGGCCCGGTGTCCACCCGCTTCCAGGTCCGCTCGGTGACGTCGAGGACCCAGACGGCGCCGGATCCGGCCGGGGCGGTGAGGGTGTCGCTGCCAGGTCGGTGGCGGAAGGCGGTGGCTCGTTCCTGCGCCGGTACGTGCTCTCCGTACGGGATCTCCTCGGCAGTGAACGAGCCGCCCTGCGCACGCACGAGCAGAGCGCCGTCCGCGCAGCCGACAATCACGCCGCGCCGGGTGACGGCGTCCCCCTGGGGCGCTTCGCACGTCACGTCGGGGGAAGCCACGCGTTCGCCCTTGCGGTCGAGGACGACGAGTTGCGTGGTGCCGCCTTTGGTCACGAAGGCGAGCAGGTGTGCCTCGTACGGCACGACGGCGCCGTTGAAGGTGCCGCGCAGCGTCCGAGGAGTTGCGATCTGCCCCTTCTCCAGCTTGCTGCGGTCGTAGAGGACGGTGCGGCCGTTCTCGTCGGTCACCGCGGTGACGGCGACGTCACTGCGGATGTGCGCTTGGCTGCCGGCCGGAAGCCCGCCCACGTCCCGCGTCGGCGCGCTGTAGTAGTGGACGTGGTCTCCGTGATCCACCATCCAGGCGCCGCTGTCGAGCACATGGGTGCCGTCGGCCGCTTGGAGGTAGCCGAACCTGCCGTCCATGCCCAGCCGGACGGCGTCCTTCACCTCGGCCGTCCTGTGGACCTTGCCGGTGACGAGGTCGAGGACCCTGGTCTTCCCGCTGCCGGGGTCGTTCAGGAGAAGCCGGGACTGCTGCTCGGCGGCCTCCTTCGCTCCCTCGACGTACCCGTGCGGAGTGGCGGACGGGGGATTCGCCGCGGGCCGCCCGGTGTCGGGCTCCTCCCCCGCGCAGCTCGTGGTGAGCAGCGCGGTGAGCACCAGTGCGGCAGATGCCCACGGAGTGACGTTTCTGCGGACGGTCATGGGGATCGCCTCTGACTTCTTTCAGTTGGCTTCGATGAGGGGTGCCGCCGGGGAGCGGACCTGGCTCGTACGGCGGTCGCGCACCCCGGACAGCACGTGGGAGAGGAAGAACAGGCTCACCGCCAGGGCCGCGACAGTCGCGCCGGCCGCGGTACTCAGATGCCAGGACAGCAGCAGGCCGCCGAACGTGGCCGAGGTGCCGACCAGGGCGGCGAGCACCATGACCCCGCGCACGGAGCGAGCCCAGGGCAGAGCGGCCGCCGGCGGTGCGATGAGCAGTCCGAGGACGAGCAGCGTTCCCACGATGTGGAACGAGGCGACGATCGCCAGACCGAGCAGGCCGAGGAGCACGGCGTGGGCCAGGCGCGGCCGCAGCCCCAGGGTGTGGGCCTTGCGCGCGTCGAACGCCAGGGCCAGGAAGGCACGGTGGCCGAGGACCGACACGGCCAGCGCCGCGAGCAAGGCCGCGGCGAGCACGAGGAGATCCTGCTGCCTGACCGCGAGGACGTCCCCGAAGAGGAATCCGGTCAGGTCGACCGCGAAGGACTGCGAGCGGGACACGATGATCACGCCGAGCGAGAGCATGCCCACGAACAGCAGCCCGATGCCGGTGTCCTGCGACAGTCTCGGTGTACGGCCCAGGGCGGTGACGCCTGCCGTCATGACGACGGCGCTGACCACCGCGCCCACCATCAGATTGCCCCCGAGGAGCGCGGCGACCGCGACCCCCGGCAGCAGCCCGTGGGACATGGCGTCACCGAGGAAGGCCATCCCCCTCAGTACTACCCAGGTGCCCGCCAGGGCGCAGATAGCGGATACCAGCATCCCGCCCCACAGGGCTCGCTGCACAAAGGCCACCTCGAACGGGACCGTCAACCATTCCATGGCCCGGACACTACAATGAAAATCATGTTCAATACACAGCGCCCCTCATCCGCCCCGACCCTCGACCGGACCACCCCCCTCCGCTTTTCGGGGTTGTGCGCCGGCTATCCGGGACGGCCAGTACTCCATCAAGTCAGCGGTGAGATAAACGAGTTGACCACCACGGTGCTCGTCGGCCCGAACGGCAGCGGCAAGTCGACCCTGCTCGCCGTACTCGCCGGTGTGATCAAGCCGACATCCGGCGACCTCCTCCGCACCGGCGACCGGCCGCCGGCCTTCGTGCCGCAGCGCGGAGCGGTCGGCGACACTCTTCCCCTCACCGTTCGCCAGACCGTGGAAATGGGGCGCTGGGGCGAGCGCGGTCCGTGGCGGCGGCTGACCGCACGTGACCACGCGACCGTGGACGCGGTGCTCGACCGGCTCGGCATCGGCGACCTCGCCTCACGCCAGCTGGGCGAGCTGTCCGGCGGACAGCGTCAACGCACGCTCATCGCGCAGGGCCTGGCGCAGGAGTCGGACCTGCTACTCCTCGACGAGCCGACCACCGGCCTGGATCCGGAGGCAAGGGAGCGGATCGGCGCGCTGCTGACGGCACTGGTGGCCGACGGGGTGACGATCGTCCAGGCCACGCACGATCTCGAGGTGGCGCGCGCGGCGGACGCCTGCCTCCTCCTCCGGGACGGCCGCCTCGTCGGGCAGGGGCGTCCGGACCACGTCCTCACCGCGTCATCGCTGACCCAGGTCTGGCCGACGCTCTGAGAACGTTGCTCTTCGGCACCCGGAGGCCACGAGCTCATGGCAGCGATCAGGGAACCAGCTCCTGCCGGCAGCTGCATGCGAGATCGATCAGCGGCATCAACGGTCCGCTTCGACACACGCGCCCGAGACGTCCACCACGGCCGTGCCCGCGCACAACAGCGGCCATGAGGTGGCGTTGCGGGGCGCATCGGAATCCGGATGCGCCCCGCAACGCTCAGGGCCTTGGGGCGGCTCCCGAGCCGCCCCGCACCGCCCAGGTCGTGCACGCGTGCGGAGAACGGCTCAGCGGGAGGAGCGGGCGGCCCCGTCCGGGGACCGGGCGGGAAGGAGCATCGAGGAGACGGTGAAGGGGAGCGACGTCGGCGGCAGCCCGGCGGACCAGCGGTTGAACTGGCTGTTCACCACCAGCACCCGACCGGCTGCGGCCGTTCCGTCGGCCGCCCTGCCGGTGAGGGCCACCGCGCTCGGGTGCAGCAGCCCTTCCGGCGGCGCGAGCCCGTCCACCACGCGCCCCCGTGCCAGGTCCTGGCTCATCTCGACGACAGCGACGCGGGACTGTGCCCCGGGCCCCTCGAAGAGGCCGCCCTGCGACACGTACAGGTGGCCGTCGCGCCATGCGAGGCCGTCGCCGCCCGGGAGGCTCCCGCCGCCGAGATCCACCTCGGCGATCTCCCGGGTCGCCGGATCGATCCGCCAGAGCTGCCCGGTGTTGCTCTGGACGGCGAGCAGCCGGCTACCCGCGGAGACGATGCCGTTGAGGTTGTGCTGCCCATGGATCCAGTCGACGCCCGCCGCCTCGACGTCGAGCCAGGGGCGCATCGTCCAGCGCCCGCCCGGTGCTTGCGTCACGCGGTAGATCTGAGGCTTGAACGAGTCGGTGACGTAGGCCGTGCCGTCGGCGTCGAGGGCGATGTCGTTGACGAAACCGCCCGCCCTGCCCTTCAGCCGGGCGAGCAGGACCTTGCTCTTCGTGTCGTAGATCCGCAGGGTGGCGGTCTCGCCGCCCCCGGCGAAGAGACGGCCCGTGGAGTCGATGTTCATTCCCGAGGTGAAGGTGCGTCCGTCCTGACCCGCGGGCGACCAGACCTCGACCGCCGGCTCCGACAGGTGGCCGCGGTAGAGCGTGCCGCCCTCGGCGCTGCCGACGTAGAAGTGGCCGGACGCCGAGTCCACGGCGAGACCGGTGGGGAAGGCCCGGTCGCCCGGCACCACGTACCGGTCGGGCGGAGCGGCCTCGCCGGGGGCGAGGGCGAGCGAGGTGGCTGCGAGCGCCGCGACGGCGGCGGATACGAGCAGGCGCATGAGGTGTGGAGCCCCTCTCGATGGCGTCGGAGCACCGACGGCCGTCGGTGCTCCGCTGTTCCCGTGCTGCAGAGCCATCGTCAGCCGGGGCGCCCGGTCCTCCCGCTGCTGTGCCGTCCCTCAGATCGCGCTGTCCCCCGGTCGCGCTGTTCCCCGGCCGCGCCGTACCCGGGTACGCCATACCTGGGTACGCCGCACCTACCGTCGCCCGGCACGCCGAAGCATCTGCCGGATCCGTCGGGGTCACCGCTCGGCGAGCGCGTGCAGTGCCTTCGCCTCCGGAGTGTCCGGCGGCGCGGTGTAGACCAGCAGACTGAGCTCCGGGTCCTGGGGGAAGGTGGTGATCTCGTACCCGAGCGCGAGCGGGCCGAGCTCCGGGTGATCGATGCGTTTGACGCCGTACGCCTTCGTCCGGACCGCGTGCGCCGCCCAATGGCGTCGGAACTCCGGGCTCGCCGCGTTCAGTTCGTCGATCAGTTCCGCGAGGAGGGGATCCTCGGGGAAGCGGCTCGCGGCGATCCGTAGCGTGCCGACGGCTTCCCGGGCGATCGTGTCGCGCTCCGGGTAGCGGCATCCGATGCTTTCGTCGACGAGGTGGAGGCGGCACATGTTCCGGGACCGCGGCGGGAGCCGGGCGAAGTCGGTGATGAGGGCGCAGGCGGGACGGTTCCAGGCGACGACGTCCATCCGGTGCCCCATGGCGAGGGCGGGGGCGGCGATCCAGTCCAGCAGGTGTTGCACCCCGGCTCGTGCGGTCTCACCACCGTCCGACGCGAGGGCCGGGGAGGGCGAAGCCGTACGGTCCGCTGCTGACCCGGCACGAGCGACTGCGTTCCGCTGCCGGCGCGCCAGCCGTACGAGGTGGTCGTGCTCGTCCCGGTCCAGCCTGAGCGCGACGGCGACGGCTCCGAGGACGGCGTCGGAGGCCCCGTGGTTGCGGCCCTGTTCGAGCCGAACGTAGTAGTCGACGCTCACGCCTGCCAGATGCGCCAGCTCCTCCCGCCGCAGGCCCGGGACGCGGCGTCTGCCAGAACCCGAGGCGAAACCGACGTCCTCGGGACGTATCCGAGCCCGCCGCGAGCGTAAGAAGTCGCCCAACTCTCCCTGTGTACCCATGCATGCATTGTCCCTGTGCCCCCGGACGGGTGCGGGAGAGCTGCGGGGAAACCGGCCCCCGGGCCCGGGGGCTGCCGGAAAGCGGTGCGCGGAACGGCGTCTCGGCGCCCTGTCGGCCCCGCGGTCTTTTGCGCTTGCCGCTCCGGCCGCGGGCCCGGCCAACCGTGCACGAGCTCCTTGGGCGCGACGCGTTCAGGGCGTCCTACGCGGTCCGCTGCGGCGGTATCCCTCCCAGACCGGGCCGCCCGCCGCGTCGAGGACCTCCGTGACCAGCGAGATGAGGCCCGCCGGTGCGCCGCGCAGCGCGGCTTGCGCCGTCTCGTCAAGGCGCGCGGCCAAGTCCGGCGCGACGGGTTCGAGGCGTCGGGCCAGCCACTTGCCGCCGCCGGCCCACGTGCCGTGGGTCAGCAGTGCCAGTTCGCCGCTCCGCCGGACGAGTTCGGCCACGACGAACAGCCGCTCCCCCGCGTCCGTACAGGCGGCGAAGTCGTCGAGCAGGTCCGTCAGGGCGTACCGGGCGTCCTCGAGGGCCGTATCGGTGACCGGGGGCGGGCCTGCGTCCGCGAGGCGTTTCGCCGTATCCGCGATCCGTTCTCCTGTCCCGTCGGCGTCGAGCAGCAGTGCCCCCTCGGCGCACATAGACAACAGGGGCGAGTTCCGTCGCACGATCTCCGGGGTCACGAAGCTGTGCCAGGAGTCCTCGGTGTGCACGAACAGCTCCACCGGCCAGTCCCCGTACCGCAGGCTCTCGCGGTACGGGGCGGGCGGGCCATCGAGCAGCACGACGACGTCCAGGTCGGACCGGGCGGTGCGCCGACTCGTGAGGACACTGCCGCCGAGGAACGCGGCGCGGGCGTGGGGGTGGCGCTCCAGAACAAGGGCACGGGCCAGGTCGATTACGTCCATGCCCACACTCTGCCGTGGTCCCGCGGACTCCGAAGCACAGCCCCGCGCCGGTGGCTGCCCCGGCACGACGAGCCGAGGCCGACGACGCCCAGTAGAGGGTAAACGGCTATGCGGGTGCGTCGCGTCAGCCGATCATGTGAGAATGACCGATCAGTCGATGACAAGTCCCGGGACATCTGACCGGCGCGGTGTCGTGCTCTCCGAGGGCACGGGGCATTACCCGGTTGGATCCTGACACCATGAACGACGCCTCGGCGGACCGACGGTCTGCCTCCGATCCCTATCCCGGGTACGCGGCCATGCGGTCCGCATGCCCCGTGCAGGCTGTGGCATCCGGATCCCACGGACGTGACAGCTACCTGGTCACCGGATACGCGGAGGCCCGGCACGCTCTCAGCGACGTGCGGCTTTCCAAGGACACCGCCGCCTTCTTCGCCGGCAAAGGCACCAAGCGCCGCCTGCATCCCGCCGTCGCGCACAACATGCTCGCCAGCGACCCGCCCCAGCACACGAGGCTCCGCAAGCTGATCACCGGCGCTTTCACGAGCGGCTCGGTCGCCGGCCTCCGCCCCTCCATCATCCGGCTGACCGACGAACTGCTGGACCGCCTGCCGGCCCGCGGGGCGGTCGACCTCGTGGCCGCACTGGCCGTCCCCCTTCCGGTCATGGTGATCTGCGAACTGCTCGGCGTGCCGGAGACCGACCGGCCGCAGGTTCAGCGCTGGTCCGCCGACCTGTTCGCTGCCGGGGAGCCCGGCCGCACCGACGCCGCCTCGTACGCCGTCGCCGCATATATGACCGGCCTCATCGCGTCGAAGCGTCTCCACCCGGGCGACTCGCTCCTCGATCGTCTCATCGCCGCTCGCGACGGCGGGGACCGTCTGAACGAGGAGGAGCTGGTCTCCCTGGCCGTGCTCCTCCTCGTCGCCGGCCATGAGACGACCACGAACTTCCTCGGCAACGCGGTCCTGGCGCTGCTACGGCACCCGGCCGAGCTGGAACGTCTGCGCAGGAACCCGGAAACCATCCCGCAGGCACTGGACGAGTTGCTCCGCTTCGACACGCCGGTCACCACCTCCACCTTCCGGTTCACCACGGAAGCCATCTCCCTCGGCGGGACCGAGATCCCCGCAGGCGCCCCCGTACTCGTCGCCCTCGGCGCGGCCAACCGCGATCCGGAGCGCTTCACCGCACCGGACCAGCTCGACCTGGACCGGGAGGCGACCGGTCATCTCAGCTTCGGCCACGGCATCCACCGCTGCGTCGGCGCACCACTCGCGAGAGCCGAAGCGCACATCGCCCTCCACACGATCCTGACCCGCTTCCCCGACATCCGGCTCGCCGTACCGGCAGACCAGTTGGGTTGGCGGCAGACCCGGCTCATTCGCGGGCTGAGTTCTCTACCAGTTCTGCTGTGAATCCGCCACCTCGACAAGCTGACATCCGGCAGCCGATCGGCCGAGCCGAGGGCGGTCGCCTGGCCTGAGGCCCTAACCTCCGACAACGGAAACGGGTCGTCCGGCCCCGGAACGGCCACGGTCTGGAGTCGTCGCCGTTGGAGTGATCCCTCACCCGGGGCACCGCCTCACCCCCGCGCCGCTCGCGCTCGTGCGGGCAGGTCCAGCACTCCGCGCCCCGCGCCACCTGAGAAGTGGAGAGTTCCTTCACCATGGAAATCATGGAGACGCACCGCGACCTCGTGATCCGCCTGCTGCCCGATGACCAGCAGGGAGAACTCACCACGCATCACGGACAGTTCCACCACGTCGTCGTCGGCTCGGAGCACGTGGTGTGCTTCGCCCGCACCGAAGCCGCCGCGGGGCGGCTGCCCGCGCGGGCAGCCGCCCTGCGCGCCCTCGCCGGGCTCGACCTCGGCTTCCGCACCCCGCGCCCGCTCGCTCAGGGCGGCGGCCCGGGCACGGACGAACCTTCCTACCTCGTGCTGAGCCGGATCCCCGGGGCGCCCTTGGACGATGCCTCGCTCGCAGGCCCCGAAGTCGCCGAGGCGGTGGCCGGGCAGTACGCCGGACTCCTCTCCGGGCTCATCGCCGCGGGCAGCGACGAGAGGGCGCGCGCCGTGCTTTCGGCGGCCCCCGAGCGTCAGTGGCAGGAGTTCGCGGCGGGAGTGCGCGCCGAACTGTTCCCGCTGATGTCCGACGGCGGCCGGGAGCGTGCCGCGCGCGAACTCGCCGCACTCGACGGCCTCCTCCCTCGTACGTCCGCAGTGGTCCACGGCGACCTCGGCGGTGAGAACGTCCTGTGGGAGCTCTCGGACGGTGTGCCGCGCCTCAGCGGTGTCATCGACTGGGACGAGGTCACCTTGGGCGACCCCGCCGAGGACCTGGCAGCCGTCGGAGCCAGCTATGGGGAGGAGCTGCTGGACCGGGTGCTGGCCCTGGGCGGCTGGAACGACGCTTCGACCGCGGGGCGGATCACCGCGATCCGCGGCACCTTCGCCCTCCAACAGGCCCTCTACGCACAGCGCGACGGTGACGAGGAGGAGCTGGCGGACGGCCTCGCCGACTATCGCTGGGTCAGGCATCCAGGGGCTGGCGATGCGGTCGCCCGGTCAGCCGTCCACCCGTTCCGGCGGCCACAGGCCTCCGCATCGCTGACCTCCCGCGTCCGCTCTGCTTCCACAATCATTGGTTGTATCTCGCGGGGTGCGGGGTTGTTTGCTTGTGTGTTGTGCGCGGTGGTGGGATCAGCACATGTCCACACGCACAGAGCAGGTCATGTATGTCCGGACGCCTGAGTTCGCGCGTCACGCGGAGCGGATCGTGGAAGTCACTGATGCGACGTCCCGACTGAACGTGCTTCCGTTCAGCGACAGCGCAGGTCGGACGGAACTACTTTCGGTTGTGTTCGGCGGCCCGCTGCCGGAGTCGGTGGTGATCTACCCGCCGTTCTTTACCGAGTGCGGGCTGAACACGACGTTCGGGGAGAACGTCTTCGTCAACCAGGGATGCACTTTCATGGACAAGGGCGGCATCCGTGTCGGGAACGGTGTCATGATCGCCCCGCAGGTCAGCCTCATCACCGGAGGCCATCCACTGCCCCTGGCCGAACGCCGCGAGTACCTCTCCTTCGCCCCGATCGTCATCGAGGACGACGTCTGGATCGGGACAGCTGCCGTGATCACGCAAGGGGTGACCATCGGTGCCGGTGCGGTGGTCGCCGCGGGTGCGGTGGTCACGCGTGATGTTCCCGCCGGGGCCGTGGTCGCGGGAGTGCCCGCCCGGGTGATCAAGAAGATCGGCTGAGCCCGGCCGGGCGGCGGCCTTTCACCGAGTCGAGACGTCTCGCCCACACGTGCGACGTCGGATCGGGCCCGGGTCGCAACGGGGGCGATGGGCTCCGGCCGTGGCCGCCGCCCGGGACTCCGCCGTGGCCCTGGTGCACGGGGTGGCGGCCAGAGGGGCTAGTTTGCTCGGATGAGCCTTCTCCATGATGTTGCCGAGCGCGATGGCTGGCTGTGCTGGGTGTGCGACGAGCCGGTCGACCCCGACAAGTCGGTGAACGACCAGCAGGGCCCCAGTGTCGACAGCAGGACCGCTGATCGGAAGGCCAAGGTCGCCGAGCGACTCGCCCACCGCGGGTGCAACTCCCGCAAGGGCGCGGTCAAGGTGTCCATCGCCTGGCCGGACCGTCTCTACGTGGTCGAACCCGCGCCGCTGATCGCTGTGGCCGCCCGTCTGGAGCGCAAGGGGGGCCGCGAGATGGTGGGCCGCTGTCCGACCAGGCAGGACGCCCAAGAAGCGGCGGATTGGCTGGTGGACCGATTTCCCCGACTGGTACCGGGGCTGCCGGTGACCGCCGGCATCGAGTCGGGCGGCGGCCAGTTCCTCGTCGTCCTTACCGCCGGCCGCCGCTGACCGAGGATCACCGTCTGGCCGATCGGCAAGGAGCACCAGGCGTGAACACGGTCCGCCGGCTTCTGCGGGCGGACGGGCGGACGGTGGGCGGAGCCGCCGGTGCAGCGGAAGGCCACCGGTTGCCTCCTGCGCGCTGCGCGAAGACCGAGAAGACGGAGAAGACCGAGTTGTGGAACACCGACGCAACGAGGCGTCACTCCGCCGGTGTTCCGACAACTGAGTGCGGTGCCCGCCCATCGGGAACCGGGACCGCGCCCGCGGTGTCGCTCCGGGAGCCCGCCTTGACGACCAGCCAGACCACCAGCGCGCAGGCCGCGAATCCGGACCCCAGGAGGCTGGAGCCTGTCCAGCCGTAGGCCGTGAAGGTCGCCGTGGTCGCCGCCGCGCCGAGGGCGGAGCCGAGTGAATAGAAGACCATGTAGCCGCCGATGACACTGCTCAAGCGATCCGGATACCTGAGCGTGAGCGCGTGCTGGTTGCTCACATGCACGGCCTGGACCGCGAAGTCGAGGGCGACGATTCCGATGATCAGCAGCCACAGGGACCACGGGAGCTGGGCAATCGCCACCCACGAGAGGATCAGGAGGGCGAGCGCGAGGCCGCTGACCGGGGTCGCACGCCCGGCGTCCGCCCACCGTCCGGCGCGCGCCGCGCCGAGTGCGCCGGCCAGGCCCGCGAGGCCCAGCAGCCCGATGTGCGTCTCGCTCAGCTGCCAGGGTCCGCCCGCCAGCGGCGTGGACAGCCCGCTCCACAGGGTTCCGAACGAGGCGAACAGGAAGAACGCGATGAGGCCGCGCGTCAGGAAGGTGCGCCGGCCCCGCAGCCGCCCGAGCGAGCCGGCGGCCTCGCGGTACTTCGCGAGGGACGTCACACGCGGGTCCGGGGACAGTACGGCCGGTACCAGGGCTGCGAGCCCGAGGGAGAGCACCGCGAGCACGACGTAGACGCTGCGCCAGCCCCACATGTCGGCGAGCGCGCCGGTAGCGACCCGCGCACCCAGAATGCCGACCACGACGCCCGAGGTCACCACCCCGATGTTCCGTCCACGTTCGGCGGGAGGAGAGGCTGACGCCGCGTAGGCCACCGCGATCTGCACCACGACCGCGAACACCCCGGCCGTCGCGAGCCCCGCGAGCGCCTGCCACGCGGCCGACGACAAGGCCGTGAGCATCATGCCCACCGAGGTGACCGCCAGTTGCACGGCGATGAGGCGGCGTCTGTCGGCCACATCGCCGAGCGGAACGAGCAACAACAGACCCGCCAGGTAGCCGAACTGACCGGTGGCCACGAACCAGCCGGTGAGCTCCGTCGGCACGCCGAGGTCGCGTCCCATCGGCTCCAGAACCGGCTGCGCGGCGTAGACGCTCGCCACAGCGACGCCGCACACCACCGCCAGCAGCACTCGATGCCCTGCGTTCATCGCACCCCCATCCAATCAGTAGCAATTTGCAACCGTTTTGACCGTACGGCATGATGGTTTCAATCTGCAACTCATTGGGAGGTGTCATGTCAGGCGCACCCCTGCGCACTCCGGACGCGCACTGGTCGGATCCCGACTGCCCCGTCGCCCGCACCCTCGACCTCGTCGGCGACCGATGGAGTCTGCTCGTCATCCGTGACGCGATGGACGGCGCGGCCTCGTTCACCGAGTTCCAGCGGCGGACCGGCATCGCGCGCAACATCCTCACCGACCGCCTCCGCAAGCTCCTCGCCCACGGAGTCCTCGTCCAGCGCACCGCACCGTCGGGCCGCCGCCAGGAGTACGCCCTCACCGACGCCGGCCATGCCCTGTTCCCGGTCATCCTCACGCTGCGCCAATGGGGCGAGCAGCACGCCTTCGCGCCGGATGAGCCCCACTCCGTTCTGGTCGACCGGCACGGCACCCCCGTGCCGGACCTCACGCCGACCGGCGCCGACGGCGCCCCCCTGGGCAGCGACACCACTCACGTACAGAAGACCCCGTAGGCATCAATGGGCGCGCACGCCGGGTGTTCGCTCCACGCCGGTCCAGATGTCCGAGGCGCCCTTGGCGCGGGCCGGAAGGGCGTACGCCAGGCCGTCCCCGCCGGCGCCTCGGCCACCGGGCCGAGCCTCCCCCTGAGCGACGCCTCGTCACCTGCCATGGTCGTGCCGGGCGGCTGATCGGTGGCGGCCCCGGAGCGCGGGCGTCGCGCGCCGGTGCGGATCAGCTCCGCAGCGGCAGCAGCCGGGGCACGGCTCTGACGTAGACGACCATGCCGATCACCTCGACCAGGGTCTGGGTGACCACGACCACGGCGGCGACGGCGAGCGCGTCCGGCAGCGCCAGGGCGAGGGGCAGGACGACCAGGGAGTTGCGGGTCGCGCCCGTGAACACGATGGCCCGCCCGTCCGGGGGTTCCAGGCGGAACAGGCGGGCGACACCGAGCCCGGCGAACGCCATCACGACGAGGAAGAGCACGTAGAACGGCACGACACGGCCCACGTCCCCGAGGCTGCCGGCGTCGCCGAGCTTCGGTACCTGGGAGGCGACCACGGTGAGCAGGACGGCTGCCATCAGCGGCACCATGGTCGCGCCCATCGCGTCGGCGGTCCGCCGCCCGGCCGGGCGGCGTGCGGCCCAAGCCTGGGTGAGCCAGGCCAGCGTGAGCGGAATGACGATCAGCACGGCGAACGCCTCGATGAACGGTCCGGCCTCCACCACGTCGGCCAGGTCCGGGCCCATGAACAGGAACAGACAGACCGGCAGCAGCGCCATCTGGGCGAGCAGCAGCAACGGGGTGGCGGCGAGCAGACGCTCGCTGCTGCCGCCGGCGAGCCCGCTGAAGACGATCACATAGTCGATGCACGGGGCCAGGAGGACCAGCAGCACGCCGAGGCGGACCGCCCGGTCGTCCGGAAGGAAGGTGAACATCGCGGCGACCACCAGCGGCACCACGACGAAGTTCACCACCAGCGTCGCGGCCAGGAAGCGGCCCGCCCGGACCGAGCGGACCAGCTCGGCGGCGGGCACTTGCAGGAATGTCACGTACAGCAGGGCGGCCAGCACCGGGTTGATCGCGTGCTCCAGGCCCGGCCCCGCGCCGGGCGCGGCCCGGCCCACCAGAGCCCCGAAGGCCAGGGCGCCCACATAGACGGCGACCTGGTGGCGTTCCATGGCGGCGACCGGGCCGGACAGCGACGACAACGTACCTACTCCTTGCACAGGGGGAAGAGAACGGCGGGAGGAAGAGAACGGGGGAAGAGGGGCGGTGGCCCGGTGGCCTTCCACCCGATGAGTTCTCCCACCGGACGCAGTCTGTACCTATGTCCATCGGCCGAACTCGCCCAGGAGAGCATCATGACCGCTACCTACACCTTCGACGTATTCTCCAGCCTCGACGGTTTCGGCTCCTACAACGGTGACGGGGACTGGGGCGGGTACTGGGGCAAGCAGGGACCCGAGCTGCTCGAACACCGGCTGTCGCTGTACGGCGAGGAGCAGCGGATGGTCTTCGGGGCCCACACCTATCGGGAATTCGTGCGGCTGCTGGGCCCGAGCACGAAGGAGTCCGGCGTGGGCGACGCATGGGTCACGCGGATGAGGAGCCTGCCGACGACAGTGGTGTCGACCACGATCGAGGAGCCCCTCGACTGGCCGGACGCGACCGTCGCGAACGGCGACGCCGTCGATGTCGTCGCCCGTCTCAAGGAAGAGTCCGCTGTGCCGTTGCGCTCGCACGGCAGCCTGTCGATGAACCGGGCGCTGATGGCCGCCGGCCTGGTCGACCGCGTCCAGGTGACGCTCTTCCCCGTCATCACCGGCCGGACCGGTACGGAACCGGTCCTGCGGGGTGCGGCCGACTTCGACCTCGAACTGATCGGGAGCCGGACGCTCGACGGCCGTATCCAGGAGCTCACCTACCGGCCCACCCCGCACTGACCCGCGCAGACCCGCACCGGTGCGGGCACGGTCGCGCACTGCCTCACCGACCGAGCGTGGCGGGAAACTCTGAATGATGGTTCACTTCATTCATGGCCTACCGCAAGACACCGGCCGAGCTCCGTCGGCTCGACGCCGCCCGGGAGCGACTCGTCGCCTCCGCCACCGAGGTCGTGGCGGAGGCCGGCTGGGCGCAGGCGTCCGTGACCGCTGTCGCCGACGCGGCCGGGATCGCCGCCGGCTCGGTCTACCAGCACTTCTCGTCCAAGTCCGCGCTGGCCGTGGAGGTCTTCCGGCGCGCCGCACAGCGCGAGGTGGACGTGCTGGGTGAGGTGCTGGAGCGCGACGGCGACCCCGCCGAGCGGTTGCGCCGGGGGGTGGAGGTGTTCGCCCACCGCGCCCTGGAGAACCACGGTCTGGCGTACGCGCTGCTCGCGGCGCCGGCCGAACCCGCGGTCGGCGCGGAGCGTCTCGACTTCAGGCGCCGCTACCGGGCGCTGTTCGCCTCGGTGATCGGCGAGGGGGTCGCCGCGGGCCTGCTGCCGGACCAGGACGCGGAGATCACCGCCGCAGCGCTGACCGGCGCCGTCGGCGAGGTCCTCGTGTACCCGCTGAGCCCCTCGGCGGCGTACGACACGGACCGGCTCGTCACTCGCCTCACCGCCGTGGCCCTGCGCTGTGCGGGCGCGGCCCCCTGACTGTTCCACGGCTCCCTGACACGGTCCGCGCCCCCTCGTGCCCGTACTCCGGGTGCCGCGACCCGCCGCCCCGTCTCCCGGAGGAGATCCGATGCCCACGCCCACCGCACCGCGCAGCAACCCGACCGCCGTGACGCACGAGGTGACGAACCAGCCGCCTCCGCTCACCGGTCACGACGCCGCCGACGACGCGGTGCTGCTCGAAGGGATACGCCGCGAGGGCGCCGCATGGCACCTGGACGAGCTGCACCGCCTCGGCCGCTACGTCGGCAGCGAGGAGGCGCAGCACTGGGCCGACCAGGCCAACCGCCACGAGCCGGAGCTGCGTACCCACGACCGCTTCGGCCACCGGATCGACGAGGTCGAGTTCCACCCCGCCTACCACGCGCTGATGGACGCCTCGGTGCGGGCGGGGCTGGCGGGCGCTGCCTGGGCCGACGAACGCCCCGGGGCGCATGTCGCCCGCGCCGGCGGCTTCATGCTGGCCACGATGGTGGAGCAGGGCCACCTGTGCCCGGTGTCGATGACGTACGCCGTCGTCCCTGCGCTGCGCCGCTCCCCCGACCTCGCCGAGACGTACGAACCGCTCCTGACCAGCCGTGTGTACGAGCCCGGGCTGAGCGTCCCCGCCGCCAAGCGCGGCCTGCTCGCCGGCATGGGGATGACGGAGAAGCAGGGCGGCACCGATGTGCGCGCCAACACCACGGCCGCCGCCGAGCAGGCCGACGGCACCTGGCGGCTGCGCGGGCACAAGTGGTTCACCAGCGCGCCGATGAACGATCTCTTCCTGGTGCTCGCCCAGTCGCCCGGCGGTCTGTCGTGCTTCCTGGTGCCGCGCGTGCTGCCGGACGGGAGCCGGAACACGTTCCGCATCCAGCGGCTCAAGGACAAGCTCGGCAACCGCTCCAACGCTTCCAGCGAACCAGAGTTCGACGACACCGTGGCGTGGCTCGTCGGTGACGAGGGCAAGGGGGTGCGCACCATCATCGACATGGTGACGATGACCCGGCTCGACTGCGTGCTCGGTTCCGCCGCCGGCATCCGTGCCGCGCTCGCGCAGGCGGCCCACCACGCGCGCCACCGCTCGGTGTTCGGCGCCCGGCTGATCGACCAGCCCCTGATGCGCAATGTCCTGGCGGACCTGTCCCTGGAGTCCGAGGCCGCCACGACCCTGGCCCTGCGGCTGGCGGGGGCCGCCGACCGCGCCCACCGGGGCGACGACGGGGAACGCGCCTTCCTGCGCCTGGCCACGGCCATCGGCAAGTACTGGGTGTGCAAGCGGCAGCCCGTGGCGGTGGCCGAGGCGTTGGAGTGCCTCGGCGGCAACGGGTACGACGAGGCGTCCGGCATGCCGCGGCTGTACCGCGAGGCCCCGCTCAACGGCATCTGGGAGGGCTCCGGCAATGTCAACGCCCTCGACATGCTGCGGGCGTTGACGCGGGAGCCCGCGTCGCTGGAGGCCTTTCACGCCGAGATCGATGCGGCGGCCGGGGCGGACGCGCGCCTCGACGGGGCCTGGCGCGAGCTGCGGGACGAGCTGGCGCGCACTCAGGACGCTCAGCTCCGGGCCCGCCGGGTCGTCGAACGGGCCGCTCTCGTGCTCCAGGGCTCGCTGCTGGTGCGCCACGCACCGGCGGCGGTGGCCGACGCGTTCTGCGCGTCCCGCCTCGCCGGGGACCAGGGGCTCGCCTTCGGCACGCTTCCCGCAGGCACGGACTTCGCGGCACTGCTGGGGCGGCTGCCCGCCTGACGGGACCGGGCGGGGCGGCGGGCACCCCGCCTCCGCCCGGCGTACGGGCCATGCCGGCGGCCCGCTGGCGTTCCGTCAGGGGGCGTCGTGTGCGTGGCGGAGGTAGGCGTCCAGCTCGGCGGCCCCGGCCAGCATCGCCCTCCCCCGCGCGGCCAGCCGGGCGTGCCAGTCGCGCAGGGCGGCCGCCAGCGGCTCCAGACCGCCGGCCGCCCGGACCTCGGCGATCAAGGGTGCGATCTGCTCGAAACGGTAGCCGCCCCGCCTGAGCTGGTGGGCCAGTCCGGCGTCCCGTACGTCGGCCTCGGCGTACACCCGGTAGCCGGTCCGCGGGTCGCGGCTCGGGGTCACGAGTCCGGCGCGCTCCCACTTCCGCAGTGTGGCGGGCCGGATTCCCAGCTTCCTGGCCAGCGGTCCCACCAACATCCTGCCGGGGCTCGCCGCGTCGTCGGGTGCGGCCGCGACGGCGGGCCCCAGATCGCCGAGGGCCCGCTCGACCGCTCGCAGAGTGCGCCGGTCCTCCAAAAGCTGGGTGTGGCTCTCGTCGACGATGCGGAACGCCTCCTCCTGATCGGCACGGTTCACCGCCCGCATGATCGACGCCGCGGTCCCGTGCCCGTGCCCGGAAACCAGCGCGAGGAACGCCGCGAGGGCGTACGCGTGCTGCGGCGCGTAGGTGCGGTAGCCGTGGGAGGTGCGCCCGGCGGCCGGGAGGATCCCCGCGGCCTCGTAGTTCCTGACGGCCTGCGTCGACAATCCGTGCCGACGGGCCAGATCGACGGGCCGGAGCCGCCCTGCTGTTTGAGGGTTCTGCCTCATACGCCCCAAGGTATCGCGTAAAAGTTTCAACCGAGGGTTCAGCGATACGGTTGAAGCCATGGCCAACGACATCAAGGACATCGCCCACGCCGTCGACGCGGCTTCCGTCATGAGGCTGTTCGCCTCCCCGCCCCGCGTCCTGGCTCTGGGCGAGCCCACCCACGGGGTGGAGGCCCCTCTCCTTCTGCGCAACGCGCTCTTCCGGCAGCTCGTCGAACGGGAGGGCTACCGCACCATCGCCATCGAGAGCGACTGTGTGGCGGGACTGCTGGTGGACGACTACGTGACGACGGGCGCGGGCACGCTCGACGAGGCGATGGAGCGGGGGTTCGGCCACGGACTCGGCGAGTCCGCGGCCCATCGTGAACTGGTGGGCTGGATGCGCGCTTTCAACGACGGCCGGCCCGCGTCCGACCGGGTTCGTTTCGCCGGCTTCGACGGGCCGCTGGAGATGGCGTACGCGGCGAGCCCGCGCGAGGCCCTCACCTCGCTCCACCGCGTTCTCGCCGCCCACGTGGACCCGGACCTGCTCCCCTGCACCGCCGCAACGCTCGACCGCCTCCTCGGCCCGGACGGCCGGTGGACCGACCCGGCGGCGATGCTGGATCCGTCCGCGTCCTTCGGGCGGTCGGCCGAGGCCGGGCGATTGCGCCTGCTCGCCGATGACCTGGGCGCACTGCTCGACGCGTGGACGCCGCACCTGATCGCGGTGGCCTCGCGGGACGCGTTCGACCGGGCGCTGCTGTACGCACGGGCCGCCTCGGGGCTGCTGCGGTACCACTTCTGGATGGCGGACACGTCACCGAGCCGGCTGGCACGGCTGACGGGCCTGCGGGACCAGATGATGGCCGGCAATCTCCTCGCGCTCGCCGAGCGCGGGCCGGTCCTGGTGCACGCCCACAACAGCCATCTCCAGCGGGACATGAGCTCGATGCGGATGGGCGGCCGGCGGCTGGAGTGGTGGAGCGCAGGCGCCGTCGTCGACGCCCGCCTGGGCGGGAAGTACGGCTTCCTGGCCACCGCCTTCGGCACGATGAGGCACCGGGGGGTCGACGTTCCGCCGCCGGACACCCTCGAAGGAACCCTGTACGCGCTCCCAGAGGAGTCCTGCCTGGTGGACGCCTGCGAACTGGCCGCCGTCCTCGGCGCCACGGGCCCCGCCCGGCGCTCATCCCCGTACTTCGGGTACGCCCCGCTCGACCCGGCGCACCTGGCCCGTACCGACGGAGTCGTGTTCATGAAGGACATTCCTCAGGACATTCCCCAGGACATTACGGAGGAGTGAGGACGCCCGTGACACGCGCCGGATCCGCCCTCGTCCCCTCCTCCGCGCGTCCGGACGAGTGAATCGCCGTCAGCTCAGGAATATTCGGGCCCGGCCACGGTTGATCACACCATGACTTCTGAGATTTCCGGAACGGGCAGGGCATTTCGACGCGTGGGGATCTGGAGCGGCGCCCTGCACGCTTCACGGGTGGACGACGCGGGCAGGAAGGCGATCGCGGAGGCGCTCGCCGAGCTCGAAGCACTGGGGTACGGCACCGTCTGGATCGGGGGCAGCCCGACGCCCGAGGACGCGGCGGCCGTCGTGGCCGCCACCCGGTCCATCACGGTGGCCACCGGCATCCTGTCCATCTGGAACCACACGGCCGAGGAGACTGCGGCCGCGATCGCGGCGATCGATCCGGCGGCGCGCGGTCGCTTCGTCCTCGGTCTGGGCGTCAGCCACGGTCCGATGGTGCCGCAGTACGCGAAGCCGTACAGCGCGATGGTTTCCTACCTCGACGCGCTCGACGCCGCCGAACCGTCCGTGGGCTCCGGTCATCGGGTCCTGGCGGCCCTCGGTCCGAAGATGCTGAAGCTCGCGGCCGGCCGGTCGCTGGGTGCGCACCCCTATCTCGTCACCACCGAGCACACCGCGGAGGCCCGTGAGGCGCTCGGCCCCGACGCGCTGCTCGCCCCGGAGCTGACGGTGGTACTGGACACCGACCTCGACCGGGCGCGGACCACCGCGCGGACGATGCTGGAGATGTATCTGCGGTTGCCCAACTACACCGACAACCTGCTGCGTCTGGGCTTCACGGAAGGCGACTTCGACGGCGGCGGCAGCGTCCGTCTGCTCGACGCCCTCTTCGCGCTGGGCGACGCCGGGCAGGTGAGGCGCCGGACCCGGGAGTACCTCGACGCCGGCGCCGACCATGTCGCGTTGCAGGTGCTCACCGCCGAGGAGGGCGGCGCCGGCCTGCCGCGTGCCGCATGGCGTGAGCTGGCCGAGGCCTTCGGCGACGAGCTCTGACGGGAGCGGACCCGGCCCGTCAACACGTCGCACCCATCTCCCCGTTCGAGTGGGGTGCGGCGTGTCGGGAGGATTCCGGTGCGGCTCTGGGCAGCCTCCGTGCGAACCGATCCTGGAGGGGGAGTCGTGGGCGTGGCACGTGAGTACGGGCGCACCATCAGTGAGGGGCCGACACCGGCCGATGCGGCGGGAGCGCCCGCGCTGCCCTATCCGAGCGGCTGGTCAGCCCTGGCCTTCTCGCACGAGCTGCGGCCGGGCACCGTGCTCACCCGGCCGCTCGCGGGGCGCGACGTCGTCCTGTACCGCACCGGCACGGGGGCGCTCCGCGCCGTCCGTCCGTACTGCCCGCACCTGGGGGCCCATCTCGGTCTGGCGAAGGTCGAGGGGGAGGATCTCACGTGCCCCTTTCACTTCTTCTCGTTCGGCCCCGACGGCACCTGTGTGCGCACGGGGTACGGCACGCCGCCGCCGCGGTCCCCGCTGGCGCAGCTGCCCGTCCAGGAGGTGAACGGGGGCGTCTTCGTCTGGCGGCACCACGACGGCCGGGATCCGGACTGGTCCGTCCCGCAGTGGCACGAGATCGGGCACAGGCCCGCGCGTACCGCCGCCTGGGAGCTGGCCGGCAACGTCCAGGAGGTCATCGAGAACTCGGTCGACCTCGGGCACTTCGCCACCCTGCACGGCTGGGCGAAGGCCGAGATCGACGGCCCCGTGGCGTATGACGACGCGACGTTCCATGTCGCCATGCGGGCCCACGAGTCGGCGCCGCTCATGGGCGACTTCACCGTGGATGTGGAGGTGGACGGATATGGACTCGGCTGCCTGCACGCCGACGTCCACACGCCGCGCTTCGGGCTGCGGATGTGCACGATGGTGATGCCGACGGCCATCGGGCCCAACCGGATGCAGTTCCGCCAGCTGAACCGCATCGCCTTCGACGAGCCGGGCCGGCTGCCGCCCGGGCTCGCCCGGACCGTCAGCCGTACCGCGGCGCGGCTCCTGGACCGCCCCGTCTTCCGGGCCAGTTGCGAGTTCACCGCCGCCGATTTCCCGATCTGGCACCACAAGCAGTATCAGCAGCCGCCCCGGCTGGCTTCCGGTGACGGACCGATCGGCCCGTTCCGACGCTGGGCCAAGCGGTTCTATCCCGAGGCGCCGGGCAGGGCCGCGTTGACCCGCCCCCACCGCAGCGAGGACGAGGACAGCGCCGTTCTCTCCTGACGTGACCTGAGCGCCGGCCTGAGCTCGTCCGGCTCCGCCCGCGCGCGCCTCGCCCCGGCGTTTTCGCGCCCCTCGCCCCGGCGTTCCCACGACCTTTCGCCGACGTCCCCACGCACCTTGCCCCGGCCTGCGCGTGCCCCTTCCCGGGCACCGCGGACGCCGGGGCTCCGCACTTCGGGCGTCATTCGGGCGGGGATCACGGTGAAGCGGGCAGCCCTGGTGACCGGACGGGTGGCCGTCCTGGGCCTGACCAGCGCTGTCACACGCGGGAAACGGGCACGATCGGGCTCAGTGGATCTGGTGAAGCGGCTGGTAGTCGCCCCGGGGCTGCTTGTACAAACGACACAGGAGCCCGAACGGACAGACGGGCTCCGCCCGTAACGGGCCCAGCCGCGACCAGGGAAGTGCGCCGTGGACACCGAGGAACGCCGTCGGGGAATTCTGGACACGGCCCGGCGAGAGGGGTCGGTCGGGGTGAACGCCCTCGCCGATCTGTTCAAGGTGGCCAAGGAGACCGTCCGCCGGGATCTGCATGTACTGGAGGAGCACGGACTCGTCCGCCGGACCCACGGCGGCGCCTACCCGGTGGAGTCGGCCGGCTTCGAGACCACGCTCGCCGTCCGCACCACGCGCAACGTTCCGCAGAAGTCGCGGATCGCGACCGCCGCCGCCGATCTGCTCGGCGACGCCGAGACGGTCTTCGTCGACGAGGGCTTCACCCCGCAGCTCATCGCCGAGGCACTCCCCCAGAACCGGCCGCTGACCGTGGTCACCGCTTCCCTGGCCGTCGCCACCTCCCTCGCCGGGGCCGAGAAGACCTCGGTGCTGCTGCTGGGCGGCCGGGTACGCGGCTCGACGATGGCGACCGTCGACCACTGGGCCTCCCGGATGCTCGCGGACTTCGTCATCGACCTCGCGTATCTCGGAGCCAACGGCATCTCCCGCGAGTACGGCCTCACCACCCCGGATCCCGCAGTCGCCGAGGTGAAGGCGCAGGCGCTGCGCGGCTCGCGGCGCAGGATCTTCGCCGGGATCCACAGCAAGTTCGGGGCGGTGAGCTTCTGCCGGTTCGCCGGGGTCGGGGACTTTGAAGCGATCGTCACCGACGGGGGGCTCTCCTCGGCCGAGGCTCAGCGCTACTCCCTCCTGGGACCCCAGGTCATCCGCGTCTGACCGGCCCCCTCAGCCCGGCCGGCCACCCCTGCCCGACCGGCCGCCCCCCACCGGCCCACCCGCCCGCCGTACCGCCGACCGCACGGCTCCCGCACCCACACCCCGATCACCGCTCCCACGCACCGCCGGGGCCTGGTCCGCCATGCCCGCAACGACCCGATCACCGAGCCGCTACGACTGATCAGGAGCCCCCATGCCCCATCCAGGACGCCGCAGCCGACCCCGTGTACGCGGTCGGGCCTGCGCCGTGACCGCCGCACTGGCCCTGCTCGCCACCGGCTGCGCCGGAGCGGGCGGAACCTCCTTCGGGGGCGGCGACGCGCTGAACGTACTGATGGTGAACAACCCGCAGATGGTCGAACTGCAGAAGCTGACCGCGCGGCACTTCACGGAGGAGACCGGCATCAAGGTCCACTTCACGGTGCTGCCCGAGAACGATGTACGCGACAAGATCAGCCAGGACTTCTCCAACCAGGCCGGGCAGTACGACATCGCCACCATCAGCAACTTCGAGCTGCCGTTCTTCGCGAAGAACGGCTGGCTGCACCCCCTCGACGACTACGCGAGGGCCGACACCGCCTTCGATCAGGAGGACATCCTCCAGCCTCTGCGGGAATCGCTGACCGCCGAGGACGGCAAGCTCTACGCCCAGCCCTTCTACGGCGAGTCGTCCTTCCTGATGTACCGCAAGGACGTCTTCGAGGAGCAGGGCCTCACCATGCCCGGGAAGCCGACCTGGGAGCAGGTGGCGAAGCTCGCCGAACTGACGGACGGGGCGGAGCGCGGAATGAAGGGCATCTGTCTGCGTGGGCTACCGGGCTGGGGCGAGGTCATCGCCCCGCTCACCACGGTCGTCAACACGATGGGCGGCACCTGGTTCACCGAGGACTGGGAACCGCGCCTGACCGCACCGGAGTTCAAGAAGGCGACCACGTTCTACGTCGATCTGGTGCGGAAGCACGGGGAGCTCGGCGCACCGCAGTCCGGATACGCCGAGTGCCTGAACAACATGACCCAGGGCAAGACCGCCATGTGGTACGACGCCACGGCGGGCGCCGGGTCCCTGGAGGCGAAGGGCTCCCCGGTGAAGGGAAAGATCGGGTATGTCCCCGCCCCGGTGGAGCAGACCAAGAGCTCGGGCTGGCTCTACACCTGGGCGTGGGGTCTGCAGAAGGCGTCCAGGAAGGCGGACGACGCCTGGAAGTTCGTGTCCTGGGCGTCCAGCAAGGAGTACGAGGAGCTCGTCGGGGCCACCAGCGGCTGGTCCAACGTGCCCGCCGGCAAACGGGCCTCCACCTACGCCAACCCCGACTACCGCGCGGAGGCGGGCGCGTTCGCGGACGTCACCGAGCGGGCCATCTCCGAGGCCGATCCAAAGAATCCGGGCACCCAGCCCCGCCCGACGGCGGGCATCCAGTTCGTCGGCGTACCGGAGTTCACCGACCTGGGCACCCGGGTGGCGCAGGAGATCAGCGCCGCCATCGCGGGCCGCCAGTCCGTGGACGCCGCACTCGCCGCCTCCCAGAAGCTGGCCGAGAAGGTCGCGGAGGAGTACCGATGACCGTCACCGCAACCAGAGAGACCACGTCCCCGCCCACCCCGGCGAAGAGGCCGGACGGTGGTGGCCGGCGGCGTGCCTGGGCGACCCGCGCCCCCCTGCTGCCGGCGCTGGTCTTCCTGATCGCCGTCACCCAGCTGCCCTTCGTGGCGACCCTGGTGATCTCGCTCTTCGACTGGAACTCCCTCAAGCCGGAGAAGCGCCACTTCACCGGGTTCTCCAACTACGCCTCCGTCTTCACCGACGAGGCGTTGCGCGAATCGGTCGTGACGACCGTCGTCCTCACCGCGTCCGTCGTGATCGTCAGCGTCGTGCTGGGGCTCCTCTTCGCCCTGCTGCTGGACCGCGCCTTCTTCGGCCGGGGGTTCGTGCGCACCCTGCTGATCACCCCGTTCCTGCTGGTGCCGGTCTCCGCCGCGCTGCTGTGGAAGCACGCGCTCTACAACCCCGAGTACGGGCTGTTCAACGGGGCGCTCACCTGGTTCGGCGAGCTGTTCGGCATCGAGTCGATCGCACAGCCCGAGTGGACGTCCCAGATGCCGCTGATCGCCATCGAGGCATCGCTCGTGTGGCAGTGGACGCCGTTCATGATGCTGATCCTGCTGGCCGGGCTGCAGAGCCGGCCGGCCGAGATCATGGAGGCCGCGCGGCTGGACGGGGCCGGCCCCTGGCAGATGTTCCGCTATCTGACCCTGCCGCATCTGCGCCGCTACCTCGAACTCGGCATCCTGCTCGGGTCGGTGTACATCGTGCAGAACTTCGACGCGGTGTTCACGATCACCTCCGGCGGCCTGGGCACCGCCAACCTCCCGTACACCGTCTACGAGACCTTCTACCGGGCCCATGAGTACGGGCTGGCGTCGGCGGCGGGCGTGGTCGTGGTGATCGGCACGATCGTCATCGCCACCTTCGCGCTCCGGACGGTCTCCTCCCTCTTCCGTGAGGAGGCGAGCCGCTCATGAGCGCCTCGACCGCGACATCCGCATCCGTACCTGCGTCCGCGTCCGCATCCGTCAACGCCGCTACGCGCAAGGCCCGTCGGCGCTCCGCCGCCCTGGGCGTGGCCGCCTGGGTCGTGGGCATCGGCTTCTGTCTGCCCGCCCTGTGGATGGTGCTGACGTCCTTCCACGCGGAGGCCGACGCCGCGACCAACCCGCCGTCGATCGCCGCCACGCTGACGCTGGACGGCTACCGCACCTTCTTCGGCGGCGGAGGCGGCCCGACACCGTGGCCCCCGCTGGTCAACTCGCTCGCGGCCTCGTTCTTCTCGACCGTGCTGGTGCTGCTGCTCGCGCTTCCGGCCGCGTACGCCCTGTCCATCCGACGGGTCCGCAAGTGGACGGACGTGATGTTCTTCTTCCTGTCCACCAAGATGCTGCCGGTGGTCGCCGGGCTGCTGCCGGTGTATCTGTTCGCGAAGAACACGGGGCTGCTGGACAACATCTGGCTGCTGGTCCTCCTCTACACCTCGATGAACCTGCCGATCGCGGTGTGGATGATGCAGTCCTTCCTCGCGGACGTCCCCGTCTCCATCATCGAGGCGGCGCAGGTCGACGGGGCCCGGCTGCCGACGGTGCTGCGCCGTGTCGTCGCCCCGGTCGCCGGTCCCGGGATCGCCGCGACCGCCCTGATCTGTTTCATCTTCAGCTGGAACGAGCTGTTGTTCGCACGGGTGCTGACCGGCGTCGTCGCCGGGACCGCACCCGTCCATCTGACCACCTTCGTCACCAGCCAGGGCCTCTTCCTCGCCCAGCTGTGCGCGGCGTCCGTGGTCGTGTCCCTGCCGGTGCTCGTCGCCGGCTACGCCGCCCAGGACAAACTCGTCCAGGGCCTCTCCCTGGGAGCAGTCAAATGAGGGCAGCCATCGTCGAAGCCCCCGGCAAGGTCTCCGTGACCACCGTCCCGGACCCCGCACCCGGCCCCCGCGACGTGGTGGTCAAGGTGGCGTCGTGCGGGCTGTGCGGCACCGATCTCCACATTCTCCAGGGCGAGTTCGCTCCGACGCTGCCGATCGTGCCCGGGCACGAGTTCGCCGGGGAGGTCGTCGGCCTCGGTGCGGACGTCACGGAGCTGTCCGTCGGCGACAAGGTGGCCGTGGACCCCTCGCTGCACTGCCACGAGTGCCGCTACTGCCGTTCGGGCCGGGGCAACCTCTGCGACAACTGGGCGGCGATCGGCGTCACCGTGCCCGGGGGCGCGGCCGAGTTCGCGGTGGCGCCCGTCGCCAACTGCGTCACCCTGCCGGAGCACATCGACGTCCGGGACGCGGCGCTGATCGAGCCGCTGTCCTGCGCCGTGCGGGGCTACGACGTCCTCAACGGCAATCTCGGGGCGCAGGTGCTGATCTACGGCTCCGGGACGATGGGGCTGATGATGCTGGAGCTGGCCAAGCGCACCGGCGCCGCGTCGGTGGACATGCTGGACGTCAACGCCCAGCGGCTGGCCACCGCGACGACGCTGGGCTGTACGGGCGCGGCGGCCCGTGCGGATGAGCTGGACCGTCCGGGCGGCTGGGACGTGGTCATCGACGCCACCGGCAACGCCGGGGCCATCCAGGACGGTCTGGGGAGGGTCGCCAAGGGCGGCACGTTCCTCCAGTTCGGGGTCTCCGACTACGCCACCACCGCGGTGATCGAGCCGTACCGGATCTACAACCAGGAGATCACCATCACCGGTTCGATGGCGGTCCTGCACAGTTACGAGCGGGCCGCGGCGCTCTTCGCGAGCGGGGTGCTGGACGCGTCGGTGTTCATCAGTGACCGGCTGCCGCTGGAGCAGTATCCGCAGGCGATCGAGCGCTTCCGGGCGGGGATCGGCCGCAAGATCGTGGTGGAGCCGTGACGGATTCCGTGCCTTCGCCTGCCGCGGATCCCGGTTCCGTCCTCGTGCTCGGTGAGGCGCTGGTGGATCTGGTGCCGACCGAGGGTGACGCCGGGGTCCGGGCGGCCCAGCCGGGCGGCGCGCCCGCGAACGTCGCGGTGGGTCTGGCCCGCCTCGGCGGGCGGCCGTCCTTCGTCGGCGGGCTCGGCGACGACGCCTTCGCGGAGAGCGTCGAGGCCTGGCTGACGGGTGCGGGCGTCGACCTCTCGCTGAGCGCCCGGTGCTCGCTGCCGACGGCGCTCGCGGTGGCCGACCCGGGTGAACACGGGAACACCTACCGCTTCCACCTCCGTGACACGGCGACCTTCGAGCTGCCCGACCGGACGGCGGAGGCAGCGCGCTTCGGCGCGGTCTACGTGGGCGGGCTCGCCGCGGTCGTGGCGCCGGCGGCCGGTGTCGTGGCCGCCACCGCGCGGGCGGCCGCCGGTGCGGGGCTCCTCGTCGTGGACCCCAATGTGCGCGAGGACCGCACCCTGGACCCCGTGCGGAGCCTCGGCAGGCTGCGCGAGCTGTGCTCCCTGGCTCGGGTCGTGAAGGCGAGCGACGAGGACCTGGCGCGCCTGTGGCCGGACGCGGCCCCGGAGGCCAGTTGCCGGGCGCTCGCCGGGGACGGGCGGCTGGTGGTGATGACCCGGGGGCCCAAGGGCGCCACCGCGTACGTCCATGACGCCCCCGCGGTCTCGGTCCCGGCCCTGCCGGTACGGGTGGTGAACACCATCGGCGCGGGTGACGCGTTCATGGCGGGGATGCTGACCTGGCTGGGGGCGGAGGCGGGCTGGGACCCGGCGCTGTCCGCCGGGCAGACGAAGGCGATGCTGGAGTACGCGGCCGGCACGGCCGCGTCGGTCTGCGCCAGGGCGGGAACGGAGCCCACGGCCCCGCCCGGGGTGTGAACCCGACACGCATCGGGCATCACCCTCGGGACCCGAGTTCCGCACGGCCCTCCCCCGGCCCACGGAAACAGCAGCGGCCCCACCGGGCTCCTCCGCCCGGTGGGGCCGCTGCGTCGCCTCAGCTCTGCGGACGCCTGCCGTGGTTCGCGGCGTTCTTGCGGCGGGCCTTCTTCTTACGACGTCGCTTCGATGACATCGAACCCTCCTTCTCTCTGCTCTGTACTCCGTTGCGGGCGGTCCACCGGGCGGTGAGGGCCCGGTGGTCACCGGGCCGCCTGCCCAGGGACACCGTGGCAAACACCTGGTGCGGCTGCAACCGGCGGCACGCCGCCGGGCGGGTACGGACAGGTGTGCGGATCCGTCAGCCGGTCAGCTCGTCGATGAAGTCCTCCGCACACCGGTCCTCGGCCGCCTGGCCGTTGGCCCGGTTCATGCAGTCCTCAAGGTTCTTGAACTCCTGGGAGTCGAACACGGAGACGGCCACCACGAGGACGATCACGGAACCGATGAGCCCGAGCGCCCCGAACGCGGCGCCGACTATCGCCATCACCCGGCGCGGCGCGCGGCCCTGGCGGGTGCGGAGCGCGGCGATGATCCCGAAGACGACGGCGAGCAGGCCGAGCAGCAGCCCGCCCACCACGGTCCAGAAGAACAGGCAGGCGATCAGGCCGAGCACGAGTGCGGCGACCGCGAAACCGTTCGTCCTGGCGGGCGCCTGGCCGCCGTAGGGGCCGTGGTCGGCGGCGGGCTGCCCCGGGTACGGGGAGTCCGGGTACGGGGGAAGGGACATCGGGGAGGTGCTCCTGTTCTCCTGGCTTCCCGTCCACCTGCCCTGTGGGCCGTCCTCCATGCGCCGTTCTGGTCACACTCCGGCAACTAAATACCCTGGCCAGGGGCTTCTCGGCGGAGCCGCGCCGACAGGTGGTGCTGGAGCGGCCGGCCGACGGCGGCGAGATCGTGGGCGAAGGCGAGCGTGTCCGGATCCGTCAGGGTGTAGCGGCGGCGGGTGGCATCGACCTGCTTGGCCGTCGGGGCGAGGGACACCCGCTCGGTGGCGAGGTCGACGGCCCCGTCGCGGGCGTGGCCGACCGCGATCTCCGCGATGCCGGTGGGCTGGGTGATCAGGGCCTCCACCCGCCCGTCCGGCTGGAGGCGCCACCACCCGGTCTCACGGGCGGACGGGCGCAGGGGCTGCCCGTCCGCGTCGAGCAGCCAGGCCCGGGCCTCGTACGCGAGGAAGGGCCGCCCGTCGTGGCTGAACGTGACCTCCTGCGCGTAGGTGAAGTCCGCGTCCAGGGTTGGGTATTCGCCGCTGCCCGTGCCACGCCAGGTGCCGAGGTAGCCGGTCACCGGGGCGAGCAGCGGATGCGGCGCGGGAGAGGCTCCGGGGCGGAGTGCGTCGGGGAAGGGAAGTGCGGAGACGGGGTCGTGCATGCGGGCGCGCTCCTGGGTCGGTGCCGGTACAGGGTCGCAGCCTAGGGGGTTTCGGTAGCTCGTCGGGGGAGACCCGGGCGGCCCCGCACACGGGCGTGCGCGGCCGACGGAGGCAGGCTCAGCCGTGGGCGAGCAGGGCGATCTCGTCGAGGCGGATGATGGCGGATGATGCGGGGAAGCCGCCTGATGGTGGCTTCCCGGTGGGCTACGACGATGAGGGCGCGGTCCACCCGCGAGGTGCCGATCACGGCTTCCAGGGTGCTTCCGGCGGTGGGGCGGCCGCCCCACCGGGCCCGGGACCCGGTCAGAGCCCGAGGTCGCTCAGGCGGGCCTCGTAGCGGATGGTGAGGTCCTCGGAGTCGCCGACCGGGTTGTCCCAGAGGGCCTCCAACTCGGAGCGTACGGCGTCCGGCAGCGCCTCGTACCGCTCGGACCAGGTGTCGGAGTTCGGTATCCAGTAGCCGACGACCTTGAAACGGTCCGCCGGCAGCCCGAGGTCACGGCGGAGGTAACGGCGCACCGAGCGCAGGGCGTTGGTCTCCCCCGCGACCCAGACGTACCCGCCCGCGAGGTCCGTGCCGGGCGGGACGGCGGCGGCCACCAGGTCGGCCAGGCGGCTCGGGCCGTGCCCGTTCCCGCCGTACGTCCAGGTCACCTTGGAGTCGGAGGGCTCCCGCAGGGGCAGCACGGCCGAGGGCGCGGGCGCCTCCAGCACCACCCGGGTCCTGACATGGTCCGGCGTGCTCTCCAGCAGACGGGCGGCGGCGGGCAGACCGGTCTGGTCGGCGACCAGCACCTGCCAGGAGAGGTCGGCCGGGGGGCTGTAGAGGCCGGTGGGGTCGTTGACGCCCACGACGTCCCCGGGCCGCGCCTCGGCGGCCCAGCCGGACGCCACGCCACCCTCGTGCAGCACGAAGTCGATGTCGACCTCGCCCGCCTCGGGGCGCACAGCACGGATCGTGTACGTGCGCATCGGCGCGACAGGCTGCCCCTCGGGGGTCTCCCACCCGCCCTGCTCGGTCGTCCGGGGCAGGGAGACGTCGGTGCGGTCCGGGCCGTGCGGAAGGAAGATCCGCACGTACTCGTCACCGGCTCCGGTGGTCCTGAAGCCCGCCAGTCCGTCGCCGTGGAGCGTGACGCGGGCCATGGTCCCGGTGAGCTGCTGCACCCGGGCGACGACGGCTCGGTGGATCGTCATGGACTCTGCCCCTTCGTACGCGTGGTCGGCCTGAGCGCCTCGCCCGCCGGGACGAGAGAACCGAATTGACTTAGGTCAGCCTAACCTTCCGTCGGCACCGATTCGCTACGGCATCGACCACACGTCCGGGGGCCGTGACAGAATCCGACGCATGCCCGTTCGATATCCACGTCCCCTGCGGCCCGGCGACCGGGTCGGGATCACCTCCCCGTCCAGCGGAGTGCCCGAGGAACTGCGCGACCGGCTCGCCGTCGCGGTGCGCGATGTGGAGGCACGGGGGTACGAGGTCGTGACCGGCCGGTGCATGGACGGCGGCGGGCACGTCAGCGCGCCCGCGGCCGACCGCGCGGCCGAGTTGACGGCGATGCTGACGGACCCCGGCATCAGGGCCGTCGTGCCCCCGTGGGGCGGGGAGACCGCCATCGACCTGCTGCCCCTGTTCGACTGGGACCGGCTGCGCACGGCCGAGCCCACCTGGGTGGTGGGCTACTCGGACATGTCGACCGTCATGACGCCGCTGACCCTCCTCACGGGGGCGGCGACCGTGCACGGGAACAACCTCATGGACACCCCCTACCGGGTGCCGGAGGGGCTGGCGTCCTGGCTCGACGTCGTCGCAGCGCCGCCGGGGCACCGGTTCACCCAGATTCCGCCGGAGCGGCACCGGGCCGCGGGCTACGACGACTACGCGGAGCACCCGGACGTCCGCACGTTCACGCTCGACACCCCGGGCCGGTGGAAGAGGCTGGACGGCGACGGCGACGTGGACGTCGAGGGGCGGCTGATCGGGGGCTGTATCGAGATGCTGAGCAACCTCACCGGGACGCCGTACCTCGACACCTCCTCCTTCGCCCGGGCCCACGCCCCGGAGGGCCTCCTCGTGTATGTGGAGGCCGGCGGCCACGACGCGTTCACCATCTGCCGCAATCTGCACGGAATGCGGCTGGCCGGCTTCTTCGACGCGGCCAACGCCGTTCTCGTCGCCCGGACTTCGGCCCCGAACAGCGGCTCGTTCACCCAGCGTCAGGCGGTGCTGGACGCGCTCGGACCGCTGGGCGTGCCGATCGTCGCCGACGTCGAGTGCGGCCATGTGCAGCCGTACCTCCCGCTGGTCAACGGGGCGCGGGGCCGGGTCGTCCACACGGCGACGCGCAGTGAGCTGACGCAGACACTGGACTGACCCGCCGGACGGCGTACCCCCCTAGCATGACGGGATGAGCCGACTGCCGAACCCCCACGCCCGGCGTTCCGTACTCCGCCTGCTGGGCGGTGCCCTCGTGTCCGTGCCGCTCGCGGCCTGTGGCACGGAATCCGACGCGCCCGCGCCCTCGCCCACCGGAACGGCGGCCGGTACGCCCTCGGCCGCGGCGCGGGGCGCCGGGCGCGCCTTTGCGGCGCTGGAGAAGGAGTACGCGGCGCGGCTCGGCGTGTATGCCGTCGACACCGGGACCGGGCGCACGGTCGCCCACCGTGAGGGGGAACGGTTCGCCTACGCCTCCACGTTCAAGGCGCTCGCGGCGGGGGCCGTGCTCCGCGAGCACGGGCTGGGCGGGCTGGAGCGGGTCGTGACGTACCGCCGTGAGGATCTGGTCGATCACTCCCCCGTCACCGAGAAGCACGTGGCCACCGGAATGAGCCTGGGCGATCTGTGCGACGCCGCCGTGCGCTTCAGCGACAACACCGCGGGCAATCTGCTGTTCGACGCCGTCGGCGGGCCCCGGAAGCTGCAGGCGGTGCTCGCCGAGCTGGGGGACGGTGTGACCCGGATGGAGCGGCGGGAGACCGAGCTGAACGAGTGGACTCCCGGCGCCACCCGCGACACCAGCACGCCCCGGGCCCTGGCCGAGGACCTGCGGGCGTTCGTCCTGGGCGACGCCCTCGGCAGGCCCGAGCGGGCCCGGCTCACCCAGTGGCTCACCACCAACACCACCGGCGGCGAACTGATCCGGGCGGGGGTCCCGAAGGGGTGGACCGTCGGCGACAAGACCGGGGCGGGCAGTACGTACGGGACGCGCAACGACATCGCCGTGGTGTGGCCGCCCGACGCGGCGCCGCTGGTGCTGGCGGTGCTCTCCAACCGGGCGGACGCGGACGCCGACTACGACAACACGCTGATCGCGAAGGCGGCGTCCGCCGCCGTCGCCGCCCTGGCGGACCACGGGTAGCGGGGCCCGGCGAGGAGAGCGGCTCAGGACTCGTCGAGCACGGCGTCGATCTCGCCGAGGAAGTCGTCCAGGTCGCCGGGGTTCCTGGAGGTGATCAGCGGCCAGCCGGAGGCGTCGTCGCGGACCACCGGCTTGTCGACCCAGGTGCCGCCCGCGTTGGTGATGTCGGTCCGCAGCGAGGCGTACGAGGTCAGCGTCTTGCCCCGGACGTAGCCGCCCTCGACCAGCGCCCACGGCCCGTGGCAGATGGCGGCCACCGGCCGGCCGGAGGCGGCGAACGAGCTGACGATCCGGGTGGTGGCGTCCTCCAGCCGCAGCGAGTCGGCGTTCAGCGTGCCGCCCGGGACCAGCAGCAGGTCGTACGCGGCGGGGTCGACGTCGTCGAGCGTGAGGTCGGGCCGCACGGTCTCGCCGGGATCGCGGTCGCCGACGAGGGTGCGGATCCCGTCGGCGGAGACCGCCGCCACGCTGACCTGCGCACCGTGTCCGCGCAGGTGTTTCACGGGGACGACGAGTTCGTCCTGCTCGACTCCGTAGTTGGTGACGATGGCCAGGATCCGGCGGTCGTCGAGAGCGGTGGTGGACATGGGCTGCTCCGTTCCTGTGGTGTCGTTCGTCCGTCGCCGTTCGTACGGTCGTGTCGTCGCGGCGGGTCCCGTTCGTCGTATCGGCCGGCGCGGGGCCGACGGGGGCGGCTCATCCGGCCGTGATCCGGACGCATTCGGTGACGGTGTCGCGCAGGCTCCCGGTCCGCGTCAGGATCTCGCGCTGGATCCGTGCCCCGTTCCCGCGCCGGACCACGTCCGCCAGGGCCCGCTCCGCGGCCTTCAGGTCCCCGCTGTCCTCCAGGGCGTCCCGCACATGGTCCAGCAGGGCGCGCAGGACGTCGGGGGCCGGCTCCGGGCGCAGGGTACGGGGGTGGATCAGCCGGTCCTCCAGACCCGAACGGCCCGCCTGCCAGGAGGCCACACGCAGCAGGGAGGTGCTGACGTCCGGGGGCGGCTCGCCGGCCCGCCACTGGCGTGCGGCCGTTTCCACCAGCCCTCGTACCAGTGTGGCCAGCAGCACGGTGTCGGCCGGGTCCAGGCAGACGTCCGCGATCCTGACCTCCACGGTGGGGTAGCGGTGCGAGAGGCGCGCGTCGAAGTAGACCATCCCCTCGTCCAGGAGAACCCCGGTGTCGATCAACGAGCGCACTCGGGCGTGGTACTCCTCGGCGGAGCCGTGGACCTCCACCGGGCCGGCCGACGGCCAGCGCCCCCACACCTGGCTCCGGTAGCTGCTGTACCGACTGTCCTGTCCCTGCCAGAACGGGGAATTGGCGCTCAGGGCGAGCAGGACGGGCAGCCAGCGACGCATCCGGTCGAGCACGGCGACGCCCTCCTCGTCCGAGGCCACCGAGACATGGACGTGGCAGCCGCAGGTCAGCTGTTCCTGAGCGGTCAGTCCGAAGCGCTCGGCCAGCCACCGGTACCGCTCCCCCGTGCCGATCTTCGGGCTGACCGGGAGCGGCGAGGTCGCCAGGGCCGCGACCGACGCCCCTGCGTCGGTCGCGTGCCGTACCGCCTCGGTACGCCACCGATGGACCGAGGCGGCGAGTTCGCCCATGTCCGCGCAGGGGTGCGTGGAGAACTCCAGCTGCTGGCGGTGCAGTTCCGACTCAAAGGCCGACTCGCCGACCGCGTCCCTCTCAGCGATCGCCAGCACCGCCGAGGACAGCGCCCGCGCCTCTCCGCTCGCCGCGTCGACCAGCAGCAGCTCTTCCTCGACACCCACCGTGCGAGCCACGGCACCCTCCCCTTCCACGGTCGACAGCGCTCAGGCGGAGAGGACGGAGTCGTCCTCGGGCCGGGCGCCGGGCAGCTGGTGGCGGGCGGCGACCAGGGCGCTGTCGACGTCACCCGTGCCGGTCGACACGCACAGCGTGTACGCCACGTCGTCCATGCGCTGCCGGGCCTCCTCGCCGCCGCTCTCCGCGTGCAGCACACGCAGTGCCTCGTACTGCTCGATCAGGTTGCGCAGTACCGTGGGGTGGGCCATCAGCATGCGGGGAATCCTTCCGCCGTAATCGTCGAGTGGTGTCCTGCTCGCCCCGGGTGGGCACTGCCCCGGGTACCCGCCCACGGGCGAGCCACACACAGGGCACCGCGTCCGCCGCTCCGGTGCCGCGCGACGCGCCCCCGGCCGGTGGCCGGAGCTCCAATATGGCCGGGCGGCAGGGCCTCCGCATCTTCTCCGCCCCCTTCCTCTCCCTGGCCGAGGTCATGTGTCCCGGCCCTCACCGGCCCCCAGGACTGCTTCGCCCGGCAGCGGGTACCCACCAGGACGCATCACTCGTCCCCGGTCGTACCGGGGCAGTACGGAAGGAAGCTCTCATGACCGACCGCAGGCCGGAAGGCACCGCCTACACCGGGGCTTCCGGCAGCCCGCCCCCCGTTCCGGCGGACATGCAGGACCAGCAGACACAGGAGGGCGAGGACGCTCTCGACATACCGGTGCCGGACCGGGTCGCCCGCCATGGCGAACAACCCGACCTGGACGAGGCCGGTGCCGGCCGGAAGACGCCACGCAACGCGGGCGCACACCCCGAAAAGCATCCGACCCCGGACGAGACGACGGGCTGACGAGCACGTGCACGGTCAGGGGCTTCCGGCCGGTCGGGCCGCGCTCCGCCGGCTCCCACGCCCCGGATGAATCCGGACGGCTCACCGCGCACGGCATGCCCGTGCCCCGGCCCCTTTCCGGGCCGGGGCACGGGCATGTCCGCTCAGTGGTGGCCGCGCGCGCTGCTCGACGCGCCGCCGAACAGCCTGGCCAGGGCCCGGAAGGGCAGCGTGACCACGGTGGCGATGGCTCCTCCGATGGAGCGGAGTACATCTGCGATGGCCTTGAGCATGGGTCGCCCTCCATTCCCCCACAGACCTTCCGGAAGTTCCGGAACGATCGGTGCGAGATCCACCGCGTACCCGGCACGCGCCGTCCCAACCCGGGAGCCGCCCGGCAGGAGTCCACCCGGAACGCCCCGGAGCCCCGGAGCGCGCTGCGCTCCGGGGCTCCGGGGTCGGTCAACCCGGATCAGGCGGTGGTGATGTTCTCCGCCTGGGGGCCCTTCTGGCCCTGGGTGATGTCGAAGGTCACCGCCTGGCCTTCCTGGAGCTCACGGAAGCCGGTGGAGTTGATGTTGGAGTAGTGCGCGAAGACGTCGGGACCGCCGCCGTCCTGCGCGATGAAGCCGAAGCCCTTTTCCGAGTTGAACCACTTGACGGTTCCGCTGGCCATGCCCGTACCTCTCAGCAGTGAACGGATCCGCACCGCGCGGACCCGGAGGTGATCGCCCTGGTTCTCAGGCACTGCACAGCAAAACGCCCGCGCCAGGCGCGGGCAGGTACTGCGAACCACGACATCTTCCGGCGACGCTACACGCCGGGATCACTCCTCACCAGAGAGCAACGCCATTTTGCTGTGGATCACCTTCACGGTCACCGGCTCGTACCCCGCCGGCCGCGGTCCGTTCAGGGGCCGTCGGATCACCGGTACGACCCGCCTTCCACGGGAAAGCGGGAGAGACGTTCGCGGACCGATCGCTTCAGCCGTTCCTCCCACCGGTCCCGCTCCGCGACGTGGGGGAACAGCTCCCGCATCCGGTTGACCTCCTCGATCACGGCGCGTCGCTCCTCCATGAACCGGCGGTTCAGCGGACGTTCGATCCTCAGCAGGAGGGTGACGCACGCCGCGAGCGAGAGCGCGGACACGGCCAGGCCGACGGCGACGAGCAGGCTCCCGGGACCGTCGCCCATGGTGGCGGCGACGGCCAGGAACCCCGGGATCAGCACCGCGAGGGAGGCCGACGCGATCCGCGGCCGACGGACCCGTCGCCGCCGCGCGCTCAGGGCCTGGACGCCGGCCAGCCGCCGTTCCGCGGCCGCCAGCGTCCGCAGGAACGCCGCTCCGCCGTCGATCGCGGCCATGTCAGCCCCCGTTCCGCTGCGTGATGAACGGCCGGAGCTCCTGCCCGCAATGGGTGCGCAACGCGCCGATCCGCGCGTCGTCCAGGCCGATGGGGAGATGCTATCGATCAACAGGGCGCGACACACCGGCACTTGCGGGATTCGCGGGCGACCCGGGGCCTCTGGAGCTACTGGATGAACCGGGGCAGCCAGCGGGCCTGGTAGTCGGGGTGGCCCGCGTACTCGGCGGCCAGTTGCCGTACGGCGAATCCGAGGCCCACCGCGCGGCCGGAGCGGAAGTCATCGGCCGGGCGGTCGGTGTCCAGGTCAGCCACCTCCACGTACTCGCCGAGCATGACCCGGTGCGTCTCGATGCGCTCCAGGGTCCGTGCGGGATCCTGGAGCGCGATGTGCTCGTCGAAGCCCCGGCCCCGCACCGTGAACGCCACCCCGCCGGTGCGGTCGTGGACCTCGCCCGGCACATCGGCCGGGCACCGCCATCGGTCCCCGCCGGCGGCCAGTGCGACGTGTTCCTCGTCGGCGAGCCGCGACCGGACGAAGGCCACCATGTCTGCGTTGGCGCCCATTGGATGCCGCTCCCTTGCGCTGATGGATCTCTGCACTCGATACGGGGAGCATTCTGGTGGACCGGACGCGGCGCGATCCACCTCCGCATCCGGTTCACCCCGCCGTGTCCCCCGCGTGGTTCGCGGCCAGGTCGGCGAGGACCTTGTGCAGGGGTTCGGTCTTCCGCCGGCGGTACTCCTGCACCGCCCAGCCGTTGCCGTCGGGGTCGGTGAAGTACAGGAAGGTCGCCCCGTCGTCGGGGGCGTACCGCTGCGGCTCGGAGGCCTCGACGCCCCGGCCGACGAGCTCGGCGTGCGCGGCGTCGATATCGGTGACGCAGAGCTGGAGGCCGTGGTACGTGCCCGGCCGCGGGGTTCCGGTCGGGTTGGGCAGTCCGTCGGTGAGGGCGATCGAACAGCCGGAACCGGGTGGCGTCAGCTGGACGACGCGGGCGCCGGGCATCACCTCGTCGTCGATGTCGACGTGGAAGCCGAGTCTGTCCCGGTAGAAGTCCCGGGCCCGGTCGACGTCGGTCACGGGCAGCACGATCACTTCGAGGGTCCAGTCCATGGGTCAACTCTCTTTCGCGGGTCGCTCGGCCTCCGGGCCGGGCCGTGGTTCGTCGGTGCCGGGCCGTGGTTCGTCGGTGCCGCCGGGCCGTGGCCCGTCCGTCGCCGCGTCGCCCGTCCCCTCACCGGCGAGCGGTGCCGCGCCGCCCTGGAGGCGGGCCAGGTCGGCGGGCCTGACCTGGATGACGAACAGGGCGACCAGGGCGGCGACCACGGCGAAGCAGACCGCGACGACGAAGGCGCTGGAGACGCCCGAGGTGAGCACCTGGTCGCCCCAGGGCGGTGGCAGTTCGCCGGTCCTGCGGAACTCCAGCAGCTGGGCGGGCGTACCCTCCTGGAGGAATCTCGGCACCTGGTCGGTGGCCTCGTCGCGGCTGGCCGTGCCGAACGTCGTGACCAGGATCGACAGCCCCAGGGACCCGCCGACCTGCTGGGTGGCGTTGAGGATGCCGGAGGCGGCGCCCGCCTCCTTCGGGGCGACGCCCGAGACCGCCATCAGGGTCAGCGACACGAACTGCATGCCCATGCCGAAGCCGAACACGAGCATCGGGCCGAGGATCGAGCCGAGGTAGGAGCTGTGGACGTCGGTCAGCGTCAGCCAGCCGAGACCGGCGGCGGCCAGGAGCGCGCCCACCACCATGAAGGGTTTCGGTCCCCACCTGGGCAGCAGTTGGGAGGCCAGGCCTGCGCTGACCGCGATGACGGCGCTCACCGGCAGGAAAGCGAGGCCGGCCCGCAACGGGCTGAAGTCGAGGACGTTCTGCACGAAGAGGGTCAGGAAGAAGAACATCCCGAACATCGCGGCGGCGAGGCTGAGCATCATCGCGTAGGAGCCGGCGCGGTTGCGGTCGCGGAACATCCACAGCGGCGTGATGGGCTGTTTCGAGCCACGTTCGACCGTGATGAACACCGCGAGGAGCACCACGGCCACCGCGAACGAGCCGAGGGTCAGCGCGTCGGTCCAGCCGTCCTCGGAGGCGCGGATGAAGCCGTAGACGAGCAGCACCATGCCGACCGTCGAGGTGAGCGCGCCGGCGATGTCGAAGTGGCCCGGGCGGCGTGCGGACTCGGGGATGTAGCGAGGGGTCGCGAAGGCGATCAGCAGGCCGATCGGAACGTTGACGAACAGGACCCAGCGCCAGTCCAGCCACTCCACAAGCAGCCCGCCGGCGAGCAGCCCGATCGCGCTGCCGCCCGCCGAGACGGCCGCGAACACCCCGAACGCGCGGTTGCGTTCGGGGCCCTCACGAAAGGTGGTGGTGATCAGCGACAGGGCGGTGGGGGAGGCGATCGCGCCGCCGACGCCCTGGAGCGAGCGGGCGGCCAGCAACTGCCAGCCGTCCTGGGACAGTCCGCCGAGCAGCGAGGCGAAGACGAAGAGGAGCACGCCGAAGACGAAGACCCGGCGGCGGCCGAGGATGTCGCCGAGGCGTCCGCCGAGCAGCAGCAGGCCGCCGAACGTCAGCGTGTACGCGTTGACGACCCAGGAGAGGTTCTCGGTGGAGAATCCCAGGTCCTTCTGCATGTGCGGCAGAGCGATGTTGACGATGGTGACGTCGAGCACCACCATCAGCTGGCACGAGGCGATGACCAGCAGTGCCAGTCCGCCGCGGTGCCGATCGGAGGTGGCCGTATCAGCGGGTGTCGCGTGGGAGCCCGTCATGGTGGGGTTCGTCTCTCGTACCGAGGGCGGTTCGCCCGGTGCGGGCGGCCGGTCTCTGCGTCGGTCGGATGAACGCGGGCGTTCACCCGACCGACGTTATGCCGGAACCCCGAGCCCCGCCATTCGGGCGTCCGGCTTCACTGGAGTGCGTGGACCACGGTGCGGAAGAGGACGGGTGCCCGGTGGGCGGCGGCGACGATCAGCCGCCCCGAGGACGGCATGCCGGCGGCGCCCAGCAGGGCCGCGGTGAGCAGGCGGTAGCGTCGTGTGACCCGCGCCCACCGCCGGGGGTAGTCCTCGGGCCGCCCTGCGGTCAGGCAGTCGACCGCGGCCGTCGCGGTGGCCACCGCGAGGGCGATCCCCTCCCCGGTCAGGGCGTCCACATAGCCCGCGGCGTCGCCGACCAGCAGGACCCGCCCGGCCCGGGGGCCCTGTGCCCGCTGGCGCAGCGGCCCGGCCCCGCGTACGGGGGTGGTCCCCGCGCTGCCCGCGAGCCGGGCCGCGAGCGCGGGGAAGGCGGCCAGGTGCTGGTCGTAGGGGCGGCGGTCGCGGCTCAGGACGGCCACCCCCACCAGGCCCTCGCCGACTGGGGTCACATACGCCTCGCCGTGCCGGGACCAGTGCACCTCGACGAGGTCCGTCCACGGCGCGATCGCATAGTGGCGGCGCAGGCCGTAGCGTCCGGGCCCGGTGACGGGCCGGTCGAGGCCCAGGGTGCGGCGCAGCGGCGAGTGGAGCCCGTCGGCGGCGACGAGCCAGCGCGCGGTGAGTCCGGCGGCGGTGACGGAGTCCTCGTCCTGCCGGATCTCCCCTGCCTTCGCGGCGACGACGCGTACGCCGAGGGCGGCGGCCCGCTCGTGCAGGGCGGTGTGGAGTTCGGTGCGGCGGACGCCCGCGCCGGGGCCGCCCCGGAAGGCCGCCTCCGCGCTGCGCCGGCCGTCGGTGTAGCGGATGCCGCGCAGTTCGTGGCCGGTCACCCGTACGCCGAGGTCGCGCAGGGCCGCGACGCCGCCGGGCATGATGCCCTCGCCGCACGCCTTGTCGACGGGGGTGGTGCGCGGCTCGACCACCACCGCCTCCAGGCCGGCCGAAGCGGCCCGGATCGCGGCGGCCAGTCCGGCCGGGCCGCCGCCGACGACCAGGACGTCGATCACGCGGGTGCGTCCGCGGCCGGGAGGCGGGCGAGCGCCCCGTCCTCGCACCGGATCCGCACCACCATGAGCACGGCGTTGAGGGCGGTGAAGACGAGGGCGGTCACCCAGGCCCCGTGGACCAGGGGCAGCGCGAGGCCTTCGGCCGCGACGGCGACGTAGTTGGGGTGGCTCAGCCATCGGTAGGGGCCGCCGGTCACCCGGGGCAGGCCGGGGACCACGATGACCCGGGTGTTCCAGCGGGGGCCGAGGGTGCGGATGCACCACCAGCGCAGCACCTGCGAGGCCACGACGACGGCGGCCATCGTCCAGCCGAGTACGGCCGGGAAGGGGCGTTCGGCGAACCGGACCTCCGCCAGGCAGCCGGCCAGGAGCGCGGTGTGCAGCGCGACCATCGCCGGATAGTGCCCACGGCCCGATTCGACGCCGCCCCGGGCGAGGCTCCAGCGGGTGTTGCGGCGGGCCACGACGAGTTCGGCGAGGCGCTCGGCCGCGACGGCCAGCACCAGGAGGGTGTACCAGGTGGTCGAGGTCATGGGGGTCTCTCCTTCCTACCAGCGCAGCAGCACCAGTTCGCAGCAGAATCCCGGGCCCATGGCCAGCAGCAGCCCGGGGGTGCCCGGCTCGGGGCGGCGCTGTTCGATGGTGTCCCGCAGGACGTGCAGGACCGAGGACGAGGACAGGTTGCCGACGTCGGCCAGCGAGCGCCAGGTGACGTCGAGCGCACCGTCGGGCAGATCGAGGACCTCGGTGACGGTCTCCAGCACCTTGGGGCCGCCCGGGTGGCACACCCAGTGGGCGACGTCCTTCGGTTTGAGGCCGTGCTCGTCGAGGAACTCCCGTACGTCGTCGGCGAGATAGCGGCGGACGACGTCGGGCACGGCCGGGTCGAGGACCACGGTGAAGCCGGTGCCGCCGATGTCCCAGCCCATGACGTGCTCGGTGTCCGGGTACATGCGGCTGCGGGTGGCCACGATCTCGGGGCCGGAGACGGCCCGGCGGCCGCCGAGGGCGACCATGGCGGCCGCGCCGTCGCCGAACAGCGCGGTCGCCACCAGGTTGGCGGGCGACGGGTCGTGGCGCTGGAAGGTGAGGGAGCAGAGCTCGACCGACAGGAGCACGGCCACGTCGTCGGGGCGGCCGAGGAGGTAGTCGTGCAGCCGTGCCGTCCCGGCTGCTCCGGCGACGCAGCCCAGGCCGAAGACGGGCAGCCGCTTGACGTCCGATCGCATCCCCAGGCGGGTCACGAGCCGGGCGTCGACGGAGGGGGCGGCGATGCCGGTGACCGAGGTGAACATCAGCAGGTCCACATCGGTGGGCCGCAGCCCCGCCGCCCGCAGCGCACCACGTACGGCCTGGGCGCCGAGGTCCACGGCGGACCGGATGAAGACGTCGTTGGACGCGCCGAAGCCGTCGAGCTCGCGGTAGCCGTCCAGGGGCAGCACGGTGTGCCGGGTGCGGACCCGGGCGTTCTCATGGAGCCGGTCCAGGACACGGCGGTCGGCTCCGGGCGGCAGGCAGGTGCGGGCCACCATGTCGGTGACCTCGCGCTGGGTGTGGCGGTGGGGCGGCAGAGCCCCGTGAACCGCGGCGATGCGGGTCATCCTGCCTCCTGGTTCGGTGGCGTCATGGCCCCATCCTGCCCACAACGTGCGAGAGAACGGCGTAAAGGACCCGCCCGGTCGCCGCATTGACGGGGCGCCAGGCCCCTACGATCGCCCGATGGACGCCACGGACAGGGGGAACCGGGCCGGAACGGATCCGGCCGACGCCGAGTCGGCCGGAGCGGGGCCCACCGGCGCGGGGCGACGCGGCCGGGTCGTGGGGCTGGCGCTCGCGTGCCACCCGGGACCGGCGCTCGCGGTGACCGCGCTCGCCTGCGCCCTCGCCCTCGGCTCCGGTCTCGGCGGCCCCCGCTCCGCGCTGGTCACGGCGGCGGTGCTGACCGGCCAGCTCTCGGTGGGCTGGTGCAACGACGCGTACGACGCGCGGCGTGACGCCGACGCCGGCCGCCCGGGGAAGCCCGCCGCCGACGGCACGGTCGGGGCGCGTGCGGTGTGGGCGGCGGCGACGGTCGCGCTCGCCCTGTGCGTACCGCTCTCGCTGGCCTGCGGGGCGCTCGCCGGCACGGTGCACCTCGCCGCCGTCACCGCCGCCTGGCTCTACAACCTGTGGCTCAAGGCGACCGCCCTGTCCTGGCTGCCGTACGTGGCCGGCTTCGGCGCCCTGCCCGCCTTCGTCGCCCTCTCCCTGCCCGGCGGCCCGTGGCCCCGGTGGTGGACGGTGGCGGCCGGCGCGCTGCTCGGGTTCGCGGCGCATCTGGCCGACACCCTCCCGGACATCGCGGCGGACCGGGCGGCCGGGATCCGGGGCCTCCCGCACCGGCTGGGCGACCGGGGCACCCGGCTGCTGCTGCCGGTGCCGCTCCTCGGTGCCACGGCGGTGCTGGCGTTCGGCCCGCCGGGACCGGTGGACGCCGCGGGTGCTGCGGCACTCGTCCTGGCCGGTGCGGCGTCGCTCGCGGGCCCGGCTCTCGGCCGCCGGTGGCGCAAGGCCGCCCTGGCCGGAGCGGTGGCCGTGGCTGCGGTGGATCTGGCGCTGCTGCTGGCCCGGGGCGCCTCCGGGGCCTGAACGAGCCCCCCTAATCACTGATCCGACGCCTCATCAGTCGTGACGCCCGAATGACATGACCATGCGAAGACCGTTGACAAATCAGAAACAGGGCAGAAATCTATGAACCTCTCGCCGCAAAAGATTGACTTGCAGGCTCAAATATTGTGGAAGCAGAGGTCATCATGAGATGGAAACGACTCACCGGACAGTCGATCACCGGGCTGCTGATAGCCGGACTGGTCTCGGTCGGGCTCCTGCCCGTCGCAGCGAGCGCGGCTGAAGCCACCGATCTGGCCCGGGGCAAGCCCGTCGTCGCCAGCGGATCGCACGGCGGGTTCCCGGCCGCCAACGCCAACGACGGCAAGGTCGACAGCTACTGGGAGTCGAACGGACTGCCGGCCGACCTCACGGTGAAGCTCGGCGCCGACGCGGACCTGGAGTCCGTGGTGGTCAAGCTCAACCCCGACCCGATCTGGGGCAGCCGGACCCAGGACATCCAGGTGCTCGGCCGGACCCAGGACGGCACCGCGTTCACCTCGCTCCGGGCCCGCGCCGGCTACGCGTTCAACCCGTCGGGCAACCAGAACACGGTGACGATCCCGGTGGACGGCCGGGTCGCCGACCTCCAGCTCAAGTTCTTCGCCAACACCGGGGCGCCCGGCGGGCAGATCGCCGAGGTCCAGGTCCTGGGGACGGCCGCGCCCAACCCGGACCTCACCGTGAGCGCTCTGTCCTGGAGCCCTTCGTCCCCGTCCGAGACGGACGACATCACCGTCGAGGGGACCGTCCGCAACGCCGGTTCGGCCGCCTCCCCCGCGACGACCGTCAATGTGAGCCTGGGCGGCGTGGTCGTGGGCAGCGCGCCGGTCGGCCCGCTCGCCGCGGGAGCCTCGGCCCCGGTCTCGGTCGAGGCCGGCAAGCGGCCGCAGGGCTCGTACACCGTCTCGGCGCTGGTGGACCCGACCGACACGGTCGTCGAGTCGGACAACGCCAACAACAGCCGTACCACCGCCTCCCCGCTCGTGGTCGGGCAGAGCCCCGGCCCCGACCTGGAGGTCCGCTCCATCTCGTCCAGCCCGGCCAACCCGGCCGTCGGCGCGACGGTCACCTTCACCGTGGCGGTGCACAACCGCGGCACCAGCGCGGTGAGTGCGGGCACGGTCACCCGCCTGACCGTCGGTTCCACGACGCTCAACGGCACCACACCGGCCGTCGCGGCGGGCGCGACCGCGAACGTCACGGTCGGCGGCAGCTGGACCGCGACGAGCGGCGGCGCGACGCTGACCGCCATCGCGGACGCCACCAACCGGGTCACGGAGACCAGCGAGACCAACAACACCTTCGCCCGCTCCATCGTCGTCGGTCGCGGCGCGGCCGTTCCGTACACCGAGCTGGAGGCGGAGAACGCCACCTACCAGGGCACGCTGCTGAAGTCGGACGCCGAGCGCACCTTCGGGCACACCAACTTCGCCACCGAGTCCTCAGGACGCGAGTCGGTACGGCTCAACTCCTCCGGTCAGTTCGTGGAGTTCACCTCGACCGCCCCGTCGAACTCGGTCGTCGTGCGCAACTCCATCCCGGACGCGCCGGGCGGTGGCGGCCGCGAGGCGACCATCAGCCTGTACGCCGACGGTCAGTTCGTCCGCAAGATCGATCTCTCCTCGAAGCACAGCTGGCTGTACGGGAACACCGACAGCCCCGAAGGACTCACCAACACCCCCGGCGGCGACGCGCGGCGGCTGTTCGACGAGTCGCACGCCCTGCTCGCGCAGACCTACCCGGCGGGCACGAAGTTCCGGCTCCAGCGCGACGCTAGCGACAACGCCTCCTTCTACATCATCGACCTGATCGACCTGGAGCAGGTGGCGGCGCCCTCGTCCCAGCCCTCGGGCTGTGTGTCCATCACGACGTACGGCGCGGTGGCGAACGACGGGATCGACGACACGGCGGCGATCCAGCGCGCGGTGACGGCGAACCAGACCGGTCGGATCGACTGCGTGTGGATCCCGGCCGGCCAGTGGCGCCAGGAGCAGAAGATCCTCACCGACGACCCGCTCGACCGGGGTCAGTTCAACCAGGTCGGCATCCGCGATGTGACGATCCGGGGCGCGGGCATGTGGCACTCACAGCTCTACACCCTCACCCCGCCGCACGAGGCGGGTGGCATCAACCACCCGCACGAGGGCAACTTCGGTTTCGACATCGACGAGAACACGCAAATCTCCGACATCGCCATCTTCGGCTCCGGCACCATTCGCGGCGGCGACGGCAACCATGAGGGCGGGGTCGCGCTGAACGGCCGGTTCGGCAAGGACACGAAGATCAGCAACGTCTGGATCGAGCACGCCAACGTGGGCGTCTGGGCCGGTCGCGACTACACCAACATCCAGGAGCTGTGGAACCCGGGCGACGGCGTCGAGTTCACCGGGATGCGGATCCGCAACACGTACGCCGACGGCATCAACTTCGCCAACGGCACCCGCAACTCCACGGTCTACAACTCGTCGTTCCGCAACACCGGCGACGACGCGCTGGCGGTCTGGTCCAGCAAGTACGTCAAGGACCAGTCCCTCGACATCGGCCACGACAACAGCTTCCGCAACAACACCATCCAGCTCCCGTGGCGTGCCAACGGCATCGCGATCTACGGGGGTTACGACAACAAGATCGAGAACAACCTGATCTCCGACACGATGAACTACCCGGCCATCATGCTGGCGACCGACCACGACCCGCTGCCCTTCTCCGGGCAGACCCTGATCGCCAACAACGGCCTGTACCGCACCGGCGGAGCCTTCTGGAACGAGGACCAGGAGTTCGGCGCGATCACCCTCTTCCCGCAGAACCTGCCGATCCCCGGAGTCACGATCCGCGACACGGACATCATCGACTCCACCTATGACGGCATCCAGTTCAAGACGGGCGGCGGCCTGATGCAGGACGTCAGAATAGAGAACGTCCGGATCGACAAGTCCAACAACGGATCCGGCATCCTGGCGATGGGCGGCGCGCGCGGCAACGCGTCGCTCACGAACGTGACGATCACCGACTCGCGCGACGGCCACGTACTCATCGAGCCCGGTTCGCAGTTCACGGTATCCGGCGCCCCGAACGGCGCACGGGCCAAACGGTAACCGCTGCCGCGTTCCCGGGCCGGAGGATCGTCTCCGGCCCGGGCACTCTTCTTTCCACCCGATGAGTCGGGCCCTGCACGGGTCTGGGAAGTGCAGGGTCCCGGGGCTACCCTCCGCGCATGATTCCCACGGTTGTCTGGGGTACCGGCAATGTCGGCCGCGCGGCGATCCGCGCCGTCGAGGCCCATCCGGCACTGGCACTCGCCGCCGTCCTCGTGCACGATCCCGCCAAGGCCGGCCGCGACGCGGGCGAGCTCGGCGGGGTCGGGCGCACGCTCGGGGTCACGGCCACCGACGACATCGCCGCCGTCCTGACCGCCCGCCCCCGGGCAGTGGTCTACGCGGCGTCCGGCGACATCCGCCCCGACGACGCCCTCGCCGACATCGGCCGGGCGATCCGGGCCGGCGCGGTGGTCGTCACGCCCTCCCTCTATCCGCTCTACGATCAGCGCAACGCCCCGCCGGAGCTGCGGGACCCGGTCCTGGCCGCCATCGCCGAGGGGGGCGGCTCCCTCTTCGTCTCCGGAGTCGACCCCGGCTGGGGCAATGACGTCCTGCCCCTGCTGGTCAGCGGCCTCGGAACCGAGGTGGACGTCATCCGCTGCCAGGAGATCTTCGACTACTCCACGTACGACCAGGAGGAGTCGGTGCGCCATCTGATCGGCATGGGACACCCGATGGACTACCAGCCGCTGATGCTGGCGGAGGCCGTTCCGACGATGGTGTGGGGCGGTCAGATACGGCTCATGGCGCGGGCGCTCGAGGTCGAACTGGACGAGATCCGCGAGACCATGGACCGTCGGGCGCTGGAGTCGACGGTACGCACCCGCACGATGGGCGAGTTCGCGGCGGGCACACAGGGCGCGGTGCGCTTCGAGGTGCAGGGCATCGTGGACGGCGTGCCGCGCATCGTCATCGAGCACATCACCCGGATCCATCCCTCGTGCGCCCCGGACTGGCCGTCCCCGCCCGACGGGGTGGGCGCGCACCGGGTGGTGATCGAGGGCCGCCCCCGTATCGAGGTGACGGTCGAGGCCTCGGACGAGGACGAGAACCGGTCGGCGGGCGGGAACGCCACCGCGGTCGGGCGGCTCGTCTGCGCCATCGACTGGCTGGTGGACGCGGAGCCGGGCCTGTACGACGCACTGGACGTTCCGCTGCGGCCTGCGGTCGGCAGGCTGGGAAGGAGACCGGCATGATCATCGATGTCCCCGAGGGCCAGGAGCCCATCGGTTATGTGTGGGGAGAGATGGTCCCCGGCATCGGCATGGCCGCCGCCGCCTTCTCGATGTCCGTGTACGAGCACACGACCCTGGGGCTGCGGGAGTTCGAGGCGGCCAGGCTGCGGGTCGCGCAGATCAACGGGTGCCTGTTCTGCCTGGACTGGCGGACCGAGCGGGACGGGGCGAAGGTCGAGGAGGAGTTCGCCGGGGCGGTGACCGAGTGGCGTACGACCGGCGCCTTCGACGAGCGCACCCGGCTGGCGGCGGAGTACGCCGAGCGGTACACGCTCGACCACCACGGCCTGGACGACGCCTTCTGGAAGCGGATGACCGCGCACTACAGCCAGGCGGAGATCGTGGAACTGACGATGAGCATCGGCTCGTGGCTGGCGTTCGGGCGGCTCAACCATGTGCTGGGGATCGACGCGGTGTGCGTTCTGCCCGGTCACGGGTGAGCGCGGGCGCCTCCTGACGGAGTCCGGGGCCGCCGGGTTGGCACTCCCGGCCCCGGGCTCTTCGTCGGCCCCCGCATCCTGTGGGCGCCTACAGGTCGGTCGCGATGATCCGTTCGATGTTGCGCTCGGCGAGCGCGGTGATGGTGACGAACGGGTTCACGCTGGTGTTGCCGGGGATCAGTGCGCCGTCGATGACGTACAGGCCCGGGTAGCCGTGCAGCCGGCCGTAGTTGTCGGTGGCCTTGTCCAGGACCGCGCCGCCCAGCGGGTGGTAGGTGAGGTGGTCGCCCCAGATCTTGTGGACGCCGAAGAGGTCCGTGCGGTAGATCGTCCCCTCCTTCTGGTTGATCCTGTCGAAGATGGTCTTCGCGGCGTCGATGGACGGCTGCTTCCACGCCGTCTGCCAGTCCAGCTCGGCTTTCCCCGCCGCCGCGTTCCAGGTGAACCGGGCCCGGTGCGGGTTCTTGGTGATGGAGAGGTAGAACGAGGCCCACGTCTCGATCCCGGTGGGCAGCGGCGCGACTTCGGCGAACGCCCCGCCGGCGTCCCAGTTGTCGATGCCGCCGGTGGGGATGGACGACTGCACCTTCCCCGTCGGGTCCCAGAGGTGGTTGGCCCGGCCGCACATGACGTTGCCGTTGTCGCCCCAGCCCTTGCCGACCTCGTCGTTGAGGAGGGGCAGCGCGCCGGTGGCCTTGAGGCCGACGAGCAGCTTGCTGGTGCCCACGCTGCCCGCGGCGAAGAACACCTTGTCCGCCGTGACGGTCTTGGTGGCGGTCGTCCGGCCGGCGGTGTCCAGCTGGTCGATGAGCACCGTGTAGCCGCCGCCCGGGGCCGGGGTGACCGTCGTGACCCGGTGGAGCGGGGAGATGGTGACCCGGCCGGTGGCCCTGATCCGGTCGATGTAGGTCTTCTGGAGCGATTTCTTGCCGTAGTTGTTGCCGTAGAGGATCTCGGCGTCCAGAGCCGACCTGGGGACGGCCCCGGCCGCCTCCTGCTTCATGTAGTCCCAGTCGTAGACGGCGGGAACGAAGAGGAACGGGAAGCCCGAGCGCTGGGCGTGTTTCCGGCCGACCCGGGCGTACTGGTAGCAGTCGACGCTGTCGAACCAGGCGGGATCGATGGTGGTGACGCCCAGTGAGCTGTTGGCGCGCGGGTAGTAGGTGCTGTACATCTCCTCGGCGTTCACCGTGGGGAGGATCGCGCCGAAGTTCTCCCGGCGTGGGGTGACGGCCATACCACCGTTGACCAGCGACCCGCCGCCTACGCCACGGCCCTGGTAGACGGTGATGCCGGCGAACTCCTCGGCGTCCAGGATGCCCGTGTAGCGGTTGACCTGTCTGTCGATGGGGAAGCCGAGGAAGTTGCTCAGCGGCTGCTTGGTCCGGGTCCGCAGCCAGAAGGAGCGGTCGTCCGGCCTGGTGGTGTTGGCGAAGATCTTTCCGTCCGCGCCCGGCGTGTCCCAGGCCATGCCCATCTCGACCATATGGACGTCGACGCCGGCCCGGGCGAGGCGGAGGGCGGCCACGGAGCCGCCGTATCCGGTACCGACGACCAGCACCGGCACCCGGGCTCCGGAGCCGATCGGCGCTGATGCCGCCCGGGCGCCGGCCCACGCCGGTGCGGTGTGTCCGGCTATCGCCGCTCCCCCCAGAAGAGAACCTGTTCCAGTGATGAATCTTCGACGCGAGACACCCTTGGCCTCGCCGTCCCGCATGGCTGCGTCGCCCATGTGACACACCTCACTCTCGATAGAGTGCAACAGGTTCTACTGTCGATCGCGTGGTAAGTCACTAGAAACTTGGAGGTAACTTCCCGGTACGCCCGAGGGGCCCCGGACCATGAGGTCCGGGGCCCCTCGGGCGTGGGCACGGAGGATCAGTAGGCGCCGAAGACGTTGTCGATCGAGCCGTACCGGTCCGCCGCGTAGTTGCACGCGGCCGTGATGTTGGCGACCGGGTCGTAGCTGTCGGTCGAGGTGCCGGGCACGTGGTAGGCCTGGAAGGTCGGGTCGATGACCTGGAGCAGCCCCTTGGACGGGGTGCCCTTGACCGCGTTGGAGTCCCAGTTGTTGATCGCGGCCGGGTTGCCCGAGGACTCGCGCATGATGTTGCGGTGGATGCCCTCGTAGGTGCCGGGGATGCCCTGCTCGGCCATGACCGCCAGCGACTCCTTGATCCAGCCGTCGAGGTCGTTCGTGTACGTGACGGCCTTCTCGGCGGCCGGCGCGGCCTTTGCCACGGGAGCGGCGTTGACGCGCTCCGAACGGTCGGCACGGTCCGCCTCGGCACCGCGCGCGGTGGACGGGGAAGCCTGGGCGGCCTTGTCCGACTTACCGCCCGAAGGGGCCTCGGTCTTGGATCCGAGGGTCAGCTTGATTCCGGGGTGAATGAGATCGGGATTCTCTCCGATGATCTTCCGGTTGCCTTCGTACAGCTTCTCCCAGCCGCCGCTGACGGAATATTCGCGGGCGATCTTGGAAAGCGTTTCACCGGCCGCCACGGAATGCTGGGCGGGCGCGGCCTGTACGGCGGAATGCGCCTGGGCCACCGAGGCGGGCGCCACGGCCTGCTGCGGAGCCGTGGCGGGCGCGGGGGCCGCGAAGGCACTGGTGGCACCGATCACCGGGAGGGCGAGGACGGCTCCACCGGCGGTCACGGCGGCGAGGCCGCGGCGCAGCGAGATGGACTGGGGACGACGGTGCTTACCCTGTGCGGGCATGGGGGATTTCCTCTCCGGCGCCTACGAGGTGAGCTGTCGGGTTCAGACGGGAGATGTCTGGCCGCACGCTCGTGCGGCTTCACCCCAAGCCGTTCCGGTTACGGATCGGCGACTTACCTGGGTCCCCCGCTCCTGCCGTACGTGAGTGGGTTTCGGATTCCCGGACGGCGGCAGGATTCGGCGTTCCATCCGGATTGACGGTGACCGTAGGCGAGAAACGTCGAACAGAACAAGCCCCACATTCCGGATTCCCTTTTTCGCGGAAGATCGAAAGGCGGAATCGCCGGATCGGATCATTCCGTCACGCCGTCAACTTTCGTCGCACGGAAGGGAACCGATGCTTCCGCTTCCACGTCGGCCCCTTCGGACGTGACGCTCACCACTCCCTCGCGGCGGTGGCGAAAACAAGCTCAAGCAAATGCCCCAGCAGCCCCAATAGGCCCCTTATCGAGCAGAATTCCCAAAAGAAACAAAACACCCATACCGGCACAATAAAACGGGCCAATCGGACACTCTAGGCAGGGCCGGCCGAAGGGCCCGCGGGGCGATCGCTTACGGTGTGCGGTGGAGACTAGTAAGCCAACCCTTACCTCCGACGTACGCTGTACCTGCCCGCGTTCGCCCGCCCCGAAGGATCACCACGCCATGACACGCCCCGTCCGCGTCGCCATTGTCGGAGCCGGCCCCGCCGGTATCTACGCTGCGGACGCGCTGCTCAAATCCGAGGTCTGCCAGGACCCGGGGGTCTCCATCGACCTCTTCGAGCGCATGCCCGCGCCCTTCGGCCTCATCCGTTACGGCGTGGCCCCCGACCACCCGCGGATCAAGGGAATCGTCAAGGCCCTGCACCAGGTGCTGGACAAGCCCCAGATCCGGCTCTTCGGCAACGTCAGCTACCCGCACGACATCGGCCTGGACGACCTGCGGTCGTTCTACGACGCGGTGATCTTCTCCACCGGCGCCGAGGCCGACCGGGCGCTCGACGTCCCCGGCATCCAGCTGGACGGCTCCTACGGCGCGGCCGAGTTCGTCTCCTGGTACGACGGGCACCCCGAGGTCCCCCGCACCTGGCCGCTCACCGCGGAGAAGGTCGCCGTGCTCGGCGTCGGGAACGTGGCCCTGGACGTGGCCCGCGTCCTGGCCAAGACGGCGGACGAGCTGCTGCCCACCGAGATCCCGGACAACGTGTACCAGGGCCTCAAGGAGAACAAGGCGCTGGAGGTGCACGTGTTCGGGCGGCGTGGCCCCGCACAGGCCAAGTTCAGCCCGATGGAGCTGCGGGAGCTGGACCACTCCCCCAACATCGAGGTCATCGTCAACCCCGAGGACATCGAGTACGACGAGGGCTCCATCGCGACCCGCCGGGAGAACAAGCAGGTCAACATGGTCGCGCAGACCCTGGAGAACTGGGCGATCCGCGATGTCGGCGACCGCCCGCACAAGCTCTTCCTGCACTTCTTCGAGTCCCCGGTCGAGATCCTCGGCGAGGACGGCAAGGTCGTGGCGCTGCGCACCGAGCGCACCGAACTGGACGGCACCGGCAACGTCCGGGGCACCGGTCGGTTCACGGACTGGGACATGCAGAGCGTCTACCGTGCCGTCGGCTACTACTCGGAGGAGCTGCCCAAGCTCCCCTTCGACGTGGCCTCCGGCACCGTGCCGCACGAGGCGGGACGCGTCATCGCCGGCGACGAGCCCATGGCCTCGGTCTACGTCACGGGCTGGATCAAGCGCGGTCCGATCGGTCTGATCGGACACACCAAGGGCGACGCGAACGAGACGGTCGCCTGCGTCCTGGAGGACCGGGCAGCCGGTCGGCTGCCGGAGCCGGCCACGCCCGCTCCGGAGGCCGTCGAGGCCTTCCTGGAGGACCGCGGCGTCCGCTACACGACCTGGGAGGGGTGGCACAAGCTGGACGCCCACGAGCAGGCGCTGGGCGCGGTCCAGGGCCGTGAGCGGATCAAGGTCGTGGAGCGCGAGGGCATGCTGGAGGCCTCTGGCGCCTTCGCGCCGGCAGAGCCGCCGGCCGACGCCTGACCAACGCTTGATCGACGCCTGAGCGCGCTTGAGCCGCAGGCGCTTGACCCGCAGGCGCCTGACCGGCAGGACGTCTCTCAGGAGGCCGGATCCGGAGCGCCCGCCGTGCGCCCCGGATCCGGCCTCCTGAACGTGCGCCAGAGGTCCGGCCCGGGCGCCCGGTCCTGACGGGGCCGCCGGACCTCCGGGGTCCCGGCCCACCGGGCGGCGAGCAGGATCGCGATGTCGTCGGGGCGGTCGGTGGCCGCCCTGGCCTCTCCGATGACCTGGTCGGCCGTCTCGGCCAGGGGGACCGCACCGATGCGTTCGACGGTGGCGCGCAGCCGCTCGATCCCCTCGTCGATGTCCGTCCCGGGGCGCTCGATCAGCCCGTCCGTGAACAGGGCGAGCATCGCGCCCGGTTCGAGGCGCATCTCCGTGACCGGGTAGGCCGCCTGCCCGTCGATCCCGAGCACGATGCCGCCGGGCAGGTCCAGCACTTCCGTCCGGCCGTCCGGCCGCCGCAGCACCGGCTGCGGGTGGCCCGCCCGTACGGCGCGGGCCACTCCGGTCACCGGGTCCAGCGCGATGTAGCAGCAGCTCGCGAACTGGCCCGGGTCGAGGTCGATGAGCAGCCGGTTCGTCCCGCTCATCACCTCCCGGGGATCGTGGTTGCTCAGCGCAAACGCCCTTACCGCACTGCGCAGTTGCCCCATGGTCGCGGCGGCGGAGACACCGTGGCCCTGTACGTCGCCGATGATCAGGGCGAGTTCGTGGCCGGTCTCGATGACGTCGTACCAGTCGCCGCCCACGTCCATCCCCTGGGTGCCGGAGAGGTAGCGTCCCAGGGTGTCCACCCCGTCCACCTCGGGCAGCCGGTGCGGCAGCAGGGCGTTCTGGAGTCCGCGGGCGAGGGCCGACTCGCTGTCGTAGCGCTGGGCGCGCTTCAGGGCCTGGGCGATGAGTCCGGCCAGTGCCGTCAGGACCGTACGTTCCTCCGGGCTGAAGCCGCGGGGGCGGTCGAACCCGAGGATGCAGGAGCCGACGGGCCGCCCCGAGGCGATCAGCGGCAGGAACGCGCGGGCCCCGACGTCCGCGTCGATCGGGATGCCCGGATAGGCCTCGGTCAAGCGCTGCATGGACTCGAAGAACATCGGGCGGCCCGTGGTCAGGGTCTCCACCCCGGGAATGCTGACGTCGAGCTCGACCCCTTCGAAACGGTCGAGGAAACCCTTCGGGAACCCCGTCTCGAAGGCCAGATGGAGATGGCCCTCGTCCAGCAGATAGATAGCGAGCCGGCGGCCGCCGAACGCGGGCAGCAGCTCCTCCGTGACCACCTCGGAGACCTGACGTGCCGTGACCGCCTCGGTCAGCGCGATGGCGAGGGCCACCGGCCGGTACAGCGCCGAGGAGCGGTCGGCGGTCGAGCCGATGCCCAGGCCCGGCGCGGTGACCGAGCCCGGGGCGTAGTCCGGCCGGTCGGTCTCCTGGAGGACGACGCTCACCCCGTCGTGGCCCGGGTACAGGGACACCGACAGCCAGCGCGAGGGCGGGCGGCGGGCGAGGAAGTGGACGGGCTCGTCGGCCATGAGGGCGGCCCGGTAGTGGTCCTCGTAGGCCTCGTGCCCGAACCACGGCAGGGCCTGCCACACGACGTGGCCCACGAGCTCCTCCCGGGAGTGGCCGAGCAGCTCCTCGGCGAGGCCGTTCGCGTAGGTGATCCGGCCCAGCCGGTCGAGGGAGAGGATGCCGCGCGGCAGCCGGTCGGCTGCCTCCGCCACGACGGGCCCCGCGCCGAGGTCGACCAGGAAGCCGCTCAGACGGCTGGCGGACACATCGCCGACCGGGTGCGTCCAGCGGCCGGACAGCTCCAGCAGATGGGACCGGCCGTCGGGCCCGCGCAGCCGCATCCGCCGGACGACCGGTTCGGCCGATTCCACCGTCTGGCGGGCCAGCGCCCACAGCCCGTACACGTCCTCCGGGACCAGCCGTTCGGCGAGCGCGTCCACGGTGCCCGGGAAGGCGGCGGGCTCGAAGCCGAGGATCGCGCAGAGTTCGTCGTCGGCGGCGACCTGCCCGGAGTGCAGGTCCCAGTCGAAGCGGCCGACCCGGACCGGGGGCGTGGTGGCGGCGGGCAGCTGCACGGGAACCGGCTCGGTCTCCCATACGCAGTCGACGCCCCGCTGGTCCAGATCGGTGAGCGCGTCACCGAGCCGGTGGCCCAAGCGGTGCAGCCGGGCGCCGTCGGCGGGGGCGACCGGCCGCCCCGGCGTGGAGGCCCGCAGGATCGCCAGCACGCCCAGGCTCCCCCGGGGTCCGGTGATCGGCACCCACAGCGAACCGAAAGGGAACGGCAGTCCGGCCATCAGCTGCGGGAACCGGCGCATCGCTTCCTCCGCGTCGGAGAGCAGCACGGGCCGGCCCGAGCGGTAGGCCTCGGACACCGGGAAGGGCCGGTTCACCTGCATCCGCCACCAGGGCCGGAACAGCGGTCCCGGCAGTCCGGCGAGCACCGCGAGCCGCAGCAGCCCGGGCGTCCGGCTGCGGAGGTAGACACCGCCCGCGTAGCCGTCGCTCGACTCGACGGCGCTGACGAGGGCCTGCGCGAGTACGAGGGACAGTTCGTCGGGCACTCGGCCACCCTCGTGTTCCCCGGCCGCGGCCCCGTTTCCGGCGGGCGGGGGATGCCGGGGCGTTCCGTGCCGGGTCACACAGCCAGCATGCTCCCGGTGCGGGGTACCCCGCACCTCCGGTGACCGGCCGCCCCCCGACGGCCGGTCACGGACGTGGCCTCAGTACAGCTTGGCGACGGCGGTGCGCGTCGTCTTCTTGAAGCCCTCCAGCGGTGCGCCGTCGAGTTCGCCGAGCTGTCCCCACTCGACGACGGTCACGGCCCTGCCGTCGCGGCCCACGGAGTAGAGCCCGATGTCGGTGGAGCCGACCTCCGGGTAGGACGTGTCGATGCTGTAGACGTGCGCGCCCTCCTCGATGTCGACGCGGCCGTGGTGGAACGCCTCCCCCTCCAGGCCGGGGTCCTGCTCCTTCAGCCGGTCGAGGCAGGTCTCCAGGGCGCTGCGCAGCTCGGCGGCGAGCGTCTTGGCCCGAGCGGTGGTGGTGGCGACCGTGGTGGTCTGGCGGGCGCCGGTGTCCAGTTCGGTGCGGAAGTCCCGGTGGCGGGTGCCGGCCGCCGGGGCGATGCCGGCGGTGCACACCGATCCCTCGGCCGGCACTCCCTGGCGTACGGGACCGGCCGTCCAGGGTGTGGTGGACGCGGGCAGCTGGCCCGCGCTCAGGAACTTCGGCTGGACGGGAGCGGGGGCCGGCGCCGCGGCGGCGGGCACCTGGGCCAGTGCGGTGACGGCCAGGCCCGCGGTCGCGGCGGTCAGCAGTGCGGTGCGAAGGGTGCGCATGGTGAGGTTTCCCCGTTTCGGATGGTGCGGTCAGGTGGTCGTACGGCGTCGCGCCGAGGTGTGCGGAGCCCGCTGAGGGACCCTGCGGCGGCGGTACCGGAACGAGCACCAGCCTGGGCCGCCGCCCCGGACACGGACAAGTGCGACCCGGCTTCCCGCCGGGCTGGAACCGTCCCACCCCTGGTGACGTGGGTGTTCTCGGAGGGCTGGAACGCCCTGGAACGGGCTGCGGGGAGGTCGAGCGTGTCGGGTGACGCCGAGGGGGCCGCGCGGGCGGTGCTGGCGGAGCGGCTGAGCGCGCTGCGGGAGCGGTCGGGCCGGACGTACGCGTCGCTGGCCCGCCGGATCGGGGTCAGCGGGTCGACGCTGCACCGGTACTGCACGGGGCGCACGGTACCCGCCGAGTTCGCCCCCGTGGAGCGGCTGGCCCGCCTGTGCGGCGCACCGGCCGGGGAGCGGGAGGCACTGCACCGTCTGTGGATTCTGGCGGACCGCGAACGCCTCGATCGGCAGGGGGCGGCGCAGGGGAAGCCGGAGGAGAAGGCTGACGCTGAGACCGGGGCTGAGGCGGCTCCGACGGAAGTCGTGCCGGTGGACGGATCGGCCGGGGAGACGGTGGCGCCCCGGCGGTGGGCGGCGCTGCCCCACGCCGCCGCGGCCGGGCCGTCCGGCGCGGCCGTGTCCGGGCCGCCGCCGTCCGCGGCCCACGAGCCGTCCGGCCGCACCGGTCCTCGCCCGGGGCCGGCTCCCGTCGCCGGGGAGGCGGCCACGATCGGGAGCGGGACTCCCCGCGGGCCGGTGTCCCGGTCGCGTCGAGCACGCCGGTACGGGCAGGGGCTCGGTGTCCTCGCCGCCGCGGTGCTCGCTCTCACCCTGGTCGCGGCCTTCGGAGGGACGTCGCTCCCGGGCCCGGACCGGCGCCCGTCGGTGGCCCAGCGGCCGGGCGGGCCCCCGGCCGACAGCCCGGAGCCCTCGCCTTCCGCCTCCCGCACGCCCGGGAAACCGCAGGGCTCGCCGAGCGGGACCCCACGCGGAACGCCGTCCGGCTCCACCCGGCCGGCAACCGTGCCGCCCGGCGTCGAACAGCGCGGGGAGGCGCTCCCCCGGACATCCAAGGACTCGCCGGGCCCGAAGGCCGGACGTGTGCCGTTCACCTGGACCGCGGACGGCCACGTCTGGAAGAACGGCTGCGACCACTCCTACCTCGTCGACCGGGCGCCTGCCGCCGTCCCGCCGCCCCCGGTGGAGGCGGACGCCGAGTCCTGGGCCGGAGCGCTCGACGCGGTGCACGCGGGCGAGGCCGGTGTCCGGATCACGTTGCAGGGCAAGGACGAGCGGGCCGTGGTGCTGGAAGCCCTGCGGATCCGGGTGGTCGAGCGTCGTTCGCCGGCGGAGGGCCGGGTCTACCGGATGAGCTCCGGCTGCGGCGGTGCCCTCACCCCGAGGATGTTCGACGTGGATCTCGACGCGCCCCGCCCCGTCGCCCGCTCGGTCGCGGGCAACGACTCGGGCGAGCCCATCGAGGCGGTCGCCTTCCCGTACAGCGTCTCCGTCACCGATCCCGAGGTCCTCCTGATCACGGGTCGCACGGTCGGCTGCGACTGCGACTGGTTCGCGGAGCTGACCTGGAGCGCCGGCGGCCGGTCCGGCACGGTGCGCGTCGACGACGGCGGGCGGCCGTTCCGTACGAGCGGGGTACGGGGGCGGCCCGTGCTCGACTACGACACGGTCACCGGCCGCTGGGTGTCCGTGCCGGAGGCCGGGGAGGCCACGTCCTGAGGTGACGGCAGCAGCGCGGAGGCGCCCGGGGCCGGCAACGCCCATCCTGGTGGGGGCGGGCGGATCGCCCGGCGGCCCGGAGCCGGCCGCAGACGCTCCTGGTGGAGGTGCCGATGGACCCGGTCAACGCCCTGCGGCGGATCGCCTTCCTGCTGGAACGCTCCCAGGCCGCCACCTACCGGGTGAAGGCCTTCCGCACAGCGGCGGCCGCCGTGGATGCGATGGCCGCCGGGGAGGCGGCCGAGCGGGTGGCCGCGAACTCCCTGGAGCGGGTCGCCGGCATCGGACCCCGTACCGCCGAGGTGATCCGCGAGGCTCTGGCCGGGCAGACACCCGGGTATCTGGACCGGCTGGAGGCGGAAGCCGCCGCCGATCCGCCCGTCGAGGGGGGCGAGGATCTCTTCGCCCGGCTGACGGGCGACTGCCATCTGCACTCGGACTGGTCGGACGGAGGCAGCCCGATCGAGGAGATGGGCCGGACCGCCGCGGAGCTGGGGCACGCCTGGGCCGTCCTCACCGACCATTCGCCCCGGCTGACGGTGGCCCGCGGCCTGCCGCCGGAGCGGCTGCGGGAGCAGCTCGCGGTGGTGGCGCGGCTCAACGAGGAGTGGGCCCCGTTCCGGCTGCTCACGGGCATCGAGTGCGACATCCTCCCGGATGGCTCGCTCGACCAGGAGCCCGCGCTGCTGGAGCGGCTCGACGTGGTGGTGGTCTCGGTCCACTCCAAGCTGCGGATGGACCCGGAGCCGATGACCCGTCGCCTGGAGGCGGCGGTCCGCCACCCGCGGGCCCATGTGCTCGGCCACTGCACGGGACGCCTGCTGGCCGGGCGCGGCCGGCCGGAGTCCCGGTTCGACGAGGACCGGGTCTTCGCGGCCTGCGCCGAGGCGGGGACCGCGGTGGAGATCAACTGCCGTCCGGAGCGGCGGGATCCGCCCCTGCGGCTGCTGCGCGCGGCCGTCGCGGCGGGGGCGCTGTTCGCGATCGACACCGACGCGCACGCCCCGGGGCAGCTCGCGTGGCAGCGGTCGGGGTGCGCCCGCGCCGAGGAGTGCGGGGTGCAGGCCGACCGGGTGGTGACGACCTGGAGCGCGGACCGGCTCCTGGAGTGGGCCCGCTGACCGCATCCGGAGCACGCGGCTGCCGTGCGGGGGCACGGGGTCGCCGGGCGCGCGTCGGCCGTGCAGGGGCACGGGGTCGCCGCGCGGGCGTCGGCCGCGCAGGGGCACGGGGTCGCCGCGCGGGCGTCGGCCGCGCAGGGGCACGGGGTCGCCGCGCGGGCGTCGGCCGCGCAGGGGCACGGGGTCGCCGGGCGGGCGGATGAACGCGGCTGTCGGGCGGACGGATGGGACGCGGCTGTCGGCGGGTGCACACGGTCGCCCGGGTCCACCCGCACGGCCGCCCGCCCCGGAGGACCGTCAGGTTCCTCCGGAAGCGGGCGGGCGGGCGCGCGTCGGCCGGGCTACTTCTCGGGGTAGACGTCCCCGGCCTCCATGGCGCTCTGCTGCTCGCTCCGGTCCCGGATCGTCCGGGACTTCTTCTCCAGCCGCTCGCGTTCGTGCGGGTCGCTCGCGCGCTCCGCGGCCTCCGCGAGCTGCTGGGCCTTCTCACGCATCTGCCGAGCCAGGTCGGCGGGTCCGTCCGAACCGCTCATCATCACTCCTTGGACGCTGGGGACCTCCGAGGCGTGTCCGGCGCGTCAGGGCCGGGCATACCCCGCCCCCAGCGAACCAGCGACCGGCCGCCTCCGCATCCCAAGCGGCCGGAGCTCTCGTACCGGAATCGGGTGCGGCTCCCGCGCGGCGGTCAGGAGGGCTGCCGGCCCAGCCGCCGCAGGAGTGCGCGCAGCCCGGGGTGACGCGCGTGCGCCTCCGCCGAGCGGCGGTCCAGCTCCTCGCCGAGGCGTTGGGTGCGCTCCTCGATGTCGAGTTCGGCCAGCACCCGGTCGATCTCGGCGAGCAGGGCCCCGTGCAGCTGCCACTGCCGCGGGTGCTCCTGGACGTCCTCCAGCAGCAGGTCGGCCACCAGGTCGCGGGTGGCGCGGCTGCGGGCGAGCGCGTCGGCGAGCCGGTCCTCCGCCGCCTCCGCGTCGGCGGCGAGCTGGGTCGTGACCAGTACGGCGAAGCTCTCGATCGCGTCGGCGAGGTGGCCGAAGAGTTCCTGGAGCAGTTCCGTCACATCGGCCGGGAACAACGACTCCTCGGTGCGGGCCTTCGCCAGGTCGGTGAGGGTGCGGGACAGGACGCGCAACACGACGGCACAGATTTCCAGCGTGTCGAGCCCGGTGCGCAGGACGACCCGGTGGAGCAACCCCTGTCTCACCCTGGGGTTGAGGGTGAGACTTTCCTCCGCCTGCCGCAGGGAGGCGTCGACCTCGACGATGTCGTGGTCGAGCCTGCGGGCTTCGTGGAGCCGGGCCGCGGCCCGGGACACGGGGTTGTGCCCCACGACCTCCTCGCCCATGCTGCGCAGCATCGTGCCCATCCGGGCGGCGAGCGACTCGATGGAGGAGCCGGCCGAGCCGACCCAGACGGGCGGGGCGAGGAGCAGGTTGAACAGGAGTCCCACGACAGCGCCGATCAGGGTCTCCCACACCCGGTCCCACGCGGTGTCCGCGACCTGGGAGACGCCGAGGACCAGCATGGCGCTGATCGCCACCTCGGGCACGAACTCGTTGACCCGGACCAGCCGCCCGATCAGCAGCGAGGTGAAGATCGTGAGGCCGAGGCTCCACCAGCTCAGCCCCACCAGAGAGCTGAAGGCGATGGCGATGAGGACACCGACGACCACCGAGTTCACCCTGCGGACGCCGGTGGTGAGGGTCGCGTAGAGGGTCACCTGGACGACCAGGAGCGCGGTGAGGGGTGCGGTCAGCGGCGCTGGTTCGGGCAGCGCCCACACCGCCACGGAGTAGGCGATGACGGCGGCCGCCGTCGAGCGCAGCGTCTGCACCCCGGCGGGTTCGGTGGTGCGCTGCACGAGTTTGACGACGGGGGCGGAGACTCGGGGCATTCCTTGACGGTGCCCCGAATTCCCCCGCCGCAGCGCTTCCCCCGTCAGGCTCCGCCGTACGGCCCCGCAGCCGGGCACGGAGCGGACGGCGTGCGCGGGGGCTCGAACGGAGGGACCCTGGATTCATGGCTGTTCCACTGAATCCCCCAGGAGAGACACCGCCGGCCGAGGGTTCCATCGGGGAGGCCCACGAGGAACGCCCGGACGGAGGGCTGTGGGAGCACCCCGGCGTCTGGACCGCCCTGATCGTGATCGGCGCGCTGGTGGTCGCCGGATTCTTCCTCGCCCGGGTCTTCGGTTACGGATGACGAGCCGCGAGGTGTCCGCATCGGCGCGCCGGATCACCGACGCGCTGCTGGAGGGGTACGGGCGGACGTATGCGGCGGAGGCGGGGATCCGGCTGCGTGACACGCCACAGCCGCTCTACCAGCTCCTGGTGCTGAGTCATCTGCTGAGCGCCCGGATCCGGGCGTCGGTCGCCGTGGCCGCCGCGCGGGCGTTGTTCGCGGACGGCATGCGCACCCCGCGCCGGATGGCCGACGCGACCTGGCAGCAGCGCGTGGACGCGTTGGGCCGGGGCGGCTACCGCCGCTACGACGAGCGGACCTCCACCCAGCTCGGGGAGGGCGCACACCTCGTCCTCGACGTCTGGAAGGGCGACCTTCGCCGCCTCCGCGCGGAGGCGGACGGCGACGGGGAGGTGGTGCGTGCGGGGCTCCAGCGCGTCCCGGGGATCGGACCTGCCGGGGCCGACATCTTCGTACGCGAGGTGCAGGATCTCTGGCCGGAGACCGGGTTCCGGGCCGGTGCGAAGGGGCTCCAGGGAGCCGAGAGGCTCGGTCTGCCCACCTCCCCCGGCACACTGGCGGAGCTGGCGCACGGCCGGAGCCGGGCCGGGCTCGCCGCGGCGCTGGTCAGGGCCGCCCTCGACCGGCAGGTCGTCGAGACCGTCCGGGAGAACGCACGGGCCCGGAGGTAGGCCCCCTGTGCCGCCTCCGCACGGCGGCGTTCCCGGGCAACGGGCCACCTCTGGCGACGAGAGGCGAGGGGGCCACCTCCGGCTGCGGGAGGCGAGGCGGCCACCTCCGGCGACGGGAACAGACCCGCGAGGAGACAGGAGCGGACTCGTGAAGATGCCCGTGCCGTGCGTGACGGCACGGGCATCCTCACTTCTCTCAGCGGTCGGAGGCCGCCCGCGCTGCGCGTGCCAGGGCCTCCTCGCGGCGGGCCTCGGCCTGTTCCTTCCTGCCCTCGGCCTTCAGCCGCTCGTTCTCGAGGGCGATGCCGTCCGATTCCTTGATCATGCCTTTGAGCCTCCGCGCCTTGGCGCGGGCTATGTCGGTGCTCTTTCCCACAGCTGCCTCCATGCCGCGAGGGAGATACGCGCTTCTCCCTCCACTATGCATACCCGCGCGGCGGAACGCAGGCCGCTACAGCAGTGGATTCTCGTCGTCGTCCGGTCCGCCGCCCTCGACCCGCAGCGCGAGGTCCTGGAGGACGTCCGCCGACGACACGTCGGTCTGCCCGGAGTCGTGGACCTGGGCCAGCATCGTGAACGCGAGGGTGAAGGCGCTCACGAGCTGTTCGACCGCACCGCCGACCTCGCGCCCGACGACGGTGACCACCTCCTCCACGGAGAAGTCGTCGGGGATGGCGATGTGGGGCATCGTCTCGTTCAGCAGGGCGGTGACGGCGCCCGCTCCCGTGTCCAGATCTTCCCGTTCGAGGTCCGCCTCCAGCAGACGCTGCATTTCGCGCGCCTCTGTGAGGATGCCGATCACGCGCTTCACGACTTCCCGTTGCTCCATGGGCGCGAGCATAGGGCGTGCAACCCGGTCGCAACGTCCGGTCGAGTTGACTCGCGTCCGTTGTGGCGGCGTCGCCGTAGCCGAGAAGGGGCAGGTCCATGGAGTGTGACCCGAAATCTCCCGCCGTCGAGCTGACAGCGGCCGCGGCCGGTCTGCTGCGACGACTGCGGGCGGACCACGGTCCGTTGATGTTCCATCAGTCGGGCGGCTGCTGCGACGGCAGCGCGCCGATGTGCTATCCGGCCGGAGAGTTCCGCACCGGGGACGCCGATGTGCTGCTGGCAAACCTCGCCGTCGAGGGAATGCCCGGGAGCGTGCCCTTCTGGATGTCGCGGAGCCAGTACGAGGTGTGGTCCCACACCCGGCTGATCGTCGACGTGGTGGAGGGCCGCGGCAGCGGGTTCTCGCTGGAGGCTCCGGAGGGGGTGCGGTTTCTCATCCGTTCCCGTCTGGTGGACGGGAACGGATGAGAAACCGCGGGCACCACGCCTCGTGCGGCAACCATTCGTGACACACCGGGCCCCGCCCTATCCGCGCGGCGGAGGCTTCCGGTGCGAGCGGTTCTCCAGCATCGCCCGGCGGATGCGGGCCGCCGCGGCCTGGGCGTGCTCCGGCGTCGCGGTGTGGTCGGCGACCGAGGTGACGAAGCGGTGCAGCGGCTGCCGGCAGCGGGGGCACGGGGTGTCGGTGGTGACGCGGTGACCGTCCTCGCACTGCGGGTCGGAGCACGAGCCGGGCATCAGCAACTGTTCGGCGATGTCCTGGGCGCTCCAGCGGCGGCGGCCGTCCTCGTCCTTCTCGTTGAGGGCGTGGGCCCAGCGCAGGTTCCAGCGGCGTTCGATGCGTTCCCGGAGGAGACCAGCGCTGCGGTTCGCCAGCTCCTGGTGGATCAGGTCGTGGACGGTGCTCGGGACCCGGCCGCCGAGCGCCTGGAGGAGCTGCTGCGGCAACGCCTGGAGGACATAGCCGCGTGGGTTGCTCTTGGCGTTCTCCCGCCAGCGGTCGCAGAAACAGGTTCCGTCGGGCCGTTTCGGGGCGTGGCAGCGGCCGCACAGGCCGCGGCACTCGGCGCACAGCCCTCCGTCGAGCCCGTCCAGGTGGGGCGCGGGGGCCCGGCCGCAGGACTGGCAGCAGGCCGCGCACGGCCCGCAGAGCCGCTCGTTGCCCGCCTTCGTCGTCCAGATCCGCATCTGGCACCGGCAGCACAGGCCGGTGTTGCAGTACTCGTGGTGGGCGGCGCCCGAGTGCCGGCCGGAGGGCGGAAAAGACATCTGCCCATTGTGCGGGATGTCCGGGCGCGGCGCGGACGGGCCGCCGGTCCCGGCCGGGCCGGCGGCGGGTTCCGCGCCGAGCCCGGGGCCGGAGGCGGGAGTGCGGCCGGGGTCAGGGGTGGAGGCCGCTGACCAGGTCGGCGGTGGCCCCGACGCCGTCGTGGATGGTCGGCGCCATGCTCGTACCGGCCAGGAAGAATCCCAGCAGGACACAGACCAGTGCGTGGGAGATCTTCAGTCCGCCGTTGCGCAGGAAGATCACTGCCAGGATCAGCATGAGCAGGACCACCGAGATCGAAACGGCCATGGCCAACCTCCTCCGCCGCGCCGGATTTGCGGCATTCGGCCGCCAGTGTCGCGCAGCGGAGGGGCTGTTCGGCGCACTGGCGTGTCGGCCGAACGGGTACTCCCGCGCCGGGAGGCGTTACGGGGTCGGGGCCCCGTTCCCGCGAGCGCGGAGGAATCGTTCGAGTCCGGCCAGGTCGTCGGTGTTGAGGTGGTCGACCCCGGCGGCGAGCAGTTCGGACCAGACGGCCTCGCGTGCGGGTCCGGGCAGGTCGGGAGTGGCCCAGAAGCGGATGCGGCGGCCTTCCCGGTGGGCGGTGGCGACGAGGGTGCGGAGCCGGTCGCGCTCGGCCCGGGGGAAGGGGCCGGCGCCGAGCCAGCCGAAGCTCTGGGTCCAGTTGGCGCTGACGAGCGGGGCGAACGAGGCGGGGGCCCCGGTGCCGAGGTCGTCGAGGCGGCCGTCGTAGAACGCGTACCGGGTGCGCTGCGCCTCCATGGGGACGCGGGCCGCGCGGTCGCCGGAGATGACCGGGGTGACCGCGCCGAGGTGGACGCGGCCGTGGCTGTAGCGGGTGAGGATCCGGTGGTGGCGGCGCAGTTGCCGGTCCAGTTCGCGGTAGGCGGCGACGCCGTCGGCCTTGATGTCGATGAGGAGCTGCAACGGGGCGCGGTGGTGCGGGTGGACGCTGCCGTGCCCCGCGCGGACCAGCGCAGCGAGCGGGTCCAGGTAGAGCGAGGCGAGGGTGCGGGTGGGGTCGAGCGTGGCGGGCTCATGGGCCACGAGCAGGTCGCCGCCGACGAGGAAGACGTCCGCCTCGACGCTGGTGAACCCGTGGGCGAGCGCGTCGTGCAGCGGCCGGGGGTGCAGGTAGTCGTTGTGCGCGTGGGCCTGGCGTAACGGGCGCGGACCGCGCGGACGGGCGGGTGCGGCGACCGCCGTCGCGGTGGGGACGGCGACGGCCACGGCGGCGGTGGCGGTGGCGAGGGCGACCGTGAGCGCGCGGCGGCGGGTGGGGTGGGCCATGGGGACTCCCTGAGCGGCGTACGGGCGGGGTGGACGGTCGCGTCGAGTATGGAGCCGCACCCCCACCGCTGGGCAGGTACCTGCCAAGAGTTGGCTGGACCGTCGCCCGCCGGTCGACCGGGCCGCATCGCTTGTTCGCCGGGCGCCACGGTCCGTGGGTGGGCCGTGGCGTGCGCCGTTCCTCGTGCCCCGTTCACTGCTCGCTGCTCGCTGTGCGCCGTTCGCGTGGGGCGCTCGGGCGACAGCCGCCGGTCAGCCGACCGCCACGCGCTCGCTTCCGGCGGTCCGCTCGCCCCAGCGGACCGTACGGTCGCACCAGCGCTCCAGCAGCACCCGGTCGTGGCCGACCGCGAGCAGGGCCGCCCCGGACGCGGAGCGGTAGCGCTCGACCACGGCGACCAGGGCGGCCGTCGTGGAGGCGTCGAGCATCGCGGTCATCTCGTCACAGATCAGCAGCCGGGGCTCCAGCACCAGGGCCCGTGCCAGGCAGGCCCGCTGGAGCTGGCCGTCGCTCACCGCGTGCGGGCGGCGCTCCAGCAGCTCCTCGGAGAGACCGACCAGCGGGGCCAGTTCCGCCACCCGCCCGGGGACGTCCCGGCGGCGCCCGGTGGACCGCAGCGGCTGGGCGATCAGTTCGCGCAGGCTGAGCCGGGGGTCGGCGGAGAGCCGGGGCTGCTGGAAGACGACGCCGACGGCCGTGCGCTGCTCGCGCGGGGCCCGGTGCCGCCAGCCGCGTACGACCGTGCCGTCGAGGGTCATGGTTCCGGTGTCCGGGCGGTGCAGGAGGGCCGCGACCTTGGCCAGGGTGGACTTGCCGCAGCCGCTGGGGCCCAGCAGCCCGACCGCCTCGCCCGCCGCGACGTGCAGGGATACATCGCGGACGACGGGGTCGCGGCGGTCGTATCCGGCGGTGATCCGGGTCAGCTCAAGCATCGGCGGCCTCCTTGAGGGGGTGCGTCCGGCCGGGAAGTGCGTGGTGGCAGGCCAGGTCCGCCTCGAAGGTCGGTCGTTCGCCGGTGCAGCGGGCGTCCGCGTACGCGCAGCGGGCGGCGAAGGCGCAGCCGTCGGGCAGCGCCCCCAGCTCCGGCGGCATCCCGGGGATCGGGGCGAACTCCCGCTCGGGCAGGGCGTCCAGCAGGCCCCGGGCATACGGATGGCGGGGGCCGGGTGCGCCGAAGAAGGGGCCCGCTTCGGCGATCTCGACGATCCGGCCCGCGTACATCACGGCGACCCGGTCCGCGATCCGTTCGGCGGCGGCCAGGTCGTGGGTGATGATCAGCAGCGCCCGGCCCTCGTCGGTGTGGCGGCGCAGTTCGTCGACGGTCCGCTCGACGAGGTCCCGGTCGAGCCCGGTGGTCGGTTCGTCGGCGAGCAGCAGCGGGGCGTCGCCGACCAGGGCGAGGGCGGTCGCGGCGCGCTGGGCGAGGCCGCCGGAAAGCTCGTGCGGGTAGCGGTCGAGGTGGTCCTCGGGGAACGAGGCGCGGCCGGCTGCCGCCACGGCGGCCTTCGGCAGCTCGCTCCCCCGCACCCCGGTCAGCTCGCGCAGGCTCTCCTCCAGCTGGGCCCGGACCGTGCGCACGGGGGTGAGGTGGGCGGCGGGACTCTGCGGTACGAGGCCGATGCGCCGTCCCCGTACGGTGCGGGCGAGGGTGCGCTCGTCGGCGGTGAGCAGGTCGGTGTCCCCGCCGAGCACCGCGCTGCCGGTGGTCGCCGCGTTGGCGGGCAGCAGTCCGAGCAGGGCGGAGGCCAGGACCGACTTGCCGCAGCCGCTCTCGCCGACCAGGGCCAGGCACTCCCCCTGCGCCACGGAGAAACGGGCGTCGGTGACGGCCGCTATGTCCCGGCCGCCGCGCATCCGGAAGCGGACGGAGAGGTTCTCGACCGCGAGGACGGGGGGCTCGGCGGATTCAGGGGCGCGGGTCACAGCATCAGCTCCGATTTCCGGCGCGGGTTGATCCGGTCGCGCCAGGCTCCGGCGAGGCCGGCGAGCGCGAGGGTCGGGATGATCAGGAAGAGGCCGGGGAAGAGGGTGGGCCACCAGTCCCCCGCGAGCAGGGATCCGCGCGCGGACTGGACGAGGTTGCCGAGGCTCGCCTGATGGGCCGGGAGCCCCAGCCCGAGGAAGGACAGCGCCGACTCGTGCCACATCGCGTGCGGCACCATCAGCACCGCGGCCAGACCGGCCTGCGGGAGCACACCGGGCAGCAGGTGCCGCACGATGACCCGGGTGCGGGAGGCGCCGCCGGAGACCGCCGCGTCGATGAAGGGGCGCGAGCGCAGCGAGAGCACCTCCGAGCGGACGATCCGGGCGGTGGACAGCCAGTGCGTCAGGGCGACCGAGACGATCACCGGCCAGACGCCGGGGCGGAACATCGCGACGATGAAGATGCCGAGGAGCAGGTGCGGCACGGAGGACAGCGCGTCGACGACCCGCATGACGATCCGGTCCGTCCAGCCGCCGAACGCCCCGGCGAGGGCGCCGATCGCGGTGCCGATGACGGTGGCGGTGAGGGCCGCGACCAGGCCGACCAGGAGCGATGCGCGCAGGCCGTAGACGCAGCGCAGCAGGAGGTCGCGGCCGACGTCGTCGGTGCCGAACGGGTGGGCCCAGGAGGGCGGGTCGAGCTTGTTGGCCAGGTCGACGGCCTGCTGGTCGAGCTGGGCCAGCGGCGGGACGACGAGGACGGCGAGCAGGACGGCGACGACGATCGTGGCCGAGGTGACGATCCGGACGCGGCGGGTGGTGCGGCCGGGAAGGGCGAGCGCGGTCTCAGCCATCGAAGGCCACCCGGGGGTCGGCGAGTCCGTAGAGGAGGTCGGAGAGGAGGTTGCCGAGCAGGACGGCGGCGGTGGCGAGCACCGTGAGCGCGGTGAGCAGGGAGAAGTCCACCGAGGTGGCGGCCTCCACCGTGGCGGCGGCGATGCCGGGCCAGCTGAACACCGTCTCCACGAGCAGCGCGCCGGTGATGAGCTCGGGGACGCGGGAGCCGATCAGGGTGAGCATCGGCAGCATCCCGGAGCGCAGGGCGTGGCCGAGGAGCACGGTGCGCTCGCTCAGCCCCCGGGCGCGGGCGCCGCGCACCGGGTCCTCGGCGAGGGCGTCGGCGACCCCTTGGCGTACGTACAGGAAGAACCACGGCAGCTGGGAGACGCCGAGGACGGCGGCGGGCAGCACCAGGTGGGAGGCGACCTGGCCGAAGGTGACGACCTCGCTGGCGGCGTCGGTGAGACCGCCGGCCGGGAGGACGTCCAGCTTGAGCGCGAAGAACCAGATGGCGAGCAGCCCCAGCCAGAAGGCGGGGGCGGCCTCCAGGGTGTACGCGGCGGAGCTGACGCACCGGTCGAGCCAGCCGCCGGGTCTGCGGGCGGCGAGGACGCCGAGGCCGGTGCCGAGCAGGATCGCGACGAGGAAGGCGGTGGCGGCGAGCAGGACGGACCAGCCCATGCGCTCCGCGATGACGTCGGCGACCGGCTGGCGCATCACGCTGGAGTCGCCGAGATCGCCCCGCAGGGCGGAGGTCAGCCAGTCCCACCAGCGGGCGACGAGCGGCTGGTCGACGCCGAGGTTGACCCGCAGCTGGTCGAGGTTCTCCTGCGATGCGGTGAGCCCGGCGGTGCCCGCGTAGGCCTTGACCGGGTCGAAGGGGGAGGCGGCGGCGACGGCGAAGACGCCGAAGGTGACGACGCCGAGGACGGGGACGGCGAACAGGGCCCGCCGCCCCGCCATCCGCGCCATCGGCACCCAGGGGAGGCGTCGGCTCACTTCTTCGAGCCCCCGGCGCCCTCGGTGGACCACTTCTCCACGTTCCACCAGGGGCCGGAGGCCAGCCCGTGGTCGTGCGGCTCGACCTGGGTGGTGAGGGGGCCGAAGCGGTCGTCGACGACGTAGAGGTGGTCGATGTGGGTGAGGAAGGTGTAGCCCGGGTTCTTCACCAGCTCGCGCTGGACGGTGTCGTAGGCCTTCTTGCGCTCAGTCCTGTCGCCACTCCTGCGGCCGGCCTCGATAGCGGCGTCGACGGCCTTGTTGTCGTACCAGGCCATGTTGTTGAAGCCGTCGCCCGCGAGGGAGGACTTGAGCAGGGTGTACTGGTCGAAGTCGGGGTCGGCGGGCGAGCCGCCGCCCGCGAGCACGGCGTCGTGCTTCATCCGGGGCTCGATGACCTCCCAGCTGCCGGCCTCGGCGGTGATGGCGATTCCGGCCTTCTTGGCGTCGGAGGCGTAGGCGAGGGCGTGCTCCTGGCGGAGCTTGTCGCCGGTGAGGTACCAGAGCGGGAAGGCGGCGCGGACGCCGTCCTTGACCCGGACGCCGTCCTTGCCGGGCTTCCATCCGGCCTCGTCCAGGATCTTCTTCGCTGCGGCGAGGTCGTGGGGGCGCTCGGTGCCCTGGGTGAACCACTCGCTGTCGGTGGGAACGGGCCCGTAGGCGGGCTTGCCGTCGCCGTTGAGGATGGCGTCGACCATGGTCTCGCGGTCGACGGCGATGTCGAGGGCGCGGCGCACGGCGGTGTCGCCGGTGACCTTGTTGTGGGTCGGGAGGGTCACCGTGCGGTAGTCGTAGGTGGTGGCGGTAACCGTCTTCTTGCTCTTGTCGTCCGCGAAGCCCTTGGCGAGGTTGGGCGGCAGGATCGCGCCGTCGAGGTCGCCGGAGCGCAGCCGGGTGGCGCGCACGTCGTCGTCCTTGATGATCGCCATGGTGAACTTCTTCACCTCGGGTTCGCCGCCCCAGTAGTGGGGGTTGGCGGTGAAGCTGAGCTTCTCGCCCTTGGACCACTTGGTGAGGACGTAGGGCCCGGTGCCGATGGGGCGGGTGGTGAAGGCCCCGGTGTTGACGTCCTGCTCGCCCGCGACGTGCTGGGGGGCGATGGGCAGGACGGTGCGCTGGGCGAACGGCGCGTAGGGGTACTTCAGCGTGAAGACGACCGTGTCCTCGCCGTTCGCCGTGACGTCCTTGACGGCGTCCAGCTCGGTGCGGGAGGCGTTGTTGGTCTTCTCGTCGAGGATGGTGCGGTAGGTGAAGACGACGTCCTTGGCCCCGAACGGCTTCCCGTCGCTGAACTTCACGCCCTGGCGCAGCTTGTACGTGTATGTCAGCCCGTCGGCGCTGACCTCGGGGAGTCCGGCGGCGAGGGCGGGGCGGAGCTTCATGTCCGCGTCCAGGGCGAGCAGTCCGTCGAAGATCTTGGAGTTGCCGTCCTTGCCGTAGCCGAGCAGCGGGCTCAGGCTGTCGGGCTCGTAGGCGATGCCGACGACGGCCGAGGTGGACCCCGATCCGGAGCCGCCCTTGGCGGTGTCCGGGTTCGAGCAGGCGGCTGCGGTCAGGGACAGTGCGGTCGCCATCGTGGCGGCGACCGCCACCCGTATCGATCGGGCCGTCATAGTCCCACACCCCTGTTCAAGATCGGCTGTAATTGCGAACAGTGTGCAATTAAACAGCACGTAAAAGACCCCGGTACAGCCCGCCTCGACAGACGAGACAGGTGCACCGGGGCCGACGCGTCCGAAAGCGTCCCTACCGCACGGAGCCGGGAGTGAGGACGTCCCTACTTCACGGAGCCGGGAGTAGCGTCAGCTCCGCGACGGTCTGCCGATGACGGCCCGCCGTGCCGTAGCCGATCGAGTCGGCCTTGGCGCGCTTCAGGTACAGGTGCGCGGGGTGTTCCCAGGTCATGCCGATCCCGCCGTGCAGTTGTACGCACTCCTCGGCGGCGTGGACCGCGACGCCGGAGCAGTACGCCTGGGCCACCGCGACGGCGAGCGGGGCGTCGGGGCTGCTGGAGGCGAGGGCGTCGGCGGCGTTGCGGGCGGCGGCGCGGGCCGAGACGACCTCCAGCCAGAGCTGCGCCATCCGGTGCTTGAGCGACTGGAACGAGCCCACGGGCCGGTTGAACTGATGGCGTTCCCGGGTGTACCGGACGGTCTCGGTCAGACACCACTCCGCGAGGCCGAGCTGTTCGGAGGCGAGCAGTCCGGCCCCGGCGAGCAGTCCGCGCCGTACGGCGGTGGCGCTCGCGTCCGCGTTCGCCAGCAGGGTCCCGGCGGCCCCGGTCAGGGTGACGGCGGCCAGCGGCCGGGTCAGGTCGAGCGGGACGAGCGGCTGCACGGCGACGCCGGGGCCGGCTGCCTCGACGGCGTACAGGCCCTCGGCGGTCGGCACCAGCAGGACATCGGCCGCCGCCGCGTCGGCGACGCCGCGTACCGTCCCGTCCAGGGAGGCGAGCGCCGGGTCCGCCCCGGCGGGCGAGGTCGCGAAGGGCACGGCGAGCACGGCCGTACGGGCGCCGGAGGCCAGCTCGCCCAGGAGCGCGGCGGCCGGACCGCCCTCGGCGCCCAGCGCGAGCAGGGTCTCGGTGGCCACGACGGAGCTGGTCAGATACGGGGCGGGGGCCACGGCCCGGCCGAGCTCCTCCAGGACCACGGCGGCCTCGCGGTGGGACGCGCCCTGGCCGCCGAGCTTCTCCGGCACGAGGAGTCCGGCCGCACCGATGCCGGTGGCGAGCGAGGACCACAGCCGCTGGTCGTACGGCGTGTCGGACTCGGTCGCCGCGATCACCTTCGGCGCGTCGGCCCGGTCGGCGAGGAGGGCGCGCACGGCGGCGCGCAGGTCCTCCTCGTCCCTGGAGTAGAGCAGGTCGGGGGTGGCGGGGGGCTGGGCGGGCGTGGTCATCGGCTCAGGTCCTTCCAGGCGACGTCCTTGTCGTTGCGGGGTTCGGAGGGCAGGCCGAGGACGCGCTCGGCCACGATGTTCAGCAGGACTTCGCTGGTGCCGCCCTCGATGGAGTTGCCCTTGGAGCGCAGATAGCGGTAGCCGGCGTCCCGTCCGGTGAAGTCGACGAACTCCGGGCGGCTCATGGTCCAGTCGCCGTACAACAGGCCTTCGTCGCCGAGCAGTTCGACTTCCAGGCCGCTGATCTCCTGGTTGAGCCGGGCGAAGGCGAGCTTCATTCCCGAGCCCTCGGGGCCCGGCTGTCCGGCGACGAGCTGCTGGCGCAGCCGCTCGCCGGTGAGCCGGGCTACCTCGGCCTCCACCCAGAGGGTCAGCAGGCGCTGGTGGGTGTCGGGGGTGCGCAGCTCGGGGCGCTCGCGCCAGGTCCTGGCGACCGGGCCGATCATGCCGCCCTCGCGGGGGATGCGGGAGCCGCCGATGGAGACGCGCTCGTTCATCAGGGTCGTCTGGGCGACCTTCCAGCCCTCTCCGACGGGGCCGAGGCGGTGGCTGTCGGGGATGCGTACGCCGGTGAGGAAGACCTCGTTGAACTCGGCCTCGCCGGTGATCTGGCGCAGCGGCCGCACCTCGACGCCGGGGTCGGTCATGTCGCAGATGAAGTAGCTGATGCCCCGGTGCTTGGGCAGGTCCGGGTCGGTGCGGGCGATGAGGATCGCCCAGCGGGCCAGGTGGGCGCTGGACGTCCAGACCTTCTGGCCGTCGACGGTCCAGTCGCCGGCCCCGTCCTGGACTGCGCGGGTGGCCAGGGCCGCGAGGTCGGATCCGGCACCGGGTTCGCTGAACAGCTGGCACCAGACCTCCTCCCCCACCCACAGCGGGCGCAGGAAGCGGCGCTTCTGCTCGTCGGTGCCGAAGCCGAGGATGGTGGGCGCGGCCATGCCGAGGCCGATGCCGATGCGGCGCGGGTCGTTGTCGGGCGCGTCGGCGGCGGCGAGTTCGGCGTCGACGGCCTGCTGGAGGGAGCGGGGCGCGTCGAGTCCGCCGAGGCCCGCCGGGTAGTGGACCCAGGCCAGGCCTGCGTCGAAGCGGGCCCTCAGGAAGTCGGTGCGGTCGGTGGTGGCGGGCGGGTGCGCGGCGAGCAGCTCGCGGGTGCGGCGGCGGACCTCGGCGGCGTCGACAGCGGGGCTCATCGGGCGCCTCCCGGCAGGACGACGATGCGGCCGGTGCTGGTGCCGTCGGCGACGCGCTGTACGGCGCCGGCCGCCCCGGCCATCGCGACGCGCTCGCTGACCAGGGGTTTGACGATGCCCTGCTCGGCGAGGGTGGTCAGCTCGTCGTGGCAGGCGCGGACGGCGGCCGGGTCCTTGGTGTTGTACAGGCCCCAGTGCAGCCCGACGACGGAGTAGTTCTTCACCAGGGCGTGGTTGAGGCCCGGTGCGGGGATGACGCCGCTGGCGAAGCCGACGACGAGGATGCGGCCCTCGAAGGCGACGCACTTGGCGGACTTGGCGTACGCGTCGCCGCCGACCGGGTCGTAGACGACGTCCGCGCCGCGCCCGCCGGTGGCTTCCTTCACGGCGGCGACGATGTCCTCGCTCCGCCGGTCGATGACCAGGTCGCAGCCGAGCTCGCGGGCGACGGCCGCCTTCTCCGGGCCGCCGACGACGCCGATGACCTTCGCGCCGGCCGCCCTGCCGAGCTGGACGGCGGCGCTGCCGACACCTCCGGCCGCCGCGTGGACGAGGAGGGTCTCACCGGGCTGGAGGCGGGCGCGGCGGTGCAGGCCGAACCAGCCGGTCTGGTAGCCGATGTGCAGGGCGGCCGCCTCGGCGTCGTCCAGCGAGTCGGGGGCGGGCAGCAGGGCCGCCTCGTCCGCGACCACGTAGTCGGCGAAGCCGCCGTGGGGCAGGGCGGGGGTGGCGAGGACCCGCCGCCCGTCCTCGGTGGTACCGCACACCTCGACGCCCGGGGTGAACGGCAGCGGCGGCCGCACCTGGTACTGGCCCCGGCAGAGCAGGGCGTCGGGGAAGTTGACGTTCGCCGCGCGGACCTCGACGAGCACCTGCCCGTCGCCGGGCGTGGGCCGGTCCGTCTCCTCCAGCCGCATCACCTCGCCCGGCTCGCCGTTCCGGTGCACTCGCCATGCCTGCATGAGGGGCCTCCACAACACTGTCGGCATCAACCGCCGGAGCGGTCGGCATTACCACTGCTGCGCCGCATACTAAGCGGTCGCTTGCCGATCTGGGAACACCTCGGGCCAGCCCCCGGCTTCGGGCCCGCCCCGGGCTTCAGGCGCGCTTCGGCTTCGCCCGCACGTGCATGCGCTCGCCCTGCGGACCGAAGAGGCTGAGGAACTCCACCGTCGCGTCCTCGGCCGGGCCGAACCAGTGCGGCAGCCGGGTGTCGAACTCGGCGGCCTCGCCCGGCTCCAGCACCAGATCGTGTTCGGCGAGCAGCAGCCGCAGCTTCCCGGAGAGCACGAACAGCCACTCGTACCCCTCGTGCGTGCGCTGTTCCGGCGGGCCGCCGCTGCCGGGCTCCTGGATCAGCTTGTACGCCTGGAGACCGCCCGGCCGGGCGGTCAGCGGCAGCATGGTCCGGCCGTGCTGAACGATCGGCTTGGCCCGCACGCGCGGATCGCCGACCGGTGCGGCGCCCACCAGATCGTCGAGCGGCACCTCGTGGGCGCGGGCGATCGGCAGCATCAGTTCGAGGCTGGGGCGACGGCCGCCGGACTCCAGCCGGGAGAGCGTGGAGACGGATATGCCGGTGGCGGCCGAGAGCGCGGCGAGGGTGACCCCGCGGTCCTTGCGCAGCCGGCGCAGGCGGGGGCCGACGCCGGAGAGGACGGATTCCAGTTCCGGGTCGTCCCGGTCGTGTTCCTTCATCCGGCCATTGCAGGATCGGCAAGCCGGTTTGTCAATACGGTCAGTGCGCGAAGACCTCGAAGGTGACCGCGGGCCGGCCGCCGAACCGCTCGGCCGCGTCCTTGGCCATGCCCTCCAGGAAGGTCCGGCAGTAGCGCTCCGGGTCCTCCTGGGTCAGCGCCTCGATGTAGGTGCGGTGCTCCAGCAGCGACCGGACCGAGCGTTCGAGACCGGCCGTCGCGTCGACCGCGTGGGTGGGCCGGTCGGTACCCGCCACGGCCGTCCAGCGCACCCCGCCCCACGGCTGGAGTCCACGCTCGCCGAGTTCCGGGAAGATCCAGCGGTTGCCCGCGTCGGCGACGGCGTCCAGTGCGGCGCGCCCGACCGCGCGGTGGTCGGGGGTGTTCCAGGCGACCCCGCCCCAGGTGTCCCGGTGGTTGAGGGTGACCACCAGTTCGGGGCGGTGACGGCGGATGGCCGCGGCGATGTCGCGGCGCAGCTCGATGCCGTACTCGATCACACCGTCGCGGTGGTCCAGGAACTCCACGGTCCGCACGCCGACGACGGCGGCGCTCGCCCGCTGCTCCCGCTCACGCACCGGCGCGCACTCCTCGGGCGGCAGCGTGTCGATCCCGGCCTCGCCGCGGCTGGCGAGGAGGTAGACGACCTCACGGCCGCCGTCGGTCCACTCCGCCACGGCGGCGGCCGCTCCGTACTCCAGGTCGTCGGGGTGGGCGACCACGGCCAGGGCGCGCTGCCAGTCGACGGGCATGGGTTCGAGTCGCTGCGACGTCATACGGGCAGGCTATCCACGTACCGTCGTCATACGGGCAGGCTACCCACGTACCGTCGGCACGGCAGGCTTCCCGGCTGCGGGGCCGGGCGTGCGAGGCTGGAGTCCGGTGACGGTCACCGCGAACACCGCCGCCCGGCCCGTCCGGGCGGGGTGCGGGGGCACCCCCGCACCCCGCCGCTCCGGCGAACGAAAGGAACCCGCTCGTGCCCAGCCCCGCATCCCTCTCCCCCGCCCAGGCCGCAGCCCGTCTGGAGGAGTTCACCGTCATCGACGTGCGGGCTCCGGGCGAGTACGCCGCCGGGCACGTCCCCGGCGCCCTGAACATCCCGCTCGACAAGCTCCCGGACGCGCTGCCCGCGCTCAAGTCCGCCTCCGCGCGCGGTTCGCTGCTGGTGGTGTGCGCTTCCGGGGTCCGCTCCACGCGGGCCTGCGAGATCCTCGCGGGAGCGGACATCGAGGCCGTGACGCTGAGCGGCGGCACGTCGGCCTGGGAGGGCGACGGGCGCGGCCTGGACCGCCCCGAGGGCGCGCGCACCACCTGGCCCATGGAGCGTCAGGTGCGGCTCGCGGCGGGCTCGCTGGTGGTGGCGGGGCTGGTGGCGGGCATCCGCTTCCCGGCGGCGCGCTGGCTGTCCGCGGGCGTGGGCACGGGCCTGGTGTACTCGGCGCTCAGCAACACCTGCGGGATGGCCACGGTCCTCTCGAAGCTCCCGCACAACCGGGCCCCGCGCGCCGCCGGCGACCTGGACGCCACGCTGGAGGAGCTCCAGCGCTGACCCGGCGGGGCCGGCCGGTCCACGACCGGCCCCGGGGCGGGCGCGCGGGGCTCGGGGCCGGTCAGGCCTCGTCGCGGACCAGCGCCAGCAGTCGGTCCAGGACGCGGGGGCCGCCCGCGCGCACGCCGTCGTGCTCGTACTCGTCCGTCACCCAGGTCCGCAGCCCCCGGATCGCCGCCGCCGTGCGCAGCGCGTCCCCGGTGTCGACGTACATGTCGTCGTGGTAGACGGCCGCCGCGACCGGGATCTCGTTGGCGGCGAGCCGCTCGGGGTCGTACAGCACGGGCCAGTCGGTGCGCTGCGCGAGGAGTTCGGCGGTCTCGCGCAGCGGGCGCAGGGCCGGGTCGACGTCGAAGTGCCAGGGGTGGATGGTCTCGCCGGTGAAGAGGACCGGGCCGTCGCCCGCCAGCGCCCTCGCCGCGTCGAACTGCGGGAACTCGGCCCGGACCCGCTCGGCGGCCCAGGCGGTGGGGCGCTCGCCCTGCCCGTAGATGGCCTCGTGGAGCAGGGCGTACAGCGGGTGCCCGGCAAAGGAGGCGGCCGTGCGCATGGCTTCCTGGAAGGCGTCGGAGAGTTCGGTGCCGCCCGGGGTGCGGACGAACGCGTTCTCCAGCAGGTAGTGGAGCTGGTGGCTGCCGCTGCCCGAGCCGAGCATGATGCCGAGCGACTGGAAGCCTTCGGGGGTGAGCCGGTGTCCGGCGCTCTCGGGCCGGTGCTCGGCGAGGTACCCGGCGATCGCGCGGGCGCGCTCGACGTCCTGGGGATAGCGGGCGTAGTGGGCGGCGACCTTGCGTTCGATACGGGGGTACGCGGCCCGGTAGACGTCGTCCGCGTGCGCGTCCAGCGAGGGCAGTCCGCCGGTGATCAGGACCGCCTTCAGCCCCTCCGGGGCGGCGGAGAGGTAGCGGACGGCGCAGAAGCCGCCGAAGGACTGGCCGAGGACCGTCCAGGGTGCTCCGCCGGTGAGCTGCGGCCGGATCAGCTCGCAGTCGCGGACGATGGAGTCGGAGCGGAAGTGGGCGAGGTAGTCGGCCTGTTCGCGCGGGCCGCCGCGCAGCGGGAGGGTCTGCCGGTTGGCCGGGGTGGACAGTCCGGTGCCGCGCTGGTCGAGGAGGAACACCCGGAACTCGCGCAGGGCGCGGCCGAGCCAGGCCTCCGTGCCGACGAACCGGCGCGCGCCGAAGCCGGGGCCGCCCTCCAGATAGACCAGCCAGGGCAGTTCCTCGCCGGCCCGGGAGGTGGCGACCGCTTCCCGGCCGTAGACCTCGATCTGCTCGCCGCCGGGGTCGCCGTGGTCCAGGGGCACGGTGAAACGCCGGTCGGTGAGGGTGACGCCGGGCTGCCGGTAACTGATCACGGGAACTCCTGAATCCGGGGTGCGGACTGATCCGGGCGAAAGGGCCAGTTCAGCACAGGGCCGCACCGGTCCGGGGAGGGGCCCTCGGGGGGATGCCCCGGACGGTCCCGGCCCGTGTGCGCGGCGGCCGGGGGGCTCCTAGCGTTCAGGCATGATCCGGTTCGAGCAGGTCGGCAAGGTCTATCCGGACGGGACGACGGCGGTCGACGGGCTGTCCTTCGAGGTGGCGGAGGGCGAGCTGGTGACCCTGGTGGGACCGTCCGGCTGCGGCAAGACGACCACGATGATGATGGTGAACCGGCTGATCGAGCCGACCTCGGGCCGGATCCTGGTGGCCGGCGAGGACATCGCCGGGATCGACCCGGTGAAGCTGCGCCGCCGGATCGGCTATGTGATCCAGCAGGTGGGCCTCTTCCCGCACCGGACCGTCCTGGACAACACCGCGACCGTTCCGGCGCTGATCGGCTGGAAGCGCGCACGGGCCCGGGAGCGGGCGGCGGAGCTGCTGGACCTGGTGGGCCTGGACCCGGGGACGTACGGCTCGCGCTATCCGGCGCAGCTCTCCGGCGGGCAGCGCCAGCGGGTGGGCGTGGCGCGGGCGCTCGCGGCGGATCCGCCGGTGCTGCTGATGGACGAGCCGTTCGGCGCGGTGGACCCGGTGGTGCGGGAGCGGCTGCGACACGAGTTTCTGGCGCTCCAGCAGCGGGTGCGCAAGACGGTGCTGCTGGTGACGCACGACATCGAGGAGGCGGTGCGGATGGGCGACCGGATCGCGGTGTACGGGGAGGGGCGCATCGAGCAGTTCGACACCCCGGCCGCCGTGCTCGGCACCCCGGCCACCCCGTACGTGGCCCGGTTCGTGGGTTCCGACCGGGGGCTGAAGCGGCTGTCGGTCACGGCGATCGAGCCGAAGGACCTGGAGGAGCCGCCGGTGGCCCGGCTGGCGGAGCACGCTGGGACGGCGGCGGCCCGGCTGGCGGCCGCGGGGGCCCGCTGGGCGGTGGTCCTGAACGGCGCGGGCGAGCTGCACGGCTGGGTGGCGGCGGACGCGCTGCGGTCGGCCGGGGAGGAGGAGACGGTGGGCGGTCTGGCCCGCCGGATGGACGCGTGGGTGCCGGTGGGCGCCCCGCTGAAGCAGGCGTTCAGCGAGATGCTCCAGCACGACGCGGGGTGGGTGGCGGTGCTGGACGGGGCACGGTTCCTCGGAGTGCTGACCCCCGCCAAGCTGCACGAGGCGCTGCGCCGGTCGGTGGACGCCGACGCGCAGGGGGTGGGCCGTGAGGAGGTGGAGTTCGATTCCGTGGCGGACGCGTAGGGGTGGGGCGCCCCGGCACCCCGGCAAATGAGAGTCTGCCGCGCCTCCACCCCATCCATGCGGGTGCCGGACAGGGGAGCCGATTGCCCTTTCGGAGACAGCCGGTAGAGATCGCCCAGCAACCCTCGGCATGCCACCCGGCAGTGCCGGGCCGTAGCGCGACAGCGCTGCCGCCGCTGGCCCGCTGCCATGACGGGCCATGACGGGCCATGACGGCTCGACCCTGACCTGGATCGCCCCCTCTGACCGTGCGTGTCATCGAGGCCGAGATCAGTATCCGCACCGCTCAGGGCACCCGCACCGGCCGATACCGGCTGCTGACCACGCTCACCGACCCTGCCGCCCACCCGGCCGCCGAACTCGTCCGGCTCCACCACGAACGCTGGGAGATCGAGACTGCCTACGCGGAGCTGAAGTCCACGATCCTGGGCCGACACGTCCTGCGGGCCCGCACCCCGGACCCCGACCTGACTGAACGGCGTTGCCGCGAGAACCAAACAACGGATGGGGGCCGTCGTCATGCGCGCCTACAGGTCGAGGACCGCCCACAGCCGGCGCCCGTCCTCCGCCGTATCCGTCCCGCACGACACCGCGCCCAGCCCGGTCAGCTCCGCCAGCACCGTGTCGTCGGCGACCGCGAGCCCCGGCTGGTGCGACAGGGCGACGATCAGCGCCTGCCGGTTCTGATCCGCGAGGTGTACGGACACGCGCCGGCCACCGTCCGCGACCGCGGTCCGCACCAGCAGTTCCGTCAGCGCGACCGCAGCTTGGTCGGCTTCGCGGTACCCCCACTCGTGCAACTGGCCCAGCACGAAGCCCGAAGCCTTCCGCGGGGACCAGACGGCCGCCTCCAGCGACCAGTTCGCCGACCGCCGGTTCCGTACCTGCATCCTGGCCCGGGCCGTCCCCGCCAGGTTCGTCTCCGGGCGCGGCGGGGACACCGGGCGCTTCGGTGGTGGCGGGGTCTTCGGCGGGTAGTCCGGAGTGTGCTCAACGGCGGCCACAGCAGCCTCCCAGCTCGACGATAACCCTCATCGTAGGGCGGGTGCGTCTACCAGCAGGCGGGAACGGGTCAGCCAGCGAGTGGACCCGACAGCCGCCCCCGACCGTCCGCTACCCCTGTCGGCTTCAGGGCCAGGCGCCGCAGGCGCCCCCGGGGCCCGACGGGTCTCCGGCGTCGTATGCGGTGTGGGAGGTGCTGCAGCACCGATGGAGGGTGATGTTCGTGTCCTCCCGTACACCGAGCGTCGGGCGCTCCTCGTGGACCTGTTGTCCGTGGTCGGCCGTCCGATCCAGGCATCTGAGCGCTACCATCACGGGTCGCGCCACGTCCAGGACCAGCTCACCGCCTAAGGGCTGTCCCATGCCCGGTGTGCGCCGGCGCCTCCACCTGGACAGTGATCGTAGCCGACCAGGCTCCCGCCTCGGATACCGTGTTCCTTTACGGGGTGCCATAACGGATGTGACGCCCTCTACCGGAGGTAGTCAGCGTATGAGTTCAAAGCGCAGCAAGAATCCAGCCCTGCCCGTACTTGACGACGCGTTTCGACTCGCGTCGGTCAAGGAGGCCGAAGAGTCCACCCGTGACCTGGCCGCGCGGCTGGCCACCACCGAGCTGCGCCGCGTTTCCCACCCGGGCCGGGTCACCTGGGAGCCCACCGAGCAGGCCGAGCCCGTACCGGTCCCGCCGACTGTGGTCGACGGTGACGGGGACCTGTGGCTGCGGGACCGGGGCACTGGCACCTGGACCATGCCCGAGTTCAACCCGAAGGAGTTCCCGGCCCGCTGTGGCGAGGTTCTGACGTGGAACGAGCTTGCCTGCGAGTTCGGCCCGCTGACCGCACTGGCCGACGACCGCCGCATCGGCGGCGGCCGCCGGCGCTGACCGCGCCGCCTTCCGGGACGACCACGCCCCTGCAGCGCCCGCTACGGGCAGCTGGGAGCTTCAGCTCACCGCCGAGCTCGACGATGGCGGCGAGCAGATGAGCGCGTTATCTGCCGCTCCGCCTTCGCGCGGACGAGCGGGTCCGTCTCCTGCCCTCCGGCCCGTGCCCACTGGTGCTCGTCCGGGGCCCGAGATGCCTCGGGCCCCGGACGCGGGGCGCCTTCTCGGCTGGTCCGGGACTGGGTGAGCAGCCGGTGACGGGGCGCTCGCGGCCGGTGGCGTTCCGCCCGCACCACCCTCAACTGACCCGGTTATCGGCCCGGCCCCCGACACCCTCAACTGGCCCGGTTGACCGGTCAGCGTCCGCGACGGTAGCTGCTGCCGTCCCGGGGCCGGACCAGCAGCCCCGCCACGACGAGATAGCGACGCAGGGCGGAGCAGTCCTCGTGGACGGTGAGGAGCGCCTCGTTCACCTCGCGCTCCGTGTACGAGCGCTCCCGCTCGAACAGCGTGTCGGCGAGGTGCACGAGCAGCTGCTCCCGGCGGGCCTCCCTGCGCGGGATAGCGACCAGGCGGCCGTGCGAGAAGAGTGCGTCGACCCGGTGGGTGCGAGGGGTCTGCGACGGTGGCGTGAGGATCTCTTGTTCAGCGGGCATGGCCGGAAGCGTCGCAGCCGTCCGGGAGACGGGCAACGCCTTTTCGGCGCTGCCCGTCCTCGCGTTGACAGACCCGCACCGCCCGGGTTGTGATGTGTACGTGCAGCGTGACGTCGGCCAAAAAGATCTGGGCCGGCCGGCGGTCAAGCCAGCACCTTCTTCCCAGGGATGACGCCGTGAGTCCACTCATCGCCCCCTGCCTCTGAGCACCTCAGCCTCCGAACGCTTCGCCGCGGGCACTCCGCGACGCCGGGCCTTCGCCGCCCGCTTTCCTTCCGGGAGACCCAGAACCTCCATGTCCCCTGCCTTCCAGCAGTCCGTCATCACCGAGTTCCGCGCCAACGCCGGGAAGGTCGGCGGCCCCTTCGAGGGTGCCGACCTCCTGCTGCTCACCACCACCGGAGCCCGCTCCGGGAAGCCGCACACCACACCACTGGGATACGTACGCGACGGCCGACGGCTGCTCGTCGTCGGCTCCAACCTCGGCGCACCGCTCCACCCCGACTGGTACCGCAATCTCCTCGCCCGTCCCACCGTGCGGGTCGAGTTGGGGGACGAGGAGTTCGACTCCCTCGCCGTACCGGCCGAAGGGGCGCGGCGCGACGAACTCTTCGCCCGGGTCGTCGCCGCGGCGCCCGGGTACGCGGACTACCAGGACGCGACGGACCGGCTGCTGCCGGTCGTGGTCCTGGAACGGCCCGAGCCCGACGCGACGGCCCCCGCGATCACCTCGCTCGCCGACAAGCTGGTGGAGGTGCACACCTGGCTGCGCGGCCAGCTGCGCCACGTGCACGACGAGACGGAGGCGTACTTCGCCGCGCGGGCCGCCCACCCGGGCGGGGGCGAGGCGCCCGCGCCCGGTCTCGGGCTCCAGATCCGGCAGCGCTGTCTGGCGTTCTGCCAGGCACTGGAGTTCCACCACACGGCCGAGGACGGCCACATGTTCCCGACGATGGAGGGCTACTACCCCCAGCTGGGGCACGTCTTCGACCGGCTGCGGGAGGAGCACCGGAGCATCGGGTCCGTCCAGTCGGCGCTCGCGGCCCTGCTGGCCGACGTCGCCGTCGCGGAGCCGGAGCGCTTCCGCGCCGAACTGGCCCGGATGACCGAGGAGCTGACCGCCCACCTCGACTACGAGGAGGAGCACATCCTGCCCCTGCTGGCCGGAGTGCCCTGGCCCCCGGCACCGCCCGCCTCCTGAGCTGCCGGGCGGTTCAGTCCTGCGGGAGGAGCTTCCTCGACTCCAGGTAGGTGCGCGCGACGTCCTCGGGCAACCTGCGCCAACTGTCGACCTGCTCGTTCATCGAGGCCAGGTCGGCGGTGGTCAGCACGGTGTTGAGCCGGTCGAGGGCGTCGCGCACCCCGGTGCTCCCGGCGCGTGCGCGGTTGACAACGGGGACGACGTAGTCGGCGTTCTGGAGGTTCTTGTCGTCCTCCAGCAGGACGAGACCGAACTGGTCCAGGGTGGCGTCGGTCGTGGTGGTCAGGACCATCTGGTCCTGGCCGCTCTGCACCGCCTGCTTGGCCTGCGTGGTGCCGACGCCCTTCGGGTCGACGGCGACGACGTCGATGCCGTAGGTCCTGCGCAGGCCGGGGGCGCAGTAGGGCCGCTGGACGCATTCGTCGCCCGCCGCCAGCCGTACGGGCAGCTTCGCGGCGCCCACGTCGCTGAGGGTCTTCAGTCCGTGTTCCTTCGCGTACGCGGCGGTGACGGCGAAGGCGTTCTGGTCGACGGCCCGGCCGGGGTCGAGCACGGTGAGTCCGCGCGGGGCGGCGAGCGAGCGCAGCTCCTTCATGGTGGTGGCGAGGTCGGGCGATCCGACCGGGGGCGCGTCGGCCCCGTTGGCCTTGGCGTTCAGCCAGTCGGCGAAAGTCGCCGCGTACTCCGCCACCACGTCGATCTGGCCGTTCTCCAGGGCCGGTTCGTAGATCTCGCGATTGGTCACGGAGATGATGTCGGCGGAGTACCCGGCGTGCTCCAGGAGCAGCGCGTACAGCTGGGCCAGTAGGTCGCTCTCGGTGAAGCCGGCCGATCCGACGGTGAGGTGCTTGCTGTCGCCGGGCGGTGCGGTGACCTCGCCCTGGCTCTCCAGCGCCGGGCCGGCGGTGCAGGCGGTGGAGGCGAGGAGGACCAGCGCGGCCAGGGCGCGGCGGGCGCGGCTCACGCGGCCTCCCGGTCGCGCCGGGGGGCGAGACGCTGCCCCGCCTCGAAGAGGCTCTCGACGAGGAGGGCGAAGGCGGCCACCAGGATCGCCCCGGCCACCACCTGCGGGGTGGAGGCGAGGTTGAAGCCCGCGGTGATGATGCGGCCCAGTCCCCCGCCGCCGGCCAGCGCCGCGATGGTGGCGGTGGCCACCAGCTGGACGGCGGCGATCCGCACGCCGGTGAGGATCAGCGGGAGGGCGAGCGGCAGCTCCACACCCAGCAGCAGCTGGCGGCCGGTCATGCCCATGCCCCGGGCGGCCCGGACGACGTCCTGGTCGACCTCGCGCATCCCGACGTAGGCGTTGGTGAGGAGCGGCGGCACGGCGAAGAGCACGAGCGCGATGACCGTCGACCACTGCCCGTGCGTCCCGAGGGGGGTGAGCAGCAGCAGGACCAGTACGGCGAAGGTGGGCACGGCCCGGCCGACGTTGGAGAGGTTGACGGCGAGCGCGCCGCCCTTGCCGAGGTGGCCCAGGACGAGGGCGACGGGGAGCGCGATCAGGCAGCTGATGAGCAGACAGACGACGGTCAGGTAGAGGTGTTCGCCGAGCCGGTTCCAGACGCCGTCGGGGCCGGACCAGTGGGCGGCGGCGGTGAGCCAGGACCACGTGTCGGAGAGGGTGTTCACCTCCGCACCCCCCTGCTCGGTGTGTTCACGCCCGCCTCCGGGTCCAGGGGGTCAGCAGCCGTGCCGCCCCCAGGAGCAGCAGGTCGGCGGCGACGGCGATGACGACGCACAGGACGGAGGCGGTGAGCACCTGGGCCCTGAAGTAGGTGTTCATGCCGGAGTAGATGAGGTTGCCGAGTCCCCCGTGGCCGACGATCGCCCCGATGGTGACCAGGGAGACCGCGGAGACGGTGGCGATGCGCAGCCCGGCCATCGCGGCGGGCAGGGCCAGCGGGAGCTCCACGGCGATGAGCAGGCGCAGCGGCCCGTAGCCCATGCCGCGTGCGGCCTGCCGGGTCTCCTCGGGGACGGCCCGGAGCCCGGCCAGGATGTTGCGGACGAGCAGCGTCAGGGAGTAGAGGACGAGCCCCGCGATCACCAGCGCGGCGGAGAGTCCGTACAGCGGCAGCAGCAGCGAGAACATCGCGAGCGACGGGATCGTGTAGAGGATCGTCGTCAGCCCGAGCACCGGGCCGGCCGCCAGGCGCCACCGGCGGGCGGCCACCGCCAGGGGGACGGCGAGCAGGAGCGCGATGGCCACCGAGGCGGCCGTCAGCTGGAGGTGTTGCAGCATCGCGTCCATCAGGATCTCGCGGCGGCTGGAGAGGTAGGCCCCGCAGATCCACTCGTTACGGGCGAGGCAGTCGTCCGGGGGCACCGTCACCCGTCCATTCGAGCGCGGCAGCGGTCACGTCGCGCGTCGGGGGCCGCCGTTCGAGGGGTTTGAGCGACTGCTCAACCCTGCCTGGTTGCGCCCTGGCCGCTCGTTCGTGGGCCTGGAGCTGTAGAGGGCGTCGACCCCGCGGGGGCCGGGCGCGCCTTCGACGCGCTGGAGCACGTAGGAGGCGGCTCTCGGCGGGAACGCGGAATGGCCTGGGCTTCCCGAGCAACCCTCCTCGCCCGGCCGCCGTCTTGATCCATGACAGGACGGTGCGCCGCGTGTGACGTGCGGCGTACGACCCCCACAAGATCCGGGCCTGCACGACCGCCGCACTATACCCTCCGCGTATACATGGAGCGTATAGTCAGCACGATGTGGGCCCGGCACCGCGCGGAAGGCCCCCATGCAGACCAAGGCACTGGCGCCCGAGTACCAGGGAGCGCTCACCAAGATGTCGGTGAACGCCTCGCTCACCGACGTACTGGCCGAGGGAGTTCGCCACCTGAGGCAGGCCGAGCTCTCCGGATCGCAGGAGGAGGTGGCACGTTCGGGCCTGGCCGTGGCCGAGGCGCACCGCAGGCTCGGGCAGGTCGCCGAGGCCGACCGGGCCTGGAAGGCCAGCTACCGGGCCGCGCGCACGGCCGGGAACACCGGGGCGATGGCGTGGGCGTTGTGGAGCGGGGGCACGCTGGCACGCCAACGCGGTTCGCTGCGCCTCGCGTTCAGACTGCTCGGCCTCGCCGCGGAGCTGGGGAAGCAGGGCGGGGACGTGGTCGCCCGGGGCTATTCGCTGGCCGGCCTCGCCGAGACCGGACGGATCCAGGGCGACTACGCGACCGTCGCGACGCTGCACGAACAGCTGCTGGCCGAGGCCCGCGTCCGGGGCGAGGCCCGGCACACCGTCTGGGCGCTGGAGGGCATCGCGCAGATCCACCGCAACACCGGTTCGCTGGCCACCGCGTTGGAGATGTTCGAGGAGGCGGCCGTCCTGGCGGGCGACGCGGACGACCGGCGCGGCCGGGCCTGGGCCCTGCGCGGCATCGCCGACATCGTCTCCCTCCGCGACGGGGCGACCGGGCACGCACTCGACCTGCTCTCCGAGGCCGAGGTGACCTGCCGCGAGATGAACCTCTCCAGCGCCCTGGCGTACAACCACAAGATGCGGGCCAACGTGCTGTTCCGCGCCGGGCGGTACGAGGAGGCGCGCGAGGTCTACGAGCAGGCGCTCGGGGAGTTCCGTGCGATGGACGAGCCAAGGGGCGAGGCACTGGCCTCCCTCGGCCTGGTCAAGGCGCGGGCCAGGCTCGGCCGGGACCGCGAAGCCACCGCCGCCGAGCTGGACGAACTGCGCGGCAGGCTGAGCCGGATCGGGCTGCTCAACGCCCAGGAGATGGTCGAGAAGGCATACGCCGAACTCGGCGTGGAACCGGCCTCCGCGGGCGAGAGGGACGGCCGCCGATGACGCTCTCCACGACCGGCCGGGCGAGCGCGACGCAGATACTGGACCGCTGCCGCGAGCTCGTGCGCCCGGCCCTGGTGGAGTCGGTGGGACGGCTACACCCCTGGCACGCGGAGACGGCGGCCTTCTCGCTGGGCTGGAGCGGGACCGGCGGCGAGCCGGCGCCCGGTTCGCAGGGCAAGGGGGTCCGCCAGGCGCTCGCGGTGCTCGGCGCGGAGGCCGCGGGTGGCAGCGGGGCGGACGCGGTGCTCGGCGCGGTGGCCGTCGAGCTGATCCACACCTTCTCCCTGATCCACGACGACATCATGGACGGCGACGAGACCCGTCGTCGCCGGCCGACGCTGTGGAAGGCGTACGGCACGGGCCCGGCGGTCCTCGCGGGGGACGCGCTGTTCGCGCTGGCCGTCTCCACGCTGGCGGAGGCTCCGGGCCCCGGCGGTGCGGCGGCGGTCCGGCGACTGGCGAGCGCGCTGGGCGATCTGGTGCACGGTCAGGCGCAGGACCTGCTCTTCGAGTCCCGGCCGTGGGCCGGGCCCGGGGCGGTCCTGCCGCACGAGTACCGGTCGATGGCCACCCACAAGACGGGCTCCCTGCTCGGTTGCGCCGCCGCCCTGGGCGCGGTGCTGGCCGGCGCCCCGGCGAGCACCGTCGAGGCGCTGGACCTGGCGGGTCGGCATGTGGGGGTGGCGTTCCAGGCGGTGGACGACCTGCTCGGGATCTGGGGCGATCCGCAGGTGACCGGCAAGCCGGTGCACAGCGACTTGCGGCGGCTCAAGAAGACGTACCCGGTGCTCGCGGCCCTGTCCGCCGACCACCCGGCGGCCCGGCGTCTCGACGCGCTGCTCACCTCCGCCGGGCCGCTCGACGACCCGACGGCGCGCCATGCGGCCGAACTGATCGACGAGGCCGGCGGGCGCCGGGCCGCGGTCACCGAGGCACATGAGCACCTGGCCGCGGCCCGCGCCTGCCTGGACCGGGTGCCGCTGGCCGAGGGCGCGCGCGGGGACCTGCTCACGCTGATCCCGTACCTCGTGGACCGCACCGGCTGACCCGTGGCCGCCCGCCGGAAATCGCCGGGCGGCCACGGCCCCCCGTACGGCAGGATGGGCCCGGGCGTGTCTTCGCCCACGCACCCGCCGCGACGACGTGAGGACTCCCCCGGCATGACCGCCTTCCCCGCTCCCGTCACGGCGTTGCTCGTCGTCGACGTCCAGTCGGCGTTCGTCGCGGGGGACGCGGCCGTGCCCGACGCGCCCCGGCTGCTGGACCGGGTGACGGATCTGATCGGGCGGGCCCGTGAGGCCGGGGCGCTCGTCGTCCACCTGCAGAACGACGGCCCGGTCGGGCAGCCCGACGAGCCGGGGACCCCGGGGTGGGAGCTGCACCTGCCCGTGCGCACGGGGCCGGCCGAGATGGTGATCCGCAAGAGCGAGGACGACGGTTTCGAGGAGACGTCGCTGGAGGCCGAGCTGGAGGCAGCGGGTGTCCGAGCGCTCGCCGTGTGCGGGGTGATGTCGGAGATGTGCGTACTGGCCACCGCGCGCCGGGCCCTGGAGCTGGGCTACCGGGTGGTCCTGCCCCATGACGCCCACGCCACGTACGACATTCCGGCCGCCCCGGACATCAGTGACGTGGTGCCGGCGGCGATGGCGTCACGGGTCGCGGAATGGGCCCTGGGTGACGAAGTGGACATCGTGGCGCGCGCCGTGACCGTCTCTTTCGCCACTCCGTCCGCCACCACGAGAACGGCCTAGTCGGCCGATAGATGGTGCCGCCATCCGGTGGGGCGATCGGCCCAGTACGGCATGCCGGAAAAAGGCTGAAGATATAAGCGGCGCGATGCGTTCGGACACCTCCGCCATTCCGTACGGGGACTCTCGGCAAGCCCTTTCACCGACTGTCCGTGAAAGGGCTGCGGGCATGCGCCGATCTGCTGCGCAACCACCCGAACGGCCCTCCTTCACGCGTCATCCCGCTGTGATCGTATGAGCGAGTCACGCGCACGATTTCGCCACAACTCTGCCAAAGTGCACTTCGGCTTTACTTACCGGATTGAGCGAAGAGAGCCGTCGTGCTGCACATGCGTCGTACTGAAGAAAGCCAATTGACGGTCCTTCATCTGGTTCAGCCCGTGGACGGCGGCGTGGCCCGGGTCGTCACCGATCTCGTCAGGGCCCAGGCCGGGTCCGGGCTGCGCCCGGTGGTGGCCTGCCCGCCCGGGAGCCCGCTCGCCATCGGGGCGGCGGCCGCGGGCGCCGAGGTCCACGGCTGGTCCGTCACCCGTGCCCCCGGGCCCCGGCTGGCCGGTGAGGTGGCCGCCGTGCGCCGGATCGTCCGGGTGAGCCGCCCGCACGTGGTGCACGCCCACAGCGCCAAGGCGGGACTGGCCGGCCGGATCGCGGTACGCGGCCGGATCCCCACCGTGTTCCAGCCGCACGCCTGGTCGTTCGAGGCGGTCGGCGGGCGCACCGCGGAACTCGCGCTCGGCTGGGAGCGGTTCGGCGCGCGCTGGGCCGATCACATCCTGTGCGTCAGCGAGTCCGAACGCCGCACCGGGCAGGAGGCGGGCATCGCCGCCCGCTGGTCGGTCATCCACAACGGCATCGACCTCGACCGTTTCCGTCCCGGCGGAAGCAGCGACCGGGCGGAGGCCCGCGCCTCGCTGCCCTTGCTGGACGGCGCCGGCGCGGACGCGCCGCTGGTCGTCTGCGTCGGCCGGCTGACCCGGCAGAAGGGGCAGGACGTACTGCTGCGGGCCTGGCGCCGGATGCCGGTGGGCGGGGCCCGTCTGGTGCTGGTGGGGGACGGGCCCGACCGGGACGGACTGGAGGCGTCGGCCCCGCCGGACGTGCTGTTCACCGGAGCCTGCGAGGACGTGCGGCCGTGGATCCACGCGGCGGACGTCCTCGTGCTGCCCTCCCGCTGGGAGGGCATGGCGCTCGCCCCGCTGGAGGCCATGGCCTGCGGGCGCCCCGTCGTGATGACCGACGTGAACGGGGCGCGGGAGAGCCTGCCGCCCGGCCACGAGGACCACTGTCTGGTGCCCCCGGAGGATCCGGCGGCACTCGCCGCGGCGCTGACCGCCCTGCTCGCCGACCCGGGGCTGCGCGATGCGCTGTCCCGCCGGGCCCTGCGCCACACCCGGGCGTCCTTCGACGTCCGACGGACCGCGGGGGCGGTAGCCGGTCTCTACCAGGAACTGGTCGGCATGTCCGGCCCCACGAGGAAGCGCACCGAGCGATGACGATGGAGAGTGCACCGGTACCCGGCGCTGGTCAGGCAACAGCCGTGCAGGCTCACACGGTCCATCCCCCGCGAAGAAGCGGCGGCGGCGGTGCGCAGGCACAGCCCGGCGAGCGCCGGACCGTCCGGTACGGCCGTCTCGCGCCGCTCCTGTGCACGGACGCCCTGGCCCCGGCCGTGACGTTCGCCCTGGTCGTCCCGGTCCCGTGGCCCTGGCTGCTGGTGACCGTCCAGGCGGCGGCCCAGGTGCTGCTCTTCGCCCAACGTGGCCTGTACGGGATGCGCCTGTCCCCCTCGGTCCTCTCCGAACTCCCCGCCCTCCTCGGCCTCACCCTCCTCCAGTGGTACGTGACGATGGAGGTGCTGGCCGCCTGGGCCCCGCAGCAGTCGATCGGCTGGACGGTGCTGGCGTACGGGGCGGCCACGCAGACCGCGCTGACCTGCGCGGGGCGCGCGGCGGTGTACCGGGCGCGGCGGCGGGCCGCCGTCCGCCGCCCGCTCTCCACGCTGGTCGTGGGCCAGGGGCCACCGGCCCGTCAGGTGACGGCCGCCCTGCACGACCACCCCGCCTACGGGCTGCGGCCGGTCGGTCTGGTCGCGTCCCCGGCGTCCGGGGACGGGAAGCAGCCGACGGGTTCCGACTCCGTGCCGCTGCCGGTCCTGGCCTCGCCCCAGGAGGTGGGGCGGGCCGTCGTCCAGAACAGCGTGCGGCACGCGGTGTACACGGCCCCGCCCGAGTCCACCCCGGACGGCGCCGCCCTCTTCACTCTGCTCACCGGTCACGGCTGCCGGGTGTGGCTGGTCACCGGTCCCGGCGCCGTCGCGGGGCCCCCGGCGGAAGGCCGCCCCGATCATCTGTGGGGATTCACCGTCCAGCCGCTGACCGACGGGACGAACCGCCCTCTCGGCCACGGGGCGAAGCGGGCGATGGACGCCGCCCTGGCCGCGGTCGGACTGGTGCTGGCCGCCCCGGTGATGGCGGCCTGTGCCCTGGCTGTGCGGCTCTCCGACGGGCCGGGCGTGATCTTCCGTCAGGAACGCGTCGGCCGGCACGGACGCCCCTTCGTCCTGCTGAAGTTCCGTACGCTGCGGCCCGCCGACGTCCAGGAGTCCGCCACCCGCTGGAACGTCGCGTCCGACGGGCGGATGAGCCGCGTCGGCCGCGTGCTGCGCCGGACCTCCCTCGACGAGTTGCCGCAGCTGTGGAACGTCCTGCGGGGCGATATGAGCATGGTCGGCCCGCGCCCCGAACGCCCTTTCTTCGTGGCGCAGTTCAGCCGTGCCCATCCCGGTTACCAGGCCCGCCATCGGATGCCCGTGGGCATCACGGGTCTGGCCCAGGTGAACGGGTTGCGCGGCGACACCTCGATCGAGGAGCGGGCCCGCTTCGACAATCGCTACATCGAGACCTGGTCGCTGTGGCAGGACGCGTGCGTGCTCGCCCGGACCGCGGGTTCCCTGTTCCGGTTCGGAGGCAGCTGATCATGGCCGCCGTACTGACCCCGCCCGCCCCGTCGACGAGCGCCGGGCCCCGCGCCGCCACCCGCCCCCCGTGGGGTGGCTGGCGGAGCCGTTGGCCGCTGCTGCCGCTGGTCGCGACCGTCATGCTGCCCGTCCTGCCCTCCGGGACCTCCGGCGGGGGCGGCCCGGCCGACGTGGCGTCCGGCCTCGCGGTGCTGGTGTGCGTGGGGCGGCTGCTGTTTCTGCGCCAGCGTCCGTTGAGCGCCACCGCCGCCCTGGTCCTGAGCCTGCCCGCCGTGGGCTTCGCGGTGGCCACGGTCACCGCGGCGGACCCGGCGGCGGCCCTGCCGGGGCTGGTCCGCCATCTCCAGGTCTTCGTCCTCGTGCCGATCGCCGTGTACCTGCTGCTCCGGGACGCCCACGGGTTCCGGATCGTCGCCGGCTCGCTCGTCCTCCTGGCGGTCGTCCAGGGCGTCACGGGCGTCCATCAGTACGTCACCGGGACCGGCGCCTCCTACATGGGCGAGGACATCCGGGCGGTCGGCACGTTCGGGCCCAGCGACATCATGGGGATGGCGACCGTCGTCGCCTACGGTCTGCTCGCCGCCGCGGCCTGCGCCCTGCGTACACCGCGGAGCGCCCCGGCCTGGCTGCGGCCCTGCGCCGCCGTCCTCGCCGTCGCGCTGATCGTGCCCCTGACGCTGTCTTTCAGCCGGGGCGTGTGGATCGCCACGGGCGTCGCGGCCCTCGTCGCCCTGACGCTGACCGGGTGGCGGCAGGCCTGGACGTCGCTGGCCGTGCTGGGTGCGGCCGGCGTGGTGCTGGTCGGCGGGTTCGGCGTCGGCTCGGAGATGATCGCGGACCGGGCCGCCAGCGTGACCCGGGTGACCAGCACCCCGGACCGGTCGGTCAGCGACCGCTACGCGATGTGGAGCGCGGCGGGCGCGATGTGGCGGGAGCGGCCGGCCGCCGGGGTCGGCCTCAAGGGCTTCCCCGCACACCGTGACGGACACGCCTCCATCGGGCTCTCCTCCGGCAGCGACACGGCCGGGGCGGGCCAGGAGTTCCGCCGGCAGGCGCTCCTCTCCCCGCACAACATGTATCTCCTCGTCCTCGGCGAGCAGGGCCTCATCGGTCTGACCGCGCTCGTCGGCAGTTGGGCGGCGATCCTGGCCGGCGCGGTCCGCAGGCTGTACGTCGCCCGCTCGCGCGGACACGCGGCCCTGGACTGCGGGCTGGCGGCGGTGGCCCTGATGACCTGGCAGTGCGTCAACTTCCTGTACGCGGACATCGGCGGGCCCACCACGGTGCTGAGCGGGGTCGTGCTGGGGCTGGCCGCCTGGTGGGCGCTGGCGGGGCCGGACCGGGTGAGCGCCGCATGAGCGAGACCGGCACCGGGGCGGAGACGGAGGCCGAGGCGCGTCCGGCGGGCGCGCCGGCCCCGCCGCTGCTCCCGGCCCCGGGAGGAGGACCCGAAGGGCCCCTCTCCCCCGGCGTCGCGCCCGGGACGGCCGGCGGCGAGGCGCCCCGGCTGGGCTCCTTCCTCGCCCGTGCGGCGGCGGCCACGGCGGTGCTGACCGTGGTGGGGGCCGTCCTCGGTCTGGTGCGGGACCAGGCCATCGCCCGGTACTTCGGGGCGAGCGACGCGAGCGACGCCTTCCTCATCGCCTGGACCGTGCCCGAGATGGCGGCGACGCTCTTGATCGAGGACGGGATGGCGCTCCTCCTGGTCCCCGCGTTCAGCCTCGCCCTGACCCGGCGGGCGGCGGCCGGGGAAGCCTCCGGATCGGACCCCGTACGGGATCTGGTGGCGACCACGCTCCCCCGGCTGTTCCTCCTCCTCTCCGGCGGCGCGGCGCTGCTGATCGCGGGCGCCCCGTGGGTCGTGGGCGTGCTGGCCCCGGGCCTCGCCGATCCACGGCTCGCCGTGGACTGCACGCGGCTGACCGCGGTCACCGTCCTCACCTTCGGGATCACCGGCTACTTCAGCGCCGCGCTGCGCGCGCACCGCAGCTTCCTGCCGCCCGCCGGCGTCTATGTCGCGTACAACCTCGGCATCATCGGTATGACGCTGGCCCTGCACGCGACGTGGGGCGTACGGGCGGCGGCGGTGGGGGTCGCGGTCGGCAGTGTGCTGATGATCCTGACCCAACTGCCCGTGTTCCTGCGGCTGGTACCGCTCGCGCGGCCCCGGCTGCCGAAATTCCGGCGGGGTCGGCGTGCGGCGCGGACCGCTCCGCTGCTGGGCTTCGCGGTGCTGGCCCCGGTGGTCCTGTTCGTGGTGAGCCGTCAGTCCCAGGTGCTGGTGGAGCGGTTCCTGGCCTCCACCCTGCCGGCGGGCGCGATCTCGCATCTGAACTACGCGCAGAAGGTCGCGCAGCTGCCGATGGTGCTGTCGCTGATGATCTGCACGGTGACTTTCCCGGTGGTCGCGCAGGCCATGGCCGCGGGGGACCGGGAGAAGGCCCGGCTGCGCGTCGAGCGGGACCTGGCGCTCGCCGGGATGGTGGTGCTGCTCGGCACGGCGGTCGTCCTCGGCTACGCGCCCCAGATCATCGAGGTGCTCTTCCAGCGCGGCGCGTTCGACGCCGCCGACACCGCGTCCACCGCCCAGGTGATGCGGGTGTACGCGCTGGGGCTGCTCGGCCACTGTCTGGTCGGCGCGCTGAGCCGGCCGTTCTTCTCGTCCGGGCGGCCCACCTGGTTCCCGGCCTTCGCCATGGGCACCGGGCTGCTGGTCACGATGGGAGCCGGGTACGCCCTGACGTACCGCTTCGGCGTGGACGGCATCGCGACCGCCAACGCGATCGGGATCAGCACGGCGGCGCTGCTGCTCCTCATGGGCCTCGGCACCCGGGTGGTGCCGATCCGGACGCGGACCGTGGCCCTCTCGCTGGGCCGGCTCGCCGGCGCGTCGCTCGCGGCGGGCGTGGCCGGCTGGGCCTGCGCCCCTCTCGTCCCCGCTCCGGTGCTGAGTCTGGCCGCCGGGTGTCTTCTCGTCCCCGCCGTGTTCTTCCTGTCCGGGCTCGCCCTGCGCTCGCCCGAGGTCGTCTCCCTGCTGGCACTCACCCGACGGAGGTTCCTTGATGGCCGCTGAATCCTCGGCACATTGCGCCGACGCTCCCTCGTCCCGGCTCCGCCCGCACACCCGCCGCCGGCCGTGGATCCTCACGTACCACTCGGTGACGGATCCGAGCGACGATCCGTACGGCATCACCGTCTCCCCCGACCGCCTCGACGAGCAGCTGTCCTGGCTGCGCAGCCGGCGGCTGACGGGGGTGGGGGTGTCCGAGCTGCTGCGCGCGGGGGACGCGGGGCGGCGCGGCCTGGTCGGGCTGACCTTCGACGACGGGTACGCGGACTTCCTCGACGAGGCGCTGCCGGTGCTCCGCAGGCACGGTTTCCGGGCGACGGTCTTCGTCCTGCCGGGCCGGCCGGGCGGCGTCAACGAGTGGGATCCGCTCGGCCCGCGCAAGCCGCTGCTCACCCACGACGACGTCCGGCGGGTCGCCGCCGCGGGCATGGAGGTCGGCTCGCACGGTCTGTACCACCAGGACCTGACGGCCCTTCCGGACGAGGAGCTGCGCCGGGAGACCGCCCGCAGCCGGGAGCTGATCGGCGATCTCACCGGGTCGCTCCCGGAGGGCTTCTGCTACCCGTACGGCATCCTCGACCGCCGGGTCACCGAGGCCGCGCGCTCGGCGGGCTACGGCTACGCGTGCGCGCTGGCTCCCGGCCCGCTGCTCGGCCGGTTCGCGCTGCCCCGCACCCACATCAGCCAGGCGGACCGGGGGGTACGCCTGTGGGCGAAGGACCTGCGGCACGGGCTGCGGCAGGTGGCGGTGCCCGGTGCGGGCGCCCGGGCCGCCGGGCCGGTGCGGACGGGCGGCCCGCGGTGAGGGCGCTGCACGTCATCACCGGGCTCGGGGTCGGCGGCGCCGAGCGGCAGTTGCGGCTGCTGCTGCGGCATCTGCCGGTGGAGTGCGATGTCGTGACGCTCACCAACCCGGGGGCGGTGGCCGAGGAGCTGCGGTCCGACGGCATCCGGGTGACCCACCTCGGGATGCGCGGCAACCGGGACCTCATCGCCATCGGGGGGCTGGCCCGGCTGATCCGGGACGGCCGCTACGACGTGGTCCACACGCATCTGTACCGGGCCTGTGTGTACGGCAGGATCGCGGCCCGGCTCGCCGGGACCCGGGCCACCGTCGCGACCGAGCACTCCCTGGGGCGTGCCGAGATCGAGGGCCGCCCGCTCACCCGCTCCATCCGCGCCCTCTACCTCGCGACCGAACGCCTCGGGGCGGCGACCGTCGCCGTCTCCTCCACCGTGGCCGGCCGGCTGCGGGACTGGGGCGTGCCGGCCGACCGCATCCGGCTGGTGCCGAACGGCATCGACGCGGACCGGTTCCGCTTCGACGCGGGGCGTCGGGCATCCGTACGGGCGGAACTGGGCCTCCCCGATGAGGCGTTCGTCGTCGGCGGGGTCGGACGGCTGGTGCCCGGCAAGCGGTTCGACGTGCTGATCCACGCGGTCGCCGCCCTGCCGGAGGCCCGTTTGCTGCTGGCCGGGGACGGTCCGGAGGCCGGGGCGCTGCGGGCCCTGGCCCTGCGCCTCGGGGCCGTGGACCGCATCCGGTTCCTCGGGGAGTGCGACGAGCGCGGGGACGGCCCGGTCCCGGGTGTTCCGGCGCTGCTGAGCGCCCTGGACGCCTTCGTCTCCACGTCCCGCGAGGAGTCCTTCGGACTCGCCGCCGTGGAGGCGCTCGCCGCCGGACTGCCCGTGCTCCACGACGCCTGCCCGGCCATCGACGACCTGCCCGCCGCCCACGCCCCCGCGGCCACCCGGATCGCCGGGAGCCCCGAGGAGCTGACGGCCCGGCTGCGGCAGCGGATACAGGCCGGAGCGGGCCGGCAGCCGCCGCCCCGGGCCGTCGGCCATTACGGCATCAGGCGCAGCAGCGAGCGCCTGATGGACGTGTACGCGTACGCCCTCGACACCGCCCCACCGAACCGGAGAGCCCTTTCATGACCGACTCACCCGAGCAGCGTCGACAGGTCGTCGTCCGTCGGCTGCGCACCGCCCTCGCCCGGCTGCCGCACTGGTGGCCGCTGCCCGTCTCCGTACTGATCGGCACCGCGTCCGGGCTCTCGTACAGTGGGCTCGCCGCTGACCGGTACGAGGCCACCAGCTATGCGATGGCGGTCGCCGAGGGGGAGACGGACCCCTCGGCGGCCCTGGGGTACGCCCAGTCGTACGGGCGGCTGACGACGAGCGACGCGACGCTCTCGTACGCCCAGGGTGCGGCCGGCGAGCCGGTGCGCGAACTGCGGTCCCACGTCCGTTCGGAGACCTCTCCCGACTCGCCGATGATCGCGGTGACGGGCACGTCCGAGGACCGGCACAAGGCGGCCGACATCGCCAACGCGGTCATCGAGGCCGTCATCGTGAGCAGCGGCCATGTCTCCGAGGACACCGGGGTGAGGCTGATCAAATTCACCCATGCGATGACGCCGGACCAGCCGGTCTCGCCGTCCGTGCCGCTGGGCGCCGCCGTGGGGGCCGCGACGGGCGGGCTGCTGGGCGGCCTCGTGCTGTTGGTCCGGCCGCGCCGGACGGGCCGGACCGTCCCGGCGCAGGTTCCCGCGCCGACGGCCGGGGGCGGCCACGTCGCCCAGGACGACCGGGAGCTCGTCCGATGACGGGGCACCGGGCGGGCGGCCTCGTCGTGACCCTGTGCCGGGACTTCGGGGAGTTCGGCGCGCTCGCCGGGGAGTGGGACGCGCTGCACCGCCGCTGCGCCACCGCGACCCCGTTCCAGAGCCACGCCTGGCTGCACTCGTGGTGGATCTCCTACGGTCAGGAAGGCCGGTTGCGGGTGCTGCTGGTCCGCCGGGCGGGGCGGCTGATCGGGGCGGCGCCGCTGATGCTGGTGCACCGTCCGATGCCGCTGCTCGTCCCGATGGGCGGGGCGATCTCCGACTTCTTCGACATTCTTCTGGACGAGGAGGAGGCCGGTTACGCCGTGGGGGCGCTGGGGCGCGGTCTCGACCGGGCGGCCCGGCACTCCGTGGTGGACCTGCGGGAGGTCAGGCCCGACGCGTCGGCGCAGTTGCTGTTCGGGCGGTGGGCCGGGGCCCGGAGCCGGCTCACCGACTCGACGTGCATGGAACTGCCGGCCGAACCGCTGGGCGACGCCGTGGCGCGGCTCACGGGCTCGCGGGGCCAGCGACTGCGCTCCAAGCTGCGCAAGGTCGACGCCCTGGGTGTCGAGGCGCACCGGATCCCGCGGGACGGGGTGCCCGCCGCGATCGGGACGCTGCTGCGGCTGCACGAGCGGCAGTGGGAGGGCCGGGCGGTCAACCCCGAGCATCTCCGGGCGCGGTTCTCGGACCATCTGATCCGGTCGGTGGGGCGGATGGTGGGGGACGGTACGGCGGCCATGACCGAGTTCCGGCTGAACGGCGAGGTGGTGGTGTCCAACCTGTCGTTGCAGTCCGGGCAGCTGACGGGCGGCTATCTGTACGGTGCGGATCCGGCGCTGCGCAAGCGGAAGGTCGATGTGTCGACGATGCTGCTGCGCGAGGTCGCCCAGCAGGCCTCGGACGGCGGGCGCGCGGTGCTGAGCCTGCTGCGCGGGGCGGAGAGCTACAAGAACCACTGGGGGCCGGTGCCGGTGGTCAACCAGCGGCTGCTGCTGGCGCGGCCGGGTCTGGAGCCGCTGCTGCGGCTGCGCGAGTCGCAGGTGGCCGTGCGGGAGCGGGCTGTGGAGACCGTGAAGGCCCGGTTCCCGGCGGCGCGGGACTGGCACGAGAGGCTGACGGGGCTGCCGGTGATCGGGCGCTGACACGCGCTGGGCGTACGCCGGACGGCGGCATCGCAGACATCACCTGTGAGCTGATCCGTTACCGTCCGGCCGCTCCCGCGTTGTCAGGGGGTGCGGGCCTCGTGTCCGCAGCACACCCCCTTCTTTACAAGGAGTTCTGTATGTCTCGTATGACGAAGGTCGCCGCTGTCATGGCCGGCACCGGTGCCCTGATCGCCGGCGGCGCCGGCCTGGCGTCCGCGGACGCCGGCGCGCAGGGCCTCGCCGCCGCCTCCCCCGGCGTCGGTTCGGGCAACGTGGTCCAGGTCCCCGTGCACGTGCCGGTGAACCTCTGCGGCAACACGATCAACGTGATCGGCCTGCTGAACCCGGCCTTCGGCAACACCTGCGTCAACGCCGACGGTGGCCACCACGACAAGGGCGGCTACGGCCACGGCCGCTGATCCCCCGCTAGTTCCACAACGGCCGGTCCCCTCCCGCGCGGAGGGGACCGGCCGTTGCCCGTACCGGGCTCAGGCGTAGCGGTAGAGCTTGCCGTGGTCGAGGAGTTTCCTCGGGGTCACGCCCCAGGGGGGCATCGCGTCGTCGAGGCCGAAGACGTAGTCGCGTTCCGGGCCCGGCGAGGCGGGCTTGCGGCCCGGCAGGTAGGCGGAGTTCGGGTGGGCCTTGCGCCACCGGTCCCACAGCAGGTCGATGAAGGAGTGGTGGAGCCAGAACACCGGGTCCTCGGGGGAGGCCGCGCCCGCCATCGGGCCGCCGACCCACTGGTGGACCTGGTTGTGGAGACCCACCCCGCGCACGCCCCGGATCCCCCACCCCTCGACGCGGTTGCGGAAGCCCTGGCCGCAGACGCTGTTCCACGGCTCGGTGTCGTACACGGGGTCCTTGAGCGCCCGCGCCACGTCGTTCTGGGTGGGGAGGGAGACCGGGTCGCGGCCGGGTCTGCCGAAGTTGCGGGTGAGGTAGTGCTCGTCGGTGACGCCTCTCCCGACGCTCCAGTTGCCCGCTCCGTAGGCGAAGGCTCCGGTGGTGACTGCCCGGTCGCCCGGTCTGCCGTTGCCCCCGAGGAAGTCCTCCGCCCAGAGCGACGAGGTCGGCTTGTCGTCCTTGGTCCAGTCCCAGTACGGGACGCTGACGCCCGCGTCGACGCCCCGGAGCGCCTTCTCGAACTCCAGCAGGTACTGGCGGTGCCAGGGGAAGAACGAGGACGTCATGTGCGCCGGGCGCGGCCGCCGCTCGGTGTCCATGACGTAGTACTCCCGGTGCATGACGACGAAGTCGTCGTAGCGGCCCGAGCGCTTCAGTTTCAGGATCGCGTCGACGAGCCGGCGCTTTTCGGTGCGCGTGAGGTCGCGCTGGTTCTTGCGGGTGTACACCGGTGCTGGTCCTCCTGGTTCACATGCGGTGCGTGGTGGGGTGCGCGAGTCGGGCGGCGCCCAACTCGTCGACGGCGGCACGGGCCGTCTCCAGCAGCGTCGGGTACGACTCGTAGTGCCGGACGTCGCTCAGATATGTGCCGTCCGCGCGCCTCATGACGTGCAGGGGCCTGCCGTCGATGCGGATCTCGGCGCCCGGTTCGGCGGCGATCGCGACCCGGTCGTCGTCCGTGGCGCCGGCGGGGACGACGGCGGTCGCCGTCGCCCGGATCTCCCGGCCCCGGTACATCTCGGCGAACTCGTCCGCCGTGGGTACGGGGCGGGATCCGGGGCCGGATGCGGGCGCCTGGGGCGCGGGCCGGGCCGCGGCGGCCCTCTCACGGTCGAGCAGCGGGAGCAGGGCGCCCGCGGTGCCCGTGACCACTGCGGCGGTGAAGGCTCCGCGCAGGACGATCCGGCGGGAGGGAACGCGGGGGCCGCGCGGATGCGCTGGGGTGGGGCTCATGAGTTGGGTGCCTGCCTCTCGTTGACTCGCCTCACTGACTCGCCTCTCTGACACGCCTCATTGACTCGTTAGCTCGTCCGAGGTGCTTCTGATGGCGATGTTGACAACGAGGCGGAGAAGAAACAGTTGTCGTGCGGGCGGCGTACGGCGCACAGATGGCGGTTTCGTTCCGTCAAACGCGTGAGGGTGCGGGCTCATCGGGAGCGACGGGCCGCGTCGATGAGGCGGCTCGCCGCGACGAGCCGGACCATGGCCTGGCGAACCGTGGAGGTGATGGGCATGACCGTTCCGTACCAGTTGTCCGGGGACCGCGTACGGCCCGCGGAGGACGTCGATCTGGCCGACCCGGCCTTCTGGCGGCTGCCGCGCCCCGTGAGGCTCAGGGCCTTCGCCCTGCTGCGGGAGCTGGACGCGCCGGTCCTGTTCACTCCCCGGGCCGGTGCCGCGCGCACCGCCGGGAAGCCGTTCCACGCCCTGGTGCGCCATGCGGACGTGCGGACCGCGAGCCGCACGCCCCAGGTGTTCGCGAGCGCTCCGGGGGTCACCACCCCGGAGCCGGCCGGCTGGGCGAAGGCGCTGTTCGGGAACTCGATGGTCAACATGGACGGGCCCGAGCACGCGGCGCTGCGCCGCGTCATCTCGCGGCGGTTCACCCCCCGGCTGCTGGCCGACGTCGAGGAGAACGTCGGCCGGCTCGCCGGGCGGCTGGTGGACGAGCTGATCGCCGAGCGCTCCGGGGACTTCATGCCGTCGGCGGCCTCGCGGCTGCCGCTGGAGGTGATCTGCGACCTGATGGGCGTCCCGGAGGCGTACCGGGCGCGGATCGCGGAGCAGATCGACCACGCCTCGGAGCACGTCGGCGTCGAGCGCCGGGGCCGGGGCCGGCTGCGGATTCCCGGCCGTGGGCTGGCGTCGCTGGCCCGGATGCAGTTCGTCATGGGGCGGCTCGCCCGGGAGCGGCGCCGTCACCCCGAGGACGACCTCGTCTCGGCGCTCGTCAGCGCGGACATCGACGGCGGGGCGCTGTCCGGGCGGCAACTGGGGGCCTTCTTCTCGCTGCTGCTGGTGGCGGGGGTGGAGACGACCCGCAACGCCATCGCGCACGGCCTGTTCCTGCTCGACCGGCATCCGGAGCAGCGGGAGTTGCTGCGGTCCGACTTCGACCGGTACATCGACGGCGCCGTCGACGAGATCGTGCGGCATTCGACACCGATCATCCAGTTCCGCAGGACGGTCACCGCGGAATACGCACTGGGCGGCCGTACGTTTCTCCCGGGGGAGAAAGTCGCTCTCATTTACGCGTCGGCCAATCGCGACGAGGCGGTTTTCACCCATCCGGATCGCTTCGACATCACCCGGTCGCCCAATCCTCATCTGGGATACGGCGGCGGGGGCCCGCACCACTGCCTGGGAGCGCATCTGGCCCGCCTCGAAATGACAGCCCTGTTCCGGGAACTGATCGCCCGTCGCCCCGTCGTGCGAAATCTGGGGGATCCGGAACTGGTCGACTCGAATTTCGACAACCGCGTCGGCTCGCTGCCTTTCACGTTCGGCCGCATCTTCACCTGAACGGCACGCCCGCAACGCCGAATACGATAAATGGACTCCTGCGCATGCCCTCGGTGCACGATGATGCGACTCTCTCCCTATCAGGCCGAACCGGCCGGAATTCACCGCAGCCAGGAGGAGAAATGCCGGCTAAGCGCCGTCTCATCGTTTCGTGCATCGCGGCGGCTGCTCTCAGCCTCCTGGCGGGTGGCGGCATCGCGGGCCAGTCGCCGCCGGGCACCGATTCCGTCGACGGCGCCGCACCCGGCCCGACGCGGGCGGCGAGCACCACGGCGCACGGGGCGTATCTGGACTACGGGCCCGCCGGGGTCAGCAGGATGGCCGAGCTGTCGCGCTGGCTCGGCGGGGCGGAGCTGCGGGTGGGGCACACGTACCTGCCGGGCGATCTGTGGGTGAACATCGAGGGGGCGCCCGATTTCCTCGACGCCTGGGCGGACTGGAGACAGGCGGACCCGGAGCGGATGTTCGTCCTGAACGTGCCGATGCTGGAGCGCAACGAGGAACGGGTCCCGGACGACGAGGTCCGCACCCTGCTCCGGGCGGGCGCGGCCGGAGACTACGACCAGCACTTCACCCGGCTCGCGGAGCGGCTGGTGGAGCTGGGCGTTCCGGACACCGTGATCGTGCTCGGCTGGGAGATGAACGGCACCACGTACACCCATCGGTGCGGTCCCGATCCCGCCTCCTGGAAGGCGTACTGGGAACGGATCGTCACGGCGATGCGTGCGGTGCCCGGTCAGGACTTCCGCTTCGACTTCACACCGAGCCGGGGACGGGACGCGGTGCCGTGGACCGAGTGCTACCCGGGCGACGACGTCGTCGACATCATCGGGATGGACTCCTACGACCAGCCGCCCGGCGAGACCTTCGACGACCAGATCACCGACCCGTACGGGCTCCAGAAGCACGTCGACTTCGCCGCGGAGCACGGCAAGCCCATCTCGTTCCCCGAGTGGGGGCTCTTCCGCAACGGCGACAACCCCGCGTACATGCGGCGGATGCTGGAGTGGATCGACCAGCACAAGCCGCTGTACCAGACGGTCACGGACTACTGCCCGCACGGTGTCTGGCAGTGCGAGAGCAATCCGCGGTCATCGAAGGTGTTCCGGACGATGCTGACCGAGATGGCCGCGCCGGCCGCGCCCGCGCCCAGCCCCACACCGACGCCCACCCCTGCTCCTACTCCTCCTGCCGCTCCGACGGATCCGGCGCCCTCCCCGACGGTCCCGCCGTCCGTGGTGCCGTCCCCGGTGGCGCCCGCGCCCACGGATCCGGGGACCGGGACGCCGCCCGCCCGCGAGTGGTGCGCGCCGGTCCCGTTCGGCGACTGGCTGGGCCCGTGGCTGCGGGAGCGCGAGATCTGCTTCCGCTACTGATCCCGGACATGGAAACGGCTCCGGCCCTCCTGTCGGGGCCGGAGCCGTCCACCCACACGGGTCCAGCGCGGGGGCAGGTGGACAAGCAACCGCTTGTCACCACCACCAACGCGGACACGGCCCGCTCCGTCACGCCGCCGAACGAGGGACAGACCGCGCCCGGACTCCGCACCGGGCGCGGTCCGGGGCGACGAGCGACCATGGAAACCTACAGAGGGTGGTGAGGTGCAATGGCATCCGCCGATGAGGGCTCCCCGGCGGAGCCCGGCCCGCTGCCCTCCGGGGACGGGCGGGGACCGGCGCGGACGACCGACGGCGCGGCGGCGGTGATCGCCGGGGACGGCACGGTCATCGGCTGGACCCGGGGCGCCGAGGCGCTGCTCGGGTATCCGGCGGCCGAGGTGGTCGGCCGGTCCGCCTCCCAGCTGCTCACCGGTGTCCCGGACGCCCGGCGCACGGCCGCGGTGGCCGCCCGCTGCCGGGCCGGGTCGGGGTGGAGCGGGCTGGTTCCCCTGCGGGCCCGGGACGGACGGTCGGTGGACCTCGACGTACGGGTCACCGCCTCCTTCCTGATCGCCGGGCGGGAGGGCTTCCTGGTGTCCGGGCGGGAGCTCACCCCGCACTGGACCATGCGCGGGTCCGTGCTGGACGACTTCCTGACCCGGTCACCCGTCGGAATGGCGGTGCTCGACCCCGACCTGCGCTATCTCTGGCTGAACGACACCCTGGAACGGTTCGGTGGCGTACCCCGCGAGCAGCGTCTGGGGCGCCGGCCGAGCGAGGTGCTGCCCGGAGCGCTGGCGACGCCCATCGAGCGGCTGATGCGGCAGGTCCTGTCGACCGGCGAGGCGATCACGGACTACGAGTACCTGGGCTGGAGCTGGGCCGATCCGCACCGCCGACGGGCGTACGCGAGCTCGTTCTTCCCGCTGGCCGACGCCGCAGGCCGGCGGATCGGCATCGGTTACATGGTCCTCGACGTCACCGACCGGTGGAACGCGCGCCGGCTGCTCGCGCTGGTGAACGAGGCCGGAGCGAGCATCGGCTCCACCCTGGACGTACAGCGCACGGCGCAGGAGCTCGCCGACTTCGCGGTGCCCCGGTTCGCGGACTTCGTCTTCGTCGACCTGCTGGAGAACCCGTTCGGCGGCGACCGGCCGGGGGCGCGGGCACCGGCCGAGGGCGAGCGGCCGGCCATGCGCCGGGCGGGCCTGAGCTCGGTGCGGGAGGGCTGCCCGGAGGCGGTCGTACGCGTCGGGGAAGCGGTCGACTTCGTGCCGCCGCCGCACGACGCGCACTTCCTCCTCGACGGCGACCCGGTCCTGCTCCCGGCGCTCGACCCGGACAGCCACGGGTGGACGGTGGAGCAGCCCGCGCGGGCCGCCCGGCTCCGGGAGTTCGGGCTGCACTCGTTGATCTCCGTGCCGATGCGGGCGCGCGACACCGTGCTGGGACTGACCACCTTCATGCGGTCGCGGAATCCGGTGCCGTTCGACGAGGACGACGTGGCGCCCGCCAGGGAGCTGGTGGCGCGCGCCGCCGTGTGCGTGGACAACGCCCGCCGCTACACCCGGGAGCACACCGCGGCACTGGTGCTCCAGCGGAGCCTGCTGCCGCACACGCTGCGCGGCGGGACGGCCCTGGACGTGGCGTCGTCGTACCTTCCGGCGGACGCCAAGGACGGGGTGGGCGGCGACTGGTTCGACGTGATCCCGCTGTCCGGGGCCCGGGTCGGCCTGGTCATCGGCGATGTCGTCGGGCACGGCATCGGGGCCGCCGCGACCATGGGCCGGCTGCGCACCGCCGTACAGACCCTGGCCGACATGGATCTTCCCCCGGACGAGCTGCTGGCACGCCTGGACGATCTCGTCCTGCGGCTCAGCGAGGAGGAGCGCGCGGGGGGACCGGAGGAGCGGGGCGGGACGACGGTGGTGGGGGCCACCTGCCTGTACGCCGTCTACGATCCGGCGAACGGCTCCTGCACGATGGCACGGGCCGGCCACCCGCCGCCGGTGATCGTCACGCCGGGCAACGCGGTCAGCTTCCCGGACCTGCCCGCCGGGCCGCCCCTGGGACTCGGCGGGCTGCCCTTCGAGGCCCTGGAGATCGAGCTGCCCGAGGGAAGCCTCCTCGGCCTCTACACCGACGGGCTCATCGAAGGGGCCGACAGGGACCTGGAGCGCGGAATGGACCGTCTTGCCCGGGCGGTGTCCCGGGACGGAATGCCGCTGGAGGACCTGTGTCCGGCGGTGGTCAAGGAGCTGCTGCCCGTCCCGCAGCCGGACGACATCGCGCTGCTCCTCGCCCGGACCCACCGCCTGAGCCCCGAGCACCTGGTTTCGTGGGACGTCCCCGTGGACCCCGCGGCGGTCGGCGAGACCCGGGCCAAGGTCTCCCGCCAGTTGGAGACGTGGGGGCTCGCGGAGCTGTCGATGACGACGGAGCTGATCGTCAGCGAACTGGTGACCAACGCGATCCGGTACGCCGCGGGTCCTGTGCGGCTGCGGCTGCTGTTCCAGTCGGCGCTGACCTGCGAGGTGTCCGACGCCAGCAACACCTCGCCGCGGCTGCGGCACGCCAGGACGACGGACGAGGGCGGGCGCGGGCTGTTTCTCGTCGCTCAGCTCGCCCATCGGTGGGGCACGCGCTACACGCCCCGGGGGAAGATCATCTGGGCGGAGCAGCCCCTTCCCTGATCCGACCCGATCCGGGGGACGCCCCCTGACTGCTTCGGGGACGCCCCTGCGGAGTCTCCCTCAAGGGCTCTCCTCGGGGACTGCCCTCAAGGACTTTCCTCGCCGGCGAAGAGGCGGGCCAGCGGGCCGCCGGCCCGGATCAGCTGGTCCCAGGTGCCCTCCTCGACGATGCGCCCGCCGTCCAGGACCGCGATCCGGTCGGCCCTGCGGACCGTCGCCGGGCGGTGGGCGATCACCAGGGTCGTCCGGGTGGCGGAGTCGGCCGCGAGCGCCCGGGACAGTTCCGCGTCGCCCCGGTGGTCCAGATGGGCCGTCGTCTCGTCCAGGACGAGTACGCGCGGACCGCTCAGCAGCCCGCGGGCCAGGGCCACCCGGGCGCGCTGGCCGCCGGACAGGGTCGCGCCGCGCTCGCCGACGGCCGTGTCCGGACCGTCGGGCAGGGCCTCGACGATGGGGGCGATGCCGCAGATCCGGATCGCCGCGCCCAGTTCGTCCGCCGTGGCGTCCGGACTGCCCAGGCGGAGGTTCTCGGCGAGGGTGCCGTGGAAGAGCGGGGCTTCCTGCCCCACCACGGACACGGCGGCGCGCAGGTCCTCCTCGGTGAGGTCCCGCAGGTCCACGGGGCCGGCCGGGGCGGGGGGCACCAGCTCCACGGCGCCGGCCTCGGGGTCCCAGTAGCGCGCCAGGAGGTGTGCGCAGGTCGACTTGCCCGCCCCGGACGCTCCGACGAGGGCCACGGTCTCACCCGGCCGGACCGTCAGGTCGAGGCCGTCCAGCACGGCCTCTCCGCCGTAGCCGAACCGGACTCCGCGCAGCCGCAGGCCGAGCGGTCCCGGCGGCACGGGGCGGGGGGCGGTGGGAGCGGGGGCTCCGGCGGGGGCGTGCACGGCGGCCCGGACCCGGGCGGCGGCGGCGCGCAGGCCCCCGGCCCGGCCGAGTGCGGCCGCCGATTCGGCGACCGGGGCCAAAGCTCCCAGGGCGAGTGCCATGGCGGCCGGGGCCCACGCCCCCTCCAGACGTCCGGCGGACGCGGCGTGGGCGGCGGCCGCGACGACCCCGATGACGGCGGCGACGACCAGCAGGTCGCGGGTGGCTCCCGCACCGGTCTCCCAGGACTGTTCGGCGCGCTGGGCGCGGGCGAGCCGGCGTCCGGCGGACCGGAGCCGGGCCCTCCTGCGGTTCAGCGCCCCCGTCATCAGGAGTTCGCGCAGTCCGTCGACGCTCTCCACGGTCTCGGACGACACCTCGGCGAGCGCACTCCGGGTCCTCGCCCCGCGTTCGGCCCGGCCGCGCGCCTCGAACAGGGGCGACCAGACCAGGAGGAGTGCGGCGGGCACGACGGCGAGCAGCAGCCAGGGGCCGAGGGCCGCCAGCACAGCGGCCGACACCGCGAAGACCACGCCGGAGGCGAGGAGTTGGGCGATGGCGTGTGCGTAGAAGAACTCCAGTGCTTCGACGTCCCCGAGCGCGGTGGCCGCGAGGTCGCCGCTGCGCCGGCCCGCGATCCGGGCGGGGGCACTGCGGGCCAGCCCGTCGAAGACCCGGACGCGCAGTTCGGCGAGGACCCGGTAGGCGAGGTCGTGCGAGAGGTCCATCTCCCGCCAGGTGGCCAGCGCCCGGAGCAGGACCAGCCCGATCAGGACGGCGACGGCCCCCGGGGAGGGTGGGCGGTGCTCCGTCACGGCCGTGCCCACCGTGTACGCGGCGAGGGTCACGAGGGCGACCAGGGCCGCCTGGTCGACGAGGGCGGCCAGGCAGGTGCGCAGGACGGTGGCGCGGTGCGCGCCGAGGACCGGGAGGAGCGAACGCAGGGCGCCGGTCTCGGCGTCGTCGGTGGGGGCGGGACCGGGGGAACGGGCAGGGCCGGCCGGGGCCGAGGTCGGGGTCATGCGGCGCGCTCCTCCTGTGCGGTGCGTCCTGCCGCGACGAGCGAGGCGTACACGCCGCCGCCCGCGAGCAGGGTGGTGTGGTCGCCCGCCGCGGCGACACGGCCCGCGTCGAGGACGACGATGTGGTCGGCGTGGCGTACGGCGTCGAGCCGGTGGGCTACGACGACGCAGGTGCGGCCGCGGCCGGCCGCCGACAGTTCCCGCACGATGCGGGCCTGGCCGCGTTCGTCGACCGCGCTGGTGGCCTCGTCCAGGATCAGGACAGGGGCGTCGGCCAGCAACGCCCGTGCGAGGGCGAGTCGTTGGCGCTGCCCACCGGAGAGCGTGGCGCCGCGTTCGCCGACGAGGGTGGCGTAACCGTGCGGCATCCGGGCGATCTCCTGGTCGATCCCGGCGGCGCGGGCGGCGGCGCGCAGTTGTTCGTCGGTGGCGGCCGGGCGGGCGATCCGCAGGTTCTCCGCGATCGTGGCGTGGAAGAGGTAGGTGTCCTGCGAGACGACGGCGATGCCCCGGCGCAGGGAGGCGAGGGTGTACGCGGCGGTGGCCGCCCCGGCGACGGTGAGGCTGCCGCTGTCCGGGTCCCGTTGCCTCAGCAGCAGGCTCAGCAGGGTCGACTTTCCCGCGCCGGACGGACCGACGACGGCTGTGGTGCGCCCGGGGGCGGCGGTGAAGGTGACGCCGTCGAGGGCGGGCAGCTTGCTCCCCGGGTGGGTGAAGCGCACGTCCTCGAAACGGATTTCGGGTGGGCTCTCCCAGGCGGCGGCCAGGGTGCCCCGGTCCGGCACGGCGGCCTCGGCGGTGCGCAGGGCGGCGATTCCGTCGGCGGCGGACACTCCGAGGTAGCCCGCGTGCCACTCGCGGGAGAGGTCGCGGACGGGGCGGAAGCATTCGGAGGCGAGGAGGAGAAGGAGGTAGGTGCCGGTGGCGGCGGTACGGCCGGTGGCCGCCGACGAGCACGCCACGAGGACGGCGGCGGCGGTGCCGCCCTGGACGGCCAGGTCGGTGAGGCCGGTGTCGACGAGCGAGACCCGGAGTTTGGCGACGGTGGTCCGGTGCAGGGCGGATGACCGCCGCTCCAGCCGTTCCCGTACGCGGCCCACCGCACCGGTGGCGCGCAGGGTCGGCATCCCCTGGAGCGCCTCCAGGTAGTCGGCGGCGAGGGCTTCGTAGGAGTCCCAGTGCTCCTTGCCCCGCCGCGCGAGCAGCCGGTCCCACCAGCGCGGCCCGAACAGGGCGAGCAGCAGGGCGGGGCCGAGGGCGAGCGCCGCGTACGGCTCGACGAGGGCGACGGCGACGAGCAGCAGCGGTGGAACGGCGCAGGTGATGAGCGCTTGGGGCAGGTAGCGCGAGACGTACGCGTCGACGCCCTCGACGCCGTCCACCAGCGTGGCGCGCACGGCTCCGGCGCGCGCGCCGGTGATCGCGGGGGGGCCGAGTGCGCCGAGCCGCTCCAGCAGGGTGTCGCGCAGCCTGACCCGTACGGCGGCTCCCGCCGTGACGGCGGTCAGGCGCTGGGCGCGGCCGAGCCCGGCGCGGACCAGGACGACGGCGATGACGCCGGTGAGCAGGGGGGTGAGGGCGGCCGTCTCCCCCCGGGCGATCCGGGCGAGCACGAGGGCGAGCAGAACCGCCTGGGCGAGGTGGGTGGCGGCGACCGCCGCGAGCAGTGCGGTGGCGAGGCCGAGCGGGCGGCGCGCGGTGTTCGCGGCGCGCAGGAGTTCGGGGTGGAGCATCATGGGCGTTCTTCCTCGCCGGGCGGAGCCGCCGGGGCGGCGCTTGTCGGGGGCGCTGGGTCGGGTGCCGTCGGGGCGGCGGGCGCCGGGCTCGCTGGGTCGGGGGGCGCGGGGGCGAGTGATGTGGGGGCGGGTGGCGTTGGGCTCGCCGGGTCGGGTGGCGTTGAGGCGGGTGGTGTTGAGGCGGGTGGTGTTTCGGCCGTCGTTGGGCGCCGGGCGAAGCCCGGGTCGACGGGGCCCGGCGGTGGGGGCGCTCCCACCGCGAGGCCGTGCACGATCCAGTCGCGTCCGGGGGCCTCGCCGAGCGCCGCGCCCAGGTCCGCCCGCTGCCAGGAGCCGATGGGCCGGGAGGGCAGGCCGAGCGCGGTGGCGTGGACCTGGACGGCTCCTGCCGCGTACCCGGCGGCGAGGTGGGCGGTGCGCACCGCGGCCGGCGGGGCGTCCCCGGGGCAGCCGTGGGCGAGGAGCACCGCGCCCGCGCCACCGATCCACTGCTGCCCCGCGGCCCAGTGGGCAAGGGTGGGACGCGCGTCCCCGGAGGCGCGGACGTCGAGTCCCCTGCTGCCGGGAGCCTTCGCGTACAGGGCCGGGTCACCACCACCGATCGCCGCGGTCCAGGCGGGTCCGTCGGGCCGCGCTGTCCCGGCTGTGGTCAGGAGCCGGGCGAGCTGTTCCTCGCCGGGCGGGTGGTTCAGGTCGTCGGGCGGGGCGCTCCTGCGCGCTTCCAGGGCCATGTCGGTCACCGGCCCCGGACGGGTGGCCGGGTGCCAGATGCCGCCGGGCAGCTCGGGGGATGCCGAGATGTGGTGCAACAGGCGGAGCGTCGCCGCGAGTTCACGGGGCGGGGTGGGCTCCGCGCCGGGTCGCGGCGTCGGGGTTCCGGTACGCGTCGGGCCGACCCAGGCGATCAGCGCCCCGGGGGCGCAGGCGATCACGCCCACGGGCGCCAACCCGACTACCGCGAGCGGCAGTTCCGGTTCGGAGCCGGGCCAGGCGTCCGGCCAGTGGGGAGCCGAGGGCAGTCCGGCGGCGGCGGAGAGGAGGGCGGCGTCCGCGTCGAGGCAGACCAGTACGTCGGCTGCCGGGGGTCCGGCCAGCGCCAGGGCCGCGGCGGCGTGGCCGGTGTCCAGCAGCAGGAGCGGCCAGGCCCGGTGGCCGTAATGCGCGACGGTCCGGGACGCGGCCACGGTGAGGACGACGAGGACGCCCGGGGGTACGCCGTCGGGGGCCGGGCCGCGCGGGTGGGCACGGTGGGCGAGCGGGTCGTAGGCGTAGCGCCCGGGCGGCAGCGAACATCCGGGCCCGGCCAGCAGGTGCGCGCGCACCGGGTGCAGGCCTCCCGCCGAGGGCACGGGCCGCAGTCGGCCGGGGGTGCCGGCGGGCGCGGCCAGCGAGAGCCGCAGGACACGGTCGAGGTCGAGCTCGGCCCGGCCCCCGGCCCCGGAAACCGCCCCGTTCCGGACCTCGTCCCCGGCCAACGGCAGCCCGGTCCCGGGCCAGGGGAACGGACGCTCGGGGACGTACGGGACGAGGCCCGGCGCACGCCAGGAGCGGACATCCGCGAGGGCCCGGCGCAGCAGGCCGGACGCGGGGCGCGTCCCGGAGTCGGCGGCGGCGGTCCGGGCCGGGGTGTCGGGCATGGCGGCGCGCTCCTTCACATGTGCGGGGGCGGGGCGAGGGTGAAGTCCCCCGGCGCGGTGGGCGGTCGGGTTCGCCAGCCCCGGGTGAGCGCCGCGTCCGCGAGGCGCGGACAGCCGAAGTAGCCGAAGGCGGCCGGTGCGTTGGGGATCAGCCCGGAGACCAGGACGCGGGCGACGCGCAGGGTCGTCTCGGCGACGTCCTCCGTCGTGAGGTCGGCGGTGATCACCCGGTGCCCTCCGGCGGCGAGCGCCGCGTCGAGCGCGGTGCGGCCGCCGGGGGCGATCGCGGTGACCGGGACCGTGCCGAGGGCGGGTTCGGTGAAGCGGCGGGCGAGCGGGGACATCCGGTCGTCCAGCCAGACCTGGACATGGGCCCCGAGGTCCCGCACAGCGGCGAACTCGGGCCCGCAGTCGTCGAGATACCGCCGGTCGGCACGGTGGTCGAGGTAGAGGCCACGGGCGAGCATCCCGGCTTCGACCGCCCGGTACACCCAGCCGTCGGCGTCCACCGCGCCCTGGGTGAACACCCAGGTGTGCACGGCCTCGAGGACGGCCTTGCGGGCCGCCTCCGCCGGGTCGTACCGGCAGGCGAACCCGGCCGCGTATATACCGCGCCCGGGATCGTGCACGAGGGCCGCCACACAGGGGGCGAACTCGGAGGGCATCTCCACGATGTGCACGTCCAGCTCGCAGCCGGCCAGGTCCTCGGTGAGCCCGGGGACGCTCGCCGGGTCGATGCCCCGGGTGGGCCCGTCCAGGTGCCACCACAGCTCCAGGGCGTCGCGCTCGACGACTTCGAGGAGCCCGCGCTCGGCGGCGTCGTCGAGGCCCTGCCCGGTGGCGATGCCCGCGTAGTTGAGGTGGTGGGTGCGGGGCAGCGAACGCAGGTCGCCCTGCCGCCAGTTGAGGTGGGTCAGCGCGACGGGGGCCCAGCACGGCCGTCCGTCCTCGATGGCCCGGGTCCACAACGCCGGTGTGTCGGACGTGAGTTCCTCATACGGGAATCCCGGGCGGCTGTACTGCCAGCGGGCGTACGTCGGCAGGGCGCCGGGCCCGTAGACGCGGTGGCCCTCGGCGGTCAGCTCTGCGGCGGTGGCCCGGCGGGGCTCCTGGGGGTGGCCGGGCGGGGGGAGCCGGTTGCCGCAGTAGCGCTCGACGGCCTCGGCCACCGCGGCGATCCAGGCACCCCGGTGGTCGCCGAACGTGGTGCCGAGAGAGACGCGGTCGGCGGGCCAGGCGCCGAGGCGGCGGGCGTCGGAGACGTCGGCGGTCATCGCGGTGTAGCGGGGCGGCGCACCGGTGGGGTGCTCGACGGGTGCGACGTCGCGGATGATCCCGCTGACGGGATCGACGAGGGCTTCGATGGGCAGGGCGCTGGTCATGGTCAACGGCATATCTCCGGTGCGGGCTCGACGTAGCGGCGTCGGGCGACGACGGGCAGGTGGAGGGCGCTGCCCCGGGAGTCCACGGTGCGGCGGGACGGGGCGAGCCGAGTGGCGGTGACCGGGTCCTCCCCGGTGTGCGGGTTACGGGCGTGGGCGGGGAAGTGGTGTCCGGCGATCTCCGCGCGCAACCGGGTCCCGGCGGGCAGTCGGCGACCCAGCGTGCCGAGCGGCACGGTGATGTCCGCGGCCTCGCCGGGCGGCCCGGTGCGCCGGACGATGCCGAAGGCGAGCGGATCGGCATGGCCGGACGGGTCGAGCGCGGTCAGGCGTACGGCCCAGTCGGCGCTGGGCGTGTCGGCCGTGACGTTGATCCGGGCGACGGCGGCTCCGGCCAGGTCGAGCGGGCGGGGCAGCGGGGGTGAGAGGAGCAGGCAGCGGTCGGCACGGTCGCCGTCGGCCGGGACGGCGAGGTCGTCGGAGCGCACGGGGCGGTCCGGGTCGGCGCTGAACTCGGCTCCGTGGAGCAGCCGCAGACCGGTGGGCGAGCCGAAGGGCCACCGGCACTCCGTCTCCGGCCGGTCCAGTGGGGTGGCGTCGGGAGTGACCGTCGATCCGGGGGCGCTGCGCCAGCGGCCGCTGTCGCCGAGGGCGATGACACCGTGCCGCGTCGGCTCCAGTCGCCCGGCGAGCGCCGCGCGGGCCCACCGTACGTACAGCACACCGAGGTTGACGCGTGCGCGGGGCGGCGCGGCCGGGTCGGCGGTGAGACGGTGGCCCCAGGGCCCGAGCAGCAGGCGGGACGGTCCGCCCCAGCCGCGCCACAGGGCCACGGTGTCCTCGGCGAAGGGGTCACGGGTGCCGCCGACGGCGAGCAGCGGAAGGCGTGCGGTGGGGGCCAGCGCGACGAGTCGGCCTCGCCCTCGGCCGGCCCAGAGGCCGGGCCAGGACGGCAGTTCGCGCCCCAGGCCCTCGGCCAGCCGCTCCGCGAGGCGGGCGACCGGGAGGTGTTCGAGCAGCCGGGGGTCGTCCGCCAGAGCGCGGGCCAACGCGTCCGGGTCGGAGTCGCGACGGTCGCCATGGGCCGCCCACCAGCCGGCCCGGGCCCACAGCCGCTCGGGCCCGCCGGGCTCCCGCGCCGTCTCGGCGAGTCCGAGCGCGGGGACAGCGGCGATGACGGCGTCGGGCACTCCGTCGCGATCGAGGTCGTCGGCGCCGGGTCCGGGATCGCGGGCGGCCTCACCGGCCGTGTCGCGGGCAGTGTCGCGGGCGGCGAGTGCGGTGACGAGGGCGCAGTACGCGGCGTAGGAGGCGCCGACGGCGACGACCTCACCGTTGCTCCACTCCTGTGCGCGCGCCCAGGCGACGGTGGCCGCGCCGTCCACTGTCTCGTGGCCCCGGTAGGGGTGCCACTCCCCCGGTGAGCCGTGGCGGCCGCGAACGTCCTGGGCGAGGGCGGCGAATCCGTGCGCCGCCCAGCCGCGCAGCTCGGCGCGGTGGGCGTCGCGCCCGTAGGGGGTTCTGATCAGGACGGAAGGAACGGGGCGGGTGCCGTCCGGGAGACATACGTCGGTGGCGAGCGCGGTGCCGTCCGGCGTGGGGACGTACACGGTGCGGGTGGTGTTCACGGGCGCGCCTTGGCTGTCCCGGCTCCGGCTCCGGCCCTGGCCCCGGCGCGCGCCGGCGTCGGGGCGGGCAGGGGCGCGACGTCCGGGACGGGGAGCACGGGGTGCTCGGTGAAGGTGAGATCGCGCAGGTCGATCCGGCGCAGCCGGCGGCGCACCGGGAGAACGGTCGCCCGGCTCGTCCCGGTATCGGCCCGCGCCACGGTCTCGGCTTCGGTACCGGCCCGCGCCACGGCTTCGGCTTCGGCTTCGGCTTCGGCTTCGGCTTCGGCTTCGGCTTCGGCTTCGGCTTCGGCCCAGGCGAGCAGATCGGCGGTGAGGAGCGCGGCGATCAGGGCGGCGGAGGCTTCGGTGGGGTGCGGCCCGGTGTCGGGGGTCCGGTGTCCGGCCCAGTACGCGGCGAGTTCGCGATGGGCGGGGGTGGCCGCGAGTCTGCGGAGCCTGACGTGACGGGAGGTGACGTCTCCCGGGGCCGCGGCAAGGGGTTCGGTCCAGCCGTGGGCGCCCTCGCGGTGGCAGCGCAGCCAGGCGACGCGCCGCCCGGGCAGCAGGTCCGCGGTGTCCCAAAGCCCTTCGGGCACGGGCGAGTCGAGGCACCACACCACGGCGACGCGCCCTTCGGTGCGGTGGTCCGGGGCCGCCCGAGCGAGCTCCGCAACACGGTCCGGGGTGATCCGGTGGACCTCGGCGCCCTCCGCTCCGGCGCAGCGTGCCAGCGGCTCGGCGAGCACGGGGTCGCCGAGGACATGGACGGTGCGACCGGCGAGCCGGGCCCGGGGCGGGGCGGACACCGCGTACCCGCCCGTCTCGAACGCCTCGACGAGCCGGGCGAGTTCGGCGGGGCGTCCACCCCCGACCGGCGTGTCCTCGTCCGGCGCCCCCTCCTCCCCCGCCAGTCGGCGCACCAGGGCTTCGCCTGCGACGCCACCGGTGTCGATGCGCAGGAACTCCCCTCCGGAGGTCCGGAGCACGGGGGCTTCACCGGGGACGGTGACGATCCCGATGCCGGGAGCGAGTCGACTGCGGGTCACGGAATCCTCCGAAGCGGGAAGCGGGAAGCGTGGACGGGACGTTCGGAACTGGACGGTGCTGGACAGGGCCGGACGGGACTGCACGGGGGTGAACGGGGCGGGCCCGCCCGGGATGTCACCGGGCGGGCCCGCCCCCGCACCACGCGGGGAACCTGCCGTCAGCGGCAGGCGTCGCCTACTTCTCGGCCGCGGTGTCGGCCTCGACGGCGTCGTCGAAGGGGTTCTCGACGAGGGCGTTCGAGTGGGTGGCGGAGAGGTGCGCGAGCTGGCCCTGGTCGGCGATCGGGCTGAACACCTTGTTGTTCTCCATGAGTTGAGTCTCCATTCGGAAGGATCGGATGGTCGTTTCGATCGCGGCGCCGGTGCGTGCCGCAGCACAGACACTAATGAATATGATTTTCATTCCGCAATAGTTGGAGCGGATCGAGAGGGTGATCTGGGTAACAGACGGGCCACCCGCCCTCGCTGTCGACCCCCACCCGGCCCTCCACGCCGAGGACTTCGGCCAGCAGACGCCGGGTGACCACCTCGGCCGGAGGCCCGTCGGCGGCGACGCGGCCCTCGCGCAACGCGACGATCCGATCGGCGAACCGCGCGGCGTGGTTGAGGTCGTGCAGCACCATCACCACCGTCAGCCGGCGTTCCGCGCGCAGCCGTACGACCGTCTGGAGCACCTCCAGTTGGTGCCGCAGATCGAGATAGGTGGTCGGCTCGTCCAGGAAGAGCACGCGGGCGTCCTGGGCCAGCGCCATGGCCAGCCGGACCCGCTGGCGTTCGCCTCCGGACAGCGCGTCCACCGGCCGGTCGGCCCAGGCGGTGACGCCGACGTCGGCGAGCGCCCGCGACGTCACCTCGTCGTCCCCCTCCCGCAGCATCCCGAGTGGCCCCCGGGCGGCATAGCGCCCCTGACGCACGAGTTGGCGCACGGTCAGTCCCGGCACGGCGGGCGCCGACTGATGGAGCAGGGCGACGCGCCGGGCGGCGGTGCGGCGGGGCAGCCGCGCCACGTCGTCGCCTTCGAGCAGGACGCGCCCGCCGCTCGGGGTGAGCAGTCCGGCGGCGAGCTTGAGGAAGGTGCTCTTGCCGCAGCCGTTCAGCCCGATCAGCGCGACCAGTTCGCCGGCGCGGACGCTCAGGTCCACCCCGCGCAGGACCATGCGTCCGGGGTAGCCGAAGGTCAGCCCCTCCGCCCGGACGACCTCGGGGCCGGGCACCGCGCACGGTTCCGCTTCCGCTTCCGGCCCGGCCGCCTCCACCGGGCTCGGCTCCACTTGTCCGGTCAGGCCTTCGGGCATGTCACCCTCCTCATCCGTTGTCCTCCACTTCCGTCGGCGTCGGCGTCGATCGATGCCGACGCCGACGCCGATGCCCGCGCCGATGCCGCCATCGACGCGTCCCGTCCGCGTACCGCTCTCCGTCATCGCTCGTCCGCCCGTCGTCGCGCCACGACCATCAGCAGCCCCGCCCCCACGAAGGTGGTCAGGGCGCCGACCGGAAGGGTCAGCCGGTCCGCGTCGAGCGCGATGACCAGCAGCCGGGACAGCAACTGGGCGGCGGCGTCCGCCCCGCACACCACCGCAGCGCCCAGCAGCGCGGCCCCCGGGAGGGTGATGCGCAGATCGGCCCCGAAGACGGCCAGCGCCAGATGGGGCACCAGCAGCCCCACGAAGCCGAGCGCGCCCACGGCCGACACGGCACCGGCCGTCAGCGCAACGGCGCAGACGAGCGCCGCGCCCCGGCCCCGGCCGGTGGCCAGCCCCGCGGCAGAGGCCTGTTCGTCGCCGCAGCGCAACAGGGTCAGCGGCCCGGCGAGCAGCCAGGCCGCCGCGCCCCAGAAGGCGGCCCACGGCCAGAGCAGATTCCAGTGCTGCCACACCCGGCCCTCGGTGGAACCGATCAACCACTGGACCACGCTGCCGAGTTCGCCGGGGGCCACCAGGAGAACGACCGCGGTGAGCCCGGCCAGCACCGCCGACACGAGGACCCCGTACACGGCTGTCTGTTCCGGATCGCCCCGCTCCCGCCCGGCGAGCAGCCACAGCAGCCCCGCCCCGGCGAAGCCGCCGAGGCAGGCCGCCACGACCACGGCCGTGGGGGATTCCCAGCCCGCGAGGCCGAGGCCGGTCGCGGCGACCGCGCCGAGCACCGCACCGGGAGTGACGCCGGTGACCTCGGGCCCGGCCAGCGGGTTGCGCAGGGCCGACTGGAGCACGAGCCCGGCCACCCCGAGGCAGGCCCCGGCGACCAGGGCCACCAGCAGCCGGGGCAACCGCAGTTGGAGCACGATGTGCTCGGCGGTGGGGTCGTCGCTGCCGCCGAGCAGCACGGCCCGGACGCCTTCGGGAGTGACGCCCCGGCCGGCGAACAGGTCGGCGCAGGCCACCGCGGCGACGAGCAGCGCCAGGCCGCCCATCCGGACGCCCGGTGCGCGCAGGACCCGACGGGACGGTCCGGGCACGGTGTCGATGAGCGTCATCGTTCCGCCTTCCGCAGAACGGGAGTGGGCAGGTCCGGCGGAGCCCCCGGCAGGGACGGGAGCACGGGCCCCCGGTCCCGGGCGGGCCGTCTCCCCCGCTTCAGCAGCACGACCCCGACCGGCACCCCGACCAGGGCGGTCCAGGCGCCGACGGGCGTCTCGACCGGGGCGAGCGCCAGCCGGGCCGGCTGGTCGGCACAGAGCACGACGATCGCGCCGCACGCGGCGGACCGGACGAGCCACCCGGCCGCGCCGCCGTCCGGGCGGAGCCGGCGGGCGAGGTGGGGGGCGAGGAAGCCGACCCAGGCGACCGGTCCGCAGACCGCGACGACGGGGGCGATGAGGACGACGGCGATGCCCAGCGCGGCGACCCGTGCGCGTTCGACGCGTACGCCCAGCGCACGGGCGTCGTCGTCGCCGAGGCGCAGCACACCGAGCACCGGCACGCACAGCACCAGCGCCGGGACGGCCACGGCGAGCCACGGCAGCAGACCGGTGACGTCGTCCCAGGTCCGGGCCGACAGACTGCCCAGCAGATAGCGGTAGATGAGCTGGAGGTCGAGCTGGTCGGCCATCACCATGAGCACGAGCAGTGCCGCCTGGAGTGCGGCGGCGACGGCGGCTCCGGTCAGCAGGACGGCCGAGGGGCTCCGCCCGAATCCGGCGGCGACCAGGGTGAGCAGTCCGCCGAGCGCCGCCCCCGCCAGGGCGAGGAACGGTTGGAGTCCGAGGGGGACGGCCAGGGCCAGGACCAGCGGTGCGGCGACGCCCAGGGCGGCCCCGGAGGAGACTCCCAGCATCTCGGGCACGGCCAGCGGGTTGCGCAGGGCCTCCTGGAGAACGAGGCCGGCGGCGCCCAGGCAGGCCCCGGCGATGAGCGCCAGCACCATGCGGGGCAGCCGTAGTTCGGTGACGACGAGCCCCGCGAGCTCGTCGGCCCCCAGCGTGGCCGGGAGCCTGGCGGGCGGGACGTACGGCGTGCCCAGGCTGAGCGCGCAGACCGCGCCCGCCAGGGCCGCCGCCCCCAGGCAGAGCGGCGCCACGGGCGGACGCCTCATCGCAGTGCGGCCGTCGCCTCGTCGAGGACGACGCCGAGGGAGCGGGTGCCGCGCCCCTTGGCCCACACCTCGGAGTCGACCTCGATGACCTTGCCGTTCCGCACGGCCGGGATGCGTGACCAGAGGGGGTTCTTCGCCAGCTTGTCGGAGAGCTTGCCGTCCGGCGCGCCGAACGACAGCGTTTCCACGAACAGGACGTCGACGTCCCGGGCGAGGATCTCCTCCAGGCTGTAAGTGCCGTCGACGCCCCTGCTCTTCCAGGGGTAGTGGGAGATCTTGGGGAACAGCCCGGCCGCCACGTCGGACTCCGGGGTGGCCACGCCGAAGTTCTCGTCGCTGCCGTAGACGATCAGCGCGGTCTTGTCGCTCTTCGCCTTCTCCGCCTGCGCCAGGCGGGCGCGGAAGGTCTTCTCCGCCGTCTCGCCCTGCTCGGTGCGGCCGGTGAGCGCCGCCAGGTCCCGCAGGTAGCCGACGCTGTCCTGCCAGGATCCGGGCTGGACCGGCCAGAACGTCGTGGCGCCCTTCAGCGCGGGGGCCAGCTTGCCGTGCGTGTCCTCCAGGCCGATCACCAGGTCGGGCCGGTGGGACAGGATCGCCTCGACCTCGGGGCTGAGGAAGCCGCCGGGCACCACCGGTATCTCCGCGGCCTTCTTCTCGCCCAGGAACTCCGGGTGCGCCAGCACCTGGGAGTTGGTGGCGGTGGGGGTCATGCCCAGCTCGACGAGGATGTCGTCGCAGAGGGCGACCAGGCAGACGATCTTCTCCGGCGGCTTCGGCAGGGAGACCGTGACGCCCTTGGCGTCGGTGATCCGGGTGGCGGCCTCGATGGGCCGCACCTGCGTGCTCGTACGGCCGTCGGCCCCGTTCCCCGGAGCGACCGCCGGTCCACCGGTGTCGGCCTCCCCGGTTCCGCAGCCGGCCAGCAGGCCTCCCAGTACGGCGATCGCGGCCCAGCGGCGGACTCTCAGCGCGGTTCGTGGCATCGACGGTCCCTCAACGTTCCTGTGCGGTCCCGGGGATGCGGCAGAGCAGGCGGCGGAGCCCCGGGAGCGATCCCCGCCACAAACCGGAACCTTACACATGATTATCATTTCCAATAAAGTGGCCAGGGCCCTCATCCGGTCTCCGCCGGAACCCACCGGCCCCTGCCGCCCCCACGACCCCACCGCCCGCAGGAGTTCGCCATGCCGCAGTCCCCGCACCCCTCACTCCACGCACCGCCGCGCCTGCTGGTCTCCGACCATGTCGCCGGCCGGATCAGCCTGTTGGACCTCCCGGACGGCACGGAGCGCGCCGAGCTGAACCACCGGCACCTCGCCGAGCACGCGGGGTTCCTCGCACTGCCGGACGGCCTCATCGCCTGTGTCGACGACCGGGCGGGCGAGCTGCTGGTGCTCGACCCCTACGGCCCCGGCGCCGGCCGGCCGCTGGTCCGGCGGCGCATACCGGTCGCGGTACCCGCCGAACACCTGGCGGCGGACCCGGGCGGACGACACCTCGCGGTGACCACCGGCCTCGGCCGCAACGAGGAGGCCTGGACCGGGCTCCTGACGGCCGTCGACCTCGACGCACCGGATGGCGCCGTCGCCGTACGCGTACGCGGGCGGACGGGCGAGCCGGGGGTCACGGTCCTCGGCGGGCCGTCCTCGCTGGTGGTGCTGCGCCACCGGGAGCCGGGCGAGCTGCTGATCCACCGGCACCGCGATCTGATGCGTTCGGCCCCCGCATGCCCTCCGGCGGTCCCGGTCCGGCGGATCGCGCTGCCGGACGACGACGGGCACGGCGACGCCCACGACCCGCTCACCGGCCGGGTGTTCGCCGCCGCCGGGTCCGGGGTGCATCGCGCACGGCGGGAGGGGGACGACCTCGTCGGCGAGGCCCCCCTGTCCTGGTCCGCCGGCGGGCGCTCCGGCGGGCGCGGTTACTACCTGCGGCTCGACCCCGTGCGGCGGATGCTCTGGTCCTGCGTGCGCGGCGGACCGGGCGACCCCGGGCAGTGGCCGGACTGGTCCAACGACGCCTGGTGGCACCAGCTCGACACCGGTGTCACGGGCCGGCTGGACCTGGGCCCCGGACTGGTCTTCCGGCTCGCGGTGACCGCCCGCCACATCGCGTACACCCGTGTCCACCCGGACGGCGACGAACTCGTCCTGCTCACCGTGCCCCCGGTCGCCGGAGCCCGCCCGGAGGTCGCCGCGCGCCTGCCCCTGCCCGCCATGTCCGGCGCGCCCCGGTCCGGCGGGACCCCCTGGGACGGCGTGCAGCGGCGGGCCATCGCCGCCTCACCCGGCGGGGGCCTGGTCGCGGTCAGCCGGGGAGGCCACGGCGAGGTCCACGTCTTCGACGCGGACCGGGCGGACCTGCTCACGACCCTGACCGTCCCGACCCCCCTGGACGACGGCGGCCACCTCGCCCTCCTCACCCCCGGGGACGGGGCGGAGGCCGACCCGGTCGGCCGCTGAGAGACGCGTCGCGGGTGGTGGCGCGGGGGGCGCCGTACCACCACCCACCCCCCCGGCGCTCAAACCACCTTCACCAGGAGGACTTGGTCACTCCCGGCAGGAACCCCGCGTGGGCCTGCTCACGCATCCGGACCCGGGAGAGCCCGAACCTGCGCAGATACCCCCGGGGCCTGCCGTCGACGCTGTCACGGTTGCGTACCCGCGTGGCGCTGGCATCGCGTGGCTGACGCCGCAACTCCTCGACGGCCGCGATCCGTTCGCGCTCCGGCGTCCCGGGTCGGCGGATGATCTCCTTCAGCTCGGCCCTGCGGGCGGCGTAGCGGTCGACGGTCTCCCGGCGTCGGTCGTTCCGCGCGATCTTGCTCTTCTTCGCCATCAGACCTTCCCTCCCCGCGCACGGATGCGCGCGACCGCGGCCTCGATGCCGATGCTGTCGACGGCCTTGATGGCCCGAGCACTCAGCGTGAGGCGCACATAGCGGCCCTCGCCGGGCAGCCAGTACCGCTTGCGCTGGATATTCGGGTCGAACCGTCGGGACGTCCGGCGGTGCGAGTGGGAGATGTTGTTGCCGAATCCCGGCTTGGAGCCGGTCAGTTGGCAGTGGGCGGACATGGAAAGTTACCTGCCTCTCCTTCGACGCATCCATTATTGAAAATGGAAACCATTGCCATATAGTAGCGCCCATGGCTCGCAACGAAGTACGCCCGGTCATCAAGCTCCGCTCCATCGCGGGGACCGGCTACACCTACGTCACCCGCAAGAACCGGCGGAACGACCCCGACCGGATGGTGCTGCGCAAGTACGACCCGGTCGCCCGACGTCATGTCGACTTCCGGTAGGAGCGCTGAGGCCGGGAAGCCCCGCCGCTCCCCCCGCGCACGACCCGGACCCGACCCCTAGGACACCTTCATGAAGCCCGGAATCCACCCCTCGTACGGCCCCGTCGTCTTCCGCGACAAGGCCGCCGACTTCGCGTTCCTGACCCGCTCGACCATGACCAGCGACCGCACCGTCACCTGGGAGGACGGCAACACCTACCCGGTGGTCGACGTGGAGACCTCCTCCGCGAGCCACCCCTTCTACACCGGCACCGCCCGCGTGCTGGACACCGCCGGACGCGTCGAGCGCTTCGAACGCCGCTACGGACGTGGTGAGGCCCGGTGAGCGAGCACCGCACGAAACTGCCCGTCGTCATCGTCTGCGGCCTGCACTCCGAGGCCCGCCGCGAAGTGGTGGAAGGGCTGCTGCGGGACGTCCCGCACAGCGTCGCGCTCCACCACGACCTGGCCACGGCCACCGGCGGAACCGTACGTCGCTCCCTGCGGGACGCCGGCGGCGAGCTGGATTCCGGCGAGACGCCGCTGGTCAACGCGTGCGCCTGCTGCGCGCTGCGCGAGGACCTCGTACCCGAACTCGAACGGCTCGCGGGGGACGGACGGACCCGCCTCGCCGTCCTGGAGCTCTGGGACTCCGTCGAGCCGAAGTCCATGGCCGAGGTGATCGCCGCGCACACCACCGCCGCCGAGGTCACCAACGTGTTCGCGGCGGTCGACCCCACCCTGGTCCTGCCCTGCCTCTCCAACGGCGACGATCTGGCCGAGGCCGGTCTCGCGGCGGCGCCGGCCGACCGGCGGACCATCGGCGACACCTGGGCCCGGCAGGTGGAGTACGCACCCGTGCTGGCCATGACGCCCAGCCCGGCGGCCGACGACGAGGACCATGCCCTGATCCGGCAGCTCAACCCGACGGCCCGTCAGGCCGACTCCGGATCGGCCGAGTTGGCTCGGCTCGCCTTCGCGGGATTCGATGTGGAGGCGGCGGACGCGGGCCAGCACCCGGCCTGTGCGCTGCTTCCGCAGGAGGCCGACGAGGCCGGGGTGGGAACGCTCGTCTGGCGGCGGCACCGCCCCTTCCACCCCGAGCGCCTGCTCGACGCGCTGGAGGACCTGAGCTGCGCGGCGGCCCGCAGCCGGGGCCGGTTCTGGCTCGCGGACCGGCCCGACACCCTGCTCTCCTGGGATGCCGCGGGCGGGGCGCTCTGCGTGGAGAACACCGGCCCCTGGCTCGCCTCGCTCCCGGACGCCGCCTGGTCCATGGTGCCGCCCTACCGACGGGCGGCCGCCGCGCTGGACTGGCACCCGGAGCACGGCGACTGCTGCCAGCACCTGGTCTTCGTCTCCCCCGGCCTCGACCGCGACGGCCTGACCGGCCTGCTGGACTCCTGCCTGCTCACGGACGAGGAGTACGGCTCCGGCCGGGAGACATGGAAGAACCTGCCCGCCGCGTTCGACACGCTCCTCGACCCGGTGCACTGACGCCCCGTCCCCCGCACCCCGCGACCCGAACGGCCACCGACCGCACACCGAGCACGAAGGAAGCCCCCATGGCACGTCAGCAGGACCCCCGAAAGCCGCTCAAGAACCGGCCGAACCCCCTGGACGCCGCCAGGATCACGTACATCGACTACAAGGACACCGATCTGCTGCGGAGGTTCATCTCCGACCGAGGGAAGATCCGCAGCCGCCGGGTCACCCGGATCAGCGCCCGGCAACAGCGGCAGATGGCCGCGGCCATCAAGAACGCCCGCGAGATGGCCCTGCTGCCGTACACCGGATCCGCGGCGGGCAAGTAGCGCGCGACGCCCCGGCCGCGACGCTCGGATCCGGTGACCGGGAAGGTACGGGCTCGACGCAGGCGATCCGGGCGGACTTCGCCGAGGCGAACCAGTGGGTGTTCGCACCTGGACTCGGGAGGATCCGGTGACGAACCGACCGGGGCGGGTCGCTGCCGGCCGCGGCGGAAACGGCTGGGGCGGCCGCATGGCTCCCGGTCGTCGCGAACGGGGGGCGTGTGCGGGGCACGCCGGGCAGGGCCGGTCGCCGGACGCGGTCGGGCGGTACGGAGTCGTGCTCCGTCATCCCGGCGTCGGCGCGCCCTGGTGGATCAGAAGGCGAATACGGCGTTGTCGTTCGTGCTGCCCGCCATCTCGCAGGCATTGCCGTAGGCGGTGCTGAACTGGACCCGCTTGCCCTGCCAGACGCCGTGGGCGGTCACGACGATCGGGTCCCACTGGCGGGTACAGGTCCGGTTCGACGGACCGGCGGTCAGCTCGGAGAACTTCCCCTGGACCGCGGCCAGTTCCTTGCAGGCCGCAACGGGAGTGGGGTGCGTCCCCTCGGCGGTGGGGGCGCAGGTGAGCGTCACGGCACGCTCGACGGTGGCGGTCAGCGGGTCGTCGCCGCGGGCCACGGTGAGGACGAGCGCCGAGGGCGCGTAGAGGCTCTCCGCCCCCGCCGGCGCGGCCTGGGCGGTGGCGGTCGCGAATCCGCCGAGCAGAAGGGCGCCCGCCGTGACGGTTGCGAAGATCGCGTGAGGGTTGCGTCGCATGAGTGAAGACTCCTTGGTCGAGTACCTGATTGCGGTCAGGAGTCTTACGCATGCGGAAAGTAAGCGCACATCGACGACCGGCTTCCAGCCGCAGACGGGCGTTCGAGCCGAACGAACGGTCATTCGGGCAGCTCAGACGCCCCGTGCGAGCCGTCCAGCATATGGACGGGTTTCGGCGGTTCAACGCGAAACTACCGTCCGACCTGCGGACATACGGGAACCCATCGATGCGCCACATCGCCGCTTCGGCCGGAAAGTACCGCCACCCGGGACTCTCGCGCCCGCTCGACCGCCCCTCGACGACGACCGGCAACCGGACGGCGAACCACCCGAGGGTCACGCGGAGGATACGATTCCGCATCCTGCTTGACCAGGGCAATTTAGGTTAGGCTAACCTCACGGTCGTGATCGATCCTGCCCTCGACCGAGAAGACCCACCGCCGCGTCGGCGCTCCGCGCCCGCTGCCGGTGCCGCCGCCGCACCCCGCCCCGGCGCCGAGCCCGGCCCGGCCAGGGCCACGGCCTTCGCGGGCCCCGAACCCGATGCCGGCCTCGACGCCCGCGACATGACGATCGCGTACGACCGTACCGACGTCGTGCACGGGGCCGACCTCCGGCTTCCGTGCGGTCGCGTCACCGCGCTCATCGGGCCGAACGGCAGTGGGAAATCCACCCTGTTGCGGGCGGTGGCCCGGCTGCACAAGGCCCGCACCGGCAGGGTGACCGTGGCGGCACAGGGCGAGGGCACCGGGCCCGTCGACGCCCTCGCCCTGTCGCGCTCCGACTTCGCCCGCCGGGTCACCCTGCTCGCGCAGAGCCGGAACGCGCCGGCCGGGCTCAGCGTGCGCGACGTGGTCGGATTCGGCCGACACCCCTACCGGGGCCGGCTCCGGGGAACCGATCCGGACGGCGCCCGGATGGTCGAGCACGCGCTGGCCGTCACGAACCTCGCCGAGTTCGCCGACCGCGGGGTGGAGAGTCTGTCCGGCGGGCAGTTGCAACGCGTCTGGTTCGCCTGCTGCCTGGCCCAGGACACCGACGTCCTCCTCCTCGACGAGCCGACCACCTATCTCGACCTGCGCTACCAGGTCGAGATCCTCGACCTGGTCCGCGACCTCGCCGACACCCACGGCGTCACCGTCGGCGTCGTCCTGCACGACCTGGACCAGGCCGCCGCCGTGGCCGACCAGGTCGTCCTCCTCTCGTCCGGGCGGATCGTCGCCGCGGGCACGCCCGCGGAGGTGTACGCCCCCGAGCGGCTCAGCGACGCGTACGGCATCCGCATCGACGTCGAACCCGACTCCTCCACCGGCATCCCGCGCACCCGCGCGGTCGGCCGGCACCACCTTCGTTCCGAAAGGCCCTGAACACCCTCATGAAGAACCAGCACCTGACGTGGCCCGTCCTCGCCGGCGCGGCCGCGCTCGCCCTCACGGCCTGCGGCACCACCGAGGCGCCGAAGAAGGAGTCCGCCAAGGACAGCGCGGTGACGATCACCGACTCCCGCGGCAAGAAGATCACGCTCGACGGGCCGGCGACGCGCGTCGTCGGCACCGAGTGGAACGTCGTCGAGTCGCTCGTGACCCTCGGCGTCCAGCCGGTCGGGGTGGCCGACGTCAAGGGCTACACCGCGTACAACACGGCCGCGCCGCTCACCAAGGGCGTCAAGGACATAGGCACCCGGGGCGAGCCCAGCGTCGCCACCGTCGCCGGTCTCGAGCCCGACCTCATCATCGCCACCACCGACCTGTCCGACTCCGCCATCGCGCAGCTGTCCAAGGCCGCCCCGGTCGCCGTGGTGCGCTCGGCCGACGCGGGCCGGCAGATCGACCAGATGGTCGACACCGTCGAGCTCATCGGCAAGGCCACCGGCACCGAGGACAAGGCCGAGGCCGAGGTCGACTCCTTCCGCAAGGCGGTCGCGGACGGCAGGAAGAAGCTCGCGGACGCCGGGCTGGACGGCGAGAAGGTCGCCTTCGCCGACGGCTGGCAGGAGGGCAACCAGGTCTCGGTGCGCCCGTACGTCAAGGGCTCGCTGCTCTCCGACGTGAACACCGAACTCGGCCTCGTCGACCCGTGGAAGCTGAAGGGCGACAAGGCCTACGGCCTGGCGGCGACCGATGTCGAGGGTCTCACGAAGATCGGCGACGCGCAGTTCGCGTACATCGCCAACGACTCCGACGGGGGCGACCCGTTCGCCGACGGCCTCAAGGACAACGCGGTGTGGAAGTCGCTCCCGTTCGTCAAGGACGACGAGGCCCACCGGCTGCCCGACGGCATCTGGATGTTCGGCTCCACCGCGTCGATGCGCGAGTACATCGACGCCCTCGTCGGCGCACTGACCGCCTGACGATGAGCACACGCATTACAACCGCCCCGCCCGTCCCCGCGAAGACCGGGGCGGGCGCGGCCGGTCAGGCCGGGGCCGGTTCCCCGGTGGCGGCCGGCCCGCCGGCCCGTCGCGGCCGGATGTTCCTCCTCGCGATCGCGGGGATCGTCGCGCTGGCCGCCCTCGCCATCGTGCACGTGGGCCAGGGCACCGCCGCCGTCGATCTGCACACGCTCTGGCAGTTGGCCACCGGGGCCGCCTCCGACCGGAGTGCCGACGAGCAGACGGCCGCCGTCGTCCTGGACTCCCGGCTGCCCCGGCTCGCTGCGGGGCTCCTCGTCGGCTGCGCGCTCGGTGCTGCGGGCGCGGCCCTCCAGTCGGTGTCGCGCAACATGCTGGCCTCCCCCGACACACTCGCCGTCAACGCGGGCGCGTACCTCGCCGTGGTGGCCGTCGCCGCGTTCGGCATCACGCTGCCCGCGCTGCCGGCCGGCGCCACGGCGTTCCTCGGCGGGCTGCTGGCGGCGGGCGTCGTCCTCGGCCTGTCCCGGGCGGGGGCCGGACCGATCCGGCTGGTGCTCGCGGGCTCGGCGCTCACCCTCGCCCTGTCCGGGCTGAGCGGGATGCTGCTGCTCCTGCGCTCCCAGCAGACGACCGGGCTGTTCGCCTGGGGCAACGGTTCGCTCGCCCAGATCGGCATGGAGTCCATCGACCGGCTCGCCCCGGTCGCGCTCGTGGCGTTCGCCGGACTGATGCTGCTCGGCAGGCGGCTGGACATCCTCGCCCTCGGCGACGACGGCGCCGCGGTCGTGGGCGTGAGCGCCCGGCTGACGCGCAGCACCGCCGTCATTCTCGCGGTGCTGCTGGCGGCGGTGTCCGTGGCGGTCGCGGGGCCGGTCGGCTTCGTCGGCCTGTGCGCGCCCGCCGTGGTCCGGCTGCTCAGCACATGGATCCCGGGCCTGGTCCGGCACCACGCGTTCATCCCGGCGTCGGCGCTCGCGGGTGTGCTCGTGGTGCTCGGCGCGGACGTGGCTCTGCGCGCGGTGTTCGGCGCGCAGGCGGGTGCCGAGGTGCCCACCGGCATCGTCACGACCTGCTTCGGCGCGCTCGTCCTGATCGTCCTGGCCTACCGGTCGCGCGACATGGGCACGGACAGCGGCTCGACGGCGTTCGCCCGGCTGCGCAGCCGGCGGGCATTCGTCCTCACGCTGGTGGCGACGGCCGTGGGGCTTCTCGGCGCGGTGGTGGCGGCGACGCTCTTCGGCGACGCGACGCTGCTCCTGGGCGACGTGGGCAACTGGCTCACCGGCCGGGCGGGGCAGTTCGTCGGTTACGTCCTGGACACGCGCGTCCCCCGGGTCGCCGCCGCCCTGCTGGCCGGTGCGGCGCTGGCCGTCGCGGGAGCCGTCGTCCAGGCGGTGTCGCGCAACCCGCTGGCGGAGCCGGGCGTCCTCGGCGTCGTCAGCGGGGCGGGGGTCGGGGCGGTCGCCGTCCTCACCGTCGTACCGCTGGCGAGTTTCTGGCTGATCGGCGGCTCCGCGCTGGCCGGTGCGACGGCCGCCGCGGCGCTGGTGTTCGGTCTCGCCGCGCGCCGCGGACTGGAACAGAACCGCCTGGTGCTCATCGGTATCGGCGTCCAGGCCGGTGCGGGCGCGTTCGTGAGTCTGCTGATCGTGCTCACCGACCCGCACAACGAGACGAAGGCGCTGGCCTGGCTCGGCGGCTCGACGTACGGGCGGACGTTCCCCGAGCTGGTCCCGGTGCTGGTGGGTCTGGTCGTCGCGCTGCCCGTCCTGGCGTTGATGCGCCGCGAGCTGGACCTGATCGGGCTGGACGACGAGACGCCCGCCCTGCTCGGTGTGCGGATCGGCGCCACCCGGCTCGCGCTCTTGAGCCTGGCCGTCCTGCTGACGGCGGGTGCCGTGGCGGCGGTCGGCGTGATCGGGTTCGTCGGCCTCGTCGCCCCGCACGCGGCGCGTGCCCTGGTGGGCCGCAGTCATGTGCGGGTGATACCGGTGAGCGCGCTGCTCGGCGCGCTGCTGGTGGTCGTGTCGGACCTGGTCGGCCGGGCGATCATCGCTCCGGCGCAGATCCCGGTCGGACTGCTGACGGCCGTGATCGGCGCCCCGTACTTCATCTGGCTGCTCTGGCGGTCGCGGCGCGAGGGGTGAGTGCGGAGCTGTCCCGGTTCCGGAGCCGCGCGGTCGACGACCGCGCGGCTCCGGCGTTTCCCCGGGAAGGGTGGTCAGCAGCGCCCCCGGTCAGATGTGGGAGAGGAGTCCGTCCAGCGGTTTCGGCAGGCGTGCGAGGTCCAGTGCTTCCGTCAGCGCTCGCGCGTAGTGCTCCTTGCGGCCGCCGATGGTCCCCATGAAACGCCGCAACTGCGCCTCGACCGTCCGCTCCCGCTGGGCGGGCTGGCGTTGGAAGATCCGGAAGGTGCGCAGGTCTCCCTGGTCGTCGATGACCTGCTGGACGCCGTCCGTGCCGAGCGCCCGGATCAGTTCGTCCTCCAGGTCGGCGTGGCAGGTGAAGAAGCCCAGCGCCGCCAGGTCGTCGGGTGTCCGGGCGGTGCCGAAACCGGTCCGCTCCAGGCCCTGGCGGAAGAAGCGCTCCTCCGCCGCGTCGCAGAGGCCGGCGGGCCGGGCGTCGAGCCCGGCGGGCCCCAGCAGGCGCAGATAGCGGGTGATGCTGGTGGCGCCCCCGAGCGGCACGACCACGACGCCCTCGGCGCTCAGGGTGCGCCCCTGGCGTTCGGCGAGGGCCTCGACCGCCGCCCGGTCGCTGACGCCCTCGACCAGCACCACGGTGCGCAGGCTCAGGTTGGCCGCCAGCTCACGGGCGGTCCCGGCCTCGGCGGGCGCCGGCGTGTCCGCGTCGCCCGCGGCCCAGGAGATGACCGTCTGCCGGAAGCGCGTCGCTGTGTCCACGGGGCCAGTCTCGCACCGTGATCAGCGGTTACGGCAAGGGTTTTCCGGTAGGCCGACGAGGGCTGTCCCCGGGTACGTCAGCGGGGTGCGGGAGGTCTGCGCGCCAGGTACATGCCGACGCCCAGGGCGAGCGCCAGGACACAGCCGGCGAAGGTCAGTCCGGCGTTCCTGAGTCCGATGCCCAGGGTGAGGGCGCCGACGCCGACCACGGGCAGGGAGATGCCCAGGTAGGCGATGACGAAGAAGGCGGACACGGTCGCGGCCCGGTGCTCGGGAGGCGCGGCGGCGCTGATCGCCGTCACCGCGCCCCGGAACGCGAGCCCCTGGCCGAGGCCGCCGCACAGCGCACCGGCGATGAGCAGGGGAAGCGAGGTGAACAGCAACGAGGCGCCCACCAGGAGAAGGCCCGCGACCAGGACGAAGCAGCCGCCCGGCAGGGCCCGCCGTTCGCCGACCCGCCCCATGAGTGCCTGCCCGGCCGTCGAGGCGAGGAAGACGGAGAAGACGACGAGTCCCGTCAGGGCCAGGTTGTGCACGTCGAGCGTCTCGGCCACGAACGCGGGGGCGACCGCGGTGAAGAGGCCCAGCAGGGAGAACCCGGCGAAGGCGGCCAGCGCCGAGGTGGCGAACACGCCGCGCATCGCGGGCGGGACGGCCAGGCCCTGGGGCCGCAGCCGCACTCCCCGTCCCCGGGCGGAGGCGACCGGCTCGGGGAGGAACCAGGTCAGTACGGCGGCCACGACGATCAGCGCCAGGTGTACGGCGAAGGGCAGCCGCAGGGGCCAGGGGGCGTACTCGGCGAGCAGTCCGGACAGCAGCGGGCCGCACCCCAGGCCGCCCATGTTCGCGGCGGTCGCGGCCAGCCCCGCCCGGGCCGCGCGTCCCGGCGGGGCCAGTTCCATCACGGTGACCGTCGCAGCGCCGCTCAGCAGTCCGGCGGCGAACCCGGAGAGGAGACGTCCGGCGAAGAGGGCGGGGAGCCCGCCCTCGAAGAGGAAACAGAAGGCACTGGCCGCCGAGAAGCCCAGGGCGGCCAGGAGGACGGGCCGCCGCCCCGCTTCGTCGGAGACGTTCCCGGCGAGCAGCAGGGTGGCGATCACGCCCAGGGCGTAGACGGCGAACACCACGGTCACCATCAGCTCGGAGAAGCCGAGCTGTTCCCGGTAGAGGCCGTAGAGCGGTGTGGGGAGCGTGGTGCCCGCCATGCCGACGGCGAAGACGGCCGCCGCGGCCGGGTAGCCGAGGCGTTTCCCGCGGTGGGCGGAGCCGGGTGTCCGGCTCATGCGTCGGACGGAGGGTCCGCCGGGGCGGCGGAGGTGATGTGGGTGAGCGCGCACAGCCAGCGGCCGTCGCGCCGGACGAAGACGTCCGTGACCCATTCGTCGGCGTCGAAGCGGCGGCCACCGTAGTGGGCCGTGTTCGTCATCCGTGCGGTGACCGTGGCGGTGTCCTGGTGGACGCGGACCCTCGACGGGCTGATGGCCCGCATCGCCGAGTGGGTCAGGTCGCCGGACGCGACGTAGCCGAGGAACGCGTCCCGGTCCGTGATGCCGGACTCGGAGACGATGACCCATTCGTCCGCCATGAAGGCCCTGATCCGCGGTACGTCGTTCGAGACGATCGCGGCGGACCACTCCTCCACCAGGGCGACGAGCCGGGCCTGTACCGCAGGGGCCTGGGCGTCGGCGCCGTTCGGCGGCGGCCCGGAGCCGGCTCCGCTGTCTTCCATCGTTCGAGCGTAGCCGCGGGGCACACGGGTCGCAGTTCCTGGGCGGCCGGGCGGGGGCCGCCCAGGAACCGAACGGGCCCGGGGCGGGAACGGGGCCGGCGGTTCCGTGCGCTACGCGGGCGGACCTCCCTCGACAGCGGCGGTCGCGCCCTCGGGGTCCTGGCCCGTCGGTGCGTCGGGCAGCTCACGGCAGCGGACCATGAAGGACCGCTCGAAGACGATGACGGTCTCCCCCGTCGACTTCGTGCCGGTCGTCTCTACCGTGATGATGCCCTGCCCCGGCCGGGACCGGGACAGCCGCTTGTCGAGGATGCGGCTCGTCGCGTAGAGGGTGTCGCCGACGAAGACGGGGCTCTTCAGACGGACCCTGTCCCAGCCCAGGTTGGCCACCGCCCGCGCCGACAGCGCCTGCACGGTCATCCCGCCGACCAGGCACAGCGTGATGCCGCTGTTCACCAGGACCCTTCCGTACTCGGCGCCGGCGCCGTAGTGCTGGTCGAAGTGGAGCGGGTGCTGATTCATCGTCAGCAGGGTCAGCCAGGTGTTGTCGGCCTCCGAGAGGGTACGGCCCGGCCAGTGCCGGATCACCATGCCCGGCTCGAAGTCCTCGTAGTCCCCGCCGTGTTCCTCGACGTACTCGTTGTCCTTGACGTGACGCAGGGTCATGCGGCATCTCTCCGGTGATGTCACTCGATCAGGGGCGGCGCGGACGGGCGCGCCGGTACGCGGGGCGGGGCGTGGGCGGGGCGTGCGCGGTGCTGCGGTCAGATCGCCACCATCACGTTGTCGGAGCTGCTCGTTCCGCCCCGGACGCTGACGATCCCGGCGGAGCCGTCGCCGAAGAACCGGCAGAACAGCCCGGCCGGCCGGCCGCCGAAGATCAGGGGCCCCAGCACCGGGGCGACCTCGGCGTCGTACGGCTCGTCGACCCCGTCGGCGATCAGCGCGACCCGGCAGGTCTCCGGCTGGACGAACTCCTGCACCACGCTGGTGCGGCCCTGGACGACCTCACCGACGGCCGACTCCCACGCGGCCTGATCGGCCTCGCGGCCGATGGTCACCTGTTGTCCGCTCTCCCCCAGCGCGGCCTTGAGCACGAGCCGCTCACGGTTCTTCAGCACGAACGGCACCAGGTCGACCTGCCGTCCCTCGCGGTCGGTCCTGCGCTCGGAGAGGATCCGCGTCCACGGCAGGTACCGCGCGATGAGCCCGCGCTCGCCCTCGGTCATCCACGGCCGTCCCTCCGACAGGAGCCCCATGGTGAGCTTGCTGTGCAGGAAGGTCGATGTCTGGGTGCCCACCAGCAGGCAGCCGTGGTCCAGGGCGTCCTGGACCGGAGTGGTGTCGAGGCCGGCGTCGAGCCAGTCCGGAATGGTGAAGTTCCGCAGCCCGACCGGATAGCGCAGATGCGGGGCGCAGTCCCACGCCTCCGGCAGCTCCTCCGGTTCGAAGAAGCGTGCGGTCAGGCCGTGGCTGTTGTAGTAGTCGGCCTCCATCTCGAAGTACCGTCGCTCCACGCCGGTCACCCGGGCGCTGCCGACGACGGCCACCCTCGGCGCCACCGCCGACTCCGCGCTGAGCGACCGGAACATCTCGGCGCGTACGGCGAACGGGCTCGGCGACCGGAACGGGGCCCGGCCCTCCTCGTCGGCGTGCAGCGCGCGCCACACCGCCAGACGGCTCTGGGTCTCCACCACGCCCCCGAGCGCACCGCTGACGTTGAACTCCAGGAACCGCGGCCCGTCGGGCCCGATGACGAGGTCCGGGCGGACCACGGAGTCGGCGTACCGCTCCTCGACGAACGGGTCGCGCACCCACAGCCGGTCCTCGGTGGCGGGCATCGCGTAGGCGGTCAGCCGGTCGGTGGTGGTGTGCCCGCTCTCCAGGGCGGCACGGCGCAGCAGATCGACCAGCGCGACGCTCACCCGGAAGATCTCGGCGTAGGACGCGCGCGGGATCGCCAGCGGCGCCGCGGGAAGGACCTTCTGGTACGGCCAGCCGGTGTCCCGCAGCTCGTGTCGCAGCATCCGGCGGATCGCGTCGGCCGAAGCGGCGGGCCTCAGCCGGTGGCGGCCGAACCACGGGTGTCCCTGCCCCGGGCCGAGGTCCTCATGCGTGTCCATCCGGCACTCCCTCCTTCGTTGGCGGAACGGCGGTCGGGCCGCCGGTTCCCCGCTCGGCCGACGTCTCGCGCTCCTCGAACAGCGCCACCGCGGCGGCGGTGTCCTCGATGGCCAGGCCGACCGTGCGCAGGACCGTGGTCCGGCCGGTGGCGTCGACCGCGCCGCTCACCAGGCCGCCCAGTTCGTACAGGTCCTCGGCCTTGATCAGGCCGTCGGCCAGTGCGGCCCGGATCTCGCCCGCGCCGTCCAGCGCCGCGGTCCGGTCCTCGACGACGGTCACGGCATCGGCCAGCAGGGCGGGGGCGAGCTCGACGGCGTCCGGGTGGGTTCCGCCGATCACGTTCACATGCGCCCCGGGGGTCACCCAGTCCGCCTCCACCACGGGGGTGCCGTCGTCGGTCGAGGTGGCCGTGCAGATGATCGCCGCGTCGGTGACGGCGTCCCTCGCGGTGGCGCAGACCGTCACGTGGACGGGCCGTGGTGCGGTGTCGCGGATCCAGTCGGCGAACTCCTCGGCCCCGGCGCGCGTGCGCGAGTGGACGCGGAGGTGACGGATCGGGCGGACCGCCGTCACCGCCCGGACGAGGGCGCGCGCCTGGACCCCCGCGCCGATCACCGCCAGGTCGTCGGCGTCGTCGGGAGTGCAGTAGCGGGTCGCCAGAGCGGCGACGGCACCGGTGCGGACGGCGGTGAGCTCGGCGCCGTCCAGGAGCGCGGTGATCTGCCCGGTCTCCAGGTCGGTGAGCGCGACGATCCCGTGGATCAGCGGCAGCCCGCGTACCGGGTTGTCGGGGGTGAGCGTGGTGACCTTGACGCTGCCCACCGCGCGCCGCTCCCAGACCGCGGGGCTGACCAGGAGGACGCGCCGGTCGCCGTGCTCGAGCACCGTGCGGGCCGGGGAGCGGGTGCGGCCCGCGGCCAGGTCGACGAACATCTCGCCGAGTACGTCGACCACGCGGAGCATCCGCCGGGTTCCGGCCATGTCGGCGGCCTGGACCATCACCGGCGCGCTCACGCGGTCCCTCCCGCGCGGCCGAACCGGCTCGTCCAGGCGTCCTCGCGCGCCACGGTGGTGCGGGCCAGCCGGGCGAACGGCGGGCCCACCATGTTGCCCTCCAGGACGGCGATCCCGCCGTCGGCCGCCGCGACGGCCTCCACCACCCGGCGGGCCTGTCCCAGCTCGTCGGGCCGGGGCCGCAGGAGGCGGTTGATCACGTCGAGTTCGCCCGGGTGCACCGTCGCCTTGCCGTGGAAGCCGAGCGCCCGCGCCCGGGTGGTCTCCTCGGCGAGGACCGCCGGTTCGGCGAGCCGGTAGTTGGCGGTGTCGACGCACGCCGTGCCGTACCGGGCGCAGGCCAGCGCCATCGCCTGCCGGGCGGCCAGCATGGCCTCCCAGCTGATGTCGACACCGAGTGTGGCGGCCAGGTCGGCCGAGCCGAGCACCAGACCGTCGGCGGAGCGCGCGATGGAGTCGATGCGGGTGACCGCCTCGGCCGTCTCCACCGTCACGTAGATCTCGGGGGACGCGCCGGCCGAGGCCAGCATCCGGCGCAGCAGGTCGACCTCGTCCGCCGAGGTCACCATCGTCATCAGGACGATGCCGGGCCGTACCGGGCCCTCGGCCAGCATCGACACGTCCTGGACCCCCGCGAGGCTGCCGAGTTCGTTCATCCGCACGGCGACGTTTCCCGGTTTCGGCGTTTTCTCCAGCGCGGCCCGGCAGACCGTGCGGGCGGCCTGCTTGTCGGCGGGCGGTACGGAGTCCTCCAGGTCGATCAGGTGGACATCCGCGTCGTACGACCAGGCCTTCACCACCTTTTCCGGTGACAGGGCCGGCGTGTAGAGGATGGAGCGCGGGATCGCCCTCGCCGCCCCGGTCACCGGTTCACCGCCCCGGAGGGTGTGGCCGCCGGGCGTGCCCCGGCCTCGATCAGCGCGGTGCAGAGCCGCTTGATCTGGTCGGCGCTCTGGCCGGCCCGCAGCATGACCCGCAGTCCGGCGGTGCCGCGTGCGACGATCGGGAAGAACACCGGTGAGGTGTAGAACCCGGCCGCGAAGACCTGCCTGGCGGCCGCGACGACCGTGTCGTCGCTCATCGGCACCACCCGGATCGGGTAGGTGCTGTCGGCCTGCTCGGTCAGGACGAGCGAGTCGAACAGCGCGATGTTGGACCGCAGGCGCTCCTGCAGCCGGGTGAGTTCCTCGGTGCGGTGGATCTCGGCCGAGGCGAGTGCCGCGCCGACCGCGGCGGCGTTCATCTTCTGCGAGTAGCCCAGCGGGCCCGCGAACCGTTCGATGAGCCGGCGCGTCTCCTCGGGGTAGCCGTCGAGCAGGATCGCCGTGCCTCCGGCTCCGAATCCCTTGGTCAGGGTCGCCACGGTGATGGTCCGCTCGTCGAGCACCGGGGAGTGGGTGCGTACGTAGCCGATGCCGCGCTCGCCGTACGCGGACAGCGAGTGCGAGTCGTCGTAGAAGACCAGGAGGTTGTACTTCTCCTGGAGTTCGGCCAGCTCCTTGACGGGCGCGTAGCCTCCGAGACTGTCCGAGCCGTCCACCACGTAGCAGACGCGTTCGTAGGTGCGGCACCTGTCCTCGATGAAGTCGAGGTCGTGGTGGCCGCAGGTCACGACCTCGCTCTCGTCGGCGCAGCTCGGCTTGGCGTTGGCCAGGGAGACATGGGCGTTCTTGTCGAAGACCATCAGCGGCTTGACGCCGTTGCCGAGGTGTCCCGACGCGATCATCGGCAGCAGACCGGTGCTGGCCGCCGCGGTGGAGATCGCGCTGATCACCATCGCGCCGAACAGCTCGCCCAGCGACTCCTCCAGTTCCAGCAGCACCGGTGTCTGGACGCGGGTGCGCGGGATGCAGTGGTCGAGCACCCCGAAGCGGCGCAGCGAGGCGACCGCACCGTCGATGACCTTGGGGTGGGTGTCCAGGTCCAGGTAGGAGCAGACGGTGAAGTTGACGAATTCATGCCCGTCGGGCATGTGGAACACGCCGTCCTCCAGGTCGCCGACGATGCCGGCGACCCCGTTCTCGTAGGACTGGTTCCAGAAGGCGTTGCCGATCCCGATGAGTTTGTCGTTGTTGCGGTACCGGTGGGTGGGGGTGATGGTCCTGCGCTCGCTCATCGGGATTTCCCCTCGGTGGGCTTGTAGCTGTAGACGCCCTTGAGCCTCCGGTAGGCGTACGTGTACAGGGCGACGCCGAGTACGTGCGGCCGGTGGAGGATCTTCTTGGACTTGAGCCAGAAGTTGACGTTGATGTTCAGCTCGTCCAGCGATTCGGCCTGGTGCCACCAGCCGAGCGGCAGGTAGAGCATGTGGCCCGGTTCGAGGACGAAGTCGCGGCGTTGGGCGAGCTTGGCCGCGAGCCTCGGGTAGCGCGCCAGGTCGACGTCGTCGAGGTCGACCACGTTCGACTTGTCGCCGAACCCGCGCAGGACCGACCTCGGGTAGTAGGCCCGAACGCCGGGTGGGGCGATGATGAACCGCTTGCGGCCCTCGAGCGCGATGTTGAAGTTCTCGAACTCGTCGAAGTGGTTCTTGGTGAAGACACCGCGGTGGCTGATCCACAGGTTGGCCGCGTACAGGCTGTCGCCGTAGCCGAAGAACTCCTCGGCGTCGAAACCGATGACGGCGTTCACGTCGGCCGGGCTGCTGCGGATGTTCGACACCACCCGGTGCCAGGTGTCCGTGCTGGTCAGGTGCTGCTCGTCCGCGAAGAACTCGCGGAGCTTGATGTCCCGAGTCTCCCAGCGCCCCGGGTGGTTCTTGTCGCCCGGCTCGGTGAACAGGGTGACGGTCATCTCGGCCAGGCGCGCGGCCACTTCGTGCCGTCCGAGTCCCTGCACGTCGGCCGGCAGCTTGATCACCACGGGGCGGTCGGCCTTGTACAGACCCCGGGGGCCCACGGCCAGGAACTCGTCGAACGACATACGGGTGATCTCGACACCCGCTGCCCCGTTCGACCCTGGCACAGCTTCCGGAACTGCCATGTCGCTGGTCCTCCTCTCTTCGCCGGGTCTCATGCCGCGTCAGCCGTCGGTCCCGCGGCCGCTCAACTCCGCCACCACGTCCACGATCAGGTCCTCCTGGCCGGCGATGGCCTGCCGTCGGCCGAGTTCGAAGAAGACTTCGCGCGGGTCCACGCCGGCGGCCCCGGAGAGTTCGACGACCCGGTGCTTGAAGCCGGAGAAGACTCCGGCCAGACCGCTGACGATGCTCATGGAGGCGGTCACCGGTGGTGCGGGCATGAGTTCGCGCTCGGCGAGGTCGGCGGCGTCCAGCAGCGCGTACAGGTCGATGCCCGTGGCGAACCCGCTCCGCTCCAGCACCGGTACCAGCACTTCGAGCTGGGTGTTGCCCGCCCCGGCTCCGAAGCCGCGGGCGCAGCCGTCGATGATCAGGGCGCCGGCGTCGGCGGCGGCCACCGAGTTGGCGACGGCCATACCGAGATTGTTGTGTCCGTGGAAGATCACCGGGACGGTGTCGACCGCCTCGACGATTCGGCCGATCCGCGCGGTGACGTCCGGAGGGAGGAAGTGCCCCGCGGAGTCCATGATCCCCACACCTTGCGCCCCGTAACCGACGGCCCGCGCGGCCTGCTCGGCCAGCTCGTCCGGGGAGGCCATATGGCTCATCATCAGGACGCAGTGGGCTTCGGCGCCCGCGTCCCGCAGGAAGCCCAGGTGGTGTTCGGCCAAGGACGCCTCGGTGGCGTGTACGCCGACGCGGAAGACGTCGACCCCGTGGGCGATCGCCCGCCGGAGGTCGTCGGAGGTGCCCCAGCCGGGCAGCATGAAGGTGCCCAGCCGACTGTGCCGCAGCGCCTCGCGAACGGTCGACAGCATCTCGTCGTCGGTCGCCGCTGCCAGCCCGACCTGCAACGAGGAGGCGCCCAGGCCGTTGCCGTGGCCGACCTCCACCACCGGGATCCGCGCCGCGTCCGCCGCTTCCGCGTAGCGGCGCAGTGCGGTCAGGCCGAGCTGGTGGCGGACGGCGTGCTGGCCGTCGCGCAACGTCGGGTCGTGGATCACCACCTGCTTCACGACGACACCCCCGTCCGGGACACCCGGTCCGGCCGGGCCGCGTACTGCTCGGCGACCATGACGGCGGCGGCGTTGATGATGTCGAGGTTCCCCGCGTACGGGGGCAGGACGTCACTGTGCGCCGTGACCTTCAGGACGATCGTCACCAGGTCGTCGGCGGCGGTGCAGGCGACGACCTCGTACCCGGGGGCGAAGGACCGCACCTGCTCGGCCGCCCGGTCGACCACCGCTCGCACCGCCGCGGTATCGGCGTCGGGCACCCGGGCCCGGATGACGGTGCGGAAGGTGGCCGGTGGCACCGCCGGGCTGATGTTGAGGATCACCTTGACGTCGCTCACGCCGGAGAACGTCGTCACGGCGTGACCGGTGGCCGTCACGTACTCGTCGAGGTTCAGCCTGGTCGCACGGCCGGCCACGTCACTCGCCACGGTCGACACGACCTCCAGGTACGTCACCGGGAATCGGGCCGCGAGCGCGTGCACGACCGGAACGGACGCCTGGCCCCCGCAGCTGATCAGATTGACGTTGCGCGCGGCCTCGGCCGCGACCCCGGTCACGGTGGGCGCCACCATCTGCCCGACCTTGCTGGGGGTCAGGTCGATCACCAGCGTCCCGAGCGGCTCCAGCAGCGGCCAGTGGTCCCGGTGGGACGCGGCGCTGGTGGCATCGAAGACGACGTCGAACGGAATCGGCGCCGCCAGTACGGCCTCGATGCCCGCGGCGGTGGTGGCGCAGCCGAGGCTCTCGGCGTACCGCAGGCCCGCCGACTCCGGATTGCGTCCGGCGACCAGCCGGCAGTCCAGCCCGGGCGACCGGTCGATCTTGCTGACCAGGTCCCGCCCGATCGCCCCGGTGCCGATGACGGCGACCGTCACGGTCTCGACGATGTCCGGACGGGCGTTCGTCAGACCCGCCGCGAGACTCACCGTATGCCTCCGGGGCGCCGGAGACGGCGGACCAGCGGATGACGTGAGTGGCGACGGCGGGCGCCGGTCGTCCGTCTCGCCGCGTCGGGTTCGTAGGTTCTCATGAACGTTGTTCCCACCCTTCCATCTGCGCGCGGCTGCTCCGTGGCGGTCCGGCCGCGGGCGGCCAGGTGCCTCACCGGGATCTCCGTCCGTTCCGGACCGTGCGCCGACGCGGTCGGTCACGATTCCTCTCCTGCGTGCCTCGGGCGGCCGTCGGTCACTCGTCGATCAGTGGTCCGTGCCGGTCGGCAGCCGAGAGGCGAAGCGTCGGTGAGGCGATGCGCGGTCGCGCTGGGAGGACGAGGAATCACCGGCCGCATGTCGTCGCGCCGAAACAATCGGCCGTGAGCACGAACCGGAGGCTTTACTCGGTGTGTGGAAGCCCCGTTGACGGCATGTCCTCCCCTGCACGCACGTCGCCGGCCGCCGATTCACCCGCCCAGCGGCGGCGAACATATCAGAAGACCGCAGGACACAACCCCCCTCACCCGTACATCGGTTGATCTTCCCCGGGAGGCGCTCGACGGCTCCGCCCCGGGCACGTGAGCGGCGGTGGCGTACCTTTCCCCGGAGGACCTGATCTTTCCCTCGACTCCACCCCGGACGCCGACTAGTCTCGGGAACCCCGCGCATCTGGCTGTGCGGGTCTCGGCGCACGACGACGGGCTGGTGGGGCGTCGACGGCGGGGCAGCCACGTCGAAGGGGGAGGCAATGTACTGCCGGTTGCGCTGCCACGCGCTCTCATGACCGCGCCGACGACCGACAAGGCCGACGCGCAACGGCCCGCTCTGGGGCGTGACTTCTCCCGGCTGTGGTGGTCCGCCGCGGTGTCGTCGCTCGGTGACGGGGCCACGATCGCCGCCGCGCCCCTGCTGGCCACCCGTCTGACCGACGACCCCCGCCTGATCGGCGCGGCCTCGGTCGCCTTCACCGCGCCGTTCCTGCTGTTCGGCATCCCGGCGGGGCTGCTGGTGGACCGCATCGACATCCGGGCGATGATGGTGCGCGTCGACGTCGGCCGGGCCGTCCTGCTGGCGGTGCTCACCCTCGGGATCCTCGGTGGCTGGGGCGGGTTGCCGCTGCTCTACGTCTGCATGTTCCTGCTCGGAGTCGGTGAGGTCCTCTGCCGCAACGCCGCCCAGGTACTCGTCCCCTTCATCACCCCGCAGGCCGGTCTCTCCACCGCCAACGCCCGCATCATGGCCGCGCAGGAGGCCGGCACCGGCTTCATCGGTCCGCTCCTCGGCGCGCTGATGTTCGGTGTGGCGACGGCCCTGCCCTTCGGCGTGGACGCGGCCACCTTCCTGTGCTCCGCCGTCCTGATCAGCCGTATCCGCCGCACCAGGCCCGTCGAGCGCGCACCGGACCGGGCCGGCGTGATGTCGGAGATGCTGGCCGGCGCCAAGTGGCTGTTCTCGCATCATCTGCTGCGCAGCCTCGCTCTGGTGTCCTGTCTGATCAACCTCGCCGGGAGCGCGATGCTCGCGGTCCTCGTGGTGCACAGCGGGAAGGAGCTCGGCCTGGGGCCGTTCGGGTACGGCGTCCTGCTCGCCTGCCAAGCGGTGGGAGCCGTCCTGGCCTCACGCTTCGCCCCCGCACTGACGGAACGGCTCGGCCGGGAAGGGGCGTTGGTCGCCACCGCCGTCCTGATCACCACGAGCGAGACGGTGCTCGCCGCCGTGCCCTCGGTGTACGCGGCCGGCGTGGCCCTCGCGATCTTCGCCTGCGGGACGGTGACGTGGAACGTCGTCGTGGTCGTGCTGCGGCAGACCCTGGTGCCGCAGCACCTGCTCGGGCGGGCGAACAGCGTGTACCGGCTCGTGGCCTGGGGCGGACTGCCCGTCGGCGCGGCGGCCGGCGGGTTCGTCGCCGCCGAGGTCGGCACCCGCGCCGTGTTCGGGGCCGGCGCGGTCGTCATGGCGGTGGTCGCGACGGGGCTCCTCGTGGGGGCCCGCCGCCGGTGGATCACCCGCGCCGACCCTCCGCGAACGACGGAAACAGACTGAGCGGGCAGCCGTCCGGCGCACCGCGGGACGCCGGCACCGCACCGAACACGGCAGCGCCCTGGACCGCACCGGCACCGAACACCACAGCGCCGTGGACCGCACCGAACGCGGCACCGTAACGAACGTACGGCCCAGTCCGGAAAGGGACACTCATGACGACGACCACGAGTCCGCGCACCCCGCCCAGGTCGCGACTGGGCCACGCGTACGGGGAGCAGCTCGCGCGGAACGGGTCGACGGGCCATCCCGCGGCCGCGGCCCTGGAGTCCGCCACGCTGAGACTGGCGTACCAGGATCGGTTCCTGGCCGGCCCCGCCTTCCTCGGCGAGAGCGAGCTCCGCACCCTCGTGGGAGACCTCCACACGGTCTACGGGCTGCTGCGCTCGCTGCCGGAGCGCCGGTTCGGCGGAAGCGTCACGGCACTGGCCGCAGCGGTCGGCCTGGACCCCTCGCAGTCGGCGCTGATCACGCGGAGCGCACGGACCGGGTCGCTCCGCCCGCTGGGGCGAGCCGATCTCTATCACGACGGTGCGGGGTTCAAGCTTCTCGAATTCAACATCACCAGCGCGCTCGGCGGTTTCGAGAACGCGGACATCAACCGGGCGATGCTGGCCTATTCCCCGCTCGAAGAGTTCGTACGGCGGCACGGACTGCGCTACGAGGACACGCTGGGCCACATGGTGCGGACCATGTACGCCGAGTGCGCCGCGAACATCCCCACCGGCCGGGCGCCCGTCGTCGCCGTGGTGGACACAGTGGAGAACTTCGCCGTCGTGGGACCTCGACTGCGGGTGTTCGCCGAGAAGCTGGCCGACTTCGGGGTCGAGGGGATCGCCTGCGACCTCGGCGCGATCACGTACCCGAACGGCCGTCCGACGGCCTCGGGCCGAACCGTCGACGTCGTCTTCCGGTATTTCCTGCCCGAAGACCTCACCGACCCCACCGCGGTGGCCCAACTGGAGCCGCTGCTGACCGCGGTCGAGCAGGGCAGGCTGGGCCTGTTCAGCCGACTGGACGCCGAGTTGTACGGCAACAAGGGCACCCTGGCGATGCTCTCCGACGAGGAGCACCGCGACCGGTACGATGCCGCCGAACTGGCGTGCCTCGACCGGATCCTGCCGTGGACGCGGTATGTGCGCCCCCGCGCCACCGACCCCGGCGGCACCCGGGTCGACCTACTCGCCCACGCCCTGGGGCACCAGCACGAACTGATCCTCAAGCCGACGCTGCTGCACGGCGGCAACGGCATCATCGCCGGCTGGACGGTGGACCCTGCCGAGTGGGAAAGCAGGGTCGCCTCGGCGATGGACGGCCCGTTCGTACTCCAGCGCCGTGTACGTCCCACCGCCGAGCCGTTTCCCGACGGCGCCGGCGGCGTGCGGGAACTCTTCCTCAACTGGGGCCTCTACCTGAGCGCACGCGGCGCCGAGGACGACGGCTACGCGGGAGGCTTCGTCCGGGCCAGCGCCGATCCGGCGGTGGGGGTCGTCAGCATGGGCGGCGGTGCCACGGTCGGCTGCGTCTTCCACGGCGGCGACCGCTGATCCCACGCGTCCGAACCCGGCCCGGCGGCGGGGAGTTTCCGCCGCCGGACCCCGTCGTCCGACGGCCGGCTCGCCGCGGAGGTCCCTCAGGGCGACTCCGCGCGCCGATCGCCCTGACACCCCTGGCGGGCAAGCGCATCGGCTCGAGGTCGCCCGCAAAGGCATCGACTCCGGCGAGCCGCTCGGCCGCCGAGATGGGGTCATCCAACGGCTATCCGTTACCGATCGCGTTCTGGATCAGGCATCTCGCCAGCGTCTTTCCGTGGCCGAGCGGCTCTGGCGTCCGTCCTCGTTGGAGGCCGGCCATGGCTCCGTCGTACACGAGCAGTACGTTGCCTGCCAGGGCGGCGGGGGACTCAGTGGTGACGGCTTCCGCCAACTGGTTCAGCCGCGTGAGCAGGAGCGTGGACTCCGCCTCGATCACGGCGCGGACGGGGTGGTCGAGTTCGGGCAGTTCCGTGCTGGTCGCGAGGAAGGCGCACCCGCGGCCCGGGGTGTACCGGTCCCGGTAGGCGGAGACCGCGTCGAACAGAGCCAGAAGCTTCTCGACGGGTGTGGCCGCAGCGTCCACAGCTTCCTGCCACACCTGTTCCCAGCGGTCCAGGCGCCGTTGCAGCGCGGCCGCGATCAGCCCGTCCTTTCCCCCGAAGTGCGCGTAGAGCGTGCCGGGAGCGACGTGGGCGTGGTGCAGCACCTGATCGACGCTGGTGCGGGCGATGCCGTCCCGGGAGAAGAGCTCGTCGGCTGCGTCCAGCAATCGCTCCCTGGCGGGCGGTCTGGCCATGGCTACGGCGGTCTCCTGATCCATGCACCTCAGCATAACGAGCGTTACAGTGAAACGGTCGTTTCAGTGAGGTGGGAGAGGGGCGAACGCCTCGTGCCACTCGCCTGTAACCGGAGGTGCGCCCGTGAAGGAACCGACCACGCCCGGGCCTGTCCGCACCCGAGCGTCCCTCGGTGCGGGCCTGGTCCTCGTCAGTTGTCTGAGCGTGCAGGCCTCAGCGGCACTCGCCTCGACACTCTTCGACCGGCTGGGCGCTCCCGCCGTCGCCGGGCTGCGGCAGCTCTGCGCCGCCCTCGTCCTGATGGCGCTGGTGCGTCCGAGGGCCCGTGGCCACACACGGCGGGAATGGGCGGGCATGCTCGCCTATGGCGCCGCGATGGCCGTAATGAACGTGGCCTACTACTGTGCGGTGGGCCGTCTCCCGTTGGGCGTGGCGGCGACGCTGCTGTTCCTCGGGCCGTTCGTCGTGGCGGTCGCCTCGGCACGCGCCTGGCGCGAAGCGCTCTTCCCGGCAATCGGTCTGGCGGGCGTAGTCCTGGTCACGGAGCCGGGCGGGGCAGTCGAGTGGGCGGGAATCGCCTTCGGGCTACTCTCCGCGCTGGCCCTTGCGTGCTACACCGTCTTCGCCCAGCGTGTGGGCCGGACATCCTCCGGGCTGGAGGGACTGGCCGTATCGGTCGGTATCTCGGCGCTGCTGCTCCTCCCCTTCTCCGTTCCCGCCGCCCCGAGCGTCGACGGATCCGGCTGGGGCCTGGTCGCTGTCTCCGGCACCGTCGGGGTGGCCCTCGCCTTCACCCTCGATTTCCAGGCCGTGAAGATGGCCGGCGCCAAAGTGGTCGCGACGCTGTTCTCCCTCGACCCGGTGATGGGCGCACTCATCGGCGCCCTCGCCCTCGCCGAAGCTCTCTCCGCACCGGTGGTCGTCGGCATGGGACTGATCGTGTCAGCCGGCGCCGTAGCGACCTGGCGTGCTGAAAGCCTCCCGGTTTCGCCGATGCCGACCAGCGCAGACCGCCTGTGACACGGCGACGGGAAAGGCCATCGGCCACGTCATGCGACAAGCTCGCCGTCCGCTACGAGACGACCGTCCTGGTCGCAGTTCTCAACGAATGGCTCCGACTGGCAATGTGCTTCCGGATCTAGCCGTTCTCCCGGCCCGGGAGAGGCGCGCCATCCAGGAAGGCTTCATAGGCATCGGCTGCGTCCGGCTCGACCGCAGGGTCCGAGGGGGCGTAGCGGGTGTCGGCACGGTCCCGCTTCGGACCGGAGACCCAGAACTCCTCGCCGGTCTCGATGTCGTAGAAGTTCGCATCGAACATCCCCCCGGCACGGCGCAGCGTTCGCCCGTGGAAGTTCGCGGTCCCCCACGTCTTCGAGAAGTCCACCCACCCGATCCACGAGGGCCCGCGGTCGGTGTCGTAACCCGTTTTCAGCTGCACGAACATGATGCGTCGAGGCATGCGCCCAGGGTCGCAGAATCCCCCTGGGATCTCACCAGCATTCTCGCAACACGCCCTGCCAGCCGCGCACGACACGGTCTTGTACGTTTCGGCCGGGGCGGAGTACGTGGCGCACGCTACCGCCGTGATTCAGTGCCTGACCGATCCGCTCTCCGGCCTCGTGCCGCCCCATGAACTGGTGTCGCTCCACGGCCACGGGATCGTTCAGTTTCGCTACTCCCCCGCTGTTTGATCACAACTCCGTCACTAACGGAAGAAGTGGATCCTCCGGTGGTATCCAGCTCGCTATGTTCATGCCTCCACGAAGCAACCTGGGGGGACCATGGATTGGAACAGTCCGCAGCACCCGTCGCGTCAGTCCGGCTGGGGGCAGGGCGGTACGGTCACGCCGCACACATCCCCTCCGTCCGGCGGTCCACGGTGGGCGCGGAAGCGCGTCGTTCTCCCCGCCGCAGGCGCACTGTTCGTCCTGGGCGTGGGAATCGGCACGACCGGTGAACAGCCGCAAGACATACAGACAGCCGCAGCGAAGACGAAGCCGGGCCCGACCGTGACCGTGACGGAGACGGCAAAGGTCACGGTCACCGCGAGCCCGGAGCCGGCCCCGACGGTCACGAAGATCAAGAAGGTGCGGGTGACGGTCACAGCGGCACCACCGCAGCCGAAACCCGAGAAGAAGCCAGCACCCCGCGAAGAGGACGCAGGCAGTGACGGCTCGGGAAGCACGTCGGCGTACTACAAGAACTGCACCGCGGTCCGCGCCGCCGACGCCGCACCCATCAGAGCCGGCGACCCCGGGTACGGACGGCACCTGGACCGCGACGGAGACGGGGTCGCCTGCGAATAGGGCCCACCGGCAAGCTGCTGCGGGCGGTGCCGCCGGTGGGTCACGTTCTTCCACGTGCCTTCAGCGGCACCGCCGGCAACTCAGGGGCAGGCAGCGGAGCCCCGTCATATCCCTTGACCTTGCCGAACCGTGCCCCTTCCATCCAGTCCCGGCGGGCCTGTTCGATCTCCGCCTGCGAACGTCCGATCCAGTTCCAGAACATGACCAGTTCCTCCTCGAACGGCTCGCCGCCCAGGAGCATCAGCCCGGCGTCGGAGACGGCGCGCAGAGGCAGTTCGGTGCGCCCGCAGCCGAGGTAGAGCATCGAGCCGGGCAGCACGGGGACGCCGTCGACCTCGGCCTCGCCCGACATGGACAGGACCGCGTACTCGAAGTCGCGGTCCAGGGGCAGGCGGGTCTCGGCGCCACCGGCCAGGGTCACGTCGGCGCCGACGATGGGGGTGTACGCGGTGCCGGGCGAGGCCGCACCGTCCAGTTCGCCCAGGATGACGGTGGCGGTCACGCCGGGGGCGGTGACGACGGGCAGGTCCGTGTGGTGCTGGAAGTGCGGCTCGATGTTGCGGTGCGCTTCCGGGAGGGCCACCCAGAGCTGGGCTCCGTGCAGCAGCCGGGCATGTTCCTTCGGACTCTCCTCGGAGTGGCTGATGGCGCGACCCGAGGTCATCAGGCCCAGTTCGCGGGGGCGTACCGTCTGCAGGCTGCCGAGACTGTCCCGGTGAAGGACTTCCCCGTCGTGGAGCCAGCTGACGGTCTGGAGGCCCATGTGGGGATGCGGCGGCACCTGCATTCCGGGCTCGTCGGCAATGTCGTCGGGGCCGTAGTGGTCCACAAAGGCCCAGGCGCCCACCATGCGCCGGCCCAGATTGGGCAGCAGCCGGCGGACCTCGGTGCCCTCGCCGAGCTGGACGCGGCGGGGGGCGAGAAGCTCACGGACGGGCTCGGCGACGACGAAGCCGCGCCCTCCGCAGACGGAGGGGGTGGCCTGGCGATCGAGATTGCTCATGGCTCTCAACCTATTCCCGTAGGAGCGTGGAGCACCGGGCCCCACGCCAGAATTTTAGTGGAATGTTCAACCATTGTGCGGCGTTGTCATGGCTGAACGTACGGCGGCGCGGTCCGGAGCCGGCCCGCACCACATGAAGGAGGACGCGTGAGCGAGACCGAGACCTACTACGAGTTCGGCACCGCCGCCGACCGGTGGGACCGGGCGCAGATGTTCTTCGAGGCCAAGGAGTACCTGACGGCCGCGCGGATCCTGGGCGGACTCGTCGGGGAAGCGCCGGAGCAAGTCGCGCCGCGGCTGCTGCTGGCCCGCTCCTACTACCACTCCGCCCGGCTGGGCAAGGCGGAGCAGGAACTCCGGGCCGTTCTGGAGCTCGACCCGGTGGAGAGCTACGCGCACCTGATGCTGGGCCGGACGCTGGAGCGCCAGGGGCGCAGCGCCGACGCGGCGCCGCACCTGCGGTTGGCCGCCGCCCTCACCGGAGACTTCAGCCCCGGAGCCGAGCGCCCCTGAGCCGCTCCGCGTCACCGGCCGGGCCCGCACCATTCGGTGCGGGCCCGGTCACCTTTACCCGTCGATGCGAGCACCGGACAATGGGATCTCCAGGACGAAGGGGTGGTAGATGCACGGATCCAGGAGTGCCGCATTAGGCCGGGCGCGGTCGGCCGCGCTCATCGGGCTGGCGGTGGCGGTTTCGGCCGGCTGTTCCGGTGGCGATGACGGGAAGAACCGGGAGGCGGCGGAGCAGACCGCTCGCCCGCCGGGAACCCACAGCTGGACCAGCAGACCCTGCGATCTCCTCAGGGGCGAGGCGCCCGCCGAGGGCTTCACCCTCGGCAGCACCACCGACTCCGCTTCCCCCGACGCCCAGGAGGGCATCGGCGAGAACGGCGCGCGGCCGCTCTACCAGCAGACCGGCTGCCTCGCGGACCTGAAGGCCCCGGACGGCACGTTCTGGAAGCTCAGCACCAGGGCCTCGGTGTACGAGGCCGCCGAGGCCGCCCGTCACGCGTACCGCGTCAAGGAGGACCTCGACCGTGCCCACGGACGCGGGCCCGAGAAGGTCCACGACGCCGCCTACGCGATACCGGCCGACGACCGGGGAAGCCCCGGCCGCACCCTCCTCCTGTGGAACGGCGACCTCGTGCTCACGGTGTCCGCGTACGCACCGCACGGGAGCCCGGAACACGACGTGCGGGAAAACCTCGAACAGATCGTCGGCAACGCGGCACGCCGCACGGAGACCGGCCTCCGCGATCACGACGCCTCTTCACCCGCACCCTGACGACCTCCGCTCCCTGCCGCCTTACGCAACGGCCCTCCCGGCGGTGCCGCGGGACCGCCGAGGCGCTCGGGCCGGCGGCGCGGACCGAACCGGTGCCGGCCGGCCGGGATCCGGCGCGGTGGTCCGGCCGGCTCGGCGTTCTGGCGGATGGACCTCGCCCGCTGCCGCTGGCCGAACTCAGCGGGCGGTCGGGCGGGGAAACGTGGGGCTGGGCCACTCGCTCACCGCGCCCCCACGACCGGCTGAACGCCACTGCCCTGCGCCCCCCGTCCGCCGAGCGTCACTGCGCAGCACCCGCCCAGCCCGGCCGACCGGGCGTCACGCCCCCTCGCCCTCCCGCCAGTCGGGCCGGACCAGTACGGCGGTGGCGACGATGCCGTCCTCGATCCGCCACTGCCCGCGCAGCGTCGTCGGCAGGGCCGGGTCCGTGAGGAGCAGACGCGCGGCGAACGTGCCCTCGGCGGCAGCGCCCCCTTGAGGCGTGTCGTCGTTGCCGCCTCGACCGCCCGTTTGCTGGAACGTCAAGTCCGCCTCGACGAAATCGAGTTCGATGCCCGTGACCGGATACCAGGTCTTGAAGACGCTCTCCTTGGCACTGAACAGGACACGATCCCAGTGGATTTCGCCCTTCCCCTCCGGCACGGGCGGACCGATCCGGGCACGTTCGGCGGGCAGGGTCACCAACTCCCGTACGCCGGTGGGGAGCGGGGCGTGCGGTTCCGCGTCGATGCCGAGCGACAGCACGCCCTTCGCGTGGGCCAGAGCGGCCGCCCGGTACCCCTCGCAGTGAGTGAGGCTGCCGACGATTCCCTCGGGCCACAGCGGTCGTCCCCGGTGGCCGTGGAGCACGGCCACGGGTGGCAGACCGAGTCCGGCCATGGCGCGCCGGGCGCAGGCGCGGGCCGTCGCGAAGTCGTTCCTGCGTTTGGCCACGCTCTTGGCGACCAGCGCCTCCTCCTCCGGGAAGAGGGTTCCGTCGGGGACGGTCGCCGCGCGGGTGGCAGCACAGGAGACGTCGGCGGGCAGCAGTCGCTCGATCACGAGGAGCCTCCGGGGGTGCGCCGCTGCGCGGACGGTTCGGCGTCGGTGCGGGCCGGTGGGGCGGGTTGCCCCTCGTAGGGGAGGATCTGCCGCAGCAGGCCTCGCGGGTGCCCCCTCTCGCGCCACTCCCTGGGGTAGCCGATGGAGACCTCCTCGAAGCGCACCCCGTCGTACCAGGTCGTACGGGGGATGTGGAGGTGGCCGTAGACGACGGCGGTGACGTTGAAGCGCCGGTGCCAGTCGGCGGTCAGTTCGGTGCCGCACCACTGGGCGAACTCCGGATACCACATGACCGACGTGGGTTCCCGGACCAGCGGCCAGTGCCCGGCGAGGACGAGGGGTATCTCGGGGTCGTGCTCCGCGAGCCGGCGTCCGGTCGCGGCGACCCGGGCGCGGCACCAGTCCTCCCGCGTCGGGTAGGGGTCCGGGTGCAGGAGGTATTCGTCGTTGCAGACGATGCCGGACTCGTGCGCGACGGCCAGCGACTCCTCCTTCGTGTGCGTTCCCGGGGCGCGGAAGGTGTAGTCGTACAGGAGGAAGAGCGGCGCGATCGCCACCGGTCCGTCCGGGCCCGGCCAGAGCGGGAACGGGTCTTCCGGAGTCGTCACTCCGAGGTCCCGGCACAGCTCCACGAGGTGGTCGTAGCGGGCCTGGCCGCGCAGTTGGACCGGATCCTGGGCCAGGGTCCACAGCTCGTGGTTGCCGGGGGTCCAGATCACGTGGGCGAAGCGCTCCGCGAGGAGTCCGAGCGTCCACCGGATGGCTTCGGGCGTCTCCGCCACGTCGCCGGCGACGATCAGCCAGTCCGCGTCGGACGTCGGGTGCAGGGACTCCACGATGGCCCGGTTGTCGGTCACCGCGGCGTGCAGGTCGCTCACGGCCAGCAGACGGCCCGCGCGCTCCTGTCGGCCCCCGTCGCCGGGGGCGGGAACGGCAGTGGGGGCACCGTGCGGTGCGGGGTCGCTCGGAGGCGTCATGGGCGCTGATTTCCCGATCTGTCGGCAGTGGTCCGGCTCCGTCCGCACGGTGGGGAGCCGCTGGGAACGTAGCCTCTCACGCTCCCCTCGCGGTTCCCCCGGGGTTTCGGGTAACGGGCGCGCGGGGCAGGGCCCTTGCCCTCGCCGATGCCCTGTCACTCACTTTCTGTTCGGCGGGTGTTCAGTTCGTTCACCGCACCGAGCGCGTCGCCGACCGTCGTGTAGTCGACGGCGATGAAGGTGACCGGACTGCCGCGTTCCGCCTCGCAGGCACGCGTCCGCTCCAGGACCCAGTCGCGGGCGTTGACGCGGCCGGCGTCCAGACGGCTGCCGCCCGCGTTCGTGATGAAGTGGTTGAGCAGGAAGAGCTGTTTGCCGGTACCGCCCCGGTGGGGTTCGCACGTCATCTCGGAGGGGCTCCGGAAGGCGAACGGGGTCTCCATCCCGTACCGGTAGAAGTTGCGGTACCAGGGCGCCGGGCCGTCGGCCTTCTCGGCGAACACCACCAGTCGGCGGCCGCTGTCGATCATCTCCGCCAGGGTGGGCCACGGGGCGTCAGGATCCGCCGAGGGGGTGTGCAGGAGGTCCTCGAGGCCGGCGGCGTGGAATGCCTCCTCGGTGTCCTCGGGGCTGATGTCGTCCTGGACGATGAGCGTCACGATCTCGGTGGGGTGGGCGCGCAGCCAGTCGCCGATGTCCTCCAGGGCCGGGACCAGTTCGATGGCCCCGGCGCGGCAGACGCCGTGGCAGAGCCAGAGTCCCTCGCGCGGCGGGTTCGCCCGGTCGATGGCGCCGGTGATCAGGCGTCGTTGCTCGGGGGTGAATTCGGGGGAGTCGAGACGCCCGGCGATGTCCTGCGGGCGCTCCCAGCGGTACGTGTCGAGCTGGAGGGCCCGGACGCCCGTGTTGAGCTGGGTGGTGATGTCGGGGTCCTGGAGGGGGCCGATGAACCGGTCCGCGGTGGTGGACATGGCGTTGTGCGAGGTGAGGTAGGCGGCTTCGTCGTAGCGCAGTTCGCACAGGCGGCTGCCGCCCAGGCACTGGCGGGGTGCGGACGGGCCGAACACGGGCGGCACGAGCAGTACGCCGGCCAGCGCCGCACAGGCCACGCCCGCCGCCGTCGTCCGCACCGCTGTCGGGGTCGGCATCCGACCCGGGCGCACCAGGAGCGCCCAGCCCACGCCCGTGAGGAGCACGCCGCCGACGAGGGCCGTGAGGGCGGCGCTCAGCCCGGTGGCGACCGCCTGGTCCACGGCGTTGCGCTGGAGGTCGTCGACGAGCGCGGTGACGCTCGGGGCCCAGGATGAGGGTGTGGTGAGGAGGCGTCCCCCGGTGATCGACCGGGTCAGCAGCACGGCTGCGGCGGTCAGGACTCCCGCGCAGGCGAGCGCCTTCCCCAGTCGCATCAGCCGGCGGGCCGGGGCGGCGGGACCGGTGAACCAGAGCGTCGCGAGCGCGGCCAGTGCGGCGGTGAGGGCGACGACCTGGAGCAGGGTCAGGAGCCTGATGGCGTCACGGGCCCGCTCCAGGGCCGTGAGGTCCGTCCCGGCGGTGGTCAGGGCGCCGGTGAGGTCCCACGTACCGTCCTGGAGGGTGGTGCGGAGGTCGGCGGCGGCGGTCCGTGAACCGTCGGAGAGCGCGGCGGCCGCGGTGGCTGCCAGCGCGGTCGATACGTCTCCCTCCCCCAGGGCCACCTCGATCTCGGGGCGCAGCGCCGCCCGCTCCCGCTCCGGGACCGTCGTGAGGAGGGCGTCGGCGGCGCGGTCGGCCTGGTCCTCGGTGAGCGGCAGCGTGGGCAGGTCGGGGGCGCGGCCCTCCTTGAGGGCGTCGAGCGCCGTGGCGAGGTCGGCGGTGAACCGTTCAAAGTCCGGCCGGTCGCTCCCCTGGATACTGGCCACCAGGTCGCCGAAGTAGACGCGTGCGAGGTCGGCGAGGTTCTTCAGCACCGGGGCCAGGTCGACGGTCAGCCGGAGCTCGTCACGGTCGCCGCGCAGATAGCCGGTCACCGCCTCGATCTGCTGGTCGGTGAGGGCCCGGACCGTGGCAGGCGGCAGGACGACCTTGATGTTCGACGTCACCAGGGCCTCGGGCACGGGCAGGTGGGCGAGCAGATCGCGGGTGACGGGCGAGATCTCCGGGTCGACGAGCACCTCACCGTAGAGCCGGTCGTAGGCCGACTCCTCGTCCAGGACCGCCTGGTAGAAGCCGGGCGAGGCGACCGTGGACCGGACGGTCGCGGTCAGGGCGACCGTCGTCACGCCCAGGACGGCCAGCAGGAAGGCGAGCACCGGCACGAGACGGCCGGGCCAACGCGGGGGCGCGGATCCCCCTGTCGGCCCGGGCGGGTTCGCGGTCGGTTCGGCACTCACCCGCCCAGCCTATGCGGAATATCAGCTTTTATGCGTGAATGATGAGATTGAGGAGCTGAGGAGCCCGCTGTGCACTCCGTTCACCTGGCCGTGCTGATGACGAGTCACGACCGCCGTACGCGAACGCTTTCCGCGCTGCGCGCCCTGGAGGAGCAACGCGGGCTCCCCGCCGGAACGACGCTCGGCGTGCACCTCGTGGACACCGGCAGCACCGACGGTACGCCGGAGGCGGTCCGGCTGCGGCATCCGGCGGTGGAGGTCATGTCGGTGGGCGCGGACACGCCCTACAACCTGGCGCTGCGCATCGCGAGCCGCAACAGTCGCAGCGGCGGCGGGGGCGGCGGTCCGCTCGGCGGCGCGCCCGGCGGACCGACCCACGCGTGGACGCATCAGCTCTGGCTCGACGGCGGGGTCGCACTCTTCCCGGACGCCCTCGCGAAGCTGCTGCGGACGGCCGGGGCGGCCGGGCCCGGGGCCGTCGTCGTGGGCGCGGTGCGGAACGCGTACGGGGACACGGTGTACTCCGGCCGGCGGGGCCGTTCCCTGACCCTCGTCGAGCCCGGCGAGCACCGGCCCGTGCCCTGCGACACGTACGACGGGCGCGTGGTCCTGGTGCCCCGTGCCGTGTACGACCTCGTCGGGGACCCCGACAAGGCTTTCCGCCACCGGATGGGCGATTACGACCACGGCTGCCGGGCTCGGCGGGCCGGGGTGAACGCTCTCGTCGCCCCGGGGCATGCCGGTGAGTGCGGGGGCGGCCCTGGCGCTCCGGGATCCCGGGAGCCGGGGATCGGCGTCCGGGAGGCGCTGCGCCGCGTGACCTCCGTACAGGAGCTGCCGCCCCGCCCATGGTGCGTGTACTGCCTGCGGCACACCTGGCCCTGGGCGCCGTATCTGATGCTCGCCCCGTACGCGCGGACGGCGGCCCGCGCCGCGCTCGGCCGGCTGCGGGGGTGATCAGGGGCCGGGCGGCGTCAGCTTCGCTCAGCGGCCACCGCGGCGGCGGACCGGCCGGTGGGCGGGGGCGGCACGGTGGGGTGCCCCGCGGCGGTCCTGGCGGTGCCGCCAGGCGGCCTCTTCCCGGGAGCCGGGCCCGCGACACGCTGCGCGGAGGCGGCGGAGGGGATCGCGGCGCCGGTGGTGGGCGCCGTGGTGCGCCGGGTGGCGGTACGGTGCCGGGCCGGGCGGAGCGGTGCGTACGCCGGAATCCGCAGCAGCGCGAAGACGGCGGCCACGGTCCCGGCCAGCGGCGGGAGGAGGAACGCGGGGTGCAGCAGTTCCGCGTACACCAGTGTCGCGGTGGTGACCGGCACAGCCGCCCACAGGCCCAGGAGGACCGCCGTGCCCGGCACGGTGACGCGGACCCGGCGCAGGCGGTGCGCGATGTGGTCGTCCGCGTCGCGCAGCGGGGAACGCGCGGCGCGGCGGCGGGAGATCAGGACCAGGGCGGTGTCGGCGAGGGCCACCGTAGCCAGGACCGGCAGCGCGGCCCAGGCGGCTCGGCCCGACGGGGCTGCCGTCTGGATCAGCGCGCCGGAGGCGGCCAGTGCGAATCCGGTGAACTGCGCACCCGACGCGCCGAGCCGGAGGCGGGCAGGGTGCCAGTTGTGGAGCAGGAAGCCTGCCAGGCCCGCCACCAGCGTCGCCGGAAGGAGGGCGAGGGCGGGGCTTCCTCCGACAGCGGCGCACGCGACCAGCCCGGCGGCGGTGACCAGCCCGACGGTGGTCAGCAGTCCGTCGGCGTGGTCGAGCAGCGCGAACGCGTTGGTGACGAGGACGATCCAGAGCACGGCCAGGAGGCCCGCCGCCGGTGACAGTCCGGCGAGCCAGACGAGGAGGACCGCGGCGGCCGTCTGCACGGGGAGGCGGAGAGCGGCCCGGAACGGCTTCAGGTCATGGACGAGCCCCAGGGCTGCGACGATCCCGGCCCCGGCGAGCAGCCCCGCGACGGAGCCGGCGGAGTCGTCCGCCGCGCCGAGCCACAGGGCCCCGCCGGCTGCCGTGCCGACGCCGAGCACGGCCGTCGCTCCGCCCGTTCTGCGCAGCGCGTCGGCCCGTGGCGCACGTCCGCCCGGTTCGTTCGGGGCGTGGGCGCGGAGCGCCGCACGGCGGGCGACCTTGGCGAGTGCGACCGTGATGAACAGCGCGGCCACACCGGAGGCGATGATCCCCAGCACGTTCACCTGCCCTGCCTTTCCTCGTTCATGACCTGCGGCGCGGGACTCGGGCGGCCGGTGGAACGGCGGCCGCCGGAGTCCCGGGCGGTTGCGGGTCGGGGACACGGGACGCCACTCGGGTGGCGTTTCTCCCCAACCTACGGGCCAATGTCCGCATTCACCCTAAATAACACGAAAAGAGCGACCTATTGTTCTGCCACCGGGCTCCACCAGGGCCGCCTCCAGGACTGCCTCCAGGAGTGCCTGTGGGGCTGTCACCCGACTGCCGGGGAGGAGCTGGGCCGACCGCCCGGCAATCCTCAAAGAGACTCGCTGTGAACAGAGTTGGGGGAGAGGGCCGGCGGTCGGGCCGTCAGTGCCCGAGACCCCGTCCGGCGTTGCGCTCGGATGCCGCGTGCCACCAGCGGGGCGGAGAGGGACCGATGACCGTGGCGGCGGGCTGATCGGGGTGCAGACCCAGGACGCGTAGCGCGTCCGCACGGACCCGGACGACGTACTGACCGTGCCAGTGCCCGTCCGCGCCGACGCCGCAGAGGAGATCGAAGCGGACGAGATTCCCGGCGAAGGGCATCCAGTCGACGCCACGGCCCCGCAGTCAGGCGCGGAGGGCCGCCGGGGGCCGCGGACAGCCCGGCAGGTTCTCGCACGACACGACGGCCACCCACGCGGCGCTCGACCGGTCCTCCGCCTCTGCCGCCTTCTCCGCACGCATGGCGCCGAGCTTGGCGTCACCCAGCGATGCGGGCGTCCCGGCCGTCCACGAAGGTCTCGACGACCTCGATGTCCCCGATCCCCGAGGGGTCCACGCGGTGCGGGTCGTCGCCCAGCACCACCAGGTCGGCGCGCATCCCAGGTGAGAGGGCGCCCGCCGACGCCTCCCAGCGGCAGGCGCGGGCGCCGGCGACCGTGTAGGCCCGCAGCGCCTCGTCCACGGTGACGGCCTCGTCAGGGCCGACGAGGCGGCCCGAGGCGGAGGCGCGTTCGACCATGAACTGGATCGCCCGCAGCGGCGAACCGTCCCCGCCAGATACCCAGGTCGTGGGCGACGGGGTGCCGGGGGTCCATCGTGAGGATGCGCGCGTTGGTCAGTCGCGTACAGAGCATGGGCAGTCCGTCCGTCGGAGTCCGGTGTGCTGTGCGGGCGCGTGGTTCTCGGAGCCGTACGGCTGTGGGACATCGCCGCCCAGAGCCCCCGGCCGTCCGCCGGAATCTAGCGCCGGGGCCCGGCGGACACCATCGGCCCCTCGCTTCGGGCACGGGTCGGACCTGGGCGCGGCCTGACCCATTCGGCCTTCAACGCCCCCTCCGCCCAAGGGTTTACGGACAGCCGTCACATCAGCGGACTCAACTGGCATGGCCGAGACACATCGTTGCGTTATTAGGCAAGCCTTGCTTTACTTACGCGCCGGTTGATCGTTCTCCCGAGAAGCAGGGGATCCGCCGCCGCACCCGAGGGCGCCGGGGCGGCACCCCGGGCCGCTTCTTCCACCACGAGGGCGACCACGTCGTGATCGCCACCGGGGCCGACGCCCGCTCCGGCCGCGACCACGGCCCGGCGATCACGCGCGTACGGACCGCTGACGGCCACGAGCCGCCCGGACCGAGCACTTCACCTCGATGGGTGGCCGTCCAACCGGCCGCCCCTGACGATCGGGACCCTGCCCATGCGTACCGCACGTGCCCGGCACTACCTCATGTGCCGGCCCACCTACTTCGACGTGGTCTACTCCATCAACCCGTGGATGGACCCGACGAAGCCTGTCGACACTCCGCTGGCCATCGCCCAGTGGGAGCGACTGCGCGAGGTCTACCTGCACCTCGGACACACCGTCGACACGATCGACCCCGTCCCCGGCCTTCCCGACATGGTCTTCGCGGCCAACGGCGCGACCGTCATCGACGGGCGGGCCCTCGTGGCCCGGTTCCGCGACGCCGAGCGCATCGCCGAGGGCCCGGCCTACCACGGCTGGCTGCGCGACAACGGATACCCGGAACCGCGCACGGCCGCGTTCGTCAACGAGGGGGAGGGCGACTACCTCCTGGCCGGCGACTGGCTGCTGGCGGGCACCGGGTTCCGCAGCGACCCCCGCTCCCACGACGAGGCGCAGGAGTACTTCGGCCGCCCGGTGATCGGGCTGACTCTCGTCGACCCCGACTACTACCACCTGGACACCGCCCTCACCGTGCTCGACGAGAAAACGATCGCCTACTATCCGGCGGCCTTCTCCCCCGGCAGCCTGGCCGTACTGCGGCGGCTCTTCCCGGACGCCCTCCTCGCCTCCGCCGCCGACGCCTCCGCGTTCGGGCTGAACGCGACGTCGGACGGGTACAACGTGGTCCTGCCGCAGAACGCGACGGATCTGGCCGGACAGCTGCGCGAGCGCGGGTTCCGCCCGGTCGGCGTGGACCTGTCGGAACTCCTCAAGGCCGGCGGCAGCGTGAAGTGCTGCACCCTGGAACTGCGCCGGGACGCCTGAGCGGACGGCCTCCCCGCGGAAACTTGGTGGGGAGGCCGCCGGGGGGTCGATACCGTGGCGCGCATGACCACCGAGCCGAGGACCTTCCCTCCCCGCCCCCTGCGCGCGGTCAAGGCCGCGTACATCCGCCAGGCCGGGTGCCCGTCCTCCGTGGCCATCGCGGTGGCGGACTTCGAACCCTGGGAAGGGGGTGTGGAGTTCGAGACGGCGGACACGAGCACGGTCCCGGGCTGGTCGGCCACCGAGGCGTCCGAGCTGCACGAGGCCTTCGGCTCCGGCGTACGCGAGGAGCTGGCGGAACTCACGACGCTGGACCCCGGGACCACGGTGGCGGTAGCGGTCGTCCTGCGGTCCATCAGGGTGCACGAAGTGGACTCCCACCCCCGCGCGTTCCGGCAGGCGGGGCGGCAAGCGGTCCGAAACGCCTTGCTGGAGGCGTACGGCCCGCCGCCGACGCCCTGGCCGAGGCTGCCCTGAATCCGGGCCCCGACCCGACCGCAGCCCGGCCCTGGTCCACGCTCACCGAAGCAGCCCGAGACCTCGGGATCCACCCGTCCGTTCCGGTGATCCAGAGCAACCGTCTTGAAGAGGATCTCGGACAGCCCCTCTTCAAACGGGCCGAACGCCGCACGGTCATGAAACTGACCCGATTCGGCAAACGCGTCGTCGCAGCCGCCCAGGAGATCCCGCCTGAAGGCAGACGCAAGGCCACGAGATGATCGCTTCATGACTGAGATCGTTTTGATGTCCGACCCGAAGGTCGCAGCCGTGCCTGTCCACGAGTGCGGTGAACGGCTCACAGATGTGCGCCGAGACGGCTCCCTGCTGGTCGACGAACGGAAATGGCAGGACTCCGCCGGCGCCTTCGCCCACCTGCGGGAAAGAGTGCTCGATCGACTCCTCAAAGCACAGACGCAACTGCCTCAAGGGATGCGGCTGCTGTTCGTCGAGGGATACCGCCCGCCGTCCCTTCAGCGTCGCTACTTCGACGAATACGCAGCTCAACTGCGTGCCGAACACCCGGAATGGGGTGCTGAGCAGGTCCGATCGGCAGCCAGCCGTTACGTGTCCCCGCCGGAGATCGCACCGCACAGCGCCGGGGCGGCTGTTGACCTGACGCTCGCTGATGACGGCGGGCGCGAGCTTGACATGGGCACTCGTATGAACGCCTCTCCGGAGGAGAGCGCGGGCGCTTGTTACACGGAGGCCGACAACATCAATGACGAGGCTCGCTCCCATCGGGAGATCCTGGGCACTGCGCTCACTGCTGCAGGCCTGGTCAACTACCCGACAGAGTGGTGGCACTGGTCATACGGAGATCGCTACTGGGCCTTGCAAACAGGAGGGGCAGTCGCCCACTACGGGCCCGTAGAACTCGGATGACCGGCCCGGAACTCATCGAGCAGCTCAAAGAACAGCTCGATCGCGGGCAGGTCCATGGCTTCAGCCATCCGCTCGATCTCCACCGCCCAGTCCAGCGAGCTTTCGTACCTGTGCCGCATCATCGGCCGCACTCCGGACGTCGGTCCTGGCGCCGCGTGACGAGTTCCCCGGCACTCCGTCGCTCTGGGCCGGGTATCCGTCGCTCGGGGCCGGGTACCTGCACGCGGGCGCCTGACCCACCCCCGGCGTCAGCGGCCGTGACCACGTCACCGGCGTGTCACCGGTCCGGCCTATCGCGACTCGAACGATGATCTCGTGGATCAGGTAGGAGACGTACGACCAGAGGCGCAGAAATCCGGAGGAACGAGCGGAGCCGACCACGGCACGGCGCCACGCCATCGGGTGTCGCGGCTCAGCCAGGCGGATGAAAGCAGCCAGTGCGGACTACTGCCGGGCCGGCCGGTAGTCCAGGATCGGTGCCGCCGCCGTCCCCGGCGGAGCGTGCATCGACCGCGTCCGCGCCAATGATCGGCGCGGCCACGGCTGTTCCGAGGAGCCCCTCCCCATGCGTTCACGCATCATCGCAACCTTGGCCGCCGCGGCTGCAGCCACTGCAGCTCTTGCACAACCTGCCCAGGCCGCCCCAGTCGTCGACGGGGTCTACCGGTTCGCCGCTCTCCAGGACGGCACATGCCTGGTCTGGCCCAGATCGCACGCGAGCATCGGCTCCGTCGGGCTGGGCGCCTGCACGGACAACTCGTCGACCTCCGCGAACTGGCAGGTACGCAAGCGCCCCAACGGGACGATGGAAGTATCGACACCGGGCTCGAACCCGCGCACCTGCCTGGGCGTGAACAACGACTACAGAGTGAGGGTCATCGACTCCTGTGCCGACAAGTACGCCGAGTGGACCGTGTCCTTCGGCTCCGCAGGACCCGGCAGCGTGGTGTGGGCCGACATCGAACACACCCCCAGCGATCGATCCGACTCGTGGGGGAAGGTAGTCGACATTCCCGAGGTAACCGGCCGTGTCGAGGTGAGGCGCGTTCCCATCGAACCCCACTACTGGGAATTGCAGCAGGTCAGCCAGTGACCTGAGACAGAGATGCAGCGCCACCAGGCCTCGCGCACCGCGACCCGGTGGCGCTGAAGGCGCGCCTACTGGACCGGGGCCCGGTGCGTCGTCCATGACGACGACGGCCTCGAGGAAGGCCCGGCGGCTCAGCTACCGCACTGCGACGGGCCGCCGCTCCAGCGCAGTCGCGTGCCGACCGCCAGGGCGACGTTCAGCCGGTCCATCTCCGCGTCGAAGGCCGTGAGGAGTACGTGATCCGGGGCCGGAAGAGCCGAACCCCGGCGGCGGCGGCCTCCCTTGAGCTCCTGGGCATCGAGGCGTCGTGACCGCGGGGCACTCCGGCGGCCCGGGCCGCCGCGGCAACTGGTCGCCCGTTCCTTCTCGGCCGCTGGTCTCGCGTACCAGGACGGCCGCTGGTCTCGCGTACCGCTGCCGCTGCTCTCGCGCTCCGTCCGGCCCCTGGTCCCACGTACCGGGACGGCCGCTGTGAACCGCCTCACTGACAGGGTGCCCCGGGGCGAACGTACGCGATCATGGCCGGATGGAAGCTCGTTTCCTCGGCATCGCCGAGCTGGCCGAAACTCCGTCCGTGGCGTTCGTGGTCGACGTCATGCGGGCGTTCACGGTGGCCGCCTGGGCGTTCGGCCGAGGCGCGGAGAAGATCGTCCTCGCCGAGTCGCCGGCCGACGTCCTGGCGCTCAAGGCACGCCATCCCGATTGGGTGGCCCTCAAGGACGGTCCGCCCGCACCCGGCTTCGACACCGTCAACTCCCCCGGCCTGCTGCGCTCCCTCGACCTCGGCGGACGGACCGTCGTCCAGAAGACCACGGCGGGGACGGTCGGTGCCCTCGCGGTCAAGGAGGCGTCGCTCGTGCTGTGCGGCGGCTTCGTGGTGGCGGGAGCGACGGCTCGGCTCCTGCGTCAACACGGGTGCGACGCCGCGACGTTCGTGGTCACCGGTGAGGAGGGGCGCGCCGAGGAAGATCTGGCGTGCGCTCAGTACATCGCGCGAAGGACCAACGAGGGCAAGACGGACGCGACCCCGTTTCTGCGCCGCGCCGCCGGGTCGCGCGCCGCCGCCGAACTGAGGGAGGGCATACGGCAGGGAGCCCACCCGGACGACGTCGCGCTCTGCCTCGAACTCGACCGGTTCCCCTTCGCCATGATCGCGGCGCCGGAGGACTCGCTGATGGTCCTCCGCCCGTGCGCCGCACCCGCGCCGGGTGACGGGGCTTCACCATGATCAGGTCCAGCCGGCGTCAACGACGCTCGTCATCAGTACAGCTAGGCCACCGCCTCCGGCGCGACCTTGGCGATCAGCCCCTCGACGAGGGTCCTGATCTCGTCGAGGATCGGGCGGACGGCGGCCACACCACGACCGGCCGGGTCGTCCAGCTACCGGTCGAGGTAGCGGTTGCCGGGGATGGCGGGGCTGCGGCGCTCGACGAGAACGACGTCGCGCCAGACGCCGCGGTGGCGCCCGATCCGCTCGCGGATGCCGATGACCCGGAAACCCGCCCGCTCGTGAACCGCGAGGCTGGCGGTGTTCTCCGGGAAGATCCCGGCCTGAAGGGTCCAGATCCCGGCCTGCTCGGTGGAGTCGACCAGGGCCTCCAGCAGAACGGAAGCGATCCCCCGGCCTCGCGCGGCGGGGTCGACGTAGACGGAGTGCTCGACGACTCCCGCGTACACGCACCGGTCCGAAACCCGGCCGGCCGCCACCCAGCCCAGGACCTCACCGAGCCCACCGAGGGCGACGAAGCGGTGGCCGGACGGCTTCGCGGCGTCGAAGCTCTGCCAGTCGGGCGGGCCGGTCTCGAAGGTGGCGTTGCCCTCGTCGATGCCCGCCCGGTAGATCGCCAGCACCTGCTCGGCGTGGTCCGCGGTCAGCGGCGCGATCACGACTCCCGGCGCCCCGCTCACCGCGCGCTCCACCCCGTCACCCTCACGGTCAGGCGGCCGGCTGCGTCAGCAGCCTGCCCATCCCGGCCAGCACCGAGGGCTCCACCCGGTAGTAGACCCAGGTTCCGCGCCGTTCGGACGTCAGCAGCCCGGCCTCCTTCAACTTCTTCAAGTGGTGGGAGACGGTGGGCTGGGAGACCCCGACGTCGGAGATGTCGCACACGCATGCCTCGCCGCCCTCGTGCGAGGCCACGGCCGAGAACAGCCGCAGCCGCACCGGGTCGCCGAGCGCCTTGAACATCCGCGCGGCCGTCTGCGCCTCGTCGGCGGTCATCGGGCGCTCGGTCAGGGGCGGACAGCACGGCACCACGCCCCGGCCGCCGGGGGGCTCGATCAGCGGCAGCACCTTCACATTCGACATACGCCTATGTTGACACACGTCAAACCAGGGCGGCAGGGGTTCTTCCGCCGCGGTCCACCTGATCGACCGGGGTATCGAACCCCTGGCCCTGGAGGCAGGGGCCACCGCCGACGCCGCGGTGGTCCGGCTCGGTGTCGGAGCACCGGCCGAGGGCGGGGCGGCGGGCGGCCGCTGCTCCTCCTGACCGACCTGTCGCCCCCTCAGGCCACGTCAGTGGTAGGCGTGGACGACGGCGTGCCCCTTGCCGCGACCGATCATCCACTTGTTGACCGGCGTCGTGATCACGAAGGCCACGGCGAAGCCGCCCAGCAGGGCCGTCCAGAACAGCGCGTCCGAGAGATGGGCGTCCATGGCCCCGGGCGTCAGGGCGATGATGCCGTTGTCGACGATCTCCATCACCGCGATCGAGACGGTGTCGGCGGCCAGCGCCACCTTCAGCGCGGTCCTGAAGTCCAGCCCTGCCCTGCGGACCGCGAACAGGGTGAACGAGTAGCCGAACACGAACGCCAGCGCGATCGCCAGGGCCATGGTCTGGACGTTGCCCCACATCAGGGCGGTGCCGATGACCATGCCGAGGATCTCACCGATCACACAGCCGGTGAGGCAGTGCAGTGTCGCCTTCGCGGCCGTCCCCCACGTCGCCCCGCCCTTCCGATGTCCGGCATGACCCGCGGGTGTCCGCCGACCGTCTTGGTCGTGGTCGTGGTCGTGGTCGGTGTGGTGCGTGCCGTGGTCCATGGTCGTCGCCTCCCGTGCCGTCCGGTGTGACCCCCCTGCCCCACCCGCGACACGTTATACCCCGCCTGGGTATCACGCCGCGGGTCAGCGGAGCGAACGGCCGCTCGCCGCCTTTCGGATACCGAAGACGGCGGCGCCGAGGACGACAACCGCGACGCCGGAGATCACGGCGTCCGGGGGCAGCGCGAAGGCGAGGACCGCGCAGCCGGTCAGGCCGACGGCGGGGACGAGGCGGTTCGGCCGCCCCTCTTCGGGGGCGAGCGTCCAGGCAGAGGCGTTGGCGATGGCGTAGTAGGCCAGCACGCCGAAGGAGGAGAACCCGATCGCTCCGCGTACGTCGGTGGTCGCGGCGAGCACGGCGACGACAGCGCCGACGGCGAGTTCGGCGCGGTGCGGGACGCCGAAGCGGGGGTGGACGGCGGCCAGGGCGTGCGGCAGGTGCCGGTCCCGGGCCATGGCCAGGGTGGTGCGCGAGACGCCGAGGATCAGCGCGAGCAGGGAGCCGAGGGCCGCGACGGCGCCCCCCACCCGGACGACGGGCACGAGCCAGCCGGCCCCCGCGGCGCGTACGGCGTCCACCAATGGGGCGGCCGTGTCCGCCAGTCCACCCGGGCCCAGCACCGCCAGCGCGGCGCCGGCGACGATGGCGTAGACGGCGAGCGTGATGCCGAGCGCGATCGGGATGGCACGCGGAATCGTACGGGCGGGGTCCCGCACCTCCTCGCCGAGGGTGGCGATGCGGGCGTACCCGGCGAAGGCGAAGAACAGCAGACCAGCGGACTGGATCACCCCGCCGACACCGGCGTCCGAGCCGATACGCACCCGCGAGGCGTCCGCACCGGACGAGGTCAGGGCGGCGAGGACCACGGCGGCGAGCACCGTCAGGACCACCGCGACGATGACCCGGGTGAGCCGCGCGGACTTCTGCACCCCGGCGTAGTTCACCGCGGTCAGCGCCGCCACGGCGACCACCGCCACCGCACGCTCCTGACCGGGCCACAGGTAGGCGCCGACCGTGAGGGCCATGGCCGCGCAGGAGGCGGTCTTGCCCACGACGAACGCCCAGCCGGCCAAGTAGCCCCAGAAGTCGCCCAGTCGTTCGCGGCCATAGACGTAGGTCCCACCGGACCGGGGATAGCGGGCGGCCAACCTCGCCGAGGACGTCGCGTTGCAGTAGGCCACCACCGCGGCGACGGCCAGGGCGAGCAGCAGCCCCGAACCCGCGGCCTCCGCGGCCGGACCCAGCGCCACGAAGATCCCGGCACCGATCATCGACCCCAGGCCGATCACCACCGCATCGAACACGCCCAGCCGACGCCGCAACCCGCCCGCGCCCCCTGCGACATCCACCGAGCTCACGCGCTTTTCCCCTCACCACCCCACGGACAACTCAACGGGCGCACCGTACCCGAGCCGTGTGTCACCTCGGTGTCGCGGCGGGAGCGGTCACGGCAGCGGGCATCGCGGGGGACCGGGGCGGTCGGCGGCCACTCGCCGAGGTAACCCCTCCCGGCTTTTTGGTGATGACTATCATTTCCATGTAACGTCTCGACATCAACGACGAAGGTGGTACCCATGGCAGTCCCGAAGCGGAAGATGTCCCGCAGCAACACCCGTCACCGTCGCGCCCAGTGGAAGGCCGTCACGCCACAGCTGGTGCCCGTCACGATCGACGGTTCCGTCCACCAGGTGCCGCAACGGCTGGTGAAGGCCTACGAGCGCGGCCTCCTGCGCCCCGAGGGCTGAGGCGCCCCCGGGGCGCAGGCCCGCCCGCCCTCGCGTCCTCGCGTCCTGAGCGCTTCTCTCGCGTCGCGCCCGGTCAGCGCCCGCGCAGTGCCGCGAGCGTGGCGTCGAGATCGGCCGCGTCGGTGCGGTTGTGGGGCAGCTTGGCGAGCATCGCGGCCATGCCGCAGGTGTTGGTCAGGGCGGAGAAGACCAGCCCGGCCGCGATGCCTGCCGAGAGGATCTGGAACGCGGGGTGGACGAGGAGGCCGAGAAGCAGGCCGAGGAGCACGACGGTTCCGGCGGTGAGGCGGACCTGCCGCTCCATGCCCCAGACCGCACGGGAGGTTCCCTGGGGGCGGTGCAGGTCGTGGCCGTCGGCCGCCCAGGCGCTGGTGCCACCGCTGAGCGTGGCGGTGGTGATGCCGTTCTCGGCGAGGATCCGGCAGGCGTTCTCCGAGCGGGCCCCGGACGCGCAGACGATCAGAACCTCACCCCGTCCCGCGGCCTGCCGGATATCGGCGAGGGCCCGCTGGATCCGGTCCAGGGGAATGTTGAGGGCACCGGGCAGGTGGCCGCCGGCGTACTCACCGGGTGTGCGGACGTCGATGACGGTCAGCTCGTGGAGGCGACTACGGGTCTCGTGGGTGGCGAGGGAGGTGGGCGCGGTCATGGCGGGTGTCATCCTTTTCTGTCTGCGGGGTCCCCACCGAGGGGGAGTACATTACCCCTGGGGGTATTCATGAGGAGTGATGATGGAGCTTGATCTGGCGGGAGCGGAACTCAAAGCGGTCCTGAACCGGCTGCGCCGGGCGCAGGGACAGATCTCCGGGGTGATCCGGATGATCGAGGAGGGGCGGGACTGCGAGGAGGTCGTCACCCAACTGGCGGCGGCGTCGCGGGCGCTGGACCGGGCGGGGTTCGCGATTATCGCCACCGGACTCCAGCAGTGCCTGACCGAGGTGGAGGAGGGCCGGCGTTCCGCCGAGTCCCAGGACGAGATGCGCGCCCGGCTGGAGAAGCTCTTCCTCTCCCTCGCCTGACGCCGGGGCGGCCCTCGTGCTCAGGCGACCACGTCGGTGATCATGAAGGCCGCCACCGCGAACAGGGTGTACGCGAAGACTCTCCGCAGAGTGGCGCCGGAGACCTTCGCCGCCAGCCGTTTGCCGTCCCAGGCTCCGAGGATCGCCGCTCCGGCGAACGGGGCGATCACCTCCCATCGAAGGTCGTCGCCGGTTCCCGACCGGGCCACCAGGGCGACGAGGGAATTGACGGTGATGACCAGGAGGCTGGTGCCCACGGCCTGCTTCATCCGCAGGCCGAGGACTCCGACGAGGGCGGGCACGGCGAGGAATCCTCCCCCCACCCCGAGGAATCCCGTCACGGCGCCGAGACCGGCGCCGGCTCCGGCCGCCTTCGCGGGCCGCGCCCCCTCTGTCGGCTCGGCCGAGGAGGGCCGCAACATGCGCAGCGCCGCCAGGGCGGCGATCACCGCGAACGCGGCCGTGAGAGCCGCTTCGGGCAGGTGATCGGCTACGGCTCCGGCGAGGAACGCCGGAAGGACTCCAGCGGCCGCCATCAACACCCCTGGTTTCCAGGCGACATGGCCGTCCCTGGCGTGGGCGTAGAGAGCGGTGGCCGAGGTGGCGGTGACGATGATCAGACTGGCCGTGGCGGCCGAGGCCGCCGAGAAGTCGAGCAGGTAGATCAGTGCCGGAACCGCCAGAACACCGCCACCGCCGCCGAGCGCACCGAGCGCCAGCCCGATCACCGTCCCGGCGACGAGGGCGAGAACCAAAGTGCTCACGCTATCGAGCCGCCGTCACCGCGCTCGTCGATCACCGGCAGCCCTGCGGCGGCCCACGCGATCATGCCGCCCTTGACGTCCACCGCGTCCACTCCCCGCCCGGCGAGAAGCCTCACTGCCCGCTGCGAGCGCTGCCCGCTACGGCAGATCACCACCAGCGGCCTCTCCCGCGCCGCCGCAGCCGGGAGCGGCGCGCCCGCGGCCAGGGCGGTCAGCGGCGCGTGCACCGCGCCGGGAGCGTGGCCGGTTCGCCACTCGGACTTCTCCCGCACGTCCAGCAGAACGGCTTCGGGCCGCACCCCGCCGGTACGGGTGCGCGCCTCGCCGACGGACAGGCGTTCTCCCCGTCCTCGGAATCGGAAGAGGAACATCGTCGTCACCCTTCTTCGGTGACGACGGTCAGCCCGGCCGCGGCCGCGGCGTCGAAACCGTCGTCCACGGCGACCACGTCCCGCCCCGCCGCGTCCAGCAACGACGCGGCGATGCCCGCGCGCATACCGCCCGCACAGTGCACCCAGACCGTGCCGTCGGGCACGTCGCCGATACGGCGGTGGATCTGGTGGATCGGGATGTGCACCGAGCCCTCGATCCACCCCTCCGCCCGTTCGGACGAGCGGCGTACGTCCAGGACGACGATCCGGCCCCTGTCCTGACCGGCCAGTTCGGCGAACGTGGCACGAGGAAAGGACGCTGCGCTCTCGCCGGCGCGAAGCCAGTCCGCGGGACCGCCGGTCGCGGCGGCCGCCGGCCGGTCGATGCCGACGCGCACCAGCTCCCGCTGGGCCGCGGCAAGCTGCTCGGCGGACTCGGCGAGCAGGGTCACCGGCTTGCCCCAGGGGATCAGCCAGGCGAGGTACGTGGCGAGCTTGCCGTCCGCCTCGAAGTTGAACGACCCCGCGACATGCCCCTCGGCGAAAGCGACGCGGTTACGCAGATCCACCACCCACTCCCCCGCCGCGAGCCGCGCGGCGACCTCGTGGGGGTCGGCCACGGCCGGCGCGGTCAGGTCCACGGGGGCGGGCCCGGCCGCATTGACGGGGCTCATGTGCGCGTAGTACGCGGGCACGTCCTCGAGCCCCGCCAGCAGCTCGGCGACGAAGGTGTCCACATCCACGGTGAGAGCCGGGTTGACCGCCTTCTCCCTGCCGATCGTGGTCGCCTCCCCGTCGGCCTGGGCGGACGAGCAGAAGCTGCCGAACCCATGCGTCGGCAGCACCTCGGTCCCGTCGGGCAGCGCGTCCGCGAGGCGGCGGGCGGAGGCGTGCTGGGCACGGGCCAGCTGCTCGGTGAGCCGCGGCTCCACGAGATCGGGACGCCCCACCGTACCGATGAGGAGAGAGCCACCCGTGAACGCGGCGACGGGCCTGCCGGCCTCGCTCAGCACGTACGACATGTGGTGCGGCGTATGCCCGGGCGTCGCCACCGCGCCCAGGATCAGTTCCGCGTCGATGACGACGGTGTCGCCGTCGGACACGGCGGTTCGGGCGAAGGAGACGTGCGCGCCGGCCGGGACGTGGTAAGCGGCTCCGGTGATACGGGCCAGCTCGAGACCGCCGGTCACATAGTCGTTGTGGATGTGCGTCTCGACCACATGGGTGATCGCCACACCACGCCGGGCCGCGGCGGCCAGCACCCGGTCGACGTCACGTGGCGGATCCACGGCAACCGCCGCCTGCCGGCCACCGGCCAGGTAGCTGCGGTTGCCCAAGCCCTCCAGCTCGATGGCTTCAACGAAGAACACGAGAGTCTCCTTCCGACGAAAAATTACCCCCCGGGGTATACGATTCACCGTAACACTCTTACCCCCGGGGGTATATTTCGTGGGGTGGCGGCCCACAACGGACGAGCCGGCACCAACCTCCTCAACACCGCGGCCCGAGCGGCTGGACCACTTCGCCACGGCGCCGGCCATCCGCGGAGAAGGGCTCGGGGACCACGCGGCGCTCGCGGAGGCCGTCACCATCGAGCGGGAGGCGGTCGCGTGCATGTCGGCGGGCGATCCGCTGCGGGCCCAGTTCATGGGCAACCTCGCCGTCAACCTGAACGCGTTGTTCCACGCGACCGGGGACCTGGCCCACGTCATGGAGGCGATCGACGTCGCTCGTCGTGCCGCCGAGGCCACGGCCGGGCAGGACGACCACCCGCGTGCGCTCGGGATCCTCGCCGTCATGCTGCACAACCGGTTCCGGGTGACCGGGGAGCTGCGGGTGTCGTCGGAGGCGGTCGACCGAGCGCGGGACTCCGTCGGCCTCGGCGCGGTCCTGGTCGCCGGCCAGGCCCAGCGGCTCTCCAACCTCGGCGCCATGCTGTCCGACTGGTCCACCAGGACGGGCGAGGCGGAGGTGCTCGACGAGGCGGTCTCCGCGCACCGCGCATCCGCGGACGTGACGGCGGACGACGACCCGGACAGAGCGCTGCGGCATGCCCGGCGCCACGGTGCTGGTCGGCGCGGACGCGACGCGTGACGCCGTTCTCGACGCCTTGCCGTCCAGCGGCTGGGCGCACTTCGCCTGCCACGGGTACAGCGACCCGGACAACCCTTCGGACAGCCACCTCGCGCTGCACGACCATGATCACGCGCCGTTCCGCGTGCTGGACCTTTCCCGGCTGCGCCTGCGGAACGCGGAGTTCGCTTTCCTGTCCGCCTGCGACACCGGCCGCACCACCGCGCGCTACGTCGCGGTGGCATCCGCTCCATGGGCCGGTGGCCCCCGCAGCCGCCTGTGCCGGCACCCCGTACGGGACGCCGGCACAGGCGGCTGCATCCGTGCCGGGCCGCACCCTGCCTAAAGGCTGCGGGCCAGGCGGTCGGCGAGCAGCCGGGTGAAGCGGGCCGGATCGGCCAGGTCGCCTCCTTCGGCGAGCAGCGCGCTGCCGTAGATCAGCTCGGCGACCTCCGTGAGCGCGGGGTCGTCGGCGTCCGCGTCGTGTGCTGTGCGCAGGGCGGTGACCAGCGGGTGTGAGGGGTTGAGTTCCAAGATCCTCTTGACGGTGGGCATCTGCTGGCCCATCGCCCGGTACATCTTCTCCAGGGTCGGCGTCACGTCGTGGGCGTCGCCGACGATGCAGGCTGCCGAGGTGGTCAGACGTGAGGACAGGCGGACCTGCTTGACCTGTTCGGACAGGGCGGTGGTCAGCCAGGGCAGCAGGGCGGCGAAGTCCTCCTCGCGCTGGGCCCTGGCGGCGTCGTCTTCCTTCTCGTCGTCGGTGGAGTCGCCGAGATCGACCTGGCCCTTGGCGATGGACTGCAGGGGGTGGCCGTCGAAGGCCGGGACCCGGTCGACCCACACCTCGTCGACGGGGTCGGTGAGGATCAGGACCTCGTAGCCGTTCGCGGCGACGGCTTCCATGTGCGGGGAGTTCTCCACCATCGCGCGGCTCTCGCCGGTCAGGTAGTAGATGGTGTCCTGGCCGTCCTTCATGCGCTCGACGTACTCGCGCAGCGTGGTGGTCCTGTCGGGGTCGTGGGTGGAGGCGGTCGACACCAGCTGAAGCAGGGCATCGGTGTTGTCCGTGTCCTCGACCAGGCCTTCCTTCAGGGCCCGGCCGAACTGTTCCCACACCTTCGCGTAGCGCTCGGTGTCCTTGGACTGCATGTCCTTGAGGGCGCCGAGGACCTTCTTGACCAGGCGTCGGCGCACGCCGTGAATCTGGCGGTCGTGCTGGAGGATCTCGCGCGAGACGTTCAGCGACAGGTCGTGGGCGTCCACGACACCCTTGACGAAGCGCAGGTAGTTGGGCATGAGCGCTTCGCAGTCGTCCATGATGAACACCCGCTTGACGTACAGCTGCACGCCGGGCTTGGTGTCGCGGGAGAACAGGTCGAAGGGCGCCTGCGACGGGATGAACAGCAGCGCCTCGTACTCGAAGGTGCCCTCGGCGCGCATGTGGATCGTCTCGGCCGGGGGCAGCCAGTCGTGGCTGATCTGCTGGTAGAACTCGTTGTACTCCTCCTCGGTCACCTCGGTGCGGGGGCGGGCCCACAGCGCCTTCATCGAGTTGAGCGTCTCGGTCTCGCGGGTGGTCGCGCCATCGGCGGCGGTGCGCTCGGTGGCCATGCGGATGGGCCAGCGGATGAAGTCCGAGTACTGCTTGACGATCTGACGGATCTTGGGCTCGGAGAGGTAGTCGGCGCGTCCGTCCTCGCTGTCGGCGGGCTTCAGGTGCAGGGTGACCGAGGTGCCCACGGGCAGGCCGTCGACGGCCTGGATGGCGTAGGTGCCCTCGCCGTCGGACTCCCACCGGGTGCCGGTGTCGGTGCCGGCGCGCCGGGTGCAGAGGGTGACCTTGTCGGCGACCATGAAGGCCGAGTAGAAGCCGACGCCGAACTGCCCGATCAGATTCTCGGCGGTGGCGGCGTCCTTGGACTCCTTGATCTTCTCCAGCAGACCGGCGGTGCCGGACTTGGCGATCGTGCCGATCAGCTCCACCAGATCCTCGCGGGTCATGCCGATGCCGTTGTCACGGACCGTCAAGGTGCGCTCATCCGCGTCGACTTCCAGTGCGATGTGCAGATCAGCCGATTCGGTCTCGAGGCTGGAGTCGGTCAGCGATTCCAGCCGCAGCTTGTCCAGGGCGTCGGAGGCGTTGGAGATCAGCTCGCGCAGGAAGATGTCCTTGTTCGAGTAGATCGAGTGAATCACCAGCCGGAGCAACTGGCGGGTCTCCGCCTGGAATTCCAGCGTCTCGACACTGCCGCTCATGGGGATCTCTTTCTGTGGGAACGTCATGAAGGGGATAGGAGCAGGGCCGGGACGGGGGCTTCACCGTCACCGGCGTGGTTCGGCATGGGTCGGGCCACACCCGCATGGTGTGCCTCTGCGTGGTGGGAGTCAGTCATCACCGGGGGCGTGGCTGTGCGCCTGGACGCCCAGGGCGTCCAGGGATTCGGCGAGGCCGGTGTGGCGGGCGTCGAGGTAGGGGCGGATGCCGGCCAGAGGGGCGATGAGCTCTGCGGCGTCGGCTGCGCCGAGAGCGGCGTGCAGGGCGTCCTGGGCCGAGCGGGCCCCGGGCGCGAGGTGGGCGAGCGCGGCGATCTGCCCGGAGAGGCGGCGCAGGTCGGCGGCGTTGGCGCGGGCCCGGTCGGCGGTGGCGCGGTCGGCGGCTCGTGCCTGACGGGTGGCCGCCACGCGCTGCTCGCCGGTGGTTCCGGCGGCGCCGGGGCGGCCGCGCAGGTAGCGGCGTTCGGCGGCCTGGCGGCTGGCGACACCGAGGGGTCGGGCGAGATCGGCCCAACTGGCGCCCGCGCCGCGGGCGGTCTCGATCAGGCCGGTCTCCCAGCCGGCGAGATGCTCGCGCACCTGCCGCAGCAGCATCAGCGAGGCCAGCGCCTGCTCGGGGCCGGGGCCGACGGCGTCGGGGGACTCACGCTGCGCGTCGCGCAGAGCGTCCTCCATGGCGGCAAGGGCCGCCGCGGCGGCGATGAAGGACGCCGGGCCCTGTGCACCGGCACTGGCGGCGATCGGCTGGTCTGCTGCGTTCACGGCACCTCCCTCGTTCTGTCAGCGGGCCGACGACATCAGAATTGTCATCCATTGGACGACGAATGACAACGGGATCAGTGCAGCAGATTGGCAGCTCGAACCTGCTGGAGGTGTTTCACGATTTCACGATTTCACGATGTTGATGGCAGGTCCTGCTCCTGTAACCCGTCGGGTACGACGTGCTCCGCGGCCGTCCTCACCGGATCGGGGCGTCGGCCGACCGGCGACGATCGCGTCGCCCTGGGTCCTGTCTGCCCCTGGAGGCGGCGTGCGCGCTGAGCGCGCCAGACCCCGGACCAACCAGCAGCTGCCACGCCAGGGAATCGCCATCGCCGATCTCGACTCGGTCCCGGCGACCATGACTTGCTCGTCCTGAGCCGGAGGGACGTTCTCCAGTCAGGTGAAAGGCCCGGCGTCAGCTGCACGCTGATAGCGTCCGCCGCAACACCATCGCCCCTCGGGCGGGCGATGCGCCGGCACCGTCACGAGCCATGCTCAGCACCTCGACGGCGGTTCCTACCCTCTGAACGTCTCCAGCAGCCGCAGCCACACCTCGCTGATCGTCGGATACGCCGGGACCGCGTGCCACAGGCGGGCGATGGGGACCTCCCCCGCGACCGCGATCGTCGCCGAGTGCAGGAGTTCGCCGATGCCCGGGCCGACGAAGGTGACGCCGAGCAGGATCTCGCGGTCCAGGTCCACGACCATCCGGGCGCGGCCGCGGTAGCCGTCGGCGTAGAGGCCGGAGCCGGCGACCGAGGCCAGGTCGTAGTCGACGGCGCGTACGCGGTGGCCCGCGCGTTCGGCCTCGGCGAGGGTGAGGCCGACGGACGCGGCCTCCGGGTCGGTGAAGACGACCTGGGGGACGGCCGCGTGATCGGCGGTGGCCGCGTGGGCGCCCCAGGGGGCGGTCTCCAGGGGGCCGTTCCCGGCGCGGGCGGCGATCGCCGCGCCCGCGATGCGGGCCTGGTATTTGCCCTGGTGGGTCAGGAGTGCGCGGTGGTTGACGTCCCCGACCGCGTACAGCCAGTCCGTTCCGTCGACGCGGCAGCTGTCGTCCACGGTGAGCCAGGAGCCGGGTTCGAGGCCGATCGTCTCCACGCCCAGGTCGTCCGTGCGCGGGGCCCTGCCGGTGGCGAAGAGGATCTCGTCGGCCTCGATGCGGTCGCCGTCGTCCAGGTCGACGGTGACCGGGCCGTCCGGTACGGGGCGGTGGACGGCGGTGACCGAGACGCCCGTACGGATCCGGGCCCCGGCCTCCGTCAGCGCGTCGGCGATCAGCTCGCCCGCGAAGGGCTCCATCTTCGGGAGCAGACCGCCGCCCCGGATCAGCAGCGTCACCTCGGAGCCCAGGGCCTGCCAGACGGTCGCCATCTCCACGCCCACGACGCCCCCGCCGACGATCACGAGCCGGCCCGGGGCTTCCTTGGCGCTGGTGGCTTCTCGGCTGGTCCAGGGGCGGGCCTCCTCGATGCCGGGGAGGGAGGGGACCACGGCCCGGGAGCCGGTGCAGACGGCGACGGCGTGCCGGGCCGTGAGCCGGTGCTCCGTGCCGTCGGGGGCGGTGACGGTGACCGCACGGGGGCCGGTGAGCCGGCCCGTACCCCGGTACACGTCCGCTCCGACGCTCTCCAGCCAGGCGACCTGGCCGTCGTCCTGCCAATGGCTCGCCTCCGCGTCCCGGTGGGCGAGTACGGCCTCCACGTCCAGGGGGCCCCGCACCGCGGCGCTCAGTCCCGGCACCCGGCGGGCGTCGGCGCGGGCGACGACGGGGCGCAGGAGCGCCTTGCTCGGCATGCACGCCCAGTAGGAGCACTCGCCGCCGACCAGCTCGGACTCCACCACCGCCGCGGAGAGCCCGGCGGCGCGGGCCCGGTCCGCCACGTTCTCCCCCACCGGACCCGCGCCGATGACCACTACGTCGTACTCGGAGTGCTCGGAGTTCTTCCCTGCGTCAGTCATGGGAACAGTGTCCTCGCGGGTGTGCGCCCCGGCCACATGGGCAGGCGGAATAGCGCACGTGCAGTCACCGTTGTGCCGGACAGGACCCGTGAGGACCCCACCGGCAGAGGAAGAGGTATCCCCCGTATGAGCACCGTCGAGCTCACCAAGGAAAACTTCGATCAGGTCGTCAGCGACAACGATTTCGTCCTGATCGACTTCTGGGCTTCCTGGTGCGGCCCCTGCCGGCAGTTCGCGCCGGTCTACGACTCGGCCTCCGAGCGCCACCCCGACCTCGTCTTCGCCAAGGTGGACACCGAGGCGCAGCAGGAGCTGGCGGCTGCCTTCGAGATCCGTTCCATTCCGACGCTGATGATCGTCCGCGACAACGTCGCGGTCTTCTCGCAGCCCGGTGCGCTGCCCGAGGCGGCTCTGGAGGACGTCATCGGGCAGGCCCGGAAGCTGGACATGGACGAGGTCCGCACGTCCGTCGAGGAGCAGAAGCGGGCGGCCGAGGCGGGCCAGGGGCAGCCGGAGGCCCCGTAAGTCCGACCTGCCCTGCGCCCGGCACGGCCCTGGGGCCCCGACCGACACCGTAAAGACGGTGTACGCGGTCGGGGCCCTCGTTCGTGCCCGGGGCAGGAAGCCCGGGTATCCCAGCCCTGCCCCTCCTCCTCGTTCTCTCGCTTTCGCGCTTTCGCGCTTTCGCGCCTTCTCGCTTCCCGCTTCTCGCTCTCAGGGCGGGGGGCGCTCTCCCTCGGCCCCGGCGACGCGGACCGACATGCCGAAGTCCAGTTCCTCGCCGTCGATGAGCACGGCCTCCACCATCCGGGTCTCCGGGTCGACGTCCGCTTCCATGCCCTCGCCCGCGTACCGGGGGTAGCCCGTGGCCCCCGTCTCGCCGGTGGCGGCGACGACCGCGGACCGGATCGGCCGGCCGGGGGCTCCGGTCCGCGTCCTGCTGTGGTCGGGGATCAGGAGGAGCTCGTAACTCTGCGGGTGGCTCATGCCTCCGACGCTAGACATCCGCCGTACGTCGCGCATGTCGTCGCGCCGGAGGCGGTCAGCTGGATTCCCGGTGCACGGCGCTGGTGCGGAGCAGGTCCTGATGGACCGGTGGTCCGCCCGGGTGCTGGACCATGCGGTCGATCGTCTCGGCCAGCGGCTGCGACATGGCGAGCTCCATCCGGACCGTGCTCAGCCGGGGACGCAGCAGCCGGCCGATGAGAGCGTCGTCGGCGCCGATCACCGCCGTGTCGGCGGGCACGGTCACCCCAGCGTCCTGGAGGGCCCGCATCAGCAGCATGGCGTACTCGTCGTTGTACGCGAACACCGCGTCCAGTCCCAGCTCCGGCCAGCGGGCGGCCAGCTGGTGAGCGGACTCCTCCTCGTACCACAGCGGGAGGGGGCACACGCGGGCCCCCGCCGGTTCGGCGACGCGACGTGCCCCGATGAGGCGGGGTTCGGAGAAGGGCACCCGGCCCGGTTCCTGGGGCATGACCACGCCGATGTGGCGACGGCCGCGGGCCAGCAGGTGTTCCACCGCGCTGGCGCCGACCTGGCGTTGGTCCATGACCAGGCCGTGCGCTCCGGCCACCGGGCCGGGGCCCAGGGTGATCACCGCCTTGGCTCCGGAGCGGGTCAGTATGCCCGTGCCGTGGGGGGTGAGGGCGATGCCCGGCGGTACGACGACGGCGACGGGCCGCAGTTCGGCCCAGGCCGTGGCCGCCTCGTCGGCGGTGAGACCGACGCTGCCGTACTGGACGACGGTGTAGTCCAGGCGGCGCAGCCCGGACTGGAGTTCCTCGAAGAAGTACTGGTGCAGTGGTCCCGCCGGTATGTGACCGGAGGGCAGCAGGACCATGCGGCTGTGTCCGGCGCGCAGACTGCGGGCAGCCGCGTGCGGGACGTAACCGAGCTGGAGGGCTGCCTCCCTGACCCGGCGTCGGGTGGGTTCGCTGATCCGGACGGTGGCGTTGTTGTTCAGTACGTATGACACGGTGGCCCGGGACACTCCGGCGAGGCGCGCGACATCGGCGCTGGTCGGAACGGAGGTTTCGGCGGGCTGCTTGGGTAACTGGCTCATGGCGTCGGGCAGTCTTCCAGACCCGTGGGAGTGGGTTTCGGCCCGGGGCCCGCAGCTCCGGTCACGGTGGCCGGAACGCCGCCCCGCGGCCCCGGCCCGACGCCCCGCTCCCGGGATCGGGCGGGGGAGGTTCTACGGTGTTGCGATGACGTTCCCCGACAGCGCGTACCGATCCGACAACCCCTTTGACGTGCCCGGCAGCAGCGGGCCGACCGCCACGACACAGGCCGACGCCGATGACGTGGGCTCCGTGCGTACGTCCTACGCCCCCGATCGCGACGGCGATCCCGACCCAGGTGAGATCGTCTGGACCTGGGTGCCCTTCGAGGAGAACGACGGGCGGGGGAAGGACCGACCGGTGCTCGTCGTGGCCCGCGAGGAGGCGGGCACGCTGCTCGCCGTCCAGCTCTCCAGCAAGCAGCACGACCGGGAGCACGAGTGGGTGGCGCTGGGCGCGGGCCCCTGGGACAGCTCGGGGCGGCCGTCCTGGGCGGGCCTTGAGCGGGTACTGCGGGTCCACGAGGACGGGATGCGCCGGGAGGCGTGCGCTCTGGACCGGGAGCGGTTCGACCGGGTCGCCGGGCGGCTGCGCGAGCGGTACGGCTGGAGCTGAGCGGCGACGCGGTGGCGAGGGGTGTGGACTCGGCGGGAGGGGGCGACGCGGTGGGCGGCGGTGCGGTGGGCAGTGGGCAGTGGGCGGCGGTAAGGCCTCGCCGGGCTCGGTCCGGACACGCCGGTCCCCGGGTCAGGTGAACGTCCGGGCGAAGGCGGCCCGGACGGCTGATTCGGGGTCCCGGTCCAGGATCCCGAAGACGATCTGCTCGAAGTGGCCGCCGAACCGGCCGCGCTCGCCGAGCAGCGCCCGGAACGCCTCCGCCACCTGTGCCGGATCGTTCTGGAAGACCCCGCAGCCCCAGGCCCCCAGGACCAGTCTGCGGTAGCCCCGTACGGCCGCGACCTCCAGCACCCGTTCGGCGCGGGAGGCCAGGGCCGCCGGGACGCGGTGGGCCTCCTCGGGGGTCTGCCGCCGGATCACCCCGGCGTTGGGCGCGGGCGAGGTGAGGAAGCCGACGGTGTACGGGGCGTCCAGGAAGGCGCCGCGGTCGTCGCGGAAGACCGGCACCCCGGGCGAGTGGATCACCCGGTCGGTGTAGAAGGCGCTGCGTTCGGCGCGGTGGTGCGCGTAGTACTCGGGGGCGCGCAGGAGGGTCGCGTGGAGGGCCGAGCCGCGGCACAGGGCCTCCTCCTGGGCCTGCGCGCCGTTGAGGTAGCCGCCGCCTGGGTTGCGGGCCGAGGCGTAGCTGAGGACGGCGACGCGGCCGGGTGCCTCGCCGGTCATCCTGCGGGCCGCGGCGAGGCTGCTCTCGCCGGTGACCTCGAAGTGCGGGGTGCGGTCGGTGTCCAGGGCCGCGACGGGCACCGGGTCCGGCCCGTAGAGCCTGGTACCGGACAGCGCGGCGGCCACGGCCCGTGCAATGGACACGTCCTGACCTGCAGCGTTGCGATATGTCCCGGCCTCGACGACCGCTTGTGTCCCGCGCGCGATACCGCGCAGCCGCGCGCTCACCGGCGCTCCCCCGTGTGGTGCATACGGGGCATACTGACGGGGAACCCGGCCTGGGCGCAACCGGATTCTTCTGTCTCGAGGGCACCCTTGTGCGATCTCCGGGTACGGGTTTGGCTGGTAGGTACACGGCTGAGAAGGAGGCCCCATGGGCTTGGACATTCCCGGCGCAACCGGCTCGCGCCCGGACGCCGTCCCCCTCGACGAGAGCGGGGCAGAGGATTTACTGCGCGGCATCTGTTTCAAGACGGGTCCGCCTCGAACCGTCGGAGTGGAACTCGAATGGCTCATCCACGACCGGGAACGACCTGACCTTCCGGTCGGCCAGGAACGGCTGGACAGCGCCGTCGCGGCGGTCCGCGCACTGCCGCTGAGCGCGGCGCTGACGTTCGAGCCGGGTGGGCAGCTGGAGCTCAGCTCGCAGCCCGCCGGCTCCCTCATGGAGTGCGTCGACGCCACCGCGGCCGATCTGGCGGCGGTCCGCGCCACGCTCGGCGCGGCGGGGCTCGCCCCGGTCGGGCTCGGCGTCGACCCGTGGCAGGCTCCGCGCCGCAGGCTGCGGGAGCCTCGCTACGAGGCGATGGAGGCCGCGCTGGACCGTACGGGGCCGGCGGGGCGGGCGATGATGTGCACCTCGGCGTCGGTCCAGGTCTGCCTGGACGCGGGCGAGGAGGAGCCGGGGCCGCTCGGTTACGGGCGGCGCTGGCAGCTCGCGCACCTGCTGGGCGCGGTGCTGGTGGCCGCGTTCGCCAATTCGCCGTTCCAGCAGGGCCGCCGGACCGGCTGGCGCTCCACCCGGCAGTCGCTGTGGGCCGATCTGGACCCGGGCAGGACCCTGGCGCCCGGTTCCGGGCGCGCCCCGCGCGAGGCCTGGGCCGCGCACGTGCTGGACACGACCGTGCTGTGCATCCGGTGCGAGGAGGGCCCCTGGGACGTGCCGGAAGGGCTGACCTTCCGTGAGTGGATCCGTACCGGGTCGCCCCGGCCGCCGGTGCGGGCCGATCTCGACTACCACCTCACCACGCTGTTCCCTCCGGTCCGGCCGCGCGGCCATCTCGAACTGCGCATGATCGACGCGCAGAGCGGGCCCGACGGGTGGCTGGTGCCGCTCGCCGTCGCCACGGCCCTGTTCGACGACCCGGAGGCCGCCGAGACCGTGTACCGCACCGTGAAGCCGCTGGCCGAGACGGCGGGCGCACAGGCCGCACCCCGCAATCCGCTCTGGACGGCGGCGGCCCGTGAGGGGCTAGCCGACCCGGAGCTGCGGGCCGCGGCCTCCGCCTGTTTCGGGGCGGCGCTCCCGGCACTGGAGCGGATGGGAGCGAGCGGGGCGGTGCTCGACACCGTGGCCGCCTTCACCGACCGCTATGTCGCCCGGGGCCGATGCCCGGCCGACGACCTGTCCGAGCCCGGCGACCTGACCGGTCGGAGCCTGTCGACCGGTCGGAGCCCGCTGAACGGTCCGAGCCCGCTGACCGGCCCGAGCCCGCTCAACGATCGCACCCCGCCGCGTCCCGGAAAGGCGGCCTCCGCATGACCGAGCACCGTGAAGACACCCGGCACCGCGAGCACTCCGACGCCTTCGATCCGGCCGGCTCCACCGCGTCGACCGGCTTCCCTGTCGTGCCCGGCATCGATCCGGAGGTGCTGCGGCGGCGTGCCCTCGACGCGCTACTGTCCGCGCGCGAGCGGACCGCGCTGCTCACCGACAGTGTGGACGACGGCGAACTGACCGCTCAGCACTCCCCGTTGATGTCACCGCTGGTCTGGGACCTGGCGCACATCGGCAACCAGGAAGAGCAGTGGCTGCTGCGCGCGGTCGGCGGCCGGGAGGCGCTGCGCCCGGAGATCGACGGGCTGTACAACGCCTTCGAGCACACGCGCGCCTCGCGCCCCTCGCTGCCGCTGCTGGCCCCCGCCGAGGCCAGGACGTACGCCTCCGACGTACGGGGGCGGGCGCTGGACCTGCTGGAGGGCGCACCGCTGCACGAGGGCGGGCGCCCGCTGGAGCGGGCCGGGTTCGCCTTCGGCATGATCGCCCAGCATGAACAGCAGCACGACGAGACGATGTTGATCACCCATCAGCTGCGCGCGGGGCCCGCGGCGCTGACCGCGCCCGCGCCGCCCCCGCCCGTCGGTGCCGAGGCGCTGCCGGACGACGTCCTGATTCCCGGTGGCCCGTTCACGATGGGGACCTCCGCCGAGCCGTGGGCCCTGGACAACGAACGGCCCGCGCACCGGTGCGACGTGCCGGCGTTCCGTCTGGACACCTCGCCGGTCACCTGTGGTGCCTACCTCCGCTTCATCGAGGACGGCGGGTACCGGCAGAGGCGCTGGTGGGCGCCCGAGGGCTGGGCCATGGTCCGTGAACACGACCTGGCCGCACCGCTGTTCTGGCGGCGGGAGGCGGGAGCGTGGCTGCGCCGCCGGTTCGGGGTGACCGAGCTGGTGCCGGAGGACGAGCCGGTGCTGCACGTCAGCTGGTACGAGGCGGACGCGTACGCCCGCTGGGCGGGGCGGCGGCTGCCCACGGAGAGCGAGTGGGAGAAGGCCGCCCGTCACGATCCGGCCTCCGGCCGCTCCCGGCGCTACCCGTGGGGCGACGAGGACCCGACGCCCGAGCGGGCCAACCTGGGCCAGCGCCACCTGCGTCCGGCACGGTCCGGCGCGTATCCGGCGGGCCGTTCGCCCGCCGGGGCCGGGCAGTTGATCGGTGACGTGTGGGAGTGGACCTCCAGCGACTTCCAGCCCTATCCGGGGTTCGTGGCGTTTCCCTACCGCGAGTACTCGGAAGTGTTCTTCGGGCCGGGGCACAAGGTGCTGCGCGGCGGCTCGTTCGCCGTGGGCGAGGTCGCCTGCCGGGGCACCTTCCGCAACTGGGACCTTCCGGTGCGGCGGCAGATCTTCTCCGGATTCCGCACCGCGAGGGATGCCTGATGTGCCGTCACATCGCCTATGTGGGCGAGCCGGTGGCGCTCGGAGAGATTCTGCTGCGGCCTCCGCACGCCTTGGTGCGGCAGTCCTGGGCGCCGCGCCGCCAGCGCTTCGGCACGGTGAACGCGGATGGTTTCGGGGTCGGTTGGTACGCGGAGGGGGACCCGCTGCCCGGACGCTACCGCCGCCAGGGACCGATATGGGGCGACGAGACCTTCACCGATCTGGCCCGGGTGGTACGCAGCACCGCGCTGCTGGCCGCCGTACGGGATGCCACCGAGGCGGGTGCGGACGGGGAGGCCGCGGCCGCGCCGTACACCGCCGGGCGGCAGTTGTTCAGCCACAACGGGATGGTGCGGGGCTGGCCCGGCTCACTCGCCGACGCGGCCGCGGCCCTGCCCGCCGAGAGACTCCTGTCGCTGGCCGCCCGTAACGACTCGGCGCTGATCTGGGCGCTGATCCGCCACCGGACCGACGCGGGGGACGATGTGCCGCGCGCCGTCGCGGAGACCGTGCGGGAGGTCGCGGCCGCCGCGCCCGGCTCCCGGCTGAATCTGCTCCTCACCGACGGGGAGACGATCACGGCGACCGCCTGGGGCGACACCCTCTGGTACCTCACGACACCGGGCCACCGCACCGCGGTCGCCTCGGAGCCGTACGACGACGACCCGCTCTGGCGCGAGGTCCCCGACCGCACGCTGCTGGTCGCGAGCTCCACAGACGTCCTGCTCACCCCGCTCAAGGAGCCCACCGCGTGAGTCCCTTCCTGCTGACCCGCACCCTGCCGGTGGACGCGACGGACGCGGCGCTGCGCGCCGACGTCCTCAGCGGCCTGACCCGGCATCCCAAGACCCTGCCGCCGAAGTGGTTCTACGACGCCCGCGGCAGCGAGCTGTTCGAGGAGATCACCCGGCTGCCGGAGTACTACCCGACCCGCGCGGAGCGGGAGATTCTTCAGGCGCGTGCCGAGGAGATCGCCGCGTCGTCGGGCGCCCGGACGGTGATCGAGCTGGGCTCGGGGTCGTCCGAGAAGACCCGTCATCTGCTGGACGTGCTCCCCGGGTTGCACAGTTACGTCCCCGTGGACGTGAGCGAGAGCGCGCTGACGGGGGCGGCCGAGTCGCTGCTCGCCGAGCACCCGGGGCTGTCCGTCCACGCGCTGATCGCGGACTTCACCGGGGGCCTGGCCCTGCCGGGGACACCGGGGCCCCGGCTGGTGGTGTTCCTGGGGGGCACGATCGGCAATCTGCTGCCGGAGGAGCGGGCGGCGTTCCTCCGGTCGGTGCGCTTGCTGCTCTCGCCCGGTGACGCGCTGCTCCTCGGCACGGACCTGGTGAAGGACGAGGAGACGCTGGTGGCCGCGTACGACGACGCGGCCGGGGTGACGGCGGCCTTCAACAAGAACGTCCTGAATGTCGTCAACCGTGAGCTGGGGGCCGATTTCCCGCTCGACGAGTTCGATCACCTCGCGGTGTGGAATCCGCGGGAACGCTGGATCGAGATGCGGCTGCGGGCCCGTCGGGCGCTGAGCGTCAAGATCCGGGAGCTGGACCTCGTGGTGCCGTTCGAGGCCGGCGAGGAGCTGCGTACGGAGGTGTCGGCGAAGTTCCGGCAGGAGGACGTCCGTGCGGAGCTGGCCGTTGCCGGCATGCGGCTGACTCAGTGGTGGACGGACTCGGCGGGGCGGTTCGCCCTGTCGCTGGCCACGGCGGTCTGACGGGACCGGAGCACGCCTCCGGGTTCGAGGACGGCCGCTCGTGCTCTGCGGGCCAGAGCGCGGCGGCCGTCCTCGCCGTCCACGGGGATCGGCGCGAGGACGTCGATCCGGGCGGTGAGCCCGGCCGCCCGCACCACCCGCCACAGGGAGACGGCGAGCGGGTCGGTCCCGACGAACGCGACGGCTCCCGCGGCCGGTGGGGAGCGGTGCTCCGCGGTGTGGTGCTCCACGGTGCCGTAGGCGATGCGGACCGGCCTCACCGTCGCGCCGGCGTCGATCGCCGCCTGGAAGACGGCGGGCCGGAAAGCGCCACCGTCCCGTCCGCACCAGGTGCTGCCCTCGGGGAAGACCACGACCCGGGAGCCGGAACGCAGGGCCGCGGCGACGGCCCGTACGGCGGCGGGCAGGGCGCGCAGCCGGTCGCGCTCGATGAACAGGGTGCCGCCGAGCGCGGCGACGGGGCCGAGCAGGGGCCAGCGCCGGATCTCGCTCTTGGCGACCATCCGGCCGGGCAGTACGGAGGCGATCAGCGGGATGTCGAGCCAGGAGATGTGGTTGGCGACGACGAGTTCGCCGCCCGTGGCGGTCTCCGGAGCATGCCGCCGCACGGTGACGCGTACGCCGAAGGCCCGGGGGACGGCGCGCGCCCAGCGCCGCGTCAGGCGACGCCGCGGGGCGGGCCCGAGCAGCCGTACCAGCGGGACACAGGCCACCCCCAGCATGACCAGTCCGCAGCCGGCCAGCAGCATGAGGGCGGCGGGCAGGGAAGCGCGTACGGCCCCGCTGTGCCGGGCGCAGCCGGCCGGGGTACACGGGGCGACGGGCAGCCAGAGGCTCATCGCAACGGGGCCAGGGAGAGGAAGTGGCGCAGGTAGCGCGGGTCGGTGCGGCGCAGCGAGAGCAGGACGTACAGGTCGGCGACGTTGAAGTCGGGGTCGTACGCCGGGGCTCCGCAGATCTGGGCGCCGAGCCGGAGGTAGCCGCGCAGCAGGGGCGGGAGTTCAGCCCGGGAGCCGGCTTCCGTGCCGTGCGCGGCGGAGTCCCAGAGCCGGTGCGGGGTGACCCAGTACTTCTCCGGCGCGAGGTGGCTCGCGCGAACGGTGTTCCAGCTCCGGGCGGCGCTCGCGCCCCCGTCGGCAAGCGGGAGGGAGCAGCAGCCCGCGATCCAGGTGTGGCCGGTGCGCTCCATGTACCGGGCGAGTCCGGCCCAGACGAGGGCGATGACCGCGCCGTCGCGGTGTGCGGGGTGGACGCAGGAACGGCCGACCTCGACGAGGTCGTCGCGGATCGGAGCGAGCCGGGTGAGGTCGAACTCGCTCTCCGCGTAGAGGCGTCCGGCGATCCGGGCCCGGTCCGGCGGCAGCAGCCGGTAGGTGGCGACGACGTCCCCGGTGCCGGTCTCGCGGACCAGCAGGTGGTCGCAGTACGCGTCGAAGGCGTCGCTGTCCAGGCCGGGTTCGGGCCCTTCCAGCCGGGCTCCGAGTTCCCCGGCGAACACGAGGTGGCGCAGGCGCTGGGCGGCTCGTACGTCTTCCCGGCAGGTGGCGAGGGAGACCCGGTAGGCCGGTTCCGGGGCGCCGGCGGAGGCGGGGAGCGGGGCGGAGGCGGGGAGCGGGGCGACGGGCAGCACGGTCATGGCGGTCTCCGGGGACGGAAGAGTGAGGGGCGCTGCCGGGCTGTCGCGGGGTGCGACGGCCCGGCCCCTTACTTCTTCCGTCACCGGCTGGATTCGACGTGACCGCTGTGGGGAGCGGGGATGTGCGACGGCTGAATCCCCAGGGACACGATGCCCCGGGGACTCCTGTCGCGTGGGCTCCGTGCCGCGTGGGCTCCGTGCCGCGTGGGCTCCGTGCCGCGTGGAGTCTGTCTTCGTCTTCCGTGGAGTCCGTCTTCCGTGGAGTCCGTCTTCCGTGGACTCCCTCCGGGTGGGATCAGCCGCTGCCGGCGAGCATGGCGGTGATGCGCTCGGATGCGGCCTTGGCCTCGCGGGCCGGGTCGCCGCCCTCGAGTACGGCCGTCATGTAGGGCTTGATCGGGTTCTCCGCCTCGACCCTGGCCCACTGGGGCGAGTTGGGGGTGGCGCGGCCGCGGGTGGCGCCTTCGGCCATCGCCGCGGTGCCCTCGTCGCCCTCGATGACATGGGCGAGGCTCGGCTTGTTGGGGACGTAGCTCATGCCCCGGGCGAGCTCCGTCTGCCACTTCTCGCTCGCCAGCGCCTTGACGACGGCGATGCCGGCGGTGCGTTCGTCGGCCTTCTTCGGGACGATGAGGTCGGAGCCGCCGGTGAAGACCGAGCCGGGGGCTTTCGAGGACTTGCCGGGAATGGGGAAGTAGCCGAGCTTTCCCTTGAGTTCGGGATTCTTCTGCTCGATGAGCGCGGCACTGCCCGGAGTCGAGATGATCTGCGCGACGTCACCCTTGGCGAAGACGTCGGTCTGCGGGGGCTTCTCCTCGTCGGCGTCCGTGGGTCCGTCGCCGAGCGCCTGCAGTTCCTGGTAGAACTCCATGCCCGCCAGGGCCTCCGGAGTGTCCAGGGCGCCCTGCCAGTCGCCGCCGTTCTCGTCGGCGAGTTCCCCGCCCTCGTCCCAGATGAAGCCGGCGAGCACGTACCAGTTCTGACCGGCCAGGTAGATGCCCTGGTTGCCCGCCCCGTTGAGCTTCTCGGTGGCGGCGATCCACTCGTCGCGCGTCTTCGGGACGGAGTCGATGCCCGCCTCCTCGAAGATCTCCTTGTTGTAGATCACCACCCGGTTGGCCGCGTACCAGGGGATGCCGTACTGCACGCCGTTGATGCTGCCGGGCTGGGCCAGGCCGGGCAGCCAGTCCTCGCTGCCCAGATCGCGCATCGACTCGAGGGTCAGATCGCGCAGGCCGCCGCTCTCCGCGTACTGCGCGACCTGCGTGTTGCCGACCTCGATCACGTCCGGGGCGTCGCCCTCCAGCGCGGAGAGAACCTTGGGTCCGATGCCGCTCCACTCCTGGATCTTGAAGTCCAGCTCGATCGAGGGGTTCTCCTCCTCGTACGAGCGGGTGAACTTGTCCAGGAAGCCGGGCGAGACGCTGTCCTTCATCAGCCAGACCGTCACCGTGCGGTCACCGCTGCCCGAACCCGGTATGAAGCCGCATCCACCGAGTGCGACGGACGAGACAAGCGCGATGGCTCCGGCCAGTATGCGGTTTTTCACGTGGTCACCTTCTGCGAAACGGCACAACGAAATCGGGACCCGGTGTGGGGGGATTGCGGGCGGTGCTCGCACGGGTGGTTGGCTGAATTTTGGTATGGACCATTCAGTAGGTCAAGGCGGACACCCGTCCCGATTCGCCCCATCCTCCCCCTCGCGGGAGAGCTCGGATTGGGGCAACGTGGTCCCAGGAGAGGAGACAAACAATGGCGAATCACACCTATCGGGTCACCGAGATCGTAGGAACCTCCGAGGAGGGCATCGACGAGGCGATCCGGAACGGCGTCGCAAGAGCGGCGGAAACGTTGCACAATCTCGATTGGTTCGAGATTAATCAAGTGCGGGGCCATATCGAAGATGGCCGAATCGCGCACTACCAGGTAGGCCTGAAGGTGGGCTTCCGGCTCGACGAAAGTGCCTGATCAGGTACGCCCCTCGCGTTCCTGGGCATCCTTCAGCACCGCCGACGGGTCTGCCCAGCGGGCCCGCACCACAGTAAATCCGGCCACCTGGGCCGCGTCGCAGACCAGCTCGTCGTCGTCCACGAGCATGCGCACCTGCCCCTTCCGCCCCAGCCGCCGGAGGACGTCCAGCTTCGTCCGGCGTGCGGGGCGCCGGTCGTCGTTGCGCCGCATGAACAGCGTGCCCTCGGGCAGCCCCTGACGGCTCAGCCAGCGCACGGTGTCACGACGGCACCGCTCGGGCCGTCCGGTCAGATAGACGATGGCGCACTCCTCGGCGCTCGCGAGCACCATCCGCACGCCCTCCGCGAGCGGCGGGTCGTCCACGGCCGCGGCGAAGAAGCCGGCCCAGTCGCGCTGCGGGCCTTCCAGGAAGTGCTGCCGGTGGGCGGTGTCCGCGAGCGTGCCGTCCAGGTCGAATACGGCCAGCGGCCGTGCGTCGTTGTCCACGCCCCCAGCTTAGGAAGCCCGTCGGCCCCCGGCGTCGGCCGCCGTCGCGCGGAGATCCTGGGAGAGCCGCGGCGTTCGCGGGAATCCTGGGAGAGCGGCGGTGTTGAAGGGAGCGTGAGCTCTGTGATCGCCTCGACCCGCTTCTCCGTCCTGGACCGTTCCCGCACCCGTGAGGGGCACGACGCCTCACGGGCGCTGCGCGACACCGTCGACCTGGCCCGGGAGGCGGAGGCGCTCGGCTTCCACCGTTTCTGGGTCTCCGAGCACCACGGCGTGCCCGGGGTCGCGGGGTCCGCGCCGACGGTGCTGGCCGCCGCTGTCGCCGCCGCGACCTCCACCATCCGGGTCGGCACCGGCGGGGTGATGCTGCCCAACCACCGGCCGCTGGTCGTCGCCGAGCAGTTCGGGGTGCTCGCCTCCCTCTTTCCCGGTCGGATCGACATGGGGCTCGGCCGCTCCGTGGGGTTCACCGACGGCGTCCGCCGGGCGCTCGGCCACGGCAAGGAGGACGCCGAGGACTTCCCCGGGCGGCTCACCGAACTGCTCGGCTGGATCGACGGCACCCAGCAGGTGCACCCCGGGGTACACGCCCGTCCGGCGGAGGGCCTGCGCATCCCCGCTTACGTCCTGGCGATCGGGGAGGGCGCGTCGGTCGCCGCGGCCGCCGGGCTCCCCCTCGTCATCGGCGATCTGCGCGGCCGGGAGAAGGTGCTGCGCGCCATCGAGGTCTACCGCCGCGACTTCCGCCCCTCCGCCCGCGCCGAGCGGCCCGAGGTGATCGTCGCGGGCACGGTGGCCGTCGCCGGCACCGAGGAGGCGGCCCGCCGACTGCTCGTACCGGAGGCGTGGGCCATGGCGTACTCCCGTACGCGTGGAGACTTTCCGCCGCTGGCCCCGGCCGAGCGCGTCGAGGCCCTCGCCATGACGGCCAAGGAACGGAGGCTGTACGAGCGGGGGCTGGACGGCCATGTCCACGGCACCGAGGACCAGGTGGCAGGTCAGCTGGAGCGGGCGATCGAGGAAACCGGGGCGGACGAGGTGCTCGTCACGACCAGTACGTACGACCGGGAGGGTTTGGTGGACTCGCTGCGGCGGCTCTCCCGGATCGTCCGGCCCCGGGACCGGGCCGACGGGCGTGCTCCGCTGCGGAGCCTCGACGTCCGATAGCCGCCGGACCCGCCCGCGAGGATCGGGAACGCTGGGAGGCATGACGCACTCTCCGACGACGGACTCCCGGGCGGTCCTCACCGCCATGTACACGGCCGAAGCACGCTATCTGGCGGCCGGCGGACCGGGCACGGCCTCCTTCGACCTCCTGGCGCCCTGCTTCGCACCCGATGTGGTCCTGCATCAGGCGGCGGGGCTCCCGTACGGCGGAGTCTGGCGCGGGCATCTCGGCATGGAGCGGTTCTTCCGGGCGATGAGCGACACCTGGTCCGAGTTCGAGCTGGTGGAACAGGTCTTTCTGGCCACCGGGGAGACCTCGGTGGTGCGCACGATCGTCCGCGCCGTGTCCCGGGCGACCGCGCGGGAGCTGACGTTCCCCATCCTGCAGACCCTCACCGTCCGGGACGGCCGGATCACCGAGGTGCGGCCGTTCTACTGGGACACCGAGGCCGTCACCCGCGCCTGCACACCGTGAGGCGCGCGGCCGGATCCCAGGGGCCGCCGTCGGCGCCGACGCCTAGAATCGAACTGTTTGTCCCGCCAGGCGTCAGAACCCACCCGTACGGAGCCGAGCCCCATGCACTCCCCCCACGATCCGTACGTCCGGGTGCGCGGCGCCCGCGAGCACAACCTCAAGAACGTCGAGGTCGACATCCCACGCGACACCCTGACCGTGTTCACGGGCGTGTCGGGGTCCGGGAAGTCCTCGCTCGCCTTCGGGACCATCTACGCGGAGGCCCAGCGCCGCTACTTCGAGTCCGTGGCCCCCTACGCCCGGCGGCTGATCCATCAGGTGGGCGCGCCCGCCGTCGGGGAGATCACCGGTCTGCCGCCCGCGGTCTCGCTGGAGCAGCGGCGCTCCGCCCCGGGGGCCCGGTCCTCCGTCGGGACGGTGACGACGCTCTCCAACTCGCTGCGCATGCTCTTCTCCCGTGCGGGCGACTATCCGCCGGGGGCCGAGCGGCTGGACTCCGACTCCTTCTCCCCCAACACCGCCGTCGGGGCGTGCCCGGAGTGCCACGGGCTGGGGCGCGTCCACCGGACGGACGAGGAGCTGCTCGTCCCGGATCCCTCGCTGTCGATCCGGGAGGGGGCGATCGCCGCGTGGCCCGGGGCGTGGCAGGGCAAGAACCTCCGCGATGTGCTGGACGCGCTGGGCCACGACGTCGACCGGCCGTGGCGCGAGCTGCCCGAGAAGGACCGGGAGTGGATCCTGTTCACCGACGAGCAGCCGGTGGTGACGGTGCATCCGGTACGGGACGCGGGCCGGATCCAACGCCCGTACCAGGGCACGTACATGAGTGCGCGGCGCTATGTGCTGCACACCTTCGCCGATACCAAGAGCCGGGCCCTGCGGGCGAAGGCGGAGCGCTTTCTGACGAGCTCCCCGTGCCCGGTGTGCGGCGGTAGCCGGCTGCGGCCGGAGGCGATGGCGGTGACCTTCGCGGGGCGGACCGTCGCTGAGCTGGCCGGGCTGCCGCTGTCCGCACTGGCCGAGGTGCTGTCCGGTGCGGGGGCGGGCGGCGAGGAGACGGCCCGGGTGCTGACCGGTGATCTGCTGGCGCGGATCGGGACGGTGACGGAGCTGGGGCTCGGTTATCTGAGCCTGGACCGGACGGCCCCGACGCTGTCCTCGGGGGAGCTGCAACGGCTGCGGCTGGCCACGCAGTTGCGGTCGGGGCTCTTCGGCGTCGTCTACGTCCTGGACGAGCCGTCGGCCGGGCTGCACCCGGCGGACACCGAGGCGCTGCTCGGGGTGCTGGGCCGGCTGAAGGAGGCCGGGAACTCGGTCTTCGTGGTGGAGCACCAGATGGACGTGGTGCGGCGGGCGGACTGGCTGGTGGACGTGGGTCCGCTGGCCGGCGAGCACGGCGGGCGGGTGCTGCACAGCGGGCCGCCCGAGGGGCTGGCCCGGGTGCCGGAGTCGGCGACGCGGCGGTTCCTGTTCGAGGAGGGGCCCGCGCCGGTACGGAAGCCGCGGGCGCCGGCCGGGTGGATCCGGCTCACCGGCGTGGAGCGGCACAATGTGCGGGGCATCGACGCGGCGTTCCCGCTCGGGGTGTTCACGGCGGTGACCGGGGTGTCCGGCTCGGGCAAGTCGACCCTGGTCGGCCAGGTGCTCGCCGGGGTGCTGGCGGACCGGCAGGCGGGTGAGGAGCCCGGGCCGGGTGCGCGGTACTGCGCGGCGGCCACCGGCCTGGAGGCGGTGGACCGGCTCGTCCAGGTCGACCAGAAGCCCATCGGCCGTACGCCCCGGTCCAATCTGGCCACGTACACCGGCCTGTTCGACGCCGTGCGGAAGCTCTTCGCGGGGACGGACGCGGCGCGGGAGCGGGGGTACACGGCGGGGCGGTTCTCGTTCAACGTGAGCGGCGGGCGGTGCGAGACCTGCCAGGGCGAGGGGTTCGTCTCGGTGGAGCTGCTGTTCCTGCCGAGCACCTACGCGCCCTGTCCGGACTGCCACGGCGCGCGGTACAACCCGGAGACCCTGAACGTCACCCTGAACGGCCTGACGATCGCTCAGGTCCTGGAGCTGACCGTGGAGTCGGCTGCGTCCTTCTTCGCCGGGACGCCGGCCGCCGAGCGCGCGCTGACCACCCTGCTGGACGTGGGCCTCGGCTATCTGCGGCTCGGGCAGCCCGCCACGGAGCTGTCCGGCGGCGAGGCGCAGCGCATCAAGCTGGCGGCGGAGCTCCAGCGCGCCCGGCGCGGGCACACGCTGTATCTGCTGGACGAGCCGACGACGGGGCTGCATCCGGCCGATGTGGAGGTGCTGATGCGGCAGTTGCACTCCCTGGTCGACGCCGGGAGCACGGTGGTGGTCGTGGAGCACGACATGGCCGTGGTGGCGGGCGCGGACCATGTCATCGACCTGGGCCCCGAGGGGGGTGACCGGGGCGGCCGGATCGTCGCGTCCGGCACCCCGGCGGAGGTGGCGGGCGTCGCGGGGAGCCGTACGGCGCCGTATCTGGCGAAGGCGCTGCGGCGCTGAGCCGACGGGGGCAGCGCGTCGATCCCGTACGGTTGTGGAACCGTACGGGATCGACCCCCGGGGTCAACGCCCGGTTCAGCGGCGGACCTTGCGGGTCGCCCGCAGCCACTCCTTGTTCATCGCGGCGATCGAGGGCAGCGGGATGCCCTTGGGGCAGGCCGTGGCGCATTCGCCGGTCAGGGTGCAGCCGCCGAAGCCCTCGTCGTCCATCTGGGCCACCATGTCCAGGACGCGGGTCTCGCGCTCGGGTGCGCCCTGCGGCAGGACGTTGAGATGATTGACCTTGGCGGCCGTGAAGAGCATGGCCGAGCCGTTGGGGCAGGCCGCGACGCAGGCGCCGCAGCCGATGCACTCGGCGTTCTCGAAGGCCAGCTCGGCGTCCGGCTTGGGCACCGGGGTCGCGTGGGCGTCCGGGGCGGTGCCGGTGGGGGCGGAGATGTAGCCGCCGGACTGGATGATCCGGTCGAACGAGGAGCGGTCCACGACCAGGTCCTTGATGACCGGGAAGGCGGAGGCCCGCCAGGGCTCGATGTCGATCGTGTCGCCGTCGGCGAAGGACCGCATGTGGAGCTGGCAGGTGGTGGTGCGCTCCGGGCCGTGGGCGTCGCCGTTGATGACGAGGCTGCACGCGCCGCAGATGCCCTCACGGCAGTCGTGGTCAAAGGCGACGGGCTCGTCCCCGGCGAGGGTGAGTTCCTCGTTGAGGGTGTCGAGCATCTCCAGGAACGACATGTCGGCGGAGATGCCGTCGACTTCGTAGGTGGCCATGGCGCCGGGCTCTTCGGCGTTCCGCTGACGCCAGACGCGCAGGGTGAGCTTCATGCGTAGCTCCGCTGGGTGGGGTGGACGTACTCGAAGACGAGGTCTTCCTTGTGCAGGACAGGGGCACCGCCGGTGGCGGTGAACTCCCAGGCGGCGGCGTAGGAGAACTCCTCGTCGCGCCGCTCGGCCTCGCCGTCCGGGGTCTGGGACTCCGCGCGGAAGTGGCCGCCGCAGGACTCGGCGCGGTGCAGGGCGTCGAGGCACATGAGCTCGGCGAGCTCCAGGTAGTCGACGATGCGGTTCGCCTTCTCCAGCGACTGGTTGAACTGTTCGCCGGTGCCGGGGACCTTGATGCGGCGCCAGAACTCCTCGCGGATTTCCGGGATCCTCGCGAGCGCCTTGCACAGACCGTCCTCGGTGCGGGCCATCCCGCAGTACTCCCACATGAGTTCACCGATCTCGCGGTGGAAGGAGTCGGGGGTGCGGTCGCCGTCGACGGAGAGCAGCAGGTTGATCCGGTCCTCGGTCTCCGCCACGGCCTCCGCCACGGCGGGGTGCGCCCCGTCCACGGTGTCGGTGTGCGGATTGCGGGCGAGGTAGTCGTTGATCGTGGAGGGCAGGACGAAGTAGCCGTCGGCGAGGCCCTGCATCAGGGCGGAGGCGCCGAGGCGGTTGGCCCCGTGGTCGGAGAAGTTCGCCTCGCCGATGGCGAAGAGGCCGGGGATGGTGGTCTGGAGGTCGTAGTCGACCCAGAGGCCGCCCATCGTGTAGTGCACGGCGGGGTAGATCCGCATGGGGACCGTGTAGGGGTCCTCGTCGGTGATCCGCTGGTACATGTCGAAGAGGTTGCCGTACTTGGCCTCGACGGCCTTGCGGCCCATCCGGCCGATGGCCTCGGCGAAGTCCAGGTAGACCCCTTGTCCGCCGGGGCCGACGCCGCGCCCCTCGTCGCAGACGTTCTTGGCGGCGCGGGAGGCGATGTCGCGGGGCACCAGGTTCCCGAAGGCGGGGTAGATCCGCTCCAGGTAGTAGTCGCGCTCGTCCTCGGGGATCTGGTTGGCCGGGCGGTCGTCGCCCTTGGCCTTGGGGACCCAGATGCGGCCGTCGTTGCGCAGCGACTCGCTCATCAGCGTGAGCTTGGACTGGTGGTCGCCGGTGCGCGGGATGCAGGTGGGGTGGATCTGGGTGAAGCAGGGGTTGGCGAAGTACGCACCGCGCCGGTGGGCCCGCCAGACGGCGGTGGCGTTGGAGTTCATGGCGTTGGTCGACAGGTAGAAGACGTTGCCGTAGCCGCCGGTGGCCAGGACGACCGCGTCGGCGAAGTAGCTCTCGATCTCCCCGGTGACCAGGTCGCGGGCGACGATGCCGCGCGCCTTTCCGTCGACCACGATCAGGTCCAGCATCTCGGTGCGGGCGTGGAGTTCGACGCCGCCCGCCGCGATCTGCCGGGACAGCGCCTGGTACGCGCCGAGGAGGAGCTGCTGTCCGGTCTGGCCGCGGGCGTAGAACGTACGGGAGACCTGGACGCCGCCGAAGGAGCGGTTGTCGAGGAGGCCGCCGTACTCCCGGGCGAAGGGGACGCCCTGGGCGACGCACTGGTCGATGATCTCCACCGAGATCTGCGCCAGCCGGTGGACGTTGGACTCCCGGGCGCGGAAGTCGCCGCCCTTGACGGTGTCGTAGAACAGCCGGTGGATGGAGTCGCCGTCGTTGCGGTAGTTCTTCGCGGCGTTGATGCCGCCCTGGGCGGCCACCGAGTGGGCGCGCCGGGGTGAGTCCTGGAAGCAGAACTGGACGACGTGGTAGCCCTGTTCGGCGAGTGTGGCGCCGGCCGCTCCGCCGGCGAGACCGGTGCCGACGACGATGACGGTGTGTTTGCGCCGGTTGGCGGGGTTCACAAGTTTCGCTTGGAAGCGGCGGGTGTCCCAGCGTTCGGCGACGGGCCCCTCGGGGGCCTTCGTGTCGACCACGGGCTCGCCCGTGGCGTACTGCGTGTAGTCGGGCATATCAGCTCACCACTCCGGTCATGACGGCGACGGGTACGGAGATGAAGCCCACCGTCAGCACCGCTGCGAGGAGGTTGGCGAGGGTCTTCAGGATGCGGTCGCGGGTCGCGTTGCCGACGCCCAGGGTCTGCGCGGCGCTCCAGAAGCCGTGCTGGACGTGCAGGCCCATGGCGAGCACGGCGACGATGTAGATGACGTTGCCGTACCAGGTCGAGAAGGTGTCGATGACGTTCTGGTAGGGGTGCCCGGCCTCGAAACTGGTGTGCACGGTGCCGGTCGTCAGGTCGAGGATGTGCCAGACGATGAAGAGCGCCAGGATGATCCCGCCCCAGCGCATGGTCCGGGTGGCGTAGCTCGCCCGGGGCCTCTTGTGGACGTACTTGGCCGGGCGCGCCCTGATGTCGCGCCGGCTCAGCTGGTACGCGGAGACGCCGTGCAGCACGACGGCCGCGACCAGCCCCACCCGGACGAGCCACAGCGCCCACTCGTAGTGCAGTACCGGTTCGCCCATGGTGCGCAGCCAGTGGGCGTACCCGTCGAACTCGCCGGGTCCGAAGAAGATCTTCAGGTTGCCCGCCATGTGGGCGACGAGGTATCCGAGCATGACCAGACCGGTCACGGCCATGATCGTCTTCTTGCCGACGGTCGAGTCCCAGAGCGTACGCGTCATCGACGGCCGTCGGTCCGTCCGCGTTGCCAATGCCATGGACACGACGTTAGGGGCGGACGACCCGATCAGTCCAAGACATGGCCTGGCTCATCTCCATAGGCATTCACTATCGATAGCCGTTAGGGTCGAGGGGTGCACTTCCAACAGCTCACCTACTTCGTGGCCGTCGCCGAGGCCCGGCACTTCACCCGGGCCGCCGAGGCGGTGCATGTGTCGCAGCCCTCGCTCTCCCAGCAGATCCGGGCGCTGGAGACGGAGTTGGGCGCTGACCTGTTCAGCCGGGCCCGGGGCAATATCGCTCTCACCGACGCGGGCGAGGCACTGTTGCCGCTCGCCCGGCGGATCCTCGCCGACGCGGAGACGGCCCGGCAGGAGGTCCAGGAGCTGGTCTCGCTGCGCAGCGGCCGGGTGCGGCTGGGGGCGACGCCGAGCCTGTGCACCGGGCTGCTCCCGGACATGCTGCGCGCCTTCCACGACCGGCATCCGGGGGTACGGCTGCTGCTGGAGGAGGGTGGCTCGCACGACCTGGTGCGTCAGCTGGCGCGGGGAGCGCTCGACCTGGCGCTGGTGGTGCTGCCCATGCCGGCCGCCTCCCCCGCGCTGACCACGGTGGAACTGCTGCACGAGGACCTGGTGGTGGTGTCCTCGGCGGCGGAGCCGCCCCCGGGGCGGGGCGGCCGGATCCGGATCGCGGATCTGGAGGGGGCGCCGCTGGTGATGTTCCGGCACGGGTACAACCTGCGGGAGCTGACCGTGGCCGCGTGCCGCGCGGAGGGCTTCGAGCCCACGTTCACCGTCGAGGGCGGCGAGATGGACGCGGTGCTCGGTTTCGTACGGGCGGGGCTCGGCATCGCCGTGGTGCCGAGCATGGCCGCCGCCCGGGCGGGCAGTGACCTGCGGAGGACTCCGCTGGCCGGCGCCGGGCTGCGGCGCACGATCGCGCTGGCGCACCGCAGCGACGTGGCTCCGCCCCGGGCCGCGCGCGAGCTCCAGCGGATGCTGCTGGAGCACCGGCCCTCCTCCGGCTGACCGGCCGGGGCGCGAAGGTCCCTCCGCGCCCCGGCCGGGCTCAGACCGCGTCCGCCAGCAGCAGGGAGTGGATGCGGTCCGGAGCCCCGGGGCGGGCGTAGTACCAGCCCTGTGCGGTGTCGCAGCCCAGCAGCCGCAGCTGCTCGGCCTGGGCGCCCGTCTCCACGCCCTCCACCGTGACGGCCAGCTCCAGGCTGTGGGCCAGCGACACGATGCCCTCGACGATCTTCAGATCGACCGGGTCCGCCGGGTGCTGCTGCATGCCCCGGGTGAAGGAACGGTCCAGCTTGAGCACGCTCACCGGCAGCCTGCGCAGGTTCGCCAGGTTCGAGTAGCCCGTGCCGAAGTCGTCGAGCGCGATGTCGACGCCCATCTCCGCGAGCTGCCGCAGCGGCTTGAGGAGATCGTCGTCGGCGCCGATCAGGGCGGACTCGGTCACCTCCAGGCAGAGCGCTCCCGGTTCGAGACCTGAACGCTCCAGCACGTCGACCGTCTCGGCGACGAGGTGGGGGTGGTGCAGCTGGGTCGGCGAGAGGTTCACGTTGATCCGCAGCGGCCCTCCGTCGCTGTGCCGCTCCTGCCAGAAGTTCGCCTGCCGTACGGACTCCTCCAGCACCCAGCGCCCGAGCGGCACGATGAGCCCGGTGTGCTCGGCGAGCGGGATGAACCGGTCGGGGCCGAGCACCCCGTGCTGCGGATGGCACCACCGTACGAGCGCTTCGGCGCCGTGCACCGTGCCGTCGCCCAGGTGCACGAGCGGCTGGTACTCGATGAAGAACTCGCCCCGGTCCAGGGCGGCCGGGAGCGCGGTCGTCAGCCCGTGCCGGGTGATGGCGCGCGCGTCGGCCTCGGCGTCGGCGAGCTGGTAGCGGTTGCCGCCCGCCGCCTTGGCCCGGTACATCGTGATGTCGGCGCTGCGCAGCACCTCGGCGGCGCTGCGCTCCCCGGAGGGCCCCTCGACGACGCCGATGGAGCCGCGGACGGTCAGCTCGCGGCCGTCGAGGCGGATGGGGGAGGCGAGCGCGCCCAGGATGCGGCCGGCCAGCTCGTCCACCTCCTCGGCGGTGTCCGGGCCGGTGGTCAGCGCGACGAACTCGTCACCGCCGAGCCGGGCGACCATCTCGCCGCGCGCGGTGGCGCAGCTCTGGAGCCGGTCGGCGACCTCGACGAGGAGACGGTCGCCGGCTGCGTGGCCGAGGCTGTCGTTGATGGCCTTGAAGCCGTCGAGATCCAGATAGCAGAGGCCGAAGCGGATTCCCTCCTGGGCGGCGAGGGCCTTCTCCAGGCGCTCGAAGAACAGGGTCCGGTTGGGCAGCCCGGTGAGCGCGTCGTGGGTGGCCTCGTAGCGCAGGCGCAGATTGAGCAGCCGCCGCTCGGTGGTGTCCTCCATCAGTGCGAGCTGGTACTCGGGACGGCCTTCGGAATCCCGTAGCAGCGAGACGGTGAGGTTGGTCCACAGCACGGTGCCGTCGTTGCGGTAGTACGCCTTCTCGACCCGGTAGTGGTCGCGTTCGCCGCGTACCAGCTCGTCGTAGTACTTCCACACCTGCGGCGAGTCCTCGGGGTGGACCCACTCGTTCACCTTGTGGCTGCGGACGTGGTTCTCCAGGCCGCCGAACATCTTGGTGAGGGTGTCGTTGATCTCCAGGATGTTGCCGTCCAGGTCGGCGACGCCGATGCCGATGGCGGCGTCCTTGAAGACCGCGCGGAACCGGGCCTCCGTGGCGTGCAGGGCCTGTTCGGCGTCCGAGCGGGCGGTCAGCGCCGAGCGGGCGATGGCCTCCTGCTCGGCGAGCGTGCGCTCGCGCAGGGCCCCGGTGAAGCCGGCGGCGAGGGTGTGCTGGATCCGGGCGCAGCGGGCCCGGCCGTCCTCGGTGGAGAGCGCGCCGGGTCCGTGGCCGCCGCAGTACAGGACGAGGTAGGAGTCGACGACGCCGAGCGTGGAGCTGAGGGCGTCCGGGTCGGTGCAGTGCGCGTCGATCAGGGCCTCGCCGATCCGCTGGGCGGGCGAGGCGTCGAAGGGGTGGGCGTGCAGGATGCCGTTCAGCTCGCGTGCCAGGGGCAGCAGATGCTGTTCGAACTCCGGCCGGGTGAGAGAGGTGGCCGTCAGGGGGAAGATGGCCCGGCTCCAGATTCTGGCGAATCTCCGCAGCCGGCCTTCCGGACCGTCGGGTTCCGCGTCCGGTTCCCCGGACGCCTGGGCGGGAGTGCTCACGCCTTGCGCCCAACCCCTGCGAAGCCCGAGAAGGCGTACGGGTCTTCCTGCTCCGGCGCCTGCGGGGTGTCGGGCCGCCATTCGGGCATCGACACGAGCCCCGGCTCGACCATCTCGTAGCCCTCGAAGAACTGGCCGATCTCCTCGCGCGAGCGCATGATCAGCGGGTTGCGGATGTTCTGGTAGACGCCTACCGTGCCGGCCGCCTCCTCCTTGGGCAGCGGGATGCCCTCGTACGAGGCGTGGGTCAGGACGATCAGGCTGCCGGGGGCCAGTGACTCGCGCAGCTCGGCGACCGCGCCGCGCGGGTCGTCGGCGTCCTCCACGAAGTGGAGGACCGCGACCAGCAGCAGCGCCACCGGCCGGTCCAGGTCGAGCAGTCCGGTGATCTCCGGGTTCGTCAGGATCTCCTTGGGACGGCGAAGGTCGGCGGCGGCGATGGCCGCGCGGTCGTTGCCCTCCAGGACGGCCCGGCTGTGGGCGACGGCGACCGGGTCGTGGTCGACGTAGGCCACCTTGGCCCCGGGGTCGGCGGCCTGGGCGACCTCGTGGACGTTGCCGAAGGTCGGTATGCCGGAGCCGATGTCCAGGAACTGGCCGATACCGATGTCGACGGCGTGGCGGACGGCCCGGCGCATAAAGGCGCGATTGGCCTGCATGATCTTGGGAAGACCCGGAAGGAACTCCATGGCCTTGCGCGCGGCTTCCCGGTCCACCTCGAAATTGTGCGATCCGCCCAGATAGAAGTCGTACATGCGAGACACGCTTGGCACCGAAATGTCAATGCCCTGCGGTGCCCAGGCGGGACGCTCCATCGATGTCTCCAACAAGTCGCCACGGCGATCCGGCCATGTTCATGGTCAGTGTTGACCAGAGGCTACTGATCGGCCGCCAAGAGAGCGAGTGGAAACGGAAATTAGCGATCCGTTATTGGTCACACTCCGGTGGCATCGGCGGCCGGTCCGTCGCTGCGCGTATGCGAACAGCGACGGACCGGCACTCCGGACGCCGCTTCCCGGTGGTTCGGGGCGACTTGGGGCTCCTGGGGGTGTTCGACCGGGCGCGATCACCGGGAAGTGCCGACCAGTTGAGAATCGGGGGAAACGGCGTTCCAGGTGCCGCCCGCCCCCTGCTCGTTGGTGTCGCCGGGCTTGGCGTCGCCCGCGCAGGTGTAGAGGGGGCCAGCAGTCGATGGTCTGCTGTTTGACCCCGTCGGGGCGGTCGAAGGTGACGAATCACTTCGTCGTCACACCATCCACCGCATTTTTGGCCATGGGGGCCACTACCGGCCATTTCTTGAGGCAGTCGCCCGTGCACGCGGTCTTCATCGGCCGGGCCGAGTCCTTGGTGAAGCGGTAAACCGTCCTATCGCGTCCGTCGACGACGATGTCGCCGAGTTCCCTACCCTTGCGGACCGAAAGGCCGGCGGGAACGGTGGGATCGGCGGATTCGGCGGGATCGGCGGATTGACCCACGTCGGCGCCATCGGCGTTCTTCGCGGCCTTCTTCCCGTCGGGGGCAGCGGCGAACCAGGTGCCGCCGCCCACGCCTGCCCGTTGAGCCGGCCCGGTGCGGTGTCTTCGCGTACCGGTACACCGGCCGGCCGCCGACGGTGAGTTGGCTGGTGCCGTCGGCGCGGGCCGCTTCCCCCAGCAGCTCGTACCCCTTCCGGTGCCGGCGCGGGACCGCGCCGTTCATGGCCCTGGGTCCGGGACGCCGACGGGGGCGCGTTCGGAGGAACGCCGAGAAGAGTGCGGCGAGCGACGTCCACCGGACAGAGACGCGACGTCCACCGGACAAACACGAATGGCCCATTAACCGCACGATCAGGCGAATCACCGGCAGGTGTCGCGTGTTCCCCGGCAGCGTGGATCATGCTCGCGGACGTGTACGGATCACGCATCGCGCGGCTCACGACGGTCGCCGCACTTCTCTGGCTGACAGCCGTGCCGCTGCCCGCCACCGCAGACAGCTGCGCGGTGGCCACGATCGGGCAGGGAGACGGCAGTTCGTCGGTCGCCGTGGCGGGCGGCGGGGACTGCGTCGCGGTCTCCGAGCCACCACCGCCACCACCACCACCGAAGCCGCCACCCCCACCGCCTCCTCCCCCGCCGCCCCCACCACCACCTCCACCTCCACCGCCACCGCCACCGCCACCGGTGGTCGCGGAACCGCCGCCACCGGTAGTCGCGGAACCGCCGCCTCCTCCCCCTCCACCTCCGCCGCCTCCTCCCCCGCCACCGGCGCCCGCGCCACCACCGAAGCCGTCGCCGTCGCCGTCGCCGAAACCCCCGGAGCGGACCGAACCACCGCGCCCCCGGCCCGTCGCGCTGCCGACGTACCGCAAACCGGCCCGCAAACAGCCGCGGAGCGGACCGTCGTTGGTGTCCCTGACGCTGCTCATCACCGCCCCGGCGGTGTTCGCCGTTGCCGTGCTGCGGCCGCGATCATCCCGCTGACCAGGAGAGATGCATGTCCGAATGGCTCGTACTGAGCATTGCCATGGCGTCCGCCTGCGCGGTCGTCCTCACCATCGCCGTCCTGAACAACCGGCGGATCGGGGATGACGACGACCCGTCCGAGACGCCCGACGTCATCGAGTACATGACGATGATGATCGGCGTGGTCTACGCGATCGTCCTGGGGCTCGCCATCGCCGGGGTCTGGGAGGGACGCAGCGCCGCCCAGGAGTCCGTCCGCATCGAGGCGCAGGCGCTGCACGAGGTGCAGGCGCGCGCCTCCGTCTACCCGGTGGAGGTCCGCGACCGCATCCGGGCGGACGTCAACGCCTACGTCAACCATGTGGTGCACGACGAGTGGAAGGTGATGTCCGACCGGAACACGCTCACCGAGCGCGGCACCCAGTTGCTGGACAAGGTACGGGCGGACGTCACCGACTACGTGCCCAGGACCGATCACGAGGGGCAGGCCTACCAGCCGCTGGTCGACCAGGTGGCGGCGGCGGACGACGCCCGCAGCACACGCGGGCAGAACGCCGGGGCGACGATGCCGGGGGTGGTCTGGTTCGGGCTGATCATCGGGGCGCTGGTGACCGTGGGGCTGATCTTCACCCTCCAGATCCGCAGAACGTTCCGCGAACTGCTCCTGGCCGGCCTGTTCAGCGCGTTGATCGCCTTCCTGCTCTTTCTGATCTGGGACTTCGACGCGCCCTTCGGCCGGGGGATCTCGGCCACCGCGGACCCGTTCCTCGACATGTTCCCGGGGGCCGCGCGCTGAGTCCGCGCCCTCGGCCGGCCGGTGAGCCGGCCGGGGGACACCGCTGACCCATTCGCCGGACCCCGATCGCGGGCCGGGGGAAGCCCTCCTAGCGTGTCGGGCATCGAGGTGCATTTTTCCTGCTATGTGGAAATTGGTTCCGCAGCTGCCCCTCGGGGAACCCGGAGGATCCACCATGCGCGCGATACGTGTCGCACCGCTCGCCCTGCTCGGCGCCAGTGCCCTGACGCTGCTGGCCCCGTCCGCCGCCCACGCCGCGCCGGACGGGGCGACCAGCACGTTCAATCCGACGATCGCCCCGTCGGTCATCGCACCGGGCGGCCGGGTCACCCTCGGCTCCGGCGGCTGCACCGGCGAGACGACCGTCTCCTCGGGCATCTTCGACACCACCACCATCCCGAGCGGCTCCACGACGGCCACCGCCACCATCGACGCGGACGCCCGCCGGGGGGCCGTGTACGCGGTGACGTTCGCGTGCGGCTCCACCGGCACCTCCCGCAACGTCAACCTGACGATCACCGGCGGCGCCACGAGCACCCCCACCCCCAGGCCCACCACCGTTCCGACCGCCAGCTCGACGGCGCTCATCCCGGGCGGCGTGCGCGGCGGCCTCGGCGGAAGCTCCGGCTCCACCGACACGGTGGAGGTCGCCGCCGGAGCGGCCCTGGTGGCCGTGGCGGCCTCGGGCGCCCTCTACTTCGCGCGCCGTCGCACCGCCGACCGCCGCCACTGACCGCGAGCATGCGGCGCACGACAGTCGCCCCGGGTCCTGGTCCAGGACTCGGGGCGACGGGCGTATCGGGCCGGGCGGGAGGTTCGACGCCTTAGAACGCCGCATGGCTCGTCCGCCGGCGCCGGACGAGGAAGACCGCGCCGCCGACGGCCGCCGCGGCCACCAGACCGCCACCGACCTGCATCTCCACGGAGCTCGGCCCCATCGAGCCGCCGAGCCCGCCCTGTGAGGGGTTGCCGGCGAGCACGGTGAACTTGTGCGTCGCGATCCGGTCGTTGTCGCTGCACTTCACGGAGAGGTGGTACTGACCCGGCGTGGTGTTGTTCCGGACCCGGGCATGGGCGTAGTTGGTGCCGTCACCCGGCGAGAGGGTGGTCGTCGGGAACGCGTTCGACCAGACCTTGCCGCCGTGACCGCAGCCCTGCGCGGTGATCTTGAGCGTGCCGCCCTGGTGGACGGAGTGGGGGTTGACGGCGACGTTGACCGGGCCGTTGGTGGCGGCGGCCATGGGGGCCGCCAGCCCGACGGCCGCGAAAGCGGTCGCGGTGACCGCGAGAGCGCGTGAGACACGCATCGTGTGAACCTCCAGCGGGAAACGCCCCCGGGGGCTCGTCCCCCGGGCTGGATCGACGAAAACGCCTCCCATGACGAACACTCACCAGCGGACCGGCGGCTCGCACTTCGGCGTTGCTCCACCCCGGTGACGCGACACGCCGTACGAAAACCCGCGAAACTGACGGAGCCGCAGGTCACAGCCCGTCAGAACTTTTATCTGCTCATTACTCCGATGGGCAGGCATCCGGCAGGGCCCGGCAGGGGGCCCGACCCCGCCGCCACCCGTTCGCCCCTCTCTGATCGCCGCCCGGACCCGACGCCCTTAGCGTTCACAGCGTCGCGACGAAGGGAGAACCATGGGCCGGGACTACGCTGGCGCCGAGCGGACCAGACGTGTGCCATGGGGTGCGGTCGCCCTGGTGCTGCTCAGCGGCCTCGCCCTCATGCGCAACGGCACGGAGTTCGGGGAGGCGGGCCCCCCGCAGCCCGCGGCGGCCGCCTCGCTGGACCTGGGCAAGGACACCGCGGGGCCGCCGGTGGAGGGCGAGGCGGTGCAGCCGCTGCCGTACGCCCCGGCCTCCCGGGTGAAGGTCCCGTCCATCGACGTCGACGCCCCGGTCATCGACGTCAATCTGGACGCCAACGGATGGATCGACGCCCCGCCCGCCGAGGACCCCAACCTCGCCGGCTGGTACCAGAACGGCATCGCCCCCGGCCAGCGCGGCACCGCCGTGGTCGTCGGCCACGTCGACAACATGTCCGGGCCCGCGGTCTTCTACGGCCTCGGCTCGCTCCAGAAGGGGCACCGGGTCGAGGTCGCCCGCTACGACGGCCGGGTCGGGATCTTCGAGGTGTACGGGGTGGAGGTCTTCTCCAAGAACGACTTCCCCGGCCCCCGGGTCTACGGCGACACCGGCCACGCGGAGCTGCGGGTCATCACCTGCGGCGGGGGCTACTCCAAGGCGGGCGGCTACGACGGCAACGTGGTGGTCTTCGCCCGGCTCGTCGACACCCGCTGACAGCGGCGCGCCCCACCACGGCCGGTGCCCCCGGCGGCCTCGGGTTCACGAGGCCGCCGGGGGCACCGTCGCGCGTGGACGCGTTCCCCGGCTCAGAGGCGGCGCGGCACCGTGATGCGGTAGCCGGAGTCCAGCAGCCGGGGAAGATAGCGGCGCAGGGCCGCGACGCTCTGCGAGCGGTCGCCGCCCGCGTCGTGCGAGAGGACGACGACGCCGGGCGCCGCTCCGTCCAGCACCCGGCGGACGATTCGGCCGGTGCCCGGCGTCTTCCAGTCGAGCGTGTCCACGGTCCAGGCCATGGGCTCCATGCCCAACTCGGCTCCGATCTCGAAGGAGTTGCGGTTCCACGCGCCGTAGGGCGCGCGGTACCAGGCCGGCGGGGCCCCGAGCGCCCGGTCCACCACCTCGCTGGTGCGCCCCAGTTCGTCGCGGATCGCGGGGCGGGAGAGCTTCGGGATGAGCGGGTGCGACCAGGAGTGGTTGCCCACCACATGCCCGTCGTCGGCCATCTCGCGCAGCAGGTCCGGGTTTCCGTCGGCCATCTCTCCGCAGACGAAGAACATCGCGCGGACCCGGTGCTCGCGCAGGGTGGCCAGGATGTCCGGGGTGTAGAGCGGGTCGGGTCCGTCGTCGAAGCTCAGGACCATCGAGTGACCGATCTCGGGGAGGTGCTCGAAGGGCCGGACGCGAACGGGCGGCCTGGCCGGTCTGTACCGGGGCGGCGTATGCGCCGTCATGGGTTGGAGGCGGTACGGGGAGGGCCGGCCCCGGACGTGTCCCGGAGGTCCCGCGGCCGCGGCGGGCGGGGTGTCCGCGGTGGGCGCGGAGCGACCGGGCGCCGAGGCCGGATCGGCGGCGATCAGGTGCACGGCGGTGGCGGTTCCGAGGCCGAGGGCGACCCTCAACAGGGTGCGGCGCTCGGGTCCGGTGTGATCACTTCTCATGGCCAACTGCTCGCACGGCCGGACGTCCGCTCCCGCCGCCGACACCGAGCATCGTCCGTTTTGTACACGATCGACGCAGTATGTTCATCTTCATTCGCCTCGGGCGGCGTCCCGAAGCCTCCCCTCCGGGACGAGCCGATAGCCTCGGAGCCGTGACAGAGCAGCAGCCTCACCGGTTCGAACGCGGCACGGACGGCCCCAAGGTGATCGTCGCGGGGCTCGACGGCTCCGACTCGTCGATGCGCGCGGCGGCCTACGCCGCCGGACTGGCCCGTCGGCAGAACGCGATGCTGGCCCTGGTGTACGTCCAGCCCGTCATCACCGCGGGCGCGGCGCTGGGCGTGCCGGTGAGCGACACCACGGGCGAGGTCGCGGATGACCTGGTCTCCGAGATCCGCGCGGCGACCGAGCGCTTCAGTGACGCGTGGGACATGCGCTGGGAGTTCCACACCTTCCGGGGCGACCCGTACAACGGGCTGGTGACGGCGGCCGACGAGCTGAAGGCGGACGCGGTGGTGGTCGGGGCGTCGGAGTCGGCCGGGCACCGCTTCGTCGGTTCGGTGGCCGTGCGCCTGGTGAAGGCGGGGCGCTGGCCGGTCACCGTGGTGCCGTGAGAAGGGTTCACCTGCCCATGAGGAGCCCGTCGGCCTCCGCTCCGCGCCCGAGGACGACGGTACGGATGCGGTCGCGGACCTCACGCAGGTGCTCGGCCCCGTCGTCGAGGGAGGCGTTGAGGTTGACGGCGCGTCCGGTGCCGGTGTCGTACCACTGCGGGACGAACTCCGCCTTCTTCACCGTCCAGCGCTCGCCGGACTTCGCGGGCGGCGCGAAGGTGAAGCGGCCCATCGAGCTCTGGTTTCCGCGCGGGTCCTGGACGCCCTCGTAGTTGATCATCGCTCCGGCGATCTGGTCGCCCATCCCGTAGACGACCCAGGTGCCGTTGACCTTCTCGTACGCCTGCGGCACATGGGCATGGGTGCCGATGATCAGGTCGATGTCGGGGCGGCCCCCGTCGGCGGACGCGGTGAGCCGCCGGGCCAGCTCCAACTGGGTCGCGTCGGGCTCGTCCTGCCATTCGGTGCCCCAGTGGGCGGAGAGGACGACGACGTCGGCGCCGGCCCGCCGGGCCGCCCTGGCCTCCTCGATGATCCTGCGCTCGTCGGTCACGTTGACCGTCCAGGGCCGGTCGGCGGGGACCGGGATGTCGTTGGTGCCGTAGGTGTACGCGAGGTGGGCGACCTTGGCCGCGCCCTTCCCCGGCCCGGCGGGCAGGATCGTGGGCCGGGCGGCCTCGGCGGCGGTGCGGGCGGAACCGGCGTGCCGGATGCCCGCTTCGTCCAGGGCTCCGAGCGTGCGCGAGACCCCCTCGGCCCCGTCGTCGAGGGTGTGGTTGGAGGCCGTGGAGCAGGAGTCGAACCCGGTGGCGCGCAGGGCGGTGGCGACCTCGGGAGGCGACTTGAAGCTCGGGTAGCCGGTGTAGGGGCCGCCCTCCTCGCCGTACACCGTCTCCATGTGGCAGAACGCCAGGTCCGCGGCGGAGACGACCGGGGCGACGCCTGCCAGCATCGGGGCGAAGTCGTAGCCGGCGCCGCCCGCGTCGGCGGCGGCCCGGTCGATCACGGAGGAGTGCGGCAGGATGTCGCCCGCGGCGAGGAGCGTGAACGGGCGGGGCCCCTCGGCGTCCTGGCCGCCGGCCCCCCGGGCCGCGGCGGGGTGTCCGTTCGGCGCGGGGGCCGTGGGCTGCTGCCCGGTGCAGCCGGTGGCCGCGGCGAGCAGAAGGGCGATGGCGGCCACGGTGCCCGGTCGGATGCGCTGCGTCATCTGCTCGACTCCATGTTCGGATGATTACGACCATCCGACTACACAGATATTCATACCGGATAGGCAAGGAGCATTGCCGCATACCTAGCTGAACTGGTCGTACCGGCCGACCCCGACGGCCCCTCGACCGTTCACCGCACCATTCGCCGCACTGAGCGACCGCTCGTCGCACGCCTCGGCGCACCGCCTGTTCCCGCGCCGCCGAATGCGTTCGTATACGCCAAGTCGGCAACGAGGCCGCCAGGGGCCGCGGCGGGAGAGGGCGTTCATGAAGACCACCACGACGACCGATGAGCGGACCCTTGCCGAGTTGCAGCGGGAACACGGCCCCGCGCTGTTCCACTTCCTCCTCGGCCTGACCTTCGGGGACCGGCAGCGGGCCGAGGACCTGGTGCAGGAGACCCTGGTGCGCGCCTGGCAGCACCCCGAGGCCTTCGACGCGCCCTACGCGTCGATGCGGCCGTGGCTGTTCACCGTGGGGCGCCGCCTCGCCATCGACGCGCGGCGCTCCCGGCAGGCCCGTCCCGTCGAGGTCAGCGACACCGTGCTGGCAAGCACCCCGGACGCCCTGGACACCGCGGACTCGGCCGTCCGCGCCCTGGACGTCCGGGAGGCGGTCCGCACCCTCAGCCCCGAGCACCGTGCGGTGCTGGTGCAGATCTACTTCCGCGGGCTGAGCGTCGGCGAGACGGCCGAGGCGCTCGGCATCCCCGCGGGGACCGTCAAGTCCCGCTCGTACTACGCCCTGCGGGTCCTCGCGCGGACGCTGCCCGGCTACTCCCGCAGGTCCTCCGCGTTGAGCAGCGCCAGCAGGGCGGAGGCCTCGGCCATCTCCACGTAGACCCCGACGCAGCCGTCACAGCCCCGGAGGTGGCGGGCGACCCTGCGGGTCTCCTCGGCGTCCAGGGCGTCCAGGACGTACGCGCCCAGCAGCAGGCGCACATGCGGGTCGTCGCCGGGGTCGACACTCATTCACTGCCTCGCATCTCCTGGGCGATCCTCCCCTTCTGCCCACGCGGGGCGCCCGCCCCCGGTTCAATGCTGCGTGAAGCCCGGCACCGAGCAAGGAAAGAGGCGAGACGGGATGCGTCCCGAGGATACGGATGGGACCGGTGGGAACGGGCTCCGGGTACCGATGACCTGGCTGTCCACCGAGTATCTCGCCGACGACCTGTTACGGACCGGCGATCTGATGGAACCGACGACCCTGGAGTTCCGGGCGGGGCGCGAAGCCCTCGCGCTGACGATCTTCCTGTGCGGAGTCCCCCGGGACGCTCCCGCTCCCCGGGCCCTGCCCGGACCGCGGGTCGACGAGCTGCGGCTCCTCACGGCGTACGAGTGCACCTGGCGCGCCTGGGTCTGCGAGCGGCTGGCGGAGGCGGGACGGAACACCGGGCCCGGCGACCCCGATCTGGCGTTGGCGCGGGCGGCCTGGCGGTGGCTGGAGGAGACCGAACTGCTCGCGGCGGACCTCGACGCGATCGGCCCCGGGTGCTGGGAGACCGACAACCAGGAGGTCCGCGTCTGGACGCCCGCCTGGCAGTTGGGGCTGCCGCTGGGACATCTGGCCGTCCGCCTGTGCTGATCCCCTGCTTCAGGAACCGTGCACCCCGGCACGGTACTTGGGCAGCCGCAGCGTGATCTTCATGCCTGCCCCGACGCCGGTCTCGATGACCAGGCCGTAGTCGTCGCCGTAGACCTGACGCAGCCGCTCGTCCACGTTGAGCAGGCCGATGCCGGTGGAGGCGCCGCCCTCGCCGCGCAGGATCTGCCGCAGCCGTTCGGGGTCCATGCCCGTTCCGTCGTCCTCGATGACCACCTCGGCCTCGGAGCCGGCGTCCAGGGCGCTGATGGTGATGCGGCTGCGGGTGACCGCGCCTTCCAGGCCGTGCTTGACGGCGTTCTCCACCAGCGGCTGGAGGCACAGGAACGGCAGTGCGACGGGCAGCACCTCGGGGGCGACCTGGAGGGTCACGGCGAGGCGTTCGCCGAAGCGGGCGCGGACGAGGGCCAGATACTGGTCGATGGAGTGCAGTTCGTCCGCCAGCGTGGTGAACTCCCCGTGCCTGCGGAACGAGTAGCGGGTGAAGTCGGCGAACTCCAGAAGCAGTTCGCGGGCCTGTTCGGGGTCTGTCCGGACGAACGAGGCGATGGCGGCGAGTGAGTTGAAGATGAAGTGCGGGGAGATCTGCGCCCGCAGGGCCTTGATCTCCGCCTCGATGAGCTGGGTGCGGGAGCGGTCCAGCTCGGCCAGCTCCAGCTGGACGCAGACCCAGCGGGCCACCTCCCCCGCCGCCCGGGCCAGCACCGCCGACTCGCGCGGGGCGTAGGCGACCAGCGCGCCCAGGACCCGGTTCTCGACGGTGAGCGGAACGGCGACGGCCCAGCGCAGCGGGCAGTCGAGGTCGGCGCAGCCGCTGTCGAAGGCGGTGCGGCGGCCGTTGTCCAGGAGCAGCTTCAGGTGCTCCATGACGTCCTTGCCGTGGTGGTGCCCGGCGCCGTCCCAGACCAGCACCCGGTCCCGGTCGGTGAGGCAGAGGGCGTCGGTGCCGAGCAGGGAGCGCAGCCGGCGGGCGGCGCGCCGGGCGCTCTCCTCGGTGAGGCCGGCCCGCAGTGGCGGGGCGGCCAGCGACGCGGTGTGCAGGGTCTCGAACGTGGCGTGCTCGACGGGCGTGCCGACGTCGCTGGGGCGCAGCGGTCGGGCGGTGCGGCGGCCCACCAGATATCCGGTGCCGAGCAGCAGCAGGGCCGGCACCACGACGAGAACGGCGATCGCGGCCCCGGTCATCGTTCCCGCCCCGCGGCGGACCGCGCCGAGGAGAGTGCCTCGGGGAGGTGGAAGCGGGTCATGGCGGCGTTGGTGCCCGGGGGTATCCGCCCCGGGGTGGCGAGCGAGACGAGGATCATCGCGAGGAATCCCACGGGGACGGACCAGACGGCGGGCCAGGCGAGCAGGGCGTGCGGCCAGCCCGGCGGGCGTACGGCTCCGCTGACGGTGATGGCCACCGCGACGAGGGCGGAGCCGCCGCCCAGCAGGAGCCCCGCGACGGCCCCGGGCGGGGTGAGCCGCCGCCACCAGATGCCGAGGACGAGCAGCGGGCAGAAGGAGGAGGCGGAGACGGCGAAGGCCATGCCCACCGCGTCGGCCACCGGTACCCGGCTCACCAGCAGGGAACCGGCGAGCGGTACGGCGATGGCCAGGACGGTGGCGAGTCGGAAGTGGCGGACCCCGCGCGAGGGCAGGACGTCCTGGGTGATGACTCCGGCGACGGCCATGGTGAGCCCGGAGGCGGTGGACAGGAAGGCGGCGAACGCCCCGCCGGCGATCAGCGCCCCGAGGAGGTCGCCGCCGAGTCCGCCGATGACGCGGGCGGGCAGCAGGAGGACGGCGGCGTCCGCGTCTCCGCCGTACCGCAGTTCGGGCGTGTAGAGCCGGCCGAGGGCTCCGTAGATCGGCGGCAGCAGGTAGAAGAGGCCGACCAGGGCGAGGACGGCGACGGTGGTGCGGCGGGCGTCGCGGCCGTTGGGGCTGGTGTAGAAGCGGACGACGACGTGCGGCAGACCCATGGTGCCGAGGAAGGTCGCCACGATCAGCCCGTAGGTGGCGTACAGCGGATGGTCGGCGCGGAAGACGGCGAGCTGTTCGTCGAAGCTGACCCGGGGGCGGCCGTCGCCCTGCCAGGCGAGCACCAGGAAGAGGGCGGGGACCAGGAGCGCGGTGAGTTTCAGCCAGTACTGGAAGACCTGGACGAAGGTGATGGAGCGCATGCCACCGGCGGCGACGGCGGCGGTCACGACGGTGGCGACGAGGACGTCGCCGAGCCACCCCGGAGCGCCCGTGAGGATCTTGAGGGTGAGTCCGGCGCCCTGGAGCTGGGGCACGAGGTAGAGCCAGCCCGCGCCGACGACGAGGGCGCTGACCAGTCGGCGGACCTGCCGTGATTCGAGCCGTCCCTCGGCGAAGTCCGGCAGGGTGTACGCCCCCGAGCGGCGCAGCGGGGCGGCGACGAAGACCAGGAGCACCAGGTATCCGGCGGTGTAGCCGACCGGGTACCAGAGCATGTCGGGGCCGTGGACGAGGACGAGCCCGGCGACGCCGAGGAAGGAGGCGGCGGAGAGGTATTCGCCGCTGATCGCGGCGGCGTTGAGGCGGGGCCGCACGGTGCGCGAGGCGACGTAGAAGTCGGAGGTCGTACGGGAGATGCGCAGGCCGAAGCCGCCGACGAGGACGGTGGCGAGGACGACGAGGGCGACCGCCACCCAGGACGCCATGTGATCGGGGGTGCTCACGGGGCGGGGCGGCCCTCCACCAGCCGGGCGAAGTCGCGTTCGTTGCGCTCCGCCCTGCGGACGTACCACCAGGCGGCCAGGGTGAGCGGCGGGTAGGTGGCGAAGCCGAGCACCGCCCAGACGAGGGCGGAGCTGTCCAGCGCGGCGAAGAGGAGCGGCAGGGTGCCCGCGACGAGGGCGAGGACGCCGAACACGGTGAGCCCGGCGCGCAGTTGGCCGCGCATCAGCGATCGCACATAGGCGCCGCCGAGGGCGGTCTGCTCGTCGATCTCCGACTGGGTGCGGTAACGGGGCAGCGGGCGCACCCGCCGCGGCTCCCCCGTGACCACTTCACGCCGGGGCGATGGCTCTGCGGACATGGGCTCGGAGTGTAGGCGTCGGCGGGCCGTGCTGGGAAGGGTTCGGCGAAGAACCCCCCAGGTCAGCGGCTGCCCGGGCGCATCAGGAGGTCGCGCAGGGCACGGGTGTGGCGGCGGCTGACGGCCAGCTCCGCCTCCCCGATGCGCACGCTCATGCTGCCCGCGTCCAGGCGCAGCTCGTCGATCCGGCCGAGCGCCACGAGGTGGCGGCGGTGGATCCGGACGAAGCCCCGGGAGCGCCACCGCTCCTCCAGGGTGGTGAGCGGGATGCGGACGAGGTGGCTGCCGGTGGCGGTATGGAGGCGGGCGTAGTCGCCCTGCGCCTCGGCGTACGCGATCTCGTCGATGGGGATGAAACGGATGACGCCGCCCAGCTCGACCGGGATCTGGTCGCCCGCGCTGTCGTGGACGGGTGCGGACCGGTCCCCCACCTGCTCGGCGACCCGTCGGACGGCTTCGGCGAGGCGCTCGCGGCGGACCGGTTTCAGGACGTAGTCGACGGCCTTGAGGTCGAAGGCGTGGACGGCGAAGCCCTCGTGCGCGGTGACGAAGACGATGAGCGGCGGCGCGGCGAAGCCGGCGAGGAGCTGGGCGACGTCGAGGCCGGTGAGACCGGCCATGTGGATGTCGAGGAAGACCACGTCGATCGCCGACGGATCGTCGGGGCCCGCGTCCACCGCGCCACCGATGCGGCGCAGTGCCTCGGTCGCGCCGGTGGCGCCCTCGGCGCTGCGGACACGGGGGTCGGCGCGCAGGAGGTAGAGGAGTTCCTCCAGGGCGGGTTGTTCGTCGTCGACGGCGAGTACGCGCAGCATGAGGCCGGAGTTTAGGGGGTGCGGGGCGGATCAGGGCCGGGGCCGGGGCGTGAACGAATCCCGGGTTGTACCCGTACCGCGGCACCACGGACTCACGGACTCACTTCAGGAACTTGGAGAGCCTGCGGTCCGCGAGCGGCTTCCCGCCGGTCTGGCAGGTGGGGCAGTACTGCAGCGAGGAGTCGCTGAAGGAGACCTCCAGGATGGTGTCCCCGCAGACCGGGCAGGCCTCCCCGGTGCGCCCGTGGACCCGCATCCCGGTCTTCTTCTCGGACTTGAGCTTTCCGGCCTCCACCCCGCTGGAGCGGGTCACGGCGTCCTTGAGCGTGGTGCGCAGCGCGGTGTAGAGGCGGGTGATGTCGTCCTCGTCGAGGTCGGCGGTCCGTTTGAACGGGGACATCTTCGCGACGTGCAGGATCTCGTCGCTGTAGGCGTTGCCGATGCCCGCGATGAGTGACTGGTCGCGCAGTGCGCCCTTGATCTGGCGGCGCTCACCGGCGAGCAGCGCGGCGAACGCGTCGCGGTCGAAGGCGTCGGCGAGGGGGTCGGGGCCGAGGCGGGCGATTCCGGGGACGTCCACGGGGTCGTGGACGAGGTGGACGGAGAGGCGTTTCCTGGTGCCCATCTCGGTCAGGTCGAAGCCGTCGTCGTCGACGGTGATCAGGCGCAGGGCGAGGGGTCCCTTGCCGGGGCGGGGCGGGGCGGCCGGGAAGGAGTCCTTCCAGCGGAGCCAGCCGGCCCGGGCCAGGTGGGTGCACAGGTGGAGGCCATCCGCCTCGATGTCGAGGAACTTGCCGTGGCGGGTGACCGAGGTGACGGCCGTGCCCTCCAGGGCGGTCAGCGGCGGGTCGTACGTCTTCAGGACGCTGATCGCCAGCGGGAGGACGCGGGCGATCTCCTTGCCGACGAGGTGGTCGTCGAGGAAGACCCGCAGGGCTTCGACTTCGGGCAGTTCGGGCATGGCTCCAGAGTGCCGCAGCCGGTGGGCGGCTGCCTGTCAGGACAACGGTGCGCGGTCCGTGCCGGTGATGGCGGCGCCCAGCTCCGTGAACTCCTCCTCGACCGCGGCGGCGAGCCGGTCGAGGTCGGGCAGCGCCTTGCCGTCGGCAACCAGTCCCACGTGCACCCGGCCGCCGTAGGTGGTCAGGGCGACCGCCAGGGACTGGCCCCGGGCCAGCGGGGCCATGGGGTAGAGGGCGGTCAACGGGCAGCCGCCCAGCGAGAGCGCGGAGCGGGGCAGCGGCACGCTGGTGACCAGCACGTCGAAGAGCATACGGGCGGCGTTGGCCGCCAGTGGCGCGCCGAACCGGTGGGCCAGCGGGGGCAGTTGGTCGGCCAGTACGGCGACGGCTCCGGCGCCCTTCAGGGGACCGGCCGCCTTGTTGCGGTCCATCGCCGTCCGGACCGCCCGGAGCCGCCCGCGCGGGTCGGCCTCGGCGACCGGCAGGTCGAGCAGATAGGCGGAGAGCCGGTTGCCGGTGGTGGAGTGGCCACCGGGCCGGCGGCGGGAGACGGGGACCAGGGCGCGCGGGTCGGCGGCGGACAGCGGTTCACCGCGCCCGGCCATCCAGCGGCGCAGCGCACCGGCGACGACGGCGAGGAGGATGTCGTTGGCGGTGCCGCCCTCGGCGCGCCGGATCCGCTGGAGGTCCCCGGCGTCGAGGTCGGCGGTGGCCAGGCGGCGGGTGCCGCTGGAGGGTGCGGTGAAGGCGGTCGTGGAGCGCAGGTCGAGGCGGCCCGCGCGGACGACGGAGGCCCCCACGCCGAGCGCCCGGCCGACCTCGCCGATCCGGCCGAGGGCCATGCCCGCCATCTCCCGGGGGTCGGGCAGCCAGGAGCGGGGCGGGACGGCGGGGCGGCCCCGGGCAGCGGGGCGGGCGCTGGTGACGGCGGCGATCTCGTCGAAGATCCCGGCCCCGATGGCGACCGCCCGCATCCCGTCGGCCAGGGCGTGGTGGCGGCAGGGCCGGGTGCGGCCGGTCCTCCGCAGTCAATCGTTTGCGGTCGGTTACGGTCAAGTACAGACATGTTACGTACTGTTACGTCGCGGTGGGCGGTTCAGCGGGCCGGAATGAGGAACTCGCACCACACGCATTTGCCGCTGCCACGGGATTCCACGCCCCAGACGTCGGCCAGCCGGTCGACCAGCATCAGGCCGCGTCCCGACACTCCCGACTCCCCCGCGTCGCGGCGCCGGGGCAGTGCGCTGGAGCGGTCCTCGACGTCGACGCGCAGCCGCCGCTCGGTTCCGGCGAGCACCCGGATCGTCACGACGGCGCCGCCGTCGGTGTGCATGAGGGCGTTGGTGATCAGTTCGTCGGCCGCGAGTTCGATCTCGTCGGCCCGGTCCTTCGCTCCCCAGGCCCGGACCGCGGCCCGGATCATGTGCCGGGACGAACTCAGCGCCTCGGGGTCGTTCTGGGCGACGTGCTGCTGGAGGCGACCGCCCGGCTGCGGGGCGTGCGCGGCCCGGCGGCGCAGCAGCAGGACCGCGACGTCGTCCTGGCCGCCGCGCTCGTCGACGGCGTCGCAGAGCTGGTCGGCCAGCTTCTGCAGGTCCTGGGGGCCGTTGGTGACGAGGGCGGTGAGGTGTTGCATGCCTTCGTCGAGGTCGAGGCCCGGCAGCTCGACGAGGCCGTCGGTGAACAGGACCATCGTCTGGCCGGGATCCAGTTCGACCGTGCCGACCGGGTACTCCAGTCGGCCGAACTCCGCCGAGAGGCCGAGCGGCAGCCCGCCCTCGGACGGCATCCTGCGGCAGCTCCCGTCCACGTCCCGCACCAGCGGGTCGACGTGTCCGGCGCGGACCAGTTGGACGACGCCGGTGGTGAGGTCGACCTCGGCGTAGGTGCAGGTGGCGAAGCGGTCGGTGTCCAGTTCGTGGAGGAAGACGGAGGCACGCGCCATGACCGTGGCGGGGCTGTGCCCCTCGGCGGCGTACGCGCGCAGGACGATCCTGAGCTGCCCCATGACGGCGGCCGCGTGGGTGTCGTGCCCCTGGACGTCCCCGATGACGGCGCCGACCCGGCCGCCGGGCAGCGGGATCAGGTCGTACCAGTCGCCGCCGATGTCCCGGCCGAGGCGGGCCGAGCGATAGCGGACGGCGACCTGCGCCCCGGGCACGGCCGGGATCCGGCGCGGCAGCATCGCCTGCTGGAGGCCCTCGGCGAGGTCGTGGTCCTGTTCGTAGAGCATCGCGCGCTGGAGGCTCTGGGCGATCGAGGTGCCGAGCGCCATCAGCAGGTTGCGTTCGTCGGCGGTGAAGCCCCCCTTGTCCCGGTAGAGGAGGCCGAGTGCGCCGATCGGGCGGGCCTGCGCGATCAGCGGCATGTAGGCGGCGGAGGTGATCCCGAGGTGGCTGATGTTCCTCCACAGGATCGGGTAGGAGGTGGCGAAGTCGTCGGCGGACTCGATGAAGCGGGGGGTCAGGGTGCGCACCACTTCGCTCATCGGGTACTGCTCGTCCACCCGGGTGTACCGGGTGCCGGGGACGTACGCGCCCTCGGGGCCGTCGGCCACGAGGTGGATGCGGCCGGACTCCAGCAGACCCATGACGAGGCTGGTGGCTCCGAGGTGGGCGAGCCCCTGGGAGTTCTTGAGGACGGCGATGACGTCCTTGACGGTACGGGCGTGGGCCAGCGCGGCGGTGGTGCCCTCGACCAGGCTGGTGCGCCGGCGGCGGTCCTCGTCCAGCTCGCGCCGGGCGGTGGAGTCGGCCAGTTCCTGGGTGGCGTCGCGGACGATCCCGATGATGCGGTGCGGGCGGCCGGTGCCGTCCCGGCGGACGAAGCCCTGGGTGTGGGTCCAGCGCAGCGTGCCGTCGCGGCGCTGGATGCGGAAATAGGCGCCGTACTCGGTGCGCCCGCTCTTCAGGGCGTGCGAGACCATCCCGTCCAGACGCTGGGCCTCGTCCGTCGGCACGCGCGGCGCCAGCGAGGCCGGCCGGCCGTCGTACTCGTCCGCGGTCAGGTCGAACACACCGAGGGCGGCCCGGTCCATGTGCATGAGGCCGGTGTCGAGATCCCAGTCGAAGCTGCCCATACGGTTCAGGGCGAGGCTGAGGTCCGGGTGGGCGGGCCAGTCGTCGGGGAGTGACAGGGCACCCGCTACCCGATCATCCATGTGGGCCACTCTGCCACCATTTATCCGATTCTTCTCGTCCGATTCGTCGACGGTTCCGTACGGGGCCGACGTTGGCGCCGTACGGGTTCCGCGGACAGGGCACTCAGCCCCTGACATCCGGTCCGGTCAGCCGGCGAACACGTCGTCGAGGCCCGCCTCCATGGGCTCGTCCGGCTCCACGGGCGCTTCCGGCTCAAAGGGGCCGTCGGGCACCGCCGGCTCGTCCGGCTCGGCGGGGAAGACCTGCGTCGGCTCCGGCGCGACGTCCGGGTCGCCCTCCTCCTCGTACTCCCACGGCTCCTCGGGCGGCGTGTCACCGAAGTCGTCGGACGGCTCCGGCGGTCCGGGATCCGTGGGCTCCGCCGGCTCGGAGGGGGGCGGCTCGGACGGGGCGGTGTCCGGGGGCGCGGACTCTGAGGGACGGCCCGGCGACGGGAAGAGCAGGTCGGCGTCCGGCTCGTAGGGTGGCGGGTCGTCCGGGGTGCGGTCGCGGCCGCCGCTGTCGCCCATGGCCCGCTCGATCCAGCTGTTGTCGGCGGCGTTCACGATGATCAGGCTCGTGGCCGCCTTGACGCCGGGCTCGACGGCCACGATGCGCGCGGGGTCGTAGCCGGGCCAGCGCTCCCCCCGGTGGGCGGCCTTTCCGTCGGCGACCACGGGCGGGGCCAGCGGGTTGCCGCAGGCGCAGCGGACGCGGGGCATCCCCCGGCTGTCGACCAGGACGGCGGTGCCCGCCTGGAGCACGGCCTGGAAGGCGGTGGCCGAGCCGGCGCTGTAGCCGTGATTGGTGACCTGGGCGTCGGCGCGCAGGACGACCGGCGTGAGGGACTTCAGGTAGCCCGGGATCTGCACGGCCTCGATGCCGGAGGCGTCGGCGAAGGCGCGCGCCTTGTCCTCGTCGTCGGCCAGGAGGGAGGCCTGCTGTTCGACGTCGCAGGCGGCGACCGACCGGGTGCCGCCGTAGAGCCCCGGTACGGCTCCGGAGACCGGATGGACCGTCCGGGTGGTGGAGGTCGGTTCGGCGTCCGGCGCACCGGCGGAGGGCGGGGAGGCCGTCGCCAGCGCCGTGGAAACGGTGAACGGGCCGGGGCCGGGGGAGGCGAGCGGCTGGAGGAGGACGTCCTTGGCCTCCGCGGTGCCCGTGGTGCCCTTCGCCGTACGGTCGTCGCCGCCTCCGCAGCCGGCGACGGCGAACAGCACTCCGGCGGACAGCGCGGCGAGCGCGGTACGCCGGTTACGTCTGGGTGAGCGCACAGAGCTCTCCTGCCTGTCCCTGGGGAACGGATGGGTGTCACCATCTGTGCCGCACCGAGGACGGTCCCGCAAGCGGACAGTCGGCCGCGCCCCATCTTGAACACGTTCAATAAACCCTCTACTCTCACTCACAGAACTTGAACACGTTCAAAGCGAGTCGTTCAGCAAGGGGAAGTCATGTCCGCACTGGTCAACGCCATCGTGATGCTGGGCATGCTCGTCGTCGTGCCGGCGGGGCTGCGGCTGACCGAACGGCGGGAGCTGGACCGGATCCGGCGGCTCTGGCCCCTGTTCGCCGTGCCGGGCACCGTCGCCCTCTGGCTGCCGCGCTCCACCGCGGCCACGGCGCTCGCCTGCTGCTACGCGCTCGGAGCCGTCCTGCTCGCCCTGCACGCCCCGCGGCGGGCGGTCCGCGGCCGGGACCTCGACCCGGCGGGGATCGCGCTGCTCACTGCGCTGGTCACCCCGGCCGTCGCCGCGGTCGCCCTGGTCGCCGAACGGTCGGGGCACGAGCTGTTCGGGTTCGACCTCGGCATCCTGGCCCTGACCGTGCCGCACTTCCACTTCGCCGGATTCGCCGCCGCCCTGATCGCCGGGCTGGTCTGCCGGGTCTCCGACGGCCCGGCGGGCCGCTTCGCCGCGCTGAGCGTGCCGCTGGGCACCCTGCTCGTCCTCGTCGGATACTTCATCGGCGACTGGGCCGAGCTCGCCGGGGCCTTGGTCCTCACCGCCGGCATGTGGACGGTCGGCCTGCTGACCTGGCGCCTGGGGCGCGCCGGCGGCCGGGACCGGACGACCAGGCTCCTCCTGCTCGCCTCCGCCGCCGTCCTGGTGGCGACGATGCTGCTCGCACTGAGCTGGGCGCTCGGCGAGGCGACCGGACTGCCCCACCCCACCCTGACCTGGATGGCCGCCACCCATGGCCTGGGCAACGCGCTGGGCTTCGCGCTCTGCTCGCTGCTGGCCTGGCGGCGCATCCGCACCGAGGAACCCGACCGCCCCGCAGGACCCGACCGCACCGGAGGCAGGACCGCATGAGCACCCTCACCTACCCGGAGGTCGGCGCGACCCGCCTCGGCCCGCTCCCCCGGGGTTACCACCACCTCCACCACCGCACCCGGATCGGCCGGGGCGCGGCGGACTTCGCCACCGCCGGAGCGGCGGTGACCGAATGGCGGATGCACCGCGCCTCGGGCGCGCGGGTGGAGGCCCCGGGGCGGCGCGCGGAGCCGGGCGGGAGCGTCCGGGTCTCCCTCGGGATCGGGCCGCTGCGCTTCACAGCCCCCTGCGAGGTCATCTGGACGGCGTACGGGGAGGACGGCCGCACCGGCTTCGGTTACGGCACCCTCGCCGGGCATCCGGAGCGCGGCGAGGAGTGCTTCGTGGTGGATCTCGCGCACGACGGCACGGTGTGGTTCACGGTGCTGGCGTTCTCGCGCCCGGCGTCCTGGTACGCCCGGCTCGGCGGACCGCTCGTGCCCCTCGTGCAGCACTGGTACGCCCGCAGGCTCGGCCGCACTCTGCGCCGGATCGTCGCCACGAGCTGACCCCCCGCCACGACCCGCAGGGCCCCGGGCCGCGCCCTGGCCGATACTGACAGGGATGGACTGGTTCACCGCGGACGGCTACTGGCTGAGCCGGCTGATCTTCCAGCGGGCTCTGGCCGTGGTCTATCTGGTCGCCTTCCTCTCCGCCGCGCTCCAGTTCCGGGCGCTGATCGGCGAGCGCGGCATGCTGCCCGTCCCCGAGCTGCTGCGGCGCACGCCCTGGCGGGCCGCCCCGGGGCTCTTCCGGCTGCACTACTCGGACCGCTTCTTCGCCGGCGTCGCCTGGAGCGGCTGCGCCGTCTCGGTGGCCCTGATCGCCGGTCTCGACGGGCTGCTGCCCCTGGGCGGCGGCATGCTGGTCTGGGCGCTGCCGTGGGTGCTGTATCTGTCGATCGTCCAGGTGGGGCAGGTCTGGTACGGATTCGGCTGGGAGTCGCTGCTGCTGGAGACGGGGTTCCTGGCCGTCTTTCTCGGCACCGGGGACACGGCCGCGCCGGTGCTGGTGCTGTGGCTGCTGCGGTGGCTGCTCTTCCGGGTGGAATTCGGCGCGGGGCTGATCAAGATGCGCGGGGACGCGTGCTGGCGGAAGCTGACCTGCCTGGACCACCACCACGAGACGCAGCCGATGCCGGGGCCGCTGAGCTGGTTCTTCCACCATCTGCCGAGGCCCGTGCACCGGGTGGAGACCGCCGCCAACCACCTCACCCAGCTGTTGGTGCCCTTCCTGCTGTTCACCCCGCAGCCGGTGGCGAGCGCGGCGGCCGGTCTGATGGTCCTCACCCAGCTCTGGCTGGTCCTGTCGGGGAACTTCGCCTGGCTGAACTGGCTCACCATCGCTCTGGCGCTCTCCGCGATCGACTGGACCCCCCTGGCCGGGCCGCCGCCCGCCCAGGCCGCGCCGCCCCTCTGGTACGAGGTGGTGGTCATCGCGGTGACCACCCTGGTCCTCGTGCTCAGCTACCGCCCGGTGCGCAATCTGCTCTCGCGGCGGCAGGCGATGAACCGGTCCTACGATCCCCTGCACCTGGTCAACACCTACGGGGCGTTCGGCTCCATCAGCCGGATGCGGCTGGAGGTCGTGGTGGAGGGCAGCGCCGATCCGGTGGGGCGCGAGGGGGCCGAGTGGCGGGAGTACGGCTTCCGCGGCAAGCCCGGCGATCCGCGGCGGCTGCCACGCCTGTTCGCCCCGTACCATCTGCGGCTCGACTGGATGATGTGGTTCGCTGCACTCTCCCCCGCGTACGCCCGCCCCTGGTTCGGGCCCTTCGCCGATCGGCTGCTCGACGGCGACCGGGACACACTCCGGCTGCTCGGGCACAATCCGTTCCCCGACGGACCGCCCCGGCAGGTGCGAGCCCGGGTGTTCCGCTACCGGTTCACCGGGCTCCGGGAGCTGCGGGCCACCGGATGCTGGTGGCACCGCACCTATGTCCGGGAATTCCTGCGGCCCGTCTCCCGGCCGCTGCCGCCGGAGCGGGAGAGCGGGGAGACGGGCCGCGGGAGGCGCTGAGCGGTCAGTCGATGCCGGGCAGGATGTGCGGTTCGGCGAGGTCGTCCTCGTATCCGGCGAGCCGGATCGGGGCGGACCTGGCCCAGACCTCGATGTTCCGCAGCTTCTCGGGGCGGCCGGGCCGCCCCGCGTTCCGTTCGGCGGGGCGCATTTCGCGCTCGGTCAGTTCCGGTGTCGTCACCGCGCACTCCTTCGTGTCGCGTCGCCCGGGGCGTCGCCGTCGCCCCGACGGCGATGCCGGGGCGCGACCGCCCCGCGCGGGGCAGGGGTTGGGATATGTCGGTCGCGGTGGCGCCGGTTCGGGGCGGAACAGCGGCCGGGTTTCCGACCATGTCCCAGGACGGTCGGGGAACCTTCGTGGGCTCCTCGATGACGTCCGTTCGCCTCAGCCTAACCAAATGAGCACCACCGCGCTCGATAGAACGTGTGCGGTAGGTCACTTTCGGCCACCGGGTACAGCGAAAACCCGGCCCGGGAACACCCTGGGCCGGGTTTTCGGCCGTCGCACGGGGCCGACGGGCCGGTTGAGCCGTTCGGGTTACCAGTTGGCGGGGGCGTAGTCCTTGAGGAAGCAGCCGTAGAGGGCCTCGCCGCCCTCACCGCGCACGATCGGGTCGTAGACCCGGGCCGCGCCGTCGACCAGGTCGAGGGGGGCGTGGAAGCCCTCCTCGGCGAGGCGCATCTTGTCCGGGTGCGGGCGCTCGTCGGTGATCCAGCCGGTGTCCACGGCCGTCATCAGGATGCCGTCCTTCTCGAACATCTCCTGGGCGCTGGTGCGCGTCAGCATGTTGAGCGCGGCCTTGGCCATGTTGGTGTGCGGGTGGCCGGCGCCCTTGTAGCCGCGGCTGAAGACGCCCTCCATCGCCGAGACGTTGACCACGTACGCGTGGGTCGCGGCGGTCGCCGCCATCGCCGGGCGCAGCCGACTGATCAGGATGAACGGCGCGGTGGAGTTGCAGAGCTGGACTTCGAGGAGCTCGATCGGCTCGACATCCTCGACCGTCTGGACCCAGCTGTTGGTGTCGTGCAGGTCGGGGACGAGGCCGCCGGCGTCGATCGCGGTGCCCGCGGCGATCCGGGCCGGCGAGGCGGAACCGGTGACCAGGGCGAGGTCCGTGACCTCCTGGGCGCTGAGCCGTTCCTTGCGGGCGGCGGGCAGGGCCGCGACCCGGTCGACCGTGCCGCTGCCAAAGGTGCCGATGACCTCGGCGACGGGCAGTTCGCCCGCGGGCAGCGGGGCCGACTCGGCGTTGACCAGCTCGCTGTAGGCGCCCGGGGAGCGGCGCACGGTCTGGGCCGCGTTGTTGATCAGGATGTCCAGCGGGCCCTCGGCGGCGACCGAGTCGGCCAGCGCGACGACCTGGGCCGGGTCGCGGAGGTCGATGCCGACGATCTTCAGCCGGTGGATCCACTCGTCGCTGTCCTCCATCGCCTTGAAGCGGCGGATCGCGTCGTTGGGGAAGCGGGTGGTGATGGTGGTGTGCGCGCCGTCGCGCAACAGCCGCAGCGCGATGTACATGCCGATCTTCGCCCGGCCGCCGGTGAGCAGCGCCCGGCGTCCGGTCAGATCGGTGCGGGCGTCGCGGCGGGAGCGGTTCTCCTCGGCGCACGACTGGCAGAGCTGGTGGTAGAACGCGTCGACCTCGACGTACCGCGTCTTGCAGATGTAGCAGGACCGGGGCCGCTGGAGGATGCCCGCGATCTCGGCCTGGGCGGAGGAGGAGGGCAGCACGCCCTGCGTCTCGTCGTCGATGCGCTCGGCCGATCCGGTCGCCGTGGCCTCGGTGACGGCCCGGTCGTGGGCGGTCTTCGCGGCGCGGCGCTCCTGGCGGCGGCGCTGCTTCACGGTGCGGTAGATCCCGGCGGTGGCGCGGCGGACCGCGATGGCGTCCGGGTGGTCCACCTCGATCCGGTCGAGCTCGTCGAGCACGCTCAGGCAGACGGCCAGCCGCTCCGGGTCGATACCGGGACCGAACTCCTCGATTCCGGGAGCGAGCTCCGGGCTGTCCTCTGTCACCGTCATTGCCGTTCCTCTGTCATCTTCTCGCCGCGGATCGTGGATCACCGCAGGCCGAAACACCCCGCCCAAGTTTGCCATGCGCGGGCCACTGCTCTGTTCGAGAGACGTACGGGCGGCGTACGAGCGGCGTACGAGCAAGCCCCGGCGGAGGGGCGCGGATGAGGCCTCCGATGAGGGGCGCTGGAAAACTCTCCGAAAATAAGCGGAAGCGGGGACGCATGACTTCGCGAGGACCGGGCAGGCGACCGTCCGACACATTGGGCAGCAGGGAGGGCGACACCATGACGGCGATGTCAGCGCGAGCCACCGGAACGACGACGCTGAGCGACAGCGAGACCGGTGCGCGGACGGCGGACGTCACCACCGGAGAGCTGCCCTGGGTCGAGGACGCCGGAAAGATCGCCCCGCGGGACGCACGGGCCCTGTCGAAGATCTTCTTCGACCGGCTCCAGGTCCTGGAGGAGGGCACCCATGAGCACCAGTACGCGCGCAACACCCTGATCGAGATGAATCTCTCCCTGGTGCGCTTCGCCGCCTCCCGGTTCCGCAACCGCGGCGGCGACGACACCGAGGACATCATCCAGGTCGGCACGATCGGCCTGATCAAGGCGATCGACCGGTTCGACCTGTCCCGCGAGGTCGAGTTCGCGACCTTCGCCGTGCCCTACATCGTCGGGGAGATCAAGCGCTTCTTCCGCGACACCACCTGGTCCGTGCATGTACCGCGGCGGCTCCAGGAGCTGCGGGTGGATCTCGCCAAGGCGAAGGAGCAGCTCTCCGCGGAGCTCGACCGAGACCCCACCGTCAAGGAACTGGCCGCCCACCTCGACCTCCCCGAGGAGGAGATCATCGAGGGGCTCGTGGCCGCCAACGGCTACTCGGCCGGCTCCCTCGACACCCCCTCCGCGGACAGCGACTCGGGCCAGGAGCAGCGGGCGTACGCCGATGTCCTCGGCGAGGCCGACCCGGGCATGGAGACCGTCGAGAACCTGCACACCCTGGCCCCGCTGCTGGACCGGCTCGACGACCGGGAGCGCCGGATCGTGCAGATGCGCTTCGGGGCGGAGATGACGCAGTCGCAGATCGGCGCGGAGCTGGGCGTGTCCCAGATGCACGTGTCGCGGCTGCTCAGCAGGATCGTCCAGCAGCTGCGCAAGGGCATGAGCGTCGAGGCATGACGCTGCGGGTCCCCTCGCTCGATTATGCTTCCTGACGATCAGGCCGGACGAACCGCGCCGTCGGACGAGGAGGTGGAGGGTTGACCGAGTCGCCCATCGGCACAGCGCCGATTCCTGTGGGCATCTCCGGGATTCCCTCCCAGCAGGTCGGGGGCTCGCACCACCCCGAGGGCCCGCTGTGGAGTCTGAACGCGTCGATCCTGCTCGTGGAGGACGACGCGGGTGACGCGCTGCTCGTCGAGGAGATGCTCACCGACAGCGAGCTGGATTCCGCCCTCACCTGGTGCAAGACCCTGGCCGAGGCGCGCGCCTTCCTGAGCGTGGCCACCACCCCGGTGTGCGTGCTTTTGGACCTGCACCTTCCCGACGTCCACGGCTTGGACGCCGTGCGCCAGATCCTGGAGTCCGACAGCGACGCCGCGATCGTCGTCCTCACCGGTCTGGAGGAGTCCGGCACCGGCCTCCGCGCGGTCGCCGGTGGCGCCCAGGACTACCTGGTCAAGGGCCGCCTGGGCCCGGAGGTGCTCTCGCGCGCGATCCGCTACGCCCTCCAGCGCAAGGAAGTGGAACGGGCCGCCGCCGCGCTGCGCGCCAACCGGCTGACCGCCCAGGAGAACGCCCGGCTGGAGCGCGGGCTGCTGCCGGTCCCCCTGCTGCGGGACGACCGCTTCCGGGCGCGCGCCCGCTACGAGCCGGGGCGGGTCCACGGGCTGTTGAGCGGTGACTTCTACGACGTCGTGCAGACCGCGGACGGCACGGTGCACGCGGTGATCGGCGATGTCTCCGGGCACGGGGCCGCCGAGGCCGCGCTCGGCGTGTGTCTGCGGGTGGCCTGGCGCACCGCCGTGCTCTGCGGTACGTCCCACCCCGAGCAGATAGCCCTGCTGGAGGAGATCCTGGTCGCCGAGCGCTCGGACTCGCACGTCTTCGCCACCGTCACCTCGCTGGCGTTCCCGCCCGGGCAGCGGCACGCGCAGGTCCTGCGGGCCGGTCACCCCGGCCTGCTGCTGCGCGAGGGCACGGACGTGACCTGGGTGGAGCCCGAGGGCGGCATGGCGCTCGGGCTGCTGCCCGGGGCCGGCCGGTGGCCGACGGTCGACATCCCGCTGACGCCCGGTGCGGGTCTCGTACTCTTCACGGACGGGCTCTTCGAGGGGCGGGACGGCCCCGACAGCCGCCTCGGCGAGGAAGGGCTGCTCGCGATGGCACGGGCCAACGGACACCTGCCGGCGCGCGCGTTCGTCGACGCCCTGGTCGCGGGGGCCGCGGACGGAGCCGCCCCTTACGGCGGCCTGGCGGACGACGTGGCCGTGCTGCATCTGGGCTGGGGATCGGAATCCGATGAGCGGTGACATGACGAAGAACCCCGCGCCGGGCGGCCTCGCCTCGCGGCTGGCGGTGCAGAACTGGGTCCATCTCATACTCGGCGGATTCATCGTGGTGGTCTGCGCCTGTCTGGTGATCGGCGGGCTGGTGATGACCCGGATCTCCGACCGCACGACCGAGCTGGTGGACCGCATCCAGCCCGCCAGATCCGCGTCCTTCCAGCTCCAGAACTCCCTGCTCGACCAGGAGACCGGGATCAGGGGCTTCGCGCTGACCGGCGACGACTCCTTTCTCGACCCGTACGAGGCGGGGAAGGCAGCCGAGCAGGAGCGCCTCGCACAGGTCCGGCGGCTGGTGGGGCCCGGCAGCCGGTACGCCGACGACCTCGACGCCATCGCCTCCGCCGCCGAGAAGTGGCGGCGGAGCAAGGCCGAGCCGCTGATCGCGACGGTCCGGGAGCAGGGGCCCAGCGAGGCCGTCACCTCGGCCCAGTTGCAGCGCAGCAAGGCGGACTTCGACCAGCTGCGGCAGGCGTACGGCGCCCAGCAGGGGCATCTCGCCGAGGCCCGCGACCAGGCGCGCAGCGACCTCGGCGCGGCGCGCACCACCCGCGACCGGGTGGGGATCGTGCTGGTCACCGTCTTCGTGGCTACCGTGGCGGCGCTGAGCCTGCTGCTCCACCGGGTGGTGGGTGTCCCGCTGAACCGGCTGCGCGCCGCGTCCGACCGTGTCAGGGCGGGGGCCTTCGGAACGCGGATCGAGATCAAGGGGCCGTCCGACGTGCAGGCCGTGGCCTGGGCGGTGGAGGACATGCGGCGGCGGCTTGCCGACGAGCTGGCCGAGGCGCAGGACCGCGAGGCCCTGCTGGCGGAGCAGACCCAGGAGCTGCGTCGTTCCAATGCGGAGCTGGAGCAGTTCGCGTACGTCGCCTCGCACGACCTCCAGGAGCCGTTGCGCAAGGTCGCGTCCTTCTGCCAGCTCCTGGAGAAGCGGTACGGCGAGGAGCTCGACGAGCGGGGCAAGCAGTACATCGCCTTCGCGGTGGACGGCGCCAAGCGAATGCAGGTGCTCATCAACGACCTGCTGACGTTCTCGCGGGTGGGCCGGGTGCAGGAGAGCTGGAAGCCGGTCGATCTGGACCGGGCCCTGGACCGTGCCCTGGCCAATGTGACCCTCGCGATCGAGGAGTCGGGGGCGGTGGTCGAGCGGCCGGAGTCCCTGCCCGAACTGCTCGGGGACGCGACCGCCCTCACCATGGTCTGGCAGAACCTCGTCGGCAACGCGGTGAAGTTCCGCCGGGAGGGCGTCCCGTGCCGGATCTCGGTCGCCTGCGTACGCGAGGACGCGGACTGGCATCTGACGGTGTCGGACAACGGGATCGGGATCGCGCCCGAGTTCGCGGACAAGGTGTTCGTCATCTTCCAGCGGCTGCACGCCCGTGACGAGTACGAGGGCACGGGCATCGGCCTCGCGCTCTGCCGGAAGATCGTCGAGTTCCACGGTGGCCGGATCTGGCTGGAGCCCGAACCGGGCGAAGGCACCCGCATCCACTTCACCCTGCCGGTGGCGCCCGAGGCGCCCACGCACACCACGGCGGAGCTGCTCGCTCCCGCCCTGCTCACCAGCCAGCCGGGAGATCCTTCGTGAACACCCCTGTCCAGCCCATCGAGGTCCTGCTCGTCGAGGACGACCCCGGCGACGAGCTGATGACCCGTGAGGCCTTCGAGGACAACAAGATCCGCAACACCCTGCACGTCGTGCGCGACGGACAGGAGGCGCTGGACTTCCTCTACCGACGCGGCGAGTACACCGAGGCCCCCCGCCCGGACCTGGTGCTGCTGGACCTGAACCTGCCCAGGTACGACGGCCGGCAGGTGCTGGAACAGATCAAGGGCGACCCGGAACTCTCCCTCATCCCCGTGGTCGTGCTCACCACGTCCTCGGCCGAGGAGGACATCCTGCGCAGCTACAAACTCCACGCCAACGCGTACGTGACGAAGCCGGTGGACCTCGACCAGTTCATCGCCGCGGTGCGCCAGATCGACGAGTTCTTCGTGACCGTGGTGCGGCTGCCCGGACGTGCGTAGGATCGGTCCGGATCTCCTGGAGTGGGATCGTTCGCCAGGGGTAGACGCATGGCGGAAAAGGTCTCCGACCTCACTGCGGCGCCTTGGCTGGAGCACATGAACGAACAGGTCACCTCCCCACCGGAAGACCCGGGTCAGGGGCTGGCTACCGCCGAGGTACTGCTCTGCGCCGAGGTCTTCGACGGCGAGCCGGGCTGCATCGCGCTGGCCCGTGCGCTCGCCGACCGCTTCCTGACCCGACTCCAGGTGGAGTGCCTCGCCCTGATCGGCGAGCACACGCGCAGCGACCTGATGCTGGCCGTGAGCGAGCTGGTGACCAACGCCGACCGCTACAGCCACGGCCCCTACCTGCTGGAGCTGGAGGGCAACGCGCGGCTCATCAGCGTCACGGTGTACGACAGCAGCACCGCGATGCCCGTGCTGTACGCCCCGGACCCGTCCCGCCTCGGCGGTCACGGCATGGAGATCGTGGTGGCCCTGTGCGACCGGCTCACGGCCGAGCGGGTGCCGGTGGGCAAGCGGATCCGGGCGGAGTTCCAGCTCAGCACCTGAGCAGCACCGCAAGACCGGCCGGCGTCCCTCAGGCGTCGAGCACTGCGGTGGCCTCGACCTCCACCAGGTGTTCGGGGATGTCCAGGGCCGCGACGCCCAGCAGGGTGCCGGGCGCTCGGGGCGTGGTGCCCAGCCTCGCGGCGGCCCGGTCCACACCCTCCAGGAACGCGGGCATCTTCTCGGGCGTCCAGTCCACGACGTACACGGTCAGCTTCGCCACGTCGTCGAAGGTGCCGCCGACCGCGGCGAGGGCAGTGCCGATGTTCACGTAAGCCTGCTCGACCTGCGCGGCGAGGTCGCCCTCGCCGACGGTGGCGCCCTTCGCGTCCCAGGCGACCTGCCCGGCGACGAAGACCAGCTTCGATCCGGTCGCGACCGACACCTGCCGGTAGGCGCCGATCTCCGGCAGTCCGCTCGGGTTCACCAGGGTGATGGCCATGCTGCCCGCCTCCTCGTCCTGGGGGCTGTGCCCCCTCTTGCCACCGGACCGGCCGATTCCCGGTCACTCGTGGTTACTGGGAACGGTAGGAGAGTCGCCGCTGACATGGAAGAACGCACTTTTAGGTGACGGGGGAACCTGATGGTGACCCAGCGGTTCAGGCCTGAGCGCCACGCCCCCGACGCTCAGGCCACGACCCGGTCCCCGGGCCGGCCGAACCAGTCCAGGCACAGCACCAGTGCGTCGTCGAGCGTCTCCGTTCCCCGGTACTCCGCCAGTTCGCCGAGAATCGCGCGCGGCACGGTGGCGGCCGGGAGCAGCCGTGTCGACTGGATGGCGCGGGCCAGCGCGCGTTCCCCGTACGCCTCGCCGAGCGGGGACACCGCCTCGTAGACGCCGTCGCTGAGCAGCAGCAGCCGGTCGCCGGGCTCCACGTGGAACTCCTGGACCGTGTACTGCGACTCCTCGAACATCCCGAGCGGCAGCTGTGCTTCCAGTTCGATCCGGCGGACCTCCCGGCCGCGCTGCATCCACAGCTGCGGCGATCCCGCGTCGACGACGCCGACCCGTCCGGTCGCCAGCTCGAAGCGGAGCAGCAGGGTGGAGACGTGGGACGCGCCGCGGTGCTGGTCGTAGAGGGCCTGGTCGGCCAGGGCCGCCTGGTCCGCGATGCCGATGCCGGCCCGGCGGGCGTTGCGCAGGGCGTTGACGGCGAGATTGGTGAGGAGGGAGGCCTGTATGCCCTCGCCCATGCCGTTGGTCACCGCGAGGGTCAGCTCGTCGGCGTCGGCGGCCCAGTCGAAGTTGTCCCCGTGGATGGCGTACGCGGGCTCCAGCTGGGCCCCGATCGCGAACTCGGCAGCGGTGCAGGCGCGGGCGGGCAGCAGCTGCCACTGCATCTCGGCGGCAAGGGTGAGGCGGGTGGTGCGCCGGGCGCGCTGGTACAGGTCGGTGTCCCGTTCGGCGACGAGGATCTCATGGCCCAGCAGGTCCGCCATGTGGGCCAGCTCGCCGACCAGCTCCGGGGTGGACAGCGCCTGGGGCAGCCGGACGGTGAGGATGCCGAGCCGTTCGCCGCGTACGGTCACGGGCAGGTGGTGGTCGACGGCGTCGTCGTGCCGGACCTGCTGTTCGCGGGGCTCCTGGCTGCCGAACGCCCGGCCCTCGGGGCTGTTGTGGAGGGACAACGGCTCGTTCTCGTCGTCGGGCCGGTCCAGGGACTTGAGGACCCGCAGACCGTAGTCGGCGAGGTGGAGCTCGACCGCGAGGGCCCCGTAGGCGCTGCTGAGCTTGGTGCGCAGGGTGGCCAGCAGGGCGTGCGGCGCTGCGGCCCGTACGGCGGCCTCGATGTCCGTTCGTCTGTTCACGGTCTCTCGCGCATTCTTCGTCCTGTTACGTAGTAGGGGCCGGGGCCGGGCTGACAAGCGGGCCTGCCGGGTGACACAGTGGCTGAATGCCCCACCGAGGATTTCGCCCGAGCAGTCGCGAACAGGCGTCCGCCGACGCCGTCGCCGCCTCGGAGCTGCTGGAGGTCCTGTGGGGCCGGGGCCAGGAATCCGCCGCCTCGGGAACGGTGTCGCCCTCCCAGCTTCGGGCCCTGCTCGTGATCGAGAAGCAGGAAGGCACCAATCTGCGGGCGCTGGGGGAAGCCCTGGGCTCGCGTGCCCCGTCCGTCAGCAGGCTCTGCGACCGGATGGAGGCGATGGGGCTCGTCCAGCGGGCGCCCAGCCCGACCAGCCGCCGCGAAGTGGAACTGCGGCTGAGTCTGCGCGGTCGCACCCTTCTGGAAGAGTACCGGGCCCTGCGGGCCGGCGAACTGAACGCCGTGCTGGAACGGATGGATCCCGCCGCCCTGGCCTCCCTCGCCGAAGGTCTCGCGGCGTTCCACGCCGCCGCTTCGGAGCGCCTTTCCCCGCAAAGGGATACGGCCGCCTCCCCACTCCGCGATGATGTCGCGGACAGCGCCTAGCTCCATCCAGCTCCTGCTTCCGCATCCATCGGTTCTCAAGCCTTCGACAGGCCGGCCGAGCAACCGTCGGGGATCAGATTGTTACCCAATGGAGAATGTTGTCAAATGGCAACTGTTACTTCTATCGTTACCCCGTACCCCGCCCCGACCAGGGACGGAACCATGTCGACCCGTCCGGCAACACGGCTCTCCGTCCCCTCCGATCCGCCCGAGGTGCCTTCCGTGCTTTCATCGCCCAACGAAGACAGAGCCGTCAGAATCACCGCCCGGCAGGAGCGGGACGCTCTGGTCCTGACCGTGTCGGGTGACCTCGATATCGACAGCGTCGCACCGTTGGACCTCGCCCTGACCTCGGCGGTCGGCGACGGCTCCGGCCCGGTCGTCGTGGACCTCTCCGGCGTCGGTTTCGCGGACTCGACGACGGTGAACGTGCTCCTCCAGGGACACACCGCGCTGGGCGACCGGCTGCGGCTGGCCGCCCCGTCCCCGTTCATGCGCCGCCTGATCGACATGATCGGCCTCGACAGCGCCCTGCCCGTCCTGCCGTCGGTGGACGCCGCCGTCGACGCCGTACTGCCTTCCTGACGGCCCCCGGTCGGGGGCCGAGGGACGGCTACCGCCCCTCGGCCCGCTGCCCGGGCGCCCGGTCGAACACACAGTCCCCGCACAGCCCGCCGCCCGGGCAGCGCCAGTACAGGCAGCAGCTGCGCCGCCGGAACGCCGGACCGTGCGGGGCCCCGGTGTGGCGCAGCGCCTCGTCGTCGAAGAGCTCGGCCGCCAGCGCGCGGGCTCGTGCGGCCACGTCCGGCCGGTCGTGGGCCCGCGCGAAGGCGACGAGTTCGCGCACGGCTCCGGCGAGCGCCGACCCCGCGTTGCCCCGCAGCAGCTGCGGCGAGATGGCACCGTCGCGGCGGAACGCCTCGGACAGCGGGTCCAGATGCCCGTACTGGACCTCCTCGCGGATCCGGGCCGCCGTACCGGGCAGCTCGGCCGTCCCGGCGAGCCACAGGTCGTCCGGCGAGCCTGCCGACGGGTCCCAGTGGAGGGTCTCGGGCGTCAGGGCGGGGATCCGCCCGAAGAGCGCGGCCGGGCCCAGCGCGAGGGACCAGAGCCGGGCGGCGAGACCGAGATGGGCGATGGAGGCGGCGACCCTGCGCTCGGGGGCCGCGAGGCGTGCCGCGACCTTGTCGACACGCGCGGCGAGCGGGCCGCCGTCCCCCGCGTACAGCTCCTCCAGCGGCCGGTGTCCACCGCCCGGCACCGGAGTGGTCCGCAGCGCGAAGAATCCCCCGACCGACGCCAGTAGCACAAGGTCCACGCCCTGCTCCCCTCGGTTCCCGGCCCGCTTCCGTGACCTGCCGTACGGCCACCGGCGGTGTCGCTCTCGCGGCTCACCGTATCCGCCTGGCGACAACTTCTGACGTCCGGGGACGAGAGGACTACCGTCGGGAGGAGGACGTCGGTCCGTCGGGCGTACTACTGGGGCAGTAGGCCGAAGTGCAGTCTCAAGGACGACGACGCGGGGCCCCGGACGGGACATCGTGGTGTACATGAGTTCCCTTGCGTTGTCCGTGCTGCTGTCACTGGTCTCCGCGGTCGCCTACGCGGCCGGGGCGATCGTCCAGGAGCGCGTGGCCGCGACCGGTGACAACGCGTGGCAGGCCCTGCTGCGCAACGGCGTGTGGTGGGCCGCCGTCCTCCTCAACGGGACCGGTGCGGTCCTGCATGTGGTGGCGCTCGCGTACGGTCCGCTCAGCCTGGTCCAGCCGCTCGGCGCGCTGACGATCGTCTTCGCCCTGCCGATGGCGGCCCTGTTCGTCGGGCGGAGGGCGGGGGCGACGGCCTGGCGCGGCGCCCTGATGGCGACGGCCGGGCTCGGCGGACTGTTGGCGCTCACGGGCAACGCCGAGCCGCACACCCTGAACGGTCCCGAGCAGGCGCTGCTGGCCTCGGTGACGTTCGGGGCCGTCGGCGCGCTCGTCGTGCTCGCCCGTACGCTGCGCCGGCCGGTCCTGCGCAGCATCGTCCTGGCCACGGGCGCGGGCGCGGCGTTCGGCATGGCCTCGGTGTTCACCAAGACCGTGGCCGTGGAGTGGACGTCCGGTTCGCTGCGTTCGGGCGCGCTCCCGCTGCTGGTGATCGCCGGGCTCGCGGCGGCGGGCCTGTTCCTTTCGCAGGCCGCCTACCGGGGCGCGGGGCTCACCGCTCCGCTCGCGACGGTGACGGTGGTCAACCCGGTGGTGGCCGCCGCGATCGGCCTCACGCTGTTCGGCGAGCACTTCCGCCTCGGCGTCCCGGGCACCGTCCTGGCCCTCTCCTGCGGGGCGCTGGCCGCCGGCGGCCTGATCATGCTGACGCGGGAGCGGCTGGGCAAGGAGCACGCCCCGGAGCCGGGTACGGAAGCGGGGGCCGAGGCTCCCCCCTCGCCGTCACCGGCCGTGCCGGACCCGGCGTCGGGGCAGCTGCCCATGACGCAGCTGCCGTCGCCCCTGGCGCCGGGGCAGGCGGTGCCGCAGCTGGAGTTCGGCCCGCCCGGTCCGCTCGCGGAGCAGCGGCGGCGCGGTGGAGCCACCCTGCGCCGCTCCCGCTCCGACCGAACGTTTCAGACCCTGACGCCGCCTGCCCGGAGGTAGGCGAGCGGGTCGACGTCCGAGCCGTAGCCGGGGCCCGTGCGGATCTCGAAGTGCAGGTGCGGGCCTGTGCTGTTGCCCGTGGAGCCGGAGCGGGCGATGCGCTGCCCACCGGAGACCGACTGCCCCGCACGCACGTGGAGCGCGGAGAGGTGGGCGTACTGGCTGTACTTGCCGTCGCTGTGCCGGATGACGACCTCGTAGCCGTACGCTCCGGCCCAGCCGGCCGAGACGACGCGGCCCGGGGCCACCGACTTCACCGATGTCCCGGTGGGCACGGGGAAGTCCACGCCGGTGTGATAGCCGCTGGACCAGCCGCCGGCCTGCCGGTAGGGGGTGCCGGTGCCGGCGGAGACCGGGGCGCTGAAACCGGAGTGCTTCACGGCACGCTCCGGAGCGGGGCGCTCCTTCTTCGGCGCTTCCTTCTTCGGCGCTTCCTTCTTCGGCGCCTGCTGCTTCGGGGCCGTCTTCTCAGGGGCCCGCTGTTTCGGGGCTTCCTTCTTGGGCGCGGCCTGCGCGGGTGCTTCCTTCTTGGGTTCCGCCTTGCGCTGATCCGCCTTCTTCGCCTCGGGCGTCGCCGCCGGGGGCTTCGGGGCGGCCTTCCGCGCGGGCTGTCCGGGGCTCTTCCCCTCCCCCGCCTTCGACGCCCGGCTCTGGTCGAGGCTCAACCGCTGCCCGGGGAAGATGAGGTCCGGGTCGCCCCCGACGACGGTGCGGTTGGCCGCGTAGAGGCCCTGCCAGCCGCCGCGCACCCGCTGCGCGGACGCGATCCCGGAGAGGGAGTCGCCACTCGCGACGGTGTACGCGTCGCGCTTGCCCGGCACATGGGTGGGCGTCGCCTCGACGGGACGGGTCACCGGCTGCCGGGGCGGCGCGCTCTGCGGCGCCGCGGCCCTGACCGGCCGGCTTCCCGCGCTCTGCGTGTCGGTCTCCGCCTCCGGGGCGGCCCCGGGCGCGTCCCCGCCCCGGGTGAGCCCCGCGCGTACGGAACAGGTGGGCCAGGCGCCGGGGCCCTGGCCGTCAAGCACCTTCTCGGCGACGGCGATCTGCTGGTCCCGGGTGGCGAGGTCGGCGCGCGGCGCGTACTGCGTGCCGCCGAAGGCCGACCAGGTGGAGCCGCTGAACTGCAGGCCTCCGTAGTAGCCGTTGCCCGTGTTGACGTCCCAATTGCCGCTGGACTCGCAGGCGGCGACCTTCTCCCAGACCTCGACCGGTGCGGCCCCCGCCGACGCCGCGGTGATGAGCGGAAGCGCGATGCCCGCGCCGCTCGCCGTCACCGTGAGCGAGGCACGGTTGATCCGGCTCGGCTGGTATCTGCGGTGCCGTCCGTTCGCGGCCATACGTGGCTCCCCCACTGGCTTCGGGTCATGTCGCAAGGGGCAACGTAGGTCCGCACAGTGACTGATCACAAGCAAAACGTGATACTCGGCCGGTCCATGGCCGGATTCCGACCCCCGGCAGCCCGGCCGCCCGGCCGTCCTCTACTTCCGCTCCGCCCCCACACGCTCCTCCCCTCCGCTCCTCCCCGGGTCGGACTCCTCACCTCGCCCCGCCTGGACCAGATCGAAGGAGAGCGCTCTCCGCGAGTGCTATAAAGGCGCCCATGACGGATGATTCGCGCTCGGCCGGAGCGCCCACCCTGGAGGACGTGGCGCGGGCGGCCGGCGTCTCGCGCGCCACCGTCTCCCGGGTCGTCAACGGGGTGCGCAATGTGGACCCGGTGATCCAGGAGGCCGTGCGTCAGGCGGTCTCCGTGACGGGCTACACGCCCAACCGGGCGGCCAGGTCCCTGGTGACCCGACGGGCGGACGCCATCGCCCTGGTGGTGTCGGGCGCGGGCGTCGAGCCGGAGGCGGCCCGGAGCGACTCCGGCACCGCAGCGTCCGGGGAGGGGGGCCGCGCCGACGTCCTTCCCGGAGGCCGGGTCTCCGGGAAGGACGAGGGCAGCGGCGGGAGTTCGGGCTCGTTCACCGCGCAGGTGTTCGCCGACCCGTTCTTCGGCCGGGTGGTGACCGGGGTGGTCGACTACCTGCGTCCGCGCGGGATGCACCCGGTGCTGATGTTCGCGGAGACCTCACGGGCGCGCGAGGAGGTGGTGGCGTACCTGAGGCAGGGCAGCGCGGACGGGGCCCTGGTCGTCTCGACGCACGCCGAGGACCCGCTGCCCGGGTTGCTCGCGGACGCCGGCCTGGCGGCCGTCCTGTACGCGCGCCCGTCGCGGACGGTCCCGGTGAGCTATGTCGACCTCGCGCACCAGGACGGCGCGCGGCTGGCGGCCGAGCATCTCCTGGACCGGGGCTGCCGCCGGATCGCGACGATCAGCGGCCCGCTGGACGTGCCGGCGGGCCAGGCCCGCCTGACGGGTTTCCGGGACACCATGGCACGCCACGGGCACCCGTACGTCCCCGTTGTCGAGGGCCGGTTCACCCAGGAGAGCGGCGAGACGGCGATGGAGCGGCTGCTGGCGGACCATCCGGACCTGGACGGAGTCTTCGCCGCCAACGACCTGATGGCCCTGGGGGCCTGCCACGTCCTGCGGGAGCACGGCCGCTCGATTCCGGGGGACGTGGCGGTGGTGGGCTTCGACGACAGCAGCGCGGCCCTGGCCTGCCGCCCGCCGCTGACCACGGTCCGCCAGCCGGTGGAGGGGATGGCCGCCGAGATGACGCGCCTCCTGCTGGACCGGCTGGCCCGGCCGGGCGCTCCGGTGACCTCCGTGATCTTCGAACCGGAGCTGGTGGTGCGGGGCTCGGCCTGATCCGGGTGGAGCCCCCCGGGCCCGGCGGGCGGGGGTGCGCGGACATGGGCGAGGATGCCCGTATGACCTCACCCCCGACCGGGCCTCGTCTCAGGATCGCCGCCCAGGTGATCCGGCGTCACCCCTGCCCGGCCCTGCTGGTGTTCGACCATGCGGACTGTCCCGAGGCCGGCACCCAGGTGCCGACGGGCGGCGTCGCGCCGGGCGGATCCGGAGCCGGCCGTCCTGCCTGAGGTCGCCGCGGAGACCGGGCTGACCGGGGCCCGCGTCGTCCGGCGGATCACGGTGGGCCGGGAGCCCCGGCCCCGCGCGGGACACGGCCCGCTGAGGCGCGGCGGCGACGCCGCCCACGTGCCGGGCGACACGTTGGCCGGCCCGCGGGCGGGGGACGCGTCACGCGGACATCCCGCGCTCAGCCCATCGGGGTGCGGTGGCGTTCCCGGACCGCCTGGACGGGCGTACGGGGCGGCGCGCCGGAGCCGCCCGGCCCGGGGCGGCTGCCGCCCCGGGTGAGGAAGTCGGCGAGCGGGAGCGTCGCGGCGCCCACGGTGACCGCGTCCGGGCCGAGGCGGCCCATCTCGATGGTGGTGCGGGCCGCCGCGTGGCGCAGGGCGTACTCGTTCGCGTACCGGCGGATGTCGGGCAGCAGACGGGGGCCGATGAGCAGACCCGCCCAGCCGCCGATGAGGATCCGCTCGGGCAGGAAGAGGTTGATCAGGTCGGCGAGGGCCGCGCCGAGGCATTCGGCCGTCTCGTCGAGCAGCGAGAGCGCCACCGGGTCCGGGGTGGGACCGTCGCCTCCCGGGTAGGCGGCGGCGAGCAGGGCGGCGAGCGCCGTCTCGTCGTCGGCGTCCTCGGGCAGCGGGCCGCCCGCCTCGCGCCAGCGCTCGCGCAGGGCTTCCGCGCCCGCGTACGCCTCCAGGCAGCCGATGGAGCCGCAGCGGCACCGGCGGCCGCGCAACTGGACGGTGGTGTGGCCCCATTCGAGGGCGAGGCTCGTGCGGTCCTCGTCGAGGATGTCGCCGCGGTCGACGCAGGCGCCCACGCCCGAGCCGATGAGGGCGATGGCGGCGGCGCCCGCGCCCCGGCCGCCGCCGAACCACATCTCGGCCTGGCCGAGCGTCTTGGCGCCGTTGTCGATGAACAGCGGCACCTCGGGCGGGACGTCGACCGCTTCGCGCAGCAGCTGCTCGAAGGGGACCGCGCGCCAGCCGATGGTCTGGCCGTGGACCACCGCGCCGCGCGTGCCGTCGGGCCCTTCGGGTCCGTCGCGCTCGATGATGCCGGGGACCCCGATGCCGATGCCGAGCAGCCGGCTCGGGTCGGCGCCCGCGTCGCGCAGCACGTCCGCTACGCCGGTGCGGACGTGGGCGACGATGCGGTCGACGTCGTAGCCGTGCTGGGCCAGCAGCCTCTCGGTGCGGGCCAGTTCGGTGAGGGAGAGGTCGAACAGCTCGACACGGACCCGGGTCTCGCCGATGTCGATGCCGACGAGCAGTCCGCCGTCCGGGGCGACGCGCAGCAGCGTACGGGGGCGGCCACCGTCCGAGTCGACGACGCCGGCCTCCTCCAGCAGGCCCTCGGCGGAGAGCTCCGCGACGACGTTGCTGACGGATCCCGAACTCAGGCCGGTGACCGGTCCGAGCTCCTGACGGCTCAGCGGTCCGTCGAAATACAACCGTTGCAATACCCTCGCCCGATTGCCCCTTCGCAGGTCACGCACGGTCCGTCTGTTGCGCTCGGCCATGTTGCTCCTTCCCGTCCAGGAACATACCCCGGTCCCAGACCTTGACGCGACCTTCTTTCACCTCTTAAATCACGGCATAAATTAAGTCATGGAGGCCGTTCGGTTTCCGAACGCAGCCATCCCCGGAAAGGGGCCACCTCTCATGCGTCATGTCAGAGCCGCAAGCGCCGCCACCCTCGCCCTCGCCATCGCCGTAGTCGCCACCGGCTGCGGCGGCGGGACGACCTCGGGCGGCAGCAACGAGTCGCCGAAGACCCTCACCTACTGGGCGTCCAACCAGGGCCCCAGCATCGAGGCCGACAAGGAGATCCTCACTCCCGAGCTGAAGAAGTTCGAGAAGGAGACCGGGATCAAGGTGAAGCTGGAGGTCGTGCCGTGGGCCGACCTGCTGAACCGGATCCTCGCCGCCACCAGCTCCGGCCAGGGCCCGGACGTGCTGAACATCGGCAACACCTGGTCGGCCTCGCTCCAGGCGACCGGCGCGCTCCTGCCGTGGGACGAGAAGAACTTCGAGGCGATCGGCGGCCGGGACCGCTTCGTCGACTCGGCGGTCGCCTCGGCCGGCAAGGAGGGCGAGCCGCCCGCCGCGGTGCCGCTGTACTCACTGGCGTACGCCCTCTACTACAACAAGAAGATGTTCGCCGAGGCGGGCGTCGAGAAGCCCCCGGCCACCTGGGACGAGCTGGTCGCGGCCGGCAAGAAGATATCCAAGGACGGCAAGTGGGGGCTGGGCGCCGAGGGCGGCAACCTCTCCAACAACATCCACCAGACCTTCGTCCTGGCCCAGCAGCACGGCGCCGACTTCTTCGACAAGGACGGCAGGGCGACCTTCACCTCCGACGGTGCGGTCGCGGCGGTGAAGCAGTACATCGACCTCATGGCCGAGGACAAGATCATCGCTCCGGGCAACGCGGAGTACGCCCAGAACCAGTCGCTCACCGACTTCGCCAAGGGGAAAACGGCGATGGTGCTGTGGCAGGCCGCCGCCTCCACCTTCGCCGCCCAGGGCATGAAGCCCGAGGACTGGGGCGCGGCCCCGGTGCCGGTCCCCTCGGGCGTCCCGGGCGCGGGCAAGCAGACCAACTCCATGGTCGCGGGCATCAACATGGCCGTCTTCAAGAACACCAAGAACATCGACGGCGCGAAGAAGTTCGTGAAGTTCATGACGAGCGACGCCGAGCAGAAGCTGCTCAACAAGACCTACGGCTCGATCCCGCCGGTCAAGGCCGCCCAGGCCGACGAAGCCTTCGGGGCCCCCGACCTCAAGGTTCTGCGCGACACCCTCGCCACCAGCGCCGCCCCGCTCCCCCAGGTCCCGAACGAGTCGCAGTTCGAGACGGCCGTGGGCACCGCGGTCAAGGAGCTGTGGGCGGACGCCGCCGCCGGACGCCCGGTGACCACCGATTCCGTCAAGGCGCGCCTGGAAAAGGCCCAGCAGACGATGCAGCAGTGAGGCCCTGATCCATGACCGCCACCGTCACCACGAACCCCGAGGTCGACAAGTCGACCGGCAAGGGTACGAGTCGGGGCACCGGGGGTGCGCGCAGGAGACTGCCGCGCATCCCCGACCGGATCCGCCAAGGCGGACTGCCCTATCTCCTGCTCCTGCCCGCCGTCCTGCTCGAACTCCTCATCCACATCATCCCGATGGTCATCGGGATCGTGATGAGCTTCCGGCAGCTCACGCAGTTCTTCATCAGCAACTGGGGCGCGGCGCCCTGGATCGGCTTCGACAACTACAGCATCGCCGTCGACTTCGACGCGCCGATCGGTGAGGCCCTGCTCCACTCGTTCTTCGTGACCTGCGTCTTCACGTTCTTCTCGGTCGGGTTCGCCTGGCTGTTCGGCACCGCGGCGGCGATCCTCCTCCAGGAGAGCTTCCGGGGGCGGGGCATCCTGCGGGCGATCTTCCTCGTCCCGTACGCCCTGCCGGTCTACGCGGCCGTCATCACCTGGGCGTTCATGTTCCAGCGGGACAACGGGCTGGTCAACCACGTCCTGCACGACCAGCTCGGCATCACCGACGAGCCGTCGTTCTGGCTGATCGGTGACAACAGCATCTACGCCCTGATCATCGTCTCGGTGTGGAAGGGCTGGCCGTTCGCCTTCCTCATGCTGATGGCCGGGCTCCAGAACATCCCGCGCGAGCTGTACGAGGCCGCCTCGATCGACGGCGCCGGCATCTGGCAGCAGATCCGCCGGATCACGCTGCCCTCGCTGCGCCCGGTCAACCAGGTGCTGGTCCTCGTGCTCTTCCTGTGGACGTTCAACGACTTCAACACCCCGTACGTCCTGTTCGGGAAGTCGGCCCCGGAGAGCGCGGACCTGATCTCGATCCACATCTACCAGTCGTCGTTCGTCACCTGGAACTTCGGCACCGGATCCGCGATGTCGGTCCTGCTGCTGCTCTTCCTCCTGGTCGTGACCGCCGTCTACCTGTTCCTCACCTCGCGTGGAAGGAAGGGCGCCGATGTCTAGCCTCACGCGGCCCACCCGCACCGCCCGGTCGCGGGATCGCTCGCCGATGGCCGCGCCGCAGTCCTTCCTCTGGACCCGCCGCATCGTCCTGACCCTGCTCGCCGGCTTCGTCCTGCTGCCCGTCTACGTGATGGTCAGCAGCTCGCTGAAGCCGCTCCAGGACGTGTCGGGGAAGTTCCAGTGGATCCCGTCCACGCTGACGATCCAGCCGTACTTCGACATCTGGGAGACCGTTCCGCTCGCCAAGTACTTCGTCAACTCGCTGATCGTGGCGGGCTCGGCGACGGTGCTGTCGGTGACCCTCGCGGTGTTCTCCGCCTACGCGGTGAGCCGCTACCGGTTCCGGGGCAAGCGGGTCTTCACCGTCACGGTGCTGTCCACGCAGATGTTCCCGGGGATTCTCTTCCTGCTCCCGCTGTTCCTCATCTTCGTCAACATCGGCAACAGCACCGGCGTCGCGCTGTACGGCTCGCGCGGCGGGCTCATCCTCACCTACCTGACGTTCTCGCTGCCGTTCTCCATCTGGATGCTGATCGGGTACTTCGACTCCATCCCCCGGGACCTCGACGAAGCGGCCCTGGTCGACGGCTGCGGGCCCGTCCGCGCTCTCTTCCAGGTCGTCGTGCCGGCCGCCGTCCCGGGAATCGTGGCGGTGTCGGTGTACTCCTTCATGACGGCCTGGGGCGAGGTCCTCTTCGCCTCCGTCATGACGAACGACGCCACCCGGACCCTCTCCGTCGGCCTCCAGGGCTACGCCACGCAGAACGACGTGTACTGGAACCAGGTCATGGCCGCGTCCCTCGTCGTCAGCGTCCCGATCGTCGCCGGGTTCCTGCTCCTCCAGCGCTATCTGGTCGCCGGTCTCACCGCGGGAGCCGTGAAGTGACCTCCCCCGGCGAGAGCCGTCCGTCGCCCCCGACCGAAAGGCAGCACGTGTCCGACCTCAACGCCCTCCCGGCGGACTTCACCTGGGGCGTCGCCACCGCCGCGTACCAGATCGAGGGAGCCGTGGCCGAGGACGGCCGCTCCCCCTCGATCTGGGACACGTTCTCGCACACCCCCGGCACGATCGACAACGGCGACACGGGCGACGTGGCCTGCGACCACTACCACCGGGTCCCCGAGGACATCGGCCTGATCAAGCAGCTCGGCGCGGACGCCTACCGCTTCTCGATCGCCTGGCCGCGCGTCGTGCCCGGCGGCGACGGGCCGGTCAACAAGGCGGGCCTGGACTTCTACGACCGGCTCGTGGACCGCCTCCTGGAGGCCGGGGTCACCCCGTTCGCCACCCTCTACCACTGGGACCTGCCGCAGGCGCTCCAGGACCGGGGCGGCTGGACCGTACGGGAGACCCCGGAGCACTTCGCGGCGTACGCCTCCCACGTGGTGGAGCGCCTGGGCGACCGGGTCAAGGACTGGGCGACGCTCAACGAGCCGCTGTGCTCGGCCTGGATCGGTCACCTGGAGGGCCGGATGGCGCCGGGTCTCACCGACCTGACCGCCGCCGTGCGGGCCTCCTACCACCTGCACCTGGGCCACGGTCTGGCCGTGCGGGCGATCCGGGCGGCCTCCTCGGACGCCCGGGTCGGCATCGTCAACAACCTCAGCCCGATCGAGCCCGCGAGCACGAGCGGGCCCGACCTCGCCGCGGCCCGCCGCGCCGACGGCCACATCAACCGCTGGTGGCTGGACCCGATCCTGGGGCGCGGCTACCCGCAGGACATGGTGGAGCTGTACGGGGTCGAACTCCCGGTCCGGCCGGGCGACCTGGAGACGATCGCCGCACCGCTGGACTGGATGGGGCTCAACTACTACTTCCGGCAGATCGTCACCGCCGACCCCGACGGGCCGGCACCGCACGCCAAGCAGGTCTCCGTCCCCGGCGCGCGGCTCACGCACATGGACTGGGAGGTCCACGCGGAGGGCCTGGAGCGACTGCTGCTGCGCCTGACCGAGGAGTACGGCGTCCAGCGGATCTACGTCACCGAGAACGGCTCGGCGTACGAGGACGTCGTCGCGGCGGACGGCTCGGTCCACGACCCGGAGCGCGTCCGGTACCTGGAGGAGCACCTCGCCGCCTGCGCCCGCGCGGTCGACAGGGGAGCCCCGCTGGCCGGGTACTTCGCCTGGTCGCTGATGGACAACTTCGAGTGGGCGTACGGCTACGACAAGCGGTTCGGTCTGGTCCACGTGGACTACGCGACCCAGCGCCGTACGGTCAAGAGCAGCGGCCACCGGTACGCGGAGCTGGTCCGGAAGCACACGGAGCGGCGCGGCCGGGCGGCCGTCTGACCCTCCCCCACCGGCTCCTGCCGGCCCCCTCCGGCCGCGGCGAATCCCTCGCCGCGGCCGGAGGCGTTCCGTCCCGGGACGGAATCAGGACGGCATCAGGACGAGGGTGCGGACAGGCCGAAAGGTTGTTGCGGAACCAGAGCCACGCTGCACTGACCTGCCGAGGAATGCGATCGCTTCGCGGTCCAACGCCCAGCCGACTGTGCGGGCCCCGGAGGCGGTCCGGGAGATGCGCGACGACAACTACGGCACCTCGCCGCGTGCCGGAACGCCCCCGTACATCCGGCATGCGGACGTCCCTCCGCCTTGCGACGCTCCGCGTCCGACGCCGCGCGCTGATCCACCGGGAATGACGCGAGGGCCCTTAGGGCGTGTTTCGAAAGTAGCGCCGTCCGCCCGGAGGGCGGGCTCGGCGGCGTCTGGTGCGTGCGATCGCAAGGCGGAGGGTCGCCCCGATACTGGATGTATCGGGGTGATCCCGACAACGCGGCGAGCGTGCGTGCCAGGCGTCGCCGAGCAGGCGGGACTTTCGAAACACGCCCTAGGGGGCCCACGGCCCCAGCATGTCCTTCATCGCGTCCGTCATCGCGAATTGCAGCAGCGGGCCGTAGGTGATCCGGCCGACGCCGAGGCGGCGGAAGCGCTCGAGATCGTGCTTGACCGGATGGGCCGTGGAGTTCACCGGCACGGAGACGGCGGCCGTCACCGCCGCGAGCAGTTCGTCGTCGTCCTGGATGCGCACCGGGTAGACGCTGTCGGCGCCCGCCTGCTCCAGGGCCCGCAGCCGCTCGATGGCCTCGTCGAGAACGGCGGAGGCATCCTCCGCGTGCAGGAACAGGTCGGTGCGCCCGTTGATCCAGACCGGGACTCCCGCCGCGTCGGCCGCCGCGCGCAGGCCGGCGACGTAGGCCGCGTGCTCCTGCGTGCTCCGTACACGTCCGCCCTCCGCGTGGACGGTGTCCTCGATGTTGAGGCCGACGCCGCCGACCTCGATGAGACCGGCGACGAGATCGGCGGGCTGCTGTCCGTAGCCGGCCTCCAGGTCCACGGAGACGGGGACGTCGACCGCCGCGATGATCAGCCTGACGGCGGAGAGCACCTCCTCGAAGGTCTGCCCCTCCTGGTCCGCGGCCCCCCGGGAATCGGCGAGCGGATGGCTGCCGACCGTCAGCGCGGGGAACCCGGCGTCGGCAGCTGTCCGCGCCGACCAGGCGTCCCAGACGGTCGGCAGCACGAGGGGCCTGTGCTCGGCGTGCAGTTGCTTGAGGCGTTGAGCGCGCTCAACGGTGGTACGAAGGTCCATGCCGAGCACGCTACCCCGCGCGACGTGCGGACGGGCCGCGGCCGAACGTGCGAACGCGAGGAGCCCGCTGCGGTCACGGGTGCCCGTGGCCGCAGCGGGCTCCCTCCGCGCCGGCAGCGGGGACGGGACGGCGCGGAGGGCTACCTGGCCCTGCCGGATCAGCTCCGGTAGACGCCGTACTCGTAGAGCGAGGAGCCCCACGGGGTGCCGGGGAAGCCGGACAGGTCGAAGCCGTGGATTGACCGCGACCCTTGGAGAGCGCTCTCCCTCATGGGCGCGGCGCACCCACGAGGGAGACGCGGCGGGCAGGGTCAGGGCAGTTCGTAGTTCTCGTCCAGAACCGCTCCCTCACCCGGGTTGTTCTCGTCGTAGCCACGGGCGTTGCACTGGAGAGCACCGACGATGCAGTGGTCGACCAGGGCGTCGAGCGTGGCGTCGTCCCAGGCGTTGAAGAAGTCGTAGTGGAAGGAGTGACCGGTGCCGCTGGCCAGTCTCACCCGCGACATGTCACCGTTGACCGGCCACGCCATCTTGAACTCGATCATCGGCAGGGCGACCGGGTGGCTCGTCGGGCAGACGTCCTGGTTGGCCCCCATCACGATCGGATAGGCCATGTGGGCCTTGTGGTCAGGGGTGTCCAGGTGCTTGCCGTCCCAGCAACTGGGCGCCTGCATGCGCAGGTTGAGCTGGGTGTCCCGGCTGGTCGGGCAGGCGGCCGGGAAGTCGTAGTTGTGGTAGCTCTCCCCGCACTCGTACCCCTCGACCATGCCGGGGTGGTCGCGGAACTCCTGGGCGCTCTGCGTGGGGCTGCCGACGACGAACCGCAGTCCCTCGGGGAAAGGCCGCACGGTGCGGTAGTCGGTCACTCCGGCCTTGTAGTAGATGGTCTGGGGGCCGACCGGGCGGATCTCCTCGTTCCCGTTGTAAAGGGTCGGCATCCAGTAGGCGGACCGGTCGCCGGGCGCGAGGCAGGCGGTTCCGCCCGCGCTCAGGGACGCGGTGGTGCTGTTCGCGTTCGTGGTGTCGTTGCCCATGAACGTGTGGTCGTGCGACGCGCCGGCCTGGCCCGGGTAGACGATCGGGTCGTCCGGAGCGGTGTGGCTGACCGAGCAGTTGGCCTGGAACTCGTGGAAGTAGCGGTGCGGCGGGATCTCGTCGGACGGCTCCACTCCTGTGACCGGCGGATCCGCCGGAATGTAGCCGTCGCCGTCGGGGTCGTCCCCGAACGCGACGGGCTTCGCCGGCGCCATCCTGTGGCCCTGCATGACGTGCGAGGCCGCCGCGGGCTTGTCGGACGCGGGCGGGGCCGCCTCGGCGGCGGTCGCCCCGGCGTTCGTGATCGCGGTGAGCCCGAGCGCGACCAACGCCAGGGCGGTCGCCACGATCAGGGCGGACACCAGGGACGTTCGGGACGTTCTGTTGAGTCTTGTCACCATAGGAACCTCCATGCCGCTCTTCATCCCTGCACATCGGGTGCACGGTGGGGGGAAAGGGTGAGCTGGACGGTGCAGCCGGGAAGAGACTCCGCCCTGCGCGTCACGAGGCCGACGGACCGCAGAATCTGGGAGAGCGCTCTCCGAAGCGGTGTCAGTGTTGCGCCGCTGTCGAGAGGGTGTCAATAGCTGGTGAACGATGCGTCGGGCAAAGGCTGTTGGGCATCGGGAAAACGCTCTCCCGGCGGGCCCTCACACGGAAGCGGCCCCGCACGTCGGCGGGGCCGCTCACAGGGGGCATGCGCTGAGTCGGCGGGATCCGGCCGCCCGGAACGCTCACGGCCGGGCGCCCTCACCCGTCGGCGGGAGCCGCTCCGCCGGGGAGGGCGGCGGGACGGCTCCCCCGGATCACGCGGTGTGCAGGGTCAGCCCGTACCGGTTGAGGATCTCGTTGACCGGCTGGTACCAGGTCTCCCCGCCGCCGGAGCAGTTGCCCCAGCCGCCGGAGGTGACGCCCTGGGCCTGGTCGCCGCTGATGAACGACCCGCCGGAGTCGCCTCCCTCGGCGCAGACGCTCGTCTTGGTCATCTGGTGCACGGCGCCCTGGCTGTAGTTGACGGTCTCGTTCTTGGCGAGGACCCTGCCGCAGTGCCAGCGCGTGGTGGAGCCGGAGCGGCAGATGGACGCGCCGATCGGCGCCTCGTTCGAGCCCCGGACCAGCTGGTCGGAGACGGTGCCCCAGCCGAGGACGACCGGCACGGTCCACCAGCCGTTGGCCACGTTCACCCAGGCGTAGTCGTTGCCGGGGAAGGACGAGCCCTGGAAGTTGCCGATGGCCGAGCCGTCCCAGCCGCGCACGGACTGGCCCGCGCCGCCGCAGTGCCCGGCGGTGACGAAGCCGCCGTGGACGGAGAAGCCGATCGAGCAGCGGACGTTGCCCGTGTAGTACGGGTCGCCTCCGACCGTTCCCGCGGCGAAGGTCTGCGGCGCCTCGGCGGTCGTCTCCACGGTCACGGGGCCGGCCTCGCGGGCCTGGGCGACGAAGGACCGGACATCGTTGTCACCCTGCTCGGACGCGACGACGTTCACGACGACGCTGCTGGTCGCCGGGTCGACGTGCCAGCTGCTCACGCCGGACGGGGCGGACAGGGCGTCGATGCGGGCCTTCGCCGCGTCGAGCCTCTTCGCCGAGTGCTCGACGAGCCGGGCGTCGGCGCCGGCGGCTCGTACGGCATCGGCCTTCTCGGCGTTCGTGACGGCGACGACCAGCTTGCCGGTCCTCGCGTCGAACCAGGACCCGCCGAAGGCGGAGCCCGCGGCGCGTTGAGCCTTCGGCTCCAGGGCGGTGGCCGCCTTCTCGTCGGCGAGCCTCGCGACGGCCTCGCCCTCGGTGAGGCCGAAGTCGCGCTGCATCGCGGTGAGCAGGGCCGCGGAAGCGGGGGCCTCCGCGGAGTCGGCGGGGGCGGCGGAGGCTGACGACGGGCCGGCGGCGGCCCAGGCACCGAGGAGCAGGAGTGCGGACAGACCGGTCCGCAGCACGGTTGCGTGTCTCAAGGGAGTGACCCTTCCTGTTGTTCCAGCGACGTGGGGATGGAACGGGAGGCATCCGGGAGCGCATACCGATCATGCTGTTTGAGAGCGCTCTCAGATGCGCCGTCCCGGACTGTAGCGGAGTTCGATAGTCAGGTCCATGCCAATGGAGACGATGGGTCGGAAGAGGTGCGCGAGGACGCCGCACACCGGGCTGAGTAGGCGTACTCATCCGGCCCGCAGGCACTCGTCCTACTGTCACAGGAACGGAGGGCGGGGCCAGATGGAGGAGCTGATCATGACCGGATCACGCCGCAGACGGTGGAGAGCCGCGCTGACCGGCACGCTGGCGGGTTCCCTGGTCCTGATGTTGGGCGCGTGCGGAGTGGTCGACACCGATGACGACCGCCGGGTGGCGGAGGAACTGGCCGATAAGCACTTCCCGGGGCAGCTCGAGGCGATCGGAGCACGCACGCTCTTCCCGGGCTCCGGCGGCTCGGAGGTCACGTTCGCGGTGACCGACGACCGCGACGCCGTGGTCCGGCTCCGCATCGACACGGACGCGGCGGACGAGGGCACGTGCGACCGCAAGGACTGCGCGGGCGTCCTCGCCGAAGCCGTGAAGCGCGGGCGGCAGCAGGCCGAGGACTTCCGTACGCTCAGGGACGCCTTCGACGCTTGCGGTTACGAGGTCGTCGCCCTGGGCCCGACCGGCACCCCGCCCTACGTCGTGGCCGAGCTGACGAACGCCACCGTCGCGAAGGTGCTCGGCGAGATCGGGGAGTGCGTCCAGCGCTGGGTCACGGCGAGCGGGGCCGACAGCACGTTGGCGAAGGCTCAGGGGTCCTACGTGAACGTGGTCTCCCCCTCCGTCGCCGACCGGCGTGACCGGGGCCGGGAGTCGTGGCCCACCGTGATGCGGCTGACCCGGCCGGACCTCCTGGCCTCGCTCACCGAGCACGCCTATTTCTCGGCGAGTTACGAGATCGGGGCGGGCCGGGTCGACACGACCGGCAGCGCCCGGGTCGTCCGCCCGTTCCGGGAGCGCCAGAAGTTCGGCGACACCGTGCAGAACGCGCTGAAGGAGCAACTGCGCGCCACCTACCCCCGGGTGGTCATGAGCACCTACCAGTGGATCTGGCGGCTGGAGCCGGGCCGCGTCGACCGGCAGACCGGCTACGTCCTGTTCTGCCCCGAACCGGACGCGCGCGGGCAGTGCGTCAACAGCGACGACGCGGCCCTGGTGACCACGGACGAGCACGGCACTTTGGTGGGGAAGATCCGGCTCGTGCACGACGTACGCGAGGGCACCGGGATGCTGCGACTGCCGCCGTACTGAGGACGGGGCGACCCGAGGCCCCGACTGCTCGCTCCCGGCGCGGGCGAGCGCGGTTCCCTGCGGGCGTCGCCGGGTGTGTCGTGGGATCGTGGCGCCATGACCATCGCATTTCGCCCGGCCTCGGTGTTCGAAGATGTTCGCACCCTGGTCGGTCCGAAGTCACCGAAGGCCCACGTCTGTTGGTGCCTGAGCTACCGGATTCCGTCCACGCTCGACACCGAGCTCCGCGGTCCCGCGCGCGGTGAGTATGCCGCCGGGCTGTGCCGTGCGGAGCCCCCGCCGGGGGTGCTCGCCTACGACGCCGACGAGCCGGTGGGCTGGGCCGCCGTGGCACCGCGCTCGGACACTTCCTTCGCCCGCAGCCGAAAGATCCCGCACGTCGACGACCTGCCGGTCTGGTCCCTGTGGTGCATCCGGGTTCGCCCCAGCCACCGCGGAAAGGGGATCTCGCACGAGCTGATCGCCGGTGCGGTCGAGTTCGCCCGCGCCCACGGTGCGCCGGCGGTCGAGGCGTACCCGCTCGACAGCGGTGACGCCAAGGTCGATCTGACGATGGCGTACCCCGGGATCCGGAAAAACTTCGAGCGCGCCGGGTTCACCCACGCCGCCGACACCACCTCGGTTCTGGCCGGCCATCCCCGCGTCCTGATGCGGCTCGACCTGCGCGGGTAACGGCGATCGTCACCCCCGCGGCACCCACGGCCGCAGCTTCTCCGGGTTGCGGACCACCCAGATCCGGGCGACGCGGCCTTCGGTCACGTCGAACGAGGCCACGGTCAGGACGACACCGCCCCGCAGGGCCACCAGGCCCGGCGCACCGTTGACCGACCGCTCCAGGAGTTCCAGCCCCGGGGCCCGGTCGGCGATGGCGACCATGTACGAGGCGATGCGCGCGTCTCCCTCGATCGGGCGCAGGGCGGCACCGACCAGACCGCCGCCGTCGGCGGTCATCACGGCGGACGGGTCGAGGAGGCCGACGAGGGCCGCGATGTCCTTGTTCTCCCAGGCCTCCTTGACCCGCCGCACCACGTCGGTCCGCGCGTCCGCCGCCACCGGAGTCCGGGCGTCGGACACTCGTCGCCGGGCGGAGGACGCGAGCTGCTTGCAGGCGGCGGGGGTCCGGCCGAGTACGTCGGCGATCTCCGCGAAGGGGTAGCGGAAGACATCGTGCAGGACGAACGAGACGCGCTCGGCGGGGGTCATCGTCTCCAGGACCACGAGGAAGGCCATGGTCACCGACTCGTCCAGGACCATCCGGTCCGCGGGGTCGGAGCCCCGGCCGCCGCCGCGCTCGACGGGGTCGGGCAGGGGATCGGGCAGCCACGCGCCGACGTAGCGTTCGCGCCGGACCCGCGCCGAGCCGAGCACGTCCAGGCAGATGCGGCCGGTCACGGTCGTCAACCAGGCGCCGGGCGACACGATCTCGTCCCGGCGGCTCCGCGGCAGTGTGTACCAGCGTGCGAAGGCCTCCTGCACGGCGTCCTCGGACTCGGCGAGCGATCCGAGCAACCGGTAGGCCACATTGATCAGTCGGCCGCGCTCACCGGCCGTCCCCCCGGCGCCCGTACCCGCCGCCCCCATGCTCCGGACCACCATGCTCCGGCCCCCTCGCCTTACCTTTCGCCGGCCCGTGTCGTCGGGTTGGTGAGACCTTATCGATCGACTGCCCACGGGCGGAAAAGGGGCATGGCATGGCCACTTGGGTGCCGACACGGCGCGCGTTCCCGTTCCTGCGGATCGCGATCGCCCTGCAGACTCTGACGATCTTCCTTCAAGCGGTCTCCTCCGGACTGCTGATGACCTCGTCCTACGGGGAGACGCTGCACAGCGTCGGCGCGCGCGTGATGTACGGGGCGTCGATGCTGTACGTACTCGCGGCGGTGCTGGCCTGGAAGCCGGGGGGCGGCCCGCCCCGGCCGATCCTGTACGCGTCCGGCTTCCTGGTCCTGGCCTCGGTCCAGGTCGCGGTCGGCATCGCGCACCTGCCGTCGGTCCATCTCCCCCTGGGGGTCCTGATGTTCGGGCTGAGCCTGCTCGCCCTGGCCCGCCGCTGAGGCCCGTCGCGACGGGACACGGGGAGGGCGGTCAGACCGGTCAGGACCGGTCAGGACCGGTCCGTGTTCGCGATGCAGTCACCCACGCGGATAAATGCCGACTACAGCTACCCTCCGAACGGCAGACGCGGTAATCACCGACGCGAAGGGGCCGGACGACGGCATGGACGGGAACACCGGCAACAGTCACGGGCGTATCGTCGTCGCCCTCGACGGCGTGAGCATGCGCCGCCACACCACCGGCCAGGTCATCCTCGACAGCGTCGGCTGGACCGTCCGTGCGGGCGAGCACTGGGCGCTGCTCGGCCCCAACGGGGCGGGCAAGACCAGCGTCCTGCGGCTCGTCGGCGCCACCGCCTTCCCCACCACCGGCACGGTCGACGTCCTCGGCCACCGGCTCGGCCGCGTCGACGTGCGGGAGCTGCGCACCCGCATCGGCCATGTCTCCACCTCCCAGCGCGTCCCGGGGGACCTGACCGGTCACGCCACCGTCCTCACCGGCCACTCCGGCACCGTCCAGCCGCTGTGGAAGTCGTACGACGACGAGGTGCGCGAGCGTGCCCACGGACTGCTCGCCGAACTCCACATCAAGGAGCTCGCCGATCGCCCGTACGGCGTCTGTTCGGGCGGACAGCGCGCCCGGATCCTCATCGCCCGCGCCCTCATGGCGGATCCGGCCCTGTTGCTGCTCGACGAGCCGTTCAACGCACTCGATCTGCCCTCGCGCGAGGACCTCGTCGACACCATGCGTCATCTCGCCGTGCACCGGCCGGAGTTGTCGACGGTGACCGTCACGCACCACGTGGAGGAGCTCTCCCCGGCGATCGGTCACGCCCTGCTCCTGCGTGAGGGCCGCGTCCTCGCCGCGGGGGCGGTCGAGGACGTCCTCACCCAGGAGCGCATGACCGCCTGTTTCGGCCGCCCCATCGAGGTGTCACGGCACGCGGGCCGCTGGCTGGCCCGCTCGGGCGGCTTCGGGTAGGGGGGAAGCCGGGTCGCTGCGGGAAGGGGGCCTCAGGGCTCCAGCAACGGCAGTCCGGCCGTACGCCACAGATCGCGGTAACCGTGCTCCCCCGCGGGTTCTTCCGCCGCCGTACGCCAGACCCGTACCGTCGCCCCGCTCCCGGCGGGCCCGTCGAGGGGCGGCCAGCCCGGATCGCCATGGGCGGCGAACCCGGCCCAGGCACGGGTCATGCGCCGGGAGAGTTCCTCGTCGGCCGGTCCGGGCGGGCCGCCGACGAGGAAGTGGACGCTCTCCTCGTGGAGGTTGCCGAAGGCGAACGGAATGTCCGCGCTGTGCCAGGCGCGCACCCGCCGCCCCGCGCGGTCCCGGCGGCGGTCGAAACGGGCGAGGAAGGCCCGGCCACCGGCCAGGGCGTGGGCCTCGGCGAGGCGGGCGCTGTACTCGGCGAACAGGAGGCCGGAAGAGAGGGTCAGGTAGACATCGAGGACCGGCGCGTCCGGCAGGAGCTCCCGGTGGCCCTCGACGAGCGACGGAGGAAGCCCGAAGTCGGCGGCGAAGACGGCCAGTCGCTCCTCCGATGTGACCTTCGCGCTGCTGCCGACCGCGTCCAGGAGCCAGTACTCCTCCGTGGTGTGGCAGACCAGCAGCTCCACCACGCCGCCCGCTCCGGTCGCCAGTGCCTCCAGCGGGTCGGCGGTCAGGAGGACGCCGTCGGCGACCGGGCCGAAGATCGCCGGGTCGTAGTGGCGCCGCCCCGAGCCGGGGTCCTGTGCGTACCGCTCGCAGACCCGGTCCGTCGCGGCCACGAGGGCCTCGGGCGGGGCGGCGAGCAGCCCGGCACGTGTGGCGGGCACCCCGGCCGCCGCCGCGACCTCGGCGGTGGTGCGGGCCGCCTGCTCCACCGTGGCGAAGGCGTTGACGGCGCTGTGCAGGACGGCACGGCGGAACAGGCCGCGTGCCCGGTCGGCCACCGTCAGACAGGCAGCGGAGGTGGCGCCCGACGACTGTCCGGCCAGGGTGACCCGGTCGGGCGAGCCGCCGAACGCGGAAATGTTGTCCCGGACCCATTCCAGGGCGGCGATCTGGTCGAGGAGGCCCCGGTTGCCGGGGAAGGCCGTGGCGCCGCTGTCGAGCCCGGGCATGCCGCTGGGGGCGTCCGGAGGTTCCGGCACCTGGCCGAACCCCTCGAAGCCGAGGCGGCTGTTGAGGGTGACGACGACGAGCCCCCGGCCCGCCAGCGCGGTGCCGTCGAAGTCGGGCTGGGCCGAGGACCCGAAGACGTAGGCGCCGCCATGGATCCAGACCAGCACGGGCAGGTCGCCCGGCCCGTCGGCGGGCGTCCAGATGTTGAGCGTGAGGATGTCCTCGTCACCGGGCGACCAACCCGGCGCGCCCGGCAGTTCGGCCGACTGGGGGGCCACCGGTCCGAAGGCGGTGCACTCCCGCACGCCGTCCCAGGGTTCCGCCGGCTGCGGCTCCCGGAACCGGCGGGCGCCGAACGGCGGTGCCGCGTAGGGGAGTCCGAGTACGGCGACGATGGCGTGGTCCCGGGCGGCGCGGCGCCCCCGTACCCTGCCGGACTTCGTCGTGAAGACGTCCACGGCTCCCACTCCCCCGTTGCTGCCCCGTCCGGCGTTCGGCGCGGCCGGGTCAGCATGCCGGACCCCAGGCGCCACCACCACCGGATTGATCTCGGCCCCGTCTCCCGGTCTCCCGGTCTGCTGGCCTCCCGGTCTCCCGCGTCTCCCGCCCGCCTGCACGTGTGTGCGCCTCTGCCCGCGTACGCGTCTGCTCGCCTGCGGCTCCGCCCGCGTGCGCGCCTGTCCGCCTATCCGGCGATCAGTTCGCGCACGGTGGCCATGTCGCTGAACGGCAGCAGTTCGCCCCGGATGCTCTGGTGCGGTTCGCTGCCCTTGCCGGCGATGAGCACGATGTCCGCCGGCCCCGCCTCCGCGAGCGCCGCGGCGATGGCCAGGCGGCGGTCGGTGATCCGCTCGAACGGCGTTCCGGTCGACGCGATGCCGGGGGCGATCTCGTCGAGGATGGCCTCAGGGTCCTCGTAACGGGGATTGTCGGAGGTGAGGAAGCACAGGTCGGAGTGGGCGCCCGCGATGGCGCCCATCTCGGCGCGCTTGGTGGTGTCGCGGTCGCCGCCACAGCCGAAGACGGTGATGACGCGGGCCCGGGCGAAGCCCCGGATCGTGGTGAGGACCTTGCTGAGGGAGTCCGGCGAGTGGGCGTAGTCCACGATCACCGAGGCGCCGCCGGGGGTGTGGAGGCGTTCGAAACGGCCGGGGATCTGCGGCATCCGCTCCAGCGCGTCGACCAGCCCGGCCAGACCGTGGCCGAGGAGGTGGCAGGCCGCCACCGTGGCCAGCGCGTTGGAGACCGAGAACCGGCCTGGCGAGGGGATCGCCGCCGGGTACTTGCGGCCGCCGTGGTGCAGCGTGAACCGGGTGCCCGAGGCGTCCACGGTGAGATCGCTCGCGCGGTAGTCCGCGTCGCCGTCCAGCGCGTACGTGGTCACGGCGTCGGGCATCAGCTCCCGGATCCCGGCGCCCACCGGGTCGTCGGCGTTGACCACGGCGCGCCGGCACAGCCCCTGGAAGAGGCGGAGCTTGGCGTCCCGGTAGTTCTCCATGGTGCCGTGGTCGTCGAGGTGGTCCTGGGTCAGGTTCGTGAAGACGCCGACATCGATGAACGTACGGTCCAGCCGGTGCGTCAGCAGCCCCATCGAGGTGGCCTCCAGGACGACGCTGCCGGTGGCGCGGTCACGCATGTGCCCCAGCAGGTACTGCAGATCGGGCGATTCCGGCGTGGTGAGCACCGAGGGGGGCATCGGGATGGGCTCGTCCCCGATGCGGCTGCCCGCAGTGCCGATCACCCCGACCCTGGCCCCCTCGGCGATCCGCAGCACCGACTCGGTCATGTACGAGACGGAGGTCTTGCCGTTGGTGCCGGTGATGGCGATCAGGTCCATCGCCCGGCCCGGTTCGCCGAAGTAGCGCGAGGCGAGGACCGCCGCGGCCCTGCGGACATCGGGGACGCGTACGGCGCACACCTCGCCCAGTGCCGCGGGCAGCGGCGGCGCCTGTTCGTCGACGAGTACGGCGACAGCGCCGCGGGCGACCGCCGGGGCGACGGCTTCCGGGCCGCCTGCGGCGTGGCCGGGCACCGCGGCGTAGACGGAGCCGGGGGTGACCCGGTCCGCGTCGAACGTCGCTCCGGCGGTGACGTCCGTGTGGGCAGGGGTTCCCCGCAGCACGTGGTGGTCCTGCCCGGCCATGAGGTCGCTCAGCTTCACGATGATCCCTTCGAGTGCGGCGCCGTCCGGCTGGTGCGGCCGTCGCCGGGAAGCGGCACGGGCGGGTGCGCCGTGGGCCGCGTGGTGCTGTGGAGCCGCTCGTGACTCTCGCGTCCGGCGAGCGCCGGAGGCGACGGTCAGCTCCGGCGCTCAGCGGGCCGGAGTTGTGGTGAGGTGGTGGGGGGCGTAGCTGTGGCGGTGAGGTGGTGGGGGGGGCGCTGCTGTGGCGGTGCGGTGGTGTGCTGGTGTGGGTGAGGAGGCGGCGGGCCGGGGCGGTCACGCCGGGGGCCGGGGGGCGCCGGATGCTGCTGTCGGGAACCGCCGCGTGGACCGCTAGCCGTGGCCGTGCAGTGCGGTACGGCCCGTTCCGGGCGCCGCGTCCGCGGGCGCCGGGGGCACAGCCGCGCGGATGGCGGCCGGGGGCAGCGCGGAGGCGGCCCGGTGCGGGCGTGTCCTCGGTTCGGCGCTGGGTCCCATGGGCCGAGTGTACGTGCGGTGGGAAGGGCCCCGGTCCGCCGCCGGGGCCCTGTCGGCCGGGGACGGCCGGGGGCGGGCCCCGGGTGGGGCCCGTCCCCGGACGCGCGGCGAACGGGCCGCGACCTGCGCAAGGACCGGTCCGTGTGGCCCGTCCCCGGCCCCGGAATCCGATCTTCCCTTTGCGGCCGGAGCGGGACCGGAGTGGAATTGCGTACAGGGGACAGTGGTATTCGTACTCCCGGAGGGAAGGACGCGCCATGAGCGAAACCGACTGGGGGGACGACGTCTACCAGCCCCAGGAACCCGAGGCTTCCGACCCCGGCGAACAGCTCGACGCCGGGGACACACTTATGGACCCGTCCGGCACCGGCGACCCGCTGGACGAGGGCTACGCTCCGCCGGACCGCCCCTGGGTCGTCGACGGCCTCGGCACCACGGCCGACGAGCGGCGCACCGGCGAGTCCCTCGAAGCCCGGCTGACCAGGGAAGTGCCCGAGCCGGACGGTACCGCCGGCGACGGCGTGGGCGATCTGGTGGACGGCGACGGCGAGCCGTGGGACGACGAGGTCGGCGTCGCCCGCGCCGGACGGCTGACCCAGCAGGCGGACGGAAGTGTCCCGGCCACCCTCACCGCCAGCGACGTGGGCATCGACGGGGCTGCGGCGTCGGCCGAGGAGGCCGCGATGCACGTGATCCCCGAGCCGGGGGACGACGCCGCTCTCCTGGAGGCCGGCCCGGCGCCCGGAACCGGCCCCTCCACCAGTGGCGGGGCCGCCTCGCCCTCGCCGTGAGCGGCCCGTCGGCGAGCGCCCGCCCCTGAACGCGGCTGTCCCCGGGCCCGTACTCCCCTGCCCGAAGCACACCACGCACCGCCGAACGCACCACGCGCCTCCGAACGCACGGAGCACGGACGCACGGACGCACGGAACGCACGGAACGCGCCGAAGCGCCTTCCCCCGGTCCGCGCCCCGGCGCGGACCCCCGGCCGGGCGCTCCCGGCGTGCGGTCGGGGACGGGACGTGGGTTAGTGGCTGCGAGCCCTGTTCACCGTGGTCCGCGACCGCCGACCGTCCGCCACCGGCGATCCACCGCCATCCGTACACCGTCGTAGTGGAGTGCGCGCATGCCCGACGCCGTCCCCGACCCCGTCTCCGTCCAGCCCGTCGTGGCTCCGTTGACCAGCGCGGCGCTGTTCCTGGTCGGCACGATCGAGCCGGGCGGCGAAAGCGCGGTACGGGACATGCTGCCGGATCTCGCGGCCGCCGCCCGGTCGCTCGGCTTCCGCTACCCGGACGCCGGTCTCGCCTGTGTCGCGGGCTTCGGCTCCAGCGCCTGGGACCGGCTGTTCGCCGGGCCGCGCCCGGCTCACCTCCACCCGTTCCCGGAGCTGCGAGGCCCTCTTCACCATGCCCCGGCGACCCCCGGGGACGTACTGCTGCACATCCGGGCCGAGCGGATGGACGTCTGCTACGCGTGGGCGGCCCAGCTGCTCGACAAGCTCGGCGGAGCGCTGCGGATCGTGGACGAGACGCACGGCTTCCGCTACCTGGACCACCGGGACCTGCTCGGCTTCGTGGACGGTACGGAGAACCCGGTGGGCGACGACGCCCGCTCGGCGGCGCTCGTCGGGGCGGAGGACGACCCGGAGTTCGAGGGCGGCAGCTACGTCGTCGTACAGAAGTACCTGCACGACCTGACGTCCTGGAACGCGCTCTCCGTGGAGGAACAGGAACGCGTCATCGGCCGCACCAAGTTGGACGACGTGGAGTTCCCCGACGACGAGAAACCCGCCGACTCCCACCTCGCGCTCAACACGATCACCGACCCGGACGGCACCGAACGGGACATCCTGCGGGCGAACATGCCGTTCGGCAGCTTCGGGAAGGGCGAGTTCGGTACGTACTTCATCGGGTACGCCGCCGATCCCGACGTGACCGAGCGGATGCTCCGCAACATGTTCCTCGGCGATCCGCCCGGGGCGCACGACCGCATCCTCGACTTCTCCACGGCGGTCACCGGTTCCCTCTTCTTCGCCCCCCGCGCCGACTTCCTCGACGCTCCGCCGCCCCCGCCCGTTCTGACCCGCGCCGGGGACCGGCCGGAACCGGTGCCCGCACCGGTCCGGCAGGAGTCTCTCGCGGCCGGGGCGGACCACGGTTCGCTGCGCATCGGCAGCCTGCAAGAAAGCGCCCAGTGATGAACAACCTGCACCGCGAGCTCGCGCCGGTCACCCCGTCCGCCTGGGACGAGATCGAGGAGGAGGCCCGGCGTACCTTCCGCCGCCATGTCGCCGGCCGCCGTGTCGTGGACGTGTCCGATCCGGACGGTCCGACGCTGGCCGCCGTCGGCGACGGCCATCTGACCGATATCGATCCGCCCACCCCGGACGTGGTGGCCCGGGCCCGGACATCGATGCCGGTCATCGAGTGGCGGGTGCCGTTCACGGTGGCCCGCCGGGCCGTGGACGACGTGGAGCGCGGCTCGGCCGACAGCGACTGGCAGCCCGTCAAGGACGCGGCACGCACCTGCGCGTTCGCCGAGGACATGGCGATCATCGACGGATACGGGGCGGCCGGGATCACCGGCCTGCGGGACGGCTCGTCCCACGATCCCCTCCCGCTGCCCGCCGACGCGCGGGACTATCCGGTGGCGGTCAGCCAGGCCGTGACGCGGCTGCGGCTGGCCGGTGTGGACGGACCGTACCGGCTGCTGCTCGGTGCGGACGCGTTCACCGAGGCCGCCGAGACCTCCGACCACGGATATCCGGTCAAGACACACCTGAGCCGCCTGGTGGACGACGAGATCCTGTGGGCGCCCGCGGTCAAGGGCGGGGTGCTCCTGTCCACCCGGGGCGGAGACTTCGAGCTCTGTCTCGGTCAGGACCTGTCGATCGGCTACGCGGACCACGACGCCACGAGCATCCACCTCTACTTCCAGCAGGCCTTCACCTTCCGGATGCTGACACCGGAGGCCGTGGTCGGCCTGATCGCCTGAAACCCGGGGGCGCTCACCGGCGCGTGCCCGGGCGACCGAGCGCCCCCGTTCCGCCGAAGACCTGGGGGCAGCCATCAGGGACTCTGGCCGTATGACGCAGACGACTCCCGCGCACCACGAGGGCGGCACGACAGCGCCGACCGCCCGCTTCGACGCCGTCGTCCGGGCGGCCGTCGGACAGGGGCTGCTGGGCGAGGGCCGCCCGGTCGCCGGTTTCATCGACACGGAGGGCGTGCGCGCCTCCGTCGACGACCTGCACGAGGCCTTCGCCGCCACACCCGAGGTACTGCACACCTTCGCGGCCAAGGCCTGCTCCCTCGTCCCGGTACTGCGGCTGCTCGCCGACCGCGGCATGGGGTGCGAGGTGGCGAGCCCCGGTGAACTGCGACTGGCCGTGGAGGCCGGGTTCGCCGCGTCCCGCGTCGTCCTGGACTCCCCCGCCAAGACCCGGGAGGAGATCCGGCTGGCGCTCGCGCTCGGCGTCGCCGTCAACGCCGACAGCCTCGACGAACTGCGCCGCATCGACGCCCTTCGCAACCCGGCCACCGCCTCGGTCCTCGGACTGCGGGTCAACCCTCAGGTGGGCGGTGGCTCCATCGGGCCGATGAGCACGGCGACCGACACCTCGAAGTTCGGGGTCGCGCTCCGCGACCCGGGGGCCCGCGAGGCGATCGTGGGGGCCTTCCGGCAGCGACCGTGGCTGACCCGGCTGCACGCCCATGTGGGCTCCCAGGGCTGCCCGTTGGAGCTGATCGCGGACGGGGTGGCACGGACGTACGAGCTGGCCGAGGAGATCAACGCGACGCTGGGCGTCCGACAGGTCACCAGCCTGGACATCGGCGGCGGACTTCCGGTCAACTTCGCCGACGAGACCGTACGCCCCAGCTACGCGGACTACGTGGCAACGCTGACGGCGGCCGCCCCCGGCCTCTTCTCGGGCCGCTACTCCCTGGTCACGGAGTTCGGCCGGTCGCTGCTGGCGAAGAACGGGTTCATCGGGGCCCGGGTGGAGTACACGAAGGATGCCGGGGGCCGCCGGATCGCGCTCACCCACGCGGGAGCGCAGACCGCCACCCGTACCGTCCTCATGCCCGACGCCTGGCCGTTGCGGATCGGGGCGTTCGGCCCGGACGGCACGCCCAAGGGCGGCCCGCCGCTGGCGCAGGACATCGCGGGACCGTGCTGCTTCGCGGGGGACGTGGTGGCGTACGGCCGGGAGCTGCCGGAGCTGGCCGAGGACGATGTGGTCGTGCTGTACGACACGGGGGCGTACTACTTCTCCACCCCGTGGGCGTACAACAGTCTGCCCCGCCCCGCGGTGTACGGCTTCCGGGCGGCGGGGCTGAAGGACGGCTCGGGTCACGACGGACAGGTGACGTTCGTGACGGTGCGGGACGCGCAGTCGCTGGACGACATCGCGGCGGAGAGCGGTCTCGCGCACGCGGACGCGCTGATCGAACGGGCCGATTGAGCGGGCTGGCTGATGTAAGGGGCGGAGCCGGCACGGCCGAGGCCGGCCGGCCGTTCCGTCCTGGCCGGACGGCCAGGACGGAACGGCCGGCCGGCCACCGGTCACGTCCCGGCGGGCTGCGGCTCGGGCTCCGGATCCGGTACGGGGTCCGGGCCGGGGGCGGGCGGCTGCGGGATGGGGTCCGGCGCGGGTCCGGGTGGCACGGGCCCGGGGCCCGGCGGCACGGGCGGCGGGCTGGGCACCGGAGTGGGCGGGCCCGGTACGGGCGGAGGCGTCGGCGAGGGCGGTACGGGGTCGGGGTACGGGTGGGTCATCGCGATCCTCCACAACGGCACGAAAGGGACAGATGGAGCTTTCCTCCACCGTCTCCCGGAGCGGCTGCCCGCGCCTGCCGAGTCCACACATACGCCCGGCGGCAGCGGCGTGGGCCGGCGCGTGCCGGATCGCCCCGAGTGGGCAGGACTCCGGCAAGCTGCCCGGACCTGGCTGGACCCGTCCGGATCCGCGACGGGCGCCATCGACGCGCAAGGTGTCCCGCATGCCCCTGCCCAGCGTTCTCGACTTACCGCGTGACGGGAAGCCTGGTGAGCGGCGGTCGGAGAACCGCTCCGACCGTCGCCCACCCCACCCGCGCCGGTTCCAGTGATCAGCTCTCAGAAGAGCTCGGGGTGGTTCCTGAGCTGCCGCTCCGCCTCCTGGACGAGCTCGGCCGGCGCTTCGGGCGCCTCGTCGGGGTGGCGCTGCGCCCACTTCGCCGCGTACGGGCAGAGCGGAACGACGGGAACGCCCTCCCTGGCGGCCATGGTGAAGAACTCCCGGACCAGCGCCCCCGCGATGCCCTTGCCCTCGTGCTCGGGCCGGACGACGGTGTGCACGGCCACCAGCGCGCCGGGAGCCGGGTCCATGACGAAGTACGCGATGGTCCCGGCCGGCCTGCCGTCCTCGTACGCCACGAGACTGCCGTGGTCCCGGTCGTCCCTGATCTCCACAGCTGCCTTCTCGGCCATGACCCCTGCTTTCCCGTTCGTGACCCTGGACGTCACTCGCCCGGAACTACGGACGGCGACCTGGATCGCCCGCGACGACGGCCTGCGGGCTCCGCTCCGTACGGGTCCCGGGAACCGGCGCCGAGGCGTCGGTTCCGAGCGCCACGATCCGGTTCTCCGCGTCCACGTGCACGACCCGCGGCACGAAGGCACGGGCCTCGGCATCGTCGACCTGTGCGTAGCTGATCAGGATGACCAGGTCACCGGGGTGCACGAGGTGTGCGGCCGCGCCGTTGATCCCGATGACACCGGAGCCCCGCTCGCCCTCGATGACGTAGGTCTCCAGGCGGGCGCCGTTGTCGACGTCAACGATATGGACCAGCTCACCGGGGAGCAGGTCGGCGGCCTCCATCAGGGCGGCATCGATCGTCACGGAACCGACGTAGTGCAGATCGGCCTGGGTGACGGTGGCCCGGTGGATCTTGGACTTGAATAGGGTACGTAGCATCGAGGTACTCCTGGTCGTAGGCTCCCTGCCTGCGTTCTTGCAGGTCAAGGGCTGTTCTCACAGCCTACAACGCTGCGCGGGTCCGGTCAGCTCTCCCTGGGTTTTTGAGGACTGCCGCCGACCACTTGCCGACTCTTCTGTGGCTTCAGGGTGTAGACGGCGGCGTCGCCGCGTGTGCCGCCGGATCGCAGGGGCTTCCGTGCTGCGGACAGCGAGGTTCCCGGCCTCCGGGGGGCGCCGTCGCCATAGGCATTGTTTAGTGGGATCCGTATGGGAAACGCGGTGTCCCGACGCACCCGGGACGGAAGTGGAGGAGTACGCCATGCCGGCTGGATCCAGCAAGAAGCGTGAGCGGCAGTACGAGCACATCAAGGAGAGCCAGGAGGAGCAGGGCGCGCCGAAGAGCCGCGCGAAGGAGATCGCGGCCCGGACCGTCAACAAGCAGCGCGCCCGGTCGGGCGAGTCGAAGACGGCGAGCAAGACGTCGACGCAGGACAGGAAGTCCGCCTACGAACGCGGCGGCGAGCGCTCCCACAAGGGCGCGCAGGGCCCCACACGGGACCAGCTCTACGCGGAGGCCAAGAAGAAGAACATCGAGGGGCGCTCCTCCATGAACAAGGACCAGCTCCGCAAGGCCGTCGGACGCTGACGCCCACCGGCGGCCCGGGGGCCGGCCGCCCACACGACGGAGGGAACAGGACATGCCCGCAGACGCACGCGGCGACGACGTGTACCAGCCGCAGGACGACGACGGCAACGATCCGCCGAACGACGAGCTCGACCTGGAGAACACGCTGGACGAACGGGGTCTGGACGACCGGATGGAAGAGGGTTACTCCCCGCCCGAACGCCCTTTGGCCGTGAACAAGTTCGGCACGACCGGGGCCGAGGTACGCCACGGTGAATCCCTGGACCAGAGGCTCGCCCAGGAGACCGACGACGTGGAACCGCTCGACGGTGACGGCATCGGCGACCTCGCCGAGGGAGAGGGCGAACCCCTGGAAGGGGCCGAGCGCGAGCCACGGGCAGGCCGGCTCAGCGCGGCGGACGACGCGGCCGGGCGGGAGAACGACGTCTTCGCCGAGGACGTGGGCATCGACGGTGGCGCGGCGTCGGCGGAGGAAGCGGCCGTCCACGTCACGGACGAGGCGGACATCCAGGGGCGCGAGGCCTGACGGCCGGTGAAAGCGGGAGACCATGACTGGCGCGGCGATCTTCGATGTGGACGGCACGCTCACCGATACCAATCACCTCCACGTGGTGGCCTGGTGGGAGGCTTTCCGGCAGGCCGGGCACACCGTGCCGATGCCGGAGATCCACCGGGCGGTCGGCCTCGGCTCCGGTGATCTCATCGAGCGGCTGCTGGGGCCCGACCGAGACGCGGGGCAGGACGCGGCCATCAGCTCCGCGCACACGGTGCTCTACGCGACGTACTTCGACCGCCTCCCCGCCTTCCGGTGCGCGGGCGACCTGCTGCGCACCCTGGCAGGCCGCGGTTGGCGGGTGGTCCTCGCCACCTCGGCGAGCGGGACGGAGCTCGCGGCTCTGCGGCGGGCCGTGGACGCGGACGAGGCGGTCCGGGCCACGGCGAGCTCGGACGACGTCGACCGGGGAAAGCCCTCCCCGGAGCCCGTGGAGCTGGCATGCCGGCTGGCCGGAGTCAGTGCGGAGCAGGCGGTGTTCGTCGGCGACACGGTGTGGGACATGGAGGCGGCGGCCCGGGCCGGGGTGACCGCGGTGGCTCTCCTGTCGGGCGGTATCCCTCGCGCGGACCTGGAGCGGGCAGGAGCGGAAGCGGTCTATCAGGATGTCGCCGATCTGCTCGACCGCCTCGACGACAGCCCTCTCGGACCGGGCCCCGACTGATGAGCTGACCCCGAATTTCCGGTCGCGCAGCCCTGCGGGCCGGACATGACCGCCTCGCAGGACTGCCGCCCGACATCGCGCGGAGGGGCCTGGTCCGGGCTGCATCCCGCCCTGTCCACGCCCTTGACCGTTATGTGCGGAGATCGGGGGGTACCCCTGCGGGAGAAGCGGCCATGACACGTGCGGAATGAGGATCACATGCAGGTGGGATACAAGCTGGCGGCGGAGGCGTTCGGCCCGGCGGAGCTGGTCAGGCAGGCCGTGCTCGCCGAGGAGGCGGGATTCGACTTCGTCGAGATCAGCGACCATTACCACCCCTGGCTCGACAACCAGGGACACTCGCCGTTCGCCTGGACGGTGCTGGGGAGCATTGCCGCCAAGACATCGCGGATCGGTCTGGCGACCGGGGTCACGTGCCCCACCGTGCGCTACCACCCCGCCATCATCGCTCAGGCGGCCGCGACGCTCGCCCTGCTCTCGGAGGGCCGCTTCGTCCTGGGTGTCGGCTCGGGAGAGCGGCTCAACGAACACGTCGTCGGTCCGGGATTCCCCGACGCGGTCCAGCCCCGGCATGAATTGCTCACGGAAGCCCTGGAGATCATCCGGCTGCTCTGGAGCGGGGGGTACCGGTCCTACGAGGGCAAGCATCTGCGGCTGCAGGACGCCCGGGTCTTCGACCTCCCCGACGAACCGCCCCTGATCGCCGTGGCCGCCAGCGGCCACCTGTCGACGCGCATCGCCGCCGAACTGGGCGACGGCCTGTTCGCGACGGAGGACAAGCCGAGCATCGTCCAGCACTACCGTGACGCCGGCGGCACCGGCCCGTGCTACGGCGAGGTTCCGATGGCCTGGGCGCCCGACGCGCACACCGCCGCGCGCGCCGCTCTGGAGACGTCGCGGTGGGCGCTGACCGGGTGGAAGGTGATGAGCGAGCTGCCCAATCCGGTCAATTTCGATGCTGCGACCACCACCGTGCGCGAGGAGGACATTCTGGAGAAGTTCGCCTGCGGCGCGGACCCCGGACGCTACATCGAGGTCGCGCAGAGCTACGTCGACGCGGGTTTCGACAGGCTGGTCATGCAGAACGCGGGCCCCGACCCCGACGGCTTCATCGACTTCTACCAGCGTGAGCTCGACGCGCGCATCCGACAGCTCGAGCCGAACAACGCGCGAGCCTGAAAGCTGGGCCCCGGCGCGTCATCGTCCGAGGCGGCGACCGCAGGTGTTCCGTGAGGTCGCCCGGTGACAGAGGATCGACGCATGACAGAGGCATCTTTGCGGATCAACGCCCGGATCAACGCCCTCATCATCGACGCTGACAGTCCCGAGCGGCTCGCCGCGTTCTGGTCCGAGTTGCTCGGCCGTCCGATCGTGGACCGTACCGGCCCGTACGTCTGGCTGCGGCGGGAGAACGGGCTGGGCCTGGGCTTCCAACGGGCCGGTGAGCCCAAGCCCGGGAAGAACCGCATGCACTTCGACATCTCCTGCCCCGACCCGGGAGCCGAGCAGCAGCGGGTCGAGGCGCTCGGAGGACGACGCCTGGAGGAGTACGCCGACGGCGGTTTCCTGGTGATGGCCGACCCCGAGGGAAACGAGTTCTGCGTCATCCCCGAGGCCCCCGGCTCCGTCGGCCTCGATGACCAGGGGCACGCCCACTACCTCGACTGAACTCCCCAGTCCGGGACGGCCCGGCCCGCTGCGGGCGGGACGCTACCGCAGCGGGTTCGGGTACCGATGTCAGAAGGTGACGTCGTCCGCGGAGGTGATCCTGGCTCCCATGTTGCGTTCCATCATGCGCAGAGCCGCGTCGGCGAGGTCGCTGTGGATGTGTGCCACGGCGTCCCTCGGGACGGTGACGTGCAGACGCCGGATGTGGGCATCGAGTGCTGAATACAGCACGCACTGTTCGGTGACCTGCCCGCACAGCACAAGGTGGTCGGCGCCCAGTTGGGAGAGCAGATAGCTGAGCGGTGTCTCGTAGAAGATCGAGTGCCGGGCCTTGACGACGAAGAGGGATTCATCGTCCGGCAGGATGGGTTCGACCAGCTCCGCGTTCTTTCCCGCGAGAGTCTTCTCGACGATCTCTCCGTGGTGGGACCGCCATTCTCCGAAATTGTCGTTCACATAAATGACCGGCACATGTTCCGAGCGGGCGCGGGCGATGAGCCGCGCGATGTGGGGCAGTGCGCTCCGGACAGATGGAACGAGCAGGTCGGCATCGGGGTGATCGTACGTATTGATCATGTCGACGACGATGAGCGCGTTGTTCCTCATGCCTTCATCATCGCAAAGGGGCCGCTCGCGGTCCGCCCACGACCTGTCTGTGTGTTTCACGTCTGTGTGTTTCACCATTGACAGGGTGGGAACCCGGCACACTCGTCCAGGAATACCGGCGACGGAAGGAGCGGACCCGTGCGCGCATTGACCTACCAGGGAAAGCGGGACGTCCGGGTGGAGACCGTACCGGACCCCCGGATCCAGGATCCGACGGACATCATTGTCAAGATCACGTCCACCGGGGTCTGCGGATCCGACCTTCACCTGTACGAGGTACTCGGGCCCTACCTCGACCCGGGCGACATCCTGGGTCACGAACCGATGGGGGTGGTGGAGGAGGTCGGCAGCGAGGTGACCGCCCTCGCTCCGGGCGACCGGGTCGTGATCCCCTTCAACGTGTCCTGCGGTCACTGCTTCATGTGCGGACAGGGGCTGCACTCGCAGTGCGAGACGACCCAGGTGCGCGAGCGCGGCACGGGCGCAGCCCTGTTCGGGTACACCAAGCTCTACGGGCAGGTGCCCGGAGGCCAGGCCGAGTACCTGCGGGTCCCCTTCGGCAACGACCTGCCCATCAAGGTCCCGCACGGCCCCGCGGACGACCGGTTCGTGTATCTCTCCGACGTGCTGCCCACCGCCTGGCAGGCCGTGGAGTACGCGGACATCCCACCCGGCGGGAGCGTCACTGTTCTGGGCCTGGGCCCGATCGGCGCCATGGCTGCCCGGATCGCCCTCCACCGGGGCGCCGGCCTCGTCGTCGGCGTGGACCTGGTTCCCGAACGCCTCGACCGGGTCAGCGCGTACGGCGCCACCTGCCTGGACCTGCGCCGTCACGGCAAGAACCTCGGTGATGCCGTCCGGGAGCTCACGGACGGGCGCGGCACGGACGCGGTGATCGACGCGGTCGGTATGGAGGCCCACGGCGCCCCCGTGGCCAAGGCCGCACACGCAGCGGTCGGTCTGCTCCCCGACGCCCTCGCGCAGCGCCTCATGGAATCGGCGGGAGTCGACCGCCTCGCCGCACTGCACTCGGCCGTCGACCTGGTCCGCCGGGGCGGCACGATCTCCGTCTCCGGTGTGTACGGCGGCTCCGCCGACCCGATGCCGATGCTCACCATGTTCGACAAGCAGATCCAGCTCCGTATGGGCCAGGCCAACGTCAAGCGCTGGGTGGATGACCTGCTGCCCCTGCTCACCGACGACGACCCGCTGGGCGTGGACTCCTTCGCCACCCACCACCTCTCGCTCGAGGAAGGGCCGAAGGCCTACGAGACCTTCCAGAAGAAGGCCGACGGCATGATCAAAACCCTGCTCGTCCCCTGAGACCCGCACAACGCCAACACCACGGCGACCCCAGGAAGGATGCTCAGCGTGGAGAACGGCAGTCGGCACCCGGGCAAGCGCGTGGTGGTCACGGGCGCCACCGGCAACGTGGGAACCAGCGTGGTCCGCGCGCTCGCCGCGGAACCGGACATCGGATCCGTCCTCGGACTGGCCCGCAGAAAGCCCGCGCTCGAGATCACGAAGGTGGAGTGGGACACCATCGATCTGTCCCGGGCCGACAGCGAGGACCGGCTCGCGGGTCTGCTGCACGGTGCCTACGCCGTCGTCCATCTCGCGTGGCGTTTCCAGCCCACCCACGACCCTGTGGTGACGTGGCGGAGCAACGTGCTGGGCTCCCGGCGCGTCTTCGACGCCGTGGCACGCAGCGGGGTCCCCGCCCTGGTGCACGCCTCGTCCGTCGGCGCCTACTCCCCGGGCCCCAAGGACGAGCCCGGCGTCGACGAGCAGTGGCCCACGGACGGCTGGCCGGACGCGGCCTACTGCCGGGAGAAGGCCTACCTGGAACGTGTTCTCGACACCTTCGAGCTGCGCCACCCGCAGATCCGGGTGGTCCGGATGCGACCCGGATTCCTCTTCAAGGAGACCGCCGCCCCCGAGCAGCGGCGGATCTTCGCGGGCCGCTACGCCCCCGGGCCCCTTCTGCGGCCCGACCTGCTGCCCTTCGTACCCGACCTGGACGGGCTGCGCTTCCAGGTCCTTCACACCGCCGATGCCGCCGACGCCTATCGGCTGGCCGTGCTCCGCGATGTACGGGGCCCCTTCAACCTGGCGGCGGACCCGGTCATCGACGCCCGCACGCTGGCGGACCTGCTCGACGCCCGGATCGTGCGGATCCCCAGGGCCCTGGTGCGCACCGCGCTCTCGGCCGCGTGGCGAGCCCACGCCGTCCCGGCCTCCCCGCACCTGTTCGACGCGGTGCTGCGACTGCCCGTACTGGACTCCAGCCGGGCCCGCGACGTACTGGGCTGGCAGCCCACCCGTACGGCCGAAGACGCGCTGAAAGCCTTTCTGCGCGGCGTTCGCACCGGCGCGGGCGAGAACACCGCACCGCTGGCAGGCCGGAAGACCGGCTGAGCCACCCGGCCGTGCCGCCGGCGGAGCTCCGGCGGGTCGGCCCGCATGGCCGCAGGCTCCGGGCGCGTCCGATGTACTGGACCTCTGCGACGACGGACGACGGACGACGTAGGAAGGACCACCATGGCGAGCAGTGAACAGCCGCAGGACCCCAACACGCTCCACCCCCGCCCCGACTTCCCCCAGCAGGACCAGGCACATCCCGGCTGGACGGGACCGATGGACCCGCCGCCCGACCACGGCGAGGAGTCCTACCGCGGCTCCGGCCTGCTGGACGGCCGGAAGGCCGTGATCACCGGGGGCGATTCCGGGATCGGCCGTGCGGTGGCGCTGGCCTTCGCACGCGAGGGCGCCGACGTCCTGCTGACCCACCTTCCCGAGGAGGAGCAGGAGGCTCGGGAGACCGTTCGCCTGGTGGAGCAGGCGGGCCGCAGGGCGGTGCCCGTCCTCTGTGACATCCGGGACGAGAAGCAGTGCCGCTCGCTCATCGAGCGCGCGGTGTCCGAGTTCGGCCGCATCGATGTCCTGGTCAACAACGCGGCGTACCAGATGTCGCAGCCCGACGGGATCTCCGCGATCTCGACCGAGCAGTTCGACCGCGTGATGCGGACCAACCTCTACGGCATGTTCTGGTTGTGCAAGAGCGCCCTGCCACACATTCCGGCAGGGGGGTCGATCATCAACACGACCTCGGTGCAGGCGTACAAGCCGAGCCCTCATCTCCTCGACTACGCGATGACCAAGGGCGCGATCGTCACCTTCACACAGGGCCTGGCCCAGATGCTGGCCTCCGACGGCATCCGCGTCAACGCGGTCGCCCCGGGCCCCGTCTGGACGCCCCTCATCCCCGCGACGCTGCCCGACACGGCCGAGTTCGGGAAGCAGAGCCCGCTGGGCCGGCCCGCGCAGCCTGCGGAGATGGCGCCCGCCTATGTATTCCTGGCCTCGGCCAATGCCTCGTTCATCACCGGCGAGATCATGAACGCCACCGGCGGTACACCGCTCCCCTGATTCCGGGAAAGGGAGGCTGATTTGACCGCGCGTCGGCCGGGAAGGCGTGTCGTATGACGATGAACCATAACGAAACGCCGGTTCTCGACGCTCTCACCGCCTATCGTGACCGGGGCGAGCTGGGCTTCTCCCCGCCCGGTCACAAACAAGCGCGGGGTGCTGCCCCAGCCGTTCGGGCCCTGCTGGGCGACGCGATGTTCTTCGGAGACGTCCTCGCCACAGGAGGGCTGGACGACCGCCGGGAGAAGTCCTCCGTGCTGCAACGGGCCGAAGACCTCATGGCCGACGCCGTCCACGCGGAGCACACCTTCTTCTCCACCTGTGGCAGCTCCCTGTCGGTCAAGGCCGCCATGCTCAGCGTCGCCGCGCCCCACCAGAAGCTGCTGGTCGGCAGGGACGCCCACAAGTCCGTCATCGCCGGCCTCATCCTCTGCGGCATCGAGCCCGTCTGGCTGGAACCCCAGTGGGACAAGGAGCGGCATCTCGCACACGCGCCCTCCCCTTCCACCCTGGAGGAAGCCTTCACCCGGCACCCGGACGCACGCGGCGCCCTGATCACCAGTCCCACCCCGTACGGCACGGCGGCCGACCTGCGCGCCATGGCGGACATCTGCCACCGGCGCTCCAAGCCACTGATCGTCGACGAAGCCTGGGGTGCCCACCTGCCGTTCCACCCGGACCTGCCGTCCTGGGCCATGGACGCCGGCGCCGACGTCTGCGTCACCAGCATCCACAAAATGGGCAGCGGCCTCGAACAAGGCTCCGTCTTCCACCTCCAGGGCGACCTGGTGGACCACGACACCCTGGCCTCACGGGCCGACCTCCTCGGCACGACCAGCCCCTCCGTGCTGCTCTACGCCGGGATCGACGGCTGGCGCCGGCAGATGGTTCTGGAAGGCCACGGTCTGCTCTCCCGGGCACTCGACCTGGTGGCGACGGTGCGCCGCCGCATCGAGGAGATCGAGGGAATGCACGTCAACGGGCCGGACGACTTCTGCGGGCCCGGCGCGGCAGCGGAATTCGACCCGCTGCCCGTGATCATCGACATCGAGGCCATGGGCACCACCGGCTACCGGGCCGCCGACTGGCTGCGCGAGCACCACCGCATCGACATGCACCTCGTGGACCACCGCCGGATCAGTGCCCAGTTCACCCACGCCGACGACGAGGACACCGCCGACCGGCTGCTGACGGCCCTGCGCGACCTGGCCCGCCACGCGCACACGCTCCGCCCCGCTCCCGAGGTGTGTGTGCCCACGCCCGCCGAGCTCCGTCCCGACCAGGTATGTCTGCCGCGTGACGCCTACTTCGCCCCGACGGAGGACGTCCCGGCGTCGGAAGCCGTGGGCCGCGTCGCCGCCGAGATGCTCACGCCCTACCCTCCCGGCATTCCGGCCGTGCTGCCCGGCGAGCGGATCACCGAACCCCTGGTGAGCTACCTGCGCTCCGGAGTCGAGGCAGGCATGAACATTCCCGACCCCGCCGACCCCACCCTGCGGACCATCCGCGTCCGCACCGAGGCCCCCTGAGAACCAGGCCCGATCAGCTCCGGGCCCGACCGACGCCGAACCCGGGAACACCCGTGACGGACCCAGCCTCCGCCCGCCCCCTTCAGATCCCCGCCCCTTCAGATCAAGGAGAAGCCCCCACCATGCGTGCTCTCGCCCTCGTCTGCACCCTGAACGCCTCACCCGCCTCCTCCAGCAGCCAGTACCTCGCCGAGCAGGTCATGGCCCAGTTCGCGCACCATGACGTCCAGGGAGAGGTCGTCCGGGTCGCCGACCACGACGTCCGCCCGGGGATCGGGGTGGACCTGGGCGACGGCGACGCCTGGCCGGCGCTGCGGGAGAAGGTCCTGGCCGCCGACATCCTCCTCATCGCCACCCCCATCTGGCTCGGGCACCCCTCCAGCATCTGCCAGCTGGTCCTGGAGCGCCTCAACGCCGAGTCCTCCGAGACCGACGACGAGGGCCGCCCGCACACGTACGGCAAGGTCGCCGCCGTGGCCGTCGTCGGCAACGAGGACGGCGCGCACAAGGTGAGCGCCGACGTGTTCCAGGGACTCAACGACGTCGGCTTCTCGCTCGCCCCCGGAGCCGTCACGTACTGGGTCGGCGAAGCCATGCACGGCACCGACTACCAGGACCTGGACGAGACCCCCGAAGCCGTCGCCTCCACCACCAAGGCCCTCGCGGCCAACGCCGTCCACCTGGCCCGCCGGCTCACCGGCAGCCCCTACCCGGCAGCCTGATCCGCGCTCGCGGCGAGGGCCAGGTCGTCAGGAACGTCAGGACCGTCAGGGGAGTTGGTGCATATGCCGGTGGACCGGATCGCTGAGCCGTGGGGAACGCGCACGCCGTACGGGCGGCACGAGACCTGGCCGACGAGGGTCGACACCTTCCTGGCCGAGGGGGTGAGGCCCTCGGACGTCGAGCGGTGGGTGCAGACGGCTTCGATCCTGCACTCCGACGGTGATGCCATGGACGTCGCCGTCAGGAACGGTTCGATGGTCGGCGTACGGGGCATGGCCTCGGACCGGGTCAACCGCGGTCGGCTCGGGCCCAAGGATCTGTTCGGCTGGCAGGCCAACGCCTCACGCTCCCGGCTGACCAGGCCGCTCGTGCGCCGCGACGGGCGCTTGACCGAGTGCGACTGGGACACCGCGATGGAGGTGATCGTCTCGCGCTCGCGCGGGCTCCTCGACGAGCGCGGTCCCGGCTCGATCGGCTTCTACACGTCCGGCCAGCTGTTCCTGGAGGAGTACTACACGCTGGCGGTTCTGGCCCGGGCCGGCGTCGGCACCAACCATCTGGACGGCAACACCCGCCTGTGCACCTCGACGGCGGCCGAGGCCCTCAAGGAGTCCTTCGGTTGCGACGGCCAGCCCGGCAGCTACGACGACATCGACCACGCCGATGTCATCGCGCTGTACGGGCACAACCTCGCGGAGACGCAACCCGTGCAGTGGATGCGCATCCTCGACCGGCTCGATGGCACCGATCCTCCGCGGCTGATCTGTATCGATCCACGTCCGACAGCCGTCGCACGACGTGCGGCCGTCCATCTCGCTCCGCGCGGCGGGACGAATGTGGCGCTGCTCAACGCCTTGTTGCACGAGATCATCCGTACCGACCGCGTCGACCCCGGCTACATCGAGGCGCACACGGTCGGCTTCGCGGCGTTGTCGGAGGAGGTCGAGCCATGCACCCCCGAGTGGGCGGCCGACGTCTGCGACGTCCCCGCAGAGAAGATCCGGGAGGCGGCGGAACTGCTCGGCACCGCCGACCGGCTCCTGTCCACCGTGCTTCAGGGCGTCTACCAGTCCCATCAGGCCACCGGCGCCGCCGTCCAGATCAACAACATCCACCTGATCCGCGGCATGCTCGGACGGCCGGGCGCGGGCGTCCTGCAGATGAACGGGCAGCCGACGGCGCAGAACACCCGCGAGTGCGGCGCCGACGGCGACCTTCCGGCCTTCCGGAACTGGCAGAACGACGAGCACGTGGCCGACCTGGCGAGGGTGTGGAACGTCGATCCGGAGACGATTCCGCACTACGCGCCGCCCACGCACGCCATGCAGATCTTCCGCTACGCGGAGCAGGGCTCGATCCGCATGCTGTGGATCAGCGGCACGAACCCCGCGGTCTCCCTGCCCGAACTGTCGCGCATTCGTTCGATCCTCTCCCAGGACCGGCTGCTGGTCGTGGTGCAGGACCTCTTCCTCACCGAGACCGCGCAACTGGCCGATGTCGTGCTTCCGGCCGCGACCTGGGGCGAGAAGACGGGGACCTTCACCAACGCCGACCGCACCGTGCACCTGTCCGACAAGGCCGTGGAGCCACCCGGGGAGGCCAGACCCGACCTGGAGATCTTCCTCGACTACGCCCGGCGGATGGATTTCCGGGACAAGGACGGCGCTCCCCTGATCACCTGGCACGACCCGGAAACCGCCTTCGAGGCGTGGAAGCGCTGCAGCGCGGGGCGGCCGTGCGACTACACCGCGCTCACCTACGACAGGCTGCGCGGAGGCAGCGGTATCCAGTGGCCGTGCGACGATCGGACGCCCGAGGGCACCGATCGCCTCTACACGGACGGTGTCGCGTGGGCCCACCCGGACCTGTGCGAGACGTACGGCAAGGACCTCGTCACCGGTGCCTCCACGTCGGAGGCGGAGTACCGGTCCCGTAACCCGGAGGGCCGGGCCATGCTCAAGGCGGTCCCGTACCTGCCTCCGCACGAGGCGCCGAGTGACGCGTTTCCCTTCCAGCTGACCACCGGCCGCACCATCTTCCAGTTCCACACCCGCACCAAGACGGGACGTGCTCCCCAGCTGAACGCCGCCGCACCGGACGTCTGGGTGGAGATGTCCGTTGCCGACGCGGCTGAGCAGGGGATGGGCGAGGGCGATCTCGTCGAGGTCGCCGGACCGCGCGGTGCCGTCCGGGCCCGTGTGCGCGTCACCGCCATCCGCCGCGGGCTGCTCTTCGTTCCGTTCCATTACGGCTACTGGGACACGGTCTCGGGCTGCGGACCGGACAGCACGACAGCGGGCCGGGCGGCCAACGAGGCCACCGTCACCGACTGGGACCCGGTGTCCAAGCAGCCACTGTTCAAGACCGCCACCGCGGCGGTGAGGCTGCTGGAGAAGAGCACGGGGCAACAGGCTCCCGCACCGACGAACACCGCGTCGGCGCCCGCCCGCCGCGACGGCGTCCGAGCAACCCGCGGCGGCGCCTCGGCCCACGTCCAGGAGTCCCCCGGGTCTCCCGTCGACCGCACCCGGGGAGACACCCGATGAAGGGCGTCGCGCTCACGATGCACGCGCTCCACCGGGGCGAACAGGCCCTGGCGGAGCAGCTGACCGTCATCGCCGCACGGCACCCGCGTGAGCACGAGGTACGCCACGTCACCAGGTATCTGGCTCTGTGGTCGAACGAGCACTGCCGACGCCTGGCCGACACCGGTCGGCACCACGGCTTGCGCCTCGACGTGCCGTCAGCGTCTCCGCCGGGGCCGCCGGCGAACGACCGCCACCCCGCCGCCGAGGTCTTCGGCCGAACGCCGGAGCCCGTACCGGAGCTCCTTCGGGACCTGCGAGAACTGCATCTGGGCGCTGTCGGAAACTCACTGCACTGGGTGATGCTGGGCCAGGCCGCGCAGGCGTCGAAGGACACCCGTCTTCTCGATCTCGTCTCCTTCTGCCATCCCCGGACGCTGCGCCAGATGCACTGGTCCACCACCATGATCAAGAACCTGTCCCCGCAGCTTCTCACCGCCGGTGACGAGCAGGATGGGTGACGGGCGCGCCGCGTTCCCCGAATCCGGCTCCGAACCCGGCCCCGTATCCGGCCCCGGACCGGTCGCCCGGGCCCCCGGGCTCCCGTCCCGGTTGCGGCGGCCGGCTCCTGGCCTGACGGTGGTGCGGGGAGCGCGCCCTGCGGCGGCGCGGTCAGGAAGCGAGGAGAAACGATGGACGACAGCCCAGGTGGGCGCCGGGCCCGGAGTGCGGCAGCCTCCCATCCTCTGCGCGGGCGGGTCGCGGTCGTCACCGGCGCCGCTCGCGGTGTCGGCGAAGCGCTGGCCCGCAGCCTCTCCGGCGCCGGCATGCAGGTCGCCCTGCTCGGCCGGGAAAGGGCGACCCTGCTGAAGGCCGCCGAGTCCCTCCCCGGCCGGAGCATATGCGTCGAGTGCGACGTCACCGACCGCACGGCGCTGGCGGAGGCGGCACGCCGCGTGGAGAGGGAGCTCGGGCCCGCGAGCGTGGTCGTGGCCAACGCCGGCATCGCGGTGAGCGGGCCGTTCGACCGTACCGCCGCCGAGCTCTGGCAACGCGTCATCGACGTCAACCTCACGGGCTCCGCCAACACCGCCCGCGCCTTCCTGCCCCAACTCGCCGCCACCCGCGGGTACTTCCTCCAGATCGCCTCCACCGCCGCGTTCGGTGCCGCACCCATGATGAGCGCGTACTGCGCCTCCAAAGCGGGAGCGGAGTCGTTCGCGCTCTCCCTGCGCGGCGAGGTCGAACCGGACGGCATCCAGGTCGGCATCGCCTACCTGCACTGGACCGGCACCGACATGCTCAGCGGCATCGACGACGACCCCGTCCTCGCGACCCTGCGCCGCAATCAACCCCGCCCCGCCCGCCGCGTCCACAGCGCCGCCCAGGTCGCCCAGTGGCTCACCCAAGGCATCGCCCGCCGCAGCCGTAACCTCTACGCCCCGCCCTGGCTCCGCTGGTGCCAGCCTCTCCGCCCCCTGTTCCCGGCCCTCGTCGCCCGGACCACCCGCCGCGAACTACGGGACCACCCCGACGGGGCCGCGTCTTCCAGCGGCACGGTCCTGGGCGTCGGAGGGCGCGCCGACTGGAACTCCTACCGGGCCTCCCGCCCCTCTCCCCCGACCGACCCGTAGGACGTGCAACCCCTGTCCCCGACCGCGGTCCGAGTCCCGAGTCCCGAGTCCGGGGCCCGATTCCTGGAGAGTCCTGGACAGGACGGGAGCGTTACGAACAGGCACGACGGGATACTCACGTACCAGGCCATCTCTCAGCCGGCCGGGAAGCCGTGCCGACGCATGACACGGAGGAGCGTGGTGAGCGCGATGGAGAGAAAGAGGAACTCGAATCCGTTGAACCTCCCTGCCGACGTCAGGGGCCGCGCATGACTGACGCGTCGAGAGCGCCGACCGGCGGCGCCGCGGAGACTCTTCGTTCCCCCGTCGCTTCGCACAATGAGTGGGATCCTCTCGAGGAGGTCGTCGTCGGCCGTCTCGACGGGGCCACCACCCCCTCACGGCATTCCGTCGTCTCCTGCAATGTCCCGCCGTTGGCCGCAGGGCTCCAGCGGCTCACCGCCGGATTCAGATATCCACAGGCCCTGATCGGTCCGGCTCAGCGGGAACTCGACCAGTTCGTCGAGCTACTCGAGTCCCTCGGCATCACGGTCACCCGCCCCGACGCGGTCGACCACCGGCGGCGGTTCTCCACGCCGCACTGGTCATCGCGCGGCTTCTGCAACACCTGCCCCCGGGACAGCATGCTGGTGATCGGGGAGGAGATCATCGAGACCCCGATGGCCTGGCCGTGCAGATACTTCGAGACCCACTCCTACCGTGCATTGCTCAAGGACTACTTCCGCAGAGGCGCCCGCTGGACCGCCGCGCCGAGACCGCAGCTCACCGATGCGCTCTACGACCCCGACTACCGGCCCCCCGGGCCGGGCGAACCCATGCGCTACCTCCTGACCGAGTTCGAGCCCGTGTTCGACGCGGCGGATTTCGTCCGTGCGGGCCGGGATCTCTTCGTCACCCGGAGCAACGTCACCAATCGCATGGGCATCGAATGGGTGCGACGCCACCTGGGCCCGGACTACCGGGTCCACGAGATCGAGAGCCGATGCCGCACCCCCATGCACATCGACACCACCTTTCTGGTGCTCGCCCCCGGCAAGGCGCTGATCAACCCCGAGTACGTCGACGTCGATCGCCTGCCCGATGTCCTCAGTTCCTGGGACATTCTCATCGCGCCCCCACCCGATCCGATTCGCGATCCCCTGCTGCGGCTCACTTCCCTGTGCGGAAAGTGGCTCAGCATGAACATCCTCATGATCGACGAAAAGCGCGTCATCGCGGAACGGCATCACACCACCATGCTGCGCGCTCTGGAGAGTTGGGGCTTCGAACCCATCCCGTGCGACCTGCTGCACTACGCGCCCTTCGGCGGATCCTTCCACTGCGCGACGCTCGACATCCGTCGTCGTGGCAGCCTGGAGTCCTACTTCGACCGGTAAGGGCTGTTCTGCGATTCCGGGCGGGCCAGCAGTCGTTGAGCGGCAGAGAGCACGGTCGCGGTGCCCCGGCCGGAGCGGAGGGCTGCGCGGGCGGCGTTGGCGCCCGGAGCGCCGTGCACCCCGCCGCCCGGATGTGCGGACGCGGACGCCAGGTACAGCGCCTTCACGGGCGTTTCGGGGCGGCCCATTCCCGGCACCGGCCGGAACACCAACTGCTGGTGCATCGAGGCCGTACCTCCGTTGATGGCGCCGTTACGCAGATTGGCGTCCGCGTCCTGCAACGTCACGGGGGAAAGGATCCGCCGGGCCCGGATCCGGCTGCGGAAGCCGGGAGCGTAGCGCTCCACCTGGTCCTCCATCCGGTCGGCCATCCGCTCCCGCTCATCGGCATCCCACCCGCCGGTGAGCCCGTCCGCGCCGGCGTCCGCCTTCACCGCGTGGGGCACGTGGGTGTAGGCCCATGCCGATTCGGTGTCCAGCGGCGACCGGGTCGCGTCGGCGGTGGTCATCTGCCCCACCAGGAGGAACGGGCGGTCCGGGATCAGGCCGCGGGCGATCTGGGACGCGCATCTGGTGAGCTCGTCGACCCCGTCGGCCAGGTGGACGGTCCCCGCCGAGGCGGCGGCCACGCTGCTCCACGGGACAGGGCCGTTCAGCGCCCAGTCCACCTTGAACGTGGCGAAGTCCCACTCGAACCGTCGCATGTCGCCCAGCAGCCGGCCGGGCAGGTGCTCGGCGGCGACCAGCGCCCCGTAGAGGCTCGGGGCGGACACGTCGGCCAGCACGGCCCTCCGGGCGGGGACCGCCTCTCCGGTCTCCGTACGGACACCGACGGCGCGCCCCCGCCGCACGACGACCTCGGTGACCCGCTGCCCGCACCGCACGCTTCCCCCGCGCCGCTGCAACCGGCTCACCAGCGCCGAGGTGAGAGCCCCCGCGCCGCCGACGGGGACCGGGAAGCCATGGAACTGCCCCAGCATCGACATCAGCCAGCCGAAGCCGCCGCTGCCCGCCGCCTCCGGCGCCAGATCGGCGTGCAGGGCGTTGCCCGCCAGCAGCAGTCGCCCGCCCTCCCCCGCGAACTCCTCCTCTCCCAGCCTGCGGACCGGGAGGAGGAGGCTTCGGGCCAGCCGCAGTCCGCCCGCCGCCCGGAGCCGTGCCGCGAGCTTGGTCCCGGCCCGGACAGGAGGGAAGGGCGAGAAGAGGGCGTCGACGATGTCCTCGCCCAGCCGGTCCCAGATCCGGCAGAGGGCCAGCCAGCCCTCGCCGTCGCCGGGTGCGAACCGGTCCAGGCCGGCGGCGGTCGCCGATCGGTCCCGGTCCAGCACCGCGCAGGTGCCGTCGAGCAGCGGGTGCGCGAGCACCTGGGGCGCGTGGCTCCAGCGAAGCCCCTCCCGGTGCAGGTCCATTCCGGCCAGTACCGGAGAGGCCGCGGCCAGGGGGTAGAAGGAGCTGAACAGGTCGCTGACGTATTCGGGGTGGACGCCGCGGTCGCTGCGGACCGCGCCGCCCGGCTCGTCCTGCGCCTCCAGCACTTCCACCGACCAGCCGGCGTCGGCGAGCAGATTGGCCGCGACCAAGCCATTCGGGCCGCTGCCGACCACTACTGCGTCGACCATAGGAGCCTCACCCTCCGTTTCGGCGGTACGAACCCCTCACAGAGAGGTTCACGTACAACGGGAACTCATGGGCGGTCGGCCGGTGCGTCGATACGTCCGCCCGTCGCCCTCGGCGTGGTGCGCTCGGTCAGCCGCGCGAGGCGAGCCAGCATGGTGCGGTGGCGGATCTGGATCAGCGAGTCCAGCAGAACGTTGTGGAGTGTGCCGCCGATGCCGCGCAGCGGGTGTTCGTCGACGGTCACGAGCGTCTTGTCGCCCCACGACCGGATGTCCAGGGCGATGCGCGCCGAACCCAGCGGACCGGCTTCGGCCTCCAGCTCCAACATCCGGGGCCTTTCGATGCGCCGGACCACCGTGCGCCCGGTGAACTCCTTGGGCCCCAGCCGCACGCTGTAGGTGATCGAGGAACCCAGCTCGGGCCAGTCGCCCTGCTCCCTGCGCGACCCGGAGGTCCCTACCACCCAGTTCCCGTACAGGCTTTCGTCCTCCAGCACCGCCCACACGGCGGACGGGGGACGGTCGATGAGATGGTGCCGGGCGGCCATGTTCCTCCTCGGTACGTCGGTCGGAGCGTCCCGAACGCCGGACGCCGTGCCGCTACTGGGTACCACCGATAGGGAAGAACAAACCCGCCGTTCGCGGACCGGCGGGCCCGCGCGGGTTTCCGACGCCCAGGCGTTTCGCGACCCGCGATCGGTCTACCCGTACGGAGTGGCGGCACCCCGCCGCACCGGAGACCTACTCGCTGGGAGGCGCTCATGACCACCGTGGTCGAGGACATGCTCAACACCTACCCCGCCGACCTGGGCGGGGTGGACCGCCAGAAACTCGCCCGCTGTATCGAGGAGTGCCTCACCTGCGCCCAGGCGTGCACGGCCTGCGCCGACGCGTGTCTGTCGGAGGAGGCGGTCGCCGAGCTCACCAAGTGCATCCGTACCGACACGGACTGCGCCGACGTCTGCGGAACAACCGCGGCCGTGCTCTCGCGCCACACGGGGTACGACGCGAACGTGACCCGCGCGCTCCTGCGAGCCTGCGCCATCGTCTGCAAGGCCTGCGCCGAGGAGTGCGAGGCCCATGCGGACCGGCACGATCACTGCCGTGTCTGCGCCGAAGCATGCCGGCGCTGCGAGCAGGCGTGCGACGACCTCCTGTCCGCGCTGGGCTGACCGCTCGTCGGTCCGGGGCGGACACACGCCTGGCGGGCCACCTGGAGAACATCGACGACGGTCAAGAACGGAAGGGAGCGCAGGATGGCGAAGAAGAAGAAGCTCTCCGAAGGCGACGATGTCGTCTGGCAGAGCCACGGGCAGGACGTCGAGGGCACCGTGACCGGGGAGATCGAAGAGCGGACCGAGAGGGCCGGCCGGACGGTCGACGCCTCCCGGAAGGAACCGCAGTACGAAGTACGGAGCGACAAGACGGGCAAGAAGGCCGTCCATCGCCCGGAGTCACTGGACAAAAAGAAGGACAGAGGCCGGTCGTGAGAGACGAGCGCGGACGGTGAAGGGGCTCGACGCCTTCGGGTGCCCCGGTCAGCCGCGGCTACACACGCGCCGAGCCGCACGCCAAGTCGCACGCCGCCGCGTGTCCGGATGCGGTGTTGATCCCGTTTGGGGTTCCCGCGAAAGGGAACTCGGCTTGGCGGCCGAGCGGTGGGCGAGTTTCCCCTCCCATCCCGAGTCGCTCACGTTTGGCCAGCATTCGTACGGGTATGCGAGTAATGCGCTTCGGACATGAGGCGCGCCCGTGGGAGTTCCGGGCGGCTTCCTGTCCGACTCCGCGCGCTCCTACGGCGACTCAACGTAATCGTCGAGGAGTGAACTCGTATGCAGGCTGCACCTGGCCACGAAGGACGCACGGACGGGGACGACTCGGCCGCGCACGAGGCTCTCCAGCGGCTGAGCGCGCTGCCTCCGGGCCGGGAGCGGGACGAGCTGCGCAGCGATCTGGTCTGTGCGTGGCTGCCCATGGCTCACCGGATAGCGTCACGGTTCCGCGACCGGGGGGAGGCGATGGACGATCTTCGACAAGTCGCCGCCATGGGCCTCGTCAAGGCGATGGACCGCTACGACCCGCTCCGCGGCAAGGCGTTCGAGACGTACGCGGTTCCGACCATCACGGGCGAGCTGAAGCGGCACTTCCGCGATCACACCTGGGGTGTCCACGTACCGCGCCGCGTCCAGGACCTGCGCAACCAGGTCAGGACGGTCCGGCGTGATCTGAGCCAGACCGCGGGCGGGCGCGCGCCGACCTGCGCGCAGATCGCCTCCGCGGCCGGGCTCAGTGAGGAGGACGTGCTGCTGGGCATGGAGGCGCTGGAGAGCTACAGCGCCCTCTCCCTGGACGCCGAACCGGCCGGTGGGGAAGGCGGCAGCACGCTGTCCGAACGGCTGGGGTCCACCGATCGGGCCCTGGACGTCGCCGTCGACCGGGAAGCCGTGAAGCCGGCCCTGCGCAAGCTGCCGGAGCGGGAGCGCACGATCCTCTACCTCCGCTTCTTCCGCGACATGACGCAGGTGAGCATCGCCGCACGCCTCGGCATCTCCCAGATGCACGTCTCACGCCTGCTCAGCCAGTCCTGCGAGCGGCTGCGCGACGACGCCCTCCAGGGAGCGGCATGACCGCCCCCACGCCGCTTCCCCGCCGACGGGGCGACCGGCGGCCGGTTGTCCCGCTCAAGCCCACCGTGCCGGCAAGCAGGCCATGAGGACGGCGCTCGCCCGCGTGACCCCGCGCATGCACCGGCCCGACACGTACCAGGTGACGCAGTCCCTGAAGGCGGCCGCCGCGGCCATCATCGCCTGGGCGCTGACGGGCTGGTGGCTGACGGCGCCCATGGCGCTGATGGCTCCCTGGGCGGCTGTGGCGCTGGTGCAGGGGACCGTCTACCGGTCCGTGCGCACCGCGACCCAGCTCCTCCTGATGATCACGGCCGGAACCCTGCTCGCCGCCGGTGCCGCCGCCCTCACGGGAAACACGATGGCCGCCATGGTCATCGCCCTCCCCCTCACCGTGCTGCTCGGCAACCTGGCGCCCGTCGGCGGCCAGGGCCTGTACGCGCCGACCACCGCCCTCTTCGTGCTGGCCTACGGCTCGTACTCGTTGCCGGCCGTCGGGCACCGGCTGCTGGAGACGGCCGTGGGAGCCGCGGTGGGCATCGCGGTGAACGCCGCGGTCCTGCCGCCGGTCCACTCGCTCCACGTCAGCAGGCTGGCGTGTGCGCTGCCGCGCGACTGCGCGGAGCTGCTGCGCGACATGGGCGACGGCATGCGGGACTACGACGCAGAGCGGGCGGAGCACTGGCACCGCGGCGCGCACGACCTGCTGGCCGCGCTGTCCGAGCTCCACGCGGCCCGGGGCTGGGACTCCGAGAGCTTCCGGCTCAACCCCGGCCACCGGCTCCGCCGCCGGACGCCCGCTCCGTCCACCGCGTGGGACATCGTCTGGGCCCGGGTGGCGAATCGGCTGCTCTCCCTCACCCTGACGCTGTGGGAGACCGCCTCCGAGCAGCGGGGCCTGCCCCTGCCGCCGCACCGCGCCCTGGCCGATGCCGGCCGGCTCCTGTCGGCCGCGGCGGAGGTCTGTTCCGCCGACGAAGCCATCATGGCGCACGGCGCGGACGAGGAGTGGTGCGGCCGGAGGAACGACGCCCTGGCCGATGCCCACCGGGCCCTCGCCGGCCTGAAGGAACACCTGCACGGTCAGGGCCCCGAGGTCGGGGCCGCGCTCGGCAGCCTGACGGCCGACTGCCAGGCGCTGCTCGACGACCTCGCACCCGATGGAGCGGACGCGGACGTTCCGCCCGCCCGTGTACGACGAGGAGAGGGACCCCTCTGATGCCATCGCCCCTCGACACCCGGTTGCACGACCTGCTCGGGCCCCGCGGCGGAACGGGGCGCGTCCTCGTCACCGGCTGGTTCAGCTTCCTGGACGGCGAGGTCACCGCCGGCGACGCTCTCGCCCAACGGGCCGTCTCGGCCTCGCTCGACCGGCTGGGCATCGTGCACGACACCGCGTGGAGCCCGGCATTCGTCCCCGGCGGACTGAGCCTCGACGATGCGCTCCCGTCGCGTTATGAGCAGCTCCTGTTCGTGTGCGGCCCGGTCCACGGTGCACCGTTCACACGGCTCCATGAGCGTTTCGCCTCCTGTCGCCGCGTTGCCGTCGGCGTGAGCGTGGTGGATCCCGACAGCCGGGCGGTCCGAGGTTTCCACCGCGTCCTGGCCCGCGACGGACCGGACGCCGCCGCGCTGCCCGACCTCGCGACGGACGCGCCGGTCTCGGCTGCCGCTCCCGTCGTGGGGGTGGCTCTCACGTACGGCCAGGGCGAGTACGGCGACCGCCGCGCCCACGACCGTGTGGCCGGGATGCTCCTCCCCTGGCTGGCCCGTCAGGACTGCGCGCGGATCGACGCCGACACCCGTCTGGCCCACGACGACTGGCGCCATTGCCGCACGCCGGATCAGTACCTCTCCCTGATCGGACGGCTCGACCTGGTGGTCACCGACCGGCTGCACGGCCTGGTGCTCGCTCTGCGGGCCGGCGTCCCGGCCCTCGCGGTGGACCCGGTGCTGGGCGGCGCCAAGGTCACGGCGCAGAGCGGGATCCTGCGCTGGCCGGCGACGGTGGGCAGTGAGAATCTGTCGACCGAGCTGCTGGACCACTGGTGGAACTGGTGCCTGTCCCCCGCGGGCAGCGCCGCCGCACGTCGACGGAGTGCGCGCCTGACCGCGGTGTCCGGCCGGCCGATGGAGACCGGGCGATCCGCACGTTTGCCTCCGGGTGACGGTGGTACCCGCCCGACGCCCGGAGCGGGAGCGGGCCCCCGCCCCTCCCCGACACCGCCCATGGAGGAGACATGACCGACGACAGCGTCCCGGTCGCCCTGGTGACCGGGGCGGACTCGGGCATCGGCAGAGCGGTCGCCGTCCGGCTCGCGCGGCAGGGGATGGACGTGGGCATCACCTACCACCGCGATCGTCGGGGCGGCGAGGACACCGCCGCCGAAGTCCGCGCCGCCGGCCGGCGTGCCGCGATCGCCCGGCTGGACCTCACCGAACTGCCGGCCGCCGCCGACGTGGTGGATGCCCTGGCGGACGAGCTGGGCCGGATCGACGTACTGGTCAACTGCGCGGGCACCGGAACATCCACCCGGTTCCTCGACCTGGACCACGCGACCGTGCGGCAGGTGATCGACGTGGACCTCATCGGCCCCTTCCTGTGCTCGCAGCGTGCGGCCCGCCGCATGATCGCCCAGGGGGACGGCGGGCGCATCGTGAACATCACCTCGGTGCACGAGCACCAGCCCCGGGTCGGCGCCGCCCCCTACTGTGCCGCGAAGGGTGGGCTCGGCCTTCTGACGCAGGTGATGGCCCTGGAGCTCGCCGAGTACGGCATCACGGTGAACGCGGTGGCCCCCGGGGAGATCGCGACGCCGATGACGGGCCAGGAGGACACCGAGGTGAAGGGCGTGGACCGGCCGGGCATCCCGCTCGGGCGGCCCGGCGACGCCCGGGAGGTCGCCGCCGTGGTCGCCTTCCTCGCCGGACCGGAGTCGTCCTACACCACCGGAGTCTCCTGGGCGGTGGACGGCGGAATGCTGCGCATGGGGCCTCAGGCGGGCTCCCACCTGCGCTCCGACGACTGGCGCCGCCCCTGACGCGACCGCCCGCCCCAGCCGGCACCCGCCCGCGCGCACCACGGAGGAACCATGGTCGACAGCACTCTCCCGCTTCTTCTCCAGGGGTACGCCTGGCTTCCCGACCGCAGGCGCCGCAGCGGCGGAGCGCCTGTGCGTACGCGCCTCCTGGGCAAGAAGGCCATCGCCCTGCACGGCCCGGCCGCGGTGCGGTTCTTCTACGACGAGAAGCACATCCGGCGCCACGACGCGCTGCCCCAACCGGTGATCGACACGCTGTTCGGCCGGGGCGCGGTCCACACGCTGGACGGCGAGCGCCACCGGGTACGCAAGGCGCTGTTCACCGGCCTGCTCAAGGACCCGTCGGCGGTGCGGGACCTCTCGCGACAGGTGGGCGGGGAACTGGAACGGGCACGGCCGCAATGGTCGCGCGAGGACCGCGTCGTGCTCTTCGACGAGTTGGCGAAGGTGCTCACCCGCGCCGTGCACGCCTGGGCCGGCGTCCCCCTGGACGAGAACGCGCTGACGCGCACCGCGCGCGACCTGATCGCCATGGTCGACGGCTTCGCCGCCGTCGGCCCCCGCCATCTCGCGGCACGACGGGCCCGCGGGCGCCAGGAGGAGCGGCTGGCATCCCTGATGAAGGCCGCTCGCGCTGACGCCGGTCCTGGCGACGACGGTCCCGGCCCCACGGTGTTCCGGACGATCGCGGAACACCGGAACGCGGACGGGTCGCCGCTCACGCCGCGCACCGCCGCGGTCGAACTGCTCAATGTGCTGCGGCCGACGGTGGCCATCACCTGGTTCGCCGTGTTCGCCGCGCATGCGCTGCACCGTCACCCCGGACACCGGGAGCCCCTGGCAGGCGACGACGGCCCCGAGTTCGCTCGGGCGTTCGCCCAGGAGGTGCGCCGGTTCTACCCGTTCGCCCCCTTCGTGGGAGGCCTGGCCGCCGAACGGCTCGAGTGGGCCGGGCGGACGATCACCCCCGGCACGATGGTGCTGCTGGACCTGTACGGGCTCGATCACGACCCGGATCTGTGGCCCGAGCCCTATCGCTTCGACCCGTCGCGCTTCCTGGCGGGCCCCACTCCGGCCGACGCGCTTGTCCCCCAGGGCGGTGGCCCGGTGGACGGCCACCGTTGCCCTGGGGAGAACGTGACCGTCGCCGTCCTCGCGACGGTGGCCCGTTTCCTGGCGCGGCTGCCGTACGTCGTCACCGAGCAGGATCTGCGGATTCCGCTGCGGAGGATCCCGACGGCCCCCCGCAGCGGATTCGTCATCAGCGATGTCGCGGCACCGTCTGCCGCGGGCCCCCCGGAGAGGGCGACCCCCGTCTGACCCGCACGGCGTGGCCTCTCCTCGGCCATCGCGCCGCTGACGAGCCGTCGATGCGGGAGGCGACGGGGGGCTGAGCGGGTACGGCGGCTCCGTGCCATGCCCGCAGCACAGAGCCGCCGTACCCCGCTCGTCAGATCGCGGCGTCGTCAGATCGCGGCGGGGAAGCGCTCCCAGACCCGGTGTGCGCCCAGGAGCTCGGCGACCCGGTCCATGACGGTGCCGGGGCTGTCGCCGGTCACCACGCCGGGCCGGGTGGCCGGTGCCCCGGCCGCCTCCAGCACGCCGGCGACCTCGCCCCAGCCGCCGACGGCCTTCCCGTGCCGGAACGCCTCGGACAGAAGCAGCAGAACGCGAGGATCGGTCGCCACTCCGTTCGCGGCCTCCGGCCCGGCGGCCTTCGCGTCACGGGCGCCGTACGCGTCGTCCCCCCGCCCGGGGGCGCCCGCCAGGAGCACCGCGTCGAACTCCACGGAGCGGGCGTTGGCGAACGTCCGCTGCACGGTGACCGGGTCCCCGTCGGCATCGAGCACTCCGCCCTGCGGAGCGATGACCAGCGGGACCATGCCGGCACGCAGCACCGCGTCGCGCACCGAGCGGACACCGGCGAGGTCGCCTTCCCGGTCCGTGACGATGCCGACGACGCGTCCGTCCGTGGGCCAGACCTCGCCCACCTGCGACAGTGCCGGGCTGGGTTCCGGCGAGCCCAACGGTTCCGTGGCCCGCGGAACGGGCAGACCGAGGCCGGTCGCCACCTGTTCGCAGAGCACGGGGTCGATGTTGGCCAGTACCTTCAGGGCCCGCTCCTTGACGGCCTGCTCGTAACACTTGCTCAGCTCGAAGGTGTAGGCCGCGATGATGTGCTCCTGCTCCACCGGCGTCATGCTCAGCCAGAACAGCCTGGGCTGGGTGAAGTGGTCGGCGAAGGAGGCCGGGGCCGCGCGCCTCCTGCTCGCCTCGGGCACCGTGACCGGAGTCTCGATGAAGGCTCCCGTGTCCGCCCCGGCGAGAAACGGGCAGCCACCGTCGAGCGAGTTGGGGCGGTACGGCGCGACACCCCGGTGAACCGCGCTCTGGTGCATCCCGTCCCGCAGCATGTCGTTGACCGGCGCATGGGGACGGTTGACCGGCAGCTGGGCGAAGTTCGGGCCGCCCAGCCGGGAGATCTGCGTGTCCAGGTACGAGAAGAGCCGCCCGGCGAGCAGCGGGTCGTCGGTGACGTCGATGCCGGGCACGAGGTGGCCGACGTGGAAGGCGACCTGCTCCGTCTCGGCGAAGAAGTTCGACGGGTTGGCGTTCAGCGTGAGCAGGCCGATCGGCTGCACAGGGGCGAGCTCCTCGGGGACGATCTTCGTCGGGTCCAGGAGGTCGATGCCCTCGAACGACTGCTCGGGGGTGTCCGGGAAGGTCTGGATGCCCAGCTCCCACTGGGGAAAGGCTCCGGCCTCGATGGCGTCGGCCAGGTCCCGGCGGTGGAAGTCGGGGTCCACACCGTTGATGATCTGTGCCTCCTCCCAGAGCAGGGAGTGCACGCCGAGCTTGGGCTTCCAGTGGAACTTCACCAGGGTCGTGGAGCCTTCCGCGTTCACCAGGCGGAACGTGTGGACGCCGAAGCCCTCCATGGTCCGGTACGACCGGGGGATCCCCCGGTCGGACATGTTCCACAGGGTGTGGTGCGCGGCCTCGGTGTGCAGGGTGACGAAGTCCCAGAAGGTGTCGTGCGCGCTCTGCGCCTGCGGGATCTCGCGATCCGGATGCGGCTTTCCGGCGTGGATGATGTCGGGGAACTTGATCGCGTCCTGGATGAAGAAGACGGGGATGTTGTTGCCGACGAGGTCGAACACGCCTTCCGCGGTGTAGAACTTCGTGGCGAAACCGCGTGTGTCCCGGACGGTGTCTGCCGACCCGCGGGAACCGAGCACGGTCGAGAACCGCGTGAAGACGGGAGTCTCGACTCCCTCGGCGAGGAATGCCGCCTTCGAGACGCCGGTGGCGGTGCCGTAGCCCACGAACACGCCGTGTGCGGCCGCGCCCCGGGCGTGGACCACGCGCTCGGGGATGCGCTCGTGGTCGAAGTGCGTGATCTTCTCGCGCAGGTGGTGGTCCTGAAGAAGCACGGGGCCCCGCTCGCCCGCCTTGAGCGAGTGATCGGTGTCGTACAGACGGGCGCCCTGGGCGGTGGTCAGGTAGGCGCCCGACTGGGCCATGCCGGCCTGGTCGACGGCGAGATCCTGGCCGGTAGGGCTCATCGGCGCCGGGCCCCGCTGGTCGTGCTTGGGCGGCAGCGGCTCCCGTGGCCGGGTGGGCTCGTCGACCGGAGGCGACTGCGGGCCCGGTTTGCCGGGGACCCCGCCCTCGGGTGATGAGGAGACGCCCAGGATGTCGGCGGCCTTCTCGGCGGCGGCTTTCAGAGGGTTCTTGTCGCTCATGACAACTCCGTATGTGAAGTGGAAGTCGCGGGCGGATGACGTGACGTCCGCCGTCCCACGGGACGGCGGGAGACAGACGGGCCGCCGAGTACCCGGGCCGCCCCCCTTCACACGGCGGATCTTCCTGGTACGCCCGACCGAGTACGGCTGACGTGCGCCCGGGCGGCGACGTCGGCGTCACCCGGGGCGCGGGCGTCCAGTGCTGGGGGGCTTCTCCCGTGCACCCGGTTCGGATGCCGTGTGCTCACGGATACGGCGGCAGGACTCCGTGATGAGGCGGGACACGTGCATCTGGGACACGCCCAGTTCTGCGGCGATGGCGCTCTGCGTCAGGTCGGCGAAGAAGCGCAGGTAGAGAACGCGCTTCTCTCGCTCCGCCAGACAGAGGATGCCGGGCCTCGCCGTTTCGCGGTCGAGCACGAGGTCGAAGGCCTCGTCGACGGCGCCCAGGCTGTCGCCGAGCAGCGCGTCACCGTCTCCGGCGGCGATCTCGGCGTCGATGGACAGGGCGCTGAAGCCGTGCAGTGCCTCGTTTCCCTGGCGCACCTCGTCCTCGCTCAGGCCGGTGTGCTCGGCGATGTGGGCGAGCGACGTCGGGAGGCCGGCGGCGGCCAGCTCGGCTCGCGCGAGGCGGACGATGTTGCGCAGGTTCTGGATCCTGCGGGGGACGTGCACGGTCCACATGCGGTCACGGAAGTGCCGCTTGATCTCGCCGGTGATGGTGGGGATGGCGAAGGGCGCGAAGGCGGGGGTGACAGCGGGGTCGTAGCGGTCGACGGCGTTGACGAGCCCGACGGCCGCCACCTGTCGCAGATCCTCCAGGTTCTCACCACGATTGCGGTAACGGGCCGCCAGGCGGTGGGCCATGGGGAGCCAGGCACAGATGATCCTGCCCCGCAGATGTTCCTTGACCGGCCCGTCGGCCAGTTCGGCGAGCCGCCGGAAGTCCGCTGCCGTGTCGGGGTCGTCGGCATACCGGCTGTCGACGGCCATGGCCTTCTCACTCCTCGGCGTTCAGGGGTCGTTGACACCGGGAGGAGCGTGGGGGAAGTGACGGGCACACCCGTGCACGTCGCCCACGGCGTCCGTCGCCGGGACAGTGCCTCACCTCCAAAGCACACGGTGGCCCTGCCACTCGGCAGGGCCCGCGAACCGCACCGGCCGACTCGACCACCCGGCCGGTCGACACCGACCAGGCTGTCGGCCTACGCGGGGCGCCTGCCTTCCGTCCCGGAGCAGAGCGGTGTGTCCGTGGTCGGCTCAGCGGGCACGGGTGTGGCTGATCGCGGTGTACAGGGCGCGGCGTGTCGCCGGGGGCAACGGGCTGCCGTGGAAGCTCTCGACGAGTTGGTGCGCGACGTCCCGCAGCTTGATGTTGCTGTTCTGGGACGCGGCCACGAGTACGTCCCAGGCCTGTTGGCTCGTGCAGGGCGTCGAGGCGATGAGGATGCCCCGGGCGATGTCGATGACGGGGCGGCTGCTGAGCGCGGCGCGCAGCCCTTCCAGCTCGCTCCGCAGGGCGGCGAGGTCCGCCCCCGGCGGGCCGACGGTCTGCGCGGGCGTTCCTCGGCCCGACGGCACGACCCGTGTGCTGTCGACCCGTGTGCTGTGGTCCTGTTCGTCGAGTGGTTCTCGCACGTCTGCTTCTCCTTCCCGGCTATCCGCCCCCCCTGTTCACCGGGCTCGACCTGGCAGCTCGACCTGGCAGGCAGCGAGGCACCGGACGACGTTCCTCGCGGCGGGCGCCCCGGAAGTGGGTAGGGGCCCCTGCGGGGGGGCGTCGCAGGGGCCCCGGGGGCAGGTGCGGCTCATGGGGCGAGCACACCCGCCGGTGAACCCCGGGCACGGCGACGGCCGTCGTGGGGTTCTAGCCGCGGCTGGCTGACTTCTTCGCCCGGCCGACTTGTCGGTGGAATGACGGAACGGTGTGCCCGGTACGTCCCTCCACCGCACGGAGCATAGGCAGGGCCCGGGAGCACGTGGAATCCGACACGCTGCCCGACTCGGCCCCTGCCCTGAAGGATCGTTTCGCCTGCCGGCTGTGGCCAGGAACGCCTACGACCGATGGCCGTGTCGGACGACGGGGAGGGCCTGGCCGCGGTGGCTCGGCACGGCGCTCTTCAGAACGCTGGCCCCGGATGCGGTGATCACGGGCCCGGCCCCGGAGCCGCACTGAGGGCTGTCAACCCACGTAGCGCCGGGCGGGCGACGTGCGCCGGGCCCGCTCCAGCGCCCGCAGTCGCTCTTCGAGATCGCGGGGCACCGCCGCACGCTGACGGAGGACCCAGGGCAGCCCCGCCGCCGCTTGGCCGAAGGCCCGCAGGGAAGCCACGTCCCGGGGGACGGTCCGCAGCAGGTGGGCGGTACGACGCAGCGCGGAGGGCCAAGGGCGGCGGAGCCAGGTGAACCACAGGGTGTTCCGCAGTCCCAGGGTCCGCCGTGCGGTGCTGTCCCGGACCGGAGAGGCCGCATGGTGGATCAACAGCTCGGGCACATAGCTGAGCCACCATCCCTGCCGGAGCAGATCGGTGGCCAGCAGCTCCTCCTCGCCGCCCAGCCACAGGCCGCGGTGGAAGCCGCCGGCGGACCGGAAGGCGTCGGTGCGCATCACGGTGGCGGCGGCGAGGAACGAACCGAGAGCGGGCCCCGGCAGCCAGGCGGGCCCCTCCAGCGGTGAATCCCGCAGCTCCGCCACGACGGGGTCCTCGTCCCCCGACGGTTCGACGACGATGCGTGCGGTGACCGCCGCCAGCGGCGGCAGCCGGTCGAGGAGGTCGGCCGCGTGCCGCAGCGAGCCGGGCTCCCACCAGGTGTCGTCGTCGCAGAAGGCCACATAGGGAGTGCGTACGTGCTCGACCGCCAGGTTGCGGCCGACTGCGCCGAGGTTGCGGCCCGGGGTCAGCAGGGTCATCTCCGGGAACAGGCGTGTCACCGCCTCAGCGGTGCCGTCCCGGGAGTCGTTGTCCGTGATGACGACCTCCGGAGCCTCCGGCAGCGCGCGTAGGGCTCGCAGCGTACGCAGGAGTTCGGGGCGACGGCCGTGGGTGATCACCACGACCGTGACGCGGTCGTCGCTCATACGGCCGTTCCCCTCTCCGCGGCCCTGCTGAGGCCCTTCCTCGTCGCGCGGGCGTGCCTTTCCAGCACCCGCACGCGCTGTTCGGTCCGCGCGGGCAGCCGGCGGCGCTGCCGTACGGCGCGCGGCGCGCGGGCCAGCGCCCCTCGCAGCGCCGTGGCGGCGCCGTCCTCGCGCAGGAACGTGGCGATGCCCAGCTCCAGGGTGTGCCGCAGGGCCACGTGGGCCGGCCGGCGCAGCCAGGCGGTGAGCAGGGCGTTGCGACGGAGGAGAGCGGTTCGGCCGGGTCGTGCGCCCGGGTCGGGGTGATGGTGAGCGGTGACCGAGGGGTCGTAGGAGACGCCCCAGCCGGCGGCTGCCAGGTCGTAGGCGAGGAGGGTTTCCTCCGCGCCGAAGAAGAGCAGCGGGTGATAGCCCCCGACTTCCAGGTAGGCCTGTCTGCGTACGACGCAGGCACAGCCGAGGAAGCCCAGAACGGGGCGGCCCGGCAGGCCGGGTTCGGGGGGAAGGGGCGAATGCGCCAGCAGGTCGTTCAGCGGGTCCTCCCGCTCGTCGGGGCCCACCAGGCTGCGGGCCGCCAGCAGGCCCAGGTGCGGATAGGTGTCGAGGAGGTCGGCGGCGCGCCGCAGGGAGCCGGACCCCCACCAGGAGTCGTCGTCGCTGAAGGCGACGTACGGAGTCGTGGCGTGGCGTACGGCCAGGTTGCGGCCCAGCGCCCCGGTATTGCGGCCGGGCTGCAGCACCCTGGCGCCGATGCGGTGGGCGCGGAGAGCAGAGGTCACCGCGGGGTCGTCGCCGTTGTCGACGACCACGACGGGCGGCCGCTCGGGCAGCTCGGCCAGCCGGTCGAGGGTACGCAGGGCGCCTGCCGCCCGGTTCCTGGTGATCATGGCGACGGTCGTCCGGGCGTCGGTCTGTTCAGCGGTCCCGCTGGAACGCTCACCCACGGCGGTTCACCTCCATGACCCCGTCCGGCACGCTCCGGTGCTCCGCCCGCCCGCGGCGGACCTGGCCCAGGACGGAGGCGAGCACCTCGACGGTGCCGATCCGCAGGAGCGCGGGGTCCGGAACGGCGCCGTGCGGGTCGCCCGGCGGGCCCGGGTGCCACAGGGCCGTGTGCCGCGGGCCGGGCGGCGGCCCCCACAGACGGGGCGCCACGGGGCCGAACAGGGTCACCGACGGCGTGCCGTGGGCGACGGCGAGATGGGCGGGCCCGGTGTCACCGCTGAGGAGGCAGACGGCGTCGGCCACCAGGGCGGACAGCTCCGCGAACGGCAGCCCACCGGACAGGGCGTCCCGCCGTCCGATGCCCGCGGCCCTGGCCAGGTCCGTGACCAGTCCGTCCTCCCCCGGCCCGCCGGTGACCACGACGCGGCAGCCTGCCGCCAGCAGGCGGCGCACGACGGTCGCGTAGTGACGGACCGGCCAGCGTCGGGCGGCCGCTTCGGCGCCCGGGTGCACCACGACGGCGCCGGGGGCCGGCGAGGGGCCGACGGGCGACGGCAGCCGGACATCGGTCGGATCGGCCTTGATGCCGTACGCCTCCAGGAGTCGGCACCAGCGTTCACGCTCGTGATCCTCCCGCCGCCATACGGGCGGCGCGGCCGGCGCCCCGGGCGCGGAAGGGGAGGCGTACGCGATGATGCGGCGCGGTCCGAGGGCGGAGAGCGCGGCGAGGCTCTCGGGTCCGTTGCCGTGCAGGTCGACGGCGACATCCGGCGGGCCCCCGTGCCAGCCGGTGAGGGTGGGGACCCCGCGTCCGGGCGCCTGGGCCGGAAGGATGCCGTCGACGGCTCCTGTCGCCAGGGCCGCGTCCCGCAACGGGGCGGGGACGGCGAGCACGATCTCGTGACCGGGGTAGGCACGGCGCAGCGCTCTCAGGGCAGGCACAGCGGTGAGCAGGTCACCGAGCCCGAGGGCGCGCAGGACGAGTACCCGGGGGCGGGCGGCGGACATGGCTGTCACCTTTCGGCCGCACGGGCGCGGCCGGCGGGCCGCTCCGCCGGGTCGAGTGCCGCCTTGGCCGCGAGTTCGGTGGTGGAACGGCCGTCGAGGTAGGGCAGCAGGACGACCTCCCCGCCCCAGCTGCCCACCAGCGGCGCCTCGGGAAGCTGAGCGAGTGCGTAGTCCCCGCCCTTGGCCCAGATGTGGGGGCGCAGCTCCTTCAGTAGCCGCTCGGGGGTGTCCTCGTCGAAGACCGCGACCGCGTCGACACAGCTCAGGGCCCGGAGGACCCGGACGCGGTCGGCGACCGGCACGAGCGGCCTGGTCGCGCCCTTGCGCCGGCGGACGGACGCGTCGGAGTTGACGCACACGATGAGGCAGTCGCCGATGCGCCGTGCCTCTTGGAGCAGAGCGACGTGGCCCGCGTGCAGCAGGTCGAAGCAGCCTCCCGCCGCCACGACGGTTCCGCCCCGCGTGCGGACCCGGTCGGCGAGCAGCGCCGGTTCCGGGTGGGGAACGGTCTCCGAGGTCGGTGGGTCCGGATCCTGGTCGTGCCGCAGGCCGGCGGCGCCGCCGTCGGTGACGTACCGCGTGGCGGCGTGCACCGCCCCGTGCACCGCCTTCTCCGGCAGCGCGCCGTCGGCCAGCAGCCCGGCAGCGGTCGCGGCGAAGCGGTCACCGGCTCCGCAGGCGTCGCCCGGCGCGCAGTGGGGTGCGGGCACCAGCAACGGAGCGTCCCCGTGGGAGAGCAGCGCCCCGTCCGGTCCCAGGGTCACCGCGACCGAGTTGACGCCCCAGCTTCGGATCAGCCGTCGTGCGTCCTCCGCCGCGTGGTGCAGCTCGGGCCGTGGACGGTCCGGCCCGCCGTCGCAGCGGGCACCGCCCCCGGCCGTCACCTCCTCCGTGCGAGCGGCGAACGCGCGGGCCTCGGCCGCGGAGGGCGTGACGAGCCTGGTCCCTTTCACCGGCGGCCCGCCCCTGGGGTGGGGGTCCCAGACCACGGGCACCTTGCGGGCGGCCCGGGCGAGCGCCTCCCGCAGGACGTCGGCGGTGCCCCGGCCGTAGTCGGCGACCAGGATGGCCGAGGCGGCGCCGACCGCCTCCCTCGCCTCGTCCGTCGCCCCGGCCGCGCGTCCGTCGCCGTCGTCGAGCCTGAGCACCGGCACGCCCTGGGCCAGGATCCGGGTCTTGCAGGCCAGTTCGCCGGTCAGGGGGATCTCGACGAGGCGGACGCGGTCGTGCAGCAGGCGCCGCAGCGTACGGGCGGCCTCGCCGTCGCCCAACGCCGTCACCAGGGTGACGTCCCGGCCGTCGGCAGCCGCGAAGCAGGCCGCCAGCGCCGCGCCGCCCGGTCGGGTGCCGCGGCGGGCTCCGTGGACCACCGGGACGGGGGCGTCGGGGGCGAGCCGGTCGGCCGTGCCGGACAGGTCGTGGTCGAGGAGGGCGTCCCCGACGACGAGCAGCGGGGCCGGTGCGGTCACAGCGCGCCTCCCTCGACGGCCACCGCGGGGGGCGAGGACCGCCGGGAGGCCGCCGCGTTCTCCTCGCACCTCTGGTCGAACGCCTCGCAGAGCATGTGGACCGCTACCAGGTGCAGCTCCTGAACGGTGGCCGAGACAGGGGCGTCCACACACACCGCCTCGTCGCAGGCCGCTTCGAGCGGGTTGGGTGCCGGGCCGGTCAGGGCCCAGACGGTCATGCCGATGCGGCGGGCCTCGGCGGCGGCCGAGAGGAGGTTGGCGCTGGCGCCGCTGGTCGACAGGAGCATCAGTACGTCGCCGGGACGGCCGTGCGCACAGGTCTGCCGGGCGAAGACCTCCTGGACGCCGTAGTCGTTGGCGATGGCGGTCGTGGAGGAGGTGTCGGCGTGGAGGGCGAGCGCCGAGAACGGCGGCCGGTCCTCCCGGTAGCGGCCCACGAGTTCGGCGGTCAGGTGCTGGGCCTGCGCGGCGCTGCCCCCGTTGCCGGCGACGAGCAGTCTGGCCCCGCCGCCGAGGCGGCCGGCCAGCTCGCCGCCCCAGCGGTGGACGACGGAGCAGGAGCTCCGGAACGCGGTGAGGGCTTCCATGAGGTCGTCGCAGTGCTGAGCGTTGCGGGTGGGGTTCATCGGACGGCTCCCGAGAGTGAGGCGGAGGCGCGGACGGCGCTGTAGACGCGCGCGACTCCGTCGGCGACACGGTCCCAGCTGTAGTGCGCGAGAACGCGTTCACGGCCTGCCCTGCCGTAGCGGGCCAGCCGTTCCGGATCGTCGAGCAACGCGACGATGACCTGGGCGAGGTGTGACGGGTCGTCGGCGGGCGGCACCAGGGCGCCGGTGACGCCGTCCACGACGGTGTCGAGGTGACCGCCGACGGCGGTGGCGACCACCGGCGTCCGGCAGGCCATGGCCTCGATCGGCACGATGCCGAAAGGCTCGTAGTCGGGCAGCGACAGGACCAGGTCCGCGCCCGACATCAGCCGGGGCATCCGGTCGTGGGCCACCGCGCCGAGGAGGGTGACCCGGTCGGCGACGCTGTGCTCCTCGGCGACCTTCCTGAGTCGCTCCGCCTCCGGCTCGGCGAACAGCAGATCGGCCTCCGGCCCGCCGGCGATGAGGAGTTCGGCGTCGGGTACGGCGGCGAGCGCGGCGATCGCGCGATCGAATCCCTTGCGCCGTACGAGTCGGCCGACCGCCAGCAGCCGCCGGGGCCCGGCAGCCGCACGGGCGATGTCGGCGACCGGTGCGAAGTGCCGCGGGTCCACACCGCAGGGCACGACGGAGACGCGGTCGCGGTCCACCCCCATCGCGATGAGCTCGGCGACCTCGTCCGCACAGGTCGCCAGCACGCGGCGGCACGCTCTGCCGATCGCCGCCTCGATCGCCAGACGCCGCGGTGGGCTCGTGTCCTCGCTTCCCTGATGCCGCTTCTTCACCGTGCCGAGCGCGTGGTACGTCTGCACCACGGGGATCCCCAGCCCCCGGGCTCCGGCCAGTGCCGCCGTGCCGGACATCCAGAAGTGGGCGTGCACCACATCCGGCGGGGCGGCCCTCCAGCGGTTCGCGAGGAAGGACCCGAACTCCGGCATGCACGGGAGGAGTTCGTCCTTGGGGACACGCATGGCCGGTCCGGCGGGAACGTGGACGACCTTCACGCCGCCCGCCGTGGTCACTTCGAGGGGCAGGTCGCGGGCGTCCCGGCGGGTGTAGACGGTGACGTCGTGGCCGCGCAGGGCGAGGTGGTCGGCGAGCTGGGCGACGTACACGTTCTGCCCGCCGGCGTCCGGTCCGCCGAGGTCGGCCAGCGGACTGGCGTGCTCCGAGACGAGAGCGACACGCGGCGGGGCCGGTCGGACGGGGCTCATCGCGTGACCTCTTTCATCAGGTGTTCCCAGTCGTCCAGGAAGCGCTGCACCCCGTACCGGGCCTGTACGGCCGCCCGGGCCCGTTCCCCCGCGTAGGCAGCCTGGGCCGCGTCAGCGAGGAAGGCGCGTACCGCTTCGTCGAGGACCTCCGGGCGGTTGGACACGACCCCGGCGTCGTCGGGCACGGCCTCGCGCACCTCGGTGGTGTCCAGGGCGACCACGGGCATTCCGAGGAACATCGCCTCCAGCAGCGACAGGCCGAGCGACGTCCACCGCACCGGGTGGAGGTAGAGACGGCAGCGGGCCATGGCGGGGTGCAGTTCACCCTGCGGCAGGTCGCGCGCGCGGACGCGGTCGGGTGGCAGCCCGAGGTGGACGGCGAGCCCTTCGGTGCGCATCCCGAAGACGTCCAACGGAGCGATGGCGGCGAAGTGCGGCAGCAGATCGGTCCCGGTCGTACGGCCTCGGCGCACCGGGTCGTTGACCACCACCGCGGCCCTCGTCTCCGCGCCGGTCCACAGCGGCCCCGGGTCGATGACGCCGTGCTCGATCACCGCGGTGGGGGCCCGGCCGCTGTCCCACATCAGCCGGTTGAAGTGGGTGACGTGGACGAGGGGGATGTCATTCCGGTCGGCGAGCGGATGTCGGGTGCCGACGGGCGCGCCGTCCGGGCTGTTGTGCTCGACGTAGACCGCCGGAACGTCGATGCCCGGCCGTCGCCCGGTCCACGCGTGGGCCAGGGAGATCTCGTGCGGTCGCTGGAGCACCATCAGGTCGATGTCCTGCTCGCCCAGCTCCTGCGGGGTCACCTCGACCACGTTGGGTGGCCACTGCCACGTGGCCGCCCGGCCGAGGCCGTCGGGCCCACGGTCCGGGGTGACGGGCACGAGGTAGGTGTGCGGTCCCTGGACGAACGAGGTGGCCCAGGAGCCGTGGACGTGCCAGATGAGGATGTTCATGCGTGCTCCTCGATGAGTTCCCGGACGGCTCGTACGACGTCCTCGGGGGTGACGTCGTCGAGACAGGGATGGCCGGGGACGGGGCAGTGGCGGGCGCGGCTGTCGGCGCACTTCGCGGACTGGTCGCCCAGCAGGACGGTCGGCACCCCGAAGGGGGCCCACCGTTCGGCCGGGACCACGGGGGCGAAGAGGGAGACGACGGGGGTGGAGACGGCGGCGGCCAGGTGGGCCGGTCCGGTGTTGCCGCTGACCAGCGCGTCGGCGTTGCGCAGGACGCCTGCCAGCGTCCGGGGGTCGGTGCGGCCGCCGAGGTCGAGGGCCGCCTCACCGCTGACGTGCCGGGTGAGGGCCGTCTCGTCCGGGCCGCCGGTGACGACCACGCGGTGGCCCGCGTCCGCGAGGCTCCGCACGGCGGCGGCGCAGCGCTCGGGGCTCCAGGCGCGGGCCGGTGCGCTGGCGCCGGGATGGAGCACGACGTAGGGGCCGTTGCCGGTCAGCGGCACGGTGTCGGGGGCGGGCAGCACGCGGAGCCGCCCGTCGTCGCCGGGCGGCGGGGCGAAGCCCATGGCCACGGCAGTGTCCAGCGCCGCCTCGGCCTCGTGGCGGTCGGGAAGTCTGTGGTGCCGGACGTCGAGCAGACGGCCGGGGTGGTCGGTGCTGTCGGCGCCGATGCGTGGGACCCCGGCCATCCTGAGCAGCAGGGCGGTGGGCAGCGGACTCTGGTGGAACGAGGTGAGGACGAGCGCGCTGTCGTACGCCTCGGCGCGTAGCCGCCGGACCATCCCGTCGATGTCGGCGGGGTCCACCGGCGGAGGTTCCACTCCCTCCCAGGGCGCGTCCCAGACCAGTACGTCGTCGACCCCCGGAAGCAGCCGGGCGGCGGCCTCGCCGCGGGGGCCGCAGAGCAGTGTCACGTGGGAGGCGTGGGCGGCGACCGCGCGGACGGCCGGGCCCGCCAGCAGGACGTCGCCGAAGCTGTCCAGCCGCACGACCATCGCTTTCACCACACGTCCCCCTCGCGCTCCAGTACCAGCCGGACGGCGCCCAGCACATCGGGGGCTGTCCAGCGTTCCCGCTCCACCTCCGAAGGCAGCGTCGCCGCGTTGGGGACGAGGACACCCCGTGCTCCGGCCGCCCGGGCCGCGAGGACGTCGGCGCGGATGTCGCCGATCACCACGCACGCGGTCGGCCGCACACCCAGTCGGCGGGCGGCCTCGACGACGAGTCCCGGTCTCGGTTTGCGACAGCCGCACCGGTCCTCCGGGACGTGCGGGCAGTACACCCAGGTACCGAGCGCGCCCAGGAGTTCGTCGGCCCGGCGGTTGACCCGGACGACGTCGTCCTCGGAGATCAGCCCTCTGCCGATGCCCGACTGGTTGCTGACCACCCCGGTGGCGACCCCTCTGGCGCGCAGCAGTGCGACCGCCTCGCGGGCGCCGGGCAACAACCGCACCTTCTCCGGGTCGCCGTTGTACGGGACGTCCTCCACCAGGGTTCCGTCCCGGTCGAAGAGGACGGCGGAGACCGGGCGGGGGGCCGGTCGCAGGCTGCTCATCGGGCGCCTCCCACGGGCTGGGCGGCGCGGTGCCTGAACCGGCCGCTGAGGCGGTGCCAGCACGCCAGGGGAGGGATGAGCACGCTCGTGACGACCATCGTGACCACCTCCTGCCGGGTACGGGGGCCGGGGGCGATGCGTGCCCGGGCGAACTCCGCGGTGGCCGCGGCCCAGAGTCCGGTGGCGAGCAGGGCGGGCCGGTGGCGGCGCGCGGCAGCGCTGAGGACGGCGGCTCCCGCCAGCGCGGTGATGGCGGTGTGGCCGGGCAGGCGGCCTCGTGGCGCCTGGGCCCGGTCCCACCAGCCGGTTCCGTGGAGGCGGTTCATGAGGGCGTCGTCGGCGTTTCCGCGTTGGGCGCGCACCGAGGCCCAACGGTCGCTCGGACGGACCGGGTGGAAAGTGACGCGTTCGCCCCGTCGCAGCGACCAGCCCGCCTCCATGACGCGCAGGGCGAGGTCGGCGTCCTCGCGGAAGGCGCGCGGGAACCTCTCGTCGAAGCCGTCGGCCTCTTTGAGCGCGGTCTGCCGGTAGGCCATGTCGGCGGTGGCCCAGGCGGCCCCTTCCAGACCGGCGGTGCCCCGCTCCCAGTCCGTGGGCCTGCGGTGCGCGGGCAACGGCACCGACAGCCGGCCCTGCACTCCCCCGGTGCCGTCACCGGCCGCCGCGAGGTCCTCGGCGAGCCGGTCGCGCCAGTCGGGCGACACCTGGACGTCGTCATCGAGGAAGACCACCCAGGGGGCGTTCACCGTTCGCCAGCCGGCGTTCCGTGCGGCGGCCGGGCCTCGACCGCCGGTGGCGACGGAGCGCGCCCGGAGGTCTCCGGCGGACCCCAGCGGCAGGGCGCTGCCGGGCGCGGGCCGGTCGTCGACCACGACGACCTCCGTCGGCGGCGGCCCCTCGCACGCGGCCAGGGCCCGTAGACAGTCCTCCAGGCAGGGCCGGCCGATGGTGGGAACGACCACCGCGTATGCAGCGTGTTCATGGGGCCGGTTCACGCGAACGCCCTTCCGCGCCGCACCGCGAACGGTCCGAGCGCCAGCAGGTCCACCGGGGCGGACCCGAAGCACTCCAGCGCGTCACGGGGGTCGTCGACCATGGGCCGGCCGGCCGTGTTGAGGCTGGTGTTCACCACGACGGGCAGACCGGTGCGCCGTTCGAAGGCGGCGAGCATGCGGGCCACGAGGGGCTCTGCCTCGGCGCTCACGGTCTGGGCGCGGGCGGTGCCGTCGACGTGGACGACCGCGGGGATGCGCTCTCGCCACTCCTCGGCGACCTCGTGGACGAAGAGCATGTACGGGCTCGGCACCGGCCCGTCGAAGAGCTCGGCCGCCCGCTCCTCCAGCACCATGGGCGCCACCGGCCGGAACTCCTCACGCCCCTTGACCGCGTTCAGCCGTTCCAGGTTCGCGGCCCGCCCGGGGTGGGCCAGCAGGGAGCGGTGTCCGAGCGCCCGGGGCCCGAACTCGGAACGCCCCTGGAACCACGCGACGATTCCGTCCCGGCTCAGCTCCTCCGCCACCGTCTCGGCGATGTCGTCGGGTTGCTCGTACGGCACGGCGGCCCGCTCCAGCCAGCCGCGCAGTTCGTCGTCGCTCCAGCCGCGCCCGAGCGCGGCGGTCGGCATCGCCTCGACCGGCTCCTTCTCGTTCGCCACGTGGAGAGCGGCCCCCAGCGCGGTACCGGCGTCGCCCGCCGCGGGCTGCACCCAGATCTCCCGGAAGGGGCTCTCGCGGTACAGGCGGGTGTTGGCCACGCAGTTCAGTGCGACTCCGCCGGCGAGGGCGAGCACGTCCTCGCCGGTGCGGCCGTGCAGCCACCACGCCAGCTCCAGGAGGACCTCCTCCAGCCGTGCCTGGGCGCTCGCGGCGACGTCGGCGTGCTCCTGCGTCCAGGGAGCGCCCGGGGCCCGCCCCGGCACCAGGGACTGCCACGGCACCGTGCGGGCGGTGAAGCCGCCCGCGCCGTCGGTGTGGACGAACTCCCGCAGCCGGTCGACGAACCGCGGCTTCCCGTAGGAGGCGAGAGCCATGACCTTGAACTCGTCGCTGCTCCGCAGGAAGCCGAGGTGCTGGGTGAGGTCCTCGTAGAACAGGCCGACGGAGTCCGGGAGCCGCTGCGAGGCCAGGACGGTCAGTTGACGGTTGACATAGCGGCCGGAGAGGTGGGAGCCGCACTCCCCTCGTCCGTCGAGCACGAGCACCGCGCAGTCGGGGTGCGGCGACGCCTGTCCGGCGGACGCGGCGTGGGCGACGTGGTGCGGGACGAAGCGAACCTTCCCGGCGTCGAGTCCCGGAAGGGCTTCGGCGAGGAACTCCGGCGCACGGCGTGCGTACTCCTGGCGCAGGTGGTCCCACGGGTCGTCGAGGCCCAGCCGGTCGGCGGGAGCGGCGAGGCCGGGGTCGTAGGAGTAGGCGACCACATCGAGATCGCAGGGGCGCAGGCCTGCCTGTTCGAGGCACCACCGGGCACTCAGCTCGGGCAGCTCCCATGCGGAGAACGGGACGGGGCGCTTGCCGTGCTTGCGACGGCTGAAGCGCTCCTCTTCCGCGGCGGCGACGATGGCGCCGTCGACGACCAGGGCGGCGGCCGGGTCGTGGAAGAGTGCGTTGACGCCGAGGACGCGCATGGAAACCTCCGTCAGTCTCGCGGGGCGGGGGACGCGGGGGCGGAGAAGTGGGCGATGGTCCGCTTGATGCCCTCTTCCCAGCCCACCCGCGGCTCCCAGCCCAGGAGTTCGCGGGCCAGCGTGGTGTCGGGCCGGCGCCGCTCGGGGTCGTCCTCGGGGCGCACGATGAAGGTGAGCGGGGAGGTGGACCCGGCCAGCGCGATCACCCGGCGGGCGATGTCCAGGACCGTGGCTTCGTCGCCACCGCCGATGTTGACGGGTCGGACGGCCTGGCTGGCCGCCACGCGCAGCACGCCGTCGACGGTGTCGTCCACGTAGCAGAGCGAACGGGTCTGGCTGCCGTCGCCCGCCACGGTCACGGGGTCGCCCGCGAGCGCCTGGCAGACGAAGGTCGGAACGGCCCGGCCGTCGTGGGCGCGCATACGCGGCCCGTAGGTGTTGAAGATCCGCACGATGCCGGCGTTCATGCCCTTCGTCCCGGCGTGGGCGGTGACCAGCGCTTCGGCGAACCTCTTGGACTCGTCGTACACGCTGCGCGGTCCCACCGGGTTGACGTTGCCCCAGTAGTCCTCGCGCTGCGGATGGACGAGAGGGTCACCGTAGACCTCGGACGTGGAGGCGAGCAGGAAGCGGGCGCCGTCGCGGTGCGCGATCGTCAAGGCGTTGCGGGTGCCGAGGCTGCCCACGTCCATGGTTTCCAGCGGGTGGCGCAGGTAGTCGGCGGGCGAGGCCGGGCACGCGAAGTGCAGGACGAGGTCGTAGGGGCCGGTCAGTTCGTCCGCCGTCCGGCCGGACGAGACGTCGCAGTGTACGAACCGGAACCCCTGACGGCCTTCCAGATGGGCGATGTTGTCCATGCACCCGGACAGCAGGTTGTCCACGCAGTCGACTTCGACTCCCGAATCCAGCAGCCGCTCGCACAGATGGGAGCCGAGGAATCCGGCGCCTCCGGTGACGACGGCGCGACGCCAGGGGGCTGGTGTCGTCATCAAGGACATGGGTCCGCCTTTCGTCCGTGCAGGGGTGTCACACACGACTCCTGGGCAGCGCCGGACCGTTGACGGTTAAGGGACGGCAAGGGCCGGGCCGGGATGCACCGCCGGACGATGCGGCGCCACGGCGGGCGGTACCAGGACGCCCGCCGTGGTCCCGACGGGCTCGGCGGGCTGAGTTCCCTGGCGAGTACGTTTCACACACGGAAGTCCGCCGGTTTCTGCGGTATCCCCCGAACGGCCCCGCCGCGGTGGACGTGTGCTCCGGCGGCAGGGCGCGCAGGGGCCCGCCTGCTCCCCGGTCTGCGCGGGTGGGGAACGGGCGGGCCCGCAGGGGTTCGGGGCAGTGGCTTCAGTCGGTGGAGAGCGCCTCGATGAGGTCTCCGACCTGGGGGTCGGGCAGGGCGCGGGCGACGTCCGCGGTGGCGACCATGCCGACCAGGGTGTGGCCGTCGATGACCGGCAGCCTGCGGACCTTGTGGGAGGTCATCGTGCGCAGGATCTCCTCGGCGGGGTCGTCGGCGCCGATGGTCACCGCCTCCCCCTGGGCCAGCTCGCCGGCCGTGCAGTCCGCCGGGTCCTTGCCCGCGCCGAGCACCTTGATCACGATGTCGCGGTCGGTCAGGACGCCCTTCAGCTTGTTGTCGGTACCGCAGATCGGGAGAGCGCCGACGCCGAGGTCCTTCATCTTCTTCGCGGCGTCCAGGATGTTCTCCTTCTCACCGACGCACTCCGTGCCGCTGGTCATGATCTCGCGTGCGGTAGTCATGGGTCTCGTTCCCTTCCTGGGATCGTGCGGATCGTCCGTGGCGCGGCGGGTTCCCCACCGGAGACGTTCCTAACACCCGGTTCCTCCGTCCGCACGGTTGCCGGGAAAGGCCGCTGATTCCACGTGTGCTTCGGCGCGAAGGGGTACTCGGAGTGCATGAGCACAGGAAACCCGGACCCGGATCCGCGCGATACGCCAGGCCTGGAGCCCGGCGGCGGAATCGCCCCCGGCGACACTCCCCCTGGTGAGAGCAGCACCTCCGAAGCAGGACCGCGTCACGCACCGCCCAAGGGGTGGGCCAAGGGCCCGCTGATCGCCATCATCACGGTCACCGTGATGGTGGCCGCCTTCTTCCTTGTCTACGCCCTGCTCCTGTGACCGCGGCGCCCGCTTCCACGGGAAGCCCCCGCCGACAACGGCTTCTCAGCCCTCGACGCCGGTGGCGTGGTGCGGCGCGCCGACCGGCTTGGACTCCGGGGAACCACGCTGGCGCAGGTAGACCGACAGGATGACCATGGAGGCCACCGCGAGAAGTTCGGACTGCCAGTTCTGTAACGTCCGGCTCCAGAAGTCGGCCGACAGAACGTACCCGCTCCAGTCGACGGGCGGCTGAAGGTCGCGGAGCCGCTGTTCGTTGTGGGCCGCCGTGCCCGCGACGGACTGGGCCAGCCACGACAGGAGGAACAGCGCCGCCATGACCAGGCCCAACGAGCGCGAGAACAGTTTCTGGCGGATCCCCCCTGCCGCCGCCCAGCGGGGGGAGTCGTCACGGGCGTGGGCTCCGACCCGCTGCGTCTCGTCGTCCTCGGGTCCCGCCCTGTCCATCTCCTTCGACTCGGGGGAGCCGCGCTGGAGCAGCCAGACGGTGCCGAAGATGTAGAGGAAGAACTGCAGGTATTCCGACTGCCAGTTCTCGGTCACATCGACGGCGAAGTCCGACGACATCAGGTAAGCGGTCAGGGACACCGGCGCCAGGGAGTCGACGAGCAGCCCGTTATTGAACTCGGCGTGGCCCACGAGGGCCTGTCCGGCGAGGGTCAGCAGGAAGGCCGCGGCGAAAGCCAGAGTGAGCGAGTTGTCCCGCAGGAATCTACGCACCGGACGCGGCCTTCCCCCTCGCACGTCCTCGTCGACGAGGCGGCACTCCCCTCACCTGTACATCAGCCCCAGCGCGGTGAAATAGGCGAGCCCGCAGACGACGCCGGTGAGACAGAGCACGAACAGCGCTTTCGTCACGGTCACCCACCTTCGACGACACAGGTGTACGGCCGCCCCGGATCCGGCGTGCAGCCGGCGGCCACGACCTTCCACCCGTCGGGGAAGCGTGACAGGAACAGCGTGTCACCGTCGAAAACGGTACGGCCCTGGTTCCCGTACACATCGACCCTGCGGACCGGGCCGGCCACCGGCAGCTCCTCGCCCGCGATGACCGTGACACACGGCTTCCCTTCAGAGGATTCGAGCGTGTCGCGGGTCGCGGGGGCCAGCAACGCGCACGTCGTCGCCGCATCTTCGGTGCGCAGCCCTTCCCGGAAGGCCACAGCCGCGTCCCGCACCTCGGCCGTGCGACCGCCCGCCCCGCCGCACCCGGTCAGCAGGAGCATCGCCGCGAGCAGAGGAGCCAGGAGCGGAGCCGGAAACGCTCCTGGGGAGCGGCGATACGCCATCGTGTCTCCGTCCACCGACCGGGCCCTCCGGGGACATCATGGACGTGTGAGGCCGCCCGCCACCCCTTCCGACACGCCTCGGCGCCGAATCCCGGGCCGACTCCTGGCAGCGGCGCTGCCGACGGCCCCCGGCTCGGAGCCTGGGGCCGTCGGCAGGCACTGCGGGCGGCGCGTCACCAGGAGGCCACCGACAACTCGGGGAAGGCGCGTGACGGCGCCGCTCGAGCGGCCCCGTCACGCGGTGCGTGCGGGCGCCGCTCACGGGTGATCCGGGCGCTCCTCGGGCGGGACTCCGCCACCGGGGCCTCCGCCCTTGCGTCCCTTGTCCGTTCCGTGCGCGTGCGCACCCCCGCCTCGGGGCGTTCCAGGCTCTCGCGCCTTCCTTTCGGCGCTGTCCTGCGGGGTTGCCCCACCCTTGTCGCTGCGCCGCTGTTCCGGCTGCTGCGGGTTCGACATCGCGATCGCTCCCTCCGCTTGGATCGGTGCGCCACCCGAGTCCCCGAGTGGCTTCCTCTCAAACATGTCTCTGCCCTGATCGAGGGAGGACGTCTCACTCCCGCACCTCTCCTGGTGCGCCTTCGTCGGCCGATCACCTTCTCGGCGCATTGCCGGGCCGGCTCCCACCCAGGACGAACGCGAAGTTTGGCAGCGGTCCACGGTGGTACCCGGCGACAGCAGGGCCTCTGGACGCACACCACGTCGCGCGCGCACTCGTGGTGAGCTGCCACGCAGACGCCTCGCCGAGCCGCGACCGATCTGGGGAGATGACGTCATGACCGACCCCCGCCCCTTCGCCGGGCAGGACGAGTCCTACTGGATGGATACGACGGTTGCGTCGCCCTATCCGCGCCTGACCGAGGACATCGCCGTGGACGTCGCCGTGGTGGGCGGCGGCATCGCCGGCCTGAGCACGGCATGGGAGCTGGCCCGGACAGGCCGGCGGGTCGCGGTGCTGGAGGCGGACCGCATCGCCTCCGGCGTCACCGGCTACACCACGGCCAAGGTGTCGGCGCTGCACTCGCTCGTGTACGACCGGCTGCAGCGGGCCCATGGCGCCGAGGCCGCCCGGCTGTACGCCCGCTCGCAGCTGGACGCGGTGGAGCGGCTGGCGGCGATCGTCGACGAGGTGGGCATCGCCTGCGATCTGGAGCGGGTGAGCGCCTACTCCTACGCGGCAGGGCCCGCCTCCCGCGCGGCGATCGAGGCTGAGGCCCGTGCCGCTGCCGAAGCGGGTCTCAAGGTCTCGTACGTCACCGAGACGGAGCTGCCCTTCCCGGTCGGCGGCGCGGTCCGCCTGGACGGGCAGGCGCAGTTCCACCCGCGCGCCTACCTCCTGGCTTTGGCCGAGGACCTGCTGGGCCTCGGGGGCCTCGTCTTCGAACGGACCCGGGTCACCGGACTCTCGGAAGGGCAGCCGTGTCGTCTGACCACTGAGGACCAGCGGGTGGTGGCGGCCCAGGACGTGGTCGTCGCCACCCACTACCCGGTCTTCGACCGGGCGATGCTCTTCGCGCGGCTGTCGCCCCGGCGGGAGTTGGTGGTCGCCGCGCCGGTGGCCACCGACCGGGCCCCGAAGGGGATGTACATCACCGAGGACGAGGGAAAGCGGTCGGTGCGTTCGGCGCCGCTCGACGAGAGCCACCGTCTGCTGATCGTCACCGGGGAGAGCTTCACGCCGGGAACGGGTGATCCGCGGGAGGGTTTCCGCCGTCTCGACTCCTGGATGCACGAACGCTTTCCGGTGGACGCCACCACATATCGGTGGGCGGCACAGGACAACGACCCCAGCGATACGGTGCCACTCATCGGCCCCCTGCACATCGGAGCTCGTCATACCTACGTGGCGACCGGCTTCGGTGGCTGGGGCATGACGGGCGGCGTCCTTGCGGGCCGGCTGTTGACCTCTCTGATCACCGAGTCCGAAGCCCGGCCGGCCTGGGCGGAGCTGTACGATCCGCGACGTATCGCGGGTGTACTGCGCGAGGGTGCGGCGCTGTTGAAGCAACAAGCCGATGTGGCCAAGCACTTTGCCGGCGACCGGATGCGGGTGACCCACGTCGACTCGGTGGGCGACATCGTGCCGGGCACGGGCGCTGTCGTGCGGGTGAAGGGGCGGCGCTGCGCCGTCTACCGGCATCAGGACGGCGCGCTGCGGGCCGTCTCCGCCCGCTGCACCCACCTCGGCTGCCTGGTGTCCTTCAACGACGCGGAAGCCACCTGGGAGTGTCCGTGCCATGGATCCCGGTTCGACACCGACGGCACCGTGCTCCAAGGGCCGGCGACACGCCCCTTGGAAAGGCTGGAGATCCCCGGCGAGGTGGAGTGAGCCCAGCCGGAGGCGCCGGCTCCCACCGAGCCGTACCGCCCGGTCGAGGAGAGCCTGGCCCGAGCTGAGGCGCCTTCACTCGCGTGGGCACCAAACCGCTCGACGGGCATGCCCGCTTGTCCCTGGCGCGTCGCATGGCCGCAGCGTGGGGCGGAACCGTGTGCTGCGGCAGTCGCCGGTGAGGAACACGCCCCGCCGATAGAGCAACCCCCGCCCCGAGGGCTGTCACAAGTCCGGACGCAGGGGGCAAGGCAGGAGGTGCAGCCTTGCCCGGGCCGACGGGGTCAAGCTCCGTGCCCTCCGCTGCCGTGCCCGCCGCTCCGGTCGTCTTCCGAGCGGGCGGGCCCGCCCAAGTTGCCGTACCCCTTCATCTGATGAGGTGAGAGCCGCTCGCCCTCTCCTCCGAAGTCGTCGGCGGCGCGGGGCTCGTCCGGCGCGTTGAAGGCTGCCGTGGAGCGGTGCCGCTGTTCCTCCGGGCGCGGCGGCCGACTCCTTCCCTTGCGGGTCCGCCAGACAACGGTACCGATCAACAGGGCCACCACGAAAAGGCCCACGATGAACGGAACGGTTCCGCCGGCCCACTCCTCGGCGGCGAGATGTCGCCCTTCAGTGGAGGTCCGCTCGAGCAGCGTCGTCATGGCGAGTACCTGTTTCCTTTCGGTGTCGTTGTCGTGTGTGTCGCGCTCCAGGGCGGGTTCCCGTTCTGCCCGGTGGAAATCATGCGCAGTGACCCGACAGGGCCGGCTCGACGCCCGCACCGGCCGGCCGTGCTGCCAACTGGCCAACTCCGGCTCGGAGTCACAGCCTGCCGAAGTGGCTGCGGGAGCCTGGTGCTGCACGAGCCCCTGAGTGGCGCGCACACGGGCAGAGCGGCTTGCTGATGCGCCGGGCAGGACCCTGATGCCCGGGCACCTTCCGCAAGCAGCCGCAACAGCACCTACAGGGCTGCAATGCGTGCGCCGAACCCGGATGACTGCTCACGCCGAGACGCGCGCCACGCTGCGGGCACCACAGGAACGCAACCGCCGCCCGCGCCCCGTGGGGTCCGTCCGGGACGTGGTGCATCCAGCCCTGTCGGCCGGACCGGCGGAGCGGCGGAGGTGTCGCAGCGTCAGGTACTGATGCCGGCCGGCGGCTGGCCTGATCACCGCGGTGCGCATCACGGAGCCTCCCCTTGTACACACGGCACCAGTCACGGCGCGCTCCTGCCCGCGGAAACGCCACTCGTATGCTGCCTGCCGAACAGGGAACTTCCGTCACATTTTTCGTGTCTTATCTGACTTTCATCACGATTCATGGCATGTCTTAGGCGATCAGGTGATCAGTACGACAATCATCTCGGCTTGAAGGAGCCTTCATGCGCATCTCCAGTTCCGTCAGCTCCCGCAGCGCCCGCGCGGGCGCCAAGGTCGCAGTCGCAGTCGCGGTCGCCGGCGCCACCCTGGCCGGAGCACCCGCCGCCTACGCCCTCCCCGGCGACAGCGGCAACATCGACATCCGCTCGGTCAGCTGGCACTCGCGCAGTGACCGCGACGGGGTCGAGGTCTGCAAGTTCGTGCTGGCTGCGAGCAACTTCGAGTCGTTCCCCTCGGTCCCCTGGACGATCACCGAGCAGCCCCCGACCGTGCCGCCGGGCACCACCCTGCTGGACACGCTTCCGCTCATCAACGGTAGTGCGCGCAGCGAGACGTACCTGCTCCCGGAGGGCACGTACCAGCTGGTGTGGGTTGTCCCGGCGGGCCCGAAGCAGAAGAGCTTCAAGGTCGAGTGCCCCGACCGCGGTCACGGCGGCGGCAAGCCCCACAAGCCGCAGAGGCCGATCGGCGGTGTCCCCGCGGGCGGCGGCGGTGTCCCGGACATGGAGCCCATCAGCTCCGAGAGCGACTCGAACGCCGGAGCGGTCGCCGCGCTGGCTGCCGGGGCCGCCGGAGCCGCGGGCCTGGTCATGATGCGCCGGTCCGCACGTCGCCGTGCCCGTGGCGAGGCGTAACGCCCGCTGCCGACGGCGACGACGAGGACCGACACGCGCGTGCCGTCTCACCATGACGCTGAGCGTGACGTTCTCTCTGGTGGCCGGCATCGTCTGGGTGTCCTCGGGCTCCTCCGAGGACACCCGGACGGTCGCCGCCGCCCGCGGCAGCGACGCCGCCGCCCGCGGCAGCGACGCCGCGGGCGGCGGGAGGGAGCCGTTCCGGCGGGCACCGCACAAACCGGAGAAGCACGTGCCCGCCTCGCACGCTCCCCTGGTGCCCTCCCGCCCGCTGAAGGTCGCCATTCCCGCCATCTTCATCGAGGCGGCGGTCACCGGACTCGGCCTCGACGCGAAGGGCGTGCTGGAAGCCCCGCCGTTGAGCAAGCCCAAGCTGACGGGCTGGTACGAGAAGGGGCCGTCGCCCGGTGAGAACGGCACGGCCCTGCTCGTGGGCCACCGGGACACCAGAACCGGCCCCGCCATCTTCCTCAACCTCAACGCACTGCGCCGGGGCGACAAGGTCAACGTGGTGCGTGCGGACCGCAAGACCGCGGTGTTCACGGTGGATGCGGTGAAGACGTACACGAAGGACAAGTTCCCCGACGACAAGGTGTACGGGGAGACCGGGCGGCCCGAACTACGGCTGCTGACCTGCGGCGGGCGTTTTGACGAGAAGGCGGGTTACTCGGCGAACGTGGTGGTCTTCGCGCATCTCACGTCGTTGAAGAAGGCGGTCTGAGCGCCGCTCGGGATCGGCCGGTACCTCGGGGACAAGGTGCCGGCCGCCCTCACGACCGAGGCGGGGGCAGCTGCGCGGTCGTCGGCGCCCATCCGACCGTGCCCCACCTGGCTCCTCCGAGTGCCTGGCCGCGCGAGCGGGCGCATGCTGTGAGGAAGACCGGAAGCCTCCTGCCCTACAAGGGAGCCCTGTGGGATCGAGAGACGAGGCGGGGCACGCCGCGCGCCCAAGGCGCGCTTCCCCCCTCGACAGCCTCGCGGCAGCCCTGCTCGATGCCGAGGGCGATATCGCGTGGTGGTCACGGGCCGCGCACGAGCTGCTCGGCTGGACCGGTCAGGAGATGGCCCGCCGGCCCGCAAGGTGGCTTCTGGCCGACGCCGAGGACGATTTCTGCCGCGCCGCGCAGGCCGTCGTGCACCGGACGGGCCTGCGGCACCGTGCCGGGCACGTGGTCGAAGCGGACATCCACATCGCCGGGCGAGGGGCTCGGACGAACGGCTGCTCCTCGCCCTGCCGCCATCCGAAGGGCCGGGGCCGGACGACGGCCACCAGGACCGGGACATCGCCAGGGCCCTCCTCGCGCAGGACTCCATCGGTGTCGCGCAGTTCGACATGAACATGCAGCTCGTACGGACGAACGCGGCCATGGACGCGTTGCGGCCCCGGGGCGCGGAGGACGGCTGGCTGTGCCGGCTCGTCGCGCGCGACGGCGGCGGTGCGGCCCGGGCCGCCTTCGAACACGTGGCGGCCACGGGGTCCTCTGTCGCGGCCCGTGTCTACGGACTCGGCCCCGGCGCCGCCGCGTCAGCGCTGTCGCTGTCCTGTTTCCGGGTCGACGGCGCCCTGGGCGTGCCGGCCGGCGTCATGGTCGAGGCGACGAGGGTTCCGGAGGCCGGCCCGGCCCGCCTCGGCGACGCCTACCGCACTGCCTTCGACATCGGTCAGTCCCTCGATGTCGTCCAGGTGGCGCAGGACCTCACCGCGGTGCTCGTGCCGGCCTTGGGCGACCACGCCGCGGTCGACTACCCCGACGACGTGCTGCAGGGCCGCGATCCGGCGTACGGATACCACGGTCAGGAGGCCGCCGCGCCACGCCGCGTGGCGGTGAAGTCCGCGCACGGCGCGTGGCCGGGCCCGCTGGTACAGGTCGGCGAGGAGGTTCCCCGCGTCAAGGAGTCTCCGGAGACGGCGGCCAAGTCCGTCGGCGGCGTGCTCGTCGCGGACGCCGCGCTCGCCCGGCGGATCCTCGGCGACGACCCCGTACTGCTGGCGAAGTTCATACCGGAGGGCATGCGCGACTCCCTCGGCTGTCCGCTCTACCGGGGCGGGCGGTTCTTCGGCTACGCACAGGTGTATCGCACCGGCGCCTCGACTCCGTTCGACGGTACGGACATCAAGCTGATGCACGACCTGTGCGCCAGGACCGCGACCGCCATCGACAATGCCTTCCGCTTCACTCGTGAGCACCAGACGGCGGTCGTCCTCCAGCGCAGCCTCCTGCCGCCGTCGGCGACCCGCAGCGTGGCCGGCGAGACGGCGGGCGTCTACGTGCCGGCCGGCGGAGCCTTGAGCGTGGGAGGGGACTGGTACGACGCCTTCAATCTCTCCTCGCTGCGGGTCGGGCTCGTCGTGGGCGACGTCGTGGGGCACGGTCTCGAAGCCGCCGCCACCATGGCCCGCCTGCACACGGCGGTCCAGACGCTCGCCGACCTGGATCTGCCGCCCGACGAACTGCTCACCCGCCTCGACGATCTGGTTCGGCGAATGCAACTGGAGGCGGACGAGCCCGACACAGTGGGCGGTTCCTGTCTGTTCGCCGTGTACGACCCGGTCGACCGGACCTGCCGGATGGCCTCTGCCGGTCACCCGCCGCCGGCCCTGGTGACACCCGACGGCGACGTCGGCTTCGTACCCGTCGCACCGGGCCCGCTCCTCGGCGTCGGCGACAACCCCTTCGAGGTCACGACGGTGACGCTGCCGCCCGGAAGCACCCTCGTGTGTTACAGCGACGGGCTGCTGGGACGGGACGTCGTACAGGGCTCGGAACATCTGAAGGCGGTTCTGGCCGGGCAGTGCGTCGCCGGCCGCGCTCTGGAAGCCGTGGGCCGGGCCGTACTGGACCTCACTCCCCACGCGGAGCACCCGACCGACGACATCACGGTCCTGGTCGCGCGCACCCAAGCCGTGCCGGAGGAATCCACAGCGCTGTGGGAGTACCCCGCCGACCCCGCTGCCGTCCATCAGGCCCGCGCCCATGTGAACGCCCAACTGGAGGCGTGGGACCTGCACGAGTTGCTGTTCAGCACGGAGCTGATCGTCAGCGAACTCGTCACCAACGCCATCCGCTACGCCGGCGAGCCCATCGGATTGCGCCTGATCCGCGACCGTGTGCTGGTCTGCGAGGTCTCGGACCCGAGCAGTACACAGCCCCGGTTGCGCCGGGCTCTCACCTCTGACGAGGGTGGCCGCGGCCTCTTCCTCGTCGCCCAGCTGACGACACGCTGGGGCAGCCGTTACACGGACCGGGGCAAGACCATCTGGACGGAGCAGCGACTGACGCCCCCGTGAACGTGACTCTCGGGCCGGGCCGGCGGCCGAGAGCTCCTGTTCAGAGGGTGAGAAGGCTCCGCAGTGTGAGGCTGATGCCCACAGTGAGGACGGCGAGCGCGGTGAGGACGGTCCCGTACCGAGTCCAGCGGCGCAGGGAGGGCAGGTGTCGTTCGCTCAGTGCGGCGAGTCTGCTCCCTCCTCCGGAGAGCAGGAGGCCTGCGGCGGTGAGCGTGACGGCCATGCCGAGTCCGTAGCCGAGGACGAGGAGGACGCCGAAGAGGGTCTGGCTCAGAGCGATGGCGCCGAGCAGGACGACGAGGGCGGAGGGGCTGGGGACGAGACCGGCAGCGAGTCCTACGCCGACGAGGGCGGGAAGACCGGTGCGGCGCGGGGTCTTCGGCGAGCGGAGCTCCGCCTCGTGTGTGTGGTCGCCGTGGCTGTGCGGAAGGTCGGGCCCGTGCGGAAGGCCGGGCCCGTGCGGAAGGCCGGGCCCGTGCGGGGGTGCGTGGTCGTGCGGATGTGCGTGGGAGCGGTCGGGCCCGTGACCGTGCGCGAGGGCGTGCTCCCGTGTCTCGCTGTGCGTGTGCCCGTGGCTGTGGCTGCGTCCGTGGCTGTGTCCGTGTCCGTGGTGCCAGTGTGCCGGTGGGCGGCCCGAGCGCATGGCCCGTACCGCCGACACCACCAGGACCGTTCCCAGTGCCGCGATCAACGCACCGCTGATCGCGCCCAGCCAGGCCAGCAGACGTTCCCCGGCCAGGCCGGCGCCCGCGGTGAGGATCAGGCCCATCGCCAGGACCCCGGCGGTGTGGGTGGCCGTGACGGTCGTTCCGACCGTGAGCGCGGCGCGTACACCGCCCTCCCGTCTGGCCAGGCAGGCGGCGACCGCCAGTTTGGCGTGGCCGGGCAGGGCGGCGTGGCCCGCGCCCAGCAGCAGGGTCAGCAGGACGGCGAGAAGGCCCACCGACCACGTCAGGTCCCGGCCCGAGGTCAGGCCCGTGAGCCGGCGCTCCAGCGCGGGGAAGAGCACGGTGCCCCGGTCCAGCGCCTGAACCGCCGGGGACGCTCCCGGCGCGCCCGCTCCCGCTCCCGGTGCGCCGGGAGCAGCGGCCGCGCCCCCGCCCGGCTCCGTACGCAGCTTCGCGCCGGCCACGGCGAGTGGCCGTTCGCTCCCCTCCCCCGGGTAGTGGCGCAGGACATCGCTCGGGCTGTCCGCGGGAACGGACGATGCGGCCAGCCCTACGCGGTCGCCCGGGACGGCGGTGATCTCCTTCCAGCCGGCTCGTTTCGCATCCGCCCCCGAGGTGAAGGTGATGTCGGCGGGCCGGGAGAGATCGGCCTCGGCCCGCAGGGCGCAGGTCAGCCGGGCTACGGGGACGCCGGCGGTCCCCTTCCCGTAGGTCAGGGTGGAGCGGGTCACGTGCCAGGCGATGTGCCTGCCGTCCACGGCGACGCGGGTGCGGTCGGCGAGTCGGGCGCATCGATCGGCTGCCCTGTCCGCCGCTTCGGCCGGTGTGATCGTGCCGTCGTGGTCGGTGTCCGTCGCTTCTTCGTCCTGCGCGGTGGGAATCTCCGCGCTGTCGACGACCGCGGTGTCGTCGATCCGGTCGTGCGACAGGCGCAGTCCGTCGTAGTGGTTGACGCTGAAATTGCCCAGCGGGTGGGCTAGGGCCGTTGGTGCGGCGGTGAGGCCGGACAGCACGAGCAGGGGCGCCGCGACGACCGCCGCACGGCAGGGAAACTTCATCGACTATCCCTCTGCGTCGGGTCGGTACAGGGAGAGATACGGGTTCAGGGCATGGGCCTCGCTCAGGCGGCGGGCCCCCTCGGGGAGGGCGAGGGACTGCTCGATCGTGCCCCGGTGGTAGCGGAACAGAGCGTTCTTCCAGCCGGTGGCGGCCGCCCGGCGCGCATAGGTGAGGGCTTCGGTGTCACGGCCCGCGCGATGCAGGGACCAGGCCAGCGCATCGGCGACGATGACGCTTCGGACGTGCTTCCACTCCCTGCGCGCAAGCTCCACCGCGACCTCGGGGTCGCCGTGGTCGGCCGCGTAGAGGATGAGATGCGGGTCGACGGGTCCGTCGTCCGCACGGGCCATCCGCAGCTGCGCCGCCAGGACTGCCCGCTCGCTTCCCCGGTGGGGATGTCCGCTCGCACGCCGAAGGTCCAGGCTCTCCAGCAGGAACTGGGGCAGCGGCATCCGCTCGACGAGCCGCGTGTACAGCTCGAGCGCCTTGTCCGGGTGGCCGCGTGCGGCGGCCACCCGGGCGAGTCCGGCCTGCCCGTAGGGGTGGGCCGGCACGGCGCCCAGGGCACGCCCGTAGTGTCGTGCCGCCCGGTCGATCTCGCCCCTGGACCAGGCCAGGTCGCCCAGCCGGGCCTCGGCGAAGGCCCGTTCGTCCTGGGTGACCGCGCTGTCCACGGCTCGCTGGAGTGCGATGGCGGCGTCCTCGGGTCGCCCGCCGGTCTCCAGGTCGTAGGCGGCTCTGCTGTAGGCGGCCGTGGCCGGGGCGAGGTCGAGCATCCGCTGTACGGCGTGCCGCGCCTGCGGATAGTTCCCGAGCTGGATCTCGGCGTCCGCCAGTACGGCGTATCCGTCCGGCCGGTCGGGAGCCATCCGGGTGGCGCGCAGCCCGTGCAGGCGCCCCTCGCCGAAGTCGTGCCGGGCGTTGGCGAGCAGTCCCCGGCCTGTCACGGCCCGGTAGTTGTCCGTGCCGTCGAGGGCGAGGGAGCGGCGCAGCGCCGTGTCGGCCCGATCGAGCAGGCCCGCGTCGAGGGTGGTGCGGGCCCGTTCGATCTCGGCGTGCGCCAGGTCGGCCCAGGCCGTCGGGTCGTCGGGGTGGGTCTCTGTCCTCTTGCGGGTGGTGTCGGCGGAGCCGGCGCCCTCACTGGAGGCGCCCGCGGGCGCGGTGGTGGCCGACGGCCGGGAGGTGTCGGGACCGAGGAGGAGGAGTCCCGCCACGCACCCGGCCACGGCCGCCGCCGCACCCGCGGCGGTGATCAGACGCCTCACGGGCCCGCGTGGGGCAGATTGAGGTACGGGAACGTGGCCTGGGCGTCGGCGGGTTGCAGACTGAGGACCGGCCGCGGGAGCAGGCCCGCGGCGGACGGCCCGGCGGGCTCACCCTCCAGCATGCGGATCAGCGGCCCGTCGATGTTGTCGTTGAGCCTCCGCCCGTTCGGGAAGCCCTGGAGGTCGCCGTCGAGGACACCTTGGCTCTTCGGGCCGGCGGTGACGGGAGTGCTGAGGTTGAGGCGCAACTGCTCGGCGAGCACGATGCGTTCGGGGTCGGCGTCGGCGTTCATCGTGTGGGTGTTGAGGTCCAAGCCGAACGTGGATCCGTTGTCCTTGCCGATGCCCTTCATGAACAGGGCCTGGATGTCACGGCGCGGGGTGGCCGGCGCCGTACGGCCCTGGGCCTTCTCGATCCGGTGCGGCGGTACGGGGTCGAGGGTGGCGGCCAGGAAGTCGCTTTCCAGGTGGTCGTCCTTCGGCAGACGCGCCTGGAAGCGGTCTTCGGGCCCGCCGGGCCGGGCCAGGCCGACGGTGGAGCCGAACAGGGCGAACGCGATGTGCGGGGTGCCCTGCCGGGACACCTGCCGGAAGGTGGGGGCCTGCTTCGCAAGGCTGCGCTCCAGGTCCGCGCCCTGCCGGGAGACGGACGCCCACACGCCGACGACCGGGTTGCGTTCCGGGTCGCCCTTCAGGGCGATCTCCTTCTTGGGGACCTGCAGGATCAGGCTGTTCACGTTCAGCGCCGAGAGCGGCTGGGCATCGGGCAGCCATCCGGGCACGGGTCCGCTGGTGCCGACCGTGTACAGGCCGAAGACCTGGGTGTCCGCCTTGAACGCCTCCGCCGCCTGGGTGGCCACGGTCCGTCCGCCGCCGGGGAGTTGGCGGGTTGCCTGCCTCCGCAGCTTGCCGTAGTCGGGCATCAGCGTCCGACCGGTGTGGGTGGGTGAGGCGATCGCGTCCTTCAGGAGCGTCCGGCCGGCGCCGTCCGCGTCGATCTTCTCCAGGGTGTACTTCTGGCGTACCCCGAGCGACCGGTCGTCGAGCGAGTTGACCGGCAGCGGCCCGACCTTCGGTCCTACCCCGAAGGGCCTGCGGTCCTCGTCCCGGAAGGTCCAGCGGTAGGTGGTGTCGGATGCTCCGTCGCCGTCGGCGTCCGTGTGGATCTCGTACCGGGCGCCGGTCGCGAACGGGAAGTCCACCAGCGCGTTGGCCGCGGTGCCGGGGACCTGGAAAGGGCGGACGTTGGCGATGAGCGTGACCATGTCCGTGTCGTCCGGGCTGGTGAAGGCGTACACGTCGGTCAGGTCCGCCGGGGAGTCCAGCACGGCGGAGGGGGCGTCGATGTGGCCGCCCGCTTGGCCGACGCCCATGAACTGCCCGGACAGGGCGGCTGCGGTGAGCGCGGCCGTGGTGGCGGCGAGGAGCCCGAATCGTGGACGGGCCGGTGAGCTGTTCGCGGACGTTCTGGGCGTTCCGGGCACGCGTGTCTCCAGGGCTGTCGTGGGAGGGGAGTCGTGACAGCCAACGGTGCGAATGATCTTGGAGTGACTGCTCCGCGTCGCGCATCACTCGCCGTGTGGAACTTTCCCACCGGATGGACCAACGACCGGCCCGCATGGTCGAAAAACCATGCATGGGTAGGCATACTCATGGCGAAGTCGATCTTCGACCGGCTTTCGTCCCGACGCCGAACTCTGTTTTGTTCCCGCGTTCGTGGGCCCTCCGGGAAGTGCATCTGACGCCTTCCCCCACCCTCCTCACAGACTGGACCCCTCCATGGGTATGCACGCGATCCGCCGTCTCATCGCCGTGGCCGCCGTGGCCGCGCTCTCCGTCCCGCTCGGCCTGACGTCGTCCGGGGCCGCCGCCCAGCAGCCGGCCGGTGCCGTCAAGTCGGCAGCCGCCGCGCCGCTGCCGGGCGCCTACATCTCCCCGTGGGGCTCCGCCCAGGTGACGATCGGTGACGAGACCCTCGCCTGGATGGAGCGCGAGGGCATCGCCCTGGAGGCCATCAGCCCGTTCGTGATGGACGCCGACGGCCGGGGTTTCAGCATGCCCATCGGTTCCACGGCCGGTGACGGGCTCGACGCCAAGGGACGCATCTTCTACCCCGGTGGACTCAGGATCAGGCACCAGGCGTCCGGCAAGAGCATCACCCTGCAGTCCACGTTCATCCGCGTCATGCCGACACCCGCCTACTCCGCGGGCGTGTCGATCGACGGCGAGAAGCTCCGCGAGGAAGTGGTGATCGCCGAGTCCACCTACGTCGAGGTCATGGCAGGCGCCCGCCCGAGCCCCACCGGCTTCCGCATCAAGAAGGCGCCGTTCTACGTCACTCAGGAGGCTGCCGACCTCTTGGCGGCAGCCACCGGAGCGACGGCTCCGCGCGCCGGCAGCCTCTTCGGCACGCTCACGCCCAACTTCGACTACGTCCCGGGCGCGGCGACGCCGCCGTCGTTCCCGACCTTCCCGTAACCCGTAACCCGCAGCGACACCGCGCAGCCTCGACCGGCGTCGTGGGTCACTGAACCGGCCGACGCCGGTCGAGGAGCCGCTCAGACGGCGTGGACGACCAGCTTGTTCTGTTCGCCGTCGAAGACCTCGCCCAGGGCTCGGGCGTCCGGGTCGTTCGCAGCGAAGATCCCTGTCCGGTCGACGTGGACGGACAGGGTGCTGTGACGGTCGATCACGTCGGAGATGCCGCGCCCGTGGATGGTGTCCTCCCAGGCATCCAGGTTCCGGCCGAACCAGTCGGGCAGCCCGCAGGGCCCGGTCACCGCATCCCAGAAATCATCGAGCGTCTCGATCCGGCGGCCACGCAGGTCGACCACCAGCTCACTTTCCGTCATATCGGCATCCTATCCGGACCGCCCTCGCCGCTGACCGTACTAGGGCGCCCGCCCGGTGGTAGCACCGTTCGGGTTCCCCGTACGGCGATGACCAGCATCGGAAGAAGTTCAGCCGGATCGAACCGTGTCCCCGGCGCTCGCATCCGGTTGCAGAAGCGTGACTACTCTGCGCAACCTTCGCCAGGTGGCGGCCGCCGCCCTGCTCCTGACCGTCTTCGCGGCCCCGGCCGCCTCTTCCGCCGCTCCCCTCCAGGCCCCGGCACACCCCTCGATGCGGTCGGCCGACATCATCGAACCGGCCCTGCCGGTCGAGGAGTTCCCCGGGCAGGTCCAGGAAGCCTGCGGGATCTGGAAGGAGCTGACGTGGCCGCAGTCCTCCCGGCCCGCCGACTACCCCGTCGCGGACACCCGCCTGGTCATCCGCGGCAGCAACGTCTACCGCAACCGCTCCGGGGACCTGCCCCTGGAGGGCCGCTACCGCGAGTACGACGTCAACCCCCGCAACCGGGGGGAGCACCGCGACGCCGAACGTGTCGTCCGTGACCAGGACACGCACACCGTCTGGTACACCGGCGACCACTACGACAACTTCCAGGAGATCGCGTCCGGTTGCGAGTGACGACAACTACGGGCGCGCAGCCGGGGTCCCCAACGCCGTCTTCACCAACTCCCCCACCTGGCTGACGATGTCCGCCCGGTTACGCTCGAAGTCCGGGTCGGTGACCTTGCCTGTCTGCGGGTCCGTGTTCTCCGCGCCGAACCGCAGCACCGGAGTGTGGAGATGACCGCCCGGCAGGTCGGGCAACCCCAGCCGGTCGCGCAGCAGGGTGGCCCGGTAGGCGATCTCGTTGGAGAGGTAGTCGCCGCCGCCGCCGGCCCGCGACGCGGAGCCGGACGTGGGTCCGTCCGGCCTGGTCACCGGTTGGGTGCCGCCCGCCGGGATCTCGGTGACCTCGGTGTTGTCGTACACCGGGAAGCGGCCCGTGTCCGCTGCCGTGAGCTGCCGGTACGGGAGCGTGGTCGTCGTCCACTGCGGCTGCGAGCCGGGGTCGTCGACCGGGACGGTCCCGGTGCTCGCAGCGTTCTCGTTGTCGGGGAAGCCGCCGCGCCAGGCGCCGTTGGTGCGCTCCACGTCGAAGCGGCCCTGGCGGCCCTGGCTGACGGTGGTGAACAGGTCCAGGCGGGGCAGCTGCCGAGCCAGGGCCCGCTCGACCGCTCCCTCCGCGAAGTCAGCCCAGCGCACCGGGAAGATGACCGTCTCGATCCGGGCCGGCCCCTCCGCGGTCCGTATCAGGGTGCCGTCCAGGGCGAGCGCGCTCGCGCCCGAGGGATTGCCGATCCGGACGTCCCTGTCCAGCGTGAACGGGTCGAAGCCGGTGACGAGGACCCGCTTCGCCCGGTGGCCCGGGAAGCGGAGGTCGTCCTGGCCGCGCGAGGAGGTCTCCAGGGCGGTGTGCAAGGCCCTGCGCTGCGCGTCGCTCAGCCCGAACCGGGGTTCCCACGAACGGAGTTCACGGCTGAGCGTGAGTCGGGCCCAGTACAGCGGGCGGTCATCGCCCCGGCTCAAGTCGCCCGTGGCGGGTCCTCGGCCCTGGGCACGGTCCACGGCCCGCCGCCACAGCGCCGAGCCGTGGCGGGTGACCGTCCGCTCGGCCTGCGCGTAGCCGCCGGAGTCCCGCAGGGCGCGCTCGAAGCGCGGGGCGGAGGAGTCGAATCCGCTGCGCCGCAGGATCTCCTGCGGCGCGGTCCGATCGAGGCGCTGCTCCTCGACGGTGGTCGCGTCGGGGGTGGGGGCGGCGACCGCCGGGGAGGCGGTGGCGGGCAGGGTGGAGCCCGCGAGGACGAGCAGAAGCGCCACACCGCCGAGGCCGAGCCGGGTGGTCGCGGAGAATGAGTGCGTCACGTGGGTCCCTTCGGGTCTACGGCTCGTCGCAGTATCGCGGCACCGCCGGAGACGAAGCCATGGGGCAAGAACCGTGCAAGCCCGTGGAGAAGGGGACGGAGTACGCAGAACGCGCCCACCCCCTAGCGGGCGGTGCTCTGCGGGCGCCGCCCGCCCCGCCACTTCCCACTCGTCGGCGGGGTCCCGACGGTGCGCGGGGCCCGTTTCGGCATCCTCCGCGCGCCGTCCCCTCGCTCCCGGGCGGACATCTCCCCGGTCGGAATGGCGGCCGCCGTCCACCTGGACCTCGCCGGGCCCCGCACGCACAGGCCTGTGCCCACAAGGCCGAAAGAAGTCTTGCGCAATCCCTTGACCCGTGGGGAACGGAGGTTCACAGTACTCACTAATGCGCATTAGTAATACGCATTAGCGATCCGGAGGAACACCGTGGAAGAACCCAGGAAGCGGTCCAGGCCGGGCCGGGCGCCCGCCCCCGCGGGCCGTACGTCCCGTCCGCGCCAGGCCGAGGTCGCCCGGCTCGCCGGGGTTTCGCAGGCCACCGTCTCGCTGGTGCTGGGGGCCCGGAAGCAGGGCGCGACGATCTCCGAGGAGACCCGGCAGAAGGTCCTCGACGCGGTCCGGGCGCTGGGCTACGTGCCGGATCCGGCCGCCAGCCGTCTCGCCGCCGCCCGGAACAATCTGCTCGGGGTCTTCAGCTTCACGTCCACGTTTCCCACCGACGTACAGCACTCGTACTACCCCTTCCTGGTCGGCGTCGAGCAGGAAGCGGCGGCCCGGGGCTACGACCTGGTGCTCTTCACCGGCTCCAGCACGGGCGGCGCGGGGGCCGCCGGGCCGAACGCCCTCAACCGGGTGCGGCTCGCCGACGGCTGTCTGTTCCTGGGACGCCACGCCCCTGCCGACGAACTGCTCCGGCTGGTCACCGACGGCTTCCCCGTGGTCCACCTGGGCCGCCGGGACGAGCTGGAGGGGCTGGCCTGGGTCGGCGCCGACTACGTCAGCGCGAGCCAGGAGGTCGTCGCGCACCTCGCCTCGCTCGGCCACCGGCGCATCGTGCTCGTCCGGGAGGACGACGAGGCGCCCGCCTCCACCGACCGTGAGCACGGCTTCCTCAAGGGCCTGGAGGAGGCGGGGCTGCCCGGCGGTCCCGCCGCCGTCTTCCGCTCCGCCGACCCCGAACGTGATCTGACCGCCGAGCGGCTGCGCGGCTGGCTCGACGACGGCGTGACCGCGTTCGTCGCGGAGGAGACCGACACCGGTGACGCCTGGCGCGCCCTGCACGGCGCCGCGCACTTCGTCGGCATCGACTGCCCCCGCGACGTCACGCTCGCTCTGCTCGGCAGCCCCCCGCCGGATCTCGCGGACGGGCCCGTGCCCACCGGCTTCGACGTCCCCCGGCCCCAACTCGGCGCGGCCGCCGTGCGGATGCTCGCCGCGCTGGTGGCCGGGGAGGAGGCCGCGGAACCCCTGGTGGCCTGCGCCTTCCGGCCCGGCTCGACGGCCGGCCCGGCCCCTGTACGTCTCTGACGCTCCCGTATCTCTCCGACCCGACCCCCGGAGGCGGTCGCACCAGCTCCAACGCAACACGTTCACACAGCACTTCAAGGAGAACCGTGACATCCGAACCCGACATCCTCATCGTGGGCGCCGGACTCGGCGGCGTGGCCGCCGCTCTCGCCGCCTGCCGGGCGGGGCGCACCGTGGTCCTCACCGAGGAGACGGACTGGATCGGCGGCCAGCTCACCTCGCAGGCGGTCCCGCCGGACGAGCACCCGTGGGTCGAGGAGTTCGGCACCACCGCCTCGTACCGCACCCTGCGCGACTCCATCCGGGACTACTACCGCCAGTGGTACCCGATGCGTTCCGAGGCCCTGGCCCTGCGGAACCTCAATCCGGGCGCCGGGCGCGTCAGCAAGCTGTGCCACGAGCCGCGCGTCGCCCTGACCGTGATGGAGGCCATGCTCGCCCCGCACCGCTCCTCGGGGCGGCTGACGCTCCTCACCGAGCATCGGCCGGTGGCCGCCGAGGCCGGCGACGACGACACCGTACGGTCCGTCACACTGGTCGACCTGCGTGGTGGCAACCGCACGACCATCAGCGCGCGTTACGTCATCGACGCCACCGAGACCGGTGAACTGCTCGAAGTCGCCGGGGTGGAGCATGTGATCGGCGCCGAGGCGCGGAGCGAGTTCGACGAACCGCACGCTCCGGAGGAGGCGCAGCCCCTCAACCAGCAGGGCATCACGGTCTGCTTCGCGCTCTCGCACCACGAGGGCGAGGACCACACCATCGAGCGCCCCGCCGACTACGACTTCTGGCGCTCCTACCGGCCGGACTTCTGGCCGGGGCCGCTGCTCGGCTTCCTCGCCCCCGACCCGCGCAGCCTGGAGGCCGTCCCGCGGACCTTCGTGCCCAACCCGGAGCTGGATCCGCTGGACGTCAACGCCGACCAGTCGGCCGACGCCGGTGACAAGGAGCTGTTCGGCTTCCGCCGGATCCTGGCCCGCAAGCTGCACCGGCCCGGTGCGTTCGACTCCGACATCACCCTGGTCAACTGGCCTTTGAACGACTACTGGTTGAAGCCGCTGATCGGCGGGGGCGAGGAGACGTCGGCCGCCGCGCTCGCCGAGGCCCGCCAGCTGTCCCTCTCCGTCCTGTACTGGCTCCAGACCGAGGCCCCCCGGGCGGACGGCGGCACGGGCTTCCCGGGCCTGCGGCTGCGCCCGGACGTCACCGGCACGGCGGACGGTCTGGCCAAGGCCCCTTACGTACGGGAGTCGCGGCGGATCAAGGCCGTCACCACGGTCACCGAGCACGACGTCTCGATCGACATCGTCGGTCCCTACGGCGGCACCCGCTACCGGGACTCGGTGGGCGTCGGCAACTACCGCATCGACCTGCACCCCTCGACGGGCGGCGACAACTACGTCGACATCGGTTCGGTGCCGTTCGAGATCCCGCTCGGCGCGCTCATCCCGCGCCGCGTCCGCAATCTGCTTCCCGCGGGCAAGAACATCGGCACGACGCACATCACCAACGGCTGCTACCGGCTCCACCCGGTGGAATGGAACATCGGCGAGGTCGCCGGCGCGCTGGCCGCGCACTGTGTCGCCGAGGGCGTCGAGCCGCACCGGGTCCAGGCCGAGGACAAGCGGTTCGAGGCGTTCGCCGCGCTGCTGGAGCGCGACGGCGTGCAGCGCCACTGGCCGGACGTACGCGGCTACTGACCGGCCCCGTCCGCGCACGACGGACGGCGCGGACGACGCGTCATCCGCTTCATCGCGGTACGCGACACACACACCCGCTTCACCGCACGGCCCCCGGAGTGAGCGCGGAGCGCCGGGCGGGCGCAGCTCCACCTGTGCCCGCCCGGCCCCGGGCCCCGGCCGTCTCGCGACGTCCGGACCCGCCGCCCTCGCCCTGCCACCCGCACAAGGAGGTGCCCAGCCATGAACACCCACCGCATCCGCGTCGGCATCGACGTGGGCGGAACCTTCACCGACGCCGTGGCCGTAGACGCCACGACCCTGAGCCTGCTGGGGCAGGTGAAGGTTCCCACCAGCCACCATCACGAGGACGGCGTCGCCCACGGCATCGTCGAAGCTCTCGACCGCCTGCTGGAGCAGACCGGCCACACGCCCGAGGACGTGACGTTCCTCGCCCACGGCACCACACAGGCTACCAACGCCCTGCTGGAGGGCGACGTCGCCACCGTCGGTCTGATCGGCATCGGCGCGGGCCCGAGCGCCACGCTGACCCGTCGGCTGGCCGCGTTCCGCAAGCTGGAACTGACACCCGGCAAGCGGCTGCCGCTCGTCTACGGGCATGTGGCCGACCCGGACGACGCGCCCGCCGTGCGCGCCGCACTCGACGCGGTCGTGCGGGAGGGCGCCGAAGTCGTCGTCGCCAGCCAGCCGTTCAGCGTCGACCGCCCCGAGGGGGAGGACGCGGTCGTGGCCGCCGCCGAGGAGCGGGGGCTGCCGACGACCGCCGCGCACGACATCACGTCGCTGTACGGGCTCCACAAGCGGACCCGGACCGCCGTGGTGAACGCCGCGATCCTGCCGCGCATGCTCGCCACCGCCGATCTGGTCGACGCCTCCATCACCAAGGCGGGCGTGAGCGCGCCGCTGATGGTGATGCGCTGCGACGGCGGGGTGATGTCGCTGGACGAGATGCGGCGCAGACCCTTGCTGACGGTGCTGTCCGGACCGGCGGCGGGGGTCGCCGGGGCGCTGATGCAGGAGCGCGTCAGCGAGGGCCTGTTCCTGGAGACCGGCGGCACGTCCACGGACATCAGCGTCGTGCGGCGGGGCAAGGTCGCCGTCCGGCACGCCACCATGCTCGGCCGGACGTCGTACCTCTCGGCGCTGGACGTGCGGACCGTCGGGGTCGGCGGCGGATCGATGGTCCGCGTCGACGGCGGCAGGGTCGTCGGCGTCGGTCCGCGCAGCGCGCACATCGCGGGGCTGCCCTACGCCTGTTTCGCGACCGAGGACGACCTCCGCGACGCGAAGGTCATCACGATCCGTCCGCTGGCGGACGACCCCGCCGACTACGCGGTGCTCGACGCCGCCGGGGGCCGGTTCGCGATCACCATGACCTGTGCGGCGAACGCGCTGGGCCGGGTGCCTGAGGGGGACTTCGCCCGGTGCGACCCGGCGGTGGCGAGGGCCGCGATCGCCCCGCTGGCCGCCGCGCTCGGCACCGATGTCGCCTCGGCCGCGACGAAGCTCCTGGACGCGGGCATTGAGCAGGTGAAGTCCGTGGTCGAGGAGATGACGCGCGACTACCGGCTGGACAAGGACACCGCGCTGCTCGTCGGCGGGGGCGGCGGCGCGGCCTCCGTGACCCCGCATCTGGCGGCCGTGACCGGCCAGGAGGGCAGGATCGCCCAGCACAACGAGGTGATCAGCCCGATCGGCGTGGCCCTGGCCCTCATCCGGGAGCAGGTCGAGCGGATCATTCCGGGCGCCGGCCAGGAGCAGATCCTCGCCGTGCGCGCCGAGGCGGAGGCCGCCGTCGTGGCCCAGGGGGCCGCCCCCGACGGGGTGGAGGTGGAGGTCACGGTCGACCCGCAGACCAGCACCGTACGGGCCGTGGCGACCGGCGCCACCGAACTGCGCACCCAGGACCGTGCCCACCGGGCCGACGAGGCGGACCGGCTGCGCGCCGCCGCGACGAGCCTGCGGACCGATCCGGCCTCGGTGCGGGTGCTCGCGGGCACACCGGCCCACACCGTGTACGGCACCGAGGTGCACCGGCGTTTCCGGGCGGCCCGGCACCCGGTGCGGGTCGTGGACGCGGACGGCGTCGTACGGCTGCACGCGCCGGACGCCCGGGTGGAGACGACCACCGTGGGGCAGGCGCCCGAGGTCCTCGCCGGGCTGGTGAAGGAGGCCACGTCGTACGGTGACGGCGGCGTCCGTGCCCCGGCGCTGCGGCTGCTGCTCGGGTCCCGGATCGCGGACCTGTCCGGGGTGATCGACCCGGATCCGCTGCTGGCGCTGGCCCGCAGCGAACTGCGCGCCCGCGCCGCCGACGAACCGGTCGTCGCGGTCGTGGAGGTGCGCTCATGACGACCGCCCTGCTCGACCGGGCCGCACGCACAGCCATTTCGGCGCTGGAGGCCGACGACGACACCGAGTTCGGCGCCCGGCTGCTCGCGAACACGCCCACGCACGAGGGGCGCGACCCGGAGCTGCTGCGCCACTGGGCCCGTACCGCCGATGCGTTCGGCGCGGCGCTGCCGCCGGTCGCGGCGACGGCCCGGATCGTGGAGAGCGACGGTGGCCTCGCGAAGGGGCTCCTGGCCCGCTACACGTCCCGGCCGGTGCCCACCGTCGAGCTGTTCACCGACACCCTGGCGCTCGCCGACGAGCTGATCGACCTGCTCGGCTGGCGGGACCGGTATCCGGCCGGGTCGGTCCGGGCGGCGGCGATCGCGCACGAGGCGGTGCACGAGCGGCTCCACCACGGTCCGGCGAAGAAGGCGCTCAAGCACGCCCTGGGCCACGTCGTGCTGCGCGCCGGCCGGCACACCCTGTACGGCCATGTCGCGGGCGCCGACGAGATCGCCGCCCATGCCCACGCCCGCACGGTCTGCGGCCTGGGCCGCAGTCCGCTCCTGCTGACGGCCGCCCTGGCCACCGCGGCCGAACCTCGGCACGGGTCCGCAGCCGGATCCCCGCACGGAAGAGAGAAGTAACGCCATGGGCGTCGTCATCCTTCTTGTCATGGCGGCCGGTGTCGCCGCGATGCTCACCCGCAGGCTGCCCACGGCCTTCGCGCTCGTCATCCTGGCCGTCGTCATCGCCTTCGTCGCGGGCGCCCCGCTGACCGGCGAGAACAGTGTGCTGGACACGGTCGTCCAGGAAGGCGCGCCGGCTCTCGGCGCCACGATGATCGCGATCCTGCTGGGCTCCTGGCTGGGCAGGCTGCTGGACGAGACCGGCATCGCGGGCACCCTGGTGCGCAAGATCGTCGAGTTCGGCGGGGACCGGCCGGTGGTGGTCGCCCTCGGCGTCCTCGGCGTCTCCACCCTGGTCGGCACGGTCACCGGCTCGGCCCCCGCGGCGATGCTCGCCGGGATCATCGGCATCCCCGCCATGATCGCCGTCGGCATCCCCAAGGTCACGGCGGCCGGGACGATCCTGATGGGCATCGCCGCCGGCATGCCGTTCGAGCTGCCCCTCTGGCAGTTCTTCTCCACCGCGCTGGAGCTACCCGTCGAGACCGTGCGCGGCTTCATGTTCAAGCTGTTCCCGTTCGCGCTGGCCGCCGCCGTCCTCTTCGTCCTCATCGAGACGCGCAGGCGCGGTGTCGAGCACGCCTGGTCGCTCAAGTCCGCGTCTCCCCAACCGGTTTCTCGTCGCAAGCAGTTGGGCGACGCCCCGTGGTACGCGCTCCTCACCCCGGTCGTGCCGCTGGTCCTCGCCCTCGGCCTTGAGGTGGCGATCCTGCCGTCGATGCTGGCGGGCATCCTGTTCGCGCTCGTCACGACCACCCGGCCGCGCGAGATGAACAAGCGGCTGCTGCGGACGCTGTACGGCTCGTTCGAGGTCGCGGCCGCTCCGATCGTCCTGTTCATCGCCATCGGCATCCTGCTCGCCGCGGTGAAGCTGCCCGGTGCGGTGGAGTCGCTGGAGCCGCTGGTCAAAGCCGTCAGCCCGCAGAACCCGGTGCTGTTCGTCCTGGTCTTCACGCTGCTCGTGCCGCTCTGCCTGTACCGGGGGCCGCTGAACGTCTTCGGTCTCGGCGCGGGCATAGCGGGCGTCCTCATCGCCGCCGGCATCTACCCGGCCGTCGCGGTGCTGGGCCTGGCGACCTCGTACAACCAGGTGTTCGGGGTGTCGGACCCCACCAGCACGCAGACCGTGTGGAGCGCGCAGTACGCGGGGGTGACGCCGCAGCAGGTGATGCTGCGGACCCTGCCGTACGTCTGGGCCGTGGCGCTCGGCGGCTTCTGCGTCACCGCCGCCAGTTATCTGTGAACGCTCACCTCTTCGGGACGGAGAACACCATGACACAGCACGAGGACACTCCGGTCGCGGCCCCCGCGACCCACCCGAGCCGCCGCATCTTCCTGCGGGGCGCGCTGGCCGGCACGGCGGCGACCGCCGGACTGATTGCCACCGGCGCGGGGGCCGCCCCCGCCGCCGCGGCCCCCGGCGGATTCCCGGACTACCGCCACCTGGGGCCGCTGCTGACACCTTCCCAGCTGAAGTACAACCCGACGGGCGAGATCATCTTCCCGTGCATCCGGGGCGTGTACGACAAGCTGGCGAACCCGCTGGGCCGCTACTACCTCTACTACGCCCCGCACGACGCGCCCGGTGGCATCTGCCTGGCCTACGGCGACTCGCTGGAGGGCCCGTTCACGGAGTACCCGGCGAACCCGCTGGTCTCCAACGACTGGCAGCCGCACTACCGGGTCAGCCATGTCTCCTCACCGCACGTCCTGTGGAACGAGGACGTCAGGGAACTGTGGCTCTACTTCCACGGCGAGAACCACACGACCCGGCTCGCCCGGTCCAAGGACGGCGTCACCTTCACGTACGACAGGACCGTGCTCACCAAGGACATGCTTCCGGCGGGCACCAGCGAGACGTCCTACGCCCGGGTGTTCCGGCACGACCTGCCCGCGCGCGGTGCGCGGTACGTGATGCTCTTCATGATCAACAATCAGTCCAACCACCGCGACATCGCCTGGGGCTGGTCGAAGGACGGCCGCGACTGGACCTTCGCCCAGCAGCCGCTGATCCGCCACTCGGACGTCGGCGTGAACAACCTCAGCGGTCCGCATCTGCTGACCCGGGGCGGCAGCACGTTCGTCGTCTACCACACCGGCAAGGAGAACGGGGGGAACATCCTGATCACCGAGGTCGGCAACGACTTCTCCCGCCGCGACCACCTCGGCGTCTTCTACGACTCGGGCAGCGCGGCCCCGGAGAACGGCCGCAGCGCCTCACCGAGCTTCGGCACGGACCGCGGCGTACCGTACCTGGTCTACGAGGCGGGCGACCGGCTCGGGGGCTCGATAGCCGTCGCACGCGGCTGACGGGGGCGGGGGTGCGCCGGACGAACCGGCGCACCCGCGCCGCCAACCTGTACGGCTGGGCGGCGTCGCCCGGGCCGCTCGCGGGGGATCGCGGTGCTGCGACGGGCCCTCGGCGGCCCTACCAACTGACGCCGAGCCGCTGCGGGCTGCGGGACGTCGTCCCGGTCCGCCACTCGACCGCGTCGACGGGGGCGGCCAGGCGCAGCTCCGGGAAGCGGGCGGCCAGACGGTGCAGGGCGAGCTGGAGCTCCGTGCGGGCCAGCCAGGCGCCGAGGCAGTAGTGGGGGCCGGCGCCGAAGGAGAGCGTGGGGGCCTCCAGCGGGGCGAACAGGTCGTGGCGGGTGGCGGGCGGGAAGACCTCCGGGTCTCGGTTGGCCATGCCGCAGTCGGCGAGCACGACCGCGCCCGCCGGGATCGTCACTCCTCCGATCTCGACGTCCTCGGCGGCGTGGCGGGTGCTGCCCCGGTCGTCGCCCAGCGGGACGAGATGGACGAGGCGGTCCACGAGGCGCCCCGCGGCCTCCTCGTCGGCGCCGAGGCGGGGCCAGGCCTCACGGCGTTCACCCAGCAGGTAGAGCAGGGCGTTGGCGAGCATGGTCATCGTGCTGTCGTGGCCGCCGACGACCAGCCCGCACACCAGGGTGACCAACTGGGCCTCGGGAACGCCCCCTTCCTCGTCGGCCGCCGCGACCAGACCGCTGATCAGGTCCTCGCCCGGGGTCCGGCGCCGCTCCGCGAGGAGGTGCGCGCCGAACGCGCTGAACTCCTCGAGAACCGCTGCCACTTGTGCGCTCTCGTGGGTGCCGTCGGAGAAGGCGTGCTCGCTCCAGTGGCGCATCCGGACCCATGCGGACTCGTCGAGCCCCATGAGGCGGCTGATCACCGCCGCCGGCAGCGGGAGGGCGAACTCGGCGACGATGTCGGCCGGTCGGGGCCGGGTCTCCAGCCGGTCGAGGAGCTCCTCCACTATCGCGGCGATCCAGGGCCGCCAGCGGGCGACGGCCCTCGGGGTGAACGCGCGCCGCAGGGTGCGGCGCAGCCGCAGATGGTCGGGGCCGTCCTGGTTGAACATCAGGTCGGGGTCGTTCACGAGGTCGGGTACGCCGGAGAGGGCGGGCGCATCGGGGGCGTACAGCTGCGCCCGGCCGAACCGCGGATCGGAGAGCACCTGGCGGACGTCTTCGTACCGGCTGACCAGCCAGGCGGGGCTGCCGCCCGGCAGCTCGGCGGGGCGGGGCGGCCCGGGTTCATCGAAGAACAGGCGGTGCATCGGCTCCGGGGCCGGGTGCGTGGGGTCGGTGGTGGTCAACGTGCCTCCTGGACAGCACCGTTGGATCGAGCGGAGGGAGGGCCGCGCTCAGAGTTCGACGAGCACCTTGCCGCGGTTGGCCGCCCGGGCGCCGTAGAGGCTGCCGTAGGCGGCGGGGATCGCGTCGAAGCCGTGGTGCAGGGTGTGGTCGCAGACGACCTCGCCGCGCCGGACGCGGCCGCCCAGGTCGGTGTGGAGGTCCTGCCAGTTCTGTTCGGTGAACCATTCCAGGGAGAAGATGCCGCGGACGGTGGCGCGCGGGAACATCAGGTAGGGCAGGAGCCGGGGGCCGGTGCTCTCGTTGCCGACCTGGGTCGCCCACTGCCAGCACACCGCCACCTGGCTCCCGATGTTGAGCAGGGGGAACACGGCGTCGGTGACCGCGCCGCCGAGGTTGTCGAAGTAGCGGTCGACGCCGTCGGGGGCGGCCCGGACGAGTGCGTCGCGGACGGTGTCCGCGCCGTCCCCGTGGCGGTAGACGATCACGGCGTCGAACCCGAGCCCGGTGAGGTAGTCCGCCTTCTCCGGGGAGGAGGTGGTGCCGATGACCCGGGCCCCGCCGAGCGCGGCGAGCTGCCCGACGAGGGTGCCCACCGAGCCGGAGGCACCGCTGATGACGATGGTCTCGCCGGGGCTGATCGTCATGTACTTGGTCAGGGTCCCCCAGGCGGTCATGCCGGGGCCGCCCATCACACTGAGGGCGGTCGTCAGCGGCAGGGCGTCGTCGTACCACCGGGGGTCGAGCCTGCGGTAGGCGGGGAAGACCATGGGGAACGTGCCGGTCTGCCAGAGTTCGGGGACGCCGGTGCTGATCAGATGGGTGCGCCAGCCGCCGAACCCCTGGACCAGGTCGCCGACGCGGTGGGCGGCGCGCGGTCCCGCGTCGATCACCTCCATGATCGAGTCGGCGCCCATGTGCCGGCCGATGGGAGTGTCGAGGGCGATGCCCTGGAGGTAGGGGTCGACGGAGACGTACAGGGTGCGCAGGAGCATCTCGTCGGGGGCGAGGGTCACGTCGACGTGTTCGACGACCTTCTCGTAGACGCGGTCCACGTCGGGGACTCCTTCGACGTGTTCGCGGACCACCCATTTCGCGATCTTCATGGTTTCCTCTCGGTCGGTGCGGCGGGGCGTACGGGCACGGGGATGACCCGGTGGGTCGGTGGTGGTGCGGTGAGGTCGAGCGAGGCGGTGAAGGGCCGGTCGTCGTCGCGGCAGACGAACTGCATGACGTGGCGTCCGGCGGCGGCGGCCCGGATGAGCCCGCCGGTGGTGGCCCAGACGCCGGACTGGTAGAAGTCGCGCAGTCCGGGGAGGCCCGGGCCGTGCTTCTTGATCAGCTCTTCGAGGGTCTCGCCGCTCTCGACGAAGGGCTGCCAGCCCAGCACGGTCCCGTCGTAGTTGCCGGTGTAGCGGACCTGGGTGAGGGGGCTGGAGACGTCACGGACGACGATCGCGTCCCGCAGGCCGGGGTGGCGCTCTTCGAGGAAGCCGACGAGTGTCTCGCGGGCCCGTCGTTTCGCCGCGTAGTAGCCGCGCCCGTGCCGTACGGGCAGGGTGTGCAGCTCGTGGCCGCCGCGGGTGCGGGTGATCTGTTCGGGGCCCTCGTCCAGGGCGCGCCAGGGGGCGATGTCGCAGAAGTAGGTGGCGTAGACGACGGTGGTGCCGTCCGGGGACAGTTCGGGGTAGTGGCGGCTGCGGAACTGGACGTTGATGCTGGGGTGGCGGATGCCGGTCAGTTCGGCGGCCGTCGCCCCGTCGAGGAGGTAGGTGGTGCAGGGGTCCCCTTCGGGGAAGGGGCGGGAGAGGCCGAGGAAGAGGGTGAAGTAGCCGGGGAAGACCATGCCGGGTTCGTGGATGGTCTCGGTGTAGAGCTTGCGGTAGTCCTCGCCCAGGTACTTGCCCTCCAGGAACTTCATGGTCGTGGTGTAGCCGTCGCAGGCCGACACGACGATGTCGGCGCGCAGTTCCCGACCGTCGCTGAGGCGGACGCCCACCGCCCGGTCGTCCTCGACGATCACCGTCTCGACCTTGGTGTTGTAGGAGACCTCGCCGCCGAGCCGGCGGTAGCGGGCCTCGATCGACTCGGCGAGGCCGAGGGAGCCGCCTTCGGGGACTCCGGCGGAGAGGTTGGCGTGCGAGGCGAGCTGGAAGTGGAAGGGGAGGACGGGGAAGGCCGGGTGCTTCTCGTACAGGATGAAGTTGAAGGCCTCCCGCAGGAGGGGGTCCTTGAACTTCTGGGAGAAGTCGCTCATCAGGACGGTGATCGTGGTGCGGACGGAGTTGAAGTACGGCAGGAACGAGGCGAGCATCCGCCAGCGCTCCCGGCGTCCCATCAGTCCGACGGGCTTGAGGAAGGGGTAGACCGCGAGCGCCTTGCGGAAGCTGCGCAGTTGGGCGCAGAACTTCCGTACGAGCCGGGCGTCGGCGGGCGAGATGTCGATGAGGTGGGCTTCGAGCCGGTCGGGGTCGGAGTAGAAGTGGACGGCCCGGCCGTCCGTGCCGCGCACGATGTTGAAGACGTCGAAGTGACGGATCTCCTTGCCCTGGAGGGCGCCGAGCTCCAGCCAGATCTGGTGCATCTCGTTGCCGGGGCCGCTGCCGAGGAGCCAGCTGACGCAGGCGTCCAGGGTGAAGCCGCCGCGCTCCCAGGCGGTGCAGCAGCCGCCGGGGATCTCGTGCATCTCCAGGATGCGGGTGCGGTAGCCGTTCATCTGGGCGTAGCAGCCGGTGGAGAGCCCGCCGAGACCGGCCCCGATGATGATCATCGTCTCCCGGGGCCGGCGGGGGCCGCCGGTCCGGGGTCCGTTCCTGTCGCCGCTCATGAGCCCTCGCTCTCCCGTGCGGACCACCGGTCGAGCTGGGGCAGGTGTCCCAGCTTCCCGGGGTGCCAGGGTTCGGCGCCCTTGCTCTCCCAGGCCCGGAATTCCAGGCCCAGGTCGCGGCAGAGGTACTGGACGGCGAAGCGGCCGGTGGAGGCGGCGCGGATCAGGCCGCCCATGCCGACCCACTGTCCGGCCATGGAGAAGTTGCTCAGTCCCGGAAGCCGCATCCGGTCCTTGCCGACGAGGCGCGCGGCGACGTCGTCGGCTTCGGAGAACGCCTTCCACGCCAGGATGGATCCGCCGAGGTTGCCGGTGTAGCGGTGGGTGGTGGCGGGCGTGGCGACCTCGACGATGTCGATGCGATCCGCGATGCCGGGGGTGCGGCGTTCGAGGAAGTCGCGGACGAAGTGGGCCACTTCGCGCTTGCGCCGGCGGTACTCCTTGCGGTCTCTGGTGCGCAGGTCCTTCCAGTGTGCGTAGTCGCTGAAGTAGGTGCAGTGCAGGACGGAGTGGCCCGGCGGTGCGAAGCCGCCGGAGTAGCGGGAGCGTGCCTGCACGACGAGGCTGTCCTGAAGGGCTCCGGGGAGGTGGGCCGCGTCGTCCGGGCCGAGGAGGTGTGTGGTGCTGTGCGCCTCCTCGGGCTCCAGGTCGCCGCGCAGGCCGACGAAGGCGGAGACGACGGCGGGGAAGAGGGTGCCGGGGCGGTGGAGGAGGTCGGTGTAGAGCTTGTCGATCCTGGGTCCGGTGTACCGGCCGCCCAGGAGTCCGTAGACGGTGGTGTGGCCGTCGCAGGCGGAGACCACGTGTTCGGCGAAGTAACGCCTGCCGTTGCGGAGTTCGATGCCGATCGCCCGGTCGTTCTCGACCAGGATCCGCTCGGTACGCGCCCGGTAGGTGACCGTTCCGCCCAGGCTCTTGTAGCGCTCCTCGACGGAGCGGGCGAGGCCGAGCGAACCGCCCTGGGGGAAGCCCGCGTTGCCGTGGTGGGCGGCCGCCATGTTGAAGAGGTACGGCAGCATCGGGAAGCCCTCGGGGTCCTGGAAGAAGATGTTGCGGAACGCCTTGCGCAGCAGCGGGTCCTGGAACCGGTCGGCGAACACGTGCATCGGAGTGGCGGCGGTCCGCCAGAACAGCCGGAAGGCAGGGAGCACCGTGCGCAGGGTCCGGGCCCTCTCCCCTACGGTCCTGAGCGCGGGCGCGGTCAGGAACGGGTACAGCTCGATGTCGATGAAGCGCCGCAGGTCCCGGGTGAAGGCCCGGATGAGCGGGGCGTCGGCGGGTGAGACCTCCAGGAGGTGGGCCTCCAGCCGGTCGGGGTCGTTGTAGAACGTCACCGACCGGCCCGAGGCGTCCTCGACCTTGTTGAACAGGTCGAAGTTGGTGACCGTCTTGCCGTCGAGCGCGCCGAGCTCGCTCCACACCCGGTGGGCGTCGTTGCCCGGGGCGGTGCCGATGAGCCACTCGATGCAGTAGTCGAAGAGGTACCCGTCGCGGGACCAGGCGGTGCAGCAGCCGCCGGGCAGCACGTGCTTCTCGAAGATGCGGGTCCTGGCTCCGCTCATCTGCGCGTAGACGCCGGTGGAGAGGCCGGCCACGCCCGCGCCGATGACGATGACGCGGGGCGGGGTGCCCGGGGCGCGTTCCCTGCTGGTCCAGTCGGTGGGGTCGTCATCCGCCATGGGTCGCGTCTCCCCTCAGGACGGAGCGCACCAGCTCGGCGTTGCGGGGCAGGTGTTTGGCGTCGAGCATGTCGGCGTGGATGCCGGAGCCGCGCAGTACGGCGGTGGCGCCGGTGGAGCTGCCGTGCCAGGTGCCGTGCTCCCCGGCGGCGTACAGGGCGGCCTTCTCCTCGTCGGTGATCACGCTGACCGTCGCGGCGACCGTGCCGGTGTTGGGGGTGCGCCCACAGAAGGCGAGGTATTCGGCGGCGTGGGCGAGGGTCTCGTGGGCGACGGCCTCGGAGCCGGTGTGCTTGCGTACGTGGTCGGCGAGTTCGCTCTCGAAGGCGGCGATGCCCGAGGCGTCCGGTTCGTAGGCGGCGAGGATGCGGCGGGAGTCGAGGATGACGACATGGGCGACGTCCCGGCCGCGCCGCTCCAGCTCCTTGGCCGTCTCGAAGGCGAGGTTGCCGCCGAGGGAGTAACCCAGGAGCAGATACGGGCCGTCGGGCCGGGCGGCCTCGATCAGGTCGGCGTACCGGCTGACCTTGTCGTCGCCGGGCAGGTAGTTGAAGCCGGTGACGGAGTAGTCGGGGAGCTGTGCGGCCAGCCCCCGGTAGACGAGCCCGTGGCCGCCGGCGGGCGGGAAGCAGAAGAGGGCGGAGGCCTGACCGGCGTTGAAGGTGAGGCTGGGCAGTTCGTCGGCGGCGGTGCCGAGCAGGACGTCCTCCACGGTGGCGGCCATGCCGTGCAACGTGGTGACCTGGTAGAGCCTGCTGACGGGGACGCCGACGCCGAACTCGGTGCGCAGGTGGTGGAGGAGTTCGATGAGCTTGATCGAGCTGCCGCCGAGTTCGAAGAAGTCGTCCTCCAGGCCGATCTGTTCACGGCCGAGCAGGGTCTTCCAGTGGCGGGCGACACTGACCTCGTACAGCGTCACGGGCTCCTCGTGCGGCCGGTCCCCCGCGCCGGCCCGGGGGGCGGGCAGGGCGGCCGTGTCGACCTTGCCGTTGGCCGTCAGCGGCAGGGCGGGCACTTCGGTGAAGTGGGACGGGATCATGTACGAGGGCAGCGAGCGGGCCAGGTGGCGGCGCAGGGCCCGGACGTCCAGAGTCGCGCCGGGCGCGGGGACGCAGTAGGCGCAGAGCGCCGCCTCTCCCCCGGTGTCGGTGCGTACGGTGACGACGGCCCGGGCGAGCGGGGGCCACTGGGCGAGCTGCGCCTCGATCTCGCCGATCTCGATGCGGTGGCCGCGCAGTTTGACCTGTCCGTCGGTGCGGCCGAGCAGGTGGACCCGGCCGTGCGCGTCCCAGCGGGCGATGTCGCCGGTGCGGTAGAGGCGTTCGGGCCGGGCGTCGGCGGTCCGGCCGAGCGCCCGGGTGACGAAGCGCTCCTCGGTCTGCTCGGGGTCTCCGGCGTAGCCGAGGGCGACGCCGTCGCCGCCGATCCAGAGTTCGCCGGGCACGCCGGGCGGGACGGGTTCGCCGTGGGCGTCGAGGACATGGAGGGCGCTGTTGGGCAGCGGCCGGCCGATCGGGACCATGGCGCCGGGTTCCAGGTCGTCGACGGGCCCCTCGAAGAACGCGCTGTCGATGGTGGCCTCGGTGAGACCGTAGGAGTTGACGAGGCGGGTGCCGGGTCCGCAGAGCCCGGCCAGCCGGCGGTACTCCCCCACGCTCCAGGCGTCCGAGCCGACCACCAGCAGTCGCAGGAAGTCCAACCGCAGCCCTTCCCGTGTGCAGTGGTCCATCAGGCCGCGGACCACAGCGGGGACGAACTCCGCGCAGTCGACACGCTCCTGACGCATCGTGCGGTAGAGCCGGGTGGTGTCGAAGAGGAGGTCGCGGTCGGCCAGGACGAGGGTGCCGCCCGAGCACAGGGCGCGCACCAGGTCGCCGGTGAACACGTCGAAGGACGGTTCGGCCATCTGGAGGTGCGTCCGGACGTCGGTGTCCAGCCGGTACTCCTGGCGCCACGCGGCGTGGGCGGAGGCGAGGTTGCGGTGGCTGACGCGGACGGCCTTGGGCCGGCCGGTGGATCCGGAGGTGGTGATGACGTACGCGGGCGAGTCGGGGCCGGCCTCGGCAGCCGGTCCTTCCGGGTGCGGTTCGGTGCGTCCGAGCTCGGCGAGGGTGAGCGTCGGGACGGTCAGGGCCCCGGTCTGCTCCGGCGTGGCGTCGTCCGCGACGAGGACGAGCGCCGCGCCGGTGGTCGTCACGAGGTGGGCGAGCCGGTCGGCGGGCTGGTCGGGCCGGAGCGGGAGGTAGGCGGCGCCTGCCTTGAGGACGCCGAGCAGGGCGACGATCAGCTCGGGCGACTTGTCGAGGCACAGCACGACCACCGAACCCTCGCCGACGCCGAGCGCCCGCAGCCGGGCGGCGCTGTCGGCGGCCCGCCGGTCCAGCTCGGCGTAGGTCAGCCGGTGCGCCCCGCCGTGTGCGGTGGGCAGGGTGACGGCGACGGCCGCGGGGTGTTCGGCGGCGACGCGGCCGATCAGCGTCTGGACCGGGACGAACGGCTCCGCCCCGGTTCCGGCGGACGGCAGGGCCGGGCGGCTCCACTCCCCGACGAGCCGCTCACGCTCCCGGTCGCCGAGCATCTCCAGTTGGGAGGCGGGCTGTTCGCCCGGGACCCGGGTCATCCGGTCGAGGAGGCGGATGTAGTGGGCGGCCATGCGGCGCATGGTCTCGGGGAGGAAGAGGTCGGTGTTGTACTTGAACACACAGTGGAAGCGGCCCTCGGCCTCGTCCTCGTAGGCGGACAGCGTTATGTCGAACTGCCCCTCTTCCTCGGGGAGTTCGATGTACTCCAGCCGGTAGCCGTACTGTTCGGCGGCCACCTTGTGGGTGAGGAGGATGAACATCGCCTGGAAGACGGCGGAGCGGCTGGGGTCGTGCTGGAGGCCCAGCTCCTCGACGAGGAGGACGAAGGGGTACTCCTGGTTGTCCAGGCCGCCGAGCACGGTCCGGCGGACCTGTTGCAGCAGTTCGGCGACGGTCGGGTCCTCGGACAGATCGGCGTGCAGGGGCAGCGGGTTGACGAAGTAGCCGTAGACGGAGGCGAAGTCCTGCCGGGTGCGGCCGGTCACCGGGCTGCCGACGATGATGTGGTCCTGCCCGGAGTAGCGGTGCAGCAGGAGGTAGTACGCGCTCAGCAGCACCATGAACGGGGTGACGCCGTGGGCGCGGGCCAGGGCGTGGACGCGGGCGCTGAGGGCGTCGTCCAGGACGAAGAACTCGGAGGCCCCGTTGTGGGTCTGGACCGCCGGGCGCGGTTTGTCGACGGGCAGGTCGAGGAGCGGGACCTCGGCCGGCAGGTGGGAGCGCCAGTAGTCGAGCATGCCCGCCGCCCCGGGCCCGGCCAGGAAGGCGTTCTGCTGGTTGAGGAAGTCGAGGTAGCGGGCCTCGATCGGTGGGAGCTGGGGTTCCTGGTTGCGGCGCAACGCCTCGTAGACGGCGAGGAGTTCGTCGATGAAGGTGAAGGTGGAGATGGCGTCGGAGACGATGTGGTGGACGGCCTTCATGATGATCCAGCGGTCCGGGCCCCGCTTGAAGAGCCGGAAGCGGACCAGTGGGTCCTGGGCGAGGTCGTACGGTTTGCGGTACTCCTGGACGATCGTCGCGTGGATGGACTCCCAGTCCTCTCCCTGGACGTCGAAGAGGGCGAGGTCCGTCGCGGCGTCCTCGGACACCCGCTGCACGGCCTGCCCGTCCACCAGGAGGAAGTTGGTGCGGAGCGCGGGGTGCCGGGCGATGAGCCGGCGGACGGCCTCGAACATCAGGTCCGGTTCGAGCGTGACGGTCACCTCGACGGCTCCGCCGATGTTGTACGCGTAACCGTCGGGGTTGAGGTGCTTGAGGAACCAGAGCGCTTTCTGGTTCTGCGTCAGTGGGTACTGCCCCTCGTCGCTGTGGAGTTCCACCGCTCCCGGGGCCCTGTCGGGGGCGTCGGCCGAGGCCAGGGCGGTGAGGCCGTCGTGGAGCTGGGCGGCGAGTTCCCCGGCCGGGGTGCCGCTGAGCAGGGCGACCACGGGGAGGGCGACGCCGAGTTCGGCGTGGATCCGGGCCCGCAGCTCCATGGCGAGGAGGGAGTCGAGGCCGAGTTCGCCGAGGCCGGTGGCGGGGTCGATGCGGTCCGTGCCGGTGCGCAGCACGGCGGCGGAGAGCGCGGCGAACCGCTCGGCGACCAGGGTGCGGCGGGTCTCCTCGTCGGCGGCGCGGAAGGTGTCGAGGAATCCGTTGCCCGAGGTGGCGTCGGCCGGCGGGGCGGCGGCCGCGGCGAGGTCGGCGACCAGCGGCGGCGGGGACGGGTACCAGGCGAGGAAGACGGGCCAGTCGACGACGGTGGCGACGACCAGTTGGGCGTGGTCCTGGCCGATGACGCGTTCCAGGACGGCCATGCCGGCGTCCGGGGACAGCGAGCTCATGCCACGGCTGTGCAGATAGTGGTCGACGAGGCCGAGTTCTTCGATCATTCCGGTGGCCCAGGGGCCCCAGTCCAGGCTGAGCGCGGGCAGTTGCTGGGCGCGGCGGTGGTGGGCGAGGGCGTCCAGGAAGGCGTTGCCCGCGGCGTAGTTGGTCTGGCCGGCCGTGGTCAGCAGGGAGGCGATGGAGGCGAAGAGCACGAAGTGTTCGAGGGGCTCGTCCCGCAGGTGCCGGTGCAGGAGGTGGGCACCGACGGTCTTGGGGTCGTGGACGGCGTCGAAGGCGGCCCGGTCCAGATCGGCGACGAGCGTGTCGCGGACCTGTCCCGCGAGGTGGAACACCCCGCGTACGGGGGGCGCCCCGCTGTGCCGGTGGGCGTCGAGCCAGCCGGCCAGGGCGTCCTCGTCGGTGATGTCGAGGGTCGCGAGGACGGGCTGCGCGCCGAGCGCCTCCAGCTCGCGGAGCAGGGCCACGGCCCGGCCCTCGGCGGTGGCGGGGTCGGTGCCGGCCCACTTCTCCCGGGCCGGGACGGGGGTCCGCCCGACCAGGATGATCCGGCGGGCCCCGCGGCGTACGAGGGTGCGGCACAGCAGTCGGCCGAGCGCGCCGAACGCGCCGGTGACCAGATAGCTTCCATCCGCCCGCAGGCGCAGCGGCAGCGGGCGGGTCAGGCCCTCGGCGGGGCGGAGGCGGCTGGTGCGGCGGCCGCCGTCGCGCAGGGCGATCTCCTCCTCGTCGTCGTTGAGGACCTCGCCGAGGAGCGCTTCGGCCTCGGCCCGGTCGCCGTCGGGGCCCGGCTGCCGCCTGGGGTCGAGGTCGATGAGTTTGCCGGGGTGTTCGATCAGTTCCTGGTGCCGCAGCACGCGGCCGATGCCCCAGGCGGGTGCGCCGAGGGGTTCGGGCCCCTCACCTGGCAGGGCCGGCTGGGCGCCGCGGGTGACGATGTGCAGGCGGCCTCCGGAGCCCCGGGCGGACAGGAGCCGGGCGAGGGCGATCAGTGAGTACGCTCCCGCGCCGGTGTGGTCGGTCAGGGAGGTCCGGTCGCACGCGGCGAGGGCGGGCGCGTCGAGGTTCCACAGGTGCAGGACGGCCCCCCGGAAGGGACCTCCGTCGCGGTCCAGGTCGGCGAGGAGCCGGCGCAGATCGGCGTCGGATGCGGGGTCGACCGTGAACGTGGCGCCGTCGCCGGACGCGGTGTAGGCGGCGCCCCGGCGTACCAGGCGGCAGCGTTCGCCCCGGGCGGCGGCCAGGGCGGCGAAGGCGTCCGCGACGCCCCCGGTGTCGGCGAGGACCAGCCAGTCGTGGTAGCGGGCCGCTGCCGCGGGTGCCGGTGCCTGTCGGCGCTCGGCGGCGCTTCCCGACGCCTCGCCTCGTACGCCGTCGTCGCGCACGTCACCACCGTCGCTCACGTCACCGTCGTTCACGTCACCGTCGTTCGCGTCCTGCGGCAGGGCCCGGGCGTCATCGGCGGGCAGCGGCGGGCAGTCGGTCCAGACGGGTTCGGCGAGCCAGGAGTCGATCGTGGTCCGGGCGACGGCGGTGGCCGCCTTCTCCACGTCGGCGGCGCGGAAGCCGAGGACCCGGCCGAGCGGCGCCCCGTCGTCCGCGTACAGGGCGATGTTGCCGAGGGTGGTGTCGGCGTCGCCGGGGAGCAGGGTGGCGTGGGCCCAGAACGGCTGATCGCCGATGGGTTCCAGGGCGACCTCGTCCAGGGAGAGCGGCAGCCTGATCCCGGTGACCGGTGCGGGATCTTCGGGGGCCGGCGGGATGAGCGGAGTCAGGAGAGTCTGGAAGCAGGCGTCGAGGAGGACGGGGTGGAGGTGGTGGCCGGCGGCGTCGTCGCCGATCGCCCGGGGCGGGCGGATCCGGGCGAGGACCTCGCCGGAGCCGATCCAGACCTCCTCGATGGCCTGGAAGGCGGGGCCGTAGTGGTAGCCGAGGGCGGCCAGCGCGGTGTAGCAGTCGGGTCCTTCGAGGCGCCGGAGGGACCTGGCCCGGATCGCGGGGGCGTCGAGCGGCGGGGCGGTGCGGCGGCGTTGCCCGGTGCGGACGATCCCGCTCGCGTGCACGGCCCGTTCCCCGTCGTCCCCGGTCGGGGAGGCGATGGTGAAGGCCGCGTTCTCCAGGGAGAGCGACACCTCCACGGTCCGGTCCTCGCCGTCGGGCAGGAAGAGGGCCTTGCGCAGATCGATGTCGGCGAGGACGGCGGTGGTGCCGCCGGTGAGCCGCAGGACGGCCTGGGCGGCCATTTCCAGATAACCGGCGGCGGGGAAGACCACGGTGTCCTGGATGCGGTGGTCGGCGAGGTACGGCAGGTCCTCGGTGTCCAGGCGGGCCTGCCAGGTGGGCTCCGTACGGTCGGTGCGGCGGCCCAGGAGTTGGTGGTCGCGGTGGCCGAGCCGGACCTGGGCGACCGGCCGGGGTTCGGTCCAGTGGCGGTCGCGCCGGAAGGGGTGGCGGGGCAGGGTGACCGGCCGGCCGGCCGGCTGGAGGACGCTCCAGTCGATGGGGACGCCCAGGTTGTGGAGCGATCCGAGGGAGGCGGCGAAGCGCTCGCTCTCGTTCTCCCGGCGGCGGATCGAGGGCAGGGTGAGTCCGCTCGTTCCGCCCGTGTCGAGGCATTCGCGGATCGCGTGGCCGAGGACCGGGTGCGGGCCGATCTCCAGGAACACCTGGTGGCCGTCGTCGGCGATGCGGTCGACCGCGGAGCGGAAGCGCACCCGCTCGCGGACGTTCTTCCACCAGTACGCGGCGTCCAGTTCCTCGCCCCGGGCGGTTCCCTCGACACCCGTCAGGTACAACGGAACCTGGGCTGCTCGCGGCTCCAACGGAGCAAGCAAGGCCAGCAGTTCGTCCTTGATCCGTTCCATCACGACGCTGTGATAGGGCACTTCGACGGTGAGGAACTTCGCGAACTGCTGCTCGGCTCGCAACTCCTGGGCCAGCAGAGTCAGCGCGGCCTCGTCCCCGGCCAGGGTGATCGCGGTGGGGCTGTTGACGGCGGCGATGGAGACCCGGTCGCTGTAGGGGCGTACCCGGCGCTCCGCCTCGTCCTCCGAGAGGCTGACGGCGAGCATGGCGCCGGTGCCGGCCAGGGTCTGCTGGAGGCGGCTGCGGTGCACGACGACCCTGGCCGCGTCCCGCAGGGAGTAGACGCCCGCCGCGTGGAAGGCGGCGATCTCCCCGGTGCTGTGGCCGACCACGGCGTCCGGGCGCACTCCGTGGGACCGCCACAGGGCCGCCAGGCCCACCTGCACGGCGAAGTTCGCGGGCTGGGCGAGCCAGGTCTCCGCCATCCGGGAGACGGACTCGTCGGCGGTCATCTCCTCGATGAGGGACCAGTCGGCGAACTCCCGCAGCGCCCGGTCGCAGGCGGCGACGGCGTCGCGGAAGACCGGCTCCTCCTCCAGCAGTTGGCGGCCCATGCCCCACCACTGCGGGCCCATGCCGGTGAAGACCCACACCAGCCGCCGGTCGGCGGCGTCCCGGGCGCGGCCTCGGGCGACCCGGGGGTGGGCCTCGCCGCGCGCGTGGGCGGCGAGGGCCTCGTCGAGGGAGGCACGCGAGGTGTAGGCGACGGACAGCCGCTCGGGGAGGTGCTGGCGGCGGTGGGCCAGGGTGTGGCCGAGATCGTCGAGGGCCACGGCCGGGCCGTTGTCGCCCGCCAGCTCGCCCCGGATCCCGGCCGCCATCTCCGTCAGGGCGTCGGGGTTGCGGGCGCTGAGGGGCAGGATGCTCCAGCGTCGCCCGGCGGGCGCGGCGGGGCGGACGTCCGGCAGGACCTCGGGGGCTTCCTCCAGGACGACATGGGCGTTGGTGCCGCCGAATCCGAAGGAGTTGACCCCGGCGCGGGCGGGCCCTTCGTGTTCGGGCCAGGCGGTGGGCCGGGTGGGGATCTCGTAGGGGAGGGTCGCCGGGTCGATGGCGGGGTTGAGGTTCTCCAGGTTGATGTGGGGCGGGATCGTGCGGTGCTTGATGCTCAGGACGGTCTTGATCAGCCCGGCGATCCCGGCGGCGGATTCGGTGTGGCCGATGTTCGTCTTGACCGAGCCGACGTAGGCGCGGGCGCCCGGGGCGCGTCCGACGGCCAGCGCGCGCGCCAGGGCGTTCGCCTCGATCGGGTCGCCGACGGGGGTCGAGGTGCCGTGCGCCTCCATGTACTGGAGGTCGCCGGGGGTGATGCCCGCCTCGGCGCAGACCCGGCGGATGAGGTCGACCTGGGCGTCGGCGTTGGGCACGGTGATGCCGTTGGTGTGCCCGTCCTGGTTGACGCCGCTGCCGGTGATCACGGCGTGGATCCGGTCCCCGTCCCGTACGGCGTCGTCCAGCCGCTTCAGCGCGACCAGGCCGACGCCTTCGGCCCGTACGTAGCCGTCGGCGGCGGCGTCGAACGTACGGGAGCGGCCCTCGGGCGACAGGAAGCCGCCCTTGGTCTCCGCGATGGTGTACTGCGGGGCCATGTGCAGCAGGGTGCCGCCGGCCAGCGCGAGGTCGCTCTCCCCGTTGTTCAGGGCCTGGCAGGCCAGGTGGACGGCGACCAGGGAGGAGCTGCACGCGGTGTCGATGGAGAGGCTGGGGCCGCGGAAGTCGAAGCAGTACGAGATGCGGTTCGACACCATCGTCATCATGGTGCCGGTCGCCGTGTGGGCGGCCAGCGAGGTGAAGCCCAGGTCGGCGAATTGCAGGATCTTGTAGTCCAGGGTGAACGCGCCGACGTAGACGGCGACGTTGCCGCCGGCGAGGTCGGCGGCACGCTGGCCACCGTCCTCCAGGGCCTCCCACGCCACTTCGAGCAGCTTCCGCTGCTGCGGGTCCATGTGGTCCGCCTCGCGGGGGCTGATGCCGAAGAACGCGGGGTCGAACTCGTCGAAGCCGTCGATGTATCCACCGCGGCCGCCGACGAGGCGCCCCGGTTTGTCGCGGAACCGGCTGCCGAGTGTGCTGACGTCGTACCGGTCGGGCGGTGTGGGCGTGATGCAGTCCTTGCCCTCCACCAGATTGCGCCAGTACGTGCGGTGGTCCGAGGCGCCGCCGGGCAGGCGGCAGCCCATCCCGATGATCGCCACCTTGTTCCGTAACGCCCGGTTGTTCGCGTCGGCCATGTCGAACTCCTCAAGTCGTGGTGGAGCAAGTCGTGGTGGAGCGTCAGGGGGCGGCGGTCACTCCGGTCGGGAGGCCCGTACCGGTCGGCGGCGCCAGGGATGTGCGAGGGCGGCGAGGATCTCGCCGGTACCGGGGAATGACGTGGGGTCGTGCAGGCCCACGGCGCCGGGCTCGCGGCCGGGGTACCAGGTGAAGCTGCCGAAGAGGTGGTCCCAGCACGACAGGTCGGAGCCGTAGTGGCCGGCTTCGGCCAGATCGGTGCTGTGGTGCAGACGGTGCTGCTCGGGACTGGCCAGCAGATGGTTGAGCCGTCCGATGCGGACATCGATGTTGGCGTGGATGAAGTAGCCCTGGGCGGCGACGAAGAGTCCGACCACCAGCACCGCGGGGCGGGAGAATCCCGCGAACGCCAGAGTCAGCTGGACGAGGGCCTGCGCCAGGACGATGTCCAGCACATGGTTGACCCCGTTGTTGGCGACGTTGACCTTCTCCGGCACGTGGTGCACTCCGTGGAGGCGCCAGAGAAGGGCGTTCCGGTGACCCAGCCGGTGCACCGTGTAGCTGACGAGAGATCCGGCGAGGAGCGCGGCCGGGATCTCGACCATGAGATGGCGGGCCGGTTCCGCGGGCGAGATCAGGCCGACAGCCAGCGCGACCAGGAGTTGCGCCACTCCGCTTCCGGCCATGGTGAGCAGGAAGTAGATGCCGTACCAGCGCCATTCGGCCTTTCCGGGGTGCCAGTTCCGGTCATAAGGAATCAGCCGTTCCAGGAGAGCCAGATAGGCGATGACCCCGACCAGGAAAAGTGAACTGACCCAGGCCGGATCCCACTGCAGCCACAATGCGGCCGCCCCCACGGATACGACCGCGAGGAGGAGAGCCGGGTACGCTCCAGCGCGAACAAGTCGAGCGGAAGAATGACCGGACCACCCCTTCCGGCCGACCGAATAGCCGGTCGAATAGATTCCGCCATCGGCGGAGTGCTCGCGCTCGTCCATCCGTGACCCTCCACAAGTGACGGTGATGGGGGGAGAGACCATCGCATCGCATCAGAGCAGGCCAGAGCATTCCTAGGACGTGACAGGAAACTCCGGGCGGCGGCCACGGCCCCCGCGCTGGCGACTTTCAGACACCCGACCTCGATGGAATGCGGCCGTGGCGTGGACTGATGCCCCCGACCCCATCAGCCCAGATCATCTATTTCCCGTTCCCACCGCTTTAATCACGCGCGACTCGGAGAAATCATCCGGCGCATTCGTCCGTGCGGAAATGCGAGAAGGATCGCACAGCCAAGGCGAGTTCATTTGTGCGAACAATTCTTTCGTAGGATCATCGCGGCGTTTGAGGACGGCGCATTCCGGTGCGCCGGGAGACGCTTCCCCACGCTCCGGCGTATGTCGGAGGGAGGGCGGTGCGCCCGCGCGAAATTGGCTCCCCGAAAGCGCCCCCGAAGCGAGACCTCGGAGCGGGGACCGGCCTGAGCGCTCCCCCCTTCTTCCACCGCAGGACATCGCCCTGCGATGATCACAGCGAGATCCGGCAGCACATCAGCGAACGAATCGAGGAGCCCCCTTGTCGTACGACGTTGGCGCGGTGCGCGCACAGTTCCCCGCCCTGCGGTCCGGTACGGCGCACTTCGACGGGCCGGGCGGCACCCAGACCCCGGCCTCCGTCATCGCCGCGATCGGCGAGGCGATGAGCGGGCCCCTGTCGATCCGGGGTACCGCGCTGCCCGGGGAGGTGAACGCGGAGGAGATCGTCCGCGGGTTCCGGCAGGCGATGGCGGACCTGCTGGGCGCGGACCCGGGCGGGATCGTGTACGGCCGCAGCGCCACCCAGCTCACGTACGACTTCTCGCGCACCCTGTCCAGGGCCTGGCGCCCGGGGGACGAGGTGGTGGTCAGTCGGCTGGACCACGATGCCAACATCCGCCCGTGGGTGCACGCGGCCGAACAAGCGGGGGCGGTGGTGCGGTGGGCCGACTTCGATCCGTCGACCGGCGAGCTCGCCCCCGAGGCGGTCGGCGCACAGATCACCGGGCGGACCCGGCTGGTCGCGGTGACCGGCGCCTCCAACCTGATCGGCACCCGGCCCGACATCCCGGCCATCGCCGAACTGGTCCACCGGGCCGGCGCGCTGCTGTATGTGGACGGGGTCCATCTGACGGCTCACCACGCGGTGGATGTGGAGCGGCTCGGGGCGGACTTCTTCGTCTGCTCCCCGTACAAGTTCTTCGGGCCCCACCACGGGGTGCTCGCCGCCCGGCCCGAACTGCTCGGCACTCTCCGTCCGGACAAGCTGGCGCCCTCCACCGACGCCGTGCCGGAACGCTTCGAACTCGGCACCCTCCCCTACGAGACGATGGCGGGGACCCGCGCGGCAGTGGACTTCCTCGCGGACCTGGGCGCCGGCGCGGCCGCGGCGGGCGGGCGCCGGGCGCGGTTGCGGTCGGCGTTCGCGGCGATCGACGCCCACGAGACGGCACTGCGGGAAAGCATCGAGAAGGCGGTGGGCGGACTGGGCGGGGCGACGGTCCACTCCCGTGCCGTCGAACGCACCCCCACCCTGCTGCTCACCTTCGACGGCCGGGACGCGGCGGACGCCTACCGTTCTCTCGCCCGCTCCGGGGTGCACGCGCCCGCCGGTTCCTTCTACGCCCTGGAGGCCTCCCGTCACCTGGGGCTCGGCGACAGCGGCGGCCTGCGCGTCGGACTCTGCGCGTACAACGACACGGACGACGTGGAGCGCCTCCTGACGGGACTCGCGGACTGGCTGCGGTGACGGCGGGGACGGCGGCCGTCGTCACCGCGCACCGAGTGCGGCCAGTGCGTCCAGCGCGTCGGCGAGCCCGGACGGGTGCCGGGTTCCCGGGGGCTGCCGCCCGGCCCAGCCGGGTCCGGCGGTGAAGACGACAGGCCGCCTGCGCGCGCCCCGTACGCCCCACTCGATCGCCCCTACCCGTGCCGCGAGCGAGCGGCTCGCCGTGCCGTGCGACTGGGCCCAGAGCACCACCGCGTCGGGTCCGGTGCGCCGGACCGCCTCCGCCAGCGCCTCGACGGGCAGGGCGGCGCCGAACATACGGACCGGCAGTCCGTGCCGGGTGAGCGTGGCGGCGAGTGCCTCCAGAGCCAGCGTGTGGGTCTCACCGGGTACACAGGCCAGCAGGGAGAGGCCCGCACCGGGGACGGGGGGCCCGGTGGCACGGACACCGCGGAGCGCGCCGGAGACGTGCCAGGACAGCAGGTGCTCGACCTCGATGTACCGCTCCCCCCCGGTCTCCCACTTACGGCCCACCGCGTGCAGCGCCGGCGCCATCACCTCGTCCCAGGCGGCCGGCAGCCCGTAACGGTCGAGGACCTCCGTGAGCAGTTCCTCCATGGCCGGCGCGTCCAGCCGGAGCGCCGCCCGGGCCAGGCCTCGGCATTCCCGGCGGGCGCTGCCGGGCGGAAGCGGCCCGGCGGCCCGGGGCGGGTGCCCGCGCCGTGGCGCGGCCGTGGCGCGGGACGCTCCGGCCAGGACGGCACGAGCGGCCTCGGCCGGCGGCAGGCCCGCGCTCGTCAGGCGGCACATGTGCCGCAGGGCGGCGATGTCGGCCCCGGTCCAGCGACGGTGCCGGCCGTCCTCCCGTGCGGCCGGGCCGATGCCGTAGCGGCGGTCCCACGAACGCAGCGTCGTCGGCGCGACCCCGAGGAGGCGGGCCACGGCACCCGTGGTCAGCCCTCCGTCGGCCGACGCCTGCGGGGGCCGACCACCGGCAGCGGCGCGGTAGCCCTCCGGACCCATCGCCGAGTCCGACACCAGCTCCATCACGGGGTCGGTCACTGGTCCACCACGGAGTTCATCACAAGCTCCATGAATCCCACCATACGATGCAAAAACGGTGCATGTTGCCCCGTGTGTCGCCGCGCGGTTCGCTGGAAGCACCGGGGCCCTGCGTGATGCCCTCCCGCCGCATCGCCCCCGCCCCGAACCTCAGCGGGATGGACAGGAGACGGCAATGAAACTGAGCGACGAACTTCCCGTCGATCACCGGCTGGCGACGGTGTACCGCGTCGGCGCGGGCCTCTGCGGGGCCATCCTGCTGGCCTTCGGCATCCTCGGCTTCACGAGTCGGCTGGGCTTCTTCGAAACCAGCGGCGATCACATCGCCGGACTGTCGACCAACGGTCTGCTGAGCCTGATCTCGGTGGTCGTCGGCGGGCTGCTGATCGCCGGGGCCGCGGTGGGCGGAAACGTGGCGTCCACCCTGAACATGACGATCGGCTCGCTCTTCCTGCTGAGCGGCTTCGGCCACCTCTTCATCCTCGACCGCGCCGCGAACATCCTGGACTTCGGGATGCCGAACGTCGTCTTCAGCTTCGTCATGGGGCTGCTGATCCTCACGTTCGGCATGTACGGACGAGTGGCGGGCGGCCTGCCGCACGACAATCCGTACTGGCGCCGCCGCCACCCGGAGCAGGCGGACCGCGAGGCCACCGCCGCGCGTGGGCGCGCGGCGGCGGGCGGACAGCTCGGGCGGGGTGGCGCTCAGACCTTGCGGTAGCGGGCGTTGACCCAGGAGAACACCCCGAAGGCGACCAGTCCGAGGGCGATGACCACCAGGAGCCACGGGCCGACGGGGGTCTCGGTGAAGGAGCGCAGGGTGTCGTCCATGCCCTTGGACTCGTCCGGCTGATGCTTGATCGCGGCGGCCACCGCGAACCCGCCCGCCGTGGCGAACACGATGCCACGCGCCGTACCGCCGAAGACTCCGGTGAAGTCGACCACCTGGCGGACTCGCTTAGACATCTCGGACATCTTCAGGTGCTTGTGGTACTTCCGCAGAAGCGCCCGGACCGCGATCCAGAGACCGGCGCAGGCCACCCCCACACCCACGATCCCGACGATCCACTGGCCTCCGGGCCAGCCGAGCGCCTTGGCGGTGATGTCCTTCGACTGCTGGTCCGACGATCCGCCGCCACTACCCGAGTCACCGGCGGCGAAGGACAGGACGGAGTAGGCGACGAACCCGTAGAAGACGGCACGGCCCGCCGCCATGGCCCGCTTGGTGGGCTTGCGGCCGTCGGACCCGGCCGCGCCGAACAGGGCCTCGGACAGCCGCCAGAGCGCCATCCCCACCAGGGCGATGCCCAGCGCCCACAGCAGGATCTTCCCGAAGGGCTTCTCGGCTATCTCACCGATCGCGCCACCCCGGTCGGCCTGCTTCCCACCGCCTCCGGACAGCGCGATCCGCAGGGCGAGAGCGCCCACGAGAACGTAGATCACCCCACGGGCCACGAAGCCCGCGCGAGCCCCGGCCTCCATCGCGGTGCTGTTCGCGGCTCTCCTGGCCTGGCCGCGTCCCTGCGCTGTTACTGAACGGGTATTCATGCATCCCAGCTGCCCCGGTCCGATGGATAGATGTCATGAGCGCATCGGAACGTGACTTTCGACGCAGAATCGACGCGGCGGGCGGTCCGGGCAGACGTGCGGCAGCGTGGGAGAGAAGGAGAAGACCCACCCCCGCTCGCCGGAGGAGACATCAAGAAGGTAGGACATCATGACGATCACCCGACTGCAGCGCACCGTGGCAGGCGCCGCGGCACTGGCATTCCCCGCCTCCCTGGCGTTCTTCGCTCCGCAGGCCCAGGCCGAGGCACCCGCCGAACCGTACGGCCCCGCCTGCTCCTCCGTACCGAAGGAGGGCGCGGGCAGCCTTGAGGGCATGGCGAAGGACCCGGTCGCCACCGCCGCGTCCAACAACCCCGAACTCTCCACCCTCGTCAGCGCGGTGAAGAAGGCCGGCCTGGTCGACACGCTCAACAACGCGAAGAACATCACGGTGTTCGCGCCGACCAACGCCGCCTTCGACAAGATCCCGCAGGCCGATCTGGAGGCACTCCTCAATGACAAGGCCGAGCTCACCAAGGTGTTGACGTACCACGTGGTGGGCGAGAAGGTCACGACCCAGCAGATGGAGGACGGCACCTTCAAGACGCTGGAGGGCAGCGACCTCATGACGAAGGGCTCGGGCACCGAGTTCACGGTGAACGACTCCTCGAAGATCGTCTGCGGCAACGTGCCGACGGCCAACGCCACGGTGAATCTGGTCGACACCGTGCTCATGCCGCCGTCGTAGAGACGGTTGCGCCGCCGCCTCCGCACACAGAGGATCCCGTGCCCGGACCCCGCGACGGTCCGGGCACGGCGCGGGGTCCGGGCACGGCCCCCGCGCGCCCGTTCTCTACGCTTCTATACGCTGAGGGCGTGACCAGCGCCGACGACCGACCGACCCGCAGCGGCCCCCCGGATCCCGGGGCATCGCTCGCGGACCTCCAGGCGTTCGCGGTGGAGCTCCGCCGGATGAACGGCGAGATCAACCGGATGACCCACGGTTTCGCTGCGAACCAGCAGCTGCATCCCACGGACGTGAGCGCGCTCGCGGCCATCCTCGACGCCCCGTCGCCCCTCACCCCGGGGGCGCTGCGCGAGCATCTGGGTCTCACCTCCGGCGCGGTGACCGCCTGTCTGGACCGGCTGGAGCGGGCCGGCCATGTCCGCCGGGCCCGGGAGAGCACCGACCGCCGGGTGGTGCACGTGCACTACGAGGCAAGCGCCCGGACGGCCGCCCGCGACTACTTCATGCCGCTCGCCGAGGCCACGGCGCGAGCCAGAGCACGCTTCAGCGAGACTGAGCTGGCGACCGTCCTGCGCTTCCTCGCAGCCATGAACGAGGAGCTGGGCGACGTTCCCACGGCGCGTCGCTGAGCCCTCCCCGCCCGGCCGGATGCGTCCATGGAAGGCCGGGCGGCCGCCGAGCCCACCCCCTGCGGTCGTCCGCACGAGCGGTACCGTAATGTATTTCAACGATTGAGATTGTTCACTGCTGAGATATCTCCACCCCCGGGAGAGACATGTCCACCCCTGCACGCTCCGCACGGTCGATCCGCTGGCTTGTCCCCGTCGTGCTGCTGATCGCGTGGCTCGGCGTCGGCGGCGGGCTCGGCCCGTACGCCGGGAAGCTCGGCGAGGTCGCCACGAACGACCAGGCCGCCTTCTTGCCCCAGAACGCGGAGTCCACCCAAGTCATCGACGCGCAGAAGGCGTTCCAGCAGAACGAGACCCTGCCGGTCATCGTCGTCTGGACCTCGGCGGAGCAGGGCACGCCGGTGAGCGAGGAACAGCGGGAGGCCGCCACCGGCGCCCTCGCCCCGCTCGCCGGAAGCGACGGCGTCGTCGGAGCGCCCTCCCCCGCGCTGCCCTCCAAGGACGGCCTCGCGCTCCAGGGCATCGTGCAGTTGAGCCCCGGCCTCGGGGACGAACTGCCCACGGTGCTGGCGAGCATCGAGGAGGCCGGCTCGTCGGTGCCCGGCACGACGGTCCAGCTCGCCGGGCCCGCCGCCAGTCAGGCCGACCTGTCCGACGCCTTCGCGGGCATCGACGGCCTGCTGCTCGGGGTCGCCCTGATCACGGTGCTCGTGATCCTCTTGCTGGTCTACCGCAGCGTGCTGCTGCCCTTCGTCATCATCCTCGGCGCCGTGTTCGCCCTCGCCCTGTCCTGTGCGATCGTCTACGTCCTCGCCGACCACGACATCGTGCGTGTGGACGGTCAGGTGCAGGGCATCCTGTCGATCCTGGTGATCGGGGCGGCGACGGACTACGCACTGCTGCTCACCGCCCGGTTCCGGGAGGAACTCGCCCTCCGCGGCGACCGGTTCACCGCGATGCGTATCGCACTGCGCGAGTCCTTCGGTCCGATCACCGCCAGCGCGGCGACGGTGGCGGCGGGCCTGCTCGCCCTGCTGCTCAGCGACCTCACCAACAACCGGGCCCTCGGGCCGGTGGGCGCGATCGGCATCGTCTGTTCGGTCCTGAGCGCGCTCACCTTCCTGCCCGCCGCCCTGGTGCTGCTGGGCCGCAAGGCCTACTGGCCGGCGAAGCCCAGGCCCGCCGACGACAAGGTGTCCGGCGGCCACGGCATCTGGCACAAGGTGGCCGTACTCGTCGACCGGGCGCCCCGCAAGGTCTGGGCGATCACCCTGGCGGCCCTGATCACCTGTGCCGCGTTCGCCCCCACGCTCACCTCCAAGGGGGTTCCGCTCGACGAGATCTTCGTCAACGACGCCCCGTCCGTGGCCGCCCAGGAGACGCTGAGCGAGCACTTCCCCGGCGGTTCGGGGAATCCGGTCGTGATCATCTCGGCGGCCGACCGGGTGACCGAGGTCAGCGAGGCCGCCGGCCGTACCGACGGGGTGGCCTCCGTCGCGCCGGTGAGCGCGAGCGGGCGGCCGGGCGGCGAACCGCTCGTCGTCGACGGCAGGGTCCGCATCGACGCGACGCTCAAGGACGCGGCCGACAGCGACGGCGCCAAGGAGACCGTGGCCGCGCTGCGTACCGCGGTCCACGCCGTGCCCGGTTCGGACGCACTCGTCGGCGGCTACACCGCGCAGCAGTACGACACCCAGCGGACGGCGGAGGACGACCGCACGCTGATCGTGCCGGTGGTGCTGGTGATCATCCTGGTGATCCTGGTCTTCCTCCTGCGGTCGCTGCTGATGCCGGTGCTGCTGGTGGCGACCGTGGCGCTGAACTTCCTCGCCACCCTCGGCATCTCCTCACTGGTCTTCACCCATGTGTTCGGCTTCAGCGGCACGGACTCGTCGGTGCCGCTGTACGGATTCGTGTTCCTGGTCGCCCTGGGCGTCGACTACAACATCTTCCTGATGTCCCGGGTCCGGGAGGAGTCGCTGCTCCACGGCACCAGGGAGGGCATCCTGCGCGGGCTCACCACGACCGGCGGGGTCATCACGTCGGCGGGCGTCGTCCTGGCGGCCACCTTCGCCGCGCTGGGCGTGATCCCGCTGGCGTTCCTGCTCCAGATCGCGTTCATCGTGGCGTTCGGCGTCCTGTTGGACACGCTGGTCGTCCGGTCGCTCCTCGTCCCGGCGCTGGTACGGGACATCGGGCCCAAGGCGTGGTGGCCGGGGGCGCTGAGCCGGGAGGGGTCGGACGGTCAGCGCGGCACGGTCGCGGAGGCCGGGTCCGAGTCCCGGTAGGCGGCCAGGGCCCAGATGACGAAGATGTCCAGGGCGATGACGATCACCGACCAGAGGGGCGCGTACGGCAGGAAGAGGAAGTGCGCGAAGAGGTTCAGGGAGGCGAAGAGGATACCGGCCACCCGCGCCCAGCCCGCCCCCTTGAGCAGTGCGGCCCCGGTGACGGCCACGCAGACGCCGAGCAGCAGGTGGATCCAGCCCCAGCCGGTGAGGCTGATCCGGTAGAGGTACGCGCCGACGTCACCGTAGACGTCTCCGTCGGCGAGGGCCGCGATGCCCGCCAGGGCCGCCACGGCGCCCTGGCAGAGCATCAGGATCCCGGCGAGGAGCACCCCGCCGGTCACCCAGAGGCTGTCCGGATCCGGCACCGGTGCGGGGCCGGCCGGGCCGTCGGCGCGCTGCCACGGCGCATCCCCCTGACCGGGCCCGTTCCGGGGCCCCTGCGCGAACCCCTCCGGTGGCGTCGGGGCGCCAGGGCCGGACGCGGCTGCGGGGCCGGACGGGTCGGCGGCCCGGGAGGGGTCCTCGCCCATCAGAACTCCTCCTGCGGCCGGTCGGACTGCGCCTTCGAGCGCTTGCCGACCACCGCGGCGGCGGCGACCGCACTGCCCGCGAAGGCCAGCGCGACCATCCAGGCGCGGTCGAAGACATGGCAGGTGGCATGGTCCACGGAGTAGCGCCCGGGACCGGTCAGCCCGATGGCCGCCGCGGTGAAGCCGAGGAACGCCGGGTACTCGTAGCCGCCGCCCTGGGCGAAGAAGCCCGCCGGAGCGTGCACGGCCACCGCGCCGGCCATCGCGCCGGCGGCCGCCGCGCCCGCCGCCGGGGTGGCGAGGCCCAGGGCGAGCAGGACACCGCCGCCCGCCTCGCCGAGCCCGGCGGCCACGGCGCTGTGCTTGGGCGGGTGGAATCCCATCGCCTCCATCGCGGCTGTGGTGCCCTGGATACCTCCGCCGCCGAACCAGCCGGCCAGCTTCTGACTGCCGTGGGCGGCGAGCACCGCACCGGTGCCGACGCGCAGGGCGAGCAGACCGAGATCACGCCGGTTGACGCAGACCATGAGGACTCCCGGGGGTGGTGGGTTCGGGGTGGTTTCCTACGGCTCCCACTGTCGTCGGCCCGGAGCGCCGGGGCCCGGTCGGACTGGGCCGTACGGGGAAGGGCCCCGGCGGGGCGCGGCCCGGAGTGCGAGCCAGATCATTATGCAACTTGTTGCATAGCCGACTCGGGGTGGTCTACAACTGACGCGACGACCCCGCGCGGAGGAGACCCCGGATGAGCCTGTACCCGACCCTGCTGAGCCCGCTGGACCTCGGGTTCACCACCCTCCCCAACCGGGTCCTCATGGGATCGATGCACATCGGTCTGGAGGAGGCCGAGCGCGGTTTCGAGCGGATGGCCGCGTTCTACGCGGAGCGCGCCCGGGGTGGCGTCGGCCTCATGGTCACCGGCGGCATCGCCCCCAGCGAGCGGGCCTGCTCCTCCCCCGGCGGGGCCAAGATGACGACGGAGGCGGAGGCGGAGCAGCACCGGGAGATCACCTCGGCGGTGCACGCGGCGGGCGGCCGGATCGCGATGCAGATCCTGCACTTCGGGCGGTACGCGCACCACCCCGACCTGGTGGCGCCGAGCGCGCTCAAGGCCCCGATCAGCGGATTCACTCCGAACGCGCTCACCGATGACCAGGTCGAGGAGACCATCGAGGAGTTCGTGCGCGCGGCCGGTCTCGCGCGCCTCGCGGGTTACGACGGCGTCGAGATCATGGGCTCCGAGGGCTATCTGATCAACGAGTTCATCGTCTCCGCGACCAATCACCGCACCGACCGCTGGGGCGGCGGTTACGAGAACCGCATGCGCCTGCCCATCGAGATCGTGCGCCGGGTCCGCGAGCGGGTCGGCGACGACTTCATCCTGATCTACCGGCTCTCCATGCTGGACCTGGTGCCGGGCGGCTCGACGCTGGAGGAGGTCGTGACGCTCGCGAAGGAGATCGAGGCGGCGGGCGCGACGATCATCAACACCGGCATCGGCTGGCACGAGGCGCGGATCCCGACCATCGCCACCTCCGTGCCGCGCGGCGCGTTCAGCTGGGTGACCGAGAAGGTGCGCGGCGCGGTCTCCGTACCGCTGGTGACGAGCAACCGCATCAACACCCCCGAGGTCGCCGAGGAGATCCTCGCCTCCGGCCGGGCCGACATGGTCTCCATGGCCCGCCCCTTCCTGGCCGACCCGGAGTTCGTCGCGAAGGCGACGGCGGGCCGGGCGGACGCCATCAACACCTGCATCGGCTGCAACCAGGCCTGCCTGGACCACATCTTCAGCCTCAAGGTCACCTCCTGTCTGGTCAATCCGCGCGCCTGCCACGAGACCGAGCTGGTCATCGGCCCGACCCGGACCCGTAAGCGCGTCGCCGTGGTCGGCGCCGGGCCGGCGGGCCTCGCGTGCTCCGTGACCGCGGCGGAGCGGGGGCACGCGGTGACCCTGTTCGACACGGCGGACGAGATCGGCGGTCAGCTGAACGTGGCGCGCCGGGTGCCGGGCAAGGAGGAGTTCGACGAGACGCTGCGCTACTTCCGTACGCGGCTGGCCGAGCTGGAGGTCGACGTACGGCTGGGCACCCGGGCGGACGCCGGTTCGCTGGACGGCTTCGACGAGATCGTGCTCGCCACCGGCGTCGAGCCGCGTACCCCGGCGATACCCGGCACGGACCACCCGAACGTCGTCAGCTATCTGGACGTGCTGCGCGACGGGGCGCCGGTCGGCGAACGGGTCGCGATCGTCGGGGCGGGCGGCATCGGCTTCGACGTCGCGGAGTTTCTGACCGACGGCGGCCACGCGGCGAGCCTGGACGCGGACACGTTCTTCCGGCAGTGGGGCGTGGACACCGCCTACGCGGAACGCGGCGGGCTCCGCGCTCCCGAGCGCCCCAAGTCGCCGCGCACGGTCCACCTGGTCCAGCGCCGGACCACCAAGGTCGGTGCGGGGCTCGGGAAGACGACGGGGTGGATCCACCGCACCGAACTGCGCCACCGGGGCGTCGAGATGATCGCCGGAGCCTCCTACGACCTCATCGACGACGAGGGCCTCCACCTCACCGTCGACGGTGAGCGGCGCGTGCTGCCGGTCGACACGGTGGTGCTGTGCGCGGGCCAGGAACCGCGCCGCGAGCTGTACGAGGAGCTGCGCGCGCGGGCCGTCCCGGTCCATCTGATCGGCGGCGCGGACGTGGCGGCCGAGCTGGACGCCAAGCGGGCCATCCGTCAGGGCACGGAGCTGGCCGCGCGGCTCTGAGCGGCGGGTGCCGCAGGAGGGCGCAGGGGCGGGCCGCGTCGGCGGCCGGTCCCCGTCCGGCCTCACCCTGGCCTCCGTACGTCCGTGAAGCGGGGGCGGGAGGCTGGAACCAGGCGGGTGGAGCCGGGCGGGTGGAGCCGGGTTCGCCGGATCTCAGCCGGGTCGGCCCTCGGTCCCCTGGTCGCTGGGCGTCCCGCTGTCCACGCCACGGGAGGGCGCCCGTCGCCGCGGTCTCTTGTCGTCGTCGGGAATACCGACCAGTTTCTCGACGTCGAAGAGCCGCGCGATCGGGACGTCCGTACTGCTGTGGGCCACGATGGAGAAGGCGATGGTGACGGCGATCAGGGTGAACGCCTCCTCGCCCTGGGGGATGCCCGCCTGGAGCACCAGCAACCCGTAGACCACGGAGGCGAAGCCCTTGGGGCCGAACCAGGCCGCCGTGAGCTTCTCCTTGCGGTCGAAGTCGGTGCCCACCAGGGACAGCAGCAGCGAGGCCGGACGGATGAGGAAGATGGCCAGGACCGCCACCGCGTAGCCGCCGATCGGCAACTCGCCGAAGAGCTGCGGGGTCAGCAGAGCTCCGAAGACCAGGAGTGCCGCGAACTTCGCCAGCTCGGCGAGGGCTTCGCCCAGCGGCTCGAAGGCGGTCCTGGCCTCGGGTGCGACGGCGACGATCACCGCGCCCGCGGAGAAGGCGGCCAGATACGGGTTGGCGTGGGTGAGGTGGCAGGCCGCGTACAGGATGACCGCGACCGCCAGCGGCAACAGGGGCTGGAGCCTGGGTTCCGCGCCCAGCAGACGGAACCGGACGAGCCAGTGCACCAGCAGCGGCAGGGTCACCCCGAAGACCAGTCCGAGCAGGAGTTCACCGCCGATCGAGACGAAGCCGGCGTCCTCGGCATGGCCGGTGGGTGCGGCGGCCGCGATGAAGATGAGGACGAACGGCAGGGCCAGCCCGTCGTTGACGCCGCTTTCGATGTTGAGCAGTTGCCGTAGCCGGGCGGGGACCTCTTCCCGGCCCACGATGGCCGAGGCGAAAACGGGGTCGGTCGGCGCCAGCACGGCGCCGACGAGGAAGGAGGTCGTCCAGTCGAGGCCGACGAGGAAGTGGGCCAGCAGGGCGACGCCGATGAAAGCCAGCGGCAGACCGAGGCCGAGGGCGCGGGCGGGGTTGCGCCACGCCTGTCGCAGCGCGGGGAAGGAGACGTGCATGCCGTCGGTGAACAGCACCGCGAAGAGCGCCAGGTCGGCGGTGACCCTGACGATGTCGCTGTCCGGGGTGATGTGGATCAGACCGAGGAAGCCGTCGCTGACGAGCGCGCCGCCCACCAGGAACAGCAGCGATGTGGAGAGCACCGACCGGGCGGCGAGCCCGGACAGCAGCACGGCCACCAGGAGCGCCACTCCGAAGACGATGACCAAGACCACCTGACGCGCTCCCCGCTGTCGATCGACCGAACCGGCGTCGGCCCCGGTCGGTCACTCTGCCCGGTTGGAGAGGACTCGACCTGGAACGTCTGCCCGTCGAAACGCCGGTCACCCGTGCGGCCCCGGTACGGATGTCGGCGTCCGGATGTGCGCAGGGCCTGACCGCCTCCCCCGGCGGCGCGCCGTGGTGGTCGACAGGCCCCGAGGGCGGGAGCGTCAGCGGTCGCGGACGGCGGCGAGCGCGGAGTGCGTCGTCTCCTCCACCGTGCCGGTGATGGGAACGATCGCTCCCCGCTCTTCGTCGGTGAGCGGCTCCAGCGCGTCCAGTTGGGACCGGAGGAGCTCGACGGGCATGAAGTGTCCTCGCCGGGCAGCCATGCGCTCGGCGATGAGCTCGGCGGGGCCGTCCAGGTGGACGAAGAAGACCTGTGGTGCCGCCGAGACGAGGCGGTCGCGGTAGGACCGCTTCAGGGCCGAGCAGGTGATGACTCCTCCGTCAGAGGTGTGCTCCCGGAGCCACCCGGCGATGACGTCGAGCCAGGGACGCCGGTCCTCATCACTGAGGGCGGTCCCCGCACGCATCTTGGCCACGTTCTCCGGGGGGTGGAAATCGTCGGCCTCAGCGAACAGCACGCCCAGCGACGCCGCCAGGGACTGGCCCACCGTCGTCTTGCCGGACCCTGACACGCCCATCACCACAACCAACGGGACGTTCTCGTTCTGCGCCATCGCATCAGGCTAACGCGGCGCGGTCCGCGGGACCGAGGGACGGTCGGCGACATCGTCGCGGGCCTGCGCCCGGTCCGCGTTGGCCAAGGCGCTCCCGGAGCCGCGCTGGGAGTGGCGGATCAGGCTGGAGGTGCCGTCCGTCTCCAGCACCACCGCGTGCACCAGCTCCAGCCCTCCGGTCCCCTGCGTACGGACCGCCTGGCGCACTTCGTCCACCGTGGCCCGCCGGCGTCGCATCGCGTCGTGCAGCATGCGGCCGTCGCACAGCAGCAGGGTCGGTTCGGCCCTGGCCGGGCGCTCACCCCTCCAGGTCGATGACCACCTTGACGTCGTCCGGCCGGGACTCCAGCGCCTCGGCAGCGCGTTCGAGGGGGACGCGCCTGGTGATCAGCCGTTCCAGCCAGCTCCTGTCCGCCCTCGCCAGAGCGGCGGCGGCCTGCCGGAAGTGGCGCTGGTTGGCGTTGACGGAGCCCACCACGGCGTCGTTCTGCAGCACCATGTCCCGGTTGATGGCGCCGGCGTCCGCGGAGATGCGACGGCCGGCGGGCGAGACACCGGTCAGGCACACCACCCCGTACGAGGCGGTTCCGGTCAGCGAGGCGAAGACCAGGGTGCTGGCTCCGGTCGCTTCGATGATGACGTCCGGGCAGACGTCGTCGATCACCCGCTCCGCGTCGTCGGAGTGGTAGGCGGCGCCGAGATCGCGGACCAGCGAGGGTTTTGGGCCGTCGTTCACGCGGTCCAGGACGTGCACCTCCAGCCCCCGCTGGACGCCGAGGAGGGCTGCCAGCAGTCCGATCGGTCCCGCCCCGGTGACGAGGACCCGACGCGGCTCGAACCAGGAGCGCCCCCCGACCCGGTCCACCTGCTCCCAGGCCTTCGCCACGACCGAGGTGGGCTCCATGAGTACGCCGACGCTTGCCAGGTGGGGTTCCAACCGCACGGCGTAGTCGGGCTCCACACACCACGCCTGGGCGCCGAAGCCGTCGAGCTCCTTGATTCCGCGTTCGGTGTAGCGTCCGTTGCGGCACATGTCGAACTCCTGCCGGGCGCAGGCACCGCAGGGCACGGGGTCGGGCCGGCGCACCACCCCGGCCACCAGGTCACCGGTCGAGAAGCCGCTGCCCGACGGGGCCCGCTCGACCCTGCCGAGCGACTCGTGACCGAGGATCAGCCAGTCCCGACCGGACGGCGCCCTTCCGTACTGGCCTCCGGTGATCTCGCGGTCCGTCCCGCAGACACCCATGGCGAGGCCGCGTACCAGCAGTTCTCCGTCGGCCGGGGACGGGTCCGGCAGCTCCCGCACGTCGAGGCTGTTCTGCCGGCCAGGTTTCACGGTCAGTGCGCGCACGGGTGTGCCGCCTCTCTCATGGTCGTACCGGTATCGGCTGGCGGCAGGCGACGGCAGCCGCGGAGTGGGGCGGGGCCGTCCTGCCCGGCGCCAGGTGGGCCGTCCGGGCCCGACTGCGTCGAGGACGCCGAGCGGAACGCACGGTGATACGTATACCTGCCCGGTCGACCGATAAGCCTCCTGACGCGCTCGGAGAAACGGCTCCGCACGGCCGAGACCGTGGAAGAGTGAGCCGCTGCCCAGGCCCGGCCTGGTGGCAGGACACCCGATCACCCGGCCACCGGCGCGGGGCTCGGCCGTTGGAGGTACCAGGCCGCCAGAAGGACATCCCACCAGCCGGAGATCGGTAAGCCGCTCCGTCATGCTCGATGTTCTGCTGACCGTGGTCGGTTCGTTGGCCCTCGTCGTCGCCGCCCTCTCCCGGTGGGTTCAGCGTGCGCCTCTGAGCGCGCCGCTCCTGGCCCTGGTGACGGGGATCGCTTTCGGCCCCGAGGTGCTGGGGGGTCGTCGACCTGCCCACCGTGCTGGAGGGGCACGAGCTACTGCACGAGTTCTCTGGTTCGGGCCCATCGGCGTCTCGGCGCTGTTCTCCCTGACCCTGGAGGCCCACCGGCTCGGCGTCGACCCGACTGTCCTGGCGGCGGGGGCCCTGGTCGTCGTGGCCGGCACCGTCGTCCACGGCGTCACCAGCGCGCCGGGACTGGCGCTCTACCGCGGGCTCGGCGAGCGGGATGCCCGGCTTGCCCTGCCCGTCGCCCCCGCTCGGCCGGTCAGCCGCTCGCGTGCGCGGGTACGGGTGCGGGTTCCGGGACGCCCGCCGGGAGTGAGGGGTCCGCGCGCCGGGGGCTGCCGATGACGACCCTGGAGGGGACCTGGTCACCCGGGACAGGGGCCTCGGGCGGGGTGGCCGGGTCCGTGTTCCGCGCCTGGGCCCGGCTGAGGAGGATCACCCCGCGCACGGCAGCCGCCGTGCCGAGGAGCGCGAGCACGAGACTGACCGGTCCGCCCTGGAGGCGCTCGCCGAGCAGAGCCAGACCGATAGCGGCGGCGGCGACCGGGTTGGCGAGGGTGACCACCGCGAGCGGGGCGCCGAGCCCGCCCCGGTACGCGGTCTGGGAGAGCAGCAGGCCGCCCATCGCGAAGGCCGACACGAGCAGCGCCACCGTCAGCAGCCGCCAGCTGAACAGCGGGCCGCCGGAGTGGTCGGTGACCGCGACGGTGAGGGTCTGGGTGAGCGCGGAGGCGACCCCGGAGGTGATCCCGGAGGCCGCCGCGTGCCGCAGCCCCGGGCGGGCCCCGGGCCGGCTGAGTCCGGCGACGACCGCCATGGTCGCCGTGCCGACGCCGAGCGCCTCGGGAAGGCTGAGGGTCTCATGGGGCGCGGAGCCGCCCGCGGTCAGGAGCAGCGCGCCGAGGCCGAGCAGGGTCAGGGCCGTGCCCCGCCATTCGACGCGGCCGACCCGGCGTCCGGCGGCGCGCGCCCCGAGCGGGACGGCGACGACGAGGGTGAGCGCGCCCAGCGGCTGGACCAGGGTGAGCGGGCCGTAGTTGAGCGCGGCGACGTGCAGCAGCGCACCCGCGGCGTTGAGGCCGACCGCCGACCACCAGGCGCCCCGGCCCAGCAGGCGGAGGAGTCCGGTGGACGGGTCGGTGCGGGCGGCGAGCCGGGACTGCGCCACGGCGGCGGCCGCGTAGGCGCCGGCCGAGACCAGGGAGAGCGCGACGGCGAGCAGCGTGGCGTTCATCGGGCGGCTCCGGCCCGGGCGGGCGCCTGTGATCCGGCATCCGCGCCGCTCGCGGGCCCGGCGGCTCCGAAGGACGGCGGCGGACCGGCCGCCGCGAAGGTCCCGGGCACGGTGACGGACCCCGCGGACCCCGCCGGGACGGCCGACGCGAAGACCTCGGGGACGGCGGCAGGCCCCGCAGACCCCGCCGGGACAGCCGACGCGAAGACCCTGGACGCCGCGCCATCCGCGTACGCCGGCACGGGAGACCCTTCCCCACTGCCCCACGGAGCCGGCCGGGGCAGCCGCGCGGGGGCAGTCCGGGCGGTCCGGGCGGACAGCGGCAACCGGAAGACGGCGAGGGCGAGGGCGACCATCGCCCCGACGACGATCGCGTCGAGCCAGTAGTGGTTCGCCGTGCCCACGACGACGAGCAGCGTCAGCGCCGGGTGCAGCAGCCACAGCCGGCGCCACCGGGAACGGGTGGCGCCGATCAGGCCGACGGCGACCATCACGGCCCAGCCGACGTGCAACGAGGGCATCGCGGCGAACTGGTTCGCCATCGTGTCGGTCGCGGGCGTCTGTCCGTACACCGTCGGCCCGTAGACCTGGCCGGTGTCGACGAGTCCGGCGACCGGCAGCATCCGGGGCGGGGCCAGCGGGAAGAGCAGGTGCAGGACCAGGGCGGCGGCGGTGAGCGCGGCGAGAACGCGGCGCGACCGGACGTAGTGGCGGGGGCGGCACCAGTAGAGCCAGACCAGGAAGAGGGCCGTGGCCGGAAAGTGCACGGCGGCGTAGTAGGTGTTCGCCGCGTGGATCAGGGGCTGGCTGTGCAGCAGCAGCCCCTGGACCGCGCCCTCGCCGGGAAGGTGCAGGGCACGTTCAAGGTCCCATACGTTCCCCGCGTTGCGGAACGCCTCCTCGACATGACCGTTGGCGGCCCTGCGGCCGAACTTGTAGGCCAGGAAGAGTCCGGCCACGAGAAAGAACTCGCGGACGAGGGGCGGTCGGGCACGTATGTCCGGCTCCTGGTCCGTGGGCTCGGTGCGGGCGTAGGTCACCCGGTGCCCCCTTGGATGCGAAGCGGTGTCAGGACGGCCCGGTGAACTCCACGCCGTATCGATACGCCAGTGTACCGATACGCCGACGTATCGGTACACGTGCGTATCGGTACACTGGCGTATCGAGAACCTCACCGCACCGCCGCAGGAGGTACAGCCCATGCCGTCGCCCGATTCCGCACAGGAGTCAGCCCTCACGTCCCGCCGGTCGAAGATCACACCGGAGCGGGCACAGGAGCTCTACGGGGCGGTGTTGGAGCTGTTGCGGGAGAGCGGTTACGAGTCGCTGACGATGGAGGGCGTGGCCTCGCGCACGCGGTGCGGCAAGTCGACGCTGTACCGGCAGTGGGGCTCCAAGCCGGAGCTGGTCGTGGCCGCACTGCACGGCACCCGGCGGATGCGGCTCCCGAACATCGACACCGGGACGCTGGCCGGGGACCTGCTGGAGGCCGCGCGGACGATCGGCGAGGCTTCGGGGAGCGACACCCCGCTGATGCACGCTCTCAGCCATGCGGCGCTCCAGAGCCCCGAGCTGCTGTGCGCGCTGCGCGAGGCGCTGATCCTGCCGGAGATCGCGGCGATCGACACGATGGTCCGGCGGGGCCGGGAGCGCGGCGAGATCCCGGCGGACCTTCCGGGGGCCGAGTTCGTCGCGGCCCAGCTGCTCGGCGTGATGCGCGCCCGGCCGCTGCTGGAGGGGCGTTACGCCGACGCGGCGTATCTGACCCGGTTCGTCGAGATGGCGATCCTTCCGAGTCTCGGACTCACGGCGGGAGCGCCGGAGTCCTGACAGACGTGGACCGCCCGCCCCAGCGGATGGGCGGCGGTCCACCCGCGCCGCACCGTGGGGACGGGGGCGGCGCACCGCCCGGGCGGCCGGTGACCTCTGCGGAGGCCACCGGCCGCCCGTGTGTCCGCGCCTCTTCACGGCCCGCCCCTATTACCCGGACCGTCCATCCCCTGGATCCTCTAACAAGCGCTTGGTAGATTCTGGAAGGGGCAGCCGCAGGGGCGGGGTGATTCCCCGGCAGGGCCCCGGAAGGCGGGACTCCGGCAGGCGGGACCCCGGAACGCCTGACTCCAGAAACCGGGACCCGGAAGGCCAGGCCTCAGAAGGCGGGACTCGGAAGGCCAGGCCCCAGAAGACGGGACCCCGGAGCCAGAAGTGAGGGCGGACCATGGATCAGTCCCGCGCGATGGACTTCACCGGACGAGCGGTGCTGGTCACCGGCGGCACCAGGGGCCTGGGGGCCGCGCTGGCGAGGGCCTTCCTCGCGAGCGGTGCGGACGTCATGGTCTGCGGCCGCTCCACGCCGGCGACCCTGCCGTCGACGGGCGGGCGCGAGGCCTCGTTCCGGGTCGCGGACCTGCGGGACCCCACGGAGGCCGCGGACCTCGTCACCGCGACCGTCGAGCGGTTCGGCCGGCTGGACGTCCTCGTGAACAACGCCGGCGGCTCCCCCGAAGCCGACGCGGCGACCGTATCGCCGCGCTTCGTCGAGAAGGTGGTCGCGCTCAATCTCCTCGCCCCCTTCTACACGGCCCAGGCGGCGAACCTGGTGATGCGGGAGCAGCCGGACGGCGGGGGCGTGATCAACATCGGCAGCGTCTCGGCCCACGACCCGCAGCCGGGCACCGCCGCCTACTCCGCGGCCAAGGCGGGCCTGCTCGGGCTGACCCGGGCGCTGGCCCTCGAATGGGCGCCGCGGGTCCGGGTCAACCACATCACCGCGGGCCTCATCCGCACCGAGAACGCCACCGCGCTGTACGGCGACGACGACGGGGCCGCGATGGCGGGCATCGTCCCGATGGGACGACTGGCGGAACCGGACGACGTGGCGCGGGCCTGCCTCTGGCTGGCCTGCGACCTCTCCTCGTACGTCAACGGCGCCGATCTCGCCGTCCACGGCGGCGGCGAGATCCCGGCCAGGCATGCGCCCCACCGGACCACGCCCCCCTTTTCGTCACCTTGACTCTATTCACTCCCATCCCTTATCGTCGTACTGACGAAATCGAGGGGGTCCCCATCATGGCCGACATCACCCGGCGCTTCGGCTGGCGCCACCTGCGCTCCGCGCCCACCGCCCACATCCGCCACCACCACCGCGGTCGGCTCACCCACGACGGCCAGGGGCTCAGCTTCTGGTACCGGTCCTTGTCGGCGGCGCTCTCCGAAGTGCCGGTCGACGACCGGGAGCTGGCCATGGCGTTCCACGCCCGTACGGCCGACTTCCAGGACGTCACCGTGCAGGCCACCGTCACCTACCGGATCAGCGATCCGGCCGAGGCTGCGAACCGGCTCGACTTCTCCGTGGACCCGGACACCGGGAGCTGGCGCGGCGCACCGCTGGAACAGATCGCCACCCTCCTCACCGAGACCGCGCAGCAGCACACGCTGGACGTACTGGCCCGCACGCCGCTCGCGGCGGCCCTGGTCGACGGCGTCGCCTCCGTACGCGAACGGGTCGCCACCGGTCTCACCGCCGAGCCCCGCCTCCCGGCCACCGGCATCGACGTGGTGGCCGTGCGCGTCGTCGCGATCCGCCCCGAGGCCGAAGTCGAGCGCGCCCTGCGCACCCCGGCCCGCGAGCAGATCCAGCAGGAGGCGGACCGGGCCACCTACGAACGGCGGGCCGTGGCCGTCGAGCGCGAACGCACCATCGCCGAGAACGAGCTGGCCAGCCAGATCGAACTGGCCCGGCGCGAGGAGCAGCTGGTCGACCAGCGCGGCACCAACGCCCGCCGCGAGGCCGAGGAGAAGGCCGCGGCCGACGGCGTACGGACCGAGGCGGAGGCGGCCCGCAAGGTACGCCTGGCCCGCGCGGAGGCCGAGGCGGCGCGCGAGACGGGCGCGGCGCGGGCCGAGGCCCAGGCCTCCTGGCTGCGGGTGCACGGCGATGCCGATCCGGCCACGCTGCACGCCCTGGCGGCGACCCGGCTCGCGGAGAACCTGCCGCGCGTCGAGAGCATCACCCTCTCCCCCGACGTGCTCACCGGGCTGCTCGCCAAGCTCGGGCGTCCGGAAGGCGGGGCGGGCGCGTGAGCCTGGCGCCCCGGGCGGTGCTCGTCCACCGGCGGACGGAGTACGAGGAGCTGCTCGCCCGGCACGGGACGCACGGGCAGGCCGCGTTCTTCCTGTCCAGCCGGGGGCGCTCGATCGACGAGGTGGCCCGCCGCCACGAGGACACCCGGCGGGCGCTGCGCGAGGTCGCGGCGGCGGTGCCGCTCACCTGGCGCAGCTCCCGGGTGGAGCGGGCGGACCTGGACCGCTTCCTGTTCGCCCCGGAGGACGTGGTGGTCGTCGTCGGCCAGGACGGGCTGGTCGCCAACACCGCGAAGTACCTGTCCGGACAGCCGGTGGTGGGCATCGACACCGACCCGGGGCGCAACCCCGGCGTCCTGGTCCGCCACCGCCACGCCGACGCGGCCGCCCTGCTGCGCGCCGCGACCGCCGCCGGAGGGAGCGCCGAGGAGCTGACCATGGTCGAGGCCGTCGCCGACGACACGCAGCGCCTCCTCGCCCTGAACGAGATCTACCTCGGACCGCCCGGCCACCAGACGGCCCGCTACCGCCTGGGCCCCGACGGCGAGAGCGCCCCCGGGGAAGCGCAGGCCTCCTCCGGGGTGCTGGTCGGCACCGGCACGGGAGCCACCGGGTGGCTCCGCTCGCTGTGGCTGGAGCGCGGCGGCACCCTGCCGCTGCCCGCGCCCTGCGACGCGCGCCTCCTGTGGTTCGTCCGCGAGGCCTGGCCCTCCCCGGCGACCGGGACGTCCAGGGTGGCGGGCGAGCTGGGGCGCGGGCAGGGGCTGCGGCTGACCGTGGAGTCGGACCGGGTCGTGGTCTTCGGGGACGGAATGGAGTCCGACGCCCTGGAGCTGACCTGGGGGCAGAGCGTACGGCTCGGCATCGCGGAGAGGTCGCTGCGCCTGGTGACCTGAGCGCACCCGCCACCGCCGCCGCCCCGGGCGCCCGGGCCATCGCCGCCCCGGCCGCCCGTGCCGCTTCGCTACGGTGGTCCGGACCCGGCACCGGAGAGCGGAGAACCAGCACCATGTCAGCCGACCCTGTCACCGAGCCCGCCCGCAACACCCGCCCGCCCACCGCGCAGGCGGCCCTCGGGGTCGGCGTGATCGTCGAGGACGGCCGGGGACGCGTGCTGCTGGGCCGGCACCACAGCGGTACGTGGGAGCTGCCGGGCGGGAAGGTCGACGCGACGCACGAGTCGATCGCCGCCGCGGCCGCCCGGGAGCTGCGCGAGGAGACGGGCCTGGTCGTCGACGAGGCAGCCGTGGACGTCGTCGCGATGGTCCACGACGTGATCGGCGGGATCAACCGCATCAGCATGGCGGCCGTCGTGCGGCTCGCCTCCGGCGTCCCCGAGGTGACCGAACCGCACCTGATCAGCGCCTGGCGGTGGACCGCGCCCGAGGACCTGCCGACCCCGCTGTTCGACCCGTCGGCGCAGATCCTCGCCGTCTGGCGACCGGAGCTGGGCATCACCCACCCGCCCGCGCATGTGCTGCGCATCGCCCCGGACGAGAACCGCGCCTGACGCATCGCCCTCGCCGCTCGCAGGCCTCCCCCGTAACCACAGATGCGAACTAATCGGACCCACTGTATGAATAGGGGACCATCCGTACGATAGGGAGTAGGCCCATGGACGATTACCCGCTCCTGGACGTCTTTCTGACCATGCTGTACCTGTTCCTCTGGGTCATGTGGTTCTTCCTGCTGTTCAAGGTCGTCACCGACCTCTTCCGGGACCACTCGCTGAACGGCTGGGCCAAGGCGGGCTGGCTGGTCCTCGTCATCCTGCTGCCGTACCTGGGCGTACTGATCTACCTGATCGCCCGCGGTCGCAGCATGCACGAACGCGACGAGAAGCTGGCCAAGGACTCGGAGGCGGCGTTCCGCAACTACGTGCGCGAAGCCGCGACGAGCCAGGGCGGATCCGGCGGCAGCGACCATGTGAAGGACCTGGCGAAACTCGCCGAGCTCAAGGACAAGGGCGCGCTCAACCCCGAGGAGTACGAGCGGGCGAAGGCGAAGCTGCTCGCCTGAGGCAGGGCTCCGGGCTCCGGCCCTCGCCCGAGGCCGAGGGCCGGAGCCCTGCTCGCGTGTTCTATCGTGGGGTGATCTTCGAGGAAGAGCAGGCGTACATGAGGCGAGCGACGACCTCCGCGGCGGCCACCGTCGCGCTGCGCGGTCTGCTCGTGCTCCTGGTGGCCGTGGTCAGCCTGCTCTGTCTGGTCGGCCGGTCCTCGCCGCAGCCGCAGGGCACGCCCCCTTCCAGCGCGATCTCCGTGGCGCAGGCGGCCGCGGCCACCGCCGTGCCGGTGTCTCCCTGCCTGATCACGACATTCCACACCCAGCCGTGACCCGCGGTCGGTCCCGCGTGGTCCACGCCCACTTTCCAGTGGACGGAGCATGCCGTCCCGCCGCGCGTCGGGACCCCGACCGATACCCCGCTACGCCGCCCCGAGCACATTGGCGAGGAAGCGTGCCTCGTTGTGGCCAAGCTTCGTCGCGATGACCGCGTCGCCGCCCGCGAGACGGCCGAGGACGGCGACCCTGGCGAGGAGACGGTTCTCGCCCTGGACGATGGCCAGCGCGTTGGCGGGCGGAGTGCGGCCGGTGACCGCGCCGGTCAGCTCGGCGAACTTCTCGGCGTCGTCGTCCTGGAACACCACCCGCACCGCCCACCCCTCCTGCGCCTCGTCCTCGAAAACCGTCACCTTCTCGAACCTGTCCACCGTCAAGCCGGTCGCGGTGGAGACGACCACACACAGTTCACGGTCGTCCGAGGTGAAGCCCCGGCCCTCCGGCACGGCCGGCCGCGGCGTGGTGAAGGGGTCGGAGGCGGCGGTGTCGTCCGGGGCGGGGCAGGCGCCGGGCTGCTCGCTCTCCACTTCGAGGAACCGCACCGGCTCGTCGGGAACGCCCGCCGCCTCGGCCCCTCCCTTGCCATCCCACGGCTGCCAGAGCAGCACTCCCGCCACCAGCAGTCCGGCCACGGCCAGTGCGGCCAGGGACCGCCGCCGTCGCCGCGGCACCTCCGAGGGTGCTTCGACGTCCGGCTTTCCGGTGAGGCGCGCGGTGGCGGGCGGAGAGCCGACGGGACGGGTCGGCTCATCCGGTCCGGCGCGGTGCCGCGCGGTCGAGAGCTCCGCGGAGGCGTCGACGCGGCGGATCGCGTGGCGCAGGGCATCGGTGCGCTCGGCCCGGTGCCGTTCGACGGCGTCGGTCCAGCGGGAGTCCAGCAGGCCCCCGCCGCCGTGCGCCCCCGGGCTGCCGCCGAGGTGGTCGGCGCAGTAGGCGATGAGCTCGTCCGGGGCGGGGCGGGAGCGCGGGTCGAGGTCGAGGCAGGGCAGCACCAAGGGGGCCAGGGCAGGTGGCAGGCCGGAGGTGTCGACGTCTCCCGTGGCCGCGCGTACCAGCAGTTCCATCGCCGAGATCTGCTCGATGTCCCGGTAAGGGGGCCGGCCCACCGCGAGGTAGAACAGCGTCGCACCCAAGGAGAACATGTCCGACGCCTCGGACGTCGGCTCCCCGCGCGCCTGCTCCGGCGCGGCGTAGGCCACGGTGCCGAGCGCCGACTGGGTACGGGTGAGGTCGTGCGCCTGCGAGATGCCGAAGTCGATCAGGCGCGGCCCCTCGACGGGCAGGAGCACGTTCGACGGCTTGACGTCCCGGTGCACAAGACCCGCCGCGTGCAGGGAGGCGACCGCCTCGGCCATGCCGGCGGCCACCCAGTGCAGGGCGTCCGGTCCCAGTGTGCCGCACTCCTCGACCAGGTCCTTCAGTGAAGGCGCGGGTACGTACTCCTGAGCCATCCAGGGCACTTGGGCCTCGGGATCGGCGTCCACCACGCTCGCCGTGTAGACCCCGCGCACCCGCCGAGCGCACTCGACCTCCCGGACGAACCGCCTGCGGTCACTCGCGCTGTCCGTGAGCAGCGTCTTCAGCGCGACCGTACGACCCGCCGGCGACCGGGCCAGATACACCCGTCCCATCCCACCGCTCGCCAACTCCGCGAGCACCGTGAACTGCCCGATGCGCTCCCCCGGACGTACCGTCTCCGCCCCCGACCAGCGCATACCCCGGCCGCCCCTCTCGATTTCTCCGCGGTGGCCGGGTCGCGCCCCGGCTGCTCTGCATCGTCACCCATTACACGCTAAGTGGCCTCGTTTTTGGTCTAGTTGAGGCTGCAGGTCTGACGGTTGCCTCAAAGGGGCCGCGGCGGTGCGGGTTGCCGACCGGGGGTTCGACGGCGTGAGGAGATGAACGGCCGCTGCCCGATCCGGTGACCAGAAGCAGGTCGGCCCCTGACGGATCACCGGCCGTCCCGGCTCGGGCGGCATGGGCGCTTCCCCCCTTCACTGCCGCTCGGCGTGCGCCGCCGTGCGGGTCATCCCCCGTGGGAGGGACCCTCGCGGGTGGGACGGCCACCCGCGAAGGTCCTTCCCCTCGTGTGCGCAGGACTACGGGCCTTCCGTGAGGATCTCCGTCGCGGTGCTCATGTGCAGGCGGCGGGTGTGGTCGACCGCTCGTACCGGCCCGGTCACCGTGACCCGGGCCGTGAGGCGCGTGTCCGTGCTCGACGCGCTCAGCCGCAGTTCGAGATCGCCGGGCTCGACGATCCGGTCGCCGTCGCGGCCCGTGAAGGACGCGAGGTCCGCCGGGACCGTCATCCGCACCCTGGCCGCCCGCCCCGGACCCAGATCGAGGCGTACGTACCCGATGAGGCGCCGCACGGGCTGGACCACGGAGGCGACCGGGTCGTGCAGATACACCTGGATCACTTCGGTCCCCTCCCGCGCACCGGTGTTACGGACGGTGCACGAGAGCGTGAACTCCCCGTCCGTAGAGGCCCGTCCGTGCTCCACGACGAGGTCGCTCCACTCGAAGGCGGTATACGTCAGACCGTGCCCGAACCCGAACGCGGGAGTCGGGTCGACACTGGACACCTCGCTCACGTGGCCCAGCCGCGCCGCCAGATATGTGGAGGGCTGGGAACCCGGGTGGCTCGGCACGCTGACGGGCAGCCGGCCGGACGGCGCGGTGCGACCGCTGAGCACCGAGGCGACGGCCCTCGTTCCCTCCTCGCCGGGGAAGAACGACTGCACGACCGCGGCTGCCTCGTCCGCCGCCCGCCCGAGGGCATAGGGGCGCCCGGCGAGCAGGATGACGACGACGGGAGTGCCCGTGTCGAGGAGAGTGTCGAGCAGGTGCTGCTGGACACCGGGAAGCGCCAGGTTCTCCGCGTCGCAGCCCTCCCCGCTCGTGCCGCGCCCGAAGAGACCGGCCCGGTCGCCGAGTGCGACGATCACGAGGTCGGCGCTCCTGGCCAGTTCGGCCGCCTCGCCGAACCCGCCGGTGTCCGGGCCGTCGATGTCCGCGCCGCGCGCGGTGACGATCTCGCTGTGGGGGAACTCCGCCGCGCACGCCTCGCGCAGGGTGGGCAGTTCGATGCCGAGCGGGGTCCCGGGGTGCAGTCCTCCGACGTGGACGGGAAAGGCGTAGCAGCCGAGGACGGCCGTCGGGGTTTCGGCGTTGGGTCCGATGAGCGCGATGCGGGCAGGGGCTCCGCCCGGCGTGTCAGCCGCCAGAGGCAGGGTGCCGTCGTTGCGCAGGAGTACGACGGCCTGTTCGGCGACGCGGCGGGCGATCGCGCGGTTCTCGTCGGTGTCGAGACGGACGGTCCCGCGCAGCGCCTCCGGGTTCCCGTCCGCGGAGCCGTCCGCACCCGTGGCCGCGGCGAGCACCGGCGGCACCGGCTTCCAGCCCGCGTCGAGCAGCCCCAACCGTGCTTTCTGGACCAGGACTCGGCGTACCGCACGGTCCACCAGCGCCTCAGGTACGAGGCCCTCGGCGATCGCGTCGGTGAGCGGGCTGCCGAACGCCTTGACGGTCGGCAGCTCCACGTCCACCCCCGCGCCGAGTGCGGCGGCCGCCGCTTCCCCGAAGGTCCCCGCCACCCCGTGCAGCGTCTTGAGGAACGCGATGCCGAAGTAGTCGGCGACGACGGTCCCGTCGAAGCCCCAGGTGTCACGGAGCAGACCGGTCAGCAGCGGTCCGTCGGCCGCGGAGGGGATGCCGTCGGTGTCGGTGTAGGCGTGCATGACGGACCGTACGCCGCTTTCGCGTACGGCCATCTCGAACGGGGGCAGGATGGTGTCGGCGCGTTCCCGCGCGCCCATGCCGACGGGAGCGAGGTTGCGGCCCGCCCGTGAGGCGGAGTACCCGGCGAAGTGCTTGAGCGTGGCGACGATCCCGGCCGACTCCAGTCCCCGTACGTAGGCGGTGGCGACGGTCCCCACCAGGTACGGGTCTTCCCCGATCGTCTCCTCGACCCGGCCCCAGCGTGCGTCGCGTACGACGTCGAGGACGGGGGCGAGCCCCTGGTGCACGCCGACGGAGCGCATGTCGCGGCCGATCGCGGCGGCCATCTCACGGATCAGCTCCGGATGGAAGGTGGCGCCCCAGGACAGCGGCACCGGGTAGGCGGTCGCGCCCCAGGTGGCGAAGCCCGCAAGGCATTCCTCATGGGCGAGCGCCGGTATGCCGAATCGGTTCGCCCCGGCGATGCGCTCCTGGGTGCGCGCCAGCGAGAGGGCGCCCAGGGCCGGGTCGACCGGGGCCGTTCCGAACGGGCGGGTCAGCTGGCCGAGCCCGTGCGGAAGAAGATCGTCGAGGGCGACGGCCTCCTCCATGTCGTGCTGGAACGGCGCGACTTCGCCGCCCTCGTCGGACGCGCCCACCCAGACGCCGAAGAGCTGGGAGACCTTCTCCTGGAGGGTCATGGCGGCGATGAGGGCGTCGGCCCTGGCCTCGGGGGCGAGGGCGGGATCCTGCCAGGGCCCGGCGAGGCGGACCGGGGGGCCGGACACCGGCCCCCCGGGGTCGGTGACCCCGGCGGGTGTCCGCATGCCGGCGTTCTCGGTGTTGGCGGTCACTTTCCTCCCACTCCCATCAGCCCTTGCACCAGGGCACGACGTGCGAACAGATAGACGATCAGGATGGGGAGCATGGACAGGACGACCGCGGCGAGCAGGCCCGGGGTGTTGACTCCGTGTTCCGTCTGGAAGTCGTAGAGCCCCAGGGTGATCACCTTGGTCTCCGCCGACTGCGTCAGTACGAGGGGGAAGAGGAAGCCGTTCCACGCCTGGAGCGCGGAGAAGACGACGATCGTCGATACCCCGCTCCGGGACAGCGGCAGCACCAGCTGGAAGAAGACCCTCCGGGACGAGGCGCCGTCCATCGTCATGGCCTCGTACAGATCGGGGGTGATGTCCCGCATCACCCCCGTCAGGATCAGGGCGCACACCGGCATGGCGAAGGCCGCCGTCGGCAGGATGACGCCGATGAGGTTGTCGTAGAGACCGGCCTCGCTGATGACGAAGAACATCGGGACGATGACCGCCTGCGAGGGGATCGCCAGGCCCAGGAGGAACAGCCGGAAGATCGTGGTGGTGGCGCGGCCCCGGCTCCTGACAATGGTGTACGCCAGCGGCGGGACGAGCAGGACGACGATGCCCACCACGCACACGGTGACGATGACGGTGTTGAGGAAGTACTGCGCGAAGCCGCTGTTGAGGTCGTCGACGTAGTTGTCGAGCGTGAAGTGCTCGGGGAGGGACAGCGGGCCGTTCGCCGCGTAGTCGGAGCGCGACTGGAAGGTGGCGACGAGCATCACGTACAGCGGCAGCCCGACCACGAGGAGCCAGACCAGCGAGCCGAAACCGGCGAAGTAGTTAGGACGGCTCTTCCTCACAGTCCCTCCATGGTGCTGCGCATCCTGTCGTAGCCCGAGAGCCGCACCACGATCAGCGAGATGACCGTGGAGACGAGGACCAGGAGAAGGGCGATGGTGGACGCCGCTCCGTAGTCGAAGCTCTTGAACGCCTTCTGGTACATGTAGTACGCGCTGATGGTGGTGTCGCTCCCCGGTCCGCCCTGGGTCAGGATGAGCACGGTGTCGAAGGTCGTGAGTCCGCCGACCACCATGAGGATCATCGAGGTGATGATCGCGTTGCGCAGCTGCGGCAGCGTGATGTGGAAGAACTGCCGCACCGTGCCCGCGCCGTCGATCTGCGCCGCCTGGTAGAGGACCTGCGGCACCGCGCGCGCCGCGCCCTGGTAGATCAGCGTGTGCAGGGGGGTGAACTGCCAGGTGCTGACGAAGACCAGGACGCCGATCGCGGTGGCCTGCGTCCCGAACAGGTTGCCGTCGCCGAACAGCCAGGTGGCTTGCGCGGGGACACCGAGGTTGGGGTCGAGGACGGCGCGCCACAGCACGGACACGGCCGCCACGGACAGCAGCATGGGGACGAAGTAGATGGCGGACAGGACGGCCCGGTTGCGCTGGTGCCCCGCCGCCCAGACGCCGAGCAGGATGCTCAGCGGGGTCTGGACGGCGACGCCGAGCACGGTGAGCAGGACGCTCAGCCAGAGGCTCTTGATCATGACGGGGTCGTCGAGGAGCGTCTTCCAGTTGTCGAGACCGGCGAATTCCGGGTCGCTCAGTCCGTCCCAGCTGGCGAAGGAGAGTACGGCGACCATGATGAGCGGGACGATGGCGAAGAGGCCGAAGAAGACGGCGGCGGGGGCCGCCCAGAGGAATCCCGGGCGGCCCGCTCCGATGCCGGACGAGCCGGCTCTCCTGACCGTGTCGCCGTCCGCGGAGGGGGATGGGGTTGTGGTCATGTCATGTGTTCCCGGGGCCGGATTTCCGTGGGCTCACGAGGTCGGCAGCGCTTGCATGGCCTTGATGAAGGCGTCCTCGTCCATCGAGCCGTTGAAGAACTGCTGGAGGGACTGGTACATCGTGACGGCGGCCGACTGGGGGTACGCCTGGTCCCAGGAGAGCTGGAACGCCGGGGCCGCCTTGACCATGTCGTACTGGAATCTCGCGAACCCGGGGCTGGCGGCGGTGTCCAGGAAGCCTTCGGTGTTCGTCGTGGTCGGCAGGTTGCCGATGGCGAGCTGCGCCTTGACGAACCGGTCCGAGTACATGAGCTTCAGGAACTCGGCGACGGCCTGCGGGTGCTTCGTCTTCTTCACCACGGAGTAGAAGTTGTTGGTGTTGCCGACGACGTTCGCCTGCTCGCCCTTGCCGCCCGCGACGGAGGGGAAGGCGCTGTATCCGAGGTCGCTCTTCGCGAACTCGGGGTGGGAGTCCTGGTGCGTCGAGTACGCCCACGAGCCCATCAGCTCGAAGCCCGCTCTGCCGGTCGCCAGGAGCGTGGGGGAACCCTGGTCGGTGAACTTCACCGAGTCGTAGTTGGTGCCGAAGGCTCCGGCGTCCACCAGTTCCTTGATCATGCTCAGCGCCTTCCGGCTGTCCGGACTCGCCCAGGCTTCCCGGTCGCCGTCCAGGGCCTTCTGGAAGAGCTCCGGGCCGGCGATGCGGTCGTACAGGTACTCGAACCACATCAGCGTCGGCCACCGGTCGCCGCCGCCCAGCGCGATCGGAGTGACGCCATCGGCCTTCAGCGCCTTGACCGCCGCCAACAGGTCGCCCCACGTCTTCGGTGGTGCGACGCCCGCCTTCTCGAGGACCTTGCCGTTGTTGAACAACAGCACGGGCTGCGTCCCGCGCATGGGGATCCCGTAGGACGTGCCGTCGACGACCGCGCTGTTGAACACGGACGGCAGGAACTTCGCCTTGAGGTCCGGGTCCTTGGCGATGAAGGAGTCCAGCGGGAGCAGCAGGTCTGCGTCGACGAACGGCTTGATACTGCCGCCGCCCCAGTTGAAGAAGACGTCCGGCGCCTGCTTGCTGTTGATGATCGTCTGCAGCTTCGCCTGGTAGTCGGCGCCAGGGATCGTGTCCAGGACGGCCTTCACCTCCGACGTCTTGTTGAAGGTGGCAACGATCTCCTTCTCCACCTTGTTCGCCGCGTCCCCGTAGACCAGGACGTGGATGGTGTCGTCGCCGGCCGCGTCGGAGTCCTCGCCGCATCCGGACAGGGACAGCACCAGGGCCAGCACGGCACCACCGACGACTGGGGTCCGCGAGGACCGTGCGCGTCGCTTCATCGGCACACCTTTCGAAACTTTTTCGGAGAGTTTCCGAAACTTCCTGAGTCGGGACGCTAGAACTCCTCATGTGGGGGGTCAACCCTCGGTCGCGGCGTTATCAAAGCGTTACGCCTGGGCGGCAGTTGTCCCGTGCTTTATGCTCCTCGCCATGCGCGATGACGAGAAGATGGGCCGCATCACCCTGGCTCAAGTGGCCGAACGGGCCGGCGTCTCCATTTCGACAGTTTCGAAGGTCCTCAACGGACGGCAGGACGTGGCGACCTCCACGAGGGTCAAGGTGGAACGCCTGCTGGAGACCCATGCGTACCGACGCACGCCTCGGTCGGCCGGCGAGGCGCCCCTCATCGAGATCGTGTTCCACGAGCTGGAGAGCATCTGGGCGATGGAGCTGATCCGGGGAGTGGAGAACGTCGCCAAGGCCCACGGCGCCGGGGTCGTCCTCACCGAAAGCGGAACCCGTCACTCGCCCGGCCCCGACTGGATGGAGGCCATGCTCCAGCGTCGGCCGCTCGGTGTCGTCCTCGTCTTCTCCACGCTGCCCAGCGAAGTGAAGCAGCAGCTCAGGGCGCGTTCCATCCCGTTCGTCATCATCGACCCCGCGGGCGACCCCGACCCCGACGTTCCCTCGGTCGGCTCGGCCAACTGGAATGGCGGACTGGCCGCCACCCGCCATCTCATCGAGTACGGCCACCGGCGCATCGGCGTCATCACCGGACCCGAGGACATGCTCTGCTCCCGCGCCCGGCTGGACGGCTACCGGTCGGCGATGACCATGGCAGGGCTGGAGGTGGACCCCGGACTCATCCTGTTCGGCGACTTCCACGTGGAGGGCGGATACGACCGCGCCACCGAGATGCTGTCCGGCCCCGGGCGGCCCACCGCGATCTTCGCGGGCAGCGACCTCCAGGCGCTCGGCGTACTCGAAGCGGCACGGGTGCACGGCCTCCGCGTCCCCCACGACCTCTCGGTGGTCGGCTACGACGACGTGTCGATCGCCCGCTGGGCCAGCCCGGCCCTGACCACGGTCCACCAGCCGCTGCTCCAGATGGCGGAGGAGGCCGCGCAGATGCTGATGCGGCTACGGGCCCAGGAACCGGTGTCCACGCGGCTGGAGCTGGCCACGAGCCTGGTCGTCCGCAAGAGCACGGCGCCGCCCCGCCCATGAGGTCGCGGGCGGGGCTCCGGTCGGCCGGAGCCCCGCCCCCTGTTCGATCGGCCGGCCGGACGGGTCAGCCGGTGGGGAAGGAGTCGGGGGTGCTGATGCGACTCTTGAGGAGCGCCCCCGATTCGGTCAGCACACCGCTGCTGCTGTAGTCACCTCCGTCGCAGGTGCCCGGCCTGAAGGCCGCGCTGCTCTCGTTCGCGTCGGAGTAGGTCCAGTTCGCGTAGCCGATCTTCAGCTGGTCGAGCAGGTCCAGCCAGGCCGTCGTGCTCGCCCGGTCCATCGCTCCCCCACCGGTGGCGCTCACCGTGCCGAACTCGGTGACGAACAGCGGCAGCTGGGAGGCCGCGCGGCTCAACGCGGCGCGGTAGGAGTCCTTGTGACTGGCGGCGTAGAAGTGGAAGGCGTACATGATGTTGTCCGCCCGGACGGGGTTGTTGACGACCTCGCTCTCGTTGGACCCGTCAGAGACGCCCAGTGAGGACCAGCCGCGGGTGCCGACGATGATGACGGCGTCCGGGTCCGCGGCCCGGATCACCGGGATGACCTGCTCGGCGTAGGACTTGATGGCCGTCCAGCTCACCCCGTTGGGTTCGTTGGCGATCTCGTAGATCACGTTCTTCTTGTCGGCGTTGCGGGCCGCGACGGACGCGAAGAACGTCTTGGCCCGGTCGAGGTTGTGGTTCGGATCACCCGGCGTCAGGGTGTGGAAGTCGATCATGGCGTACATGCCACGCGCCTCGGCCATGTCGACGAGGCCGTTCACCCGGCTGGTGAAGCCCGCCGGGTCGGTCTCGTAGCCGCCTTCCTGGACGTACATGGCCACGCGCAGCAGGTCGGACTTCCAGTCCTGCGCCAGTGCGTCCACGGACGCGGCGTTGTAGCACTTGCTGAACCACTGGATGCCGTGGGTGCTCATGCCCCGCAGCTGTACGGGACGGTCGTACTGGTTGCACAGGTGCACGCCGCAGACGTGAAGCTTGCCGTTGACATCTACGGGGGTGCCGGTGCCCGGGACGGGCGGGTCGACGGGCGGGGGGCCGTCCACGGAACCCGTACAGGCGACGCCGTTCAGTGTGAAGGCCGTGGGTTTCGGGTTGGCGCCCGTGAAGGACCCCACCATCCCCAGATCGGCCGACGCACCGGTGGCCAGGGTGCGGTTCCAGTCGACGGGGGCGGCGGAGACCGCGGAACCGGACTGCGACCAGGTGGCGTTCCAGCCCTGGACGAGCTTCTGCCCCGCGTCGGGCATCGTGAACTTCAGGGTCCATCCGGTGACGGGCTCACCCAGATTGGTGACCTTCACTCCGGCCTGGAAACCACCCTGCCACTGGCTGGTGACCGTGTAGTCGACCTTGCATCCGGCGGCAGCCGCCGCCTGGGGACCGGACAGGGCGGTGAGGCCCAGGGCCATGGCACAGGCGGCCAGTAGAGCGAGTAGGCGTTTCACAGCGATTCTCCTCTTGCACGGTAGGAGCGGGCCGGCCGCTCATCGTCGTGGTGCCGTTCCGCAGGCCTGGCCGTTCAGCCTGAAGACCTGGGGGTCGTGCACGAGGCCGGTGGGCAGTCCGTTGAAGCCGAACCGCACGGTGCCGCCGGGTGCAAGAGCGGCGTTCCAGCTCAGAGCCTCGGCGGTGACCCGGGGCCCGGCCTGCCCGATGTCGGCGCCCCAGGCGTCGGTCACCCGCTGCTCGTCGGCGAACGTCCAGTCGAGCCGCCAGGGCTGGACGGGGCGGTCGCCGGTGTTCTTCAGCGCGACGTGGGTGGTGAACCCGTTGCTCCAGCGCTGCGAGGTGTAGGTCACCTCGCACTGCGTCCGCACGGGCTCACCGCCGCCCAGATCGTCCACGTAGGACGCGACCCACGCGAGCGGGGCGTTCCAGTTGATGGTGATCTCGTTCGTGGCCCAGGACTCGATGTCGTCGATGTAGCACATCGCCGGTGCGCAGCCCTTCAGCTTGGCCTGCGCGACCGGGTCCTCGATGGACGCGTTCGGACCGCCGGCCAGGGATCCCGGTGCGGGATTCGGCAGGGACGGGTCGAGCTGGTCCGCCCAGAACCGGTGGTGCTGGTTGCGCGAGTCCCGCTCGCCGTACCCGGTGACATAGGACTGGTTCAGCGCGTTGCGGCCCAGCAGGTAGTCGAGTCCGCGCAGTACGGCGTCACGGTAGGCGGTCCTGCCGGTCAGGTCGTGCGCGGAGCCCAGCACGACCATGTTGTTGGCGACCTGGCTGTTCGAGCCCCATACGTAGTGCCCGTCGTCGGGGGCGTACGGAAGGCCGTAGGCGGCCCCGGCCGAGTCTGCCGCGTAGCCGTCGGCTGCTTCGGTCACCATGCCGCGCACCGCGGCCAGTTGCTCGGCGGACAGCTTGCCCGGCACACTCGCGAGGTTCAGGGCTCCGAGCCCGGCGACCGAGCCCCACGACATGCCGCCGCGCGGGAAGACCGCGTCGGTGTCACCGTGCAACGGGGAGCGGAGGAGTTCCTGGCGGTAGCCGTCCTCACCGGTGGTGAGAAAGAGCTCCGCCGCCGCCCAGTAGAACTCGTCCCGTACGTCGTCGTCGTTGTAGGCGCCGCCGCCCGTGGCGTCCTGCGGATCGGCGAGGATGTCCGGATGGTCCTTGGCCGCTGTCCACGCGGACCGCGCGGCCGACCGGCACCGCGCGGCGAAGTCCGCGTCGTAGACCTGGAAGAGGCGGGCGCACTGGGCCGCGGTGGCCGCCAGGTTGAGGGTGGCCGCCGTGGTCGGCGGGTGCAGCTCCCGGGGCTGGGGGTCACGGTCCGGCCGGAGCGGCAGTCCGGTCCACGCCTTGTCGTGCAGTTTGTGGTGGGCCATACCGGCGAGCGGCTCCCCTGCGGGCACCTGCATCCGCAGGAGGAACTCCAGCTCCCAGCGCGCCTCGTCGAGGATGTCCGGAGTGGCGTTCCCGTGCTCGGGCAGCCGGAGTGCGCCGTCACCGAGCGGCCCGGCTTCGGCGGTCTCCTCGTACAGGGTCCGCTCGAACGCGGACATCAACTGGGCGACCGCTATACCGCCGTTGACCACGTACTTGCCGTGGTCACCGGCGTCGTACCAGCCCCCCGCCGCGTCGAGGCGGTAGGAGCACACGCCCGGCTGGCAGGGTACGTCGTTGTCGCCCTGATTGGGGCTCACCCCGACATGGCCGGCGGGCCGTGCGTACTGCTCGCCCACGATGTCCGCGTCGATCTCGATGCCGCTGCGGTTGTGGTAGAAGTACGCGAGCGCGTCGGTGCGCAGTGACGCGTAGAGGTCGTCGCCGATGGCGAACGGCTCGCTCTCCTCCCCCGCGACCGTGACGGTGTACCCCTCCCCCGGGGTCGTCACCGCACTGAAGTCGAAGGTGTGGACGTTCCGGCGCGATGCGGTGTCCAGGCCCGCCGGAGTGGTGGTGCCCTCGGCCACGCGTGTCCCGGCGGCCGAGTCGAGTGTCCAGGGCAGCGGGTCGGTCCCGTCGGTGACGAAGGTGCCGGCCTTGGGGCCGTGCGTGAGGTATCCGACCTGGTTGACCCGGACCGGGGATCCGGTGTCCGGTTCGTACGGCGGCGGCGCGGTCCCGCCGCGCAGCGACACGTCGTCGACGCAGAAGGTGAGGGCCTCGGCACTGCCCCCGATCTGGAAGGCGAGCTGCGCCGCGTCGTGGTCGGCTCCGGCCGTGAAGGTCTCCGTGACGCGTTCGGCGGTCGTCCCGACCAGCTGCGCGGTGGAGAGCTCCGTGGTCCACGGCTCGGTCGCCATCTGCACGTTGGTGCGGATGACGACCGGCACGGTGGACGTCGCCGTGTAGCTCAGGGTGTATGCCTCGCCGGCGGTGAGGGCGAGCCCGTTCTGCCCGACGATGGCGTCCCACGCGTTGACCGTGCCCCCGGGGACGTCGGCACAGAGGCGTCCGTCCGAGACGGCGACGGGGCTGTTGGCCGTCGACCACCAGGGGGCGGTGCCCGCGGAGAAGTCCCCGTTGACGATGAGCTCGGGGGCCTCGGATGCTACGTTGACGGGTTGGGCCGCACCGGCGGGTGCCGCAAGGGTGCCGGCCAACAGCCCGGCGGTGGCTGCGAGGCCGGCTAACAGGCTGACGCCTCTGGTGCGGTTCGGTCGGCGGAGCCTACGGGACGGGCGGGGAGCGAGTGGTTGGTGTTGCGGCACACCGAAGTCCTTCCGGGAGGGGGCAGAGCACGCGGCGATGGGGCACCCGCTTGCGTCCGGCGGGGTAAGGCCAGGGGTGGGAGCGCTCCCAACAACTTCGGGGCAGGGAGCCGAGCCGTCAAGCGATTGCACAGGATTCGCCGCCGGCTCCGGCGGACTCGCTTCAGCGGACTCACGGGAGGCAGCCGTCCGGGCTGACGACACCACACGACTCCGGCCCGTCAGGTCCCGGCGTCGCACGATTGCCGCCGCCTCGTCAGGACGTAAGGCCGGTCACGGCTCTTCCGCTCTTCTCGCAGATCGCGCGAGCCGTCGGGGACGCGCTGATCGAGGCGGCGGGCGGCGGGTGGCTCGCGGGCGGCGGGGTGGTGAGTGCCGCAGGACGCGGCCGGGGTGGCAGGGCGTGGCGGTGACCGCAGGCAGGGCGTGGCGGGCGACGGCTTCGAGACGGTGAAGCAGAAGACCGAATCGCCGCCGACGTCCGTCCGGCGGCCGATGGAGGGGAGCGGCCGGATCACGGTGCGTCCGCTGCTGGAGGAGCCGGGCCGGTCGGAGGCGACCTGGCGCCAAGCGATCGGGGGAACACGGCGGAGGGGTGGGCGAGTCGGCGCGAAGCGCCGCGCACTCCGCGGCGGGCTGTCGTTCCCACCCGGTGACGCACCCGGCCGGTGACGCACCCACGGCCTCGGCCCGCTGGAACGCAGCGGCCGGGGTGGCCCGCCGGCACGCGGCAGCCACACCGACCCCCTGACTCGCGCTCTCGTCGATCCGAGCGACACATCTTCCATCACGATGGGTTGTCAGGAGCACGGCAACGCTCTTACAGTCCGAAGGGTCAGCGGGTGGGAGCGCTCCCAGAGCTGAACCACGGGGCCCTGCCGATTCCGTGATCGCCCCGTCCGGTCGTTCCTCCCGGAGAGGCCCCGCATGCGAGCGTCACCGCACTCCCCCAGTACCCCGCACAACCTGCCCATCACTCCTGCCCACCTCGGCCCTACGCGGGCCGGTTGCCGCCGGATCCCGCCCGTGCGGGACGGGCCTCACCGGCACGGCCGTATCCGAACCGATCCGCACATCCGCACATCCGCACAAGAGCCGCCCCGGCCTCCATCACCTGCCGGTGCAGGGCGGAGGCCCCGGCGATACGCGTAGCGCCGCTCGCAGCGCCGCGCGTTCTTCCATCCCCACGCAGCACAGGAGACCTCATGGCCCGACGCAAGAAGCTGTTCACCTCTCTGGTGGCGGTGCTCGCGACACTGCTCGGCGGAATCGGCCTGACCTTAATGGGCCAGGACAACGCTCAGGCGCACGGCGTCACGATGACACCGGGATCGCGCACCTACCTCTGCATGCTGGACGCCAGGACCGGCACCGGCGCTCTGGACCCGACGAACCCGGCGTGCAAGGCCGCGCTCGACGAGAGCGGTGCGAACGCGCTGTACAACTGGTTCGCTGTCCTCGACTCCAACGCTGGCGGACGCGGGGCGGGTTACGTCCCGGACGGGAAGCTGTGCAGCGCCGGTGACCGGTCGCCGTACAACTTCACCGGCTACAACGCCCCGCGTTCCGACTGGCCCCGGACGCACCTGACGTCCGGGAACACGATCCAGGTCAAACACAGCAACTGGGCGGCGCACCCGGGCTCCTTCCGGGTGTACCTGTCCAAGCCCGGCTACTCGCCCAGCACCGAGCTCGGCTGGGACGACCTGGAACTGATCGAGACCGTCTCCGACCCGCCGCAGGCCGGCGGGCCCGGCACGGACGGCGGCCACTACTACTGGGACCTGGACTTGCCCTCGGGTCGCTCGGGTGACGCGGTCATGTTCATCCAGTGGGTGCGCTCGGACAGCCAGGAGAACTTCTTCTCCTGCTCCGACATCGTCTTCGACGGCGGCAACGGCGAGGTGACCGGCATCCGCGGCTCGGGCGGCACTCCGACCCCGACACCCACTCCGACCCCGACACCCACCGACCCGCACACCGGGTGCATGGCCGTCTACAGCGTGACCAACTCCTGGGGCGGCGGCTTCCAGGGCTCCGTCGAAGTCATGAACCACGGCACGACAGCGCGTGAGGGCTGGGCCGTGCGGTGGAAGCCCGGCGTGGGTGCCAACGTCAACAGCGTGTGGAACGGTGCGCTGACCACAGCACCCGATGGCACGCTCACGGTCAGAAATCTCGATCACAACCGCACGATCGCACCTGAGGGCAGTGTCACCTTCGGGTTCACCGCCACATCGACCGGCAACGACTTCCCGGTCGGCTCGATCGGCTGCGTCACCCCGTAGCGACTGACGCGCGCGGCGCCGGTTCCCGCACCCTGGGGGAACCGGCTCTGTCGTGCGGTGCGCCCTCTCGGGGCACTGTGTTCGATTGATGTGAACCTGGTTGTTCTGGTACGCGAACGGAGCGACTCGACGCGTTCGCCGCACCGGAGAGGTAGCACAGTGACGAGCGCCCACTCAGTGGTCAGGAAGCCGACGGACAGCGACAACGACTTTCGCCTGTGTCGCTGTACACGCCGAAATATTTACGGAATCCAGCACAACGCGTCCCACGCCACAGCAGCCATCCCATCGCCGAGCCACGCCTCGTCTGGCGCGGGCACGGCGGCGACCACGGCACGACCTGAGCGTGCAAAGGTGGACGCCGACGTTCACCGTTCAGCCCGCACTATCGAAACTTTCGAAACAGGTAGGGAAACTTTCCCTGTCGAAAGCATTGACGATGCGTCACCACCACCTCAATCATCCTGTCTGGGGAACCGGCCACCGTTCGTTCGACACTCCGACCGCACCGGCCTTGGGGAGTCCGTGCCGCACAGCAGATCCGCGCACCAAGGCACCTGCACCACCCGCCGTGACCTGTCTCGAAAGAACAGCCCTGCCGTGACCGCGGTGTTCGGTGGTTCCGTGCTGCTGGGGCTCCGGCCCGCCCCGTCGGTCCGCCCGACGGTCCGTCCGTCCGTCCGTCGAATGGGCGCGGCCGACGCACCCCCTGCGCTGTCAGCCCTTCCGTGATTTCTACCTTGGAGGCACAGTCATGGGCTCGTATGCCCTTCCCAGAACCGCTGTCCGACCGAAGATCCGCAGCCTTCTGTTGGCGCTGTTCGTCGGCGTCTTAGGGGTGGTCACCACACTGGTGGCCCCGCCGACCTCGCACGCCGCCGAGAACACGCTCGGCGCGGCGGCGGCGCAGAACGGCCGGTACTTCGGTACCGCCATCGCCTCGGGCAAGTTGAGCGACCCGGCGTACACGACGATCGCCGGCCGTGAGTTCAACTCGGTGACGGCCGAGAACGAGATGAAGATCGACGCCACCGAACCGCAGCGGGGCCAGTTCGACTTCACCGCCGCCGACCGCGTCTACAACTGGGCGGTGCAGAACGGCAAGCAGGTGCGCGGCCACACGCTGGCCTGGCACTCCCAGCAGCCCGGCTGGATGCAGAGCCTCAGCGGCAGCACCCTGCGCCAGGCGATGAATGACCACATCAACGGCGTGATGGCCCACTACAGGGGCAAGATAGCCCAGTGGGACGTCGTGAACGAGGCCTTCGCCGACGGCAGTTCGGGCGCCCGGCGGGACTCCAACCTGCAGCGCACCGGCAACGACTGGATCGAGGTCGCCTTCCGCACCGCGCGCGCCGCCGACCCGGCGGCCAAGCTCTGCTACAACGACTACAACGTCGAGGACTGGACCTGGGCCAAGACCCAGGCCATGTACGCCATGGTCCGGGACTTCAAGCAGCGCGGCGTGCCGATCGACTGCGTCGGCTTCCAGTCGCACTTCAACAGCGGCAGTCCCTACAACAGCAACTTCCGCACCACCCTCCAGAACTTCGCCGCCCTCGGTGTGGACGTGGCCATCACCGAACTCGACATCCAAGGCGCCCCGGCCTCGACCTACGCCAGCGTGGCCAACGACTGCCTGGCCGTCCCGCGCTGTCTCGGCATCACCGTCTGGGGCGTGCGCGACAGCGACTCCTGGCGGCCGGATCACACGCCGCTGCTGTTCAACAACGACGGCAGCAAGAAGGCCGCCTACGCCTCCGTCCTCGACGCGCTCAACGGCGGCTCGTCCACACCACCGACCGCTTCCGGAGAGGTCAAGGGCGTCGGTTCAGGCCGTTGCCTGGACGTGCCGAACGCCAGCACCACCGATGGCACGCAGCTGCAGCTGTGGGACTGCAACGGCAGCACCGGCCAGCAGTGGACTTCCACCGCCGCAGGCGAGCTCCGGGTCTACGGCAACAAGTGTCTGGACGCCGCCGGGACCGGCAACGGAACCAGAATCCAGATCTACAGCTGCTGGGGCGGCGACAACCAGAAATGGCGCCTCGCCTCCAACGGCTCCATCGTCGGCGTGCAGTCCGGCCTCTGCCTCGACGCCGTCGGCCACGGCACTGGCAACGGAACCCTGATCCAGCTCCACTCCTGCTCGAACGGCAGCAACCAACGCTGGTCCCGCACCTGATGCGAGCTGCCATCGACGAGCGGGCGACACCGTGCGGGCCGTCGGCACGGATTCTCCTGCCCACTCCGCGAAGCCACGGGCCCGGGGGTCGCCGCCGTGGTGGCGGCGACCGTCGGGAACGGGTATCAGCCCCGCGCTGAATCCGGCGCCCGCCGAACCTGCGACGGTGGACACCGGCAAGGGGCAGACCACGACGGGCCCAACCAGCGGTTTCGCTCGGCCGAACCCGGCATCGGCCTTGGGCCCGAAGCCGTCTGGGCTCCTCCGCGAGCGAAGTCCACCGCCCAGATCCTCGCCGGTCGGTGTTCCTTCTCCGGTCGGTGGCCTTCGCCGGTCGGTGGCCTTCGCCGGTCGGTGGCCTTCGCCGGCCGATCGGCTTCGGAGCTGTGGTGAGGCGTGCGGCGGTCGCGGTGACTCCTGTGCCGTACGAGGTAGAGCGACAGGGCCGGTTCCGGGCGCCTGCGCCGGACAAGCCCAGGGCCGCTGGGGTTGATCGGCCACCGGCCAGGGCCTTCCTCCCGGCCCGGCTGCTCAGCACCATCGTTCCGAACCGGATCCTCGCAGGCGGCTGCCTTACCACCACCGCGGTGCGGCACCACAAGGGTGCCGCACCGCCTCGGCTCGCGCGGTCTCAGGCGGTGCCCCGCCAGGCGCCGGTCGCGGTGCCGCGGGACTCGATGAACTCCTTGAAGTTCTTCAGATCCCCCTTGGCCTGACGACGAACGAAGCCGAGCTTGTCCCCGACGGTGTCCGCGATCCCTTGGGGATCATGGTCGAGCTGCAGCATGACCTTCGTGTGTGTGTCGTCCAGACGGTGGAAGGTGACGACGCCGGCCTGACGGACCTCGCCCGCCACCGTGGCCCATGCGACCCGCTCGTCCGGGATCTGCTCGGTGATCTCCGCGTCGAAATCCCGGCCCACGCCATCCACCCTGGTCTCCCAGTGGGTCAGTGTGGGCGTGCGCTGCTCGATGCGCTGCACCGCGTCCATGAACTGCGGGAACTCCTCGAACTGCGTCCACTGGTCGTACGCCGTGCGCACCGGGACAGCGACCTCTACGGACTCCTCGATCTTCGACATGTTCACTCCCTGTAGCGATCGGAATCGGATAGCGACGCAACGCCGCGTACCCGGCACACTCCGTCCGACACAGGTCAGGGAGAAATGCTCGCTGGGCCGGGCACAGACATCTCCAGTTTCGGACCCGTGCACCGGGCACAGCACAGGAGAACGAGCGCAAGTGCGAGCGCCAACTCCCTCGGAGTCAAGGGAGCTTGGCGCCTCCCTCCGAGCGGCCGTCAAGACACCCATCGACTCCCGGCCCCCTGGCGGAAGAAGGCGTCGAATGTCCTCCGCAGAATCGCCGGCCACCTTCACCGACCACCACGCAGCGCTGCCCGCACCCGCACGTCCACACAGGATCACGGCCGCCGGGGCGACGCTCTCGGCCCACTTCAACGTGCTGCGCGCACCACGCTCGCTGCCGAGCCCCATCGTCATGACCCGTTGACACGGTCAAGGACGTCGGACCTCCAGTTGGTCCCCAACTGGTCCCCAAAAAGGATCAGGGGACGGTTTCGGATTTCCCCGAAACCGTCCCCTGATCTGCGACTGTCTCCAGTCGGGACGACAGGATTTGAACCTGCGACCCCTTGACCCCCAGTCAAGTGCGCTACCAAGCTGCGCCACGTCCCGTCGCGTTTCCCCCGGCTTTCCCCGGGTGACCGCGCAGGACAAACATTACCTCACTCCGAGGACCGTATCGACGCCCGTGCCTGTTGGGCGCGGGCGGCGAGACCCTCGGCGCCGCAGGCCATCGCCTGCTTCTGGGCGCGGGCGAGCTCCCGGTGCGAACCGATGGCGATGCCGTAGTCGACCCGGGCGAGCGCGTGCTCGTAGGCGGAGGGGGACTTCTCGAGGTGTCCCACCGCCTCGGCCAGCAGTTGCGCGGACCGTTCCGGGGGTGCGAAGAGGGCGACACAGCGCAGCGCCTCCCCCATGGCGGTGGGCGTGCCGAACCTTTCGGCGTGCACGCGGTTCCGGGCGGCGAGGTGGGCCGCCCGGGCCGGGTCGTCATCGGCCAGGGCCCGCGCCAGGTCGCCGGCCCAGGGGGCCCAGACGCCGTTGAAGCGTTCGCGCGACTCCAGAGCGGCGCCCGCCGCTTCGAGCTCCGCGATCGCGTCCTCCTTGCGGCCCTCCGCCAGCAGCAGGCGGCCCCGCATGCTCGGTCCGTCGGGCAGCACCATGGCGCTGGGGTAGGGCGGGCCGAAGTCGTAGCGGTCGGCGATGCGGCGGGCCTCCTCGGTGCGCCCGCGGGCCAGCAGGGTATCGATGAGCAGGCAGGCCGCGTCCCAGTGCACGGGGAGTCCGGAACCGACGCGGTCGGCGAGACGGAGCCCCTCGCGCAGGAAGCCCTCGGCCTCGGCGAGGCGGCCGCGACGGCGGTGGACCATGCCGAGCAGGGTGTGCGCGAACGCCAGGTGGGCCCCGCTCCAGCCGGAGATCTCGAAGGCCCGTACCGCTTCGCCGAAAAGGCTCTCGGCGCGGTCCAGCTGGTCGACGAAGGTGTAGGCGATACCGACCATGGTGGGGAGTTCGAAACCCCACTCGGAGTCGGTCCAGCCGAGCCCCCGGGCGGGACTGCCGTCGATCAGGGCACGTTCGCACAGGTCCACGATGAGCTGGGCGTTCTCACCGCGCACCATGGCGTCGAAGGCCCGCAGCGTGAGCAGCGCCCGCTCCGCGTTGTCGCGGCCCTTGAGGTGGTCGGCGTTACGGGTGAGCCGCCGGGAGCGGGCCGGTCCGTCGTCCTCGTTGGCCTGCATGCCCTCCCACATGAAGTGCGCCGCCTGCAGCCGCATCAGCCCGGGGCCGGGTGCGGTGCGCGCCGCCTCGGCGGCCAGCGAGAGCGCCGCGTCCTTGAGCTGGTTGTTGTGGGCGAGCGCGGCGGCGAGCCGGAAGGTGGCGTCGACCCGCAGCCCGTCGTCGAGCCCCGGCATGTCCAGGGCGGCGCGCAGGTGCTGGACCGTGGTGGGCGGGGAGCTCAGCAGCGTCGCGCAGCCCAGCTCGTACAGCAGGACGGCCCGGTCCTTGGGGCGCGGAGGCTCTTCCAGGGCCCGTTCCAGGCAGCGCCGGGCCGCTTCGGGCGCACCGACGGCGAGGTGCTGGCCGGCGGCTTCCCGCAGTTGCCCGACCAGTTCCTGGTCGTCGTCCGGGTGGACCTCCAGCAGGTGCCGGGAGGCCGCGGCGGCACCGAGGCCGGCCCGGGTGATCGCCCAGGCGGCGCGCCCGTGCATGGCGGTGCGGGTGGCCGGCGGGATCGAGCGGTAGACCGCCGTCGCGATCAGCGGGTGGACGAACTCCAACGGGTCGAAGCCGCTGACGATACGGGCGTCACGCAGCCGGGCGGTGCAGTCGGCGGCCTCCGCCGAGCTCATTCCGGCGAGTGTGGCGGCCAGTTCCTGCGAGATGTCGGTACCCAGCACCGCTGCGGCCCAGGCGAACCGGTTGGCGTTCGTGCCGAGCCGTTCCAGGCGGGCGACGAGGCCGCTGCCCCTGGCGGACGCGCCGAGCTCGCGCAGTTCGCCCGCGGATTCCTCCACCGGCGGCAGTTCGCGGTCCTGGACCTTGGCGACCAGTTCGACCGCCTCGTACGGATTGCCTCCGGTGACGGCCCACACCTCACGGCAGAACGGGTCGTCGGCGTGATCACCGAGGCCCGCGCGGACCAGTACGGCGGTGGCGTCCGGAGTCAGAGCCCGCAGGGCGACCCGGGTCACCGTCCCCTCACTGCCGAAGCCACGCTCGGCCTCGCGGTCGGCGATGTAGTTGGCGTCGCGCTCGGCCAGCTCCTGCGGGCGGTGCGCCTGCACCACCAGGAGCGGCAGTTCACCGAGGCGGGCCGTGAACGAGGCCAGCCAGGCGAGGGATTCGCCGTCCGCCCAGTGTGCGTCGTCCACGATGAGCAGTAACGGGCGGTGGCTGAGGCGGGACGCGAGTCGGCCGACGACGAAGTCCAGGCCGTCGCGCACACCCTGCGGATCGGGCTGCGGCCCGCTCGGCTCGGCGAGCCCCAGGGCCGGGGCGGTCGTCTCGTACCAGTCGCCGAACAGGGCGCGGGTCTCGTCGGGCGGGAACTGGTCGAGTGCGGGCTGCAGCAACTGCCGTACGACGTGGAACGGTACGGAGGTGACGGTCTCGCCTCCCCGGGCGGACCAGACGGTGCAGCGGTCGGCGGCCATCCTCCGGATCTCCGCGAGCAGCGCGGTCTTGCCGATCCCCGCCTCTCCGCTGAATACCAGGAGTCCGCCGACGGCCTGCGCACCGCAGAGGGCGTCCACCGCCTCCGCGGCGGCGGCGAGTTCCGGTTCACGCTCGTACAACGGTTGGGACGGCTTCATGCCCACCCTTCCCACAGAGGCAGTCTTCTCGACGGTCGAGCCTAGTCGTGCGCGGGTGCTCGTCGACAGGGTTCCCACGATTCTCCGCAGGTGCGAGGCACAATCGAGGGGTGAACGAGACGCGCAGAGACCGTGATGCCGAGGGCCGGGCGCGCAACGCGCGCCCCCGTGACGGGCTGGGACGCCCCCTGCCGTACGGCACGCCCGGCGTCGAACGACAGCCGGAGGGGGTCGTCCGCACGCCCTCGGAGACGCTCCGGGAGGCGCAGCGACTACTGGACGCGGGAATGCCGTTCCACGCGCACGAGGTCTTCGAGGACGCCTGGAAGTCGGGTCCGGAGGACGAGCGCGAGCTCTGGCGGGGGCTGGCCCAGCTCGCGGTGGGGCTGACCCATTCGGCGCGGGGCAACACGGCGGGCGGCGCGCGGCTGCTGCGCCGGGGTGCGGGGGCGCTCGTCCCGTTCGCCGCGTCCCGGCCCCACGGGATCGCGGTCGCGGAACTGTCCGACTGGGCGCGGCAGTTGGCGGACCGGGTGGAGGCAGGCCCGACGGTCGACGCGGCGGCCGAGGCGCCCCGCCTGCGGAGGTAGCCCGAAGGCCGGGGCGGGGCGGGCGGAGCCAGGAGCGGAAGAACCGGGTCTGCGGGTCCCGGCTCCGTGCAGCTACTACGATCCGGCCCCATGAGCACTTCTTCTGACCAGGACCAGGACCAGGACCAGCACCGCGACCAGCGCGAGAAAGACGGGGGCACCGGATCCCCGATAGCCGACGCCGCCACGGAGACGGGAGCGGCCACGGAGGCGGGAGCGGCCACGGAGACGGCTGCGGAGACGCCTACGGTCGGAGGAGATGTCTCTGGTGGTGAGGGCGGGAAGAGACTCACCCCGCGCCAGGCCCGGCGGCTGCGGATCGTGCTCTCCTCGGTGGGCATGGCGGCGATGGCCCTCGTGCTCGGGCTGCGCATCGCGAGCCGCTCGTCGGTACTCGTCGTCGGCGTCTACGGGCTCGCGCTCATTCTGTGCGGCGTGGTGATCGAGCTCAGCAGGAACGGACGCACCCGGCTGGCCAGCTGGCTGCTGGGGACCGGGCTGCTGGCCGCCGTGGGAGCGGACTGGCTGCTGCTTCCCTGAGGAGGCGGTCCGGCGGTCCGGCTGCCTCAGATCAGCAGCAGTTGAAGTCCGCCGATCACCGTCGCACCGATGACGATCCGGTCGAAGACCTTCTGGTTGATCCGGTCGACGCATATCCGGCCCAGGTAGGCCCCGGGCAGGACGAAGAGCAGCAGGCAGGCGTCGAGCAGCAGGGAGCGAGCGTCGATCAGGCCGAGGCCCACGCTGAACGGCACCTTGGACACGTTCAGGATCAGGAAGAACCAGGCCGAGGTGCCGAGGAAGCCGAGCTTACGGAAGCCGGCCGAGAGCAGATAGAGCGACATCACCGGCCCGCCGGCGTTGGCGACCATCGTGGTGAACCCGCCGAGAACCCCGTAGCCGCGCGCGGCGGTCCGACCGGTGCCGGCGGCGGGTTCGTCGCCCCCGGCGGGCCCGGCGTCCGCCCCGGGCCCGGCGTCCGCCCCGGGCCCGGTCTCCTTCTCCGCGATCCGGCGGCGCCACAGGGTCACGCCCGTCATGAACAGCAGGATCGCGCCGATGGACGTACGGACCGCCGCGTCGTCGGCCCACAGCAGGAACAGGGTCCCCGCCACGACGCCCACGGCGACGGCGGGGAACAGCCGGAGCAGGGTGGGCCAGTGGGCGTGACGGCGGTAGACGCGTACGGCGAGGAGATCGCCGACGATGAGGATCGGGAGCAGCACCCCGGTCGATTCGCGGGCCGGGAGAACGGCCGCGAAGACCGCGAGACTGATCGTATTGGCACCGCTGACAGCCGTCTTGGAGAAGCCGACGAGAGTGGATGCCGCCGCGAGTGCGGCCAGTTGCCAGAGGCTGATGGTGTCCATGTCGGGAAAGATGGTAAGCGCACCGGCTTCCCCGCCGACGAGCCTACAGGCTCGCCCCTCCATGAGCGTTTGATCGGTTTAGCCTGCTTGTGATCGATCCATTGACCCTCTTTGATCAGTCGCTCAGGATTCCCGCATGACCGTCTCCCCTGGTGCCCTCTTCGAACTGCTTCCGGCAGACCGCGTGTCGAGCCCGTACACCGGATACACCCGCGCCCACTGGGAGGCGGCCGCCGACGGGATGCTGGACGCCGCCTGGAAGTGGGCCACGCCGGGTGGCGCCCGGCTCGACCTGCCCGGTCCCCCGTCGCACTCGGGCGTCCGCTCCGACGGGTTGGAGGGATACGCGCGCACGTTCCTGGCGGCCGGCTTCCGGGTCGCGGGGGCGGGCGGCAAGGACCCGAACGGACTGCTGGAACGGTACGCGGACGGGCTCGACGCCGGTACGCGCACACCGGGCCGGGACGACGCGGAGTCCTGGCCGCTGATCCTGGACCACGATGTGCAGGGGCAGCCGATGGTGGAGTCGGCCTCGGTGGCCCTCGGGCTGCGGCTCACCCGGCCCTGGCTCTGGGAGCGGCTGACGCCCGACGTGCGGGACCGGGCGGAGCACTGGCTGCGGGGCGCGCTGCGGCACGTTCCGGCGGGCAACAACTGGTATCTCTTCCCGTACACCGTGGCCGGCTTCCTGGAGTCGGTGGGCCGGGGCGACGCGGAGACGGCACGGGCCCGGGAGCGGGCTCTGGAGCTGCTGGAGAGCTGGTACCGGGGCGACGGCTGGTACGCCGACGGGGACGGGCGAGCCTTTGACCACTACAACGGCTGGGCGCTGCACCTGTATCCGCTGCTCGACGCCCATCTGTCGGGCGACGCGCGGGAGTCGGCACGGCACGGGGCGCGGTTGCGCGAGCATCTGGGGAGCTTCTCGCTGATGTTCGGCGGCGACGGGGCCCCGCTGCATTTCGGGCGCTCGCTGACCTATCGTTTCGCCGCGAGCACAGCTGTGGGTCTGGGCGCGGTGACCGGGCACACGCCGCTCGCCCCGGGGGCGTCCCGGCGGGTGGTCAGCGGGGCGCTGCGGTACTTCCTGGAGCGCGGCGCGGTCGACGGGAGCGGGCTGTTGAGCTTCGGCTGGCACGGCCCGCACGCGGCGACGCTGCAGACCTATTCAGGCCCCGCATCGCCTTATTGGGCGTCGAAGGCGTTCGTGTCCCTGTTGGCTCCCGCCGAGCATCCATTCTGGTCGTCGCCGGAGGAGGCCGCTCCGAGCGAGGGACCCGACCAGGTGCTGTCCGTGCCTGCGGCGGGCTTTCTGGTGCAGTCGACGCGGGCGGACGGCGTGGTGCGGCTGCACAACCACGGCAGCGACCACGTCCGCCCGGACGAGGGCGAGTCCGCGGCCGACGAGGACCCGCACTACGCGCGGCTCGCGTACTCCACGGTGACCGGGCCCACCTCGGGGGCGAACACCGCGGACAACCACCTGTCGGTGACCGTCGGCGGGGCGCGCAGCGCACGGCGGCGCATCCATCCGCTCGGGTCCGGGCACGGCGACGGCTGGGGCTGGGCGGCCTCCTGGCACCTGCCGGTGTTCCCGGCGGGCCCGTCCACCGTCCCCGGGCTGCGGGTGGAGAGCGCGATCGTGGCGCGGGGCCGCCACGAGCTGCGGGTGCACCGGGTGCTGGGCGCGCCGGACGGGGCGCGGGCCGAGCTGACGGGCTGGGCCACCGACCCCGGCGGCGCGGTGCGCTCACGGTTGTGGGGGCTGCACGGCTGGGAGGCTCCCGAGGACGTACGGGCCCCGCAGGGGACGGCGTTCGCGCGTCGGGCGACCGTGCCCCGGCTCGCCGCCGAGGTGACCGGCACGGTGGTCCTGGCCGCTCTGGCCTCCCTCACCGCCGACCCGGAAGCCGACCCGGAGCCTGCCGAGGTGGTGGGCCGGGTGAGGGTGGCCGGTGACACGGTCGAGGTGCGCTGGGCGCAGGACGGGGCGCGGACGCGGATCACGTTCGGCGAGGCGGCGGTGACGGTGGATCACGGACCGCCGGACAGCCCTTAGGGCTACGCGTCCGTGCGGATCACCACCACCAGCGTCCGGGGGCCGTGCACCCCCTCCACCCGCTCCAGCTCGACGTCGGAGGTGGCGGACGGGCCGCTGATCAGGGGCGTCGGCCGTTCGGGCGCCAGGCGCGCCACCGCCTCGGGCACGCCTGGCTCGACGGTGGAGAGGTCCACGACGCAGAGGTGCAGATCGGGGACGAGGGACAGCGCCCGGCGGCCCTGGCCGGGCGAACCGTCCAGGAAGATCGTGCCGGTCTCGGCGCAGCCGACGGCCGACGCCGTCACCACCGCGTCCCGGGTGTCGAGTCGTGAGGGCGGGACGTCGGCGTCGTCCTGCCGCACCTCACCGTCGTAGCGGTCGAGCCAGTTCCCGTTCGGGCGGCAGCCGGTCACCGGCGCGGAGCTCCCCGGCGAAGACCCGCTCCTCGATGCTGCGGAGCACGAGTTCATGGGTGCGGGACTGCCGCACAGGCTGCCCTTCGACGGGCATCCGTCACTCCCTGCCTCGGCCGGATCCGGACATGCAGCCTATGACACACCGAGCCTATGGTCCGACCTCACGTACGGCGCTCCTCTCTCCCGTACGGGCGAAGGCCCCGCCCGGAGGTCGGGACGAGGCCTCGACGCCCGACCGGAAAGGGGGCGGCCGGTGGGACGGTGCGTGCGGGCACCGCCGGGAAGAGGGGTGCGGGTCAGCGGGCGCTGGGGATGTCCCGCCCGTGCAGACGTCCGCGCTGCGGGTCGAAGAGCTGGGCCGCCGCTCCGGAGACGACCAGGCCGGCGGCGATCAGGAGACCGTGGCCCACGGCGATACCGGTGCCCAGTGCGGCGAGCCCGACGGCGAGCCCCACCCAGGCGTTGCGGCGGCGGTACTCGCGCGGGGTACGCGGGGTCCCGCCGGACATCGCCTCGGCGAACCCGGGATCGTCGTCACGCAGCTGCTCCTCCAGGTCACGCAGCCGCTCGTCGTACGTGGGCATGGTGTCTCCCTCCCGGTACGGAAACCCTCTCGGCTCCTGTTGCTCCGGCCCCCGCGGTGCGGCACGGGGCAGGGCCCCCTGGGCCCTGGCCTCATGGTCGTCGGCGGAGGCCGCCGGGGACCATCGGGGACAGCACCCATATCCGGGGGTGCGCACCATGCAGACCGGGCGCGCGGGGGTGTCGGAGTGGCAGGCCCGGGCGGCGACGGCCGTCCGCCCGCGCAGCGGCGATAGTGGAGCCTGTCAGCACGGCTGTCAGCGCGCCACAGACCCGACCTCCGAAGGAGCCGTTCGACCTTGTCCCTGTTCTGGCGGATCTTCCTACTCAACGCCGCCGTGCTGGTGGCGGCCGGCGCCCTGCTGCTGCTCGGGCCGATCACTGTCTCCACCCCGGTCCTGCTGACCGAGGCCATGATCCTGACCGGCGGCATCGCTTTCATGCTCGCGGCCAACGCGGCCCTGCTCCGGCTCGGCCTCTTCCCGCTCCAGCGCGTCACCCGCGCGATGACGACCACCGATCTGCTGCGTCCGAGCCCGCGCCCCGAGGTCGCGGGTCACGGGGAGATCGCCGCGCTGATCGAGACGTTCAACACGATGCTGGACCGGCTGGAGGCCGAGCGGGCCACCAGCAGTGCGCGCGCGCTCTCCGCGCAGGAGGCCGAGCGCCGCCGTGTGGCGCAGGAGCTGCACGACGAGGTCGGGCAGACGCTGACCGCTGTCCTGCTGGAGCTGAAGCGGGTCGCCGACCACGCCCCGGAGCCGCTGCGCGGGGAGTTGCGGCAGGTCCAGGAGATCACCCGGGGGTCGCTCGACGAGATCCGCCGGATCGCCCGCCGGCTACGGCCCGGGGTGCTGGAGGAGCTGGGCCTGGTGAGCGCGCTGACGGCGCTGATCACCGAGACCCCGACGCCGGACGGGCTGACGATCCGCCGCCGGACGGGCAAGGACCTGCCCGCGTTGGGCGCCGAGGCCGAACTGGTCGTCTACCGGATCGCGCAGGAAGCCCTCACCAACACCGTCCGGCATGCCCGCGCCACCCGGCTCGAACTGTCGCTGCGGCGCAGCCCCGGCGGAGTGGAGCTGCGCATCCGCGACGACGGCCGCGGCCTCGGGGACGCCCCGGAGGGGGCGGGCCTGCGCGGTATGCGCGAACGCGCTCTGCTGATCGGCGCCGAGGTCTTCCTCGGTTCCGGCCCGCAGGGCGGCACCGAAGTACGTCTCGATGTGCCCGTCCCGAACGGAAGCAAGTGACCATGCCCACCTCACCGTCCATCGCCACGCCTTCCAGGGGTACGACCGCTCCGACCCGCATTCTCCTGGCGGACGACCACGCCCTCGTGCGCCGCGGCGTCCGGCTGATCCTCGACGGAGAACCGGACCTGACGGTCGTCGCCGAGGCGGGCGACGGCGCCGAGGCCATCGAGATGGCCCGTGTCGAACAGCCCGACCTGGTCATTCTGGATATCGCGATGCCCCGCCTGACCGGCCTCCAGGCGGCGCGCGAGCTGTCCCGGGTCATGCCCGGCCTGCGGATCCTGATGCTCACGATGTACGACAACGAGCAGTACTTCTTCGAGGCGTTGAAGGCGGGGGCGGCCGGGTACGTCCTCAAGTCGGTCGCGGACCGCGACCTGGTGGAGGCCTGCCGGGCGGCGATGCGCGACGAGCCGTTCCTCTACCCGGGCGCGGTGACCGCGCTCATCCGCAACTTCCTCGACCGGGTCAGGGACGGCGAGGACCTGCCGGCGCGGGCCATCACGGAGCGCGAGGAGGAGATCCTCAAGCTGGTCGCCGAGGGCCACTCCTCCAAGGAGATCGCGGAGCTGCTCGTCATCAGTGTCAAGACGGTGGAGCGGCACCGCGCCAACCTGCTCCAGAAGCTCGGTCTGCGCGACCGCCTGGAGCTCACCCGCTACGCGATCCGCTCCGGGCTGATCGAACCCTGAACCACGGGATCGAGGGCGGCGCGCGCAGTTCATGTGATTCTCACCCGGTCCGCATAGGGTGCCCCCGTGACCCAGATGACCCCGCCCGGCTGGCATCCAGACCCCGGGCACTCAGGCAATGGCCCCGCTCAGGAACGCTGGTGGGACGGAGCCCAGTGGACCGGCCACGTCCGCGCGTCGCCCGGCGCGGGGCGTCGTCGCGGAATCCGCATCGGTGTCGGTGTGACGGTGGGCGCGGTGGTGCTCGCCGCCATCGGGGGCGGCGTGTATCTGCTCGGCGAGGACGGCGGCGGCCGGCCGGACACGGCTGCCTCCTCGCCGTCCGCCGTCCCCGATCCGCCGGGCGCACCGGACGGCGGCGAGAAGGACGGCCAGGAGGGCGACGGGGGGAACGGCGGGGAGAACGGAGACGGTCAGGGACCCGGTGACCGGCTTCCGCCGACCGAACCGGGCTTCGCGACGGATCTGGCCGCAGGGATCAGCCTTCCGGTGCCCAAGGGCTGGAAGGGAACCTCCGGGGCGGTCGGCGCAGGACTGACGACGGGTGAGCACCCCTGCCCCGGCGACACCGCCGAGACCTGCGTGCGCGGCGGGGTGTTCTCCGCCCCGGCGGCTGCCATGAAGCTCACCGCGGGGACGCCCGAGGAGGCGGCCAAGAAGGACATCGTCCTCAACGCGCAGGAGTCCTACGGCGGTAAGAGCTACGGGAAGATCTCCTCGCACGAGGAGCTGAAGTCCGAGGCCGTCACGGTGGCGGGCGGTAAGGGCTATGTCGTGCGCTGGAAGGTGGTGACGGAGAAGGGCGACGACGGCTACGTGGAATCGCTGGTGTTCCCCTCCCCCACATCCAAGGACATGCTCGTCGTGGTCCGGTCCGGGTTCGACGTCAACAAGGACGCGCCGAAGCTGTCCGTCCTCGACGACATCACCCGCGGGATCAAGGCCGCGTCCGGTGCCGGAGGAAGCGGCGGCGGCGGAGCCGTCTGAACAAACCCGCCCGGCCCTGCGTGACCAGGCGGGGCCGGGCCGTTCGAACGCGGAGACGGTCCGGGCCCCGCCGCTTCGCCGTCGGGTACTCCGTCGCGTCAGCCCGTGGCCGTTGCCGGGTCGCTGACCCCGGCGTCGCCCGTCTCGACATGACCGGCGAAGCGGCGCCGGAAGACCGGGTCGCCCTCGGCCGTGACGGACACGTCGTACCAGCGCCTTCCCGCCCTCAGGTCCATGGTGCGCGACACGGTGGCGCCGGGCCGGACGGTGACCGACTGCTCCGCTCCCCCGTAGGTGTCGGCGTTGGAGAGCGTGAGGCGTACCTCGGTGTCGCCGGGGTTGGTGAGGGTCAGGTCGAGGTTGCCGCTCCCGTCGTTGTGGCGGGCGGTGACCTCGGGACCGACGGTGGAACCCGGGCTCCTGAACGTACGGAGGAAGCCGTTGGGGCCATGGACCGTGAGGTCGTGGGTGCCGCCGGAGTAGGCGGAGTTCCAGGCGTCCGACACCGTCCGGCCGGCCTCGGCGGTGTACGTCCACGGGGCGTCGGTCCGGTTCCCGGACGTGACGTAGAACTGCGCGCCGGCCGCCGTGCCCGGGCTGAAGGTGAGCGCGATCTTCCCGGTGCGCGCGTCGACGGCGCCGTCGACGTAGGGGGCGTACGGAAGCGGCCGGGCCGGTCGGCTGCCCGGCTCCTGCTTCGGCAGCGATCCGACCGCGGGCGGGGTGGGCCGGTAGTCGGGGTGGCGTTCGCGGTCCGGGGGCTCGTAGGCGGAGGTGTCCGGCAGGTCGCCGGGGGCGGGCCCGGTGCGGGCGAAGTCGAAGGCGGAGGTCAGGTCGCCGCAGACGGCACGCCGCCACGGTGAGATGTTCGGCTCGCGCACGCCGAAACGCTGCTCCATGAACCGCAGCACCGAGGTGTGGTCGAAGGTCTCGGAGCAGACATAGCCGCCGGTGCTCCAGGGCGAGACGACCAGCATCGGGACGCGCGGCCCGAGTCCGTAGACCCCGGGGCCGTACGAGGCGCCGCCCGCGTACACCTCGGTCGAGGTGTCGGCCGTGGACAGGCCCCGGTCGGCGGAGGTCGGCGGATAGGGCGGCACGACGTGGTCGAAGAAGCCGTCGTTCTCGTCGTAGGTGATGAACAGGGCGGTCCGGCTCCACACCTCGGGGTCGGACGTCAGCGCGTCCAGCAGCCGCGCGATGTACCAGGCGCCGTAGTTGGAGGGGAAGTTGGAGTGCTCGGTGAAGGCCTCCGGGGCGGCGACCCAGGAGATCTGCGGCAGGGTTCCGGCCCGGACGTCGGCGGCGATGCCGTCGAAGTAGCCGTCGCCGCCGGCCACGTCCGTGCCGGTGCGCGCCTTGTCGTACAGCGGGTCCCCGGGCTGGGCGTCGCGGTACTTGTCGAAGTAGAGCAGCGAGTTGTCGCCGTAGTTGCCCCGGTAGGCGTCGTCGATCCAGCCCCAGCCGCCCGGGCCGTCCAGGCCGTCGCCGATGTCCTGGTAGATCTTCCAGGAGACCCCGGCCTCTTCCAGCCGTTCGGGGTACGTCGTCCAGCCGTAGCCGCGCTCCTCGTTGCCGAGGACGGGTCCACCGCCGGTACCGTCGTTGCCGGTGTGCCCCGACCAGAGGTAGTAGCGGTTGGGGTCGGTGGCCCCGATGAACGAGCAGTGGTAGGCGTCGCACACGGTGAACCGGTCGGCGAGCGCGTAGTGGAAGGGGATGTCGTCCCGGGTCAGATGGGCCATCGTCGTCGGCGTCTTGGCCGGGATCCAGCGGTCGTACCGACCGTCGTTGTACGCCTGGTGGCCGCCCGCCCAGTCGTGGTTGAGGCCCTGGAGGAACTGCATCCCCAAGTCGTCGGCGGTCGGGTGGAACGGCAGGGTCTCCTTGCCCGTCGCGTCGGCCTGATGCCAGACGGACTTCCCGCTCGGCAGCGTCACGGGCCGCGGGTCCCCGAACCCCCGCACGCCTTTCAACGCCCCGAAGTAGTGGTCGAAGGAACGGTTCTCCTGCATCAGGACGACGATGTGTCCGACATCCTGGAGCGTCCCGGAGGCCCGGTGGGCGGGGATGGCGGCGGCGCGGTCGATGCTGCCCGACAGTGCGGCGAATCCCGCCGTAGCACCGGCTATCCGGAAGAAGCGGCGCCGATTCATATCAGCCATGAGTGAGGGGCCTCTTGGATTGTGGGGGACAGAAGCGAACAGGATGCTCCAAGAGAAGCGAACAGAACGGAAGAGGCCGTGACGGATCGGTTAACGCCGCATGAGTTCCTCCAGGAGTTCGGCGAGGAGACCAGGGTGCCCCACGAACGGGGAGTGGCCCGTCCGCCACTCACGTACCACGGTGCACCGCGCGGCCATGTTCCGTTGCAGAGCGGGGTCGATGACCCGGTCCTGGGCGCAGACGACGTAGGTGGAGGGCGTGTCCTTCCAGCTGTGATGGAGCGGGACTCCTCGTCCGCAGCCGGGGGCCTGCGGGCGGAGCAGGCCGGCCGCCCAGGCGGCGAGGGGTTCGGAGCAGCCGTTGTAGAGGACCTCGGCGGCCAACTCGGGACGCAGAGTGGTCGATCCGTCGGGCTCGGGGTTGATCGCCTCCTGGAGTCGCGGCGACGCCCCGCCCAGGGTGGCCGCGCTCTCGCCGGTGTCCGGCACGAAGGCCGCCAGATAGACCAGCTGTCCCGCTCCGCGCACTCCGGTGATCACCGACCCGCCGTAGGAGTGGCCGAGCACGAGCGGAGGCTCCGTCAGGGAGTCGACGGCGCCCTGGACCGCCGCGGTGTCGGCGGCCAGCGAGCCCCGGTGGAGCTCGGGCACGACGACCTCGATTCCCGCGGTCCGCAAGCGTTCCGCCACTCTGCCGAAGTGCTCGGGACGGTGGTACAGGCCATGAACCAGCAGTACGACAGACAGAGCGTCCGCCTCCTCACGTAACGTTCCGACAGGTGGAACAGGTGGAACAGGTGGAAATGCACGACGACAGCGAGGACCGAGAATGAACAGTCCGGCGATTGTTCCGAGAGAAGAATGGTTAGCTGCCCGGAAGGAACTACTGGCACGGGAGAAGCAGTTCGACCGGGAACGGGACGCGCTCAGCGCACAGCGCCGGGCCCTGCCCATGGTCGAGGTCACCGAACCGTACGTCTTCGACGGTCCGGACGGCACGGCAGGCCTCGTCGACCTGTTCGACGGTCGCAGCCAGCTCATCGTCTACCACTTCATGCTGGCACCCGACTGGGAGGCCGGCTGCACCGGGTGCTCGCTCCTCGCAGACAACATCGGCCACTTGGCGCATCTGCACGCGGCCCGGACATCATTCGCCGCGGTCTCGCGCGCGCCTCTCGCGCGGATCACGAAGTTCCGTGAGCGCATGGAGTGGACCTTTCCCTGGTTTTCCTCCCACGGCACGTCGTTCAACTACGATTTCCACGTCACCATGGATGAATCCGTGACGCCCGTTCTCTTCAACTTCCGCACGAAGGAAGAGCTGCGGGAGGCCGGAGTCGGGTCCTGGGCCCTGAGCGGCGAGCAGCACGGCCTGAGCGTCTTCCTCCGCGAGGGCGACCGGGTGTTCCACACCTACTCGACGTACTCGCGCGGCACCGACCTCCTCAACGGCACCTTCAACTATCTGGACCTGACCCCCCTCGGGCGCCAGGAGGAGGCCGGGATCATGGACTGGGTCCGCCACCACGACGACTACGGCGGTTAGGCGAGGTCGTCGAGCGGCCGGAGGAAGCGGCGCTCGTACCGCTTGATACAGCGGGTGTCACGGGCCAGCCGAAACGCCTCCTGGCACTCCGGGTCGGACATGCTGTCCGTGCGGTACCGCTCGTACGCGGCAAGGCCGGGAAAGGAGAAGAGGGCGTAGGCGATGTCGCTGTCGCCCTCACTCGGCAGGAAGTAGCCGTGGTGCGTTCCGCCGAAACGGTTGACGAGGCGGACCCAGCGGCGACCGTACTCCTCGAAGTCCTCGAGCTTGTCCGCGTCGATCTCGTACTTCAGGTGAATGGTGATCATGCCTGCATGATGCCGTGTGCCGCTTCGGAGCTCGTGAGCAGGGACGCCGGAGTGGGCAATGCCTGGGCAACGCCCTCCTGCGCCGGTTCCCAGGCCGCCGAGCACAGGGACTCGGCCACGGCGGCCGTGTAGCGGGCGGCGGCCAGCCAGTAGGAGGCGAAGCCGTCGGTGTCGGCGGGGAGCAGGCGGCCGAACAGATCGCGGTCGCGCTGGGCCGCCGATGCGCACAGGGCGGTGAGGAGTCCGGCGGCCGTGGGGAGACCCGCGCGGCGGATCCGGCGGGTCTCGGCGGTGACGTCGCCGAGCAGACCCAGGGCCGCACGGCCCGCCGGGACCGTCTGTTCCACCCGACGCTCCAGGAGGTAGAGCGGCGAGTGCGCGCCGGAGTCTCCGGGCCCGGGCGGGGCGGGGTGCACGGGGGCGTTCGGGTCCGGGAGGTCGGCGCGGCGCAGGCGGTCGAAGCCGAGGTCGATCGTGCCCTCGCCGGAGGGGTGCGAGCAGGCCAGAAGGGTGAGCCGGGGGTGGGGGGCGGGCACCAGACGGCCGATGATCCGCAGCCGCGTCCCCGGTGCCGCGGCCAGCAGCGTCACGTTGTCGCGATGGGCCAGCGCGGGGTCGTCGTCGGCGACGGCGAGCCGGACGAGAACGTCACCCTCGCACCGCGCGATCAGGCAGGAGCCGCCCGACTCCCTTACCGCGCCGAGCAGTTCGACGTCCAGGAAGAGCAGGTCGCTGCCACCGCCCTCCGGGTCCGCGTAGCGGGCGGTGGACCGCAGGGCGCGGGCGGCCTGTTCGGACGGCGGCGTCTCCCACAGGGCGGCGAGCGGCGGTTCCGTCCATGCCGCACCCCGGGCGGTTACGGCCTTGACGCCCTTTCCGGCCCCCAGTCTGCCGTCCGGCGACGCCGTCGCCCCGGAGACCGCCAGGCCGGCCCGGCCCAGCTCCCGGTGGGTGAGCGCGCTGTCCCCCAGGCGCACGGCCCGGTCGGCCACGCCCAGGGCGCGTCCGACGCCGCCGGGCGCCACGTCGCCGACCGTGAAGAGGCGGCCGTCGGATGCGGCGACCCAGGTGCGGACACCACCGTGCCCCGAGTCGGTGACCACGGGTTCGGTGAACAGGCCGTACAGGCGCAGCGAGCCGTCCGGGCTGTACGGGCGGCGGGCCCGGCCTCGGACGGCGGCCAGCTCCGCCCCGGACGTCGTCCCCACCCGGTGCGCGGTGCCGAGGAGTTCGGCCAGGGCCGTGACGAGGTCGGCTGTGCGGTAGGACGGGTCACCCGCGCGGGCTGCGCGCAGCAGGGTGACGACGGACAGCGCGGCGGCCGCGGCACGGGGCAGCTGCCGGAGCCGGGCGGTGTGCGCGGCCCGGAGGAGGGCCGACTGGGTGACGGCGCCGGCCCCGTCGACGCCGGCCTCCAGCACGGCGGCGCCCGCCGACCACAGGGCGTCCGCGGCGGTGCGCTGGGCCGGGGTCGCCCCCTCGGGCGGGGAGTCGGAAGCGGGGGCCGGGTCCGTCACGGAGCCGGGTGCACGGGCCGGGTCCGCTGCCGAGCCGGGTTCGGGAGCCTCCTCGGTGGGCCGGTCGACGGGCTCCGGCGGCGGGTCCGCCGCGGGGGCCGCGCAGGCGGCGGCCGCACGGTGGACGCATGCCGGGGCGAGGAGGCAGCCGCAGGTGATGGCGTCCGTCGTCGCCACCACGCCGGCCGGGGCGTGCAGGCGCAACTCGGTCTCGTCGTCGACCTCGATCGTCACGGTGTCCCCGTCGCGGCGCTTCGGGCGGGCGCCGATCTTCGTGACCGCCGCGTCCAGCCGTTTACGCAGCCGGGGCGAGAGGTCCTCCACCAGCGTGGCCGTGACCTCCGGCGCGACGGGTGGCAACCGGTCGTCGTTCATGCGGTCTTCTCCCCTATCCAACGGGCCAGTTCGAGTGGGCTGAGGGCCGCCACGGGCATGCCGGCGGCCACGAGCTGCCCGGCGACGCCCGTCGAGTAGCGGGGCCGGCCGGCGTCGTCGAGGCTCGCGCACCCGAGGACGTGGCAGCCGGTGGTCACCAGGGCCCGCACCTCGGCCAGCAGTCCGGCGAGGGGCGCGCCCTCCTCGAAGTCACTGATGACGACGACGAGGGTGCGGCTGGGCACCTCGATCAGACCGCGGGCGTGCCGCAGCCCGGCGGCGATGTGCGTGCCCCCGCCCACGCTCACCTCCAGCAGGAGGGAGAGGGGGTCGTGCACATGGCCGGTGAGGTCGACGACCTCCGTGGAGAAGGCCAGGAAATGGGTGCTCAGAGTCGGCACCCCGGCGAGCACCGAGGCGGTCAGCGCGGACCAGATCGTGGACGACTCCATGGATCCGGAGACGTCGGTGACCAGGATCAGGCGCCAGTCGGCCGACCGCCGGGCACGGCTGCGGAACACGGGCTTCTCCGGGATCACCTGGATCGTTCCGTCGGCCGTGCGGCGGGCGGTGGCCAGGTTGGCCCGCAGCGTGCGCGGCAGGTCCAGCCTGCCGCCCGGGCGGCGGGTGGGCCGGGCCGTCATCGTGCCGGTGAGGGCGGGGCGCAGCCGGGTGGCGAGCTGCCGGGTCAGTTCGTCGACCAGGTGGCGGACCAGGGGCCGGAGCGCCGCGAGGCGGGCTTCGGGGAGCCCGCCGGCGTACCGCAGGATCGTCCGGAGCAGTTCCACGGAGGGGGTGGCGGCCGCCGGGTCGAGTTCGGCGAGGACGTCCTGTCGCCCTGTCACGGCCGCTGCGGCGAGGACCTCCTCGCGGACGCCGGGGCCGAACAGCGCGGCCAGTTCCTCGGACCACTCGCGGACGCCGGGGAACGACGGTTCCCGGCCGCCGCGCGGTCCGGAGCCGCCGTGACCGGGCAGGCCGCCACGGGATCCCTCGCCGTGCCCCGCGCCGTACAGCTCGTCCAGAGCGGTCGCCAGGCGGGCGGCTCCGGACGGCAGTTGATCGGGGCGCCGGCCGAGCACGAGCCGCCAGCGGTCGGCGGGCGCGAGGGTCCGCACGGGGGCGGCCTGGGTGGAACCCGTGGAAGGTACGGGGGCGGGCGGGGTGCCGGGGGCGGGGAGGTGTTCGGCGGAGGGTACGGGGGCTGCCTCGGTGTCGGGTGCGGGGTCGAGAGCGGGCGCGGTGGCCGTGGCGGCGGCGGCCTCGGTGTCGGGTGCGGTGGCGGTTGCGGCCTCGGTGTCGGGTGCGAGGGCGGGCGCGGTGGCGGTTGCGGCCTCGGTGTCGGGCGCGGTGGCGAGGGCGGGCGCAGTGGCGGTGGCGGGTGTGGGGGTGGGGCTCGTTGCGGTGGGGCGGGCGGACGGCGGTGGGATCCGGTCGTCCCGCGCGGGTGGCGGGACAGGCAGGCCGAGGCCGGTCAGGAGCTCGCGGGCCGCTAGGTCGGCTGTCGTCCGGCGGGCCAGCTCGGCCGGGTCCTCGGCGTCAAGGGTGTCCACCCGTTCACCGAGCCGCTCCTCGACCGTGTCCAGCAGCCGGTCCCGGGCGGCCGGGCTCAGGGTGTCGAAACCTCCGCGCAGGGCCGGCAGCCGGGCCAGGAACGCGGTGTCTCCCAGCTCCACGACCCGGTGCAGCAGCGGGTCCAGGGCGCCGACGCCGACGGTCAGGAGCGGGCCCGCCACCGTCAGGACGCCGGTGAGGCGGGCGGTGAGCGCGGCCCTGGAGGCGCTGTCCGCGGCTCCGTCCACCCAGGAGGCGACGCGCCCCCCGAAGGACTCGGCCTCCTCGTGGCCCGTGAGCACCCTGACCGCTCCGGCGGCCGCGGCGATCAACGGGGTGCCGTCGGCGGCCAGCCGGGCGAGGGCGGCGGTGAGCCGGATGCCGCCCACCCGGTCGGCCCGCTGGGCCAGTTCGAGCAGCGCCCGCGCGTCCTCGGGATCCTCGGAACCGGTCAGACCGTCGACCTGGCGTACCGCCGCCGAGGTCAGCAGTTCGGCCGCGTGGGCGGTACGGGCGGCACGGGCGGTGGTGTCCGGGGCCGTGGAACCGTCGGGTGCGGCCAGCCCCGGCAGGTGGCCGGCGTCCACGCGATCCAGCAGGTCGAGGCCGGCGAGGAGTTCGGGAAGGGTCCCGCTCGCGGGGAGTACGGCGGCGAGTTCGCTCAGCCGTTCGTCGGCCAGGGCGGGGAGTCCGCACGCGGCGGCCTCCGCGAGGCCGCCGACGACCTGGGCGGCCGTCGGACCACCTTCCGCGCGCTCGGCCGCGTGCCGCTGCCGCAGTACGCCCTCGGCCGCCTGGGCCGGGGTGACACCGCGGGCCCCGGCCGCCGTGAGCATCGCGGCCGTCGCCGGGGTCCACCGCACCTGCCAGCGCGTCGTCAGCCCTTCACCGCCCGCCGCACCGGCCACCCCCTGCTCCTGCGCGTAGGGGATTCCGCACACAGTCAGCCTGCGCAGCAGCAGTTCGCGGCGTCGGTCCAGGGTGGAGCGCGCCGGGTCCAGCCGGAGGTCGCGCGGTGTCTTCTCGTGCGCGTCCTTCGGCCCGGGAAGCGCGAGCGCCGCGGTCTCGGCCTCGACGGCGGGGCCCAGTCCGCTGCGCGGCGTGGCGGGTGCGGGCCGTCCGGTGCGGGTGCCGACCAGTACGCGTTCGAGGGCTCCGGCGACGGCGCGGCCCGTGCCGTAGGTCTCTCCGCGCCCGAGCACCGTCTGTACGGCTTCCAGGAGTTCACCGCGGCCGGGGGCGGGCAGGCCGCGCAGGCGGGCCAGGTCACCGGCGACCCGGACGACCTCGCGGCCGTCCGCCGGGCCGTAGGGGTGGCCCTGTTCTCGGAGGGCGACGCAGACGCGGACCGCGGTGCGGATCAGCGCCTCGTGCAGCGCCGCGGGGTCCCCGGCCGCGTCCAGGACGATGTGCTGCCACTCCGGGTCCCGGATGCCGGCCGGGTAGCCGGAGCGTGAGTCGAGCAGTGGGTACGTGTACGGGACCAGGGAGACCGTGCAGCCGGTCGTCCCGGCGGTGCCGTGCAGGTGGCCGCCCGCACCCGGCTCGGGCGCGGCGGCCCGGTCCGACGCTTCCGTGCCTGCCGCCGCTTGCGGCGCTGCTGGTGCGGTCGGTGTTGCTGGTGCGGTCGGCGTTGCCGCCGCTCCGGGCGTTGCTGGTGCTTCCGGCGCTTCCGACGCGTACGGCGCGTGGCTCCCGGCGGCGGGCGGCAGCAGCGCCGGGGTGTGGAAGGCTCCCACCACCACGGCGGGCCGCCGCCCACTCGCCAGGGCCTCGGTGACATGTCGGCGCATGCACGCCTCGCGAACCAGGTCCGTGCCGCGCACACCGCCCCGCGCCTCGGCCTCGTGGCGCAGTGCCCAGCCGGTGAGCAGGGCGGCGCGGCGGAGCGCCTCGGGTGTCGAACCGGGCGCGCGGGCCTCCACCAACCGGTCCCACAGGTCGTCGCCCTCGCGGCCGGTGAGCCGGGACCGGAGCGCGGCGGACAGCCCGTGCCCCTCCCCCGGCACCGGTACGGAGTCGGTGCCGGGGACCGGGGCGGGGGTGTCGGGGCCGTCCCCCGCCCACGCCCGGTCGGCCAGCGGCAGATCGCAGGCCACGGCCGGGACGCCGTTTCTCGCCGCCCAGCGCAGGGCGACCAGTTCCGGCGAGAAGTCGGCGAACGGGTAGAAGGCCGGCCGCCGTTCGCCTGCCGCGCCGGGCCCGTCCGCGGGCACGGCGGCCAGCGCGACCGGCGCCTCGGTCTCCTCGTGGGCGAGCCAGCCCAGCCACGGCTGGAACTCGGCGGGAAGTTCGACGAGGAGGACGTCGGGGGCCGCCGCGTCCAGCAGCGCCGGGAGGGCGGCCGCCAGCGAGGGCGCGTGGTGGCGCACCCCGATCAGGAACGGCAGCCCCGGGCCGGTCGCCGCGAGGGCCGCCACAGCGGCTTCCGAGGTGGACCGCGCCCCGGGGATGGTCGACTCGCTCATCCGTCAGCTCTCCAGCACCGCGCGCAGGTCCCACAGGGCACGCCAGGTGGCCGACCCCTGCTCGGCGCGCCTGCGCACCGGCCCGTCCCAGTACCCCAGCAGCCGTGCCGCGTCGGCGGGGTCGTCCTTTCGGACGACGCCGAGGATGTGGCCCGGCAGGAGGGAGAGCACGTCCCGGTCGCCGGGGAAGTAGGCGGCGGCCAGGCCCAGGGAGCCCGCGACGGAGACCGCCTCCGCCGTGCTCATCACCGTGGAGGGGCGCTCGACCTCCCAGCCTTCTACGGAGCGGCCTTCGCGCAGGTCCCGGAAGGCGGTGACCAGGGCTTCGAGGACCGCGTCGTCCACCTGGTAGGCGGCGCCCACGCGTTCGACGGCTGCCCGCGACTGGCGCCGCACGAGCGCGGTCTCGGCGTCCACGTCCCCGATGGGGCCCACGGTCTCGAAGTTGAAGCGCCGCTTCAGCGCGGCGGACATCTCCGAGACGCCCTTGTCCCGCAGGTTGGCGGTGGCGATGAGCGTGAACCCGGGGGCCGCGTACACCTGGGCGCCTTCGCTTCCCGCGAGTTCGGGGACGGCGATCCGCCGCTCGGAGAGCAGCGAGACGAGAGCGTCCTGCACCTCCGGCAGGCAGCGGGTGACCTCCTCGACGCGGGCGACGGCCCCCCGGGTCATGGCGGTGAGTACCGGGGAGGGCACCAAGGCCTGCTCGGTGGGTCCCTGGGCGAGCAGCAGCGCGTAGTTCCAGCCGTACTTGAGCTGGTCCTCGGTGGTGCCCGCGGTCCCCTGCACGGTGAGTGCGCTGGTCCCGCAGACGGCCGCCGACAGCAGTTCGGAGAGCATGGACTTGGCGGTGCCGGGTTCGCCCACGAGGAGGAGCCCGCGCTCCCCGGCGAGGGTGACCACGCACCGTTCGACCAGGGCGCGTTCGCCGACGAACTTCTGCTCGATCACCAGGCGGCGCGGCACCCCGGCACCTGGGGCGGCGCCCTTCGGCAGGCCCAGTGCCTCGCCCGCGCTGCCCGTCACGAAGGTGACGACGGCGCGCGGGGTGAGCAGCCAGCCGGGCGGCCGGGGGCCGGGGTCGTGGGCGGCGAGGAAGGCCAGCTCGGTGGCGTACCGGTCCTCGGGGAGCGTGATCTGGCGGTGCTCCCGGCCGGTCGCCGCCGCCCGGCCCGGGATGCCGCCCGTGGTGGTGCTGTCGGTGGTGTTGCCTTCCGAGGTGGTCGTGGCGGTCGTGGTGGTCGTGGTGTCGTTCGTCATCGACGGCGGCCCTTCCGGGTTGCGCGGGTGTCCAGTTCTTCGAAGGCGGGGGCGTCGCCGTCGCGGACCCGTGTCCAGGCGGCCGCGTACAGCGCGGGCACGGGGAGGTGGGGCAGGGTCCGGGTGGACCCGGCCACCGGGTAGAGGCGTTCCTTCCAGGTCTCCAGCGGCAGTCCGGGGGCTCCGCGTTCCAGCCAGCCGCAGGGGAGGAACAGGGTGCGGCCGGCGCGGGAGCGCTTCGCCTCCACGACGAGGTCGGTGGCGGCGAGTTCCGCCCGGGCCTTCTTGATCCGTGCGGGCTTCCACTCGGTCCAGCGGGCGCAGTTGCGGTCCGTGGGGTCGGGCAGGGCGAGCAGCATCAGGTAGAGGGCGGCGGTGTCCGCGCTCAGGCCGAGGGCGTCCGCCGCCTCGGCCACCAGCTCCGACACCGCACGCGTCGGGTCCTGGGCCGGGTGGTGGGGGGAGCCGTCGGGGGCGCCCGCCGAGGCCAGCAGGTCGGTCTCCTCGCTCAGCAGTGCGCGCAGGGCGAGTAGATCGCCGGTGCTGTGCCTAACGACGGTGCCCTCGACGAGGCCGAACGCCGGGTCGTCGGGGCCGGCCAGGCCGGCCGGGCGAATCAGCAACTTCTCGTTGTCGCCGTAACCGGGGGCGAGGAGCAGCGCCGTGCCGGCCCGGACCAGTCCGTCGGCGTCGGCGCCGCCGGACTCGGGGAGCCCGTGGGCGGCGCGGACCACGGCGCCGATCGGGCTTCCCGACTCGGTCCAGTGCAGACCGAGGTCCAGCACCAGGTCCGGGTCGGCGAGGCGGTCGCGCAGGGCCGCGAGCCCGACGGGCAGGTGCGCCCGCAGGGGGTGCCCGTACGGCAGCGTGTAGGCGAGGGTGTGCAGGGCGGTCAGGGCGGAGGAGACCGTGCCGCGTGCGCCCGTCACGCGGGGGCCCGGACGACCGGTGCCGTCCTGGACGGCGGTGCCAGGGGCGAGCCAGGTCCGGGAGGCCGCGTTGAGGACCAGGTCGACGGCGCCCGGGGTGGTGCCCGAGAGGTCGAGGTCCAGCTCCTCGGGGACGCGGACGAGGGAGGACAGGCGCTCCTGCCAGACCTCGGCGGCGGCCCGGACGTCGGGGCCGGTGGACCACAGCTCGGCCGGGTCCCCGGGCAGCAGCGCCCGGAGCAGGGCGTGCCGGTCGTCGCGCGGCAGGGCGTCCAGCCGTGCCGCGGCTTCCTCGAAGGCACGTGTCTTCGCGCCGAGCAGCGCGAGCGCCTCGGTGCCGGGCTCCTGGACGGCCGCCGACAGCAGGGCGGCGGCCTGGAGGGGTCCGATTCCGGTGGCCGTGTGGAACGCCTCGGCGGCCTCCGGGCGCCAGGGCGCCGGGCCCCGCTCCCGTACCAGGGCGGTGAGCCGGGTGAGCCGGTCGCGGGCGATGCCCTGCCGGTGAACGCGCTCGCGGTCCAGGGTGAAGCCGGGGACGGGTCCGAAGGCGCCGGTCGGGTCGTGGTCCAGGGCGAGCCAGCAGGCCGCGTCGTCCCGGGTGTTGCGGCCGCGGTCGGCGAGGACGACGACCGTGCGGGCCCCCTTGCGCAGCACCTGGCCGAGGCGGTGCACGGCCTCGGGGCGTCCTTGCCCGGGCGTCGCTCCGCCGAGCGGTTCGATGAGCGACACCTGCCGGACCGTGCCCGCCGGGTCGGCCAGCGGGCCTGCGGCGAGGGCTTCCAGCAGCACGAGGAGCCCGGTGCGGTGCGCGGCGGAGGTGGTCGCCGAGGCGGCCCGGTAGGCCAGTTCGGGCAGCTTGTCGAGGAGGGAGAGCCAGGTGAGGGAGTCTCCTGGCACGGTGTACTCGTCCCGCTGCCAGCCGTCCACAGGGGTGAACGGGACCTTCGACGGGGTGGGCGGGCCGAACGCCGGCCCGCCGCCGAGAACATGGTTGACGGCGAGGATCTGGCGGATCACGGTCCACCGGTTCCCGCCTCCCCACCAGCTGCCGTGCATCCGCTCGGAGCCCCAGGCGGAGGCGTCCCGCAGTGTCGCGTCGTCGCCGTGCTCGGGCTCGTGGTCGAAGAACATGCCCTTGGTGCGCGCGGTCTCCCGGGGGGTGGCCGGCTCCACGGGCTCGGGCGGTTCCACATACCGGGCGGCGGAGACAGCCTGGTCCACCGCGTTCCGGACGAGCGCGGTGACGCCGGCGAGGAGCCGGGCGTCGGACACCTCGGGCAGCACCCGGGCGGCGGCCTCCTCGGTCAGCTCCCGCGAGGAGGGCCCGGTGTACTCCTCGACGGCCCGGAAGGCCTCCAGGTGCCGGGCGACCGCGGCGGCGACCTCGTTGAACAGCTCCTCCGCCCGGGCGTCCGTCAGGTTCCGCAGGGCCAGGGAGCCCCGCTCGTCCCTCGGGCGCAGGGCGTGCCAGTAGGAGACGGGAGGCACATAGGGGGTGCCCGCCGCGTCGTTCCCGCCGGAGGAGTCGGTGGTGACGGACCACAGGCGGCCGCCGGTGCCGTCCGTGTCCGCCGGGTGCGCTTCCACGGAGCGGTGGTTCAGCGCCGCGACCAGCCGGGAACCACCGGGCAGGGCGAGGGCGCCGAGCGGCACCGGGGAGCCGCCGCCGGGCAGCGGGTGCGGCAGGGTGACCGTGTGACCGTCGGGGGTGCCGGCGATGATCCGGTGACCGTCGGCGGGGGCGGCCGTGCCGGTCTCGGTGACCGTGCGGCGGACCCAGCGGCCGAGGACCGTGCCGTCCGTGCCGAACGGGGTGGTCTCCAGGCCGGGCTGGAGGGGCAGCACCTGGCAGTGCTCGGCGAGCAGCCGAGCGCCGTCGCGCACCCCGGAGCGGAGGAAGGCGGGGAGGGAAGCGCGACCGTGCGTCCCGCCGGCCGGGTCGTACTCCAGCCACACCCGCTGCGTGCCCTGGTGGCCCTCGCGCCAGTGGCCGGTGCCGTCGGAGATGACGGCGCGCTGGGGCGGGAGGGAGGTGTCGCCCGCGTGCAGGGCCTTGCCGCCCGTGGCGCGGCCGCCTCCGGGCAGCGGCAGGCAGACCTCGTCCGAGGGGCCGGAGCCGCCCCAGCGAGGGAGTTGCTCGCCGCCGACGGTGAAGATCTCGGCGGGGCGGTGCGACCAGTAGCCGCGCTGCTTGCCGTCCTCCCACCAGATGACCAGCAGCTCCCCGTCGACGTACCGCAGGGCGATCGTCCGCCAGTGGTCGAGGGTGGCGGGCAGCCGCAGGGTGTGCCGCAGCAGGACGCCTTCCGGGCCGACGACGACGGCCCGTTCGACGGTGTTCAGGATCAGTGCGGGCCAGGCGCCGGTGACGCCGGCGGTCTCCCGCCGGTTGTGTTGCCTGCGCCCGGCGGCCGCGGCCTCGGCGGCCAGTTCGGCGTAGGTCTCGTCGAGCGCGGGCCAGCCCAGTTCATCGAGGATGCCGGTACGCAGCGTGGAGGCGAGCAGCGGCACGATGTCGTGGCTCTCGATGAGTCGTACGGCTTCCGGCGCGACGTCCGCGACCACGGAACGGAACGACGAGAGCCTGTTGAGGGCGGTGCGCAGCCCGGGAAGTCCTCGCGCGGCCGCGTACTCCTCGGCGCGGGCGGTCAGCCACTCCCGCAGGATGACGGAGAGCACCGGGTGCGCCACGGCCTTCGCCAGGCCGGCGTCGCTCAGCCGCTGACGGTGTCCGTCGCCCAGGTTCCCGACGTTCCGGCTCAGCAGGGCGCGGAAGAAGGGGTGTTCGGCGACGGCGGTGAGATCCCGCGCGCCGGGCGTGGTGTCGGTGAGCCACGGGCCGATCGGGAATCCGAGGGACCGCGCGGTCCCCGCGTCCTGGTCGTCCGGCTCGGCGACGGGGATGCCGGAGGCCAGGCAGAGGTCGAGAAGGTCCAGGTCGGCGGTGCGCTGCCAGCGGCCCTGGAACAGTTCGACGGGGTGCCCGTCGGCGCGCAGCCGGTCCGCCATCCGGACGGCCAGAGCGAGGGTCCCCGGGCAGCGGCCCGAGGTGACCCGGCCACGCCCGCGGTGTGCCTCCCAGCGGGCGAGCCAGTCCGCCGGGGAGACGGACGGGGTGGAGAGGGCGGCGGAGTCGGACGCCGGGTCGCCGGAGGGGCCCGGGAGGGCGGTCAGCAGCTCATCGGCGCCGGACTCGGCCAGCAGGCCGAGCCAGCCCGGTCCGCCGTCCGCGTCCCGGCCGCTCTCGCTGAAGGTCTCCGGGAAGAATCCCAGGAGGCGGGCCTGCACGGCCGCGTCCCGTCGGGCAAGGTCGATGAGCGAGGAGCGGTAGGTCTCCCAGAACGAGGCGGGTGCGCGGACGACTCCCGGCGAGCCGATCAGATCGGCCACCAGTTCGCGTTCGGCGGCCTCGCGGTCCAGCCCGGCGGCCTTGACCAGCGCGCGCACGTCCTGCGGCAGCGCCGCGTACGGCGGCATGCCGGCCGCGCAGCGCTCGACCAGCAGACGGCGGAACTGCACCCAGGCGTCCGCCGGTGCGAGCCGGGCCACCAAGTCCCGTACGTACTGCCGGAGCGCCTTGACGGTCAGCGCGCCGACGAGGGCGAACTCCAGGAAGACAGCGCGCTGCCGCTCCTCGTCCACGACGAGCCCGTGCACCCGCTCGGCCTCACGGGCCTTGCCGAAGAAGGAGGCGGCGTAGCTGGTGTTCTCGGCCTGGAGGAAGAGGCGCGCCACCTGCTCGTAGTAGGTGGGAAGGAAGTGGGGCACGGCCCGGCCGAGCCGGATGCCGAGTGCGTCGAAGCCCTCCTTGGCCGCTCCGGCACGGCTCCTGGCCTGCCGGCCCAGCCGCTCGATGTCCTTGACCAGAGCCAGGGCGTGGTGCCCGTTGGCCGGGTCGTTCACCAGCGCCCAGGCGGGGAAGCCCAGCGTCTCGCGGCGCACCTGACCCACGACGGGGGCCTCGACTGTCCGGGCCAGCCCGAGGAACTCCAGGGCCAGGTCCTCCGCTTCGCCGAGTGTGCCGGGCACGAGGCGGACCACGGGGCGGTCGCCGAGGGCGGTGTGCGTGTAGGTGCGGGCGGTCAGCGCGTCGGCGTCGTCCCGGTCGGTGGTGCCGGCCGGGAGGATCGCGCCGGCGTCCAGCAGGGCTGTCGCGCGGGCCTGGGCGGCGGGGCCGGAGGCGCTCTCGCCCCGGGCCTGGCCGGGAAGGGAAGCCGCGCCCGCCGCCGTCGCGTGCGCTGCCGTCGTGTTCGCGTCCGCGCTCGTCGTCGTGTTCGCGTCCCCGGCCGTCGTGTTCGCGTCCGTGTTCGTCGTCGTGATGCTCATGCCGCCCGCTCCTCGTCCTCGACGTCGCGGCCGGCGTAGAGCGCCGCCGCCATCCGCATGCCCTCCGACCACGCCACGGGGCCGACCTCGGCTGCCGTCAGCGCGCGCCCCGCGGGGTCGGTCCAGCCCAGGGGGCCCGTCTCGGTGTCGTACGCGTCGTAGCCGTCGTGTTCGCCGATCCAGATGCGTGCCTCGGCGGTGGCGCCGTCCTCGACCACCGGGCAGACCGCGTATCCCCCGCGTGACCGGTACCCGAGCTGAGTGACGCGGCCGTGCAGGAAGCGCAGTTCCTTGAACACGCCGCCGGCGTACGTGTCCACGGAGGTGGTCTCCGGGGCGAGGCCCGGCGGGCGGCGCCACACCTCGCGGAACAGCTGCTCCACGTTCTGGCGCACTCCCAGCTCGACCGCGAACTCCCGCAGTTCGTCGAGGTCGTCGAGGAGCACGGGGTGGTCCACGCTGACCACGTCCGGGGTGATGCGGACCGTGTCGCCGTCCAGGTCGACGAGGCCCAGACCGCGCTCGGTGTCGACGTCGCGCAGGAACCCGGCGACCCCGCCGTCCGCGCCGGTGACCACCACGTCCCGCAGGGCCGCCTGCCATGCCGGGTCCGGCCAGACCCTGGCGAGCACGGCCGTGGGAACGGGCAGCGAGCGCACCATCCACTGCTCGACGTCGGTCAGGCACCGGCGTTCGTGCCGCTCCATCCACTCGGTCAACTGCCGGAGACCCACGACCGCCGGATCGTCCTTCAACTTGGCCGGAACGGACTTCAGCCGCCGCCCCTTCCCGTTGCGGCAGACCACCTTGCCCGCCTCCAGAGCGACTTCGTAGTCGCCCGCCGACACCCACCCCATGCGCTGTTCTCCCCTGTTTCCGAACGGCCGCCGAACCGGTGGCACGCTGATGAGACCCGTCGACGGCAACGCACCGTGACGAGTGGGAGAGACTCTAAGCGGCCCCAGTGACAACGGGTCCGGGCCCCCTCCGCAGCGTCGGGCGGCGGGCGCCCCAGGAGGAGCGCCCGCCGTCCGGTCCTCCACGTCGAGGGACCGCCGGAGCAAGGGGCGGAACGTCCGGCGTGAGCGGCATGAGCGAACAGCGGACAGCGTGCGGCCCGCTCGGTGCATCAGGGAGCGAGCACCACCGTCTTGCCGGGCAGTCGCCCGGCGCCGGCGTCCTCATGGACGGCGGCCAGCTCGGCCACCGGGCGGTGGGCGGCGACGTGGACCAGGAGCTTGCCGGCATCCACCTTGGCGACCAGTTCGGTCAGCTGGGCTCCGTCGCTGCGGACCCACAGGCTCGCGCTGCGCACGCCCCGGGCGGGGTCTTCCGGGACCGGACCGGCCGTGCTGGCGGATACCCCGCCGTCGGCGACGTAACTCGTCAACTGCGCCAGCTCCTCCGGCGAGACACGAACGTGGTTCACCACGACCTGGAACGGGCCGCCCACGGCGCCCGGGCCCGCGGCGAGGTCGAGGGGGCCGGTGACCCGGTCCGCACCGTAGCCCCGAAGGCGGTCGGCGTGCCGCGGTGCGTCAACCGCCGTCACGTGCGCCCCCGCGTCGACGGCGAGCTGCACCACGAGGCTGCCGACCGCGCCCCCGGCTCCGTTGACCAGCACGGTCTGACCGGGCTTCAGCTCGGCGAGCTCGAACAGCGTCTGCCAGGCCGCCAGCCCGGTCAGCGGCAGCGCCGCGGCGTCGACCAGTTCGGTCGTCCGGGGCGCCGGGGCGAGTGACTCGGCCCGGACGAGCACGTACTCGGCGGCGCCACCGGCGGAGTCGAGGGGCAGCATCGCCACGACGCGGTCGCCGACCTCCGGGCCGGTCACGTCCGCACCGAGTTCGGCCACGGTGCCCGCCAGGTCGAGCCCCGGAACGTACGGGAAAGTGATCGGGATCATCTCGGCCAGGAAACCGGCGCGGATGTGGTCGTCCACCGGGTTGAACGACGTGGCCGCCACCCGCACCAGCACCTGACCGGCGCCGGGGACCGGCCGCTCGACGTCCTCGTGGCGCAGGACCTCGCTGTTGCCGAACTCGTGGAAACGTATGGCCTTCATGGCAATTCCTTCAAGGTGTGTTGACGCCGCCGCCCCCGGATGGGGCGGTCGGGCGGGACGGTGAAGCGTTTCGGGGCACTCGGGGTCCGGCGGTCGCACGGCCGGGACGTCGGCCGGGCTGCTCGCACGGCCGCCATCGAAAATCGGCCCCTTCACTTGCTCAGGAAAGCAATTTCACTTGCTGAGGCAAGTCAGAAAGTAGCCCACGATGGGTTGCTCAGGCAAGTGATGGAACTTGCCTGGGCAAGTATGATGAGACGCATGGACACTCAGTCACCCTGGCTCGACGCCGACCAGCAGGACCTCTGGCAGGCGCTCCTCACGGTCGTCATCGCCCTTCCGGCGGCCCTCGACCGTCAACTGCAGCGAGACGCCGGTATCTCCAACTTCGAGTACGGCGTCCTGGCCCAGCTCTCCATGGCCGACGAGGCCACGATGCGGCTCAGCGAACTGGCACGGCTCTGCGACAGCACCCAGCCCCGGCTGTCGAAGGTGATGGACCGGTTCGAGGCCCGCGACTGGGTCGCCCGCCGAACCGACCCCGGCGACGGCCGATACACCCTCGCCGCCCTGACGGACGCCGGCCGGCAGAAGCTCGTCGAAAGCGCACCGGAACACGTCGCACAGGTGAAGCGGCTCGTGTTCGATCCGCTCAGCGCCGCCCAGCGCCGCCACCTCGAAACCGCGCTGACCCGCGTCGCCGCCACCGTACGCCGGGAACTCGAAGGAGGCTGAGCACCAGGGCCGCGCCCGCACGGGTGTACGCAGGTCCGTGCGGCACGCTCCTCCTCGCCGAGGAAGGGCGTCTCAGCGGGGACGGGAGGGTCGGCTCATGGAGGGGGTGAAGGTGACCGGGAGGGCCTGGGGGCCGCGGAACGTCGGGGCGTAGCCCCAGGCGACCTCGCCGCTCGGGATGTCCAGGGCCAGGTCGGGCAGACGGCCGAACAAGGTGGTGATCGCGATCTCCGTCTCCAGCTTCACCAGGTGGGTGCCCAGGCAGGTGTGCGCGCCGTGGCCGAACGCCAGGTGCGGGCGGGCATCACGGGTGAGGTCCAGGGTGCCGGGGTCGGGGAACCGGTCCGGGTCGCGGTTCGCCGCCGCCAGCGACAGCAGCACCACGTCGCCCTTTTTCACGCGGGTGTCCGCGATCGTCATGTCCTCGCCCGCGTACCGGTACTCCGCCACGTGCGACGGCGAGTCCAGGCGCAGCAGCTCGTTGACCGCGCGGGACCAGTCGAGGTCGCCGCCGAGCAGGGCGGCTCGCCGGCCGGGGTGGCCGAGCAGGCGCAGGACGGTGGTGCCGAGGAACTGGATCGTGGTGATGTGACCGGCGCCGATCAACGTCATGACCATCACCTCCAGCTCGTCCCCGGTCAGCGCGCCCGACTCGATCAACCGCGTCGGCAGGTCGTCCCCCGGGTGCGACCGTTTGTAGGCCACCAGCTTCCTGACGTAGCCCAGCAGCTCGGCCAGCCTCACCTCGTCACGCGGCTGCTGGAACTTCGCGCGGTACCACAGGTCCAGCACGTCGGCGGCAGGCGCGCGCTCGGCTTCCGGGATGCCGAGCAGGTCGTGCATGACGGCGACCGGGACCTCCCGGGTGTACTCGGCGACGAGGTCCGCGCGGCCCCGCCCGGCGAACGACTCGACGGCGTGCGCGCAGGTCCGGGCGGTGCGATCGCGCAGACGGGACACGGCGGCCGGGGTGAACGCCGCGGCGACGAGCCGGCGCAGCCTGGCGTGTCCGGGATCGTCCAGGTGGGACAGACCGGGCGGATGCGGGTCGGGGTTGACCGGGGCGCGGCTGCCCAGACGGCGGTCCGCCAGGCAGGCGCGGACGTCGTCGTACCGGGTCACCAGCCACATCCGGCCCGATACGTGCGGGCCGCCGACGGGGCAGACCGGTTCGTGCTCGCGCAACCAGGCGTAGCCCGGGTAGGGGTCGGCGGTCACGACGGCCGGCCGGCGATCAGCAGCTTCTCCAGCGGGGACGCGGTGAGCGGCACGACCCGCGTCTCGGTGAGCCCGGCCTCGCCCAGCCATGCCGCGAGGTCGGTGTAGCGGTGCACGCCGCCTGCGTGGCCCTGCCACAGGGTCAGGTCGAACATGGCGAGGTACCCGCCCGCGGCCGGGCCCAGTTCGGCCGGTGGTTCCCGGTCGTGGTCGAGGATGGCGATGCTTCCGGTGGGGGTCAACGAGTTCGCCGCGCGCCGGAACAGCTCGCGGCACTCCTCGGGGCGGTGGCCGTGCAGGACGTTGAACAGCAGCACCAGGTCGTGCCCGGAGCCCAGGTCGTCGGTGAGGTAGTCGCCCGCCCGCGCCGTCACCCGGTCCGGCGGGGCGTCCTCGCGGAGTGCCGTGATCGTCTCGGGCAGGTCGAAGACGGTGACCCGCACGTCCGGGCGACGGCGGCACAGTTCGACGGTGTGGTCGCCGTGGCCACCCCCGATGTCCAGGACGGTCGCCGCGGGAGGCAGCGCGGCGGCGATGTCATCGGCCAGGTCCACGGCGGCGCCTGCGAGCATCCGGCGCAGGCGGGCCCCGGAGGCGGGGCGCTCGCTCAGCCAGGTGTAGAAGCCGCGGCGGGGCGTGCCGGTACGGATGGTCTCCTCGATGTCTGCCCAGTGCTCGAACAGGACCTCGTGCCAGAACAGTTCGGCGTCCACCGGGCCGGGCTTCGCGACGGTCGTGACCCCGTCCTCGTCGTGCCGCAGGTAGCCGAAGGTCACCAGGACGTTCACCAGGCTGCGCACCCCGGCCGGGTCACCGCCGATCGTGGTGGCCAGCTCCGCCACGGACAGCGGGCCGGCTTCCAGGGCGGTGAACACCCCGAGCCGGACGCCGGCGATCATGGCCCGGTACCCAGCCGCGCCGAGCCGGTCCAGTACCGGAGCCGGGACACCAGAGGATTCTTCGGGCAAGGGCATGATCATCCACTTCCGGAAAGCGCGCCGGCACCGGTGAGGAAGTCCAGGTGCCTGCGCAGCATTCGCTCGTCGGCCGGGGGGAACCCCACCCCCGCCCCGGCCGCGGCGGCCCAGGTGCGGGAGCAGTCGAACCGCGGGTGCGGGCGGGGGCGTTCGGGCAGGGAGAAGGCGAGCGGGGCGAACGGCCCCGCCGGGTCGGCGAGCATGCGCTCCCGCCACCGCTGGTACGGCACCACCTCGGCCGGGTGGCCGGCCGAGGTGAGCGCGGCGGCGAGAGCGGCACGGGTGAGGCCGCCGTCGCCGTGGTAGTGGTGGGTCCGGCCCAGGGGGCCGGGAGCCTGTGAGAGCGCGACGACCGCCGCGGCCACCGTGTCCACGGGCACCATGTCCAGCACCTCGGCGGTGTCCGGGACGGCGCCGGCGGCGACGCATCCGGTGAGCCAGCGGCTGAACGCGGAGCGCGGGTCGGCCGCACCGGTGACGGTGTCACCGACGATGGCAGCGATGCGGTGGATCGAGACGGGCAGGCCGTGGCCGCGGGCGGCAACGGCCATGGCGTCGGCCACCCATTTGCTGAGGTCGTAGCCGCTGGTGAGGCCGCTCGGGTCGGTGGGGGCGTCGGCCTCGGTGACGACGCGGCCGTCGTGGGCGTCACCGAGGAAGACGCCGAGGGTGGAGATCAGGTGCAGCGGGGCACCGCTGTCGCCGGCCAGGCGCAGGATCGCCGCAGTGGCGTCGACGTGGGCGGGTTTGAGGGCATCGTAGGACGCGGCGAAGTGCGGAACAGCGGCGTTGTGGTAGATCGCGTCCACGGCCGTGAGGGTGTCGCGATCCTCCGTGGACAGGCCGAGGCCGGGTGCGGACAGGTCTCCGGGGACCGGGATCACGCGGTCGGTGACCGGCAGCCGGTCGATCGAGCCGTGCCGGACGAGGCAGTGGATCGTGGCGGCCGTCCGGGCCAGGAGCTGGTCGAGGAGGTGGCGGCCGAGAAAGCCGGTGGCGCCGGTGAGCAGGATCCGGCGCGGCGTGCCGGCCGGGGGGACGCCGGGCGCGTGGACGGTGCGGAGACGGATTTCGGGCGGGGGGACGGCGTCGGCGCGCAACCGGTCGACCGTGGGCAGGTCCGCCGGGGCACCGTCGTCGATGGCCGCCGCGAACGCCGCCACCGTGGGGGCGGTGAACAGTGTGCGCATCGGAACCGTGACGCCGAGGCGGTCGCGGACGGCGGCGAGGACGTGGGCGGCGATGAGCGAGTGCCCGCCGATGGCGAAGAAGTCCGCGGTGCGGTCCACGTCGGACCGGTCGAGAACGGTGGCCCAGATGGCGGCGACGGCTCGCTCGGTGGCGGTCCGGGGCGGGTCCGCCGGGACGGAGGGGGTGGTGGGTGGCTCGGGGAGGGCGGCGGTGTCGATCTTGCCGGTGCTCTGGGTGGGAAGGGCGTCGAGGACGACCACGGTGTCCGGCACGAGATGCGCGGGCAGGCGGTCGGCGCAGAAGGCGCGCAGGCCGGGAACGTCCGGGACGGCGACCCGCGAGTCGGGGGTGGCCGGGACGGGGGCGTTCCGGGTTGGTGCGGTCGAGGCCGGATCGGATGCGATCCCGGTGGGTACGGTCGAGGCCGGATCGGATGCGTACCCGGTGGGTACGGTCGAGGCCGGAACGGATGCGTACCCGGTGGGTACGGTCGAGGCCGGATCGGATGCCTTCCTGGTGGGTACGGTCGGGGCCGGAACGCCGACGTAGCCGATGAGGCGGTCCCCCCTGGCCACCACCACGGCCTCCGCGACAGCCGGGTGGGCGGCGAGCACGGCCGCCACCTCCCCCGGCTCCACCCGGTTGCCGCGGATCTTGACCTGGTCGTCGGCCCGGCCGACGAACTCGAGCGTGCCGTGCCGGTTCAGCCTCGCGAGGTCGCCGGTCCGGTACATGCGGGCGCCGGGGCGGTCGCCGTACGGGTCGGCCAAGAACGCCGCGGCGGTCGCGGCCGGGTTGTCCCGGTACCCCCGGGCGGGCGCCGTCCCTCCGATGTAGACCTCACCGACCACGCCGACGGGCACCCGGCGCAGAGCCCGGTCGAGGAGGTGGACGCGGACGTGTCGCAGCGGGCGGCCGATCGGCAGTCGGGTGGGGTGCTCGCGGCCGTCGACGGTGCGGTGGCTGGTCGCGCAGACGGTGGCTTCCGTCGGTCCGTAGTGGTTGTGGAGGGGAATGCCGTGCTTCGCCCACGCGCGGACGGTCGCCGCCGGGACGATGCCGCCGCCGACCATCATGAACTCCAACGGGAGGCGCTCGCCGGCGAGATCGGCCACCCAGCGCTGCCAGAGGGGGGCCGCCGTGTCGACCGCGGAGACTCGGTGCTCGACGCAGAGCCCGAGGAGGTCCGGTCCGGTGAGACCGCCCGGGTCGGGGTGGATGACCAGGGTGGCCCCGGCCGCGAGGACCGGGAAGATGTCGCCGAACGCGGCGTCGAAGTGCGGGGGCGGGACCATGAGGAGGCGGTGCGCGGCGGTGAGGCCGTGTTCGGCGATGAACGCGGTGGTGAGGTCGAGGAGCGTGTCGTGCTGTACCTCGACGCCCTTGGGTTCGCCGGTGGAGCCGGAGGTGTGGACGACGTAGGCGAGCTGGGACGGGTGGACGGGCGTCGGTTCGTGGTGGACAGGCGTCGGTTCGTGGTGGCCGGTGGCGGGGAGGGCGTCGCGGGTCAGGACGGTCCGCGCACCGCCGGCGGTGATCAGGGCGCGCTGGCGGGAGGGCGGCTGGGCGGGGTCGATGGGGACGAAGCATCCGCCCGCCTTGAGCACGCCGAGGATCGCGACGATCGCGTCGGCGCTGGACGGGATGGTGATCGCGACCGGGTCCTCGCTCCGGATGCCGGCCTCGCGCAGGCGGTGCGCGACGGCGGAGGATCTGCGGTCCAGGTCGCGGTAGGTGAGGGGGGTGGCGGCGAGGTCGAGGACGGCGGTGGCGTCGGGGGTCCGGGCGGTCTGGGCCGCGATCAGGTCCACAACGGTCGTGGCCGCCGGTCGCGCGGGGACGGCCGGGCCGGTGGACGGCGTGTCCCCTCCGCCGGGCAGGCCCGGATCGGACCGGGTGCCGAGGGCGGTGTGGACGGCGCCGTCGGCCGGGGACAACAGGTCCAGGTGGGACAGGGGAAGACCGGGGTGGCGGGCCACGGCCTCCATGACGGCCAGCACCTGGTCGGCGATCCCGCTGATCGTGTCCGCCTCGTACCGGTCGGTGCGGTAGTCGATGAGAGCGGGCCAGTCGCCCTCGCGTTCCCTGATGTGGAGGGTGAGGTCGAAACGGCTGGTGGCGCGGTCGATCGGCAGCGGAGTGGCGGTCAGGCCCGTGAAGGTGACGGGGGCCGTCTCGCGGTTGAGGACCAGCATCGTCCGGAACAGGGGGTGGCCCTCCCGTGCGGAGGGGACCGTGGCGAGGATATCGGCCAGGGAGATGTCGGCGTGGTCCATCGCGTCGGCCACCACCCCGGTGGCGTCGGCGAGCAGATCGCGGGGGGTGGCTCGGCTGTTCGCACGGAGCCGGAGCGGGAGGGTCGTGACGAACATGCCGACCACGTCGTCCCACCCGGCCGGACGGGTGGAGACCGGGGCACCGACGACGAGGTCCCCGCCCCCGTCCCGGGTGGAGGAGACGATGGCGTAGACGGCGAGGAGACCGGCGAAGGTGGTGGCCCGCTCGTCCCGGCACCAGGTGGCGAAGCGGCGGGCGAGCCCGGCCGGGACGGTGAACCTGTGGGTGGCACCGGGGGCGGTGACCGCGCGGGGGTGAGCCGGGCCCTGGCCGGATTCCGGGTGCGGCGATCCGCCCGGCGCGGGGGCCCGGGGCGTGCCGTACGGGTGGTCCGGCGAGGGTCCGGAGGCAGGTGGGGCGTCACGGAGTGTTCCGGCCCAGAACGCGGTGGTTCGTTGCCGTGGCCCCACGGCCGCCGGCGCGGGGACGGGTAGTCCCGGCGCGCTGGTTCTCCTGCTGAGCGCGGCCTGCGGCCCCTGGACATCCGTGGCACCGGGCAGGAACGAGGAGATCGGGCCCGCGGTGGTCAGGGTCGTCAGCAGGATCGACATCGACGTGTCGTCGCAGATGATGTGGTGAGCCGTGACCGTCAGGAGATGCGTCGTGGGGGCGGTTCTGATCAGGTGGGCCCGCACCAACGGGCGTCGGGTCAGGTCGAAGGGGTGGTCGGCGTCCCAGGCGGCCAGGCGTTCGGCCTCCGGCCACGGGTCCGCGTGAGCGCTCAGGTCGGTGGTGCGCCAGGCCCGCGCCGACAGCTCGTCCGTGTAGGGCGCCGCGCTCAGCCGCGGGGTGTCGTCATGGACGACGATCGCCGATCGCAGGGCGGGATGGGCGGCCAGGGTGTGGGCGAACCCGGCGCGCAGGTCCGCCTCGTCGAGCGCACCCTCCAGCCGGAACGCGGCGTGCACGACGTAGGCGCCGTCGTCCTGACCCGTCTGGTGGGTGATCCACAGTCCGTGCTGCGGGCCGGACAGCCGTCCTGGTGAAGCGGGCGCCGACCCGGAGTCGTCCGGAGTGTCGGGACCGCCCCGGCCCGCATCGATCGCGGCAGCCAGGGCGGCGACAGTGGGGTTGGCGAACAGGGTTCTGACCGTCACCTCCACACCCACCGACGCCCGGATCCTGGCAACGGCCTTCGCTGCCGCCAGAGAATGGCCGCCGGACAGGAAGAAATCGTCGTCACGGTTGACCGGGCGAGCCAGCAGGCGCGCGAAGATCTCCGCGAGCGTGGTCTCCAGGCCCGGGTGGGGGGCAGGGGCGGCGGCATCCTCCGTCGGTGGGGGCAGAGCGCGTACGTTCAGCTTTCCGGAGCTGGTCAACGGGAACGCGTCCACGGTCACCATCGCCGACGGCACCAAGTAGGCCGGGAGGACACGGCTCAACCGCTCCCGCACCCTCGGCCAGCGGGGCCGCCCCGCGGCCGGGATCACGTAGGCCACCAGGCGGTCGCCGTCACCGGCCACGCGGGCGTCGGCGACCTCCGGGTCCGCCCGCAGCGCCGCCTCCACCTCGGCCGGTTCCACACGGTGACCACGCACCTTGAGCTGTGCGTCCACCCGCCCGACGAACTCCACGACACCGCCCGGCCTGCGCCGCGCCAGGTCGCCCGTGGCGTACATGCGCGCGCCGGGAACCGGTGAGAACGGGTCGGCGACGAAGCTCGTCGCCGACCGGCCGGGCGCACCGAGATAGCCGCGCGCCAACGGAAAACCACCCAGGTACACCTCGCCGACCACGTCGTCGTCGACCGGTCGCAGGCCCGCGTTCAGCAGATGCACGGCCACGCCGTCGAGCGGATCGCCGATGCCGAACCGGCTGCCTCGGCGCACCCGTTCGGCGGTCGACCAGATCGTCGTCTCGGTCGGGCCGTACGCGTTCCACAGCTCGGCCCCGCCCAGCGACCCGGCCAGCTCCGGCGTCAGCACCTCCCCGATCGACACCCGGACCCGCACGCACTCCGGCACGCCTCCGGCCGCCGCCAGCACCGCCCACACCGACGGGGTGACCTGGACGACCGTGACCGCCTCGGCCCTCAGTCGCCGCGCCAGCGCGGGGCCGTCGCCGACGGTCTCCGGCGGTACGGGCACCACCCGGGCGCCCACCGTCAGCGGCGCCACCAGTTCCCACAGCGAGATGTCGAACGCCGGGGAGGTCATGGCCGCCACCACGTCCCCGGCGGCCAGCCCCACCAACGCCGTCGACCGGGCCAGCATCCCGGCCACCGCGCGGTGCGGCACCCCCACCGCCTTCGGTCGGCCGGTCGACCCCGACGTGTGGAGCACGTACGCCAGTGACTCGGGTGCGATGTGGGGTTCGACGCGCTCGAACTCCTCCGGCAGCTCCGGGATCCCGGTCAGCACGACGCGGGCGGCCCCGGTGACGGCTCGACGCCTGGGCTCGGGCCACAGCGGTTCGACCGGCACGTACACCGCGCCCGCCCGCCAGATCCCGAGGATGGCCACCACCAGGTCCGTGCCGCGCGGCAGGTCCACCGCGACCCACACCTCGGGCCCGGCGCCCTCCGCCCGCAGCACCGAGGCCAGCGCCGCCGAACGGCGCTCCAGCTCCGCGTAGGACAACTCCCCCACCGCGAGGCCGTCCGCGCCGAACCGGATCAGCTCCAGCACGGTCGACGGCGCCGGAGCACCGCCCGGCCCGGCCACCCGCGCGACCCCCGAAGGCCCTGCGGTCAACGCCGACAACCGGCGATCGGGGTCGGCGCACGCACGGTCCAGCAGGGCCAGCAGCCGCCCGGCGACACCGTCGACCGTCGCACCGTCGAACAGATCCGTGTCGTGCTCGGTGACCACGGCCATGTCCGCGCCGCCGGACTCCACCATCACGGTGAGATCGACGTCGGCCGTGCCCGTGTCCGGCGGCATCCGCTCGGCCCGCACCCCCGGGAGCACCACCTCGGGCGGGTCCTGCATCACGAGGTGCGCCTGGCACAGCGGCGCGTGGCTCGGGTCACGGGAGGCGCCGGCCGCCTCGACGATCCGGTCGAACGGGACCGCCGCGCCGCCCAGTCCCGCCGCGACCGCGCGGCGGGCCCTGGCCACCAGCTCGCGGAACGTCGGATCGCCGCCGATCCCCACCCGCAACGGCACCGGGTTCACGAACATTCCGACGACGTCGGCGAACTCCGGTCCCGGCCGTCCGGACACCAGGGTGGCGACCACTACGTCGTCCTGACCCGCCGTCGTGCCCAACGTGGCGGCGTACGCGGCCTGCAGCACGACGAACCGGGTGGCGCGCGTGGCGCGGGCGAGCGCGTCGACCCGCGCGGTGAGGCCCTCGGGGACGGCATGGCGGCGCAACTCCCCCCGGAAGGCGCGCATCCTCGGGCGGGGCCGGTCGGTGGGCAGGGTGAGCAGGTCCGGCACACCGTCCAGCTCGGCAGCCCGGCGGGACGGATCGTGGTCGATGAGGTCAGGCGGCGCTCCGGGATCCGGCAGCGGCCGGGCCGGGTCGGCGTACAGGGCGCTGATCTCCCCGCACAGCACCGACAGGGACCTGCCGTCGACGACCGCGTGATGCGTGTTGATCACCAGGATGTGGTCGGTCGGCGTGATCCGGCCCAGCCGGATCCGGAACAACGGCCCGGTGCGCAGGTCGAACGGTTCCCGTGCGGCCCGCGCCGCGAACGCCGCGGCGTCCGCGGCCGGCACCGTCCGCACCTCGACATCCGCGGGGCCCACCGGACCCGTCCGGCCGACCGGCTCGCCTTCGATCTCGTCGAACGTGGTGCGCAGCACCGGGTGCCGGGCCACCACCAGATCCGCCGCGCGCCGGAGCGCGTCCACGGACACGGGGCCGGCCAACCGGAACACCGCCGGGTTGTTGTGCAGGGGTGCGCCGTCGGCGAACGCCTCGAGGAACCACAGCCGTCGGGCCCCGGGCGGGAGAGGGACCGTCATCGGTACGCTCCCCGGTCTCCGAACCGGCGCCGGTACGCCGCCAGTTGCTCCGGGTCGGCCCGCAGGAACGGCGCGTCCGCGGCCACCATGTGCCGCACCGCCAGCAACGGCAGCGGGCTGCGCATCGGCCGGAAGTCCGCGTTCCACAGACCGGGTGCGGACGGCGGCCCCGGATGGAACTCACCGATCATCAGGCCGCGTTCCACGAACCCGGGCTTCAGCTCCCGCTGCGTGCGGTCGATCTCCCCGGGCGGGACGTCCGGCAGCACCACCAGGACCGTCCGGTATCTGGCCCCCGGCCACTCACGCGGCGGCAAATCGGGGAACCAGTCGCGGTAAGCGGTCATCACCGCCCGCAGGTCCGGCCGTCCGGGGTGTACGGCGAGGAAGAGCCCGCCCCGTTCCAGTGAGACGGCCGTGTACGGGCAGACGTCGCCGCCCCGTCCCAGATCGGGGTGCGGTCGGCACAGGTAGGACCGCGCCCACGCCAGCACCACCTCGGCGGCGGCAGGCAGGTCCGGGTGGTCCGGCTCGAACAGCGCGACGTCACCCGCCGGGTGGCTCAGCATCTCCCGCTCCGCTTCCGCCGCGCCGCAGCGAGCAACGTGACGCCGCCGAGCCCGGCGAGTCCACCGAGGAGGCGGTCCTGACGGCGGGCCCGGGCGAGCGCGTCGCCGTACGGGAGGCTGCTGTGGCTGATCATCGCGTACAGCGTCCGCCACCCCGGTACCAGGCGGCCGAGCTCGAAGTCCATCCGCTTGCGGGCCCGGAACACCGGTGACCGCACCCGGTCGCGCAGCTCCACGAAGTTGCGCGCGGACAGTTCGGCGAGCACGTCGGTGTGCGGGCGGCGGCGGGCCTCGAACGCGGCGAGCGCGTCGCCCGGGGCGTGCTCGGCGAGACACGCGTCGAGCACCGCGCAGTCCTCGAACGCGGCGTTCATCCCCTGGCCGTAGAACGGGAACACGGCGTGCGCGGCATCGCCGACGAGGACGACACGGTCGTGCTGCCACGGCGCGGTACGCACCGACACCAGGGTTCCCGGTTCGTGTGCGAGGAACTGCGTGACCAGGTCCGGCACGAGATCGGTCAGGTCACCGAACTCCTCGGCCAGGAAAGCCCCGGCCCGGACCGGGTCGCGCAGCCCCGAGAACCCGGTGTCGCCGTCGAACGGCAGGAACACGGTGCCGGTCAGCGATCCGTCCGGGTTGGGGTGCGCCACCACCAGTCCCCGCCGGCCGGGCCACACGTGCAACGCCTCCGGCCGGTCGACGGCCGGGATGGTGAACTCCCGGTAGCCCCAGTCCAGGTGCGTCTGGTGGAACTCGGCGCGCACCCGGCGGTGCAGGTGCGTGCGCACGGTCGAGTACGCGCCGTCCGCGCCCACGACGAGATCCGCCGGGAACGTCCGGGCGGGGGTCCGCACCTCCGTACCGGTCAGGCCGGTGACGCGGTGCCCGAACCACAGCCGCACCCGGGGAACCGATGCGGCGGCGTCGAGCAGGGTGATGTTGAGGTCGTGGCGGCGGACCGAGTGCAGCACCTCGGTGTCGTCCGCGCCGTAGGGCTGGTAGCTGACCCGGCCGCTGTGGTGGACGATCCGCCCCCGCATGGGAACCGCTTCGGCCAGGGCCTTGTCGAGGAGGCCGAGGTCGCGCAAGGCCGCCCGGCCGCGTTCGGACAGCCCGACGCTGATCGATCCGGCGTCCGGGCCGTTGGTGCCGCGTGGGTCGCCGCGCCGCTCCACCACGTCCACCCGGTGGCCGCGGCGGGCCAGCCGGATCGCCAGCATGGTTCCGGCCATACCCGCCCCGACGATGACGACGTTCATGTCCGGCCCCTGGCCGGGTCGACCGAGTCCGCCGGGGCCGTCGGGGCCGCCGGGGCCGCCGGGGCCGCCGAGTCTGCCGGGGTCTCCGGGGCCACAGGGTCCGTCGCGGACAGGGCTTTGGCGAGTCCGGCGGGTGTGGAGGCGTCGAACACGGTGGCGACGGACGCTTCCACGGCCAGTTCGACCCGGATCCGGCTGACCAGCGCGGTGGCCATGAGCGAGGTGCCGCCGAGGGCGAAGAAGTCGTCGTCCGGCGCGGCCGAATCCACCGACAGCACTTCGGCGAACAGCCGGGCGAGGTCGTCGGCGAGCGCGCCCGACGCCCGCGGCGCGGGCTCCGCGAACGCGGCCCGGTCCAGTTTCCCGTTGGGGGTGGAGGGGAAGTGCCCGACCACCTCGATCAGGTCCGGGACGAGGTGGGCCGGCAGCCGCTCGGCGAGGTGCGCGCGCAGGTCCGGCACGCTCGCTCCGCGCGGCACCACGTAGCCCACCAGGTAGGCGCCGAGCGGTCCGGGGCGGGCGACGACCGCCGCCCGCGCCACCGCCGGGTGAGCGCCGAGCGCGGCCTCCACCTCGGCCGGTTCGACCCGGTGGCCGCGGATCTTCACCTGGTCGTCGGCCCGGCCGAGGAACAGCAGGTCACCGTCGGGCCCCACGCGGACCAGGTCGCCGGTGCGGAACATGCGCGACCCGGGCGGCCCCCACGGGTCGGCGACGAACCGCTGTGCGGTCGGCCCGGGGCAGCCCAGGTAGCCGCGCGCGACCCCGGCGCCGCCGATGTACAGCTCGCCCTCGGCTGCCGGGGCGCACTTCTCGTCCAGCACCCGTAGTTCCGTGCCGGGGATCGCCGCCCCGATCGGCACCACCAGGCCGTCGGTGAGCGGCGCGCTCATGGTGGCGCACGCCGTCGTCTCGGTCGGGCCGTAGGCATTGATCATCCGGCGGCCGGGGGACCATCGGGCGACGAGGTCGGGGCCCAGTGCCTCCCCCGCGAGGATCAGGCAGGCGACCGAGGGCAGCGCCAGGTCCGGCTGGGTGGCGAGCGCGCTCGGCGGCATGCACACGTGGGTGACACCGTGCTCGGCGATGAACCGGGCGAACGGTTCACCGGGCGCAAGGCCCTCCGGCGGCGCGAGCACGAGCGTGGCCCCGGTGAGCAGCGCCATGCACAGGTCGGCGACGGCGACGTCGAAGCCGACCGACGCGTACTGCAACACCCGGGCACCCGGTCCGGCACCGAAGCGTTCCCGTTGCGCCGCGACGAGATGCCCGATCCCCGCGTGCGGAACGACCACGCCCTTGGGTCTTCCGGTCGAGCCGGAGGTGTAGATGACGTAGGCGGCGCACGCCGGATCGGGTTCCGCCACCGGGGCGGCGGACGCCGCCGCGGACTCCAGCGCCCGCAGCTCCCCAGGTGTCAGCACCAGGGCGGGGCGGGCGTCGGCGAGCACGGCGGCCACCCGGTCCGGCGGTTGGGCGGAGTCGACCGGCAGGTACGCGGCTCCCGCGGCGAGCACGGCGACGACGGCCACCACCATGTCCGTACCGCGCGGGATCACGACGGCGACGATGTCGTCCGGCCCGATCCCGCGGTCCCGCAGCCCGCCGGCCGCCGCGGAGGCGCGGGCGTCGAGCTCGGCGTAGGAGAGCGTGCCGTCGGCGGCGGTAACCGCGATCGCCCCCGGGGCCCGGACGACCTGGCGACGGAAAATTGCCATCATCGTCCCGGCCGGTGAGGAATTCACCGTATCTATTCGCGCGTCCACTGCCGTTTCACACTCCGTGAGCCACGGAAATCTATGAGAGGGAACGGGGGAACTCTGTCTCATAAAGCAGATCGGTGTCAACGAGGTCGACGATGCGCTTACTCGACGCTCACCCGACGCACCGACGACAAGGGCAATTATGAGAACTTGCTAAGGGAAACTTTGTCTCGCCGGTCTGTTCGGTGTCATAACCTGGCCAGTATCTTGTAGCCGCTTCCCGGGATCCGATCGGTCGCGCTCCGTCGAGCGTGACCGCGTCGTGCTCGGAAATGGGTTGGCCCATCTGGAGGAGTTCGGATGAGCGGGACATCGCTGGATACGCGACCGAGGGACACGCCACCGACGTTCGTGCCGGTCGACCAGGTGACCGAAACATCTCTCGTGCGGGTCGCCGGCTCCCGTCCCGACCACGTCAGCGCGCTCGCGCAGTGCCCGGACGGCCTCCCGCCGATCCTCGTGCACCGGCCGACCATGCAGGTGATCGACGGTGTGCACCGCCTGCGTGCGGCCAAGCTGCGCGGGGACGCCACCATCGGTGTGCGGTTCGTCGACGGCTCGGAGGAGGACGCGTTCGTGCTGGCCGTGAGCGCCAACGTGACCCAGGGGTTGCCGCTGACGCTGGCCGACCGCACCGCCGCCGCCTCCCGGATCCTGTCGTCGCATCCGCACCTGTCGGACCGTCTGATCGCGTCGACGGCCGGATTGTCCACCAAGACGGTGGCCGCGATCCGGCAGCGTACAACCGGGGAAATGACTCAGTTGCACACCCGTCTCGGCCGCGACGGGAAAGTGCGGCCACTCGACGCCTCCCACGGGCGCACAATGGCGAGTCAGGCGATTTTGAACGATCCCGATCTTTCGTTGCGGGCGATCGCCCGCATCGCCGGAATATCGGTCGGCACCGCCCGGGATGTCCGGGAAAGAATGCGCCGCGGCGAGGATCCTATTCCGCCGCGGTACCGCCTTTCCGCCGGACACCGCACGGAAAGCGAAGCGGCGGAAAACAACGCGCCGGGCAACCGCACCGGTGGTGCCAACGGCACCCCCGGTTCCCCCAGCACGCCTCGCGCCGAACGGGACCGGTTCCTGGTCTCGCTGCGCACCGATCCGTCGTTGCGGTTCTCCGAGATCGGCCGCGCGCTCCTGCGGCTGCTCGACGCCAACACCCTCGACGCCGCGCAGTGGGACCGCCTCGCCGCCGCCGTCCCCCAGCGCTGGTCACCGGTGGTCGCCGACCTCGCCACGGACTGCGCGGCCGACTGGTGGGCACTCGCCTGCCGGGTCCGCGACCGGCTCCGCGTCAGCGCGTGAGTCCGGCGCGCACGCCACGGCGATCGCCGCCGCCAGCTGGACCACCGCGAACAGCGCGACCACCGGAAGCAGCGACGACGAGTCGCCGGTGATCGCGACCGCGACCAGCGGCCAGAAGCTGGAGACCGTGACGCCCACCTGGTAGGTCACGGCGATCGCGGAGAACCGCACCATGGTCGGGAACAGGTCGACCAGGAACGCCGCCAGTCCCCCGTAGATCGCGCCGTGCGCGATGGTCAGCGCGGGGACGAGCACCAGGACGGCCCGTGTCGGATCGCCCGAGGACAGCCAGGCGCCCGCCGGGATCATCGCCGCCACCGAGACCGCGTAGCCGAAGATCATGACCGGCCGGCGGCCGAACCGATCGGACAGCGCGCCGAACACCGGCAGTGTCACGCACTCGCCCAGGGCCGCGATCATCAGCCCGGTCAGCACGGTCGACCGCACCCCCGGCCCGGCCTTCGCCGCGTGCGCCACCAGGAAGACGGTGAACATCGCGATCACCGAACCGGTGCCGAGCGAGGCGAGAATGCCGATCACCACGCGGCGCGGCCACCGCCGCAGCACCATGATCACCGGCACCCGGGCCGGGCGGTTCTCCGCCCGGCCACGCACGAACTCCGGTGTCTCCTCGATCCCCAGCCGGACCCAGATGCCGATGCCGACGAGGACGATCGACCCCAGGAACGGCAGCCGCCATCCCCAGGTCAGGAAGTCGTCCTCGGGCAGTTTGGAGATCAGCACGAAGGTCAGGTTGCTGCCGAACAACGCCAGCGCGAAGCCCATCGCGGGCCAGCTGCTGAAGAAGCCGCGGCGCTTGGGCGGCCCGTGTTCGGTGCTGAGCAGCACCGCGCTTCCCCATTCGCCGCCGATGCCGATGCCCTGCGCGACGCGCAACGTCACCAACAGGACCGGCGCGAGGACGCCCGCCGTCTCATAGGTGGGCAGCAGGCCGACGCCGAACGTGGCGATGCCCATGATGAGCAACGTCCACACCATCATCGACTTGCGGCCCACCCGGTCGCCGAAGTGGCCGAACAGCAAGCCGCCCAGCGGGCGTGCGACGAACCCGGCCGCGTAGGTGGCGAACGACGCGAGCACACCGCCGGCAGCCGACGATCCGGGGAAGAACAGCGGGCCGAACACCAGCGCGGACGCCGTCGCGTAGAGATAGAAGTCGTACCACTCGATGGCGGTGCCGATCGTGCTCGCGATCAGCACCCGGCGGACCGAGCGGGGCGCCGGGGTCACCGCTGGTGTCATGCGTCCTCGTCGGCCACGAGAACCCGGCCCCGGAGCTCGTCGGGATCGGCGGCGAGGTCGTAGGCCCACACCTGCCGCCCGTCCGCCTCCCAGATCACCTTCCGTCCGTCCGCCCGCACCGCGTGCAGTGCCTTCAGGTCCGGGTAGGCGTCCGAGGCGGCAGCCCGCTCCTGCGGGAAGTACGTCTCCGAGTACGCCTCGCGGGACGCCCCGGTGCCGCCCGGGAAGAACTCGGTCAGCGAGGCGCCGTCCGACGACACCGGGTCCAGCCCGAGCTGGTCGAGCACCGTCGGCATGATGTCGACGAGCCGCACCTGGCTGTCCACGCTCATCCCCGCCGGCACCCCGGGGCCGCTGATGACGAGCGGCACGTGCTGGGTCGCGTCGAACAGCAGACAGCCGTGGCCCTCCTCGTACGGGTGGCCGAGGTCGCCGGCGTGGTCGTTGGGATACCACCCGGCCAGGTCCTCGCCGTGATCGGAGAAGCACACCACCAGCGTCGACTCGATGTCGTGGCCCATCTCGGCGATGCGGCGCAGCAGGAGCTGGACGTAGTGGTCGGTGTAGGCGATCTCAGCCTCGTACGGGTTCGCCACCTCGACGCCGACGTCCTCCGGCGGATCGTACGGCCAGTGCGCGTCGAAGAAGTGAGCGAACAGGAAGAACGGGCCGGCGCCGTCCAGTGACCGAAGCCAGCGGGTGGCGCGTTCGACCACCAGCGGCGCGCGCTTGAGCGCCAGCCCGCGCAGCTTCACGTCGCCGACCGACAGCGGGTCCCGGCCGTCCGGCAGCAACGGGATCTCGTCGTCGTAGAAGTCGAACCCGCGATCCATCCCGTACCAGTGGTTCAGGCCGGGGCAGGACACCACCGCGCCGGTGGTGTACCCGGCCGCCGACAGGCACTCCGCCAGCGTCGGTACCCGATTGTCCAGCGCTTCGCGGAACAGGTGCCTGACCCCGTGGCGGGGCGGCTGGAGCCCGGTGAACACCGTGGCGTGGCTGACCGGTGTCAGGGGGCACGACGAGATCGCCTGCGTGAAGCTGACCCCGCTCGCGCGCAGCCGCTCGATGCCGGGGTACTTCCCCGAATAGGCCACGTCGGCGCGCACGGTGTCCAGGGAGATGAACAGGATGTTCGGCTGTGTGGTCACCGGGATACCTCGGTATTCCTCTGTCGACTCCAGCGGCCCCGAAAGGTAACAACGGGCTCCCGGCGTACGACAACGACGAGTCGTGCGACCTGAACACCCGTGCTGAACAGCGCGACCCGCTCCTACAGTTACGCGGCGGAGACTCCACGACCGTGAAGCGAGGGAGCATTCACATGGCGCGCAAGTTGTCCCTGGCCCTGGAGCTGTATGCCGACGCGAACGGCACCGTCGACCAGCGCTACATCGATCAGATGCGCGACCAGGACGCCGAACCGGTGCCGGTCGATCACACGTTGCCGAGGTTCACCCTCGTCGTCGGGCCCTCGCCGTTCACCATGCCGCGCGGCTGGGAGTTCTTCCTCACCTCCCCCTACGAGGGTGCGACGTACATCTCGACCGTGCTGCACAACGCCGGATATCCGGTGCGCATCGTCGACGTCCGCTACACCCCGAACCCCCTTCAGGCGGCGTACGAGCAGATCAACGAAGGCACCGACGTGCTCGGCATGTGCACGTTCGAGGACAACTTCCCTTTCTGCCGGGCGCTGATGGCGATGGTCCGCGCATCGCACCCGGACATACCGATCATCTGCGGCGGCTCGCTGGTCACTTCCGCGCCGGCGGTCTTCATGTCGGACACCGCCTGCGACATCGCGGTGATCAGCGAGGGTGAGATCACCATCCTGGAGCTGATGGAGAGTTACGCCCGCGGCTCGTGGAAGCAGGACCTCCCGACCGTCAAGGGCATCTGCTACCGGGACGAGAAGGGAAACGCCCGCCGCACGCCGCCGCGTGGCCAGATGATGGATCTCGACGCGCTGCCCAGGATGCGGCTCGACCTGTGGCCCCAGTCGCGGTCGCCGCTCGGCATGCAGCCGCAGGTGATCTCGTCCTACAGCCGCGGCTGCAAGATGGACTGCTCCTTCTGCTACCGCACCACCCCGCAGGTGCGGGCGAAGTCGCCGGAGAAGATGGACCGCGACCTCGACTGGCTGAAGACCCGGTACGGCGTGGAGTTCTGCTTCTTCGTCGACCTCACGTTCAGCTCGCACCGCGGTCAGACCATCGAGATGTGCGACGTGATCTCCCAGCACGATCTGCGGTGGACCTGTCTGACCCGGTGCGCCGACATGGACGTACCGCGCATCGACGCGATGCGGGAGGCGGGAGCGGACATCATCCTGTACGGCGTCGAGTCGCTGGGCCGCGAGGTGTTGCGCGAGGCCCGCAAGGGCAGCAGCGAGAACCTGACCGTCCGCGCGATGCGCACCACGTTCGAGGGCGGCGTGCGGTTCGGCTCGCTGCTCATCGTCGGTCTGCCGAACGAGACCGAGGAGTCCCTGTCGGACATGGTGCAGTTCGCCGAGCAGTACAACCACGTGACCCGGGTGAAGTATCTGTCGGCCATGCCCGGCACGACGGTGTACCAGGACGCGGTGCGGAACAAGGTGATCCGCACCGAGATCGACCACCTGAACTGGCTGTCGGTCGAACAGGCGCTGCACGAGGACGAGTTCCTGAACGTGAGCGGGCTGCCCGAGCAGGTCTGCCGGGACGCGTACAAGCGTGTGTACGACGCCTATCAGCCCGGCCCGGTGATGGACTTCCAGCACTGGCCCGAGCACTTCCAGTACTTCCACCCGCAGCCGGCCGACGGCACCGAGCGGTCGACGTCGTACGCCGGGTCCGGCTGGCGCGCGGAGTGGAGTTCCGCCGCCGCGCCCCTGGTCCCCGGTTCCGAGCGGTACACCTTGGACAAGGTGGCCGACCCGGAGGTGGCCGCGGTCGGGAGCACGCTGATGGACTGCGGCGCGAAGCAGCTCGCGGTGGGGGGCTGACCGGTGTCCACCCAGGACGGCCCGATCCTGATCATCGGGACCGAACGCTCCGGGTCGAACCTGCTGCGGCTGGTGCTCGACGCGCACGCGCGGATCGCGGTCCCGCACCCGCCGCACTTCATGCGGTACCTGTCCGGCATCCCGTACGACGGTGATGTCGACGCGATGGTGGGCGACGCGATGCGGTTGCTGCGCGACCACATCCACCCGTGGCCGCACGTGATCGACCGGGCCGCGGTGACCGAGGCGGCCGGCCCGTCGCTGTTCGGGGTGGTGTCGGCCATCTACGACCAGTACCGCGTCGCGGAGGGCGCGGCCCGGTGGGGGTGCAAGAGCACGTTCATGGTCGAGCACGTCGACGAGGTGCTCGCCGGGCTCCCGGACGCGCGGTTCCTCTGGCTGGTGCGTGATCCCCGCGATGTGGCCGCGTCGGCGAAGCGGGCGGTGTTCGGCCACTGCCACCCGTACCGGATGGCCCTGCGGTGGACGGCCGAACAGGAGCTCGCCCGCGCGGCCCTGGAGCGATGGGGGCCGGGGGTGGTGCACCTGGTGCGGTACGAGGACCTGGTGTCCGCGCCCGACCGGGAGATCCGGGCGATCTGCGACTTCATCGGTGAGGCGTTCGAGCCCGCGATGCTGGCGCACCACCTCGGTGGCAACGCCCGGGTGACCGCGTCCCTGTCGGCGTCCTGGCGCACGGCGGGCGACCCGATCACCACGGCCCGGATCGGCGCCCACCGGCGGGGGCTGTCCGACCGGGAGCGGCGGCAGGTGGAGAGCGTGACCGCGCGGGTGATGGAGACGCTGCGCTACCCGTTCGACCGGGCCTCGCTGGACGAACCGGCTCCCGGTCCGCTCGGCGTCGCGCTGCGCGGGTTCGCGGTCCGGATGGCCGTGGAGGCGCGATCGCTGCGCACCGACCGCAACCACTTCCGGCGCTGGCGGCGCGACGCCACCGTCCGCCGGCTGCGCCACCGCGCGAAGCCGGGCCGCGCCCTTGTTCCGGCAGGAGAGAGCAGATGAACGGAACGGGAAGCGTCCGCACGCACTTCGCCGACCGGGCGAGCACCTACGACCGGTCCAGTTCGTGGTGCACCGACGACGCGCTCGGCGAGCTGATGCTGTCCACGGCCGCGCCCCGGCCGGGCGACGCGGTCCTGGACGTGGCGTGCGGCACCGGACTGGTGTCGAGGCTGTTCGCCGGGCGGGTGCGGCGGCTGGCCGGCGTGGACATCACGCCGGAGATGGCCGAGCAGGCGCGCGACGTGCTCGACGAGCTGGTGATCGCCCCGGCGGAGGAGCTGCCGTTCGATGACGCCACGTTCGACGTCGTGGTGTGCCGTCAGGGGATCCAGTTCATGACGCTGCCGGACGCGGTGCGGGAGATGGTGCGGGTGACCCGGCCGGGCGGGCGGGTCGTCCTGGCCCACCTCTGCGCCTACGGGGACGACGACCGCGACGAGTACGCCGAGATCCTGCGGCTGCGCAACCCGGCCCGGCGGCACTTCTTCCGGCCCGGCGATGTCGAGGCGCTGCTCGCCGGCGCGGGGTGCGACCCGGTGCGGTCGCAGCGGTACGTGTCGGTGGAGGACGTGGACGTGTGGTCGGACAACGGTGCGATCGGCGAAGACGCGCGGGAGGCCATCCGGGACCGCTACAGGAGGGCGTCACCCGCGTTCCGCGCACGGCACGCGGTGGCGGAGGCGGACGGGCGGATCACCGACCGGATGCTGTTCGTCGTCGCCTCGGGAACGAGGGTCTGACATGGAACCGGACCAGTCCCCCGCCGACGGTGTGCGCGCAGCGTTCCTCGCCGAGGCGGCCACCGCGGCGCGGTACACCTACTGCGCACAGGTCGCCGAGATCGAGGGTCACCCCGAGGCGGCCAGGGTGTTCGGCGAGCTCGCCGAGAGCGTGACCTGCGCCGCCCACGGCCACCTGGATCTGCTGCGCGGCCTGCTGGGCGGCGACGATCCGGGCCCCGGCAGCGCGCTCGGCGACACCCGCCGCAACCTCGCCGCGGCGATCAGCGGCGACCTCGGGGAGGCCACCGAACGCTACCCCGGCCTGGCGGCGCGGGCCCACATGGACGGCGTGGCCGATCTGGCGAGCTGGCTGGAGACGCTGTGCACGTTGAAGAAGACGCACGTGGACCGGCTGGAGCAGGCCCTCACCGGGCTGGACGAGCCGCGGTCCGCCGGGAACGGAGCGCCATGACCACCGATTACGACGCCGAGGCGATCACCGTCCACTCCGGTCTTGAGGCGGTGCGCCGCAACCCGTCGATGTACGTCGGGTCGACCGGCTCGGACGGCGCCCATCACCTGGTGCTCGAACTGGTCGACAACGCCGTGGACGAGGCCGCCGCCGGGCACTGCGGCGCGATCTCGGTGGAGCTGCACGGCGACGGCTCCTGCTCGGTCACCGACGACGGCCGGGGCATCCCCACCGCCCCGCACCCGGAGGCCGGGATCCCGGCGTGCGAGCTCGTGCTCACCACGCTGCACTCGGGGGGCAAGTTCGACCACTCCTCCTACGCGACCTCGGCCGGGCTGCACGGTGTCGGCCTGGCCTGCGTGAACGCGCTGTCCCAGTGGTTGCGGCTGGACGTGTGGCGCGACGGCGCGCACCACAGCGAGTCGTTCGCCCGGGGCGCGGTCGAGACCCCGCTCAAACGGGTCGGCGACAGCGGCCGCCGCGGCACCCGCGTGTGGTTCCGCCCGGACCCGGAGATCTTCTCCTCCTGCGCACTCGACGCGGAGCTGCTGCACGCCCGGCTGCTCGACATCGCGTATCTGCACCCGGGCCTGCGGGTCGGTCTCATCGACCACCGCACCGGGCGGGACGAGTCGCTGTACGAGATGACCGGGGTGCGGGGCCTGCTCGCGTACCGCGCCCGCGACGCCGAGAAGGTGCATGCCGAGCCGACCACCATCTCCTGGGCGGGGGACGGGTGCGTGATCGACGCCGCCGTCCAGTGGACCGAGGGGTACGCGGAGCAGATCTTCGCTTACGTCAACACCATCCGCACCGACCTGGGCGGGTCGCATGTGGACGCCCTGCGCGGCGCGCTGGCAGGGGTGGTGGCCGAACATCTCGGCCCGGCCGCGGACAGGATGACCGCGGTCGACATCCTGGAGGGGCTGACCGCGGTGATCGCGATCCGGATCCCGGACGCGCGGTTCGACGGCCAGACCAAACGCACCCTGCGCAACGACGAGGCGGGCGCCCGCGTGTTCGACGTCGTCACCGAGCAGGCGCGGCGGGCGCTGGCGGCCGACCCGGAGCTGGCCCGCCGCATCGCCGAACGGGCCGTCGACGCGAGCCGGGCCCGGCTCGCCGCGCGGCTGGCCGGGCGGACGGCCCGCTCCCGGACCCGGGCCGCCGAGGTCGACTACGCGGTCTACCAGCGGCAGTTCGGGATCCGCTCGAAGGACTGGCACGACTCGTGCGCCTGGCTCACCGACGAGGACCTGCTCGGCAAGCACGCGGAGCTGTGCGCGGTGCCGCCGGACGCGCGGATGCTGGACGTGTGCTGCGGCAGCGGTGTCGTCGGCGGCGCGTTCCGCGGCCGGGTCGGCGAGATGGTCGGGCTGGACCTCACCCCGGAGATGGCCGCGCTCGCCGCCACCCGGCTGGACGTGGTGCACCAGGGCACCGTCTACGACCTGCCGTTCCCCGACGCCAGTTTCGACCTCGTGGTCACCCGGGAGGTGCTGCATCTGCTGCCTCGTCCGGAGCGGCCGGTGTCGGAGATCTTCCGTGTGCTGCGGCCGGGCGGGCAGTTCATCGTCGGGCAGATCGTGCCGTACGCGGACGTGGACGCATTCTGGATGTTCCGCGTCTTCAAGAAGAAGCAGCCACTGCTGTGCCAGATGTTCCGCGAGGAGGACTTCCGGGCGTTGCTCACCGGCGGCGGGTTCACCGACGTACGGATGGAGGAGCACTTCCTGTGGGAGTCGATCGACCGGTGGATCGACACGCACGAGACGACACCGGCGAGCCGGCAGGAGATCTACCGCCTCTATGACGACGCGCCGCGCGAGGTGCGCGACGTACACCCCTTCGAGGTACTGCCGGACGGCTCGGTGCTCGACCGGTGGCGGTGGTGCGTGTACTCGGTGCGGAAACCCGACCATGCCTAGCCGCGCCGTGGATCACCCGGCCGCCGAGGTCGTGCGCGGGCTGGAGGTGCTACGGCCGCTGCGCGGCACGCCGGTGGAGCACTTCTGCGCGAAGGTGCGCGATCTCGTCGTCGTCGCGTCGAGCTCGCGGGGCGGGTCGAGCATGCTCGCCGAGCTGCTGCGGACCTCGCGGCACCTTCTGCACCTGCGCGGTGAGCTGAATCCGCTGCTGCGGCTGGCCGGCCTCGACCACCCGCGCAGCGGCACCGGATCCGACGTGCTGGAGGCGGCGCACTGGCACGGGCTTCCGCGGCAATCCCGGGCGTTGTTCGAGGCGGAACTGGCACTGGACGCGGGCTCTCCCGGCACCGGCGTGGAGAACCTGGCGGTGGACGGGGCGTGGCGGCTGGTCGTGCAGTGGCCGGGGCGGGGCCTCGATCCCGTCGACCTGGTGCGGACCGCCGAGGCGGTACTGGACCGTGATCTCCCCCGGTTCGCACGGGCGTTGATCGGCAGGGCCGGTGTGAACCCGTGGTACTACGACCTTCCCGGCCGGTCACCGGGACCACGACCGGCCGGGCCGCCCGGTGACGTGCTGCTCGAAGAGCCGCCCTTCGTCCTCCCCCGTCCGTGGCGGCCGGCGGGCGAAGACGATCTCGCCACGAAGCCACTGGTGATCAAGACGCCGGGCAACGCCTACCGGCTCGGGTTCCTGCGGGCCGTCTTCCCCAACGCGCGCCTGCGGGTGCTGCACCTGACCAGGAACCCGGCCGCGTCGGTCAACGGCCTGGTCGACGGTTGGCTGCACCACGGGTTCCACGCGTACCGGCTGGACGAACCACTGCGGATCGCCGGGTACGCCGACGTGCGGCCGGCAGACCGGCACTGGTGGAAGTTCGACCTGCCCCCCGGCTGGTCCGCGTACACCGCCGCCGCCCTGCCCCGGGTCTGCGCCCACCAGTGGTGGTCGAGTCACCGTGCGGTACTCGCCCACGGGGCGGACCACACGGTGCGCTTCGAGGACCTGATCAGCGGTCCGCACGGCCGCGCGGACGCCGTCGAGCGGATCGCCGACTGGCTGGGGGTGCCGTTCGACGGGCCGCTGAAGCGGGCCGCCACCGACGGCATCGCCGCCACCGTGTCCACCGCCGCACCACGCCCCGGCAGGTGGCTGGCGCGGGAAGAGGAAGTCCGATCGGCGCTGAGCGCCGACGTGCTCGCGATGGCGGAGAGGCTCGGTTATGCCCGTGACGACCACTGGATCTGAGCCGAGCACCCACGGCGGCCCGGGGTGGGTTCCCCGCGTGGCGTCGCACGTGGACGAAGTCGCGGCCGGGAGCGTGTGGGCGCCGTGCGGGTACCGGTCGGAGACGGCCGCGCTGCGGTCGGTGCTGCTGGTCCGCCCGCCGGACAGCATCGCCGCGGTGCGCCGGCCCGGGGCCTCGCTCATGCTCGGGCCGGTGGATCCGGCGGCGATGCGGGCGCAGTGCGACGCGCTGGCGGACCGCCTGCGCGGCCACGGGGTCGAGGTACACCTGGCCTCCCCCGCGGCGACGCCGAACGTGGTGTTCGCGCGGGACCTGTTCTGGATGACCCCGGCCGGGGCGGTGGTGGCGCGGATGGCGTCGGCGCAGCGGGCCGGCGAGGAACGGCATGCCGCGCTCGCGCTGGCCGAGGCAGGGTTCCCGATTCTGCGCACGGTGTCCGGCACCGCCGTGTTCGAGGGCGCCGACGCGCTGTGGATCGACCCGTCGACGGTGATCGTCGGCACCGGGTTCCGCACGAACGACGCCGGCGCGGCCGAGGTCGCCTCGGCGGTCGCGGGACTGGGGGCGCGGGTGGTGACGGTGCGCTTGGCGCCGGGCGTGCAGCATCTGCTGGGGACGGTGGTGTTCCTCGGCCCGTCCACGGCCGTCATCCATCGGGCGGCGAGCCCACCGGAGTTGACGATACTGCTCCGCGAGTACGGCTATCGGGTGATCGCGCTGGAGCCGGACGAGGAGCTGCTGGTGCGGCGCGGGATGAACCTGCTGGTGCTCGCGCCGGGGCGGGTGCTGATGCCCGCGGGCTGCCCGGGGATCCGGCGGACGCTGGAGCGGGCGGGCGTGGCCGTCGACGAGATCGACGTCGGGGAGTATCTGCGGGCGGCCGGCGGGATCGGCTGCGTGACCGGGGTGGTGCGCCGTGAGCACTGAGAGCGGTCACTGGGCCGATCACTGGGACATTCACTGGGCCGGGTACACCGTGGGGTCGTCCAGCGGCACCTTCAGCCAGGAGATCATCTGCCGGAGCTGGTGGTACGCCGCCAGCCGCTGCTCGTCGGAGTCGGCCTCCTCCGCTGCCGCGATCGGCTCCCACAGGCGCGGCACCATCACCGGCCCGACTTCGAGCAGGCCGCCGCTGCCGCCGGTGGCCCACTTCGCCAGCACGTACCGGACGATCGCGCCGACCGGGATGTCCAGGTTCCGGGACATGCCGCGCACGGTCTCCAGCGGATCGAGGAGCCCGTAATCGACCACCTCGGCCTTGAAGTTGGCGTGCGGGTCCTCCGGTGGCCAGCACCGTTCCCACTGGCGCAGCCGGACCGTCGGCGTACCGGTCGCGTCGTAGGCCAGGTCATCCATGTCGCCATCCATACCGCCACCCTAGGGCGGCACCGAGCTTGTCCGACCGGGCAGGGATGAACACCGAAGTAAGGAAAGGAGAACCAGTGAACGAGAACCTTCGTGAGGAACGAGTCGCCCTCGTTGCGACCGACTCGGGCGCCGCGACCAGCGGCACCGCCACGGCCGACGACGAGGCGATCCGTCAGCAGCTGCGCAGCCTCGGCTACCGCATCTGACCGAACACCGCCCCGGTCCTCCCGCACGGGCGGGCCGGGGTGTCCCCGCGTGTCGGGGGTCACCGTGCTGGAGGGCGGGAGTGTTGACCACCCGACGGCGCGTTGTAGCGTGCGGCGACCTGGAGGCGGCATGGCTGAGACGACCAACCCGTTCGACGACGACAACGCACCGTTCTGGGTGCTGCGCAACGACGAGGACCAGCACTCGCTGTGGCCGGAGTTCGCTCCGGTGCCCGCCGGGTGGCACGTGGTACACGGCCCGGACGGCCGGGCGGCGTGCCTGGCCTACGTCGAGGAGCACTGGACCGACCTGCGTCCGGCCTCCCTGCGTCGCGCCATGGACGACGCGACCGGGTGAACTACCGGATGCATACGCGGTCTTCACGGTGGCGGCGGCGGTGGACCGCTTCGTCACCCGCATCGCCCGGGGGAACCTGGCGGCATGGCGGCATGGGGGCGAAACAGTGAGTCAGTCCACACTTCCGTTTCCACGGCCACGGCCACGGCCACGGCCACGACCACGTTCACGGGAGAAGCGCGGACGCGCGCTGATCGTGCAACAGGGCGCCTGGGACATGCCCAAGGAGTCGATGCCGCTCGCCGCCGGCTATCTGACAGCCGCAGCACGGGCCGATCCCGTGGTGGGACCCGAGTTCGACGTGGGGATACAGAACTTCCGCGGTGGACAATCGCTGGGCTCGATGGCGCGCACGATCTTCTCCGGGGTGGTGCCGGACGTGCTGGCGTTCTCGGTCCTCGGCTGGAACCTCGACCAGTTCGGCGCGCTCGCCGAGACCTACAAGTCGGTGCGCCCGGACGGCTGGGTCGTCTTCGGCGGAACGCACGTCGCCCACCAGGCGGAACGCGTCTTCCGACGCTTCCCCGAGGTCGACGTCGTCGCCAACGGCGAGGGCGAGTTCACCTTCCGGGACCTGCTGCTCGCCGTCCTCGAGGAGAAGTCGCCGCACGATCTCGCGCAGGTGCCGGGGATCTCCTACCGCGACGAGGAAGGGACGATCCACACCACTGCCGAGGCGCCGCGCATCGACGACCTGGACATCATTCCGTCGCCCTTTCTGACCGGGGCCATACCGCTGCTCGACCACCAGGGCCGGTTCCCCTACGACGTCGCGCTGATGGAGACCAACCGCGGCTGTCCGTACAAGTGCTCGTTCTGTTACTGGGGCGGCGCGGTCGGCCAACGGATGCGCGACTTCTCCCGCGAGCGGCTGCGCGCGGAGCTCGACGTCTTCGGCTACCACCGGATTCCGACGGTGGTGCTGTGCGACTCCAACTTCGGCATGCGCCGGCCGGACGCGGAGTTCGTCGAGGACCTCGTCAGGACGCGCGAGAAGTACGGGTTCCCGAAGTCGTTGGAGACGTCGTGGGCGAAGAACAAGTCCAAGACGTTCCGCGACATCATCCGCCGGATGAAGGCCGAGGGGTTCCAGAGCTCGTTCACCGTGGCGCTGCAGACACTGGACGACACGGCGTTGCGTGACATGGGCAGAAGCAACATGCGGCTCAACGAGTGGAAGGAGCTGGCGGCATGGCTCGCGGCGGAGGGTCTCGACGCCTACGCGGAACTGATCTGGGGCGCGCCGGGTGAGACGGTCGACTCCTTCCTGACGGGTTACGACCGGTTGTCCCAACACGTGTCCCGCATCGCCGTCTACCCCCTGTTGCTGCTGCCCAACACCACCTACACGGAGAACCGCGAGGAGCACGGCTTCGTCACCGTGCGCGGCGACAACGACGACTTCGAGTACGTACTCGCCAACCGCACCGTCACCGTCGCGGAGAACACGACGATGCAGCGGTTCATGTTCTGGGCCCGGATGATGAGCGAGAACATGTACTTCCGGCACATCTGGGCGCCGCTGCGGGAGCTCGCCGGGCTCACCCAGAGCGCCGTACTGCTGATCCTCTCGGAGTGGTTCCAGGACTCGACCGATCCCGCCGTCGCCGAGTTGCTCGGCCACGGCCGCGAGTTCACCGACTCCGGCCTGGTCGTCGAGTCGCTGCACAAACTCTACGCCGACCCGCGGTTCGCGCCGGGCTTCCAGCGGTGGTGGGACGAGGCGATCCTGCCGAAGGTGCCCGAGCGGCACAGGCCGCTGCTCAACGAGATCTTCCGCTACGACAACGCGACCCGCCCGATCTACTCCGGCGCTGGTGCCGAGGACGCCGAGCTGCGCAGCATCGACGGCCTGCCGCACTACGTCCGCAGCGGCCTGCGGTTCAACTACCCGATGCCGCACGTTCTCGACGCCATCCGCGCGAGCCGACCGTTCGACGAGGAACCCTCGCCGGTCGAACTGACGCTCGCCTACCGCGTCGGATTCGACGACTACCTCGACAACCACGAACTCGCGACGTACTACGCCGGTCGCTGTCTCGAGATCCGGTAGCTGACAGCGCAACGGACGAACGCGGCGTACGGCAACGTAACCACCGACGAGCGAGGGCTTGTTCCGGCTCCCGACGGAGCCGACGGCCACCGAGGGTCACGCGGCTGCGAGGTGTCGGGCGAGCAGCTCCCGCGGCGGCTCGAGTCTCCGGTCAGGACTCGACCTCGAATGCGAGTTTGTCGTAGCGGCGCTCCGCGATCTGCTCCCGAGACCCCGAGACGAGGGTGATGCAGTCCCCGCCGAAGACCGGGCACGACCACGCCCTCCGGCAGATGCGCGGGCCCGCCTGCCCGAGCGGCCGGAGCGGCGTTCTTCCGCACCTCTTCCGGCAGTTGCTCGTAGCGGCAGAGGTAGACGCAGGGGCGCAGGGGGCGGACGAAGACCTCGGTCACCGGCTCGGGTACGCCAAGGGCCCGCCCGGCATCGCGAATGGTTTCACGTGCGGTCGCAGTCATGGACGTCACCGTGCCATGCCCCACTGACACGGCCCTGTGGTGCCCGGCCGCAGGGAGCGACCGCCTCGACTCCGCCTGGCACCGGGACCGGGACCGCAGCCGAGCCGGACAGAGACCCCGCACCGACGACCGGATAAGGAGCCCAAGCCCGGCGACAGATGACCGGCGGGTGGTTCCTACCGGTCCCCCGAATGCCTCTCTGGGATGGTCGCGGCCTCACGAGAGACCCAGCATGTCGACTAAAGCACCGGTATGCGCTCATTCGCGAGCGCCCCGCTTCCGGGCAGCCGGTCTCGACTCTCAGCTGGAGTACGCATGAAGAAGAAGACGGCCACCTCTGTGACCGCCCTGGCAGCGATAGCTTCCGGGATGGTCCTGGCTCCTGTGGCGTTCGCGGGTGACGCTTCGCACAACGGGGAACTGCACGCGGCACTCTCACCGATCCCCACGAGCAAGGTGACCGGCTCGGGTACGGCCATGGTGCACCTCAAGGGGAACCAGGCCACCGTGACGATCAAGACGCAGGGCCTGCTCGCCGACGCGCCGCACGCCCAGCACTTCCACATCGGGGCCAAGGGCCAGTGCCCGCCTGCCTCCGCGGCCAAGCAGCACAACGGACAGCTCAGCCTCAACACCACGGACGGCCTGCCCTTCTACGGCAAGATCGGCGCCTCGCTCACCACCACCGGCGACACCGGAGCCGACCACTCGGCCCTCGCGGTCGACCGCTTCCCCAAGGGCGCCGCGTACACCTACCACCGCACCATCACCGTCGACGACGAAACCGCCAAGAGCCTCCGCGCGGAGAACGCCGTGGTCGTCGTCCACGGCATCGACTTCAACGGCAACGGCACGTACGACAACGTCCTCGGCGCCAGCGACCTCGACCCCAGCCTGCCCTCCGAGGCCACCAACCCCGCCCTGTGCGGCCCGCTCAAGATGGCCCCCGCAGGAGCGGTCGCCGGCGGGATGGGCGGAACACAGGACAGTGACACGGTGGCGCTGACCGCAGCCGGCGGCCTGCTCACCGCCGCCGCGGGCACGCTCTACCTGCGCCGCCGCGGCAGCCGCCAGAGCTGACCGGCACGCATGACCGGCTTCCGGCCCCGTGGCCGCCGCGGTGTATGCACCGCGGCGGCCACCGCCTTCACCGCCAGCGCACTCGTCCTCCTGGCCACCACCGTCACCGGCCCCCAACCGCCGCCGACCCCACCCGACACCGCCCGCGCCGCACCCGTCGGCGAGCCCAACGCCCCGGTACCGCGCAGCGCGCCCCTGCCCCGCTCGGAACCCCGCGGCATCCGCATCCCCACCATCGGCATGCGAGCACAGATCGACAAGGTCACCAGGGCGACGGACGGCTCCGTGGACATGCCCCCGGACCCGGACCACGCCGGCTGGTACACCGGCTCGGCCACCCCGGGCGAGAACGGCAACGCCATCGTGGTCGGCCACCTCGACTCACGCTCCGGCCCCGCCGCCTTCTACGGCCTGGGCGCCCTGCGCAAGGGATCCCCGATCATGATCACCCGCCGCGACGGGAGCACCGCCCACTTCAGCGTCACCGCGATGAACGTTTGGACCAAGGACGACTTCCCCTCCAGTAGCGTCTACGGCCCGGCCATGACCCCCGTACTGACGTTGATCACCTGCGCCGGGTGGGACGACGAACGCCACACCTACCGTTCCAACCTCGTGCTGACCGCAGAACCCACCACGCCATCTCCTGGCAGAAGCTGACCTCGACAGCCGGAAAGGCGCGAGGAACGGTGGGCTCTTGCCGGGGCCAGGCGGGAATCGGTGAGCCGCTGGATTCCGTGCAGGACGGTGGCAGCCAGAAAGACCCGGACGCCATGGCCGGCGATCCGGGTGTAGCCGGCCGGGACCAGTGGGTGGTGCGCGACGGCGCCGCTGACGAGTCCCGCGCCGACGCAGTATCCGACGTAGCCGAGGGGGCGCATTGCCTGGGCTCGGGGGTTGTCGAAGACACGCAGCACGAGGCCGATGACCGATGACCGGCTTGGTACCGAAGGAGGTGGACTTGGGGGGCAACAGGGCCCCCGCACCGGCCGGCTCCCGCCCGCTTCTCTCGGTCATCGAGGGCAACAAGAGGGCTGTTCCGCGAGGGCCCCGTGCACGCCTCGACTTGGCGGGACGCGGCCTGAGGTCAGCCTCGCGCACTGCATCACCGCGCGGGAGGCTCTCCCGAGGATCGTGGTCGGACTCGTTCCGCCGGGACGCTCAGACTGCCGCCGGCGTCTTTTCGGGCTCCGTGACCGCTTCGGCGTCGGTGAGGGCCGCGAGGTAGCGCTCGGCGTCCAGGGCTGCCGCGCAGCCGGAGCCCGCGGCGGTGATCGCCTGGCGGTAGGTGTGGTCGACCACGTCTCCCGCGCCGAACACGCCGGGGATGTTCGTGCGGGTCGAGGGTGCCTCGACCTTCAGGTATCCCTCGTCGTCCAGGTCCAGCTGGCCGGCGAAGAGCTCCGTGCGCGGGTCGTGGCCGATCGCGACGAACAGGCCGGTGGCGGCTAGGTCGCGCGTCCGGCCGCTGAACGTATCGCGCAGGACGAGGCCGGACACGGCGCCACCCTCCTCCTTGATCTCCGCGATCTCACTGTCGAAGGCGAAGGAGATCTTGTCGTCGGCGAACGCGCGGCTCTGCATGACCTGGGAGGCCCGCAGCGCGCTCCGGCGGTGGACGACCGTGACGGAGCGGGCGAACCGGGTGAGGAAGGTGGCCTCCTCCATCGCGGTGTCGCCGCCGCCGACGACCACGATGTCGCGGTCGCGGAAGAAGAAGCCGTCACAGGTCGCGCAGTAGGAGACCCCGCGTCCCGAGAGTTCGTCCTCGCGCTCCAGGTTCAGCTTGCGGTGCTGCGATCCGGTGGTCACGATCACGGCGCGGGCCCGGTGGACTGCTCCGCTGCTGTCCGTGACCGTCTTGATGTCACCCGTGAGGTCGACGGCGACGATGTCGTCCGGGACCAGCTCGGCGCCGAACCGCGTCGCCTGGGCCCGCATGTTGTCCATGAGGTCAGGACCGACGACGCCCTCGGGGAAGCCGGGGAAGTTCTCGACCTCCGTGGTGTTCATGAGCGCGCCGCCCGCGGTCACCGAGCCTTCGAAAACCAGCGGCTCGAGGTCGGCACGCGCCGTGTAGAGCGCGGCGGTGTATCCGGCGGGGCCGGAGCCGATGACGATGACGTTCCGGACGTCCGTGTCGGCACTCACTTGGACGCCTCCGGCGCGATCTCCTCGATCAGGCCCTCGACCATGACCTTGATCTCGTCGCGGATCGGGCGAACCGCCGCCACGCCCTGGCCGGCCGGGTCTTCGAGCTTCCAGTCGAGGTAACGCTTGCCGGGGAAGACGGGGCAGGTGTCGCCGCAGCCCATGGTGATGCAGACGTCCGACTCCTTGACCGCGTCGACCGTGAGGATCTTCGGGGTCTCGGCGGAGATGTCGATGCCGACCTCGGCCATCGCCTCGACAGCGGCCGGGTTCACGGTGTCGCCCGGGTTGGACCCGGCGGAGCGGACCTCGACGCGGTCCCCGGCGAGGTGGGTCAGCCAGGCGGCGGCCATCTGGGAGCGGCCGGCGTTGTGGACACAGACGAACAGAACAGAGGGCTTCTGGGACATCAGGAGGTCTCTCTCGTCACACGGTCGAATCAGGCACCCATGACATCAGCACCCGGTGGCGTCAGTAGCCACTGATGTGAGAGTATCAGCCCATGATGACGTCAGTCGACACTGAACTGATCCGCGTGCTGGGCGATCCGCTCCGGCTCCGGATCGTGACGCTGCTCGCCCGCGAGACGCTGTGCACCAGCCACCTGGTGGAGGAGACCGGCGCGAAGCAGACCAACCTCTCCAACCACCTGAGGGTCCTGCGCGAGGCCGGGGTCGTGGAGACCGAACCGTGCGGGCGCTTCACCTACTACAAGCTCCGCCCGGACGTCATCGCCCGGCTCGCCGGCCAGTTCGCCGACCTGGCCGACTCCGCCCGTACCGCCGCCGAGAACAAGAGGGCCTGTCCGTGACCCCCACGCAAGCACCCGAGACGACGACCGAGGACTCCTCCGTCGTCCAGAAGCTGTCCACCCTGGACCGCTTCCTCGCCGTCTGGATCCTCCTGGCCATGGCCCTCGGCCTCGGCCTCGGCCGCATGATCCCCGGCCTGAACGACGCACTGGCGAAGGTGGAGATCGGCGGCATCTCCCTGCCCATCGCCGTCGGCCTGTTGATCATGATGTACCCGGTCCTGGCGAAGGTCCGCTACGACAAGCTCGACGCGGTCACCGGGGACCGCAAGCTGCTGGTCTCCTCGCTGGTCATCAACTGGATCATCGGACCGGCCGTCATGTTTGCCCTGGCCTGGATCTTTTTGCCGGACCTGCCCGAGTACCGCACCGGTCTGATCATCGTCGGCCTGGCGCGCTGTATCGCCATGGTGATCATCTGGAACGACCTGGCGTGCGGCGACCGCGAGGCCGCCGCCGTGCTCGTGGCCCTGAACTCCGTGTTCCAGGTCGTCGCGTTCGGCCTGCTCGGCTGGCTCTACCTCGACCTCCTGCCGGGCTGGCTCGGCCTGGGCGAAGGCGAGACGCTCGACATCTCCATGTGGAAGATCGCTCTCAACGTCGTCATCTTCCTCGGCGTGCCCCTGCTCGCCGGCTTCCTCACCCGCCGCCTGGGCGAGAAGAAGATGGGCCGCGAGTCCTACGAGGCGAAGTTCCTGCCGAAGATCGGCCCCTGGGCCCTCTACGGCCTGCTCTTCACGATCATCATCCTCTTCGCCCTCCAGGGGAAGACGATCACCTCGCAGCCGCTGGACGTCGTCCGCATCGCGCTTCCGCTCCTGGTGTACTTCGCGATCATGTTCTTCGGCAGCTTCCTGATCGGCAAGGCCATCGGCCTGGCCTACGACCGCACCACGACGCTGGCCTTCACGGCAGCCGGCAACAACTTCGAACTGGCCATCGCCGTGGCCATCGCCACGTTCGGAGTCACCTCGGGCCAGGCGCTCTCCGGCGTCGTCGGCCCGCTCATCGAGGTCCCGGTCCTGATCGCCCTGGTGTACGTGGCCCTGGCCTGGCGCAAGAAGTTCGACCCGTCCGCGATCACCACCAGCACCACGCAGCGCTGATGTACCGCCTCGGCTCCCGCCCGCATGCGGCCCTCCGCGCCCCGGCTCGCCTCACCGTCCGCCCGCTGGCGGAAGCGGCACCGCGCAGAGGGGAAGCGGAAGCCGGGGCGCCTTGCGCCGCCAGGGAGGTGACCTGATGACACGCGCGGTGGATGTGGTGGTGCTCGGCGGCGGCCAAGCGGGACTCGCCATCGGCTACTACCTGCGCCGCCAGAACCTCGACTTCGTCATCCTCGACGCCCAGCCCTCACCGGGCGGCGCGTGGCAGCACACATGGGACTCGCTCCGCCTGTTCTCCCCGGCGGCGTACTCCTCCCTGCCGGGCCGGCTGATGCCCGCCCAAGACGGAGCGGAGTACCCGGACGCGCGCCACGTCGTCCAGTACCTGACCGCGTACGAGGAACGCTACGCCCTGCCGGTCCAGCGGCCGGTCCGGGTGAAGGCCGTACACCGTGACGGTGACCGGTTGCGGGTGGAGACGGACGCGGGTGTCTGGTCCGCCCGTGCGGTCGTCTCGGCGACCGGAACATGGTGGCGGCCCTTCCTTCCCGCCGCACCCGGCCGCGAGACCTTCACCGGCCGTCAGCTCCACACCGTGCAGTACAGCAACCCTGACGAGTTCGCGGGCCGACGGGTCATCGTGGTCGGAGGGGGCAACTCCGGAGCCCAGATCGCCGCCGACCTCGCCCCGCACACCGACCTGACCTGGGTCACCCAACGCCCCGCACGCTTCCTGGCCGACGACGTCGACGGCCGCGCACTCTTCGACGCCGCCACCGCCCGCCGTCGCGCCCTGGACACAGGGAACACCGACACGGGAGGCGTCGCCTCACTCGGCGACATCGTCGCCGTCGCGCCGGTCCGCGCCGCACGGGATGCCGGCCTCCTCAAAGCCCAGCCGATGTTCGCCCGTCTCACCAAGAACGGTGCGGAGTGGGCGGACGGAACCAGAGCGGAAGCCGCAGCAATCATCTGGTGCACCGGCTTCCGCCCCGCCCTCTCCCACCTCGCCCCGCTGGGCCTGCGCGGCGAACGCGGCCACATCCCCACCCACGGCACCCGGGCCGTCGAGAAACCCCGCCTGCACCTCCTCGGCTACGGCGACTGGGACCCGCCTCGGCCACCCTGATCGGCGTGGGCCGCCCCGCCCGGGACGCCGTCCGCGAGATCGCCACCCTGCTGCGCTGACGCCTCCCCGGCCGGGCTCAGGGTGCATCGAGGGCTGCGCTGTCCACCCAGCGCGCCAAGACGCTGAAGGCCTCAAGGTGTTCCAGGGCCTCGTGCTCCGGCAGCTCCGGCCGCCCGCCCTCATCGCTGTTGGGGTTCCGGATGCCCGCGAAACAGCCCTCGGGGAAGGACATCGCGCCCCGGTGCACACTGCGGAAGGTGTCGCTGTTGTCGTCCGCCATCAGGCGAAGACGAGGCTGGCCGGGCTTGGCCGCGTCCTTGGAGAACACGCTCTGGAACAGGGCGGTTTCGCTCACGTCGCGGCGGCCGACCTTGTTCTGGGTCTCGACGTCGACCTTCCGGGCTGCGGCGGTGACCGCCTCGCGGAAGTGCCCGCTGCGCCACAGGGACCGGGCCCCGTCCCACACCCACCGGTGCATGGCCGCCGCGCTGAGCTGGGGCGCGTCGTCCCCGAGCCGCTCACGAACCTCCGCGTCCCGCAGCAGGACGGCGTCGGCGCGCTGGGCGGCTTCGCGGTGCCGGCACCAGCGGTCATGGGACATCAATGCTCATCAGAGCATCATCCATGCGGCCACTGACACCGCACAGGTGCTTTCCCAGCAAGGGCGACGACCGCTGAGAGGGTCAGGCGGCGGCAGACAACAGCTTGCCCATGGCCGCGAGTACGGAGGGCTCCACGCGGTAGTAGACCCACGTCCCGCGCCGCTCGGAGCTGAGGAGGCCCGCCTCCCGCAGTTTCTTCAGATGATGGGAGACCGTCGGCTGAGACACGCCCACGTCGGAGATGTCGCAGACGCACGCCTCTCCGCCCTCGTGCGAGGCGACAGCCGAGAAAAGACGCAGGCGGACAGGGTCACCGAGCGCCTTGAACATCTTCGCGGCCCGCTCGGCTTCCTCCGCACTCAACGGCCGTTGGGTCAGCGGCGGGCAGCACGGCACGACGTCCGGCTCCAGCACGGGCAACGACCTGATTTTCGACATACACCTATGTTGACACACATCGAATCAACGGGTGAAAGGCTAACAACCCGCGCGCCTACGGATGGCCCGAAGGCGGGCGGAGCAGGGCCGCCTCGCCCCGTCCCGCCCGCATCCCGGCGCACCGATCACTCAGAGCCCGGCGACGATCGGCGCCTCGCGGACATGGGCAGCCAGGGGCGGAACGACGTATGCGGCGTCGCGACCCACGCCACGCAGGGTGTTGGAGGCGAAGGACCGCTGGAATTCCAAGCCCAGGTAGACCAGACCGGGATGGGTCAAGGACAGTCCGCCGCTGTGCAGCGGCATGCCGTCGGCGGCTCGACCCCCAGGCAGTCCGCGTAACGGCGAAGGTGCTCGACCACCTCGTCCCGATGAGGGTAGCGGTCTCCGTCCCCGCCGAACGGTAGACCGGGCAGGGCACTGAACCGGGCAGGGGAAAACAGCGTGAGGCTGTCGTAATACCGCGGCCACGAGCCCCCCGCATGATCGGAGGCTTCCAGGACCACGGGCCGAAGACTCTCCCGCACAAGAGCTTCAGCGGCGGCAAGGCCGGCCTGACCACCACCGATCACCACAACATCGAGTTGCTCCATCGCTCACTCACACCCACTTCAGATTCGACGTATGTCTAAGTTGACGACTATCAATACAGGTGTCATCCTGGCTGCGCAAGCCATCGACAGCCGTCGAACCAATCTGGGGAGTCACCGTGAACACGCCCACCACCGCCCTGCCCACCGTGGTGATCGGAGCCGGCCCCGCCGGCCTGGCTGCCGCCGCCCACCTCACCGGACGCGGCATGGAAACCCTGGTCCTGGAAACCGGCCCCGCAGCGGGCAGCGCGGTACGCGAGTGGGGGCACGTACGACTGTTCTCAACATGGTCCGAGCTCGTGGACCCGGCCGCCGAGAAACTCCTGTCCCCGACCGGCTGGACCGCGCCCGACGGCGGCACCTACCCCTCCGGCGCGGACTGGGCGGAGAAGTACCTCCAGCCGCTCGCCGACGTCCTCGGTGACAAGGTCCGCTACGGCACCACCGTCACCGGGGTCTCCCGCCTCGGCCGCGACCGCATCGTCGACGCGGACCGTGAGCAGCAGCCCTTCACCGTCCGCACCAGGAGCGCGGACGGCACAGAGGCGCGCGTCCTCGCCCGGGCCGTGATCGACGCCTCCGGCACCTGGTCCACGCCCAGCCCCATCGGCGCCGACGGGCTTCCCGCCCTCGGTGAGCACGCCGCCTCGGCCCGCATCTCCTACCGCATCCCCGATCTCAAGGACCCCGCCGTGCGCACCCGGTACGCCGGCAAGCGCACCGCCGTCATCGGCTCCGGCGCCTCCGCGTTCACCGCGCTCGCCTCGCTCGCCGACGTGGCCAAGGACGAGCCCGGCACCCACTCCGTCTGGATCCTGCGCCGTGGAATCAGCGGTTCCACCTTCGGCGGGGGCGCCGCCGACCAGCTCCCCGCCCGCGGCGCCCTGGGCCTGGCGGCGAAGGCCGCCGTCGATGCCGGGCACGCCGATGCCGTCACCGGCTTCCGCACGGAAGTCATCGAACCCGGTACCGACGACCGCCTGACCCTGGTGGCCGAGGACGGACGCCGCCTCGACCCGGTGGACGAAGTGATCGTCCTGACCGGCCTGCGCCCCGACCTGTCCTTCCTGTCCGAGCTCCGCCTCGGCCTGGACGAGCGCCTCCAGGCACCCACCGAGCTGGCCCCGCTCATCGACCCGAACCAGCACTCCTGCGGCTCCGTCTACCCGCACGGCCATCGCGAGCTGTCCCACCCCGAGCAGGGCGTGTACCTCGTCGGCATGAAGTCCTACGGCCGCGCTCCCACCTTCCTCGCCATGACCGGCTACGAGCAGGTCCGCTCCGTGACCGCCGCTCTCGCGGGTGACACCGAGTCCGCCGACCGCGTCGAACTCACCCTCCCCGAGACCGGAGTCTGCGGCGGCGCCGGACTCTTCGACGCCCCTGCCACCCCAGAGACGGACGGCGGAGGCTGCTGCGCCCCTGAGCCCTCCGTGGTCCAGATCGGTGCTGCCGCGCCCGCCGGAACCGCGGCCGCCGAGAAGCCCACACCGGCCGGTGGCTGCTGCGCGTGACCGAGACCGACGCCCGCGGGGCCGCGACCGGAACAGGGGACCGGTCGCGGCCCCGCGCCGTACTCCCAGCCCTGTGTGCCACGCAGATCACCAGCTGGGGCATCGCCTTCTACGCTTTTCCTGTCCGCCGGCCCCGATCCGGACGCCGCCCGTTCACCGGCCCGCGAGGCGGACGTATCTCCACCGCAGCCCTGCGCGACGCCACACACTGGGACGACGTGGTCACCAAGCTCGGCTACGAACCTCTGCGCCGCCACGACCTCCGGCACACCGGACTGACCTGGTTCGCCGACGCCGGGGTCCACGTACACGTCCTCCGCAGGATCGCCGGCCACGGTTCACTGACCACCACCAGCGCTACCTGCACCCGGACGTCCACGATCACGGCCACCGGGGCGGCGCTCTCGGCCGTCCACTTCAACGAGCTGCGCGCACCACGCTCGCTGCCGAGCCCCATCGTCATGACCCGCTGCCCCGGCCAAGGACGCCGGACCCCGACTGGCCCCAGACTGGCCCCAGAAATGATCAAGGGCCGGTTTCGGATTGCCCCGAAACCGGCCCTGATCTACGACTGTCTCCAGTCGGGACGACAGGATTTGAACCTGCGACCCCTTGACCCCCAGTCAAGTGCGCTACCAAGCTGCGCCACGTCCCGCTGCCCGTCTGACCTGGGGTTTCCCCTGGCTGAACGCGCATGAGAACAATACCGCACTCCGGCAGGTGCTCACCAACACCATTCCGCGCTTGACCTCAACCGCGGTTGATGTTGAACGCTCGGTGTCATGACGAACACGACCGCCGCGACGGTACGCGGCCCCCGCGCATTCCATGACCTCGACCGCCTGATCGCCCTGATGACCGGCGCCGAGAAGCACGCCCCCGCCGCCCATTCCACGCTCGACGCCCTGTGGGTGCTCTACGACAGGGTGCTCCGCGTCACACCGGACACGGCCGACGCCCCCGGGCGGGACCGCTTCCTGCTGTCCAAGGGGCACGGGCCGATGGCGTACTACGCCGTCCTCGCCGCGCACGGCTTCTTCGACGAGGAGCTGCTGCCCGGCTTCGGAGCGTACGACTCGCCGCTCGGCCACCATCCGGACCGGCTGCTGGTGCCGGGGGCGGAGATCGGCAGCGGGTCCCTGGGGCACGGGCTGCCGCTCGCCGTCGGAACGGTGCTCGGGCTGCGCGCCCAGGGCCTCACCGACCCCCGGGTATGGGTCCTGATCGGCGACGCCGAGCTGGACGAGGGCAGCAACCACGAGGCCATCGCCCACGCGGGCCCGGCCGGGCTCGAACAACTCCACACACTGGTGATCGACAACGCGTCCGCCACCCACGGCTGGCCCGGCGGGATCGCTTCCCGCTTCGCGTCCGCCGGGTGGGCGGCGGTGACCGTTGACGGTCGCGACCACGAAGACCTGTACACGGCGTTCACCACACCCCACCCGGGCAGACCGCTGGCCGTCGTCGCCCGCGTCGAACCCAAGAGCTGACCGCACCGACCGACCCCGTACGACCACCACCGCACCACCACCGCCGCTTCGCACAGCGGAGCCCCCGGGAGGACCCCTTCATGGACACCATGCGTGACCGATTCATCAGCACCGCTTCGCGACTCCTGGACGAGGAGCCCCGGCTGGCCGTCGTGCTCGCCGACATCAGCGCCGACGGCTTCGCCCCGGCCCGGCGCGCCCACCCGGACCGGGTGATCAACGTCGGAATCCGGGAGCAACTGCTGGTCGGGGCCGGTGCGGGGATGGCGCTGACGGGAATGCGGCCGATCGTGCACACCTTCGCCAGCTTCCTGGTCGAGCGACCGTTCGAGCAGGTCAAGCTGGACTTCGGGCACCAGGGGGTGGGCGGGATCCTGGTGAGCGCCGGCGGCTCGTACGACTGGCCCGCCGGGGGCTTCACGCACATGTCCCCCGGTGACGTGGCCCTCCTGGACACGCTCGACGGCTGGACCGTGCATGTGCCGGGCCACCCGGACGAGGCCGAGGCTCTGCTGCGGGGGTCCGTCGCCGGCGACGACCGGGTGTACGTACGCCTCTCGCTCCAGGCGAACCGGGAGGCACTGCCCGTGAGCGGCACGGCCGGGTTCACCGTGGTCCGCGAAGGGCGGCGCGGGACCGTGATCGCGGTCGGCCCCATGCTCGACAACGTCCTCGCCGCCACCGAGGGGCTGGACGTCACCGTGCTGTACGCGACGACCGTGCGGCCGTTCGACGCGGCGGGGGTGCGCCGGGCCGCCGGTGCGGCCACGACCGCGGACGTGGTGATCGTGGAGCCGTATCTGGCGGGCACCTCCGCCACCGCGGCGGGCGAAGCGCTGATCGACCTGCCCCACCGGGTGCTCGGGCTGGGGGTGGGCCGCGCCGAGCTGCGTCGGTACGGGCAGCTGGAGGAGCACCTCGCGGCGCACGGCCTGGACCCGCAGGGCCTGCGGAAGCGGATCACCGGATTCCTGCACCCCTGATCCGCACGGCCTGGACCCGCAGGGCCCACCCACCCGACCCGCTGGCCCCGCCCGCCCCGTCGGCCCGGCCAAGGCAGACACGCCCACGCGATCCGCGCACCCCGTCACCCCGGCCGGCAGGCAAGCCCACCCCATCGGCCCGCCCCGCGCCCCCGCCCCGCCGGCCCGGCCCACGCCACCGACGCGGCCCGCACACCCCCGGCCGCACCCGCTACCGGCCGCCCGCCGCGCTCACCCCTCCCCCGCACCCTCGCGCTCCCCCGCCTTCCCATCCCCCGACACGTCCAGCTCCGGGTGCGCCGTCACCAGTCGGCGCGGGGCGACCTGCCGCCAGGAGTCGGCGAGGATGGCGGCCAGCTCTTCCGTGCCCTCCAGGGCGGACAGCCGGACGCGCATCCAGGCGTAGTGGTCGTCGTGCCCCTCACGGATGAAGAACTTCTCCGGCTCGGCGGCGATCAGCTCGGCACGGTCCTCCCGGGGGCACTTCACGCCCATCGCGGTCTCGTCGTCGCCGAGCGAGGCGAAGATTTTGCCCCCCACCCGGAAGGTGGGCTGCCCCCAGGCGAGCTTCTCCGTGGTGCCGGGCAGGGTGAGCGCGGCCGAGCGGACATCGGCGGCGGTGATCGCGGCGTCGGCGGTCATCCCGGACCTCCGTTTCGAGGGGCCCGGCGGCTTGTCGCCGGGATTCGACCGTATCGCCCGGCACCGACATCCACGCGCGACCGGGCCCCACGCCCCGCCCGGCACGGTGGGCCACGCAGACCCATTGACCCCGTCGGAGAGCGGAACCTACTCTGAACGGCGTACTTCAGAAAGCGCTTTCTAACCCACCCCACAGTCGGCATCTACCGCACAGGGAGCGCCTCATGAGACACCGTTCGTTACGCCGGGCCGGACGCGTCGGCCGATCCCCCGGCGGCCCCTCCCCCCTCATCGCCGTCACCTCGCTCCTGGCGCTGGTCCTCGCCCTGCTGGTGGCGTCGCCGCCCAGCGCACAGGCTGCCGCTTCGTACCGGGTGCTCGTCTACTCCGAGGTCACCAACTCCGACCACCCCTCGATCCCCGCCGGGATCGAGGCGGTGCGGAAGCTCGGAGCCGAGCACGGCTTCGAGGTGGAGGCCACGGCCGACTCCTCGGTCTTCAACGACGCCGACCTCGGCCGGTTCCAGGCGGTCGTCTTCAACAACACCAACTCCACCCCGGAGACGGGTGACTTGCTCGACGCCGAGGAGCGGGCCGCTCTCCAGCGGTACATCCGGGCGGGCGGCGGCTGGGTCGGCCTGCACTCCGCGTCCGCCAGCGAACGCGACTGGGAGTGGTACGAAGGGCTGGTCGGCGCGATCTTCGACAAGCACCCCGTCCCCCAGACCGGCCGGATCAAGGTCCTCGACCACACGCACCCCTCGACGCAACACCTTCCCGACCTCTGGGAGCGCCAGGAGGAGTGGTACAACTGGCGCGCCAACCCCACGTCCAAGGTGCACACCCTCGCCCAGATCAAGGTCCGCGACGGGATCGACGGGCTGGACGAGGGCGTGGACCACCCGTTCTCCTGGTGCCAGAACTACGACGGGGGCCGCTCGTGGTTCACGGCGGGCGGACACGACAAGGCGTCCTTCGAGGAGGAGGGGTTCGTCCAGCACCTCCTCGGCGGCATCCAGTGGGCGGCCGGCGCGGCGGAGGGCGACTGCACCGCGACGCGCACGGGTTCGTTCCAGCGGACCCCACTCGCCACGAGTGATCTGGCCGACCCGTTCGAGCTGGCCGTAGCCCCCGACCGCCGCGTCTTCTTCGCGCAGCGGACGGGGAAGCTGAAGGTGATCGACCAGGAGACGATGAAGGTCTCCACCGCACTGGACTTCGCGTACACGCCGGAGATGACCAGCCAGTCGGACGGCCTGCTGGGGCTGACGCTCGACCCCGGCTTCGCGGAGAACAACTGGCTCTATCTGCTGTACTCCGACAAGGTCGAGAAGCGGCTGAACCTGTCCCGTTTCACCGCGGACGGCAACACCGTCGACCCGGCGTCCGAGAAGCGGCTGCTGACCGTGCCGACGCTGCGCGGCGAGGGCCGGGCCAACTCGCACATGGCCGGTTCCCTCGCCTTCGACAAGGACGGCAACCTTTACGCGGCGACCGGCGACAACACCGACCCGTTCGCCTCGGACGGTTTCACCCCGATCGACGAGGGCGAGGGCCGCCGCGCCTGGGACGCGCAGATGACCGCGGGCAACACCAACGACCTGCGCGGCAAGATCCTGCGGATCACTCCCGAGGACGACGGGACGTACTCCGTCCCCGAGGGGAACCTCTTCGCCCCGGGAAGGGAGAAGACACGGTCCGAGATCTACGCCATGGGCATGCGCAACCCGTTCCGGATCACCACCGATCCGCTGAGCGGGGCCCTGATGGTCGCGGACTACGGACCCGACGCCCGCGAGGCGAAGGCGGACCGGGGCCCGGAGGGCACGGTCGAGTACACCCGTATCACCAAGGCGGGGAACTTCGGCTGGCCGTACTGCGTCGGGAACAACACCCCGTTCAACGACTACGACTTCGCGACGAAAACGTCCGGTCCGAAGTTCGACTGCGGGGCGCTGGTGAACGACTCGCCGAACAACACCGGGCTGCGAGAACTGCCGCCGGCCCAGCCCGCCACGGTCTGGTACGCCTACTCGGCCTCGGCCGAGTTCCCGGAGGTGGGCACCGGCGGGGGTGGCCCGATGGGCGGCCCGGTCTACGACTACGACCCGGACAACGCCTACCGCACCAAATTCCCGGAGTACTTCGAAGGGAAGGCATTCACCTACGAGCTGACCCGGCGCTGGTTCAAGACGTTCTCGTTCCAGAGCGAGGACCAGACCTTCGCCGATCCCCGGTTCGCCCCCGTGAAGGCGGGGGACCTCCAGTCGATCAACGGCATCTTCGAGGACATGGAGTGGAACCAGCCCTTCGACGCGGACTTCGGTCCTGACGGAGCGATGTACGTCATCGACTTCGGCCTCGGCAGCGGCACCGGCCGGGGCGGCAGCAACGAGGGCGCGGGCATCTACCGGATCGACTACGTCGGCGACGGCCGGCTGCCCGACGCCAAGATCTCCGTCGACCGGGACAGCGGAACGGACCCGCTGACCGTGACGTTCTCCAGCGCGGGCTCGGGCCTGCCCGGCGATCAACCGGTCCGTTATGCCTGGGACTTCGACGGTGACGGCACCACGGACTCGACCGAGGCCGACCCCACGCACACGTACACCGCCAAGGGGCTGCACACCGCGCGGCTGACGGTGACCGGCCCCGACGAGCTGACAGCACTCGCGGTGCGGGACATCACGGTGGGCAACACCCGGCCGGAGGTGACGATCCAACAGCCTCCGGACGGAGGGATGTTCGGCTTCGGGGACACGATCCCGTTCACGGTGAAGGTGACCGACGAGGAGGACGGCCGGAGCGGCGGGATCGACTGCTCGCGGGTCGTGGTGCAGTCGCAGCTCGGCCATGACACCCATCTGCATCCGCTGGACAACTACACCGGCTGCACGGGCGAGATCATCACGGACGCCGGGGACAGCCACGGTCCGGGACAGAACCTCTACTACGGGATCACCGCCCAGTACGAGGACGAGGGCGCTCCCGACGCCCCGGCGCTGACCGGATCCGCCTCGCTGACCCTGCGGACCTCCTTCCGCGAGGCCGAGCACCGTACGGCGACGGGTGGCGCGAACGGCGGTGCGGACATCGGCAGTCGGGCCGACGCGTCCGGCGGGAAGCGGCTGACCGAGATCGAGAACGGCGACTGGATCGCCTTTGAACCGGTGAACCTCACGGGCGTCGGCTCCGTGACGGTCGGCGCGTCCTCCGGCGGGCTCGGTGGCACGGTGGAGTTCCGGGCCGGCTCCCCCACCGGCGCGTTGCTGGGCTCGGTGAAGATCCCGAACACCGGCGGCTACGAGAAGCTGATCTCTCCGACGGCGAAGCTCAAGAACCCGGGCGGCACGACCACGCTGTACGCCGTGTTCACCAACCCTGACTGGGGTCCCGGCACGGCCGATCTGCTCTCGGTCGACTGGCTGCACTTCAACGGTCCGGGCGTGGAGAAGAAGGCCGGGACCAAAGTGACGGTGAAGGCCGGGCCCGCGTCCGGCACCGCTCCCCTCGCCGTGTCGCTGAGCAGCACGGTCAAGCCCGCTCAGGGCCGCACGATCGCCTCGTACCACTGGGACTTCGGCGACAACGCGAAGCCGTCCGGACCCGAGGGCGCGACGGCGAAGCACACCTACGACCGCAAGGGCGCCTACACCGCGCGTCTGACGGTCACCGACGACAAGGGCGACACGAGCACCGGCGCCGTCCGCATCGACGTGAAGTGAGGAGTCCCATGGGAACGCAGCACGCGAACGGAGCCCGAAGAGCCTTTCTCGGTACGGCGTTGGGGGCGGCGGCCGCCGTCGGGCTCGGCGCGGCCCCGGCCGCCGCGACCGGCCGACGGGGCTGCCGGCGCATCCCCCCGTCGGGGATCGGGATGCATCTGTACACCATGCGGACGCCACTCGCGGCCGACTTCGCGGGGACGCTGGAGCAGCTCGCGGAGATCGGGTACGCGACGGTCGGCGTCAGCGGCCGACACGGCAACTCCCCCGCCGCGATACGGCAGATGCTGGACCGCACCCGGCTCAAGGCCGTGCTGGAGCACGTCGGCTACGACATCGTGACCGGCTCCGGGCTGCCGCAGGCGCTGGAGGACGTCCATACGCTGGGCGGCAAGTGGATCGTGGTGCCGAGCCTGCCGGGTGCGCTGCACTCGCCGGACGGATACCGGGAGGTGGCACGGCAGTTCAACCGGGCGGGTCGTACCGCCCGGGAGTCCGGGCTGAAGCTGCTGTACCACAATCACGGCGGCGATCATGAGGTGGTGGACGGCGTCAGCCTGTACGACATCCTGCTGGACGAGACCGATCCGGAGCTGGTCGGCTTCGAGCTGGACGTGTACTGGGCGGCCAAGGGCGGCTCATCCGACCCGGAGGAACTGTTCGTCCGGCACCGGGGCCGCTTCCCCGCCCTCCATGTGAAGGACATGGCTCCGAACGGGGACTTCGCTGACGTCGGGTCGGGGGTCCTGGACTTCCCGGCCATGTTCGACACCGCGCGGCAGGGCGGGGTCAAGCAGTGGCTGGTGGAGCACGACGCCCCGGCCGACCCGTTCGCCTCGGCGCGGGCCAGTTACCGGTATCTGTCCCGGCTGCGCTACTGAGCGACGGTACGGGAGGTCCGGCCCCGGGGGCGCGGTTCGGCGCACCCGGGGCCGCGTTGTGGGTCCGGCACCACGAGCGACCATACTGAGCCTCCTCGACGGAACGGAGTCCCTTTACCGGGAGGGGTGCCGATATGGACATCGCCACGGTCGTGTGGTCGGCCGCCTGTGACACCTGCGGGGCGGATCTGCGCTGTTCGGGTACGCAGGCCGTGATGGACGACCGCCTGTGGTGGGACGAGGAGCACCAGTGCTCCCGCTGCGACTCGACGGTGCTGGTGTGCGACGGCGAACTTCCCGACCACCTGCGTGCCCGCATGCTCGCCGAGCACGGCGCAGCCCGATTGGTCCTTGCGGAAGCCCCTGTCCGCCGCCTGCCGGTCCTCCGCGCACTGCGGGCCGACGGCGGGCGGACGCTCCCCCAGGCGCGGGCGCTGCTGGAGCTGATACTCGACGGCGGCCACCACGGCACCGGGCCCGAGATGGAACTGCTGGCGCAGAGACTCCGCGCGGCGGGCATCGCGGCCGAAGCGGTGCGGCAGCCGTAGGGCGTGTCCGGAGGGAGCGACGCACCCCGGCACCCGTGACGCGGCCGTGCCGGGCAGGAGGCCTGCCCGGCACGTACCGTTCTCCCGCCTTCTGCCGCCCCTCGGGCTGCCCTCAGTCCTGTGCGGACACCGCGCCCAGCAGATCCCGGATGTGCGCCGCCGCGGCGCGGAACTCCGGGCGGCCCAACGTCTCGCTGTAGTCGCGCTCGGCGGGCAGGCCCACCTCGATGATCTCCGTGACGGTGCCGGGGCGCGGGCTCATCACCACGACCCGGTCGGCCAGGTAGACGGCCTCCGAGATGGAGTGGGTGACCAGCAGGACCGTGGTGCCGGTGGTCCGCCAGATCCGGTTCAGCTCGGTGTTCATCTGCTCGCGGGTGAGGGCGTCGAGCGCGCCGAACGGCTCGTCCATCAGGAGGACCGGCGGTTCGTGGAGCAACGCCCGGCAGAGAGCGACGCGTTGCTGCATACCGCCGGAGAGTTCGTGCGGATAGGCGTCCTCGAATCCGGTCAGTCCGGTCATCCGGATCAGGTCGTCCGCCCTGCCGCGCGCCACCGCCGGCTCCATGTGGCGGATCTCCGCCTGGAGCAGGATGTTGCGCAGCGCCGAGCGCCATTCCAGCAGGGCCGCCCGCTGGAAGACGTAACCGATGTCGTGCCGGGGCCCGGTGACGCGCTCGCCGCCGAGGAGGACCTCCCCCGAGGAGGCGGTGAGCAGGCCGGCCACCAGCTTGAGGAGGGTGGACTTGCCGCACCCGGACGGCCCCACGATGGCGACGAACTCCCCCGGCGCCACGTCCAGCGACACATCGCCGATCGCGGTGACGTCGCGCTTCTTGCCGCGGAAGCGGACCGACACGTCCGCGAGCCGGACCGCCGCCGCCGGGCCCGCCCCGCCGGCCGACCCGGCGCGAGGCGTCGTCTGCTGCTTCTGCATCGTCATCCCTTCAGCGCCTTATCGGTGTCCCAGTACTCCGCCACGGTCTTCGGCTTCGTGACCATGCCGGCCTCGGCGAACACGTCGATGGTCTGCTGCCAGTCCGCCTCGGTGTTGACGCCCGGCGCCTTGCCCTCGGTGGCCGCCGTGTGGAGCAGGGTCAACGTCGTCGCGAACTGCTCGGACAGCACGGCCTTCGGCGGCAGTTGCTCGGAGGCTCCTTCCATCGCCGCCACGGCCGGCTCGGGCGCCTTCTCGGCAGCCGCCCACGCCTCGCTGACCGCCTCCACCATGCGCTCCGCCACCTCCGGCTTCGAGGTGAGGAGCTTCTGCCCGGCGAGCAGCCCGTTGGAGTAGAAGTTGAGCCCGTGCTCGGAGAACCGGATGTAGGAGACCGGCTTCTTGGCCTTGTCCTGCATGATCGGGCCCTGGTCGCTCGCGTAGCCGAGCAGCCCGTCGGTCTTCCCCGAGATCACCGCGGCGATCTTGCCCGCCGGGTCGGTGTTCTGGACGGTGACGTCCGATTCCCCCAGGCCGTTCTTCTTCAGGAAGATCGGGAAGGTCTTGGACAGCGCGTCCCCGGCCGTCCCGGCGATCGTCCGCCCCTTCAGGTCGGCCGGCCCGCCGATGCCCTTGGCGTCGAAGGACTGCACGGAGGCGGGGGTGGTCTGGAGGAAGACGCCGAGGCTCTTCACCTGGACGCCCTGGTCGACGCCCGCGAGCAGGGCCGGGGTGTCGGCCCAGCCGAAGTCACTCTGCCCGGCGGCCGTCGCCTGGACCGTCTTCTGGGAGCCCTGGCCCGCCCGGATGTCCAGGTCGATGCCGTGCTTCTCGAAGATCTTCTGCTGCTTGCCGTAGTAGAACGGCGCGTGTTCGCCGTACGGATACCAGTTCAGGGTCAGCGTGACCTTGTCCAGCTTCTTGCCGGAGTCACTGGTACTGGTCGACGCGTCATCGCCGCCGCAGGCGGTGGCGGCCACCAGGGCGAGGGGTACGACACCGATCAGGAGTCTGCGCGCATGCATGGGCTGGCCCTTCTCGCGACGGGGATTCAGAACGAGGTGGTGGCCGAGGACTCACGCCGGCTGGCGTGCCACGGCAGGAGCAGCTTCTCGGCGATCTCGACGATGACGAACAGCACGACGCCGATCAGCGACATCACCAGCAGCCCCGCGAAGAGCATCGGGGTGTCGAGGTTGCCGTTGGCCTGGAGGATGACGTAACCGAGCCCTTCGTTCGCCCCGACGAACTCGCCGACGACCGCACCGGTCACCGCGAGGGTGACGGCCACCTTGAGTCCGGAGAACAGGTGGGGCAGGGAGGCCGGGAACCGGATCTTCACGAAGGTCTGCCAGGGCTTCGCCCCCATGGTGGCGGACAGTTGGAGCATCTCGGGGTCGACCGCCTTGAGTCCGGTGACCATCGAGATCACCACGGGGAAGAAGGCGATGAGGACGGCGATGAGGATCTTGGGGGCGATGCCGAACCCGAGCCACACCACGAACAGCGGCGCGATGGCGATCTTCGGCACAACCTGGGCGAAGAGCAGGATCGGGTAGAGCGTGCGCTCCACCGTCGAGGAGTAGACCATCACCACCGCGGCGAGCACACCGACGGCGACCGCGATGACGAAGCCGAGGAGCGTCTCGTACGTCGTCACCCAGGTGTGCTGCCAGAGGTACCCGGTCTTCGAGGTCAGGACGTCGAGCGTGGCGCCGGGCGACGGCACGAGATAGGGCTCGATCAGCTCGGCCGCCGCGATCGCCCACCAGACCACCAGGGCGGCCAGCAGCAGGGTGAGAGGCCGCCAGCTCTGCTCCGCCGCTCGGGCGAGCCGTTCCCCGGTCGTGGGGCCGTCCCTGCGGGCGACCCCCGCCACATCGGCGGGGCGCTTGGCCAATGCGCTCTGGCTCACGATGAACTCCCTGGACTTCGGGGGCAGTTGTGGAGACCTGTGCAAGGGTGCGATGCTGCGGGCCCATCCCGTGAAGGCGCTTTCAGAAAGCGCTTTCTGGTAGGGTGCCGCCACGCTAATGACTGCTCCCTCGCACGGTCAAGAGGTCGTCCCGAAGTTTCGGGGCCCTGCCACCACCGCACCCCTGGGGGTCGAGTTGAGTGAACGGGAAACACCGGTCCACCCCGATACGCGACGCCGGGCCCCCGCCGCCCATGTGACGCTCGACGCGGTGGCGCGCGAGGCGGGCGTCTCGCTCGCCACCGCGTCCCGGGCGCTGAACGGCACCACCCGGGTCCGCGACGACCTGCGGGAGCGGGTCCGCGCGGCGGCCGATCTCCTCGGCTACATCCCCAACGCCCACGCCCAGGCCCTCGCCAGCCCCGAGGGCAACCGTACGGTTGGGCTGATCTGCCACGACGTCGGCGACCCCTACTTCGCGGGCATCGCCAGTGGAGTGATGCGCGCGGCCGCCGATCAGGACCTGCTGGTGATGCTGGCCTCCACCTTCCGCGAACCCGCCCGGGAGATCGCGTACGTCTCGATGCTGCGCGCCCAGCGGGCCCGGGCCATCCTGCTGATCGGCTCCGGCTTCCAGGACCGGGCCTGGGAGCGGGCGATGGACGCGGAGCTGGAGCCGTACGTCCGGGCGGGCGGGCGGGTCGCGGTGGTCAGCCGGCACCGGAGCTTGCGGGTGGACACCGTGCAGCCGGAGAACCGGGCCGGGGCGGCGGCGCTCGCGGCCTCGCTGGTGGCGCTGGGGCACCGGGAGTTCGCGGTGCTGAGCGGGCCTGGCGAACTGACCACGGTGGCCGACCGGTTGGCAGGGTTTCGCGAGGGGCTCGCGAGGGCGGGCATCACCCTGGAGCGGGTGGTGCGGGGCGCGTTCACCCGGGAGGGCGGACACGCGGCGGCACGACAGCTGCTGGCCTCCGGGGGCTCGCGGCCGACCTGCGTGTTCGCGGTGACCGACGTGATGGCCGTCGGCGCGCTCGCCGCGCTGCGGGAGGCCGGCGTACGCGTCCCGGAGGACATGTCGCTCGCGGGGTTCGACGACATCCCCGTCGTACGCGAGGTGTCGCCGCCGCTGACCACGGTGGCGCTGCCGCTCACGGAGATGGGCGAGCAGGTGATCGCCCTCGCGTTGCGGACACCGTCGGCGACGGGGCGTTCCCGGGTGCTGCGGATCGAGGGGAACGTGGTCCTGCGGGGCAGCACCGGCGCTCCGCCCGGGAGTTGAGCACGGCACCACCTGCGGGGCGGGTCAGAGGGGGTGGTGGCCCTCCCGGTCGTCGATCTGGCGGACGAGTTCATGGGCGAGCGACTTGATGGTGTCGAGCCCGGCCCGGCCCCAGGGGCGCGGCACGGTGTCGACGGCACAGACGGTGCCCAGCGCGATGCCGGTGCGGTCGATCAGCGGCGCCCCGAGGTAGGAGCGGATGCCTATGTCGTCCACCACCGGATTGCCCGCGAAGCGCGGGTAGTCGCAGACGTCGTCCAGGACGAGGGCCTTGCGCCGGACGAGGACGTGCGGGCAGTAGCCGTGGTCGCGGGCCAGGTACCGGCTGCTGCGGTTGCTGCCCGCCGCCGCCGAACCGAGGTCCTGGCCGCCCCGGTTGCCCGCCGGGGTGTGCAGCCCCGCGAAGAACTGCCGGTTCTCGTCGATGAAGTTGACCATCGAGAAGGGGGTGGCGGTGACTTCGGCCACCTTGTCGGCGAAGGCGTCGAAGTTGTCGTAGGAGGCGTCGGGGCGTTCGCCGAGATCCAGCTTGCGCAGCCGCTGCGCACGGGCCGGGCCGTGCCGGTCGGTGGGTGTCAGGAGCATCCGGCCGGTGGCGAAGGATGTCACGGGTGGGCTCCGAAGGTCTGCAGTGGGGCGGGCGCCGTGGTGGCGTTGATGAGGTGTTGTACGAGGGTGACGAGGGCGCCCGTGCCGGAGCTGCCGATCCGGGCGTCGCACAGGACGACGGGCACCTCGGGCCCGAGGTCGAGCGCGGCGCGGACCTCGTCCGGCTCGTAGCGGTAGGCGCCGTCGAACTCGTTGACGGCGACGATGAAACCGATGCCGCGCCGTTCGAAGAAGTCCACGGCGGCGAAGCATTCGGCCAGGCGCCGGGTGTCGGCCAGCACCACGGCCCCGAGCGCGCCCTGGGAGAGTTCGTCCCACATGAACCAGAAACGTTCCTGGCCCGGTGTGCCGAACAGGTAGAGCACGTGCTGCTCGGAGAGGGTGATGCGGCCGAAGTCCATGGCGACGGTGGTGGCCGTCTTGGACTCGACGCCCTCCAGATCGTCCGTCCCCACGCTGACCTGGGTCAGCAGTTCCTCGGTGGACAGCGGGGCGATCTCGCTGACCGCGCCCACGAACGTCGTTTTGCCGACCCCGAATCCACCGGCGACCAGGACTTTCAGTGCCACGGGGAAGAAATCGGAGGTTCGGGTGCGGTCAGAGCTGTCGTCGTAAACCATCGAGCACTGCCTCCAGCAGGGATCGGTCGGTGGGCATGTCATGGAAGGCGGGAGCGTGCGCGGTGACCGCGCCGCAGGCGACCAGGTCGGAGAGGATGACCTTGGCGACGACCGCGGGCAGCCGGAGGTGTGCGGCGATCTCGGCGACGGACATCGGCCCTTCGCACATGCCGAGGGCCACGGTGTGCTCCGGGCCGAGCGGAATGTCCGGCTCGATGCCCGTGGCCATGATCAGGGACAGCAGGTCGAACGCGGTGGACGGCCGGGTGCGGCCGTTGCTGATCGTGTACGGGCGGATCAGCCGGCCGGCCGCGTCGTCGAGCAGGGGCCCGTCCTGCGGGGCCGGCATCCTCAGTGCCCCGGGGTGAACGGCGACCCGGTCGGCTGCCGGGGCGGGGTCGTCAGATAGGGGCGGACGCTCTTGACCAGCATCGCCATCTCGTAGCCGAGCACCGCGGCGTCCGCCTCGCGTCCCGAGAGGACGGCGAGACAGGTGCCGGATCCGGCGGTGGAGACGAACAGGAGCGTGGAGTCCAGCTCGACGACCACCTGCCGTACGTCCCCGTTGTCGCCGAAGCGGGCCCCGGCACTGCGGCCCAGCGAGTAGAGGCCGGCGGCCAGGGCCGCCATGTGGTCGGCGCTGTCGGGGTCCATGCCGTGCACGGATTTCACCAGCCCGTCGGCGGAGAGCAGGACCGCGCTGCGTGTGTAGGGCACGCGTTGGACCAGTCCGCTCAGCAGCCAGTCCAGGTCCGAGACCTGACCGGACGGCATTTCGGTCGTCATGGTGTCTGCTCCTTGAAGGTGGCGTCTTTCCGGGGTTCCGGGACAACCCGGCCCGGCAGGAAGGGGTCGGCCGCGAACGCTCCGGGCTCGCCCGGCCCGCGGTCGTGGGCGCTCCCGGCGTGGGTGCCGCGCCGGTACGCGGGGCCGTCGTGCGGGTACGCGTCGGGCGGGTAGCTGTCCGGCACGGGCAGGCCGGCCGCGGGCAGTACGTGGTCCGGCCGCGACGCCCCGGCCGGGCCCGGGAGGTCGGTCGGGGCGGAGAGGTCGGTCGGGGCGGGGGCTCCGCGTACGGGAAGGGGCGAGAGGGACTCCAGCGGGGCGTCGAGGGCGGTCTGCCCCCCGGTCCCCGTGCCGCCGGGGCCCCCGTATCCGCCGTCGGAGCTCTCTTCCTGGGCGGTCCGGGCCTCGGCGAGATCGACGCCGCGCCGGAAGGCCGCCATGAGACCCGGGTCGTGCGTGGCGTGCTCGTCCTCGACGCGCGGGGCGGGTGGTTCGCGCAACTGCGGGACGAGGGACTCCTGGTTCGTCCGCTTGGGCAGTTCGGGCCGGGAGCGGGACGGAGCCGGACGGTCGTCGCGCTCCTGGGCGGCCGCCGGGGCGGGCCGGCCGTCGTGCTCGGGCGGGGAGGCGTGCTCGGGCGGGGAGGCGTGCGGAGTGGGGCGGTCGACGCGTTCGGCGCGCAGCGGGAGGGGTGGGGCGTCGCCCTCGGGCCGTTGCGGGCGGCCGTTCTGCGGGGGATCGCCCGCCGACGACCGCGGGCTGCCGTTGTGGCCTTGGCCGGGCCTCTGGTGCGACCCGCCCGTGGACGTCCGGGCCGGATGCGAAGGCCGGGCCGTACCGCTCTGCGGTGGGGCGGCTGCGGGAGCCTGGGCCTCGACCGGCGGCCGGTGCACGGCGCCGGGGGGCGGTACGGGCACGGCGTCGGGCGACCGGGGGGCGTCGGGGTCGGTCCCGAGCAGCGACTGCGGGAGTACCAGCACCGCCTGCGTACCGCCGTAGATGTTGCTCTGGAGGCGGACGGCGATGCCGTGGCGGCGGGCCAGGGCCGAGACGACGAACAGGCCGATCCGGCCGTCCTGGAGCAGGTGGGCGACGTTGACCTGGTCGGGGTCGGAGAGCAGGGCGTTCATCCGCTTCTGCTCGTGGTCCGGCATTCCCAGGCCGCGGTCCTCCACCTCCAGGGCGAGGCCGGCCGTGACGTGCTGGACGCGCAGCAGGACCTGGGTGTGCGGGGCGGAGAACACCGTGGCGTTCTCGACCAGCTCGGCCAGTAGGTGGATCACGTCGGCGACGGCGTGGCCGCGCAGGGTGCCCTCCATCGGCGGGACCAGCTTGACCCGGGGGTAATGCTCGACCTCGGCGATGGCCGAGCGGAGCACCTCGGTCATGGTGACCGGGTTGCTCCACTGCCGCCGGGAGACGGCCCCGCCGAGCACGGCGAGGTTCTCCGCGTGGCGGCGGATCCGGGTGGCGAGATGGTCGACGTGGAAGAGGCCCTTGAGGAGGTCGGGGTCCTCGACCTCGTGCTCCAGCTCGTCGAGGATCTGGATCTCGCGGTGGACGAGGGATTGCAGCCGTCGCGCGAGGTTGACGAAGACCTCGACTTTCTGGTCGTTGCCGGTGCTGCTGAAGAGCTGGGACGCCTGGACGACGGCGGCGAGGGCGGCTTCCTGGGCCCGCGCCATCTCCTGTCCGAGCAGGTCGAAGGCGTCGGCTCCGGGAGCGGGGGGCTGCGCGGGTGGCCGGGCGGCGACGGCTTCCCCGTTGCGGAGCTGCTCCATCACCCGTCGCAGCTCGGCCTGGCCCTGGGCGCTGGCGCGCCGGAGCGCGAGGGCCCGGTCGAGCACCTGGCCCGCGACGCGGTTGGCGCCGAGGTAGGCGGCCGCGACGGCGGCGACGGCGAGCGCGCCGGATCCGCCGAGCGCCGCCCAGAGGCTGGGCGAGGCGTCGACGGCTCCGGCCCGGACGGTGAAGATGACGGCCGCGGCGCCGCTGAGCACGGCGGCGATGGCGGGGAGCAGTGCGGTCCGCAGCAGCTGGGACCGTATGCGGGCGTCGGGGGGAGGCCCTGCGGCGCGCGGCCGGGCCGTGGCCGAGTGGGCGCGCGTGCCGGCGCGGCCGTGCCGCCCGCCTTCACGGCGGTCCGGTCGCGCGTCGGGTGCGCGAAGTTGAGACATCAGCTTCCTCGGTACAGGGGGCACCGGGGGTCGGCGGTCGTGCCGGCGTCCATGCGGTGGCCCCTACGGTGGTCGGTCAGGCGCGGGTCATCGGTCGGGCGGGCCCGAACGTTATGAGCCCACCGTTGATCACCGGGCACACACGGTAGTCGTCAATGACGTATGCGCGACGGGCAGTTGTCGAACTTGCCCGCCATCCGTCCCACTCTGGTATGACCTCTCGCACGCACGCCCGATTGCGCCACCTTGACCCCGATTCGCACCGGAGCACCGACAGGCTGCCCACATGCTGGACACTTCAGGCCTGCCAGGGCCGTCCGACGGATGCCCGCGCGGGGTTCACCCGCAGGTAGGGGACCACTCGACGGGGCGAGAACGCGGCCGGTTACCATATGAGCGCCGCCTAGCTCGAAAGATAAACTTGTGACTGTCAATGACGACTCGTTCACCAACTGGATGCACCGCGAGGAGATCGCGGAGTCGATGATCCCGATCATCGGGAAGCTGCACCGCGAGCAGGACGTCAACGTCCTGCTGCACAGCCGCTCCCTGGTGAACAAGTCGGTGGTCAGCATCCTCAAGACGCACCGCTTCGCCCGGCAGATCGCGGGCGAGGAGCTCTCGGTCACCGAGACGATGCCGTTCCTGCGGGCCCTGACGACGCTCGACCTCGGCCCCTCCCAGATCGACATAGGCATGCTGGCCGCGACCTACCGGGCCGACGGGCGCGGACTCTCCGTCGAGGAGTTCACCGCCGAGGCCGTCGCCGGGGCGACGGGCGACAACAAGATCGAGCGCCGTGCTTCGCGTGACGTCGTGCTCTACGGCTTCGGCCGCATCGGCCGGCTCCTGGCCCGCCTGCTCATCGAGAAGGCCGGCTCGGGCAACGGCCTGCGGCTGCGGGCCATCGTCGTCCGCAAGGGCTCCGGCCAGGACATCGTCAAGCGCGCCTCGCTGCTGCGACGCGACTCGATCCACGGCCAGTTCCAGGGCACGATCACCGTCGACGAGGCGAACAGCAAGATCATCGCCAACGGCAACGAGATCCAGGTGATCTACTCCGACGACCCGACGACGGTCGACTACACGGCGTACGGCATCAAGGACGCCATCCTGATCGACAACACCGGCCGGTGGCGCGACCGCGAGGGCCTCTCCAAGCACCTCCGGGCGGGCATCGCCAAGGTCGTTCTGACCGCACCGGGCAAGGGCGACGTCCCGAACATCGTGCACGGCGTCAACCACGACACGATCAAGCCGGACGAGCGGATCCTGTCCTGCGCGTCCTGCACGACCAACGCGATCGTGCCGCCGCTGAAGGCGATGGCGGACGAGTACGGCGTGCTGCGCGGGCACGTGGAGACCGTCCACTCGTACACCAACGACCAGAACCTGCTGGACAATTACCACAGCTCGGACCGCCGTGGCCGTTCGGCGGCGCTCAACATGGTCATCACCGAGACCGGTGCCGCCTCGGCCGTGGCGAAGGCGCTGCCCGACCTCGACGCCCCGATCACCGGCAGCTCCATCCGCGTCCCGGTGCCGGACGTCTCGATCGCGATCCTCAGCCTGCGGCTGGAGCGCGAGACCACCCGTGAAGAGGTCCTCGACTACCTCCGCAACGTGTCGCTGGCCTCACCGCTCAAGCGCCAGATCGACTTCATCAGCGCGCCCGACGCGGTCTCCAGCGACTTCATCGGCTCGCGCCACGCCTCGATCGTCGACGCGGGCGCCACCAAGGTCGACGGCGACAACGCGATCCTCTACCTCTGGTACGACAACGAGTTCGGCTACTCGTGCCAGGTCATCCGGGTCGTCCAGCACGTCTCCGGAGTGGAGTACCCGACGTACCCGGCGCCGGCGGTCTGACCCCCGGCCCGCTCTTGCGCGCGTACGGCCCCGGTGCCCGGCAGGCCTCCTGCCGGGCACCGGGCAGGTGAGCGGTGCGGGCGGACGGTCGCCTCAGCGCGGGGCGGCCGGCTCCAGCCGTTCGGTCGGGCCCCCGAAGTCGAGGAACGTGGCCCGCTCGGCGAGGAGCCACCGTCCGTCGACCTTCCGGAAGGTGTCCTCGTAGTGTCCGACCTGGACGGGAAGGCGCGGCGGGAGCATCCCGCCGGCATGACCGTCCACGCGGTACGTCGTGAAGTACGTGCTCGCGCTCGCCGATGTCGCGGACGTCAGGTTCACCAGGATGTTGGTGCACAGGCGGCGGGAGAGCCGGTCGGCGGGACGGCCGCCGAAGTAGGCGCGCAGAGCGTCCCGGCCCTCGATCCGCCGGTCCCCCTCGGCCCATTCCCAGACCCCGTCGGGGGTGAACAGCTCTGCCACGTCGCCGGGTTCACCCAGATCGAGCGTGCGGGCGAACTCGACGACCAGCCGCTCACAGGCTCGCTCGGCGATCAGACGGTCCAGGGGATCCAGGGGCTCCGGAGGATTCAGCGCATCGGCTTCCATAACCCCTTCCTACCAACGCCCCCCGAGGAAACACGACTTGTTTTCGGCGGCCCCGGAAAGCGTCACGCGGCCCCGTCAGCGGCCAGGCGTAGCGCGCTCCGGACACATCGGGTTCGAAACGGCTTGCGTAGGGGCCGACGCGTCCCCGACGCTCGAGGAATGATCGATACACGTCTCGCCGAACACATCGTGCTCGTGACCGGGGGAAGTGGAGGAATCGGCAGAGCGATCAGTCGCGCCTTCGCCGCCGAGGGCGCCCGCGTGGCCGTGCACCACTACGTCCCGGAGCAGGCACCTCCTCCGGGAAGGCGCTGGGAGCACGCGCTTCCACCGGCCGAGGAGGCGGTGGATCTCGTACGGGAGCTGGGCGACGCCATCACCGTCGCGGCCGACCTTTCCGCCCCGGACGCCGCGGATCGCCTGTTCGACGAGGTCGAAGGCCGGCTCGGGCCCGTTGACGTGCTGGTCAACAACGCCGCCCACTGCGAAAGTCCGGACACCGTCGACGCGCTGACCGCGGCCGGTCTGGAGCGCCACTACCGGGTCAATGTCGCCGCTCCGGCGCTGCTCACGGCCGCGCTCGCCCACCGTGCCCGCGCCGACCGGTCACCCTGCGTGGTGAACATCTCCACCGATGCTGCGCGCGCCTTCCCCGGGCAGATCGGCTATGGCACGTCCAAGGCGGCACTGGAGGCGTTCACCAGGGCTGCCGCACTCGACCTCGGACGGTCAGGGATCAGGGTCAACGCCGTGGCGCCCGGGCCCGTGCAGACCGGCTGGATGGACGCGGCGCTGATCGACCGGGCCCGGCAGGCCATCCCCCTGGGGCGGGCGGGCGAGCCGGAGGACATCGCCGACGCCGTCGTGTTCCTCGCCTCCCACCAAGCGCGGTGGATCACCGGGCAGGTGCTGCAAGTAGCCGGCGGGCACGCCCTGTGAAATCGGCGCCGGCGAACGCGAGTAGGTACCGAAGGTGCGTCCGGGCGAGGCCGGCGGGAGAACCCGCCGCGCGGGCCGCACGGCCGAGGCTCAGACCTGGCCGAGGTCCGAACTGACCCAGCGCTCGGGGCGCAAGGTGATCACCACCTGCTCGCCGTGGTTCTCCCAGGCGAAGTCCACGTAACCGGCGACCTTCTCGGCCGCGAGGTAGCGCGCCGACACCTCCTCCAGGTCCGCGCGCGTGGCGGGGCGGGTGTCGACGACGGGCCCCTCGACCGAGACGTAGCGGATGGTCGGCTCCAGCCGGTCGACCAGGAGCGTGAACCGGCCCGCCGCGTCGATCAGTTCGGCCTTGCGGGAGGTGCGGCCGGTGAGGATGCGCACGTCGCCACCCGGCTCGTACTGGTACCAGATGGGAACGCTGAGCGGGGCCCGGTCGCTGTCCCGCGACGCGACGGCCAGGGCGGCGACATGGGGTTCGGCGAGGAACTGTTCGCGCTCTTCACGGGTGAGTGCCACTGCACGCTCCTTCGTACGGGGATGGGGGGCTGCCCCAGTGTGCCCCGCGCGCCGGGCGTGTCTCCCGTCACCGGCGCCGGAGCGCGCGGCGTGTCGTACGGGGCGCCCCGCGGCCCGCCGCGAGACACCTCGTGGCGGACCCTAGGAGACGCCGGGAGCGTCCTGGGACCGTCGTACGACAGCCGCTCCACGCAGGGCGACGGCGCACCAGACGGCCACCAGGAGCAGCGCGACCGCGGCCAGGCCCGCGACTTCGAGGGGCTCCGGCCGCCAGCCCAGGGACAGCCGGGTGCCGATCATGACGGTGCCGAGGAGGACCTCCGACGGGGAGTAGACCGGCACCTTGGCCGCCACGAACCGCAGGATGGCGCCCAGCACCAGGCCGATCACGGCCCAGGCGAGCAGATAGCGCCAGAGCGCTCCCGGAGCGGCGGGCGGCAGGCCGTACTCCTCCGGGCCGATGCGGAACAGGGCGCCCAGCCACCCCAGCGTCACTCCGGCGGCGGTGACGAGCGCCGCCCACAGCGCATGACGCCACAGCGGGCCGGACCGCACGCGCTCGTCCTCGTGCTCGTCCTGGGGGTCGACGGGGCTCGTGGTCTCGGGAAGATCCATCACACCCGATGAGACGCTCATCGGCCGCCGATCGTTGCACCGAGGGCGGTGTCGGGTTCATGCCGAGATCGCCGCTGCCCGCCCCGAGGACCGTAGCCCGGCGGCGACCGGCCCGGCATGACCCGAACGGGACAGCCCTTGGACGCTGCGACCGCAGAGTCGGGGAGCACTTCTCAGGTGCATCGCTGCGTCGGATCGCACGTGCATGTCCGCATGGGACGGCGGTTGTGGAGAGGCTACCCAGTAAGGGGCTGAACGTTGATGGCAGCGGGCAGTCGCCAGTCAGCATCGGAATACCCGTAACCCCAACAGCCTTCCGATTGATCGAGGAAGATCGTCTCAGCGGGGGTCGCCCGGCGCCCACCCGCAGCGTTGCCCAACCGCAGCCGCAGGGGGAGGAACTCCACTACGGAGTCGAGGTCAGCCGGAGAACCACACAGTTCTGGCGATCCAGGCTATAGCCAACAAGCACGCCATGCCCGCCGCCAGAAGCACCGGGACCGCCACCGTCATATAGATGGCGTTGGGAATGAGTGCGCGAACCGGCCAGACCCCCGCTACCTTCGGGTTCTGCGGCAGGTAGACGACCTCTACCTTGCTGCCCTTTCCCGGCAGAACGCCCTCCCACCCACTGGCAACCATGCGATTCGTCATGCCAGAGACGTCCGCAAACGTAACAACGACACCATTGCCATAACGGCCGCTCGTATATCCGACACACGTCCCTCGGGTGCGCACCCCTTGTCCACTGAGTCGTACCTTCTCGATGAAAATACCCAACAGCGCCCGGAGGGCTACGTACGCGAAGAAGGAAAGCCCAAAAAGTGCCACGATGGCCGCGAATGCTAAAGCGTGCACCATGTCGAAGCCTCCCGAGGCGTGGATGACCGCTCGCAGTGGGCGGGAAGCAGCTCTGGCCCGCACCGGTAGAGCATGTTGAGGGCCTTGTCGGCGGGATGGGGAAGAAGGAAGCACGCTTCCAAGAAGAAGCGTATCGGGTCCTGTCCTCGCGTCCGTGTCCAGGACGACAGCCGACAGGTCGCCTCCCAGGCCGGGGCGGTCCTGCTCGTCGAAACGGTCCGCAAGATCGGCCTTGACCAGGCCATATCCCAGGCTCTCGCTCCGTGACGCAAACCGCGGGCCGTCCGCGCCGACGACGTCCTGGACGGCCGGCCCAAGGGCATGCGGCTGGTTGTCAGAAACGAACGACCGCACCCCGGGGCCCAGTTGCGGCTTACCGACGCGGACGGCATGCGGCTGACGTGTTGTGCCACCAACACCTCGGGGCGGCCGATCGCCGAACTCGAACTCCGTCACCGGCTGCGGGCCCGGGCCGAGGACCGGATCCGAAACGCCCGCGCCACCGGCCTGCGCAACCTGCCCCTGCACCGCACCGCCCGGAACCGGAACCGGCCGGAGATCGTCCAGATCGCCCTCGACCTGCTGGCCTGGATGCCGATGCTCGCCCTGACCGACACCGGAGCAGTGGAACCCTGCGCCTCCCCGAGACGGCACGCGGGTTCTCCACCTGCCCACAGCGTGAGAACGGTCCACCGACTCCGTCGGCGGACCGTCATGAAACTTCGAGGTTAGGCTCCCGCGCATGAGCAAGGACCATGACGACGAGCCGATATTCGTCCGCTCGAACTGGGGAACAAGTCGCTATGTCTACAACCCGCACCATCCGATCGGCGTGGCCCTCATCATCGGGTCCCTGCTGTTCGCGGCCGGGGGCATGTACTACCTCTTCTCGAGTTCTTCGTGGAGCGAGGGCGAGTTGCGCGACGCCGTGCACACGGCCGTCCGGGACCTGGAGTCGGAGCGGCACACCTTCAGCACCTGGACCGGCGGTTACGACCGTCTGATCCGCGACGCGCTGGAGGAGAGCGGCGAGGCCCCCTCGACCGGCGGCAGCGTGTACGTCGACGAAGCGAACGATCCCTACGACGAGGACGCGGACCCGTCCGTCGACCTGTTCGAGGTCACGGCGAAGGACGTGGACGCCACGTTCTGTCTGGGCGTGTCGCCGCCGGAGCCCGAGTCCGCGCTGGAGAACATCACGGTGAGCCTCTCCATCACCGTCGAGGAGGGCCGGTGCTGAAACCGGCCGCCACGCCCCGGTGGGCCGGTCTTCCGACCGGCGCGGACGCAAGCTTGCAGTTGCCGCAGCGGCAGCTTCTACGGTCATGACCAGGGCCGGAGGAACCGGCCCCGTGAGGCGCTCGTTAGGGAGTGAGGACGTGGCGATGGACTGGCCGATCTCCGAGGTCGCCCGGATGTCGGGGGTGACCGCCCGGACCCTGCGGCACTACGACGAGATCGGTCTGCTGCCACCGGCCAGGATCGGCTCCAACGGCCACCGCTACTACGAGGAGCACCAGCTCCTGCTGCTGCAGCAGATCCTCGTGCTGCGGGCGTTGGACGTCGGACTGCCGGAGATCGGCAGGGTCCTCGCCGACCAGGTGGACACGGTGGAGGCCCTGCGCGGACACCGTCGACGGCTGCTCACCGAACGGGACCGGCTGGACAGCCTGGCCGCGACCGTCTCCCGCACGATCGCCGAGCTGGAACAGTCCAGAAAGGACGGTACCGCCATGACCGCCATCAACCGGCCGGAGAACCTGTTCGAGGGCGTTCAGCCCTCCCGGTACGAGGAGAACCTGCGCGACTTTCCCGGCCTCGCCGAGGAGGCCGGCCGACGGGCCGCCACCATGACCCCGGCGGAGACCGAGGCCGGGCAGCGCGAGCGCACGGCGCTGATGATCCGGCTGGCCGAGCACATGGCCGCCGGCGCCCCGGCCGACGCCGAGCCCGTACAGACCGAGATCGAAGGTCAGTACCGGGCACTCACGGCACTGCACCCGGTGTCCGCCGACGAGTTCCGCGCGATCGGGCGCTCCTGCGTGGACAACGAGCAGTGGCGCGCCGCGTACGAGGCCATCGCCCCGGGCCTGGCCGCATATCAGCGGGCCGCCATCGAGGCGTACGCCGCTTCCCGGCTCGCCTGACCACGAGGGGGCCGCCGCAGGACGAGCCGGCGGCGGCCCTCACCCATCAGCGGCGCGGACGGAGGCGTCCGCACCGCGCGTGGTCAGCGCTCCCCGGCCAAACCGAGACCGCTCCGCGCCGCCGTTGCGGGCTCGAGGCCGGGCCGACCGGCTCCCCGACCTCGACGGCACTGCTGGGGAGCGCAACAGGTCACGGGTGCATCGTCCTGGTGTGCTGCCGACAGAGGTAGAACAGCTCGGGGTCCCCCTCATCGAGTCCGTGGAGAAGGCCGACGGGGCTCCATCCGTTTCGTTGGAGCAGCCGCTGCATCGGCTGGTTGGATACGTTGGTCGAGGTGAACAGCTTCGGTGTGGTGCATGAGGCTGCCGCGGCGTTCAGCAACCGATGGCCAACGCCTCTGCCACGGGCGGAGGGCGTCACCATCAGCATCGTCACGAAGCCCTGTTCGAAAAACGTGTACTCAACCACGCAATAGCCGAGCGGTCCATACGCATCCTCCGCTACGACCGCCAGGCCCTGCCGGCACCACCTTCGGATACTCGCCTGCCGTTCGCCGTTACCTTCGACCGCGATCGTGTCGATCCCGATCAGCGTGTCCGCCTCCGACTCACTCGCGCGGCGCACACCGAACTCGCCCGGATCCACTGCACTCATGTGGCCATGCTGTCAGCTCACAGAGGTCCGCCCTGCATCCGATCGTCCATCACGGACCAGGTAGCAGTCGTGATCAAGGAGCAGGCCCTATGAGGTCCTTGGGAGGTACGTGGTGCCGCGTCAGGCAACGTCCGCCTCTCTGTCGGAGCACGAAGAAGCACATCGGGAGAGTGGTGCGGGGGAATCTGCCACGATCTCCGGATGGGGCGTCTCTCCCCGCTCGTCCGCGACCGGCGCCACCGCTCACCCGCGAGGTCCATGTCACCCCTGCTCGTCTCGGTTACGCTCTCCGCGCCCCGCGGACGCCGCCACGGGTGCGCGATCGGCTGGGACACCGCGCGCCACCAGGCCGCGGTCGGCAGCTTCCCCGCCGGCTCGAACGGTTTGCCCGGACGGGGGAACGCCACCGACTGCCCGGCCTCTTCGCCGGCGTCCTTCGTCCACTCGCCCGGTTCCGCCCAGGCGTGCGGGGCCAGATTGAAGGTGCCCCAGTGGATCGGCAGCAGTACGCCGTGCGGGCGGCCGCCCTGGAGGTCCAGGTGGGCGCGCATGCCTTCGGCGGGGGTCATGTGGATGTCCGGCCAGAAGTCATTCTTGACTCTCTCAGTCCACAGCGGCTTATTTTCGGGCGACTTCCTCCTCGTTGCCGCGTTCTTGAGGGTCCTCATCTCGTGGATCGTGGGGTGATCGCCGTCGTCCTCGCTGCGGTCTCCTTGGCCTTCTGCGCGCTCACGCTCAGCGCTGCCATCAGGTCGACAACCCTTCCCGGATGCTGGCCACTCTCCTCGGCAGGCTCCGGTGGCTGCTTGCCCTGCACCTTCGCGTCGATGGGTTCTCGGGGCCTCGCGCCACTGGGCCCGGTGCCGCTGGTGTCCTCGGCCGGCCATCGAGCCCATCCGCTTTACGGCCCGCTCTATCAGCGCCCTCGTCGACATCAGCAGGGGTCGAGGCGAGCTCGACTGGCGAGCTCCCCTCGACCGGGCACCGCATGGCCGCAAGGTTGGCGTGCCCACGCTCTCACCTCTCCCAGTCAGTCCGTCCTCCTCGGCCGGGACCGTTGCTGGACCACTAACGAGATTGATGGCACATCCGGCGGGAGGGACCATTCGGTGAGGTGCAGGCCCGCCAGCTCGATCAGTTCCTCCGGGATTCCCAGCAGGTGCAGTGGAGTCCGGCCGTGGCTGGTCAGCCAGGCCCTGCGCCGTTGCTGTTCAGCCGAGTCGAGCTGCGCCCACACATCGACCATCACCCCGGGCGGCACGCTGGGGACGGGTCGGGTGCGCCGCCGCACGTAGGGCAGGTTGGCCACGTCGCTGGCAAGCGCGATAAGACACCAAGCAACTTCGTAGGACAGTGTGTGGCCATGGGCGGCCCGCAGCCGGCGGGTGCGCCACTGCCAGCGCGGTGCCAGCAACCAACGGACCGTCGTCAGCGATACGGCCCGCTCCCGTTCGGTTCTCTCTCTGCCGCTGCTCATTGCGCTGATCGCTCGTCGTGTGAAGTGCTCTGCTCCAGCTGCACTTCGCGTTTACGCTGCTCCTCTTTGATCCTTTCGACCGTTCCGGCATAGAGGACGAGCCGAGGATCCTCCTCCAGTCCTTGGTAGTCACCGAGCTGGAACCCGCTGGCGTTGTAATTCTTCTCGATGTCGTCTGCTGTCGACTGCGAGGTGGTGCCACGCTCTCGAAATTTGAAGTATCCGGTGACTCCGGCAGAGATTCCGACCAGTGCACTCAAGGATGAGGTGAATACTGATAGGACTGCGTTGGACCCTTCGTTCATCGCCGTGAGAGTGGACACCACAATTGACCCAGTGATAATGATCAGCTGGAATAGGTTGTATACCCGCCTGTTGCGGCTAGCCTGGGCGCGGTAAGAGGCGATGACATCGAGCGAGGCCTCCCGGTAGACACGCAGGCCCGAGGTCGTGTCGAGGGGAAGTTGAGCGGCCGCTGTCTGGCGCTTTTGCAGAGCATCACGAAAGGAACTCGCTTTTGTAGCCAGGTTTTTGTGATTGTTGTAGAGCCAGTACGAGCATGCAATCCATAAGATGTTGACGATGGCCAGGGAGATCCACCGAGTGACCCCATCGTTCGTTTTCCAGAGGCCGACGACTACGGTGTATCCAAGTATTCCCGTCAGGGTTAACGAACCTAACAGGATTAGCCAGCCAATCCTTTGAAGCGCCTTAGCCGCCCTCAGGTCAGCTTCCTTCAGGCTGAACGCAGCGAACTTTTCTCTATACTCCTCGTGCGGATCAGGCGTCAAGAGACTCTCCCCCGGATGAATGAACCTCCGAAGCTACGAGGCATGGCGAAGGGAACGCAATGGCGCCTTGTAGCTGGTGAAGTCTTACGAGGCTTGAGTTGCGTAAAGAAACGCATGAGGTCGATGGAGTTTCGAAAACAGGAGCGATGCCGGCGGGGATGTACGGACTGAAAGCCAGCCGTGGTGGTTCGGCGCTTCTGCACCGCACCCTCGGGTACGCCCTCCCCGAGCCGCCTGCGAAGCCGGTCGGGCCATAACGCACCTGGCGCCGCCCCCGGTTTCGCAGACAGCTCCGGCACCGCCCCTGCGAGCGCGCGACCGTCTTCGCTCACCGTGCACCTGGGTGCTACCAATTCTCAACATGGGCTGATCCAATGATCGGCCACGCCCCTTCTGCCCCGGCGCACGCCCGCTGGCCCATCTGGTGCGGGAAGCCGAGCTATCGTGTCCGCGTGGGAGCAAGGACGTGTGGCAAGCGCAGACAGACCAGGGGTGGGACTACCAATACGGTTACGTCTGCGCCGAGTGCGTCGACGATGACTTCCTCGCCGCGAAGATCCAGGCGGATGCCCACAATGAAGATGCCTGCGACTACTGCGAGCGTGTCCCCGCAGCTCCCATCGACACTCTTCCGGAGGCCTTCTTCGACGGACTGCGTACCGAATACGCCCTGGCTGGCGATGAGTCCGCTTACTTCGAAGGCGAACTCGTGTCGGCCCACGACTGGGACGGCCCCGATCTCGTAGACTGCCACGCGGGGGTCTTGGTCAGCGACGAGCTGCAAGCGACCGTCCGCGAGGCCGCCCGGCGCGACGACGTCTGGGTGGAGCGAGACTTCATCGCTCCGCGCGAGGACGAGGCCCTGCTCGACGGTTGGCAACGCTTCAGCCACCAGGTGAAGTACCGTACCCGACACGTGTTCTGGCTGGCACCGCCCGACCGGGGCGAAGACCTTCTCGGTGGCGGCGAGATCCGGGCTGCCGCCGTTCTGGAGACCCTCGGCCAGCTCATTCCGCAAGCCGGCCTCGTGCGCGACCTCCCATCGGGATACCGGCTGTGGCGCGCACGCGCACATGAGACCGTCGAGGAGCACTGGAGTGCCAGCAAGCTAGGTACCGCGCTGCCGGAACAAGCCCGTCACCCCAACCGGATGAGCCCGGCTGGCATCCCGCTGTTCTACGGAGCCGACAGCCGCGAGACTGCCGTGCAGGAGGTCACCCGGCATGCCTCCGACCGCGCCACCTACGTCACCTCTGCCGCGTTCGAAACCACCTTGCCGTTCACGGTGGTCGACTTCACCCGCCTCGAGCCGGCCCCATCCTTGTTCGACACTGACCGCGCTCACCTGCGAAGAGCAATAAAGTTCCTCCACGAATTCGTGAAGCAGATCAGTGCCGACGCCGAGGGGCGCGAGCACCTCGACTACGTGCCCACACAGATCGTCACTGAATACCTCCTGAGAGTCTTCAACCCCCAGCATCCTGTCGCCGGACTAGTGTTCATTTCCTCCGCTGCCGGCCAAGGATCAGTCTGCACGGTTCTCGACACACCTCAGGACCACTGCCTAGACCCTGACGACCCAGTCTCGGGCGAACGGCCCGCACTGCGCGTGGTCCCCGGAACACTGCACGCCAACCAGCCTCTGCCGCTGCAGCCGGTGCGAACAGCAGCCTCAGCCAGTGACTAGAAGCACCCTTTTGCCGAGCCGTAACTGACGCCCGCCCCTGGCTTGCCGTTCATCTACTCCTCCGGTGCACGGTTCAACCGCGCCCCGTTCGAACAGGCTGCTCACGCTGGCATGGCAGCAGGTCCGGACATGAACGTCCCGGGCTCGAGGACGAGCAGATGGTCCTGCGGATGTGCAGGCGGATCGGTACAGTCTTCCGGGCCGACGAAGAGCACACAGTTCACACCTTGCGCCTGTACGGACTGGAAGCGGATACCTCTGACCAGTGAGGTGTCGTGCCGCAGGTAGTGGGTGAAGATCTGGGTGTATGCATAACCGCTGGCCTCGGCGTCGTCCGGGTCCAGGGGGCGGCCAACCTGTTCGGCGAAATGGTGCATGAAGTCGTAAAAGGGCCGCAGCTCCCGCTCGCGCCGGTCAAAGATGCTCGGGACGGGTTCGAGATCGACCAGGTCGAGAATCCAAACGTCACGGAGCAGGGAGAAGCGGCACGTGGCCACGGAAACCTGGCTGCTGCCGGCATGGTGGGCGCTCACTTCACACTGGGCGGTCAAGGCGTCCTCCGCGCCGTAGAACATTGAGACACCAGCCCCGCTCATGCGGTTGGCTGCCGCGCGGTCGGACGGCGCGGGCCCTAATGCCGCAGCAGTGCACTCAATCGGCTCGGCACTGACACGGCTGCGCCACAGAGTGGTGTCCGCTCCCAGCGGGACGATACGGCCCGTCCTGCGTGCTACGTGATAGATCACGTCGAGCATCTCGCGCGGGCCGTACTTCCGAAACTCCAGACTCTGCCCGGTAGAGCCTGTCTCAAGCACCGACAGGCCGCTGGCATCGACGGCCGCGCAAAAATCGTCCCAGCCCTGATACAGGGCATGTTCAGCCGTAGGCCAGGGATAGTCGCGCCGCACCCAGGCGTTACCGTCGTCGTACTCCTCGGCGACGATAGCCACCCTCGCGGTGACCGCATCTGACTCCCCGAGGATCTCCCTGATGATGTCGGGGAGCGTCATGGTCGGCGCTAGCCAGTCGCCGTCTTCAAACAAAACCGCCGCATCGGACGCGCGCTCATATGCCCAACGCACAGCCGACATGACCTCCTCAAGAAAATCACCAAAGTCGACAACTCCCTCGCCAGGCGTACTGCCGCAGAAATCGCATCGGCCAGGATCGCGGTAGCTAGCCAACTCCTGTCGCAGAGAGGCGTCTTGAATCTCGCCCAGACACAGGTACTGCTTCTCGCCCAACGCCCCTACTTTCATACTCTGGCGACTCAGAGTAGCGCCCAGAACACGCCTTCAGGCTGCACAGCGAATTCCCGCCCCGGCCGGGCAAGCAGGCTCTGGCTTGCCCGGCCGACTCTGTCCGGGTGCGTGCATACTGAGGCGCACTGGTAACGAGAACAGAGGCGAGAGTATGGCAGAGACGTGGATAGCCTTGGCCGTCGCGGTCGTCGGCGTGGCCGGCACCCTGGGGGCAGCGCAGCTGACGCAGAGCCGGGCCGACCGTACTAAGCGCCTGGAACTGCAGACACTGACCCAGCAGCAGCGGGAGGACCGAGACCACGCTGAACGAGTGCGGCAGGTCGAAGCCGAGGAAGCGCAGCGCCGTGAGCTGACCACCCAGCGTCGCGCCTGCTACATCACCCTCAATACCGCATCTCGCCAGTACCAAACCGCCGAGATCAATTACATGTACGCCCTGCGTACCGGCATCGATACACAGACCTGCCTGGAACAGATGGAAGCGCGCCGTACGGCTCATCGCGACAGCTACGCCGAAGCACAGATGATCGTGCCTTCTGCGGTGCTGGCCGCAGCGAGCGCGGCCAGCCGGCAGCTCAACCGCGGCTACGGGACGCTCAAGCAGATCGCTGCATCTCGACCGCTGGATGAGGCGGCCCTGGACGAATTCGCGGCAGAGGTGGAAACAGTCTGGATCTTGCTGTCGCAGATGCGTCATGCCATGCGCCAGGACCTTGGCGTCGACGACGAGATGTGAGCGGAATGCGCGGCGTCTGGAACCGCGCCACATGCGCGCCTACCTCGACGACAAGGCCGGAGAACTCGACACTATCTGGGACAGATTAGCGACGACCTGGACTCCTTGTGCAGTAGATGCCAATGCCTCCACCACCGGCTGGGGCCACCGCCTGGCCAACCTACACAGACCCACCACGCATGAGTGTGCCCGAAGTCGGGTAAACAGGCCTCACTCAGAGGCGATACGGGATGCCGGGGTCGACGACGCGCTTGAGCTTGACACGCACGCCGCCTTCGAAGTGCCGGTGCTCGGTGCCGGTGCCCAGGGCTTCGAAGAAGTCCTGGGCCCGTAGGCCGTGCTCCCTGTCCTCGAAAATGGCGAGGATCTGGCGGTATCTAAGGGTTGTCCCGCAACTGTCATCGGCAGTCCGCGTGCGGTCTACGGACGGACGCACCGCGCCAGCTCGCCGTACTTCATACCGCTGGAGTAGAGAAACCCCTGGTCATTACGCCCCATGAACTTGATGCCTTGCGTGCGCCGCTCCACATGAGTCAACCGGAGGACTTGGGTGCCCGCCTCGGTCGACAGCTCCAAGAGGTCGCCGGGCTGGAGGTCCTCTGCGAGGACATCGATTGTCATGGCGGGGATGGTACGGCTTGATCGTGAGGTGAACCGGCGAAGGGCGACTCGGAGGTGCCTGAGCAGACCGGCCACAGTGGGATGATCTTACTGTGGCTGGTGTGATCACGGCGTCGGAGCCCTCCTGGATAGCCCCGTTCAGCGGACTGAGTCCGCGGCAGTTCGGCAAGCTGGTGACGATGCTTCGGCGCGAGGGTGCGGACGCGGTCCGCAAAGGCCGGCCGTGGAGCCTTCCGCTGGAAGACCGGGCCCTGCTGGTCGCGGCCTACTGGCGCACGAACCTGACCATGCGCCAACTGGCCCCGCTATTCGGCGTTCCCAAGTCAGCGGCGGACCGGATCATTGACGACCTCGGGGCCGATGCTCGCCCTGCAGCCCCGCAAACGGTTCGCTAAGGACACCGTGCTCATCGTGGACGGCACCCTGGTGCCCACCCGCGATCACACCATTGCCGAGCAGTCGAAGAACTACCGCTACTCCACCAACCACCAGGTCGTCATCGACGCCGACACCCGCCTCGTCGTAGTCGTCGGCCGGCCCCTGCCCGGCAACCGCAACGACTGCAAGGCGTGGAAAGAGTCCGGCGCCAAGGATGCCGTCGGCTCGACCATGACCATCGCTGACGGTGGCTACCCGGGCACAGGGCTGGTGATGCCCCACCGGCGCCGCAAGGCCGAGGAGCTGCCGGGCTGGAAACATGCACATAACAGGTCTCACAAGCAGGTCCGCGCCCGCGTCGAGCATGTCTTTGCCCGCATGAAGACCTGGAAGGTCCTCCGCGATTGCCGCCTCAAAGGCGACGGAGTGCACCACGCCATGCTCGGCGTCGCACGGATGCACAACCTCGCTCTCGCCGGATAGGCCACAGCCGAACAGCCGCCCACCATGCCCGAGACCACTCAGAGATCATTTACGGGACAGCCCTTACTGATCGTTTCAGAATGAGATCGGTGTGGTGGCTTGGCAGTTGGGAGTTGGGTCGGCAGGATCTGTTGGGTGTCTGCTGATCTTGTGCCTGATGACCTGTGGGAACGCATAGCCCCGCTGCTGCCGGTTCGACCGCCTCGACGACACCGGTATCCCGGGCGGCTGCCGGCCGATGACCGTGCTGCTCTGCGGGGCATCGTCTACGTGCTGCGCAAGAGTGTGAGCTGGCGCGACGTTCCCGCAGAGCTGGTGGGCTGCAGCGGCGTGACAGCCTGGCGGCGCCTGCGGGACTGGACCGAGGCCGGAGTGTGGCCCCGCCTGCATGAGGTTCTTCTGGCGGAACTGCGTAAAGAGGGCCTGCTGGAGATGGACGACGCCGCGATCGACGGCTCGCACGTCAGGGCTCTCAAAGGGGGGCTCACACCGGACCTTCGCCGGTCGACCGGGCCCGGCCCGGCAGCAAGCACCACCTGATCGTCGACCGGCACGGAACCCCGCTCGCCGTTTCTCTGACCAGCGGAAACCGTCACGATGTTACCCAGCTCATGCCTCTGCTGGACGCCATACCCCGCATCCGCGGCCTGCGGGGCCGGCCACGCCAGCGGCCCCGGCGACTGTTCGCCGACCGCGGGTACGACTACGACAAGTACCGGCGTCTCGTCCGCGCCCGTGGGATCACACCCAAGATCGCCCGACGCGGCACCCCGCACGGCTCGGGACTGGGCAAGACACGCTGGGTCGTCGAGCGGACCTTCGCCTGGCTCCACCAGTTCAAACGACTGCGCATCCGCTACGAGATACGAGCCGACCTCCACCTCGCACTACTCCAACTCGCCTGCAGCATCATCTGCTTGAGACGACTCCGTACCTCATTCTGAAACGATCAGTTAGGGGACACCGTCACTGCCGACCCACACGTACGGAGCGGTGCGTTCATCGTCGACCCGCATTGCGATCTGTTTATCGAGAGTCTTGAGGTGACTGGCGGGAGCCGCAGCGTAGATGGTCGCTGTGGCCCGACGGAAGGGATATAGGCGGAAGTTTTCAATCCAGGCAGAGCCGTACTCGTCGAGGAAGGCGCGCTGTGGCCGTCCTTACCTGCGCGTACCTGCGCCTCATGATCAGAGAGCCCGAGGTCAAAGTACTCCTCGGCGCGGTTTTCGACCGTGGCTTGCACGCTGAAGTACGTCAGGCCCTTCGCCTTGTCGTCGCGGCACCTGGCAGAGGGGGTGTTGCCCCTCTTGGGTGTTGCCCCTCTTGAGACTGTGTCCCCGGACGCGGAGCCCTGTGAAGGCTTCGTCGTACTCCTGCCAGTCACCGATGACGTTCCGATGCAACACGCCCGACTCCTCCTCGACTGCCTGCCGACAGCGGTTCCCCCCACCAACCTACCGACACAATTCCCATGACTATCGGTTGCCATGTCCACGCGAGCAGAGCTGAACGGAGCGCTGAACATGTCCGCCGGGCTGGCCGCCCAGGAGTTCTACCATCTGTCGGTGGCCCGGCACGCGTGGCGGCGTTCGTCCGGCGCGCGTCGTGCCGCCTTCGGGCTCGGGCATGCCTGTGATTAGGGCAACGTTCGAGTTCCGCCGACTTGCAGGCGGATGCTCGTTGCTTCTTCACCCAGCGGGCCACCGGGGAGCCGCCCTGAATGGCGTTGACGGGCGCGGCGAATGTGCTGGCTCAAGGTACAGCACAGCGCACACATCGGGGAGTTGGCGGGCAGCCGGGAGCAAGGAGCGGTCTTCCTGAGCAAGCCCATGCCAAAGAATCATGAACGCGACGTCATGAGAATGACGTACCGCCGCCTCTCTCTTGTGAACGGCCACTGCGCGTCCTGAGCGCCACCGGCCCATAGTGCACGGGAGGTTGGACGGTGGAGCTCGCTGCCGCACTCTTGTCCGCGGTTGTTCCTCTGGTCCCTGCGGTCAAGCGTTGGCTGGACAGCATGGCGCTTCGCAACCGGTCCTCGGCCCGGGCCGAGATAATCCGTGCTCGGTCGGCCCATCAGGGCGCCTCTCGAGGTACGGCCGCGGAACGGAAATCGGAGGAAAGCAATGGCTGAGCGTGAAGTGGAGCCCGCTGAGGCTCTGGGTACTCTGTACGCTAACTACCGGGTCAGCCTCACAAACACCGCTCAGCAGGCGCTCCTCGCCCACGGCATCCCGGAGTCCGTCGTCTCGGCCGAGGATCTCGTGCAGAACGCCTTCGCCAAGGTGCTGCGTCATCCGGCGTCTGTCGAGTACCCGGTCAGCTATCTGCGCGTGGTAATCCGCACGGAAGCGGCCAACCGCGCGCGTCAGCAGGCCCGACACAGTGGGCTGGAAGCACGGCGTGCGGCCGATCCGCTGCGCTTCGACCCCTTGCAGTCCGCGGACATGGCCGCGCTGGTGGCCAACCGCTGTGCCGTCGAGCAGGCCATGGACGCCCTGACTCCCTCGCAACGCACCGCGGTATGGGCAACGAAGGGACTGGACTGCACCCAGGCCGAGACCGCAGTCATGATGGAGAAGGCGCCCGGCACTGTCGCCACTCATGTCTCGCGTGGCATGGCACTTCTGCGTGCGAGCCTCGTTGCCGCCGTGGTCGCCGGCATCGTTTGCGGGGTGGGCCATTTCATCGACGATCCGCTGCAGGACACTCCTCCTGCGAGGGGGCCGAGTAGAGGTTCAGGCCCGCTGTCCCCACAGTGGTGGCCCGGGAAACCAGCCCTGCTGTCCGCCCTGTACACGCACTGGCCGGTGTTCGTCCCGCCGGCGCTGATGGCCACGTGCGGCGTTGTCTTCTGGCTGTGGCGGCGATTCGGGGCCCACGGCAGGGCCGAGACACCATTCGGCACCTGCTTGGGCCTCCGGCGGACAGGCCAGGCCTGGCGGAGTTCGACCAACCAACTCGGGCTGCCCTTCACCGCTCGCGAAGTCACCCGCGACGCGATCATCTTCGTGGCCCCGAGTGACCTCTCCGCCGATTTCGTGCTGAAGAGTCTGGAGGCGGTAACCATCCTGATGGAGCGAAAGCTGGGCCGCACCGTTCACCTGGAACTGTTCGGGGGACTCTCGTCGCGGCAGCAGAGTTCTCCTGACAGCCGACTGCGGGACGCATTCGACCTGACCGGCTGGTCCAGGGGCGAACTCGCCAGAAAAGTGAACCGGCAGGCTGCCACCCTGGGGTACCGGCAGGTCGCGACAGACACCTTGAGGGTGCGCCGTTGGCTCGACCTGGGGGAGAAGCCACGCGATCCCGTACCGCAACTGCTCGCCGCACTGTTCACCGAGCGTCTCGGTCGTGTCGTGACCACCGAGGACCTCGGCTTGACCCGTCCCGCAAGCGTGTGGGCACGCCGCAACAGTGCGGAGCAGCAACACCCTGCTGGGCTGCCATGGGCGCCCGAGCGGACCGCCGTGGTGCTCACGGAATTCGCGGGCATGGACCTCATGCTCAATCGCCGCGGCCTCGTAAGCGAGAACGCCTCGCTCCCAGCCGATCGATCGGATTCACTGTCAGGGAACGCCTTGACAAGGACAGTCCCGTCGGACGCCGGGCCGAAAGTATCAGAGACCTGAGTTCCAGCTCGCCTCCTGAACTTGATCGGGTGGTGTCGGACTGTTTACCAAACAGTGTCAAGGCGGCCTCGGTAGTCCTCGTGCGGTGAGATATTCGCGGGGAGCTTGACCGACGACGAAAGAGCCACGCGGGAGCAGGTCCGGCGTCAGGCCGCGACTGGCTTCGAGGCTGGCGGGGACCGGGAGTTCCCACGCTGCGGATCTCGGAGCGGTCGGTGGAACGTTGGCAACGCAGTGAGGCGAGGGCGGCCCTGCCCGAAGTGGCCTCCAAGGGGTCACCTGGTCGCCCCCGACTATCTGACGCGCAGACGGCTAGGTTGGAGCGGGGGCTGGAGCGCGGCCCGCTGGCACGGGTGACGCAGAACACCTTAATCCGGGTGAGACCCCTGGGCAGTGGTTTCCCCCGGAGCTCTCCCCTGCGATCTCACGGGTACATGAGCCAAAGTGCTGGGCCTGCTCGCCCGCCTCGGGCCTCGCCAGGACTCACACTTTACATATAGACGGCGCTCTTTCCGCGGCAGACGGGACGATTCCTGAGAACCGGCACCGCCGGGCCATGGGGACAACGAGGTTTTCCCTTCCTCGTGTAGATCAGTTTGTCCCCGCCAGCCCGGCGCAACGAACTTCGCCAGCCAACGAAACGCCGCGACTCAGACGATGCGAGTCTTGACCACAATGGGCGATGGGCCCTGCGTAGAGGGCAACGATGTGGACTGTCGCGGCACAACCGACGGTCCCTCTCGGGAGGGACCTCGATAGCCGCCCCCGTACCGTCCCGCTCCTCGCGCGGCACGTGGCCAAGCAACTGAGCGAGCTGCTCGAGATCCCCCTCGCTCTCTGTCACCGCTCACCCGCAAGGTCGACTTCCTCTCGCTGCACCGGTGGCGTATCCGTCACCTTCGGACGCCGCCACGGGGTCACGATCGGCTGGGACACCGGACGCCACCATGGCTCGGTCGGCAGCTTCCCCGCCGGCTCGAACGGCTCGCCCGGCCGGGGGAATGCCACCGCCTGCCCGGCCTCCTCACCGGCGTCCTTCGTCCACTCGCCCGGTTCCGCCCAGGCGTGCGGGGCCAGATTGAAGGTGCCCCAGTGGATCGGCAGCAGTACGCCGTGCGGGCGACCGCCCTGGAGGTCCAGGTGGGCGCGCATGCCTTCGGCGGGGGTCATGTGGATGTCCGGCCAGTACTCCGAGTACGCGCCGATCTGGATCATGGTGGCGTCGAAGGGCCCGTGTCCGGCCCCGATGTCCCGGAAGCCGGGGAAATAGCCGGTGTCCCCACTGTGGTAGATCCGGTGCTCCGGACCCGCGACGGCCCACGACGCCCAGAGGGCGTGCTGCTGGTTGCGCAGCCCGCGGCCGCAGAAGTGGCGTGCCGGGGTGGCGGTGAGGCTGATTCCGGCGACGGTCGCGGTCTCGTTCCAGTCGAGCTCGCGCATCCGGCTCGTGGGGACGCCCCAGCGCTCCAGATGGGCTCCGACACCGAGAGGCACGGCGAAGACCGTGCCGGTGCCGGCCAGTGCGTGGATCGTCGGCAGGTCGAGGTGGTCGTAGTGGTCGTGGGAGATGACGACCACGTCGACGGGTCCGAGCGCGGCCAGCGACAGCGGAGTGGGGTGCAGGCGCTTGGGCCCGGCGAAGGGGAACGGGGAACAGCGCTCGCCCCAGACCGGGTCGAACAGGACCCGCCGCCCGTCGATCTCCGCCAGCACGCTGGAATGGCCCATCCAGGTCAGCCGGAGCCCGGTGGCGGGGGGTACGGCCAGATCGGCGAGGGTCGTGGCGTGGACGGGCACGTTGCCCATCGGCGTCCTGCGGGCCCGCTGCTCCTTGTGGAAGTAGATCTTGGCGAACTCGACGGTGGACCCGGAGGGCCTGGTCCGCGCCCCCACCGGGTTCTGGAACACTCCGTCGACGAAATGGGGCGAGCGGCGGATGCGCTCCATCCGCGCTCCGGCCGGATCGGCTCCGAAGGACTCGGTGCGCATCGCGCGCAGTCTCGTGCGGAACGGAAGCAAGTAGTCAGCGCCGGTCACAACATCTCCTGAGGGAGTCGGTGTCGTCTCATTATGGTCGGCCTGTACGACAGGGCGAGCCCAGAAGATGCTGAACGGGGCAACCGGCCCGGCCGGCGGCGACATCAGCCACGCGGCTGCCCGTAGACATGGTCGACGCGCAGGGTGAGCAGCACCCTGCGGTCCTCGACCATGGCCCGCCGGTAGTCGTCCCAGTCGGGGTGTTCGCCCCTGACGTCCCGGTAGAGCGTGATCAGCGCCTCCACCGTGGCGTCGTCGGGCGCCGCGGCGGGCGGGGTCAGCTCGGCGGTCCCGTCGGCGACGGTCCAGGCCCAGCGGTCGTCACTGGTGACGTGGTAGCTCGCCCGGGGGTCGCGCCGCAGGTTACGGGTCTTGGCGCGGTCCTCGGTGATCGAGACACGGACCACCCGCTCCTCGGGAGAGAAGGCGTGATTGACGTTGGACAGCTGGGGGCGTCCGTCCTGCTTCAGAGTGACCAGGACTCCGCCGTCGTGCTCACCGAAGAGACGGAGCAGTGCGTCCTGTGCCGGTTCGATTCGCGTCATGCAGGATGCAACGTCCGGGCGCTCCGGAGGATTCCGGTGCGCCGCCTCCGCCGATGCCTCCGTCGGACGCCGTCCCACCGTCACTGACCTGGCGTATTGGTCAGGGTGGCCCGGTGGCTGGAGTCCGGTTGAACGTGGCGGAGCGGCGTGAGGAGCTGTTGCGCGCGACGGTCGGGCAGGTCGAGGCCCGTGGGGTCTCGTCCGTGCGGATCGCGGATGTGGCCTCGGTGCTGGGCGTGAGCAACGCGCTCGTCCTCTACCACTTCTCGACCAAGGAGAAGCTGGTCGTGGCGGCTTTCGCGTACGCGGCCGAGGCCGATCTCGAGGATCCCCGGTCGGCGGCCTGGCGGCTGACCGCCCTGCTGGACGGGATGGCGGTGCAGACGACCTCGTACGCGGGTCCGCTCTCCCGGGCCACGATGCTGCGGTGGACCGACGAGGCGCTCGCCCGTGAACTGGGCATCGGCCTGGCGGAGCTGACCGGTCCGCCGGCCGCCGAACCCTACGGAGCGGATCGTTCCGCGACCGGCTGACAGCCGCGCCCGAACGCCCGGCGCCCCGGCTCCTCGGTCAGGTCAGGTCTGGTCAGGTCTGGCGCACCGGTGCGTAGGCCGCTCCGTCCAGTCCGAACGTCCAGGCCACCCCCTCCTTCGCGGTCCGGGTGGCGGGCGGCACGCGCAGCCAGTAGGTGCGGTACGTACCGTCCGGCTCGGGGGTGGAGTTGACCACCTCGACCATCACCACGTCCTCGTCGCCCGCGAGGGAGATGCGCCAGAGGATGCCCGTCTCGTCGCGGTGGACCGGTTCGGCGCCCGACTCGGTGAGATACCGGTCGTAGCCGTAGTACTCCAGCATCACGCGGCGCAGCTCCGCGTTCTCCTCGGCGCGGATCCGCTCGGGGGTGAGGGAGGACAGCTCGGCCAGGAACGCGGCGGGAACGGGCATGCCGCGCCAGGCGTGGAGGGCGAAGCCGTCCCCGTAGGCGAGGGCCGGTCCCTCGCCGTGGTCGAGCCGGCCCGCCTCGTCGCGGTGGAGGACGTCGGGCCGCTCGCTGATGACCGCGGCGTGCTCGTAGGGCCACCACCAGCCGGCGTTGCGGGCCACCTCCGCGAGGCCCGTCAGCCGGTCGCCCCGCCCGTCGAAGGCGGCGAGCCAGGCGGCGTCGTGCTGGCCGAGCACGGCGTCCAGGAGCACCAGCCGCACGGCGCCCTCGTCCGCGGGTCGCGGCGCCAGGTCCGCGACGACACCGGTCCGTATCCGCTCGGCGAGTGCGCCCGTGGTCTCCCACAGCTGGGCTCCGGTGGCGGACCAGAGCGCCGACCAGCCCGCCGGGCCCAGCTCGTCGTACATCCGGCGGCGCTCCTCGGCCCATGGGCGGGTGCGGACCTCCTCGCGCACCGACCGTCCGGCGTCGGCCAGCTTCTCCACCGTCTCGACGGCGGCCCGCGGCGATGCGGCCCAGATGATCCGGTCCGGCTCGGCCAGGCCCGCGGTGCGATAGGCGCGCCGCACACCGGCCTCGGCCGCCGCCCGGTCCGCCCGGCCGGTCGCCGCCGCCACGCTCCGCCAGGAATTCACGTTCTGCATCGGTTGTCCCCGTCCCCTGCTGTGCTCGTTCTGGAAAGCTGTGCTTGCTCCGGCGTGGCGGAACGGTCAGTCCGCCACGATCCGGATCGCGCCGGGTGCGTACTCCCGCTGCCGCACGACGCGGAACCAGCCCCTGGGGAGCGGGATCACCGCGTGCTCCTCGTGCACCACCCGCCCGCCCTCGGGGAGATGGAGCAGCATCGGGCCGAACTGACCCGCTTCCCGGATCAGCCGGCCGGGGCCCTGCACGGCGTGCGCGTGTCCGGTGACCTCTCCCAGCGCGAGCACCAGCCGCCCCCGCCCGTCGCGCAGTTCGCCCGGGGCCTCCAGGAAGGGGGCGGGCACCGCCGACTCCTCCAACTCCATGATCAGTACATCGCCCTGCCGGTACACAGACGTCTCCCCTCGGTCGCGGCACCCGCTGTGCCGACCATGGGAAAAACGCTACGGGCAGGGTCTGACAACGGACCGCCGCGGCGGCCGTGGACGGGTCCCGGTCGCGGCGTTGTCAGTGCGGCTTGATAAACCTTGCGGACATCCGCAGTCCCCAGGAGCAGGAGTTCAGGGCCATGTACGGTGCGCAGCATCTGCACGAGTTCGGCGGCCTTCCGGTCGTCGACTTCCAGCACACGTCCGACGAGGGCTCCCGGCCCGCCGCGGACGCCGTGGCCTGGCGTGTCTCCGTCGACCCGTACGACGACGACGACCGGCCCTGGGAGGAGGAGTTCGCCGACTTCCTGGACAAGGTCGACCCGGCCGGCGTCCGAGCCCTGCTCATCGGCCAGTGGGGCGAGGCGTACGAGGAGACCTCCTCCGCGGCGATCGGCCGGGTGATCGCCGCCGCCGACCGGCTGACCTCGCTGGAGGCGGTGTTCGTCGGGGATCTGGAGGCGGAGGAGGCCGAGATCACCTGGATCCAGCAGTCGGACGTGACCGTGCTGCTGGCCGCCTTCCCCGGGCTGACGGAGTTCGGCGTGCGCGGCGGCTCCGGGCTGGTGTTCCCGCCGGCGAAACACGCTGCGCTGCGGTCGCTGACCGTCCAGGCGGGCGGTCTCCCCGCCGAGGTGGTCCGGGGTGTGCTGGACAGCGAACTGCCCGCGCTGGAGCGGCTGGACCTCTGGCTCGGTGTGTCCGCCTACGAGGGCGATACCGACCTCGCCGACCTCGCTCCGCTGCTGGCCGGCACCCGTTTTCCCCGGCTGAACCACCTGGGCGTGCGCAACAGCGAGATCCAGAACGAGATCACGTCGGCCGTCGCCTCGGCTCCGGTAGTCGCCCAGCTGCGGGTCCTCGACCTGTCGAACGGGACGCTGGGCGACGAAGGGGCGGCCGCCCTCCTCGAAGGGCAGCCGCTGACCCATCTGGAACTCCTCGATCTCCACCACCACTTCCTCACCGACGCGATGGCCGAGCGGGTCCGTTCCGCCCTGGAGCCGCACGGCGTGCGGGTCGACCTCTCCGAGAAGTGCGAGCCCTGGGGCGACCGGGGTGCCGAGGGCCGCTACACCGCCGTCTCGGAGTAGGGCGCCATGACATACATCGGCCTCGAGCACCTTGACCGCTTCCACGGGCTGCCGGTCCACACCCCGGCGCCGTCGTCCGGATTCCTGCCCGCCGCCGAGACCGTGGCCTGGCGGCTGGAGGGCGACTACGGCGAGGACAGGGACTTCGCCGGCTGGTGGCAGGAGTTCCTGGACACGGTGGACACGGCCCGGGTCCAGGCGCTCGTCGTCGGCCCCTGGTGGCATGACGGCCACACGCCGTTCGCCCCGGTGATGGAGCTGATCGTCGCCCACGCGGACCGCTTCCCCGGGCTGCGCGGGCTCTTCCTCGCCGATGTCGTGGATGAGGAGTGCCATGTGTCCTGGTTGCAGATGTGCGACATCACCCCGGTGCTCGAAGCGCTGCCGCTGCTGGAGGAGTTCGCCGTGCGTGGCTGTGGCCGGGAGGGGCTGGGGCTGCGCCCGCTGCGCCATGCGTCGCTGAAGTCGCTGCGCTTCGAGTCCGGCGGCCTGCCCGGCGAGGTGGTGCGGGCGGTCTCCGCGAGCCAACTGCCCGCGTTGGAGCGGCTGGACCTGTGGTTCGGCAGATCGTGGTACGGCGGCGACGCCACCGTCGACGACATCCGGCCGGTCCTGTCGGGGGGCGTGTTCCCCCGGCTGCGCCACCTGGGGCTGCAGAACAGCGAGATACAGGACGAGATCGCCGCCGCGGTCGGTTCCGCGCCCGTCGTCGCCCAGTTGGAGACCCTGGCGCTGTCGATGGGCACCCTGAGCGACACGGGCGGCGAGGCCCTGCTCAACGGGCAGCCCCTGAACCACCTGGCCACGCTCGACCTGCGCCACCACTACCTCACCGAGCCGGTGCTGGACCGCGTCAGGACCGCGTGTGCCCCGGCCGTCGTCGAGGCGGGCGAGGCCGAGAAGGACTACGGGGACCCGGACGACGAGGACTACGAACCGGAACGCTATGTCGCGGTCAGCGAGTAGCGGCGGGGACGGCCCGGTGCCGCGCTTCGCGGTCGTCGGCAATCCGGACAACCGCCGGGTCGCCTTCTTCGAGGAGGCCGTGCGCTCGGCCGGGCTGCCGCCGGCCCGGGTGGTGCCCTGGCTCCGGGTGCTGCGCGGCGAGGCGGCGTTCGCGGCGGGCGAGAGCGTACGGATCGATTCGCCCGGTGAGGACGACGAAGTGGAGCGGCTGCTCCGCGGGGTCGACGACCCGACCCGGGTGGAGGGTTCGGCCCGGTGGTACGAGCGCTTCACCGCGGCGGTGGGCGCGGTGGCGGGCGCCGCCTCGGCCGCCGGCGCCGAGGTGCTGGGCTCCCCCGGTGACATCGCCGTGCTCTTCGACAAGCGGCTGTGCCACGGGCTCCTCGACCGTGCGGGGGTCCCCGTGCCCGCCTCCCCGACGTCCGGCCCCGGGGCGGCCCCGGTGCGCGGCTGGTCCGACGTACGGGAGTTGCTGCGCGAGCATCGGATGCCCCGGGCGTTCGTGAAGCTCGCGCACGGCTCCTCCGCCTCCGGGGTGCTGGCGGTGGAGACGGCGGGACCCGGCCGGGTCCGGGCGAGCACCTCCGTGGAGCGGGACGCGTCGGGCCGGCTGTTCAACTCGCTGCGGGTGCGGCGCTACAGCTCGGAGGCGGAGGTCGGCGCGGTCGTGGACGCGCTGGCCCCGGACGGGCTGCACATCGAGCGCTGGCTGCCGAAGGCGTCCCAGCGGGGACGGGCCGCGGATCTGCGGATCGTGGTGGTCGGCGGCCGGGCGACGCACGCCGTGGTGCGGACGAGCACGAGCCCCATGACCAATCTGCATCTGGGCGGAGCGCGCGGCGACCTCGACGAGGTCCGGGCCGCCGTGGCGGCCGCCGGCGGCTGCTGGCGTGAGGCGCTGGCGATGTGCGAGCGGGCGGCGGCCTGCTTCCCCGGGACGCCCTGTGTGGGCGTCGACCTCCTGCCCACGGCCGGCTGGCGGCGCTTCGCCGTCGGCGAGGTCAACGCTTTCGGCGACCTGCTGCCCGGACTGACCGGTCTGCCGGGCAGCGGCGCCGAGGGTCTGAACACCTATGCGGCGCAGGTCGCCGCCGTACTGGACCGAGCAAGGAACCACCGTGCCGTCACCCCTTCCTGACCCCGACACGTCCCCGCTGCCCGGCGGCTGCGGCCGGCCCGACATGGGCGAGGTCGTGGGAAGCCACGATCTGCTGCTGGTCACCCTGGACACCCTGCGGCACGATGTCGCCGTCGAGCTGGCAGATGCCGGGCGGCTCCCCAACCTCGCCCGGCATCTGCCCGGGGGCGGCTGGGAGGAGCGGCATGCTCCGGGCAGCTTCACCTACGCCTCGCACCAGGCGATGTTCGCCGGGTTCCTGCCGACGCCCGCCTCCCCCGGCCCGCATCCCCGGTTGTTCGCGGCGCGGTTCGCGGGCAGTGAGACGACGGCGGACGGCACGTTCGTGTTCGACACGCCGGATCTGGTGTCGGGGCTGGCCGCCGAGGGTTACCGCACGGTGTGCGTCGGCGGGGTCGGCTTCTTCAACCGTCAGGGGCCGCTCGGATCGGTGCTGCCCGGGATGTTCCAGGAGAGCCACTGGGAACCCGGCTTCGGCGTCGCCTCCCCCACCTCGTTCGAGGAGCAGGTGGCCAGGGCGGAGCAGGTCGTCGCGGCGCTCCCCCGGGAGCAGCGGCTGTTCCTCTTCGTCAACGTGTCCGCCCTGCACCAGCCGAACTGGTTCCATCTGCCCGGGGCGACCCATGAGGCGGGCGACTCCCGGGCCACGCACGCGGCGGCCCTGGAGTACGTGGACCGGCACATCGGCCGGCTCTTCGCCGCGGCGAGCAGCCGTCGCCGGTGCTTCGCCATCGTCTGCTCGGACCACGGCACCGCCTACGGCGACGACGGCTACACCGGTCACCGGCTCGGCCACCCGGCCGTCTGGACCGTCCCGTACGCCCACTTCTTCCTCGAACCATCCGCGTCGCTCGCCCCGGGGGCCGCCCGATGACCACCACCGTCGCCGCGGGAGCGGCCACCGCCGTCCGGCCGTACGAGAGTTACGTCTACGCCTATCCGCACAAGACGGCCTACCGGCCGCTTCGGGACCGTCCGGCGCTGCGGTCGCTGTGGGCGGCGGAGCCCAAGGACGCGCTCTCCCTCTACCTCCACATACCGTTCTGCGAGGTCCGCTGCGGTTTCTGCAACCTCTTCACCCGGATCGGCGCGCCCGAGGAGCTGACAACGCGCTATCTGGACGCGTTGGAGCGGCAGGCCGTCGCCGTGCGGGACGCGCTGGGCGACGAGGAGCCGGTGCGGTTCGCCGCGGCGGCGTTCGGGGGCGGCACGCCGACGTTCCTGACCGCGAGTGAGCTGGAGCGGCTCTGCGACATAGCGGAGAAGCGGATGGGCGCCGACCTGCGCTCGGTGCCGCTGTCGGTGGAGACCTCCCCGTCCACGGCGACGGCGGACCGACTGGCGGTGCTGGCCGACCGGGGCACGACGCGGATCAGCATCGGTGTGCAGAGTTTCGTGGACGAGGAGGCGCGGGCCGCCGTCCGTCCGCAGCGTCGCGCCGATGTGGAGGCGGCGCTCGGCCGGATCCGCGAGGCCCGGATCCCGGTGCTGAACATCGACCTGATCTACGGCATCGACGGGCAGACCGAGCGCAGCTGGCTCTCCTCGCTGGACGCGGCGCTGGCCTGGCGGCCGGAGGAGCTGTATCTCTATCCGCTGTACGTCCGCCCGCTCACCGGTCTGCACCGCCGGGGCGCGGCGGCCGGCGCCGAGGCGGAGGCCCTGGAGCAGGCCGCCTGGGACGAGCAGCGGCTGCGGCTGTACGCGGTGGGGCGGGACCATCTGCTGGCGCACGGCTACGAACAGGTGTCGATGCGGATGTTCCGGCGGTCCGACGGACCGCGGGAACAGAAGGGTCCCGAGGACTACGCCTGCCAGACCGACGGCATGATCGGCCTCGGCTGCGGTGCCCGTTCGTACACGGCGGCCCTGCACTACTCCTTCGACTACGCGGTGGACATGCGGGAGATCCGGTCGATCATCGACGGGTTCACCGCCGTCGAGGACTTCTCCCGGGCCGAGGTCGGCCGGTACGTCGACGCGGACGAGGCGCGACGGAGGCATCTGCTGCAGTCGCTGCTCCAGGCGGCGGGGCTGCCGGTGGCGGACTACCGGGCCCGGTTCGGTACGGATCCGGGCGCGGATTTCCCGGCCGAGCTGGCGGGGTTCGCGGCCCGTGGCTGGCTGGACGCGTCGGCGCCGGACGGTCTGCTGAGGCTGTCCCCGTCGGGCCTCGCCCACTCCGACGCGCTGGGTCCCGCGCTGTTCTCCCCCGGGGTGCGGGCCGCGATGGCCGCGTACGAGCGGAGGTGACGGGGCCATGGACCTGACGATTCTCTACCGGGGCCCGCTCGCCTCCTGCGACTACGACTGTCCGTACTGCCCGTTCGCCAAGCGGCGGGACAGCCGCGCGCAGCTCACGGCGGACCGGGAGGCGCTGGAGCGGTTCACCGGCTGGGCCGCGGAGCGGACCGGTGACCGGCTGTCCGTGCTGTTCACCCCGTGGGGCGAGGGCCTGGTGCGCTCCTGGTACCGGCGGGCGCTGACCGATCTCTCACGGCTGCCGCACATCGGGCGGGTGGCGATCCAGACGAACCTGAGCGGCCGCACCGACTGGCTGGCCGACGCCGATCCGGAGCGGGTCGCGCTCTGGTGCACGTACCACCCGGGGCAGACACCGTACGAGCGGTTCCTGGGCAAGTGCCGGGAGCTGTCCGCGAGGGGAATCCGCTACAGCGTCGGCGTGGTGGGCTTCGACGCCCATCTGGAGGAGGCGCGGCGGTTGCGGGCGGCGCTGCCGCAGGAGGTCTATCTCTGGGTGAACGCCGCCGAGGGCCACACCTACACCGACGCGGAGGCGGCGCGGTGGACGGAGCTGGATCCGCTGTTCCCCTACAGCCGTGATCCGCACCGTTCGGCGGGGCTGCCCTGCCGGACGGGCGAGTCGGTGATCTCGGTGGACGGCGACGGCACGGTGCGGCGCTGTCACTTCGTCAAGGCGGAGCTGGGGAATCTCTACGACGGCAGCTACCGCCGGGCGCTCGGCCCGCGGTCCTGTCCGCTCGCCGTGTGCGACTGCCACATCGGTTATGTGCATCTGGAGTCGCTGCCGCTGTACGACGTGTTCGCGGGCGGTGTCCTGGAGCGGATACCGGCAGGAAACCCCCCGGCCGGGGGCACGCCGCCGGTCGGGCTCGTGGTGCCGGGCCCGACCCGGCGTGCGCTTCCCCTGCTGGAGCCCTGACCGGCTCGACGGCTACAGCGGCAGGAGGTCCGGGCGCTTCGCCTCGACATGGTCGCCGGAGGACTCGCCGCGCAGCCGTCGGCCGATCCAGGGCACGAGGTATTCGCGGGCCCACTGGATGTTGTCGCGCCGTGCGTCGAAGGGGCGGCGCTGAGCCTGCGGCGGCCAGGGCTGGTCGGGGTCGGCGGGCACGTCGTGGCCGAGGACCTGGGCCGCGCGCAGCGCCACGCGGGTGTGGCCCTCGGGCGACAGGTGCAGCCGGTCGTTGTCCCACGCGCGCCGGTCCTGCACCGAACGCAGCGACCACAGGTCCAGCACGGGGCAGTGGTAGCGGTCGGCGATGGCCCGCAGGTGGACGTTGTACGTGGCGATCTTGCCGCGCATGTGGCGCAGCACCGGAACGCCCCGGGTGTCGAAGCCGGTGGTGACCATGACCGTGCCGACGGCGTTGCTCAGGTCCGCGACCGCCCGCTCGAAGCGCTCGGCGAGGTCGTCGGGGTCGGTGCCGGGGCGGATGATGTCGTTGCCGCCCGCGCAGAAGCTGACCAGGTCGGGGGCCAGTTCCTTGGCGCGCGGGACCTGCTCCTCGACGATCTGGTCGAGGAGACGTCCTCGTACGGCGAGATTGGCGTAGCGGAAGTCCCCGTGCGGGAAGTCCTCGGGGCCGGCCGCCCCACCGGGGGCCGGGAGCCGGTCGGCGAGGAGCACCGCGAAGCGGTCCGCCCAGCCGAGATATGTCCCGCCGGGGCCGGGGTCCCCGACGCCCTCGGTGAAACTGTCGCCAATCGCCGCGTACGACCCGATGGTGTGCTGCTGGTTGTTTCTCGAATCGTCTGCCACAAGCACATATCCTGCATCGTGCGATGTGACCTACGCGACCGTAATACGGGGTTGACGGGTGGTGAGATAGACCACCCGGTCAGTTTTTGGTAAAGCCGGAATAAGTGGAGGGGCGGTGCGCCGTCGCGCACCGCCCCTCGATCACCTCTCGCCGCGTCCGGTCGGACGGAGACGTCAGACGGAGACGTCAGACGGAGACGTCAGACGGAGACGCCGTGCTGACGCAGGTACGCGATCGGGTCGATGTCCGAGCCGTAGCTCGGGCCGGTGCGGACCTCGAAGTGCAGGTGCGGACCGGTGGAGTTGCCGGTGGAGCCGGAGAGGCCGATCTGCTGGCCGCCGGTCACGGTCTGGCCGACGGAGACGTTGAGCGAGGACTGGTGGGCGTACTGGGAGTACATGCCGTCCTCGTGCTGGATGACGACCTCGTTGCCGTAGGAGCCGCTGTTGCCGGCCGAGACCACGGTGCCCGGGCCGATGGCGAGGACGGGGGTGCCGGAGGCGGCCTGGAAGTCCGAGCCGGTGTGGTAGCCGCTGGACCAGCTGGCGCCGGAAGCGCGGTACTGGGTGGTGACGTTGGCGCTGGCCAGCGGGGCGGACCAGCCGGAGCCGGTGGCCTCGGAGGAGCCGGTCCGCGACGGGCTGTCGGAGCCCTCGGAGTCGTCGGCGGAGACGGTGTCCGCCTTCGGCGCCTCCTTCGGCGCGGCCTTCGGCGCCGGAGCGGCCTTCTTCGGGGCGGCCTCGGGAGCCGCGGACTTCTCGGCCGGGGCGGAGCCCTTGGCGCCGAGGGTCAGCTTCATGCCCGGGTGGATCAGGCCGGGGTTCTCGCCGACGGTGGAGCGGTTGTCCTGGTACAGCTTCTCCCAACCGCCCTTGAGCTGGTGCTCGGCCGCGATCTTCGCCAGGTAGTCGCCGGAGACGACGGCGTACGTCTTCGGGGCGGCCTTCGACGCGGCGGGGGCTGCGGCCGGGGCGGTGTGCGCGGCGGCGACCGAGGCGGCGGCGGGCTTCGCGGCCGGAGCGGCCTGGTCCGCCGCGTTCGCGACGGTGGCGCCGATGAGCGGGAGGGCGAGTGCGGCGCCGCCGGTCCCTGCGACGAGGACGCCGCGGGAGATCGGGCCGGACTTCGGACGGCGGTGCTTACCCGTTGCGGGCATGGGAAGTTCCTCTCCGGCGCCTGCGAGGTGAGCTGTCGGGTTCGGGCTGGAGATGCCCGGTCGCGTTGCGGCGACTTCACCCCGAGCCGGTCCGGATCGCTCCGGATCGGCGGCTTACCTGGTTCCCCCGCTCCTGCCACGCGTGAGTGGGTGGGTGCGAATTCCGGGCGGCGGCAGGATTAGGCGGTCCGTCCGGATTGCGGCGACCGTAAACGAGCGAGGACGAGCAGAACAAGCCATCGGTTGCGCACCGGAATCATCGATTCGATTTCTCCCCGGATTTCCCGTCACCCTCCGTGGATTACGGATCTTGGATTTCCGTGCGGGCAACGGGAATACTCCGGGGCGAGCTCACCACGGACCGTCACGGATATGATCCCGCTCACCTCCGAAATCCCATCTCCCCCATTAGCGGGGCATGTTCTGCGAAATGCACCAATACGGACATGCGGTCGGCCTCGCTGCTGACGCCGGGTCAGATTGGCGGCCTCGGCACTCCGCACCGGGGCGCGACCGTGATGATTTTCCGTCGAATCGATGTCGTATCGTCACGGGAGCGCCCTCGTCGGCGAGCCGCGCCGACGCCAGAGATCCCAGGAGCCACCGTGACGCAACAGGTGCCGCAGGTCCCGCCGACAGAGACCGTGCTGACCGGAGTCCGCAACTTCCGCGACGTGGGCGGGCTCCCCACCGCGGACGGTCGGCGCACCGCCTTCGGGCGGCTCTACCGGAGCGGCCACCTGGCGCACGCCACGGCCGAGGACGCGGTCTTCCTCGGCGGGCTCGGGCTGCACACGATCTTCGACTTCCGCCACTCCGCCGACCACCGGCTCGACGGATACGACATCGAGCTGGCCGGTGTCCGCAATGTCAGCATTCCGCTCTCGGACCCGGCCGACGGCGCGGAGTTCTGGCGGCTGGTGAGCGACGGGAACATCGAGCAGCTGCGCTCCGTCCTCGCGGACGGCAAGGGCGTCGACCGCATGATCCGGATGTACCGCGCGACGATTCTGGACCGCACCGCCGAGCACAGCCGGGTGCTGCACTCCCTGGCCGAGGACAGCGTCCCCGCCCTGATGCACTGCGCGGCGGGCAAGGACCGGGCCGGTCTCTCGATCGCGGTCGCCCTGCTGGCGGTCGGCGTCGAGCCGGAGGCGATCGAGGAGGACTACCTCAAGTCGAACGACCTCCACCGCCGCTACGCCGTGAAGCGCTCCGACGCGTCCGGCACCGGCATGTCTCCCGAGGTGCTGGAGCTGCTGGACCCGCTCTTCGGGGCGCGGCCCGCCTACCTCGCGGCGGCCTTCACGGCCATCGAGGAGAACTGGGGAACGACGGACCGCTACCTGTCGGAGGGGCTGAGCGTCTCCCCGGAGACCCGGGAGCGGCTGCGCGAGCGCCTGCTCGACCTGGGCTGACCCGGACGGGGGGGGCGATCCGTCCGGGGCGGGCGGTCGTCCGAACGCCGTCACTTGCTCCCGGCCACCTCGAAGAGCAGGTAGAGGAAGCCCGCGACGACGTGGCCCGCCACCAAGTAGGCGAAGAGCCGGATGACGACACCGCGCGGCATCCGCTTCTCCTGCGGGTCCTCGTTCGGGCGGCGGCCGGGGCCCAGCGGGTCGTAGTGCTCGGAATCGGACATGACGGTCCTCTCTGTCGGCCTCGCGGCCGGTGGAGCGAAGGCTGGAGCCGGCCGGGACAGCCGGTTCAGCGCGCGTGGAGGGCGCTGCCGAGGCACAGCTCGGCGGCGGGGCTCTGGAGCAGGGAGTGGACGAAGAGCAGCTCCGCGCCGCAGCGGTCGACGGCCGCGATCCGGTGCGGGGTGAGCGAGTCGAAGTGGGCGCTGTCGCCGGGTTCGAGGTCGTGCACGGTGTCGCCGAGCCCGATCCGCAGCCGCCCCTCCAGGACGTACAGCCACTCCTCGCCGGGATGGACCCGGACCAGGTCGCCCTGGGCCCCGTACGGAACGCGCACCCGCAGCGCCTGCATCGCGCGGCCGGACCCGCCGGCCTGCCGGTACATCCAGCCGTCGGCCTCCGCCCCCTCGAACCCGCCGCCGCGGACGATCGCGTCCCGTTCGGGCGGCTGCTCGCCGAGCAGCTCGGAGACCGTCGTACCGTAGATACGGGCGAGTCCGAGCAGCATCGGCAGCGAGGGCTGCCTGCGGCCGGTCTCCAGCCGGGAGAGATGGGCCGGGGAGAGTCCGGCCCGGCCGGCGGCGGTCTCCAGGGTGAGGCCGCGATCGCGGCGCAGGTCGCGCAGTCGGGGTGCGACGCCGGGGAGCTCGTCCGGCACCCCGGCGTCCGAAGTGTTCATGCCTCCCATTGGGCCAGGATCTTTCCTCTGAGGCAAATAACTTGCCTCAGAGGCAATTCCCGTGTGCCAGGCCGTCAGCGGTTGGCCACTCCTGTGTGCGGGCCGGTCAGCGGTTGGCCACGGCCTGCTTGACCAGCGTCCGGCCGAAGTCCCACATCAGTCCGCCGCCGCTGTGCGCGTCGTCCATGACGGCCGTGAAGGCCGCCACGAAGCGGTCCACCTCCGCGTCCCCGATGACCAGCGGCGGGATCAGCTTGATCACTTCCAGGTGGTCGCCGGAGACCTGGGTGAGGATCCGGTGCTTCTGGAGCAGCGGCACCACGACCATCTGCGCGAAAAGGCCCTTGCGGGCCGCCTGGAGCATGGTCCAGCGGCTGCGGAGCTTGAGCGAGCCGGGCCGGCCGAACTCGATGCCGATCATCAGCCCGCGCCCGCGGACCTCGTGCAGCAGCTCGTAGCGGTCCACCAGGGCCGCCAGCCGCTCGCGCAGCAGGTCGCCGGTGCGCCGGGCGTTGGCGACGGTCTCCTCGTCCTCCATCACCGTCAGGACGGCGAGCCCGGCCGCCATCGCCTGGGCGTTGGAGCCGAAGCTCGCGGAGTGGACGAGGACCCGGTCCATGGAGGAGTAGACCTTGCGGAAGATCCAGTCCTTGCCGAGGGTCGCGCCGACGGGCACATAGCCGCCGGAGAGCGCCTTGGCGACGCACACCAGATCGGGCTCCACTCCCTCCTCGTGCTGGTAGGCGTAGAAGTCCCCGGTCCGGCCGAGCCCCGTCTGCACCTCGTCGACGATCAGGAGCGCCTTGTGCCGGTGCAGCAGCTCCTGGGCCCCGCGCAGATAGCCGGGCGGCGCGGCGTGCACGCCCTTCCCCTGGACGGGCTCCACGACGAGGGCCGCGACGTCGCCCCGCTTCAGCTCACGCCGCAGCGCCTCCAGGTCGCCCAGCGGGACGGCCGTGTCCGGCAGCAGGGGGGCGAAGCCGTCGCGGAAGCCGCTCTCCCCGTTGACCGAGAGGGAGCCGGTGGTGAGCCCGTGGAAGGCGTGGTCGCAGTAGAGGACCCTGGGCTTCCCGGTGGCGTAGCGGGCGAATTTCAGCGCCGTCTCGACCGCCTCCGTGCCGCTGTTCCCGAAGAAGACGCGGTCCAGGTGCGGGCTGTGGGCGAGGAGCTTCTCGGCGAGCAGTCCGGGCAGCGGCTGGCAGTCGAATCGGGTGAGGTCGGCGAGCTGGGCGTCCAGGACGTCGTGCAACGCCTGACGGACGACGGGGTGGTGGCGGCCCAGGCCCATGACGCCGAATCCGGCGAGCATGTCGAGGTAGTCGTTGCCCTCCGCGTCCCAGAAGTACGCGCCCTCGGCCCGCTCGTAGACCTTGTCGAAGCCGATGGTGTGCAGCATGCGCGGCAGCTGGTGGTTGAGGTGGCGCGCATGCAGGTCGTATCGTTCCGCCCCGCGCTCGGCGAGGAGCCGAGCCAGGTCGAAGCCCTGGGATCCGCCGTCCGTCATCGCCCGCTCTTCCCTTCGGGTGTGCTGCGCCATGGGCCGGCCACCCCGGGAGACCCGTGGCGGCCGGCCGTACCTCGTCGGGCACCGCCTCAGCGGTTGCTGCTGATGGTCTCCCGCGCCGCGCGCAGGGATTCCTTCAGGGACCCCATCGTGGCGAGCACCGCCGTGGGCTCGTAACCGCAGTGCGCCATGCAGTTGGCGCAGCGAGGGTCCTTGCCCCGGCCGTACTTCTCCCAGTCGGTCTCCTCGATGAGCTGACGGTACGTCGGTACGTAGCCGTCGTTCATCAGGTAGCAGGGGCGCTGCCAGCCGAAGAGCGAGTAGTTGGGGATCGCCCACGCGGTGCACGGGAAGTCCGCCTTGCCCTCCAGGAAGTCCAGGAAGAGCGGTGAGTGGTTGAGCCGCCAGCGGGCCCGGTTGCCGCCGGCGAAGGCCTTCTTGAACAGCTCGCGGGTCTGCTCGACGCCGAGGAAGTGCTCCTGGTCGGGGGCCTTCTCGTAGGCGTAGGCGGGCGAGATCATCATCTCGTCGACGTGCAGGTCGTCGTTGAGGTAGTTGAGGACCTCGATGATGGTCTGCGGGGTGTCGGTGTTGAAGAAGGTGGAGTTGGTGGTGACACGGAAACCGCGCCGCTTCGCCTCCTTCATCGCGGCGACGGCCTCGTCGAAGACGCCTTCCTTGGCGACCGACTCGTCGTGCCGTTCTCGCAGTCCGTCGATGTGCACGGCGAAGGCGAAGTACGGGGACGGGGTGAACTTGTCGAGCTTCTTCCGCATCAGCATCGCGTTGGTGCAGAGGAAGACGTACTTCTTCCTGGCGACGAGCTGGCGCACGATCTCGTCGATCTGGGGGTGCATCAACGGTTCACCACCGGCGATGGACACCATGGGAGCGCCGGATTCGAGCACCGCGCCCACCGCCTGGGCGACCGGCATGCGCTGCTTCAGGACACCGGCCGGGTGCTGGATCTTCCCGCACCCCTCGCAGGCGAGGTTGCAGGCGAACAACGGCTCCAGCTCGACGATCAGCGGGAACTTCTCACGCTTGCGGAGCTTCTGTTCGAAGAGATACGTCGCGACCTTGATGGACTGACGGAGCGGCATGGCCATCTGGCTCACCTCCTGGGGAGCGTTAAGGATCGGTGCCATTCGTAGAAAGCCGGAAGGACGGCACGGAGAACGCGGAACGCCGATATTCCACCGCGTACCGTGCCGATACGGACGAGCTCATGCTCGGGAGCGTCCACGACCACCCGGACGGCCGCAACCGGGCGGGGCCCGTGGCACAGGGCGGTACGCAGTGTCGCGGCGGACTCCATGTCCACCGCGATGGCACCGCCCGCCCGCAGCGCGGCCCGCTCGGAGCCCCGTACGACGTGGTCGGAGCCGGTGAGCGGGCCGGTGTGGATCCTGCGGCCCGGAACGGCCCTGGCGAGCGCGGCGACCAGGACGCCGGTGCCCGTGCAGGGGGTGATGCCGTCCGCGTCCCGGGTCTCCTCGGCGACGACGAGGTCCCCCGGGTGCATCCCCGGGGCGAGGCCGGCGCAGAAGCCGGAGGCGATCACTGCGGCGTCGGAAATCCCCCCGGGGCCCAGGAGCCGCGCCACGGCCGCCTCCGCCGCCCGGGGCCCCATGCCGGTGCGCAGGACCCGGACCGGGCCCGGGGTGCCCCTGCCGCTGCGCAGAGCCACCTGCTCGATGCCGAGGGCGCAGGCGACCAGCAGGGGCGTCGCGGGACTCCCCTGCCGTCTCGGATCGCCCATCAGGCCCCCTCGGCGGCGGTCGCGCGGTCGGCGAACGGGTCGCCGTACACATAGCGCCCGAGTGCGGTGAGAGGGAAGACCTGCCGGTAGAGGTGGTAGTTGATGGAGAAGTCCCAGGGGAAGCCGGTCCCGGTGAAATACGGCTCGTCCCAGGAGCCGTCGGCCTGCTGCGTCTCGGTCAGCCAGATGACGCCGCGGGCGACCGGGCGGGTGTTGCGCCGGCCGGCGGCGAGGAGCGCCAACAGCGCCCAGGCGGTCTGGGAGGCCGTGGACTCACCGTGTCCGATCCACTTCTCCTCCTGGTAGGAGCGCAGGTCCTCGCCCCAGCCGCCGTCGTCGTTCTGGACGGACTCCAGCCAGGCGACGGCCCGGCGGATCGCGGGATGCCCGGCGGGCAGTCCGGCCGTGATCAGGGCGGGCACCACGGACCCGGTGCCGTATACGTAGTTGACGCCCCAGCGGCCGAACCAGGCCCCGCACGGCTCCTGTTCGGCGAGCAGCCACTCGATGCCCTCGCGGGTACGGGGGTGGCTCGCGAGCCCTTCGACGGCGAGCATCTCCACGACATGGCCGGTGACGTCGGCCGACGGCGGGTCGATGACCTCGCCGAAGTCGCAGAAGGGCAGACGGTTGGGGAAGGGGCTGGTGTTGTCGGCGTCGAACGCGCCCCAGGCACCGTTGCGGGACTGCATCCCGAGGCTCCAGCGGACCCCGCGGTCGATGGCCGCCTGCATACGGGCGGGGTCGGGGTGGCGCACCCGGCGCAGCGCCAGGACGACTTCCGCGGTGTCGTCGATGTCCGGGTAGTTGTCGTTGTGGAACTCGAACGCCCAGCCTCCTGGGGCGAGTCCGGGCTTCCGCACCGACCAGTCGCCGGGTCTGGTGATCTCCTCGGCCAGCATCCAGTCGGCGGCCTTCACCAGGGCGGGGTGGTCGGGTCTCAGCCCGGCGTCGGCCAGGGCGATGGTGGCGAGGCAGGTGTCCCAGACGGGCGACTGGCAGGCCTCGACCATGCGGGCGCCGTCCTCGCGCCGGACGGCGAACCGGTCGAGCGAGGCCAGGCCCGCCTTCATCACCGGGTGGTCGAGGTCGTAACCCAGCAGGTGCAGGGCGATGACGGAGTAGACGGCGGGCGGCTGGATCCCGCCCCAGCAACCGTCGTTCTCCTGGCGCTCGATGATCCAGCGGGCGGCCAGGTTCATCGCGATGCGGCGCAGTGGGCGCGGGGCGACCTTGTGGTAGAGGTGCAGCCCTCTGTCGAGGCGCTGGAAGATTCCGTCCCAACTGGCGGGCGGGGCAAGCTTCCTGGGCGGGTTGGGGTGGCCCCGATCGGTGTGCAGTTCGTCCAGGGCGAAGGGAGCCGGGCGCACCGGGCGTTTGGCGGAGACGATGGTGAGCGGCACGATGGTCTGCCGGGCCCAGCAGCCGAAGTCGTAGATGTTGAGCGGGACCCACTTGGGGAAGAACATCAGCTCGGGCGGCAGCTCGGGGAGGTCGTCCCACTTCCACCAGCCGAACAGCGCCAGCCAGATGCGGGTGAAGACGCGGGCGGCCGCGATGCCGCCCTGTTCCCTGATCCAGCCGGAGGCGCGGGCCATGTGCGGCTCGTCGGGGCGGTCCCCGGCCAGCCGCAGCGCGACGTACGCCTCGATCGTGGCGGAGAGGTCGCCCGGTCCGCCGTAGAAGGTGTTCCAGGTGCCGTCGCCGAGCTGTTCGCCACGGATGAAGAGGGCGGCCGCCCGGGTGGTCTCCGGGTCCTGGATGGAGAGGAACTGACGCAGGAGCAGGTCCTCGGCGTCCATCGTGACGTTGGTGGCGAGGTCGCCCTTCCACCAGCCCTGCTCGTCCTGTCTGCCGAGGAGGTGCTCCACCGAGCGTTCCGCGGCCCGACGCGCGGCGACGGTCACGTCGTCCGCGGCGGCTGTCGTGTCGGTCGGATCGTGGGCCGGGGCCTCGGGGTTCGCGGTCCCGGTCGATCCGTCGGTCGTCGCTGTCATGAGCTTCCCCTTACGTGCAGTCGGTTCTCTGCTGTGCTGGGGTCACCGTCGGCCGGCGCCCGGTGAGGGGCGCCGGCCGGCGACTGCGAGTCATATGCGAAGCGTTGTCATCTCTTTCGTACCACCACGAAGTCGGCAAGCTCGGTGAGCTGTTCCCTCACCCGGTGGGGCATGTCGACGGCGTGCAGCGCCTCGATGGCGATTCCGTGCTGACGACGAGCTTCCTGAGCGGTCCACTCGCGGCCGCCCGCCTCCTCGATGAGGGCCGCGCGGGCGGCGAACTCCTCTTCGGAGAAGCTGTCGAAGTCGTTGCTCTTGGCGTCGGCGGCGAGCAGTTCGCCCAGCCGGTCGGAGGCCTCGCCGCCCGCGGCGAGCGCCGCGACGACGGGCAGGGACTTCTTGCGCTGGCGCAGGTCGCTCCAGGTCTGCTTGCCGGTGGCCTCCGGGTCGCCCCAGATGCCGAGGAGGTCGTCGACGGCCTGGAAGGCGAGGCCGAGGTGGTAGCCGTACGCCTCCAGGGTGTCGGCGGTGCGGTCGTCGGCGCCGCCGAGCACCGCGCCGATGGAGACGGCGCAGGCCAGCAGGGCGCCGGTCTTGTTGCCCTCCATCTCCAGGCACTCCTCGACGGTGACCCGCTCGCGGTGCTCGTAGGAGATGTCCTGGGCCTGCCCGTCGATGAGCTTGCGGGTGGCGGTGGTCAGCCGGCGGGCCGCGCGGCCCGCCTCGACGGTGCCGAGCTCCAGCAGCAGGTCGTAGGCGAGCGCGAAGAGCGCGTCGCCGACCAGGATCGCCTGGGCGGGGCCGTGGACCTTCCAGACGGTGTCGCGGTGGCGGCGCTGCTCGTCGCCGTCCATCAGGTCGTCGTGCAGCAGCGAGAAGTTGTGCACGAGTTCGACGGCCACGGCGCCGGGGATGCCGGCCTCGGCGGGGGCCCCCGCCGCCTCGGCGGACAGCAGGGCGAGCGCGGGGCGCACGGCCTTGCCGCCGTCGCCGTCCGAGGGCTGCCCCTCGGCGTCGATCCAGCCGAAGTGGTAGGCGGCGACGGTGTCCATGGGCGGCGCGAGCCGGCCGACGGCAGCCCGCAGGACCGGCGCTGACAGGGCTCGTCCGCGCTCCAGAAGCGCGGTGACGTCCGCGGTGTCCGCCACGGTGTCGAAAGCCGGATTCGCCGGGGTCACAGACTCTCCTCTTGTTCCGGTGGTACTGCTCATGCCGCCTCCTGCAGCGGATGTCCTGGGGGACGGCCGAGGTCGTGGAGCGCCGCGTCGGCGGCGCCGGCGCCGCTGCGCACGGCGCCCTCCATCGTCGCGGGCCAGCCGGTGTCGGTCCAGGCCCCCGCCAGCTGAAGACCGGACAGCCGGGTGCGGGGGCCGGGGCGCAGCCGCCCGACGCCCGGGGCGGGCGCGAAGGTGGCGGTGCGCTCCCGGGTGACGAAGAAGTCGCGGATGCCCGCGCCGCGGGCGGCGGGGAGCAGCCGTTCCAGCTCGGGCAGGTAGCGGGAGCGCAGTTCGGCGACGGGCAGGTCGATCTCGTCCTGGGCGGCCGACTGCGAGACCGCCAGATACTGCCCGGGGCCCGTCAGCCCGGAGGAGTGGGTGCGGTCGAAGACCCACTGGACCGGGGAGCCGATCGCGGCGAAGAACGGCCTGCGCAGCACCTTGCGGTCGTAGATCACGTGCACGTTCAGGATGGGCGCGCATGCGATGTCGAGCAGCAGGTCCGGTTCGTCCAGCGCGCCCGCGGGCAGCAGGTCGTGGGTCTCGGTCTGCGGCACGGCCAGGACGACGGTGTCGGCGGTGATCCGCTCCCCCGCCGTCTCGACGTTCCAGCGGCCGTCCTCGGTGCGGGTGAGGGAGCCGGCCTTGGCGCGCAGTTCGGTGCGGACGCCCGCGGTGTCCAGGGCCTTGCGGGCGAGGGTGTCGTGCAGCTCGCCGAGCGGCACGGTGGCCCAGCCGATGTCGGCGGCGCCGGGCTCGGAGAGCAGGCCGGTCTTGAAGACCTTCGCCGCGAGCGCCATGGAGGCGTTGGGGGCGGTGGCGTTGAGCGTGGCGACGCCGACAAGGTCCCAGAGGGCCTCGATGGCGCGCTCCGACTGGCCGTGCCGTCGCAGCCAGGTCGCGAAGTCGACGCGGTCCAGCTCGGGGTCGGCGGGGTCCAGGCGGCCGAGCGCGAGGGCGGCGCGGCCCACGCCCGCCTTCTCGGCGAGCGAGAGGTGGGGATAGGCGGCGAGTCCGCCGGCGAGGTGCAGCGGTACGGGCAGACCGGTGCGCCGCAGCCGTCCCAGGCGCGGTCCCGCGGCCCGGCCGACATCCAGCACGGGCACGTCGAGGCGGTCCTGGACCGGTGCCAGGTGGGCGGCGTCGATCCGGTCGAGGAACCAGCGGTAGCCGGTGCAGCAGCGCAGGTAGACGTGCTGGCCGTTGTCGACGGTGAGGTCGCCGCGCTGGAAGGAGAAGGCGAGGCCGCCGAGGCGGGGCCGCCCTTCCAGGAGGGTCACCTCGAGTCCGGCGTCGGCGAGGCGGAGTGCCGCCGTGACGCCGGCGAGTCCGCCGCCGACGACGACGGCGACGGGGCGTGGGCTGTCGTCGTTCATGCGTGCCCCTCCCGCCGGGCCGGTGCGCATCGCCGGGTCCTCACCCTGGAGATCGTCGCAGTCAGTGACGCGTCGGGCCACTGGAGGGTTGCCCGGGAGCCGGAGCCGCGAAGACGCATCAGGCTCGCCCCCTGGCGGTGAGCTTCGAGATGTGGCGGGCGTCGAGTCCCGACAGGCCGCGCACCGCGACGTAGGCCTTCTCGTGGCCGGGCAGCGAGACCCGTCCGCGCAGCACGGCCTCGGGGTCGCGCTCGATCCGGTCGAGGAGGCGGCGGTAGATTCCGGCCATCGCCGCGACGCAGGCGCCGCTGCGGCGGTCGAGCATCGGCAGCAGCCGGTAGCCCTCGGCGAACAGGGCGCGGGCGCGGCGGACCTCGAAGTGGATGAGGCCCGCGAAGTCGGATCCGGGGGGCGGGGTGGTCCGGTGGAAGCCGGCGGAGCAGCCGAATTTGGCCAGGTCGTCGGCGGGCAGGTAGGTGCGCCCGTTGCCGGCGTCCTCGCGGACGTCGCGGAGGATGTTGGTGAGCTGGAGGGCGAGGCCGAGGGTGTCGGCGTACTCCGCGGCGCGCTCGGCCCCGCGGGCGCCGGGTGCGGTGCCGAAGACGCCGAGGCTGAGGCGTCCGATGGCTCCGGCGACGCACCGGCAGTAGGCCTTCAGGTCGTCCCAGGTCTCGTAGGTCGCGCCCCGGACGTCCATCAGGACGCCGTCGATGAGCTCGTCGAGCCCGCCGAGCGGCAGCGGGAACCGCTGGGCGGCGTCGGCGAGCGCGACGGCCACCGGGTCGGTGTCGTCCTCGTCGACCGCGTCCTTGCGGATCCGCTCCAGCAGTTCGCGGGTGCTCTCCAGCCGGGTCCGCTTGGTCTCCGGGTCCAGCTCCCCGTCGCCGATGTCGTCGACACGACGGGAGAAGGCGTACAGCGCCGACATGGCCTGCCGCTTCTCGTACGGCAGCAGCCTGATGCCGTAGGCGAAGTTCCGGGCCTGCTGTCCGGTGACGGCCTCGCAGTAACTGTATGCGGCCTGCACCGGCGGCGACATGTACGTCGTCTGTCCCTCCACGGTCCGGCTCACCTCTCTCCACGCGCTCTTCGCAAGACGATTCCCACTTCGCGCAGCAGGCTGGGCTTGGTGGGCTTGGGCGGTCCGGGCAGTACGTCGAACCCGGCGGCCGAGATCGCCGTGAGCGCGCTGCGTCCGCCCCCGACGAATCCGGCGAGGAGCAGCTTGAGTCTGCCGTTGACGCTGCCCACCAGCGGGGGGCCTTCGTCCAGCAGCTCGCGCGCGCGCTCGGCCTCGTACGCGATCAGGGCGCGCACCGAGGCTCCGGCGGAGGGTGCGGCCAGGTCGGATTCGGTGACCCGGAAGCGTTCCATGTCCTCGGCGGGCAGATAGATCCGGTCGCGTTCCAGGTCCTCGGCCACGTCCTGCAGATGCTCGACGATCTGGAGCGCGGTGCAGACCGCGTCGGAGCGGCGGACGCGTTCCGGGCTCGCGGTGCCGGTGAGGGCGAGGACCAGGCGGCCGACCGGGTTGGCCGAGAGCTCGCAGTAGGCGGCGAGATCGGCGTAGGTGCCGTAGCGGCGGATCTTCTGGTCCTGGCGGTTGGCCTCGATGAGGCCGAGGAAGGGCTCGGGGGTGAGCGCCCGGCGCCGCACGGTGGGGCGCAGGTTGCGCAGCAGCGGGTGGTGCGGCTCCTCGCCGGTGGTGGCGAAGACCCGGTGGAGGTCGGTCTCGAAGGCGTCCAGCATGGCGAGGCGGTCATCGCTCTGCTCCGGCTCCAGGCCGAGCCGGCGGGCGTCGGCGCCGCCGGGGGCCAGGTCGCCGTCGCCGATGTCGTCGACGAGCCGGGCGAAGCCGTAGACCGCCATCAGGTCGTCGCGCCAGGCGCGGGGCAGGAAGAACGGCGCCACGGGGAAGTTCTCGTCCGCGGCCTTTCTGAGGGTGGCGTCACCGATGCGCGGCGCGGGGGTCGAGGTCACTGCGGACCGCCCGGCGCGGGGACGGCGAGACCACGCCGGAGCTGGAGATCTTCCGTCATTGCCGTCACATCTCCCGTTCTACACTGCTGACCCAAAACAACCCTTTTCGGACACGCCGCTCGGCCTTCCGAGTGCACTGCGGCAGAGTGGCCGGTGCCGGGGCGTATCGCCCTACTTGCCATGAATCAGCACCGCTACAGCTTACGTTGTACAGCTCACAGGGGGTCGGCGGGGTGGAGGGCCCACCGCCGCTTCCCGGCCGTTCCTGTCAACCTTCCCCGCGCGTGGCGGAATTGACGTCATCCGCCGGGAGGAGATCGCCCCCGGGCCCTACTGCGGAGGGTCCGCACGCCCCTGGGCCCTACCGCGGAGGGTCCGCACGGCGCCGGGCACCACGCGGCCCCCGCCGGACCGGTCCGGCGGGGGCCGCGGCGAACGTTCGGGCTACTTGCCCGTTTCGCGCTCGTACGCCTTGAGGACTTCCTCGGTGGGGCCGTCCATCAGGAGTTCGCCCTTCTCCAGCCACAGCGCGCGGTCGCAGGTGTCCCTGATCGACTTGTTGTTGTGGCTGACCAGGAAGACGGTGCCCGCTTCCTTGCGCAGCTCGCGGATCCGCTCCTCGGAGCGGACGCGGAACTTGCGGTCACCGGTGGCCAGCGCCTCGTCGATCATGAGGACGTCGTGGTTCTTGGCGGCGGCGATCGAGAAGCGCAGCCGCGCCGCCATGCCGGAGGAGTACGTCCGCATCGGCAGGGTGATGAAGTCACCCTTCTCGTTGATGCCGGAGAACTCCACGATGTCCTCGTAGCGCTGACGGATCTCCTCCTGGCTCATGCCCATCGCCAGGCCGCCGAGCACGACGTTGCGCTCACCGGTCAGATCGCTCATCAGCGCGGCGTTCACCCCGAGCAGCGAGGGCTGACCGTCCGTGTACACCTGGCCGGATTCGGTCGGCAGCAGGCCGGCGATGGCGCGCAGCAGCGTCGACTTGCCGGAGCCGTTGGTGCCGATGAGGCCGATGGCCTCGCCGCGGTAGGCGGTGAAGGAGACACCGCGCACGGCGTGCACCTTCCGGACGCCGCGCGGCTCGCTCTTGCCCCGCCGCATCATGCGGCTCAGCGCGGCGGTGGCGCTGCCCCGTCCGCCGCCCGTGCCGTTGACCCGGTACACGATGTGCACGTCGTCGGCGATCACCGTGGGGATGCGCCCCTGTGCGTTGTCCTCAGCCACGGCCGTACCGTTCCTCTGCCTTCCAGAAGTACACGAATCCCACGACGCCCAGCAGCACGGCCCAGCCGACGCCGACGGCCCAGACGTGGTCCGGCAGGTTCTCGGAGCCGTATCCGTCGATCAGCGCGAAGCGGACCAGGTCCATGTAGATCGCCGCCGGGTTGTACTGCAGCACGTCCGCGATCCAGGCCGGCTTGTCCTTGAGCATCACCGGGATGGAGAACATGACGCCCGAGGCGTACATCCAGGTCCGCATGACGAACGGCATCAACTGCGCGAGGTCGGGGGTCTTGGAGCCGAGCCGCGCCATGACGAGGGCCAGGCCCGTGTTGAAGAAGAACTGGAGAATCAGGGCGGGGATCACCAGCAGCCACGACAGCGAGGGGTAGCTGCCGAAGATGACGGCGACCGCGATCAGCACGATCATCGAGAACAGCAGCTGCTGGAGCTGCTGGAGCGAGAAGGAGATGGGCAGTGAGGCTCTGGGGAAGTGGAGGGCCCGGACCAGTCCGAGGTTGCCGGAGATCGAGCGGACGCCCGCCATCACCGAGCTCTGGGTGAAGGTGAAGACGAAGACGCCGGTGACCAGGAACGGTACGAAGACGTCGTGGGAGATTCCCTCCCTGGTCCCCAGGATCAGCCCGAAGATCAGGTAATAGACCGCGGCGTTCAGCAGGGGTGTGACCACTTGCCACAGCTGGCCCAGTTTGGCCTGGCTGTACTGCGCGGTCAGTTTCGCCCGGGAGAAGGCCAGGATGAAGTGGCGTCGTCCCCAGAGCTGTCGCATGTACGCGATCAGCCCCGGCCTGGCGCCGCTCACGGTCAGGCCGTACTTGGCGGCCAGCTGGGCCGCGTCGAGGCCCTCGTCGGCGGACGGCGGGGTCCCGAGGGCTACCCCACCGTCGTGGGTCGTGTCACTCACAAGTTTGAAACTCTCGTCTTCACGCGCAGCCAGTCGCGGGCGCGGCTCAGGCGGACAGGTTCCGGAAAGAAAATACGCCTCATGCTCTCAGAGGAAAGCCTCTCAGATGACCGGAGGTCGGCCCAGCCTCGTCAGCCGCCACACCGTACGCCACTTCATCGGCCGCCGGGGCCCGCAGGGGGTCCTCCAGCCCTCCCCGAATCCGCCGAACCACGCCTTCAGCGCGGGCGCCGAGGGACGTCTGACCAGGGTCAGCAGCAGCCAGACCCCCAGGTAGAGGGGGACCAGGGGGGCGGGCAGGTTCCGGCGGGCGAGCCAGACCCGGTTGCGGGCGACCATGCGGTGGTAGACCGCGTGCCGGGACGGGGCGGTGGTGGGGTGGTGCAGCACCATGTCCGCGCGGTAGTCGATCATCCACCCCGCGTCCAGCGCCCGCCAGGCGAGGTCCGTCTCCTCGTGGGCGTAGAAGAAGTCCTCCGGCAGTGGACCGACCTCGGCGATGACCCGGGTGCGTACGGCGTTGGCGCCGCCCAGGAACGTGGTCACGCGCGAGGAGCGCATCGGGTCGGCGGCCCGCAGCCGGGGCACGTGCCGCCGCTGGGTGGCGCCCGTGTCCGGGTCGGTGATCCGGAAGGTGACGATCCCGAGCTTCGGGTCCGCCGCGAATGCCTGTCGGCACAGCTCGGCGGTGTCGCGGTTCGGAAGCAGCCCGTCGTCGTCCAGGAAGAGCAGCGCGTCCACGTCCGCCCCGCGGGGGCCGAACGCCTCGATGCCGACGTTGCGGCCGCCGGGGATGCCCAGGTTCTCGGGCAGTTCCACCGTGCGTACCCCGGCGGGTACGTCGGGGACCGGGGCTCCGTTGCCGACCACCACGACCTCGATCCGGTCACCGTGCTGGGCGGTGACCGAATCGAGGAGGGCGCGGAGCTCGTCCGGGCGGTTGCCCATGGTGATGACCACCGCGCCCAGTTTCATGGGAAAGGTCACTTCAGCCTGCTGGACGCCAGGACGGACACCAGGTGCAGCAGGGTCTGCAGCAGTGCGATGCCGGCCATCACCGCGACGGTCAGACGGGTGTAGAAGAGGTCGCCCCCGATCGCGTCGACCACGGCCACCACGAGGATCACCAGCGAGGCCTCGATCCCGAGGATCAGCCGGTGGAACTTGAGCGCCCCGGCCGCCCGGCGCGCCAGCGCCATGCCGGAGGAGCGCGGCTCGGACGCCGCCTCCTTGACCGGTGGCAGCCCGCCCTGGTGGCGGGCCACGCCGACCAGGTCCGTCTCGGCCTTGATGAGGATCGCGCCGAGTGCGGCGAGGGTTCCGAGGAAGGCCCAGAGCCAGTCGATCCGGCCCTCGCCCCAGATGTCGGCGGCCCGCAGGCCGAGGCCGACGAGTACCGCCGCGTCGCAGAGATAGGCGGCGACCCTGTCCAGGTAGACCCCGCTGAGCGAGTACTGCTTCTTCCAGCGGGCCAGCTCGCCGTCCACGCAGTCGAACAGCAGGTAGAGCTGGACCATCACCACGCCGAGCACCGCGCCCCAGATGCCGGGCACCAGCAGCGCCGGGGCGGCCAGGGCGCCGGCCAGCGTCATCACGTACGTGACCTGGTTCGGCGAGACGCGGGTGTTGACCAGGTAGCGGTCCACGCGCAGCGAGACCTCGCGCATGTACATGCGCCCGGCCCAGTGCTCGCCGCTGCGCCGGTCCTTCACCCCCGGGGGGTGAACGACCGGACGGAGTTCAGCTACTGATGGTCGTCGCATAGTCGGCGTACGCGTCCCTGATCTGGTCGGTGGACAGGTTGAGGTGCTCCAGGATGGTGAAGCGTCCCGGACGCGTCTGCGGCGCGTAGTCGACGGCCTTCACGAACTCGTCGACGCTGAACCCGATCTCCTCCGGCAGGACCGGCAGACCGTGGCGGCGCAGTATCGATGCCATCAGGAGCGACTCCTGGCGGGCACCGCGCAGATGCATGGCGAAGCAGGCGCCGAGGCCGACCTGCTCGCCGTGGCTGGCCGCGCGCTGGGGGTAGAGCAGGTCGAAGGCGTGGTTGATCTCGTGGCAGGCGCCGGACGCCGGACGCGAGTCGCCCGCGACCGACATCGAGATGCCGGTGAGCACGAGCCCCTCGGCCAGCACCTTGAGGAAGGCGTCGTCGCCGACCCCGCCGGGGTGGCGCAGTACGGCCTCGCCCGCCTGGCGGGCCATCGCGGCCGCCAGGCCGTCGATCTCCTCGTCGTTGACCTCGTGGGCCAGCTCCCAGTCGGCGACGCAGGAGATGTTCGAGATCGCGTCGCCGATGCCGGAACGGACGTAGCGGGCGGGCGCCTCACGGATCACGTCGAGGTCGATGACCACGGCGATCGGGGTGGGGACCCCGTAGGAGCCGCGCCCGTTGTCGTTGTCGAGCGTCGCGACCGGCGAGCAGAGTCCGTCGTGCGAGAGGTTCGTCGCGACGGCGACCATGGGCAGCCCGACCCGCGCCGCGGCGTACTTCGCCACGTCGATGATCTTGCCGCCGCCGAGGCCGACGACGGCGTCGTACCGGTTGCCCTTGATGCCGTCGGCGAGCTTCACCGCCGAGTCGATCGTTCCGTCGGACACCGGATACCAGTCGGCTCCCGGCAGGACCGGGGCGAGCCTCTCCCGCAGGGCGCGCCCGGAGCCGTCGCTGATCGCGATGGCGAGCTTGCCCGAGGAGGAGATGCGCTGATCGGCCAGGAGACCCGCCAGATCGTCCATGGCGCCGCGCCGGATGTCGACGACGACCGGGGACGGAATGAGCCGGGTCAGTACTGGCACGCGATCTCACGGCCCTTCTCGAGGTCGTCGTGGTTGTCGATCTCGACCCAGGTCACGGTGCCGATGGGGGCCACGTCGACGGTGAAGCCGCGGTTGACCAGCTCCTGGTAGCCGTCCTCGTAGTAGAGGTCGGGGTCGCGCTCGAAGGTGGTCTTCAGCGCGTCCGCCAGCTCCTCGGCGGCCTCGGCCTCGATGAGGGTGACGCCGATGTACTCGCCGGTCGCGGTGGCCGGGTCCATCAGCTTCGTGATGCGCTGGACGCCCTTGCCCTCCTCCGTGATGACCTTCATCTCCTCGTCGGCGAGGACCTTCTCGGTGTCCAGGGCGAGGATGATCTTCCGGCCCTTGCCGCGGGCGTCCAGGAGGGTCTTCTCGACGGAGACCGGGTGCACGGTGTCGCCGTTGGCGAGGATCACGCCGCGCTTGAGGACGTCACGGGCGCACCAGAGGGAGTAGGCGTTGTTCCACTCCTCGGCCTTGTCGTTGTCGATGAGCGTGAGGGTGACGCCGTACGTCGCCTCCAGCTCGGCCTTGCGGGCGTAGACGGCCTCCTTGCGGTAGCCGACGACGATCGCGACCTCGGTGAGCCCGACCGCCGCGAAGTTGGCGAGCGTGAGGTCGAGGACCGTCTTGTCGCCGTCGACAGGGACGAGCGCCTTGGGAAGCGTGTCCGTGTAGGGGCGCAGACGTCGTCCTGCACCGGCTGCCAGTACGAGGCCGATCATGCGAGTTCTCCTTCGTCGTGTACGGCGGGGGCCGAGGAGGACACCCAGAAGCGGATGGACTCCACGAGCACCACCAGAGCCACGGCGACCGCGAGCGCGGTCAGGGCCGTGGTGAAACCTGAGGTGTGGGTGAGTAGGGCGGCGAGGACGGCCACCAGCGCGGTGCGGCCCTCGTGTCCACCGACCGTCCGCACCAGCCACTGGGGCGGCGCGCCGGTGCCTCCGCGAATGCGGTACACCGTGTCGTAGTGATGGTAGGCGACGGCCGAGACGAGCCCGAAGGCCGCAGGAACGGCGTGGGGGGCGTCGCTGCGGGCCGCCAGCACCAGGATCGTGACGTACTCCGCGGCCCGGAAGAACGGCGGCGCGAGCCAGTCCAGCGCGCCCTTGAGCGGGCGGGCGACGGCGAGGCCGGAGAGGACCACGTACACCGCCGCCGCGGCGACGGTGAGCCAGCTGCCGTACGGGAGGAGGAGGGCGCCGCCGATCATGACGAGTGTGCCGAGCAGGGCGACGGCCGGGGCCGTGAACGCTCCCCGGAGGCCCGGCGCGACCCTCGCGACGCCCTGGGCGAGGGGCCCCGAGTCGGCGAGGTCCGCGAGTGCCCGCGCGGCGCGGTCGGTGCGGCCGGCCCTGCGGGTCAGCGAGCGCAGCAGCCGGCCGGCCGTGGTGTAGCAGGCGGCCAGGGAGCAGCCGACGAGCAGAGCATAGAAGACGATGCGCGGGGTCGTGAGCGCGGTGAGCACGGCGATCATGGCCCAGCGCTCGCCGATCGGCAGCACGATCATCCGCCGCACCCAGACCGTCCAGCCGACGCTGTCGAGCTTGTCGGAGAGGGCTGCGGTGGGGCTGGTGTTGGCGACCGCGTCGTGGTTGGCCTCGTTGAACGAGAAGTCCACGACATGGCGGCAGGCCTGGAGGACCATCGCGCCGAGCGCCAGGACCCACACGTCGTCGCCGCCGCGTACGGCGCCGATGGCGAGCCCGGCGTAGTAGGCGTACTCCTTGGCCCGGTCGAAGGTGGCGTCCAGCCAGGCGCCCATCGTCGAGTACCGCAGCGAGTAGCGGGCGAGCTGCCCGTCCGTGCAGTCCAGGACGAAGGAGACCAGGAGCAGGATCCCGGCGGCGACGTAGCCGCCCCGGGTGCCGGTGGCCGCCGCGCCCGCCGCGATGAGCGCGGTGATCAGCGAGGCGGTGGTGACCTGGTTCGGGGTGAGGTTGCGGCGGGCGCACCAGCGGGCGATGTAGCGGGAGTAGGGGCTGATGCAGTACGTGGTGAAGAACCCGTCGTGGGCCTTCACCGCGTTGCGCAGCCGTACCGCCTCGTCGTCGACCGCGGCGAGGCCCGCCTCGGCGGCGGCCCGCTGCTCCGGGTCCGTGGGGACGGCCGCGACGAGCGAGCCCAGGGCGGGGCGCTGTACGGGGGTGCCCTCGGCCTCCAGCGCGACGGCGATCCGGCCGGGGACGGTGCGGTCCTCGGGCGCGGGGTCGGCCGTCGGCTCGACGACCGGGGCGCCCGCGCCGACCGCGGCGGCGGTGCGGTCCAGGGCGCGCAGCAGGGCTCCACGCGCCTGGGGCTGGGCGGTGAGCGCGCCGGGGACGGTGGCGGCGGGGAAGCGCGGGTCGGTCAGCCCGAGCCGCAGCGCGTGGACGTGCCCCACGAAGCGCGGGTCGACGAGGGCGACCCGGCGGCCTGCCGGGACGGCGGCGAGGAGGGCCGCGGCGTCAGCGGCGTCGGCGGCGGTCTGCACGTCGAAGCCCAGGGACCGCAGATCGTCCGCGAGCGACGACCCGGGTACCGGCGTACCGGTGAGAATGGCGGTCGACAGACGAACTCACTCCTTGGCACTGACGTGGACGACACACGGCGGCACGGCCACGAGGCGGGCCGGCGGCGTGTCGGCTGAGGCTATCGGATGAACGGAAGACCGAGTTCACCGCCCGTTTGCGCGCTGTACGGGTGGACCCGCGGGCCGGGGCGGCGTTGGCGATCATCATCATCGATCGGGGGCCCGGCCCACAAACCGCCGGTCGGCCCGCGCGGGCGGGCGGCTTAGGCTGGCGCTCATGACATGGCTGATCACAGGCGGGGCGGGATACATCGGGGCACACGTGGCGCGGGCCATGGTCGCGGCGGGAGAGCGGGTCGTGGTGCTCGACGACCGCTCCAGCGGCATCGTGGACCGGCTGCCGGACGCCGTCACGCTGGTGGAGGGCTCGGCCTCCGACCGGGCCCTGCTGGACCGGGTGCTGGCCGGCCACGCGGTGAGCGGTGTGGTGCATCTCGCGGCGAAGAAGCAGGTCGGCGAGTCCGTGGAGAAGCCGCTGCTGTACTACCGGGAGAACGTGGCCGGACTGGCCGTGCTGCTGGAGGCCGTGGTCGCGGCGGGGGTGCCGCGCTTCCTCTTCTCGTCCTCGGCGGCCGTCTACGGCGTACCGGACGTGGACCTCATCACGGAGGAGACGCCCTGTCTCCCGATCAACCCGTACGGCGAGACCAAGCTCACCGGTGAGTGGCTGGTGCGGGCCACCGGGAAGGCCCACGGGCTCTCGACCGCCTGTCTGCGGTACTTCAACGTGGCGGGCGCCGCCGCACCGGAACTCGCGGACACCGGGGTCTTCAACATCGTGCCGATGATGTTCGAGCGGCTGACGCGCGGCGAGGCCCCGCGGATCTTCGGTGACGACTACCCGACGCCGGACGGCACCTGTGTCCGTGACTACATCCATGTGGCCGATCTGGCGGAGGCGCATCTCGCCGTCGCCCGGCGGCTGGACGGGGCGGGCGCCGGTGAGCTGACGCTCAACGTCGGCCGGGGCGAGGGCGTCTCGGTCCGGGAGCTGGCCGGGGTGATCGGCGAGGTGACGGGCCACGGCCTGAAGCCGGTGGTCGAGCCGCGCCGGGCCGGTGACGCGCCGACGGCGGTGGCGTCGTCCGCGCGGATCACCGAGGAGCTGGGCTGGACGGCGCGGCGGAGCGTCCGCGAGATGGTGGAGTCGGCCTGGGAGGGCTGGTGCCTGCGCCACCCCGAGGCGCGTTCGTAGTCGGTCACGGGTGGCGCCGGCGATCGTGTCAACACTCTGACCTGCGGAACGTTTCCGCAGGTCAGAGCAGATGACAACGGTGTTCAGTGCCGTGTTGCCCGATACCCCCCACCCGTAGTTCACTGGCCCCGTCGGGGCGGTTTCGCCCCGGCGCGTCGCAGGGACCTGGAGGCGTTTCGCATGGGGGCTGGACACGATCACGGGCATACACACGGCGGACCGCCCCCGACGGGCACGGCGGCCGCCGCGTACCGGGGCAGGCTCCGGGTGGCCCTGGGGATCACGCTGAGCGTGATGGTCATGGAGATCGTCGGCGGGGTGCTCTCCGACTCGCTGGCCCTGATCGCGGACGCCGCCCACATGGCCACCGACGCCCTGGGGCTCGGGATGGCGCTGCTCGCCATCCACTTCGCCAACCGTCCGGCCGGGCCGAACCGCACCTTCGGCTTCGCCCGCGCGGAGATCCTGGCGGCGCTCGCGAACTGTCTGCTGCTGCTGGGGGTCGGCGGCTATCTGGTCTTCGAGGCGGTCGAGCGGTTCATCACCCCGGCCGAGACGAAGGGCGGCCTGGCCATCGCGTTCGCCGCCGTCGGCCTGGTGGCCAACCTCGTCTCCCTCTCCCTGCTGATGCGCGGGCAGCAGGAGAGCCTGAACGTGCGGGGCGCCTATCTGGAGGTGATGGCCGACACCCTGGGCTCGGTCGCCGTGATCATCTCGGCGGGCGTCATCATGGCGACCGGCTGGCAGCCCGCCGACCCGATCGCCTCCCTGGTGATCGGCCTGATGATCGTTCCCCGGACCGTGAAGCTGCTGCGGGAGACCCTGAACGTGCTCCTGGAGGCGGCGCCCAAGGGTGTGGACATGGCGGAGGTGCGGGCCCACATCACGGAGCTGCCCGGGGTCCTGGACGTCCACGACCTGCACGCCTGGACGATCACCTCGGGGATGCCGGTGCTCTCCGCCCATGTGGTGGTGCGCCAGGAGATGCTCGACTCGATAGGGCACGAGAAGGTCCTGCACGAGCTGCAGGGCTGCCTCGGGGACCACTTCGACGTGGAGCACTGCACCTTCCAGCTGGAGCCGAGCGGTCACGCGGAGCACGAGGCGCGGCTCTGCCACTGAGGCGCCCCGGGTGCGGGCCGAGCTGGTGCTAGGCTGGCTTCGCTGAGACGTTCGAGTCTCGCGGTGGAGCGGAACCCGGTGACACCGGGACCCTTTTTGAGAGGAGCTGAGGTTGATGACGGTCGCGACGACGCCTTCCCGGCGCGGCAATCGGTCCTTCCTCATCTCCCGGGTTTCCGGCTAGGTCCACTTTCTTCCCGGATCGGGTCGGAGCCCACACACCCAAGGGTTCCCACGTTGACCGACCACACTGACGACGCCTCGCGCACCGAGGCGTTCTTCACCCTGCACCACCGTCTTCCCCGGCAGAGCCCCGGCTCCGACGCGACCACGCGTCGGCTGCTCGCTCTCGCCGGCCCGCTGCCCGACCGCCCGCGCGTTCTCGACCTGGGCTGCGGCCCCGGCCGGGCCGCTCTGCTGCTCGCCGCCGAGGCGGGCGCCGAGGTGACCGCGGTCGACCTGCACCAGCCGTTCCTGGACGAGCTGCGCGAGGCGGCCGTGGCCCGTGGCCTCGGCGATCGCGTCCGTACCGTCCGGGCGGACATGGGCGACCTCGCCGGGCCTGGGTTCCCCGCGGGGTCCTTCGACCTGATCTGGGCCGAGGGCTCCGCGTACTGCATCGGATTCGACACCGCCGTCCGCGACTGGCAGCGACTGCTGGCCCCGGGCGGCGCGATGATGATCTCCGAGTGCGTCTGGACCACGGACGCGCCGTCCGCCGGGGCGCGCGACTTCTGGGCGCGCAACGGCTCCCTGCGCACCCTGCCGGAGACCACCGCGGCGGCCGTCGCCGCCGGCTGCACGGTCGACGCCGTGCTGCTCCAGCCCGAGAGCGACTGGGACGAGTACTACGTACCGCTCGCCGAACGGGTCGGGAGCACCGCCCCCGGCGCTCCCGGTATGGAGTGGGCGCTCGCGGCCACCCGTGAGGAACTGGCTGTGCGGCGGGACCACGGCACGGAGTACGGCTATGCCGCGTATGTGCTGCGCCCCGCCGATCCGCGGTGGAGGACCCGCCCGGAGACGCCGGAGGACCGTGCGGCCGTGCACGCGGTCAACACGGCCGCGTTCCCCACCCGGGGCGAGGCGGACCTCGTGGACGCCCTACGGGCCGACACCGGGGCCTGGCTGCCGGAGCTCGGCCGTATCGCCGAGGCCCCGGACGGTTCCCCGGCGGCGTACGCGCTGCTCACCCGCTGCCGGGTCGGCGACGCCCCGGCGCTCGCCCTGGCTCCGGTGGCCACCTCTCCCGTGTACCAGCGGCAGGGTGCGGGGCAGGCCGTGGTGCGGGCGGTGCTGGATGGAGCCCGGGTGCGCGGTGAGGCGCTGGTGCTGGTGCTCGGTCATCCCGAGTACTACCCGCGCTTCGGTTTCGTGCCGGCCTCGCGCTATGGGATCCGGCCGGGTTTCGAGGTGCCTGACGGGGCGATGATGGCCCTGGTGCTGGACGATTCCGTCCCTGTTCCGGCGGGCGTGATCCGTTATCCGGCGGCCTTCGGGGTCTGACGCTCCGTCCGCCCCGCCGCGCTCCCGGGGCGCGGCGGGGCGGACATGCCCGGACCCGCAGTGCGGACAAGCGGCTTTTGTACGGCAGACTTGACCGGACTCCAGGGGCCCGGCGCACGAGGCCGGGGACCAAAGCGAAGGATGGGTATGCCGACCACACCAGCCACCGCGACGCACAGCTCGTCGAACGGCACCGCAGAAGCGATCATGCTCGAACTGGTCGACGAGAACGGCACCACGATCGGCACCGCGGAGAAGCTGGCGGCCCACCAGGCCCCCGGGCAGCTGCACCGCGCGTTCTCCGTGTTCCTCTTCGACGAGCAGGGGCGGCTCCTGCTCCAGCGCCGGGCACTCGGCAAGTACCACTCCCCCGGTGTCTGGTCGAACACCTGCTGCGGGCACCCCTATCCGGGTGAGGCCCCGTTCGCGGCCGCCGCCCGGCGTACGCACGAGGAGCTGGGGCTCTCCCCCTCGCTGCTGGCGGAGGCCGGAACGGTCCGCTACAACCACCCGGACCCCGTGTCGGGGCTGGTGGAGCAGGAGTTCAACCACCTGTTCGTGGGGATGGCGCAGACGACGGCGGAGCCGGACCCCGAGGAGGTCGGGGAGACGGCCTTCGTGACGGCGGCGGAGCTGGCGGAGCGCCACGCGCGGGCGCCGTTCTCGGCGTGGTTCATGACGGTGCTGGACGCGGCACGGCCGGCGATCCGTGAGCTGACGGGCCCGTCCGCGGGCTGGTGAACCCTGGCCCGTGTCCGTACGGGGCGGTCAGAGCTGCGTCTTCAACGGCAGCGCCGCCCAGATGATCTTGCCGCCGCTCGCGGTGTGCTCGACGTCGCAGGTGCCGCCCGCCTCCGCGGTGATCACCTTGACCAGCAGCAGGCCCCGGCCGCCGGTCTGCGCGTAGTCCGTCTCCAGCGCGGTGGGGCGGTAGGGGTGGTTGTCCTCGACCGAGACCCTGACCCAGTCGGCGGCGATGGCCACCTCGACGGCCAGCTCGGGCGAGAGGAGCGCCGCGTGCTTGACGGCGTTGGTGACCAGCTCCGAGACGATCAGCAGGAGCCCCTGGAGAATGTCGTCCTCGATCGGCACGCCCTGCCGGTCCAGGAGGTCACGTACGGCGTGCCGGGCGCTCGGCACGGACGCGTCCACGGCCAAGGCGGTGAAGCGCCACACCCCCTCGTACGACACGGGGTCGGCAGGGGCACTCCCGAGGCTCTCCATCGTCCGGCACCAGCTCTCACTCGCACTGCACTGACCGTCGAGTAAAGAGTGTTGGGAATGGCCTGGTCCGGACCGTGCCACTGACCGGAAGTAGCCAGGTATCGGCGCTATTTGACCAAACATGCGTGACCTTGGCGGGCCAGGGACTACTTCCGCTCGTCTTCTGGTGACGTGATCGGCTCGTCCGGGGTCGGAGCAGTTTCATCGAGCCGTTCCGAGACCATGCTGACGATGCGCCGGCCGCCGACACCGATGGCGATCAGGCCGAGCCCGTCGAACAGCAGGGCCAGCGAGAAGAAGCAGCCGAGGACGTAGAGGCTGCTGTGCGGCCAGTCGAACAGCACCAGCAGGCCCAGCAGCAGGCCGAAGGCGCCCTGCAGCAGCGTCCAGCCCATCTGCGGGCCGCGTACGACGACGCTGCCGACCAGCCGGAAGACGCCGCCGGTCAGGAAGAGCAGGGCGGCGAACATGGTCAGCGCCTCGGCCGTGCCCTCGGGGTGCTTGATGACGACGACGCCCGCGGCGATGTTGAGGGCCGCGACCACCACGCCCAGCCAGAAGTAGTTCGTACCGCGTGACTCGATCGCGTGCAGCAGCCCGACCAGGCCGCCGACGAGCAGCAGCCAGCCGAAGAGCAGCATCGAGGTGAGCGTGGCGACGCCGGTGTGGACGAGACCGATGACGCCCGCGATCACCAGCAGCGTGCCGAGCAGCGCGAGCCGGCCGAAACTGCGGCTGAGCTTCCGGCCCTCGGCGGTGGATTCGTTCATCGACGACTCCTCACGGGCGTGCCCGCCCGGCGACCCCTTCTTGATCATAGGTTCGAACCCTCCGGATAGCATCCGGCGCATGGACCCCACGGAACCCCGCCTGATCTCGTCCGTCGAGCGCGGCGTCGCCACGGTCGTGATCGCGAACCCCGCCAAGCGCAACGCGATGACCACCGCGATGTGGCGGAGTCTGCCGGAGCTGCTGGAGCGGCTCGCGGCCGATCCGGCGGTCCGGGCGCTGGTGCTGACCGGAGCCGGGGACACCTTCTGCGCCGGCGCCGACATCTCCACGCTGCGGGAGGGCGCGGACACCGCCCAGGACCTGGCGGTGGCGGCCGAGGACGCGCTCGCCGCGTTCCCCCTGCCGACGCTGGCCGTGGTGCGCGGCTACTGCGTGGGGGGCGGCGGCCAGCTCGCCGCCGCCTGCGATCTGCGGTTCGCGGAGGAGGGGGCCTCCTTCGGGGTCACCCCGGCCAAGCTCGGCATCGTCTACCCCGCCTCCTCGACCCGGCGGCTGGTCGCCCTCGTCGGTCCGGCCACGGCCAAGCACCTGCTGTTCTCCGGCGAGCTGATCGGCACGGAACGGGCGCTGCGCACCGGCCTGGTCGACGAGGTGCTGCCCGCGGGCGGCCTGGCCGGGCGGGTCGAGGAGTACGTACGGGTCCTGGCGTCCCGGTCCCTGCTCACCCAGGCCGCCGCCAAGGAGTTCGCCGGGGGCCGGACGGACCGGGACGCCCACTGGGCCGCTGAGGCGCGGGGCAGCGGTGACACGGCGGAGGGCGTCGCCGCCTTCCTGGAGCGGCGCGCGCCCCGGTTCACCTGGACCGCGGGCCCTACCGGGTGATGTGGCGGCTCTTGGCCCGCCACTCCTCGACGAGGGCCGCAGGGGCCTTCTCCGGCGACCCGCAGTCGTAGGGCGGCTGCGGGTCGTACTCCGTGAGCAGCTGCACCGAGCGCGCCACGTCGTCGCCCGCGATCCGGCCGAGCAGGGTCAGCCCCATGTCGATGCCGGAGGAGACCCCGGCGGCGGTGACGTACTTGCCGTCGAGGACGACGCGCTCCCCGGTGGGCTCGACGCCGAACCGCTCCAGCGCCTCCAGCGCCAGCCAGTGCGAGGTGGCCCGCCTGCCCTTCAGGAGCCCGGCGGCGGCCAGCAGCAGCGAACCGGTGCAGACGGAGGTCGTCCAGGTGCTGGTGGCGTCGGCCGAGCGCAGCCAGCCGAGCAGGGCCTCGTTCTCCATCTGGTCGCTCTGGCCGGGGCCGCCCGGAACGATCACCAGGTCCGGGGAGGGCACCTCGGCGAGGGTCTTCTCCGCGACGAGCGCGAGGCTCCCGCTGTCATTGCGGACGGGGCCGGTCCGTGTCGCGACGAAGACGGGCTCGGCGCCGGGCGCACGGCTGAGGATCTCGTACGGGCCCACCGCGTCCAGGGCGGTGAAACGGTCGAAGAGCAGGATGGCGATCTGCACGGGAGCTGCCTCTCGGTTCGGACGGTCACTCGGTCGGACGGTGCGGTTCAGCTGCTGGACGCGGGGGTGCGGAAGCGGCGGCGGTATTCGGCCGGCGCCGTCGCGAGGGTCTTCACGAAGGCACGGCGCATGGCTTCCGGGGTGCCGTAGCCACTGGCGCGGGCGACCCGCTCGACGCCGTCGGCGGTGTCCTCCAGGAGCCGGCGGGCGTGCTCCAGGCGGACGCGCTCGACGTACCGCCCCGGGGTCGTTCCGGTCTCCGCCCGGAAGGCACGGGCGAAGTGCCGGGGCGAGAGCCGGGCGCGGGCCGCGAGGGCGTCGACCCCGAGGTCGGCGCCGGGGTGCTGGGTGATCCAGTGCTGGACCTCGCGCAGCGGTTCGCGCCGGGCGGTCTGGGCGCTGAGCTGGGCACTGAACTGCGCCTGGTTCCCCGGGCGGCGCAGGAACACCACGAGGTGCCGGGCGATGTCCAGGGCGAGGTCCCGCCCGTGGTCCTCCTCGACGAGCGCGAGGGCGAGGTCGATGCCAGCGGTGACGCCCGCCGAGGTGGCCAGCCGCCCGTCCCGTACGAAGATCGGTTTGGGATCGACGTGGACGGCCGGGTAGTCGCGGGCCAGCTGCTCGCAGTGGTTCCAGTGGGTGGTGACCCGGTGTCCGTCCAGCAGGCCCGCCTCGGCCAGCAGCAGCGCGCCCGTGCACACGGAGACGAGCCGCTCCGCCCGCGGCGCGTGCTCGCGGAGCCAGCCGGTCAGCTCCGGGTGGGAGCCCCGGGTGCCGTGCCCGCCGGGCACCAGCAGGGTGTGCGGTGCGGGTGCGTCGGCCAGGCTGCTGTCGGGCATCAGGGTCAGGCCGCTGGTGGAGCGTACGGGGCCGCCGTCGAGCGAGGCGGTCCGCAGGTCGTAGGAGACGCCCGGAGCCCGGGAGGCTCCGGCGAAGACCTCCATCGGGCCGGTGGCGTCGAGACTCTGGATGCCGTCGAAGAGGACGACGAGCACGGTTCGCTGCTTCACACCCGCCATCCTGGGCGGTGGACGTCGATGGCCACAATGACGAATACCCCACCTTTCCTGCCATCGCCCCGGCTCGACCCGCGCCTGACCTGCCTTGGACCTGTCGTGGGCTGCCCCGGGCCTGTCGTGGGGCCGTCGTGGGCTGTTGTGGGCCGTCGTGGGCTGTTGCGGTCCTCTGTCCGGTGGAGCGTTCCGCTCCCCCGGGGTTCCGCTCCGTACCGACCAGTCGGTAACGTTCCGGTATGAGTATTCTTCCGGCCCGCGCGGAGCGCCGCTGCCACAACGCCGTCAACCCCCTGCACTCCAGCCTCTTCTTCTCCCCCGACCTGGGCGCGGAGATGGCGAAGATCGGCATCGAGGACCAGAGCGCCGCCTACTTCGCGACCCGGGCCGCCGCACTCGGCGCGGTCGGGGCGGGGACCGTCAGCGCCACCTTCTACAACTTCAACCCCGAGCTGGTGGCCCGCCATGTGCCCGCCGTCTGGGAGACCGCCTCCCCCGACGTGGTCCTCGGCGCCCGGCTGCGGGCGGCGGACACGACGCTGCGCCGGCTGCTCGGCGAGGAGCTCATAGCCTCCGACGCGATGGCGGAGGCGGCCCGGCTCGCGCTGCGCGCCACCGAGGCCTGCACCCCGCACGCCCGCCCGCTGTACGCCGCGCACGCGGATCTGCCGGTGCCCGAAGAGCCGCACCTGGCGTTCTGGCACGCCGCGACCCTGCTGCGCGAGCACCGGGGCGACGCGCACCTCGCCGTCCTCCTCGCGGCCGGCCTGGACCCGCTGGAGTCGCTCGTCAGCCACACGGCCACCGGCAAGGGCATGGCGATCCGCTGGATCCTGTCCTCCCGGGGCTGGCGGCGCACCGACTGGGAGGCGGCGTGCGGCCGGCTGCGGGAGCGCGGGCTGCTGGCCGACGGCGAGGAGTTGGCGCTGACCGAGGCGGGCACGGCGCTGCGCAAGGAGGTCGAGGAGGCGACGGACCGCATGGACACCGCCCCGTACGAGCACCTGGGCGCGGAAGGCGTGGAGCGGCTCACCGAACTGGGACGCGGCTTCCTCTTCACGGCCGCCGCCGCAGGGGCGTTCCCGGCCTCGGCGACCGGTCAGGGCTGACCCCGCACCGCCCGGAGCCCCCGCACGCGCCGCGGGGGCTCCGGGCGTGTTCGTCGAGGTCACGCGACACGGCCCCCGGCCACCCGGCACAATGCAGGCCAGGGGGGACACCCCCGGCAAGCAAGAACGTGCTCATCGCGACACGAGCACGGCCAGCACAGCCAGTACGAGAAGGCGAGTCGGGAAAACCGTGACGACGTCCATCGAAGGCAGGATCGCCGAGGAGCTCGGCGTACGTGAGCGACAGGTCAGGGCGGCCGTCGAGCTGCTCGACGGCGGATCGACCGTGCCGTTCATCGCGCGCTACCGCAAGGAGGCGACCGAATCCCTCGACGATGCGCAGTTGCGCACGCTGGAGGAGCGGCTGCGCTATCTGCGGGAGCTGGAGGAGCGGCGTACGTCGATCCTCGAATCCGTGCGCGAGCAGGGCAAGCTCGACGCCGCGCTGGAGGCGAGCATCCGGGCCGCCGAGACCAAGGCGCGCCTGGAGGACATCTACCTGCCGTTCAAGCCGAAGCGGCGGACGAAGGCGCAGATCGCCCGGGAAGCGGGGCTCGAACCGCTGGCGGACGGCCTGCTCGGTGACCCGTCGGTCGATCCGCTCGCGGCGGCCGCCGCGTTCGTGGACGACGGAAAGGGCGTCGCGGACGTGGCGGCCGCCCTGGACGGCGCCCGGTCGATCCTCACCGAGCGGTTCTCCGAGGACGCCGACCTGACCGGCGAGCTGCGCGAGCGCATGTGGACGCGTGGCCGGCTGGCGGCGAAGGTGCGCGAGGGCCAGGAGGAGGCGGGCGCCAAGTTCGCCGACTACTTCGCCTTCACGGAGCCGTTCACCGCGCTGCCCTCGCACCGGGTGCTCGCCATGCTGCGCGGCGAGAAGGAGAACGTCCTCGACCTGGTCCTGGAACCGGAGGAGCCGGAGGCCGCCGAGCGGCCGGGCCCGTCCGCGTACGAGAACATGATCGCCCGCCGCTTCGAGATCGGCGACCGGGGCCGCCCGGGCGACAAGTGGCTCGGCGACACCGTGCGTTGGGCGTGGCGGACCCGGATCCAGGTGCACCTGGGCATCGACCTGCGGGCCCGGCTGCGCACGGCGGCGGAGGACGAGGCGGTGCGGGTCTTCGCCTCGAACCTGCGCGATCTGCTGCTCGCCGCCCCGGCCGGCACCCGGGCCACGCTGGGCCTGGACCCCGGATTCCGTACGGGGGTGAAGGTCGCGGTCGTCGACGCCACCGGCAAGGTGGTGGCCACCGATGTGATCCACCCGCACGTGCCCGCGAACAAGTGGGACCAGGCGCTGGCGAAGCTCGCGCACCTCGCGAAGGAGCACGCGGTCGACCTGGTCGCCATCGGCAACGGCACGGCGTCCCGTGAGACGGACAAGCTCGCCGGTGAACTGATCGACAAGCACCCGGAGTTGAAGCTCACGAAGGTGATGGTCTCGGAGGCGGGCGCCTCGGTGTACTCCGCCTCCGCGTTCGCCTCGCAGGAACTGCCCGACATGGACGTGTCGTTGCGCGGCGCCGTCTCCATCGCACGGCGGCTCCAGGACCCGCTGGCCGAGCTGGTGAAGATCGACCCGAAGTCGATCGGCGTCGGCCAGTACCAGCACGACCTGTCCGAGGTGAAGCTGTCGCGTTCGCTGGACGCGGTCGTCGAGGACTGTGTCAACGGGGTCGGTGTGGACGTCAACACCGCGTCCGCGCCCCTGCTTTCACGGGTGTCGGGGATCAGCTCGGGGCTCGCCGAGAACATCGTCGCCCACCGGGACTCCAACGGGCCCTTCCGGTCGCGCAAGGCCCTCAAGGACGTCGCGCGGCTCGGCCCGAAGGCGTACGAGCAGTGCGCGGGCTTCCTGCGGATCCGGGACGGCGACGACCGGCTCGACGGCTCCAGCGTGCACCCCGAGGCCTACCCGGTGGTGCGCCGGATGGGGAGGACGGCGGGCGGCGAGGTGGCCTCGCTGATCGGTAACGCGGAGGCCCTGCGGTCGCTGCGCGCGGCGGACTTCGTGGACGACATGTTCGGGCTGCCGACGGTGACGGACATCCTCAAGGAGCTGGAGAAGCCGGGGCGCGACCCGCGTCCGGCGTTCCGGACGGCGACCTTCAAGGAGGGCGTCGAGAAGCTCGGCGACCTGGAGCCCGGCATGCTGCTGGAGGGCGTCGTGACCAACGTGGCCGCGTTCGGCGCGTTCGTCGACGTCGGCGTCCACCAGGACGGTCTGGTGCACGTCTCGGCGCTGTCGAAGACGTTCGTGAAGGACCCGCGCGACGTCGTGAAGCCCGGGGACATCGTGAAGGTCAAGGTCATGGACGTCGACGTGCCCCGAAAGCGGATCTCGCTGACGCTGCGGCTGGACGACGAGCCCGGTGCGGGCGGCGGTTCCGGCGGCGGGCAGCAGGGCCGGGGCGAGCGCGGCGGCCGTCCCCCGAAGCAGCGCCAGGGGCAGGGCCAGGGGCAGCCGTCCGGGGGCGGCCAGGGCCGGCAGGGCAGCGGCGGCCGGGACCGACGCGGTGGTGGCGGTGCGTCCCGGCAGGGCCAGGGGGCCCCGGCTCCGGCGAACAGCGCCATGGCGGACGCGCTGCGGCGGGCCGGGCTGACCGACCCGAAGCAGGGCGGCGGCCGGGGGCGCTGAGACGGACAGAGGCGGGGGCGGGCCGCCGTGTGCGGCCCGCCCCCCGCCCCCGTGACTCCGCTCAGACTTCCTTGACCTGGCCGTCGGCCACCTCGATGCGGCGGGTCGTGCGGACCGCCTCCAGCATCCGCCGGTCGTGGGTGACCAGCAGCAGGGTGCCCGTGTACGTCTCCAGGGCCGCCTCCAGCTGCTCGATGGCGGGCAGGTCCAGGTGGTTCGTCGGCTCGTCGAGCACCAGGAGGTTGACGCCCCGGCCCTGGAGCAGGGCGAGGGCGGCGCGGGTGCGCTCGCCGGGGGACAGACTGGTCGCGGGGCGCATCACGTGGTCGGCGCGGAGGCCGAACTTGGCGAGCAGGGTGCGGACTTCGGCCGGTTCCGTGTCGGGCACGGCGGCGCAGAACGCGTCCAGCAGCGACTGCGCGCCGAGGAACAGCTTCCGGGCCTGGTCCACCTCTCCGACGACGACGCCCGAACCGAGCGTGGCGTTCCCGGAGTCCAGCGGCAGTCGCTCCAACAGGGCGGCCAGCAGGGTGGACTTGCCGGCGCCGTTGGCCCCGGTGATGGCGACCCGGTCCGCCCAGTCGATCTGGAGCGATGCGGGGCCGAAGGAGAAGTCGCCGCGCACCACGCGGGCGTCGCGCAGGGTCGCGACGACGGATCCGGAGCGCGGGGCGGAGGCGATCTCCATCCGCAGCTCCCACTCCTTGCGCGGCTCCTCGACGGTGTCGAGGCGTTCGATCATGCGCTGGGTCTGCCGGGCCTTCGCGGCCTGCTTCTCGCTGGCCTCGCTGCGGGCGTTGCGGCCGAGCTTGTCGCCGTCGGTCGCCTTGCGGCGGGCGTTCTTGACACCCTTGTCCATCCAGGAGCGCTGCATATGGCCGCGCGCTTCGAGGGACGCCTTCTTGTCGGCGTACTCCTCGAAGCCCTCGCGGGCATGCCGGCGTGCGGTCTCCCGCTCCTCCAGGTAGGCCGCGTAGCCACCGCCGTACAGGTTGATCTGCTGCTGGGCGAGGTCCAGCTCCAGCACCTTGGTGACCGTGCGCATCAGGAACTCGCGGTCGTGGCTGATGACGACGGTGCCCGCGCGCAGGCCGGACACGAAGCGCTCCAGGCGCTCCAGGCCGTCGAGGTCGAGGTCGTTGGTGGGCTCGTCTAGCAGGAAGACGTCGTAGCGGGAGAGGAGCAGCGAGGCGAGTCCGGCGCGGGCGGCCTGTCCGCCGGAGAGCGCGGTCATGGGCCGGTCGAGGCCGACGGTCAGGCCCAGCTCGGCGGCGACCTGCTCGGCCCGCTCCTCCAGGTCCGCGCCGCCGAGGGCGAGCCAGCGCTCCAGGGACTCGGAGTACGCGTCGTCCGCGCCCGGGGCGCCCGCGACCAGGGCCTCGGTCGCCTCGTCCATCGTGCGCTGGGCGTCGGCGACGCCGGTGCGGCGGGCCAGGAACGCGGACACCGTCTCGCCGTCGCGGCGCTCGGGCTCCTGCGGGAGGTGGCCGACGGTGGCGGTGGGCGGGGAGAGCCGCAGCTCGCCCTCCTCCGGGCGGTCGAGCCCGGCGAGCAGCCGGAGCAGGGAGGATTTACCGGCTCCGTTGACTCCGACGAGACCGATCACGTCCCCCGGGGCGACGACGAGGTCGAGCCCGGCGAAGAGCGTGCGGTCGCCGTGTCCGGCGGCGAGGTCCTTGGCGACGAGAGTGGCAGTCATCAGGGTGCCGATCCTAGTCTCCGGCACTCCATGCCCGTCGCCCTGTGCCCCTGGCCTCCGGATTCGGGCTTCCGTTAGCGTCCACGCAGCGACCGGGTGCACCGGTGGCACTGTGACAGGAGTGACCGTGATGGCGGATGTGATCGTGGTGGGCGGCGGGGTCGTCGGTCTGACCACCGCCGTGACGCTGGCGGAGCGCGGGCTGCGGGTGCGGGTCTGGTCGCGCGATCCGGCCGGGGCGACGACGTCGGCGGTGGCGGGGGCCCTGTGGTGGCCGTACCGGATCGAGCCGGCGGAGCGGGTGGGCGACTGGTCGCTGGCGACGCTGGCGGTCTACGAGGAGCTGTCGGGCGCCCCGGAGGAGACCGGCGTACGGCGGGTGGCGGGGCTGCACGGCGGGGAGCGGCTCGGCGCGCTGGGCGACTGGTCGGCCGGGCTGAAGGACGCCGTGGAGCTGCCCGAAGGGCTGCGGGTGACCTTGCCGCTGCTGGACATGCCCGTCCATCTGGCGTGGCTGGAGCGGCGGCTCGCGGCCGCGGGCGGCACGGTGGAGCGGCGGGCGGTGACGGGGTTCGGCGAGGCGGCGGAGCGGAGCCCGGTGGTGGTGAACTGCACGGGGCTCGGGGCGCGCGCGCTGGTGCCCGACGCCGGGGTGCGGCCGGTGCGCGGGCAGTTGGTCGCGGTGGAGAACCCGGGGATCGAGGAGTGGTACACCGAGGCGGATCCGGCGTCGGCCGCGACGACGTACTTCTTCCCGCAGCCGGGCCGGCTGGTGCTGGGCGGTACGGCCGAGGTGGACGATCCGCGCACGGAGCCCGACCCGGGGACGGCGCGGGAGATCGTGGCGCGGTGTGCGCGGATCCGGCCGGAGATCGCCGGCGCCCGGGTGCTCGGGCACCGGGTGGGGCTGCGCCCGGCGCGGGAGGCCGGGGTACGGATCGAGGCGGAGGCGCTGCCGGGCGGCGGTCTGCTGGTGCACAACTACGGGCACGGCGGCGCGGGCGTGACCGTGGCCTGGGGGTGCGCGCGGGCGGCGGCGGCGCTGGTGGGCTGACCGGGGCCCGCCGGACACGGGTCCGCAGGGTGGTGCGCGCGGGCCGGCCGGGAGTGGGGCCGTGCGGGGGCACGAGCATGACCTGCCGGGTGCGGGCCCGCCCGGTGGTGCGTGGACCACGACGTACCGGAGCCCGGAGCCCGCACGGTGGCGCGGGGGACACGACGTACCGGAGCCCGCGGCCTGTAGGCAGTCGCGGGCTCCGGTACGGATACGGATACGGATACGGACGGGCGGTGCCCGCTCAGTCGGAGGGCCGCTTCTCCGTGGCCGTGGAGCCCGATCCGGTGGTGTCGGGCCTGTGGCGCTCGTCCACGATGGTCGTGGTCCCGGGGCCGATGCGGATCTCGAAGTCGCCGTCGTACTTGGCGTGCCCCTCGATCACCGCGGACTCGACCGCCTCCACGCCGAACTCCTGGCGGACGATCTGCGGGTCCTTGCGCAGGTCCCGCATCAGGGCCACGCACATGCCGATCATGACGAGGGCGAAGGGGGCGGCCACCAGGATGGTGAGGTTCTGCAGCCCTTGGAGCGCGTTCTCCTTGCCGTCGCCGATGAGCAGCATGATCGCGGCCACGGCCCCGGTCACGACACCCCAGAAGATCACGACCAGCTTGCTCGGTTCGAGGACGCCCTTCTGGGAGAGGGTGCCCATGACGATGGAGGCGGCGTCGGCTCCGGAGACGAAGAAGATGCCGACCAGGACCATCACCAGAATGCTCGTGAGCGTGGCGATCGGGAACTCCTGGAGGACGCCGAACAGCTGCGCCTCCGGGGTGTCGGCGCCACCGAGCTTCCCGGCCTCGTCCAGCTTCATGGCCGAGCCGCCGAAGACGGCGAACCAGATCAGGCTGACGGTGCTGGGCACCAGGATGACGCCGCCGACGAACTGACGGATCGTGCGGCCGCGGCTGATCCTGGCGATGAACATGCCGACGAAGGGCGTCCAGGAGATCCACCAGGCCCAGTAGAAGACGGTCCAGCTGCCGAGCCAGTCGGCCACGTCACCGCCGCCGGTCGCCTCGGTGCGTCCGGCGAGCTGCCCCAGGTCGGTGACGTACGCGCCGAGGGAGGTGGGCACCAGATCGAGCACGAAGATCGTGGGACCGGCGATGAAGACGAACACGATGAGCAGGAGGGCCAGCACCATGTTGATGTTGGACAGCCACTGGATGCCCTTCTCGACCCCGGAGACCGCGGAGGCGACGAAGGCGACGGTCAGCACGGCGATGACGGTGACGAGAAGTCCGGTGCCCGCCTTCTCCAGCCAGTCCAGTTCCTGGATGCCGCTGCCGATCTGGAGCGCGCCGAGGCCCAGGGAGGCCGCGGAGCCGAACAGGGTGGCGAAGATGGCCAGGATGTCGATGACGCGGCCGACGCCACCGTAGGCATGACGCTTGCCGATCAGCGGTTCGAAGACCGCGCTGATCGTCTGCCGCCTGCGCATCCGGTAGGCGCTGTAGGCGATGGCGAGCCCGACCACGGCGTAGATGGCCCAGGGGTGCAACGTCCAGTGGAAGAGCGTGGTGGCCATCGCCGTCTGCATGGCCTCGGCCGAGTCGGCGGGGTCGGTGCCCGGGGGCGGGGTCCGGAAGTGTGCGAGGGGCTCGGCGACGCCCCAGAACATCAGCCCGATGCCCATACCGGCGCTGAACATCATCGCGATCCAGGAGATGGTCCGGAACTCCGGCTTCTCACCCTCCTGGCCGAGGCAGATCTTCCCGTACCGGCTGACGGCCAGCCACAGGGCGAAGATGACGAAGGCGGACGCGGCCAGTATGAAGGCCCAGCCACCGTTGTGGATCAGCCCGGTGAGCAGCTTGCCGGAAACGGTCTCCAGGGAGTCGGTGGCGATCGCGCCCCAGACGACAAAGGCGAGGGTGAGAACCGCCGTGACTCCGAACACCACCCGGTCGGTGGTCGGGGCCCTGGTACTGAGCGGTTCGGGGGGAAGGTCCGCCGTGACCGACAGCCCTTCCCGCCCGTCCGTTGTCTGGTCGTCCTGGGACACTGATGGCACCTTTCACCGAGTCTGAAAAACGCTCTCCGTAGGCAGTACCACACCTGCCCAGAATCTCAAGGGATCAACAAGCGGTTCTGGCTTGACCGTCTGTGAGGTGATATGTCGCCCGCTGATCGAGAAGCAGCGGAATCAGGTGTCGAGCCGACTGGCGCAAGGGCACGAACGCGCCACCCTCCTCCGGTCGGGCCGTGATGCCGTGCAGGGCCAGCTCGTCCTTCACCGCCGCGTACTGGGCCGCGTCCAGCCGGTAGCCGCACGGCGGGTCGGCGAGGACCTCCGCCGGCTCGGCCGGGTCGTTGTCGGCGCCGCCGAGGTACACGGGTCCCCGGTCGGCGAGGCCGGTCAGGCGGGCGAGGGCGGTGGCCGTGCGCAGCCGGGCGCGCTGCTCGTCGGTGAAGGCGAAGAGACCGCCGAGCGCCGTCTGCTGGGAGTGGACCCGGCGCCGGTGGTTGAGCGCCTGATCGGCCTTCTCCGCGTCGCTCAGCGCGTCGAGGCGGGACTCGATGAGCAGGCCGACGGCGTGCTTGAGACCGGAGGCGTTGCGCAGGATGCGTTCCTGGCCGTCGCCGGCGACCTGTTTGACGGGCTCCCCGGTGGCCGGGTCGGTCCAGATGCCGTAGTGGCCGCTGCTGTAGCCGCCCGCCGTCGCGGCGGGGCGGACGTACCGCTCGGAGAGGGTGCGCGAGACGTCGTGGATCCGGTCGTCGACGTTGAGATTCCGCGGCCACAGCGCGAACAGGTCCTTGTCGTAGTACGGCGGGGTCGCACCGTACTCGTGCAAGTCGTAGATCACCTGGGGCCGTTCGTCGCGTACGACGGTGGCGACGGCCCGCGCCTCGGCGGTCTCCAGGGCGATGTGGTCGCGGTTGACGTCGACCCCGTCGGCGTTGCCGCGGGTGTCGGCGGCGCGTCCGTCGGGGTTGGCCGTGGGCAGCACCAGCAGGGTCGTACGGGCCAGGAAGGCGCGGGTCGCCCGGTCCTCGGCGAACGCCAGGTCACGGATGGTGGTCAGACAGGCCTCGCGCCCGGCGGGCTCGTCCCCGTGCTGGCTGCAGATCAGGAGCACCTTGGTGGCGGCCCCGGGGCGTTCCTGGCCGACGCGCACGAGCCGCAGGGGGCGGCCCTGACCGGTCGTTCCGACGCGGTCCACGGAGACCCGGTCGCTCCCCCGGTCCACCGCGGCGAGGAAGGCCCGCTCCTCCGCCTCGCCGGTCCAGCGGGCGCCCTCGCTCGTCTCGAACCCGGTGCGCGGCGGGCGGTGCGCGGCCTCGGCGGGCGCGATGGCGAACGGGAGGGCCAGCCCGGCGAGTGTCGCCGCGACGGCCGTCCGGCGCATCGCTCTCGCCCTGCGGCGCGCGGGCGCCGACTGCGGCCGGGCGGGACCGGCGACCGGCGCGAGCCACGGGTGCGGGCTGAGCATGCGGAGCGCACGAGCGATGCGAGGGGACATCAGCGGCCTCCGGAACATGGGGGCGGGCGCCGTGACGCCCGTCCGGCTGTCGGCAATGTGCGGACGTTACCCCGGTCAACTCCTGGGCGACAGGGGTTGATCACTGCTGTCGTACGTGTCGCACGTGTCGTAAGTGTCGTCCGTGACGACGGAACGGCGATCGTGTGAGAGAGGCGCCCGGCAGGGCGCCTCCTGCTCCGCCCCGTGCAGAGCCTCATGACGACCGGTCGGAAGATGGGGCCGGCCGGGAGCACGCGGGTCACGACCACCGCTGACCCGTGCCCCGGGGCGTCAGAGCGGCGGGCGTTCAGCCGTTCCGACGCGCCCCGGCGGCGCGGGCGTCCCGTCCCGCCGTACGCGACGCGGCGCGGGCCGCTCGCGCCCGGGGCAGATAGCGCAGCCGCTCCGGCAGGACGGGGACGACGACCCGCAGCACCGCGCACATCCGGCGCAGCCGCTTCTCCTGGTCCCGGGTCCACGGCAGGCCGATGGCCGTGCGGGCGTCGGGCGGCATGAGCCCGATGGTGACGAAGCGGCGGAAGCGGGCCAGCGGCGGAAGCAGCACCGGCCACAGCGCCCGCAGTAGCAGCCGGAGCGGCCAGGGCCCCCGGTCCGGCGGGGGGACGGACTGGTCGGCGGCGACGAGTTCCCGGACGACGGGGGTCGCCTCGATCTCCCCCGCGAGCATCTTCTCCCAGTACGGCCAGAAGTCCTCGATGGTCTGGGGCATGTCCCGGTCGTGGATGCCCAGGATCCGGCCGACCTGGAGCCACTCCGCGTACAGGGCGCGCTCCTGGGCGGGACTCATCGGGCGGATCAGATACCGTGCCGCGTGCTGGTACACGGGGAAGCCGGTGGCGTGCACCCAGGCGTAGTTGGCGGGCGTCAGGGCGTGGTAGGGACGGCCGCGGGTGTCGGTCCCCTGGATGGTGCGGTGCAGCACCCGCAGCCTGCGGCCCTCCTCCGCAGCCTCCGCGCCGCCGTAGACCCAGAGCTGGAGCGAGCGCAGCGAGCGTTCACCGCGTCCCCAGGGGTCCGTACGGAAGACGGAGTGCTCGTCGACGCCGGCGCCGACGGCCGGATGGGCGACCTGGAGGGTGAGGGCGGCGGGCAGCATCAGCAGGGCGCGGATGTCCCCGGACAGGCTCCAGAGCACCCCTCCGGGCGGGGGCGGCTCGGGGTTCCGCGCGTCGGTGGCGCTGCTCATCCGTGCTCCCGCGGTCCCGGCGGGCCTGCCGTGCGCTGCCCGTGCCCTGTTCCTCTCCTCCATGATCCCTCGCCCCCGGGGAACCCCGAACCCCTGGGGCGGGGTCGGGAGCCGCCGACGGGCCGGTCAGTCGTGGTCGTACACCGTCACCGGTATGCCTGCGGATATCAGGCGTCGCTCGATCAGCGGCTCGATCCTGGCCCACGTGCCGCCCGCGAGCCCGCAGCCGATCCGGGGCATATGGGCCGAGGCCCCCAGCTCGCCCGCCTTGGCGGCCACCGCGCCGAGCGCCGCGTCGATCGCCTCGTACCGCACGGGCACCCCCTTGCTGCCGGTGCGCATGCCCCGCTGGCCGACCATGTTGGCCACCCAGAGGTAGGACCCCACCCGCACGAACTGCGCCGCGCCCAGGGCGAAGTCGTTGCCCGCGCGCTCCCGGTGCCAGCGCCGGTAGGCGGCCTCGGGCTCCGGCCAGCGGCGGGAGAGGGCCAGGACGAAGCCCTTGCCCCAGCCGCCGAGGTCGTTGCAGACGTGGACGATCAGCTTGACGCCCTTGCCCTGCGGCGCGGTGGCGTCCCCCCGTACGTAAGTGATCTCCGACATACCCTCACCGTACGGGCCACCACTGACAACGGGCCCGGGGTGGACGGCGGGGCGATGGTGCAGGAGACTTTCACAGTAATGGTGAGACAGCGGCACTGTCCGACATGAGGGTTCGACGGCGGGGAGCAGAGATGGCGACGGGGACCGACGAGCCGACGCTCACCGTGGACGAGCTGGCGGCGCGCGCCGGGGTCACCGTGCGCACCGTGCGGTTCTACAGCACCCGGGGCCTGCTGCCGCCCCCGGTCATCGGGGCCCGCCGGGTCGGACACTACGGGCTGGACCATCTCTCGCGGCTCGCGCTGATCGAGGAGCTCCAGCAGCAGGGCATGACGCTGGCGGCGATCGAGCGCTATCTGGAACAGCTGCCGCCCGACCTGAGCGCCCACGATCTGGCGATCCACCGGGCGCTGGTCGCGTCCTGGGCGCCGGACCGGGCCGAGGACTTCTCCCGGGCCGAGCTGGAGCGGCGGGCCGGGCGGGCGCTGTCGGAGGCGGATGTGGAGCGGCTGGCGGCGATGGGGGTGCTGGTCCGGCCGCAGGAGGACGGCGGGGCGTACCGGGTGGATCCGGGGCTGCTGCGGCTCGGGGTGGAGCTGCTGGACGTGCCGATCGCGCACCAGACGATCCTGGCGGCGCGGACCGTTCTGCTGGAGCACACCCGCTCGGCCGCCCAGGAGATGACCCGGCTGTTCCGGGACGAGGTGTGGAGCCCCTACCGGGAGCGTGAGGGCGACCCGGAGCACGTGGCGGCGATGAAGTCACTGTCCGCCGATATGCAACCGATCGTGGTGCAGGCGCTGGTGACGGCGTTTCAGCGATCGTTGAAGGAGGAGCTGCGGGCCGCGTTCACCGCCGAGTGACGGTGAACGCGGTGCACGGGCGCCTCAGTCGTGGAAGGTCTCGCCCTTCTGCGCCTTCTCCACCAGCAGCGCGGGCGGCAGGAAGCGGTCGCCGTAACGCTCGGCGAGTTCCCGGGCGCGGGCGATGAAGCCGGTCAGGCCGCCCTCGTACCCGTTGATGTACTGGAGGACGCCGCCGGTCCACGGCGGGAAGCCGATGCCCATGATGGAGCCGATGTTGGCGTCGGCGACGGAGATGAGGACGTTCTCCTCCAGGCAGCGGACACTGTCCAGGGCCTCGGAGAAGAGCATCCGCTCCTTCATGTCCTCGAAGGGCACATCGGCGTCGGGCTTGGCGAAGTGCTCGCGCAGTCCGGGCCAGAGGCCTGCCCGCCTGCCGGCCTCGTCGTAGTCGTAGAACCCCGCTCCGCCGCTGCGTCCGGGGCGGCCGAACTCGTCGACCATGCGGTCGATGACTTCGTCGGAGGGGTGGCCGGGCCAGGTGCCCCCGGCCTCCTCCACCGCGCGCTTGGTCTCGTTGCGGATCTTACGGGGCAGGGTCAGGGTCAGCTCGTCCATCAGGGAGAGCACCTTGGCCGGGTAGCCGGACTGGGCGGCGGCCTGCTCGATGGAGGCGGGCTCGACGCCCTCGCCGACCATGGCGACGCCCTCGTTGATGAACTGGCCGATGACGCGCGAGGTGAAGAAGCCGCGGGAGTCGTTGACGACGATCGGCGTCTTCTTGATCCGGCGGACCAGGTCGAAGGCGCGGGCGAGCGCCTCGTCGCCGGTGCGCTCGCCTTTGATGATCTCGACCAGGGGCATCTTGTCGACGGGCGAGAAGAAGTGCAGTCCGATGAAGTCGACGGGGCGCGAGACGCCTTCGGCGAGGACCGTGATCGGGAGGGTGGAGGTGTTGGAGCAGAGCAGCGCGTCCGGCTCGATGACGCCCTGGATCTCCTGGAACACCTTGTGCTTGAGCGCGGTGTCCTCGAAGACGGCCTCGATCACCGCGTCGCAGCCCGCGAGGTCGGCCGCGTCGCCGGTGGGGGTGATCCGGGCCAGCAGTTCGTCGCGCTTCGCCTCGGTCGTACGGCCCCGGGAGAGCGCCTTGGCGAGCAGCTTCTCGCTGTACGCCTTGCCCTTGGCGGCCGCCTCGGTGGAGACGTCCTTGAGGACGACCTCGATCCCGGCCTTGGCGCAGGAGTAGGCGATGCCCGCGCCCATCATCCCGGCGCCGAGGACGGCGACCTTGCGGACGGGTCGCTCGGGGATGCCGCCCGGTCGGTTGGCGCCGGAGTTGACGGCCTGGAGGTCGAAGAAGAACGCCTGGATCATGTTCTTGGAGACCTGGCCGGTGACCAGCTCGGTGAAGTACCGGGCCTCGATGGTCAGGGCGGTGTCGAAGTCGACCTGGGAGCCCTCGACGGCCGCCGCGAGGATGTTGCGCGGGGCGGGCATCGGCGCGCCCGCGAGCTGCTTCTTCAGGTTGGCAGGGAAGGCGGGCAGGTTGGCGGCGAAGCGCGGGTTGGACGGGGTGCCGCCGGGGATCTTGTAGCCCTTGACGTCCCAGGGCTGCTGGGACTCGGGGTGGGCGTCGATGAAGGCGCGGGCCTTCTCGGTCATCTCCTCGCGGGTGGCCGCGACTTCGTGGACGAGGCCGTTCTCCAGGGCGCGCCGCGGCGTGTACTGCGTGCCCTGGAGGAGCACCTTGAGCAGGGCGTCGGCGATGCCCATGAGGCGTACGGTCCGGGTGACGCCGCCGCCCGCCGGGAGCAGGCCGAGGGTGACCTCGGGCAGGCCGATGCGGGAGCCGGGGGCGTCGAGGGCGACGCGGTGGTGGCAGGCGAGCGCGATCTCGTAACCGCCCCCGAGGGCCGCCCCGTTGATGGCGGCGACGACGGGCTTGCCGAGGGTCTCGATGCGGCGGAGCGAGGCCTTGATGGCGTTGCCGGCGTCGAAGGCGTCCTGGGCGTTCTCCGGACCGACCTTGATCATGTCCTTGAGGTCGCCCCCGGCGAAGAAGGTCTTCTTGGCGGAGGTGTAGATGATGCCGCGGATGGAGTCCTTCTCGGCCTCGGCGCGGTCGGCGACGGCCGCGATGGAGTCCTTGAAGGCCTGGTTCATCGTGTTGGCCGACTGGTTCGGGTCGTCGAGGACGAGGGTGACGACGCCGGTCTCGTCCTGCTCCCAGCGGATGGTCGTGCTCTCGGTCATGTCGGTGTCTTCTCCGTAGGCGGGTAGGGCCGGGGGCAGTCAGATGCGTTCGACGACGGTGGCGACGCCCATGCCGCCGCCGACGCAGAGGGTGACCAGGCCGAACCGCTGGTCGCGGCGCTCCAGTTCGTCGATGACGGTGCCGAGGATCATCGCGCCGGTCGCGCCGAGCGGGTGGCCCAGCGCGATCGCGCCGCCGTTGACGTTGACCTTGTCCAGGGAGAGGCCCATGTCCTTGACGAAGCGCAGGACGACTCCGGCGAAGGCTTCGTTGATCTCGACGAGGTCGATGTCGTCGATGGTCAGCCCGGCCTTGGCGAGCGCCTTGCGGGTGGCGGGGGCGGGGCCGGTGAGCATGATGGTGGGCTCGGAGCCGGAGACTGCGGCGGAGACGATACGGGCGCGCGGGGTCATGCCGTAGCGCTCGCCGACCTCCTTGGAGCCGATGGCGACGAGCGACGCGCCGTCCACGATGCCGGAGGAGTTGCCCGCGTGGTGGACGTGGTCGATCTTCTCGACCCAGTGGTACTTCTGGAGGGCCACCGCGTCGAAGCCGCCCATCTCGCCGATACCGGCGAAGGAGGGCTTGAGCGCGGCGAGGGAGTCGGCGGTGGTGCCGGGGCGCAGGTGTTCGTCGTGGTCGAGGACGAGGAGGCCGTTGCGGTCCTTGACGGGGACGACGGAGCGGGCGAAGCGGCCGTCCTTCCAGGCGGCGGCGGCGCGTTCCTGGGAGAGCGCGGCGTACTCGTCGACGTCGCGGCGACTGAAGCCCTCGATGGTGGCGATGAGGTCGGCGCCGATGCCCTGCGGGGCGAAGCCGGTCTCGAAGCTGGTCATCGGGTCCATGGCCCAGGCCCCGCCGTCGGAGCCCATCGGCACCCGGGACATCGACTCGACGCCACCGGCGAGGACGAGGTCCTCCCAGCCGGAGCGGACCTTGGCGGCGGCCAGGTTGACCGCTTCCAGGCCCGAGGCACAGAAGCGGTTCTCCTGCACCCCGGCGACGGAGTCGGGCAGACCGGCCGCGATGGCGGCGATACGGGCGATGTCGGAGCCCTGGTCGCCGAGCGGGCTGACCACGCCGAGGACGATGTCGTCGATGGCGGCCGGGTCGAGGTCCGGGAAGCGGCCCCGGATCTCGTGGATGAGGCCGACGACCAGGTCGATCGGCTTGGTCCCGTGCAGGGCGCCGTTGGCCTTGCCGCGGCCGCGCGGGGTGCGGATCGCGTCGTAGACGAATGCTTCGGTACTCAAGACAGCTGCCTTTCGAGGGGTGGTTGAACGAGGGGCCGCGGGGGGTCAGGCAAGCAGCGAGCGGCCGATGATCTCCTTCATGATCTCGGTCGTGCCGCCGTAGATGGTCTGGATACGGCCGTCGGTGAACGCCTTGGCGACCTTGTACTCGCTCATGTAGCCGTAACCACCGTGGAGTTGCAGGCAGCGGTCGGCGACGCGCTTCTGCAGTTCGGTGGCCCACCACTTGGCCATGGAGGCGTGGACGGCGTCCAGCACACCGTCGGAGTGGTCGACGATGCACCGGTCGAGGAAGGCCCGGGTGACGGCGCACTCGGTGGCCATCTCGGCGATCTCGAAACGGATGTGCTGGAGCTTGGAGAGCGGGCGCCCGAAGGCCTCGCGCTCCTTGACGTACCGGGTGGTGATCTCCAACAGGTGTTCGGCGGCGGCGATCCCGGCCACCGCTATGCCCATGCGTTCCTGGGCCAGGTTGGTCATCAGGTGGATGAACGCGCCGTCGCGTGTCCCGAGGAGGTTCTCCTTGGGGACGCGGACGTCGTCGAAGAACAGTTCGGCGGTGTCCTGGGACTTCTGGCCGATCTTGTCGAGGTTGCGGCCCCGCTCGAAGCCCTCCGCCCCGCGTTCGACGACGATCAGCGAGAGGCCCTTGGCCCCGCCGTCGGGGGTGGTCTTCGCGACGACGACGACCAGGTCGGCGAGGATGCCGTTGGAGATGAAGGTCTTGGAGCCGTTGAGCAGCCAGTGGTCGCCCTTGTCCTCGGCGGTGGTGCGGATGCCCTGGAGGTCGGAGCCCGCGCCGGGCTCGGTCATCGCGATCGCGGTGATGGTCGCGCCGGAGCAGAAGCCGGGGAGCCAGCGCCGCTTCTGCTCCTCGGTGGCCAGGCCGGTGAGGTAAGGGCCGATGATGTCGTTGTGCAGCCCGATCGCGAGTCCGGGGGCCCCGGCCCGGGTGAACTCCTCGGCGAGGACGGCGCTGTAGCGGAAGTCGTCGCTGCCGCCGCCCCCGTACTCCTCGGGGACGGCGAGGCCCAGCAGTCCCGCGCGTCCGGCGGCGAGCCAGGCGTCGCGGGAGACGATGCCGTCCTGCTCCCACTGCTCGTAGTACGGGAGGACCTCCTTGGCCAGGAAGGCCCGGACGGTCTCGCGGAAGGCGTCGTGCTCCTCGGTGAAGATCTGCCGTTGCACGGGGGCTCCTAGTAGGTGTCGGGTGAGTCCGCGGGCCGCAGCGCGGGGACGTCCCAGTCGGCGGCGACGGCGGCCGTGTCGGCGCCGGGCAGGGCGGGCCCGCCGCGAACGGAGACGGGGGTGACCGAGAAGCGCGGGGCGGGGGCGGGCTGGGTGAGGCCGCTGTGCTCGACGAAGGTGGAGCGGGCGGCAAGGTGCGGGTGGTGCGGTGCTTCGGTGAGCGAGAGCACGGGGGCCACGCAGGCGTCGGTGCCGTCGAAGACCTCCGTCCACTCGGCGCGCGTGCGGGTCAGGAAGCGCCCGGTGACGGCGGCGCGCAGCTCGTCCCACCGGGCGAGGTCCCACCGGTCGGGGAAGGCGTCCGCGATGCCCAGGAGGCCGGCGAACTCCGCGTAGAACTTCTCCTCCAGCGGGCCGACCGCCATGTGGCCGCCGTCGGACGTGGCGTAGGTGCCGTAGAACGGGCAGCCGCCGTCGAGGAGGTTCGTGCCGCGCCGGTCCTGCCAGCTCCCGGCGGCCAGCATGCCGTGGATCATCGTGGCGAGGTGGGCGGCGCCGTCCACGATGGCGGCGTCGACGACCTGCCCCTCACCGTGGGCGCGGGCGTGCTGGAGGGCGGCGAGGACGCCGACGACGAGGTAGAGCGAGCCGCCCGCGTAGTCGCCGAGCAGGTTGGCGGGGGCCACGGGCGGCTCGTCCGGCTTGCCGATCATGGACAGGGTGCCGGTGAGCGCGAGGTAGGCGATGTCGTGTCCGGCGCGCTCGGCGAGCGGCCCGTCCTGGCCCCAGCCGGTCATCCGGCCGTAGACGAGCTTCGGGTTCCGGGCGAGGCAGGCGTCGGGTCCGACGCCGAGGCGTTCGGCGACGCCGGGGCGGTAGCCCTCGACCAGAATGTCGGCGCGTTCGACGAGGTCCAGCACGCGGGCCGGCCCCTCGTCGCTCTTGAGGTCCAGGAGGACGGAGCGCTTGTTGCGGTTGGTGAGGTCGGAGGCGGGGTCGATGCCGAGCCCCGCGCCGCCGGGCCGGTCCACGCGTACGACGTCGGCCCCGAGGTCCGCCAGCAGCATCGCGGCGAACGGCCCGGGTCCGATGCCCGCCAGCTCGACGACGCGGACACCGGTCAGCGGACCGTGCCCGGGCCTTGGACCTTTGGCCATCTGTGAGCCCCCAGAGGTATGACACAACCGATGTAACATCAGTGATGCTAAGAACGCGCCCCGCTCCGCACAACCCCTCGGGCCGAGCAAGCGCTTAGTTCTTTCTCTCGATCCTCTCGCATCCGGCCGCCCGGCCGGGCGCCGCCACGTCGCTCTCCGCTACCCTCTGCCCTGCCACGTCGGCACCGGCTCGCAGTGGAGGTACTCGTGAACAGGCAGAACGACGCGACACGCCCCTTGGACGTCGTCCTCTTCGGTGCCACCGGCTTCGTGGGGACGCTCACGGCCGAGTATCTGGCGGCCCACGCCCCCGCCGGCCTGCGCTGGGCGCTGGCCGGCCGCAGCCGGGCCAAGCTGGAGGGGCTGCGGGAACGGCTCACCGCGATCGCACCCGGCTGCGCGGAGCTGCCGCTGCTGGAGACCGACGCGGACGACGCGGAGGCCCTGGCCGAACTGGCCGCCTCCACCCGGGTGGTGGCCACGACGGTGGGGCCGTACATCCGTCACGGCGAGAAGCTCGTCGCCGCCTGCGCGGAGGCCGGGACGGACTACGCGGACCTCACCGGCGAGGCGGAGTTCATCGACCGGACGTATCTGGAACACGACGCACGGGCCCGCGAGACGGGGGCGCGCATCGTGCACGCCTGCGGCTTCGACTCCGTCCCCCACGACCTGGGGGCCTACTTCACCGTCAGGCAACTGCCGGAGGACGTCCCCCTCACCGTCGACGGCTTCGTCCGCACCGACGCGGTGTTCTCCGGCGGGACGTTCGCCTCGGCACTGACCGCGATGGGGCGGGGCCCGCAGCTGCTGGCCGCCGCCCGGGAACGCCGGCTGCACGAGCCGCGCCTGGTGGGCCGACGGGTCCGCACCCCGGCGGGCCCCCCGCACTTCAGCGGCTCCGTCGGCACGTGGGCGCTGCCGCTGCCGACGGTGGACCCGACGATCGTGGGCCGCTCGGCCCGGTCCCTGGAGCGGTACGGTCCCGACTTCCGCTACCGGCACTTCGCCTCGGTCAAGACCCTGCCGATGGCCCTCGGGGCCCCGGTGGCGATCGGCGCGCTGGTGGCCGCCGCGCAGGTGGAGGGCGCCCGGGAGTGGCTGATGGGGCGTTACGAGCCGGGGCAGGGGCCGGACGAGGAGCGCCGCGAGCGGAGCTGGTTCACCATCCGCTTCGTCGGCGAGGGCGGTGGACGGCGCGTCTTCACCGAGGTGTCGGGCGGCGATCCGGGTTACGGCGAAACGGCGAAGATCCTCGCCGAGTCGGCGGTGTGCCTGGCCCTGGACGAGCTGCCGGAGACCTCCGGGCAGGTGACCACGGCGGTGGCCATGGGCGACGCGCTCCTGGACCGGCTGACGGCGGCGGGACTGCGGTTCCGGGTAGCGGCGGTGCGGTAGCCGACGCCCGGGGGCGACCGGAGGCGTCTAAAAAATCCAGTCGGCCAGCGTGTAGAGCATCGCGCCCAGCCAGACGAGGCCTGCGGCGCTCCCGAGGAGCATGCCGAGGGCCATACGGCGCTGAGCGGGGTCGAAGGGCGCGGTGCGGACTGCTGCGCGAGAGGCGTTCATGCGTTCTAGCCTGCCCAGCTGTGCTGATCTACGCCATCCGTACGGGTACTCAGTTGCAGGACTGTTCCACGCCCGGGACCGTCACGCGGCAGGCGGCAGCTGTTCGCGTACCCACGACGGGTCCGGATTGGTGTGCGGCCTCTCCGCCACGAAGACGGTCGGCACGGTCTCGTCGCCGCCGTTGGCCGCCCGCACCTCGGCCGCCCCCGCGGGATCACGCCAGATGTCGACCCAGTGCAGCCGGGAGGCGTCGCGGCCCAGCCGGAGGCGGAGCCGCAGACAGTACGTGCAGCCCGGGCGCCAGTAGACGACCGGGCGGCCGTCGGCCGCGCTGCGCCGCCGGGCCTCGGCGGCGGGGACCGGCCTCGGGAAGACCAGGGGCGAGGTCATCCCGGCGAGGAGCACGAACAGCACCAGGAGTACGACCGCCAGGACGGGGTCGCCGCCCCGGGCGAGCCCCGCCGCGACGGCGGCACCGCTGAGCAGCAACAGGACCGGCAGCATCCACACACGCGTCATGAGGACGCACGCTATCCCCGCGCGCCCCCCGCCCATGGAGGCGGGTCGCCCGCCCGGGGGCCCTGGAGCCCCGCCTCAGGCGGTCGCTTCCCGCAGGGTCTGCCGGCACAGGGCGTCCGCCCGGCGGGTGCTCTCCGGCTGGCGGTACCGGCCGGCGAGGCGGAGGGTGTGGGCGCAGGCGTTGTCGAGGCTGATGCGGTGGCCCACCGAGACGAACACCGGGTTGGTGTTCTCCTGGGTGCGCAGCGCCCGGCCGACCACCTCTTCGCCGTCCAGCAGCGGCGAGAAGTCGCCGCGCCGGGGGCCGGGGGCCTCGTACGTGAACGTGAACGGGTTCTTGCCGACGCCGATCACCGGCAGCCCGGTCAGCACGCCCAGGTGGCTGGCGAGCCCGAAGCGGCGCGGATGCGCCAGACCGTAGCCGTCGCAGATCACGAGGCCCGGGTCGACGCTCAGCCCCTCCAGCGCCTCCAGCGCCGTCGGGATCTCCCGGAAGGCCAGCAGCCCGGGGACGTACGGGAAGGTGATCCGGCCGACGGCGGTGGCCTCGTCGACCGTCTCCAAGGTCACGGCGTCCAGCACCACGGCCGCCGCGACGACGACATCCTTCACGTCGTCGTAGGCCACGTCCACCCCGGTGACCAGCCCGGTTCCGGGCTCCGGTCCCGCCTCGTCCAGGATCACCCGGCCGCGCAGCCGGTCCTGGATCTCCCGGCCCTCGGCTTCGTCGGCGGGGGTCTCGTGGGCGGGGGTGGGGGAGGTCGTCATGTCCGGAAGCTTATGCGGTGAGGGGGCGGCGCCCGTTACGCGGTGTGCGGTGGGGCCCCGGAACGGGCGGCCTGAATCCCGTAGCCTGATGATCATGTTCGTACTCGAATTGACCTACACGGCTCCGGTCGAACGCGTCGACGCCCTGATGCGGGAGCACATCGCCTGGCTCGACGAGAGTTACGCGGCGGGCGTCTTCATCGCCTCGGGCCGCAAGAACCCGCGGGACGGCGGAGTGATCCTGGCCGTCGGGGAGGACCGGGCGGCGATCGAGGAGATCGCGGCGGCCGACCCGTTCGCCGAGCACGGTGTGTGCGCCTACCGGATCACCGAGTTCATCGCCACCAGGACGGCGCCCGGACTCGCTCCGTACCAGCAGCGGTTGCCGTAGCGGGCGGTCGGGCCCGCCCGGTACGGGTCCGCCCGGTACGGGTCCGCCCGGTACGGGTCCGCCCGGTACGGGTCCGGACGCGACCGATGAGTTCTCGCGGCGGGGCCGGTCTGCACGGGTATGGAAACGCACACACTCAAGACAGCCGGCGCCGACCTCGTCCACGACGTTCGCGGACCCCTGCCGACCGCTGACGGCCGCCCGCCGTTGTTCATGATCGGGCAGCCGATGGACGCCACCGGATTCGTCGCGCTCGCGGCACGGTTCCCCGGGCGGACCGTGGTGACCTACGACCCCCGGGGGCTCGGCCGCAGCATCCGCAAGGACGGGCGGACCGACCACACGCCCGAGACCCATGCCGACGACGTGCACGCCGTCATCGAGGCTCTCGGGACCGGGCCGGTCGAGATGTTCGCCAGCAGCGGCGGAGCCGTCACCGCTCTCGCCCTCGTGGCGCGCCACCCCGGCGATGTGACCACCCTCGTCGCACACGAGCCCCCGCTCATCACCCTCACCCCGGACGGCCCGGCGGCCGTCCGGGCGCGGGCCGGGGTCCGGGACGCGTACGAGAGGCAGGGGTGGGGGGCCGGGATGGCCGCGTTCGTGGCGATGACCTCGTGGGAGGGCGAGTTCACCGACGCGTACTTCGCACAGCCCGCGCCCGATCCCGCCACGTTCGGCATGCCCACCGAGGACGACGGGACGCGCGACGACCCGCTGCTGTCCGACCGGTCGTGGGCGATCAGCGACTACCGGCCGGACGTCGACGCCATCGCCGCGGCCGCCACCCGCGTGGTGATCGCCGTGGGCGAGGAGTCCCGGAACGTGCAGACCGGGCGGACGTCCGCCGCGACCGCCGAACTGCTCGGGCAGCGGGTGACCGTCTTCCCCAGCCATCACGGCGGCTTCCTCGACGGGGAGTTCGGCTATCCGGGCAAGCCGGACGAGTTCGGGCAGCGGCTGCGGGAGGTGCTCGACGGCGCCTCGTAGGGCCGCGCCCGGCCCCCGGCCGGGCCCCGGCCGGGCCGGCTCCGCCCCTGCCACCGGCATCCCGGCGTGCGACGGCCGGGGTGCGCGACGACCTGCCGCCCGGCTCCGGCACCACGAAAGCGGCCAGACCCGAAACCTGGCCGGAGCCTCCTCGTTGCGCGGGGTATGGCACGCAAACAAGCAGACCCGACCGCCCGGCGGGCACGGGAGGCGGCCCGCCGGGCGGCAGCCGCGCAGCGCATCGGGCCCCAGCCGCTCAGAACACCGCGCCCGCGGCAGCCGAAGTTCCTGTTCGACCTCAAGCCGCCCGGGGCCTTCTACACCGACTGGGACTTCCCCGTCGGCACGGACACCGGGGTCATGGGCCGGGTCATCGACGACTTCGGGGCCGACTCCGTCGAGGCCGCCACCATGCGGATCCTGTTGCACTTCCGGCGGATCTACGGTCCGAACATCCCGCTGGGCGCGATCGGGCAGCTGGAACTCCTGCTGGACGAGACGGATCTGCTGACGCGGCTCTCCCCCGCGGAGGGCGTCACCGCCGACGATGCCCGTAAATCGGTGCATTCCCTGCACGCCCACGGCCTGATCCTCATCGCCGACGACGGTTCCCTGTGGAGGACGATCCCTCCGGGAACCCCGAACTCCGCGCCGGGCGGGCGGTGGTCGTTCGTGGAACAGCAGGTCCAGGCACCGGCGGAACGCACCGACGCGACCGTCTGACCTCACGCCGTCCGGCCCCGGGGTCCGGGCGCGGCCGCGCGTGTGATCGTGGCCGCGCCCGGCCCATTCGGCCCATCCGGGGTGCGTCGCCGCCGAACGGGCAGGAGAGCAGGGGTGCGCGAGGTGCGGGCGGGACGACCGCCGGGAGCCGGTGACGCAGCTCACGCCGCGCGCCGGTGCACGAAACGAGGAGTTCCGTCGTCTACTCCAGTGCCGGGAACCGTTCATCCGGCCGCGCGAGAGGGAGCAGGTCTTGTCCAGCGTTATCGAGCAGTCCGTGCAGGCCCGCATGGTCGCGTCCGCACCGCGGATGGAGACCCTGCCCGCCACTCTTCAGTACGACCGCCAGTACCCCTTCGCCGTACGCATGGCGTTCCCGGCCCCGGCGACCCTGGAAGGCACCGAGGTGTCCTGGGAGTTCTCCCGCGAGCTGCTGACCACCGGGGTGGACTCCCCCGCCGGGGAGGGCGACGTACGCGTACGGCCGTTCGGGTACGAGCGGACTGTGCTGGAGTTCCACGCCCCCGAGGGCATCGCCATGGTCCATGTGCGCACCGAGGAGCTGCGGCGTTTCCTCCAGCGGGCGCAGGAGCTCGTTCCGATGGGCGACGAGCACCGGTATCTGGACCTGGACCGGAGTCTGACCGATCTGCTCGGCGGTCCTCGCTGACACCGTAAATCCGGTTGCCGGGCCCACGCCCCCGGCCCTACCTTCGTGACGGTTCCTGTTGTCGTCGATCGGAGTGGGACGTTGCTGATCTGAGGTCCTGCGCACACCGTGCAGCGCCCGCCGCGCCTTGCCGCGGCCGGAGCGCCCGTGTGCGATCTCAGCTTCCGCCGGCCGTCCCTGTCGTTCCGACGTACAACGGGAGATCCGTATGCCTACCACCGATACCCACATCAGCTGTGCCTCCCTCGCCTTCTCCTGGCCCGACGGCAGCGAGGTCTTCACCGGCCTCGATCTGACCGTGGGGCCGGGCCGCACCGGTCTCATCGGCCTCAACGGCTGCGGCAAATCGACCCTGTTGCGCCTGATCGCCGGTGACCTCGCCCCTCAGTCCGGTGTGGTCAGGACCCGTGGCGCACTCGGCTACCTTCCGCAGAACCTGATCCTGGACACCGCGCTGCGGGTCGACGAGGTGCTCGGCGTCGCCGACCGGCGCAGGGCGCTCGACGCGGTCGAGTCGGGCGACGTCCGGCCCGAGCACTTCGCGGTGATCGGCGACGACTGGGACATCGAGGAACGCTCCCTCGCCACCCTGGACGGACTCGGCCTCGATCACATCGGGCTCGACCGCGCCATCGGGGAGATGTCCGGCGGCGAGTGCGTCCTGCTGCGGCTGGCCGCGCTGCTGCTGGAGCGGCCCGGGGTGCTGTTGCTGGACGAGCCGACGAACAACCTGGACGCGTACGCCCGGCGGCGGCTCTACGACGCGGTCGACGCCTGGACCGGCGCGCTGCTCGTCGTCAGCCACGACCGAGAGCTGCTGGAACGGGTGGACCGGATCGCGGACCTGCGCGAGGGTGCGGTCACCTGGTACGGCGGGAACCTGTCGGCGTACGAGGAGGCGCTCGCCCTCCAGCAGGAGGCGGCGCAGCGCATGGTGCGCGTCGCCGAGTCGGACGTACAGCGTCAGAAGCGGGAACTGGCCGACGCCCAAGTGAAGTTGGCTCGACGCAAGCGCTACGGGCAGAAGATGTGGGACACCAAGCGCGAGCCCAAGGTCGTCATGGGGCAGCGCAAGCGCTCCGCGCAGGAGTCGGCCGGCAAGCACCGCATCCTGCACACGGAGCGGCTGGTCGCGGCCAGGGAGCGTCTCGGCGAGGCGGAGCTGGCGGTGCGCGAGGACGAGGAGATCCGGGTCGAGCTGCCGGGGACCCGGGTCCATCCGGGCAGCGAGGTGCTGCTGCTGCGCGATCCGGTGCCGCCCTACGGCCCGGCGCTGCGGGGCGAGTTGATGGTGCGGGGTCCCGAGCGGATCGCGCTGACCGGCCGCAACGGGGCGGGCAAGACCGCACTGCTCCGGTTGATCGCGGGGCAGCTGACGCCCGTCTCGGGCGAGGCGACCCCCTTGGTCGCGACCGGGTTCCTGCCGCAGCGGCTGGACGTGCTGGAGGACGCGTCGTCGGTGGTGCGGAACGTGGCACGGTCGGCCCCCGACCGCACGGACAACGCCGTACGGGCGCGGCTGGCCCGCTTCTTGTTCAAGGGGGCGGCGGCGGACCGCCCGGCGGGGACCCTTTCGGGCGGGGAGAGGTTCCGGGCGACGCTGGCGATGCTGCTCCTGGCCGACCCGCCGCCCCGGCTGCTGCTGCTCGACGAGCCGACGAACAGCCTCGATCTGGCGAGCGTACGGCGGCTGACCGAGGCGCTGGAGGCGTACGAGGGGGCGTTGATCGTGGCGAGCCACGACGTGCCCTTCCTGGAGTCGATCGGGATCACCCGCTGGCTCCGGCTCGACGGCGGGCTGTCGGACACGACGGCCCGGGCGGTGCGCGAGGGCCGCTGAGGCGGTGCGTGGGTGATGAGGGCGCGGCCACGGCGGAGAGCCCCTGGCGAGGCCGGTCCGGGAGCGGAAGCGGGACGCCTGCGGCTCCAGCCGACCTCGTTCGCCAGGCTGTCGACGCCCGCCCGTCCCCGGCCGGCCAGGATCAGAGCGCGTCCTCGGATCGCCCTCCCCGGATCCGCCCTCGGATCGTCCAGGAAAAGAGGACAGAAGCTGTCGGGTATCCCGCCTAGCGTCGCGCTCATGGATCGCTTCCCCGAGCGCGACGCGGAGCCGTACGCCCCTGGCTCCGCGCACCGCGACATCGTCATCACCGGCGCGCGCGAGAACAATCTGCGCGACGTCTCCCTCCGGATCCCCAAGGGCCGTATCACCGTCTTCACCGGTGTGTCCGGTTCGGGCAAGTCGTCGGTCGTCTTCGACACCATCGCCGTGGAGTCGCAGCGGCAGCTGAACGAGACCTTCACCTCGTTCCTCCGCAACCGGCTGCCGAAGTACGAGCGGCCGCACGTCGCGTCCGTGGAGGACCTGTCGGTGGCCATCGTGATCGACCAGAAGCCGCTGGGCGGCAACGTCCGCTCCACGGTGGGCACGGCGACCGACATCTGGTCGGTGATCCGGGTGCTGTTCTCCCGCTGCGGGACCCCGAGTGCGGGCGGGGCGACCGCGTACTCGTTCAACGATCCCAGCGGGATGTGCCCGGAGTGCGACGGGGTGGGGCGCACGGTCCAGCTGGATCTCGACCGGGCGATCGACTGGTCGAAGTCGCTGAACGAGGGGGCGCTGCTGCTGCCCGGTCTGACGGTGGGCAGCTGGGAGTGGAATCTGTACGGGGGTTCGGGGCGGTTCGACAACGATCTGCCCCTGGCCGAGTTCGGCGAGGAGGAACGGCGGACCCTGCTGCACGGTTCGGGCTTCACCGTCCGCCTCGACATGCGGACCGGCGCGGCCGACATGCGGTTCGAGGGGGTCGTGACGCGCTTCGAGCGCCTCTACCTCAAGCGCGACACCGCCTCGCTGTCGGAGAAGCGGCGCGAGGCGGCCGCCCGGTTCACCGTGGAGCGGGTGTGCGGGGCCTGCGCCGGGGCACGGCTGAACGCGGCGGCGCTCGCCACCCGGATCGACGGTCTCTCACCCGCCGACTACGGCCGGATGGAGGTCTCCGAACTCGTCGGCGTCCTGGAACGGATCGTCGATCCGGTGGGCGGGCCCATCGCCGCCGCGGCCCGGGAACGGCTGGAGCGGCTGGCCGGCATCGGGCTCGGGTATCTGAGCCTGGACCGGGAGACCACGACCCTGTCGGGGGGCGAGGGCCAGCGGCTCAAGATGGTGCGGCACCTGGGCAGTTCGCTCACCGGGCTGACATTCGTCTTCGACGAGCCCAGCGTCGGCCTGCATCCGCGCGATGTCGGGCGGCTGGGCGATCTGCTGGTGCGGTTGCGCGACAAGGGCAACACGGTACTGGTGGTCGAGCACGACCCGGATGTGATGGCCGTCGCCGACCATGTCGTCGACATGGGGCCGCGGGCCGGGGCGGACGGCGGTCACGTCGTCTTCGAGGGGACCTTCGAGCGGCTGCGCGATGCCGACACGCTCACCGGCCGCGCGTTGCGCGGCCGCACCCCCCTCAAGGAGACCGTCCGCTCCCCCACCGGCCGGCTCCCGGTGTACGGCGCCGACCTGCACAACCTCAAGGGCCTGGACGTGTCGTTCCCCACCGGGGTGCTGACCGCGGTGACGGGGGTGGCGGGATCCGGGAAGTCGACCCTGGTGTCGCGGGTGTTCACGGCGGCGTACCCGGAGGCGGTGGTGATCGACCAGAGCGCGATCACGGCCTCGTCGCGCTCCACCCCCGCCTCGTACATCGGCGCGCTGGACGCCATCCGCAAGGTGTTCGCCCGGGAGAACGGCGTGGACGCGGGGCTGTTCAGCTTCAACTCCGCCGGGGCCTGCGCGGGGTGCTCGGGGCGTGGAGAGATCTCGACCGATCTGGCGTTCATGGACCCGGTCACCACGACCTGTCCGGCGTGCGAGGGCCGCCGCTTCCACGACGATGTGCTGAAGCACCGGGTCGCCGGCCGGTCGATCGTGGACGTCCTGAACATGACGGCGGCGCGGGCGGCCGGGCTGTTCGAGGATCCGGTGCTGCTGCGGAAGCTGCGCGCCCTCGACGCGGTCGGCCTCACCTACCTCGCCCTGGGGCAGCCGCTCTCCTCCCTGTCGGGCGGTGAGCGTCAGCGGATCAAGCTCGCCACCCAGCTGCACCGCACCTCCAGCGTGTACGTTCTGGACGAGCCGACGACCGGGCTGCACCTGGCGGACACGGGCACGCTGGTGGGTCTGCTGGACCGGCTGGTCGACGCGGGGAACACGGTCATCTGCGTGGAGCACAACCTGGATGTGGTCAAGCGGGCGGACTGGGTGATCGACCTCGGTCCGGACGGCGGCAAGGGCGGCGGGGAGCTGGTCTTCGAGGGAACGCCCGCCGGTCTGCTCGCTCATCCGGCATCGGTCACCGGCCGCTATCTGCGCCGGGACCCGGGGGTGGGACCACGCCCGGGCGCCGGGGTGGAACGACCTCGGGACCCAGGGGTGGAACGACCTCGGAGCCCAGGGGTGGAGCAACCCGTTCCGGAACGGTGAGACGAGGCCCGGAAGGGCCCGGGGAGGCCCATCGCGCACCCCCTCACCAGGCCGGATGACTCCGTGTGTCCGGCCACTCCCGGGGATGGGCTTGGCTTTGGCCTTACCGTCGCCTTAACCTACGGTCACGTAACCTACGAAGCCGTAGGTAATTCTCCCGTCCCCAGGAGCTCCCCGTGACGATCGCCTCTCCCCACCTCGGCAGTTCGAAGGCGTGGACCGACGCCCAACTGCTGTACGCGCTGGAAGAGGTGGTGGAGAAGGAACTCAACCGCCATCTCAAGGTCGCCAAGGACTGGATGCCCCACGAGTACGTCCCCTTCTCCGACGGCCGGAACTTCCCCGGCGTCTTCGAGGACGGCGAGGCGTGGTCGGCCGACCAGTCCAAGGTCACCGACATCGGCAAGATCGCCCTCGTGGTGAACCTCCTCACCGAGGACAACCTCCCCAGCTACCACCACGAGATCGCCTCCCTCTTCGGCCGCGACGGCGCGTGGGGCACCTGGGTGCACCGCTGGACCGCCGAGGAGGGCCGCCACGGCATCGTGATGCGCGACTACCTGCTCACCTCGCGCGCCGTGGACCCGGACAAGCTGGAGCAGTTCCGCATGGCGCACATGGCGGAGGGCTTCGAGTCGGACAACCGGCACTCGATGCTGCACTCCGTCGCGTACGTCGCCTTCCAGGAGCTGGCCACCCGCGTCTCGCACCGCAACACCGGCCACCAGTCCGGCGACCCGGTCTGCGACCGGATGCTGGCCCGGATCGCGACCGACGAGAACCTCCACATGGTCTTCTACCGCAATCTCCTGGGCGCCGCCTTCGAGCTGGCCCCGGACCTGACCATGCAGGCCGTGCGCGACGTCGTCGTCGACTTCCGGATGCCCGGACACGGCATGCCCGGCTTCGAGCGGGCCGCCGCGCAGATGGCGATCGGCGAGATCTACAACATGCGCATCCACCACGACGACGTGATCCAGCCCGTGCTGCGCTTCCTGAAGGTGATGGACATCGACGGGCTCGGCCCGGAGGGTGCGAAGGCCCAGGAGGAGCTCGGTCTGTACATGGGCGGGCTGGACAGCGAGGCGTCGAAGTTCGACGAGAAGCTCGCCGCCCGCAAGGCCCGGATGGTGGCGCGCGGCCGCGCCTGATCCCACCCCTGGCCGGTGACGCGATCCGGGCGTCGCCCGCGTGGGCGAGCAGCCCGGGGAGTGAGCCGGCGGGACTCGCTCATGCGCCCCACGTGGGGCAGTGGTTCGAGCGCGTCGAGCAGGGCGGCGACGAGGACGGGGGGTGCGTCGGTCATGGCCCGATCGCGCTGGGCCCGCCCCGGACACCCCAGGGGTTTACGGTGCGTGCGAGGGGCGCGGTCAGCCCCGGTCGCGGCCCTCTCTGCGCAGCTGCTCGCGCTCCTTCTCCGACAGCCCGCCCCAGACGCCGAACCGCTCGTCGTTGGCGAGGGCGTACTCCAGGCAGGCCAGTCGGCCTTCGCAGGCGTTGCACAGCTGCTTGGCCTCGCGGGTCGAACTGCCCGGGGCCGGGAAGAAGAACTCGGGCCCGGCCTGCGCGCACAACGCGGACTCCTGCCAGGCGAGCGCGTCGTCGGTCACGGTGTTGATCAGCATGGTGCACACGGTGCCCGGTGGCGATAAACGACTGATCAACGATTCATCAATGCGCACCGGGGGTGGCGGCCACGGAGCGCTCGTCGGAGCCTCCGGGGCCGCGGTCCCCGCCCGTGGTGGCTACTGCCTCGGCTCGGGCCTCATGACCGCGAAGACCGCCCCGTAGGGATCGGCGACGTTGGCCATCTTGCCGACGCCGGGTACGTCCATGGCGGCCAGGGTCTCCGTGCCGCCGAGCCGCTTCGCCCCGGCCACCGTGGCGTCGACGTCGGCCACGGCGAAGTACGGCAGCCAGTGCGGGCCCCGGGCGGCCTCGGACGGGACGTCGCCCATCCGGACCAGGCCGCCGAACGACGCGTCCGGGCCGGCGCCGGCCGGGTGGACGGTGGTGTAGGTGTAGTCGGTGCCCTCCACCTGCAACTGGTCGGTCCCCCAGCCGAAGACGGTTCCGAAGAAGGCGGCCGCCGCCGGGACGTCGGAGGTGTACAGCTCGGCCCAGAGGAACGAGCCGGGCTCCTGGACGACGCCGAAGCCGGGGTGCGCCTTCGGCTGCCAGGCGCCGAAATACGCCCCGGCCGGGTCCGTGAAGCCGCCCATGCTGCCGAGGTCCAGGACGTCCATCGGCTCGAACGCGGCCCGGCCGCCCGCCCGCTCCACCGCCGCGGCGGTGGCGACGATGTCGGGCGACTGGAAGGAGACCGACCAGGCGCTGGGCGACTCCTCCTCCGACACCGTCATCACCCCGCCGACGTACCGGCCGTCCAGGGTGAGCATTCCGTAGCCGCCGACCTCGGGGCCGCCGGGGACCAGGCCCCACCCGAACAGCTCCCGGTAGAAGGCGGTGGCCCCGTCGAGATCGGGGGTGCCGAGATCGACCCAGTTGGGCGCTCCGTCGAGGAAGGTGGGGCTGATCATGGCCTGCTCCTCAGTCGGTCCGGGGTATCTGGCTCGTCCGGTGCTGCCGCGTGGTTCCTCTCGTTCCGAGTCTTGCACCGGGCACCGACGACCGCAGTCCGCGCGGGACCGACCGTGGCGCGATACACCGCCCGGAGCCGCGGCGCCCGGAGCCGGGCGGTCCGGTGGGAGCCGGGGCCGACGGTGATCGCTTCTGTCACGCGGCTCAGCGTAGACAGGGCCGGGGTGCGGGGGCGAAGCGTTGGACCGGCGCGTCGCCCCGGCCGTCGGGCGGTGGTCGTTCGGCGCCGCACGTCAGCGCCCTGCCGCCCGACGCGTCGCGCGACTGTCGGGGGTGGGGGTGGGGGTCAGCGGTGCACGCCCGGGGCCTGTCGGCGGTACGTGGCACGATGGCGGGAAAGCCGACGGAGCGGGTCCCGGGGCGGTGAGACACCGGTCCCGGAGCGGTGAGGCGCCCACTCCGGGAACAGAGGGACGTACATGAAGCAGAGCGGGGCGGCGGGCGGCACGGCCCTCGGGAGACTCGCGCACGGGGTCCCCGCGAGCCCGGTGCCGACAGGCAGCGCGGTCCGGGAGCTGCTCGCGCGGGCGGAGCGGCTCCTGGAGAGCGCCCGTGCCGTGCCGGCGGACCGGAAAGACGCGGTGGACGCCGTACGTTCCGTGCTCGATCCGCTGCTCGACTCCCTGGTGGGCCGGGAGCTGGCCGCCATCCCCGTATCCCGGCTCAAGGACGTCACCGAGGGACGGCTGCGTCTCGGGGCGCTGGAGCAGGCCGGGTTCGGCACGGTCGGGCAGGTCCACGGCACGGACCGCTACGAACTACGGCAGCTCCCCGGCGTCGGTGCGCACACCGCCGATCAGGCGCTGGCCGCCGCCGCGCAGCTCGCCCACGCCGTGCGGGACACCGTCTCGGTGCGGATCGACGTGGACGCCCCGGACGACACCACCACCGCACTGGTCGTCGCCCTGCACCGGCTGGCCGAGGCCGGTACGGACGCGCGGCGGGCGGTGGACGCGGCCCGCCGGCTCGCCGAGCGGCTCGGCCCCCCGGTGGCGGCGGCCGCACCGGCCGGGAGCCGGCTGCGCATGCTGTTCACGGGGCGTGAGGCGCGGGCGCGGGTGCGCGAGGCCGTCGGCGCGGTGCGCGCGGCCGTGGCGGACGCCGTGGAGCGGGAGCTGCCGGTTCTCTTCGCCCAGGCGTCGGCCGACCTGCTGCGGTCACCGGCGTCGCCCGCCGAGGCCTGGGTCGACTTCGAGCTGCGGTCCGCCGAGTACTACAGCCTGCTCGCCGAGCTGTCCGGCAGCGGTCCGGACCGCGACGCCGCCGAGGGGTTCCTGCCCGCCGGGATCGCGGACCGGGTACGCGCGCTGCGCCTGGACGACACGCATCTGCGGGTGTCCCTGCGCGGCTACCAGGCGTTCGGGGCGCGCTTCGCGCTGGCGCAGAAGCGGGTCGTCATCGGGGACGAGATGGGGCTCGGCAAGACCGTGCAGGCCATCGCGGCGCTCGCCCATCTCGCCGCCCACGGCGAGAGCCACTTCCTCGTGGTCTGCCCGGCGAGCGTGCTGATCAACTGGACCCGGGAGATCCGGGCCCGCTCCACCCTGCGCGCCGTGCCGGTGCACGGTGCGGAGCGGACCGGGGCGTTCGCGGACTGGCGGGAGAACGGCGGGGTGGCGGTGACCACGTTCGACGCACTGCACCTGCTGCCCGGGGCGGCGGCCTCGGTGCGGCCCGGGATGCTGGTCGTGGACGAGGCCCACTTCGTGAAGAACCCTGCGGCGCGCCGGTCGCGGGCGGTCGCCGGCTGGGCGGAGCACGTGGAGCGGGTGCTGTTCCTCACGGGCACCCCGATGGAGAACCGGGTCGAGGAGTTCCGCAGCCTCGTGCGCCAGCTCCGCCCCGAACTCGCGCCGTCGGTCAGCGGTACGCACGGCGCGGCCGGTTCGCAGGCCTTCCGCCGGGCCGTCGCCCCCGCCTACCTGCGCCGCAACCAGGCCGACGTGCTGGCCGAACTCCCGGCGCTGGTCCACGTGGACGAGTGGGAGGAGTTCGGCGCCCAGGACCGGGACGCCTACCGGGAGGCGGTCGCCTCGGGGCGGTTCATGCGGATGCGCCGGGCCGCCTACGCCGTGCCCGAGGCGTCCGCCAAGCTGGAGCGGCTGCGCGAGCTGGTCGACGAGGCGCGGGAGACCGGCCTGAAGGTGGTCGTCTTCTCCTACTTCCGCGAGGTCCTCGCGGCCGTCGGCGAAGCCCTGGGCGCGGAGGCCTTCGGGCCGCTCTCCGGGAGCGTCCCGCCGGCCCGGCGGCAGGAGCTCGTCGATGCCTTCTCCGCCGTGGACGGGCACGCGGTGCTGCTGAGCCAGATCCAGGCCGGGGGTACCGGGCTGAACATGCAGGCCGCCTCCGTGGTCATCCTGTGCGAGCCGCAGATCAAACCCACGCTGGAGCATCAGGCCGTAGCCCGTGCGCACCGGATGGGCCAGGTGCGCACGGTCCAGGTGCACCGGCTGCTGGCCACGGACAGCGTCGACCAGCGCCTGGTGGAGCTGCTGGCCCGCAAGGACCGGCTCTTCGACGCGTACGCCCGGCGCAGCGATCTCGCGGAGACCACCCCGGACGCGGTGGACGTCTCCGACGCCGATCTGGCCCGGCGCATCGTCGAGGAGGAGCAGCGGCGGCTCGCGGACGACGCCCGCCGTCCGTGACCGGGGCCGCCCGCCGCCGCGACCGGGGCCGCCCGGCCGCCCGTGACCGGGGCCGCCCGCCGTCCATGACCGGGCCCGCCCCTCCGCGGGCCCCGTGGCGGACGGGGCACGGACGGGGTCAGTGCTGGTGCTCCCCGGCGCCCTTCCCGGACTTCTCCTCGGCGCTCTGCGTGCCGCTCTTCTCCGCGGCCTTCTTCTCCGTGCCGCCCGCCGCGTGGTGGGGTTCGTACCCCGGAATGGTGCCGTCGGGCTTCTTGATCAGCAGGAGCCCCGCCATCCCCATGTCGGAGTGGCTCTGGACATGGCAGTGGTACATCCACGCGCCCGCGCCCACCCGTTCGCCCGCGATGATCTGGAGGCCGAAGGAGTCCGCGGGGCCGCAGATCTTGTTGTCGATGACCCGGCTCGGGTCGTCGGGGCCGGTGAGGATACCGGTCCGGTTGTCCGCCCAGCGGTGACCGTGGATATGGAAGGTGTGGTAGTACTCACCGTGCGTGATCATCACGAACTCGAGCCGATCACCCACCGTGGCCTCGAAGTTGACGCTGTTGTGGGCCGTCTTGTTGTTGATCATCATGTCGTTGAAGACGACCGTGCAGGTCTGGTCGGGCAGGATGTCGCCCTTGCGGCGCACGACGACCGGTCCGTACAGCCCCTTGCGGATGCCGCCAGTGCCGTGGTCCGTGCCGACGACGTGGTCGTGGTAGTGCCAGTAGCCCGCGCTGCCCGGCTCGTAGGTGCCGTCCTTGCGGACGCGCGGGGCGTGGGTGCGCCAGGTGTACGTCCGGGAGCCGCCGGGCTCGACGTGACTCCTGTTCATCCGGGTGCCGTCGTTGGCGATGTCGTAGTCGACGCCGTGGACGTGGAGGCTGGCGTCGACGTCGGTGAGGTTCTCGAACTCGATGTGGACCGTGTCGCCCTCGTTCAGCTCGATGAGGGGGCCGGGGATCGAGGCCTTGCCCTTCTCGAAGCCGTAGCCCAGCTCGCCGTTCGGCAACTTCTCGGCGTACATCTTCAGCCGTCGCACCACCCCACCGGCCGGGGCCGTACGGGGCGGATTCTCGGCCGAGCTCGCCTCCACCGCTCCGAGCGACAACGATGTCACCCCGGTCGCGGCCGCGGCTGCGCCACCGACCAGCATCCGCCGGCTGAAGGTCCTTCGGTCCATGTCGAACTCCCCACTGCGATAAGAGAACTGGCGATGCCGCAGGAAACGGAACGGCGCTCACGGGATCCCGGAACGGGCCACACCGTAGCCGGGGCATCCTCGTTTATCCACACCCAGGACAAAGTTCACACGATTGCTGCCATACCTATTGGCGTACCGCGAAAAGAGGTCTAGCTTCGTGCGCTGTCACAGTGAATCAAGAGGTACCGACGAAGAGTGAGCAAGCCACAGTCACCGAGAGGTGCAGTGACCACAGAGGGGTGGGTGACCACATGCAGCGCGCATCACATCACCGGTCCAGATCACGACGCGGCCTCGCGGCGGCCGTGGCGGCCGGCGCACTGACCGTGTCCATGCTGGGCGGCGGCGGCCCGGCCAGCGCGGATCAGTCGCCGGACCGGGCCCTGGTCGAGAAGATGGCGACAACGTTGTCCTTGCCGACTCCGCCCGGTTCCGCCAAGCAGGTCAAGGTGTTGGTCTTCCACGCCTCGGCCGGCGACGAGGCACCGTACACGGACGCCGGTATCGCGGCGATCGAGAAGATCGGGCTGAGCGGCCCGGAGTCCGGGCGGTTCGCCACCGTGGCCACAGCGGACCCCCGGGTCTTCACCAACGGCAAGCGGCTCGGCTCGTTCCACGCCGTCGTCTTCCTGACCGGCGGGGGCGACGTCCTCGACCCGGAGCAGGAAGCCGGCCTGGAGGCCTACATGGAGGCGGGCGGCGGTTTCCTCGGCATCCATGACGCGGCGCGGACCGAACCGTACTCGGACTGGTTCACCGGACTGGTCGGAGCGCGCCCCGCGGCGAACAGCCCGGCTTCCACGCAGCGGGCGACCGTGGAGATCGGCGACCGGGTCCACCCGGCCACCAAGAACCTGCCGTTGGAGTGGAAGCGCCCCGACAAGTGGCTCAACTGGACGAAGAACCCGTCCGGTGACGTCCACACCGTGGCGCGCGTGCGGGAGATGACGTACAAGCCGGGCGCGAGCGCCAACGGCTGGGACCACCCGGTCTCCTGGTGCCGCGACTACGACGGCGGCCGGTCCTTCTACACGGCCATGGGCGGTACGGCGAACAGCTTCGCGGAGACCGACTTCCGCGACCATCTGCGCGGTGCCCTCGCCTGGACGAACCGGACCTCGCAGGCCGACTGCAAGGCGACGATCACCTCCAACTACACCGCCGAGCGCCTGACCCAGCCCAACCAGCCGGGCCAGAACGACCAGATCGGCGAGCCGCACGGTCTGGTGACCGCACCGGACGGACGGGTCTTCTACATCGGGCGCGGCGGGGCCGACAGCTCCGTGCCGGTCGTCACCGACTGGAACGACCCGGACATCGGCAAGGGCAAGGGCGAGATCCACGTCTACGACCCGGAGACCAGGAAGGTCACCCTGGCGGGTGCGCTGGACGTCTTCGGCAACAAGGGCGGCGGGGACGAACTGGTCAAGGTCGAGGAGGGGTTGCTCGGCATCGAGCTGGACCCGGACTTCGCGTCCAACGGGTGGGTGTATCTGCACTACACCCCGCACGCGAAGATCGACCGCGACAAACGCATGGCGACCCGTCAGGTCTCCCGCTTCACCTTCGACTCCGCGACCAACAAGCTGGACCTGGCCTCGGAGAAGGTGCTGCTCGGCTGGCCGGTGCAGATCAACAGCTGCTGCCACGCGGGCGGCGGCATGGCCTGGGACTCCGGGGACAACCTGTACATCGCGACCGGCGACAACAACTCCTCCGGCTTCAGCGGTGGTTACTCCGGCAACAACCCGGAGCCGAACTACAAGGGCGTCGGCTTCGCCGACGCGCGGCGCACCGCGGGCAACACCAACAACCTCAACGGGAAGATCCTGCGGATCCACCCGGAGGACGACGGCACGTACACCCTGCCGTCCGGCAACCTCTTCACCGGCGAGGAGCCGGACGAGGGCGGCGGCAAGACCCGCGGCGAGATCTACGTGATGGGCGTGCGCAACCCGGCCCGGATCTCGATCGACACCGCGACGGACACGCTGTACGCGGGGTGGGTCGGCCCCGACGCGGGCGCCCCGTCCACCACCTGGGGCCCGGCGAAGTACGACACGTTCGCCGCGATCACCAAGGCGGGCAACCACGGCTGGCCGTACTGCATGGGCAACAACCAGCCCTACCGGGACCGTAATCTGCCCGACCCGAGCAAGCCGCTGGGCTGGTACGACTGCGACGCGCCGAAGAACGAGTCGCCGCACAACGACGGCCTGGTCAAGATCCCGCCGGTGACCCCGAACACCATCTGGTACTCCCCGCAGGGCGGCGGGGTCGACTACCCGCGCGACGAGAACGGCGTACCGAGCTACAAGACGGAGGAGGGCAAGCAGCTGCTCCCCTGGCTCAAGGGCGGCGGGCAGGCCACGATGAACGGCCCGGTCTACCGCCACGACGCGCAGAGCGAGTCCACCGCCAAGTGGCCCGCCTACTGGGACGGCAAGTGGTTCGTCGGCGACTTCTACGACGACACCCAGCCCCGGCACGCCGTGCTCACCGACCCGAAGACGGTCGGCAAGGGCGGACTGCCCACGCACGCCGAGTCGTTGAAGAAGATCATCCCGGTCGGGGCGGACGGCATCCGCAACCTGATGGACTGGAAGTTCGCGCCGGACGGCTCGCTGTACGTCCTGGACTACGGGCGCGGCTTCTTCACCTCCGACCCCAAGTCCGCGCTGTGGCGCGTGACGTACAAGGGCGGCGCCGCGACCCCGGCCGCCAAGGATCTCGTCGGAAAGGCGGCGGCGAAGTGAGACACCACTCGCTCCTGACACGCGGGCGGCACCGTCCGCCGAGCTTCTGGGTGGCCCTGCTGGCCTCCCTCCTCATGGTCCTCGGACTGACCTCGACGGCCGCGTACGGCAAGGGGGACGACGCTCCCCCGGCGGCCGCCGCCGACCAGGTGCTGACCTGGACCGCGGGCGATCCGATCGACCGCTATCTGTCCGCGCCGAAGACGGCGGTGGCCGGCAAGGCGACCATCGTCTTCGAGAACAGCACGGCCACCGGGAACACGACGAGCATGCCGCACACGCTGACGTTCGGCGTGTCGGACCCGGAGTTCAACAACGACGTCCAGCTGAACATCCTGGCCAACCCGGGCGACGCCGAGGGCGGCAAGCACAGCGTGGAGGTCACGCTGTCGCCCGGCCGGTACTTCTACCACTGCACGATCCCCGGCCACGGCATGATGCAGGGCATCCTGACCGTCACCGAGGGCAGCGGCGAGGACACCGAGGCCCCCGCGACCTCGGCGAAGGTCGACGGCGACCAGAACGGTGACGGCGCGTACATCGGCCAGGCCACCGTCGCCGTCGAGGCCACCGACGCCGGCTCCGGCGTCGACACCGTCGAGTTCGCCCTCGGGGCGGACGGCGAGTGGCAGCCCTACACCGCGCCCGTCGTGGTGAACGAGGTCGGCGACCACACGGTCCGCTACCGGGCCACCGACAAGGCGGGCAACGTGGCGGCGGAGAAATCCGTCGACTTCGCGGTCGCCGCGCCGCCGACCGACGACAAGACGCCGCCGGAGACCTCGGCGACCGTCTCGGGCGAGAAGGACGACGCGGGCGCGTACCTGGGCATGGCCACGGTCACCGTGACCGCGTCCGACACCGGGTCCGGCGTCAACACCATCGAGTACGCGCTCGGCGCGGACGGCGCGTGGCAGCCGTACACCGCACCGGTGATGGTCCACGAGCTGGGTGAGCACCAGGTCCGCTACCGGGCCACCGACCGGTCGGGCAACGTGGCGGACGAGAAGGCCGTCGACTTCACCGTGGTCGAGCCGCCGTCCCAGGACCAGACGGCTCCGGAGACCTCGGTGAAGGTCGAGGGCGACAAGAACAGCGACGGCGCGTTCATCACCAGCGCCAAGGCCACCGTCTCGGCGACCGACGACGACTCGGGCGTGGACAAGGTCGAGTACAGCCTCGACGGCGGTCCCTACCTCGCCTACACCACCCCGGTGATCGTCGACCGGGTCGGCTACCACTCCATCGCCCACCGGGCGACGGACAAGGCGGGCAACACCTCCGAGGCGAAGAAGGTGTCGTTCACCATCGCCCAGGGCGGCGGGGTTCCCGCCCCGAACTGCGCGGAGTTCGACGAGCGGCACACCGTCTTCGTCGGCACGATCGACACGGGCGTCCCGAACCGGATCACCCGTAACCGCTGCACGATCAACGAGCTGATCGAGGACGAGAAGGACTGGTCCTCCCACGCGCTGTTCCTCAAGCACGTGACGACGGTGCTCGACAGGCTGAAGGCCGACGGCGTCATCGACCTGCGCGAGCGCCGGGCGATCAACCAGGCCGCCAAGCAGTCGGGCATCGGGAAGCCGGGCCAGGTCGAGGGCTACACCAAGCTCTTCGACGGCACGGCGGACTCGCTCGCCAAGTGGAGCCACGTGGGCGGCGGCAAGTTCGAGCTGAACGAGGAGGAGGGCTCCATCACCAGCTCCACCACGGTCGGTGGAATGGGCATGCTGTGGCTGCCGAACCGGGCCTACGGCGACTACTCGCTCAAGCTCCAGTGGCGGGACGACGCCCCGGGCTCGGGCAACGCCAACGGCGGGGTCTTCGTCCGCTTCCCGAAGGTCCACGACCACCCGGAGGAGTCGCGTCCGGAGTGGGTCGCCATCAAGTACGGCCATGAGATCCAGATCAACGACCGGCCGGACGGCGACATGTACAAGACCGGTTCGGTGTACGGCTTCGACCGGGTGGGGCTCGGCGGCGCCGGCGTCACGCCGAAGGGGACCTGGAACGACTACGAGATCAAGGTGGTGGACCAGCACTACGAGATCTACCGCAACGGTGTCCTGATCAACGAGTTCGACAACACCGGTGGTCAGCTCTTCGAGCCGCCGCGGGGCGACGACCCGGGCACCGACGGCCGGCGGTTCGCCTCCGGTTACATCGGGCTCCAGGTGCACGGCGTCACCGACGTCATCTCGTACCGCGACATCCGGATCAAGGAGCTGTAGACCGCGGGGCCCGCTCAGGTGGCCGCGTCCGCATGCTCCGGCGTGCGGGCGCGGCCACCGGGGTGCCGGTGGCGCCACACCCAGAACACCGTGCAGGAGACCAGCGCCCAGCCGGCGAGGACCAGGTACGGGAAGACGAACTGGTGGCCCTGGTAGTAGACGGCGGTGTGCTGGGCGTTGACGGAGGCGCCCGGCGGCAGCCAGCGGCCGATGTGCCCGAGCGCCGAGGGCAGCAGCGGCCAGGACACCGCGCCGCCGGAGGACGGGTTGCCGAGCAGCACCATGACGCCCCAGGTGGGGATCATCGCCCAGCGGCCCATCAACGTGTTGAACATGGTGAAGACCATGCCGGAGGTGAACATCGTGAACGCCAGGATCAGCCAGGACTGGACGAACGGCAGGTCCACCGCCCCGAGCCACCAGTCCACGGCCGCCGCGATGGCGAAGCCGCCGAGCAGGGCGTAGGCGACGGTGAAGGCGATCCGCTCGGCCGGATTCAGGCCGTGGGCGTGCACGCTGAGCTGGATCGCGCCGAGGAAGCCCATGATCACGGCGGCCAGCGAGATGTAGAACAGGGCGAGTCCGCGCGGGTCGCCCCGCTGGAGCGGCTTGATGTCCCGGACCGTGACCTCGACCCCGGTGGCCTCGCCCACCTCCAGGCCCGCCTTGCCGAGCAGCTCGGCCACGGACGCGCCGGAGGCTCCGGCCACGTCGAGCGCCACTCCCCCGTCGGACGCGCGCACGATGGCGAAGACCTTCTGCTCGTCGAGGGCGCGGCGGGCGTCGGCGACGTCCGGGTAGTCGCGCAGTTCGAGGGAGGCGTCAAGGGCCTTCTCCATGCCGGCGACGAACGCCTCGCCGCGCGCCGCCTCCGGCCGGGTGACCAGGGCGGCGGGGATGCGGTGCGGGGTCGGGTCGGCCATCGCGTACGTGTAGGACCCGGCGAAGAGACCGGCCGCGGCGGCGACGATCAGGACGAGGACGGTCGCCGGGAGGAACGGGCTGTGCTTGAAAGCCTCCCAGCGCTCGCGGAGGGTCGGAGTCCGCCCGTGCGCGCCGTGCCTCTCCGTGCTCCCGCTCACGCCTTCCCGCCGTCGCCGTGGCCGTCATCGTCGTCGTGGCGGGCGCGGCTGGGCTGGACGCGCTTGGGTTCGCCGGGCATCTTCGGGTACTCCGGCGGATAGGGCATGTCGCCGAGCCCGCGCTCCTTCTCGTCCCGGTCGGCCAGCTCCAGCAGGGCGTCGAGCCGGAACGCCTCCTGGTCCATGTCGGCGTGTACGTCGCCGAGTTCGGCGTAGCGCGCCGGGAGCGTGACGATGTCGAAGTCGCGCGGTTCGGCGTCGTCGATCTCCTCCCAGCGCAGCGGCGCGGAGACCGGGGCGTGCGGAAAGGGGCGTACGGAGTAGGCGGAGGCGATGGTGCGGTCGCGGGCGGTCTGGTTGAAGTCGACGAAGATCCGCTCGCCGCGCTCCTCCTTCCACCAAGCGGTCGTCACCCGCTCGGGCATCCGCCGCTCCAGCTCGCGCCCGGCGGCGATGGTGGCGCGCCGCACCTCGGTGAAGGTCCAGGCGGGCTCGATGGGCACGAAGACGTGGATGCCCCGGCCGCCGGAGGTCTTGGGCCAGCCGCGTACGCCGTGGTCCTCCAGGACGGAGCGCAGCTCATGGGCGGCGGTGACGGCGTCCGCGTAATCGGTGCCGGGCTGCGGGTCCAGGTCGATGCGGAGTTCGTCCGGGTGGTCGGTGTCCCCGGCGCGGACCGGCCAGGGGTGGAACGTGAGGGTGCCGAGGTTGGCGGCCCAGATCACGGCGGCGAGCTCGGTGGGGCAGATCTCGTCGGCGGGCCTGCCGCTGGGGAAGGCGACGCGGGCGGTGGGGATCCACTCGGGGAGGTTCTTCGGGGCGCGCTTCTGGTAGAAGAAGTCGCCCTCCACTCCGTCGACGAAGCGCTGGAGCGTGGTCGGCCGGTGGTTCAGGGCGCGGGTGATCCCGGGCCCCACCGCCAGGAAGTACTCGGCCACGTCCCTCTTGGTGTAGCCCTTCTCCGGGAAGTACACCTTGTCCGGGTTGGACAGCCTCACGGCCCGTCCGCCCGCGTCCAGCTCCACCGCTGCTCCCATGACGGCCACCGTAGGCCGGTCGCACATATGCCGCACATCGGGAGACACGGGCGGGGTCGCGGTCCAGAATCGGCCCATGGACCTGCCGGTGATGCCGCCCGTGAAGCCGATGCTCGCCAAGTCGGTCTCCAAGATCCCGCCGGGCATGAGCTACGAGGCGAAGTGGGACGGCTTCCGGGCGATCGTGTACCGGGACGGGGACGAGGTGGAGATCGGCAGCCGCACGGGCAAGTCCCTGACCCGCTACTTCCCCGACCTGGTCGACGTCGTACGGGGGAATCTCCCGCCGCGCTGTGTGATCGACGGGGAGATCGTCATCGCCCACGAGGGGCGGCTCGACTTCGAGCGGCTCAGCGAGCGCATCCATCCGGCGGACTCCCGGGTCCGGCTGCTCGCCGAGCAGACACCGGCGAGCCTGATCGCCTTCGACGTCCTCGCCGTCGACGACACCTCCCTCCTCCCCACCCGGCAGGCGGACCGGCGGGAGGTGCTGAGGGCCGCGCTCTCGGATGCGTCCGCGCCCGTCTTCCTCGCCCCGGCCACCACGGACATCGAGGTCGCCCGGGAGTGGTTCGAACGGTACGAGGGGGCCGGGCTCGACGGGATCGTGGCGAAACCGCTCGATCTCCCCTACCGGCCGGACGCCCGGGCGATGTACAAGATCAAGCACGAGCGGACCGCCGACGTCGTGGTGGCGGGCTATCGCGAGCACAAGAGCGGCCCGGTCGTCGGCTCGCTCCTGCTCGGCCTGTACGGCGCCGACGGCGTGCTCCAGCACGTCGGGGTCTGCGCGGCCTTCCCGATGAAGCGGCGCGCCGAGCTGGCCGAAGAACTCGTGCCGCTGCGCGTCGAGTTCGCCGAGCATCCGTGGGGCGCCTGGGCGGACGCGGCGGCGCACGAGCGGTCCCGGCTGCCGGGGACGCAGAACCGCTGGTCGGGCAAGAAGGACCAGTCCTGGGTGCCACTGCGCCCGGAGCGGGTGTGCGAGGTGGCCTACGACCACATGGAGGGCGACCGGTTCCGGCACACCACCCAGTTCCGTCGGTGGCGGCCGGACCGGTCCCCCGCCGGCTGTACGTACGCGCAGTTGGAGGAGGTCGTCTCCTACGACCTGTCCGAGGTGCTGTCGGGCGGCTGACCCCTGCTCACGGCGCCCGCCCGGACATGCCCGGCGGTTGGCGGGGAACATTCCCGTGCGGGAGAGGGCTCATCCGCGGCGGGTGGGTCCTCTCCCGCCGCACCGGACCATGCGAAGCGAACGGGGAGACGATCATGACCGACGACGACCGGAACGCCGACGACCCCGCGGAGCTGCTGAAGGGACTGACCGTCGACGGCCGGCGCCCCGAGCAGCCCGTGCTCCTCGACGAGCAGGGCCGTCCTCTCGAGACGTGGCGGGAGAACCATCCCTACGACCGGCGGGTGCGCCGCAGGGAGTACGAACGGGAGAAACGATTCCTCCAGATCGAGCTCCTGAAGCTCCAGCGGTGGGTCCGCGAGAGCGGGCAGCGGCTGGTGGTCCTGTGCGAGGGCCGCGACGCGGCGGGCAAGGGCGGGACGATCCAGCGGTTCACCGAGCGGCTCAACCCGCGTGGGGCGCGCGTGATCGCGCTGGAGAAGCCCACCGAGCGGGAGAGCGGACAGTGGTACTTCCAGCGGTACGTGGCGCATCTTCCGACCGCCGGCGAGATCGTCTTCTTCGACCGCTCCTGGTACAACCGGGCCGGGGTGGAGCGGGTGATGGACTTCTGCACACCGGAGCAGTACACGCACTTCCTGAAGCAGGCCCCGCAGTTCGAGCGGATGCTCGTCGACGACGGTGTCCTGCTGGTGAAGTTCTGGTTCTCGGTCTCCCGCGCCGAGCAGCGGACCCGCTTCGCGATCCGGCAGGTCGACCCGGTACGCCAGTGGAAGCTGTCGCCGACCGACGTGGCCTCCTTGGATCTCTGGGACGAGTACACCGCCGCGAAGGTCGAGATGTTCCGGTCCACGGACACCGAGTGCGCGCCGTGGACCGTGGTGAAGAACAACGACAAGAAGCGCGGCCGGCTGGAGGCGATGCGCAGCCTTCTGTGGCGTTTCGACTACGACAGCAAGGATGAGAAGGGCGTAGGAGCCCCGGATCCGCTCATCGTGGGTCCCGCGGACACCTTGCTGGAGCCGGGTGAGGAACAGGCGGATCTCTCGCCGACCCCCCTGACCGGCGGGGTCCACGGGCCGGGCGACCATCCCGGGCGGGAGTGATTCCCCGTCCCCGCTGCGGCGAAGGCGGGGACGGGGACGGGGCGGGGGCGGGGAGTCGCCCCGTACGAAGGCCCTGCTGGTTCGGGTCAGGAGCCCGGCTGCCCCTCCGGTGCGCAGGGGTCGGCGGAACCGTTCGCACCCGTCGAGGCCGGCTCGGTCGGCGAAGGTTCGGACGGGGACGGTGGCGGGGTGTCATCGGGGCAGCCCGGGCCGGTCTCGCCGGGGTCGGGCGAGGTGGTGGGGTCGGGCGACGGGGTGGGGCCGGGGTCCGTCGGGTCGGGGCTGGGGCTCGGGCCCGGATCGGTGGGACCCGGATCGGTCGGGCCGGTCGGGCTGGGGCTCGGTCCTGGGTCGGTGGGGCCGGGGTCCGTCGGGTCGGGGCTCGGGCTCGGGGAGCCGGGGCCCGTGGGGCGGGGAGTGGGCTTCGGGCTCGGCGGCCGGGTGGGCTGCGGGCCGACGACGACGCCTCCGTCGCCCTTGCCGGGACGGCCCGGAGCGCCGGGCCCGCCGACCGGTGCCTTGGGCGGGGTCTTCCCGCCCGGGCCCGGACTGGCCGGGAGGACGCCCCGGCCGTCGGCGACCGGATGGCTTCCGCCGCGGTAGAACTCCAGCCAGGACAGCACGGTCCGCAGATAGGTGTCGGAGCGGTTGTAGCTGAGGATCGCCCGGTCCAGGTCGGCGCGGCGGGTCAGATCGCGGGACCCGGCACAGAGGTAGCGCCCGGCGGCGAGCGCCGCGTCGTAGATGTTGTCCGGGTCCCGGCGGCCGTCGCCGTTGCCGTCGGCGCCCCAGGCCGCCCAGGTCGAGGGGATGAACTGCATCGGCCCGACGGCCCGGTCGTAGGCCCGGTCGCCGTCGTACGCCCCGTCGTCCGTGTCCCGGATCAGGGCGAAGCCGTTGCCGTCGAGCGCGGGGCCGAGGATCGGGGTGAGCGTCGTCCCGCGGGCGTCGACCCGCCCGCCGGACGCCTGGCCCGACTCGACCTTGCCGATCGCCGCGAGCAGCTGCCACGGGAGCCCGCAGCCGGGGTCGCCGCGGCCCACCGCGCTCTCGGCCTTGCGGTAGGCGGCCAGCACGGTCGCCGGAATGCCCGCCTCGGACCAGGCCCGGGCCACGAGCGGATCGGGCTTCGCCCCGGGCTTCGGGGGAGCGGGCGGCTTCGGGGACCGCAGCGGAGGCAACTCGGTGTGGTAGACGTCGTCACCCGGCACCTCGCTCCACACGACGTCGTCCGAAGCCGCCGCCTTCCCCTGCCGGGGCTCGGGCAGAACGACCCCCGGAGCCTGGGAGGCGGTGAGCGCGGTCATCGCGGCGACCGCGGTGGCCGTGGTGCCGAGCCGTCGGCGCACCGTGCGGTTGAAGCTCATCTGGACTCCACTCCCCTCTCCGGGGCTCAGCGGGTGAACGTGTCGATGGCGGCGATCAGCCAGGTGTCCCCGCGGCGGACGGCGTCCACGGCGAACATGGCCGCCGCGTACGTCGTCTCCTCGTCCTTGCCGGTACGGGTGTTGCTCTGGTCGGCGAAGATCAGCACCCGGGCGCGGTCGCCGTCGAGGAACTCGACCCCGCTCCCGGTCACGGTGGTGGTCAGGACGAGCTTCTGCTTCGGGGCCTGCTCCCGTACGTCGGCGAGCATGTCCTTGTGCTGCTGCACGGCCCGGCCGGTCAGATAGGTGCTCGCGGCGCGCTCGGACCGGGCGGGTGAGGCGTAGTCGTACGAGAACACCGCGCCGGCCGCCTCGCTGATCCGGCCCTTCACCTCACTGGTCCGGCCGATGTCGGTGAGCGCGGTGTTCTGCCGGGCCGGCTCGTCGCGGAGGCTGTCGGCCGAGGTGAACGCCCAGGCGGCGAAGGCTCCGAGGAGGACGGTGAGGGCGCAGAGCACGGCGGGGAGTCCGACGCGCAGGCGGGACGCCCCGGCACGGGGGGCGTCCGCAGGGGCGTCGGGAGCGGCGTCGGACCCGGCAGAGGCGTCGGTGTCGCTGTCGCTGTCGCTGTCGGTTTTGCGATCGGTGTTGCGATCGGTTGCGGTGGTTTCCGCTGCCCGCGGCGGTTCGGGGTCGGCAGCGGTGGCGGTGGTGGTGGCGGCGGTCTGTTCGGGTGCCGGATCGGTCTCGGCCCCCGGTGTGCGCGGTGGTGCCGTGGCCAGCCGGCGGCGGCGGTTCACGAGGTGACGGGTCGTCGACATGGGCGGGGTCCTCTCCGGGGGCGTGCGGGGCATGCGGCTGCGTGCGGATACGGGGACCGGGGTCAGCCGCCCGCGCCGCCGACGGGCGCCTGGCCGAGCGCGCTGAGCTTCCACCCGTCGGAGGTGCGCGTGAGACTCCCGAGCAACCGGCTCTCCTTCACCGCTGGTTCACCCTTCGGCGCGGTCACGGTGACCCGCAGTGCCACCATCACCCCTGCCCGGCCCGCCCGTTGGTCCAGCTCGGTCACCGCGCCGGAGAGGACCTTCGCGGTGCTCACCGTCTTGGCGGCGGCGATCTGCTCGGCGAACGCGTCGCGTCCCTCCACGAGTTGGCTGCGCAGATCGCCCGTGGTGGACTGCTCCCAGCTGTCGAGCCCCTTCTCCAGGGAGCGGTGGTCCAGGGTGTTCATGTTCTGCACCGCCTGCTCGCCCGCCGCCAGTGCGTCGTCCCGCGCCTGCGCGAAGGACGCCGCGTCGTCGTGCGTGGCCTCGTAGCGCAGCCAGCCGCCCCAGCCCGCCGCTCCGGCCGCGCAGACCGCCAGTGCCAGTGCGGCGATCACCAGCGGGTTCCGCGCCCCCGCCCGTACCGTCCCCGCCCGTACCGTCCCTGCTGGCGCCGGGCTCTCCTGTGCCGAGTCCTGCCCTGCTGGTTCCTGCTGTGCCGTCCGCTGCCGTGCCATGTGCTGCCTCTCCCCTGCCTGCCGAACCGGACCGGTGCGCCATCGCCTCCGGCCCGCCGTCATGTGGAGCCGATCTCGACGATCCACCAGCGTCCGTCGCGCAGTCGCGCGGTCACCGTGAGCTGTGCGGAGGCGGTGGTGGGGGCGCGGCCCCGGCGCTCGTAGACCTGGTCGAGGAAGACCAGGAGGTGGGCGCTGCTGCCGGTCAGCCGGGTCACCCCGGCCCGGACGACCTCGGTGGTGAGCGTCAGTTTCTGATCGGCGGACTGCCGCTCGACCTGGCCGAACAGCGTCGCGTACTGCTGGAGCGCCTTGCCCGCCAGGACCTCTTCCGCCGCCGCCCTGGTGACGGTGGTGGCCCCGGGACCGTACGAGAAGATCTTCCCGAGCGCGCTGCTGACGTCACCGGTGACGCGGGCGGTCGCCTCCGCGTCGGTGAGCGCGAGGTTCGCCGTGGCCGGGGTGTCCCGCAGGTGGCGTCCCTCGGCGTACAGGGCTCCTCCGGTGGCGAGCAGCACGACCGTCAGCAGTGCGCCGACGACGCGTGGCCAACGCCGGAGAGGTATGTCGGCCGCGGCGTCCGGGTCCGCCGTCTCCGATCCGGCTTCCCGGCCCACGTCGGGATCGAGGACCATGTCGCTCTTCATCGTCGCCGTTCCTCCCCGCGGTCTCATCGGCCGCCACCCGTTCCGATCGCTGTGAGCGCCTTGACCTTCCAGCCGTCGGCCGTACGGGCGAGGGTCGCCCCGAACCGCTTGCGCTGGGTGCCGGCCGCACCGGAGCGCGGGGTGACCTCGACGTCCACGGTGGCGATCAGCTCCGCCGTGCCCGTGCGCTCGTCCAGTGCGGTCAGCGCTGCCGAGGTGACCTTGCCCCGGGCCGTGTCGCCCGCGGCCGTCAGGGACTTCGCGTCGGCTTTCCGGGTCCGCTCCAGCTGGTCGTGCAACGGCCCCGTGGAGGAGTCCAGCCAGGCCCGCAACCCGTGCTCGACCCGCTTCGCGTCCTCGCCGTCCAGGCTGTTCAGCGTCGCCAGGTGCGCTCTGCCCTCGGCCAGGGCCGTGTCGCGGGCCTTCGCGTAGGACAGGGAGCGGTCGCCGCGCGCCTGCCCGTACGACCAGGCCCCCAGGCCGCAGAGCAGGGCGGCGACGAGCAGGACGGCCCAGCCGGCCCGGCGTCGGGTGCGGGGGGTCATGAGCCGCCTCCCAGACCCAGCAGCCCGGCCATTCCCTCGGCCGGCGGCTGTGCGGTCGCGGACCCGCCGTCCGCCGTTCCGGGCAGCTTCATCGAGCCCGGAACGGCCGGTTTCGGCACCGGGCCGCCCCGGGGGGCGTTGGCGCTGCCCCGGACGTTGATGCCGGTGCCGGGCGAGGAGGTGCAGCGGGCGGCGGTGTTCACGGCGGGCCCGTCCGAGGTGTTGAGGCCGTTGCGGTAGACCGTGCCGCCGTAGCCCGCGGTGCACGGCAGCGGTTCGAAGAAGGTGACGGACATCCCGAACCGGGCGCCGTCGTCGTCGACCGCGCTCGCTCCGGCGGCGGCGACGGCGGGCAGCTTCACGAGGAGTTCCTCCAGGCCCCGTTGGCGGGTGACGGCGACCTCCGAGGTGGTGAGGAGGTTGGCGACGACGACGCCGAAGGCGGGATCCAGGTCGCGGAGCAGTCCGCTGATCTGGACGGCGGCGTCCGGGGTGGTCGCGATGAGGCGGCGCAGGTCGGCGTCGGATCCCTTGAGTTCGGCGGCCAGTTCCTTGGCCCCCGAGGCGAAGCCCTTGAGGGCCTGCCCCTGTTCGGCCTGGGTGCGCAGGACGCGCTCGCCGTCGGCCATCAGCCGGGTGGTGACCGGCAGGGTCTTGTCGGCGGCCTTGACGAAGTCGCCGCTGGTGTCCAGCAGGACCTGGAGGTCGTCGCCGCGCCCTTCGAAGGCGGCCCCGAACTCCTCGACGACGGTCCGCAGGCTTTCCAGGTCCACGCTGCTCGCCAGGTCGTCGACGCTGGTGAGGACGGAGGTGGGGGGTGCGGGGATGGTGGTGTCGGCCTCGTCGATGACCGAGCCGTTGCCCAGGAACGGCCCCTCCTTGCGGGTGGGCCGCAGATCGACGTACTGCTCGCCGACCGCCGACAGGTTCGCGACGACGGCGGTGAGGCTGTCCGGGATCGGCGGCGCGTCCTTCTCGATCCGCAGTTCGGCCTCGACGCCGTCCTCGGTCAGCTCGATGGGGCCGACGCGGCCCACGGAGACGCCCCGGTAGGTGACGTTGGAGTGGGTGTACAGGCCGCCCGTCTGCGGGAGTTGGACCGTGACGGTGTAGTAGCTGCGCAGTCCGACGTAGTGGCCGAGATCGGCGTACCGCACCCCCAGGTAGCCGAGGGCCAGCGTGGCGATGACGAGGAAGGCGAGGTTCTTCAGCCGGATGGCGAGGGTGATCACGGTGTCGCCCCCTTCGCGGGGTTCGAGGCTCCCGAGGGCTTCGGCGCGTCGGGAGCGTCGGTCTTCGGCGTTCCGGTCGTCGGCGCCCCGGTTCTCGGCGCCCCGGTCTTCGGCGTTCCCGACACGGCGGGCAGCGGCAGGGGCAGGGGCAGCGCACCCCGGGCCGCCGCGCCTTCGCCCTCGGCCGGGGGGAGCGGCGGGATCCCGGGGGGATCGGGGGTGAGCGCGGGGATGATCTGCGTATCGGGCAGGGCCGTCACGTCCAGGTAGACGTTGAGGTAGTCGCCCTTGACGCCGCGCAGCACCTCGTCCGTGAAGGGGTAGGTCAGCAGGACCTGGAGGGAGTCGGGGAGGTCCTGGCCGGAGTCGGCGAGCGCCTTGAGGGTCGGGGCGAGCGCCTTGAGGTCGGCGATCATGTCGGCTTTGCTCCGGTTGATCGTGTCGACGGCCACGGTGGAGAGGGTGTCGAGGGAGCGCAGCATGGTCAGCAGCGAACCGCGCTGTTTCTCCAGGACCTTGAGTCCGGGGCTGAGCCCGGTGAGGACCGTGCCGACGTCCTGCTTGCGGGTGGCGAGGGTGGCGGCGAGGCGGTTGACGCCGTCCAGGGCCTTGGTGATGTCGCCCTTGTTCTCGTCCAGGTTGGTCACCAGGGTGTCGACCCGGTTGAGCAGGGAGCGGATCTGCGGTTCCTGCCCGGCGAGCGCCTTGTTGAGTTCGGTGGTGATGGTCTTGAGCTGGTTGACGCCGCCCCCGTTGAGGAGCAGGGACAGGGCCCCGAAGACCTCTTCGACCTCCGGGTTCCGGTTGGTGCGGGAGTGCGGGATACGGCCGCCGGCGGCGAGCGACCCACGTGCGGTGCCCTCGGGCGGCGGGGCGAGCTGGATGAACTTCTCGCCGAGCAGGCTGGACTGTTCGAGGCGGGCGTAGGAGTTCGCGGGGAGCTTGATCTTCCCGTTGACCCGCATGGTGACCCGGGCCCGCCAGCCGTCCGGGGCCAGCGCGATCTTCGTGACGCGTCCCACGGCCACGTCGTTGACCTTGACCGAGGACTGCGGCGCCAGGCTGAGGACGTCGCCGAACTCGGCGGTGACCTCGTACGGCCGGTCGCCGAGGTCCGCGCCGCCGGGCAGCGGGATCTGCTCGATGCCGGTGAAGGAGGGGCCGTCGGGGCGGACCACGACCAGGGCGACCAGCGCACCGGTGGCGAGGAGGGCCACGGCCGCGACGGCGGCCCGTACGGCAGGTCTGCGCCGGTCGTCGTCGTTCATCGTCGCGCCCCCTTCTGCTTGCCGGGCTGTTCGCCGGACTGCTTGCCGGGCTGCTTCTCGGGGGTGCCGTAGACCGTGCCGACCTCCGGGAGCGGCAGGACGGGCAGGGCCTCGCGGCGGGTCGCGTCGACGGGGGCCAGGCCGGTGAGCCGGCCGGCGGCCGAGGCGGCCCCGGGGTCGACGAGCGGTCCCCCCATGGACAGTTCGTTGAGGTTGGTGCGCCCGTTGAGGGTGCGGTTGGCGGGGTCGTAGGCGTTCAGGACGTTGCCCGCGGCGAGCGGGAGGGTGTCCATCGCCTCGGCGAGCGAGGCGCGCTGGTCGACGAGCGCCTGGGTGACGGGCACCAGCGCCTCGACGTTCTTCTTGAGCGCGCCGCGGTTCTTGGCGATGAACGTCTTGACCTGGCCGAGTGCGGTGCCGAGTTCCTTGAGGGCCGCGCTGAGGTTCTTCTTGTCGTCGGCGAGGAAGGAGGTGACCGTGTTCAGCTGCTGCTCGGCGCTGCGGACGTTGCCGTCGTTCTTCTTGAGCATGGTGGTGAAGGACTGGAGGTGGGCCAGGGTGTCGAACAGGTCGCCGCTGGACTTGTCGAGCGTCTTGGTGGCCTTGCCGAACTGCTCGATGGAGTCCCCGATGGCCTTGCCGTTGCCGTCGAGGTTCTTCGCCCCGGTGTCCAGGAGCCGGGCGAGCGCCCCGTCGGCGTTGGCGCCGTTCGGGCCGAGGGCGGTGGAGAGTTCGGTGATGGAGGCGTACAGCTCGTCGACCTCGACGGGGGTGGCGTTGCGGGCTGCGGGCAGGACCGCGTCGTCGGCGAGCCGGGGGCCGCCCTCGTAGGCCGGGGCGAGCTGGACGTAGCGGTCGGCGACGAGGCTGGGGGCGACGACGACGGCGTGGGCGTCCTTGGGGACGTCGATGCCCCGGTCGAGGCGCAGCACGACCTTCACCTCCTCGCCGCGGGGCTCGACGGAGGCGACGGTGCCGACCTTGACACCGAGGATCCGCAGGTCGGATCCGGCGTAGACGCCGGTGGCGCGTTCGAAGTAGGCGGTGACGGTGGTCTTGCCGTCCTCCTCCAGGGCGCTCACGCCAGTGGCGGCCGCGACGGCGACGAGGGCGAGTCCGGCGGTGATGCCGGTGATGCGGGTGCGTCTCATGTCAGCGGCCCCCTTGCTGCCGGGGTGGCATGCAGCCGGTCGCCGGGGGTGTGCCGGCGGGGAGGTAGTTCTTGGGCACGACTCCGCAGACGTAGTTGTCGAACCAGCGCCCGCTGCCGAGGGTGTTGCCGACGAGCCGGCTGTAGGAGCCGGTCATCGCGAGGACCTTGTCGAGGCTCTTGCGGTTCTTGACCAGGACGGCGGTGACCCGGCCGAGGGACTCCAGGGTCGGCCCGAGCTGCTTGTCGTTGTCCCGGACGAGTCCGGTGAGCTGGGTGCCGAGGTCGCGGGTGCCGGTGAGCAGCAGGTGGATGGAGTCGCGGCGGGCCTGGATCTCGCCGAGCAGCAGGTTCCCGTCCTCCAGGAGCGTTTCGAAGCTGCTCTTCTTCCCGGCGAGGGTCTTGGTGAGCTGCTTGCTGTTGCGGAGCAGGGTGGCGAGCTGGGCGTCGCGTTCGGAGACCGTACGGGAGAGGGCGGAGAGCCCGTCCGCGGCGCTGCGGACGTGCGGCGGGGAGTCCTTGAAGGTGGCGGAGATCGTCTCGAAGCTCTTGGCGAGCTGTTCGGTGTCGATCTCCCCGATGGTCTCGCCGAGGCCGTTGAACGCCTGGGTGACGTCGTACGGGGAGGTGGTGCGGCTCGCCGTGATGCGGGAGCCCGGGTCCTGCGGGGCGTCGCCGAGGGGGTCGACGGCGAGGTACTTCTCGCCGAGCAGGGTCTTGACGGCGATGCCCACGGTGGAGGAGTCGCCGATCCAGGCGCCGCTCACCCGGAAGTCGACGCGGACCTTCGCGCCGTCGAGGGAGACGCCGGTGACCTCACCGACCTTCACTCCGGCGATCCGCACCTCGTCGCCGTCGGTGAGCCCGGCGGATTCGGTGAAGTCGGCGCTGTAGGAGGTGCCGCCCTGGACGAAGGGCAGGGAGTCGGCGCGCCAGGCGGCGAGGCCGAGCAGGGTCAGGACGAGGAGCCCGACGAGGGCGACGGCGACCGGGTTGCGTTCCCGGATGGGGGTGATTCTCATGCCAGGCACCTCGGTTGGGTGATCGCGATGCCGCCCGGCGGCTTGCTGCCGTCGTCGTGGGTGACGCCGCTGACCTTCGCTTCACAGAGGTAGAGGTTGAGCCACGATCCGTAGGACGTCAGTCGGCTGATGGCCGCCATCTTGGCCGGGGTCTTCTCCAGGAAGTTCTCGATCTGCGGAGTGCCCTTCTCCAACTGGCCACTGAGACGACCGAGTTGGCGGATGTCGTCCTTGAGCGGCTTCCTGCCGTCCTGGAAGAGGTCGGCGGTGACGGTGGTGAGCGCGCCCATCGCGGTGATGGCCTCCCCCAGGGGTTCGCGGTCGCCGGAGAATCCGGTGACGAGCTTCTCCAGGGTGACGACGAGGTCGTCGAAGCCGGCCTCCCGGTCGTTGACCGTCTTGAGGACCGTGTTGAGGTTCTTGATCACCTCGCCGATCACCTTGTCCTTCGCGGCGACGGTGGTGGTGAGCGAGCCGACGTGCCGCAGGATGCTGTCGACGGTGCCGCCCTCGCCCTGGAGCACCTGGACGATGGAGCCGGCGAGCTGGTTGACGTCGGGCGGCGACAGCCCTTCGAAGAGGGGCTGGAAGCCGTTGAAGAGCTCGGTGAGGTCGAGCGCCGGGGTGGTGCGGGAGAGCGGGATGGTGTCGCCGGGCGCGAAGGCCCGGCCGACGGGCCCGGGGCCCCGGTCGAGGTCGACGTACCGCTGGCCGACCATGTTGAGGTATTTGATGGACGCCGTCACCGAGGCGGGGAGGCTGCGCCCCTTGCGTACGGCGAAGGCGACCTCGGCGACGCGGCGGTCGGCGACCTTCACGGACTCGACCTGGCCGACCTTCACTCCGGCGATCCGGACGCTGTCGCCGGGGATGAGGCCGGTGGCGTCGGTGAACCGCGCCTTGTACGTGGTGGTGTCGCCGACGCCCGTGTTGGCGATGGAGAGCCCGAGGACGGTGGTGGCCAGCACGGTGACGACGATGAAGACGAGGGACTTGGCGACCGGTCCGGCGAGCGAGCGGCGTTTCACTTGAGCTTCACCTCCGCACCGCGGAAGGCCGGGCCGATGAGCACGCTGCTCCAGTCGGCCAGGTCTCCGGGCCGGGCCTTCAGCGAGGGCGCGACCAGTTCGTTGACGAGCCGGGACTCCTGCGGCGAGTTGGGCAGTCCGAGCCCGGTGCCGGCGCCGTCGCCCGGGTCCGCCGGGGGTGCGGTGACGTCGGTGGCCCGGCGGGTGTCGGCGGTCGGGGTGTGCTTGCCGACGTACGGCACCGAGTAGCAGGCGGGCCCGCCGCTCGCGCTGTAGACCGGGGTGTCCTTGCCGGGGAGGTATTTGCCCTTGGAGGGCACGGACTTGAGCGACACATGCAGTCCCGGTCGGTCGGTTCCCTTGCCCAGCGCCTTGTCCATGGCGGGCACGAAGCCGGCCATGGTGCGCAGGGTGCAGGGGAACGACTCGGCGTATTCGGCGAGGAGTTCGAGGGAGGGTCGGCCGGCGGCGGAGAGCCGGATGAGGTTGTCCTTGTTCTCCCGCAGGAAGGAGGTCGTGTCCTGCGCGGCGGCCGTGGTGGTGCCGTAGAGCCCGGCGAGCCGCGCCTCCTGGTCGGCGAGGGTGGAGCTGGTGACCGTGGCGTCGGTCAGCGCGTCGAGGACGTCCGGCGCGGCGTCCGCGTACAGCGTGCTCACCTTGACGAGTTTCTTGATGTCGGCGTTGAGCGTGGGGAGTTGGGGGTTGAACTTCTTCAGATGGCCGTCCAGCGTGGTCAGCGTCTCGCCGAGCCGTTCACCGCGTCCCTCCAGCGCCTGGGAGACGGCGTTGAGGGTGGCGGAGAGCTTCTCGGGCTTCACGGCGGTCAGCAGCGGCAGGACGTTGTCCAGGACCTGTTCCAGCTCGATGGCGTTGCTGGAGCGGTCCTGCGGGATGACCGACCCGGCCCGCAGGGTGGTGCCGGTGGGGATGCGGGGCGGGACGAGTGCGACGAACCGCGCGCCGAAGAGGGTGGTGGGCAGCATCTGGGCGGTGACGTCGGCGGGGACCTGATCGAGCTTGTCCCGGTCGATGGCCAGGGTGAGGCGGGCGCCGTCGCCGTCGGTGGCGATGGAGCGGACCTGACCGATGACGACGCCGCGCAGCTTCACGTCGGCGTTGTCGTGCATCTCGTTGCCGACCGCTCCGGTGCGGACGGTGACGGTGGCGTCGTCGGTGAAGTCCTTCTCGTACACGGAGACCGATACCCACACCAGGACGGCGGGCACTACCAGGAAGGTGACTCCGGCCAGCCGTCGGCGGACCGTGCGGGTGGTGCTGGAGGTGCTGGAGGTGCGCATCAGCCGGCCACCTTCACCGTCGTCGTGGCGCCCCAGATGGCGAGCGAGAGGAAGAAGTCGGTGACGCTGATGAGGACGATGGCGTTGCGCACCGACCGGCCGACCGCCACGCCCACTCCGGCCGGGCCGCCGGTGGCGTGGAAGCCGTAGTAGCAGTGGGCCAGGATCACCAGCACGCTGAAGATCAGCACTTTGAGGACCGACAGCAGCACGTCCTGCGGGGAGAGGAAGAGGTTGAAGTAGTGGTCGTAGGTGCCCGCGGACTGCCCGTTGAAGAAGATGGTGATGTAGCGGGAGGCGACGTACGAGGAGAGCAGCCCGATCGCGTACAGCGGGATGATCGCGACGACTCCGGCGATGATCCGGGTGGTGACGAGGTAGGGCATGGAGCGGACGCCCATCGCCTCCAGGGCGTCGACCTCCTCGTTGATCCGCATCGCGCCGAGCTGGGCGGTGAAGCCCGCGCCGACGGTGGCGGAGAGGGCGAGGCCGGCGACCAGGGGGGCGATCTCCCGGGTGTTGAAGTAGGCGGAGATGAACCCGGTGAACGCCGAGGTGCCGATCTGGTTGAGGGCCGCGTAGCCCTGGAGTCCGACGACGGTGCCGGTGAACAGGGTCATGGCGACCATCACGCCGATGGTGCCGCCGATGACGCCGAGTCCACCGCTGCCGAAGGCGACCTCGGCCAGCAGCCGCTGCACCTCGCGCAGATAGCGGCGCAGGGTGCGCGGGATCCAGACGAGTGCCTTGACGTAGAAGGTGAGTTGGTCGCCCGATCGGTCGAGCCAGCTGAGCATCGCCATGGGTCAGCTCCCCTTCGCGGGGACGATCTGGAGGTAGATCGCCGTGAGGACCATGTTCACGAAGAACAGCAGCATGAAGGTGATGACGACGGACTGGTTGACCGCGTCGCCGACGCCCTTGGGGCCGCCGCGTGGGTTGAGGCCCCGGTGGGCGGCGACGATGCCCGCGATGAAGCCGAAGATCAGGGCCTTGAACTCGCTGATGTAGAGGTCGGGCAGCTGGGCGAGGGCGGAGAAGCTCGCGAGGTACGCGCCCGGGGTGCCGTCCTGCATGATCACGTTGAAGAAGTAGCCGCCGAGGGTGCCGACCACGGAGACCAGGCCGTTGAGCAGGACGGCGACGAGCATGGTGGCGAGCACCCGGGGGACGACGAGGCGCTGGATGGGCGAGACGCCCATGACCTCCATCGCGTCGAGTTCCTCGCGGATCTTGCGGGAGCCGAGGTCGGCGCAGATCGCGGATCCGGCGGCCCCGGAGATCAGCAGCGCCACGATGATCGGGCTCGCCTGCTGGATCACCGCCAGCACGCTGGCGCCGCCGGTGAAGGACTGGGCGCCGAGCTGCTGGGTGAGGGAGCCGACCTGGAGGGCGATGACCGCGCCGAAGGGGATGGAGACGAGGGCGGCGGGCAGGATCGTGACGCTCGCGACGAACCAGAACTGCTCGATGAACTCGCGCACCTGGAAGGGGCGGCGGAAGATCGCCCGGGCCACCGCGACGGCGAGCGCGAAGAGCTTCCCGGTCTCGCGGAGCGGGGCGAGCAGCCGGGAGGGCCGCCGCTGTTCGGGCGCGGACGGTGCGGTCGCCCCGGGGTCGGTGGGCGGCGGGGGCTTCTCGGGCGGCTCGGCCGGCCGCACCGGCATCGGGGCGGTCACCTGCGCGCACCTCCCGCGGCCGGGGCGTAGCTGTCGAGGATCGCCGTACGGGCGGCCTCCGGCAGCCGGCCCATCATCGACATGACCCGCTCCCGGCGGCGCAGCGCGCCCTGGCGTACGGGCATCCCGGGCGAGGGCTCCAGCTGGGGGACGACGGTGCGGGGTCCGGTGCGCGGCGGCGCGGTGTCGGCCTGCTGCTCGGCGGCGAGGGTGGCGGCGTCCTTCTCCTCGGACATGCCGATGGGGCCTTCGCGGCGTCCGGCGAGGAACTGGGAGACGACCGGGGTGTCGCTGGTGAGGAGCACCTCGCGCGGGCCGAAGGTGACGAGGTTGCGGCAGAACAGCATCCCCATGTTGTCGGGGACGGTCGCCGCGATGTCGAGGTTGTGGGTGACGATGAGCATCGTCGCGTCGATCTGCGCGTTGAGGTCGATGAGGAGCTGCGACAGGTAGGCGGTGCGGACCGGGTCGAGGCCGGAGTCCGGCTCGTCGCAGAGGATGATCTGCGGGTCCAGGACCAGGGCGCGGGCGAGGCCGGCGCGCTTGCGCATGCCGCCGGATATCTCGCCGGGCAGCTTTCCCTCGGCGCCGAGGAGCCCGACGATGTCGATGCGCTCCATGACGATGCGGCGGATCTCGGATTCCTTCTTGCGGGTGTGCTCGCGCAACGGGAAGGCGATGTTGTCGAAGAGCGACATCGAGCCGAAGAGGGCCCCGTCCTGGAACATGAGGCCGAAGAGCTTCCGGGTCTCCATGATGTCGCGCTCGGAGCTGTTCACCATGTCGACGCCGTTGATGAGGACGCGTCCCTGTTCGGGCTTGAGCAGCCCGATGATGGATTTCAGGAAGACGGTCTTTCCGGTTCCGGAAGGACCGAGCATGACGCTCACTTCACCGGCGGGCAGGGTGAGGCTGACGTCCTGCCAGATGTTCTGCTTGCCGAAGGACTTCGTCAGGCCCTCGACGACTACTTCGATTCCCATCGGCCCTCCCTCGAAGTGGCGGTGAACGTGTTCATCGATTGGCGCTCCGGCTCTGAGAAAAGCGATGGCGGCTCGTCACACATGCACCAGGGGGCGCACGTTATGTCCGTCGAAACCGCCAGGGCAAGCCGTTGAACAGCGGAGATCGGCGGACGCGGGGCTGAGAATGGATCACTTGTCATTCGGTGACAAGGCCGGTTCCCGTCCTTGTCGAAATCTGCGCAAGCAGGGAGCGCTTGATCCGGTGGGCCCCAGGACCGGAGCGGAGCGAACCGGGCCCGGGTGTGCCCGCCGAACAGGCACGCAGTCGGTTTTGATCGGCACGTCTGGGACGCTACGGGCCGGTAACCTGACTTCGCAATACTGGGTACAGACTTTCCTCGGCGAGAATTCATGCGGGGCGGAGATTTGTTCGCGGGTGAGCAATCCGCGCGGCAAACCTGTCGGATGATGAGGAATCACACGACGGCCGGTGGGCAGAAAAGGGCCCTTCCGGTCGGGAAACCGGAAGGGCTCGGGGGTGGGCCGGCGCCCGGGGGTGTTCGGGTCAGCGCTCGGGAGGCGTTCGGGAGGCGTTCGGGTCAGCGCTCGGGCTTCGGCACCCTCGGCGGGCAGTCCGGCCCTTCCGGGTTCGTGGCCACGCACAGGGGCGCCTGGGTCATCTTGGTGTAGTTGTCGGCCTTCTTGCCCGGGCTGGAGATGGCCGAGGTGAAGATCGGGTCGAGGTCCTCCCCCACACCGCAGCCCTCGAAGGGCGGGATGTGGGCGTACCCGGTCAGGCTGCCGCCGGTCGCCACGAGGTAACCGGCCGGCGGATAGCTCTGGCCGTACCCTCTCAGCACCTGCTCGAAGGGGCGTACCGTGCGGCAGTCGGGGCCCACGTCCAGGGGGACGCCGTTCACCTCGACGTCGGAGAGCCGCATCACGAGCTGGGCCGTGACGGTCGTCTCCTCCGGATAGGTGGGCGTGTTGGTGACCGTGTGCGTGTGGATCGCGGCCGGGGGGCCCACCTGCTCCAGCGTCATCGTCGCGGTCGTCGGCATGAATCCGTAGCTGAGGAACGTGGCCTTCGTCGGGGGGAGTTGGCGACGCCCCTGGTAGTCGAAGTTCACCTCCGAGCTGACGTCGACGGTCGAGGCGCACGAGTCGTTGATGTAGCGCTTGTTGAGCACCACCTTCATGAACGCGGGCCCCAGCGCCGCCGCGCCGTCCAGCTTGGCGGCGTTGGCGTAGCCGGCCGCGTAGGTCTCGGCGGTGGTCATCACCCACTCGGGCGGGATCTCGATCGGGCAGCTGCCCGGGTCCTCGCCGTCCAGGGCTTCGAGCCGTTCGTCGGTGAGGGCGTCGATCTTCTCCCGGGCGCCGGGCGACAGGCCCTCGGCCGGCCGGGTGGGGGCCGGGTCCGGTGCGGGGTCGCTCGCCGACGGCTGGGGAGCGGGGGCCGTGGGGTCGCTGTCGCCGCGGACGGTGATCGCGGCGAGTTCGGGTTCCTGGCCCGGGGCCGGTTCGCAGGTGACGTCGAGCCCGGGGGGCGTGGTCGGCTCGCCGGATCCGGTGAGCGAGGACAGCGAGAGGGCGAGTTCGGCGGGGGCCAGCGTCGCGCGCCCGGGGCTGCCGAAGGAGACCGTCGGCACGTCACCGGTCGCGGTCAGGGCCAGGCCGCCCCCGTCGGGCCCGGGCAGGGCGACGGGCGGGGCGGTCAGATCCTGCCAGGAGGCGTCGGCGGACCGGTCGCCGACGGTGTTGCGGACGGTGAGCCGCGCGACGGCCGACAGGGTGGCGGCGTCCAGCTCCCCGAACCGGGCGAGCGCCGTGGGCTCCAGGTTCACCTCGACGGAGACCTGGGACGGGCGGATCTCCTCGCCGGTGCGGACCGAGGTGGGCAGCACCGCCGAGACGACGACGCCCACCTCCTCGGGCCCGGAGGGGAACGGGCAGGCGTAGCGGAGGGCGACCTCCGAGGTCTGTTCCGCGGCGGCCGACTCGGCGCTGGGGACGAGCGCGGTGGCGACGACGAGCGCCCCGCCCACGGCCCAGTGGATCGGTCGTCTCGCTGCGGCGCGTGCATCGACGGTCATACGGATGTGTCCTTCCGGCGCGCGTGGGCCCAGGGATGGCTGCGGACAGCGGGTCCACTTCTCGGCAACGACCCCTGCGGGCGGACGTCGAGCGGAGTTCGAACGGACGTCGAGCGGAGTTCGTCCGGACGTCGGGCGGGCTTCGGTGGTACGTCGGCCGGCCTCGGCCGTACGTCGGCCGGACGGGCGAGACGGCCCCTACCGACGGGTACGGTACGCACGCCGACGACGCCTGGGAAGAGCCGGGTTTCCGTTCGGATCACGGATGCTCGGACTTTGGCAGCCGGTGACAATCCACGGCCGCGCCCTTGTCGGCGGGTGCGCGACAACGGGGCGTGCCCGGCCGCCGGGTGCGCACGGCCGGGCACAACACTCAGGTGCGGGACGTCATCGGCGGTGGGTCACCCGCTGATGACCGGAGACTTGCCCGTCGCCGCGTTCACGATGGTGTACAGCCCCTGGAAGCTGGCGGTGGTGCCGACGATGCCGCAGCCGCCGCCGACCTTGTTCGCGATGGAGAGAGTGAGCCCGCCGCCCGCGGTGTTCAGCGTGCCGTTGCTGCCGCCCGCGCTCGGGTTGTTGTACTTGGCCGCGACCTTCCCGGTCACGTTGAAGGTGCAGGGGCCCAGGATGCTGCTCCCGGACACCTTCGCCTTGATCGTTCTGATCTCACCGGTCACCTGGCCCGTGGAGTTGGTGCCGGCGCCCGCCGCGTAGTCCAGGCCCCAGATCTCCCACGGCGGCGTGGTGGTCACCGTCCACGTCGAGCTGAACGGCCCGGTGCACGGCGAGTTGAACGAGATGCCCGAGATCGACGCGAGCTTGGCCGGGCTCCCGGCGACCGGGGAGGTCGGCGCCGAGCCCGAGGCGGCGGACGTCGCACACTGGATCTTGTTGCCGTTGTTGTCGGTCAGGACGGTCACTCCGGCGCTGCCGTTGAAGGCGCCGGTGGGGCTGATCGTCCAGCTGGTCGGCGCGGCGACGGCCGACGGGGCGGCCAGGACGACGGATGCCGCGGCGGCACCGATCGCGGTCAGGACACCGGTTCGCTTGAACATGGGGGTACTCCCTTTTCTCGTTCCGTTGGGGATTCGACTGAACGTGACTGGAGAGGCGCTTGCTCAGTTGCTCGCCGTGCCGGACGGTGCGGCACTCGGCGGGTCCACGGCACCGGCTCGTGTCGAGGTGCGCGGACAAGGAATGGGGGGCGGGTCGCGCATCACCTCCTGGGACTTCGGCGTCAGGGCGGGTCCGGCGGGCCGGGACCGGGGCTACCGCTTCGCGGAGTGCCAGAACTCGGACAGCTTCCTGCCCTCGTTCGGCGCGAGGCCGGCGGGGTCGTAGGGGCTGCCGAAGTACGTCGTGGTGGCGTCGAGCGTCACGCTGTTCTTTCCGGCGGCGGACGGGAGACCGGTCTTGAGATTCACCGCCCAGTCCAGGAGCCCGGCACCGCAGCCGCTGGCCCCGGGAACGGCGAACGTGGCGTCACCCTGGTCGGCGCCGTCGAAGGTGTAGCGCCCCATCTCGCCCTCGTCGTCGTTCGGGGTGCCGTCGGCCGAGAACCGCTGCAGTGAGAGGCTCGGCGCCGTCATGTTCTGGGGCTTCAGGAGCACCGGGTTGGAAGTGGTCCCGATGTAGCACTTGTCACCGAGGAACGGATTCTTGAGGTGGATGCGGACCGGGATGGTGAGAATGGGCTCACCGGTGGAGAATGCCGCGCTCATATGGAAGTCGCGTGGCGCTCCGGCCGGTTCGATGGTGGCTGTGATCCGGTTGAGATTGTTGTCCGTCAACTGGCGGCAGATTCCCGATACGAGCGGAATTCCGCTGGGACACATCAGTCCGATCAGCCCGCCGGGAACCTCCGCCGGGTCCGCGGTCAGCGCCCCCTCGGGAGGGGCCACCAGGGAGGCGGTGCCGTCGGGGCGCTGGATGACTCCGAGCTGCAGGTCGGTGTTGCCGGTGGGGACCTTCGTCTTGCCCAGCGTGATGGTTCCGGTGGCCGAGCTCGACGCTATGCAGGTCGCGATGGTGTTGAGGCCGTCCGCGGCCAGCATGGGGGCCGCGTCGACCGGGCAGCGGTCGAAGGGCGCCCAGTCACCGTTGAGCTGGGTGGCGGCGGTGGCCGAGCCGGTGGAGAGCAGAGCACTGAATGCCGTGAACGCCGCGAGCAGACCTACGCGGGTTCGATTGGAAACGGATCTCATGTCGTCCCCTCTGTCGGCCGCCGTGGCGCGGCCTCGTGCACGAAGTTGAGCGGTTTCGCAATGCGCGACCGCACCGCGGCGACTTCTCGACGGTGTCGGAGTCCCGGTGGGTCCGGGGGCGGAGGATCGGAGCATCAAATTTCGGGCAGATTTCGTGACCGAATTGATCGAGGCGTGATGTTACTCGCGGGAAACCGGGCGACACAATCCGTCCGTCTAAGATTCTTTGCATCGCACTCTTTTTGATCCGGAAATGAGCATCGGGACACCGTTCCCTTGTCAAGGAATGCGCACCCGGGGGCCGGCAATTGCGCAGCGGCGACCGGAACCCCGCGTGCCGTGCGTACCCGGCCCCCCGGGGGCGGGGGCGGCGGAAGTCCCGCCTCCGCCCACGCACGGATGGCGTGCAAATCAGCCACTCGGCCGAAAACGCTCAGCAAAAAGCGGCCACCCACCCGCATTCGCCGTGGTGAGCCGTCTGCACGCCCGTTCGTCACGAGGATCGACCGACACCGCGCGCACCACTGAGGGGACATCTCCGGGCAGCGGAACGGCTTTGTTGTCATCGTCGGAGCACGCGGCCGAAATTCATTGTCCGAAAGCGCGTAGTGCCGCCCGACCTGCACGGAAGTCGCACAGTGCGGCCGGGTTGTGTGCCCCCTGCACTTCGATCTTGTCCAAGTGGTGTGCAGTGCCTGTTCGTTGGTCTATCTTCGTCGCGAACTTGGTACGCACCTGTCGGTTCGTGGGAGCGCTTTCCCCCCACCGCCTCACCCCACCACCGGGCGCCGAGAGCAAGGGGACCTGTCATGCCACATCTCATACAGCCGCTGGATACCGAAGACCCGTTGGGGCCGCTCCCCCAGGAATTCGCGGCGATCATGCGGCCCGAACTGCCCAGCCTCATCAAGGAAATCGGCGTCGAGGTCACCCGGGCCTATCCGGAATACGCCCGGCTGCTCGACGGCCCGAACGGGCAGGCCATCCGGGTGGGCGTGGAGCAGAGCCTCGCCTCCTTCGTCGATCTGGTGGCCGAGCCCTCCTCCTCCACCACGCTCCGCGACGACATGTGCCGGCGCTTCGGACGGTTCGAGGCGTACGAGGGCCGGAGCATGGACACCCTCCAGGGGGCCTACCGGCTGGGCGCACGGGTGGCCCTGCGGCGGGCGAAGAAGGTCGGGCAGAGCTACCACCTGTCCCCCACCCTGATGCTGAGCTTCGCCGACGCGCTCTTCGCCTACGTCGACGAACTGGAATCGCTTTCCCGGGAGGGATTCCAGGAAGTGCAGTCCCAGTCGGGCGAGCACAGCGAGGCGCTGCGCCGCCGCCTGCTCCACCTCATCCTCGCCGGGCGCCCGGCCCCCGGCAGCGCCATCGCGGATCTGTGCGAGCAGGTCGGGTGGGCGCTGCCGGAAGAGGTCACACTGATCGCCGTCCGCGCCCCGGCGGAGCTGGACCGGCTCAGCGCGGACCGCGACCTCCTCGTCGATCTCAGCGCCCCGCAGCCCCATCTGCTCATCCCCGGAGCACTGGACGACACACGAAGAACCATGCTGGAACAGGCCCTGCCGGCCGGCCGCACGGCGATCGGGCTGACCGTGCCCACGGCGCTGGCCTGCGAGTCGATCCGCTGGGCCCGCCGGGTCCTGGAGCTCGTCGACTCCGGCGTGATCGACGACGCACCGCTGATCCGCTGCGAGGACCACCTCACCACCCTGTGGCTGCTGTCCGACCCCGCCCTGCTGGACCAGCTCGCCCAGCGGGAGCTGGCCGCCGTCGCGGGGATCAGCGCCACCCGCCGCGACCGGCTGGTCGAGACGCTGCGGATCTGGCTCGACACCCGGGGCACCGCGGCCCAGATGGGCGCACTGCTGGATGTCCACCCGCAGACCGTGCGCTACCGCATGCGGAGCCTGGAGACCATCTTCGGTGACCAACTCGTCGATCCCGAGAGCCGTTTCGCCACCGAGGCGGTGCTGCGCGCGTTGCGGCTGCGCTCCCGGGCCACGGGCACAACCCCCTGATCCGGATCACGTTCGGCGCGGCGGGTCAACTTACCGGCGCGTAAGGCGAAATAGACGGTCAGTCCCAAACGGTTGCGACACGGAGACGTATCCGACGAGAAACCCGGAACCACGTCCCGTACACAGGAAGGAACCTGCCGCCCATCAGGCGGCAGGCCCCGTGCACCGCCTCCTGGCCAACCATCCGAGAGGGAACGTCCCATGACCGCCTCGCACCTCCTCGTCCCCGTGCCGATCCCGGACCGGGTCGCCGCGCTGATCGGTTCGTGCATTCCGCCGCACATCCTCCAGGCGGAGTTCGACGCCGACTGCGCGGCCCGCGAGGTACGCAGGTTCCGCGGCCCCCGGCTCGGCGTCGAGGACCAGGCCGACCGCGAACAGGCCCTCTCCGACCTGGCCCGCGCCAACAAGATGCTGGCCGCGCACCACCCCGGACTCGCCGTGCTCCCGGGCTCACCCTTCTGACCGCCTCCCACCCCTCACCGCCCGCCTTCCCCCTCACCACGACCGGCCGCGGACCGGCCTTGCGGGGCGCCGCCACTCCCCTTACCTTACTCAAAAGTAAGTTTACTTTGGAGTAAGGAACTGGCGTGGACGGAACCAGCAGCGGCAACCTCACCGACGACCTGTCCGGGCTCGACTTCTCGGCGGTCGCACCCGAGGAGTTCGCCCGCATCGTCAAGAGCCTGTCCGCGAAGCAGCTCGCCGAGGTCATGCGGGGCGAGCTGCGCACCCGGATACTCGGCGAGGTCTTCGGCCGGATGAAGCAGCGGTTCCGGCCCGAGGCGGCCGGCGGCCTCACCGCGCTGATCCGCTGGAGGATCACCGGGGAGAGCGACGCCTTCTACGAGACCGCCATAGCCGACGGAGCCTGCCGGGTCACCCCCGGCCGCTCGGACGCCGAACCGCGCACCACGCTGACGATGGGGGACGCGGAGTTCCTCAAGCTCGTCTCCGGCAACGGCAATCCCGTCACCATGTTCATGACGCGCAAGCTCAAGGTCGCCGGTGACGTCGGCCTCGCCTCCGGCCTGACCCGCTACTTCGACATCCCGAAGGCGTGAGCCCATGAGCTTCTTCTCCCTCGCCCTGACCGAGGAGCAGCAGGACCTGCGCGACTGGGTGCACGGCTTCGCCGCCCAGGTGGTACGCCCGGCCGCCGCCGAGTGGGATGCCCGGGAGGAAACCCCCTGGCCGGTGATCCAGGAGGCCGCCCGGATCGGGCTGTACGGATTCGAGTCGCTCGCCGACCTGTACGGGGACCCCACGGGGCTCTCCCTCCAGATCGCCAACGAGGAGCTGTTCTGGGGCGACGCCGGCATCGGCATGGCCCTGTTCGGCACCTCGCTCGCGGTCGCCGGAATCTTCGCCTCCGGCACCCCGGACCAGCTCGCCGAGTGGGTGCCGCAGTGCTACGGGGACGAGGACGACCCGAAGGTCGCCGCCTTCTGCGTATCCGAACCGGGGGCCGGCTCCGACGTCTCCGCGATGACGACGAAGGCCCGCTACATCGAGGCGAGCGACTCCTGGGTGATCTCCGGTCAGAAGGCGTGGATCACCAACGGCGGCATAGCCGAGGTCCACGTCGTCGTCGCCTCGGTCGATCCAGCGCTCGGGGCCCGCGGACAGGCCGCGTTCATCGTGCCGCCCGGCACGAAGGGCCTGACGGCGGGCCGTACGGTCAAGAAGCTGGGGCTGCGCGCCTCGCACACCGCGGATCTCTTCCTCGACGAGGTGACCGTACCGGGGCACTGTCTGCTGGGCGGGAAGGAGAAGCTGGACGCCCGCCTCGCCAGGGCACGCGAGGGCGGCACCGCCAAGGGCCAGGCGGCGATGGCGACTTTCGAGGTCAGCCGCCCGACCGTGGCGGCGCAGGCACTCGGCATCGCCCGGGCTGCCTACGAGTACGCCCTGGAATACGCCGGTGAGCGCGAGGCGTTCGGCAGGCCGATCATCGAGAACCAGTCGATCGCCTTCGCCCTGGCCGATATCCGCACCGAGATCGAGGCCGTACGTCTGCTGATCTGGCAGGCCGCCTGGATGGCCCGCAACGACCGGACCTTCGACGCGGGCCAGGGCTCCATGGCGAAGCTGCGGGCCGGAGAACTCGCGGTCGCGGCAACGGAGAAGGCGGTCCAGGTCCTCGGCGGCGCGGGCTACAGCCGGGAGCATCCGGTGGAGCGGATGTACCGCGACGCGAAGATCTACACCATCTTCGAGGGCACCAGCGAGATCCAGCGCCTCGTCATCGCGCGGGCGATCTCGGGTCGGCACATCCGCTGAGGCGGAAGCGGAGGCGGCGGAGGCGGAGGCCGGGGGTGGCGGCCTGATCCGCTCCTGATCCGGTCTTCATCCGGTCCTCACCGGTCCTCATCCGCCCAGAATCCGTGTGATCCTCGTCGCCCCGAACGCGTAGACCGATGTGGAACGGCGCCGTGGAAATCTCCGTCGGGCCAGGCCGGACGGAGATCGTCACCGAGCGCGTCGGGGCGGGTACGCAACAGCGCCGAGGCCGCGCCGCACGTCGCCGACGTGCGGCAACAGGGTTCGGATCGTCCGGTCGTGACGATCCGCGGCGACCGGTGAGGACGGCGTGGAGAGCGCCGCGACCCGGTACGACAGCGGGTCGGCACGGCCTCGGGGCCGACGACGAACGGTGCCCGTGGTGGGCCCCACACGTTTGACCGGTGCCTCTCCGGCTCCCCTGCCACTAGCCTCTTCACATGACCTCCACTTCGACCGAGCCGACGCCTGCCCGCCCGATGGTTGAGCTGAACGCGGAGATCCGCGCTCTGGTCGCCGACGGCGGTGTGGTGTCGCCCGAGGGCCGCCGGGAGTACGAGCGGCTGCTCGTCGAGTGGGTGGCGGCCGTACGGGGCGGGTCCACGGACGCTGTCTGACCCGCGGGGCCGCGGGCTGCCACCGGAAGCGGTGAGGGCCCGGGCGCGAGGGCATCCGGGCGTACGAGGATCCGGGCGCGAGGGCTTCCGGGCGTAGGGGAACCACCCGCTCCGCAGGGCCGGCCGGGCGTCGGCGATAGTGATCGTCCGTCCGCGTCCTGACCCCGGGAGAACCTCATGACCGCCGCGTCACCCGCCGGCGCACGCCGCCCGTCCCTCCTGCTCGTCACCGATCTCGCGTACGAGGCCCGCGGCCGCCGCTACTGCGACGAGGACATCTACCTCGGCTCCCGGCTGCGCGAGTCGTTCGACGTCGCTCTCTGCCACCCCCGGGACGCGGCCGCGTTGCTGGAGGGCTTCGACACCGTGCTCGTCCGCAACAGCGGGCCGGTGCTGCACCACCGGGAGGCGTACGACGCGTACCGCTCCCGGGCCAGGGAGCTGGGGACGCCGGTCTACAACCCGCTGGGCGGGCGTGGTGACATGGCGGGCAAGCAGTATCTGGTCGAGATGGACCGGGCCGGCCTGCCGGTCATCCCCACGGTGGACCGGGCGGCGGAGCTGCCGAGGCTGCCCGACGCGCCCGCCTACGTGGTCAAGCCGAAGCAGGGGGCGGACTCGGTCGGGCTGCGTTTCGTCACGGCGGCGGAGGCGGCCACCGAGCTGGAGCGTGCGGACGAGGGTTCGCTCCTCGTCCAGCCGCGCATCGACTTCCGCCACGAGGTGTCCTTCTACTTCGTCGACCACGACTTCCAGTACGCGCTGTACGCGCCGGACCCGGAACGGCGCTGGGTGCTGGAGCCGTACGCGGCGAGCGCGGAGGATCTGGCGTTCGCCCGGCGCTTCATCGCCTGGAACTCCCTCGACCACGGGATCCAGCGGGTCGACGCCTGCCGGACGGCGGACGGCGCGCTGCTGCTCGTCGAGCTGGAGGACCTCAACCCGTATCTGTCGCTCGACCGGGTCGGCGAGGACGTCCGTGAGGCGTTCGTGGCGCGGCTGAAGACGTCGATCGCCTCGCTACTGCCCCGCCAGGGCGTGTTTCGAAAGTAGCGCCGTCCGCCCGGAGGGCGGGCTCGGCGGCGTCTGGTGCGTGCGATCGCAAGGCGGAGGGTCGCCCCGATACTGGATGTATCGGGGTGATCCCGACAACGCGGCGAGGGATGGGGTCTCCCCTGCTCGAGCGAAGCCGAGAGCTTGGGGAAGTGCCAGGCGTCGCCGAGCAGGCGGGACTTTCGAAACACGCCCTGAGGGCCGACCCCCGTCCGGACCGCCCCCGCATGCGGGGGCGTGGGGCCGGTGTGAGGGTGCAGAGGTGACCACTGCCAGCGAGCAAGCTCCCGCCGCGCAGAGTGCCGCCGCGCCGCCGCCCGTCCTCGACCGGCGGCGGCGGAACATCGTCTTCGCGACGATCGTGCTGGGCATGCTGCTCGCGGCCCTGGACCAGACGATCGTGGGCACGGCCCTGCCGACGATCGTCTCGGAGCTGGGCGGGGCCGCGCACATGTCGTGGGTGGTCACCGCCTATCTGCTGGCGGAGACGGTGGCCACCGTCCTGGTGGGCAAGTTCGGTGACCTGTTCGGGCGGAAGCTGGTCTTCCAGGTCTCGGCGATCATCTTCATCACGGGTTCGTTCCTGTGCGGCCTCGCGTCGGACATGCTGCTGCTGATCATCTGGCGCGGTATGCAGGGCATCGGCGCGGGCGGCCTCATGGTCACGTCGATGGCGTTGATCGCGGACGTGATCCCGCTGCGCGAACGGGGCAAGTACCAGGGCGCGATCGGGGCGGTGTTCGGCATCTCGACGGTGATCGGGCCGCTGCTCGGCGGGCTCTTCACCGACCATCTGACCTGGCGCTGGGCGTTCTACGTCAACGTGCCGATCGCCATCGTGGTGGTGATCGCCGCCGCCCGGAACATTCCATCGGTGAAGGCCGCCGGCCGGCCGGTCATCGACTACGCCGGGATCGCGCTGGTCACCGTCGGGGCGAGCGCGCTGATCCTGGCGACGAGCTGGGGCGGGAACGAGTACGCCTGGGGCTCGCCCATGATCATCGGGCTGTTCGCCGGCGGGCTGCTCGCGCTGGCGCTGTTCTGCGTGGTGGAGACGCGGGCGGAGGAACCGATGCTGCCGATGCGGCTGTTCCGCAACCCGGTGTTCACGGTCTGCTCGATCCTCAGCTTCATCGTGGGGTTCGCGATGCTCGGCTCGATGATCTTCCTGCCGACCTATCTCCAGTACGTGGACGGGGACTCGGCGACGCTCTCGGGGGTGCGGACGCTGCCGCTGGTCGTCGGTCTGCTGGCCGCCTCGATCTTCAGCGGCAACGTGGTGAGCAAGACGGGCCGCTACCGGGTGTTCCCGATCGTGGGGACGCTGGTCATGGCGGCCGGGCTGTTCCTGCTGTCCCGGATGGGGCCGGGGACCGGCGTCTGGCTCGAGTCGCTCTACATGGTGGTGCTGGGGCTCGGCATCGGTCTGGCCATGCAGGTGCTGACGATCGCCGTGCAGAACACCGTCGACTACGAGGACCTGGGCACGGCCACGTCGGGCGTGACGTTCTTCCGCACCCTGGGCAGCGCCTTCGGCACGGCGGTGTTCGGCACCATCTACGCCAACGCGCTGAAGCCGAACCTCACCGACGGCGTCGCGCGGGCGGTGGCGGCGGGCGGCGACCCGGCGGCCCTGGCCCGCGCCTCGCAGAACCCGCAGGCGCTGCACGCGCTGCCCGCTGCCCAGTCGGAACCGCTGGCCCTGGCCTACGCGGACACCCTGCACACCGTGTTCCTGTGGACGGTGCCCGTCGCCCTGATCGGCTTCGTCGTCGCGCTGTTCCTGAAGGAGGTGAAGCTGCGGGACTCGGCCCGGCTCGGGTCGACGGACATGGGCGAGGGCTTCGCCCAGCCGGGCAGTGGGGACTCGGCGAAGGTCCTGGAGTACTCCGTGGCCACGATCCTGCACGGCGCCGGCCCGGACACCGCCCGGCAGATCACCGCCGGGTCCGACACCCGCCTCGACCTGGCGGGGGCCTGGGCGGTGATGCAGGTGGACCTCTTCACCCGGATGGTGGGCCACGCGGGCCTCGGGCTGATCGCGGCCCGGCACCGCGTCCCGCCGGAGGTGCTGGTGCCCGTCTTCGACCGGATGATCGAGGAGGGCTATCTGACGGGCGACGGCCGGATCTTCTCGCACACCGCGGCGGGCCGGCGCGAGGCCGCGGTGATCTCCGACGCCTGGGGCCACTGGCTCAACGAGCGCCTGGCCGAGGACGGCGCCCGACCCGACGACCGTCAGCTCCGGGCCACCGTGGACGTGATCGCCAAACGGCTGCTGGCGGAGGACCTGGCCCAGGAGCTGTCCCCGGCGGCCGGTCCCGGCGGTTCGAGGCGGGTGGGGGCACCGGTCTGAGGCCCGGGGCCCGGCCCGCTCCCGGTCGCGGCCCCTGCCGTACGGGCGGGCTCAGTCGACGAAGACGGCCGTCGTGTAGACCCAGGCGCCCTCGTGCCGGACGAAGCGGCTCTTCTCGTGGAGGGAGTCGGGGCGACCGTCGTCGGTGTAGTGGGCGCGGAAGGTGACCGTCCCGGTGGAGTGGAAGGCGCTGCCCTCGGTGGTGTCCAGGATGTCCAGCCCCGTCCAACGCATCGCGGGGTCGAAGTCGACGCCGGGCGGCCGGGTCCCGGGGTGCCAGGTGCGCAGCAGGTACGCCGCGTCCCGGACGACGAAGGCCGCGTACCGGGAGCGCATCAGGGCCTCGCAGGTCGGCGCGGCGGCGCCGGCGGAGTGGAAGCGGCCGCAGCACTCCCCATAGGCGGCGGGCAGGCCGCAGGGGCACGGGGAGGCGGAGGTGATCCGCGCGGCGGCGGGGCCCGGCCGGGAGGTGCGTCGTGACATGGGTCCATTGTGACGCGTGGCGGCGGGCTCAGGGTTTGCGGGCCACGCCGGCGTAGCCGGGGATCGGCTCGTCGCCCGGGACGTCGATGACCTCCCCGAGCTCCGGATGCCAGTCGGCGGAGAGCGAGACGCCCGGCTCGACGAGTTCGAGACCGTCGAAGAACGCCGTGAGTTCGGCGCGGCTGCGGGGACGCAACGTCATCCCGCGCGCCTTGTACATGGCCCGTGCCTGCGCGGCGCCCTCCGGGTTGAAGTCGCCGGTGGTGTGCGAGAGCACGAGATAGCTGCCGGAGGGTAGCTGCTCGACCAGCTTGTCGACCAGTTCGCCCGCGCCGTCCTCGTCGTCGATGAAGTGCAGCAGGGCCAGCATCGACAGGGCGATCGGCTCGTCGAAGTCGAGGACCTTGCCGGCCTCCGCCAGGATGGTCTCCGGCCTGCGGGCGTCGGCCTGGATGTACTCGGTGGCGCCCTCGGGCGTGGAGCGGAGCAGCGCCGCCGCGTGGGCGAGCACGATCGGGTCGTTGTCGCAGTAGACGACGCGTGCGTCGGGGGCGGTCCTCTGGGCGATCTGGTGGAGGTTCGGCTCGGTGGGTATGCCGGTGCCGATGTCCAGGAACTGGCGCACCCCGCTCTCGGCGAGCCGGCGGGTGGCCCGGTGCATGAACGCCCGGTTGACCCGCGCCATGTCGCGGCCCCGCGCGTCCAGGGCGAGCAGCTGTCGCGCCATCTGTTCGTCGACCGGGTAGTTGTCCTTGCCGCCGAGGAACCAGTCGTACATCCGGGCCGGATGCGGCTTGCTGGTGTCGATCTCGATGGAGTGGGGTTCTTGCCCGGTCATGGCGTGCTCCGTGGTCGGGTGTCCGTACAGAGTCCGTACAGAGGAGGGGTCAGCTGTCAGGTGAGAAGGAAGTCGGCCTGACCTGCCTTGGCTCCCTGGATGAACGCGGCGATCTCGCCGTTGGAGTAGATGAGAGCGGGGCCGTCCGGGTCGGCGGACTGGCGTACGGCGACCCGCCCGTCGGCGAGCTTCATGGCCTCGACGCAGTTGCCGCCGTTCCCGCCGCTCCACGGCTTGTACCAGCCTTCGGAGCCGAGGTCACCGGCGGGCATGCCGTTGTATATGTGGTTCATCACAGCTCCTTGCGGAAGTCCCGGAGGATTTCCTTCGTGCGTTGTGCAGTCGCGGCCTGAGCCGCCATGCGGTCCATGACTTCGAGATAGGAGGCCACCTCGGGTCGGGCGTCGAAGTAGACGGCTCCGGTCAGGTACTCGCTGTAGACCATGTCGGGGAGTTCGGGGATGGCGAACCGGAAGAGGACGAACGGCCCGTAGGTTCCCGGGTGGTGGCCGGTGGCGAACTCCGCGATCTGCAGCGTGACGTGGGGAAGCTCCGTGGCTTCGAGCAGCTTGTCGATCTGCCCGCGCATCGCCTGCGCGCTGCCGACGGGTCGCCGCAGGACGGTCTCGTCCATGATCACCCACAGTCGGGGAGCGTCCTCCTTGGCCAGCAGGGACTGGCGCTCCATCCGCAGCGCCACATGGCGCTCGATGTCCTCGGGCCGGGTCTGGCCGACGGCTCCGGTCCGCATCACGGAACGTGCGTAGTCCTCGGTCTGGAGGAGTCCGGGCACGAAGTGCGGCTCGTACATGCGCAGCAGGCTCGCCGCGCCCTCCAGGCTGACGTACATGCTGAACCAGTCGGGCAGGACGTCGTGGAAACGCTGCCACCAGCCCGGCTTGTTCGCCTCCTCGGCCAGGTCGACGAAGGCGTCGGCCTCCTGGTCGGCGATGCCGTACGCCTTCAGCAGCAGCTGGACGTAGGGGATCTTCAGCCCGACCTCGGCCGTTTCCATTCTGCGTATCGTCGCCGGGGCGACCCTGAGCACCTTCGCCGCCTGGTCACGGGTCAGACCGACACGCTCGCGCAGATCCTGCAGGCGCTTGCCGAGAACGACCTGGCCCACGGTCGGGGCGGACCGCGGTTCGCTCACTTCAGACCTCCCCATGCGCTGTTTTGCGAGCAGTGTGCCATGCGTGCGCCCCCAACGACACAGTCACTCTGGAAATTTCAGAGTGCCTCTTGCCAAGTGTCATCGTCAGGGGGAGAGTTGGCTCCCGAACCAGTTCGCTCAGTCACGCCCGCCCCCGATCACCCGGGGAACGAAGCGTGACGCAGCCCCCACTGTGAGGAATCGGTCGTGGCACCTGGCAGTGCGCTCATCCCCCGGCTCATGGACCTCAGCCCCGGGACGGAGGCGCTCCGTTACTGCTTCGCGCTACCGGCGCACCCCGAGTCGGTGGCCGGTGCGCGCGAGCTGACGCGAGCCCGGACGGACGCCTGGGACCTGGGCCGTGACACCGGTGACGCGGCTGTCCTCATCGTCTCCGAGCTGGTGACCAACGCCGTCGTGCACACCGCGAGCACCCGGGTGGTGTGCGAGCTGAGCCGGCTCGGCAGACGACTGCGGATAGCCGTGCAGGACCAGGGGCACCAGCCCGACGGTCCGCGGCTGCGCCGCTCGTCGGACGACGAGCACGGCCGCGGTCTGCTCCTGGTCGACGCGATGAGCAGCGCCTGGGGTTCGCACGACGCCCAGAACGCCTCCGGACGCATCGTCTGGGCGGAGCTGGCGGCCGACGCGGAGCAGCCGTCCGGCTCGGAGCGGCCATGCTGAAGAACGCGATGGCCAGGTTCCGCTCGGCACACCGGGCCCGGACGCCCGAGCAGGCCCGTGGCGGCGGCCGGGTGCGGCTGGTCCTGCCGGCCTCGATGTCGACCACCCTGGGCTGTGACGCGGTCGGGGTGCCCGCCCGTCACGGCTTCCGCCTCATGTCCCATCTGCCGCGCACCGGATGCGTCTTCGCCGACACGGACCGCTGGTGGTGGATCGTCCCGGCCGGCTCCGACCTGGATCTCGACTGGCCCGGGCAGGTGACGTACGCGCGTGACGCGGACGTGCCCGGCGGGCGGCCCCGGCTGATCCACTCTCCGGACGGCCTCACCCCGTACACCCCGCCCATTCCGCTCTTCCTGATGGTCTGCCAGGTGACCGGGGTGGCGCCGAGCTGGGCCACGGCCGGCAGGCCGAGCCCCGTGTCGGCGCCGTAGTCTCCCGGGCGACCGGGCGGCGGGTCCCGCGTCGGAGCGAGCCGGGCCCGGTCAGGTCGGGCCCGTACCGTTCCGACGCGGGACCCGCGGGGTCAGGGCCGGTCGAGGTGGGCGAGCTGCGGATGGACCTCGACGTACCGGTCGAGCAGCCGCCCGGCCACTGCCACGGAGTCGACCAGCGGGTGCAGCGCGAACGCCTGGACGGCCGCCGCGCGGGACCCGCTCTCCGCCGCCTCCAGCACCGCCCGCTCCACTGCCTTCACGGCGGTGACGAGACCGACCGCGTGGTTCGGGAGGGGGGAGACGGCCACCGGGTGGGCCCCGTTGGCGTCGACGAGGCAGGGCACCTCGACGACGGCGTCCGCGTCCAGGGCCGAAAGGGCGGTGCGGTTGCGGACGTTGAGGATCAACGAGGTGCGTTCGTTGCGGGCGACGGCCCGCATCAGGGCGAGCGCGACCTGTTCGTAGCCACCGGACTCCAGGTCGCTCTCCTCCCGCTCCCCCGCCCCGGCGACCTCGCGGTTCGCCGCCATGTACGTCGCCTCGCGTTCGGCGCGGGTGCGGTCCCAGGTGGCCAGGGCAGGGGTGCCGGGCTCCCGCATGCGGGCGTAGAAGCCCTCCTGCTGGTCCCGGAGGAAGGCGCCCCGGGTCTGATCGGCCTCCTGGTAGGCGCGTACGGCTTCCCGGTTGAAGTAGTAGTAGTGCAGGTATTCGTTGGGGATCGCGCCCAGCGACCGGAGCAGCTCCGCGCCGAAGAGACGGCCCTCCTCGAAGGATGCGAGCAGCTTCGGGTCGGCGAGCAGCCGGGGCAGTTCGTCCCGCCCGTCCACGTACAGCCCCCGCACCCACCCGAGGTGGTTGAGCCCGGCGTAGTCGATCCAGGCCCGGTCCGGGTCGACTCCCAGGACGCGGGCGACCCGCCGCCCGAGACCGACCGGCGAGTCGCAGATCCCGATGACCCGGTCTCCCAGGTGCCGGGACATGGCCTCGGTGACGAGGCCCGCCGGGTTGGTGAAGTTGATGACCCAGGCGTGCGGGGCGAGCCGGGCGATGCGGCGGGCGAGGTCGAGGGCGACGGGGACGGTGCGCAGCCCGTACGCGATGCCGCCGGCGCCGACGGTCTCCTGGCCGAGGACGCCTTCGTCGAGGGCCACCCGTTCGTCGGCGGCGCGTCCGGCCAGCCCGCCGACCCGGATGGCGGAGAAGACGAAGTCGGCGCCGCGCAGTGCCTCGTCGAGCTCCGTGGTGGCGACGACGGCGGGCGCGTCCGCGATGCCCCGCCCCTGCTCCTCCAGGACGCGGGCGACGGCGGTGAGCCGGTCGGCGTCGGTGTCGTACAGCGTGATCAGGGAGACGCGGCCCTCGGCGTGATCGCCGAGGAGGGCCCCGTACACGAGAGGCACCCGGAATCCGCCACCGCCAAGAATTGTCAGCTTCACGCTGCTCGATGGTACGGGCAGCTCCGGCCTCCCCGGCGATGCCCGCACCCATGGCCCCCGAGCGCGACGCGGCGGCCCCGGGCCCGTGGGCGTGATCCGGGGCCGCCGCGGCCGATCGGGGTCGACGGCGGGTCAGTAGCCGCTCCACCAGCGGACGACGGCCTGCCAGAGCCGGGCGGGGGCGGCCGGCCGGCGCTGCTGCGGGATCGTCGCCACCGGAGCGGATTCCGGGGAAGGAGCCGGTTCGGGCTCGAAGGGCGCGGCCGGGGCGGGAGCGGGTGTGGCACCCCGGGCGGGAGTGGGCGTGGGGCCCGGCGCCGGGGCGGGTGTGGCGCCCGGGGCGTGGGCGGGCTGCGCCACGGCCGCCTCGTGCCGGGGCTCGGGGACCTGCCTGGCCGGGGAGGAGATCTCCCAGGCGTCGGCCGGACGGGCGGCGCGGGCCATCACCGAGAGCGGGTCGGCGTCCAGCTTCTGCTGGGGGCTGGGGGCGAACTTCACCGGCAGCTCGACCAGGTGGCGGGACATGATGTTGCCGACCCAGCGCAGCTCGCCCTCCCCGACACCGAGCTCCAGGTCGGGCAGGCGCATCAGCAGCGCGTCGATCCCGACGTCGGCGATGGCCCGGCCGATGTCCTGTCCCGGGCACTCGTGGGGGCCGCCGCTGAAAGCGAGGTGGGCGCGGTTGCCGCTCATGTCGGCGGCCAGGTCCGGGCGGACGGTGGGGTCGGTGTTGGCCGGGGCGATCCCGACGAGCAGGGCGTCGCCCGCCTTGATCTGCTGGCCGCCCAGCTCCGTGTCACCCACCGCCCAGCGGCCGAACACCGCGGTGAACGGCGGCTCGTCCCACAGGGTCTGCTCCACCGCCTCGGGGACGGTCATGTGCCCGCCGCTGAGCCGGGCGCGGAAACGCGGGTCGATCAGGACCATGCGCAGCACGTTGGCGATGAGGTTGGCGGTGGACTCGTAGGCGGCGATCATGATCAGGCGCAGATGCTCGATGACCTCGGTGTCGGTCATCGACGCGGGGTGCTCGACGAGCCAGGAGGCCAGGTCCGGCGCGGATTCGGCACGGCGGCGCTCGACCAGGCGCGTCAGCACGGACACGATGTGGGCGTTGCTGGCCACGGCGGTCTCGGTGCCGCGCGTCATGTCCCGCGCCGCCTGGACGAGACGCTCGTCGTACTCGTCCGGCATGCCGAAGATCGCGCACACCACCATCATCGGCAGATGCTCCGCGAACTGGCTGACCAGGTCGGCGGTGCCCTTCTCGCAGAAGTCGTTGACGAGGCGGTTACTGAAGCGGTTGATGTGGCGGCGCACCCCGCGGGTGTCGATGCGCTCCATGCTGTCGGTGACCGCGCCGCGCTGCCGTTCGTGCTTGGCGCCGTCGGCGAACACGCAGACGGGCTGCCAGGTGAAGATCGGGGCTAGCGGGTGGTCGGGGGCGACGCTGCCGTCCTGGAGGGCCCGCCAGCGCCGCGAGTCCCGGGAGAACTGGGAGGGCGTACGGGTGACGTGGAGGTTCTCGCTGTGGCCGAGGACGAGCCAGGCGGGAACGTCGCCGTGGAGCAGGATCGGGGCGACCGTGCCGTGTTCGGCGCGGAGCTTGTCGTAGAGGCCCGCCGGGTCGTTCTCCGCCTCGGGGCCGTAGAGCCGGCGCAGTCCGCCGGGGCCGATGTCGAGGTTGTGGGCCGGGCACTGGGGCGGGGGCACGGCGCCGGGTTCGTGGTGGAAGGGGGTTGTCACAGAGGCTCCAGGGATCAGGATTCCAGGGCTGGTGCACAGGCGGGCGGGACGGGTCGTCGGTTCGCGGCCCGGGCCGGACCGGGCCGGGGGCAGGCGCCGCGGGATGGCGCGCGCCCCCGGTCGCGGATCCGGTCGCGGATCCGGTCGCGGATCCGGTCGCGGATCCGGTCGTGGATCTGCTGGACCGGGGTTGTCCCGAAGGAGGTTCGGTGTCAGGCGAGGGGGATGGCCAGGCTGTGCAGATAGCGCATCAGGGTCATCAGCACATCGCGGCTGGAGGCCCGCAGCCGCGCGTCGCAGTCGACCATCGGAACCTCGTCCGGCAGGTCGAGGGCTCTGCGCAGGGCCTCGACCGGGTGGTGCGGCGCGTCGGGGAAGGTGTTCACGGCCACTACGAAGGGCACTCCGCGCTCCTCCAGCCGGCCGATGACGTCGAAGCTGACTTCGAGCCGTCTCGTGTCGATGAGGACGACCGCGCCGAGGGCGCCCTCGAAGAGGCCGTTCCAGAGGAACCAGAAGCGCTCCTGGCCGGGGGTGCCGAACAGATAGAGGATCAGTTCCTCGCTGAGGCTGATCCGGCCGAAGTCCATGGCGACCGTGGTGGCGGTCTTCGTCTCCACCCCGGCGTTGTCGTCCACGCCGACGCCGGCCTGGGTCATGGTCTCTTCGGTCGTCAGCGGCCGGATCTCGCTCACCGAACCGACCATGGTCGTCTTGCCGACGCCGAACCCGCCGACGATCACGACCTTCACCGCGGCGGTGGCCGTGGTGGGAAGGACGTCCTCGCTACGGGGTCCGGTGATCGTGTCAGAGTTTCTGAAGTCCATGCATCACCGCTTCGAGAAGGGACCTGTCGGGGAGCGTGGCACGGACGATCGGCGCACGCGACTGGATGAGATCGGTCGCGAGGAGATCGCTCAGGAGCGAGGTGACCACGCTGAACGGCAGGCTGAGGTAGGCCGAGATCTCGGCGACGGACAACGGCGCCTGGCAGAGCCGCAGGATGGCCGCCTGCTCGGGCTGGAAGGTCGGCGAGGGCTCCGCCTTCGCGACGACCATCGTGACCAGGTCGAGCGCGGACCGTTCACTGTCGTCGAGATCGCCGGTGATCACGTACAGCCGTTCCGGATCGTGCAGGTCCGGATCGGCCTTGCGGCGTTCTCGTCGAGGACCACTCATCCGGACTGCCCGCCGTGGCGGGGCGGGCTGGTCAGGTGGGCTCCGATCCGCACGACCATGTCCCGCATCCGGGCCCCGACGAGTCCGGCGTCGACGGTCTCGCCGGCCAGGACCGCGAGATAGGCGCCGGCCCCGGCCGCCATCAGGTAGAAGAACCCGCCCGTCACCTCGATGACCACGAGCTTCATGAGGCCGTCGCTGTACGGGATCTCCGTGGCCACCGCGGCGGCCAGGCTCTGGAGTCCGGCGCAGGCCGCCGCGAGCCGGTCGGCGACGTCGGGATCGCCGCCGTGCATCGCGATGCGCAGGCCGTCCGACGAGAGCACCACGATCTGGTGGATGCTCGGAACGTCGTCGGCCAGTTCCTTGAGCATCCAGTCCATGTTTCCCCGCTGCTGGATCACTTCAGGTCTCCCTTGTCCCACGCGTCATCGGAGTCTTCGCCGTGCTTTCGTTCCTGCGGTACGCCGTTGACGGCCTTGGTGAAGGCCTCCAGCCAGAGGCCGGGAGGCTTCTCCTCGCCGCGTCCGCCGTCCGTTCCCTCGTCCGCGCCGGGCGAGAACCCGTTGGCGGGGGGCGGTGGTGGCTGCTGCGGGAGGTTGTGCGAGCCGAGCGGGGCGCGGCCCCGGCTGCGGCGCTGCGGCAGCCCGTTCTCGGTCCACTCGGTGACCACGGGCAGGTCGTCCTCCATGGCTGCCGCGTGCGGGGCCGGGTGCGACGTGGCCGCTGGGGCTCCGGTGGAGACCGGTGCGGCCACGGACGGCACGGGGCCGGTGGCGGCGGGCTTGGACTTGCGCTTGCCGGGCGGCGGCACCACGTGCTGGAGCTGCGACATGTCCAGGGAACTGGTGGGCCGCGAGGTGGCGCCGATGCCGTGGGCGATGCCCGGGGCGGGCCCGGTGGTGATCATGTCGCGCGGCACGATGAGGACGGCGCGGACGCCGCCGTACGCCGACTGACGCAGCGACACCTGGAGCTGGTACATCCGGGAGAGCCGGCCGACGACGGCCATGCCGAGGCGCGGAGACTCCCCGAGGTCGTTCATGTTGATGCCGGCCTGCGCCTGGGCGAGCATGTTCTCGGCGCGGGCGCGGGCCTCCTCGCTGAGGCTGACGCCGCCGTCCTCGATCTCGATGGCGATGCCGGTCTGCACCTCGACCGCGGTGACGTGCACCCGGGTCTGGGGCGGTGAGTAGCGGGTCGCGTTGTCGAGGAGTTCGGCGCAGGCGTGGATGAGCGGTTCGACCGAGGTGCCGACGATGGCGACCTTGGCGATCGAGTGCAGCTCGACGCGCTGGTACTCCAGGATGCGGGACATCGCCCCGCGCAACACGCTGAACAGCGGTACGGGCTTGGGCCACTGGCGGCTCGGGCGGGCGCCGCCGAGCACGGCGATGGAGTCGGCGAGGCGGCCGATCAGCGCGGTGCCGTGGTCGATGCGCAGCAGGTCGTCGAAGACCTCGGGGTTGCGCCCGTAGTGGTTCTCCATCTCGCGCAATTCGCTGGCCTGGCGGTTCACGATCGCCTGGACACGGCGGGCGACGCTGACGAAGGCGCGCTGAGCGGAGTCACGCCGCGCCTCCTCGTTGTCGATGACTTCGAGGACCTGGTAGACCTGCTCGCGCAGCGCCTTGGGCAGATGCCGGTTGGCCGCGTCCGCGTCGACGATGTCGCGCATCACCTCTTCGGGCGAGTTGCCCACGCGCAGCCGCCGGATGGCGGCGGGCATGACTTCCTTGGTGAGCCGTACCGTCTCGGCGTCGTGCGAGAGGATGCGGTGTTCCAGATAGGCGATGCGCTGTTCGTACTCCGCGCGCTGGACGCGCATGGCGCGTCGGCGGCGGTGCAGCGCCACGGTGAGTACGGCGACCACGAGCGTGGCGATCGCGCCGCACACGGCGACTGGTATCCGCGCGGCCGGTGCGACCAGCGCCGAGCCGGCGGCGGTGGCGCCGAGGAGCAGGGCCACGGGCAGCAGGACTACGCGGACGACGGGAATTTCTCTGTCGGTCGGCGGTGATTCAACACGGACCATCTAAAACCCTCTGGCGGTTGATTCCGGGATGTATGCGCACGTGAGCGGAGACTCAGGAACAAGTGCTCGAATTCATCTCAACTCGTCTTCACTGCGCGTGAGCTTAGCCAGATCAGAACAGTGCTTCGGCATATTCACCCAACCCCCTGCGGAAGCTCTCCGGGAGGAATACACTCGCCAGTTTTTGCACGCTGCGCTGCGGGGCGTGCGCGGTGAGTGATCGCGGCTGAAATCGCTCCCCGAGAAGGCCCTCCGGGCCCGGAGAACCCGAACATGCACCATCAGTTAAGGGTATTTTCCAGGGCAAATCGCCCGCGCGTGGGCAACTTTCGCCGGGCAGAACAGGACAACGGCACAAGTGATCGAACCGGATCGAAAGGTGCAGATTCCTGACCGACGAACGAGTGACGCGCGAAATCGCCGCGCTGACGCGGCTGCGAAGACCCCGGGCCGGGCCGTCGGGTCAGCGCCGGGCTCCGCCGAGCCGCCCCTCCAGCTGGACGAGCAATTCGCCCAGCCTGGAGCCGAGTTCGTCGCGGGCGCCGCCGTCCAGACCGGCGAGCACCGCGCGTTCGTAGGCGAGCTGTTCGGGCAGGATCCGGTCGACCAGGGCCCGGCCCTCGTCGGTGAGCCGGACATGGGCGACCCTCCGGTCGCGGGCGTCGCCCCGGCGCTCGACCAGGGCGCGGTCCTGGAGCGCGCGCAGCCGCTTGGTGACGGCGGCTCCCGAGGAGAAGGTCTCGCGGGCCAGCTCGCCGGGGGTGAGCTCCCGGTCCGTCCTGCGTACGGCGCCGAGGAGGTCGAATTCGGCACGGGTCAGTCCGGCGGAGCGCAAGGGGGCGTCCTCCGCCTGCTGGAGCAGGGCGGCGCAGCGGTTGATCCGGCCGATGATCTCCATCGGTCCGGTGTCGAGCCCGGGGTTGACGGCCTGCCACTGCCGGACCACCGAGGCAACGATGTCGTCGGTCACTCCGCTCCGATCGAAGGGGCGTGGACCGCGGGAGGCGTATCGCCCCCGGGCCCCCGCCGTATGTCTGTCGCGGCGAGCGTACGGTGTCCGGCCCGCTCGGCCGCGAGAAGGCGCTGCTCGGGCAGGGCGCGCTGCCACCATTCGCCCGCGGCGGTGTCGCCGGCCTCGCGCAGTTCGACGAGGCTGGCGGTGAGCGTCCGGCGCGCCCGGTCCCGGGTCGCGGGCGCCGCCCCGGGGTCGGCTCCGGTCCGTTCGGCGTCGGCGCGGGCCCGGTCCAGGGCGTCGAGCGCCCGTTCGACGCGCCCCGCCGCCCGCCGGTTGGTGACCAGCGTCGCGGCCAGGAAGCCGACGACCGCCCCGAGGACGGTGTCCAGGACCCGGTCGCCGATGAGCTCCCCGGCGGGATGGGCGCCGCCGAACTCCAGGACCAGCAGGGCCATCGGGGTCACCGCGACGGAGCCGAGCCAGTAGTTGCGGGTGATGAGGGCCTCGGCGGCGAAGCTGAAGAAGAGGCAGCAGCAGACGAGGGCGAGCGGGCTGATCCGGGAGACGGGCAGGACCGCGGCGAAGACGAGCACGCCCAGGAGGTTGCCGAGGGTGCGCTGGAGGGTCCGGTTCCACGAGAGGGTGATGTTGGCCTGGTAGAGGGAGGCTGCGGTGACGATCGCCCAGTAGGGGCGCCCGACGCCGAGCGCGGCGCAGAGGTATCCGGCGAGCGCGCAGCCCGCCAGGGTGCGGACGGCGACCGGCAGCAGCGGCGATCCGGGGCCGAGGCGGCGGAGCAGGGCGCGACGGGCCGCGCGGCGCCCCTGGGGGGCCCGCAGGGCGGCGCGCTCCGCGTCGATCCCGTAGAGCTCGTCGGCGGTGCCGGGGGGCGGCGGCGGCATGGGCACGGGACCCCGGGCCCGGATCAGGGCGGCCCAGGCGCGCAGCCGGTCCGGATCCACGGTCCCGCCCCCGGGGCCCGGGGCCACGAAGGCCGCTTGGGCGTGCACCACCAGGCGTTCCAGCGACCGGCGTACGGCGGTGGGGCGGCCGGAGGCGAGCAGGCACTGCCAGGCGGCGTGCACGGCGGCGGCCGCCGCGTTGCGGGTACGGGGGCCGGGGTCGGCGGCGCACGCGGCCGCGGCCTCCAGGGCGCGGGCGACGGCCCGGCGTTCGGGTCCCTCGCGACGGACCAGGGCGGGGGCGACGGCGACCAGCCAGGCGAACGCGCCCGCGCCGAGGGTCAGGGCGAGGTGGCCGGGGATCTGCTCCGGGCGCTGCGGGGCGAAGAGGGCGGCGGAGCTGACGAAGGTGAAGATCACATGGCCGGGCGGTCCGATCCGGGTGGCGTCGCACAGCACCTTCTGAGCGGCGGCGAGCAGCGCCCCGACCGCGATGAGCACGGCGGTCGATCCGGTGAGCGACGCGGTGACCAGGGAGACGGCGAGCGAGGCCGTCATGCCGAGCACCACGCCCGCGACGGCCCCGGCCCGCCGGGCGTACGGCAGGCCGTGACCGTAGAGCGCACAGAGCGAACCGGCCATCGTGTACATCACGAGGTCCAGCCGGCCGATGGCCAGGAGCGTCAGCTGGGGTGCGGCGGAGGCGACGACCACGCTGAGGGCGGGCTTGAACCAGGTGTCCGACGGCCGCGAGAGCCGGAGGGCCGAGGCCAGCGGGAGGGCCCGGGCGGAGGGCCGCCCCGAACGGGTAGGTGTATCGGTCACTCATATACGTTAGCAGGTATTACACCTGTAAATCACCTGACAATCACCTGTAGATCCATGGGGCTCTGTTCGAGCGACGGCGACTCGGGCACACTGTCCCGCGGACAGCGCGACCCATATTCTTTGAATCTTCATGCACCCACTACGATGACGGGCGATGACCAGGGTGAGCACGCGGACGGACCGGCAGCGGTACCGCTCCCGCACGCCCCTCGCTCTGGGCTGGGTGTTCTTCCTCCTGGCCATGCTCTTCTGCTGCTCGGTCACCACCTCGTCCGCCGGCGCCCCGGTGGCCGCGGGCCCTGCCGGGTCGAGTGCCGTCCGCGCTTTCACCCCGACGCCCGACGCCGCCTTCGAACCGGTCGTCCTGGCCTCTCCCGCGGACCGCGGCCTCGGGTCGTCGTGCCACGGGGGCTCGACGCACACGGCGGCCGTCGTGCTTCCGGCGTCCTGCGCCCCCGTCACCGTTCCCTCGCCCGTGACCTTCGTCCCCGCCACCCCGCTCACCGGCGCGGCGGCCATCCGGGGTCCCGCGCACGACGGTGTGCGTTCCGTCGATCAACTACGCCTTCAGGTCCAGCGGATCTAGAGGCCGGGTCCGCTCTCCCGCCGCGCCCCGGCGCCGGTTCACCGGGAGCGGTTCTTCGCCTGCCCCGCCCCCCTTCCCCCTTCATGCATCGCCTGTATGCATCGGTTGAACGACGAGGACTCCCCATGGCTTCCGCCAAGAACCAGAACAACCCGGCCTCAGCGCGTCGCGCCAAGCTCGAGGAGGCGCGCCGCAAGGAGCGCGCCCGCGAGCGGCGGGTCCGCGCCATCACCATCAGCGCGTCGGTGGCCGTGGTCGCCGCCCTGGTCGCCGGAGGCGGCTATCTGATATCGCAGGCGAACGAGAAGGACAAGAAGGAGGAGCAGGCCAAGACCTCGCCGGTCACCGGCGAGCGCAGCTGGGACGAGCTGGGGCGGGAGCACGTGACGACCAAGGTCGACTACCCGATGAACCCGCCCGTCGGCGGCGACCACAACCAGGTCTGGATGAACTGCAACGCCGACGTCTACTCCGACGAGATACCGAAGGAGAACGCCGTGCACTCGCTGGAGCACGGCGCGGTCTGGGTCACGTACAACGACAAGGCCTCGGACGCCGACGTCGAGGCGCTGACCAAGAAGGTCAAGTCGACCCCGTACTCCCTGATGAGCCCCGTCAAGGACCAGAAGGACCCGCTGATGCTCAGCGCGTGGGGCAAGCAGGTGACGGTCAAGAACGCCACCGACGACCGGGTCGCGCAGTTCTTCACCAAGTACGTGCAGGGCCCGCAGACCCCCGAGCCGGGGGCCGCCTGCACCGGCGGGCTGGACAAGTGACCGCCCTGACCCCTTCCGGCTCCATGCGTCGGATGGTCCTCGCGGGGGCCGCCGTGCTGCTCCTGGCGCTGGGGCTGGTGGCGCTGATGGTCGTACGCCCCTCCGCGGCCTCCCCGTCCGGGGCGTCCTCCGCGGCGCGGTCCGCTCCGGCGGAGGACTCCGTGGACGCGGGCTTCGCGCGGGACATGGCCATCCACCACCAGCAGGCGGTGGAGATGTCGTTCATCGTGCGGGACCGCACCGACGACGTGGACGTGCGGCGTCTCGCGTACGACATCATCAACACCCAGGCCAACCAGCGCGGCATGATGCTGGGCTGGCTGGAGCTGTGGGGGCTGCCGAAGAGCGCGGCCGGGCCGCCGATGGAGTGGATGGGGCACACCCTCACGCCGACCGACGACGGTTCGCTGATGCCGGGCATGGCCACCGACGCGGAGCTGGCGGCCCTCACGGCCGCGAAGGGCGAGAAGGCCGAGGTGCTGTTCCTGCGGCTGATGACCGTGCACCACCGCGCCGGTGCGGACATGGCGCAGGCGGCCGCCGGTGCGGCGAAGACGGACGCCATCCGGAATCTGGCGGCGGGCATGGTCAGCGGCCAGCAGTCGGAGATCGGCCTGATGGCGAACATGCTGAAGGACCGGGGCGCGGGGCCCTGAGCGAGGCCGATCGGAGGGGGCGGTTCGGGCCGGACGGCCGGAACCGCCCCCTTGCGTGACGCCTCCCCTTCCGCTTCCGCGCTACCGCCCGTTCCCGGCCCCCGCCGGGAGCCCCGCATCACATAGGCTCGGCGACGATATGAAGAGCATCCTCACTCCGCTGGGGCCCAAGGCCGACAAGGACACCGTGCGACGGCACAATCTGAGCCTGGTACTCCGCGCCGTACGGGACGAGGGCGAGCGGGGCGAGGCGACCCGGGCCGGAGTGGCCGCCCGGGTCGGGCTGACCCGGGCCGCGGTGTCCTCGCTCGTCGAGCAGCTGATGGACAGCGGGTTCCTCACCGAGTCGGGCAAGACGTTCAGCGGACAGGCGGGCCGCCCCGGCACCGCGCTCAAGGTGGCCAGGACCGGACCGGCCGGGCTCGGCGTGGAGATCAACATCGATTACGTCTCGGTGTGCGTGGTCGACCTGGCGGGCACCGGCCGGGTCCGGCAGACCGAGCACCTCGACAACCGGGGCGCGCCCGCCGAGGAGGCCCTGGCCCGGGCGGCCCGGATCGCCGCGCGGACCCTGGAGTCGGCGTACGAGCAGGAGTTGCGGCCGGTGGGCGCGGCGCTGGCGCTGCCGGGTCTGGTCTCCGGCGGGTCGGTGCGGCAGGCTCCGAACCTCGGCTGGAACGAGGTCCCGGCGCAGGAGCTGTTCGCCGAGGCGCTGGCCGCCCTGCGCCCCGGCCACCCGGTGCTGCCGGTCGCCTCGGAGAACGAGGCCAATCTCGCGGCACTGGCCGAGCTGTGGTTCGGCGGTCTGGGGGATGTGCGGAGCTTCCTCTATCTGACCGGGGAGATCGGGGTGGGCGGCGCACTCGTCCTGGGCGGCGAACTGCTGCGCGGTGCGCACGGTTTCGCCGGGGAGATCGGGCATGTGGTGGTGGATCCGGCGGGGCCGGAGTGCCGGTGCGGTTCACGGGGGTGCCTGGAGCAGTACGCCGGCCAGGCGGCGCTGCTGCGGGCGGCCGGGGTCGAGGGCCTCGGGGGCGCCTCCGGGGTGCTGGAGCTGGAGCGGCGCGCGGGCGCCGGGGACCCGCGCGCGGTGGCCGCGGTCGGTGAGGCGGGCCGGATGCTGGGCCGGGTCCTGTCGGGCGCGGTGAACCTGATCGACCCGGACGCGGTGGTGCTCGGCGGGATCTACCGGGGGCTGATGCCGTGGCTGGCGCCGCCCGCCGACGAGGAGCTGACCGGCCGGGTGGTGTCGGGGCTCTGGTCGCCGGGCAGTGGCCGGCTCCGGGCGTCGTCGGTGGCGGGCGACGCGGCGCGGGGCGCGGCGGCGCTCGTGGTGCAGGATGTGCTGGACGATCCGGTGGCGTACGCGGAGCCGTCCGGCGGCTGAGCCGGGGCCGTCCCACCGGCTGGGGCCGGGGCCGGACGGCTTCGGGCCCGGCCGGTGGGACGGCCCCGGCGGGTCCAGCCCGACGGGTCCGACCCGGCGGGACGCGCGCGGTGGGCCGGACCCGGCGAGCCAAACCAGTGGGTCGGGCCGGGTCCCAGGCCGGTGGCTCAGCCCGGCGGGACGAACCGGGGCGGGCCGAACCGATGGGTCAGGCCCGGCGGGCCGAACCGGTGCGGGTCAGCGCACGGCGAGCAGGTGGTCCATGGCGAGCTGGTCCAGTGCCTCGAAGGCCATGCCGCGTTCCGCGGCGGCGTCCACGTCGAAGTCCTCGTACGCGCTGCGGTCGGCGAGCAGGCCCGCCAGTCCCTCGCCGGCGGTGGGGCGCGCCAGTTCGTCCAGGCGGGACGCGCGCAGGGCCGCCCGCACCTCGGGGTCGGCGCGGAAGGCGGCGGCCCGCTCCTTGAGGATGAGGTAGTTGCGCATGCAGCCCGCGGCGGAGGCCCAGACACCGTCGTAGTCCTCGGTGCGCGGGGGCTTGAAGTCGAAGTGGCGGGGGCCTTCGTAGCCGCTCTCCAACAGGTCGACGAGCCAGAACGCCTGGCGCAGATCGCCCGCGCCGAAGCGCAGGTCCTGGTCGTACTTGATGCCGGACTGGCCGTTGAGGTCGATGTGGAAGAGCTTGTCCGCCCACATGGCCTGGGCGATGCCGTGCGGGAAGTTGAGCCCGGCCATCTGCTCGTGCCCGGTCTCCGGGTTGACGCCGACCAGCTCGGGGCGCTCCAGGCGCTCGATGAAGGCCAGGGCGTGGCCGATGGTGGGCAGCAGGATGTCGCCGCGCGGCTCGTTCGGCTTGGGCTCGATGGCGAAGCGGAGGTCGTAACCCTGCTCGACGACGTACTCGCCCAACAGGTCGAAGGCCTCCTTCATCCGGTGGAGGGCGAGGCGGACGTCCTTCGCCCCGCCGGACTCGGCCCCCTCGCGGCCGCCCCACGCCACGAAGGTGCTCGCGCCCAGTTCGACGGCGAGGTCGATGTTGCGCAGGGTCTTGCGGAGTGCGTAGCGACGTACACCACGGTCGTTGGCGGTGAATCCGCCGTCCTTGAAGACGGGGTGGGTGAAGAGGTTCGTCGTCACCATGGGCACGACGAGCCCGCTGTCGTCGACCGCCGTACGGAAGCGCTTGACGATCCTTTCGCGCTCGGTCTCCGGCGCGCCGAAGGGGATCAGATCGTCGTCGTGGAAGGTCACCCCCCAAGCGCCCAGCTCCGCGAGCCGCCGCACCGAGTCCACGGGGTCGATGGCCGCGCGGGTCGCGTCGCCGAAGGGGTCCCGGCCCTGCCAGCCCACGGTCCACAGGCCGAAGCTGAACTTGTCCTCGGGGGTGGGGGTGAAGCGTTCCGTCATCGTCGTCCGACCGCCTTCGCCTGCCATCGGGACGCCCGGCCGCCAGCCCGGCACCCCTATTTGTTCAGTGTCATGACTAATCAAGCACACTCCACCACGGCCAGGGAACCCCCCTGCCGGGCGAAGCCGGTCCCGCCCCCTGTGCAGGGCGGCGGCCATCCCGTAATTTGTTCGTGCCCCAGCCAAATGATCAGGCCGTCCCGTGCGAAAGAGGCTCCCCATGCCGTCACCCGCCGTCGTCATCGGCGTGGACAGCTCGACCCAGTCCACCAAGGCCGCTTTCATCGACGCCGCGACCGGCGAGCAGCTCGCCGTGGGGCGCGCTCCGCACGTGGTCACCGGCGAGGCCGGGGCCCGGGAGAGCGATCCGGAGATCTGGTGGCGGGCCCTGTGCGAGGCGGTGGCCGCCGGGCTGAAGGAGTCCGGCCTTCCCGCCCGCGCGGTCACCGGCATCGCGGTCGCCGGGCAGCAGCACGGGCTCGTCGTACTGGACGGCGCGGGTCGGCCGCTGCGCCCCGCGCTGCTGTGGAACGACACCCGCTCCGCGCCGCAGGCCGCCGCGCTCACCGACGCGCTCGGCGGGCCCGGGGCCTGGGCGGAACGGACCGGGTCCGTGCCGGTCGCCTCGATCACCGCGTCCAAGTGGCAGTGGCTGCGCGAGACGGACCCCGCGAGCGCCGCGAACGCGGCGGCGGTCCGGCTCCCCCACGACTTCCTGACCGAACGCCTCTCGGGCGTCGCCGCCACCGACCCCGGGGACGCCTCGGGCAGTGGCTGGTACTCCACCGCCACCGGCGCCTACGACCCCCATCTGCTGGAGCTGCTCGGTCTGGACGCGGCGCTGCTCCCGGAGGTCGCGCCCACCGGGGCGGCCAGGATCGGCTCGCTCACCGAGTCGGCGGCGCGAGCACTCGGGCTGCCCGCCGGCATCGCGGTGGCGGCCGGCACCGGCGACAACATGAGCGCCGCCGTGGGCCTCGGGCTGGGCGGCGACGGGCTGCTGGACCACCCGGCCCTCAGCCTCGGCACCTCCGGCACGGTGTTCGCCGCCTCCCGCACCCGGCCCGCGTCCACCGCGCTGAACGGGTTCGCCGCCGCCGACGGCACGTACCTCCCGCTGGCCTGCACCCTCAACTGCACGCTCGCCGTGGACAAGGTGGCCGCCCTGCTCGGCCTGGACCGCGAGGACGCGACGCCCGGCGGCAAGGCCGTCCTGCTCCCCTACCTCGACGGCGAACGGACCCCCGACCTGCCGACCGCCTCCGGACTGCTGACCGGGCTGCGCCACGACACCACCCGGCAGCAACTGCTGGGCGCCGCCTACGAGGGCGCGGCCGTCACCGTGCTGCGGGCCATGGACGAGCTGCTGTCGGCCTGCGGTCTCGACCCGCACGCGCCCGAGGTCGCCGCCCGCCCGCTGCGCCTGATCGGCGGTGGGGCACAGGGGCGGAGGTGGGTGGAGACGGTCCGCCGGCTCTCCGGCCGGCCGCTCGTCATCCCGGGCAGCGGGGAGCTGGTCGCCCTCGGCGCGGCGGCGCTCGCCGCCTCGGCGGCGGGCGGCGGCGACCCGGTGGCGCTGGCGACGGCCTGGCAGAAGTCGGGGACGGACCGCCGACTCCCGCCGGTGGAAAGGGACATGGAGACCTGGGAGCGCGTCACCTCGGTCCTGGAGCGGGCCTCCGGGCCCCTGCTCACCGGCCCCTGACGCCCCCTGGGGCCACCATGTCCTCGATGAGGCCGACGGCGCGCGGGGTGCCGCCCTCGCTCCGGGCGGCGGCACGCAACCGCGCGGACCGCTGTACCCACCAGGTGGTTCTCCTGCGGACCGCCCCTGATCCGCAGCTGCCCGCCCAAGCCGCGACCACGACGGCCCGGGCCGCCGCCGCCGGCGGCGCGTTCGACCGTCCCGCGCTGGAGGGGGTGGCCTCAAGCGACCCGGTTGGGAATACGAACTGATTTTCCATAAGATCCATCGATGATCATGAGAAAACGGCTGACGACCGGGGTGGGCATAGCGCTCGCCACCCTGGCCGCCGGGCTCGGCACCGCGATCCCCGCCGCCGCCGACGAAGCTCCCGCCGCCCCCTCCCCCCAGGTCGAGCTGGTGCTCGACGTCAGCGGCTCGATGCGGACCCGCGACATCGACGGCCAGTCCCGGATGGCCGCCGCCAAGCAGGCGTTCAACGACGTGCTGGACGCGGCGCCCGAGGAGGTGCACCTCGGCATCCGGACGCTCGGCGCCGACTATCCGGGCGAGGACCGCAAGGTCGGCTGCAAGGACACCAAGCAGCTGTACCCGGTCGGCCCGCTGGACCGCACCGAGGCCAAGGCCGCGGTCGCCACCCTCGCTCCGACCGGCTTCACCCCGATCGGCCCGGCCCTGCTCGGCGCGGCCGACGACCTGGAGGGCGGGGACGGTTCGCGCCGGATCGTGCTCATCACGGACGGCGAGGACACCTGCGGGCCGCTCGACCCGTGCGAGGTGGCCCGGGAGATCGCCGCCCGCGGCACCCACCTGGTCGTGGACACGCTGGGCCTGGTCCCCAACGCGAAGATCCGCCAGCAGCTGACCTGCATCGCGGAGGCCACCGGCGGCACGTACACCGCCGTCCAGCACAAGGACGAACTCTCCGGCCGCGTCAAGCAGTTGGTGGACCGGGCCGCCGAGCCGGTCATCACGCCGGTGGCGACCGAGGGAGCCGGGAGCTGTTCCGCCGCGCCCGAGCTGAAGCCGGGTCTCTACACCGACCGCGCGGAGATCGCCCAGCACCGCTGGTACCGCGTCGACGTGCTGCCCGGTCAGGAGCTGCGCGCCTCGGCGAGCGTGGCGGCCGACCGCGCCGTGGACGACGACTACGGCGTACTGCTGCGCGCGGTGACCGTGCACGGCCGGGAGATCGTCCGGGGCTCCGAGGCCGGGACCGGCCGCACCGACGTGATCTCGTCCGGGCTGCGCTATCCGAAGCCCGAGGTGGAGGACGGCGACGACGGCGACAGCAAGCCCGCCGCCGAGACCGTCTGCCTCCAGCTCGCCCACTCCTTCTCCGCGCCCGCCTCGGTGAAGCGGTCCCCCGGCCTGCCGGTGGAGCTGACCGTGGACCTGGTGGACGGCCCGGACAACGCCTCCGACGTGGCGGCTTTCGGGCTCGGCCGCGGCTGGTGGCTGCTCGGCGTGCTCGTCCTGACCGGACTGGTCGCGGGCCTGCTGACCGGCTGGATCTCGCGCTGGCGCGTCGCCGTATGGAGGACCAACTGATGCGCACGAACCTTCGCCGTACCCACGGCGCCCGACGCGCGCTGACCGGAGCGCTCCTCGCCGGTCTGACCCTGCTCACCTCGGCGGGCGCGGCCGCGGCCGACGACCCTTCGGCGAGCGCGAGCCCCATCGACGACGGGTCGGGCCCCACCGAAGCCGGGACCACGTTCCGTACGGCCACCGCACTGGACCAGGGGCAGACGGGCACCGCCCGTGCCTCGGCGGGCGACTACCTGTACTGGGTGTTCCCGGCCGACGCCGGTCAGCGGCCCACCGTCGAGGCCACCGTGAAGCTGCCCTCGAGCGCTCGGAGCTCCACGTCCACCTGGCAGATCGACGTGTACGACGGGCTGCGCCGCCGCCAGGCCTGCATGTACGGGCACCAGACCAGGAAGGCGGCGGCCGACGCGGCCTCCGTCGAGCTGTCCTGCGTGCTGCGGACCGTGCGGTCCTGGTCCGAGCCCTGGGCGAGCGATCCGCTGCCCGGCAGCTACTACATCCGCCTCACGGCGGTGGACCTGCCCGCCGCCGACCTCGGGCTGCCGGTGGGCGTCGAGGTGAAGGCGGTCCCGAAGGAGCAGGGCGGGGCCCACGACGTGGACGGCACGCTCTCGGAGCCGCTGGTGCCGGGCGTATCGGTCGCCTCGGCGGACGACGCGGGAGCCTCGGCCGCGCCTCGGGTGCCGTCCGCCGGTGAGCCGGAGGACGGCTGGGCGTCGGGCTGGTGGACCGACCGCTGGCTGTGGACCGTGGGCGGCGGCGCGCTCGCCGCGCTGGCGGCCGTGTTCGGCTACTCGCTGACGCGGGGCCGGGGCCGGCCGGCCCACGTGCCGCCCGGCGTCTGAGGGGCCCACCGCCCGCTCACCGAGTGGCGGCCGCACCGGGCCTCGAAGATCCTGGCCCCCGACAGGGACGGGATCTTCGAGGTCGGGGAGGCAGGGCCGGTGTGGCAGTTCTTCGCGGACAACCCGTGGGTGGCGGTGTTCGCCGTGATCACGCTCGGCGCGCTGCTCGGCATGGTGCGCTTCGGCCCGGTCCGGCTCGGCGCGGCCGGCGTCCTGTTCGTCGGCCTCCTCGTCGGGGCGCTCGACAAGGACATCGCCGCCGCCGTGCCGGCCGGGGTCTCGGCACTGGGCCTGGCACTGTACGTGTACACGGTCGGCCTGGAGTCGGGTCCCGCGTTCTTCCGTGAACTGCGCGGCCAGCTCCCGGTGATGGCCGGAGCGGTGGCGGCCCTGGCCCTCACCGCGGCGGTGGTCGGCTTCGTCGGACACCGCTGGTTCGGCATCGACGGACCGTTCCTCGCGGGCGGATACGCGGGCATCGGAACCACCACCCCGGGTCTCGCAGCCGCCCAGGACGCCTCGGAGGATCCGACGCAGCCCGCCGTGGGGTACGCCATCGGCTACCCGCTCGCCGTCGTCATCACGATCATGTGCGTCTCGGCGATCGCGGCCCGCCGCCACTGGACCGCCCGCCGGGACCCCGACCCGGGCCTGCCGGCCACCCTCGTCACCCGTACGGTCCAGGTGGCCCGGAGCACGCGCTGGGCGGACGTGCCCGGCGTCGCCGCGCACCGGGTGTTGGCCAGCGAGTACCGTCCCGCCGACGGCGCGACCCGGGTCGCCCGGGAGCTGGGCCGCCTCTCCCCCGGCGACCAGGTCGTGCTGGTCGGCGGCGAGGACGACGTACGGGCGGCGACGGACGCGCTCGGGTCCCTCGCTCCGCGCCATCTGCTGGACGACCGCAGTGCGGTGGACTACCGGCGGGTCCTGCTCACCAACCCGGACCTGGCCGGGCACACCGTCGGGGAGATCGGGCTCGGCGAGAAGTACGGGGCCCTCGTCAGCCGGGTGCGGCGCGGCGACTTCGACATGCTCGCCCACGACGGCCTGCTGCTCCAGCTCGACGACCGGGTACGGGTGGTCATGCCGCGCGAGCGGACGGGCGAGGTCACCGCGTACCTCGGGGACACCGAGGCGAAGGTCAGCGAGGTCAGCGCGGTCAGCCTGGGCCTCGGTCTCACCCTGGGCTTCCTCGTCGGCATCCCCTCCCTCACGCTGGGCTCCACCACGCTCGCCCTGGGCACCGGGGCGGGACCGCTGGTGATGGGGATGGTCCTCGGCCGGCTCCGGCGCACCGGCCCGCTGGTGTGGACCCTGCCGACCCGCGCCAACCTCACCCTGCGCCAGATCGGGCTGCTGCTCTTCCTCGCCGTCGTCGGGCTCACCTCGGGCTACTCGTTCCGGGAGAACGCCTTCTCCCTCTTCGGGCTGAAGCTGGCGGCCGTGCTGGCGATCGGCGCGGTCGTCAGCTACGCCCTGATGGTGCTGGTCGCGAAGGCGCTGGGGCAGAGCCGGGAGCGGACGATGGGGCTGCTGTCGGGCTACGTCGGCAACCCGGCGATCGTGGCGTACGCCAACAGCCGGGCGAGCGACAGCCGGATCAACAACGGCTACTCGACGCTGTTCGCGCTCGCCATCCTGGTCAAGATCGTCTGCATCCAGCTGATCGTGGGTCTCTGAACCGCGCCGCCCGAGCCGGACCTACGCTGAGCCCTTCACGGTCCTGGCGGAGGGAGGCGGAATGGGCGGGACGACGACGTACGTACGGTTCCAGAGCACCGAACGGAGCCCCCGGGGCCACTTCCCCGGCATCTTCGCGCTGGCCAACGGCCTGGCTCGGGAGGGTCGTCTGACCGAGGAGCAGCACCGTTTCTGGCGGGCGGCGAACGACTGGTACGACGCCGCCTACACCGACCCCTCGCGGATCGACCCGACGGTCTACGACCCCGGGGTGAACCCGGGGGCGGTGGCCTGGTTCAAGGGGTCGGCGACCCACCTGCTGGAGCGGGTCCCCGGCTATCTCGCGCTGCTGGCCGCGCACGGGGTGCCGTGCGAGCGGCTGAATTCCGCGGATCCCGGCAGGGTCGTGTACGAGGACGAGCACCAGGTCGTCGTGGTGCCCCGCTCCGGCAGCGCGCACCCGACGACTGCCCCCAACTCGCGCGCACCGTACGGCACCTGACGGTTTCCGGCCACGCCTGCCGTCGCCCTGGTGGAGCGCTGCCCCCATCCTGTTCGATGGGGCTCGATCAGTCGCGCGCCGGCAGTGGCGTGCCCCAGGGAGCGGAGTTCCTCGATGTCCACGCAGACCGGCCCGGCACGCGACACCCAGCCTCGCGGCCATGCGTTCGTGCCGGGGCCCAAGGGGCTGCCGCTCGTGGGGAATCTGCCGCAGTTCGGCAAGAACCCTCTCGCCTTCTTCGAACTCCTCCGCGAGCACGGGGACCTGGTGCGCTGGCGGTTCGGACGCAACCGCTGCGTCTTCCTCGCCGACCCGTCCCTGGTGGGCGAGTTGCTCACCGAAACCGAGCGCACCTTCGACCAGCCGAAGCTCGGTATCGCGTTCCGTACGGTGCTGGGCAACGGGATGCTCGTGGCGCGGGGCCGGGACTGGCGGCGCAAGCGCTCGCTGGTGCAGCCCTCCGTACGGCCCAAGCAGGTCACGTCGTACGCGGCCACGATGGCGGACTGTGCGGTGGAGCTCGCGGACCGGTGGGCCGACGGCCAACGGGTCGACGTCAAGCGGGAGATGTCCGCGCTGACCCAGAAGATCGCGGTACGCACGATCTTCGGGGTGGACACCCCCGCGGACTCCGAGGCGATGGGCCGGGCGATGGACGTCGCCCAGATGGAGATCGGCAAGGAGTTCGCCGGGCTCGGCGCACTGCTGCCGGACTGGGTGCCGACGCCGGGCCGGGCGCGGATCAGGAAGGCCGCCGCCGTCATCGACGCCGAGGTGCGCCGGGTCGTCGCCCGGCACCGGGACGGCGAGAAGGAACGCCCCGATCTGCTCAGCCGGTTGCTCACCGCCGTCGACGACAGCGGGACGCGCCTCAGCGACGAGGAGATCCGGGACGAGGCGGTCACGCTGTACATCGGCGGCCATGAGACGACGAGTACGACGCTGGTGTGGGCGTGGTACCTGCTCGCCCGCAACCCCCGCGTCCGCGACGCGCTCGCCGAGGAGCTGGACCGGATGCTCGGCGACCGGGAGCCCGGCTTCGAGGACTACGCACAACTGCGCTACGCCCAGGCCGTGGTGAAGGAGACCCTGCGGCTGTTCCCGGCGGTCTGGCTGATCACCGGGATCGCGAAGGAGGGGGCGACGATCGGCGGCCTGCCCGTGGAGGAGGGCACCCGGGTGTGGAGCAGCCAGTGGGCCACGCATCGCGACGCGCGGTGGTTCCCCGAGCCGGAGGAGTTCCGGCCCGAGCGCTGGGACGCCGAGGACGGCGACGAGATCCCGGAGTACGCGTGGTTCCCGTTCGGCGGCGGGCCCCGGGTCTGCATCGGCACGCGCTTCGCGATGGTGGAGTCCGTGCTCCTCCTCGCCGTGCTGGCCCGCCGTTTCACCCTGGACGTGGACCCGGGGGAGATCACGCCGCTGACGGGGCTGACGCTCCAGCCGGACCGGGACGTGCTGGCGACGGTCCGGGCGCGGTAGGCCTCTCGCTCCGGATGCGGATCGTGCCCGGCTCCCCTCCAGGAGCCGGGCGGCGCCACCTCAGTCCTGCGGAAGCCACTTCTTCCAGACGTCGGGGTGGCGCTCGATCCAGCGCTTCGCCGCCTCCTGGGGGTCGAGCTTCTGCGAGGCGATCATCTCGGAGACCTCGTTCTGGTCCTTCTCCGACCAGTGGAACTTCTTCAGGAACGCGGACGCCTCGCCGCCGCGCTCGGCGAAGTCGGCGTTGAGGAACTTCTGCAGCGGTGTCGTCGGGTACGCGCAGTCGATGTCCGCCGGGTCCTTGGCGGCGCACGCGTCGGTGTACTCGGGGAGCTTCACCTCGACCATCGGCACCTCGTTGAACAGCCACTGCGGCTGGTACCAGTAGCTGAGGAAGGGCTTCTTCTCCTTGGCGAACTGCTGGATCTGGGTGATCTGGGCCGCCTCGGAGCCGGCGAAGACCACCTTGTAGTCCAGGTCCAGGTTCTTCACCAGGGCCACGTCGTTGGTGACGTAGGAGGGCGAGCCGTCCATCAGCTGGCCCTTGCCGCCGCTCTCGGCGGTCTTCAGTTCGTCCGCGTACGTGTTCAGGTTCTTCCAGTCGGTGACGTCGGGGTGCTTGTCCGCCCAGTACTTCGGCACGTACCAGCCGATGTGGCCGGTGACCCCGAGGTCACCGCCCCGGACGATGGTCTTCTTCTCGTCGACGTACAGCTTCTCCTGGTCCGGGTGGCCCCAGTCCTCCAGGATCGCGTCGACCCGGCCCTGGCTGAGGGCGTCCCAGGCGGGGACCTCGTCGGTCTGGACGAGGTCGACGCGGTAGCCGAGCTTCTCCTTGAGGAGCTGCTCCGCCACGGCGACGTTCGCCTGGGCGCCGACCCAGGACTGAACCGAGAGGGTGACGGTCTTGACGCCGGCGGGGGCCGCGAAGGGGGATGCCTGCTTGGTCATGTCGGCGGCGCCGCAGCCGGCCGTGGCCAGCAGGGCCCCCGCCGAGGCGAGCGCCACGAGCAGGCGGGTGCGGGAGCGGTTCATCTCAGCTCTCCTGTCGCTGGCGGCGGGTGGTGGGCTGGGTGACCCGGTCGAGCATCAGGCCGAGGCAGACGATCGCCGCTCCGGCGACGAGGCCGGTGGCCAGGTCGCCCTGGGCGAGGCCGAGGACCACCTCGTAACCGAGCGCGCCCGATCCGACGAGTCCGCCGATGATGACGACGGCGAGGACCAGGACGACCGCCTGGTTGACGGCGAGCAGCAGGGAGGGCCTGGCCAGCGGGATCTGGACCTGGCGCAGTTGCTGGCCGGGGGTCGCGCCGAGCGAGCGGGCGCACTCCATGGCCGCCGGGTCGACGCCCCGCAGGCCCTGGGTGGTGATGCGGATGACGGCGGGCAGCGCGTAGATCACCGCGGCAGCGGCGGCGGGGGCACGGCCCACGCCGAAGAGGGCGACGACGGGGATCAGGTAGACGAACTGCGGCATCGTCTGGAAGACGTCCAGGACCGGTCGCAGCAGCTTTTCCAGGCGTTCGCTGCGGGCGGCTCCGACGGCGACGCCGAAGCCGATGACCAGGGTGACGGCGACGGCGGCGAGCACCTGGCTGAGGGTGTCCATCGAGGGTTCCCACACGCCGAGTACGCCGATCGCGGCCATGGCGAGGACGGCGGTGGCGGCGGTGCGCCAGGTGCCGATGGTCCAGGCGAGGGCGGCGACGATCAACAGCACCGACCACCAGGGCAGGCCGGTGAGCCCGCTGCGCAGCGGGTTGAGGACGCCGCTGGTGAAGTGGGCGGCGAGGTCGGCGGTGCCGCCGACGACGGGCACCCCGGTGTAGAGGTGGTCGACCATCCAGTCCTTGGCGGTGTTGACCGGTCCGGCGATGGCCACGGTCACGTCCTCGGGCCAGACCCGGCCGTCGGTGGCCCGTCCGGCGACGGCGACGGCCGCGGTGACCGCGGCGGCCAGGGACCAGCCGCGCCAACCGCGCAGCAGGGCGAGGCCGGTGGGCTCGGCGCCGATGCGGCGGCCGGCCGCCTCCGTCGTACGGTCCAGGACGACGGCCAGCAGCACGATCGGGATGCCCGCGGCGAGCGCGGCGCCGACGTCCACGGACGACAGCGCCTGGTAGACGCGGTCGCCGAGGCCGCCCGCGCCGATCACGGAGGCGATGACGGCCATGGAGAGCGCCATCATGATGGTCTGATTGAGGCCGAGGAGGAGTTCCTTGCGGGCCAGCGGGAGCCGGGCGCTCAGCAGCCGCTGCCGTCCGGTCGCGCCGAGCGAGGCGACGGCCTCCATCACGCCGGCGTCCGCCCCGCGCAGGCCGAGCGCGGTGAGCCGGGCCATCGGCGGAGCCGCGTAGACGACGGTGGCGAGGACGGCTCCGGGCACGCCGATGCCGAAGACCAGCACCACGGGGAGCAGATACGCGAAGGCGGGCAGCACCTGCATGGTGTCGAGCACCGGGCGCAGGACGCGGAACGTGCGGTCGGACAGTCCGGCCGCCAGGCCGAGGAGCAGTCCGAGCACGACGGAGGCGAGGACGGCGACGGCCATCAGCGCGAGCGTCTGCATGGTCGGCACCCACATGCCGAGCAGCCCGCAGACCAGGAACGAGACGGCCGCGGTGAGAGCGAGCCGGATCCCCGCGACGCGCCAGGCCACGGCGGCGGCGAGCACGGTGACGCCGGCCCAGCCGAGGGCCAGAAGGACCAGGTAGACGCCGCGTACGGAGAGCACGACGGCGTTGCTGATGTGGCCGAAGAAGTAGAGGAACAGGGGGTGGCTGTCGCGGTTGGAGACGATCCAGTCCGTCACGTCGCCCAGCGGCGCGGAGAGGTCGGCGGTCAGCGCGTCGGGCCAGACGCCGCCGCCCCAGCGGCCGTGCACGAGAGGGACGACGACGACGGCGACGAGCGCGAGCAGCAGGAGCTTGGCCGCTGCCGGGCGGTCGCGAAGTACGGCCAGTGGTCCCCGGCGGGCGCCCGCCTGCGCGGGGCGGGCCGGGGTGGCCCGGGCGGTGGCCATCAGCGGGTCACCTCGCGGGAGCCGTCCGGCGCGTCGGGGCCGGCGGGGGTGTCCGGGGCGCCGGACGCGGAGGCGGAGGCGGTCACGGTCGCGTGGCCGGGTCCGGTCGTTCCCGCGACGACGTCGAGCAGGCACGCGTGGTCGACGACGCCGACGAGCCGGCCGCCGTCCATCACCCGGGCGGCGGGATCGCCGGAGCGGGAGACCGCTTCGATGGCCTCGTACACGGTGGCCCCGGGGCGTACGGCCGGGCCGCGCTCGCTCTCCCCGGCGAGCGCGGGCCGCATGGCCGTGGCGACGGTGAGGACCTGCTCGCGCGGCACGTCGCGGACGAACTCGCGCACGTAGTCGTCCGCGGGCGAGCCCACGATCTCCTCGGGGGTGCCGAGCTGGACGATGCCGCCGTCGCGCATCAGCGCGATCCGGGTGCCCAGGCGCAGTGCCTCGCTGAGGTCGTGGGTGATGAAGACCATGGTGCGGCCCTCCTCGCGGTGCAGCCGGACCACCTCGTCCTGCATCTCGCGGCGGATCAGCGGGTCCAGCGCGCTGAACGGCTCGTCGAAGAGGAGGACGGACGGGTCGACGGCGAGCGCGCGGGCGAGCCCGACGCGCTGCTGCTGGCCGCCGGAGAGCTGCGAAGGGCGGCGGTCCTCCAGACCCGCGAGACCGACCTTCGCCACCAACTCCGCCGCCTTGGCGCGGCGTTCGGACTTGCTCAGACCCTGGATCTCCAGGCCGTAGGCGACGTTGTCCAACACCGTGCGGTGCGGCAGCAGTCCGAAGTGCTGGAAGACCATCGCCGCGCGGTGGCGGCGCAGTTCGCGCAGCCGGGAGCGGTCCATCGCGAGGACGTCCTCGCCGTCGATGGCGATGGTGCCGCTGGTGGGCTCGATCAGCCGGGTCAGACAGCGTACGAGGGTCGACTTGCCGGAGCCCGACAGCCCCATGACGACGAAGACCTCGCCCTTGCGGACGTCGAAGGAGACGTCGCGCACGGCGGCGGTGCAGCCGGTGGCGGCACGCAGTTCGGCGGGCGGGAGCGCGGCGTGCTCGCCGCCGGGGATCCGGTCGGCCTTGGGGCCGAAGACCTTCCAGAGGTCGCGTACGGAGAACACGGGGTTCGCCGTGTTCCCGGCGGACGCGGCGTTCCCGGCGGGCCCGGTGGCCTTGAGGGTCTCGGTTCTGCTCATCGGGCATCGCCTCCGGTGCTGCTGCTGGTGCTGGTGACCGGCGCGGGGTCACGCGCCTGGTCCGCGAGGAGTTCGGCGCACTTCTCGCCGACCATCAGGACGCCGATCATCGGGTTGACGGCGGGCATGGTCGGGAAGACGGAGGCATCGGCGATCCGGATGCCTTCCAGGCCCCGGATGCGCAACTGCGGGTCCACGACGGCCTGCTGGTCGTCGGCCGCGCCCATCCGGCACGTGCCGGCCGGGTGGTAGACCGTGTGGGCGGCCTTGCGGGCGTACTCGCTGATGTCCTCGTCCGAGGTGACCTCGGGTCCGGGGCAGACCTCGCGCTTCAGCCAGTGGGCCAGCGGTTCGGTGGCCGCGATCCGACGGGCGAGCTTGATGCCGTCGACCAGGGTGCGGCCGTCGTGGTCGTCCTCGTCGGTGAAGTAGCGGAAGTCCAGGGCCGGCTTGACCTCGGGGTCGGCGCTCGTGAGGTAGAGGCGGCCCCGGCTGCGTGGCTTGGGGATGTTCGGGGTCATCGACACCCCGTGCTCGGGCTTCTCGTAGCCGAGCCGCTCCGGGTTGTCCGTGAACGGGATCTGGTAGAAGTGGAACATCAGGTCCGGGCCCCGGGATTCGGGGTCGCGGCGGACGAAGAGCCCCGCGTCGGAGTCCATCGCGGAGTTCTCCGGGATGGGCCCGTCGGTCTCCCAGACGATGACGGACTCGGGGTGGTCGAGCAGGTTCTCGCCGACGCCGGGCAGATCGTGGCGCACGTCGATGCCCAGTGCGGCCAGGTCCTCGCGCGGACCGATCCCGGAGTGCAGCAGCAGCCGGGGCGTGTCCACCGCGCCCGCGCAGACGATCACTTCGCGGGCGGCGCGCAGCAGGGTCTCCTCGCCGTCCTTCGTCCGCACGTGTACGCCGGTGGCGCGGGAGCCGTCGAACTCCAGCCGGTACGCCCAGGTCTCCAGCAGAATGCGGAGGCCCGGGCGGTCGCCGGCCTCGATGTGCGGATGGAGGTAGGCGACCGAGGCGGAGGAGCGCTTGTTGTTCTCGGGGTGGTAGGCGAGGTCGAAGAAGCCGACGCCCTCGTGGAACGGCTTGCTGTTGAAACTGTCCACGCGTGGGACCCCGGCCGCCGCCTGGGCGGCGTCGACGAAGTCGCGGGCGATGGCGTTGCGGTCCTTCTCGTCGACCGGGACGATGTTGTTGCGCAGCTTGGCGAAGTACGGGTCCATCGCGGCGGCGCCCCAGCCCTCGGCGCCCGCCTCGGCCCACTCGTCCCAGTCGCCGGGCAGCGGCTTGAAGCTGATGAGGGTGTTGTGCGAGGAGCAGCCGCCGAGGACCCGGGCCCGGCTGTGCCGGATGTGGGAGTTGCCGCGCGGCTGCTCGGTGGTCGGGTAGTCGTAGTCGAGGTCGCCGCCGAGGAGGCCGAGCCAGCGGCGCAGGGTGAGCACGTCGTCGCGGTCGATGTCGGTGGGGCCGCCCTCGACGACCGTGACGGTGACGTCGGGGTCCTCGGTGAGCCGGGAGGCGATGACCGAGCCGGCGGTGCCGCCGCCGACGATCACGTAGTCGGCCACGGGGCCGTCGGGGACCGCGGTGCTGCGGGGGGTGGAAGGCATCGGTCACTGCTCCTTCTGCAAGGTCCGTGCGTGTGCGTGGCGCTTCGAACAGCCGGGCGGGGCAACGGGGTTGCGTGTGTCCGGGGCCCCCGCAGGCGTCAGCCGGCGAACCAGCGCTGGGGGCGCGGGTTCAGGTTCTGGTAGATGTGCTTGGACTCGCGGTACTCGGCGAGCCCCGTCGGGCCGAGCTCGCGCCCCGTGCCGGACTTCCCGAAGCCGCCCCACTCGGCCTGCGGCAGGTAGGGGTGGTAGTCGTTGATCCAGACGGTGCCGTGGCGCAGCCGTCCGGCGACCCGGCGGGCCCGGCCCGCGTCGGTCGTCCAGACGGCGCCCGCGAGGCCGTAGTCGGTGTCGTTGGCCAGCGTGATGGCCTCTTCCTCGGTACGGAAGGTCTCGACGGTGAGAATCGGGCCGAAGGTCTCCTCGCGGACCACCCGCATCTCGCGGTGGCAGCCGTCGAGGACGGTCGGCCGGTAGAAGTATCCGCCCTCGGGCCGCACGTCGCTGGGGGCCGGGCGTTCGCCGCCGGCCCGGACGATCGCGCCCTCCTCGCGGGCGGAGGCGACGTACGCCTCGACCTTGGCGAGCTGCTGCGCGGAGACGAGGGGGCCGCACTCGACGCCCTCCAGGGTGCCCCGGCCGAGGCGGATGGCGTCGGCGCGGCGGGCCAGCTCGGTGACGAACCGCTCGCTGACCGAGTCCTGGACGATCAGCCGGGCCCCGGCGGAGCAGACCTGGCCGCTGTGGAAGAACGCGGCGTTCAGAGCCTGGTCGACGGCGGTGTCGAAGCCCTCGTCGGTGGCGCAGGCGTCGGCGAAGACCACGTTGGGGTTCTTGCCGCCCAGCTCCAGGGCGACCTTCTTCACGGTCGGCGCGGCGGCCTGGGCCACCTTCGTACCGCTGGCGAGACCGCCGGTGAAGGAGACCAGGTCGACGTCGGGGTGCTCGGAGAGGCGCGCGCCCACCGGGTCGCCCGCGCCGGTGACGAGGTTGGCCGCGCCGTCGGGAAGGCCGGCTTCGGAGAGCAGCTTGATCAGGTGGACGGTGGAGAGCGGGGTGACCTCGCTGGGCTTGAGCACGAAGGTGTTGCCGGCGGCGAGGGCCGGGGCGATCTTCCAGCTGGCCTGGAGGAGGGGGTAGTTCCAGGGGGCGATCAGGGCGCAGACGCCGACGGGCTCGTGGACGACGATGCTGTGGACGTCGGGGTCGCCCGCGTCGACGACCCGGCCGCCGCTCTCGTTCATGACGAGGTCGGCGAAGTAGCGGAAGGCATTCGTCACGTCGTCGACGTCGACCCGGCCCTCTTCGAGGGTCTTGCCGGTGTCGCGGCTCTCGGTGATCGCGATCTCCTCGCGGTCCCGCTGGAGCAGCTCGGCGACCCGGCGCAGCAGCCCGGCCCGCTCGGCGACGGGCTTGTGCGGCCAGGGGCCGTCGTCGAAGGCGCGCCGTGCCGCCGCGATCGCCGCGTCGGCGTCCTCCGCCCCGCCCTCCGCGACGACGGCCAGGACCGTGGCGTCGGCGGGGTCGACGATCTCGCGCGTCGCGCCGGATCCGGCGGCCCGCCAGGTGCCGTCGATGTGGATGGTGTTGAGCGCCGACATGTCGATTTCGCCTTCCGTGCCTGAAATGCCCCCTCCGGTTCGGCCGGGGCGTGCTGCGCGGTGAACCGGGGTACGGCCGCACCAGCGGCCTGGACCCCTCCCCGGTCCGGCGGAATGTATGCCGAGAATTTCACGCAGAGTGATGCGCCTCACGCGTGCAGGCCGCTCCGAAAGGCTCCCGGACCTTCCGTGCGGGGGGTCCGGTGCTGGTCAGGCGGGTGGTCGTGGGGCAGCCAGCCGGTGGGCCGCGTGCTCCCACACCTCCGGCCCCTCCCCCGCGACGGTGGCGGCGAACCGCTCGGGGCGGGCGAGGAGCCGCCGGTGGCCGGGGTGGAGCGCGGTGTGCGCCAGCAGCCAGCCGGCCAGCGGATGGGGGTCCCCCGGCGCCTCGGACCAGCGCTCCCGGTACGCCTCCCGTGCCGCGGCGGCCTCCCCCCGGACCAGCAGCACATCCGCGCGGACCGGTGCCGTGGCCGCGCGCACGCGGCGGGCGACGGTGACCGGCACGGCGTCCGGAGCGGCGACCGACGCGACGCCCGGCCCGGTGTCCGCGACGATGACGTCCAGCGCGCTGTCCGGGCGGAGGTACAGCGCGCCCCGCACGTCCTGCCAGTGGGTACGTTCCGAGGCCGGGACGAGCAGGGGCTGCCCTACGGGCGGCGGCGGAGCCCCCGTGCGCAGCGCAGCACCCAGGCCGGCGCGCTCCTCGTCCGCGCACCGCAGATTGCGCAGCCGCCACTCGACCCGGTGGCCGGCCGCCGCCGCGCGGGCCCGCGCCACGGCCCGCCCGTCCACGGGTTCGCGGAGCCAGCCGTCGACGGTGCGGGTCAGTCCGGCGACGAGCCGGCGGCCGGGTCCGGTGAGCGCGGCGCGGGTCGCCAGGGTCCGCAGGACCGCACGGGTCTGGAGGCGCCGGAGCGCGAACCGGAAGGGTGCCAGATCCAGCGGATCGGCTGCCCGGTCCCCGATCCGGTCCCGCCAGAATCCGGCGACGCCGACGAAGGCGTACGCCCCGTGGAGAAGCCCCGGCAGATGACGCGGGTCCGGGCGCCACGGGGCGTAGTGCTCCTCCTCGCGATCGTCGTCGAGCATCGCGAAGAGGTGCAGCAGCGCGCCGAGTTTGCTGTGCTGGAACTCGTGGACCATCGTCTCCGCGAGCGCCGCGCCGTCCGGGGGCCGGGCCACCACCATGGAGCCGAACGCGTCGGCGGTGGAGGCGCTGAGCCCCGCGACGGGGCCGTGTCGCAGCCGTCCGGGCCAGGGCACGATCCGCCCGATCTCCTCGGGGCGCAGCGTGCCCGGGCCCGTACCGCCGGAACGCGGGGCGGGGTCGAGCAGCGCGACCGCCGCGGCGAACAGTTGCTGCCAGGAGCCGAGTTCGCACGGGGTGAGCCGCTGGGGCGGGATCGGGTGGCCGAGGTCGCGGTACGGGTCGGTGTCGTCGAGGGCGACCTCGGGCCCGCCCGGCCGGACCGGCAGCCGGTGCGTCGGCCACCACAGGGCGCTCGGCGGCGCGGTGAGCGGTCGCACGGTCAGCGCCGTCGCCCCGGTGCCCCGTCCGGCCGGGACGAGCAGCAACTCGCCTTCCCGTACGCGCGCGTGGACCGGCTGGAAGCCCAGCAGCGGGGTGCCCGGCAGCCGGGCGAGACCGAGCGTCGGCAGGGCCACCGCGCCCTCCCTCGCGGGCACGACGAGCTCGGCGGCCGTACCGGCCCTCACCGCGGCCACCAGGGCGACGGCGGCCAGGTGTCCGGCGTCCACCCACAGCGGAGAGCCGGCCGCGGTGCCGTGCAGGCGGCGCAGCGTGTGGGCGAGCCAGCTCCCCACCTGTGGGCTGAGCAGCAACTCCTCCACGCAGTCCGGCCTCCGGGCCTCGGCCCGTTCGACGGCCCGCCAGATGGCGCCCAGGTCGGCGGGGCCGAGCAGCGCGGGCCGCTCCTCCAGCCGGCTCAACAACTCCCGCAGCAGGACGAGGCGTCGGGCCCGTTCGCCCGCCACGAGGAAGCGGACGGTCTCCACCGAACCACCGCCCGCGGCGAGTTCGTCGAACCAGTGGCCGGGCATCCGCATCGGTTGCTGCACCCGCGCTCCTCTGTCGTGGTTCCGGCGCGACCGCGGGGCCCGTCTCCGGGGAGGGCCGCGCAGCGCTCAGTCGGCGCGAGCGTTGGGGGGGCCGTCATTGGACAGCGTGCTGGTGCGCGCTCTTCGGATCTCCTCCAGCAGACGCTGTCCGGGCGCGGGAGCGAGGGCGCGCACGGTGGCGACGCCCACTTCCGCGAGGTCCGCCACATCGGACTCCACGTAGTCGGCCGGATCACCGGCCAATGCCGTCTGCTGCAAGGCCTTTTCCCCCTCTTCGGTCCGGCGGCACACGATGCCACCCGTCCCTTCCCATCATGACGAATGGGTTGCCTTCCGGAAACCCGTGCGATCACGTCGTACGATCACGGTCCGGGCGGGCCGGGCCGGTCCTCGACCAGGAACTCCCGCAGGGCTTCCTCCAGTTCGGCGGCCCTGCCGGGATCGTCGTCGAGCAGGGTGACGGCCCGGTAGAGGTCCCAGGGGCCCTCCGGACGCCGCCGCAGCGTCCGCAGAATGCCCAGGACGTCCGTACGGGGCACCGCGTGCCGCGGCATCCGCGCCACCAGTACCGGGTCCAGCTCCCCCACCATCGTCTGACGTTCGTCCCGGTCGCTCATCAGCGGATAGGCGAGGAGCGCTTCGACCACCCGGACGAGACCGCCGCCCGTCCGGTCGGGTCCGGGGCGGACTCCGTCCGTCGGCGGCGGTGTCGCCGGACGGCCGGGCAGGTGCTCCGCGTGGCCGGGGCGGTGCAGTTGGAGCGTGGGGAGCTGGGTGCGGCTCTCCTCGGCGCGCAGCCGGTCGAACCGGCCCCGGACGGCCGCGAAGAGCGCCTCCGGGTCGGGAGCCGGACCGCGCGGCAGAGCGGCCAGCTCGCGCAGGAGGACGTCCGAAAAGACGCCCAGGCCGCGCACGGGGTCGTTGGCCGCGCGCTGCCCCCGGTCGGCGGCCAGCAGCACGTTCTGCCGGTGCACGCGCAGTCGCTGCCCGGCGGGGAGGCTTCCGTCCGGGATCGTGACCGCCGGGCGGTGGCGCTCCTCGAAGGTCCGGCAGGCGTCCACGACCCAGTACTGCTCCGCGAAGCCGGGCAGGACATCGCTGCTCAGGCGACGTCGGGCGGACTCCATGTCGATGTTGCGGCGGTCGGCGTCCGTGGCGTCGGCGCAGTAGAGCCGCAGGTGTTCGTCCCGGTCCAGGACGCCGTGCCCGCCCCACCAGACCCAGAGCACATCCCCTTGGCGGGCGGGCAGTTCGTGGACCAGGACCCGACGCAGGGTCTCGTGGTCGGCGCCGCGGTGGCCGGCGACCGGGTCCGTCCCGTCCGCCGGGGCGAGGTGCAGCAGGATGTTGGCGTCCGGCACGCCCCTGGACCGCAGCCACTCCCGGAAGCGCAGCGCGTCGCGGACCGGCCCCGGCAGCGTCCAGTGCGGGCCCGCCGCATAGGCCTCGACGCCGACGACGAGCGCCATCACACGCCTCGGGTCGACACCGCCCGGGGTCACGGCAGCCGCTCCGCTATGGCCCGGTAGACGGCCGGATCGGTCCAGTAGGCGCTGTGGGCGGCGGGGAACGGCTGCCGGTTGTCGGTCGCGATGTCCTCGGCCCGGCCGGGGAACAGCGGTGCGGCGGCGAAGCCGAGCAGATCGCGGCGGTCGTGGATGTTCAGCCAGGCGGGGACGTGGACGGGCAGCGGTTCCGGGTGTTCGAGGTGGGGCAGCGCCCCCGTCTCGTACAGGAACGGCCCCTGCGAGCCCACCGTGACCAGCAGTCGCACGTCGGGCAGCGGGGCCTCGATCAGGGTGTCGAGGGCGATGATCCCGCCGAGGCTGTGGCCGAGCAGGACGACCGGGGGCTCCACGGCGGCGACCAGCTCGCGCAGCGCGGAGCGCAAAGGGCCGCCGCGGACGAGGAACGTGAGGACGTCGCCCGCCGCCGGGTGGGCGGCCCCGGTGAGGGCGCGGCGGCGGCGCACCGCGTAACGGGAGCCGAGCCGCGCCAGGGGCCGTGCGGCCAGCCGGCCCACCGGCCCCCTGCTGGTACCGGGCGCGGCGGCGCCGAGCTCCCGGGCGATCCGGTCCACCGCGGCGTCGCGGGCGGCCCCGTCGGGGATCACGGGCGCGTCCTCGGCCAGGGCCGCGCCGATCACGGCCGCGGCCAGCGCGCGGGCCAGGAGCGCCGCCAGGGCTTCGGGGTCCAGGGCTTCGGCGGCCGGGGTGAGCAGGGGGCCACGGGCCAGGGCTGCGGCCCGCGCACCGAGACCCGGGCCCAGCTCCGGGGCGGCCGCGTCGCCCCGGGCGGCCAGCGCCGCCAGCCGCTCCCGGAACTCCTCGTCGGGGAAGGCGGCGCCCGGCGGGATCTCGCCCGAGGGGCCGCGAGCGGCGGCGAGGGCCAGCTCCGCCTCCGGGTCGCGGTAGAGGCGCTCCCAGGCGGCGGTCTCGTCGTCCTGCTCGCTCTCCGCGTCCCGTTCGGTGGCTCCGGTCCCGTCGTACGGGATGCTGGCCCCGCCCGCCGCGAGCCGGGCCCCGTACCGCTCTCCCCAGTCGAGCGGTACGACCCGCACGCCCGGGGCGGCCTCGGCGAGCGAGGCCGTGACCCGGGTGTACAGGGCCTCGGCGTGCGGTGGCCGCACGCCCGTGCCGTGGATGAATATGACCGTGGTCATGCGTCGCCCCCGTCAGTGGTCTCCCGGCCCGCCGGTCCGGGCCGGATCCCGTGGTCGGTCCGGGCCGGGCCCCGTGGTCCGAACGGACCAGGTGTCGGAGCCCCGGCCCGGTCCGTCGCCTCACAACGGAATCACCGTCACGTCGTACTCGATGCGCTGGTGCAGCCGGGCCGAGGTCCGCCACGGGTGCTGTTCCCCGAGGACGCGCGTCAGGCCCTCCACCGCCCGGGCGTTGAGCCCGTCCGCCTCCGCGGGGCGGCCGAGTCCGCGCTGGTCCAGGGAGAGGTTCGCGACGCAGACGAGGGTGAAGGGATGGTCCTCGCCCGCCACCTCGGTGAGCAGCGGCAACGTGGCGCTGTCCACCTCCAGGGCGCCCGCGAAGTCCAGCCGGGCGTAGTGGTCGTTGGCCCGGCCCAGCGCGGCGGCCAGGGAGTAGACGTGCCGCTCCCCCAGGTCCGCCCGGAGCCGAGCCCCCGCGACCGTGTCCAGCCGCTCGGCCTCCTCGACCTCGCCCATGGCCCGCAGGGTGGCGGCCACGTTGACCATGGCGCACAGGGTGTACGGGTGGTGCTCGCCGAAAATGTCCCGGTAGCGGTCGAGGATCTGCCGGCCGAGGCGCCGGGAGTCCTCCAGCCTGCCCGCGATCCTGCGGTCGACGACCGCCGCCAGGGCGGCCCCCAGGGTCTCCGGGTACTCCGCGCCGTACCGGGTGGTGAAGCGCTCCAGGATCTCCTCGACCAGCTCCGACGCCTCCTCCTGCAGCCCGGCCCGGCGTCGGCAGATCGCGAGATTCAGCGCGGCCCGGATCGTCGCCGCGTTGGTGCGGCCGAAATGGGTCCGATAGGTCTGGTAGGTCGACTCCTGGAGGACCCGGGCCCGGGGGAAGTCGCCCGCCTCGCGGGTGTCCGCCGCCAGGGCGCTCAGGGTGTTGAGGGTGAGGCCGCTGGTCGGACCGTAGAGCAACTGGCGTTGCCTGGCTGCCTCTTCGTCGATCTCCATCGCCCGTCGGAAGTCGCCGTTCACCCGCAGCGAGACGCCGTAGCTGTGGGCCGCGTTCAGCGTGGTCGGGTCCTCCGGACCGTAGAGGTCGCTCGACCGCTCGAAGGCCTCGGCGCTCAGCTCCCGGGCGGCGGCGAAGTCGCCCCGGTAGCGCAGCGAACCGGCCATCTGGAGCATGGAGTCGATGAGCTCCTCCTCCGGGATCGGAGCGTTGCGCGAGACCTCCATGGCCTGCTCGCTCAGCGCCGCGGCCTCGGGGATCCGGCCGAGGTGCTGGAGGTAGAAGGCGAGCATCTTCGTGATCCGGATGACATGCAGGTCGTCCTCGGCCGACTGCTCGCTCCAGGCCTCCCACGCCCGCCGGGTCAGGTCCGCGCCCGCCTCGTGCGCACCCCAGTAGTAGAGGAAGGTGACCATGTCGAACACCAGGTCGCGCACCCAGCCGTCGGAACTGCCGACCGCGTCGGAGGCGATCACGTGGGGCAGCAGCCCGAGGTAGGTGGGCCACTGCTCCGGCGAGGCGGGCAGTCCGGGTTTCGCGGTGGTCAGGAGCGCGTGGGCGGCGTTGCGCATCGCCTCCCGCTCCTCCGGGCCCAGCCGGGCGACGATCACGTTCTGCATCAGCCGGTGCATCTGGAGCGTGCCGGCCTTGTGGTCGAGGCGCACCAGCGAGAGCTTGCTCAGGTCGCGGGTGGCGCGGGCGAGCAGCAGGGGGTCGCGCAGCACAGGGTCCAGTTCGGGGGTGATCTGGACGTTGCGGCCGCCGCGGAGCATGTTCAGCGGGATGGGCTCGGGTGCCATACAGGCGCAGATCTGGAGCAGTTGGCGGGCGGCCGGGTTCTCGACGGACAGCCGGCCGAGCGAGATGTCCCAGACCGCGGCGACGGGCAGCGGGTAGTCCGGGGACGGGGCCAGTTCGAGGATCTCGGGGCGGCGTTCGTCGAGCAGTTGGAGGTACTCGTCGACCGGCATGCCGGTGGCGGCGTGCCAGGCGCCGGCCTGCTCGACGGCCAGGGGCAGATCGCCGAGCGCCTCGGCGAGCCGGCCCGCGTCATGGGTGCTCAGTCCCCGGGCCCGGCGCTGGAGCAGGGCGATGCTCTCCTCGCGGTCGAAGACGTCGACGCTGAGGGGGGTGGCGACCCGTTCCCACTCCCTGTTGCGCGAGGTGACGATGATCTTTCCCGGTCCGCCGTTGGGGAAGTACGAGCGCACCGACTCGATGTCCTCGGCGTTGTCGAAGACCAGCAGCCAGTTGTCGAAGGGCTTGCCGGTGCGCAGGGCCTCGCGGACGGCGGGGACGGCGGTGTTCGCCTGCGGCCCGACCTCCAGGCCGAGGCCGGCCGCCAGCTCGGCGAGCGCGGCCAGGATCAGGCTCTCCTGCTCGGCGGGGATCCACCAGATGACGTTGTACTCGCCGCTGTGACGGTAGACGTACTCCACCGCGATCTGCGATTTGCCCACGCCGCCGAGGCCGTGCAGTGCGTGCGGGAGGACCGCCGTCGTCTCGTCCTCGGTCAGCTGCCGCTCCACGGCGGCGAGAAGGGACTCGCGGCCGGTGAAGTTGGGGTTCTTGGGCGGTACGTTGCCCATGATCCTCGGCTGGCCCGAACGGACGACGCGTGCTTGCGGCGCTTTGACTTCCATCTCCTCGTGAGCCCTCCGGGCGGTGTTGTCAGCCGGTGCCGAGGGGGCAGCTGCTGGGGGTGTCGTGGGCGGCACGGGTCCTCCTGGTGAAACGACGCTGTCCGGTGGCAGCCTTGCCCATTTCGGGGCGGCTTTCAGCACATCCGCATCGATCTCACCCGGCCGGGCAGGGGGGTCGTCCGGCGAACGCACCAGGCGGGCGGCCACCCTGGCGGCCCGGCCGGCGTAGGGGCCCGACAGCGCCCGCAGCACCGCCAGCTCGATGCGGAGCCAGGGACGGACACCGGGCTCCGCGCCGGGGAGGGCGGTACGCACCGGGTCGTGGAGGGCCGCGCGCAGTCGCGCACCGTGGCCCTGCCCCGTCCGCAGCTCCGCCAGCAGCCCCACGGTGCGGGCGAGTTGGGTTCTGGTGCTGGTGGCGAGCAGCGCTTCGCGCACATCGTCGGCGAAGTCCGGACCGTTCCCGGCGTCGGCGTCCCAGTCGATCAGCCCGCCCATCATGACCTCGGCGAGGTGCTCGGGCCCGGCGTCCGGCAGGGCCAGGTCGCGCAGCTCGTCGACGACGGCGAAGTCCAAGGGGGCGAGGGCCAGCAGGACGGCGAGCTGCCGGGCCAACGGGCTGGCGAGGGAGCGGAACCTGCGTACGGCGGCGGCCGCCGCCCGGGGGCCGTCGACGACCGGGGTGCGCAGCCCGGGGGCGGAGGCGCCCTTGGCCATCGCGCCCGCCAGGACCACCGGCAGTGTTCGCCGCACGCCGCGTTCGCCGGTCACCAGGTCGGCCCAGGCGCGGAAGGACCCGGCGCGCACGCTGAGCACCGGTACGGGCACGGTGTCGTCGTCCGGTTCGGGCAGCGGCCGGACGGGGTCGTGCGCGCCGAGCGGCGGACGGAAGCGGAAGCGCCGGTTCGGCGCGCCGAAGCCTCCGGCGTCCAGCTGGGCGCGGAACGGGAACAGCGAGGAACGGTGGCGCAGATAGGGCGGCAGGAGGTGGACCAGCGCGGTGGGCCCGCCGGAGGCGAGCCGTTCCAGTAGCCGGTCGGCTCCGGGGCCCGCCCAGCCGTGCGCGAGCCCGTCCGTCACGACGAGGAAGAGCCGCGCGCCGCGGCCGTCGAGCAGTTCGGCGGGGTCGCCGTCGCGTCCGCCGGGCCAGCGCAGCGCGGGTTCGCCGGCTCCGGCGGGCAGGGCCACCCCGACCGTGCGGACGTCACGGAAGGCCCCGCTGCGGGCGGCCTCTTCGGCGATCTGCCGGACGGTGGCGCCCCACGGCGGCATGGTGGGGGCCCGGTCGACGAGGAGCATCAGGTCGAAGGCCCGCTCGCGGTCGGGGAGGAAGTAGGGAACCCACAGTCCGTCGGTGAGCCCGTGCTCGGCCGTGCTCTCCTCGTCCAGTGCGCTCCGACCACCGGTGGGCACCCTGCGGCCCAGCCCGCGCAGCGACCTGGCCAGCCGCGGCGTGGCCGTCCGCACGGCCCTGGGGCGGGGGCCGGGCAGCCGTTCGGGGCCGGTGCGGGTGCGCTCCTGTACGGTCCTGATCTCCCGTTCGTACGCCGGTGGCCCGGGCAGCCCGGAGACCCCGGGCACGGCGTGGGGCGCGGGGTCGGACGCTGGGCCGGGGACCGGGCCGAGCAGCGGTTCGGGCCCTCCGGCGGGCGGCGGGGCGACGACCGCCGGCGGCCCGGAGCCGGGCGTGTCGGGGCCGGGCGTGTCGGGGTGCCGTTCGGTGGGGGGCAGGAGGTCCGGGGCGGGCCCGGGGGTGCGCTGGGCGTCGAGGCGGGCGGCGGCGAGCCAGGCGGCGTCGGCGAGCTCCGTCCAGTCGGCTCCGCCCGGGTCCGGCGGGCCGTCGTCCTCGCGCCGGTCGCCGGTGGTGGGATCGGGGGAGTCGGCCGGCACGGACGCGGGGTCCGGAGCACGCTCCCTGGGCAAGCCGTTCATCAGCGGCCCTTCGAGAGGTCTCGGAGGAGCATCTCGACGAGTTTACGCCCGTCGGCATCCGCTTGAAAACCGCCCGCGGTCGTCAGCTGGACGGCGTTGAGCAACTGGTCGATCGACTGGGTGCCGCCGCCGCGCAGACGCTTCTCGAACTCGTCCACCAACGCCTCGACGCCTTCCGGGCGCTGCCGCAGATGGCTGACGACGATGCCGATCAGCTGCTCGCGGCCGGGCGGCAGCATCTCCAGCGGCAGGCAGCGCCGGCGGAACGCGGCGGGGAACTCCCGTTCGCCGTTGCTCGTGATGACCACGACGGGGAACTGCGCGCACTCCACCCGGCCGCCCTCGACCCTCGCCGAGCCACGCGGGTCGTCCGTGAACACGGTCGCCGACTCCTCGTTGCTGCGAACGAGTTCGGGGATCTCGTAGCTGCCGTTCTCCAGCACGTGCAGGAGGTCGTTGGGCAGGTCGATGTCGCTCTTGTCCAGCTCGTCGACGAGCAGCACCCGGGGGCGCGCGTAGGCGAGCAGGGCGGTGCCGAGCGGGCCGAGGGTGACGAAGTCCCCCAGCGCCGGGGGCCCTTCACCGGCCGGACCGCGGCCCTCCGGACCTGCACCGACGACGTCGGGGGCGGGGCCCTGCGCGCTCGTGGCGTCGGCTGCCCGCCAGGCCGCGATCGCCTGGGCACGGCCGATCGCGTCGTACGCGTACAGGCCCCCCTTGAGCGTGCTGCGGCTGACGACGCTCCAGGGCAGGACCCGGCCGAGCCCCAGCTCGCGGGCGATCAGATAGGCGAGGGTGGACTTGCCGACGCCCGGCGGGCCGGTGATGAGCAGCGGGCGGCGCAGCAACAGGGCGGCGTTGACCGCGTCGATCTCCTCGCGGCGCAGCTGCGGCCCGTCCTGGATCCGGCCGAGGCGGCGCTCGGCGGCACGGTCGTCCTCGGGCGGCGGCGGCTGGAGCGGGCCCCCGGGAAACGTACGCCAGGGCGGCGGCGCCGGCAGCTCCGGCGGCTCGCCTCCGGGGGCCTTTCCGGTCGCGTGGAAGACCCACCACGGGGGCGGCGACGACGGTGGTACGGCAGCGGCCTCTCCGGTCATGCCGACAACAACTCCTCACGATCGACCAGTCGGTACGGGTCGTCCCAGAAGAACGCGATGTGTCTGCCCACCCACAGGGGGCCGTCCTCATCGATCTCCGCCCCCGCTCTCAACCTGTGCACTTTTTCCGGCAGTTGTGCGTACGTGTGCCCCAGAAGCAGCGTGAGCAGTTCGCTGGACCGGGAGGAGCTTTCGGCCCTGCGGTCCCAGGCGGCGACACCCACGCCCTCGACGACGGCGGCCTGCAACGCCTCCAGACCGTGCCCCTGGACGGCGGGCGCGTCGAGGATGACCGCGGTGAGCGACTCGTCCCCGGCGATGTGGGCACGCCAGCGTTCGAATCCGTCCCGGTCCGCGGCCTTCCAGCGGTGGGGGGCCGGGGCGGTCGCGGTCCGGAGCTGATCCCAGCGGGCCTGCCAGCGGCGCAGCTGCCCGGCGTCGCCACGCATCCGGTCCAGGCTGCGCAGATGGACCCGGTAGTGCATGCCGATCGGCCGGGGCCTCGGGGCTCCGGTACCCAGTTCCAGGCGGGCCATGTCGTGGTTCAGCAGGTCGAAGGGGAGCAGGAACTCGACGTGGACCGGCCCCCCACCGCCCTCCGCCTTCCCTGCCCGACCGTCTGGCTCCGGCTGCCCCGCGTGCCCCGTCGGAGTACCGGCCCACAGCGCCTCGCCGCGCTCGACGGCGCGCTCGACCGCTCCGGCCAGGGTGTCGAGAGTGACGGTCTCCATGGCGCCCTGCTCCGGCCGCCAGTAGCCGGGGACCTTGTTGAGCCAGTGCCGGACGAAGACGTCCGGTGAGCCGTCCCGGGCCGGTTCGACCATGACGACCAGACACCGGGGCACCGTCGGGTCGGGGGCGGCGGGCCGCTCCAGGCGCCGGCGGCAGTCGGCGAGCGCCTCCTGCACCCCGACGGCCGCCCGGGCGTCGGCGGCCGGGGCGGCGGGGTCCTCCGCCTCCGCCCAGCGGTCCGCCCACCGGCGCAGCGCCGCGCCCCGCTCGGCCGACAGGGCGGCGGCCGCTTCGACGAGGACGACGGCTGCGGGGAGTCCGTCGGCGCGTGCGGTCATGTCCAGGGTGTGGTCGTAGAGTTCGGCCGGTGTTCCGTGGTCCGGCAGGTCCCCGGGCAGTTCGTCGGCGAGGAGGGCGGCGAGGCGCCCGGCGTCGACGTCCTTCGCCTCGACGAGCAGCCGGCGCGCCTGCCGGGCGATGTCCTCGGCGAAGACGGGCGCGGGCGAGGGCCCCGGTCGGCCGGTGTCGGTCCGGATGCCCGCCTCGGCGGCGATCCACTCGGCCTCGTCCTGGCCGGAGACGGTGCGGACCGCGTAGACGAGGGCCTCGGGGCCGCCGGGCCGGTGGATCACCTTGCGGACCAGATGCGTCATGGCGACCCGGGGCGTGCTGTCCGGGTAGGTCAGTTCGACGCCGAGTCGGTACGCCACCGTCTCCACGAACTCGACGCGCTGAGTCCGGTCCTTGACACATTCGAGCAGGGTCAGCGCGTCGACCAGGGTCTGCACCAGGTCCGGTCCCGGGTGCCCGTGCGGGACAGCGTTCATCGCTGACCATCCCCCCGCCGAGTCGGTCCAACTCACATGGCTGAACGCGAAGTTACCACGACTGAATCTTCGGTAACCAGGATCTTCACGTGCCCCTGTGGCCTCGTGCGGAGCGCTGCCCCAGCCCCTGGACGCGGGCTCGGTGGGGCGGCCTCGACGACCGCCCCCTCCCGCCTGCCCTCCGCCTTCCCGGTCCTCCTGGCCTCCCGGCTTCGCCGTCAGCCCAGGAGGACCGGGAAGGCGGTCATGTCGTTCTGCGTCATCACCGGAAGCTTGGTGATCTCCTCGTCCGGGACGGCGAGGCGGAGTCCGGGAAAACGCGTGAACAGAGCGGGCAGGGCGACGCCCGCCTCGACGCGCGACAGGGCCGCCCCGGGGCAGATGTGCGGGCCGTGACCGAACGTCATGTGGCGGTTGCGGGTGGGCCGGGTGATGTCGAAGACGTCGGCGTCGGGGCCGTGTTGCTCGATGTCGCGTCCGATGGCCCGGTAGGAGACGACGACTCCCTCGCCCTTGCGGATCACGTCGCCGCCGACGGCGATGTCCTCGGTGGCGAACCGCATCAGCAGGTGGGTGGTGGGGGTGTCCCAGCGCAGCGTCTCCTCGATCACCGCGTCCCAGCCGACCTCCCCGGCGAGCACCATGCGCAGCTGGTCGGGGTGGGAGAGGAGGGCGCGTACGGCGTTGAGGACGAGACCGATGGTCGTCTCGTGACCGGCTGCGACCATGGCCTTGAGGTTGCCCACCACCTCCTCCTCGGTGAGCGGCTCGCCGCCCTCCTCGGCCAGGATCAGCGCGCTGGTGAGGTCGTCCGTGGGCCGGGCGGTCTTCTCCCGTACGAGGCCGATGTAGAAGACGTCCAGCTCGGCCAGGAGCGCGAGGCGTTCGTCCTGCGGGGTGAGCATGGAGAAGAAGGCCTTGTACTGCCTGGTCAGCATGGCGTGCTGGGACTCGTCCACGCCCATGAGCAGGCCCACCACCCGCATCGGCAGCGGCTGGGCGAAGACCGCCTTCAGGTCGACGACCCCGTCGTCCCCCTGCGCGGCGTCGAGGGCGTCCAGCAGCTCCTGGGTGAACTTCTCGATCTCCGGGCGGATCGCCTCCAGGCGGCGGGGGGTGAGCGCCTGCGAGGTCTTGGTGCGCAGCCGCCGGTGTTCGGCTCCGTCGACGGTGAACATGGAGCGCCCGGCGTCGATCATGCCGATCAGTGGCCACGCGTGGGTCACCGCGCCGCTCTGCCAGAGGCCCCAGGCGTGGATGTCCTTCACCAGCCGCGGGTCGAGGAGGAGTTGGCGTGCCTCGGCGTGCCGGGTGACCGTCCAGGCCGGGACGCCGAGCAGGTCGATCCGGGCGAGGACACCGGCGTCGCGCAGCCGTGCGGTCTCGCCGTCCAGGTCCTGGACCATGGGGTCGATGACGACGGTCCCGGCGCCCCGGTCGGCCGGCGCGGCGGCAGTGTGCGGGCAGTTCACAACGCGTCTCCTGTCGTGCGTACGGGGGTGAAGCGGACGGGCAGGGCGGTCGTCCCGCGCAGGAAGGCGGACGGCCGGCGGACCAGTTCGGCGGCGGGGACGGCCAGTTCGAGGTCGGGCAGCCGGTCCAGCAGCACCTCGATGCCGGTACGGGCGATGATCTCGGCGATCTCCTGGGCGGGGAAGGGGCAGCGGTACTCGCCGTGGCTGAAGGCCAGGTGCGCGCTGTTGCCGCCCTGCCCGGAGCGGACGGCGGAGGCGGTGACCTGCTGCCGGATGTGCGGGTCGGCGTTGGCCGCGCCGAGGCCGAGGAGCAGCATGTCGCCGCGGGCGATGTTCCGTCCGCCGAGCCGGGCGTCGCGCGCGGCCCAGCGGCCGGCCAGGATCTGGGTGGGGCCGTCCTCCCAGAGCACCTCGTTCATGGCCTCGGCGACACTGTGCCGGCCGCCGGACAGGGCGTCGGCGAACTGGTCCTCGGTGAGCATCAGCCGGGTGGAGTTGCTGATCCAGTCGGCGGTGGTCAGGTGGCCGGCGGCCGTGATGGCCATCAGGTCGAGCGCGTACTCCTCGTCCGTGAACGGTTCGGGGTGGGCGAGCATCCGGGAGGTCACGTCGTCGCCGGGCCGCGCCCGCTTCGCCGCCACGAGGCGCTGCATGTGCTCCCCGAAGCTCAGGTGCGCCTTCTGCGCGCCGGGGCCGCCGTCGGCGAGGTCCTTGAGCACCCGCGCGATGTCGGCGCCCTCGTCGTCGGGGAAGCCGACGAGCCGGGCGAGCACGAGGACGGGCAGCGGCTCGGCGAACTCGGCGACGAGGTCGGCGGTGCCCCGGGTGCAGACGGCGTCGATGAGGCGGTCGGCCAACTGCTCGCAGTGCTGCCGGATCTCGAAGGCGTCAGCCCCTTCGAGAGCCGGTACGACCATGTCGACGTGCCGGCGGTGCTCGGCTCCGGCGGTGAAGTAGATGGACGGCATCGGGGTGCCCACCATGGGCAGCAGGGGCCAGTCGGCGGGGACGTGTCCCCACTGGTTCCACAGGGAGACGTCCCGGGGGAACAGCTCCCCGTCGCTGGTGACCTGGTGGAGTTCCCGGTAGCCGATCACCAGCCAGGCGGGAAAGCCGCCGGGCAGTTCCACGGGGACGACAGGCCCGTGGTCGCGCCGCATGGACCGGTAGAGCTCCTGCGGCTCGGTGGGGAAGCCAGGCCCGCCGAGCGCGACGGCGCCCGTACCGGCACCCACGGGGCAGCCTCCTCCGGTGCCGGCCGTGGACGCGGGCGTGGCGGACGAGGGATTCGTCATCGTACGGACTCCAGGGGCGGCGGCTTCGCGCGTTGCGACCATACGATCAACGCGGCACCACTATAAGGAGATTGCGTGAACCACCGGAGCTGTTCGCGCTCATTTCCGCCCGAACTCCCGGCCGGGGCCCCGGTCGGGGTGGCGTCCGGGAGGTGGACGGCGTAAGGGCCGCCCCGGGCTCGCACCGCGATCCCGCCGCTCTACGATCGGGGCGTGTGCGCTGACGTCATAGTTGCCGAGGACGACGAGAAGCAGGCCGAGCTCGTACGCCGCTATCTGGAACGGGAAGGACACGCCGTACGGATCGTGGGCGACGGCCTCGCCGCGCTCGACGCCGTCCGGCACCAGGAACCCGACCTGCTCGTTCTCGATGTGATGATGCCCCGGGCCGACGGCCTGGACGTCGTGCGCGTACTGCGCTCCGAGAACCGCGAGCTGCCGGTGCTGATGCTGACCGCCCGCTCGACCGAGGACGACCTCCTGCTCGGTCTCGACCTCGGCGCCGACGACTACATGACCAAGCCCTACAGTCCGCGCGAGCTGATGGCCCGCGTCCGTACCCTGCTGCGGCGCACCCGGCGGACCGCCGCCCCGGAGCCGGTGGCCGAGGAACCGGTCCTGCGGGTCGGCGCCCTCGTGGTCGACCCGGCGCGGCACGAAGTGTCCGTGGGCGGCGGGGCGGTGGAGTGCACCCCGGGCGAGTTCCGGATCCTGGCGGCCCTGGCGGCGGGGCCGGACCGGGTGTTCAGCCGTCAGCGGCTGCTGGAGGAGCTCCACGGGTTCGACCGCTACATCAGCGCCCGGACCGTCGACGTGCACGTCATGAACCTGCGCAAGAAGATCGAGCGGGCCCCGCGGCGGCCGGAACGCCTGCTCACCGTGTTCGGCGTCGGCTACAAGCTCACCGACCCGGCGAAGGCGGTCCGGCGTGCGTAGGGCGCGCCGCGGGGACGACAGGGCGGGCGGGCGCGGGGCGGGCCGGGACGGCCGGACGGACGGGGACGGCCGGACGGACGGGGACGGCCGGACGGACGGGGACGGCCGGACGGACGGGGACGGTGGGAGCGCCGGCCGAAGCGGGCGGCGCGACGGCCGGCGGGAGATGGCGGGCCGGGCGCGGCTGCCGCTGCGCCGGAGCCTGCTGGGGCGACTGCTCGCCGTTTCGGCGCTGGTGGCCGCGTGTTCGGTGGCGGCCACCGCCTGGATCGCCGTGCAGACCACCTCGGGTGCGATCAAGCAGGAGCAGGGGCAGAACCTCACCGCGGACGCCCGGATCTACGACACCCTGCTGGAGTACGCCGCCCGCAATCCGACCTGGGACGGGGTCGGGGCGACGGTGCGCGAACTGGCCCGGGAGTCGGGCCGCCGGGTCGCCCTGACCACGCAGGGCAGGCAGCCGCTCGCCGACTCGGCCACCACGGCGACCGCCCCGGCGCTCGGGCCGCAGGCGTCCGCCGTGGTCGACCCGTTGTCCGTGGACACCGTTCTGGCGGCGCGCGGGACCGCCGGGCAGGGCACGGCGGCCGACCGCATCGACCCCCGGGCGGTGGGGCCGTTCCGGCTGTCGGCGGGGGACAGCAAGACGTTGCGGCGGACCGCCGACGACAAGGTGGAGTGCCTGAACCGGGCGGGCATCGCCTCGGACGTGGTGGTCGGCCCGAGCGGCCGCCCCCGGGTGCAGATCGTGGGCAACGACCCCGAACGCGCGCTGGGCACGCGGTGTGATCTCGCCGCTCTGGACACACCCACCCCTTCGGAACGCAAGGCCCTCGACGCGCTCACCGAGCTGGCCGACGCCTGTCTGAAGCGCCAGGACCGCGAGGGCGTACGGCTGAACAGCGACCTGTCCTGGGGCGATCCGGCGCGGGTGTCCCTGGCGCCCGAGTCCGGCCCGCGGCCGGACGAACCCGGGCCGCTGGTGCCGGCGCCGACGCCTGTGCCTGTGCCGACTCCGAGCGACGACGCCCCTGCGGAGGCGACCGAGCCGTCCGTCGTGACGCCGGAACGTACCGGGGAGAACGACCGGGCGATCGCGTCCTGTGTGGGCACGGCCCGGAGCGAACAGCTCAGCTCGTACGTGGCCTCCCCCGCCCTCCTCTTCATCGGCGACGAGGGCGGCGCGACGCTGCCCGGATTCGACCTCTCCCCCGCGAACACGGCCAGGATCGCCGGGGCGGCGGCGCTCGTGCTGGCCCTCACCGTGGGCGCTTCGGTGTTCGCGGGCGCCCGGCTGGTACGCCCGCTGTACGCACTGACCGGCGCCGCGCAGCGCATGCGCGACGGGGAGCAGCCGGAGTCGGTGCCCGTCTCGGGGGACGACGAGGTCGGCCGGCTGGCCGCGGCGTTCAACGACATGTCCGCGCACCGGGCGCGGCTGGAGGAACAGCGCAAGGCCATGGTGAGCGACGTCGCCCATGAGCTGCGCACCCCGCTGAGCAACATCCGGGGCTGGCTGGAGGCCGCCCAGGACGGACTCGCCGACCCCGACCCGGCGTTCGTCTCCTCGCTGCTGGAGGAGGCCGTGCTGCTCCAGCACATCATCGACGACCTCCAGGACCTGGCCGCCGCCGACGCCGGGGTGCTGCGGCTGCATCCCGAACCCGTCGAGGTCCGGGAGCTGCTGAGGCAGGCCGCCGCCGCCCACCAGGCGCGGGCGGAGAACGCGGGCGTCACGCTCGCCGTCATGGGCACCGCCCCGGGGCCGGCCCTGCGCGCCGATCCGGTCAGGCTCCGGCAGGTGGTCGGCAACCTGGTGTCCAACGCCGTACGGCACACGCCGGAGGGCGGACGGGTGACGCTGCGCGCGTACGCCTCCGAAGAAGGTGACGGGGCGGTGCTGGTCGAGGTGGCGGACACCGGCTCCGGCATCCCGTCCGAGGACCTTCCCCACGTCTTCGACCGGTTCTGGCGCGCGGAGAAGTCCCGCAGCCGCCGTACGGGCGGCAGCGGCCTGGGCCTCGCCATCGTCCGCAAACTGGTCGAGGCCCACGGCGGCACGGTGGACGCGGCGAGCGTCGAGGGCAAGGGGTCGACGTTCGTCCTTCGCCTGCCCGGAACCGGGCCGTCCGGCCCCTGATGGGATGACCACAGCGCTCTGACAGCTTCTTCATATCTCCACGCCAGCCTGGCGGCATGCCCCGTCCCCGGTGCGAACCGGCATCCGGGACCGTCACGGGGCCGACTATGGAATGGAGCCATCCGTATGACCGCTTTCCCCTCTCGTCGCACCCTGCGCGCCGCCGTCCTGGCCGCTGTCGCGGCCGGCGCGGTGTTGGTCCCGTCCTCCGCCGCCTTCGCCGACGCCTCCCCGAAGCCGTCGGAGCCCGCCGTGGTCGACCTGTCCGAGAGCAAGCCCCCCGTGGTCGACCCGTCCGAGCGCAAGGCCGCCGATGACGCCGCGAAGGACGCCGCCCGGCCGGCGGTGACGCCGCGCGGCGGCGTGGCGGCGGGTGAGGGCCCCGCGCCCGCGCCCACACCGAAGGAGGCCGCCCCGGTGGTCACCCCGCGCGGCGGTGTCGCCGCGGGTGAGCGTCCCGCGGGCAGCGGTGACAACAGCACCGCGGTGCTGGCCGGCTCGGTGGCCGGGACGGCGCTGCTCGCCGGCGTGGGCACGATCGTGCTGCGCCGCCGCTCGGCGGCCGGCCTCGACGGCTGACCCGCACCGCTCACCACCGCTGACCGTGGCGCCGCCCCCGCACCGGGGCGGCGCCACGCCCGCGCACCGGCCCATCCCGTCCCGTCCCGCCGCCCTGTCCCGCCCCGATTCCGGAGTCCTCTGTGCCGTCCTGTACGTCGCCCCACCGCTTCCGGCGGACCGCCGCTCTGCTGACCGCCCTCGCGGCCTGCGTCGCCCTGGCGGGTTGCTCCTCCGCCGAGCCCTCCGCCTCGTCCTCCTCCGCCGCTGCAGGCGCGCCCTCCGCCTCGCCCTCTTCCGCTCAGGGCGAGGCGGCATCCGGATCGACCGGATCGACCGGATCGACCGAGCCGTCCAGGACGGGCGGGCCGGATCAGCCGGCTCCCGCCCACGTCTCCATCCCCTCGATCGGCATACAGAGCACGCTCATGGAGCTGGGGCTCAACCCGGACGGCACGGTCGAGGTCCCGCCCGCGGAGAAGGGCATGACGGCGGGCTGGTACAGCGGCGGTTCCGTGCCCGGCACACCGGGTCCCGCGGTGCTGATCGGCCACAACGACACCCGCTTCGGCCGTGCCGTCTTCCACGACCTCAAGAACATCCGCGACGGCGCCGAGGTCCTGGTCCGCGACGGGGCGGGGAGGACCCTGCGCTACACGGTCACCGGAAAGGAAGCGGTCAGCAAGAAGGCGTTCCCCACCGACAAGGTCTACGGCCCGACGAAGGACAGCACGCTGCGGCTCATCACCTGCGACGGCGAGTTCGACGCGGACGGTCACACGGTCGACAACCTCATCGTGTACGGCGCCCTCGCCTGAAACGGTCTGCCGCCACGGGAATCCCGCGAGCAACGGCCCGCACGTACGGTGGCGGCCCTGCGGGTCAGGAGACCCGGTCGGGGACGGAGAAGCCCTCGGGCGGCACGCCGTCGACGAACAGCATCCCCACCCTGACCTTGCCTTCACGTATCTCCCGGGCCCTTCGGTACGCGACGGAGCCGTACCACTCCCGGATCCGGTCCATGTCGGGAAACTCGATGACCACGACACGGGAGGAGTTCCAGACGCCTTCGACGGGCTCGGGCGTGGAGCCCGCGACCAGGTAACGGCCGCCGTGGTCGAGGATGGACTTCCGGGCCACCGGCGCGTAGGCCAGGCCCGCCTCCTCGTCCAGCACATCGATGTTGACGATGACGTAAGCGGGCATGGGATTCCCTTGTTCCGTCGGACACGGCGCGTACTGATGTCACGGTCGACACTACGGCTCGGCGCCGCCGTGGTCGGCGGAGCGACCGGTCGGCGACGGATGGCAGCCGACCGGACAGACTCGGGCCACCCGATGTCTACCCGTGGGTAACTCCCGCTGCTTGGATGGGGTCGACCGGTACGCCCCCCACTCGACCGCAGGAGACCCCGTGCCGAACACCGCGTCCCGCCGCCTGACCGGCGTGGCCTTGTCCGCCACCCTCGCCGCCGTCACCCTCGCCGTGAACGCACCGCAGGCGGCGGCTGCCGAGACCCCGTCGCTGCGGGTGCTCTCGTACAACGCGTTCATCTTCAGCAAGACCCTGTACCCCAACTGGGGCCAGGACCACCGGGCGGCCGAGATCCCGAAGACATCGTTCTTCCGGGGCAATGACGTCGTGGTGATCCAGGAGGCCTTCGACAACGGGGCCTCCGACGTGCTGCTGCGGAACTCCGCGTCCCAGTACCCGTACCAGACCCCGGTGGTCGGCCGGAGCAAGAGCGGTTGGGACGCGACGGGCGGCTCGTACGCGGCGGCGACGCCGGAGGACGGCGGCGTCACGGTCCTGAGCAAGTGGCCGATCGTGCGCAAGGAGCAGTTCGTCTTCAAGGACGCCTGTGGTGGCGACTGGTTCTCGAACAAGGGCTTCGCCTACGCGGTGCTGAACGTCAACGGCGCCCGGGTCCACGTCGTCGGCACCCACGCCCAGTCGACCGACCCCGGCTGCTCGGCGGGCCAGGCGGCACAGACGCGCAGCCGGCAGTTCCGGCAGATGGACGCGTTCCTGGACGCGAAGAACATCCCGGCATCGGAACAGGTCGTCGTGGCGGGCGACTTCAACGTCGACGGGCACTCGGCCGAGTACGCCTCCTTCCTCTCCGACGCGGGCCTGAGCGCCCCGGAGACCCGCACGGGCCACCCGTACTCCTTCGACACCCGCGACAACTCCATAGCCTCCGAGCGATACCCCGACGACCCGCGCGAGGACCTGGACCACGTCCTGCACCGCACGGGCCACGCCAAGCCGGAGGGCTGGCAGAACGACGTGATCAAGGAGGAGAGCGCCCCCTGGACGGTGTCCAGCTGGGGCAAGGAGTACACCTACACGAACCTCTCCGACCACTACCCGGTGATCGGCTCCGGCCGGTAGCCGCCATGACGCCGCCGTCCCCCTGCGCTCGTCGCCGGAGGGGGACGCGCGTCGCCCGGATCCTGCCGATATATCGTGGCCAGCGCTTGTGTCCGGGAGCGCGAGAGGGCCGGTATGGACGGGGAGCAGGACCAGTGGATACGGGTGCCGGTCGGGGACGACGCGGCCCGCTGGGCCACGCGGGTGCGATGCCGTCGCGTACTGCTCGTCGTGCACAACGTCACCTCGGCGACCCGGCTGCTCGACGTCCTGCCGCTGTTCCACGACGACCTGGGGGTGCAGCTCCTCGCCACCTGCACGGGGTCCTCGGCCTTCCGGTCGGGCGTCGCGGAACTGCTCGCGGACACGGGGGTGCCCGTACTGCCGTGGGAACAGGCCCTCGCGACGCCGGTGGATCTTGCGATCTCGGCCAGCTTCGGCGGCGAACTCGGCGCGATCAAGGGCCCGTTGCTCATACTTTCGCACGGTATCGGCTACACTAAAAGGCTGGCGGCACCGAGCACCGAGCACCGAGCACCGAGCACCGAGCACCGAGCACCGAGCACCGATGCGGAGGCGGAGGCGGCGGAGGCCCCACGCAGGGAGCGCCTCCCCCCGGTCTTCGGACTCGCGCCGGACTGGCTCCTCGCGGACGGTGTCCCTCTCGCCGACGCGCTCGTCCTCTCCCACCCCGAGCAGTTCGACCGACTGGCCGCCGCCTGCCCCGAAGCGCTGCCCACCGCCGTGCTCGGGGGCGACCCCTGCTTCGACCGGATGCTGGCGGCACGTCCCTACCGCGACCGGTTCCGCAGGGCGCTCGGCGTGGGGCGTGGGCAGCGGCTCGTGCTGCTCAACTCCACCTGGAGCCCCCAGTCGCTGCTGGGCGACGGCACCGGAGAAGAAGCCGGTGGCGAGGGCGGGGGCGGTGACGACACGCTGCCCGCGCTGCTTCCGCGGCTCGCGTCGGAGCTTCCCGCCGACGAGTACCGCATCGCCGCCGTCCTCCATCCCAACATCTGGCACGGTCACGGCCCCGGCCAGATCAGGGCCTGGCTGGACCGGGCCAGGCGCGCCGGCCTGGCGTTGATCGACCCGCTGGAGGACTGGCGTCAGGCGCTGCTCGCGGCCGACGTGGTCATCGGGGACCACGGTTCCGTCACCTATTACGCAGCGGCGCTCGGCACCCCCGTACTCCTCGGAGCCGCCCCCCTGGACAGCCTCGACCCCGACGCCCCCATCGCCGACTTCATCCGGACCACGCCCGGACTCGACGCGCGGGCGCCCCTGCGCGGCCAACTGGACGCGCTGATCGAAAGCCACGTCCCACAGCCGGGTCCGATGCGCTTCACCTCGTCCGTGCCCGGCGAGGCGGCGGTACGGCTGAGGCGGGCCTTCTACGAGCTGATGGACGCCCCCGAGCCGCCGGGCCCCGCCCTGCTCCTGCCGCTGCCGCTGCCGGACCCGGAGCCCGCCTTCCGTACGGCTCCCCTGTACGTGCTGACACGCTGCCTCGCGGGGCCGGAGGTCGTCGTGACCCGGTACGCCGATCCCGCCCGGGAGCCCGCCGGGGCGGGGGACGCCCATCTGGCCGTCCATGAGGACACCCGCGATCCGGGCCAACTCGACCTGGCCGACGTCGTCTTCCGGGACGGAGCTTCGGACGACCCGCGGTTCGGACCGCCCGGCCGATGGGCCGCCGAGGTACTGGAGCGGCACGCGCACAGCGCACTCGCGGCCTACGTCACCGGACCCTCGTCCTGCATCGTCCGGACCCGTGGCGGGGCCCTGCTCCGGCTGACCGGGGGGCCGGAAGCCGACGCGGACCCGGCGGTGTACGCGTCGGCGGTGCACGCCTGGCTCGCGGCGGGCAGGACCCTTGCCGCTCTGGTCGCGGACGGTCTGACCGTCCGTACGGGCACCACCGCCCACCCCGTGCTGGTCACGGCCGAGGCGGACGGGTCGGCGGCGGGCGGAACGAGGCAGCGCCCCTCGCCTACTCCCGCGGACCGGAGCCGGAGCAGCGCTCACGCAGGCGACGCAGATACTCCACGTGCTGGTCGGCGTTCTCCTCGGACAGGATCCTGATCGCCTCGTCGGTCAACGGCAGCGCCGCGGTGGGCTCCCCACCGGCCAGCAGGATCTCGGCGAGGTCCGTGAGAGCCCGCGCGGTGTTGTACGCCTCGCCGTTCGCCCGGAAGACGGCCAGGGCACGCCGCACGTGCTCCTGGGCCTCGTCCAGCCGCCCGAGGCCCCGCAGGGCCCGGCCCCTGTGGCGTTCCAGCAGAGCCCGGGCCCGGGGCACGTCCGCCGCACCCTCGTCGTCGGGTCCGATGCCGTCAAGGACGGCGTACGCCTCGTCGAAGCAGTCGTACGCGTCGGCGAAGCGCCACTGCCGCAGTCGCAGCAGCCCCAGGATTTCGATGGCGGAGGCCAGACCGCGGGTGTGCCCCGCCGCCCGCTCGTCGCGTGCGGCCGCCGCCGCTTCCGCACCGGCCTCGTCCCCGAGCTGCAACTCGCCCAATGTGTGCGCGAGTTGTACGTGCAGAGCACCTGCGATCCGGCTGCCGGGGACCTGCGCGTCGGCGACGGCCGCCCCGATCCGCAGAGCCGGGAGCACCGCCTCGTGGTGGCCCGCTTTGAGCTGGAGCGGCCACAGGGCGCGGCAGAGCGTCAACACCGTGTCCGGCTGTCCGAACTCCTCGGCGGTCGCGACGGCTTCGACGAGGTTGGGCAGTTCGGCGGCGAGACGCGCCACGGCGTCACCGCGCCCGGCGTAGGCGCTGTCCGGTTCGTCCGTCAGGGCCTCCGGCACCCGCCAGCTCTCCGGGAGTGCGGCCCGCGCCGCCGTCACCGACAGGCGCAGGTAGTGCTCGACCGCGCGGGTCGTGGCCGCCGAGCAGCCTGCGATGCCCTCGTGGCGCAATGCCGCTTCCTCGGCGTGGGCCCGTACGGACGGCCGATAGCGGTAGCGCCCGTTGCCCGTGTGCTCCAGCAGCAGTACGTCGGCCAGCCCGCCGAGCAGTTCCTCGGCGACGTCGACGTCGATGCCCGCGACCCGTGCCGCGGCCTCCGTGTCGAAGGCAGGCCACTGCCGCAGCCCCATCAGGCGGTACAGCCGGGCGGCGTCCGGCCGCAACAGCCGGTAGGCGTCCTCCGCGGCCGTACGCACCGGGTCGCTGTCGCTCATGGTGAGGCCTCCCGTCGGTTCGTCCGTCGGTTCGTCATGGGGCGGCGGGGCCGCGGTGAGCGGCCCGGGATCAAGGAGCCGGGGCGCTGCGGCGCGTAGGGCGTACGGCGATCCGCCGCAGCGTGCCAGAACGGCGGGGAGCGCCGCACGGGCGGAGCGCATGGCCTGCTTGCCCACGATCTTGGTGAGCAGGCGCGCCGCGTCCCGGTCGCTGAGGGGCCCCACGGGCACCGGAGACGCGTCGAGCCCGGAGAGGGGTCGCCGGGCCACGACCAGGGTGAGGACGCACGGCGCGGAGGTGAGCAGCGGCGCGATCTGCGCGGCGGTCCGGGCGTGGTCGAGGACGAGGAGCAGTTTGCGGTCCGCGACGACGCGGTGAAAGGTGTCGATGCGCTCCGCCTCCGAGGGCGGGATCCGCTCGTCGCGCAGCCCGAGCCGGAGCAGCAGTTCCCGCAGGGCGCTCCCGGCGGTGTGGGCACCGCCGGTGCCCCGGCGGCCGAGGTCCACGTAGAGCTGCCCGTCCGGGAACAGGCTCTCCGCCCGCCAGCCCCAGTGCACGGCGAGGGCGCTGGTGCCCATGGCGTCGTCCCCGTACAGAAGGGCGACCCGGGGGCGTCCGTCCGCCTTGCGGCCCGCCTCGCGGTCGAGCAGCCGCATCGCCCCCTTCCGGTCCGTGAAGAAGCGTACGGAGGAGGGCAGCCGGGGCCGCCCGACCGTTGCGCCCGTGGTCTCCACCGTGCGGGCGAACGCGCTCCAGGTGCGGGCCAGTTCGGGGTCGCTCCGCACGCTGTCGTGGACGATCCGCGCCACGGCGTCCCGTTCCTCGGGCCGGGTCGGCGCGGCGACCTCGCGTCCGGCCATCCGCCGCACCAGCCCGCCCGCGGTCTCCCAGGCCCACTTGCCGGCCTCGCTCGCCACGCCCGAACCGACGGCGCCGAGGACTGCCGTGATGGCGGCCATCGATATGGGATCCAGCATGCGGTGCGCCCCCTGCTTCCCGCCGGCTCGCCCGGTATGCCCCTCCCGGGCACCGTCACGACCGATCGCGAGGATCAACGGTAGCCGCCCGGAGGGCGCGCTGACGGGCTGCCAGGAGAACGGGGAGACCGCCCGGTGCGTTCCGGCCACGGTCCGGGATGCTGGTGCGGGTACGGACGAAACACACCGAAGGAGTACCTGTGAGGGATCCGCAGCCGTTCACGCTCATCCCGGGAGCTGCCGACTCTCCGGTCCTCCTGCACGTCCCGCACGGGTCCCGTCGCATCCCGCGGAAGGTGCGCGAAGGGATCACGTTGGACGATGCCGCCCTGGAGCGCGAGCTCGACCACATCACCGACGCCCACACCGCCGAACTGGCGGCCGCGGCAACGGTGATCGCCCCGGCCTCCCCGTGGCGCTTCGTCAACAACCTGTCCCGGCTGGTCGTCGACCCGGAGCGCTTCCCGGACGAGCGGGAGGAGATGCTCGCCGTGGGCATGGGCGCCGTCTACACCCGCACCACCCACCGCGAACGGCTCCGCCCACCGGAGACGGACGCGGGCCCCTTGCTGGACGCGTACTTCCACCCGTACGCCGACGCGATGACGAGAGCGGTCGAGGCGCGCATCGCCGCCGCCGGCCGGGCGGTGATCATCGACATCCACTCGTACCCGACCGTGCCCCTCCCCTACGAACTCCACGGCACCGGCCCCCGCCCTCCCGTCTGTCTGGGCACCGACCCGTTCCACACTCCGCCGGAGCTTCTCGCGGCGGCCCAGGGGGCGTTCGGGGGCCGATTCGGTCACGGTGGTCTCGGACGCGACACCCCGTTCGCGGGTACGTACGTCCCTCTGCGGCACTACGGAACGGACCGCCGGGTCACCGCGCTGATGATCGAGATCCGCCGCGACACGTACATGAGCGAGCCGGGCGGCCCGGCGGGGCCGGGGCTCGACATGCTGGCCGGGGCGGTGGCGGAGCTGGTGGAGTCGCTCAGCCGGCCTTCTTCCAGTCCTGGCAACCGGTGGACTTGAAGATCCCTCCCTTGTTGACGGTAACCCGCCCGCTGCCGGCCGGATTGCCGTTGGCGATGATGGCGTCGAACTCCCCGCTGGAGTTCCTCGCCCCGCTCCCAGTAGCACGCGAAGGACTCACCGGGGCCGCCCGTCCTGTAGGTCCCGGTGCGCATCTCCTGCCCCACCAGGTATTCGCCGTCCCCGCCCACGGTGGTGGGCGGCCCCTTGGGCCTCGGCTGCTTCGGCGGCTTGGCGGTGACGGTGGCCGTCTTCGTGACGGTGACCTCCGGGCCGGGCACCTCCACCTCCTTGGTCACGGTCTTGGTCACGGTGATCCTCGGAGTGGGACCGGCATCCGAGGCCTCTGCCCGGGACCGCACTGACCCACTGAGAGGCGTTCTGCGGGCGGCCCGTCGAACGCCGGCACGCCTACGCACGCGTCCGACGCTTCGGCCTGAATCGGCACCACGAAGTCACGTACCGACCACACTTGTACGTACCCGCCCCAATAGAGCGGGGGCCCGAAAGGAATCCGGGAACCCCTTGAACAGCAGCAAGCACCCGGAGCTGGCGAACCACGCCTGGTCCATCGCCGACCTCCTGTGCGGCGACTACGAGCAGTCCGACTGCCGACCGAACGGATCGGTGAGGACCTTCACGTTCATGCCGTGACGCTTGTGTTTCCCGGAGTAGTACGGGGTGTCGGCGGCGATCCGGTCGATCGGCAGGAGAGTGCCCGCCAGGATCGCGAACGCCTTGGTCCGGATGGTCTTCATCGCCTCGGTCAGGGCCGGGGCGATGGCGGCCAGGACGTCGACTACCTCGCGTATGCAGCGATAGACCGTCGCGATGCCGATGCGGAAGCCGGCGGCGAGTTGGGCACAGGTACCGCCGCACCGTAGGTGAGCCAGGGCGAGCAGGGCCTGTCGGCCTGCGGGCAGACGCCGCCAGCGCGCCCCGATCTCCCGCCGCCGGGCATGCAGCCGAGCGCTCAGGTACTGCAAGGTGCGGCTGGACATCAACCGACGACGGGTAGACAAGCACGCGAGCTCCTGGTGAGGCACGGTGGATCTTGGTCGTGACACCTCATACCAGCAGCTTCATCGCGTTGCAGCGCCGCCCAACTGACGGACATCGCCGACAGGTTGAAATCAGCTCAAGGACCTATGCTGGGAAGCAACTGTGCCCGGCGCCAGGTGGCGAAGGGCATGGCTTCCACGTGACACCCCGCCCAGGGAGACACCCCACATCTAGCCGATCCAGGGAGGACACCCACTCATGGCCAAGACCACCCAGCTCCGCACCTATACCGTCCGCGACGGTCTGCTGGACGAGTGGGTGGCAAGGTGGAAGACCGACATCGTGCCACTGCGGGTGGAGTTGGGGTTCACGATCGGTGGGGCCTGGGTCGACCGCGAGCGCAACCAGTTTGTATGGCTGGTCTCCTACGACGGCCCGGAGACGTTCGCGGAGCGCAACGCGATGTACTGGGCCTCGCCCGCCCGCAAGGCGATGGGCCTCGATCCGGATGACTACCTCGTCAGCACCGACGACCGGACGGTGGAAGAGCGGTACTGAGTCGGCGGTCCGGCTACGCCATGGGCAGCAGGTGTCGTCGTCGTTCGTCCTCGTCGAGGGTACGGAAGACGCGCCCTCGGGCGTGGGCTTCGAGCTGGTCGTAGTCGGGGTCGGCGTGCCAGATGCGAGCGGTTCCGTCGAAGGATGCGGTGAGCAGCAAGGTGCTGTCACGAGACCAGGCGACCGAGGACACCTTGTCCTGGTGGACGCCTACGACTGCGACCTCCTCGAAGGTGTCGGCGCGCCAGACACGTACAGTCCGGTCGTCCGAGCCGCTGGCGATGAAGCGACCGTCGGAAGACCAGGCCACGCAACGGACCCGCCCCTCGTGGCCCTTGAGCACATCGAGACGGCGGCCCGTGTTGACCTCCCACACCGCCACCGTCCAGTCGCCGGAGGCGGTGGCGATCCGTTGTTCGTCCGGGGACCAAGTCACGTCGTCGACGTAATTGTCGTGGCCTCGCAGGACGGTGAGCTGCCGGCTCTCCGCGACGTCCCAGAGGCGGCAGGTACGGTCGTCCGATGCGCTGGCGAGGAATCGCCCGCCGGGCGACCACGCGATGCTTCCCACCCAGTCCTGGTGGCCGGTGAGCGTGGCGAGTTCGGTTCCGGTGTCCGCCTCTCGTACACGTACGGTGCTGTCGTGTCCGCCAGTGGCGATACGGCGGCCGTCCGGTGACCAAGCGCACGATTCGACGACCTCCCCCCGCTGTTCGACCAGCACCGTGCCGGCCTCGTCCAGGATGCGAAAGAGGCCGTCGTTCGTACTGAGCGCGAGCCTGCCGTCTCGGGGAATCGGGGACCACGCCACGCTCCAGACCCGGTCGTCAAACCTCAGCGGTTCCCCTGCGGGGGCCCCGTCGCGGGAGGACCAGTGGCGCACGGTCGCGTCGTCGCAGGCGGTGGCAATCCGTAGTTCGTCGGCGGACCAGGATGCCTGGTTCACCGGGCCGCAGTGGCCGTCGGCCGCGACGACCTCCGCTCCTCGTGGCCGTAGGTCCCACACGATCGCCGAACCGTCGGTCGAACTCGTGGCGAGCTGGGTGCCGGAGGGCGACCAGGTCACACCCCAGACCGTGTCACTGTGGCCCCGCAGCACGACCAGCACCTTCGCGTCATGGGCGCTGACAAGGCGCACGGTGTGGTCCGAGGACGCGGAGGCGAGGGCACTGCTGTCCGGGGACCAGGCCAGGTTCCACACGTAGTCGGTGTGGCCGCGCAGCAGAAGCCGCAGTGCACCGGTCCCGGCGTCCCAGATGCGGGCCGTGTGGTCACCCGACCCTGTGGCGATCGAAAGTCCGTCCGGTGACCAGGCGACACCTTCAACGAAGTCCGTGTGTCCTTCCAGAACCACGGCGGCCGTGCCTGCGGCAAGGTCCCACACGCGGGCCGTCTGGTCGTGCGATGCCGAGGCGAGTCGGGTGCTGTCGGGCGACCAGGTGACGCCCCAGACGTCATTCCTGTGCCCCTCCAGGTCCTGCACGAGGATCCCTGTCCCGGCCTCCCATACGCGTACAACACAGTCCTTCGAACTGGCTGCCACATACCGCCCATCGGGCGACCAGGCCACCTGTCTCACGATGTCTGTAGGACCTGTCAGCAACCGAACTGGCTCGCCCGAAACGGCGTCCCAGATGCGTACGACACGTTCTCGCCCAGCGGTCGCGACGTATGCAGAATCCGGCGACCATGCGACCGACTCGACCATCGCTCCGTCGGACGGCAGGACGAGCAGCGGCTGTCCGGACAGGGCGTCCAGCACGCGGGCGCTGCCGTCGCGCGACGCGGTGGCCAGTCGTCGGCCGTCCGGGGCCCAGGCGATGTGGCGTACGGTATCCGTGTGCACGTCCACTCGTGTACGCATATGGCTCGCCGCGAGCGCCGCCATGAGGCCGCGGCGGGCCGAAGGTGTGGGCGTGCATTCACCCAGGGCTGCCAGGGACAGGAGTACGGCTCGCTCAGGATGCGATTCGGCGCTGCCCATCGCGTACTGGCCGATGCTGTCCGACACACGGCGGAGGAAGGCTAGATCGCGTAGCTGCGAGGACTGGACGAGCACGCGGACCGGCTCCGGGGCGATGCCGGATTCCTCCAGCGCGGTGAGCCTGCGCTGGGCCAGGGTGAGCCGCTCCCCGGTGAGAAGGTAGTCGACGCTTCGGCCGGAACATTCCCAGTCCTCGGCCCACCGCTCCAGCTCGGCGCGCTCACGCAGTTGTTCCGCGCGGGACTCGACCTCCTGGCGCAGCGGAGCCCACTGACGAAACAGCGCCTCGTGCGTCACCTGCGCGTATGGCGCCTCCTGGCCGGTGGTTCCGCCGCCGGCCACGTCTGACACCAGCAGCCGCGCATCGACGAAGGCGTCGACGACGCGCCGTTCTCGCTCGGTGAGCGCGGACAGAGGGACACGCTTTCGGGCCACTTCCTGTCCCTGGACCGTGACGAACATGAGGAGGACCCGCAGGACGAATGCGGTCCCGCCGACCTGGTCCAGTTCGGACATTGTGTGGTCCGCCTGCCGTGCGAGGGCGCCCGCCACGCCTCCGAGGTCACGGTACAGCTCTTCGGTGACCATCCCGCCGGGGCCGGAGGCGAAGTAGATCTCCTGAAGGAGGTAGGCAAGCAGCGGCAGGGCGTCATCCGTGCCGACGTCGTCGACGATGGTGTCGACGACCCCCGGTGCGAAGGAGAGGTCCACCAGTGCGGCGGGGCGTTCAACGACCTGCGCGAACTGGGTCCTTCCGAGTGCGCCGACGGTAACGGGGTGCTGGCAGATCTCAGCGTGTCCCGTGGCCAGGATCCGGCCGAGGAAGTCCACCCGGAGTGTGGCCAGTACGCGGACACTTGAGTCCTGCTCCACGCAGAGGCGAAGTGCGTCGAGGAACTGGGCTCGCTCCCGATCACCGGCCAGGGTGATGACCTCCTCGAACTGGTCCACCACCAGCAGCACACGCCGGAACCGACCGCCGCGCAGGCGGTTCAGTTCGGCCCGCAGCGCGGCCGGGCCCTGCCGAAGCCGGCGTAGGACCGCACTCGCGGATTCTTGCTCTCCACCTGCGGACGCGATGGCCGCGGCCATCGCACCCAGCGGATTCGTCCCCGGGGAGAACGCGGGCACCAGCGTCCATCGGCGATCCCGTAACCGGGGCATCACTCCCGCTCTGACCAATGAGGACTTTCCGCTTCCGGATGCGCCGACAAGCACCAGGAACCGGTCGGTCGGACTATCCGGCGAAGTGTGCAGCCTGCGTGTCAACTCGGTCGCCAGGACATCCCGGCCGAAGTACGCGGCAGCCTCGTCCTCCGCGAAGGCATCCAGGCCGGGGTAGGGAACTCGGTCACGCGGCCAGTCGACCCGCGGCAGCGCCGGATTCTCCAGCCGGTACACAACCACCTGGCCCACTACCATCGCGACGACCAGCAAACCGATGGCGGGGACGGAAGCCTGCTGGATGGTCTGCAACAGCCACGGAGCTTCGTCGACGCCAGTGGCGTAATTCGTGACGATACCGAGCAGGCTCGCGACCAGTACCAGCATCACCTGAAGCGCGAGTTGCAGGCGCTGCCTCATGACGCACCGATGGTTGGTCCGTCATCGCTCCGCAGCACTGTGTGCCCCCCATTTGTTGTTGCCCCAACTATCCTGAGGCCCGCAGCAGTCGATCTCAACAATGCGTGACAGAACAAGCCATCCGCGCGGTCAAGGCTGCCTGATTCGAGCCGGAGGCACCCTGAGACCCCAGGGTGCGGCGGCGGCCGTCTTTGGCGACGAGACCAACTGCGGACTCGACAAGAGCTTCCGGTCCAGCCTGGACCGCTGACACCCGTCGGGCGGCCTGGCAGATGATCCGCCGCGACGAGGGCGTTGACGAGTAGTCGCCCTTACGCGGGAGGGCCCCACGGCGCGCCGTACGGGCGGTGCGGTGGGGCCCTCGGGCTGTCTCTGCGCCGCAGACAGCTGGCCGTCGAACGAACGCCGCCCATGCCTCAGGGCTAAGCGCCACTATGGGGCCTTGGACCTGCTTCGAGTCGCGCACGAGTACGTGCGTGGGCATCGAGGCAACCTCCAGGCATTCGCCGCCTTCAGCACCGCTGTAGCTGCTCTTGAACCAAGACAGCTCCTGTGCCGCACCAGCATCCATGGTCTTCATAGCTCTCCCCGCCGCTTCTCGACGAACGGCAGGGACTCTCGTGGTGTGAGAGCCTGCGACCGGATGATTCCACAGCGAGCTGCCACTGCACGCTTCTCTGCACTTCACCCGTTCGAGTGTGACGTCGTCCGCACTCACTCCCCAGCCGCCAGGACGGGCCGGTGCAGGTCGAGCTGGTCGATGACGGCGAGGACGTCGGCGACGTACGCGGCGCGGCTCACTTCAGGCGGGAAGCGCTCGCTGGCGCCGTGGCCACGCTGGTCGACGGCGATCACCTGGTAGCGAGGGCTCAGGGGCTGGGCGAGGGTGTCCCATTCGCCTGCGTGGCCGACCAGTCCGTGCAGGAGGACGACGGGCGGCCCCGAGCCGCCCCAGTCGCGGCAGGACAGTCGGACGCCATCGCGTTCCACTGTGCGTTCGAGCCAGGTCACAGGTCTTCTTCCGGCGTCGTCGGAGGAGGCGTCAATCAGAAGCGGAACATCTCCGCGAACCGGCCGAGGAGAGTGGGATCGCCTTCCACACGCACGCTGCCGTCGGCAAGTACGTCGGTGGGGGTCTTGCTGCCACTCATCAACTCGCGGATCGGGTGGCCGGACAGCCGTTCAATGACCAGGTCGGGTGCGGGATGCATGCCGGGGCCGACAGCGAGCGAACCGTCGGTGATCTGCAGGTGGAGGGTGAACTCGCCCATGCGGGCCTCGAAGCCGACGGTGGCGCCGTGGGCCTGTTCGGGCCGGAAGGTGGTGCGGAAGGACATGGCCACCGCTTCGGCAGTGATGGCTTCGCCGGGGCGGGGCTCGGTCATCGTCCTCGCGCCCCAGCGGCCCAGCGCGATGAGCGCCGGTTCAAGATCCCGACCGTATTCGGTGAGCTCGTAGACGACCGCGCGCTCGGGGTGCGGCAATGCACGGCGGGTGGCCAGTCCTGCCTCTTCGAGTTGCTTCAGGCGAGTCGAGAGGATGTTGGTGGGGATGGCGGGCAGGCCCTTGCGCAGGTCCGTGTAGCGCTGAGGCCCGTTGAGCAGGTTACGGACGATCAGCACGGCCCATCGTTCGCCGATCATCTCCATCGCGCGGGCCAGGCCGCAGAACTGTCCGTATTCGCGAGTCGCCATGATGCAAATCCTAACCCAAGATTCGATTGACAAAGCGTGCTTGCAAAAGACAAGCTCACTTCTCATTCGGCTGCGGCTAGGTTCCGCAGGAAACTCTTCCGAGGAGTGATCGCATGACCGCGGAACGCAGGATCGTGGCAGGGCTGTTCGTCTCGATGGACGGCGTGGTGGAAGCTCCGGAGAAGTGGGGCATGCCCTACAACACTGGCGAGACGGCCGAGGCGGTGACGCGGCTGTTCGACGACGCTGACACCGCCCTGCTGGGCCGCAGCACCTATCAGATGTGGAGCTCGTGCTTCCCGCAGTCACCAGCGAGCAGGTGCCCACCGCCGACTGGCTGAACGCCGCTCCGAAGTACGTCGTCTCCTCCACCCTCACCGAGGTCGGCCAGTGGCAGGGCAGCCACCTGATCACCGGCGCCGACATCGCCGGACAGATCCAGGCCCTCAAGCAGCAGCCCGGCGGCAACATCAACGTCGGCGGCAGCATCACCCTCGTCCAGTGGCTCATGAGCAACGGCCTCCTGGACGACCTCTACCTGCAGATCGCCCCCGTCATCGCCGGCACCGGCCGCACCCTCGCCGACGACGAACAGATCCCCATGCACCTCGTCAGCACGCGCGCCTTCGCCAACGGCGTCATCGAAACCCACTACACCCCCGAGTCGCGCTGACCCCGCCTGCCCGCCCACTCCGCCCACTCCGCCCCCTCCGCCCACGACCAGGAGAGACCTCCATATGTCCCAGACGCTCAACCCCCCGGCCACCCTCGACGTGCCCCCGGCCCTCCCGGTGCCGCGGCTCCTGTCGGCCGCCGGCATCGCGGCAGGCCCGCTCTTCCTCGCAGCGGGCCTGGCCCAGGGCCTGACCCGGGACGGGTTCGACTTCGCCCGCAATGCCCTCAGCCAGCTCAGCCTCGGCGCCCTCGGCTGGATCCAGGTCACCTTCTTCCTGCTCACCGGCCTTCTGGTCATCGGAGGCGCCATCGCGATACGCCAGGCACTACGCGATGCGCCAGGCGGCACCTGGGCGCCCCGTCTGCTCGGCGCGTTCGGCGCCTCCTTCCTGCTCGCCGGGGTCTTCCGCGCCGACCCGGGAGCCGGGTTCCCCGCCGGTGCCCCCGAGGACCGGGTCACCTCGCTCAGCACGCACGGCGCGATCCACATGCTCAGTGGCGCCGTCGGCTATCTCGCTTTGTGCGCCGCGTTCCTCGTGCTCGCCCGGCACTTCACCGCCCGCCGACAGCGCGGCTGGGCGCTCGCCGCGCGCCTCGTCCCGGTCGGAGTCATCGCCGGGTTCGCCGCCTCCGCCACCACCGTGGCGGCCTTCACCGCCGGAGCAGGACTCGGCCTGCTCGGCCTCAGCGCCGTCACCGCCCGCCTGGCCTTCCCCACGCGGCGCTAGCAGCCCTGCTCCGCCGCCCGCCAGCAACACAGCGAGACCGCCACCGACCGACAGGAGACGTCCGCATGACCGCACCAGCCAATGGGCCCGCCAGCTACTTCCCCGCGATCGAAAAGAAGTACGGCCGCCCGAAAACGGAGTGGAATGACCTCATCCGCACCTCACCGCTGACCAAGCACATGGAACTCGTCACCTGGCTCAAGACTGATCACGGCCTGGGCCACGGTCACGCTAATGCACTGGTCGCGCACACGCTGGCCAACGACCCGAGGTGAGCCGTCAATGCATCGCCGGGGCGTCGATACACAAGGCGCTGACCGTCCCTGCGGCGCCAGGGCGCTGGCCACGCGCACGTTCATCCGGCCAAGCCGTCGCCCTCCTTTTCGTCCTCGGTATTCGGATCGCGTAGCGCGCAGCCCGGCCGCGTACGGCCGGGCTGCGGCGTATCCGGACTAGGTGATCAATTAATTCCAGGGGGTGCCTGCGCCGACGGGAACGAGGGCGTCCAAGATCGTTTTGTGACGAACAACCTGGACACCCTCGCGTCAGCACTCTATGTGACGGCGGACGACCTGCTGAAGCAGCGTCTGGACCTGGCACGGTGGCGGCCGGCCGTGAGAATGGCGCCGCGACTCACCGACGCCGAGCTGGTCACCCTCGCGATGATGCAGGCCATGAATCCAGTTGCTACGGCCGACCCGCAAGGGCGAACAGCGGCGGCCTGGCGGGTCCCTGTTCAAGCCGCTGCGGCAGGTCACCGAGTCGGTCAACGAGACCTTCAAGGAACTCGATCTCGAACAGCACCGAGGACGCACACCCTGCGGTGTCGTCGCCCGCGTCAGGCAGCGGATACTCGCGCTGACCGCCGCGATCCGGCACAACGACCACACCGGACAGCCCGTCCTTCGCTCGCTGACCGCCTATGACCACTGACGATAACGCCGGGCGTTCGGATTGCTCGTCTTCGAAGTCATCTCACTTGGTGGCTACACGCTGGGGGACGCGGTGAGGATCGTTGCGTGTCTGGGGTGTTCAAGAGTACGTCTGACCTGCGACATCAGAGGCGTTCGAAGATCGCTTCCCGTCTGCCATGTGATCGTTGCCCGTCTGGAGAGACAGTCGTCGGGTTCAGGCTGCGGCGCGTTCGGTGAGCGGGCGGCGCCGCAGGGCGGTCTGGGTCAGGGAGCGCGGGGGGAGCGAGGCGGCGGGGTTGTAGAGATTCGTTCCGGGCGGCACGATGTCGTCGATCCGGTCGAGGGTTGCGTCGTCCAGGGTGAGTGCGGCGCCCTTGAGCAGGCCTTCTAGCTGCTGCATGGTCCGTGGTCCGATGATGGCCGAGGTGACGGCGGGGTGGGCCACGGTGAAGGCGACGGCGAGTTGCGGGAGGGTGCAGCCGATGCTTTCCGCGAGTTCGACGAGCTGTTCCACGGCCTCGAACTTGGCGGTGTTCGCGGCGATCGCGGGATCGAAGTTCGCCGGCCGGAGCGCGGCCCGGCCGGTTGCCAGGTCGGTGGGCTGGTCCTTGCGGTGCTTGCCGGTGAGGAAGCCGAAGGCCAGGGGGCTCCAGACCAGCACACCCATGCCGTAGCGCTCGCAGACCGGCAGGAGCGAGGACTCGATGCCGCGGGCCAGGATCGAGTAGGGCGGCTGGTCGGTGCGGAAGCGTCCCAGGCCGCGGCGCTCGGAGACGTGGTGGGCCTCGACGATCTCCTCGGCCTGGTAGTTCGAGCAGCCGAAGGAGCGGATCTTCCCCTGGCGCACAAGGTCGTCGAGGACGGAGAGCGTCTCCTCGATGTCGGTGGTGTGATCGGGGAAGTGGATCTGGTAGAGGTCGATCCAGTCGGTGTTCAGGCGCCGGAGGCTGTCCTCGACCGCTTTGAGTATCCAACGCCGGGAGTTGCCGCCGCGGTTGGGTCCCTCGCCCATCGGGAAGTGGACCTTGGTGGCGAGCACGACGTCGTCGCGGCGCCCTCGCAGCGCCTTGCCCACGATCTCCTCGGACTCGCCCTGTCCGTACATGTCGGCGGTGTCGACGAAGTTGATGCCCTGGTCGAGGGCGGTGTGGATGATCCGGGCACAGTCGTCATGGTCGGAGTTGCATCCATCCTGGAACATCATGGTGCCGAGGCAGTGGACGCTGACCTCGATGCCGGTTCTGCCGAGGGTGCGATAGCGCATGGTGAGGTTCCCTTGCTTGCCGATCACGCAGGGCGACAGGAGCGTCGGCCGCACGAGGCACCCTAGGAACTAGAGTCCCCTCTACATCAACCCCCGGTTACCCTGAGCCGCATGGTCGAGGTCTCCGAAAGTCTGAGCATCGGACAGGTCGCCGAGCGCACCGGTCTGAGCGTGCACGCGCTGCGCTTCTACGAACAGGAGGGCCTGTTCGTCAACGCCGTGAGGCGCGGACCCGGCGGGCGCCGCGTCTACCGCCAGGACGACGTGGACTGGCTGCACGTCTGCATCATTCTCCGTGCCTCCGGTATGCCCCTGGCCGTGCTGCGCCGGTACGCCGGCCTCGTCAGAGCAGGCGCGGCCACCGCGGAGGAGCGGCTCTCGCTGATGCGCGAGCACGAGGAGCGGGTCACCGCCGAGATCGGCAGGCTCACCGAGTCGTTGGACCTGATCAGTTTCAAGGTCGGGGTGTATGAGGACCTCATCGACCAAGGTGATGCCGCTGTCCAGCAGTGCCACGGCCCGTCCCTCCCACCTGACCAAGCACGCACGCCGGGCGTTCGCCACGAAGCGATGGCCGAGTAGCCGGCATCGCGCATGCTTCGCATGGGCGCACGACATCATGGCCGCCGCCGTGGTGCCACAGCGAAACGGCCAGGCGGGACCGAGCGGGCGGGGGACTGTGAAACGTTCGGTCTAACTCCCGATCATGGAAGATGCATCGATGACCAGCAACAACGTGACCGTGACCGAGCCCGTCGAGCCGTCTGAGACGGCGCTGTCGAAAACTGTGGACGACCGGCTGATCGACGAGCTGGTGGGCCGGGCTCAGGCCGAGGGCCTTCAGCTGACCGGCGAGGGCGGGCTGCTCCAGCAGCTGACGAAGCGACTCCTGGAGTCGGCCCTCGAGGGCGAGATCACCGACCACCTCGGCTATGACAAGCACGATCCGGCGGGGAAGAACGGCGGCAACTCACGCAACGGCACCCGCGCCAAGACCGTACTGACCGATGTGGGCCCGGTGGAGAAAACCGTGCCCCGCGACCGCGAAGGCTCCTTCGAACCGAAGATCGTCAAGAAGCGCCAGAAGCGCCTTTCCGGCGCCGATGAGATGGTCATCTCACTCGCCGCGAAGGGCCTGACGACTGGTGAGGTCCAGGCCCACCTCGCCGAGGTCTATGGCGCCGACGTGTCCTGCCAGACGATCGGGGACAAGATCGCCAAGCTGCTCAAGCCTGTCTACACCGCGGCAACCGAGGATGCGGCCCTCGAGCGGTTCGCCGAGTTCGCCGACACGTGGGGCAAAAAGTACCCGGCGATCGTCCGGCTCTGGGAGAACGTCTGGGAGGAGTTCACTCCCTTCCTCCGCTTCGACACCGACATTCGCCGCATCGTCTGCACCACCAACGCGATCGAGTCCGTCAACGCCAGGATCCGACGGGCGGTGAAAGCCCGCGGCCACTTCTCGAACGAGCAGGCCGCCCTGAAGTGCGTCTACATGGCAATCATGTCGCTGGACCCGACGGGCACGGGCCAGGCTCGCTGGACCACGCACTGGAAGACAGCCTTGAATGCCTTCGACATCACCTTCGACGGCCGGTTCTCCGCAGCCCGTCAGTAACCCTCAACAACCCGAGTTACACCGCTCGTTTGACAGCCCCGAGGGTGACGGCTGCCGTCGGTCCGAGTGGCGGCAACGCGCCAAGGTTCTGTTGGGAGGACCGGCCCTGGCAGACTGCGGGCATGGAGGACATAGAACTGTTCCACCGGGGCCGGGGGAACGGCACGGTTCCCGTCAGTCACGCTCCGAAGAGTGAGACCACAGTGGTAGAGATCAAGGGCGGGACTCTCGCCGGGTTCTACGTCTACGGACTGATCAACACTTCCGATCGGCTCGAACAGGGCCGCATGCTCGTGAAGCACAACCTCGGCGGTCACCGTGTACGGGCGATCGTGCCCAGGGAGTACACGCACCTCAAGGTGAAGAAGATGTCCAATGGTTCGCCGTTTCCTCGCTGGAAAATCGGCTTTCGCGCCGCAGGCTCGCTGCCCGAGTTGGTGAAGAGCGTCGAGGGCCGTCATCCGGATGTTCTCCTATATACCGGTGAGCGCACTACGTTGAAGCTGGAGGTGGGCAAGGGGTACGCAGGCTTCTCACACCGGCCACTCAGTGGTGGGGAAGCGACGCCCCTGGAAGGATGTGACGGGCCTTTCCGCGGCACCGTCGAACTTCCGGGCCCTGGCCTGATCGAGGTGGACTGCCTTGTCCGCTGGTCGGCCACCTTGCACCAGCGTTTGATGCCAACGTGAACGGGTTAGTGGATCACGGCCTCGTGATGCGTCGTCAGGAACTGTCCAATGGCGAATGGGAGTTCGTCCGGCTACTGCTGCCCGTTTCGTTGCGGGGGCGGAAGCGGATGGACGACCGAAGGATCCTGAACGGGATCGTGTGGAAGTTCCGGACCGGTACAGCGTGGCGGGACGTGCCTGAGCGTTATGGGCCGTGGGCCACGCTCCCCACCCGGTTCCGCAGGTGGGCGACGGACGGCACGTTCGACCGGATGCGGCGGGCCACTCAGGCGACCAAGCGCTCGGGCGGTCCCAGGGTGGTCTGATCAGCAAGATCCACCTAGCCTGCGACGGATCCGGCCGCCCGCTCAGCTTCGTCGTGACGAGCGGGAACACCAACGACTGCACCCAGTTCACCACGGTGATGGAAGCGATCCGGGTGCCCCGCATCGGGGCCGGGCGGCCACGGGTTAGGCCCGCTCACGTCCTGGGCGACAAGGGCTACAGCTCGAAGGCGACCCGCACCTGGCTCCGCAGCAAGAACATCCTGCACACCATTCCCGAGCGGGCCGATCAGACCCGGAACCGGGCCCGGCGCGGCAGCCGGGGTGGCCAGCCGCCAGTCTTCGACCGCACTGTCTACAAGCAGCGCAACGTCGTGGAGCGGTGCTTCAACCGTTTGAAACAGTGGCGTGGCAAAGCCATCCGCTATGACAAGACCACCGAGTCCTACGAAGCAGCGGTCACTCTCGCATCACTCCTGATGTGGGCGTGACATTAGACGACAGAACCTAGAGCGTTGATTACGTCGGTGGTCGTCGTGGTGTGGCGGGGAACGCCTGGCTCAACCCCCTCGACGGCGACGGCGCCACCATGGGGTCCTACTTCGTCAACGAGGTAACGGTCGTCAGCGTTAGGCCATCCGCCAGGGGAGCCGGCCTCGTCGACCTCACGGTGGCGCTGTGATGGGAGGAAGCCTTGGCTGGAGCGGAGCGGATATGGGACTTGATCCGCGCGGGGCACCTGACTCGCACCGGCATGTGGCCCGACCTGGTGCCCGAAGGCCGCCATGCGTGGCTGTCGGTGGCGCTGTGGTCTCGGGAGTACCAACGTCAGGGACGACCCGACACTCCTGCAGGCCAGGTGTTCACCTTGGACGGTCGGCACATAGTTGACAGGGACAGCTTCTACTGCGCGATCGGTGAGGCCATCAACGGGCCGGGCGGATACTTCGGCTGGAACCTTGATGCTCTGGTCGACTGTTTGAGAGGCGGCTGGGGCGCCACCGCTCCGTTCGGCCCTCCGCCATTCCGGCGCGTACATTCATCACTTGCTCCTTGATCGCGACCTATTACATCGTGACCAACGAGGCACAGATGGTGCAGTTAACGGTGCACCTCCTCACGGCCCGTCATGAGGATGCTGCGTCCTTGCACCTCCAGGTAGGCGACTTGCTCACCATCCTTGCGGCGAACGGCTCGACGCCTGGGGCATCCCGTACGGGAGTGACGCCCACGACGCGTTGACGCTGATCGTGGCGGAACTCAGCGCCAACGCCGTCAGTCATGGCTTCGTACCGGGCCGCGACTTCCGCCTCCGGCTCTCCGCCGAGGACGACCCGTACGCGTGGAGGTCACCGACACCCGGGGCGAGCGCGTCCCCGCACTCGGCGACCCGTCGGCCGACGACCAGGAAGGCGGCAGAGGACTGCTCCTCGTAGCCGCCCTGACCGACAACTGGGGCTGGTTCCCCCGCACCGACGGCTCCGGAAAGACTGTCTGGGCCTCGCTCGACGTACGGCCCCTCTGACCCGGTGCCGGCGCTACCCGATCTCCACCACCCGCGCCCACGCCGGAGGCCGGCGGGGGACGTAGTCGGGGTTGTCCTCGTCCCAGGAGCGGCGTCTGTGGTCCCTGGGGAACAGGCCGACGACCGTACGGCAGGCCGGTTGCGCGGCGGGCCACGGTGTCTGTCCGTCGGTCAGGATCACGATGGCGTCCGGGCGGGGGTGGGACCGGAGCGCCTTGGCGAAGCCCGTACGCAGATCCGTGCCGCCGCCTCCCACCAGCGGGATGCCCTCGGCCTGGCACAGCGGGTGGACGACCCGGGTCGCCGCGTCGCAGGCGAGGACGGTGACCAGGTCGCGGCGGCCGCCCACCGCGCGGGAGATGGCGGCGACCTCCAGGAGGGCGCTGCCCAGTTCGGCGTCGCTGACCGAGCCGGACGTGTCGATGACGACGGAGACCCGGGGCGGTCTGCGGCGGAGGCTCGGCAGGACGACGCCGGGCAGTCCGGTGGAGCGGCGGGACGGGCGGCCGTAGGTGTAGTCCTCCCCCGCTCCGGGCCCCGAGGCGGCCGAACGGACGGCGGCGCCCAGCAGATCCCGCCAGGGCTGCGGAGGGTGGAACGCCTCCTCCGCCCACCGCTTCCACCCCTTCGAGGCGTTTCCCGGACGGCCCGTGATGCCCTGCGCCACCCGGAAGCGGACCGCGTCCTGTTCATGGGCGCTGAGCCCGTGCGCGCCGTCGGGCCCCACGTCCCATTCCCTCTCCAGTCCGTCGGCGCCGCTTCCGCAGTCCAGCCAGGCGAGGTCCTGGGTGCGCGATCCGAGGCGGAACTGGTACAGGTAGTCCTCCATGAGCTCGCCGGGTTGCAGGTGCAGAGTCGACGGGTAGACGATGCCCTTCGGCCGGGCCAGGCCGTCGCCGTACACGTCGTCGTTGATCTCGCAGTCGGCGGCGATGTTCATCCGCAGCCGCTCCCCCGGGCCGGTCAGCCCGCGCTGCCGGGCGACCCGGTCGCTGCGGCCGTGGTGGTCGCGCAACAGGTGCGACACCTCGTGGACCCAGACCCCGGCCAGCTCCTCGACGGGGGTACGGGCCACGAAGGACGGCGATACGTAGCACCGCCAGTACCGGTCTACGGCCATGGTCGGGACCTGCCGTGACTCCACGGTGTGCAGGGCGAACAGCGCGGTCGCCAGGTAGGGGCGGACCCGGGCTGCCTGGAGGCGGGCGGCGAAGAGTTTGTCCAGGTCGAGCGCGCTCGGCGCGTCCGTCGTCGTCATCGGCCCACCGTCGCCTTCGTCTTCGCCGTGACCCGGGCGGCGGCCCGGTCCGCGCGCCCGGACAGCGACACGACGCCCGCGAGCTGTTCGATGGAGGCCGGTACGTCCCAGTCCTCCTGGCGCAGCGCGGCGAGGGTCGTCGCCGGGACGACCACCAGGTCCGGGGCTCCGGACTCCAGCGCGCGGACGAGCAGCGCCCACGCCGCGTCCCAACGGGCCCGGTCCGGGCGGGTACGGACCGCCGCGACGGCCCCGTCCAGCGCGGCCTGCCGGAGATCGCCGCGCTCGGGCAATACGGCGCCCGCCGGGTCGGCGAGGAGGTCCTCGGGGTCCGGAAGGTCCATCCGGTCCAGGCTCGCCAGCAGTTCGAGACCCGGGCCGTCCCCCACCGTCCCCCTGACCAGCAAGGACAGCACGTCCCGGGTGGATCCGGCGGCGGTCGCGAAGGCGATCAGGCTCAGCGTCATGTCCCAGCTGCGCGGCGAGGGCCACGGGCCGCCCCGGCGCGTCTCCGTCGTGGGCAGCCGGTGGACGAGCGTGGGGCGGGCGGAGAGGAGCCCGCACACCGCGCGCCGGGCGAAGTCCACCGCCTCGGGCAGCTTGTCGGGGTCGAGGCGGGGCAGGGTCGCGCGGGGCCAGGTGCCGGCGAGGCCGCGTACGACGACCTCGTGGTCATGGGTCCACTGGAGGTGGACGAAGCGGTTGGCGAGCGGCGGGCTCAGCTCCCAGCCGTCGGCCGCCGAGGAGCGCGGGTTGGCGGCGGCCACGATCCGTACCCCGGGCGGGAGTTGCAGTGCCCCGATCCGCCGTTCCAGTACGAGGCGGAGGAGCGCGGCCTGAACGGCGGGCGGTGCGGTGGAGAGCTCGTCGAGGAACAGCAGCCCGCGCCCGGCCCGTACGAGGCGAACGGCCCAGTCCGGCGGGGCCATCGGCACGCCCTGTTCGGCGGGGTCGTCGCCGACGATGGGCAGTCCGGAGAAGTCGGACGGCTCGTGGACGCTGGCGATGACCGTGGTGAGCGGCAGGTCCAGGGAGGCGGCGAGCTGGGTGAGCGCCGCGGTCTTGCCGATTCCCGGTTCGCCCCAGAGCAGCACGGGCAGGTCGGCGGAGACCGCCAGGGTCAGCGCCTCCAGCTGGGTGTCGGGGCGCGGCTCGGTGGTGGTGTCGCGGAGCAGGCTCATCAGCGTGTCGGCGACGGCGAGTTGGGAGGCGGGAGCGGTGTCCGTGGACACGGCTGCGGGCGTGACGGACGGGGTGTTCGACAGCATGAGTGATCACCTGAGGTGTGCGAGAGGGCGAATGGGCACGGGTGCGTACGGAGGTGGCCGAGGATGGTCACGGTGCGGGGCCGTCAGGCCCGGCACACCGGGGTCAGCGGACGGTTGTGTGGCGCGGGCGCCGGGCCCGGCGGGGGCGGGGGTCGACGGGGCGGCGGGGGTCGGAGCGGCGACGGATGGGGCCTGGCCCGAGCAGGTCGGCCCGGAACAGTCCGTAGGTGATCCGCCGTTGCGCGGCGGCCTCCAGTTCGTCCCGCAGAGGACCGTCGCGCAGCAACGCCCCAGGGCCGAGCAGCCCCTCGACGACGGCCAGCGCCCCTGCGGTGTCGCCGTGGTCGAGGCGTTCCCGCACACCGGTGAGGCAGTCCGGCCGCCGGTGCGCCTCGTCGATGGCCTGGAGGCAGGGCAGCGGAGTACCGGTCAGGGCGACCAGCAGTTCTTCGCGGCGGACCTCGGCCGGATCGTGGTCCAGCGGCGCGAGGGCCCCTTCGACGAGGCCGATCCGGTGCTGCTCTCCCCGGCATGCCACGAGGCGCGACGCTCCTGCCCGGTCACCGCCACCTGGACGAGCCGATGCCGGAGCAGGCGGCGACAGGCCCGGCACGAGGGCCCGCGCGACCAGCGGGTGCAGCTGACCGGCCTCGATCGCCCCGCTGCGGAGCAGGTCGAGGTCGGGCAGCACCCAGGTCGCCGCGTCCGGCAGCACCGGTGGTGCGGACGCACCGGGGTCCGGGGCCGCCTCCGCGACCCGCGCCACCCGCGTCCCCCGACCGTCCGCGCCGGCTGCCAGTTGCAGGAGAAGCCGGCGTCGGCCGCCCAGCCGAACGCTGACCGCTCTGTCCGGCCCTTGCCCCTCGGCGCGGAGCAGGATCGCCGCCTCCGCCGCCCAACGGTCGACGGCGCAGCGTCGGTCAGGCGGGACGGCGCCCCACGGTTCCGGGTCGGCGGCTTCGGCGGCACGGGCGGACGGCAGGTCGTCGAGCCCGCAGCGCATCCGTAGCTCATCGGCCCTGCGCGCGTCCCACAGGTGACGGTGCAGATCGAGGCGGAAGCGCTGGTTCGGACGCGGGTGAGGGTGACGGCGGGCGCCCGGTTCGGTGTGCGACCCGTCCCACAGTGCGAGGCTGATCCGCTGTCCGGCGTCCGCCCAGGCGGGCGGGGTCCGGACGACCAGGTGCAGGGGGCCCGGGCCGTCACGCTCCGGCGGGTCGTAGCGGGCCAGTTCGATCGTCAGCCCCGGGCGCAGCAGCCCGTTCGGGGCGACCCTCGGCATGTGCCAGCGCAGCAGGTCAGGAGCCAGATGGCGAAGGTCCGCCCGGATGCGGGCGGCGAGTTCCCGGCCGTGGCCGCGCACCACGGACCGGAGGCGGAAATCGATATCGACGCCTGCCGCGGCGCACGCTCCTGCCCAGTCCCCGGCCTCACGGCGGGCGGTCGCAGTCTCGATCATCGGGGCCGGCACGGCGAACTCGCGCACGCGCGGCCAGAAGGACGGGGAGGACAAGGGAGATGGGGAGGAATCCCGGTTCGCGGTCGCAGTGAGCATCAGCACTCACCTTGCGCGGACGGGGCCCCCAATCTGTTCATGGAGAGAGTCATCGCGGGGAGCCTAGCTCCGGTCACCGCGTTCTGCCAGAGCTTATTTATCCGGCGGGGCGCCAACCGCCCCCGAAAGGGCGCCCACACCACCTGTTTTCCGCACCCAGCCCGCTGCCGGCCCTGCACCGCAGTTCAGGGGTTCCGGGGTGCCGGGGTGCAGGGGTTGCGGCTCACGCATCCGACCGGCACCCGTCTCAGCGCAGCGCGCTCATCCTCTGCCACTCGGTCCACGAGACGTTCCACGCGCCGAAGCCGTTCCCGGGGGCGACCACGCCCTTGGTGTCCTTGCCGGTGATCTCGAACGGGTCGCCGGGCCGCACCTGACCGTAGAACCAGGCCGCGTCCGCGTCGCTCATTCCTATGCACCCGGAACTGCGGTTGGCCCTGCCGAGATGGCGGGCGTTCCACGGGGCGGCGTGCGCGTACATGCCCGACCAGGTCAACCGCATCGAGTGGTCGACCATCTTGTCGTAGGCGTCGGCGAGGCCCACCGTCTCGGAGTTCATGTTGATCGTGCCCTCCTTGGCCATGAGCACGGCGGTACCTCGCCAGGATCGTTTGTCGCCGCCGGGCGTGCCGCCGGAGACCGGGATCCGGCGGACCGTCCTTCCGTCCCGTACGAGGGAGAGCCGGTGGCGGTCGAGGTCGACCTCGACGATCTGCCGGTCGCCGATGGTGAAGGACGTCGTGTAGTCGCGTACGAACCAGCCGCCGTCCGCGCCCGAGTCGGTGCCGTTCAACTCGGCCTTCAGCCTGACCTCGGTCCCCGGCTTCCAGTACGTCCGGGGCCGCCAGTCCACCCGGTCCCGGCCCGACCAGTCGCGCATCCAGCCCCAGGAGCCCTCGGTGTCGTTCGAGGTGGTGACCCTGAGGTGCTTCTCGACCTCGGCCCGGTTCCTGACCGGGTTGTCGAATACCAGGGAGATCGGCTGGGCGACGCCGACGGTGGTGCCGGTGCCGGGTCTCCAGTCGACCTTGTTGACCTTGTCCGCCTTCGCCGTGGTGAATCCGGCCCGGGCGCTCCGGGCGGTTCCGCCGGTGCTCCGGGTCGCGGCCGTCACCTCGTACGCCGTACCGGGTGCGGACTTGCGGTGGGAGACCCAGGACCGGCCGTCGGCGGCGACCTTTCCGGCGAGCCGGCGGCCCTCGGCGTCGGTGACGGTCACCGAGGTGAGGCTGCCGCCCGAGACCGTGACCCGTACGGGCTCACCGGCCGGGACCCGCTTGCCCGCGGGCGTGACGGAGACCGTGACGGGGCGGTCGTCGGGGCTCGGCGTCACCTCGGCGACCGGGGCGCCGGGAGGGGCGCTCGACGAGCAGGCGGCGAGCGGTGTCAGCAGGGCGGCCGCGACGGCTGCCCGGACGCGGGTACGGGTACGGGCACGGGTACGTACGGGTGTACGTGACGAGCGGGACAAGAGGACCTCCGGGGGTGCCGCGAGAGAGCCGGACGAGTCGGCGATGCTGCGACTGTAGAGCCGGAAAAGCCGAGGTCAGACGCTGTGGAGCGATGTGACGGCGACTGGTGAGGAACGGTCATGGTCCGGTCACATTCGCCGGTCGGAGCGGTCATGAAGCGCTGTGAGCATCCTCTGCATCCCCGCGAAACGTCCGGGGAGCCGTCCCCGCGACCGAGTCCGGGGAGCCGTCCCCGCGAAAGCTCCGGGGAGAAGGAGAGGCCAGACCGTGTCAGCGCTGCTCGTGCCGTCGTCGTCCAGCCCCGTGCCCCGAGCACGGAACGGAGCCGTGGCCCTGGGAACCATCACCCCGGAGACCTACCGCGGCTTTCTCGCGTCCCCCGAAGGCCGGGCCCTCGGCGCCGGCTTCCTCCAGTGCCCGTCCTGGGCCGGCGTCAAGGAGGGATGGGACTCCCAACTGATCGGCTGGGGGCCGGATCCGGAGGCGGGCGGGCTGACGGGTGTGGCCCTGGTGCTGCTGCGGCCGTTCCCCGGTACGCGCAAGTACTTCGCGTACCTCCCCGAAGGGCCCGTCGCCGACTGGAGCGACCCCGACGTCGACGACTGGCTCGATCCGCTCCTGGGGCACCTGCGCCGTGCGGGCGCCTTCGCCGTGCGCATCGGCCCGTCGCCCGCCTACCGGCGCTGGGACGCCGCCCGGCTCAAGCCGCTCACCGGCCCGGGCCGACGCCTCGGCGACGTCCTGGCCAGCGAGGTCGACCCCCTCGGCTCCGCCGTCGCCGACCGGCTGCGGGTCAGGGGCTGGCGCCGCTGCGGTGGCGACGGGTCCGGGCAGGGCGGGGACGCCCAGCCCCGCCACGTCTTCCGGGTGCCGCTCGCCGGACGCACCACGGACGACGTGTGGGCCGGGCTCAACCAGGAGTGGCGACGCAACGTGCGCCGGGCCCGGAAGGAGGGCGTGGAGGTGGTGGTCGGCAGTGCGGCGGACCTTCCCGAGTTCTGCCGACTCCTCGCCATCACCGAGCGACGCGACGGATTCCGCCTCGGCCGCTCGCTCGCCTACTACGAGCGCCAGTACGCCGCGCTCAACGCCGAGGAACCGGGTCGGATGAAGCTGTACCTGGCCCGTCACCGGGGCGAGATCCTGGCCGCCCACACGCTGATCACCGTGGGCCGTCGCGCCTGGTACCAGACCGGCGCCTCCGCCGACCACCGCCGAGAGGTCCGGCCGTCCAACGCCCTGCAATGGCGGATGCTGCTGGATGCCCACGCGCTGGGGGCGGACGTCTACGACATGCGCGGGGTAGCCTCCACTCTCGATCCGGAAGAACGCGGTTACGGATTGCTGCGGTGGAAGCTCGGCACCGGTGGGCAGGTCGTCGAGACGTTGGGGGAATGGGAGAGGCCATTGGGGGGCAGCGCCAACCTCGCGCTTCACCGTGCCTTCCAGGCGTACCTGAACCGCCGATGAAGATGAAGATGAAGATGAAGCAGACATCCCCGACGACGCACACCACCGCGGACCGTCCGGAAGGCGAGGGTGCGGTCTCCGCTCCGCGCGGCAGTGCTGTCATGGCCGCGGGATCCGTCGTCTCCCGCGCCACCGGTTTCGCCCGGTCCGCCGTGGTCGCGGCGGCTCTGGGCACCATCGGGCCGAGCGCCGACGGCTACGCGGTCGGCAACGCCCTGCCCACCATCGTCTACATGCTGCTGCTGGGCGGCGCGCTGAACGCCGTCTTCGTTCCCGAGCTGGTCCGGGCCGCGAAGGAACACCCCGACGCGGGGGCCGCGTACACCGACCGGCTCGTCACCGTCTGCGTCGTCGCCCTCCTGGTCATCACCGCGGCCGCGGTGTGGGCCGCTCCCGCGATCGTCGACGTGTACACCGACTACACCGGCCGGCAGGCGGCCATGACCGTCGCGCTGGCCCGCTACTGCCTGCCCCAGATCTTCTTCCTGGGGCTGTTCACGCTGCTCGGCCAGATACTCAACGCACAGGGCCGGTTCGGCGCGATGATGTGGGCGCCGGCTCTGAACAACATCGTCGTCATGGCCGTCTTCGGCCTGTACCTGGCCCTGTCCCTGGGCGGCGGGGACACCCTCACACCGACCGGGACCGCCCTGCTCGGCTGGGGAACGACCGCCGGTATCGCCGTCCAGGCGCTCGCGCTCCTCCCGGCCCTGCGGGCTGCCCGCTTCCGCTGGCGGCCCCGCTTCGCCCGACGTGACAGCGGACTGATACGCCCCCTGCGGGCGGCCGGCTGGCTGGTGCTGCTGGTCCTCGCGAACCAGGCCGCCTACTGGGTCACCACGCGGCTCGCCACGAACGCCGGCCTCGACGGTGGGCCCGGATTCGGCGCCTACAACAACGCCTACGCCCTGTGGGTCGTACCGCACGGCGTCATCACCGTGTCCGTGATGACCGCGCTCCTGCCACGGATGAGTGCGGCGGCGGCCGACGGGGACACCACCGGTCTGCGGCACGACGTCTCCCACGCCCTGCGGGTCTGCGCGGCCGCCGTCGTACCCGCCGCCTGCGCGCTGCTCGCCCTCGCCGGGCCGGTGACGTCCCTCGTCTTCGGATACGGCAGGACCAGCGCCGCCGACACGGCCGCCCTGGCCGGAATCCTGATGGCCTTCGCACCGGGACTGATCGCCCTGTCGGGCCAGTACGTCCTGTCCCGCGCCTTCTACGCGCTCTCCGACACCCGCACGCCGTTCCTGCTCAACCTGGTGATCGTCGTCCTCAACGCGGGCCTGTCCCTGGCCGCCGCGTACGTGCTGCCGGCACGCTGGGCCGTCACGGGCATGGCAGCGGCCTACTCACTGGCTCTGTGCGCGGGCTGGGCACTGACCGGCAGGGTGCTGAGCCGTCGGCTCGACGTCGTACGCCCCCTGCGGCGGTCGTCCTCCGCGGCCGCCCACGCACGCCTGCTGCTCGCCGCCGTCCCCGCCACCGCCCTCGGCCACCTCGCGGCCCTCGGCGCGGCACGGGCGGGAGCCCTGGCCGCCGCCGTCGCCGGCGCGGCCGCCGTCGTCCTCACCTTCGCCCTGCTCGCCCGTCCGCTGCGGCTCGCCGAACTGAACGCGCTGCTCCTGCGTGTACGCAGTCGGCGGACCCGGACCCGGACCCGGGTCCGGAGCCGGACCTGACCACCACCACCACCACCATCGCCATCGCCATCGCCATCGCCATCGCCATCGCCATCATCGAGGGAGAACAACCGATGCCCCGCGTGCTCCTCGTCGAGGACGACCCCTTCGTACGCGAGGGGGTCCAGCTCGGTCTGCGCCGCCGCGGCCACGACGTACGAGCAGCCGAGACCGGCGAGGACGGCCTCGCCGCACTGGCCGAATTCCGCCCCGACCTCCTGCTGCTGGACCTGATGCTGCCCGGAATGACCGGCGTCCAGGTCTGCCGGCAGGTCCGCGAGCACAGCCAGCTGCCGATCATCATGCTCACCGCGCGCGGCGACGACTTCGACGTGGTCATCGGCCTGGAGGCCGGCGCCGACGACTACATCGTCAAACCCGCCCGGCCCGAGGTGATCGACGCCCGGATCCGGGCCGTGCTGCGCCGCATGGACGACGGCTCCTCGGGCCGCCCGGCCATCGAGGTCTACGGCGACCTCACCATCGACCGGGTCGGTCTGACCGTCTCCAGAGCGGGCCGGCTTCTGACGCTCGCTCCCTCGGAGCTCAGGCTGCTCCTGCACCTGTCCGCCGCCCCCGAGCAGGTGTTCAGCAGGCAGCAGCTCCTGGAGAACGTCTGGGAGCACACCTTCCACGCCGACGGCCGGCTGGTCGACGCCTGTGTCGCCCGGCTGCGCGGCAAGATCGAGAACGAGGTCGGCAGCCCGCGTTACGTCCAGACGCTGCGGGGCTTCGGCTACCGCTTCGGACCGCTGTGATCACCGTCCCCCGGCCCGGCCGCCCGCGCAGTGGCGGGAACGAGGGACAGGACGGCGCGGGTTCGTCCGCGAGCACCCGCGGGCGCTCGCGGGCCAGGGCGTTCGGCCTGCGTACCCGACTGCTGGCCGCCTTCCTGCTGGTCGCCGTGGTCAGCGCCGGCACGACGTCCGCGCTGACCTACCGCGAGGCCCGCAACGCGCTGCTGAAGACCGCACAGGACACGGCGGTCTCGACGTTCCGCGACCAGGTCCAGCGGACGGGCTGGGGGCTGCCCATTCAGGAGGAGGGGCTGGAGGAAGTCCTGCGCGACCTCGCCCGCACGGGCAAACCGCGCCCCTGGGTGGTGTTCGCCGAGTACGGTTCGCTCCTCGCGTCCTCGGGCGAGAACCCGGTCTCCACCGTCATCACCCCCGAGCTGCGGCGGGCCGCGACGGCCGACCGGTACGGGAGCTTCGAGCGGGTCGTCAGGGACGGCGTCCCGTACCTGACCATCGGCATGCCCACGGTCTTCAGGACCGGCCCGGACAGCGTGCTGCCCACCGGACTCGTCCTGTACGCCGTCATGCGGATGACCGACGAGCAGGTCAACGTCGACGCCCTGCTCGTCGCCGCCCGGAACGGCGCCCTGCCCGGCCTCGCCATCGCGCTCGTACCCGGCCTGATCGCCGCGCGCAGTGTGCTGCGTCCGGTGCGGGAGCTGCGCCGCGCGGCCAGGAGCATGGGCAACGGCAGGCTCGACACCCGGATCCCGGTACGCGGCAATGACGAACTGGCCGACCTGGCGGACACCTTCAACGCATCGGCGGGACAACTGGAGCGGTCCGTCGGCGAACTGCGCGACGCCGAGGCACGGGCGCGCCGCTTCGCCTCCGACGTCTCGCACGAACTGCGCACCCCCCTGGCCGGGATGCTCGCCGTCACCGAGGTCCTCGATGAGGACGCGGACCGTCTGGACGCAGACACCGCCCAGGCGGTCCGGCTGGTCAGCGCGGAGACCGGAAAGCTCGCCGTACTCGTCGAGGACCTGATGGAGATATCCCGCTTCGACGCCCGCGCCGCCGAGTTGAACTCCGACGAGATCGACGTCTCCGAGGCCATCCGCAAGTCCCTCCAGACCCGGCGCTGGTCGAACGACGACCGGATCCACGTCGAGCTCCCCACCGGTATCCGGGCCCGGCTCGACCCGCGCCGCTACGACATCGTGGTCGCCAACCTCGTCGGCAACGCCCTGCGGCACGGTGGCGCGCCCGTCACGGTGCGCCTGCGCACCGAGGCGAGCTCCTCCGGCACGCAGGTGCTCATCACCGAGGTCGCGGACAGCGGCCCCGGCATCCCCTCGGCCTCGCTCCCGCACATCTTCGACCGCTTCTACAAGGCCGACGCGGCCCGTACCCGATCGCCGGGCAGCGGCCTGGGGCTGGCGATCACCCTGGAGAACGTGCGTCTGCACGGCGGGACGGTCCGCGCGGGGAACCTGCCCGGCGGCGGTGCCGTCTTCACCGTCGAGATACCGCTCCGGGTCGAGGAGGCCGGCAGATGAGGCGTGCGTGGTGGCGCGGACTCGTGGTGGGCCCCCTCGTCACGGTCGGCGCGTCCCTGGTCGGCGGCTGCGGGATCCAGGCGTCCGATGTCATCGAGGCGGGCGGACCCGCGACCGTCGATGCCTTCCTCAACCGTGACGACGACGTGCTGCTCTTCTTCCGTACCCCCGACGGCGGGTTGAGTCCCGTGATCCGGGCGGTCAGGCCCTCGGCCGGGTTCGGCGACGAGTACGTGGAGCCGGGCTCCGGCGACCGCGACCCCACGGGACCGGCGGGCCCCGCGCCCACGGAGGAGGTCGTCCTGGCGCTGCTCTCGGGCCCTGGAAAGACGGACCGGGCCGCCGGTCTGACCACGGCGCTTCCCGCTGTCCGCGAGGGTGCGACCGTGGCGGTCGAGGTCTCGTCGGACGGCGGGACCGCGACCGCGGTTCGCCTGCCCCTGGCCCTTCAGGGGCTGAACGCCACGGCCCTGCATCAGTTGACCTGCACGATCGCCTACAACGAGGCCACCGACGGCCGGGGGGTCGTGACGCTGACGGGACAGGACGGGGCGAAGAGGTCCGGCACCTGCGGACTCGCCCCCGGCAGAGCCGGCTGAGAACGGTTTCCCGGGCCGGGAGCCGCCGCGCATCGCCCCGCGTACGGCGACGTCCCGGACCCGCACCGCGTCCTGCTGCGGGTCCGGGACGCGCCCTCGCTCAGAAGAAGACCCCGCACCTCAGCAGGACGTTCGCGTACGGCCGGGCCTCCCCCGTCCGGACGACCAGACGGGCCGCCGCCGTGAGCGCCTTGAGCTCGTCGTGCGGGACCACTTCCAGCCAGGGGAAATGACCGTCCAGGAGCGCCGCGGCCTCCGGGTTGGCGTCACGGATCTCCTGGGCGGCCGTCGCGCCCTCCACGACCAGCTCGTCGAGCAGGCCGTCCAGGACTTCGGCGAACGACGGGGTCCCGGCGCGGAAGGCCAGGTCGACCACGCGGGGGCCGGGTGGGATCGGCATGCCGGCGTCGCAGACCAGGACGCCGTCGCCATGGCCGAGTTCGGCGATCGCGCCCGCCAGGTGGCGGTTGAGGATGCCCGACTTCTTCACAGGGCGTCGACCTCCTCCAGCGTCGGGAACGACTCCTGCGCCCCCCGCGCCGTGACCGCCGCCGCGCCCACCCTGACCGCGAAGGCCGCCGCCTCCCGCAGTTCGTCGCCACGGCCCAGACGCAAGGCCAGGGCCGCCGTGAACGCGTCCCCGGCGCCGGTCGTGTCGAGGGCCTCGACCTTCGGGCTGACCAGGTGGTCCAGGGATTCCGTCCGGCTGTCCGCCACCAGGGCCCCGGCCGCGCCCAGGGTGATGACGACCGACCGCGGGCCGAGCGCGAGCAGGGCCGGCGCCCAGTCGTGCGGGGACTCCCCCGCCCCGTCGCCGAGGATGTACCGCGCCTCGTGCTCGTTGACCACCAGCGGATCGCAGGCGGCGAGCACCTCCTCGGGGAGCGGGGCGGGCGGGGACGGGTTGAGGACGAGCCGGGTCTCCGGCCCCCGGCCGCGTACCGTCTCGGCCACCGTGTCGAGCGGGATCTCCAGCTGTACGGAGATGACCCGGGCGGCGGCCAGCAGCGGGGCCGCCGCCCGGACGTCCTCGGGCGTGAGACGGCCGTTGGCTCCCGGGGAGACCACGATGCTGTTGTCGCCCGAGGGGTCGACGGTGATCAGGGCGACCCCCGTGGGGGCCCCGCCCACCAGGACGCCGCCCGTGTCCACGCCCGCCGCGCGCTGGGTCTCCAGCAGGAGGCGTCCGTGGTCGTCGTCGCCGACCCGGGCGAGGAGCGCGGTCCTGGCGCCGAGGCGGGCGGCGGCCAGCGACTGGTTGGCGCCCTTGCCGCCGGGGTGGACGGCGAGGTCGGAGCCGAGGACCGTCTCGCCGGGCGCGGGGCGGCGCTCGACGCCGATCACCAGGTCGGCGTTGGCCGACCCGATGACCAGCAGGTCGTACCGGTACCGGTCGTCGGGGGCGTTGTCGTGCATGTGCGTGCTTCCTGCTTTCGTCGGTCCGGGGTCGAGAGGCCGGTTCACGAGCCGGGTTCCACCAGGCCGGTTCACGAGCCTGGTGGAGGTCGGCCGGTTCACGAGCTGGTGGAGGTCGGCCGGTTCACGAGCTGGTGGAGGTCAGGAGAAGTCGGCGACGTTCTCCCGGGTGACCACCTTGACCGGCACCTTCACCGTGCTCTCGACCTTCTCGTCCTTCGCGGCCTTCACGGCGTTCCGCACCGCGATCTTGCCCAGTTCGGCGGGCTGTTGGGCCACCGACGCGTAGAGCGTGCCGGCCTCGACCGCCTTCAGGCCGTCCGGGGTTCCGTCGAAGCCGATGACGGAGACGGACTTCCCGGCCTTGCTGCCGAGTGCCTTGGCCGCGCCGAGCGCCATCTCGTCGTTCTCGGCGAAGACGCCGGTGACGCCGGGGTGCGACTGGATGAGGTTGGTCATGACGTCGAGGCCCTTGGTGCGGTCGAAGTCCGCGGGCTGCTTGGCGACCACCTTGATGCCCGGGTACGCCTTGAGTCCCTCGGCGAAACCGGCCCCGCGCTCACGGCTGGCGGAGGTGCCCGCCGTGCCCTGGAGGATGACGATGCTGCCCTTGCCGCCGAGCTTGTCGGCCAGCGCGTCGGCGGCGAGCCTGCCGCCCGCCACGTTGTCCGAGGCGACGAGCGTCGCGGTCTCCGCCTTGTTGACGCCCCGGTCCGCGGCGATCACGGGGATGTCCGCCTTGTTGGCGCTGCGGACGCCCGGGCCGACGGCATCCGAGTCCACCGGGTTGACGATGATCGAGGAGACGCCGGAGCTGGTGAAGTTCTGGAGCTGGTTGGCCTGCTGGGAGGCGTCGTTCTGGGCGTCGGTGACGGTGAGGTCGATGCCCGCCTTCTCCGCCTCCTCCTGTGCTCCTTCCTTCATCTGCACGAAGAAGGGGTTGTTGAGCGTGGAGAGGGACATGCCGACCTTCGTCGTGCCGCCGGACCGGCCGGAGTTGAAGAAGGAGACCCCGCCGACGACGACGGCCACGCAGAGGGCCGCACCGCCCAGCTTCAGCGCGTTCCTGCGGCCGGCCCCCGGTGTGCCGGGGGCGGTGCCCGCCGAGGAGGCCGCTCCCGAACCGGCCTTGCGGCGCAGGGTGTCCAGCAGGACGGCGAGCGCGATGACGACGCCGATGACGACCTGCTGCCAGAACGCCGACACGGAGAGGAGGTTGAGACCGTTGCGGAGGACGGCGAGGATGAGCGCGCCGATCAGGGTGCCGGACGCCTTGCCGACACCGCCGGCCAGGCTCGCCCCGCCGATGACGACCGCGGCGATGGCGTCGAGTTCGTACCCCTGGGCGGCCTGCGGCTGGGCGGAGACGAGGCGCGAGGCCAGGACGATGCCCGCGACGGCGGCGAAGAGGCCGGACAGCGCGTAGATGACGATCTTCTGGCGCTTGACGCGGAGCCCGGAGAGCCGGGCCGCTTCCTCGTTGCCGCCGATCGCGTACATCGAGCGGCCGATGAAGGTGCGGCCGAGGACCAGTGCGGTGATCAGGCCCATCGCGATCATCACGAGGACCGGTACGGGGAGCCACCCGCCGAGGGTGTCGCCGAGCACCGAGACGGAGTCGGGGAAGGCGATCGGGCTGCCCTGCGAGATGACGAGGGAGAGACCGCGGGCGATCGAGAGCATCGCCAACGTCGCGATGAACGGCGGGAGTTTGCCGTACGAGATGAGGGCGCCGTTCACGAAGCCGCAGGCGATGCCCGTGAGAATCGCGAGGACGACGGCCAGGACGACCGGCACGCCGGCGGATGTCGCCGACCAGGCGAGGACCGTCGCGGACAGGGCCGCCACCGAACCGACGGACAGGTCGATGCCCGCCGAGACGATGACGAAGGTGACGCCGAACGCGAGGATGGCGGTGACGGCCGCCTGGACGCCGACGTTCAGCAGGTTCTGGGTGGTCAGGAAGTCGCCGGAGAGCAGCGACATCGCCACCACCAGGACGACCAGGGCGCTGAGCGCGCCGTTGTCGAGCAGGACGCGGCGTATCACGGAGACTCCGCCGCCCGTTCCCGCGTCACTCTTGGCTGTCTCAGTGGCCACGGGGGCCCTCCTCTTCCTTCTTCGGTGCGGGGTGTTCGGTGGACGTCGGTACGGCGGTGGGGGCGGGGCCCCGAGCCGCGGCCGGGGTGCCGACGGCGAGGGCCATGACGGCGTCCTGGGTGGCCTCGTCCGCGGGGAGTTCCCCGGCGACCCGGCCCTGGGCCATGACGAGCACCCGGTCGCTCATGCCGAGGACCTCCGGCAGATCGCTGGAGATCATCAGGACCGCGTGCCCGGAGGCGGTCAGCTCGTTGATGAGCTGGTAGATCTCGACCTTGGCGCCGACGTCGATGCCCCGGGTGGGCTCGTCGAGGATGAGGACCCGGGTGTCGGCCAGCAGCCACTTGCCGATGACGACCTTCTGCTGGTTGCCGCCGGAGAGGGTGCGCACATGCTGGCCGAGGCCGGACATGCGGACGCCGAGCTGCTGGGCGATGCGGGCGGCGGCCGTGCGCTGCCCCTTGAGGTCCACGAGCCCGGAGCGGGTCGCGGAGCGCAGGGTGACCAGGCCCAGGTTCTCCTGCACGGAGGCGTCGAGGACCAGTCCCTGGCCCTTGCGGTCCTCCGGTACGAGTCCGATCCCGGCGCCCATGGCGGCGGGCACGTCGTGCCGGACCAGGCGCTCGCCGCGTACGTCGACGGTGCCCGCGTCGTACGGGTCGGCCCCGAAGACGGCGCGCGCCACCTCCGTGCGCCCGGCGCCGACGAGTCCGGCGAGGCCGACGACCTCGCCGGCGTGCACGTCGAAGCTGATGTCGTGGAAGACGCCGTTACGGGTGAGCCCGCGCACCGACAGCAACGCGTCCCCGGTGTCGGAGGAGTCGGGCCGTTCGCGCGGGTACTGCTGCTCGATGCTGCGGCCCACCATGAGCTGGACGAGTTCGTCCTCGGGGGTCGACGCGGGGACCTGGACGATGCTGCGGCCGTCGCGGAGGACGGTGACGCGGTCGCCGAGTGCGGCGATCTCCTCCAGGTGGTGGGTGATGAAGACGATCCCGACGCCGTCCTCGCGCAGTTGGCGGACGATCGCGAAGAGTTTGTCGACCTCCTCGGAGGTGAGCACGGCGGTCGGCTCGTCCATGATCAGGACGCGGGCCTCCAGGCTGAGTGCCTTGGCGATCTCCACCATCTGGAGCCGGGCGATGCCCAGTTCACGGACCTTGGCGTCGGGTCGCACGTTGACGCCGACCCGGCGCAGCAGCTCTGCCGCGTCCTCGCGCATCCGGCGGTGGTCGACGAGCCCGTAGCGGCGCGGCTGGCGGCCCAGGAAGATGTTCTCGGCGACGGTGAGGTCGGGTACGAGGTTGAATTCCTGGTAGATGGTGGCGATCCCGAGCCGCTCGGCGTCCTGCGCGCCGTCGATGCGGACCTCGCGTCCTTCGGCCAGGATGCGGCCGTGGTCGGGGCGGTAGGCGCCGGAGAGCATCTTGATGAGGGTGCTCTTTCCCGCGCCGTTCTCGCCGAGCAGGACATGCACTTCGCCTCTGCGGAGGTCGAAGTCGACGTTGTCGAGCGCCACCACGCCGGGGAAGGTCTTGCGCAGACCCTCGATGCGCAGCAGCTCGTCCGGTGCGGTCACCCGTGGCTTTTCCGGTGCGGTCACCGGTCGCTCCTCTGGTTCGATGCGGCCCCGCCGCACGAGCGGCGTACGACGAGGCGGGCGGGCAGGGTGACGGACTGCGGGGTCCGTCCTTCGATCCGGTCGGCCAGCGCGCGCACGGCGGCCCGCGCGAGGTCGGCGGTCGGCTGGGCGATGGCGGTGATCGGCGGGTCCGTGTGGACGAACCACGGGATGTCGTCGAAGGCGGCGAGCGCGATGTCGTCGGGGACCCGCAGCCCTCGGGCCCGGATCGCGTCCAGCGCGCCGAGCGCCATCAGGTTGTCCGCGGCGAACACGACCTCGGGCGGCTCGGCCAGCGCGAGGAAGCGCTCGGTGGCCCGGCGACCGCTGGCCGCCTGGAAGTCGCCCTGCCCGATGTAGGCGTCGGGCAGGGCGAGCCCGAGCTCGCGCATCGCGTCCCGGAAGGCCTCGACGCGCTCGTTGCCGGTGGTGGTGGCGGCGGGCCCGGCGATGATGGCGAGCCGGCGGTGACCGAGGCCGTGCAGATGCGCGACGAGATCCTTGACCGCGCCCGTACCGTCGGCCCGGACGACGGGGACGTCGATGCCGGGGATCCAGCGGTCGGCGAAGACCATCGGGGTGCCGCCGAGGGCGACGTCCCGCAGCAGCGGGGAGCCTCCGTCGGCGGGCGAGACGAGGAGCCCGTCGATCCTGCGGTCGATGAGCGTGCGGATGTGGTGGTCCTGGAGCTCGGGCCGCTCGTCGGCGTTGCCGATGATGACGCTGTAGCCGAGTGCGCGGGCCTCCTCCTCGACGAAGCGGGCCAGCTCGGTGAAGTACGGGTTGAGCACATCGCTGATGACCAGGCCGAGCGTGCGGGTCTGCGCGGTGCGCAGCGAGCGGGCGACCGCGTTGGGCCGGTAGCCGAGCGCCTCGACGGCGGCGAGGACACGGGTACGCGCCTCTTCGCTGACGGACGGATGGCTGTTCAGCACGCGCGACACCGTGGCGACGGACACACCCGCCTCGGCCGCGACATCCTTGATGCCCGCCATGTCCGGACCACCTCCTTGTGGTTTCCGTACACCTCGAAACCACTGCGCCGACCAGTCGTGGACTGGCGGCTCGACGCCATGGAATCGATTACACGGATGATTGGAATCGATTACATGGCCAAAAACAAGCCCCCCTCCCGCGTCCGAGACCGGATCGTGACGGGAGGGGGAGCGGCGCGTCGAGGCAGCGTGCGGCCTCTCAGAACGCCGTTTCCGGGAGTTCCATCAGGAAGAGGTCGGCCTTCTCCACGATCACCCGCCGCGGCGGGACCAGCGGCAGGACGTTACGGGCGAAGAACTTCGCCGCGGCGACCTTGCCCTGATAGAAGGGCCGATCCTTGGCCGAGGCGGCGGGGAGCTTCCGCAGCGCCACTTCCGCCTGCCGCTGGAGCAGATACGCCACGACGACGTCCCCGGCGACGAAGAGCAGCGTGGTGGTGTTCTGCCCCACCTTGTGCATGCTGCGAGGGTCCGCCTCGGCCTCGGCGAGCTGCCCCAGCATCACGCCGAGCATCCCTTCGAGGCTCTCCAGCGCGGCGGCCAGCAGCTCGCGTTCGGCATCGAACTCCGCACCGCCGGGCGTCCTCCGGAGGAACTCCCGTATTTCCTCGGTGAGTACGGAGAAGGCCTGACCCGAGTTCTTCACGATCTTGCGGAAGAAGAAGTCCATGCCCTGGATGGCGGTGGTTCCCTCGTAGAGGCTGTCGATCTTGGCATCCCGGATGTACTGCTCGATGGGGTAGTCCTGGAGATAGCCCGAGCCCCCGAGGGTCTGGAGGCACTCCGTCAACTGGTCGTACGACTTCTCCGAGCCGTAGCCCTTGACGATCGGCAGCAGCAGGTCGTTCAGGCGCAGCAGGTCCTCGGTGGGCTCGCCCCGGTGCTCGGCCTCGGCGATCCGGTCCTGAACGGTGGCGGTGTGGAGCACCAGGGCACGCATGCCCTCGGCGTACGCCTTCTGACCCAGCAGCGAGCGCCGGACGTCCGGGTGGTGCGTGATCGGGACGCGGGGCGAGTCCTTGTCGGCGAACGCGGCCAGATCCGGGCCCTGCACCCTGGACTTGGCGTAGTCGAGAGCGTTGAGATACCCGGTCGACAGCGTGGCGATGGCCTTCGTCCCGACCAGCATCCGGGCGAACTCGATGATCGTGAACATCTGGCGGATGCCGTCATGCCGCTCACCGAGCTGCCAGCCCCTGGCCGGACGGTTGGCGCCGAAGGTCAGTTCACAGGTGGTGGAGGCCTTCAGCCCCATCTTGTGCTCGACGTTGGTGGCGTACACGCCGTTGCGCTCACCGAGCTCGCCGGTGTCCCAGTCGAAGTCGAACTTCGGCACCAGGAAGAGCGAGAGCCCCTTGGTCCCCGTACCGGCCCCCTCGGGGCGGGCCAGGACGAAGTGCATGATGTTCTCCGCGAGATCGTGCTCACCACCGGTGATGAAGCGCTTGACGCCCTCCAGGTGCCACGATCCGTCGCTCTGCCGGCGTGCCGTCGTACGGGCGGCGCCGACGTCCGATCCGGCGTCCGGCTCGGTGAGGACCATGGTGGCGCCCCAGCGTCCCTCCACCATCCGCCGGGCGATCTTCCGCTGCTCCTCGGTGCCCGTCCGGTGGATCACCGAGGCGAAGGACGGGAAGCCGGTGTACATCCAGAGCGCCGGATTGGCGCCGAGGACCAGCTCCCCCATCGACCAGAACAGCGACGGCGGACAGGGCGCCCCTCCCAGCTCCTCCGCCAGGCCCAGCCGCCACCACTCGGCGTCGAGGAAGGTCCTGAAGGCCTTCTTGAAGCTCTCGGGAAGGGTGACGGAGCCGGTCTCCGGGTCGAAGGCCGGCGGAGTACGGTCCGCGTCGATCAGCGAGTCGGCCAGCTCACCGACCGCCATCCGCTCCACCTCGGACAGTACGCTCCGCGCGGTTTCCTGGTCCATGCCGGCGAAGCGTCCGACCCCGTACCGCTGGTCCGCGCCGAACACCTCGAAGAGGTTGAACTCCAGATCGCGCAGGTTGGACTTGTAGTGCCCCATGATTCCTCCGACGCCTCGGAGCGCTGCCCGCGCAACGCCCTACCGACAGGTAGCTTTCTGATTACCCAGCAGTAGCACGGAGCGCGCCCGGAGTCCCGGGGTGTGGCCGCTTCCTGCCAACAGCCGGTGACCGGGCCGGAGTTCCTGACTCCGGCCGACGACCGGCCCGCAGGGGATCAGGCGTGCTTCCGGCGGAAGGAGAGCCAGATGACGACGGCTCCGACGACCGCGACGCCCGCCCCCACGATCGAGGTCAGGTGCATGGCATGCAGGAAGCTCTCGTTCGCCGCGTCCACCAGGTGAGGCAGCGAGGCATCCGCGGCGACCTGGCGTGTGGCCTCGGCGGACTGCTCCGCCACCTCTTTCACCGGTGCGGGGAGACCGGCCAGGTCGGGCGCCACATCGGCCGCGTACGCGCTGCTGAGCAGGGATCCCAGGATCGCGACGCCGAGCACCCCGCCGAGCTGGCGCATGGAGTTGTTGACCGCCGATCCGGCCCCGGTGCGGTCGGGCGGCAGTACCGACATGATGGCTTCCGTGGTGGGGGCGACGGCCGAGCCCATCGCCACCCCCTGCACCGCCAGGAGCAGCCAGAACCACGGCATCCCGGTCGTCAGGTCGAGCCGCGTGTAGGCGAGGAAGGTGGCTGCCGCGATCAGCATCGCCGTGGCCACCACGGGGCCGACCCCCAGCTTGCGGACCAGGGCCGCCGAGACGGGTGCGCCCAGCAGCACTCCGACGGCCACGGGGATCAGGTTCAGCCCTGCCTCGAACGGCGTCTGCTCCAGCACCCCCTGCAGGTAGAAGGACGTGTAGAACATGGAGCCGCTGAGGCTGAAGAAGGTGAGCATCACCGCGACGCTGGCACCCGTGAACTTGCTGCTGTGAAAGAGCCGCACATCAAAACTCGGATTCTGCACCCGCAGTTCGACCCGTACGAACACCACCAGCACCAGCAGACCGCCGACCAGGGAGCCCAGCACGGCCGGGCTGGTCCACTCGTTGCGGTGGCCGCCTTCGATCAGTCCGTAGACCAGAGCCAGCAGACCCAGGGTCGACATGAGCACGCCGAGCGGGTCGAGCTTGACGCGGTTCGCGCTCCTGGCCGCGGGCAGGAGGAACATCACGCCGAGCAGCGCGGCTCCGACGATGGGCAGATTCACCACGAAGACGGAACCCCACCAGAACCGCTCCAGCAGTGCGCCGCCGACCAGAGGGCCGGCCGCGATGGCGAGCCCGCTGGCGCCGGACCAGATCGCGATGGCCATCGGGCGCTCGCGCTCACTGAAGACCACGGAGATCAGTGACAACGTGGCGGGCATGATCAGCGCACTGCCCACCCCCATCGCGCCGCGCGCGACGATCAGCTCGGTGACGCCGGTCGACATGCCGGCCCAGAGCGAGGCGGCGCCGAACAGCGCCATGCCGATCACCAGCAGCCGGCGGTGCCCGTAGCGGTCGCCCAGGGCACCGCCGGTGAACAGCAGGACCGCGAAGATCAAGGTGTAGGAGCTGATGCTCCACTGGAGTTCGTTGGTCGTGGCCGCGAGTCCCTCGGTCGGGGACGCGAGGGTGTTGAGCGCGACGTTCAGGATGGTGTTGTCGAGCCAGACGGTGAACTGGGCGAGCATCAGGACGACCAGCGCCAGCCACCGGCGAACTCCCGAACCCCCGGCAGTGTGCGGCGGGTTCTCGTCCGACGCGAGCCCGTCGAGTTGCTGAACCATGTGAGTCGAGACCTCTTTCGCATCCGGGGTGCGGTCCCGTCCCGCGAGATCGCTGGTCACCCGGGGCGGCGCTCCGGACCGGAGCCGTCACCGCATACGACCGATCGTCCGGGCGTCGTCGTCGGAGAGTCAACGAAGTCAAAATGCTTGGCAGTTAGCTGCCAGATACGTTCGGACGAGGGGCGGCCGAGGAAGCGGGACCCCGCTATCGGCCGACCGTCTCCGCCAGCTCGCGGAGCGTCTTCAACTGGCACCGCATCATCATGAGGTCGCCCCAGGCCATCCCGCGGCCACGGAGCGCTTTGATCGGGCCGCTGCCGGTTCGCACCAACAGCTTGACCACCAGCCGGGTGGCGTCCTGGCCCTCGTCCTCCACGGTGTAGCTCAGTGCGAAGCCGCCGAACGCCCGGCGCGCCCAGGGGGTGTCCAGCACCATCGTGAGATGGCGGTCCCGCTCGAAACCGGTGAGCTCGAAAATGGTCATGACCCGCTGCCCGATCTCCAGCGCGTCCGCTCCCGGAGTCAGTGCCCGGGGGCTTCGGCGGCCGAAATTGTCGAGCAGGTCGTAGCTGTAGGGGGCGATCTTCAGCTGGCACAGCCAACGGAAGACCGTCGCCCGGTCGGCCCGTACGGTCACCGCCCGGAACCACTCCTCGACCGGACCGGAGAGCAGCCCGTCGCAGGGGTAGGCGGCCGTCAGCTCCTCGGGGCGGGTGCCCCAGGCTCGCGGGTCAGGCAGCACGGCGCTCATCCGAACGCCCGCTTGAGGAAGTCCAGTACGGTCTCCTGGTACTCCTCGGGACAGGACTTCATCCCCTGGAGGTGGTCCGTTTCCGGCAGCACGTGCACCTCGGCCTTCGGGTAGCGGGCGGCGAGCGCGCGCACGCTGTCGACCGGGATGATCCGGTCGCTGTCGCCCACCATCATGAGCACCGGCGTCCTCATGTACGCGCCGTCCGCCGGCGGCGGCCACTGGGCTTGGAGCATCGCGGTGCCGACGGAGCCGAACACCCGGCTCAACAGCCCCAGGGAGGGAGCCGTCCGCAGCGGGGCCGGGACCGGCACCCCCTTCGCCATGATGAAGTTGCGGAACAGCGGAGGCAGTTCGAGTGCGGGGCCGCTGTCGCAGACGATGGCTTCGATCCCGCAGTCCGGTCGCCGCAGCAGGTAGAAGGACGGGAAGGTCGAGAAGGAGAAGCCGAAGACCGCGAACCGTGCCGCGCCGTAACCGCCCTTCTCGCGAAGGTGGTTCACCACGCGTTCCACGTCATCGGTGTGCCGGCCGCTCAGCCCCCAGAAGGCCCGGTCGGTACTGCTCAAGCCGTGGTTGCGGTGGTCGAACATCGCCACGGTGTACCCGGCCTCGTGCAGGAACCGGGCCTGGGCCAGGCTCGCCGACTTGCTCAGCCCGATCCCGTGCCCGATCACCACCACCCGGTCCTTGCTCCCGGGGCAGAGCCAGATGTGCAGGCTCCGCCCCTTGCCTGCCTTCCCGTCGTCCAGCGGGATCGTCAACTCCGTGCTGGACAGGCCGAATTCCTCCGGCTTGCGATGGTGGGGCCGACGGGGCGGGTGGTAGACGAGGTAGGAGAGGAAGGTGGCGTACAGCGGTGCCACCGGTAGCGCGAGCACGGCGAGTGCCCGGGTCAGCGCTGACGGCCGGCGAGGCCCGGAGGCCGCCACGTCATCGCCCGCATTCTTGCGCCCCATCAGATGTCCCCCAAGATCCGGACGACGGGTGCCGCCGTCCTCGATAGTACAGATTCACGCCCTAGCACCCGGTTCAGCCGCAGCCACCCGCATGTCCACCATCACCCCCCATCACCCCGTCGGGCACAACCGACGCCTGGGGTGGCGCAGTTGGCGCCGGCTTCCGGTCCGGCGCGTCGTTCACCGCCGCGACGAAGGCGTCCAGCCGGTCGATGCCCCAGTACTTGTCGCGGCGGTTCACGAAGAACGGAACGCCGAAGACCCCGTCCCGGTCCATCGCGAGGAGCGCTTCCACGCCCCGGGCACGCAGCAGCGGGTCGTCCGCGGCCAGGGCCAGCCGGTCGGGCCCAAGACCCAGCTCCTCGGCCAGCTCGCCCATCACCGCCCGGTCGCAGATGTCGCGCCCCTCTTCCCAACGGGCCCGGTGGGCGAGGTCGATGAACCCCGCCCCCCGCCCCTCGTCGAGAGCCGCCAGATAGGCCAGGTGCGGCACCTCCCAGCACGGGTCGCGGTCGATCGGCCAGGTGATCTCCAGACCCCGCTCCCTGGTCAACCGCCGTATGTCCTGGAGGATGTACAGGTGCTTCTCGCGCGACATGGCGACGTACGAGAAGCTGCCGCCCGCCTCCGCCAGGGCCTTCGCGCTCCGCTCGTCCGGCTCGAAGAACGGCCGCCACTCCAGACGGTCCGCGAACGCGGCGTGCCGCTCCCCGAGGTCGCGGTAGGCGAGCCAGGAGTACGGGCTGCGCAGCGAGAAGTAGAACCGCGGGGGCGCGGGAGTGCGCGTCCTCGCGGCCCGTACTTCCTTGTCCCCGCTCCCGGCCTCAGACAACGATGCCTCCGTCGACCTGGAACACCGCGCCCGTCACGTACTCGGCTGAGACCAGGAACGACACCATGTCGGCCACTTCCTCGGGCCGGCCCAGACGGCGGAGCGGAATGTTCCTCACCGCCTGCTCCCTGACCTTGTCGGAGAGCGCCGCTGTCATGTCGGTCTCGATGAAGCCGGGTGCCACCGCGTTGGCGCGGATCCCGTACTGGCCGACCTCCTTGGCCAGGGCCTTGGTGAACCCGATGATTCCGGCCTTGGAGGCGGAGTAGTTGCTCTGCGTCGGGTTGCCGTAGACGCCCGCCACCGACGAGATGTTCACGATGCAGCCGGACTTGCGCTTCATCATCTCGAAGACCACCGAGCGGCACAGGTGGTAGGTGCCGTCCAGGTTGGTGCCGAGTACGTCGTTCCAGTCCTCGTCCTTCATCAGCAGCAGCGGCTGGTCGCGGACGATGCCGGCCGAGGTCACCGCGATGTCGACCGGGCCGAGCCGGTCCTCCGTGGCGGCGACGAGTTCCCGTACGGAATCGGCCACGGAGACGTCGGCCTGCCGGCTGTACACCCGCACGCCGAGCTCGGAGACCTCCTTCTCCAGCTCCTGCGCCGCGTCCGGCCGGGACCGGTAGCAGAACGCCACGTCGTGGCCGTCCCGCGCGAGGCGCAGGACCGTGGCCCGGCCGATTCCCCGGGACCCGCCGGTGACCAGGGCCACCTTGCCGATGTTCGCGCTCATTCGACTCTCCATCACTCGGTTGCGGCTCTCACTCGGTTCCCGGCCCTCATGCGGTGCCGGCGGGGCCCTCGGGGTGGTGCGCCGCCTCGAGGAGTTCGGAAGCCGGGCGCATGGCCATCACCACGCGGCCGACCTCCAGCACCGTCTCGCCGTCCACCAGTGCTTCGCCCTCGAAGATCACGGTGTCGCTGAGCTCCCGGAAGAGCCGGACACGGTGCTCCAGCACGTCGCCGGGCAGGACCGGGCGATGGAACACCACGTCCGAGATGCTTCCGAAGAGCATCACCTGCCCGGCGAGCACATCGGGGTTGGGGTTCTTCCAGGCGGCCAGCACGCCCGCGGCCTGGCACCAGGACTCGATGAGCAGGACCGACGGGTAGCTGTGCTGCTCCTCGGTGGCGTCGGCCGGGAGGTCCTGGTACCAGGGTTCGTTGGCGGTGACCGCCTTGCGGGCGGTCAGGCTCTCCCCCGGCACCAGCTCGTCCACCCGGTCCACGAGCAGCATCGGGTAGCGATGGGGCAGCACCCGCTTGATCCCGCTGATGTCGATCACTGATCGTGCCCTTCCGAGAATCGGATCCGCACCTTCGCGGAATCCCCCCGCGCGGTCGCGGCCACGGCCTTGCAGCGCCACTTCTCGCCCTTGCGCTCCCAGGTGAGGTTGATCGCCAGCCGGTCACCGGGAAACACCGGGCTCAGGAAGCGCGTCGACTCGATCGCCTCCATCCGGAGGCCCGGTTCCGGCGCGGTGGCCAGGGCGCTGAGGTGGATGTGCTCCACGACGCAGACTCCGGGGAAGATCGGGAACCCCGGGTAGTGGCCGGGGAAGACCTGCTCCCCCGCGTCGACGGTCACCCGGGTGGCGCCCCGGTCCGGGCCGCGCTCCACGATCTCGGCCGTGCCCTGGACCGGGGTGGCCTGACGGGGCGGCATTCAGGACTCCTGAAGCTTCGCGGTGAGCAGGTCGTACGCCTTCTGGAGGCAGGTGACCTCCTTCAGCTCGGACTCACCGAGCTTGACGCTGTACTTCTTCTCGAGGACCACCATCACTTCGAGGGCCATCAGCGAGTCGACGCCGAGGTCTCCGACGAAGGAGGCCTCGTCGGTCAGCTCGGACTCGTTCACGTCGAGGACGTCGGCGACGGTGCTCCGCAGGTCTTCCTTGTCCAGGACGGCTGTCGTGTTGTTCGACATGTTCATTCTCTTCTCTCTACGTGAATCGTGGGTTTCGGGTCTTGGTTCTCGGGTCCTCGGCCGATCGGGGGGTGCCCGGTCAGCACAGGCGGAGGACGGCGCAGCCGACGACACCGTCGCGGTCCACGGAGGTGATCAGCGCGATCTGCCCCTTGGCGTCCTCGCGCCCTTCGGCCGCCACCAGCACCGCGGCGATCTGGAAGGCCGCGGCAGCCGCGTGGGTGTCGCCGATCAGGTCGGCGCAGCGCACCGGTTCGGGCTGATGGTTTCCGAGCACGTCGGCCAGGGCGTCCTGCTCGGCGGCCCCCCGTGCGCCGGCGGCCTGCGAGTGGGAGAGGTAGCGCACGTCGTCGGGCCGGACGCCGGTCCTCTCCAGGACGCGCCGGACGCAGTCGGCGAGCACGGTGGCTTCGGTGCCGGCTTCGTGGTAGACACCGCACTCCAGGCCGAGCACCTCGGCCAGGCCGTCCCGGCCGTGCTCCTCGGCGACCTCGCCCGACTCCAGCAGCAGAACGGCGGCGCCCTCGCCGAGAACGGCATCGCTCTCGTCCTGGCCCCGGGTGTGCCACTCCAGCCAGGCCCTGGCCGACGAGAACTCCTCGACCGCGCCGAACAGGACGGTACGGGCGTGGCCGGACTTCTTCAGGCGCAGTGCGTAGTTGAGGGCCAGGAGTCCGGAGGCACGGCCGCCCGCGATGGTCGTGTTGGGGCCCTTGAGCTGGTGCCAGATCGCCGACTGGCCGGCGGCACAGTTCATCACCGTGTTGGGAAAGCGCATCGGGTCCACGAAGAAGGGCTTCTCCTGGGTCAGCGAGTCCCGGGTGAAGTCCATGATGCTCTGCGCGCTGCCGGTGCTGGTTCCCAGCACCAGAGCCGCGTCCTGGCCCACGCCGGAGATGCGCTCACCGTCGGCGTCCTGGAGCAGCCGCCCGACGGCGGCCACGGCCAGACCGGTCACCCGGTCCATGGACCGGGTCCCCTTGCGGCCCAGTACCTCGCGGTTGCTGAACCCCTTCACCAGGCAGGCGTTCTCGAACGGCACCTTCCATTCCTCGGGGTCGAGCGCGGTGGCGGCCGCGGTGCCCGAACGCAGTCCGTTCCCGAACGCGGAAACGTCCATGCCGAAGGGGGAGACAACCGACCAGGCGGAGATGAGTGGGCCGCGTACGGCAGGGGAAACTTCCATGGGACGTGCTCCTTCACTGACTTCGAGAACACTGACTTCGGGCGAACCGGCTTCAGGAGGACCGGCCTCGGGGGAACCGGTCACAGGAAATAGACGCCTCGGTAGGCGGACCAGTCCGGCAACGGGTCCGCCGGGCCGCCCCTTCGCACTGCGGGCAGCAGCCAGTCCGCTCCCGTCTCGAACAGGGCGAGGTCGTCTTCCTCGGCCCAGATCACCGCACCCTCCTCGATCAGGGTGCGCACGGACTCCCGCGGGTCGGGCAGGGTGTCGATCTTCCGGCTGCCGGCCAGCATGACCGGAGCCGGCCGGGAGCCGGCCGCCGCGTAGGTGACGGCGAGCCCGCGCAGCAGGATGTCGGTGCCGCCCTGCTGCCGGTTCAGCTCGCGGGCGAGGTAGAGCACGTCCGCGAACTGGGTCTCCAGTGCGCCGCGGTAGGCCCGCTCGATGATCAGGAGCCGCCTTCGGCCGTCCTCGCTCATCAGCACACCCCCAGGAACAGCGCGGTGTCCACCGCGTCGAGGTGTTCGGTGAATTTGAAGGGCGGGCGCTGCCTGATCCTCGGGATGTGCGGCGCGGAGCCGCGTTCCTCCGTGCAGAAGCGGCAGGAGTACCAGGTCAGCCGGTCGGGGAAGGTGTCCAGCAGTTCCGTGGCCAGGGCCGCGCTGGAGGGGTATTCGTACGACCAGTTCACCACGTTGCGCGGCTTGGTCTCGCCCAGGGCCGCGCTGGTCAGCCCCGTCGCGTGGCCGCAGGTCCAGATGTGGACGGTGGCGCCCCGCTCCAGCAGCGCCTGGGCGAGCCGGACGGCGCTGGTGACCATGTCGCTGATGTGCGGAGGCCCCATGACCGCCAGGAGCACGTCTCCGCGCGGAAGTTGCTGAGCCATGTCAGTGCCACACCCCTCGTACACCGGGTTCGAGCAGCTTTCCGGCCACCTCGTCCATCTCCACCAGCCTCGCTCCCGGCAGCAGCCGGTCCGGTCCGAACGACCTGTGGGTCGTGGAGAAGGCGTCCACCCACACCTGCCCGCCGAGTTCCAGCAGTTCGCGCAGGGCTTCGTCCGCACCGGTGAACGCCGCCGACGTGCCGTTCTCGATGAGGAACACCGAGACCTGGTGGCCGGCTCTGCGGAGCCTCGTCGCGTCGGCCACGAACCGGTCGGCGCCCGGGCCTCCCCACGGCCCCTGGGACTCGATCAGCAGATATTCATCCATGGATGTCGACCTTCTTGTCCTGTGGTCCTTCCGGGTCCGCCGGCCCCGCGCCGTCGAAGCTGCGGGTCAGGAAGGCGAGCACGCGTTCCCGGTACTCCTCCCGGTCGAACCGCAGCGCGTTCATGTGCAGGGCGTTGGGCGCCGTCCAGCGCTCGGAGTCCGGGTAGTGGTGGGCGGCCGGCGCGATCTGGGACTCGGGTACGACGAAGTCCTGTCCGCCGGCGATGAACATCAGCCGGGTCCTGAACCGGCTGAGGTCGGGCGGCCACTCGCGCACGGCCAGCATGTGCTCGCAGAACGCGCCGAAGCAGGCGCGGTAGACCGCGAAGCCCGCTCCCCCGCGCACCGACCGGGGCAGCGCCGACCTGCGCAGGGCCGCGAATTCCCGCAGCGCCGACTTGATGTCGAACGCGGGGCCGCTGTCGCAGATCACCGCGGCCAGGCGGTCGTCGAGCCGCTTCAGCACGCTGAGGGACACCCAGGTGGAGAACGAGAACCCGTACACCGCGATCTCGCCGCCGCCGAGTCCGGGGTCCGCGCGCACCCACCGCAGGACGTCCGCGAGGTCTCCGGTGTAGCGCTCGGCCATGCTCCCGTACCGCTTGTCCCGGCCGCTCTCGCCGTGATTGCGCATGTCGAACGCGAGGACGTTCCAGCCGGCCCGGTGCAGCATCTCGATGTGCCCGAGGGTGCTGGACTTGGTCCGGCCCATTCCGTGGCAGAGCACCACGGTGTGCGCCCCTTCCCCGGGCACCACCCAGCCGCGCAGCGTTATCCGGTCCCGGCTGGTGACGAGGGTGAACTCGCGCATCGGCAGGTTCTTGTTCCGCGGGCTGCGGCCGGGCTTCGACCGCGGCGGGTGGTAGAGCTCGTACGCGTGCCTGGCCGCCAGCACGACAGCGGGCAGCACGCCGGACAGGGGCAGGGAGCGCCGTCCGCGGGCCGGTTCTTCCCGCGGTGGGTGCGTGGGGTCGGGGAGCGGCATCAGGTGGTCAGCGCCTCTCCGCCGTCGACGCCGATGATGTTTCCGGTGATCCAGGAGGAGTTGCCCCGCGACAGCAGGACGACCGCTTCGGCGACGTCCTCGGGCCGGGTGAGCCGCTGGTGCGGGTTGTTGCCGGCCGCGAGCGCGACCAGCTTCTCGTGCCCGGGGATCCGCTCCAGCGAGGGCGTCATGGTCACCCCGGCCCGCAGCGAGTTGACCGCCACCCTGCTGGGCGCCAGTTCGAGGGCCAGCTGGCGGACGTGCGACTCCAGGGCGCACTTGGCGGCGGACACGGCACCGTAGTTGGCGGTCACCTTCTGGTCGCCGGCACTCGTCATCGCGTAGATCTTGGAGCCCTCGCCGAGCAGGCCGGCCCGGTGCAGATCCTGCGACCAGTACACCAGGGAGTGCGCCATCACGTTGAGTGTCATGTCGATCTGACGGCTCGTCAGCGCCTGGCCGGGCTCGTCCGCCAGATACGGCAGCAGACTACCGAAGGCCAGGGAGTGCAACAGGACCTTCAGGGGGCGCCCGCCGGTCAACTCAGCGAATTGCGGGACCAGTTCGGATCGCGTGGTGGCGCTTGCGGCATTCAGGTTGAAGAAGTGCACCGCCACTCCGGCCGAACGCAGCTCCTCGGCGGACGCCTCGGCCTTCTCCCGGCCCTCCGCCGTGTCGAAGTGCACGCCCAGGACATTGCCTCCTTCCAGGGCCAGCGCCCTGGCGGTGGCCAGCCCGATCCCGCTGGAGGCTCCGAGGACCAGGTTCCAGGTGCCCTCGAGCGACGCTGTGCCCTCAAGTGACTTCGTCATGACTCTCTTCTCTTCCTTCACGTGGTGGGGCAGGCCGTCGAGCGACGGCCCGGTCGTGGCGGGCGGGTCAGACCACGTCGTCCGGCGGGGTGAGCAGGGCGACGGCCAGATTGCCCTCGCGGGCCGCCGTGACGACCACGACCGGACCGGACAGCTCGGCCAGTGCCCCGGCGACCTGCAACAGCGGCTCCAGCGCCCCCGCCCCGGCGGTGACCAGGTCCGCTCGTGGTCCGACGGCGACCGCCACCGCGGCCGAGACCGGCGAGTCGTCGAGTACGGCGATCACCCGGTGCTCCTGGCCCGGGCCCATGCCCTGACCGGCGAGCACGGCGGCGATCCGTTCCCGTACCCGGTCGGGGCCCTCGGGCGAGGCGGCGACCTCGGGCGGCAGGAAGAAGCTGCGGACCCGGCAGCGGCCGTAGCCGGCCGTGCCCCGTTCCCGTACCTTCGCGACGGGCTCCATCACCAGGGCGACCGCACCCCGCTCGGAGACGTCGGCCCCCGGGTGCCCGGCGGGCAGCGCCTCCTCGGTGGCGCCGGCCAGCAGCCAGGACGCCCGCCCCGCCGCGATGGACCTGGCCCCGGTCTCCAGCGCCTCCAGACCTGCCACCCGCGGTGAGGTCAGCGTGAGGTTGAAGGCGCGGAAGACGTGCTCGGTGGCCAGCCGGCTGCCGAACAGGTTGATCGAGAAGTACGGTGCGGTGGCCGGGCTGAGCGCGTTCGCGCCCTCGGCCATCACGGTGTGGTCCATCGACTCGTGCAGGGCCACGGCCGCGCTGTTGGTGCCGACCATCGCACCGCGCCGCTGCTCGTCCTCCGGATCGGACTCGGGGCGCGTCTCCCCGGCGTCCGCGAGTGCGTGCTTGGCCGCTGCCAGGAAGTACTGGGTCGCGGTGGGGAGGTACTTGTAGCCGCGCCGGCCGAGCCTCTCCCGGTGGTCGAACCAGTCGCCCGGTTCGGACGGGCGGCCGGTCGCGGCCGCCGCGGCGACCGGGGTGTCCGCCCAGGGGGTGACGACTCCGATGCCCGAGATCACCAGGTCTTCGCCCGTGGACGGCGGGGGACTCGACGTGCTCATACGGCCGCCTCCTCGAGGACGAGTGACACGTTGTTGCCACCGAAGGCATAGGCGTTGACGAGCACGAACTCGCCTTCCAGCGGTGCCGCTTCGGTGGGCAGATAGATCTTGCAGGCGGGGTCCTGCTCGTCCGGCGCGATGTTCGGCGGGACGGTCCCGCGGTGCAGGATCTGTGCCGCCGCCACCGCCGCCAGCGCTGCGGCGGCTCCGCCGGTGTGTCCCAGCAGGGCCTTCAGGCTGTAGACGGGAGCCTGGTCCCGGCGCCCGTCCAGCACCTCGCCCAGCACCTGGCTCTCGACGGTGTCGTTCAGCTGTGTGCCGGTGCCGTGCGGAATGACGCAGCCGATCCGGTCGCTGCCGGCCCCGGCCTCCGCCAGGGCCTCACGCATCGCACGGGAGATCTGGCCCCCGGTCGGCTCCGGCGCCGTCGTGTGGAAGGCGTCGCAGCTCCATCCGATGCCGGACAGCTTGGCGTAGACCCGCGGAGCCTTGCGGGCCCGTGCGTGGGACGCGGACTCCAGAATCATCATTCCGGCGCCCTCGCCGAAGAGGGTCCCCTTGCGGTGCAGGTCGAAGGGCCTGCACCGCTCGGGGTCGATCGCGCCGAGCCGGTTGAAGCAGCCGAGCGCCACCCTGGAGTAGGCCTCGGCCCCGCCGGCGATGACCACGTCGGCCTCGCCGGTACGGATCAGGTCGGCGGCCATGGAGAGCCCGAACCCGCTGGCCGCGCAGGCGTTGCTGACGCTGGAGTTCGCCCCCTCGGCACCGAACCAGGACCCGACGGCCGAGGCGATGGAGAAGGTCGGTGACCAGTGGTCGCCCGCGGGCCCGTCCCCGGACCGCCACTCCTCGTGCAGACCCGAGTCGCCCATCCCGGTGCCGATGACCACGGCGACCCGTTCCGGTGCGACGTAGGCCAGTGAGGCGTCGGCCACCGCCTGTCGGGCCGCCTCGACGGCCAGCCGGGATCCGCGCCCCAGGACCAGGTCGCCGTAGCGCTCGGGCCCCGCGGGCACATCCGCATCGGGGACCTCGTACATCAGCGGCAGGTCCATCCGCGCGAACGGGTCGGCGGCCGTGGACGGCGAGCTCCTCGCCGCGGAAAGCCCCTGCCAGAATGCGTCAACTCCATTGCCCAGGTGGGAGATCACACCCATACCGGTGATCAGCACATCGTCCATCGGGTCCCTCTCCGGGATGCGGTTTCAGGTGGGGCGACTCACGGCGGCCGTCGGTCAGCCTGCGGCGGACTCACCCTTGAAGGCGCGGATCACGTGGTCGTCGAAGCTCACCAGGCTCCAGTCGCTGCGGTTCTGGAACACCGCGTAGCCGTGGGTGATCCGGCCCGTGGCGGTCTGCACCAGGCGCCCGTCACGGACCACGTAGAAGTCCGTCCTGGCCGTGTAGGTGAAGTCCTTGAAGACCTCCTCCACCGTGAAGACGGTGTAGAGGTCCTCCTCCATGAGCGCCTCGTCGAGGAACTGGATGTGCGAGCGCGGCACGACCGGGATCCACTTGCGGTCGTCGAGCAGCGTCTTGATCGAGATGCCCCGGTCGGCGAGGAAGAGGTCCACGACCTCCTCGACCTGCCGGAGGTAGCCCGACAGCGCCAGCCGCTCGTTGAAGTGGCAGTACGGGTAGGGGATGCGCCATTTCCAGCCGAAGGCGTTGTCGCCTCCGATGAGCTGCGCCAGGACCGGGTCCTCGCCCACCGTGCCGCGGCCGGCGGACAGCGCCGTGTTGGCCGCCTCGGTCACCTCGGTCCCGTGGTGGGGACCCGCCTCGGCGAAGCCGCCGAGGGCCGCGACGGCGAAGCGGGCCAGCGGGGCCGGCACGTCGACCCCTTCGAGGTAGCCGTCGATCCGCAGCGAGACCTTCACCTTGGAGGTGACCGCCTTCAGCTCCTTGCCGTCGCGCTCGACGTACAGCGTGACGTCGAAGCCCAGCAGGGTCTGGTCGTCCTTGGTCCGCGGGACCACGAGCGCCCGGGCCTCGTCGTCCTGGTGGAAGGCGTGCAGGATCCGGGTGTCGAGGTCGACGACGTCGACGCCGAGGCCGTGCTCCTCGAACAGGAACCTGGACCCCAGGCCGGAGCCCCGGAAGTGCTCCAGGACCGCTTCCTCGACCATGTAGTTGACGTGCTTGAAGCCGATCCAGGTGTTGATGTTGGAGCCCTCGTAGCGCGGCCGCAGCCGCAGGCTGTTCTCGGTCTCCAGAAGGGCCTTGACGGCCTCGGTGGTCACTTCAGTCATCTGTACCGCTCCCTCGTGGGCTGATGGGGTGTCGTCCGGGCGCCGGCCGTGGCCGGGACGCGGCGGACTCCAGGAAGTCGTTGGTCAGTTCGGCGAACTCGGCTGCCTGCTCGATCATGGCCAGATGGCCGCAGTCGCCCAGGATCTTGACGGTGGCCTCCGGGAGCGCCGCTCCCAGCGCCTCGCTGTCGGAGGGGAAGGACGAGAAGTCCGCCTCCCCACCGATCACCAGGCAGGGGCCCAGGAAGCGCTCGGTCCGCAGGTAAGGGGTGCGCAGATAGGTGTCGAAGAAGGCGGTCCAGCCGTACGGGCCCACCCGTTCGCGCACCTTCAGTGCCATGTCCTGGCGCAGTTCGCCGGTGACCCGGCCGCCGGACTGCACCCGCAGGCCTTCGGCCAGGATGCGATCGAATCCGTTGAGGTAGTAGGAGACGGACTCCCAGGTGAACTCCTCGGGAGCGGCCCGGTAGAACGGGGACACCAGGACGACGCCCCGCAGCCGGTGCCGGGTGAACGCGTCCGTCCCGTCCTCGTCACGGACGTCCGGCGCCAGACCCTGTCCGTCCAGCATCGCGAGGAGCGCGCAGGATCCGAAGGAGTGCGCCACCACCACGTCGGGGCCGCCGGGCACCTGGGCCATCGCCTGGGCCACCCAGTGGGCCGGAGAGTGTCCGGTCCAGCCGGGCACCTGCTCCGCCCGCCAGGGCAGTTCCGCGGTCCACAGCTCGTGGGGCTGGTCCCGGGAAAGGCCCAGATAGCTGTCCCAGACGTTGCCTCCGCTGGCCAGACCGTGCAGCAGCAGCACCCGCAGCGGCGAGGCGCCACGGCCGGGCCGGCGCAGGGACACCGTCACCGGCAGGTCCGACGCGCTCATGCCGCGGGTCCGGCCGGGGCGAGGAGGAGTCCGGCCACCGCGTCGTCCTGCCCGGTGCCCGACATCACCAGGGCCCGCTCGCCGGCGTCCGGCCCGCTCGCGGCGAACCAGCTGACGGCCGCCGCGACCTGGAGGACGCCCAGCGCTCCCGAGGCGCGGCCGAAGACCTCGCTGAGGTCGGTGCGCGGCACCTCCGCGGGGAGCCGGTCGCCGGTGCGGTGCCCCTCCGGGACGAACCAGGTTGCGGGCACCGCGCCGCCCTCGGGGACCAGCCGGTCCAGGCACTGGTCGATCCCGCCCTCCCTGGCGTACCGGCCGAGCACGGCGCTGCCGGCGGCCCCTCGTGCGGCGGCCGCGTCGGCCCGCTCCACCACCAGGGCGACCGCCCCGTCGAGGAGCTGCCCGGTCGGCAGACCCAGCAGTCCCCGGACGTAGCGGTTGTCGGTCTCGACACCGATCACCAGGAACCGCTCGGCGCGTCCCGCGGCCAGCGAGGAGGCGGCCCAGTAGACCGCGTCGAGGCCGGAGGTCGCACCGTTGCAGACCATCAGGTTCGGTCCGCGCAGCCCGTAGCGGATCGCCACCGTCGAGGCGACGACGTTGCTGGAGGCGTTCGGCAGGCCCATCGGGCTGATGCCGTCGACGCCGAGTTCCTTGATCCCGTCGGCGACCTCGCAGACGGTGTCCAGATTGCCCAGGTTGGAGCTCACCGCCACGCCGACCGTGCTGCCGGGCACCGTGAGGGCGTCCGTCAGCAGTCCGGCCGCGCGCAATCCGTCGGCCGCGGCGCAGAGGGCGAGCCGGGAGGCCCGGTCCTTGTACCGCAGGCCGCGCTTGCCGAGCAGGGCCGCCGGGTCCACCTCGGGCTCACCCGCGGTCGACCCGGTCCGCAGCAGGTCCGCGGGCCCGTCCACGCCGGGCAGCGCGATGCCGACACCGGTCACCAGAATCTCCGACGCACTCACTGTCCCGCCCTCTCCACGACGGCGACGGCGTTGACGCCGCCGAAGCCGAACGCGTCCACCTGGGCGAGCCGCAGCTCGGCCTCGGCATGAGCACCTCGTACGAAGCGGAAGCCGGCGGCCTCGTCGACCGGCTCGCGCAGTCCGACGGTCGGCGGCACCCGGCCCGACTCCAGGGACTTCAGGGCGACGATCAGACCGAGGAGGCCCGAACCGCCCGAGGTGTGGCCGGTCATCGACTTCACCGCGGTCATCAGCGGGTTGCCGGCGTGGGCGCCGAAGACCTGGCCGATCGCGAGGGCCTCTGCCTCGTCGTTGAGGAGCGTCCCGGTACCGTGCAGCATCACCAGGTCGATGTCCTCGGACTTCACCCCGGCGAGCCGGTGGGCGCCCAGGAGCGCCTGGGCGACTCCTTCGGCGTCCGGCGCGGTCACGTGGAACCCGTCGCAGTTGACGTACACCGAGCGCAGCAGCCCGCGGACCGTGTCGCCGAGCCGGCCGTCGGCGCGCCGGAGCACGATCGCGGCGGCTCCGTCGCCCATCAGGACGCCCTTGCGGTCCTTGTCGAACGGCCTGACCTGGTCCGGTGGCTGCATGTGCACCCGGTCCAGCAGGCCGTACATGCTCTCGGTGAGCGTGTCGACCCCGGCGACGATGACGGTCTCGGCGCCCTGGGCGGTCAGAAGATCGCTGCCCATCGCCAGGGCGTAGAGCGAGGCCGAGCACGCGTTGGAGAAGGTGTAGGTGCGCACGGCGCCGAACCGTTCCCGCAGTGCCGTCCCGAAGTGCAGCTCCGACACGTCGAACGCGGCGCCGTCCCGCCAGCCCAGCTCGGCGGAGCGCAGTTCCCGCAGTCCGGTGCCGATCAGGATCGGCACCTCGCCGAGGTCGTCCCCGAGACCCGCGTCCCGGGCCGCCTCCTCGATGGCCCTGATGAGCCAGCGGGTGGCCCGGCCCGTCACGTCGCCGCCGCCGTCCGGCCGGTCGTCGATCTCGTACGCGTGCTGGGCCCGGAACCGGCTCCGGTCGAAGCCGCGCAGTTCCGCGCGGCCGGTGCGGCCCGCGCACAGGGAGTCGAAGACCTCGTCGACCGAGCCACCGACGCTGTTGACGGCGCCGAGTCCGACGACCGCCTGGGGCTGTGCCGCGGGGTTCTCCAGCAGGGGGGCCGTCACGACCGCACCGCCTCGTACTTGCCGAAGATCACGACCGAGTTGTTGCCGCCGAACGCGAGCCCGTTGTTCTGCACCACGCGCAGGTCGGCCTCGATGGCCTCGTTGGGGACGCAGTCGACGTTGCACTCGGGGTCGGTCTCGACGTGGTTGATCGTCGGCGGGATGAACCCCTCGGTGATCGCCAGGGCGCACGCGATGGAGGACAGCGCGCTCGCGGCCCCCATGCTGTGACCGAGCATCGACTTGATCGAGATGGTCCGGGGGGTGTCGTCGCCGAACACCTGGCGGATCGCCCGTGCTTCGGTGACGTCGTTGGCCTTGGTGCCGGTGCCGTGCGCGGAGATGAAGTCCACGTCCTCGGGCTTCACGCCCGCGCCGTCGAGCGCCAGTTGCATGCACTGCGCCACGCTGTCCTGGTTCGGAGCCACGGGGTGGTACGCGTCGCAGTTGAGCCCGTATCCGAGCACCTCCGCGTAGATGTGCGCGTTGCGGGCGAGCGCCGATTCGAGGCTTTCCATCAGGAGGACTCCGGCGCCCTCACCGGTGAGGATGCCCTGGCGGTTGATGTCGAAGGGCCGGCAGACCTCCGGGGCGATGGTGCCCAGCCGGTAGAAGCCCGTGAACGTCTTCCGGCACATGGCGTCGGCACCGCCGCACAGGGCGAACTCGACTTCTCCGGTGCGGATGGCGTCGTATCCGTAGCCGATCGCGTAGTTGCCCGCCGCACAGGCGGTGGGCAGCGTCACCGCCTCGACCTGGGTGAGCTTGAACTCCCGTGCCACCGTGGCGGACAAGCGCCCGGCCGGCACCCGGGCGGCGACCTTCCGGTCCATCCGCTCGGGTCCCTCCCTGACCTCGGTCTCGACCAGCTGGTCGAGGTCCCTGGACTCGCCGTCCGTGGTGCCGATGGAGATCAGGCACCTCCGGGCGGCCAGGTCGGCCTCGTCGAGATCGGCGTCGGCGAGGGCCATCCGGGATGCCGCCACCGAGAACTGGCTCGCCCGGCCCAGCTCCTCGATGTCGAAGTTGCGGATCCACTCGCCGGGATCGAAGTCGACGATCTCGCAGCCGTTCGCGTGCTCGAACCCCTTGGTGTCGAACGCTGTGATCGGCTTGGCGGCGCTGCGGCCGGAACGAAGTCCGGCCAGGAACTCGGAGGCCCCCAGGCCGATGCTGGAAACCGCACCAAGCCCGGTTATGACAACTCTGTTCGACGATACGTCAGGCATATTCACCCCCATTTATGGTGGGCCGCACCGCGGCCACCATCAGGCTCATTCATCCATGGGCGCAGCGCCACTTTCCGCTACTTCCAGTCGGCCGATTCCGAGACGACCTCGTAGACACCCTCGAGGTTGACCATCCGGCCGAGCTCGGACTGGTTGATGACGATGTTGAACGCCTTCTCCAGGGAGGCCAGGATCTCGATCGCACGCAACGAGTCGGCGTCGTGGTCCTCCTTGAAAAGGCTCACCCGGGTGACGTCATCCGGCTCGATCTCAAGGATGTCGCAGACAATTTCCTTGATGGTTTCCTGACGTTCCGCAGTCACGGCAGTCACAGTGGATCCCTCTTCCCTGAGGCTCAACAAGCTGGATACGAGAAGGCGTTGACGAGGTCCTCCGCGTTGCCAACAAGCTATTCCGCAGGTTTCGGCTCGACAAGCAATCCGACAACTACCTGCCAGCCCCATCGGGTTCGACCGGATTCCCCGGTGTTCTGGCATTTAACTGACAGCGTCCTCGTGCAACCGGACCGCGTGGCCTGTCAGCAAGTTGCCGAGCCTGGCAGCAAACTGTGCGGTCGTTGCCGCCCCGGGATCCCCGGTGTTTCGATACCACGCACTCCGGAGCACGACGCATCACGACGTCTCCACGGAAGGGCGTGCCCATGACCCAGTCCGCCACCTCATCCCTCGCACCCGTGCCACGGCTCTCCGGCCGTGCCTTCATCGGGAACACGTGGGAGTTCAAGCAGGACCGACTCGCCCTGTTCTCCCGCACGTTCGGGGAGTGCGGGGACTTCGGCATCTACACGATCGCCGGCCAGGACGTCTACCTCGCGAACTCGGTCGAACTGGTCCACGAGATCCTCATCAAGAACGGCGGCCTGTTCGAGAAGACCGACCGGTTCCGCTCCTTCGCCCGGCCGCTGCTCGGCGACGGCCTGCTGACCGCGACGAACGAGCAGCACAGACCGAACCGGCGGATGATCCAACCGCGTTTTCACGCCGCGGCCGTGAAGACCTCCGCGGACATCGCCGCGCGGGTCTCACAGATCGTCTCGGCCCGCTGGACCGACGGCAGTGTGATCGACGTGCGGCGCGAGATGGTCTCGGTGATGCTCGGGACCGTGGGCCAGAACCTGTTCAGCCGCGACGTCCTCGGCGAAGCCGACGAGTTGGGCAACGCGCTCACCGACGCCATCCACGGGTTCGACTCCCAGGCCAGCGCGCTGATCCCGCTCACCATCGAGTGGCCCACCCCTGCGAACCTCCGCTACCGGCGTGCGATCGAGCGTCTGGAGCGGACCTTCTACGCCTTGCTCGCGGAGCGACGGGCGGCGGCCGAGAAGCCGGACGACTGGCTCGACCTCCTCATGGAGTCGACCTACGAGGACGGCACCCCGATCAGCGACAAGCAGATCCGGGACGAGGCACTCAACATGTTCATGCCTGGTCACGAGACCACTGCCACGGCGCTGAGCTGGAGCTTCCACCTGCTCGCCGAGCACCCGGAGATCTACCGGAAGCTCCTCACCGAGGTGGACGAGGTCCTCGGCGGCCGGACGCCGACGCCGGCCGACCTGCCGCGTCTTCCCTACGCCCTCCAGGTCTTCAAGGAGGCCATGCGCCTCTATCCGCCGGTCTACATGTTCACCCGGCAGGCCACTGTCGACATCGAGATCCTCGGTCACCTCATCCCGGCCGGCGCCGCCGTGGCGTTCAGCCCGTACGTGCTGCACCGCAGGGCCGACTACTTCACCGACCCGGAGCGGTTCGACCCCGACCGGTTCTCGCCCGAGCGCGAGGCCCAGCTCCCCCGGCACTCCTACCTGCCGTTCGGCGCCGGGCACCGGGTCTGCATCGGGAACCACCACGCACTGCTCAACGGCCACGTCTCCCTCGTCACGCTCGCGCAGCAGGTCCGCCTGAGCAGCGTGCCGGGGGCCTCGCCGGTCAAGGAACCCATGGTCACGCTGCGTCCGAAGGGCAGTCTGCGCATGCGGGTCGAACGACGGGCAGCGCCCGCGGGCCCCGCCGTCCGGTCCGCGACGCAGGAGCACCCGAGCCCCGGCGACACCGCCACCTCGTGCCCGTACAGCGGAACGCCCGGCCAGTAACCACCGACACGGAAGGCACCCCATGCCCCGACCCAGCGCCCGGCCCAACGCCCGATCGGGCGTACGGGGCAGCTCCGAGGACCCCGGACCCCGCACCAGCGTCGACCATGAGCTGCCGCTCGACAGCTCCGCCGACCTGGTCAACGCGATCCTCGTCTCGGCGAATCGCTCGCTCGCCGGAAAGCCGCTCCAGCGCGCGCCGGCCCGCCGCCTGTTCACCGGGGTCGGCGGCGCTCAGGCGGTACGGCCTCGCGTACATCCGGCCACCGCCGCGTACGCCACGGTGTCGACCACCGCCGAGGTGCTCAACCATCCGGCGGCGCGGGAAGGCCTGCTGACTCCGGTCGAGCGCGGGCGGGCCGCGCGGTTCCGGCACGAGGCCTCGCGGCTGGACTTCGTCGCAGCGCATCTGCTCGTCCGCCTGTGTGCGGGCCGGGTGCTGGGCGTCGAGGCGGCCGACATCGAGCTGGCGCAGTACTGCGACGAGTGCGCACAGCACGGTCACGGCCGACCGTATGTGCCGAACCACCCCGATGTGCGGGTCAGCCTCTCGCACACCCGAGGTGTCGTCGCCGCCGCGGCCGGCCCCTCGGCCCTAGGGATCGACGTCGAGTTGCTGGGCCGTCGGAAGGTGGACTCCGCGGTGCTCGAACAGGTCCTGTCGCGGGGCGAGTTGTGTCTGTCCGGGCGGTCCGCCGACCCGCAGGGTGTCTTCATGCGGCAGTGGGTGCGCAAGGAGGCCCTGGTGAAGGCCGGCCGGACGTCGAGGGACACGATGCGCGAGGTCGACCTCTCGGGGCTGCCGCTCATGCCGGGCGGATCCGGCACCTCGGTGCTGCGCAGCCGCTTCGAGAAGTTCCACGTCCTCGATCTGGCGGACAGGCGACGCGGTGCGCTGGCCGCCGTGGTGAGCGCCGCCCCGGTCCTGCTCACCGGTGAGATCCGCCCGCCGCTCTCGCTCGCTTCGCACTGAAGCGCGGCGCGAACGCCTCGCGGGGTGGCGGGGCTGCCGGGAACCTCGTCCCCGGCAGCCCCGCCACTCCGGCCCTTCAGGTAGCGACGGCCACGTCCCGGACGGGCTCCAGAGCGTCCGGCCCGTTCAGTGACACGACCTCGACCTCGGGGTCGATCCGCTTGATCAGGCCGGCCAGCGTACGTCCCGGACCGAGTTCGACCAGTTTCCGGCAGCCGAGCACACCGGTCAGGGTCCGTACGCTCCGCTCCCACAGCACCGGCGAGGTCAGCTGCCGGACACCCAGCTCGGTCCAGTCGCCGTCGCCGCCGTACGGCTCGGCATCGACATTGGCCACGACGGGCAGGTGCGCGGGGGCGAACGCGGTGTCCTTCAGCGCCCTGCGCAGGGGCGCGACCGCCGGGGCCATGTAGGGGCTGTGGAAGGCGCCGCCCACCTGGAGCCGGATCATCTTCCCGCCGATCGAGGGCGCGTACTCCTCGACCAGCGCGACCCCTTCGGGAGAGCCCGACACCACGGTCTGGCCGGGGGCGTTCACATTGGCGACCCACACCTCCGGGCCCGACGCCCGCACCGCGGCCACCAGATCGTCCACTTCGGGCAGCGGCGCGGCGACCAGGACCCCCATGGTGCCCGCTCGCTGCTCGGCGGCGTCCCTCATGGCACGGCCGCGCGCGGCCACCAGGGCGGCGGCCGCGCTCACGGTCAGCGCGCCCGCCGCGGTGAGGGCCGCGTACTCACCCAGGCTGTGGCCCGCGCAGGCGACGACCGTGGTGCCGAGCGCTCCGCGCCGTACCGCTTCGGCATGGGCGACCACGGCAACCGAGAAGACGGTGAGCTGTGCCAGATCGGTACGCCGCAGCTGGTCGGTGGGGGTGTGCAGCAACAGCTCGGCGAGGTCCTCCCCGGTGGCCTCGGAAATCTCCTCGGTGAGCTCCCACGACGGAGTTTCCCGCCACTGCTCACCCATCCCCTGCCGCTGCGTTCCCTGGCCCGGAAATACCAGCCCGATGGGCAACTGACTCATGGATCCGCCTTCTGGCCGGCCTGCCCCGACGGGCTGGCAGTCGCTTCTTGGCGCCCCATGGAAGTTCCTTGATCCGGCCCTTTACAAGAGCCCTTTCAGGAAGCTGCCACGAACGGCCCCGAGGCGCGTCCGCCGATCGCCCTGTCCACTAGATGTCACCCTGTGTCCACTAAATGCCATCGCGCGCCACCTGTGGCAACCGGACCCTACTGTTCTCCCGTGACTCGCACGACCGGCCGGACGGGAGAACGAGAATGAAGGGGACCGGAGGGAAAGTGACCGCTTCACCGCCGCGCACCATCGCCGGCCTACTGACCCGGGCGGCGCGGAACCATCCAGATGCGGGACTCGACTACTGCCGGGGCGGCGCATCCGCCCCGTACATTTCCCAGAGATATCCGGAATTGCTGAGACAGGCCGGCGAAATTCTCGCCGCACTGCGGTCGCGCGGCCTCGTGACCCAGGACAGGGTCGTGCTGTGTCTGGAGCACCCGGGGGAATTCCTCACCGCCTTCTGGGCCTGCGTACTGGGCGGTTTCGTGCCCTGCCCGCTCGCGCCGGTGCACGGCGATCCGGAGCGCTGGACCGCCCAGCTCCGCCATGTCGACCGGCTGCTGGATGCGCCCCTGATCGTCACCAGTGCCTCGCTCGCCGCCGGACTGCCCCGGGTCGACGGGGTCCGCGTCTCCACGCTGGAGTCGCTGTACGGACACGAACCGGCGACCGAGTCGCACGAGGCGGACCCCGAGGACACGGCCGTACTGGTCCTGACGTCGGGTTCCACCGGCAACTCCAAGGCGGTCGAGCTCACCCACGCCAATCTGCTGGCGTCCATGGCGGGCAAGAACGGCTGCCACCGGCTCACCCCGGCGGACACCACGCTCAACTGGATCTCCTTCGACCATGTGGCCGCCCTCCTCGAATGCCATCTGCTGCCGATGTACGTGGGCTGCCGCCAACTGCACGTCGAAGCGGCGGTGATACTCGGCGATCCCCTGGAGTTTCCGAGGCTCATGTCCCGGCACGGTGTCACGATGACCTTCACCCCCAACTTCCTGCTGGGGCTGCTGAATTCGTCCGACATCGGCGCCGAGACCTTCGACCTGGGCCGGGTGCGCCACATCATCAGCGGCGGTGAGGCCGTGGTCGTCGCCACCGGCCGCGCCTTCCTCGACCGCTTCGCGCCGCACGGCCTCGCCCCCGACGCCCTGTGGCCCGCCTTCGGGATGACCGAGACCTGCGCGGGGAGCGTCTACTCCCGCGGCTTCCCGCAGACGGACGCCCACGCGGAGTTCGCCAACCTCGGGGCCCCCGTCGAGCGGCTGAGCATCCGCATCGCCGACGAGCGCGACCGGGCGCTGCCCGAGGGCACCGTCGGCGAGCTCCAGCTCTGCGGCCCCATGATCAGTCCCGGCTACCACAACGACGCGCGGGCCACCGCGGACTCCCGCACCGCCGACGGCTGGTTCCGCAGCGGTGACCTGGGACGCGTCGACGAGGGCCGGCTGACCCTGGTGGGACGCAGCAAGGACAGCGTCATCGTCAACGGGGTCAACTACTTCAGCCATGACATCGAAGCCGTGCTCGAACAGCTCGAAGGGGTGGCGGGGTCCTATGTCGCCGCCTTCCCCACCCGGCCCGCCGGGAGCGACACGGAGCACCTGGTGATCGCCTTCCACCCGGCGCCGGAGGCCACCGCCCCGGGCGACGAGACGCACCTCTGCCGGGTGCTGGCGGCGGTGCGCAGCACCACGGTGATGCACTGGGGATTCAGACCGGCCCTGATCCTTCCGCTGCCGAAGGACGCCTTCCCCAAGACCAGCCTCGGCAAGATCCAGCGTGCGCTGATGCGCAGGCGGCTGGAGGCCGGCGCCTATGACGAGGCCGTGCGCGAGGTGGCCGAGGTCAGCCTGCGCAGGCTCGGCGGTCACACGCCCCCCGAGGGCGAGACCGAACGGGTGCTGACCGAGATCTACGCCGAGCTGTTCGACACCGATCCCGGCTCGATCAGTGTCCACGCGAACTTCTTCGACCTGGGCGGGACGTCACTGGACATCCTGCGGCTGCGCAGCAAGGTCGCCGGGCGACTGGACGCCCACGGTCTCCAGATCATCCACGTGCTGACGGCTCCCACCGTGCGCATGCTCGCCGCGAAGCTGGCCGGGGACGCGCAGCCGGACGCGTGGACGTACGACCCGGTCGTGCCGATGCAGCTCACTGGCGAGAAGACCCCGCTGTTCTGCGTCCACCCGGGTGTCGGCGAAGTACTGGTCTTCGTCAACCTCGCCCAGTACTTCGTGGGCGACCGCCCGTTCTACGCACTGCGCGCCCGTGGCTTCAACGAGGGCGAGAAGCCCTTCACCAGCTTCGAGGAGATGGTGGACACGTATGTGGCCGCCATCCGCGAGCGTCAGCCGCACGGCCCGTACGCGGTCGCCGGCTACTCCTTCGGCGGCGCGGTGGCCTTCGAGATCGCCAAGGTCCTGGAGGCGGCCGGCGAGCGGGTCGACTTCGTCGGCAGCTTCAACCTCCCGCCGCACATCAAGTACCGCATGGACGAACTCGACTTCGTCGAGACCGCGGTGAATCTCGCCTTCTTCCTCGGCCTCATCGACAGGAAGCACTCCCTCGACCTGCCCGAGCGGTTGCGCGCGTTGCCGCGGGAGGAACAGTCGGCCCGCCTCATCGACATCGCCCCCTCGGACAGGATCGCGGAACTCGACCTGGATCCCCAGAAGTTCAGCGCCTGGGCGCAGCTGGCCGACGGTCTCACCGACCTCGGTCGCGGCTACGAGCCGAGCGGCCGTGTCCGGTCCATGAGCGTCTTCTACGCCGTTCCGCTGCGCGGCTCCAAGGAGGACTGGCTGCGCGACGAACTGCGCCGCTGGGACGAGCACACCACCGGGGCCAACCGGTACGTCGATGTGCCGGGTGAGCACTACACGCTCATGGGCCCCCGGCACGTGGCCGCCTTCCAGGCGATTCTGCGCCGGGAACTCGATCTGTCCATGGGCGATGCGGAGGAACAGCGGTGAGCGCCAAGAAGATCCTGATCACCGGCGGTACGGGGCAGGTCGCCCGACCGCTGGCCGAAGCACTGGCCCCCGAGAACGAGGTCTGGTGCCTGGGCAGGTTCGGCGCGCCGGACATCGAGCGGCAGTTGAACGTCCAGGGCATCAACACCTGGCGCTGGGACATGGACGACCTCTCCCAGGACGGCCTCATAGGCCTGCCCAGGGACTTCACCCATGTGGTGCACTCCGCCGTCCGGCGCGGTGAGGACGGTGACTTCAACGCCGCCATCGAGGTCAACTCGGTCGCCGCGGGGCGGCTGATGACGCACTGCCGGACCGCCGAAGGATTCCTGTACGTCTCCACCGGCGCCGTCTACTCCCGGCAGACCCTCGATCACGCGTACACCGAGACCGACCCCGTCGACGGGGTGGCCGACTGGCTCCCCGCCTATCCGGTCGGCAAGATCGCGACCGAGGGTGCGGTGCGGGCGTTCGCCCGCGTCCTCGGCCTCCCCACCACCATCGCACGGCTCAACATCGCGTACGGGCCGAACGGTTATGGCGGGGTTCCCCTGCTGTACTTCAAACGGATGCTGGCCGGGGAGCCCATTCCCGTACCTCTGGACGGGCGGCAGAACTGGTTCTCCCCGCTGTACGCCGACGACCTCGTGGCCCAGGTCCCCCGGTTGTGGGAGGCCGCTTCGGTCCCGGCCACGCTGGTGAACTGGGGCGGTGACGAACCGGTCGGCATGACCGACTGCATTCGGTACATGGAGAGTCTCACCGGAGTTCCGGCGAAGCTCGTGGAGAGCGAAGTGACCCGGGAGACCTACCGTTTCGACCCGACGCTGCGGCGGAGGCTGACCGGCCCCTGCACGACGAGCTGGCGCGACGGCATCCGACGCACCTTCGAAGCGCTCCACCCCGAACACCTCGAACACTGACGGACCGGGAGAGAGGTTCACCGACCTGTGCCACACCGGACGGACCATCTAGAAGTGATCCACGCCGCCTACCGCGCCTTCCAGACGCGCGATGTGGAGGCGCTGCTGGCCACGCTCGACCCCGCGGTCGAGTGGGTGCATCCCGCCGGGATGGCGCGGTACGGCCTCGGCGGGACCAGGGTCGGGCACGCCGGCGTGCGGGAGTTCCTGTCCAAGGTCCCCGCCGTGCTGAGCGGTATGCGGCTGGAGCCGCTGGAATTCCTCCGCTCGGGCGACCGGGTGGTGGTGTTCGGCGTACGGCAGGTCACCTCGTTGAGCGGCCACACCGAGACCCTCGACTTCGTCCACTCCTGGACGCTGCGCGGGGGCCGGGCCGTACGCATGGAGGACATCTTCGACACGGTACGGTTCGCGCGCCTGATCGACACCTGAGAAGCGGGCAACACGCCGATCCGGCCGCGGTTCGAACCGCTCCGGTGCCGCAGACCGCCACGTACCCACCACCGAGGAGAACACCGCCGTGCCGACTCTGCTCCGCCTCGAGTCCAGTACCCGGACCCGCCTGGAAGCGTGGCGCATGTGCCGCGGCTCGCGCGGTTCCAGGAGATGGCCGCGCTGTCACTGAAGGAGGCACAGGCCCAGGTGCGTGCGGCGGCCCGGAACGCTCAGCCCGGCCTGCCGAGCTCCCGGTAGACCGACGCGACCTTGGTGAGCCATGCCACCTCGGAGGTGAAGTTGACCGTGTCGCGGTCGTCGAAGTCCCCCACGTCCTTGCTGTCGTGGGGGGCGGCGCCGGTGCGCTTGGCGTGCAGGGCCCGTCTGATCTGTGCCGCTTCGACGAAGGCCTGCCGTTCCTCCTCGCCCGCCCCCGCGGCTGCCGCGCCCTCGGCGCCGTGGGCGGTGCGGTCGATGTAGGGCCGCAGTTCCCGCCAGCCGTCCCGTATCTCGACGGCCCGGCGGTGGAGACGGTAGCGGAGGTCGAAGACCGAGGCCGGCCTCGGCGGTTCCAGCGCGATGTCCGGCGAGGACTCGTACAGGTCCCGCCAGAGCGGATACAGGGTCCGGTAGGAGTGGTAACTGGACACCCATTGAGATGACTTGTCCAGCCTCCCCTCCCAGGAGGGGATGGTCAGGCCCAGCGAGAGAACGACGATGCCCGCCGCACTGAACACGGAGGCCGCGCCCTGCCACCCCCCGATGTCGATCCCCCAGGCCGCGGTGAGCACATTGACCGTCCTGGCCACGCAGTACAAGAAGAGGATCGCCGCGGCCACCGACAGCAGCCGCAGGGCCTGGCGCAGCGAGGCCTTCGACGTCATGCGGGCGTAGGCCCCGCACTGGCGGAAGATCGTGACGCACGGAACCGCCTGGGAGACGATGAAGACCGTGAGGTAGAGGAGGACCAGCGGCTGCCCGCTGCCGGTGTTGAAGTCGGAAGCCGGCCGGTCCGTCCCGTCGGCGAGGAGGAACAGTGTGGTCAGCAGCACGCCCAGCGTGACGCCGGCGGCCAGCCAGTAACGGGCCCTGCGCGCGGCGTCCTTCGGCTCCGCGGCCCAGCGCAGCAGGATGATCTGAGCACTGACGCAGAACGCGACGGCCGACACGTGCATCAGCAGCACGGACAGGTTCCCCACGCCCAGGAAGCTGTCGCTCACCATCGCGGCGGTGCCCATCGTGAAGGTGAGGCTCTGGAACAGCAGGGTGGCGAGGAGCGCGCGGTAGGAGCTGTCCCGCCGGCTGCGCCGCAACTGGCACAGCCGGTAGGCGAGGGCCGCGTAGGAAGAGAACGCCGCGACGACGAAGCAGAGGGTCCTGATGGTGTTCACAGCCTGGCTCCCGACCGGTGCCGAGCGGCACGTGGTTGAGTCGATCTCGGTGTTCTCCCGCCCCGCGGAGCTACGCCCCGGGACACCCGGGGTCTTTCGTTTGGATCAGCCCGACATGATCCGCACGAGAGGCCCTAGGGGTTCAGCGGTTCGGACGCCCCGGCGGGGGTCGGCTCGCGGAGGAGTGAGGGGGCGGGAGCAGGCCGAGTTCGGCGGCCCGCACTCCGGCCTGGAAACGGGAGCTCGCCCCGAGGAGGGACATGACCTCGGCCACGTAACGCCGGTAGGTCCGCACGGAGACGGCGTTCTCGCGCGCGGCGATCTCGTCGGTGACCCCGCTTCCCAGAGCGGTGAGTATGCGCTGGACGAGGGCCGCCCGGTCCCGGCCGTCGAAGACGGTGTTCTCGCCGGCGGGGGCCGCATCGCTCCACACGCTCTGGAAGAACGCCTGGAGGGTGCGCAGCACCTCCGGCACCCGGATCACGGAGGCCCTGCGGCCGACCGCGGACTCGGTGACCACGAAGGCGGCGCCGCCGTCGATGATGATCGCCTGCAGCGGGGGCATGCGCGCGACGCGGACCTCCACCGGCCGTTCGCTGCCGAACTGTTCGCGTGCGAATTCGTTGTCGAGCAGGGCCGGGGTGGTGAGCAGGCGGATGGCGACGCCGACGGCCGCGGAGCGGAGCAGGTCCCGTTCCACCCGGTCCGAGTGCCGCGCCGCCTGGTCCGATGCGCTCGGAGGCCGCGCATGAACGATGTCGATGGTGCGGGTGGCCCCGTTGATCAGGTTCTGCGCGGTGTCCAGCACCGTGCCGTACTCGCCGTCCACCGAGGCGATCAGCTGCTCCTGGACGGTGTGGTCCCGGTGGATGGCGACGGACGACTCGATGAGCGCCTGCACCTCGAGCAGTGCCAGTTCCAGTTTGTCCTCGCGTCGGTCCAGCACGTCTGCTCGTCCTCTCCTGTTCGCATCACGCCGGGGGCCCCGCACCCGGTGGGGTGCGGTTCCCCCGTACACGGTCCGGTAGGGGGTACGGCCCGATCACGCGGGCAGCAGGCCGAGCTGCACCGCGCGAGCCCCTGCCTGGAACCGGGAGATGGCGTCGAGGTCGCGCAGTATCTCCGCGACGTACCGCCGGTAGGTGCGCAGCGACACGTTGATCTCGTGTGCGGCCGCCTCGTCCGTGTGCCCCGCGCGCAGGCGCTCCAGGATCTTGCGGACGAGTTCCACGCGCAGGCGCGGGTTGAGCCGCATGTGGTCCGCGAGCTTGCGCGCCACGCCCCAGGCGCCGGCGAAGAGCAGTTCCAGGGCACGGACCGTGGCCATGTCGTTCACGACGGCAAACTGCTCGCCGGTTCCCGGGCGGTTCGCCGGTACCAGCGCCGCCACGCTGTCGACGACGAGGATCGCGCGCAGTTCGCTGTCGGACACCCGCACCTCGGTCTGCGTCTTCGGGAGTTCGCCCAGTCGCCCGGCCGCTGCCGCGGCGACCTCGGCCGTGCACAGCACCCGTACGGTCGCCCGGCCGGGGTTCTCGCTCAGGACCCGCAGGACCGACTCGGTGAACGCGCCGGGGCCGGTGAGCGTGACCGCTACGGCGTGGTGCCCCCGGACGATCAACTGCTGCATGGACTCGTCCATCTGGGCGACGCTGTTGCGTGCGACCACCGAGTCGCTCACCAGGCGCCGACGGTGCATCAGGACCGTCGATTCGATCAGGGACCTGGCCTGGAGCAGTGCCTGCTCCAGCTGGACGGCCTGTTCGCCGGCCGCCCGGCCCTCCGTCGCGTGCAGGTCCGGTCGGTCGATTGCCACTACCACTGTGCGTGCCCCCTGTTGCGCTGCCGACGAGTGCTCTCCCGCTCGGCTCATCCCACGACGGCCCCCCTGGCCGACCTGGTTGGCTGTCAGCTCCGCTTCCCACCTGCGAAGTTAGCTGACAGCTACTCGCGTGGCCCACATTGGCGGAATCCCGTCGGATTGTCAACTGAGAGCTAATCTGCAAAACTGGCGAGTAACTGTGAGCTACACAGAGGGGGAAGAAAGGAGATTCGCAGTGTCCAAAACAGACAACCGTCCCGTTCTGGCAGTGCGTCTGGACGACCTCTTCAAGACGGTCCGTCCCCAGAACAAGAACTGGACGAACGCCGAAGTCGCCGAGGAACTGAAGCGGGCCAGCCCCGAACTCAAGGTCGGCGGCGTGTACTTGTCACAGCTGCGGACGGGCGCGCGTTCCAACCCCTCACCCGACCTCCTTGCCGCCCTGTCCCGGTTCTTCGGCGTCTCCGTCGCGTACTTCTTCGACGACACGGTCGCCGAATCCGTGCTCACCGAGGTCGCCGCCATCGAAGCACTGCGGCAGGCCGGAGTCCGCTCCGTGGCCATGCGAGCCGCCGGGATGGAGAAGGAGAGCCTCCAGGCCGTCATGGCCGTCATGGACCAGTACCGCAGGATGCAGGGCCTGCCGCCGGTCACCGACCTCTCGGAGGCCGAGTGAGGGCCTCGGGGAAGGGGCGTGCCGCCGGGAAGAACCGGCGCAGCCAGCTCAAGAGACTCCGCAAGGACGGCGCACGGCGCATAGCCGAGCTCGACCTGCCGGAGGGTGTGGGTGTGGCCGACCTCTGCCGCTACCTCGGCGGACTCCGCAACCGTCCCATCACCCTGGTCCCCCTGCAGATGCCCACCTCCCATCCGTGCGGCATGTGGGTGGCCGCGTGCGACGAGGACCTGATCTTCTACGACGCCAATACCAACAGCGCGCATCAGGAGCACATCATCTTGCATGAGCTGGGGCACATCATCTGCTGCCATCGAGGGGCGGGCTGGCTGGACGAGGCGAGCGCCCGCTCGCTCTTCCCCAACGTCGACCCCGCTCTCGTACGGGACATGCTCCAGCGCACCACCTACGACGACATCCAGGAACAGGAAGCGGAAGTCATCGCCTACCTCCTCTCCGAGCGGATGGGCAGTGCCGGGGAGGACCAGGGCCCGGCCGCCGCCGACAGCGGGTCCCCCGGGGAGTCCGCCGCCCTCCTGCGCGTCGAACGCACCCTGTTCTGAGGCGCGCCGGGCCGGGAGCGGCTCGCGCCGCCCTCCCGGCGACCACTTCCTCGCGGCCCCCGTTCAGCGCGTCCCCGGTGCCTTCAGCCCCGGGTGGACGCCACCTCCTCGGCCAGGATCCCCACGGCTCGCCGGATGTCGTCCGCACGGTGTTCGCCGGTGACGAAGAACCTCAGTCTCGCCTGCCCCTCCTCCACCGCGGGGTGGAAGATCGCATCGGCGATGACTCCCCTCGCGAACAGCCGGTCGGCGACCCGCAGCGTCCTGGCCGAATCCCCCAGGACACAGGGCACGATCGGCGTGTGCCCGCTGGTCCCCGTCGCCAGACCGGCCGACACGGCCAGGCCGCGGAAGAGCTCGGCGTTGCGCCTCAGGGCACGCACCCGCCCGGGCTCCGCGACGATCAGCTCGGTCGCCGCCAGCGCCGCCGCCGCATTGGCCGGACTCAGCCCGACGCTGTAGACGAAGCCGGGCAGCGTGTGCCGCAGCCAGCGCACCGTCCGGGCCGACCCCCCGAGGTATCCGCCGCAGCTGGCGAAGGCCTTGGAAAGGGTGCCCATCCACAGGTCGACACCGGAGCGGTCGACACCGAAGAACTCACCCACGCCACGGCCGTACTCCCCCACCGTGCCGATGCTGTGCGCCTCGTCGACCATCAGCAGGGCGCCGAAACGCTTCTTGAGTTCCATGACGGCGGGCAGGTCGACCAGGTCACCGTCCATGCTGTAGGCGCCCTCGACCACGATGAGCACCCGCCTGAACCGGGACCGGTTGACCTGGAGCAGGTGCTCCAGCTCGCCCATGTCGTTGTGCGCGAACGGACGCCGTGCCGCCCCCGACAGCGCGCAGCCCTGGAGGATGCTGTTGTGGGCGAGCGCGTCGTGGATCACCAGGTCCCCCGCGCCCAGGAGGTGGCCCAGCGCCGTCACGTTGGTGGCATAGCCGCTCACCAGGGCGAGGCAGTCCTCCACACCGAGGAATCCGGCCAGCGCCCGCTCCAGTCGTACCGTCAGATCCCGTTCCCCGGAGAGCACTCGGCTCGCGGAGACCGAGGTCCCGTACCGGTCGACCGCCTGCTGCGCGGCCTCGCTGACCGCCGGATGACCCGACAGGCCCAGGTAGTTGTAACTCCCGAAGGACAGGAACTCACGGCCCCCGACCACGGTCCGGTCCAGGATGTTTCCCTCGTGGACCCGGAAGTACGGGAAGTCCGCGCCGCTGCTGAGGATCGCTTCCGCCTGCTCCTCGAACCGGGCCACCTCCGGGAAGTCGTCGACGCACGCGGTCGCGGCGCTCCAGCCCTCCGCCTCCTCGGGCGGGAGCGGCTCCGCCGCCACGGCTCCCCCCTCCGCTCCCGGCCGCCAGGACGGCGGCTCCCCGGGACCGGTGAGCGGTATGCGGTACGCACCGACCAGCGTGGTCAGCCGCTCGATCGTCAGGCCGGACGCGTAGATCTCGTCGGTGGAGAAGCCCGGGACCCTCTTGGCGATGCCGGCCTCCAGCTCCTGGAGCATCAGCGAGTCGAAACCGAGATCGTTCGTCAGCACCATCGGTCCCCCGAGGTCGAGGAGGGGGACGACGCTCGTGCGCGACACCTCCTCGAACACGACGGACGCCGCGGCCCGGCCGTCGGCCGGCACGTCCGCGGACGTGGCCGCGGGGGCCGGTGCGTGCGCGGCTGCCGTCCCGGGCCGGCCGGCCGGCTCCGGCGCGTCCCCGATGTCACGGGCCGACAGGTCCACCACCCAGTGGTGGCGGGGCGCGAGAGGACTCGGCGGCAACGTGCACGGGCGTACCGCCTCCGTCATCGGACGGAGCCCCCGACCGGTGACCGCCCGCACCGCGAGGTCGGCCAGCACGCTCGCGCGCTCCCGTTCCGGCAGCGAACCCGGGGCCGGGACGGCGACCCCGGGAAGCGGCTCGCCGGGAGGCACCGTACCGGCCGCCTGGCCGGTGCCGAGCTCTCCGGTACGGCCCGCGTCCAGGGCCGCGGCCGCCGAGACCAGCCGGTCCACGGCGGTCGCGGTGTCCTCCACCACCAGGGCCAGGCGCTCCGCGAGGGGGGCCCGCCGGGCCAGGGTGTCCGCCACCCGGGCCGGCGGCAGCCCGTCAGCGACGATGGTGTGCGCCACTTCGCGGGCGTAGCGGGCCAGTCCGGCCCGGTCGCGGGCGCTGAGCACCAGCAGATGGCTCTCCTTCTCCGGCGCCTGGCTCTCCACCACCGGTGCGGGGCTCTCCTCCACCACCAGGTGGACGCCCGTCCCGCCGAAGCCGAAGGCGCTCACCCCCGCCCGGCGCGGCCGCTCCGTGCCGGGCCACGCGGTCGCCGCCGTCGGAACGGTCAGGCCGGCGTCCCCGAGCGCGGAAGGTTCCGCCAGCTCGAACCGCGGCTGCGGAGGTATCACTCCCCGGTGGACCGCCAGGACGGTCTTGATGAGTCCGGCCATCCCCGCGGCGGCGAGCGAGTGCCCCAGCACCGCTTTCACCGCTCCGAGGAAGGCCGGGGCACTTCCCTCACCGCGCAGTTCCCGCAGGGCACCCGTCTCGACGGGGTCACCGACCCCCGTCCCGGTCCCGTGCGCCTCCAGATATCCGACGGAGTCGGGGGCCAGGTCCGCGTCGCGGTAGGCCCGGCGCAGCGCGCGCAGTTGACCGGCCGCCTGCGGATGCATGCCTCCCCGGACGGCCCCGTCGTTGGCCGTTCCCACGCCGCGGATCACCGCGTACACCCGGTCCCCGGCCGCCTGCGCGTCGGACAGCGGACGCAGGACCAGGACGCCGGCCCCCTCGCCCAGCACGAACCCGTCGGCCTCCGCGCCGAACGGCAGGCACCTGCCGCTGCGCGAGACCGCGCCGATGCGGCTCAGGCCCACCAGCAGATCGGGGGCGAGAATCAGCTGCGCGCCACCGGCCAGCGCGATGCGGCTGCGGCCCGCGCGCAGCCCGTACACGGCGTTGGCCACGGCCATGAGGCCACCGGAGCACGCCGAGTCGAGCGCATAGCTCTCGCCGTGCAGGCCGAAGACCGAACTGATGCTGTTCGGACCCATGTTGAGCAGGAGCCCGACCACGGACGAGCCGTGCAGCTCGTCCACGGCCCTGACCGTGTCCGGCCACCCCGGGCCGGCCGGCCGGGCCCCGAACTCGCCGCCGGCCAGCTGGCGCATCCGGATGCGCATCGTGCTGAGCTCGCGGTATCCGGACTCGGTGAGCGCGGTGATTACCGAGGTCTCCTCACGGTCGAAGCCCTCGGCCTCCCACCCCGCGTCCTGGATCGCCTCGCGCGCCAGGTCGATCAGCAGTCGGTGCTGAGGATCCAGCGACCTGGCCCGCCGCGGCGGAACGCCGTAGTGCTCCGCGTCGAAGTGGCCCACGTCCCGCAGCAGCGCCATCGTGTCCGTGTAGACCGAGGACGCGTCACGGACGTCGTCGCTGAGAAGGCCGGCCCTGCGCCATCGCGCGTCCGGGACCGCGCTGAACTGTGCCCGCGGTTCCATGAGGAGCCGCCAGTACTGATTGACGTTCTGCGCCCCTGGAAACCGGCACGCCATCCCCACGATCGCGATGTCGTCCCGCTCTGCCCCCGCCGAACCCACTATGCAGCCCTTTCGCTGTCGCGGTCTTCACCCCTTGCCGGCCAGACGCTCGGCCCACCACGCCGCCACCACGTCGACCTGCTCGGCCACCGGGGTGGCCCGCACGTGGAACCCGGCCTCGTAGGCGCTGGAGTCGACGACGAACGGCCGGTCGAACTGGTAGCGGATTTCCTTGAGTTCACGCATCAGCGGGGAGACCAGCGCCAGCGCGTCCAGCAGCACGGGCGGCAGCCCGCGCACGGCGACCGGTCCGGTTCCCGACGCGGCGGCGAGGAGCGCGACCATGCCACGCACCGACAGCGCGGGCGCCGTCGGGACGTGCCAGGCCCGTCCCCAGGCCCTCTCTTCACCCGCCACCTCCACGAGAGCCCGCGCCACATCGGGCACATAGCTCCAGCTGTGCGGAGCGTCCGGGTCCCCGAGCGTGGAGACCGGTTTCCCGCGCAGCAGACGCGGCACGACGCGCCCGGCCAGGTGTCCGCCGCTCGTCACGCCCGGCCCGAAGAAGTCCGATGCCCGCACCTCGACCGCTCTGATACGCCCCTGGCGGTGCCGCTCCGCCACCTCTTCCCAGCCCGCGGCGCGCGCCCGGCCCTTGGGCCCGGTCGCCGCGAGCGGCAGCGACTCGTCCATCGGAGCCCGCACCGGCCCGTAGCCGTAGAGGTTGCCCAGCAGCACCAAGACCGCTCCGGACGCCTCTGCGGCCGTACACGCCGACGTGACCAGGGGTGGCCATTCCTTCACCCAGCGGTGATAGGGGGGAGCCGCACATTGGAAGATCGCCTCGGCGCCCTGCACCACCTCGGTGAGCCGCCCGGCGTCCGCCGCGTCCAGCGCGACATGCTCGACACCCGGCTCGGCGCGGCGCCCCGAGCGCGTCACCACGCGTACCGAATGGCCCTCCGCGGCCAGCAGTCGAGCTGTTTCCGCACCGGCAGGCCCGTACCCGACCACCACATAGGAACTCACATCCGAACACTAACGCGATCAAAGCCGCATCTGCCGAAGATCCGACAAGTGGGAGGTGGCTCCGCTTCAGCGGCGGCTCCGCCTCAGGAGATCCTTCGGTCGAGCCCCTCCGTGACCGACCGGACCGCCGCGTCGGGCGAGTCGCCGGCCGCGATCGCGAAGTCCCGGGTCATGGCCGCCAGGACCTCGTCCGGTCCGTGAGCGCCGATGAGGTATCCGGCGTGAGCGAGTTGGGCCAGTCCGTGCATCTGGCAGAAGAGCTGACGCACGAGGAGGTCGGGGTCCGCGTCCGGATGGAAGCGCCCGGCGGCGATACAGCGCCGGATGGCGTCCCGCGGGTGGCGCAGGACGTCCACGCCCATCGCACGGTCCTCGTCCGTGAGCGTGAAGCCGACCAGGGTGGCCCCGCCGAACAGGACGGCGTAGACGTCGAGTTCGACACGGGCGAACGCCTGGTAGACGCCGCAGAGTTCGGCGAGCTCCGCCACCGGGTCCTCGCTCCGGGGCACGGCCTCCACCCGCACCAGGAAGCGGGCGAAGCCTTCACGCGTCAGGGCGCGCACCAACTCGGGCATCGAGCCGAAGTGCGTGTAGACCGCCATGGTCGAGGTCTCGGCCTCCTTGGCCAGGCGGCGGGCGCTCAGGGCGGCGGGACCTCCCTCGGACAGAATCCGGGCCGCCTCGCTCAGGAGACGGCGGCGCACCTCGGACGGATCTCTCTTGAGGGTTGACACCAGCCCATCGTAACGCTGTTATGAACCGGACGTATAACGGCGTTATGAGCCAGAGGAGTGTGTGGGGAATGTTCGAGCTGCCACCGCGAAAGGGACCGCTGCGCCTGTCCGAGGCCGACGGTGACATCCACGGGGTCACCGAAGGGCACGGGCCTCCCCTGCGCCTGGCCGTCCTCGGTGACTCCGCGGCCGCGGGAGTCGGCGCCCTCAGTCACCGGGAGGCGCTCGCCGGGCAACTCGCTCCCGCGCTGACGGCCCTGACCGGTCAGGGCGTGTCCTGGCGGGTGACCGCGAGATCCGGGGCCACGGTGGAGTCGGTCCGCCGCGGTCTGGTGCCGCAGCTGACCGACCCGCTGACGTGCTGGACGCCGGACCTCGTGCTGGTGGCGGTGGGCATCGCCGACGCACGGCAACTGCGCGGCCCCGTCGCCTTCCGGCGCGACGTCGGGCGCCTCGTACGCGACATCCGCCTGCGCCTGGGCCACGAGGTGCCCGTCGTGTTCGCCGGACTGCCCACCCTCGACCGCGTCGAGTCGGTGGAGCCCAGGGCCGACCGGCTGGTCAAGGGCTATCTCTGGCTCCTCGACCGGCAGTTGAGAGCTGTGGCGGCCCGGAACGCCGCAACCTTCCACCTGCCGGCGGGATGGCCGCCCCGGATATCCGCGGAATGGCTGGCGGCGGACCGCTTCAACCTCTCACCGCAGGGCTACCGCGCCTGGGGCCGGACACTGGCCGCGGGCATCGCCCCGCTGGCGGAACAGACGGCCGTCGGCTCCTGAGCGGAACCCTCGACCTGCCGCACGCTCCGGTCGAAGGGGTCGCCATGCTCGTCGTCACCCACGAAGGCGCACAAAAAAAGCGGGCTGTGACCCTGAAGTCACAGCCCGCACCCACCTGGTGGGTCATCGCGTGTCCGAGGGGGGACTTGAACCCCCACGCCCGATAAAGGGCACTAGCACCTCAAGCTAGCGCGTCTGCCATTCCGCCACCCGGACAAGGTGTCTGTCGTTCGCGGTGTGTTCCCCGCGGCGACATGGAAAACAATACCAGGGGTTCGGCCAGGGCTTCACCCGCATATCCGGTGGTCAGTGCGGTGCGGCGTGCCGGTGGGAGCTCGGCCTCCCCGGTCCTCGGGGGTCGCGGGGCTACCTTCGCGTCCATGACTGATCGCGGCTACCGCCGGCCCCGTCCGCTGTCCCCTCTGCGTGAGCATCTGCGCGACACGTTCTGGTCCGCCCCGATCATGGGGTTCGTCTGCGTGTTCGTGCTGTGGTTGGTCGCCACCGAACTGGACGACGCGATCGTCGCGCTGCTCCAGCGGGAGGAGGCGTACGACGAGCTGGGCGAGCTGATGGCGTTCTCCCAGGACGCGAAGACGATCGTCGCCACGATCAGTTCGGCGATGATGACCTTCATCGGCGTCGTGTTCAGCATCTCGCTGGTCGCGGTGCAGATGGCGAGCGGCCAGCTGACGCCCCGGGTGGTGCGGATCTTCGTCAGGAGCCGGATCAGCAAGCTCACGCTGACGGTGTTCCTGGCGACGTTCCTCTTCTCACTGCTGGTGCTCTCCTCGTACGAGAGCGAGAGCGATCCCCGCCGGGTGGTCTCGGTCCCGCTGGTGCAGAGCCTGCTCATCCTGGTGATGCTCGGGCTGAGTCTGCTGCTCTTCGTCGTCTACGTGAGCGCGACGCTGCGGCTGATGCAGGTGGGGCCGGTCGTGGACAGGATCGCGCGCGACTCGTTCCGGGTGCTGGGCCGGATGCCGAGCGGGCCGCGGGGCGAGGACGAGCCGGGGCCCGAGACCGCGCGGGTGCTGCACGAGGGGCGGGCCGGGGTGCTGCGGGACGTGAACACGGCGCGGCTGGTCCGGGCCGCGCGGCGGCAGGACGTCGTGCTGCGGCTCATTCCGCGCATCGGGGACTTCGTGGTGCCGGGGACGCCGGTGCTCGCCGTCCACGGCGGGTCCGTGCCGCCGCGCCGGCTGCGGTACGCGGTCTCCGTCTCGGTGGAGCGGACCCTGCACCAGGATCTGGCGTTCGGGCTGCGTCAGCTCGCCGACATCGCGCTGCGGGCCCTGTCGACGTCGGTGAACGATCCGACCACCGCCGTGCAGTGCCTGGACCGGATCGTGCAGTTCCTCGCGGCCGTGGCGCACCTGCCGCTCGGGGCCGTCCACCACCGGGACCGGGACGGGCGGGTACGCCTGGTGCAGGACGGTCCGGAGTGGGACGACCTGGTCGACCTCGCCTTCGAGGAGATCCGGTGGTGTGTCTCCGGCAGTCCCCAGGTGACGCGCCGGCTCATGGCTGGGCTGGACGACCTGCTGCTGCTCGTCCCGGAGGACCGGAAGAAGTCGCTGGTCAGGCATCGTGCGCTGCTCGTCCAGACCGTGGAGCGCACGGTGGCGGTGGCCGCCGACCGGGAGTTCGCCCTGCTTCCGGACCGGCAGGGCATCGGGTAGGGCCGGACCGTGGTGAGCGGTCCGCCCTGACCGCCGGGGGACTCCGGCGGTCAGGGCTTCACGCATCAGTCGGCGCAGCGGCCCTCGCGCAGGGAGTGCAGGTGCTCGCTCGACTTGCGGGCGAACGCGAGCGACTCGACCGGGTTGTCGTGCTCCGCCTGCCAGTGGTGGTAGGTCCGGCCGCGGTGGGTGCGCTTGGTGACCTTGGACAGGAAGGTCTTGTAGTCGATGTCCCCGTCGCCCACGTCCGACATGCGGTAGCCGTCGCGGGTCGTCTCGTCGCGGACCCCGTCCTTGACGTGGAAGAGCGGGTAGCGGTCCGGGTGCTTCAGGACGTACTTCAGCGGGTCGAGGGGGGCCGGGCTGCCGTCCGCGCGCTTGCTGAAGCGGAACTGGGCGCAGTAGGCCCAGTAGATGTCCAGCTCCAGGTAGACGAGGTCCGGGTCGGTCTCGGCGAGCAGGACGTCGTAGAGGCGCACGTTCGGCTTGTCGGTCGCGAAGGAGAATTCCTCGGCGTGGTTGTGCTGGTAGAACTTCATGCCGCGCTTGCGGGCGGCCGCCCCGTACGTGTTGAACTCCTCCGCGGCCCGCTTCCAGCCGTCGACCGTGGAGCCGTAGCGGAACGGGCCCGAGGCCGTGCCGATGTGCTTGAGGCCGAGCGCCTGGGCGTCGTCGAGGACCTTGTCCAGGTTCTGGGCGAAGGTGTACGCGCCGGGGTTGTTGTCGTCGTAGTAGCCGACGTGGCTGCCGATCGGGTTGAGTCCGTGGTCCCGGGCCAGCCGCTTGAGCTGGGCCAGGGTGATGGGACCGGCCGAGCCCTGGGTGTACCCCGCCAGTTCGATCTCGTCGTAGCCGTACTTCTCCAGTTCGGCGAAGACCGGCGCGAAGCCGAGTGTGGAGATCTGGTCGCGGAGGCTGTAGAGCTGGATGCCGAGGCGGCCGGGCGGCAGGACGGGCTTGCCCTTGCCGCGGCCGTGCCCGTGGTCATGTCCGTGACCGTGGCCGTTGCCGTGTCCCTGGCCTCGGTCGCGGCTGTCGGCCTGGGCGCTCGCCGTGCCGATGATGGTGGCGGCAGTGGCTCCGGCGGCGACACCGAGGATGTTGCGGCGGCTCAGTCTGCGGGCGAGTTCGGTGTCCTTGGAGGTGCGGCTCATGTTCGGGTGTCTCCCTTGCTGACCTGACGGGGTGAGTGGTGCGGTGCCGGGCGCGTGACGGGGAATGTCAGTGCAGTCCGGCAAGCTGGAGGAGCAGGGACTTCACTTCGGTGGCCCTGACCCGGTCGGTGAACGCGTGGGGGGTGGAGCAGAGGATGAGCGGACCTTCGTCGTCGCTCTCGGGGAGGCGGCCGTGGCTGCCGCGAATAGGTGAGGGGTCCAGGGGGACGACCGCCATGCGGTAGCGCATGCCGAGCTTCTTGCGGGCGACCGCCGAGACGGCCTTGACCCGGACGTAGGGGTCCTGGGGGTCCATGAAGAGCTCGACGGGGTCGTAGCCGGGTTTGCGGTGGATCTCGACGAGCTGGGCGAAGTCGGGGGCGCGGGCGTCGTCGAGCCAGTAGTAGTACGTGAACCAGGCGTCCTTCTCCGCGACGGCGACCAGTTCGCCGGAGCGGGGGTGGTCCAGGTGGTGCGCCTTCTTGCCCTCGTCGTCGAGGAGCTGCTCGATGCCCGGCAGGTCCGCCAGGGCCGCCCGGGTCGCTTCCAGGTCCTCGGGGCGGCGTACGTAGATGTGGGCGAGCTGGTGGTCGGCGACGGCGAAGGCCCGGGAGGTCATCGGGTCCAGGTATTCCATGCCGTCCTGGGTGTGGACCTCCAGGAGTCCCGCCCGGCGCAGGGCGCGGTTGATGTCGACCGGGCGGTCGACGCGGGTGATGCCGTATTCGGAGAGCGCGACGACGGTACGCCCCTCGGCGCGGGCGTCGGCCAGGAGCGGGGCGATGGCCCGGTCGAGATCGGTGGCGGCCCGGTGGGAGCGGGGGTCGTCGGGGCCGTAGCGCTGGAGGTCGTAGTCGAGGTGGGGCAGGTAGCAGAGGGCGAGGTCGGGGGCGCGGGTGGCGATGATGTGCCGGGTGGCGTCGATGATCCACTGGGAGGAGACGAGGTCGGCGCCGGGGCCCCAGAAGTGGAAGAGGGGGAAGGTGCCGAGTCTGTCGGTGAGTTCGTCGTGCAGGGCGGGGGGCCGGGTGTAGCAGTCGGGTTCCTTGCGGCCGTCGGCGTAGTAGACGGGGCGCGGGGTGACCGTCCAGTCGGTGTCGGCGCCCATCGCGTACCACCAGCAGATGTTGGCGACGGTGTAGCCGGGGTGGGCGCGGCGGGCCGCGTCCCACAGCTTGTCGCCCTCGACGAGCCCGTTGTGCTGGCGCCACAGCAGGACGTCGCCGAGCTCGCGGAAGTACCAGCCGTTGGCGACGATGCCGTGTTCGGCGGGCATCGTGCCGGTGAGGAAGGTCGACTGGGCGGCGCAGGTGACGGCCGGCAGAACGGTGGAGAGGGATGCCTTCGCGCCCTGCTCCCCCATGGCCCGGAGGTTCGGCATGTGGGCCAGGAGCTGCGGGGTGAGGCCGACGACGTCGAGGACCAGGAGGGGGGTGGGGCCGCCGGTCTCCTGTGCGGTTTCCGTGCCGGGTTCGGGAGCGCTCATGGCAGTTCCTTGAGGCCGAGGTCGACCAGGAGGTCGCGGGCGAGGGTGAGTTCGGCGGCGATGCCGTCGGCGAGCTGGGTGCGGGTGCGGGGGCGCAGTTCGGCGGGCAGCGCCTGCCAGGTGTACGTCTCCACCTCCAGGTGCCGGGTCAGGGGCACGGGTCCGCCGACGAGCCGGGCGAGCGTGTCGCGGAGCACGGGCAGCGTCGAGGTCAGCGGGGGCGCCGGGGGTGCGTGGAGCGGTACGTGGAAGTGGGCGCGCCAGGGGGTGCTGTCCGGGAGCGCCCGGCCGGTGACGGCTTCGTCCAGGTCGTCGGTGCCGCGCAGTCCGGCGGCCGTGCGGGTACGGGTCTGGTGAAGGAAGCGGGGTTCGGCGAACGCGGCGAGCGCGGTGCGGACCTCGGGCAGGTGGGGGTGGTCGGCGTGCAGGGCGGCGGAGAGCTGGGACTTGACGACGCGGATGCCGGCGGCGGCCAGGGCGTCGAGTGCGGTGCCGGGGTCCTCGAAGGAGGTGGCGAGGTGGCAGGTGTCGACGCAGATGCCGATCCGGTCGTGGGCCACGTCGGTGAGCGGGGCGATGGCGTCGGCGGTCGTCTCGACCGTGCAGCCCGGTTCCGGTTCGAGGCCGACGCGGATGGACTTGCCGGTCATCTCGGCCAGGACGTCGAGGCGCTGGGCGAGTGTGGTGAGGGCTGCGCGTGCGGTGCGGGCCGCCTCGGGGTCGCCGTCGTAGGGGGTGCGCCAGGCGAGCGGCAGGGTGGAGATGGTGCCTTCGGTGGCGTCGTCCGGGAGGAGGGCGGCCAGGAGGCGGGCCAGGTCGGTGGTGTGGGCCAGGCGGTCGGGTTCCGTCCAGTCCGGCCGGTAGACCCGGTACTTGACCTCGTCGGCGCCGAACCCTTCGTAGGGGAAGCCGTTGAGGGTGACCACTTCCAGGCCGCGGCTGTCGAGTTCGGCGCGCAGGGCGCGGAGTTCGGCGGGGTCGTTGATCAGGGCGCGGGCCGCGTCGCGGGCGAGCCAGAGTCCGATGCCGAGCCGGTCCCGGCCGAGTCGGCGGCGGACGGGTTCGCAGTGGTCGCGGAGCTGGGCGCGGACGCCGTCCAGGGTTTCGGCGGGGTGGACGTTGGTGCAGTAGGCGAGGTGGACCGTCGAGCCGTCCGGGTGGCGGAAGCGCATGGCCGCCTCACTCCCCGCCGCGCAGGATGGAGTTGCCCTCGTGCAGTGGGTCGGGGGCCGGGACGTCCAGCTGGAGGCGGCCGCTCTGGCCGTAGAAGGCGACCGGGTTGCGCCACAGCACCTGGTCGACGTCGTCCTCGGTGAAGCCGGCCTTCAGCATGGCGTCGGCGACCTTGCGGGTCTTGAGGGGGTCGCTCTTTCCCCAGTCGGCGGCCGAGTTGACGATCATCTTCTCGGTGCCGTGGTTCCGGAGGATGGCGACCATCCGGTCCTCGTCCATCTTGGTGTCCGGGTAGATGGAGAATCCGGCCCAGCAGCCGCTGTCGGTGGCGGCCTTTACCGTTGTCTCATTGAGGTGATCGAGCAGGACGTGCTCCGGGGGGAGGTTCGATTCGCGGATGACGTCGATGGTGCGGTGCAGACCGGCGAGCTTGTCGCGGTGCGGGGTGTGGACGAGGGCGGGCAGCCCGTGGTCGGCGGCGAGCTGGAGCTGGGCGGCCAGGGCGTGGTCCTCGGCCGGGGTCATGGAGTCGTAGCCGATCTCGCCGACGGCGACTACCCCGTCCTTCACGAGGTAGCGGGGCAGCGCGTCCAGGACGGGGGTACAGCGGGGGTCGTTCGCCTCCTTGGGGTTGAGGGCGAGCGTGCAGTGGTGCGCGATGCCGTACTGGGAGGCGCGGAAGGGCTCCCAGCCGAGGAGCGCGTCGAAGTAGTCGAAGAAGCTGGCGGGCGAGGTGCGGGGCTGGCCGAGCCAGAAGGAGGGTTCGACGAGCGCGCGGACCCCCGCGTCGTACATCGCCTGATAGTCGTCGGTGGTGCGGGAGGTCATGTGGATGTGGGGGTCGAAGATGCGCATCAGGACTCCTCCGTGGGGGCGGGGGCTGCGGGAGCCGCGGTCGGCGGGGCCAGGTGGGCGCCCTCGTCGGCCGGGGCGGTGAGGTCGAGGACCGTGCGCAGGTCTTCGGGGACGGTGCGGCCCGCGGCGGTGCGTTCGGCGGCGAAGTCGCCGAGCATGCGGCCGAGTTCGGCGTCTCCCCGGGCCCGGTCGCCGAGCCGGGCGACGGCCGCGACCGGCACCTCGGTGAACAGGCACTTCAGTACGGCGTGCCGCCAGGCGTGGGTGTCCAGGTGGTCGGCGGCGTAGGGACCGACGGCCGCGGCGACCAGCCGGGTGTCGTTGGCGCGCAGGGCGTCCTCGACGAGCGGGAGCGCTGTGGAGCCGAGGTCGAGGCGGTGCAGGGTGAGCAGGACGGCGCGGCGTTCGGCGGCGGTGCCCTGTTCGTAGAGCCGGGTGACGGAGGGCAGCGTGGCGCGTGCCTCGATGAGCAGGAGGGAGCGTACGGAGTCGGCGTGCTCGAGGCCGCAGTGCCGGCCGGCGGCGGCGTAGCGCAGCTCCCAGGGCGGGGAGGTGTACGGGCCGGCCGCCTCCCGGCCGGGGGCGTCGGGCGTGGCCGCGTCGTGGGCGGCCTCGGCCAGGGCCTCGTCGAGCCAGGCCCGGGCGGCTCCGCCGAGTCGGGCGTCGAGTTCCTCGCGGGAGTTCAGCACGGGGCGCCTCCCCGGGGTGCGGTGCCGCGTGTCAGGGCGTCGCGCAGGAAGTCGATCGAGGTGCGGGCCAGCTCGGGGCCCGCGTGGGAGTGGCGGGGCAGTTCGACGACGGTGAGGCCCCGGTAGTCCGATGCGGCCAGGGCGGCGAGCACGGGCGGGAAGTCGATCTCCCCCTCGCCGAACGGCAGGTGTTCGTGGACTCCGCGCCGCATGTCCTCGATCTGGACGTGCCGGAGCCAGGGGGCGGACTCCACGACGCACTCCAGGGGCGTCGCTTCCTCCAGACACTGGCAGTGGCCGATGTCGAGGGTGAGGCCGAGCGGTCCCGGGTCTCCGAGCAGCCCGCGCAGGTGGTGGAAGTCGGCGAGGGTGGCGAGGAGGTGACCGGGTTCGGGCTCGATGGCGAGGGGGATGCCGGACCGGTCGGCGGCTTCGAGGACGGGGGCGAGCGCTTCGGTGAGCCGTTTCCACGCGGTGTCCACCGGGGTACCGGGCGGGGTGATACCGCTGAAGCAGTGGACGGCGTGCGCTCCGAGTTCGGTGGCCACGTCGACGGCTCGGACCAGCAGCGCCGTGCGGGCGGCCCGGGCGTCGGGGTCCGGGTCGAGGAGGGAGGGGCTGTGCTTGCGGCGCGGGTCGAGGACGTAGCGGGCGCCGGTCTCCACGGTGACCCGGAGCCCGAGGGAGGTGAGCCTGCGCTGGACCTGGCGGGTGCGCTCGGTGAGGTCCGGGGCCATGGGGTCCAGGTGCATGTGGTCGAGGGTCAGGCCGACGCCTTCGTAGCCGAGGTCGGCGAGGAGGCCGAGGGCGTCGTCGAGGCGGAGGTCGGTCAGCCCGTTGGTGCCGTATCCGAGGTGGAGGGTCATGTGGGGCTCACCTTCCGGGAGAGGCTGCGGGCGAGGGGGACGAGGCCCATGACGGCGAGAGCGGTGACGGGCGCCCCGGCGCGGGCGGCGAGCGCGGCCTGGAGCGGGATCATGGCCCGGATGCCTCCGCCGACCGCCCGCTGGGTCAGGGGCGGGGACGGGTTGAGCGCGGCGTGCAGGAGGGGTGGCCCGGCGGTACGGAGGTAGGCGCCGGTGAGCGCGACGACCAGGAGCCGGACGGGGTCGGTGACCTTTCCGAGCGGTCCTGTGTCGAGACGCCGCGCGAAGGCGACGGCGTAGGCCTTGACGTCGGCGTTCGCCTGGGTGTCGGCGTTCGCCTTGGCGTTCGCGGTGGTGCCGGCACTCGTCGCACCGGGCCGGTCGGGGACCTGTCCCCGGGACTCCCGCAGCACCGCCGCCGCGATGGCCGTCGTCGTGGCCAGCACCGCGAGCGGGGTGCCCGTGGAACCGCCCTGCGCCTCGTGGCGCGATACGGCGGTGACGCCGTAGGTGTGGGCCCCGAGCGCCAGGGCGGCGGGCAGGGCGGGCAGGCATGCGGCCGGACCGCCGTGCGGCCGGGCCGGGGCAGCCGCTCCGGCAACGTTGTCGGGCCGGCCTCCCCCGCCCGGCGTGCCGGGCCCGGTCACGGGCGCCGTCGCCTTGGGCGTCGCCGTCGCCGTGGCCGTCGCACCCAGCAGCAGGTCCAGTGAGCGGGCCGCCGCCATGGCCGCCGGACCCGCCTTCGTGTGCTTCAGGTGCAGGTCGTAGGCCCAGACCGTGGCGGCCAGGCCCGTGGCGACGGTCAGCGCGGGGCGGCCGGCCCGGGCCGCCAGGGCGAGGCCCGCCGCGGTCAGCGCGCCGGCCGCGCCCAGGGCCGCCGCGGGGCTGATCCGCCCCGAGGGGACCGGGCGGTGCGGGCGATCCACGGCGTCCTCGTCGCGGTCGGCCCAGTCGTTGAGGGCCATCCCGGCCTCGTACAGGCACAGGGACGCACCCATCGCCAGGACGGTGCCCCGGCCGGGCCGGCGGCCCACCGCCGCCGCGCCCGCCAGTGCGTCCCCGGGCACGGAGAACAGGGCGGAGACCCGCAGCAGTTCCGCCCAGGCCCGCAGGCGCTCCCGGGGCGCGCCCCGGTCGGCTGTCCGGTCGGACCGGGCCGGGCCGGCGTCCGCGCCCCGTTCCCCGTTCCGGCCCGCGGTGGGAGGTTCGGGCCTGTCCGGTGCGGGCGCAGTCCCGCCGGCACCGGACAGACGATCATCGGTCACGGCGGTCGTTCCCACACCGTGTGCGACACCGTTCGCCCGCCCGGCCGGGAGTACCGACAGGGCCGGGGCGAGAGCGGCCGTGAGGGCGTTCCGTCGCCACCTCACGCCTGGTCCCGCAGCCGCTCGGCGAAGGTGAGCAACGTGGCGTACTGCTCGGCGAGCGCCGCCGACGTGCCGCCGTCCGGGTCCTTGAAGTAGAAGCCGAGCTCCGGCAGGGGGCCGCTGATCCCCTTCTCGTGGGCGCGGGCGAGCAGCCGTGCCAGGTCCAGGACCAGCGGGGCCGCGAGTGCCGAGTCGCAGCCCTGCCAGATGGTCTGGAGGATCATGCGGGAGCCGAGGAAGCCGTCGAAGGCGATGTGGTCCCAGGCGGTCTTCCAGTCCCCCATCGCCGGTACGTCGTCGATGTGCACCTCGCCCTCGGGGGCGGCGCCGAAGGTGTCGGCGAGGACGCGTTCCTTTCCGGCGTTCTTGGCCGCGGCGGCCGCCGGATCGGCCAGCGCCGCTCCGTCGCCGCCGCCCAGGAGGTTCGATCCGGACCACGCCCGTACGGCGAGGGCGCGCTGGAGGAACATCGGGGCGAGTACGGAACGGAGCAGCGTCTGGCCGGTCTTGCCGTCGCGTCCGGCGTGGGGAAGTCCGCTGGAGGCGACGGTGTCGGTGAGCGCGGGGGTGCGCAGGCCGGTGGACGGGGTGAAGTTGGCGTAGGAGCAGCCGGCCCGCAGGGCGGCGGCCGCGTAGAGCGAGCTGGCGGGCAGCCGGGTGTCGTCGGGTCCTGGCGCGGGTTCGGTGGAGGCGACGTTGACGACGACGGTGCGGGCCAGGCCGTGGCGGTGGGCGAAGTCGGTGAGGTCGGCGGCGAACGCGGCGATGAGCTCCTGGTCGGTGCGGGTGTCACCGGGGTGCGGTCCGCCGGGGCGGATCTCCGCGTCGGCGGCGTCGAGTTCGGCGCGTACGGCGGAGGGCAGTCCGTGCGGCAGTACGCCGCCCTCCGCGAGGGCCTCGGCCCGCTTGGCGAGCGGGCAGTCGAGGGTGTCGTGGCCGCCGAAGACCAGGCTGGTCAGGGCGGGCAGGCCGCTGTCGGCGAAGGGGGGCGTCTCGGTGACCATGCCGGTCGGCGGGTGCAGGCCCGCGGCGATGGCGGCGCAGCCCGCGGTGGCGGTGGTCGCCACGGAGCCGCGTGCTCCGATGAACCAGACGCCGGTGCGGCCCGCGGCTCCGTCGGGGCCGGTGGCCTCCGAGGGGCTCGGGGCGTCGATGCGGCCTGGGGCGTCGGTTCGGCCTTGACGATCGGCGCGTGCGGTCACGGGCTGCCTCCCTGGGGGGATGTCGGGGGTGGAGGACGACGGGCGGGGGAAGGTGTGTGCTTCCCCCGCCCGTCGTCGGCAGAGGCGGCCGCCCTACTTCGAGGGCAGCTCCTTCAGTTGGATGTTGCGGAAGGACACCTGGTCGTCGGCTCCGTGGTTCTGGAGGCCGATGTAGCCGTCCTTCAGACTGCGGGCCGGGTCGGTGTTGGTGAAGTCGTTGATCTTCGCTCCGTTGAGGAAGATCTGCAGACGTTCGCCCTGGACCTTGATCTCGTAGCTGTTCCACTGTCCCGGCGGCCGCAGGACGCGGTCGCGGGCCTTGATGTTGGCGGATTTGAAGGTGTAGACGGCGCCGGTGGTGCGGTCGGCGGCGTCGGTGGCGTCGATCTGGATCTCATACCCGTTGTTGACCGCCGACCACGGGTCGTCGGACTCCGGGAAGCCCACGAAGATGCCGGAGTTGTCGTCGCCGGTCATCTTCCAGTCAAGCTTCAGCGAGTACGACTTCAGCTCCTTGGCCTGGTAGGTGAGCAGGCCCATGCCGCCCTCGGAGTGCAGGGCGCCGTCGCTGACGGAGAACTTCCCCGGGCCCGCCTGCTTCCAGCCTTCCAGCGTCTTGCCGTTGAAGATGGGCCGGTAGTCCTTGTCCGGCTTGCAGTCGGCCTTGACCTGGCCGGTGGCGTATCGCAGGCCGCCCAGCACGTGGCTGCGGAACGCCGGCTCGGCGTAGGACTCCTTGGTGTGGCCGAGACCGGTGTAGAAGGAGCGGCCGCCCTCGTAGGTCTGGCACCAGGAGATCGGGTGATCGCCCTTCATGTTCCCGCCGGTGTAGGTGGTCTCGTCGAGTGTGGCGAGGACCTTGGCCTTGTCCCGGGGGTTGGTGCCGTAGTTGTACCACTCGTCGGTGCGCTCCCACTCCTCGTCCAGGTGGGCGGTGGCGGGGTGGTCGTGGTCCTCGACGCGGACGGTGGCGGGCTGGATCTGCGGGTGGGAGTCGAAGTGGGCGCCGACGAGGCCCCCGTAGAACTCCCAGTCGTACTCGGTGTCGGCCGCCGCGTGGATGCCGACGTAGCCGCCGCCGGTGGCGACGTAGTTCTCGAACGCCTTCTGCTGCTCGGCGTTGAGGACGTCACCGGTGGTGGAGAGGAACGCGACGGCGTCGTAGCGGGCCAGGTTGCTGGTGGTGAACTGGGCGGCGGACTCGGTGGAGTCGACCGTGATGTTGGTGTCCTTGCCGATCTCCTTCAGGGTCTCGATGCCCGTGGGGATCGAGTCGTGGCGGAAGCCGGCGGTCTTGGAGAAGACCAGGACGCGCTTGGCGGTCTTGTCGACGGGGGTGTTGGACAGTTCGAAGTCGTCGACGTCGTAGAGCGCTCCGTCGCCGCCCTTGAAGACCAGGAAGAGTTCGGTCTGCTTCTTGGGGGCACCGCGCAGCGGGATGTCGATGTCCTGGAAGGTGTCCCAGCTGCCGGTCACCGGGACGGGTCCCGAGCCGAGGATCTTGCCGGTGGGCGATCCGGTGCGCACTTCCAGGAAGCCGCCCGAACCGGCCGACGAGACGCGGGCGGTGAGCTTGGTGGTGCCGCCCAGGACGTACGTCTTGAAGGAGATCCAGTCGTCGTTGTGGATGTCGCCGACGGTCTTGCCGCCGTGCGCGCTCGACTTGGCCGGTGTGGTGACGCCCGAGGAGGCGTCGAAGTGCTCGGCCTGGCGGTGCTTGGGCTGGAGCCGGGAAGTGTCCTTGCCGGTCAGCTTGGCCTGGCCGCCACCGCCGTTGTCGGTGTAGGAGGCCGAGATGCCGCCGTAGATGTTGGCGTTGGGGTCGTGGCCGCCTTCCATGGCGGTCTTGATGGTGCCCTCGCAGCCGTGCTCGGTGGTGATGTCGTGGCCGTGGCTGTCGTGGCCCAGGGTGAACTTGACCTCGACCTTGGTGCAGTCGATGGTCCCGTCCTCCGGGTCGCTGACGTTCACCTTGAACGGCACGGCGTCACCGAACTCGAAGAGCTGTCCGTCCTCGGGGAGTTCCAGCTCCACGGTCGGGGCGGTGTTGCCGACGGTGACATGGACGCTGGCCGAGCCGGTGCGGCCGGTCGGGTCCTTGGCGGTGAGCGTGGCGGTGTAGGTGCCGTTCTTCTTGTACGTGTACGTCGGGTTGGCGGCGGTGGACGTTCCGCCGTCACCGAAGTCCCAGGCGTAGGTGAGCGGGTCGTCGTCGCCGTCGGCGGTGCCGGCCGAGGAGAACCTCACCTTCAGGGGTGCGGTGCCCGAGGTCTTGTTGGCCGCGGCCTCGGCGATGGGCGAGCGGCCTCCGGTGGCGTTCTCGATGCGGTAGAGCGCGGAGTTCTCGTCGCCGCCGAACCAGGCGAGGCCGTAGTCGAGGACGTACAGCGCCCCGTCGGGGCCGAAGGCCATGTCCATGATCTGCGTGCCGGACCACGGGACGTCGTTGATGGACTGGACGCCGCCGTCGGCGTCCTGCTCGATGCGCTTGATCCACTGGCGGCCGAACTCACCGGCGAAGAAGTCGCCGTCGTAGGCCTCGGGGAACTTCACCGGGGAGTCCAGGTCCGCGTCGTAGCGGTAGACGGGTCCGCCCATCGGGGATTCGGAGCCGGTGCCGAACTCGGGCACGGAGCCACCGTCGTACGGGATCCACGCGGCCTCGGCGGGCGGCAGGTCGACGAGCCCGGTGTTGTGCGGCGACTCGTTCTTCGGGGCGGCGCAGTCGAAGGCGGCGCCCGATGCCTTGGTGCCGAAGTCGTAGTCGATGTACGGCTCGTTGTCGCCGACGCAGAAGGGCCAGCCGAAGTTGGCGGCCTTCGTCACCCGGGCGAACTCGACCTTCCCGGCGGGTCCGCGCTGGGGGTCGGCCGCGCCCGCGTCGGGGCCGTAGTCGCCGACGTACACGGTGCCGGTGGCCTGGTCGACGGAGAAGCGGAAGGGGTTGCGGAAGCCCATCGCGTAGATCTCGGGGCGCGTCTTGTCCGTACCGGGCTCGAAGAGGTTGCCCTCCGGGACGGTGTACGAGCCGTCCTCGGCGACCTTGATGCGCAGGATCTTGCCGCGCAGGTCGTTGGTGTTGCCCGAGGTGCGGCGGGCGTCGAACGCCGGGTTGCGGTCGGGGCGTTCGTCGATCGGGGTGAAGCCGTCGGAGGCGAAGGGGTTGGTGTCGTCGCCGGTGGAGAGGTAGAGGTTGCCCTCGGCGTCGAAGTCGATGTCGCCGCCGACGTGGCAGCAGGTGCCGCGCGAGGTGGCGACGTCCAGGACCTTCTTCTCGCTGGCGGTGTCGAGGGTGCCGTCCTCGTTGAGGACGAAGCGGGAGAGCCGGTTGACGCCCTCGAACTTCGCGAAGTCGGCTGCGGTGCCGGTCTCCGGGGCGTCGCCCGCGGGGGTGTCCATCGGCGGTGCGTAGAAGAGGTAGATCGCGCGGTTCTCGGCGAAGTCGGGGTCCACGCCGACGCCTTGGAGGCCTTCCTCGTCGTGCGTGTACACGGGGAGGGTGCCGGAGATCTTGGTGTTGCCGGCGCTGTCGGTGATCCGCAGCTCGCCGCTGCGCGAGGTGTGCAGCACGCTGCGGTCCGGGAGGACGGCGAGCGACATGGGCTCGCCGGTCTCCTCGGCCCCCTTGGCCAGGGTGACTTGCTGGAAGTCCTCCGCCACGGCCTCGTCGTGCCCGGGGTGTCCCGGGTGGGCGGTGGCGCCGGGGGCGGAGCCGAGGGTCAGGGTGGCGGCGGCGAGCAGGCCGCCGGTGAACAGCGCGAGCGATTTACGGACGCGGGTCCGGGCCAGGAGCCGCTTTCTGGTTCTGTGCACGTAGGTCCTCCGGAGAGTGCCGGTTGTACGGGCGGGTGTAGCCGTGCCGTGCCGCGCGGGGACTGCCGCGCATGCGTCACCGGGGACGGGAGCGACCCCGGTGACGCGAGTCATGTCGTGTACACGAAATGGACGGTAGACCTGTTCGTCCTCGACGGAAAGCCCTTGTGCAAGAGGTAAGTCGAACTTCTGCTTCCGCCAGGACAAAGGAGTTTTCGGGCAGCGCGAGGCAGCCCCGGGGGCTGGGAGCCGTGATCGGGGCCAGCCCTCCGAGGCTTGGCCGCCCGGGCTACTCGCCGCCGCCGAAGGCCGCGTCGAAGGAGGCCGACGGCGGGTCGAAGTCGAACCGCTTGAGGCTGGCAAGCGCTTCCGGGGCTCCGGTCAGCCGGTCCATGCCGGCGTCCTCCCACTCGACGGAGACCGGGCCCTCGTAGCCGATGGACCGGAGCATCCGGAAGACGTCCTCCCAGGGCACGTCACCGTGGCCGGCGGAGACGAAGTCCCAGCCGCGCCGGGGATCGCCCCACGGCAGGTGCGAGCCGAGGCGGCCGTTGCGGCCGTCGAGGCGCTTGCGGGCCTCCTTGCAGTCCACGTGGTAGATCCGGTCGCGGAAGTCGTAGAGGAAGCCGACCGGGTCGAGGTCCTGCCAGACGAAGTGGCTCGGGTCGAAGTTCAGCCCGAACGCGGGCCGGTGGTCCACCGCTTCCAGGGCGCGCTTGGTGGTCCAGTAGTCGTACGCGATCTCGCTCGGGTGCACCTCGTGGGCGAAGCGCACCCCCTCGGCGTCGAAGACGTCCAGGATCGGGTTCCAGCGCTCGGCGAAGTCCTCGTACCCCCGCTCGATCATGCGCGGCGGGACGGGCGGGAACATCGCGACGAGGTGCCAGATCGAGGAGCCGGTGAAGCCGATGACCGTGTCCACCCCGAAGGCGGCGGCCGCCCGGGCGGTGTTCGCGATCTCGGCCGCGGCGCGCTGCCGTACGCCTTCGGGTTCGCCGTCGCCCCAGATGCGGGCGGGCAGGATGCCCTGGTGGCGTTCGTCGATCGGGTTGTCGCAGACGGCCTGGCCGACCAGGTGGTTGGAGATCGCGAAGCACTTCAGCCCGTACTTGTCGAGCAGTTGGTGCCTGGTGTCCAGGTATCCGGGGTCGGACAGCGCCTTGTCGACCTCGAAGTGGTCTCCCCAACAGGCGAGTTCGAGCCCGTCGTAGCCGAAGTCCCGGGCGTGCTTGCAGACCTCCTCCAGCGGGAGGTCGGCCCACTGGCCGGTGAACAGGGTGAAGGGGCGGGGCATGGGCTACCTCCTGAGGTCCGAGGACGGGATTGGGGTGTGTACGGAGTTCTTGGCGGCGCTCTCCTCCACGGCGGCGAGCACCCGCTGCACCTGGAGCCCGTCCGCGAACGACGGTACGGGAGGGACGCCCTCGGCGATCGTTTTCACCACGTCGCGGGCCTGGTGGACGAAGGTGTGCTCGTAGCCGAGTCCGTGGCCCGGGGGCCACCAGGCTTCCAGGTAGGGGTGCTCGGGTTCGGTGACGAGGATGCGGCGGAAGCCCGCGGTGGCGGCGGGTTCGGTGTGGTCGTGGAAGGACAGCTCGTTGAGCCGTTCCAGGTCGAAGGCAAGGGAGCCCAGCTCCCCGTTGATCTCCAGACGCAGGGCGTTCTTGCGTCCCGCCGCCATGCGGGTCGCCTCGAAGGAGGCCAGTGCGCCGGAGGCGAGGCGGCCGGTGAAGATCGCCGCGTCGTCGACGGTCACCTCGCCCCGCTCCACCGTGTCGGCGCTGCCGGAGAGCCCGGCGGACGCCCCGGCGAGCAGGGGCCTCTCCCGTACGAAGGTCTCGGCCACGGCGGACACCCCGGTGAGCAGTTCGCCCGAAAGATACTGGGCGAGGTCGACGATGTGGGCGCCGAGGTCCCCGAGCGCGCCGGACCCGGCGTGCTCGCGCTTGAGCCGCCAGGTGAGCGGTGAGGCCGGATCCACCAGCCAGTCCTGGAGGTAGGTGGCGCGCACATGGCGCAGGGGGCCGAGCCGGCCCTCGGCGATGAGCTGCCGGGCGAAGGAGATCGCCGGCACCTTGCGGTAGTTGAAGCCCACCATCGCCACCTGCCCGCGGGCGGAGGCCGCCTCGGCGGCAAGGACCATCGCCTCCGCCTCGGCGACGGTGTTGGCGAGCGGCTTCTCGCACAGGACGTGCTTGCCCGCCTCCAGGGCGGCGATGGCGATCTCCGCATGGCTGTCGCCGGGGGTGCAGATGTCGATCAGCTGGACATCGTCCCGGGCGATCAGTGCCCGCCAGTCGGTCTCCGCGGCCGCCCAGCCGTGCCGGGCCGCGGCGGCGTCGACCGCCGCACGGTCGCGTCCGCAGATCGCGGCGAGAGCGGGTCGCAGAGGCAGGTCGAAGACGTGTCCGGCGGTGCGCCAGCCCTGGGAGTGGGCGGCGCCCATGAACGCGTATCCGACCATGCCGACCCCGAGCGTTCCCGGCGCCTCATGCGGCGAAGGTGCTGGGGCTCGCGTTTCCGTCTCTTGACTACGGGCCATGCGGACTTCCTCCTCATCGGTGTGCGGTAACGGGCCGGGGGATGCTCTCCGAGCACCCCCCGGAGTCCGGGTCAGTTGAAGCCCGTCGGCAGGTACTGGTCGATGTTGTCCTTCGTCACGACCGCGGAGTACAGGGTCAGGGAGGTCGGGATCTCCATCTCGGAGAGACCGCTGACGCCCTTGCTCTGGCCCAGTGCCCGTGCCAGGTCGATCGCGGACGCGGCCATGGTCGGCGGGTAGAGGACGGTGGCCTTGATCACCGAGTCGTCGGCCTTGATGGCGTCCATCGCGGACTTGGCGCCTGCGCCGCCGACCATGATGAACTCGTCGCGGCCCGCCTGCTTGATGGCGCGGAGCGCGCCGACGCCCTGGTCGTCGTCGTGGTTCCAGAGGGCGTCGAACTGCTTCTGCGCCTGGAGGAGTTGCGCCATCTTGGCCTGACCGGACTCGACGGTGAAGTCGGCGGCCTGACGGGCCACCAGCTTGATGTTGGAGTAGTTTTTCAGCGCGTCGGCGAAGCCCTGGCTGCGCTGCTTGGTCAGCTCCAGGTTGTCGATCCCGGCGAGCTCGACGACCTTGGCGTTCGGCTTGTCCTTGAGCTGCTCGCCGATGTAGTGGCCGGCGTTGAGGCCCATGCCGTAGTTGTCGCCGCCGACCCAGCAGCGGTAGGCCTGCGGGGAGGCGAAGATGCGGTCCAGGTTGACGACGGGGATGCCCGCCCGCATGGCCTCCAGGCCGACCTGGGTGAGGGCCTTGCCGTCGGCGGGGAGGACGACGAGGACGTCGACCTTCTTGTTGATGAGGGTCTTGACCTGGCCGATCTGGGCGGCGGTGTCGTTGGAGCCCTCGGTGGTCTCCAGGGTGACGTCGGAGTACGTCTCCGCGCGGGACTTGGCGTTCACGTTGATCGCGTTGAGCCAGCCGTGGTCGGCCTGCGGTCCGGCGAAGCCGATGGTGACGGCCTTGCCCGGCTTGTCGTCGGCGGGGGCGCTGTTGCCGGCGGGCTCGGTCTTCTTGGGCTCGTTGCTGGTACAGGCGGTGAGGAGCGCGGTCGCGGAGACGGCGGCGGTTCCGAACAGCAGCCCTCTGCGGCTGGTTTCTGGCATGACGGTCTGGCCCTTCATCCGGTGGGTGCTACGAGGTGCGGGTGCGGGGGGTCGTATCGGTGCCGGGGGTCGTTCGGGGGGTTCGTATCGGTGCCGGCTCGTTCTGAGGGGGCGTATCGGCGCCGGCTCGTTCGGGGTGGCCGGGAGCCTCAGGTCTCCCTGCCGCGCGTGGTGCGGTGCTGGACCAGGACGGCGGCGACGATGATGGCGCCCTTGGCGATCTGCTGGACGTCGCTCTGGAGGTTGTTGAGAGCGAAGATGTTGGTGATCGTGGTGAAGATCAGGACGCCGAGGACGGAGCCGACGATGGTGCCCCGGCCGCCGCTGAGCAGAGTCCCGCCGATGATCGCGGCGGCGATGGCGTCGAGCTCGTACAGGTTGCCGTTGGTGTTCTGGCCGGAGCCGGCGAGCACGATCAGCATGAAGGCGGCGATGCCGCAGCACAGCCCGGACAGCAGGTAGAGGTAGAGGCGTTGGCGGCGGACGTCGATCCCGGCGAGCCGGGCGGCCTCCGCGTTGCCGCCGACGGCGACGGTGCGGCGGCCGAAGGTGGTCCGGTTCAGGATCAGCCAGCCGACGACGGTGACCACGGCGAACATGATGACCAGCGGCGGAATCCCCAGGATGTAGGAGTCGGGCAGGCCGAGGTCCAGGACCGAGTCGACGGTGACGATCTGGGTCTTGCCGTCGGTGATCTGGAGGGCGAGCCCTCGCGCCGAGGCGAGCATGGCCAGCGTCGCGATGAACGGGACCATCCCCCCGTACGCGATGAGGACGCCGTTCACGAGTCCGGCGGCGAGGCCGACGACGATTGCGGTGAACGCGATGCCGGCGAAGCCGTACTCCTGGGTGGCCAGGGTCGTCGCCCACACCGAGGCGAGCGCGAGCATGGCGCCGACGGAGAGGTCGATGCCCCCGCTGATGATGACGAAGGTCATGCCGACGGTGACGACGCCGATGACGGATGCCTGGGTCAGGATCAGCTGGAGGTTCCCGGTGTCCAGGAACGCGTCCGGTTCGGTGATGCCGCCGACCAGAATCAGGGCGGCCAGGACGCCGAGCAGGGACAGGATCCGGACGTCGAGCCGCAGACCGAGGGCCGGCCTGCCACCGCCCGGCTTCCGGGGCGACGCGTCGGCGGGGCCGGTGGGGCCGGTGGGGGCCCCCTTGTCCGGCCCGTTGTGCTGCGCCGACGGGGCGGGCTGTGTCATGGCGTCGGGCTCCCTTCCATCACGAGGTCGAGTACGCGGTGCTCGTCGAGCTCCTGGGCGGGGGCCGTGTGGACCACTTGGCCCTCACGGAGCACCAGCACCCGGTCGGCGAGGCCCAGGACTTCGGGCACTTCGCTGGAGACGAGCAGTACGGCGAGGCCTTCGTCGGCCAGCCGGCGGATCACGGCGTAGAGCTCGGCGCGCGCGCCGACGTCGACGCCACGGGTGGGTTCGTCCAGCAGCAGGACCCGGCAGCCGCGCAGCAGCCAGCGGGCGAGGACGGCTTTCTGCTGGTTGCCGCCGGAGAGGGTGCGGACGGCGGCGTCCGGATTGTCGGGCCGCATCTGCAGTTCGCGGGTGGCGCCCTGCGCGGCCTTCCGCTCCCCGCCCCGGTCGATCCAGCCGATCCGGGCGAAGCGGGAGAGGGAGGAGACCGAGACGTTACGGGTGACCGACTCGGTCATCAGCAGGGCCTGCGCCTTGCGTTCCTCGGGCGCGAGGCCGATGCCGGCGGCGACGGCGGCGCGGACGCTGCCGGGGCGGAGCTGCTTTCCGGCGACGGTGACGGTCCCGGTGGACGCCTTCCGGGCTCCGTAGATGGTCTCCAGGATCTCCGAGCGTCCCGAGCCGACGAGGCCGGCGAGGCCGACGATCTCGCCGGGCCGCAGCTCCAGGTCGACGGGGGCGAACTCGCCCTTGCGGGAGAGGCCTTGAACCCGGAGTACGGGTTCGGCGGTGGCGGCGGCAGGTTCCTCCGGGCGCGGCGGGAAGACATAGGCGACGTCCCGGCCGGTCATCATGGCAACGATGTCGCGGGTGGGTGTGTCGGCGGCGGGCAGCCCGACGGCGACGGTCCTGCCGTCCTTGATGACGGTGACCCGGTCGCCGATGCGGCGGATCTCCTCCAGCCGGTGCGAGATGTAGACGACGGCCACTCCGTCGGCGGTGAGGCCGTCGACGATCCGGAAGAGGTTGTCGACCTCGTCGGGGTCGAGGGCCGCGGAGGGCTCGTCCATCACGATGAGCCGGACGTCGTGGGAGAGCGCCCTGGCCATGGAGACGATCTGCTGCTGGGCGGCGGAGAGGTCCCCGACGTGTCGGGCGGGGTCGATCTCCGGGTGTCCGAGACGCGCCAGGAGCGCTTTCGCGGCGGAACGCCCCTCCCCCGTACGGACGATGAAGCCGGCGCTGGTCGGCTCGTGGCCGAGGAAGACGTTCTCGGCGACCGACAGGCCCTCGACCAGGTCGAGTTCCTGGTAGATGGTCGCGATACCCAGGCGCATGGCCGCGATCGGCGACTTGAGCTGCACGGTTTCGCCGCGCCAGGTGATCTCGCCGTCATTGGGCTGATGGGCTCCGGCGAGCACCTTGATGAGGGTGGACTTGCCCGCACCGTTCTGGCCGAGGAGGCAGTGGACCTCGCCGGCCTGGACCTCCAGGTCGACGCCGTCCAGGGCGCGAACGCCCGGGAAGAGCTTGGTGATGCCGGACATGGTGAGCAGGGGTGGTTCTGGTGCCATGACGAATCCCCTCGGCGAATGGGGTCTCCCCTGCTCGGGCGGTGCCGAGGGGCCGGGGAGGGCCGGTGAGCGGACAGGGCGCAGGGCTGGAGGTGCCGTGGAGCCGGCGGCACCGCGAGCGGCTGCTGAGTAGTACGTGAGGAGCGAGTACCTGAGGAGCGAGTACTTGACTAGTACCTGACTAGTACCTGACTGATGCCGGTACCTGACCGATGCGGTGGTGCGTACGGCCCTGTGGTCAGGCCGGAGAGAAGAGGTGGTCGCTGATGAGCCGGGCCGCGCCGATCACTCCGGCGGTGGGCCCCAACTCACCCAGCACGATGGGGAGGTTGCCGGTGGCCAGGGGCAGGGACTGCTTGTAGACCTGGGTGCGGACACTGGCGAGGAGGTTGTGACCGAGGCCGGTGACCCCGCCGCCGATCACCACCAGACCGGGATTGAAGAAGCTGACCAGGCTCGCGATCACCTGGCCGAGTCGATTGCCGCCCTCGCGGATCAGGTCGAGCGCGGCGGTGTCCCCGGCGGCGGCCGCCGCCGCCACGTCGGCGGCGGTGAGGCGGCCCGCCGCCTCCAGCCGGGCGGCGAGCTCGGGCGAGCGGCCCTCCCGGGCCGCGCCCTCGGCGTCCCGGGCGAGGGCGGCGCCGCTGAAGTGGGCTTCCAGGCAGCCCTTGTTGCCGCAGGCGCAGGCCCGGCCGCCCGGGTCCACCTGGATGTGCCCGATGTCCCCGGCGCTGCCGGTCGTACCGCGGTAGACCTCACCGCCGACGACGATGCCGCAGCCGATGCCCGTGCCGATCTTGACGCAGAGGAAGTCGCCCACGGAGCGGGCCACGCCCGCGTGCTGCTCCCCCATCGCCATGAGGTTCACGTCGTTGTCGACCATGACGGGGCAGCCCAGCTCCTGGCTGAGCGCCTCGCGGACCGGGAAACCGTCCCAGCCCGGCATGATCGGCGGCGCGACCGGCACGCCCTCGGGGAAGCGGACGGGGCCGGGGACTCCGATGCCCGCGCCGTCGAAGCCCTCGGCGAGCCCGGAGGCCCGCAGCTTGGCGGCCAGTGACAGCACCTGCTCGAAGACGGCGACGGGGCCCTCACGCACGTCCATCGGGTGGTTGAGGTGTCCCAGGACCTCCAGCTCCGCGTTGGTGACGGCGACATCGATCGAGGTGGCGCCGATGTCGACCCCGAGGAACCGCAGTTCGGGAGCGAGCCGGATGTTGTGCGAGCGGCGCCCGCCGCGCGATGCGGCGAGTCCGTCGGCCACCACCAGGCCGGTCTCCAGCAGCCGGTCCACCTCGACGGCGAGCTTCGAGCGCGACAGGTCGACCTGATCACCCAGTTGCGCACGGGAGTTGGGGCCCCCGTCGCGCAGCAGTCGGAGCAGCCGCGCCTGATGCGCGTTCGCGGGTCGTGCCGTCATGCGTCTCACGCGTCCCTCCCCGCCACATCGGCCAGTCCGTCGGGCTTTCGAGGGGAACGTAGCAGTGCTTTCCCGGAGTGGGAAGAAGTTGCGCAGGAATCCGCTCCAACTTTCTCCACACTCAGGACAAAGGTCCGCGGCCGGAGCTCACGCAGGCGCTGGGGAAGGAGTCAGGGGCAGCGGATGGCCAGGGACAGCGGATGGTCAGGGACAGCGGATGACCTGGCCCGCGTAGGAGAGGTTTCCGCCGAAGCCGAAGAGCAGGACGCGCGCGCCGGAGGCGACCTCGCCGCGCTCGACCAGCTTGGACAGGGCCATCGGGATGGAGGCGGCCGAGGTGTTGCCGGAGTCCACCACATCCCGGGCGATGACGGCGTTGACCGCGCCGATCTTGCGGGCGACCGGCTCGATGATCCGCAGATTGGCCTGGTGCAGGACGACGGCGCCCAGATCCTCCGGTGCGACGCCGGCCTTCTCGCAGACCCGGCGGGCGATCGGGGGGAGCTGCGTGGTGGCCCAGCGGTAGACGGACTGGCCCTCCTGCGCGAAGCGCGGCGGCGTCCCCTCGATCCGGACCGCGTTGCCCATCTCCGGCACGGAGCCCCACAGCACCGGTCCGATGCCGGGCCCGTCCGGGGTGTCGGGGGCCGTCGGGTCGGCGGTGACGACCGCCGCGCCCGCGCCGTCGCCCAGCAGGACGCAGGTGGAGCGGTCGGTCCAGTCCGCGATGTCGGCCATCTTGTCGGCGCCGATGACCAGCGCCCGGGTCGCCGCACCGGCCCGGATCGCGTGGTCGGCGGTGGCCAGCGCGTGCGTGAAGCCGGAGCACACCACGTTGATGTCCATCACTGCGGGCGAGCCCATGCCCAGCCGTGCCGCGACCCGGGCCGCCATGCTCGGGGACCGGTCGATCGCGGTGGAGGTGGCGACGAGGACCAGATCGATGTCCGAGGGCACCAGCCCGGCCGTGGCCAGCGCCTTGGCCCCCGCGTGCGCGGCCATCTCGTCCACCGGCTCGTCCGGGCCACCCACATGGCGGGTCTTGATACCGACCCGGCTGGTGATCCACTCGTCGCTCGTGTCGACCATGGCCGCCAGATCGTCGTTGGTGAGCACCTTGGCGGGCTGGTAGTGGCCGAGCGCCACGACACGTGAGCCGGTCATACGGGTTCCGATCGTCGGGTAGGGCAGGAAACATCCAGTCTTGGTCGCTACCGCCGGGTACGGAGGCACGTGATCCCACAGGAATCCGGCCCACACGTTGGAGCGTTGACAACAGCCTGGTCAGCGTGCTTTGGCCGTGACTGCGACACGCCGGTGCGGGTGCCGGACAATGACGGGGTCGGGTTCCGGCTTCCGCTCGTACGGACAGAAGCCATCGCACACGGACAGAATCGGGGTTCACACCCATGGGACGGGCCACCGAACGCCGCCGCACCCTCCGCATCCGGGACGGTGCCGTCTCCTCCCGCGCGGACACCCTCGTGGCGGAGGAACCTCTGGAGATCCGCCTCAACGGACGTCCGCTGGCCATCACCATGCGTACGCCGGGCGACGATTTCGCGCTGGCGGCGGGCTTCCTCGTCAGCGAGGGGGTGATCGCCGAGGGGGACGAGGTGCAGTCGATCGTCTACTGCGCCGGGGCGACGGCGGACGGGGGGAACAGCTACAACGTGGTGGACGTGAAGCTCGCGCCCGGGGTCCGGGTCCCCGACATCACGCTGGAGCGGAACGTCTACACCACCTCCTCGTGCGGCCTGTGCGGCAAGGCCAGCCTCGACGCGGTACGCACCACGACCCGGCACCCCGTGGCCGACGCTCCCCCGGTGCGGGTCACCCCGGAGCTGCTGTCCGCCCTCCCGGACCGGTTGCGGGACGCGCAGCGGGTGTTCGACCGGACGGGTGGCCTGCATGGCGCCGCGCTGTTCTCGGAGGAGGGCGAGCTACTGGACGCCCGCGAGGACGTCGGCCGGCACAACGCGGTCGACAAGCTGGTGGGCCGGGCGCTGACGGACCACCGGCTGCCCCTGTCCCGGGCCGTTCTGCTGGTGTCGGGGCGGGCCTCGTTCGAGCTGGCGCAGAAGGCGGTGATGGCGGGCATCCCGGTGCTCGCGGCGGTTTCGGCGCCGTCGTCACTGGCCGTGGACCTGGCGGCGGAGAGCGGACTGACGCTGGTCGGCTTCCTGCGCGGCCCGTCGATGAACGTGTACGCCGGTGAGCACCGGATCGCGTTGGGGGCGGCGAGCTGAGGCGGTGCGAAGGGGGAAGGAGCCCGGTGCGGGGAGGCCCGGGGCATGGGGCCTCACTCCCCCGCGAAGGCCAGGCCCTCGGCGGCCAGCGCCTCGCGGAGGGCTCTGACCGCCTTCGGGCCGACCCCGTGCAGCGCAAGCACCTCCGCCACGGTCACGGTCGTGAGCTGGGCGAGGCGGGTATAGCCCGCCGCCCGCAGGGCGCCCCGGGCCGGATTGCCCGCCCCATGCGGAAAGTCGTCGGCGGGCGTACCGGGCTCGTCACTCATGGCGCTTCCTCGCTGACGGTGCTACGGGCTACGGGCTACGGGCTACGGGCTACGGGCTACGGGCTACGGGCTACGGGCTACGGGCTACGGGCTACACGGTGATCGCGGCGATCAGGGTGATCCCGGTGGACACAGTGGTCGCAGCGGTCGGATTCGGTGGAGATTCCGGCGCGAGCCGCTTACCCCTCCGTCAGAAGTGGACCGGACGGACGCCCGAGCCTTGCCCATCTGGCCGGATTTCGACGGTTGACCTGGGCGGACGGCACGGTGTCCGAGGGGCCCGGGCCCCTCCCGCCGGGCCCCCGCTTGGGGTAGCGTCGCGGCGCTGTGCGGAGCGCCACGAGGAGCATGTCATTGCGCGATTTCACTGTTCCACCCATGCCGGCGGCACCTCAGGTCGGCGGTCTGGCCGATGTGGTCTTCGACTACGCGGAGGACGATCCGCACCGCGTCGCGCTCGGCCGCAAGGACGCCGGGGGCCAGTGGCGTGATGTCACCTCTGCGGACTTCCGCGATCAGGTGCTGGCCCTGGCCAGAGGGCTGATCGCGCACGGGGTGCGGTTCGGTGACCGGGTCGCGCTGATGTCCCGTACGCGCTACGAGTGGACGCTCTTCGATTTCGCGCTCTGGACCGTCGGGGCCCAGTCGGTGCCGGTCTACCCGACCTCCTCCGCCGAGCAGGTCCTGTGGATGCTGCACGACGCCGAGGTGGTGGCGGTGATGGTCGAGCACGAGGACCACGCGATGACCGTCGGCTCGGTGATCGACCGGCTGCCGCATCTGAAGCGGCTGTGGCAGCTGGACGCCGGAGCGGTGGACGAGCTGTTCGGGGCGGGCGCGGACATCGACGACGAGGTGGTGCAGCGGCACCGGCGCGCGGTGACGCCCGACTCCGTGGCGACCGTCATCTACACCTCGGGGACGACGGGCCGCCCCAAGGGGTGCGTGATCACCCACGCGAGCTTCATGTTCGAGAGCGACACGATGGTTACGCGCTGGGAGCCGGTGTTCCACTCCCAGCCCGGCGACGAGGCGGCCACCCTCCTCTTCCTGCCGCTGGCCCATGTCTTCGGGCGGATGGTCGAGATCGCCGCGGTCCGCGGCCGGGTCAAGCTCGGCCACCAGCCGGAGCTGTCCGCGAACGCGCTGATGCCGGACCTGGTGACGTTCCGGCCGACGTTCATCCTGGCGGTGCCGTACATCTTCGAGAAGGTGTACAACGGGGCCCGGCGCAAGGCCGAGGCGGAGGGCCGGGCCGGGCCGTTCGACAAGGCCGTCGACATCGCGGTGAAGTACGCCGAGGCCATGGAGCGGAAGGCGTTCGGGGACGGTCCCGGCCCCTCGGCCGGGCTGCGGATGCAGCACCAGTTCTTCGACAAGGTCGTCTACAAGAAGGTCCGCGACGCGATGGGCGGCCGGGTGCGGCACGCGATGTCGGGCGGCTCGGGCATGGACCGCCGGCTCGGGCTGTTCTTCGCGGGCGCCGGGGTGAGCGTCTTCGAGGGGTACGGGCTGACCGAGTCGACCGCCGCGGCGACGGCGAACCCTCCCGAGCGCACCCGGTACGGCACGGTCGGTCAGCCCATCCCCGGAACATCGGTGCACATCGCGGACGACGGCGAGGTGTGGTTGCACGGGCCGAACGTGTTCTCCGGCTATCTGGGCAACCCCGGGGCCACCCGGACAGTGCTGCGGGACGGCTGGCTCGCCACCGGGGATCTCGGTGCGCTGGACGAGGACGGCTATCTGACGATCACCGGGCGGAAGAAGGAGATCCTGGTGACGTCCGGCGGCAAGAGCGTCTCCCCGGCCGGTCTGGAGGAACGCGTACGGGCGCATCCGCTGGTGGCGCAGTGCATCGTCGTCGGCAACGACCGCCCGTACATCGCGGCGCTCGTCACCGTCGACCAGGAGTCCGTGGACCACTGGCTGTCGATGCGGGGTCGCACCCCGCTCGGCCCGGCCGACCTGGTGCGGGACCCGGATCTGGAGATGGAGGTCCGCCGGGCGGTGGTGGCCGCCAATACGGCGGTGTCCCAGGCCGAGTCGATCCGTACGTTCCGGATCCTGGCCCATCCGTTCACCGAGGAGACGGGGCTGCTGACGCCCTCGCTGAAGCTGAAGCGCAAGGCGATCGAGACGGCGTACGCGGTCGAGGTCGACGCGCTGTACCACTGACCCGGCGGCGGCGCGGCGGCGGGGCGGCGCGTTCGAGGCTGCCGGAAGGGGGCGGGAATGCTGGGACCTGCCCGGTCGTTGTCGTGGGGAGTTATCAACCGACGACGTTAGGATCGATCGCTCGTGAGCCAGGTCCCCTCCATCACCCTCAACAACGGCCTCGACATGCCGCAGCTCGGTTTCGGTGTCTGGCAGGTGCCGGACGGCGAGGCGGAGAAGGCGGTCGCCACGGCCATCGAGACCGGGTACCGGAGCATCGACACCGCCGCGATCTACGAGAACGAGACCGGCACCGGCAAGGCCATCGCCGCCTCCGGCGTCGCCCGTGACGAGCTCTTCGTCACCACGAAGCTGTGGAACAGCGAGCAGGGCCACGACCGCGCCCTGCGCGCCTTCGACGCCTCGCTGGACAAGCTCGGCCTGGACTACGTCGACCTGTACCTGATCCACTGGCCGGTCCCGGCGAAGGACGCGTACACCGAGACGTACAACGTGCTGGAGAAGATCCTTGCCGACGGCCGCGCGAAGGCCATCGGCGTGTCGAACTTGCATCCCGAGCACCTGGAGCGGCTGCTCGCCGAGACCTCCGTGGTGCCGGCCGTCAACCAGGTCGAGCTGCACCCGCAGCTCCAGCAGGGCGAGCTCCGCGCCTTCCACGCCGAGCACGGCATCGCCACCGAGGCGTGGTCGCCGCTGGGCCAGGGCAAGGGCCTGCTGGAGGTGCCGACGGTCGTCGCCATCGCCCAGAAGCACGGCCGTACGCCCGCCCAGGCGGTGCTGCGCTGGCATCTGCAGACCGGCAACATCGCGATCCCGAAGTCCGTGACCCCCTCGCGGATCAAGGAGAACCTCGACGTGTTCGGCTTCGAGCTGGACGCCGACGACCTCGCCGCCTTCGCCGCCCTGGACGAGGGCAAGCGGCTCGGCTCGGACCCGGCGGAGTTCAACGTCGGCGCCTGAGCGTCCGGCCGACGGCGCCCCCACCGGGATCACGGTGGGGGCGCCGTCGTCAGCCGGTGCGCCGGCGGCAGCACGGCAGTACACAGGTCGAACCGGGGAGACAGGGAAACATGAGCGGCGAACTCGCGCCCGTCGTCGAGGCGGGTCCGTACCGCCTGCGCAACGTCGGCAGCAAGCTGGTGCTGGAGGTGTACGGCGCGGCCAAGGGCAGTGGGGCCCGGGTCCAGCAGGGCGAGGACGACGGGACGGCCGCGCAGGTGTGGCGGCTGGCCCCGGTGCACGAGGGCGCGGCCCTCTTCCACCTGGTCAACGAGCACAGTGGGAAGCGGCTGGACGTGGCCAATGCCGATACGTCGAACGGCACCCGCATCCAGCAGTGGAAGGCCAACAACTTCGGTGCCCAGGAGTGGCTGATCGAGCAGCACGCGGAGGCGCCCGGGACGGTGACGCTGGTGAGTTTCATCAGCGGGCTCGTCATGGAGGTCGCGGACCGTTCCACCGTGGACGGCGGCGCGATTCATCAGTGGGAGGACACCGACTCCCCCTTCCAGTGGTGGCGGTTGGAGCCGGTGTCGTAGGGCAGCGGGGGTAGCCCGGGTGGTGGCGGTTGGAGCCGGTGTCCAGGGCAGCGGGGTAGCCCGGGACGGCGTCGCCGGTTCAGTCGCGGCGGCCCAGGTGGACCGTGCGGGCGGTGAGCAGGTGGACATCGGGGCGGTGGTGAAGGCCTTCGGGGTCCTCGGGGTCCAGGAGCCGGTCCAGCACCGCGCTGTCCTCGGCCGACAGCAGCTCGCCCAGCACCTCCCGCTCGCGGGTGATGCTCGCGACGACATGGTCGCGGGCGGGTCCCGAGAGCGGGGCGGGCAGGTCGAGGAGGAAGCTCCGGGCGCCCTGCGGGACGAGGCCGACCGCGGTGAAGAGCGCACTCCAGTCCTCGGTCTCCCGCTTCGCGCCCGGGAGTTCGGACCGCATGTGCTGGAAGCGGGTGGCGGCGGCCGCGCCCATACGAGCCTCCAGGCCGGGCTGTCCGATGCCGATGTCGCGGGGCAGCCGTCGGGTGGGCAGCCCACCCTCGACGAGCGCGACCGTGCCACCGGGCCGCAGGAGCCCGGCGAAACCGGCCAGAGCAGCGCGCTGGTCGCCCAGGTGGTGCAGGGAGTTGCCCGCCCAGATCAGATCGGCCTCGCCCAGCCGGTCGAAGTCCGCGGGGAGTTCGGCCTCCAGGGTCAGGAAGCGGTCGATCACGCCGAGGCGTCGCGCGCGGTTCTTCGCGCGTTCCAGGAGGGCGGGTGTGGCGTCCACCGCCACCACTTCGGCCTCCGGGAAGACCTCGGCCAGCAGGCAGGAGACGACGCCGGGGCCGCTGCCGATGTCCAGGACCCGGCGGACGTTCGGCGCGGTGGGCAGGGCGGCAATCCAGCGGGCCGCCTCCTCGTACTGCGCGCCGTTGAGTTCGGCCTCCTGCTCCAGCAGGGGTCCGAGGACGTCCCAGTCGATGTCCGTCGCCGGATCGCCGCCCGATCCGTGCACATGGGCAGGGGAATGGGCGTGGGCAGGGGCGTGGGCGTCTACGGGCGTGGCGGGTGCGTGCGCGTCGTGGTGGCCGTGACCGGCGTGGCTGCTCATGGGATCAGCCTCTCCGAAGGACGGTCGCCCGGCAATCTTCTTTGCCGGTCCGGCAAATCGAGCCGGCCGCGCTGACCGGGGACCAGCGCTCGGGTTCGTACACCGCCCGGGACGGCGCCTGGTACGGCTGAACCGGAACGCCGCGTCCCGCCGCCCGGGCCGACGGAGTACACCCCGTATACACCGACCGAACGGTAGGCGGAGCGCACATATTGCCGGGGTGCGCCTGGGCCCATAACTTGCCCTTATGGAGCTTGAGTTGCGCCATCTGCGAACGGTCCGTGCCATTGCCGACACGGGCAGCCTCACCAAGGCCGCCGCCACGCTGGGGCTTGCCCAGCCTGCCCTCAGCGCTCAGCTGCGGCGGATCGAGAAGGCCCTGGGCGGCTCCCTGTTCGACCGCGACCACACCGGGGCGCGGGCCACCCCGCTCGGCGAACTGGTGTTGGGACGGGCCCGGGTGGTGCTGCCCGCGGTCAGTGAACTCCAGGCGGAGGCGGTGCGGTTCGCCAATGCCACGGGGTCGCTGGACCGGTTCCGGCTGGGCGGCACGCACGGTCCGCTGCTCGGCGGCCTGGTGGACCGGATGGCCGCCGCGCACCCGTCGGTGCCGGTGTCGACGTACACCTCGTGGTCGGTCGCCGAGATCGCCTCGCTGGTGATCGACGGCCGGCTGGACTTCGCGCTGATCGGAACGTGCGGCGAGAGCCCGCCGCCGCTGGCGGACCGGCTGGTCTGGGAGGTCGTCGGGGTGGACCCGGTCTTCGTGATGCTGCCGGAGGATCACGCCCTGGCCGGTGAGACGGAGCTGGAGCTGGCGGCCCTCGCGGACGAGTGCTGGGCGGATGTGCCCGGCGACGGCTGCTTCTCCGACTGCTTCACCTCGGCCTGCGCGCGGTCGGGCTTCACCCCGGTGTCGGTGTACGAGACGGACACCTCGTCCGTCGTCCATCTGGTGCAGGTGGGGCGGGCGATAGGGCTGTGCCGGGCGACGTTCCCGCCGGCGCCCGGCCTGGTGACCAGACCGCTGGCCGGCGCGCCGCTCAGCTGGCGTCATCTGGTGGGCTGGCACCCGCACTCCCCCGCCGCGGACGCCGCGGCGGGGACGGTGGCCGGAGCGACCCGCGCGGCCTACGCCGAGGCGGTGTCGCGCAGCCCGAGCTACGCGCAGTGGCTCGGCGCGCACCCGAGGTTCGGCACGGTGGCCTGAGTCCCGGGCCCGCCGGGCTACTCGGCTCCGTGGGCCACGGCGGCGGACGCCACCCGGGCGGCGAGCGCGAGGTCCTTCTCGGTGACCGCGCCTCCCGCGTCGTGCGTGTGGACGGAGAGGGCCACCGTGTTGTATCCGAGCGTCAGGTCCGAGTGATGGTTCAGCTCGTCCTGGATCCGCGCGATGTGGACCGTCAGCGCGGCGGCGGCGACGTGCGAGGGCAGCCGGAAGGTCCGGGTGAGCCGGTCACCTTCCAGCGCCCAGCCGGGCAGGCTCTCCAGCCGGCGGTCGATCTCGGTCGGCGAAAGCGGCTCTGCGCTCATGGAACGGCTCCCGTGGGTTTCGGTGGATCGGCGCATGCGTCACAGCGGGCCGGGGCGGCCCGTACCGGCCCCGGCCCGCCGGTGACGTTACGGTCTTGGCATGACGACTGTCTTGCCCGACACGGGAGTAGGGCCGCTGCTGCGGGACTGGCGGGAACAGCGGCGCATCAGCCAGCTAGAGCTGGCCCTTCGCGCCGACTCCTCGGCCCGCCACATCTCGTTCATCGAGACGGGCCGCTCCCGGCCCAGCGAGGACATGGTCCTGCGGCTGGCCGAGGAGCTGGGCGTCCCGGTCCGTGAACGCAACGCCCTTCTGGTGGTCGCCGGCTACGCGCCCCGCTACGCGCAGACGCCGCTCGACGACCCCGCGATGGCCTCCCTCCGCGAGAGCCTCGACCGGCTGCTCGCGGCGTACGAGCCGTATCCGGCGCTCGTGGTGGACGGCACCTACGGGGTGGTGGCGGCCAATCGGGGGATCGCCCTGCTGCTGGAGGGGGTGCCGGAGAAGCTGCTGGTCCCGCCGGTGAACGCCATGCGGCTCACCCTCCACCCGGAGGGGCTCGCCCCGCGCATCGTGAACCTCCCGGAGTGGCGGGCGGACCTGCTGGCGCAGATGGGCCGCCAGATCGCCCTCGTACGCTCGCCGGAGCTGCGTGCGCTGTACGACGAGGTGGCCGCCTATCCGGTCCCCGCACGGGCAGCCGGCGCGGACCGTCGCACCGACGGTGCGGGCGGTGCGGGGCGGGAGCGCTCCGCCGCGTTCGCGCTGCCGATGCTGCTCGAACACGGGGGCCGGGTCCTGTCGTTCGTGTCGTCGATCGCGACGTTCAACACGCCGATGGACGTGACGGTGGCCGAGCTGGCCATCGAGACGTTCCTCCCCGCCGACCGGGAGACGGCCGCCTATCTGCACGCGCACGTCCCGTCCTGACCCTGCCCCTGCCTCCTCCTGGCGCCTGGCGCCTGGCCGGGGCGGCCGGTCGTGGCGCCGGAGCGCGGGATCACCTCAGACGCGCGCTCCGTTGTCGAGCGGATCGCGCCGGGACGCGCCCGCGCTCCCGCCTGCCGAGCCCTTCCCCTTCCGCTTCCCGGGGGCGGGCGGCGGGGCCTTGGCGTTCCGCTCCAGGAGGATGGCCCCGGGTACGGCGGTGAACACCGAGGACCACGTGCCCACGACGATGCCGATGAGCAGGGCGAGCGCGAAGTCGGCGAGCGAGTCGCCGCCCAGCACCGCGAGGGCGGCCAGGATGAACAGCGCGCCCACCCCGGTGTTCACCGTGCGCGGAACGGTCTGGAGGACGGCCCGGCGGGCGATGGTGTCCAGCGGTGTCCGCCGGTTCGCCCCCCACGTCTCCCGTACCCGGTCGAAGACCACCACCGAGTCGTTGACCGAGTAGCCGATGACGGTGAGCAGGGCGGCCAGGAAGATGCCGTCCACCGGCCGTCCCAGCCAGGCGAAGGCCCCCACCACGAGGATCACGTCGTGCATCATGGCCCCGACGGAGGCTACGGCGAACGTCCAGCGGAACCGGACCGCCAAGTAGGCCAGCTGAACGGCGACGGCGACCCCGAGGGCGATCAGGGCGTTGCGCCGCAGTTCGTCGCCGAGGCTCGGGCCGATCAGCTCGTCCCGCACCTTCGTCGTCTCGCCCCCTTCCTCGGCGAGGGCGGTCCGCAGGGCGTGTTCACCGTCGTTGTCGAGCTTCCCTGTGCGTACGGACAGGTCGCCTTCCCCGGCCGTGGTGACCTCGGCGTCCCCGAACCCGGCGGCGGCGAGCGTGTCCCGGGCCGTCTCGACGTCGACCGGGCGGCTCGTGGAGTACTCCACCAGCCGGCCCCCGGTGAACTCCACGCCCAGATCGACGCCGCGCACCACGATCCCGGCCACCGCGACGGCGACCAGGGCCGCCGATACGACGAGCCAGCGGACCGGCTTCCGGAAGAGCTCCGGGTCCTTGCGGACCAGCCAGGTCCGCACGGCGCCGGGGCGCGCGATGCCGTTGACGCCCCTGTAGTCGCTGACGAAGCGGGTGCTCGCGGCGATCTCGGTGAGCGCGCGGGCGATGACCAGCGCGGAGAACATCGAGGCGATGACCCCGATGGCGAGCGTGACCCCGAAGCCCTTGACCGGACCCGAGCCCAGGAAGAAGAGCAGCCCGGCCGCGATCAACGTGGTCGCGTTGGAGTCGGCGACCGCGCTCCACGCCTTCGTGAATCCGGTGGCCAGCGCGGAGCGCAGGGAGCGTTTCGGCCCTGCGGCGCACTCCTCCCTGGCCCGTTCGAAGACCAGGACGTTCGCGTCGACCGCCATCCCGATCGCCAGGACGAAACCGGCGAGCCCGGGGAGCGTCAGCGTGACACCGAGGGCGACGAGCGCGGCGTAGGAGATCACCCCGTACGCGGCCAGCGCCACGGCGGCCAGCGCACCGAAGAGTCGGTAGACGAGCGTGATGAAGAGTGCGGTGGCGGCTGCGCCGATGAGCGCCGCCCGGGCGCTCGCGTCGATGGCAGCCGCGCCGAGCGTCGGGCCGACGGTCCGCTGCTCGACGATCTCGACGGGCACGGGCAGGGCCCCGCCCTTGATGAGCAGCGCCAGGTCACGCGCCTCGTCCGCGCTGAACGAGCCGGTGATCTGGGTGGCCCCGGACGGCAGTCCGGCCCGGCAGCCGACCGAGGGGTCGACCTGCGGCGAGGAGATGACCTTCTCGTCGAGGACGATGGCGACCCTCCGGCGGTCGTCCCCGGCGGGATGGCAGGCGGCCTCGCCGGTCAGCCTCTTCCAGTCCTGACCGGCGTCCTCGCGGAATTCGAGCGAGACGCTCCAGCCGGCACCGCCCTGCGCGTCGAAGCCCGCGGTGGCGTCCTCGACGCCCGCGCCGGAGAGCCGGGAGGGGCCGAGGGCGAGGGCGCGGCCCTGCTCGTCGGGGAGGGTAAGCCGGTCGGGGTCGGTGGTGGGCCCGGGGTCGGCGGTGGAGCCCGGGTCGGCGGTGGGATCGGAGCCCGAAGGTTTCTCGTCCGGCTCCTCGGCCGCCGGGCCCTCGACCGCGTGGAAGGTGAGCTGAGCCGTCCGGCCGATCACTTCGGCGGCCTGGCGCGGATCCTGGACGTCGGGCAGTTCGACGATGATCCGGTCCTCGCCGGACCGGGTCAGGGTCGGCTCGGAGACGCCCAGCGAGTCGATGCGCTGCCGCAGCACCTCCAGGGTGCGGTCGGTGGTCTCCCGGTCCGCCTCGACGGTGGCGGTGTCCCGGGCCTGGAGCACGATACGGGTGCCGCCCTGGAGATCGAGGCCGAGTCTGGGCGACATGGTCAGGCTGATGTAGACGGAGACGAGCAGGACGGCGACGGCCAGAACCGCTCGCACCGTGGTGGCGCGAGTCATGGAAATCCTCCGGTGGGGCGCCGGGCGCCCTCATCTCAGTGAGGACGCGGCGCCGGATCGGCAGAACAGGACGGACGACCGGTCGAGGGACCGGTGGTCCTGCCCGGAGGTCCCCGGACGTCGGGGAGCGCGCCCCTGCGGCCGCCGGGTACGTCGGAGGAATCCGCGACGACGTGCCGCACGCCGGCGCGCGGCTCGGCCGCCCCCGGTGGAGCGGGCGTCAGCGCGTCGTGCGGCGGCGGTGCCGCGTGAAGAAGCAGGTACGCCCGGCCGGTGCCCGCCCGGGGGGCTTGCGCCGGATCGGCCGCCGCCCTGGGCTGCTCGTGCCCGGCCTGCGCCACCGCACCCGCACCCGCACCCGTGTACGCCACGGCCCCGCTCGCACGGTCCGGTCCCTCGCGGTCGGATCCGCTGAGGTGCCGGGAGCGATGCCCGGTCTCGTGCCCGGCTCGGTGCCGGAAGTCGTGTCCAGCGCGGTGCCGGGAGTCGTGCCCGGCGTGGTGGGGCTGCGGTGCGGTGGGGGCCGAGGCGGCGGCGGTGACGACGGACGCGAGGCTCCGGGAGGCCGGCGGCGCGAGCGCGGCACCGGTGGCCGAGGCGGCGCCGCCGACCAGAGTGAGGACGGTGAGGAACAGCGCGGCCAGCAGAGACCGCACCCGGGACGCGTTCGGCCGGGAGGGTCCCGGGTGCGGCATCACCTCGGTCGGCCGAATCGCTCGTGCGACACCGTCGGGTGGCGGAGCACGGAGCTGAGGATCTGTCCGGCGCCGCGGACGACCGTGGTCGACGGGTCGTCGGCCAGGCGCACCCGGGTGCCGAGGCAGTGGGCGATGCGATCGGTGACGTCGGCTCGCAGCGCGCCGCCGCCCGCGAGCACGGGGCCCTTCCGCAGGGCCCCGCGGATCGCGCCGTGCCGGTCGTGTCGCCACATGGACGTGATCATGTCGAGCACCGTGCGGACGAGGACGGCCGGCAGCTTCGCCGGATCGAGGCGGTCGAGGTCGTCCAGTCCGCTCTCGGCCTGCCGGGCGTCGGCCACCAAGCCGTTGACCAGGAGCGTGACCTCGGTCAGCTCGGCTCCCATGTCGACGACGAGAAGAGGGCCCGTCTCTCTCGGTCCGGCGTACGCGGCGGCGGCCCGGGCGCTGCTGAGGACCAGGACGCGCGACGTCCCGAGCCCGGCGAGCAGGGCGCGCGCGGCGGTACGGTGTTCGGCCCCGGCGAGCACGGGGTGGCTGAGAACGATCACGCTGTCGCTGCGGTCCGGCCCCAGGGCCGCGTCGGCGATGCGGCCGAGCAGCCGGCCGCAGGACTCGGGGTCGACGATGCGCCCGCGCCGGACCGACCGCTCGTCGCCCCCGTGGTAACCGGAGCCGGGGAACGCGTCGAGAACCAGTCCCCGGCCGGGCACCCACGCCCGGGTGCGGGAGCTGCCCAGGTCCAGGGCCAGTCCCCGGGTGGCCGGGGGAAGGCTCCGTGCGCCCTGGGCGCCCGGGGCGCACAGCTGCTGGTGGCGTGTCCGGAGCCCCCCGGGGAAACGCCCCGCCCCGAATGCCCCGGCACCGCTCCCGTCACGAAGCGGTCCGGGGCCCTTCCCCCATGGGCCCACACCCGGGCGGAGCGGCCCTCGCCACTCGCCGGGCGCGGAAGTGAGCGGGCCGCGAACGGCCGGGACCGCAGAGGTCGGGAGAGCAGCGGTCGGGACGGGGACGGTCCGGGCAGGTTCCACTCGGTCAGGTGCGTGGAGCCCGTGAAAATGGCGCAGTCCGTGAGGCCCGCGAAGTCCGTGCAGCCCGTCGGGTGCTCCCGGTCCGCCGAGGGAGGGAGACCTTCGGCCCGTACCGGCGTCCTCGGACGCCGGCGGGACGGCGCGACCCGGTCGCTGTCCGTCGTGCACAGAACGCATCGTCCCTCACCCCCGGCCGCCCATCGCAGCCGCCCACGCACCCGTCGCCCCCACTGATAGCGAGGCACGGCCGAGCCCTCACTATGCAATACGGGGTGGTGGAACGCCACTTCCTCACTGATTCACAGGCGCACCGGCGCGGCGCGCACGGCAGCCGACCGGCTCAGACCTCCTCGCCCGCCGCCAGGAAGGCGCCGACCAGCATCGCGAACTCCTCCGGCACCGCGATCCGGACCCCCAGATCCTCCGCCTTGGTCCGCTTGGATCCCGCCTTCTCCCCGGCCACCAGCAGACTCGTGCGCTTGGAGACGCTGGAGGACGACTTGCCGCCGGCCCGCTCGATCAGCTCGTTCATCTGGTTGCGCGACAGCTTCTCCAGCGCTCCGGACATCGCGCCCGTGACCACCACGGTCATCCCCGCCAGGGGCAGCGCGGGGCCGGTTTCGGCGTCGCCACCGGCCTCCGCCTCCGCGCCTGCCGCCGCGGCCGCCGGCTCCTCCGTCCCCGGCTCCGGAGGCGGGGTGGCCCCCGGCTCCGTCATGGACACCCCGGCGGCGACGAGCTTGTCGATCAGCGGCGCCAGCTCCACCAGCTCGGCGACCACCGCGGCCGCCTTCTCCTTGCCGATGCCGTCGACCCGCTGGAGCGTCTCCGCGTCGGCGGCGACGATCCGGTCCATCGTGGCGAAATAGCGCGCGATGCGACGCGACATGGAACGCCCCGTGCCCCGCACCCCCAGGGCGCAGAAGACCCGGGACAGCGGCCTGGTCCGGGCGGTTTCGATGGCCGCCAGGAGGTTGTCCGTGGAGGTCTCGCCCATCCGGTCGAGGGCGAGCAACTGCTCCCGCTCCAGGGTGAACAGGTCAGCGAAGTCCGCGACCAGGCCCGCGTCGACGAGCTGGACGACCCGTGTGGAGCCGAGGCCCTCGATGTCGAGCTGATCGCGCCCCGCCGCGTACGAGACGGAGGCGACCAGACGGCAGTCACGGCCCCGGGTGCAGCGCCAGCGCTGCTCGCTCGTGTCGATGCCGGAGCCGCACTGCGGGCAGCTCTCGGGGAAGGCGATGGGCGTCTCGTCGCCGGTGCGCAGGTGAACCACGGGGGCCTCGATGCGCGGGATGATGTCGCCGGCCTTGTAGACCATGACCTGGTCCCCCAGCCGCAGGTCGCGGCGGGTGATGTCGGCCGGGTTGTGCAGGGTGGCGTAACCGACGGTGGAGCCGTCGATCTCCACGGGTTCCAGGACGGCGCGCGGCGCGATGATGCCCGTGCGCCCCACGTTCCACTCGACGGCCAGCAGGCGGGTGATCCTCTCCACGGCGGGCAGCTTGTAGGCAATGGCCCAGCGGGGCGCGCGGGTGCCGGAGCCGGCCTCGCGCTGGTCGGCCGCCACATCGGCCTTGATCACGATCCCGTCGATGCCGAACGGCAGCGAGGCGCGCAGGGCACCTATCCCGTCCACCCGAGCCTGGACCTCCTCGACCGTGGTGGCCCGGAGCGGCGCGACGTCGGTGCCCGCGGCCGTGTGCACGCCGAGATCGGCGACGTACGCCAGGACCTCGCTGTGGGGCAGTTCGGCGAGGGTCCCGGCGAGCTCCCCGGAATCGGGCAGCGGCAGCGCGCCGTACGCGAAGAAGGTCGTCTCCACCCGGTAGGCGCGGTCCTTGGCGCGCAGGGTGCCCGCGGCCCCGTTGCGCGGGTTGGCGAAGGGGGCGCCGCCGTGTTCCGTACGGATCGCGTTGCCCTGTTCGAACTGCTCGTTCGTCATGAGGATCTCGCCGCGCACCTCGATGGTGACCGGGGCGGCCAGCCGCTCCGGCAGGCCGACGACGGCGCCGGCCGCGTGCGAGACGTCCTCGCCGGCCGTGCCGTCGCCCCGGGTGATGAGGCGCTCGAACCGGCCGTCCCGGTAGCGCGCGGCGACCGCCAGGCCGTCGAGCTTCGGCTCCACGCTCCACGCGGTCACCGGCCTGCCGATCCGCCGCTCCAGCGACGCGGTCCAGGTCACGAACTGCTCCGCCGAGAACACGTTGTCCAGCGAGAGCATGGGCACCGTGTGCGGCACGTCGCCGACGGCGGCCCCGCCCGCGACCTTGCCCGTCGGCGAGTCGGCGAGCACCTCCTCCGGGTGGTCCGCCTCGTACGCGGCTATTCCGCGCGCCAGCCGGTCATAGGCGTCGTCGTCCAGCGCGCTCTCGCCCGTGGCGTAGTACGCGGCGGCGGCGAGGGAGGCCTCTTCCACCGCGGCGGCATAGGCGGCGGCATCGGCGAGCACAGCAGCTGAGTTCGTCATGGCCACCATTCTTCCGCCCACCACTGACAACGCCCCCGGTGCCGGGGCCGACCCCCTCGTGAGGGCGCGCGAGACCTTCCTCGCCGAGCCGGAACGGCTGCCGGGCGCGGTGCGGGCCTCGGCTGAACGGGGCGGCCGGCCTGCGGGTATAAAGGGCTGCATGACAGCCGAAGTGCCGCAGCCCGTACGCCCCGCGACCTTGGAGGACGTGGCGGCCGTGGCCGGTGTGTCACGGGCGACGGTGTCCCGGGTGATCAACGGGGCGACCACGGTGGACCCCGCCCTGCGCACCGTGGTCGAGAAGGCGGTGGCGACCACCGGTTACGTGCCCAACCGGGCCGCCCGCTCGCTGGTGACGCGGCGCACCGACTCGGTGGCCCTGGTGGTCTCGGAGCGTGAACGACGGCCGATGTCCGAGCCGTTCGTCGGCCGGATGTTCTCGGACCCGTACTTCGGGCGGGTCGTCAGCGGGCTGCTGGAGGTACTGCGCCCCGCGGGCATCCAGATGGTCGTGATGCTGGCCGACGACGAGGCGTCCCGGGGCCAGTTGCTCTCCTATCTGCGCCACGGCCATGTCGACGGGGTCGTGCTGATCACCACGCACGCCGACGACCCGCTTCCCGGGCTGCTCCAGGACACCAGGATGCCCGCCGTCCTCGCGGGCCGTCCCCACCGTCCGTCCCCGCTGGCCTATGTGGAGGTGGACCAGCACGCCGGGGCGCGGCTGGCGGCCGACCACCTGGCCGCGCTGGGGCGACGCCGCATCGGCACCGTCTCGGGCCCCCAGGACCAGCCGGCGGGTCAGGTGCGGCTGACCGGTTTCCTGGAGGCCGTCGCCGCCCACGGCATCGACGACGTGGCCTGCGCCGAGGGGGACTTCACGCATCTGGGCGGGGCCGCGGCGATGCGGCGGCTGCTGGCGGACCGCCCCGACCTCGACGGGGTGTTCATCGCCTCCGACCTGATGGCCCTGGGCGCGCTCCCGGTCCTGCTCCGGGCCGGGCGCGACGTGCCGTCCGACGTGGCGGTGGTCGGCTTCGACGACAGCAGCGCGGCGGCCGCCTGCGACCCGCCCCTGACCACGGTGCGGCAGCCGGTGGAGGAGATGGCCGCGGAGATGGCCCGGCTGCTGCTGAAGCAGATCGGCGAGCCGCGCGGCCCCTCGCCCTCCGTGCTCTTCCCGCCGACGCTGGTACGACGACAGTCGGCCTGATCCGGCGACAGGCGGCCTGATCCGGCGACAGGCGGCCTGATCCGGCGACAGGCGGCCTGATCGGGCGGCGGACGGCTTGCCGGCTCGGACGGCTCGCCGGAGAGCGCATCATCGAGGAGCGACGCCTCTGCCGGAGAAGCAGCCCGTCGGAGGACGGCCCCCCGGTCAGGCCGTCGTGCCCGGCGCTTCCGGTACCGGGGCCGGGGCGTCGCCCGGGAACGGCTCGTCCGCCGGGCCCGTCCCGCCGAACCCCTCGGCCCGCACCGGTATCTGCGGCCCGGAGGTCTCCTGGAGCCAGCGGGTCAGCACCCGGTGCACCGCCTCGGCGCCCACCAGCCCGCCGCCCGGCGGTGCGGGTGCGCCCTCCGCGGTCTCGGCGGCCACGATGTCGAGCGGGTCCGTCAGCACGCGCGGCCAGAGCAGGAACGGCCGGGCCTGTTCGCCGCCGAGACCGCCGTGCGAGCCGATCTGCTCCTCGAAGGCGTGCACGGTCCCGGTGGCGGGGTCGTACATGGAGTTGACCATCACGTCGGCGACGTGCGGGAAGGTGTCGGTGCGCCGTACGGCGGCGGCCGCCCCGACGCCGAAGACGGCGAGCGGCCCCTCGCCGTCGGTCAGTTCGGCGACGGGCACTTCGGCCCCGCCGGGCCCGAGCACCACGGAGCCTTGTTCCCCGGCGCGTACGAGGAGGAACCCGATCCCCGGATGGTTGGCGAGCGTGGAGAGCAGCGCCGGGTGGCGGCGCTCGATCTCTTCGCGGGAGGCGCGGCCCTCGATGTCGGGGAAGGAGATCAGCCCGAGGTTGCCGGAGGCCAGCACGATCGGGTCGGAGAGCTTGGCCGGGTGCTCGGCCTCCTGCCCCTCGACGGGGCGGTGCAGGGCGATCCGCACCGCGTCGCGGGCCTCGGAGGCGCTGCGGGTGCGCTGGGCCCGGCGGGGCACGGGCAGCCCGCAGCCCGCCCGGACGAGGTCCTTGAGCGTGAGCCCGTACTTCCCCGCGAACGTCTCCCCGGGGCTCTGGCCGTGGTCGGAGAGCAGCACGATCCGATAGGTGCGCGGGGTGTGGTCGGCGATCTTGGCGATCAGCGCGAGGGACCGGTCGAGGCGTACGAGTACCTTCTCCGCGTCGCGGCTGTGGGGGCCCGAGTGATGGGCGACCTCGTCGTAGGCGACGAGGTCGGCGTAGACGGCGGTGCGTCCGGCGAACATGTCGCCGAGGACTGCGGCGGCGACCACGTCGCGCTCCACGACGGTCGCGAACGCGCGGATGAACGGGTAGAGCCCGCCGCGCTTGATCCGCGGTGTGACCTTCCGGGCGCGGGCGCGGGTCGACTGGCCGATCTCGCGCAGGACCTCGGCGACGAAGGACAGGGCCGTACGGGTGGCGTTGGCCGGGTCGGAGAAGTAGGCGAAGTATCCGGCGCGGGAGCGGCGGCCCTTGCCGCGCCGGGCGGCCATCGAGAGCACCAGGGCGAGCTGTCCGGCTCCGCCGCTGAAGAGGTTGCCCCGGCTCGCGCCGTCGACGGTGAGCAGACCGCCGTCGCGGGTGCGCTGAATGGCCCGGCGTTGCATTTCGAGGGCGCTCGCGGGACGGCTGGAGACCATGACGGTGCGGGTCTCCTTCTCGTACCAGCGGAACGCGGGCACGTCGTGGTTGCTGCCGTGCAGAATGGCGAGCTGGCTGGCGCCGGTCTGGCTGGACCAGTCGGTGCGCCAGGGGGTGAGCCGGTGTCCGGACGAGTCGTCGAGCCAGCCGGCGACGGTGGGCATGAGCCCGTCGGCCGCGGCCTTCACCAGGACGTCGTGGCCGACCCCGTCGAGCTGGAGGAAGACGGTGCCGGGCGGTCCGTCGCGACCCGGTTCCGGCGGGCCCGGGGAGCGGCCGCGCCGGCGGCGCCGGTCGGCGAGCCGGGACAGCCGCCGGCGGTAGGCCTCGTCGTCGCGGACGGCGAGGGCGGTGGAGGTGGCGGAGGCGACGGCGGACATCACGGCGGCGACGACGACCGCAGTCTCCGGGTTGGCGTCGCCGCGCCCGTCCGGGATGAGGCGCAGCGCTACCAGCAGCAGCGAGCCGTTGAGGAAGAAGACCAGGGCGCCCAGGACGAGCGCGGGCACGATGAGCAGGGCCCGTACGAGGACGGGCCAGACCAGGGCGGACAGGAGGCCGAAGGCGCCCGCGCCCCAGGCGGCGGTGAAGGCCGTCTTGGTGGTGGTGTCGCCGTTGTCGGCCTGCAGCTGGAAGTCGGGCAGGGCTCCGGCCAGCACGAGCATGGTGAGGGTGGACACCGCCCAGACCGCGATCACCCGCATCAGGGCTCTGCCCGCCGTACGCCACTTCCCGTCACCCACGCCGGTCCACCTCGTGCCCTTCCGCGCCGGCTCCGGTCGTCCGAAGCCCGACCTTCAGCTTTTCATAGCGCCGGCGCCGGTCAGCGGCTTCGGTGGAAGCCTCCGAGGCTCGGCGGGACGGTACGGGGGGCGCATAGGCTCGTACCGGCAGCGCGGGCGGGCACGGCCGCGCGCGCCGCGCCGGGATCAGGAATGCACGGATCACGGATCACGGATCACGAGGATCGAGCGAGGAGGCCGAGGTGCCGGTGGAGATCACCTGGTGGGGTCATGCCACCTGCACGATCGAGGACTCGGGGGTGCGGGTGCTGACCGACCCCCTGTTCGTACGGCGCTTCGCGCATCTGCGCCGCCGCCGGGGCGAGGTACCGCCACCGCAGGCCGCGGTCGCCGAGGTGGTGCTGGTCTCCCATCTGCACTCCGACCATCTGCATCTGCCGTCGCTGGCCCGGCTGGCTCCCGGCAGCCGGCTGGTCGTACCGAGCGGCGCGGTCGCGGCCGTGCCGGGTCTGCGGGCGCTGCGGCGGATGCGGCAGCTGCACGTCACCGAGGTGAGACCGGGCGAGACGGTGCGCGTCGGCGAGGTGCGGGTGCGGGCGGTCCCCGCCCTGCACGACGGGCGGCGGCTGCCGGTCGGGCCGCACCGCGCGCCGGCGCTCGGCTATGTGGTCGAGGGCGAGGCGCGGACGTACTTCGCCGGGGACACCGGGCTCTTCGACGGGATGGCCGAGGCGGTGGGGCCGGTGGACGTGGCGCTGCTGCCGGTGGGCGGCTGGGGTCCCTACCTCGGGCACAGCCATCTGGACCCGGCCCGCGCCGCCGAGGCGCTGACCCGTCTGGCGCCGAGGTCGGCAGTGCCGGTGCACTACGGCACGTACTGGCCGATCGGTCTGGACGGGGTGCGCCCGCACGAGTTCCACGCGCCGGGCGACGAGTTCGTACGGCACGCGGCGAAGCGTGCGCCCGAGGTGACCGTGCATCTGCTGGGGCACGGCGAACGCGTCAGACCGGTGGCCGGCCCGTGATCCAGGAGATCCAGCAGGTGGTGCGGGAACTGCCCCCCGAGTCGACCCAGCAGGCGGTCGGCTATCCGACGCTGTTCGCGCTGGTGGCGCTGGGGTCCCTGGTGCCCGTGGTGCCGACGGGGGCGCTGGTGAGTTCGGCGGCGGTGGTGGCCTTCCACCAGACGTCGCCGCTCACCCTGCTCTTCGTGTTCCTGACGGCGTCGACCGCCGCGTTCCTCGGGGACGTCTGCCTGTACTGGCTGGGGCAGCGCGGGGTCCGGTCGAGGAACGGCTCGAAGTGGCTGGAGGCGATCACCCGCCGGGCCGCGCCGGAGCGGCTGGCCCAGGCGCAGGAGAAGCTGGCGCGGCACGGTGGGATGGTGCTGGTGCTGTCCCGTCTCGTTCCCGCCGGGCGGATCCCCGTGATGCTGGCGTGCCTGCTGGGCAGGATGCCGTTGCGGCGGTTCGCCCGGGGCGATGTTCCGGCCTGCCTCGCCTGGGCGGCGACGTACCAGTTGATCGGCATCCTGGGCGGTTCGCTGTTCCCGGAGCCGTGGCAGGGAGTGGTCGCGGCGGTCGCCCTGACGCTGCTGATCAGCGGGGCTCCGGCGGTGTGGCGCAGGCTGCGGTCCCGGTTCGGCCCCGAGCCGTCGTAGGCCCTGTCGTCACCCTCCCGTCTGCCCCGCAGGGCCGCCCTCCGGGCGACGCCGGGACCGCGACGACAGGGCCTGGCCGTGCTCAGCGCAGCGCGCCGAACACGGCGGCGAAGCTGTCCAGCGCCCGCGCCACGTGCCCGATCTCCAGGGGATCGGCCGCGGTGAGGGACTCCGTCTGCTGCTGCGGTGTGGCGCCCAGCAGCGGCCCGGTGCCCAGGCGTACGCGCAGGGCGCCCAGCTCGTCCCCGAAGCGGTGTCCGCCCGGGGCGGGTGCGCCGAGCCGGCCGGTGAGGTACTCCTCAAGCTCCATGGAGTCCGTCACACCCACGTCCGCCAGCCGCGAGCGCAGCGGCCCCAGGTCGGCGTAGAGGTGGCGGCCCGCCTGTGGCGGGCGGGCCAGCGCGCCGGAGCCGAGGACCGCGCGGTGGGCGGCGGCGGCGACCTGGGCCTGGAGCGCCGCGGCGCGCCGGGCCCGCTCGCGCACGGACTCCGGCTCGCCCAGGGCGTGGGCGGCCGCGTGGGCGACCGGAGCCGCGACGAGGGCGCCGAGCGCGGTGAGGATGTCCAGGGTGCGGGCGTGCCGGACGGCGGCCCGGGCGGTGTCCGGGAATCGGGCGACGGCGACCGGCCAGGCGGCCGGTACGAGGGCTCCGGACAGGTCGGCGATCACCGTGACGTCGTCCGGGCACATCTCGGCGGGGCTGAGCAGAACGGTGTCGCGGGGCCGGTGCACGGTGTCGCGCCAGGTCTCGTCGCTGATGATGTGCAGCCCTTCCCCGACCGCGGCCTCGCACGCCTCGTGGACCAGCTCGGGCGGGGCGACGGTGGCCGTGGGGTCGTCCACGACGGACAGCAGCAGCAGTTTCGGCCGGCCGCCCTCGGCACGGACCCGGCGGACGGTCTCCAGCAGGGCGTACGGGTCGGGCACGCCGCCGCATTCGGCCGGGGTCGGCACATGGTAGGCGGGACGCCCCAGCAGGCGGGACTGCGGCATCCAGAAGGCGGGGCAGGGGCGCGGCATGAGGACGTCGCCGCCGTGGGCGCCGATCAGGGCCAGGAGGAGCGGCTGGGCGCCGGGGGCGGCGGCGATGCCGCCCGCCGCCCCGTGCAGTCCCCGCCGGTCCCAGTAGCCGCGGGCCGCCTCGCGCAGCCGGGCGCCTCCGCCGGGGGGTTCCGGGCGGGTCCGGGCGGAGGCGGCTGCGAGGACGGCGGCCAGTTCCGGGAGGACCGGGAGGCCGGGATCGGGGGCGGGCGGCCCGTAGCGGACGGGGCCGTGGTCCTCGTGCGCGGGTGCGTGGTCCTCGGTCCCGTGCATCCGGCCCTCCTCCGCCGCTCTTCGCTTCCTCGCTCCGCGTCCGCGGAGTCTCCGGCGTCTTCGCCGCGCCGTCCGGAACATCTGGTCCGGGTCCGGGTGCTCCGGTCGCTGTTCGTTCTCCGGGTCGACGGCCCCTGGCTTCTTTATGTCGACGGCCCCTGGCTTCTTTATACGGAGGTTCCGGACGGCCCGCCCGCCCAGTCGCGCGCCCGCTCCCGGGGGCCGTCGCCGGGTTGGCTGTTCCGCCGGCCGGTGGCGGCACGTGGCCGGGGTCTCAGCGCGCCTGTTGGTTCAGCGTGGCCCTGCCGGGTATTCGCTGATCCATGTCCATGTCCTCACCGAGAACCTCACCCGCCACCGTCAACACCACCGCTCCCGCCGTCGCCCGGTTGCGCGGCTGGCTGCAGGAGCGTGACCTGGCCGTCTTCCGGAGCGTCGCGGACCGGCACTGGCCGGGCGCCGATCCGCTGCTGCCGAAGCTGAGCCGGAGCGCCAACCACGGGCTGCTCTGGTTCGGGGCGGCGGCCGGGATCGCGGCCCTCGGCAGCAGTGCGCGCTCACGCCGGGCCGCGCTGCGCGGGGTTGCGTCCCTCGCCGTGGCCTCGGTGGCGATCAACACGGTCGGCAAGGGCGCGGTGCGCCGCGAGCGGCCGATAGCGGACCTGGTGCCGGTGGTGCGGCAGCTCAAGCGGCAGCCGATCACCACCTCCTTCCCCTCGGGCCACGCGGCGTCGGCGGCGGCCTTCGCCACCGGGGTGGCCCTGGAGTCCAAGGGCTGGGGCGCGGTCGTGGCCCCGGTCGCGCTGGCCGTGGCCGCCTCCCGTGTCTACACCGGGGTGCACTATCCGAGTGATGTGCTGGCGGGTGCGGCGCTCGGCGTAGGGGCCGCGTTCGCGCTGCGCGGGGTCGTGCCCACCCGGGGCCAGCTGCCCGCTCCCGGCCGCCCGCCGGGCGAGGCCCCGGCGCTGCCCGCCGGGAAGGGCCTCGTCGTGGTGGTGAACCAGGAGTCGGGCACGGCCACCGCGACCGCGTCGCTGGTGCGCGAGGCGCTGCCCGCGGCGGAGGTGGTGGCGGTGCCGCCGGAGGAGCTGTCGGCCGCGATGGAGAAGGCGGCGGGGCGGGGACGGGCGCTGGGCGTCTGCGGAGGCGACGGCACGGTGAATCTGGCGGCCTCCGTGGCGGCGACGCACGGGATGCCGCTGGCGGTCTTCCCCGGCGGGACGCTGAACCACTTCGCCTACGACCTGGGCATCGAGACCGTCCACGACACCGCCGCCGCCCTCGCCGCGGGCGATGCCATCCGGGTGGACCTCGGCCGCTTCCGGCCGGGGCCCAAGGGTGCGGACGGGGCGGACGGGTATTTCCTCAACGCCTTCTCGCTGGGCGCCTATCCGGAACTGGTACGGACCCGGGAACACTGGTCGCCGCGGATCGGCGGCTGGCCGGCCGGCGTGCTCGCGGCCTTCCACGTGCTGCGTGGCCGACAGCCGCTGGAGGCCGAACTCCAGGGACGCAGGCGGCCGTTGTGGCTGCTCTTCGTCGGCAACGGACTCTTCCAGCGGGTGGGCCCCGCTCCGGGGCGCCGCCACAACCTGGCGGACGGGCTGCTGGACGTCCGGGTGGTGCACGGCGGCCGGACACCCGGGTTGCGTCTGCTGGCGGCGGCGGTGGCGGGACCGCTGACCCGCTCCCCCGCCCATGCCGCCGTGCGGCGGCGGCGGATGCGGATCGGCGGCCTCGCGCCGGGGACTCCGTACGCGTACGACGGTGAAGTGGCCCACTCCGGAACGGAACTGACGATCGACAAGCTGCCGGAGGCACTGACCGTCTACTGCCCGATGCCGATCTGACCACCCAGGCCCCCCTCCGGACGGGACCAGGTCGGCCCCTCGGGCAGCGCCCACCGGCCCCACCACCATGTCGTCCGCATAGCAAGACGCCTATCTCATCATTCGACATGGCGGCGTACGGTGGTTCCTGTCGCCGCGCCCGTCGGCGCGAGGTTTCGGGAAGGGAAGCAACGCCATGCCGAAGGAGACCGCCGTGTACACGCACGGCCACCACGAGTCGGTCCTGCGCTCGCACCGCTGGCGTACCGCCGCCAACTCGGCGGCGTACCTCCTCGGCGAACTCCGCCCCGGTCTGGCCGTGCTGGACGTCGGCTGCGGCCCCGGGACCATCACCGCCGATCTGGCCGCGCTGGTCGCCCCGGGGCGGGTCACCGCGGTGGACACCACCGAGGACATCCTCGGCCAGGCCGCCGCGGTGGCCGCCGAACGGGGCCTGCACAACGTCGCGTTCGCGGTGGCCGACGTCCACGCCCTGGACTTCCCCGACGACTCGTTCGACGTGGTCCACGCCCATCAGGTGCTCCAGCACGTGGGCGACCCCGTCCAGGCCCTGCGTGAGATGCGGCGCGTCTGCCGTCCCGGCGGGGTGGTCGCGGCGCGGGACAGCGACTACGCGGCGATGACCTGGTATCCGGAGACCCCCGGCCTCGGCGAGTGGCTGGAGGTTTACGGCCGGGTGGCCCGCGGCAACGGCGGCGAGCCCGACGCCGGCCGCAGGCTCCTCTCCTGGGCGCGGCAAGCCGGATTCACCGACATCACCCCCACCGCGGCCGCCTGGTGCTTCGCCACCCCGGAGAGCCGCGCCTGGTGGAGCGGCCTGTGGGCGGACCGTACGACGGACTCGGTCTACGCCGAGCTGGCGGTACGGGGCGGGCACGCGAGCGCCGAGCAGCTCACGGCCATCGCCGGGGCGTGGCGCTCCTGGGGCGAGGAGGGCGACGGCTGGTTCATGGTCCCGCACGGCGAGGTGCTCTGCCGGGCGTGAGGTGAGCATGCGCCGGGCGTGAGGTGAGGAGTGGCCGGCGTGAGGTGAGGAGTGGCCGGCGTGGGGTGAGGCGGTGCGGTACGGGGCGAAGAGGGGGATCCGGCCCGCCCGGAACCGATCACACCGGTGGCGGCCGCCAACTACCCTCGTAGGCATGGAGATCCTCGGAACCACGCTGCGTATCTGCGTCGACGACCTGGAGGCCTCGGTGGCCTTCTACGAGGGGCTGACGAGCACGTCGGCCCTGCGCTATGAGCGCGGTGGGGTGTCGGTGGCCGCGATCGGCTGCTTCCTGTTGATGAGCGGGCCCGAGTCGGAGCTGGAGGTGCTCCGCAAGGTGGGCGCGACCATCGCCGTCAAGGACGTCGACGAGGCGAACGCCGCGCTGACCCGGGCGGGCGCGCGGGTCATCGCGGGACCGGTGCCGACCCCGGCGGGCCGTAACCTCATCGCGCTGCACCCGGACGGCTCGGTCTTCGAGTACGTGGACCGCAACGTCACCGTCTGACCGGCCGCCCGGGTGCGAGTCGGTCACTCCTGGGGCGGGCGCATGCGGAAGTCGTAGGCGTCCGGCAGCGGTTCGTCGCTGAGGGACGCCCACAGCTCGCCGAGGATGCCGGCCCCTTCGCGCAGGTCGGCGACCTCGAATCCGGCGTCGAAGATCTCCCGGGCCGCCCCGGTGTCTCCCTCGGCGACCAGGGTCCGGGCGAGAAGCAGCCGGAAGCGTCCGCGCTCACGGATCCCGCCCGGAAGCCCGGCCAGCAGCGCCCGGGCCGCCCCGGCCCGGCCGGCCGACAGGTGGGCCTCGACGGTCTCGCGGGCCAGGGCGACGAGGAGGGCCGTGCCCTCCGCCGACGCCGTGAGGTCCTCCGCTCCGGGGGTCCCGAGGTCCGCGAAGGCCTCGGCGTACAGTTCGGCGGCGTGGGCCGGCCTGCCGCTCTCCTCGGCGGCGACCGCGAGGCAGCGCAGCAGGGGCCAGCGCGGCGCGGGGCCGCTCTCCAGGCCGCGTTCCCAGCTGCGGACGGCCTGGGCCCGGTCATCCGCGTGCCACTGCGCGATGCCGAGGTGGTATTCGGTGTGCGGGTCGGCGTCGGCGGTCTCCAGCATGTCCCGCCAGGGCGGTGAGACCGGTGTCGGGCCGGGTATACCGTCCGGGTCCGGCTTCGGCAGGGTCCCGTGCTCCAGCAACTCCCGCCAGGGGGCCTGCTGGGCGCCGATGGCGGCGGCGGGGAACGGGGTGCCGGGCAGCCGGTGGCCGCCCCGCAGCACCTCCAGCGCGCCCCAGCCGGAGCCGGTGGCGATCACTTCGCCCGGTTCGGCGTCGGCGTGCGGCAGCCAGGCGGCGTACGCCTCGTCCACCGCGCCGCGCGGGAGAGCCTCCTCCAGCCGCGCGGCGGCCTCCTCGGTGGCCGCGGCCCAGTCCCGGCCGTGCACGGCGGCCGGGTCCGCGGAGAGCGGACCGTAGGACTCCAGCCAGCTGAACGCGGCGCCCGCCTCCAGCGGGACGTGCTCCAGCTGGGTGCGGGACAGCCCGGCCTGGATCTCCACGTAGCCGCCGTTCCCGGGCCCGTTCAGCCACTCCTGCCAGCGGCGGCCGCCCCTCCCGTGGCCCCAGCGGAACAGTTTGCGGCCGCGCAGCAGGTCGGTGGAGGTCTGGGCGAGTCCGTGACCGTCCTCGTCGAGCGCGGCGATCCAGCGCCGGGCGCCGTCGGGCAGCTCGTAGAAGTGGTCGGCGGGGTACTCGGAGCGCAGTGGATAGGTGTGGTCGAGGCCGCCCGACTCCGGGACGCCGACCCGGGTGAGCGCGTGGTCGTAGCCGAAGTGCCAGGCCTCGTCGGCCGGGGCCAGGACGCGGGTACCCGCGGTCTCCGGGACGGCGGTGTTGGACCACCAGTAGACCGGTGCGGGCTGTTCGTGCGGGTTGCGTATCCGCACGCCGACGTGGAGGAAGTCGGAGTCGTCGGGGAGCCAGAGGTCCACCTGGAAGGGCAGGTCGCGCAGTCGCTCCCATTCCCAGAGCCGGACCATCGTGGAGCCGTCGGGGGCGGGCACCAGCGCGGCGTGGAGCGGTGCGCAGGACAGGGTGGTGTGGCCGGTGGCGCCGATGTTCCACTCGATCCCGCCGGAGAACCAGGCCCCGTTGAGGGCGAAGGCGGCGGGCTGGAGGACCGGGTTGCGGTGGAGCAGTTCGCGACCGGTGGGCTTGTGGTGCAGGGAGTGGATCCGGCCGCCGAGTCCGGGCAGCACGGTGACGCGCAGCCGGGCGTTCTCGATGACGACGGCGTCGATGCCGGTGGGGGTGCGCTCACGTCCGTAACCGTCGAGCAGCCGGGTGGGCAGGACGGTGCGCAGCGGCCGGTGGCCCAGTTGCCGGGCCATGTCGCGGGGCAGGCCGGCCCGTTCCCGGGGGTCGAGCACGGGCGGCGGGGCGGGCGTCCGCAGCGGCGGGAGCGGGTTCTCCGGCCCGAGCGGCGCTGCGGGCAGGTTCAGTACGGCACGTCGTACGGTCGTGGCCAAGGCACCCTCGTTCCCTCGCTGCGGGCCGCCGCAGGTCCGGGCGCCCCCCGGTGACCATGGAACACGCAGGTGGCCGCGTGGGCCAGAGGCCCGTCGGCCGGATTTCCGCGCGCTCGGGGTCCGCCCGGGCCCCGCACGGCGCGTCAGCCGTCCGTGGCGGTGTCCGTGAACGCGTCGACGACGAGGTCGGCGAGCAGCGCGCCCGCCGTGCCGTCCGGGTCGAGATCGGGGTCGTAGATGGTGACGTTCAGCCCGACGCAGCGCGGGGAGGAGACGAGCGTGCGCAGCAGCGGGGCGAGTTCGTGCGGGAGGAGGCCGCCGTCGTCGGGGCTGTCGACGGCGGGCATGACGGCCGGGTCGAGGACGTCGGCGTCCAGGTGGACCCAGTAGCCGTCGAGTGCGGGGGTCTCCAGGCTCTCCACGGTGGCCCGCGCGAGGACGTCCGCGCCCCACTCGCGGATCTGCCCGACGGTCGCGTGGGGGATCTTCAGCGCGGCCAGTTCGGCCTGGTCCTCGTCCTCGTCCCGCATCCCGAAGAGGCGGACGTCCTCGTCCCTGAGGTAGGGGCCGAGCCCTTCGAGGTCGCTGAGGTCCGCCTGGCCCCGGCCGGTGGCGATGGCCAGTTCCTCGCCGCCGGCCGCGCCGATCCGGTCGCTGTTGCCGGAGTGGCGGAAGTCCGCGGATCCGTCGACGGCGGCGAGTCCGTACCGGCCGAGGCGGCGCAGGGCGAGGGCGGCGCCGAGTTGGATGGAGCAGTCCCCGCCGAGGACCAGGGCGAACTCCCCGGCCCGTACGTGGCCTTCGATGCGGTCGGCGAGGGTGCGGGTGTACCGGGCGATGGCGGCGGCGTTGAACACCCCGTCGCCCTCCTGCCAGTCGCCCAGGTCGTAGCGCGGCGGGACGACGACACCGCCCTCCAGAGCCCCGAGGCGGCGCACGATCCGTTGTTCGCGCAGGGCGCCGGCCAGTTTGTAGCAGCCCGGGACGGTGCCGGGGGCCGGCGGGCGCAGCCCGAGGTTGGAAGGGGCGTCGAGGACCACGATCGTGCGCATACGCCCCATCCTCGCCGCGGCGGCCCGGGCCCTCAAGCGGTTCCACCGTGCCGGTTTCAGCGTGCGGGAGGAGACCGATGCGGGGCCGCCGTCACTTGCCCTTTCGGCGGAAGAGATAGCCGCCGCAGCCGAGGCCGATCAGGAACATGGCCAACAGCGCGAACCAGAGGGGCATGGTCACCTCGGGGATCAGCACCCGGATGGTGACCTTGTCCGTGTTCACGCAGATGAACACGGCGACGAGCACGACCACCACGGCGACCAGGATGCGCCCCGGGGTGAGCCACCCCGTGCCGCGCCCGCTGCCGCTCGATACGTCCTTGGGGCTCATGTTCCGCCCTTCCGCTCGCTCCTCGCCGTCCGGCCCGCCCGTCGGGCACGCGACCGCCCCCCGGAGTCCCAGCATGTCCGGCTGCCGGGTTCGGAGGGCGGTGATGTACGGCCGTTCGGGTGAACGCCGTGGCGGGCGTCAGCCGGCCGGGACGACGGGGAGTTCCAGTACGCCGGTGTCCTCGGGGGCGTGGACGACGGTGACGGGCTTGACGCCCCGGTTGCCGAAGTAGGCGGTGTCGCTGGCGGCGATCACGAACTCCAGGCGGTGCCCCTTCTCGTACCGGTGGACGATGCCGGGCAGCTCCACCGTGAAGGGCCGGGTGACGTCGGGGACCCGGACCGGGGAGACGAGCCGGTTCACCAGCGTACGGCTGCCGTCGGGCGCGACGTCGTAGACCTTGGCGAACAGGACGAGCTTGTCGGAGGCGTCGCCGCTGTTCTGGACCCGTTCCGTCTTCGGCGAGAGGACTTTCAGGGTGGCCCGCGGCGCGCCGACGACGTCGAGGGGCTCGGTGAGGGGTTCGCCGCGCCAGCCGAGGTAGGTGCCTCCGGTGTCGTACGGTTCGGGGTCGGGCAGTCCGATCAGCGGGGCGATGGAGCTCTCGGAGTGGCTCGTCGGCACCAGCCAGTTGGTGTACTGACGGCTGCCGCGCGCCACCTTGGAGCGGTTGTCGACGAGTTTGCCGTCGCCGGAGAGGTACAGGGTCCGGGAGAGGGCGGGGACGTCGGCGGCGGAGCCGTAGCCGCTGCGCCAGTCGCGGTAGTAGGAGAAGGCGGGCCCGGTGTCGGTGTCCGTCTTGCGGTGGAGGTAGCGGTCGAACCAGGCCAGTACCCGTTGTCCGACGTGGCTGGTCTCCAGATTGCCCTGGCTCAGGTCGAGTTCGCCGGGGACCTGGCCGCCGCTGTGCCCCCAGGACTGCCAGATCATCTTGGTCTCGGTGCCCTGTGCCTTGAGCGCCCGGTAGGTGGCGGTGGCCTCGTTGAGGTTGAAGAGGCTGTCGGCCTGGCCCTGGACGATGAGCGTGGGGGCCTTGACCCGGTCGAGGTAGGAGACGGGCGAGACGCTGCGCGCGTACGCGAGCATCTCCTGGGTGCGGTCGGCGGGGTAGCGGCCGGAGTTGAGCAGCCGGATGGTCTCGCAGGCCCTGGTGGCGAAGTGCAGGCAGTCCAGCCGGTTGATGCGGGAGGGGTCAAGGCTCGGGTTGAGGAGCGGCTGGCCCTCGCCGATCAGGTAGAAGCCGTTGGTCCACTGCCACTTGAAGACGCCGGGGGTGTCGGAGGTGACGCCGGTGCGCGCCCCGGTGTTGTTGGGGGCCAGTGCGTAGCCGAGGTCGTTCCAGGTGATCAGCGGGACGAGGGCGTCGACCCGGGGGTCGACGGCGGCGGTCGCCAGCTGGATCGCGCCGCCGTAGGAGCCGCCGATCATGCCGACCCGCGGGTCGCCGTCGGCGTCCCTGGTGACGAAGTCGGCCCGGGTACCGTCGTCGGCCGCGCGAACTCCCCCGAGGAAGTCCAGGAGTTCGCTCGCGGCCTTTCCGTCGATGGCGGGGTCGTCGAGGGTGATCAGGCAGCCGGACCCGCCGAAGCCGAGGCCCGAGTAGACGAGCCCGACATAGCCGCGCTCCGCGAAGGCCTTGCCGATGGTGTCGGTGGAACCGTCGGACTTGCTGCCGCCGAATCCGTTGGTGGCGAGGACCGCGGGGGCGGGGCTGTCCGCGTCGGCCCCGGCGGGCCGGTAGAGGTCGGCGTCCACGGTGCAGGTGCGGTCGCCCGCCTCGACGGTGAACTCCAGCGGGGTGACGGTGTACGGGCCGGCCTCGGCGTGGGCCGGGCCGGCGAGGACGAGGGGGGCGACGAGGGCCGCCCCGGCGACCGCCACGAGCGGGCCGCGCACTCTGGAAACAGCACCTGACACGAAGACCTCCACACCGAGGACAACTTACCGGCCGGTAAGTATTGGGCCGCGCTCATGCTGTGACACAGCTCATGGCCGTGTCAACGTATCGGTCAGCGGTTCTTGACGGATGTTCACGTCTCGCGGGAGAACGCGCACATCCTCGCGCCCGCGCGGACAGCGGCGCGGGCGCGAACAGGGGCGGAAGGGCCGAGGAGGTTCAGCGCAGGGCGGGGGTCTCGACGGTCAGCGTGCAACGCCCGCCGCCCGCCGGTGCGTCGAGCACCGCGGGCACGCCCAGCGGAATCGTCAGCGCGGTCGGGCCGTGGCCAAAGCCCAGCTCCTCGACCACGGGTATGCCCAGCGGGCCGAGCCGGTCGGCGAGCACGGCGCGGATCTTCTCGTACGGGCCGCACTCCTGCCAGGAGCCGCAGGCCACCCCGGCGACTCCGTCCAGGGCTCCGGTCCGCAGGAGCCGGGTGAGGATGCCGTCCAGCCGGTAGGGCTCCTCCCCGGTGTCCTCGATCACCAGCAGTCCGCCCCGGGCGTGGGCCCGGCCGCCCGGGGCGCCGGTTCCGGCGGCGAGCAGGCTGACGCAACCGCCGTACAGGACGCCCCGCGCCCGGCCGGGGACCAGGGCCCCGGCCGACTCCAGGCCGAGGGTGGTGACGGTCTCCGGGGCGAGGAGCGTGGCGCGGAGGTGCTCGCGGGTCACCGCGTCCCCGAGGAACGTATCGGTGGCGATCATCGGCCCGTGCAGGGTCGCGAACCCGGCCCGCAGGGCGAACGCCTCGTGCAGCACCGTGATGTCGCTGTAGCCGACGAACACCTTGGGCCCGGCGGCCCGCACCGCCGCCCAGTCGACCAGGTCGGCCATCCGGTGGGCGCCGTATCCGCCCCGGGCGCAGAGCACGGCCTCCACCGTGGGATCGCACCAGGCCCGCTCGAGGTCCTCCGCGCGGCCCGCGTCCGACCCGGCGAGATAATCCAACTTCGGGTGCAGAGTACGGACATGGGCACCGACGACAGGGTCGAGTCCCCAGTCGCGCAGGACGGCGAGGCCCTCCTCCAGCCGGTCGGCGGGGACGGGGCCGCTGGGCGCGACGACGGCGACCCGGGAGCCGCGCCGCAGCCGGGGAGGCCGGGCGAGGGGCATCGCCGGGCCGTGGGCCGCACGGGTCACGTGGTCAGCTCCAGCGGCGGCACGTCGGGGCGGTCGATACCGAACGTCTGCGCGTAGAGGGAGAGTTCGGCCTCCAGTGCGCGGACCAGGGTCTCCACGCGCCGGAAGCCGTGGCCCTCCCCCTCGAAGGCGAGGTAGGCGTGGGCGACGCCCCGGCCCCCGATGGCTGCGAGGAACCGCTCGCACTGGGCGGGCGGGCAGATCACGTCGTCCAGGCCCTGGAGCAGCAGGAAGGGGGTGTCCAGCCGGTCGGCGCGGTGGAGCGGTGAGCGTTCCCGGTAGCGCTCGGGCACCTCGGCGAACGGGCCGACGAGGGACTCCAGGTACTGCGACTCGAAGTCGTGGGTTCCGTCCGTGGCCCACCCTTCGAGATCCAGGACCGGGTAGAGGATCGTCCCGCAGGCGTAGATGCCGGTGCTGGTCAGCGATGCGGCGGCGGTCCAGCCGCCCGCGCTGCCGCCCCGGACGGCGAGCTTGTCCGGGTGGGCGGCACCCTCCTCGACGAGGGCCGAGGCGACGGCCGCGCAGTCGGCCACGTCGACCACGCCCCACTGGCCGCGCAGGAGTTCGCGGTAGCCGCGGCCGTAGCCGGTGGAGCCGCCGTAGTTGACGTCGGCCACCCCGATGCCGCGCGAGGTGAAGTAGGCGATCTCCAGATCGAGGACGAGCGGTGCGTGGCCGGTGGGCCCGCCGTGGGCCCGGACGACGTACGGGGGCTTCTCGCCCTCGGGGCCGGTGCGGTCGGGGCTGTGCGGCGGGTAGATGTGGGCGTGGATCTCGCGGCCGTCGGGGCCGGTGAAGGTGCGGTCCTCGGGCACCGGGTAGTACGCGGGGTCGACCGCGTCCCGGTGGGGTGCGCCGATGACGCGGGTGTGCCCGGTCGCGGTGTCCAGCTCGACGATCTCGGGGCCGCTGCGGGGGCTCGCCGCGACGCCGACGACCCGGCTGCCGTGGACGGCGAGCGTGTCGGCCCAGGCGGTCCAGGGGCCCGGCACGTCGGCGAGTTCGCCGGTCTCCGGGTCGAGGATGCCGAGCCGCATGCCGCCCCTGCCGTGCAGGACGGCGATCAGCCCGTTGTCCAGCGGGTGGAACCAGCGCAGCCCGATCTTCCAGAGGGCTCCGCCGAACTCCTCGCCCCGGGGCGGCAGAAGGCGGCTGCTGGGGACCGCACCGCCGGGAGGCGCGTCGGGGCGGATGCGCTGGAGCTCCCACCAGTCGGCGAGATCGGAGACGAACAGGAGGCTGCCGTCGCGGTCCCACTCCACCTGGCAGACCGATTCGTCGAGGTCGCCGACGAGAGGCCGTACGCCGGTGAACCCGCCCGTTCCGTCGATGTCCGCCAGCATGACCACCGTGCCGTCCCACGGCATCCGGGGGTGGTCCCAGGCGATCCAGGCCGCCCGCCGCCCGTCGTGGGAGACCTTGGGGCCGGTGACGAACCGGTGCCGGTCGTCGGAGAGTTCACGGACCGCCGCCCGGTCGTCGGCCGCCGAGCCGTCGAGCGGCACGGCGGCGACGACGCGCCGCACGTCGGTGGGCGCGGGCCCGGTGAACTCCTCCAGCACGCACCAGACCTCGCCCGCCGCCCCGTGCTCCGGGCGCACCTGCGGGTCCACCCAGCGCAGCCCGCCGCCGACGTCGGAGACGGGGGTGAGCGGCCACGGCTCGTCGGGCCCGTCAGGGGCGTAGGCGTACAGCCGTTGGTCGGTGAAGTGGACGAACACCACGAGGAGTTCGCCGTCCTCGCGCACGGTGCCCGCCCAGGGCTGTCCGCCGTACTCGATCACCCGGCTGCGGGTGTTCCAGGGGGCCGGCAGCACGGGGGCGGTGGTGCCGTCGGCGCGGCGGCGCATCAGGGCGCGCCGCCCGTCCTCGGCGGGGCGCGGCTCGGTCCACCACACCTCGTCCCCGATGGTGCCGAGGTGGTCGGGGCGGCCGTCGTGCGAGGCGGCGAGTGCCGCGTCGACCGGCGACGGCCAGGTTCCGTACGGGGCTGCTGGCACGGTGTTCACGTAGGTCGGTCCCCCCGGGGCGCGGATCGGGTCGGCAGGCGGTCAGGCGGTGCGCAGGTAGTGGTCGAGCACGCGGACGCCGAAGTGGAGGGCGTCGACGGGGACGCGCTCGTCGACGCCGTGGAAGAGCCGCTGGTAGTCGAAGCCGACGGGCAGCTTCAGCGGGGTGAAGCCGTAGCCGGTGATGCCGAGGCGGGAGAACTGCTTGGCGTCGGTGCCGCCCGACATGCAGTACGGGACGGTGTGCGCGTCCGGGTCGAACCGCTCGACGGCGGCGCGCAGTTTGGCGTACGTCGGGGAGTCCACGGGGGCCTCCAGGGCCGTCTCGCGGTGGTAGAACTCCCAGGAGACCGAGGGGCCGGTGAGCCGGTCCAGGGTCGCGTGGAACTCGTCGTCGCCGCCGGGGACCATGCGCCCGTCGATGAAGGCGGCGGCGTGGCCGGGGATGACGTTGACCTTGTAGCCGGCGTCCAGCATCGTCGGGTTGCTGCTGTTGCGGACGGTGTTCTCGACCAGGGACGCGGCCGGGCCGAGCTTGCCGAGGAGTTGGGCGACGTCGAAGCCGGGGTCGTCCAGGTCGGCGGTGATGCCGTGCAGGGCGGCGATCTCGGTGATCGCGGCGCGGACGGTCGGGGTGAGGCGGATGGGCCACTCGTGCTCGCCGATCCGGGCGACGGCGGCGGCCAGGGTGCTCACCGCGTTCTCCCGGTTGACCTTGGAGCCGTGCCCGGCCCGGCCCTCGGCGGTCAGCTTCAGCCAGCCGGTGCCGCGCTCGCCCGCGGCGATCGGGTACAGCGAGAGACCGGGGCCCGCGTGGAAGGTGAAGGCCCCCGACTCGCTGATGCCCTCCGTGCAGCCCTCGAACAGCTCCGGGTGCTGATCGGCGAGGAAGCCGGAGCCGTCGGCGGCGCTGTCCTCCTCGTCGGCGGTGTACGCGAGGACGATGTCGCGCCGGGGGCGGAAGCCCTCGCGGGCCCAGCCGCGTACGACGGAGAGGACCATCGCGTCCATGTTCTTCATGTCGACGGCGCCCCTCCCCCACACGACCCCGTCGCTCACCTCGCCGGAGAAGGGGTGCACGCTCCAGTCGGCGGGCTCGGCGGGCACCACGTCGAGGTGGCCGTGGACGAGCAGCGCGTCGGCCGACGGGTCGGTGCCGGGGATCCGGGCGACCACGTTGGTCCGGCCGGGGGTCCGTTCCAGCAGCGTCGGCTCGATTCCGGCGTCGGAGAGCCGTTGGGCGACGTACTCGGCGGCCGGCCGCTCCCGGCAGTCGCCGCCGCCCCGGTTGGTGGTGTCGATGCGGATGAGTTCGGAGGTGAACGTCACCACCTCGTCGAGCGCCTGCCGGTCAACGGGTCCGAGCAGGTCGGGGGCGTCAGCCATACTGTTCCTCCACAGCGGCCGACACGATCGTCGTCACCGCCTTGAACGTGCGAATTCCTTCGTACATCGTCGCGCTGGTGTACGCGACCCGCCTCTCCCCGCTCGGCGCCACGCCGGGGACCACGGTCGCCGCGGCTGCCAGATGTTCGGCGTCGAACTCCAGCTCGATGGTGAACGCGTTCCCGGTGACGGGGTCCCGACGCCCCGCGAGCGCGGTGGCCGTCTTCGCCGCCGCCCTGATGTCGGCGGCGGTACGGGCGGGGGTGCGGCACACCGCGGCGTAGCGGGAGACGTAGTCCTTGACGGCTACCTTCCGGGCGTCGGGGGCGTATCCCTGGGCGTCCACGCAGGTCAGGTCGTCGCCGGTGACGAGGACGACGGGCACGCCGTACTCGGCGGCGACCTGCGCGTTGAGCAGCCCCTCGCTCGCGCGGACGCCGCCCAGCCAGACGCCGGTGATGGAGTTGGCGAGGTAGGTGTGGGCGAGGACGCCCTCCGTGCCGGCTCCGGTGTGGTAGCCGACGAAGGCCACCGCGTCCACGTCGCCGTGCTGGATGCCCTCGACCATGGACAGCGACTTGTGCTTGCCGGTGAGCATCTGGACGCGTTCGTCCATCTGCTCCAGCAGCAGGTTCCGCATCGACCAGTGGGCCTCGTTGACGAGGACCTCGTCGGCGCCGCCGTCGTAGAAGCCGAGCGCGGCCGCGTTCACGTCGGAGGTGAACATCGACCGGCAGCGCTCCCACTGCGGCGTCCCCGGCAGCACGTCGGCCGGCCAGGTCACTCCGGTGGCGCCTTCCATGTCCGCGCTGATGAGGATCTTCATGCCGCCACACCGTACGCGCCGTGGGCGGCGCGGGCCAGGGAGGGGCGGCCCGTCAGAGGTCCAGTCCGCCGAAGGTCCCCTTGATGCCCCGCATGCCCGTAGCCCCCGCGTGCTGAAGACTGAAAGGGGCCCGCCGACCCACATCCCCGGCGTCACGTGCGAGAAGGGCGAGGAACCAGTATGTGCGCGAAGCAGGATGACGCGGATGCCCCGCCTCGCCACGGGTCCGGCACGGAAGGGGACGCGGACGGCTCGGATCCCTTCGAGGTGGACGAGGAGGTCCAGCACGCCCTGGACCGGCTCACGCTGCTCATCAACGCGGCAGAGGCCCTTTCCAGCACGCTCGAGGTGGACCAGGGGCTCCGTCGGCTCTGCCGCACGCTCGTCCCCGGCCTCGCCGACTGGTGCGCGGTCGACCTGCTGGACGACCATGGACGGCTGCGCAGGATCGTCGTCGAGCACCGGGACGCCGATGTGACGTCCCCGGGCCTGGACGAGGGGCTGCTGCCTCCGGCCGAGGGGTCGGCGGCCTCGGTCGCCCGGGCGCTGCTCGGTGTGGGTCCCGTACTCCTCACGGACTTTCCCCCGCCGAAGGACGAGGATGACCCCCTGTACCTCCGGGAGAAGCAACTTTTCGAGCGGCTCGAGGCCGACACGGCGGTCGTCGCCCCGCTGAGAGCCCGGCGGCAGGTGTTCGGCGTGCTGACCCTGGCCCGTACGCGCAGGGAGGTCCGGCTGACCGAGGACACCCTCTCCCTCGTCGAGGACCTCGCCCACCGCGTGGCGCTGGCCGTCGACAACGCGCGCCTGCACGCCGAGGCCCAGCACACGGCCGAGCGGTTGCAGCGCTCCCTGCTGCCGGAGCTGCCCACGGACGGGCCGCTCGAAGTGGCCGCCCGGTACCAGCCCGCGAGCACCACCGCGCGCGTCGGTGGCGACTGGTACGACGCCTTCGTGCTGCCGGACGGAGCGATGACGCTGATCATCGGCGACATCGCGGGGCATGACCTGCGGGCCGCGGTCATGATGAGCCAGACCCGCAACATGCTGCGCGGCATCGCCTGCGACCGCAAGGAACCGCCCGGCAAGATCCTCGCCAGGCTGGACGCGGCCCATCACATCCTCTATCCCCATCAGACGCTGACCTGCGTCTACGCACTGATCGAACGGATGAGCGCGGACGAGCCGTGGCTGCTGCACTACGCGGTCGCGGGCCACCCCGCCCCCCTGCTCGTGACGCACGACGGGGAGACCCGCTTCCTCACCGGTGGCCGCAGCGTCATGCTCGGGGTGGAGCCCGAGGTCCATCGCCCCGCCGAGACCGACACGCTGCCGCCCGACTCGACCGTGCTGCTCTACACGGACGGCCTCGTCGAGCGGCGCGAGGAGGACCTGGGCCGGGGTCTGGCGCGCCTGCGGCAGCACGCGGCGGCCCTGGCCCGCGAGCCGCTCACGACGTTCTGCGACGAGATCCTGGAAGGGATGGCCGGAGGCGGCTCGGACGACGTCGCCCTGATCGCGGTCAGAACGGCGCCCCCGCATGCCGGGCCCACCATGGCCACAGCCTGAGCAGCCCCGGGTCTCTGCCCACCGCTGCTGGCCACATGCTCATTCCACTTGCCTGGGCAACGAATTTTTGTTGACCAGGCAAGTCGCAGCGACTACCTTATGACTTGCTCAGGCAAGTCAATCTCGGCCTCGAAGGGTCCCCCGTGATCAAGCTCAGCATCTTCCTGACCCGGCGCTCGGACCTCTCCCACGACGAGTTCGTGGACTACTGGACGCGGAAGCACACCCCTCTGCTCTCGGCTCTGCCCGGCGGAGAGGTCCCGGTCCGGCGCTACGTCCAACTGCTGCCCACCGACGACGAGATCCCCGGCATCAGCACCGCTGTCTACGACGGTGTCGCCGAGGTGTGGGTCGACACCATCGAAGACGCCGCTCGCTGGTTCACCTCCGACACCTACACCACCACCGTCGCGGCGGACGAGGAGAACTTCCTCGACCGCTCCCGGACCCGCTTCCTCTACGCGACCGAGAGCCCGGTCTTCGGCTGAGCGGCGCCGTCCGCACCGCGCACGTCCGGCCGGCCTCGCCGGCGGTACGGCCCTCTCCGGCCGTACCGCCCTCGCGCGCCTGGCGTCGTCAGCCCGTCTCCGTGTCCCACAGCAGTTCCTCGATCCGGGACAGCTCGTCCTCGGTGAAGTCCAGGTTCCGGACGGCCTCGACGCTGTTCTCCAGCTGGGCGACGCTGCTCGCGCCGACGACGGCGGAGGTGAGCCGGCCGCCGCGCAGCACCCAGGCCAGGGCCAGCTGCGCGAGCGACTGGCCGCGCTCCTTCGCCAGGGCGTCCAGCGCGCGCAACCGCTCCACCAGCTGCGGGGTGACGGCGTCGGCGCTCAGGAAGGGGCTGGCGCCCGCCGCCCGGGACCCGGCCGGAATGCCGTTCAGATAGCGGTCGGTCAGAATCCCCTGCTCCAGCGGCGAGTATGCGATGGACCCGGCGCCCAGCTCGTCGAGGACGTCCGGCAGCCCGTCGTCCTCGATCCGGCGGTCGAGCATCGAGTAGCGGGGCTGGTGGATGAGGAGCGGGGTGCCGAGGTCCTTCAGGATCCCGGCGGCCTCGCGGGTCTGCGCGGCGGAGTAGTTGGACAGACCGACGTACAGCGCCTTGCCCTGCCGTACGGCGGTGTCGAGCGCGCCCATGGTCTCTTCGAGCGGGGTCTCGGGGTCCGGCCGGTGGGAGTAGAAGATGTCGACGTAACCGACACCGAGGCGCTTGAGGCTCTGGTCGAGCGAGGAGCGCAGGTACTTCCGCGAGCCCCACTCCCCGTACGGCCCGTCCCACATGTGGTAGCCGGCCTTGGTGGAGATGACGATCTCGTCGCGCAGACGGGCGAAGTCGGTCGCCAGGGCGCGGCCCAGGGTGAGTTCGGCGGAGCCGGGCGGCGGGCCGTAGTTGTTGGCCAGGTCGAAGTGGGTGATGCCGAGGTCGAAGGCGCGGCGCAGGATGGCGCCCTGCGTCTCGGGCGTCCGGTCGCCTCCGAAGTTGTGCCAGAGGCCGAGGGAGAGCGCGGGCAGCTTCAGACCGCTGCGTCCGGTGCGCCGGTAGGGCATGGCGGAGTAGCGGTCGGCGGACGGGAGGTACATACGGGCTCCGCGGGAGGGGTACGGGGGTGGCGCGCCGGGACCGGAGCGCACCCGGCCCAGGCTTCCGCAGATGGATCCAGCAGTCCAACAGGAGATTCCGCTCGGATTCATCGCCTAGATTGCTCAATCATGGAACTGCGTCAGCTGGAACACTTCGTCGCCGTCGCCGAGGAACAGCACTTCACCCGCGCCGCCGAGCGCCTCGCCGTGTCGCAGTCCGGGCTCTCCGCCTCCGTACGAGCGCTGGAGCAGGAGCTGCGGACCCCCTTGTTCAGCCGCACCACGCGCACGGTCCGGCTCACCGAGGCCGGGCGGGCGCTGCTGGTGGAGGCGGAGCGCACGCTGGCGGGCGCGCGGGCGGCGCGGGACGCGGTCGATGCCGTACGGGGGCTGCTGCGCGGGACGCTGACGGTCGGGGTCGAGCAGTGCGTGGCGGGGGTGAGCCCGGCGCGGCTGCTGGCGGCGTTCCACCGGGAGCATCCGCAGCTGGAGCTGAGGCTGCGACAGGAGGGCACCAGCAGCCTGCTGGACGGCGTGGCGGGCGGGCGCCTCGACCTGGCGTTCGCCGCGACGGTGAGCCCGGCGGAGTGGCGCGGGGAGCTGGTGCCGCTGGCCCGGGAGCCGATGGTGCTGCTGTGCGCGGCGGGGCACGCGTTCGCCGGGCGGCCGGAGGTGGGGTGGGAGGAGCTGCCGGGGGCGTCGTTCATCGACTTCCATCCGGACTGGGGTCCCCGGCGGGCCGCCGACGGGGCGTTCGCGGCGGCGGGGGTGCGCCGGACGGTGGGGCTGGAGGTCAACGATGTGCACAGCCTGCTGGAGCTGGTGCAGGAGGGGCTGGGGATCGCGGTGGTGCCGCACCACTTCTCCCGGAAGCCGGAGGCGGCCCGGCTGGTCGCCGTGGAGCTGACGGGCGCCCGGCGGCCGGTGTACGAGAGCGTGGTGGTGCTTCCGGCCGCGCGGAGCCTGAGCCCGGGGGCGCGGGCGCTGATGCGGCTGGTGCGGGAGGACCCGCTGCGGGAGCGGGCGACGGGCTGAGCACCCGGAGCCCCACCGGCCCCGGGTGCCCGGCCCGCTCCCGTACGGCTCAGTTGTCTCAGTCCTCGTGGCCGAGCTGGAGGTCGCGTTCGGTGCGGCCGCCGCCGGCGACCTGGAGGACGGTGGCGACCGGCGGGTATCCGGCGGCGATCACGGTGTACTCACCGGACGACAGGTCGACGAACCGGAACGATCCGTCCGGTCCGGTGGTGAGGGTGTCCACCACGTTCCCCGCCGCGTCGAGCAGGGTGACCCGGGCGTCCTCGACGGGGCGTCCGCCGGTGGCCCGGACGGTGCCGCGCAGGACGGCTCCGCCCGCCAGTTCGATGTCCTGCCGGGTCTCCCGGGCGGCCTGCACGCTGACCGGGAGGGCGGCGGGGCGGAAGGCCGGGGCGCTGGCGGCGAGGGTGTACTCGCCGGCGACCAGTTCGCCGATGACATAGCCGCCCTCGTGACCGGTACGGGTGGAGGCGACGACCTCGCCGCGTACGTCGGTCAGGGTGACGGCGGCGTCGCGTACGGGGGCCCCGTCGGGGGTGAGGACGGATCCGGCGAGGCGTCCGGCGCCGCCGAGCACCACGTCCAGCTCGACGGGACGCTCGCCCACGGTGACGCTGACGGCCTGCGGCTGGTGCCCGCCGGCGGCGGCGATCAGGACGTAGGAGCCGGCGCCGGGGACGCTCAGCGCGTACCGCCCGTCCTCGCCGCTGGCCCCGCGCCCGATCTGCCGGCCCTGGACGTCGATGAGGGTGAGGGCGGCGCGGGGGACGGTGGTGCCGTCGGGGTGCTGGACGCTCCCGTGGACCGGGACGCCGGAGAGGTAGCCGGCGGCGGGCCGGCCCAATCCGGCGCGGGCGGCGGGAATCGGGGAGGTCATGGCTTCGGCGGCGGCTTCGGGGCTGTGGTGGGACACCAGCGGTTTCTCCTTGAGGAAGAAGGCGAGGATCAGGCCGAGCACGAGCACCGGCACGAGGTACAGGAAGATGCGCGGCATCGCGTCGACGTACGCCTGGATGTAGGCGTCGCGCAGCGCGGGCTCCATCGCGTGGACGATCTGCGGGGTGATCGACTCGGGATCGGGGAGCTCCGCACCGGAGGGCAGGCGCACCCCGAGCGCGTCGGAGAGCCGCCCGGCGAACAGCGTGCCGAAGATCGCCGCGCCGACGCTGCCGCCGATCTGCCGGAAGTAGTTGTTGGCGCTGGTCGCGGTGCCGAGGTCCGAGGGGCGTACGGAGTTCTGCACGGCGAGCACGAGGACGGACATGACCAGTCCGATGCCGGTGCCGAGGACGGCCTGGTAGAAGCTGTACGCCAGGGGGGAGGTGTCCGCCTCCAGCAGGGACAGCAGCCACATGCCGACCACCGAGACGGCGCTGCCGATGATCGGGTAGATCCGGTAGCGGCCGGTGCGGGTGATGAGCTGGCCGGAGACGATGGAGCCGCCGACGATGCCCATCATCATCGGGAGCATCAGCAGCCCGGACTCGGTGGCGCTGGCCCCGTCGACCATCTGGAGGTAGGTCGGGAGATAGCTGGCCGCCCCGAAGAGCGCGATGCCGACGACCGCGCCGACCAGGCCGGTGACGTTGAAGACGGAGTCGCGGAACAGGCGCAGCGGAATGATCGGTTCTGCGGCCCGGTGTTCGGCTGCGACGAAGAGCACCGTCGTGACGACGGCGCCCGCCGCGAGTCCCAGGATGGTGCGCGAGCCCCAGGCGTACTCGGTGCCGCCCCAGCTGGTGACCAGCACCAGACAGGTGGAGGCGACGGCCAGGAGCACCGCGCCCAGGACGTCGAGGCGGGGCCGGACGGCGGGTTTGGGCAGCTTGAGGACGACGGCGATGACGGCCAGGGTGACCAGGCCGAAGGGGACGTTGATGTAGAAGCACCAGCGCCAGGAGGCGTGGTCGGTGAAGAATCCGCCGAGCAGGGGACCGGCGACCGAGGCGAGGCCGAAGACCGCGCCGATGAGGCCCATGTAGCGGCCGCGCTCCCGGGCCGGGACGATGTCCGCGATGATCGCCTGGACGCCGATCATGAGGCCGCCGCCGCCGATGCCCTGGAGGGCGCGGAAGGCGATCAGCTCGTCCATGGTGCGCGACCAGCCCGCCAGCGCGGAGCCGATGATGAAGACCACGATCGCGAACTGGAAGACGCCCTTGCGGCCGAAGAGGTCGCCGAGCTTGCCGTAGAGCGGCAGGACGATGGTGGAGGCGAGGAGGTAGGCGGTGACCGCCCAGGACATCTTCTCCAGGCCGTGCAGCTCGCCGACGATTCTGGGCAGGGCGGTGGCGACGATCATCTGGTCGAGCGCCGCGAGCAGCAGGGTGAGCATCAGCCCGAGGAAGACCATGCGGACCTTGCGGGGGCTGATCTCCGCCATGTCCGGACCGGGTCGGGGTCCCGCCGGAGGGGGTGGCGGGGGCGGTACGGCGGGGAGTGCGGCCGTGGCCGCCGTGCGGTCCTCCGGCGTCGGGCCGTCCGGTTCCGGGCCGTCCGGCTCGTCCTTCACCAGCGTGATACCACCCACCACGTAACGCTCCCCTCGTCGCACCTGCGCCGCCCATTTCTCGCATCGCGCGGCAAGGCAGGGCAAACGTGAGGAGGGGCGTACGCGGCGCGCATGGAGGGCTTATGCGCCGGTGGGAGGTGCTACGGCGCACGACCGGCCGCCCCGGAAAACCACCCGTTCCGGTGAGGCCGGTCGTCCCGCGGAGGCCGGATCCATCCGGCCCCCGGGTGCGGGGAGGGGGAGTCGGAACACCCCCTGGCCGGTCGGTCCTACTTCTCGACCTCGGTGGCGAGGTTCTGGAGCAGCTCGTCGTAGATCCGGCCGAGGCCCTTGGGCGCGAAGGTCCGCTCGAAGAACCCGCCGATGCCGCCCGCGCCGTCCCAGACCGTGGTCACGACGGCCTTGGACTTCCCCTCGCCGGCCGGGGTGACGGTCCAGGTAGTGACCATGGAGGAGTTGCGGTCCTTCTCGACGAGCTGCCCGTCGGTCGGCTCGCTGACCTCCAGCAGGCAGTCGCGGACGCGCTTGCTGGTCGCCTGGAGCTTCCAGTGCACGAGGCTGCCCTCGCCGTCGCCGCCCTCCCGGACCTCGTACTCGCTGAAGTGCGCGGTCAGCACCTTGCCGCGGACGTCCTTGTAGTCGGCCAGCGCGTCGAACACCGCCTCTGCGTCCGCCGCGATGATCCGCTCCGTCGTGGCCTCGACCTGCGCCATGGCTGTTCCTCCAGCAGTCGGTTGTTCGGTGGGTGAGCTGAGCCAACCACCTCGGGCGCAGCCGCTCAAAATCGGGGCCGCCCGGGTTCAGGGACGGCGGTCCCCGAGGACGCAGAACTCATTGCCCTCCGGGTCGGCGAGCACGACCCAGCTCGCGCCGCCCTGGCCGACGTCGGCGCGGCGGGCGCCCAGGCCGAGCAGTCGGCGGACCTCGTCGTCCTGTTCCCGGTCGCTGGGACTGACGTCGATGTGGAGCCGGTTCTTGGCGCTCTTGCCCTCGGGCACCCGTGCGAAGGTCAGCACCGGCGGTACGGAACCGGGGCGGTCCGCTCCCCCACGCGCAGCGGGCGGGCCGATGGTGACGACGCCTTCCTCCGCGTCCTCGTCCCGCACCTGGTAGTCGAGGACCGAGCACCAGAACCGGGCGAGGCCGACGGGATCCGCGCAGTCGATCGCGAGCTCGGTGAACTTGCTGGCCATCGTCGGGACCTCCCGGTCGGGTACGGCGGTTCTGTCAGCGGCCTCATGCTAAGGGCCGCCACGGGGCGCCTCGCACGATCAAGGGAACAAATGTTCTATTCTGCGGTGAGTGCTACCGAGGAGGCGTCCATGCGCTGGGACAATCTGGTCGAGAAGAACTCGACGGCCGGGAACAGCGCGCTCTTCGCCGCGGACGCGGTGACCACGCGCACGTTCGACACCCCGGATTTCCGGGGCATCACCTTCCACGAGATCCGGGCCCGTTCGATCCTGAACCGGGTGCCCGGCGCCTCGCGGATGCCGTTCGAATGGACGGTGAACCCTTACCGGGGCTGTACGCACGCCTGTGTGTACTGCTTCGCCCGCAAGACCCACAGCTATCTGGACCTGGACACCGGCATCGGCTTCGACTCCCAGATCGTCGTCAAGGTCAACGCCGCCGAACTGCTCCAGCGGGAGCTGGCCTCCCGGCACTGGCGGGGCGAGCACGTCGCCATGGGCACGAACGTCGACTGCTACCAGCGGGCGGAGGGTAAATACCAACTCATGCCGGGCATCATCGCCGCCCTGCGCGACCGGGCGAACCCCTTCTCCATCCTCACCAAGGGCACGCTGGTCCTGCGGGACCTGGAGCTGCTGCGGCAGGCCGCGGAGGTCGCCGAGGTAGGTGTCTCGGTCTCCGTCGGCTTCATCGACCGGGAGCTGTGGCGGACGGTCGAGCCGGGCACCCCCTCCCCCGAACGCCGGCTGGACGTGGTGCGCGCGCTCACCGACGCGGGGATCGGCTGCTCGGTCCTGATGGCCCCGGTCATCCCGTTCCTGGGCGACCGCCCGGAGCAGCTGCGTGCCACCGTCGCCGCCATCGCGGACGCGGGGGCGGCCTCGGTGACCCCGCTGGTGCTGCATCTGCGCCCCGGCGCGCGCGAGTGGTACCTGCACTGGCTGGGACAGCACCATCCGCAGCTGGTGGAGCGCTACGAGCGGATGTACGCGGACGGGGCGTACGCCCCCACCTGGTACCAGCGCCGGATCACGCGTCAGGTGCACGAGCTGGCGGACGAGTTCGGAATCGGCCCGGCGCACCGGGGCGAGGCCCGGCGGATCGGCCCGGCTCCGGCGCCGCCCGCCGCACCGGAGCCGGGTCCCACCCAGCTGACCCTGCTGTGAGGCCCGTGGTGGGTCCCGGGCGACCGCCGGCAGGGCCGATGGCGTGACCGTACGGGTCGGCTCCGCGCGGAACAGGTCCTTCCGCGGAGGTCTTCGGGGAGCATGCGGCGGGGACCGGTGATCCGGCGCCGCGTCCCGTCACCCCGGGAGGCCCCATGACGAAACGTGCAGGAATTCTGGTCGCCGTCGGCGCGACCGTCGCCGGTCTGCTGACCGCCGCGCCCGCGCCGGCCGCCGCCACCGTGGCGAGCACGCCGCCCGCTCCGAAGCCGAAGTGGACGGACTGTCCCACCGACAGCTATCCGACGCTCCAGTGCGCGAAGGTCAAGGCCCCGCTGGACCACCGTCGCCCGTCGGGCCGTCAGATCACGCTCGCCCTGTCCCGCGTCCCGCACACCGCGAAGACCTTCCAGGGCCCGCTGCTGGTCAACCCGGGCGGCCCCGGCGGCAGCGGTCTGTCGATGGCCGGGTTCGTGGCGTCCTCGCTGCCGGAGAAGGTCGCCGCGCAGTACGACGTGATCGGCTTCGACCCGCGCGGCGTCGGCAGGAGCACCCCGGCCCTGAACTGCCTGCCCGGGCACTTCGATCCGGTGCGGCCCGGCACGGTGCCGGACTCCGCCCGCTCGGAGCGGATCAACCGCGACCGGGCGGAGTCCTTCGCCCGGGCCTGCGGCGAGAAGCACGGCGACGTGCTGCCGTACATGGACACGGTCAGCGCCGCCAAGGACCTCGACGTGATCCGCCGGGCGCTGGGCTCCCGGCAGATCAACTACTTCGGCTACTCCTACGGCACCTACCTGGGCGCGGTCTACGCCAAGCTGTTCCCGGAGCGCGTGCGCCGCCTGGTCCTGGACTCGGTCGTCGACCCGGACGACGTCTGGTACGAGGGCAACCTCGGCCAGAACCACGCCTTCGACGACCGCCACAAGGCCTTCGCCGCCTGGGTCGCGAGACACGACTCCGCGTACGGCCTGGGCAGCGACCCGGCGGGCGTCGAGGCCGCCTGGTACCGGATGCGGGCGGACGTGGCGCGGGAGCCGGCGGGCGGCATGGTGGGCGCGAGCGAGCTGGAGGACACCTTCCTCCCCGGCGGGTACTACAACGGCTACTGGCCCTACCTCGCCGAGGCGTTCGCCGCGTACGTGAAGCGGCAGGACGCCGAGGCGCTGGTCGAGGTGTACGAGAACTTCGGCGCGGTCGACGCGAGCGGCGACAACGGCTACTCGGTCTACGCTGCCGTCCAGTGCCGCGACGCCGGCTGGCCCGAGCACTGGAGCACCTGGCGCAACGACAGCCGCCGGATCCACAAGAAGGCGCCGTTCATGACCTGGAACAACACCTGGTACAACGCGCCGTGCGCGAGCTGGCCGGTGGCGCCGCTGGAGCCGGTCCGGGTGAACAACCGTCAGCTGCCCCCGGCGCTCATCCTCCAGGCCACGGACGACGCGGCGACCCCGTACGGCGGCGCGGTCAGCATGCACCGCAAGCTCGAGGGCTCCAGCCTCGTCGTGGAGGAGGGCGGCGGCAACCACGGCATCACGCTGAGCGGCAACGACTGCCTGGACGAACACCTGGCGGCCTATCTGACCGACGGGACGATCCCGCGCGGCCGGGGCGAGGCGGACGCGGTCTGCCCCGCCCTCCCGGACCCGAAGCCGCTGCCCGCCGAGAAGGCGGCGGCCCAGTCGGTGGACAACAGCAGGGGCAGCCGCCTGCACGGCCTGCTCGGCTTCCGCCGCTGATCGGCACGGAGCGCCCGCGCACCTGCCGAGAACCGGGTGCGCGGGCGGTCCGGCCGGCAACGGGCCGTCCGCCCGCTCACTCCCCCGGCAGCCGCCTGAGCGCCTGGGCGGCGGCCGTGCCGAGGCGCGGGTGCGGCAGGGCCGCCGTGAGGACCGGGCGGGCCTGTTCGTCGGCGAGGTGACCGAGGCCCTCGACGCAGGCGAGGGCGACGCGCCAGTGCGGATCGCCGGGGGCCAGCAGGCGCTGGAGGGTGGCGACCAGGGCGGGGACCGACTCGGGGGCCCGCAGGTCGGCCAGCAGGCGCACGGGGTGCAGGGCGTAGGCGGTGCGCAGGGCGTTGGTGGCGAGGGCGGCGGCCGCCCTCGGGGTGCGGGGGTCGTCCAGCCGGGCCAGCGCGTGGGCGGCGGAGACGCAGCGTTCGGGGTCGCGGTGGTTGAGCAGGAGCACGAGCGTCTCGAAGGCCCGCCGGTCGCCCGCGCAGCCGAGCCGGAAGGCGGCTATCTCGCGGGCCCAGAGAGGGCGGTGCGGCTCCACGAGGACCCGGGCCAGCTCCTCGGGGTCCTCGGCGGCGACGAGCCGGGCGTACTGCGGCGACCCGGCCGCCTCGGGTACCAGCCGGTCCATGAGTGAACGGAACTCCTCATCCATGACGCTCAGCGTATCGACGGGCACGCTCCGTACGGGGCGGCATCGAGGAGTTGGTGTGGCCCAGGGCACAAGGATCCAGGGGTGGCGCGCTCGTTACTCGCCAGTTACTCTCATCTGAGCGGGACACACTCCCCGCAGGCTCCGGTGGCCTGGTGACGCAGCCATCCGGAGAGCTTGTCGGTTCGGCTTCTCCGTGCGACGCGACCCCGGGACAGGGTCCGTCACCCCACGGCCGGGCGCGCTCCCCGCGCGACGGCCCCGTGCTCCACGACACGCAGCTTCCGTACGCCACGCGCCGCTCCCTCATCGCCGCGCGTTCCGTGCTCCCCCAGTCGTCACTCACCCTGGAGTCCCCTGATGGACACCTCTCTCTCCACCATCGCCGTCGTCGGCCTCGGCACCATGGGCACCGGCATCGCCGAGGTCCTGGCCCTGGCGGGCCGCGAGGTCATCGGCATCGACATCAGTGAGGCGGCCGCCCTGGGGGCCGTCGCCGCCCTCGAAGCGTCCACCGCGCGGGCCGTGGGCCGTGGCCGGATCACCGAGCGGGAGCGGACCGACGCGCTGGCCCGGTTCCGTACGTCCGACGAACTCGGCACCGCCGCCGGCGCCGAGCTGGTCATCGAGGTGGTGCCCGAGACGTACGAGATCAAGCAGCAGGTGTTCCGGGAGCTCGACGCGATCGTCTCCCCCACCGCGATCCTCGCCACCGGCACCAACGCCCTGTCGGTGACCCGGCTGGCCGCCGAGTCCCAGCACCCCGAGCGCGTCCTCGGCCTGCACTTCTTCAACCCGGCGCCCGCGATGAAACTGGTCGAGGTGGTCTCCTCGGTGCTGACCGCGCCGCCGGCCGTCGAGGCCGTCACCGCGCTGGCCCGGGAGCTGGGCAAGGAACCCGTCGCGGTCGGCGACCGGCCCGGGTTCGTCGCGGACGGGCTGCTCTTCGGCTACCTCAACCAGGCCGCCGCGATGTACGAGGCGAACTACGCCTCCCGCGAGGACATCGACGCCGCGATGAAGCTGGGGTGCGGGCTGCCGATGGGGCCCCTCGCCCTGCTGGACCTGATCGGCATCGACACCGCCCGCACCGTCCTGGAAGCCATGTACGCCGAGTCCCACGACCGGCTGCACGCCCCGGCCCCCGTCCTCGGCCAGCTCGGCAGCGCGGGCCTGACCGGCCGCAAGGCCGGGCGCGGCTTCTACACGTACGACGCCCCGGGCGGCCAGGCCGTGGTGCCCGACGCGCTGACCCCGGCGGCGGACGCCGTCTCCGGAGCCGGGCGCGAGGTGGCGTCCGTCGGCGTCGCGGGCTCCGGGACGATGGCCTCCGGAATCGCGGAGGTCTTCGCGAAGGCCGGATACGACGTGGTGCTGGCCGCCAGGTCACAGGAGAAGGCCGACGTCGCCAGGGGCCGGATCGCGAAGTCGCTGGAGCGTTCGGTGACCAAGGGGCGGCTCACCGCCGAGGCCCGGGACGAGACGCTGGCGCGGATCACGGCCGCCGGTTCGCTGGACGCGTTCGCCGAGGTCGACCTCGCCGTCGAGGCGGTCGCCGAGGACCTGGAGATCAAGCGGCAGCTGTTCGCCGCGCTGGACAAGGTCTGCCGGCCGGGCACGGTACTCGCCACCACCACCTCCTCGCTGCCGGTCGTCGCCATCGCCCGGGCGACCGCGCGCCCCGAGGACGTGATCGGGATGCACTTCTTCAACCCGGCGCCCGCGATGAAGCTGGTCGAGGTGGTCCGCACCGTCCTGACCGCCGACGACGTGCACGCCACGGTCCGCGCGGTGTGCGCGAAGATCCGCAAGCACCCGGTGGACTGCGGGGACCGGGCCGGATTCATCGTGAACGCGCTGCTGTTCCCGTACCTCAACAACGCGATCAAGATGGTCGAGCAGCACTACGCCTCGCTGGACGACATCGACGCGGCGATGAGACTCGGCGGCGGCTACCCGATGGGCCCGTTCGAACTGCTCGACGTGGTCGGCCTGGACGTCTCGCTGGCCATCGAGAAGGTGCTGCACAAGGAGTTCCGCGACCCGGGCCTGGCCCCCGCGCCGCTGCTGGAGCACCTGGTCGCCGCGGGGTGCCTCGGCCGCAAGACGGGGCGCGGCTTCCGCGAATATGCCCGTCGCTGACCCGGGAGCCGGGTGGGGCGGGCTGCTGGGACCCTCCGGCGGCCCGCCCCCTCAGGCGCGCTCTCCCGCACCGATGCGTTACGTTCATGCCATGTCCCAGCCCGCCAAGTCACCCCGTGCCACCGCCGCGACCGACGTCCCGGAGACCACCACCGCGGGGACGCGCGCCGCCGCCCAACGGCTCAAGATGCGCCGCGAACTGGCCGCCGCCGCGATGGAGCTCTTCGCCACGAAGGGCTACGAGGCGACGACCGTCGACGAGATCGCGGGTGCCGCGGGTGTCGCCCGACGGACCTTTTTCCGCCACTTCCGCTCCAAGGAAGAGGCCATCTTCCCGGACCACGACGACACCCTCGTCAGGGCCGAGGCCGTCCTCAACGCCGCCCCCGCGCACGAGCACCCGCTCGACACCGTCTGCCGGGGCATCAAAGAGGTCATGAAGATGTACGCGGCCAAGCCCGCCGTCTCCGTGGCCCGCTACAAACTGACCCGTGAGGTGCCGACCCTCAGGGAGGCCGAGATCGCGTCGGTGGCCCGCTACGAGCGGCTGTTCACCCGCTATCTCCTGGGCCACTTCGACGAGCGCGACCACCATGTGGGCAACGACGACCCGCTGCTCGCGGAGGTCGCCGCGTCCGCCGTGGTCACCGCGCACAACCATGTGCTGCGCCGCTGGCTGCGGGCGGGGGGCCAGGGTGACGTGGAGGCCCAGCTCGACCGTGCCTTCGCCATCGTGCGCGACACCTTCGGCACGGGCATCGGAGCGGGCCGGACCGCCGGGGCCGAGCCCGAGCGCGCCCCGGCCGCGACGGTGGCCGCGGACGGCGAGGTGCTCGTCGCGGTGGCGCGTACCGACGCCCCCCTCGACGAGGTCATGCGGACGATCCAGCAGGCGCTCAAGGACCGCTGAGCCGGGCGTCCTGCTCGGCGGCGACCGCCACCGCCGCCTCCCAGGGCGGCGGCGCGGCGCCCTCGTTCCAGGCGGCCAGTTCCTCGGGGCCGTAACAGAGGATGGCGCACTGCTCCGCGTAGTCGAGCGCGGGTTCGGTGAAGCCTCCGGTGGACACGACGAGGGCGACGTCCGCCTCGTGCACCGCGTAGCAGGTGCCGCCGAAGCGCTGGAGCTCCTGGGAGCCGGCCCGGTTCCCCGGCCCGTAGCGCTTGCACTGGACGACCAGGCGGCGGCCGTCCGGGGTGGTGGCCAGGACATCGGCGCCGAGGTCGCCCGCGCCGCCCACCACTTCGGCGTCCGCGCAGCCGTCGCGTCGGCAGAGCGCGGCCACGGCCTCCTCGAAGGCGTACGGGTCCAGCTCCGCGTGGTCGACCGGCTCGGCGGCCTCCGGGGGCGCCGCGCGATCCCGGGCCCGGGCCTCTTCGCGGGCTTCCGCGCGGGCCTCCTCCGCGGCGTCCAGCTCCGCCAGACCCGCGTCGACGATCCCGTACGCGGCATCCGTGACGGTCTCCGCGACCCGCCGCGCCCGACGACGGCGGCGCAGCACCACGAAGGCCACGACGAGGACCAGGACGGCCAGGAGCACGGCGACGGCCGGGTGGCGGCCGGCGCTCCGCCAGGCCGCCCGCAGGGCCAGCCCCCCGCCCGCGAGGACCAGGGCGAGCAGGGCGAAGCCGAACGCGGTGCGCCGGAGGTCGAAGGGAGCACCCCCCTGCCGGTCGTTCCGTCTGCGTACCGGTATCCCCATCGGCGCCCCACCCCTGCTCTCTGTCCACTTCAAGATCACTTGGTCTCGTACACCTGCCCCGAGCTGGGCTTTCGACGCGTCCGGGGACACCGGTCCGTGCGAGCGGGGCCGAAATCCACTGGTTCGCCGATCGCCGCTGTGCTGAGGTGCGCGGATGCGCCCCATGGAGACACGTGACCTGTTCGACCGCCAGATGCGCGAGCACGCCCGCCCGGACGGGCCCGGCGTACGCGTGGAGCGCGCCGGGCCCCTGGTGCGCCAGGTCGGCGGCCCGGACGACTGGAACGGGATCGTCTGGTCGGACCCGGAGCTGGACGCCGCGGGGGCCGACGCGGCGATCAGGGCGCAGATCGGGCACTACGCCGCGCTCGGCCACGGGGAGTTCGAGTGGAAGCTCTACTCCCATGACCGGCCGGCCGACCTGGGCGACCGGCTGCGGGCGGCCGGATTCGTACCGGACCCGCCGGAAACCCTGCTGGTGGCCCCCGCCGAGGCGCTGACCGCCCTGCCCGGGGCGGGGCTGCCCGAGGGCGTCACCCTGCGCCCCGTGACCGACGCGGCCGGGGCCGAGCTGATGGCGCTGGCCCACGAGCGGGCGTTCGGCACGGACGCGGGCCGGCTGCGGCACCAGGTGCTGACGCGGCTGGAGCGGGCTCCGGACGACTTCGTGGCCCTGGTGGCGATGGCCGGCGGGGAGCCGGTCAGTTCGGCCCGTATGGAGCTGTACCCGGGCACGCTTTTTGCCGGGCTCTGGGGCGGCGGAACGGTCGCCGAGTGGCGCGGCAGAGGCCTGTACCGGGCCCTGGTGGCCCATCGGGCCGCCGTGGCCGCCGAGCGCGGCTACCGCCACCTCCAGGTCGACGCCACGGACATGTCGGCCCCGATCCTGGTCCGGCTCGGCTTCACGGCGCTCGGCACGACGACGCCGTATGTGTACCGCCCGGCCGGGTAACCGCCTGCCAGCAGGACAGAACGTCCCGTAACGCCCATCGTGTTGCTCATGCGTGCCCATGGGATGACAAGTGAGAGAAATTGTTGGCACTGGGTGCCTTGTCAGGTGTCACGGAGTGCCATACGTTGAAGGTGTCCGGGCGGCCGGCGTGCTGAGACCTCACACGTACGCCGGCTGTCCCCGCAACCACCGTGCTGCGCGCCCGGACGCCTGCGTCACAGGCACTCTTCTGCTCCACCGGGCAGAGCCGAGCTCCACCCGCCGAACCGACGGCAACACCTCCACACCGCACTCCCCTGCCAGCAGGGCCCCTCAAGCGTTCCCTCGACGCCGCATCACCGGAGGCAACACCGTGAAGGAAATCCTGGACGCGATCCAATCCGAGGACAGCACCGCCGCGGACTTCGCGGCCCTGTCCCTCCCCGATTCCTACCGCGCGATCACCGTGCACAAGGACGAGGCGGAGATGTTCGCGGGGCTCGAAACCCGCGACAAGGACCCGCGCAAGTCGATCCACCTGGACGACGTCCCGGTCCCCGAACTCGGCCCCGGCGAGGCCCTCGTCGCCGTGATGGCCAGTTCGGTGAATTACAACTCCGTCTGGACCTCGATCTTCGAGCCGGTGTCGACGTTCAGCTTCCTGGAGCGCTACGGGCGACTCAGCGAACTGACCAAGCGCCATGACCTGCCGTACCACGTCATCGGCTCCGACCTGGCGGGCGTCGTCCTGCGCACCGGGCCCGGCGTGAACGCCTGGAACCCGGGCGACGAGGTCGTCGCGCACTGTCTGTCGGTGGAGCTGGAGTCCTCCGACGGCCACAACGACACGATGCTCGACCCCGAGCAGCGGATCTGGGGCTTCGAGACCAACTTCGGCGGGCTCGCCGAGATCGCGCTCGTCAAGTCCAACCAGCTGATGCCCAAGCCCCAGCACCTCAGCTGGGAGGAGGCCGCCTCCCCGGGCCTGGTCAACTCGACCGCGTACCGGCAGCTCGTCTCGCGCAACGGCGCGGGCATGAAGCAGGGCGACAACGTGCTGATCTGGGGCGCCAGCGGCGGACTCGGCTCCTACGCCACCCAGTTCGCCCTGGCCGGCGGCGCCAACCCGATCTGTGTCGTCTCCAGCCCCGAGAAGGCCGACATCTGCCGGGCCATGGGCGCCGAGGCGGTCATCGACCGCAACGCCGAGGGCTACAAGTTCTGGAAGGACGAGCACACCCAGGACCCCAAGGAGTGGAAGCGCTTCGGCAAGCGCATCCGCGAGTACACCGGCGGCGAGGACATCGACATCGTCTTCGAGCACCCCGGCCGCGAGACCTTCGGCGCCTCGGTCTACGTCACCCGCAAGGGCGGCACCATCACCACCTGCGCCTCCACCTCGGGCTACATGCACGAGTACGACAACCGCTACCTGTGGATGTCCCTCAAGCGGATCATCGGCTCGCACTTCGCCAACTACCGCGAGGCGTGGGAGGCGAACCGGCTGATCGCCAAGGGGAAGATCCACCCGACGCTCTCCAGGGTCTACTCCCTGGAAGACACCGGACAGGCCGCGTACGACGTCCACCGCAACCTGCACCAGGGCAAGGTCGGCGTCCTCGCCCTGGCCCCCCGCGAGGGCCTGGGCGTGCGCGACCAGGACATGCGCGAGCAGCACATCGACGCCATCAACCGCTTCCGCAACGTCTGAGGTTCTCCGATGAACGAACGTCAGAAGGACCGGCCCTGGCTCATGCGGACGTACGCCGGTCACTCGACCGCCGAGGCGTCCAACGAGCTGTACCGCCGCAACCTCGCCAAGGGCCAGACGGGTCTCTCGGTCGCCTTCGATCTGCCCACGCAGACCGGATACGACCCGGACCACCTTCTCGCCCGCGGCGAGGTGGGCCGTGTCGGCGTTCCCGTCTCGCACCTCGGTGACATGCGGCGGCTGTTCCAGGACATCCCCCTGGAGCAGATGAACACCTCGATGACGATCAACGCGACCGCCATGTGGCTGCTGGCGCTCTACCAGGTGGTCGCCCAGGAGCAGGGGGCCGACCCCGACAGGCTCCAGGGGACCACACAGAACGACATCGTGAAGGAGTACCTCTCGCGCGGGACGCACGTCTTCCCGCCGGTGCCCTCACTGCGGCTGACCACGGACATGATCACGTACACGGTCGACCGCATCCCCAAGTGGAACCCCATCAACATCTGCAGCTACCACCTCCAGGAGGCGGGGGCCACCCCGGTCCAGGAGATCGCGTACGCCATGTCGACCGCCATCGCGGTGCTCGACGCGGTCCGCGACTCGGGCCAGGTGCCCGAGGAGAAGTTCGGGGACGTGGTCGCCCGGATCTCGTTCTTCGTGAACGCGGGCGTCCGCTTCATCGAGGAGATGTGCAAGATGCGTGCCTTCGGCCGCATCTGGGACCGCGTCACCCGCGAGCGGTACGGCATCGCCGACCCCAAGCAGCGCCGATTCCGCTACGGCGTCCAGGTCAACTCCCTCGGGCTGACCGAGGCGCAGCCGGAGAACAACGTCCAGCGCATCGTCCTGGAGATGCTGGCCGTCACCCTCTCCAAGGACGCCCGCGCCCGCGCCGTACAGCTGCCGGCCTGGAACGAGGCGCTGGGGCTCCCCCGGCCCTGGGACCAGCAGTGGTCGCTACGGATCCAGCAGGTGCTGGCGCACGAGAGCGATCTGCTGGAGTACGAGGACATCTTCGCCGGTTCGCACGTCATCGAGGCCAAGGTGGACTCGCTGGTCGAGGAGTCGCTGGCGGAGATCGACCGGATCCAGCAGATGGGCGGCGCGATGGCGGCCGTCGAGTCGGGTTACCTCAAGTCGGAGCTGGTCTCCTCGCACGCGGCACGGCGGGCCCGGATCGAGGGCGGTGAGGAGAAGATCGTCGGCGTCAACATCTACGAGTCCACCGAGCCCAGCCCGCTCACCGCCGACCTCGACGGCGCGATCATGACGGTCGACCCCGAGAACGAGGCCCGGGTCGTGGCCGCCCTGCACGAGTGGCGGGACAACCGCGACGAGACGCGCGCCTCCGAGGCACTGGCCGCGCTGAAGAAGGCCGCAGCCGGCACCGAGAACATGATGGAGGCCACCGTCGAGTGCGCCCGGGCCGGCGTCACCACCGGCGAGTGGTCCTGGGCGCTGCGGGACGTCTTCGGCGAGTTCCGAGCGCCGACCGGGGTCTCCTCGGCCCCGGTGGCGGTCACCGCCGAGCCGGGCAGCACGCTCGCCCTGGTCCGCGAGAAGGTCACCCGCACCGCCGCCGACCTGGACGTGGGGCGGCTGCGGCTGCTGGTCGGCAAGCCGGGCCTGGACGGGCACTCCAACGGGGCCGAGCAGATCGCCGTACGGGCCAGGGACGCCGGGTTCGAGGTCGTCTACCAGGGCATCCGGCTGACCCCCGAGCAGATCACCGACGCGGCGATCGCCGAGGACGTGCACTGTGTGGGGCTCTCCATCCTGTCCGGCTCGCACGCCGAGCTGGTGCCCGACGTCCTGCACCGGCTGCGCGCGGCCGGGGCCCCGGACATCCCGGTGATCGCGGGCGGCATCATCCCGCCGGCCGACGCCGCCGCACTCGTCGAAGCCGGTGTGGCCGCCGTCTTCACCCCGAAGGATTTCGGCATCACCGAGATCATCGGCCGTATCGTCGACGAGATCCGGAAAGCGAACCAGCTCGACCCTCTGGAGGTCCCCGCATGACCACGCCAAACCCGTCCGTCAACCGGCTGCGCCCCCGCCGCTCGTGTCTGGCCGTTCCGGGCTCGAACCCGCGCTTCCTGGAGAAGGCCCAGGGCCTCCCGGCCGACCAGGTCTTCCTGGACCTGGAGGACGCCTGCGCGCCGCTCGCCAAGGAGGGCGCGCGCCACACCATCGTCGACGCGCTGAACAACGGTGACTGGAGCGGCAAGACCCGGGTCGTGCGGGTCAACGACTGGACGACGCACTGGACGTACCGGGATGTCATCACGGTCGTCGAGGGCGCGGGGCCGAACCTCGACTGCATCATGCTGCCGAAGGTCCAGGACGCCCAGCAGGTCGTGGCGCTGGACCTGCTGCTGACCCAGATCGAGAAGACGATGGGCTTCGAGGCCGGGAGGATCGGCATCGAGGCGCAGATCGAGAACGCCAAGGGCCTGGTGAACATCGACGACATCGCCGCCGCCTCGCCCCGCCTGGAGACGCTGATCTTCGGCCCGGCCGACTTCATGGCCTCGATCAACATGAAGACCCTGGTCGTCGGCCAGCAGCCGCCCGGCTACCCGGCGGACGCCTACCACTACATCCTGATGCGCATCCTGATGGCGGCCCGTACGCACGACCTCCAGGCGATCGACGGCCCGTTCCTCCAGATCCGCGACGTGGACGCCTACCGCGAGGTGGCCGGCCGCGCTGCCGCCCTCGGCTTCGACGGCAAGTGGGTGCTGCACCCGGGTCAGGTCGACGCGGCGAACGAGGTGTTCTCGCCCTCGCAGGAGGACTACGACCACGCCGAGCTGATCCTCGACGCCTATGACTGGTGCACCTCCGAGGAGGGCGGCAAGAAGGGCTCCGCGATGCTCGGCGACGAGATGATCGACGAGGCCAGCCGCAAGATGGCGCTCGTCATCGCGGGCAAGGGCCGGGCCGCCGGAATGCGGCGCACCTCCAAGTTCGAAGCCCCGGAGGCCTGATCATGCAGTTCGGACGCACGTATGAGGAGTTCGAGGTCGGTGCCGTTTACAAGCACTGGCCCGGAAAAACGGTCACGGAATACGACGACCACCTCTTCTGTCTGCTGACCATGAATCACCACCCGCTGCACCTGGACAGCAACTACGCGGAGAACACGACCGACTTCGGAAAGAACGTGGTCGTCGGCAACTACGTCTACTCGCTGCTGCTCGGTATGTCGGTGCCCGACGTCTCCGGAAAGGCCATCGCCAACCTGGAGGTCGAATCGCTGAAGCACATCGCGCCGACCTTCCACGGCGACACGGTCTACGGCGAGACGACCGTGCTGGACAAGACGCCGTCGAAGTCCAAGAGCGACCGCGGCATCGTGTACGTGGAGACCAGGGGCTACAAGCAGGACGGCACGGTCGTCTGCGTGTTCCGCCGCAAGGTGATGGTCCCCACCGAGACGTACATCAAGGAGCGCGGCGGGGAGCAGCCCGGCCGCCCGACGCCCGCCAAGTAACCGTGTGAAGCCTTGAGACCATCCGCGTGAAGCCACAGGAGAAGCAGCCATGACGCGACTCGCCCAGACCGCCGGTCTGAACGACATCCAGCGGGAAATCCTCGCCACCGTCCGGGATTTCGTCGACAAGGAGATCATTCCGGTCGCGACCCGGCTGGAGCACCGCGACGAGTACCCCACGGAGATCGTCGAGGGGCTGAAGGAACTCGGCCTGTTCGGGCTGATGATCCCCGAGGAGTACGGGGGGCTGGGTGAGTCGCTGCTCACCTACGCGCTGTGCGTGGAGGAGATCGCGCGCGGCTGGATGAGCGTCTCGGGCATCATCAACACGCATTTCATCGTGGCCTACATGCTCAAGCAGCACGGCACCCAGGAACAGAAGGACACCTTCCTGCCGCGCATGGCGCTGGGCGAGGTGCGCGGGGCCTTCTCGATGTCGGAGCCGGCGCTCGGCTCGGATGTCTCGGCGATCTCGTCGAAGGGCGTCAGGGACGGCGACGCATACGTCCTCAACGGCCAGAAGATGTGGCTGACGAACGGCGGAACGTCGAATCTGGTGGCCGTCCTCTGCCGAAGTGACGAAGGCCACCCGGAGGGCACCGCGCCCCACAAGTCGATGACGACCTTCCTCATCGAGAAGGAGCCCGGCTTCGGAGAGGTCCGGCCCGGCCTGACCATCCCCGGAAAGATCGACAAGATGGGCTACAAGGGCGTCGACACGACCGAGCTCATCATGGACGACCTGCGCATTCCGGCCAATCGCGTCCTCGGTGGCACGACCGGCCGAGGGTTTTACCAAATGATGGACGGCGTCGAGGTCGGCCGGGTGAATGTCGCCGCGCGTGGTTGCGGTGTCGCGCAACGTGCATTTGAACTGGGCGTTTCATACGCCCAGCAGCGTCACACCTTCGGCAAACCGATCGCCCAGCACCAGGCGATCCAGTTCAAACTGGCTGAAATGGCCACCAAGGTCGAAGCCGCTCATGCGATGATGGTCAATGCGGCACGCAAAAAGGACTCCGGGGAACGAAACGACCTGGAGGCAGGGATGGCGAAGTACCTCGCCTCCGAGTACTGCAAGGAAGTCGTCGAGGACGCCTTCCGTATCCACGGCGGTTACGGCTTCTCCAAGGAGTACGAGATCGAGCGCCTCTACCGCGAGGCACCGATGCTGCTGATCGGTGAAGGTACCGCCGAGATCCAGAAAATGATCATTGGCCGGCGCCTCTTGGAGGAGTACCGATTCCAGGGCTGATTGTCCCTTTCAGGGTGATTTGGTGGCGAAGAACGTCACACCGGGTCACCCTCGACGGGTGCCTTTCCGCCGTCCGACTCGGCTGCTGGCTTGCCCAGTTGCGCCCGGCAACCGATAGCATCGCCGGAAAGCCGCCGTCCCCCGTTGCCAGCGCGGCATCATCCGCTACGAAGGTCATTCATGCCCGACAGCACTTCCTCCGCATCCCGCGGCGGGGTCCGCATCGCCCGCGGAGCATCGCCGTGGCTCCTGCCGACCGTCGCCACCGCAGCCCTCAGCCTGGCCCGCGCCCGCAAGTCGGGGCGCTGGGCAGCAGTGGCTGTGCCCACCACCGCGCTCGCGGCGGGCATGCTGTGGTTCTTCCGTGACCCCGAGCGCGAGATCACTGACGGCCGGGTCATCTCCCCGGCCGACGGTGTGGTGCAGAGCATCATGCCGTGGAAGGACGGGCGCACCCGCGTCGCGATCTTCATGAGCCCGCTCAACGTCCACGTCAACCGCGCTCCGCTGGCGGGCACCGTGACGTCGGTCGAGCACATCCCGGGCGGCTTCGTTCCGGCGTTCAACAAGGAGAGCGAGAACAACGAGCGCGTTGTCTGGCACTTCGACACCGAGCTCGGCGACATCGAGATGGTGCAGATCGCGGGAGCGGTCGCCCGTCGCATCGTGCCGTACCTCCCCGAGGGCACGAAGGTGGAGCAGGGCGAACGCATCGGCCTGATCCGCTTCGGCTCGCGCGTGGACATCTACCTCCCGGAGGGTATCGATGTCGCGGTCGAGGTCGGTCAGGCCACCACCGCGGGGGTGACTCGAATTGACCGTGATTGATCCTGATACCAAGGCCGGCTGGGTGCCGGAGGCCGACGACGAGAACGACGTCGACGGCGCGGAGGACATGCCGCTCTCCATGCGGCTGTCGATAGCGGACACGCTCACACTCGGTAACGCGACGTGCGGATTCATGGCGGTGTACTTCACCACCACGGGCATCCTCATCCCGCACCTCACGGGCAGCGAAGAGACGGGCATGGCCCGGCACTCGGCCGCCACCGCCGTGATCCTCATGCTGATGGCCGCGATCTTCGACCTGTTCGACGGTCTCGTGGCGCGCAAGCTGCGCTCCTCGCCGATGGGCGCCGAGCTGGACAACCTCTCGGACCTCATCAGCTTCGGGCTCGCACCGGCCTACTTCGTGCTCGTGTACGGCATGGTCGCCGACGACGCCCATCAGCGGGTGTCGGCGCTGGCGGCGATCGTCGTGTTGCTGGCGGTGGTCCTCAGGCTTGCGAGATTCTCCTGTGTGACGCTGAAGGACGGCATGTTCCAGGGCATGCCGAGCCCCTTCGGAGCGCTGACGGTCGTCTCGATCGTGCTCCTGGAGCTGCCCTTCCCGCCCACCCTGCTGGCGATCGTCGGGGTGGCGTGGCTGATGGTGAGCCGGGTGGAGTACCCCAAGCCGCGGGGCGTCCTCGCGGTGGCGATGCTCGGCTGGATCGTGGCCGCGATGGGGCTGCTCGCCGCGTGGGCGTTCGACGCGCCCGGCGGTCAGCTGCTGCTCCAGACCGGCTGCGCGCTCCAGGTGGTGCTCGGCGCGGTGATCCCGCTGTTCGCCACGGCGCGACGGGTGAACACGTTCCGTGACAACCGGCGCGAGGCGCGGGCGGCACAGCTGCCGTAGCGGCGACACGCGAAGACAGGGCGAGGGCCCCGGATGCTCCCCGGCATCCGGGGCCCTCGTGCGTTCGCCGCCATGCCCGGGCGCGCGTCCGTTCCCGGGCACCCGCGTCACTCCTGGTCGCGGGGTTCCAGGCTCCAGATCAGCTCGGCGCGCAGCGGGCCCGTCCGGGAGAGCACCGCTCCGTGGACGGGGGCGAGCCCGGCGAGCTGGGAGGCATGGCACAGGACCGCCTCGCGCTTGGCCGCCCACCGCTCGTCGGAGAGCACCAGCTCATGGCGGACGGTGAGCCGGTGGGTGCGGTTCAGCTCCTGGTAGGCGGGCCCCCAGTCCTCGCTCGCGGCCAGTGCCTCGCCCGCCCCGGGGGTGCCCCATTCGGGGAGGTGTCCGGTGTACGGCAGGTCGGCGTAGACCCAGGGCTCGGGGGCCCCGGCCGCGGCGAGGACGCGCTGGGTGCGCAGCCGGACCGCCTCGTGGTCCGGCTGGTTGGTGGCGAGCGGTACGAGCACCCGGGTGCCGGGGGCCAGCGAGCGCAGCAGGGCGTCGAGTCCGGCGGGCTCGTCGCCCTCGCCGACGTACGGGCCGTCGGGGTGGTCGACGAGGACCTGCTCGGCCCCCAGCAGCTCGCAGGAGCGGGCGTCCTCGGCCCGCCGCGCCCGGTACGCCTCGACGGCGGAGCTGAACCCGCAGAGGGCGTCCCACCCCGAGACCGGGAGGCCGGGGGCCGGGGAGCCGCCGTGGACGGTGACCACCGCGAGGGGGCCGGGCAGGGTGGGCAGCAGTCCCGCGAGGGAGAGGGCGGCGTCGTCGAAGTGCGGCGAGATGACGACGGTGCGCCAGGGCGGGGGTACGGCGATGGGCACGGTTCCTCCGGAGGGGGTTGCGGGCGGCTCGGCGGGCGGGTGGTCAGGGCCCGGGGGCGCGGCGGGGGATGTCCAGCGGGGCCAGGGCGGCGTCCCAGGCGGCGTCGTCGCCCTCCCAGCGGCCCGGGCTGAGGGCGGCCGTGCCCCACAGGACGCCGGGCGGGAGTGCGCCGGCGTCCGTCGGGGGCGTACGGCGCAGCCACAGCAGGTCGAAGTCGTGGTCCGGGTAGCGGGTGCGCAGCAACCGGTGGAGGTCGGCCAGTTCGGGGGCGCCGCTCTCGTCGAACGCGTCCTGGTGGACGTACAGGACACGCGACCGGGAGGCGGTCAGGGCCCGCCAGCGGGCTGCGAGGTGGGTGAACTTGGCCCGGACCTCCGGATGCTGCTCGGCGATGAGGACCGGGGTCAGCCCGGTGCCCTCCGGGGCGTGGAACTCGTGGAAGAAGCGGATGTTCGAGCCCCGGTCCCGTACGCAGGCGCCGTCGCTGAACGGTTCGCCCAGGCCGGGGCGGAGTACGTTGGCGAAGTCGGCCTCGATGGTCTCCTTCACGGCGGTGAGGTCGAGGTCGAGCCAGTCGAAGAAGTGGGCCCGCTCGACGCCGGTGATCCGGCGGAGCTGGTAGGTCGACTCGCAGTGGTAGCCGAGCCCGACGCAGACGTCGTACATCGCGGACTCCGTCAGACGCCGGTGCGCCGCAGCAGGACGCCGATGCTGCCGCGCTTGCTCAGATAGGCGCGGCCGCCGCAGACGGCTTCCAGCGCCGGGGCGACGAGCGGCGTCTCGTCGGCCTTCTCCCAGTGCGGGGTGCGCTCGAGCCAGGGGGTCAGCCGGGCGGCGAGCGTCTCCGGTTCCAGGGCGACGAAGACCAGGTCGGCGGGGAGGCGGTCGAGCAGGGCGAGATCCTGGCCGTAATACAGCATCTCGATCAGGAGGTAGGCCGCGCCCGGGAGTTCCTGGCGGGCGGCCAGGTCCTCCAGGGACTCGGCGTGGATGTGCGCGGTCTCCCCGGCGTGGGCGGTCAGCCGGTGGCGGAAGAGCGGGTTGGGTTCGGTCGCGTGGACGGTGAAGCCCTTGTCCACGAGCCGGGTGGTGAGGGCCCCTTCGCAGGCTCCGACCTCGACGAGGGGGCCGCTGCCGGGCGGGCGGTGTCCGGCGATCCACGCGACGGTGGCGTCCAGCCGCTCCGCCTCGTAGGCGGACGTGGCGAATTCCCAGGGGTCGGGCACCGAGGCTGCGTCCTCGTCGAGGCTGGCCAGGAGCGCGAACAGCCGCTCGCGTTCGTCGGGTCCGGCAGCGAAGAAGCGTTCGGTGGCGTGGACCCGCCCGGTCCGGACGACGTGCTCCTCCGAGACGGTGCGCAGCAGGTGTCGGCAGTGCCGGTTGACGAAGCCGAGCTTGGCGGCGACCGCGGCCCGGACCAGGGGGCGGTCCAGGTCGCTGATGAACTGGAGGTAGGGCGAGTGGCCGACGGCGTGCAGGACGGGCCGTTCCCCGGCGGCGTCGGCGGCGTCCCGGCCGAGACGGCCGCGGCTGCGCCGGGTGTCGGCGGGCGAGTGGGTCCAGAGGCGGGCCGGGCCGCCCTGGGCCGATGCCTCGACGAGGGCCGCCAGGGCCTCGGGTCCAGGCGACGCGGCGTGCTCGTCGACCGGCCCGACCAGCGGGGCCAGGGCGTCGAGCCGTTCGGCGAGCGGCCGGCCCGCCGGGAGCATCAGGCGCTCGCCGGTGTCGCCGCACAGGACGTGGATCTCGTCCTCCTGGCCGCCGAGCACGGAGAGGAAGTCCAGAGCCGCGTCCTCGGCCCTGAGTACCGCCACGATGTCGATCACGGATGGATCCCCTCAGCAGGACTCGACAGGGCATGTTCGGAAGTCGGCGGACCCGGCCCGAAGGCGCGGAGTCCGGAATGAGCTAATCACCGGCATTCCATGTGGTCCAGACCAATTTTCCGCCGATCATGAAGCCCGGAACAGCGGCCGCCAGAAGCCGGAGCCCCACCGGCGCCGTGCCGGCGCGGGCTTCCTCCGCGCGTCGACGGCTGAGATCCGGCCAATGCCGGTCGTCCTTCATCTCCGGCGCCTACCATCCCGCGCGCAGGGGCGCCAGAGACGAAACCCCGCTGTCGGCTGAGCCGTCGCACCGACCGGATGAGTAGCGGCTTCCCGTCACCGTGGCGCGGCCCGCTTCTAGGATCGCCTCGCTGACGACGCCCGGACCATTCGGCCAGGGCGCGGAGCGGAGGACCAGGGGGGTCCGATGATGAAGCTGATGCTGGTGGGGACACGTGTGGCGGCGGTCGCGGCGGCGGGGGCGCTGCTGGCCGGGTGCGGCGGGCCGGCGTCGAAGGGCGGGGGCGGGCCGGACCCGAAGCCGAGCGGATCGGCGAAGCAGGGCAGCCGGGCGGCGGACGGCCAGAAGCCGGGGGCGACGGGGAAGCCGGACGCGCAGGAGTCCACGCTGCCGGGGGCGCTGCCCAGCGCCTACACGTTCACGCCGAACCCGGCGCGGGTCCCGAAGAGCGCGGCCCAGGCACGGAAGCTGACCCGCAACGCCGCGCTCGGGGAGGCCGACTGGACGGCCGGGATGGTCCGGCACGCCCCGTACGAGAGCGGCGGCAGCCGGCCCGTGCTCCCCGACTCCTGCGTCTGGACCCGTTCCGCGCTGCCGTCCGGCGTCCTGGACAGCTTCACGCGGCGGCTCGACATCCCGGCGCGGGACGGCAGGGGCCGGGTCCAGGGGGCGGTGACCGTGACCGTGCACCGGAGCGTGGCGGGCGCGGACAGGGAGATCAAGGACACCGTCCAGGAGAGCTTCCGCTGCCCCCGGCAGGAGTTGGGCGGCGGGCAGCGCCTCAGCGGTCTGATGTCGCTCCGGTTCGATCAGAAGGACGTGCGCAACGCGGACGCCTCGCTGTTCGAGGCGGGGAAGTACACCGGTCCGGAGTCGGGCGGGATCCAGGACTATGTGTGGACCAAGTCCCGGATCGGCCCGGTGACGACGGCCGTGTCGGTCAAGGGCGCGAAGGGCTACCGGAACAGCGACCTGCTGCGGATCGCCGCCGAGGGCGGCGCCAAGGTGCTCTACCGCGTCGAGCTTGAGCTGAAGTGACCGCGGGCCCGGACGAAAGGCACTGACCCCTGATGGAACCGCTCCGTTCCACCGACCCGGCACGGATCGCCGGGTACCGCGTCCTCGGCCGGCTCGGCGCCGGGGGCATGGGCGTGGTGCTGCTGGGCCGGTCGCCCGGCGGCGCGCTGGTGGCGATCAAGCTGATCCGCGCGGAGTACGCCGACGACGCCGCCTTCCGCGCCCGTTTCCGGCGGGAGGTGGCCATCGCCCGGCAGGTGCGCAACCGGTGGGCGGTGCCGGTGGTCGACGCCGACACCGAGGCGCCCGCCCCGTGGCTGGCCACCGAGTTCGTACCCGGGCCCGCCCTGAGCGAGGCGGTCGGCGGCGGGGGGCCGCTGCCGGAACGCGGGGTACGGGCGCTGGGCTCGATGCTCGCGGAGGCGCTGGACGCCGTCCACGCGGCGGGGCTCGTGCACCGGGACGTCAAGCCCGGCAACGTCCTGCTGGGCCTGGACGGGCCCCGGCTGATCGACTTCGGGATCGCGCGGGCCCTGGACGACACCGTCCTCACGGCGACGGACGTGATCGTCGGCTCCCCCGGCTTCCTCTCGCCCGAGCAGGCGCAGGGGCGGCGGATCGGACCGGCGAGCGACGTCTTCTCGTTGGGCTGCGTCCTGGTGTACGCGGCCACGGGCGGGCGGCCGTTCGGCAGCGGCCCGGTGGAGGCGATGCTGTTCCGCACCGTGCACGACACGGCGGACCTGAGCGCGCTGCCGCCCGGGCTGCTCCCCGTCGTCGAGGCGTGCCTGTCCAAGGACCCCGGGGGCCGTCCCGCGGCGACGGACATCCAACGGGCCTTCGCCGAGGACGTGTCGGGCGGCAGTTGGCTGCCCGGTCCGGTCACCCACCTGATCGCCGAGCGCTCGGCGCGGATGCTCGCCCTGCCGGGCATCGACGCGACCAGCCTGGACGCCGGCGCGACGGGCGGCCCGACCACAGGCACGGGCACAAGCGTGGGAAGGGGGACGGGGGCGGAAACCGGAACCGGCGGCGGGGGCACGGCCACGGTCCCGGTCTCCCCCGCCCGTCGCCGTTTCCTCGCGTACGTCGCCGGCGGCGCGGCGCTCGCGGCGACGGGCGGCACCGCGGCGTGGCTGGCCTCCTCCGGCGACGGCGAGGGCCCGGGCGGCGGGGGCGAGGGCGACGACGGGAAGGCGGCCCGCCCGGAGCTGCGCATCGGCCTCCAGGCCGACCTCAGCGGCCCGTCGGCGGCCCTCGGCAAGGGACAGGACCGGGCGGCGCGGCTCGCGGTCGCGGAGCACAACGCGCAGGGGGACGCGCCGTTCACGCTGCGGCTGACCACGGTCGACGACGGGGGCGACGAGGAGCGGGCCAGGGCGGCGGTGCGCCGGTTCGCCGAGGACCCGCTGCTGGTGGCCGCCCTGGGCGCGACCGGCACGGACGCGGCGCGGGAGGCGCTGGTCGCGTACGACGAGGCGGCGCTGCCCCTGCTCAGCGTGGTCGACGGGGACATCCGGCACCTGAACCGGATCTTCCTGTGCGCCCGGCCGCGCAACGACATGCAGATGCTGCCGGTGGCCCAGTTCCTGGGGGCGTACGGGATCGACCGGATCGCTCTCGTCGACGACGGCACGGAATACGGCCGGCAGACCACCCGCTTCCTCGGCACCGGCCTGCGCGGGAACGGACGCACGGTGCTCGCGGAGACCGTACGGGAGGGCATGCGCGACCTTGACGCGGAGGCGGAACGGATCGCCGCGAAGCGGCCGGGGGCGGTGGTGTACGGGGGCGGGTGGCGGGATGCCGGACGGTTCGCCAAGTCGCTGACCAGGGCCGGGTTCCTCGGCCCGAAGATCGGCACCCAGGCCGTGCACGACCCCCGGTTCCTGGCGGAGGCCGGCGAGGACGCGGCGGGCTGGCTGGTCGTCTCGACGGCCGCCGACCCGGCTTCCGTACCCTCGGTGCACCCGTTCGCCGCCGCCTACCGCAGACGCTTCGACAGTGCACCGCCGCTGTTCGCGGCGGAGGCGTACGACGCGGTCGGGCTGATCGCCGCCTGCGCGCGGGGGCTGGGCCGGGAGAGGATCAGCCGCCAGGACCTGCTGCCCGCGCTGCGGACGACCTCGTACGAAGGGGTGTCCAAGGGCTACGCGTTCGAGCCCGCCAACGGGATGTACACCGGGACCGGGGTCTTCGTCTACCGCGTGGAGCGGGGGCGCTTCCGGTACATCGGGATGGACGGCCGGGAGGTGTAGACGCCGCCCCCGTCGAACGACTGACCTTCCGGACGGCCGCTGGTGGCGCGACGCCCCCGTCCCCGTCCGTCAGCCGAAGTCGTCGGGGACGATGCGGAGCTTCTGGGCGATGCGGGTGAGCGCCTTCTGGTCGGTCGCGTTGAGCGAGTCGAGGACGACGGCGCGAAGGGCGCGCAGGTGTGTGGGGGCGGCCCGGCGCACGATGTCGAAGCCGGCGTCGGTGAGTTCGGCGAGGGTGTACCGGCCGTCGGCCGGGTCGGGGGTCCGTACGACCCATCCGCGCTGTTCACAGCGTTTGACGACGTTGGACAGCCGGGAGAGCGACCCGCTGGCGAGAAAGGCGAGCTCTCCCATCCGCAGCCTGCGCCCCGGGGCCTCGGAGAGATGGCTGAGCACGAGGTACTCGAACAGGGTGAGGCCGTGCTCCTGGCGCAGCGGCGACTCCAGCTTGCCGGGCAGCAGCAGGACCAGGGAGATCAGTCCCGTCCAGGCCGCCTTCTCCTGCTCGTCGAGCCAGCGGAGTTCCTCGTCGTCCTCGTGTTCTCCCGTACCGCTCATGGGCCCTTCCGTGCTGCTCATGGATCTTCCCGCTCCTCTGGCGACATCCGCCATCACTTTGCGCTTGAAGTCATCGCTCGCTAGTATCACTTTACGCGTGAACTCACAGAAGAGGAAACGCGTGTCCGAGCACGTCTCCACACCCCCCGGGAAGCACCTCCGTGGGGCAGGAAGAGGGACCATCATGAGCACCGTCACCTTCGGCGTCACTCCGGGCTTCGGCGAAAAGCTGCACGAGGCCCACGGCTACAGCGGGGCCGTCCGCGTCGACGACCGGGTCGAGATCTCCGGCCAGGCCGGGGTGGACGACGACCTGGCCATCCCCGACTCACTGGAGGACGAGATCGTCCTGGCGTTCGACAACGTCGAACGTACGCTCGCCACAGTCGGCGCGACCTGGAAGGACGTCATCCACGTGAACTCGTACCACAAGGTCGCACCAGGGGACGACGCCATCGGCGACGACCACAACAGGGTCATGGCCGAGCAGTTCCGCCGCCGCCTCGACGGCCGTGCGCCGATCTGGACCGAGACCGGCGTCACGGTCCTCGGCCTGGCCGCCATGCGCGTGGAGATCCGCGTCACCGCCATCGTCGGCTCCGGGAACTGAACGGCCCGCCCCCGGCCGGGCCGCGGATCCGGACAAGGGGAGAGCGCGAGCACTGGCAGGCGGGTGTGCTCGCCCACCAAGGGGCGGCCTCCGCCCACAGGTCCGTGCTCCGAAACGAGCGGGTCCACCGTCCGTGTCTCTGGCGTTGCGCGGGGATGGTGTGCTGCTGGTCAGGTGGTGCCGTCGGGGCTGAGAGCGTGGTCCGGTGCGGGGTATCCGGGCGGGACGAAGCAAGCGGTCACGGTCTTGCCGTCTCGTTGCGGATGGTGTTCCCAGCTGTCGGACAGTGCCTCGACGATCGCCAGGCCCCGGCCGCCGGTCGCGTCAAGGCCCCGGTCGGCCGGGACCGGCGGTTCCGGGCTGGCGTCGTGAACGCTGACGTGCAGGCAGGAACTGTCCCAGGTCAGGACGAGCTGGGCATCGCTATGAGCGTGTTTGTGCGCGTTCGTCATGAGCTCGGTCACTGCCAGAAGCACCGAATCCACAAAATCCGGTGCGCTCCGCGCCCATTCCAGCGAGTCCAGATGCCCCCGTGCCCAGCGACGCCCCGCCCGCACCCCTTGGGACATGGGGAAGGACCGCGCCCAGCCCACCGCCCTCATCTCAGAATCGGCCACACCGGTGCCTCTCCATCGCTCATCAAGGAAGCCAGGGTCGTTCGTCGCCTTCCGCCACGTCTCCTACCCGCTCCCGCGCATATGACGTCCGCCCGGCTCCAGGCCGCCTCCAGGTGCGGTGCCCCGGACCCGGTCACGCCGGGAACGCCGGAGGGCTCGCCCAAGCCGACGGTCAGCGCCTTCTCACCCGAAGCGACGTCGGTGCTTCGCGGCGGTCATCGTTCGTCAGCTGCCGTTTCTGGTGTCACTGAGCAGGGCATGGCTGATTTCGATGTCACGGAAAACGGCATCGCAGCGTTCGCCGAATGGTGCCTGGCTAAGGAAGCCAACGTACGTTGGCGTTTCGGCCGGAACCGGAAGGTTGAAAAGCCGGACGAAGTTCCAATGCTCACCGTCAGGCGAGGAATGGAAAGCCCAGGCGTTGTTGCCGAGGAAGGCGAGACGCAGGTAGATGCCGGCGTCGGCAACGAGGTGCGAGTTCACATCATCCGAATACGTGTTGGTCACGACGCTGACAACCATGGTCTCGCCGGCGGGGGAATTCTCGAAGCAGAGCTTCGCCCAGTGGTCCTCGTCCGACCAGATTGACAGGGCACCGGCATCGAAGGTGGTGCGGTCTCCCTGGACGGACACCTTGGCCGAGAGCATGAAAGGTGTGGGCGGGGCCAAAAACGCCAGGCTCGCCGCCTTGTGCTGCTGATCCCCCCCGGTCGCGTCGTTGGACCAATCGGCCCCTCCCGCGCTCCGCATGGTGAGCGTCTGGGTGGAGCGTTCGACCGTTGCTTGCCCCTCAACAGGGACCCAGGACAAGGTTGGCAGCGCATCGATCACAAGGTGAGGACTCGGCATAATCTTGTTGCGTTCCTTTGATCGCATGATGGTCGCGGGGCAATGCAGGAGCGGCAGTGCGGGCGAAGGCGACAACGAGTCAGGTTCGCCCATGCCACGTCCAGGTGAATGTATTCGCGTGCGTACGATCGTACGCATTCAGGGTAGGACGGGCATGTGGTTGTACTCAAGTGGTGCGACCTGGGAAAACGCCGAACGGTGGGAGTCAGCGGCCGACCGGCGGTCACGGACGGTTGCGGATCCGCACGTCCGACGGCGAAGCCGGCAGTGACCCCGGCAGCCCGCTCCCCGGACCACGAAGACGGCCTCCCGGTCCCGGCGGACATCCCGACTCGCCGAAGCGAAAAGGCGCGGCCTCGCCTGACAGCCTCCGGTCTCCGGTCTCCGCAGTCGTGGGCCCGTCGTCGTTGCCGGGCGTTTGCCCGAAGTACAGGGCGTGACGGACACATGGTGGCGGGGCTAGGACTCGCTCATCGCCCACTACCGGGGCGAGGCCGTCGGCATGGACGCGCCGCAGTGCCTTGAAACCCACGTGTACGGCGGCCTCGACGAGTGGGGGCTCCGCGCGGCGGCTGATCGCCGGTACCACCGAATCCCAACACCTACGTGGCCGGGCTGCCCGCGTCATCGCGCTCGGTCGCACAGAGTTGAGCGAGTTCCTTGGCCGGAGGAGACAGCTCAACGCCGCACCGGCCGGCCGGCCGCGCAGTTCTCCGAACTGGAGGCGTACACCACCGGGTGACCGCGCCGCGCCGAGCGCGACCGGGAGGCGTACGGGTGGGGTGCACCTGTACGCCTCCCGGGGCCGGAGATCCGGTCAGGAGCCGGCGGTGAAGGTCTCCGCCGCCGCGGCGACCTCGGCCGGCCGGACCACCTTCAGCCCGCCGGCGGCGCCCGCGTCCGGCTTCATGATGACGCTCTCGCGGGTGGACGGGGCCTTCGGGTCCGAGAAGTCGTGCGACACCCCGAACTCGCTCCCGTACCCCTTGATCGAGAGCAGCGCCTTGTCGATGCCCTCGCGGGTGAGGTCCTTGTCGTCGCACGCCTTCGACAGCGCCTCGCCGAACAGGGAGGCCGCCGTGTAACCGGCGACGACGCCGTTGTCGAGCACGTCCTTCGGGTACTGGGCGGCGTACTCCTTCGCGAGCTTGGCGGGGCCGTCGCCCGGGTCCCCGATGGGCAGCGTGGAGGCGGCGACGTAGTAGTCCTTGAGCAGTGCGGGGCCCGCCTGGGTCTTCAACAGCTGGGGGGCGAAGGCCGAGTTGTTGCCGACGACCGGGACGTTGAAGCCGGTGGCCGCCGCGACGCCGACGAGCGAGGCCGCCTGGCGCGGGCCCGCGCTGACGATGACGGCCTTGACCCCGGCCTGCTTGAGGGCGGCGACCTGGGCCGTCATGTCGTTGTCGGTCGGCTTGATCTTCTGCTCGACGACGGTGAGCCCGGCCTCCTTCGCCGCGTGCTCCGAGCCCACGAGCGCGTTCTCGCCGTAGTCGCCCTCGAAGTACACATGACCGATCTTGTCGCCCTTGGCGATGCGCTTCTCGGCGAGGAGATAGTCGATGAGGTTGATCGTCTCGACGTCGTAGGTGGCGCCGATGACCCGGACGTACGGGGAGCCCAGCAGATTCGCCGACCAGGCCTGCGGCAGCACGAGGCCCTTGTCCTGGCCGTCGATGCGCTGCTCGACGGCGGCGACGAACGGGGAGCCGATGAACTGGGCGAAGCCCACCACCTCCGGCTCCAGCTCGGTGTACGCGGCGATCGCCTTCTGCGGATCGTAGCCGTGGTCGCGGACCGTCAGTTCGATCTTCCGGTCGCAGATGCCACCCTCGTCGTTCGTCTGCTTGACCCACAGCTGCTGCGCCTGGGTGACGCTCTTGCCCAGCGAGGCGTAGACGCCGGTCATGTCGGTCAGCACGCCGAGGGAGATCGTCGAGGAGGAGACCCCGGGGCCCGTCTTGATCCCGCCCTCGCCCTCCTCGGCCGCCTTTCCGTCGGTCGCCTTGCCGCTGCACCCGACGAGGGTGACGGCGAGGGTCGCGACCACGGCTGTGAGCACTCTGAGTTTCATGACTTCTCCCCTTGATTCTTCGGAGCCTCTGACTGCTTCGGAACCGCTGACCGCGCCGGAACCGCTGACTGTTTCGTGGCCTTCGGCCCCTTCGGCCCCTTCGGCCCCTTCGGAGCCGCGGGTTTCTTCGCGCGTGCGAGGCCCAGGCGGGCGAGGCCGCCGGGCAGGAACAGGACCACCGCGACCACCGCGGCGCCGTACAGATAGCGGGACGCCTCACCGGGCGCCAGCCCGCCCGTGCCGGGGGCGGAGACCAGCGGCAGGGAGTCGCTGTAGTGCGTGAACACCTGCGGGAGCAGGGTGACGAAGGCGGCGCCGATCGCGGCTCCGGCGACGCTGCCGAGCCCGCCGATGACGATCATGGCGAGGTATTCGAGGGAGAGGATCATGCCGAAGTACTCGGGCACGGTCCGCTGGAAGACCAGGGCGAGCAGGACGCCCGCGAGGCCCGCGTACATCGAGGACAGGACGAAGACGCCGGCCCGGTAGCGGGCCACCGGCACGCCCATCACCCCCGCCGCGATCCGGTGGTCGCGGATGGCGTTCATCGCCCGGCCGGGCCTGCCGCGCAGCACCCCCCGGGCGAACAGCGCGCTGAGCAGGAGCGCGGCCAGGCCCACGTACCAGAGCTTCTCCGAGGAGCCGAACGGCACGGCGGCGAAGACGACTTCGGTGTCGTCGAAGGTGAAGCCGAACAGCGACAGCGGCGGTACGGCCCGGCCGTTGTAACCGCCGGTCAGCGAACCCGCATTGAACAGGACGTGCTGTCCGATGAAGATCAGCGCGAGGGTCGCGATGCCGAGGTAGGCGCCGCGCAGCCGGCCGGCGATGGGGCTGAAGAGCCCGCCCGCCGCTCCGGCGAGCAGCACGGCGAGGATCGCGGCCAGCCAGGTGGGCAGCCCGAGTCCGGTCAGCGTGTGCCCGTTCTCGGTGCTGCTCTCGCCCGCCAGGACGCAGTAGCCGTACGCGCCGACGGCGAGGAAGAACGCGTGGCCCATGGAGAGCTGCCCGGTGGCGCCGGTGAGCATGTTGAGCCCGATGGCGCCGATCGCCGCCGCCATCGCGAACAATCCGGCCTGGAGCCAGAAGCGGTCCAGGTAGAAGGGGAGGACGAGGAGCAGCAGGGAGCCGATGAGGACGGCGTACGTACGGGGCGTGCGCAGCCGGTCGGTGAGGCGCTCCGTGCGGCCGCCGGGTGTGGTGGCCGGCGCGGCAGAGGCTTCGGGAGCAGGGACTCCGGGAGCGAGGACTCCGGGAGCGGGGGCGGCTTCGGCGGGGGTGTCAGACACGGGCCAGCTCCTTCGTGCCGAAGAGTCCCGCGGGCCGGATGAGCAGCACCGCCACCATCACCAGGTAGGGCGCCAGATCGCCGATGCCCCGGCCGAGGAAGGCGAGGTCGCTCTGGTAGCCGGTGGCGAGCGACTCGGTGACGCCGACGATGAGTCCCCCGGCGAGCGCCCCGGTGGTGGAGTCGAGGCCGCCGAGGATCGCGGCGGGGAACGCCTTGAGCGCGGCGAGCGAGGTGGCACGCTCCAGGCCCGGGGTCGGGAACACGGTGAGGAAGAGGGCCGCGACGGCGGCGAGCGCTCCGGCGACCGCCCACGCGGCGAGCGAGACCCGCCCCAGCTTGATGCCCATGAGCGCCGCCGTCTGCGGGTTCTCGGCGGCGGCCCGCATCGACACGCCCCAGGAGGTGTAGCGGAAGGCGAGCAGGAACACCGTGATCAGCAGCCCGGCGGCGAGGAACGCGGCGATCCGGGTCTGGGCGAGGGTGACGCCGCCGACGGAGACGACCTCGTTGCCCCAGGGGTCCCCGAGGGCGAGCACGTCCGTGCCCATCCGGCGGGTGAGTTCGGTGATCAGGAGGATGTCGACGCCGATGGTGACGATGGCCAGGACGCTCTGGTCGCTGCCCCGGTAGCGGCGCATCACGAAGAACTCGATGCCCGCCCCGACGGTCGCCGCTCCCGCGATCCCGACGAGCAGCGCGGGCCAGAACCCGATGTCGTCGTGGAGCACGGCGGTGACGTAGCCGCCCGCCAACAGCAGGGACGCGTGGGCGAAGTTGACGACCTCGGTGGCCTTGAAGATGACGACGAACCCGAGCGCGATGAGTGCGTAGACCGAGCCGATCGACAGGCCGCCGAGGAGGAGTTCGACGAACGTGGTCATTGAGGTGCTCCCAAGTAGGCCTGGACGACGGCCGGGTCGTTCTGGACCTCGGCGGGGGTGCCCCCGGCTATCCGTCGCCCGAAGTCGAGTACGGTCACCGCGTCCGCGAGCCGCATCACCACCCCCATGTCGTGCTCGACCAGCACGATGGAGATGCCGAGGCTGTCGCGTACGTCGGCCACGACGGCCGCGGTGCGGCGGCGTTCGTCAGCGGTCATCCCGGCGATCGGTTCGTCCAGCAGCAGGACCTTCGGCTCCATGCACAGGGCCCGGCCCAGCTCGACGAGCTTCTGCTGCCCGTACGGCAGTGATCCGGCCGGGCGCTCCAGCTCCTTGTCGAGGCCGATGAACGCGGCGATCTCCCGGACCCGGTCGCGGTGGCGGCGTTCCTCCCGGGCGGCGGAGGGGAGCCGCAGGCCGGTGGCGACGAACCCGGAGCGGGTCAGCCGGTGGCGGCCGAGCAGGAGGCTGTCGGCGACGGTCGCGTGCGGGGGCAGCGCCAGGTTCTGGAAGGTGCGCGCGACCCCGAGGCCCGCGATGGTGTGCGGCGCGAGTCCGGTGAGTTCGGTGTCGCCGAGGCGGACGTGCCCGGAGGTGGCGCGGTAGACGCCGGACAGGACGTTGAAGCAGGTGGACTTGCCCGCGCCGTTGGGCCCGATGACGGCGTGCACGCTGCCGGGTTCGACGGTGAAGGAGACGCCGTCCAGGGCGGTGAGCCCGGAGAAGCGGACGGTGACGTTCTCGACGGCGAGTGCGGCCGTCGTGCTGTGCGCGGAGGCCGTGGCGGTCACGCGGACCACCTGCTCAAGGTGCGGCGGTTCCGGGCGGCCGGGTCGGCGTCCGCCGCCGCGTCCTCGTCGACGACGCCGAGGTAGCGGCGGCGAACCTCGTCGGACGCGGCGAGTTCGTCCGCGGGCCCGGACAGGGCGACCTCGCCGACGTCGAGGACGTACGCCGTGGAGGCGAGGCGCAGGGCGATCGCCGCGTTCTGCTCGACGAGCATGACGGAGGTGCCGGCCGCGTTGATCTCCTGCACGGTCTCGGCGATCCTGGCCGCCATCAGCGGGGCGAGGCCGAGCGAGGGCTCGTCCAGCAGGAGCAGCCGGGGGCCAGCCATCAGGGCGCGGCCCATCGCCAGCATCTGCTGCTCGCCGCCGGACAGCAGCCCGGCCCGCTGGTGCGCGCGGTCGGCGAGCACCGGGAACAGCTCGTGGACCCGGGCCAGCGCGGCGCCCGTCGCCCTGCGCCCGCCGCGTGCCCCGAGGGCCCCGGCCCGCAGGTTGTCGGCCACCGTCATCCGGGCGAAGACCTGCCGGCCCTCCGGTACCTGGACCACTCCCGCGGCCACCACCTGGGCGGGCCGCAGCCCCTCCAGGGGGCGGCCGTCGAACCGGATGGTCCCGGTGCCCGTCCCGCGGTGGAAGCCGAGGGTCCGCGACACGGCCCGCAGCAGCGTGGTCTTGCCCGCGCCGTTGCCGCCGAGTACGGCGGTGATCCCGCCGTCCGGCACATCGACGGAGATGTCGCGCAGCGCCCGGACCGGACCGTAGCCGACGGACAGCGCGCGGATCTCTAGCGTTGCCATGCGTCCTCCTCCTTCCGCCTTGTCGTCCCGTGTTCACCTGTCGTGCTCATCGGTGAAGGCGTGGCGTCGTGTGTGGTGCCACAGACCAGCACCGGGCGGGACGTGCGTCCACGGCGCGGGACCGACTCGATGCGGGCGACCAGCCGACGAAGGGCCTCGTTGTGCACGCGCACAGACGCGGTGACGGGCGGGGGCCCGCCCGTACGGCCGCTGGCATCCTCATCGGTCATCAGGGACGCCCGGACCCGGGGGACGGAGCGGCGGATGCGGCGTGGGACGCGGTACGGGGCGCTGCTCGGCCCGCTGCTGGCGGGCGGGGCGCCGCCGGACCTGGTGGAGCGTGCGGCGCGCGGCCTCGGGCTGCCGGAACGGGGGCGCTACGCGGTGGTGGTGCTGGGCACACCCGTACCGGAGGCCGCGGTGGCGGAGGGCCCGGACGGGGACGGGGCGCGCTGGTGGTGGTGCGGTGCGGGGGACGGGGCCGTCGCGGTGGTGCTGCTGGGCGCGGCGGGACCGGCCGGGGCAGTGGCGCGGCTCGCGGAGCACGGTGCGGGGCCGGGAGGCATGAGCCCGGTGGTGGGATCGCCGGGGCAGCTGGGCTCGGCACGGCGGCTCGCGGACACGGCGCTGCTGACGTGCGCGCCCGGCAGCCGGGAGGTCGTACGGCTCGACGAGCGGCTGCCGACGGCCCTGCTGGTGAGCGGCCCGGAGCTGTCGTCCCGGCTTCTCGCGGAGGTCTTCGGTCCGCTGCTGGCGCTGGCTCCGGCGGAGCGTGCGGTGCTGGTGGGGACGCTGGAGGTGTGGCTGGAGTGCGAGGGTTCGGTGGGGCGGGCCGCGGTACGGCTGCGGTGTCATCGCAACACGGTGTTCAACCGGCTGCGGCGGCTGGAGCGGTTGACCGCGCGTTCGCTGTCCCGGCCGCGTGAGCTGGTCGACCTGGTGCTGGCGCTGGACGTACTGAGACTGTCGTCGGCGCCGCCGTGAGGCGCGGAGCGACGGCCCGGCGTGCGGGAGGGGCCCGGCGTCTGTCCCCGGGCCCCTCCCCTCGTACGCCTGACCCGCGGACGCCTGACCCTCGGACGCCTGACCCTCGTACGCCTGGCCCTCGGACGCCTGGCCCTCGGACGCCTGGCCCTCGGACGCCTGACCCTCGGACGCCTGGCCCTCGGACGCCTGGCCCTCGGACGAGTGGTCCGCGTACGCCTGGCCCGCGTACGCCTGGCCCGCGTACGCCTGGCCCGCGTACGCCTGGCCCGCGTAGGCCTGATCCGCCGTCGGCCGCTCCGCGTCAGCGCAGCAGGAAGTCCCGGGCGATCGACTCCGCAGCCCGCTCCAGCAGCGGCCCGGCCTGGGCCATGGACACCGCCGGGTCCGGTTCCAGCTCGGCCAGGGCGTAGGCGCGGCGGATGCCCGCCTTCTCCAGTGCCTCCGGGGACAGGGCGAGCCGGCCGCAGACCGCGACGACCTCGATCCCGGCCGCGCGGGCGGCGGCCGCGACCCCGGCCGGGGCCTTGCCGTGCAGCGTCTGCTCGTCCAGCGAGCCCTCGCCCGTGATGACCAGCGTGGCGCGGGCGAGCGCGGGGGCGAAGCCGAGCACGTCGAGCATCACCTCGATGCCGGGGCGGAAGCGGGCGCCGAGGGCGACGAGTGCCCCGTAGCCGATGCCTCCGGCCGCGCCCGCGCCGGGCAGGGACGCCATGTCCGGGCCCAGGATCGAGGCGTAGTGCGCCAGGGCCGCGTCGAGGACCGCGATGTCCTCCTCGCTCGCGCCCTTCTGACGGCCGTACACCTCGGGCGCGCCCTTGGGCCCCGTCAGCGGGTTGTCCACGTCGCTGGCCAGGATCAGGTCGATGCGCGCCAGCCGGGGGGCGAGCCCCGAGAGGTCGGCCTCGGCCAGCTCCGCGAGAGGGCCGCCGCCGGGGGCCACGGGCTTGCCCTCCGCGTCCAGGAAGCGGGCCCCGAGGGCGGTGAGCATGCCCGCGCCGCCGTCCGTGGTGGCGCTGCCGCCGACCCCGAACACGATCGTCGTCGCCCCCTCCTCCAGGGCGGCCCGCAGCAGCTCGCCCGAGCCGTACGTGGTGGCCGTGAGCGGGGCGAACACTCCGTCGGGCAGGTGCTGGAGGCCCGAGGCCTCGGCCATCTCCACCACGGCGGTGGACCCGCGCAGCGCGTATGCCGCCGTCACCGGGTCCCCGAGAGGACCGGTCACCCGGACCTCCCGCCGCTCGAATCCGGCGGCCACCGCCGCCGCGACCGTACCGTCGCCGCCGTCCGCGACCGGCAGGGTCTCCACCCGCACATCGGGGACGACGCGCCGCAGCCCGGCCGTCACCCGCTCCGCGACCTGCACGGCCGTGAGCGAGCCCTTGAACTTGTCCGCCGCCACGAGCACGCGGGCGGTCCTCATATCTGCTCCGTCCGTCACCTTGCATCCCTTGCTTTCGAACAGGCAGTCGCGCCGCCCCGACCCTATCCGCACGTCCCCTGATCTGCCCATGGCCGTCCACGGCCGTGTGGTGCGGCCCGCGCCGCTACGCTGTCGGCCGTGACGACTCCCGATGCCGACTACGCCGTGTACATCGCCGGGCTTCCCCGAGTCCTGTCCGGCGCCGCCTCCCTCTTCCGTGACGCGGAGGGACGGCTCCTCCTCGTCGAGCCGAACTACCGCGAGGGCTGGGCACTGCCCGGCGGGACCGTCGAGTCCCAGACGGGTGAGGGGCCCCGGCAGGCCGCGCGGCGCGAGACGGCGGAGGAGATCGGCCTCGACGTGGCTCCGGGGCGGCTGCTCGCCGTGGACTGGGTGCGGGGCCCCGGCCGCCCGCCGATCGTGGCGTATCTGTACGACGGCGGGGTGCTCACCGCGGACCAGCTGGCGGCGATCCGGCTCCAGGAGGATGAGCTGCTGTCCTGGCGGCTGGTGGCGCCCGCCGATCTGGACGGTTTTCTGCTCGGCACGCTCGGGGGCAGGGTCCGAGCGGCGCTGGAAGTTCTGGTGTCCGGCGGCGGGGCCGTGGAACTGGAGGACGGCGAGCCGATCGCGTAGGCCCGGTCCCCCACCCGGCGATCAGCCCTGCTGTGCCTCCGGCTTGACCTCCACGTCGCGCACCGCCCCCTCGCGGTCGGCGACCAGGGCCTCCGTGCGGTGACCGCGCGCGATGTAGTCGCGCACCACGAGCTCGACGGCGTCCTGGGGGTTCCCGACCCCCGCGAGCACCATCGCTTCGACGACGAGTTCGGCATCCAGACTGACGGTCACCTTGGCCATGCGCGGACCTTACACCGGCGAATCGCGGTCGCACGCGGGGTTTCCGTTTCTCTAGGCTCGCCCCCATGACTCTCGTCGCGATCCTCAGCGGTGCCGGCATCTCCACCGATTCGGGAATCCCCGACTACCGGGGTCCCAACGGGGTGTGGCGCACGGATCCGGAGGCGGAGAAGCTCGTCACGTACGACTTCTACATGGCCGACGCCGCGATCCGCCGCCGCTCGTGGCTGATGCGCCGCGACGCCGCCCTCCGGAAGCCCGAGCCGAACGCCGCCCACCGGGCGGTCGCCGAGCTGGAGCGGTCCGGCGTACCGGTCCGGGTGATCACGCAGAACATCGACGGGCTGCACCAGCGGGCCGGCCTGCCCGACCGCAAGGTCCTCGAACTCCACGGCACGGCGCACCGGGTGGTCTGCACGCGCTGTCACGCTCGGTCCTCGATGGCCGTGGCCCTGGAGCGGGTCGAGGCGGGCGAGGCCGATCCGGCGTGCACGACCTGCGGCGGGATTCTGAAGTCGGCGACGGTGATGTTCGGCGAGCGGCTGGACCCGCAGGTGCTCGCCGATGCGATGGCGATCGCCAAGGCGTGCGAGGTGTTCATGGCGGTCGGTACGACGCTGCAGGTGCAGCCCGCCGCTTCGCTCGCCGGGATCGCCGCTGAGCACGGGGCCCGGCTGGTCGTGGTGAACGCGGAGCCGACCCCGTACGACGAACTCGCCGACGAGATCGTCCGGGAGCCGATCGGCGTCTCGCTGCCGAGGCTGCTGGCCGGGCTGGGCGGCTCGGACGGCTGACCCGGCTCTACGGGCCCGCGGGCCGGACCTGGCCGCTCAGTACGCTGTCGCGCTGGCCGCTCAGTACGCTGTCGCGACCACGGCCGGTGACCGTCCGGGGAGGCGGTCTCAGCCGTCCAGACCCGCCCGGACCCGGCGCGAGGGCTGGAAGACGTAGAGGTCGAGGATGTCCGGGGCGTCCGCGAGCCCCGGGCCGCCCGCCGTCGCCCACGTCACGATGTCCTGCTCGGCGTGCTCGTCGTTGACGAGGCCCAGCCAGACCGGCCGGCCCCCGGCGCGGCGGCCCTCGGCGGAGGGCTGCACGACGATGACGTTGCCCTGCTCGCAGGCGTCCAGGCACTCGACCGCCCGTACGGTGGCGGCGCCCTCCAGGCCGGTGCGCAGCCGGGTCAGCTGGGCCGCGTGGTCGACGCCCGGGATCTTCGCCGTGCCGCAGCAGCAGCCCCGGCAGACGCTGACGGTGGGCCGGGGGGCGCCCTGGGCGGGCACGTCCTTGCGGGGGCGGCGGCTCATGGGTGCACTTCCCGTCGCGGTGGGGTGGAGCCGGATGGCGGCGGACCGCCACCGGCCGGGTGATCATCACGATGCTACCGAGGCGCTCACGGTTCGAACACCAGCACCCGGGCCCGGCCGGGTGGGGTAGTGTTGACGGCTGCGAAGGGGAGTAGCCCCGCAAACCGGTCGTCGACATACTGGAGCCTTCGGGTTCCCGGTGGCCGGGCTCGTGTGTCCTGTGAAGGACTGCCACGGGCGGGCGAGACCTTCGGTCCTGTATGACACGTCCACGTCCTGTGGGCGGAGCCGTCATGCCGGGCCGAGTGGTCCTCCGAAAAGCCCGAGCGGCGCTTCGCGAAGATCCGGGGCCCGGCTCGAACAGAAAGCCACCCGGAATGCACCTCGACCCTCTGGCGATCATCACCGCCTTCGGGCTGATCTTCCTCGCGGAGCTCCCCGACAAGACGATGTTCACGTCGCTGGCCATGGGCACGCGGATGCGGCCCCTCTACGTGTGGTTCGGCACCTCGTCCGCGTTCGTCGTCCACGTCGCCATCGCCGTCGGCGCGGGCAGCCTCATCGGACTGCTGCCCGACTGGACCGTCAAGCTCGTCTCGGCCTCGCTCTTCGCGTTCGGCGCGTTCATGCTGCTGCGCGGGAGCGGCGGGGACGACGACGAGGACGCCGAGGTGAAGACGGTGACCGGGTTCTGGCCGGTGTACACGACCGCGTTCATGGCGGTCTTCATCAGCGAGTGGGGCGACCTGACACAGATCACCACCGCCAACCTCGCGGCGAGCAACGGCACCTGGTCCACGGCGATCGGGGCGGCCGCCGCCCTGATGTCCGTGTCGGCGCTGGCGCTGCTGGCGGGGCGGTTCATCGCGAAGCGCGTACCGCTGAAGACCGTGCAGCGCATCGGCGGGATCTGCATGCTGGGCCTGGCCGTCTGGACGGCCGTGGAGATCTTCACCGGCTGAGGAACTGGCTGAGGAACGGGCTGAGGAGCGCGGGGCCGGGGGCGTACCGGCTTCGGCAGGCCCCCGGCCCGCTCTCAGAACAGCGCCTGCACCCCGCCCCCCGCTCCCCCGCTCTCGAAGGCGAGCAGCCGCTGCTTGCGGTCCAGGCCGCCGCCGTAGCCGGTGAGACTCCCGGAGGCTCCGATCACCCGGTGGCACGGCACGATGATCCCGACGGGGTTCTTGCCGTTGGCCAGTCCGACCGCCCGCGAGGCGCCCGGTTTGCCGAGCCCCTCGGCCAGCTCGCCGTACGTACGGGTCTCGCCGTACGGGATCTTCAGCAGCTCCGCCCAGACGGTCCGCTGGAACGGCGTGCCCGCCAGGTTCAGCGGGAGGTCGAAGGTGGTGCGCTCCCCTGCGAAGTACTCGGTGAGCTGCTGGATCGTCTCACCGAAGGGCTCCGGGTCCGGGATGCCGAAGGTCTCCTGGGGCGGGCGGTGGCGCTGGTCGGTCATGTAGAGGGCGGAGAGGACGCCGTCGGTGGCGACGAGCGTGAGCGGGCCGTAGGGGCTGTCGAGGACCGTGTGCTGCTTGGTCACCGACACCGGTGAGGTGGGGGTGGGGGTGGGGGTGATCGTGGTCGTGGTCGTGGTCATGGGAGCCGTGTCCTTGTCAGCGTCAGGCGTCAGGCGTCAGGCGGGCAGGTGGTTGATGGGGTGGTCGTCCACCGTCCAGAGGTACTGCACGGCGTACGCCCGCCAGGGGCGCCAGTCGACGGCCCGTGCGGTGAGGGCGGCGGGGGTGGCCGGCAGGCCCAGCCGCTCGGCCGCCCGGCGGATGCCGAGGTCGGTGGGGAGGAAGGCGTCGGGGTCGCCGAGGGCCCGCATGGCGATGGACTCGACCGTCCAGGGGCCGAAACCGGGCAGGGCGGCCAGTTCGGCGCGGGCCTGCTCCCAGTCGGTGTCGGTGTCGAGCCGCAGCCGGTCCTCCGCGAGGGCGGCGACGAGCGTGGTGAGGGTGGTGCGGCGGGTGCCCGGCAGGGCCAGGGCCTGAGGGTCGAGTCCCGCCAGCGCCTCCGGGGTCGGGAAGAGGTGCGTCAGCCCGCCCTCGGGGTCCTCGACCGGGACGCCGTGGGCGGTGACCAGCCGGGCGGCGTGGGTGCGGGCGGCGGCGGTGGAGACCTGCTGGCCGAGCACGGCGCGTACGGCGAACTCCGCACCGTCCACGGTGCGGGGCACCCGGCGGCCGGGTCCCGCGTCGACCAGCGGGGCGAGCAGCGGGTCGATGCGCAGTTGCGCGTCGACGGCGACCGGGTCCGCGTCCAGGTCGAGGAGCCAGCGGCAGCGGCTGATGGCCCGGGTGAGGTCGCGGGGGTCGGTGAGGGAGAGCCGGCAGGCGATGTGGTCGGGCGCGGGGCTCAGGGCGACGACGCCGTGCCCGTACGGGAGGGTGAGGGTGCGCCGGTACGCGCCGTCCCGCCACTCCTCGACGCCGGGGACGGCGGTCGCGGCGAGGTGGCCGAAGAGGTTGCTGGGGTTGAGCGGGGCCCGGTACGGGAGGCGGAGCACGATGACGCCCGGTACGGCGGCCGGCCGGGGGCCCCGGGCGGCTCGGGTGCGCAGTTCGCCGGGGGCCAGGCCGAAGACCTCGCGCACCGTCTCGTTGAAGGTGCGGATCGAGGAGAAGCCGGCGGCGAACGCGACCTGGGCCATGGGCAGCGCGGTCGTCTCGATGAGGAGGCGGGCGGTCTGCGCCCGCTGGGCGCGGGCCAGGGCGAGCGGGCCGGCGCCCAGCTCGGCCAGCAGCTGGCGTTCGATCTGCCGTGCGGAGTAGCCGAGCCGGGAGGCGAGCCCGGGCACGCCCTCGCGGTCGACGACCCCGTCCCGGATCAGGCGCATGGCACGGGCGACCGAGTCGGCGCGGGCGTTCCACTCGGGGGAGCCGGGGCTGGTGTCGGGGCGGCACCGTTTGCAGGCCCGGAATCCGGCCTGCTGGCAGGCGGCGGAGCTGGGGTAGAAGGTCATGTTGCGGACCTTGGGCGGCACGACGGGGCAGCTGGGGCGGCAGTAGATCCGGGTGGTCAGGACCGCGGTGAAGAACCAGCCGTCGAAGCGGGCGTCCTTGGACTGGACGGCCCGCACGCAGCGCTCGGTGTCGGTGTGCATGGCTCCAGGATGGTGCACCGGTCAGGGGCTTGGCTGGCGGAAATCCGACAGGGCCCTCGCGCGGAAATCCGGCAGCCCTCCCGGTGGCCGCGGGGCGTGGTCTCAGCGCATCGCGAGGACTTCCTCGAACTCCACGTACGCGTGGGCGTCGAAGAGGACGAAGCGCACCTCTTCCACCGGCTCCACGGTCTCCGCCAGGACCGTACGCACGGCGATCTTGGCCCCGTCGTCCATCGGCCAGCCGTAGATGCCGGTGGAGATCGCCGGGAACGCGATGGACCTGGCCCCCAACTCGGCTGCCAGGCGCAGGGATTCGCGGTAGCAGGAGGCCAGCAGAGCGGAGCGGTCCTGGGCACCGGAGAAAACCGGGCCGACCGTGTGCACGATCCATCGGGCGTCGAGGCGTCCGGCGGTGGTGGCGACGGCCTGCCCGGTGGGCAGTCCCTTTCCGTAGTGCGAGGCGCGCAGTTCACGGCAGGCGGCGAGGATGTCGGGCCCGCCGCGCCGGTGGATGGCGCCGTCGACTCCACCGCCGCCGAGCAGCGAGGAGTTCGCCGCGTTGACGATGACGTCGACGGACTGGTCGGTGATGTCGCCGCGGACCAGACGTACGGCGGGGGAGACAGAGGTGCTCATGCGGACATCATGCCGCGCGCCGGGGGCCTTCGCCGCCCGGTCCGTTCAGGAGGAGGCCCGCAGCCTGCGCCATACGGCCTTGGCGGCGTGGTGGCCGGACATGCCGTGGACCCCGGGCCCGGGCGGAGTGGCCGAGGAGCAGAGGAAGACCGCGGGGTGCGCGGTGGCGTAGGGGACGCGGGCGAGCTTGGGGCGGATCAGCGTCTGGAGACCGGCGAAGGCTCCGCACGCGATGTCGCCGCCGATGTAGTTGGCGTTGCGTGCGGCGAGTTGGGGCGGGCCCGCGAGGGCACGGGCGAGCACCAGGTCGCGGAATCCCGGGGCGAAGCGCTCCAGTTGGCGTTCGATGACGTCGGTCGCGTCGCCCTCCCAGCCCGCCGGGACGTGCCCGTACACCCAGAAGACATGGCGTCCTTCGGGGGCCCGGGAGGGGTCGGTCAGGCTGGGCTGGGCGGTGATGAGGAAGGGGACGCTCGGGTCGCGGCCCTCGACGGCCGCCTTCAGCGCGGTGTCGATGGTCCCGGCGTCGGGGCCGATGTGGACGGTGCCCGCGCGGCGCGCCTCGGACGCGGTCCACGGGACGGGGCCCGACAGCGCGTAGTCGATCTTGAAGGCTGAGGCGCCGTAGCGGTAGCGGTGGTACGCCGAGCCGAGGCCCGCGATCCGGGCGAGGGCGGAGGGTGAGGTGTCGAAGACGTACGCCCGGGCGGGCGGGAGCTCGTCCAGGCGCTTGACCTCGCTGCCGGTGCGGATCGTGCCGCCCTGTTCGCGGAGGTAGGAGGCGAGGGCGTCGGAGATGGCCTGGGAGCCGCCGCGCGGCACCGGCCAGCCGTTCTCGTGGGCGGCGAGCGCGAAGACGAGGGCGATGGCCGAGGTGGCGAATCCGCTGGTGGGAGCAATGGCATGGGCGGCGAGCCCGGCGAAGAGGCCGGATGCCTTCTCTCCGTGGAAGCGGCGGGAGACCCAGGTGGCGGGCTGGAGGCCGAGCAGGCCGAAGCGGGCCAGCCGGTAGGGCTCCCGGGGCAGGCCGTCCCACGGGGTGCGCAGGAAGTCGGCGGCCAGGGTGTCCCAGCGGCCGAGGAAAGGGGCCATGAGGCGGCGGTAGGCACCGGCGTCGGCGGCCCCCAGCGACATCGCGCTCTCGCCGACGGAGCGGGTGAGCACGGCGGCGGTGCCGTCCGGGAAAGGGTGGGCGAGGTCGACCTCGGGAAGCAGCCATTGCAGGCCGTGCCGGTCCAGCGGCATGCCCCGGAACGCGGGCGAGCCGATCCCGAGGGGGTGCACGGCGGAACAGGGGTCGTGCCGGAACCCCGGGAGGGTCAGCTCCTCGGTGCGGGCTCCCCCGCCGACCGTGTCGTGCGCCTCGTGGACCTCCACCGCGAAGCCCCGGCGGGCCAGTTCGGCCGCGGCGGTCAGCCCGTTGGGACCCGCGCCCACCACGACCGCATCGAGCATCGACGGCACCTTGGGACTCCTTCGTCGGCCGGCAGACGGACACCCAGGGTATTCGCCGCCACCGACCGTGCGGACGCGGGTACCCCGGGTTCCCGGCCGGGCGGGTCAGCCGTCCGTGCGCAGGGCGGCCAGGACGCGCTGGGCGGTAGCCTCGTCGCGGGCCGCCGTGAACGGCAGGTCGTTACCGCCCGCGATACGGAACGGGGCACCGGACAGGGTCGACTCGACGCCGCCCGCCTCGGTGACCAGGAGCAGGCCCGCGGCGTGGTCCCAGGCGTACTCCCAGTTGAAGGCGGTGGCGTCCAGGGCGCCGCGGGCGACGGCGAGGTACTCGAGGCCGGCCGAGCCGCAGGGGCGGGCCGCGATACCTTCGGTGCGCAGGCCGAGCAGGGCCCGCTTCTGGGCCTCGGTGGTGTAGTCGGGGTGCGACATCGCCACGTTCAGCACGGCGCCGGGTGCGGGCGCCCCGGAGCGTATCGGCACCCCGTTGAGCGTGGCGCCCCGCCCGCGTACGGCGATGGCCATCTCGTCCCGGACCGGTGCGTACGTCCAGGAGGCGTGCACCTCGCCGTGGAGGGCGAGGGCGACCAGGGTGCAGAAGCCGGCCTCGCCCCGGACGAACTGGCGGGTGCCGTCGACCGGGTCGACGATCCAGACCGGGGCGTCGCCGCCGAGGGCGTCGTAGACCGCCGGGTCGGCGTGCACGGACTCCTCGCCGACGACGACCGAGCCGGGCAGCAGCTTGGTGAGGGCGGCGGTGAGGTGTTCCTCGGCCAGCCGGTCGGCGGCGGTGACCAGGTCGTGGGGGCCGCTCTTCTCGATGATCTCGTGGGCGGCGAGCTTCCGGTGGCGCGGCATGATCTCGGCCGCGGCGGCGGCGCGCACGGCGGCCTCGACCTCGGCCTGCGGTCCGGTGTGCCCGGCGGTCCCGTACAGGAAGTCATCGATCATGGCTCCAGCTAAGCACGGCCGTACGAGCCGTCGTCCCCCGGGTGAATGCGGACATCTCCGGCGGGAACGGACCTGGGTTCCGGACCGTGCCCGCGCCCGTACGACCAGGGACAGGGGGCCGGGTCCGCCGGCGTTCGATCGAGGGGCCTGGAGCCCCCCGTGTGACCGGAATGATTCGGACCGTCCGCCGGGGGCAGGCGATCCGCCGGACGGCCGATCGCCGCCGCCCCGTCGGGAGCCTCTTTCCGGCACACGTGGGCGGGAGGCGGATCCTGGCCCGACCGGGCCTACCGTCGGCCTGGTCAGCCACCCCGACCAACGGAGATGTACGACATGGCAAAGATTCTTTTCGTGGTGTCCGGCGCGGACCACTGGACCCTGGCGGACGGCACGGCCCACCCCACGGGCTTCTGGGCGGAGGAGGCCGTGGCTCCGTACCGGGCCTTCGCCGACGCCGGGCACGAGGTGGTCGTCGCGACCCCCGGCGGCGTCGTCCCGACCGTGGACCGCGGCAGCCTGGCACCCGAGGTCAACGGCGGCCAGGAGGGCGCCGACGCGGTGGCGGCCGGTCTCGAGGCGTTCGAGGAGCTGCGGCGGCCGGTCGCACTGGAGGAGGTGGACCCGGACGCGTACGACGCCGTCTTCTACCCCGGCGGCCACGGCCCGATGGAGGACCTCGCGGTGGATCCCGTCTCCGGGCGGCTGCTCGCCCGGGTGCTGGCTTCGGGCAAGCCGCTCGGTGTGGTCTGCCACGGCCCGGCGGCGCTGCTGGCCGCGACCGGCCCCGACGGCGCATCCGCGTTCGCCGGGTACCGGATGACCGGCTTCACCAACGCCGAGGAGACCCAGGCGGGCTTCGCGGACAAGGCCAAGTGGCTGCTCCAGGACCGGCTGGTGGCGCTGGGAGCGGACTTCCAGGAGGGCGAGCCCTGGGCGCCGTTCGTCATCACCGACCGCAACCTGATCACCGGTCAGAACCCGGCCTCCTCGGCCCCGTTGGCCGCCGAGATGCTCAACCGGCTGGGCTGACCGGCCGATCGGCGGTTCTCCGCCCGGCCGGCCGTGACGTTCAGACCCAGTCGCGCCGCGCGGGCGGCTCACAGAGCTCCAGGACCACCTCGCCCGTCTCCGGCTCGTCCCCGGAGACGGGCCGGACGCGCGCACCGACCGTCACCAGGTGCGGAGCCGCCCCCACGATCCGGCAGCGGAAGACGAACCCTTCGGAGAACCGCACGAGGGACTCGTTGCGCGCCGCCTCGGTGTAGCGGTGGACCACGGCGGTCCGGACGACCACGCCGTGGCCGGCAGTGCGCTCGGGCTCCAGTTCGCTCGACGCGCACACCGGGCACAGCAGCCGCCGGAACGAGGCGGTGCCGCACCAGCGGCAGCGGTTGTAGGAGAGGCCGCACTCCTCGTGCGCCTTCTGGACGGTGCCCATTACGGTGCCCGTTGCTGTCTGGGACACGGCTCGACCCCCTGCGCTCGACTCGGACGCGCCGCACCTGCACTGCGGGCGCGTCCGCACCATATGGCACTCAGTGCCGGACAGTAAAGGCACTGAGTGCCCATTGGTACTCAGTTCTCGCCGACAGCCGCCTCGATCTGCTGCACGACACGCCACATCGGGGTGCCCTTCCGCGCGACCACCACGATCACCTCACCGTCGCCGGAGACGGGGAAGGGCGAAGGAGGAAAGGGGGAAGGAGGAGAGGGCGAAGGGGGAAAGAGGGAAGGGGGAACGGAGCCGGCGGACGAGGGAGCCGCGGGGAGGGGCGCGTTCGAGCCGGGCACGGAACCGCCCGGAAGCGCTTCCTCTCCCCCACCCCGCCCTTCCGGCGACGGCGCGCCCGCCTCCGCCGCGGCCCGCCGCCACACCTCGCACACCAGGGCGAGCGCATGATCGACGGCCGCCTCGGGGTCCCCCTCGCCGCCCGAACGCAGCCACAGTCGAAGCCCGTTGTTGTGCGCGGCGACCACCGAAGCGGCGATCACCTCAGCCCTCAACTCCCCGTCCCCGCCCTCTCCGAACCGGCCGCGCAGATGCCCGGCGAGAGTCTGCTCGTAACGGCGCACCACCGACAGTTCGTACGTCCGCAGCCCCGGCACCTCCCGGGTGAGGCGGTAACGCTGTACGGAGAACTCCGGGTTGGCCGCGTACATGCGCAGCACGATGCGGGCGGCGTCGCACACCGCGCCGACCGGGTCGCTGTCGTCGACGGCGGCCAGGAACTCGGTCATCTCGGCGAAGCAGCGCTCATGATCCGGGAAGACCGCGTCCTCCTTGGACGGGAAGTAGCGGAAGAACGAACGCCGGCCCACTCCGGCCCGCGCCACGATGTCGTCCACGGTCGTCCGCTCGAAGCCCCGCTCCAGGAAGAGCTGGAAGGCCGCCTGCGCGAGCACCTCCCGCATGGGTGCCTTCTTCTCGGGTCCTCGTGCCTCGCTCATGCGGCGAAACGTAGCACCGGAAGGAGTATTTTGGCACTGCGTACCTTTACAGAGGGTACTGAGTGCCATAACCTGTCCATCCATACGAATGACACCAGGTGGGACCGTGGGACCACACCCAGGTAGGCAGGAGAGCCGGCGTGAGCTTGAGGATCGTTGTCTGTGTGAAGTACGTGCCCGACGCGACCGGTGACCGGCGTTTCGCCGATGACCTGACGCTGGACCGTGAGGATGTCGACGGTCTGTTGTCGGAGCTGGACGAGTACGCGGTCGAGCAGGCGTTGCAGATCGCTGACGGGGCGGACGATGCGGAGATCACCGTGGTGACGGTGGGTCCGGAGGATGCCAAGGACGCGTTGCGCAAGGCGTTGTCGATGGGTGCGGACAAGGCGGTTCACGTCGAGGACGACGATCTGCACGGCAGTGATGTGATGGGTACGTCGCTGGTGCTGGCGAAGGCTGTGGAGAAGGCCGGGTATGACCTGGTGATCTGTGGGATGGCGTCCACGGACGGTGTGATGGGGGTGCTGCCGGCCCTCCTCGCGGAGCGTCTGGGTGTGCCGCAGGTGACGTTGCTGTCGGAGGTCGCGGTGGACGGGGGTGTGGTGACCGGGCGTCGTGACGGTGACACCGCGTCCGAACAGCTTCAGGCCTCGCTCCCGGCGGTGGTGTCGGTGACCGACCAGTCCGGTGAGGCCCGCTACCCGTCGTTCAAGGGGATCATGGCGGCGAAGAAGAAGCCGGTCGAGTCCTGGGATCTGGGCGATCTGGACCTGGAGGCGGACGAGGTCGGTCTCGCGGGTGCGTGGACGGCGGTCGACTCCGCCACGGAGCGTCCGGCGCGGACGGCGGGCACGATCGTGAAGGACGAGGGTGAGGGCGGCAGGCAGCTCGCCGGGTTCCTCGTGGGCCAGAAGTTCATCTAGCCCGCATGTCCCTCCCCGCTGTTCCTCTCTCTCGTCCTTTCTCGTCTGGAGTGCGTTGCCATGGCTGAAGTTCTTGTTCTGGTCGATCACGTGGACGGTGCGGTCCGTAAGCCCACCCTGGAGCTGCTGACGCTGGCGCGTCGGATCGGTGACCCGGTCGCGGTGGCGCTGGGTGCCGGCGCCGAGGCGACCGCCGCGGTGCTGGGTGAGCACGGTGCGGTGAGGGTCCTGACCGCGGATGCCCCGGAGTTCGCGGAGTACCTGGTGGTGCCGAAGGTGGACGCGCTGCAGGCCGCGTTCGACGCGGTCGGGCCGGCGGCGGTGCTGTTGGTGTCGTCCGCCGAGGGCAAGGAGATCGCGGCCCGCCTCGCTCTGCGGGTCGGATCCGGGATCATCACGGATGCCACCGATGTGGAGGCCGGTGAGCAGGGCCCGGTCGCGACGCAGGCCGCGTTCGCCGCCTCGTACACGACGAAGTCCCGGGTGTCGCGGGGTGTTCCGGTGATCACGGTGAAGCCGAACTCGGCGCCCGTGGAGCCGGCCCCGGCCGCGGGCGCCCTGGAGGCGCTGGCGGTGTCGTTCGGTGGGACGGCGACGGGAACGAAGGTCACCGGGCGGACGCCGCGTGAGTCGACGGGCCGCCCGGAGCTGACGGAGGCGGCGATCGTGGTCTCGGGTGGCCGTGGGGTCAACGGTGCGGAGAACTTCCCGCTGATCGAGGCGCTCGCGGACTCCCTGGGGGCGGCTGTGGGTGCGTCGCGTGCCGCGGTCGACGCGGGCTGGTACCCGCACACCTCCCAGGTCGGGCAGACGGGCAAGTCGGTCTCGCCGCAGCTGTACATCGCTTCGGGGATCTCCGGCGCGATCCAGCACCGGGCGGGTATGCAGACCTCGAAGACGATCGTCGCGATCAACAAGGACGCCGAGGCCCCGATCTTCGAGCTCGTCGACTACGGCGTCGTCGGCGACCTCTTCACGGTCGTGCCCCAGCTCACCGAAGAGATCAACACCCGCAAGGGCTGACCCCCACGCAGAACACCCCGCCCCGGGCCGCACGGTGAACCCCACCGCGCGGCCCGCGGCCGTTCCGGCACCGTCGTCACCGCCGTTCCCCGGCCGGACGCGAGGCGGGATCCCGGTCGTCGCGGTCCTGTGCGCCGAGGCCGAACGTGGTGAAGGCGGTGCGTTCGGGCAGCGGGTAGAACTCCTTGCCCGTCAGCGCGTTGACGATGACGGCGGAACGCCAGGCGGCCAGGCCCAGGTCCGGTGCCCCGACGCCATGCGTGTGCCGTTCGGCGTTCTGCACGAAGACGGAGCCGGCTGTCTCCGGTGCCAGAACGAGCCGTTGGGCCGCGTCGACCTGCGGACGCCCGGCCTCGTCGCGGACGATGTACGGGTCGAGAGCGGCGAGCAGCGTGTCGACGGGGCGCTCCCGGTATCCGGTGGCGAGGACCACGGCGTCCGTGACGAGCCGGCCGCGCGCCTCCTGCTGCCCGTGCTCGACGTCCAGCTCGATGCGCCCCGCCCCGGTGGCGGCAGCGCCGGTGACCTCGATGCCGGGGGTGAGGGTGACGTCGGGCCAGCTTCCGCCGAGGCTGCGCCGGTACAGCTCGTCGTGGATGTCCCCGAGCGTGTCCCCGCTGACGCCCTTGTACAACTGCCACTGACGGGGCAGCAGCCGGTCCCGGGTCGCCTGCGGAAGCCCGTGGAAGTAGCGGGTGTAGTCGGGGGTGAACTGCTCCAGGCCGATCTTGCTGTACTCCATGGGCGCGAACGCGGGCGTACGGGCCAGCCAGGTCAGGCCCTCCGCCCCCTCGGGCCGGGACCGCAGCAGGTCCAGCAGGACCTCGGCACCCGACTGGCCCGAGCCGACGACGGTGATGTGGCGGGCGGCCAGCAGCCGGTTCCGCTGGGAGAGGTAGTCGGCGGAGTGCAGCACCAGCGCGGCCGGGTCCCGGACCAGCTCCCGCAGCGGTTCGGGGACGTGGGGGGCCGTGCCGACGCCGAGGGCGAGGTTGCGGGCGTGGGCGAGCCCGGTGGTGAGCGTCTCCCCGTCGGGTCCCAGCCGGGTGAACTCAACGGCGAATGCGTCCTGTCCGGGGTCCCAGGCCACCGTGTCGACCCGGTGGCCGAAGCGGGTTGCGGGAAGCTCGGTACTCACCCAGCGCAGATAGTTGTCGAACTCGGAGCGTTGGATGTGGAGTTGCTCGGCGAAGTAGAAGGGGAACAGCCTGCGGCGGGTCTTGAGGTAATTGAGGTAGGACCAGGGGCTGGTGGGCTCGACGAGGCTCACCAGGTCTGCCAGGAAAGGCACTTGGAGTGTTGCGCCCTCGATCAGCAGCCCGGGGTGCCAGTGGAAGGCGGAACGCTGTTCGTGGAAGACGGTGCGCAGCCCGGGAACGCCGTCGGCGAGCGCGGCGAGCGAAAGGTTGAAGGGCCCTGCCCCCACGCCCAGCAGGTCGAGGGGCGGCGTGCGCGGTCCGGGCGTCATCGGGTTCCTCCGGCGGGGGTCGCTGGGGCGGCGGGAGGTCGTCCCGGGCGCGTCGTGCGCGTCGTGCGCGTCATGGCGACAGCCTTTCCGCCACGGGGGCATCGGCATCTTCGGCCACCCGAGCTTCGACCACCCGAGCTTCGACCACCCGAGCTCCGGCCACCCGGGCTTCGGCCACCGCACGGTCCGCCGCCGCCGTGACGAGGTCGAGCAGGGGCAGCAGGTCGGCAGTCGCCGCGTCCGGGTGCAGCAGTGTGGCCTTCAGCCACAGGCGGCGCGGGCCGTCACGGTCTTCCGCCACCGCACGGCCGAGGACGGCGCGCCCCTCGGCGAGCAGGGTACGGCGGACAGCGGCGACCACGGCGTCGCCGGCCTCGTCCGGCAGCGCGTCGGCCACCGCGGGGCGGAACAGCACGGTGCTGATCCCGATGTCGCCGGGGCGGCGGCGCAGCGCGGGGCGGGCGTCGACGGCCCGGCCGAACTCCTGTGCCGTACGCACGCAGTGCTCCACCAGTTCGCCGAGCCCCCGGCGGCCGAGCGCCCGGAAGGTGACCGCCATCTTCAAGGCGTCGGGGCGCCGGGTGGTGCGGATCGAGCGGCCCAGCAGATCCGGGAGTCCCGCCTCGGTGTCGTCGTCGGCGTTGAGGTAGTCGGCGCGCAGGGACAGCGGCGCGAGCATCGCGGCGTCCGCGACGGCCAGCACTCCGGCGGCGACCGGCTGCCAGCCGAGTTTGTGCAGGTCGAACGTTACGGAGGCGGCCTGCTCCAGGCCCGCGAGCAGGGGGGCCAGCCGCTCGCTGAACAGCAGCGGACCGCCGTAGGCGGCATCGACGTGGAGCTGGGCCGCGTGCCGCTCGGCGACGCGGGCGATCTCCGGCAGCGGGTCGATGCGCCCCTCGTCGGTGGTCCCCGCGGTGGCGACGACCAGCAGCGGCGCCCCGCCGAGGGCGGCCAGGGCGTCGTCGAGGGCGGCAGGGTCCATCCGGCCGTCGCGGCAGGCGATGACCACGGGGGCGGGCAGACCGAGCATCCACGCTGCGCGGTGGACGCTGTGGTGGGCGTTGGCGCCGGTCACCACCCGCAGGACGCCGGAGGCTGCCCGCTCCCGGGCGAGGAGCAGGGCGACCAGGTTGGACTCGGTGCCGCCGCTGGTGATGAGGGCGTCGGGGGCGGGGGCCTCCGGGTGGACCAGGCGGGCCAGTGCGGCCGTGGTCAGCTCTTCGATCACCCCGGCGGCGGGCGCCTGGTCCCAGGAGTCCATGGAGGGGTTGAGGGCTGCCCCGGCCAGGTCCGCCGCGACGGCGACGGCGAGCGGCGGGCAGTGCAGATGGGCGACGCAGGCGGGGTCGGCCGGGTCGGCGGCGCCTTCCGCTACCGCGCGGACCAGCTCCCCGAGCGCGGCCTCGGACCCGATGCCCTCCTCCGGCAGGACCGGGGCGCAGAGGGCGAGGGTGTTCAGGGCCACGCCCTCGGGCCCTCCGGCGGGCAGCGGGCCGCCCCGGGCCGGGGCGGCCTTCTCCAGCGCGTCCAGGACGATCGCGGTGAGGGCCCGTAGCCGGCCCGGCCCGTGCGCGCCGCCCGCGACGAGCCCCTTCCGCGGACCTGCCGGGCCGGGACCCGGCTGCGTACCGTCGCTCACACCCCACGCTCCACGGGGAGTTCGCAGGACGGCAGGTCCTGAGCACGCAACATGGCGAAGCCCTTCGGTCGGAGTGCGCGGCGGGTCGTGCGGGTGTGCCGCCCCGGGCACGGGGCGGCACCGGTCGCGGAAAGATCCACCACCGGTATTCGCTGGTTAGGCTAACCTAACTCCGGCCGTGCGAGGGAAAGCGTTCCCGCCGTACGGGGCGATCCACCGGCGTCCGAACTACCGTTCCCCCGAGCGTAGTCGGGACGGAGCCGGCAGCCCAAGCCGGCGCGAGGCGGCGGGGCCCGGCGCGGGTGACGGCCGCTTCGCACCGCGCTCGCATCACACCGCTTCGGTGGGCAGCTCCGCGCGGATCTCCCGCGCGGCGGCGAACAGACTCTCCAGGGCGACCCGGGTCTCGGGCCGGCCACGGGTCTTCAGGCCGCAGTCGCGTGCGGCCGGCGCCCTGCCCGGCAAGCGCCTCGACGCCGACGTCATCAGCCTGGAGGCGGCCCGCTCCCCTACGCAGGTCGCCCGCGAACGGGCGACCTGCTTGGCGGAGGCGGCGGTGAACACCGTGTCCGGCCGCAACTCCGGTTCCAGCTAGTGGTAGTTGATGTGAAACCACTTGGTCGTCTCCAGCAGGGCGACCTCGGGCCGGTCTTCGGACTCGCGGGCACGTCTGCCGGGGCAGACACCCAATGGCCGCCGCTTCCCAGCCCGCCGAGCCCACGCACGTTCTCCGTTCGTTCGACCGTTCGCCAGCTGCGTGCTGACCGCCAGTCAGGTCGATCGCGTCCACTGGACATGACAGTGACACAGATGTAACCGAATGGCGTAGCGACTGCGGAACCACCGAGCGTCACAAGCCGTTCTTCTTCCCACTACACGGCCGCCGACCCGCGGCGAGGCCGACCGAGGAAACGGAAAACGCCAGATGAAGAAGACAGTCGGGTGGGCCCAGGACGGCGACGACTGGACGATCACCGTGAACGGCACGCTGTATCGCGCGATCGAACGACCGGCGGACGGCCGGGTGCACGACTACCTGGTGCGGGGCGACGACCTCACCGCCGAATGCCCGAGCCTGGGGCACGGGCTCGGTGTGATCAGGGCGCATGAAACCCGGCGCTGACACCCCTGACACCCCTGACGGTCCTGACGGTCCTGACGCCGGTCCGACGACGAGGTGCGGAGGCCCTCGCCGCCCGCGCCTCGACGTGGACCCGTCAGTCATCGGCCGTCAGTCGCCGCCCGCGCCGGGCGTCCGGCTCAGCAGGTAGGTGTCCATGATCCAGCCGTGCCGTTCGCGGGCCTCCGCGCGCAGCCCGCTGATCCGGCCGGCCACCTCGTCGAGCGGGCCGGAGACCAGGATCTCTTCCGGGGTCCCGATGTAGGCGCCCCAGTGGATCCACCACCCCCTGCCCGTCAGCTGCGTGAAACTCTCGTGGCCGTCGAGCATCACGACGAGGTCGCAGTCCTCGGGGAATCCCTGCGCGAGACGACGCCCGGGAGTGATGTGGACGGGGCGGCCGACCCGGTTCAGGGTGACGCGGTGCCGGGCGGCGAGGGCGGAGACGCTGCTGATGCCGGGGATCACCTCATGGCCGAATTCCACCGTGCCCCGGCCCAGAATGTCGTCGAGGATCGCGAGGGTGCTGTCGTACAGGGACGGGTCGCCCCACACCAGGAAGGCTCCGCACTGCCCCGGTGCGAGCTCCTCGACGATCAGGTGTTCGCAGATGTCGGCGCGGCGGTGGCGCCAGTCGTGCACCGCCGAGGTGTAGCGCCCGGCGTCCTGCTGGGTGCGGTCCCGCCACGGGTCCTCGGCCTCGACGACGCGGTAGGGGCCGGTCAGGTGTGCGTCGAGGACGTCCCGCCGCAGCCGGGTCAGCGCGTCCTTCTCCTTGCCCTTTCCCAGCACGAAGAAGACGTCGGCCCGGCGCATGGCCTTCACCGCGGCGAGCGTGAGGTGGTCGGGGTCGCCGGCGCCCATGCCGATGACGAGGAGGTGACGGGGTGCGACGCTCATGTCGGCCGATCATGCCAGGGGTGGGCGGGATGAACCGGTCCCGCGCATGCGTTATGGACGTTTGTGTCCGGCTCACAACGGTGCGCCGGGACCCTAGGGCGGAGGCATGGCTGTGCACGGTGAGTACAAGGTTCCCGGCGGCAAGCTGGTCGTGGTGGACCTGGAGGTGGCGGGCGGGGCGTTGCGGAACGTCCGTGTCGCCGGGGACTTCTTCCTCGAACCCGACGAGGCGATCCTGGCGATCGACGCGGCGCTGGAGGGCGCCCCGGCCAACACCGACACGGCCGGGCTCGCGGCCCGGATCGAGGCGGCGCTGCCCGACTTCACGGTGATGCTCGGGCTGAGCGCGGAGGGTGTCGCCATCGCCGTACGCCGGGCGCTCGCGCAGGCCACGGAGTGGAGCGACTACGACTGGCAGCTGATCCACGAGGCCCCGCAGTCGCCCGCCCTGCACATGGCGCTGGACGAGGTCATCACCGCCGAGGTCGCGGCGGGGCTCCGGCCGCCGACACTGCGGGTCTGGGAGTGGGACTCCCCCGCCGTGATCATCGGCAGCTTCCAGTCGCTGCGCAACGAGGTGGACCCGACGGGCGTCGAGCGGCACGGCGTGAACGTCGTACGCCGGATCTCCGGCGGCGGCGCGATGTTCGCCGAGCCCAGCTCCACCATCACCTACTCGCTCGCCGTCCCGCAGTCCCTGGTCTCCGGGCTGTCGTTCGCCGACAGCTACGCCTACCTGGACGACTGGGTCCTCGAAGCCCTCGCCGACATGGGCATCAAGGCCTGGTACCAGCCGCTCAACGACATCGCCACCGAGGTCGGCAAGATCGCCGGGGCCGCGCAGAAGCGGATGGTCGGGCCGGACGGCGGACCGGGAGCCGTGCTGCACCACGTGACCATGGCGTACGACATCGACGCCGACAAGATGCTGGAGGTGCTGCGGATCGGCAAGGAGAAGATGTCCGACAAGGGCACCCGCTCCGCGAAGAAGCGCGTCGATCCGCTGCGACGGCAGACCGGGCTCCCCCGCCAGACCGTCATCGAGCGCATGATCGAATCGTTCCGCAAGCGTCACGGGCTCACCGCGGGCAGCGTGACGGACGCCGAGCTGGCGCGCGCCGAGGAGCTCGTACGGACGAAGTTCGGTACGCCGGAGTGGACGGCCAGGGTGCCGTAGGTACGTCCCGGGCATCCCTCCGGGGCCCGCGCCGGGCGCACGGCTGCTCCCCCCCGAGTGGTTGACCGGTCAGTCGACGGTCACCACGACGGAGTGCCAGCCGCTCGCACCGTCGGGGACGGTCTTGGTGCGCTCCTCGGTCTGGAGCTCGCCGGTGCGGTCGGTGGCGCGGACGGTCAGGGTGTGGCCACCGGGGGTCGCCTTCCAGGGGTAGGACCACTGGCGCCAGGTGTCGACGGTGCCCTGTTCGGCGAGTTGCGCCGGCCGCCAGGGACCGTCGTCCACCCGGATCTCGACCTTCTCGATGCCGCGGTGCTGGGCCCAGGCCACTCCGGCCACCATCACCGTGCCGGCCTTCGGGCGCCCGAAGGGCTTGGGGGTGTCGATCCGGGACTGGGTCTTGATCGGGGCCTCGCGCGCCCAGTCGCGCTTCACCCAGTAGGCGTCGTAGTCGTCGAACGTGGTGAGTTCGATGTCCTCGATCCACTTGCAGGCGGAGACGTACCCGTACAGGCCGGGGACGAGCATCCGGACGGGGAACCCGTTGACGAAGGGCAGCGGTTCGCCGTTCATGCCGACGGCGAGCATCGCGTCCCGGCCGTCCATGACGTCCTCGACGGGGGTGCCGAGCGTCATGCCGTCCACCGAGCGGGCGATGATCTGGTCGGCCTGGCCGCCTCGGGACGGCGGCTTGACGCCCGCCTCCTTGAGCAGGTCGGCCAGGCGCACGCCGATCCACCGGGCGTGACCGATGTAGGGTCCGCCGACCTCGTTGGAGACGCAGCAGAGCGTGATCTCGCGTTCGATCAAGGGGCGTTCCAGCAGGTCCTGGTAGGTGAACTCCAGGTCCCTGCGTACGCCCTTGCCGTGGACGCGGAGCCGCCAGGAGCCCGCGTCGACCTTGGGAACCACGAGCGCGGTGTCCACCCGGTAGAAGGAGTCGTTCGGGGTGGTGAAGGGGCTGATGCCGCGGACCCTGAGCTGTGCGCCCGCCGGGATCGGCTTCGCGGGCGAGGCCGGCTTCGGCAGTGTCACGGACTCGCGGGACGCTACGGCGTTCTGGCTGCTTCGGCTGTTCAGCGCGCGGCCGACGGCACCGGCCGCCGTGGACGCGGCGGCCGCGGCGGTGGCGGCGATCACGAAGCCCCGCCGGTCCCAACCGGCCTCGTGCTCCGGCTCGTTGGCCTGCTCGCGGTCCTGCTCGTCGCCGGTGTCGCGGTGCGGGCTGGTGAGCCGGCCGATGAGGACGTACAGCAGCCCGGCCCCCATGACCGCCCCCAGCAGCGACGGCAGACCGTCCACGAGGCCCGTGGAGTCCGGCCTGCTGACGGCGGCCGCCGCGCCGACCACGCCGAAGAGCAGGACGGCCGCGGAGCCGGCCCGCCGGTGCCGCAGCGCCAACAGGCCGACGGCGAGGGCGAAGAGGGCGAGCGTGAGCACGATGCCGAGTTGCAGGACGAGCTTGTCGTCCTCGCCGAAGTTCCGGATCGCCCAGTCCTTCACACCGGCGGGCGTCCGGTCGATGGCCGCTCCGCCGACCGCCGTCACCGGACTCGCCTCGGGCCGGACGGCCGCCGAGACGAGCTCGGCGACGGCCAGCGAGGCGAAGCCCGCGAGCAGTCCGCTCAGGGCGGCCAGCGTGGAGCGGGTCAGGGTTTTCCGGGTGATACTCACGGTCGTCATTCGGAGCCCCGGCCCCGGCGGATTGGTCCTTCACCCGTACGGGCTCCGAACGCGAACCGCCCCGGCGGGCGCGGAGCCTGCCGGGGCGGGGCGGTGAGGCGGACGGATCCGCCTCCCACCAGGTCAGGCGAGGGACGCGATGGCCTGGTTGAACGTGGCGGACGGGCGCATGATCGCCTCGGCCTTGGCCGGGTCGGGCTGGAAGTAGCCGCCGATCTCGGCCGGGGAGCCCTGCACCGCGATCAGCTCGGCGACGATGGTCTCCTCCTGCTCGGCCAGCGTCTTGGCGAGCGGCGCGAACGCCTCGGCGAGCTTCGCGTCGTCGGTCTGCCCCGCCAGCTCCTGGGCCCAGTACAGGGCCAGGTAGAAGTGGCTGCCGCGGTTGTCGATACCGCCGAGGCGACGGCTCGGGGACTTGTCCTCGTTGAGGAAGGTGCCCGTCGCCCGGTCCAGGGTGTCGGCCAGGACCTGCGCCCGCGCGTTGTCCGTGGTGGTCGCCAGGTGCTCGAAGCTGACCGCGAGGGCCAGGAACTCGCCCAGGCTGTCCCAGCGGAGGTAGTTCTCCTTGACGAGCTGCTGGACGTGCTTGGGGGCCGAGCCGCCCGCGCCGGTCTCGAAGAGGCCGCCGCCGTTCATCAGCGGGACGACGGAGAGCATCTTCGCGCTGGTGCCGAGCTCCAGGATCGGGAAGAGGTCGGTGAGGTAGTCGCGGAGCACGTTGCCGGTGACGGAGATGGTGTCCTCGCCGCGGCGGATGCGCTCCAGGGAGAAGGCCGTGGCCTCGACCGGGGACTTGATGGAGATGTCCAGGCCGTCCGTGTCGTGGTCGGCGAGGTACGTGGTGACCTTGGCGATCAGGTTGGCGTCGTGCGCGCGGGTCTCGTCCAGCCAGAACACGGCCGGGTTGCCGGTGGCGCGGGCGCGGGTGACGGCGAGCTTGACCCAGTCCTGGATCGGCAGGTCCTTGGTCTGGCACATCCGGAAGATGTCGCCGGCGCCGACGGCCTGCTCCAGCACGACCGCGCCGCTCGCGTCGACGACGCGCACGGTGCCGGTGGCGGGGATCTCGAAGGTCTTGTCGTGGCTGCCGTACTCCTCGGCCTTCTGCGCCATCAGACCGACGTTGGGCACGGAGCCCATGGTCGACGGGTCGAAGGCGCCGTTGGCGCGGCAGTCGTCGATGACGACCTGGTAGACACCGGCGTAGCTGCTGTCCGGGAGGACGGCGATGGTGTCGGCCTCGTCGCCGTCCGGACCCCACATGTGACCCGAGGTGCGGATCATGGCGGGCATCGAGGCGTCGACGATGACGTCGCTGGGGACGTGCAGGTTGGTGATGCCCTTGTCGGAGTCGACCATCGCGAGGGCGGGGCCCTCGGCGAGCTCGGCCTCGAAGGACGCCTGGATGTCGGCGCCGACGTCCGGCAGCGAGTCCAGGCCCTTGAGGATGCCGCCCAGGCCGTCGTTCGGGGTGAGGCCCGCCGCGGCGAGCTGGTCGCCGTACTTGGCGAAGGTGTTCGGGAAGAAGGCGCGGACCGCGTGGCCGAAGATGATCGGGTCGGAGACCTTCATCATGGTGGCCTTGAGGTGCACGGAGAACAGCACGCCCTCGGCCTTGGCGCGGGCGACCTGCGCGGTGAAGAACTCGCGCAGCGCGGCGACGCGCATGACGGCCGCGTCGACGACCTCGCCCTCGAGGACGGGTACGGACTCGCGGAGCACGGTGGTGGCGCCGTCGTCGCCGTGGAGCTCGATACGGAGCGAGCCGTCCTCGGCGATGACCGCGGACTTCTCGGTGGAGCGGAAGTCGTCGACGCCCATCGTGGCGACGTTCGTCTTCGAGTCGGCGCTCCAGGCGCCCATGCGGTGCGGGTGGGCCTTGGCGTAGTTCTTGACGGACGCGGGGGCGCGGCGGTCGGAGTTGCCCTCGCGCAGCACCGGGTTCACGGCGCTGCCCTTGACCTTGTCGTACCGGGCGCGAACGTCCTCGGCCTCGTCGGTCCGCGGGTCGTCCGGGTAGTCCGGAAGCGCGTAGCCCTGCTCCTGGAGCTCGGCGATGGCGGCCTTGAGCTGCGGGATCGACGCCGAGATGTTCGGCAGCTTGATGATGTTCGCGCCGGGCGTCCTGGCCAGCTCGCCGAGCTCGGCGAGAGCGTCATCGATACGCTGCTCGGCCTTGAGGTGCTCCGGGAAACTGGCGATGATCCGGCCCGCGAGGGAGATGTCACGGCGCTCGACCGTGACGCCTGCGGTCGAGGCATAGGCCTCGACGACGGGCAGGAACGAGTAGGTCGCCAGGGCAGGGGCCTCGTCGGTGTGCGTATAGATGATGGTCGAGTCAGTCACCGGGTGCTCCGCTCCACGTCTGCAACATTGCTTGACATCAAGATATCTCTTCACGGTGCCAGGCTCCACAAGGCCCCCGCACGGCTTCACACACCGTGGACGCGTCCGTGTCCCGGAGTCGGGCCATCGCCGGTCCGCGACCGGGGCTCGACCAGCCCGGACTCGTAGGCGAAGACCACGAGCTGGGCCCGGTCGCGGGCGCCGAGCTTGATCATGGCGCGGCTCACATGGGTCTTGGCGGTGAAGGGGCTGACCACCATGTGGACGGCGATCTCGTCGTTGCTGAGGCCCCGGGCGGCGAGCGCGGTGACCTCGCGCTCACGTCGGGTGAGGGACTCCAGTCCGGGGGCAGTGGCGCGGTCCGGAGGGCGGGCGACGAACTCGCCGATCAGCCTGCGGGTGATCGCGGGGGAGAGGAGGGCGTCGCCGGCGGCGGCGACCCTGATCGCCCGGAGCAGTTCGGCGGGCTCGGTGTCCTTCAGGAGGAAGCCCGCGGCTCCGGCGCGCAGCGCCTCGAAGACGTAGGCGTCCAGTCCGTAGTTGGTGAGGATGACGACGCGCACCGGGGCCAGGAGGGGGTCGGCGGTGATCGCGCGGGTGGCCTCGATCCCGGTCATCACGGGCATGCTGATGTCCAGGAGCGCCACGTCGGGCGTCTGCTCGCGGACGAGGTCGAGTCCGGCGCGGCCGTCCGCGGCCTCTCCGACGACCTCGATGTCCTCCTCGGCTTCCAGCAGGGCCCGGAATCCGGCGCGCATCAGGGCCTGGTCGTCGATGATCGCGACGCGCAGGGGGCCGCGCGCCCTCACCGGGTGCTCACGGCGCCGGGCAGCGGAAGGGTCAGCGGCAGTTCCGCGTGGACGGCGAATCCGCCGTCCGGTCGAGGGGCCGCGACCAGGGTGCCGCCGAGGGCCGCGACGCGTTCGCGCATGCCGGTGAGTCCGGTGCCCGGGGTGATGGTGGCGGCGGGCGCGCACGGGCCCTCGTCGAGGACCGCGACGGTGAGGATCCGCTCCGTGTAGCCGATCCGCACGGCGGTCCTCGCCCGGCCCGCGTGCCGGGCGACGTTGGTCAGGGCTTCCTGGACGATGCGGTACGCGGTGCGGTCGACGTCCTCGGGCAGGGGGCGCGCGGCGCCGTCGGTACGGACGGACAGCGTGATCCCGGCCGCCCGGGCACGTTCGGTCAGCTCGCCCATGCGCGCCAGGCCCGCACCCGGGGACAAGGGCTCCTCCGGCCCGTCCGTGCGCAGGACCTCCAGTGTGGCGCGCAGTTCGCGCATGGCCTCGCCGCCCGCCTCCTGGATGGCGAGCAGGGCGGGGTCGACCGCGGCTCCGCGCTTGTGGGCGAGGTGGACGGCCACGCCCGCCTGGAGCTTCACGATCGAGATGGAGTGAGTGAGGGAGTCGTGCAACTCGCGCGCGATGCGCAGACGTTCCTCACCGGCCCGACGCAACGCCGTCTCCTCGCGGGTGCGTTCGGCGTCCAGCGCACGCTGCTCCGTCTGGTGCAGATAGGCCTGCCAGTTCTTGTCGATCAGTCCGGTGACCGAGGCACAGAGGAACCAGCCGAGCAGCAGCAGCGCACGCTCGACGGTCTCCCCCGCGCCCGGCCCGGAGGCGAGCAGGGCGCCGAGGTACCCGGCCAGGAAGACCGCCCCGGCCGCGATGCCGAAGGCCCGGTGCCCGCTGCGGGCCGCCGCGTGGACGGCGACGACGACCGGGAAAGCCGCCCAACTGCCGGGCTGGGCATGGACGACGTACCCAAGGAGGCACAGGGCCGTCACCGCGAGGACCGCCCGCGGGGCGCGCCGGTGTCCGGCCAGGGCGAGCGAACCCGTCCCGATGAGCAACAGGTCGAGGGCGCTCGGCGAGGAGGCCGCCCAGGCCACCGCGGTGACCGCCGCGGCGATGGCGGCGGCGAGCGCCCCGTCCAGCAGATACGCCCGTCGTGCCCCGTCCCCCTGCATGGGCGGAGCCTAACGCCGGTACGGTGGCGGCCGCGTCCTCCTCGGAGAGGGCCCCGGGGCTACTCCCCGGGGAGTAGCCGGGCGCCCGCGCGGTCCGCCCGGATCAGCCCCGGGTGTCTCCCCCCGTACGACGCCCCGGAGGGCTCGCGGCCGCCAGTATCCGGGGCATGACCTCACCTTTCCGCTTCACCTCGCCCGAACCCGCCGAGCGGACGACGGGAACGGCCGCCGCCGTCCACGCCCAGCTGACCCGCGACTTCGGCATCGAAGGCGCTCTGCCCTTCGTCGCGCTGTCCGCCGCGCCCGATCTGATGGCGGGGGCCTGGGCCCTGATGCGGGAGTCCCTGCTGTCGGGCCACGCCTCCCGTACGGAGAAGGAGTTGGTGACGTACGGGGTGTCGCTGGCCAACCGCTGCCCGTTCTGCGTGGGCGCGCACACCCTGCTGCTGTACGCGGGTGGCGACCGGGAGCTGGCCGGATCGCTGGCCCGGGGCGGACGGCCGGCCGATCCGGAGCACGCGCGACTGCTGACCTGGGGGCAGGACATGCGGGGGCCTTGGCCCTTCGCCGCCGCCGACGCACCGGAGTTCGTGGGCTCCGCCCTGGCCTTCCACTTCATCAACCGGATCGTCTCCGCCCTCATCGACGAGGAGGCGGTGTCCGGCGGCGCGGACCCGGCCGAGCTGCTGGACAGCGAGGCGGGGCGGGCCCTGGTCCGCGCGGTGCGCGGCCGGCCGGAGCCGGGGCTGAGCCTTCCGCTGCTGGGAACCGAGGGCCCGCAGCCGCCCTGGGCCGCGGGCACCCCGGTGGGCGCGGCCTTCGGCGCCCTGCGGGCGGCGGCCCACGCGGGCGCCGGGCTGCTGGACGAGCGGGACGCCGTGCTCGTACGGGAATCGGTAGCGGCCTGGGACGGGTTCACGCCGCTGCCGCTGACCGGTGACGGGCTGCCGGACCGGGCGGAGCGGCCGGGGGCCCGGCTGGCGCTGCTCGCGGCGCGGGCCCCGTACCGGATCACGGCCGAGGACGTGAAGGCCTGGCGGGTGGAGCCGTTCACCGATCACTGTCTGGTCCATCTGGTCGCGTTCGGCGCGATGCTGGCCGTGGAGCGGGTGGAGGCGGGGCTGACCGCCCAGGGGTGAGCCCTGGCCGTCAGGCCGGTGGGCGATGCTCGTACCAGCGCAGATCGTCCTCGAGCTGGGCGGCGAGCGCGATGAGCCGCTCCTCACTGCGGGAGGGGCCCAGGAGCTGGGCGCCGACCGGGAGCCCGGACCGGGTGAAGCCGGCCGGGACGTTCACCCCGGGCCAGCCGAGGACGTTCCACGGCCAGGCGTAGGGGCAGGCGGCCGCCATCGTGAGGTCGGTGCGCCAGGCGCTGAGGCGGTCGAAGGCGCCGATCCGGGGCGGCGGCGCGGCCGTGGTGGGAGTGAGCAGCACGTCGAAGCCGGAGGCGTCGAAGAGGGCGCCGATCCTGCGGTGCTGGCGCACTTCACGGGCGCGGGCGGCCCGCACCACCCGCCCGCCCAGCCGTGTCCCGGTCCGCAGGGCGCTGCGGGTGCGCGGGTCGAGCAGGGCCGGTTCGGGGTGGCGGGCGGCGCATTCCGCGATGCCCGCGGTGGCGCGGGGCACGAAGGCGAGGCCGATCAGCCCGTACCGGGGGCGGGCCTCCTCGACGTGGTGGCCGAGCCGGGCGAGGGTCTCGGCGAGCGCGGTGACGGCCCGGCGCACCTCCGGGTCCGGTCCGGCGCCGGTGAGCGTGAGCGGGGGACGCCAGGCGAGGGCGATGCGGAGGCGGCCCGGGTCGCGGCGGGCGGCGTCGGCGGCGCGCACGGCGGGCGGGCGGTGGAGGTCCTCGGGGTGCGCGCCGGCGACGGCGTCCAGGAGCAGCGCCGCGTCGGCGACCGTACGGGTGAGGGTGCCGTTCACAGTGAGCCCCTGGAAGGCGTCGCTGTGCGGGTGGACCGAGATGCGCCCGCGCTGCGGTTTGATGCCGACGAGGTGCGTCCACGCGGCGGGGATGCGCACGGATCCGGCGCCGTCCGAGCCGAGGGCGGCGGGGACGAGTCCGGCGGCGACGGCCGCCGCCGATCCGCCGGAGGAACCGCCCGGGGTGTGCGCGGTGTTCCAGGGGTTGCGGGTGGCCCCGAAGGCGGGGCCTTCGGTGAAGGGCCACTGGCCCAGTTCGCAGGAGTTGGTCTTGCCGACGACGACGGCTCCGGCGGCGCGCAGCCGGCGGACCGCCTCGCTGTCGGAGGCGGCCGGGGGCCGCTCCCCGTCGCAGCCGAAGTGGGTGGGCAGGCCCGCCACGTCGGTGTCGTCCTTGACGGCGACCGGCACGCCGAGGAGCGGCAGCCGCTCCCCCGCCGCGAGCCGCCGGTCGGCCTCCGCGGCCTCGGCGAGAGCCGCTTCGGCGCGCAGGTGGCGGAAGGCGTTGAGGGTGGGCTGCGTGGCCTCGATGCGGGCGAGGGCGTCGGCCACGAGTGCGGTGGAGGTGGTGGCCGCGTTGGCGAGCCGACGGGCGCTCTCCGCGAGTCCGGGCCCCGGGCCCGGCGGCGGAACGGGGGCGGTGGGGCGGGGACCGTGTCCGGGTTCCCGTACGGCCGGGCCGGTCTGCTCGGTGGCCTGCGCTTCGGTGGGCTCCGCTGAGGACATGGGCGTGCCGCCTCCCTCGTGGTGCGGGCCCACCGGTCGTCCCGGCTGCGCCCACACGTACTTACTGGAGGGTAACGAGAGGAGGCGGCACGCTCAACCGTTCCGGCCGGAACGGGGGTCCGGGCCTATCGCCACGAGGTCACGGGCGGACGTGGATCTCGCCGATGCCGGTGCCCAGGCTTCCGCAGTGGGCGGTGGACTGGCTGGACTCGCCGGGCCTGAGGGTGACGTGCTCGCCGTCGACGTCCGGGGACCAGCCGCAGACGAGGTGGACCCAGAAGATCTGCGTCTGGCTGCCGTTGTTGCGACAGAGCGCGAAGCCCGTGTAGTCGTCGATGGCGTGCTTGCCGGTCTCGCAGGAGAGGCCGGGCGGGATCGCGGCCGGGGCGGCGGTCGCCGTCGCCGCGGTGACGGGGACCGCCAGCGCTGCCGCCATGGAGGCTGCGGCGACGGCCCGCCGGGCCGACCGGAACCGGTCGCTCCCCGTGAACGGCCGCTTCCCCGTGAACAGCTTCATTGGTTCTCCTTACGTGGTGCGTGACGTGGTGCGTGACGTGGTGCGTGCTTACGGTGATCCCGGGCGGGATCACCGCAGCTCTGCCCACCCTCCGTGACGAGAAACGCGTTCACCTCTCACGCTCCGTGTGTGCGCCGGGCGGCTCCCCGGCTCGCGGCGTACGCTCGAATGTGCCGGTTCTCATGGAGCGCACCCCCTGACCGGGGCGTTTTCGAGGAGGCGATGTGAGCGCACACCGTTGGGCCGCACGCGCGGCGGCAGGGGCCGCGACGGTTGCCCTCACCCTGACGAGTGGGGTGGTCGCGCAGGCTGACGACGACATCGACTCGCTCTCCGCCGAGGAGATCGCCGACCGCTCTCGCGACGCCCTGCTCGACGTCGACTCCCTGCATCTGAGCGCGCGGGGGAGTCTCGACGGGAGCGGCCCGGACATGAGCCTGGACCTCACCCTGGACCGCGAGGGAAACTGCACGGGCGGCGTCGACATGGGCGACGAGGGCTCGGTGGAGATCGTGAAGCGCGGCGACGACGTCTGGCTGAAGCCGGATGCCGCCTTCTGGAAGCAGCATGTGCCGATCGGCGGCTCCACCTTCGACGCGATCCTCGACGGCCGCTACATGAAAGCCGAGGCCGACAACCCCCGGCTGCTGAGCGTGACCGAGGTCTGCGATCTCGACACCTTCCGCGAGCTCATCACGGACAACGCCGACACCGCCGGCCGGTCCACCCTGACCAAGGGCGAGAAGACCGAGGTGAACGGTGCGCCCGTGGTTCCGGTGACCCGCGCCGAGGGCAACGAACGCCTGACGGCCTACGTGGCCGCCGAGGGCACGCCGTACCCGGTGCGGATCACCGTGCGCAACGCCGACGAGCAAGGGACCGTGGACTTCTCCGGATTCGACCGGCCCGTGCCCACGGCCACCCCCTCGGCGGACGAGACGGTGGACGTCACGGCCTTGCTGGGCCGCAGCGTCAAACCCGTCTGAGGCACCGTCCAGAGCGCTACGGACAGGCCGGCCACCAGTCGGCCGGGTTGCTACGCCCCGGCTGCGTGACTCAGCCCGTCACCACCGGACTCTCCCGGCGGGTCAGCGCGACGTACAGGAGCAGCGAGGAGGCCAGCCCGACCGCCCAGCCGTAGTCGGCCAGCGGTTGCAGGAACGGGATCAGTCCGTCGGCGGGGAAGGGTCCCTTGCCGGGAGCCGAGTGCGAGCCGCCCACCGCGAGGACGCCGCCGACCGCGAAGGCCGCCACCGCCCGCCAGTTCCAGCCGCTCCGGTACCAGTACCTGCCGCCGGGCCGGTAGAGGTCGGCCAGATCGAGGACGGTCCGGCGGACGATCCAGTAGTCGGCGATCAGGATCCCCGCGACGGTGCCGAGCAGTCCGCCGACCAGGCCCAGCCAGGTGAAGATGTACAACTCGGGCGTCTCGGTGAGCTTCCACGGCATGATCACGACCCCGAGCACGCCCGTGATCAGCGCCCCGGTCCGGAAGCTGATGAACTTCGGCGCGAGGTTCGCCAGGTCGTACGCCGGTGAGACCACGTTCGCCGCGATGTTCACCGAGATCGTCGCGATCAGCACGGTGACCAGGCCGAAGACCAGCCCGAAGACGTTGTCGGTACGGGCCACGAGCTGGACCGGGTCCCAGATGGCCACCCCGTACACCGCCTGCGATCCGGAGGTGACGAAGACCGAGAGCAGCGCGAAGAACGTCATGGTGGTCGGCAGCCCGAGCGACTGCCCCCGGATCTGGGCCCGTTGGCCCGCGCCGAAGCGGGTGAAGTCGGGGATGTTGAGGGAGAGCGTCGACCAGAAGGCGATCATGCCCATCAGCGAGGGGAAGAAGACCGGCCAGAAGTCGGCGCCCCAGCCGAGCGCGGACGGCTGGTCCAGCAGCGGGCCGAAGCCGCCCGCCTTGACCGCGACCCAGACGAGCAGGACGACAGCACCGACCAGGACGAAGGGCGCCGCCCAGTTCTCGAAGCGGCGCAGGGCATCCATCCCCCGGTAGATGATGGCCAGTTCGAGAGCCCAGAAAAGGGCGAAGCAGAGCCAGAGGGTCCACGGCTGCCCGCCGACCTCCGCCGCGCCGGACCAGCCGCCGAAGAGCTTGCCGAGCAGCGTGAAGATGCCGACGCCGCCGATCCAGGTCTGGATGCCGAACCACGCGCAGGCGACGGCGGCCCGGATCAGGGCGGGGAGGTTCGCGCCGCGCAGTCCGAAAGAGGCTCGGGCCAGGACCGGGAAGGGAATGCCGTACTTGGGACCGGCGTGCCCGGTGAGCAGCATCGGGGCCAGCACGATCACATTGGCGAGCGCGATGGTGAAGACGGCCTGTTTCCAGTCCATGCCGAGCGCCACCAGACCGGAGGCGAGCAGCCAGGACGGGATGTTGTGGGCCATGCCGATCCACAGGGCCGCGAAGTTGTACGTCGTCCAGGTGCGGCGCTCGACGGGGACGGGCAGCAGGTCGTCGTTGGCGAAGCGGGGGTCGTCGGGGACGTATCCGTGGGCGAGTTCGACCCGGCCGGACGCGGCCGGGCCGGGTATCGCGTCGCTCGGGGAGGTCGGTGGGGTGGGTGGGGTCGGTGGGGTCGGTGGGGTTGGTGGGGTTGGTGGGACGGCGGCGGTCATGGCGGACGGGCCCTTCGCTCGGGAGCGGTGCCGTGCGGGGCGGTGCGGGTGGTGCGCGTGGGGACAATGGCGAAAGGTCGGGCGGTCAGGCGGTCACGCGGTGAGGGCCGGGATGATCTCGGCCCCGTAGGCGTCGATGGTCGTCTCCCGGGCGTCGTGCATGTTGTACAGCGCGAACTGGTCGACGCCCATGTCCCGCAGCGCCCGGAGCTTCTCGATGTGCGCCTCGGCGGGACCGAGCAGACAGAACCGGTCGACGATCTCGTCCGGGACGAAGGCGGTGTCCGGGTTGCCGCTGCGCCCGTGGTGGCTGTAGTCGTAGCCGGAGCGTCCGGCGATGTACGCGGTGAGCGCTTCCGGCACCAGGCCGGAGTGCTCGCCGTAGCGGGCGACCAGGTCGGCCACGTGGTTGCCGACCATCCCGCCGAACCAGCGGCACTGCTCCCGGGCGTGGTCGAGGTCGTCGCCGACGTAGGCGGGGGCGGCGACGCAGATGGTGACGGAGTCCGGGTCCCGTCCGGCGTCGGAGGCCGCGTCCCGTACCGCCTTGATCATCCACTCGGTGAGGAAGGGGTCGGCGAGCTGGAGGATGAAGCCGTCGGCCTTCTGCCCCGCCAGGGCCAGGGCCTTGGGTCCGTACGCCGCCATCCACACCGGCAGCTTCCCGTCCTTCACCCAGGGGATCCGGAGCGGCTGCCCGTCGACCGTCGCCTCCCGGCCCTCCGCGAGGTCCCGGATGACGTCGATGGCCTCGCCGAGCCGGGCCAGGGTGTTGGGAGCGCGGCCCGCGACGCGCATCGCGGAGTCGCCGCGCCCGATGCCGCAGACGGTGCGGTTGCCGTACATGTCGTTGAGGGTGGCGAAGGTGGAGGCGGTCACCTCCCAGGTGCGGGTGCCGGGGTTGGTGACCATCGGGCCCACGGTCAGCTTCTCCGTGTGTTCCAGGATGCGGCTGTAGATGACGAACGGCTCCTGCCAGAGCACCGCCGAGTCGAAGGTCCAGCCGTAGCGGAAGCCGTTGCGCTCGGCGCGCCGCATCAGGCCGACGACGGCGGAGGCGGGCGGGTCCGTCTGGAGGACGAGTCCGAAGTCCATGGCGGGATCTCCTAGTCCAGGTACTGACAGGTGGCGCGGGGGGTGTACATGCCGTGTCCGGCTCGACCCGTGAACTTCCTTCCTGTGATGACGAGTTCGCCGCGCGAGAGCACGGTCTCGACCTGGCCGGTGATGCGTTTGCCCTCGTACGCCGAGTAGTCGACGTTCATGTGGTGGGTCTCGGCGGAGAGGGTCTGTTCGGCGTTCGGGTCGTAGATGACGATGTCGGCGTCGGCGCCCGGGGCGATGGTGCCCTTCTTCGGGTAGAGGCCGAACATCCGGGCCGGGGAGGCGCAGGCGATCTCGATCCAGCGGCGGCGGGTGAGGTGCCCGTCCACGACCGCCTGGTGCAGCAGGTCCATGCGGTGCTCGACGCCCGGCATGCCGTTGGGGATCTTGGAGAAGTCGCCGCGGCCCATCTCCTTCTGGCCCGAGAAGCAGAACGGGCAGTGGTCGGTGGAGACGACCTGGAGTTCGTTGTTGCGCAGGCCCCGCCACAGGGCTTCCTGGTGTTCCTTGGGGCGCAGCGGGGTGGAGCAGACGTACTTGGCGCCCTCGAAGTCGGGCTCGGCGAGGTTGTCGGTGGAGAGGAACAGATACTGCGGGCAGGTCTCGCCGAAGACGGGGAGGCCCTTGTGGCGGGCGGCGGCGATCTCGGCGACGGCCTCGTCGGCGGAGACGTGGACGACGTAGAGGGGGGATCCGGCGACCCGGGCGAGCTGGACGGCGCGGTGGGTGGCTTCGGCCTCCAGGGCGACCTTGCGGACGTCCCCGTGGTAGCGGGGGTCGGTGTGGCCGGCGGCGAGGGCCTGCTCGACGAGGACGTCGATGGCGATGCCGTTCTCGGCGTGCATCATGATCAGCCCGCCGTTTCCGGAGGCCCGTTGCATGGCGCGCAGGATCTGGCCGTCGTCGCTGTAGAAGACGCCGGGGTAGGCCATGAACAGCTTGAAGGAGGTGACGCCCTCGGAGACGAGGAGGTCCATCTCCTTGAGCGAGGAGGGGTTCACGTCCGCGAGGATCATGTGGAAGGCGTAGTCGATGGCGCAGTTGCCGTCGGCCTTGGCGTACCAGGCGTCGAGCCCGTCGCGCAGGGAGCGGCCCACGCTCTGGATCGCGAAGTCGACGATGGTGGTGGTGCCGCCCCAGGCGGCGGCCCGGGTGCCGGTCTCGAAGGTGTCGGCGGCGTACGTCCCGCCGAACGGCATCTCCATGTGGGTGTGCCCGTCGACGCCGCCCGGGATGACGTATTTGCCCGTCGCGTCGATCCGCCGGTCGGCGCTCCAGCTCTCGGCGGCGTCGGTTCCGTGGGCGGCGAGGGCGGCGATCCGGCCGCCCTCGACGAGCACGTCGGCGTGGATCTCGTCGGACGCGGTGATGACCAGGCCACCGTGGATGACGGTGCGGCTCATGGGTAGCTCCTTAACTCGGGGCGGCCCCGCCGGCCCTCTGGGCGTACGGGCGGGGCCGCCCCGCGCGGTTCGTGTACGTACGGGCTCCGCCGGGCGGCGCTCAGCCCGCCGCGTGCAGGGCGTCCGCGAGGATCGCCGCGCCTTCCTCGGCCTCGGCGACGGTCAGGGTCAGCGGCGGGGCGATCCTGAGGACGCTGGTGCTGTGGCCGCCGCCCTTGCCGATCAGCAGTCCGCCCGCGCGGGCCGCTTCGAGGACGGCCGCGGCGGCTTCGGGGTCGGCCTCGTCGGTGCCGGGCCTCACCAGCTCGATGCCGATCATCAGGCCCCGGCCGCGCACCTCGCGCACGGCGGGCGACGCCGCGGCGATGGAGCGCAGCCGTTCCATGAGAAGCCCGCCGACGCGCCGTGCGTTGCCCTGGAGGTCGTGCTCCAGGACGTAACCGAGGTTGGCGAGCGACGCGGCCATGGTGATCGGTGAACCGCCGAAGGTGGAGATGGAGTTGGCGTCGAGGCAGTTCATCACCTCGGCCCGGGCCACCACTCCCCCGACCGACATGCCGTTGCCGATGCCCTTGGCGAAGGTGAGGATGTCCGGCGGCCCGTTCTCGGCGTGCGCCTGCCACCCCCAGAAGTGGTCACCGGTACGGCCCCAGCCGGTCTGCACCTCGTCCGAGATCCACAGCACCCCGTGCCGGTCCAGGACCTCCCGGAACGCGGCGAACAGGCCGTCGGGCGGGGAGGTGAAGCCGCCGACGCCCTGGATGGGTTCGGCGATCAGGGCCGCGGGCCGGCGGGTGTGCCCGAGGAGGTCCTCCAGGTCGGCGACGCACGCCTGGATGAACCGCTCGTCGCTCAACTCGGCGTACGGGCCCCGGCTGCGGACGCCGCCGTGGACGTACAGGGTCTGGAGCGGGGACAGACTGGTGGGCGACCAGGCCTGGTTGCCGGTGATGGAGACCGTGGAGAACGAGCGGCCGTGGTAGCTGTTGCGCATCGCGAGGATCTGGTTGGAGCGGCGGTACGCGGTGGCGAGCAGCAGCGCGGTGTCGTTGGCCTCGGTGCCGGAGGTGGTGAAGAAGACCCGGGCGTCGGGGATCTTGGAGAGGGCGGCGATCCGCTCGGCCATCTCCACCATGGGGCGGTTGAGGTAGAGGGTGGAGGAGTGGATGATCCGCCCGGCCTGTTCGGCGACCGCCTTGGTCACCTCGGGCAGGGCGTGGGCGGTCATCGTGGTGAGGATGCCGCCGAAGAAGTCCAGGTAGCGGTTGCCGTCCGCGTCCCAGACGTGGCGGCCCTCGCCGTGGGTGAGTTCCAGGGGGTGGCGGTAGTAGAGGGCCAGCCATGCGGGGCTGACGGCGAGGTGGCGCTCGTGCAGTCCGGTCACGGCTCCACCAGCCCGTCGTAGGCGTCGGGCCGTCGGTCCCGGTAGAACGCCCACTGTTGGCGGACTTCCTCGATCAGGTCGAAGTCCAGGTCGCGGACGACGAGTTCCTCTTCCTTGTCGCTGGCCACGTCCCCGACGAACTGGCCGCGCGGGTCGACGAAGTAGCTGGTGCCGTAGAAGTCGTTGTCGCCGTACTCCTCCTGGCCGACCCGGTTGATCGCGGCGACGAAGTACTCGTTGGCGACGGCGGAGGCCGGCTGCTCCAACTGCCAGAGGTGGCTGGAGAGTCCGCGTGAGGTGGCCGACGGGTTGTACACCAACTGGGCCCCTCCGAGACCCAGTTGGCGCCACCCCTCGGGGAAGTGCCGGTCGTAGCAGATGTACACCCCGACCTTGCCGACGGCGGTGTCGAAGACCGGCCAGCCGGCGTTGCCGGGCTTGAAGTAGTACTTCTCCCAGAATCCCTTGACCTGCGGGATGTGGTGCTTGCGGTACTTGCCGAGGTACGAGCCGTCGGCGTCGATCACGGCCGCGGTGTTGTAGTAGAAGCCGGACTGCTCGATCTCGAAGACCGGGACGACGATCACCATGCCGGTCTCACGGGCCAGGTCCCGCATGCGCCGGACGGTCGGCCCGTCGGGGACCGGCTCGGCCCAGCGGTAGTGCTCGGGCTCCTGGACCTGGCAGAAGTAGGGGGCGTTGAACACCTCCTGGAAGCCGATGATCTTCGCGCCCTGCCGGGCGGCCTCGCGCGCGTGTTCCTCGTGCTTGGCAATCATGGATTCGGTGTCGCCGGTCCAGGTCGCCTGGACGAGTGCGGCGCGTACGACGTGGGACATGAGCTGCTCCTTCGACGCGGCGTCAGAGAGCCTGCACGCGTTCTCTACGCACGTAGATCGGTGCATGGATGGAGAACGTAAGCCCCGCCGTCCGGCGGGGCAAGACCATCGCCGTGAACCGGCGGAGTCGATCATGATTCGCACCCGACCGGTCCACAACGCCTACGGCCCCGGTCTCCGGTGGTGTTCCGGGCACCCCCGGGGGCGTCGGCACACGCCCGGGAACCTCAGACGCCCGGCACGCCCGCCACCCGCAGCGCGTGCACCAGGTCCCACTCCCGTTCCGCCGACACCACGCGGGCCGCCGCTAGGAGCAGGGGCAGCAGCCGGGTCCCACCGGTCCCGGCCAGCTCGGCGGCCTCCTGCGGAGTGCGTACGCGGACGAAGGCGCCGAGCAGGTCCCGCGCCTCCCGCTCCCGGCCGGCGCCGTCCAGGGCGAGCACCGCCTCGGCCACCTCGGCGGCGGGCCGGGCGACGCCCTGGCGCAGCAGGAGCCCGCAGTCCGCCTCGCGCCCGGCGGCGGCCAGCGCGCCCGCCGCGGCGGCGAATCCGGCGGGCGGCAGCGAGGACACCTCCCAGAGCAGGGTCGTCCAGTCGGCGGCGAGCCCGGCCCGGTACAGGGCCACCGCGAGCACCGGCAGCCGGGGCGCGGGCCAGGCCGCGACCTCGCAGAGCACCACGTGCGCCTCACCGCCGCGGCCCTCGGCGCGCAGCCGGACCAGCTGGGCGACGGCCCCGGCGACGGCCTGCCCGGCGGCCGGATCCGGGAGGGCGCCCGGCGCACGGACCCGCCCGGCCGCGCCCCGGCCCTCGCGCCCCTCCTCCCCCGCGCCCGCGCCGAAGCGGGCGCCGCGCGGGGCGGACGGACCCGAGCGGGAGGGCACGGGCGGACCGGGCAGCGGCGAGGGGGCGTAGCCGGCGTCCTCCGCCTCCTCATCGACCTCCAGGCCGGCGAACCGGGCTCCGCGCGGCTTCCTGCGCCGGGGAGCGGGGGCGGTGGGGGCCGGGGTGTCGGGGGCATCGGCGGTGAAGGCCGAGGCGTCGGGCCGGACCCCCTCGACGCCCCCGGCCGGCGGCCCGGAGGCGTCCTCGACCCGCGGCCGGACCTCGGGGACCGTCACGGCCGCCAGTCGCCCCCGCAGCTCGGCGCAGCGGGCGGTGGCGCGCTCGTGGTCGTCGCGGGCCCAGGCCAGCGCTCCCGGTTCGGCCGGGTCCGGGCCGCCGGGCCCTGTGCCGCGCAGGCGTTCCGCCGCCCGGTGCTGCTCGCGGACCATCAACCCCAGCCGGTGGACGAGCTCCTGGCGTCCGCCGGGCCGCCGGTCGTGGGTGGCCGCGGACGCGGAGTAGAGCGCGGCGGCCCGGACCGAGACCTGCTCGGCGAACCGGGCGCCGCGCAGGGCTGCGAGGTCCGCGAGCAACGACTCCACCACGTCCCAGGGTGGGATCTCCACCCCGTCCAGGCAGGACCGCATGCCGACCGGGTCGCGCCGGGCGAAGACCCCGTACCAGCCGCGTCCGGGGTCCAGTCGTGCCACCAGTTCTCGCAGGTACTGCGCGAACGCCCCTACTGCGTAAGCCTGCTGATGCACCGTCATTGTCGCCCTCGCCGGCCGTCGACTGGAGCCTTCCCGTCCGGAGGCATTCGACCGCAGGCGTGTTACGGGGCGGCTACGCGCAGCTTTCGGGCACGATGCGGCGGGAGCACGAGGGGGCCCGGAAGGGGACTCAGAAGGTGATGGCGATCCCGGTGTGCGGGCGCTTGCCGAGCCGGGCGACCGTCGCGGGCCAGTCGACGAGCCAGAACTTCCAGGTGTACTTGCGCGCCAGCAGCTTGCGCGCCGCGCGGGTGCCGTTCTCGTCGAGGAGCTTCGCCGTGCCCTCCGCGCTGGGGGCCCCTTCGGCGATCCTGCCGCGCACGTCGCAGACGGTGACGACGACTGTGCCGTTGTTGCGCAGCCGCTTGACCTTCCACGAGTCGGAGCGGGTCCAGACGTACAGCACATCGCCCTCGGCGGCGGCCCAGACGGGCGTGGCGACGGGTGTGCCGTTCTTCCGGTACGTGGTCAGGCTGACGTATTCGCTGCGCGCGAAGTCCTGGAGAGTCACGGCGCGACCCTACGCGCCCCGAGGGGCGTCCCGCAGGGCAGGGCACGGCCCGGACTACGCGATCAGCGGGACGGCGGCCGGTTCCGGCGCGCAGCGGCCGAGGATCTCGTCCATGGAGAGGCCCAGCGCACCGGCGAGGGCGGCCACGGTGAAGAAGGCGGGCGTGGGTGCGCGGCCGGTCTCGATCTTCCGTAGGGTCTCCGCGGAGATTCCGGCGCTCGCGGCGACGGCTGCCATGCTGCGCTCCCCGCGCGCCGCGCGGAGCAGTGCGCCGAGCCGCTCGCCGCGCAGGCGCTCTTCGGGTGTCAGAGGGGTGCGAACCATGCACCCATCGTACTACGGAATACTCTTTCTATACCGTCATTACTATACCGGTTCGACCGGTATAGTAATGGGCATGGTGCACATCAAGACGGACACAGACATCGCAGCGATGCGCGAGGCCGGCCGGGTCGTCGCGCAGATCCTGACCCGGGCGCGGGAGGTGGCGGCGGTCGGCGTGACCCCTCGCCAACTGGACGAGGCGGCCCGCCAGGTGCTGAGCGCGGCCGGGGCCTCCTCGCCCTTCCTGAACTACAAGCCGCACTTCGCGCCCACCCCGTTCCCGGCCGTGGTCTGCGTCTCGGTCAACGACGCGGTCGTACACGGCATCCCCTCGGCCGACCCACTGCGCGACGGGGACCTGGTCAGCGTGGACGCGGGAGCCCTCCTGGGCGGCTGGGCCGGTGACTCGGCGATCAGCTTCACCGTGGGCGAGGCCCGCACCGCCGACACCCGGCTCATCGACGCGGCGAACGAGGCCCTGGCCGCCGGGATCGGCGCGGCCGTGGTCGGCAACCGGATCGGCGACATCGCCCACGCGATCGGCACGGTCTGCCGCAAGGCAGGTTACGGCATCCTGGACGGGTACGGCGGCCACGGCATCGGCCGGACCATGCACGAGGACCCGTCCGTGCCGAACGAGGGTCGGCCGGGGCGCGGCATGGAGCTGCGGCACGGCATGGTCCTGGCGATCGAGCCCATGCTCATCGGCGGTGGCGGCGACGAGTTCCGCCACGACGAGGACGGCTGGACGCTGCGGACCACCGACGGCAGCCGTGCGTCGCACGCCGAGCACACGGTCGCGATCACGAACGACGGCCCGCGCGTCCTGACCGCGCTGTAGGCGGCCCGCCCGGGGCGGCTCCCGGGCGCCGCCCCGGAGGTTTCCCGTCAGAGGATCCCGCCGCGCCGGGCGCTCAGTTCGGAACGGACGAGTTCGAGCAGCCGGCCGGACCAGTTGCGCCCCCGCCCGGCGTTGTCGCCCCAGAAGGTGGAGTCCGCGTCGTCGTAGACGAGGGTGGCGTCGTCGGTGGCGAGGAGGATCTCCGCGAGGTCCGGGTGCTGGGAGAACTTGGCGCGCAGGAGTGCGGTCATGACGGCGCTACGGGCGTGCTCCCAGCCGTCGCGCCGTACGCGGTCGGCGGCCAGGCCGCTCGCGGCGTAGGCGGTCTCCGCCGCGGCGACGGCCGCCCGCTCGGCGGGATCGGCGACCGACAGGGCCCAGTAGGCGTGGGCGACCGAGGGGTAGGGCGTGCCGTCCACGTCGATGGGCGCGGGGTAGTCGTTGCGCAGTGCCACCTTGCCGGGGCTCTCGGCGCGCTGCCTCGGGTAGGAGTGCGGCAGGTGGATCGCGGCCGCGTGCGACGCCGCCGGTCCGTCCGCGGGAGTGCGGGAGGGCAGTTGCGCGATCAGCCGAGCGCGCTCCTCGAAGTAGGCGATGGCCTCTCCGTGGATCTCCTCCGTGATGACTCCGTCGGGGCTGCCTTCCAGCGTGCCGCCCGGCCCTGCCACCAGCGCACGCAGGGGCTGGTCCTTGCGGTCCATGTCCCCCAGCGCGTAGTGGCGCCGGGTCTCCGGGACGGCGAGGTAGGCGGCGCGTGCGGCGGCCCGGTTCTCCTCCGTCCGGTCGGCCAGGAAGGTGTCCACGGCGGCCAGGCACCGGCCGGTGGAGTCGGGCCGGCCGTTCAGCTCGTCGAGGGTGTCCCGGACCTCGGCGAGCAGCAGCTCCGGGGTGAGCCAGATGTACGTTTTCCCGAACGTCCACGCGGCCAGGCCGTGCGCGGACGCCTCGGCCCCCTCCGGGAGGCGGGTGGCCACCCAGCCGGAGAGGAGCTTCCGCTCGAACTCCTCGACGGTGGCCAGGCCCCAGCAGTCGATGAGCCCGTCCGCGTAGATGAACAGGTCGGTGAGGAAGTACGTCCCGCCGTTGTTGATGAAGGCGTGACGCCATGTGCCGGGTATGCGGACGCCGTCCGCCGTGCGATGGGTGATGCGATGGCCGATCATGGGGTCATTGTGGCGGGCCGTGCCCCGCGCGGGCCCTCGCCCGCGAGATCAGCGCCCCACGAACTCCCGGGCCAGTTCCGCTCCCCGGCTCCGCGCCCGCGCGCGGCTCTCGATCGGGGAAATGCGGGAGTTCTTGAACGCGATGTAGGTGACGCCGGACTCGGCGCCTCCGGTCGACGGGTCGGGATCGATGCCGAGGGTCTTCGCCATGGCGTACGACGCCTCCCCGATGATGCGCGTGGGGCCGGTGTCGCCGATCACGCCGTACCGCACCCGGTCCCGGTACACGACCGCCACGACGCTGCCGCCGGTGAGCCCCGACTTCCGGTAGTCCCACACCTTGCTCGGGCCCGGTACGACCACATGGGGGAGCGCGGCCGAGTCCAGGGGTTCGCCGCGGGAGCTCTGGAACGCGGTCTCCGGCAGGAAGTAGGGATCGGTCTTCCGGTTGCAGGCCTTCGTCTTCCGGCCGTCGCAGTCGATGTCCATGTCCGCCTTCCAGAAGACGGCGTCCCTGGTGCCGCAGACGGGCACCGTCGCTTCGGGGCTGCCGCTGTCCGTGCGGTAGGCGCCTTTCGAGATCCGGGTGCAGGCGCGGATCTCGGCCAGCAGTTCGGCGGCCGTCGCGGCGGTCGCGTCCCCTTCGACGGCGGACGCTCCGGCCGCTTCCGGCTCCTGGCCGCTACCGGCCCCGGGGCCGGTGGCGGTGGCGGTGGCGGACGCGGGCAGGGCCGCCGCTCCGAGGAGCGCGGCGCCGCAGGCGGCGGACGTCAGGGCGAGCATGCGGGTGCGCATGGTGCGGAGGGACCCTTCCCGTAGACCGAGGGACCCCCGTACGGGTCCCCTTGCCGGCACGCCAAGGCCGCGGGGCCGGCACCGCGCGCTGTTCCGCGTGATGACCGGCCCCGGGCCCGTGCTCGGTCCGGTCGGCTCAGTGACCGCCGCCCGGATGCACCACCATGGCCGAGCCGCCGCCGCGGCGCACCTTTTCCGCCGCCGCCAGCCAGCGGCCGTCGGGCAGTCGCTGCACCCCGGTGGCGGCCCCGATCTCCGGGTTCTGCTTGAAGGCGTGGCCGAGCTTCTCCAACTCCGCGCGGACCGGGCTGTTCCACAGGTCCGGCTCGATCTCCGTCGTCGGCGCGTTGCGCTGGCTGGCGCGCGGCGCGGCGATCGCGTCGACCAGGGGGAGTCCCCGGTCCAGGTGTCCGGTGAGCGACTGGAGCACGGTCGTGATGATCGTGGCCCCGCCCGGCGAGCCGAGGGCGAGCACCGGCTTGCCGTGCTTGAGCACGATGGTCGGGGAGATCGACGAGCGCGGCCGCTTGCCCGGCCCCGGGAGGTTCGGGTCGTGCACGGCCGGATTGGCGGGCGCGAAGGAGAAGTCGGTCAGTTCGTTGTTGAGCAGGAAGCCGCGGCCGGGCACGGTGATGGCACTGCCCCCGGTGGTCTCGATGGTCAGGGTGTAGGCGACGACGTTGCCCCACTTGTCGGCCGTCGTCAGGTGGGTGGTGTTCTCGCCCTCGAACGTGGTGGGCGCGGCTGTGCCGCCGCTGCCGCACCGCACGGGGTCGCGCGGGTCGCCCGGTGCCAGCGGGCTGGTCAGCGCCTTGTCGTCCCGGATCAGGCACTCCCGCGCGTCGGCGAACCGCTGGCTCAGCAGTTCCTTCGTGGGGACGTCCTCGAACGCGGGGTCGCCGACCCAGCGTCCCCGGTCGGCGAACGCGATCCGGCTCGCCTCGATCAGGCGGTGGAGGTACTGCACCCGGTCGGCGCGCGAAAGGTCGGTGGACTCCAGGATGTTGAGGGCCTCACCGACGCTTGTGCCGCCGGACGAGGAGGGGGCCATGCCGTAGACGTCCAGGCCCCGGTAGTTCACCTTCGTCGGGTCCTTGCGCAGGGTCCGGTAGGCGGCGAGGTCCTCACGGGTCAGATCGCCGGGGCGCACCACGCGGGTGGCGTCCGGGTCGACGGGCGGCTTGCGCACCGTACGGACGATGTCGTCGGCCAACTCGCCCCGATACAGCTCCCCGACGCCCTCGCGGCCGAGCTTCGCGTACGTACGGGCCAGGTCGGGGTTCTTGAACACGGAGCCGACGGCGGGGAGTTCGCCGCCCGGCAGGAACAGCTCGGCGGAGGCCGGGAAGTCGGCGAACCGGGCCTGGTTGGCGGCCGTCTGCGAGCGGAAGGTGCCGTCCACGACGAAGCCGTCCCGGGCCAGGCGTTCGGCCGGTTTCAGCAGCGTACGCAGGGACTTGCTGCCCCACGCGTCCAGGGCCCGCTCCCAGGTGGCCGGGGTGCCGGGCGTGCCGACGCCGAGGCCGCTGGTCACGCCCTCCTCGAAGGGGATCGGCTTGCCGTTCTCCAGGAAGAGGGAGGCGTCCGCGCTGCGGGGCGCGGTCTCGCGGCCGTCGATCGTCCGCACGGTGCGTTTCTCCGCGTCGTAGTGGACGAAGTAGCCACCGCCGCCGATGCCCGCCGAGTACGGCTCGGTCACGCCCAGCGCGGCTGCCGTGGCCACGGCGGCGTCCACCGCGTTGCCACCCTTCCGCAGCACCTCGATCCCGGCGGCCGACGCGTCCGGGTCGACGCTCGCCACCGCTCCCCCGTGGCCCGCCGCCACCGGGGACTTGGGGGGCGCGGGACGCGGGGCGGCGGACGGTGACGAGGCCGCCGGGGCGGCGGCTCCCACCGACGCGACCACGGCGAGGACGGCCAACAGCGACGTGTTCCGGCCGACGGAACGGCGCATACGTACCTCCAGTCAACGGATCTCCCGCCGCAGGGTAGCCCCGGGGGTGCCGGATCGTCAGGACCGCCTCGAACGGTTACCCGGATGACCGATGCCCTGCGCGCCCGTGGCGGACGACGTGCGCACCGTCGTGCTGGGCGTGATAGCCGAAACCAGAACCCCTCCCACGCCAGGCCCCGGCGCCCCGGGCTCAGGTGTCGGGTCGTGGTCCTCACTCCGTGAGGACGTCAGGGACGTCGTGCGGGCACGGTGTTCTTGGTCAACAGTGTGTTGCCGGACCAGCAGAGCCGGTAGAGGTCGACTTCGTCGAACAGATCGCGGCCGGAACGGTAGAACTCGCAACGGGCGCCGGGCGGCCGGGACACGGAGCGGGCCAGGTCGGACGGGTAGGGGTAAACGCGGGCCGGCAGCAGAGGGGCGAGTTCGGCGCGTGGCCGGCCGACGGACAGCTCGTCGAAGTGGGAGGGCGGGAGCACGCTCGCCGTCAGTTGCCAGGCCAGGTACGCGGCGGACGGCACGAAGAAGACGGCTGCGACGGCAGGTGCTACGAAGGCGACGGCGGAGCGACGACGGGCGTCGCTCCGTACGGAGGCGAGCCGCTTGGCGGACTCCGGTAGGACCGTGCCCGGGGCGGCGGTGTCCGGGCCCGGCTGAAAAGCGGTCTCCGACGGCAACGTGGGCCGTCGGGGCTCGACCGGCGTACCGGGGACCGTCCCTGGTCCCGGCGCCGGTATCGCGGTGCGGGCGGTCGCCTGGTGCGGGAGCACGGCGGTGACGTTGAACCCGCGTTCGTGGGGTCCGGTTCGCAGGGAGCCGCCGAGGACGCTCACACGCTCGTGAAGTCCTATGAGTCCTCGGCCGGTGCCACTTGCCGGGCCGACGCTCGTGTGCGCCGGTGGGACGGCGTTCATGACGCTCACGCGCGTACGGTCGGACTCGTGGATGATCCGGACGCTGATCGGACAGTCCGGCGCGTGCTTCGTCGCGTTGGTGACGGCCTCCTGCACCACCCGGTACATCCCGCGCTCGACCGGGGAGGACAAGGAGGGCGAGGCCCCGCGCCGCTCCCAGCGCACCGGCACTCCAGAGGCTGCCGCCCGCGAGAGGAGGTCCTCGACCGTGTCGTTGACCGGCAGGCCCGCACTCGCGTCCCTGCCGGGCGGGTCCTGGAGGATCGCGACGGTTTCCCGCAATTGCTCCACCGCGTCCGCGACTGTCCCGCGCAGATCGGCGAGGTCGGCGCGGTCGCGGTCGGTGAGGTCGGGCGAGAGTTCCAGGGCCCCGGCGCGCAGGGCGACCAGGCTCAGGACGTGGCCGAGGGAATCGTGCATGTCGGCCGCGATCCCCGCGCGTTCGGTCAGCCGCGCCCGCTCCGCGACCAGGTGCTGCCGCTCTTCCAGGCCGCGGGCCAGGCGCCAGCCCTCCCGCACGATCTGGCGCCGGCCACGCCAGTGCCGTCCCCCGAGCCAGGGCAGCAGCAGAGCCGCGGGCAGGACGGTCAGCGCGTAGAACCACCACACCGGCTGCGCGCGCAGCACGGCACAGGTCGCGAGATCGACAGCGGCGCACCCGGCGAGCACCAGGAGCGGGCGCCGTGCCGCGGCGACGCGGGCGCCGAACAGACAGCTCAGTGCGGCCAGCGACAGGACGTGGGCGTTGCCTGGTGTCGCAGTGTCGGCCAGGCCCACGACGCACAAGCCGTTGACGAGCACGACGGCGGCTGCCGGACGGCTACGGGACCATGGCACGGCCACGGCCAGGACGGCCAGAGGGAGGAGCAGGTCCATCGTCAGGGAAGCCGTGGCCGCGTCCCAGAACCCGTAGCCGGTGGTGGCGGCGAGCACAGCCCAGAGAGCCACGTCGCCGGCGCGCGCGAACCTGGCTGGGGTTGTACGCGGGTGCAGCATGGTGCGTCGGCAGCCCTTTCGCTGGTTGTTCTCACCTGTCAGGGGCGATTCTGAGGGACGCGCCCGGACGCCCGGCCAGGGGGATGCGCTCGGTACACCGGTACAGGCGTCCGGGGCGATTCCGCCGCTGTCAGGCGTCTCGCCGTCGCAGCACGAGGAGACCGGCCATCTGGGCGGCGGCGGCCCACACCAGCAGGATCAGCAGACTCACGGCGTCCGGGAACGGGGCTTCGCCGTCACCCAGCATGAAATATCCGCCCACGGTCTGCGGCAGGTACTCGTTGATGGCCAGTAGTACCGGACCCCCCAGTCCGAGCAGCATGCTGGGCAGTGCGGACACCACGAAGAAGATCATGGCCACGGTGCCGGCCGCCGTCCGCAGAGCGAACGACACCCCTACCGTCAGCACACAGATGAGCGCGGAGTACACGCCCATGGCGACGGTTTGGTACGCCGCTTTCGACAGCTCGAAGTCGGCGTGCCCCTGAAAGGGGGTCCAGGCCAGGGCGATGCCCAGCACCGCCCACACCACTGCGGTGACGAAGCCCACCAAAGCGCTCAACAGCGCCTTGGCCAGCTGTACGCGGGCCCTGACCGGCACCCACAGCAGCGAGGTGCGCACGCTGCTCGTGGAATACTCGCTCGTCACCGTCGTCATCGCCAGAATCACCAGAGCGAACTGGGTGAGGACGACCGAGGACACCGAGGCGTTGCCGACCGGCTGGATCGGCTTGTCGTTGATGCGGGCGATCGACCCGTAGTAGAAAGTGAAGACCGCGGTCGCGACGAGGCCGACCAGCAGGCAGACGTACGGCGTGCGGACGGTCCACAGTTTGGTCCACTCCGAGGTGAACGCCCCGACGAACCCACCACCGGCGTGCCCGGAGACCATGCGGCCACGGGGGCCGTCGCTCACGTCGGTCGATCCGGTGCTCATGCTGCCGCCCCCCGCGTCCGCGCGGCGCCCGTGCCACCGGGCACCGTGTCGCCCGTGCCACCGAGCACCGTGTCGCCCGTTCCGTACTCCACGCTCTGCGCGGTCAGTTCCATGTAGACCTGTTCCAGCGACGCGGAGACGGACCGCAGTTCGTGCAGCCGCAGTCCCAGCCGGTGAGCCAGATCCCCCACCTGCTCGGCGCTGCGGCCCCTCACGACGAGCTCGTCCGCCGCGGGCGACTCCACGTTCACGTCGCCGTCCTTCAGGAGATGGTCGATCAACGTACGCAGGTCCGCCGCGTCGGGCGTGCGCACCCGCACCGACGACAGCGCGCTGCCGGCCAGCAGGTCGGCCATCGGTGTGTCGGCCAACAGCTTCCCCCGTCCGATGATGACCAACTGGTCGGCGGTCAGCTGCATCTCGCTCATCAGGTGACTGGACAGGAAGACCGTCCGCCCCTCCGCGGCCAGGGACCGCACGAGCTCCCGCACCCAGCGGACACCGTCGGGGTCAAGGCCGTTGACCGGTTCGTCGAAAATGAACACCTGCGGGTCGCCCAGCAGCGCGCCCGCCACGCCCAGCCGCTGGTACATACCGAGGGAGAACGTCCCGGCGGACCGCCGCGCCACCTTCGCCAGACCGACCATCTCCAGCACCTCGTCCACCCGGCGCGGCGGGATGCCGTTGCTGCGCGCCTGCGCAACCAGGTGGCCGCGCGCGGAGCGAGCCGGGTGCAGGGCCTTGGCGTCGAGAAGCGCGCCGACCTCGCGGATCGGGTGACGCATCGAGGAGTACGGCCTTCCCCCGATGAGCGCCTCACCCTCGGAGGGGCGGTCCAGGCCGAGGATCATGCGCATCGTGGTCGACTTGCCGGCACCGTTGGGACCGAGGAAGCCGGTCACCAGACCACCCTTGACGTCCAGTGTCAGACCGTCAACGGCGACGGTATCCCCGTACCGCTTGGTCAGTTCTCGAAGGGTGATCACAGGTCTCCTCGGTGCCGGTCGCGGAACGCGGAAAGCCGCCGGCGGCGCGCCCCGGCCGGCACATGGTGCTCGGCTCCGGAGCGGGGCTGCCGCGACTCCCTCACGAGAGCGACGCTAGAAGCCCCGCGGGCCCGGCGGCCATCGGTCGAAAGGCAACGGCGTCCTGCCGTTCGTCAGGGGTGCGCCCCTCCCCCGGGCTGAACTGTGCAGCCCACCCCTCGCACAGCCGCGCGTCGGCCATAGGCTCGCCACGTGGAAGAGACGACACCGGAAAGTTGCCCGGTCCGCGTGCTGATCGCCGACGACGAAGCGATGATCCGGGCGGGCGTCCGGGCCATCCTCGCCAGGGACCCGCACGTCGAGGTGGTCGCCGAGGCGAGCGACGGGCACGAGGCCGTCGCACTCACGCGCGTGCACCGGCCGGACGTGGTCCTGCTGGACATCCGGATGCCCGGACTGGACGGGCTCACGGCAGCGGCGCGGCTCCACCGGGAGTCAGCGGCGGTGGGTGTGATCATGCTGACGACCTTCGGCCAGGACGAGTACGTGACCCGAGCGCTGGAAGGGGGCGCCGACGGTTTCCTGCTGAAGGCGGACGACCCGAGAGAACTCCTCAACGGGGTACGGGCGGTGGGAGCCGGCGGGGCCTACCTGTCCCCGCGGGTCGCCGGCCGGGTCATCGCCGGAATGCGCGCACACCGGGCGGCACACCCTCACCGCTCACTGGAGCGGCTCACGGAACGGGAGCGCAAGGTGTTGGCCGGACTCGGGACGGGCCTGACCAACGCCGAGATCGCGAGCCGGCTGCACCTCGTCGAGGGCACGGTGAAGGCACACGTCAGCGCGGTACTCGCGAAGCTGGGCGCCCGTAACCGGGTGGAAGCGGCCATCTCCGCGTACGAGGCCGGCCTGGTCCCACCCGGTCGTCACTGACCAGGCTCACCGTCCTCCGCAACCGTGATCTTCCCCGACGGCTGCCGGCTGCTCGTAGGCACCGACACCTCGTCACACGGGTGGCCGTACGAGGCAGCGGCTATCGCCACATGCGGCTGACGTGGGCGACCACTCTCCTCACGCTGTCCAGCGTGATCACTCCGATCGAGCTCCTCGTCTTCAACGGTCGATCGTCTCCGACGGTTTTTACTACACGGCGACAGGCGGGAAGCGGGCGGCGCGGTCTGCGTCCGGAGCGGTCCGGTGCGTCATCCGTCCCGCTTCCCTCGGTTTGGTACCTTTCACTGGACACGAAATTCGATCGGATGTTCGCTTTTGGGATCTTCGACACGTCCGTTGTCGGCAGTAGACGCTCACGTTCTCCGACGTGCGGCGTGCCACTCCATCGGATCGGGTGAAAGCTCATGGCAGGAACCGACCAAGAGAAGGCTCTGGACACCGCACTCGCACAGATCGAGCGGAAATTCGGCAAGGGGGCGGTGATGCGCCTGGGTGAGCGGCCGAACGAGCCCATCGAGGTCATCCCCACGGGATCGACCGCTCTCGACGTCGCTCTCGGTGTCGGCGGTCTGCCGCGTGGCCGTGTGGTGGAGGTGTACGGGCCGGAGTCCTCCGGCAAGACGACGTTGACGCTGCACGCGGTGGCGAACGCGCAGAAGCTCGGCGGCTCGGTGGCGTTCATCGACGCCGAGCACGCGCTGGACCCGGAGTACGCGAAGAAGCTCGGCGTCGACATCGACAACCTCATCCTGTCCCAGCCGGACAACGGTGAGCAGGCGCTGGAGATCGTCGACATCCTGGTCCGATCCGGCGCGATCGACCTGATCGTCATCGACTCCGTGGCGGCCCTGGTGCCCCGTGCGGAGATCGAGGGCGAGATGGGCGACTCGCACATGGGTCTCCAGGCGCGTCTGATGAGCCAGGCCCTCCGCAAGATCACCGGTGCGCTCAGCCAGTCCAAGACCACCGCGATCTTCATCAACCAGCTCCGCGAGAAGATCGGCGTGATGTTCGGCTCCCCGGAGACCACCACCGGTGGCCGGGCGCTGAAGTTCTACGCCTCGGTGCGCCTGGACATCCGCCGGATCGAGACGCTCAAGGACGGCACCGACGCCGTCGGCAACCGCACCCGCGTCAAGGTCGTCAAGAACAAGGTCGCTCCGCCGTTCAAGCAGGCGGAGTTCGACATCCTCTACGGCCAGGGGATCAGCCGCGAGGGCGGTCTGATCGACATGGGTGTGGACCACGGCTTCGTCCGCAAGGCCGGCGCCTGGTACACGTACGAGGGCGATCAGCTCGGCCAGGGCAAGGAGAACGCCCGCAACTTCCTCAAGGACAACCCCGACCTCGCCAACGAGATCGAGAAGAAGATCCTGGAGAAGCTCGGAATCGGGGTAGCGGTGGCGACTGCGGTCCCCGAGGACGCGAGCACCGCCCCGGCCCCCGATGTCGCCCGGGTCTCGTCGGAAAACGCCGCCTGACAGGCATCGACACGACCCGGCCGGGGTCCGCTTCACGAAAGACAGCTATGGGGGGAGCCGGATCGTCAGGACCGCCTCGAACGGTTACCCGAATGACCGATACCATGCGCGCCCATGACGGACGACGTGCGCAACATCGTGCTGGGCGTGATAGCCGCCGGGATCAGTGCCTCGCTGGGCTGGCTCGCCCGGACCTACCTCTGGCGGCGGGGGCTCCGCCGCAAACAGACCTTCTTCGGACTGCCGGCGAACTCCGCATGCCTGCTCGTCGTCAACCGCTACGCGGGCGCCGAAGGGTCGGTGCACCGTCACGACGCGTTCGCCCTGCTCGAACTCTCCGCCCTCATCAAGGACTGTGCGGCACACGCGCAGATCGTCACGCACGACACGGCCCAGCAGGGGTTCGGGGAGCGCACGGAGTTCTGCGTCGGCGGCCCGACGTCCAACCAACGGATGGCCGCGCATCTGCGGACCCTGCTCCCCGGGGTGCGGATCAACGTCGAGCAGGACGCGGGCCCTGACCGGGTGGCGTTCCAGATCGGCTCGGAGCGCTACCGGCTGGAGCCGGGGACCTCCGAGTACGTCCTGCTCGCACGTTTGACGGGCAGTCAGGAGGCCCGCCCGGTCTTCCTGTTCTGCGGTCAGCGCGCCATCACCAACCAGGCGGCCACCCGCTACGTCACGCGCAACTACGAGAAGCTGCGCCGCAAACACGGCGCCAAGTCGTTCTGCCTGCTGCTGAGGGTCGTCAACTCCGGTGCGTACGGCCCCGATGTCGTCGAGCTGGTCGGCGATGTGACGCGCGAGGCCCAGGCGCCCGTGCCCAGCACGCCCGCTTCCCACCGGGCGGGCAGCTGACCGGGCCCGCCGTCAGCGGCGCAGCCGCGCCCGCCCGGCCGGCCGGGCAGATGCTGAGGACGGGAGCGGGGGAAGCCGCCCGCCCTCACAGTTGACCCGCTCAAGGCCGGGCGATGGAGGGGAAATCAGGTGCCATGATGCAGAATCCACGCTATCGAACCGTGATCACGGAACTCTTGACCGACTCCCCTGTCGTCCGGGAGCAGGTGGTCAAGCACGTGAGAGAGTTCCTGGCGGTCGGCGAATACGCATCACTGCTGGTCTCCCGTGTTCCGAGGTGCCGGCCTACGGTGGAGCGTCCTCCGGACCGAGCAGTGAGGTTTCTCCGGGGAAAGGAAGGAACCCGACATGAGGGAAATGCCTCTCCTTTGGTGAGCACACCCGCCCTGGAGGTTTTTCCGTGAGTCCCGCACGTCCGCGCATCCGTCGTTCCGTCCCGGCCGGCCGGAGGGCCCGGCTCGCCCTCACCGGGCCGGCGGCCCTGCTCGCCGCCGCGCTCACCGCGTGCGCGGGAGACCCCTCGGGCTCCGCCGAGGTGGGCGGGGACGCCAAGGCGCCCGACACCAGCGTCTCGGTGAACCTCAAGGGCAGGGCGGCGGCCCCGGGCGGACCGGTGAAGGTGACGCTGGCTCACGGAAAGCTGAAGGCGGTGTCGGTGACGGCGGGCAAGGGCGGCGCGCTGGCCGGGAAGATATCCGCCGACGGCCGGAGCTGGACGTCCGATCGGGTCGCCGCACCCGGCACCGCGTACACGGTCGAGGCCAAGGACGCGGACGGCGGCAGCGACCGGGCCACGTTCGCCACCGCCGAGGCCGAGAAGGTCAACAAGCTGCTTCTCGCACCGGGGAAGAACACGACCGTGGGCATAGCCCAGCCACTGTCCGTCGTCTTCGACCACCCCGTGAAGGACAAGGCGGCCGTCGAGAGGGCCCTGAAGGTCTCCACGTCCAACGACACCGAGGGCTCCTGGGGCTGGCTCCAGGACTACTCGGGCAAGGACCGCGTCGACTGGCGGCCCAGGGAGTACTGGAAGCCCGGCACAAAGGTCACCCTGGACGCCCAGCTGAACGGGGTCGACACGGGTGCGGACGGCGGCTGGTTCGTCCGCGACTACACGACGACGTTCACGATCGGCGCGGCCCAGGTGGTCAAGGTCGACCTCGACCGGTCCCGGCTCGCCCTGCACCGGGACGGGAAGCAAGTCCTGGACATCCCGATGTCGGCGGGCACCCCGGGCGGCGAGAAGGCCTCCTGGCGGGGCACCGCGGTGCTGATGTCGAAGGAGGGCACGATCAACATGCGCTCCGAGACGGTGGGCCTCGGCGACGCCTACGACAAGATGGTCGACTACTCGATGCGGCTGACCTGGTCCGGGATGTACGTGCACGCGGCCCCGTGGAACGCGGGCGTTTTCGGCCAGGCCAACCGGAGTTCGGGCTGCGTCGGGATGAGCGACGCGGACGCCGCGGCCCTGTACGGACAGGTGCGGGTGGGCGACCCGTTCGAGATGACCGGCACGCAGGCCAAGGGCACGGTCGCCGAGGGCAACGGGTACGGCGCGTGGAACCTCTCGTGGGAGGACTGGGCGGCGAAGAGCGCCCTGAGGTGACCCGGTAGCGCCCGCTGCGGGCCCGGAGCGGGTCAGTAGCGCCCGTTCCGGACCCTGAGCACTACTGACACCACGTCCAACAATCGTTACCTTCACGCAACGCGCCCGGTAGTTACCAGCGGTAAACAACCGGGGTTACCGTCGGGTCACTTTGCACTGACACGCGTGAGGAGTGACCCCGTGGCACGTCCGAAACCGGCACTGCGCACCACCGCTTCGATCACCACCGCCGTCGTCCTGCTCGCCGGGGCCGCGCTCGCCGCCGCCCCGGCCGCGACGGCGGCCCCCGGCACCGTGCCCGCAGGCGCGACCGCCCAGGGGCTGACGTTCCACGACATCCCCGGCTCCGGGGGCGTCACCCTGAAGGGCAACGTCTTCACGCCCGCCGGGACCGCGGCCGGGGCGAAGCATCCGCTGATCGTCTTCCCGACGAGCTGGGCCATGCCGCAGATCGAGTATCTGGCCCAGGCCCAGAAGCTCGCCGACTCCGGTTACGTCGTGGTGAGTTACACCTCACGCGGCTTCTGGCTCTCGGGCGGGGAGATCGAGGTGGCGGGCCCGCCGGACATCGCGGACGCCTCCGCCGTCATCGACTGGGCGCTGGAACACACCTCCGCCGACCCGGACCGCATCGGCATGGGCGGCGTCTCCTACGGGGCGGGCATCAGCCTGCTGGCGGCGGGGCACGACGCGCGGATCAAGGCGGTGGCCGCGCTCAGCGGCTGGGCCGACCTGATCGACTCGATCTACAGCGGGCGCACCCAGCACCTCCAGGCCGCCGCCCTGCTCGGCGGCGCGGGCCTGGTCACCGGCCGCCCCGGCGACGAACTCAACCAAACGCTCAAGGACTTCCTCGGCTCCAACCTGGACAAGGAGCCGGAGATGATCGCCTGGGGGAAGAAGCGCTCCCCCGCGACGTATCTGGACCGGATCAACGCCAACGGCGCGGCGATCATGATGGGCAACGCCTGGGGCGACACGATCTTCCCGCCCAACCAGTACGCCTCGTTCTACGACAAGCTCACCGGACCCAAGCGGCTGGAGTTCCGCCCCGGCGACCACGCCACCGCCGAGGCCACCGGCCTGCTCGGGCTGCCGAACGACACCTGGACGAGCACCCGCCGCTGGTTCGACCGCTATCTCCGCGGCGAGCGCAACGGCATCGACACCGAGCTGCCGGTCCAGCTCAGGTCCCGTACCGACCGGGGGTACGAGGGCTATCCGGACTGGAAGTCCGTCGGGGCCGTGAAGAACCGGATCCCGCTGGACGGCACCAAGAAGGTGTGGGCAGGCGTCGACTCCGGCGCCAACGGTGGCATCACGATCCTGTCCAACGCGCTGGACCAGTTCCTGAAGCTGCCACCGACGGTCTCCGTACCCCTGCTGCCGCGCGCCTTCGCGAGCGCCTGGCAGTCCGAGCGGTACGCCACCGAGCAGCGGATCCGGGGCACGTCCGTGCTGCACACCACGGTCACCAGCACAGAACCGAGCGGCACCCTCGTCGCGTATCTCTACGACGTGGGGCCGCTCGGTGTCGGCAAGCTGGTCAGCAACGCTCCGTACACCTTCCACGGGCAGACGCCGGGCCGGCCGTTCCCCGTCGACCTGGAGCTGTACTCCACGGCCTACGACGTCCCGGCCGGTCACCGGCTCGCCCTGGTGATCGACACCGTCGATCCGTTGTACATCGAGCACAACCCGACCGGCGCGCAGCTGACCTTCTCCTCGCCCGGCACGGACCCGAGTCATCTCTCGGTCCCGCTGCGCGAGAAGTGATCACCGACTGCTGCCGGGCGGGCAGGGCCCGGCTACTGTCCTCCCGGCAGCAGCGTTCCCGGTTCGGCCGGGGCCACCCCCACCGCCTCCGTCCTCGGATTGCGCCGCTGACGGCGGGCCACCCAGGTGGCGAACCACGAGAGCAGCATGCACATCCCGATGTAGATCGGAGAGATCACCATCACGACGGGGATGAAGGGAAGATCGTAGTCGAGATTCGACGCGATCAGCTTTCCGGCGTGGAGGAATTCCTCGTAGGTGATCAGATAGCCCAGTGAGGTGTCCTTGAGTGCGACCACCAGCTGACTGATGATGGTCGGCAGCATCGCGCGCACGGCCTGGGGGGCCAGGACGAACGTGGTGACCTGTGTCTTGCGCATGCCGAGCGCGTACGCCGCCTCACGCTGGCCCCGGTCCACGGAGTTGATCCCGGTGCGGAACACCTCCGCGAGGACCGAGCCGTTGTAGAGCGTCAGTCCGGCGACCAGGGCGGGCAGCGGCTGGACCTTCAGCGCCACGAAGATGAAGAAGATCATCACCAGCACCGGCATGGCCCGGAAGAACTCGACGAGCAGGGTGGAGATCCAGCGCAGCACCCGGTGTTCGGAGAGCCGGCCGACCGCGAGGACCGCCCCGAGGACGAGCGAGAGGACCGCGGCGTACGCGAACGCCTTGAGGGTGTTGCCGAGGCCGCGCAGCAGCAGTTCCTGGATGCCCGTATACGCGAAGGGCGTCCACTTCTCGGCGGTGAACTGGTCGGTGTCGAAGAGGAGATAGACGATCCAGCCGAGCAGCGCCAGGATCACCACCGTCGAGGCGATCCCGTACATCAGGTGCCGTTTGCGGGTCACCGGGCCGGGGATGTCGTAGAGCGCGGTGGCCGCGGGCAGTGTGGGCCTGCGGGTGAGGGTCTTGGTCATCGTGCCACTCCCCAGCGCTTCTCCATCACGTTGAACACCGCGCTGATGGTCAGGGTGATGATCAGGTAGCCGACGGCGATCCAGATGAAGGACCAGATGATGCTGTAGCCCAGCTCGTTGAGCGTCTTGTAGGTGCCGAGGAGTTCGGTGACGCTGAACGCCCCGGCGATCGCGGAGTTCTTCGCCAGCGCGATCAGTGTCGAGCCGACCGGAGGGATCACCGACCGGAACGCCTGCGGCAGCACCACGGTGCTCAGCGTCTGGCCGAAGTTCATCCCGAGGCTGCGGGCGGCCTCGCCCTGGCCCTTGGGCACGGTGTTGATACCGGAGCGCAGCACCTCGCAGATGAAGGCCGAGGTGTAGCAGCCGAGCGCCAGCACGGCGAAGACCTGGAACGGCAGGACCAGCCCGAAGCGGGGCAGGCCGAGCAGGACCGCGAAGAACAGCAGCGTCAGCGGGGTGTTGCGGAGCACGGTGACCCAGACCGTGCCCAGCACCCGGAAGGAGCCGACGGGCGCGACCCGGAAGGACGCCATCAGGAAGCCGAGGACGAGCGCCAGCGCGGAGGCGTAGACGGTCAGCTCGACGGTGCCGAGGAAGCCCTTGCCGTAGAGGGAGAAGTTCTCTGTCAGTACGTCCATGGGTGGGGCCGTCCCCTCAGGTCGCCGGGTAGCGGTCGATGGGCGGCGGGGTCGGCGCGGGCGCTCCGGAGAGCCCCAGCGTCGCTTCGTACGCCTTCTTCCAGTTGCCGTCTCTCTCGTTGGCCTCCAACGCGTCGTTGAGCGCGTCGCGCAGCGCGTTGTCGTCGCGCGGTACGCCGATGCCGTACGGCTCCTCGGAGAAGGGCTTGCCGACGACCTTCATCTCGTCGGGCGCCTTGGCCGCGAAGCCGAGCAGGATCGCGTCGTCGGTGGTGACGGCGTCGACCTGGAAGGTGAGGAGGTTGTCGACGCAGATCGAGTACGTGTCGTACGCGACGAGCGTCGCCCTGGGGTAGTCGGCGGCGATGCGCTGGTAGGGCGTGGAGCCGGCCGCCGAGCAGACGGTCTTGCCCGCCAGGTCCTTGGGCCCGTCGATGTCGTTCTCGTCGGTACGCACCAGCAGGCCCTGGCCGGCCATGTAGTAGGGACCGGCGAAGCCGACGAGCTTCTTGCGCATGTCGTTGATGGTGTAGGTGCCGACGTAGTAGTCGATCTGGCCGTTCTGCAGGGCCGTCTCGCGGTTGGCGGAGGCGATCGTGCGAAAGCGGATCGTCTTCGGGTCGAAGCCGAGCGAGGCCGACATCATGCGGGCGATCTCGATGTCGAACCCGGAGTAGATCCCGCTCGCCGGGTCCTTCTCCCCCAGGTACGGCTGGTCCTCCTTGGCGCCGACCACCAGATGGCCGCGCCTCTTCGCCTTGGTCCAGGTACGGGAGTCGGGCAGTTCGAAGCCGGTGTCGACCTGGTACACCGGCAGGGCCTCGGCCTTCGGCCCCTTGACCGGCGGGCTGCCGTCCTTGCCGCAGCCGGCGGCGAGTGCGGCGAGCAGGAGACCGGCCACCAGGGCGGTGGCCCTGCCCGTACGCGTGTTCCTCGTGCGCAACATGGAAGCCTCCCCTCAGTGCTTGAGGATCTTGGACAGGAAGTCCTTGGCGCGGTCGCTCGAAGGGTTCGTGAAGAAGTCCTCCGGGGTGCGGTCCTCGACGACGCAGCCGTCGGACATGAACACCACGCGGTTCGCCGCGGAGCGGGCGAAACCCATCTCGTGGGTGACCACGACCATGGTCATGCCGTCCCGGGCCAGCTGCTGCATGACCTCCAGCACCTCGTTGATCATCTCCGGGTCGAGCGCCGAGGTGGGCTCGTCGAAGAGGAGCGCCTTGGGGTCCATGGCCAGGGCGCGGGCGATGGCCACGCGCTGCTGCTGGCCACCGGAGAGCTGGGCGGGGAACTTGTCCGCGTGGGCGGCCAGGCCGACGCGCTCCAGGAGTGCACGGGAGCGCCGGTCGGCCTCGTCCTTCTTGCGCTTGCGGACCTTGAGCTGGGCCAGCGAGACGTTGTCCAGCACGGTCTTGTGGGCGAAGAGGTTGAACGACTGGAAGACCATGCCGACTTCGGCGCGGAGCTGGGCCAGGCCCTTGCCCTCCTCGGGGAGGGGCCTGCCGTCGATCGTGATGCTGCCGGACTCGATCGTCTCCAGCCGGTTGATCGCCCGGCACAGGGTGGATTTCCCTGAGCCGGAGGGGCCGATGACCACCACCACCTCCCCGCGGCCGACGGTGAGATTGATGTCCTGAAGTACGTGCAACTCTCCGAAGTGTTTGTTGACGTCCCTCAGTTCGATCAACGGATCGACGGCCATGCGCTGCCCTACCCACTTGTCGCTGTGTCGAGGTCAGCGCAAACTATCCATCCCGAAAAGGGACTTCGCACCCGACACGCGTAAATGGCGCAAAAGGCTTTTTAACTGGATTAGATGAGGAGAGCGGACCCCGCGAGTCCGGCATGATCCCAACGAGAGCGTCCAGCGGCTCAGTTCTCGGCGGACTCCGCGTACACCTGGGAGAGCTCGGGGCTGCCTGCCATCGCCCAGTCGAGTCCGGCCGCGACGACGTCGATCTCCCGCCCGGACTCCAGCCGCACCACGGGCCGGCCGCTCGGCCAGACGTCCCACGTGGCACCCGGAACGGTCCGCACGATCACGGTGCCGAGGTAGAGACCGGCGTCGTTGCCGAGCCAGGGAAGCTCCTCGGGGTCGTCGCGCCAGCGGGGCGGTAGCTGGTCGAGCGCGGCCAACGAGGCGGGTGTGTCGTCGAGTTCGAGTCCGTGCTGCCCCGCCCTGACGCGCAGCAGTTCGCATTCGGCGAGCAGTTCGGCCACACCGTCGGGGTCTGCCTCGACGGCGGTGGCGAGTGCGCCTGAACGCGTACCCCCCTGACGCTTACGCCAGTTGTCCAAGAAAGGGATGTTCATACCACTAGGGTCCCATCCCGGCCGGGTTCCGCACCACAGGGCGCGCGGCGTTCACCGATCCCCCACCCCGGCCCGGCCGGGGATCCGAGCAGATATCTAAAGTACGCACATGAGTGCACACGCTTACGTTTCGGAACTGTTCTCGCTGGAAGGCCGGGTGGCGGTGGTCACGGGCGGCAGCTCCGGCATCGGCCGGGGGATCACCGACGCCCTGGCCCGGGCCGGCGCGGGCGTCGTCGTGGTGGCCCGCCGGGAGGCCGAGCTGAGCGCGACCGTGGACGAGCTGACCGCCGAGGGCTGCCGGGCCGCCTGGGTGAGCGCGGACCTGAGCACCACCGAGGGGGTGCGCGCGGGGGCGGACGAGGCCGTGCGGGCGTTCGGGGAGCCGGACATCCTGGTGAACTGCGCCGGGATCAATCTGCGGCCGCCGATGAGCGAGCTGGGCGAGGACGTCTGGGACACCACGATGGCGGTGAACCTGAAGGCGCCGTTCCTGCTGGGTCAGCGCTTCGGGCCCGGCATGGCCGAGCGCGGGTACGGGCGGATCATCCACGTCACCTCGCAGCAGGCGCACCGGGCCTTCGTGGACAGCGGCGCGTACGGGGTGTCCAAGGGCGGCCTGGAGTCCCTGGCCCGCTCGCAGGCCGAGGCGTGGTCCCCGCACGGCGTCACCGTGAACACCCTGGTGCCCGGGTTCGTGCTGACGCCGCTGAACCAGAGCCTCGCCTCGGACCCGGAGAAGGTGGCGTCGCTTGCCGCGCGGACCCTGGTCGGCCGCAACGGCCTCGCGGAGGACTTCGCGGGGGCCGCGGTGTTCCTGGCGGGGCGCTCCTCGGCGTACGTCACCGGACAGTCGGTGTTCGTGGACGGCGGGTTCTCGGTGCACTGAGGACCGATGCGCCCGGGCGGCGGGGTCGCGGTGACCGGCCGCCGGTGCTCCTGGGCGGCGGGTTCACGGTTGCCGGCCGTCGGTGCTCCGGGCCCGCCGCCCGTCGTGAGGGGCCTCGGGGCTCCTACTGCCGTGGGGCCTGTGCCGCCTCGCCCACCGCCCGCTCCACCGCGGCGGACACGGCCTCCTTGTCCAGACCGAGGCCGGTGAGCACGCCGGAGCCGTCCTCGAACTCCAGCAGGGCCAACAGGATGTGCTCGGTGCCCACGTAGTTGTGGCCGAGCCGGAGCGCCTCGCGGAAGGTCAGCTCCAGGACCTTCTTGGAGTCAGCGTCGTACGGGATCAGCTCGGGCGCCTCGTCCACGGCTGCGGGCAGCACAGCGGTCGCCGCCGCCCGTAGCGCGTCCGTCGCCATGCCCTGCCCGGTGAGGACGCGGGCGGCGATGGCCTCGGGCTCGGCGAGCAGGCCGAGGATCAGGTGGGCGGGGACGATCTCGGCGTGCCGGGCGGCCTGGGCCTCGTTGTGGGAGGCGACCACCACGTTGCGGGCGCGCGGGGTGAAGCGGTTGAAGCCCTCGTTCGGGTCCGGGTCCGAGGAGCCGCCGCCCTTCTTGGGCACGAAGCGCTTCTGGGCGGCCTGGCGGGTGACCCCCATGCTCCGGCCGATGTCGGTCCAGGAGGCGCCGGAGCGCCGGGCCTGGTCCACGAAGTGGCCGATGAGGTGGTCGGCCACGTCTCCGAGGTGGTCGGCGGCGAGCACCGCGCCCGAGAGCTGCTCCAGGGCGTCGTCGTTGGTCTTCTTGATGGCCTCGATCAGATCGTCGAGGCGCACGGACGGGGAGACGGGAAGAGGCTGCGTCATGTGACAACCGTAGGTTGACACCCGCGTGGTGTCAACCTTGAGTTGTCAGTGCGACGGGGCCTCCGCTCCCGTGGATCCCGGCTCAGAGTTCGAGGTCGACGACCACCGGGGCGTGGTCCGACGCCCCCTTGCCCTTGCGCTCCTCGCGGTCGACGTAGCTGTCCTTGACGGCGGCGGTGAACGGGGCGTTGCCGAAGGTGAGGTCGATCCGCATGCCCTTGTTCTTGGGGAACCTCAGCTCGCGGTAGTCCCAGAAGGTGTAGGCGCGGTCGTACTTGAGGGGGCGGGGCAGGACCTCGCTCAGGCCCTCCGCCTCCAGGGCCGCGAGGGCGGCGCGCTCGGCGGGCGTCACATGCGTGGCGCCGGCGAACAGCGCCGGGTCCCAGACGTCCTCGTCGGTCGGGGCCACATTGAAGTCGCCGAGGACCGCGAACGGCAGGGCCTTCGCGGCGTCCGCCGCCACGGCCTTCCGCAGGGCCTCCAGCCAGCGCAGCTTGTACGCGTAGTGCTCGTGCGCGACCTCGCGGCCGTTCGGCACGTAGACCGACCAGAGGCGCAGCGGGCCGCAGGTCGCCGCGATCGCGCGCGGCTCCTGCACCCCGTCGTACTCCGGGCCGTCGGGCAGCCCGGTGACGACGTCGGAGAGGCCGACGCGGGAGAGCAGCGCGACCCCGTTCCACCGGCCGGTGGCGTTGACCGCGGACTCATAGCCGAGCTCGGCGAGCGCGGCGGTGGGGAACTGCTCCGCCGTGCACTTGGTCTCCTGGACGCACAGCACGTCGGTGCCGCTGCTCTCCAGCCAGGCCAGCAGCCTCGGCAGCCGGGCGGTGATCGAATTGACGTTATAGGTGGCGATGCGCATGGCAGCCAACCTAGCGGCTCCCACTGACAGTCGCCGGGGGGCTCACAGCTCGGTGACGCCGCCCGGGGCCAGCCGACCGTGGTCCGCGCCGCCCAGGGCCCCGATCTGGTTGTCGTAGATCGGCCGTGCCAGATCGGTCAGCAGGGCGTCGTGGACGTCGATGGCCCGTCGCGGCTTGACCTCGCGCACGTAGTCGATGACCTCGGAGATCTTGTTCCAGGGGGCCATGACCGGCAGCAGGAGGGTGTCGACGGGGCGGTCGGGAACGGTGAGCGCGTCGCCGGGGTGGAAGACCGAACCGTCGACGAGAAAGCCGACGTTGGTGACCCTCGGGATGTCGGGGTGGATCACCGCGTGCAGCTCGCCGTGCACGGTGACGTCGAATCCGGCGGCGGAGAACGCGTCCCCGTCGCCCACGGTGTGCACCCGCCCGGGGAACGCGGCCGAGAGCTGCTGGGCCACGCTGCGCAGCGTCCAGATCTCGGCCGCCGGATTCGCCTCCAGGCCCGCCCGCAGCCGCGCCTCGTCGAAGTGGTCCGGGTGCTCGTGCGTCACCAGGACGACATCGGCGCCGAGCGCCGCGTCGTCCTCGGAGAAGCCCCCGGGGTCGATGACCAGGACCCGCCCCTCCTTCTCGATACGGACGCAGGAGTGGGTCTTCTTGGTGAGGGCGAGAGCCCCGGGCGATGCGTTCATGGCCCCATCCTGCTACGCGGGCGGCGTGGTTTCCTCCTGGATCACCTTCTGCGCGACGGCGAACGCGGCTCCGGCGGCCGGGAGTCCGCAGTAGACGGCGGTCTGGAGGAGCACTTCCTTGATCTCTGCGGGCGTCAGGCCGTTGCGCAGGGCGGCGCGGGTGTGCGCGGCCAGGCCCTCCAGGTGGCCGGAGGCGATGAGCGCGGTGAGCGTGATGCAGCTGCGGGTGCGGCGGTCGAGGCCGTCCCTGCTCCAGACCTCACCCCAGGCGTACCGGGTGACCAGCTCCTGGAAGTCCTCGGTGAAGCCGTCGGCCGAGGCGTTCACCGCGTCGACATGGGCGTCCCCCAGCACCTCCCGGCGTACCTTCGTGCCCTGCTCGTGCCGGTCGTCCGGCGTCGGCGCGGAGGTCTCGGGCAGCGCGGCGGCCGGGGCGATCTCGGCCACCGGGGCGAACGGGGCGGCGGGCGTCGCGGGCCCGGGGACCAGCGGCAGCACGGGGATGGCCGCCGAGGTGTCCTGCTGCCAGGCGGTGGAGAAGTGCATCAGCAGCAGGTCGCTGACGGCGGCGGGCTGCTCGACCGGCGCGAGGTGCGAGGCCCCGGGGACGAGCGCCAGGCGGGCGTCCGGTATCCCGGCGACCAGCGTGCGGGCCTCGGCGGGCCCGGTGACCTGGTCCTCCGCCCCGACCAGCACCAGGGTGGGAACCCCGATCCGGCCGAGCGCGCCGCGGATGTCGAACGCCGCGAGCGCCTCGCAGGCGGCGATGTAGCACCCGGGGTCGGTGGTGCGGACCATCTGTACGGCCCATTCGACGATGGCGGGCTGCGCGGCGGCGAAGCCGGGGGTGAACCAGCGCTCCGGCGCGGTGCGGGCGATCGGCTCCAGGCCGTTGGTGCGGACGATCACGCCGCGCCGGCGGAACTCGTCGGCCGTGCCGAACCGGGGCGAGGAGGCGACGAGCGCCAGCGAGGCGACCCGGTGCGGATGGCGCAGGGCCAGGTCGGCGCCGACGGCCCCGCCGATCGAGCAGCCCGCGTAGCCGAAGCGCTGGACACCGAGCCCGTCCAGCGTCGCGAGCAGCCGGTCGGCCAGATCGGCGACGGAGGCGGCGGCGTGCGCGGGCGCGCCGCCGTGGCCGGGCAGGTCGTAGCGGAAGACCCGCCAGTGCTGGGACAGCTCGGGTATTTGGCGGTCCCACATGTGCCACGTCGTGCCCAGCGAGGGGCCGATGACCAGGACGGGGGCGTCCTCGGGCCCGTCGAAGCGGTACTGCATGGTTTCCGTCGCCTTCTCACTCACCGTGCCCACACTCCCATATCCCCCGGGGCCGCCGACCGGCGGGGGACAGGTGCGTGAGCCGCCGTGTCGAGCGTCACGGGCGATGGAGCGCCGCACACGCCGACTGCCCTCTTTCACTCGACGGAAAAGAAAGAGGGTCGACCATTGCCAACGCAAATATAAGAAAAGAACGGGCGTTTCCCTATCCACGGGTGACGGTCGGCCCGTGGAAGAGATCACGGTTTCCTCACTGCCGGATTTCCACGGGAGAATCCGTCTTCTCGTAACGGAGCAGCGCGGCGCACAGAGCGCCGAGACTCAGTACGCAGAGAAGAGTCCGGAAGACGTTCACCGGCACCCAGACCGATTTGAAGTCGTCGATCACCGCATGCAGATCCTGGGCGGACGCGGGGTCACCGAGCGCCGCGAGGTCCGCGTTGAGGGGGAGGCTGACCGCGACGGTGAGGACCAGCGCCAGCAGGTAGCAGACGGCCGCGACGGTCAGCGGCAGGGCCACCGCGCGGTGCCTGCGGCGGGCGGCCACGATCGCGGCGGCGACCGTGAGCCCCAGCGCGGCGAGGAAGACCAGGCCGAACAGCGCACTGCCGTCGATCACCGCGTTGAACCGCTGCATGGCCGTCGCGTACGCGGCGTCGTCCAACTCCGCCAGCCCCGGCATCACGGAGATGTCGTAGGCGAAGAACAGCCCCGCCATCAGCCCCGTGCAGAGCACCGAAGCCACCAGTAACGGCACGGTGACGCGGTCACGGGCGGGCGGAGCCCCGCTGTGCCGGCCCGGACCCGCCGAGTAGGGGGCGGCGTGGGGAGAATAGTGGCTCATGTCGCGCGTCCTGTCGGTCGGATGGGTCATTCCGGCTGGTGGCGTACGGTGCGTACGGCAGAACGGCGCGTGCACACGGTGCGCGTCATCACCCCAGCAGGTTCAGGGCCCCAAGGTCCATACCTCATACGCTCACGCGCATACGAGTACGTCACCTCGGGCGGTCGGGGGACGCGGCCAGGCACTCCTCCAGGAACGTCAGAGCCCGCGCGTGGTAGAGCGGGGCGGCCTGACCGAGGCTGAGGTTGTGCCCGGCCTCCGGCAGACGTTCCACGACGGGGCGGCGCGTGCCCGTGAAACCGGCGGCCATGGCCGCCAGCTCCTCCCGGTCCAGGCGCCACCAGCCCTCGTAGGCGCCGAAGGTGAGTCGCACGGGGCAGCGGACGCGGGCGGCGGCCGCCGGGAACCGGGCCGGCCACCGCCCGGTCTCCTCCTCCTCGACGGCCGGGACCTCGCGGAGCAAGGCGCGGCTGGCGCGGAAGGTGCCGCCCGGATAGAGGCGCAGCGGTCCCCAGTTGAGCCCGCCCGCGCCGCCGCCGAAGGTGTCCGGAAAGTGGGCGGCGGCCGGCGCGTAGTGCCAGCCGCAGCCGTTGAGGTCGAGCCCGACCAGGCGGTCGGCGGCCGTCGCCCCGGACCAGGGCTCCCCCGCCAGGTGCAGGGCCGCCTTGCCACCGTCGGAGTGTCCGAGCAGGAAGAACCCGGCCCCGACGGGGTGCAGTTCGGCGTACTCGGCGAGGGACCTGCGCAGCAGCCGCGCTTGTTCGGCGAGCGGCAGACCGCGCGGGAGGGCGGCACGGGAGAGGCCGTAACCGGGCCGTTCGACCGCGAGGACGGTGTGGCCGAGCGCGGTGGCGAGCGCGAGCAGCGAGGTGTGCGGGGCGACCGGCCCGGCGAAGTAGCCGGGCGACATCGCCCGGCCGTGGACGGCGACGAGCACGGACCTCGGCTCCCTGGTGGCCGGTTCGGCACGCCAGGCGCCGAGGCGGTGGGGGCCCCGGCCGAGCACGATCTGCTCCACGCCCTCGGGGGCGAGGTCCCTCGGGGCGAAGGTCTGCCGGGCTACCGAGTCCGTCGGCGCGGTGCTCACGCGGGCACGCCTCCAGCCTCGTCGACGGGAACTGCCGACAGCTCCGGCCCGGCGGGCGTCAGCGCGCTGGGGACGGGGACGGAGACGGGGCGCGCCGGGGCCGGGGGCGCTTCGGCGGGCAGCGGGACCACGACGCGCCCAGCCGTCCCGGTGTTCGCGGCCAGGTGCGCGTCGAGTTCGGCCAGCCAGGCCTCCACGCTCGGGGCGCGCAGGAGCGAGGTGCCGATGAGCAGGCCCCGATAGCCCTCGGCCAGCAGACCGGCGGCGGTGGTGGGATCGCTCACCGCACTGGCGCTCACGGGGCAGAGCGTGCCCGCGGCGCGTACGGCGGGCAGCAGCGCGCGGCTGCGGTCCAGGCTCCCGGCGCCCCGTTCGCGTGCGGTGATGTCCTTGTTGTTGACGGCGACAACGCAGGTCTGCGGGTCCGGCAGACCGATCGCCTCCTCGGCGCGGGTGATCTCCACGAACGGGGTCAGCCCCTTCGCCTGGCACTCGCGGGCCAGGTCGTGCAGGGACTCCCGGGGCAGCAGCGCGGCGGTCAGCAGGACCGCCGAGACGCCCGAACGGGCGGCGGTGGCGATCTGGTCGCGCCGGGTCACGAAGTCCTTGAGCAGGACCGGGACGTCCACGCGGGCGGTCACTTCGTGCAGCATGGCCGGCGACCCGCCGAACCACCTGCCGGTCACGACGGACACGCACGGGGCCCCGGCCCGCCCGTAGGCGGCGGCGATGTCGCCGGGGGCGCGGCCCCGCAACAGGTCGACGCCGTACGCGTCGCGAGACTTCACTTCCATGATCACGGGGCGCTCCGCGCCGAGGAGCGCGGAGAGGAAGGGCTGCGTCATCGGGTCTTTCCTCACGGAGTAACGGGGTGCTCCCCAGGGAGCGGGGCTGGGGTTGCGGTCCAGGCGCGGTCCAGCACGGCGACCCGGGCGGGGTCGAGCGGACCACCGTCGGCACGGGCGGCGTTGTCGATGTCGACTCCCCGGAACCCGGGGTACGCGGCGAAGGCGTGGCCGGGGGCGTCGGCCTCGGTGAGGCCTCCGGCGAGGAGGAACGGCAGGGGCAGAGTGGGCAGCAGGGCCTCCAGCGCCTCGGCCGGCACACGGTGGCCGGTGCTGCCGACCGCCCCGCCCCGGGTCGCCGCGTCGACGAGGAACAGATCCGCCCCGGCACGGGCGTACGCCTGGAGGAAGGGCTGCTCCACGCATGCCCCGTCGAGGACGTGCACCGCCTTGACCAGCACCGCGTCGGGCAGGGCCGAGCGCAGGGCGGCGACGGCGGCGGGCGGTTGGTAGGCATGGAGCTGGACCCAGCGCACCCGGGCGGCGCGGGCGGCCGATTCGATCCGGCCGGCGTCGTGCAGGAACGTGACGAGCACGGGCTCGGCCCGGCCCGCGGTGCGGACGGCCTCGGCCAGTTCGGCCAGCTGAGCGCCGGTCAGGTCGCGGGCTCCGTTCGCCACTCCGTACCAGAGGCCGACGAGATCGGCGCGCGCGGCCACGGCGGCCGCCTCCTCGGGGGCGGTGGCGCCGCACACCTTGAGCAGACGCGGGTGCGGCCCGGTCGGGACGCTCATCCGCCCAGCCCCAGGGCCGAGGCGACGTGGTTGTACTGGATGTCGTTGGTCCCGGAGTAGAGGGTGCCGGCGACAGCCGCCCGAACCTCCTTCTCCAGGCCGACCTCGGCGAGGTAGCCCGCGCCGCCGAAGACCCGGACCGCGGAGAGGCTCGTGGACAGGGCGGCCTCACTGGCGAGGATCTTGGTGATGGCGAGGTCGGCGGTGATGTCCTCGCCCGCCGCGAGTCGCTCGGCGGTGTCGTAGAGCCACTTGGCGGAGGTCTCGGTGCGGATCTTCATGTCGACCACGCGGTGTGAGACCGCCTGGTAGTCGCCGATGGGGTGGCCGAATGCCCTGCGTTCCCTCGCGTAGGCGGCGGTGCGCTCGAGCCGGTGGCGCATCTCGCCGAGCTGGACGGTGAAGCCGAAGAGGATCTCGCGCTTCATGACGTGGTCGAGGACGAGCAGTCCGCCGCCCACCCGGCCCAGCACCCGCTCGGCGGGTATCCGGCAGCTGTCGAGGTGCAGGGTGGACAGTGGCGCGGTCCGCAGCCCCATCTTGGCGGTCGGGCCGCCGACGGAGAGCCCCGGGGTGTCCCGGTCCACGAGGAAGGCGGTGGTGCCGAGCGGTCCGCCTTCCGGGCGCGTACGCGCGTAGACGACGAATATGTCGGCGATCGGGCCGTTGCTGACGAATGCCTTGCCACCGGTGAGGACGTAGTGCGTGCCGTCGCGCTCGGCACGGGTGGTCATCGCCATGGCGTCCGAGCCGCTGTCGGGTTCGGTGATGGCGTGGGCGCCGATCAGCTCGCCCGAGCAGATTCCGGGCAGATAGCGCTCGCGCAGAGCGTCGCTGCCGAAGGCGGTGAGCGGTACGCCGGTGCTGGCCATCGAGGTGGTGGCGCAGAAGTTCAGTCCGGACTCCCGGCAGGTTGCGCCGAGGGTCTCCAGGACGTGCAGGGTGGTGAGGAGGGACTGCCCCGCGCCGCCCCATTGCCGGGGGAACGGCAGCCCGAGGACGCCGCTTTCGGCAAGGGACCGCCAACGGTGCGGTTCGAACGCGGACCGGGCGTCCGCGTCGATGTGTCCTTCGCTCAGGAGCTTGCCCCACTGGGCCATGCCGGCGCAGAGCGCCTGCTGATCCGCGTCTCGATTCCTCATGGCGGAGCCTTCCGTACGGGCCGTGCGGGTGGCCTCGGTCGATGACGGGCGGAGGGGTGACAGCGGATTTCCGCCGTCGTCAGGTCGGCGGGCGCCCGTGGTTCAGGCGCCCGTCGGGTGAGCGGCGAAAGGCCCTAGTAAGCGGAGGAGACGTTCTCGTCCAGGCTGTGGACCTCGTCGCCGCAGAGCGCCGGGGCGAAGACGCAGACCAGACGCAGGTCCTCGTGGGGCGAGGCGATCAGGAAGTGCGGGTCGTTGTTGTCGAGCGAGTAGAGGACGCCCGGCGTCAGCGGATGACTGGTGCCGTCGAGTTCCACCACCTCGCCGGAGCCCTCGATGCAGTAGCAGGTCTCCAGGTGGTTGCGGTACTCCAGGCGGGACTTGGTCCCGGCCCGCACCGTGGTGTCGGTGACGCTGTAGCCCAGGCCGTCGGCGTCCAGTAGGAATCTGCGGCTGAGTCCGTTGCCCCAGTCAACGGTCTTGACGGTCTCGATGTTTCGGATGAGCACGGGTGTCCTCCTTCGGACGGGCGGTGGCGGGACGGCCGAGGGCGGCTACGAAGGAGCGGTAGCCGTCGACCGGGTCGGACCCGGCCTCCAGGCTCCGTTCCAGCGTGGCCACTCCGGCGGAGCCGACGATCGCCGCGTCCGCGCCGCTCAGGGCGACGGAGGCGAGATCCTCGGCGGTGGACACCCCGAAGCCGACGGCTATCGGGGAGGCGGTGAGGTCGCGAAGGGAGCCGACGAAGGGCCCGAGGCCGGCGTGGCCGCCCTCGGGCGTTCCGGCGCCACTGCGCCCGTAGCGCGCGACCAGGTAGAGGTATCCGGTGGCATGGGCCGCCGCCTCGGCGACCGTGGCCGGTGAGCTGACCGGGTAGCAGGTCGTGACCTCCGGCAGGCCCGCCGAGCGCAGCGCCTCGTGGTGGGCCGGCCTCAACCGGGGCGGCAGGCCGTGGGCCAGGAGGGCGTCGGCGCCGCTGTCCGCCACGGCGCGGGCGTAGTCGGCGGGCGGGACGGTGCGCAGGCTGTGGCTCCAGTCGGCGAGCACCGCGATCCGCAGCCGCTTCAGCGCCGGTCGTACGGTGGCGACGAAGGCGAGGGTCTCGCGCAGCGCGACGCCCTGTGCCAGTGCCCGGTCGGCGGAGCGGCGCACGACGGGCCCGTCGGTGGGCGAGCCGGGGAAGGGGACGGCCAGTTCCAGGCAGTCGACGCCGGACTCGTCCAGCAGCGCGACGAGATCGGTGAGGACGGGCAACGACGGGTCGCCCGCGTTGAGGAAGACCGCCAGGCCCAGCTCCCCGCGGGCGCGGGCCTCGGCGAAGAAGTCAGCGGGCATGGTCCACCCCGGTCAGCCGCTCCAGCAGGTCGAGCGCCGCCCCTTCGTCGAGCGCTGCGCCCGCCTCGGCAACCGCTTTCGCCCAGTCGTCGCGATGCCCGGACGCCATGGCGAGCGCGGCGGCGTTGAGCTGGAGGGTGGCGCGCAGGGGGCCGCCCGCCCGGCCCGCGAGAACGGTACGGAAGTGGTCTGCGGCAGCCTCCCGGGAGACCGGGGCGAGGTCGTCGGGCGATCCGTCGGCGGGGACGAGGTCGCCCGCGCGAAGCGTCAGCGTGCTGCCGTCGGGGAGGTGGAGGGTGTTGTCGCAGATGCTGAGGAGTTCGTCCGCGCCGAGCGGGTTGGTGACCAGCCACGTCATCGGGGCTCCCGGCCGGGCTGCGACGGCCCGCAGGGCGGGCGGGAGTTCGCCCCCGCTGACCCCGGTGACCTGGGCGGCCACCGGGACAGCCGCGAGGAAGGGGCCCACGGTGTTGAGGAACCGGCCGAACGCCCGCATGGACGTGGGGACGGCCAGCCGAGCGAGCCGGACCAGCTGCGCGGGGTAGACGAACGGCCCGGTGAAGGCGATGCCGTGGGCGTCGAGTTGGCCGGCCGCCCGGTCCAGTGAGGCGGCGAGCGGGACGCCCAGCCGGTCCAGGAGGTCGATGGAGCCGGTGCTCGCGGTGTGGGCGCGTGAGCCGGACTTGACGACCCGGACCCCGCAGGCGGCGGCGACCAGCGCGGAGGCCGTGGAGAGGTTGACGGTGGGCGGCCCGCCCCCGGTGCCCACCACGTTGACGGTGCCGGGCCATGGCGTCGCGGGCCGCGGCGGGCGCCGCCGGTCCAGTGTGCCGAGCAGAGCGAGCAGGGCGTCGGTCTCGGGCAGGGCCGCGGTGAGCGAGGCGAGGAGCGCCAGCGCGTCACCGCGGTCCAGTGCACCGTCGGCCAGCGCCTGCCAGAGCGCGTCCCACTGGTCCGGGCCGGCCGGTGCGCGCCGGTCGATGATCGGGACGAGGGCCGGGTGCACGGCTCAGCCGCCCAGGGGGGCGGCGCTCCGGGAGCGCGCGATGTAGGCGTCGATGGCGTTGACGCTGCGGAAGTTGTCGGGGTCGAGGTCGCTGTCACCGACCGCGAGCCGGAAGTGGTGCTCGACCCAGGCGATCAGCTTGAGGACGCCGAGGCTGTCGAGGGCGCCGTCGGCCAGGAGGTCCAGGTCGTGCGGGAGCTGCGAGGGGGTGAGGTCGGGCAGGAACTCCCGGACGATGTACTCGCTGATCTGGTCGGTGTTGCTCACAGGGTGCTCCTTGGCGGGTTGCTCGTACGGGGTCTTCGCAGGGCTTCGGGGCCTGCCGAGGGGCTGCGGGCGGCCTACGGCGGGCAGGTCGGGCCGGGTCAGGACGCGGTCGCGGCGGTCGCGGAAGCGGTCACCGTCGCGAGCGCGCGACGGTCCACCTTGCCGGTGCCGGTGCGCGGCAGAGGCTCGCGTACCGGGGTGATGAGACCCGGCACCCAGCCGCGGGCCAGCCGGGCGGTGCAGTGCCGTTTGAGGTCGAGGCTGGTGGCGGTGGAAGCGTGCTCCAGCCGGACGACCGCGACCAGGCGGCGGCCCTCGACCGGGTCGGGGACCGTGGTCGCCCCGGCCTCCAGCACGTCGGGGTGTTCCAGCAGCACCTGTTCGACCTCACCGGTGTGGACGGCGACGCCCCGGATCTTCACCTGGTGGTCGAGTCGGCCGACGAGGCGGAGGGTGCCGTCGGCGTCCCTCTCGACCAGGTCCCCGGTGCGGAACCACGGGGTGCCCGTGCCGCCGTCCGCCGCCGGGTCCGGGACGAACTTCTCGGCGGCCCGGCGCGGATCGGCGTACCCGGTGCTCTGGAAGGGCGTGACGACCTCCAGTTCGCCGCGGCCGGGCCCGGCCAGCAGCCGGCCGTCGGAGTCCCGCAGCCGGAGGCGTACGCCCGGGAGGGGGCGGCCCAGCGGCATCGGGAGGGAGGACGGCAGGCGCCGGTCGACCTCGTGGATCAGGCTGTCGTTGGTCTCGGTGCAGCCGTAGATGTTGTGCAGCCGGGCGCCGGGGACGAGTTCCGCGAGGTCGGCCAGCACCTGCTCGGGCATCACGTCGCCGGTGAACGCCGCGTGCCGGACGGTCTCCAGCGGGTCGCTGTCCTCCGCGCGGGCCTGGGCGCAGAGCAGGGCGTGGAAGAGGGGGACTGCCTGGACCACCTCGACGCGGTGGGTGCGCATCAGGCGGAGCAGCCGGGAGCCGCCGGCCGCCGTCGAGGCGTCCACCAGCACCACCTGACCGCCGTGGGCGAGGGTGGTCCAGACGTCGAGCAGGCAGAGGTCGAAGTTGAGCGGGGCGTAGTTGAGGACGGGGGTGGACTCGGTGATGCCGAAGGCGTCGGCGGCCCAGCCGGTGAAGGCGTCCACCGCCTTGTGCGGCAGGGGGACGGCCTTGGGGATTCCGGTGGAGCCGGAGGTGGTGAGAACGACGGCGGTGCCCGGAGGCACCGCTCCTCCGCGGCGCTCGTCGCGGTGCGGGCCCGCCGCCGTGACGGTCGGCCCGGCGAGCGCGTACCGGCAGCCCGCCTCCGCCATCACCGCCGCGAGGTGGCCGGACGGCAGAGTGGGCGAGGGCAGCAGCGCGGGGCGTCCGGAGGCCAGACAGGCGAGGATGGTGGCGACGGTGCCGGGCGACTTGTCGTCGAGCACGGCGAGCGTGGCTCCGACGGGCACCTGTTCGGCGAGGCGGGCGCGGGCGGCGTCGGTCGCCTCGGCCAGTTCCCGGTAGCTGGTGGGGGTGCCGTTCCACCACAGGGCGGGGGCGTCCGGGGTCTTTTCGGCCCAGCGGAGTACGGCGTCGGCGGTCCCGCCGTACCGCTCGGCACCGTTCATCGGCCGGCTCCCGTCGCGGGGCCCAGCCGGAGCCGGCCGCTCTTGACCGCGGTGGCGCCCTGGGAGCGCACGGTGAACGCGACGGTGTCCCCGGCGGCGGAGGGCGTGAGGTCGAGGGTGGTTCCCTCGCCGGGCAGGACCGGGCGGGCGAAGCGCGCGCCGACGGCCAGGACCCGGTCGGCGTCCCCGTCCGCGTAACGTTCGGCGGCCTCTTCCACGGCGAGCGAGACGAGGCTCATGCCGTGTGCGATGACGTCCGCGAACCCGGCTCGCCGGGCGGCCTGCGGGTCGAGGTGGACCGGGTTGAGGTCTCCGGCGGCGTGGCCGTAGTCGGCGATCCACGCCCGGTCGATTCCGAGGTCGTGGCTGACCGTGGCGCCGGGCGCCTCCTGGCGGGGCACGGCCGTGGGGACGAGCGTGCCGCGCGGTTCTGCGGCCCCGATGCCGACGAGCAGGATGTGGGCGGTGAGCCGGGCCTGTTCGACGCCGGTCGTCCGGTCGGTGAGCGTGGTGGTCAGGGCGAGCCGGGTGCCCTTGGGTTCGACACGTACGGCGTCCAGTTCGGCGGACGCGTCGAGCGGGGCCCCGGCGCGCGCCGGGTGGTGCAGCTCGATCTGCTGGGCGAGGTGCACCAGGGAGTAGGGGCCGTGTCCGGCGGCGAGATCGGCGACGGTGCGTTCGGCGAGGGGGTGGGTGAGGACGAAGGCGGCAAGGGGGCCCGTCCCGGACCGGTCGGACGCCGGGCGGCCGAGCGCCCGGCGGGTGACGGTGCGGTAGTGGCCGGCGGCGCCCGCGTCGAGGAGCGGTGCGGACGGGTCGAGTGCGGATCCGGGCAGGGTCGTCATGCGGGGGTCACCACCAGGCTGCTGTTGTGGCCGCCGAAGCCGAAGGAGTTGGTCAGCGCGGGGCCGGTGGGGACGGAGCGCGGGGTGGCGTGGACCACGTCGATCTCCATCTCGGGTTCCGTTCGTGTGTGGTTGGCGGTGGGCGGCACCGCGCCGGCGTTCATCGTCAGCACGGCGACGACGAGTTCGACGGCTCCGGCCGCTCCGATGAGGTGGCCGAGTACGCCTTTGCTGGCGGTGACCGGGGGGCAGTGGGGCCCGAACACCTTGGTCAGGGCTGCGGCTTCGGCTCGGTCGTTGTGCACGGTGGCGGTGCCGTGGGCGTTGACATGGGCGATGTCCGACGGTGTCAGCCCGGCGTCGGCGAGCGCACCGGACATGGCCTCGGCGGCGAACGCCCCGTCCGGGTGCGGGGCCGAGAGGTGGTGGGCGTCGGAGGTCGCGGCGTATCCGGCGACCAGGCCGTGCGCCCGGCCGCGCCGGGCCCGTACGTCCGCCGCCCGTTCCAGCACCACGAAGGCGGCGCCCTCGCCCATCACGAAGCCGTCCCGGCTCACGTCGAAGGGCCGGCACGCCGTGGCGGCCTCGGTACGGGTGGAGGCGGCGTTGAGGTTGCCGAACCCGGCGAGGGTGATCGGGGTGAGGGTCGCCTCGCAGCCTCCCGCGATCACCACGTCGGCGCGGTGGTCGCGGAGCATGGCCGCGCCGATCCCGATGGCGTCGGCCCCGCTGGCGCAGGTGGTGCTGACGGTGAGGGCCGGTCCGTGCCAGCCCAGTTGGAGGGCGATCTGGGCGGCGGCCGCGTTCGGCATCGTCATCAGGGGCATCATCGGGCGCACCCCGCCGGGGCCTTTCGCGGCGAAGTTGACGGACTCGGCGTCGCTGGTGGTGCGCCCGCCGACGGCGTTGCCGACGATGATGGCGCAGCGGGCGGCGGGCGCCTGCGGCAGCCCTGCGTCGGCGTGGGCGGCCAGCGCGGCGGCGAGCCCGTAGCGGGCGAAGGGATCGAGCCGCTGGGCGGCCTTGCTCGCCAGCGCCTCCTGCCAGGGCAGGCCGTGGCCGGTGAGCTCCGGCACCCGGCAGCCGATGCGGATGCGGTGGCCGGCGGTGTCGAAGTGGGTGAGGTCGACCGCGAGGGAGCGGCCTGCCGAGACCGCGTTCCACAGGTGGTCGGTGGTGAGTCCGGCCGGGGTGACGGTGCCGATCCCGCTGATGGCGACGTCCGGCCGGGCGGAGCGTTCCGCCTCGTTGCGCATGGTCCTGTGCTTCCTTCCCGTTCCGGTGACCGGCCGTCGGCCGTGGACACGGTGAACCGCGAGCGCGGGATGCGCCGGCGGCGGGGAGGTCAGCCCGTCAGCAGGCCGCACTCCCCCGCGGCCTTGAGGAATGCCTCGGCGGCGAGCTCCACGTCCGTGTCCGTGTGCCGTGCGGTGACGGCGATCCGCAGCCGGGCCAGGTCACGCGGTACGGCGGGGGTGACCACGGGCAGCCCGATCACGCCCAGGCGGCGTGCGGTGGTGGCCAGGTCGTAGGCCGACTCGTCACTGCCCGCGATGAGCGGGACGACGGCGGTCTCGCTGTCGCCGGTCCGCATGCCGCCCGCGGTCACCAGCTCCCGGAACCGGGCGCCGTACCGCTGGACGCGGGCGACGCGCTCCGGTTCGGCGCGCAGCACGCGCAGCGCCTCCAGGGCGGCACCCGCCGAGGCGGGTGCGAGGGCCGCGGAGAAGAGGAACGGCCGTGCGGCGTATCGGAGATGTCCGATCAGCTCGGCCGAGCCGGCGACCCAGCCGCCCATGGAGGGGATGGCCTTGGACAGGGTGCCGAGCTTGACGTCCACCCGCACCTGGCGGCCGAAGTGCTCCTCCACCCCCAGACCGGTGCGACCGATGACGCCGAGGGCGTGGGCCTCGTCGGTCATCAGCAACGCCTCGTGGGCGTCGCATACCTCGCGGAGTCGGGGTAGCGGCGCGATGTCTCCGTCCATGGAGTAGACGCTGTCGACGATGACCAGGCGGACTCCGCCGGGGGCGGCGGCCTCCATGCGGCGGGCCAGATGGTCGGTGTCGTTGTGCCGGAAGCGGACCACGGTGGCGCCGCTGAGGCGGCAGCCGTCGACGATGCTGGCGTGGGCGTACTTGTCGACGAAGACGGTGTCGCCCGGACCGACCAGGGCGCCGATCGTGCCGACGTTGGCCGCGTAGCCGGAGCCGAAGACGATGGCCCGTTCCCGCTCGGCGACGACGGCGACCTCGGCCTCCAGCTCCTCGTGCAGGGGGATGGAGCCGGCGAGGGCCCGCACTCCGTGGTTGCCGGTGCCGTAGCGGTCCGCGGCGGCCCGGGCCGCCGCCACCACGCGCTCGTCACCGGAGAGGCCCAGATAGCTGTAGCCGGACATCATCAGCAGCCGTCGGCCGTCGAGGTCGACGTAGGCCGTGTCGCGCTCGGCGGTGTAGGGGACGAAGCTGTTGCGGCGCTCGGACTCCCACTCCAGGGAGGACACGCGGCGCTGCGTCGCTTCCAGTTTGTGCGCGATTCTCCCCCACGCTGCGGATGCCATCGGCCGTCCTCTCATTGGTGACTGCCATTGCACACGGGTGCAACGATCTGATGCGCCTCGAATTCAACGGCCTTCTCGCAATCAAGGCGCAACACGGGAGCAAGATCAAACAGTCACCGAGCTTCCGGCATGCGCCGGAGCTTCTGATTCACCGCTCGTTAACTTCTGCAACTTTATTGCGCGGTTGACACGCACTCCTTTTGAACGAGAATGCTATTTACTCAGCCGTGGAGAAGATTTGACCAAGCTCATTCCGGCCCACCGCAGACCCCGCACGGGACCCTCACGTCCGCTCGGTCCACGAGTCGCGCCCCGGGCTTGCGCACGGAACCGCACGCACGCCAGAAAGTCGACTTCCGTCTTCGTTGCCGCCGAGGAAGTCGCCTCAACCTTCTTGGGGGGATCGACCGTGCTCATCAGGCTTGTCGGCCTTGTCTCCATCGAACATGAATCCGAAGCCCCGCGGGTCCTGGCCAGCCATCAGGTGCAGATCGCCCTGGCCCGGCTCTGCCTGGAGCGTCCTTCCGGCACAGGCCGGGAACAACTCGCCGACACCATATGGCCGGATGGCCTGCCCAGCACCTGGGCCTCGGCGTTACGCAGTGTCGTCAGCCGCCTTCGGGCTCTCCTCTCGGAGCGGGAGAGCGCCGGGCCGGCGGTGATCGCACGCGGCGGGCGCTACCTGCTCCAGCTGCCGGAGTACGCCCAGGTGGATGTGGAGCGCGCGGAGCAGGCCGCCCTCACCGCGGCCGCCGCCCACCGTGAGGGTGACCACAGCACCGCGCAGCGGCTCGCCACCACCGCCGTGTCCCTGCTGCGCGGGCCGTTCCTCGCCTCCCACGAGAGCGAGTGGGTGGAGTCCGTCCGGCGCCACCTCAAGGAGTTGCGGGTCTCCGCTCTGGAGACCGCCAGCAGTTCCTCGTCCGCGCTCGGCGACACCCACCACGCCCTGCGGTACGCGGAGGAGGCGGTGCGCCAGGCGCCGTTCCGGGAGAGCGCCTACCGCTGCCAGATGACCGCTCACCGGCTGGCCGGGAACAGAGCCGAGGCCCTGCGTATATACCAGCAGTTGCGCGTCATCCTCGCCGAGGAGCTGGGCTGCGATCCGAGCCCCGAGAGCGAGGCCGCCTACCTGGGCCTGCTGGAGCGGACCCGGCTCCCGGTCTCTCCCGCCGGGGCGGGGTGGGAAACGATGTCAGCGCACCGGCCGACCTGAACCCTGAACGGCATCGGGGAGGAACGCGGTCCGCGTTCCTCCCCGATGCCGTCCTGCCGCGGCGCCGGCTCACATGATCGAGACCCCGCTGTCGATGCTGACCACCTGTCCGGTCATGCAGTCCTGGTCGAGGAAGAGGGAGACGCCGCGGGCGACCTCCTCGACCGTGACGAACCGCGGGACCGGCGCCTTGCGCGCCATGTCCGACACGACGCTCTCCGGCAGCTGATCGGTCATGCCGGTGATCATGAACCCGGGTGACAGGGCGTTCACCGTGACCCCGCGCCGGCCGCACTCCGCCGCCAGCGCACGGGTCATCCCCATGACACCCGCCTTGGAGGCGGAGTACGCGGTCTGCCCCGCCGTGGCGATGAAGCCCGACGGCGAGACCACGTTGACGATCCGGCCCCAGCGCCGCCGCAGCATGTACGGCAGCGCCACCCGGCTGGTGTGGAACGATCCCAGCAGGTTGGTACGGATGACCTCGTGCCAGTCGTCCGGGGACTGCATCGCCATCAGGGCGTCCTTGCGGACGGCTCCGTTGTTGACCACCACGTCGATGGGGCCGAGCGCCTCCTCGACCTCGCGGTAGAGCCGCTGGGTCTCCTCCCAGGAGCCGACGTCCGCGCCGACGACGACCGAGCCGTTGGTCAGCTTCTCGCTCACCGCGCGGGCCTGGTCGGCCGAGCTGCGGTAGTGGACGGCCACCCGGCAGCCCAGCGCGTCCAGTTCGACCGCCAGCGCCTGCCCGAGGCCGCCCGAGGCGCCGGTGACCAGAGCCACCGGCGCCTCGGGCCGCTTGCCCGCTTCCTTTCCTCCGCTCACGCGGTGCCTCCCCAGCGCATCAGGACCGAACCCCAGGTCATGCCCGCCCCGAACCCGGCGAGCAGCACCAGCTCCCCGGCCTTGATCCGGTCCGCGTCCAGCGCCTCGGTGAGCGCCAGCGGGACAGAGGCCGACGCGGTGTTGCCGTACCGGTCCAGATTGGTGATCAGGGACTCCGGGCGCAGACCCGAGTGCTGCATCACGGAGTTGATGATGCGGATGTTCGCCTGGTGCGGGATGACGTGGTCCACCTCCGCCGGAGATATCTTGGCCCTCTCCAGCGTCTCGCGCACCGTCCGCACCGTGAAACGAACGGCGTTGAGGTAGATCTCGTTTCCCTTGATCTGCGCGAAATGGAGCCCCTGCGCGACCGTTTCCGGTGTCGTGGGCATCCGACTTCCGCCCGCTTGGACCTTCAGTGCATCTGCACATGATCCATCCGCGCCCAGGTTCCAGGCCAGAACGGGATCTTCCGGACCTGGTACGAGAACCACCGCGGCCGCGCCGTCGCCGACGAGGATGGAGAGGTCCCGGTCGGCGGGATCGACGGTCAAGGTGTGGGTGTCCGAGCCGACGAGGAGGATCGGACGGCGGTCCATGCGCAGGATGCCCATGGCCGCGACCAGCCCGTAGACGAAGCCCGCGCACTCGGAGTTGACGTCCATCGCCCCGCCGCCGATGCCCAGTGCGTGGTGGACGAAGGCGGAGGTGGCCGGGGACGGCTGCTCGGGTGTGGCCGTGGCCACGATCAGATGGGCGATGTCGGCACCGGTCAGCCCCGCCCTGGCGAGTGCGGCGCGGCCCGCGTCGATGGCCAGGGACGCGGTGGTCTGCCCCGGGTCCACCGCCCGCCGCTCATGGATGCCGCAACGGCTGACGACCCAGTGCTCGTCGACCCCGAAGCGCTCGGCCAGTTCGGTGCTGGTGATGACCCGCTCGGGCAGGGCCTTGCCCCACCCGGCGACGGCGAATCCACTCATGGGCCCGCCTCAGGCCTCGGCCGGCTGCGGCGCCAGATCGACCAGCTTCGCGTACACGTCCCGCATGGTCGTGCTGTCGTCCAGGTCCGCGAAGAGGGACTCGTCGGCAGGGATGTCCGGGTGCTCGTTCTGGAAGTTGTAGAGCCACTCCATGAGGTCCAGCGAGTCCACACCCGGGGTGTGCCGGATCGGCGCGTCGGGCGTCACTTCGGGGGCTCCGGAGACGGCGGCGAGCTGCTCCGAGAGAACCTCGACAGTCGGCAGTGCCATGATTGTTCCTCTCTCAACGCGACGTACGGTCGTGTCGGCATGCAAGCCCCTCCTCGCAACCGAGCCGCAACAGAGCGGTCACACGCCGCTGTTGCGGACGGATTGCACAGGTCCGCTTGGCTCCCTCTCAGCACGGTTCAGGACCGGACAGCCGTACGGCGCGCTCTGCGCCCGGTCGGCAGAAGCTGCGAGGAGAGGGCGAGGATGGCGACGAGTGCCTCCTACACCGCGGAGCCGGAGGTGGACGCAGTCCGCCACCACTACGAGGTGGGAAACGAGTTCTACCAGCTGCTGCTGGGACCCAGCATGATGTACAGCGGCGGCTACTGGCAGGAGGACGAGGGCCTCACCGAGGCCCTGGACATCGCGCAGGAGCGCAAACTCGACGCGTTCGCCGAGCTTGCGGACGCGGCGGGCAAGGGCCGGGTGCTGGACATCGGCTGCGGCTGGGGCACCCTGATGGACCGGCTGACGCGGAAGCACGGCGTGCGCGAGGCGGTCGGCCTGACGCTGAGCCGCACCCAGGCCGAGTTCATCGCGGGCCTGGACAACCCGGCCCTCACCACCCGGGTGGAGAGCTGGTCGGAGCACAGCGACCCGGGGGCCTACGACGCCGCGTTCTGCGTCAACGCACTGGAGCACTTCGTACCCTCCAGCCTGTCACCGAAGGAGCGCACCCAGCGCTACAGGTTCTTCTTCCGGCAGGTGCACGAAGCGCTGGTGCCGGACGGCCGGTTCGTCCTGCACACGATGACCGCCGAGGCCCAGCCGATCGGCCGGAGGATCCTGGCGGACCTGAAGTTCCTCCAGCGTTCCGAGTTCGCCGGAATGCACATCCCGCACCTGCACGAGCTGGCGGCCGCCGCCGAGGGCCTGTTCGAGGTGGTGGAGCTGGTCAACGAGCGTGAGGCGTTCGCCCGGGCCTGCCGCGCCTGGCTGGTGCTGCTCGCCGAGCGGCGCGAGGAGGCCGTGGCGCTGGAGAGCGAGGAGGTGGTGGCCCGCTTCGAGCGCTACCTGGACATCTTCGCGTACACGCTGGAGGACCGCTTCTTCAACAACTTCCGGATGACGCTGGCCCGCAAGGGGTGACCGGGATGGCTCAGGCACCCTTGGACCCGGCCCGCGATCTGCGGGTGGCGGTGATCGGCAGCGGATTCTCCGGGCTCGGCACCGCGATCCGGCTCATGCAACAGGGCATCGACGACTTCCTGGTCTTCGAGAGGGCCGACGAGGTCGGCGGCACCTGGCGCGACAACACCTACCCGGGCTGCGCCTGTGACGTGATGTCGCACCTGTACTCGTTCTCGTTCGCACCGAACCCGAACTGGAAAAGCACCTTCGGCAAGCAGGGGGAGCTCTTCGACTATCTGCGTGACTGCGCCGACCGGTTCGGGGTGCGCTCGCGCATCCGCTTCCGACACGAGCTGACCGAGGCACGCTGGGACGACCTGCGCAAGCGGTGGCTGATCTCCACCACGGGCGGCGACTACACCGCCCGGGTCCTGGTCACGGGCACCGGCTACCTCAGCGAGCCGGCCATCCCCGGCATCCCCGGTCTCTCCGGGTTCCGGGGCGAGGTCTTCCACTCCTCCCGGTGGCGCCACGACCTGGACCTCACCGGCCGCCGGGTCGCCGTCATCGGCACCGGGGCGTCCGCCATCCAGTTCGTCCCCGCCATCCAGCCGGAGGTCGGGCAGCTCGACCTCTACCAGCGCACCCCGCCCTGGATCGGCCCGAAGAACGACAAGGCCAACAGCGCCCTCCAGACGAAACTGCTGTCCTCCGCCCCCGGCTACCAGCGCTTCCGCCGGAACTTCAACATGTGGGGCCGGGAGATCCTGGCGTTCGTGATGGCGCGCCCGGCCGTCGCCGGGAAGATGCAGAAGATGGCGTCCGACCACCTCAGGAAGAGCGTGCCGGACGCGGCACTCCGGGCCCGGCTCACCCCGGACTACGTGATGGCCTGCAAACGGCTGCTCTTCTCGAACACGTACTATCCCGCGATCCAGCAGCCCAACGTCGAGCTGGTCACCGACGCCATCTCCAAGGTCACCGCGGACGCGGTGGTCACGGCCGACGGCCGGGAGCGCCCGGTGGACACCATCGTGCTCGGAACGGGATTCGAGGCGGTACGCCGCCCGATCGCGGAACGCGTCCTCGGCCGGAACGGCACCAGCCTCAAGGACGCCTGGAGCGAGGGCATGAGCGCGCTGCGCGGCACCGGCGTCGCCGGATTCCCGAACCTGTTCATGCTCCTCGGGCCGAACACCACCCTCGGCCACTCCTCCCAGGTGATCATGATCGAGGCGCAGATCAGCTACCTCCTGGACGCCCTGCGAACGATGGACAAGCGCGGTCTGGCCGGCGTGGAGGTGCTGCCCGAAGCCCAGCGCGCCTACAACCAGAAGCTCGACCAGTGGCTGGACGGCACCGTGTGGAACGCCGGCAACTGCCGCAGTTGGTATCTCGACGAGCACGGCCGCAACCCGTCCATCTGGCCGACCTACACCTGGCGCTTCCGGCGGGCCACCAGCCGGTTCGACCCCGCCGAGCACCTGCTGAGCACCAGCGAGGACCTACGGGCGCCCGTGCCCACCGCTTCCTGAACGCCGTACGCGTGACCGACAAGACATGGAGCCCCTCCCCGTGAATCTGCACACCCCTTCCCGAAGAGCAGTGCTCGGCACAGTCGGCGCCGCCGCCACGGTGATCGGCTGGAACGCCACCACCGGCAGCTGGGCCTGGGCCGCCGACCCGGATCGCCGACCCGGCGACCGCATCGTGTCCGTACCGCGGCTGGACGGCACACTCACCACGGATGCCGGCCAGTTCGGCTCCTACAGCCACGACTTCGGGCGGCTGGTCAACGGCACCGTGCCCTGGGCCGTCCTCACGCCGGGCTCGGTCCAGGACATCGCCGAAATGATCCGCTACGCGCGGTCCAACCGGCTGAAGCTGGCGGTCAACGGCCGCAGCGGCACCGGCGGCGACCTGGAGTCCCACTCCTGCTACGGCCAGGCCGCCGTGCCCGGCGGCATCGCGGTCAACGCCCGCGGGATGGCGCGCATCCTCTCCACCGGCGGCGACTCCATCACCGTGGAAGCGGGGGCGACCTGGGCGGAGATCACCGACCACCTGCTGCCCCGCGGCCGCACCCTGCCCGCCCTGCCGGACTACCTGCCGCTCTCGGTGGGCGGCACGATCAGTGTCGGGGGCATCGGCCTGACCATGGGCTCCGAAGGTCTCATCGCGGACACCGTGACCTCGATGACCGTGGTGACCGGCACCGGTGAGGTCGTCACCACCTCGAAGACCCGGCGTTCCGACCTGTTCCACACCGCGCTGGCCGGGGGCGGCCAGGTCGGCGTCATCGTCAGCGTGACACTGCGGACCGTGCCGGCCGCCGAGCGGGCCACCGTCTTCAGCCTGTTCTACGGCGACGTCACGGCCTTCATGGAGGACTCGGAGATCCTGCTCGCCGACCGCCGCTTCCAGATGCAGGGCGGCGAGATGGTCCGCAAGCCGGACGGCTCCGGCTGGCGCTACAAGATCGAGGCGGTCGCCACGTACTCCGGCGGTCGCGTCCCCGACCGGGCGAGACTGCTGTCGGGCCTGAAGGACCTGCGCGCCGAGGCACACATCGAGGACTACGCGCTGCGCGACTACCTCTTCCGGCTGGACGGCTACGAGGCCTTCCTCAAGGAGGGCGGGCACTGGTTCGAGGCCAAGCCGTGGCTGAGCCTCTTCCTGCCGCGCTACTCGGCCGCCCGTTTCCTGCGCCTGGTGGAGAGCCAGCTCACCACGGAGGGGCTGGGCGCCGGGGTGATGCTCACCTACCCGTACCCGACGTCCAAAATCACCGCGCCCATGGCGGTCCAGCCGAGGGACAGGACCGGGTACCTCTTCGACCTGCTGCGCTTCCCGAACCCGGGAACCAGCGACGCCGAGATCGCGCGGATGGTCAAGCAGAACCGCTGGCTGTACGACCGTGCCGTGGAGCTGGGCGCCAAACGCTACCTCGTCGGGGCGGTGCCGGACCTGACCGCCTCGGACTGGCGGCGCCACTTCGGCAGCAGCTACGGGGCGCTGTGCGACGCCAAGCGCAGGTTCGACCCCGGCAACGTCCTCACCCCCGGTCAGGGCTTCTTCGGCTGACCGAGCAGAGCCCGGGGCCGCTCCCGCGGGAGCGGCCCCTCCCATTCATCCCGCAGGAGGAGGAGCAGTGAAGAAGTACGAGCTCGTCGACGAGGCCTTGCTCGCCGCCGGTCCTGACGCCGTCTGGGAGGCCCTCCTGGGCGAACTCACGGGCGAGGCGCGATGGTGGGTGCCCGACAACACCTTCGAACCGGTGGACGGCGCCCCCGACCGGGTCGGCGCGCTGACCCGGATCACCGTCCACACCAAGGGCGTCGACAAGGGCGGCAAGAAGCTCCGGTTCACCGCGCGCACCACCCTCGTGCAACGGGCGGAGCGGCTGGCGTTGGAGTACGTGGACGGGGCGTTCCGCGGCACCGCGGAGTTCGGACTCACCCCGCTGGAGGACGGCGGCACCCGGCTCGCGATGTCCTTCCGCGCCAGCCCGCAGGGCCAACTCGCTCTCCTCGCCCACGTGGTGGACGTCGCGGCGATGCACACCCGCGCCACCCGTGCGGCGTTCGGCAGGCTCAACCAGCTGCTCGCCACCGCCCCGGCCGCCGCTCCGGCCGCCGCTCCGGCCGCCGGGGGGACACGGTGACGGCGCCCGCCGCCGGTGAGGTCTTCCTCGCCACCGAGGACGGCGGGCGGCTCGCGCTCTCCGTACTGCCCCCGCTGGAGCACGGCGGCGAGCAGCTGCCCGCGGTCGTGCTGACGCATGGCTGGGGTGGCAGCCGCCGGGTCTGGAGCCCGGTCACGGACCGGCTGCTGCGGCGTGGCTTCCCGGTCGTCGTCCACGATCTGCGCGGTCACGGTGGCTCGACCGCGGGCTCCTTCGGTATCAGCGCCGAGGCGATGACCGCCGACCTGGCGAGGGTCGTCGACTACGCCGGTGGTGCGCCGATCATCGTCGGCCACTCCGGGGGCGGGTTCGCGGCGCTGTCGTTGGCGGCCGCCTCCGGGCCGGGCGCCGGCCCGGTGGGGCTGGTGCTGGTCGCCTCGGCCGCGCACGGCCAGGACACGCCGGAGAAGGAAGCCTCGATGATGGAGGCCCCGCTGTTCTCCTGGGCGCTGCGGCGGCCCGCGCTCGGGCGGCTCCTGCTCGGCCGGATGACGGGTACGGCACTGGACCCACGACTCCGCGAGGTGAACCGCCAGGTGTTCGCCGGGACCCCGCCGCCGGTGCGCGCCGCCTGCTTCCGGTCGTCCCGGGGCATGGACCTACGGGCGGCACTGGCCTCCGTCCGGGTCCCGGCCGCCGTGCTGGCCGGAGAGAAGGACCAGGTCATCCGGCCCGAGCTGGGCCGGGAGCTGGCGTCGGCGCTGCCGGACGCCACGTTCACTCCCCTGCCCGGCGCCGGACACGTTCTGCCGCTGGAACGTCCGGACGAGGTGGTCGCGGCGGTCCTCCGAGTCAGCGGCGAGGCCACCGGACAGCCCGTGAGCGGCGGGGCCGTGAAGCGGGCGGGGTCCCGGTGACCGGTGCCGCAGACCGCCCGGGCTGCCTCGGGGCGCTCCGGGCGGATCTCCGGCCGTGATCGAACGGGTCGTCCCGGAAGGGGTCGCGGGGGCGGAGACGTTCGACGACGTGCTGCCCCGCCTGCCCGACCCCCGGGAGCTGGCGTTGCTGCGCGGACGGCCCGAGGCGGCCGTCCGCCGGTTCGCCGCCGCGCGATCCTGCGCCCACCACTGCCTGGACCAGCTCTCCGAGCCGTACGGCCCGTTGTTGCGCACGGTGGAAGGCGGCCCGGCATGGCCGTCCGGTGTCGTCGGGAGCATCACGCACTGTGCCGGCTACCGGGGTGCGGTGGCGGCGCGCACCGAGGTGTGGGCGGCGCTCGGCGTGGACGCCGAACAGGCCCTGCCTCTGCCTCCCGGCGTGCTGGACCTCGTGGCGACGGGGCCGGAACGGCGCGGAGTGGCGGAGCTGTCCCGTATCCATCCCGGCGTTCCTTGGGACCGGCTGCTGTTCAGCGCGAAGGAGTCGGTCTACAAGGCCTGGCATCCGGCAACGGGCCGCTGGATCGGGACCCGCGCCATCGAGGTGGCGTTCACCGCCGACGGCCTGTTCACGGCCTCGGTACGTCCGGAGCGCACGCAGCCGCCCCCGGCGCGCCGGCGCCCCCTCGTCGCGCGGGCGACCACCGCCTCAGGCGGCGTGCCGCCTCCGGCGAGAGGCGCGTACCCGTACACCGGCCGCTGGTATGTCGGGGACGGACTGCTGCTCACAGCCGTGGCCGTACCGGGCGCCGGGACTCGGAGTCCGGGGCCGCCCCGGCCGGCGGTGCGCCTCAGCGTCTGAGCAACACGGTCCGGCCGTCGGACCCGGTGGCCAGGGCCCCCTCCGACCGCTTGCCGCGACGGTACTCCTGCGGGCTGACGCCGCGTTCGCGTTTGAACGCGGCGCTCAGCGCGAACGGCCCCGAATAGCCGACCTGTTCGGCGATCTTGGCGACCGACAGATCCGGGTCGCGCAGCAGGTCGGAGGCGAGCGTGAGCCGCCACCCGGTCAGATAGGACATCGGCGGCTCGCCGACCAGCTCGGTGAAGTGACGTGCCAGCTTGGCCCGGGAGACCTCGACGGCGAAGGCGAGCGAGGCGACCGTCCACGGTTCGCTCGGCCGGTCGTGCAGCAGCATCAGCGCCCGGCCGACCACGGGGTCGCTCTGGGCGCGGAACCAGAGCGGCGCCCCCGTGCCGGGCTCGACCAGCCAGGAGCGCAGCACATTGATCAACAGCAGATCCAGCAGCCGGTCCAGGACCACTTCCTGGCCGACGTCCTCCTGGTCCATCTCGGCCGCCAGCATGCCGATCAGTGGCGTCCGGGCGGCCGACGCGGGCTGCACCAGCAGGGCGGGCAGGCTGGCCAGCAGCCGGCGGCCCACCTCGTTGGGCGCCTGGTAAGTGCCGCTCAGCATCACCGTGGAGCCGGAGCTGTGCGGCTCGCCCCAGGTCCGCACGCCCAGCGACATCGTCTCCGTGACGTCCTCGCCGTCGGCGGTGCTGCACCTCTGCTCGGGGGCGACCGTGACGCCGGGCGGCGTGGCCGGGTCGTCGACGAGGGTGTACGGCTCGGGGCCGCGCAGGACGGCGACATCCCCGGCGGCCAGCTTGACCGGTTCGCCGCCTTCGCGGAGCACCCACGCCGACCCGTGCAGCAGGGTGACGAGCGACAGCGGCGCGCGGTCCTCGACGCGCAAGCCCCACGGGGGGTTGAACACGGATTTGAGCAGAAATGCTCCCCGGGCCTTGGGACTTCCCAGCAGGCCGCTGAACGCATCCACCACAGTCACCTCGTACCGTTTCGCCATCGTGGTCCCGCGAGTCGGCCCGGCTCCGGCCGCCACCCCCGTGAAGAGCGCCGACCACCGCACGGACCGGTCCCGGGTCGGTCGCCCCGCCCGCGTCCTCCTGCCAACGGCCGGGAGCCGGCGGCGGTTCCCGGTTCTTCGCTCGGTACCGCCGCCATCACCGTGTCCGGGCGGCGACCCGCCGCCGGGCCGCGTCACCGAGGAGCGCGAGGGCCCCCAGGCAGGCGGCCGTACGGACGGCGTTGGCGGTCCGCCACGGCCGCTCGTAAGCGGTCCGGGCGGCCCGCACCGCTGCCGACGGCGCCACGGGGGCGTTCCGGAGCCGGCGGTTCAGCGGGAGGTTGGCGCCGATGGTCACCGCGATGCTGAGCCCGTAGAGCACCGCGGCGCCCCTGGCCCGCCGGGCGGCTTCGCCCTGCTCGGCGCGGCGGAGCCGACGGGCGGCGACACCGGTGGCCACGAACACCCCGAGGAAGAGGGCCCCGAAGGAGGCGCTGTCGTCGAGGGCGTCGTTGGCCCGGCGCATCGCGCTGACGAACCCCTCGTCATCGCGGCGCGCCAGCGCGGGCATCACGCCGACGTCGAAGGCGAGGTACAGCCCGGCCATCAGACCGGTGCCGACGGTCGCGGCGAGGAGGGCGGGTTCGGGACGGGAGGAGGCTGGGCTCATGGTGTCTCTCCGCTCGTTCGGTGGTACGGGCCGTCGGCTCCGGCGGACGCGGGGCCGGCTCAGGTGGGTTCCAGCAGTCCTGTCACGGAGCGGCGATAGCGCTTCAGGAGCAGCGTGCGGCCGATCAGCAGCACCGGTCCCGGCATCAGCCCGTCCGGCTCGGGGAGCCCGTCCAGCAGCCAGGGCGGCAGGATCCGCTTGACGCCGAAGGGTGCTGCGGCCAGGACCCGACGTTCCAGAGCGGTGAAGACGTCCGGCGGCACCCGGGCGAAGACCGGGAACGTCAGCTCTTCCTCCTCGTGCAGGTGCTGGTGGAGGACGGAGTCGAACGCGCCGGCGGGGCCGTCCAGCGCCTCGGCCCGGCCCGTCTCCAGGGCCCGGGTCACCCGGAGCATGGAGTCGTCGAGGGCCACGTGGTCCTGGACCATGAGGTGCGATCCGGCAGCGATCTCGGGCGCGTGCTCGATCAGGCCCGGCCAGAGGATCTCGTCCTCGGTACGATGGTGCCAGTCGACGATGGCGCGGAACTGCCGCCACCACTCCGCGACCGCGGGCACTCCGGCCGATGTCAACAGCGGCACCGCGGCAACCAGTCGGCGGGAGTCACGTCGCAGCGCGAGATGTGTCTGCGCGAATCCGCGGAGGTGGCGGGGCAGCGCGCCCACCCCTCTGCCCTCCCACGCCGGCCCGTCCATCGCGTCCCTCTTTTCTCCGGGCGTTCCGGCGCTGCGCTGCCGGACACCCGACTTGTCAGTATGTGGCGACACACGGTCGAGGGGTGGTCCGCCGACCGGCTCCCCGGTCGGCGGACCACCGCTGCTCGAAACAGGACCGGTCAGGCGTTCCAGGCCCCGCCGGCCGCCGCCTCCTTGGCGTAGTCCGCGAAGTCCTTGGGCTCCCGCCCGATCGCTTCGCGGACGCCGTGCACGATGCTGGCGTTGCGGCCGTCGACGATCAGCGTGAAGAGATCGGCGAACTCCTCCGGCTCGCCCAGCCCTCGGAGCGCCGCGCGGTAGTCGTCGCTGCTGACCGGGATGTAGGTGATGGTCCGGCCGGTGGCGGCCGACAACTCGCGCGCCACGTCGTGGAAGCTCAGCAGCCGCGGTCCGGACAGCTCGTACGTCTTGCCGATGTGGCGGTCGTCGGTGAGTGCGGCGACCGCGACGTCGGCGATGTCGTCGGCGTCCACGAAGGGCTCGACGGCGTCACCGGTCGGCAGCGCCAGCTCGCCGGAGAGGACCGGGTCGAGGAAGAAGCTCTCGCTGAAGTTCTGGTTGAACCAGTTGCAGCGGACGACGGTCCAGTCGCACCCCGACGCCTTGAGGGCGTCCTCGCTGGCGACCGCCCCTTCCTCGCCCCGGCCGGAGAGCAGCACGAGGCGCTTGACGCCCCGCTCCACCGCGACGGCGGCGAACCGTCCGATGGCCTCCTTGGCGCCGGGGAACGCCAGGTCCGGGTAGTACGTGACATAGGCCGCGGAGACTCCGGCGAGAGCGGCCTCCCAGGTGTTCTCGTCCTCCCAGACGAAGGGGGTCTCGCTGGAGCGCGAGCCGACGCGGGCCGGGCGGCCCAACGTCTCCAGTCGTTCCACGACGCGCCGCCCGGTCTTGCCGGTGCCGCCGATGACGAGGATGGGCGCTGTGTTCTGTCCGTGAGTGCTCATGACTTCATTAAAGTCTCCGCAACGCAGACGTTGAATAGCTCACAGACTCAATTTCATTCGCCATCGTCTCATGTCGACGGCGCTTCACGTAGGCATGGAGCCGGGTCCGCGGAACCGGGTCCACGGAACCGGGGCACCACCTCAGCCGGTGACGGCCATGGCGACCAGGACGAATGCGGCGGCGGCCAGCAGCGTGCGCAGGGCGTGCAGGGCGTTCCACCGGCCCTCGAACGCCGTACGGGCGCTCCGCTCGTCGCCCTGTCCCTTCGACGAGTCCAGGGCGTTGTTCAGCGGGACGTTGCCGCCCGACGTGACCAGGTGGCCCACCAGCGCACAGACCGCTGCGGCGCCTACCAAAGCCGTGCCACCGCCCGCCCGTCCGTCCGGCTCGACGAAGAACGAGGCCACGGGGAAGGCGAGCGACCCGAGGAAGAGAACGAGGAAGAGCGGACCGGGAACCTTCCGGTTCACCGTCCGCATGACCAGGGTGAACGACGCGTCGTCCACCTCCTTGAGCGCGGGCATGAGGCCCGACATGAAGGCGAGCATGTATCCGGCGTACAGACCGGTACAGGCGAGGGCGAGGATCTCCAGAACTTCCGGCATAGCGATCATCATCGTCTCCCGGAACGCCTCTTCGCAGGTCGTCTTTGAGACTCGCCGGGGGGGGGCGCTCGCGGCCGGTTCTCGGCTACCGGCGGAGCGCGCGCCCCGGTGCGCCCGCCGAACGGCGGGCCATCAAGGGGTCGCCGCCGAGACCACGTACACCACCGGACTGGCCGGATCGGTCATGTTGACCGTGATGTTCTGGGTCGGGCGCGGCTTCTTGTTGCTGTGCGTGGTGCCGGCCCACTCCTCGCCCGGGCCGAAGGACCAGCCGGTGATCTTGATGTCCCGGGGGCTGATGGTGATCGTGTCCGGCTCCAGCGCCGCGCGTCCGGTGCCCACCCCGCTCAGGAAGCGGTCGAGACCCGCGGAGGTCGTCCGGAACTTCGCGTACATCCGGCTGGCTTTCCAGTTGTTCGTCTCGTAGTACTGGACGCCCTGCCCGTTGCCGGGGATCGGGATCTCGAAGATCCGGCGCTGCATCTTGGAGGGCCAGCCCTCCCGGAGGCCCACGGCGGCCGCCTCGGCCTCCTTGTCCTGGCCCGAGCGGCGGCTCTGACCTGCCGAGATCAGCAGGTAGCCGGCCGGGATGCCGATCAGCAGCACGATGATCGTCGCGGTGATGAATCGCCGCTTGAACACATGCCGCCGGTCCTCTGGCGGCTTGCCCTCGCCGTCGCCCGGAGACTCCGACTGGTGCGGCACCACGGGGTGCTCGGCTGCGATCATGATCAGGTGGTCCTCAAGTGCTGCGGTGACGGCGTACTGAAGGGGGGACGCCGCAACGGGCGGCTGCGGTTCAGTCAGCGGTACGGGTGGCCCGCGTGTTGCGGAGGGTGCTCGCCGCCTGGTCGTAGATCTGGGCGTACCGCTCGTACCGCTCGACGCGCCGCCGGTTGGCCCGGCGGAATCGGCGGGCGACCAGCCGGGCCAGGTCCGCGGCGCCGACCATACCCGCCTCGGGGCCGAGCTGCGCCTTCGCGATCCGGGCCTCGGGGCGGTAGCCGCGGCCGGTGAGGTGACGCTTGAAGGCGTCCCTGGCGGGGTTGATCAGCAGGTCATCGGCGGCGCTGACGCCGCCTCCGATGACGAAGCAGGAGGGATCGAGCGCCGCGGCCAGATTGGCGATGCCGATGCCGAGCCACTGGCCGATGTCCTGGAGCAGCTCGATGCACATCGCGTCGCCCTCGCGGGCCAGTTGGGTGATGAGCGGGCCGGTGATGTCGGGGATGTTCCCCTTCACCCGGTCCAGCAGGTAGTGCGCCACCGGTGAGTCGGCCGCGGCCAGCTCCCGGGCCTCTCGGACCAGGGCGTTGCCGGAGCTGTACTGCTCCCAGCAGCCCCGGTTGCCGCAGGGGCAGCGGTGGCCCGAGGGCACGACCTGCATGTGGCCGAACTCACCGGCCACGCCGTACTTGCCGCGCTTGACCTGTCCGTCCTCCAGGATCGCGCCGCCGATGCCCGTACCGAGGGTGATCATGACGAGATGGTCCTCGCCGCGGCCCGCCCCGAAGCGCCATTCCGCCCAGGCGGCGGTGTTGGCGTCGTTGTCGACCATGACGGGGACGACGAGGCGGGACGCGATCGCGTCGCGCAGCGGCTCGTCGCGCCAGGCGAGGTGCGGGGCGAACAGCACCTTGGAGCGGTCGGCGTCCACCCAGCCCGCCGCGCCGATGCCCACCGCGTGGACGTCGTGGCGGTCGGAGAGGTCCAGGACCAGTTCGACGATGGTGTCCTCGACGACCTTGGGGCTCTTGGACTTGTCGGGCGTCTCGGTGCGGAGCTGTTCCAGGATGTTGCCGTCGGCGTCGACGACGCCCGCCATCACCTTGGTGCCGCCGATGTCGATCCCGACCGTGGGGACCCGGGGGGCGGTGAGATGCGAGCGGCGTTCCTTGGTGCCGACGGTCTTGAGGACGGTGGCGCGGGCGGAGCCGCGGTGTGCGAAGTCGCGGTACGTGCTCATCGTCCCTGCGGGGTCTGGGGGGCCGGGCCGCTGTCGCGGCCGGCGGCGGACGGCGCCCGCCGGGCTCGATTCTGCCACTGCCCGGCACCGGCGGGCCGGTGGGCGGGGTCGGCCGCGCCGGGGCGGTCGCCGCTCAGGGAGTCCCGCCCTTCGCGCCGTGGGCGCCCGGGAGGGTGGGGGCCGGGGTGCGTTCCAGCTCGTGGCTGAGCTCCTCCAGCTCGCTGCCGCCCGCCATCTGCCGGGTCAGCTCGTCCAGCGTGACGTCGTCCTTGGTGTGGCTGCCGGACATCGCGCCGCGCTTGAGGAGGACGAAGCGGTCTCCGACGAGGTGCGCGTGGTGCGGGTTGTGCGTGATGAGGACCACGCCGAGGCCGGCGTCGCGGGCGGCCGCCACGTACTTGAGGACCACGCCGGACTGCTTGACGCCGAGGGCCGCGGTCGGCTCGTCCAGGACCAGGACCTTCGCGCCGAAGTAGACGGCGCGGGCGATGGCCACGCACTGGCGCTCGCCGCCGGACAGGGTGCCGATGGGCTGGTCGACGTCGCGCAGGTCGATGCCCATGCGCAGCAGTTCGGTACGGGTGCTCTCCCGCATCTTCCGGACGTCGAGGCGCTTGAAGGGGCCGAAGCCGACGGTGGGCTCGGAGCCGAGGAAGAAGTTCCGCCAGACCGGCATCAGCGGGACGACGGCGAGGTCCTGGTAGACGGTGGCGATGCCCCGGTCCAGGGCGTCGCGCGGGTTGGCGAGGGTGGTCTCCTCCCCCTCGATCAGGAAGCGTCCGGCGTCGTGCCGGTGCAGCCCCGCGATGATCTTGATGAGGGTGGACTTGCCGGCGCCGTTGTCCCCGAGGACACAGGTGATCCGGCCCGCGTGGACCTCCAGCGAGACGTGCTCCAGGGCCTTGATGTTCCCGTAGAACTTGGACACGTCGTCCAGCTCGACCAGCGGTCCCGCGGTCGCTCCGGCGGGGTCTTCAGGGGTGGCCGTCATGCCGTCGCCTCCGCGCGCTTGCGCACCCACGCGTTGAGCAGGGTGGCCAGGAGCAGCATCGCTCCCAGGAAGAATTTGAACCAGTCCGGGTTCCACTCGGCGTACACGATGCCCTTGCTGGTCATGCCGAAGATGAAGGCGCCGACGGCCGAGCCGATCGCGGAGCCGTAGCCGCCGGTGATCAGGCAGCCGCCGATGACGGCGGCGATGATGTACGTCAGCTCGTTGCCGACGCCCTCGCCGGACTGGACGACGTCGTAGCTGAACAGCAGGTGCTGGCCGGAGACCCAGGCGGCGAAGGCGACGCCGAGGTAGAGCCCGATCTTGGTGCGGATGACGGGCACGCCGACCGCCCGGGCCGCGTCGGCCTCGCCGCCGACGGCGAAGATCCAGTTGCCGAAACGGGTACGGAGGAGGATCCAGGTGGCGACGCCGACGAGCGCCGCCCACCACAGGATCGTCACCTTGAACTCGACGCCGCCGAGGGTCAGCGTCGAGGCGAACAGCGCGCGGGCCGAGTCGAAGCCCTCCATGTCGCCGATGGCCTTGGTGGAGACGGTGCCGCTGATGAGCTTGGTGAAGCCGAGGTTCAGACCGGTCAGCATCAGGAACGTGCCGAGCGTGATGATGAAGCTCGGCAGTTTGGTGCGGGTCAGCATGAAGCCGTTGAACGCGCCGATGGCGAGCGTGACCAGCAGCGACACGAAGACGCCGACCCAGACGTTGGCCGTCATCTGGTAGCTGAACATCGAGGAGATCAGCGCGGAGCTGGTCACCATGACGCCGGCGGAGAGGTCGAACTCGCCGCCGATCATCAGCAGCGCGACCGGCGCGGCCATGATGCCGAGGACGGAGGCCGCGTACAGCACGGTGCCGAAGCTGGAGGCCTGGAGGAAGCTGTCGGCGACGATCGCGAAGAACAGGAAGACGGCCGCGGCGCCGACGACCGAGCCGAGTTCGGGGCGGCCGAGCAGCTTGCGCAGCGGTGAGGTGCGCACCAGCCGCTCGTCCAGTTGCTCCGGCTTCCGCGGTGCGGCGGTGGCGCCGCTCATCGCGTGCCCCGCTTGGTGAAGTCGGCCAGGGCGTCGGCGTCGTCCTTGGTGATGACCTGCGGGCCGGTCAGCACGGGGAGGCCGCCGCCGAGGACGTTGCGGTTGTAGCGGTAGAGCCAGAGCAGGTCGACGGCCTGGTAGCCCTGGAGGTAGGGCTGCTGGTCGACGGCGAAGCCGAGCTTGTCGCTCTGGAGGCCGGTGGCGACCTTGGCGTTGAGGTCGAAGGTGTCGATCTCGGCCTTGCTGCCCGCCGTCTGCTTGGCCTGGACGGCCGCGTCGGCGAAGGGGGCGCCGAGGGTGACGACCGCGTCGATGCTCTTGTCGGACTGGAGCTTGGCCTCGATGGACGACGTGACGTCGGGCATGTTGGTGCCGTCGACGTACAGGTTCTGCATCGTGCCGTCGAAGGTCTTCTTCGCCCCGGCGCAGCGCTGCTCGTGGCCCACGTTGCCCTGCTCGTGCAGGACGCAGAGGGCCTTCTTGCGGCCCCGGCTGTTCAGCTCGTCGCCGACGGCCTCTCCGGCGATCGACTCGTCCTGGCCGATGTGGGTGAGCGCGCCGAACTCCTTGGACTCCGCGGAGCCGGAGTTCACGGTGACGACCGGGATGCCGGCCTTGACGGCCTTGGCGACCACGGCCTTCATGGCGTCCGGCTTGGCCAGCGAGACGATCAGCCCGTCGACCTTCTTGTCGATCGCGGTCTGGACGAGCTGGGCCTGCTGGTTGGCCTCGTCGTTGTGCGAGTAGAGGAAGTTGATGTTGTCCTTGAGGGCCGCCTGCTCGGCGCCCTTCTGGACGATGTCCCAGAAGGTGTCGCCGTCGCCCGAGTGGGTGACCATGGCGAAGGTCCAGCGCGGTGTGTTCACCGCGGCCCGTCCCTCGGCCGCGGCGGCCGCGCGCTCCTCGGCGCGCTTGCCGCCGGTGCTGCTGCATCCCGTGAGGGAGGCGCCCAGCACCACTGCCAGCACGGCGCCCATCGCGCGTACCCCTGTCCGAACCCTTGCCACGACGCCGTGCCCTTCTACTGCTGCTCGCTGTGCTGCTTGACGGGGCCGGGGAGTGTACGGTCCCGGCCCGGCTGCCCAAGTATCCCCGAGCCCCGCCCCTCGGTGCCCGCACCCCCAGCCAGTCCGGCGTTCGAGGACGGACCCCTTGCGTGGGTGGGCCCGACGGACACGGAGCCTGGGGCACGGGGGCTGTCGAGCGCAACCCGTGTGCCCGCACCATTTCAGCCCGTCCGGCGTTTGAGGACGGAACCCTTGCGTGGGTGTGTCCGCGGGCACAGGGGCCCTGGGTAACGGTAGCCAGCGGGTGCGGCCTCGCCCACGTCGGCGGTTCCGTCCTCAATCGCCGGACGGGCTGAGTGGGGCCCCCACGGGCCCGGGAAGGCTCCGGGCGGGCTCAGGCGCGCACCAGGAGCTGGAACTCGAAGGCGTACCGCTCCGCCCGGTAGACGTGCGAGCCGAACTCGACGACCCGGCCGGTGTCGTCGTACGTCGTGCGCTCCATCGTCAGCAAGGGCGCCCCCACGGGCTCCGCCAGCGCCCGCGCCTGCCGGTCGTCCGCGGCGCGCGCGCCGACGGTCTGGCGGGCACTGTGCAGGGTGACGCCGGAAGCCCGCATCAGCCGGTAGAGGCCGGTGGCCTCCAGTTCCTCGGTGAGCAGGGGCAGCAGCCCGGGGGGCAGGTGGTTGCGCAGGAGGGCCATCGGTTCGCCGTGGGCGCTGCGCAGCCGTTCGACGAGGTGGACCTCGCTGCCCTCGGCGACGCCGAGCGCGGCGGCGACCTCGGCGGTGGCCGGTTCCGTGGTGTTGCGCAGGACGCTGGTGGCGGGGCGCTGGCCGGCCGCCTCCAGATCGTCGTAGAGCGAGCTGAGCTCCAGCGGGCGGCGGACCTTGCTGTGGACGACCTGGGTGCCGACTCCCCGGCGGCGGACCATCAGGCCCTTGTCGACGAGCGACTGGATGGCCTGGCGGACGGTCGGCCGGGACAGGCCGAGGCGGGCGGCGAGGTCGATCTCGTTCCCGAGCAGGGCGCCGGGGGCCAGCCGGCCCTGCTCCACGGCCGCCTCCAGCTGCTGTGCCAGCTGGAAGTAGAGCGGCACCGGGCTGGTGCGGTCCACGCTCAGCGGCAGCGGCCGGTCGGATCCATGTGCGGTCACGGGGCGAGCGTAGTTCGCTTGTCCGGACAAAGCCATGGCGTACCGGGGCGGGGAGCCGCCGATCGGTGCGGCCGCCATTTGTCAGGACAAACGCTTGACATGACGACCGGGCGAACGTCACCTTGGGGCCCATGCGCATCGGATTGATCGGAACGGGACGGATCGGCACATTCCATGCGGAGGTGCTGAGCCGTCACCCCGCCGTGGACGCCCTGCTGCTGGCGGACGCGGATCCGGAGCGGGCGGCCGGAGCCGCGGCGCGGACGGGGGCGACAGCGGTCTCGGTGGACGGCTTGTTCGCCGGGGAGGGCGCCGCCGGGGGCCCGCCCGACGCCGTGATGATCTGTTCGGCGACCTCGGCCCATGCCGGGCTCATCGCACGGGCCGCACACGCCGGGCTGCCCGTCTTCTGCGAGAAGCCGATCGCCCTGGACCTGCCGGGCACCCTCGCCGCGCTCGCGGAGGTAGAGGCGGCGGGCAGCGTGCTCCAGCTCGGCTTCATGCGCCGCTTCGACGCCGGGTACGGCGAGGCCAGGGCCGCCGTACGGGAGGGCAGGCTCGGCCGGCTGCACACCGTGCGCGCGGTCACCTCCGACCCGGCCCCGCCGCCCGCCGCCTACCTCCCGCTCTCGGGCGGGCTGTACCGCGACTGCCTGGTCCACGACTTCGACATCCTGCGCTGGGTGACCGGACGCGAGGTGAGCGAGGTGTACGCGACCGGCTCGGACTCCGGACCCGCGATGTTCCGGGAGGCCGGGGACGTGGACACGGCCGCCGCCCTGCTCACCCTCGACGACGGGACGCTCGCCACCGCCACCGCGACCCGGTGCAACGGTGCCGGGTACGACGTGCGGATGGAGCTGGCCGGCGAACTGGACCAGATCGCCGTCGGCCTGGACGACCGTACGCCGCTGACCTCGGCCGAGCCCGGCGGTCCCGGCGCACCGGCGAAGCCCTGGCCGGGGTTCCTGGAACGGTTCGCCCCGGCGTACGAGGCGGAACTGGACGCGTTCCTGCGGGTGGCCCGCGGCGAACTGGCCAATCCGTGCGACGGGCGGGAGGCCCTGCACGCCCTGCGGATCGCCGAGGCGTGCGAGGTCTCCCGCCGCGAACGGCGGCCGGTGGCGATGACGGAGATCCCCGGCGGCGGCTGAACCGGACCCCGGGCCGGCGGTCAGCCCCTCTTCCGGTCCTGTCCGGTCCTGTCCGGTCCTGTCAGCGTAGGCCGCCCCCGCCCTCCCTGTCCGTCCCGTCCGTCCCGTCCGTGTCGAGGAGTCCCGCGTCATGGACCAACAGCGCGATCTGGACACGGTTGTTCAGTTCGAGTTTGGCGAGAATCCGGGAGACGTGGGTCTTGACGGTCGCGACACTGAGGTAGAGGGAGCCCGCGATCTCCGCGTTGGAGCCGCCGCGTCCGACGGCGACGGCCACTTCCTTCTCCCGCTCGGCGAGTTGGTCGAAGCGCCTGCGTGCGCGGCCGGTGCGGCCGGCCCGGTCGTCGTGTCCGCCGCCCGCGGCGCGCGCCATCAACTGGCGGGTGACGGCGGGCGAGAGCACCGGGTCTCCGGCGGCGACCCGGCGGACCGAATCGACGATCCGGGCCGGCGGGGTGTCCTTCAGGACGAATCCGGCCGCCCCGGCCCGGATGGCCCGGAGCACCTGTTCGTCCGCGTGGAACGTGGTGAGGACGACGACTTCGGGCGCGCCCGGCCGGCGGCGCAGCCGTTCGGTAGCGGTGAGTCCGTCCATGACCGGCATCCGGATGTCCATCAGGACGACGTCCGGGTGCAGTCGTTCGACCAGTTCCTCGACCTCGTCGCCGTCCGCGCCCTCCCCCACGATGTCGATGCCCTCGTCGCCGCCGAGCATCAGGGTCAGTCCGGCCCGGACCAGCGGGTCGTCGTCGACGATCAGCAGCCGGACGGGCGGGGGCGCGGGTGACGCCGGGGGTGTCGGGGACGCCGGGGTGTTCATGACGGCCACCGTAGCCAGCCGGTGAGCGGGCCCCGTACGGCGGGCGTCGCGGCCCGGATCCTCCGGTCACACGTCACGGCCACGGCTCCCCGGGCCCGCGTCACGGGCCCAGCTCTCCGGGCACGCGTCACGGCCCCACCTCTCCGGGAACGCGTCACGGTCCTGGTCCTCCGGCGAGGCCCCGCACCGCCCCGGGGCCTCACGCGGCGGGCCACGGCAGCCGGGCCCGGACCACGAAGCCGCCGTCCTCCGTCGGGCCGTGCTCCAGCCCGCCGCCGGCGAGCGTGGCGCGTTCGGTGAGGCCGATGAGCCCCTGGCCCGATCCGGGGACCCGCTCGAAGGGCTCGGTGGGCGCGGGGTTCTCCACCTCGATGGTGAGCCCCTCGCCGGGGCCGCCCGCCACGGTGAGGGAGACCTCGGTGCCGGGCGCGTGCTTGCGGGCGTTGGTCAGGCACTCCTGGGCGATTCGGTAGACCGTGCGGCCGGTGGCGGCGGGGGCGTCCTGGGGTTCGGCGACCTCGTTGTCGACGGCGACCTTCATGCCCGCGAGCCGGGACTCGGCGATGAGGGCGTTCAGAGTGGCGAGGGTGGGCTGCGGCCGCTCGCCCTCGTCGGTGTCGCCGGGCCCGCGCAGGACGCCGATGATCTCGCGGAGGTCCTGGAGGGCTTCGTGGGCACTGTCCCGGATGACGCCCGCTGCCCGGCCGACCTCGGCGGCGGGGGCGCCGGGCCGGAATTCGAGGGCCCCGGCGTGCACGCTGAGCAGGGTCAGCCGGTGGGCCAGGACGTCGTGCATCTCGCGGGCGATGGCCTCCCGGGCCAGCCGCTGGGCCTGTTCGGCGCGCAGCGCCGCCTCGGCCTCGGCGCGGCGGGCCCGTTCGCGGAGCGAGAGGACGAGCTGGCGCCGGGAGCGTACGACCATGCCCCAGCTGAGGACCAGCAGGACGAGCAGGACCCCGAAGATGACCGAGACGAGGAAGGTCGTCGAGGGGTCGGGGCGCAGGAGGGGCTGCAGGGGAGCCACGATCAGCGCGCCCGCGCCGACGATCGCCACCGGCTTGAAGGGGCGGTGCACGGCCAGACTGAAAAGGGCCACCATCAGCGCCCCGGCGGCCACGGGTTCGACGACGCAGACGACGGTCAGCGCGGCGGCGAGCCCGACGGGCCAGCGTCGTCGGAGCCAGAGCGCGCAGCAGGCAGCCGCGCCGATCACCGAGTCGACGAGGACGAAGACGTCCGCCGTGGTGCTGTCGGCGTCGATCGCGGCGAGCGCCAGCAGTCCGAAGCCCGCGGCACCGAGGAAGACCGTGATGTCGACGGCCCAGTCCCGCACGGTGCGCCGCGCCCGGGGCCGGTCGCCGGGCAGCTCGGGATCGGCCATGGCCGAAGGGAGCAGCCAGCGGTACTCGGTGCGCGTCATATCGACAAAGTTACGCAGCCGGGCGGCCCGGAGGGGCCCTGCGTGGCGAGGGAGCGACCAAAGTCGCAGGACCGGCTACTTTCGGCGCGGCGGACGGGACCGGTGGCCGACGCGGCGGGTGCGGGGCGGGCAGGAGGCTCGGCCCATGAAGAAAATTGTCGAGACGATCGGGTTCCTCGTCTTCGCCCAGGGCGCCGGCGGGCTGCTGTACGAGTGGACGGGCTGGTTCCGGCTGTGGACGGTGGTGCGGCGGGTCGACTTCCTCAGCGACCGGGGGCTGTTCGTCAACATCGTGCTGATCGTGGCGGGGGTGGCCGTAATGATCGCTGCGGACTCGATCAAGTCCTGACACCGGCGATCACGTCTGATGGCGGGGGACAGATCCCGACGCCGGTGAGCAAGCCCTGACGGCGGTGAGCAAATCCTGACGCCGGTGAGCAAGCCCCGACTCCGGTGAGCAAGTCCTGACACCGGCGATCAGGACCGGTCCGCGCCGCGTCGGCCCCATGCGGTGCCCGCCAGGACGAGAACCGCCCCGGCGGCGCCGAGCAGCCCGAGCCGTTCGCCGCCGAGGCTGATGCCCACGGCGGCGGCCCACAGCGGTTCCGTACCGAGCAGCAGGCTGACCCGGGACGGCGAGGTGCGGCGCACGGACCACATCTGCACGAAGAACGCGAACAGCGTGCAGAACACCGAGAGGAAGACCAGGCCCGCCCACTCCCGGGCGCCGAAGTCCGCCGCCGCGCTCCACGGCGACGCGCCGGTACCCGGGACGGCTGCGAGCACGGCGAAGACGGCGACCGCGGCCCCGAGCTGGACGGTGGTGAGGGAGAGCGAGTCGGCGCCCTGGACCGCCTTCATCCTGGCCATCGCCAGGACGTGGACGGTCCGGGCGAGAGCGGCGAGAAGCATCAGGAGGTCGCCGCCCGAGGGGCTCGTGAGCCCGCCGCCCTGGGTCAGCAGGACCACTCCGGCGACGGAGAGCCCGGCCGCCGCGACGAATCCGGCCGACGGGCGCACCCGGGTCACGACGGCCTCGGCCAACGGCGTGAAGATCATGGTGAGGCTGATGATCAGCCCGGCGTTGGTAGCGGAGGTGTGCACCACCCCGTACGTCTCCAGCAGGAAGATCCCGCTCAGCACCAGGCCCAGCAGCCCGGCGCCGCGCCACTGCGCACCGGTCAGCGCCCGCAGCCTGCGCCATCCGGTCGCCACGAGCACCGGCAGCACGATCGCGAAGCGCAGGACGAGGACGGCGATGACCGTGTGGGCGGTGGTGATGCCCTTGGCCGCGAGGTAGCTGGCTCCCCAGACGGCGGCGACCGCCAGCACGGGCAGATCGGTGCCCCAGGCACGGCGCGGGGGTGCGAGGGTGGGCACGGCGACAGCGGACACCTGGATCTCCTGTGATCTCCACGGAACGTGTTGTGGAGACCTCACCGGCTCGCACGCGGAGCGATCACGCTATCCGCTGAGCTCCTGAAAAAGGAACACCTGTCTCAACGCTCGGATCGTCCCGGGGCATCACCCGTGGTCAGCGGCGGTCGAGCCGTTCGGCCGGGCGGCGGAGGGTCCTCCGGCCGCGCCACCGCTCCCTAGACTGACGCCTCGATAACTCTGAGGCACGGAGTGGTCACATGACGTCGTTGAGAGCGGACGGGCGGGTCGAGCGGGGGAACCAGACCCGGCAGTTGATCCTGGGGCGGGCGGTGCAGATCGCCTCGGTCGAAGGGCTGGAGGGTCTGTCGCTGGGGCGGCTGGCCACCGAGCTCGGGCTGAGCAAGAGCGGGGTGTTCGCCCTCTTCGGCTCGAAGGAGGGGCTCCAGCTGGCCACCGTGCGGGGGGCGGTGGCCATATACGTCGACCATGTGCTGCGCCCCACCCGGTCGGTTCCGCCGGGGCTCGGAAGGGTCTGGCGGCTGTGCGAGGCGTGGATCGCGTACTCCCGCGAGCGTGTGTTCCGGGGCGGTTGCTTCTTCTACGCAGCCACGGCCGAGTTCGACGCCCGTGGCGGCAGGGTGCACGACGCCCTGGCGTCCGCGCAGACCGGCTGGGTCACCTTCGTGGAGCAGACGATCGAGGAGGCCAGGTCCGCCGGGGAGCTGGCCGGGGACACCGACGTGTGCCAGCTGGCCTTCGAGGTGATCGCCCTGCTGGAGCTGGCCAACGCCGAGTCGGTGCTCCAGAACAACAACCTCGGCTACGCCAAGGCGGCGCGGGCCATCCTGATCCGGCTGCGGGCCGCGGCGACGGATCCCGCACTGCTGCCTTCGCGGTAGGCGCCCGGGCTGCCGGATCCTGTCGGCCGTGGGCGTCCGATACCCGCCGGTGCGCGGGCCCCGGCCCGCGTTTGCTGGGGGATGTCGTCGAAGCGACGGCGTCCCTCAGCAAAGGAACCGGCCATGTCCAGCACCCTGCCCACCACCGCCCCCGCCACCGTCACCACCGGCCTCCCTGCCCGGGCCGCCCTGGTCACCGGGGGCAGCCGGGGCATCGGCGCCGCGATCGCGCTGCGGCTCGCCCAGGACGGCGCGGACGTCGCCGTCACCTATGTCCAGGACGAGGAAGCGGCCCTCGCGGTCGTCGCGAAGATCGAGGGCTTCGGCCGCCGGGGCGTCGCCCTGCGCTGCGACGCGGCGGACGCCGACGCGGCCGCCGACGCCGTGCACCGGGCGGCGGACGCGCTCGGCCGGCTCGACATCCTGGTCAACAACGCCGGCATCGGCGTCCTCGGCCCGATCTCCGCGCTCGCCGGGCCGGAGGTGGACCGGACGCTGGCGGTGAACGTGCGGGCCGTCTTCCTCGCCTGCCGGGCGGCGGCGGAGCGGCTGGCCGACGGTGGCCGCATCGTCTCCGTGGGCTCCGCCCTGAGCCGGTACGCGGGCGGGCCCGGCTCCACCCTCTACGGGCTCAGCAAGTCCGCCCTGGTCGGGCTGACCAAGCCGCTGGCCCGGGAGCTCGGGCCGCGCGGCATCACGGTGAACCTGATCCAGCCCGGGCCGGTGGACACCGATCTCAACCCGGCCGACGGGCCGTTCGCCGAGGGCCAGCGCGCGGCGACCGCCCTGGGCCGCTTCGGCACGACGGAGGAGATCGCCTCGCTCGTCGCGTACCTCGTGAGCGCGGACGCGGGGTTCATCACGGGCACGGAGCTCGTCGTGGACGGCGGCCACGCGGCCTGAGCGGCCCCCGGGCCTGAGCTGCCCCACCGTCGGGCGTGCACGCCTCCTGTCCGCCGACCGGCGCGCTCGCCCAGTGTTCTCCGGGCCGCTCCCCCGGGCGCTCTCCGGAGCACTCCCCCCGTCGGCCCCGTCCGGCTGCCCCCGTCCCGGCCACGCCCCTACGCTGGCCGGGACGGGGGCAGCGACGGGAAGGACGGGATCAGCACATGTCCGGCACACCGGTTCAGGCGCTCAATGACGGCACGCGACTCCCCGCGGTGGGGCTCGGCACCTACCCGCTGGACGACGCGGCGGCCGAGGAGGCCGTCGCCGGGGCCCTGGAGCTCGGCTACCGGCTGGTCGACACGGCCCTCAACTACGGCAACGAGACCGGCACCGGCCGGGGCATCGCCCGTAGTGGCGTCCCCCGCGAGGAGGTCCGCCTCACCACGAAGGTGCCCGGCCGGCACCACGGGTACGAGGAGACGCTCGCCTCGTTCGAGGAGTCGCGGGCCCGCCTGGGCGTCGAGTACGTGGACCTCTATCTGATCCACTGGCCGCTCCCCCGCCTCGACAAGTACGTGGACACCTGGAAGGCCATGATCCGGCTCCGCGAGGACGGTCTCGTCCGCTCGATCGGCGTCTCCAACTTCACCGCCGCGCAGCTGGAGCGGCTGGAGCGGGAGACGGGCGTGCTGCCCTCGGTGAACCAGATCGAGATGCACCCGCTGCTGCCGCAGGAGGAGCTGCGTGCCGTGCACGCGGCCAAGGGCGTCGTCACGGAGAGCTGGAGCCCGCTGGCCCGGGGCCGCGAGGTGCTGGAGGATCCCTCGACCGTGGCGATCGCCGAGGACCACGGGGTGAGTCCCGGGCAGGTGGTGCTGCGCTGGCACACCCAGCTGGGCGCGGTCCCCATCCCGAAGTCGGCGGACCCGGGCCGGCAACGCGAGAACCTCGATCTGTTCGGGTTCGAGCTGACGGCGCAGGAGCTGACGTCGATCGCGTCCGGGCGGCAGCGGCGGTTCGGCGGCGACCCGGAGTCCCACGAGGAGTTCTAGGGTGCCGGTGCCGGTCAGCGGTTGCGCGGGGTGACCTCCGCCATCCGGGACCAGCCGGCGCCCTCCACCTCGACGTTGATGATCTCGGGGACCTCGGCCACCAGCTCCGACATCGTCGCGATCGCCGCCTTGAAGTGGTCCGAGTTCACGTGCGCCTCGCCCGCGGCCGCGTCGGCGAAGGCCTCCAGCAGGACGAACTCGTTGGGGTTCTCCACACTGTGCGACCAGTCGAAGAAGAGGTTGCCGGGCTCGCGGCGGGTGGCGACGGTGAAGCCGTCCAGCCGGCTGAGCCACTCCTCGGGGTCGAGGGCGGTGAACTTGACGGCGATGAAGATCATGGGGACTCCTGGTAGGGGCGTCGGAAAGTGCGGTTCGCCCGGCCCGCAGGGCCCGCTCACCGCACCTCGACCAGGGTGACACACCCTCACGTAACGGGACCGGCCGGGCACACCGCGGTCCCCCTGCGACCGCGGTGCGCCAGGTGCCGGCCGCGTTCGGGGATCAGCCGCCCAGCTCCCGGTGACGGGCAGCCAGGGCCCCGGCGCCCTCGTCGGTGAGCGATCCGAACAGCCGGAGCCGGGAGATGCCGCCGTCCGGGTAGATGTCGATCCGTACGTGCGTGGCGCGGACGGTTCCGTCCAGGACGAAGCGGTGGTTGGTGTCGGGCTGGAGCCGGGTCCGGGGAAGGACCTCCGTCCAGTCGCCGTCCGCTCCGTCCCGTACCGAGAGGCTCGCCCAGCCCGCGGAGTTGCCCTTGAGGTAGGCGGTGTCGATCTCGACGGCCCGGATACCGGACTGTGCGGCGAGACGGTAGCTGATCCAGTCGTTGCCCTGGTCGCGCCGGCGGCGGGTCTCCCAGCCGTCGTCCATCTTCCGCGAGCGGCCCGGCTGGATGGTATTGGTGGCCGGGGAGTAGAAGCGGTCGGAGGCGTCCTCGACCTGGCCGCCGTTCTCCAGGGCCGCGAGGTCGAACGTACCGAGCGCGCCGAGCCAGGCGGGGTCGGGGGCGACCTCTCCGTACACCCGCAGGCGGGCGATCCCGCCGTCCGGGTGCTGGTTGACCCGCAGGTGGGTGAAGCGCTGCTCGGCGTCGACGGCGAACCCGTTGGCCGCGTGGCCGCCGACCGCCGTACGGGGGACGAGCGTCGTCCACTTCACGTCGGGGGCGAGGAGGTCCTCGGGGGACGGGGAGCCGGGCAGTGCGACCGCCTCGACGGAGACCGCCTGCGGGTAGTTGCCGCGGAAGTGGGCGGTGTCCAGGACGATGCCCCGGATGACGCCGGGCGCGCCGAGCCGGACGAGGGCCCAGTCGTGGTCGTCGGCGGTGGGGTGCGGTTCGGTGGCGCTGACACCGCGTCGGCGGCGGGTCTCCCAGCCGTCCATGATCTTGCCCTTGTGCCCGAAGTGCTCCGGGTCGAAGACGGCGGGCCCGGGCTCGAGGAGGTTCTCGCGCTCGGCGAAGAACTCGTCGTTGGCGGCGATGACCCCCGCCCCGAGACGGCGGTCGGCCAGGTCGACGAGGTGGGTGAAGGGGAAGTCGGCGGTGCGGTGGTCGGCGTACGGGTCGCCGCCCGCGTAGGGGCTTGCGTCGCCGGTGAAGCGCGGTATCGCGGCGTCCGTCATGGTCAGGGGTTCCTTTCGGGCACGGTCAGTGGCGCGTTCGAGAAGCGGACCGGTGAACTGGGCGAGCGGTCCCGTACGGGGAGCGGACCGGCGGGCCCGGTCGACGGTCCCGTACGGGGAGCGGACCGGCGGGCCCGGTCGACGGTCCCGTACGGGAAGCGGACCGGCGGGCCCGGTCAGTGGTCGCGTTCGAGGAGGCGGCCGGCCGGCTCGGCGAGGACGCCGTCGGAGGCGATGCGGGCACCGCGCAGCCAGCTGGAGCGGACGACGCCGTGCAGGGTCTTCCCGGCGTAGGCGGTGACCTGGTTGCGGTGGAAGAGCTCGGCGGGGTCGACGGTGAAGGTCGCGTCGGGGGCGAGGACCGCGAAGTCGGCGTCGCGTCCGGCCTCGATGGCGCCCTTGCGGGTCAGCCCGGCCAGCGCGGCGGGGGCGGCGGACATCCAGCGGGCGACGTCGTCGAGGGTGTGGCCGCGCTTGCGGGCCTCGGTCCAGATGGCGGGCAGGCCGAGCTGGAGGGAGGAGATCCCGCCCCAGGCGGAGGCGAAGTCCGGGGTCTTCAGGTCGGTGGTGCACGGCGAGTGGTCGCTGACGATGCAGTCGATGGTGCCGTCGGCGAGCCCGGCCCAGAGCGCGTCCTGGTTGGCGGCCTCGCGGATCGGCGGGCAGCACTTGAACTCCGTCGCCCCGTCGGGAACTTCCTCGGCGGTGAGGGTGAGGAAGTGCGGGCAGGACTCGACGGTGACACGGACGCCCTCGCGCTTCGCGGCGGCGATCAGCGGCAGGGCGTCGCTGGAGGAGAGGTGCAGGACGTGGACGCGGGCGTTCAGCCGCTTGGCGTGGGCGATGAGCCCCTCGATCGCGGTGTTCTCGGCGTCGCGGGGCCGGGAGGCGAGGAAGTCCGCGTAGGCGGGTCCGGGGCGCTGTGGGGCCTCGGCCAGGTGGTGCGGGTCCTCGGCGTGCACGATGAGCAGCCCGCCGAATCCGGCGATCTCCGCCATGGAGCGGGCCAGCTGCTCCTGGTCCAGCTCCGGGAACTCCTCGACGCCGGAGGGCGACAGGAAGCACTTGAAGCCGAAGACCCCGGCCTCGTACAGCGGGCGCAGGTCCTTGACGTTGGACGGGATCGCCCCACCCCAGAAGCCGGTGTCGACGTGCGCCTTGGGGGCCGCGACCTGCTGCTTGATCCGCAGGTGCTCGACGGTGGTGGTCGGCGGGAGGGAGTTGAGGGGCATGTCCAGGAGCGTGGTGATCCCGCCCGCGGCGGCCGCGCGGGTGGCGGTGTAGAAGCCTTCCCACGCGGTACGGCCGGGGTCGTTCACATGGACGTGGGTGTCGACCAGGCCCGGCAGCAGGACGTCGTCGCCGAAGTCCTCCAGGCGGACGCCCGCGGGCGTCCCGGTGTCGTACGGCAGGACCGCGTCGATCGTCCCGCCCGCGACGGCGACCGCCGCCGGGCGGGTCCCCTCGGGGGTCACGACGCGCGTCGAGCGCAGTATCAGGTTCACGTCCGGACCGGACACCTGTGCTCCTTCACTCCAGCAATGATCACAACAGGAATTCAACGAACTGTTGAAGCTTTCGATGGAGTCTTCACTCGGGAATCGCCCTCGTCAAGACCCCACCTTCCGCCACGGGGGCCGACCGGTCCACCTCCGCCGCCCGACTGGAGGTTTCCACAAAGTAAAAGTCATATTTCGGACTGCGGAACGTAGCATGGGCCAGGAGGGCGGCTCCGAGCCGCCCGCAACGACCGTCGGCACCCGGACAAAACAGCCCCTGACCGGCATGGACGCCGACCGGGGAGCTGTGGGCCGATCGGGAACCGCCCGGTAGGCTGCTGCCTTGCCTTCCGCTTCGAAAGGACCGTTGACGTGCCGCCGTCCCACGCCAGCACAGCCGACTCCAAGCCCTCCGGTTCCAGCGGTGGGGTGCAGTCCCTCGAGCGCGCCTTCGATCTGCTGGAGCGGATGGCCGACGCCGGGGGCGAGGTCGGGCTGAGCGAGCTCTCCGCGAGCAGCGGTCTGCCCCTGCCGACCATCCACCGGCTGATGCGCACCCTGGTCGGCTGCGGGTACGTGCGCCAGCAGCCCAACCGCCGCTACGCGCTGGGCCCCCGGCTGATCCGGCTCGGTGAGTCCGCCTCCCGGCTGCTGGGCACCTGGGCCCGCCCCTACCTCAGCCGCCTGGTGGAGGAGACCGGCGAGACGGCGAACATGGCGCTGCTGGACGGGGACGAGATCGTGTACGTCGCCCAGGTGCCGTCCAAGCACTCCATGCGGATGTTCACCGAGGTCGGCCGCCGGGTGCTGCCGCACTCCACCGGCGTGGGCAAGGCGCTCCTCGCGCACACCCCCGCCGACGAGGTCCGCGCTCTTCTGGCCCGTACCGGCATGCCGGCCGCCACGGAGAAGACGATCACCACCCCGGAGGGCTTCCTCGACGCCCTGGAGCTGGTGCGCCGCGCCGGGTACGCGGTGGACGACAACGAGCAGGAGATCGGGGTGCGGTGCCTCGCGGTCTCCGTGCCGAACTCCCCCACCTCGGCCGCGATCTCCATCTCGGGACCGGCGGGGCGGGTGACGGAGGCGGCGACGGAGCGGATCGTGCCGATCCTCCAGCAGGTCGCCGGAGAGCTGTCCGACGCGCTGGCGAGCAACGGCACGAACGGCGGCTGAGAACGAGGAGCGGCGGGGCCCGGCTGTTCCGGGCCCCGCCGCTCCTCGTTTCAGACCCCGGCCGGGACGGTCAGCCGCCCGTCGTCCATCGTCACCGTGCGGTCCATCCGCCCCAGGTGCGCCAGATCGTGCGTGACCAGCACCGTGGCGGTGGCGCGCTCCCGGGTCAGGGTGACCAGCAGGTCGAGCACGGCCGCGCCGCGCTCGTGGTCGAGCGCGCTGGTCGGCTCGTCGACGAGCAGGACCGCCGGTTCGTTCATCAGGGCCCGCGCGATGTTGATCCGCTGGCGCTGCCCGCCGGAGAGCTGGTGGGGCCGCCGGTCGGCGCGGTCGGCGAGCCCGACCGCGTCCAGCAGCTCCAGGGCCCGGCGGCGGGCGCCGCGGGCGGAGTCCCCGGACAGGTGGCGCATCACCTGGAGCTGTTCGGCGGCGGTCAGCGAGGGCAGCAGGTTGGGCTGCTGGAAGACGATGCCGATGTGCTCCCTGCGCAGGGCCGCCCGCCCGGCCCGGCCGAGCCCGGCCGTCGGCGTCCCGGCCACCACGACCTCGCCGGAGTCCGGGGTGACCAGGGTGGCGGCGGCCGCGAGGAGGCTCGACTTGCCCGAGCCGGACGGCCCGACCACGGCGGTGAGCGTGCCCGGGGGCACGTCCAGCGAGACCCGGTCCAGGGCGGTGAGCCGTCCCTCGCCGTCCGGGTAGGTGAGGGTGACGTCGGTCAGGGTGAGCGTCATCGGGCACTCCCGAGTGCGGTGAGCGGGTCGACGGCGGTGATCCGCCGGATGGACAGGGCTGCCCCGAGCGCGCCGAGGACGATCATCACGGCGGCCGGGACGAGGACGGTCGCCGCGTCCAGGACGAACGGCACGGCTCCTCCGCCGATCACGGCTCCGGCCCCGGCGGCCAGCGCGGTGCCCAGTCCCGTACCGAGGGCGAGCATCACGACGGCCTGTCCCAGCGCGTCGCGCAGCAGGTACGGGGTCGACGCGCCGAGTGCCTTCAGCACGGCGACGTCGCCGCTGCGCTGGATCGTCCAGACGGTGAAGAACGCTCCGATGACGAGGGCGGAGATGGCGAAGAGGAAGCCGCGCATCAGTTGCAGCGAACCGTTCTCCGACTGGTAGGAGCCGATGGCCGTGAGGGAGTCGTCGAGCGTGAGCGTGCTGGTGCCCGCCGCCGCGTCCCCCGCCGCGAGGTCGGCGCCTTGGGTGGTGGTCAGGGCGATCACGGTCGCCTGTTCGGCGGGCCCGGCGCCGTCGTGGCCGATCTCCTGCCAGTCGTCGAGCGAGGTCCAGACGACGGGCGTGTGGCTGTAGGAGGCGTCCGTGGCGACGGCGGCGACCTCGCGCTCGGTCCGGCCGAGCGCGATCCTGTCGCCCGCCGACGCGTCGAGCTCCTCGGCCGCCTTCTCGGAGAGCACGACCCGCCCCGGACCGATCCCCTCCGGCCCGAGGGTGCCGTCCGGTTCGACGCCGAAGGCCGAGACGGCGGCACTCCGCTCACCGGCGGCGGTGGCGTTCAGGGTCCGGATGCCGACCGGCTGGGCGGCCTGGACCCCGGGCCGTCCGGTCCAGGCCCGCCAGTCGTCCTCCCGGACCGTCGAGTTGCTGAACGACTCCGCCTGCCCGTCGGGGGGCGCGGCGAAGGCCAGGTGGTCGGCGTCCAGACCGGTGACGGCCGAGATGTTCTCCCGGGCCAGGCCTGCGGTCAGGCCGGACAGCAGCCCCACGAGCAGCGTGATCAGCACCACGACCGAGCCCATGAGCGCGAACCGGCCCCTGGCGAAGCGAAGGTCTCTCCATGCGACGAACATGGCTCCAGCGTCGTGCGGCGCGGGCGGGAAAACATCGCGCGGCGGACGGGCCCGGGATCAACCTTTCGATTGACCGGGTCCGGGGAGGCCGCGGCTACGCTGGACGGACCATGAATTCGCGTTCGCACACCCACGTCACGGCAGCCCTGCGGCTCTGTCTGCACGCCCTGCTGATGGGGCTGCTGGCCCTGGTGGTCGTCCGCACGGCGAGCGAGGACGCGCCGCACACCGCAGCCGTCGTGGTGGTGGCGGTGCTGATGGCCGCCCTGTACGCGGCGGGGCCGCTCGCCTCCTCCGTACAGCCGGGAAACCGCGCGGGGGCCGTGTGGCTGGCGGGTCTCGGCGCCCTGTGGGCCGCGCTGCTGGTCCTGTCGCCGGACGCCCTGTGGGTGGCCTTCCCGCTCTACTTCCTCCAGCTCCACATCCTGCCCATGCGGTGGGCGCTGCCCGCCGTCGTGGTCACCGCGGCCGCCGCGATCACCAGCTTCGTCGTGCACCGGCAGGAGATCGAGCCCGGCGCGTTCATCGGGCCGCTGCTCGGCGGGGCGGTCGCCGTCGCCACCGTCCTCGGATACGACGCGCTCTTCCGGGAGAGCGAACGGCGGCGCGAACTGATCGTGGAGCTGGTCGCCACCCGCGCGGACCTCGCCGAGGCGGAACGCACGGCCGGGACCCTCGCCGAGCGCGAGCGCCTCGCCCGGGAGATCCACGACACGCTGGCCCAGGGCCTGTCCAGCATCCAGCTGCTGCTGCGCGCCGCCGAGCGCTCGCTGCCCGAGGACGCTCCCGCCGCCGCGCATGTGCGGGCCGCCCGCGAGGCCGCGCAGGCGAATCTCGCCGAGGCCCGTTCGTTCGTCCGCGCGCTGACGCCGCCGGACCTGGAGCACGGTTCGCTGTCCGCCGCGCTGGAGCGGCTCTGCGCCCGTACGACCGCGCCCGACCTGACCGTGCGGTTCGCGGTGAGCGGCACCCCGGTGGAGCTGCCGACGCCCTACGAGGTGGCGCTGCTGCGGACCGCGCAGTCGGCGCTGGCCAACACGGTGCGCCATGCGCGGGCCGGGCGGGCGGAGATCACCCTGAGCTTCATGGACACCTCGGTGGCGCTGGACGTCGTGGACGACGGGCAGGGCTTTGACCCGTCGGGGGTGCCGGTCCAGGAGCGCGGCGACGGCGGCTTCGGGCTGCCGGCGATGCGGACGCGCGCGGGGTCGCTCGGCGGTGCGCTGAGCGTGGAGTCGGCGCCCGGACAGGGCACGGCGGTGGCCCTCACTCTGCCGCTGCCGGTCGCGGAAGCGGAGCGTGCGGCATGAGCGGGAGCGGGGAGGACGTCATCCGGCTGCTGCTGGCGGACGACCATCCGGTCGTCCGGGCGGGGCTGCGCGCGGTCCTGGACACCGAGCCGGACTTCCGGGTCGCCGGTGAGGCCGCGACCGCCGAGGAGGCCGTCGCCCTGGCGGCGGCGGGCGGCTTCGACGTGGTCCTGATGGACCTCCAGTTCGGTACGGGCCTGCACGGCTCGGAGGCCACGGCGACGATCACCGCCGCGCCGGAGGGCCCCCGGGTCCTGATCCTGACGACCTACGACTCCGACGCGGACATCCTGGCGGCGGTCGAGGCGGGGGCGAGCGGCTATCTGCTCAAGGACGCGCCGCCGCAGGAGCTGGCGGCGGCGGTGCGCACGGCGGCGGCGGGCCGCTCCGCGCTCGCGCCGTCCGTGGCGCACCGGTTGATGGACCGGATGCGGACCCCGGCCGAGGCACTGACCCGGCGGGAGCTGGAGGTGCTCCAGCTGGTCGGCGAGGGCCTGTCGAACCTCCAGATCAGCAAGCGGCTCTTCCTGAGCCAGGCGACGGTGAAGTCCCACCTGGTGCACATCTACGCCAAGCTGGGTGTCGACTCCCGTACGTCGGCGGTCGCGGCGGCCACGGCCCGCAGGCTCATCCGCCGCTGAAGCCGGGCCCGCACATCGTGGGTCAGCCGTGCGGGGGGCTCCGGGCCGTGCTTCACCCGCGCGGGGGCTCCCCGAAGAGGTCGACCGCGTTGCGCACCTCGCGCAGGGCCGCGGCCACCGCGCTCACCGAGCCGATGGCCCCCGCGATCAGCAGCAGGGAGCGGCGCATGCGGGGGATCTCCGGCACGCCGCTGACGGCCATCGCGTCCAGGGCCGCCAGCTCGTCCTCGGCGATCGGCCGGTCGGGGAATTCGCTCCGGAGCCCGGCCAGTTCGCGGCGGAGCCGGGAGACGGCCGTCCGCAGCTCGGCCACCCTCGGGTCCTCGTCGCTGCCGGTCAGCTGCTTCTGCCCCACGCTTCGCAACACAGCACTCCCCCTCGCACGTCCTTGTGCCGGTGTGACCCCCGAACCCGGGCTGTGGCCAAGTCCCCGGACGTGTGCGCAAGTTAACGCCATGACAGGCAGTGCGCGCCAGCCCACGGAAAGAAATCGGGGTGACCCCTGAGGGTGACATGCGTGTCGCGTGTGCGAAGCGCCCAGTGGTATCCAGGCCCCATGGTCACGGACACGACGACAGGCACGGCTACGGAGAGGACCGCGGAGATGACTTCCGCCGCGAGGAACCCCGAGGTCGCGGGGGTACTGCTGGCCGCCGGAGGGGGCCGTCGGCTCGGCGGCCGGCCGAAGGCGCTGCTGGAGCACCGGGGCCGCCCGCTGATCGAACACGCGGTGCGCTCCCTGCGCGACGGCGGCTGCGGCCCGCTGCACGTGGTGCTGGGCGCGGCGGCGGACGAGGTGCGGGCCCGCGCGGACCTCTCGGGTTGCGCGGTGACGGTGAACCCGGGCTGGGAGGAGGGCATGGGCTCCTCGCTCCGGCTGGGCCTGGCCGCCCTGGGCGCGGCGGACGCGGACGCGGCGCTCGTCCTTCTGGTCGATCAGCCCGGGATCGGGGTGGAGGCGGTGGCGCGGGTGCGTCTCGCGTACCGCTCGCGGGCGAGTCTGGCGGCCGCCTCGTACGGCGGGGAGCGGGGCCATCCGGTGCTGTTCGGGGCGGACCGGTGGGCGGACATCGCGGCGGGGGCGGTGGGCGACCGGGGCGCGCGGGCCTATCTGCGGGAGCACCGCGATGCGATCACGCTCGTGGAGTGTTCGGATGTGGCCGAGGCGTACGACATCGACACCTCGCAGGACCTGAAGCACCTGGAGTGACCGTGCGACCCGCTCGCCGTCCACCGTCCGTGGTCGCGCTGGCACGCTGCGCCTCGACCGGTCCGTTTCTGTCGACCCGGAGAATCTCGACATCAACAAACCATTGAACTTCCACCATGAGGAAACTACTATCCACTGGTCAGAAGCCCTCTGAACCTCAGACGGCACCCACGGCCGTATCTCGGAGCCATGGCACGCCGTGCCGTCTCAGGCGACCCGGCGGCCATGAGACGCCGCCGCCCGCTGAAGGAGTGACAGCTCATGTCCGCACCAGCGCCGTCCACGCTGGCCATCGTCGATGCCGAGCCCCTGCCCCGGCAGGAAGAGGTCCTGACCGACGCGGCCCTCGCGTTCGTGGCCGAACTGCACCGGCAGTTCACCCCGCGCCGCAATGAGCTGCTCGCCCGGCGCGGTGAGCGCCGCGCCGAGATCGCCCGCACCTCCACGCTGGACTTCCTGCCCGAGACGGCGGCGGTCCGCGCGGACGACTCCTGGAAGGTCGCACCGGCTCCGGCCGCTCTGAACGACCGCCGGGTGGAGATCACCGGTCCGACCGATCGCAAGATGACCATCAACGCCCTGAACTCGGGCGCGAAGGTCTGGCTCGCCGACTTCGAGGACGCGTCCGCTCCCACCTGGGAGAACGTGATCCTCGGCCAGCTCAACCTGACCGACGCCTACGAGCGCCGCATCGACTTCACCGACCCGAGGTCGGGCAAGTCGTACGCACTGAAGCCCGCCGACGAGCTCGCCACCGTCGTCACCCGCCCCCGCGGCTGGCACCTGGACGAGCGCCACATCCAGCTGGACGGCGTCTCCGTGCCCGGCGCCCTGGTCGACTTCGGCCTCTACTTCTTCCACAACGCCCAGCGCCTGATCGACCTCGGCAAGGGCCCGTACTTCTACCTCCCGAAGACGGAGTCGCACCTGGAGGCCCGCCTCTGGAACGACGTCTTCGTCTTCGCCCAGGATTACGTCGGCATCCCGCAGGGCACGGTCCGCGCGACGGTGCTGATCGAGACGATCACCGCCGCGTACGAGATGGAGGAGATCCTCTACGAGCTGCGCGACCATGCCTCCGGTCTCAACGCCGGCCGCTGGGACTACCTCTTCTCCATCGTCAAGAACTTCCGTGACGGCGGGTCCAAGTTCGTCCTCCCGGACCGCAACGCGGTGACGATGACCGCCCCCTTCATGCGGGCGTACACCGAACTCCTGGTCCGCACCTGCCACAAGCGCGGCGCGCACGCGATCGGCGGCATGGCGGCCTTCATCCCCTCGCGCCGCGACGCCGAGGTCAACAAGGTGGCCTTCGAGAAGGTCAAGGCGGACAAGGACCGCGAGGCGCACGACGGCTTCGACGGCTCCTGGGTCGCCCACCCCGACCTGGTCCCGATCGCCCTGGCCTCCTTCGACGCGGTCCTCGGCGAGAAGCCCCACCAGAAGGACCGCCTCCGCGAGGACGTCTCGGTGGCCCCGGGCGACCTGATCGCCATCGACACTCTGGATGCCAGCCCGACCTACGACGGCCTGCGCAACGCCGTGGCGGTCGGCATCCGCTACATCGAGGCCTGGCTGCGCGGCCTGGGCGCGGTCGCCATCTTCAACCTGATGGAGGACGCCGCCACCGCGGAGATCTCCCGCTCGCAGATCTGGCAGTGGATCAACGCGGACGTGGTCTTCGAGAACGGCGAACACGCCACGGCGGAGCTGGCCCGCAAGGTCGCCGCCGAGGAACTGGCCGCGATCCGCGAGGAGATCGGCGAGGAGACCTTCACCGCCGGCAAGTGGCAGCAGGCCCACGACCTCCTGCTCCAGGTCTCCCTGGACCAGGACTACGCGGACTTCCTGACGCTGCCGGCGTACGAGCAGCTGCGCTGACCTCGCCGTACGAGCACCGCACCAGCACCGACACTCCCGCCCCCGGCACCGCACAGCGCCGGGGGCGGTGGTGTGTGGCTGAGCCTGCGCGGCCCTCAGCCCCTCACGTCCACACCGCTCCCAGCGCCACGAACCCGCAGACGAGGGCGAACAGGATCGCCAGCAGCGGCCAGACGAACCGCAGGTACTTGTCGTAGCCGACCTTCGCCAGGGCCACCCCGCCGATGGTGACCGCCGTCGTCGGAACCCAGAGGTTCATCCAGCCGCTCGCCGCCTGCCACGCCGTGACGACCACGGCGCGGGAGACGCCCGCGAAGTCGGCGAGCGGGGCCAGGATCGGCATCGCCAGCGTGGCGTGGCCGGAGGTGGAGGGGATGAGGAAGGCGAGCGGCAGGTTGACGATGAAGACGAAGACCGCGAACAGCGCCGACGAGGTGCCCGAGACCACGCCCTCGATGGAGTGGAGCACGGTGTCGGTGATCTGCGCGTTGTTCATGATGACCGTGACGCCGCGCGCGAGGACGATGACCAGGGCCGGGGAGATGAAGTCCGCCGCACCCTGGACGATCGTCGCGCTCAGCTTCTGCTCGCCGAACCGCGCGACGACGCCCACCAGGACCGCCGCGACCAGGAACAGGGCGGCGAGATGGGGGAAGGACCAGCCGAGTTCGAAGCCGTACGGGGTGGCGTCGGCGTCGCCCGTGAGGGCGCTGGACCACGGGACGACCGAGAAGATCATGAAGCTGAAGACCAGGGCGACCAGGACGAGGACGGTCCGGTGGAGGCCGGTCAGCTCCGGGGGTTCCCCCGCGTCCGCCGCGTTGTGCTCGCGGTCGCCGGGCAGGAAGCCGGAGAGCGAGCGGTCGGGGTCCTTGCGGACGCGTCCCGCGTACCGGATGACGTAGCCGATCGTCACGGCCGTCAGGACCACCCACATGACCGCGCGCAGCACGATGCCGTCGCCGAGCGAGATGTCGGCGGCGGAGGACGCGACTCCGGTGGCGAAGGGGTTCACGGTGGAGCAGAGCACGCCGATGCCCGCGCCGAGGATGATCGTGCCGGTGGCCACCATGCGGTCGTAGCCGAGGGCCAGCATCAGCGGGATGACCAGGCCGTAGAAGCCGAGCGTCTCCTCCGCGAACCCCTCGACGGTGCCGAGGAGGGAGAAGACCAGCATCACTCCGGCGATGAGCAGCGCTCCCCGGTCGCGCAGCCGGTGCGCGAGGCGGCCGATGCCCCGGTCCAGGGCGCCGGTGGCGAACACCACGGTGATGAACGCGCCGATGGCGAGCACGAAGAGGAACACGCCGGCGCTGCCGTACAGTTCGCCGGCCAGGTCCGGTCCGACCTCGCCCGTCTCCGCGTCCTGGACGCCGTAGAGGCCGTTGACCGGGGAGAGGAAGAGGTCGTTCAGGCGGTCCACGAAGCTCTGGTCGGAGTCGACCCGGTGGTACGTCCCCTGGACCGGGGCCCCTTCCCCGTCGCGGTCGTAGGCCCCGGGCGGGATCAGGAAGGCCAGTCCCCAGACGGCCAGCGTGACGACCGCGAGGATCGTGAGGGCGCTGGGGAAGGTGAACCTCTTCTTGGCCGGGGGCTCTTCCTCCGGGGCCGGCTTCGTGCCGGCCGCGCTGCTCATGCCGTGCTCCGGCCCGTCGCGGTCCCCAGCGGGATACCGAACGGACGCGAGGACTCCGGATGGGTGACGAGGAGGTCGTGGGCCTCGCGCACGGGGTCGGGCGGGAGGCCGGGGAACGCGATGGACGGGATGGCCTTCAGCCGTTCCAGGTCGGCGACGAGACCGTCCATCAGCGCGTCGACCCGGGTGTTCAGGTCGTCTCCCGGATCCATGGTTCAGCCCCTTCGGTCCACTGGCCTTGGCCTTCAGGACCAATGGACCATGGGGGGCGGCGCGCCGCACGCCTGGGAAACGGCGCTCGGTCGGGCCTCAGTCCGTCAGGACCACCGTCCGCTGGGCCGAGAAGTCACCCCACTTGCCGTCCGGAAGCTTGGCCCTGAGCTTGACCGAATAGCGGGTGCCCACCGGGTCGGAGAGGTCCAGACGGTAGGTGGCGCGCCCCTTGGGGGGCGTGCCGCCCCAGACGATGGTGGTGGTCAGCTTGCCGTTCAGATGGAGCTCGTAGGCGGGGATGACTCCGCCCGTCTCGGGCTGGTCCCAGGACAGGTCGAGGGTGGAGGCGGCGCCCTCCTTGCCGATCTCGGCGCTCAGGCCGGTGGGGGCGGTGCTCGCGGGGGCGCCGGGGGCGGACTCGGTGGTGAGGTCGAGCGTGTTGCTGTCGGCCGAGGACTTGTCGGAGGCGTCCCGGGCCCGGACGGTGAAGGTGTAGACGGTCCCCGGGCGCAGACCCGTGAGCTTCGCCGTGGTCTCGGAGGCCGGGACGCTGTGGATCCGGGAGTCCTCCTGGTAGATGTCGTACGAGGTGACGCCGACGTCGTCCTTGGACGCGCCCCAGGTGAGGGTGGCGGCACGTTTCCCGTCGGCGCCGCCCGTCAGCTTCGCCGGGACGGTGGGGGGCGTGTCGTCCTTGGGCGGGGTGGCCTGGGTGGTGACGGGGACGCCCTTGCTGGGCGCGGAGAGATTGCCCGCCGTGTCCTTGGTCCGGACGCTGAAGGTGTAGTCCGTCGAGGCCGTCAGCCCGTTGACGTCGATCATGGTCTTGGTCGCCGGGACGCTCTTGACCTTGGCCTTTCCACGGTAGATCTCGTATCCGGCGACCTTCTCGTTGTCGGAGGCGCCTTCCCACATGACGTGCACCGAGGTGGAGCTGCTGGCCTGTGCGGTCACGCCCTTGGGGGTGCCGGGAGGCTGCGTGTCGGCTTCGGCGGTGCCACCGCAGGCGGAGAGGAGGGGGGTGAGAAGCAGGGCGGAACAGGTCAACGCGGCAGATATGTGGGGGCGTTGCACAGTGGTGCCTTCCATCCGGACAGCAATGGTCCAGACCTGTATGCCATGGCGCGGGGGTCGCCGACAAGAGGACGGCGAGGAACCTTCCGCTATGTGACGGTGTGCGCCGCCCGACCGGGGTCCGGGCAGGGCCTGGAACAGCTGTCAGCCTCTTCGGTGTGCCGGTTCGGGTGCCGGACGACGCCCCGCTGCTGGACCGGGTGATCGCTCTCAGTGGCCGCCGTCCGGACTGGCGGCCGGACGGCCGAGAAGGGACAGACCGCCTCACCGCTCCCGGGGCCGGCTGGCCGGCGGGGCGGTTCCCCCAACGGTGAGAACCCCGTGACGGCAGGCAGCCCGGTCAGCTGGTGAAGAACTCCGTGATGTGCCCGGCCACCTGGTCCGCCCGGGTCTCGTGCATGCGGTGTCCGCCCGGGACCGTGATCAGCCGGCAGTCCGGGATCAGGGAGGCCACGTCGGCCTGGCGGTGCTGTTCCATCCTGCTCTCCGGGCCGCCGGTGATGATCAGCGTCGGGGAGACGATGTCGCCGAGGGCCTCGTCGGCGTCCGGGCCGGGGTCGGCGAGCTGGTCGCGTACGGCGGGCACCGCGTTCTCGTCGTAGTCCACCGGGCCCTCGCCCCGGCCCGCCGGGCCCGGGTCGCCGGGGAACGGGGCCGGGGTCTCCACCAGCACCAGCCGCTCCACGCGGTCGGAGTGCTCCTGCGCCACCAGCCGGGCGACGACCCCGCCCATGCCGTGGCCGACGAGTCCGACGCGGTGCAGTTCCAGCTCGTCGAGGAAGCCCACGACGTCCTCGGCCATCAGCTCCAGGGCGTAGTCGTCGGGCCAGTCGCTCTCGCCGTGGCCGCGCAGGTCCAGGGCGAAGACCCGCCACTCCTGGCCCAGCAGGGGGCCGGCCGCCTCCCAGTTCGCGGCCGAACCGCCGAGGCCGTGCAGCAGCACGACGGGCGAGCCGAACGCGTCGCCCCAGGTCCGGTACGCGAGGCGCACATCGCCGACATCCACAACAGACTGATCTTCCATGCCCCTGACGCTACAGCCGACGGACGCCGGACGGCCGACGGGGCCCCGCGTCGCACGGGGCCCCCGGATGCTCCGGTCACGATCCGCAGGGGTCAGTGGACGCCGACCCCGGCCGCGGCCGGCACCACGTGCTCGCCCGGTGCCTGCTCCTCGTCCGCCGTGTCGGCCTTGCGGCCCAGGTGGTTGAAGGCGAGGTTCAGCACGATCGCCACCACACAGCCGGTGGAGATGCCCGAGTCGAGGACGACCAGCAGACTCTCCGGGAAGGCGTGGTAGAACTGCGGCGCCGCAATCGGGATCAGCCCGATGCCGAGGGCCGCCGCCACGATCAGCGCGTTCTCGCCCTTCTCCATGGCCGCGGTGGCCAGGGTCTGGATGCCGCTGGCCGCGACCGTGCCGAAGAGGACGATGCCCGCGCCGCCGAGCACCGGCAGCGGTACGAGGGCGATGACGGAGGCCGCGATGGGAACCAGGCCGAGCACGATGAGGATGCCGCCCCCCGCGGCGACGACGAAGCGACTGCGGATCTTCGTCATGGCGACGAGGCCGACGTTCTGGGCGAAGGCGCTGCACATGAACCCGTTGAAGAGCGGGCTGATGGCGCTGCCGAGGGTGTCGGCGCGCAGACCGCCCTCGATGATCTTCTCGTCGGCCGGGCGGCCGACGATCTTGCCGAGGGCCAGCATGTCCGCGGTGGACTCGGTCATGCAGACCAGCATCACGATGCACATGGAGATGATGGCGGCGATCTCGAACTGCGGTGCGCCGAAGGCGAACGGCGTCGGGAAGCCGACCACGTCGGCTTCCTTGATGGCGCCGAAGTCGGTGATGCCGGCCGGGATGGCGATCAGGGTGCCGATGACGAGACCGAGCAGGATCGCGATCTGCTGGAGGAAGCCGCGCAGGAGCTTGCGCAGGGCCAGCACGACGACCAGGGTCACGGCGGCCATGGTGATGTTGGTCATCGAACCGTAGTCGTCGGCCGTGGCGTTGCCGCCCTGCGACCAGTTGAAGGCGACCGGGAGGAGCGAGACGCCGATCAGGGTGATCACGGTGCCGGTGACGACGGGTGGGAAGAAGCGCACCAGTTTGCAGAAGTACGGGGCGAGGACGAACCCGAGAAGACTCGCGACGATGATCGCGCCGAAGATGACGGCTATCCCGTCGTGTCCCCGGTCCTTGCCTATCGCGATCATCGGGGCGACCCCGGCGAACGAGACGCCGTTGACGAAGGGCAGCCGGGCGCCGACCTTCCAGAAGCCGATGGTCTGGAGCAGGGTGGCGATCCCCGCGGTGAAGAGGCTCGCCCCCATCAGGAAGGCGGTCTCCTTGGCGGTGAGGCCGACGGCGGGCCCCACGATGAGCGGCGGGGCCACCACGCCCGCGTACATGGCGGCCACGTGCTGGAGGCCGCTGGTGAACATCTTCAGAGGGGGGAGGGTCTCGTCGACCGGGTGTTTCCGGTCGCCCCCCGCTTCCGCGGCGTTGTCGGCCGTCGTGTCGGGGGCGGCTGCATCTGCGTCTTTGCGAAACCTGGGCTTGGCGGCCACGGCGGTTCCTCCGGTCGGTTACACGTCGTCGGCGACGTGGGATTCAGGGAGGTGGTGCGTAAGTGGTGCGGCTGTGCGGCTCTCTCAGGTGGTGCAGGTCGTGCAGAGGGGGGTGCGGATGGGCGCGCACGGGGGGGGTGTGCGGGCAGCGTTCATCACCGGTCCGGCGGGCGCGCACCATGCGCGCGCCCGCCGGACCGGCTGCCGTGGACCCCGCTCGGGTCCACGGCGGCCGGTCTCGGGCCGTCCCCCTCGACCGGCCGGTCGGGGATACCGCGCGGAGCCGGGCTCCGCGGGGATGCCGCACGGAGTCGGACTCCGGCGGGTACCGCTCGGAATCAGGCTCCGGCGGCGATCTGCGCGAGGCGGCGTGCCTCGTCGCGGGTGACGCGGGCGATGGCGTCCTCGTCCACCGTGGTGAGGTGGTTGCCCTCGACGACCGGCTTGCCGTCGACGAGGGACAGGGTCACCGGGGCGGCCGCGCCGAAGATGAGCGCGGTCACCGGGTCGGCGATCGAGGAGTGGGCCAGGGTGTCCAGCTTCCACAGGACGAGGTCGGCGAGCTTGCCGGCCTCCAGGGAGCCGATCTGGTCGGCGCGGCCCAGTACTCGGGCCCCGCCGAAGGTCCCGAGGCGCAGGGCCTGACGGGCGTTCAGGGCGGTTTCGCGGTGGGCGCCGAGGCGGTTGATGAGGAGCGCGTTGCGCAGCTCGGTGTGGAGTTCGCCGGACTCGTTGGAGGCGGTGCCGTCCACGCCGAGGCCGACGGGGACGCCGGCGGCGAGCATGTCGGGGACCCGGGCGATGCCCGCGGCGAGGCGCGCGTTGGAGGACGGGCAGTGGGCGACGCCGGTTCCCGTACGGGCGAAGGCGGCGATGTCCGAGTCGTTCATGTGGACGCAGTGGGCCATCCACACGTCCTCGCCGAGCCAGCCGGTCGACTCGAAGTACTCGGTCGGGCCCATCCCGAACAGCTCCTTGCAGAACTGCTCCTCCTCGACGGTCTCCGAACCGTGGGTGTGCAGCCGTACGCCCTTGCGGCGGGCCAACTCGGCACCCTGACGCATCAGTTCGGTGGAGACGGAGAACGGCGAGCAGGGCGCGACGGCGACCTGGGTCATGGCGTCGAAGGAGGCGTCGTGGTGGGCGTCGACCGTCGCCTCGGTGGCGGCGAGGGCGCCTTCCAAGGTCTCGACGGCGAAGTCCGGGGGCAGGCCGCCGTCCTTCTCGCTGCGGTCCATGGAGCCCCGGGCGAGGGTGAACCGCACGCCCATCTCGCGGGCGGCGCCGATGATCGCGCCGGAGAGGTCGCCGGAGCCCTTCGGGAAGACGTAGTGGTGGTCCATGGCGGTGGTGACGCCGCCGCGGGCCATCATGGCGAGCGAGCCCTGCGCGGCGGCGCGGGCCATCGGCTCGTCGATGCGCGCCCAGGTCGGGTAGAGGGCGACCAGCCAGTTGAAGAGGTTGTGGTCGGTGGCCAGGCCCCGGGTGATCCACTGGTAGAAGTGGTGGTGCGTGTTGACCAGGCCGGGGGTCGCGAGGTGTCCGGTGCCGTCGATCCGCCGGACGACTCCGGCGAGGCCCTCCGGAGCCTTGCCGGCGCCGATGGACTCGATGCGGTTGCCCGCCACGACGATGTACCCGGACGCGTACTCCGTGTCGTGGGCGTCGACGGTGGCGATCGAACAGTTCTCGATGACGATGCGCTGAGGGTCTGCCGAAGCTGCCATGGCGCTTCCTTCTTCTCTCTGTGGCGATGTGGGCACGGCAGGACCCTAGGAGGATTTGAGTGCCACAGCGGTGCGGCTGTGGGTGCCGAGATGGTGGAAGAACAGATTGAGCACGACCGCGACCAGTGCTCCCGCGCTGATCCCGGAGCCGAGGACGGTCTGCGCCCAGGCCGGGAATCCGGCGTAGAAGGTCGGCGCGGCGAGCGGGATGATGCCCGCGCCGAGCGCGACGGCGACCAGGATGATGTTGGAGCTGTCGTCCAGGCCCGCCTCGGAGAGCGTACGGATGCCGCTGACCGCGATGGAGCCGAAGAGGACGATGCCGGCGCCGCCGAGGACGGGCATCGGGACGAGCGAGACGACCGCGCCGAGGACCGGGAAGGCGCCGAGGACCAGGAGCGCTCCGCCGGCGGCCGCGACGACGTACCGGCTGCGTACGCGGGTCAGGGAGACGACGCCGACGTTCTGGGCGAAGGCGCTGGTGGGAAATCCGCCGAAGACCGGGCCGAGGAGGGTGGCGATGCCGTCCGTACGCAGGCCCCGGGTGATCGTGCGGCCGTCGGTGCGGCGGTCGCAGATCTCGCCGAGGGCGAGCATCCCGGCGGAGGACTCCGTCATCAGGACGAGCATGACGATGCAGAGCGACAGGATCGCGGCGGGCTGGAACTCCGGCGCGCCGAAGGCGAAGGGGGTCGGCAGGGCGGCTAGTGGTGCGGACTTCAGCGCGGAGAAGTCGGCGAGTCCGAACGGGATAGCGGCCAGCGTGCCGACGAACATGCCCATCAGCAGGGCCACTTGCTTGAGGAAGCCGCGGCCGAAGCGCTGGATGAGCAGGATGACGACGAGCGTGAAGGCGGCCAGCGCCAGGTACTTCATGGCGCCGAAGTCGGCGGCGGTGGCGTCTCCGCCCTGCGCCCAGGCGACCGGGACCGGCATCAGGGTGACGCCGATGAGGGTGATGACCACGCCGGTGACGAGCGGCGGGAAGAAGCGCAGCAGTCTGCCGAAGAAGGGGCCGACGGCCAGGCAGAAGACTCCCGCGACGAGCACCGCCCCGTAGATCGAGGGGAGTTGGTGACCGGGTGCGCTGGTCTCGGCGATGGCGAGCATCGGCGCGATCCCGGCGGAGGAGGCGGCGTTGACGAAGGGCAGCCGGTTGCCGGCGAAACGGCCGAGACCGACGGTCTGCAGGATGGTGGCGAGCCCGGCGATCAGGAGGCTCGCCGCGATGAGCCGGGTCATCCCGGCGGTGTCGAGGCCGACGGCCTGGCCGATGATCAGCGGAGGGGTGACGACGCCCGCGTACATGGCGGCGATGTGCTGGAGCGCGGCGGGGACGAGCCGCGCGGGAGGAAGCTTCTCGTCGACCGGGTGAACTGCCTTGTCGACAGCGGTGGTCGGTGAGGTTGTGCCTGGGCCTTCTGCCGGCCTCGTTGCAGGCTGTGCCATGGGGGTTCCCTCCGGGATGACCGGCCTCCGCCCGTCGTTGCGCGGGCGGAGGCGGGTTCAGTGCCGCGTCAGAGGTTGGTCATGTCGACCGGGATCTTCGGCTCGACGCCGTCCCGGAGCACGGTGGCCTCGATCAGACCGTAGGGACGGTCCGCCGCGAAGTAGACCTCATTGTCGTTCTTGAGGCCGAACGGTTCGAGGTCCACCAGGAAGTGGTGGTTGTTCGGCAGCGAGAACCGGATCTCGTCGATCTCGCTGCGGCTGTTGATGATGCGCGAACCCATCTGGTACAGGGTCTGCTGGAGCGAGAGGGAGTACGTCTCGGCGAAGGCGTGGAGCATGTGCTTGCGCGCCTGCTCGTAGGACTTCTCCCAGTTCGGCATCCGCTGCTCGTCGCTGGTCCAGTTGTAGCGCCAGCGGGCGGAGACGTCCGTCGCGAGGATGCGGTCGTACGCCTCCTTCAGCGTCGTGTACCGGTCCTTGACGTAGCCCCAGAACTCGGAGTTGGTCGAGTTCATCACGGTCAGGTCCTTGAGGCCCGAGATGACCTCCCAGTTGTCGCCGTCGTAGGTGATCTGGGAGACGCGGGTCTCCTGGCCCTTGCGGACGAAGGAGTGCCTGACCTCGTCGGCGCCGATGAAGCGGGAGTTGCCGTCGGAGGTCGCGATGCGCTCCCAGCTGTACTCCTCGATCCGGATCCGGGCGCGGTGGATCGGCTCCTGGGAGGAGACGAAGTGCCGGGCGAGGTGGATGCCGAACTGCTCGGCGGACTCGATCCCGTGCTCCTTGGCGAACGCGAACACCGTGTTCTTGGTGGTGTCGGTCGGCAGGACGTTGGCGTTGGAGCCGGAGTAGTGGACGTCGTCCATGTCGCCCGAGAGGGCGACCGAGACGTTCAGGTCCTTGATGTGGTGGGTGTCGCCGTCCCGCACGATCTTGACGACGCGGTTCTCTGCTTTGCCGTACTGGTTCTGGCCGAGAATCGTGGGCATGTCGGTGCTAGCTCCCTCGGTAAACGGAGTAGCCGAACGGGTTGAGCAGCAGCGGTACGTGATAGTGCTCGCCCGGGGCGACCGCGAACGCGATGGTCACCTCCGGGAAGAACGCGCCGCTGTCCCTTACGCGGGGGGCGTCCTGCTGCGCCTCGGCTTGCTTCTTGGAAAAATACGCCTCGGTGTCGAATGCGAGACGCACATGGCTTGTTCCCTCCGGCAGTGCCGGGAGGTCCTTGCAACGCCCGTCCGCATCGGTCGCGGACGCTCCGAGCGTCACGTACGGCGCGTCGCTTCCGCTGCGGGCGGCGAGCGAGACGGCGACGGACGCGGCGGGGCGGCCGATACTGGTGTCCAGGATGTGGGTGGACACCGATGCGGTCGTGTCGGTACTCAAGACCGTCACTCTCCTAGATCTCAAGAGTCCTGTGCGGAAGTGCCCTCTGCGAGGGTCTCCGTCACGAGACGGGTCAGCCGGATGCGGTTGATCTTGCCCAGTTCGGTGCGCACGATCTCCTGCTCCTGCTCGGGCGAGTTTCCGATCCGGGACTTCACCGCGTCGCGCATCTGCTCACCGGTGGCGCCGGTGGCGCAGATCAGGAAGACATGTCCGAACCGCTCCTGGTAGGCCAGGTTCAGTTCGAGCATCTCGGTCTTGAGCTCCTCGGAGGCGCCGGCCATCCCCCGCTGCTCACGGGAGGAGGTCGGGTCGCCGGGCTTCGGGCGGCCGATCGGCGGGTGGCCCGCCATCGCTTCGGCCAGGTCCTCCGCGGTGAGCTTCGCCATGGCGGCGTCGCTCGCGGAGAGCAGGGCTTCTTCGGTGGCGTACGGGCGCCCGGCGAGGATGGTGTTTCCCCAGGTCGCACTGGCACACACCTCGTGCAGTGCGGGAGTGGCCTCGCCGTCCGCCAGGGTGTTGAACCGGGTGAGGCCCGGTGTGGAGCTCGAAGTCACGGGAGCCTCCGTGGCTGTTTTTCGCTGTGCGTTGTTCGGGCTGCGGATAGCTAACGCCCTCCACAACACGACGTCAACACTTTGTTGAAATCTCGCGAACGAAGAAAGCCGCCGTCCCGGCATACGGACGGCGGCTTTTTCTGCGTCTTCGGTGTGTTCGGCCAACTACTCACCCTTGGCCGCATGTTCCCGGTTCAGGTAGTTGTAAACGGTGAACCTGGAGACGCCCAGGGCGCCGGCCACCGTCTCCACCCCGTGCCGCACGGAGAAGGCACCGCGTGCCTCCAGCGCCCGGACGACGCTCTGCTTGGCCTTGCGGTCCAGGTCGGCGAGCGGCATCCCGTGCCGTCGTTCCATCGCGGCGAGGATGTGGTCGAGCGAGTCGGAGAGCTGAGGAAGGCGTACGGCTATGACGTCCTGGCCCTCCCAGGCGAGCACGACGTCGTCCGGTTGGGCCTGATCCGGACCCAGCAGCTCCGCGCCCATCGCGTCGACGAGCGGCTTGACCGCGGAGACCAGCGGATGGTCGAGCGTTGCCGAAGGGTTATCGGACGCGGCGGAGGTGTCGGCGGCGGCCGGGGGGTGATCGACGGATTCGGTCACGCCGCGTCCCCCTCGATCACGTTCACCTGGAGCGAGACCCGGGTGGCGCCCGAGGCCAGGGCCCGCCGCAGCAGGGAGTCCACGGCGGTGAGCACCTCGTCCGCGCCCCCTTCCGCGGTGTTGCCGAAGGGGCCGACGTCCACGGCGTCGAGCCCGGCGCCCTGGATCACCTCACGGGCGACCACCGCGTGGGCGGGCGCCTCGTCGAGATCGAACGGCTCGGTGGTGAATTCCACCCTCAAGCGCACTGTGCCTCCATGATGTCCTCGCCCCGGGTGCGGGCTCCCGCGGCTCGGCCACGACTGTAACCGCTGGACGGGGCCCGCTCCGGTGCGCGCGGGGCCCGAACGCGGCGGTTACGGAAGCGGCAGGACGCAGACCGCGACCGGAGCCGGAAGACCGCGGCGGCTGGCGAGGCGGGCGCGGGGGAGGAACGGCCACCGTGGCCGGGGCGGTCGGGGCGGGAGCTCGGACGGGGGCGGTCAGCCGCCCGTCTGAATGTCCCCCCTGGTCGAGGAGGCGATGGCGTCGCCGTGGGCGAAGTCGCCGGGCGGGATGCCCGGATGGTGCCCCTCCCGGTCGGGGGCGACCTCGGCCGCCGGGCCGAGCGCGAGCCGGGAGACGATCCGGTAGCGGTCGCCCCGGTAGAGCGAGTGGACGTACTCCACGGGGCGGCCCGCCGTGTCGGAGGTCAGCCGCTCGAAGAGCAGCGCCGGCGACAGCTCCGGCACGTCGAGGAGCCCGGCCTCGGCGCGGGTGACGACGGTGGGCTCGATGGCCTGGACCGCCTCGTGGACGTGCACCCCGTGCGTGGAGCGCAGATGCTCGTACAGGTCGCCGCTCTCCAGCTCCCGCGCGCTGAGGCCCGGCACCAGCTCGGCCCGGATGTGCAGGTGCTCGATGGCCATCGGCACACCGTCGACCAGCCGCAGCCGCGCCACGTACACGATCTCGGCGGCGGGCGACATCCGCAGCTTGCGGCCGACGCGGGCCCCCGCCTGGAGGGTGGTGAACTCCAGCAGCCGGCTCGACCAGGCGCCCGCCGCCTGCGGCACGCCCAGCGCCCGGTCCCCGGCGACCAGTTCCTGGGTGATCTTGGCGGGGGCGACGAACATGCCCCGGCCATGCTCGCGCACCAGAAGCCCGGCGGCGACCAGCTCGTCGGCCGCCGCGCGCACGGTGGGCCGCGATACGCCGAGCAGGGCGCACAGGGCGCGCTCCGAGGGGATGGCGTCACCGGGGCTGCGCGACTCGATCAGCTCCAGCACGGCATCGCGGGTCCGCTCCCGCTTGAGCACCGTCCCCGGCACATCCGCGTCCACGTGTTCCCCTCCCGACGGGTCGAACCTCTTACCAGTTGTCGACCAGTGCGGCGTAACTGGCTTGCTGGTCAGGCGAAGTGTAACGCCATCCGCAAGCGTCATCAGCGGCATGGCTACACGCAGACCATCAAATCCCCTCTCTACGCGAGGGGTTGACGGCCCCATTGGTCCATGCCACCTTCAACCCCCATCGAGAGGTGAGCTGTCCAGTGAACCCAACTGGTCAGGTGGTCAGGTGGATTTCAGATCAGGTGAAGTTCAGGTCAGGTCAGGTCAGTCGCATCGTTCTGCTTCCGAGGTGAACCATGAAGTACCGCTTGCTCGCCGGTGGGTCCGTGCTCGTCCTGACCGCCGCGCTCAGTGCCTGTAGTTCGTCGTCCGGAACGGACTCCGGCAACGGGGGCGGCCGGACGGCGGTGGACGTCTGGCTGATGCGCGACAGCGTCTCGGACGGGTTCCAGAAGGAGTTCGCCGCGGACTTCGAGAAGCGCCACCCCACGATCGACGTGAAGATCCAGATCCAGGAGTGGGACGGGATCGGCGAGAAGATCACCGCCGCCCTGGCCAGCAACGACGCTCCGGACGTCATCGAGGCGGGCAACACCCAGGTGGCGCAGTTCGCGGAGAGCGGCGGACTGCTCGACCTCAGCGACCGCACCGAGGAGCTGAACGGCGGGGACTGGCTGAGCGGCCTGGCCGAGCCGGGATCCTACGAGGGCAAGCAGTACGGCATCCCGTACTACGCGGCCAACCGGGTGGTCGTCTACCGCACCGACCTCTTCGAGAAGGCGGGCGTCGACGCGACGGCGATCAAGACCCGTGAGCAGTGGATCGACGCCACCACCAAGCTCAACAAGGGCGGCACGCAGGGCATCTACCTGCCCGGACAGCTGTGGTACGCGCTGGCGGGGTTCATCTGGGACGAGGGCGGCGACCTCGCCGCGGAGTCCGACGGGAAGTGGTCCGGCGCGCTGGACACCCCCGAGGCGCTGCGCGGCATGGCCTTCTACAAGGAGCTCCAGGCGCTCGGCAAGGGCCCCAAGGACTCCGACGAGGACGACCCGCCGCAGGCCGAGGTGATGGCCCAGGGGCAGGTGGCGCAGGTCATCCAGACCCCCGGCGGGGCCAAGGTCATCGCGGAGCAGAACCCCGCACTGGCGGGCAAGCTCGCCTTCTTCCCGATCCCGGGCAAGACGGCGGACGCCCCGGGCGCGGTCTTCACCGGCGGCTCCGACCTGGTCGTGCCGGCCGCGGCGGCCCACCCCGACGAGGCGGTCGCCTTCATCAAGGAGCTGACCGGGGACACCTGGCAGAAGAAGCTCGCCGTCGCCATGAGCTACGTGCCGAACCGGACCACCCTGGCCTCCGCCGTGGCCGACGACCCGGGTGCCGCCGCGATGGCGGTCGGCGCGGCCAACGGGCACGCGACGCCGAACACCCCGGGCTGGGCCGCGGTCGAGGCCGAGAACCCGATCAAGGACTACATGACGGCCGTGCTCACCGGGGGCGATCCGGCGAAGGAGGCGGCGAAGGCCTCGGCGGACATCACCCGGGCCATGAACGCCGGCTCCTGACCTCGATCCGCCACCACGGCAGCACGAGCCACCAGAGCAGTACGAGCCACCACGGCAGCACGAGCCACTCCAGCAGCACGAGCCACCACAGCAGCACGGAAGGAGGCGTACCGTGCCGGTCGTCGACCAACGGACCGCACCCCGCACACCCCGGCGGCGTCCCGTCCCGCTCCTCGCCGGGCGCAAGAACCCGCCCCCGCGGGCCAGGGCGCAGAGCCGCTGGCCGTACGCCCTGATCGCCCCCGCCGTCGGCGGCATGCTGTATCTGCTGGTCTACCCGCTGGTGCGGGCCGTCCTGATCTCGTTCCAGGACTTCCGGCTCCGCCAACTGATCACCGGCGACGCGGAGTTCGTCGGGTTGCGGAACTACCGGACGCTGTTGGCGGACCCCCGGTTCTGGGAGGTGGTGCGCCGTACCTTCCTCTTCATGGCGGTCAACGTCGTCCTGATCATGGTGATCGCCACCCTGGTCGCCCTGATGGTGGAGCGGCTGGGCCGGATCGGGCGGACGGTGGTGCTGTGTTCGCTGGTGCTGGCCTGGGCGATGCCGGTGGTGGCGGCGACCACGGTCTTCCAGTGGCTGTTCCACTCGGAGTTCGGCATCGTCAACCAGTCGCTGACCTCGCTCGGCTTCGAGTCCTTCGACCGCTATCCGTGGTTCGCGAACGGCACAGCCGCCTTCGCGATCCTGGTGACGCTCATCGTCTGGCAGTCGGTGCCGTTCGCCGCGGTCACCCTGTACTCGGCGCTGACCACCGTGCCCCTGGAGCTGTACGAGTCGGCGCGGCTGGACGGGGCGGGCGCGGCGCGGATCTTCCGTTCGGTCACCTTCCCGATGCTGCGGCCGATCTTCCTGCTGGTCGTCTCGCTGGAGGTGATCTGGACCTTCAAGGCGTTCGTCCAGATCTGGGTGATGACGCGGGGCGGCCCGGGTGACGCCACGACGATCCTGCCCGTCTACGCGGTCCAGACGGCGCTCTCCAGTCAGCGGTACGACCTGGGCTCCGCGGCCTCGATGGTCACCGTGGTCCTGATGTCCGGGGTGCTCGTCCTGTACTTCCGCCAGATGCTCCGCCAGGAGGACGAGACCCGATGAACTCACCTGTCGTACGCCCTCGGCTCCGGCGCCTTCCGCTGAACGTCGCCGCCGCCGTGACCGTCGTCGTCTGCCTCTTCCCCGTCTACTGGATGGTCTCCACGGCCTTCAAGCCGTCCAAGGACATCCAGTCCGCCGACCCGCAGCTCTTCCCGCACACCTGGACGCTCGACCACTTCCGACGGGCGGTGGAGGCCGACGGCTTCGCCCTGTTCTGGCGCAACAGCATCCTGGTCACGCTGGGGGCGGTGCTGCTGGCGCTGCTGGTGGCGCTGGGCGCGGCGTACGCCGTCGCGCGGATGCGGTGGAAGGGCCGACGGCAGTTCATGCTGATGATCTTCATCGCGCAGATGGCGCCCTGGGAGTCGCTGATCATCCCGGTCTACATCATCTCCCGGGACACCGACATGCTCGACCGGCTGCCGACCCTGACGTTGATCTACTTCATGATCACGCTGCCGTTCACCGTCGTGGTGCTGCGCGGCTTCATCGGGACGATCCCCCCGGAGCTGGAGGAGGCCGCGCGGGTCGACGGGTGTACGCGGACCGGGGCGTTCTGGCGGGTGGCGATGCCGCTGCTGACGCCGGGGCTCATGGCGACCTCGCTGTTCGGCTTCATCACCGCCTGGAACGAGTTCGCCTACGCCAACTTCCTGATCATCAAGCAGCAGGACAACCGGACGCTGCCGGTGTGGCTGTCGTCCTTCCAGAACACCTTCGGTACCGACTGGGGCGCCACGATGGCCGCCTCCACCCTCTTCGCGCTGCCCGCCCTGGTGATCTTCCTGCTGCTCCAGCGCCATGTCACGTCCGGATTCGCCGCCGGCGCCGTCAAGGGCTGAGCAGCGGAAGACGCCCGCCCGTGCCCGTTCGTCCTCCCGTCCGCCCTCCACCCGCCCGCCCGCGAACCGAATCCGGAGACCGCCGTGCCCGCATCGCGCCCCGACCTCGCCCTCCTTCCCCGGCCCACCAAGGTCTCCTCGCTCGGCGGCCGGCTCACCCTCGACCGGGACACCACCGTCCGGGCGCTGCCGGGCGCGGAACCGGCGGCGGACCTGCTGCGCTCCCTGGTCGGCCGCGCGGCCGGGCTCCCCCTGGCCCCGGCGTCGGACGGCCGGGTCGTCCTCGCCCTGGACGACCGGCTCGGCGGCCTCGGCGAGGAGGGGTACGGGCTGACGGTCGGCCGGCAGGCCCTCCAGCTGCGCGCCGCCCATCTCACCGGGCTGCTCCGGGGCGTCCAGACCATCCGCCAGCTTCTGCCCGCCGAGGCCCTGTCGGGCGGGGCGCCGGGGGCCGGGTCCTGGGAGCTGCCGTGCGTCGAGATCACCGACGTGCCCGACCGGCCGTGGCGCGGGGCGATGCTGGACGTGGCGCGGCGCTTCCAGCCGGTCGGCTATCTGCGCCGGTACGTGGACCTGCTGGCGCTGCACAAGCTGAACGTCCTGCACCTCCACCTCACCGACGACCAGGGCTGGCGGATGCCGGTCGACGCCTACCCCCGGCTGATCTCGGTCGGCTCCCGGCGGGCCCGGTCGCAGAAGGGCCCGACCGGTCCGGACGGGGCGCACTTCGACGCGGTGCCGCACGAAGGGGCGTACACCAAGGCGGAGTTGCGAGGCCTGGTGCGGTACGCGGCGGAGCGCGGGGTCACCGTCGTACCGGAGATCGAGATGCCCGGCCATGCGCGGGCGGCGCTCGCCGCCTACCCGGAGCTGGGCAACCACCCCGGGCGTGAGCTGGACGTGTGGACCCGCTGGGGGGTGTGCGACACGATCCTCGGCGTGCACGAGGAGGTCTTCGACTTCTGCCGGGCCGTGCTGGAGGAGGTGATGGACGTCTTCCCGTCTCCGTACCTCCACATCGGGGGCGAGGAGTGCCCCACCACCGAGTGGGAGGAGAGCCCGGCCGCCCGGGAACGCGCGGCGGCCCTGGGGCTCGCGGACCCGGCGGCGTTGCACGGCTGGTTCATGGGCCGGGTCGGGGCGTTCCTCGTGGAGCGCGGCCGCATTCCGCTCGGCTGGGTCGAGAACGGCACCGAACTCCCCCCGGAATTCACGGTGATGACCTGGCGCGACTCCTCGCACGCGCGGGCCGCCGCACACCGGGGCCACCAGGTGATCGCCGCGCACCACCGGGCGACCTACCTCGACTACGCCCAGTCCGGCGACCCGTCCGAGCCGGTCGCCCAGCCCGGGGCGCCGGTCCCGTTGCACACGGTCCACGGTTACGAACCGGCGCCGCTGGACTGGCCGAAGGCGGACCGGACGCGGGTGCTCGGGACGCAGGCGCAGTTGTGGACCGAGTACGCCCGCACCCCCGAGGAGATCGAGTACCTCAGCTACCCCCGGCTCTGCGCGCTGGCCGACCGGTCCTGGTCCGGCGGGCGCGGCGACTGGCCGGGGTTCGTCGAGCGGCTGCGTCACCACACCGCCCGGCTGGACGCCCTGGGCGTCCCCTACCGCCCGCTGGACGCGCGGTCGCTCGCGACAGCCCCGTACACGTCCGCGTCCCCGTCCCCGTCCCCGTCCTCAGGAACAGCGCGACCCCACTCGTAGCCACTCCCCCACCACCGTTCCGGAGAGGAACACACCGTGAACCCATCACGCAGGAAAGTGACCACAGCACGCAGGAATCCGCGCGGGTCCAGGCTGCGCACCGCCGCCGCCTCGGCCGCCGCCGTGGCCCTGGCCGCCACCGGTCTGGCCGCGCTGCCGTCCTCGGCCAACGCCGCGGCGGACGGGATCGTCGTCCAGTACCGTACGAGCGCGTCCGGCGCGAGCGCCGACCAGAGCGAGCCGTGGCTGAAGGTGCGTAACGCCGGCTCCACCTCCGTACCGCTGAGCAGCGTCAAGGTGCGCTACTACTTCAAGGCCGACTCGGCGTCCGCCGCCTACCGGTTCGCCTGCTCCTGGGCGGTGAAGGGGTGCGCGAACATCACCGGTACGTTCGGGACGCCCGCCCATCCGACCGCCACGGCGGACCGCTATCTGGAGATCGGCTTCACGGCCGGGGCCGGTTCGCTGGCGCCGGGGGCGGACACCGGGGACATGCAGCTGCGCTTCCACCAGAGCTCCTGGGCCCCGCTCGTCCAGTCCGACGACTACTCCTTCGGCGCGGACAGGACGGCGTACGGCGACTGGTCCAGGGTGACCGCCCACGTCTCCGGGGCGACCGTGTGGGGCGAGGCGCCCGGGGGCAACGGCCCGACCGACCCGCCGGACCCCACGGACCCGCCCACCGACCCGCCGGGGGACGCGCCGACGCTGTTCGACGACTTCGACTACAGCTCGCACACCGACCCGAAGATCAACGCGAACGGCTGGAGCGTACGGTCCAACTCCGGCGGTCCCGGCGTGCCGGGCGCGACGTGGGCACCTGAGAACGTCACCTTCGCCGAGCAGAGCGGCAACTCGGTGATGAACCTGGAGACCTCGACGGCCGGCACGGGGGCGTCGACGAAGCACACCGAGATCCTGACCAAGTCGATGAAGTTCAAGAACGGGACGTACGCGTCCCGGGTGAAGTTCAGCGACGCGCCGCGCTCGGGCCCGGACGGCGACCGGATCGTGCAGACGTTCTTCACGATCAACGACCTGAAGGCACCGATGGCGGACGACTACGCGGAGTACGACTTCGAGTATCTGCCCAACGGCGGCTGGGGCGAGCCCGCGAACATCCTCTACACCACGTCGTGGGAGACCTACCGGCCCGACCCGTGGGAGGCGGTCAACGCGCACAGCGAGGTCCGGCAGTCGTACGCGGGCTGGCACGACCTGGTGGTGACCATCGACGACGACCAGATCACGTACTACGTCGACGGCCAGCACTTCGGGACGCACGGGGCGGCCTATCTGCCCGAGCGGCCTATGTCGATCAACTTCAACCAGTGGCTGATCGACCTCCAGGGGCAGCCGAGCACCACGCCCCGCGCCTACGACCAGCAGGTGGACTACGTCCTGCACGTGAAGGACCAGGTGCTGACCCCGGCACAGGTCAACGCGATGGTCGGGACGTACCGCGGGGCGGGGACGAGCTTCGAGGACACGGTTCCGGCCGGATAGCGGGGGTCCGTACGGCGTGAGAGCCGGGCGGGGCGGGGGTCGAGGGCGGCCCCCGCCCCGCTTTCGTATGCCAGGAGGCACTCGCGCCACCGATTCCGTACACCGCCGGCCGGGGTGAATTTTCCGGCACCCCTTGACAGCCCCGCCACCCTCCGGGCAATCTTCCGTTAAGCAGAAACTAACTTCCGCAATACGGAAGGAGCGCCGACATCCTCATGGGATACCCGGACCAGCGCTTCGATGTGAACCTTTCGATCCTCTTCACGGAACTCCCGCTCCTGGAGCGTCCCGCGGCAGCCGCCGCGGCGGGCTTCACGGCGGTCGAGCTGTGGTGGCCCTGGATCGAGACCCCCACCCCTCCGCAGGCGGAGCTCGACGCCCTCAAGAAGGCGCTCGACGACGCCGGCACCCAGTTGGTGGGGCTGAACTTCTACGCCGGACAGCTGCCCGGCCCCGACCGCGGCGCGCTCTCCGTGCCCGGTGCGGAGTCGGACCGCTTCCGGGCCAACATCGAGGTGGCGGCCGACTTCGCCGCCTCGGTCGGCTGCACGGCGCTCAACGCGCTGTACGGCAACCGCGTCGAGGGCGCGGACCCGGTGGTGCAGGACGCGCTCGCCCTGGAGAACCTGGTGCTGGCCGCCCGCGCGGCGGACCGGATCGGGGCGATCCTCCTCGTCGAGACCCTCAACAAGCCGGAGTCACCGCTCTATCCGCTGGTCGGCGCACCGGCCGCGATCGAGGTCGTCGACAAGGTGAACGCGGCGACGGGCCTCGGGAACGCCAAGTTCCTGCTGGACCTCTACCACCTCTCGATGAACGGCGAGGAGCTGAGCCAGGTCATCAAGGCGTACGCCGCGAAGACCGGCCACGTCCAGATCGCCGACAACCCCGGGCGCGGCGCGCCGGGCACCGGCTCGCTCCCGCTGGAGCAGCTCCTCGACGAGCTGAAGGACGCCGGCTACGCGGGCTGGGTCGGTCTGGAGTACAAGCCGGGCGACCGGCCGAGCGCGGAGTCCTTCGACTGGCTCCCGGCGTCGGCCCGAGCGGCCCGCTGACCGGCCGCGGGCGGGCCGGGCCGACCTCCGGTCGAGCCCAACCCCCCTACGTACACACGTTTTTCAGGAAGGCACCCTCATGAGCAACAACCTCCCCAAGGTTGCGTGGATCGGCCTCGGCATCATGGGCTCCCCCATGTCCGAGAACCTGGTCAAGGCCGGTTACGACGTCACGGGATACACCCTGGAGCAGGACAAGGTCGACCGCCTGGTCGCGGCCGGCGGCACCGGCGCCTCCTCGATCGCGGACGCGGTCAGGGACGCGGATGTCGTCATCACGATGGTGCCCGCCTCCCCGCAGGTCGAGGCCATCGCCTACGGCCCCGACGGCATCCTGGAGAACGCCCAGCGCGGCGCCCTGCTGGTGGACATGTCCTCCATCACCCCGCAGACCTCCGTGGACCTCGCCAAGAACGCGGCCGAGAAGGGCATCCGGGTCCTGGACGCGCCGGTCTCCGGCGGCGAGGCCGGTGCCATCGAGGCGGTTCTCTCCATCATGGTCGGCGGCGAGCAGGCGGACTTCGACGCCGCGAAGCCGCTGTTGGAGACGCTCGGCAAGACCATCGTGCTCTGTGGCCCGCACGGCTCCGGCCAGACGGTGAAGGCGGCCAACCAGCTGATCGTCGCGGTCAACATCCAGGCCTGCGCCGAGGCCGTGGTCTTCCTGGAGAAGTCCGGCGTCGACCTCGCCGCCGCGCTGGACGTCCTCAACGGCGGTCTGGCCGGCTCGACCGTGCTGACCCGCAAGAAGGACAACTTCCTCAAGCGGGACTTCGCCCCGGGCTTCCGGATCGACCTGCACCACAAGGACATGGGCATCGTCACGGACGCCGCCCGCAACGTCGGCGCGGCCCTGCCCGTCGGCGGCGTGGTCGCCCAGCTGGTCGCCTCGCTGCGCGCCCAGGGCGACGGCGGCCTGGACCACTCGGCGCTGCTGCGCTCGGTCGAGCGGCTGTCCGGCTCCCAGGTCTGACCCCTCCGGCTCCGCAAGGAGCCCCTGGCCTCGTACGGGGCCACGGCCCGCACAACGGGCCCCCTGATCTCCGGGCCGCGGTGGCGCTGACACCTGTCCTGTCGCGCCCAGGCGCTGCCGCGGCCCGGAACCACACACTTCGTTTTCAACAAACTGTTGACGTTGCTCCGCGGCGAATCTACGCTCCTCAAGCCGTCAGCAGCTCGTACGAAAGGTCATCCCGCCACATGGCTAAGCGTGTGCTCACGACCGAGTCAGGCGCCCCGGTCGCCGACAACCAGAACTCCGCCACCGCCGGTGTCGGTGGACCGATCCTCCTCCAGGACCAGCACCTCCTGGAGAAGCTCGCCCGCTTCAACCGTGAGCGCATCCCGGAGCGCGTGGTGCACGCCCGCGGTTCCGGCGCGTACGGCTACTTCGAGGTCACCGACGACGTCACGGGCTTCACCCGCGCCGACTTCCTCTCCGAGGTGGGCAAGCGCACCGAGACGTTCATCCGCTTCTCGACCGTCGCCGACTCGCTCGGCGGCGCGGACGCGGTCCGCGACCCGCGTGGCTTCGCCCTCAAGTTCTATACGGACGAGGGCAATTACGACCTGGTCGGGAACAACACCCCGGTGTTCTTCATCAAGGACCCGATCAAGTTCCCCGACTTCATCCACTCGCAGAAGCGCGACCCGTTCACGGGCAAGCAGGAGCCGGACAACGTCTGGGACTTCTGGGGCAACTCCCCCGAGGCCACGCACCAGATCACCTGGCTGATGGGCGACCGCGGCATCCCCGCCTCCTACCGCCACATGAACGGCTTCGGCTCGCACACCTACCAGTGGACGAACGCCGCGGGCGAGGCCTTCTTCGTCAAGTACCACTTCAAGACGAACCAGGGCGTGCGGTCCCTCTCCGCCGACCAGGCCGCCGAGCTCGTCGGCAAGGACGCCAACTCGCACCAGACGGACCTGCTCCAGGCCATCGAGCGCGGCGTCAACCCCTCCTGGACGCTGCACGTCCAGGTGATGCCGGCCGCCGACGCCGCCGACTACCGGTTCAACCCGTTCGACCTCACCAAGGTGTGGCCGCACAGCGACTACCCGCTCCAGCGGGTCGGCCGCCTGGTCCTGGACCGCAACCCGGACAACGTCTTCGCCGAGGTCGAGCAGGCCGCGTTCTCCCCGAACAACTTCGTGCCCGGCATCGGCCCGTCCCCGGACAAGATGCTCCAGGGCCGGCTGTTCGCCTACGCGGACGCGCACCGCTACCGCCTGGGCGTCAACCACACCCACCTGCCGGTGAACGCGCCGCGCACCGCCGTCGTCGACAACTACGGCCGTGACGGCGTCCACGCGACCCGCAACGGTTCACGCCACGACAAGAACTACGAGCCCAACTCGTACGCCGGTCCGGCGCAGACCGACGCGGCGCTCGCCGCCCCGCTGGCGGTCCACGGCTGGACGGGCACGCACGAGGCGCCCGCGCACGCCAAGGACGACGACTTCTTCCAGGCGGGCGAACTCTTCCGGCTCATGTCGGAGGACGAGAAGGGCCGCCTGGTCGCGAACATCGCCGGGGGCCTCTCGCAGGTCACCCGTGACGACGTGATCGAGAAGAACCTCGCCCACTTCCACGCCGCCGACGCCGACTACGGCAAGCGTGTCGAGGAGGCCGTCCGCGCGCTGCGCGAGGACTGAGCTTCCCCTTCTCCAGGCCCCTGCCCGTACCGCGCACCCGGATGAGGGGTGCCGCGCGGCACGGGCAGGACGACGAGGCCGCGGCGGTCGAGCGATGCCAGTGCGGTGGTGAAGGACCCGGGGACCGTCTCCTGACCTGAAGGAGACGCCCTCCCCCGGGCCGATCGCCGCCGCCGCGGTCCCTGTCACCCGGCGACACCTCTGTCGCTCCCCGAACGAGGGCGCGGAGTACGGATACGGTCCCGTACTCCGCGCCCTTGCGCGTGCACGGGCCTGGGGTCAGGGGGCCCCGGCGCCGTAGCTGTAGTCGGAGACGACTGTGTCGTCGGTGTCGCGGAGGCGGGCGGTGTCGCCCTTGTCGTTCCAGAGGGGGCGTCCGCTGCCGTAGACGTAACCGCCCCACTCCGGGTGGACTTCGTTGGTGTAGATACGGATCCGCTGGCCGGGCTGGAGCACGGTGTTCGGCGGGAAGGCGAAGTTCTGGCCGGGGTCATCGGCGAAGAGGGTCCAGCCGGAGATGTCCGCGGGGGCCGTGCCCCGGTTGACGATCTCGACGTACTCGTCGGCCTGCGTGCGCTTGACCGCACCCTTGTAGTGGATGTCGGCGATGACGACGTCCGGGGCACCGACCCGGGAGAGCGCGGCGACGATGTGGGCGCTGTTGGCGCCGTTCTCCGGGCTGATGAACTTGTTGACGATCTGGCCGTTCTGCTTGAAGCCCGTGATCACGACGGCGTACTCCTCGCCGTCGATGGTCACGCTCTCCGGGGAGACCCTGGTGGGCAGGTCGACCTCGTCGTCGGGGGTGGGGCCGTCGTTGGGCGTCTCGAAGTGGTGGAAACGGAAGCTGAAGTCGCGGTCGGTGTCGTCCTCCTCGAACCGGACGCGCACCGCGAGATCGACGTCGAACTGGTTGTTCGCCCCGCCCTGGATGGGGAAGTTCTGGTGGGTGAAGGTACCCAGCGTGAACTCGGAGCCGTCGGCCTTCACCTCGATCGTCCCGCCGGCGAACACGTAACCGCTCTTGCCCCCGCCGACAGGAACACCCCACTGGACATGGTCGCTGCTGAGACCCGAGAGGTTGGGCGGGGCAGGGCTGACAGCGGTCCAGATTCCGGACGTCGTGACTGTGGACATGCTTGGACATCTCCTTCTTCGGTTGTGCGTCGCCGCCCGTCGGACAGGCGCCTGGGACTCGTCGGGGGTCGACGGGTGGCGTCGGGCCGACTGCGGGAGCTGCGTCTGCCCGACCGCGTCCGACACCCTCCCCAGCGGTTCCCGCGGAGAATCCGCGTTCTTGAGCAGCACACCCCGTCCCGCCGCACGGGCGCCGTAATCCGGTCACGTGCGAGGACGCCTCAGCAGGCCTGAATCGCGCGGTCCTCGGCCCGGCGCCGGCGGATCCCCCCGGCAGGTGACCGATGCCGTTGGTCCGGAGCCGCGGAGTGCCTGCACGGAGGGTGGCTCGTAGGCCACCTCTCATACCGCGCGAGCATGGCCCGATGTTGCGTCCCTCGTTCGAGTGATAGGGCGCTCTGCGACGGAGGGAGGGATGAGCAGGGCGGGAGTCCTGGCCCTGCTCATGCCGCCGGGTGGGCCGTCGGAAGGCCCGGGCACGGCGAGGGCCCCTGCCCCGGAGGTTCGCTCCGGGGCAGGGGCCCTTCGTCGGGGGGACGGGCCCGTCAGGACGCGGTCAGGACGCCGTCAGGGGGCGGATCGCGGTGGGCGCGTGGGACGCGTCCGTCGCGATGTCCTCGAACTCGTTGACCGACGCGATGTCACTGCCGCTCATCGCGATGTTCGTGACCCGCTCCAGGATCGCCTCCACGACCACCGGCACCCGGAACTCCGCGGCGAGCTTCTTCGCCTCCTCGAAGGCCGGCAGCAGCTGGTCCGGCTCGGTGACCCGGATCGCCTTGCAGCCGAGTCCCTCGACGACCTTGACGTGGTCCACGCCGTAGACGCCCAGCTCCGGGGAGTTGATGTTCTCGAACTCCAGGTTGACCTGGAAGTCGATGTCGAAGTTGCGCTGCGCCTGGCGGATGAGCCCCAGGTAGGAGTTGTTCACCAGGACGTGGACGTACGGGATGCGGTGCTGCGCGCCGACGGCCAGCTCCTCCAGCATGAACTGGAAGTCGTAGTCGCCGGAGAGCGCGACGACCGTGCCCTCCGGGTCCGCGGTGGCCACACCCAGAGCGGCCGGGATCGTCCAGCCGAGGGGGCCCGCCTGGCCGCAGTTGATCCAGTGGCGCGGCTTGTAGACGTGCAGCATCTGCGCGCCGGCGATCTGGGAGAGCCCGATCGTGGTGACGTAACGGGTCTCGGGGCCGAACGCCCGGTTCATCTCCTCGTACACGCGCTGCGGCTTGAGCGGCACGTTGTCGAAGTGGGTCCGGCGCTGGAGGGTCGCCTTGCGCTCCTGTGTGGACGCGGCCCACGCCGAGCGGTCCTTCAGCTCGCCCGCGGCCTTCAGCTCGCGCGCCACCTCGACGAAGAGCGTCAGCGCGGCCTTGGCGTCGGAGGCGATGCCGAGGTCCGGGGCGAAGATCTTGCCGAGCTGGGTGGGCTCGATGTCGACGTGGACGAAGGTGCGGCCCTGGGTGTAGACGTCCAGCTTGCCGGTGTGGCGGTTGGCCCAGCGGTTGCCGATGCCGAGGACGAAGTCGGACTCCAGGAAGTTCGCGTTGCCGTAGCGGTGCGAGGTCTGGAGGCCCACCATGCCGGCGTTCAGCTCGTGGTCGTCGGGGAGGATGCCCCAGCCCATCAGGGTCGGGACGACCGGGACGCCGGTCAGCTCGGCGAACTCCACCAGGAGTTCGCAGGCGTCGGCGTTGATGATGCCGCCGCCCGCGACGAGCACCGGGCGCTCCGAGGCGTTCAGCATCTGGATCGCCCGCTCGATCTGCTTGCGGGAGGCCGCGGGCTTGTGCACCGGGAGGGGTTCGTACAGCTCGGGGTCGAACTCGATCTCGGTGAGCTGGACGTCGATCGGCAGGTCGATGAGGACCGGACCGGGCCGACCGGTGCGCATCAGGTGGAAGGCCTGCTGGAAGACGCCGGGGACCTGCGCGGCCTCCAGGACGGTCGTCGCCGCCTTGGTGACCGGCTTGGCGATCGACGCGATGTCGACGGCCTGGAAGTCCTCCTTGTGCAGCACGGCGGTCGGGGCCTGGCCGGTGATGCACAGGATCGGGATGGAGTCGGCGATGGCGGAGTACAGACCGGTGATCATGTCGGTGCCCGCCGGGCCCGACGTGCCGATGCAGACGCCGATGTTGCCGGCCTTGGCCCGCGTGTAGCCCTCGGCCATGTGGGAGGCGCCCTCGACGTGCCGGGCCAGTGTGTGCTGCACCCCGCCGGAGGCCTTGAGGGCCGCGTAGAAGGGGTTGATCGCCGCACCCGGCACACCGAACGCGTTGCTGACGCCTTCGCGCTTGAGGATCTCAACTGCCGCTCGGGCAGCGGTCATACGAGGCATTGAGTGCTCCTGCTCGGGATTGGTGGAGTCGGGCTCTGTCGCGCCACCTGAGAGCACCAATTCCGCATTACGGAAATTCAGTTCTGCTATACGGAAGCAATCTAAAACGTGGGGCGACCCTCGTCAAGGGCGCGGGCGGCCGACCGCCCCCACGAAGTCCGCCAATCCCCTCCCCAGAGCCTCGCTCCTGGTGGACGATGGCGTGACGAGGGAGGCACGGAGCGCAGTCGGCCGCGCCGTCCGTGCCGGAGGGAGACGATCGTGGAGTCCGTGCCGGTACGGTGCCCTGTCTGCAGTCGGGACCACGCCTACAGAACACCGGCCTACCCCTGCCCGTGCGGGACGCCCACCGCACCGCCGCTGCTGCGGGACGCCCCGGCGGTCCTGGTCACCCACCGCAGCTGGAACGACGCGTGGGTCACCGTCCGTTGTGCGTCCTGCGCCCGGGAGAACCAGTGGCCCCAGCCCGAGCTGTGCTGTCCGTGCGGGACCGTCCTGCGGATTCCGGTGCGCCCGGTGGCCGCCGCGCCGGCCCCGGCCCCGCCGGTCTCCCCCGCCCACATCCCCCTCCCGCGCACCGCCGCGCACCCGCGCCCGGCCTTCCGGCCGGTAACGATCCGCACGGGCCACGACGCGGTGAGCACGGCCGGTCTCTATCTGGCCTGGCTGGGCTACCGCGATGTCGGCCGGCCCGGGGCGGGCCCCGCCTCCGGCATCGACCTGCGGGCCGACGGGCTGATCGCGCGGGTCGACTCCAGCACCCGGGCGACGACGCTGCGCGCGGTCGAGACCCTCTGGCTCAACGCGCTGGGCGCGTCGGTGACCGGCGTGTTCTTCTCCCTCGCGGGATACGCGGCCGACGCCCGGGCCCGCGCGGACGGCATCGGCCTCGCGCTCTTCGTCATAGACCTCACCGGCACCCCGCAGCCGGTGAACAGCCCCGCGGACGAACTGGTGAGCACGGGCGCCTGAGCGGTGCCGAACGCGAGGGCCCGGGGTGCGACTCCAGGGACTCCGGGAGCACGCTCGTGCCCGGATGCTGTCGGCCGGACATCCATATCCGGCCACCGCGTACCGGTCCGCCGTCCGGCGCGGCACACTGAGTACATGCGTATCCGCTCCGCCAGACGCTCGGATCTCCCGCTGCTCCAGGACATCGAGCGCGCCGCAGGGGAACCGTTCCGGGACCTGGGTATGGCCTTCGTGGCCGACGACGATCCGCCCCCGCTCGAACTGCTGGAGAGCTACCGGCTGGCAGGCCGCTGCTGGGTGGCCTCCGACCCCCTCTCCGCCACCGGCGACCGGCCGCTCGGCTATGTACTCGCCGACCCTGTCGACGACGCCCTGCACATCGAGCAGGTCTCGGTCGACCCCGTCGCCGCCCGCCGGGGCATCGGCCGGGAGCTGATCGCCCACCTCGCCGCCCTGGCCGCGGCCCGGGGCATGGCGGCCCTCACCCTGACCACCTTCACCGATGTGCCGTGGAACGCGCCGTACTACGCCCGTATCGGCTTCCGCGTGCTGGCCGAACGCGAACTCACCGACGGACTGCGCACGATCCGCGCCGAGGAGGCCCAGCACGGCCTGGACCGCTGGCCCCGGGTCTGCATGCGGCGCGAACTGACCTTTGCTGCCCGGCCGTCGGGTGCCGCGGAGAGCACGAGGATCCCGCGTGTGCCGAACGCCCCGGGGGCCCCGGACACTTCGGAAGCCGTGGCTGTCAGTGGCGGCACGTAAGCTGTGCGCATGGCTTTACTCCCGGACAGCTCCCTCCCCGCCAACCGCCCCGCGCCCGCCGCCGAGCACGCCAACGAGGCCATCCGCGCCCTCGTCGACGCCTCCGGAGAGGGCTGGTCCGAGGTGGAGGCGGCGACATACGAAGTGCTGCTCATCGAGTGGGCGGCGGCGACCCGGGGCGGCCCCGACATCATCGAAGCCGCCTGACCCGCCCCCGCCCCGCTCCGCAGACCTCTACGCGTGCCTGACCCGGGAGGTCGTCGACCGCCCCGGCCTCCGCAGGGCGGAGGAGGGGCAAGTCCTCCACGGCACGGTCCAGCTGCGAGGCCGCCCCTGATGTGCCGTTGTACAGGTCGTGACCGTTGCGGTCGGTCGCCAACGCTCATCACCCCGTCGTGGAAGTCGAGCCGGGGAGCCGTACAGCAGGGCGCGGAACGGACGCCGGGGCACAGTTCCTGAACAGGCGATCCCCATCAGGGGTATCCGGAGGTGCCGCGGCGGTTTCCGGTGCACACTGGGCACCAAGAGGCGTCGAGTCCTGTTGGGAGGCGGAAGGGTGAACGCCGGCAGTGGTAGACGGCGCCTGCCCGGCCGGGGCTCCGCCGGGCAACGCTCGGCCGGCGCGAACGTGCGGTTCCGCCGGAGCAGAGGCGTCCTGCCGCCGGACTGGCTCACCACGCGCAGCCGTCTCGCCTGGCTGAATTCCGCCAGCTCCCGCATCGGCACGACCCTGGACCTGGAACGCACCGCACAGGAACTCGCCGAGTTCACCGTGCCCCGTTTCGCCGACGGGGCGGCCGTGGACATCCTCGAGAGCGTCCTGCGGGGCGACGAGGGCTCCCGGAGGACCGAACGCGGAATCCCGCAGATGCGGGCCACGGCGCTGTGCGCCATCGAGGAGCTCTCCAACCTGGAGCCGACCCCGGTGGGCGAGATCTTCGTGCACGCCAAGGAGCCGCACGAGACGCTGCTCCACCGGTACGTCCTCCGGCAGGGCAAGCCGGTGCTGCTGAGCAAAATACGCGACGACGACTTCCTCCACGTCGCACCCACCGCGAGCGCCGCCGCACAGTTGCGCGCCGCCGGCGTGCACAGCTACCTGGCCGTGCCCCTGATCGCCCGTGGGCTGCTGCTCGGCAGCGCCGACTTCGTCCGCGGCCGCGGAACCCCGCCGTTCTCCACCACCGACCTGGCGCTGGCGGAGCAGCTCGCCTCCAAGGCGGCGATCTTCATCGACAACGCACGTCTGTACGGGCGGGAGCGCGAGCACGTCATCTCGTTGCAGCGCTCCCTGCTGCCGCGCGTCACCCCGGCGACGCCGGGCCTACGGGTGCACTCCGAGTACGCGCCCGCGGCGGCGCATCACGGCGTGGGCGGGGACTGGTACGACGTGATGGCCCTGCCCGGCGGACGGACGGCCCTGATGGTGGGCGACGTGATGGGGCACGGGCTGCCCGCCGCCGCCACCATGGGGCGCCTGCGGACGGTGGCCCGCACGCTGATGACCCTGGACATGGCCCCCGAGCGGATCCTCGCGCGGCTCGACCTGGCCACCCGCGACCTGGAGGACGAGCAGGTCTCCACCTGCCTGTGCGCGGTCTACGACCCCGCCGACTCCTCCTACACGCTGGCGAGCGCCGGGCACCTGCCGCCGCTGCTCCTCGACGGGCAGGGCGCCGCCGACCTCGTCCCGGTGCCGACCGGCGCGCCGCTGGGGGCGGGCGTGATCCCGTACGACCCCTTGCGGCTGCGCGTCCCGGACGGCGCCCACCTGGTCATGTACACGGACGGCCTGATCAAGTCCCGTGACGAGGACGTGGACGCCCAGTTGGACCGGCTGCGTGCGGCGGCGCTGAGCCTGCCGCCCGGGACGCTGGAGAAGGGCGGTCTAGTGGAGCGCGCCCCGGCCGCCGCCGCCCGGTTCGACGAGGCGGTGCTCCTCGTCACCACGAGCGCCGCACTCCCGGCTGGGGACCTGCGGGTGTGGGAGCTGCCGCAGGACGGCCGGGCCGCCTCGGTCGCCCGTGGTCTCGTCACGGGCCAGCTCGCCGCCTGGGGGCTCGACGAACTCGCCGACGTCTCCGAGCTCGTCGTCTCCGAACTGGTCGGCAACGCACTGCGCTACGGGAACGGCCCCGGCGAGCTGCGGCTGCTGCGCGGGGAACGCTTCGTCGTGGAGGTGTCGGACACCGGCCCCGACCTGCCCCAGATCCAGCACGCGGGCCTCAGCGACGAGGGCGGACGGGGCCTTCAGCTCATCAACATGCTGTGCCGCCGCTGGGGTTCGTCCCGCACGGTCACCGGCAAGGTGGTCTGGGCGGAACAGAACATGCCGTCCTCGGTCTCGGACCGCAGCTCATAGCGGTGGGCCTGGTCTCGCGCCGGGTTTTCCGTCCGCGTACGCCGCGCGCAGTTCGATCTTGCGGACCTTCCCGCTCACCGTCATCGGGAAGGTCTCCAGGATCCGCAGCCTGCGCGGGATCTTGTAGTGCGCGAGCCGCTCCCGGCAGTAGGCGGAGATCTCCTCCAGGGTGGGCGGGTCGGCGGGGTCCCGGGGGATGACGCAGGCCAGGATCTCCTCGCCGTAGCGCTCGTCCGGCACCCCGACCACCTGGACGTCGGCGACCTTCGGGTGGCCGTACAGGAACTCCTCGATCTCCCGTGGGTACACGTTCTCGCCGCCCCGGATGATCATGTCCTTGATCCGGCCGACGACCTGGACGTATCCGTCCTCGCGCATCACCGCCAGGTCCCCCGTGTGCATCCACCGACCGGCGTCGACGACCTCGGCGGTACGGTCGGGCTGGTCCCAGTAGCCGAGCATCACGCTGTAGCCGCGGGTCCGCAGCTCGCCGGCGGTGCCGCGCGGCAGCGTGACGCCGGTGACGGGGTCCACGACCTTGACCTCGATGTGCGGCAGCGCGCGGCCCACCGTGCCGGTGCGGCGGTCCAGGTCGTCGTCGCGGCGGGTCTGGGTGGAGACCGGAGACGTCTCCGTCATCCCGTAGCAGATGGACACCTCGGCCATGTGCATCTCGGCGACGACCCGCTTCATCACCTCGGCCGGGCAGGGCGAACCGGCCATGATGCCGGTGCGCAGCGAGGAGAGGTCGTACCCGGCGAAGTCCGGCAGGTTCAGCTCGGCGATGAACATGGTGGGCACGCCGTACAGCGAGGTGCAGCGCTCCTCCTGGACGGCGGTCAGCACGGCTGCCGGCTCGAAGGACGGACCCGGGATCACGATGCAGGCGCCGTGCGAGGTGCTGGCGAGGTTGCCCATCACCATGCCGAAGCAGTGGTAGAAGGGGACCGGGAGGCAGACCCGGTCGGCCTCCGTGTACGCGATCGTCTCCCCGACGAAATACCCGTTGTTGAGGATGTTGTGGTGGGAGAGCGTCGCCCCCTTGGGGAACCCCGTGGTGCCCGAGGTGTACTGGATGTTGATCGGGTCGTCGCAGGACAGCTCCGCCTCGCGGGCGGCCAGTTGCTTCCCTGTGACGGCGGGCGCGGCCGCGGTCAGCTCGTCCCAGGACGGGTCGCCGATGTAGTGGACGGCGCGCAGGTCGGGGCAGGCGGAGCGGACCTGTTCGACGAGGGCCCGGTAGTCGCTGGTGCGGTGGGAGAGGGAGGCGACCAGCAGGGAGACGCCGGCCTGTTGGAGGACGAACCCCACCTCGTGCGCGCGGTAGGCGGGGTTGATCGTGACCATGACGGCCCCGATCCGGGCCGTGGCGTACTGGACGAGCACCCACTCCGGGCAGTTGACCGCCCAGATGCCGACCCGGTCGCCCCTCGCCACCCCCGACGCCATCAGGGCGCGGGCCAACGCGTCGACGTCCGCGACGAATGCGGTGTACGTCCAGCGCCGGCCCGAGGCCATGTCGACCAGCGCCTCGCGGTCGCCGTGTGCCGCGGCGGTCCGGTCGAGGTTGCGGCCGATGGTGTCGCCGAGCAGCGGGGTGGAGCCGATGCCGTGCGCGTAGGACCGGGTGTTCACGTGAGGTCCCCCTCGTCGAACTCGGCGCCGGAGCCCAAGGCGGTGCGTTCACGCAGTTCGATGCGGCGGATCTTGCCGGACACGGTCTTGGGCAGCTCCGCGAACTCCAGCCTGCGGATGCGTTTGTACGGGGCGAGGACCGCGCGGGAGTGCTCGAAGAGGACCTTCGCGGTGTCCGGTCCCGGCTCCCAGCCCTCCGCGAGCACCACGTACGCCTTCGGGACGGCGAGGCGGAGCGGGTCGGGGGCGGGCACGACGGCGGCCTCGGCGACCGCCTCGTGCTCCAGCAGGGCGCTCTCCAGCTCGAACGGCGAGATCTTGTAGTCGGAGGCCTTGAACACGTCGTCGGCGCGGCCCACATAGGTGATGTAGCCGTCCTCGTCCCGTGCGCCGATGTCCCCGGTGCGGTAGTAGCCGCCCGCCATGGCCTCGGCGGTGCGGTCCGGGTCGCCGTGGTAGCCGGTCATGAGGCCGACGGGGTGGTCGGCCAGGTCGAGGGAGATCTCGCCCTCGGCCGCCCCGGGCCGGCCGGTGACCGGGTCGAGCAGTTCGACGGTGAAGCCGGGGCTCGGCCGGCCCATGGAGCCGGTCTTGAGGAGCTGGCCGGGGGTGTTGGCGACCTGGACGGCGGTCTCCGTCTGGCCGAACCCGTCGCGGATGGTGACGCCCCACTCCCGCCGGACCGTCTCGATGACCTCCGGGTTCAGCGGCTCACCGGCCGCGACGACCTCGCGCGGCGGGACCTTCAACTGGCTGAGGTCGGCCTGGATGAGCATGCGCCAGACGGTCGGCGGGGCGCAGAAGCTCGTGATGCGCGAGCGGTCCATCTCGGCCATCAGGCGGCCCGGGTCGAAGCGGGTGTAGTTGAAGATGAAGACGGTGGCCTCGGCGGTCCACGGGGCGAAGAGGTTGGACCAGGCGTGCTTGGCCCAGCCGGGCGAGGAGATGTTCAGATGGACGTCGCCCGGCCTGAGCCCGATCCAGTACATCGTCGACAGGTGGCCCACGGGGTAGGACACATGGGTGTGCTCGACCAGCTTGGGGCTGGCGGTGGTGCCGGAGGTGAAGTAGAGCATCAGCGGCTCGTCCGCGTCCGTCTCCCGGCCCGGGGTGAACGCGGCGGACGCCTCGGCCGCTCCCGCGTACGGGAGCCAGCCCGCCACCTCCTCGCCCACCGCGATGCGGGTGTAGTCCCCGGGAACCTCGTCGAACTTCGCGGTGTCCGCGTCCCGCACGAGCACATGGCGCACCCGGCCGCGCTCCACCCGGTCGCGCAGGTCGGCGGGGCCGAGGAGCGGGGTGGCGGGGATGACGACGGCGCGCAGCTTCATCGCGGCGAGGGCGGTCTCCCACAGCTCGACCTGGTTGCCGAGCATCACGAGGACGCGGTCGCCCGCCCGTACGCCCTGTCCCTTCAGCCAGTTGGCGGCCCGGTCGGAGCGCTCCGACATCGCGGCGAAGGACACCTCGGTGCGCCGGCCGTCCTCCTCCACGATGTGCAGGGCGGTGCGGTCGTTGTTCTCGGCGATGACGTCGAACCAGTCCAGGGCCCAGTTGAAGTGGTCCGCCCGGGGCCAGCGGAAGCCCGCGTAGGCCCGCTCGTAGTCCTCGCGGTGCTCCAGCAGGAAGTCCCGGGCGGCCCGGAACGTCTCGGTAGCGCTGGTTGCCGACATGTGCCCTCCTCATTACGGACCGGTCGCCTAACATCATGTAAACAGTGACCCAGGTCTCACCACCCCCGGACGGGGGTGGTCCGCTCCCCCGTGCGGGGGAGAGCGGCAGGGGCCGGGCGGGAGGACGTCGGAGTGCCGGAACCGGTCGACACGGTCGAGATGCAGGCCGCGCTGTTGAGGCTGCGCCGCACGAGCGGGCTCCCGGTGGTCTTCGGCGGCCTGCTGTCCGACGCGCGCCATGCGCGGATCGCCGAGCTGAACGGAGCGCAGACCAGTGCGCTGCGGGGGCTGGTCATCTCCGCCGGGAGCGGCCTGGGCGGCAAGGCCATCGCGCTGTCCCGGCCCTGTGCGGTGACGGACTACGCCTCGTCGCGCCACATCAGCCACGAGTACGACGCGGCGGTGGCGGCGGAGGGGCTGCGCTCGGTCGTCGTGGTCCCGGTCGTCGTACGGCGTGCGGTGCGGGGCGTGCTGTACGGGGCGCTGCGTACGCCGGTCACGCTGGGCGACCGGACGTTCGACGCGATGGTGGCGGCGGCCCGTGACGTGGAGCAGTCGCTCGCGGTGCGGGACGAGGTGCGGCGGTTGCTGGCGGCGGGCCGGGAGCAGGTGACCGATCCGGACACGGTGCCCGGCGCCTGGGAGGACGTGCGCGAGGCCCACCGCGAACTGCGCGCCCTGGTCCCGAGGGTTCTGGACCCGGCCCTGCGCGACGAGTTGCTGGACGTCTGCGGGCGGCTGGCCTCGGCGGCGGGGGCCAGGGTGCCCGCGGCCCGGGAGGTCCGCCTCGCGCCGCGCGAGGTGGACGTGGTGGCGTGTGTGGCGGCGGGCGCGACGAACGCGGCGGCCGCCGAGCGGCTGGGGTTGCGGCCGGAGACGGTGAAGGGGTATCTGCGGTCCGCGATGCGGAAGTTGGGGGCGCACACGCGGCTGGAGGCCGTGGTGGCGGCCCGCCGGGCGGGGCTGCTGCCCTGACCCCCCACCCCTGATCTGCGGGCCGCGGGGCCGCAGAGGGTCTCAGTCGCCGTAGTCCAGGAACGTGCCGAACCGGACGTCGTGGTCCGTCGCGTCCGTCATCACGGTCAGCATTCGCGCCGCCTCCTCGGTGATCTCCGCGCGCTCGGCGCGGACCAGGCTCCGCAGCGGCTGGACGGTCAGGATCGCGGTGCCGCCCTCGCGTTCGACGCGCCAGACCGCGTCGAAGAACCCGTCGATCAGCACGGACCCGTACGCCTGGTTGCCCACCCCGTTGCGCCCCTTGTTCACCGGGGCGATCACACGGGTGCGGTCGGCGTGGCCGAGGAGGAGGTTGTCGAACTCGGGCAGGAAGCGCGGCGGGGCCGGGGTGCCCGGGTCGGGGCGCGGGGCGTCCGGGAGGTCGAAGAGCTCGACGCCCCTCTCGTCCCGGAAGGTGAGCAGCCGGGGCCTGAGCCGTTCGAAGACCTCCTTCGTGCGGGTGAGTCCCGCCCATGCCTGGAAGTCCATCACCGAGGCGGGGCCGAACGCGCCCAGGTAGCGCAGCACGGTGGCGTCGGGCGCGGCCACCGGTTCGGCGGGCCGGCCCAGCCAGTGCTCCGCGGTGGTCAGGGCGACCTGTCCACCGCGTCCCCACAGTCCGCGCGGGGTGACCTGGACCAGGGGCAGCAGACAGCGGGCGGCGACGGTGAGCGCGAGGGGGTCGGCGTCCGGCCAGCGGGCGAGGAGCTCCTCCCGCAGCTCCTTCACCGGACGCGGGCGCTCCACGACCAGCTCCTCGGCCACCGCGGCGAGCCGGTCCAGGTCCACTCCTTCCAGCCCGTGCCGGAAGGTCTTCAGCTCTCGCTCGCGCGCCGCCTGCACCAGGGGGCGCAGGGTGAGCGCGTCGTCCGCCGTATGGGTGTGGAGGGTGGAGCGGAGGGTGACGATCCGGACCACCTCGCGGGACTCCATCAGGGCGGACAGCTCTTCGGGGTCGAAGTCCGCGAGGCGGGCGTACAGCTGGAAGTAGGGGGGCTTGGTGTTCTGGGCCTGGAGCCCGAGGAGGTGCGCGACCGCGTCCTTCGCGGACATCGCCGACCGGCGCAGCAGGAGCTGTCGCTCCAGGGTCGCCCGGTTGAGCGCCCGCGCGCAGAGGACGGTGGGCTGTGCGGCGGTGCGGTGCGTCTTCGCTGCCATGGTCCGCACGGTACGGGGGCTTGCGGACAGCTGCGGTCCGCTAGGACGCGGTCCTGATCCGCCGGACACGCCCGGGGTGGCGGGCGCGCGTCACGTCCGCCGGGCCCGTGCCCCGGGCGCCCCGGTCAGGCGGCGGTCGCCGGGGTGACCCGCTCGCCCGGGGGCACCGGGCCCGGGGGTGTGCCGTCGCCGAACGGGCGACCGCCGAGCTGGTCGCGGTGGTGCGGAGCGGTCCAGCCGGAGAGGTCGGGGCCGGCGGGGACGATGCCGGTGGGGTTGATGCCGGTGTGCACCTGGTAGTAGTGCCGCTTGATGTGGTCGAAGTCGACCGTGTCGCCGAATCCGGGCGTCTGGTAGAGGTCGCGGACGTAGCCCCACAGGACGGGGTCCTCGGTCAGCTTGTTCCGGTTGCACTTGAAGTGGCCGTGGTAGACGGCGTCGAAGCGGACCAGGGTGGTGAAGAGCCGGATGTCGGCCTCGGTGATGGTGTCGCCGACCAGGTAGCGGCGGTCCGCGAGGCGGGCGGAGACCAGGTCGAGGCGGCGGAACAGGGCGGCGTACGCCTCCTCGTACTCCTCCTGGGAGCTGGCGAACCCCGCGCGGTACACGCCGTTGTTGACGTCCCGGTAGATGCCCTCCATGACCTCGTCGATCTCGTCGCGCAACGGTTCCGGGTAGAGGTCGGGGGCGCCGGGCCGGTGCAGCGCGGTCCATTCGGTGGCGAGGTCGAGGGTGATCCGCTGGTAGTCGTTGGTGACCAGTTTCCCGCTCGGTACGTCCACGATCGCGGGCACGCTGACACCGCCGGGATAGCCGCGCTCCCGGGCGTCGTAGGCCTCGCTCAGGTGGCGGATGCCGAGGACCGGGTCCGTGCCGCCCGGGTCGAGGGTGAAGCGCCAGCTGCGGTCGTCCTGGATCGGGTCGGCGACGGCGAGGGGGAGGGCGTCCTCCAGGCCGAGGAGGCGCCGGGAGACCAGGGCGCGGCTCGCCCAGGGGCAGGCACGGCTGACGACGAGCCGGTAGCGGCCCGGCTCCACGGGCCATCCGTCGCGCCCGTCGGCGGTGATGCGGTCGGCGAAGTGGCTCCGGGACCGCTTGAACGGCTTGTGGCCGTAGGAGGTGTTGCCGTCGCTCCCGGCGCTGTCCGCTGTCGTGTCGCTCATGCCGCGCTCCTCGATGCTTCGTTCGGTTCGTGTGCTGTGCGTCGTCTGCCCCGTCGGTCGGCTCCGACCTCCGCCAGCGCCACGATCAGGGCGGCCAGGACGAAGGCGACGGAGACGACGAGCCCGTGGTCGTAGGCGTCGGCCCAGCCGTCCGGGCCGACCTGGGCGAAGAACACCGCGCCGACGGCGGCGATCCCGATCGCGGAGCCGACCCGCTGGCCGGTCTGCAGGGTCCCCCCGGCGCTGCCGGCCCGGTTCACCGGCACCTCCGCGAGGGTCAGCGTCTGGTTCGGGGCGATGACCAGGCCGCTGCCGAGACCGGCGAGGAGCAACGGGGCGGCCATCGCCCAGCCCGCGCCGGTGCCGGGGACCAGGTGGACGGCGAGGGCGGTGCCGGCGAGGCCCACGGCGACCATGGCCAGGCCCGCCACCACGAGGGGGCGGCCGAAGCGCCCGACGAGCCGGCCTCCGATGGACGCGGCGACGCCGGAGCCGAGGGCGAAGGGGGTGATGGCGAGCCCGGCCAGGAGGGCGGAGTAGCCCAGACCGGACTGGAGATAGAGCGTCGTGACGAAGAAGATCGAGGTGAACCCGGCGAAGTAGAGCAGGATCAGCAGGCAGCCCAGCCAGAACGAGCGCAGCCGGAACAACGACAGGTCCAGGACCGGGTGGGTGGGTCCGCCCGCGCATCGCGACTCCCAGGCCACGAACGCGGCGAGCAGGGCCCCGGCCAGGACGAGGAGCAGCCACTTTCCGTTTCCGGGCCACTGGTGGGCCTGGACGAACGGCAGCAGCAGCGCCAGCACCCCGGCCCCGAGCAGGGCGACGCCCACCGGGTCCAGGTCGCGCGGCCTCACCCGGCCGGCCGAGGGGGTGTCCGGGAGCAGCCGGTGGGCGAGCAGCAGGCAGACGGCGCCGAGCGGGAGGTTGACGTAGAAGACCCAGCGCCAGCCGTGGTCCGGTCCGGCGGCCTGGATGAGCAGGCCGCCGAGCAGCGGACCCACGGCCGTGGAGATGCCGACGACGGTGCCGAACATGCCGAAGGCCCGGCCGCGCTCGCGCCCGGAGAACATCTGCTGGATCAGGGCGGAGATCTGCGGGGAGATCAGCCCGCCCGCGATGCCCTGCACCAGGCGGGCGACGACCAGCCACAGGCTGGACTGGGCGGCCCCGCAGGCTGCGGAGGCCAGGGTGAAGAGGGCGAGCCCCGCCATGAAGACCGCCCGGCGGCCCCGCGCGTCGCCCAGGCGTCCGGCGGGGATGAGGAAGAGCCCAAAGGCGAGTGCGTAGCCGGAGAGCACCCATTGGAGGTCGGACTCGGGGGTGTTCAGGCCCTCGCGGATCGAGGGGAGGGCCACGTTGACGATGGAGACGTCCAGCAGGGTCATGAAGCCCGCCACCAGGCAGACGGCCAGGGCCCGCCAACGCCGGGGGTCGGGTCCGTCCGGGGCGGTCTCGTCCCCGGCCGGCCCGGGATGCGCCGCGCTCCGTGCCATGGTTCGCACCTTAGGTCGCGTGGAGTGTTTCCTCACCCAGGACGCGTCCGCGCCGGTGGCCCGGATTCCGGATTTCCGGACGGGCCCGTGGCGGCGTGGCAGCGCCCGGTGGGGGTACTGGTTCCCGCATGACTGTGGAGAAAACGAGCGTCCTCGTCCTTGACTGCGCCGAACCCGTCGAACTGGCCGAGTTCTACGCGGCTCTGCTCGACGCGGAGATACGGATCGGCTCCGACCCCGACTTCGTCGAGATCGTCGGCAACGACGGCGTCCGGCTGGCGATCCGCCGCGACCACGGCTACGCCCCGCCGAGCTGGCCGCGCCCGGAGGACTCGCAGCAGGCGCACCTGCGGATCCTGGTCGGCGCAGAGAACATCGACGAGGCCGAGCGGGAGGCGATCGGGCTGGGGGCCCGGCCCGTCGACACCGGCGACAGCAACAGCGGCCCCCGGGACGTGAGGGTGTACGGGGACCCGGCGGGCCACTCGTTCTCGTTGGCGGTCTACCCGCTGCCCCAGGGCTGAGCGACCAGGGAGGGCCGGGCGGGAGACCGGCACACCGGCGCACAAGGACGGGCGCTGGGCGGCAGGGCCCCAACAGGCCCTGCCGCCCAGCGCGTTAATAGACAGGAAAGTTTCCCAACACGGTTGACGGCAATTGAAAGGAAGCTTTACTTTCAGTCCTGCCGACATGGCGCCTCCCACCCCCTCCGAAGGGAGCACCACCATGCACCAGCGCACCACTCCCCCCACCGGCACCGCCGTCACGACCCCTCGCCGCACAATGGCCCGCAAGGCCCTGCTCGCCGCGTCCGCGCTCGGTGTCGTCACCGCACTGATGGCCCCCGTCCGGGCGGGAGCCGCCCCGGCCCCCGCCTCCCCCGCCGCCGCCACCCCGCTCGCCGCCAACGGACAGCTCTCCGTCTGCGGCCGTCAGCTCTGCAACGACTCCGGCCAGGCGGTCGCGCTCAACGGGATGAGCACGCACGGCACCCAGTGGTACGCCCAGTGCGTCACGGACGGATCGCTCAACGCCCTGGCCCAGGACTGGCGCGCCGACGTGCTGCGCGTCTCCACCTACGTGCAGGAGGGCGGGTACGAGACCGACCCGGCCGGATTCACCGCCCGGGCGCAGAAGTTCGTCGACGCGGCGCACGCCCGCGGCATGTACGCGGTCATCGACTGGCACATGCTCTCCCCGGGCGACCCGAACGCCAACCTGGCGCGGGCGAAGACCTTCTTCACGGCGATGGCGAAGAAGTACAAGAACCACCCGGGTGTGCTCTACGAGATCGCCAACGAGCCCTCGGGCGTGAGCTGGTCGCGCATCAAGTCGTACGCGGAGCAGATCATTCCGGTGATCCGGGCCCAGGACCCCGACGCGGTGGTCCTGGTCGGAACGCGCGCCTGGTCGTCCTTCGGCGTTTCCGAGGGCTCCAGCGAGTCGGAGGTCGTGAACAACCCCGTCCGCGCCTCGAACATCATGTACACCTTCCACTTCTACGCGGCCTCGCACCGCGAGGAGTATCTGAGCGCGCTCGACCGGGCCTCGGACAAACTGCCCGTGTTCGTCACCGAGTTCGGCACGCAGAACTACGCGGGCGAGGGCGCCAACGACTTCACCATGTCGCAGCGCTACCTCGACCTGATGAAGCGCAAGAAGATCTCGTGGACCAACTGGAACTACTCCGACGACCACCGTTCCGGGGCCGTCTTCAAGACCGGCACCTGCGACGGGACCAACTGGACGGGAACAGGGGTCCTGAAGGAGGCCGGGGTCTGGATCCGCGACCGCATCCGCCAGTGACCCCGGCCGTCCGGACGGGACGCACACCCGCATGACCCGCCCGGTGCGGTCCTCCCCCCGGACCGCACCGGGCGCCTGTCCGTGGTGCTCACCCGGGATACGCCCGGAATTAACCTCCAACGCCTTGTCATGCCTGTTCTACGCGCATAGCTTTTGCCCCTCCTACTCAGTTCAGTTGGGGGCACCTCCCGTGCAGATACACAGATCCGGTTCCGTTCTGCTGACCGGCGCCGTCGCCGCCGCTCTCGCGGTGACCGCCCTGCCCGCCGCCCAGGCGGTCCCGTCGGCCACCGCCGTCATCTCCGAGGTGTACGGCGGCGGGGGCAACTCCGGCGCGACGCTGACCCGGGACTTCGTCGAGCTGGCCAACGCCGGCTCCGCGCCCTTCGAGGTCGGCGGCCTCAGCGTCCAGTACCTGCCGGGCAGCCCGTCGGCCGGTTCGCGGTGGCAGGTCTCCGAGCTGTCCGGGTCGATCGCGCCCCGCGGCCGCTACCTGGTCGCCCAGGCCGCGGGCACCGGCGGAACCGTCGCGCTGCCCACCGCCGACGCCACCGGCACGATCGCCATGGCGGCGGGGAGCGGCACCGTCGCCCTGGTCTCCGGGACGGCCCCGCTCACCTGCAAGTCGGCGGCGGACTGTGCGGCGGACACCCGGATCGTCGACCTGGTCGGTTACGGTTCCGCGGTCGTCCGGGAGGGCGGCGGCCCGGTCCCCGGCGCGTCGGCCACCGCGTCCGTCGCGCGGGCCGCCTCGCTCGCCGACACGGACGACAACGCCGCCGACCTCTCCGCCGGCGCCCCGACGCCGGTCAACGCCAAGGGCGAGACGTCCGGCGGCGGGCAGGAGCCGGAGGAGCCCGGCCCCACCGAGCCCGGCGACGTACGGATCCACGACATCCAGGGCACCACCCGGGTCTCCCCGCTCGACGGCCAGGCGGTGACCGGCGTCCCGGGTGTCGTCACCGGAGTGCGGGCCAGTGGCTCGCGGGGCTTCTGGATCCAGGACACCGCCCCCGACGGCGACCCGCGCACCGGCGAGGGCCTGTTCGTCTACACCGGCTCCACCGCGCCGGCCGTGAAGGCCGGCGACGCGGTCCTGGTCAGCGGAGAGGTGGCCGAGTACTACCCGGGCACCGGCACCCAGTCCCTCACCCAGATCACCGCGCCCCGCACCACCGTCCTGTCCTCCGGCAACGCGCTGCCCGCCCCGGCCGTCCTCGACGCCCGTTCGGTGCCCGGCCGTTACGTGCCCTCGGCGGGCGGCGGGGCGATCGACGCGCTGCCTCTGGACCCGTCCCGGTACGCCCTGGACCTGTACGAGGCGCTGGAGGGCTCCCGGGTGGAGTTCGCCGACACCCGGGTGACCGGGGCGACGACCGCGTACGACGAGATCTGGGTGACCGTGAAGCCGCGGGAGAACCCGACCCGGCGCGGCGGCACGCTCTACGCCTCGTACGAGGACCAGAACACGGGCCGTCTCAAGGTGATGTCGCTGGACCCGGCGCGGCCGGTGCCTACGGCGAACGTCGGGGACGTGCTGAAGGGCCGCACCACCGGTGTGCTGGACTACGCGAGCTACGGCGGCTACAACGTGCAGGCCACCGAACTGGGCACGGTCGTCGACAAGAAGCTGCGGCGCGAGGTGACCCGCAAGCAGAAGAAGAACGAGCTGGCGGTCGCCACGTACAACGTGGAGAACCTCGACGCGCGCGACGACCAGGCGAAGTTCGACACCCTGGCCGAGGGCGTCGCGGTGAACCTGGCCTCCCCCGACATCATCTCGCTGGAGGAGATCCAGGACGACAACGGGGCGGTGAACGACGGCACGGTGGGTTCCGAGGCGACGCTGGAGCGGTTCGCCGACGCGATCGTCGCGAAGGGCGGGCCGCGCTACGTCTGGCGCTACATCGCCCCCGAGAACAACAAGGACGGCGGCCAGCCCGGCGGCAACATCCGCAACGTCTTCCTCTACAACCCCGACCGGGTGTCCTTCACCGGCCGAGCGGGCGGCGACGCCACCACGCCGGTGCGCGCCGTCGACACCTGGAAGGGCGTCCAGCTCTCCGCCTCCCCGGGCCGGATCAATCCGGCGAGCCCGGCGTGGGACAACAGCCGCAAGCCGCTGGTGGGCGAGTTCACCTTCCGGGGCAGGCCGGTCTTCGTCATCGGCAACCACTTCGCGTCGAAGGGCGGCGACCAGCCGCTGCACGGCCGCCACCAGGAGCCGACGCGTTCCTCGGAGGCCCAGCGGATCCAGCAGGCCGCCGAGGTCAACACCTTCGTCGCCTCCCTGCTGAAGGCGGACAGGTCCGCGCGGGTCATCACGCTCGGGGACATCAACGACTTCGAGTTCTCCCCGACGATGAAGACGCTGACCAGGAACGGGGCGCTCAAGCCGTTGATCACGACGCTCCCCTCGTCGGATCGGTACAGCTATGTCTTCGACGGCAACTCGCAGACACTGGACCACATCCTGACGAGCCCCGGCATCCGGAACCCCGACTACGACGTGGTGCACATCAACGCCGAGTTCGCCGACCAGGCGAGCGACCACGACCCGCAGGTGGTGCGGATCAAGGTCGGCGGCTTCTGGCACTGAGGTGCCGAGGCACTGAACCGGCGGGGCGGACCGGGCGTCTCCGGTCCGCCCCGCCGGGGTCCGCTCCGGTCCGCCCCGGCCCCGCTCAGGTCCGCCCGGCCGGGGCGCCCGCCTGGCGTGGCAGGGTGACGGCCGCGGTCTCGTCGGCCACCGGCTCCCGCCCGGTGAAGAACCGGGAGACCAGTGCGGCTACTTCGTCGGCCCGCTCCAGGATCACCCAGTGGTCGGACTCCCCGACCGTCAGGAACCGGCTGCCCTCGATCGTCGCGGCGAACTCCCGCTGCCGCGCGGGCGGCGTCACCGTGTCGTGCTCGCCCGCGAAGACCAGCGCCGGTACGCCGGTGAGGCCGCCGGAGAAATCGGGCCGGTCGGCCAGCGCCCGGTACAGCGAGTCCGTCACGTGCGGCGAGTGGGTGGCCACGTGCAGGAAGGAGCGCCGCACATAGCGGCGGGCCAGCTCCCGGCGGTGTACGGCGCGTTCCGGGTCCAGGCACATCAGGGCGTCGGCAGCCGTCGCGGCAAACCCCTCGCGGTCCCCTGAGGCCAGCAGCTGCCTGGCGCGCTCCCAGCCGGCGACCTGGACCGCGTCGATGTGGACCGGGACGCCGCCGAGGGCGAGGCGTGCCACCCGCTCCCGATGGCGGCGGGCGAAGCCGAAGGCGATGGCGGTGCCGTAGGAGAAGCCGAAGATGTTGAGCCGGGGGGCGCCGATGTCGTCGGCGATGCCGAGCACGGCCCGGCGCAGCAGGTCGGCGCTGGGGCCGGGCGGGAGCGGGTCGGCGCTGCCCATGCCGGGCAGGTCGGCGGTGACCACGTCGGTCGCCGGGCCCAGGTGGTCGTCCATCTGGGGCCAGCCGTACATGCCCTGGAGCGCGCCGCCGAGAATGAGCGTCGGTTCGGTGGCCGGGGGCTCGCCGGGGTGGGCGCGCGGCAGGACGCGGTAGCTGTAGCGCACTCCGTCGACCGCCAGGGTCCGGATGATCTCCTCGGGCATGTGCTCCTGCGTTCCCTTCCGTTCAGGTCCTGGTCAGGACGAGTGCCGCGTTGTGGCCGCCGAAGCCGAGCGAGGTCTTGACGGCGCAGTCGAAGGAGGCGCCGCGGGCTTCCTTGGCCACCACGTCGATCGGGATGCTCGGGTCGGGTGCGTCCAGATTGACGGTGGGCGGCACCAGTTGGTGCTGGAGGGCGAGCACGGTGAGCGCGGTCTCGATGCCGCCCGCCGCGCCGAGGGTGTGGCCGGTCATCGCCTTGGTGGAGGTCACCAGGGGGCTCTCGCCGAGGACCCGGCGGAGCATCGTCGCCTCGATCAGGTCGTTGGAGAGCGTCGAGGTGCCGTGGGCGTTGACGTGCCCGACGTCGGCCGGGGAGAGGCCCGCGTCGGCGAGCGCGGTGCGCAGGGCGCGTTCGATGCCGAGGCCCTCGGGGTCGGGGGCGACCGGGGAGTGGGCGTCGCTGGACGCCCCGTATCCGCTCACGTGGGCGCGGACCTCGGCGCCCCGGGCGCGGGCGTGGTCCGGGTGCTCCATGACGATCAGCCCGGCACCCTCGCCGACGACGAAGCCGTCGCGGTGGATGTCGAAAGGGCGGCAGGCGGCCGTGGGGTCCTCGCGGCGGGTGGAGGCGGCCTTGAGGCTGCACGCGCTGGCGATCAGCAGGCGGGTGCAGGTGGATTCCGCGCCCCCCGCGATGACGATGTCGCAGGCCCCGGAGCGGAGCATCTGGTGGGCGGTGCCGATGGCGACGGTGCCGGAGGAGCAGGCGGTGGAGACGGCCTGGCTGGGCCCGTGGACGCCGAGGTCCAGGCTGACGCTGCTGGCCGCGCCGTTGACGACGCTGAGTGGGGCGAGCTTCGGGGAGACCCGGCGTGGTCCGCGCCCGGCGAGCGCGGCGTGCTGCTCGTCGTAGAAGGGCAGCCCGCCGTGGGCGGATCCGATGACGACGCCGACGCGGCCGCTGTCCCAGATGGACGGGTCGAGTCCGGCGTCGGCGACGGCCTCTCGGGCGGCGATGACGGCGAGCTGGGCGAAACGGTCCATCAGCCGCTGGGCGGCCACCCCGAGGACGGCTCCCGGGTCGCAGTCGGTGACGGAGTAGAAGAAGTCGCAGGGCAGCCCGTCCAGTTCGGGCCGCGGGCCGACGGAGGGCGCGAGTCCCTCGGTGACGCCGTGCCAGGCGGCGTCCGCTCCCGTACCGGCGGCGGTGACCAGGCCGACGCCGGTGACGGCGGCGGCGAACGGGGCGAGCGGCGCCCGGCGGTAGGGCCGGCCGGTGTCCGCGCTCATGCGGAGACCTTCCCGTCCACGGCCTCGACGAGGCGGTCGAAGGTGTCGCGCGAGGTGAGCGTGACGTCCTCCAGGTCCACGTCGAGCCGGTCCTCGATGTGCAGCCGCAGCTCCTCCAGCGCGAGGGAGTCCAGCCGCAGCCGGTGCAGCGGAACATCGGGGCGGATGGCCCCGGGGTCGGTTCCGAACTTCGCTACCAGCAGGGCGCTGATCTCTTCCGAAGTGCTCATTGGCGCTCCTGGGATCGGTGACGCGGTGACGCCGGCCGCGTGAGGGAGGTGAGGGGAGGGGCCATCGGGGGACGCCGGCTGCTCCGGAAGGACCCTTTATACGCCTTCCCGGGCGGGTTCCCGGTCCGCGTTCCCCCGTGCGGTGGGAGGGCTGTCCAGGTGTACGAATCCGCGGTGCGGTTCGGGTGGATGCCAGGATGGGGGCGCAGCCCGTACGGGACGGCACGAGAGAAGGAGAAACCATGACGGCCGAGCAGGAAGCCAACGCGGAGGTCGCGCTGAGCCCCGCCGACTGGGTCGCCCGGCAGGCCGAGCTGTACGAGTCCTCCGGCGGTACGGAGGGCACCACTCAGTTGGGTGTGCCCTGCCTGCTCATGGACTACGTCGGCCGGCGCAGCGGCACGGTGCGGCGCACGGTGCTGATGTACGGGCGGGACGGCGAGGACTATCTGATCGTGGCGTCCAACGGCGGCTCGGACCGCCCGCCGCTGTGGTACCTGAACCTCCAGTCCACCCCGGAGGTCGAACTCCGCGTGAACACCGAGCGGTTCGGGGCCGTCGCGACGACGCTCCCCGCCGAGGAGAAGGCGCGGGTCTGGCCGGGGCTGGTGGAGCTGTTCCCGCGCTACGGGGAGTACCAGGCGGGCACCGAGCGGGACATCCCGGTCGTCCGGCTGACGCGGCGCTGACCGGTCGTCCGGCTGACGCGGCGCTGACCGGTCCTCCGGCTGACGCGGCGCCGAGTCCGCGGCCGACTCGGCGCCGGTCCGGGCCGAGCGCCGGGTTCACCGCTCCGGGAGCAGGTGGGCCAGCAGCAGCTTGATCACCAGGACGGGGGCGAACCAGGCCAGCTCGCCGGGGACGGCCACCGAGGTCGTCGCGACGGTGATCGCCAGGGCGGAGACGGCGAAGGCGACCGGTTGCCGGAGATCCGCGGGGGCGACCAGGACGCATGCCGCCCCGGTGAGCGTGAGGGCGTAGAGGGCGCCGGCGGAGATCCAGCCGAACCCGGGGACGAGCAGGGCCAGGGCGAACGGCTGGACATGGGCGGCCACGAACGCGAAGTGGTGGAGCCGGGAGCGCCCCGGCCGGTGGAACCGGCGCTTGGCGGACCGGGTGGCGTTGACGACCGTGCCGCCGAACAGGTCGAAGGCCACCACGGCGATCACGGTCAGCGCCGGCCACGCGTACGGGGCGCGCAGGGCGAGGGCTGTCGCGAACACGGTGCCGGCGAGCGCCCCCGCGTAACAGACGATCCGCTCGCCCCGCTCGGCGTCCGGGGCCACCAGCAGCGCGTCGAGGCGGCGGGCCGCCGCGACCCCCGCGGCCCTCACTCCGCTCCCCCGCGCCGCAGCCCTTCGACGCACACGTCGAGGAGAGGCGCCGTCAGCTCCGCGACCGGCAGCGTGGGGTCGACGATCCACTGCACCAGACAGCCCTCGATCGCCCCGACGACGACCACCGCGTGCCCCGCGCCCACCCCGGCGCGGCAGGCCCCCTCGGCCTCGGCCTCGGCGAGCAGCTCGGCGATCACCGCGCGGTACTCCCGGTACACGGCCGAGATGTCCAAGCCCAAGGGGCCTCCCTGCCGTCCGGCGGCCCACAGGTCGACGAGGATCCGGGCGAGTTCGGGCTCGGCCACGACCATGTCCAGCACCGACCGCACCAGCCGGGAGAGCCGCTCCAGGCCGTCTCCCGGGCCGGTGCGGGCCTGCCGGGTCACCGCCCGCGCGTGGGCTCTGTACTCCTCGAAGGCGGCCGTGAGCAAGGCGTCCCGGCTGTCGAAGTGGAGATAGACGCTGCCCTTGGCGACGCCCGCTTCTGCGGCGACGTCGTCCACCCGGGTCGCGGCGAACCCCTGCCGGGCGAACACCCGCACCGCGGCCTTCAGGATCAGATCCCGGCGCGCCGCCGGGTCAACTCTTCTGGCCATGTCATGGACCCCCCGTCGAATGACTGACTGGTCAGTCATTGTAGGGCACCGCCCGACGCCAACTGCCGCCACAGTGGCGGAAATCGGGGCGGGCCGCACCTTCGCACGCGGGGTGGGGAGACACCGGCGGAGGGAGCTGCCTAAACTCCGCGATCATGACCATGGAAACGGTTCAGGCCGACCCGTCCGCCCTCGGCGGCCCCGCTCTCTTCGCCACCATGTCCACCATGCGCGCCATGCGTCGCCTCAAGCCGGACGCCGTACCGGACGAGACGGTCGAGCAGCTGGTACAGGCCGCCGTCTGGGGTCCCAGCGGCGGCAACATGCAGTGTTACGAGTACGTGGTGGTGACCGACCGCCAGGTGATGGCGCGGCTCGCCCCGCTGTGGAAGCGGTGCGTCGACGCGTATCTGGCGACGACCGGGAAGTACGCCCCCGCGGGCATGGACGAGGCGGCGTACGGCCGGATGGTCGCGGCGATCGAGCATCAGCGCGACCATTTCGCCGACACCCCGGTGCTGATCGTGCCGTGCTACCGGTTCCCGGAGCCGCGCCTGGACAAGGAGGGCCTGGCCGCGTCGGCGCGGGCGCTCGGCCCGGCGGGCACGGAGCACATGATGAACACGCAGACGCGTTTCCAGGCGCTGGCCGAGGGTTCCTGCGTCTATCCGGGAGTACAGAACCTGCTGCTCGCGGCCCGGGGGCTGGGGCTCGCGGCGAACATCACCATCTGGCACCTGATGCTGGAGCAGGAGTGGAAGCGGGAGCTGGGCATCCCGGAGGACATGGCGACGTTCGCCGCCGTGCCCGTGGGGTGGCCCGCGGGCAACTTCGGGCCGGTCCGGCGACGGCCGGTGGCCGACGTCATCCACCGCGACCGCTGGTAGCGTCCGGCCCCGCGTCAACCCTCGCCGGCACTCCTGTCGGGTGACGCTCGACGTCACCCGACAGGGGTAGCGCAGCGTCAACTCCCGTGCTTTTGCAGGATGTTGCCAACAGAATCACCTCTTCTACTCTTTGTCATGCCCACCCCATCTCGCTAGCCTGGCCGTGCTCGGCATCCCTCTGACCCACCCCGGGTCCGAGGGTTTCTCTCTTCCCCCCACGCCCACCCCACAGAGCAGGAGCCCTCATGCCCCTCCGCACCGCCGCCCGAACCCGGGCCCGTGCCTGTGCCGTGGCGGCCCTCACGGCCGCGGCCCTCCTCGCGACCGGGCACCCGGCGACCGCCGCCCCGCGAGCGGACACGCCCGACCCCATGAACCGCGCGTTCGCCGAAGCGGCGGACGCGTACGGCGTACCGCGCGATCTGCTGGCCGCCGTCGGCTACGGCGAGAGCCGTCTCGACGGCCACGCGGGCGCGCCGAGTCAGGCGAACGGCTACGGCGTGATGCATCTGGCGAGCAACCCGGCCAACCGCTCCCTGGAGAAGGCCTCCGAGCTGACCGGCGAGAGCGCGGCCCGGCTGCGCAGGGACACGACGGCCAACATCCTCGGCGGGGCGGCCGTCCTGCGCGACCACGCCGACGCGCTGGGCCTGGACGCCGCCGAGCGCCGGGACGTGAACTCCTGGTATCCGGCGGTGGCCCGCTACAGCGCCGCCGAGGGTCCGGCCGCCGTGCTCTACGCGGACGCGGTCTTCACGTCCCTCGCCGAGGGCGTGTCCGCCACGGCGCCCGGCGGCGAGGAGGTCCTCGTGCCCTCCCGGCCGGTCGCTCCGGACAGGGCCGCGCTGTCGGCGTCCGACGTCTACGCCGCGAGCCCGGACTATCCCTCGGCGCGCTGGGTGCCCGCGTACTCCGGGAACTTCGTCGTCGGCCGCAGGGCCGCCATCGACAAGGTGGTCATCCACACCACCCAGGGGTCGTACGCCGGTTCCATCAGCTGGTACCAGAACCCGGCCTCGGAGGTCAGCGCGCACTACACGATCCGCTCCTCGGACGGTGAGGTCACCCAGTCGGTGCTGGAGAAGGACACCGCCTGGCACGCCGGCGGCACCAACTCCTCGTCCGTCGGGATCGAGCACGAGGGCTATGTCGACAACCCGGCCTGGTACACGGAGGCGATGTACCGGTCCTCCGCCGCCCTGACCAAGCACCTCGCGGCGCGGTACGGCATCCCGAAGAACCGGTCGCACATCATCGGCCACAGCGAGGCGCCCGGCGCCGACCACACGGACCCCGGCCCCAACTGGGACTGGAACCACTACATGGAACTGATCGACGGCGACCCGGGCAGCGGCGGCGACGGCCTGACCTTCCCCACGTACACGACCCAGCAGTCCGGCTCCACCGGCCCGCAGGTCAAGGCCGTGCAGACGCTGCTCAACGCCCAGGGTTACGAGGCGGGCGCGGCGGACGGCAGCTTCGGGCCCACCACCAGGAGCGCCGTGCAGGCGTTCCAGCGGGCCCGCACACTGGAGGCCGACGGGGTGGTCGGCCCGAAGAGCTGGACGGCCCTGCTGTCGGCCGGCACGACCCCGGCGCTGTCACGGGGCGGTTCGGGCGACGCGGTGAAGCGGCTCCAGCGGTCCCTGACGGCGGCGCTCGGGACCACCGTCGGCGTGGACGGCAGTTTCGGCCCCGCCACGGAGACGGCGGTACGCGGCTACCAGACCAGCCGGAAGCTCTCGGTCGACGGCAAGGTGGGCCCGGCCACGTGGGAGGCGTTGCAGAGCGGGAGGTGAGCCGCGGCCCGGGCGGGCCCTCCCGGCCTGCCCGTGGCCGAGGCGCCGGCCCGCCGCGACCCGGCGACCCCGGAGGCGGAGCGACCGCGGCGGGCACGGGGCGCACGGCGTCCGGGGCGCGGCCTACGCCCCCGTGCCGACGGGGTACCCGATCTCCTTGACGTCCTCGGCCAGTTCGGCGGGGATCCGCTCGGGGGCGAGGGCGGCGATCACCTCGTCGGTCAGCGGTCGCAGCGCGTAGACGTGGCGTACGGCTTCGAGGTCGACGGAGACCTCGAAATGGTCCTCGGCCCACTCCTGGTAGGACTCGGGGGTGCCCGTGACGAGGAGCTGGAAGAGCCAGTCGGCCCCGTCGGAGTCCTCACCGTCCTCCGGGAACTCGACGGCGCCCGCCCGCCAGCGGTCGTCGTCGCTCGCGCGCCAGAGGCAGGCGGTGACGACGGGCATGCCGGACTCGTCGGTGAACAGGGGCTCGTCGACGTAACGGCGGAACACGGCGGGCACCTCGTCGAGCACCCCGGGCCAGGGGCCGTCGTCCACGTACGGGCTCATCGGCGACTCGTGGTCGAAGCCGCGCGCGTACGCCCCGTCGGCGGAGAAGACCACGGAGTACTCCCCGCCCGATCCGTCCCGCATCGAGGCCATCGCCTCCGTCGGCGACCACTGCGCGTCGAAGCTGTGCCAGCGGTGGTCCCACTCGGCACACAGGATCGCGTCGAGCATCGCCAGGGAACGGCAGAGATCGGTGAGGGCGGATATGCCCGGCAGCCTGCGGGCCACGTCGTGAACGCTCATGGTCATATCCAACCCCACCGGCCCGGCGGGGCTGTTCGCGCGCTCCCCCGAACACCCGCCGGGCGGACGGTGCCCCGCCCCGCGGTCAGGGGCGCCAGTCGAAGGGGAAGTGCTTGCTGGATCCACCGCGGTACTCGTGCGAGAAGTCGAACCCTTCCGCGCGATCGCTCTCGACGACGCCCCACGTGGCGATCTGTCCGGGGCCGACCTCGGAGCCCGGAGCATTGACCAGCTGAACGCGACGGGAGGGGTCGGCCGTGGGCCCGGTGAGGGCGGTCGCGCCGACGGAGACCTGGTCGCCGACCCGGGCCCGCCAGTACGAGAGATCCTCGGCGGCGTCGAAGTGGACCGGCGCGTGCCGCACCTCGCGCAGTTCGCTGATGAGCGAACCGAACCGGCCCGGCCAGCCGCCGACATGACCGGCGAAGATCTGCTCCAGCGCTCCACGCTGGGCCTGGTCGCCCTTGGCGTCGATGTAGAGCATCACCTTCATCGTGGCCTCCGGGTCGCCCACCCACATGTTCCCGGCGAACTCGCCCAGCGCCACCACGCCCAGGCCGTCCAGGGAGACGTCCCCGAAGTGCCCCTCGTGGACCTGCCAGACGAGCGTGAAGAGGCAGTCCCCATGGGTCGGCGTCTGGGCGAACGTGCAGGGGCAGGGCAGCGCGCAGCTGCACACGTCGAACCACTCACCCCGCAGGTGCCAGTCGGGCAGCGTGCCGTCGTTCGTGCCCGCCCGGACGACGGCGGGGGCGCTCTGCGATGCGGCGGAAGTGGTGCACATGGGGGACCTCCAGATTCAGATCACGTATACCCCAGGGGGGTATTTGCCCGACAAGGAAGAGACTAGGGCCCGGCCCGCCTCCCGGTCAACTACCCCTAGGGGGTATACGGATCGACTCCCGACGCACAGGGTCCCGCACCCCCCGTGGGAGTGCGGGACCACTGCGTCAGGTCACTTCAGGCCGAAGGCCCGGATGATCTCCTGGTCGACGACGAGCCCGCCGGGGCCCTCCGCGTGCGCCTTGAGCGAGACCGACGTCGCGCCCTTCGACGGGGTGCGGAACGTGGCGGCCCACTCGCCGGTCTTCTTCTTGCGGAGGTCCACCTTCGACCAGTGCTTTCCGTCGTCGTAACTGACCGACAGCGACGCCTTGTCCGCCTTCACCGCGCCCGGCAGCCACTCCTGGGTGGTGGAGGAGAGGCCGACCTCCGTGGTACGGCCGGCCCGGACGTCGCCCGCCAGGTCGGTGTCGACGGCGTAGTCCAGCTGGAGCATCGGGATGTCGGCCTGGGACGGGCCGCCCTCGTCCAGCGCGCCGGAGACGAAGCCCCACTCGGAGCGGGTGCGGGTCGACGTCTTCCAGGTCTCCGCGTCCCGCTCCGAGTCGATGACCAGGCGGTACGGGAGCTCCTCGGCGGGAAGGTCCCAGACGTAGCCGGCCCTGCCCGCCCCCTTCTTCAGCTCCTTGTCACCCTGGTAGAAGGCGTAGGAGGTGGTGTCGTACTCGTTCTCGGGCATCGAGCCGGCGTGACCCGCGCCCGCGTCCGTCCACGGGGTGATGTTGAACTGGAGGTCGTTGGACGCCGTGCGGAACGGACCCCAGTAGCCGGTGCCGAGACGGGGGCGGACCACCGGGGCGAACCACTCGGCGCGGTAGTCCCCGCCCGCCCGGTAGTCCAGCTCGGCGCTGCGCATCTCGTGCGCCCGGCCCGACTGCTCCGCGTCCAGGACCGCGTGGTTCTCGTACCAGAAGGAGTCGCCCGGCAGCGGGTTCACCCACTCGGTCCGGACGCCCGGGAACTGCTCGTACTCCTCGAAGCCCAGACCGGGCCCGTACTCCGGGATGTCGTAGCGGTAGCCGCCGCCGAGGGTCTTCTCGTGGCCGTAGAAGGTGTTCTCCACCTTGGCGAGCTGACGGGTCGAGGGGGCGAAGGACAGCGAGCGGTCCGGGATCGTGCCGTCGTGGCGGTCCACCAGGTCGTACAGGTAGTCCGCGAACTTCTTCTGGTCGACCTGGACCTTCTTGCCGCGCTGCGCCGCCCTGATCAGGCTCTCGCCCGCGGAGGCCTGGACCGAGGCGACCGGGATGGTGGTCTCCTCGCCGTACGGGGTGTAGCTCTCCATCGCCACGCCACGCTCGTCGTTGACGACGAACAGGGCCTCCGCCCCGGCCGCCAGCGCCGCCGCGAGGCGTTCGGCGGGAGCGACGTCGTCGCTGCGGGTGATGACGACCGCCTTGCCGCGCGCGTTCACCCCCCGGTAGTCCGCCGGCGTGCCCTTGCCCGCGTACACCGCCTTCAGCTTCCGCCTGCTGTCCTCGGCGACCGCCGCGCCGCCCTGGACGAAGACCGGCACGTCACGGCCGTCGGCCTCGACGTCGATCAGCTCCTCGCCCTGACGCCAGCGGGTCAGGAAGCTGAAGCTGCCCTCGGTGACCTTCTTGGTGGGGCTCGCCCACACCTGGTCGTACGTCAGCGGTATCTGGAAGGCGTCACGCTGGACGGTGCCGTCCGGGGCGGTGCGCGCCATGTCGTAGCGGAGCTGGCGGGTCTCGGTCTCCTTGGGGGTGCGCACGTCGATCCTGCGGGCCTTGGAGGCGTCGAGGGTGACGGTGGTGGAGCCGGTGAGGATCGTCTCGGGGGCCGCGAGGAACGCGACCGCCCTGGAGTCGGGGCGGTCGCCGTCGACGTCCACGGTGGCCCAGGTGGTGTAGTTGCCGGGCGGCAGGCGCAGGGTGGTCTCGCCGCCGCTGACCTGGACGAGGCCGAGCTGCGGGTCGCCCAGCTCGGCGAGGACGACGAGGCCGTCCATCGGCTTGCCCGACCGGTCGCGGAGCTTCACCGTCAGGTCGTGCAGCTCCTTCTCCTTGGTGAGCGCGAAGCCGGTGTGCGCGACCGTCGTGCCCGCCGCGTCGGTGGCGACGACCTGGCCGGAGAAGGTGGTGTCGTTGGCGACCTTGGCCGGGTCCAGGGACAGGACCGCCTCGGCGGTGCCTCCGGCCGGGACGGTCAGCGTGTCGGTGGACAGCGTGTACGCCGCCTCGTCCGTGTCGGTGGCCAGGTTCAGCGTGATGTCCGCGTCACCCGAGTTGCGGTAGGTGACGGTGCGTTCGGCGACCGGGTCGGACGGGCTGTGCGGCCAGTCGTAGGAGGCGACCTCGACCGAGCCGGTGGCCTCGATCGTCGTGTCGATCGCCGCCTTCACATCCAGCCGGCCGGTGCCCTGCTCGTACGGGGTGTAGGCGTCGAGCTTCTTGGACGAGGTCATCAGCGCGTCCTTGATGCGCTGACCGGACCAGTCGGGGTGGCGCTGCTTCAGGATCGCCGCGGCGCCCGCGACATGGGGCGTGGCCATCGACGTACCGGACAGCGACTGGTACATGCCCTCGATGCCGGGGATCGACTGCGAGGCCGCGGCGCTGATGTCGACGCCGGGGGCCGACAGGTCGGGCTTCAGGCCGTGCGAGCGGACCAGCGGTCCCATCGAGGAGAAGTCGGCGCGGCCGTCCCGCTTGTCGACGGCGGCGATGGTGAGCGCCTGCTCCGCGGAGCCGGGCGAGCCGATGGTGCCCGCCCCGTACGCGTTGCCGGCGGCGATCACGAAGAGCGGGCCGCCGTTGGCCGAGAGGGAGTTCACGGCCTGGGACATCGGGTCGGTGCCGTCGTCGGGCACCGGGGAGCCGAGGCTCATGGAGACGACGTCGGCGCCTTCGGCCTTGGCCCACTCCATGGCCTCGATGATCCCGGAGTCCGCGCCGGAGCCCTCGTCGCTGAGGACCTTGCCGACGAGCAGGTCGGCGGCCGGGGCGACGCCCTTGTGGGCGCCGTCGGAGGCGGCGCCGGATCCGGCGATGGTGGAGGCGACGTGTGTGCCGTGTCCGTTCTTGTCGTCGACCTCCTCGCCCGGGACGAAGCTGCGGGCGCCGACGACGCGGTCCTTGACGTCCGGGTGGTCGGCGTCGATGCCGGTGTCCAGGACCGCGACCTTGGCGCCCTTGCCGTCGAAGCCGGCGGCCCACGCCTGCGGGGCGCCCACCTGCGGCACCGACTCGGTCAGCAGCGCCTCGGAGCGGCCGTCCAGCCAGAGCTTCGCGATCCCGCCGTCGAGCGAACGGGCCTTGTCGTGACGGGTGATGGCGCTCCAGAACGTCCGCGCGTCGTCCTTGTCGGCCGTGAGCGCGGCCCCGTTGACGGATGCGAGGGTGCGGACCTTCTTCGCGCCGCGCGGGGCGGTGGGCAGGGCCTTGGCGCGTGCGGCCGGGTAGGTGGCGATGAGCGGGACGGAGCCGGTGGACTCGTCGTCGTAGCCCATCCGCACCAGGGCCGAGACGTTGAACAGCCGCCGGTCCAGGACGCCGGAAGCGATCGGCGTGGTGGCCTCGTCGGGCAGGACGTACACGTCCTCGCCCGCCTGCTGGATGCGGACGCCGCCGTCGGCGCCGTGGGGGCGGTCCACGGTGACGGTGTCCTGGTCGCCGGGGCCGTCCACGTAGCGCACGACGTCACCGGTGATCAGGGTGACGGTGTGGCTCTCGGTGCGTACGTCGGGGCGCGGGGCTCCGTCGCGGGGTGCGGGGGCGGCGCCGGCGGTGCCCGCGAAGGGGACCAGCATGCCGCCCAGCAGGGCCGCCGAGGTCGCCAGGAGCAGGGCTCTGCGTCCAGGGCGAGCGGATCTCGCCCGGCCGGGAACGGAGGAGGGGGGAGAAGTCATGCAGCTGATCTACCGGCAAATCGGGGGCGACCGCTGCGTATCCGACGGGCGGGAAACCGCCGTGGCGGTAACCCGCCCGGGACGGACGGGGTGTTGACGGGAGGTTGACGGACGTTTCAGGCCACCGAGGCGAGCGGCTGTCCGCTGCTGTCGTGATGGATGGGGGTATGCGCCCCGGTGAGCGGTACGCCGCTGCCGCCGCGCCGGACCGCGACGATCTCGGCGGCGATGGACAGGGCCGTCTCCTCCGGCGTACGGGCGCCGAGGTCGAGGCCGATCGGCGAGCGCAACCGGGCCAGTTCACGGTCGGTGAGGCCGGCCTCGCGCAGCCGGTCGTTACGGTCCAGGTGGGTGCGGCGGGAGCCCATCGCGCCGACGTAGGCGACCGGGAGGCGCAGGGCGGCCTCCAGCAGCGGGATGTCGAACTTGGCGTCGTGGGTGAGGACGCAGAGCACGGTGCGCGCGTCGGTCGCGGTTGTGGCGAGGTAGCGGTGGGGCCAGTCGACGACGATCTCGTCGGCCTCGGGGAAGCGGGCCGCGGTGGCGAAGACCGGGCGGGCGTCGCAGACGGTGACCCGGTAGCCGAGGAACTTCCCGGCGCGGACCAGCGCGGCGGCGAAGTCGATGGCGCCGAACACGATCATGCGGGGCGGCTCCACGCTGGACTCGACCAGCAGCTCGATCGGCCGGCCGCAGCGGGAGCCCTCCGCGCCGATGGCGAGCGGCCCGGTGCGGCCCGCGTCCAGCAGGGCGCGGGCCTCGGCGGCGGCGGTCCGGTCGAGCGCCGGATGGCCGCCGAGACCGCCCTCGTGGCTGCCGTCGGCGCGGACCAGGAGCGGGAGTCCGAGCAGTTCCGCGGGTCCGTCCGTGACCCGCGCCAGCGCGGCCGCCGTCCCCTCCGCGGCGGCCGCGAGCGCGGCGGCGAACACCGGGCGGGCGGGGTGCTCCGCCCGTACCGGTGTCACCAGGATGTCGATGACGCCGCCGCAGGTCAGACCGACCGCGAAGGCGTCCTCGTCGCTGTAGCCGAAGCGCTCGCGGACGGATTTCCCGTCGTCCAGGGCCTGTTGGCACAGTTCGTAGACGGCCCCCTCCACGCATCCGCCGGACACCGAACCGATGGCCGTGCCGTCGCGGTCGACGGCGAGGGCGGCTCCTGGCTGCCGGGGTGCGCTGCCGCCGACCGCCACGACGGTGGCGACGGCGAACTCGCGTCCCTGCGAGACCCACCGGTGCAGCTCTTCGGCGATGTCCAGCATGGCGTATCTCCTTAAGCGGGAAGGGGGCCCGGGCGTCAGTGGACGCCCAGCCAGCTCTCGATCGGGTTGAGGGCGAAGAAGACGATGAAGATCACCGTCAGCCCCCACATGAAGGCCCCGACCTCGCGGGCCCGGCCCTGGGCGAGCTTGATGGCGCTGTACGCGATGACGCCCGCGGCGACACCGGTGGTGATGGTGTACGTGAAGGGCATCAGGACCACGGTCAGGAAGACCGGGATGGCGACCGAGCGGTCGCTCCAGTCCACGTGCCGGGCGTTCTGCATCATCATCGCGCCGATGACGACGAGGGCGGCGGAGGCCACCTCGGTCGGCACGATCGCGGTGAGCGGGGTGAAGAAGAGGCAGGCGGCGAAGAAGAGTCCGGTGACGGCCGAGGCGAGCCCGGTCCGGGCCCCTTCGCCGACGCCGGTGGCCGACTCCACGAAGACCGTCTGGCCGGAGCCCGAGGCAACGCCGCCGATGACGCCGCCGGCGCCGTCGATGAACAGCGCCTTGGACAGGCCCGGCATGCGGCCCTTGTCGTCGGCGAGCTCGGCCTCGGTGCCGACGCCGATGATGGTGGCCATCGCGTCGAAGAAGCCTGCCAGGACGAGGGTGAAGACGATCATGCCGACCGTCATCACACCGACGTCTCCCCAGCCGCCGAACTCGACGTTCCCGAAGAGCGAGAAGTCGGGGGCGGAGACCGCGCTGCCCTCCAGCTCCGGCGGGCCGCTGCTCCACTTCTTGGGGTCGATGTCGACGATCGCGTTGATGAAGATGGCGACCAGGGTGCCGACGGCGATGCCGATGAGGATCGCGCCGGGGATGTTGCGCGCCTGGAGCATGAAGATGAGCAGCAGGGTCACGCAGAAGATCAGGACGGGCCAGCCGGCGAGTTCACCGGCCGGGCCGAGGGAGACGGGGGTCGCCGCGCCCTTGTGCACGAATCCGGCCTTGTAGAGGCCGATGAGGGCGATGAAGAGCCCGATGCCCATGGTGATGCCGTGCTTGAGCGCGAGCGGGATCGCGTTCATGATCAGCTCGCGGAGGCCGGTGACCACCAGGAGACAGATCACCACACCGTAGATCACACACATGCCCATGGCCTGGGGCCAGGTCATGTTGGGCGCGACCTGTGAGGCGAGCACACCGGAGACGCTGAGCCCGGCGGCGAGCGCCAGGGGCACCTTGCCGACGAAGCCCATGAGCAGGGTCGTCGCGGCCGCCGCGAAGGCGGTCGCGGTGATCAGGCCGGGCTGGCTGAGGAGGTTGCCGTTGACGTCCTCCCCGCCCAGGATCAGCGGGTTGAGCAGGAGGATGTACGCCATGGCCATGAAGGTCGTGACGCCGCCGCGCAGCTCGCGCGCGACGGTGGATCCTCGTTCGGATATGTGGAAGTACCGGTCGAGCCATGATCTTCCGGCGGGAACGCGCGAGCCTGGGCCCGCACCTTCCGGACTGGTCTTCGGTTCCACTGACTGCTGGGTCATGATGCCTGACTCCCAAGGTTCACAGGGGCACCCGCTTGGAGATTCCTGAATGCGGGATTTGGGATGACTGCGTCGGCTGCACGACCCGGGGACGGCCGGGACGGACTGTTGAAGCAGAACGGATGTGCCGGCGGCACGGATGGTCCGTGAGGCGATGCCGTGCGCTCGGCACGGCGAAGAACCGCGAGCGGTGCGGTACTTGGTGCCTCCGGACGGTGCGGGGTGCGGAAAAGTGTGACGTTCTCGGCGCTGCGCACCGCCCGGAGAGTTCGGGGGGGACCGCTCGGAGGCCGCCGGGCGAGCTCCGGTGGGAGACCGCCCGGCAGGCTCTCAGGTGCTGGTCAGGTGTTCGGGCCGCACCGGCGTCCTGTCGAGCTCGAGACCCGTCGCGTTCCGGATCGCCGCGAGGACGGCCGGGGTGGACGACAGGGTGGGGGCCTCGCCGACGCCGCGGAGCCCGTACGGGGCGTTCTCGTCGGCGAGTTCGAGCACGTCGACGGGGATGGTCGGCGTGTCGAGGATGGTGGGCAGGAGGTAGTCCGTGAAGGACGGGTTGCGCACCTTCGCGGTCTTCGGGTCGACGATGATCTCCTCCATCACGGCGACCCCCATGCCCTGGAGGGTGCCGCCCTGGATCTGGCCGAGGACGGAGAGCGGGTTGAGCGCCTTGCCGACGTCCTGGGCGCAGGCCAGTTCGATGACCTTGACCAGGCCCAGTTCGGTGTCGACCTCGACGACCGCGCGGTGCGCGGCGAAGGAGTACTGGACGTGGCCGTTGCCCTGTCCGGTGCGCAGGTCGAACGCCTCGGTGGGCCGGTGGCGCCACTCCAGCTCGATGTCGATCGCCTCGTCCTCGAGGACGTCGGCGAGATCGGCCAGCACCTCGCCGCCGTCGGTGACGACCTTGCCGCCCTCCAGGAGGAGTTCGGCGGTGGCCCAGGCCGGGTGGTAGGTGCCGAACTTGGTCCGGCCCAGCTCCAGGACCTTCTCCCGTACGGCTTCGCAGGAGTTCTTGACCGCGCCGCCGGTGACGTACGTCTGGCGGGAGGCGGAGGTGGATCCGGCGGAGCCGACCCGGGTGTCGGCGGGGTGGATGGTGACCTGGTTGACGCCGAGTTCGGTACGGGCGATCTGGGCGTGGACGGTGACGCCGCCCTGGCCGACCTCGGCCATCGCGGTGTGCACGGTGGCGACCGGTTCGCCGTTGATGACCTCCATCCGGACCCGGGCGGTGGAGTAGTCGTCGAAGCCTTCGGAGAAGCCGACGTTCTTCAGGCCGACCGCGTAACCGACACCCCGCACGACGCCTTCGCCGTGGGTGGTGTTGGAGAGCCCGCCGGGCAGCGCGCGGACGTCCACGGAGGTGCCCTCGCTGCCCGCCGCCAGCCACTGCTGCTCGGGCGGCAGCGGCCGGGACTTGACCCGGCGCAGCAGCTCGGCGACCGGGGCCGGCGAGTCGCAGGGCTGTCCGGTGGGCAGCAGGGTGCCCTGTTCCATGGCGTTGAGCTGCCGGAACTCCACCGGGTCCATGTCCAGCTTCGCCGCCAGCTTGTCCATCTGCGCCTCGTAGGCGAAGCACGCCTGGACGGCGCCGAAACCGCGCATCGCGCCGCAGGGCGGGTTGTTGGTGTAGAGCGCGATCGCCTCGATGTCGACGTCCTCGATGACGTACGGGCCGACCGAGAGCGAGGAGGCGTTGCCGACGACCGCCGGGGAGGCGGAGGCGTAGGCCCCGCCGTCCAGGACGATGCGGCACTTCATGTGCGTGAGCTTGCCGTCCTTGGTGGCGCCGTGCTCGTAGTGGAGCTTCGCCGGGTGCCGGTGGACGTGGCCGAAGAAGGACTCGAACCGGTTGTAGACGATCTTGACCGGCTTGCCGGTGCGGAGCGCCAGCAGGCAGGCGTGGATCTGCATCGAGATGTCCTCGCGGCCGCCGAAGGCCCCGCCGACGCCGGAGAGCGTCATACGGACCTTCTCCTCGGGCAGACCGAGGACGGGGGCGATCTGGCCGAGGTCCGAGTGCAGCCACTGGGTGGCGACGTACAGCTCGACGCCACCGTCCTCGGAGGGCACCGCGAGGCCTGACTCGGGGCCGAGGAAGGCCTGGTCCTGCATGCCGAAGGTGTAGTCGCCGGTGACGATGACGTCGGCCCGCTTCGCGGCCTCGTCGGCGTCGCCGCGGATGATCGGCTGGCGGTGCACGATGTTGGGGTGCGGGACGTGGCCGATGTGGTGGTCGTCGCGGCCCTCGTGCACGAGCACGGCGTCGGGAGCGGTCGCCGAGGCCTCGTCGGTGACGAGCGGCAGCTCGCGGTACTCGATCCTGATCTTGGCGGCGGCGCGGCGGGCGGTCTCCGGGTGGTCGGCGGCCACGATGGCGACCGGCTCGCCGTGGTGACGGACCTTGCCGTGGGCGAGAACGGGGGTGTCCTGGATCTCCAGGCCGTAGTTCTTCATCTCGGCGGGCAGGTCGTCGTAGGTCATCACGGCGTAGACGCCGGACGTCGCCAGCGCCTCGGAGGTGTCGATGGAGACGATCTCGGCGTGGGCGACGGTGGAGCGCAGCGTCTGGCCCCAGAGCATGTCCTCGTGCCACATGTCGGAGGAGTACGCGAACTCGCCGGTGACCTTGAGGGTGCCGTCGGGGCGGAGCGTGGACTCGCCGATGCCGCCCTTGGTGGGCGAACCCTGGGTGATCTTGGTGGGCGTGCCGGCCGGTGCGGTCCGGGCCCTGGGGGTCGTCGTCATGACTGGACCGCCTCTTCCTGGCGGGCGGCCGCGAGCCGGACCGCGTCGAGGATCTTCTCGTAACCCGTGCAGCGGCACAGGTTGCCGGAGAGCGCCTCACGGATGTCCTGGTCGGACGGTGAGGGGGTGTTCTCCAGCAGCTCGTCGGCGGCGACCAGCAGGCCGGGGGTGCAGAAGCCGCACTGGACGGCTCCGGCGTCGATGAACGCCTGCTGGATCGGGGAGAGTTCGACGGCCTCGCCGGTCTGGCCGTCGGTGGGCCTGGACTGCCAGCGCTTGGCGGCGTCCAGGGTGGTGCCGCAGGATCCGGCGGCGCAGCCTCCGCCGGGGTGGGCGTCCTCTCGGTGCTTGGCGTAGTCGGCCAGCCCCTCGACGGTGACGACCTCGCGGTCCTGGACCTGGCCGGCGGCGACGAGGCACGCGCAGACCGGGACACCGTCGAGACGGACGGTGCACGATCCGCACTCGCCCTGCTCGCAGGCGTTCTTGGAGCCGGGCAGTCCCATGCGCTCCCGCAGGACGTACAGGAGGGACTCGCCCTCCCACACGTCGTCGGCTTCCTGCTGACGTCCGTTGACCGTGAAATTGACTCGCATGGTTACGCAGCTCCTTCCAGCGTGCGGCCCGCGCCGCGGTACTGCTCCCAGGTCCAGCCGAGCGTGCGGCGGGCCATGATGCCGACCGCGTGCCTGCGGTACTTCGCCGTGCCGCGCACGTCGTCGATCGGGTTGCAGGCGCCGGACGCGAGGGTGGCGAACTGCTGGGCGATCGCGGGGGTGATGATCTTGCCGTTCTCCCAGAACCCGCCCTCTTCGAGCGCGGCGTTCAGGAACTCCTCGGCCGCCTTGGCCCGGACCGGGGTCGGGGCGGCCGAGCCGATGCCGGTACGCACGGTGCGGGTCTCGGGGTGCAGGGCGATGCCGAACGCGCAGACGGCGATGACCATGGCGTTGCGGGTGCCGACCTTGGAGTACTGCTGGGGTCCGTCGGCCTTCCTGATGTGCACCGCGCGGATCAGCTCGTCCGGCTCCAGGGCGTTGCGCTTGACCCCGGTGTAGAAGGCGTCGATGGGGATCAGCCGCGTTCCGCGTACGGATTCGGCCTCGACCTCGCAGTCGGCCGCGAGCAGGGCCGGGTGGGCGTCACCCGCCGGCGACGCGGTGCCGAGGTTGCCGCCGACGCCGCCGCGGTTGCGGATCTGCGGGGAGGCGACGGTGTGCGAGGCGAGCGCCAGGCCGGGCAGCTCGGTGCGCAGGTGCTCCATGATGCTGCTGTACGGCACGGAGGCGCCGAGCCGCACGCTCTCCTGGCCCACCTCCCACTCGGACAGCTCACCGATGCGGTTCAGGTCCAGGAGGTACTCGGGCCGCCGGTGGTCGAAGTTGATCTCGACCATCACATCGGTGCCGCCCGCGATGGGCACAGCGGTGGGGTGCTCGGCCTTGGCGGCGAGCGCCTCCTCCCAGCTGGCGGGGCGAAGGAAGTCCATGAGTGGCTCTCTTCTTCTCAATCGGTTCGTTCGCCGGGGCTGGGGACGGCCGACCCTCGACTGGCTCGTTCATGTGGTGTTCACGTGGTGTGTGGCCCAGTACACAAGCCCTGCTCCTACCGGTGCAGTCACCGAAACACTGAAGGAGTTGGCTGGTGTCCGTCCTCGTCTTGTAGATTCGAACGAATGGCGGGAATCAGTAACCTCGCCGCAATCAACAGATACCCGTATCCCCCACGGCTCCCCCACCTCACGGCCTCCTTCACCCACTGCCACCCCCACCTGCTCCTTCACGAACTTCACCTGCTCCCCCTACGGAAAGATCGGCGGCGACGAGATGCGGCTGCGCGCACTGCTGGAGAACGACGCGCTGGGCCTGCGGCTGCTCGGCGGCGAGGACGAGCTGGACCGCTCGGTCCGGGGCGTCATGACGACCGACCTGCGCGATCCCAGCCGCTACCTCTCCGGCGGGGAGCTGGTGCTCACGGGTCTCGCCTGGCGCCGGGACGCGGCGGACTCCGAGCCGTTCGTCCGGATCCTGGCGGGCGCCGGGGTGGCCGGTCTCGCGGCCGGCGAGGCGGAGCTCGGCGACATCCCCGGCGATCTGGTCGAGGCGTGCCGGCAGCACCGCCTCCCCCTCTTCGCCGTGAATGAGACCGTTGCTTTCGCGACGATCACCGAGTACGTCGTCCGTCAGGTCTCCGGCGAGCGGGCGGGCGATCTGGCAGCCGTGGTGGACCGGCACCGGCGGCTGATGACCTCGGGCCCGGCGGGCGGCGGCCCCGAGGTGGTCCTGGACCTCCTCACCTCCGACCTGGACCTGCGGGCCTGGGTCCTCTCCCCCACCGGCCGCCAGATCGCCGGGGCGGGCGCCCCGCTGCCCGGACCGCTGGGCGCGGCGCTGGCCGGGCACCACCTGGCCGCGACCCGTACCGGCCGCCGGGGCCCGCACCGGGCGGCGGTCGCCGGCACGACGTATTCACTCTTCCCGATCCGGAACACCGGCCGCGGCGCGGTGCCGGCCGCCCGCGACGTACGGGAGTCGGTGCTCTCCGACTGGCTGCTGGCGGTCGAGGCCGACGCGTCGGACTGGCCCGCCGCCCGGCTCGACCTGCTCCAGGGCGTCACCCAGCTGATCGCGGTCGAGCGCGACCGCCGCGACGCGGCCCGTACGGTACGCCGCAGGCTCGCCCAGGAGGTCCTGGAGCTGGTCCAGGCGGGCGCCGCCCCCGCCGAGATCGCGGCCAGGCTGCGGGTCGCCGCGCCGGTCCTGCTGCCCGGCCTCGGCGTGTCCCCGCAGTGGCAGGTCGTGGTGGCCCGGGTCGACTGGAGCGCCGCGGGCCAGGCGGGCGACATCGCGAGCGGTCCGGTGGCCCAGGCGCTGCTGGAGGAGATCCTCGTCGACCCGGCGGTCAGCGGCCCCGATTCGGCCGACCGGATCGCCGTCGCCCACACGGGCGAGGAGGCCATCGCCCTGGTGCCGCTGCCCACGCTCACCACCGTGGCCGCGAAGCCCGGGGAGGACGCCTCGGGCGATGCCGCCCGGGCGGGCGGTGAGGACGCCGACGCCCTCGACGCGGATCCCGGGCTGCACGCCGACGCGCTGCTCTCCTCCGTGCGCGAACCGCTCTCCGCGGGGCTCGCCGACGACGGCCGGCTGACACTGGGTGTCAGCGCGGCCGTGCATTCCGCCGAAGGGCTGCGCGGCGCGCTGGAGGAGGCCCGGCACGCCCGCCGGGTGGCCGCGGCGCGTCCGGGGCGGGTCTGCGCGGCCGGTCACCACGAGCTGGCCTCGCACGTGCTGCTGCTGCCGTTCGTCCCCGATGACGTCCGGCGCGCCTTCACCGCCCGGCTGCTGGACCCGCTGCGCGACTACGACCGGCGCCACCGGGCGGAGCTGATCGAGACGCTGGAGGCCTTCCTGGACTGCGACGGGTCCTGGACCCGCTGCGCGGCCCGCCTGCACCTGCACGTCAACACCTTGCGCTATCGCGTCGGGCGGATCGAGCAGTTGACGGGGCGTGACCTTGCGCGCCTGGAGGACAAGCTCGACTTCTTCCTCGCCCTGCGCATGAGCTGACCTTCGGGCCGCGCGCGGGGCCCGGCGGCCCCGTCGCGCTCCGGCCGATTGTGAAATCTTTCACCTGACATTGCCCGGACCCCTTGGCCCGGCGTGCCAATCCGTGCTGAGATGCGCCGTACCCAACAGCACAATGGCGCGCTCGGGGAGGGCAATGTGGCGCATACCGCCATGTCTGGTTCCGGAACGACAGCAGATGACGATCCTCCGCTCCAGACCGCGGTATGGCGGCTGCGCTCACGCGCCTGCTGGACGGACGCGGCCGCACTGCTGGAGCACGACGCGAGCACGGAACCGGCCGCCGCTCTCCAGCGCACCGCGCTGCTGACCGAGCGGTGTCTCTACACGGGAGAGGGCTGGACCGACGCCGAGGACGCCCTGCGCACGGCGGAGGCCGTCGCCCGCAGCGACGACGAGCGCGGGTCGGCCGCTTCCGAACGGGGCCATCTGGCGTACGCCTCGACGCTCCTGGCGGTACGGGACCGGGCCGACGAGGCCAGCGTGGCGCTGAGCCGGTCGGCGGCGCTGCTGGCACCCGCGTCCCCGGCCCGGCCGCTGCTGGACTTCCGGCGCGGGCTGATCGCCCAGAACATCGCGGAGTCGCCGCAGTCGGCGCGCGCCGCGTTCCGCCGGGCGCACGCCGGTGCGGCGAACCGGGGCGACGCACTGCTCCTCTCGTCCACCTGGCGGCATCTGGCGGCGCTCGCCCTGCGCGAGGGGGAGCTGGCCGAGGCCCGGCACGGCTTCACGGAGTCGCTGCGGATCCGGGAGGAGCTGGGGTTCCTGGTAGGTACGGCCCCGGCGCTGATCTCCCTCGCGGAGACGCAGGAGGAGGCGGAGGCGGCGCGGCTGCGGGCCGAGGCCGGCCGACTGTTCCGGCTGCTGGGCGGCGTGCCCACCTGGCTGGCCCCGTATCTGGGCCCCCCGGCCCCGCGCACCGCAGAGGCGAGCTGAGGCGGCGGCGTCCGCGGCCCCCGGGGCCCCCGGGGGCCGCGGGGGCCGCGGGCGCCGCCCCGGTCAGCCGTCGGCGCCGGCGAAGTGCTCGCGGACCAGGGCCTGGACGACGGCGAGGTCCTGGGAGACGAGGGCGTCGAGCAGGGCGGTGTGCTCGGAGGCGTCGGCCAGCAGGTCGGCCCGGCGGGTGGCGGGGCCCGAGACCAGCGGCCACTGGGAGCGCCGGTGCAGTTCGTCGGCGACGGTCACGAGCTGCTCGTTGCCCGACAGCATGAGGACCGCGCGGTGGAAGGCCCGGTCCGACTCGGCGTAGGCGGCCCGGTCGCCGACGGCCGCCGCCGTGACCGTGGCCTCCGCCAGCGGGCGCAGGCCGCTCCAGCGGTGCGCCGGGACCGTACGGGCCAGGCTCAGCATCACCGGGACCTCGATCAGCGCCCGTACCTCGGCCAGTTCGGCGAGCTCGCGGGGGCCGCGTTCGCTGACCCGGAATCCCCGGTTCGGCACGACCTCGACGGCCCCCTCGACGGCCAGCCGCTGCATGGCCTCGCGCACGGGCGTGGCCGAGACTCCGAAGCGGGCGCCGAGCGCGGGCGCGGAGTACACCTGGCCGGGCACCAGCTCACCGTCGACGAGGGCGGCGCGCAGGGCGTCCAGGATCTGGCCGCGGACGGAGTGGCGCTGGACGACGGCACGCGGCGCGGAAGGCTCGCTGTGGGTGTGTTCGCCCCGGGCCGCCTGTTCCCCGTCGGCCGGGCGCCCGCCGGTCCGCCGGACTTCCGTCTGCTCGACCCCGGCCTGCTCGCCCCGGGCCTGTTCCGGCACCCGGCACTCCGGCATCAGGCCTTCCGCCGCCGTGCGCGGGAACGCTCCCAGGGCGTACGCCGGACGTGCGCTCTCGCGCGCGCTGCCCTGCTCCACCCGGACCTCCTCCGCCTGCCTCGGGCCGACTCGCGTGCGCCGGACCTCCTGTGCACGATAGAGGGAGGAGGCTGCGGTTCAAACATCGATGGCATCGGGTAAGGTAAGCCTTACCTGCAAACGATCCCGATTCGGTGGTCCCCTGCATGACCCTCTCCCCGCCGTTCACCGGCACCGCGACGTCCCCCGTGACCGCCGCGTACACCCGCCTGACCGAGGTGTTCCCCGGCCTGCGGGCCGACGTGCTCGACGGCGATGCCGTGGCCCCGTCCGGAGCGGGCTGGGTCGGCGCGGCGGAGCTGGCCGCCGGCGGAGACGCGGTGGACGCCTTCCTCGCCTGGGACAACGCCCAGGTGCTGCGCGACTACGGACAGCAGGCCCGCCCGGACGTGGTGGCGAGCTTCGGTCTGCACCGGTATGCCTGGCCCGCCTGTCTGCTGGTGACGGTCCCCTGGTTCCTTCAGCGCCGGGTGCCGCGGATCCCGGTGGAGGACGTGGCCTTCCAGCGGGCGCTGGGGCATCTGACCGTGCGGGTCCGGGAATTCGCCTGCCTGCCGGACGACCCGGCCGCCACCCTGCCCGGGGCCCGGGTCGTCGCGGACGAGGCGGCGCTGCGGGCCGAGGTCCTGACCTCCCTGACCGAGCACCTCGGTCCGGTGCTGGAGGGCTTCGGGCCGCGCATGCGGCGCGGGAAGCGGGCCCTGTGGGGGATGGCGACCGACGAGATCGTCGAGGGCCTCTGGTACATCGCGCACCTGCTGGGCGAGGAGCGCCGCGCCATGGCCGAGCTGGAGCTGCTGCTGCCCGGCACGACCAAGCCGTACGTCGGCACCGCCGGCTTCCGCGAGCTGACCGGACCCGACGGCCGGTCGCTGCCGACCCGGGACCGGGCGAGCTGCTGCCTCTTCTACACGCTGCGCCCCGAGGACACCTGCGTGACCTGTCCGCGTACCTGTGACACGGACCGGGTGCGAAAGCTCGCCGCAGCTTCCTGATCCACACCGCCCGTCCGGATGACGTGGAATCGAACACGACCCCGCTCGACCGAGCGGCCGTTCGAGAAGATTCCACCCATCGATAGCCTCTCCCACCCCCATGGCGTGCTCTTGTCCCGAAACCACCGGAGCGGGACGGGAATTCCGTCACGATGGCGCACGAAACGCCCTACGTGACGCAAGGGACCGCGCATGAGACTGACCGACATATCGCTTGACTGGCTGCTTCCGGGCGCCGTACTGCTCGTGGGAGTCATGGCGGCGGTGACGGTGGTCGCACGCGGCAAGCGTGCCGCCGGCAAGGCCGCGGCCGACGACTCCTGGGAACGCAGCGAGGATCGCCGCAGACGCAAGGAAGCGCTGTACGCCACCGCCAGTTACGTCCTGCTGTTCTGCTGCGCGGCGGTCGCCGCCGCGCTCTCCTTCCACGGGCTCGTCGGCTTCGGCCGGCAGAACCTGAACCTCACCGGAGGCTGGGAGTATCTGGTCCCGTTCGGACTGGACGGGGCCGCGATGTTCTGTTCGGTGCTGGCCGTACGGGAGGCGAGCCACGGAGACGCGGCGCTCGGCTCCCGGCTGCTGGTGTGGACCTTCGCCGGGGCCGCCGCCTGGTTCAACTGGGTGCACGCCCCCCGGGGCATGGACCACGCGGGCGCTCCGCACTTCTTCGCGGGGATGTCCCTCTCGGCCGCAGTGCTCTTCGACCGCGCGCTGAAGCAGACCCGCCGGGCCGCGCTGCGCGAACAGGGCCTGGTGCCCCGTCCGTTGCCGCAGATCCGGATCGTCCGCTGGCTGCGGGCACCCAGGGAGACCTTCGGCGCCTGGTCGCTGATGCTCCTGGAGGGCGTCCGCACCCTGGACGAGGCGGTGGACGAGGTGCGCGAGGACCGCAGGGAGCGTGAGCAGGACCGGCTGCGCCGACGCGACCAGGAGAAGCTGGACCGGGCCCGTATCAAGGCGCTGAACCGTCAGAACCGGGTCTGGGGACGCGGTGGACGGGTCGACCGGCAGGTGGACGTGCCCGCCATCGCCGCGGCCTCGGGCGGCGCGGCGCCGGCCGTCGCGGAGCCCGCCATAGCAGAGCCGGGTCAGCTGCCTCTGCGACCCCGGCCATCCCTGCAAGCCGTCGGCCCGAAGCAGCCGGCCGGTTCGAGCTCGAAGAGCCTGGACGCTTCGAGCCGGGGAAGTGACCCGCGGACCGTCGACCTCACCGCCGAGGACGACACCCAGACACTCCCCCGGCTCGACTCGCTGGAACAGAAACTGAAGGATCTGGAGCAGCAGTTCGGCTGAGAGCCCCGCGCGGCGGAGACCCCCTCAGGGCCTTCCGCCGTGCAGCTCGAACCAGACGACCTTGCCCAGGGCCTGCGCCTCCACGCCCCAGGCGTCGGCCAGGCTCCGGACCAGGATCAGGCCCCTGCCGTGCGTACCGTCGTCGGCGTTCGGTACGTACGGCGCGGGCAGATCCGCCGAGGCGAAGTCCTGGACCTCCACCCGCAGTCGGGCCGGCGTCGCCGTGGCGGTGACCACGGCCCCGTGCCGGGTGTGGATGAGAGCGTTGGTCACCAGCTCGCTCACCAGCAGCTCCGCCGCCTCGGTCCGCTCCTCGTCGGAGCTGTCCCGGAGGAACTCCCTCAGCTCCCGGCGCACTTCACCCACCGCCGACCGTTCGGTGTGGCCCACCCTGCGGCGCATCCGGGTCGGCGGTGGCGCCTCGCCCGGTCTCCGGCCCCGGGGGCCACGCCCCTCGATGACCGCGGTCCTTCTCTGACGCTTCGCCATTTCCCCCGCCCGCACAGTGCACCGACCTCCTCTGATCCGGCCGCTCGTCGAACAGCCTCACGGGATGCATGCCCCTGTACGTACACGGTCACGCTTGCCGACTCATCAATAGGTGAACGGTCAGGAGCGGCGAGGGGCGCACGCGACATCCCACCCGCGCACGCCATCACCCCATAGGCGCAGCTCCGGTCAACGTCCGGCGAACACACCTGAGTTGACCTTGACCCCGGCCTGACGGGGTCAAGGGCCCGCCGACTCTAAGGACGGGGAACGTTGCGGAGGTTGGAGCGGGCCATCTGGAGCATCCGGCCCACTCCGCCGTCGAGCACGATCTTGCTCGCGGAGAGCGCGAAGCCGGTGACCATGTCCGCGCTGATCTTCGGCGGGATGGAGAGCGCGTTCGGGTCGGTGACCACGTCGACGAGCGCGGGGCCCTTGTGCTTGAAGGCGTCCTTGAGCGCGCCCTGCAACTGCTTGGGCTTCTCCACGCGTACGCCGTAGGCACCGGCCGCGCGGGCGATGGCGGCGTAGTCGGTGTCCGCGTGGCCCGTCCCGTACGACGGCAGCCCCGCCACCAGCATCTCCAACTCGACCATGCCGAGGGAGGAGTTGTTGAACAGGACGACCTTCACCGGCAGGTCGTGCTGGACCAGGGTGAGGAAGTCGCCCATCAGCATGGAGAATCCGCCGTCGCCGGACATCGCGACGACCTGCCGGTTCAGGTCGGTGAACTGGGCGCCGATCGCCTGAGGCAGGGCGTTGGCCATCGAGCCGTGGCTGAACGAACCGATCACCCGCCGCTTGCCGTTGGGTGTCAGATAGCGGGCGGCCCACACGTTGTTCATGCCGGTGTCGACGGTGAACACGGCGTCCTCGTCGGCCATCTCGTCCAGCACGGAGGCGACGTACTCTGGGTGGATCGGGACGTGCTTGTCGACCTTGCGGGTGTAGGCCTTGACCACACCCTCCAGAGCGCTCGCGTGCTTCTTCAGCATCCGGTCGAGGAACTTGCGGTCGGACTTGGGCTTCACCCGGGGCGTCAGGCAGCGCAGGGTCTCGCGTACATCGCCCCAGACCGCGAGGTCGAGCTTGGAGCGGCGGCCGAGGTGCTCGGGGCGCACATCGACCTGGACGATCTTCACATCGTCCGGGAGGAAGGCGTTGTACGGGAAGTCCGTACCGAGCAGGATGAGCAGGTCGCACTCGTGCGTCGCCTCGTACGCGGCGCCGTAGCCGAGCAGCCCGCTCATCCCGACGTCGTACGGGTTGTCGTACTGGATCCACTCCTTGCCGCGCAGCGCGTGCCCGACCGGGGACTTGATCTTCTCGGCGAACTCCATGACCTCGGCGTGCGCCCCGGCCGTGCCGCTGCCGCAGAACAGCGTCACCCGTTTGGCCTCGTCCACCATGCGGCAGAGCTTGTCGATCTCCTCGTCGCCGGGCCGTACGGTCGGCCGCGCGGTGACGAGGGCGTGCTCGATGCTCTTCTCGGGGGCGGGCTCGGAAGCGATGTCGCCCGGCATCGAGACGACGCTGACGCCGCCGCGCCCGATGGCGTGCTGGATCGCCGTCTGGAGCAGCCTCGGCATCTGCTCCGGGTTGGAGATCATCTCGTTGTAGTGGCTGCACTCCTGGAACAGCAGCTCCGGATGGGTTGCCTGGAAGTAGCCGAGACCGATCTCGCTGGAGGGGATGTGCGAGGCGAGGGCCAGCACCGGGGCCATTGAGCGGTGCGCGTCGTACAGGCCGTTGATGAGGTGCAGGTTCCCCGGTCCGCAGGAGCCGGCGCAGGCCGCGAGCTCGCCGGTGACCTGCGCTTCCGCCCCGGCCGCGAAGGCGGCGGTCTCCTCGTGGCGGACGGGGATCCAGTCGACGGCCGGGTTACGCCGGATGGCGTCCACGACGGGGTTCAGGCTGTCGCCGACGACGCCGTACAGGCGTTTGACGCCTGCCCTGGCGAGGATGTCGACGAACTGCTCCGCCACGTTCTGCTTGGCCATGGGTGCGCACCCTTTCCTTGCCCGTGCTCCGTGCACTTCGGTTGTCCGGACTCCGGGGCCCGAAACACCGTTGCGCCGGGCTCCGGGATCCATCAACCCACGGGGTGCGCGGTTACGCCTCCCAGACCGCGGCGCAGGTGCGGTCGTCGGCGTACCCCTTGATCCGGAGCTGGGTGTCGGCGAGGAAGGCGGGCAGTCCGGGCGGTCCGGCGGTCCCCCAGCGCTCGGCGAGCTCGCCGGGGAGCGCCGGCTCGCCGCGCATCGGCTCGGCGAGTCCGTTGCTGCACAGCAGCAGCGTGTCGCCGGGGCGCGCCACGGAGGCCCGGAAGCGGAAGGGCTCGGCAGGCCGCCGGACGGGGCCGTCGGCGGACGGGGACGGCGGTGCGGCGATCTGGAGATCCATGGTCAGCCGGTCCCCGTCCGGGCCCTCCTCCTGCTCGTCACCCGCCGGCGGGCCGCCGCCCTCCGGGACGTGGGGCTCCAGGTCCTGCCAGCGTCCGTCGCGGAGGCGGAAGAGGCCGCCGCTGCCGACGCCGAAGAAGACCCGGGTGCGGCAGTCGGGATCGGCGGACAGCAGGAGGCACCGGAGGCTCGCGGTGTACGCGTCCGGTGCCACGCCGAGTTCGGCTGCGCGGGCGCGCAGCTTGCCGTACGTACGGTCGGTGAGCCGGTGCAGCCCGGCCTTCAGGTCGTCCCGGCGGCCCGCTCTTATGTCCTCGGAGAGCCGGATGTGGCTGCGGGCGACGGCACCGCCGATCCAGCGGCAGGCGTCGGCTGCGGCGAGGTGCGCCGCTTCGCCGGCCCGGTTGCCGCCGGCCACGGCGACGAGGACGAGGGCGCTCTCGGCCGCCCCGAAGCGGGCGGTGAGCAGCCCGTCGCGCCGGGGTTCCCCGCGGAAGCGGGCGGAGTCACCGCGTACGGAGGCGGTGCGCAGGGTGTACGTCCCGTACCGCGCGCCGTCCAGGACGGTGTCGGGGGCGAGGCCGTCCAGATTCTCCGAAGTGGCGGGGGGCAGGGCGGCGGGCTCGGCGTCATAGGTGGGCGGCCGGTCCCCGAGGTGCCCGACGGAGGGACGGACGTCGGCCGCTTCGTCGTCGGCGGGGTCCGGCGGAAGCGCGTGCAGGGCGCTGGGGTCGGGCGCGGGCGCTTCCGGCACGCGCGGTGCGGCGAACGTCCGGGGCCACGGCTGCCCGGCGGGCGCCTCCCAGGGGGCGGGAAAGACGGTGGTGCGGGGAGCGACCGGCTCGGGCTCCGGCTGCCGGTCGCGCTTCGCATACGGCTCCCAGGCCGACCGGGGGTCGGGCATAGGCTCCGGAGCCGCTTCAGGATCCGGGGCGGGGTCCGGCGACGGCTCCCGCCGCGGCGCCACGGACCGGCTCCGCTCGGGCGGCTGCCGGTACGCGTCCGCGTACGGGTCCTCGTGGCGGTCCGCGTACGGGTCCTCGTAGCAGTCCGCGTCAGGTTCCTCGTAGCGGTCGGCGTAGGGGTCCTCGTACACGTCGCCGCCGTACGGGTCCCGGACGGTCTCGCCCACGGTGTCCCGGTGGTCGCCCGCCGGGCTGCTCACCGGGCTGCTCACCGTGTCCGACACGGAGTCGAAGCGGTCGTCGAGGCTGTCGGCCGCACGGCCGGGACCGGTGTCGTGCGCGGTCTCGTCGTACAGCTTGCGCCACCAGTCGTCCTCGTGGGCGGCGGGCTTCTCCCCCTGCTGACTCATGCCCATATTGTCCACCGCGAAGGCGGCCCGAAAACAGGACATCGGGAAAATGTGGCGCGCACATGGGTCCGCCGGGCGGCCCCACCCCCCACGGGAAGGACGCCCGGCGGACCGGTCGGAGTGAGCGGCGTCCCGGCGTTACGGCCGTTCGTACGATCGGCCGATCACCGGTTCAACCGATATCGGGCGCATCGCTCTCCCCAGGTCAATCCGGAACGAAGCATCCCAAGGGGCCGCATCCCGGAGGTCGTTGGTGCTGCTGTGGCGTCACACTGGCAGAGGGGCCGGGGGTACAGGGGATGATGTGGGCGGCGGGTTTACGCCGTGGCCTCTTCCCGCCACCCGGGACCCGTCGCAGGGGCGCCTCGATGCGCGATCACCACACCCGGGGAGGTCGGAGAATGCTGGGGGCCATAGGTCTCGACGAGAGACAGGAAACCGCGTACCGCGCGCTCGTCGCGGCGGGAGCCGCGGAGCTCGCCGATCTCGCGCACCGGCTGGCGCTGCCCGAGGCGGACACCGAACGGGTGCTGCGGCGGCTGGAGCAGCAGGGCCTGGCCGCACAGTCCTCGGCCCGGCCGGGCCGCTGGGTGGCGGCGCCGCCCGGTGTGGCGCTCGGCGCGCTGCTGATCCAGCAGCGGCACGAGCTGGAGCAGGCGGAGCTGGCGTCCGCGCTGCTCGCCGAGGAGTACCGGGCCGAGGCGAGCGAACCGGCGGTGCACGACCTGGTGGAGGTGGTGACGGGGGCGAGCGCCGTCGCCCAGCGCTTCCACCAGCTGCAACTGGGAGCGGTGTCGGAGGTGTGCGCCCTGGTGACGGGCAAGCCGATCGCGGTGACCGGTATGGAGAACGAGTCCGAGGAGCGGGCGACGTCGCGCGGGGTGAGCTACCGGGTGGTGGTCGAGCGTGAGGTGCTGTCGACACGGTTCGGGATCCTGGAGCTGTCGGCGGCGCTGAGCCGGGACGAACAGTGCCGGGTGGTGGACCGGGTGCCGACGAAGCTGGTGGTGGCCGACGGGAGCCTCGCGATGGTCCCGCTGACCGCTCGGGGCGCGGAGCCCGCCGCTCTGGTCGTGCACGCCAGCGGTCTGCTGGAGTCGCTGATGGGCCTCTTCGAGGCGGTGTGGCGGGAGGCGATGCCGCTGCGGCTGGGCGAGGGCGGCGGCGGGGTGCGGGAGGACGGGGTCGGGCCGGATCCGACGGATCTGGAGATCCTGTCGTTGCTGCTGGCGGGGCTGACGGACGCCAGCGTGGCCAAGCAGCTGGACCTGGGGCTGCGGACCGTGCAGCGCCGTGTCAAGGGCCTGATGGAGCTGACGGGGGTCTCGACGCGGCTCCAGCTGGGCTGGCATGCGTACGAGCGTGGCTGGGTGGCCCGTACCGAGTCGGCCTGAGGCCGCGTCCACGCAGGTCGCCGCAGGTGGCCGGGGTCCGCTGACGGGCGGAGCGGGGCACTCTCCGGCAGGCTGGTCGGATGGGAGTGTGGCAGCTCGTCGCCGTGGGCCTGGTCATGCTGCTGGGCCTGGTCGGGGTGCTGGTGCCGGGCGTGCCGGGTCAGGCGATCGTCTGGGCGGCGGTGCTGTGGTGGGCGCTGACGGACATGACGCCGGCCGCCTGGGGCGTCCTGATCGGCGCGACGGCGCTGATGCTGCTGAACCAGGCCCTCAAACCGCTGCTGCCACCGCGCCGCCCGGGCGAGTCGGGGGCGCCTCGCCGGACCTTGGTGATCGGCGGGGTCGCCGGGATCGTGGGCTTCTTCGTCGTGCCCGTGGTCGGCGGGATCCTCGGGTACGTGGGGGCCATCTTCGGCGCCGAGCGGCTGCGGCTGGGGAGCCGCGGCGCGGGCTGGGCGTCGGTGCGCTCGGTCATGCGGGCGACGGGCTACGCGGTGCTGGTGGAGCTGTTCTGCTGTCTGCTGGTGGCGGGCGCCTGGCTGGGCGCGGTGCTCTGGGGCTGACCGGAGCGCCCCGGAGCGCCCCGCCCCGGTCAGCCGGGTTCCGCCGCCCCCGCTCCCGCCGCTTCCGCTTCCAGATGACGTACCGCGTAGGAGCGCCAGGGCCGCCACCGCTCCGCGCCCGGCGTCCCGTACGGGTCCACGTCGGGGTCGCCGAGCGCCCGCATCCGGATCAGGGCGGCGGTGCGGCGGCCGATCCCGGGCAGCGTCAGCAGCGCCCGTTCCGCCTCGTCACGGTCGGCCCCGGCGTCCAGCCGCAGCCCGCCGTCGGCGAGCGCGGCGGCCAGGGCGGCGAGGGCCGGGTCCTCGGCGGAACCGGCGAGCACGTCCGGCTCCGGGAACACGTGGGTGAGCCCGCCGCACGGCACGTCCAGCGCCTTCCCGTACCGCTCGACCAGCTCCCCGGCGGCCTCGCGTCCCACCAGGGTCCGCACCGCGGCCTCCTCCGGGTCGGCCGCGCCCGGCGACCGCAGCCCGGGGCGGGCGGCGACCAGCGGGGCGAGCCGGGGGTCGGCGGCCAGCGCCTCGTCCACGGCGTGCGGGTCGGCGTCCAGGTCGAACAGGCGGCGCACCCGCTGGACGGCGGTGGTCAGGTCGCGGAGGTCGGTGAGCTGGATGCGGGCCTCCAGCCAGGGGCCGCCGGGCGAGGCCTCGTCGACCGCGACGAGCCCGGCCCCGTACGGCAGTCGCAGGGTGCGCCGGTAGACGCGGCGGCCGGGCGGGCCCGTCACCTCCTCGACCCGGGCGACCGCTCCCGCGGCCAGCAGGTCGAAGAGGGCGGCGGTGGCGTACGGACCCCGGTGGGCGAGCCGCAGCGGGATTCCGGCCCTGGTCCCCTCGCGGCGTCCGCCGCCGAGTCCCGTACCGGCCTCGGCGCGCAGGGCGCTCGGCGTGCGGGCGTAGATCTGCCGGACGGTGTCGTTGAACTGCCGGACGCTGGCGAACCCCGCGGCGAAGGCGATCTCCGTGACCGGCAGCCCGGTGGTCTGGAGGAGGACCCGGGCGGTGTGGGAGCGCTGGGCGCGGGCGAGCGCGACGGGTCCCGCGCCCAGCTCGGCGTTGAGCTGGCGCTGGACCTGCCGGGCGCTGTAGCCGAGCCGCCCGGCGAGTCCGGGGACGCCCTCGCGGTCCACCACGCCGTCGCCGATCAGGCGCATGGCCCGGCCGACGACGTCCGCGCGGACGTTCCACTCGGCGGAGCCGGGCACGGCGTCCGGCCGGCAGCGGCGGCAGGCCCGGAAGCCGCCGGCCTGGGCCGCCGCCGCGGTGGGGTAGAAGCGCACGTTGGCGCGTTTGGGCGTGACGGCGGGGCAGCTCGGCCGGCAGTAGATGCCGGTGGTCGCGACGGCGAAGAAGAAGGCGCCGTCGAACCGCGCGTCGCGGCTGCTGACCGCCTCGTACCTGGTCCGTTCGTCCATCACACCGTCCAGTGTGCGGCAGCCGGGGCCGCCGCACTCGCGGTTTTCGGACGTCGAACCGGTCGCTCCGGGCTACCGCACCCGGCCGCGCTTGGCCTGCACGGCCGCACGCCCCTCCGCGCCCTTGCGCTTCCAGTCCCGCAGGATCTCGGAGCGCACCCGGGCGTCGGTCTTGGCGACGATCCGCTGGTTCTCGCGGATCAGCTTGCGGTAGCTGTCGAGCCGCCGCTCGGACAGGACCCCGTCCGCCACCGCGCCGAGGACGGCGCACCCCGGTTCCGCCTGGTGGGCGCAGTCGTGGAACCGGCACCGGGTGGCCAGCTCCGCGATCTCGGAGAACACCTCGCCGACCCCGGCCCCGGCGTCGTACAGGCCCACTCCGCGGAGCCCGGGGGTGTCGATGAGGACGCCCCCGTGCGGCAGGACGAGCAGGTTGCGGGTCGTCGTGGTGTGCCGGCCCTTGCCGTCGACGTCCCGGGCGGCCTGTACGTCCATGACGTCCTCGCCCAGCAGGGTGTTGGCGAGGGTCGACTTGCCCGCGCCGGAGATGCCGAGGAGCACGCTCGTACCACCGGAGACGACGGCGCCGAAGACGTCGAGCCCCTCGCCCGTGGTGGAGCTGACGGGCAGCACCTGGACGCCGGGGGCGATCGCCTCGACGTCCCCGACGAGGTGGGACAGCGTGACCGCGTCGGGCACCAGATCCGCCTTGGTCAGCAGCACGAGCGGTTGGGGGCTGTGGCCCGCGTCCTGGCCGTCGCCGAGCAGGGCGGCGCCGCTGGAGCTGGAGAGGGCGAGTGCGAGGAAACGCTCCAGGCGGCCGAGGTCCAGCTCGACGGCGAGCGAGACGCAGATGGCGATGTGGTCGATGTTGGTGGCGAGCACCTGCCCCTCGGACCGCTGGGAGGAGGTGGAGCGGACGAAAGCGGTGCGGCGGGGCAGCAGCGTACGGACGAAGCGCGGATCGCCGCCGGCGTCGAGCGCCACCCAGTCGCCGGTGCAGACGATCCGCATCGGGTCACGGGGCACGACGAACGCGGTGTCGGCGCGGACGGGGCCGTCGGCGGTGATCACGTCGCACTGACCGCGGTCCACCCGGACGACGCGTCCCGGCACGAGGCCCTGCTCGGCGTACGCGAAGAAAGCTGCCGCCCAGTCCTCGTCCCAGCCGTACGGAGCCAGCGGGTGCGAGGAGGAAGGAGCGGTGAGGAACGAGAAAGACAAGGGAAACCCTTCACAGGGTGGCCCCGGCACGCGCGCTCGGCGCGGGAATGAGGGAAGTCGGTCAGCCGGTGGCCACGGGGATGAGGACGATGCTCTTCCGGTTGTGGGCAGTGCCCATCGCAACGACAGTCATCAATGTCCTCACCTCCTGGTTCTTTCCGTTTCCGTGCCGCAGGCGTCATGGCGACGCCTGGAACAGTGGCCAGACTAGCCGCGCCCCCGGGAGCGGCGTCAACAGGTTTTCCGCACACCTCCGATGGAGGCGGTCCGACCGGGGTGTTCGCCGGAGTTGGGAGCAGATCTCCCCCGATCGGGTGATACGCATGCATAGAGCCTGTTCCGGGGCCGTTAGGGTGCCGAGCATGACCACACCCCAGGCCTCCACCGGCACCTTCACCCAGGCCCAGTTGGGCACGCAGATCCTGATCGGCTGGAGCGGCCGGCAGCCCGACGCCGACCAGGACACCGCCTTCCTCCTCGCCTACTCGCTGGGCGACGGGCAGGACGGTCCGGAGGTCGGCCGCGAGGCCATGCGCGCCGCACTGGAGCGCGCGGGCCTCCACGTCGGCGGCCCGATCCAGGACGCGGCCGAGAGCCCGGGCGTCCAGGCGAAGCTCCTCGTCCAGGCGGGGCGGGCCGTCCTGACACTGCCTCATCTCTCGGCGCAGTACCCCGCCCCGGCGGAGTGGCTGGCCGCCGCGCAGGCCCAGGGCCAGGTGTACGGGATGTTCGCCACCAGCCCGTGGCCGGACGCCGTGCCCGGGCAGCCGGTCAGCGAGGACCGGCTGCGGGCCTTCGCCACCGACGTGGAGGTCGTCCGCACCGCCGCCCACTGCCTGCTCCCGGTCCGCTCCCTGGGCTGAGGAGCCGCTCCGCCCGCCGCCCCGGACATAGGACGAGGCCCACCACTCCACGGGGGGTGGTGGGCCTCGTCCTATGTCCGGGGCGGCGGGGCCGTTGTCGGGGAACGAGGACGGGCGGCCCGGAGTGTGATCTCCGGACCGCCCGCACTCAACACCTCAGGCTGGAGTGCGTCAGTTGTTGCCGACGCCGTTGCCCGAGAGGACCGGGATGTCGTCCAGGATGTGCGACAGCGGCTCGTCGCCCTTGGCCTGGGTGGAGTTGTCGGTGCACTGCTGGTTCTGCGGGTTGGACAGGACGTTGATGTCCTGGACCGTGACCGGCACGATGCCGACGAGCGAACCGACGTTGACCTTGGCGGGCAGGCCGACGCAGAGCTTGTTCAGGGTGCCCTGGACGAGCTGGTTCTGCGGGCTCCAGTTGCCCTCCGTCTCGGCGTTGCCGACCTCCGACTCGGCACCGTTGCCGTTGACCGTGGTGGTGCCACCGTCGTTGCCGATCGCCATGGCCGTGGGAGCCGCGACTGCGGACAGACCGAGCAGGGACACGGCCACTGCAGCGCCGGCCATCATCTTCTTCATCAACTTCACCTTTCGGAGCGTCCCGTTGTGGAACGTACTGATCAACTGCCCTCACCCCTGATCGGTTGCGCAGCACCACTCAAATGGGTTCGTTCCGGCGCAAGGTCGACGCCACTCCTCGCTCCTCCGGGGGGCTCACCCTCCGGGGGCCTCGGGTCCGGAGCCCTCGTCCGAGGTACGCGCCGCCGGCACGAAACCGCCGCATGGAGGGTCCTGGCCCCCGTGCAGCTCCGAGAGGGGGTGGCGGCCCCCGGCCGCCTGCCACTCGGCGACGAGCCGGTCGTAGATCGGTGTGCCACCCGAAGCGGGCCGCCGCTCGCCGCCCTGCGGGGTCTGACTGTCGTACGGATCCATACGGAGGCCCTACCCGGCCCGGCCCGGATCGTCAGCCGGTGCTACGGCATCCGGCCCAACCGGACAACCCGGCCGGAGGCGTTGGCACACGACGAAGGGCCAGTCCGTCCGGTCCGGCGAAGAACGATCGCCGTACGGATGGACTGGCCCCACGGGGGTCGGCCGGAGCGGACCCGGGCTCCCCGGTCTCAGTTGTTGCCGGCGCCGTTGCCGGAGAGGATCGGGATGTCGTTCAGCAGGTGCGACAGGGCCTCGTCACCCTTGGCCTGGGTGGAGTTCTCGGTGCACTGCTGGTTCTGCGGGGAGGACAGGACGTTGATGTCCTGGAGCGAGATCGGCACCACGCCGATGAGCGAGCCGAGGTTCGCCTTGGCCGGGAGGGCGATGCAGGGCTTGTTGAGCGAGCCCTGGATGAGCGCGAACTGCGGGCTCCAGTCGCCGTGGGTCTCGGAGTTGCCGTACGCCTGCGAAGCACCGTTGCCGTTGACCGTGGTGGTGCCGCCGTCGTTGGCGATGGCCATGGCGGGTGCGGCGGCAGCGGCGGTGACACCGATGACCGAGGCGGCAACGGCGGCCGAGGCCATGATCTTCTTGAACATGAAGGAGCCCTTCTGGGGAGTGATACGGATCGGTGAAAGAAGAGGGTGGAAAGGTCGTGCCGCGGCGGTCAGCCGCCGAGGGGAACTCCGCCCAGCAGCGGAGCCGCACCCTCGGCCACCCCGGTCGCCTGGCCCGCCAACTTGCCGACCGTGCCGTCCTTCGAGACCGTCTCGGCGGTCTCGGCGACCGTGCCCACCACCGGGTCCACGACCTGCGGGGCACTGGCCATCACCTGGTTGAGGCCGCTGTCGAGGCTGAAGTTGGGGGCCGTGGGCGTAGCAGCGGCGAAGGCGGGGGCGGCCGCTCCGAGGGCAGCCACGGAACCGGCAACAAGGGCGGCGGTCTTCGCGTACTTCACTTTTCTGGTTCCCTTCTGCGCGGCATCTGTTTCGGTCACGTTCCCGTGCCGCACACAAGCTTTCTTTACCTGTGACTTCTGCCGCTTTCTTCCTGATCAACGATCCGGCCGCATTCGGGAAACTGCGGGGCGACGACTTTCTGCGGTACCTTCCGCGATTCCGGCCCGAGCGCACCGGCGGATATCCGCTGGAATGCCGCAATGCCCATGTGGCCCCGGCGGGGAACGCGGGCGAGGACACCGTGCGCGCGCCCTGGAACGGCGACGGGCCCGAGCCGCCCGGTGGAGGAACTCCGAGGACTCGGGCCCGAGTAGGGCGGCCGTGGATCAGTTGTTGCCGGTGCCGTTGCCGGAGAGGATCGGGATGTCCTCCAGGATGTGCGACAGGGCCTCGTCACCCTTGGCCTGGGTGGAGTTCTCGGTGCACTGCTGGTTCTGCGGGGAGGACAGGACGTTGATGTCCTGGACCGTGACCGGCACGATGCCGACGAGGGAGCCGAGGTTCGCCTTGGCCGGGAGGGCGATGCAGGGCTTGTTGAGCGAGCCCTGGATGAGCGCGAACTGCGGGCTCCAGTCACCGTGGGTCTCGGAGTTGCCGTACGCCTGCGAAGCACCGTTGCCGTTGACCGTGGTGGTGCCGCCGTCGTTGGCGATGGCCATGGCCTGCGTCGTGCCGAGACCGAGGATGGAGGCGGCGACAGCGCCCGTAGCCAGAACCTTCTTGATCACGATTAACCCTTCTCGTACCGATCGCCCCGTAGCGGAGCCCCCTGGTCAACTCGCCGCCCGGCATTAGGTTCTGCCCATTCACCCGAATGCCGGACACGGGGGCTGCCCCTCGCCGTCTGTTCGTACGACCGCCTGTTCGTGAAGGAATTGCGCACACCCCTCCGACGCTCCTGGCCCGAACGGGTGGACGGGGACGAGTGACTCCGAGGCCGTGACCTACACGGAAGAGGGCGCTTCTCTGCCGTCAACGCCATGGAGTACCGGCGCAGGTGACGATGAATCGTTTCTCTCTTTCCGCGAACCGGGATGCCCCAGGTTCGACGTTGCCACCCGTTCGGGTGATTACACAATTTCCACGGACATCCGAGTTTCCCGCGTGAACCTGAGTCGTTATGGCAGTCGTCCAGCGCGCACGTCTTCATCACTTTCACCATGGCTTCGCCGCAGGATCCGGCTGTGCCGCGGCTCCTCCCGACGGCTGCCCGGCTCCGCGCGCGAAGCACCCACGCGAAGTCCTCGCGAATGTCCTAAGAAGGGGCAAGTAATGCGACAGGTCTTGAACAGAAGCATTATCGTCATGGCGGCCGCATCGGGCCTCCTGGCGGCGGTCGGCGGCACCGCGCACGCCGACGCGTCGGCCGAGGGAGCGGCCGTCGGTTCACCGGGGGTCGGTTCGGGCAACGCGGTGCAGGTGCCGGTCCACGTCCCGGTCAACGTGTGCGGGAACACCGTCAATGTGATCGCTCTGCTGAACCCGGCCTTCGGCAACAAGTGCGTGAACGCCGACGGCCCGAAGCACGACCACCCGCCGGTGGACAAGCCGCCGGTGGACAAGCCGCCGGTGGACAAGCCGCCGGTGGACGAACCCCCCGTGGACGAGCCGCCGGTCGACGAGCCGCCGGTCGATGAGCCGCCGGTGGACGAGCCTCCGGTCGACGAACCTCCCGTCGACGAGCCCCCCGTGGACCAGCCGCCCGTCGACCAGCCGCCCGTCGACCAGCCGCCCGTCGACCAGCCGCCCGTCGACCAGCCGCCCGTGGACCAGCCGCCCGTCGACGAGCCGCCGACCGACACTCCCGGTACCGACACCCCCGGTACCGACACCCCCGGCTCGGGCACGCCCGGGTCCGGTACGCCCGGGTCCGGTACGCCCGGGTCCGGTACGCCCGGGTCCGACGTCCCGGCCGCGCAGCTGGCCGACACCGGTGCCGCCGACCTGGGCCTGGCCGCCGGCGCGAGCGCCGCGCTGCTGCTCGGCGGTGCGGTGCTGATGCGCCGTACCCGCAACGCGCGGGACTGACAGGCCTCCTGCGGGAGAACGAGGTCCGGCCGGACAGCGGGGACTGTCCGGCCGGACCTTCCGTGTGCGCCGGCATCGTTGTTACTCAGAAGGACGGTTGTCCTTCAGTCCGCCATGCGTTCGAAGACCGCGGCGAGGCCCTGACCGCCGCCGATGCACATCGTCTCCAGGCCGTACCGGCCCTCGCGGCGGTGGAGTTCGCGGGTGAGGGTGGCCAGGATGCGGGCTCCGGTGGCGCCGACCGGGTGGCCCAGCGAGATGCCCGAGCCGTTGACGTTGATCCGCTCGTCGTGGTCCTTCTCGCCGAGGCCCAACTCCCTGGTGCAGGCCAGCACCTGGGCGGCGAACGCCTCGTTCAGCTCGATCAGGTCGAGGTCGGCGAGGGAGAGGCCCGCCCGGTCGAGCGCGGTGCGGGTGGCTGCGACGGGGGCGATGCCCATCGTCGCGGCGGGCACCCCCGCCCGGGCGAAGGAGACGAGGCGGACGAGCGGGGTGAGGCCGAGACGTTCGGCGGTCACGGCACTGGTGACCAGGCAGGCGGCGGCCGCGTCGTTCTGGCCGCTGGCATTGCCCGCGGTGACCGTGGCATCCGGGTCGGACTTCGCCATCACCGGCCGGAGGGAAGCGAGTTGTTCGGCGGTGGTGTCGGGGCGTGGGTGTTCGTCGGCGGTGACGACGTGTTCGCCCTTCCGGGTGCGCACGGTGACGGGGACGGTCTCCGCGTCGTAGCGGCCCTCGGCCGCGGCGCGGGCGGCGCGCTGCTGGGAGCGCAGGGCCAGGGCGTCCTGGTCGGCCCGGCTGATCCCGTACTCCCGGCGCAGGTTCTCCGCCGTCTCGATCATGCCGCCGGGGACCGGGTGGTTGACGCCGCCGGCGGTGACGCGGCCCCGGGCGAGTGCGTCGTGGAGCTGGAGGCCGGGGCCCTTGATGCCCCAGCGTCCGTCGTGAGTGTAGTAGGGAGCGGCGCTCATCACGTCGACGCCGCCCGCGATCACCACGTCGCTGAATCCGGCCCGGATCTGCATCGCCGCGTCCAGCACCGCCTGGAGTCCGGAGCCGCAGCGGCGGTCGATCTGGGAGCCGGTGACCGTGGTGGGGAGTCCGGCATCCAGGGCGGCGACCCGGCCGATGGCGGGGGCCTCGCTGGTGGGGTAGGCGTGGCCGAGGATCACCTCGTCGACCCGGGTGGGGTCGATGCCGGTGCGGGCGACGATCTCCGCGATGACATGTGCGGCCAGTGCGGCCGGGGTCTGCTGGGCGAAAGCCCCGCCGAACCGGCCGATGGGGGTGCGCAGGGGTTCGCAGATGACGACGTCGAGCGGCACGGCGGGGCCTTTCCTTCAGGGCGACCAGGGCGACGGGCGGGGCGCGGGTGGCGGGGCGCGGGTGGCGGGGCGGTGGACGGTGAGGTGAGGTGAGGTGACCTTCGCATCCGGTGACTGAGCGGGTCCAATACCGGATGTGCCCCCTTTTCAGAGGCCCGGCGTCTCAATCGGTCCTCCGCCCGTTCCGCGTACGGGGGTCGGCAGGGCGTCCCGGGCGACGGCGAGCACGGCGTGCAGGGCGGCGGAGGGGTTGTCGGCACGCCAGGCGAGGGCCGCCTGGCGACGGATGGGCGGTCCGGTGAGGGGCCGGTAGACCAGTCCGCTCTGCTGGATGTGGCGTACGGAGGTGACCGTGAGGGTGACGCCGACCCCGGCGGCGACGAGCGCCATGATCGTGTACGAGTCGGGGGCCTCCTGGACGACGCGCGGGGTGAACCCGGCACCCTCGCAGGCCTCGGTCATGGCGTCGCGCACGGTGGAGCCGGAGTTGGCGGGGAAGGAGACGAACGGTTCGTCCGCCAGCTCGCCGAGCGGTACCGCCTCGTGCCGGGCGAGCGGGTGGTCGAACGGCAGGGCGCACAGCAGCTCCTCCTCGTCGATCACCCGGTGCTCCACTCCTGGCCGGGTCACCGGCAGCCGGACGAAGCCCAGGTCGAGGGAGCCGTCGGCGACCCGGGACAGGGCGACGTTGGCGTACGTCTGGCCGGTCATGACCAGTTCGAGGCCGGGGTGTGCGGCGCGCACGGCGCGGGTGAGGCGGGGCAGCGTCTCGTGGCTGGAGGCGCCGGCGAAGCCGACGGTCACCCGGCCGTACTCGCCCCGGCCCGCCGAGCGGGCGGCCCGGACGGCGGTGTCGAGGTCGTCGAGGACGGTCCGTACGGGGTCGAGGAAGGTCTCCCCCGCGCCGGTGAGCCGGACGGAGCGCGTGTTGCGGCGGAACAGCTGGACCCCCAGTTCCTTCTCCAGTTGCCGGACCTGCTGGCTCAGGGGCGGCTGTGCCATCTGGAGGCGTTTGGCGGCCCGGCCGAAGTGCAGCTCCTCGGCCACGGCGAGGAAGGCCTTGAGGTGGCGCAGTTCCACGGAACACTCCCTCGCGTCATTGATATGCCCCCGGTCTTGATCCGACCTTAATTCGGTATTGGACAGCCATCAATGGGTGCTGACACCGTGGGGTCCGCGTATGCGGACGATGAGGAGAACCGTGGACCGGACGGCCGGAAAGGTCATGTCGATGAGGGAGGCCGTCGCCGCCTTCGTCCGCGACGAAGACACCGTGAGTCTCGAAGGGTTCACGCACCTCGTCCCGACCGCCGCCGGTCACGAGATCATCCGGCAGGGCCGCCGGAATCTCACGGTCGTCCGGATGACGGCGGACATCGTGGTGGACCAGATGCTGGCGGCCGGGTGCGTGTCGGGGCTGGTCTCCTCCTTCGTGGGGAACTCCTCCGCCGGTTCGCTCGGGGAGCTGCGGCGGCGGATCGAGCACGCCGACCCGGAGCCGCTGGCGTTCGAGGAGTACAGCCACTACGTGATGGTGTGCCGCTATCTCGCGGGGGCGCAGCGGCTGCCGTTCTACCCGCTGCGCTCGTACGCCGGCAGCGACCTGCCGTCCGTCAACCCCGGCATCCGCAAGGTCGTCTCGCCCTACCCGGCCGCCGACGGGGGAACCGAGCGGATCTACGTCGTACCGCCCGTCAACCCGGACGTGACGATCGTCCACGCGCAGCGCGCCGACCGCCGGGGCAACACCCAGGTCTGGGGGCTGACCGGCGTCCAGGCCGAGGCGGTGTACGCGGCGGAGAAGGCGGTCGTGGTGGTGGAGGAGCTGGTGGCGGACGAGGTGGTCCGCTCGGACCCGAACCGCACGCTGATTCCGGCCCACGCGGTCGACGCGGTGGTGGTCTGCCCGCGCGGGGCGCACCCCTCGTTCGCGCAGGGCTACTACGACCGGGACAACGCCTTCTACCGCTCCTGGTCCGCGATCAGCAAGGACCCGGCTCGGCTGCGGAAGTGGCTGGCGGAGTGGGTGTACGGCACCGCCGACCACGCGGAGTACGTGGCGAAGCTGGGCGAGGAGTTCTGGGCGGGGCTGGCGGTCGGCGAGGCGCTGAGCGAGCCGGTGAACTACGGGAGGCGGCTGTGAGCGAGCAGGACCCGGAAGCCTCGCGGCCCGTCACCTCCTCGGAGTTGCTGTCGGTCGTCGCCTCGCGTGAACTGGCCGGACGCCGCGCGGTGTTCGCCGGCATCGGGCTGCCTACGCTGGCGGCCGAGCTGGCGCGGCTGACCGTCGCGCCGGGCATCGAGGTGGTGTACGAGTCCGGGGTCTGCGGGGCGCACCCCTCCCGGCTGCCGGAGACCATCGCGGACGCCGTCCTGATCACCGGGGCCGAAGCGGTGGTGTCGATGCCCACCCTGTTCGGCTCGGTGCTCCAGGGCGGGCACATCGACGTGGGTTTCCTGGGGGCCGCGCAGATCGACCGGTGGGGCAGCCTCAACACCTCGGCCATCGGGGACTGGGACCGCCCGTCGGTGCGGCTGCCGGGTTCCGGTGGCGCGGTCGAGGTGATGGCGAACGCCCGGGAGGTGTTCGTGGTGATGCGCCGCCACACACCGCGTTCCTTCGCCGACACCCTCGACTTCTGCACCACGCCGGGCCCGGACCGGGCGCTGGCGGACGGGATCCGCCCGCTGGGCGTCGGCGTCACCCGTGTCGTCACCGAACTGGGCGTCCTCGCCAGGGAGGGTGTCGGTGACGAACTGCGGCTGGTCGCCGTCCATCCCGGGGTCACCGTCGAACAGGTGCGGGCCGCGACCGGCTGGGAGCTGAAGGCGGCCGGCACGGTGGCGACGACGGCTCCGCCGACCGCCGCCGAGCTGCGGCTCCTGCGGGACGATGTCGACCCCGACCGCGTCTACCTCCGCTGAGGACCGCGCCCGCCCCCGTGGAAGCACCGCTTCCGTCCCGTCGGCGAGCCGCCTCCGTCCCCGGCGAAGAACTCGTCTCCGTCCCCGTCGAGAACCGTCTCTGTCTCCGTTGAAAGGGCTCCCACCGCCATGCGTATCAGGATCGTCGGAGCCGGGGCCATGGGCCGCGGCATCGCCCAGTGGGCGGCGAGCGCCGGTCACACCGTCGAGCTCGGGGACGTACGGCCCGAGGCGGTGACGGAAGCCCTGGACTTCGTCGCCTCGATGCTGGACCGGGCCGTCGCCAAGGGTCGGATGCCGGCCGCCGGGCGGGACGCGGCCGTGGCCCGGCTGGTGCCGCTCGCCGAGCCGTGGGCGGCGGGCCCCGAGGTGGAGCTGGTGATCGAGGCGGTACGGGAGGACCTGGCGACCAAGGCCGAGGTGTTCGGGAAGCTGGAGCAGACGCTGCCCTCCTCCGCCGTCTTCGCGACCAACACCTCCTCCCTGTCGGTGACCCGGATCGCCGCGACGCTCCGGGACCCCTCGCGCCTGGCCGGGCTGCACTTCTTCAACCCGGTGCCGCTGATGCGGATCGTCGAGGTGGTGCCGGGCGCGGCCACCCGCCCGGAGATCCCGGCCCTGCTGACCGAGTTGGTGGAGGGCTGCGGGCACCGGGCGGTGACCGTCGCCGACACCCCCGGCTTCCTGGTCAACCACGCCGGTCGGGGGCTGGTGACCGAGGCGCTCGCGCTGCTGGAGGAGTCGGTGGCGGACCCGGCGGAGATCGACCGGATCGCCCGGGACGTGCTGGGACTGCGGATGGGCCCCTTCGAGCTGATGGACCTGACCGGTCTCGACGTGACGGCCGCGGTGATCGACTCGATCTGGGAGGGCTTCCGGTACGAGGACCGGCTGCGCCCGTCGTTCCTGACCCCGAACCGGGTGGTGGCGGGGCTGCACGGCCGTAAGACGGGCCGGGGCTGGTACGCGTACGGCGACGGGGCGTCCGGCCCCGGGCCGGAGAGCGCGGTCACCGGGGACGCAGAGCGCCCGGTGTTCCTGGTCCCGGGCGGGCGGCCGGAGACCGTCGCGTACGAGGAGGCCCTGGCCGGGTCCCTGGAGGCGGCGGGGGTCCGGGTCGAGCGGGGCGCGGGGCCGTCCGCGCGGGCCGTGGTGCTGGTGCCCGTCTGGGGGACGCCGGTGTCGGCGGCGGTCGCGGAGGGTGCGTGGCCCCGGGAACGTACATTCGGCGTGGAGGTGCTGCCCCCGGCGGGGCGGCGGCGGGTCCTCGCGGTGACGGCGGCCGGCGATCCGGTGGCCGCCCGGGACGCGCGGGCGGTGCTGGCGTTGGCCGCCGAGGGCGACCATCCGTACGCGGTGTCGGTGGTGCGGGACACCGCGGGCACGGTCGCGCAGCGGCTGCTGTCCTCCGTCGTCGCGGTCGGCTGCTCGATCGCGGAGCGCTCGCTCGCCGCGCCCGCCGACATCGATCTGGCGGTGACCACGGGGCTCGGCTATCCGTACGGGCCGCTGGCCTGGGGCGAGCGGGTCGGGGCGGTGAGGCTGCTGGAGCTCCAGCGGTCGCTGTACGCGACGACGGGCGACCCGCGCCACCGGCCGACGCGGTGGATCACGGAGCGGGCCGCTCTGGGCCTGGCCGTGACCGACCCCGGGACCTCGCCGGCCGACTGCCTGGGGTGAGGGCCCGGCTCGGGCGACCGATTCGTACAAGACCGTCGGGGCGCCGCGTGCGTACGGTCGGGGCATGACTCCACGACTTGACGCGATCAGCATCATCACGGCGGACCTGGCGGCCTCGCTCGCCTTCTACCGCAGGCTCGGCCTCGACATCCCCGAAGGGGCGGAGTCCGCACCGCATGTCGAAGTGACCCTGCCGGGCGGGCAGCGGCTGCTGTGGGACACGGAGGAGGTCATCGCCTCGTTCGATCCGGACTGGAAGCGCCCGGCGGGCGGTGAGCGGGTCGCCCTGGCCTTCGTCTGCGACAGCCCGCGCGAGGTGGACTCGGTGTATGAGGAGCTGGTCGACGCCGGGTACACCGGGCACCTGAAGCCCTGGGACGCGGTGTGGGGGCAGCGCTACGCGGTCGTCCTGGACCCGGACGGCTGCGGGGTGTCGCTGTTCGCGGCGGCCGACGCCTCGTAACGCCCGAAGTAGGCCCCGAGCGTCGTCCCGGCGAGCGCGCGCATCTCGCGGGCCAGGTGCGCCTGGTCGACGCAGCCCGCCGCGGGGGCCGCCTCGGCGTACGGCAGACCCTCGCGGACGAGGGACAGGGCGCGCTGGAGGCGGAGGATCCGGGCCAGAGTCTTGGGGCCGTAGCCGAAGGCGGCCAGGGAGCGTCGGTGCAGTTGGCGGGCGCCCAGACCGACCTCGGCGGCCGTCGCCGCGACGGAGCCGCCGCGCCCCAGCCGGTCGGCGACCGCCGCCGTGAGCGGGTCCGGGGGGCCGGTCTCGGCGGCCAGGCCCAGGGCGTAGTCCTCCAGGGCGGCCGCGGGGTCGGCGGCCCGGTCGATCCGGTCGACGAGCCCGCGGACGGCGGCCCGGGGCCAGAGGTCGGCGAGCTCGACCCGGTGGTCGCGCAGTTCGTCGGCCGGTACGCCGAGGAGCACGGGGGCGGTTCCGGGCGGGAAGCGGATCGCGGCGCAGGAGGCGCGGTTGCGGGGGTCGACGCGGAAGGCGTGGGTGTCGGGTCCGGCGACGACCAGGCGGCCGGCGGACCAGATCAGGTCCATGCAGCCGTCGGGAAGGACCGACCGGGCGGGACCCGGCGGTCCGGGCGGGACCTCCAGGGTCCAGACGACGGCCCCGGCCAGCCGGGACGGCCGTTCCTGGTAGCGCTGCCGTTCCTGAGAGCGCCGGTGTTGCTGGTCGCGCTGGTGTTCCCGGGGCATGCTTCCACGCTAGCGCGCGGGCGGTTCCTCGACGTCCGTGGACTCCCTGGACTCCTTCGTGTCCCTGGGCTCCTTCGTGTCCCTGGGGTCCTTCTCCCAGGTCGCGTGCAGCCGGGACTTCACGTCGTCGGGCGGCAGGAAGCGGGACCAGCGCTCGGGGAACTCGGAGGGCATGTACGCGGGGCCGTCGTCCTCGTCATCGTCGTCGTCCGTTGCGGCGTAGGCGGCCGAGCGGGTACGGGCGACGAACTCGGCGGCCTGCGCGGCCCGGACGCGTTCGGTGGCCTCGCGGGCGGCGGCCGTGGCGAGCGAGGGCCACACCCGGTCGATGGCCGCGTTGACCGCGGCGCCGACCAGGACCGCGAAGGCGGAGATGCCGATCCACAGCAGGACGGCGATCGGCGCCGCCAGGGAGCCGTAAATGGTGGGGCCTTCGACCGTGTTGGTCAGGTAGATCCGGAGCAGGAAGCTGCCGAGAACCCACATGCCGAGCGCCATCAGGGCCCCGGGGACGTCCTCGATCCAGGGCGAACGCACCGGCACGGACACGTGGTAGAGCGTCGTGAGGAACGCGACGCCCAGCAGTATCACGAGCGGCCAGTACAGGACGGCTATGACCTCGGTGCCCCACGGCACCAGCTCGACCACCCGGTCCGGGCCGACGACCAGCAGCGGCAGCACCACCGCACCGATCAGCAGGGCGACGACGTACAGCAGGAAGGCGAGCAGCCGGGTCTTGACGATGCCGCGGTGGCCGTCGAGTCCGTACATGACGGTGATGGTGTCGATGAAGACGTTCACCGCGCGGGAGCCGGACCACAGGGCGATGGCGAAGCCGATGGAGATGATGTCGGGGCGGGCCCCGGTCGTGACGTCGGCGAGCAGCGGTTTGGCGAAGTCGTTGACCCCGCGCTCGGACAGCACCGTCTGGGCGGCGGAGAGGATGTTGCGCTCGATGGAGGCGACGGTGGTGGTCGTCGTCCACTCGTCGACGTAACCGAGCAGCCCGATCATGCCGAGCAGCAGCGGGGGCAGCGAGAGCAGGGTGAAGAACGCCGCCTCGGCCGCGAGTCCCAGAATGCGGTACTCGATGCACGAGTTGACGGTGTCCTTGAGCAAGTGCCACGCCATCCGTCGTTTGGAGACGTTGCGGTAGAGCACTCGCGCCCGGTGGAGCCGGCCCGGTGGCCGCTCGGGTGTTTCTTTTGCTGCCTGCACGTCCTTACCGTATCGGCATGGCAGCCACCACCCGCACCGTGACCGATCAGGCTCCACCGCTGGTGGGCCAGGACGTCTTGGCCGCCGGCCGGGTCCTGTCCGAGGCCGTTGGACGGCATGTCGCGCCCGGGGTCCTACCGGTGGCGCCGGCGGCGCTCGGCGAGTTCGGCCGGGCCGCGGGCTCGGGGCGCATAGCTGCTCACCGGTCACCGGGGGTTCTGTTCGGCGCCGATGTCGGACGGCTTCCTGCGGCTCGCGGTGCCCGCCGCGAAGTACGTTCGGCAGGCTCGTGCGGGCGGGGAAGCGACGGAGGGTGGTGCTGCGCCGACACGGCACCACCCTCCATGCTTCTGCGACACCGGGCGGCCGGGACAGGCCCGGCGCACAGTGTTCCCGCCACTCTTGTACGGAGCCGCGGGACCTGGCCAGAGTTGCAAAGGGTTGCAACCATTGTGTGGACTGATCGGCGGTCCGGCCAGGTGACCGGCAGGATGGGCCGGGCGGGGCAGCGTTCGGGGGGAACGGGGACCATGACGGAGACAGGTTCTGCGGGGGTGGTGCGGGTGACGGGCCAGGGGGCGGGCCGCCAGGCGGCCCGGTCGCTCCACCGGGCGCGGGAGGCGCGGCTGGCGGGGGCCCGGTCCGAGGTCGCGCCCCGGGCGGAGATCGACGCCTCCTGGGACCGGGTGGTGCGCAGCGGTATCGACCCCGACCAGTCGCCGGAGAGCGAGCTGTTGCAGGCGGACGAGATCGAGCACCGGCGCCACAGCACGGCGCTCGGCGAGCTGATGCCGTTGCTGCGGGCGGGGCTGGCCTCGATCGCGGATGCCGCGCAGCAGATCCTGGTGGTGACCGACACCGAGGGCCGGGTGCTGTGGCGGCAGGGCCATATGGGGGTGCTGCGCCGGGCCCACGCCATCTGCCTGGAGGAAGGGGCGGACTGGGCCGAGGCGGCGACCGGGACGAACGCGATCGGGACGGCGCTGGCCGCCCGGGTCCCCGTCCAGGTCCACTCGGCCGAGCACTTCATCCGGGCGCTGCACGGCTGGACCTGTGCGGCGGCCCCGGTCCGGGATCCGCGCGACGGCCGGCTGATCGGGATCGTGGACATCAGCGGTCCGGCGTCCACGTTCCACCCCGCGACGCTGGCCCTGGTCGACTCGGTGGCCCGGCTCGCCGAGGGCGAGATCCGCACCCGTCACCTGGCGGAGATCGAGCGGCTGCGCGCGGTGGCCGCGCCGATCCTGTGCCGGATCGGCGGGCGGGCGCTGGCGGTGGACGTGCACGGGCGGCTGGCGGCGGTGACCGGGATGGCCCCCGTGGACCGGCTGCCGTTGCCGAAGTCACTGGGGCCGGGGCCGGTGTGGCTGCCCTCGCTCGGCATGTGCCGGGTCGAGCCGCTGCCGGGCGGCTGGCTGGTTCAGGTGGACGACGGCGGCACGGAGGGGGCGCCGCGGCGGGTGGTGCTGGACCTGAGCCGGCCGCGGTCGCTCGCCGTGCAGGTGACGGGGCCGCTGGGGAGCCGCACCGAGCGGCTCTCGCCGCGTCACGCGGAGTTGTTGTACGCGCTGGCGGTGCACCGGCAGGGGCGGTCGGCCTCGGAGCTGGCGCGGGACATCTTCGGGGACGGGACCCGGACGGTGACGGTCCGGGCCGAGGTCTCCCGGCTGCGGCGTCAGCTGGCGGAGGTGCTGGCCCACCGCCCGTACCGCTTCGGGGACGGGGTGGAGGTGGAGGTGATCCACCCGCAGGACCGCGCGGATCTGCTGCCGCACTCCAGGGCGCCCGTGGTGGTGGAGGCCCGCGGGGCGGCTCCGACCGCCTGAGAGGGCCGGCCCGATGGGGGCCGTGGTCTCCCCGGACCGGGGCCGCCGGGCGTGCGGGGGCGGGCGTTGGGGCCGTGGCCTTTCCGGGCGGGGGCCGCCGTGCGGGGGTGGGCGGCGGCATGGTTCTCTGGCCGTCATGAGCGATACCCCGCAGCCCGCAGCCCCGACCACCGAGGTGACCGTCTGGTCGCTGGAACAGACCTCGCCCGGCGATCTCCGGCCCGCCGCCGTACCGGAGGGCGATCTGCGCATCGTCCGGTCCGAGGTGGTGCTGCCGGAGTTCAGCCGGTTCCTCTACTCCGCCGTGGGCGGCGACATCCACTGGACCGACCGGCTGGGCATGACGTACGCCCAGTGGCAGGAGGCTCTGGAGCGGCCGGGGGCGGAGACCTGGGTGGCGTACGAGAACGGGACGCCGGCCGGGTACGTCGAGCTGGACCCGCAGGACGACGGCGTGGTCGAGATCATGTACTTCGGGCTGATCCCGGCGTTCCGGGGGCGGCGGATCGGCGGCCACCTCCTCGGTTACGGGGTGGCGCGCGCCTGGGACTTGGCCGAGCGCTGGCCGGAGCGGCCGGTGACGAAGCGGGTGTGGCTGCACACCTGCTCGAAGGACGGCCCGCACGCGATGGACAACTATCTGCGGCGCGGCTTCCGGCTCTTCGACACGAAGACCGAGGTGGAGCCGGACGTGGCGACGCCGGGGCCTTGGCCCGGGGCGTACTCCTCCTGATCATCCGTGACCTCTGAGGGCGGTGGAGCGGTGGCTCCACCGCCCTCACGGCTGCCAGGTGGGCGTTTCGTCGCCTTTGCCAGGGCCGCACTCCGTGACCAGCACCACATCGTCCCACTCTCCGAGACCCAGCCGTCCACATAGCGGATAGTGGTGGACTGCCCCGAGATGCGCGTGACACGCTTCCGCCATGCCTGGAACTGGAATTGCCTTGGTGAGTCGACGCCACGTCGACCTCTGCCGCATGTCCAGCGCCATCTGTCCGGCGAGCTGAGAGTCCCAGCACCGCCGCCCCCTCTTCCCTCTGAACCGTCCCGCGCACCGCCGCGCCTCAGCGCGAGTGTGCCGCTCAGAGCCGCCCTCCCGCAGTCCCGAAGGACGTATTGTCATGGCCGCTACCCCGGAACAGCCTGCGACCACCACGCCCCGCCGCAAGGCCGGACGCCACCGCGGCGAGGGCCAGTGGGCCGTGGGCCACCACACCCCCCTGAACGGGAACGAGCAGTTCAAGAAGGACGACGACGGTCTCAACGTACGGACACGTATTGAGACGATCTACTCCAAGCGCGGCTTCGACTCCATCGACCCGAACGACCTGCGCGGACGCATGCGCTGGTGGGGGCTGTACACCCAGCGCAAGCCCGGCATCGACGGCGGCAAGACGGCCGTGCTGGAGCCGGAGGAGCTGGACGACGAGTACTTCATGCTGCGCGTCCGCATCGACGGCGGCCGGCTGACCACGCGGCAGCTGCGGGTGATCGGGGAGATCTCCCAGGAGTTCGCGCGGGGCACCGCCGACCTCACCGACCGGCAGAACGTGCAGTACCACTGGATCCGCATCGAGGACGTGCCGGAGATCTGGCGGCGGCTCGAAGAGGTGGGCCTGTCCACCACCGAGGCCTGCGGTGACACACCCCGCACGATCCTCGGCTCGCCCGTCGCGGGCGTCGCGGAGAACGAGATCATCGACGGCACACCCGCCATCGACGAGATCCAGCGGCGGTTCATCGGCAACCCCGACTTCTCCAACCTGCCCCGCAAGTTCAAGACGGCGATCTCCGGCTCCCCGCACCTGGACGTGGCGCACGAGATCAACGACATCGCCTTCGTCGGCGTGGACCACCCGGAGCACGGCCCCGGCTTCGACCTCTGGGTCGGCGGCGGTCTCTCCACCAACCCCAAGCTCGGGGTGCGGCTCGGCGCCTGGGTGCCGCTGGACGAGGTGCCCGACGTGTACGGCGGGGTCATCGCGATCTTCCGCGACTACGGCTACCGGCGGCTGCGCACCCGCGCCCGCCTGAAGTTCCTGGTCGCGGACTGGGGCCCGGAGAAGTTCCGCCAGATCCTTCAGGACGAGTACCTGAAGCGCGAGCTGATCGACGGCCCCGCGCCCGAGGAGCCCGCCCAGACCTGGCGCGACCACCTCGGGGTGCACCGGCAGAAGGACGGCCGTTTCTACGTCGGCTTCGCCGCGCGGGTCGGCCGGGTCGACGGCTCCACGCTCACCAAGATCGCCGAGCTGGCCGACGCGCACGGCTCCGGCCGGGTGCGGACCACCGCCGAGCAGAAGATGATCGTGCTCGACGTGGCCGAGGAGCAGGTGGAGTCCCTGGTCTCCGGACTGGAGGCGCTCGACCTCAAGGTCACCCCGTCCCCGTTCCGGCGCGGCACGATGGCTTGCACCGGCATCGAGTTCTGCAAGCTGGCGATCGTCGAGACGAAGGCGCGCGGCGCCGCCCTCATCGACGAACTGGAGCGCCGCATCCCGGAGTTCGACCACCCGATCACCATCAACATCAACGGCTGCCCGAACGCCTGCGCCCGCATCCAGGTCGCGGACATCGGCCTCAAGGGCCAGTTGATGCTCGACGAGAGCGGCAACCAGGTCGAGGGTTACCAGGTGCACCTCGGCGGGGCGCTCGGCCTGGAGGCCGGGTTCGGCCGCAAGGTGCGTGGCCTGAAGGTCACTTCGGCCGAACTGCCCGACTACGTCGAGCGGGTGCTCGGCCGCTTCCAGGAGGAGCGCGAGGACGGCGAGCGTTTCGCGGCCTGGGCGGCCCGGGCCAGTGCGGAGTCGCTGTCATGAGCGAGCGAGCCGCCCCGTTCTACTGCCCGTACTGCGGCGACGAGGACCTGCGCCCCAACGAGACCGGTCACGGCGCCTGGGAATGTACTTCCTGCAACCGTGCGTTCCAGCTGAAGTTCCTGGGTCTGCTGACCCGGGGCGTTCAGCGCAACGACGGTGAGGGAGACGCGATATGACGGACACTCTGCTGTTCGGGCAGCTCAGTGACGAGGACCTTCGGGATCTGGCCGAGGAGGCCGGACGGGAGCTGGAGGACGCCTCCGCACTCACGATCCTGAAGTGGGCGAGCGACACCTTCGGGCCGAGCTTCTGCGTCACCTCCTCGATGGAGGACGCCGTGGTCGCCCATCTGGCGTCCCGGGTGATGCCGGGCGTGGACGTGGTCTTCCTGGACACCGGCTACCACTTCCCGGAGACCATCGGGACCCGGGACGCGGTGGACGCGGTGATGGACGTCAACGTCATCACGATCACCCCCCGGCAGACCGTGGCCGAACAGGACGTTGAGCACGGCGAGAAGCTGCACGACCGCGACCCCGACCTGTGCTGCGCGCTGCGCAAGGTGAAGCCGTTGGAGGACGGCCTGACCGCGTACGCCGCGTGGGCGACGGGCCTGCGCCGCGACGAGTCCCCGACCCGGGCGAACACCCCGGTCGTCGGCTGGGACGCCAAGCGCCGCAAGGTGAAGGTCTCCCCCATCGCCCGCTGGACCCAGGACGACGTGGACGCCTACGTCGCCGAGCACGGGGTGCTCACCAACCCGCTGCTGATGGACGGTTACGCCTCCGTCGGCTGCGCGCCCTGCACCCGCCGGGTGCTGGAGGGCGAGGACGCACGGGCCGGCCGCTGGGCCGGACGGGGCAAGACCGAATGCGGGCTGCACGGCTGATGACGACTGATCAGGAGAATTCGATGAGCGTGACGGAGACGGGAGCCACGATCTGGCTGACCGGTCTGCCGAGCGCGGGCAAGACCACCATCGCGTACGAGCTGGCGGGCCGGCTGCGGACCGAGGGACACCGGGTGGAGGTGCTCGACGGCGACGAGATCCGCGAGTTCCTCTCCGCGGGCCTCGGCTTCTCCCGCGAGGACCGGCACACCAACGTGGCCCGGGTCGGCTTCGTCGCCGAGCTGCTCGCCGCCAACGGCGTGAAGGTGCTGGTCCCCGTCATCGCCCCGTTCGCCGACAGCCGCGAGGCCGTCCGCAAGCGGCACGCCGCCGAGTCCACCACCTATCTGGAGGTGCACGTCGCGACGCCCGTCGAGGTGTGCTCCGTACGCGATGTGAAGGGGCTGTACGCCAAGCAGGCGGCCGGCGAGATCAGCGGTCTCACCGGGGTCGACGACCCCTACGAGGCGCCCGAATCGCCCGACCTGCGGATCGAGTCGCACCAGCAGACCGTGCAGGAGTCCGCAGCGGCGCTCCACGCGCTGCTCACCGAGAGGGGCCTGGCGTGAGCACCGTCGCCACCGTGCCGGAAGGCACCGTCAACCCGTACGCGCTCAGCCACCTGGACTCCCTGGAGTCGGAGGCGGTCCACATCTTCCGCGAGGTGGCGGGAGAGTTCGAGCGGCCGGTGATCCTGTTCTCCGGCGGCAAGGACTCCATCGTGATGCTGCACCTGGCGCTCAAGGCGTTCGCGCCCGCGCCGGTGCCGTTCACGCTGCTGCACGTGGACACCGGGCACAACTTCCCCGAGGTCCTGGAGTACCGCGACCGCACGGTGAAGAACCACGGGCTGCGGCTGCACGTCGCCTCCGTGCAGGAGTACATCGACGCCGGGAAGCTCCGCGAGCGCCCCGACGGCACCCGCAACCCGCTCCAGACGGTCCCGCTGACCGAGGCCATCCAGCAGCACCGCTTCGACGCGGTGTTCGGCGGCGGGCGGCGCGACGAGGAGAAGGCGCGGGCCAAGGAGCGGGTCTTCTCGCTGCGCGACGAGTTCTCCCAGTGGGACCCTCGCCGCCAGCGGCCCGAACTGTGGCAGCTCTACAACGGCCGGCACGCCCCCGGCGAACACGTGCGGGTCTTCCCGATCTCCAACTGGACCGAGCTGGACGTCTGGCAGTACATCGAGCGGGAGGGGATCGAGCTCCCGGAGATCTACTTCGCCCATGAGCGCGAGGTCTTCGACCGCAACGGCATGTGGCTGACCGCCGGGCACTGGGGCGGTCCCAAGGAGCACGAGTCCACCGAGACCCGTCTGGTGCGCTACCGCACGGTCGGCGACATGTCCTGCACCGGCGCCGTCGACTCCGACGCCACCACGCTGGACGCCGTGATCACCGAGATCGCCGCCTCCCGGCTCACCGAGCGGGGCGCGACCCGCGCCGACGACAAGATGTCCGAGGCCGCGATGGAAGACCGCAAGCGCGAGGGGTACTTCTAACCATGACCACGACCACGACCACCGAGCAGTTCGCCGACGTGTCGGCCACCACCCTGCTGCGCTTCGCCACGGCCGGGTCGGTCGACGACGGCAAGTCCACCCTCGTGGGACGCCTGCTGCACGACTCCAAGTCGATCCTCACCGACCAGCTGGAGGCCGTCGAGCAGGCCTCGCTGAAGCGCGGCCAGGAAGCGCCGGACCTGGCGCTGCTGACCGACGGGCTGCGGGCCGAGCGCGAGCAGGGCATCACGATCGACGTCGCCTACCGCTACTTCGCCACCACACGCCGCCGGTTCATCCTCGCGGACACCCCGGGCCATGTGCAGTACACCCGCAACATGGTGACCGGCGCCTCCACGGCGGAGCTGGCCGTGGTCCTGGTCGACGCCCGCAACGGGGTCGTCGAGCAGACCCGCCGGCACGCCGCCGTCGCCGCGCTGCTGCGCGTCCCGCACGTGGTGCTGGCGGTCAACAAGATGGACCTCGTCGACTACGCGGAGCCCGTCTTCGCCTCGATAGCCGAGGAGTTCACCGCGTACGCCGCTTCGCTCGGCGTCCCGGAGATCACCGCGATCCCGATCTCGGCGCTGGCCGGGGACAACGTGGTGGAGCCGTCGGCGCACATGGACTGGTACGGCGGGCCGACCGTCCTGGAGCACCTGGAGACGGTGCCGGTCAGCCACGACCTCACCGCCTGCCACGCGCGCTTCCCCGTGCAGTACGTGATCCGCCCGCAGAGCGCCGAGCACCCCGACTACCGGGGCTACGCCGGTCAGATCGCCGCCGGGGTGTTCCGGGTCGGCGAGCCCGTCTCCGTGCTCCCCTCGGGGCGCACCACCACCATCACGGGCATCGACGCGCTCGGGGAGAGCGTCGACATCGCCTGGGCCCCGCAGTCGGTGACGCTGCGGCTGGCCGACGACATCGACATCTCGCGCGGCGACCTGATCGCTCCGGCCGAGGACTCCCCCGCCGTCACCAGGGACGTCGAGGCGACCGTCTGCCACGTCGCCGACCAGCCGCTCTCGGTGGGCCAGCGGGTGCTGCTCAAGCACACCACCCGTACGGTCAAGGCGATCGTCAAGGACATCCCCTCCCGGCTCACCCTGGACGACCTCTCCCAGCACCCCGCCCCCGGGCAGCTGGTCGCCAACGACATCGGGCGGGTCGTCGTGCGCACCGCCGAGCCGCTCGCGCTCGACGCCTACGCGGACTCCCGGCGCACTGGTTCGTTCCTCCTGATCGACCCGGCGGACGGTACGACGCTGAGCGCCGGCATGGCGGGCGCCTCGTTCGCCGCGGTCGCCGAAGCCGTCGCCCCGGCCGCCGACGACGACGCCGCATGGGACTTCTGATGGCCACCGACTTCTTCGCCACCTTCGCGAAGGAGGGCGGACGGGTCGGCAGCGGCGTTCTCGGCAGTGGTCAGGGCGGGGTCGGGCGATGTGCGTGAAGTCGTACGCGCACTGCTCGCGCGCCCGTCCGAATCACCCGCACCGTCCGTACCGCCGAAGCCCCGCCGACCTCCCGGCCACGCCCCCCTGACCCAGACAGCGGGACGTGAGCGCCGGGCCAACGAGAGGAAAGCCTCCCGTGCCTGCCCCCCGTTCCACCGTTCGCCGCTCCATCGCCGCCGTCGCGGCGCTGCCGCTGCTCGCCCTGGCGGCCACCGCCTGCGGCTACGGCTCCGAGGCCAAGGACGACGGCGCCGAGAAGGCGAACGTCTCCGCCAAGGGGAAGAAGCTCTCCTCGGACACCGTGAAGATCGGCTACTTCCCGAACCTCACGCACGCCACCGCCCTGGTCGGCATCCAGGAAGGCACCATTCAGAAGGAACTGGGCGGCACCCAGGTCGAGTCCACGACCTTCAACGCGGGCCCCTCCGAGATCGAGGCGCTGAACGCCGGGTCCATCGACATCGGGTTCATCGGCCCCTCCCCCTCCGTCAACGGCTTCAGCAAGTCCCAGGGCAAGGGGCTGCGGATCATCTCCGGCTCGGCCTCCGGCGGGGTGAAGCTGGTCGTGAACCCGGACAGGATCAAGACTCCGGACGACCTCAAGGGCAAGAAGATCGCCACCCCGCAGGTCGGCAACACCCAGGACGTGGCCTTCCTCAACTGGATCTCCGAGAAGGGCTGGAAGGTCGACGCCCAGAGCGGCCAGGGCGACGTCTCCGTGGTCCGCTCGGACAACAAGGTGACGCCCGACGCCTACAGGTCCGGTGATCTGGACGGCGCCTGGGTGCCCGAACCGACCGCGTCCAAGCTGGTGTCCGAGGGCGCGAAGGTGCTCCTCGACGAGAAGGACCTGTGGCCGGACAAGAAGTTCGTGATCACGAACATCATCGTGTCGCAGAGGTTCCTCGACGAGCACCCGGACGTGGTCGAGGCGGTGCTGAAGGGTTCGGTCGCCACCAACAAGTGGATCAACGCCAACCCCGAAGAGGCGAAGGCGTCCGCCAACAAGGCGCTGGAGAACCTGAGCGGCAAGCCGCTGCCCAAGGAGATCCTCGACCCGGCGTGGGAGTCCATCGAGATCACCGACGACCCGCTGGCCGGCACGCTCAAGACGCAGGCCGGGTACGCGGTGAAGTCCGGTCTGCTCAAGGAGCCGGACCTCCAGGGCATCTACGACCTGGGCCCGCTGAACAAGATCCTCAAGGCCGAGGGCAGGCCCGAGGTCGCCGACGCCGGTCTCGGCGTCAAGTAACCCGCCCATCCGTACCAGGAACCAGAAACCAGGATTCCCAGGAGGTGACGACCATGGCGACCACCACCCTCACCAAGGCCGAGGACCGGACGACGGTCGGGCATGCCGCCCGTCTCGCGCACGTCTCGAAGTCCTTCGCCGGACCCACCGGTCAGCAGCTCGTCCTGGACGACATCACGCTCGATGTCGCTCCGGGCGAGTTCGTCACCCTCCTGGGAGCCTCCGGGTGCGGAAAGTCGACGCTGCTCAATCTGGTGGCCGGACTCGACCGCCCGTCCAAGGGGTCCATCGAGACCCCCGGTGGGCGGCCGGCCCTGATGTTCCAGGAGCACGCCCTCTTCCCGTGGCTGACCGCGGGCAAGAACATCGAACTGGCCCTGCGGCTGCGCGGGGTGCCCAAGTCCGCGCGCCGCGCCGAAGCGGAACGGCTGCTCGAACTCGTCCGTCTCGGCGGCGCGTACGGCAAGCGGGTGCACGAGCTGTCCGGTGGCATGCGGCAGCGCGTCGCGATGGCCCGCGCCCTCGCCCAGGACAGTCAACTGCTGCTGATGGACGAGCCGTTCGCGGCACTCGACGCCATCACCCGCGATGTGCTGCACGACGAGCTGACCCGGATTTGGCGGGAGACGAACGCCTCGGTCCTCTTCGTCACGCACAACGTGCGCGAGGCCGTACGGCTCGCCCAGCGCGTCGTGCTGCTCTCGTCCCGGCCGGGCCGGATCGCCCGGGAGTGGACGGTCGACATCGAGCAGCCGCGCCGTATCGAGGACACCGCCGTGGCGGAGCTGTCCGTCGAGATCACCGAAGAACTGCGTGGGGAGATCCGCCGACATGGCCAGCACTGACATCACGTCGAGCCGGAAACGGCCGGACGAGTCGGCCGGACCGGGCGGCGCGAAGCCCGACGATCTGGCGGGTCTGGAGGCCGGGCTCGACGCCCTGGACGCCGTGCAGATCAACCGCACCCCGGTGCGTGAGGTCCTCCTGCGCAAGGTGCTGCCGCCGGTCGTGGCGGTGGCGCTCGTCCTGGTGATCTGGGAACTGCTCGTCCGCGCCCAGGTCACGGAGGTCTACAAGCTGCCGCCGCCGTCCGCGGTGTGGAACAGCGCGCGGGAGATGTGGCTGGCGGGCACGCTGCTGGAGGTCGTCTGGACCAGCGTCTCGCGGGGTCTGCTCGGCTTCCTCCTCGCGGTCGCCATCGGTACGCCGCTGGGGCTGCTGGTCGCCCGGGTGAAGCTGATCCGGGCGGCGATCGGCCCGATCCTGTCCGGGCTCCAGTCGCTGCCGTCGGTGGCGTGGGTGGCCCCGGCGGTGATCTGGCTCGGGCTGAACGACCAGATGATGTTCGCGGTGATCCTGCTGGGCGCGGTGCCCTCGATCGCCAACGGGCTGGTCTCCGGCGTCGACCAGGTGCCGCCGCTGTTCCTCCGGGCCGGCCGCACGCTGGGCGCGACCGGGCTGCGTGGGACCTGGCACATCGTGCTCCCGGCGGCGCTGCCCGGCTATCTGGCGGGTCTCAAGCAGGGCTGGGCGTTCTCCTGGCGCTCGCTGATGGCCGCCGAGATCATCGCCTCCTCCCCCGAACTGGGGCTGGGGCTGGGGCAGTTGCTGGAGAACGGCCGCAGCAACTTCGACATGCCCGGGATCTTCCTCTCGATCCTGCTCATCCTGTTCGTCGGCATCGCGATCGACCTGCTCATCTTCAGTCCGCTGGAGCGGTGGGTACTGCGCAGCCGCGGTCTCCTCGTCAAGAACTGAGCCCTCCCATGACGCACCCCACTCTCCTCGTCATCGCCCACGGCAGCCGCGACCCGCGGCACGCCGCGACTGTGCACGCGCTCACCGAGCGGGTCCGGGCGACGCGGCCGGGGCTGCGTGTGGAGACCGCGTACCTGGAGTTCAACGCCCCGTCCGTGCCCCGGGTGCTGGAGCGGCTGGCCGCGGAGGGGGCGGACGAGATCGTCGCCCTTCCGCTGCTGCTCACCCGGGCGTTCCACGCCAAGACCGACATCCCCTCGGTGCTGCGCGAGGCCCGGGCCCGGCTGCCCCGGCTGAGCATCCGGCAGGCCGACGTGCTCGGCCCGTCCCCGCTGCTGAACGCCACGCTGGGGCGGCGGCTGCGGGAGGCCGGGATCCGTCCCGGCGACCTCCCCCGGACCGGGCTCGTCCTGGCCTCGGCGGGATCCACAGACCCGGAGGCGATCGCAGTGATCGCTGAAATCGCGCGGGAGCTGCGGCACACCGGTTGGTGCGCCGTGCGGCCTGCGTTCGCCTCCGCTTCCCTTCCCACCACCGAGGAAGCCGTACGGGCGCTGCGCGCCGACGGCGTGCGCCGGGTGGCGGTGGCCCCGTACGTCATCGCGCCCGGCCGGCTCCCCGACCGCATCGCGGCGGGCGCCGAGGCGGCCGGGGCTGACGTCCTGGCCGATGTGCTGGGCCCCGCGCCGGAGTTGGCGCGGCTGCTGCTGGACCGGTACGACGAGGCGCGGGTGACGGACCTCGCCTCGCTGTCGGCCTGAGGCATCAGGGCGGGGGTGGCTCTCGGCCGATCAGCGATCAGGCCTCGGGGGAAGGGCCGTCGAGGGGGCTGCCGGGCGGGCCGTCGCCGAACGGCGTCGCCTGGTGGAAGTAGAGCCGCCAGCCCTCGGGGGTCAGCCGCCACAGGGAGCTGCGGTGCGAGTGGACCCCCTTGGACTCGGTGTCGAAGGTGAGGTGCACCAGGTCGGCGCCGAGCTGCGCCCCCCGCATCCGGGAGGCGGTGAGCGGGCCGGGGCGCGGGGCGTCGTCCGCGGTGAGCGAGGCGATGATCGTCTCCCGGGTCCAGAGCCGGCCGCTGGTGCCGATCTCCCGGAACTCGGGGTGCAGCAGCGAGGCGAGGAGCTCGGCGGAGGCCCGTACCACCGGGTCCAGCAGGCGCAGCTCGCCCTCGATGGCTGCGGCCACGGCGGGCGACGGCTCAGCCACGGGTCAGCTCCACGAGTTTCGCCACGGTGTTCCAGTTGCGGCTGGTGAGGTTGAGGCCCTTGACGTGGCGGGGGCGGCCCAGCGCGACCGCCAGCTTGGAGCGGCCGAGCCCGTCGGGGGCGTACAGGTACAGGCAGCGGTCGCCGAGCCGGAACTCCTCCGGCAGGAAGTCCCCGGCTTCCAGGCCCGCGAAGCGGTCAGCGCTCACGGGCCGGTCGAAGAAGGTGACGTGGAGCTGCTTGCCCTCCAGCTCGGCGGCGGGGAAGGGGCAGGCTTCCGCGACGGCGGCGAGATAGCCGGCGTCCCGGACGAGGCAGTCGACGGCGAAGCCGAACCGCCGGTGCAGCGCCTTCTCCAGGGCTGCGGCCAGCGCGTCCTCGTCGTCGCTCCCGCTCCGGAAGACGGCGTTGCCGCTCTGCAGATGGGTGGCGATGCCGGTGTGTCCCAGTTCGGTGAGCACGGTGCGCAGTTCGGGCATGGGGACCCTCTTGCTGCCGCTCACGTTGATCCCCCGCAGCAGCGCCGCGTACGTCGTCGTCATGGCCACTCACCCTAAGGGCTGTCCCGTAATCCCTGGTGGATCAGCGCGCGGCGTCGGATGCGGTGCATCGCAAGGCGGAGGGACGTCCGCATACTGGATGTAGGGGGATGTTCCGACAACGCGGCGAGGTGCCGTAGCTGTCGTCGTGCGCCCGCCAGGGATTACGGGACAGACCTTGGGCCCTCGCGCGGGGATCCGGCCGGATTGGCCGGATCGGGGAGCGGGTCAGGGCGATCGTCGGGGCCGGCCGGAAACGGCGCAGCCGCCGCGCCCCGTGGGGGAGAGCGCGGCGGCCGCTGTGCGCGGGGGCCGGGCGGCGGGAGTACGGCCCCTGCCGCCCGGCGTCCGGTCGGAACCGGGGTGCTACTCGACGACCTTGAGGAGCTTGTTGGCCGTGCCCTCGGTGGCGTTGCTGATGGCGTCCGGGGTGGCTCCCTCGGTGAGCGCCGTGGCGACGGCCTCCGGGGTGGCGTCCTGGTTGCCCGCCAGGTAGACGGCGGCCGCGCCGACGACGTGCGGGGTGGCCATGGACGTACCGGAGATGGTGTTGGTGCCGGTGTCGCTGTCGTTCCAGGTGGACGTGATGTCCGAGCCGGGGGCGTAGATGTCGACGACCGGGCCGTAGTTGGAGAACGACGACTGCTCGTCGGCCTCCGTGGACGAGGCGACGGTGATCGCCTCGGGGACGCGGGAGGGCGAGCCCTGCCCGGCGTCGCTGGACTCGTTGCCGGCGGCCACACCGAAGGTGATGCCCGCGGCGATGGCCTTCTGGACGGCCGCGTCGAGGGCGGGGTCGGCGCCGCCGCCGAGGCTCATGTTGGCGACGGACGGACCCTTGGCGTTGGCGGCGACCCAGTCGATCCCGGCGATGACCTGCTCGGTGGTGCCCGAGCCGCTGTCGTCCAGGACGCGGACGGCCACGATGTTCGCCTTCTTGGCGACGCCGTGCGCGGTCCCGGCTATGGTTCCCGCCACGTGGGTGCCGTGCCCGTTGCCGTCGTCGGCGTCGTCGTCGTTGTCGATGGCGTCGAAGCCGGAGGTGGCGCGGCCCTCGAAGTCCTCGTGGGTGACGCGGACGCCGGTGTCGATGACGTACGCGGTGACGCCCTCGCCGCCGGCGTCCGGGTAGGTGTAGGCGTTGTCGCCCGCGGTCTCGGTCTGGTCGATCCGGTCCAGACCCCAGGACGGCGGGTTGTCCTGGGTGGCGTCGATGCTGAACTTCTTGTTCTGCACCACCTTGGCGACGGCCGGGTCGGCGGCGAGGCGCTTGGCCTCGGTCTCCGAAAGGCCGCTGGCGGAGAAGCCGTTGATGCTGGAGGAGTAGGTGCGCTTGAGCTTGCCGCCGTACTCCTTCGCGAGCTCGGACTTGTCGGCCTTCTTCTCGTCCAGCATCACGATGTAGCTGCCGGACACGGCGGTCGCGGCGTCCGCGCCGTAGACCGTGCCCAAGGGAGCCGGTGCGGCTCCGGCGTACGAGGTGCCGAGAAGGGTGGCTCCGGCGGCGGCCGCCACGGCGGTGATCGCGGCGGTCAGCTTGATGCGACGGGTGCGCTGGTGCTTGGCCATGAAGAGGGGTCTCCTCGTCAAACTCTGTGGGGGGATTGGCCCTCGGCCGGAAGATCTCCGGGGGCTGGCTCAAAACCCTGACCGATTGACGGGCACAGATCAAGACCCTCACGTGGGCACACTTGCTCAACAACGTTTCGTAATAAGAAATCGGCCATGGCTGGTCACAACGGCCGGGGACAGTCGCCGAACGTCCGACCCACCCGGATCGAGCGGTATCGAGCCACCCCGCGAGGGCGTACCGCCTTTCATATCCCTTGCTCAGAGCCGTAGTTGAAGATTCGGTTGCCATCCGCCCGGCCATCGCCGGGCCCCCACTGTGGCCTGTGGGGCGGGAGTGACCATGCGTGAAGACCCGTGAAGGTCCGTGAAGGTGTGCGCGAGAGGGGTGAACACGTGGACCCTGGTGTGAAGTCGCGAGGGTATGCGTGCAGATGCGCCGACCGGACCCGCCACGACGGGGGCTTCACAGAGCCGAAACACGGATGTCCCGCCCCGGGAGGCCGCTGGGCGCGGCGCACGGGGCGGGACGGAGAACGTCCGGATAGCGCTCAGGCGATTCCGCTCAGCGCGACAGCTCGGCCTCGATGAGGTCGGCGGCCCGCGGGGTGCCGCCCTCGCGCGCCATCTGCTCGCTCAGCCGCCCGCACCGGGCGGCCACTTCGGGGTCGTTCACCAGAGCGAGCACGGCCTCGCGCAGGCTCGCGGCGTCGGCCTCCTCCATCGGGAGATGCCGGGCCACCCCCAGCGACTGGAGCATGTCAGCGTTGCCGAACTGGTCGACGGCCTGGGGGACGGCGACCATCGGGGTGCCGGTGGCGAGCCCCTCCTGGCTCCCGCCCGCGCCGGCGTGGGTGATGAAGGCGTCAGCCTGCTTGAGGACGGCCAACTGCGGAACCCAGGTGCGCACCTCCACATTGCCCGGTACGTCTCCGAGTTCGGCGGGGTCGACGTGCGCCCCGATCTGGAGCACCACGTGCCAGCCGGGCAGGCCGCCGAAGGCCTCGACGCACTCCCGGTAGAACGCGGGCTGCTTGGTGAAGGAGGAGCCCAGCGACACCAGGAGCACCTTCTCCGCCCCGTCCGGCCGGGTCCACTCCCCCTGGTCCGCGCGGTCGCCCTGACAGGCCCCGACGAAGGTGTACATCTCGCGGTTCACGCGGTCGGCGTTCGGCTGGAGCGCCTCGGGGATCAGCACGATGCCGAAGCGCGGGCGGGCCACGAAGTCGTCGCTGGGAACATGACCCAGGCCGTTCTCGGCGAGCCAGTCGTCGAAGCGCGCGTAGTACGCCTTGCCGCGCTCGGTCTGCTTCAGCTCGGCGGTCATCGGCTCGCCGACCTCCTGCTCGTACCCGTCCCAGGGGACCAGGTTGGGCCAGAGGGAGACGGCGGGGACGCCCCAGCGGTGGGCGAGGACCCGGGCGGGATAGGAGGTGATGTCGTGCAGGACGAGGTCGGGCTCGTCGCCCGCGAAGGCCTCGGCGAGCCGCGGGAGCGCCTGGAGCGCGTCGTCGAGGAAGGGTTCGATGTTGTCGATCAGCTCGGTGCCCCAGGCATCGGGGTCGTCGTCGGTCGGCAGGGTCGAGGCGTAGATCACCGGCCGGGCGCCGGTGGCGGCGACCTTCTCGGCAAAGGAGGCCGGGATGGCGTAGCTGACGCGGTGTCCACGGTCGACGAGTTCGCGGATGACGTCGAGGCTCGGGTTCACATGTCCGTGGGCGGCGATGGAGAACATGGCGATGTGGGCACGCGGGGATTCCGTCATGCCGCACACCGTAGACGAGACGAGACGTCTCGTGCAACCAGGTTCCCTGGCCGGGATCAGCGCTGGTAGCGGGCCAGCACCCGGTTTCCGTCGTCCACCAGCCGTTTCCGCAGCTCGTCGGTGTCGATCGCGCCGCTGTAGTACTCCTGGAGGGCGGGGGTCGCCACCTTGTCCTTCCACTCGGGGTAGCCGCGCACCGACTGGGCGGGCGCCGGGCGCAGACCCTGCGCGAGCGCGGTGCCGACGGCCCAGCCGTGCTCGCTCCCGCGCAGCGACGGGTCGGCCAGGGCCTCCGTACCGGTGGGCAGCATCCAGTCGCCCCGGGCGAGGCGCACCATGTTCGGGGGGCGCAGCAGGAAGTCGATGAACGCGACTGCCTCCTTCTTGTGCGGGCTCTCCTCGGCGACCGACAGCGTCTGCGGGCTCACGCCCTGGACCGCGCCGCCCGCGCCCGCGGGCATCGGCAGGACCGTCCAGTCGAACCCCTTCGGGGCCTGCTGGATGATCTGCTGACGGTAGGAGAAGCCGAGCGGGAGCATCGCGTACTTGCCGCCGAAGAACCCGGGGAGCGCGTCCGACCCGCCCATGCCCAGCGCGCCGCGGGCGGCGCTGCCGTCGGTGTTGACCTGGTCGCGGATGGTGCCGGTCACCACACCGTCGCCCTGCTCGAAGCGCAGAACCGCCTTGCCGTCGTCGTCGCGGTGGAAGAGCTGTCCGCCGCCGGAGAGTCCCAGGTTGAGGGTGACGGAGACCGGCTCCTTCAGCGGCCAGGCGACCCCGTACCGCCCCTTGCCCGTCAGCTCGTCGGTGACCTGGCGGAACTCCTCCCAGCTCCAGGGGTGCTCCGGGGTCGGAATCCGGGCACCCGACGCCTTCAGCAGCTCCGTGTTGGCGATCAGGACCCGGGGCTCCTGGAGGAAGGGCACCCCGTGGATGCCCTTGCCGAACGTGGTGGTGCGCCAGGACTGTTCGGGGATGTCGGCCTTGAGCCGGTCGGGGAGGAGGGGGCGCAGGTCGGCGAGGTAGCCCCCGTACGCGAAGTCGGCCAGGTCGTCGGAGGCGTCATGGATGACGTCGGGGGCCTCGCCGCCCTCGAAGGAGGTGAGCAGCTGGTCGTGGACGCTGTCCCAGCTGCCCTGGACGTAGTCGACCTGGACGTCGGGGTGGGCCGCGTTCCACTCCTTCACCAGGTGTTTGTTGGCGTCGACGGACTCCTTCTGCCAGGCCAGCGACTGGAACCGGAGCCGGATCGTGCCGTCCGCATCCCGCCCGTCGTCGCCGCCGGCCGAGCAGCCGGTGAGCAGCAGGGCCAGTACGGCGACGGCGGACGCCGCCCGCCGGGCCGGGGCGCGCATCAGCTCTTCACCGCCCCGGCCGTCATCCCGCCGGTGATCCGCCGCTGGATGAAGGCGAAGAGGACGAGGGAGGGGAGCGTGGCGAGGAAGGCGGCCGCGGCGAGCGGGCCGAGGTCGGCCACGCCCTCCGCGCCGAGGAAGTGGGTGAGGACGACCGGCAAGGTCTGCTTCTCCGGGGTCTTGAGCAGGACGAGCGCGAAGAAGAACTCGTTCCATGCGGTGATGAAGGCGAACAGCCCGGTGGCGACGATCCCGGGGGCGAGGAGCGGGGCCACGACCGAGATGAGCGTCCGCACCCGGCCCGCCCCGTCGACGGCGGCGGCCTCCTCCAGCTCGGTCGGCACGGCCCGTACGTATCCGGCGAGCATCCACAGCGCGAAGGGCAGCGACCAGACGACGTAGACCAGGACCAGCCCCCACAGGGTGTTGATCAGATGCAGGTTCTTCAGGATCAGGAAGAGCGGGATGATCACCAGGACGAACGGGAACGCCTGGCTGACCACCACCCAGCCGGTGGCGGCGGTGGCGAGCCGGCCCCGGTGGCGGGCCATCACATAGGCCATCGGGGTGGCGATCACGACGGCGATCACGGCCGCGCCGAGGGCGACGATCAGGGAGTTGGCCGCGGCCTGGAGCAGCGGCTGCTCGTCGAAGGCCTGCCGGAAGTTGTCCAGGGTGGGCTGCTCGGGAATCCAGGTGGGGTGCAGCGAGCCCAGTTCGCGGGCGGGCTTGAAGGCGGTCGAGACCAGCCACACGAACGGGAACGCGAGGAAGACCAGGTACGCCAGGAGCGCCAGGTACTGAGCGGCCCGCGCGGGCCTGCCGGTGCGCAGCCCGGTCGACTCCCGCCCTGCCGGTGCCGGCCCCGCCGGTCGTCGCCTCATCGGTCCTCGCCTCCCCTGAGCCGGCCTACGAGGTAGAGGGCGAGGAGCACGGAGATCACCGCGACCATCACGAAGCCCATCGCCGCGGCGTACCCGAACTGCCCGTACCGGAAGGCCTCCTCGTAGGCGAAGAGCATCGGCAGCCGGGTCCGGCCGCCGGGTCCGCCGCTGGTCAGGACGTAGACCAGGGCGAAGGAGTTGAAGTTCCAGATCAGGTTGAGCGCAGAGATCGCGAGCGCGATCGGTTTCAGTGCGGGCCAGGTGACGGTACGGAAACGGCGCCACGCGCCCGCTCCGTCCAGGGCGGCCGCCTCGTGGAGTTCGCGCGGGGTGTTCTGGAGGCCGGCGAGCAGGGCCACGGTGGTCTGGGGCATGCCCGCCCAGATGCCGACGAGGATCACGGCGGGCAGCGCGGTGGCGAGGCCGGTGAGCCAGTCCCGGCCGTCACCCAGTCCGAGGTCGCGGATGGTCTCGTTGAGGATGCCGGCGTCCGGGTTGTAGACGAGCCGCCACATGATGCCGACGACGACCTCGGGCATCGCCCAGGGGATGATCGCCAGCGCCCGGGCCAGCCAGCGCATCCGCAGGTTCTGGTTGAGCAGCAGGGCGAGGCCGAGCGCCAGGAGGAACTGCGGGACGGTGACGCCGACGGCCCAGAGCAGGCCGATCCGGAAGGAGTCCCAGAACAGGGTGTCGTGCAGCAGGTCCTGGAAGTTCAGGGTGCCGATCCACTGGGTGGAGCGGGTGCGGCCGGACTGGGCGTCGGTGAAGGCGAGAGCGATGCCGTAGAGGAGCGGCCCGACGCTGAGAATCAGGATCGGGATGAGCGCGGGCAGCACCAGGAACCAGGCGGCCCGGTCCCCGAACGCCTTGCGTTCCGGACGGCCCGACCGCCCCGGACGGCCGGAGCCCCCCGCACGTCCGCCCCGCCCGCCCTGCCCGTCCGGTCCGTTGCGCCCGCTGTGCGGGTCGTCCGGTCCGGGCCGCTTCGTCGCGGTCACCGATGTCACGAAGTAGACCCCTTTGCCCCGTATCTCCCTGATGCACCTGCGACGGACTTCATCCCGTTCCCACTGCCCGGGAGACCTCCGTCATCGTGCTGACGGGTCATCGGTTCGTCAAGGTGGCCTGCGGGGATGCAAAATCGCACCCATGGACGAGATGCGAGCGCGCGAGGTGCTGACGGCAGCCGGCTTCCCCGGCGCGGCGGAGCTGCTCGCGCTGGGCGAGAACGCGGTCTTCGCCGCCGGCGACCTGGTGATCAAGGTCGGCCGGGACGCCACCGGCCACCCCGAGCTGCGCGAGCGGGCGGAGCGGGAGGTGGCCATCGCCGACTGGCTCGCCGCGTCCGGCGTCCCGGCCGTCCGCGCGGCCGAGCGCGGGCCCCGCCTGGTCGAGGGCCACCCCGTGACGCTGTGGCACCGGCTTCCCGACCCCGTGCGCCCCGCCGAGCCGCGTGACCTCGCCCCGCTGCTCTCCCTGGTGCACGCGCTGCCCGCCCCGGCCGACTTCACCCTGCCGCGCCGCGAGCTGCTGGGCGGCGTGGAGCGCTGGCTGAGCCTGGCGGGAGACGCGATCGACCCGGCGGACGCGGACTACCTCCGCGAGCGCCGCGACGGCTTCGCGGCCGCGGCCGCCGCGCTCGTCCCGCATCTGCCGCCGGGGCCGATCCACGGCGACGCGCTCCCGCGCAACGTCCACGTCGGGCCCGACGGCCCGGTCCTGGTCGACCTGGAGACGTTCTCGGCCGATCTGCGCGAACACGACCTGGTCGTCCTCGCCCTCTCCCGCGACCGCTACGGCCTCGACCCGGCGGCGTACGACGCCTTCACCTCCGCGTACGGCTGGGACGTCCGGGAGTGGGAGGGGTGCGCGGTGCTGCGCGGCGCCCGGGAGACGGCCAGCTGTGCGTGGGTCTCCCAGCACGCCCCGGCCAACCCGAAGGCGCTCACCGAATTCCGCCGCCGGGTGGCATCGCTGCGCGAGGGGGATCCCGAGGTGCGCTGGCGCCCCTTCTGAGCGGCCCGGGAGGCACGGTCCGGCGCCCAGTGATCCTTCCGTACTATGCGTCGTGGCCGTCAGGCCGAACAGGTGCGATTGCAACGGGGGTTGCCCATGGGCACCGGAGAAGGCAGCGAGCAGAACCTCGCAAGCTCGGCGAGCGACAAGAATCGCGCGGCGAAGTACATGAGAGAGAACCTGATGCCGGGCGCCCGGTCGGCCGGCGGCATGGCGGCCGGCGGCGGGTCGGTGCGGATTCCCTTCCTCGCCCCGTCGGCGGCTCCTCCCAGCCCCCTGATCAAGCAGGACACCGGGCTGAAAGGGCTCTCCGCCTGGGCCTCGGACCAGGGCGTCTCCGATGCACTCGGCAACTGGCAGGCACAGGTCAACCGGCTGATGGGGCGGTTGCAGCAGGAGCTGAACGGGCTGGAAGGCGCGAAGACCATCTTCCACAACCAGGACCTCGCCACCGGCGCCCAGATGAACTCCATACGGCCGCCCAGCAGCTTCGACGGAATGTGACGGGCGCCACCATGACGCTGAGCTATGAAGACGTCGTGACGGCCGATCTTTCCTCCTTCGCGGACGTGGCCGGGGCGTGGAAGAAGATGGGCGAGCGCTTCGGTGAGCTGAAAACCGACTACGCGCAGAACGTGCAGGCCGTGCTGACCAACGGGAACTGGCAGGGCGAGGCCTTCGGCGCCCAGCAGAACAGCGCCGCGGCCACCGCCTTCGAGTTCGGTGCGGCGAAGGCCGAGGCGCTGGCCATCTCCAGTCTTCTCACGGACGCGCAGACCGAGCTGACCCGCCTGCAGAAGGCGGTCAAGGAGCTGGTCGCGGACGCCGAGAAGAAGGACTACGAGGTCGACGGCACCGGCAAGGCGACCTACGTCGGGTACGACAACCTCTCCGCGCAGGAGAAGTACGCCTTCCAGCACGACCCCGACCACACCCGCCTGCTGGCCGACGCCCGGGAGAAGGCGCAGGGCTGGACCGACCAGATAGCCAAAGCGGTCAAGGCAGTCGACGACGCCGACCAGAGCGTCAAGCGGGCGCTGTCCCGTGCAACGAACGACGTCTCGATGGACGGCATCGGCATCGGCGGGTTCAACACACGGGCCGAGGGCGATCTGGCGAAGGCCGGCAAGCCGGGCCCCAAGCCGGGCGAGAAGGACGGGTGGGTCGCCGAGGGCGAGTCCGAGGCCTCTGGGCCAGGTGTCGGGACGGACGCCAGCGGTCCGAACATCGGGAAGGGCAAGCTGGCCGAGGCCGAGGCGCACGCCGACCTCGGCCGCGCCAAGGCGGAGGGCACGCTCACCAATGGGCCGATGAAGCTGGCCGGAGAAGCCGAAGCCTATGCGGGCGCCAAGGCCTCGGCGGCCGCAGGCGTCACCCAGGAGGGCGCCCAGGGCGAGGCCAAGGGCTTCGCGGGCGGCGAGGCTTCGGCCAGTGGCACCGCCGACGCCGGCCCCGTCGGCGTGTATGCCAGGACTGAGGCAATGGCGGGCGCGGAGGCCGGGGTCAACGCGCAAGTGGGTCTGGACGGCGTGAACCTGAGCGCCGAGGCCTTCGCCGGGGCCAAGGCCAGCGCGGGCGCGGGCGCGGACATCGGTGGACTCGGCGCGGGTGTCACGGTCGAGGGCTGGGCCGGTCCTGGCGCCGAGGCGAGTCTGAACGCCAGCAAGGACGCCAACGGCGTATGGCACTTCGGCCCGAAGGTGGGCCTTTCCCCCGGTCTCGGCGGCGCCGTGGGCTTCGAGTTCACCGTCGACCCTGGGAAGGTCGTCGATACGGTGGGCGATGCGGCCGGGGCCGTGGGCGATGCGGCGAACTGGGTAGGAGACGGGATCGGCAGTCTGCTCTGACGTACATCGACGCGGACCCGCTGCCGTGAGCACACCGTTACCGTAAGGAGAGACCGGGATGACCACCACCCTGCCCGTACCGATCGCGTTCGAACTGCCGGACGGCTGGCGCGCCACGCCGCCGGACGGGGTGGGCGCGCCGGGCGCGGCGTTCGTCGCCCTGCACCCGCACCCGGATGCGGGGTTCACCGCGAACATCACGGTCGACGGCACGTTCCGCCCGGACCCGGCGACGCTCCCCGAGATCGCCGACGAATCGGTGGCCAACCTGCGTGGGTCCGCCGCCTCGGTCGACGTCGCCGAACGCCGGGAGGTCGGTTCCGAGGACGCTCCCGGCCTCACCCAGACCCTGGCGATCTCGGCGGTCGCCGGGGGCGCGCTCCGCGACCTCATCCAGTCGCAGGTCTATCTGTCCATGCTGGACGTCGACGATCCGAGCAAGCGGGCGGTGATCCGGCTGATCCTGACGGTGACCGCGGCCCAGCACGGCGACGTCGTCGAGGACTTCCGGGACTTCGTGCGCACGGTCCGCCCGGACACCGGTGCGACGTCCTAGGGAGTGCCGACCGGGGCGACCGGCCCTTTCTTGCACCGCTGTTCCGACCACTCATAGATTGACCTCATGGGATTCTTCGACAAGCTGACCGGAACCAAGCACCCCGAGGTCGGGCTGGCGCCCTGTCCGGCCGAGGAGTTGCGGGCGGCTCTGCTCGGTCTCAACCGGCCGAACGTCCCCTACGTCATCGGCGACGGCGCGGCGCACGGCGCCGATCTCGTGGCGGAGTGGCGGATCGACGAGCCCGCCTGGCAGACCTTCTTCATCGGGTCCCAGCTGACGCACGCCATCCGGATCCGGATGCGGCTGGCCGAGGACGTCCCCGAGGTGCGTGCCGTCGAGGAGAGTTGGGAAGTCACCCGCGTCGGCAATCCTCCGCGGCTTCAGACCTCGGCGGAGTACGGGCGCGGCGGGGGCAGGACTGTCTCGCGCCGCTACACCTTGCAGCGGGGGGAGAGCGGCCGTCTGGAGGCGACCGAATCGTTCAGCTTCGACAGCGCGCAGCTGACGGATCCCCTGCGGGACACCGCCCTCAAGTCGGGCTGGACCTGGCGCGGAGTAATCTTCGGCAAGCTCTGATCGGCGCCCTCCGGCGGCCTGCCGGCGGCACGGTGCCGCGTATGCTTCCGCCGACTGTCCCGCACCATGCGAAACGGAGCCTTCCCATGCCCATAGCCCGCTCGACCGCAGTGACGTGGAGCCTCTCGGCCCTGGCCGCCGGAGCGCTGCTCGTCGGCTGCTCGGCCTCGGCGAGTGTGGGGGGTTCCGAGTCGAAGCTGTCCAAGGACAAGCTGTCCGCCACGGTCGCGAAGAAGCTCGCCGAGACGACGGGCCAGCCGGAACCGGACGTCACATGCCCCGAGGACCTCGCCGGGAAGGTCGGCACCGAGACCCGCTGCACCCTCACGGCGGGCGACGGCAGCACCCTGGGGGTGACGGCCACCGTCACCTCGGTCGACGGCGATCAGATCAACTTCGACATCGAGGCGGACGACAAGGCCTCCCCCGCCGCGAACTGACGCGGGGGGCTTCCGTCCCGCCCGCCCCGGCTCAGCGGCTGCGCGGGATCACCGGCCAGGACGCCTCGACCACGGCCGCCGGGTCCGAGCGGCGGAGGTAGGCCTGGAGCGAGGCCGACTGCTCGGCGGCCGCCCGGATCTGAAGGGCGTGCAGTTCGGCGGGCGGCAGGGTGCCGACGGGGCGGTGCCGCTCTCCCATCCGGCGCACCACGCGTACGGCGGCCACCGCGTCGGCGCTCGCCTCGTGGGCTCCGTCGAGCGTGACCCCGTAGTGGTCGCAGAGCGCTTGGAGGGCCCGCTTGCCCTTGCGGTACTTGTCGACGTGCTTGTCGATCACCAGCGGGTCGATGACGGGCGAGGGCGCGCCGCCGACCCGCTCGTCGACCGACGGCAGCCCGTGCCTGCGGCACTCGCGGTCCAGCAGCGAGAGGTCGTAGCGGGCGTTCATCACCACCAGCGGGACGCCCGAGCGCAGCACCTCGGCGACCGCGTGGGCGATCTCCTCGACCGCCGGGGCGGCCCGCGACCCGTGCTTGCGGGCGTGGTCGGTGCCGATGCCGTGGATCGCGGAGGCCTGTTCGGGTATCGCCACCCCCGGGTCGAGCAGCCAGGTCCGCTGCTCGGCGACCGTCCCGTCCGCGTCCAGCCGGACCAGTGCGGCGGTGACGATGCGGTCGTTCTCGACGTCGGTCCCCGTCGTCTCCAGGTCGAAGCCGACCAGTGTTCCCCGGTGCCAGCTCATCCCGATACCTCCTTCGTGGTGCGCTCCCCCATGTGCTGACCACCTTCGCACGGGCCACTGACAGCGCCCCGGGGAGGTCCGCGGCGCACGGCCCGTCAGAAGACCGGGCGGGCCGGTGAGAAGAACCGGGCAGGCCGTCGGGAGAGCCGGGCGGGCCGTCGGGAGACCGAGCGGGAACGCGGGCGGCCCGCCGGCTCAGGAGACGGGCCTGGAGTCCGTCCAGACCGATTCGAACTCCTCGCGGTAGGTCTCGAACAGGCCGTGCTCGCTGTCCTGCCCCGCCCGCACCACCGTGCGCCTGCCCCCGCCGCGCAGCACCAGGACGGGCGCCTCCATGCCCCGGGCCCGCCGCAGATAGGGCTGGACGACGCCCACGGCGTCCGGGCCGTCGCCGTCCACCAGGTAGGCGGTGAAGCGCGGGGTCTCGTCGAAGACCTGGATCTCGAACGCGCCCGGGTCGCGGAGCTTGGAGCGCACCCGGCGCATGTGGAGGATGTTCATCTCCACCGAACGGCTCAGCTCGCCCTTCTTGAGGCCGAGTTCCCGCTCCCGGCGGCGCACCGCGCTGCTGGCCGGGTTGATGAACAGCAGTCGGACCCGGCAGCCCGACTCGGCGAGCCGGACGAGCCGGCGGCCGGAGAAGTTCTGCACGAGCAGGTTGAGCCCTATGCCGATGGCGTCGAGCCGCCGTGCCCCGCCGAAGAGGTCCTCGGCGGGCAGCTGGCGCTGGAGCCGGACCCGGTCGGGGTGGACGGAGACCACGTCCGCGTACCGGTCGCCGACCAGCTCCTCCACCGCGTCGACCGGCAACCGGTCCGCGGAGGGCACCCCCGCCCCGCTGCCGAGGATGTCCAGGAGCCGGGCGGAGGCGCGCTCCGCCTGGGCGAGGACCGCCTCGTTCAGCGCGCGGTTGCGGGAGACGACGTTGCGCGCGACCTCCAGCTCGTCCAGGGCCAGCTCGACGTCGCGCCGGTCGTCGAAGTACGGCTCGAAGCAGGGCCAGTGCTGGACCATCAGCTCACGCAGCTGCGGCAGCGTCAGGAAGCTGAGGACGTTGTCGTCGGCCGGGTCCAGCAGATAGCCCTTGCGGCGCGAGACCTCGCGTACGGCGACGGCGCGCTGCACCCACTCCTGCCCGGCCGGTCCGGCCGCGGCCACGACCCACTCCTCGCCGTGCACCGGCTCGTAGATCGGCCGGAGCACCGCGGCGACGACGGCCCGCAGACGTTGTTCGACCAGATTCAGCCAGATATAGGCGCGTCCGGCCCGCTGGGCCCGGGTGCGTACCTCGTTCCATGCCTCCGAGCCCCAGTCCAGCTCGGCGCCGATCTCCATGGGCTGCGCGAGGGACACCGCCCCGGGCGGGGCATCGGTCGATTCCCCCTCGTGACCTGCGTCACCTGGGGGCAGCTCGAACCCTCCCGAGCTCACCCGCGTACCGCCTTCCACTCCCCCACCCAACGATCAAGGAAGGGTACTCCGGGACCACGATCCGACGCAGCCCGATGCGCAGGCGACTTTCTCAACTCCCCTACCCGCAAGGCTTGTTCCTTGCGGTGAGATCGGGGGGAGTGAGCGGATTCATAGTGATTCGGGCCCCTGCCCCGGGGCGGGAACCGGACGCCCACCGGGTGAGGGGGTCCGGAAGCGCGTCCGGGGCGGCACGGGAGTGTCCGAAGTTGACCGGTGCGGCCGGGGTCCGGCGACGGGACCCGGCCGCACCGGGCGACGTCCTAGGTGAGCACCGTGTTTTCGGGGAGTATTCGGGAAGCATCGGGCCGAGGAAGCCACCGCACCCGGATCAGAAGGGGAAGAGTCTTCATCATGCAGGTCTGGCCGGGACACGCTTACCCCCTCGGCGCCACGTACGACGGCGCCGGCACCAACTTCGCGGTCTTCTCCGAGGCCGCCCACCGGATCGAACTGTGCCTGTTGCACGACGACGGTTCGGAGACGGCGGTGGAGCTCCGCGAGACCGACGCCTTCGTGCGCCACGCCTATCTGCCCGGGGTGATGCCGGGTCAGCGGTACGGCTTCCGGGTGCACGGCCCCTACGAGCCCCAGCACGGGCAGCGGTGCAACTCCGCGAAGCTGCTGCTGGACCCGTACGCCCGTGCGGTGGCCGGGAAGATCCAGTGGGGCGAGGAGGTGTACGGCTACCCGTTCGGCAGGCCGGACGCCCGCAACGACCTCGACTCGGCCCCGCACACCATGAGCTCGGTGGTGGTCAACCCGTACTTCGACTGGGGCGACGACCGCCGCCCCCGGACGGACTACCACCGGACGGTGATCTACGAGGCCCATGTGAAGGGCCTGACGATGCTGCACCCGGGGCTCCCGCCCGAGCTGCGCGGCACGTACGCGGGGCTCGCGCACCCGGAGGTGATCGCCCATCTGACCGAACTGGGCGTCACCGCCATCGAGCTGATGCCCGTTCACCAGTTCGTACAGGACCACCGGCTGTCGGACATGGGGCTGGCCAACTACTGGGGTTACAACACCATCGGCTTCTTCGCCCCGCACAACACGTACGCCTCCTGGGGCGACCGCGGCGAACAGGTGTTGGAGTTCAAGCAGGCGGTGAAGGCGCTCCACCAGGCGGGGATCGAGGTCATCCTCGATGTCGTCTACAACCACACCGCCGAGGGCAACCACCTCGGCCCGACGCTCTCCTTCCGCGGCCTCGACAACGCCTCCTACTACCGGCTCACCGACGACCAGCGGTACTACATGGACACCACGGGCACCGGGAACTCGCTGCTCATGCGGTCCCCGCACGTCCTCCAGATGATCATGGACTCGCTGCGGTACTGGGTGACCGAGATGCACGTGGACGGGTTCCGCTTCGACCTCGCGGCGACACTCGCCCGGCAGTTCCACGAGGTGGACCGGCTCTCCTCGTTCTTCGACCTGGTGCAGCAGGACCCCGTGGTCAGCCAGGTGAAGCTGATCGCCGAGCCGTGGGACGTCGGCGAGGGCGGCTACCAGGTGGGCAACTTCCCGCCGTTGTGGACCGAGTGGAACGGCAAGTACCGCGACACGGTCCGCGATCTGTGGCGGGGCGAGCCGCGCACCCTGGCGGAGTTCGCCGGGCGGCTCACCGGCTCCTCCGACCTCTACCAGGACGACGGCCGCCGCCCGCTCGCCTCGATCAACTTCACCACCTGCCACGACGGCTTCACCCTGCACGACCTCGTCTCGTACAACGACAAGCGCAACGAGGCCAACGGGGAGGACAACCGGGACGGCGAGAGCCACAACCGGTCCTGGAACTGCGGCGCGGAGGGCGAGAGCGACGATCCGGAGGTCCTGGAGCTGCGGGCCCGCCAGATGCGGAACTTCATCGCCACACTGATGCTCTCGCAGGGTGTGCCGATGCTGAGCCACGGCGACGAGTTCGCCCGTACGCAGAACGGCAACAACAACGCCTACTGCCAGGACAACGAGCTGGCCTGGGTGCACTGGCCCGATCCGGACGAGAAGGCCGACGCCCCCGCCTCGACGCTGCTGGAGTTCACCCGGGCCATGGTGTGGCTCCGCCGCGACCACCCCGTCTTCCGGCGGCGCCGCTTCTTCCACGGACGGCCGGTGGAGGGCACCCACGACGAGCTCTCCGACATCGCCTGGTTCACCCCCGAGGGCGAGGAGATGACACAGCGGGACTGGCAGGCGGCCCATGCCAAGGCGATGACCGTGTTCCTGAACGGGCACGCGATCTCGGAGCCGGGGCCGCGCGGCGAACGGATCCGTGACGACTCGTTCCTGCTGATGTTCAACGCGAGCGCCGAGACGCTGGAGTTCGCCGTCCCGGTCGGCCACGGGGAGCAGTGGCAGGTCGTCGTCGACACCGCGCGGCCGGAGGGGGTGGAGCCGGGGGCGGGACCGAAGGTCGCCGAGGACGAACGGGTCACGCTGATCGGGCGCAGCCTGAGGGTGCTGAAGCGGTGCGCCTGAGGCCGGACGGGCCGGGAGCGGGAGTGAGTGTTCCGCCCGGGGTGACACGGATCGCCCCGGGCGGGGTACGTAGGAGTCCATGACGCCCACCGCCACGTACCGGCTTCAGCTCCAGCCCGACTTCCCGTTCGCCGCCGCCGAGAAGGCCGTGCCGTACCTCGCCGCGCTCGGTGTCTCGCACCTCCACCTGTCGCCCGTCCTGGAGGCGGTCCCCGGCTCCCCGCACGGCTACGACGTGGTCGACCACAGCCGGGTCCGGGCGGAGCTGGGCGGCGAGGAGGGGCTGCGCTCGCTCGCCTCGGCCGCCCGGGAGCACGGGCTCGGCCTGGTCCTGGACATCGTGCCCAACCACATGGCGGCCTCGCCCCGGCACAACCGGCGGCTGTGGGACGTGCTGCGCGAGGGCCCGTCCTCCCCGTCCGCCCGCTGGTTCGACATCGACTGGGCGGCCGGCGGGGACCGGGTGCTGCTGCCGGTGCTCGCCGGGCCGCTCGGCGGAGAGCTGGAGCGCCTCTCGGTGGACGGGGAGGTGCTGCGCTACGGCGAGCTGGAGTTCCCGTTGCGCGCGGGGACGGCGGGCCTTCCCCTGCCGGAGCTGCTGGACGCCCAGCACTACCGGCTCGGCTGGTGGCGCCTGGCCCGTACCGAGCTGAACTACCGGCGGTTCTTCACCGTATCGGAGCTGATCGCGGTCCGCGTCGAACACCCGGAGGTCTTCGACGCCACCCACGCCAAGGTCCTCGAACTGCTCCGCGACGGGGTGCTGGACGGACTGCGCGTCGACCATCCCGACGGCCTCGCCGCGCCCGCCGCCTATCTGGAGCGGCTGAACGAGGCCACCGGCGGCCGCTGGACGGTGGTGGAGAAGATCCTCACCGGCGACGAGCGGCTCCCGGCGGACTGGGCGGTCGCGGGCACCACCGGGTACGACGCGCTGCACCGAATCGACGGGCTGTTCACCGACCCGTCCGGCGCGGCGGAGCTGCTCGGCCGCTACCGGGGGTTCGCGGGCCCGCCCGGTGACCGGGGCGGCGACTGGGCGGCGACGGTGCGCCGGGCCGCGCACCGGGTGGCGACGCACGAGCTGGCCGCCGAGACCGCGTGGCTGACCCGGCTCGCGGCCGGGGTCTGCGGACGGGACCCCGCGCTGCGCGACCACGCGCCCTGGGCGCTGGAGACGGCGGTCCGGGAGCTGCTGGTGCGGATCCCGGTCTACCGCCCGTACGTCACGGCGGGCGAACCGCCGTCACGGATCGCCGAGGAGACGCTGACCGACGAGGCGGTACGGGACGCGAAGGCGGTGTTCTCCGTGCCGGAGGAGGCGACGGCCGTCGACGTCGTGCGGGATCTGGCGCTCGGGAGGCTCGGCGACGGGGAGGAGCAGGCGGCGTTCTGTGCCCGGTTCGCGCAGACCGCGTCCGCGCTGCACGCCAAGTCGGTGGAGGACACGGCGTTCTACCGGTACGTCCCGCTGGTCTCGGCCACCGAGGTGGGCGGGGACCCGGGGCGGCCCGCGGTGTCGCCGGAGGAGTTCCACGCCTTCGCCACGCGGATCGCGCGCGACTGGCCCGCCACCGGCACGGTCCTGACCACGCACGACACCAAGCGCAGCGCGGACGTACGGGCCCGGATCGCGGTGCTGTCCCAGTGCCCGGAGCGGTGGGCGGCGCTGGTGGCGGAGCTGTCGGCGGCGGCCACCGTGGCGGCCCCGGATCCACAACTGGCGTGGGCTGCCTGGCAGTCGGCGTACGGATGTGCGGAGCTGCCGGCCGAGGAGCTGACCGAGCGGCTGGAGCCGGCGCTGCTGAAGGCGGTGCGGGAGGCGGGCCTGTTCACCAGTTGGACGGAGCCGGATCCGGTGTACGAGCGGGCGGTGACGGACTTCGTCGCCGCCGGTCCGGGCAGCGGGGCGGGCGCGGCCCGGGCCCGGGTCGCGGAGTTCGCCGACGCGCTCGCCCCGCATGTGCGGGCCCAGGTGCTGGGGGCGGCGCTGGTGCAGCTGACGATGCCGGGGGTGCCGGATCTCTACCAGGGCACGGAGAGCGAGTACCTGGCCCTGGTCGACCCGGACAACCGGCGGCCGTTCCGGCGGCCGGAGGCCGGGGGCGAGAAGCAGGCGCTGACGGCGGCCGCGCTGGGGCTGCGGCGGGAGCTGCCGGAGGTGTTCGGGGAGCCGGGGACGTACGCGCCGCTGACGGCCCGGGGCCCGGCCGCCCCGCACCTGGTGTCCTTCTGCCGGTCCGGCGAGGTGGTCACGGCGGTGACCCGGCTGTCCCTGCGGCTGGCGGAGGACGGGGGCTGGCGGGACACGGTGCTGGAACTGCCGGGCGGGGGGCCCTGGCGGGACCTGCTGTCGGCCTCGCCCGGGCGGGAGTTCGCGGGCGGCGCGGTGGCGGCGGCCGAGCTGTTCGCCGAGCGGCCGGTGGCGCTGCTGCGGCGGGTGCGGGGCTGAAAAGCCGGGGCCGTGACCGTCAGGACGGGCGTACGAGGAGGGTGCGCGGGCCGCGGGTGAGCAGGCCGCCCGCCGCCGGGCGGAAGCCGTCGGCCCAGCGGATGCCGGGCATCGCCGTCAGCAGGGCGCGCAGACCGTGTTCGGCCTCCAGGCCGCCGAGGAGCGCCGCGGGGCAGCCGGCCGGGCCGATGAGGAGCGGGTCGGCGTCGGCGCGCAGCGGGTCGAAGCGGTCGGGCGCGCCGAACCGGGCCGGGTCGCGGCCCGCCGCGCCGATGAGGCAGGCGACGGGCGCGTCGGCGGGGAGCGTGCCGCCGCTGACGGCCACCTCGGTACGGGTGCGGCGCAGCACGATCTGGACCGGCGGGTCGCGGCGCAGCGTCTCCGCCCAGGCGCGCGCGAGCAGCGTGGCGGCCCCTTCGCCGGCCGTCGCGGCGGCCGACAGGTCGGGGTCGTCGAGCATGTTGGCGAGGAACGAGGCGAGGGCGTGCTCGCGGAGCGCGGTGGGTCCGGCGCAGTCACCGGCTCCGCCGCCCGCCCGCCGGTGGAGGGCGCCCCGGGGCAGGGTGCTCAGGTCCGGGTAGGAGAGCCCGGCCGCCGCGGCGGCGGCGCCGGCGGGCAGCCAGCGGCAGAAGTCGGCGACCAGGTCCGCCCGGTCGCGCCCGGCGATCCGGCGGGCCAGGACGTACGCGGTCCGCTCGACGACGGGTTCGGCGGTGCGGTAGGGCACGGCCGACGGGACGCAGACCAGGGTGCCCCGGCAGAGGCCGAGCGGGACGGGGGCCCGGCCGCGCGGGGCCCCGTCGTGCGGGTAGCCGGTGAACCGGGGGTCGGTGAGGGCCAGGGCCACATCCGCGTACCGGCTCAGCAGCCAGGTGCCGAGGCCCGGGTCGTAGCCGAGGGGGTAGTCGGTGCGCAGCAGGCGGTAGAGGCGCAGCCGGTACGGGTCCATGGTGGCCCCGGGCGCCAGCAGGCCCGGCTGTCCGCCCGCGATCCGGTGCGGGCGGCGGGCGGCGGGCAGGGCGTCGGGGCGGTCGGCCGGCATCCCGCGCCCCCTGGAGTCGGTGCGCCGGCTGTCGGCGCGCGCCCTCTCAGCGGACCACCGCCGGGGGCGCACCGCAGTCGGCGTACGGCCGTTCGGGTGAGAGGGTGGCGGGGCGAAGGGGACGGATCCCGGCGGTGGGCAGAGAGCCGAGCAGTTCCGTGAAGGCCGCCGCCGCCCCGGTCAGCGCCACCCGGGAGAAGACGCCCATGGGTCGCAGCCAGGGCGGGTCGACGCCGAGCACCGCGCAGTCCTCACCGATCGCGCTCCGGACGAGGTGGGCGGCGGCCGTGGACACGCCGACGCCTGCCGCCGCCATCCGGACGGCTGTGGAGGTGTGCTCGGTCCACACCGCCGTACGGGGCGCGAAGCCCGCCGCCTCGCAGACCCCTTCCAGGAAGGGGCGGCCGTCGATGAGCGGCTCCATGGCGCACCGCACCCAGAACCGGTCGGCCAGCTCGTGGAGGGCGACCGGGGAACGCCCGGCCAACGGGTCGTCGAACGGGACGACGAGGACGATCTCCTCCTCCCCCACCGGGACGACGGGGCCGGTCCAGCGCGCCGGCAGCGGTCCGACGGCCAGGTCGGCGATGCCGCGCTCCACCTCGTCCTCCAGGGCGTCGGTGCTCGCGTACTCGTGGAGGACGAGGCGCACGCCCGGATGGGCGCGCCGCCAGTGGGCGAAGACGTCGGGGAGGATGCCGACGGCCACCGAGTGCACGGTGGCGATGTGCAGTTCGCCGCCCTCCGCCCCGGCGGCGGCGCGGGCCGCGCGGCGGGCCTGGGCGGCGCTGCGGACGGAGCGTTCGGCGTGCGGCAGGAAGGCCCGGCCCATCGGGGTGAGCAGGACGCCGCGCGGCAGCCGTTCCAGCAGCTCGCCCCCGACGGCTCTCTCCAGCGCCTTGATCTGGTGGGAGAGGGCGGGCTGGGTGACGTGGAGCCGTTCGGCGGCACGGGTGAAGGAGGACTCCTCGACCACCGCGACGAAGTACTCCATCTGACGCAGGCTCATCCACCGCACCTTCCGCAGGACTTCACGCACCGCGTCCCATGAACGTTGTGCATCGACTCCACACGCATTCTGCCTTGGACGCATGGCGGGGGCCGGGGCGAGGGTGGGACCCATGACGCTGACGAACGCGGAGAAGATCCACACGAGCGGGAGCACCACGGACGTACTGGTCATCGGCGGCGGGACCGGCGGTTATGCGACGGCGTTGCGCGCGGCGGCCCTGGGGCTGCGCGTCGTGCTCGCCGAGCGGGACGCGGTCGGCGGCACCTGTCTGCACCGCGGCTGCATCCCGAGCAAGGCGATGCTGCACGCCGCCGAGCTCGTCGACGGCATCGCCGAGGCCCGGGAGCGGTGGGGGGTGAAGGCGACGCTCGACGCGGTGGACTGGCCCGCCCTGGTGGCGACCCGGGACGACATCGTGGCCCGCAACCACCGCGGGGTCGAGGCGCAACTCGCGCGGGCCGGGGTCGAGGTGGTGCGTGGCAGCGCCGAGCTGACGGGCCCGCGCTCGGCCCGGATCGACGGGTACGGGGAGGTCGTGGCGCGGCGGGGCGTGGTGCTGGCGACCGGTTCACGGCCCCGGATGCTGCCGGGTCCGGCGGCGGACGGGCGGCGGGTGGTGACGAGCGACGACGCGCTGTTCGCGCCGGGGTTGCCCGGCTCCGTGCTGGTGGTCGGCGGCGGGGCGATCGGCGTGGAGTACGCCTCGTTCCACCGGTCGATGGGGGCCGAGGTCACCCTGGTGGAGGCCGCGGACCGGCTGGTTCCGCTGGAGGACGCGGAGGTGTCGCGGCATCTGCAACGGGGGTTGCGGAAGCGGGGCATCCGGGTGGAGACGGGGGCGCGGTTGGTGGAGTGGGAGGTGCTGGAGGCGGGGGTGCGGGCCGTCGTGCGGACCTCCCGGGGCGAGCGCGTCACAGTGGCGGCCGAGCGGCTGCTGGTCGCGGTCGGCCGGGAGCCGGTGACGGAGGGGCTGGGGCTCGCGGCGGCGGGGCTGGCCACGGACGGGCGGGGCCATGTCGTGCCGGCCGACTGGTCGAGGCTGGAGACGGCGGTGCCGGGCATCCACGTGGTGGGCGACCTGCTGCCGCCGCCGTCCCTGGGGCTGGCCCACGCCTCGTTCGCCGAGGCGCTGTTGGTCGCGGAGACGCTGGCCGGGGTGCGTGCCTCCCCGGTCGACTACGCCACCGTTCCCCGGGTCACGTACTCCTCGCCGCAGACGGCCGCGGTGGGGCTGACCGAGGCGCAGGCCCGGGACGCGGGGCACGACGTGGTGGTGAACACCCTGCCGCTGACCGCCGTCGCCAAGGGCATGGTGCACGGCAGGGGCGGGATGGTGAAGGTGGTGGCGGAGCGGGCGGGCCGGGTGCTGGGCGTGCATCTGGTCGGCCCGCACGTCTCGGAGCTGATCGCGGAGAGTCAGCTCGTGGTCGGCTGGGACGCGGAGCCCGCCGATGTCGCCCACCACATCCATCCGCATCCGACGCTCTCGGAGGCGGTCGGCGAGGCGTTCCTGACGCTGGCCGGGCGCGGGCTGCACCAGCAGCACTGACCGGAGGGGGGTCAGGCAGGCGGAAGGCCGGGGGTGTGCGGCGGAAGCTCGGGCGGGTGGGACGGGCGTTCGGGCCGAAGGTCGGCCGCCGCCCGGGGCGCGGGCGGCGGAAGCTCGGGCGGGCGGGGGGTCGGCGCGGTGAGGCGGAAGCTCATCCGGCCGAAGCTCACCTGGTCGCCGTCCCGCACCGGGATCGAGCCGACGAGCCGCTGGCCGTTGACACAGGTGCCGTTGGTGGAGCCGAGGTCGCGCAGCACCCAACGGCCGTTCCGCGCGGAGAGTTCGGCGTGCAGCCGGGAGACCGTCTCATGGTTGAGGCGCAGCCCGTTGGCCGGGTCGCGGCCGATGAGCAGCGGGTACGGGCCGGGGGCAGGGAGCAGCAGCTTGGGGAGCCGCTCGGTCTGCCAGGCGCGGCGCAGCCGCCCGGGGAAGGCGGATATCCCGCCCACCGCGCGGACGAGTCCCTGGGACCAGCCGCTGCCGGCTTCCAGGTCGGAGGTGAGGGCCACCAGCTCCTCCGGGCGCCGGGCGACGAGGGCGAGCTCCATGCGCCGCATGAAGGTGTCGTGCGACAGCTTGCCCTGTGCCGCGCCGTCTCTGAGCACGCCGAGGACACGGTCGCGCTGGGCGTCCGAGAGCCGCGCGGGACCCGTGGGGAACTCGAAGGAGGACGTCACGTCGACGATTGTCGGGCCGAGGGGCCCGGGGTGTCCAGATGAGGCCGTGTTCCTCCCGCGCTGACCTGCGCCGCTGGCCTGCGGAGCCCCTTGCTAGGGTCTGCCGCTCATCCATCACGAGGAGACTCCGTGCCCCCTGTTCCATCGCGGTTGACGGTCCGTCCGCTGTCCGGGCCCGCTGAGCTCGACCTGTTCTGCGGCCTTTCCTACGTTCTCGACCACGAGCTGGCCGACGACCTCGCCACCGGGCGCCGCGTCCCGGGGTGGATGTGGGTCGCCCTGGACGGGGAGCGGGTCGTTGCCAGGGCCGCCTGGTGGACCGACGCCGCGGGGAACGGTCCGCTGGCGCTGGACTTCTTCGACCTGGACGACACGCTTCCGGTCCCGGAGCGCGTCGCGATCGGCGTCCGGCTGCTGGAGACGGCGACGGCTGCCGTGCTGCCCGCCGGTGCGGAGCGGCCCGAGTACGGGCGGTTCGTACCGCCGGACTGGCACGAGGACCCGGTCGCCCGGGACCTCGTGGGGGCGCGGATCCGGGTGATGGAGGAGACCGGGGCCAGGATGCTGGTGGAGCGGCTGCGGCTGGAGTGGCGGGCCGGTACGCCGGTGCCCGAGGACTCCGGCCGGCTGGTGTTCCGTCCGGTCGCCGGCCGGGAGGACCTGGTCGCGCTGATGGCACCGGTGATGGAGGGCACCCTCGACGCCCACGGGCAGGAGAACTTGGCGTCCGGGCTCGATGTGCGCAAGGCGGCCGAGAAGCACTACGACGAGGAGCTGGCGGGGTACTCCACCCCGATGGACTGGTGGCGGATCGCCGAACTGCCCACCGGTGAGCCGGTCGGCTTCGTCATCCCGGCCCGCAACAGCTACAACCCGATCATCGCGTACATCGGGGTGCTGCCCGCCCGGCGCGGACACGGGTACATCGACGACCTCCTCGCCGAGGGCACCCGCGTACTGGCGGCCGAGGGCGTGGACCGGATCCGGGCGGCGACCGACCTCGGCAACGTACCGATGGCGAAGTCCTTCGAGCGTCTCGGGTACGTCAACTTCGAGCGGGCGTTCAACATGGTCTGGGACAGCCCCGTTGATCCGACCCGTTGACCCGACCCGTTGACCCGACCCGTTGACCCGACCCGTTGACCCGGCCCGTTGACCCGGCCCGTTAATCCGGTGGACGGCGGGCGCGGGGGGCGGCTACGGTCGGCACCGACATCGGCACCGGTCGCGGAAGGAGGCGGGAAACGTGCGCAGGAACAACGGCACCACCATCCGCAGTACGTCACTCTCGCGCTCCCGTCCCGCCCGCCGGGCGGTGTCGGACCTCCTCGTCTGACCGGGAGCGCGGCATTCCGTCCCGGAGGACATTTCCATGACCGATCCGGTCATCCGCGCGCTCACGCCGAGCGACGCCGCACTCTTCACCACGTTCCAGGGCAGCCCCCTCGTCGGCCGGGCCGCCTTCGGCCACGCCTACACCTCGACGGCCGACGGCGGCGAGTACCGCCCCGACTGGTCCTGGGTCGCCCTGCGCGACGACACCGTGATCGCCAGGGCCGCCTGGTGGGGCGGGCCCGACGACACCGAGCCCGTCGTGCTCAACTGGTTCGACTTCGCGGACGGGGAGGCGGATGCGGGCGCCGAACTCCTGCGCCGCGCCCCGTTCGACAAGGAGTACGAGCTGATCGCACCCGCCGGGTGGCGGGACGACCCGGCGGTGCGGGCCGCCGTCGAGGCGCGGGTCGCCGCCGCGACGGCGGCCGGCATGAAGCCGCTGGTCGAGCGCTACCGCTACCGGTGGACCCCCGACTGCCCCCTGCCGGAGCGGACAGGCCGGCTCACCTTCCGTCCGGAGCCGGACGACGCCGTCGTCCTCGACGTCCTGCGCCGGGTCCACTCGGCCACGCTGGACGCCCACGCCCGCAAGGCCATCGAGGGCCCCGGTGGGCTGGAGGCGGCAGCCCAGGAGGAGTTGGACTTCTTCCACTGGTGCCCCTCGCCGCGGGAGTGGCTGCGGCTGGCGTACACGCCGGACGGCGAGGTGGCGGGCATCCAGGTGCCCGCGCACAACCCGTCGGGGCCCTGCGTCGGTTTCATCGGGGTCGTCCCCGAGGCGCGCGGGCACGGCTACGGCTACGACCTGCTGGTGGAGTGCACCCGCTTCCTGGTCGAGCAGGGCGCCGAGTTCGTCGCGGGCGCGACGGACCAGGGGAACGTGCCGATGGCCGCCGCGTTCGCCCGCGCCGGGTACCCGGTCACCCAGGAATGGGTCCATCTGGCGTGAGGGCCCCGGCCTCCTCGGCCAGCCACTCCAGGCGGAGCCGCTGCTCGGCGGGGATCGTCGCGTCCTCGCCGCGCGGCCCCACGTTGAGCAGGACGTTTCCGCCGTCGGCCGCCGTGTCGCGGACCAGTGAGGTGAGGGCTTCGCGGCCGATGAAGGCGTCGGCCCCCGAGGCCCGGTTGTAGCCGAAGCTGTGGTCGACGCCCCGGGTGATCTCGTACGGGTCGCTGCCCTCGTAGCGGGCGTACTCCGGGGTGCGGAAGTCGAAGACGGGCGGTGTGCGTGGGACGAAGCCCTCGCCCTGCGCCACCGTCCGGCGGTCCCACCAGTTGTACAGCGCCTTCGCTCCCGGCAGGTTCAGGCCCCGCCAGTGCGGGGCGTAGGGCAGGAGACGGTCGTTGACGACGCCGTGCGGGACGGTGAAGCGGTAGAAGTCGACCAGGGAGCGGATCTCGCCGGCGGAGGCGGGCCAGGCGATGTCGTTCCAGAGGATGTCGGGCCGGTAGCGGCGGATCAGCTCCCGCAGTTGCGCGTCGGCGTAGGCCGGGTAGCTGCCGCGCGGGACGGCGGAGAACATGTCGGCGGCGGTGCCGATGGGCCGGTCGTCGAAGGTCCAGTCGAGCCCCCCGGAGTAGTAGACGCCGAAGCGCAGGCCCTCGGCCCGTACGGCTTCGGCGAACTCGCCCACCACGTCCCGGGTGGTGTGCCAGCCGGAGCGGTGCGGGTTCTCCGTCTCCGAGGGCCACAGGCAGAACCCGTCGTGGTGCTTGGTGACCAGGACCGCGTAGCCGGCGCCCGCCTCGCGGAAGGCGCGGGCCCAGGCGGCCGGGTCCCAGCCGGCGAGCCCGTCCTCGAAGTCGCGGCCGAACTCCGTGTAGGGGCGCTTCCCGTAGGTGGCGCGGTGGTGGGCGGCGACCGGGGAGCCGGGGAAGCGGAGCGCGTTCTCGTACCACTCCGCGTACGAGGTCCAGCCCAGCGGCGCACGCCAGCCCGCCGCCGGGAGTTCGGCGGCGGGGACGTAGGGCGGGGCCCAGCCGGGAACGGATGCGGGTGTCCAGTGGACGAAGATCCCCAGTTGGGCCCGGGACCACCATGAAGCGACCATGGCGGGAGTATTGATCATTCGGGGGGAGCTGCGTAAGCCCCCTCGACCGCCGGATTCCACTTCTGTGTTTTCTGTGCCCTCTGTGCCTTCTGTGCTTTCTGTGCCTTCTGTGCTTTCTGTGCGCGGATCAGGTCGCGGTACCAGGCGTAGGACCGCTTGGGCGTACGGGTCAGGGTCTCGTAGTCGATGTGGACCAGGCCGAACCGCTGCGAGGCGCCCTCCGTCCACTCGACGTTGTCGGTGAGCGACCAGGTGAAGTAGCCGCGCACGTCCACCCCGGCGTCCATCGCCGCGCGCAGGGCTCGCAGGTGGCTCTCCAGATAGGCGATGCGGCGGTCGTCCGCGTGGGGCTCCTCCAGGGCGCAGCCGTTCTCGGTGATGTACAGCGGCGGGAGGCGGTCGCCGTAGCGGGTGTGGAGCGCGGTGACGATCTCGGTCAGCCCCTCGGGGACCACGGGCCAGCCGAAGCCGGTCTTCTCGTACCCTTCGATCTCCCGTATGCCGAAGGGCAGTTCACCGGGCATCTTGAAGCCGGAGAAGGTCGCCGGCGCCTCCGGCCCGGGTGCTCCGACGAGGGTGGGGTTGTAGTAGTTCACGCCGTACCAGTCGAGCGGGGTGGAGATGACCTTGAGGTCGTCGGCGACCGGGCCCGGCATCAGCGCGGCGAGGTTCTCGTCCGGGTAGCGGCCGGTGAGGACCGGGTCGGCGAAGAGCCAGTTGGTGAGCGTGTCGTACAGCTCCGCTCCGAGGCGGTCCTCGTCGGTGTCGCCCGCCGTCCAGACCGGGGCGTGCGAGAGGGCGGCGCCGATGTTGTCCGCGCCCCCCGCGCGCAGGGCGCGGACGGCGAGGCCGTGGGCGAGGAGCTGGTGGTGGGCGGCGGGCAGGGCGTCGAAGAGGAGGGTGCGGCCGGGGGCGTGCTCGCCCAGCGCGTAGCCGAGCAGGGTGACCTCGGCGGGCTCGTTGACCGTGATCCACATGGGGACGCGGTCGGCGAGGCGTTCGGCGACGATGCCCGCGTACTCGGCGAAGCGGTAGGCGGTGTCGCGGTCGAGCCAGCCGCCCGCCTCCTCCAGCGGGAGCGGGGTGTCCCAGTGGTAGAGGGTGGGTGCGGGGGTGATGCCGTGGGCGCAGAGCTCGTCGACGAGCCGGTCGTAGAAGTCGAGCCCGTCGGCGTTGACGGCTCCGCTGCCGCCGGGCACCACGCGCGGCCAGCTGACGGAGAACCGGAAGGCGTCGGCGCCGAGGCCGGCCAGCAGGGCGACGTCCTCGCGGTAGCGGGCGTGGAATCCGGTGCCCCGGGTGGTGTCGGTGCCGTCCTTGATCCGGCCGGGCAGCGCGGCGAAGGCGTCCCAGCCGGAGGGGCCCTTGCCGTCCGCGTCCACCGCCCCCTCGGTCTGGAAGGCGGAGGCGGAGGCTCCCCAGAGGAAGCCGGGAGGGAACATCGGCAGGGTCATCGCGGCCTCCAGCAGCCGTACGTATGAGCGAAACCCCTACGTGCCGGCAGAACCAGTACGTGTGAGCGGAATCCGTATGAGCGGGCGCCTCGCCGGGCAATGATCAGGACCAGACCTTAATCGCCGGTGGCGGGCGGCAACAGAGCCTGTCGCGAGGATCGTGGAGCCCGTCCCCGGGCGGCCGCGCGCCCCGCCCAGGGACGAGGAGTGGTGGATGCAGTTCGAGGTGTGGGCCCCCGAGGCGGACTCGGTCGTGCTGGAGGCGGCGGACGTCCGGTGCCCGATGGAGCGTGACGCGGGGCGCGAGGGGTGGTGGACGGCCGAGACGGAGGCCTCGGACGGGCTCCGGTACGGGTTCCGGCTGGACGAGGGCCCCCTGCTGCCGGACCCCCGTTCGCGGCGCCAGCCGGACGGGCCCGACGGGCCGAGCGCGGTCGTCGACCAGGAGGCGTACGCCTGGCGCGGGGCGTGGGCGGGGCGGCGGCTGAACCGTGCGGTGCTGTACGAGCTGCACGTGGGGACGTACACCCCCGAGGGCACCTTCGACGCTGCGGCGGCGCGGCTGGGCCATCTGGCGGAGCTGGGCGTCACCCATGTGTCGCTGATGCCCGTCTGCCCGTTCCCGGGCGTCAACGGCTGGGGGTACGAGGGCGTCTCGCTGTGGGCGGTGCACGAGCCGTACGGCGGACCCGAGGGACTGAAGCGCTTTGTCGACACGGCGCACGGGCTGGGGCTCGGGGTGGTCCTGGACGTCGTCCACAACCACCTGGGCCCGTCCGGGAACCACCTGCCCGCCTTCGGCCCGTACTTCACCGACACCCACCACACCCCGTGGGGCGCGGCGGTCAATCTGGACGCTCCGGGCTCCGACGAGGTGCGGGCGTTCCTGCTGGGCAGCGCCCTGGCCTGGTTGCGCGACTACCGGCTCGACGGGCTGCGGCTCGACGCGGTGCACGCGCTGGCCGACACCCGGGCGCTCACCTTCCTGGAGGAGCTGTCGGCGGCGGTCGACGCGCTGGCGGTCGAGGTGGGCAGGCCGCTCGGGCTGATCGCCGAGTCCGACCTCTGCGACCCGCGCACCACGACCCCGCGTCCGGCGGGCGGCCTCGGGCTGCACGCCCAGTGGAACGACGACTTCCACCACGCCCTGCACACCGCGCTCACCGGCGAGTCCCAGGGCTACTACGCCGACTTCGCCCGTGCTCCGCTCGCTGCCCTCGCCAAGACGGTGACGTCGGGCTTCTTCCACAACGGGACCTTCTCCAGCTTCCGGGGCCGCACCCACGGCCGCCCGGTCGACGTGACGCGCACCCCGGCCCACCGCTTCGTGGGCTACGCGCAGACGCACGATCAGATCGGCAACCGGGCGCTCGGCGACCGGTCGGCCGCCTCCCTGCCCCCCGGGCTCCAGGCCTGCGCGGCGGCCCTGGTGCTGACGGGCCCGTTCACGCCGATGCTCTTCATGGGCGAGGAGTGGGGGGCGCGGACCCCCTGGCAGTTCTTCACCGACCACACGGACCCGGAGCTGGCCGAGGCCGTACGCAACGGCAGGCGGCGGGAGTTCGGCGCGCACGGCTGGGCTCAGGAGGAGATCCCCGACCCCCAGGACCCGGCGACCCGGGACCGCTCCTGTCTCGACTGGACCGAGCCGGAGCGCGAACCGCACGCTCGACTGCTCGCCTGGTACCGCGAACTGATCGCGCTGCGGCGCTCGTTGCCTGATCTGCACGATCCCGACCTGGCCTCGGTGAAGACCGCTTACGACGAGGACGCGCGCTGGCTGGCGTACCGCAGGGGCGACCTGCGGATCGCGGTGAACCTCGCGGACAAGCCGGCCGCGATTACGCTGGGCTCCGGACGTCACCGACGGCTCGGTGGGCGGGTGTTGGCGGCCTGGGAGACCGTGGAGGCCCCGGGGGCGGACGGGGTCCTGCATCTGCCGCCGGAGTCGTGCGTGGTCCTGGCCGACGACTGAGCGGAGACAACGGACCGTCAGCTTTCTTGCCTTCGCGTGCACTTCAACTCGTAGCGTTCGGCGCAGTGCACGAAACCACGAGAGGAACACCATGAAGCAGCGATTCCTGGGCCGTTCGGGGCTGCGCGTCAGCGAACTGTGCCTGGGGACGATGACGTTCGGCCAGGACACCGACGAGGCGGCCGCCCATCGGATCCTCGACACGTTCACGGAGGCGGGCGGCACGTTCGTCGACACCGCCGACGTGTACAACCACGGCGTCTCCGAGGAGATCGTCGGCCGGTGGCTGAAGGGCCGCAGGCGCGACGATCTCGTCATCGCCACCAAGGTGTTCGGGACGATGGGCGAGTCCCCGAACGCGGGCGGGCTGAGCCGCAAGCACATCGTGTCGGCGGTGGAGGCGAGCCTGCGCCGCCTCGGCACGGACCACATCGACCTCTACCAGACGCATGTGTGGGACGCGACGACGCCGGTCGAGGAGACCCTCTCCACCCTGGACACGCTGGTGAAGGCGGGCAAGGTCCGCTACCTCGGCGCGAGCAACGTCTCCGCCTCCCAGCTCCAGCGCTCCCAGGACCTCGCGGACCGGAACGGCTGGGAGCGGTACGTAGCCCTCCAGCCGCTGTACAACCTGCTGGCGCGCGAGATCGAGTGGGAACTGGTCCCCGTCAGCGCGGCGGAGGGCGTCGGCATCATCCCGTGGAGCCCGCTCCAGGGCGGCTGGCTGACCGGCAAGTACCGGCGCGGGATGACCGCCGCCGCGCCGGGGACCCGGGAGGCCCGCTACCAGGAGGAGCTGGGCCGGGAGGCCTGGCGGGAGCGGGACAACGAGGAGACCTGGAGGGTCGTGGAGGCGGTCGTCGCGGTGGCCGAGGAGGCGGGCCGCACTCCGGCGCAGACCGCGCTGCGCTGGCTGCTCGGCCGTCCCGGCGTCACCGCGCCGATCGTCGGGGCCCGGACGCCGGAACAGCTGGCCGACAGTCTCGGCGCGGCGGGCTGGGAGCTGACGGCGGAGCAGGCCGAGCGGCTGGACGCGGCGAGCGCCCGGCCGCTGCCCTACCCGTACGACGTCCTGCACCGCTTCCGGGACCGGGAGCCGCGCGACGACTGAGCCGGGGAGGCCCGGGGCCGTCTACTCCACGACGGCCAGTTCGCGGGCGGTGGTGTTGAGCCGCCGCCCGCCGTCCTCGGTGACCGCCACGATGTCCTCGATCCGGACGCCGAAGCGGCCCGGGAGGTAGATGCCCGGCTCCACGGAGAAGCACATGCCCGGCACCAGCGGCTGCTCCTCGCCCTCGATCATGTAGGGCGGCTCGTGGGTGGTGACGCCGATGCCGTGGCCGGTGCGGTGGATGAACCGTTCGCCGTAGCCGAATCCGGTGATCACCGCGCGGGCGGCCCGGTCGATCTCCTGGCAGGCGACGCCGGGCCGGACGGCGGCACAGCCCGCCTGCTGGGCCTCGCGGACGATGTCGTGGACCCGCTGCTCCTCGGCGGTGGGCTCGCCGACGTGAACCGTACGGGAGGTGTCGGAGCCGTAGCCGTGCTTGAGGCCGCCGAAGTCGAGGACGACCATGTCGCCGCGCTCGATGGTGCGTGCCCCGGCCTCGTGGTGCGGGTTGGCCCCGTTGGGGCCGGAGCCGACGACGGTGAAGTCGACCTGGGAGTGTCCGAACTCGCGGAGGAGGGCGGCCAGATCGGTGGCCACGTCGACCTCGCGGCGGCCGGAGAAGCGCACCTTGAGGATCTCCTCGTACGTGGCGTCCGCGGCGGCTCCGGCGGCGGTGAGCCGTTCCAGCTCGGCGGCGTCCTTCACCGCGCGGAGCATCGGGAGCGCCTCGGTGAGCGCGGTGTAGGAGGTGCCGGGCAGCTCCCGCTGGAGGCCGAGCAGATGCATCGCCCAGGCGTTGTCGCTGACGCCGAAGCGGCCCTCGGCGTCCAGCAGCGGGGCGGTCACCGCGTACGGGTCCTTGCCGTCGGTCCAGTCCCGCAGGGTGAGGGCGGGCGCCCCGGTGGCGGCGGCCGCGTCGGGGGCCTCCAGGGTCGGGACCACCAGGACCGGGTCCTGGCCGGCCCGCAGCACGAGGAGGGTGAGGCGTTCGGTGCTCACGGGGCGGTAGCCGGTGAGGTGGACGAGGTCGGGACCCGGCGCGACGATCACCCCGGCGAGCCCGGCCTCGGCGGCGGACTCGGCGGCGCGCGCCATCCGGGCCCGGTAGTCGGCGGCGGTGAAGGGCGGCGGGGCGGACTGCTGGGCGGACGGGCTCGGGCTGGACATCAGGGCCTCCTGGCGGTGCGACACGGCACACAGCATCCTGCCCGCCCGGCGGGGCGTGCGCGACCGGCTTGCCGGAGTGCGTCGGACGTCGGCGACGCCGGCGGGCGCCATCGGGAACGACCAGCAGGCGCCGTCGGCAACGACCAGCCGCCGCCATCGGCAACGACCAGCAGGTGCCGTCGGCAACGACCGGTCGGTCAGAGGCGCACGATCAGGTCCGCCCGGTCCCGGCCCCGCTCCACCAGCCGGGCGTTCGCCTCGTCGGACCGGGCCACCCACTCCTCCGCGCGCCGCCGGGGCCTGCCGTGGCGGACATGGCGGTCGACGAGCCGGCGCACCCGGGCCTCCGGGTCGAGTTCCAGGAACCACACCTCGTCCAGCAGCCCGCGCACCGGGGCCCAGGGGCCGGCGTCGAGCAGCAGGTAGTTCCCCTCGGTGACGACGAGCGGGACGTCCGGCTCCACGGGCAGCGAACCCGCGACCGGCTCCTCCAGGGACCGGTCGAAGGCCGGGGCGTAGACCGCGTGCAGCGGGTCCGGTGCGCGCAGCCGCCGCAGCAGGGCCGCGTACCCGGCCGCGTCGAAGGTGTCGGGGGCGCCCTTGCGGTCGGCGCGGCCGAGGCGGTCCAGCTCGGCGGCGGCGAGGTGGAAGCCGTCCATCGGGACGAGGGCGGCGCCTCCGTCCAGGGCCGCGACGAGCCGTTCCGCCAGGGTGGACTTGCCGGCCCCGGGCGGGCCCGCGATCCCCAGGACCCGTCGTCCTCCGGTCGCGGCGAGGGCGCGGGCCCGGTCCGTCAGGGCGGCGAGGCCGCCGGCGCTCGTGCCGTCCACGATGTCCATGCGGGGCATTGTGCGACGACGGGGAGCCCAGGCGTTAGTGTGACGGCGTTAGTGTTACGTATAACCTCATCGATGGAAGGCTCCCCCGCCATGTCCCGTATCGCCCTGGTCACCCTGGTCGTCCGCGACTACGACGAGGCGCTCGCGTTCTACCGCGACGCGCTCGGCTTCGAGCTGGTGGAGGACACCGACCGGGGCGACGGCACCCGCTGGGTGGTGGTGCGCCCGCGCGGAGCCGCGCCCGGCACGGGGCTGCTGCTGGCCCGCGCGAAGGACGAGGTCCAGAGCGGGGCCGTGGGGGCGCAGACGGGCGGCCGGGTCGGCTTCTTCCTGCACACCGAGGACTTCGCGGCCGACCACGCCCGGATGGCGGCGGCCGGGGTGCGGTTCCTGGAGGAGCCCCGGCACGAGCCGTACGGCTCCGTCGCGGTCTTCGAGGACCTCTACGGCAACCGCTGGGACCTGCTCCAGCCCGCCGCCTGACCCGCACGCCCCCGGTGCGACCCCGCCACCGGCCCCCTTACGAGGTGGAGCCGTCCCGGCCCTCCAGGTAGGCCAGCACCGCGAGGACGCGGCGGTGGACGGCGCCGTCGTCCGGCTCCAGGCCGAGCTTGGCGAAGATCGAGCCGATGTGCTTGCTCACCGCCCGTTCGGAGACGGTGAGTTCGGCGGCGATGGTGGCGTTCGCCTTGCCCTGCGCCATGTGCTCCAGGACCTCGCGCTCGCGGGCGGTGAGGCTCTGGAGCGGGCCCGCCGAGGACTTGCGGGTGAGGAGCTGCGTGACCACCTCCGGGTCGAGCGCGGTGCCGCCCGCCGCCACCCGGTCCAGGGCCTCCAGGAACTGCTCGACCCGGCCCACCCGGTCCTTGAGCAGGTAGCCGATGCCCCGGGCGCCTTGGGCGAGCAGCTCGGCGGCGTACGTCTCCTCGACGTACTGCGACAGGACCAGGATCGGCAGGCCGGGCAGTTCGGCGCGGGCGGCGATCGCGGCCCGCAGCCCCTCGTCGCGGAAGGTGGGCGGCAGCCGTACGTCCAGCACGGCGACGTCCGGGCGGTGTTCGAGCAGGGCGGGCAGGATCTCCGGGCCGGCCGCCGCGTCGGCCACCACCTCGTGTCCGGAGCTGGTGAGCAGGAGGACGAGGCCCTCGCGCAGGAGGGCGTTGTCCTCGGCGATCACGATCCGCACGGCAGCTCCACTTCGATGTCCGTCGGCCCCCCGGTGGGGCTGCTGACGCGGGTGGCGCCGTCCAGCGCGGCGACCCGCCGCCGGATGCCCACCAGCCCGCTGCCGGCGCGTTCGTCCGCGCCGCCGCGACCATCGTCGCCGATGGTCACCCGCAGGAGGCCGGGGGGCCGGTCGACGCGGACCCGGGCGGCGGTGGCGCCGCTGTGCTTGCTGATGTTGGTGAGCGCCTCGGCGACCACGAAGTAGGCGGCGGCCTCGATCGCGGCGGGCAGCCGCCGCCCGTCCTCCACCGCGTCCAGCTCCGCCGTGACGGGTACGGCGACATCGGCGGCCAACGCCCGTACCGCACCGGCCAGTCCACGGTCGGTGAGGACCGGCGGGTGGATGCCGCGCACCACGTGCCGCAGCTCGGCGAGCGCGGCTTCGGCCCCGTCCTGCGCCTCGTCCAGGCGGGCCCGCGCGGCGGCCGGATCGCGGTCGAGCAGCTGTTTGGCGAGCCCGATCCGCATCGACAGGGCGACGATCCTGGCCTGGGCGCCGTCGTGCAGGTCCCGCTCGATACGCCGCAGTTCGGCCCCGTGCGCGGCGACCGCGCCGGCCCGGCTCTCGGTGAGGTGGGCGATCCGCTCGGTGAGTTCGGCGGCGGGCGGCGGGGCGAGCAGGGCCATGGTCCAGCCCGCCGAGAGGTCGGCCAGCACCGGGTGCCAGCGCAGGGCCCAGCCGGGCCGGTCGGGCGGCTCGATGCCGTACTCGTCGGCCCGCCGCCGGTCCACCAGTCCCACGACGGACAGCGCGATGCCGTCCACCAGCAGGGCGACGGGCCAGAGGATCATCGTGAGGTAGCCGAGCCCCATGCCGAAGAGCGTCTGGACGGGCAGCCAGAGCGCGAGCCGCCAGGTGGTCCGGTCGGTGAGCGTCCGGCGGACCCGCTCGGGCAACTCGCCGCCGCCCAGCGGCGGATACGACGCGGGGCGGTGTCCCGGCCCGAGCCGGGCCGCCGCCCTGCGGCTCTCCGCCGAGGCGGCACGGCGCAGCAGCGTGGCGGCCTCCGGCAGCGCGGGCAGCCCGATGATCGCGACGGCGAAGAGGAGGGCGGCCACCACCAGGAACGCGCCGACGTAGGTCAGCATCGCGACCCCGATGCCGATGAGGAGGTAGCGCGAGGCGTCCCAGGAACGCCGGACGGCGACCGTGAGGGGACCAGGTGGTGAGCTGCTCATGGCAGCCCACGGTACGGGGGCGGGCCCGCCGCCGGAGGGGGGCGGTCCCCCGGCCGGGGGTGGAGCTGGCTGTACCCCGGGTCCGGTAGTGCGCACCCTCGCCCGGACGCGTCCCGACTCATAGCGTTCTAGCAGGTCAAACGGTACGGGGACGGTGGAGGCGAACAGTGGGTACGACGATGGTGGAGCAGGCGGCCGCGCTCGGTCTGGAGGGGGTGAGCCGGAGCTACGGGCGACGCGGGAGCAGTCGGAGGACGACGGCGCTCGACGGGGTCAGCTGCGCTGTTCCGGCCGGCAGTTTCACCGCGGTGGTCGGCCCCTCGGGTTCGGGCAAGAGCACCTTCCTCCAGGTCGCGGCGGGCCTGGACCGGCCGACCTCGGGCACGGTCAGGATCGCCGGCACGGATCTCGGGTCGCTCTCGGAGGCCGCGCTGACCCGGCTGCGCCGGGACCGGATCGGGTTCGTCTTCCAGTCGCACGCGCTCAACCTGGTGCCGTCGCTGTCCATCGAGGAGAACGTGGTGCTGCCGCTGGTGCTGGGCGGCGCGGACCCGGGCGGCCCAGATGTGCTGGCGCGGGGACGGGAGTTGCTGGCCCGGGTGGGTCTCGCGGGGCGCGGCGGCGACGGGCCGTCGACGCTGTCGGGCGGCCAGCAGCAGCGGGTCGCGGTGGCGCGGGCGCTGGTGACGGAGCCGGAGGTGATCTTCGCGGACGAGCCGACCGCCTCCCTCGACCCGGAGTCCGCGGCGCTGGTGCTGGCGCTGCTGCGGGACGCCGTACGGATCGAGGGCCGCACGGTCGTGATGGTCACCCATGACCCCGTGGCGGCGAGCTGGGCGGACACCGTGCTGACGATGGACGGCGGTCGGCTGCGATGAGAAGGCGTACGGGCGCGGCGGCCCAGGAGCCGTCGGAAGTACCGGACGGGCGTACGGGCGCGGCGGCCCAGGAGCCGTCGGAAGTACCGACCGGACGCACGGGCGCGGCGGCCAGGAAGCCGTCGGGAGCCCGGACCGGACGGGTGAGCACGGCGGCGCGGGAGCCGCTGGGGGTGCGGCAGGGGTCGCGGCGGGCGTCGGCGTTCCTGGCCCGGCGGTCGCTGGCCACGCACCGGCGGGCCTGGGCGGCGGTGATCGTGGCGACGGGCGCCGCCGCCGCGCTGGTCGGCGCGTTCGCGTTCGTCGTCGGCTCGCTGCTGGTGGCCGCGCCGCCGGTGCAGCGGTACGCCGGCGCGGACGCGGTGGTGGCGGCGGACCAGAAGGTGTCGTACACCGCGAAGCCCTGGGGCAGTGAACCGAGGACCGCGACGGCGTATCTGCCGGAGCGGGCCCGCCTGGACCGGTCGGTGCTGGCCGCGGTGGCGGGGGCCGACGGGGTGGCTAAGGCCGTCGCGGACGATTCCGTGCCGGTGTCCACGGGCAACGGGCATCCCGCGGTGGGCCGCTCCTGGCCGTCCGCCGTGCTCACCCCGTACGAGCTGGCCGAGGGCCGGGCCCCAAGGGACGCGACGGAGGTCGTCCTGGACGGCGCGCTCGCGGCGGGCGGTCAGGCCCCGGGCGAGCGGGTCGTGCTGCGGGCCGGCGGAGCCGCCCGGACGTACACCGTCAGCGGGATCGCCCGCTCCGGGGCCGGGGGCGACGCTCCGCCGGCCGTGTTCTTCACCGAGCCCCGGCTGACCGCCCTGGCCGGGCACCCGGGCCGGATCGACGCGATCGGCGTGGTCGCGGAGCCGGGCGTCTCGCGGGACGCGCTGCGGGACGCGATCGGCGCGGTCCTGCCGGAGCGTTCGGGCGTCCCCGGGTCCGACCGGGGGGTGCGGGTGCTGACGGGTGCGGAGCGAGGGGAGGCCGAGCACGTGGACGCGCTCGGCGGACGCGGTGACCAGCTGGCCCTGCTCGGTTCGATCGGCGGCACCGTGCTGATGGTGGCGCTCCTCGTGATCGCCTCGACGCTGTCCCAGGCGATCCATCAGCGGTCCGGGGAGCTGGCGCTGCTGCGGGCGGTGGGGGCCTCGCCCCGTCAGCTGCGGTCCGCGATCGGCCGGGAGGCGGGCCGGGTATCCGCGGCGGCGGCACTGCTGGGCGGCATCGGTGCCGTGCCACTGGGTCTCGCGATGCGTTCGCTGCTGACGACCGATGCGCTGCCGCTGCCGGTGCCGTGGTGGCTGCCGCCCGCCGCGGCGCTGACCGGCGGGCTGCTGGTCGCGCTGCTCGCGCGGCCGGTCGCGATGCTCGCCGCCCGGTCCATCACCCGGCTGCGGCCGGCCGCCGCGCTGGGTGCGGTGACGGCGGACGAGCCGAGCGAGCCGGGACGGTTCCGTACGGTGGCGGGGGCCGTGCTGGCCTTCGCCGGGATCAGCTCGGCGGGGGTCGCGACGACGCAGAGCGGCCAGGCGGCGGGCGCCGCCGCCTCGGGCGCGGCGTTGTCCCTGGTGATCGCGGTCGCCCTGTTGGGGCCCCGGATCTCCCGGATCGTCCTGGGCGTGCTGGGTCGCCCGCTGCGCCGGGTGGGCGGGGTCTCGGGGTTCCTGGCCGAGCGGGCCGCCTCGGCGCACACCCGGCGGCTCGCCACCGCGTTCACCCCGATCGTGCTGGTGGTCGCGTTCGTCTGCGTGCAGCTCGCCTCGGGGCCGACGATGGAGCGTGCCTCCGGCCACCAGGCGTCCGCCGCGCTGCGGGCGGACCTGGTGGCGACGGGCGGCGGGGCGGGGCTGCCCGCCGGGGCGGCCCGGGCGGTGCGGGAGGCTCCGGGGGTCACGGCGGCGACCGGGGTGCTGCGTTCGGCGGTCGTCCTGGCCGACCGGCAGGCCGGCGAGCCGGTGCTGACCCGGCTGCCCGTGCTGGGCGTGGAGGCGCGCGGCCTGTCCGGCACGCTCGATCCCGGCGTCACGGCGGGCGACCTGGACCGGCTTACGGGGCGGGACGCCGTCGCGGTCGGGGCGGACCGGGCGAAGAGCCTGGACGTCGGCCCCGGGGACCGGGTCGCGCTGCGGCTCGGCGACGGTACGCGGGTGGAACCCCGGGTCGTCGCGGTGTACGAACACGAGCTGGGCCTGGGCGAGTTCCTCTTCCCGCGCGAGGCGTTGGCGGGCCATGTCTCGGCCGCGCGGGACCAGGCCGTGCTGATCCGGACCGGGGGTGCGTCCGGTGCGGACCCGGCGGCCGCGGTGCGTCGGGCGCTGGCTCCGTACGGCGGCGGGGTCGCGGTACGGGCCGCCACCGGCGACGACGTGGCGATCGCTCCACCGGTGTCGGACGGGGACAACGCCGTGATCGTCATCGGCGTCGGGGTGATCGGCGGCTTCGCGCTGCTGGCGGTGGTGAGCACGCTGGCGCTGATCACGGTCGGCCGCCGGGGTGAGTTCCGGCTGCTGCGGATGGTCGGCACGGGGCGTCGGCAGCTGCGGCGGATGCTGGTGCTGGAGACCGGTCTGGTCACGTTCGCCGGGCTGGTGATCGGCACGGCGGTGGCCGCGATCCCGCTGACCGCGTTCGCCGTCTCGGTGGCGGGCACGGCACCCTATCTCCCGCCGGTGCACTACGCGGTGATCGCGGGGGCGGTGGCGCTCGCCGCGGCGGCGGGGACGCTGGTCCCGGGCGCCTCGGCCGGAGGACGCTTCGTCCTGGGACGCCGGGCGGGGTGAGGGGTGAGGGGTGAGGGGCGGCGGGGCGAGAGGCGGCGGGGCGGGGCGGGCCAAGAGGCAAGCCGAGCGTCCGGCGGGGCGGGCCGGGAGACGGGCTGGGCGACGGTCGAGGCGGGCCGAGAGGCGAGCCGAGCGTCGGGCGGGGCTGGGCGGGTCCGGATTCAGACCCGCGCCAGGCCCGCTTCCCGTACGGCCACCGCCTCCATCGCGTCCAGCACCGGCCGGATCAGCGGATGGCCCTCGGCCCCCTGTCGTACGGCCGCGAAGACGCGGCGGGTCGGGGCGCTGCCCTCCACGGGGCGGACGACCACCCCGGTCAGCTCCATCCCGCGCAGCGCGGACCGGGGCACCAGGGCCACCCCGGCGTCGGCCCCGGCCAGGGCGACCACGGCGCGGAAGTCGTCCGAGGAGTGCTCGAGGCGGGGGGCGAACCCGGCGAACTCGCAGGCCAGGACCACCACGTCATGGCAGGGGTTGCCCGGGTAGGGCCCGATCCACGGGTCCTTCGCGAGGTCGGCGACCGCCACCTGGTCCTGGTCCGCGAGGCGGTGGCCCACCGGGAGCACCGCGTCGAACGGCTCCGAGTACAGGGGGACGCGGGTCAGGCGGCGGTCGTCCTCGGCGGGGGCGCCCCGGTATTCGACGGCCACCGCCACATCGACCTGCCGGTCCAGCACCATCGGCACGCTCGCGTCGCCCTCCGCGTCCTGGACCCTGACCCGGATGCCGGGCGCGGTGCGGGCCAGCTCGGTGAGGGCGGGGGCGAGGACGAGGCCGATGCCGGTGGCGAACGCGGCGACCGTGACCGTACCGGCGACGCCCGCGCTGTAGTCGGCCAGCTCCGCCTCCGCTCGCTCCAGCTGGGCCAGGACCACGTTGGTGTGGCTCAGCAGGATCTCCCCGGCGGCCGTGAGCCGGGTGCCGCGCGCACCGCGTTCGACGAGGCGGTGGCCGGTCTCCTGCTCCAGGGCGGCGAGCTGCTGGGAGACGGCGGAGGGCGTCAGGTACAACGCGGCGGCGGCCGCGGTCACCGTGCGGTGGTCGGCCACCGCACGGAGGATTCGCAGCCGCCGCGCATCGATCATGTGCCCATTGTCCCAGGTCGCGGCAAGTGCCCGACCCGGTGAGCGGTTACGCCTCCGCGTCCAGGGCGGCCCGCGCGTCGACGAACGCGTCCACCGCGCGGTTGACGTCGGCCGTGGAGTGGGCGGCGGAGAGCTGGACGCGGATCCGGGCCGCGTCCTGCGGGACGACGGGGTAGGAGAAGCCGATCACGTACACCCCGCGCTCCAGGAGCAGTTCCGCCATCCGGCCGGCCTTGCCCGCGTCCCCGATCATGACGGGGGCGATGGCATGGTCGCCCGGCAGGACGTCGAAGCCCTCCTCGGTCATCCGGGTGCGGAAGAGGTCGGTGTTGGCGTTGAGCTGCTCGCGCAGGTCGCCGGCGGACTCCAGCAGGTCGATGACCTTGAGGGAGGCGGCGGCGATGACCGGGGCGAGGGAGTTGGAGAAGAGGTAGGGGCGCGAGCGCTGGCGCAGCAGGGCGACGATCTCCGCGCGGGCCGCGACGTAACCGCCGGAGGCTCCACCGAGCGCCTTGCCGAGGGTGCCGGTGATGATGTCGACCCGGTCCATGACGCCGTGCAGTTCGGGCGTGCCGCGTCCACCGGGGCCGACGAAGCCAACGGCGTGCGAGTCGTCGACCATGACCATGGCGTCGTAGCGGTCGGCCAGGTCGCAGATCTCCTGAAGAGGGGCGACGTAGCCGTCCATGGAAAAGACGCCGTCGGTGACGATGAGGCGGCGGCGGGCCCCGGACGCCTCCTTGAGCCGCGTCTCCAGCTCGCCCATGTCGCGGTTGGCGTAGCGGTGGCGCTCGGCCTTGGAGAGCCGGATGCCGTCGATGATGGAGGCGTGGTTGAGGGCGTCGGAGATGACGGCGTCCTCGGGGCCCAGCAGCGTCTCGAAGACGCCGCCGTTGGCGTCGAAGCAGGAGGAGTAGAGGATCGTGTCCTCCTGGCCGAGGAAGGCCGAGAGCCGCTGCTCCAGCTCCTTGTGGACCTCCTGGGTACCGCAGATGAAGCGGACCGAGGCCATCCCGTAGCCCCAGCGGTCCAGCGCCTCGTGCGCGGCGGCGATGACCTCGGGGTGGTCGGCGAGGCCCAGGTAGTTGTTGGCGCAGAAGTTGAGGACCTCGCCCGCGCGCCCGCCGGAGGTGACGGCCACGGTCGCGGACTGCGGGGTGCCGATCACGCGCTCGGGCTTGTGCAGCCCGGCGGCGCGGATCTCGTCGAGGGTGGTGCGCAGGTCGTCGCGTACGGAGTCGAACATGCGGATTCCTTAAGGGATCAAGGGCGGAGGGCGGTCGGGAGATCAGGCGCGTCCGGCGGTCAGGCGCGTCGGGCGGTCAGACGCGTCCGGCGGTCAGACGCGTCCGGCGGTCAGACGGTCCAGTCGAGGATGACCTTGCCGCCGAGGCCGCTCGCGGCGTCGTCGAAGGCCGCTTCGAAGTCGCGGAAGCCGTACCGGCCGGTGATCACGGGGGCGAGGTCGAGGCCGCCCTCCAGCAGGACGGACATGGCGTACCAGGTCTCGTACATCTCGCGGCCGTAGATCCCCTTGATGGTGATCATCGAGGTGACGATGCGGGACCAGTCGACGGGGAACTCCTCGGCGGGCAGGCCGAGCATCGCGATGCGGCCGCCGTGCGTCATGTTCGCGACCATGTCGCGCATCGCCTCGGGGCGGCCGGACATCTCCAGACCGATATCGAAGCCCTCGCGCAGTCCCAGCTCCCGCTGCCCGTCGGCGATGGTCCGGTCCGCGACGTTGAGGGCGAGGCTGACGCCGACCTTGCGGGCCAGCGCGAGGCGGGCCTCGCTGACGTCGGTGATGACGACGTTGCGGGCCCCGGCGTGCCTGGCGACGGCGGCGGCCATGATGCCGATCGGTCCGGCGCCGGTGATCAGGACGTCCTCGCCGACGAGCGGGAAGGACAGCGCGGTGTGCACGGCGTTGCCGAACGGGTCGAAGATCGCCGCGATGTCGAGGTCGACGGGGGTCCGGTGCACCCACACGTTGGAGGCGGGCAGGACCACGTACTCGGCGAACGCCCCGTCCCGGCCGACGCCGAGGCCGACGGTGGAGCGGCAGAGGTGGCGGCGGCCGGCGAGACAGTTGCGGCACTTGCCGCAGACGAGGTGGCCCTCGCCGCTGACCAGGTCGCCGACGGCGATGTCCGCGACGTCGGAGCCGGTCGCGGCGACCTCGCCGGCGAACTCGTGGCCGAGGATCAGCGGGGTGGTGACCGCCTGCTGGGCCCAGCCGTCATAGGCGCGGATGTGCAGGTCGGTACCGCAGATACCGGTGCGCAGGACCTTGATCAGGACGTCGGTGGGGCCGTACTCCGGCTCCGGCACATCCATCAGCCACAGTCCGGGTTCGGCCTTCTGCTTGACGAGTGCCTTCACGGCTGCGGCTCCCTGACGTCGGTACGCGAGTGGATACCCCGGGCCTCGGGGCAAGTCGGAAGAACCCTGCGGCCCGGGGTGGTTTTCGGGTGGTCGCCCCCATGGCGGGGCGCGGCGGGACGGGACGGAGCTCGTCGCGCGGCTCCACGACGTACTACGGCTGCACGTCGCACGGCTCCACGACGTACGGCTGCACGACATATCGCTGCACGTCGTACGGCTCCATGCGCCATCCTCGGCCGTCACGGAGAAATCTGCCGTACGACGGGGCCCGGGTCCATCGAGGATTTCTTAAGCACGGCCGCAGGAGATCTTCACGCCTGGCCGTGGCTTCACCGACCGCTGCCGTCGCCGGGGCTCCGCCGTGGCGGCGGTCACCGGCCTCCGCCGCGGCGGCTACACGTCGCCGAACGGGCCCAGGAAGCGAGGGCGGCCCTTCTCGATCCGGTAGAGGAAGATCCCGTTCTCGTACCGCAGCACCTGGCGGGTCGACGGGTGGAAAGCGAGCGGGCGCACGATCCCCCGGTGCTCGGTACGGACGAGCCGCCCGGCGATGCCGCTGCGCACCTCCCCCGAGGCGCTGGTGGTCCCGGCGGCGCGGGCGATCAGGCCGACCGCATCGTACGCCTCGGCGGCCCAGGTGCCCGGGGGTGCGCCGAAGCGTTCGCGGTGGGCTGCGGTGAACTTCCCGGCCGAGGGGAGGGCCATGGGGTCGGCGTACGCCTCGGCGAAGACCCAGCCCTCGGCGGCCTCGCCCGCCCCGTCGAGGAAGGCGGGCCCGAGGGCGGGTCCGGCGGCGACCCTGCTGCCGGTGAAACCCTCGCCCGCCAGCGCGGTGGCCAGGCGGGCGGCCCGGGTCGCGTCGGCGCTCGCGAGCACCACGGCGTTCGCCCCGCTGGTCATGGCCTTGCGTGCGGCCGCGCCGAAGCCGGCGTCGCCCTGTGGGAGCGCGTGTTCGATGAGAGTGGCGTCGGCCGGCGGGATGTCGCGGAACGCGCTGCCCAGTTGTCCGCCGAGGCCGGCGCCGCCGCTGTCCTGGACGAGGAGGACGCGCTCGGCGGGGCGGGTCTGGACGACGTAGCCGGTGAGGCCCGGGGCGAGCATGCGGTCGTACGGGCGGGTCACGCAGAGGTGGGCGGCCGTCCCGGACGCCGTGGTGGAGCCCGCCGCGACGACGACCAGGGCGAGCCGCGCCTCCCCGTACCGCTGGACGACGTCCCCGGCCAGCACGGTGCCGGTGGGCCCGACCGCGGCGATGACGTCGGGGTCGGCGCCCAGCCGGTCGGCCGCCCGCAGCGCCCGGCGCGGGTCCCCGGCATCGTCCTCGGTCCGCAGCGCGAGGCGGAATGCCGTATCGGTACGAGCGTTGTGATCGGCGACCGCGAGCCGTACGCCGCGCTGGTGCGCCAGCCCGGCGGCGCGGCCGGGCCCGCTGAGGTCGGCATGGAGCCCGATCGTGTACGTGGGCGGTGTGCCGGAGCCCGACGCGGCCCCGGCGGACCGCCGCCCGGCGAGCCACGCCGCGGTGGAGCCGCCGGTGACCACGACGGCCCCGGCCGCACCGGCGATCAGGAGCCGCCGCCGCGTGAGGGCCGCCGCCGACGGTGCTGCTCCGTCCTCGTCCGGGGCCAGGGTGGCGGGCAGCGGCTCGGGGTCCGGCAGCGCGAGGGCGGCCGCGGAACGTGCGGCGATCAGCGCGGAGAGCCCGGGCGACACGAACCAGGACCCCGGGGGCGAGGCGGTGTCCGGCTCCACGGCCGGAGCCCCGCCCGGTACGGCCTCGGCACCCGCGTCCGGAGCCCCGTCCAGTACGGCCTCGGCAGCCACCCCCGAAGCCCCGCCCGGCACGACCCCAGCAGCCACCCCCGGAGCCCCGCCCGGCACGACCCCAGCAGCCCCGTCCGGAGCCGCCCCGGAGGCTCCGTCGCGCGCACCGCCCCCGGAAGCCCCGTCCCGGGCCACTCCCGGAGTCCCACCCGGGGCCGCTCGGGGAGCCCAGGCCGCACGGGGGTCCGGCGGCCGGAGCGGGACCGGCCCCGGGCTCTTCCCCGACCGGCCGCGGTTCCCTCCCCCGGCCGCCTCCAGGTCGTCGCCGATCCGGCTCGCCGACGGCCGGGCGGCCGGGTCCTTGCTCAGGCAGGCGGCGATCAGGGGCAGCAACTCGGGCGGTACACCCGCCAGGTCCGGCTCCTCGTGGACCGTACGGAACAGCACGCCGGCCGCGCCGGCCGCGCCGCCCTCACCGAACGGCCGCCGGCCCGTCGCCGCGTACACCAGGACGCAGCCGAGGGAGAACACGTCGCACGCCGGTCCCACCGGCCCGGCCGACGCCTGTTCGGGGGCGAGGTAGCCGGGCGTGCCGATCACCGCGTCGGTGGCGGTGAGTGCGGTGGCGCCCTCGTGGCGGGCGATCCCGAAGTCGATGAGGCGGGGGCCGTCGAGGGCGAGGAGCACGTTGCCGGGTTTGACGTCGCGGTGGATCAGCCCGGCCTCGTGGACTGCGACGAGCGCCGCGGCGAGCCGGCTTCCGAGCGCCCGGACGGTGGACGTGGGCAGCGCGCCGCCGGCGCCCACCACCTCGGCCAGCGAGGGTCCGGGGACGAACGCGGTCGCCAGCCACGGCTCGCGGGCCTCGGTATCCGCGCCGAGCACCGGGACCACCCACGGTCCGCTGATCCGGGCGGCGGCCTCGGCCTCGCGCCGGAAGCGGGCGCGGAAGCCGGGATCGGCGGCGTGCTCGGCCCGGATCACCTTGACGGCGGCGAGCGCCCCGCCCGCCGTTCGCGCCAGGTAGACCACCCCCATGCCGCCGGCGCCGAGCCGGACGAGCGTGCGGTACGGGCCGACGGTGCGGGGGTCTTCGGTGGTGAGGGGCCGCACGTCAGCTCTTCGGCTTCGGGGCCGGGCCGAGATAGCGGTGGCGGCCCTTCTCCACCCGGTACAAATGGGCTTCCTGGCCGACGAGTCGCTGACGCTTCTCGTCGAACGCGTACGGGCGGGAGATCCCCTCGTACCGGGCGGCGGCGATCGCGGCGGTGAGCTGGGAGCGGGTGGGGCGGCCGCTCTTGGGCGGCCCGGCGCCCGGCTTCGCTCTCTGCCCCGCCCGGTCGGCCAGGGCGGCCAGTTCGCGGGCGACGAGCCCCGTCACGTCGTACGCCTCGGCCGACCAGGCGGCGGGGGCCGCGCCGAAGCGCTTGCGGTGGGCGGCGGCGAACGTCGCGGCGGCCGGGGCGCTCGCGTCGGTGAACGGTGCGACGAACTCCCAGCCGTCGGCCGCCGCGCCCGCCTGTTCCAGGAACTCCGGCCCCATGACGGTGTGCTGGGCCATGCGCGGTCCGGGGAAGGAGAGGTCGGCCAGGATGCGGGCGACCCGGGAGGCGCCGGCCGCGTCACCGGCGTAGAAGAGGGCGTCGCTCCGGTGGGAGAGGAGGTCGGTGACGACCGGGTCGAAGACGGTCGTCCCGGCGGGCACCACCCGGGGGTGCGTGGTGCCGGTGGTGAGGCTGGGCGTCATCAGGTTCGTCGTATAGCCCGCCTGGTAGGCCGTCTGACCGCCGGACCGGTCGATCAGGATGCCCAGCCGCTCGACATCGGGGCGGAGCAGGAGGCGGTGGACGATGGGGACGCAGAGCGAGGCGTAGGAGGGGGCGGCCTGGAAGAAGGAGCCGTTGGCCCGGGCGGGGAAGGAGATCTGGAGGGCCGACACCGTCAGGACCGGCAGCACCGCCTCGTCGTACGCGGCCAGGGCCGCCCCGGCCGCCGCGTCGCCCGTCGGGCCGATGACGGCGACGATCTCCGGGTCGCGGGCGAACTCCTCGGCGACGCGGGCGGACCGGGCCGGGTCCCCCTGGTCGTCGAGGACTTTCACGGCGAGCCGGAACGGCTGGTCGTCGAGGGAGTTGAAGCGGTCGACGGCGAGCCGGGCGCCGCGTTCCTGGGCACGTCCGGCGGCGCTCAGGGGGCCGGTGAGGTCGGCGTGCACGCCGATGATCCAGCGGCGTGCGCCGGGAGCTCCGTCCCCGCCGCCGTCGGGCTCGTCGCCGGTGAGGCGTACGGCGGCGAAGGCGCCCGCGCCGAGGGCCACCGCCCCGCCCGCCGCGAGGAGCAGGAACCGCCGCCGGCCGGGGGCGGGTTCCGGCGGGCCGGGCTCCTCGGCGACGGTGGGGTCGATGCCGGGCAGGGCCAGCACGGCGGCGGACCGTTCCGCGATGATCCGGACGACGTCCTCGGGCAGCCAGTCGGCGGTGGGGTCGGCCGGTACGTCCTCGGCTATCAGGGTGTCGAGGTCGGCGGCGGCCGGACGCGCACCGGGGTCCTTGGCGAGGCACCGGTCCAGGACCGCGCGCAGGTGGGCGTCGTCGATCCCGTCGAGGTCGGGCGCGTCGTGGACGGTCCGGTAGAGCAGAGCGTCGACCGCTCCGCTGCCGAACGGCGGCCGGCCGGTGGCCGCGTACGCCAGCAGGCAGCCGAGCGAGAAGAGGTCCCCGGCCGGTCCCGCGGTGTTCCCGGACACCTGCTCGGGCGGGAGGAATCCGGGGGTGCCGACGACGAGTCCGGTGGCGGTCAGCGCGGTGGCGTCGGCGGCGCGGGCGATCCCGAAGTCGATCAGCCGGGGGCCGGCGGCCGTCAGCAGGACGTTGCCGGGTTTGACGTCGCGGTGGACGAGCCCGGCTCCGTGCACGGCGGTCAGGGCGCGGGCGAGCAGCCGGCCGAGGACCATGACGCTGCGCACGGGCAGCGGCCCGCGCCGGGCGACGACGTCGGAAAGCGTGGGCCCGGGAACGAACTCCGTTGCGAGCCACGGGCGTTCGCTCTCGGTGTCGGCGCCGGTGACGGACACGGCCCAGGGACTGTCGACCCGGCGGGCCGCCTCGGTCTCGCGGCGGAAGCGGGTCCGGAAGTCCTCGTCCCCCGCGAGTTCGGGGAGGATCACCTTGATCGCGGCGAGCGCGCCGGCGTCGGTGCGCCCGAGGTAGACGACGCCCATGCCGCCCGCTCCGAGGCGGCCCAGGAGCCGGTGGCCGCCGATGCGGGCGGGATCAGTAGGTCGCAGATCGTCCATCGCCGGGCCTCAGCTCTGCTTCTCGACGGCGTCTTCGAGCCGGGACAGCATGGTGCCCTGCGCCTCGTCGACCAGGGTGTCGATCTCGTCCTCGGTGCGCCCCTTCGCCCCCTTGCCGGTCACGGCGACGGTGAACTGGAGGCTCTGCGCCTGCTGCCAGGAGTAGTGGTGCGGCCCGCCCAGTTCGGAGCTCCGGTACTCCCCCATCTCGTTGAGGAAGTCCTCGGAGCTGTTCTGGGTGCTCTCGCCGCCGAGGAGGCCCGCGGCGACCATGGATCCGATCGTCTCGCCCTCGCGCAGTTCCTGGGTGGGGCAGCGCATGCTCTCCTCGATCGACTCCGCCATCTCCCAGGCGGCGTCCTCGCGGGTACGGTGCACGGTGACGACGGCGCCGAGGCGCACCGGCCCCTTTCCCGCCTCGGCGGGCAGCTCGAACGACCGGGTGAGGGTGGCCAGGACGCTGTACGCGGGCTTCTGCTGCTGCCAGACACAGTCCTCGCCGAGCACGGGCCAGGTCGCGGGGTCGCTCTCGTACGGGCTCCGCTTCACCACTCCGGGGCCGAAGCTGTCGGGGCCGGCGATGACGCGGCCGATGAGGTCGCGCGCCTGGGCCCGGGTCTTCGGGAGCCGGGCGGGGTCGGGTACGGGCGAGGCGTCGGGCGACGGCCCGGCACCGGTGCCGCCGGCGGGGTCCGGGCTCGCGCCCGCGCTCATCGAGGCGTCGCGCTTCTCCGCTTCCCCCGGGTCGTCCGCCGCGCCGGAGCAGCCGGCGAGCAGCGCGGTCACCAGGGCCAGGGGCAGGGCGTACCGGCCCCTTCCTAACGGCACGTGACAGGTCACAACGTTTCCCCGTTCCTCCTCGACGCCGCGTCGATCATAGGATCGTCCGGCGTGGCAGGCGGGTGCCGATGAGGGACTGTTACCTCGTCGGGACATGCGTGGCACCCCCTGGGGCGCCGGGCCCCCCTCGGGCGGTCTCCGGAGCACCGGGCGGACGATCCGTGCCGCTCGGGCCACATGATGGGGAAACGCCGCCGCGAGCGCCCCGGATCTGCTGGGATGGGCGGGGAGAACACGCGTAGTGAGCACGGGGGCGCAGGGTGGGGTTGGAGTTCGGGCACGATCTCGGGCCGCTTCGTGCCCTGCGGGGGCTGCCGCTCTCCCCGCTCGTCACGGGGTACCAGCACGTCCAGGCCCAGCAACAGGCCCTGGGTCTAAGGCACATCGGCGACGCGTTGGTGGAGCGCGGGCGGGGGCTGCGGGTGCTCGACGGGCTCTTCGAGGAGGGCGCCGGGCGCCGCTGGCAGCACATCGGCCCCGATCGGCTCCGTCGGATCGGCGCCTTGCGCGGTGAGGCGTACCGTCCGCTCCTCGCCCGGCTGGAGACGGTGCAGCTCCAGGACCCCGCTGCCCTGCGCCGTATCCTCCTGTACCAGCTCGTCGAACTGCTCCAGGCCCACCCGCGGCACTCCGAGCCCGGAACCGCCGTCTCCCTGGGGGTCTGCCCGACGGAGGCGGCCGCCCTCGTCCGTGCGGCGGCCGCCTGCCACCGCCTCACTGGCGAACAACGGCGTGCGGCGGAGGAGTTGGAGGACTCCTGGGACATCGGGAGGGTGCGGCGTGCCGCCGGGCTGGCGTCCCTGCTCCCGGCGGGGGGCGGGGGCGACGCGCTGCTGCGGCGGCGGTTCGCGGACATCGCCGCACGCGCGAGGGAAGCCGACGTCGCCCTCGAAGCCGCGCAGGAGGCCGAGCGGTCGGGCGATGCCCGTGCGGCCGAGGACGGCTTCCTCAAGGCCGCCCGGCTGGCCTCCGACTGCCCCCGCGCCCGGCTCGCCCTCGTACGGCTGTACCGACCGGCGGTCGAGGGGAGCGCGGGGCCCGGCGCTGTACTGACCGCCCGTCACGTGTCGGATGCCGTGGCGTTGTCGCTCCGTCCTTCGCCATCGCCATCGCCTTCGCCTTCGCCATCGCCTTCGCCTTCGCCATCGCCATCGCCATCGCCATCGCCCGCCGACGCGACGCCCGAGCGGCAGGTCGTCCGGCTGACCCGGGTCCCGGGCGGGCCGGCCGTAATCGCCGAGATCGCCGGCGCCTCCTCGGCGGTCGGCTGGGTGGACCGGGACCCGCCGTTCGGCCAGGAGGTCCGCTACGCCGTGTTCCCGCTGCGGGACGGCCTGGTCGACGGCCCTCCCGTGGTCTCCGACGTCCTGCTCGTCGCCCCGGAGGTGTCCGCGTTGCGGTCCAGCACGGGGCCGGGCCGTATCGACGCCGCGTGGACCGAGCCGTCGGGGGCGCTGGACGTACGGGTCGTGCTCGACGGCCCCGACGGGCGGGTGGACGGCGTCGGGGTACGTCCGGGCGCGCTGACCGCGACCGGCCTGGACGTCGGTACGTACGTGCTCCGCGTCCACTGCCGCTACCGGTCGCCGGACGCCAGCGTGGTCGAGTCGGCGGGCACGGACCGTCACATCACCGTCCGCCCCTGGCCCGCTCCCGTGCACCGGCTCGATGCCACGGCGGGCCGGGGGTCCGTCCGGTTCACCTGGAGCGGCGGACAGGACGCGGACGTGCGCCTCGTCTGCTGGCCGGCCGATCCGCCGGAACCGGGGACCGAGCTGACCCACGACCCGGCGGCACCCTGGCCCGCTCCGCTGTCCTGGGAGGCGGTGGCGGACGGCCTGGCGCCTCCCCCGGGCTCCGTCACCCGGGTGTCCGCCCTGGCCGTTCTCGGACCGCACGCCGTGGCGGGTCCCGGCCTGCTCGTCGAGTGCCCGCCCGCCGTGGCCGGGGTGCGCGTGGAGCGGGTCGGCGGGGGCCGGGCCCGCGTCACCTTCGACTGGCCGGCGGAGACGGGCCAGGTGGCGGCCACCGTGGAACAGGACGGCGTGAGCTCCTCGCACCGCGTGACCCGCAGCACTTACGTCCGGGAGGGGCTGTACATGGACGTGCCGCCCTCCGCCTTCACCGTCGCACTCTCCGCCGCCCCTCGCACGGCGGACGCGGTGGTGGTCCCTCCGCCCGGCAGCGCGACCGCCGTCCCCGCGGACATCTCCGTCAGCTACCGCATCGTTCCCGGCCCCCGCCGAGGGCTGCGTCGCGGGCCCGCGCTGCTACGGGTCGCCCTGTCCTGTGCGGGTGAAGCACCTGACCGGCTGCCGGAGTTCGTCCTGGTGGCGAGGGCGGGCGGCGGGCGCGCCCCGATCCGGCCGCTCGACCACACCGACGGGAGGACCCTGCTCCGGCTCGACGGTGGCGCGTTGTCCGCCGGCAGTCCCGTCGAGCTGCCGGTGCCGGCGGACCTCCGGCCGCCCTACGTCCTGCGCGGTTTCCTCCTCGGCGACGGAGCCGCCGACGTACGACTCGACGAGCCCTCTCCCCCGACCCTGGTGGTGCGCTGACATGACGAGCGTCATCTGTCCCTACTGCTTCGACCGCGCACCGGCCGCGCGCCTGCCGTACCGCTGCCTGATGATGGCCACCGGGGTACGCGGCGGCGACCCGTGCGACGCCGAACCCGACGACGTATGGGCCGGCTTCATGGGGCCGGGCATGCCGCCGTCGCGGCGGCTGCGCGGACCGGTCTTCCCCGCGCCCCGCACGCTCGCGGCCCTTCGGGGCTCCTCGACCCGGCAGCCGTGCCCCCGTTGCGGGGTGGCCACCTCGGTGCGGGTCTGCCGCGGCTGTCACAACGACTTCCCCAGCGAGTACTGCGACCAGGACAGCCGCATCATCGCCCTGGTGGGCGCCAAGGCCTCCGGCAAGAGCACCTATGTGTCGGTGCTCGTCAACGAACTCCGGGGCCGGGTGGGCCGGGAGTACGACATCTCCCTGCCGGCGATGGGTGCCGAGACCCAGCGCCGCGACCGGGAGATGGAGGAGGACCTCTACGAACGGCTGCGGCTCCCCGACACGACGCGCCCGGCGGCGATGGGCTTCAACGACCCGCTGCTCTACCGGCTGAGCGTGCCGCGCCGGGGCCGGTACGCCAAGGGCAGCAGACACACCACCCTGGTGTTCTTCGACGCGGCGGGCGAGGACCTCAAGAGCGAGGAGGCGATGGCCAGATACACCCAGTACCTGGCGGCCGCCGACGGCATCATCCTGCTCGTCGACCCGCTCCAGATGGGTTCGGTGCGCGACCGCAGCGCGACCGCCGACGGCCCGCCGCTGCCCGCCGTCGAGACGTCCCCGCAGCAGATCGCCGCCGGCCTCGCCGCCCAACTGCGCTCCCACGGACGGAGTGTGTCGCGGGGCCGGGTCACCACACCGATGGCCGTCGCCGTGACGAAGACGGACGCGCTGAGGCCGCTGCTCGGGTCGCATTCGCCGCTGCTGCGCAACGCCGATCACACCGGCGGCGAACAGGACGACGACGACCGGCTCGCCGTACACGAGGAGCTGCGGTCCCTGCTGAGCGACTGGGACTCCGGGGTGCTCTGCCGCCAACTGGAGAACGACTTCGCCGAACTGTCGTACTTCGGCCTCTCCGCGCTGGGCGCTCCGCCGCCCGCCGGCGCACCGGCCGACGCACCGAAGTCGGGACCACAGCCCCTGCGGGTGGAGGACCCGCTGCTCTGGCTGCTGGGGCGGCGCGGCCTGATCCAGGTGCGCAGGAGCCGGCCGGAGAGCCGGGACCGCACGGGGAAGGCCGGCTCATGAGCCTGGGACAGCTGCACTACACCTCGGCGCCGCCCGGCCCGGACGGCTCGGGCTTCCGCTTCACCGCGCTCACCCCGGGGCTGCCGCAGGCGGTGCTCCGGGAGGCGGAGCAGATCATCGGGTACGAGCCACCCCGGAACGCCCCGTCCCGCCCGTCCCCGGCCGAACTCGGCGCCTTTCCCACGGCGTTCAGTTACAGCGAGCTGTCGGACGGAAGCAGACTGCTGGCCCGCACGGTCTACACGGGCGCCGATTACAGCGGGCGCTGGGGCAACTTCCACGCCCACGCGGTGCACCTGGCCCCGGGCCGGTATCTGCCGGACCGGGCCCTGCCCGTCAGCGCCTGGGAGTCCCCCGGCTGGGCCACCGCCACTCCCGAGTCAGGCGCACCGCCGGCCCTGGCCGCCCTGCCGCCCTCCGCGCTGCTGGACCCGGCCGGGCTGGTCGCCTTCGCCGTCTCCAGGGAGCCCTGGCTCGCCGCCGTCTTCACCGACCTCCAGCGCCAGGCCGAGGACGAAGCAGCCCCACAGGTCGTCCTCGTGGAGCGGGACAGCGCCGATGTCGCGCGCTGGGTGGCCCTGGCAAGCGCGGTGCTCCCCCGGGACGACGCCCACCGGCTGACGTTCACCACCTACTCCCGGCGCCCGCACCTCGCCGGGCAGCGCATCATCGGTGTCCTGCCGGACGACGCCCACGGGCTCGCCGGTTCGGGGCGCCGCTACCGGGTCCACGACTGTGCCGTCCCGCCCGTCCCGGACGGGCCGGAGCCGAGCCTCTGGGCCGTGGCCGCCGCCCGGATGTGGTCGGCCGGCGCCTTCGGGCTCCTCCATCACGCCCATCAGCTCCCGGGAGACCCGTTCACCGCCGGCCCCGTGGCGGCGCTCGCGCTGTGCGCCGGTATCGAGCTGCCGGCGCCGCATCGCACGGCGGCGGCGCAGTGGGTGTGCGAGCACCCCGCCGAGCTGGACGGCGAGGATCTGGACCGGCTCGTCCACACCCTGGCGACACCCCGGCAGGAGGCGGCGCCGGCGGCCGAGATCACCGCGCTGGCCGAGCTGTTCGCACGGGTGGGAGGCAACCTGCGGGCGGAGGCCGCCGCCCCGCTCGCCGCCCGGCTGCTGGTCGCCGCCGTCCGCTCCGCCGATCCGGTACGCCCGCCGCGCCGCGAGACGCTGACCGACCAGGTGGCCCGGCAGCTCGCCGCCGAGCTGGGTCCGGAGCTGCGGGCCGGGATCGAGGACGCGGAGAGCGGCTTCGCGCGCCCGCTGCGGCTGCTGCGGGTGGCCGGTCTCCTCGATGTGGACTGCTCCGACCTGGTACCGCTGCTCGCCCACCGGCTGGCGTCGGCGCTGCTGGCCGATCCGTCCGTGTACGGGGGTGGGCTCCACGAGGCCCTCCCGGAGCTGCCCGGCCTCCACAGCGCCCTGCTGCGGGAGCTCGAAGCGGCGGCCCAGGCCGGTCCGGCCACCGTCACCGTGCTCCTGGAGCGCGCTCCTGTACCGCTGGAGAGCGGCGAGGCCCTGCCGTATCTGCGCATGTGCGGCTGGGCGGCCCGTCGCCCGGCCGGGGGCACGGACGGGGACCGGACCCGTGAGCTGCGGGCCGTGCTGGAGGCGGCGGGCGTCTCCGTCCTCGCGCGTCCGCCGCTTCTCCGCATCGCCTACCGCCTGGTGTGGGGCTCCACCGCGCCGACGCCGGAGGAGGCCAGGTACGACCTGCTGGAGAGGGGCGCGGGGCTCCACCACGCGGCGGGGACCTGGCCGTTCCTCGTGACGGCCGCCCTCCACGGCCGGCCTGGGGACCCGCAGGCGGACGAGCTCGCGCACGACCTCCTCAAGGCCTTCCCCGAGCAACTCCAGGACCGCGACCGGGCGGCGCTCCTGCTGCTGGACTTCTCGCGCGACCTGCGGGCGGGCGCCGCTCCGCCCGGCTGGGTCGACCGGGTTCTCGGCCTGCGGAGGAGTGCGGAACCGGTGAACCCGCCGGTGCTGGAGCGCGTCTTCGGCGTTCTCGCGCACCGTCTGCTGACCGACCACGGCGTGGGCCACGAGCTGGACGCCCTGATCCGCAGCGGCGACGCCGACCTCTGCGCGGCCTACGAACGGGCGGCCCGGGCCGAGGAGGTGGGGAGCAGGCTGCTGCGCGACCCGGACTACTTCGCGGACCTCTTCGTCGGCTGGAACGCCCACCCCCAGGCGGGCGGCGGCTGGGGCCGGGTCCGCGGCGCCCTGCTGGACGGGGTGCTGCGTCCGGCGGCGCGGGCGCTGAGCGCGGAGGATCTGGCGGCCGTCGAGACGGCGCTCTCCACGAGGGGCGCACGGCACGCGGAGGACTTCCGCGCCTGGAACCGGCCCGGTGCTCTGGGCCGGCTCGGGCTGCGGTTCGGCGGGCGGGACGGCCGTCCGGGCAAGGCGTCGTCCCGCCGTCGGGGCTTCGGGGACCGCGACCGGGACGGTGGCGTCTGATGGGCGGGCCGGCCGGGGCGGCGGTCTGGCTGACGGTGGCCGTCGGGGCGGGTGTGTGCCTGTTCCGCGCGTTCTGGGAGTTCCTCGCCCTGGCGCTCGGCGCCTCCGTGAAGGTCCTCGGCCCCCGGACCCCGGGCACTCCCGATCCCCGGGTCCCGCCCGTCGGATCCGAGCCCGCGCAGCGCGCGTACTGGTCCCGGCTCATGTGGGTGGACGCGTCCACCTCCACCCGGGCCGCCGCCTCGGTCATCCGGCGCCGGTTGCTGGGCCGCTGGATGGCCGTCACGGCCCGGCGCATGTTCACGGGACGGCAGCCCTCCACCGGTTACGGCGGCCACTGGCTCGCCCGCCTCGGGTTCGTCCTCGTGGCCCCGGGCACCGCGCTGGGCGCGATCGCCGGGGCGCTCCTGGTCTCGGCCGTCATGGTGCTGATCCACCTGGTGATGTGGCTGCTGGTCGGGCTGGTGGGGCTGGCCGCGGTCGCCGGGGTCGCCGTGCTGCGCGGTGCGGACCGGGCCGGCGCCCTGGTGCGGCGGATCCGGATGAAGTGCCCGTACCCCGGGTGCTACCGGCCCTTCCCGCTCGCCGTGCACCGCTGTCCCGGCTGCGGATCGGCCCACCGGGAGCTGCGCCCGGGCAGGTTCGGTGCGCTGTGGCACGTCTGCGCCTGCGGGCGCCGGATCGTCGCCGTCTCGTCGGCCGGGCGCGACCGGCTCGCCGTCGAGTGCCCGCACTGCGACCGGCCGCTGCCGGCCGGGATCGGCCGGGAGCGCATCGTGCACGTACCGGTCATCGGTGGGACCTCGTCGGGCAAGACGATGCTGATGGCGGCCGCGGTCGCCGGGCTGCACGCGGGGGGCGGGCGGGGCGCGCCGAAGGTGTCGTTCGCGACGGCCGACGACCGGCGTGACGTGGTCGATCTGAACAGCCAGCTCAAGAACGCCGGTTGGGTGCGCAAGACTCAGGGCGGCCAGCCTCGCGCCCTGATGCTGCGGGTCACCCACCGCCGCAGACGCCGGCTGCTGTACCTCTACGACCCGATGGGTGAGTCGCTGTACGACGTGGACTCCACGCGCCGCCAGGAGTATCTGGCCCACGCCGACGGCGTGATCCTGGCCGTCGACGTCCTGGCCGACCCCCAGGTGCGCCGTTCCCTCTCGGCGGAGGAGGAGGAGCTGGCACGCGCGGCCCATCCGTCGGATCCGGGTCCGTGGCAGACGTACCAGACCTTCACCGGTGAGCTCTCGGCGCTGGCCGGACGACGGCGGCGTGGCCGGCTGCCGTTGGCGGTGGTGGTCACGAAGCGGGACGTCCTGGACCGGATCGAGCGTCTGCGGGTCCCCCCGACGGGGGTCGGCCCCTGGCTGGCCACGGTCGGCCTGGACCCCTTGGTCCGGGACATCGGGCACCGGTTCCGGACCCGGCGGTTCTGGGCGCTCAGCGCCTACGCAGCCACCGGGACGGGTCCGCTGGTCAGCGAGCAGCAGCGGGCCGCGGAGGCGGTGCTGTGGATCCTCGCCCGCACCGGACTGCGCGTCGGCAAGCTGCTGCCCGAGGGGGGTCGCGAGGAGCTGCCGACCGGGTCCGTGCCGCACCCGCGCGATGCCCCCGCACAAGATCGTTCAACCCGCTGACGGAGCCGGACGCGGTCGTTAAGGTCGGTCAGGTCCGAGAAGAGAGAGACGGTTCACGGCTATGCCGGTCGTTACGCCGAACATCGCGCGGGGGCGTCGGCTGCTCCTCACCCTGTTCGTCCTCGCCTGCCTGGCGGTCCTCGTCGGGCTGCTGGCCTGGGGTTGGGTTCTCCTCGACGACCAGGTGACCGAGGCGCTCGGCGAGTGACGACACCACGTACGCACCACGGAACGAGGACGTGCACACCATGACAAGGAGGGCTTCGAGTGAGTGACATTCCCGGCGGTCCCATGGCGAACCGGCCGGTCCACTTCATCTGGCTGCTGGACTGCTCCTACTCCATGCAGGGCGAGAAGATCGGACAGCTCAACTACGCGATCCGGGAGGCGGTTCCCGAGATGCGGTCGGTCGCCCATGACAACCCGGCGGCCCAGCTCCTGCTGCGTACGCTGACGTTCTCCACGGAGACGCGGTGGCACCACAAGGACCCGGTGCCGGTCGACGACTTCACCTGGCAGGACGTCCAGGTCGACGGCACGACCAACCTGGGCGAGGCGCTCGAGGTGGTCTCCCGGGAGCTCCAGACGCCGCCGATGCCGCAGCGGGCCCTGAAACCCGTGCTGGCCCTGGTCTCCGACGGGGTGCCGACGGACGACTGGAAGGCGGGTCTGCGCGCGCTGGACGCCACCCCGTGGGGCAGGAAGGCCGTGCGGGTGGCCATCGCGATCGGGGCGGACGCCGATCGCAGTGTCCTCCAGGAGTTCCTGGGCAACCCCGAGCTCCAGCCGTTGGACGCCAACAGTCCCAAGCAGTTGGCGGCGGCGATCCGCTGGGCGTCGACCGCCGCGGTCAAGGCCGCGTCGCAGCCGGTGGCCGGCCCGTCCGACATCACGGTCAAGCAGCCGCAGTACGCGCCACCGCAGTTGGACGACGACGATGACGACGTCTGGTGAGCGCTCCTGAGCAGCCGCTGTGGGAGACGCTCGAGCACAGCGTGCGGGGAGTGAACAAACAGATCAACCAGGACTGGTACGCCGCCGAGGGATCCGGGACGGAAGGTGATCCGTTGATCCTCTCGGTGGCGGACGGCCATGGCTCGGCGGTGCACGCCCGCAGCGAGATCGGGGCGCGCTGTGCTGTCGACCTGTTCGGCCACCAGGCCCGTACGTTCGCCCAACTGGCCCGCGCCGAGGGGCCGGACGGAGCACCCAGCCTGAGCTGGCTCATGAACTACGCGCGCAACGAGCTGCCCCGGCAGCTGGTGGCCGCCTGGCAGGAGAGGGTGCTCGCCCACTGGGACCACAACCGGGGGACGGTGGACCCGGCGGCCGAGCCGCCCCGCAAGGACCAGAAGCTGCTGCTGTACGGGGCCACGCTGGTCGGTGCGGTGCTCACCCCGCGGATGTTCGCGGCCTGGCAGCTCGGCGACGGCGAGCTGACGGTGACCGACGCCGACGGAGCGATCGCGCTGCCGCTGGCACCGGTGGAGGCGGATCTCGGCGACGAGACCGAATCCCTCTGCAGCCGCCAGGCATGGAAGATGATCCGGGTGCACTGGGCCCCGGTCGTCGCACCGGACCGCACCCCGCGGATGATCGCCCTGTCGACCGACGGCCTGTCCAAGAGCTTCGCGTCCGACGAGGGCTTCACCCAGTTCATGACCGGCCTGGACCAGCGGCTCTCGAAGGACGGCCGCACCGACGGCGTACGCGACGCCCTGCCCGGATGGCTGGCCGAAGCGGCCCGCTACTCCGGTGACGACACGACCCTGGTCGCTGCCCGGCGGCCCGACCTCATCGCGGCGGACGACAGCGCCGCGGCGGACGAACGACGGAGTGACGCATGAGCGGCATGCTCGACGGAGGAACGCACCTCACCGCCGATGACGGGGAGTCCGTCCGCGTCATCGACATGCTCGGAGCCGGCGGCCAGGGGGAGGTGTACCGGGTGGAGACCCCCTCCGGCGAACGCGCCCTCAAGTGGTACTACCCGTCCTGCGCGACGCCCGAGCAGGACGCGATCGTACGGGAGCTGGTGACCCGGGACTTCGACGACGACCGATTCCTCTGGCCCACGGCGTACGTGCCCTCCGGCACGGGGGCGTTCGGCTATCTGATGGATCTGCGCCCGGACCGGTTCAAGGGGCTGCCGGACCTCTTCCGCCGCAGGCTGCGGACCACGACGCGCACCCTGCTGACCGCCGCCCTCTACACGGTGGAGGCCTACCAGGCCCTGCACTCCCGGGGAATCGCCTACCGGGACATCTCCTGGGGCAACATCTTCTTCGACCCGGCCACGGGCGACGTCCTGGTCTGCGACAACGACAACGCCGTGGTCGAAGGGGACAGCAGCGGGATCTCGGGGACGATGGAGTTCATGGCGCCGGAGCTGGTGCGCGCCGAGCCGGGGGCCAGACCCGGCACCCAGTCGGATCTGCACTCGCTGTCCGTGCTCCTCTTCATGCTTCTGATGAACCATCACCCGTTGAAGGGCAGGCAGGAGTTGGAGATCCACTGTCTCGACGAGGCGGCGGAGAAGCGGCTGTACGGGAAGCGGCCCCTGTTCGTCTTCGACCCCGACGACACGGCGAACAGCCCCGACCCCGTCGAACAGTCCACGGTCCTGGACACCTGGGCGGCGGCTCCTCCGGCTCTCCAGGACCTCTTCACGCACAACTTCACCGTGGGGCTGCACGAGCCGACCGCCCGGGTGCGCGAATCGCAGTGGCGGGACGCGCTGCGGTCCGTCCTGGACGCGGTCGTGGACTGCGCCGACTGCGGCCGCCAGAACATGACGCAGCCCGGGGCGACCACCGCCGGGTCCTGCTGGTCCTGCCGCAGTGCCCTGGTCCTGCCGCCCCGGCTGAGCATCATCACCCGCCTGCCCCGGTCCGAGCGCCATGTCCGGCTGCGACGGGCAGCCCGCGTCCATGAGCATCACCTGGCGCCGGAGCCGTCACGCCACGACTACAGCGACGCCACCCTGGTGGCCGAGCTGACCGAACACCCCAGCAGGCCGGGCAAGTTCGGGCTGGCGAACCGTTCGTCGACGAGCTGGACCGGCACGCGTTCCGACGGCACCTCGCAGGAGATCGCCCCGGGCCAGACCGTTCCGCTCCGGGCGGGCCTGCGACTCGATCTCGGCGGGGCCCAGGCAGCGGTCCACGCGAAGTGAGCCGAGTAGGCGTGGCCGCCGGGACGCTTCCCCGGAGGCCACGCCGTACGGCCCGAAGAGCTGGGTCAGAGCCCGAGCAGCTGCCCGATCTCCTGCGCCAGGGCGATCCCGCCGCTGCCCGCCGCGAGCCCCACCGTCAGGGTCTCCAACGCCTGCCGAATCCGCCCTTGGTCGGCGGGGCGCCCCTCCTCCCCCGCCCGGACCAGCTCTCCGCGCACGATCTCCGCCTGCGCGGCGAGCTCCGGCCGTGCCGTATCCCGGCGCACGAGCTGTACGAGGTCGGCGGCGAGCTTCAGCGCTTCGGCCGGGGGTGTGCCGTAGGTGACCTGGATCTTTCCGTTGTCACCGAAGTTGCTCGGGCCGGAGATGTCGCCGTGGAAGTTGTAGGTGCTCATGTCTCTCCTGGTGGTCGGTCGCGTGGTGCCAGGGCTGGTGGTCGGTCGGGTGGTGCCGGGGCTCAGGGAGAGCCGCCCCCGGCGGCCGCCGGCGCCTGGGGTCCCTGGCCGTAAGCGGCGGAGATCTGTCCGTTGTTGCCGATGTTCGACGGGCCGGTGATGTCGCCGGAGATGTTGTACGTCTGGGTGTTGATGACCTGCTGGGCCCGGTCGAAGGAGCTGGTGTCCACGTTGTGGTCGGTCAAGAACCGCTCGGTCGCGATGAGCACCCCCTGTTGGAGCCGGTGGAGAAAGTCCTGCGAGTCCGTGCGCTCCGAGTGACCGAGCTGGTCCCATGAGGCGACCCGTTCGCGCAGGCTGTCCGTGGCGCCGTAGTCGTACAGCGCGCGCTTCTTGGTGATCTCCTTGCGCCACTTCTCCAGTGCGCGGGCGCGCAGCCTGTTCGCGGAGTTGCGGCGTGCGATCCGCCCGGGGGCTCCGGTCAGCGCGGACCAGGTGTGCGAGGTGGCGAACCGGATCAGGCTCCAGACGCGTTCGAACCCGTCGCGCGGGAGGTAGTCCGATCCGTAGTAGCGGGCGTGCACCGGGGGGATGCAGTAGGCGGCGACCTCCCAGGAGAGGCTGGGGTGCTGGAGCCGGGCCCGCAGGTGCATCGAGACGATGACCCGGCCGCCCTCGCCGACCCGTTCCAGGCTGAGGTAGGTACGCGTCCCCGCACCGGGTTTGAGGAGCCCCGCCTTGACCAGAAGGGGCGGGATCTCGCTGTTGGGCGGACGCAGCCGGTCCGGCAGCACCTCGTCGCCGAGGTAGTAGACCTGGGGTCCGAGCACGTAGAGCCGGTTCTGCGCCCGCAGCCCTTCGAGGCCGGCGAGTTTTCCCAGCTCCCGGGCCAGGTAGGTGTGGAGGTCGACGGCGTCGAAGGGGATCAGGGTCTTCTTGCCGCCGCCGGGGGCGTCCGCGGGGCGGCTGATGTCGATCGGCTGCCAGACCGTCTCCTTGATCTTGCTCCCGCTGCCGACGAAGGGGTTCTCCCGCTCCGCGCTCCGGGTGTACGGCATCATGTTCGGCCGCCGCAGCGCGCGCAGCCGCTGCTCGACCTCGTCGGCCACCTCGGGTACGAGGTCCTGGGGGCGGGTGGCGGAGAAGCGGGCTTCGAGGGCCGCGGCACGCCCCTGGGCCTCGGTCCGGCGCACCAGCCACCAGGAGCAGCCGAGCACGAGCGGCAGAAGCGCGGCGGCCCCTGCCGCCACGCCGGACGAGCCTGCGACCAGGCCGCCGACCGCGCTCAGCACGGCGAGCCACCAACCCGCGCAGAGCCAGGCCAGCCTGCGGTCGCGGAGGTCCGTCCGCCGGGTCGCGCGGGCCGCGTGGCGCGCCAGCGCGAGCAGGTTCACGCCCAGCGGCAGTCCGGTGGCGGTGAGGCGGTCCCCCGAGAGCTCCTGGTGCGCGTACCGGGCGAACCCGTCGTCCAGGTGCACCGACGAGCACAGCAGTCTGGTGGTCGCGTCCTTGTCGTACGTCGGCAGAGCGGGCACATGCCGCATCGCATCCCCCTTCCGGTGCGCCCGGGCCGGCGCACCCCCGCACAGTCTTCTACACCACGGCCGGGCGCACGTCCCGCGACGGCCCTCGGGGCAGCGCCTGACGCAGCGTAGGGATTCTGTCCCCGTCCTTGATAACGTCGCCCCCGCGGCTGCGGACTTCTTCCCCCGACCCCAGCCGTACGGGGAGGGCACGGGGATCGGGCGCGGCAGGACGAAGAGGGCCGACAGATGAGCCTTGCACAGGTGCACTACACCTCGGCCGCGCCGGGGGACGAGGGAACGGCGGGCCGGTTCACGGCGGTCGGCCCAGGAGTGTCGGGTGCGCTGCTGGCGGAGATCGAGCCCTTGGTGCGCTACGAGTTTCCCGGGGGCGTCCCGGACCGGCCGTCCGGCGACGAACTGCGCTCGCTGCCGCAGGCGTTCGGATACTTCGTGCTGTCCGACGGCAGTCGGCTGGTGGCACGTTCGGCCCCGGTACGGGACACGGGCGGCCACGCGGGGCCGGGCGTACGGTTCCACGCGCACGCGGTACACCTGCCGCCGGGGGTTCCGCTGCCGGGCGACCGGCTGCCGGTCGAGGCGTGGCGGTCGCCGCACTGGGTGGCGGTGACGCCGGACGGGGCGATACCGGACCCGTTGACGCTGCCGCCGGGTCCGGCGGCGGTCTCCGAGGGCCTCGACGACTTCGCCGTCTCGCGCGGCCCCTGGCTCGCGGCCGTGCTGGCGGATCTGCGCCGGGCGAGCGACGCGGAGACGAGCGGCGGCAGGCCGGTGGTGCTGGTGGAGCGGCAGTGCGCGGACGTGGCCCGGTGGCTGGGGCTCGCGTCGGTCACCCTGCCGAGGGAGAGCGCGGAGCGGCTGACGTTCACCACGTACACCCGGCGGCCGGAGAGTTCGCCGTCGCGGGTGGTGGGGGTGGGGCCCGAGGACGCGGCGGAGGCACGGGCCGCGGGGCTGCGGGTGCACGAGTGCGCGGGGCCGCCTCCGGCCGACGTCGGCCCGGCCGACGCGTGGGCGGCGACGGCGGCACGGGTCTGGCGGAGCCGGTCGCCGGAGCTGTTCGGTGAGGCGCGGGAGCTGCCCGGGGAGCCGTTCGCGGCGGGCCCGTTGGCCGTGACCGCGCTGTGTGCGGGGGTCGAGCTCGGGCCGGACGGGCGTGCGGCGGCGGCCGGCTGGGCCGCCGATCGCCCGTACGCGCTGGACGCCAAGCGCACGGGCCAGTTGGTGGAAGCCCTCACCTCGCCCGCCGTCGACGACCGTACGGGCCCCGAATTCGACGCGGCCGGGCGGCTGTTCGGCGCACTGGAGGGCCGTTGCCCGGCCGCGGTGACCGCCCCGCTCGCGGCGATGCTGGTCACGGAAGCGGTACGGGGCGGCAACGGCTCGCTGGAGCTGCCGCACCGGGAGGCGTTCGCCGGTCCGGAGGGGGCGGAGGTCGCTGAGCGGCTGGGTCCGGAGATCCTGACCGAGCTGGCCGACACGGTCGGCTCACGCTCGGTGGGGCGCACCATACAACTCTTGCGGGTGGCGCGGCTGTTGGACGTGGACGGCAGGGAGTCGCTGCCAGGGGCCATTGACCGGCTGGCGCCCGCTCTGCTGGCGGAGGCGGCGGCGCACGAAGGCCCCCCGGGCTTCGCACCGGCCCTGCTGGAGCTGCTGGACGAGCAGTTCGAGGTGCGGACGGCGCTGCTCGGCGCGCTGGACCGGATCGCGCCCGAGGACCCCGGGGCGGTGGCCCGGTTCCTGGAGCGGGTCACGCTGCCGTTCACGGGTACGCAGGCGTTGCCGCATCTGCGGATGTGCGCCGAGGTGCCGGAGGCGATGGCGACCCTGGGCGGTGACCGGGCGGCGGTGTGGCACCGGGTGCTGCGGGCGGCCGGCCTCTCCCCCTTCGCCGAGCCCCTGGTCCTGCGCACGGCGGCCGGCCTGGTGTGGGAGGACCGGGCCCCGACGGTCGGGGAGGCCCGGCTGCTGCTGGACGCGGCCACCTCGGACGCGCACCGCGCGGCCGGTACCTGGGCGCGCCTGGTGGACGCGGCGCTCGGGGCGTCCACCGGTGGCACGTCCGCCGCCGGCGCCCCCACCGCCGGCACGTCCACCGGTGGCACGTCCGCTGCCGGCACGTCCGCCGCCGGCACGGACGAGGCGGCCGGGCTCGCCCACGACCTGCTGCGCGGCTTCCCCGAGGAGATCGGCGGCCGGGAGCGGGCAGGACTCCACCTGCTGGTCCTCGTCCGCGAACTGCGCACGGGCGCCCCGGAACCCGGCTGGGCGGAGCGGGTCCGCACGCTGTGCGCGCAGGCGGAGCCGGTCGAACCGGCGCTCCGGGAGCGGGCGCACGCGGCCCTGGTCGAACGGCTGCTGGCCCCGGACCGCCCGGGGGCGGAGCTGTACGACTTCGTCCACGGCGACGACGCCGAGCTGATCGCCGCGTACGACCGGGCCGCCCGGACGGAGACCGTACGGGCGCGGCTGCGCACCCAGCCCGCCTACGCGGCGGACTGCTTCACCGTCTGGACGGCCCACCCGCACGCGGGCCGCGCCTGGCCGCCGGTGGCCGCAGCCCTCCTCGACGACGTCCTGCGCCCCGCCGTACGCGCCCTGTCGGCCGAAGCCGTGGCGGAGGTCGAGGAGACGGTGGGCCGCACGGGCAGCAGCGGCCGGGCCGACGCCTTCCGCGACTGGAACCGGGTCAGCGCCCTGGGGCGGCTGGGCCGCCGGATCGCGGGGCGGGTGCGGCGGGGGTGACTCCCGGCCCGCTTGACGCCCGACGTCCTGGGATGCCTGCCCGCAAGGCGTCTCAGCCGTAGGCGGCGGATTCCCAGACGTCTCCTGCCTTCAGTCCCCCCGTCCAGGAAGGGTCGTGCACACGGATCGTCAGCCGGGCGTTGGGCAGGCGGGAGTCATCGCTCCACAGTTCACGCCAGGCGTCTTCGAAGGCCGCCTGCCAGGCAGCCGCGTCCCGGGAATCCAGACCGCGGGCGCGCAGCCCGTCCTCGATGCGCTGCTTCTCGGCATGCTCGGCGAACGGAGAGTTGTGCAGATCACCCACCGTGACGCTCTCGATGATCTCCTCGGCCGCGCCGGGGACATCGTCCCGCCCGCGTACGCTCGCATCACCGGCCGCGCGTTCCCGACCGTCGACCAGCAACCGCAGGGCGAAGATCGCACGGTCCGAGGGAGCACCGCTGTCCGGGTGCGCCGAGGTGAGACGGAGCGTCAGCTCATGCCCGTCGACCTTTTCGACTCGCGCTTTCCACAGGCTCGACACAGGTAATCCTTCCGTTTCCGCTGCACACATGCGCCTCCCGGAGGGAGATCACAGGTACAGCAGACCAGCGGCCATGGCGTGGACGAGGGTATCCAGCCCCTCTGCTCCATATCCGTGGTTGGTGATACGCATGTCGAACGTGGTCACATTCCTTTGCGCCGCCGCTGCGCGAGCGCTGGCCCGGGGAGGAGCGAAAGGGATCCGCCTGAAGGCCTCGGCGATGTCTGCGGGACTGCTTCCACCGTTCAGCAGCTGAAGGAATTCAGCTCGCCGCGAGGGGCCCGCGATGGAGTGGAGGAAGTCGACGTCGTCCGTGTTCCAGACCGATGCTGTTTGTTTGGTGGTGCAGCCGGTGTACTGCCGCAGAGTGGGCAGGTCCAACTGGCTCAGGGGCAGGCGCTGCCTGGTGTCGGTCGGCTGCGGGTGCTTGAACGAGAACGTCGATCCCCGGTGCTTCCACTGCCAACTGCCCTGGGCGGCACTGTAGGTCTTGTGATACACCGTAAGCTTGCTGGGAAAGTTGGGTGCGGCCGCCTGCTGAAGAGCCGTTGTATTCGGCTGGGGATTGTTGGCGTACTCCACTTCGACGCCGAAATACACGTGATCCTGTGGATTCAGGGCAGCTGCGGCGACGTCGCGTTTGAGAGCTGCTTCGAAAGTTCTCTCGTACGTCTGATTGTCCGACCCGTGGGCGGGCACCAGGTTGTCGGCGGAGCCGGGCCCGCCCGCCACGTTGTTGACCAGATGGAACCGGATCCAGGAACTGGTCTGCGCCAGGGCACGGATGTAGTCGTAGCCCGGCGGATCTGCGAAGGGAATACTGCCCGTGGTAGACCCGTCATTGATCATTTGCGCGGTGACAGCTCTGTTGGAAGAGTCCGGGGTCGCCCAGAACCGATACCCGTTCGGCACGGCGTTGTAGTCCAGGACGCGCTGCACGGTCTCGTTCCCCGCGGCGGGTCGCGGGCCGTCTTCCGGCGCCGGCACGGGCGCTGTCGAACCCGCGCGGGCGGGCGCGCGCATCACCCGCGTGGCGTTGGCCTCCGCTTCGCGCTCATACCGGTCCGAGGGGTCGGAGACCTTCAGCCCGGACCCGTTGTCGGTTCCCGCCACGGAGCCTTGGCGTTGCTGGATGACGTGGGTGAGTTCGTGGGCGAGGGTGTGCTTGTCGGCGCCACCGTCACCGATGACGACATGGCTGCCGGATGTGTAGGCACGGGCTCCGACCTCGGCGGCGGAGGCTTGGGCGGCGCGGTCGTCGTGGATGCGGACATCGGAGAAGTCCGCGCCCAGACGTGCTTCCATATCGGAGCGCGTGGCCCCGTCGAGTGGCTTCCCCGGTCCGCGCAGGACGTCATGGACGGTGGAGCGTTGCACCGCGGGCTGCTCGGCCTGCGGGTGGCCGCAGCCCTCTCCGTGCTGGTGCCGCTCCGGCAGGGCCCGGGGAGGGCCGCCGCCGCCCCGCCGCAGCATCTGCACGACCGCCGCATTGCCCGCGCGGGCCTGCTGCGCCATCAACCCCTCCAACGGCGTTCCGGCCCGCCCCGGCGCGGCGGTTTGGCGGGGCGAGGGCTGCCGGACCTGTTCGTCGGCCTTCTGCGCCGAGTCGTTCCGAGGGCGGCTGGGTATCACACGAAAGCCTTTCGGGCAAGTCTGGACAGCGGACCTGTTGACCCCGAATCCTGGACACGGGCTTCCCGGACACGGGTTACGCCTTTCGTGACAGCGTAGTTGACGGTGTTTCGGAACCTGGCTCGCATGCGATGGGCGATTTCAGTCATTCCGAAGCCACTCCGACCACTGGCCTCAACGTCAGTAGAGCAGGTCCAGCTCCGCCCGGACCGTCTTGCCCGGGTCGCGGTCGAGAACCACCCAGCGGTCGGCCAGGGCGTCCACGATCAGCAGCCCGCGCCCGCTGTCGGAGCTGTCCTCCGGCGCGGTGATCTCGCCGGGCCCCGGCGGCCGGCACTCGCCCCGCGTGTCGGACACCTCGATGCGTAGGAGGCCGGGCGTCTCCGGGTCGCCGGGCAGGTGCGACAGGCGTAGTTCGAAGTCGCGGTCGGGGACGCGGCCGTGGGTCGCGGCGTTGGCCGTCAGCTCGCCGATGATCAGGGCCGCCGACTCCGAGGCGTCACTGAGGTACGGGATGCCCCAGGTGTGCAGCTTGTGCAGCCCGACGCGGCGGGCGAGCCGGGCACCGCGTGGATCGGCGTCGAATTGACGCTTGAACACACGTACGGTTACGTCGGGTTGGGTCTTCGTGAGTGCTTCCATGCCCCCAGATTCCGGGCCCCGGCCCCTCTCCGCCAGGTCAGGAACTCGTACGCTGAGTCAGCGTACGGGTGCGAAGGGTAGACGGTACGCGTCACGTTCCGTGAGCATGGACGGGTCGCGGACCAGGACAGGCGCACGGGGAGGTAGCCGTACATGACGCACGGCACGGACGGCATCGACAGCATCACCACGTACGGGACTTTCGGCAACGGCGGCGGACGCGGCGGCGTCGGGGGCGAACCCGAACCGCAGTACATCCTCAAGATGTTCGGAGAGGTGGTCAAGACCTTCCGCAAGCGGGCGCGGCTGACGCAGGAGCAGTTCGCCCCGCTCGTCGGGTACTCACTGGAGACCGTCGCCTCCATCGAGCAGGGCCGTCGGCTCCCGCCTCCGGACTTCGCGGAGCGCGCGGACAGCCTGCTCGACGCGTTCGGCGTGATTTTGGCGGCGGCAAAGCACCTGACGCGGCGGAAGGGGCTGGCGAGCTGGTTCCGGCAGTGGGCGCAGCTGGAGGTGGGGGCGCTGAGCCTGTACACGTACGAGTGCCGGTTGATTCCGGGGCTGTTGCAGACGCCGGCGTACGCGCGGACGCTGTTCACCGACCAGTTGCCGCCGCTCGGTGACGAGCAGATCGAGGCCCAGCTCGCGGCTCGGCTGGAGCGCCAGCAACTCCTGCGGAGCCGGCCCAACACCGCGTTCACCTTCATCCTCGAAGAGCATCTGTTCCTGCGGGACTTGGGTGGCGCGGAGGTCACCAGTGAGCTGATCGACCACGTCCTCGACCTGTCCAAGCTGCGCAATGTGGACATCCAGATCATGCCGCTCGTACGGCATCACCATGCGGGGCTGGACGGGCCGATGCAGTTGCTGGAGACGCAGGATCACCAGTGGTTCGGCTATCTGGAAGGGCAGGAGCACGGACAGTTCGTCTCCGACCTCAAAGTGCTCAGCGCGCTCCAGATGCGGTGTGCCAGTATGCGTTCACAGGCTCTCTCGTTGGACGACTCCAAGAGCCTGATGCGGCGGATGCGAGGAGCGAGATGAGCACCACACCCCTGGCCTGGTTCAAGAGCAGCTACAGCAGCGGCTCCGGAGACTCCTGCGTGGAGGTCGCCCTGGAGTGGCACAAGTCGAGCTACAGCGGCGGCTCCGGAGACTCCTGCGTCGAGGTCGCCGCCTGCCCCTCCACCGTCCACGTCCGCGACTCCAAGCTGGACGAGAGCCCCCAGCTCGCCCTCGCCCCGACCGCCTGGACGCATTTCCTCGCGTACGCCGCCCAGGGCTGAGCCGACAGCCTGTGGTCAGCGGTCGTCGGGACGCCGCCCGAAGGCGGCCTCGATGACGGCGGCCAGGTCGGCGGCGGGGACGACGGCGCGGACCGTGGCAAGGACATCCGGAAAGTCGGCGTCGTCAATGGAACCAAGGTGTTCCTGGCGCAGACCATGGATGACCGCGACCAGTTCGGGCCTCAGCCGCATCCACGCGCGGGAGGTCCTGACCTCGGCGTCCACCCGGTCCATGAACCAGCGCATGACCTCGTACGGGATGTCCAGATCCCCGGCCCGGGCATCGAAACTGAACGTCGGCTCGCGCGCCGGGTCCTCGTCGGGGACGATCGCCATCACGAGGGTCCGGTGATCCCGGACGAGGTCCAGTTCCAGGTACCAGGCTTCGTCGGGTACGGAATACACCTCGGTGATCATGTAGTCACGGCCCAGGTGAGTGAACATCGGCCCCGCACCTTTCTCCTGATCCGGCGAATGCCGGGCGTCTGAGCCACCCGGCCCGCATTCCGGCGGGCCCACGGTCGAACACGGCTCAGGCGGCAGGCCCGTTCCACCGATGCGCCGGCCCATGCCTCCGGGACACCAGCTCCAGCATCGCCTGCGGCGGCAACGACGGATTGGCGGCTGCCGCTTCCGCCACCTCCGGGTCGGAGTCGGTGAGCAGGCCCACGATGACCGGTGGCGGGAGAGCGGGGTGCCCGGCCGCGACGGGCCTCGCCCTTTCATTCTCCAGGCAGGCGAGCAACGCGGGAGCCGTCGCTCTGCGGTGCCGGGCGATCTCCCGGAGCGCCTTGTGCACCGGCGGTTCGTGCCGGGCCAGCGCGTCCAGCAGCTCCGGGGGCGCGTCCGGGTTGGCGGCGACCTTGGCGAGGACCCGGATGCCGTGCCGGTCGGCCATGGAGCGCAACCGCGCCGCGGAGAGGCCCGGGTGCGGGGCGATGGACTTGAGCACCTTCGCGTCGGGGTCGGCCGCCAACGCGTCGCGTATCCCGGCCGGAAGGTCGCGCCGCCGGGCCACGAGCATCCGTACGACCGGGTCGGGCGACCGCGCCAGTTCCGCGGTCTCGGTGGCGGAGGCGGTGGCGATCCGGGGCAGCAGGGTTTCACCGATCTTCGTCGTGCCGGCCAGATGGGTGAGCACGTCCAGGGGGACGCGGGGGTGGTGCGCGAGACTGCGGCGCACGTCGGATGAGCGGTCATGGGCCAGTACGCGGATCAGGTCGTCGTCGAGCGCGGGGTTCGCGGCGAGGTCCGCCCGTACACCGGGTACCGGGTCCGCGGCGAGCCGTCGGCACACCGTCGGCGGCAGGTCCGGGCGGGCCGCGAGGGACCGGCGCAGCTGAGTGGAGGAGTGTTCGGCGAAGACGACTGCGGCCTCGGTCGGCGTGGCCGGGTTCCGCACGGCCGCCTGCCACAGCTGGTGGGTGACGGACTCGTGGGAGCCGTCGCACGCGGCGTCCGGGAGCAGATCGCAGTCGGGCCTCGGGCACTGCCGGCCGTGCGTGAACGGAATCTCCTCACGGTCGCAGACCAGGCAGCGGAGCACGGGGGGCAGTCCTTCGCCGGTGATCAGCGCCGCGAGTGTCTCCGCAGGCGTCGCCTCGTTGGCCGCCACCGCACGTCGGACCTCGGCCTGGGGGTGTCCGGCGAGCCCGGCGGCCACTTCCGGATCGGCCCACTCGGCCAGTTCCGCGACCACGCGGACGTCCGGGTCCGCGGCGAGCCGCTCCACGACATCGGGCGGGAGGCCGGGGCAGCCGGCCAGCTTCTCCCTTCGCCCGCCGTCCGGATCCGCTGCGAAGAGGCGCGCCCACTCCGGCCGGCCGGCCCGTTCGTCGAGCAGGGCGAGGGCGGCCATCGGGTGCACCGCGGGATCGATGTCGGCGGCGGTCAGGCGGCCCCCGTACGCGAGGCCGACCGCGCTGTCTCCCACGCGGGAGACCAGGGCGACCGCTTGGTCCCGGCCGAGATCCGCGCGGCGGGCGAGGGTTTCGGCGAGGTCGGCGTCCGCGACCGCGATCAGCCGGTCGACCGCTGCGGACGGCAGGGACGGGTTGGCGGCGAGACCGCGCAGAACATGGTTCACAGAGGCATCCTGCCGGTCCCCCGGCCGAAGGGCCCGCGGGTTTCCGGGTTCGCCCAGGGCCCGCCTGAAGCCCGCCCGGTCCGTGCGCCGGTGCCGGGCGGGTAACGTAAGGAGGTACTGACTGATTGACTCATGGGCCTCCTGGCGGGCTGCGTGAACCCAGGAGGAGCAACATGACGACCAACCGTGGACGCAAGGACGTCATCCGTGACCGGATGGCCGCCACCGGCGAGTCGTACAACGTCGCCGCCCGCAACCTCAAGGCCATGAAGGACATGGGCGCGACCCGCGAGGCCGTCCTCGTGCAGCGCTGGACGCCCGCCGACTCCCTCGACGTGCCGTGTCCGTGCGGCGGGACCTGTGAGCCGGGCGAGACCTGTGATCACTGCCACGCCCGCCACCGTCACGTGAAGCGCTATCCGGGCTCCACCACCGAGGTCGAGACCTGGGCCGACCGCTACGAGTGCACCGGCTGCTCCTCCTCGTACACCCTCACCATCCACCTGGCCGGACGGCCCTGGGGTGTCGCCGAGACCGTCGTCCAGGGCGGGTCGGCCGAGGAGGTCGTGCGGGCCCGGGTCTTCCCCGGCGTGATCCACCCGCTGCTGCGGTCGGAAGCGTCCGACAGCGGGGACGACGAGCAGTGATCCACTGTCCGTAAAGGGCACGTGCGTACGGTCCCCCTGCTGCTTGGATGAGCCGTATGAGAATCGACCAGTCCGTAGAGACACCCTGGGGCATATCCGTCTTCGGCGCGGCGAGCATCAACGCCGCCCCTGATGTGGCGCGACTCCGGGTAGCGATCAAAGAGACCCGGCAGCAGGCCGGCGAGGCGTTCGAGGTCACCCGGCGCGGCGTCAACCAGGTCCGGGAGGTCGTACGTGGCCACGGCGTGCCGGACCGGCACGTGTCCACGTCCCGGCTGAACCTGGAGTCCTCCTACGTCTACGGCGGCGAGCGCAAGTTCGTCGGCTACGAGTGCACGGCGTCCTTCGTGATCGAGCTGCGTGCTCTGGACACACTGGAAGCCGTCCTGGTCGACGTCGTGGAGGCCGGGGCGAACGAAGTCGGCGGCGTCGAGTTCGACGTGCGGACGAAGAAGGAGCTCCGTGCCGAGGCACGCAGGGCCGCCGTGGCCGCCGCTCGTGAAAAGGCGGCGCTCTACGCGGAAGCCGCCGGGGTCCGGCTCGGTGCGGTCATCCACATCAAGGACGTGGACTCCGAGCAGCTCCAGAACAGCTACCGCTCGCACGGCAGGAGCACTGAGGGCGACGGCGAGGGAGATCTCACGCCCGGCAGGGTCACGGTGACCGCGGGGGTGGTCCTCGGCTTCTCGATCATCGAGAGCTGAGACGACCCGGTCCGGACGGCACCGCCGGAGCCCTTGCCCCCACACAGCGGGGCTCCGGCTCCGGTCGGCCGTCCCGGCTCAGCTCTCGTCCGGCGCCAGGGTCAGCGAGATCGAGTTGATGCAGTAGCGCTGGTCCGTGGGGGTCGGGTAACCCTCGCCCTCGAAGACGTGGCCCAGGTGCGAGCCGCAGCGGGAGCAGCGCACCTCGGTGCGGACCATCCCGTGGGCGCGGTCCTCGACCAGCTCGACCGCGTCGGTGTCCTTCGGGTCGTAGAAGGACGGCCAGCCGCAGTGCGACGCGAACTTGGTGTCGGAGCGGAACAGCTCCGCCCCGCAGGCCCGGCAGGAGTAGACGCCCGCCGTCTTGGTGTCGGTGTACTCACCCACGAAGGCGGGTTCGGTGCCGGCCTGGCGCAGCACCGCGTACTCGGCGGGGGTCAGCTCTTCCCGCCACTGCTCGTCCGGCTTCTCGACGTCGTACGGCACGGCTCGCTCCTCAGCTCGACAGGTGGTCGCTCGATCCGGTCGCCACTCGGCTACCGGCCGCTCGACAGGTGGTCCAGGATGCGCGGGCCGAGGTCGGTGACATCGCCCGCTCCCATGGTGAGAACGAGATCGCCGGGCTTCGCCATTCCCGCGACGGCGGCGGGGACGTCGGCCTGGTCGTGGACGGCGGTGACCTGGGCTCCGGCCTCCTTCGCCGCGTCGATGATCAGGGCGCTGGTGATGCCGGGGATCGGGTCCTCGCGGGCCGGGTAGATGTCCAGGACCACGGAGGCGTCGGCCAGGGCGAGGGCCTGGCCCATCTCGGTGCCCAGCTCCTGCGTACGGGAGAACAGGTGCGGCTGGAAGACGACCAGGATGCGGGCGTCGGCGGCCGCGCCGCGCATGGCCTCCAGGTCGGCGGTCATCTCGGTGGGGTGGTGTGCGTACGAGTCGATGACCTGCACGCCCGCCGCCTCGCCCTTGAGCTGGAGGCGGCGCTTGACCCCGGTGTACGAACCGAGGGCCGAGGCCAGGTTGTGCGCGGGGATGCCGAGGGCGACCCCGGCGGCGAGGGCGGCGACCGCGTTGTGGGCGTAGTGGCTGCCCGGGACCGAGACGGTGAAGGTCAGGAACTTGCCGTTGAGCAGGACCGTGACCTCGCTGGTCAGGCCGCGCGGGGTGACCTTGTGGACGCGTACGTCGGCGTTCTCGGCGGAGCCGTAGGTGACGACCTTGAGCTCGGAGAGGTCGCGGACCCGGCGGGTCAGCTCGATCGCGCCGGGCTGGTCGGCGGAGATGACGAGGGTGCCGCCGGGGACGACCTTGCCGACGAACGTCTCGAAGGAGTCGTAGATCTCGTCCATCGAGGCGTAGTTCGCGTGGTGGTCCAGCTCGACGTTGAGGACGATCGCGACCTCGGGGTCGTACTTCTGGAAGCTGCGGTCGCTCTCGTCCGCCTCCGCCACGAAAATGGCCCCTTCGCCGTGCGTGGCGTTGGTGCCGGGGCCCTCCAGGTCGCCGCCGATGGCGTACGAGGGGGCCATGCTCAGCGAGGAGAGGGCGACGGCCAGCATCGACGTCGTGGTCGTCTTGCCGTGGGTGCCGGCGACCGCGATGGAGCGCAGGCCGTTCATCAGGGAGGCCAGCGCGTCGGAGCGGTGCACCACGGGGATCGCCAGCTCGTTCGCGCGGAGCAGCTCCGGGTTGTCGGCGCGGATGGCGCTGGAGACGACCACGCAGGACGCGTCGTCGGCCAGGTGGCCCGCCGCGTGTCCGATGTGCACGGTCGCCCCCAGCGCCCGCAGGGACTCGGCGGTGGCGGACTCCTTCGCGTCGCTGCCAGCCACCTTCGCCCCGCGCTGGGCGAGGATCTTCGCGATGCCCGACATTCCGGCGCCGCCGATGCCGATGAAGTGGGGTCGTTCCATGGCGGCGGGAATGCCGGGTGCCATCTGTGCTCCTGCGTGGTCGCTGCGGTTCGGACGGCGGCCGGGGGCCGACCCGGACCGCGCGGCCTCAGCCTATTCGCTGTGCGCGAAGAGCTTGAGCACCGGGACGCCGACCTTGTGCCGGGCGCGGGAGGCCCAGTCGCGGTGGAAGAACTCCTCCACGTAGTGCGGGGCGGTCAGGACGATGACCTCGTCGGCGCCCGCCTCCTCGACGACGGTCGTCAGTCTGTCCAGGGGGTGATTCTCGATCACCTGTCCGACCGCCGCGGAGCCCGCGGCGCGCAGGGCCCGGAGGGAGTACTCCAGGCCGATCTGTGCGGTCTCGCGGGCCTCGTCGCCCTCCGGCTCCTCGCCCTCGCGGACCGCTTCCTTCAGCTCCCCCATCGCCACGTCGTCGATCGCGCGCAGCAGGACATCGGCCTGGTCGCCGCGCGGCTGCAACAGAACGACGAACGAGATCCGCTCCTCGCCGTGGAGGGTGGTGACGAATTCCACGTCCTCGGGAGTGAGCGGCTTCTCGATCATCAAAACGCTTGTGAACACGACAGGCGCCCTTCCGCTTCTTCTTCTCGTCGACTGCCGGCTCGACCGTCGACGGTCGTTTGCTGAAACCATCCTTCCCCGTGCTTCCACGGGGACCGCAGGGGTAAGTGTGCCCAGCCGGAGCTAAGCGGAACGGCAAATTCCGCTATCTGTCGGTCCGACGGTACCGAGTGAAGAGGAACCCGGCCTCTTCCAGCAGCGATGCCAGGGAAAAACGTTCCGGCACGGTGACTCCGGGGCCCCCCGCGATCCGCTGGGCGTCCCCGGCGGTCAGCATCGGGGACACCGTCAGGCACAGCTCGTCCAGCACGCCGGCCGCCACGAACTGGCCGAGCATCCGGGGCCCGCCCTCGGTGAGCTGCCGGGCCAGCCCCCGGTCGGCCAGCTCGCGCACGACACGGGCCGGGTCCACCCGGGCGCCCTCGCCCGCGATCACCACCTCGGCGCCCGCCTTCCGGGCCGCCGCGATCCGGTCGGAGGGGGCCCCGGCCCCGGTCACCACAAGGGTCGGGACGAGCGGCTCGGTGAACAGCGGCAGCGAGAAGTCCAGCTCCATCGAGCCGGTCACCACCGCGACGGCGGGAGCGGGGCCCTGTCCGGCGGCCGCCCGCCGCGCGGCGAACGCCTCCCGGGCGCGGGCCGGCCGGTACCCCTCCAGGCGTACGGTCTCGGCCCCGGCGATCACCACGTCGGCCAGGCCCCGCAGGGTGCCGAAGATCCGCATGTCCGCCGCGCAGGAGATGGGCTGCGAGCGGCCGTCGTGCTGGGCGGCCCCGTCGAGGGTGGAGACCATGTTGGCGCGGAGCCAGGGAGCCGCGGGCCCCTGGGCCGGAAGGCCGGTGGGGTAGGCGTAGGCGTCGGCCAGCTCGTCGAGGCTCCACTCGCGGTCGATGAGCGGCCCGGCCGGGTCCTCCGCTCCCGATCCGCTTTCTGTCAGGTCCGTCACAGGGAACAGGCTTCGCATGGGTTGCAGTCTGGCATGAGCCTTAGGGTGGACAGTTGTGTCGTCATCCACCGCTTTTCCGGGGCAGAGCCCCCTTGCCGAAACGGCCCCGCTGTCCCTGTGCGCCCGTGAGCCGCACGTACCCGCAGACCGTCTGGTCGCCGAGATGGTGCCTCCGCCGCGCTTCGACTCGGTGCGCTTCGACACGTACGTCCCCGACCCGAACCAGCCCAGCCAGAGCGAGGCGGTCACGGTCCTGGCGGACTTCGCCGCCGGGCTCGGCGGGGCGCACGCGACGGGCGCCGGGCGGCGCAAGTGGTTCAGCAGGAAGCCGGCCGCGCCGACCGGGCCGCGCGGCGTGTATCTCGACGGCGGCTACGGCGTCGGCAAGACCCACCTGCTGGCCTCCCTCTGGCACGCCACGCCCGCCGAGCCGTCGCTGAAGGCGTTCGGCACGTTCGTGGAGCTGACCAACCTCGTGGGCGCGCTGGGCTTCCAGCAGACCGTGCGGACCCTCAGCGGGCACCGGCTGCTGTGCATCGACGAGTTCGAGCTCGACGACCCGGGCGACACCGTGCTGGTCTCCTCGCTGCTCAGCCGACTCGTGGAGGCGGGGGTGGCGCTCGCCGCGACCTCGAACACGCTGCCGGGCAAGCTCGGCGAGGGCCGGTTCGCCGCCGCCGACTTCCTGCGCGAGATCCAGGGCCTGTCCGCGCACTTCCGCCCGCTGCGCATCGACGGCGAGGACTACCGGCACCGCGGACTGCCCGAGGCCCCGCCGCCGTACGACGACGAGCAGGTCACCCGGGCCGCGTACGCCACGCAGGGCGCGTCCCTCGACGACTTCCCCGGTCTCCTTGACCACCTGGCCCGGGTCCACCCGAGCCGGTACGGCGCGCTGACCGACGACCTCCGCGCGGTCTGTCTGACCGGGGTGAGCGCGGTGCCCGACCAGTCGACCGCGCTGCGCCTGGTGGTGCTGGCCGACCGGCTGTACGACCGGGAGGTCCCGGTGCTCGCCTCGGGGCTGCCGTTCGACCGGCTGTTCAGCGACGAGATGCTGAACGGCGGGTACCGGAAGAAGTACTTCCGGGCGATCTCCCGGCTGACGGCACTGGCGCGTGACGCGAAGGGGCTGGTGGCGCAGTAGGTTCGGGGGCGTAACGCGACGGGACACCGCACGCTGTGGGGTGTCCCGTCCTATCCCCGTACAACCGCGCACACTTTTCGAAGGGGTCCAGCATGGCTACCACGCGTCAGGCGCACACGAACTGGGAAGGCAACCTGATCGAGGGCAAGGGGGTCGTCACCTTCGACTCCTCCGGCATCGGCGACTACCCCGTCTCCTGGCCCGCCCGCTCGGAGCAGGCGAACGGGAAGACGAGCCCCGAGGAGCTCATCGCCGCCGCCCACTCCAGCTGCTTCTCGATGGCGCTCTCCCACGGCCTCGCCGGGGCCGGCACCCCGTCGACCCGGCTGGAGACCAAGGCCGAGGTGACCTTCCAGCCCGGTACCGGCATCACCGGCATCCACCTCACCGTCGTGGGCGAGGTGCCCGGTCTCGACGAGGACGCCTTCCTGAAGGCCGCCGAGGACGCCAAGGCGAACTGCCCGGTCAGCCAGGCGCTCACCGGCACCACGATCACCCTGACGGCTTCGCTCGCCTGACCTTCCGCGTACGGCTGCCCCGGCGGGGCAACCACAGCGGAAACACGGGGCGCGGGGGTACGCATGGTTCCCCCGCGCCTTTGTGCGTGCTACACACGTGCGGGTCACTTCACCTGTCCGCCAACAGGGAGTCACCTCATGTCAACCGCACCCCGCTCCACCGCGACACGACGCCAGGTCCTGGCAGGCAGCGGCGCAGCCGCCGCGATCGCCTTCACCGGGGCCTTCTCCGAACTCTTCGCGGGCACGGCCGCCGCACGCGGCCACGACGGCTACGGCCCGCTCGTCCCCGACCCCGACGGCCTGCTCGACCTGCCGAAGGGATTCCGTTACCGGGTGCTGTCCCGGGAGGGCGAACCGCTGCGCTCCGGCGAGGGGCCGGTGCCGGGCAACCACGACGGGATGGCCGCGCTGCCCGGCCGCAACGGCCGGGTCCACCTCGTCCGCAACCACGAGAACCGGCACACCGCCAAGCTCGGCGTACCGCCCGTCGAGGGGCTGACCTACGACCCGGCGGCCAAGGGCGGCTGCACCTCCCTGGAGCTGGACGGCCGCAACAAGGTGCTCGGCGAACGCGTCGCCATCGCCGGTACGGCGGTCAACTGCGCGGGCGGGCCCACCCCCTGGCGCACCTGGCTGACCTGCGAGGAGAACGAGGACAAGGCCGGGACCAACGGGTACACCAAGGACCACGGCTTCATCTTCGAGGTGGACGGCGCCGATCCGCGCCGCACCGGGGCCGTCCCGCTGACCGCGATGGGCCGCTTCCAGCACGAGGCGATCGCCGTCGACCCGAGATCCGGGATCGTGTACGAGACGGAGGACGCGTTCGACAAGCCGTTCGGGCTCTTCTACCGCTTCCTTCCCGAGAAGCCGCTCGGCGGCACCGGATCGCTCCGGGCGGGCGGGGCGCTGGAGGCGATGCGGGTGCCGGGCGTGCCCGACCTTTCCTCCGTCCAGGAGACCGGTACGAGCTTCGACCGGATCGAGTGGGTCCCCGTACCGGATCCGCCGGCGGCGGAGACCGCGATCCGTTTCCAGGACTTCGGCCCGAAGGGCGTCACGCACGCCCAGAAGCTGGAGGGCTGCTACTGGGGCGGCTCGTCCGTCTACTTCGTCTCCAGCTTCGCCCGCAGCGACGAGGGTTCGGCGGCCGACCACTACGGCCAGGTCTGGCGGTACGAGCCGAGGAAGCGGCGGCTCACCCTGGTTGTGATCTTCGGCCCGGACACCGACATCCAGCTGCCCGGCGAGTCCCCCGACAACATCTGCCTGGCGGCCGACGGCGGGCTGATGGTCTGCGAGGACGGCGGCGGCGCGCAGCACGTGCTCGGGGTGACCCGGCGCGGCGAGGTCTACACCATGGCGCGCGGACGGCAGAACATCGGGACGCCCGAGGAGCCGGAGTGGGGGGAGTTCGCGGGGGTCGTCTTCTCCCCGGACGGCTCGACGATGTACGTGAACTGCTACACGCCGGGGACGACGTTCGCGGTGACGGGGCCGTGGTGCTGAGGCGGCGCCGGTAGCTCCCCACGCCTCCGGACATCGGAGCGCCGTCAAACGATATGATCGTATTGTCAGATATTTTCCGTGAGTGATCACTACTGCACGGACGATGCGGGCTATGCGGATGACGACGGCTCGGGCGGTCGCGGGGGTACTGACCTGCGCCGTCCTGACCGGGTGCGGGGCCGCTCCCGCACCCGCTCCCCCACCCACCCCCACGGCCTCCGCCCCGGCTTCGGCCGCACCGGAGAAGCCGCCCACGATGGCCCCCGGCCCGGCGGGCCGCACCCCGGTCTTCGAGCGGAGGCCGACGGGCGGGGGTGCGGCCGGGCGCACGGCGGAGAAGGTCGTGGCGCTGACGTTCGACGCCGACATGACGGCCGACCAGGGCCCCCGGGCCGCCTCCGGCGAACGCTTCGACAACCCGGAACTGATCGCGCTGCTGCGCGGGCTGAAGGTGCCCTCCACCGTCTTCATGACCGGGCGCTGGGCCGAGGAGTACCCGGCGCAGGCGAAGGCCATCGGCACGGACCCCCTGTTCGAGATCGCCAACCACTCCTACAGCCACCACGCCTTCAGCTCCCCTTGCTACGGCCTGCCGGTGATCGGGAAGGCCACGATGGCCCGCGAGGTGGAACGTGCCTTCACGGCGTTCCGGGAGGCGGGGGCGCGGAACGTGGTGCCGTACTTCCGTTTCCCCGGCGGCTGTTACGACGACACGGCGCTGCGCGCGCTGGCCCCGGCGAACGTGACGGCGGTGCAGTGGGACGTGGTCAGCGGCGACGCCTTCGCCACGGACGCGGACGCGGTGGCCGAGCAGGTGCTGGACGGGGTGCGGCCGGGCTCCCTCGTGGTGATGCACTGCACCCGCAGCGCGGCCCCGGCCACCGAGGCGGCCGTACGCCGGATCGTGCCGGAACTGCGCGAGCTCGGCTACCGCTTCGTGAAGGTGTCCGAGTTGATGGAGGAGAGGCCCTGAGCTCGTTGTGCGGAGCGAGGGCCGGGGATGTGCACTCCGGCCCTCGCCCCATGGGGTCACGTCTCACCGGTGACGCGTCGGCCCGCTGTGCTACGGCAGGGCCCACTTCTGGTTGGGACCGGTGTGGCAGGCCCACAGATGGACCGGTGTGCCGTCGTTCCAGGCGCCTCCGGACGCGTCGAGGCACTTGCCGGACCGCGGGTTGCGTAGCGTGCCGTCGGCCTGGGGCTGCCAGGTCTGGGCCGCGCTGCCGTTGCAGCCGTAGAGCTGCACCTTCGTGCCGTCGGCGGTGCCGGCGTTGTCGATGTCCAGGCACTTGTCCAGGGCGCGCACGGTTCCGTCACCGGAGACCGTCCACTTCTGGGCCGCGGTGTTGTTGCAGGTCCACAGCTGGATCTTCGTGCCGTCGGCGGTGCCGCTGTTGTCCACGTCCAGGCACTTGCCGTTGACCCCCTTCACCTCGCCGGTCCGGGAAGTCGCTCCGGGCAGCTGGTTCATCGTGTACCAGGCTTCGGTGCTCCAGAGCTGTTCGCCGTCCGTCGCGCTGAAGGGACGGGCCGAGCGCACATGGACGACTCGGTCGGCCTTGAGCCCGGGGACCGTCAGCGTGACCGTCTTGCGGTCGGCGGAGAGGGTGGCCGACTGGGCGGTGAGGCTCTCCTCGTCGACCTTGGGACCGCCGTACGCCGCGGTCGGCACGTAGCGCCACTGCTTGATCTTGTAGCGGCCGGCCAGGTTGGCCGCGGTCTCCGTCGACACCGGCTGGGTGTACTCCAGCGCGAAACCGCCCGGGACGGCGCGCATGGCGCGGATGTCGAAGGCGTCGGTGCCGTTCGGCGTCAGCTTCTGCAGACCGTGGCTGAGCTTGCCCTCCTGGCCCCAGTTGCCGCCCGCACCCAGCCCGCCCGCGTAGAGGGCTCCGTCCGGGCCGACGCTGATCCGGGTGACACCGGCTTCGAGTCCTTGCGTGAGGCGGAAGACCGCCCCCTGGTACTCCCCGCCGACCTTCTCCAGGAACCCACGCTGGATGCCGCCGTACGTCACGTCGCCGAACAGCATCTGGCCGGCGAAGGGACCGTCCTTCAACTGGAGGGGGGTGCTGGGCGAGTTGGCTATCTCGTTCTGCGGGAGCCACAGCACCGGTCTGGTCACCGGCCGGGAGTCGAAGGGCCCGTCCGGGTTGGTGTAGTGGTTGAAGAAGCGGTCCTGCTTGATGTGCACCAACTTCGACGAGGGCAGCCAGCCGCCCTGGTTGTCGGTGACGAACATGTCGCCGTCCGGACCCCACCCGATGCCGTTGGGGGTACGCAGTCCACCGGCAACGTAACTCACCTCCCCGCTCGCCTTGTTCACCTTGATCGTCGTGCCGCGGTTCGGTGCCGGTTGCGGGTCCGTGGTGGCCCCGCCGTAGTTGATCGACACCGAGAGGTTCAGATAGAAGAACCCGTCCTTGTACAGCAGGCCGAAGGCGAACTCGTGGAAGTTGTTGCCGAACGGCCAGGTGGCGATCCGTTTGTACTGGTCGGTGACGTCGTCGCCGTTGGTGTCGTTCAGTTCGGTCAGTTCGTGTTTCTGGGAGACATAGAGCTTGCCGTCCACGTACTTGACGCCCATCGGCTCCTTCAGGCCGCTCGCGATCTTCTTGTACGTCACCTTGTCGGGCCCGGTGGCCCCGGTGACGTTGCTCAGCAGGTAGACCTCGCCCGTGCTGTTGTCCGTGCCGCCCCAGGTGGTCACCGCGAGGCGGCCGTCGGGCAGCCAGTCCATGGCGGAGACCTGCGGTTCGAAGCCGGCCGGCCTCAGGTTCGTCAGGGTGTAGTTCGGGTGGACCTCGGTCAGGGGCAGTCCGTCACCGGGCGTGTCGAGGACACCTTCGCACTCCTTGCGGCCCGGCGACGTGACGCGTACGACGCCGGCGTCGGTGCTCAGCACCGAGTTCGGTACGAGGCTGAAGCCGGTGGCGCCCGGAGGCTTCCAGGCGAGCGTGATCTGCTGGCCGCCACCGGCCTCGAAGTGCTCGATGCGCAGGGAGTGAACGCCGGCCGTCAGCGAGACCGTGCCGTCCTTGGGCAGCTCGGAGCCGTGCAGTCCGTCGTGGTCGATGACCAGCTGGTCATCGATGTAGAGGCGGGAGCCGTCATCGCTGGTCAGCCGGAAGGTGTGGCTGCCGGCCGCGGCGACGTCGAGGTTCCCGGTGACCTGCGTGACGAAGTTGGACGCGAGCCCGAAGTCCGCGTCGGAGGTCCAGTCGATCACCGACATCTTCTTGTCGATGTTCGGGGTCTGTCCGGGCTTGAGGGTGCAGATCTCCTTCAGCGAAGTCTGCACGTCGAAGACGCGGAGCGTGACACCGGGCTCCTGCGGGGGAAGAGGTGCGGCCTCCGGGGCGGCCGCGTCTGCGGGGAGCGAGAGGCCGAGGGCCAGTAACGGGACGGTGAGCGTTACGGCCAGACGTCTGCCGAGCCGGTGGGAGAACAGCCGTGGATACACGTGACCTCCTGTAGACCCCGAGACCGGGGGCACAAATGGGGCAAAGTGCAGAATCCACCGCCGCCGGAGCGCGCCGTCGTTCCGGATACGGAGAGATACGGAGAGATGCGGAGATGTGGAGACTCGGAGATGCGGAGACGCGAGATGCGGACGGTGACGCTTGAGGCGCGTACCGCCGCCCCACCGCCGCGTCGCACACAGTAGGGACTTCCGCCGGGCACGTCCATACTTTGTCATGAGCGCGTACAAACCTCTCGGAAGATTCCATGAACGTCCGTCAACTCTGCCTCCATCGAGCTGACTTGGGATCAAGAGCCGCTTTGTCCCTCTGCTGGAAAAAGTTACGGCCATCTGTGTCAAAGGGGTTTCTGGTGCGTGAAAAAGCGAATAGCTTCCTGCCCTGTACCGAACGACAAGGGCGGAACGCCCTCCCTCCGGGGTCCCCCAAGCCCCTCGGCGCGATGGCGTGCGCCTGTGCTCCAGACCCCACCCCGTCAGCACACGGAGGATGCGCGTGCACAGGAGACTCATTCGACCTCTCGCGGCACTGGCCTGCACCTTGCTCGCCGCCGCGGGCGCTCTCACCGCCCAGCAGAGACCCGCCGACGCGACACCCGCACTCGCGGTGGCCGCCGCGGCCGACGAGTTCCAACAAGTCACCCTCGCCAAGGGGGTGGCGGAGACCGGTGAGCCCATGACGCTCGCCGTCCTGCCCGACAGGTCCGTGCTGCACACGTCACGGGACGGCACCCTCCGCCTCACCGACGCAGCAGGCGCCACCAAGGTCGCCGGGAAACTGGACGTCTACTCGCACGACGAAGAGGGCCTGCAAGGCATCGGCGTGGACCCCGGCTTCGCCACGAACCGCTTCGTCTACCTCTACTACGCACCGAAGCTGACGACCCCCTCCGGCGACGCGCCCGCGAACGGGTCCGCGGCGGACTTCGCCCCCTTCGACGGCGTCAACCGGCTGTCGCGTTTCGTCCTCGGAGCCGACGGCTCACTCGACATCGCCAGCGAGAAGAAGGTCCTCGACGTTCCCGCGAGCCGCGGACTGTGCTGCCACGTCGGTGGCGACATCGATTTCGATGCCCAGGGCAACCTGTACCTCTCCACCGGTGACGACAGCAACCCCTTCGCCTCCGATGGCTACACCCCCATCGACGAGCGCGCCGGCCGCAACCCCGCGTACGACGCCCAGCGCTCCTCCGGCAACACCAACGACCTGCGCGGCAAGGTGCTGCGGATCAAGGTGGGCGCCGACGGGAGCTACACCATCCCGTCCGGCAACCTCTTCGCGCCCGGAACCGCGAAGACCAGACCGGAGATCTACGCCATGGGGTTCCGCAACCCCTTCCGGATGAGCGTCGACAAGCCCACCGGCACCGTCTACCTCGGCGACTACGGCCCCGACGCGGGCACGGCGAACGCGGGACGCGGACCCGCCGGGCAGGTGGAGTTCAACCGGATCACCAAGGCCGGCAACTACGGCTGGCCCTACTGCACCGGCGACAACAGCCCCTACGTGGACTACAACTTCGCCACCTCGACGTCGGGCGCCGCCTTCTCCTGCGCCGCCCCCAAGAACACGTCGCCGAACAACACCGGCCTGACCGACCTCCCCCCGGCCCAGCCCGCCTGGATACCGTACGACGGGGGTTCCGTCCCCGAGTTCGGCGGCGGCTCGGAGTCACCGATGGGCGGGCCCGTCTACCGCTACGACGCGGCCTCGACCTCCACCGTCAAGTTCCCGCAGAGCTTCGACGGCGACTACTTCGCCGGCGAGTTCGGCCGCAAGTGGATCAAACGGATCGAGCAGTCCGGCGACGGCACCGTACAGTCGATCAACGCCTTCCCCTGGCAGGGCACCCAGGTCATGGACATGGCCTTCGGCCCGGACGGCGCGCTGTACGTCCTCGACTACGGCACCGGCTACTTCAACGGAGACGCCAACAGCGCGGTCTACCGTATCGAGTACGTCACCGACGGACGCGCCCCGCTCGCCAAGGCCACCGCGAACCGCACCTCCGGCCAGGCCCCGCTCACGGTGGCGTTCTCCTCGGCCGGGACCTCCGACCCCGACGGCGACCCCCTCACCTACGCCTGGAAGTTCGGTGACGGGGGCACGTCCACGGCCGCGAACCCCTCACACACCTACACCGCCAACGGCCGCTACACCGCCGAACTGACCGTCTCCGACGGCACCGGCTCCACCGCCACCGCCTCCGTCATCATCACCGTCGGCAACACCGCGCCCACCGTCACCCTCAACCTGCCCGCCGACGGCTCCATCATCGACCCGGGCGCCGCCGTCCCCTTCACGGTCACCGTCACCGACCCCGAGGACGGCACGATCGACTGCTCCAAGGTGAAGGTCACCTTCATCATCGGCCACGACAGTCACGGTCACCCGCAGACCTCCGCCACCGGCTGCTCCGGCACCGTACAGACCATCGCCGACGGCGAGCACGACCCGAACGCCAACATCTTCGGCGTCTGGGACGCCGAGTACACCGACAAGGGGGCAGGGGGCCAGCCCGCCCTGACCACGCACGACCAGAACATCACCCAGGGCAGCAAGCGGCAGGCCGAGCACTTCAGCGGCTCCGCCGGCGTCCAGATCGTCGACAAGGCCACGGCCAACGGCGGCAAGACCGTCGGCTACATCGACAACAACGACTGGATCTCCTTCACCCCGTACATCCTCGGCAACGCCACCAAAGTGACCGCCCGGGTCTCCTCCGGCGGTGCGGGAGGCACCCTGGAGGTACGGGCCGGCTCACCCACCGGCACGCTGCTCGGCTCGGCCGCGGTCCCCGCCACAGGAGGCTGGGACACCTTCCGGGACGTGAGCGCGGACCTGACCGACCGCCCGGCCGCCACCACCACCCTGTACCTCGTCTTCAAGGGCGGCAGCGGCTCCCTCTTCGACCTCGACGACTTCACCTTCACCACCAGCGGGGCCACCGCGCCCGGTGGTGAGCTCAAGGGGATCGGCGGCAAGTGCGCGGAGGCCGCCGGCGGAGCGAGCGCCGACGGGACGCAGATCCAGTTGTGGACGTGCAACCGGACAGCCGCCCAGAAATGGACGCCCGGCACGGACGACACACTGCGGGCACTCGGCAAGTGCCTGGACATCAGCGGCGCGGGCACGGCCGACGGCACCAGGATCCAGCTGTACGGGTGCAACGGTACGGGCGCCCAGAAGTGGGTGGCTCAGGCCGACGGAACGTTGAAGAACCCGATGTCCGGCAAGTGCCTGGACGCCTCCGGAGCCTCCTCGGCGGACGGTACCAAGCTGCACCTGTGGACCTGCCACACCGGCGCCAACCAGAAGTGGACCCTGTCATGAGCCGACGACTCACCCGTCTCGCCTGCTGGGCCGCCTGCGGCCTGCTCGGCGCCGCAGCCCTGCCCGCGGCCGTCTCCACGGCCTCCGAACCGGGCCCGACCGCCCCCGACCGCGCCTCAGCGGCCGCCCCTGCCCGCGCGGCCGCCGCCGCCGACCCGGCGTACGACGTACTGGTCTTCTCCAAGACCGCCGGATTCCGCCACTCCTCCATCGACGAAGGCATCACCGCCCTGCGCCAGCTGGGCACCGCCAACAACTTCACCGTCACCGCGACCGAGGACGCCACCGCCTTCACCCCCGGCAACCTCAGCGGTTACGAGGCCGTCGTCTTCCTGTCCACCACCGGCGACGTCCTCAACACCGCCCAGCAGACCGCCTTCGAGGGATACATCGGGGCGGGCGGCGGCTACGTCGGCATCCACGCGGCGGCCGACACCGAGTACGACTGGACCTGGTACAACGGCCTGGCGGGCGCCCTGTTCAAGTCCCACCCGCACATCCAGCCGGCCACCGTCAAGGTGGAGGACCGCGCCCACGACGCCACCGCGCACCTCGGCCCGACCTGGCAGCGGACCGACGAGTGGTACGACTACCGCACCAACCCCCGCACTTCGGCCCACGTCCTGGCCTCGCTCGACGAGTCCACCTACAGCGGCGGCACCATGGGCGGCGACCACCCCATCGCCTGGTGCAAGGACTACGAAGGAGGGCGCGCCTTCTACACCGGCGGCGGCCACACCGAGGACTCCTACGCCGACCCCGCCTTCCGCCGCCATCTGCTCGGCGGCATCCGCTGGGCGGCCGAGATGACGGAGGCCGACTGCCGCCCGGAGACCGGCTACACCGCCCTGTTCGGCACCTCCGGAACGACTGGCTGGAAGCAGGCCGGTCCGGGCTCCTTCTCCAACGCCGACAACACCCTGACCTCCCAGGGCGGCCTCGGCCTGTTCTGGTACCAGGCCAAGGAGTACGAGTCCTACTCGCTGAAGCTCGACTGGCGCCAGGCCGGTGACGACAACTCCGGCGTCTTCGTGGGCTTCCCCGCCTCCGACGACCCGTGGTCGGCCGTCAACAACGGGTACGAGATCCAGATCGACGCCACGGACGCTCCGGACCGCACCACCGGCGCCGTCTACGGCTACAAGTCCGCCGACCTCGCCGCCCGCGACGCGGCGCTGAACCCGCCGGGAGAGTGGAACACGTACGAGATCCGGGTCGAGGGCGAGCGCCTCCAGCTCTTCCTCAACGGCCGCAAGATCAACGACTTCACCAACACCGACCCCGCCCGCAGCCTCCAGCAGGGCCACATCGGCCTGCAGAACCACGGCGACGGCGACGACGTGTCCTTCCGCAACATCCGGATCAAGGAGCTGGGCGGCGCGACCGGACCCCGGGAGGGCGCCATCACCGGCATCGGCGGCAAGTGCGTCGACGTCGCCAACGGGTCGAGCGCCGACGGCACGCAGATCCAGTTGTGGACGTGCAACCAGAGCGCCGCCCAGAAGTGGACGGTCGCCTCGGACGACACACTGCGCGCCCTGGGCAAGTGCATGGACATCAGCGGCAGCGGCACGGCAGACGGCACCAAGGTGCAGCTCTACGGCTGCAACGGCACCGGTGCCCAGAAATGGGTGCCACAGGCCGACGGCACGCTGAGGAACCCGCAGTCGGGCAAGTGCCTGGACGCGTCCGGTGTCTCCTCTGCCGACGGCACCAAGCTCCACCTGTGGAGCTGCCACACGGGCGCCAACCAGAAGTGGGCGCTCCCCGGCTGAGCGACCCTCTGGACTTCGTCGGCACCGCTTTGAGGGCGGTGCCGGCGAAACCGGCCGCGAGATCGGGCCGGTGACGGCGGCCGGGCGCCACGCCGAAGCGCCCGGCCGCCGTACGCTCACGCTCGTCGAGGCGGAGTTCCCCACCGCCGTCCCGCAAGCCAACCCGCGGCACGGCGGCACAGCGGCACAGGCAGGGGAAATCCAGGTGCGCCTGCCCTTGTCAGCCCCCTACGTTGGGCGAACAGGACATTCCCCCTCCAAGGAGCCGACCGCTTGCAGGCCGCAGTAACCGTCACCCCCACCCAGATCCCGGACCTCCTTCTGGGACTCGCCACCGTCCGCCCGGTGTTCCTCTGGGGCGCCCCCGGCATCGGGAAGTCCTCCCTGGTGAGGAAGTTCGCCGAATCCCTGGGCCTGGAGTGCGTCAGCCTGCTGGGCACGCAGCTCGCCCCCGAGGACCTGATCGGCGTGCCGCAGATCCGTGACGGCCGCTCCGTGTTCTGCCCGCCGGAGGCCATCGCCCGCGACGAGCCCTACTGCCTCTTCCTGGACGAGCTGAACGCCGCGACCCCGGACGTGCAGAAGGCGTTCTACTCACTCATCCTCGACCGCCGGATCGGCAGCTACGAGCTTCCGGAAGGCTCGATCGTGATCGGCGCCGGCAACCGCGCCACCGACAACGCCCTCGCACGTCCCATCGCCTCCGCGCTCGTCAACCGCCTCACCCATGTCCACCTGCGTGCCTCCGCCACCGACTGGCTGGTGTGGGCGGGCGAGAACGGCATTCATCCCTGGGTGGTGGACTACCTCGCCGACCGGCCCGACCACCTCTGGTCGCAGCCGCCCAAGACCGAGGAGCCGTTCTCCACGCCCCGCTCCTGGCACATGCTCTCCGACGCGCTGCACTCCTTCGGGCCGGCGCTGGACGAGGAGACGCTGAGGATCGTGGCCCACGGGACGCTGACCCCCGCCCACGCCGTCTCCTTCTGCGGGTACGCCAAGATCGTGCGGCACACCTACGGCATCGAGGCGATCATCAAGGGAGACGCCTCCTGGCCCCGCCGCACCGAGGACCGCGACCTGCTCTACTACCTCGCCGAAGCGTTCCGGGGACGGCTCGTCAAGGAGCTCCCGGCCCAGCGCGAGCACGCCTCGGCCGCCGTGCGCGAGACCTCCTACCGCGCCAAGTCGCTGCTCGTGCAGCTCGCCGAGATATCCGTCGAGGTCGCCCAGACCGTCATCGCCGAGGACGCCGACGGCAACCCGGTGCTGCCCGCCTGGTTCCTGGTGGAGGCCGCCCGTGACATGCCCCGGCTGGTCGAGGCCCGGCGTTGAGCCGCTCCCGCAAGCAGGGCGCGGACCGCCCCGACCCGGCCGCCGAGGCCTTCGCCGCCGGCGCCGAACTGGTGCGCCGCAACCCCGCCCTCGCCGCCGTCGACGCCGACTTCGTCCGCGCCAAGGGCAATGCCGACGCCCCCGGGCAGGGCCTCGTCCGGGCGGACTCCAACGGGCGGGTGCACGTCCACCCCACCCGCCGGGCCGAACCGGGCGAGTGGGCCTGGGCGCTCGCCCACGCCCTCCTCCACCTCGGCTTCGGCCACCTCCCCGCCGCCAAGGAGCTCCGCGAGCAGCCCGACCGCTTCGCCCTCGCCGCCCGCTGCACCGTCGTCAACCGCTTCCTCGCCACCTTCCCCATCGGGACCGCCCCCGACCACCTCCCCGAGAGCTACCCCGACGGCGACGAGGACCAGCTCGCCGCCCGCTGGCGCAAGACCGGCGTCCCGGCCGCCTACGAGCGGTGCGGCACCGCGGACGGCGAACCCGACCAGCTGCTGGTCCAGTGGCCGCGCCTGGACACCACCCTGCCCGACCGGCAACTCGCCTTCGCCTACGCCCTGACCCGTACGGTCTCCGCCGCGATGGACGTCGCGGGGGGCCGCCGGGACCGGCTCACCGGTGAGCGCGTCGCCCAGCGTCCCTGGGACCGGGCCCTCAACTGGTTCGTCTCGTCCTACCCGCTGCTCGGCGGCCTCGCGGCCGGACTGACCGTCGTCGCCGACGCCGAACTCGCCCGCACGCACGACATCTCCGTGGCCGCCGTGGACGCCGCCGCCGGCGAGATCTACGTCAATCCGCTCAAGCGGTTCACGGACGAGGAGTGGCGCTTCATCCTCGCCCACGAGATGCTGCACGCCGCCCTGCGTCACGGCGGGCGCCGCGGCGCCCGCGACCACTATCTCTTCAACGTCGCCGCCGACTACGTCGTCAACGGCTGGCTGGTCGAGATGGACGTCGGCGCGATGCCCGAAGGGCTGCTGTACGACCCCGAGTTGAAGGGGCTGTCGACCGAGGAGGTGTACGACCGGATCGCCACCGGGCTGCGGCGCGGCCGACGCCTCGCGACCCTGCGGGGCAAGGGCGTCGGTGACATCCTGGGCGAGCCCCTGTCGGGCCGGCCCGCCGACCCCGTCGACCTCGACGCCTTCTACCGGCGCGCCCTCGTCCAGGGCCACCAGCTGCACACCGACCGACAGCGCGGCCTGCTGCCGGCCGGGCTGGTCCAGGAGATCCGCGCGCTCGCCCACCCGCCCGTCCCGTGGGACGCCCGACTGGCCCGCTGGTTCGACGAGTTCGTGCCCCGCCCCGAGCCGGTGCGCAGCTACTCCCGGCCCGCCCGGCGCCAGGCCTCGACCCCCGACATCCCGCGCGCGGGCCGCTACTTCCCGCCCGAGGAGGTCGCCCGCTGCACCTTCGGCGTCGTCCTGGACACCTCGGGCTCGATGTCCGGCCCGCTGCTGGCCAAGGCACTGGGCGCGATCGCCTCGTACGCCGAGGCCCGCGACGTGCCGGCCGCCCGTGTGGTGTTCTGCGACGCCGCCGCCTACGACGCCGGGTACCTGGCGCCGACGGAGATCGCCGGACGGGTACGGGTGCGGGGGCGCGGCGGCACGGTCCTGCAACCCGGCATCGACCTGCTGCAACGGGCCGACGACTTCCCGCCGACGGCCCCGGTCCTGGTGATCACCGACGGCTGGTGCGACGTGCTGCGGGTCCGCCGCGAGCACGCCTACCTGATCCCGGAGGGCGCGGGGCTGCCGTTCGCCCCGCGCGGACCGGTCTTCCGGGTGCGCTGAGCGGCAGGGCCTCGCACGGGTTCGCCGGGGATCAGCCCGAGCAGGCCGTCCGGCCCGCCTCCTGCCAGGCGCAGACCGGGCACAGCGTGGCGCCCTTCGTCGACCCCGGGTGTTCGGTCGGCTCGCGGCACAGCACACACTCGGCGTAGGGAGGGCCTTCGGCCGCCCCGGCCGGCGGGGCCGGTGCGATCGGCCCCGGGGTCGCGCAGTACGTGTCGTCGGTGTCCACACCCACGAGCGTACTCACCCGCGCCGGGCGGCGGTCCGGCAGACGAGGACCGCCGCCCCGAGCAGGGGCAGGACGGGCGGCTGGACCGTCCCGGTCCGCGACCCCGTGACCAGGGCGGTGACGGCCAGGCGCGCCGGGGACCCGGCGGTCACGAGCGCGAGGACCGACCCGAGCACGGCCGCCGCGACGGACCAGCCCCGGCCAAGCGGCACCGGACGGGTGCTCAGCGCCCCCCACGGCCACGCCCAGCAGCACGCAGCACAGGACGGCGAGCAGTCCGGCGAGCGCGGCGGCCGGCCGGGATACGGCGCGTGCCCCGTCGTCGGTGCAGCGTGAGCTCGACCCCGCGCAGCACCCAGGCGCCGCGGAGGCCGTACCGGTGGCCCACGCCCTTCAGCTCCACCGTCAGTTGGAGGTCTTCTCCGGCCTGGCCTCGCTCGGCCGCACGATGACGAAGCCCTCGCCCTGGAGCATCAGCTGGACAGCCTCGCCGGATCCGCCGCGCACCATCGAACCGACGCTCTGCGAGCGGTTGAGGCTGGTCGTGAGCTGCTGGCTCCAGCCGACGACCGCGTCCGTGTCCACGTACACCGGCTGGGCGCCGGTCACGGGAATCACGATCGGGGTGCCCTCACACATCAGGCCGAGCTTGCCGTAGCCCGTGAACACGCTGTTGAAGAGGCCGCCGCCGACCATTCCGGCGCCCTTCACGGTGCTGATCTCGTAGGAGAGCGTGGGGTCGAAACAGAGGACGTTGCGGCCGTTGATGGTGATGGAGTCGCCCTGGTCCAGCTCGACGATGAAGCAGTTCGCCGCCTCGTGCGCGAACCACGCCTCGCCCTGACCCCGGACGGCCATGAGCGCCAGGCCCTCGCCCGTCACCGCGCGCTTGAGCATGCCGCCGATGCCCTGGCCCTTGCGCTCGAACTGGAGGTTGCCGCGGAAGGCGATCATCGAGCCCTGCCGGGCGTGCATCTCCCCATTGACGGCGTACTTGATCGACTTGGTGTTCTGCAGGGTCATACCGGGGGCGGTGGCCGGCTGGGCCATGTGGTCGCTGGAAAAGAGATCGCTCTTCATACGGAGCATCCTCACCCGGACCCGGTCGTTCCGCCAAGCAGGTGACGGGTCCGGCCTGGCAGACTGGGACGGTGACCAGCGATGACATCCCTGCCCCCGCCTCCGAGAGTCCGTTCCACGATGGTCCGACCGACCGCGACCAGCCGCGGCAGTTCGTGCTGCCGCTGGTGCTCCACCTGGAGAAGACGGATCCGCCCGCCCGCACCGACGCGCTGCGGAGCGCCGCCCGTGCGGTGCTGACGATCCTCTCCGACGAGCGGTCGCTGGACGACGGCGAGTGGTCCGGGGCGATGCGGGACTGGCAGGACGCCCGGATCCGCAAGGTCGTACGGCGGGCGCGTGGTGCGGAGTGGCGCAAGGCCGCGGCGCTGGACGGCATCACGGTGACGGGTGAGGACGGCGCGGAGGTACGGGTGTTCCCGCCGATCCCGCTGGACGGCTGGCCCAAGGAGCTGGCCAAGCTCCAGGTGTCGGGCACCGATCTGGAGGATCCCGAGCCGCCCGCAGCGCCCGATCTCTCCGGCCCGGTGCTGTGGCTCAACCCGGAGCTGGACATGTCGGCGGGCAAGACGATGGCGCAGGCGGGGCATGCGGCCCAGCTCGCCTGGTGGGAGCTGTCCGACACCGAGCGCAAGGCGTGGCGCGAGGCCGGCTTCCCGCTCTGCGTCGCCACTGCCGGTGCGGAGCGCTGGCGGGAGCTGACGGTGAGCGGGCTGCCGGTGGTGCGGGACGCGGGGTTCACCGAGATCGCCCCGGGGTCCTGCACGGTGGTCGCCGACCACCCGGCGCTGCGCCGCTGAACATTCCTCGTTCCTTCTCCGTATCTCCCGGTGCCGCCCGCGATGAGTCCGACGCCCTGACGAGGAACGGCGGTCCGGGAACCTCAAATCCAGCTCTGAACGTCCCCTTGGTCGGGTTCATCGCCGCCTGACGGGGCCATGACCCCTGAACAGTACGAGGTGTGCGGCAGGGGGACGGGGGAAACGCCATGGAACTGGGCATCGGCATCGGCTGGCGGCCGGAGATCGCGGACGAGGTGGAGGCGCTGGCGGGGATCGACTGGGTCGAGGCCGTCGCGGAGAACCTCTGCGACGGCCATCTCCCGGACTCCCTCCTACGGCTCCGGGAACGGGGCGTGCGGGTCGTACCGCACGGGGTGGCGCTCGGGCTCGGCGGCGCCGACCGCCCGGACCCCGCGCGCCTCGCCTCCCTCGCGGCGCGCGCCGAGCTGCTGGGGACGCCGCTGGTGACCGAGCACATCGCGTTCGTACGGGCCGGGGGGCCGCTGACCGCGTCGCCGAGGCTGGAGGCGGGGCATCTGCTGCCGGTGCCGCGCACCTGGGAAGCGCTGGACGTGCTGTGCGAGAACGTGCGGATCGCGCAGGACTCGCTGCCGGTGCCGCTGGCTCTGGAGAACATCGCGGCGCTGATCACCTGGCCGGGCGAGGAGCTGACCGAGGGGCAGTTCCTGGCGGAGCTGGTCGAGCGGACCGGGGTACGGCTGCTGATCGACGTGGCCAACCTGCACACCAATCACGTCAACCTCGGCCAGGATCCGGCGAAGGCGCTGGACGAGCTTCCGGTGGAGGCCATCGCGTACGTCCATGTGGCGGGCGGGGTCGAGAGGAACGGCGTCTGGCACGACACGCATGCCCACCCGGTGACCGCTCCGGTCCTTCAGGTGCTGGCCGAGCTGCGCTCCCGGGTCGACCCGCCGGGCGTGCTGCTGGAGCGCGACGACGCCTTCCCGCCGGCCGCGGAGCTGGCGGGCGAGCTGGACGCGATCCGGGCGACGCTGCGGGACGCCGCACCCCCGGCGGAGCAGCGTCCCGCGACCCGGCACGCGGCACGTGACGGGGGCGGTGACCGGGGCCGTGCGCCCGCCGCCCCCGTGCCCGCCGGGACCCGCGACCGTACCGCCGTCGCGCAGACCGCGCTGCTCTCCTCGCTGGTGGCGGGCACCCCGGCCCCCGAGGGCTTCGACCACCGGCGGCTGCGGGTGCAGAGCCGGGCGCTGGCCGCCAAGCGCGCGGACGTCGTCGCCAAGGTCGCACCGGAGCTGCCGGAGATCCTCGGCGACGGCTACCGCGCCGCTTTCCTCGCGTACGCCGGGGGCCGCCCGATGTCCGGCGGGTACCGGCGCGACGCCCTGGACTTCGCGGAGCACGTGCTCATCGCGGGCGGTCCCGCCGATCCGGTGGCGCGGCGCCGGCTCACGTACTGGTGGCAGGACCGGTCGGGCGCCCGGCCGCCGCGCCGTACCACCCGTCTGGTCCGGGCGGCCCGTGCCGCCCTCGTGAGGAAGGGGACGCCGTGAACGTGCTCGCGCTGCTGGTGACCTTCGCGGTCGTCGTCTCCACCGTGCTCCTCATCACGAAATCGGCCGTCTCCCGGTCCCGCATCCCGTCGGCCGGCCGTTTCCCCGCCGTCCACGACGTCTACGAGGCGGCCTTCCTGACCGGCGGTCCGGCCGGGGTCGCGGACACCGCGCTCACCGCCCTGCACACGGACGGCCGGGTGCTCATCGGCGGTCCCGGCATCATCTCCGTACGTTATGCGCAGGCGAACGACCCGGTGGAACGCGCGGTGTTCCAGGAGCTGTCCACCGCTCCGAGCGGCGCCCTGCACCTGGTGCGGGACGCGGTGATGCGCCACCCGGCCGTGCAGGAGATCGGCGACGGGCTGGCGCAGCGGGGCCTGCTGGTTCCGCCCGGCGAGGGCCGCCCCGTACGACGTTGGGGACTGGTCCAGGGAGTGAGCTGCTTCGTCGCGCTCCCGCTGTCGATCGTCCTCACCGTCCTCCAGTACGTGACGACGGACGTGAGCCTGAGCATGCCGGTCCCGTTCGTCCTAAAGGTGCTGCCCGCGATCCTGCTCGGCGGGATCAGCGGGCTCGTCATCGCCTCGGCCGCGGCCAAGCGGATCACCCGAGCGGGCCGCCGGGCCGCCCAGGCATGCCGGGCGGCCCGGGTCCACCCGGAGACCCCGGCCCACCTGGTCGCCACACGGGGGCTGCGCGCGCTCCCGGACCGGGCGCTCTGGGAGCAACTGGTCGCGGCGAGCCGCCTGACCGCGTCGGCGAGGCGGTCGCGTTCCGGCCTCGCGGGGAGCGGGCGGCCCGGGTACGCGGGGAGCACGGCGGGGGCGTCGGCCTTCGCGGTGGCGACGGTCTGGTGCGCCGCCTCCAGTCCCGGCGGCTCCAGCTGCGGAGGTTCCAGCGGGGGTGGCTCCGGATCGAGCTGCGGCGGGGGTGGCTCCGGATGTTCCTCGGGATCCGGGTGCGGGGGCAGCGGCGGATCGAGCTGCGGCGGCGGCTCCAGCTCGGGAGGTTCGAGTTGCGGCGGCGGCTCGGGCGGGTCGGGCTGCGGCGGGGGCGGCGGTTCCTGAACCGCGCTGCGTGACGCGGAAGCTGACCGCCCATCGGAGTCATGGTTCCGGACATGCTCGGGCGGTGCTGGACTTCACCGTCCCGCCCGCCCGACCATCCCTCTCCGCATCCGCAGAGAGGCACCGCGCGTGAGAACTGCTGCGCTGTACACATCGATCGGCTCCCTGGTCCTGTCCGCCCTGGCCGTCGCTCCCGCCGGGGCCTGGGAGAGCCGGGGCTCCGCCGAGGGCCGGGGCACCGCGATCGCCGCCGCCCGTGCCACGGCCGCCGGGATCGATTTCGTCTCCTGCCCGGAGAAGGAGATGCTCCCGGACTCCCTGAAGTGCGGCACGGTGAAGGTTCCCCTCGACTACGCCGAACCGGACGGGAAGCAGCTCGAACTGACCGTCAGCCGCACCGGTGCCACCGGCCCGGCCGACGCCCGGCAGGGCGCGTTCGTCTACAACCCGGGCGGCCCCGGCGCCTCCAGCATCACCTTCCCGATGGCCGGGGAGCTGCCGGAGTGGAAGGAGATCGCCGAGGCGTACGACCTGGTCGGCTACGCCCCGCGCGGGGTGAACGGCTCCTCCGCCCCGCTGACCTGCCAGGACCCGGCGGCGTACACGAAGGGCCCGACCGACGCGCCGACGCACCCGACGCGGGAGTACAAGGAGCGGCGCGTCGCCCGGGCGAAGGCGTACGCACAGGGCTGCGCGAGCCACGCGGGCGAGACGCTGCGGCACTACACGTCGCTCAACAACGCCCGTGACCTGGACGTCCTGCGGGCCGCGCTCGGCGAGGAGCGGCTGACGTTCATGGGGGCGTCCTACGGGACGTACTTCGGCGCGCTGTACGCGACGCTGTTCCCCTCCCACGTGCGGCGCATGGTCTTCGACTCGGTGGTCGACCCGGACCCGGAGCAGATCTGGTACCGCTCCAACATGGGTCAGTCGCTGGCTTTCGAGGCGCGCTGGGAGGACTTCCGCCGCTGGGTGGCCAAGCACGACGACGTCTACCACCTGGGGGACACGCCCGAGTCGGTGCAGCGGCACTACGACGAGGTGCGCGCCGAGCTGGCGGAGAAGCCCGCGGGCGGGAAGGTCGGGCCGGGGCAGCTGCACTCGGCGTTCCTGGGGGCCGGTTACTACGACGACTACTGGGCGATGCGGGCGACGGCGCTCTCCGAGTACGTCCGGGGCAACCCGGAGCCGCTGGTCGCGCAGGCCTCCCCGCGTGCGGTGGCGGCCGCGGACAACGAGAACGCCAAGGCGGTGTACACGGCCGTCGAGTGCAACGACGCGCCGTGGCCCGAGGAGTTCGAGGTGTGGGACCGCGACCACACGGAGCTGGCGCGCGTCGCGCCGTTCGAGACCTGGGACAACGCCTTCGCCAACCTGCCGTGCGCCTTCTGGCCCGCGCCCCGGCAGCGGCCGCTGGAGGTCGGGACGCGGTGGGGCGAGCTGCCGCCGGTGCTGATCCTGGCGGCGGAGCGGGACGCGGCGACCCCGTACAAGGGGGCGCTGGAGCTGCGGAAGCGGCTGCCCGGGTCGTCGCTGGTGACCGAGCGGGACGCCGGGACGCACGGCATCGGCGGGGCCGGGAACACCTGCGTCGACGACCATCTGCGCCGGTACCTGCTGACCGGTGAGGTGCCGGGGCGGGGCGCGGACTGCGCGGCGCACCCGGAGCCGAACCCGGTGTCGCTGGACTGAGCCCGGCTGTCGGCGGGGCGGCACGGAGCGGGGGCCGCCGCACCATGACGGTGCGACGGCCCCCGAAGCCGAACCCGGTGTCGCTGGAGGAGCGGACGGCACGATCGGTGCCCGGTGCCCGCCCTTCTGATCTTCCGGGTTGGGGTGGTGCGGGACTCGCTGGTTATGCGAGCCCGGCCACCAGGTCTGCGACGCTCTTCCTGCGGCCCGTGTAGAACGGGACCTCCTCGCGCACGTGGAGACGTGCCTCGGAGGCGCGCAGGTGACGCATCAGGTCGACGATGCGGTACAGCTCGTCCGCCTCGAAGGCGAGGACCCACTCGTAGTCGCCCAGCGAGAACGAGGCGACCGTGTTGGCGCGGACGTCCGGGTAGCCCCGGGCCATCTTGCCGTGGTCCGCGAGCATGCGGCGGCGGTCCTCGTCGGGCAGCAGGTACCAGTCGTAGGACCGGACGAAGGGGTAGACGCTGATGTAGTCGCGCGGCGTCTCGTCGGCGAGGAACGCCGGGACGTGCGACTTGTTGAACTCGGCCGGCCGGTGCAGCGCCATGTTCGACCAGACCGGGTCGAGGGCGCGGCCGAGCTTGGTGCGCCTGAAGAGGTTGTACGCCTCCTGGAGCTCGTCCGAGGTCTCGGCGTGCCACCAGATCATGAGGTCGGCGTCGGCCCGCAGCCCGGACACGTCGTAGGTGCCGCGGACGGTGATGTCCTTGGCCGCGAGCTGGTCGAACAGCTCCTGGACCTCGTCGGCGTATCCCGCGCGGTCCAGCGGGAGCACGTCGCGCAGTTTGAAGACCGACCACAGGGTGTAGCGGATGACCTCGTTGAGGTCCTTGGCCTTCTTGCCGGCGTTCGGACTCTTGCTTGATGTCACAGTCTCAGGGGCACTCATACGGCTATTGTCCCGCCTCGCTCCCCGTGCCCCGAACCAGGGTCGACGTGGCGATGATCTCTCCCGTCGTCCCCGCCGTCGTCCCTGCCGGGATCTTCCCCGTGATCTCCCCCGCGATCTCGTCGGCCGCCCGGCGCGCGCTCGCGATGCAGGCGGGGATGCCGACCCCGTCGTAGACCGCGCCGCAGACCCGCAGCGCGGGCAGCTTGGCGACCTCGTCGCGGATCCGGGCGACCCGGGCGAGGTGGCCCACCGGATACTGCGGCAGGCCGCCGATCCAGCGGGTGACCTCGGTGTCCACGGGGCGGGCGGTCAGTCCCGTGGCCGCGGCGAGGTCGCGCAGGGAGACGGCGACGAGCTCCTCGTCCTCGCGGTGCAGATGGTCCTCCTCGCCGTACCGGCCGACGGAGGTACGGAGCACGAACAGGTCGGGGGCGCTGTCCGCGACCCACTGCCACTTGTTGCTGGAGAACGTGGACGCCTTGATCGTGTGGCCGTCGACCGGCGGTACGAGGAATCCGGAACGGCCGCGCAGGGCCTCGTACCGCTCGATGTCGGCCCGCCGGAAGGCCAGGGTCACCAGGGCCATCGAGGCGTACTCGACTCCGGACAGCTCGGCGGACGCGGCCGGGGACTCGGCGGCCAGCAGCGTGCCGGCGGACCAGGCGGGGGAGGCCAGGACGATGCCGTCGGCGGCGAGCGTCCGGGTGTCGGTGCGGACGGCCCACCCCGTTTCCGTACGGGTCAGGCCCAGGACGGGGGTCCGGTCGAGGATCTCGCCGCCACCGGCCCGTACGGCGTCGGCGACGGCCGCGGGGAGGGTGCCGATGCCGCCCTCGACGCCCTGGAAGACGGGTCCGGTCTGCTGCCGGGCGGCGGCCCGCTCCTGGATACGGCGTACGCCCTCCAGCAGCGGCCCGCCCTCCTTCACCGCCTCGAAGAGCTGGGGGACGGCGGCGCGCATCGAGATCCGGTAGGCGTCACCGGCGTAGACCCCGCCGAGGAGGGGCTCCACCAGCCGGTCCACGACCTCGCGGCCGAGCCGGTCGGCGACGTACGCGCCGACCGCGACGTCGTCGCCGACGGGGGTCGGGGTCAGGTCGCGCTCCTCGGCGATCCGGGCCAGGCCCTCGGGGGACAGCACCTCGCCGAGCACCGCCGGGTCGCCGGGGACGCCCATGACGTGCCCCTTGGGCATGGGGCGCAGCGCGTCGCGCGTCCACAGCGAGGCGGTGGCGGTGGCGGGCGGCTGGAGGCGGTCGGCGAGGCCCACCTCGCGGGCCAGGGCGACCGCCTCGGGGCGCCGGGCGAGCATCGACTCGGCCCCCAGGTCGACCTGGACGCCCGCGACCTCGCCGGTCATGAGCTTCCCGCCGAGCCGGTCCGTCGCCTCCAGGAGGGTGACCCGCAGTCCGGTGGAGACCAGGTGGTGGGCGGCCGCCAGGCCGGCGATGCCGCCGCCGATGACGACGACGTGGCCCGGGGGCGTTTCCGCACGCTGTTGAGAACGCTGCATGGGTCCACTCTCTCAAACCCGTACCGCGTCCTGACCGTGACCACTTCGAAACCGCCCGCCGGCAACCGGTCCCGGGGCGGGCGCGTCGAACCGGCACCATCAACCACCGTCCTGGGGGGACCCGTTATGGAATGGAACAGCAGAGCCGATCGATCCCCGGCCCGTGGGCGAGCCGCTCTCGTGGCCGGGGTGCTCGGCCTCCTGCTCGCCGTCGGCGGCTGCGGGGCGTCGGGCGACGCGTCGGGCAGCGGCGAGAAGGCGGCGGACAGCACGTACGCGCCGTCCGGGGAGCGGGCGGGGGCCGGGGCGGACGCCGACGGGGCCGCGTCTGCGGCCGAGGAGCGGGCGGACGGGAAACCGGCCGGGTCGAAGGCGGCGCCGAAGCCGGGGGCGGCGGCCACCCACGTCATCCGTACGGCCACGCTCTCCGTCGAGGTGAAGAACGTGGCGAGGGCGGTCGCCGCCGCGCGCGGCGCGGCCGAGGGCGCGGGGGGCCTCGTCGCGACGGAGGAGACCGAGCGGCTCGACGACGCCCGCGAGACCTCGCACCTGGTGCTGCGGGTGCCGCAGGACCGGTACCAGGAGGTGCTGCGGGAGCTGTCCGGTTCCGGGAAGCTGCTGTCGCGCACCTCGGACGCGAAGGACGTCACCGACCAGGTGGTCGACGTGGACAGCCGGATCGCCACCCAGCGCGCGAGTGTGGCGCGGGTGCGGGAGCTGATGGACCGGGCGGAGAGGATCAGCGATGTGGTCGCCCTGGAGGGTGAGCTGAGCAGCCGTCAGTCCGACCTGGAGTCGCTGCTGGCCCAGCAGTCGGGCCTGAAGGACCGCACCTCGCTGGCGACGATCACCCTGGACCTGACGCCGCCGGACGCCCCGGGCGACGACGGGCGGGAGGAGGACACCGGGTTCCTGGACGCGTTGGGCGGCGGCTGGGACGCGTTCGTGACGGTGCTGCGGTGGATCGCGGTGGCGTTCGGGGCCGCGTTCCCGTTCCTGGTCACCGGGGCCCTGGCGCTGCTCGTGTGGCGGGTGCTGCGGGCCCGGCGGGCGGCCCGCAGGGCCCCGGCGGCGCCCCGGCCGGAGGCGGAGGGCGCTCCGGCTCCCTGACCGCCGTAGCGTGGGGCTCCGACGTGGTGATGCGCCGAGAGGGCGCATCGGCGAAAGGGGACCCGGCATGGCAGCGGAGCGACTGGTGGTCATCGGCGGTGACGCGGCGGGCATGTCCGCCGCGTCACAGGCCCGCAGGCTGAAGGCGGCGGACGCGCTGGAGATCGTCGCCTTCGAGCGCGGCCACTTCACGTCGTACTCCGCGTGCGGCATCCCGTACTGGGTGAGCGGTGACGTCGCGGCGCGCGACGACCTGATCGCCCGCACCCCCGAGGAGCACCGGGAGCGGGACATCGATCTGCGGATGCGGACCGAGGTGACGGAACTCGACGTGCCCGGGCGGCGGGTGAAGGCGCTGGACCGGGAGAGCGGGAAGACGTACTGGACCGGCTACGACAAGCTGGTGATCGCCACCGGGGCCCGTCCGGTGCGCCCGGCGCTGCCCGGTATGGACGCGCCCGGGGTGCACGGGGTGCAGACCCTGGACGACGGGCAGGCGCTCCTGGACTCGCTGGACGCCCTGGGTGCGCGGGAGAGCCGCCGGGCGGTCGTGGTGGGCGCGGGGTACATCGGCGTCGAGATGGCCGAGGCGATGCTCAAGCGGGGCTTCGAGGTGACCGTCCTCAACCGGGGCGAGCAGCCGATGGCGACGCTCGACCCGGACATGGGGCGGCTCGTCCACGACGCGATGGACGGGCTGGGCATCACCACGGTCAACGGGGCCGCCGTGACCGGGATCCTCACCGGTCCGGACGGGCGGGTGCGCGAGGTGGCGACGGACGCGGGGAGCTATCCGGCGGACGTGGTGGTCCTCGGCATCGGCGTGGAGCCGGAGACGGCTCTGGCGCGCGGGGCGGGGCTGCCGGTGGGGCCGCAGGGCGGGCTGCTGACGGATCTGTCGATGCGGGTGGTGGGCCACGAGAACATCTGGGCGGGCGGCGACTGCGTGGAGGTCCTGGACCTGGTGGCGGGCCGGACCCGGCACATCGCGCTGGGCACGCACGCCAACAAGCACGGCCAGGTGATCGGTTCCAACGTCGGGGGCGGCTACGGCACGTTCCCGGGCGTGGTCGGTACGGCGGTGAGCAAGGTCTGCGACCTGGAGATCGCCCGGACCGGGCTGCGGGAGAAGGACGCCCGCGCGGTCGGGCTGGCTTACGTCACGGCGACCATCGAGTCGACCCAGCGGGCGGGCTACTACCCGGGGGCGAAGCCGATGACGGTGAAGATGATCGCGGAGCGCCGTACGGGCCGGCTGCTCGGGGTGCAGATCGTCGGCCGTGAGGGGTCGGCGAAGCGGGTCGACGTGGCGGCGGTGGCGTTGACGGCCGGAATGACAGTGGAGCAGATGACGGCGCTCGACCTCGGTTACGCGCCGCCGTTCTCGCCGGTCTGGGACCCGGTGCTGGTGGCCGCCCGCAAGACGGTGACGGCGGTGCGGGGCGCGGGGAGCTGACGGCCGGTCCCGGGGCGTGGGCCCCGGGACCGTTGGCTCAGCGCGCGGTCTGCTCGTGGACGTAACCCACGAGGCGGGTGAGCGCGTCCGGGTCCATGTTCGGCATGACGCCGTGGCCCAGGTTGAAGATGTGGCCCTCCAGACCGGCGGCGGCGTCCAGCACCTCGCGGGTCTTCTCCTCGACGGCCGGGGTCGGCGCGAACAGCACCGCCGGGTCGAGGTTGCCCTGGAGCGCCTTGCCGGGGCCGACGCGGCGGGCGGCCTCGTTCAGCGGGACCCGCCAGTCGACGCCGACGACGTCCGCGCCGGCCTCGCCCATCAGGCCGAGCAGCTCGCCGGTGCCGACGCCGAAGTGGATGCGGGGGACGCCGTAGGGGGCGACGGCGTCGAAGACCTTCGCGGAGGCGGGCAGCACCGCGCGGCGGTAGTCGGCGGGGGCCAGCGCGCCGACCCAGGAGTCGAAGAGCTGGACGGCGGAGGCGCCGGCCTCGATCTGCACCTTGAGGAAGGCGCCGGTGATCTCGGCGAGCCGGTCGACGAGGTCGGCCCAGAGCCGCGGGTCGCCGTACATCATGGCCTTGGTGCGCTCGTGGTTGCGTGAGGGGCCGCCCTCGACGAGGTAGCTGGCCAGCGTGAAGGGGGCCCCGGCGAAGCCGATGAGCGGGGTGGCGCCCAGCTCGGCGGTGAGCATCCCGATGGCCTCGGTGACGTACGGGACGTCCTCGGGGGTGAGGTCGCGCAGCCGGGCCAGGTCGGCGCGGGTGCGGATCGGCTCGGCGATGACGGGGCCGACGCCGGGCTTGATGTCGAGGTCGATGCCGATGGCCTTCAGGGGCACGACGATGTCGCTGAAGTAGATCGCGGCGTCGACCTTGTGGCGGCGTACGGGCTGGAGGGTGATCTCGGCGACCAGCTCCGGCATCATGCAGGAGTCGAGCATCGCGATGCCCTCGCGGACCTTCAGGTACTCGGGCAGCGAGCGCCCCGCCTGGCGCATGAACCAGACCGGCGTGTGGGAGACGGGCTCGCGGCGGCAGGCCCGCAGGAACGCCGAGTCGTGGGTGGCGTGGCGGACCGCGTCGAGGCTGGCGGAGGTCGTCGTCTGCTGGCCCGAAGGGCTGTCGTTGGCACTCACGCACAGAATCTTCGCACGCGCGCCGAAGGAGCCCGGCCCCGCACGGGTGTCTCTCCCCGCACGCGGCCCGGCTTCCGCCTACTCTTCCCCGCATGGCTCCGGCTCAGGGACAATTTTCCGATCATTCCGACGGCGTTGAAAGCAAGGACCGCGCGGAGGAACCTTCCGTGCCGCCCGCGTTCCTGGCGGCGGTCGACGCGCTGCGCTCCGCGCGGCTCCGCCCGGAGCTGGAGGTGGAGGTGACCAGGCCGCCCCAGCGGCTCGCCCCGCACGCGTACGCCATGGAGGCGGCAGTGGTGGACGGCGAGGACGATCTCGCGGACGGCAGGCTGGTCCTGCTGCACGATCCGGCGGGGCACGACGCCTGGCAGGGCGCGTTCCGGCTGGTGACGCTGGTCCGGGCGGAGCTGGAGCCGGAGATGGCGGCGGACCCGCTGCTCCCGGAGGTGTGCTGGTCCTGGCTGACGGGTGCGCTGGACGCGCGGGGCCTGTCGTACGGAGAGGCCGGCGGGACGGTGACGCGCGCCGGATCGCACTACTTCGGTGCGCTGTCCACGCGCCGCCCGGCGACGCAGATCGAGATCAGGGCCTCGTGGACGCCGAGGGAGTCACGCGGCGGTGTGCCGGACACGGCGTCGCACCTGATGGCCTGGGGTGATCTGCTGTGCCAGATCGCGGGACTGCCGCCGTCGGATCCGGCTGACGCGGCGGTGGTGACGTTGCCGCAACGGCGCGGGCCGCAGGTTTCGTAACACTCCGTCACCCGTTTCGCACAAGCGCCGACGCTCTTTTCGTACAATCGATCGCGCGTCCTATTTGCCCGAATTGTTACGCATCAAATAGCGATCTTCCCCTAAAGGAGGACGGGTCCGCTGCCGAAGAGGTCAATGACCCTTCAAGCACGGTTCGCCCCGGCTTCACCCCCCGAGCCGGCCCGTCCCGCCACTCCCCCAGGAGGCCTGGTGTCCGTTCTCCTTGAGCAGCCCGCAAGCCTGGTCGCCTACCGCCCGAACAAGCCGACGGCCATGGTCGTCGTGGCCGACCCGCGCGTCCGTTCCACCGTCACCCGCCATCTGTGGGCCCTCGGAGTACGTGACGTCATCGAAGCGTCGTCCATCGCGGAGGCACGCCCCCGCGTCGGCAATCCGCGCGACATCTGCATTGCCGACGTCCACCTGCCCGACGGTTCCGGGCTGACCCTGCTGTCCGAGACCCGCGCCGCAGGCTGGCCCAACGGTCTCGCCCTCTCCGCCGCCGACGACATCGGCGCCGTTCGCAACGCCCTCGCGGGCGGCGTGAAGGGCTACGTCGTCACCGGCACCCGAACCAACATCGGCCACCCCACCCGCCCCGGCGTCGCCCCCATCGGCGCCAACGCGGCCCGTATGCACCGCAGGCCTCCCGGTTCCCCGAGCCACCCGGGCGGCTACCGCGAACTGTCCGGACGTGAGGTGGAGGTGCTCCGCCTGGTCGCCGAAGGCCAGTCCAACAAGGCCATCGGCGTCTCGATGGGCCTCTCCGCCCTGACCGTCAAGTCCCACCTCGCCCGCATCGCCCGCAAGCTCGGCACCGGAGACCGTGCCGGAATGGTCGCGGTCGCCCTGCGGACGGGCATCATCCACTGACCGCACCCCGCCGGGACGTGCACCGATGCGGTTCCGGCTGGAATACGCGCATGGCCGCCCGTCGACGGAACGTTCCGTCGACGGGCTCCGCGCATACACAGATACCCTTGACACGTGACCGACGCCCAAGAGACCGCAGCAGACAGTTCACTGCGAACCACCGGGGGCGCTCCCCCGGACGACGTCGCCCCGGCGCCGATCCCCTTGCTCGAACCGCGCGAGGGCGTTCCCCCGGTAGTGACGTCCGACGACGCCCTCGCCGGGGTGATCGCGGCCTTCGCCGCGGGCACCGGCCCGGTGGCCGTCGACGCCGAGCGCGCCTCGGGATACCGCTACGGCCAGCGCGCCTACCTCGTACAGCTGCGCCGCGAGGGCGCGGGCAGCGCCCTGATCGACCCGGTCGGCTGCCCCGACCTCGCCGGCCTCGGCTCCGCGCTGTCCGGCACGGAGTGGATCCTGCACGCGGCGACCCAGGACCTGCCGTGCCTGCGGGACATAGGCATGACCCCCACTTCGCTGTTCGACACCGAGCTGGCCGGACGGCTCGCGGGCTTCCCGCGCGTCGGCCTCGGCGCGATGGTGGAGAACGTCCTCGGATACGCCCTGGAGAAGGGCCACTCCGCGGTCGACTGGTCCACCCGCCCGCTGCCCGAGCCCTGGCTGCGCTACGCCGCGCTCGACGTGGAGCTCCTGATCGACCTGCGCGACGAGCTGGAGGACGAGCTGGAGCGGCAGGGCAAGCTGGAGTGGGCCCGGGAGGAGTTCGACGCCATCGCCTCCGCCCCGCCCGCGCCGCCCCGCAAGGACCCCTGGCGCCGCACGTCGGGCATGCACAAGGTGCGCCGCCGCCGTCAGATGGCCGTCGTCCGGGAGCTGTGGACCGCCCGTGACCAGGTCGCCCAGCGCCGCGACGTCTCCCCGGGCAAGGTGCTCGGCGACGCCGCGATCATCGAGGCCGCGCTCGCGCTGCCGGTCGACGTACAGGCCCTGTCCGCGCTGCCGGGATTCGGCCACCGCATGGGACGCCGTCAGCTGGAGCAGTGGCAGGCCGCCGTGGACCGAGCCAAGGCGCTGCCCGAGACGGCGCTGCCGCAGCCCGGCCAGCAGCCGGCCGGACCGCCTCCCCCGCGCTCCTGGGCCGACAAGGACCCGGCCGCCGCCGCCCGGCTCTCGGCCGCCCGCACCGCCGTCTCCGAACTGGCCGAACGCCTCCACATGCCCCAGGAGAACCTGATCACCCCGGACACCGTGCGCCGAGTGTGCTGGGAGCCGCCGAAGAACCCGACGCCGGGCGCCGTCGAGGACACCCTCGCCGGGTACGGGGCGCGGAACTGGCAGATCCAGCAGGTCGCCCCGCTCCTGGTGCGGGCGCTGGACGCCTCCTGACACACCCGTTCCCGTGACGCAGCGAACACCCCTGGTCACCGACCGGGGGTGTTCCGCTTCCCCGGACCCGCCCACGGGCCGAACCGATGGTCGAAATCGCGCCAGGTTCAGAGCTCTTTCTTTCGCCGCGCGGCCGCCGGGACGGCCCGTACCGGGCACCGGGACGGTGTGACCTTCGACGCTCCGGCCGCGAGGGGTGGGCAGTCTGGTTACCCGCAAGTAGCATGAGGGCAGGCGGCGCGCCCCCGTGGCGTGCCCCGCAGCAGTGCCATCCCGCACCCTGGAGGAGAGCCACCGTGCCTCGTACCATCCGGGACGTCGTCTTCGTCGACGGCGTCCGCACCCCGTTCGGCAAAGCGGGCCCCAAGGGCATCTACCACGAGACCCGCGCCGACGACCTCGTCGTGAAGGCCATCCGGGAGCTGCTGCGCCGCAACCCGGACCTGGACCCCAAGAAGATCGACGAGGTCGCCATCGCCGCGACCACGCAGATCGGGGACCAGGGCCTGACGCTGGGCCGTACCGCCGGAATCCTGGCCGGTCTGCCGCAGTCCGTCCCCGGCTACTCGATCGACCGCATGTGCGCGGGCGCGCTGACCGCCGTCACCTCGACGGCCGGTTCCATCGCCTTCGGCGCGTACGACGTCGTCGTGGCCGGTGGCGTCGAGCACATGGGCCGCCACCCGATGGGCGAGGGCGTCGACCCGAACCCGCGCTTCGTCTCCGAGAAGCTGGTCGACGAGTCCGCCCTGTTCATGGGCATGACGGCGGAGAACCTGCACGACCGCTACCCGACGATCACCAAGGACCGTGCCGACGCGTACGCGGTGCGTTCGCAGGAGAAGGCCGCCAAGGCGTACGCCAACGGCAAGATCCAGCAGGACCTGGTGCCGGTCTCGGTGCGCCGCACGAACGCCGATGTCGGGGAGACGGGCTGGGGCCTGGTCACCGCCGACGAGCCGATGCGCCCGGGCACCACCATGGAGTCCCTGGCCGGTCTGAAGACCCCGTTCCGCGCCCACGGCCGCGTGACGGCCGGTAACGCCGCGGGACTCAACGACGGCGCCACCGCCTCCCTGCTCGCCGCCGAGGATGTCGCGCGCGAGATGGGCCTCCCGGTCAGGATGCGCCTCGTCTCCTACGCCTTCGCGGGCGTCGAGCCGGAGGTCATGGGCTACGGCCCGATCCCGGCGACCGAGAAGGCGCTGGCCCAGGCCGGTCTCTCCATCGAGGACATCGGTCTCTTCGAGATCAACGAGGCGTTCGCCGTGCAGGTGCTCGCCTTCCTGGAGCACTACGGCATCGCCGACGACGACGCCCGCGTCAACCAGTACGGCGGCGCGATCGCCTACGGCCACCCGCTGGCCTCCTCCGGTGTCCGGCTCATGACGCAGCTGGCCCGGCAGTTCGAGGAGCAGCCCGAGGTCCGCTACGGCCTGACGACCATGTGCGTCGGCTTCGGCATGGGCGCCACGGTCGTCTGGGAGAACCCGCACTTCAACGCTGACGGAGGCAACAAGTGAGTTCCACCACTGAGCTTCTGAAGGGTGCGGCCGAGCTGTTCCCCGGCGAGGTCGTCACCCAGGCGCACGTACGCCACCTGGACCTTCCGTCCGGCGCGGGCAACTTCGCCCTCATCACGCTGGACAACGGCCTTGACCACACCAAGCCGACCACCTTCGGACCGCAGTCGCTGGCGAACCTGAACGCCGCGATCGACCAGGTCGAGAAGGAGGCGTCCGAGGGCACCATCACGGGCGTCGGCATCACCGGCAAGCCGTTCATCTTCGCCGTCGGCGCCGACCTCAAGGGCGTGGAGCTGCTCGGCCGCCACGAGGACGCGCTGGCCATCGGCAAGGGCGGCCACGACGTCTTCCGCCGCCTGGCCGGCCTCGCGGTCCCGGCCTTCGCGTACTACAACGGCGCGGCCATGGGGGGCGGTGTCGAGGTCGGTCTGCACTGCACCTACCGCACCGTCTCCCAGGCGCTCCCGGCGTTCTCGCTGCCCGAGGTCTTCCTCGGCCTGGTCCCCGGCTGGGGCGGCTGCGCGCTCCTGCCGAACCTGATCGGCGCGGACCGCGCGGTCTCGGTGATCATCGAGAACTCGCTGAACCAGAACCGTCAGCTCAAGGGCAAGCAGGTCTACGAGCTCGGGATCGCCGACGCGATCTTCGAGGGCGCGGACTTCCTGGAGCAGTCGCTGATCTGGACCGCGGCCGTGCTGAAGGGCGAGCTCGCCGTCGAGCGGCCCGCGATCGACCGCGGCGAGGCCTGGGACGCGGCCGTCGCCCGCGGCCGGGCCATCGCCGACTCCAAGGTGCACGGCGCGGCCCCGGCCGCGTACCGCGCGCTGGACATCATCGCGGCGGCGAAGGACGGCGACCTGTCCGCCGGCTTCGACGCCGAGGACCAGGCGCTGGCGGACCTGATCATGGGCGGCGAGCTGCGCAGCGGCATCTACGCCTTCAACCTGGTCCAGAAGCGCGCCAAGCGCCCGGCCGGCGCCCCGGACAAGAGCCTGGCCCGCCCGGTCACCAAGGTCGGCGTCGTCGGCGCGGGCCTGATGGCCTCGCAGCTGGCGCTGCTGTTCCTGCGCCGCCTGGAGGTCCCGGTCGTCCTCACGGACATCGACCAGGAGCGCGTCGACAAGGGTGTGGGCTATGTCCACGCCGAGATCGAGAAGCTGCTCGGCAAGGGCCGCATCAACCAGGACAAGGCCAACCGCCTCAAGGGCCTGGTCTCGGGTGTCCTCGACAAGGCCGAGGGCTTCGCGGACGCGGACTTCATCATCGAAGCCGTCTTCGAGGAGATCGGCGTCAAGCAGCAGGTGTTCGCGGAGGTCGAGGCGGTCGCCCCGGCGCACGCGATCCTCGCCACCAACACCTCCTCGCTCTCGGTGACCGAGATGGCGTCGAAGCTGAAGAACCCCGAGCGGGTCGTCGGCTTCCACTTCTTCAACCCGGTCGCGATCCTCCCGCTGCTGGAGATCGTGCGCGGCGAGCAGACGGACGACGCCTCGCTGGCGACGGCGTTCGGTGTGGCCCGCAAGCTGAAGAAGACGGCGGTCCTGGTGAAGGACGCCCCGGCGTTCGTCGTCAACCGCATCCTCACCCGCTTCATGGGCGAGATCCAGAACGTCATCGACGAGGGCACCCCGGTCGAGGTCGCGGAGAAGGCCGTCGAGCCACTCGGCCTGCCGATGTCCCCGCTGGTGCTCCTGGAGCTGGTCGGCCCGGCCATCGGCCTGCACGTCTCCGAGACCCTGAACCGCGCCTTCCCGGAGCGTTTCACGGTCTCGCAGAACCTCGCGGCGGTCGTGAAGGCCGGCAAGCGCGGCTTCTACGTCTACGACTCCGGCGCTCCGGTCCTCGACCCCGAGGTCGCGGCCCTCCTCGAGCAGGGCGACACCGTCCTCACCGAGGAGCAGACCCGCGACCGCGTGCTCGACGCGGTGGCGCAGGAGATCGGCCTGATGCTGGACGAGGGCGTCGTCGCCGAGGCCCAGGACATCGACCTGTGTCTGATCACCGGCGCGGGCTGGCCCTTCCACCTGGGCGGCATCACGCCGTACCTGGACCGTGAGGGCGTCTCCCAGCGGGTGAACGGCAAGCCGTTCCTGGCGCGGGGCGTGGCGAGCGTGCCGGCGTAACGCTCGATTGCACTGCGGACGGGCCGTACGGGAGATCATCCCGTACGGCCCGTCCGGCGTGAACGATTCCGCGCGGAGCTCTCGTCGCGGGCGGGACAGACCGCTCAGCGAAGCGGTTCAGGCACGACGACGATCGCGTTCGAGACCTCGCGCTGCCGGTCCTCGTCCGTGCGGCCCGGGTCCGACGGGCTGTTTCGAACCCGGTCCCGCACCACCATCGTGCTGGAGCCGCCGCCGTCCAGGTTCATGGCCTCGACCGCGCCCAGCGCGAGAACCTCCCTCGCCGCCTCGGTCAACGTCGCCCCCTCGCTGACGCCCGGCCTGCGCCCGTCGAGGACGACCAGGAGCAGGGCACCGTCGGCACGGATGCCGGCGACGGTGCGCGGGGCACGGGTGCCGGACGCCCCGGCAGAGACACCGTTGGCGGCGGCGTTGATCATGATGCGGCCGGAGCGGACGAGGGCCGGGCCCGCGCCGAGCACGGAGGCGCCCTCGATGGGTACCTCCCGCCCCTCCCGGTCCGCCACGGTGGCGGACACCGTGAGGCCATGTCCGGTCCGGGCGTTCTCCCGGAGCCAGTGCGCCGCGGAGCCGGTGCCGATGAGGCTCCGGCCGTCCTGCGGCAGGGGGCCGCCCGCAGGGCTGCGCAGACCGATCACGGTGGATCGGGCGTCGAGCAGGGCCTCGACGCTGCCCGGGACGCCGACGGCCGTGGATGCCCCCCATTCGGTGGTGAATTCGACTAGTTCATCCTGGTCCGTACACACCCGCCCGGGGCGTGGAGCCGTGACCGGCGGTCCGATGCCGTCGAGGCGGTCGCCGCCGGTACCTCCGCAGCCGAGGATCCGGCCGGGCGTCCGGTTCGTTCCGTCCACCGGTCGGCTCACCCCGTGGTCCGTGGTGACCCGGCTCACGGAGCTCAGTTCGGTGATGCGGGCGGGCTTGTCGCGGGCCGGGAGGACCAGAGCGGTGCGGCCGTTGGACGCCTCGCTCAACAGAGTGCCCCCGGCGACGTACAGGCCCAGCGGATCGCCGGTGTCGCGCGGGGCCTCGGCGTCGAAGAAGGTGCCGTTGACCGCTGCGACGGCGCCCGCCCCGCGGGCCAGCGCACCCACGGTGTCGACCTGCGCGAGGCCGTCGCCGTGCTCGGCACGCATACGCACGGGCGCGTCGCGGTCCACCGTCAGGACGCTGAGACGCAGCGGGGCGCCGTCGTCGAGCGTGCGGGTCGTGTGCGTGAACGTCACCCCGTCCGGCAGGCGTTGGGCGGTCGGGGCGGGCGCAGGAGCCGGCGGCCCGGAGTCCCGGGGGCGCTCGGGTGACGCCCCGCCGCTGCAGGCCGCCAACAGCAGTGGCGCGAAGGCCAGCGCCGCCGCGCGGACCGGCCGTCGTACCCTCATGTTTCTCTGTCTCCCCTTCTCGGCCACCCCGTCCGACCCGCCCGGGGAAAGGGCGCACCGGTGTGGAGGAATCACCCATCGCAAACGCCCTCGAACGCGTGGACACTATCAGCGCCCGATGCCCGCAGAACGACCTGGGATGCATATGGCGACTCGACTGGCGTCCCCTGGGCCGGATAGACTCCAAAGCCCGACGGAACACCGTGTCCGACATCACGCGAGAGCAGGCAAGGGTATCTCCATGACATCTCCGATCCCTCCTCTCGTGTCGAATCCAGCCGCTACGGACAGCCGGAGCGTGCTGACCGCCACAGACGACTCCGGCCCGATTCCGGTCGAGTATAAATTCCGCCCCGCCGAGGGCGATACTCAGCATCTGATCGTCATCTTCTCAGGTTTCGCAGCACCGGCCGGATATCATTTCGCGGGTAAATCGCTGAACGATCTGCGCGCCAATATTCTCTGGATTCGCGACGACTTCGACGACCATTACAGCTACTACCTGTGCCGGGACATGAATTTCGGTATCGAGACGGCGGTGGCGGGTCTGATCGAGCGGACCATGACCGGCCTCGGGCTCACCCCCGACCGGGTCAGCCTCCTGGGCGTCTCCAAGGGCGGCAGCGCGGCACTATATTTCGGATTGAAATACGGTTACCGGAACATCGTCTCCGTCGTGCCCCAGTTCCTGATCGGGGACTACGTTCGCGATCGGGCAGAGACGGGCCGGTACATGCTCGGCGAGGCAATGCCGCAGCAGCACGTGGACGCACTGAACGGAGCACTCCCCAGCCTGGTCAACGCCTATGGCGGGCAAGGCCACAACATCTACCTCTTCACCTCCGAGGCCGATGAGCAGTACACGAAGGAGATCCATCCGCACCTGGAGCTTTTCTGGGGGTGCGCCAATTTCAACTTCATCCGTACGCGCTCGGCCATGGTGCGTCAGCACGGTGAGGTGTCCGGGTACAACCTGCCGCTCGTCACCGGTGTGCTGGCCTCGCTGACTGAGGGTGCGGAGCCCCGCCTGGGCTTCGTCGAGAACGGCAATGCGCAGGTCGACGAGGTGGAACGAGGCATGTATCTCGCCAAGTTGCGCCAGTCGGACCAGGTGGTCGCCGTGCTCAACAAGCAGGACATCCGCGGTGCCGGGCTGCTCCTCACCGGCCATGCCTTCCTTCCGGGCGAACCGTCCCATGCTGTCGGGCGGCCGGTCAAGAGCCTGATAGCCGAAGGTCCGGGCAATCGCCATTGGGAGTTCCCGCTCGCCACGACCGAGGCCAAGCATCTCTACAGTCTCTATTTCGACCGATTCGCTTGCGACTACCCTGACGGCGGCTTCGAACCGGAGAGCCCCAAGGGAATCCTGGTGAACGAGATCCCGGCCGGCGCGTACGACCTCTCGGTTCGCATTCAGAGCCCTGCTGAAGGCATAGACCGACGCGCGCCCCTCTCGGCACGCCGCCCCTTCGATATCCGACGCCCTTTCGGAGGCACGGAGATATCGCTGATCGGGGACAAGCGCAAGGTTCGACTCCTCCGAAGGCCCATTATCGGCCATTACTCCCAGGAGACAGCTTTCTCCGTCGAGAACACCTGGCTCAAGGAGCGAACGTTCCACGTCGAAGGAACGTTCTTCGTCCACGGAATAGAGGCAGCCGAGCACGGGCACGCGAATTATTACCTAGTGCTGCGCGGAGAGCAGTCCATCTACTCGTTCCGGCTCGGCATGTCACGTAAGCCGGCCGCCATCCGCGGGCATATCCGACGTGGCGACTTCAGCAATTATGACTTCGCCTACTTCGCCACCTCGGGCTACAAGGGAATCAACCTCGCGAACGCACGTCCGGGAAACTACGAAGTGCACGTTTCCATGAGCACGGGCGGCTCTCTCTTCTCCGCCCAGGCCGGCACGGTCACACTGAACTGACCGAAGTCAGGAATGGTCCGCGACGGCACCAGGAGACGCTCCGAAGTCGCCGATATGCACGGTGACTTCCGACCACACCCGATGACCGCGCGCATCCTCATAACAGAGTTCGAAGCGGTCGTATCCCAGGTGTTCCGGATCGGCCTCGTACGTGACGCCGCCATCGGCGGTACAGGTCAGCAGCCCATGCCGGGCGATCCCCACTCCGACGAACCGCAGCCCTTCCGCGGGACTGTGACCGGCCGGGAGCAGCGCGCGCCCGCCCTGCCGCAGCCTCATGCTCTGTCCGGCCAGCACATGCCGCCGCACCCGGAACCCCGCATCCGAGACCGCCGTGGAGGGGATCAGTTTGTCGCCCTGGACCGTCATCAGGCCGATGATCACCCGGGGCAACAGCACACTGCCCTCGGCGGCGTCGTCGGCGATCCGCACGACGCAGTTGACCGTGCGCGGTTCGGTGCCGCCGGCGTACGTGGCGTACCGCCCGTTGTTCAGGTGGCTCATGCCCTGGTGACGCACCATCGTGGCGTGATCGCCGAGCAGGTCGTCGAGCAGGTACCCATAGGTACGGTAGGCACCGCCGACCGGCGTCACCGACAGTGCGAGGCCGAACTCCTGTCCTGGCACCAGGGGCAGTGCCGGGTCCACATCGGAGAACAGATCCAATGTGCCGCCGATATGGGGCATCTGGGGGTGGGTGACCCAGGCTCGTACGAGCGGATACCAGTCGTTCACAGCAGCACCTCTCTCCTCTCCTGGGATGCGGCGCCGGAGCCGACCCTGGACTTGGTCAGTCGTTCGAAGTCGTCGTCGTCGAGGAACTCCACCGCGGTCTCCGGGATCTTGGCCTCCAGGTTCCTGAAGTGGGCCGGGGTGAGCAAACCCTGGGCGCACATCTCGTCCGCCACGAACCGCGCGCACTCCACCGCGCCGTGACCGCGAAGGTGGGTGTTGTCGGCGATCCCGTCGGGGAAGTTGGCGTACTCCCCGGGCTCCGTGTAGAGAAAGAGCTGCTTGGTCCCCTCCGCACCGGCCTGGCGCCACCAGTTGACGCTCCACGCGTTGAGGTCGATGAGCGGAACGGACAGGCCCGCCGCGACTTCGCGCATGGCCGTCGGATAGAGACCCAGTGGGCGGCGCATGTTTCCGTGGTCGTCGAAGACGCGCCGTTCATGGCTGGTCACCAGCACCGGATGCGCTCCCCGCGCCCGCGCCCCGAGCACGTACTTGCGCAGATACCACTGGTAGTCGCCGAACGGTTCGGTGAACCGGCCGTCACCCGGCTTCATGTCGATCAGCCCGAAGGAGACCACCAAGAGATCGCCGGGCTCGATGTTCTCCAGGATCCAGTCGAGCCTGCCGCGCTCGACGAAGCTGCGTGAACTGGCTCCGGCACGTGCGGCGTTCACTACTTCGGCGTTCTGGATGAAGATCTGGAGCACCTGGCCCCAGCCGGTCATCGGCGCCATGCTGCGCGGGCGGCTCGTCACGCTGGAGTCACCCGCCAGAAAGACCCTCACATGCCGCATCCCTAAACCCGTTCCTTCTGGTGATCCGTGGGCCGTCCCATGATGAGCGGGGCCGACATGCGCCCCGGGTCGCCGCCTGCGGCGGCGTCCATGGAGTCGATCACGTCGAAGGCCCGTCGACAGTTGTTGGTGTCCCGCAGGACGAAGAACTCCTCGGCCCGGCGGCGGTACTCCGGCTCCACCTGGAAGTCGCGGGCGATCGACGCGATGATCTCGTCCACCGCTTGGTCGACCCGGCCGCACGCCGGTCCGAAGCCGTCCCGCGCGAGGTCGAAGTAGCCCCGCTTGTAGTGCTTGCTGTAGAACGCATCGTCGTCGAAGTTCGTGTAGACGATCGGCTTGCCCATGTACGCGACGTCGAAGAACACCGATGAGTAGTCGGTGACGAGCATCGAACACTCCCGCATCGCCAGCTGTACGTCGCGGCCGGTCGAGGAGACCGTGATCGACGGGTGGTCGATCCGGAAGTGCTTCAGGTAGGGCCGGATCTCGTAGTGCGGCATGAACTCCAGCTCGACCGCATAGTACTGGAGCGCCTCCAGCAGCCTCTCGTCCCGTAGCAGGGCGGAGAAGAACCGGTAGTACTCGGACGCGGCGAACGGGATCTCGGGCTTGGCCGCCTTGTTGTACGAGGGCGCCACGATGTCCCGCCGCCACGTGGGCATGACGAGGATCTTGCGAGGTCCGGGGGCCGGGGTCAGCGCGTCGTACCGGGGCAGCCCGGTGGCCGCCACCCGGTCATATCCGTAGCCGCAGTGCTCCGCGTAGTAGGCACGCTCGCTGCGCCCGGTGGTGAGCACCATGTCGACGTTGGTCACCTGGGCGTGGATGGACTGGACGACGTCGTTGTAGACGACGCCGTGCTGGAGGAAGACCCGCTTGTAGCGCAGCAGATCTCCGTATCCGCGCAGGAACGCTCGCTTGGACAGACCGGGGAAGCCGAGGTAGGCCTCCAGGTCATAGGCGTTGATGAGCCGGGTGGCGTGCAGGAGGTAGGCGCGGTACCTCCACGAGAGCCGGTCGATGACCCGGCCCAGGTGGTCGATCTTCTGACGGTCCGGCGCGTCTCCGTTGATGGCGTAGTACACCTTGCGCCTGGGCTCGTTCTCCCTGATCCACTTGAACAGGTGGTACGAGTTGTCCTGCGCGGTGTCCTCGCGCTCACCGATGATCCAGATGTCCTTGCCGTGCAGTTTCGGGTACATCAGCCAGTACAGCAGCCGGGTGCGCCAACCAGCCCTGCCTGGAAGAGAGTTGCGCAACTCCTCCCGCAGCCGGCCGAGGGCGAACCGCGACTTGTGCAGAGCACCGCTGACCCGGCGGAGGGTAACGGTCTCGTCGTCGGCGATGGTCAGGCGCATCCGCGCACGCCCGAGGCGGTGCACGCCCTTGAACCGGTGCAGCATCTGCCGGGCTTCCACCGGCATGTCCTGCTGCCGCTCCCCCTCGTGGACCCGCAGCCGCAGCGTGAGGTCACGGTTGGAGAGGCGGCTCAGGTCACCGGGTCGGGCCACCGCACGCCAGCCCGCGTACCAGTCCTGTTCCTTACGGGCCCGCCAGCGGTCGCGCCGGTAGACCTGCTCGACGGTGAGGGGCACCTCATCGGCTCCGTCGCTCAGCACGAGTTCCAGGCGGTTGCTGAAGAGCTCACCGATGTCGACGCCACCGAGCACCAGGAGGCCCTCGAACCGGATGTGCTCCCCGTCGGCGACGAGGGTCTCCAGGACCGCCTTCTGCCGTTCCACCCGCAGCAGGGTGGTCTCGACGCGGTCCTGGACGAGGCGGCGGTGCATGCCGGCGTCGTCGATCAGCAGGTCCGGCCGATACTCGGGCTTGCTGTACGGATCGCAGAACAGCTCGTAGTCGCCGGTGCGGACGGCGTGGTGCTGGAGCCGGGCCATCGGGACCGCCGCGTACGTGAGGATCAGCTCATCGGGTATCCGCTCGTAGAGGTCGCAGAGCACCGGGAAGATGCCGGCGATCTCCATGCGGCTCATGATCCGGTGGATGTTGCGCAGATGCGGCTGCATCGAGCGCACCACGAAGCGCAGTGCGAGCCGGGCGCTCCGGGGACTCAGCCGTTGCGACATCTGGACGACGTGTCGGCAGAGCCGGATCAGCTCCTGGGTCTTGACGGGATCGTTCCACGTCAGGTCGAAGAGCGAATCCCGGCGCTCGGGGTCCCGTTCGAAGAAGACAGCGGTCGGCGCGGTGGTCACCGTGCGAGCCAGCAATGCCGCGGGCACGGTGAGCCAGGCGCCCTCGAAACCCGGCCCGTGGCCGGTGCGCAGACCGTGCTTGCGCAGCAGCGAAGTCCTGAACAGTTTTCCGCCGAGCTCGGTGGAGAAGATCAAGTACGGGGCGTCGTCGAGCCCCTCCGCCCGGGGGGCGTCCCGCTCGAAGTAGCGCTGCCAAGGCTCGTCGCCGAACCGGCGCGGCCCGGGAAAACTGTCCAGGTCCCCGACCACCACGTCGGCCTTGACCCGGCGGGCGGCGGCGACCAGCCGGCCCAAGCAGTTCTCGCCCAGGACGTCCTGGGCTCGGGCGAACGTCACGTAGGGCGCCCGGACATGGCTCAGCCCGTTGTCGTAGCTGGAGCGCTGCCCCAGGGCGATCTGGCTGACCACCTCGACGTTGGCGTGGAACGAGGAGAACTCGGCCAACTGTGCGGCCGTGGCGTCCGTGGAGCCGTCGTCCACCAGGATGACCTGGGTGGCGGCGAACTCGCGCTGCGCCAGCAGCGAGCTGAGAAATTCGTAGAGGTGATACTCGTCGTTGCGGCAGTGCACCACGAGCGACGCGGCGTACTCCGTCGACCGTTCGGGAGGGCTCTGGGCGGGCTTGCCCTCCCACCACAGCCACGGAGTACCGCGGGGGCGGTCGGTGGTCAGCGTCTCCCTGGTCTCCGGGCGCAGGGCGAGGTTGCCGCTGATCGTCCGGTAGATCTCGTAGGATCCGTCGCGCCCACGATAGCGCTGCTGCTCGATGTCGACGCCCGTGACAGCGACGGTGGTGGTGGCGCGTTCCCCGCCGTGCCTGATCTGCACGAAGAGGTTCCAGTTGCCGGGCGGACCCGTTGCGCCGAGCGTCGCGTCGAGGTCCACAGTGGTGTGGTAGCGGATGAACTCCTCGTCGACGTCGATGCCCTTGACGTCGAAGACGTGGTCCGCCTTGGTGCTGCGGCGGCGCAACACGGCGGTGAGCTCCAGCTTGTCCTTCGGCCCCACCCGTCCGAACTGGTTGCGGATCCATCCGGTCACATGGAGGGTGCCGTCCTGGATGTCGACCAGGGTGGCCTGATTGAACAGCCGGGCGTCGGAGAGGCTGTTGCCGCTGAGGTCGAGGTCCGTGACGTCCAGGAACCGTTCGGCGTCCGGCCGGCCCAGCAATGCCGCCGACCAGTAGACCCTGCCGTCGCGCTCCACCAGGTCCGAGCTGAGCACGCTGCGGCTCTGGGTGTAGTCGGAGACGGTCAGGGCGAGATCGACCCGGCCGTGCATCATGGTGAACGCGCGGACGCGCTCCAGCGGCCCGCAGAGATCGTAGACATCGAGCGGCATGGACTGCAGGTACGGTGCGACGAGGTTGGCGAATCCCTTGCGGAACTCGGCGTCACCCGACCGGAGTTCAGGGGTGTACAGCCGCAGGTCGTGCGAGAGGAACTTCGCCGCCTTGTGGGCCAGCAAGTCCCGCGCGCCGTTGCGCAGCAGAAAGGCGTCGGCGTACTGGTGCACCAGAACGCGGTCGCGGATGCTGCGCAGTTCGCCCCGTCGGTTGGTGATGGACGGGGCGTCGCTCTCGCGCTCCCAGATCCACCGGTAGACGGGGACGGGGAGCAGGGTGATCGTCCGTGCGCAGTACCAGGCGACGGTCGAGAAGTAGGTGTCCTCGAAGTAGAGCTCTTCCGGGAAGCGGATGCCCTGGTCGAGCAGGAAGTCCAGCCGGTAGAGCTTGGCCGCGGCGATCGGGTCGTCGAACAGTTCGGGCATGGCACGCAGGCCGCCCTCCACGGTCCGGGCGGTGCCGTACAGCTGCGGCTGCCAGACCGTCACCTCGTCCTTGGCGAGGTTGACCCGCAAAGCGCGGCCCGCCGTGATCTCGGCGCCGGTGGCGAGCGCCGATTGGAGGAGCGACTCGCAGGCCTTGTGCGGCAGTTCGTCGTCCGCGTCGAGGAACATCAGGTACTGACCGGTGGCCACGGCGATGCCGTTGTTGCGGGGTGCGCCGACCCCGCCACTGTTGCTCTCGCGCCCGATGACGCGTACTCGCCCGTCGCGGGCGGCGTATTGCCGGGCGACAGCGAGCGTGCCGTCGGTGGAGGCGTCGTCGACGACGATCACCTCGACCTGCGAGTGGGTCTGACGCAGTGCCGAGTCCAGGGCGCGCCCGAGCGTGGCGCTCGCGTTGAACGCGCCGATGACGATGGAGACGCGGTAGTGGTCGGCCGGTGCGGGAGTACTCATCGCCGCCGCCCCTCGGCCTCCACCCAGCGCACATCAGCGTGTGGACCGGGAGGGTGGAAGACGGGGTCCGCGGCATAGCCGACCCCCGGCGCGGCGTGTCCGTCCTGCTCGTCGTAGCGAAAGCCCACGTCGTGACGGGGTTCGGGGTACGGCTGGAAGCCTGGGTCCTCGTACGGCTCCGGGGCGGGGAAGCGCTGCTCCACCGGTACGCCCGCGACGGTCACTGGGTCGTATACGGGCTCGTCGCCGCCCCTGCGGTGACGGCCGGCGTGGAGATGGCTGGCGACACTGCCCACGGCGACGAGGGGCTCGGGGGCCAGTTCCTCGACCACCCGGGTGAAGTCGCGGGTGGAGAGCCAGAACTTGTACATGATGACCAGCTCGAAGAGGCCGAGCAGCACCGCGGAGACGGCGGTGGTCCACAGGATCTGGCCGATCAGTGGACCGATGATGAAGATGAACATCTGGAATTCGATGCCGCTGATGAGGTGCGGCCGCATCCTGGTGCGCAGCAGCGCTTGGCGCAGCCGTGTGTACCAGGGGAAGCGGTCGCGGAACTGGGCGTGCAGGTCCACGACGTTCTCGGCCTGCTGCTTGAGGAGGTCGGCCTCGACACCGGGATTTTCCCGGAGAAGGTCCTCCATGAAGACGACTCCCGGCCCCTCGGGGGCCTCGGCCTCGCGCCTGGCCTCCTTGAGCTTCTCGATCTTCGTACGCATCGACATGCGCATCTTGTAGATCTGGAGGGCGTCGACGTACCGGAGCATGTCGAGGAAGACGACGACCAGGGCAGCGATCAGGTACCAGGCGCTCTCGCTGCGGAGGTACTGACCGCCCATCAGGGCGAGCGCGCAGAAGAGGACGCGGATGCGGTCGAAGACGTAGTCCAGCCAGCCGCCGAAGACCGTGCCGTTCCCCTTGAGGCGGGCCAGCTTTCCGTCGATGCAGTCCAGGATGAAGCTGACGTGGTAGAGCGCGGCTCCGATGATGAGCGACTGGGTGTCACCGCGAAGGAAGAAGCCCGCGGAGCCGAGGCCGACGAACAGGGCTGCCCAGGTGACGCCGTTAGGGGTGATGAACCCGAAGCGCGCGATGCGGATGAGCACCCTGGTAGCGACCGGATCGACCAGGAGCACGGTCCACCAGGCGTCACGCTTCTTGCAGGTGAGCTTCTGCACAGCCCGCAGAGACAGCTTCCTCTTCCCCATAACCCCTCAGCCGTGGACGTCCAGCACAGCCCCGACGCGCCGCTCTCGCGGCCACTGGGGGCGGGATGCCCACAGTTTGTTTACCAACTGCGCACATCTAGCGCTGCGCAGCTTAAATGAATCTTAAAGAATCACACAATCAGATTACCGTTGACCACGGAGCGCGACGAAAGATGAACGGTCGGTTAATCAGCGTCCAACGGCTCACCAACCCCGCCCACCCGCTCCTCACGGAGTCTTTATGCGGCAGTATGAGTGTGACAACTTATGATCACGTGATGATCGACACACGATAGAGGTTTCTCCGCACCCGACCGTAGGTGCGAAGTCTGTCTATAGTTCTCGGACGGCTGTCCGATTCAGGCGATCGCGACACCCCATGCCGTGTGACCGTGCGCAGCTCGGACCGCCGCACCCCACGGCCCGGTTCGATCTCTCGACGTACGGACGGACTTCCCCAGCTCGCGTCAACGCGCAGGCGGAAGAGGCTATTCACCCCCCAGGTGGCACACCAGACCGGTGTGTCCTTCGTCCGGGCCAGAGGAATCGAACAGTATGAGCGAAGCCACGGCAACGCACGGCCGACGCGCCACCCGTGAAGGCGGAGGCCGCAGACGCGGCAGGGAACGAACGCGCGGACAGCGCGTACGCCGGTGGGTCGGATGGAGTCTGGTCGCTCTCCTCCTGGTCGCGGGCGGCACAGCGTGGTGGCTCTACCACCGCCTGGACTCCAACATCACCGGAGTCGACCTGAACAAGGCGCTCGGCGAGGACCGCCCGGAGAAGCTCCCCACCAGCGGTCAGAACCTTCTCGTCCTCGGCTCCGACTCGCGCGCCGGTGCGGAGAACAAGGACCTGGGCGGCGGCGGCAACGTCGGAGGCGCCCGCTCCGACACCGCGATGGTCGTCCACATACCCGAGGGCCGCGCCAAGGCGACCGCGGTCTCCATCCCCCGCGACACGCTGGTGAGCCGGCCCGAGTGCACCAAGGCCGACGGTTCGTCCGTCTCCGCCGCCGACCGCGTCATGTTCAACTCGGTCTACTCGCAGGCCGGCCCGACCTGTGTGGTCAAGACGGTCGAGAAGATGTCCGGGATTCGCATCGACCACTACATGGAGATCAACTTCGCGGGCTTCAAGGACCTGGTGGACGCGATCGGCGGGGTCACCGTGACCATCGACGAGCCGATCCGCGACAAGGCCAGCGGGCTCGAACTCGAAGCGGGCACCCACCGTCTGACCGGTACCCAGTCGCTCGCCTTCGTACGGACGCGGCACGGCATCGGTGACGGCAGCGACCTGGGGCGCATCGGGCTGCAGCAGCAGTTCATGCTCGCGCTGCTCAGTGAGATCAAGAAGCAGGACCTGCTCAGCAGCCCCACCAAGACATACAAGATCGCGAATTCCGCGACCGGCTCGCTGACCACCGACTCGGAGCTCGCCTCGCTCACCAAGCTCGCCGAGTTCGCCCGCTCCATGAACGGCATCGACCCGGCGTCGATGGAGACCATCATGCTGCCGGTGCGCTATGACACCAAGGACCCCAACCGCGTGGTCGCCGCCGAGCCTCAGGTCACCCAATTGTGGAAGGCCCTCCGCGCCGACCAGGAGATTCCCGAGTCCGCGAAGAAGTCCCCCGCTACCGGTGGCGGTTCCTGAGCGGACCCCGGCAAGCAGGGCCGCCGCAGCGCAAGGTCGTGCTGATCGGCCGTCGAGCAGCCAACGCGAAACGCCCGGCCGGAGTTTCCCGGCCGGGCGTTTCGCGTGGAGCGCCGTCTCACGTCGTTGCACGGAGCACCTGGTCGACGGCTCCTCCGTGCCGTTCCAGCGGAAGTGCTTCAGCCGACCCGTACCGCCGGGGCCATCGCTAGGCCCGGCTCGTTGTTCTGCTGAGCGATGTACAGGGCCCCGTCCGAGCCGATCATGCCCAGCACTATCCGGCCGTGCGCGTCGAGCGCGAGGGCCGGGGCCGCCGGGGTCCGTTCACCGGTGGGCGACCACCACACGCCGGCGCCCTCGTTCTCCGTGCCGCACGCCGCCAGCATGACCTGGCCGTCCAGCTCCCGGTGAGCGATCACCGTGCAGTCGTAACCGTCCAGAACGGCGCGCAGGACAGTGGCCGGGCCCTCCGCCGGAGCGCCGCCCAACGGGATCACCCAGGTGCCGGGGCGATGCGCCACGATGCCGTTGCCCGCCGGATCGGTCCAGTAGTAGGTGTGGCGGCCCGGCGCCGTCTCCAGAGCAGCGACGCCGCCGGGCGCGATCTGTACCGGGATACGCGTCACCGGCCCAAATGCTCCGTCCTCAGCGGCCTGGACCCACCGCAGGGCCTGGCCGTCGCCCGGAGCGAACAATTCCATGCCGCCGGAGGCCGGAACCGACACGGCCGGGGCGTCCTGGGACTGACCGCCCTTCAGGTCCTTCCAGCCCTCCCAGACACCGCCCTTGCCCTCGCGCCGCAGCATCACGCTGCCGGTGACGCTCCGCGCGAAAACGTACACGGCGCCGGACGGGCTGACCGCGACGACGGGGGACCCCACCTCCACCGCGAGGTCGCGCTCCTTGTGCGGGTTGCCCAGTGAGCTCCAGGATCCCAGCGGGCGGCCCGTCTGATACTGAATCGCATGGGCGAAGTCGACTCGCGTCGGCCCGTCCCCCCTCGTCACGGACCGGCGGGCCATGACGTGGACGAAGCCGTCCTGACCCTGCGCCACCGCCAAGTGCGTCTGCCCGGGGATCTGGATGAGTTCGGGCCCGGTCCACGCGGCGCCCCCGGGGCGGCTCTGAGTCCACCGCAGCAGACCGTCCTGGTGGCGGGCGTAGGCGGTCAGCCGACCGTCCTTGCCCAGGGTGATCCACCGTCCGGCGACCGGGGCCACCGCCCCGGTCCTGCTGCTGAGGCTTCCGCTGGCGGACGGTGCGGGGGCTGTCCCCCGGGCCGAGCGTCCCGATCTGACCGGCATGGTGTGAGGTCGTCCTTCCCGTGATTCCCGACCCGACCCCGATTCCGCGGTCGCTGCGTCGCCGGAAGGGAAAGGTCTGACCTACCCATCATAGAATCCCCGTTCGACCATCGTGGACGCAGCGGTCGTGCGCCCTCCCCACCTCACGTACGGGACGCGCCCATGCGGCTGTGGGAGCGCCCGTACACGAAGTAGATGATCACCCCGAGGACCATCCAGGCGCCGAAGCGGACCCAGGTCTCCACCGGCAGGTTGAGCATCAGCCAGACCGACGCGGCCACCGAGGCGATCGGGAGCACCGGCACCCACGGGGTACGGAACGCGCGGGGCAGGTTCGGCTGGGTGCGGCGCAGGACCAGGACGCCGAGGGCGACGATGACGAACGCGAAGAGCGTGCCGATGTTCACCAGGGTGGCCAGCTCCTCGATGCTCGTGAACCCGGCGATGATCGCGATCAGCACGCCGAGCAGGATCGTCGGGCGGTAGGGCGTGCGGAAGCGCGGGTGCGTCTTGGAGAAGAAGCGCGGGAGCAGGCCGTCGCGGCTCATCGCGAAGAAGACCCGGGTCTGGCCGAGCAGCAGGATCATGCAGACCGTGGTGAGCCCGACCGCCGCGCCGAAGCTGATCAGTCCGGCGTAGAAGGGGTGCCCGGTGGCCTTGAAGGCGTCGGCGAGCGGGGCGCTGACGGAGAGTTCGCGGTAGTTCTGCATACCGGTGACCACGATCGACACCGCCACGTAGAGCACCGTGCAGATGATGAGCGAGCCGATGATGCCGCGCGGCATGTCGCGCTGGGGCAGCTTGGTCTCCTCGGCGGCGGTGGCCACCACGTCGAAGCCGATGAAGGCGAAGAAGACGATGGAGGCGGCGGTGAAGATGCCCATGATGCCGAAGTTCGTGGGTTCGTAGCCGAACAGCAGCTGCACGAGCGGGGCGTCCCAGCCCGAGCCGGCGGGCTGTTTCTCGGCCGGCGGGATGAAGGGCTTGTAGTTCTCGGCCTTGATGAAGAAAGCTCCCGCGATGATCACCATGAGGACCACCGCGACCTTGATCGCCACCACGACCGAGGTGACCCGGGCGGACAGCTTCATGCCGACGACCAGGATGGCGGTCAGGACCAGCACCAGGGCGAAGGCCAGAATGTCGAAGCCGAATCCTTCCGCCACGTCCGTCCCCGAAAGGACTTCGGGCATCGTCCAGTCGACGTTGTCCATCAGTGAGCGGACGTAGCCCGACCAGCCGACGGCGACCACCGCGGTGCCCAGCGCGAACTCCAGCACCAGGTCCCAGCCGATGATCCAGGCCACCAGTTCGCCCAGCGCGGCGTAGGCGAAGGTGTAGGCGGAGCCGGCCACCGGGACGGTGGAGGCGAACTCGGCGTAGCAGAGCGCGGCCAGCGCGCACACCACGCCCGCCGCGGCGAACGCGATGGCGGTGGCGGGGCCCGCCGTCTCCTTGGCGACCTGTCCGGTGAGGACGAAGATGCCGGTGCCGATGATGACGCCGACGCCGAAGACCGTGAGGTCCAGGGCGGAGAGGGACTTCTTGAGCGCGTGTTCCGGCTCCTCGGTGTCCAGGATCGACTGTTCGACGGACTTGGTGCGGAACATGCCGTTTCCGCGGGGTGGTGTGACCTGCGCGCTCACCTGCGATACCTCCACGCATTCGTTGTGAACGCCATGATGGGGACCCTGCCGGACGCGAACGCGCCATCTGGCCCGTTTCATGCGAATGGGCCGGGAGAACCACCCGTACAGGGGTGGTTCTCCCGGCCCGTCGGCCGTGCGGAGGTGGCTGCGTCAGTCGCGGGCGGGCTCCACCGCGCGGCTCTCGAAGCGGCCGTCGAGCTTGGCGACCAGACCGGTGACCTGCCGGGCGATGTCCGGCGCGGTCAGGCCGATCTCGGCCATGACCTCGCCGCGCGAGGCGTGGTCGAGGAAGACCGGCGGGATGCCGAAGTCGCGCAGCGGTACGTCGACGCCGGCGTCGCGCAGGGCCTGGGCCACGGCGGAGCCGACGCCTCCGGCACGGCTGTTGTCCTCGACCGTGACGACGACGCGGTGGCGCTCGGCGAGCGGGGCCAGCGCCTCGTCGACCGGCTTGACCCAGCGGGGGTCGACGACGGTGCTGGAGATGCCCTGGGCGTCCAGCAGGTCGGCGATCTCCAGGCACATCGGGGCGAGCGCGCCGACGGAGACGATCAGGACGTCCGGGCGTGCGGCCTTCGGCTCGCGCAGGACGTCCATGCCGCCGACCCTGCCGACCGCCTTGACGGCGGGGCCGACCGCGCCCTTGGAGAAGCGGACCACGGTGGGCGCGTCGTCGACGGCGACGGCCTCGCGCAGCTGGGCGCGGACCTGGTCGGCGTCGCGCGGGGCGGCGATCCGGAGGGTGGGCACGCACTGGAGGATCGACATGTCCCACATGCCGTTGTGCGAGGCGCCGTCCGTGCCGGTGATGCCGGCCCGGTCCAGGACGAAGGTCACGCCGCACTTGTGCAGGGCGACGTCCATCAGGACCTGGTCGAAGGCGCGGTTGAGGAAGGTGGCGTAGACCGCGAAGACCGGGTGGAGTCCGCCGGTGGCGAGGCCGGCCGCGGAGGCCGCGCCATGCTGCTCGGCGATGCCGACGTCGTAGATCCGGTCCGGGAAGGCTGCCTCGAACTTGCCGAGGCCGACCGGCTGGAGCATGGCCGCGGTGATGGCGACGATGTCCTCGCGCTCCTCGCCGAGCTTGACCATCTCCTCGCCGAAGACCGAGGTCCAGTCGAGGCCGGAGGTGGCGATCGGCAGGCCGGTGTCCGGGTGGATCTTGCCCACCGCGTGGAAGCGGTCGGCCTCGTCCTGGAGGGCGGGGGTGTAGCCGCGGCCCTTCTCGGTGAGGCAGTGCACGATGACCGGGCCGCGGAAGCGCTTGGCGCGCTGGAGCGCGGATTCCAGGGCCTCGATGTCGTGGCCGTCGATCGGGCCGACGTACTTCAGGCCGAGGTCCTCGAACATGCCCTGCGGGGCGATGAAGTCCTTGAGGCCCTTCTTGGCGCCGTGCAGGGTCTCGTACAGCGGGCGGCCGACGACGGGCGTGCGCTCCAGGATGTCCTTGCCGCGGGCCAGGAACCGTTCGTAGCCGTCGGTCGTACGGAGGGTGGCGAGGTGGTTGGCCAGGCCGCCGATGGTCGGGGCGTAGGAGCGCTCGTTGTCGTTGACGACGATGACGAGGGGGCGGTCCTTGGCGGCGGCGATGTTGTTCAGCGCCTCCCAGGCCATACCGCCGGTGAGGGCGCCGTCACCGATGACCGCGACGACGTGGTCGTCCTTCTTCAGGACCTCGTTGGCCTTGGCGAGGCCGTCGGCCCAGCCGAGGACCCCGGAGGCGTGGCTGTTCTCGATGACGTCGTGGTCGGACTCGGCGCGGGAGGGGTAGCCGGAGAGGCCGCCCTTGCTCTTGAGCCGGGAGAAGTCCTGGCGGCCGGTGAGCAGCTTGTGCACGTAGCTCTGGTGGCCGGTGTCCCAGAGCACCCTGTCCCGGGGCGACTCGAAGACCCGGTGCAGGGCGATGGTGAGCTCGACGACGCCCAGGTTGGGGCCGAGGTGTCCGCCGGTCTTGGACACCGCGTCCACGAGGAAGGTACGGATCTCCTCCGCGAGCTGGTCCAGCTCACCGAGGCTGAGCCGGTCCAGGTCGCGCGGTCCCTTGATGCGGGTCAGCAGATCCACCCGTGCCTCCTTGCGTTTGAGCTGATCGAGCGTGCCGATCCGATGAGTCTAATGTTCCGCTCGCGGCGGCGGGCATCGGGCGGCCCTCTTCGCGTCCGGAATGCCGGAAACGCGCAGGTGCCCGGAGCCCTTGGGGGCACCGGGCACCTGCGCGGTTGTGCGGTCAGGCGCGGCCCGCGGTCTTCTGGGTCCTCCGGGTGACGGAGTCGATGACGACCGTGGCGAGAAGCACGGCCCCCGTGACCATGTACTGGATCGGGGTGGCGATGCCCTCCAGCGACAGGCCGTACTGGATGGAGACGATCACCATGACGCCGAGCAGCGCGTTCCAGGTGCGTCCCCGGCCGCCGAAGAGGCTGGTGCCGCCGATGACGGCGGCCGCGATGACGTTCATCAGGAGGTCGCCGGTGCCGGAGCCCTGGTTGGCCGCCGCGATCTTGGAGGCCCAGAACAGGCCGCCGATCGCCGCGAAGGTCCCCGCGATGGAGAAGACGGAGACGCGGATCGCGGTGACGTTGATGCCGGCGCGCCGGGAGGCCTCGACGCTGCCGCCGAGCGCGAAGATCTTCCGCCCGTAGGCCGTGCGGCGCAGCACGAAGTCGGTGCCGACCAGAACGATCAGGAAGAGGACCAGCGCGAGCGGCAGGCCGCGGTACTGGTTGAACATGTACGCGGCGGCGAAGCCGAACACGCCGATGACCGCGGTGCGCACGACGATGTCGGCGAGCGGGCGGGCCGGGATGCCGGCCGCCTCGCGGCGGCGGGTGTCCAGGAAGGCCGCGGCGAAGTAGCCGATGACCGCGATGGCGGCCAGCCCGTAGGCGGCGGCGACATCGGTGAAGTAGTACGTGGTCAGCTTGCCGACCACCCCGTCGCCGTCCAGGTTGATCGTGCCGGAGTCGCCGAGCAGCTGGAGCATGAAGCCGAGCCAGAACAGCAGGCCGGCCAGGGTGACGGCGAAGGCGGGCGCCCCGACCCGGGCGAAGAAGAAGCCGTGGATCGCGCCCATCACCGCGCCGCTGACGATGGCGACGAGGATCGCCAGCCATTCGTTCATGCCCTGGCTGACGCTGAGCACCGCGACGAGGGCGCCGGAGACACCGGAGACGGAGCCGACCGAGAGGTCGATCTCGCCGAGCAGCAGGACGAAGATGATGCCCACGGCCATCATGCCGGTGGCGACCATCGTGGTGGCGATGTCGCTGATGTTCTTCGCGGAGAGGAACTCGGAGTTCATGCTCTGGAAGACGATGGCGATGATCGCGAGGCCGACGATCACCGGGATCGAGCCCAGGTCGCCACCGCTGATCTTGCGCTTGAACTCGGTGACGTAGCCGCCGAGGCCCTGCTCGCGGACGAGCAGGCGGGGGTCGATCACCGTGGCGGCGCCCTCGGCCGCGTCCGGATTGCCGACCGGCGGCGCGTCGGCCGGGGTGCCGGCCTTGTCCAGCGAGGTGGCGGACTTGTCGGTGGTCACTTGGAAACCTCCGCGTTGCGCGCCGCACGTCGGGTCACGGCGTTTTCCGTGGCGCCGGTGATGGCGGAGATGATCTCTTCCTGGGAGGTGGTCTTCACATCGAAGACACCGTTGTTCCGGCCCAGCCGGAGCACGGCGACCTTGTCGGCGACGGCCTTCACATCGGCCATGTTGTGGCTGATGAGGATGACCGCGTGGCCGCGCTCGCGCAGCCGCTCGACGAGGTCGAGGACCTGGGCGGTCTGCTCGACGCCGAGGGCGGCGGTCGGCTCGTCGAGGATGACGAGCCGGGGCTCACCGAGCATCGACCGGGCGATGGCCACGGTCTGGCGCTGGCCGCCGGAGAGCGAGGCGATCGGGATGCGGACGCTCGGGATGCGGATGGAGAGCCTGGACAGCAGCTCTCGGGAGCGGCGCTCCATCTCGACCTCGTCCAGGATGCCGAACCTGCGCAGCTCCCGGCCGAGGTAGAGGTTGCCGACGACATCGATGTTGTCGCACAGCGCGAGGTCTTGGTAGACGGTCGCGACGCCGAGGTTCTGGGCGTCGTGCGGCTTGTCGATCCGCACGGCCCTGCCCTCCCACTCGATGACGCCGTCATCGATGGGGTGCACTCCGGCGATCGTCTTGACCAGCGTTGATTTACCGGCGCCGTTGTCGCCCACCAGGGCGACCACCTCACCGGCGTGGACCTCAAGCTCTACATCGGTGAGTACCTGTACGGCACCGAAGCGCTTGGAGACCCCTCGCAACGCCAACACGGGCGTAGCGGACACATGAACCATCTCCTTCGCCGCCTGACCGGCGGGGATGCCGCGCCCGGGGGAAGGCGCGGCGGTGTCGAGCACAGAGAGAGAAAACAGGGTGAAGCGTTCCGTCCGACGCCCCGCCCGGTAGCGGGACGGTTGGTGTGCGGGGCGCCGGACAGGCTTCCTGGCGCGCGTGCGGGCCGGGGTGCGGCGGGCACGTGCGCGGGCGGTGGGGCCGCCGGCGCCCGCGCGGGAATCGCGGCGGGCGTCGCGGCGGGCGGGACCCGTGGGCTCGGGGGAGGCCCGGGTCCCGGGAGGCTACTTGAGACCGATCTTGTCGCAGGCTGCCTTGTACTTGGCCGAGCAGATCTCGTCCAGCGTCCAGATGCCGTCCTTGATGACGGTGTCCTTGATGTTGTCCTTGGTCAGCGAGACGACCGGGACGAGGACCGTCGGGATGCCCTTCTGGCTGGCGTTGTCGACCTTGGAGGTGGCGATGGAGTCGAGCTTCTCGCCCTTGGCGAGGGCGACGGCCATCTCCGCGGCGACGATGCCCTCGGCGGGGTAGGACTTGTAGACGCTCATGAACTGCTCACCGGTGACGATGCGCTGCACGCCCGCCAGCTCGGCGTCCTGGCCGGTGACCGGCGGGAGCGGCGAGAGGCCGGCGCCCTTGAGGGCGGTGATGATGCCGCCCGCCATGCCGTCGTTGGCGGAGTAGACGCCGTCGATCTTGTCCTTGCCGAGCGCGGTGATCGCCGCTTCCATGTTGGCGTTGGCGTTCTCCGGCTTCCACTCCTTGGTGTCGTACTCCTTGCCGTACTTCACCTTGCCGTCGAGGACCGACTTGGCGCCCGACTTGAAGAGGGCGGCGTTGGGGTCGGTGATCGAGCCGTTCATCATCACGATCGTGCCGCCGTCGGCCTTGTCGCCCAGGGCCTCCAGCAGGGCGGTGCCCTGCACGCGGCCGACCTCTTCGTTGTCGAAGGAGGTGTAGGCGTCGATGGGACCCTCGGCGAGGCGGTCGAAGGCGACGACCGGGATGCCCGCGTCCTTGGCCTTCTTGACGCTGTTCTCGATCGCCTTGGCGTCCACCGCGCCGATGATGAGCGCGTCGACCTTGTTGGTGATCATCGTGTCGATCTGCTGCGACTGGGTGGTCGCGTCCTGCTTGGCGTTGTTGTAGGTGACCTCGGCCTTGCCGTCGGTCAACTCGCTGATCTTCTTCTCGATGATCGGCCGGTCGAACTTCTCGTAACGGGCCGTCTGGTTCTCGGGGAGGAGCAGACCTATCTTCAGGTCGTCGCCCTTCTTCTCCGAGCCCTGTTCGGCCTTGTCACCGGACTCCTTGGCGCTCCCGCAAGCGGCCAGCGAGACCGCCATCGTGGTGGCGGCAACGGCAACGGCGGCACGACGCATACGCGTGTTCATTCTCGAACCTCCCTGACGAGGCCGCGACGTTGCGGCCGAGGTGGCTGGAAGTCAACTCGGCCCCAGCGCCAGCGTCAAGGAGTAAATCCTTAACGAGATGACAACGGTGCCATTCGTTATCTAAGTGAAGGCAGGAGTCGCCGCGGGGAGGTTGCTCTCCAAAAGGGTTGAATCCCCCATCTCGCTGAGGACCAGGGCGAGTGCGCCCAGGACCTCGGCGCGTCCGCCGAGCGCGCCGGGCAGCACCGAGAGCTGCCGGGCTGCGCTGGGGATCGCGTAACGCGACACGGAGTCCCGTATGGGTCCGAGGACCAGCTCCCCGGCCTCCGCCAGCGAGCCGCCGAGCACGACACGGCTGGGGTTGAGCAGATTGCACAGGTTGGCCACGCCGCTGCCTATGTGGCGGCCCACGTCGCCGATCACCCGGCGGCACCCCGGATCGCCCTCCCGGGCCAGCTGGACCACCCGTTCCATGGTGAGCCCGGGGCCGTGGCTGGGCTGGAGCAGCGGCAGGACGTAGCGGGCGGCCGTGAAGGTCTCCAGGCAGCCGCGGTTGCCGCAGCGGCACACCGGGCCCGACTCGTCGAGCGTGATGTGCCCGATCTCGCCGGCCGTGCCGCCGGGGCCCCGGTAGATGGTCCCGTCGATCACCAGACCGGCGCCGACGCCGCTGGCCACCTTGATGTACGCGAGGTCCTTGACGCCCCGCCCGCTCCCCCAGACCAGCTCGCCCAGCGCCCCGAGATTGGCGTCGTTGTCGACGTACACGGGCACGCCGAGGCGGCCGGAGAGCTCCTCGCTGGGGTTGATGCCCGTCCAGCCCGGCAGGATCGAGGTGGAGCCCAGGGTGCCGGACTCGACGTCGATGGGGCCCGGCACGCCGAGACCGATGCCGATCACCTTGTCCGGGCCGATCCCCGTGGCCTCGATCAGCCGCTTGACCAGCACTTCCGCCCGGTCGAAGCCCTCGGCGGACGAGGCGTCGACGTCCAGCGGCTCGGACTCCTCGGCGAGCACCTGGTGGGCGAGGTTGCCGACGGCGACGCGCAGGTGCGTATGGCCGAAGTCGACGCCGATGACGATGCCCGCGTCGCCGCTGAGCGAGACGCTGCGGGCCCGCCGGCCGCCCGCCGAGGTGGGAGTGACCTCGACCGTTCCGCCGTCCTTCAGCTCCCGGACGATATTGGAGACGGTGGCCGCGGAGAGCCCGGTGCTCCGGGCGATCTCCGCCTGGGTGAGCGATCCCGCCATCCGTACGGCGCGTACGACCCGCTCCAGATTGGCCCTGTGCAGCGATGTCTGCGACCCGGGAGTCTCCATCGACTCATCCACTCCTGCCCTTGGCGGGCGGTCCTGGGACCGCCCCGGCCGGGGCCGCAGCGATGAGACCCCGGCTTCCTCCAACATGTGAACTCTAAGCTGACCGTTCGGGGGTGCCTCCCGTCAAGACCTGAGCACGCGCACACCCACAACGGCCCGGTGCCCCGGCGGAGGTATACCGCCGGGGCACCGGGCCTAACGCGCGTCGCGGGCTACTTCAGGGCGCCCGCCGTCAGACCGGAGACGACCTGCCGCTGGAAGATGATGTACGCCGCCAGCACGGGCAGCATCGCGATCACCAGACCGGCGAAGAGGCCGGAGTAGTCGCCCTTGTAGCCCTGGCTGGAGGCCAGCTCCACCAGGCCCTGGGCCAGCACCCGCTTGTCCGGGTCGGTGTTCAGCACCGTGGGCAGCATGTACTGGTTCCACTGCCCCAGGAAGTTGAAGATGCCGACGCTGATCAGGCCGGGCTTGGCCATCGGCAGCATGACCTGGAAGAACGTGCGGGTGTGCGAGGCCCCGTCGATGATCGACGCCTCCGCCACCGAGGTCGGCAGCGTACGGAAGAACGAGGTCAGGAAGAACACGGTGAACGGCAGCGAGTACGCGATGTACACGAGGATCAGGCCGTGGATCGTGTTCAGCAGCCCCATGTTGTCCATGACGTAGAACAACGGGACCAGCGCCAGCATGATCGGGAAGCTCATGCCGCCGACGAACAAGAAGTAAATGAACCGGTTGCCCGGGAACTCGAAGCGGGCGAGCACATAGGCGGCCATGGACCCGAGGACCAGGGTGCCCGTGAGCGACCCGCCCACCACCAGGATGGTGTTCAGGAAGTACTCGCTCATGTGGGCCTGGCTCCAGGCCCGGCCCCAGCTGTCGAAGTTCAGCGAACTGGGCAGCGACCACGGGGTGTTGAAGATGTCCGAGTCACTCTTGAACGAGGACATCACCGCCCAGAACAGCGGCAGGACGACCATGATCGCCCACAGGATCAGCATCCCGTGCGAGAAGACGTTGAGGACCTGGCCCTCGCTCTTCTTCGCGGGGGCCGACGGGCCCTTGCCCACCGGCCCGGTGCGCTGGGCCGGAACCTTCGCCACTTCGGCGTCGGAGGGGGACCCGGAGGGCCCGGGGGGAGGGGTGTCAGTGGTCTTCATCAGAACTCCAGCCGCTCGCGCCGGCCCACCCGCATGACGATGGTGGCGAACGCCAGCGTCACGAGGAGCAGGGCGACACCGATCGTGGTCGCGTAGCCCGCCTGTCCGTCACGGAACGCCGACTGGTACACGTACAGCGGCAGGACGGTGGTCGAGTAGTCGGGCCCGCCGGGACCGACGCTCATGATGTGGACGATCGCGAAGCCCTCGGCTCCGAGCGCCAGGATGCCCATGTAGACCCAGCCGGACTGGACCGTGTCCCACAGCAGGGGCAGCGTGATCCGGAAGAAGGTCGTGAAGCGGCTCGCCCCGTCGAGCAGGGCGGCTTCGTAGAAGTCCTTGGGGATGGAGGCCATGCCCGCGGAGAACAGCACCACGAAGAAGCCGGTCGTGCACCAGACGAGGACCGCCATGATGACCCACAGCGCCAGTTGCGGATCGCCCAGCCAGTTCGGCACGTCGTCGAACCCCACGGCCTTGAGCGTGCCGTTGATCATGCCCTGGGCCGGGTCGAAGGCGAACTGGAACAGGATGGCCACGATCGCGATCGAGAGCACCTGCGGGAAGAAGTACGCGATCTTGTAGAAGCCGGAGCCCCGCACGCCGGTGATGGCGGCGCCCTTGCGGCGCCGCCCGCCCACGTTGAGCATGAAGGCGAAGAAGAGTGCGAGCCCCAGCGTCACCAGCGGAAGCAGAATGGCCAGCAGCACGCTGTGCTGCAGCGATTTCCAGAAGATGTCGTCGTCGAGCATCTTGGTGTAGTTGTCGAACCCGACCATCTTGAAGTCGGGGCTCAGCCCCGTCCAGTCCGTGAACGAGTAGTAGATGGACTGGATGAAGGGCCAGATGACGAAGATGACGTACAACGCCATCGGGACCACCAAGAACCCGACTATGAACCGGTATTTACCGTGTTGCATCGTTACCGACTCCGACCTTCCCGTGCTGCCCGCCGCTGGTGACGCGTGGTCACTGGTGCTTGAAGTGCTTGATGGACTGGTCCTTGGCGGTCGCGTCGGCGAAGGCCTGGATCTTCTTGATGGTCTCGGCCGGCTTGGCGCGGCCGGCCATCATCTCGCCGATCGCGGCGACGCCGATCTGCTCCTTCTGGAGCTTCACGTACCAGTCCTGCAGGCGCGGGTTGACCACGTTGGTGCCGGCCTTCTCCAGTGCGGCGACACCGGACTTCAGGCCGTCGGACAGCTCGATGCCGTCCGTGCCGCCGTTGAAGGCGGAGAGCGACTTGGTGCTGGTGGTGAAGGACTTGGAGGAGGCCTCGCTGAGCATGATGCGCAGCTGCTCCATGCCGCCCTCGGGGTTCTTCGCCTTGCTGGGGACGATGAACGGCTCGCCGCCGGACGCCCAGAGGGTGCCGAAGGGCAGCTTGTCCGAGGAGTCGAGGCTGGAGGGAGCGCCCACGGACAGTTTGAAGTCCTTGGGGATGATGGCCGCTTCCTCGTTCTCGACCCAGGAGCCGTTCGGGATGAACAGCGCCTTGCCGCGGGCCCACGCGCCCTGGGAACCGCGGTGGTCCAGGCCCGGGGTGCCATCGAGGATGTAGTCGTTGGCGACGAGCTCGTAGTACGCCTCGAAGGCCGCCTTGACCGCGGGGTGCTCCCAGGCCTTCGGCTCCAGGTTGTCGATCGCGTCGAGGACCTCGACGCCGCCGATCTTGCCGATGAAGGGGTACAGCGAGAAGGGGATGTAGTAGGGGTGCTTGCCGGGGTAGGTCCAGCCGGCGATGCCCTGCTTCTTCGCCTTCTTGCAGAGCGCGAGCATCTCGTCCCAGGTCTCCGGGTACGTGGCGTCGAGCTTCTCCAGCGCGGTCTGCGAGTACCAGACGCCGTAGACCGTGTACGCGTAGTACATGATCCAGACCGGGTCGCCGTCGAACTGGCCCATCTCGACGATGCCCGGCCGCAGGGTGTCGCGGACCTTCTTGGCGGGGTCGTCGATGGAGGGGGCGTCGAGCAGCGGGGTCAGGTCGGTGAGCTGCTTCTTGCCGACCAGCACGCCCATGTCCATCTGCTGGGCACCGGAGTTGTCGATCAGGTCCGGCGGGGTACCACCGTTGAACCGCGGCTGAAGAACCGACTGGATCTTCTGCGTCGCGGAGAACTTGACCTTCGCTTCGGGATAGGTCTTCTCGTAGACGGCCTTGGCGTCCTCGGCGTACTTGGTGCCGAAGCCACCGTCGAAGATGACGATCTCCAGCGGTGCGCTGCCGTTGACGGCCAGCGGGTTCTTCTCGGTCTTTTCGCCCTTTTCGACCTTGTCGTCGCTGCTGCTGTCGCCGCTCGCGCAGGCGGACAGGAAGCTCATCGTCGGAACAGCGATCAGGCCGAGTGCGGCAGAACGCTTGATCAGATCGCGACGGCCAAGGCCCTCATTGTTGTGGGCGGAGGTGGATCCCATGCTCAAGTCCTCGCCTTCTCCAGGACTCAGGCGGTGTACCGGTCACCCGTCGAAATTCGCCTCAGGCGAAGGGCCCCGCCACCGCGGTCAGTTGCGCTTGGGTCATGCGGATATGCAGATGTACCGGACAGGCCGGTGCAGTGGGGATGCCGGAAGACCGTACAGCGAGGACACCTCTGGCGTCCTCGCAACCGTCCCTGTTTCCCCCGCGCGCACGTCCGCGTGAAAGCGGCCGTGCAGGTGCCGACAGGTATAGTCCACTTGTCGCCAACTGAGCAAGATCGAACGCAGGTTTGGGCGGCAGTCTTTCCCGAGTTGAGACCTCACGGACACCTCGGCACCCCGCGCCCTCCTCCCGCGGCGGCTATTTCCCCATTCCGGCCGATTCGCCGACGGCCCCCGCGGCAACACCCTTGACACGTCCCGCCACTTGGATCCCTACTGGACCTTGCATCCCGCTATGACAACGTTGTCCATGCATTTTCCCGGGGAGGAACGGCTCGGCATGCAGCCACCACGCGGCATCGATCACGGATCAGACAAGGCCCCTCACGCGGTCCCCCGCCCGGCTCACCGCCGGAGACGGACCCCCACAGCAGCCGCCCTGGCGGCCTCCCTCGCCCTGGTGGTGATCGCCCCCGCGGTCGCCACCGCCCAGCCCTCCTCGCCGGACCGGAAGCCGTCCGGCGACCGCACCTTCAGCACCTCCTTCGAGGCGGACGAGAAGCAGCCGGACTGGCGCAGCACCGTCGAGGAGGGCCCCGACGGCGAGAAGCGCTCCTCGGGCGTCGACGGGGGCTTCTCGTCCGGCATACCGGGCAATGTCACCGACCGGGTGACGGAGCTTCGCGCGAGCGCCGAGAACACCGCCGGCGGGGAGGTCAAGGAGAACCTCGTCGACGTCGAGCCGGGCTCCAAGTGGCTGACGTTCAAGCCCACCGGCTGGGTCGAGTTCGATCTGGACGCACCCGTCGAGGTCGTGACGTACGCCCTCACCTCGGCCAACGACCACGCCGAGCGCGACCCGAAGGACTGGACGCTCAAGGGCTCGGCGGACGGCAAGGAGTGGACCGACCTCGACACCCGCACCGGCGAGAAATTCGCCAAGCGGCACGAGACGAAGACGTACGACTTCGCGGGTGACACCGCCTACCGGCACTTCCGCCTGGAGATCACCGCGAACAACGGCGCTTCGGACGCCCTCCAGCTCGCCGACGTTCAGTTCTCGAACGGTGACACCTCCGCGCCGGTGCCCGAAGAGATGCGCAGCCAGGTCGACCGCGGCCCCTCCGGATCTCCCACCGCGAAGTCCGGCGCGGGATTCACCGGAAAGAAGGCGCTGCGTTACGCGGGCACCCACACGCCCGAGGGACGCGCCTACTCGTACAACAAGATCTTCGACGTGAACACGGCCGTCACCAAGGACACCGAGCTGTCCTACCTGGTCTACCCGCAGATGGGCGAGACGGACCTGAACTATCCCGCCACCCACGTCGCGGTGGACCTGGCCTTCACCGACGGCACGTACCTGAGCGAGCTGAAGGCCACCGACAGCCACGGCGGGCTGCTCACCCCGCAGGGCCAGGCGGACGCCAAGCGCCTCTACGTCAACCAGTGGAACAAGGTCGCCGCCCGTCTCGGCACGGTCGCCGCGGGCAAGACGGTCGACCGGATCCTGGTGGCGTACGACTCCCCCAAGGGGAAGGCGAAGTTCCAGGGCTGGATCGACGACATCACGATCGCCCCGAAGAAGCCCGAGAAGCGCAAGGCGCACCTGGCGGACTACGCGCTGACGACCCGCGGCACCAACTCCAGCGGGGGCTTCTCTCGCGGCAACAACATTCCGGCCACGGCCGTCCCGCACGGCTTCAACTTCTGGACGCCGGTCACCAACGCGGGCACCACCAGCTGGCTGTACGACTACCACCGGGGCAACAACGCGGACAACCTCCCGACGCTCCAGGCCTTCGCCGCCAGCCATGAGCCGAGCCCCTGGATGGGCGACCGGCAGACCTTCCAGCTGATGCCGTCGGCCGCGAGCGGCACCCCGGACGCGTCCCGGACGGCCCGCGCGCTGCCGTTCCGGCACGAGAACGAGACGGCGAAGCCGCACTACTACGGCGTCACGTTCGAGAACGGCCTCAAGGCCGAGATGACGCCGACCGACCACGCGGCCCGGATGCGGTTCACCTATCCGGGCAAGGACGCGAGCCTGGTCTTCGACAACGTCACGAACGACGGCGGCATCACCCTCGATGCGAAGACCGGCTCCTTCTCCGGCTACTCGGACGTCAAGAGCGGCCTGTCCACCGGGGCGACCCGGATGTTCGTGTACGGCGTCTTCGACGCGCCGGTCACCGACAGCGGCAAGCTGAAGGGCGGCGGGGGCGACGACGTCACCGGGTTCTTCCGCTTCGACGCGGGCAAGGACCGCACGGTCAACCTGCGGCTGGCCACCTCGCTGATCGGCGTCGACCAGGCGAAGCAGAACCTGGCCATGGAGATCCCGGAGTCCACCTCCTTCGACCGGGTGCAGCGCAAGGCGCGGGGCGCCTGGGACGACATCCTGCGGACGGTAGAGGTCGAGGGCGCCAACGCCGACCAGCTCACGACCCTCTACTCCAGCCTCTACCGGCTCTACCTGTACCCGAACTCCGGCCACGAGAAGGTGAAGGGGAAGACCAAGTACGCCAGCCCCTTCTCCAAGGCGGTCGGTGAGAACACCCCGACGCGGACCGGCGCGAAGATCGTCGACGGCGAGGTGTACGTCAACAACGGCTTCTGGGACACCTACCGCACGACGTGGCCCGCCTACTCCTTCTTTTCCCCGAAGAAGGCCGGCGAGCTGGTGGACGGCTTCGTCCAGCACTACAAGGACGGCGGCTGGACCTCGCGCTGGTCCTCCCCCGGTTACGCGGACCTGATGACCGGCACCAGCTCGGACGTGGCGTTCGCCGACGCGTACGTCAAGGGCGTGAAGTTCGACGCCGAGGCGGCGTACGACGCGGCGCTCAAGAACGCCACCGTGGCCCCGCCGTCCTCGGGCGTCGGCCGCAAGGGCCTCGAGACCTCGGTCTTCACCGGCTACGCGGACACCGCCACCCACGAGGGCCTGTCCTGGTCGCTGGAGGGCTACGTCAACGACTTCGGCATCGCCCGCATGGGCCAGGAGCTGTACAAGAAGACGAAGAAGGCGCGGTACAAGGAAGAGTCCGAGTACTTTATGAACCGGGCCCAGAAGTACGTCAAGCTCTTCGACGACAAGGCCGGGTTCTTCCAGGGCAAGAAGCCGAACGGCGACTGGCGTCTGCCCTCGGGCAGTTACGACCCCCGCGTCTGGGGCTACGACTACACCGAGACGAATGGCTGGGGCTACGCCTTCACCGCCCCGCAGGACAGCCGGGGCCTGGCCAACCTGTACGGCGGCCGCGACGGTCTCGGCAAGAAGCTGGACACGTACTTCTCCACCCCGGAGACGGCGGGTCCGGAGTTCGTCGGCAGCTACGGCGGCGTCATCCACGAGATGACCGAGGCGCGTGACGTGCGGATGGGCCAGTACGGGCACAGCAACCAGGTCGCCCACCACGCCACGTACATGTACAACGCGGCCTCGCAGCCGTACAAGACGCAGGAGAAGGTCCGCGAGGTGCTGGGCCGGCTGTACGTCGGCAGCGAGATCGGGCAGGGCATCCACGGCGACGAGGACAACGGCGAGCAGTCGGCCTGGTTCCTCTTCTCCTCGCTCGGCTTCTACCCGCTGGTGATGGGCAGTGGGGAGTACGCGATCGGCTCGCCGCTCTTCAAGAAGGTCACCGTCCGCATGGACAACGGCCGCAAGCTGACCGTGAAGGCCCCGAAGAACAGCGACAAGAACATCTACGTGCAGGGCGTGAAGGTCAACGGCAAGAAGTGGACCTCCACGGCGCTCCCGCACGACGTCCTGGCCAAGGGCGGCACGCTGGAGTTCGACATGGGCCCGAAGCCCTCGGCGTGGGGCACGGGCGAGGACGCGGCCCCGGTCTCCGTCCAGAAGGACGACAAGGTCCCGACGCCCAAGGGCGACGCGCTGAAGGGCGACGGCGCGCTCTTCGACGACACCTCCGCCACCTCGGCGACGGTGGAGCAGGTGGAGCTGCCGGTGTCCTCGGCGACGAAGGGCGTCCAGTACACGCTGACCTCGGCGGCGGCCGACAAGGCCCCGACGGGCTGGACGCTCCAGGGGTCGGCGGACGGCGAGAAGTGGACGGACATCGACCGCCGCTCCGGCCAGTCGTTCGCCTGGGACAAGCAGACCCGGGTGTTCTCGGTGGACAAGCCGGGCTCGTACACCGCGTACCGGCTGGTGCTGACGGGTTCGGCGACGCTCGCGGAGGTGGAGCTGCTCTCCTGACCCGTACGCGATGAGTGCGGGCGGCCGGCATCCAGAGGGCGGGGTGCCGGCCGTCGGCGTTCATGGCTGTCGGAGTCTCTCGGGCGGGCGGGGTTCAGTGCGGCGGGAGGCTTTCCGGCAACGCCGGGTTCAGCGCGGCGGGAGGCTCCCGGGCAGCGCGGGGTTCACCGCGGCTGGAGGCTCCCGGGGCAGCGCGGGGTTCACCGCGGCTGGAGGCTCCCGGGGCAGCGCGGGGTTCACCGCGGCTGGAGGCTTTCCGGCAGGGCCACGTTGAGCGCGACGACGACCGGCCGGCCGTGTTCGGTGCCGAGCCGGGAGACGGCTCCGGTGGCGAGCTGGAAGAGCCGCCCCTCGGCCGGGGTCAGGCCGAGGTAGCGGGCGGTGAGGACGCGCAGGAAGTGCGAGTGCGCGACGAGCGCGATGTCCGCGCTCCCGATTCCGTCGGCGGCGGACCGGACGCCCGCGAGAACCTGGTCGGCCCGCTGCCCGATCTGGGCGGGGCTCTCGCCGGGGTGCTCCTCGGAGCCGGGGTCGACGCCGTCGGTCCACAGGTTCCAGAAGGGCCGGGTGCGACGAATCGCCGGGGTGGTGATGCCCTCGTAGCCGCCGTAGTCCCACTCCCGCAGCTCGGGGGTGATCCGGGGATCGGGGAGTCCGGCCAGTTCGGCGGTGCGGCGGGCCCGGATCATCGGGCTGACGAGGGTGAGCCCGATGTTCCGGTCGGCCAGCAGCGGGACGAGCGCGCGGGCCTGGCGCTCCCCGACGTCGGTGAGCGGGAGGTCGGTGAAGCTCGTGTGCTGTCCGGATCGGGACCACTCGGTCTCGCCGTGCCGGATGAGGATCAGCTCGCCCATGGGGTCCGTTCGCTTTCTGTACAGGTGGTGCCGATGGCGCGGGTGGGGCCCCGTACCGTAAGTCCCTCACCTGATCCATTTCCCGTGGGGGGACCGCATGTCCGACTACTTCCCGCCTCCGCCGCCCGAACAGCCGCAACCGGAGCACCGGGCTCCGGTCGGCGCGTCGCCGCCCTCGCCGTGGGCGGCCCCCGCGGAGCCGCCGGGCAAGCGGCGTACGGGGCTGATCGTTACGCTCGCCGTGGGCGGCGGGCTGGTCGTGGCGGGGGTGATGGTGGCGCTCGTCTACGCGTTGATGGACTCGGTCTCGGACTCCATCGCGCTGCCGCCCGAGCGGTCGGAAGCGCCCTACTCCGCACCGTACGACGAGGAGCCGTACGAGGAGGAACCGTACGACGAGGAGCCACTGGAACCCGTCGCGCCCGGGCCGGCCGCCGAGGGGGACGTCACGATCGCGAAGTGCACGCGCGACTCCCTGATCGGCTGGCCGCACGCGGAGCTGAAGATCGTGAACAGGTCCGGAAGCCCGGCGGCGTACGTCGTGTCCATCACGTTCGTGAACGCGGACGGCGCTGTGGTGTCCGACGGCATCGCGACCACCGAGGAGGTCGCCCCCGGCGCGTCGGTCAAGGTCAGGGCCCAGGGGTCCGGCGAGGTGGCCGCGAGCACCAAGTGCCGGATCGCCGAAGTGGATCGGCATGCGCTGTGACGGCCCGTTAGCCCGACGGTACGCGGAAGGGCCGCATCCCGGGGGCAACCCGGGATGCGGCCCTTACCGCTCTGTCCGGCCCGCCTACTTGCGGATCAGGCTGCGGAGCACGTACTGCAGGATGCCGCCGTTGCGGTAGTAGTCCGCCTCGCCGGGGGTGTCGATGCGCACGACGCCGTCGAACTCCACACCGGTGTCGGTGGTGACCTTGACCGTGCGCGGGGTGGTGCCGTTGTTCAGCTCGGTGACGCCGGTGAAGGAGAAGGTCTCCTCGCCGGTGAGGCCGAGGGTCTCGGCGGTCTGGCCCTCGGGGAACTGGAGCGGGAGGACGCCCATGCCAATGAGGTTCGAGCGGTGGATGCGCTCGTAGGACTCGGCGATGACGGCCTTGACGCCGAGGAGCGCGGTGCCCTTGGCGGCCCAGTCGCGGGACGAACCGGAGCCGTACTCCTTGCCCGCGAGGATCGCGAGGGGGGTGCCGGCGGCCTGGTAGTTCTGCGAGGCGTCGTAGATGAACGACACCGGACCGTCTTCCTTGGTGAAGTCGCGGGTGTAGCCGCCCTCGGTGCCCGGCGCGATCTGGTTGCGCAGGCGGATGTTGGCGAACGTGCCGCGGATCATGACCTCGTGGTTGCCACGGCGCGAGCCGTAGGAGTTGAAGTCACGGCGCTCGATGCCGTGCTCGGTGAGGTACTTGCCGGCCGGGGTGTCGCCCTTGATGGCGCCGGCCGGGGAGATGTGGTCCGTGGTGACCGAGTCGCCGAGCTTGGCGAGCACCCGGGCGCCGGTGATGTCCTCGACCGGGGACGTCTCCATCGTCATGCCCTCGAAGTACGGGGGCTTGCGCACGTAGGTGGACTCGGAGTCCCACTCGAAGGTGTCGCCGGTCGGGATCTCCAGCGCCTGCCACTGGGCGTCGCCCGCGAAGACGTCGGCGTAGGACTTGTTGAACATGTCCTCGCCGATGGAGTTCGCCACGACGTCGTTGACCTCGGCCTCGGTGGGCCAGATGTCGGTCAGGTAGACCGGCTTGCCGTCCTGGTCGACGCCGAGGGCGTCCTTGGTGATGTCGACCTTCATCGAACCGGCGATGGCGTACGCGACGACCAGCGGCGGGGACGCCAGGTAGTTCATCTTGACGTCGGGGTTGATCCGGCCCTCGAAGTTACGGTTGCCGGAGAGCACCGAGGTGACCGCGAGGTCGTTCTCGTTGACCGCCTTGGAGACCTCGTCCGGCAGCGGGCCGGAGTTGCCGATGCAGGTGGTGCAGCCGTAGCCGACGAGGTTGAAGCCGACCTTGTCGAGGTACGGGGTCAGACCCGCCCTGTCGAAGTAGTCGGTGACGACCTTCGAGCCCGGGGCGAGGGTGGTCTTGACCCACGGCTTGCGGGTCAGGCCCTTCTCGACCGCCTTCTTCGCCACGAGCGCGGCGGCGACCATGACGTAGGGGTTCGAGGTGTTGGTGCAGGAGGTGATCGCGGCGACGGTGACGGCGCCGTGGTCGATCTCGTACGTCGAGCCGTCGGGGGCCGTGACGGTGACCGGCTTCGACGGAACGCCGTTCGGGGTGGTGGACGGGGCGTCGGAGGCCGGGAAGGACTCCTTGCTCGCCTCCATCTCGTCCGCGACGTAGTTGCGCACGTCCTGGGTGAACTGCTGCGCGGCGTTGGCCAGGACGATGCGGTCCTGCGGGCGCTTCGGGCCGGCGATGGAGGGGACGACCGTGGAGAGGTCGAGCTCCAGCTTCTCGGAGAAGTCCGGCTCGGCGGCCGGGTCCAGCCAGAGGCCCTGCTCCTTGGCGTACGCCTCGACGAGGGCGACCTGCTGCTCGTCGCGGCCGGTCAGGCGCAGGTACTTCAGCGTCTCGTCGTCGATCGGGAAGATCGCGGCGGTGGAGCCGAACTCCGGCGACATGTTGCCGATGGTGGCGCGGTTGGCGAGCGAGGTGGCGGCGACGCCCTCACCGTAGAACTCGACGAACTTGCCGACGACGCCGTGCTTGCGGAGCATCTCGGTGATGGTCAGCACGAGGTCGGTGGCGGTGGTGCCGGCCGGCAGCTCGCCGGTCAGCTTGAAGCCGACGACGCGCGGGATGAGCATGGAGACCGGCTGGCCGAGCATCGCGGCCTCGGCCTCGATGCCGCCGACGCCCCAGCCCAGCACGCCGAGGCCGTTGACCATGGTGGTGTGCGAGTCGGTGCCCACGAGCGTGTCGGGGTACGCCTGGCCGTTCCGGACCATGACGGTGCGGGCCAGGTGCTCGATGTTCACCTGGTGGACGATGCCGGTGCCCGGGGGGACGACCTTGAACTCGTCGAAGGCGGTCTGGCCCCAGCGCAGGAACTGGTAGCGCTCCTTGTTGCGGCCGTACTCCAGCTCGACGTTCTGGCCGAAGGCTTCCTTGGTGCCGAACTTGTCGGCGATGACGGAGTGGTCGATGACCAGCTCGGCCGGGGCCAGCGGGTTGATCTTCGCCGGGTCCCCGCCGAGCTCCTTGACGGCCTCACGCATGGTGGCGAGGTCCACGACGCACGGCACGCCGGTGAAGTCCTGCATGATCACGCGGGCCGGCGTGAACTGGATCTCCTGGCTGGGCTGCGCCTGGGAGTCCCAGCCGCCGATGGCCCGGATGTGATCGGCGGTGATGTTCGCGCCGTCCTCGGTACGGAGCAGGTTCTCCAGCAGGACCTTCAGGCTGTACGGGAGGCGCGCGGAGCCCTCTACCTTGTCCAGCTTGAAGATCTCGTACGACTCGTCGCCCACGCGCAGCGTGCTGCGGGCGTCGAAGCTGTTCGCCGACACGACAGTCTCCTTCTTCAATGTGCGCGTATCTCCGCGCCGCGCCTCATTGGCAGTCGGCGCCGCGTTTGCCGTCTACTGCCCCGACCATCCGCTAAGGTAAGGATTAGTTAGGTAACCCTTACCGGCGGCGGCTGCGGTGCTCCTCGGCAGATATCTCGATGTCGAGATAACTCTAGTACATAGCCGCCGCTCGGTCATGCCCAGGTGCCCCTGTCCGCTGTCATCGAGTACAGACGTCTGACAGCCGACCCAGTCGTTTCGGCTTTCCTGCCGGTGAACCTGGAAACCTGGCCGCACGGACGGGTCGTCCCGCGGTAACCCGTCATCCCCGGGGCGGAGCGTCCGGATTCGTGCTCGCCCGCCCGGCGGAGGTGGTTCGGTCTGCGGAGCGATCCTTACCGGCCTCGCCTGCTGCGAGTCTCGAAGCGCACGGGCCGATCCGGCCCGTGGACGTGAGGAGCGCAGATGTCCCAGGCCAGGCCGACCACGATCACGACCACGACCACGACCACCGACGAAGCAGCAGACACGCCGCGCCGCGAGGGCCGCCTGCCCCGGACGTGGCGTGCGGCGCACGAGCCCGTCGCAGGGGTGCCGCGCTGGGCCCGCCGGGTCGCCTACGCGGTGCCGCTGGTGGTGCTCCCGTCCGGGATCTGGCGCCTGGGCGTGCTGTTCACCGCGGACAAGCGTGGCGGGTCGATCGCGGACTGGGCGATGAACGGCTACGTCGTCCTCCTCACCCTCGTCTCCGAGGTCCTCGCCTTCACGGCCGTCGGGCTGGTCGCCCGGTGGGGCGAGGTGTTCCCGCGCTGGATACCGGGATGGGGCGGGCGGCGGGTACCGACGGCCGCCGCGGTCGTCCCGGCCACGATCGGGGCGACGATCCTGACCCTGGTCTTCACCGTCATCGCGATCATCACCACGGTCACCCAGTCCAAGACCAACGGCGATCCGCTGCCGGCCAACTTCCCGAGCAGGGCCGGCGGCTGGGAGACCGTCTACTTCTATGCCTCCTACGCCCCTCTGGTCCTGTGGGGCCCCATGGTCGGCATCCTGACGTACGCGTACTGGCGCCGTCGCAGGTCGGCGACGGCCGGGCCGCTGATGCCGTCGACAGCCGGCAGCGCCTGCTAAGGGCTGTCCCGACGGTCCCGACGTCCCGGTGCCCCGGTGTCGACGGACAAGAGCGCCATCACGTGATCCCTTGCCCATCAAGCCAGTCGCGAGCGGGGCCCCGCCGGTAGAGTCCGGGTGAGGACGACATCACCTGGGGGGCTGATGACGACAGCGGACGCGTCACCCATGGCCGCGGATGCGCTGCCCATGGTCTTCGTGCACGGGACACGTTTCAGCGCGGGCCAGTGGAGTAGCCAGCTCGCCGCGCTCCGGGAGGAATTTCCGGTGGCCGCCGTCGACCTGCCGGGCCACGGGGCGCGCTCGGACGAGCCCTGGAGCCTGAGCGCCGCGACCGGGATCATCGCCTCCGCGGTGGACTCGCTCGGCCGCGGCCCGGCCCTGGTCGTGGGGCATTCACTCGGCGGATACGCAGCGCTGGAGTTCGCGCGAAGCCACCCGGAACGGCTGTGCGGACTGGTCCTCACCGGCGCCAGCGCCTCCACCCGCGGCCCGTGGGCCACGCCGTACCGGTGGGTCGCCGGACTGGTGCCGCGTATACCGGCGGACCGCCTGACCCGGTGGAACGACTGGTTGCTGCTGCGGCACTATCCGCCGGAGGTGGTGGAGGCGACCATCCGCTCCGGCTACGCCTTCCACACCATGCCCGCCGCCTGGGGCGAGGTACTGGGCCGCTTCGACGCGGGCGCGATGCGGCACGTGGCGGCACCGGCGCTGATCCTCAACGGCGAGAAGGACAGCGTCTTCCGGTCCGGCGAGGCGGACTTCGCCCGCGCGCACCGGCACGCCCGTGTCGAACTGATCCCGCGGGCAGGACACCTCGCGAACTTCGACGCGCCGGACGCCTTCACCGATGCCGTACGCCGCTTCGCGCGGCAGCTCACCGCGACCGGCTGAGCGCCTCGCCCCCACCACGCCGGTACGGCAGGACGGGGGCCGTACGCGGAACGGGGTGCCCAGACCACGCCCGTACGCAGAACGGGGTGCTCAGACCACGCCCGTACGCAGAACGGGGTGCTCAGACCACGCCCGTACGCAGAACGCGGTCGAGTGCCGTCCGGCCCGCGGGCCCCCAGGTCGGCTTGCCGCCGGGAAGCCCCCGGTCCCCGTTCCGGCCCATGAACATGAGGACCAGGCTCTTGATGGCGGCCAACCCGCGGGCGCGCCGGATCATCGCCTCGTCCGCACGCCCGTACGCGTCGAAGAACCGTGGGGCGGCGCCCGCGGGGAGGACGACCCATGCGGCCGCGAGGTCCCACGCCGGGTCACCGGCGAACAGGTCACCGAAGTCGATCACGCCCGAGAGCGTCCCGTCCGACACGACGACGTTCGCGGGGTGGAGGTCGCCGTGCACCCATACCGGCGGCCCCTCCCACTCCGGGGCCGCGACGGCATCGTCCCAGACGGCCCGGACCTCGTCGGCGATGCCGTCGGGGACGACGGCGTGGAAGAAGTGGTCGAACCCCTCCGTGTGCGCACGGGGAGGACCGCCGCGGTCCGAACCGGCCGGCGCGTCGGCGGGCGCCTCCACGTGGAGCGCCCGGAGGAAGTCCGCCAGAGCGCCGGCCGCATGGTCGCCGCGGCTGATCGAGGTGCGGTCCAGGGGCTCACCGGGGACCCACGTCATGATCGTCCAGGGCTTCGGGAAGCGTACGGACGGTTCGCCGGCCCGCACGGGGTTCGGGACGGGGAGGGGCAGGCGAGGAGCCAGGACCGGCAGCCACCGGCGCTCCTTGAGCTGGAGCTCCGGGGCGCGTTCCGTACGCGGCATACGGACGGCCAACTCGTCCCCGAGGCGCCACTGCTGGTTGTCCCATCCGCCCTCGACCTCGCGGACGGCCAGCCGCGCGAGGTCCGGATGCTGCTCCTGGAGCAGGCCGCGGACCAGGTCCGCCGTGATCTCGATCTCGGAGTCGGTCATGCGGAGCCACGGTAGTGCGGCGGACCCGCCGGACGGGCCCGGGGTCCGGCCCCGGGGCAGGGCCCGAGGACAGGCCCCGGGGCCAGGGCCCAGGGACAGGGCTCGGGGTCCGGCCCCGGGGGCAGGGCTCGGGGACAGGCCCCGGGGGCAGGGCTCGGGGACAGGACTCGGGGACAGGGCCCGGGGACAGGGCCCGGGGACAGGGCCCGGGGACAGGCCCCGGGGGTGTCAGTCGAGACAGAACTCGTTGCCCTCGATGTCCTGCATGACGAGGCAGGACTCGTTCTCCTCGTCGGCGAGGAGCAGGCGCTGGCGCACCGCACCGAGCGGGACCAGCCGCGCGCATTCGGCCTCCAGCGCGGCGAGGCGCTCCTCCCCCACGAGCCCGGTGCCGACCCGCACGCACAGATGCACCCGGTTCTTGACGACCTTGCCTTCGGGAACGCGCTGGAAGTACATCCGAGGGCCCACACCCGTGGGGTCCTGGCAGACGAATCCCGCGTCCCGCTTCTCGGGCGGCAGCGAGAGGTCGTAATCGCCCCACGTGGCGAACCCCTCCGGCGGCGGCGGAACGACGTACCCCAGCACCTCGCACCAGAAATACGCGACGCGCGAGGGCGACGCGCAGTCGAAGGTGATCTGTACCTGCCTGATCGGAGCCATCGGGCCACCCTAGCGGCGCGTCTTTCGCCGAGCCTCCGAATTTCGCCGCCGCGGAATGCACGGTACGAAGCACCGCCGGCGGATCGCCGAGCCACTGACGCCCTTCCCGACGTGTTCCGCCCAAGTGGACGGCGCGGGGCCCGCGTTCGGAACGGAAGAATAATGAGGAAGCGGGACGCGGAGCACGCTGAAAGGATGGCGCACTCCAGGGCCGACCCCAGCACCAGGAGACGCACCCATCGTGACCCGCACCAGCGCCGTTTCACTGATCCGTTCCCGCTCCCTCTCCGACGTGGCCGAGTACGCCTATGCGGCCACCGCGCCCGCCGAGGCCCGGCTGATCTTCCTCGCCGGTTCATGTCCGCTTGACGAGCACGGCGAGACCGTGGCCGTCGGGGACTACGCGGGCCAGGCGGCGAAGTCCGTGGAGAACCTGCGGACGGCGCTCGCCGACGCGGGCGCTTCGATCGAGGACGTCATCAGCACGCGGGTCCTCGTGGCGTCAGCCCGGCAGGAGGACCTCGTGGCCGCCTGGGAGGTGGTCCGGGACTCCTTCGGCGACCACGACGTGCCCAGCACATTGATGGGCGTCACCGTGCTGGGCTACGCGGACCAGCTCGTCGAGATCGAAGCCGTGGCCGCCGTCCTCGACGCCCCGACGCCCGACGACCCGGCCGGCCCCCCGTCGGCGTAATGGCGGGGCGAACCGCCGCGCCCCCGCACGCCGAGGCGGGGGCGGGCGGAGGCGCTGCGACGGGCGTGGCCACGCAGCTCGTACGGACGCGCCGGCCGCGCCCTTCGCTCCGGCGCGGGCCACCATGGGAGGAGGCCGCCTACGCGGAGCCGGTACACACCCGTCACTCGAACGGCACACCCCCACAGCAGCCTCATCTCATATCTGAGATAACCTGCCGTCATGTCAGACGACTACCTCGTACGCATCGGCAAGCTCATCCGTGACGCCCGTCAGCACCGGGGCTGGACACAGACGCAGCTGGCCGAGGCGCTCGCCACCAGCCAGAGCGCCGTCAACCGCATCGAGCGCGGCAACCAGAACATCAGCCTTGAGATGATCGCCCGCATCGGTGAAGCCCTCGACAGCGAGATCGTGTCGCTCGGTTACGCCGGCCCCATGCATCTGCGGGTCGTCGGCGGCCGTCGGCTCTCCGGGGCCATCGACGTCAAGACCAGCAAGAACGCCTGCGTCGGGCTGCTGTGCGCCTCGCTGCTCAACAAGGGGCGGACGGTCCTGCGCCGGGTGGCCCGGATCGAGGAGGTGTTCCGGCTCCTGGAGGTGCTGAACTCCATCGGGGTGCGCACCCGCTGGGTCAACGACGGCGTGGACCTGGAGATCGTGCCGCCCGCGCAGCTGGACCTGGAGGCGATCGACGCCGACGCCGCGCGCCGCACCCGCTCGATCATCATGTTCCTGGGTCCGCTGCTGCACCGGACGGAGCAGTTCACCCTGCCGTACGCGGGCGGCTGCGACCTCGGCACCCGCACGATCGAGCCGCACATGATCGCGCTGCGCCGGTTCGGCCTGGAGATCGCCGCCACGGAGGGCCTGTACCACGCGCAGGTCGACCGGTCCGTCTCCCCGGACCGGCCCATCGTGCTGACCGAGCGCGGCGACACCGTGACCGAGAACGCCCTGCTGGCGGCCGCCCGCCACGACGGCGCCACCGTCATCCGCAACGCCTCCTCCAACTACATGGTCCAGGACCTGTGCTTCTTCCTGGAGGCGCTGGGCGTACGGGTCGACGGCGTCGGCACGACGACGCTCACCGTGCACGGGGTCCCGCAGATCGACGTGGACGTGGACTACTCCCCCTCCGAGGACCCGGTCGAGGCGATGAGCCTGCTGGCCGCCGCGGTGGTGACCGAGTCCGAACTCACCATTCGCCGGGTGCCGATCGAGTTCCTGGAGATCGAGCTCGCGGTCCTGGAGGAGATGGGCGTCGACTGCGACCGCACCCCGGAGTACGCCGCCGACAACGCGCGCACCCGCCTGGTGGACCTGACGGTGCGGCCCTCCAAACTGGAGGCGCCGATCGACAAGATCCACCCGATGCCGTTCCCCGGCCTCAACATCGACAACGTCCCGTTCTTCGCGGCGATCGCCGCCGCCGCCCACGGCCAGACCCTGATCCACGACTGGGTCTACGACAACCGCGCGATCTACCTCACCGACCTCAACCGCCTCGGCGGCCGCCTGCAACTCCTCGACCCCCACCGGGTCCTGGTCGAGGGCCCGACCCGCTGGCGCGCCGCCGAGATGATGTGCCCGCCCGCCCTGCGGCCCGCCGTGGTGGTGCTGCTGGCGATGATGGCGGCGGAAGGCACCTCCGTACTCCGCAACGTCTATGTCATCAACCGCGGTTACGAGGAGCTGGCCGAGCGGCTCAACTCGGTGGGCGCGCAGATCGAGATCTTCCGGGATATCTGACCGGCGGGGTGTCGTTCCCCTTGGGGGCGAGGGGAACGACACCCCTAAACGCCTGACGACCTGCGGTTACACCCTTTCTCGACCTTCCATGATTCACCGCTGTTTTTCATCACCTTGTACAACGCGTACGCAAGATGATCTTGCATGGGTAACGGTTTATCAGTAATACCTGATAGCCCGTCAGCCTGTACGGAGTGTGCTGACCAGAGGGACTGCGCAATGCCCGCACCGACGCTGCGACCGGCATTCGTCACATTCGGAGCCCAGTCCTCGCCACGCACACGCATCAAGCACACCGCACCGCTACGGCCAGTTCCGGCCCGGACCTCCACACGTACCGGCGCCCCTTCGGTCATCCGACTGCTCCCACGTCCGGGGCAGAGGTTTGCCGACCGAGGCTCTCGCCGAGAGCATCCGCGGCAGCTCTGCTCAGTAGCGCGTCGAGGTGAGCAGTGAGATGTGTGTTGCCGTCGTCGAACCCCACCAACAAGCTGGTCAGGATGAGACGAGGACCCGATAGCGGCACGGAAATCGGCAGGACGGGCTTCGTCATGGCGAACCTTCACCCAGCCATCGAGTCGAGCGAACGGCTCGGCCGGCACCGCTGGAAGATCGAAAGGTCGATCGCCTGGCTGTTCGGCTACCGCCGCTTCACCGTCCGATACGAGCGGAAGAGCTGACACTCCCTCGCCTGCCTCGGCCTCGCAGCCGCTCTCAACTGCTACAAGAAGCTGGCAAAACTCACCACGTGAGACGTCCTTCAGCCCCCGGGTTCCGTGGGGATTCTCCCCCGATTCCGGTCATCAACCCCTGGGAGGTCCGGCCCCGCAGGTGGCCTTCCGCGCCGGCCGCCCTGGGCGCGGGGGCCCAAGGCGGCCGGCGCGGAAGGCGGCGGAGGGCCGGTCAGCGGAACTGGGCGGCCCTACGGCGTCGAGTGGCCGCCGTCACGTCCGGCACGAACCCGGCGCCGGCGCCGGGTTTCTCGCTCCAGGCGCGGACCTTGGCGGCGACCCGCCCCAGATGTGCGTTCCCCGGAGGCACGTCCAGATAGAACAGCCCCTCGTACCGGCGGCGATCGTCACCGCCCCAGCGGACGACGCCCTCGGCGTCGGCGACGATGTCGCGGATCGTCAGCTCCTGCACGGAGGTGAAGCCGCCCTGCGCTCCGGGCGGATAGAAGGCCGGGCGCACGACGATGGCGGTCCCCGAGGCCTGGTTCGACTCCGGGAGCCGACTGTCGCGTATCGACGACGGGGCGACCCACCCCGCGAGCGGGTTCGGTTCGCCGTGCAGGCCCAGAGCATCGACCTCGTAGTGGAATCGGCGGATGACATGGGCCAGGACCTGTTCGACGTCACCCGTACGAACCGGAACCCTCAGAGGTGTTCCCTCCACGTGTCGCGTCGCGATGTCGCCCTCGTCATCGGCGGCCTTCTGCATCTCCCACCCGTTGGCGGACGCCCGGCCGGTCAGGATGCGGCGGCGGCGGGCTTCAGCTCTTCGCAGAGCTGCTTTCAGCTTGTCGTTCCTGAGCGGCTGGGGAGCGGCCGCGGCGGGGGTTGCGAGGAGGCTGGAGGAGGTGATGCCGACGGCGACGACGCCGGCCGCGATGGTGAGAGTGCTTCTGCGGGTCATCTCGGTGGGGCTCAACAGTCAGCCTTTCTTCCGCGGTGTCGTGCGCCGCCTGTGGTGGAGGACGCCGGAGGCGACGGCGCTGAGGAGCGCCAGCAGCATCAGGACGGCGACGATCGGGTTGATGTATTCGGGGATGAGGACGGAGTAGTCGCGACTGTTCGACGCCTCGCAGACCAGCCGCAGGGGGAGGAAGTCCCCCCTGCGGCCGACCAGGGCCGGTACGCCTTCGGGCCGCTGCCGCTCGCACTCCTCGGCCTGCTCCTGGCCTTCCACGAAGAGGATGTGGAGAAGTCCCCACAGATAGAGGGCGATTCCCGCAGCGACCGCGGCCAGTGCCACGTCCCGCCCGGCACGGACGGGCGTGTAGCTCTGACGGGCCCGTCGTGCGAGCCGTGAGCACAGGTAGATCGTGAGGCTCGCGAGCGCTGCGGCCCCTGTGAAGAGGACGATGATCAGCGTTGCGGGGTCGTGCCCTCGCCAGGGGGCGGAAGCGATGACCACGACCTCTCAGGCCTCACGGACGATGCGGTTGTACTTTTCGAAGATGGCGTAGAGCGGCATCCGCTCCAGCGCGTGTGCCTCCGCTTCCGTGCCCCACCCCTGGTACCGGCGGAGGACCTCGTAGGTCTCCGTGTCGGTGTAGTCGAGGGCCGGGCGCCGGATCGGGGTCTCCTCCCTGGCGTCGCCCTGCTTGCCGTCAGCTCCCCATATGTGCAGGTGCGGCACGGTACTCAGGTTGAACACGTTGTCCTGATTGAGCTTCTGCCACATGGCCCAACGATCGTTGTCTGCAGCGGAGTTAAGGGTCTCTCCGTCCAGGAGCCCCGCACGGATCGAGTTGTTGCGCGCCAGGATGCACGTGCGGCCCGAGATCTTGGCGATTCCCGTGCTGCTGTCGACCAACCTGACGACGCCGGGCAGGCCCTGTCCCCAATCCGGTATGACGCCGGAGTGGTAGAGCGCGACGCCCGCGTCCTGCACCACGTCCAAAGTGCTGTAGTGGCAGTACTCCCAGAAGGCCGACGTCTGGATGAGGGCCTTTCGCATGCGATAGCCGCGAGACGCCGACGTGATCGTGGCGTCGTGCATCATGATTCCTTCGAGGCACTCCTGGCGGGTGTAGATGCGTGCTGTGCCGCCCGGCTTACCGATCGACTCCATGTAGTCGTCGACTTCTTTCAGCAGAGCCGACCAGAGACTCAGGTGGAATCCGGTGTCCAGCTTCTGTGCGGGAGACGGGTGGAAATCCCCCTGCCCGGTGTCGCGACCGGAGGCGATGTTGTTGTCGATCTCGATCTGGCCGTCGCCCGAGCCGATCGTCTTGGTGACGATCTGATCGAAGGCCCAGTTCTCGGGCATGGCGTAGCCGAGGTTGCCGGAGAATCCGGAGGACATGTTCGATACGAAACTGGCGTCCGCGTGGCCCTCTGCGGAGATGCGGGAGCACGCGTTGCGCGGACCGTAGACCCCGATCTTGTACGGGCTGCCCAGCTTGCCCATCTGCTCCGTGATGCTCCTGAAGTACGGGAGAATGTACGTTGTCACATCCTCGTCCACCGCGTCGTAGTCGACGGCGAAGTAGATGCGCGCGCCGTGTTTGAACCCGTGCTCCTCCGCCTTGAAGGCGGCGGTCAGACAGTCCGTGACCCCCTGCGCGACGCTGTAGTAGTCGACCGAGCGTGCCCACGTCTGGTAGATCGGGAAGCAGCGGAGACCGTACTCCTTGATGGTCGCGAGCTCCCCCGGCTGGATTTCCTTCTCGGGGAGGGAGGTCGTCGAGGGGTTGTACAGGTAGCGGCCGACGTATTTGTAACCGGCTGCCTTCAACGTCTGCGCGCGGGCCGGTGTGATCTTCGTGATGCCGTCGCACGACTCGCCCTGACGGGTCTGGTCCCCGTAGGAGACCAGTAGGGAGGCCCAAGTCGGGAAGTCGGCCTGCCCATTGGCGGCCAGCTTCATGAACGCCTGAAAGGTGCTGACGTTGCTGGCCAGCGAGGAAGTGAACGAGCTCGAGAAGGACACCGGGCGCTTGTTGAGCACCATGGCCGCTGTGAACAGCTGCACCCACACGCCGGAGGATCCGGTCGACAGGGTGTGGTTCTTCAAGCCGGCCCTGGTTCCGGGGCCGAACGCCCCGTTCGCGACACCGTCGGCCATGCCCAGCTCGTATTGGACCGCGAAAAGCATCGACTTGGCGACGTCGCGGGAGTGGTGGCCGTCACAGGGAATGACGTAGAAATCCTTGCGCAGGATGTAGCGGCCGTTCAGCCACTGCTGGATGGAACGAACAGTGTTCGATCCGTTGTTGACGGTAACATAGGCATCCATATTGAACAGGCCCTTGACCACCTTCGGCCACAGGACACTTCCGGGGTACGTGACGCCGACGCCCATATTGTCGTTCAGCTTAGCAACCGCGGCCTTGACCCGGGAGTTGTATTTTCCGTCGATGTCGCCGCCGTCGTAGCCTTTGCAATAAAGGGCGGACTGGATGATCCGGCAGAAGTTAGCCGACGGGATTGTGGTCTCGTCGAGCTTACCGTATTTCTCCTGAAGTGCCGAAAGGGTACCGGGCCCGAAGTTGTTCGATAGGACGCTGATGCCCATCTCGTACTGCAGGGCACGAGTGAGGGCGTACATGACGACCCAGCCAGTACGCCCGTTCTCCTCAAGCTTGGGTATGCCGAGGGTGGCCCCGTTCCCGTAGGTGACATTGATGAATCTCTGGGCGCGAATTACCATTTCGTCGGCCATTTATTTCCTTACTCGTAAGCGGAATGCAGGTCGATTCAAGCGGGGCGACACGCCTGGCCCATGGCGAGACGAAGACGCCCGGTTTTCATGCGAGCGTGCGGATCACTGCCGATCGCCTGCGCTTCCCTAAGTCTCGGGGGCTCAATTCTCGCTCCCAGGATCCACGGGAGGCGCTTGGCGATCAACAAGTAACATAAGGCATCCGAGCGGTAATCAAAAGGCCTCTTGATGAGCTCACGGAGCAGCGGCGGGACGGGGGTGGACGCCAAGAGTTGCTCCTCGAAGCGGAATGCCTTGCGGCGCGCGCAAATTATCCTTTCTGTCGCTTTTCTGGCTTGCCCCATGGGTATCGAAAAATGATTGACCGACCGATCGCGGTGTGCCTTGTATGCTCTGCGCGCGCAGAGGCCTTGAGACAGGGGCTCGAACGTGTTCGCACGCGGCCTGTCGGGTTCACGATGGGAGCTCCTTCCGGCTCCCCGACTACCGCGGCTCCCTGGCGAAGCTCACTCTCCGTCACTTCTGCGCGTTCGGCGGAAATTGCCATTTAATTGCTCACAGTCGAGCGTCGATCAATTCTCGAATGTGCCGCTTTGTTCGGTGTCCTCGAGCCGCGCGGACTTCTCCAGCAGGTCAGCGGCGTAGCGCCTCCACAGGCGCAATGCGAGAGGCCCTCCAAGCCGGGTACAAGCCGGCCAGCAGACCTGTTGCCAGGCCGATGGCGGGGGCGGTGGTCACCGTCATGGAGTGGATGACGGGCGTCCAGTCGCGAGCGATAGCGACCCCGACAACCGTCAGCGTTCCGAGGGACGTGCCGACGAGGCCCCCCAGCGCGCCCAACGTCGCGGATTCCGTGAGGAACTGAGTGGTTATGTGCCGACCGCGTGCTCCCAACGCCCGCCGCAGTCCGATCTCACCCGTGCGCTCCAGCACCGCCACGAGTGTGGTGTTGGCTATGCCGACGGCCCCGATGAAGAGGCAGAGGGCCGCCAGGAGAAGGAAGAGCTGGTCGAGGTCGCCCGTGACCTTGCCCCGCAAGGTCTTCGGGTCCGGCGGGGGTACGGCCTTGAAGTACTGCGGGTGAGCGGGATCCAGTGCCGTCGGGGATTCCCGCGCAACCTGATTCGCGGCTCCCAGCCGCGTGGACACCAGCATCTTGGCGCCGTCCTTGGGAGTACCCCAGATGTGCTGTGCTGTGGAGCGGGGGACAATGATGGACAGGAGGAGATCGGTTTTGCGCTCCACGTCCCCGATCACGCCGATGACGGTGAACGCCTCATTTCCGATGAAGACCGCCGGCTGAGTCTCTACCGTAGAGATGCCGAGTTCGCTGGCGACCCCGGACCCGACAACGGCTACGCGTTGCCGGGTTGCGTCGTGCCAGGCATCAAACGTCCTGCCCTGGGTAATGTACGGACCAGCGGCGTCCAGCACCCCTGAAGAGGCCGCGGTGACCTCGATGTCCTTTCCATCGGGCGAACCACCCACAGGCGCAGACGTTACCGAAGTGCCGTTCTTCAACTGAACAGGCCAATAAACGCCGGCATGTTCCACACCGTTGAGGCCCTCCACCCGCCGCTCGCCGTCGTCCGGGAACGCCATATTTACGAATTCGTCCTGCTCCTTCGCGACGTCTTCAATGGTTACTTCGGTCGCGCTCAGGGCGTTGAAACGATCGTCGATCTGAGAGGATGCCGTAGCTGTCAACCCCAGGACGGCCACGAAAGTCCCCACTCCCAGAACCGTTCCCACTGACGTGAGCACGGAGCGTGTGGGACGCTGCAATATCCCCGCGTTCGATTCGGCGAGCACGTCCCGCGCTGAGAAGCGCGAGGTCGGCACGGACCGCACGCGATGGGGACCTCGACGCATTCGAGGCAACGGGATGAGGCGGTACCTCATATCCCTATCCCTTCCAGCAATTGGCCGTCGCGGATAGTGACAGTCCGCTCGCCTTGCTCTGCCACCGCCGGATCATGGGTTATGACAACGATGGTCATGCCGGCTCCATGTAGTTCGTGGAACAACGCCAGAATGGAACCGGCGGTGGCGGTATCGAGGTTGCCCGTCGGCTCATCGCACAGAAGGAGGGAGGGGCGACCGACCAGCGCCCTCGCGATGGCTACCCGCTGGCGCTCACCCCCCGAGAGGGTCGATGGCATCGCGTCGGTACGGTGCTCCAACCCGACGCGAACGAGCGCTTCTCCGTCGAGCGCCAGTTGCATGCACTGCGCCACGCTGTCCTGGTTCGGATTCCCGATCTTGATCAGCACCTCAACCCCCTCGGAGAACTTCTAGCCCTGCGATTCCTGCATGGCGCGGCGCCAGATATAACCATCGTCGAATTCCGCAGGGAGACCGAAGGAGATTTCGTAATCCTCGGCAGACAGAATTCCAACCTCAGTGAGAAAATCGAACGTCTCCGCGGTGAATCCGTAGCGCTCTGCGGTACCGGCTGACAGACGATGAACGTTGCCCTGGCCGACGGCAGCCGCCAGTGCGCCGTGGTCGACATCAAACAGCATGCTCTAGCCCCGCTTCCCTCTCCTAGCGGCTTCCATTTCCGCCCCATCTGATTCGGTCATCGTCACGCCTAGGATGCCCTCGTACAGGGACGGGGCCCCGCGCTTCTGCTCGCCCACGGCGCCGGAGGCAGCATCGAGGGAAACTTCGGCCTCGTCCTCGACGATCTCGCCCAGGACCACACTCTCGTCGGCCCGCACTACCCCGGAGCGGGTGGCTCTCCCGCAGCCGTCGAACCACTGGACCTGGACGACCTCGCCGATCGCCTGGTCGCAGCCGCTGTCGCAGCCGGTCAGGACTCGTTCGCCGTCCTCGGAGAATCTCTCGGCAGCGCCGTGGCCGTCCGGATCGCCACACGGCACCCCGACCGTGTCCGGGCCCTCGTCCTCACAGTAGGTTTCTCTGTAGCCGATCCCGTACTGGCGCTCGCCGCGCAGCTGATCAGATCCTTGGCTTCCGCCGGCCAGTGGGGCGACGTGGCACGGCTCGCCCTCCTGTCCTGCATGTCCCCGGCGGAGCTGGCGGAGCTCGAACCGGCCGACCTCGACGCCCCAGCCGCTCAGACCCTGACCGCGATGCCGCCGGGCATGTTGGACCACTTCGACCTGATATCCCGCGTGGACGTCAGGGCCGACCTGGCGAAGGTGGCCGCGCCCACCCTGGTGGTAGCGCCCACCGGCGACCGGCTGGTGTTGCCCGCCTGCTCGTACCGCCTGGCGGTCGGCATCCCGGGCGCCCAGCTGATCGAACTGCCCGGCGCCGCCCACATCCTGAACCCGGCAGACCGAGCGACCTGGCTCCGCCACGTCCGCGCGTTCCTCGCCGCTGTCCCCGCCATGTCAGCCTGAGCGCATCGCTCCTCACGAGTCATCGCTCCTCACGAGTCAGGCCGGGCCGCTTACGAGATCCACCCAGCGCCGGGCCGACCTGCTCTCTCGGAGGAGACGCGTCCGCTGCCCGGCACCGCGGCCCTCTCGCGGCATGCGGGCGGGAGGGCCGCGGTCAGCAGTCAGCGGTCAGCAGTCAGCGGTCAGCAGTCAGCAGTCAGCAGTCAGCGGTCAGCGGTCAGCGGTCAGTCCGAAACGATGTCCACCGTGACCGATCCGTATGAGTAGGCGTGCCGCGCGTCGCCGTAATAGTGCGCGGTGTACTGCACGGAGCCCTTGGCGCGCGGCAGGTCGACGAAGCTGAAGGTGCCGTCGGCGGCCACTGAGGCTGTGCCGATGTGGGTGCCCTCGCCGAGGGAGGGGTCGTCGAGCCGTATGACGTCGACGGTGCTGTTCGCCGCGAGAGGGACCGGCGAGACCACACGGCCCGTCAGCGTCAGGTCGTGGTTGCGCGGTGAGGTGGCGGGTGCCGTGAGAGTGAGGCTGGTGGCGACCTGCGGCATGTCCAGGACCCGCAGCCCCACGGACGTGAGGTGGCCCGCGCCGATCTCGGTGACCGCGAAGAGACGCCCGCCGTCGGGTGCCCAGGCCAGGCCCGCCGAGCGGAGCCTGTCCTCGGGCGCGTACAACTCGTCCGAGGTCGCCGGGAGGTCCCAGTTCTCGAACGCCGCCTCCTCACCCGGCGTGAAGAGCGAGATGTCCGGCTGTCCGCCGCCGGCGTGGGTACCGGCGGCTATGGTGCCGTCCGGGGCGATGGCCACAGCGACGGGGTTGCCGTCGACCGCGTACTGGCCCTGGTGGGTCAGGTCCGTGGTGCTGAACACCTGGTGCACGTCGGGCTCGGCGCAGGAGATGACCACCTGCCGCGCGTCCGGCGTCAGTGAGAGGTCCTGCAGGCTGGAACATCCCTGGGGGCCGGGACCGACCTTCTGCTCACGCCGCTCGGCCTGCCCGGAACCCACGTCGTACAGCGCGACGGCGACCGAGTTGCCGTCGGCCTCGGCGGCTACCAGGAGGTCCGGGTCCGCCGGGGAGGCGACCAGGTGCGGGAAGCCGCCGAAGTCGTCCATGACGTGGTCCAGGGTGACCGTCGGCTCGGTGTCCGAGAGGTCCACGGAGCCGAGCGCGCCCGTCCAGGTGTCCTTGGCATAGCCGAACCAGAGCTGGCCGCCGGCCGTCGCCAGCGTGGTGGGGCCGGCGTACGCGCCCGCACCGGTGCCGGTGTCGAACCGCGCGGTCTCCCGCAGGGTGGCGGTGTCCACGGCAGCGATCGCCCCGGCATCCCGCAACGCCACGTAGAGCGTCCCGGAGTCCGCGGAGAGGGCGAGCCCCCAGGCGCCGGCCGCACCGTCGATACGCTGGACGACCTGGCCCTGGTAATCGGTCACCAGGACGCTGCCGCCGACCGGGTCGCTGAGGAAGACGTGCTGATGGACGCCGTCGACCACGATGTCCTTGTACGAGCTGATCGGCAGTGCGCCGCTGTTGGCGTCCGCGCTCGCGGCGGGTGCTCCGACACCCAGGAGCGACAGCCCAAGGGCCGCGGTGAGCGCAGCCCCGCCCACGCGTCGTCGAGTCTTCATCTGTATGGTCCCCTCCTCTTCGCCCTACGCGGACCGTTTCCGCACAGGGCGTGACGGACGGAGCGGTCGGGTCTCCCCGACCACCCGTCGCAACCACCAAGCTAGGAGGTACCACTGACACATCGTCGGCCCAGCCGATGACGGGGCACTCCGGTGCCGTGCCGGAGCAGGGTGAGCGGCTGCACGTCGTGCGGCTCGTGGGCGGGACCGGGTGAAGTTCCCCCAGGACCCGGAGGGCGGTCAGGCCGGCTCCGGATCGTAGGCCCTGTGACGTTTCGCAGCAGGTACGCGCTGTACTTTTCAGGCCGCCCATGTGACGGGTGTGCCGCCAGTGAACTTGCCGACCTGCGTTTCCGTCCCGGAACCGCCTGCCCTCCACTGGTCCACCCGGCCCGGGCATTTCAAGGAAAGGTGTTCATGCAAGAGCAAGGAGCGGGCAGCGGCCTGAAAGTCGCGGCCTGGGTACTGGTGCCACTCGGACTGTTCCTGGCGGTAGGAGGCATCGGGTACTTCTTCACGCACTACCAGGGGGCCACCGTCATGAGCGAGGCGATGGAGCCCACGTACCACCAGGGCGACCGGCTGGTCATCGAGCGCATCGACGCGGACGAGGTACGCAGGGGTGATGTCGTGCTCGTCGATGTGCCCGATCGCTACAAGGGCGGTCCGGTCCTGCAGCGAGTCATCGGGATGACCGGCGATCACGTGGTGTCCGACGGACATCGGATCACGGTGAACGGCAAGCCGGTCGACGAGCCGTATCTGATGCGCGGCGAAGTGAACCCGGCGACCGGGCCGTACGACGTGCGGGTGCCGGACGGGCGGCTGTTCCTGCTGGGCGATCACCGGTGGAACTCCAACGACTCGCGGTTCTTCCTCGACGAGCAGTCGGGCAGTGTCGCGGACTCCGGGGTGCTCGGGCGCGTGAGTAGGAGTTTCGCCGTGCCGGCGGCTTCGGGGACGCTCGGAGTCCTCGGGATCCTGCTGGCCCTGGTCGGGACCGGTTTGGGGATCGGCGGACACGTGGCCGGACGGAGCGCCCGGCGCTCGATCACGGCTGCGCCGCCTTGGCCCGCGGCTTATTGAGGCACCAGCGACTGCGCATCTGCCGGCCTACTCCCCGGGGATCGCGTGCGGCGTCATCCCGCGGGGCCTCGGCAAAGGCCAGGAAACCCCCTCGGCCGTGGCGAGGCCCCGAGCCCCCACTCCTCTCCTGCGTGCGCGGTGCGTGAGCGGACGGTCTTACACAGCGCGTCACGAGCAGCATCGGGCACGTGGCCGCGCGCCGCTGACCAGGCAGGACAGTACTACGCGGCCGCTCACAGGCTGCCCGGCACGGATCCGATCCCACGCACGGTGCGGTGGAACGACAAAGCGGCACGCCACCTCGTTGGCGGCGGCCGCACCGTGATCGGCCCGGACCAGGTAAAGGCGCAGGTCGTTGTCAGCCGCGCTACCCGCACTGGTGTGGACATCGCCGTTGTCGACGTACAGCTCCGCGCCTGAGTCCCGAGCGCGACGCTCCCGCATTCCCGCTGCGCTCGGTGCACCGAAAGAGTGAATTCCCCCGCCGCTCTTATTGCGAGAGGCTTGCAATAGGGCGTGCGTACCCCTTTCGGCCCAGTGGTCGGCGACTGTGTCGTCGCGGATTTTCTGGCGTGCTCGCTTGGCTGCATTGCCGCTCCGACCGGCCTGTTCACCCTTCGTGGACCACGTGCTCGACCCGGGAATGCGGTCTGGGTGTGCACGGGAGCCGGTTTCGGCGTGCTTGTCTACGGCTGCGCAGTCTTTGGGTGCTGACGGGCCCGCGTATCGAGCCGCCCCGTCGATCGACCCTTGCCTGCCCGACCGCTCGGTTCGCAATCTCCTGCCGCGGCACCGAACGCCATCCCCCATCAGCCCGCCCCTCCCTTTCGCATGCCCCGACGCATGCCTGGCAGGGGTCAGCAGACAGAAGGAACGCCGTGAAGGTTTCCCCGTGCAGGGCCCGTTCGCGAAGGGTCCTGGACCAGTCCCTGCTCGTCCTCGGTGCCACCACTCTGACCGCAGGACTGGGAGCGATGACCCTCGCCCCGAGCCCCAGCGCCGCCTCCAGCCACCGCGAGGCGCCCTTGATCGCCGGTGACCCGCGTGCGGACAACACCGACGTGTACGCGTTCACCAGCCCCGACAAGGCCGACACCGTCACCATGGTGGCGAACTGGATCCCGATGGAGGAGCCCAACGGCGGCCCGAACTTCTACGCGTTCGGCGACGACCTGCGCTACAACATCAAGATCGACAACACCGGGGACGGTGTAGCCGACGTCACCTACAGCTGGCGCTTCCGCAGCAGCTACCGCGACGACGCCAACCAGTTCCTCTACAACACCGGCCGGGTCACCTCGTTGAACGACCCGGACCTCAACTTCCGCCAGGTCTACGACCTGGTCGTCACGACCGGAGGGAAGAGCCGAACGCTCCTGTCGGGCGTGCCCGCAGCCCCGTCCCGCACGGGCAAGGCGTCGATGCCCGACTACGCGGCCCTGCGCAAGCAGGCGACCTTCGGTCTGCCGGGCGGCGGCAAGACGTACACGGGGCAGGCCGAGGACCCGTTCTTCGCCGATCTGCGCGTCTTCGACCTCCTCTACGGCGGCGACCTGAGCGAGCGGGGGCAGGACACCCTGGCCGGCTACAACGTCAACACCATCGCCATCCAGGTCCCCAAGAAGCAGCTCGCCCTCCGGGGCAACTCCTCCCGCAACCCGGTGATCGGCGTGTGGTCGACCACCGATCGCGCGGGCGTCACCGTCGCCGACTCCCGTGACAAGAAGGGCAAGAGCGGCGCGAAGCAGTGGAAGCAGGTCTCCCGCCTCGGGAACCCGCTGGTCAACGAGGTCGTCGTCCCGATCAGGTTCAAGGACGCCTTCAACACCCTCAACCCGAGCCAGGACCGCACCGTCCAGCCCGTCGTCGACAAGGTGTACGACCCGATCCTGCCCAAGCTCATCCAGCAGGTCTACGGCATCCCCGCCCCCGCGACGCCCCGCAACGACCTCGCCGAGATCTACCTGACGGGCATCTGCAAGGTGTGCGGTCCGATCAAGGCCGACCTCAACGCTCACCGCCTCAACAAGGACGCGCCGCTCAGGAAGATCGTCCCGGCGGAGGAGCTGCGCCTGAACATGGCGGTGCCGCCCACCGCCAAGCCTCAGCGCCTCGGTGTCCTGGCGGGTGACCTGGCCGGCTTCCCGAACGGGCGGCGTCTCGCCGACGACGTCATCGACATCTCGCTCCAGGCCGTCGAGGGCGCCGCCCAGACCGGCGTTCTCGTCCCCGCGCTCGCGGAGGGCGACAAGGTGAACGCCAACGAGGTCCCGTTCGGCGTCTCGTTCCCCTACGTCGCGCTGCCGCACACCAAGAACGTCAACCGCGGCCCCGGTGCGGCAGGCCGCACCGCCGAGCAGTCCTCGATGGAGAACACCGCGGCGACCCCCGTCACGAAGACCACCCAGGCCGCGGCGCTCGCCGGAGTCGGCGCGCTCCTTCTCGGCGTCGGCGGCTTCCGCCTCCGCCGTCGCGGCAAGGACAGCTGAACCGGCAGGCGACGGACATCTGACGCGGTGCCCGGGCCGGGCCGGAGAACGCCGCCCCGGCCCGGGCACCGGGGCTCCAGCAGCTTCGAACATTCGGGAGGGAATTCCGTGCACCCGGACCACACCGGACCCCCGCACCAGCCGCCACCTCGCTCACGCGGCGGCAGACGGCTGCGGGACACCGTGGTCACCCTGGCCCTGGGCGCGGCGATGTTCGCCGCCGGCGCGGTCATGCTGGCGCCCGATCAGACCACTGTTTCCCCTCCGTCGGGCCAAGGCCGGCCGGGGGCTTCTCCACCCCGTGGGTCGATCGAGGCGCTCCAGGCCCGGGTGACCCGCCTGCCGAAGGATCCGGGGGGCTGGGCCGCCCTGGGCATGGCTTACGTCCAGCAGGCCCGTTCCACCGCCGACCCGGCCACGTACGACCTGGCCGAGAAGGCGCTGCGTACCTCGTTCACGGTGCAGGCCGAGGGCAACACGGAGGCCGAGATCGGCATGGGCGCCCTGGCCGCGGCGCGCCACGACTTCCCCGCCGCGTTGGGCTGGGCGCGCAAGGCCACCGCCAGTGGCCCGTACAGCTCCTCCGCCCACGGGGTCCTGGCCGACGCGTACACCCAGTTGGGCCGCTACGACGAAGCCGACGAGGCCGTCCAGAAGATGACGGACCTGCGCCCGGACGCCGCATCCCTCGCCCGCGCCTCCTACGCCTCCGAGCTGAAGGGGGACACCGACCGGGCCCGCGCCCTCATGCGTCGGTCCCTGGCGGCAGCGTCGACCCGGGCCGACACCGCGTTCGCCCACAACGTCCTGGCTACCCTGGACCTCCAGGACGCCGACACCCGTGCAGCCCTGGCGCGGACGCGGACGGGGCTCAGGGCCGCCCCGAACGATGCGGCGCTTCTGGAGACCCGGGCCCGCGCTCACCTGGCCCTGGGCGACACCGGCAGAGCCCTCGCCGACTACCGGGCGGCCATCGCCATCGCCCCTCTGCCGCACTACCTCCTGGGGCTCGGCGAACTCGAACAGTCGCTGGGCCACCGCGGACAGGCCGAGGAGCAGTACGCACTCCTGCGCGCCCAGGACCGGATCCGGCAGGCCGCCGGGGGCCCGGCGGACACCGACGCGATCCTCTTCGAAGCCGATCACGGTAGCGCGCGAAACGCCGTGACCATGGCCGAACAGACCCTGCGTAACCGCCCTTTCGTCGCCGTCCACGACGCGTACGCCTGGGCCCTGCACCGGGCGGGCCGGGACGCCGAAGCCCTCGTCCAGGCCGACAAGGCCCTGGCTACGGGGACTCGCAGCGCACTGTTCCGCTACCACCGGGCCGTCGTCCATCACGCACTGGGCGATCCCGACGCGGCCCGCCACGACCTGACCGAAGCACTGCGTGAGCCCGCCTTCCACCCCCTGCACGCCGACGCCGCCCGTGACCTGCTCCGACGAATCGACACCACGCCATGAACCACATCCTGCGCCGAGCCATCACGACACTGGCCGCCACCGCACTCGCTGCCGTCGCGAGCGTGACGGCAGCCCCGGCAGCCGCTGCCCACCCCTTGGGCAACTTCAGCGTCAACCGCCACACGGGGCTCGTCCTTCGGCCCGACCGGATCGACGCCCGGGTCGTCGTCGACCGCGCGGAGATCGCTGCGCTGCAGGAACGTCCCGTCGTCGACTCCGACCACGACGACACGGTCAGCGACAGTGAGGCGCGCGCCTACGCAGGGAAAGCCTGTTCCGACCTGAGGGGTCAGCTCCATCTGAGCGTGGGCGGCAAGCGGGCGAACTGGAAGCAGTCCTCGGCCACCCTGGTGTACGAGAACGGGGAAGCGGGGCTGAAGACCAGCCGCCTCACTTGCGAGCTGACCACCCAGGCCGCTCTCGGCGAGCCCACCGGCATCCGAGCCCGGACGGACTACGACACCACCCGCATCGGCTGGCACGAGATGACCGCCACCGGCCAGGGCATCAGGATCACCCGCACCGACGTACCGGCGGCCTCCGCCACCCGCGAACTGCGCCAGTACCCGCAGGACCCCCTCGCCTCCCCGCTCGACCAGCGCACGGCATCGCTGCGCAGCGAACCCGGGCAGGGCGCGGTCGCCGTCCCCGCCGTGGTGGCGGACCTCCCCGGCGCGGGCGTGATCAGCGGGGTACTCGCCAGGGTCACGGGGGCCTTCGACTCGCTCGTCGGCGCCCGCGAGATCACCCTGCCCGTGGGACTTCTGGCCCTGCTCCTGGCGCTGGTCCTCGGGGCGTCCCACGCGGCGATGCCCGGCCACGGCAAGACGATCATGGCCGCCTACCTCGCGGGCCGGCGGGGCACCAGACGGGACGCTCTCACCGTCGGGGCCACCGTCACCCTGACGCACACCGCCGGCGTCCTCGTCCTCGGGCTCGCCCTGCCCGTCTCCACCCACCTGGCCGGCGAGACCGTCCTGACGTGGCTCGGAGCCGCCAGCGGACTGCTCGTCACCGGCATCGGCGTCTGGCTCCTCACGGGAGTCGTCCGGGGCAGGCCGCAACACAGCCACCACCATCACGGCCCGGGCCACAGTCACCATCACGCCGACCACCCTCACGGGCACGGGCACGGCCACGGCCATCATCATGATCACGACCACGGGGCCGGCAGCCTCCACCACCACGCGCCCGTCACCCCGGCCTCCGCACCCGACGGCGCGTCGGGCGGGGTACTCCAGGCGACCCTCGCGGTGGCGACACTCGCCCCGCCGGACCACGAGCACCCGCCGGCCGCCACGTCAACGGCGTCCCGGAACGCCCGGCGCACGAGCCACTCCGGCCTCGTCGGCATGGGCATCGCCGGCGGCCTGGTCCCCAGCCCCTCCGCCCTCGTCGTGCTCCTCGGAGCCGTCGCCCTGGGACGCACCGCCTTCGGCGTCCTCCTCGTCATCGGCTACGGACTCGGCATGGCCGCCACCCTCACCCTCGCCGGGCTCCTCCTCGTACGCCTGCGCGAACGCATCGAGAGCCATGACCGGACCCGGACCCTCCGCCACAACCCCCTGCTCCGGAAGCTGGCACGGACCGGACCCGTCATCACCTCACTCCTCGTCGTCGCCGTCGGCCTCGGCCTGACACTGCGGGCGGCAACCGGGAACGGCTAGCTCCCGCCGCCCCCTCCTCGGCGGGGAGAGGCCACATACCGAGGAGGCGGCCTCTCCCCACACCAACGCGACGAGCCCCGCACGAACTTTCTCGTCCTCGGACCAATCCGATGTCGCGGCAGCCTCGAATAGCAGACATGACGATCAAGGCGGCACCGGCACGCGGCGAGCATCACTCTCGGCGCACCGCACGGTCGACCGCGTTGACCATCGTGTCCGTGTCCCGGCGCCTGACCTGACGTCAGCGCTCGCCACGCCCGCGCGATTTTTTTACCCACACCCCTGACTGACACCCAGCGCGCACCCGACCGAGCACACAGGAGAATGTCCGTGAACGCCTTCCGTTTCCGCCGCGCCGCCATCGCCGTCACCGCCGCCGCCGTCCTGCCCCTCGCGCTCACCGCCTGCGGTGGGGACGACAGCTCCTCCGACACGGCCGCCGACAAGGCGAGCAGCTCCGCCCCCGCCGACGAGAAGTCGAGCCCGGCGGCTGACGGCGCCGCCCCCGCGGACGGCCCGTTCGGTCCGGCCTGCGCGTCCGTCCCCCAGGACGGCGCGGGCTCCTTCGACGGCATGGCCCAGGACCCGGTCGCCACCGCCGCCTCCAACAACCCGGCCCTGTCCACCCTGGTCACCGCGGTCAAGAAGGCCGGCCTCGTCGACACCCTCAACAACGCGCAGAACATCACCGTGTTCGCGCCGACCAACGACGCCTTCGCCAAGATCCCGAAGGCCGACCTCGACAAGATCCTGGCCGACAAGGAAATGCTCACCAGCATCCTCACCTACCACGTCGTCGGCGAGAAGCTCTCCCCCGGGCAGCTGGAGAGCGGAACCTACGACACTCTCCAGAAGTCCACCCTCGCCACCAAGGGCTCCGGCGAGGACTACACCGTCAACGACACGTCCAAGGTCGTCTGCGGCAACGTCCCCACCGCCAACGCCACCGTCTACATCGTCGACACCGTTCTGACGCCCAAGGCCTGACCACTCCCGCGCCCTGCGCCGAGCCCCGAGTCGCCCCCTCCGACTCGGGGCTCCTCCCACACCGACCAGGGCTGAACAGGGCTGACAGGGCTGACAGCAAGCGGACGGTACTGCTGGGCCTGGAACCACGACGCTCCCCCGCGCCGATGCGCGGGGGAGCGTCGTGGTTCCAGGCCCGGCTGCGTTCAGGGCCGCACGGTGCACAGGGCGAGGAGGCAGAGGTTGAATCCCTGGGTGTTGCTGGGCCCCGTGTGGCCGCCGGGTCCGGATGCGCCGACGGTGCACCGGGCCAGCAGGCAGAGGTTCCCGCCCTGTATGCCCCGGTAGAAGGCGAGCGGGCCGGAAGAGGTTCCGCCTTCGCGCGCGCTATGCGCCTGGCGGGGTGCCACCTCGGAGGAGGAAGAGGCGGCGGCCGAGGCGGCGGGAGCGGACGCCAGCAGCACGGTACCGACGAGGGCTCCGACGAGCTGCCACCGCAGAGCGGGAACGGGGATCTTCATCATGCTCTCCATTTCGAGTTCCAAGTCGCGGGAACGCAGTGTCCGAACGAACGTCCGGACATCACCTCTTCGGTGCGGGGGCCTCCACGGATGGGTGTCTGGCGCAAAGCCGGCTGACGATTGGCTGATACGCGCCAGCGAACTGCGAAAGATCTGCCCGCCGACGTGTCCTGCGCCACATGAGCAATCCGGGACCGATGTGACTCCGAACGACTGGTGTGAAGGCCCCGTTGGGGCGACGTCAGCGCAACGGAGGCTGTCAACGTGCACCGGTCCACGAAAGCGGATGCTTCGCGATCGCGATGCGTACGCGCTCGACCTGAGCCGGCAGCCCTCGCGACCTGCCCCGGCCCGTCCCGTTCCGCCCTGCCGCACATGCGCGCCCCGGCCCATGCCGTCGCAGGTCTCCCCCACCGAGGTGAATGCGCGTGACCGACCTACCCCGCACCGGAACCCCGACGGGCACCCTGCGCCTGACCGCCGCTCAGCAGGGCGTCTGGTTCGCCCAGCGGCTCGACCCGGCGGATCCGGCGTACAACATCGCGGAGTACGCCGATATCCAGGGCCCCGTGGAACCGGACCTGCTGCGCCGCGCGGTCGGCCACACCGCGTCCGAGATGGAGGCTCTGCGCACCACCTTCGGTGAGCGGGACGGGGTTCCCTTCCAGCGCGTGCGGGAGAGCGAGTCCATATCCATGCCCTGCGTGGACCTCTCCGACGAGGTGGACCCGCACGCGGAGGCTCTGCGGCGGATGCGGCTGTGTCTGGCCGAGCCCGCCGACGTATCGGCGGGGCCGCTGGTCCGCGTCACCCTCTACCGGCTCTCTCCCTCGCGCCACCTCTTCCACCAGCAGGTGCACCACCTCGCGGTCGACGGCTACGCGGCGGCCCTGGCTCTCTCCCGTATCGCCGAGGTCTACACCGCTCTCGTGCTCGCCCCGGATGTCCTTCCCGAGCTGCGTCCCACCGGTACTCTCGCCGCGCTCGTCGAGGAGGAGGACGCCTACCTCGCGTCCGAGCGGGGCGCCCAGGACAAGAGGTTCTGGGCAGGGCACCTCGTCGGCGCCCTCCCTCCCGAGACCCCCCCACCGTCGGGTACGAGGAGGAAGTACGGGACGGCGTCGGTGCGACGGGTGTACAGCCGGGCGGAGACGGCACGGCTGAAGGCCGCCGCCAAGCAGGCCGGAACCGGCTGGCCGACGTTCGTCATGGCGGCGCTGGCGCTGTGCCTGCACCGGGAGAAGGGGCTCGGCGAGGTCGTGCTCGGCCTGCCGGTCACCGGTCGGCGCACTCCCGCGGCCCGTTCGACGCCCGCCATGCTCAGCTCGATCCTGCCGATGCGACTCGCCGTCTCCCCCGCCGACCGGGTGGCCGATCTGGCGCGCCGGGCCTCCGCCGAAGCCCGTGCCGTACTGCGTCACCAGCGCCGGCCGGCCGAAGCACTCCGCCACCAGCTGGGGTTGACCGGGACGACGACGGCGCTGACCGGGCCCTCCGTCAACATTCTCGCCTTCGACGACGCCCTGCGATTCGGCCCTCACCCGGCGACCCTGCACAACCTGTCGATCGGCCCGGTGGAGGACCTGGCTGTGGCCGTGCACGCCTCCTTCGGCGACGGCGGTATGCACGTCGATCTGCTGGGCAACGCCGCGCGCTACGGTCAGCAGGACCTCGTGGGGCCGCATGAACGTCTGTGCCGGGTTCTCGACGCGTTCGTGGCGGACCCGGAGCGGACCGTCGGAGCGGTGAGCCCCGTCGCCGAGGACGAACAGCGGCGAGTGCTCGGCCTCGGCGCCGCTCAGCCATCGGGAAGTGACGCCCCGGAACCGTCCCCCCTGACCGAGCAGTTCGCCCGGCAGGCGCGAACCACCCCTCACCACACTGCCGTTGTCTGCGACGGCACGACCCTCACCTTCGAAGAACTCGGCCGCCGGGTGAACCGCCTGACGACCCTGCTCGCCTCGCGGGGCGCCCGGCCCGGCACCCGCGTCGCGGTGGGACTGCCACGCTCCACGGACCTGGTGGTGGCGATGCTCGCCGTGATGCGGACGGGGGCCGCGTATCTGCCGCTCGACCCGTCCTACCCGGCGGACCGGCTCGCCTTCATGATCGACGACTCCCGGCCCGTCGCCCTGGTGGCGACCGCGTCATCGGCGGGCACGATCGACCCTCGGGGTACGGTCCCGCGCATCGACCCCTCGACCGCACCGGACGGCTTCCCGGCCGGTGGCGTCGGGGAGCTGCCCGGACCCGGACCCCAGGATGCCGCGTACGTCATCTACACCTCGGGGTCCACCGGCCGCCCCAAGGGCGTGGTCGTCGAGCACCGTTCTCTGAGCAACCTCCTGGAGCACCACCGCCGGGAGGCCCACACCCTGGCCGAGGAAGCTCTGGGGCGACGGCTGCGGGTGGCGCTGTCCGCCGCGACCTCCTTCGACGCGGCCTGGGACCCGGTGCTCTGGATGGTCGCCGGACACGAGTTGCACATCATCGCGGACGACGTCCGCCGCGACCCCCAGGCGCTGGTGCGGTACCTCGTCGACCATCGCATCGACGCGATCGAGACGACCCCCACCTATCTGCGGCAGATGCTGGCGACGGGGCTGCTCACCTCCGAGAGCCACCGGCCGCGTGTCATCGCCCTGGGCGGGGAAGCCGTCGACGACGGGCTCTGGGAGGAGCTGGCCGCCGATCCCGACCTGCTGGTGTTCAACTTCTACGGGCCCACCGAGACCACCGTCAACGCCGTGACCGCCCGGATCACCGGTGCGTCCCCCGTGATCGGGCGACCTGTCACCGGGGCCGGGGCCTATGTGCTCGACCCGTCCCTGCACCCGCTGCCCAGAGGATCGGTGGGCGAGCTGTATCTGTCGGGCGAGGGCGTGGCGCGCGGATACGCGGGCCGTCCGGGGCTCACGGCGGAACGCTTCATGCCGGACCCCTTCGGCCTTCCGGGTGCCCGGATGTACCGCACCGGTGACCTCGCCCGGTGGGGCGAGGACGGTTCGCTGGAGTTCGTCGGACGCAGCGACCGGCAGATCAAGGTGCGCGGTGTGCGGGTCGAGACCGGGGAGATCGAGGCCGCGCTGCGCTCTCTCCCCGGTGTCGAGGACGCCGCTGTCGCCCTGACCACCGCGCAGGACGGTCCCGAGCGGCTGGCCGCGTTCCTGGTGGCCGGAGCGGACGCGCCCGCTCACGCGGAGACGCGCGACGCGGTCGCGGCCCTGCTGCCCGGCCCGTTGGTGCCGACGGCCTGGGCGACCGTGGAGCGTCTGCCGCTCACCCCCAACGGAAAGCTCGATGTGGCGGCGCTGCCGCCGGCTCTGCCGGTCGCGTCCGACGGCGGTGCCCCGCGCACCGCCCTGGAGGCCCGGATGTGTGCGGTCTTCGCATCGTGCCTGGGGGTGGAGCGGGTCGGCCGGGACGACGACTTCTTCGCGCTGGGCGGCCACTCGTTGCTGGCGATGCGGCTGATCGGCCGGATCCGCGGCGCGTTCGACGCGGAGGTGCCGATCAGCACCCTGTTCTCCGCACCCACGCCGGCCGGCTTGGTCGCGACGCTGGGCGACATCGTCCCGGCCCGGCGTTCGGTGACGGCCCTCGCCCCTCGCCCGCAACGGCTTCCCCTCTCGTTCGGGCAGCAGCGGCTGTGGCTTCTGGAGACGCTGGGCGACGCGGGTGCCTCCTACCATCTGCCGGTGGCGCTGCGCCTGCGCGGAGCGCTGGACCGCGACGCTCTGGAGCTGGCCCTCCACGACGTCGTGGAGCGGCACGAGGCACTGCGCACGATCGTGGCGCAGACCCCGCAGGGCCCCTGCCAGAAGATTCTGCCGCCCGCGCGGCTCCCGCATCCGCTTCTGCGGGTCATGGCAGCCGGCGACCCGCTGGAGCCGGACGGCACACGCTTCGACCTGGAGCACGAGATCCCTCTGCGCGCCCGGTTGTTCCCCGTGGGCGCCGAGGAGAACGTCCTGGTCGTGACGTTGCACCACATCGCCGCCGACGGATGGTCGATGGGGCCGCTCGTACGGGATCTGTCCACCGCCTACGGCGCGCGCCGCTCGGGGCGGGCACCCGGGTGGGACGAACTTCCGGTGCAGTACGCCGATTTCGCACTGTGGCAGCGTGACCTGCTCGGGGATCCCGACGCGCCGGACAGTCTCGCGCGCCGCCAGCTCTCCTCCTGGGCGGACTCCCTGGCCGGGCTGCCGGAGGAGTCGTCGTTCCCGATGGACCGGCCGCGCCCGGCCCGCACCTCCGGACGGGGCGGGAGCGTCCCCGTGCGGATCGGGACGGAGGACCACCGGAGGCTGGCGAGACTGGCCAGGGACCACGGCGCGAGCTCCTTCATGGTGCTGCACGCGGCGCTGGCCGCCCTGATGTCGCGCCTGGGCACGGGCGAGGACATCGCCGTCGGCACCCCGGTGGCGGGCCGTACCGACGACGCGCTCACCGAGCTGGTCGGCTTCTTCGTCAACACCCTGGTCCTGCGGGCCGACACCTCCGGCTCCCCGGCGTTCCGTACGCTCGTGGACCGGGTGGCCCGTGCCGACCTGGCCGCCTACGCGCACCAGGACGTCCCCTTCGAGCGGGTGGTCGAGGAGCTGGCGCCGCCGCGGTCGCTCGCGCGCCATCCGCTGTTCCAGGTGATGCTGAGCCTCAACAACACCCCTGCCCCCCGCCCGCATCTCGACGGTCTCACGGTCGGCCACGAGAGGTCCGTGGGGCGGTCGGGCTCCAAGTTCGATCTCAGCTGGGACCTGTCCGAGCACCACGACGGCCAAGGCCGCCCGGATGGGATCACCGGTGAGCTGGAGTACGACGAGGACCTCTTCGACCGTACGACGGCGGATCGGTTCGCCGAGCACTTCACCCGCCTCCTGAGCGCCCTGCTCTCCGAGCCGGACCGTCCGATGACGGACGTCGGATTCCTGACCCCGTCGCAGCGCGCGGCGGCACTGGACGAGCTGCCGCGCACCGCGCGGGAGCCGCTCGGCGCGACGCCGGGGGCGGCCGACGGCGACGGCGACGGGACGGTGCTGGACGTCCTGGCGACCCGCGCGGCCGTCCAGCCGGACCGCACCGCGGTCGTGGCCGGCGACGAGCGCCTCACCTTCGGTGAACTGCTCCTGCTCTCGGACCGCCTGGCCTGCTCGCTCGGGGACCGGGGGATCGAGGCCGGTGACCGGGTGGCGGTGGCACTGCCCCGCACCGCCCTCGCCGTCGTGGCGGTGGTGGGCATCCTGCGAGCCGGGGCGGTGTACGTCCCGCTCGACCCGGCGCAGCCCGCGGCCCGGACCTCGCTGATCCTCGACACCGCAGCCCCGCGCCTGGTACTGGCCACCTCCGCCACCCGGTCGGCTCTCCCGGACACCACCGACGTCCTCCTTCTCGACGAGGCCGCCGAGCAGGAGGGCCCCGTCGCGGTGACCATGCCGGTGCCGCCCCGCGGTCATGACGCCGCGTACGTGCTGTACACCTCGGGATCCACCGGGCTGCCCAAGGGCGTCGTGGTCGAGCACCGGTCCCTGGCCAGGCTGCTCGCTCACCACCGCGACCGCCTGATGGACCCCGCCGAGGCGGAGAACAACGGGCTCCCGCTGCGCGTGGCGCACACGGCCGCGATGACGTTCGACGCCTCCCTCGACCCCCTGCTGTGGATGATCGCGGGCCACGAACTGCACCTTGTGGACGACCTGACGCGCCGGGACCCGGAAGCCCTCACCGCCCTGCTCCACGACCGGGCGATCGATGTCGTGGAAACCACCCCCTCGCTCGTCGAACAGCTGCGCTCCTGCGGTCTGTTCGCACCCGGCCGGCCTCGACCCCGGGTACTGGCACTGGGCGGGGAGGCCGTACCCGCGCCGCTGTGGCGGGAACTGGCCGCCCTGCCCGACGTGGCGGTGTGGAACCTGTACGGGCCCACGGAGACCACCGTGGACAGCGTGATGGGCCGTGTCCTGCCCGGCGTGCGGCCCCACCTCGGGCATCCGGTGACCGGCGCCCGGGCCCGGGTCCTGGACCGGCGGCTGGAGCCGGTCGCCCCCGGGGTGACGGGAGAGCTGTATCTGTCGGGCCCGGGCGTCGCCCGTGGCTACGACAACCGCTCCGCCGCGACGGCGGAGCGCTTCGTGCCCGATCCGTACGGAGCGCCGGGCTCCCGGATGTACCGCACCGGCGACCTGGTACGCCGGGTCGAAGGACGCCTGGAGTACCTGAGCCGCGCCGACGGCCAGATCAAGATCCGCGGCTTCCGGGTCGAGACCGGCGAGGTCGCGACGGCCCTGAACGCCCACAGCGACATCGCGCAGTCGGCGGTCGCGGTGCGCTCCGACTCCGACTCGGGCTCCGGCTCGGGTTCGGGTTCGGGTTCGGGCTCCGGCTCGGGTTCCGGCTCCGGCTCGGGTTCCGGCTCGGGGGAAGCGCAGTTGGTCGCCTGGGTCGTGCCCTCCGGTCATCGGGACCTGTCCTCCCGGGAGTTGCGGGCCTTCGTCGCGCAGCGGCTGCCGGCCCACATGGTGCCTTCGCTGATCGTGCCGGTCGCCGCCCTCCCGCTGACCCCGCACGGGAAGGTGGACTTCGCGGCGCTTCCGTCGGCCACCGTCGCGGAGCGTACGGATGCGGAGAGGGAGAAGCGGGCCCCGCGGTCCGCCCCGGAGGAGATCCTCTGCGCCCTGTTCGCGGAGAGCCTGGAGCACGAACAGGTCGCCCCCGACGACGACTTCTTCGAGCTGGGAGGACACTCGCTCCTGGCGACCCGGCTGATCGGCCGGATCCGCTCCGCGTTCGGCGTCGAACTCCCGGTACGGGCCCTGTTCGAGTCCACGACCCCCGCCTCGCTCGCCGAGCGGCTGGAGGGAGCGGGCGCGGCGCGGCCCGCACTGCGGCGGGCGCACCACACCGAACGGCCACCGCTGTCCACGGCTCAGGAGCGCCTGTGGTTCCTGCACCAACTGGACCCCGAAGCGGCGGCGTACCACATGGCGTTCGCGGTCCGGCTGGACGGCAGCCTGGACCGGCACGCCCTGCGGCGTGCGCTGGGTGATGTGCTGACCCGGCACGAGATCCTGCGCACGGTGGTCGAGCCCGGCGATGGCAGCCCCCGTCAGCGTGTGCTCGCGCCCGGTGACGTACTGCCGGAACTTCCCGTCGTGGCGGTCGGCGAGGCACACCTGGGCGAGGCACTGCGCGAGTCGGCGGCCGAGCCCTTCGACCTCACCCACGACGTCCCCCTGCGACCGGTGCTGTTCCGGACCGGTGAGGACCGGCACACCCTGCTGGTCACCGTCCATCACATCGCGGCGGACGGATGGTCCATGGGCCCTCTGGCCCAGGACCTGGCCGGCGCCTACGCGGCGCGGTCCGCCGGGCGAGCGCCGAGCTGGGCGCCCCTGCCGGTCCAGTACGCGGACTACACCCTCTGGCAGCGCGACCTGCTGGGCAGTTTCGATGATCCCGTCTCCGCGGCATCGGCCCAACTCGCCTTCTGGAAGGACGCTCTGGCCGGTGCCCCGGAGGAGACCGCCCTGCCCACCGACCGCCCCCGGCCCACCGCGCCGGGCGGTCGCGGGGGCACGGTCCCGGTACGCGTACCGGAGGAGACCATGGCGAAGGTGGCACGGCTGGCCAGGTCGACGGCCAGCAGCACCTTCATGGTTCTGCACGCCGCCCTGGCCGCGCTGCTGCACCGGATGGGGGCCGGCGGCGATGTCACCATCGGCACCCCGGTGGCAGGGCGGACCGACGAGGCACTCGACCCTCTGGTCGGCTTCTTCGTCAACACCCTGGCCCTGCGGACGGACCTCGGCGGCGACCCGGACTTCACCGAGCTGCTCGCCCGGGTACGGGAGACGGACCTGGCCGCCTACGCCCACCAGGAGCTGCCCTTCGAACGGCTGGTGGAGGCCGTACGGCCGACGCGCTCGCTCTCCCGCCACCCGCTCTTCCAGGTCATGCTGACCCTCAACAACCACCGGCCGCCCCGGCTGGACCTGCCCGGTCTGGAGGCCCGGCTGGAGGGGGTCGACACCGGAAGCGCGAAGTTCGATCTCTCCTTCTCCTTCACCGAGCGGACATCGGCCGGGAGCGGTGGGGCCCACCTCGACGGAACGCTGGAGTTCAGCCTGGACCTGTTCGACGCCGAGACTGCCGTACGGATCGCCGACCGGTTCGGCCTCCTTCTCGCGCACGCGGTGGACGCCCCCGCCACGATCGTGGACGACCTGCCGCTGACCAGCACCGAAGAACAGCGGCGGCTGCTGGACCTGGGCGGTGGCGCCGGTGCGCGCCGCCACGACGCCGCGCCTCCCACGACGGTGCTGGACCGCTTCTCGGCAACGGTGGCCGCGGCGCGCAGCGGTGACATCGCGGTGACCGCCCCGGACGGCAGCCTCTCCTTCACGGAGCTGGACGCCCGTTCCGACCGGATCGCCGCGCTGGTCGCCCGGGCCGGCGCGGGCGCCGGGGACCGGGTGGCCGTGCTGCTGCCGCGCAGCACCGACTCGGTCGCCGCCCTCCTCGCCGTGCTCAAGGCCGGGGCGGTTTACGTCCCGGTGGACGACTCCCTCCCCCCGGGCCGGATCGACGCGGTGCTGGCCGACGCCCGACCGCACACCGTGCTCACGGCGGACGCCACCCACACCCGGGCAACGGACCGCTGGCACCGTCTGAACCTGGACTCCCCGGACTCCGCCACCGCTCCCGCTCCCCTGCCCGAGCGGGCCCGGCCGGGTCCCGCCGAGCCCGCCTACCTCCTGCACACCTCGGGCTCGACCGGCCGCCCCAAGGGAGTCCTGGTCGGCCACGGCTCCCTCGCCCGGCTGCTGGAACACCACCGGCGGCATGTTTTCGGGCCGGCGGTACGGGCGACCGGAAAACCCCGGCTCGATGTCGCGCTGACGGCCGCCCTGTCCTTCGACGCCGCGTGGGACCCGGTGCTCTGGATGCTCGACGGGCACCGGCTCCACGTCCTGGACGACCTGACCCGGCGGGACCCGGAGGCCCTGGTCGAGGCGGTACGCGTCCTGGGCCTCGACGTGCTGGAATCCACGCCCACGCATGTCCGGCAGTTGGTGAGCGCCGGACTGTTCGCCGGGGCCGGCCGGGCCCCGTCCGTGATCGTCCTGGGCGGTGAAGCCGTCCCGGCCGGCCTCTGGGACGATCTGCGGGCCCGACCGGGCCTCACGTCCTGGAACTTCTACGGACCCACCGAGGCGACGGTGGACACCCTCACCGCCGAGCTCCGGACGACCGACCGGCCGGTGCTCGGCGCGCCGGTCGAGGGGACGGCCGTACGGCTCCTGGACGGCCGGCTGCGACCGGTCCCGGTCGGGGTGACCGGCGACCTCTACCTGGCCGGGGACAGTCTGGCCCTCGGCTACCACGGACAGCCCGGGGGGACCGCGGACCGTTTCGTGCCCGACCCCTACGGCCCCGCGGGAACGCGGATGTACCGCACCGGAGACCGGGCCGTACGGACGCCCGACGACGCTCTGGAGTTCGCCGGGCGCTCCGACGGGCAGGTCAAGGTGCGCGGGTTCCGGGTGGAGCCGGAGGGGATCGCCGCCGTGCTGGCGGAACACACCGACGTCGCCCAGGCGGCGGTGGTGGCACACGGTGAGGGTCCCGGAGGCTCCCGCCTGGCCGCGTACGTGGTGCTCGCCGACGCCCGACCCGTCGCCCCGGCCGGGAACGGCGCCGTGGACAGCGCCGCACCCACCGGCCCCGCGCGGTCCGGCTCCGAACGGCTCGACGGGGTGCGGGAGCACGCGGCGGCCCGGTTGCCCGGGTACATGGTCCCCTCCGGCTGGGTCGCCGTGGACGCCATCCCTCTGACGCCGAACGGAAAGCTGGACCGGAAGGCCCTGCCCGACCTCGCCCCGCAGGCGGCGGGCGCAGGCACGGGGCGCAGCCCCCGCAACCCTCGGGAGGACGTGCTGTGCACGCTGTTCGCGGAGGTACTGGAGCGCGAGCAGGTCCTCATCGACGACGACTTCTTCGCCCTGGGCGGCCACTCCCTGCTGGCGGCGGGCCTGATCCGCCGCATCCGTGACGCCCTGGGGGTGGATGTCAGCATCCGCAGCCTGTTCGAGGCGCCCACGGTCGCCGCACTCGCGGAACGGATCGGCGCCGGCGTCCAGGACAACCCGCTGGCGACGCTGCTGCCCCTGCGGACCAGGGGCGGGCTGCCGCCGCTGTTCTGCGTCCACCCGGCCGGCGGTCTGGCCTGGGCGTACGCGGGGCTGCTCCCCCACCTCGGCAACGACCGGCCGGTCTACGGGCTCCAGACCCCGAACCTGGACGGCACCGAGCCCTTCCCCGACAGCATCGAGGCGATGGCCGCCGTGTACGTGGCGGAGCTGCGGGCCGTCCAGCCGCACGGCCCGTACCACCTGTTCGGCTGGTCCTTCGGCGGCAACGTCGTCCAGGAGGTCGCCGTCCAACTCCAGGAGGCGGGCGAGGAGGTGGCCCTGCTGACGATCCTGGACGCCTTCCCGCTCGCCCCGCTGGACGACCTGGACAGCGCGAGCCGGGACACCGTCTTCCGCGCCCTGCTCTCCAACATGGGGGTCGGCCAGGAGGCCCTGGACGGGGGCGGTCCGGTGGAAGCCGCGGCCGTACGGGACCAGTTCCTCGCCGGCGGCAGTCCGCTCGGATCGCTGGAACCGGCCACGATCGACGCGATGGTGGACAACTTCGCCGGTCAGGCACGCCTGATGCGGAAGTACACCCCCCGTGTCTTCCACGGACCTGTGCTGTTCTTCACCGCCACCGAGGGCCGCCCCCGGGACACCTTCGACCTGTCCCTCTGGGGCCCGTACGTCGACGGGCCCATCGAGAACCACGACGTGGCGTGCGCGCACGCCCAGATGATGCAGCCCGCCGCGCGGGAACAGATCGGCACCACCGTCTCGGCCGTGCTCGACGCCGGCCACCGCACCGAACAAGGAGACCCGTCATGACGAATCCCTTCGACGACCCGCAGACCCGCCACCGCGTCCTGGTCAACGACGAGGGACAGCACGCCCTGTGGCCGTCGTTCGCGGCGGTGCCCGCCGGCTGGGACGAGGTGTTCGGCCCGGCGGAGCACGCGGCCTGCCTGGAGTACGTGGAGGTCAACTGGACCGACATCACCCCCAGGAGCGCCCGCGCAAGGGTGGCATGACCCCGCCTCTCCTGCCCCCTCTCCCCGGTCCCGCCGGGCCCTCGCGCCCGCCCCACCCCACGCACCACGAGAGGCACCCATGACCGCCCCGCCGAACTCTCCGGCGATACGCGCCGAAGGACTCACCAAACGATTCGGGAAGAAGCAGGCCCTGGCCGGTGTGGACCTCGAAGCGGCCCCCGGCACCGTGCTGGGGGTGCTCGGCCCGAACGGTGCGGGGAAGACCACCACGGTGCGGGTGCTGTCGACGCTGCTGCGACCGGACAGCGGCCGGGCCTGGATGGCCGGCCACGACGTCCTCGCCGACCCGGAGGCCGTACGCCGTGACCTCGGGCTCTCCGGCCAGTACGCCGCGGTCGACGAGAAGCTGACCGGCCGGGAGAACCTGTACCTCGTGGCCCGGCTCTACGGGTTCGGCCGTCATGCCGCCCGCCGCAGGGCCGGGCAACTGCTGAGCGGCTTCGACCTGGAGGACGCCGCGGACCTGCCGAGCGGAACGTACTCGGGAGGGATGCGCAGACGGCTCGACCTGGCCGGCGCGCTGGTCGCGCGGCCGGCCGTGGTGGTCCTGGACGAGCCCACGACCGGCCTCGACCCCCGGGGCCGGGCCGACACCTGGCAGGCCGTCAGGGACCTGGTCGCCGAGGGAACGACGGTGCTGCTCACCACCCAGTATCTGGAGGAGGCGGACCAGTTGGCCGACGCCATCGTCGTCATCGAGGGCGGACACGTGGTCGCCCGCGGCTCGGCCGCCGAACTCAAGGCGCGGGTCGGCGGCGAGCGGCTCTCGCTGACCGTGTCCGACCCGCGGCACCGGGTCACCGCGGCAGAGATCCTGGCCGCGCTCGGAGAGCACCTCCCCGACCTCGATCCGCGCACCGGCCGACTGACCGTCGCCACCGATCACGGCGCGCAGAGCCTGGAGTACGCCCTGGGCTGCCTGCGGCTGGCCGGCATCGCCGTCCGGGACGTGGAGCTGGCACCGCCGACCCTGGACGATGTGTTCCTCTCCCTCACCGGCCGCCCGCTCGAGCCGGGCAGACCTCCGGTCTCTCCGACGGCCTCGACAGGCGCCACGGCGACCGGGGGCGATGGCCGGTGACCGCGGTCCAACGACTGAGCCGGGACTCCTCCATCGTGGCCTGGCGCAATCTGCTGAACCTGCGCCGGACACCTGGATCGGTCATCGCGGCCCTGGTGCAGCCGGTCATGTTCGTCCTGCTGCTCGCCTACGTCTTCGGCGGAAGCCTCGGCGGGGCCGACTACCGTACGTTCCTGATGGGCGGCATCTTCGCGCAAGCCGTCACGTTCAACGCGGCGTTCACCGCCCTGGGCCTGGCCAACGACATGGACAAGGGCATCGTCGACCGCTTCCGCTCCCTGCCGATGCCCGCCATGGCGGTGCTCCTGGGCCGGACCCTGTCGGACCTGACGATGAGCACGGTGACCCTGGTCGTCACCTCGCTGTGCGGGCTGCTGGTGGGCTGGCGGATCACCGCGTCGCCGGCCGACGCGCTCCTGGCCTACCTGCTGATCCTTCTCTTCGCCTTCGCGATGTCCTGGGTGGGAGCGGCGATCGGGCTGATGGCCCGCAGTGTCGAGGTCGCGCAGAGCGCGGGGCTGATCTGGCTCTTCCCGGTCACGTTCGTCTCCTCGGCCTTCGTCTCCACGCACACCATGCCCGGTCCGCTGCGGACGATCGCGGAGTGGAACCCGGTCTCCGCAACGGCCACCGCCGTCCGCCGGCTCTTCGGCAACCCGCCGCCGGCCGGCCTGCCGACGAGCGACACCTGGCCGGTCGTGCACGCGCTCCCCTACGCCGTCGCCTGCGCCTGCCTGATCACGGGCGCGTTCATGCTGCTGGCGCTCAGGAGGTTCCGGCGCATCACTCTCGGATGAGGGACACTCCCCACCCCCGGAGCGCGTTGACGATGTCGACAGGAGTCCCTTCCTGCCGGCCTGCCGGGCGTCCGCGTCCTCGGTGCCGTGGGAAAGTCAAAAACCTTTGTTTTGTGCTCACTTGTAAGCGAAAGCCGAACACCCCTGTGCGTCCGGTGAGCAGATTTTTCGCTGATTCACCCATCCGGAGGCGCGTACTACGGCATAGGATCATGCCGCGCGCCGCAGGGTCCCTACCGTCCCACCGGCACCGCTCCCCCCACCGTCATCGTTCCCCCCACCAGCACGCCCTCACCGACACCCCCACCCTCCGTAAACAGGTACAGGTATCCGCGTGTCACCGATAGTCGAGCCCGGTTCCGGCGACGGAGCCGCGCAGTGAAAATCAATCGTCGCCTCGTACTCCTCGTCACCGCACCGCTCACCGTGGCCGTCGCCTTCTCGGTCCTGGCACTCGCACCCGCGACCAGCCAGGCACTCCAGGCCGATCGGCTCGCCTCGATGGTCGAAGTCGCCGACGGGGCGGCTGAGTTGACCAACCGATTACAGCGTGAGCGGGCGGCCGCCACCGCTCTGATCTCCGAACAGGGAGACGCGGAGGCCTTCCGGTTACGTGCGAACGCGACCGACGAGAGCATCGCCGGATTCCGCAGCCGGACCAAGGGACTCTCCGCGGTACCCGGCAGCGCGCGGCGCGCCCTGGACCGTATCGAGCGCTTCGTCGAGGAGATGCCTGGGCTCCGCGCACAGGTGCGCTCGGGAAGCAGCACCGTCTCCGCCCTCGCCTTCGGCTATCGGATCGTGATCGCCGACCTCAACAGCTACCGCGACGGCATCGCGCAGGCGGACGGCGTGGACGCCGACATCGCGGACCGGATCCGCGCCGCCGCCGCTCTGTCCGAGGCCGCGGAGCATACGGCGCAGCAGCAGGTCACCGTCGCGAGGGCGCAGGCCGCGGGCGGCTTCACCATCGCCTCGCAGCGGACCTTCGACGCCGGCCGGATGGGCTACACCGAGTCGACCGGCGCCATGTTCGACCTCGGGCCGGGCGAATGGCGGACCTGGCTGGAGCGCACGCTGTCCGGGACGAAGGCGCTGGAGGCCCGCCGCCTTGAGGACGAGATCGGGCGGACGGGGGCCGGCAAGGACATCACGGTCACCCCGGAGGAATGGCAGAAGGCGGCCAACGACCGCCAGGAACTGCTCCGTTCGGTGGAGAAGCGGGTCGACGCGGCCGTCCTCGCCCAGGTCCTGGACGTACGCACCACCCTCATCTGGACGGCCGGCGCGGAGGTCGCGTTGGTGGTGCTGACCCTGGTCGGTGTCGTCGTCGTCGCGATCCGGCTGGGCCGCGTCATGGTCCGGCGACTGCGCGATCTGCGCAACGCCGCGCACGAGGTCGCCCACGTGGGGCTGCCCGCCGTGATGAGCGAGCTCTCCCAGCCCGGCGCGCTGCGCGGCGCGACGCCCGAGGAGGTGGCCCGGCGGACCGGTGACCCGGTCGGGACCACGGGCGAGGACGAGATCGGCGAGGTCGGTGAGGCGTTCAACGCCGTCCATCACGAGGCCGTCCGCCTCGCTGCCCAACAGGCTTATGTGCACGAGCAGTTGGCGGAGACGCTGGTCGGTGTCGCACGCCGGGGAGCACGGTTGACGGCTGTCATGGTGTCCGAGCTGGACACGGTGCAGCGCGACGAGGCCGACCCCGTGCGGATGAAGACCCTCTTCGCTCTCGACCACCTCGCCGTCCGCATGGAGCGCAACACCAACAACCTCCTGGTGCTGGGCGGTTACGGGAACGCCCGGGTGCGCTCGGCCGATGTGGGCTGCTCCACCGTCATCGTGGCCGCCGCCCAGCAGATCGAGCGGTTCGACCGCGTCTCCCTCGGCGTGATCGAGTCGGGGATCGGGGTCACCGCCCGCGCCGTGCACGACGTGGCGCACATCCTGGCGGAGCTGCTCGACAACGCGACCCGCTACTCGCCCCCGGACAAGCAGGTCGGGGTCGCCGTCTGGCGGCTGTGGGACCGGGCCGTCGTGCAGATCGTCGACGAGGGCGTGGGCATCACGGCGGAACGCCGCGCGGTCCACAACGCCGCGCTGCTCGAACCGCAGGCCGGCATCGGCGACGTACGGTCCATGGGGCTGCACGTGGTGGCACGGCTCGCCGCGCGCCACGGCATCGTCGTGGAACTGCGCGACTCCTCGGGCCCCGGCACCATCGCCGAGGTCACGCTGCCCGCGAAGGTGCTGGCACTGGACCTGGAGGAAGACCGGGCCCCGACGCCGGGCACGCTCGCCAACGCCGCCGGCTACGAGGCGCCCCGGCCGATCACACCGCCGGGGCCGGGGGGCCGCCGGCAGGGCGCCGCCGCGACAGCGCGACCCGGCCACGACAGCACCCCGGTCGGGGCGGGCGTCGGCGCCGCCGGGGCCGGCGCCCCGGCAGGCGGCGAGCGGGAGGCGCCGCCCGGCCACGACGGGCCCCGCGGCTCCACCCGTGAGCGGGATCACGGCACCACGCCCGCGCCGCACCCCGTGCACGACGAGCCGGTGTCGCGCGTCGCCGGCGTCAGCTCCTCGGGGCTGCCGCTGCGGCAGCGCAGGGCGCCTCAGCAGTGGCCCGCCGCGGGGAAGCGGGAGGGCGCCGAGCAGCGCCCCGGGGCCGGCGCGCCGCGGCCGTCGCCCCGCCGCCGGGACTCCCGACAGGTCTCCGACGTGCTGGCGGCGTACGCCCAGGGCATCAACCGGAGCACGAACCACCGGGGGCGTTCCGCCCCGGACGACAACACCGAACGGACCGAGAAATGACCACCTCCTCCGACCTGAGCTGGATCCTGAGCGATTTCGCCGGGCGCCTCCCGGAAGTCACCCAGGCGATAGCCGTGTCCGTGGACGGGCTCGCGCTGGCGTACACCGGTGTGGAACGCGACGACGCCGAGCGGCTGGCCGCCATCGCGTCCGGCGTCGTCAACCTGCTCTCCGCGGCGGCCCAGTTGACCAACACCGATCCCGTGGAGCACAGCCTGACCGCGATGGAGGGCGGCTACCTGTTCTCGATGGCCGTCTCCAGCGGTGCCTCGCTCCTCGTCACCACGACCAGGGACGCGGACATCGGCGAGGTCAGCTACATGATGTCCGAACTGATCAACCAGGTCGGCGACTCGCTCTCTCCCCAGCTCCGCGATCCGAGCCTCCCGCCCCTCCGCTGACCGCCGGTACGGGCGTCTCCCACCCCCGTACTGCTCACCGGTCCGGACTCCCACCGGTGGCGGCCACCCGCCGCACGCGTCCAGACCGGCACGCACGACACTCCTGCCCCCCGAGACTGTGATGTGAGCCCCATGTTCCCCTTCGCCCTTTCCCGCCCCCACCGCCGCAGATTCCGGCCGGCCGGCGCTGCCGCCCTCGCCCTCGGCCTGGCGGCCGTCACCGGATGCAGCAGCGACAGCGGCGCCGCCGACGACACCGTGAAGATCGGCCTGGTGGCCTCCCTGTCGGGCACCTACGAGCCGGTCGGCACGGAGCTGCGGGACGGCTTCAAGCTGTACCTGGAGACCCATGGCAACAAGCTGGGCGGCCGAAAGGTCGAGCTGATCGTGGCGGACGAGGGCGACGGCCCGCCGACCGCCGTGCCGGCGGCCACCAAGCTCGTCAAGAAGGACAAGGTCGACGTGTTGACGGGCCTCGTCGGCGGCGGTTCGGTCAACGCGGTCCTGCCACTGATCCAGCAGGCCAAAATCCCCTTCCTGGGATCGAACGCCCGGCCTCCGGTCAAGGACATCGAGTACGTCTGGACGACCAGCTTCCTGTCCGACGAGCCGGGCCGGGCCATCGCCCCGTACATCAAGGACAACGTCGACGGACCGGTCTACGCGATCGGCCCCGACTACCAGGGCGGCCACGACGAACTGCGCGGATTCACCGATGAGTTCAAGCGGATCAAGGGGAAGCTCGCCAACCCGGACGGCAAGACCACCTGGACGCCGTTCCCGAAGACGACCAACTTCATGCCGTACTTCGCGGAGATCGCCAAGACCGACGCCAAGGCGGTGTACTGCTTCTACGCCGGCAAGGCCGCGATCGACTTCGCCAAGCAGTACGCCCAATCGGACATCGCCGATCTGCCGCTGTACACGGCCTTCGTGACCGAGGGCAGCGTGCTCCAGGCACAGGGCGCGGCGGCGAAGGACATCTACTCGGTCCTGAACTACGCGGCCGACCTCGACAACGAGGCCAACCGCACGTTCGCCGCCGACTGGACCGCGGAGCACGACACGCAGCCCACCACCTACGCGATGGCGTCGTACGACGCGGCCGCCGTACTGGACAAGGCGATCGCCGACGCGGCGAAGGACGGCGACGTCACGTCGCAGACCATCAACAAGGCCATCGCGGGGCTGGGCCAGATCGACAGCCCGCGCGGCGCCTGGGAGTTCGGCGACAAGGCCCACTCCCCGGTGCAGACCTGGTACCTGCGCCAGGTGCGGCCGGACGGATCCCGGTTGGCCAACGTCATGGTCCAGGACCTGGCGACGCTCGGCAGCTGACATGGATCTCCTCGACGCCCACCTCATACCGGCGGTGGACGGGGTGGCGTTTGGTCTGCTGCTGTTCGTGGTCGCCGCCGGCCTGAGTCTCGCCTTCGGCACGGCGGGTGTGCTCAATCTGTCGCACGGCACGCTGTACGCGATCGGCGCCTACACGGGGGCCGAGCTGAGCGACGGGACCTGGGGCGGCCTCGCCATCGGCCTGGCCGCCGGAACCGCCGCCGCGTGCGTCGCCGGGGCGGGGCTGTCCGCCGCGACGGCTCCGCTCGCCCGGCGTGGGCATCTGGCGCAGGCACTGCTGACGTTCGGGCTCGCCCTGATCGGCGGTGATCTGCTCATCCAGCTCTTCGGGGCGGACGAACTCCCCGTGCGCGTTCCCGAGGCACTCGACTCCTCGGTGATGCTGCTGGGGCACCGCTACCCCGCCTACCGGCTCTGCTTCATCGTGATGGCCGTGCTGCTCGCGGCGTTCGGGACCTGGGTGCTGACCCGGACCCGGATGGGCGCCGCGGTACGGGCGGCCGCCGACGATCCGCAGATGCTCGCGGCCACCGGCCGCAACCCCCGGGCGGTGCACACCGGCGTCCTCGCGGCGGCCGGCGCGCTGGCCGGGGCGGCGGGCGTGCTCGGGGCGCCGATCATCGGCCCCGGCCCCGGTACGTCCGAGAACGTGCTGATGCTCTCCCTCGTGGTGGTGGTGCTCGGCGGGCTGCGCTCGCTGTGGGCGACCTTCCTCGCGGCGATCGCGGTGGGCGAGGTGCAGGCCCTGGGCGTCTCGCTGGCACCCGATCTGGCGCCGTATCTGCTCTTCGCCGCGATGGCGGCGGTGCTGGTGCTGCGCTCCCGTTTCGCGGAACCGACCGCGGGGCACGGCTCCGAGGACCCCGGGCCGGACCCGGTCGCCCGGCTCCGCAACCACCTCGCCGGCCGTCTGCGACGACGGCCGCGCGGGACGCCGGAGACGGCCGGGGCGGCACGGACAGCAGGGGAGGCGGGGGCAGGGCGGACAGCAGGGGAGGCGGGGGCAGGGCGGCCCGAGGAGGTGGCCGGGGCGGACCGGGCCGGCGCGGCGCCCCGCGAGCGCGGGAGGCGCCTGCCGGCCTGGGCCGGCCGGCTGCCGGGCGGGGCCGCGTGGCGGCAGGCGGCTCCGCTGCTCGTCCTGCTCTTCGTGCTGATCTCCCTGCCGGCCGTGCTCGACGCGTACAGCATCTCGCTGGCCGGTTCCGCCCTGGCCCTGGGGCTGCTCGCGGTCAGTGTCACCATCCTCACCGGCTACGCGGGGCTGCCCACCCTCGGGCAGACCGCACCGTTCGCCGTGGGCGCGTACGCCACCGCGAACCTCGCGGACGCGGGGTGGACGGTGGGACCCGTGCAGCTCGTCCTCTCGGCGCTCGCCGCCGCCGTCTTCGCCGCGGTGGTGGGGCCGGCGGTGATCCGGGCCCGCGGCACCACCGTCCTGATGATCACACTCGCCATCGGCGAGCTGACCGGTGCGGTCGTCAACCAGCTCAAGTCCGTCACCGGCGGCGCCGACGGCCTCGTCGGTTTCCCGGCCACCCGGGCGCTGTGGGGCGGTGAGGAGATGCTGGAGGAGAGCGAGCTGTACACCTACGCGCTCGTCGTCGCCGTCGTCGCCGTCTCCGTCACCCTGCTCGTCCTGCGCTCGCCGGCGGGGAAGCTGCTGACCGGCACCCGGGGCGCCGAGGCGCGGATGCGCGCCTCCGGGCACCCGGTGGGGCGCTATCTGCTGGTGGCCCACATCTGCGCGGGCGCGCTGGCCGGGGTGGGCGGTTCACTGATGGTGACCGTCCAGCAGTATCTCGCCCCCGCCGACGTCGGGTTCGAGATCGCCGCGTTCGCCCTGCTGGCGGTGGTCATCGGCGGTACGACGTCGGTGATCGGCGCCCTGCTGGGCGCCGGGCTCATCGTCGCCACCCGGGACTGGGTCGCCGGTTCCTGGCCCGGGCACGGGCCGCTGCTGCTCGGCGTGCTCTTCGTCGCCACCGTGTACCTGCTGCCGCGCGGCCTCGCGGGGCTGCGCGGTGGGTCCGGCGGCGGGAGCGGGCCGCCGTCCGAGGCTCCCGTGGCCGGGGACGAGCCCCCGTCGGCACCCGCCCCCCACCTGGCGCCCGCCCCCGACCCCGCCGGGAAGGTCTCCCCATGACACCAGCACCGACCGCCGCGACGCCGGAGCCCCCCGTACTGGACCTCACCCGGCTCACCCGCCGGTACGGCACCCTCACCGCCGTCGACGACGTCAGCCTGCGGCTCCCCGCGGGCGCCCGGCACGCCGTCATCGGTCCCAACGGCGCCGGCAAGACCACCCTGCTCGACCTCATCGCGGGCACGGACCGGCCCGACCACGGCACGATCGCCCTGGACGGCACCGACATCACCCGGATGCCGACCGCCAGGCGCAGCCGTCTCGGCGTCGCCCGCAGCTTCCAACAGCCCTCGGTGATCGGGGAGTTGTCGGTGCTGGACAACATCGTCCTGGCCGGCTGGCCGCACCACCCGAAGCGCCGCGGGGCCTGGCGCAGCCCGTCCCGCTACCGGCTGCACACCGAGTCCGCGGCCCGCCGTCTGGAGACCGTCGGTCTCGCGGAGCTGGCCCACCGGCCGGCGTCCACGCTCTCGCACGGGCAGCGCCGCATGCTCGACCTCGCCGCCGCGCTGGCCGGTGACCCCCGGCTGCTGCTCCTGGACGAGCCGGCGGCCGGACTGACCGACGACGACATCGGCCGGCTGCTCGCCATCCTCGGCGGTCTGCCTCCGAACGTCGCGGTCATCCTGGTCGAGCACCACGTCGAGGTGGTCGCCCAGGTCGCGTCCACCGTCACGGTGCTGGCCGCCGGGAAGCTGCTCGTCACCGGCCCGACCCAGGAGGTTCTGGCGCATCCCGAGGTGCGCGACGCGTACCACGGCACCGGCTCGACGGCGGGCCCGGCCGCCGCACCAGCGAGAGGATGACCGACGCCCGATGCTCGAACTCACCGGCCTGACCGCGGGCTACCACGGCGGCACCGTCCTGCACGGGCTCGACCTGTCGGTCCCCGCCGGCACGGTCCACGCCGTCGTCGGCCACAACGGCGCCGGCAAGACCACCCTCGTCCACACCGTCGCCGGACTGATGCGCCCGAGCGCGGGAACCGTACGCCTCGACGGCCGCGAGGTGACGGGGCAGCCCGCTCACCGGATCGCCCGTGCCGGGATCGGGCTCGTACCGCAGGGCCGCCGGGTGTTCGCCGGGCTCACCGTCGACGAGCACCTGCGGCTGTCGTACCGGCCGCCGCGCCGGGGCGACCCGGAGCGCCCCAGCGTGTGGACCCCCGCGCGCGTTGCGGAGCTGCTGCCCCGGCTGGGCGAACGCCGGGGCAACCGGGGTGCGGAGCTGTCCGGCGGCGAGCAGCAGATGCTGGCGCTGGCCCGTGCCCTGCTCGGTTCGCCGCGGCTGCTGCTCCTCGACGAGCCGACCGAGGGCCTCGCCCCGGTGCTCGTCCGGCAGGTCCACGAGCTGGTGGCCACGCTGGCGGCCGAGGGCATCGCCGTGCTGCTGGTCTCCCCCAGCCCCGCCCAGGCCGTCGAGTCCGCCGGGGCGCTCACGGTCCTCACCTCGGGGCGGACGACGCTGCGCATGGACGGTGCGGACGCCCGCGCCGACGGCACCGCGTTGCACGCGGCGCTGGAGCTGGCGCCGACGGCGGTCTGACACGCGAGCGGGAAGGGGCGCGGCGCGGTCCAGGGCCGCCCCCTTTTCCCGCCGACTTCCCGCCCTCTTCCCGCCCTCTTCCCGCCCTCGGGAGGCCTACCCGGCCTTCAGGCGGTGGCCGCCGAAGCCGCTGCGCCGGTCGGAGCCCTGGTTCTGGTCCTGCCACCACGTGTCGAACGCCGTCCGGTCCATGGCGGACCAGTCGGGTGTCCGCTCGACCTGCGCGGCGCCCATCCGGCGGGCGAGCGCGACCATGGCCGACCCGACGGGCCCGCGCCCGGCGTCGTAGCTCTCCAGCACCCCCTTCCAGCTGCCCCCGGCCGTCCAGGCGGCCTCCAGGGCGGTGGCGTCCTGGAGCGCCTTCACGCTGCCGCCGCCGATGTGCGGCCGGGCGACACTGGCGGCATCACCGACGAGCACCATCCGCCCCGAGGTGTAGTGCGGCGCCTCCAGGTCGTAGATGGGCTGGATGAAGGTGGTCTCGGCGGGGGTGCGGAGCACCCTGGCCGCCCAGTACGGCGGGAAGTTGTCCGCGACCAGGGCCCTCAGGTGCGCGGTCAGCTCGGAGTTGAGCCGCCCCGGCGGGAGGGAGGTGGGGGTCCGCAGGTCGGGGTGGAGGCCGTCCGCCTCGGGGGGCGCGGTGTAGAGGACCCAGTTGAGCCGGTGTCCGCCGACGCCGTCCGGGATGCGGTAGATCATGCAGTGACCGCCGGGGAAGACGATGTTGTGGGCGTCGTGGCCGTCCGACGGGAGGCCGGCGACCTCCGGCGACGTGCCGCGCCATCCGATGTATCCGGCGTACGTGGCGTCCGCGCCGGGGAACATGGCCTCGCGGACGACGGAGCGGTATCCGTCCGCCCCGATCACGGCGTCGAAGTGCTCCCGGTGCCCGTCCGCCAGGCGCAGCGTCACCCCGTCGGCGTCCGGCTCCACCCCGGTGACCACCGCGCCGGACCGGTAGGAGACCTTCTCGGGCACCCGGTGGCGCAGTTCGCTCCACAGGGAGCCCCAGCTGTAGGCGCGGAAGGGGAACGGCTGCTCGCCGACGACCCGGCCGTGCTCGGCCTCGCCGTCCCGCACGCTCCACACCCGCCGGGTCAGCGGCGCCCAGGGCATCTCCGGGGCGACGTACCCGGCCTCCCTCAACTCGTCGTAGCGGTCGCTGTGGAGGGCGATTCCCACCCCTCTGTCACGGAGCCGGGCGTCCGCGCGTTCCAGGACGGTGATCCGCTCGGCTCCCCCGCGCGAGGCGGCCAGGGCCGCGGCACACCCCGCTATGCTGCCGCCGACCACGGCGACGCTGCCTCCACGCATGTCTGGCACTCCACTCACTCGACGTTCCGGCCTTCCTGTCCTGCCCACCCGACCTACCCGACGCGGTACCCGTTCAGCGCTTCCGGAAGGCCGCGTCCAGGTCGGGGACCTCGACGGAGGCGTGCAGGGTCACGCCGTCGCCCGGCTCGACCCGGGCGGCGATCAGATCGAGTACGGCGTCCGCGAGGCGGATCTTGGTCGCGTCGGTGCGGCCGTGGAGCAGGCGTATCTCGATGTGCAGGACGGCGTGACCTTCGACCCGGTCGCCGATGACGAAGTCGTCGACGCGGCGGAAGCGGGTCTTGCAGGCCTCCGGGCGGGTGTCGACGGTGGCGGCTATGAGCGGGTGCAGGGCGAACGCAAAGGCCTGGCGGTCGAAGGTCGCGGCGAGCGTGCCGGAGTAGTCGACGGTGATCTGCGGCATGGGGGCAACTCCACGGAGAACAAGGTGGGATGGGACTTCCGCTCGTACGGAGGGAACGGTAGCCGAACACGGGCGCGGGTCGGAGCTCGCCTGTCGTCCGTGCGGAGCACTCGGCAGCCGCCCCGGCCGGCGCCTGCTCCGGTCGGCCCCGCCCGCACTGCGCACCCGGGCGCACGGTCCTACCGTCCGTGCTGACCTCGTCACCCGGAGACCCGGTCGTCGATCTGATCAAGGAAGGGTGAGCCGGAGTTCCGCCGCCGAACGCTGTTCGCCCACGCTATTCGCACACCTGCTCGAATAGCGTTAGGCTCTCCCCATGGCCGTACACCTGCAAAGCTCGCTTTTCGACCAGGAGGCCGAGGTCGGAACCGGCCCCCTGAGCGGACTTCGGCGTACCGATCTGGGCCACGGGGCCTGGATCGACGTACTGCCGCAGTGGCTCCGGGGCGCGGACACCCTGTTCCAGACGTTGGTCCGCGAGGTCGATTGGCGGGCCGAGCAGCGCGTCATGTACGAGCGCGTGGTGGCGGTCCCCCGGCTGCTGGCCTTCTTCGGCCGCCGCGACCCCCTTCCGCATCCGGCCCTGGAAGCCGCCCGCACCGCGCTGGGCAGGCACTACGCGGCCGAGCTGGGCGAACCGTTCACCACGGCGGGGCTGTGCTTCTACCGGGACGGACAGGACGGGGTGGCCTGGCACGGCGACACCATCGGCCGCGGCGGCACCGAGGACACGATGGTCGCGATCCTCTCGCTGGGCGCCCCCCGGCACCTCGCGCTCCGACCACGCCGCCCGGGTCCCACCCCCGTCCGCAGGCCGCTCGGGCACGGTGACCTGATCGTCATGGGCGGCAGTTGCCAGCGCACCTGGGAGCACGCGATCCCGAAGACCGCGCGGGCCGTCGGACCGCGCATCAGTGTGCAGTTCCGGCCCGACGGGGTGCGCTGAGCCCGGCGGGCGCGGGCTCCGGACCATCCGGACCGAGCAGGCCCTGCCGTCGGCCTGAACCGGCTGACGCCCGCACCGCCATGGACCCGCCATTGGGCGCTGCCCGTGAACAGCACCCGTGGCCAGCAGCGTTGTTGACAACCCAACAGACATCGACTTAGGTATGCCTTACCTAAGTCGACTGGGTGTCCGTGGTCCTGGTTACCGATGCCGAGAAAGGTGCTCATCTCATGAGTGCTGTTCCCTCCACCCGCACCGTCGCCCGCGCGGGCCTCGCCGCGTTCGCCGCCGCCGCGCTGGCCCTGACCTTCGCCTCCCCCGCCGCCGCCGCGACCGGCACCCGTACGGTCACCGACGGGGGCGCCACCTACAACCTGTCGCTCTCCGGGCCCGACACCGCAGCCGCCGCGGGCGCCAACATCACCGTCACCGGTAGCGGTTACAACACCGGCCAGGGCGTCTACGTGAGCCTGTGCGTGGTGAACGGGGCCCAGGGCGCCAACAAGCCCTCGCCCTGCCTCGGCGGCCAGGACCAGTCCGGCACCACCGGCGCCTCGCACTGGGTGTCCGGTCTGGGCGGCGGCCTCCCCAACACCTCGCCGTTCGGAGCGGGCGGCACCTTCAGCGTCCGGATACACGTCAAGGCCGACCTCGGCGGCGGCAACGTCTGCGGTGACACCGTCGAGTGCGCCATCGTGACCCGCGCCGACCACACCGACACCAACGACCGCAAGTACGACGTCCACGCGCCGATCAACTTCGTGTAACGGGGACCGACTGCGAGCAGCACCGCATCACTCCGTCCAGCACTGCTCAACTCCCTTGAGCATCCCAGCCATTCGCCCGGTCCCGGCCGCTCGTGCCGGGGCCGGGCTCCCCCGCGTCGTGACGAGGAATGACATGACATCCACTCCGGGCACCGCTCCCGGCACCCCGCCGAGCGGCCGCCGCAGACTCGGACCCCGGGCGGGCACGGCCGCCGTCGCCGCCCTGCTGCTCGCGGCGATCCCCACGGGCGCGGCGGTCAGCGCCGACGCCGGCACCCCGAAGACCGGCACCGGCCCCCGGGGACAGAAGCTGACCGTCTCGGCCACCACCGGACTCGACCCGGCCGGTGAGAAGGTCCGCGTCACCGGCGAGGGGTACGGCCTCACATCCGGCATCTACGTCGCCCTGTGCAAGGACAACGGTGACAACCGGGTGCCCTCCCCCTGCCTCGGCGGCGCGGACATGAGCGGCGGCTCGAAGACCTCGCAGTGGATCGTGCCGCCGGGCGACCCGTACGAGGGCGAACTCGCCCGCGCCTTCGGGCCCGGCGGAACCTTCGACGTGGAGATCGAGATCCCGGCGAAGGGCGACGGCCTCGACTGCGCCACGGTGGCCTGCTCCCTCGTCACCCGGGCCGACCACCGCTCCAGTGGCGACCGGTCGCAGGACGTCCGCATACCCGTCGCCTTCGCGGGCCAGGAGCCGGGCGAACCGGGCGGCGAGGGCGTCGACGTGCCCGCGGGGACCGTCTCCTACCAGGCCGCCGCCGACTTCACCGCGGCCGGCAAGCCGCTGGACCTGCTGCTGCACCCCGACTCGAAGAAGCTGTACGTCGGCGCGGACAACCTCCCCGACACCGCGGACGTCGACGAGCGCGGGCTGCATATGCTGAACCCCGAGGACGGCAAGGCCGAGAGCTGGATCAGCCAGGCCCCCGGGCCCACCGGGGAGGTGCGCGCCTCGGCGGCCGCCCGCATCGCGGGACCGCTGCCGGGCGACGGTGTCGTCTACAACTACCCGCTGCGAGGCGTCGGGAGCGCCAAGGCCGGCGACGAGAAGGCCTCGGGCGTCTGGCTCACCGGGTCCACCATCACCGACATCGCCCCTGGTACGACCCCGCGCACGGTGCTGGTCGCCCAGGGCGCGAAGCTCTCCGAGATCGACCGGGGCACCGGAACGGCGACCCGGAGCCTCACCCTCCCCGGCGGCACGCAGTTCGCCGCCGACCCCGCCCGGGGCGCGCTCTGGTTCAGCGACTTCGCGGCCGGGCAGCTGCACCGGGTGGACCTCGCGTCGTTCACGGTCACCGCCTCCTTTGCACTGCCCGGCGCCGAGGGCATGGCCGGATTCACCGAGACGGACCCGGCCACCGGCGCGGTGTGGGTCGGCGTCAACCGGTCCGTACTGGTCCTCGACGCCGCCGGCAAGCCGCTCAAGACGCTCGTCGGGGCGGACCTGGCCCGCGACGCCGCCTTCGACGAGGCGACGGGCCGGGCCTACGTGGCCTGGCAGGACGGCGGGGACCTCTCCGATCCGGCCAACGACAACAACGGCACGCTGACCGTGTACGACACCGAGGACTTCGCCGTGGCCGCGAAGGACGTGTCGCTGCCCGGCAACCACTCCCAGTCCGGCGCGGCCTCGCTCGCCGTCGAGCCGGGCGGGGCCACCGTCTTCGTGACGAACCCCGCCGAGGGCAAGATCACCAAGCTGGTCCGGCAGGTGTCGCCGCTGGTGACCCGCGCGCCCGCCGACCTGGCGGCCGAGGACGGCGAGGAAGTCACCCTCACCGCGGCGGCGCAGGGTTCCCCGGAGCCCACGCTCCGCTGGCAGGTCAGCACCGATGACTCGGTGACCTGGCAGGACGTCGAGGGCGCGACCGGGCCGGCCCTCAGGTTCACCGCGAGGACCGCGCAGGACGGCTACCGCTACCGCGCCGAGTTCCGCAACGACGTCGGCACCACCCGCACCTCGGCCGCGACGCTCACCGTCACGGCGCCGCCCACCGGAGGCGGGGAGACAGGCGGCGACAGCGGCGGTGGCGCCTCGACCGGCGGCGGCAGCACGGAAGGTGACGGGACGGCAGGTGGTGCGGTCGGTACGCGGTCGGGCGGCGGCTCCACCACCGGGGGCTCCGGCTCCAGCGGTACGGCCGACGGCGCCACCGGTACGGCCGACGGCTCCGGCGCGTCCGGTGGCGCCGGTTCCACGGTCGCCGGTGGCGCCGGCGGCGGCACCGGGGCCGCCGCCACGTCCGGTGGCGGCCTGGCCGCCACCGGGGTCTCGGTGATGTCGGCAACTCTCGTGGCAGCGGGACTCGTTGGCGCCGGGCTGCTGGTCCACCGGCGCACCAGGAGGCGCACGGACGGCGTGTCCTGACCCCGAAGCGCCCGCCCACCCCCCTCGGGATGGGCGGGCGCATCCGCGAACCCCCTGGCCGGGCACGCCGCCGGCCAGGGGGTTCGCGCGTTCCCGCCGGAGCGCACCGGAGCCGGGGCCCCGTCGGCCGCCCTCCCGCGCCGCCCGCCACAAGCGCTTACCGGTCCGCCCCTCCCTCAACATCCGTACGCACAAGGCGACATCGGATGGTTCCGGCCGATCGGAGGCGTCTGGAACGGGCCGTCTGAACTTCACGAGAACTCCAGCGAAATGGCACGTGTGTGGATATCGTGCACCGAGCGAGGGCGCATCCGTCAGTCCATGGGATCGGCGGATGCGTCCCGTTTGTGGGGGTGCGACTGTGACTGGGGGGTTCATGGGGCATGTCGAAATACCTGATACCGACCTAACCGGACCGGTGGGGCTCCGGGGCGCGCCGCGCCCCCGCACCGCCGCGTCCCGGAACCGCACGGCGGCCCTGGAACAACTGTGGAGGGCCCCGACAGCACAGCGCGACCCGGCCGGCCGGACGCCGGCCCGGCGGAAGCCGGCCCCCGGCCCGGCCCTCGCCGCGCTGACCGACCTGCTGGGCCTGGCCGGTCCGGCCTGGCTCCTGCTGCGCGTCGGCGACCAGCCGCGCCCGGTGGCGGCCGCCGCCGTGGCGGGGCTCCTCTGGGCCGGGCTGCGCGGCGGCCGGGGGCGGTACACGGACCGGCCGGGGGCCGGGCCCGCCGGCGTGCTCGGCCCGGTCGGGGACTGGCTCGTGCTGATCGGTCTGCTGGCCGTCCTGCACACGGCGGCGGGCAGCCCGGTGGACCCGGCGACGGCCGTGGTGTCCGTGACACCGGGGCTGCTCATCGCCACGGCGGTGGCGGGGCTGCGCCGGTGGCAGCGCTCCGGGCGGCGGGGCCGCCGGGCCCGCAGGGTGCTGCTGGTCGGCGAGGCCTCGGGCGTGGGCCGGGCGGCCGAGCTGCTCAACTCCGGTACGGCCCATGACTATTGTCTGGTCGCCGCCATACCGGTGGGCACCGACCGGTTGGAGCTGGACGGTGTGCAGATGCCCGGGCGCCTCGCGGCCTGCCCGGCCGACGACGACGTGACGACGGTGCTCGGCGGGGTCTACGCCCACGCGGCGGACCTGGTGCTGGTGGCTCCCGGGCCCCAGCTGACCGGGGACCGGCTGCGCCGGCTCGGCTGGGGGCTGCACGACGGGGGCGTCGCCCTGTCCGTGGTCTCGGAGCTGTCCGGGGTGGCGGCCGAGCGGGTGCGTCCCGCCACCGCGGCCGGGCTCACCCTGCTGCACATCGCGCCGCCGCTGCGCGGGGGGCCGCAGACGGTGCTGAAGAACGTGCTGGACCGTACGGGGGCCCTGTTCGGGCTGCTGGCCCTGACGCCCCTGCTCCTGGCGGTGGCGCTCAGCGTCCGGCTGTCCTCGCGGGGGCCCGTCTTCCACCGGCAGGTCCGGCAGGGGCAGCACAACAGGCCGTTCACCATGTGGAAGTTCCGCACGATGGTGGCCGACGCGGAGAGTCTCAAGGCGCGGCTGGCCCCGAGCAACGAGGCGGACGGACCGCTGTTCAAGATGCGCGGCGATCCGCGGGTGACGCCGGTCGGGCGGCTGCTGCGGCGGACGTCGATCGATGAACTCCCGCAATTGGTCAACGTGTTGCTGGGCCAGATGTCGCTGGTGGGCCCGAGGCCGCCGCTGCCGGAGGAGGCCTCGCGGTACGACGAGCGGGAGCACCGCCGGCTCGCCGTGAAACCGGGCCTCACGGGGCTGTGGCAGGTGAGCGGCCGCTCCGATCTGACCTGGCAGGAGACCGTCTCGCTCGATCTCTGGTACGTCGACAACTGGTCGGTCGCCGCCGACATGGGACTTCTCGCCCGCACCGTGCGCGCCGTCGCCCACGGTCGCGGGGCGTACTGAGGGCGGCGGGCGTGCGGATGCGAGGAACACAGCCGGTTCGCCGCCGCGAGACACCTCTCGGCGGCGGCGAACGGTCACTGTCCGGACTGGAGTTGGCCGAGCCACCAGGCGTACGTGCGGGCGATGCCGTCGCGCAGCGGGATCCGCGGGGTGAAGCCGAGGGAGGAGAGGCGGGTGACGTCGAGCAGCTTGCGGGGGGTCCCGTCGGGCTTCGACGTGTCCCAGCCGATGCTTCCCCGGTATCCGGTCACCTCCCGTACGGTCTCGGCGAGTTCGCGGATGGTGAGGTCGTCGCCGCAGCCGATGTTGACGGGTTCGTCGCCGTCGTAGGCCTCCAGCAGGGTGACGCAGGCGGCGGCGAGGTCGTCGACATGGAGGAATTCACGACGCGGGGAGCCGGACCCCCACAGGGTCACCTCGGGGGCCCCGTCCCGCCGCGCCTCGTGGAAGCGGCGGATCAGCGCGGGCAGCACGTGCGAGGTCTCCAGGTCGAAGTTGTCGCCGGGCCCGTAGAGATTGGTCGGCATGGCGCTGACGTAGGAAGCGCCGTACTGCCGCCGGTACGACTGGATCTGGACGATTCCGGCGATCTTGGCGAGGGCGTAGGCCTCGTTGGTGGGCTCCAGCTCGCCGGTGAGCAGCGCGTCCTCACGGATCGGCTGGGGGGCGAGCCGGGGGTAGATGCACGACGAGCCGAGGAAGAGCAGCCGCTGGACCCCGGCCGCGTGCGCACCGGCGATCACGCTGAGCTGGATGCGCAGGTTGTCCTCCAGGAACTGCACGGGATATGTGCTGTTGGCCATGATCCCGCCGACCTTGGCGGCGGCCAGCACCACGGCGTCCGGGCGCACGTCCTTCAGATACGCCCCGGTCCGCGCGGCGTCACGCAGGTCGAGGAGGTCGCGGCCGCGGGTGAGCACCTCGTGGCCGTCGTCGGCGAGGCGGCGGGCCACCGCCGAGCCGACCAGGCCGCGGTGGCCCGCGACGAATATGCGGGAGCCGGGCCGCAGTAGGGAGCGGTCGGATTCCTGGGAAGGGACGGGAAGTTCGGTCGTCATGGCTCGGATTGTGCCAGCAGAAAGGGACTGCGGTGACACTTCGCCGCAGAACGCCCCAATTCAGATATGTCGGTGAACGCCGCCGGCGAGGCGATCAGCAGAGAAGGGGGAATCGTGGCGAAGACCGCGCTCATCACCGGAGTGACCGGCCAGGACGGTTCGTATCTGGCCGAGTTGTTGCTCGACAAGGGGTACACGGTGCACGGCCTCATACGCCGCTCCTCCAGCTTCAACACCGAGCGGATCGATCACATCTACCAGGGGCCCGAGGAGCCGGAGCGCTCCTTCGTCCTGCACCACGCGGACCTGTCCGACGGTGTGGCCCTGGTGAACCTGCTGCGCGACATCCAGCCCGACGAGGTCTACAACCTGGGCGCGCAGTCGCATGTGCGGGTGTCCTTCGACGCCCCGCTGTACACCGGTGACGTCACGGGCCTCGGCACCATCCGGCTCCTGGAGGCGGTCCGGGCCAGCGGCATCGAGACCCGGATCTACCAGGCCTCGTCCTCCGAGATGTTCGGCGCCAGCCCGCCCCCGCAGAACGAGAACACCTCGTTCCACCCGCGGAGCCCGTACAGCGTGGCGAAGGTCTACGCCTACTGGGCCACGGTCAACTACCGCGAGGCGTACGGCATGTTCGCGGTGAACGGGATCCTCTTCAACCATGAGTCGCCGCGCCGGGGCGAGACCTTCGTGACCCGGAAGATCACCCGGGGCGTCGCCCGGATCAAGGCCGGGCTCCAGGACCGTCTGCACCTGGGCAATCTGGACGCGGTCCGGGACTGGGGGTACGCGCCGGAGTACGTGGACGCCATGTGGCGGATGCTCCAGTGCGACACCCCCGACGACTATGTGGTCGCCACCGGTGAGGGCGTCAGCGTCCGGCAGTTCGTGGAGTTCGCCTTCGAACACGCGGGGCTGGACTGGCGCGAGCACGTGCGGTACGACCCGAAGTACGAACGCCCCAGCGAGGTCGACGCGTTGATCGGTGACGCGTCCAAGGCCGGGGAGCTGCTGGGCTGGAAGCCCGAGGTGAGGTCGCGCGAGCTGGCCCGCATCATGGTCGACGCCGACATCCGCCGACTGGACGACCAGCTGAGCGGCGCCGCCGTCCGGGTGGACAGGTGAACGGGCCGGACGGCACGCTCCCGCGGGTCCGCCCGGCGGACCCGTCCGGCCCGATGACCGCCTCCACCGACAGCGGCCGCGCGGTGCCGCTCACCGGTGCCCGGACCGCATCGTCGGTCACCCCCAACTCCCGGCCGGCGCCAGCCGCGCCCGTGCTCGGGACGATCACCGGCGCGACCGCCGTCTCCACCGACCCCTCGGTGGAGGCTCACCGCGCCGGCACCGGGCGGAGCCCTCGGCTCCGCCTACTCACTCACCCGACCGGCGGCGGGAGCGACAGTCCGCGCGTCCGGTCGGGCGAGGCAAAATCCGCGGCCTCCAGGCCGCAGCTCGAATCTCACCTTCGGAGCTGAATGATGAACGGAAGTACGGGGCGGAGAACCGGAGGACGCGGCCGAGTACGGGCCGCTTCCGCCGCTCTCGGCCTGCTGGCCGGAGCCCTGACCGCGACCGCGGCCGGGTCCTCTCCGGCGGCGGCGCTGACACCACCGGTCGCCATCACCGCGGACGACCTCACCACCTGGCAGACCAACGGCATCGTCTGGTCGATGGCCGCCGGCGACGGCGTCGTCTACGCGGGCGGCACCTTCTCGACCCTGCGGCCCCCCACCGCCGCCCCCGGAACGGGCGAACAGCCCGCGGTGAACTTCGCCGCGTTCGACGCGGCGACCGGGGCGCCCACCGACTGCTCGCTGTCCTTCACCATCTCCTCGGGAACCGCGACCGTCCGGGCCCTGGCGCTGTCCCCGGACGGCGGCACCCTGTACGCGGGCGGCCAGTTCGGGGCGGTGAACGGCGTCGGGGTGAGCAACATCGCGGCGATCGACACCGAGAGCTGCACCGTCCGCAACACCTTCAAGATCGGGGTCTCGGCGACCGTACGGGGGCTCGCCGTCACCGACGACACGGTCTACCTGGCGGGCGACTTCACCACGGTCGGCGGGCAGACCAGGAACCACTTCGCCGCCGTCACGACCGGAGCCTCACTGCTGCCCTTCAGGGCCGACGCCGACGAGGTGGCCCGGGCCGTCGAGGTGACCCCCGACGGGCGGAACGTGCTGCTCGGCGGGGACTTCCTCCGGATCAACGGAACGAACACCCACGCCCTGGCCGTGGTCGACGCCACCACCGGACAGCTCACCAAGTCCTACCCGGGGTTCATCCACGACAACTCCACCGTCCAGGACATCACCACCGACGCCACCGGCTTCTACACCGCCAACGAGGGCACCGGCGGCGGGGTGTTCGACGGGCGCATCGCACTGAACCTCGACGACTTCGACCAGCGCTGGCGGGACACCTGCCTCGGCGCGACCCAGGCGGTGCTGGTGCACTCGGGCGTGCTGTACAGCGGCAGCCACGCCCACGACTGCTCCAGCATGGGGGCCTTCCCCGACCAGCCGCGCAAGCATCTGCTGGCCCAGTCGGTCGACGACCCGAAGCTGCTCCCGTGGTTCCCGGACACCAACGACGGGATCGGCGAGCCCGTCGGACCACGGGTGATGAGCCAGACGAGCAGCAGCGGCCGCCACTACCTGTGGGTGGGCGGCGAGTTCACCACGGTCAACGGCGACCGGCAGCAAGGGCTGACCCGGTTCGCGGACGGCCCCGACACGGGCGCGCCCTGGGTGCCCAACGTCAGCCTGTCCACGCTGACTCCCGGGCAGATCGACGTGAACTGGCAGACCAGTTTCGACACCGACGACGGGGAGCTGACCTACCGGATCTACAAGGACGGCTCGAACACCCCGATCCACACGACGACCGGCTACTCGGTCTTCTGGGACAGGCCCCAGCTGACCTGGACGGACACCGACGTCGCGCCCGGCGAGGAGCACGCGTACCGGATCACCGCGAGCGACGGCACCAACACCAGCGCGAAGTCCCCGGCCCAGTCGGCCACCGTGGCCGGCGCGACGGAGGCGTACCCGGCCCGGGTCAGGTCCGACGGGGCGAGCCTCTTCTGGCGCTACGACGAGGGCACGTCCACGTTCGCCCACGACAGCAGCGGGAACCTGGACAACGGCTTCCTGCGCAACGGCCCCGCCCACCGGCAGACCCCGGCGGCGGTCGCCGGGCCCTCGACGGCGATCGGCTTCGGCGGCACCGACGAATACGCGTACAGCAACCGGCTGCACGCCGCGCCGGCCCGGTTCTCGGTGGAGACCTGGATCAGGACCACCACCACGCGGGGCGGGAAGATCATCGGCTTCGGGAACAGGACGCAGCAGAACAGCACCCGTCACGACAAGCACGTCTACATGCGCAACGACGGGCGGCTCGTGTTCGGCGTGCAGAGCAATGGGGCGCGGACCGTCACCACCCGGGACGCCTACAACGACGGCCAGTGGCACCACGTCGTCGCCACCCAGGGCCCCCTCGGGCAGGGCATGTCGCTGTACGTCGACGGGCAGCTGCGCGCCTCGAACTTCCTGATCTCCGGCAACGACGGCTACCCCGGCTACTGGCGGGTCGGCGGGGACAACCTTGCCGGCTGGCCGAACCGTCCGACGAGCAACTTCTTCGCCGGGCAGATCGACGAGACCGCCGTCTATCCGACCGCGCTGACCGCTTCGCAGGTCAGCGCGCACTACGCCCTGAGGAATGGCTGATCCGATGAGGAACCCGTTCCTGGCCGGCGCCGTCGTCGTCATGACGACGGCGGCGCTGGCCGCCTGCGGTTCGTCCGCCGGCGGGAACGGTCCGGAGGCCGCGGGCGCCCAGCGCCCCGCGGCCTCCGGGCCCGCCGTCCCCGGCCCGTCCGCCGGCACGCCCACCCCACCCGCCACGCCCTCCTCCGGGGAGCCCGAGGCCCCGGAGGCCGTCGGCCCGTCCGCTCCCGCCACGGGCCCGAAGACACCGGCCGACGAGATCACCCCGGCCACCGGGACGTTCACGAAGAAGCAGCAGGAGTATCTGGAGGACCGGGTGCCCAAGGGCATGGACCCGGCCGCCGTGCTCCAGACCGGCCAGGAGACCTGCGACAAGCTCCGCTACCTGGTCAAGGCCGACCGGGACACCGCCGTCGGCGCCATCGCGACGGACGAGATCCCGGACGCGGCGGACGCGGTCGCCGGACTCTGCCCCCAGCACCAGGACCTGGTGGACGAGGCCGCGTACGCCTACCCGGACGGCACGCACACCGGGAAGAAGCTCCGGGCGGGCGCCTACCGGTCCGCCTCCCCCACCACGGGCTGCTCCTGGCAGATCACCGGGGCCGGCGGCAAGGAGCTGTCCTCGGGCACGTCCGACACCGGCACCTCCCGCACGATCACGATCCCGAAGCCCGCCCACACGTTCACCTCCACAGGCTGCTACGCCTGGCTGCCCGAAGGAGCCGAGGGATGACCGCAGGAAAGCCGAAGCTGCCGATAGTCGTGGCGATCCCCACGAAGAACGAGGGGCTGAACATCGCGGAGGCGGTGAGATCGGTGCTCGGCCACTTCGAGGCGGTCGTGGTGGTGGACTCCCACAGCACCGACGACACCGTCAAGATCGCCGAGGAGTGCGGGGCCGAGGTGATCACCTACACCTGGGACGGGGGCCACCCGCGGAAGAAGCAGTGGTGCCTGGGACACGTCCGCCCCGACCTGGACTGGATCCTGCTCCTGGACGGCGACGAGCGGCTCAGCCCAGGGCTGCTGGCCGAGTTGCGGGAAACCTTCCGGGACCCGTCGGCCCCGAAGCCGGCCGCGTACGACATACCGCTCGGCTACTGGTTCTCGGGGAAGCGGCTGCGGCACGGATACACCATTCGCAAGCGGTCGTTGACCGATCGGACCCGCTCCCACTACCCGGAGGTCGGGGACCTCGACGCCCCGGGCATCGGTGAGGTGGAGGGCCACTACCAGCCGGTCGCGGCGACGGTGGGGACGCTCACCCATCCGATCGAGCACCAGGACCTCGACCCGGTGACCGCCTGGTTCGAGCGGCACAACCGCTACTCGGACTGGGAGGCGTGGCTGGAGCAGCATCCCGGGGTGAAGGAGCAGGTGCGCCAGGTGAAGTCGCGTCAGGGGCAGTTGTTCCACAAGGCGCCGTTCAAGCCGGTGGTCTCCTTCGCCTACATGTATCTCTACAAGCGGGGTTTCCTGGACGGCCGGGCGGGTTTCGACTTCGCGCTGGCGATGAGCTTCTACCGCTGGCAGATCGCCCTCAAGTCGAGGGAGAAGCCGTTGCGTTGACGAGCGGCCCGGTCACCGTCCCCGCCTCCGGCGGACCACGTCCTCGTAGGTCCGCCGGAGGGTGGCGGTGACGGCCTCAATGGTGAACCGCTCGTTCACCATCTCCCAGGCTGCCTTGCCCGCCTGCTCGGCGGCCTCCGGCTCCAGCAGCTCCAGGATCGCGTCGGCGACCTTGCGGGCGTTGGCCGCGTCCTCGCCGACCCGGCTGTCGATGACCCGGCCCGACCCCGCCCCGGCCACATCGGGAGCCTGCCCGCAGGTGCGGGTGATGACGACCGGGGTGCCGACCGACATCGCCTCCAGCACCGAGACCGGGAACGGCTCCTCGATCGCCGGCAGCACATACACATCGGCCTCGCGGTCGGCGGCCAGGACCTGATCGTGCTCCAACGGGCCTACGTGGTCGAGGGAGTCGGCCACACCCAGCTTCCGGGCGAGGGCGAGGGTGCCGGCCAGCGCGCCGGTGTCCGGCCCGGCCAGCACGAACCGGGCGTCCGGGTGGCGGGCGAGGACGTGCGGCATCGCGGCGACGAAGTCCTCGGGCCGCTTGCGCTCCTGGATCCGGGCGAGGAAGAGCACGGTGGGCGGGCGGCCGGGGGCGCGGGCGGGCTTGCGCTCCTGCGGGCGCACTCCGTTGACCAGCCGGACGGTACGGGTGAGCGGGACGGGGGCGGCGACGGCGTTCACGTCGACCCGCTCCATCTCGGTGAGGTGCAGGACGGCGTCGGCGTCGCGCAGCACCTTGCGGACGCCGAGCAGGTCGGTGAGCTGGGCGGCCTTCTTCTCGGTGGGGTCGATCATGCCGTGGGTCTGGACGACCAGGGGCGTCCGGGTCGCGAGCGCGAGGAGCGCCGCGGGCAGGGTCACCAGGTCCCGCATCAGATGGACGTGCACGAGGTCGGCGCCGCGCATCATGCGGCGCGCGGTGTTCAGCAGCGCCGCGGAGGTGATGCCGCTGACCTCGAACATCGGGAGCACGTGCCGCGCCTGGAAGAGGTGGACCGGAACTCCCTCCACCTGGCGGGGCAAGTCACCGTCGGGGAAGCCATCGCCGAGGGCCATGACGCGGGCGTCGTCCCCGGCCGCCCGCTGGACCCTGGACAGGTTGAACGCCACCCGGGTCGGACCGCCGAAGGCGTGGTCCGGAGTGTGGAGCGTGACAACGTGCAGGATTTTCACCGGAGTTCCCCTCGATCACGGCCACTTGTTCACAGAGTAGCCATCGCTCTTCCTCACGTGGGCGGATTCGTTAGAGTGTTCAGCGGTTCACTGATCCCTGGGGGGCGCATGACGTCGGTGCACACGTCGGCGCGGGGGGAGGCCGACCGCGTGGCCGCTCGTCCGGCGGGGCCGGGAGCTCCGGGCGGCCCTCCGGAGCCGCCCGAGCGGCCGATCGCCTGGTCGATGCTGTCGCGGGCGCTGTCCGTGCCGCTCATCCTGGGGCTGGTCTGCTTCCTGCCCGCGGTGATCGCCGCCCAGCCCGGCAGCGGGGTCCGGGACACGGCCTACTGGCTCCAGCTGGTGCTGACCTGCTATGCGGGGGCCCGGCTGGCGACGATGATCCTCTCGACCCGGCGGCGGCTGCTCCAGGGCGTCTTCTGGATGTTCGTGTACATCGCGATGGGCGTGGCGCCGTTCGCCCAGGTGGTGATCGGGCAGACGCCGACGCCGATGGTGGGGCCGCGTCAGGACCTGGTGACCGCGATCGCGATGATCCTGGTGGGGTGTGCGGCCTACGACCTGGGGGCGCTGCTGGCCTCGCGGCGTCCGCTGCGCCGCCGTTCCCCCTCCGTGCGGGGCTCGGGCGGAGGGCCCGCCCGGGCACATCCGGTGCGGCTGCGGCTCCTCGTGCTGCTGGCCTTCGCGGCGAGCGCGTTCTACGTGCTGAAGCTGGGCGGGCCCGCGGTCTTCTTCTCCAGCCGGCAGGAGATCAACGAGACCGTCGCGGCGAGCGGGGTGGTGACGGAGGGGTCGAATGTGGGCTCGGCGTTCATCAAGGGCTTCGGCCAGGTCCCGGCGCTGCTGGCGCTGCTGTTCTACACCCGCCGGCTGGCGACCTCCCGGCGTGCCCGGCGCACCCCGTCGACGGTGCTGGTGTGGGTGGCGCTGGCGGCGTTGAACCTCGTAGTGAACAACCCGGTCTCCAACGCCCGTTACTGGTTCCTGACGGTGCTGATGGCGTTCGTGTTCACCGCGTTCCCGAGCAGTGCGGCGTTCTACCGCACGGTGCTGACGACGGGGGTGGTGGGGGCGCTGGTGGTGTTCCCGTACGCGGACAAGTTCCGGTACGAGGAGGGGGGCGAGCGGCCCGTGCAGTCGGCCTCGGTCTTCGATCCGCTGGTGACCAAGGACTACGACCAGATGGTGATGTTCGCCAACACCATCTCGTGGGTCGATACCCGGGGGCACACCTACGGCCGCCAGCTGACGGGCTCCGCGCTGTTCTTCGTGCCGCGCGCGGTGTGGAGCGGGAAGCCGGAGGACACCGGGGTCCGGGTCGGGCAGTGGATGGGGCTGCGGATGACCAACCTCTCGGCCCCGCTGTGGACCGAGTTCTGGGTCGATCTCGGCCCGGCCGGGATGGTCGGCGGGCTGGCGCTGATCGGCTACGCGTCGGCCCGCACCGACCGCAGGTACGCCCTCGCGGTGACCCGGGCGGGGCCGGGGGCCGGCAGTGTGCTGGCGATCGCGGCCCCGCTGATCGCCGGATACACCTTCATCCTGTTGCGCGGGCCGCTGTTGCAGGCGGTGGGGAAGCTGGCCATCGCGGCGCTGTGCCTGATGCTGATCACCACGTTCAGGGAGCAGCGGGCAGCGCGTCGGCGCTGACGGGCTCCCGGGGCGCGGGCCCCCGGCGGCGGAGCCGGGCCACCCTGGTCCAGGTCGCGACGGCCTTGCAGAGCGAGCCCAGGGCGAGCCCCCAGGCGGCGCCCGGGACGCCCCCGATGACGTAACCGCCCGCGAGGAGCGCCACGGCGGTGAGCGAGAAGACGACCTGGATGGAGAGCGTGGTGCGCGGGTCGAGCATGCGCAGGGCGAGCAGCCCGCAGGTGCCGACCGCCATCGCCGCGTACTGGCTGCCGGTCGCGGGGAGCAGGGCGGCGGCCGTGGGCCAGGTGTCGCCGAGCAGTTCGCGTCCGGCGCTCTCGGGCAGCAGGGCGAGCACGGTGGCCCAGAGCGCGGCGGTCCCCGCGAGGACGGCGGCGAGGGCGGCGGTGGCCCGGACCCGGCGGCGCTCGTCGCCGATGCGGCCGAGCAGCGGGGGGCCGAAGGAGGTGGCCGAGGTGTAGAGCACGTTGAGCGGTCCGAAGAGGGTGGTCGCCCCGCGCAGCGCGCCGACCAGGAGCGGGTTGCCGACCGCTCCGAGGCCGAGCACGGACAGCTGGCCGGTCGCGTTGCCCACGCCGAACTCGACGGTGAAGCGCTGCCCGAGATGGCCCCGCCGCAGCATCGGGCGCAGTCGGGTCCGGGCCCCCGCGGTGGCCCGGTGGAGGAGGGCGGCGGACAGGAGCAGCGCGGGCAGCGCGGAGAGGCCCCAGAGTGCGATCAGCCGGGCGGGGGTTGCCCCGTGGTCCTGCACGGCGAGGGCCCCCAGCACGCAGGCGAGCCGCAACAGGTCGGCGGTCAGGGCGAGATGGGGGCGCTGGAGGGTGGCGAAGGCGTACCGTCCCGCGTCCTGCCCCAGCACCACGGGGAGCACGAGGCCGAGCGTCATCAGCGCGCGGGCGGTGTCGCCGGGGACGAGGAGGCAGACGGCCGCCAGCAGGGCGCCGAGGGCGGTCGAGGCGAGCAGGGTGAAGGCGAGCGCGGACCGGCAGGCGCTCCGGGTCTCCTCCCCCGCGCCGCGCTTGAGGACCAGCGGCTGCCCGGTGTACGCGCCCGCGACGCCGAGGAGCACGGTGAAGACCAGGTAGACCGCGGAGAAGCGGGCGAAGTCGGAGACGGTGGAGAGCCGGGCGGCGGCGAGGAGCACCAGGATGTTGGTGAGCGCCGCCACACCCTGGTCCGCGACCGAGCAGAGGACGGCGGTGCGGGCTCTCACCTGCGCGCGGCCGGCTGGGTGAAGGCGCGCAGGCCGAGGGTCTCGGTGGGATCGCCGGTGGTCTCGGGAGCGTCCGGCCCGGCGGTGGGGGCGGGGCCGCCGCCACCGCCCCGGCGTCGGGTCGGCTTCGCCCGTCGCTCCGCGCGCCGCAGCCGCCTGCGGCCGGGGTGGAGCAGCGCGCCGAGGACGGCGCCGCCGGAGGCGCCGATGATCTCGCGGATGCGTTCGAGGTCGCTGCGGTGCACCTCGCGCGGGTCGCAGACGACCATGACGCCCTCCACCCGGTCGACCAGGGCGACCGCGTCCGCGTAGGACAGGACGGGCGGGGCGAGGACGATGACGACGTTGCCGGTCCGGTCCGCCTCGGCGACGATGCGGCCGACGGGCGGGGAGGTCAGGGCGCGCGGGACGTTGTCGACGGTGGTCCCGGGGATCAGGGCGAAGGCGCCGGAGCCGGGCACGTCCACGTTGGTGCGGCCGCCGGCGGGCCAGCCGCCGCCCTCCGCGGCGGCCCAGCGCGGCGGGCGCACCTCGTGGGAGCCGGAGCCGAGGTCGCGGGCGAGCGAGGGGGTGCGCAGGTCGGCCTCGACGAGCAGGACGTCGCGGCCCATCTCGGCGAAGGCGGCGGCCAGGTTGGCGGCCGCGGCGGCGGCCGCCGTGTTGTCGCCGCGGGGGGCGGTGACCAGCAGACGGCGGCTCTCGGCGAACGACGGGTCGTAGGCGAGCCGGAAGGCGACGGCGCGGTACTCCTCGGCCAGCCGGGAGGTGCCGCGCCCGATGGCGAGCATGCTGCCGGCGGCGGCGCGTTCCCGGGGCAGGGTGCCGAGCAGGGGCGCGCCGAGCGAGCGGACCAGTTCGCGGGGGGAGCGTACGGCGGGGTCGAAGACGAGGCGCACCCAGGAGAGCAGCAGTCCCAGGGCGAGGCCGACGACGCCGCCGAGCCCGAGGAGCAGGGGCAGTCCCGGGCCGGTGGGCGACGTGGGGGCGACGGGCTTCTTGTTGAGGTAGCCGGGGGTGGTGTCCAGGGCCTTCAGTTCGGAGATCTTCCGGCTCAGCTCGGAGATGGAGACGATGATGTTGGCGCGGGCGCTGCTGACGTCGTCCTCGGCGCCCGTTCCTGTCTGGTCCTCCAGCAGGTCGCGCTTCTCCTCCAGCGGGCGGAGCTGGGCCCGGTAGCCGTCGGACATGTTCTGGATGCTCTCCAGGGTGCGCGCCTTGCGGTGGGCCAGGTAGGCCCCGGCGAGGGCTTCGGCGCGGGCGCGGGCCTGCTCGGGGGTGGCGGCCGTGTAGGAGAAGCGGAGGGTGAGGGTGTTGGGCGGGTTGGTGACCTGGAGCCCGGTGAGCAGCTTGCGGGCGGTGACGTCGTCGCCCGCCTTGAGCAGGTTCCCGGCGGCGAGGGTGCCCACCGTGTCGCTGACGGCGGTCTGGCGCTCGGAGCCGATGTTGATGCCCTTGTCCGCGGTGGATCCGGCGGCGAAGGGGTCGGAGATCGCGGAGCGGACGAGCACCTCGCCGGTGGCGGTGTAGGTGTCCTCGCCGCCGAGAGCGAGATAGCCGCCGCCGAGCAGGCCGACGACGACTCCGCAGGCCAGCAGGGAGCGGTAGCGCAGGAGTTGGCGGAACTGGTCGCGCAGGAGCGCCGGCTCGTCCTGGTCGTCCGGGGCGCGGTGGTGCGACGTCATCGGCGGGGGCTCCTCTGTGCGGCCGGCAGGGCCTCGGCGAGCAGGTCGTCGAAGCGTGCGAGGCCCGCTTCCCGGCTCAGGTGGCGGGCGACGTAGTGCGGGCCCCCGGCCCCGAGAGCGTCGGCGGCGGCCGGGTCGGCGGCCAGCTTCCGGACCGCTTCGAGCAGGGCGGCCGGGTCCTCCGGGGCCACGAGGACCCCGGCGCCCGAGCGGCGGACCTCGTCGGCGGTGCCGCCCTCGTCGGCGACGGAGGCGATCACGGGGCGTCCGGAGGTGAAGTAGGAGGTGAGCTTGGAGGGGACGCTCATGTCGAGGACCGAGGCGCGCTGGGTGACCGCGAGGACGTCGGCGGCGGCCAGGACGTCGGTGAACTCCTCGGCCGCCGCGGGCTCCAGGAAGTCCACGTTGGCCAGTCCCTCGGCGCGGGCACGCAGGGCGTCGCGCTGGTTGCCGTCGCCCATCAGGACGACGCGGACGTCGGGGGCGAGGCGGGCGGTGTCCACCAGGACGTCCAGACCCTGCTTGAGCCCCATGTTGCCGGAGTGCAGGACGACCGGGGTGTTCTCGGGCCAGCCGAGCCGGGCGCGGGTCGCGGCCCGGTCGGCGGTGGGGCCCTGCACATGGGTCCAGTTGGGGACGAGGCGGATACGGCCGGGGTCGACGCCGAGAGCGGTGACGCCGGGGACGAAGCTCTCATGGATGACGCCGACGAGGGCGGCCCCGCGCAGTGCGTACCGCTCGGCGGCCGCGGCGACGGCGGCGGCCCTGCCTCCGCCCCGGATGCCGCTCTGTGCGGCGGCGGCGCCCATCAGGTCCTGGACGACGGGCAGATGGGGGACGCGGTGGCGACGGGCGAGGCGGGCTCCGACGACGCCACCCGCGAGGCTGGGCATCTGCGAGATCACGGCGTCGGGGCGTCCGGGCGGCGGGGCGAACAGTCCGGTCGCGAGGACGCTCGCCTCGAACGCGGCACGCCGCAGAGCGGTCTGACGGGACGGCACATAGTGCCGGCGCCGGTGTACGCCGACGCCGCCGCGTATCTCCACCGTCCTCCAGACGCCCCGGTACGCCTCCTCCAGCCGCCAGGAGGGGTAGTGCGGCATACCGGTGAGTGCCCGGACCCGGGCTCCGGACGCGGCCCAGTGCTCGGCCAGTTGGGTGGCGTACGGGCCTATGCCCGTGAGCTCCGGTGCGTAGTTGGTCGAAACCACCAGAAGTCGGCGGCCTCGGATCGGACTGGGCCTTGACGCTTCGGACATCGGACGATCGCCTTCCCCCCACGACAGCCGCTGTCCCCACCGGGGAACAGCCCCTGCCGAGCTTATCCGTTCACGGCTTGCACAAGTGTTCTTCACAGTAAGGTCGTTGGAACATCACCGGATCATGTTCACCGTGGGGGGAGAGATACGGATGGTGCAGCACAGGGTGGGTTACGCACCCGGGGTGTACGACCTGTTCCACGTCGGGCACCTCAACATCCTTCGGCACGCCCGCAGTCAGTGCGACTACCTGGTCGCGGGGGTCGTGTCGGACGAGATGGCCGCCCTCGCCAAGGGCCACACGCCGGTGATCCCGCTCCGCGAACGACTGGAGATCGTCCGCAGCGTGCGCTTCGTGGACGCCGCGTTCGTGGAGACCGTGCCGGACAAGGTCGAGACCTGGCAGCAGGTCCGGTTCGACGTGATCTTCAAGGGAGACGACTGGCGGGGCACGGACAAGGGGGAGAAGCTGGAGCGCGACTTCGCCGAAGTGGGCGTGGAGGTCGTCTACTTCCCGTACACCGTGCACACGTCCAGCACCCAGCTGCGCCGGGCGCTGGACGTGCTCGTCAACCGGCCCGGAGCGCTTTCAGCTCCCTGAACCACTTGGCGAGGAAGGCCGCCAGGAACACCGCTTGCACCACCGCGAGCACGGCGTACCCGGCGCGGAAGGCCCCGGGTGCGCCGAGCAGCAGGAACACCAGGCAGAACACCCCGTAGTCGGCGGGCAGCAGCGCCACGGCCCGCACCCGGGAGACGGGCGCCGTCGCGTCCGGCGCCGCCCAGGACGGACCCCGGGCGCTCGCCGCCGCCTTGCCGAGCTGTTCGCGCAGCAGCCCCGCGCAGAAGGTCACCACCGCCGCCAGCTGGAAGCCCAGCGGAAGCAACAGCCAGGCCTCGGAGTGCAGTTCGCCGAAGCGGTAGAAGGAGATCAGGACGGCGGCGTGGACGAGCAGCAGCTTCCCGCAGTCCACGACATGGTCCAGCCACTCCCCGTCGGGCCCGCCCCTTCCGGTGAGCCGGGCGAGCTGCCCGTCGGCGGAGTCGAAGGCGAAGCCGACCGCGAGGGCCGCCCAGACCAGGACGCCGAGCGCCCAGGACGGTTCGACGAGCGCGACCGAAGCCACCGCTCCGTACGTGAACAGCGCGCTCGTCAGCGTGACCTGATTGGGCGTCATCCCCATGCGATACGCCCCGGCCGCGAGCACCCGCCCGGCGGGCCGGTTCACGTACCGCGAATAGAGCGAGACGCCCTTGGCGCTCTTCTGTGCGCCGCGCAGTTCGCGCAGCACTGTGCCCGTGTTTCCCATACGCCCCCCAGCGTCCGGCATTGCCCGCATCATGGCATGCGCACACCGGCCCGTGGGCGCTTTGGCGGGGACGGGACCGGTGCGGGGATCAGACGCGTTCCAGCGGGCGGTGCGGCCCGGCGGGGAGTTCGGCGGCGACCGTGTCTCCGGGACGGACCACACCGCCCCGGCGGACCACGCTCATGACACCCGCCTTGCGCACGACCGCGCCCGTCGCGTCCCGGCCGACGACCTGCTTCAGCAGCCCTTCCTGGAACGCCTCGATCTGGAGGCAGGGGTTACGCAGGCCGGTGACCTCGACGACCGCGTCGTCGCCGATCCTCAAGCGGGTGCCGGTGGGGAGGGCGAGCAGATCGATGCCCCGGGTGGTGATGTTCTCGCCCAGCTCTCCGGGGGCCACGGTGAATCCGGCGTCGGCCAGCTCCGTGAACAGTTCCTCGTGGATCAGGTGGACCTGTCGCAGATTGGGCTGGGTGGGGTCCTGCGCGACGCGGGACCGGTGCTTGACCGTCTCGCCCGCGTGGGCGTCGCCCTCGACGCCGAGTCCGGCGAGCAGCGTCACGCTGTCCCGGCTCTCCTTGCTGAACGTGTGCCCGCCACTGGTGCTGACCGTCGTGACCGTTCCGTACGCCATGGTTCCCTGCCCCCGCTCGTCCTACGCGATGCGCGATCTCCTTCGACCCTACGCCCGGCGGCGGAGCGGCACACGAAGCCCCCTTACCTCCGGGGTAATCGACCGTGCCCGGCCCCCGGGACCAAGGTGGGGTCACCGCCCCGGACCGCCGGGGCGACCCGAGGAGAGGGCACACCATGACCGCGTACGACGAGGCCGTCCAGCGCTACTTCGCCGCCTGGAACACCACCGGGGCCGAGGAGCGGGTGAGGGCCGTGGCCGCCGCGTTCACCGCCGACGCCCGCTACACCGACCCGCTGGCCGACGTGCAGGGGCACGAGGGGCTGGCGGCCGTGATCGGCGGAGTGCACGAGCAGTTCCCCGGCTTCCGGTTCCGCCCCGCCGGAACGGCCGACGGGCACCACGACCTGGTCCGGTTCTCCTGGGAGCTGGTCTCCCCCGCGGACGGCTCCGCGCCGGTGGCCGGGTTCGATGTGGTCCGTCTCGCCGAGGACGGCCGGATCGGTTCGGTGAGCGGATTCCTGGACAGGGTACCGGGGGCGTGAAGCCCGACACGCGCTCACTTGCCGTCGGTGAGCTGCTCGTCGAGTTCGTCGAAGAGCAGCTCACCGTGTTCGACCTGGCCGGTGCGGTACGCGGAACGGGCCACCAGGTGCGAGGCCACCGGGCCGGTCAGCATCTGGAAGAAGGCGATGAGGCCGAGCGTGGCGAGTTCCATGCCGCCGCGCAGCCGTAGCGCGACCCCGGCCAGGACCAGGATCATGCCGAGGGTCTGCGGCTTGGTCGCCGCGTGGCTGCGGGAGAGGACGTCCGGGAGCCGGATCATGCCGATCACCCCGAGCAGACAGATCGCGGCGCCGACGAGGAGCAGGGCGGCGCCGGCCGTGTCGGCGATCTGGTGCCAGACGCTCATCGCGGGCCCTCCTCGGTGTCGTCGGGGCGTGGGGGGCGGGGCCGGTCGCGTACGGCGATGAAGCGGGCGATGCCCACCGAGCCGGTGAACCCGAGGAAGGCCAGCACCAGCATGATCGGGAAGTAGAACTGGTCGCGGAGGAAGGCCGATTTGGCGGCGAGGCCGGCGATGATCAGGGCGGCGCACACGTCCAGTGAGATGGCCCGGTCCAGCATGGAGGGGCCCCGCCAGATCCGGGCCAGCAGCAGGGCCCCGGCGAGCAGGATCAGGACGACGGCGGTGGTCAGCAGGGCGTGGTCGACCTGTTCGGGCACGGTCATGGTGCGGGCCTCCCGGCGGCGAGCTGGGGCGGTGGCGGGGGTTCGGCGACCCGGGCGATCTCGTCGGGGGTGCCGAAGGCCCGTACGGTCAGTTCCTCGATCCGCCACACCTGGCGCCGGGCGGCTTCCAGCTCCTCGGGGCGGTCGGCGTCCAGGACGTGCAGGAAGACGGTGGCGGTGGCCCGGCGCACCTCGATGATGGATCCGCCGGGGACGTTGGAGACGGCGACGGCGGTGGCCGCGAGCATCAGATCGCTGCGGCAGCGCAGGGGCACCCCGATCACGGCGGCCCGGTGCGGAAGGCCCAGGAAGGTCTGCCGGGTGACCTTCACCCCGGAGGTGTACATGTCGTAGAGGAGGTAGCCGACCAGGCGCAGGATGCCCCAGAGGTGGAGCCGCAGTCCGAGGTCGACCCGGGGCAGCGGGAAGGCGAGGCAGACGGCGACCGAGACGACCAGGCCGGTGAGGACGTTGGCCCAGGCGAGGGTGGACCAGAGCAGGACCCAGATGAGGGTGAGCCAGGCGATCAGCGGCAGGTCCAGCACACGGCGGCGGGAGCCGAGTTCGCAGCTCAGCGGCGGCAGATCGGCGTTGCGGAACGAGAGGCGCAGGATGCGTTTCACCGGCCCAGCACCTCCTGGACGTAAGGGGTCCGCTGGAGGATCTCGGCGGCCGTGCGGTCGGTGAAGGCGGTCAGCGGATCGGCGAACACCGTGAAGGCGAGGCCGATCGCGACGGTCGCCGCGGTGGCCGCGACCATCGGGCGGGGCAGCCGGCTGGTGGTGATGACGGCCCGTCCGTGCAGGGTCGCGGCGACGGCCTGCCCCGCCGGCCGGTGGGCCGGGGCGATGCCCTCGTCACCGGTGCCGTGGATCCGGTCGGGGCCCGGGTCCGGGTCGTCGTCGCTGTCGTCGCCGGACTCCAGGACCGTGCCCGCGGCGGCCTGGCCGGGCGGAGCGGAGCGCCAGAAGGCCAGGTTCCAGACCTTGGCGACCACGTACAGCGTCAGCAGGCTGGTGGCCGCCGAGCCCGCGACCAGCAGCCAGGCCCAGCCGCCGCCGTCGGCGACGCCGGCGCGCATCAGCCCGAGCTTGCCGATGAAGCCGGACAGCGGGGGGATTCCGGCGAGGTTCATCGCGGGGACGAAGAACAGCACGGCGAGCATCGGCGCGGCCCTGGCCAGACCGCCGAGCCGGGTCAGCTCCGTGGTGCCGCCCCGGCGTTCGATGAGCCCGGCGACGAGGAAGAGGGTCGTCTGGACGGTGATGTGGTGGGCGACGTACACGATGGCCCCGCCGTACGCCTCGCGGGTGGCGAGGCCGATCCCGAAGACCATGTAGCCGATGTGGCTGATCAGGGTGAAGGAGAGCAGCCGCTTCAGGTCGGTCTGGGCGACCGCGCCGAGGATGCCGATGACCATCGAGGCCAGCGCGATGGCCATCAGGAGGTCGCCGAGACGGTTGCCGGGGAAGAGCAGGGTCTCGGTGCGGAGCATGCAGTAGACGCCGACCTTGGTGAGCAGTCCGGCGAAGACGGCGGTCACGGGGGCCGGGGCCGTGGGGTAGGAGTCGGGGAGCCAGGCGGCGAGCGGGAAGACGGCTGCCTTGATCGCGAAGACGGTCAGCAGCAGCGCCTGGATCAGCGTCTGTACGCCGATGGGGAGGTCGGCCAGCCGTCCCGCGAGCTGGCCGAAGTTGGCGGTGCCGGTGGCCGCGTACGTCATGGCGATGGCGGTGAGGAAGAGCATCGAGGAGAACAGCGAGATGATCACGTAGGTGGAGCCCGCCCGCATCCGGGGTCCGGTGCCGCCGAGGGTGAGCAGGACGAAGCTGGCGACCAGCATGATCTCGAAGCCGACGTAGAGGTTGACGAGGTCGCCGGCGAGGAAGGTGCAGGAGACCCCGGCGACGAGGATCAGATAGGCGGGGTGGAAGACGGCGAGCGGGGTCTCCTTGTCCCGGTCGGTCATGCCCTGGCCGAGGGAGTAGACGAGCACGCAGAGCGTGATGGCCGAGGAGACCGTGAGCATCAGCCCGGACAGCCGGTCGGCGACCAGGGTGATCCCGAGCGGCGGGGCGAAGTCGCCGAGGTGGACGGAGAGCGGGCCCTGCCGGTCGGCGGCGATCATGAGGATCACCGAGAGTGCGAGCACGGCGGTCAGCACGGCGACGCTGATGAAGCGCTGGAAGCGCCCCAGGCGGGTGCCGAAGGCGAGGCTGAGACCGGTGGCGCACAGGGGCAGCAGCACGGGCAGCGGGACGAGCGCGTTCATCCGTCGGCTCCTCGGTCGCGGGGGTAGCGGTCGTCGGCCTTGGCGTCGCCGTCGCGTGCGTAGTCCTCCGGGTCCGCGCCCAGCACGTCGTTCCACAGGTTCCCCGAGGCGTCGCGGCCCCGGGCCTGGCGGGCGCGGTCGGCGCGGAGCCGGTCGCGGAGCCGGCGGCGCTCCTCCCGGTAACGTTCGCGCTCCTTGGCGGTGGGCTCGGCCCCCGACCGGAACTGTTCGCGCAACTGGGCGCGTTCGCCGAGGACTTCGGCGCGCAGCACGACGCGGCGGTCCTCCAGGTCGTCGTGGACCTCGTCGGTGCCGGTGATCTGGTGGCTGCGGTAGGCCATGGCCAGCAGGAAGGCGGTGGTGGCCAGGGTGATGACGATGGCGGTCAGCGCGATGGCCTGGGGCAGCGGGTCGGTGACCCGGCTCAGGGACACCCCGTAGAGCAGGGGTGCGGCGCCGGCCCGGCCGGTGGAGGAGAGGACCAGCAGGTTGATGCCGTTGCCGAGGATGACGGCGCCGAGCAGGATGCGGGTCAGCGGACGGGTGAGCATGAGGATGCCGCCGACGGCGCAGAGCACGACGGCGGTGGTGAGGAGCGAGGCGCTGACGATCATCGGGGGGAGCCTCCCGCCTCGGGGCCGCCTTCGGGGGCGAGGACGCCCGCCGCCCGTTCGATCTGCCGGTCGACCTTGGCGCCGAGGGCCCGCACGATGTCCAGGACGACGCCGAGGACCAGCAGGTAGACGCCGAAGTCGAAGAGGACCGAGGTGCTCAGGTGGTATGCGCCGAAGACCGGCAGGTGGCCGTAGTACGTGAAGGCGTGCAGGACGGTGCCGTCGGCGAGTCCGAGGAGGCCCACGCCGGTGGAGATGAAGAGGCCGAGCCCGGTGAAGAGCCCTGGTTGCAGGGGGGCCGCCTGGGCCAGTTCGAAGCGGCCGCCCGCCAGGTAGCGGGTGATCAGGGCGAGTCCGGCCACGAGTCCGGCGACGAACCCGCCGCCGGGCAGGGACTCGGCGCAGAACAGCAGATAGACCGAGAGCACGAGGATCGGGTGGAACAGCAGCCGGGCCACCACTTCGAAGACGATCGAGCGGTGCTCGGGGGCGAGGGTGGCTCCGGCGGCCAGCCAGCCGCGTTCGGGGGCCGCGTCGTCGCCCTGCGGCAGTCTGGAGGCGTGGTGCGCCGACAGCGACCAGGCGGTGCGGCCCCGCAACTCCTCCTGGACCATGGTGCCTTCGCTGCGGCGGTGCAGGTAGATGAGGCTGGTGACGCCGATCGCGGCGGCGGCGAGCACGGCGGACTCCCCCATCGTGTCCCAGGCGCGCAGGTCGACGAGGATGGTGGCCACGACGTCCTTGAGCCCGTGGTCGGCGACCTCCTGGACCATGGCGGCGCCGGCCGGTTCGGCGGTGCGCGCGGCGGCGGCGACCCACATGCCGACGCCGACGGTGGCGGCCGCCGCGAGGGCCATCGGGATGCGGGCGGCCCGCCGCCAGGTGCTGACGGTCTCGTGGAAGTGGACGGGCATCCGGCGCAGGACCAGCACGAAGACGATCATCGAGACGGTCTCGACGCAGAACTGGGTGAGCGCCAGGTCGGGCGCTCCCTGGACGACGAAGAGCAGGGCTGCGCCGTAACCGGTGAGGCCGGCCAGGACGACGGCCTTCATGCGCCGGCGCACCGTCAGGCAGAGCAGGGCGGCGGCGCAGGTCAGGGTGGCGACCGCGCCCTGGAGCGGGTTGTCCCAGAGCCGGGGGCGCACCGCCCCGACCCAGGGGGTGTCGACCACGAGGACGGTGAGCTGTCCGGCGAGCATGACGAGGAGGGTGGTGGCGAGGTACACGGAGAGGGAGCCGCGCTGGATGAAGCCGGTGACCTGGAGGGCGAGACGTTCCTGCCCGAGCAGCAGATGGCCGAAGACGCTGTCGGCGGTGGGCCAGGCGATCCGGCGGGAGAGCCGGGTGACGTGGGCGCGGCCGAGGAAGAGCACGGCGCCGGCGGCCCAGGCGAGGGCCGACAGGAGCAGCGCGGTACCGAACCCGTGCCAGAGGGCGAGGTGGTACGGCTTCCCCTCGGCCGGGAACGTGTCGGCGTACGCGCCCAGCAGCCGGTCGGTCCAGCCGACGCCGGGGCCGAGGACCAGGCCGAGGGCCGCGAGCAGGGCGGGCGGGGCGAGGAAGGCCCACCCGACGCGGTGGACGGGGGTGTCGGGGACCCCGGGCTTGCGGGCGAACGCGCCCCAGACGAACCGCAGGCTGTAGGCGGTGGTCAGCGCGGACCCGGCGACGACGACGGCCAGCGCCCACCGGTCGGCGGCGGAGCCGTGCAGCAGCGCCTCGAACGCGGCCTCCTTCGCGGCGAAGCCGAGCAGCGGCGGGAGGGCGGCCATGGAGGCGGCGGCGAGGGCGCCGACGCCGGCGACGTACGGCAGGGAGCGGCCGACGCCGGACAGTTCGCGCAGGTCACGGGTGCCGGCGGCATGGTCGACGATGCCGGTGACGAGGAACAGCGGGGCCTTGAAGAGGGCGTGCCCGAGGATCAGCGCCGCGGCGGCCAGCGCGGCGTCGCGATTGCCGGTCCCGGCGAGCAGGATGAGGAACCCGAGTTGGCTGACGGTCCCGTAGGCGAGGACGAGCTTGAGGTCGTTCAGGCGCAGCGCGCGCCAGCCGCCGAGCAGCATGGTCGCGCCGCCGAGGACGAGCACGACGGGTTTCCAGACGGGGACGTCGGCGAAGGCGGGGGCGAGCCGGGCGACCAGGTAGACGCCGGCCTTGACCATCGCGGCGGCGTGCAGATAGGCGCTGACGGGGGTCGGAGCGGCCATGGCGTTCGGCAGCCACATGGAGAACGGCCAGATCGCGGACTTCGACAGGGCCCCGCACAGCACGAGGACGACGGCGACGGACACGGCGAGGGTCGTCTCGGGCGGGTCGGCGACGATCGCGGAGATCCGGTACGTACCGGCGGCCTGACCGAGGATCAGGAAGCCGACGAGCATGGCGAGGCCGCCGAACGTGGTGACGACGAGGGCCTGGAGGGCGGAGCGGCGGCTGTGCCGGTGTTCGCTGCCGTGGCCGATCAGCAGGTAGGAGAAGACCGTGGTCAGTTCCCAGAACACATAGAGCGTGATCAGGTCGTCGGCGAGGACGAGGGCGAGCATCGCGCCCGCGAAGGCGAGGAGATTCCCCGCGAAGCGGCCCAGCTGCGGGGTGTCGTCCGTGAAGTAGGAGGCGCAGTAGAGCAGAACGAGCGCGCCGACCCCGGCGGCGAGCAGCACCATCAGTTCGGCCAGCGCGTCCAGGCGCAGGTCGAGGGCGACGCCGTAGTCCGGGATCCACTGCCAGGACCAGGTGTCCGCGCCCGAGGACGCTACGGTGCTCCAGCGGGTGAGGGCCCAGACGGTGGCCGCCGCCGGGGGCAGGGCCAGCACGACGAAGGCCCGTCGGCCGAGCCGGTGCACCAGCGGGCCCGCGCAGGCCGCGAGCGCGAAGTGGGCGACGATGAGCGCGATCACCGAGGGGTGTCCGGTTCGGGCGGCGGAGCATCCTGAATAAAGGGCACTAAATACAGATATATCCCTCAGGCCGATTCACCCGACCGGCGCGCCGCGCGCCTCCCGGCCGCTGTCTCCGGGAGGGGCGCCTCAGCCGTGTCCGGCGCAGGGTCCGCCGTGATCGCAGTACGGCGTGTTGCCGGTGGCGCCGCAGCCGCAGAGCGTCACCCGGGTCTCGTGGCGCGGTGCCGAGCCGCTGCTCGGGCGCCGGCCTCACGGCAGGACCGCGACCCCGTCGATCTCGATCATCGCCTGCTCGTCCCAGAGCCGGGCCACCCCGATGACGGCCATCGCCGGGTAGTCGCGTCCCGCGAGCCTGCGCCAGATCCGGCCCAGTTCGGGGGCGTGGGAGCGGTAGTCGGCGATGTCCGTGGCGTAGACGGTGACCCGGGCGAGGTCGGCGGGGGCGCCGCCGGCGGCGTGGAGAGCGGTGAGCAGATTGCCCAGGGCGACGGTGAACTGGTCGGGCAGGGTGGCCCCGACGACCTTTCCGTCCGGGTCGAGTGCGGTCTGCCCGGCGAGGAAGACCAGGTGCCCGCCGGTGGCGACGACCGCGTGGCTGAAGCCGGTGGGCGGGGAGAGTTCGGCCGGGTTGATCCGGTGGGACGGACTCATGCGGGCGGCTCCTGGGTGAGGCCCGCGGGCTCCACGGGCTCCTGAGTGCGGCCCGCGGGCTCCACGCACTCCTGGGCGGCGGGCTGCCGGGAGAGAGGCTGCTGGGCGAGGGGTTGCTGGGCGAGGGGCTGGTCGAGGGACCACTCGGCACGGGGCTGCTGGGCGGGGGACTCGGACCGCTCGGCGCCGTTCGCGTACAGCTCCTTGGCGATGATGGTGCGCTGCACCTCGCTCGCGCCCTCGTAGATCCGCGGCGCGCGGACCTCGCGGTAGAGGTGTTCGAGCAGATGGCCCCGGCGCAGGGCGCGGGCGCCGTGCAGCTGGACGGCGGCGTCGACGACGTACTGCGCGGTCTCGGTGGCGTACAGCTTGGCCATCGCCGCCCGGCGCGGCACGCCGCTCTCCCCCGCGTCGTACGCGGCGGCCGCCGCGTACACCAGGAGGCGGGCGGCCTCGGTGCGGGTGGCCATCTCCGCGACCTGGTGCGAGACGGCCTGGAGGTCGCTCAGCGGGCCGCCGAACGCGGTGCGGTGGGCGGTGTGGTCCAGGGTCGCGTCCAGGGCGGCGCGGGCCATCCCCACGGCGAACGCCCCGACGCTGGGCCGGAAGAGGTTGAGGGTGTTCATCGCGACGCGGAAGCCCCGGTCGGGCTCGCCGAGCACGTCGTCCGCGGTGACCGGTACGCCGTTGAACTCCAGGGTCCCGATGGGGTGCGGGGAGAGCATGTCGAGGGCGGCGCCGGTGAGTCCGGGGCGGTCGGACGGGACCAGGAACGCGGTGATGCCGCGAGACCCCGCCCCGGGCGTCGTCCGGGCGAAGACCACCGCGAAGTCGGCCTCGGGGGCGTTGGAGATCCAGCACTTCTCGCCGGTGAGCGCCCATCCCGCCGGGGTGTGTTCGGCGGCCAGGCTCAGGGCCGCCGCGTCGGAACCCGCACCCGGCTCGCTCAGCGCGAAGGCGGCGACGGCCCGCCCGGCCCGCACCTCGGGGAGCCAGCGCTCGCGGTGGGCGGCGGTGCCGGCCTGGACGATCGGGGTGGTGCCGAGGCCCTGGAGGGCGAGGGCGGTCTCGGCCTCGGTGCAGCCCCGGGCCAGGGACTCGCGCAGCAGGCACAGGTCCAGCGCCCCGGAGCCCAGCATCCGGCCGAGGAGGCCCAGCTCGCCGAGAGCGGCCAGCAGTGGGCGGTTGACGCGCCCGGGCTCCCCCTTCTCCGCCAGCGGGCGCAGCTCCTGTGCGGCAAGGGTGCGGAGCTCCTCGCACCAGGCGATGTGTTCTGGTTCGAGGGAGAATGCCGTCATGGCGGCGCCTCTCTTGTCGCGTCGTGTCCCGTCGTGTCGCGTGCCCTGTCGCGTCGCATGGCATCACGTCGCATCGCATCGCATCGCACGTCATGTCTTATCGCGGACCGTTGACTACCGTCACCCAAACGATACGCTCCAGAGGCGACAAGGGGGCGATCCTTCATGGAGCCGAATTCCTCGCCGAACACGCCCACAGCCGCCGCCGACGCGTCCGTACGCGTCCCCGGCGCGTATCCCGAGCCGTCCGGGAACGCCGCGGGCGCCCACGCCGACACGTTCACGCGCGACCATCTCCCGCCGCCGGAGCAGTGGCCCGTGCTCCTCCTGGACGATCCCGCGCCGCGCTACCCCGACCGGCTGAACTGCGGGCACGAACTCCTGGACCGGACCGTGGAGGACCGGGGCGCGGACCGCCCCGCGCTGCTCTCCGGCGACGGGAGCGTCTGGAGCTACGGAGAGCTGCGGGAGACGGTGGACCGCATCGCCCATGTGCTGACGGACGACCTGGGCGTCGTGCCGGGCAACCGGGTGCTGCTGCGCGGGCCGACGACGCCCTGGCTGGCCGCCTGCTGGCTCGCCGTCATGAAGGCGGGCGCGGTCGCCGTCACCGTACTGGCGCAGGCGCGCGCGGCGGAGCTGGCCACCATCTGTTCGCTGGCGCGGATCGGCCACGCCCTGTGCGACGCCCGGTCGGCGCGGGACCTGGCGGAGGCGGATGTGGAGGGCCTGCGGGTCACCCTGTTCGGCGGGGGAGCGCCCGGGGACCTGACCCGGCTGGCCGAGGCCAGGACCGGGCCGTACCGGGCGGTCGACACCGCCGCCGACGAGGTCGCGCTCATCGCGTTCACCTCGGGGACCACCGGACGCCCCAAGGGCTGCATGCACCTGCACCGGGACCTCCTGGCCATCGCCGACACCTTCTCCGAGCACGTGCTGCGCCCCTGTGCGGACGACGTGTTCGCGGGCAGTCCGCCGCTGGGCTTCACGTTCGGCCTGGGCGGGCTGCTGGTCTTCCCGCTGCGGGCCGGGGCCTCGACGCTGCTGCTGGAGCAGGCGGGCCCGCGGCAGCTGCTGCCCGCCCTGGTCCGGCACCGGGTCTCGGTGCTGTTCACCGCGCCCACGGCCTACCGCACCATGCTCGGGCAGCTGGACGGCCACGACCTCTCGGCGCTGCGGCGCTGCGTGTCGGCCGGGGAGAACCTCCCCGAGGCGACCTGGCAGGCCTGGTACGAGGCGACGGGGCTGCGCATCATCAACGGCATCGGGGCCACCGAACTGCTCCACATCTTCATCTCCGCCGCCGACGACGCGATCCGGCCGGGCACGACGGGGGTGCCCGTGCCGGGGTGGCAGGCCCGGGTGGTGGACGAGCGCGGGGACGAACTGCCCGACGGCGAGGCGGGACTGCTGGCCGTACGCGGTCCGGTCGGCTGCCGCTACCTCTCCGACCCCCGGCAGACGGAGTACGTCCGGCACGGCTGGAACATGACCGGCGACACCTTCGTCCGCGAACCGGACGGCTACTTCCGCTACGTGGCCCGCGCCGACGACATGATCATCTCCTCCGGCTACAACATCGCGGGCCCCGAGGTGGAGGACGCCCTGCTGCGCCATCCGGAGGTCGCGGAGGCCGCCGTGGTGGGCCGGGCGGACGCACTGCGCGGCGAGATCGTGGTGGCGCACGTGGTGCTGCGGCAAGGCTCGGAGCAGACCGCGGACTCGCTGCGCGCCCACATGAAGGCCAACCTGGCCCCGCACAAGTGCCCGCGCGTCTTCGTCTTCCAGGAGTCGCTGCCCCGTACGGCCACCGGAAAACTCCAGCGGTTCCTGCTGCGGGACCGGCCCGACTCTCCCCCGGCCCGGCCTCTAGAGTGATCACGTGGCCGAGTTGCGCACCCCCCGTTCCCTGATCGTCACGCTCTACGGCGCCTACGGCCGCCCGCCGGACGGCGCACCGTTCGCCGTGTCGGAGCTGATCCGTCTGCTGCACGCCGTCGGTGTCGACGCCCCTTCCGTACGCTCGTGCGTCTCGCGGCTGAAGCGGCGCGGGCTGCTGGTGGCCGCCCGTGCGGCGGACGGTTCGGCGGGGTACGCGCTGTCGCCGGACGCCCGGCAACTGCTGGACGACGGGGACCGGAGGATCTACGGGCGGCCCGGGCCGCGGCTCTCCGAAGGCTGGGTGCTCGCGGTGTTCTCCGTGCCCGAGGCGGAGCGCAACAAGCGCCATCTGCTGCGCTCCCGGCTGGCCCGGCTCGGCTTCGGTACGGCCGCGCCCGGGGTGTGGATCGCGCCGGCCGGGCTGTACGAGGAGACCCGGCACACCCTGGAGCGGCTCGGACTCGCCCCGTACGTGGACCTGTTCCGCGGCGAGCACCTCGGCTTCGCCGCCACCCGCGAGGCGGTGGCCCGCTGGTGGGACCTGCCGGCGGTGGCGCGGCTGCACCGCGAGTTCCTGGAGCTGCACGAGCCGGTGCTGCGGGACTGGGAGGCGTCCGGGGACACCGAGGACGCGCCCCGCCCGCAGACCGCCTACCGGGACTATCTGCTGGCCCTGGACTCATGGCGGCAACTCCCCTATGCGGACCCGGGTCTGCCGTCGCAGCTGCTGCCCGGGGACTGGCCGGGCGGGCGGTCGGCGGAGGTGTTCGGCCGGCTGCACGAGCGGCTGCGGGACGCCGGGGAGCGGTACGTGCGGCCGTGACCCCGCCGGGGTGAAATCCAGGTGCCCCGGGCCCCGGCCCACGGGCAGGATGAGGCATGACCTGGACCCTCACGAACGACGTCGCCACGTTCCTCGCCGCGGCCGGCGCGTCGCTCGCCGCGCGGCCCGTCGAGCACACGGTGGCGCTGACCGTCACCGAGCGGCTGAGATGTGCGGGCCCGCACCACTACGGCGGGGGCGATCCGGTGCTCGGCTGGTGGCGCGGGGCGGACGGGGCGGTGGCGGGGACCGTGCTGCGCACGCCGCCGCATCCCGCGCTGCTGAACGCCGTGCCGGCCAAGGCGGTGGGTCCGCTGGCCGACGCCCTGGGTTCGGGCCAGGATCTGGACGCCGTCAACGCGGACCGGGACACCGCGGCGCTGCTGGCCGCCCGGCTCCCCGGCTACCGGACCGAGCAGGAGCAGCGGCTGTACCGGCTGGGCCCGGCGCGACCGCCCTCCCCCGCGCCGGGGGGCCGGGCCAGGGCGGCGACGCCGGCGGACCGGGCGCTGCTGGTGGAGTGGGTGCGCGGGTTCGCCGAGGAGACCGGGCAGTCGAAGTCCTCGGCCGAGTGGCTGGTGGACGAGGGCACGGAACGCGGGGCGCTCACTCTCTGGGAGAACGGCGGGGCTCCGGTGGCTCTCGCCGGCCGCTCCCGGATGCTGGCGGGCACGGTGCGGGTGACCTTGGTGTACACCCCGCCGGGGTTGCGCGGCCGGGGGTACGCGGCCGCCGTGACGGATGAGGCCGGGCGGGCGGCCCGGGAGGCGGGGGCGACGGAGGTCGTGCTCTTCGCCGACCTCGCCAATCCGACGAGCAACGGCGTGTATCTGCGCATCGGCTACGAAGCGGTGGCGGACCGGCTGCTGTTGACGAGGACCTCGTGAGCGCGGAGCCCGTGTCGGCGGAGCCGGTGGCCGAGGAGCCCGTGACCGTCCCCGTGGCTGAGGAGCCCGCGTCGGCGGAGCCGCTGTGGCTCGTCGCCGCGAACGTGGTGCGGTGGCGGCGGTACGGCGACGGCGGGCAGGAACTGAGGCCCGGGACCAAGTCGTACCGGGGCGGGTCGAAGGTGCACGTCGTCGGCGCCTACGGGGGCATGGGGCACGAGCAGCTGACCACCGTCGGGCGCGGCCGGCACACCGGGGCGTACATCACCATCGACATGGCGACCCGCAACCTCCACACCTTCCGGCCCGTCGCGGTGTACAGCCCGGCGGTACTGCGCCGCGTGGCGGCGGTGGGCGTCGACGGATCATGGGCCACGCGGGAGCATGCGGAGGAGCTGGCCGCCCTGCTCGGGCGCCTGGCCCCGGCCTACCGCGAGGAACACTGGGGCGGTGTGCCGCACCCGGTCCCCTGCCGGTGCCACGGCTGCCTCAGCCCAGCGTGAGCCGGGGCTTCGGTCCGTCGGTGCGGCCGGTGGGCGGGGGACGGCTGCCCGCACCGTACGGAAGGGGCCAGGGAACGCCGGGGCCGCTGTAGCCCTGTTCGGCCGCCGCGTGCAGGGTCCAGTGCGGGTCGTACAGATGGGGGCGGGCCAGGGCGCAGAGGTCGGCGCGGCCTGCCAGGAGCAGGGAGTTGACGTCGTCCCAGGAGGAGATCGCGCCGACCGCGATGACGGGGACGCCGACGGTGTTGCGGATCCGGTCGGCGTACGGGGTCTGGTAGGAGCGGCCGTACTCGGGGCGCTCATCGGCCACGACCTGGCCGGTGGAGACGTCGATGGCGTCGGCCCCGTGGTCGGCGAAGGCGCGGGCGATCGTGACGGCGTCCTCGGCGTCGGTGCCGCCCTCGGCCCAGTCGGTGGCCGAGATCCGCACGGTCATCGGCCGCTCCCCCGGCCAGACTTCACGGACGGCGTCGAAGACCTCCAGGGGGAAGCGGAGCCGCCCGGCCAGCGCCCCGCCGTGGGCGTCGGTGCGGCGGTTGGTGAGCGGGGACAGGAAGCCGGAGAGCAAGTAGCCGTGGGCGCAGTGGAGCTCGAGGAGGTCGAAGCCGGAGTCGGCGGCGCGCCGGGCGGCCGCCACGAACTGCCTGCGCACGGCGTCCAGTCCGGCCCGGTCCAGCTCCGCGGGGACCTGACTGACGCCCGGCTCGTACGGCAGCGGGGAGGCGGCCGTCAGCGACCAGTTGCCGCCCTCCAGGGGCTGGTCGATGCCCTCCCACATCAGCTTCGTGGAGCCCTTGCGGCCGGAGTGGCCGAGCTGCACGCCGATGGCGGCGCCGGGTGCGGAGGTGTGGACGAAGTCGGTGATCCGCCGCCAGGCGGCGGCCTGTTCGTCGTTCCACAGACCCGTGCAGCCGGGGGTGATACGGCCCTCGGGGCTGACGCAGACCATCTCGGTCATGGTGAGTCCCGCGCCGCCGAGCGCCCGGGCCCCGAGGTGGACGAGGTGGAAGTCGGCGGGCAGCCCGTCGGTGGCCGCGTACATGTCCATGGGCGAGACGACGACGCGGTTGCGCAGTTCGAGGCCGCGCAGGCGCAGCGGGGTGAACATCGGCGGGGTGTCCGGCGGGCAGCCGAACTCCTCCTCGACGGCGGCGGTGAACGAGGCGTCGCGCAGCCGGAGGTTGTCGTGCGTGACCCGGCGGCTGCGGGTGAGCAGGTTGAACGCGAAGCGGCGGGGCGGCTGGTCCACGTAGGTGGCCAGCTCCTCGAACCAGCGCAGGCTGGCGGCGGCGGCGCGCTGGGTGGAGGCGACGACCGGGCGGCGCTCGGCCTCGTACGCGACGAGGGCCGTCGGCAGGTCCGGCTGTTCCTCGACGCAGGCGGCCAGCGCGAGGGCGTCCTCGACGGCGAGCTTGGTGCCGGAGCCGATGGAGAAATGGGCGGTGTGGGCCGCGTCGCCGATGAGCACCGTGCTGCCGTGGGACCAGCGGGAGTTGGTGACCGTGCGGAAGGCGAGCCAGGAGGATCTGTTGCCGCGCAGCGGGCGGCCGTCCAGCGCTTCGGTGAAGAACTTGGCGCAGCGGGCGGTGGATTCGGCCGCGTCGCAGGTGTCGAGCCCGGCGGCACGCCAGACCTCCTCGCGCATCTCGACGATGACGGTGGAGGCGTCTGCCGCGTACGGGTAGCCGTGCAACTGCATGACGCCGTACGGGGTTTCGGCGATCTCGAAGCGGAAGGCGTCGAGCGCGAAGTCGGCGGCGAGCCAGATGTAGCGGTTGCGGTGCTCGGTGATGGTCGGGCCGAAGGATGTGGCGTGGGCCGTGCGGGTGGCGCTGTGCACCCCGTCGGCGGCGATGACCAGGTCGTGGTGGGCGGCGAGCTCGGCGGTGGGCGGGGCCGGGACGCGGAAGCGGAGGTCGACGCCGAGGCCGGCGCAGCGCTCGTGGAGGATCTCCAGGAGCCGGCGGCGGCCGAGGGCGGCGAAGCCGTGGCCGCCGGAGGTGTGGGTCCGGCCCCGGTGGACGATGTCGATGGTGTCCCAGCGGACGAACTCGGCTCTCAGCGCCCGGTACACCTCGGGGTCGGCGTGTTCGATGCCACCCAGGGTCTCGTCGGAGAGGACGACGCCGAAGCCGAAGGTGTCGTCGGGGGCGTTGCGCTCGAAGACGGTGACGGCGCGGTCCGGGTCGAGCCGTTTGAGGAGGGCCGCGGCGTAGAGCCCGCCGGGGCCGCCGCCGACGACCGCGATCCGGTGCACCGACGAGGAGCCCCGGCGGGGCCCGGCCCCGGCGTCAGGGGGCCGGGCTGCCTCGGGGGCGGGCACGGTTACCTCCCCTGCCATTTCGGCGGCCGTTTCTCGGTGAAGGCGGCGTGGAACTCGGCGTAGTCCTCGCCGTGCATCAGAAGGGCCTGGGTGTTGGCGTCCAGCTCGACGGAGGCGGCGAGCGGCATGTCCAGCTCGGCGGTGAGCAGGGCCTTGGTCTGGGCGAGCGCGAGGGCGGGGCCGTCGGCGAGGCGGCGGGCCAGCTCGGCGGCGCGCTCGGCGGCCCTGCCCTCTTCGGCCAGCTCGCTGATCAGCCCGATGCGCTCCGCCTCGGGGGCGCGGACGGCGTCCCCGAGCATCAGGAGCCGGGTGGCGTGGCCGAGGCCGACGACCCGGGGCAGCAGATAGGCCGCGCCCATGTCCCCGCCGGAGAGGCCGACGCGGGTGAAGAGGAAGGAGAAGCGGGCCGACGGGTCGGCGATCCGGAAGTCCGCCGCCAGGGCCAGCACGGCTCCTGCTCCGGCGGCGACGCCGTGGATGGCGGCGATGACGGGGAAGGGGCACTCCCGCAGAGCCCGGACGACCTGGCCGGTCATGCGGTTGAAGTCGAGGAGCTGCGCGGTGTCCATGGCGAGCGTGGCGCCGATGATCTCGTCGACGTCGCCGCCGGAGCAGAACCCGCGCCCCTCACCGGCGAGAACGAGGGCGCGGACGGAACGTTCCCGGGACAGCTCGGCGAGGAGGTCGCGCAGATCCGCGTAGGCGCCGAAGGTGAGCGCGTTGAGCTTCTCGGGGCGGGCCAATGTGACGGTGGCCACACCGTCGTCCCGGGTCAGCCGCAGATGACGCCATTCCTCGGTGCTCGGGGCCGAGCTGGGAAACGGGCTCATGGAGGGGTCCCCTTCAGCGATCGGGCTGGCTGCCGGCCATGCGCGGGTCGCGTTCCGCATCCGAAGTTATCACCCTTACGTGACTGCCGTCACGAGGTCGCGATACGGCATCCATGAGACCGTTGTGGCGAAAGTCCCCTTTGCTCCGGCCGACCGCCTCTATGGCCGGACCGGAGCGGTTCGTATGGTTGAAACCAGGAAGTCTCGACACGAGTACCGCGTGAACCCCAGAAGTCGAGACCTCCCGCTTCGAGGAAGACCCGCTCCCGAACGGAAACCCTGCCGTGCCGCCCGACGTCCCCGTCCCCGCCTCCTGGCGCATCGCCCTGCCGCACTCCACCGCGGCCGTGCCGATCGCCCGCGCTCTCATCCGCACGGCCCTGTCGGACATCGACGCCCCGGCCGACAGCGACACCGCCGAGCTGCTGACGGCCGAGCTGGTGGCCAACGCCGTCGAGCACACGCTGGGCGGTGAGCCCATCGAGCTGGTCGTGGAGCTGCTGCCCACCGGCTGCCAGGTCGAGGTGCACGACCGCGACCCCGCCCCGCCGGGCGACCTGTCCCGGCCGCAACCGGGCTGCGAGGTCGATCCCTGGCAGGAGCACGGCCGCGGCCTGCTGCTGATCCGGACCCTCAGCTCCGCGTGCGGTCACCGCACCACGGAGCACGGCAAGGCCGTCTGGTTCACGCTTCCGGCGATACCGGCGCAGCCGGGTCCGTCCCCGGGGAGCTGACCAGCCGGGAGCGCTTGCGCCCGTAACCGGCGTACAGCAGCGAGCCCACGGCGAGGAAGACGGCGAACTGGACCCAGGTCGTCCAGCCGGTCCCGTACATCAGATACAGACAGCACAAGACGCCCAGCAGCGGGCTCACCGGGTAGAGCGGCACCCGGAAGGTCCGCTTCAGCCCGGGGGCGCTCCGCCGGAGCACCACCACCGCGACATTGACGGCGACCATCGTGGCGAGCGTGCCGATGGTCGTCAGGTTCACGACGACGTCGAGCGGGACGAACGCGGCGGGGACCGCGAAGACGCAGGCCACGATCCAGGTGTTGGCGACCGGGGTGTGGGTCCTGGGCGAGATCCGCTCGAAGACGCGCGGGATAAGCCCGTCGCGGGACATCGACATGAGGATGCGGGTCTGCCCGTACATCACGGCGAGCACCACCGAGGCGATGGCGACGACCGCGCCGAAGGCGATGATGCCGCCGCCGACCGTGGAGTCGGTGACCTGGTTGACGGCGATCGAGAGGGCCGCGCTCTTGTCGGCGACGGCGTCCGAGCCGATCGCGCCGATGGCCGAGAGCGCCACCGCGCAGTAGAGCAGGGTGACGACGCCGATGCAGATCAGGATGGCGACGGGGATGTTCCGCCGGGGGTTCTTGACCTCTTCGCCGGCGGTGGTGATGGCGTCGAAGCCGATGTAGGAGAAGAACGCGAGTGAGGCGCCCGCTGTGATGCCGCCGAGCCCGTGGGTCGCGAACGGCATGAGGTTGTCGTCCTCGAACGCGCTGAACGCCACGGCGCAGAACGCGATCAGGATGCCGATCTTGAGGATCGCCATGGCGGCGGTCGCGGTGGCACTCTCCCGGACACCGCGCACCAGCAGCGCGGCGGCCAGGGCGATCACGACGATCGCGGGCAGATTGACCACACCGCCTTCGGCGGGACCGGCGGACAGGGCCTCGGGGAGTCGCAGGCCGATCACGCTGTTCAGCAGCTCGTTGACGTACTGGCTCCAGCCCACCGCGACGGCGGAGACCGACACGCCGTACTCCAGCAGCAGGCACCAGCCGACGAGGAAGGCGGTGCGCTCGCCGAGCGCCGCGTAGGCGAAGGAGTACGAGCTTCCGGAGACCGGGATGGCGCTGCCCAGCTCCGCGAAGGAGAGGGCGGTGAAGATGCAGGTGATCGCCGCGAGGAGATACGAGATCACGACGGCGGGGCCGGCCTCGGCGACGCTGTCGGACAGGCCGACGAAGATGCCGGTGCCGACGATCGCGCCGACCCCGAAGCAGACGAGCTGGAAGAGGCCCATCGTGCGCTTGAGGCCGTGGCCCTCCAGGTCGCCGCCGGACTCGGCGATGAGCTGATCGGGGCTCTTGCGGCGCAGCCCCGGCTTCGAGGGGCCGGGGCGCTGCGGGGTGCCGGAATGCGGCAGACCGGTGCTCATGCGGGACGTTCTCATCTCTGGTGGTGCAGTGGGGGGACGTCTCCCGGTGCGCACGGCGGCCGTGGGGACCGCGGGCGGCACATGGGAAGGGGGTCCGGGCATCGCGAGCCCGGACCCCACCAAGAGGCGACATCGTAGCCACCCCTACGCATGTTCACCCAATCGGGTGCATGAGCATACGAACCCTGCTGCGTGCTCGTACCGGCGCCTCGTACCCGTACCGGGTACCCGTACCCGTGCTCGAACCCGTACCGGCGGGGCTACTTCCCCGCGAGCGTCGCCACCAGCACGGCCTTGATCGTGTGCATCCGGTTCTCCGCCTGGTCGAAGACGACCGAGTGCGCGGACTCGAAGACCTCGTCGCTGACTTCCAGCTCGGTCAGCCCGTACCGGGCGTGGATGTCCCGGCCGACCTGGGTGCCGAGGTCGTGGAAGGCGGGCAGGCAGTGCAGGAATTTCACGTCCGGGTTCCCGGTGGCCCGCAGGACGTCCATCGTCACGGCGTAGGGGCCGAGGGCGGCGATGCGCTCGGCCCACACCTCCTTGGGCTCCCCCATGGAGACCCAGACGTCGGTGGCGACGAAGTCGGCGCCCCGGACACCCTCGGCGACATCGCCGGTGAGGGTGATCGTCGCGCCGCTGACCTCGGCGAGCTTCCGGGCCCGCGCCACGACGGCCTCGGCCGGCCAGTAGGCCTCGGGGGCGACGATCCTGACGTCCAGGCCGAGCAGCGCTCCGGTGATCAGGTAGGAGTTGCCCATGTTGAAGCGGGCGTCGCCGAGGTAGGCGAAGGCCGTCCCCGCGACGGGCCCCTCGCGGAACTCGGTCATGGTGAGCACGTCGGCGAGCATCTGGGTGGGGTGCCAGTCGTCCGTGAGCCCGTTGAAGACCGGCACCCCGCCGTACGCGGCCAGCTCCTCGACGGCCTGCTGGCTGTCGCCCCGGTACTCGATCCCGTCGAACATCCGGCCGAGCACCCGGGCGGTGTCCCTGACGGACTCCTTGTGGCCCATCTGGGAGCCCGACGGGTCGAGGTAGGTGGTGGAGGCGCCCTGGTCGGCTGCGGCGACCTCGAAGGCGCAGCGCGTACGGGTCGAGGTCTTCTCGAAGATCAGCGCGATGTTCTTCCCGCGCAGCCGCTGGACCTCTGCCCCGGCCTTCTTGGCCGCCTTGAGCTCGGCGGCCAGGGAGACCAGGCCGAGAAACTCCTCGGAGGTGAAGTCCAGCTCCTTGAGGAAGTGGCGGCCGGTGAGGTCTATGGCCATGATGACTGCTCCTGGGTCGGACGGGGATCGGCGCACTGCGCGCGGGCAGAACTGGAAGTCTATACGATTACCCGCATCTCTATACAGGCCTGGGTTCGTGGTCCGCACCCCTCTCAGGCCACGGGGTCCCGCTCCACCGGGCAGCTCATACAGCGCGGCCCGCCACGTCCCCGGCCCAGCTCGCTGCCCCGGATCTCGATCACCTCGATGCCCTGCTTGCGCAGGTGGGTGTTGGTCGTGGCGTTGCGCTCGTACGCGACGACGACCCCGGGCTCGACCGCGAGCACGTTGCAGCCGTCGTCCCACTGCTCGCGCTCGGCCGCGTGCACGTCCTGGGTGGCGGTGAGCACCCGGATGGAGTCGAGGCCGAGGGCGGCGGCGATGGCGCGGTGCATGTGCTCGGGCGGATGGTCGGTGACCTTCAGCTCGCGGGGGCCGCTGCCGGGCTCGATGGTGTAAGAGCGCAGCATGCCGAGACCGGCGTACTGGGTGAACGTGTCGCCGTCGATCATCGTCATCACCGTGTCCAGGTGCATGAACGCCCGGGCCTTGGGCATGTCGAGCGCCACGATCGTGTGCGCCGAGCCCGCGTCGAAGAGGCCCCGGGCCAGCATCTCCACGGCCTGCGGCGTGGTGCGCTCGCTCATCCCGATGAGGACGGCGCCCTCTCCGATGACCAGGACGTCACCGCCCTCGATGGTGGAGGGATAGTCGTCCTGACCCTCCGACCAGTGGTGGAAGACCCCCGCCTCCGCGCCGGTGAACAGGGGATGGTGCCGGTAGATCGCCTCGAAGTGGACGGTCTCGCGCTGCCTGGCGGGCCAGCGCATCGCGTTGATGGAGACCCCGTCGTAGATCCATGCCGAGGTGTCCCGGGTGAAGAGGTGGTTCGGCAGCGGGCCGAGCAGGAAGTCGTCCAGGTCCATCACGTGGAAGCGGACGGAGGTCGGCTCGCTGTGCCGCTCCAGGAACTCCCGCTTGGTCATGCCACCGACCAGCGCATCCGCCAGCTCGTCCGAGGACAGTTCCTCGAAGGCGGCCCGCAGATGCTCGGTGGCGAGCGGACCGTACTCCTTCTCGTCGAAGACCCGGTCGAGCACGAGCCGCCGGGCGACCGGGATGTCGAGGGACTCCCGCAGGAGATCGCCGAAGAGATGCACGGCGACCCCCCGGTCGCGCAGCACGTCGGCGAAGCCGTCGTGCTCCTCCCGGGCGCGGCGCACCCACAGGACGTCGTCGAACAGGAGCGCGTCCTTGTTCCTGGGGGTGAGCCGCTTCAGCTCCAGATCGGGGCGGTGCAGTATGACGCGGCGCAGCCGCCCGGCTTCGGAGTCGACGTGGAATCCCATGCCTTCATCCTCACCGCGCGGAGCGCCGTTCACCCCGCGAATCGCCCACGGGTTGGGCGGCTCTCAGAGGCGGGGGTCCACCGGCTCCGACTCCAGGGCCAGGACGGCGAACACCGCCTCGTGGACCCGCCACAGCGGCTCCCCCTCCGCCAGCCGGTCCAGGGCCTCCAGACCGAGCGCGTACTCCCGCAGCGCCAACGAGCGCTTGTGGCCGAGGAACCGGGAGCGCAGGCGCTCCAGATTCTCCGGGCGGGTGTACTCGGGGCCGTAGATGATGCGGAGATACTCCCGGCCGCGCACCTTGATGCCGGGCTGGACGAGCCGGCCCTTGGCGTCCCGGACGAGGGCGCCGAGCGGCTTGACGACCATGCCCTCGCCGCCCCGCCCGGTCATCTCCAGCCACCAGTCCACGCCCGCGCGCACGGAGGCCTCGTCCCCGGTGTCGACGAGGAGCCGGCGGGTGACCTGGAGCAGCCCGGTCGGGTCGTGCTCCACGAGCCGGTCCAGCCAGGCGAGCTGCTCGTCGTGCGGCACGGAGGCCAGCGAGCGGCCCTGGACGGCGAGGATCTGGAACGGTGCGAGCCGCACCCCGTCCAGCCCCTCCGTGGGCCAGCAGTAGCGCCGGTACGCCTGGGTGAACGCGGCCGCGTCCCTGGCGCGGGCTCGCTGGTACCCGGCGAGGCCCGCCACCTCGACACCCCGGGCGACCGCCTGCTCCAGAGCGGCGACGGCCGGCGGGAAGACCGCGCCGGACGCGGCGCCGACGGCGGCGTACTGCGAGCGCAGCAGCCCGCCGGCCTTGAGCGACCACGGCATCAGCTCGGCGTCCAGGAGCACCCAGTCGGTGTCCCACTCCTCCCAGAGCCCGGCGGCGGCGACGGCGGCGCGGAGCCGGCCCAGGACCGCCTCGGTCATCGCCCTGTCGTCCAGGAACGGGCGCCCGGTACGGGTGTACAGCGCGCCGGTGGGGCCCGCCGTGCCGAAGCGCGCGGTGGCGGCCCCGGCGTCCTTGCAGACCAGGGCGACGGCCCGGGAGCCCATGTGCTTCTCCTCGCACACGACCCGCTCGACGCCGTCGCCGGCGTACTGCGCGAAGGCCTCGGCCGGGTGCTCCAGGAAGCCGTCCTCGCGGGAGGTGGCGGTGGGCGCCATGGTGGGCGGGAGGTAGGCGAGGAGCTGCGGGTCGACGGCGAACCGGCTCATGACCTCGAGCGCGGCGGCGGCGTTCTCCTCGCGCACGGCGACGCGGCCCAGGTGCCGGGTCTCCACGACCCTGCGGCCCTGGACGTCGGCGATGTCCAGCGGGCGGCCCTCCCGGCCCCCGGGCGCCTCGGTGGTCAGCGGTTTGACGGGCTCGTACCAGACCTTCTCGGCGGGTACGTCGACCAGTTCGCGCTCGGGCCAGCGCAGAGCGGTCATCTTCCCGCCGAAGACGGCCCCCGTGTCCAGGCAGATGGTGTTGTTGATCCAGGAGGTGGTGGGCACCGGGGTGTGGCCGTAGACCACGGTGGCGCGGCCCCGGTACTCCTCGGCCCACGGGTAGCGCACGGGCAAACCGAACTCGTCGGTCTCCCCCGTCGTGTCCCCGTACAGCGCGTGCGAGCGGACCCGGCCGGAGGTGCGGCCGTGGTACTTCTCGGGCAGCCCGGCGTGAGCGACCACCAGCTTGCCGTCGTCCAGGACGTAGTGGCTGACCAGCCCGTCGACGAACTTCCGCACCTGCCCCCGGAACTCGGGGTGTTCGACGTCCTCGCGCTCCAGCTGCTCGACGGTCTCGGCGAGCCCATGGGTGAGCTGGACCTTGCGGCCCGCGAGGTAGCGGCCGAGCTTGTTCTCGTGGTTGCCGGGGACGCACAGGGCGGTGCCCGCCGACACCATGGACATGACGCGGCGCAGCACGCCGGGGCTGTCGGGGCCCCGGTCGACGAGGTCCCCGACGAACACGGCCGTACGCCCTTCGGGGTGGGCGCCGTCCACGTAACCGAGCTTGCCGAGCAGGGTGTCCAGCTCGGAGCGGCAGCCGTGGATGTCCCCGATGATGTCGAACGGGCCGGTGAGGTGGCGCAGGTCGTTGTAGCGGCGCTCCAGGACCACCTCGGCGCTCTCGGCCTCCTCCTCGGTGCGCAGGACGTGCACCTTGCGGAAGCCCTCGCGCTCCAGGCCGCGCAGGGAACGCCGCAGCTCGCGGCGGTGCCGCTGGATGACGTGGCGCGGCATGGAGGCGCGGTCCGGGCGGGCCGCGTTGCGGGCGGCGCAGACCTCTTCGGGGAGGTCGAGGACGATGGCGATGGGCAGGACGTCGTACTTCCGGGCCAGCTGGACCAGCTGCTTGCGGCTCTCGGACTGGACGCTGGTGGCGTCGATCACGGTGAGCCGCCCGGCCTCCAGGCGCTTGCCGGCGATGTAGTGCAGCACGTCGAAGGCGTCGCGGCTGGCGCTCTGGTCGTTCTCGTCGTCGGCGACCAGCCCCCGGCAGAAGTCCGAGGAGATGATCTCGGTCGGCTTGAAGTGCTGGTGGGCGAAGGTGGACTTGCCCGATCCGCTGGCGCCGATGAGGACGACGAGGGAGAGGTCGGTCACCGGCAGCTTGCGCCCGCCCGTGGCGGTGGCGGTGGCGGTGGCGGTGGCGGTGGCGGTGGCCGATTCTGTACCGGCGTCGCTGTGCTCGTTGTTCATGCGGCTTTCGCCCCCTTCGTCTTCTTCTCGGTCGTCCCGGTGGTGGTGGCGTCGGCCCGGGTGAACACGGCCAGCTGGGTCGGCGGCCCCACCTCGGGGTCGTCCGGCCCGACCGGCGCGTACCGCACGGTGTATCCGTGCCGTTCGGCGACCTGCCCCGCCCACTCCCGGAATTCGGCCCGGGTCCACTCGAAACGGTGGTCCCCGTGCCGGACGTGCCCGGCCGGGAGGGTCTCCCAGCGGACGTTGTACTCGACGTTCGGCGTGGTCACGAGCACCGTCCCCGGTCGCGCCGCGCCGAACACCGCGTACTCCAGGGCGGGCAGGCGGTCCAGGTCCAGGTGCTCGATCACCTCACTGAGCACCGCGGCGTCGTATCCCGCGAGCCGCTTGTCGGTGTAGGTGAGCGACCCCTGCCGGAGGGTGACCCGGTCCGCCCGGCGCTCTCCCATCCGGTCCAGCTTCAGCCGCCGCGAGGCGATGGTGAGGGCGCGCATCGAGACATCGACGCCCACGATCTCGGTGAAGCGCACGTCCTTGAGAAGGGCCTGCACCAACTGGCCCTGGCCGCAGCCGAGGTCGAGCACCCGGCTCGCCCCGGCGGCACGCAGCGCGTCGAGGATCGCGGTGCGCCGCTGCTCGGCGAGCGGGACCGGCTTCTCCTCGGTGTCGGTGCTCTCGTCCACCGCGTTGTCCACGCTGTCGACGTCGAGGTCGTCCGACTCGGCGAGCCGGACCAGCTCCAGGGCCTGGTCGGCCTGGCGCGTCAGCCCCCAGCGGTGGGAGAGGTAGCGCCGGGTGATCAGCGGCCGCTCGGGGTGGTCGGCCAGCCAGCCCTCTCCCGCGCGCAGCAGCTTGTCCACCTCGTCGGGCGCGACCCAGTAGTGCTTGGCGTCGTCGAGCACCGGGAGCAGGACATAGAGCTGGCGCAGCGCGTCCGCGAGCCGCAACTCGCCCTCCAGCACCAGGCGTACGTAGCGGGAGTCGCCCCACGCGGGGAACTCCTCGTCCAGCGGTACGGCCGTGACGTCGACCCGCGACCAGCCGAGCGGCGCGAACAGCCTGTGCACCAGCTCGGCACCGCCCCTGGCGGGCAGGGCGGGCACCTCGATCCGCAGCGGCAACGGGCTCCCGGCCCGCTCGGGCATGGCCCGGCAGACACCGCCGAGCGCGGACTTGAACACGGCGGCGAGAGCGACCGACAGCAGCGAGGACGCCGCGTAGGGGCGGTCGTTGACGTACTGCGCGAGCGCCGCGTCGGGCGCGCCGCCCCGGCCCTTGCCCTTGCCGCGCCGCACCAGCGCCACCGGATCCACCTCCAGCAGGAGCGCGGCCGTGCAGCGCTCGGCGGACGCCTCGGGGTAGAAGACGTGCGCGGAGCCGTGCGAGGTGGAGAACGCCTGCGCCTTGTCGGGATGCTTGTGCAGCAGAAAGCCCAGGTCCGTGGCGGGACGCTCTTGGGTGCCGGTCGTACCGATTGTCAGGAACACCTGTCCGAGTATGGTCGTCGCCCCCTGCCCCTACCAGGCATTTTCGCCCCTCCCGGAACACAGCGATCTCCGGGACGGTCCCGGGGGCGCCCGCTACGGCGGCCCCTGACGCTCCAGCCGTCCGTCCAGCTCCGTGATGAGCTCCGGCCCCACCCGGCAGCAGCCTCCGACGAGCCTGGCCCCGGCCCGCGTCCACGCCCGCACCCGCCCCGGGTCGAACGTGCCGCGCCCGGTCCACCCCCGCGCTCCGGCGTCCCATCCCTCCCCGCTGTTCGGGTAGACCACGGCGGGCCTGCCCGTGACCGCCACCGCCTGCTCCACCGCCCCCTGTGCCTCCTGGGGATCGCAGCAGTTGACCCCGACCGCGAGGACGGAGTCCCGCCCCGCCGCCACCGCGAACGCCTCCTCCAGCGGCTGACCGGCCCTGGTCCGGCCGCCCGCGACGCTGTACGAGAGCCAGTACGGCAGTCCGGTCTCCTCGGCCACCCGGACCAGGGCCTCGGCCTCGTCCAGGTCGGGCACCGTCTCCAGCGCCAGCGCGTCGGGCCCGGCAGCGGCCAGCGCCGCCACCCGGGGGCGGTGGAAGCGCTCCAGCTCCCGGACGCTCAGCCCGTAGCGGCCCCGGTACTCGCTGCCGTCCGCGAGCATCGCCCCGTACGGTCCGACCGACGCGGCGACCCAGGTCTCCCGCCCGGGGTCGGCCCGGCGCGCCGTGTCGGCGGCGCGCCGGGCCAGCTCCACGCTGCGGGCGAGCAGGGCCCCGGTCCCGGCCCGGTCGATCCCGTACCGCCCGAACCCTTCGAAGGTGGCCTGATAGCTGGCCGTGATGAGCACGCGCGCGCCCGCCCGGAGATAGGCGAGGTGAGCGGCCTCGATCTGTTCCGGCGCGTCGGCCAGCAACCGGGCCGACCACAGCGCGTCGGACAGATCGCAGCCCTGCGCCTCCAATTGGCTGGAGAGCCCGCCGTCCAGCAGGACAGGTCCGGCGTCCAGCGCGTCGGCGAGCGTGCGCACGGTACGCACAGCCACCCTCCTCCTCCTCGTCAGGTCAGGTCAGGTCAGGTCAGGTCAGCTGGGACTGGATCTGCGAGGAGATCAGTTCCAGATGGTCCAGGTCCTCCAGATCGAGGACCTGGAGGTAGATCCTCGACGAGCCGATCGCCTCGAAGCTGCCGATCTTGTCGACCACCTCGGCGGGCGATCCCGCCAGCCCGTTCGCCTTGAGCTCCTCCACGTCCCGGCCGATGGCCGCCGCGCGCCGGGCGACCTCGGCGTCGTCCTTGCCCGTGCAGACGATCAGCGCGTTGGAGTACACGAGGTCGTCCGGAGAGCGCCCGTGCGCCTGCGCGGCGGCCCGGACCCGGCCGAACTGCTTTTCGCTGTCCTCCAGCGAGGCGAACGGGATGTTGAACTCGTCCGCGTACTGCGCGGCGAGGCGCGGGGTGCGCGTCGCACCGTGGCCGCCGATCAGGACGGGCACCTTGGTCTGGGCCGGCTTGGGCAGCGCGGGCGAATCAGTGAGTTGGTAGTAGGTGCCGTCGTAGCTGAAGGTCTCGCCGACCTCCGTCGCCCACAGACCCGTGATGATCGCGAGCTGCTCCTCCAGGCGGCCGAACTTCTCCTTCGGGAACGGAATGCCGTAGGCCTTGTGCTCCTCCTCGAACCAGCCTGCGCCCAGGCCCAGTTCGACCCGGCCGCCGGACATCTGGTCGACCTGGGCCACCTGGATGGCCAGCACTCCCGGCAGCCGGAACGTGCCAGCGGTCATCAGCGTGCCGAGCCGGATCCGCCGGGTCTCGCGCGCCAGCCCGGCCAGGGTGATCCAGGCGTCCGTCGGTCCGGGCAGACCGTCGCCGGAGCCCATGCGGAGATAGTGGTCGGAGCGGTAGAAGGCGTCGAAGCCCAGGTCCTCGGCGGCCTTGGCGACGGTGAGCAAGGTGTCGTAGTCGGCCCCTTGCTGGGGCTCGGTGAAGATGCGAAGATCCATGCCCTCCATCCTGCCTCTCCGGCACCCGGTCCCGCCCACCAGCCAGGCCGGACCTCCCCGGCATCTCCCCCTGCCCGCAGCCCCCTGCCCCCGCCTTTCCTGCCCCGCGCCTCCCCTCGGGCCGTCGTCTCCCCTCAGACATCGGCATCGGCGTCTCCTCCCGCCGCTCCGCCGCCTCCCCTCAGGGACCTGCCGCCGATGCCGCAGGGCCGCGTATACCGCCATAGGGGCCGTCGCGCTCCCTCTCCCGCTCCGCAAGCCGCCTCAGCATCCCGTGCACGCGCTCCAGTGATTCGTCGGCGGCGTCCATGGCCTCGATGCACTGCCAGTACAGACCATCCTCCCCCGTGTCGCAGGCCACCCCGACCAGGGCGATCCCGGCCTCACTGAGCAACAGCGCGAGCCCGGCCAGGGACCGCCGCACATCGGCGATTTCGGACAACTGGGCCGCCCTGGCACCGCCGGAGAGGACCGTCGGGTGATCCAGCGCCGAACATCCGGCGCCGATCTCCCCCAGCGCCCGCGCCTCGCTCCGTAACTCCACCGGGCCGTACAGCGCCAGCCGACTGCCGACCGCCCGGGCGAGCGCCTGAGCCTGCCAGGCCTCCGCCATGACATCCAGCGCACCCCGGCTGCCCGCCAGAGCCCGCCGCCCCGCCTCGATGACTCGCTCCGCTTCCATGACTCTCCCCCGTCCGTACGAAAACCCGCTCACCTCATTCATTACCCACAGTGAGGTAGACAGCACCGTAAGGCCAGAGGAAATCGGAAATCTGTGGACAGGAAGTCGACTGTGGATATCTCACTCACTCCGAAGAGTGACGATCGAGGGGTTCCGGAGCGCTCGGCAGGGGGAAGCGCTTCTCGTTCCGCTCCAACTTGGCGACCAGCGCGGCCGTCGGATCGACGCCCAACACCGTGCAGAACTGCAGGAGATAGGCGAGCACGTCCGCCACCTCGTCGGCGACCCGGTGCGCCGATTCGGGGTTCTCCATGATCCCCGCCGACTGTTCGGGCGTCAGCCACTGGAAGATCTCCAGCAGTTCGGAGGCCTCGACGCTGAGCGCGGCCGCCAGGTTCTTCGGGGTGTGGTACTGCTCCCAGTCGCGCGCCGCAGCGAACGCGACCAGCCGTCGCTGGAGTTCTGCCACATCGATGTCTGTCACGGCCTCAGGTCTATCACCGGCCACCGACAGTGCCTCCCCGCGCGCCACCCTGCACGAGGGGCCGGGCGGCCCGGAGAAAGGGGACGGCGCGGCCGGGGGCGGCGGTCCGGTCCGGCTGCCGCCCCGACTGCCGCTTCCTAGGACTGGGCGAGACCCGCGGGCGTGACCCCCTCGACCTCCATGCCGACCGGCGCGAGCAGGAAGACATTGCGGTCGACGCGGTGCATGCCGCTGCCGAGGCCGAAGACCACACCGCTGCTGAAGTCGAGGATCCGCTTCGCCACGTCCGTTTCCGCCGCCGTCAGATCGAGCAGCACCGGAACCTGGGCGACCAGGTACTCGGCGACCTCGCGAGCGTCCGCGAAGACCTGCACCCGCAGCACCACGAGGCGCCGCTGTTCGGCCGCCCGCTCGTCCGGGACGGTGCGGTGGTCGATCCGGGACGGCCACTCGTCGCGGCCGCGCAGCGGTACGACCTGCGCGAGCCCTTCCCACTGCTCGTCGGTGGCGTCATATCTGTCATACCTGTCGTACCTGCTCACAGGGCCACCCCGTCGTCGAGCCGGTCGGGTTCCCGCCGGCTGCACTCACTGTTCATCGGGCAATCCTCTCGCCCCTCACCCGTTCGGCGTACCAGCGACACGGCGAAGGCGCCGTCCGTGTCGCTTCCGGTACCCGACGGGCACTGGTTCATTACGGGCACTGGTTCATCACGCCCCGCGCCCTCGGGCGCGGCGAGCCGCACCGTATACAGATCCAGCCGGACCGCGCCGATCAGACCGTGACGACCTGGACCCCCGCCTCGCCGAACCGGTCCTTCGCCTCCGCACCGATACGGGAGTCGGTGACCAGGACGTCGACCAGTCCGAGGTCGCAGACCCGGGCGAACGCCCGCTTGCCGATCTTCGACGAGTCCGCCGCCACCACCACCCGCTGGGCCCGCTCCGCGAGCAGCCGGTTGACGCTGGCCTCGCCCTCGTGGTGGACGTACGCACCGCGTTCGATGTCGATGGCGTTGACCCCGAGAACGGCGACGTCCAGGGTGATCTCGTTCATCACGCCGACGGCGAGCGGGCCCGTCAGCTCGTACGACTGGGGCCTCGCGACCCCGCCCGTCACGACCATCTTGATCTGCGGCCGGATCGCCAGCTCGCTGGCGATGTTGAGGGCGTTGGTCACCACGGTCAGCGTCGGCTGCCCGCCCGCCGCCGCCGTCTCGCCCACGATGTCCGGACGCACCGCCAGCGCCCTGGCCACTTCGGTCACGGTCGTTCCCCCGGTCAGGCCGACGACCTCGCCGACGGCGACCAGGCCGGACACGGCGCGGCCGATGGCCTGCTTCTCCGGCGCGTGGCGGCCCGTCTTGTAGCGGAGCGCCAGTTCGTAGGAGACCCCGTGCGCGACCGCGCCGCCCCTGGTGCGGGTGAGCAGGTGCTGTTCGGCCAGCTGGTCCAGGTCACGGCGGATGGTGGCGGCCGAGACGTCGAGCGCCGTCGCCGCCTCCTCGACGTCCACCCTGCCGTGCTTGCCGACCAACTCCAGCAGCGCGTCCCACCGGGCGTCCCTGGACAAGAGCGTCTCCTCACCGTCCGGCGCGGGCACCGCGTTTCGCGGGAACGCGGTCGCCGGGGGCCGGACCGTCGCAAGCGTCGCACAGGGCCTCCCGGGAGCCCTTCACCCACCTGCTGGTTGCTTGTTTTTGCTCGATAACTGCATGTAACGTGCAGAATTCTACATCCGGGCTGGTCGGCCCCGCTCAGCCCCGTTCCCGTGGTCCACCCCGTTCCCGTGGAGTGCAGTCGTGTCGTATGCCGAGACCGAGACAGCCAGTCAGCCCGCCTGCTGGCGGCGCGCCGCCGCCTTGGCGGGCGGCCCCGAGACCGCCGCCCTGCCCGTCGCGGGCGAGCGGATCGCGGTCGTCGGCTGCGGTACCTCCTTCTACATGGCGCAGGCCTACGCCGGGCTCCGCGAGGGCTCCGGCCAGGGCGAGTCGGATGCCTTCGCCGCCTCCGAGTTCCCCTTCGGGCGCGGCTACGACCGTGTCGTCGCGCTGACCCGCTCGGGGACCACGACCGAGGTGCTGGAACTGCTGAACCGGTTGCGCGGGACCACCCGCACGGTGGCCGTCACGGCGGATCCCAAGACCCCGGTCAGGGCGGCGGCCGACGATCTCGTCGTCCTGGACTTCGCCGACGAACGGTCCGTCGTCCAGACGCGCTTCGCCACGACCGCCCTCACCCTGCTGCGGGCCCACCTCGGCCTGCACTCCGAGGCCGTGGTCACGGACGCGGAGACCGCGCTCGCCGAGCCGCTGCCCGACGGGCTGCTGGAAAGCACCCAGTTCTCCTTCCTCGGCCGGGGGTGGACGGTCGGGCTGGCCCACGAGGCGGCGCTGAAGATGAAGGAGGCCTCGCTGTCCTGGACGGAGTCCTATCCCGCGATGGAGTACCGCCACGGCCCCATCAGCATCTCCACCACGTCCACCGCGACCTGGATGTTCGGCGAGGCGCCCGAGGGCTTGTCCGAGCAGGTGCGCGCGACGGGCGCCCAGTGGGTGGACAGCACCCTCGACCCGCTGGCCGATCTCGTACGCGTACAGCGTCTCGCCCTCGCCCGTGCGGCCGCGCGGGGGCTCGACCCGGACCTGCCGCGCCACCTGAGCCGTTCCGTGGTGCTCGACGAGGCCTGAGGGACCATGGACACATGCATCTGACCCTGTCAGCCGTCCGGGAACTGCTCGCCGCCCCGGAGCCGCAGGGGGGCGTCGTCGGCTGGGCCACCGGGCTGGTCGAGACGTTCGGCGGTCCCGGCGCGGGTGCGGCCATCGCGCTGGAGAACCTGTTCCCGCCGCTGCCCAGCGAGGTGATTCTGCCCCTGACCGGGTTCGCCGCCTCGCAGGGGGTGCTCAGCATCGCCTCGGCCCTGTTCTGGACGACGCTCGGCTCGGTCGTCGGCGCGGTGGTCCTGTACGGGATCGGAGCGGTGTTCGGCCGGGAGCGGATGCACGCCTGGTGGGCGAAGCTTCCCCTGGTCAAGGCCTCGGACCTGGTGCGGACGGAGGAGTGGTTCGCCCGGCACGGCACCAAGGCGGTGCTGCTGGGCCGCATGGTGCCGGTGTTCAGGAGTCTGATCTCGGTGCCCGCGGGCGTGGAGCGCATGCCGCTGCCGGTGTTCGTCGGGCTGACGACGGCGGGCAGCCTGGTGTGGAACACCGTGCTCGTGATGGCCGGATACTGGCTCGGCGACCAGTGGGACGTGGTCGGGGCGTACGTCGGTGTCGTGACCAAGATCGTGCTGGCGCTGGCCGCGGTGGCCCTGGTCGGATACGTCGCGATGCGCGTCCGGGGCCGCAACCGCGAGCGGCCCTGAGGAGGCGACCGGGCGCGGCAAGGCACGCCGGCCCGTGAGACACCCCGGCGGGGTGTCTCACGGGAGACGGCTCAGGACTCCTCGAAGTAGGCGTCCAGGACGGTGTCCAGCTCGGCCGGCCAGCCCTTGAGCTCGGCGCGGCTCGCCGCCTCGACCTCGGCGTTGAACCAGCGGCGGCTCGACAGATGGACGGTCACCGTGAACCGGCGGCCGAAGCGCGCCGGGGTGGTCTCCACCGCGCCGATCTCGTCCCAGAGGAACTCGGCCTCCTGGTCGTCCAGCGTGAAGCGGACGCCTTCCCGGGCCACCCGGATCGAACCGCGCCGGTCGCTGACCTCGAAGACGGGGCCGTCCTCGACGGCATCGCCCTCGGCCCCGCTCGCTGCCTCCGCAGCGGCGTCGCCCGCCTCCGCTTCCGGTTCCCGGTCGGCGTCGGTCTCCCCCACGGCCGCCAAAGCCCTGTCGTCGCCTTCCGTCTCTGTAGCCGACCCCGACTCCGGAACAGCGTCCTCCGACTCAGGAACTGCGTCCTCCGATTCCGGTTCGGGCTTCCGGGTCGCGACGGGTGCCGCCAGTCCGGGCAGGGGGATGAACGCCGGGTCGGTGCCTGCGGCGAACTCGGGCTTCTTGTTCGAATCTATGCTCTGCTCCACGGCGGGCAGTATGGTCGACGAACCTGTACGTGACCAGTCGTCACCGTCCCGGGCCGCTCAGAGCACGCCCTTGCGCCATTCCCGTACCAGCAGATAGCCGAGGTACGCGCCGCCGATCGCCATCGTGTAGATCCCGACCGGCAGGTCGTCGAAGAGTGCCAGCTGCTGGGAGCAGAGGTCCGCGAGCACCAGCAGCAGGCCGCCGGTGAGGGCGGAGAGCAGCAGGTGCGGGCCGGAGCCGCGGGGGAGGCGTCTGGCGATCTGCGGCGCGGTCAGGGCGATGAAGGCGATGGGACCCGAGACGCTGACCGCGGCGGCCGAGAGGGCGATGGCCAGGACCACGGCGAGGGTCTTGGCCTTCTTCGGCTCGGAGCCGAGCCCCTCGGCGATGTCGTCGCCCATCTCTCCGATGTCGAGCCGCCGGGAGATCAGCGCGGTCAGCGGGGCCGCGGCGAGCAGGACCAGCCAGATGGTGGTGGCGTCGGTCCAGGAGCGAGCGGTCAGGCTGCCGTTGACGTAGGCGGTGAGGACGGAGGCCTTGTCGCGTTCCAGGGCGTAGACGACGTACTGGGTGACGGCCGCGCCCATCGCGGCGACGCCGATCCCGGCGATGACGAGCCGGGCGGGGTTACGGAAGCCGGTGCCGGTGGAGACGTACACGAGGGCCATCGCGATGACCGCGCCGATGAGCGCCCCGATGGCGACCGGGATTGTGTCGGGGAACATCAGGGCGCAGATCGCGGCGCCCGCGCCGGCCCCGGCGGAGAGCCCGATGACGTCCGGGCTGCCGAGCGGGTTGCGGGTGACGGACTGGAACAGGGCGCCGGAGAGGCCGAGCGCCGCGCCGACCCCGATGGCGACGGTGAGACGGGGGCCGCGCAGCCGGTTGAAGACGAACCGGTCCTTGCCCTCGGCGTCGCCGACGAGCGCGGGGGGCAGGTCGGCGAGGTCGATGCCGAGGCGCCCCCAGGCCAGCGTCGTGACGGCGGCCGCGAGGAGGAGGACGAAGAGCCCGGCGCCCGCGAGGACGGAGGCCCGGCGCATGGGTATCGCCACCGTGCGGCCGACGACCAGATAGCCGCGGGGGGCCTGGGGAGCCTTCCGTACGGGGGCGGTCTGTTCGGTGACGGTCATGAGGTGCCCCGCATCCTGCGTACGGCGATGAGCAGCGCGGGTGCGCCGATGAAGGCGGTGACGACGCCGACCATGAGTTCGGTGGGGCGCATCACGACCCGGCCCACCACATCCGCGAGGAGCAGGAGAGTGGGGCCGAGCAGGGCGGAGAAGAGGATCTGGGCGCGGAAGTCCACGCCGACCAGGGCCCGTACGACATGCGGGACGGCGAGGCCGACGAAGGCGATCGGGCCGACGGCGGCGGTCGCGGCGGCGCTGAGCAGCGTCGCGGCGAGCAGTCCGCCGCCCCGGGTCCGCCCGGGGTGCGAGCCGAGCGCGACAGCCGTGGCGTCGCCCAGGGCCAGGGCGTTGAGGCCGGAGCCCAGGGCGAGGGCGAGCAGGAAACCGAAGGCGGCGAAGGGCAGTACGGACCAGAAGACGTCGAAGTCCCGGCCGCCGAGCGCTCCCACGACCCAGTAGCGGTAGCTGTCGAAGACCTGCGGTTTGCTGAGGGTCACCGCCTGGATGAACGCCATCAGCACGGCGGTGAGCACGGCTCCGGCGAGCACCAGGCGCACCACGCTCGTCCCCGTACCGGCGGAGCCGATGACATGGACGAGGACACCGGCGACCAGCGCACCGGGCAGCGCCCACCACATGGTGGCGGTGGCGCCGGAGGCGCCGAACCAGGCGGTCGCGGCGACGATGCTCGCGGAGGCGCCGGCGTTGATGCCCAGGAGTCCCGGTTCGGCCAGCGGGTTGCGCGAGACGCCCTGCATGAGGGTGCCTGCGACCGCGAGGCAGAGTCCGGCGAGGACGCCGAGGACGGTGCGCGGGTAGCGGCTCTCGATGATGACGGTGATGTTGGGGTCGGCGGTGCCTCCGAGGACGTCGACGACATCACCGAGCGAGGTGCTGCGACTGCCGAACATGACGCTCGCGCAGAGCGCGAGGGCCAGCGCGGCCAGACCGAGGAGCAGGAGGAACGCCAGCCGAGCGGCGGCGGTACGGGGGGTACCGGCGCCGCTCGGCGGTGCGACCGTGGTGGTTGCCATGGGAGTGGAGTGTGCCTTGTGGGCTCGACGGCGCGGATACCGGTCCGCTTGGTGGGTCCGGCGGTCCGGATACCGGTCCGCTTGGTGGGTCCGGCGGTCCGGATGCCGGTCCGCTCGGTGGGTCCGGATGCCGGTCCGGAATTACTTGCCGGCGGTCTTGACGGCCTTGTCGATGATCGGCAGGTAGCGCTCGATCGTCCAGGGCACGGTCAGCGGGTTGATGATCGAGGAGGCGGTGACGAAGGAGTTGTCGTTGCTCGCGACGACGGCGCCCTTCTTGATCGCGGGGATCGCGCCGTACAGCTTCTGGCCCTCGATCTCCTTGCGGTTCTTCTCGTCCGTGTAGAACGTGAAGACGAGGTCGCTGTCCTTGAGCTTCTCGGCGTTCTCCAGGCCGATGAGGGCCGAGTCGGTGCCGGGGGTCTCCTTGAAGCCGTTGACGACCGGGTCGACCTTCAGGCCGAGCGAGGAGACCATCTTGACGCGCTGCTCCTCGGGCTTGAAGACGCCGAGGGTGCCGGGGCCGGAGTTGTAGATGTAGGAGAAGGTGACGTCCTTGTAGTTCGGCCGGGTGGCCGCGGCGTCGGCGAGCTGCTTCTCGATCTTCGTCTTGAGACCGTTCGTGTCCTCGGTCCGGCCGAGCGCCTTGCCGATGATGTCGATCTGCTGGTCCCAGTCGGTGCTCCACGCCTGGTCGGGGTAGGCGACCGTGGGGGCGATGTCCTTGAGAACGTCGTACTGCTTCTGCGTGATGCCCGACCAGGGGGCGAGGATGACGTCCGGCTCCAGCTCGGTGATCGCCTCGAAGTCGATCTCCTCACCGCCCGTGAACTGCTTGGGCAGCTTGTCGCCGGACTTCTTGACCGCCTCGTTGATCCACGGGAGGTAGCCGGACTTGTCGCTGCCCCAGGGGTAGCTCTCGATGCCGACCGGGGTCTGGCCGAGGGCTATCGCGGTCTCGGCGGAGCCCTGGCCGAGGGTGACGATGCGCTCGGGCTTCTCCTCGATCTTCGCGGTGCCGAGCGAGCTCTTGATCGAGACGGGGAAGGCGCCCCCGCTCTTCGCCGAGTCCTTCGCCCCGTCCTTGTCGCCGTCGCCGTCCGAGGAGCAGCCGACCAGGGCGACGGCGAGGGCGACGGTGGTGGCCGTCGCGGCGAGGGTGTGGCGGCGCACGCGGGTGAAGCCGAGCATGGAGGGTCCTCAGGTTGGCCGAGCAAGTAAGGTTAGGTAAGCCTAAGCCAGAGGCGTCGGCACCTCAACAAGCCCCCCTCACGCACCACCGGACACCGGGGCCGCGCGGCGGGGTCGCCGGGCCTCACGCCCCTCCTCGGCGCGTCGCCCCGAGGGGGAGTGGATCCGTGGACTGGCCCCGGGGACAAGGCTGTTGCTCACCGGGACCACCGGCGAACCCTCTCCGCCCGTACGCGCTCCGCCCGTGTGCTGATCGTTATGCGGTCCGCCCGGGGCTACGCGCCGCGCTCAGTGTCCGTGCTCGGCGGACTCCTCGTTCTCCGGCACGGGATCCCCGGCCGCCGCTCCCCCGGCGTGCACGGTGAAGGCGGCCGTACGGACCTTCCCCTCGTGCCGGAAGTCGAGGAAGAGGCGGTAGGCGCCCTTGCTCGGGGCGGTCGCGGTGAAGGAGACCTCCGGTCCCGGCTTCGTCCGCCCGTCGCCCGGTTCGCCGTTCGGGTGGACGTGGAGGTAGGCCAGGTCTCCGGCGCGCAGCGCGACGAGGTGGCCGTACGCACCGAGGTAGGGCTGGAGATCGGTGACCGGCTTGCCGTCCTTCTCGACCTCCAGCTTCAGCTCGCTGCCCGCACCGGGGCGCAGCGCACCGTCGAGCGTCACCTCGTACCCGTCGACGGTCGCCGTCCGTTCGGCCTTCGGCAGCGCCTCGGGGCGCGCGTCGCCCGATACGGCGAGGTCGGCGCCCAGGGTGATGCCCTCGGCGTTCTTCACGTCCGGGGTGAAGTCGGCGAAGACCCGGTAGCCGCCGGCCTCGGGGAGCTCGACGGGGGTGGACCAGGTGCCGTCGGCGGCCCGCTCGGGGTGCAGGTGCCGGTAGGTGGTGAGGTCGCTCGACGCCACGATCAGGTGCAGTTCCTTGTCGTGCTCGCGGCGGAACGCCGTCACCTTGCGGGAGGTGTCCTCGTCCACGACGGCGAAGCGCAGCTCGGCGGGCTCACCCGCCTCGACCCGCGGGGTGCTGAGGTCGAGCGCGTAGCCCCCCTGGGAGATCTGCAGGCCGCCGGGAAGCTCCGGGGCCTCACCCGCGCGCTTCTCCCCCGCACCCTTCTCCGCCGCCTCCTTCGCGCCGTGGCCGTCCTGGTGGGACGGCCCCTGCTCGGCGACGGCGGGATCCATGACCCCGCCCACCGCGTACGCCGACCCGAAGGTCGCCGCGAGCGCTGCGGCGAAGGCCGTGATCTTGAGACCGGTATGCATGGCCCACTCCTTCGTCAAGGTCGCCGGGACGCGACCACTCACCACCCAAGATACCCCCCAGGGGTATGAAGTCAACTGGAGGGTGACCTTGTGGCGAGGGCACGAGGACAGGAAGGATCCCGCTCACCGGCTGGACCGAAGCGGATGGGAACGGGGATTCCATGGGGGCGTTCGTCGCACTGATGGCGGGACTGGGCGGGGCGGCCGTGTGGTGCGCGGTGGTGCTGGTCCGGCGCGGGCGTCGCGGGCCCACCGAGAACGCGGACGGATTGCTGATCGAGCAGGCGGCCCGGCTGCGGGCGCAGCAGATGAAGACCGACGGGCGCGCCTTCCGGGCCCACCCCCACGGGGAGCGCGGCTCAGGACAGCGGCGTCACTGACCCTCGGGGCCCATCGCCGCCAGGGCGCGCAGCAAGGTCTCCGTCTGCTCGTCCATCGGGAAGAACGACTCCACCGCGAGTTCCGAGAGGGTCACGTCCGCGGGGGCGCCGAAGGTGGCGATGGTGCTGAAGAACGCCATGTCGCCGAGCGGCGTGCGGATGCGCAACGGGACGACGATGCCCGTCGGGTCCACCGGCCCGGGGTAGGCGTCGAGGTCCGGCGGGGCCGGGTAGGCGGACACCTCCTCGTACAGCTCCCGCAGATCGCGGTGGCCGGTGGCGTCGGCCTGGTGCCGCAGCCGGCCGAGTGCATGGGCGCGGACCTGGGCGAAGTTCAGGCACTGGGAGGCCAGGCCCTCCGGATGGAGGATCAGCCGCATCACGTTGCCGCCGGACTCCGTCAGGTGCGGCGGCACGGTGCCGAGCAGGAGGGACATCGCGTCGTTGCGGTCGACGATGTTCCAGATCCGGTCGATCGCCGCGGCCGGGTACGGCTCGTGGCCGGCCAGCATCGCCCTGACCGCGGAGCGGACCATGGCCATCCGCTCGCTGTCGAGCGGCGACTCCCGGTACGCGGGGGCGTAACCGGCCGCCAGCAGCAGGCCGTTGCGGTCCCGCAGCGGGACGTCGAGGTGCTCGGCGAGCCGGAGGACCATCTCCCGGCTCGGCCGGGCACGGCCGGTCTCCACGCAGGAGAGGTGCCGGGTCGAGGAGTCCGCCAGCAGCGCCAGGTCGAGCTGGCTGAGCTTGCGGCGGCGGCGCCAATCCCGGAGCAACAGGCCCACCCGGAGCGGTTCTTCGGTCTCCATGACCTCACCGTATCCGTGGTCCGCCGTCCACGCGTCCATGACCTGGGAGGTCATGGAGTGCCGGCCCCTGTGCGTGGCACGGTGTCACCGACCCCACCGGCCGAAGGAGATCCGAGATGACGTACGCCCTCACCCCGTCCACGGCGGCGGCTCCCGCACGGGACGCCGCCCGGTTCCTCCGTCTGGTGCTGCGCGTCGACAGTGTGAGCACTGCCGTGATGGGGGTCGTGCTGGTCGCGGCGGCCGTGCCGCTCGGCTCCGCGACCGGAATGCCGGTGGCCTTCGCCGTGGCGTTCGGGATCTTCCAGATCGGCGGGGCGGCCTCCCTCGCACTGATCGCCGGCTATCCGGTGATCCCGCCCGCCCTTGCCAGGACCGTCGTCGCGGTGAACGCCCTGTGCGCGGTCGGGTGCGTGGTGACGGCTTTCGCCGACTTCGTGCCGCTCAACGGGTTCGGGGTGGTGTTCCTGCTGATCGGCGCCCTGATCGTGGCGGTCTACACCGCGCTCCAGTACACGGGGCTGCGGCGGATGACGGCGGCGTCCTTGTCACGGTAGTGCCATGCACCGCCCGGCGGACGGCAGCTCGACGACACCCTCCAGGGCCCGGCGTGGCGTCACGAGGGCCTTCCCTGCCGTCCCTAGCCTGGCCGGAGCGGTACCCGACGGCAGGACAGGCGCACCTCATGGCACCACGCACCCACTGGCTCTTCGGGGACCAGCTCGGCCCCCACTTCCTGGACCCCCGCCGCGGCGGACCGGACGCACACGCCCCCGTCCTGATGATCGAGGCCCGATCCGTGCTGCGCCGACGCCGCTTCCACCGGGCCAAGGCCCACCTCGTCCTCTCCGCGATGCGGCACCGGGCGGCCGAACTGGGCGACCGCGTCCGTTACGTACAGTCCGAGACCTACGCGGACGGGCTGGCGGAGGCGGGGGTCGGCGGGCGCGGAAACCGCCTGACGGTCTGCCACCCGACCTCCCGCGCGGCGCTGGACTTCGTGACCGCCCGGGAGGAGGTCGACGTCCTCCCGGCCCGGGGCTTCCTGCTGCCGCATGCGGAGTTCGGGGCGTGGGCGAACGAGCACACGGGCGACCGCCTGCGGATGGAGGGCTTCTACCGGTGGGTCCGCCGGCGCCACGAGCTGCTCATGGACGGCGACGAGCCCGCCGGGGGAACGTGGAACCTCGACCACGACAACCGCGAGCCGCCGCCCCGAGGTCGTCCGACCCTGGAAGAGCCCGCTCCGTACAGCCCGGCCGAGGACGAGATCGACGACGAGGTACGCCACGACCTCGACCGCTGGGAACGGGACGGGGAGGTCTCGTTCGTCGGCCGCGACGGCCCCCGCCGCTTCCCCGTCACCCGGCGGGAGGCGCTGGCCGCGCTCCGGCGCTTCGTCTCGCACCGCCTCGGCGACTTCGGACGCTACGAGGACGCGATGCTCGCGGGCGACCCCGTGATGAGCCACAGTCTGTTGTCGGCCCCCCTCAACCTGGGACTTCTGGACCCTGCCGAATGCGTCGAGCGTGCCGAGAAGGCCTGGCGCGCGGGCGAGGCCCCGCTCAACAGCGTCGAGGGTTTCGTGCGCCAGATCGCCGGCTGGCGGGAGTACGTGTGGCAGCTCTACTGGCACTTCGGCGAGGACTACCGGGGCCGCAACGCACTCCGCCACACCGCCCCGCTGCCCGACTGGTTCCTCGACCTGGACGCGGAGGCGGTCACCGCGAACTGTCTGTCCACCGTGCTGGCCCAGGTCCGGGACACCGGCTGGACCCATCACATCCCGCGCCTGATGGTGCTGGGCAGCCGCGCTCTGCAGGACGGCTGGGACCCGGCTGCCGTGACCGACTGGTTCCACCGCTGCTTCGTGGACGGCTACGACTGGGTGATGCTCCCCAACGTGGTCGGCATGTCGCAGTACGCGGACGGCGGCCGGATGACGACCAAGCCATACACCTCCGGCGGCGCCTACATCAACAGGATGAGCGACCTGTGCGCCCCCTGCGCCTACCGCCCCACCGACCGGACCGGCGAACACGCCTGCCCGTACACGGCGGGCTACTGGGCCTTCCTGCACCGCCACAGGACCACCCTGAGCGCCAACCACCGCATGGCGAGGGCGGTCAGGGGCCTGGACCGGCTGAAGGACCTCGACGAGCTTCTGGAGGAGACCTCGGATCGGGGGGACCGGGCACCGTGAGAAGCGCGGCAACGGCCCCCCGGGGCGCGGCTCTCGGGCCGTCAACGCACCCCGCGAGCCGCGCCCGGCATCGCCGCTTGTCACCTGGTTCGCCGCTCGTTACCGGCACCCCGATGGCCCTCGCTGAACGTGTCAGCGAGAACCATCTCGTACAAGATCGGGATCAGGCGCTCAGCTCGCCGTTCCGGACAGCAGACACGAACGACGACCAGCCGCTGGCCGCGAACGCGAGCACCGGGCCGTGCGGGTTCTTGCTGTCGCGAACCGGAACAACCGGGGCGAAGCCGTCTGCAACCTCAAGGCATTGGCCGCCGTCCTGGTTGCTGTAGCTGCTCTTCCGCCAAGTGGCTGCGTTCAGATCACGGGCTCGCACGTGCTTCCTCCAGGATGCGCAGAATGAACTTCCGCGACTCGGCTGGTGAAAGAGCCAGGTCGCGCACCGAATCGTACGCACGTTGCAGCCGCTCAACCGGTACAGATTCCTCGATGAGTTCGCCCCTGTACCCGTTCTCGGCATACGCCACGGTACGCCCATCGGGCAGGCGGAGGAACATGACATCGGCGTTAGTGAGGCCATGCAGACCCGCTCTGAACGGTGCCACCTGCAGTGTCACGTCCTCCCGCTCTCCGACCTCCAGCAGATACTCCAGCTGCGCCTCCCACTCCCTCCGGTCGCGCAGTGGGGTCCGCAACACTGCCTCGGACAGGATGGTCCGGAACTGCGGCACGTCCTCACCAGCGAGCAGCTCCCGCCGACCCATCCGAGCCTCGACCTGCTGGTCCAGCGCCTCGCCCCTGAGCCCGCCCGACGCCAAGATCTCCCGCGCGTACCCCGGCGTCTGCAACAACCCCGGCAGCACGCTCACCGCGAAGTGCCACATGCTCACGGCCTCCGCCTCCAGCGCCATGTACCGCCGGTAGCGCTCCTTGAACTGGGTCTTGTCACTGACCGCCAACTCCCACAGCGCCAGCAACAGCCCAGGCGTCCCGTAGTGCGTGTCCAGCGCCTGGACGACCTCCGGGCCGCCGACCGTCTCGCCCTTCTCCATCTTGCCGAACAGCGACCAGTCCCAACCCAGCCGGTCGCCCAGTTGCCGCAGGCTGTGGCCGCGTGCCGTGCGCAGGAGGCGTAACTCCTCCGCGAACCGTGCTCGTGGTTCCCTGCTGCGGCCCGTGACCGCTCGCCTCGTCGGCATCGCGCCCTCCGTGAAACGTGGAACGTGTGGAACTTGCGGATCCGGCCGGGGAAGCTCCCCCGGCTTCGGCAGGACTCCGCCCCTGACCAGGACATTCTCGTAACGAGTCCCTCACGCACGGTAGTTCACGACCTGCGGCCGGGGCGCAGGTTCCGCGCGACAACCAGCCGAAAGAAGAGGCCCCACATGTCCTCCAAGCCGCCCCTCCCCCGCCGGACGCCCCAGCACACCTCCGTCACCCCCGCCGCCACCACCGCCCACGTCCCGGTTCCGCCCGGCGGACTCCCTGGCGCGGCCAAGGTCCAAGAAGCCCTGGACGCACGCGATGCCCTTGCCACCGCCCTGTCCCGGGCCGGTATCCAGCTTCCCGCGATGGACGTCCGTACCCCGTGGGCCGACGCCCTCCGCGAGGACGGCACGCCCTCCCCGTACGGCGGCGGCGGCGAGAACACCGACGACCCCGCGCAGCCGGCAACGGAGCGGTCCGGTGAGGTCCGCTACGCCCTCGTCCACCTCGGCGTGTGCTCCGCGCCCGTGGCTCACGCCCTCGCGACGGCGATCACCGACGGGCTGGCCCGGTGACCGAGGACGGTGTCCCCGGGATCGGGGTGGCCGTCCACGACAGCGGGAGCGGCCGGGTCGGGCTGGTGACGGGCCGGAGCAACCCGTACGTGCTGCTCCGGCCGCTCGGCGGGGGCCGGGCGTGGGAAGCCGATCCAGCCCACCTACGACTGCTCAGCCGGGCCGAGTTCCTGAGCGCGCAGCTCGCCGAGGTCAACGCCCGCAGTCGGCACCCGCACCCCTTCTGACCTCGGCAGCCGCCACCGGCGCCACGTCAGCGGACTGAAAGGGCACGCCCTCACTCCCCCGCGCAGTCCTCCGGGGCGGACCGGGCGAGGTCGGCGAGGGTCGCGAGGGACCGGGCGAGGGTTTCCCGGGTGGGTGACGCCAGGCCGAGGCGGATCGCCTGCGGGCCCCGGGGGCGGCCCGCGGCGAACGCCGCGGCCGGGGTCACCGCGATGCCGTGCCGCGCGGCGGCGGCCACGAAGGTGTCGGCGCGCCAGGGGGCGGGCAGCTCCCACCAGCGGTAGTACGAGGAGGGGGCGCTGCGGGTCCGGAAGTCGCCGAGGTGCCGGCGGGCGATCTCCTGACGGACCCCCGCCTCGCGCCGCTTGGCCCGTACGAGGATGTCGACGGCGCCGTCCGCCTGCCACTGCGCCATCGCCTCCAGGGGGAAGCGCATGGGTGTCCAGCCGCCGGAGCGCAGGGCCCCCGCGACCCGGCCCGCCGTCGCGGCGGGGGCCACGGCGAATCCGAGGGACAGCCCCGGGGAAAGGCGTTTGGAGAGGCTGTCGACGAGGACGGTCCGCTCGGGGGCCCGCGAGGCGAGGGGCGCCGCGTCGTCCCGGAGGAAGGACCAGACGGCGTCCTCGATCGCGTGGATCCCCGATGTCAGCAGCACCTCGGCCAGGTGGTCGAGCCGCCGCGCCGGCATGGTGAGGGAGAGCGGGTTGTGGAGGACCGGCTGTACGTAGACGGCGTGCAGCGGATCCGCGCGGTGCGCCTCCTGGACCGCCTCCGGTATCAGGCCGTCCTCGTCCATGGCCAGCGGAACGAGGGTGACGCCGAGCCGGGCGGCGATGGCCTTCAGCACCGGATACGTGAGCTCCTCGACGCCCAGCCGGGCGCCCGGCCGGGTCAGCGCGGCGACGGCGGCGGAGATGGCCTGCCGGCCGTTCCCGGCGAACAGGATCCGTGCCGGGTCGGGCCGCCATCGCCCGCGCGTGAGGAGATCGGCGGCCGCCTCGCGGGCGGCGGGGGTACCGGCGGGCCCGACCGGGCGGAGCACCGACTCCAGCCGGTCGGAGCGCACGAGCTTCTCCAGGCCGGCGGCGAGCAGCCCGGCCTGTTCGGGGACGACAGGGTGGTTGAGCTCCAGGTCGACCCGGCTGTCGGCGGGCTCGGAGAGGGCCGGGGCGGGGGCGGGAGCGCCGGGCGCCTCCGTGACGAACGTCCCGCGTCCGACCTGGCCGACGGTGAGGCCCCGGCGAGCCAGCTCCTGGTAGACGCGGGCGGCGGTGGAGTCGGCGATGGCGTTCCGCCGGGCGAACTCCCTCTGCGGAGGCAGTCGTTCTCCACTCTTCAGCCTCCCCGCCGCGATCTCCCTCGCCACCGCGTCGGCGACGGACCGGAAGTCCTTCACGGGCTTCGTCTCCCTGGTAATCGGCTCCACCTCCCTGGTGAGCAGCGTCGAATCCCTGGTGAGCGGCATCCAAGCACGGCATTGCACCGAGTGCAATGCCGCCTATTGAACCGAGAAGGAGGGCAAACCTAGACTCCGATTGCACCGGTCGCGGGGGGCCGGTGCACAGGGTGCCGGGCCCGACCGGCACCCCATGAACAGAGCGGCGGGCAAGCATGGTTGAGCCGAGCGGGGTGCTGGGGGTCGCAATGGTCGCCCTGGGCATGGTGCTCACCCCGGGCCCCAACATGATCTATCTCGTCTCCCGGAGCATCACCCAGGGGCGACGCGCGGGAGTGGTCTCCCTGGGCGGTGTGGCCGTGGGCTTCCTGGTCTACCTTCTGGCCACGAATCTCGGCCTGTCGGTGGTCTTCCTCGCGGTGCCCGAGCTGTACGTGGCCGTGAAGCTGGCCGGCGCCGCCTACCTGGCCTATCTGGCCTGGAATGCCCTGAGGCCCGGGGGCGTGTCCGTCTTCGCCCCCGAGGAGCTGCCGCACGACTCCCCGCGCAGGCTGTTCACCATGGGCCTGATGACGAATCTGCTCAACCCGAAGATCGCCATCATGTACCTCTCGCTCATCCCGCAGTTCATCAGCCTGGAGGCGGGAAACGTCCTGCTCCAGGGCTTCCTGCTGGGTTCCGTCCAGATCGCGGTGGCCCTCACCGTCAATCTGGGCATCGTCCTGGCGGCCGGAGCCATCGCCGTCTTCCTCGCCCGCCGCCCGTCCTGGCTCCGCGTCCAGCGCTACCTGATGGGCACGGCGTTGGGCCTGCTCGCCGTGTCGGTGGCGACGGACACCTCGGCACCGGCCAGAGCGTGATCAGAGCATGATGAGCAGGCGCGTGTCGGCCTTGAGCTTCCTGTTCACCGAACGGCTCTGCACGTAGACCTCCAACTTGGGGTTGTTGCCGGCCTTCACCGAGACGGTCCCCCGGACTCCGGCACCGAACAGGAGGTTGCGCGCCGCCTCACCCGTGTAGGCGCGGTCGGTGTCCTTCTCGACCACGATGACCTCCTTGTCGGGCTGCACCTGCACCCGGGTGCCCAACTGGTAGTAGCAGGAGCCGCGTTCGTAGGTGACGCCCGGATGCGAGTCGACGAAGGCCCGGATCTCCATCTCCTTGTCGACCTTCAGCAGCCGGTACTTGTCGGCCGCGACCGGTTCGAGGTTGGCCCGCACGTCGTCGACCGATATGTCCTGGCCGACGGCGAACAGGTTCTTCGTGCCGCGCACGCCCTGCTCGCGACCGCGCAGGAAGCTGGTGGCGGCTGCGCGCACGGTGCCGATCGCGTCCTCGACGCCCTTCTGGGAGTCCGCGTCCCAGATGGCGATGTTGCCGGCCGGGAAGCCGTAGTTCTGGGCGGTGCGCTTCGCCAGGGAGTTCGGAACGAGGATCGCGGAGGTCCAGTGCCCCGGGAGCCCGTTCATCTTCGCGGTGATCCGGTCGAGCCAGGGGCCGAGGATGGTCATGTCGCCGTCGTGCCGACGGTCGCCGCCGGAGGCGTTCTCCTCGCCGTCCGTCACCACGATCTGCAGGAAGCTGTGCTCGCCGTACTCCTCCCAGATGTGTCCCAGGTCGTCCAGGGACTTCAGCGAGGCCTCGATGAGGGCGGTGGCGCCGTTGTTGACCTTGTACAGCCCCCGCATGGACGGGAGATGCTTCACGTCCATGTCCCAGACCAGGTTCTCCACCCGGTGGTCGAAGGAGTAGAGACTGATCCGCGTCTCATGGCCGAGGCTGTCCGACTCGGCCTTCAGCCCCGCCACGAACTCGTCCACGACGCGGATGAGCTGACTCTGGTGCTGATACATGGAACCCGAGGCGTCCACGACCAGAGCGACGTGATTCACCTTGTGCTGGATCCTGTTGGCGGACATGGTTCTGCTCCTTCGTCCGGTGCTCCCCGGTGCTCCCCCGAGTGATGCTTCGACTCTATGGGGAGGCACTGACAACGCCGTTGGGCCGACGACCGCCCGCCGCGCGAGGTCCCGCGGGACCCCCCGGGGCCCCGCGAACAGCCCCCGGGCCGAGCGCTGTAATGCCCGAGTAACGGCCCCTGTCTAGCGTCCGGACTCCCCCGTACCGTCCCTGGAGGAGCACCCCGATGCACCTGTCCCGACCGCCCTGGCGCAGAAGCGCCGGCTGGGTGGCGACCGCCTTCACCGCCACCGCCCTGCTGACCGCGACACCACCCGCCGCCGCCGCGACGGACACCGTCCCCCCGGTGGCGTCCGCGAAAGTCGAACCCGCGCTCACCGCGGCCGTGGCCGAGAGCGGCGAGGAGTCCTTCTACGTCGTCCTGAAGGACCGGGCCGACCTGTCCGCCGCCCGGAAGCAGAAGACGCACGCGGCCAAGGCCAACGCAGCGTTCGAGGAGCTTCGGGCGAAGGCCGCGGACGCCCGGGCCCCGCTCAAGGCCTTCCTCGACCGGAAGAAGGCCGGCCACCAGGGCTTCTGGATCGCGAACACCATCCGGGTCACCGGTGACCAGAAGCTCATCGGCGAGCTGGCGAAGCGCTCGGACGTCGCCCGGATCGTCAAGGAGCGGCACTACAAGCTCGACGACGTCGAGACGGCCGGGGAAAAGGCCACCCCCTCCCGGCCGAACGCGGACGGCGGCGACAGGGACGGCGTCAACGCGGACGGCAGCGACGCCGACGGGACCGGCGCACCCGAGTGGGGCGTCGCCGACATCAAGGCCGATCAGGTCTGGAAGCAGTACGACGAGCGCGGCGAAGGCGTCGTCATCGCCAACATCGACTCGGGCGTCCAGTACGACCACCCGGACCTCGTCGGCGGCTACCGCGGCGCCAACGGCGACGGCACCTTCACCCACGACTACAACTGGTACGACCCGAGCGGCCGGTGCGGCACGAGCGGCGTCCCCTGCGACAACAACGGCCACGGCACCCACACCATGGGCACCATGGTCGGCGCGAACGGTGTCGGCGTCGCGCCGAACGCCCGCTGGATCGCCGCCAAGGGCTGCGAGTCCAACCAGTGCTCGGACGAGTTCCTGCTCAAGGCCGGTCAGTGGATCCTCGCCCCGACCGACCGCGACGGCGAGAACCCCCGCCCCGACCTGGCCCCGAACATCGTCAACAACTCCTGGGGCGGCGGCGACACGACGTTCTACCAGGACATCGTCGTGGCCTGGAAGTCCGCGGGCATCTTCGAGGCCTTCGCGGCCGGCAACGACGGTGACGGCACCACCTGTTCCACCGCGCACGCCCCCGGCGCGCAGGCGCCCGCCTACGGCGTCGGCGCCTACGACTCCACGGGCGCGATCGCGTCCTTCTCCGGCTTCGGCCCCTCGCTGGTCGACGGCTCGACCAAGCCGAACATCTCGGCCCCGGGCGTCGACATCCGTTCCACCTGGCCGGGTTCGTCGTACAAGGTCTCCAACGGTACGTCGATGGCGACGCCGCACGTCGCCGGTGCGGTGGCCCTGCTGTGGTCGGCCGCTCCGTCGCTGATCGGCAGGATCGACGAGACCCGGGCGCTCCTGGACGAAGGCGCCCTCGACGTCGACGACACGCACTGCGGTGGCACCGCGGGCATGAACAACGTCTGGGGCGAGGGCAGGCTCGACATCCTCGCCTCGGTCGACAGGGCCCCGCACACCGCGGGCACCGTCAGCGGCACGGTCACCGACCGGGCCACCGGCGCCGCACTGTCCGGCGTCACCGTCCACGCCGACAGCGCCACCACCGGCACCCGCACCGTCGTCACGGGCCCCGACGGCACGTACCGCCTGTCGCTGACCCCGGGCGCCTACGACTTCACCTTCACCGCCTACGGCTACGCGGCCGGTTCGGCGAACGCCGTCGAGGTGGTCGGCAACCAGGACCTGACCCGTGACATCCCGCTGGCCGCGGTCGCCTCGCACCAGGTCACGGGCACCGTCCTCGACGTCACCGGCAAGCCCCTCGCCGGCGCGACCGTCGGCATGACGGGCGTTCCCGTCCCCGCCGTCACCACGAACGCCACGGGCAGGTACACCCTGCCGAAGGTCGCCGAAGGCACCTACGGCCTGACGGTGAAGCCCGCCGAGCCGACGCTGTGCAACGGCGCCTACACCGGCTCCGCCACCGTCGCCGCCGCCGACCTCACCAAGAACGTCCAGGTCCCGGCCCGCACCGACGCCTCCGGCAACAGCTGCGCCCCGGGAACGTACTCCTGGATCGCCGGCTCCAAGAAGGTGGCCCTGAGCGGCGACGAGGACGCCACGACGATCTCGCTGCCCTTCGCCGTGAAGCACTACGGGGTCTCGTACTCCACCGCTTCGGTCACCACCAACGGCATGGTGAACTTCCTGGCGCCGCGCGTCGGCGACTACGCCAACACCGCGCTGCCCACGGTGAACAACCCCAACGGGTTCATCGCCCCGCTCTGGGACGACCTGACGCTCGACAAGAAGTCGTCGGTGCAGACCACCACCACCGGCGCCGAGGGGTCGCGCCTGTTCGCCATCGTCTGGAACAACGCCGCCTACGCGACCGGCACCCCCGGCCGCGCCACCTTCGAGGTCGTCTTCGACGAGGCCACCGGAGCCGTGACCCTCCAGTACAAGTCGGTCGCGGACCGGGGCGCGGGCGCCACCGTCGGCATCCAGAACCAGGCCGGCACCGACGCCCTCCCGTACTCCTTCGACCAGCCGGTCGTCACCGACGGTTCGGCCATCCGCTTCACCCAGGGAGCCAAGCGATGAGAGCCACCCCTTCCCGGCGGGGCCTCCGCCTCGCCGCCGCCCTGGTCGCGGCCGGCCTGGGCGTCGGCGCCGCCCCGGGCGCCATGGCCGCCGACGACAGCGGCTCGGCGATGAAGCTGACCAGCGCCGAGGCGAAGACCCTGGCCGCACGCGCCACGCTCGACCCGTACGCCGACGCCGACAAGGCCCGAGTCAGCCCCGAGGCCGAGGACGCGCCCGCGACGCCCGGCAGCGTGGCCAGCCCCACGGCCGGAGGCACCGGAGCCCGCAGCGGCACGGCCGCCGACGCGCCCGCACGCGTCACCTTCACCGGCGCGTCCACGCTGGAAGGCGTACGCGGCATGGGCGCGACCGTGCCCGTCGGCAGGAAGGGCGACTACCTCACCGTCCACAGCCTCGGCACCGTGCAGCGCCACGCCGCCGACGGCAGCGCGGTGTGGGAGCGCACCAACACGTCCCTGTACGCGGACTGGAAGGTCACACCGCAGCGGCCCTGGCAGACCGAGCCGTACCCGGCCCGCATCCTGATGGGCTACAACGCCGTCTCGCCCTTCGCCCCCACCTCCGACTCGGGCTTCTCCACCGGCGACCTGACCGGCGACGGCGTCGAGGACCTGGCCTTCTCGGCGAGTGTCGGCATCACGCCCTACCGGCCGTTCACCTCGCCCGGTTCGAAGCTGCCCAACGGTACGTTCGTGACGGTGCTCGACGGCGCCACCGGCAGGACCCTGTGGTCGAAGCTGTACGACTACGCCTCGATGGTCAAGATCGTCGACTCCACCCTGCTCGTGGCCGACGCGCCGCGCATGAACATGAACTCCCCGGCCGCCGACACCGCGAGGCTGACCGGGACCCGGTTCTCGTACGCGGGCGGCGCGCTGACGCCGTCGGCGACCTGGACGTACGACACCGGGACGACCGCGTACGCCAACTGGGGCGACCTCCAGGGCCTCGGCAAGGGCAGGGTCGCCGTCTCCTGGGACCTGGCCGGGACCAGCGGCGCCGACGGCCGGGGCCGCACCCTCGTCCTCCACACGGCGGACGGCTCCGTCGCCTGGGGGACCGACAGCATGCTCTACAGCCGGCAGTTGCGGGTGGACGCCGGCCGCAAGCGGATCGTCGCCGTCGAGCAGTCCGACGCCACCGACGGGGTGCACTACGAGATCGCGGCCTATGACCTGAGGACCGGGCGGCGCACGACCCTGGACAACCGGATCAACGTGGTGCCCACCGCACTGACCGTCGGCGAGCTGACGGCCAAGGAGGGCGACGAGTACGCGGTGGCCGAGTCCTCCCTGGACAACAACCTGTACGTCAACGCGGCCACCGTCCGGGTGCTCGACGGCAACGACCCGGGCAAGGCGCTCTGGTCGAACACGGTCAAGCGCGACCCCGGCAACTCCTCCGACGGAGCGAGCGTCTGGCGTCTGCACATGGCGGGCGGCAAGCTCGTCACCACGGGTCAGGACGACCGTCACGCCCATGGGGCGCAGAACGTCAGCGGTGGCCGCCTCGCCTCGCTGACCGTGTTCTCCCGCAAGGGCGAGATCGCCTGGCAGGAGAAGGGCATCGCCGCAGCGCCGATGTACCAGGACGTCTTCGACGACGCCCGGGGCACCCACGTGCGGATCGTCGACCAGAGCCAGAACATCCGCACGTACAGGCTGGGCAACGGCAAGCAGGAGAAGCAGACGCCGCTGCGGGGCGACCTCTCCTACGCGAAGGCCGCCGACCTGAACAGGGACGGCCGGTCCGACGTCGTCATGGGCGGTTCGTCGAACGGCGTGTGGGCCTACTCCGGCCCCTCCCTCACCACCGGAAAGCCCAAGGAGCTGTGGCGGGCCACCGTGCCCGGCGCGGTGCACGGCATCGAGACCGGTGACGTCGACGGCGACGGCAGGCCCGAGATCGTCGTCGCCGCCGACTCGGCGGTCGTCGTCCTGAACGGCAGGACCGGGAAGACGCTCGCCACCATCGACGGCGGCGGCCGGTTCGTCCATTCGGCCCGGCTGGCCGACCTCGACGGCGACGGCGAGCTGGACATTCTCGTACCCACGGACACGCTGGACGCCTACCGCGGCGACGGCCGCCGGATGTGGTCCTACAAGGCTCCCGAGGATCTGGGACCCGTCGTGTTCTCCGACCCGTCCATCGCCGACGGCCGGGTCCACACCTCGTACTCCAAGGCGGGCTCGCTCGACCTGGCCGACCCCGCGGCGACCGCCCTCGCCCTGAACGCCCGGACGGGCAAGGCCGCCTGGAGCCTCGCACCGAAGGCCCCGGCGGCGTCGAGCGACGGCGTCATCCACGCCGCCCTCACCCGCAACGGAACCTTCGCTTCCCCGGAGATCCCGTACGCCGACGGCCACGCGGTCGTCTACATGTGGAGCATCGTCGCGCAGGCCGGAGCCGGCTCCACCGACGCCGTCAGCCCCCACAACTACCTGGAGATCCGCGACGGCCGCACCGGTGAGCTGGTGCACTCCACGACCGCCGGCGGACTGTGGACGCACGGCGAGTTCTTCACCGACGCCGGAATCCTGTACCAGGCGGGCACCTCCTCCTACCGCCGCTTCAGCGGCGAGGGCGAGGACGACGCCACGGTGTTCGTCATCCCGCAGTCCTACAACGGCCGCTTCGCGACCGGCCCCGGCGGCCGCAAGCTCCTCATCGGCGGCGTCGAGGGAGGCGTCCACGCCTGGGACGGGAACACCGTGTTCGACAACTCCGGCGGCTACGCCAACGGCGTCGGCAGCAGCGGCCCCCTCACCGGCGGCCGCAACTTCCTCGCCGCCGACCTCGACGGCGACGGAACCGACGAGGTGCTCTCCCTCAACGGCGACGACTACGGCCTGGACCGGATCGCCGAGAACCTCGGCGGCCGTTACCTGGTCCAGGACAACGGCGTCCACCAAGTGACCACGTTCACCCTCTCCTGATCCCTTCCCGACCCCGTTGCCACGGCCCCCCGGTGCCTCGCCCCGGGGGGCCGCGGCGCGTTCGATTACAGTGCGCCTTCATGAAGAACGGGCAACCACCGGCGGGCGACGCCTCCGCCGCACCACTGCTCCGCCTGCGTCTTCTCGGTGGCTTCCGCGCCACGCGTGACAGCGGTCCCGCACTCCCCGAGCGCTGGCCGAGGCCGGGTGCCCGCGCCCTGGTGAAGCTCCTCGCCGTCGTCCCCGGGCACCGCCTCCACCGCGAACAGGCCATGGACGTCTGCTGGCCCGACGCCGACCCCCAGGCAGCCGCGGGCAGTCTGCGCGTCGCCCTGCACGCCGCCCGCCACGCCCTGGAACCGGAGCTGGCGCCCCGCGCCGCATCCTCCTACCTCGTCTCCGACGGGGCGTTCCTCCTCCTCGCCCCGGCGACCGTACAAATCGACGCCGACGACGCCGAGGCGGCGGGCCGGGCCGCCCTCGCCTCCGGGCGCAGGGACGACCTGTCCCGCGCGCTGGACCTGCTGGACGGCGAGGTGCTGCCGGAGGACCGCTTCGCGGCCTGGGCCGGCGGCCGGCGCGCACAACTCGCGCATCTGCGCGAACAGTTGCTGCTCCGGCTCGCCGAGCTCCACCTGGAGCGGGGCGCCGCCGCCGAGGCGGCGGCCGTCGCCGAACGGATCCTCGCGGTCAGCCCGGCCGAGGAGCTGGCCCACCGCGTCCTCATCGACGCCTGGCTGCGGCAGGGGCTGCGCCGCCGGGCCGTGCACCAGTACCACCTGTGCCGCGAAGCACTCGACGCGGAGCTCGGCGTACGCCCCGGGCCGGAGACCGAACGGCTGCACCGGGCGGCGCTGGCCGCCGCCCCGGCGCCGCTGCCCGCTCCCCCGCTGCCCGCGCCGCTGCGGGCGGCCCGGGGCGCGCTGCCGCTCCGGGGCCGCGACGACGCGCTCGCGCGGCTCCTCGCCACGGACGGCCCGCTGGTCACGCTGGTCACGGGGGAGGCCGGGGTGGGCAAGACCCGGCTGGTGGGCGAGGCCGCGCGGCGAGCCACCTCCGCCGGCACGGCCGTGCTGTGGGGAGGCGGCCAGGACGCGGAGGGGCACACGCCGTACGGGGTGTTCGCGGAGGCGCTCGACGGGTGGCTGGCCGAGCACGACGCCGGCGCACGGGCCCGGGTCGGCGCGGAACACCCGGAGCTGGCCTCGTTCCTGCCCTCCCTCGGGCGGGTGGGCGTCGCCGGCCGGCGCAGCCCGGAGGAGGAGCGCGACCGGCTGTTCCGGGCGAGCACGGCGCTCCTGGGCGATCTGGCCGCCCGGTGCCCGGTGCTGATGGTCCTCGACGATCTCCACGCCGCGGACGCCGGCTCGTTCCAGCTGCTCGGCCACCTCGCCCGGCGGGCCAGGGACCAGGGGGCGGCGCTGCGTTTTCTGGTGACGTACCGCGAGGAGGAGCTCCCCGACGGCGATGTGCGCCGCTCGGTCCTGGCGTCCCTCCTCCGTCAGCACCTGGCCGTACGGGAGGTGCTGGGGCGGCTCGACGAGGACGCGTGCCGGGCCGTGGTGCGCGACGCCACCCAGGACGCCCCGGACGCCGGGCACGGCCGACGGGTCTGGGAACTCTCCCTGGGAAACCCGCTGTTCGCCCTGGAGCTGGCCCGCGGCCTGGCCGAGGGCGGCACCACCGGCCCCGTCCGCGCTCCCGAGGGGGTGCGGGAGCTGGTGGCCGAGCGGCTCGTGCGGCTCGACCCGGACACTCGCCGGATCGTCGAGGCGCTGTCGGTGGCCGGCGGGGACGCCGCCCTGTCCGAACTGCTCGACGTCGCCGAGCACGGGCTGTACCCGCCGCTGTCGGGCGCCGCCGCTGCCGCCGCCCTGGAGCGGGCCATCGCCGCGTCGGTCGTCGAGGAACGGCAGGTCGTCGTGGCCGGGCGGTCCGAGGCGGGGACGGCGTTCCGGCATCCGCTGGTCCGGATGACCTGCTACGAGCAGCTGACCGCGGTCCGCCGCAGGCAGCTGCACACCGCGTTCGCGCAGGCGGTGCAGCGGCGGCGGCCCGACGCCGTCGACGCCCTCGCCTCCCACTTCGCGCGCGCCGACGATCCGCGTGCGGCCGAGTACCTGCGCAGGGCGGCCGAGCGGGCCGCCGCCCTGTACGCCAACGACACCGCCGACCGCTACTACCGCGACCTGGTGGCGCGGCTGGACGTGGACGCGGCGCGCGCCCGGCTGGCGCACGCCCAGGTGCTGCGGCGCATGGGGCACTTCGAGCAGGCGGCCGACGCGGTGCGGCTGGCGCTGGCCGAGTTCGAGCGGCGCGGCGCCCATGACGACGCGGTACTCGCGGCAGCCCTGCTCGCCGAGACGCTGGTGAAGACGAGCGCCCCCGCTTCCGGCCGCCGGACGCTGCGGGACCACCCGGTGACCGCGGACACCGCGCCGGAACCGGCCGCGTGCCACTTCCTCGCCCTCTCCCTCATCCGCTGTGTCCAGGGGCGCTACCCGGCGGGGGCCGAGGCCGCCGGGCACGCCCTGTCGGCGGCGCGGGACGTGCCGGGGACGCGGGGGCAGGGGCTGGTGGCCCGCGCCTTCGCCCTGCGGGCCACGAACCTCGGGCTCGCGGGGCGGTTCGCCCAGGCGCGCGAGGCGGGCGACCTGGCGCTGGAGCCGGCCGAGGCGTACGGCGATCCGACGCTGCTCGGCTCGGTCCTGTCGACGCTGCGGGAGAACGCGCGGCGGGCGGGCCGGTTGCACGAGGCCGTCGGGATCGGGACCCGAGCGCTCGGCCTGGCGGAGCGGTCCGGTGATCCGACGGCCGCCGCGTTCGAGCGGACGAACCTCGCCGAACTGTGGCTGCTGCTCGAAGAGCCCGGGCCGGCGAGGGCCCTCGCCGAAGAGGCCGTGGCCGGTGCGGAGGCGTACGACGCCTGGTGTCTCCCGTACACGCTCGCGACGCTGGCGCGGGTACGGGTGCATCGGGGCGAGAGCGCCGAGGCGACCGGTCTGCTGGAGCGCGCGGCACGGGTGGCCGCCTCACTCGGGGACCGGCAGGCGGAGCACGAGGTGCGCACGGCCCGCGCCGAACTGGCCCTGTACGCACACCGTCCGGGTGACGCGCTGCGCGCCCTGGACGGCCACACCGGCGACGCGCCGGTGCTGGTGGCCTGGGCGGAGCTTCTGTCGGGGCGGGCCGGCACGGCGTTGCGGCTCGCCCGTGCCGAGGTCGCACGGGCGGAGCGCACCGGGGAGCATCTGGCCGAGGTGGAGGCCCGTATCGCGGTGGCGACATCGTTGTCCCGGCTGGCCCGGGCACCGGAGGGCGCGCGGGAGCTGGCCCGGGCCGAGGCGCTGGCCGGGGCGCTGCCGTACCCGGCGGGGACGCGCCGGGCGGCATGGGCGCGGGTGTTGCCGCGCGCGGCGTAGGCGCCGTCGGGCCCGGGCCGGTGCCCCCGGGGTCGTGGGGGCACGGCCGAGCCGGGGCCGGCGCCGATGGCGCCGACCCCGGCCGGAGGGGGTGAAGCGGCTGGTCAGTACTCGGTGGTGAGGGTGGCGCCGCTGAAGGCGGCCGCCGCGTGGAGGCTGATGTAGTTGGTGCCGGACGGCGGGTTGCTGATCGTCAGGGTGTGGGAGTTGCCGGGTCCGGTGGCGCGGTTGGTGTGCGCGCCGGTGGTGGCCCAGCCGAAGTTGCTGTAGTAGAGGTCGGCGTTGCCGGTGTCGCCGCTGACGGTGATCTTCAGCGTCCTGGTGCCGGCCGGGATGTTCAGGTAGTGGTAGGCGTAGTTGCCGGTGGTGGCGGAGAGGTTGCCGCGACGGCAGTTCTTGCCCAGCACGCGGGTGTCGGAGGCGGTGCACTCGCCGACGGTGGAGCCGCCGGTCACGGTGACCGTCCGGGTGGTGGTGGCCGTGGCGCCCTTGTCGTCGGTCACGGTCAGCCGGACGGTGTAGCTGCCCGCGGCGCTGTAGGTCTTGGCGGGGTTGGTCCGGGTGGAGGTGGTGCCGTCGCCGAAGTCCCAGGCGCGGGAGGCGATGGTGCCGTCGGCGTCGGTGGAGCGGTCGGTGAGCGTGACGGTCAGGTCCTTGACGGCCGCGGTGAACCCGGCGGTGGGGGCCTGGTTGCCCGGCTGGCCGCCGCCACCGCAGTCACCTGCGGCGCACGCCGCGAGCCAGGTCTTCCAGTCGCTGTCATAGCGGGTGCCGATGGTGCTGGTGAGGTAGGTGCGGGCCGCGCTCCACTCGCCGGCGCGGTAGTGGGCGAGCACCTTGTCCAGGTCGGCGGGGCGCTTCTCCAGCATGTACCGCACGGCGAGGTAGCCCCAGCGGTAGACCCGGTTGGTGTCGTGGCTGTAGTCGGTGCTGAACAGGGTGGAGAGGGCGTAGGTGCCCTTGCCCGCCTCGGTCATCGCCGCGGTGTAGGGCTCCTCGCGGTAGTGGTAGGAGATGTACTCCGCGAAGCCCTCGACCCACCAGATGGTGGGAGTGGTCATGTTGTCGGCGAAGTCGCCGTGCATCGTGAAGCGGCCGTCGAGGTAGTGGGTGTACTCGTGGTTGAGGTTCCAGATGTGGAAGTCCGGTCGCAGCCACTCGGCCTCGTAGGCGATGAAGCGCGGCTGGTTGCCCACGACGGAGGGGTCGCCCTCCAGGTACATGCCGCCGTTGTTGGTGTCGATCCCGTACATCGCGCCGGCGTAGGTCTGGTAGTCGGCGCTGGAATCGTAGGCGATCACCTCGATGGCGGTGTTGTTGTCGTCGGCGACCGGGCCGTTGTCCTTGGCGATCCGGTGGAAGTAGGCGTCCTGCTGGATGAGGCTGGTGCAGCTGGCGCTCAGCTCGGCGGACGTCATCTGCTGGGCCAGGATGCGGATGCTGGGGCTACAGGTGTGGCGGACCGGCAGGACCTCGCGCTTGAGGCGCTCCTGGAGGTCGCAGACGCCGTACGTGGCGCAGTTCGCCTTGTCGTAGTAGTCGGCCATCTCCGCTATGCCCACCCAGAGCGGGGCGGTGGGGCCGGTGATGGAGGTGTCCCGGAGCAGGGCGGTGGCCAGCGGGCGGACCTTGCTCCGCAGGCTCGTGTGCTGGAGGAAGCGGCCCAGCTCCCGCCCGGCGTTCGAGGTCAGGTACGCCTGGTCGCCCTCCAGCAGGGAGAGGTGGTCGGCGGCGAAGCGGTGCAGCGAGTCGATGAGGCTCGGGTCCGACTCGACGGCGCTGACGAACGCGGGCACCTGGTGGCCCCGGAAGGTCACCGTGTACACGTTGTTGACCGCGGCGAGCATCCGCGAGGACGCGTTCCAGGTGGAGTCGTAGTCGGCCAGCATCCGCTTGACGACGGAGATGTACCGGGCGTTCTCCGCGGCGCTGTCGATCAGGATGACCGCCTCGGAGAGCGTCTCGCCGTTGGCGTCGTTGACGTCGCGCGACCGGGGGCTGGCGAAGAAGCCGTCGAGGCCCGAGCGGATGGCGGTCTGGAGGGTGGGGCCGTACGGTCCGACGACGTCCGGGTTGTACCACTGCACGTAGTACCCGGCGCGGAGGTACAGCACGAGCTGCGGAGTGCCGGTACTGCCGTCACCCGGGTAGGAGGCCGCGTTGTCGCGCAGCGCGTAGGCCACCGAGGCCATCTGGGATTCGCGGAAAGCCAGTTGGGCGTTGTTGCCGGTCAGGCTGAACAGGGTGTTCACGCAGTCCGTGGTGGACGCCTTGATGTGCCGGACCAGTTCGGCGCCGGTGCGGCCGGTGAATTCGGCCGGGTCGCACGCGGCGGCCGCCTTCGCGGAGGACTTCTCGCCCGCGCTCTGCTTCGACGGGGCGTCGTGCTCGCCGTAGGCCTCCTTGAGGGGGGACTTGTCGGCGCTCAGCGGGGGGAGCTGGGACGCCTTCAACCGGTCCTTGGCCTGGTGGCCGGTGTCCGAGGTGGGGGACTGCTGCGCCTGCGGCGCGGGGTCGGCCGACCCGGCGGGGCGGGACGACTGGGACGGGTTCGATGCCGTGGCGGCCGAAGGGGAGTTCGGCTGCGCCTGGGCCGGCTGCGCGAGCAGCGCGACGCTCATCGCCCCGGCCAGGGCCAGGGGCAGAACGGCACCCACACCTCGGCGGACGAGTGTGGTTCTCACGATTTTTCCTCCCATGAGGGATCGGAGGCACGCGCATGCGTGACCGATGGGATGTACAGGGCGTGGGTCAGGGGGTGTTGTCGTGCCGTGCTGTCGGCCGGACGGAAGGGGGTCGATGTCCGGAGTTGACATGCCCACGCCCTGTGACATGTACAATGGCACAGGTCACACATCACTGGGAAGGCGTGTGGCCGAATTCGATACGACTTATCGGTGAACGCGGCCCGGCAGGGAGGGACGGCCCGGTCGGGAGGGGTGGCCCGGCGGGCGGACGCGGCCCGCCGGGCGTGTGACGGGCCGCCGGGGGGCTCTCAGCCCGTTTCGGGGAAGTGGCAGGCCGCCGTGCGCGCGCCGGAGCCCACGACCTGGAGCAGCGGCCGCTCCGTACGGCACACGGCCTGCGCCTTGGGGCAGCGCGGATGGAAGCCGCAGCCGCTGGGCGGCGAGGCCGGGCTCGGCGGGTCGCCGAGCAGGAGGATCCGCTCCCGGCGGCGCTCCGCCGCCGGGTCGGGCAGCGGGACCGCCGAGAGCAGCGCCCGGGTATAGGGGTGCGCCGGCCTGTCGTACAGCTCGCGCTTGTCGCCGATCTCGACGATGCGGCCCAGGTACATCACCGCCACCCGGTCGCACACCCGCTTCACGACGGACAGGTCGTGGGCGATGAAGAGGAACGACAGCCCCAGCTCCCCGCCCAGACGCTCCATCAGATTGACGACCTGCGCCTGTACGGACACGTCGAGCGCGGAGACCGGCTCGTCGGCGACGATCAGGCGGGGGCCGGTCGCCAGGGCGCGGGCGATGCCGATGCGCTGGGCCTGGCCGCCGGAGAACTGGTACGGGTGCCGGTCCAGGTGCTCGGAGCCCAGCCCCACCAGGTCGAGCAGTTCGGCGGCCCGGTCCCGGGCCGCCCCGACCGTGGCCCCCTGCACGAGCAGGGGTTCGGAGATGATCCGGGCGACGGTCTGCCGGGGGTTCAGGGAGGCGTGGGGGTCCTGGAAGATGATCTGGAGGTGCTGCCGGACCGGCCGCAGCTCACGCTGGGAAAGATGCGTGATGTCGCGGCCCTCGAACTCGACGGTCCCCGCGGTGGGTTCCAGCAGCCGGACCAGCATCCTGCCCGTGGTGGACTTGCCGCAGCCGGACTCTCCGACCAGCCCGAGGGTCTCCCCCTCGGCCAGCTCCAGATCGACGCCGTCCACCGCGCGGACCGGAGCGGCGGCGCGGCCCAGGACGCGGCGGCCGGGGAACGTCTTCACCAGACCGCGTACGGACAGCAGGGGCGCGGCGCCACCTTCCGTAGAACTCCCCGTCGGGGGTGAGGACTTGGAGAGTGTGGGTTTCATCGGGCCTCCTCGGCCGGTACGGGGGCGCCGCCGGGCGGACCGGGGTGCGGAGCGGTCGGGGCGGCCGGCAGGGGCAGGTGGCAGGCGACCAGCCGGCCGCCGCCGGGCACGGCCCGGGGGCGGGGGCTCTCCCCGGCGCAGCGGGCCCGCTCCGGGGCGGTGGCGGCGGCCGCCCGGGGGCAGCGCGGTGCGAAGGGACAGCCGGGTCTCGGCTCGGCCGGTGACGGCGGGGAGCCGGGGATGGCGCGCAGCGGTGCGTCGTCCGGGTCGTCCAATCGGGGCAGGGAGTCCAGGAGGCCCCGGGTGTAGGGGTGCGCGGGGCTGTGGAACAGCTCGTCCACCGGGGCCTGTTCGGCGCCGCGCCCGCCGTACATGACGAGCACCTCGTGGGCGACGCGGGCCACCACGCCCAGGTCGTGGGTGATCATCAGGACGCCGAGTCCGCGCTCCTGCTGGAGCCGGGCGATCAGTTCGAGGATCTGCGCCTGGACGGTGACGTCGAGCGCGGTGGTCGGTTCGTCGGCGACGAGGAGTTCGGGTTCGCAGGCGAGGGCCATGGCGATCATGGCGCGCTGGCGCATGCCGCCGGAGAACTGGTGCGCGTACTCCCCCGCCCGGCGGGCCGGTTCGGGGATGCCGACCTCGCCGAGCATCTCCACGGCTCGTCTGCGGGCGACGCGCCGGCCGCTGCCGAAGTGGTGGCGGTGGGCCTCCGCGATCTGCTCGCCGACGGTGTACGCGGGGTGCAGTGCGGAGAGCGGGTCCTGGAAGACCATGGCCATCCGGCGGCCGCGCAGCCGGCCGAAGCGGCGGTCGGTCAGGCCGAGGAGTTCCTGTCCGGCGAGGGTGACCGATCCGCTCACGCGGGCCCGGCGATGCAGGCCCATCACGGCGAGGGAGGTGACCGACTTTCCGGAGCCGGATTCGCCGACAAGCCCCAGGGTGCGGCCGGCCTCCACGGTGAAGGAGACCCCGTCGACGGCCTGGACGGTTCCGGCGGGGGTGTCGAAGGCGACCCGCAGGTCGTGGACGCGCAGCAGGGGGTGGTCCGGTGCGGTGGTGGGCGGCACGTCAGTTCCTCACCCTCGGGTCGACGACGGCGTACAGGAGGTCGATGACGACGTTGGCCGCCACGATGAAGAAGGCGGCGAGCAGGGTGACGCCGAGCACGACGGGCTGGTCGGAGCGTTGCAGGGCGTCGTAGAAGAGCCTGCCGACGCCGGGGATGCCGAAGATGGACTCGGTGATGACCGCTCCGGCCAGCAGGGCGCCGAGGTCCATGCCGAAGAGCGTGAGGACCGGCATCATCGCGGAGCGCAGCCCGTGTTTGACCACGACGGTCCGGGCGGGCAGGCCCTTGGCGCGGGCGGTCCTGATGTACGGCTGCGCCATCGTCTCGATCATCGAACTGCGGCTCTGGCGGGCGTACATGGCGGCGTAGAGCAGGGCCAGGGCGATCCACGGCAGCAGGAGGTTGACCGCCCAGGCGAGGGGGTCGTCGGTGAGCGGGACGTAGGCGGGGTAGGGCAGCAGCCCGGTCAGCCGGACCAGGCCGTACAGGAGCATCACCGCGGTGAAGTAGACGGGCAGGGAGGCCGTGGCCACCGCGCCGACCATCAGAGTGCGGTCGAGCAGCCCGCCCTTGCGCAGGGCGGCGGTCACCCCGGCGCTCAGCCCGAGCACCAGCCACAGGCCCGCGGCGCCGAACGCCAGGGAGACGGAGACGGGCAGGCGGTCCATCAGCAGGTCCCACACCGGCAGGGCGTTCTCGTAGGAGTAGCCGAGGCAGGGGAAGCCGCACTGGAGCGCGTGGGGGCCGCTGCCCAGCTCGCGGCCGGCGAAGATCCCGACGAGGTAGTCGCCGAACTGTCTCCAGACGGGCTGGTCGAGGCCCATGAAGTGGCGGACCTCGGCGAGGCGTTCGGGGCTGCACGTCTTGCCGCAGGCCGCCGATGCGGGGTCGGCGGGCAGCAGGTAGAAGATCACGAAGGTGACGGCGCAGATGGCGAGCAGGACGCCGGCCACGCCGAGGAGCCTGCGGACCAGGTAGGCGATCACGGGCGTCCTCCCTGGGGGTCGAGGATGTCGCGCAGCGCGTCGCCGAGGACGGTGAAGGCGAGGACGGCGACGAAGAGGAAGGCGCTGGGGACGATGAAGTACATGGGGTCCGTCTCGTAGTAGGCGACGGCCTCGGCGATCATCTGGCCCCAGGAGGGGGTGGGCGGGCGCACGCCCACCCCGAGGAAGCTGAGCGCCGCCTCCGTGCTGATCATTCCGGGGATCAGCAGCGTGGTGTACGCGATGACGGGCCCGGAGATGTTGGGCAGCACCTGCCGGGTGAGGATGCGCCAGGGCCCGCTGCCGCAGGCCCGGGCGGCCTCGACGAACTCGCGGTGGCGCAGGGAGAGCGCCTCGGCGCGCACCACGCGGGCGATGCCGGGCCAGCCGAAGACGCCGATGACGACGGTCATCAGCACGACCCGGTTGACGTCCTGGGCCACCGACATCATCGCGATCATGAAGATGAGCGAGGGGAAGGACATGGTGAGGTCCATCAGCCGGCTCAGTACGGTGTCGACGCGCCCGCCGAAGTACCCGGCGGCGATGCCCGCGGCGGTGCCGGTGACGACGACGATCGCGGTGGCGGCGAAGGCGATCAGCAGGGACACCTGCGCGCCGTGGACGACGCGGGCGAACAGGTCGCGGCCGGTGACCGGTTCGACGCCGAGCCAGTGTTCGGCGCTGATGCCGCCGAGGGCGCCGTGGGGCAGGCCGCCGAGGTAGGGGTCGATGGCATCGGCGTCGAAGGCGGTGGGCGACCAGCCGCCCATGCGGCTGAGCAGGGGCGCGGTGAGGGCGACCAGGATCAGCAGGGCGGCGGCGATCAGGGCGGTACGGCTGCCCCGGTCGCCCCACAGGCGGCGCCAGGTGGTCCGCCAGAGGGCGTCGGGAAGGGCGGGTGAGCCGGGTCCGCCGGCTGCCGGGGCGTCGCCCGGTCCGGTGGCCGGGGCGGTGACGATGCTCATGGGAATGCTTCCTCGTCCCCTCAGCCCTCGCTTCGGGACGGGTCCTTGAGACCGATCACGGCGAAGTCGAACTGCCCGGTCCAGGACGGGTGGCCGAAGGCTCCGGCGATGTTGTCGCCGACGAGCAGCGGCTTGCGCTCCCAGAGCAGGGGAACGGCCGGGGAGGTGCGCTGGATCTCCCGGTCGAGCGCGGTCCAGGCCTTGTTGGCGGCGGTCGCGTCGGACATCTCGGCGATCTCGTCCATGCGGCGCTCGACGGCCTTGTCGCGGAACTGGGAGACGTTGCCCTGATTCCCCTTGGGCTTGATGGTGCGGCCGTCGAAGACGAACGGCAGGAAGGTGGCGGCGGACGGGTAGTCCGGGCACCAGCCGCTGATGGCCATGTCGGGGGCGTTGGCGGTGTCGCCGATGGTGTCGTAGTAGACCGAGGGGTCGACGGTCTCGATCCGCAGCCGTATGCCGACCCGGGCCAGGCTCTGCTGGAGCGCCTCGGCGCGGGTCTTGTCCCCGGTGGAGACGGTGATCGTCGTGTCGAAGCCGTCGGCCTTGCCCGCCTCGGCGAGCAGCTTCTCGGCCTTCTTCACGTCACCGGTGGCGGGCCCGCCGTGGACCGGGGCGGCGGCACGGCCGCCCGTCAGGGACGGCGGCAGATAGGCGGTGGCGACGTCGTTGAGGGCGGGGCCGCCGTTGGCGGTCACCTGGGCCTCCTTGTCGACGGCGTACTGCATAGCGATGCGGAGCTTCGGGTCGTCGAACGGCGCCCGGGAGGTGTTCAGCGCGAGCATGTCCGTGCAGCCGGTGCGCTCGGCGGAGAGCCGCTGCCGGATCTCCGGCTTCGGCAGGACCTTGGCGACGCTGGAGGGCTGGAGGTCGGACCACTCGACCGCGGAGGCGTCGGCGCCCGCGCTCTCGATGATCCGGTCGTCGATCTGACCGCCCTTGAGCCCCTGGATCACGACGATGCGGTCGGGGTAGGCCTTGCGCACCGGGTCGGTCGCCGCGTCCCAGTGGGTGTTGCGGACCAGCACCAGCTTCTTGCCGCGTGCGTAGCTCTCGATGCGGTACGGGCCGGAGGAGAAGGGCCGCAGGTCGTACTGGACGCCCTTCTCGCGGGACTCGGGCACGGGCGAGAAGGTGGGCAGGGTGACCGTGTAGGAGAACTCGGCGACGGGTCTGCGCAGCGAGAAGACGATGGTCCGGTCGTCGGGGGTGCGGATCGAGTCGAGGTGCTTGCCGTCCAGCGGGCCGGCGTACCCCTCGGCGCCGGCCAGATAGCGCTGGGCGTAGTCGGGTCCGCCGGCGAGGTCGGGGGCGAAGGACCGCTCGACGTTGTACTTGATGTCGCGGGCCCGGATCGGGGTGCCGTCCTCGTAGACGAGGCCGGGCTTGAGGGTGAAGGTCCAGGTGCGGCCGCCGTCGGAGGATCTGCCGAGGTCGGTCGCGAGGTCGGGGACGATCTCGCTGCCCTTCTTCCCGGGTTCGGCGCGGAAGGTGGTCAGGGTGCGGTAGATCAGCCGGGTGCCGAAGTCCATCGTCGGCATGACCCAGTTGCGGGCCGGGTCCAGGTGGGCGAAGTCCTGGTTGGACAGCACGGTCAGGGTGCCGCCCCGCTTCGGCGTGCCGCCGATGACGGTGCCGGTCGCCACACCGGGCTGTCGCTTGTCCGGGTCGCGGTCGTCACCTCCCTGGGTGGTGCAGGCGCCCAGCAGGGCCAGGGCGAGCGAGGTGCTCAGGGATGCGGACAGCATCCGGGTGCGACGGGACATGGGTGCACTCCTCGTACGGGGAAGGGTCGCGGCGGAAGCGGATCGGGCCGGAGGACGGAAGCGGGAACGGGCCGGGACGGGGAACGATCGGGAACGGGAGCGGGCCGGAGGACGGGAACGCGGGAACCGGCCGACAGGAAAGGGGCGGCCCGGAGGGGCCCGGTGATCCGGGCCGCCGAGCGGCCCGGAGGGCGACTGCTTGCGGAAAGCGAGGCGGAGCGGGCCGGAGACTGCGTCCGCATCCGTGTGGTGTGACCCGTAACATAGTAATGTGAAATTGCACAGCCAAGGAGTGCGTCATCCCGTTACCGAAACGTGTCCACGACGCGGACCGCCCAGCGGCCCGAAAGTGCCGGGGACACGAGGGGCTGACGGACACTCACCCTGCGCCACCCCCGGGGCGAACGGCGGATCGAGGGCGTGTTCCAGCTGCGCGCCCGGAGCGAGGGCAACATCGCCGAGGGGCTCTACCTCCAGCCGGACGACGAGACGCTGCCGCCCGAGCTGCGCGGCATGGGCGTGCGGATCGAGGACGACCTGGTGATCACCGCGGACGGGGCGAAGCTGCTCTCCGGCGCGCTGCCCCGTACGGTCGACGGCGTAGAGGAGCGGATGGCCCGCCTCCTGGACAGCTGGCAGCGCCGGCCTGGACAGCACTGGCCTTGGACCGATGACGCACCGCGCAACGTGACATTGTATAGTGCGGTGCCACATCATTGAAGGGGAACGCATGAGTGAGCTGAAGTCCCGCAAACTCATCTCGGTGCAGGAGCATCTGCGCGACCAGGTGGCCAACGCTCTGCGTGCCGCGCTGATCGCGGGGGAACTCCAGCCGGGCGTGATCTACTCGGCGCCCACGCTCGCCGCCGAGTACGGCGTCTCCGCCACGCCGGTGCGCGAGGCCATGCTGGATCTGGCCCGCGAGGGCCTGGTCGAGGCGGTGCGCAACAAGGGGTTCCGCGTCACCGAACTCTCCGAGCGCGACCTGGACGAGTACACCGAGATCCGCGCCCTCATCGAGATCCCCACCATCGGCCGCGTGACCCGCACCGCCTCCCGCGAGCAGTTGGAGGCGGTGCGTCCGGTGGCCGAGGAGATCGTGACCGCCGCGCAGGGCGGCGACCTGATCGCCTACCTGGAGTCGGACCGCCGTTTCCATCTCGACCTGCTCGCCCTCGCCGGAAACGCGCGCCTGGTGGAGACCGTGGCCGACCTGCGCAAGCGTTCCCGGCTCTACGGGCTCACCGACCTGTCCCAGGAGGGGTCGCTGGTGGGCTCGGCGCGGGAGCACACCGCGCTCCTGGACATCATGATCGCGGGGGACGCGGAGGGGGCCGAGGAGCACATGCGCCGCCACCTCGCGCATGTGCGGACCCTGTGGGCGGACCGGAAGCTGGCAGCCGAACGCGCCGTCCCGTCCCGCAAGCTCGGCGCACGCTGACGCGCGAAGTGCGGTCGGGGACGGCGCGTGGTGACGCCGAAGTCGGCGTGGGGCGGCGTGTGGCGACGCCCGAGTCGGCGTGGGGCGGCGCGTAGTGACGCCCAAGTCGGCGTGGGGCGGCGCGTAGTGCGGCGGCCCGCGCGAGGCGGCGTGTGGTGACGTAACGGCCCGCGAGGGGCACGGAGCCGGGCCGGCGTCGGCGGACACTCAGCTCCGCTCCCCCGGCGTCGCCTCCTTCCGCTCCTTCCGTTCCTTCCGCTCCTTCCGCCGGTGGGCCGCGACGGCGACCACCAGGTCCTGCCAGGCCATCCCGCACGTCTTCACGACCAGCGGGCGGTCGGTCGGGACGTCCCCCCATGAGGCGTTCAGCTCCGCCAGGGTGACGAGGTCGTCCGGGGCGAGCGCGCCCTCGTGGATCGCCATGACGACGTCGCCCGCCTCCCGGAGGGCGGTCGCGCGGCTCTCCACCAGGACGGTGGCACGCCCCATCAGCACGCTGTCGAGCTCCCGCGCGTCCGGTTCGTGCGAGCCGACCGCCAGCACCACCGCGCCGTCGCGCACCAGACGCCCGTCGACCACCGGTTCACGCGCGGAGGTAGCGGTGACGACGACGTCCGCGCGCCGCACCGCGGCCGCCGCTCCCCCGCCGCCGCCCGCCGCCAAGCGCCGGTCCGCCCAGCCGGGCACGGGCCCTCCGCTCCGGGTGACGACCGTGACATCGGCCACCGGAACATGGGCCCGTACGGCGGAGACGTGCCCCTCCCCTTGAGGGCCCGCGCCGAAGACCACCAGGCGCAGCCCCCCGCCCCCGCCGGCGAGCCCGCGCAGCCGGTCCAGACCGGCCGCGACCGAGACGGCGGGGGTGCGCAGGGTCGTCAGCGCCACCCCGTCCAGCAGGGCCACCGGCGTCAGGGTCGCGCTGTCGTGCAGCAGATACGTGGCGTTGATCCTCTGCAGCCCGCGCGCCGCGTTGCCGGGTGCGACGGTGGCGATCTTCACGCCGAACCAACCGCCGGACTCCGAGGGCATGAGCAGCCCCTGCCCGTGGGCCAGCGGCACGACCGCCCGCGGCACGTCGCCGTCCGGATCGAGCCCCCCGGCCAGCGCCTCCCGGATCGCGGCGACGGCGCCGGCCGGACCGAGCGCGGACACGTCCGCGGCGTCGAGCCTCACCGTCATCGCAGCACGAACCCGGGTACGAGGGTGTCGTCGGGATCGACCGTGAAGCGGCTCGTGCCGGTGGCGTACGCGGTGCCCGTCACGGCCGGGACGACCGCGGGGCGGCCGTGGGCCGTGGTGGACCGTTCGATCCGGGCGCGGAAGACGGAGCCCACCACCGACTCGTGTCTCAGCTCGTCGCCGAGGCGCAGTTCCCCGGCGTCGGCGAGGAGCGCCACCCGGGCCGCGGTGCCCGAGCCGCACGGGGAGCGGTCGACCTGGCCGTCCGCGAACACCGTGACGTTGCGGTGGTGCAGCAGCCGGGTGCCGTCGGGCCGTTCGACCTGGCCGCCGGCCTCCTCGGTGAACACCGTCCCGTAGACGCCGGACAGCCGGGCGTCCTCGGGGTGTTCGGCGGCGTGGGCGACGTTCAGCGCGTCGCGGATCTCGCGGCCGGCCGCGACGAGCGCGGTGACGTCCCGCGGCCGGACCCGCAGGCCGAGCCGGGACGCCGGGAGCACCGCGTACATGGCGCCGCCGTAGGCGATGTCGACGGTGACGGTGCCCTGCGAGGTGGCCACCTCGACGCCGCGCGCGTGGACATGGCCGGGGACGTTGACGAACGTCACGTCCGCGACCCGGCCGCCGGCCGTGCGCACGCTCGCCGTGACACGGCCGGAGGGGACGTCGATGACGACGTCCGTCGTGCCGTCGGCGGGCGCCGGGACCAGGCCGGTGGCGACCGCCCAGGCACCGAGGGCTATCGTGCCGTGCCCGCAGGCCGTGGAGAAGCCGTCCTTGTGCCAGAAGAGGGCGCCGAGGTGGGCCCCGGCGTCGTCGGGCGGCACCAGGAAGGCCCCGTACATGTCGGCGTGGCCGCGCGGTTCGCCGCACAGCAGGGCCCGGGTCCACTGCACCCCGGCGTCGGCCATGGCGGCCGTGCGGCGCTCGGCGACGGTGGGCCCGTGCCCGGTCACGGCCGGCGGGGCTGTGGGCACGATCCGGAACGGCTCGCCCCCGGTGTGCCAGTCGACCGTGTCGATCGGCACGGTGTACGCCGCCCCGGCCGTCCCGGTGCACGCGGTCCCGATCGGCACGGTGTAAGCCGTCGCTGCCGTCCCGGTGTACGCGGTCCCGATCGGCACGGTGTACGGATCGGAGGTCATACGGTGAATCCCGTCGGGTAGGGGTCCGTGGGGTCGAGCAGGTACTGCGCGGTCCCGGTGATCCAGGCGCGGCCGGTGACGGAGGGCAGTACGGCGGGCCTGCCGCCGACCGTGGTCTCCGCCAGGATCCGGCCCGTGAAACGGGACCCGATGAAGGACTCGTTGACGAAGTCCTGTCCGGTCTCCAGCTGTCCCCGCGCGTGCAGTTGGGCCATCCGGGCACTGGTTCCCGTCCCGCAGGGCGAGCGGTCGAACCAGCCGGGGTGGATGGCCATGGCGTGCCGCGAGTGCTCGGCGGTCGAGCCGGGCGCCTCCAGATAGACGTGGTGGCAGACGTCGATCGCGGGGTTCTCCGGGTGGACCACCGGGTTCCGCTCGTTGATCGCCCCCATGACGGCCAGGCCCGCCTCCAGCAGCCGCCCCTTCTCCGCCCGGCCGTAGGGGATGCCGAGGTCCTCGGTGCGCACGATGGCGTAGAAGTTGCCGCCGTACGCCATGTCGTAGCGGACCGGGCCGAACCCCTCGACCTCGACGACCTGGTCCAGCGCGTGGCTGTAGGAGGCGACGTTCTCCAGGGTGACGGACTCGGCGCGGCCGTCGCGCACGGCGACCCGTGCCGTGACGAGGCCCGCGGGGGTGTCGAGGCGGATGAGGGTCTCCGGTTCGACCGCCTCGACCATGCCGGTCTCCACGAGGACCGTCGCCACGCCGATGGTGCCGTGGCCGCACATGGGCAAGCAGCCGGACACCTCGATGAACAGCACGCCGAAGTCGGCGTCCGGCCGGGTCGGGGGCTGGAGGATCGCTCCGGACATGGCCCCGTGCCCGCGCGGCTCGCACATGAGCAGGGTGCGCAGTCCGTCGCGCTCCGCCTGGAACCGCTGCCGTCGCTCGGCCATCGTCGCGCCCGGCAAAACCCCCACCCCGCCGGTGATGACCCGGGTCGGCATGCCCTCGGTGTGCGAGTCGACCGCGTGGTAACAGACCGTGGAGCGCACGTCAGTTCACCCCCGCGTCGATGAGGGCCTGGGTGGCGGCGCGGACGACGGCCTCGGTCTCCGGGTCCAGGGTCTGCCGGGGCGGACGGCAGCCACCGCCGGTCCGGCCGATCATGTCCTGGCCGAGCTTGATCGCCTGGACGAACTCGGTCCTGCTGTCCCAGCGCAGTACGGAGTGGAGCTGTCGGTAGAGCGGGAGCGCGGTGTCGAGATCGCCGGCCAGCGAGGCGTTGTAGAGGTCGAGGCAGGCGCGCGGGAAGACCTGGGGGTAGCCGGCGACCCAGCCCTTGGCGCCGGCGACGCCGACTTCCAGGAGGGTGTCGTCGGTGCCGACGATCAAATCGAGCCCGGGGGCGAGTTCGTTGAGGGCGTAGCACCGGCGGACGTCGCCGGAGAACTCCTTCACGCCCACGATGAACCCTTCGGCGTGCAGCTTGGCCAGCAGCTCCGGGCGCAGGTCGACCTTGGTGTCGATGGGGTTGTTGTAGGCGGTGACGGGGAGGCCGGCGGAGGCGACCATCGCGTAGTGTTCCAGGACGGCCCGGTCGTCGGCCCGGTAGGCGTTGGGCGGCAGGCACATGACGGCCTGGCAGCCGGCGTCCTGGGCGAACCGCGCGTGCCGCCTCGCCTCGAGCGCGCCGTACGCTCCGACGCCCGGCATCACGGTGAAGCCCTCGGGGGCGTTGGCGACGGCGGTCTCCACGACGCGGTCGCGCTCCTCGTACGTCAGGGTCTGGTATTCGCCCAGCGATCCGTTCGGGGCGACGCCGTGCAGGCCTTGTTCGGCGAGCCAGGCGACGTTGTCCCCGTAGGCGCCGTGGTCGACGGCGAGGTCCGGGCCGAACGGGAGGCTCGTCGCGACGATGACCCCGTGCCAGGGCATGCGGGTGGGAACGGAGGTGCGGTCCAGATCCATGGGAACTCCTCAGATGGGGTCGGAAGTGGGCTCGACGGAATCGGCGAGCGCACCGAGGGTGACGGGGGTCGCGATCAGCCGCTCGGCGGGGGCGTACGGCTGATCGCGGGCGGAGACGAGGCAGTGGACGGCCGGCCCGCACATCCGGCCCTGGCACCAGCCCATACCGGCTCTGGTCAGCTGTTTGACCTGCCGGTGGTCGGCTGCCGCCTCGTCGGCGCGGGCGGACCGGACCGCCCCCGCGGTGACCTCTTCGCACCGGCAGACCGGTGTGTCGTCGGTCAGCCACGCGGGCCAGGCCGGGGGCAGGGGGTGGGCCTGTGCCATCGCCCGGGCGAAGGCGCGGTGCCGGGCCACCGCCCGGCGCTCCGCGGCCGGGCGGCGGGTGCCGGGCCGGCCGGGGGCGGCGAGGTCGGTGAGCACCGAGACGGCGGCGAGGCGCCCCTCGCTCACCGCGAGCGCGGCCCCGCCCACGCCGCAGGTCTCGCCCGCCGTGTACAGCCCGGGCACTGTGGTGCGCTGTCCGTCGTCGACGGCGGCGGCCATGGTGCCGTCGCCCGCGTCGGCGAGGTCGCAGCCGAGCGGGAGCAGCAGGTCGAGCTGGGGGACGAAGCCCCAGCCGACGCCCACGGTGTCGGCCTCGATCCGGCGTTCCGTGCCCGCGAGCGGGCGCCCGTCGGCGTCCAGAGCGGCGGTGCGCACGGCGGCGACCCGCCCCCCTGCTCCTTCGGCGCCGACGATCGCGGTGCGGGTGCGGACCGGGACGCGGTGCCGGGCGAGGGTGCCCGCGTACCGCGCGCCCTCGGCCCACTTGGCGGGGTTGCGCAGCAGGGCCGCGGGGTGGTGCAACCAGGCCGAGGGCGCCGCCGCTTCGCACACGGCGACGACCTTCGCCCCGCGGGCGGCGAGGGCGGCGGCGACCGGCAGCAGGAAGGGGCCCGTGCCGCCGAGGACCACCCGGCGGCCGGCGACGACTCCCCCGCCCTTGAGCAGTGACTGGAGCCCGCCGGCGGTGAGCACTCCGGGCAGGTCCCAGCCGGGGAAGGGGAGTTGGCGGTCGTACGCACCCGTCGCCACCAGCAGCGCCGGCGCGCGCAGCACGACGGCCCGCTCTTCGGGTGCCCGGCCGCGGTCCACGGCGTGGACGGTGAAGCCGTCCCCGTCGCGGGCCGTGGTCCACACATGGTGGTTCAGCAGCAGCGTGAGCCGTCCGGTGCGCTCGTGGGCGGAGAGGGTGGCGCACAGCGCCCGGTAGGTGCTCAGCCCGTGGTGCAGATCGGCGGTCGGAACGGCTTCCCGCGCGAGGAGCGGGGGGTGGCGCCAGAACTGGCCGCCCGGGGCGGCGCCCGAGTCGACGAGAGCGACCCGCAGCCCGCCGTCCAGGGCGGTGGCGGCGGCGGCCATGCCGGCCGGGCCCGCGCCCACCACCACGAGGTCACGGGGCTCACTCATCGTCGGCCTCCCCGGTCGTGACGGCCATGCCCGCGCGGGCCTGCACCAGGCAAGCGCGCTGCCCGCCCGTTCCATCGACGGTCACCAGGCAGTCGTAACAGACGCCGATCCCGCAGAAGATGCCCCGGGGCCGTCGGCCGTCCCGGGTGGTCCGCCAGGCGACCCGGCCCGAGGCGACGAGCGCGGCGGCCAGGGTCTGTCCCGGTAGGAACGGCAACGGCTCGCCGTCCACGGTGAACGCGTTCACTGCGGTCACTCGGGCACACCTCCGGGGTTGAGGAATCGGTCGGGCAGAAGGCCGGTGTGGGCGGCCGGATCGGCGCCCCGCCACGGGCGGCCGAGGAGCTGGGCGGTGACCAGGGCGCCGGTCCCGGGGGCGAGGCCGATGCCGGCGCCCTCGTGGCCGCACGCGTGGACGACACCGGGGACACGGGGGTCGGGGCCGATGACCGGCAGGTGGTCCGGGCAGTACGGCCTGAAGCCCCGGTAGGCACGGATCAGGTGGACGCCGCGCAGGAACGGGAAGAGGCGGCATGCCTGGGCGGCGAGCGTGGCCACCACGGCCGGGTTCATCGAGGTGTCGAAGCCGACGCGTTCGCGGCTGGCGCCGATCAGGATCGTGCCCGCGCGGGTGCCCTCCACGACGCACGACGTCTCCAGACCCTCGTCGCTGGAGGCGACGTTGGCCACGTAGTCGGCGGAGTAGACCTTGTGCCGGATCATCGGCGGCAGCGGCTCGGTGACGAGGACGAAGCCCCGGCGGGGCAGGATCTCGACGGGCGCGCCGAGGCGGCGGCCGACCTCGCCGCCCCAGGTGCCGGCGGCGTTGACCACGGCGTCGGCGGGGAGCACCCTGCCGTCGGTGGTGCGCACTCCGGTGATCCGGCCGTCGGCCCCGGTGACCGCGGCCGCGGCCTCGCCGGTCTGTGTCCGGGCCCCGTGCCGGACCGCGGCGCGCAGCAGTGCGGCCGCCGCGAGAACGGGCTGCACCTGGGCGTCCTGCGGGTAGTGGACGCCGCCGGGGAGGCCGGGCGCGCTGTGGGGTTCGAGTTCGCCGACGCGTTCGACTGCTTCGGTGCGGACGCCCGCGGCCGCCTGGCGCGCGGCGAACGCGTGGAGGGCGGTGAGGGCTTCGGGTGTGCTCGCGACGACGAGGCCGCCCTTGGCCTCGAACTCGACGGTCTCCGGGCCGAGTTCCTCACCGGCCTCGTCCCAGAGGTCCCGGCTGAGCCGGGCCAGCTCCAGTTCGGGGCCGGGCTCCTTGTCGGAGAGGAGGATGTTGCCCTCCCCCCGGCTGGTCGTGCCCGCTCCGACGGGACCACGGTCGAGGACCGTGACGTCGAGCCCCGCCGCGGCGGCGTGGAACGCGCACGCGGCGCCCACGATGCCCGCTCCGACGACGACGACTTTCATGGCCGCTCCTTAGTGCAATGTCACATGCCATTGCTTAGGCTATACATCCGGACGACCCGAGGACAACGCCACCGCTCCGGTGACTTTCACCCGGGCACCCGACGACGGCGCGCCGCCCACCGGCGCGCACAGGGAGACGCATCGCTGTGAACCCGACCGGAAACCCATCCCTGCCCGGGGAGCCGCCCCGGAACAGGCCCGCCCCCCTCAACGGCCCCACTCCCCCGACCGGCCCGGCCCCCCTGACCGGCGACTCACCCCCGACAAGGAACGCACTCCCGACCGAGAACGCACCCTCGACCGAGAACCCACTCCCGGCCGGGAGCCCACTCGCGACCGCGAACCCACTCCTGGCCGGGCACTCGCTCCTGGCCGGTCGCGCGGTCCCCGGCACCGGGAACGACGCCTGGCACGCGGTCGCCGCCGCGACCGGCGAACCGTTCGGCCCCCCGCACCGGGACGCCTCGGCGGAGCAGGTCGCCGAGGCGGCCCGGCTCGCCGCGGCGGACGCCCGCGCCTTCCGCGCCCTGCCGCCCGAGCGGCGGGCGGCCTTCCTCGACGCCTGCGCGGAGGAGATCGAGGCCCTGGGCGACGCCCTGCTGGAACTCGCCGCCCGGGAGACCGGGCTCCCGCCGGCCCGGCTGACCGGTGAACGGGGACGCGCCTGCGGGCAGTTGCGCCTCTTCGCCGACCTCGTCAGGAGCGGGGCCGCCCTCGGCGCCCGGATCGACTCCGGCCCCTCGGGCACGGACGTACGGCTCCGGCGCGTGCCTCTCGGCCCGGTGGCCGTGTTCGGTGCGAGCAACTTCCCGCTGGCGTTCTCGGTCGCGGGCGGCGACACCGCGTCCGCGCTGGCCGCAGGCTGCCCCGTGGTGGTCAAGGGGCACCCGGCGCACCCGGGCACCGGAGAGATGGTGGCCCGAGCCGTCACGGCCGCCGCCGCGCGCACCGGCATGCCGGCCGGTGTGTTCTCCCTGCTGGTGGGCCGGGGTCACGACGTCGGGCTCGCCCTGGTCGGCGATCCGCGGATCACCGCGGTGGGGTTCACCGGCTCCCGGACCGGCGGGCTGGCGCTGCTCGCCGCCGGCCGCTCGCGCCCGGTGCCCATCCCGGTCCACGCCGAGATGTCCGCGGTCAATCCCGTGATCATGCTCGACGGAGCCCTCGCCGAGCCGGAAGCCGCGGCCGACGCGTACGTGGCCTCGCTGACGGCCGGCGCGGGGCAGTTCTGCACCAACCCCGGCCTCCTGCTGCTGCCTGCCGGACCGGCGGGCGACGCCTTCCTCTCCGCCGCCGCCCGGGCCGTGAAGGCCGCGGAGGGGCAGGTCATGCTCACCCCGGACATCGCCCGGGCGTACACCGAGGGCGTACGGCGGTGGGAGGACGTACCGGGCGTACGGGAGGTGGCACGGGGCACGGCGGGGGCCGGTGCATACGCGCCGGCCCCCGTCGTCCTGGTGTGCGACACGGCCACGTACACCGCGCACACGGACCTCTCCGGCGAGGTCTTCGGCGCGGCGGGGCTCGTCGTGCGCTGGTCGGGCATGGACGAACTCCTGCACCTGCTGGAGGAGTTGGAGGGCCAGCTGACGGCCACCCTGCACGCGACGGACGCCGACCGGACGACGGCCCTCGGGCTGCTGCCTGTGCTGGAGGAGCGGGCGGGCCGCGTTCTGTGGGGCGGCTGGCCCACCGGCGTCGAGGTCTGCCACGCGATGGTGCACGGGGGGCCGTGGCCGGCGACGAGCTCGCCCGGAACCACGAGCGTCGGCACCCTCGCCGTCGAACGCTGGCTGCGCCCGGTCTGCTACCAGTCCTTCCCCGACGCCCTCCTGCCCCCCGAACTCCGCGACGACAACCCCCTGCGGGTCCCCCGGCAGACCGGCGCGACGCTCACCCCGGGAGCCTGAACTCCGGCAGCACCAGGGCCTCGTGGGCCGGCCGCCCCTCCACCGGGGGCGGCATGGAGCCCAGAGAGCGCAGCATGGTGTTGCGCTGCTCCAGCCCCCGGGCGGTGGCCGGGAAGAGGGCGGCCTCTCCCTTGCCGACCTGATCCTGGTTCAGGGTCACGAACGCACGGGTGTCGCGCTCGTAGGCGGCGAAGCCCGCGGCGTGATCCCGTTCGGCCGCCAGCGATCCGGCGAGCATGTACGCGCCGACCAGGGCGAGGCTGGAGCCCTGGCCGGTGAGGAAGGAGGGCGCGTACGCGGCGTCGCCCACCAGCGCGACCCTGCCGCTGGACCAGCGGTCCATGCGGATCTGGCTGACCACGTCGAAGAACAGGTCGTCCGCGTCGCGCAGGGCGGCGAGCATGCCCGGGACCTCCCACCCCGCACCGTCGAAGACCTCGGCTACCAGGTCCCGTTGGGCCCCCGGGTCACGGAACGCGTCGAACGGCGGTTGGGTGCGGGCGAAGGTGAGGAAGCCGTGCACGTCTCCGTCGTCGCCCACGGCGTACAGCACGGCGGCCCGCCCCGGGGCGTTCCACATCACGGTCTCGCGGACGAGCCCGAAGGTGTTGCGCAGGGTGAACCCGGCGAAGCAGTGACCGAGATAGCGGTGGAACCGCTCCTCGGGTCCGAACAGGAGCGCGCGGGTGTGCGAGTGCAGCCCGTCCGCCGCCACCACCAGGTCGAACGTACGGCTGCCTCCCCCGCGGAAGGTGACGTCGACCCCGTGGCGGTGCTGGGCGAGAGTGTCGATGGAGTCGTCGAACAGGAACTCCACGTCGTCGCGGACGGCCTCGTGGAGCGCCCCGGCCAGCGCCCCGCGTCGCACCTCCAGGTCTCTTCCCGCGACCCCGCCGGTGACGGCGTGCGGGTCGACCGAGGCCACCCGGGAGCCGTCCTCGTCGAGGAAGGTCAGCCGTCGCAGATCGATGTGCGCGTCCCGCAGCCGGGGCAGGATCCCCATCCGCCGGACGACGTCGAGCGCGGTGCCGCGCACATCGATGGGATAGCCGCCGTCGCGGACCGTGCCCGCCTTCTCGACCACCGTGACCGCGAATCCGTAGCGGTTCAGCCAGTACGCGAGGGCGGGCCCCGCGATGCCGGCCCCCGATATCAGGACCGTACGGCCCCGGGCGGCGGCGGGACCGTTCACCAACATGTCGACGCGGGTCATTTCTTGACTCCTTTGCTCAGGGTGCGGACGACGAGCAGGGACAGCGCCGTGACGGCTCCGGCCAGGACGAAGCCGACGACATAGGCCGATTCGGCCGGGAGGTCCGACCCGGCGGGGGTCCTGGCAGTGAGGATCGCGCCGCTGATCTGGACCCCCACGGCGAAGCCGATCACGCGCGTCACCAGGACCAGGCCGGTGGCGATGCCGGTGTCACCGCGGTCGACGGAGGTGGCGGTGCTGGTCACCATCGCCGTGACGCAGAGCCCGTTGGCGAGCGCGATGAGCATCTTGCCGACGACGAGGTGCCAGACCTCGGTGTGGACGGCCGCCAGGCCGAACAGGCCGGCGGCCATGACGAGAACCCCTACGGTGACCACGGCACGCGAACCGAAGCGCCGCGCCCCGAACCCGCCGGCCGGCCCGGCCAGTGACGCGGCCACGGCCCCGGGCAGCAGGAAGAGGCCGATCTGCGTCGCGCTCGCCCCGAACCCGTACGCGTCGGCGGGTACCGCGAACAGCGCCGGGACGAGATAGGCCGCCACCGACGTACCGACGCAGATCATGAACGTCAGCACGCACGCTTTCCACACCTCGGGCCGCCCCACCATGCGCAGATCGACCATCGGCGAGGCCGCGCGCCGTTCGACGGCCACCCACCCGGTCGCGAAGGCGGCCAGCAGCACGAGGAGGGCGACGAGCACGAGGGGACGCGCGACGATCTCGGGCGCCAGCGCCAGAACGAGCATGAGGGTGACGAGCGTTCCGCTCAGGAGGACCAGGCCGGGCCAGTCGATCCCGGCGCCGTCCGGCCGGCGCGGCGGATCCTGCGGCATCAGCCGGTGCACCAGCACGGTGGCCCCGATGACCGCGAACGTGGGCAGCGCGAACATCCAGTGCCGGGACAGCCCTTCGGCCACGGGACCGGCCGCCAGCGTCCCCGCCATCGTGCCCCCGACGAACAGTCCGCTGACCACCCCGATGGCCACCTTGGACTCGCCCTCGGGGAGGTGTTCGCGCACGAGGATGAACGACAGGGGCAGCGCGCCCACCATCGCGCCCTGGAGTATCTGGCCGAGCAGCAGCACCGGCAGGTTCGGCGCCAGGGCGGACACCAGACCCCCGGCACAGACGACCACCATCAGCCGGACGAGGACCCGTTTCCCGCCGTAGCGGTCGCCTAACTTCCCGGCCACCGGCGTGATCAGCGCGCCGGTGACGAGGAGCACGATGCTGAGCAGCGCCCCTTCGGCGTGACTCATGTCCAGCTCACGCCGCAGGAGCGGGAGCGTCGGCGTCACCACCGATTCCAGGGCGCCGGTGGCCAGCGCCAGGATGCCGAGGGAGCGGACGGCGGCCTTGCCGATACGGAGCGGAGGAGCCGAAGTCGTGGTCATGGAGGTCCTTTCCGTCACGGCCCGGCGGGACGGAGCCGACCGCACACGGAGGGACGCGCACGGGACTCACCGGACCAGAACTACACTACACCGTGCAGTGTAGAACGGTTAGGATGAGCCCATGCCGATCACCAAGACCCTGCGCGAGGGGTCCTCGCAGAAACGGGCCGCCATCCTCTCGGCGGCCAGGGAACTGTTCCTCGCCGACGGCTTCGACCGCTCCAGCGTCGACGCGGTCGCCGCCCGGGCGGAGGTGTCCAAGCGGACGGTCTACGACTACTTCGGCGACAAGCGGACCCTGCTGCGGGCGGTCGTCGACTCGGTCGGCCAGTCGCTGGTCACCACGGTCCGGCGCACCCTCGACGACACCCTCGCGGACCTGACCGAGCCCGCCGAACTGGAGGACGGCCTGGTCGCGTTCGCGCTGCGCATCGCGACCGACATGCTCGGCTCGGCGGAGTACACGACACTGCAACGCCTGGTCCGGACGGAGTCCGGCCAGCTGCCGCAGCAGGACTACAACCCCATGGCGGACACTCCCGACGAGGCGATCGCCGAGCGGTTCGCGGCCTTCGCCGAGGCCGGGCTGCTCGACGCCCCCGACGCCCGGCTGGCGGCCGACCAGTTCCTCGCGCTGACCTTCGGCGTCGCACTGGACCGCCTCGGCTCCGCGAACGCCGCACAGGACCCCCGCGTACGCCCTCTCGTCGTCGAGGGAGTACGGACGTTCCTCCGCGCATACCGGGCCGATCGGGGCGCGGGCAGCACGGGCAGCACTGCCTGAGACGGGCGGGGCGCGGGCGTCACGGTCGACGGCCTGATCGAGCCTCGGGCGTAGGACCAGGCAGGGGCGGTCGATGGCGCGATCCGACGAGGTTCCGGCTCCACCACCGGTCCGGACCAGGAGGTTTCGTCATCATCGGCGACCTGCTGCGGAAGTCGGTAGCACCGCCGGAGGCAGCCGCGGCCCTCTACCGCGCGGCAGCACGAATTCCGGGCGTTGTCGCCGTGCTGCTCAAGGAATCCGCCTGGCCTGGGGCCAAGCCGGCACAGCGGTCGATGCAACGGCCATCACCGCAAGCGGCTTCACGGACAAACTCGGCGAAAGGCCTCTTCGGACGGTCGACGGAGGACGGGAGAAGAGAGCACGGGTGATGAAGCGTGCCCCTCCGACAACACTGACAACACCGAAAGCTCCGGTAACTCCGGTAACAGGGAGCGTTTCCTCCGATGACCGCACAGCACGCATCCCGTGAGCCCAGCGGGCCCGAAACCGCCGCGGCCATGGACGTCACGCCGTTCAAGCCTTCTCTCGTCAGAGTGGTCTTCAGGACGGTAACCCCGATGCACATCTCCAGGCAGGCAGCGTGGGCCGCCGCATCGGTGACGCGAACAGTGCTGGCGGAGATCATCGACGGCGCGAGGGGAGCGGCGGCGCACGAGGCACGGAAGAAACTGCTCCCCCGGGACCTTCTCTCGGCGATCGACCGGAACGTCGAGCTTGAGGTGGGAGTCAAGTGGTACGACCACAGCCCGACGTTTCACGGTCTGACCGGTGTCCTGTACGACGCTGACGGTGCCATGGTGGCTGCTGGAAAGCGCAGCAGGTCACGCAGACCGAGTGCTCTGGTCGGCGCCCACAGATTCGAGGCCGGAGTAAAGAAAATACTACGCAGCCAGGTGGCGACGGCCACCCCCGCGATGGTCCGCGACCTGGACGGCATAGCGAGCACATTCCTGACGGACCTCGCCCGGGACGCGGCCACGATCGTCCGCGAGGGCGCGGGCAACCGTTTCGGTACGGTCACCCTGGCGGAATCGGATGAATCCGCCCCGCCCCCGCTCCTCATGGATCCCCTCCGGACCCCGTCCGCCCGCAGAGGGGGCACTCGGACCATCGGCAGGGATGACGTCCTGGCCGCCGCCACTGTCCAGTTGTTCGGCTGCAACCTCAGACAACGAGCCCTCACCGAGGCGCACAGGGCGGCACAGAAAAAGCCGGCAGGACAAGAGTAGGAGAGTTCCGTATCCGATGGAACGGATATGGCAGGCATCCCGATCATCATCACGAGCGCAAGGCAGCATCTTCAGGTGAAACCACACTTTACGAACATTGAGCGAATTCCGGATCAAGAAATATCGTCAAAGGAAATACGATACTTGGCGCTAGTCCAGGTTGACCTCATGGCACTCTATCGCCGTTGGGGGCGGCCCGATATCGGAGTGGACTCACTCGCTGAATGGTTGTGCTTCGCTTTTGCGTTGCCCAGCGGAGAAAAGTTCACCCTGCAGCGAGAAGCTTACCATCCACCTACGCCCGGCTTTCTCCTCAGCGTGACCAACGCACTCTTCTCCGCAGAGGCGGCGGGGCACGTTATTGAAGCGCTTGACATTTCAGAGGCATCCGCAATCGAGTTGAGTGCCGAAGTGGCGAACTAAACTCAGTTCCGAAACGGCTCACCGGATTCAGAGGCGAGTCGCTTCGGGTCTTCCAGTCGCCAGGAGCGGAAAGTTGGTCACCAGAGCATTTCGAGCATCGTCGGCGACACAGACGAAGCAGGTGACGGCCCTCGCAGAATCGCGCGTGACTTGAACTCTCCAGAGGAAGGGCCAGGAAGGTGACGCGACCGCGATGGTCGATCGCGTTGGCCCTGCGACTCCACCTGAGCGTCACCTGCCCTCGGCTTCGCGTCGCAGCTCGCGGTCTTGGCGCCGCCTGACCTGCCCACACTCGCCTGGTACCCCTTCAGAACAAGCGTCAGGACATCGCCCGTAGCGCCCCCATCGCCCCTCATGCCCACGCACAAAATCACAGGTCAGCCACCCTTTGCGACCGGCTTGTCAGCCATCCGGGTGCCGGAGCGTCAAACAAGCGTCAGCGCATAACCTGCTCGACAGCCGTCGAACGCGGGCGACCCGCGTGCATCGACCCGCGTGCATCGACCTGCGGAACCTCTCCAACACCGGCTCGGCACCTCCGCCCGAGGCCCCCGCATCCGGCACGTACGGGTGCGGACGACTTCGGGCCGCGCTCACCGCCCAGCAAGGCCGGTCGAAGTCGAGCACTCCGGGCAGTCCGAACAGTTCGCGGTGCACGGCGGCGAGCTCGCCGACAAGAACGGTGTCGTTGACGGGCGCCGGGTAGTCCGACCGGACACTGCCCCCGGCGTGGCCGGGCAGCCGGCGACGCCCAGTTCGCGCCGCACGACGCGCACTGGGCTCCTGGCAACCGGGGTCACGACCAGGATCACCGGCCCGCCGGGAGCGTTCGCGTGTGGTCCCCCCTCCTCCGTGAAGTGGGCCCAGGCTCAGGGGGTCATCCGCACCACGGCGGTGGCTCCAGAGCGACCCGCACAGGGGGGTGCCTCTCAGCGTGCACGCGGATCGAGCATGCGGCAGAAGCGTGGCCTGATTCCGACCACATCCGGCCCCTACAACGCCTTGTGTACCCTGAAGTCAGGACGCCCCGGTGCATGGCTGCTCTTCCCTGGCCCTGGGGAGAGATACGGGCGTCCGCGCCGATTTTGTGACGCGCGCTGAATGCCAGTGCTGTGCCAGCACAGTGTGGAACCGATCTGTTGGACACCTCGCCACGGCGGCGTCGCAGATTCAATCCCCCTACCGCCCCGACCCGACTTCATGTGCGACGTGCCGTTGTGACGTCATCCGCACGCGGGCCGGCGCCGGAAAACGAGGCATCATGCCGACCACTCACCCTCCTTCGACGCCCGTCAGTTCCTGCTCCGTTCGCGGACGACAGGACCGACGATGACCACAGACACGAAACACCACGCGAGCGACACTGCCCCGACTCGGGAACGACGAGCGGGCAGTGACTTCTCGCGTCTCTCCAAACAGATCAAGGACGCGGGGCTGCTGCGGCGGCGCCCCTTCTACTACGGCGTGCGCATGGCGCTGGTGACCGCGGCCTACGCGGTCGGCTGGCTGGCCTTCGTGACGGTCGGCGACAGCTGGTGGACGCTGCTCACCGCTGTGTTCCTCGCTGCGGTCTTCGGGCAGGTCGCGCTCGTCGCGCACGACGTCGGTCATCGTCAGGTGTTCCGGCGTAGCCGTTCGAGCGCGCTGATCGGGCGGCTCGCCGCCAATATGGGGATCGGCATGGGGTACGGCTGGTGGCAGGACAAGCACTCCCGCCACCACGCGAACCCCAACCACGAAGAGCTCGACCCGGACGTGGCGCCCGACATTCTTGTCTGGAGTCAGGCACAGGCCCACAAGGCCACTGGTCTGCCCCGAATGCTTGGCAGGATACAGGCGTACCTGTTCTTCCCCCTGCTGACGCTGGAGGGCTTCAACCTGCACGTCGCGGGCATGCGAGCGCTGGCGGACCGTAGCCTCAAGCACCGCCGGATCGAGGGAACTCTTCTCGTCACTCACTTCGCCCTGTATCTCGGCGCACTGTTCCTCGTGTTGTCCCCGGGGAAGGCCGTGGTGTTCCTCGTCGTGCACCAGTGCCTCTTCGGGGTCTACCTGGGAGCCATCTTCGCCCCGAATCACAAGGGAATGCCGACGCTCACCGGCGGTGACCGGCCCGACTTCCTGCGCCGGCAGGTCCTCACTTCCCGCAACGTGCGCGGAAACTGGTGCACGGACGTGGTGCTGGGCGGACTGAACTACCAGATTGAGCACCACCTGTTCCCGAGCATGCCCTCGCCGAATCTGCGCAAGGCACAGCTACTCGTGCACCGTTACTGCGACGAGCTGGGCGTGGCCTACCTTCAGACCTCGCTCATCGCCTCCTACGGGCAAGCGCTCAGGAGCCTGCACCGGGCAAGCAGCCCGCTGCGGCAGCAGTCACGTCTCGTCTGACGCCCAGGTGATGGGCGCACTCGCCCGGCCCGGACCGGCCGGGCGTGAGCGGCGGCCGTCGGGTCGTCGGCGGTACAGACCGCGTGCTCCGGACATCCTGGAGCTCGGTCTCAGTCCACACCTCGCGCAGCCGGTGCACGGCCTGTACGGCGGTCCGCCAGTCTCCGTTCGACTCCTGGGCTGGGCGGATATTCACTCGGACTTCGAAACAGGCTCTTCATGCCCCGTAGTGCACGTGCGCGCCCCACAACGTCGGAGTGTCGGGGTTCTGTTCGCGTCGGGCGCGGACCGCCTCGTGGAGGGCATGAGCGGCCCCCAAGGCGCCGGACCCGCTGGAGAAGTCCGGATCAGTCGTCACGTTCGCGTAGAAGTCCTTCGCGATCTCGGCGGCCTCCTCGTCGTCCACGGGCCAGAGCGTCCCGATCACTTGGGTGAAGCCCGCCGTATGGAAGGCACCGGTGATGTGCATCGCCTCGTCGGCCAGTGCGTCGCGCCCACGCAGCGTGTCGCACGCGGAGAGGTAGGCCAGCTCTGCCTGGTCCAGCCGGAGCCGGGCAATGTCCGCCGTGGTCAGCAGGCGTTCGGCATGGTCGTGAAGCAGCAGGTGGCCCCCGGAGTCGGCGTCTGCGGCGCTGACCGCGTGGCAGGCGATATGGGCCCACGTGTGATGGGGCAGGGCGTCGAGCACGCTTCGGTAGTTCGCCCGAGGGCCGGTCAGTGTCAGCTCCACCGGCAGGTGCTGCGCCAGTGCGCGGGTCTCGCTCTCGGCCCGGCCCAGCTCGGCGGCGCCGGGAGTGTGGCGCAAGGCGACGGCGAGCGTGCGGCGGGTGGGCGAGGAGGGACGTGCGCGGGCGCGCACCAGCTCGCGGACTGTGGTGGTGTACGAGGACACGACCCGGTCCAGCGTGTTCGCACCCGGTGTCGCCGACAGACCGGCGGCGTGCAGCGGCAGGACGGTGAGCGGCCCGGTCGGGACCCACCACATCCGGGGTGGTGTCCGGCCCTCGGGTGGGGCCCCGGTGAAGCCGAGGGCGCCCAGCACCGGTTCGGCAACGGCTTCCCAGAGCCAGGCGAGCGTCCGGACGATGTCCTGCTGCGCCGCCGCCTGTTCGGTGAGGGGCAGTCCGGTGCCGGTTGCCTTGCGCAGGTTCTCCGTGAAGGCACCGGATTCCCGCAGCAGGTCGTCGTAGTGCACGCGCGGCAGCGGCAGCGCCCGCAGGTGTCCGTGCTGGAGCAGTAACGCGTGGCATCCGAGGGCACTGACGTTGATGACGGCGACGGCACCGTGCGCGCCCGCCTCGGCCGCCAGCCGGACGGGGTCGGGGGGCTGGAGGAAGCCGGAGAATCCGGGCGTGTCACGCACCGTGCGTATGAGGTCCTCCCACTGGGCGGCCAGCGCGTGCCGTTCCCCACCCGCCAGGGGAACGGCACCGTGCGACACGTCGGCGGCGAGTGGCGGCGGCGAGAAACTGGCCACCTCCGGGCGGTCCAGCTCGCGGCACAACTCTTCGTACCGCTCGGCGAGTCGGGGGTGGCGGACGCGTAACTCGGTCACATCGGTACGCGCGTCGAGAGCCTGGCCCAACATGACGCCACGGCCCTGTTCCAGCTGGCGCAGCGCGGCGTACGGGTCGGGCGGGAGCAGGCTGAGCGAGCAGGCGGCGGCATCACGGGCGAGGCCGACGCTCTGCCCCAGTTGCCGCTCCCGGTCGCCGCGCGGCAGGGACTGCGTGCTCAGGCGCGGCATCAGTTCGAGGGCGAGATCGAAGGCCGTCTGTGCCTTCTTTCGTGCCCGATCGGCCCGTTCGCCCGTGTCCGACATGGCCTCCAGCATCCACAGGGCGGCGAGCATGCGTGCCGCGTGGACACGTAGCCGGACGGCCAGGGTGGTGTCGTGAGCGGACGAGTCGATGTCGTCCACGAGCCGCCGCGGGGAGGTGCTCCTGCTGGTGCCGGTCAGGCCCGCCTGGGCGAATCTGGCCGATGTCAGATGGGTCTGGATGATTCCGTGCATCACGTGACCGGGCGGTGTGGCGGCAGCCGCCTCCTCGGCCGCACGGACCGAAGCCTTCAGCCGGTCCCGGTTCTCCTTCGATAGCCCTCGCGAGAAGGTGATTTTCAGGAACTCCGGGAGCGGCATCAACAGGGCGTCGGGGTCGGACAGATGGCGCAGGCCCGCCGCGTGTTCGAACTCGGCGCGGGTGGCGGCGGCGTGCGCCGCGAGCCGTTCGACACGGTTGGGGTGACTCCGGGGAGTGGCGGCCAGCGCGCTACGGGACGCCGATACGGCCGCAGTGAGGTCGCGGAGGTCCCCACACGCACGGTAGAGATCTTGCAGAACGAGGCTGAGGTTGGACTGGAAACGCGCCCAGGTGGGATGTGTCGGCGCCGTCCCCGCCAGGGCCTCACGGGCCAGGTCGGCGGCGCGGGCCAGTGTCCGGGCGTCTTTGTCGCGTGCCCACGCATGGTGCATGCGCAGCGCCTCCGCGAGGTTGGAGGCGGCCATGGTGACGTCGCTGCGTCGGCCGCCCGCCCGGGCCAGACTCAGTGACTCCTCCAGCGTCCTGATGGCCTCGCCGAGTGCCGAGGAGTCCTGGTATGCCTCGGCCTTCGACTTCAGGGCGCCGGCCAGGGTGTTGAGCCGCGACGCCCGGATCGGGTCGCCGGGCGAGGTGTCCCTCAGTGCCGCGCGGATCTCCTCGATGGCTTCGTCCAGGTCGGCGGGGCCGGTGGCGGCCGACCAGCGGGTGACCAGCGCCCCCGTGAGGTTGGCCCGGCAGGCGGGCACCATGGGGTGGTAGGGGGGCGCGGCGGCGACGGCGTCGCGCAGGTGGGCGACGGCCTGGTCGATGTCCGCACGCCGGCCGAAGCGTTCGTAGCGCGACCAGCCGCACTTGCCCAGTCCGTTCAGCGCGGCGGCGCGCAGTTCCCCCGGTTCGGCAGTGCGCAGCACGCGGGTGAAGAGCCGTACCGCCTCGTCGAGGTGGCGTTGCTCGTGCGTGACGTCGAACATCTCGTGCAGTTGCTCGCCGCGTCCGATCGTCTCGATCGCCTCGTCCGAGGAGCCGGATCCCGGTGTCCGGAACGGACCGGCCGACGGCGTCGGGCCGCCGAGGTTCAGGGGAGGGACAGGACGGCCGTCGGACTCCATGCCGAAGAGCGCAATCAGGGCGGCCAGGGCCTCTTCCTCCTCGCGCTGCTTCGCCCGCCTGCGCTTTCCGCCGCGCTTTCCGAACATGGCCGCGCCCCCGTTCGCCCGCGCTCCTCAGTGCCGGGACAGCGTCCCGTTCACCCAACTAGCATTGAAGCAGGGGACGCTGAGGAAGCACAGGGGGTCGTGTGGCAGCAACAGCGGCATCGGACGGTGGTGGCACGACCTCCTCCAGGGCCGTGCTCGCCCGGATCTGCGTCGAGATGGAGGAGATCCTGACGCTCGCCGGCGCTGCGGGAGAGGCGGCGGGCCTGGAGGCCGAGCGCATCCTCGGCGTACTGCGCGAAGGCGGCGACGTCACGGGCGCGCAGGGCGACCTGCACCGGCTGCTGCGGCGTGTCGGCGTCGCCGCAGGACTCAACGGCATTACCCGCGGCGCGGGCGTCGGCGGTCTGCCGGCCGTCCGGGGACACCCGGTCGCGCCGCCCGTGCTGGTCTGCCCGGTCGGCCGCTGCTCGCGCGCCGTCCTGCTCGACGACCCGCCGCAGGTGCCCCGTGAATGCCGGCTGCACGCGCAGCGGCTGCGCCGACTCGACTCCCCCGCGTGAACGGCCTGCTGTCGGAGCTGGGCAAGAGCCTGGCCACCCGCTGGCTCAGCTATCTAGTGCCGACGAGTCTGCTTTTCCTGGGGGCCGTGGGAACGGGGGCGGTCCTTGGTCACCGGCGGTGGTACGACCTGCCGGCGGTCGTGCGCCGCCTCGACACCCTGGCCTCCCGCCCCGGCGAACGGTCGCTGGGCACGGCGCTGGCGGTCGCGGCCGGGATCGTCCTGCTGGCCGTGGCAACGGGGCTGCTGGTACGGGCGCTGGGCGGAGGCGTCGACCGGCTGTGGATCGGCGACTGGCCACGCGTACTTCGGTGGCCCGGTGCACGACTGACCCGCCGCCGGAGAGCGCGGTGGACCCTCGCCGACGAGCGGGTCAGGGAGGGCTGGCGTGCTCACGCCCGGCTCCTCGACATCCCGGAAAGCGGCCGGACGGAGTTGAGCGACCAGGAACCGGCACGGTTGATCGCGGAGCGCGACCGCGTCTGTCTCGTCCCACCGGAGGGGCCCACGTGGGCGGGTGACCGCGTCCGCGCGGCGGACCGGAGGGTCCTCACCACGTACGGCCTGGATCTGGGTGCGGCCTGGCCCCGACTGTGGCTGCTGACCTCCGAGGGCATCCACGCAGAGTTGCGCACGGCGCGCCAGGCGTACGACGCGGCCTCCCAGCTCGTCGCCTGGTCAACGCTCTATCTGACACTCGCCGCGTGGTGGTGGCCCGCGCTCCTGATCGCGGCAGCCACCTGCGCGGTCGGCATCCGGCGCGGCCACGCGGCGATGGAGACGTTCTGCCTGCTGGCCGAGTCCGTGGTCGATCTTCACGGGCGTGATCTGGCTTCCGCACTCGGATTCCCCCACGCGGGCCCACTGCGCCCAGGCGTCGGACGGAACGTCACCATCCAGCTGCGCAAGGACGTGTGAGCGGACCCGCTGCGCGGCCTCCGCGCTCATTCCCTCCAGCAGGGCCTCGAAGGCCCCGGCGTCACACCACTGCCGGAAACGGTTGTGGACGGTCGGCCAGGCGCCGAACTCCGCCGGCATCACGAGGTGGATCTGTCCCTCGGTGCCGACTCCCGCTTCATCGCTGGGCGGTTCTCGCTCCGATGCCTGCGGCAATGGAATCCGAGCGATGCTTCCTCAGCACATGGTGACCCACTCGACCAGTGCGTGCGGAAGGTCGAGTGCGGCAGGACGGGCAACCAACAGGCCTCTCTGCCGGTGGGTTGAGACTTCGAGCACCCCCCTCAACGGCACGGGGGCCTTGTCCGTCGCGGCCTCACCTCGACCTCACGGGCGTCACCCGATCAGTGGCCACGCTGAAAACGCGCACTGAGCCTCACACCAGGCCCTATCGAGCACGGCTTCACCGAGAGGCGGTAAAGAAAGGAGCCCCCTCAAGCCGTACTCGACCCACCGTCACCTGCAGAAACGAGCATCTGACACCTCAGCAGAACGTGCGTCGGAAGGGCCCAACGCGCGTCGAATATGCGTCGATATATCGCCGTAACGCCCACAGCGCACATAACGCACACCACTCAAACCTGCAGGTCAGGCGGCCTTTGCGACAGGTTCAACGCCACGCACTCCACATGGCGCGTCATCCGAAAGATGTCAGCCTGCGCCCACCACAAGAAAGAGCAGGTCAGAAGGGGGGCTCCGACTCCCCGTGTCACCCGTTGGCCCCCGGAACGTCAAACGAGCGTCACGGTTGACGGCCCGGAGATGCCGGGAGAGTCGCCGACCCGGTCGCGTCGCAGCCGAGGAGGCCGTCCGCGCAGGATCATGGGCAACCGTCCCTATCGCGACGTCGGTCCGGGCGCGACCGAGTGGGACGAGGGCAGCAGGACCCCGCATCCCTGGCTCATCCGGGCAGGTCGGGATGAGCGACAGGCTGGTATACCGGCTCACCCCGGGAATCGTTCCATTCGCTCTCCGTGGTGTCGTCCTCGAAGAGGATCGCGTGGACGCGTCGCAGCACGTCGAGGTGGGCGCGGTTGTAGTACTCGACCAGCGCGTGCACGACGACCGACTCGGCGACCGCTGCCTCCCTGTGCGAGGACGAACCCAGGTCGGCCAGGCCGGGGTGGTCCCTGTGCTGTTGGCGGACATCGGGCGCCATTCGTTCCGCCAGCCGCTGCCGCACTTCGTCGGGGGCGTCCTCGTCGAGTGCCGCGAATTCCGCTTCGAGATCCCCGCGAGGTCCCGCGAGCTGTTCTTGGAGGGCTGCCATCGCCACGGGTGTGAGGATGCTGGAGTAGGCCATGAGGAGGGACCGCTGGGTCTCGGGCAGGTCGTCGGCGAGCGTCTGGAAGTCCTGGGGCATGTCGAGCGCGGCCCGGTTCTCCAAGACGGCCGCCAGTTCCCGCCGCATCCGCTGCCGGCGTTCGATGTCCGCCGCGAGTTCGGCGTCCAGGTCCCGGAGGATCTGCCGCGCCTCCTCGTCGCCGCTCTCGATCGAGGGGACGTCCCCGAGGGCCACGCCGAGGTCGGTCAGTCTGCGGATGCGCAGCAGGCGGACCAGATGGCTGACCTCGTACCGTTTGTAGCCGTTGGACGCCCGTTCCGGCTCTTCCAGCAAGCCGATCTCGTGGTAGTGCCGCACGGTCTTGGTCGTCGTGCCCGCGAGTCCCGCCAGCTGACGCGTACTCCACGCCACCAGAAGCCCCTCCTCCAGCATTCTCCCCGACACCCATTCAAGACCGTGCCCCCGGGGCACGGTCAACCACCGGCCGGTTCCACGTCGGCCCTTGTTGACCCTGCCCCAAGGGCACGGAGTGGAATGGTCGCGACCACGACCACGAACCGGTATGCGGAGACTGGACATGAAACGACAAGGCAGTGCAGGTCAGAGCCTGGCCCTCTTGGTGGTACTCAGCCTGGGCGGCTCACTGGCCGCGGTGCCCGCCGCCGCCGATGAGCCCAGAACGCCGCAGGTGGAGTGGGGCCAGTGCCCCGACGACGTCGTGGCCGAAGCCGCTCCGACCGAGCTGCGGTGCGCCACCGTACCCGTCCCGCTGGACTACGCCGACCCGCAGGGCACGCAGATCGACCTCACCGTCTCCCGGCTGGCCGCCGCCGACCCGGACAAGCGGCGCGGCCTCCTCATGCTCAACCCGGGCGGCCCCGGAGGGTCCGGGCTGGCGCTGTCGGCGCTGCTGGTGGCCCAGGGCCTGCCCAGCAGCGTCACCGACCGCTACGACCTGATCGGCATGGACACCCGCGGCATCGGCCGTTCCACACCGGTCAGCTGCGGCTTCACCACGGACAGCCCCTACTACTCCAACATCCCGCCCTACGCGGTCGACGACGCCGCGGTCACCGCACAGGCGGAAATCGCCGAGCAGGCGGCCGAGCAGTGCGCGGACAACGACGACGGCATGCTGCGCCACCTCACCACGGCGAACACCGCCCGCGACCTGGACCGGATCCGGGCCGCGCTCAACGAGGAGAAGACCAGTTACCTGGGCTACTCCTACGGCACGGCACTCGGCGCCGCCTACGCGTCGATGTTCCCCGAGCGCGCCGACCGGATCGTGCTCGACAGCAACATCGGAGACACCCACCTCGACCGCGACGGCCTGCGCCGCTACGCGCTCGGCATGGAACAGACCCTGCCGGACTTCGCGAAGTGGGCCGCCCGTCGGCACGACAGCTACGGACTGGGCCGCACCCTCGAACAGGTACGGGCGTCCTACCTCACCATCGCCGGCACACTCGACGACGCTCCGGTCGCGGGGATCGACGGCAGCCTCTTCCGGCTCCTGACGTTCGGCCACCTGTTCAAGCAGTCGCAGTACCCCAAGCTGGCGCAGACCTGGCAGGCGCTGCTCGAAGGTGACGAGGCGGCGGCCCGCGGCCTGGCTGCCGTCCCCAAGGGATCGGCGGACGGGGCGTTGTCGCCGAACGACAACGCCCTGACGGTGTTCCTCTCCGTCACCTGCAACGACGTCGAGTGGCCCGAGGACGTCAACACCTACCGGCAGGGCGTCGCCGAGGACCGCGAACGCTACCCGCTGTTCGGCGCCGCCACCGCCAACATCACACCGTGCGCCTTCTGGCCGTACACCCCCGCCGAACCGCCGGTGAAGATCGACGCCGAGGGTCCGCGCAACGTGCTGCTCCTGCAGAACCGATGGGACGCGTCGACCCCGCACCGGGGCGGGAAGTTGCTGCGCGAGAAGTTCGGCGACCGGGCGCGGCTGGTCACTGTCGACGACAGCGGGCACGGCGTGTACGTCCTGGGCAAGAACTCCTGCGCGCTGAACACCGCCACGGGCTACCTCGTCGGGGGCGAGATGCCCACGAAGGACACGTTCTGCCGCGCGGACTGACCTTCCCCGGAGGCCGTCACCGTGGGTCGCCCGTAGCGGACAGAAGTGTGTGCAGACGCCGCATCACGTCGAACTGGGGCGGATTGTAGAGATCGGTCATGGCTTTGCCGATGGTGCGAGCGGTGTGCTGCCGGCCGCGCGGGGCGTCCGAGGCGAGGTCGCTCAGCCCGGGATGCTTGGCCCGGAGACCTCGGACGTAAGGCACGAGACATTCAGCGAGAGTCCGGCGCGCCGGCTCGTCCGCATCGGCGGGAAGCTCGTCGAGATCGCGTGCCACCGGCTGCGGCTTCTCACGGAGCGAGTCCGCGTAGGCGTCCATCCCACTGGGGCCGAGGACCGTACCGAGGACGGTGACAAGAGAGCGGTCGGGGTCAGGGAGCTCTGCTGTCCCGTCCACGGAGGCGAGGCGGAGGGGAAGATCGGTCGTGGCCGTTCTGCGCATGTGGGCGCCGACCTCGGCGCGGGCGTGTCGCAGGCGTTCGATGGCGGCGGCCGACTCCTCGTCGAGAGCCGGCAGATCACGCGGGACCGGGTCGGCATCCGGGCCGTCACGCATGTCCGCGATCCGGGAGAGGGAGAAGCCCAGAGCGGCGAGGCGCTTGATTCGGAGGAGTCGGACGGGATGGCTGACGCCGTACTGCTCGTACCCGCTGGAGAAGCGCTCCGGCCCGTCGAGCAGGCCGATGTCGTGGCAATGCCGTACGGCCCTGAGGCTGGTGCCGGCCAGCTCCGCCATCTCCCGGGTGCTCCACGCCACGATCGATGTCTCCCTCACCGTCCGGTGCGGTCGGCGCGGTCGCGCCGTGGACCTATGGAGAACCATGACGCAACGGCAGGCCGGCGCAGGCGAGAGCGTGGTCCCGCAGCAAGCTGTTGAGCTGAGGGAGCACCCCGGCCGGCGTCGTACTACCTCGGGTACCTGGTACGCGTCTACCTGGTACGCGTCGTCCGAACCGCAGCCACCGGGCCAGTACGCCGGCAGTGGAGTCTCCACGCTCTGCTCGCGCCCCTACCCGCCAGGCGGAACCGGCGCAGAGGGGTGGTTGGTTCGGTTCACGGCCGAGTCGGTCCGGCGGATGGTGCGGGGCCGGCGGAGAGGACGTGGTCGACGGCGGCGTTGAGGGTCTCGGTCTCGGAGATGAGGACGGATTCGCTTGCGGGCAGGGCACGTTGGACCGAGAGTCCGTTGAGGACGGTGAGAAGGAACCTGACGTCGCGGGTGTGGTCTCCCGGAGGCAGTGCGCCTTCCTCGGCGAGCACGGTCAGCCAGTGTTCGACCCGGCGCTCCGCCTCCCGTTCATGGCCGAGGTATGCAGCGCGTACTGGTTCGGTCGACTCGGGTTCGATGAAGGCCCGATACATCGTGCCCCACGCGGTTCGCGCGTCTTCGTTGGTGCCGAGCGGTGCGAGAACCTGCCGCAGGCAGTTCAGCAGCCGGTCGCGGGGCGGCAGTGTCCGGTCCCGGATCGGGTCGCCGGGCAGGAGGTGCTCGTAGATCCGCGCGAGCAAGCTGTCCTGCAGGGCGCGCTGGGTGGGGAAGTGGAACCTCAGCGAGCCGGTGCTCACTCCCGCACGCGCGGCGACCGCTCGCACGCTCAGCTTCGCCGTCATGTCCTCGGCGATCATCTCCGCAGCGGCCTGGAGGATCTTCTCGCGTGTTTCCATGCCTGCTCTCCTTCGCTTCTCCCAGCTCTCCTTACTGTACTGGCACGCCGTACTAGTACAGCGTGCTAGCGTGTCCCTAACACGCTGTACTAGCGATGGTGCGGCTGATACGCGAAGGAGGGACGGAGCATGGCCTGGAAGCAGTGGGCGGCGTCCAAGCGCCTCAAGCCGGGAGACGGCAGGGAACTGCAGCGGTTCCGCTGGTGGCAGCTCCCCCTGCGCTCCCTGTTCTGGCTACGGCTTCCCGGTGCCGACGGCCACGCCCACCTGCACGCCGTCGACGTACGGCACTGGGCGCGCTTGGACAACAGCAGGATCCGGGCGCATCTGTTCCTGGACGGCAGGCACGTGGCCGAGTCGAGATTGCCCGCGGCCTTCCCAGTCGACGGGGGCGTCATCGAGGTGGCGATGAGCAACTACGGCATCAGGCGCTGCCACTACCGCCCCTTGGGCGGACAGCCGCAGCAGCTCACGCCCGACCCGGCCTCGGCGGAGGGACGGCGGGCTCATTTCGGCACCCGCCATCCGGGACTGAGCAGGGCGATCGGCATCGGATCGGTGTTGCTGCTTGTCATCGGTGTGGGCCTGAACCTGTTGCAGCTCGCTGAACCCGTCTCTCAGATTCCTCCCGTCGCGCAGCGGGTCGGAACGTTCGAATCGCCGATACATCTGCCGATCTGGCTGAACCTCGCACTCGGGGGCGGGGCCGTTCTGGCGAGCATGGAGCGCGCGCTCCGCCTGCGGTACTCCTCTCTCCTCGACACGGCGGGTCACTGACCTCTCGCAGTGAGGAAGGCACAACCACGTCAGCCCTTTTCGGCTGGCTTCTCGCGCGACCGGCACGGCCCGGCCCGGCCGCATGGAATGACGCAAGCACGGCGAAAGGAAGCTCATCATGATCCGGTCGAAGCCAAGGCCCGCCGCCCGGTACGGGGCGGCGTTCGCCGCAGCCCTCATGGCCCTGACCGGGTGTTCGTCAGGTGCCTCGGGCCCGCGCAGCACGTCCGCAGCGGGCACGTCGACCTCCGTCCCGTCCCCTGGCCCGCTCACCTGGAGCTCGTGCGGGAAGAACCTTGAATGCGCCACGGTGAAGGTGCCGCAGGAATACACCGAGCCCGATGGCGCGCGGATCCCGCTCGCGGTCATGCGGCACCGGGCCACTGATCCCGACCACCGCATCGGCAGCCTGATCTTCAACCCGGGCGGGCCCGGGGTTCCCGCCACCGAGACACTGCGTAATCTGCCCAGAACAGCTGGCACTCCTGGCGCCTTCTCGCCCGCGGTGCTCGCCAGGTTCGACATCATCGCAATGGACCCGCGCGGCGTCGGCGGATCGCGGGCCGTTCGCTGCCTGACCGACAAGCAGCGAGCCGACGCCTCAAGCACCGCCTTCGACCCCGAGATCCTTGGAGGCAAACCCCTGCCGCGGCTGCTGGCCGAAGCCGCCGCGTTCACCGACGGCTGCGTCAGACACCAGAGCAAAGCGTTCCTGGCCAGCCTGTCCACCGACAACGTGGCCCGCGACATCGACCAGGTTCGCTCCGCGCTCGGCGAGGACAGAATCACCTATTACGGCTTGTCCTACGGCACCGTGGTCGGCCCGATGTACGCCACCCTGTTCCCTCACCGCGTCCGCCAGATGGTGCTCGACGCGCCCGTCGACACCAACCTGTGGTTCGGCGACTCCCTCACCTTCCTCAACGACGTCGCCGTGGCAAGCGAACGGACGCTCAACGCCTGGTTCGAGAGCTGCCGCACCGAAGGGACCGCAGAGTGCCCGTTCGGTGCGGGAGACCCACAGGCGGCGTTCGACGCGCTGATCGACACGCTGGAAGCGAAGCCGCTGAAGATCGCAGCCGCCAATGGCGCCACCCCGGGCGGTGAACTCGACGGCGCCATGGCCCTCGAGGCCACCCGAGCTCTGGCCGGCGACCAGAACACCTGGCCGTTGCTGACCTCGGCGCTGCTGGCCGCACAAGACGGCAACGGCGCGCCCCTGTACACCCTGTGGAGCAGCGTCACGGTATCCCCCTTCCCTGTCCCTACCGCGATGTTCGAAGCCCACACCGCGGTACGCTGCGCCGACTGGCACACCCCGTCCGGCATCGCCGCGCACAAGGCCGCCGCCACCAAGGCCGTTGCCGAAGCCAAGCGGATCGGGACCCGGGCCGCCTACTCCGCCCTGAACTGCGCTCGGTGGCCCGCGCCGGACAAGGACCGTGTCACCAGGCCGCTCACCGGCGCAGGTACGCCCCCGGCACTGGTGGTCGCAGGCCGACTGGACCCCGTCACCCCCCACCACTGGGCCGAGAACATGACCCGAACCCTGGACTCTGCGGCTCTGCTCACGCGTGAAGGAGTCGGACACGGCTCCTACGGCACCAACTCTTGTGTCAATAGAGCAGTCGACGCCGCCCTCGTCCGTGGCACCCACCCCACTGACGGCACCGTATGCAAGACAGACACGCCCGCCACCACCCGCCCCCTCGTCCTCGCGAACCGTTGAGTCACAGCCGGACTTCACTCGCGTACTCATACGCACGGCATGACCGTAGAGTGAGCAGAAGGACATGCGCTGTCTGGTCAGCTCCGCCAACCTGACCGGCAAAGCCACTGGACGCGTACCGAACGCCAACGTGGAACTGTCGTTGAAGGTGCCGATCGACCACCCCGAAGTACAGCGGCCCGGTCCAGTAGGTCGCCTCCGCACCCCAGGCGCGCAGCTAGGAGACCGGGCGGTCAGTGCTCGAACCCGTCCTCGCCGAGGCAGGCGGCTGGCTCGCCCAGGACCTCGCACGGCTCGAACGGGCCCTGGTGGCGGGCGTCCACTCCCTGATCACGGTGCCCCTGCGAGCACGCGAAGTGACCCTCGGGGTCGTCAGCTTCTACCGCTCGGAGCAGCCCGCCCCGTTCGAGGACGACGACGGCCTGTCCTTGGCTCAGGAACTGGTCGGCCGCGCGACGATCTGCATCGACAACGCCCGCCGCTACACCCGCGAACACGACACCGCCCTCGCCCTGCAGCGCAGCCTGCTGCCCCGAGGCCGCGCCGACCAGAGCGCGGTCGAGGTCGCGTACCGCTACCTGTCCGCGCAGGCGGGGGTAGGCGGCGACTGATTCGACGTGATCCCGCTCTCCGGCGCCCGCGTCGCACTGGTCGTCGGGGACGTCGTCGGCCACGGTCTGCACGCCGCCGCGACCATGGGCCGGCTGTGCACTGCCGTCGACAACTTCTGCTCCTTGGACCTGCCCCCGGGCGACCTGGTCGCACGTCTCGACCGGGGCGAGGGCTGGGCGGTGGAAAACACCCACCAGGACTCTCCAGCATCATCGGTGGCGACCTGCCTGTACGCCGTCTACGACCCGGCGTCCCGGCACTGCACCCTCACCCGTGCCGGGCACCCCATGCCCGCGATCGTCGGCCCGACGGTGACGTGGACTTCGTCGACCTGCCCTCGGGATCGCCGCCCGGCCTCGGCGGCACGCCCTTCGAGACGGTCGAGCTGGAACTGGCCGAGGGCAGCCAGCTGGTCCTCTACACCGACGGCCTCGTCGAGGACCGGCACTGGGACATCGACACCGGCCCGGACCAGCTCCGTACCGTCCTGGACACCGGCCCGGACCAGCTCCGTACCGTCCTGGCCTGCGTCGGCCGGGCCGTGGAGGACACCTGCGAGGCGATCCTCGACGCCCTGCTGCCCACCCGCCCGAGCGACGACGTAGTTCTCGTCGTCGCCCAGCTCACCGCACGCTGGGGACCCGCTACACCTCCGACTGCAAGATCATCCGGACCGAACGGTCACTGCTCTGACGACAGCCGCCCCACCTTGGCGTCCATGATCCAGCCATGATCCACGGCCCCTGGCCCCGCCTCCGAGACCCCGCCCGCACGTCGACTTCTCTCCCGCACGGAAGGCCCGGCGACCGTATGCAACGGGATCCCTTACGGCCTTGGTTTGCCTTCCCCGCCACGTAGGGACGACAGGACCAGACACCCGTACCGGGTGGTGAGTACTGCCGCTGTGACGGCGATCGAGAGGGCGAGCGCGATGTACCGGTGTGCCACGGAATGGTCATCGAGGACCTGCAGGATGCCGAGCGCCGTACCGAGAGGCAGGCCGAGAATGGTCAGGACGCCCAGCGCTCCGCTGATCTGCTGGCTCTCCTGCGTCTGCACGAGCCTGCTGTAGTCGGTTGCTTCGGCGAGGATCTCGTTGCATCTCACGGGCAGCCGGTGCTGGTTCTGGAAGGCGAGCAGCAGATCGTTCGCCGTGCCGTGGGCAGTGAGGTGCTGCCCCCAGTAGGTGCTGCGGAAGGCCGCGATGTTCCTCTCCTATGCCGAGAGGCGACGTGCCGGCCGGGGCGAGACGAATACCTCGGAGAGCTCGTCGGTGAGCTCGTCGATGTGATCGCGTTGCAAAGCCCCTAGGAGCAGAGCGTCGAGATAGACGGTACGGGAGTGCAGCGCACCGTAGGTGAAGAAGTCACCCTCCCCCGTGTCTGTCCGGTGGCCGAGGAAAGCGGTCCCCTGACGCAGAACCAAGGCGCTCCAGTCCGCCGAGATCCTGACGGTGTCCCCTTGAGCTGCTCACCAGCGGTCTCGGGCGGCAGGGGGAAGTCCTCCGGAGTGGAGCGTGACGCCAACTGCCACAGCCAACGGTCCGCGGTGGCGGGCAGTTCACCTTCGAGGCTGGCGCGAAGGGCCGGGGCGTGCTGCCCCGCAGGGCTCAGGAAGGCGATGGTGTAGGGCCGGGCGTCGAAGGACGGCGCGTCGGCCGCGCGAAGGGCGGCGACCCCCTCGAGCAGCCGGGCCGGGTCGAACGGTCCGGAAAGCGGTGCGTCGGTGTCTCGCCTACGCCGACGCCATCAGTCCAGGCAGCCCTAGGCTTCCGGGTACGCCCGACCCTCTCGGCACTCGGATCTGCACCATCTTCGGGGACCCCGCCGAAGGCTATCTGGCTGCTTACCAAATGCAGCAGAGCGATCGTGCCGCAATGGAGTTCCTTGCTGAGATCTCCGGAGTGGCCGACCTCAAGAACTACTGGAACGACGTCGGCGTCAATGCAGATTCCGCTTGGGCACTCGCAGCCTTCACACCCTTCGGCAAGATTAAAGGCTTGCCCAAGGGAGCCATCACGGTCAAGGGTGCAATCACTGGATCCAGGGCATACCGTCCGATCCTCAAATGGACGCGCGCTGACGGTAGCGACGGCTGGGGCCACGTGCAGAGTGCCCACCGAACCGGCGGAAAAGAGTGGCTTGAGGACCCGAGCGGCAAGGGAGTACTCGAAGGTAAATTCGTCAGAGGCGAGCGCCTCAAGAAAAGAATCCAAGAAGCGGTAGGGCAGGGTAACGTCTCCGCCAATACGCAGGGGCGCACTGGAATTGTATACGAACGCAATTTCGGTCCGTCGCATCCCACAGGCAAGGTCGCCCCGAACAGGGGTGGCCATATATCAACGACGATCAGGGTAGTACTCGACGCCAATGACGGGGCCGTCGTTACTGCGCATCCGGTACAGTACTGTCGATCCATAGGGTGCCGCCCGGAGGAGATCCCACCTCCGGGCGGCACCTCCCTTCCATTCGACAAACGTCTCCTTACAACAAGGTTACTACGTGCTGAGCATCGAGTTCACCCCTGAACTAGGCAGGGATACACCCCCCGAACTTGAGAGCGCTGCGCTGCGGGGCGAAATTAACTGGGCCGAACTCTCCACGTTGCTCCTTCGCTACACCTACTTCATCTATCCTGTTACGCTCACGGTCGACGATACGGAAATTATCACGCAGAATCGCCTCCCTCTCATTGATTTCATGTTTTGTCTCGCATATTCGGTCGAGGAACTTCGCGAAACAGGCAAGGGCGGGATAAGCTTTACTGAGGATTCATCGGAGATTCACATTTCCCTGAAGAGTGACCGCCTTGTTTTTTCCCCCACCTGGGCTGAGCCTGTAAACGCATCCTGCGGCGTAGAAGAATACGCTCGGGCGGCGTCTCGTTTCATTCGTTCCGGCGCCCAAATGGTTGTCGATCGCTATCCGGAAATGGGGAATAACCCAGCAATTCGCGAACTTCGAAATGCTGCCCTTTGATTTCTCGGGAAAGATGTCGACGACTGCCGGTCGGCGTCCCCCGTCCGACTTCAGGTGGTCAGGAGGGAGTGACGGGGCTCGGGTTCGTTCGTTTGGCCGTTGCCTGGTCGGCGGAGTGCCCCTCCTCGAACTCGATCGGGCTGAGGTAGCCAAGCCGTTTCTGGGTGCACCGGGAGTTACAGAAGCCGTCGACGTACTCGAAGAGTGCGAGGTCGGCCTCGGCCCTGGTGGCGAAGGTCCGGCCGCGGATGCACTCCGTCTTGATCAGCATCCACAGATTCTCCGCGAGGGCGTTGTCGTAACTGTCCCCGGCCGATCCCATGGACGCCTGGACTCCAGCCCTCAGCAGGTGGGCTGTGAGCTCGAAGATCCCAGCAAAAACCAAGGGCCCGACTCCGAAGAGTCGAGCCCTCTCGCTCAAGGCCAACCTGGCGTTCCATCAGAGGCATCAGCCTCCTGACGCCCCATCAGAATGTGCGCCAGCCGTGCGTCGCTCATGCGTCAAGATATCGCCCTAACGCCCACACCGCACATAACGCACACCACTCAAACTCGCAGGTCAGGCACCCTTTGCGATGGGTTCCAGAATCGCCACGCACTCCACATGGTGCGTCATCGGGAACAGGTCGAACGCCCTCAGCGTCCGCACCTTGTATTCCCCGTCCCGGAAGTACGCCAGGTCCCGTGCCAGCGCCGCCGGGTCGCAGGCCACGTAGGCGATCTTGCGTGCGCCCAGCCCGGACAGGTGCTTGACGACCTGCTTGCCCGCGCCGGCGCGCGGCGGGTCCAGGACGATCAGGTCGCACTCCGTGATGCCGGTGCGGGGCAGGACCTGGTCGACCTTGCCGTGTTCGATGCGGACCCGGTCCAGGTCCTTCAGGTTGTGGCGGGCGTCCTCGACCGCGCGCTTGCCGGACTCGATGCCGAGGACCGCGCCCTTCTCGCCGAGGCGCTGGCCGATGGCGCCGGCGAACAGGCCGACGCCGCAGTAGAGGTCGAGGGCGGTGTCGTTCTTGCGGGGCAGCAGGCCCTGCATGACCGCGCGGACCAGGGTGTTGGCCGCCTGCGGGTGGACCTGCCAGAAGCCGCCGGAGCCGACGCGGTAGGTGCGGTCGTCGGCGCGCTCGCGGACGAAGGCGCGGCCGTGGACGCGGTGGACGCCGCCGTCGTTCTCGTCGACGCGGAGCACGGAGACCGGCTTGTCGAGTTCGACGAGGGGGAGCCTGCCGCCGGGCTTCGGGGTGAGGATGACCTGGCGGTCGTTGGAGCCGGTGGCGGTGATGGCCTCCACCCCGGCGATCTGGGGCCATTCGCGCTTCTCGACGCCGAGCTCCGAGACGCCCGGCGCGGCGATCAGGCAGCGGTCGATCGGCTGGACGTCGTGCGAGCGGTGCTTGCGCAGGCCCGCGCGGCCGTCGGCGTCGACGGCGTACTGGACACGGGTGCGCCAGGCCGGCACCTCGCCCGCGGGGAGCTTGTCGCCCTCGGCCGGCATGACCGTGCCGTCCCAGCCGGCCTCCTCGGGGGTCAGGCCCGCCAGCCGCAGGAGCTGCTCGGCGATGACCTCGCCCTTGAGGCGGCGCTGCGCGCCCGGCTTGGCGTGCTGCCAGTCGCAGCCGCCGCACAGGCCGGGGCCGGCGTACGGGCAGGGTGCCTCGACGCGGTCCTTGGACGGCTCGATGATCCGTACCGCGTCGGCCCGCAGGAAGCGGGAGTCCGTGTCGCCGTCGGTGACCTTGGCGATGATCTTCTCGCCGGGGAGCGTGTGGCGTACGAAGAGCACCTGGTTCCCGGCGGTGCGGGCGATGCAGTGACCGCCGTGTGCGACGGGCCCGACCTCGACCTCGTACTCCTCCCCGACCAGCGACGACGTGGGTTCGTTCTGCATGTGGGGAGGCTCCAGGGAGAAAGGGGGCAAACGGTCGGGCGTGCGGCCGGACGACAGCCCACCAGTCTACGCGGGCACGGTGAGGGTGCTGACCACACGCGGCCCCGCCGCCTCGCGCCCCCCGGACGAGGGCGTGACAGCCGCACGCCACCGGCCGGTCTCGCCCCTCGCGGTCTCACCTCTTGCGGTTCGGCTCCTTGTGCCTCCGCTCCACCGGGCCCCGGCGGACCGAGCCCGGGGCGCTCCAGTCGGCGCGCTTGCGGGCCCGCTTCTTCGCCGCCTCGGAGGACTGGAGCTGGTACGGGACGGAGGTGACCATGACGCCCGGGGTGAAGAGCAGTCGGCCCTTCAGGCGCAGGGCGCTCTGGTTGTGCAGCAGGTGCTCGTACCAGTGGCCGACCACGTACTCGGGGATGTAGACGCTGACCACGTCGCGTGGACTCTCTCGGCGCAGGCCCTTCACGTACTCGATGACCGGGCGGGTCACCTCCCGGTAGGGCGAGTCGAGGATCTTGAGGGGGACGTTGATGGCGCGCCGTTCCCAGTCCTCGCGCAGCGCCTTCGTCTCGTCCGGGTCGACGCTGATGGAGAGCGCCTCCAGGCGGTCGGCGCGGATCAGTTTGGCGTAGGCGAGAGCGCGCAGCGTGGGGCGGTGGAGCTTGGACACCAGGACGATGGCGTGGACGCGGGAGGGGCGCACGCTCTCGTCCGCGGGCGTCTCGTCGGCGGCGATCTCGGCGGCGACCCGGTCGTAGTGCTTCCGGATCGCGGTCATCGTGCCGTAGAAGATGACCATGCCGAGCAGGGCCACCCAGGCGCCGTGGGTGAACTTGGTGGCGAGGACGATCACCAGGACCACGCCGCAGAAGAAGGCGCCGAAGGCGTTGATGGCGCGGGAGCGGATCATGTGGCGGCGGTTGGCCTGATCCCGTTCGTCGGTCAGCAGGCGGTTCCAGTGCCGCACCATGCCGGTCTGGCTGAGGGTGAAGGAGACGAACACCCCGACGATGTAGAGCTGGATCAGCTTCGTGGAGTCGGCTCCGTAGACCCAGACCAGCAGGATCGCCGCGCCGGCCAGCAGCACGATGCCGTTGGAGAAGGCGAGGCGGTCGCCGCGGGTGTGCAGTTGGCGCGGCAGGTAGCGGTCCTGGGCGAGGATCGAGCCGAGCAGCGGGAAGCCGTTGTACGCGGTGTTGGCGGCGAGGAAGAGGACCAGGGCGGTGGCGGCCGCGAGGATCATGAAGAGGAGGGAGCCGTGGCCGAAGACCGCCTCGGCGACCTGGGCGATGACCGGGTCCTGGGTGAAGTCCGCGCCGACCGGGACGCCGTCGCGGATCAGGTCGGCCGCCGGGTTCTCGGCCATCTTGACGTCGGTGGCCAGGGCCAGGCCGATGATGCCGCAGAACATGGTGACGGCGAGCAGCCCCATCATGGCGAGCGTGGTCGCGGCGTTCTTGCTCTTGGGCTTCCGGAAGGCGGGCACGCCGTTGCTGATGGCCTCGACCCCGGTGAGGGCGGCGCAGCCGGAGGAGAAGGCCCGCAGGAGGAGGAAGACGAGCGCGAGGCCGGCCAGCCCCTCGTGCTCGGGCTTGATCTCCAGATCGGCGGTGGGGGCGTGCATCGTGTCGCCGAGGACCACTCCCCGGAACGCGCCCCACAGGATCATGAGGAAGACGCCGGCCACGAAGAGGTAGGTGGGAATGGCGAAGAGCTTCCCGGACTCCTTGACGCCGCGCAGGTTCATCAGGGTGAGCAGGACGATGGCGCCGATGGCGCAGAGCGTCTTGTGCTCGATGACGAACGGGATCGCGGAGCCGAGGTTCTCGACGCCGGAGGAGATCGACACGGCGACGGTGAGGACGTAGTCGACGAGCAGGGCGCTGGCGACGGTCAGTCCGGACTTGGGGCCGAGGTTGGTGGTCGCGACCTCGTAGTCGCCGCCGCCGCTCGGGTAGGCGCGGACGTTCTGCCGGTAGGAGGCGACGACCGTGAACATGAGGACGACGACCGCGACGGCGATCCAGGGGCTGAAGTGGTACGCCGACACCCCCGCGATGGACAGCACGAGGAGGACTTCTCCCGGTGCGTACGCCACCGAGGACAACGGGTCGGACGCGAAGACGGGGAGCGCGATGCGTTTGGGGAGGAGGGTCTCCCCGAGCTTGTCGCTGCGCAACGCCCGGCCGATCAGGATCCGTTTGGGCAGGTCGGTCAGTTTGGACACGCTGAGGATCGTAAGCGGAGCCCGTGGCCAAAACGCACGCCCTTTCGACGTGGCTCCCCAATCTCCTGCGGTCGGCGGAGAACGCCCTGTCATTCTTTAACGCAATCCTTGCGCCCGTTCGGCCTATTTTGCGCTCCCTTTGCCGGAGTGCGTGAGGATGCGGACACTCGGGTGAGGGATTGACTGCCCCGGCGCATAAGCTCGACTCCGGGCCGCACCGCGGGTGCGGGCGCCGTTGTTTGCCCAGCAAGCTGAGAGAGAAGTGTGAGCAGCGTGTTTTCGCAGGTCAGCCGGATGACCAGGACGGCGGGGTAGGCGCACAGTGCACATCGTCATCATGGGCTGCGGGCGCGTCGGAGCCGCTCTCGCACAGACCCTGGAACAGCAGGGGCACACCGTCGCGGTGATCGACCAGGACCCCACGGCGTTCCGTCGCCTCGGGTCCGGATTCGGCGGTCGCCGGGTCACCGGGGTCGGCTTCGACCAGGACACCCTCCGCGAGGCGGGGATCGAGGACGCCGGCGCGTTCGCCGCGGTCAGCAGCGGCGACAACTCGAACATCATCGCGGCCCGGGTGGCCCGCGAGATGTTCTCCATCGAGAACGTCGCGGCGCGGATCTACGACCCCCGCCGCGCCGAGGTCTACCAGCGTCTCGGCATTCCCACCGTGGCGACGGTCCGCTGGACGGCGGACCAGATGCTGCGGCGGCTGCTGCCTTCGGGCGCCGAGCCCCTGTGGCGCGATCCGAGCGGGGGTGTGCAGCTCGCCGAGGTGCACACGACGCCGTCCTGGATCGGCCACAAGATCAGCACGCTCCAGGAGGAGACGGGGGTCCGCGTCGCCTTCCTCACCCGGTTGGGCGAGGCCATACTGCCGAGCTCGCAGACCGTCCTCCAGGAGGGCGACCTGGTCCACGTGATGATGCGCACGGACGAGATCGCCAAGGTCGAAGAGGCCTTCGCCCAGGGTCCCGAGGAGGACGGTCACTGATGCGTGTGTCGATTGCCGGGGCGGGCGCGGTGGGCCGTTCCATCGCCGCCGAGCTGCTGGAGAACGGGCACGAGGTGCTGCTGATCGACAAGGCGCCGACCGCCATCTCGGTGGAGCGGGTCCCGATGGCCGAGTGGCTGCTCGCGGACGCCTGTGAGATCACGTCGCTGGACGAGGCGGCGCTGCAGCGGTGCAACGTGGTGATCGCCGCGACCGGGGACGACAAGGTCAATCTGGTCGTCTCGCTGCTCGCCAAGACCGAGTACGGCGTGCCGCGCGTGGTGGCCCGGGTGAACAACCCGAAGAACGAGTGGCTGTTCAACGAGTCCTGGGGCGTGGACGTCGCGGTCTCGACGCCGCGTCTGATGTCGGCCCTGGTCGAGGAGGCGGTGAGCGTCGGCGATCTGGTCCGGCTGCTGCGCTTCAGCCACGGCGACGCCAACCTGGTGGAGCTGACCCTGCCGCCGGAGTCGGCGCTGGCCGGCACCCGGGTCGGGGACGTCGCCTGGCCCGAGGACACCTCGCTGGTGACGATCATCCGGGGTACGCGGGTGCTGACGCCGAGCCCCGAGGAGTCCCTGGAGGCCGGTGACGAGCTGCTGTTCGTGGCCGCCCAGGCGCGCGAGGAGCAGCTGGAGGATCTGTTGTCGGTCCGCCGCGATCCTTCGGAGGACTGACCGGCAGAGCGATGGGGAAGGGGCCCGGAACCGCTGAGCGGTTCCGGGCCCCTTCCTCTGGGATGCCAGGTGTACGGATACGGGTCAGGCGTCCGGGTCGCGGAGCGGTGCGGCGGCCCGCGCCTTGCGCTCCTTCTCGGCCTGTTCCTCGGCCTCCATCTCGGCGAAGACGTCGATGGGCGCCGGCGCCTTCGCGAGGAAGACCCAGGTCAGATAGACCGCGAGCAGGAACGGCGGGATCTTCAGCGCGATGAGCACCCAGCCGAACTCGGTGGTGTCGGCCCACCAGTAGAGCGGGAAGAGGATCGCGCACTTGGCCAGCAGGATGAAGCCCCAGGCGTAACTGGCCTTGGTGTACGCCTTCTTCCGGCCCGGGTTACGGGTCCGCCAGGAGAGGTTCTCCTTGAAGACCGGGCCGAGGATCAGGCCGATCAACGGCACCCCGGCCACCGCGGTGCCGATGTAGGCGACCGCGAGGCCCAGGGTGTAGAGCATGCCCGGCAGGTAGAAGTCCTTGGCGTCGCCCGTCATTTTCGCGAAGAGGACGCCGAAGGCCACCCCGAAGACGCCGCTGAAGGCGTGCTTGACGGTGTCCCGGCGGATCAGCCGGACGGCGACCAGGGCCAGGGAGACCGCCAGGGCGGCGATGGCCGAGGCGTTCAGGTCCTTGTTGATGGTGAAGATCGTGACGAAAAGCAGCCCGGGGAGGACTGTCTCCACCATGCCGCGCACGCCGCCGAAGGCCTCGAAGAGGGCGGCCTCGGTGACGGCCTTCGCGTCGTCCTGCTGAGCGGCGTGCCTCCCGCCGGCGTGCTGCGGGTCCGTGCGGTGGGGCTGGTCCGTTTCGGACGTCGGCTTGTCGAGAGACGTCACCGGCTACTCCTTGCCGAGCGGTCGGAGTTCGTATGTGGGGTTGAACAGCACCCGGCGGCCATGGCTCATGGCGACCCGCCCCGAGGCGATGATCCTGCGGCCGGGCTCGATGCCGACGATGGAACGACGGCCGAGCCAGACCACGTCCAGCGGCTCGGTGCCGTCGAAGAGCTCCGCCTCCAGGGCGGGCACTCCGGCCCGGGGACGGAGGGTGACGGTCCGCAACGTACCAGCCACCTTCACGATCTGCCGATCGGAGCACTCGGAGATCCGGGTGCATCCGGTGGCCTGCGCGTCCTCCCGCAGCTCCTGGGACTCCAGGTCCTCCTGGGAGCTGGAGAGCCGGTCGAGCATACGGCGGAAGCGCCCGGAAGGTCTCGCCGCCTTCCCGGCCTTCCCGGCTTTCTCGGATCGGGGAACAGCACTCATACCCGAAGGGTACCGGTCCTGCGAGCGGTACACGGAGGCGCTGGGCGACCACTCGAAAGAGTGAGCCGGCGCCCGTCAGCCGCGCTCGAAGCGGTAGCCCATGCCCGGTTCGGTGACGAAGTGCCGGGGGTGCGAGGGGTCCGCCTCCAGCTTGCGGCGCAGCTGGGCCATGTAGACCCGCAGATAGTTGGTCTCGGTGCCGTAGGAGGGGCCCCAGACCTCCTGGAGGAGCTGCTTCTGGCTGACCAGGCGGCCGCCGTTGCGGACGAGGACCTCCAGCAGATGCCATTCGGTGGGGGTGAGGCGTACGTCGCGCCCGGACCGGTGCACCTTCTTCGCCGCCAGGTCGACGGTGAAGCCCGCCGTCTCGACCAGCGCGATGTCCTCGGCGCCGCCCTCCTGACCGACCGGTTCCGCCCGGCGTACCGAGGCGCGCAGCCGGGCCAGCAGCTCGTCCATGCCGAACGGCTTGGTGACGTAGTCGTCCGCACCGGCGTCCAGGGCCTCCACCTTCTCGTCGGAGGTGTGGCGCGCGGAGAGTACGAGGATGGGCACCCGGGTCCAGCCGCGCAGGCCCCTGATCACCTCGACCCCGTCCATGTCGGGCAGCCCGAGGTCGAGGAGGACGACGTCGGGGTGGCGGGCGGCGGCGAGCTGGAGGGCGGTCGCCCCGTCGGGCGCGGCGTCGACCTCGTACTGGCGCGCCTTCAGGTTGATCACGAGGGCGCGGACGATCTGCGGCTCGTCGTCGACCACAAGCACCCTGGTCATCGCGGACCTGCCTTTCTGCTGCACGGGGAGGAGGGGAGAGCTGTGCTGTACGGGGAGGAGGAGGCGGCGGGAAGCGCCCGGGGACGGGCGGCGTACGCCCCGGGGCGTCCCGGGCCGCGAGAGCGAGTCATGCGGTGGCCCGGGCTTCGGGGACCTGTCATGAGGTGGCCCGGGCCGGCAGCTCGGCCTCCGTCCGGACGCCGCCCGGCGCCGCGGTGAGGGTCAGGACCATGGTCAGCCCGCCGCCGGGGGTGTCCTCGGCGTCGAGGGTGCCGCCCATGGCCTCGGCGAAGCCGCGGGAGACGGCGAGGCCGAGGCCCACTCCGGCGCCGCGCGGGGCGTCCCCGTACCGCTGGAAGGGCTCGAAGATCCGTTCCTTGGCCTCGTCGGGGACGCCCCGGCCGCGGTCCACGACCCGCAGCTCGACCCGGCCGCCGAGGGCGCTGGCGGCCACGGCGACGGGCTCCTGGCCGGGGTTGTACTTGACGGCGTTCTCCACGATGTTGGCGACGACCCGCTCCAGGAGCCCCGGGTCGACGGCGACCATCGGCAGCGTCTCGGGGATGTCGAGGTCGACGCTGCCCTCCGGGACGCCGCCGAGCGCCATGGGGACCACCTCGTCGAGGTCGATCTCGCGGATCAGCGGGGTCACGGTGCCGGTCTGGAGGCGGGACATGTCCAGCAGGTTGCCGACCAGATGGTCCAGCCGGTCGGCGCCGTCCTCGATGCCTTCCAGGAGTTCCGCCTCGTCCGCCTCGGACCAGGCCACGTCGTCGGAGCGCAGCGAGCTGACAGCGGCCTTGATGGAGGCCAGCGGGGTGCGCAGGTCGTGGCTGACGGCGGCGAGCAGGGCGGTCCTGATCCGGTTGCCCTCGGCGAGCCTGCGGGCCTGCTCGGCCTCGCCGACCAGGCGCTGGCGGTCCAGGACGACGGCGGCCTGGGCGGCGAACGCGCCGAGCACCCGGCGGTCCTCGGCGGGCAGTACCCGGCCCGACAGCGCGAGGGCCATGTTGTCGCCGACCGGCATGTCCACATCGGCGTCGTCGGGGCGGGTGACCGGGGCCGGCCCGACGGATCCGGCGCAGGTCCACGGCTCCACGTCGCTGCTGCGCTCCAGCAGGGCGACGGACTCCATGGCGAAGGTCTCGCGGACCCGTTCCAGCAGGGCGTCCAGAGCGGTCTCGCCGCGCAGCACGCTGCCCGCGAGGAAGGAGAGGATCTCCGACTCGGCGCGCAGCCGGGCGGCCTGGTGGGTGCGCCGGGCCGCGAGGTCGACCACGGAGGAGACCGCCACCGCCACCGCGAAGAAGATCACGATGGCGACGAGGTTCTCCGGGTCCTGGACGGTCAGGGTGTGGGTGGGCGGGGTGAACCAGTAGTTCAGCAGCAGGCTTCCGACGGCCGCCGAGGCGAGTGCGGGCCGCAGCCCGCCGAGCAGGGCGGCGGCCACCGTCAGGAAGAGGAAGAGCAGGACGTCGTTGGCGAGGCCGGGGGCGTCCTCCATGGAGCGCAGCACCACCGCGAGCAGGACGGGGCCGACGACGCCGACGAGCCAGCCCCAGATGATCCGGGCGCGGCCGAGCCGGGCGCCGCGGGCCATCGGCAGGCCGCGGCCCTTGGCGACCTCCTCGTGGGTCACGATGTGGACGTCGAGGTCGGGTCCCGACTCGCGGGCGACGGTCGCGCCGACCCCGGGGCCGTAGATGTACTGCCATGTCTTGCGGCGGCTGGAGCCCAGCACGATCTGGGTGGAGTTGACGCCGCGGGCGAACTCCAGCAGGGCGGCCGGTATGTCGTCGCCGATGACGTGGTGGAAGGTGCCGCCGAGGTCCTCGACCAGGGTGCGCTGGACGGCCAGCTCCTTCGGGGACGCGGAGGTCAGGCCGTCGCTACGGGCGATGTAGACGGCGAGGATCTCGCTGCCGGAGCCCTTGGCCGCCATCCGGGAGGCGCGGCGGATGAGGGTGCGGCCCTCGGGCCCGCCGGTCAGTCCGACGACGATGCGCTCGCGGGCCTGCCAGGTGGTGCGGATGTTGTGCTCGCCCCGGTACTGCTGGAGGTACTCGTCGACCCGGTCGGCGACCCAGAGCAGGGCCAGCTCGCGCAGGGCGGTGAGGTTGCCGGGGCGGAAGTAGTTCGAGAGGGCCGCGTCCATCTTGTCGGGCCGGTAGATGTTGCCGTGCGCCATCCGGCGGCGCAGCGCCTGGGGCGACATGTCGACCAGCTCGATCTGGTCGGCCCGGCGCACCACCTCGTCGGGGACGGTCTCCCGCTGCCGGACCCCGGTGATCGACTCCACGACGTCGCCCAGCGACTCCAGGTGCTGGATGTTGACCGTGGATATGACGTCGATCCCGGCCTTAAGGAGCTCCTCGACGTCCTGCCAGCGCTTGGCGTTGCGCGAGCCGGGGACGTTGGTGTGGGCCAGCTCGTCCACGAGCGCCACCGCCGGGGCCCGCTCCAGGACCGCGTCCACGTTCATCTCGGTGAAGACGGTGCCCCGGTACTCCAGCTCCTGGCGCGGCAGCAGCTCCAGCCCGTGCAGCATGACCTCGGTCCGCGGCCGGTCGTGATGCTCCACGAACGCCACCACACAGTCGGTCCCGCGCTCGACCCTGCGATGCGCCTCGGAGAGCATCGCGTACGTCTTGCCGACGCCCGGTGCCGCGCCGAGATAGATCCGGAGTGTGCCGCGTCCCATGGCCCCATTGTCTTCTTCCGTCCGGCCCTGTCGTGGGGAGGGCCGGTGGCGCCCGGTGCGGCTGCCGTCCTCGACGCTACTCCGCCGGGGGGCGTGGTTCGGTCCCGGGAGTGCAGGTGGGGGGCGTATTGACGGAACTCTGATGCGCGTCGGGGCGGGGGCGGGTGCGCTGGGGGAACGTCAGCCGTGTTCGACGATGTGGCCGTCGCTCAGCTCCAGGACCCGGTCGGCGAGGCCGAGCAGCTGGGGATCGTGGGTGGCGACGAGTGCGGTGACGTTCTCACTGCGTACGACCGCGCGGAGCAGTTCCATCACGGCTAGCCCGGTCTCGGCGTCGAGCTGTCCGGTGGGCTCGTCGGCGATCAGGAGGGCGGGGCGGTTGGCGAGGGCGCGGGCGATGGCGACGCGCTGCTGCTGGCCGCCGGAGAGCTCGCCTGGACGCTGCTCGGCGTGGTCGGCGAGGCCGACGAGGGAGAGCAGCAGGGCGACCCGCTCGTCGCGCTCGGCCGGGTCGGCCTTGCGCAGCCGCAGGGGTACGCCGACGTTCTCGGCGGCGGTCAGGATCGGGATGAGGCCGAAGGACTGGAAGATGAAGCCGACCCGGTCCCGGCGCAGCTCCAGGAGCCCCTTCTCGCCGAGCCCCGACAGCTCGGTGCCGTCGACGGTGATCCGGCCGCCGTCCGGGGTGTCCAGGCCGCCGACCAGGTTGAGCAGGGTGGTCTTGCCGGAGCCGGAGCGGCCCTTGAGCGCGACCAGCTCGCCGCGGGGGATCTCGAAGGAGACCCCGCGCAGGGCGTGCACGGCCGCCGCTCCGCTCCCGTACGAGCGGTGCAGGTCCTCGACCGTGACCATGACCGTACGGGCCGGGTCCTCGGCCAGGGCCGTGCCGGACTGCCCGCTGGTGCTCTCGGTCATGCTGCTCCCCCGTACTCACGTGCTCACGTGGTCTGCGTCGTCGCCCGCCAGTATGTGCGTCCGGCGCACGGCCGGGCAATGGCCGGTGGGCCGCACCCGGGGAACATGGCCGGTGGGCCGCACCCGGGAAAGGGTGCGGCCCACCGGCCATGTTCCGCTCAGTGCCGCCGGTGCCGCGGCGTGCCGCTAGCGGACCTCGGTGATCTCGGGTCCGCGCTGGAGCTGGCCCATGCCGCCGGAGAACTTCGAGCCCTCCTGCTCATCCTGCTGCACGCCCTCGGGCACCATCTGGGCGTCGTTGGGGAGCTTGAGGACGATCGGGTCGCGGGGGGCCATCGGGCCGTCGCCGCGGACGACCACGGTGTCCCGGAAGATCGTCTCCAGGAGCCCGGCGGCCTCCGGCTGGACGGCGCCCTGGCCGGAGATCACTCCGCGCAGGAACCAGCGCGGCCCGTCGACGCCGACGAAGCGCACGAGCTGCACACCACCCGTGCCGTCCGGAAGCTGTACGGGGACCTGCGCGCGCAGCTCCCAGCCCAGCGGGCCCTCGACCTCGTCGATGATGCCGCCCTGCTGGGTGATGCCCGAGGCGATCTCGTCGCGGACCTCGCCCCAGATGCCCTCTTTCTTGGGGGCGGCGAAGGCCTGCAGCTGGACCGCGCTGTCGCGCAGCACCACGGTGGCGGCGACGATCGCGTCCCCGGCCACCTCGACGCGCAGCTCCATGCCCTCGACCCCGGGGACGAAAATGCCGCCCAGGTCGACCCGGCCCTCGCCGGGCTCGGTGACCTCGGTGCTGTCCCAGGGTCCGTCCGGCCTGGGGGCCGGCGGAAGGTTCATCCGACGGGCGCCCTTGGCGGCGCCGTCACTGCCCTCGGGCTCGTCGGCGACCTGCTCGGCCTCGCGCACCTCGTCCGCCGCGTCCTCGGCGGAACCACTCTTCTTGCGACGTCCGAACACGTCACTGTCCTTCCCGGTCGGATACGACCGAAGCGTAGCTGTTCCCACCGTGGGTGATCCCGCCCTCGGCGCCGTCCACCGACGCGTGGCCGCCGGTGGACCCGAAGCCCCCTTCGGCCCGCGCCGAGCCGGGAAGTTCCGCCACCTCGTGGAAGCGCACCTTCTCGACCTGCTGGACAACCAATTGGGCAATCCGGTCGAACCGTTCGAATCGCACGCTCTCGCGTGGATCGAGGTTGACCACGATCACCTTGATCTCCCCACGGTACCCGGCATCCACGGTCCCTGGGGCATTCACGAGGGCCACTCCGCAGCGGGCCGCGAGGCCGGAGCGCGGGTGAACGAAGGCGGCGTACCCGTCGGGCAGGGCGATCGACACCCCGGTGGGGAGCACCGCGCGCTCGCCGGGGGCGAGTTCCGCGGCCTCGGTGGTCGCCAGGTCGGCCCCGGCGTCGCCCGGGTGTCCGTAGGCCGGCATCGGCACGTCCGGGTCGAGCAGGCGGATCAGTACGTCGACGGGGTTGCGGGTCACGGGTTCACCTCGAAGGCGCGGGCGCGCCTGACCTGGTCGGGGTCGGACATGGCGGCCTGGATCTCGGCGGGCCTGCCGTTGTCGATGAAGTGGTCGACCTTGACCTCGATGAAGAGGGCGTCGGCCCGGACCGCGACGGGCCCGTCGGGGCCGCCGATCCGGCCGGTGGCGGTGGAGTAGATCTTCCGGCCGTGCACGGCGGTGATCCGGGCGTCGAGGTGCAGCACGGTGTCCACGGGGACGGGGCGGAGGAAGTCGGTCTCCAGCCGTCCGGTCACCGCGACGGTGCGCAGCAGCCAGTTCAGCGAGCCGAGGGTCTCGTCCAGCGCCGTGGCGAGCACACCGCCGTGGGCGAGGCCGGGGGCGCCCTGGTGGGCGGGCTGCACGGTGAACTCGGCGGTCACGCTCGCGCCTTCACCGGCCCGCGCCATCAGGTGCAGTCCGTGCGGCTGTCCCCCGCCGCAGCCGAAACAGTGTTCGTAGTGCGCTCCGAGGAGTTCGCCGGGGGCGGGCGCGTCGGGGTGCCGGACGGGCGCGACGGCGTCTGCCGGGGGTGTCAGAGCTGCTGATGTTCCACTCACAGGCGCAGACCTTACCCGCGCGGCAGTCCGCCGGTCGCGCCGTGCCAAGCTTGGTTCCATGCAGCCTTCCGCACCGCCCTTCGACGAACGTCTCACCGCGCCCCGCTCCTGGTGGTTCATCGCCTTCGGGGTCGGTGTCGCCTGTGCTCTGATGCTTCTGCCGCTGGGCACCCTGCCGCTGCTCGCCGGTCTGGCCGGCGGCACGGTCGCCGCCGCGCTCCTGGTGAGCGGCTACGGCTCCGCCCGGATCCGGGTGGTGACGGGGGCCCTCGTCGCCGGCGACGCCCGGATCCCGCTGTCGGCGCTCGGCGAGCCCGAGGTGCTGGACGCCGATGAGGCGCGGGCCTGGCGCACGCACAAGGCCGACGCCCGGGCGTTCATGCTGCTGCGCGGCTATGTGGAGACGGCGGTGCGGGTGGAGGTCACGGACCCGGACGACCCGACTCCGTACGTCTACCTCTCGACCCGGGACCCGCAGGGCTTGGCGGCGGCGCTGAGCGCCGTCCCGACGGTCTGAGCGCCGTTCCGAGGGCCTGAGCGCCGCGGAGGCTGTGCCGCGAGGGTCCCGACGGGGGCTCAGGGGCCCTCGATCTCCTTGGGCAGCTCGGCCGGGTTCGGGGGCTGCTCCAGCGGAGGCAGCGCGGGCAGCCGGTCCCAGGGGATCGGGTCCTTGCGCAGGTCGCTCCTGACCCGGTCGGCGAGTTTGCGGGTGTCGCGGCGGTTCATCGTGGCGCCGACGGCGGCGCCGATCATGAACGGGATCAGGTTGGGCAGGTTGCGCGCCATACGCTTCATGATCTGCTGGCGCAGCTCGCGCTTCATCTGACCGCCTAGCGCGGCGTTGAGCGTGGTGGGGCGGGTGACGTCGATGCCGCGCTCCTCCGTCCACGACGTCAGGTACGCGGTGCTGCGCTGGCCGAGATTGCCGGGGGGTCGGCGGCCGTAGACCTCGTGGAGCTCGGCGACGAGCTTCATCTCGATCGCGGCGACGCCGGTCACCTCCGCCGCCAGCTCGGCGACCATGGCGGGCGGCACGGGCATCATGGCGGCGGCCCCGATGCCGGCGCCGACGGTCGCGGTGGCCCGGCAGGCTCCCGTGACCAGCTTGTCGGCCAGCTCCTCGGGCCCCAGACCGGGGAACTGCTTCCGCAGGGTCGCGAGGTCGCGCACCGGCACGCGCGGGGCCGTGTCGATGATGCGGTCGGCCAGCTGTGCGGCCAGTGCCTTCGCGCCGTCCCGGCCCTTCCTCACACCCCGTTTCACCGCGTGCAGGCGGCCCCCGGTCGTGGGCTCCGCCTGACCCTGCTCTCCGGGCCGGTCCGGCGACGCTGCCGCCCCGGCCACCTCGAGCGAGGCCGAACGGCCTCGCTCGTCGTCGAAACTGCCGGAGTGCTCCGGCAGGGCGGCGGACCGCTCGGCAGACGCGCTACCGCGTTCTGCCGGGCCTGTGCCGCCTGTACCGCCTGTACCGTCCTGGTTCGCCTCCGGTCCGTGCCGACGCCAGGGGCGCCGCTTCCGGAACGGTGTCTCGCCTGCCACGGCCGACCCGACCTCAGTCGCAGTCGCGGCAGATGGGCTGACCGTTCTTCTCGCGGGCCAGCTGGCTGCGGTGGTGGACCAGGAAGCAGCTCATGCAGGTGAACTCATCGGCCTGCTTGGGCAGCACCCGGACGGCCAGCTCTTCGTTGGAGAGGTCCGCGCCGGGCAGCTCGAGGCCCTCGGCCGCGTCGAATTCGTCGACGTCGACGGCGGATGCCGTCTTGTCGCTCCGACGTGCCTTGAGCTCTTCGAGGCTGTCCTGGTCCACGTCGTCGTCGGTCTTGCGTGGGGTGTCGTAATCCGTTGCCATGTCGCTCTCCCCCTCTTGGGTGTCTACGGGTGTCTCAGCGCACGTAACGCGTGAGAGGCCGGACTTGTGCCCGACCTGAGGCGGAGATTTTGCCTCACATCAAGGTCTGTTACTCAATCGACACCCAACCGGGCGCCTCGTCGAGGCTCGGCTTGGGTGGCGATGGGGACCGTACACGGTCCCGGCTGCGCGGTTCACGGGCGCCACCCCGTGTACTTCCCGTGATAACGATCCCCGAAAACCCGGACGATTACCGGCTTTCCGACGGAGTCGCGATCACGGAGAGTAGATGACCGGAAAATCGACTCTGTGATCGATCACACACGACCCGCCCGGGAACGGGTCCTGAAAATTCCGCCCAAAGCGAACATGGGGATTCGGTGCAGAGCCACATCCATCGTGCAGCCTCTCAGACCGGCAGAGTGACGCGCATCACGAGACCACCGCCCTCGCGGGGCTCCGCGATGATACGGCCTCCGTGGGCCCGCGCGACGGACCGGGCGATCGACAGGCCGAGTCCGACCCCCTTGTCGCTGCCCGTGCGCTCCGTACGCAGCCGCCTGAAGGGCTCGAAGAGGTTGTCGATCTCGTAGGCCGGGACCACCGGTCCTGTGTTCGAGACGACGAGCAGGGCCTGCCCGTCCCGGGTTTCGGTGGTGACCTCCACCCAGCCGTCCTCGGGCACGTTGTAGCGCACGGCGTTCTGCAGGAGGTTCAGCGCGATCCGCTCCAGCAGGACGCCGTTGCCCTGGACGACCGCCGTGGCCCGCTCGCCGCGGATCACGACCTTCTTCGTCACCGCCTCCGACCGGGCCTGGTCGATGGCGCGCTCGGCGACCTCCGCGAGGTCGACCGGCTTGCGCTCGATGATCTGGTTGTCGCTGCGGGCCAGCAGCAGCAGCCCCTCGACCAGCTGCTCGCTGCGCTCGTTGGTGGCCAGGAGGGTCTTGCCCAGCTGCTGGAGCTCCGGAGGAGCCTCGGGGTCGGAGAGATGGACCTCCAGCAGGGTGCGGTTGATCGCCAGCGGGGTGCGCAGCTCGTGCGAGGCGTTGCCGACGAACCGCTGCTGCGCGGTGAAGGCCCGCTCCAGCCGGTCCAGCATGTCGTCGAAGGTGTCCGCCAGCTCCTTCAGCTCGTCGTCCGGACCGTCCAGCTCGATCCGACGGGTGAGGTCGGTCCCGGCCACCCGGCGCGCGGTCCGGGTGATCCGGCCGAGCGGGGACAGCACGCGCCCGGCCATGGCGTAGCCGAAGGCGAAGGCGATGACGCTGAGGCCGACCAGGGCGAGCAGCGAACGGTTGAGCAGGGTGTCCAGCGCGTGTTTGCGCTGGGACTCGTTGCACGCCTTGAGCGCGGCGTTCGCCTCGTCCGCCGAGAGGCCCGGCGTGAGGGCGGGGCAGGCGTTGTTGGTGAGCTGGATCTTACTTTCGGGCAGCAGCTTGAACGGCAGATCCGTGCCCACGTGCAGCGCCTGCGCGGCCAGCATGTAGATGATCGACAGCAGCACGATGCCCGCGATCAGGAACATCCCGCCGTACAGCAGCGTGAGCCGTATCCGGATGGTCGGGCGCAGCCAGGGGTACGGGGGCTCCTGCTGCTTGGGCTCCCAGGTGGGCTTCGGAGGCGCCGCGGGGAGCCCGGGGGTGGGGGCCATGGTCCTCAGATCCGGTATCCGGAGCCCGGCACGGTGACGATGACGGGCGGTTCGCCGAGCTTGCGGCGGAGCGTCATGACCGTGACCCGCACCACGTTGGTGAAGGGGTCGGTGTTCTCGTCCCAGGCCTTCTCCAGCAGCTGTTCCGCCGAGACGACCGCGCCCTCGCTGCGCATGAGGACCTCCAGCACCGCGAACTCCTTCGGGGCGAGCTGGATCTCCACCTCGTCACGGAAGACCTCGCGGCGGTTCGGGTCGAGCTTGATGCCGGCGCGCTCCAGGACGGGCGGCAGCGCCACCGTCGTACGGCGGCCCAGCGCGCGCACCCGGGCGGTCAGCTCGCTGAAGGCGAACGGCTTGGGCAGATAGTCGTCGGCGCCCAGCTCCAGGCCCTCGACCCGGTCGCTGACGTCGCCGGACGCGGTGAGCATGAGCACCCGGGTGGGCATGCCGAGCTCGACGATCCTGCGGCAGACGTCGTCCCCGTGCACGACCGGGAGGTCCCGGTCCAGCACGACGACGTCGTAGTCGTTGACCCCGATGCGCTCCAGGGCCCCGGCACCGTCGTAGACGACGTCGACGGCCATGGCCTCCCGGCGCAGTCCGGTGGCCACCGCATCGGCGAGCAGCTGCTCGTCCTCGACGACGAGTACGCGCACGGCGCAGTCCTTCCTTCGGTCCTTCGATGGGTTCACAGAGCCGGCGGCCCACGCGGGGCCCGCCCGGACACGGGCAGCAATGGCCGACTGTGCGCCTACATCCTGCCCGCAACACGCATAAACCGGCGGTAAGGCGGCGGTGGGCCAGCCCTCCCGGCGGCTGCCCGCCGGGAAACGGGCGGATTTCCGGGCCAGTTGAGGTTTCTCCGAACCATGGCGCGGGGAAGAGGGGTTCACACCCGCGATCACGCCTGTCACGTGGCATGCCACTGCTCGCTCCGTTTCCCCGGAGCGGCGGCGCGATCACCCGCTCCTCCGGCCCCTCGGGCCGGGGGGATCCCGGGCACACCCCCGTGCCACCGACCCACGATGAGGGGGCGCATCATGGACGCTTTCACCGCAGGTCTGCTGCATCGCATCAAGACGACCGAGACCGTCCTCACCCGGGCGCGCGAGGACGGCGACGACTTCCTCGCGGACGTCGAGCAGGGCGAGCTGGACGATCTGCGCCGTCTCGCCGCCGAGCACGGCGTGGAGATCGGCGCCACCAGCGTCTGAGCCGTACGCCACGGGGCCCCGGACACCGTCATGGTGGTCCGGGGCCCCTTGGCGTGTGCGACGGCCTCACGCCCCTCGTCAGGGCCTTCCCCGGCGGAACCCCGTCAGTCGTGCCAGGCGCCCAGCTCGTCGAGTGCGGCCTGCAGCGGCTCGAAGACGCCCGGGGTGGCGGCCACCGTCAGGTCGCCGTCGGCGGGCAGCCCAGGGCGACCGCCGGTCAGCGCCCCCGCCTCCCGGGCGATGAGGTCGCCCGCCGCCAGGTCCCAGGGGTGCAGCCCGCGCTCGTAGTAGCCGTCCAGCCGGCCCGCCGCCACATCGCAGAGGTCGACGGCCGCCGAGCCGCTGCGCCGGATGTCCCGGAGCCGGGGGATCAGCTGCCGGGCGATGTCCGCCTGGTGGGCGCGGACGTGTCCGACGTAGTTGAAACCGGTCGAGACGAGCGCCTGGTCCAGCGGCGGGGCGGGCCGGCAGCGCAGGGCCTCGCCGTTCGCGAACGCACCGCCGCCGAGGACCGCCCGGTAGGTCTCCCGGCGCATCGGGGCCTCGACGACGCCCACGACCCGCTCTCCGTCGCGCTCGGCGGCGATGGAGACCGCCCAGGTGGGCAGGCCGTACAGGTAGTTCACCGTGCCGTCGAGCGGGTCGATGACCCAGCGGATGCCGGTGCTGCCCGGGGAGCTGGCCCCCTCCTCGCCGAGGAAGCCGTCGTCGGGGCGGAAGTCGGAGAGGTAACCGGTGATCAGCTTCTCGGCGGCGATGTCCATCTCGGTGACCACGTCGATGGGGCTGGACTTGGTCGCGGCCACCCCCAGGTCGGCCGGGCGGCCGTCGCGCAGCAGGGCTCCGGCGCGGCGGGCGGCCTCGAGGGCGAGGTCGAGCAGTTCGGACAGTGCGGGGTCGGTCACGGCGCTCCCAAGGGTTCGGTGCGTAGGGGCAGGCGGTGCTACGGGCTACGCGTACGGGCTGTCGGCCCCGGCGGCGGCGGGTTTCGGGGTCCTCGCGGGGCAGCAGCCGACCGGGCAGAGGTCGTGGGAGGGCCCCAGGGACCCCAGCGCGCAGCGCTCCACCGCCCGGCCGCGCTCGGTCGCTGCGCGCTCCAGGACCAGGTCCCGTACGGCGGCGGCGAAGCGCGGGTCGTCGCCCACCGTGGCGGACCGGCGGACCGGCAGGCCGATCTCGGCGGCCTTCGCGGTGGCCTCGGTGTCGAGGTCGTACAGGACCTCCATGTGGTCGGAGACGAAGCCGATGGGCGCCATCACGACCGCGGGGACGCCCTCGGCGCCCAGGCTCTCCAGGTGGTCGCAGATGTCGGGCTCCAGCCACGGGATGTGCGGGGCGCCGCTGCGGGACTGGTAGACGAGCTGCCACGGGTACGCGATCCCGGTCTCCTCGCGCACCGCCTCGATGATCAGCCGGGCCACGTCGAGGTGCTCGGCGACGTACGCGCCGCCCTCGCCGTGCGCCTCGGCCGGGCCCGAGGCGTCGGCGGCGGAGGTCGGGATGGAGTGGGTGGTGAACGCGATGTGCGCGCCCGCGCGGACGTCCTCGGGGAGGTCGGCGAGCGAGGCGAGGACGCCGTCCGCCATGGGCGTCACGAAGCCGGGGTGGTTGAAGTAGTGCCGCAGCTTGTCGACCCGGGGCACGGGCAGCCCCTCGGCCTCCAGGGCGGCCAGCGACTCGGCGAGGTTCTCGCGGTACTGGCGGCAGCCGGAGTAGGAGGCGTAGGCGCTGGTGGCGAGGACGGCGATCCGGCGGTGCCCGTCGGCGGTCATCTCCCGCAGGACGTCGGTCAGATACGGGGCCCAGTTGCGGTTGCCCCAGTAGACCGGGAGCTCCAGGCCGTGCTCGGCGAAGTCCTCGCGCAGCGCGTCGAGCAGGGCGCGGTTCTGCGCGTTGATCGGGCTGACCCCCCCGAACAGGAAGTAGTGCTGGCCGACCTCCTTGAGGCGTTCCTCGGGGATGCCGCGGCCGCGGGTCACGTTCGCCAGGAACGGGACCACGTCGTCCGGGCCCTCGGGGCCGCCGAAGGAGAGCAGCAGCAGGGCGTCGTAGGGAGCGGGATCGCGCAGATCGGACATGGCATCGATCCTGCCACTCGCCTCCGACAGGGCGGCAAGCGACATCCGACACCCCGTCGGAAAGACCGGAAAGACCGGGAAGGCCGGGTATCCCGGCGGCCGGGCAGGTGCGCCGCTCCCCCGGGCCGCCGCCCGGAATCCGGTGTCCGGGACGTCCCGCCCGGCCGTAAGCTGTATCGGCCAGCTATACGCCTGACAGGCACGACCGGAGTTCCCCTTGCCCAGCCCCTACCGCGCCATCTTCTCCGCCCCCGGTTCGAGGGAATTCTCCGCCGCAGGCTTCTTCGGCCGGATGCCCTTGTCCATGATGGGCATCGGCGTCGTGACGATGATCTCCCAGCTCACCGGCGGCTACGGGCTGGCCGGGGCGCTCTCCGCGACCCTGGCGATGTCGGCGGCGGTCTGCGGCCCCCAGGTCTCCCGGCTGGTCGACCGCTACGGGCAGCGCCGGGTGCTCCGCCCGGTCACGCTGGTCGCGGTGGCGGCGGTGGCGGGCCTGTTGATCTGCGCCCAGCAGGGGGCGCCGGAGTGGACGCTGTTCGTCTTCTCGGTGGGCGCGGGCTGCGTGCCGAGCGTGGGGTCGATGGTCCGCTCCCGCTGGGCGGAGATCTACCGGGGCTCCAGCCGGGATCTGCACACCGCGTACGCGTGGGAGTCGATTGTCGACGAGGTGTGCTTCATCTTCGGCCCGATCATCTCCATCGGTCTCTCCACCGCCTGGTTCCCGGAGGCGGGGCCGCTGATCGCCGCCGCCTTCCTGCTGGTCGGCGTCTTCTGGCTGACCGCGCAGCGGGCGACCGAGCCGGTGCCGCACCCGAAGTCACAGCAGACCGGGGGCTCGGCGCTGCGCTCGCGGGGACTCCAGGTCCTGGTGGCCACCTTCGTGGCGACGGGCGCGATCTTCGGGGGCGTGGACGTGGTGACCGTGGCCTTCGCCGAGGAGCGCGGCCACAAGGCCGCGGCCTCGCTGGTACTGGCCGTCTACGCGCTCGGCTCGTGTCTCGCGGGGGCTGTGTTCGGACTGCTGCACGTGAAGGGGAACCCCGGGACCAGATGGCTGGTGGGTGTCTGCGCGATGGCCGTGAGTATGATCCCCCTCCTACTGGCCGGGAACCTTCCGTTGCTGGCCGTGGCGCTCTTTGTCGCGGGCCTCGCCATCGCACCGACGATGGTCACCACCATGGCCCTCGTCGAAGCGCACGTACCGCGCACCAAGCTGACCGAGGGCATGACCTGGACCAGTACCGGGCTCGCGGTCGGAGTGGCGCTCGGCTCCTCGGCCGCCGGCTGGGTGGTCGACGCCGCCGGGGCGAAGGCGGGGTACGCGGTGCCCGTCGTGGCGGGAGCGCTCGCGGCGGCGGTGGCGGTCCTGGGATATCGCCGGCTGGCCGGGCCGGCTGCGACGGGAGGGCGCGGGGAAGATGACCGACACCTACGCACGGACGACGACGAGCGCGTGGCGTAACTGGGCGGGCACCGTCACCGCCCGGCCCGCCCGCACCGAGTCCCCCGCGTCCGTGGACGAGCTCGCGGACGTGCTGCGCCGGGCGGGCGCCGAGGGCCTGCGGGTGAAGCCGGTCGGCGCGGGCCACTCCTTCACGGCGGCGGCCGCCACGGACGGGGTGCTGATACGCCCGGACCTGCTGACCGGGATCCGGGACATCGACCGCACCACGATGACCGTGACGGCGGAGGCGGGCACTCCGCTCAGGCGGCTCAACACCGCACTCGCCCGCGAGGGCCTGTCGCTCACGAACATGGGCGACATCATGGAGCAGACGATCGCCGGGGCGACCTCCACCGGTACGCACGGCACGGGCCGGGACTCGGCGTCGATAGCGGCGCAGATCCGCGCGCTGGAGCTGGTCACCGCCGACGGCACGGTCCTGGTCTGCTCGGAGCGGGAGAACCCGGAGATCTTCGCGGCGGCCCGGATCGGGCTCGGCGCCCTCGGGGTGATCACCGCGGTCACCCTCGCCGTGGAGCCGATCTTCCTGCTGACGGCCCGTGAGGAGCCGATGACGTTCGATAGGGTCACCGCGGAGTTCGATGCCCTGGTCGCAGAGAACGAGCACTTCGAGTTCTACTGGTTCCCGCACACCGGGAACTGCACCACCAAGCGCAACAACCGCAGCGCCGGACCGGCCGCCCCGCCCGGGAGGGTGAGGAGCTGGATCGACGACGAGCTGCTGTCCAACGGGGTCTTCCAGGTCGCCTGTTCGCTCGGCCGCGCGGTCCCGGCGACGATCCCCCCGATAGCCAGGCTCTCCAGCCGGGCGCTGTCGGCGCGGACGTACACCGACATCCCGTACAAGGTGTTCACCAGCCCGCGCCGCGTGCGGTTCGTGGAGATGGAGTACGCCGTTCCGCGTGAACGGGCGGTGGCGGCGCTGCGGGAGCTGAAGGCCATGGTCGAACGGTCACCGCTGAAGATCAGCTTCCCGGTCGAGGTGCGCACCGCTCCGGCCGACGACATGGCCCTGTCGACCGCATCGGGCCGGGACAGCGCGTACATCGCGGTGCACCTCTACAAGGGCACGCCCCACCGGTCGTACTTCACCGCGGTCGAGCGGATCATGACCGCGCACGCCGGCCGGCCGCACTGGGGCAAGATCCACACCCGCGACGCGGCCTACTTGGCGGGGGTCTACCCGCGCTTCGGCGAGTTCACCGCCCTGCGCGACCGGCTGGACCCGGACCGGCTGTTCGGCAACGACTACCTGCGGCGCGTGCTCGGCGACTGAGTTCCCGAGGCCTCCCGTACGCCGTCGGCCCCGGCCCTCTCCCTTGCGGAGGTGGCCGGGGCCGCTGTGCTGTGCGCGGTACGCCGGTGGGTCACTCGGCGTCGGCGCCGGGCGGGGCCTGCTCGCCCTGCCCCGGGGCGACGCCCGTGCCGGTCGAGGGCGCGCCCCCTCCGATGTCGCCGGAGGGCGTCGGGGTGGGCGGCGCCGGGTCGGGCGCGGTCCCGCCGCCGGTCTCGGAGGGGGTCGGCGTGGGGGTGGACCCGGTGCCCGGGTCCTCGCCGCCCGTGCCCGTGCCGGGGTCGGGGCTCTCACTGGTGCCGTCGCCCGGGTCCGTGGCGGGGGCGGAGCCGGTGCCACCGTCGGGGGTCGGCCGCTGCTCGTCCCCCTCCCCGTCCCGGCCGGTGTCCCCGGAGGGCGTGGGGTCGGCGGGTCCGGGGTCCCGGTCGTCGCCGCCGCCGCGCACGACGGAGCTGAGGGTGGTGCCCTGGCCGCCGCTGAGGTCGTTGCCCGAGATCATCTCGAACGCGGTGATCCCGGCCATGGAGACGGCGAAGACCGCGGCGGCCGCGAGCGCGGGGCGCTTCCAGCCGCGCAGCCGGGTCCCGTGGGTGACGCCCTCGCCGAACGCGTCGTCGGGGACGACCTGGTGCGCTCCGGCCGGGGGAACCATCTGCGTACCGTCGCCGGCCCGCGGAAGCAGCCGCGTACGGTCGGCCCCGGCCTCCGCTCCTGCGCTCGGACCCTGGCCCTGACCCTGGCCCGGCGGAACCCGGAGCATCCGGGTCCGCGCGTCGCCGAGGTCCAGCAACTGGGTCCGGTCCGTGTCGACGGGCTTCAGCGGCCGCGTGCTCTCCGCGTCCGGGATCACCTCCGGGACCGCGCCCGGGTCGACCGTGGGCAGCACCGTGGTGGCGTCCTCGGGCGGCTCCGGCCCGGACCGCCTGGCGGCGCCCCGGTGCCCGGCGGGCGTCGTCTCCTTGGTGTGCACCGTCACCTGGCGGCCCTCCGGGTGGGTCACCTGGACCGTCACCTCGCGGATCTGCTCGCCGGTGCGGCGGAAGAAGTGCTGGAAGACCGAGCCGCCGCAGGTGGCGACGACGCTCATCACGCCCGCTCCCGCGATCGTGCCGTACACACCCAACTGCGAGGCCAGCACCGCCGCCGCGACGGCCGCCACGGCACTCCCGGCGACCTGCGGGAGGCTCAGATCTATGCGCCTCTCCCTGCGTTCTGTGTCACTTTCCGGCGTATGAACCATTACCAGCCCCTGCTTGACATCTCTCCCACCATGCAACAGGAAGGGACAAATGAGCGAAGTGGATAGTTCCGTTTCCGGAGATTGTGTGAAGCACAACACGCGTCAGGGGCATTTCACGGAGAACTGGGTAACTCAACTCCCGCGCCCCACGAGAAGTTCGGCGGCGCGCCGGTCCACCCCGATGGCTCGAATGGAGTACTGTGACGAGCCCTGGGGCGGACTCCGACGTGGGAATCCGCAGCCACCGGAGGGTCCGACGGCACCACTCGAACCGGCGGCGTGAAGGCATCACACGGATGCCTGCTGCACAGAGCGGCCAAATCGGTCGCTTTGGGTCGCAATGGGTAACCGTGTCATGGTGGTGCACCAGCACGAGCGCCCGACACGCCGGGCAACTTGGCAAGGTTGTGGCAGGCTGCATCCGGGCAGGTCACACTCGACTAGCGGAAGCAGCGACGCACGTGACGTCGGCAGGCACCACCCGGGAGGTTCCCATGCCCGAACTGCGTGTCGTGGCCGTCTCCAACGACGGCACACGACTGGTGCTCAAGGCTGCGGACAGCACGGAGTACACGCTTCCGATCGATGAGCGGCTGCGCGCCGCCGTGCGCAACGACCGCGCCCGGCTCGGCCAGATCGAGATCGAGGTGGAGAGCCACCTCCGCCCCCGCGACATCCAGGCCCGCATACGGGCCGGCGCCTCCGCGGAGGAGGTCGCCCAGTTCGCGGGCATCCCCGTCGACCGGGTACGCCGCTTCGAGGGCCCCGTGCTCGCGGAGCGCGCCTTCATGGCCGAACGGGCCCGGAAGACTCCTGTGCGCCGTCCCGGCGAGAACGCCGGCCCTCAACTCGGCGAGGCGGTGCAGGAGCGCCTCCTCCTGCGCGGCGCCGACAAGGAAACCGTCCAGTGGGACTCGTGGCGTCGCGACGACGGCACCTGGGAGGTCCTGCTCGTCTACCGGGTCGCGGGTGAGCCGCACTCGGCGAGCTGGACGTACGACCCGCCCAGGCGGCTGGTCCAGGCCGTGGACGACGAGGCGCGCTCGCTGATCGGCGAGACCGACGACGTCGCCGCGCCCGAGCCCAGCTTCCCGTTCGTTCCCCGGATCGCCCGGCTGCCGCGCGACCGGCCGCTGGACCGGAGCCTGGACCGGCAGATCGACCGCGACCGACCGCTGGACCGGGCCCTCGACCGGCAGATCGAGCGGCCCGCCCCGGCCGCCGCCGAATCCGAGGAGTACGTGAGCACCGCCTCGGCCGGTGAGCGCGACTCGCTGACCAGCCTGCTGGAAGCGGTGCCGAGCTTCCGGGGCGACATGGTCGTCCCCGAGCGGCCCACCCAGCCCGAGCCGCCCGCGCTCGAACCGGCGGAGGAGGCCGAGGCGGACGAGCCGCCGGCCGCCTCGGCAGGCGCCGGGTCCGCGTACGCGGATGTGCTGATGCCCCGGGCGGTGGCCGGTCACCGCGACCGGCTGACCGGGACGACCGACCGTCAGGCGGAGGCGGACGGAGTCCGGCCGGGCCGCCGGGCCGCGGTGCCGAGCTGGGACGAGATCGTCTTCGGCACCCGGCGCAAGAAGCAGGACTGACCGGTCATGACCACCGGTGGGAGCGGGGTCCGTACGCGGTCGCGTACGGACCCCGCTCCCTTTCCGTCTCCCCGGCCCCGGCCGACCGCGCGGCCGGGGCCCGCGGGACTACTGGGGCTCGGGCCCCGTGGCGACCGGCCGGGAGGAGTCCGAGGACCACTCGGACCAGGAGCCGGGGTACAGGACGCCGGTGAAGCCCGCGATCTCCAGGGCCAGCACCTCGTGCGCGCCGGAGACCCCGGACCCGCAGTAGACGCCCACGCCTTCGGGGCTTCCCTCCGCGCCCAGGCCGGCGAACCGCGCGGCGAGCCGCTCGGCCGGCAGGTAGCGCCCGTCCTCGTCGACGTTCTGTGTGGTCGGCGCGGAGACGGCCCCGGGAATGTGGCCGCCGACGCGGTCGATCGGCTCCACATCGCCCCGGTAGCGCTCCGCCGCGCGCGCGTCCAGCAGCAGACCCGAGCGGGCGAAGGCCGCCGCACTTTCCACGTCCAGTGTGGGCAGGGCCCCCGGCTTCGGCCGGAAATCGCCCGCGGCGGGGCGCGGGATTCCGGTGGAGAGGTCGCCCGTCCAGGCGGCGAGGCCACCGTCCAGGACCCGTACGTCCTCGTGCCCCGTCCAGCGCAGCAGCCACCAGGCTCGCGCCGCGGCCCAGCCCAGGCCACCGTCGTACACCACGACCGGCGTGTCCTGGCCGACTCCGGCCCGGCGCATCACGGCCCCGAAGGCCTCCGGGTCCGGGAGGGGGTGGCGGCCGCCGTCACCCGCCGGTGCCGCCAGTTCCGTATCGAGGTCGACGAAGACCGCGCCGGGCAGGTGACCGGCCTCGTAGTCGGGACGGCCGTGCGGACCGCCGAGCTGCCAGCGGACGTCCAGGAGCACCGGCGGTCGCGGCCCGGCCGACTCGCTCGCGCATTCGGATGCGGTAATGATGGGCTTCATGGGTGCCATCCTCGCGCAGCACCACCGGCGCCCGTAACAGCATCGGAAGGGACGGCCGGCGGGAAACCGGCCGTCCTTCGTCGAGAACCCGGACGACGCGGCGCGGCCGGTGCGTCTCCCGCGCCGGGGGGTGCAAGCATCTGCACGGGGCACGCGGACCGCTTCCCGACCCGGGACGGCATACCCGTCCCGTCCCCCGCACGGCCAACCGTACGGTCCGAGGAGAGAAGACGATGACCGAGGCCCACGCCCGGCGCACGCCCGGAACACCTTGCTGGGTGAGTCTGATCGTGCACGGCCTGACCACGACCCAGGAGTTCTACGGGGCCCTGTTCGACTGGGAGTTCCGGCCGGGACCCGAACAACTGGGTCCCTACGTCCGCGGGCTGCTCCACGGGAAGGAGGTCGCGGGCATCGGCCAGCTGCCGCCCGACCGCCACCTCCCGATCGCCTGGACCACCTACCTCGCCACGGACGACGCCGACGCCACCGCGGAGGCCGTCCGCTCCTGCGGCGGGACGGTCGGGGTCGGACCGCTGGACGCGGGCAAGGCGGGGCGGCTCGCCATCGCGTCGGACCCGAGCGGGGCGGTCTTCGGCATCTGGCAGGGCTCGGAGCACATCGGCACCATGACGGCCGGCGTGCCCGGCACCCCGGTCTGGAACGAGCTGGTGACCCGGGAGACCTCGACGGTCGCGAAGTTCTACCAGACGGTCTTCGGCTACGAGACGGAAGCGGTCGTCTCGGCCGACTTCGACTACCAGACCCTGCACCTGGACGACGTTCCGGTGGCGGCGCTGCACGGGGTCGGCCACGCGCTGCCGCGCGACCGGGGACCGCACTGGATGACGTACTTCGAGGTCGCCGACACCGACCGGGCCGCGGCCCGGGTGGTGGAGCTGGGCGGGCGCGTCCTGCAGCCGCCGCGCGAGGGGTTGAGCGGCCGGCTGGCCACGGTCGCGGACCCGGAGGGCGCCGTGTTCACGGTCATCCGGTCCGCCGCCGGGGGCGGGTCGGCGGAAGGTCAGGGGTAGCGGGCGCTCAGGCGTCGGAGGCGACCGGCAGGACGTCCGGGGAGAGGCTGCCCGCGCGGGCCGCGGTCGCGGTCGTGCGGCGGGAGTGGTGACGGCGGCACAGCACCTCGTAACCGACCTCGCCCGCCTGCCGGTTGACGTCGCCGACGACGACCTGGGCGCCCTCGACCACCATCTCCCCGTCCACGGTGCGGGCGTTGTGCGTGGCGCGGGCGCCGCACCAGCAGAGCGCCTCGACCTGGAGGGCCTCTATCCGGTCGGCCAGCTCGATCAGCCGCTGGGAGCCGGGGAACAGCTTGGTGCGGAAGTCCGTGGTGATACCGAAGGCGAAGACGTCGAGCCCCAGGTCGTCGACGACGCGGGCCAGTTGGTCGATCTGCTCCGGGGCGAGGAACTGCGCCTCGTCCACGATCACGTAGTCGACCCGGCCGCCCCGGCTGACCCGGCCGACGATGTGCGCGTACAGGTCCATGCCCTCCTCGGCCTCGACGGCGTCCGTCACCAGGCCGAGCCGGGAGGAGAGCTTGCCCTCCCCCGCGCGGTCGTCCCGGGTGAAGATCACGCCCTGGAGCCCGCGTGCGGAGCGGTTGTGACCGATCTGCAGGGCCAGCGTGCTCTTTCCGCAGTCCATGGTTCCGGAGAAGAACACCAGCTCGGGCATGAGGGGGCAAGCACCTTTCGGAGGAGGGTGGGCATGGCGGGAAGGGTTACGAGCGTACTTCGAGGAGGGGGACGAGCTGTTCCACGGGGGTCAGGGAGCCGTGCACGCCGGCCATCGCCGACTCGTGCGGCTCGTTGACGGAGGCCGTGATGATCACGTCGTCGTGGGCGGCGGCGACCACGTCACCGATCCGGCCGTACACCCGCTCGTCGACCGTCGGCCCGAACCAGCCGGCCGCGATGGCCTCGTCCCGGCTCGCGACCCAGAACTGCTCGCCGAGCACCTCGCGCCAGACGGCCAGGACGTCGGCCTGGGCGCCCGGCACCGCGTAGACGTGGCGGGCGCGCCCCTCGCCGCCGAGGAGGGCGACGCCGGCGCGCAGCTCCCAGTCCTCGTCGAAGTCGATCCGGGACTGCTCGTCGAACGGGATGTCGATCATGCCGTGGTCGGCGGTGATGTAGAGCGCCGAGCGCGGCGGGAGCTGCTCGGCGAGGCGTCGGGCGAGCCCGTCGACGTACATCAGCTGACCGCGCCAGGCGTCCGAGTCGGTGCCGAAGCGGTGGCCCTTGCCGTCGACCTCGCTGTAGTACGTGTAGACGAGCGAGCGGTCGCCGGCGGCCAGGCGCTGGGCGGCGACGTCCATCCGGTCCTCGCCGGAGAGCCGGCCGAGGAAGGAGCCGCCGCTGAGCGCGACCTTGGTGAGGGGGGTCTGCTCGAACGTCGGCGCGGAGACCTGCGCGGTGTGCACGCCCGCGGCGTCGGCGAGCTGGAAGACCGTGGGGTAGGGCTGCCAGACCTTCGGCGCGGTCCACGGCTTCCAGCGGAGCTGGTTCATCAGCTCGCCGGTCTCCGGGTTGCGCGCGGTGTAGCCGGGCAGGCCGTGCTCGCCGGGCGGCAGCCCCGTGCCGACCGAGGCGAGCGAGGTGGCGGTGGTGGAGGGGAAGCCCGCGGTGAGGGGGCGGCCGGTGCCTCCGCGCGAGGTGGGGAGGAGGGAGTGCAGGAAGGGGGCCTCGTCCGGGTGGGCCTTGATCTGCTCCCAGCCGAGGCCGTCGATCAGGAAGACGCAGTTGCGGTCGGCCGGGGTCAGCTCGGGAATCGCGGCCGTGAAGCCGGGCACTTCCTGTCCGGCGGCGAGTGTCGGCAGCAGGTCGGCGAGCGAGCCGCTGCCGTACTCGGGCACGGGCGCGGTGTCGAGGGGCAGCGGGACGGGGTCCTGCCAGGCGGGCTGGGCCATCAGCGGCCGGTCGCCGCGGTGGCGGCCGTGGCCTCGGAGAGCGACTGGGCGAAGGCGAGGGTCTGGCGCACGGCGTCGGGGCCGTCACCGGCCTCGCTGACCCGCAGGCTCAGGTCGTCGGCGGTGGAGCTGCCGGTGTAGCCGTGGTCGGCCTCGCAGTTGGCGTCGCCGCAGGCGGCGGGTTCCAGGTCGATCCGGGAGACCGCGCCCCAGCCGATGGTGAGGACGACCTCGCGGGGCAAGGTGCCCGGGACGTACTTCTCCGGGTTGGCCACGACGCGGCTGACCACGACGGAGGAGATCCGCCCCACCTTCACCGACTCGGTGGAGGTGGTGGCGTACGGCGTCGGGGAGCTGGTGTCCGCGGCCTGCTCGTCGGTGTGGCTGACGATGAACCGGTGCTCGGTCAGGACGAGGACCGTCGCATGGCGGCGCACCTCGTTGGAGTCGAACGTGGTCTCCTGGTGCACCAGGTACGAAGCGACCGGTTCCCCGCCGACGGCGGCCTCCACCGCCTCGGCCACGAGGGCCGGGTAGTAGCCGCTGCGCTCGATCGCCGCGCGCAGCCCCTGGGTCGTCGTACCGGTCTTCGCCATGAGCACCATCTTACGGCGGACCGGTGGCTGCCGGGGACGCCCCGGTGGCCGGCGGCGGTCGGTCCCACCGGCGACGGGGGTGGGTCTCAGTAGTTCGGAAGGCGGCGGGGGCCGAGGTCGCTCCGGGCGGGCGGCGGGGCGAGCCGGACGCTCGCGCCGAGCACCGTCAGTCCGTGCGGTGCGACGACGACCGGTTCGAGGGCGACGGAGACCACCTCGGGGTGGTCGTCGACCAGCCGGGACAGCCGCAGCAGCAGCTCTTCGAGCGCGGCCGTGTCGACCGGGGCCGAACCCCGCCAGCCGAACAGCACCGGGGCCGCCCTGATGGACCGGATCAGCTCGGCGGCGTCGCGGTCGGTGGCGGGGACCAGCCGGTGCGCGGTGTCGCCGAGCAGTTCGGAGGGCGCGCCCGCGAGGCCGAAGGAGAGGACGGCCCCGGCGGCGGCGTCGATGGAGGCGCGGACGACGGTGTCCACGCCGCGCGGGGCCATCGCCTGGACGACGGGGAGCAGTTCGGCGGGCTTGCCGAGGAGATCGTTCAGCTCTCCGTACGCCCGGCGCAGCGCCTCCTCGTCGGCGACGTCGAGGCGGACCCCGCCGAGGTCGGCGCGGTGGCGCAGGTGGGGCGCGGTGGTCTTGAGGGCGACCGGGTAGCCGAGCCGGGCCGCCGCGGCGACTGCCGCCCCGGGGTCCGGGGCGGGCAGGGTGGGGCGGACGGCGATGCCGTAGCGGCCGAGCAGTTCGCGGGCCTCGTCGTGGGTGAGCGGGCGGCCGCGCGGGTCGGGGGCGGTGGCGAGCTGCGCCTCGATCAGGGCGGCGGCCCCGGGCTCGTCGATGGTGTCGTCGAGGAACTCGGGGATCTTGCCGGGCACGGCCGCCTGGCGCCGCCACTGGGCGTACTTCACGGCCTCGGCGAGGGCCCGCACGGCGCGTTCGGCGGCGGGGTAGGCGGGGATGCGGCCGGGGCCGTGGCCCGTGGCGGTCTCCGGGGCGGGGCTCCCGTCCGGGGGGCCGGGGGTGGGGTTCGCTTCCGGGGGGCCGGGGGTGGCCGGGGCGGGGCTTGCCTGCGGGGCGGCGGGCGCGCCCGGGCCCGTGCTCGGGGCGGGGGTGGTCGAGGAGGAGGTGGCCGTCCGGCTCCGGTCGGCGGCGGGCGTCACCGTGCGGGGGCCTGGCGCGGCGGTGCTCGACGCGGCGGCCAGCGCCTCGGCGAGGCCGCCGATCTCGACGTGGACGACGGCCACCGGCTTGGCCGCGCCTCCGGCCACGGCCTTGTGGAGGGCGGTGGCCAGCACCTGTCCGTCACCGGTCTCGGCCTCTCCGTTCTCCCCCACCCACGGGATGGCGGTGACGATCACGGCGTCGCAGGTCCCGTCCGCCAGCGCCTCGGCCAGCGCGTCCCGGAAATCCTGCGGGGAGGCGGCGGTGGTGAGGTCGATCGGCGGGCGTGGGCGCAGCCCCTCGGCCAGGCAGGCGTCGTACGTCAACAGGCCGAGGGACTCGGAGTTGCCGAGGATGGCGACCCGGGGTCCGGCCGGGAGCGGCTGGCCCGCCAGCAGGAGTCCGGCGTCGACCATCTCGGTCACCGTGTCGACCCGGATGACGCCGGCCTGGCGCATCAGCGCGGAGACCGTGGCGTCGGGGATGCGGCTGACCGGGACGGCGTGGCCGGGCGGGGTGGAACCGCTGTGCCGGGCCCCCTTGACCACGACGACGGGCTTCACGGCGGCGGTGCGGCGGGCGAGGCGGGTGAACTTGCGGGGGTTGCCGAGCGATTCGAGGTAGAGCAGGGCGACGTCGGTGTCCGGGTCCTCGAAGGAGTACTGGAGGAAGTCGTTGCCGGAGACGTCGGCCCGGTTGCCCGCCGAGATGAACGAGGACAGGCCCGCGCCGCGCCGGTGGAGGCCGGAGAGCAGGGCGATGCCGATCGCGCCGGACTGGGTGAACAGGCCGATCCGGCCGCGGGCGGGCGACTCGGGGGCGAGCGAGGCGTTCAGCCGGACGGACTCGGCGGTGTTGATGATGCCGAAGGCGTTCGGGCCGATGATCCGCATGCCGTACGAGCGGGCCTGGCGGACCAGCTCGCGCTGGAGTTCACGGCCCTCGGCGCCCCGCTCGGCGTATCCGGCGGAGAGGACGACCAGCCCCTGGACTCCGTGCTCCCCGCAGTCGGCGACGGCCTCGGGGACCCGGTGGGCGGGGACGGCGATGACCGCGAGGTCGATCCGCTCGTCGATCTCGCCGAGCGAGCGGTGGGCGGGGACGTCGTCGAGGGTGGTCAGGCCCTCGTCGAAGGCGCGGTTCACCGCGTAACTACGGCCGGTGTAGCCGGCGGCGAGGAGGTTGCGCAGGACGGTGCGGCCCACCCCGCCGGGGGTGCGGCCGGTGCCGATGACCGCGACGGAGCCGGGGGCGAGCAGACGCTGCACCGAGCGGGCCTCTGCGCGCTGCTCGCGGCCGCGCTGGACGGCGAGGGACTTCTCGGTGGGCTCGAGGTCGAGGGTGAGGTGGACGGAGCCGTCCTCGAAGCTGCGGCGCTGGGTGTAGCCGCCGTCCCGGAACACCTTGATCATCTTGTTGTTGGCGGGGAGCACCTCGGCGGCGAAGCGGCGGATGGAGCGCTCCCGGGCGACGGCGGCGATGTGTTCGAGCAGCGCCGAGGCGACGCCCCGGCCCTGGTGGGCGTCCTGGACGAGGAAGGCGACCTCGGCCTCGTCGGCGGGGGCGGAGGCGGGGCGGCCCTGGTCGTTGATGCGGTCGTAGCGGACCGTTCCGATGAACTCGCCGCCGATCGTGACGGCCAGTCCCACCCGGTCGACGTAGTCGTGATGGGTGAAGCGGTGCACGTCCCGGTCGGATAGGCGCGGATACGGGGCGAAGAACCGGTAGTACTTCGACTCGTCGGACACCTGCTCGTAGAAGCTGACCAGTCGCTCGGCGTCGTCCGTGGTGATCGGTCTGATGCGCGCGGTGCCCCCGTCGCGGAGCACCACGTCCGCTTCCCAGTGGTCGGGGTACGCGTGATGCGGACTCTGCTCCGGCGTGGGCTCCATGGGCAAAGCCTACGGCGGGGACCCCGGTCGCGGAGAGATCGGCGCCCGGGCAGTCTGAGGGGGCCGGACCGGGGCCGCCGGAGCACAGGATCCGGACAGGAGGCCGGGCACAGCACCACGCACTGCATGAGAGACTGGTCTAGACAACCGTTGATATGTGAAGGGCAGAACCATGGCTGAGCGCCGCGTAAACGTCGGTTGGGCCGAGGGCCTGCACGCCCGCCCCGCTTCCATCTTCGTCCGTGCCGCCACGGCTTCCGGCGTCCCCGTGACGATCGCCAAGTCCGACGGCAACCCGGTGAACGCCGCCTCCATGCTCGCCGTGCTCGGTCTGGGCGCGCAGGGCGGCGAGGAGATCGTGCTCGCGTCCGACGCGGACGACGCCGAGGCGGCTCTGGACCGGCTCGCGAAGCTGGTCGCCGAGGGCCTGGAAGAACTTCCCGAGACCGTCTGACCCACGCGACCCGGCCCGGCCGGATTCGACAGGTGCGAGAGCCGTGACCCCTTCGAGGGATCACGGCTCTTTCACTTTCGGGAAAGGGCCGTGCATCGACAATTCGGGAATAATTCGGGCAGCGCAAACAACGCCCCGCAATTACTTCTCTCTGTATACGGCTCTTCTGTTAATGGCGGACGCCCGCGATGTTGACGTCATGTTGCGAAGTGCTCACGCGGGGAACGGGCGCGGTGCGCCGCCCCGGCGACTGCGGGCGGCGCAGCCGGTGGGCCCCGATGGCGCGCTCCGCGTACTGGGCGGTCAGCGCCCTCGCCCGCTCCGCGTCGCCGCGCGCCACCGCGTCCAGTATCGCGCCGCGCTCGGCCCAGGAGTCGACCGGGCGGGCCGGCTGCTCGACCGCGTACATCCAGGCGATCTTGTGGCGGAGCTGGGTGAGCAGGGCGATGAGTCCGGGGCTGCCGGAGGCCTGGGCGAGGGTCTCGTGGAACCAGCCGGCCAGCGAGCGCAGATCCTCGCCCTCGCCCCGGCGGGCCCGCTCCTGGCCCAGCCTGACCAGGCCCCGGAGCACTTTCAGGTGGGCTTCCGTGCGGCGCTGCGCGGCGCGGGCCGCGCCCAGTGGCTCCAGAAGCATCCGCACCTCCAGGAGATCGGCCGCCTCCTGCGCGGTGGGCTCGGCGACGCAGGCGCCCGCATGTCTGCGGGTGACGACGAAGCCCTCGGACTCCAGAGTCCGCAGGGCCTCGCGGACCGGGACGCGGGAGACCCCGTAGCGGCGGGCCAGCAGCTCCTCGGTGAGGCGGCTGCCGCGCTCGTGGACACCGGAGACGATGTCGTCGCGGATTGCCGTGCATACCGAATGCGCGGGAATGCGCATGTCCGAACCTCCGCCTTGATCCCCGCGAAACGCGGCCGCCCGACGTCTGTTCCGTGACTCTATTGCAATCCATCGGAATTTCCGATGGCAGGCCGGAATCCATGGATATCTTCGGGCCGGAATCGCCGAAGGCCCCGGCGGGTGCCGGGGCCTTCGGACGGGGTCGCGCGGGCGGGTCAGACGTTCAGTCCGTGGGAGCGCAGGTAGCCGACGGGGTCCATGTCGGAGCCGTAGTCGGGGCTGGTCCGGGCCTCGAAGTGCAGGTGCGGGCCGGTCGAGTTGCCGGTGGAGCCGGAGAGGCCGATCTGCTGGCCGGAGGAGACGCTCTGGCCGACGGAGACCCCGATCGAGGAGAGGTGGCCGTACTGGGTGTACGTCCCGTCCGTCATCCGGAGCACGATGTTGTTGCCGTACGCGCCGCCCCAGCCGGCCTCGACGACCGTGCCGGCGCCGACGGCGACGACGGAGCTGCCGGAGGCGGCCTGGAAGTCCACGCCGGAGTGGCTGCCGGAGGACCAGAGCGAACCGCCGGCGTTGTAGCCGGTGGTGACGTGGGAGCCGGCGACCGGGAGGTGGAAGGCGTTCAGGCGGGCGCGCTCGGCGGCGCGGGCGGCACGGGCCTTCTCCTCGCGGACCTCCTTGGCGCGGGCCTCGGCCTTGCGCTCGGCCTCCGCCTTCGCCTTGGCCCTTTCGGCCTTCTCGCGGGCCTCCGCGGCGGCCTTGGCCTTCGCCTTCGCGATGGCGTCGGCCTGCTGCTTCTGGGCGTGGGCCTGCGCGTCTATCTGCTCGGCGAGAGTGGCGTCGAGGGCGACGGCCTGGGTGAGGCCGGTGTCGGCGACCTGGGCGGCCTCGGTGTCCGCGGCGAGGGCCGGGGAGGCCAGCGAGCCGAGGACTCCGGTGGTGGCCAGAGCCGCGATGCCGACGGCCTGGGCGCTCCGGCGCGTGAGGCGGCTCGGGGCACGGTGCTTCCCGGTGGCACGGGTGAACGCCATGGAGGGGCTGATCCTTTCCTTCCTTCTCGCCTACCGGGTTAGCTGACGGGTTCGGAGCAGGAAGGTCTCCTACGGATCCCCGCGCCGGGTTCGCGGCACGGGCCTCCGATTCACCCCAGGGACTGCGTGGGTCCCCGGCTCCCCAGGCTCGCGCCTGACGGGGACTCGGCGATGACTGCCCGGCGCCGCGGCTGCGGCATACGGGTGGCGGACAGCCGAGCCGACGCTAGGCGGGGCGACTTCCCATCACCAAACGGACAAGGGGATTTGTCGCACATCCCACAGGGCAGACAGGTAACTTCTTCCCCAAAAGGGATGAAATGGATTAATCGGCCAGAAAGTGAGGACCCCGACGAACGTGCGTTCGTCGGGGTCCTGTTGGCGACGGTGTGCCACCCGTACGTCAGCCGGTGACGACGGACACCTCTCCGATGCCGAGGGCCTTCACGGGCTCCTCGATCCGGGCGGCGTCCCCCACGAGGACCGTGACCAGCCGGTCGACCGGGAAGGCGCTGACCACGGCGGCGGTCGCCTCCACGGTGCCCGTCTCGGCGAGCCGGGCGTAGAGGTGGGCCTGGTAGTCGTCGGGGAGGTGCTGCTCGACCTGGTCGGCCAGCGTGCTCGCGACGGAGGCGGCGGTCTCGAACTTCAGCGGGGCGACGCCCACCAGGTTCTGCACGGCCGTCTCGCGCTCGGCGTCGGTCAGCCCCTCGGCGGCCAGCGTCCGCAGGACCTTCCAGAGGTCGTCCAGCGCCGGCCCGGTGGACTCCGTGTCCACCGAGCCGCTGATCGCGAGCATGGCCGCGCCGCCCGAGTCGGGGCCGCTGGAGCGCAGCACCTGGGCGAAGGCCCGCACTCCGTAGGTGTAGCCCTTCTCCTCGCGCAGCACCCGGTCCAGCCGGGAGGTCAGGGTGCCGCCCAGGCAGTACGTACCGAGCACCTGGGCGGGCCACACGCGCTCGTGCCGGTCGGCGCCGATGCGGCCGATCAGCAGCTGGGTCTGGACCGCGCCGGGGCGGTCCACGATCACGACGCGGCCGGTGTCGTTCGCGGTGATGGGCGGCACCGGGCGGGCCTGGCCGGCGTTGCCCGACCAGTCTCCGAGGGTCTCCGCCAGCAGCGCGTCCAGGTCGATACCGGTCAGGTCGCCGACGATCACGGCCGTCGCGGTGGACGGCCGGACGTGGGCGTCGAAGAAGGCGCGCACGGCCCCCTCGTCGATCCGCCGGACCGTCTCCTCGGTGCCCAGGCGCGGGCGGGACATCCGGGCGGTGGCCGGGAACAGCTCCTTGGAGAGCTGCTTGGCGGCGCGCCGGGAGGGGTTGGCATGCTCGTGCGGGATCTCGTCGAGGCGGTTGCCGACGAGGCGCTCGATCTCGCTCCCGTCGAAGGCCGGGGCCCGCAGCGCCTCGGCGACCAGGCCGAGGGCCTTGGCCAGCCGGGAGACCGGGACCTCCAGGGAGACCCGGACGCCGGGGTGGTCGGCGTGCGCGTCGAGCGTGGCGCCGCAGCGCTCCAGCTCGGCGGCGAACTCCTCGGCGCTGTGCTTGTCGGTGCCCTCCGAGAGCGCCCGCGACATGATCGTGGCCACGCCGTCCAGGCCCTCGGGCTCGGCCTCCAGCGGCGCGTCCAGGAAGATCTCCACCGCGACGACCTGCTGGCCGGGGCGGTGGCAGCGCAGCACGGTCAGCCCGTTGGGCAGGGCGCCGCGCTCGGGCGCCGGGAAGGCCCAGGGGCGGGCCGTGCCGGGCGTGGGCTGCGGGTGGTACTCCATGGCTACTCCAGTCACGGCGGCGTCGCTCACTTGTCCGCCCCCTCGTGCGCGTCGGTGCCCTCGGTGGCTGCCGTGCCCTCGTCGGACCCGTCGGCCTCGTCGGTCGGCTCGACGGGCTCGTACACCAGCACCGCCCGGTTGTCGGGCCGCAGGGCCGCCTCGGCCGCCGCGCGCACCTCCTCCGCGGTGACGTCCAGGACGCGGCCCACGGCGCTCAGGGCGAGCTGCGGGTCACCGAACAGGACCGCGTAGCGGCACAGTTCGTCGGCGCGGCCGGCGACCGTGCCGAGCCGGTCGAGCCACTCGCGCTCCAACTGCGCCTGGGCCCGCTCCATTTCCTCGGGGGTGGGCCCCTCGGCGGCGAACCGGGCCAGCTCCTCGTCGACGGCGGCCTCGATCGTCTCCACCTCGACGCCGCCGGACGTCTTCACGTCCAGCCAGCCGAGCGAGGGTGCTCCGGCGAGCCGCAGCAGTCCGAAACCGGCCGCCACCGCCGTACGGTCGCGCCGGACCAGACGGTTGTGCAGCCGGGAGGACTCGCCGCCGCCCAGCACGGTGAGCGCCAGGTCGGCGGCGTCACAGGCGCGGGTGCCGTCGTGGGGGAGGCGGTAGGCGGCCATCAGGGCGCGCGCCGGAACCTCCTCGTGGACCACTTCGCGCAGCTGCTCGCCGATGATCCCGGGCAGCGTCCCGTCGCGCGGCGGCTGCTTGCCGTCGTGGGAGGGGATGGAGCCGAAGTACTTCTCGATCCAGGCGAGGGTCTGCTCGGGATCGATGTCGCCGACCACCGAGATCACCGCGTTGTTGGGCGCGTAGTACGTACGGAAGAACGCGCGGGCGTCCTCCAGCGTGGCCGCGTCCAGGTCGGCCATGGAGCCGATCGGCGTGTGGTGGTACGGGTGGCCCTCGGGATACGAGAGGGCGGTCAGCTTCTCGAACGCGGTGCCGTAGGGCACGTTGTCATAACGCTGGCGGCGCTCGTTCTTGACGACGTCGCGCTGGTTCTCCATGGACTCCTCGTCGAGCGCGGCGAGGAGGGAGCCCATCCGGTCGGCTTCCAGCCAGAGCGCCAGCTCCACCTGGTGGGTGGGCATGGTCTCGAAGTAGTTGGTCCGCTCGAAGCTGGTCGTCCCGTTGAGCGAGCCGCCGGCCCCCTGGACGAGCTCGAAGTGACCGTTCCCCTTGACCTGGCCCGAGCCCTGGAACATCAGGTGCTCGAAGAGGTGAGCCAGACCGGTGCGTCCCTTGACCTCGTGGCGCGAGCCGACGTCGTACCAGAGGCAGACCGCGGCGACCGGGGTCAGATGGTCCTCGGAGAGCACCACGCGCAGGCCGTTGGCCAGGCGGTGCTCGGTCGCTGTCAAGCCGCCGGAGCCGGCCTGTGCGGTGGCCGTGTGACCCATGGGCATGTACGTCCCTTCGATCGCGATACTGGACTTCCTGCCAGACCTGCCACTCTAAGCAAGCGCACCGGCACCTGGCGAAGTTCCCGTTCCGCGGATGTTTCCGTCGATGGTGTCGCGGACGCTGTCCGGGCGGGCCCCCTCGGCCCGCTTCGGACGGGTCGAGGTCGGCGTTGTCAGTCCGGCGGTCCACAATGGACCGCGTCAGTAGCTCGTGTCGTACCGAACAAGCTCAGGTTGTCCGAACAGAATCTGTGAAGGAGTCGCAGCCGCGATGGCCCGCCGTAGCACGAAGACCCCGCCGCCGCCGGACGACTTCGAGGAGAAGATCCTCGACATCGACGTCGTCGACGAAATGCAGGGCTCCTTCCTCGAGTACGCGTACTCGGTGATCTACTCCAGGGCCCTGCCCGACGCCCGCGACGGCATGAAGCCGGTGCACCGCCGCATCGTGTCCCAGATGAACGAGATGGGGCTGCGCCCCGACCGCGGCTATGTGAAGTGCGCCCGTGTCGTCGGTGAGGTGATGGGCAAGCTGCACCCGCACGGCGACGCCTCGATCTACGACGCCCTGGTGCGCATGGCGCAGCCGTTCTCGATGCGCCTCCCCCTGGTCGACGGCCACGGCAACTTCGGTTCCCTGGGCAACGACGACCCGCCGGCCGCCATGCGGTACACCGAGTGCCGGATGGCCGACGCCACCTCGCTGATGACCGAGGCGATCGACGAGGACACCGTCGATTTCCAGTCGAACTACGACGGCCAGGAGCGCGAGCCGGTCGTCCTCCCCGCCGCCTACCCCAACCTCCTGGTCAACGGGGTCTCCGGGATCGCCGTGGGCATGGCCACCAACATGCCTCCGCACAACCTGGGCGAGGTCATCGCCGCCGCCCGGCACCTGATCAAGCACCCGGGCGCCGACGTCGAGACGCTGATGCGCTTCGTCCCGGGACCCGACCTGCCCACCGGCGGCCGCATCGTCGGGCTGGGCGGCATCAAGGACGCGTACACGGCGGGCCGCGGCACGTTCAAGATCCGTGCCACCGTCGCCGTGGAGAACGTGACGGCCCGCCGCAAGGGCCTCGTCGTCACCGAACTGCCCTTCGCCGTAGGCCCGGAGAAGGTGATCGCCAAGATCAAGGACCTGGTCTCGGCGAAGAAGCTCCAGGGCATCGCCGACGTCAAGGACCTCACCGACCGGGCGCACGGACTGCGTCTGGTCATCGAGGTGAAGAACGGCTTCGTGCCGGAAGCGGTGCTGGAGCAGCTCTACAAGCTGACGCCGATGGAGGAGTCCTTCGGCATCAACAACGTGGCGCTGGTCGACGGCCAGCCGCTCACCCTGGGCCTCAAGGAGCTGCTGGAGGTCTATCTGGACCACCGCTTCGAGGTGGTGCGCCGGCGCAGCGAGTTCCGCCGCACCAAGCGCCGCGACCGGCTGCACCTGGTCGAGGGCCTGATCGTCGCCCTGCTCGACATCGACGAGGTCATCCGGATCATCCGGGACAGCGACAACTCCGCGCAGGCGAAGGAGCGTCTGATGGCGCACTTCTCGCTGAGCGAGATCCAGACGCAGTACATCCTGGACACCCCGCTGCGCCGGCTCACCCGTTTCGACCGGATCGAGCTGGAGAGCGAGCGGGACCGGCTCACCGGCGAGATCGACGCGCTGACCGCGATCCTGGAGTCGGATGCGGAGCTGCGCAAGCTGGTCTCCTCGGAGCTGGCCGCCGTGGCGAAGAAGTTCGGCACGGACCGGCGCACGGTGCTGCTGGAGTCGGCCGGTGCGCAGATCGCGTCCGTGCCGCTGGAGGTGGCGGACGACCCGTGCCGGGTGCTGCTCTCCTCGACGGGCCTGCTGGCCCGCACGGCGAACGCGGAGCCGGTCGAGATCTCCGAGGACGCCCGGCGGACCAAGCACGACGTGATCGTGTCGGCGGTGGCGGCTACGGCGCGCGGCGACGTCGGGGCGGTGACCTCCACGGGCCGGATGCTGCGGCTCTCGGTGATCGACCTGCCGCAGTTGCCGGACACGCACGCGGAGCCGAATCTCTCGGGCGGGGCGCAGATCTCCGAGTTCCTCAGTCTGGAGGCCGACGAGGAGCTGGTCTGCCTGACCACCCTGGACGAGTCCTCGCCGGGCCTCGCGATCGGCACCCTTCAGGGCGTGGTGAAACGCGTCGTGCCGGACTACCCGCCCAACAAGGACGAGTTGGAGGTCATCTCCCTCAAGGACGGTGACCGCGTCGTGGGTGCGACCGAACTGCGCACGGGCGAGGAGGACTTGGTGTTCATCACCTCCGACGCCCAGTTGCTCCGGTACCCGGCGGCGTCGGTACGTCCGCAGGGGCGGGCCGCCGGAGGGATGGCGGGCGTCAAGCTGGCGGCCGGGGCCGAGGTGCTGTCGTTCACGGCGGTGGACCCGGCGGCCGAGGCGATCGTGTTCACGGTGGCCGGTTCGCACGGCACGCTGGACGACTCGGTGCTGACGTCCAAGCTCACCCCGTTCGACCAGTATCCGCGCAAGGGCCGGGCCACCGGCGGGGTGCGCTGCCAGCGGTTCCTGAAGGGCGAGGACGTTCTGGTGTTCGCGTGGGCGGGCCCGGTCCCGGCACGGGCCGCGCAGAAGAACGGCACCCCGGCAAAGCTGCCGGAGCCGGACCCGAGGCGGGACGGCTCGGGCACGCCGCTGCTGGAGACGGTGGACGTGATCGCGGGACCGCCGCTGTAGGCGCCCCTTCCGTACGGCGGGGAGCGGCCCGGGGGTGTTACGCCTCCAGGGCCGCTTCCTGTACGTCCACGGGGTCCGCTTCCTGTTGTACGTACCGCAGCACCCCCCACATACCGCGCTCGACGGCGTCGGCGGACTCGTCGAGGGCGGGCTCGTCCGCGCGGCAGGCGGCGAGTCCGGCCAGCAGCGCTTCGGCGTCGATGCCCGCGCCGATCATGACGAGCTGGGTGAGCCGCTGTTCGCCGCGCCCCCACGCGCGGGGGACGAAGCGCAGGAAGCGGCCCACCGCGTGCAGCGCGTACGTGTTGTCCCGGTCCCCCGCGCCGAAGTCCGCGAACCCCTTGATCCGGTAGAGCCCGTCGGGCCGGGAGTCGAGGAACTCCATGAAGCGACGCGGGTCCATGGGGATGTCCGAGGTGAAGTCGACGCTCTCGTACGCGGCGTGGAGGTGCTCCTCGTGCCCCTCGTGCCCCTCGTGCCCGTCGGGCGCTTCCTCCCGCAGCAGGTCCTCGAAGGTGAGCTGGCGGACCGTGTCCTCGTGGTCCGGTCGCAGGGCCGGGTCGAAGAGGAGCTCGGGGTCGATCCGGCCGTGCACGGCGGAGATCACGGCGGCGGGACCGCTCAGCTCCGCGACCGTCGCACGCAGCCGCTTCCGCTCGGCCTCCCCCACCCGGTCGGTCTTGTTCAGGACGACGAGGTCGGCGACGGCGAGATGGCGGTCGAGCTCCGGATGCCGCCGGCGGGTGCTGTCGAACTCGGCCGCGTCGACGACCTCGACGAGGCCCCCGTACAGAATGTGCGGGTTGTCGCTGGCCAGCAGCATACGGACGAGCTCCTGGGGTTCGGCAAGACCGCTCGCCTCGATGACGATCACGTCCAGTCGGGCGGACGGCCGGGTCAGCGTCTCCAGGAAGGTGTCGAGTTCACTCGCGTCGACGGCGCAGCACAGACAGCCGTTACCCAGCGAGACGGTCGAGCCGACCTGCCCCGAAACGGTCATGGCGTCGATCTCGATGGCCCCGAAGTCGTTGACGATCACGCCGATCCTGGTGCCCTCGCGGTTGCGGAGGAGATGGTTCAGGAGCGTGGTCTTGCCGGAGCCGAGGAAGCCCGCCAGAACGACGACCGGGATCTGCGGAGTGCGGGGCGGGGTCAACGGGGGCCTTCCTGGGAACGTCGTCAGGGCGCCGGGACCGGCTGCGGCGGGGGTGCGCCGACGTAGCGGGCCGCCGGGCGGATGATCTTCGAGTCCTCCGCCTGCTCCAGGATATTGGCGCTCCAGCCGATCACCCGTGCCGCGCAGAAGGTGGGGGTGAACATCGCGCGCGGCAGCCCGCACAGCTCCATGACCACCCCGGCGTAGAACTCCACGTTGGTGTGCAGTTCCCGGCCCGGCTTGAGCTCGGCGAGGATGGCCTCGACCTGGCGTTCCACCTCCACGGCGAAGTCGACGAGCGGTCCGCCGAAGCCCTGCGCCAGGGACTTGAGCATCCGGGAGCGCGGGTCCTCGGTGCGGTAGACGGGGTGGCCGAAGCCCATGATGCGGCGGCCCGAGAGCACCTGTTCGCGGATCCAGCCGTCGATGCGGTCCGGGGTGCCGATCGCGTCCAGGGTGTCCAGGGCCCGGCTGGGGGCTCCGCCGTGCAGGGGGCCGGAGAGCGCGCCGACCGCCGCGATCAGGCAGGCGGCCAGGTCGGCTCCGGTGGAGGCGACGACCCGGGCGGTGAAGGTGGAGGCGTTGAAGCCGTGGTCGACGGTGGAGATGAGGTACTGCTCGACGGCCCTGGCGTGCTCGGGCTCCGGCTCCGAACCGGTCAGCATGTACAGGTAGTTCACGGCGTGCGGCAGGTCCTCGCGGGGCTCGACCGGCTGGAGCCCCTGGCCCAGGCGGTGGAGGGCGGTGAGGATCGTGGGGACGGCCGCGCAGGCGGCGAGAGCGTCCTGGCGCCGCTGGTCGGTCCTGATGTCGTACACGGGGCGGAATCCGGCCGAGGCGCCGAGCAGGGACAGCGCGGTGCGCAGCCCGGCCAGGGGGCCGGAGACGGCGCCGGCGCGGGCGATGGCGGGCAGCGCGTCGCGCACCTCTGCGGGCAGGGTACGCAGCGCGGCCGTGCGGGCGGCGAAGTCGGCGGCGGCGGCCCGGTCCGGCAGTTCGCCGTGGACCATCAGATACCAGACGTCCTCGAAGCCACGGGTCCGCGCGAGCTCGATCGCCGAGTACTGGCGGTAGTGGTAGAAGCCCTCGCGGCCGCGCACGTCGCCGAGGGCGGTGTCGGTGACGACGACGCCGGCGAGACCGCGGGGGGCGGCAGGGGTGGTGGTCATGACTGTCCTCTTTTCGACACACGGAACATTGATTCGACTGTCTATGCTTGACTTGAATTCTGTCAATGTTGATTGAATCAATGTAAAGGGTGGAACTCTTGGACTCCTTGATGGATACAGGATGGATACGGTGGTCGGCATGACGGATCAATCAGCGCCCGACGAGCAGGGGCCGCCCCGGCTCACCACCCGGGAGGCCGCCGAACTGCTGGGCGTGAAGCCGGAGACGGTGTACGCGTACGTCAGCCGAGGCCAGCTGAGCAGCGCGCGGGCCGCCGGGGGGCGGGGCAGCACGTTCGACGCCGACGAGGTCCGGGCGCTGGCCCGGCGCTCGGGACGCAGGGACGCCTCGCCGGCCGGGGGCGACCTGGCCTTCCGGACCGGCATCACGCTCATCGAGGACGACCGCTGCTTCTTCCGCGGGGTCGACGTGACGGAGCTGGCCGGGCACTACAGCTACGAGGAGGTCGCCGAGTGGCTGTGGACGGGTCAGCTGAGCCCGGGCGTCCGGTTCACCGCGGCCGCCGGGACCCTCGCGGCGGCTCGCCGGACGGTCGGCGCCCTGCCCGCGCACAGCGGGTCGACGGACCGGCTGCGGGTGGCGGTGACCGCTGCGGCGGCCACGGATCCGCTGCGGTTCGACCTGTCGCCCGAGGCGGTGCTCAGCAGCGCCCGGAGTCTGATCCCGACGCTGGTGGGCGCCCTGCCGACGCTCGGCGACCCGGCGGACGAAGGGGGTTCCCTGGCGCGGGGGCTGTGGTCACGGCTCACCGCGGAGCCGGCCGACGCCCCGTCCCTCGCCGTGCTGGACGCGGCCCTGACCCTCCTGATCGACCATGATCTGGCCGCCTCCACCCTGGCCTCCCGGGTCGCCGCCTCCGCGCGGGCCCACCCGTACGCCGTGGTCTCGGCGGGCCTCGGCGTGCTGGAGGGGCCGCTGCACGGCGCGGCGAGCGGGCTGGCGCACCGGATGCTCCGGGAGGCGGTGGACCGGGGCAGCGCGGTCCCCGTGGTCGCCGATCACCTGCGGACCGGGCGGCGGGTGCCGGGGCTGGGCCACCGGCTCTACCGGGGCGAGGACCCGCGGGCGACGACCCTGTTCGCGCTGCTGGAGGACGTGCCGCAGGCCGCCGGGGCGCTGGCGGCGGCCCGCGAGGTGGTCGGCACGACGGCGCGGCACGCTCCGCTGCACGCCAACATCGACCTGGCCCTGGCCGTCCTGTCCGTCTCCCGGGGGATGCCGGCGGACGCGGGCGAGACGGTGTTCGCCGTGTCCCGCACCGCGGGCTGGATCGCCCACGCGCTGGAGGAGTACGGGGAGCGCCCGCTCCGCCTCCGCCCCAGCGGGCAGTACACGGGCCCCCGGCCGCCGCAGCCGCTGCCCGGACTCCGGACGGCCCTCTAGGGCCCCTCAGCGCAAATTAGCTACGGATCACAGGGAATTCTCGCGCGGCGGCTGCGCGGTGGAGCCGCGCACCACCAGCTCCGGCTCGAAGAGCAGCTCGTCCGAGGGGACGGTCCGCCCGCCGATCTGTACCGAGAGCAGCTCCACAGCCGCGCGCCCCATGGCCTCGATGGGCTGGCGGACGGTGGTCAGGGGCGGCTCGGTGCAGTTCATGAAGGCCGAGTCGTCGTAGCCGACGACCGACACGTCGGCGGGGACCGAGAGCCCGCGACGACGGGCGGCGCGTACGGCGCCCAGCGCGAGCGGGTCGCTCGCGCAGATGATGCCGGTGACGCCCCGGTCCAGCAGCCGCATCGCGGCGGCCTGCCCGCCCTCCAGCGAGAACATCGCGCGGGCCACCCACTCGTCGGGCACGGTCGTGCCCGCCTCCTCGGCGAGCACTCGGGCGGCGGCGAGCTTGCGCTGCGATGGCACGTGGTCGGACGGGCCGAGAACGAGTCCGATGCGCTCGTGGCCGAGCGAGACGAGGTGCCGCCAGGCCTGCTCGACGGCGACGGAGTCGTCGCAGGAGACACCCGGGAAGCCGAGGTGGGCGATGGCCGCGTTGATCAGCACGACGGGGATCTTGCGGTCGGCGAGCACCTTGTAGTGGTCGTGCGGGGCGTCGGCCTGGTGGTAGAGGCCGCCCGCGAAGACCACGCCGGAGACCTGCTGCTGGAGGAGCAGCTCGACGTAGTCGGCCTCGGAGACGCCGCCCTTGGTCTGGGTGCAGAGCACCGGGGTCAGCCCCTGCTGGGCGAGCGCGCCGCCGACCACTTCGGCGAACGCCGGGAAGATCGGGTTCTGCAGCTCGGGGAGGACAAGCCCCACCAGCCGGGCCCGTTCGCCGCGCAGCTGGGTCGGGCGCTCATAGCCGAGGACGTCCAGCGCGGAGAGGACGGCCTGCCTGGTGGCGTCGGAAACGCCCGGCTTGCCGTTCAGCACCCGGCTGACCGTCGCCTCGCTGACTCCCACTTTCTGGGCCACCTGAGCAAGTCGTCGCGTCATGTGCGCAAGATTAGCGCAAGAAGTGCAAGCAGATTGCGTTGATGGCGAACTCCTCGGAGACGCTCCTGGAACGCTCACAGAGACAGCGCCACGAAGCAAGAGGCGCGTACGCCGGAGGCCCGGACAGCCGGGCCGAAGCGCGGCCGGATTTCCGCCCCGGCCGCCCGGCCCTTACCGTCTCTACGATGAACGCCCCACCGACCCCCGGCAGAGGACCGCGCCGGTTCGGCTGGCCCCAGCGGGTCTTCTCCCAGGTCCTGCTGATGCAGCTGGCCATCATCACCGGCGTGACCATCCTGGTCACCGGCCTGTTCCTGGCCCCCCTCAGCGACCAGCTGGACGACCAGGCGATGCGCCGCGCCCTCGCCATCGCCCAGAGCACCGCCGCCCAGCCGGGGATCGTGGAGGACCTGACCAGCACGGACCCGTCGGAGCGGGGTCCGGTCCAGTCGGCCGCCGAGCGGGTCAGGCGGGCGACCGGAGCGGAGTACGTCGTCGTCATGAACCAGCGCGGGGTGCGCTGGTCGCACCCCGACACCCACCGGATCGGCGCGATCGTCTCCACGGACCCCGGCGAGGCGCTGCGCGGCCGCGAGGTGATGGAGATCGACAGCGGCACCCTCGGCCGCTCGGCACGGGGCAAGGTGCCGTTGTTCGGCCCGTCCGGCGACGTGATCGGCGCGGTGTCGGTCGGCATCTCCTACGACAGCGTCCGCGCCCGGCTCCTCGGGGCGATCCCGGGACTGCTCGCGTACGCGGGCGGAGCCCTGGCCGTCGGGGCGCTCGCCGCGTACCTGATCTCCCGTCGGCTGCAACGGCAGACCCATGACCTGGCGTTTTCCGATATCTCCGCGCTGTTGACGGAGCGCGAGGCCATGCTGCACGGCATCCGCGAAGGCGTCGTCGCCCTGGACGGAGCCGGCCGCGTCCGGCTGCTGAACGACGAGGCGCAACGGCTGCTGGGCGTGGGCCCTGAGGCGGCGGGCCGGACGCTGGAGGAGGTGCTGGGCGACGGCAGGACCGCGGACGTCCTGGCCGGACGGGTGGTCGGCGACGACCTGCTGGCGGTACGGGGCAGCCGGGTGCTGCTGGCCAACCGGATGCCCACGGACGACGGCGGGGCCGTGGTGACCCTGCGCGACCGGACCGAGCTGGAGAACCTGGGCCGCGAGCTCGACTCCACGACGGGGCTGATCGACGCCCTGCGCGCCCAGGACCACGAGCACGCCAACCGGCTGCACACCCTGCTCGGGCTGCTGGAGCTGGAGATGCACGAGGACGCGATGGAGTTCGTCACGGAGGTGGTCGGCGTACACCGGGCGACGGCCGAGCAGGTCACCGAGAAGGTCCAGGACCCGCTGCTGGCCGCCCTCCTGGTGGGCAAGGCGACGGTGGCCGCCGAGCGCGGCGTGGCACTGCGGCTGGCCCCCGGCACCCTGCTGCCGGACCGGGTGGTCGATCCCCGGGGCCTGGTCACCGTCATGGGCAACCTCGTCGACAACGCCACGGACGCGGCGGCCGGATCGGAGGGGGCGCGGATCGAGGTCGGGCTGTGCACGGAGGGACGTACGGTGATCCTGGAGGTGCGCGACAGCGGCCCCGGCGTCCCCCCGGAGCAGCACGCGTCGATCTTCACGGAGGGATGGTCCACCAAGGAGGTCCCGGCACACGGCAAGCGTGGGCTGGGGCTCGCCCTCGTCCGGAGGCTCGCGGAGCGTCAGGGAGGCAGTGTGACGGTGTCCGGGGCGGACGGAGGCGGTGCGGTGTTCACGGTCGTCCTGCCGGAGGCGCTGGCCGAGCCCGGGCCGGGGGCGCCTGCCGAACCCGCCGCTTCCCCCGACGGTCCGCCGTCCGCCACGTGTCCGGCCACCGCGGGAGAGCAGCCGTGATCCAGGTCCTGATCGTGGACGACGACGTCCGGGTGGCGCAGATCAACGCGGCGTACGTCGCCAAGGTCCCCGGCTTCCGGGTGGTCGCGCAGGCCCACTCGGCGGCCGCGGCGCTGGAGGCGGTCGAGGAGGTCCGGGTGGACCTGATCCTGCTGGACCACTATCTGCCGGACCGCAACGGCCTCGCCGTCGTACGGGAACTGCGCCGCCTGGGCCGTCAGGTCGACGTGATCATGGTGACGGCCGCCCGGGACGTCGCGACCGTGCAGGACGCGATGCGGCACGGCGCGCTCCAGTACCTGGTGAAACCGTTCACCTACGCGGGCCTGCGCTCCAAACTGGAGGCCTACGCGGCGCTGCGGCGGGCGCTCGACGGGGGCGGGGAGGCCGAGCAGGCGCAGGTGGACCGGCTTTTCGGCGCGCTGTGGGCGGCGGACGAGCCGGCCCTCCCCAAGGGCCACTCCCCCACCACCGCCGAGCTCGTCCGAGGTGCCCTGCGCGGAGCCGACGGCCCGCTCTCCGCCCAGGAGATCGCGGACAGCGCGGGGATGAGCCGCCAGACGGCCCAGCGCTATCTGAAGCTGCTGGAGCGCACCGGCAAGGTCCGGCTGACGCTGCGCTACGGGGAGACGGGCCGCCCGGAGCACCGGTACGCCTGGGCTGGCGGCTGAGCCGCCCGGGGCACCCGCGCACGCCCTGCAACAGGCCCCCTACGCCGCCCCGGCCCCCGTCAGCGCCCTGACCTCGGCCTCGGCGTGCTTGGCCTCGTCGGGCGGCTCGGGCGAGGTGACCGCACCGATCCAGCCGGCCAGGAAGCCGAGCGGGATGGAGACCAGGCCCGGGTTCTCCAGGGGGAAGAGCTGGAAGTCCACGCCCGGGAACAGGGACGTGGGGCTACCCGAGACGACGGGTGAGACCTGCACACCGTCCAGGACCGGGCCGCGTCGCTCGTCCACCGAGCAGCAGGGCCACGAGGCTGCCCGCGCCGACCATCTGGGCGACCAGGTAGAGCACGGAGACGGTGACGGACGAGGTGCCGACGGCGGTACGCACCGGGCGCTCCGCCATCCGCGCCGCGACCACGTCGGCCAGGGTGAACCGGCTGCGGTTGCGCACGAGTTCGGCGACGCTCGCGGAAGGCCGCGCTGCGGTGCACCTCCAGATAGATGTCGGCCGCGCTGGGCTGGGCTGACGGTCCGGCCCCGCCGCATCGGGCGCGTGGAGGTCCGCGACGCCCGCCGTCCCGTCCCGGCCGCACCGTCAGAGACCGGTGCGTCGTTCCACGGGTCGTCGAGCCGCACGCCCGCGGCCTCCGGCCCTGCTGCCTTCTCCACCGCACAACTCCCCTGACCCACGGACCTTTTCGGCCGCATGGCCAACCATGGGCGGGTCGGGAGAAGCGCGGGCGCGCCATTCGCCCGGCTTCACCCCTTCAGGTGACAGAAGTCCTGTACGGCTGCGCGAACCGCGGGTTCCTGGGCCCGGGGCTCGCGAAACGTACACGGCCCCCGCTCCGGCGGTGTACCGGAGCGGGGGCCGACGAGGGCACCAGGGGGCAGGAGGTCAGGCGTCGATGCGCGAGCGGTCCAGAGTGGCCGCGGAGCTGGTGATGAACTCCTTGCGGGGCGCGACCTCGTTGCCCATCAGCAGGTCGAAGACCTGCTCGGAGGATTCCAGGTCGCCGATGTTGATGCGCCGCAGCGTGCGGTGGCGCGGGTCCATCGTCGTCTCCGCCAGCTGATCGGCGTCCATCTCGCCCAGACCCTTGTAGCGCTGGATCGATTCCTTGATCCGGACGTTCTTGCGCTGGAACTCCAGAAGGGTCTGGCGCAGCTCGCTGTCGGAGTAGGTGTAGACGTACTTGTCCTGGCCCTTCTTGGGCTGGACCAGCTCGATCCGGTGCAGCGGCGGGACCGCGGCGAAGACCCGCCCCGCCTCGACCATCGGGCGCATGTAGCGCTGGAAGAGGGTCAGCAGCAGGCAGCGGATGTGGGCGCCGTCGACATCGGCGTCCACCAGCAGGACGATCTTCCCGTAACGCGCGGCGTCGATGTCGAAGGTCCGCCCGGACCCGGCTCCTATGACCTGGATGATCGCCCCGCACTCGGCGTTCTTCAGCATGTCCGAGACGGACGACTTCTGTACGTTGAGGATCTTCCCGCGGATCGGCAGCAGCGCCTGGAACTCACTGTTCCGGGCCAGCTTGGCGGTGCCGAGCGCCGAGTCCCCCTCGACGATGAACAGCTCGCTGCGCTCGACGTCGTCGCTGCGGCAGTCGGCGAGCTTGGCGGGCAGCGAGGAGGACTCCAGGGCCGTCTTGCGGCGCTGGGCGTCCTTGTGCTGCCGGGCGGCGATCCGGGTGCGGGCGGCGGCGACGGCCTTCTCCAGCACCGCCCTGGCCTGGGCCTTGGCGTCCCGCTTCGTCGAGGTCAGGAAGGCCTTGAGCTCCTTGGCGACCACGCCTGCCACGATCCGGTTGGCCGCGGAGGTGCCGAGCACCTCCTTGGTCTGCCCCTCGAACTGCGGCTCGGCGAGCCGTACGGTGACGACGGCGGTGAGCCCTTCGAGGGCGTCGTCCTTGACGACGTCGTCCTCGGCGACCCGCAGCATCTTGGCGGAGCGCAGCGACTCGTTCACGGTCTTGGTCAGGGAGCGCTCGAACCCGCTGACGTGGGTGCCGCCCTTGGGGGTGGCGATGATGTTCACGAACGACCGCAGGGTCGTGTCGTAACCGGTGCCCCAGCGCAGGGCGATGTCGACGGCCAGTTCGCGGGTGACCTCGGTGGCGGTCATGTGGCCGCGGTCGTCGAGGACGGGCACGGTCTCCTTGAAGGTGCCGGTGCCGCTGAGGCGCTGGACGTCGCAGACGGCCTTGTCCTGGGCCAGGTACTCGCAGAACTCGCTGATGCCGCCGTCGAAGCGGAACGTCTCCTCGGTCTTTCCCTCGCCTTCCAGCCCCCGCTCGTCGCGGACGATGATCGTCAGGCCGGGGACGAGGAAGGCCGTCTGGCGGGCGCGCTGGTAGAGCGTTTCCAGGTTGAGCTTGGCGTCCTTGAGGAAGATCTGGCGGTCCGCCCAGTACCGCACCCGGGTACCGGTACGGGTCTTGGGGACGCGCTTGCCCTTGCGCAGGCCGTTGGCCGGGTCGAACGGGCTTTCCGGCCCCTGCTCGGTGAACATGCCGGGGACACCGCGCCGGAAGCTGATGGAGTGGGTCGCGCTGTTGCGGTCGACCTCGACGTCCAGGCGGGCGGAGAGGGCGTTGACCACGGAGGCACCGACGCCGTGGAGGCCGCCCGAGGCGGCGTAGGAGCCGCCGCCGAATTTTCCTCCGGCGTGCAGCTTGGTCATGACGACCTCGATGCCGGAGAGGCCCGTCTTGGGCTCGACGTCGACCGGGATGCCACGGCCGTTGTCCCGGACCTCGACGGAGGCGTCGTCGTGGAGGATGACCTCGATCTGGTCGCAGTGGCCGCCGAGGGCTTCGTCGACGGAGTTGTCGATGATCTCCCAGAGGCAGTGCATCAGGCCACGGCTGTCGGTGGACCCGATGTACATGCCGGGGCGCTTGCGGACCGCCTCCAGCCCTTCGAGGACGAGGAGGTGCCGCGCGGTGTAGTTGGAGCTGTCCCGGTCGCCGCCTGCTCCGGTCAGCATCGCGGTGGACGGCACGGACGTTTCGGCGGTCACGCGGTTCGCTCCTCGCTGAATTTCATCTGGGGCCCCCGTGGGTACAGGGCTGGTCTTCGGTTGCCGCTGAGAGCCTACAGAGGCTTGGTAGAGCGGTTGTAACGCCACCCTCGGGGAATCCTCATGCTAGTCGAGCTTCTTCCGGGCTCGCATGGGTGTTCGATCATTCGTTGGAGTGACGTGCACATCACGTTCCCTTCGGCGCATGAACCATTTAGGCTCCGGGCACGTCCTCATGAACAAACCGGCAAGCCGGCCGGTGGGACCGACCCCCAGACAAGCAATGCGAAACCGTAGCGCTCCGCATACGGCACATTCGCCGCCAACCGGCAACAGACAGCCACACCGAGAAGAAGTTTCGAAGAAAAGCCACGAGCGGGAACGTTTTCGGCCTGGTTGGATGTTGACCCTGGTACGACAGCTCGTCGAGCTAGAGAAGAGGCGACGTGACTACTGTTCTGACCCCCGCGAGCCCGCTGACCGCAGCAGACCGCTGTGACCGTTGCGGCGCCCAGGCATATCTGCGCGTCGTCCTGATCAGCGGCGGTGAACTGCTCTTCTGCGCCCACCACGGGCGCAAGTTCGAGCCGGAACTCAAGAAGATCGCCGCGGAAATACAGGATGAGACGGATCGGCTCACCGCCGTGCAGACGGCTGCTGCCGACGAGGAACAACACTGATACCTCGCATCCACGACGAGCCAGGGGCCGGTCCAGGACCGGCCGACGGGCGGCTCCCCCACCGGGGGGAGCCGCCCGTTCTCGTCGGCGAGGACCTCGCACGGACCCCGCACGGACACCGTGCGGGGAATCACCGCCCGCACACGACTCTGCCGCGGGTCAGAGGCGCCCCTCGGCCCACTCCAGTGCGGCGGAGACCCGGGTGTACACCCCTGGGCTGCCCGCGCGCCCGCAGCCCCCGCCCCAGGACACCAGGCCGATGAGCCGCCCACGGGCAACCAGCGGCCCGCCGCTGTCGCCCTGGCACGCATCCCTGCCACCCGCCGGATCGCCCGCACAGAGCATCTCCGAGGCCGTGTACGTGCCTTCCTGGCCGCCCGGGTAGGCCCGCGCGCAGTCGCTGTCCGGCAGCACCTGGACCCGCGCGGAGCGCAGCACCGAGGCGTACGCGCCGCTCCCCGTCGTGTCGCCCCACCCGTAGACGGACGCCGCGGTACCGGACCGGTAGGCGGTGTCCCCGCCCTTGGCCGTCGGGATGACGCCGCCCTTCGGCATCGCGCGGGAGAGGGTCAGCACCGCGAGGTCGCCGGCGTTGGAAGCGGGGTCGTACGCCGGGTTCACCCAGATGGACCGGACCGGGATCTCCTGGCCGCCGGAGTCACTCAGCCGCTCCCGGCCGGCGATGACCAGCAGATCCCTCACCCGCTCCGCCGGTCCACCGAGCGCCTCGTCACTCAGACAGTGGGCCGCCGTCAGGATCTTCGTGGGCGCCACGGCGACGCCGCCGCAGAACTGTCCCGAGCGCGCGCCCCCGAACCGGTCCCGGCTCGACAGCGCCACCGCCCAGGGACTGTCCGCCACCGGAGCGGGCTGTCCGCCGACGATGATGCTGTCCGCGACCGCAGCGGAGGGCGAGGCGAGGGGCACCACGGTCGCGGCGGCGGTCAGGGCGAGCACCCCGGTCAGGGCACGGACGACGGAACGGGGCATGGAGGCTCCTGACGCTGAGGCGGTAACGGTCCACCCAGCGTGATCCAGCCGGTCACCGTCCGCACGCGAGGACACGCCGGAGGGCCCGGATCCCCTGGGGGGGTCCGGGCCCTCGGCCGGTGAATCTTCCGCGATCTAGTCGAGGTAGTCGCGCAGCACCTGCGAGCGCGACGGGTGACGGAGCTTCGACATCGTCTTCGACTCGATCTGACGGATGCGCTCACGCGTCACGCCGTAGACCTTGCCGATCTCGTCGAGCGTCTTCGGCTGACCGTCGGTGAGACCGAAGCGCATCGAGACCACGCCGGCCTCACGCTCGGAAAGCGTGTCGAGCACGGAGTGGAGCTGCTCCTGGAGGAGCGTGAAGCTGACCGCGTCCGCCGGGACGACGGCCTCGGAGTCCTCGATCAGGTCACCGAACTCGCTGTCGCCGTCCTCACCGAGCGGGGTGTGCAGCGAGATCGGCTCGCGACCGTACTTCTGGACCTCGATGACCTTCTCGGGGGTCATGTCGAGTTCCTTGGCCAGCTCCTCCGGGGTGGGCTCGCGGCCCAGGTCCTGGAGCATCTGGCGCTGCACGCGCGCGAGCTTGTTGATGACCTCGACCATGTGCACCGGGATACGGATGGTGCGGGCCTGGTCGGCCATCGCGCGGGTGATCGCCTGACGGATCCACCAGGTGGCGTACGTGGAGAACTTGTAGCCCTTGGTGTAGTCGAACTTCTCGACCGCGCGGATCAGACCGAGGTTGCCCTCCTGGATCAGGTCCAGGAAGAGCATGCCGCGACCGGTGTAGCGCTTGGCCAGGGAGACCACCAGGCGGAGGTTGGCCTCCAGCAGGTGGTTTTTGGCCCGCCGGCCGTCCTCGGCGATGATCTCCAGCTCGCGCTTGAGCTTCGGCGCGAGCTTGTCGGCGTTCGCCAGCTTGTCCTCGGCGAAGAGACCGGCCTCGATGCGCTTGGCGAGCTCGACCTCCTGCTCGGCGTTGAGGAGGGGGACCTTGCCGATCTGCTTCAGGTAGTCCTTGACCGGGTCGGCGGTGGCGCCGGCGACGGCGACCTGCTGCGCAGGTGCGTCGTCCTCGTCGTCGTCGGAGAGGACGAAGCCCTTGTTCTCGCCCTCGCCCTCCTCTTCCTCGCCCTTGCCGGCCTTGACTTCCTCGGCCGCCTCGTCGCCGTCGAGGATCTCGTCGTCCTGCTTGCCGGACTTCTTCGCCGCTGTCTTCTTGGCCGCCGTCTTCTTCGCGGCGGTCTTCTTGGCCGCTGTCTTCTTGGCAGCCGTCTTCTTGGCGGGAGCAGCCGCGACGGCGTCGTCGGCCACCGCGTCCGCACTCTCGACCGCCGGGGCGGCGGTGGCCGCGACGGTCCTGGTCACGGTGGTCTTGGCCGCGACAGTCTTGGTGGCGGTGCGCTTGACCGGGCTCTTCGCTGCGACGCTCTTGCGGGCGCGCTTCGGCGACTCCGCGGCACTGACCATCAGCGTCACACCCTCTTCCTCGAGGATCTGGTTGAGGCTGCGCAGAACGTTCTTCCACTGGGTTGGCGGAATCTGGTCAGCCTCGAAGGCCCGACGCACGTCATCGCCGGCGATCTGCCCATCAGCCTTTCCCCGCTCGATGAGCGCCATCACAGACTCGGACTCGGCGATCTCCGGCGGGAGCGTACGGGATGTGCTGGCCGACACGAACAACCTCTCGGAACGATGGAAACGGCTTCCGGCCCTGCCCTGGAGAGGGCTGGAACCGACGACCGTCGACTGGGGATGTCGCCGACGGCGCGGGTTTGGCCTCGGAACTGCACAGCGCACCCGAGGGTTGCTGTATTCCTTCCGCGACGCTCACCTCTTAAGTCATCGCGCTGCTTCGAGGAGTGTTACGGCCAATCCGCGTGGCCCGAGTCACACCCCATACGCGACGAAATGGGCCAAGGGTGCCATACCCCCACAATTATGCCGCCGGACCCGTGCGGTCCGGCGGCACCGGGCCCACGCACCCCGGCCGCGCCCGGTCAGTGCTCGCGCGGCGCGGGAACCACACGCTCGACGTCGGGGTGGACGACGAGCAGTTGGCGCATGGCCGTCTCGGCTGCTCCGGAATCACCGGCGGCGAGGGCGTCGGCGATGCGCGCGTGGTGCGCGAGCGAGGTCTCGCCCGGACGGTCACAGCCCGTGACCGGGCCACCGGAGACATGAAGGGCGGCCGAGACGATGCCGGAAAGGTGTTCGAGCATCCGATTGCCCGCCGCCTGGATGAGCAGGGCGTGGAACTCGGCGTCGGCACGGGAGAAGGTGATCGTGTCCCCCTGTCCCATCGCGTGCCCCATGATCTCCACCATGTCGCCGAGCCGCTGCTGAAGGTCGTCCCGGCCGTGCCCGGCCGCGAGACGGGCCGCGAGCGGTTCGATGGTCCAACGGAGCTCGGCCAGCTCACGGCGCTGGTCGTCGCGCTGCGGACCGAAGGCCCGCCATTCGATGATGTCGGGATCCAGCAGGTTCCAGTCACTGACCGGGCGGACCCTCGTACCCACATTGGGGCGCGCGCTGACCAGCCCCTTGGCTTCGAGGACGCGCAGGGATTCGCGTACGACGGTGCGGGACACCTCGAACCGCTGGCCGATCTCCTCGGGAACGAGAGGGCGGTCCGCGCCGAGGTCACCGGAGACGATCATCTGGCCGAGCTGCTGGACGAGTTGGCCGTGGAGACCGCGCCCCCGGCTGGCAGACCCGCGTCGGCTCGCCCGCCCCAACTCGGAATCGGAACCGCCCCAGGCCCGGGAAGCGGCACGCTCGCCGGCCGGCGCCTCCGTATAGGGATAGCGGTCGAGTTCGCCCGAGCCGGCCAGGCCGGAATCGGCGGTGCGGGCGGCGGTCATCATGGTGTGCGCAAGGGTACTCACGCATCCTTTGTCGGCGCGGCTCGCCCACCCCTTGAGGTCTTTGGTGAAAAGCACACGAAAGGGTGATCGGCGCTCGCTCCGCAATTGACGCCATATCCCTACAAATCGGCTATTTCTCAGGGAGTTGCGGGCTCCCGTTCCCCATGCGGAGCGACGGCGATCACCAACGCGCCCTTCCTCGGAGGCTGGTGAACAGATACGCGCAGATCAGGACTGACAACGACAGGGCGAGTGCGGTGCCGACGGGCTGCGCCACCACCCGCGCGACGGCCAGGACCCAGTGGTCCGCCTGTAGCGGGAGCTGCCACCCGGCCAGTTCACGCAGTCGGCCCGGGAGCCCGGCGATCGAACGCGCGGACGGCGCCGCGAAGAGCTTCTGCACCAGCGGAACGACGAGAACCGGAACGGCCAGTACCGCGGCGATCCCCGCTCCGGCCACCCGGAAGACACCGGCGGCCAACAGCCCCGCCCAGGCGCAGCCGACCGTCAGACCGGCCCAACCGGCACCGAGCGCGACGGCGTTCGAGGGGATCTCGATCAAGTCCGGCCCGTACACGAGCCGGAGGCTCTGGGCTCCGCCCACCACGGCGAGGCCCGCGAGCAGCAGAGCGAAGCTCGCGGTCACGGTGAGCTTCGCCAGCAGCAGACCGAGCCGCCGGGGCACGGTGCCGCGCGCGGCGGCGAGTGCCGGATACCGGAACTCGTCCCCGAAGGACAGCGCCCCGAGCAGGCCCGCGCCGAGCGCGGCGGGTGGGAGCGGCAGCAGAGCGGGCCACGCGGCGAGCACACGGGGCAGGGCGGTGCCGTCGGTGCGGGCGAGCAGGACGGACACCGCCGCCGACACCACCAGAACGGCCGCCATGATCATGGCCGTTGTCCGGACACCCAGGGAGCGCCGCAGCTCGTACCGGAGCGGGCGCAGGGGGCCGCGCGCGGGGCGCACCCGGATCGGGGGCGGCAGCTCGGACAGCGCGACGACGGAGTCGCCCCGCTCCTCGTTCCCGGCTCCCGCCGGGGCGGCCGGCCCGGTGTCGCCGATCTCGTCGGCGAGCCGGTGCACGGGGACGCCGTGCCGATACGCGGTGTCGCCGATCTCCGCGCAGCTGCTGCCGTACACCGTCAGCCGGCCGCTCGCTTCCTCGACCACCTCGACGGAGCGCCGCGCGGCTCGGGCCTCCCGGCTGACCACGGCCGCCAGCCGGGCGGCGTGCGGGGTGCGGACGGCGACCCGGGCCCGGAGCCGGGTGCGGGCGAAGTCGGAGACGTCCTGGTCGGCGACGAGACGCCCGCCGCCGATGGTGACGACGCGGTCGGCCGCGCGGGCCGCCTCCTTGGGGTCCCCGGTGGTGTAGAGGACGGTGCCGCCCTGGTCCGCGTGGGCACGCAACAGCCCGTACAGCCAACTGTTCTCCCGCGGGGACAGCCCCTCCGCCGGTTCGTCCAGGATCAGGGTGTGGGGGTCCCCGAGCAGCGCGGAGGCGAGCCCGAGCCGCCGGTCCATCCCCACCGAGAGCGTGCCCAGTCGCTGGTCCCCGAGCCCGGCGAGGCCGACGACATCGAGGACCTCGTCGGCCCTGGTCGCCGGGGTGCCCGCGGCCGCGCAGAGCATACGGAGCTGCCCTCGGGCGGTCCGGGCGGGATGACCCGGTACGTCGCCGAGCAGTACGCCCACCTCCCGTGCCGGGTGGGCGATGCGGTGCAGCGGCCGCCCGCGGAAGTAGGCGACGCCTCGCCCCGCGTCCAGTTCGAGCATCAGCCGCAGGGCCGTGGTCCTGCCCGAGCGGGGGGCGCCCAGCAGGGCCGTGACACGGCCGGGGGGAGCCTCGAAGGTCAGATCGTTCACGGCGGGCGGACCGTCGCGACGTGGGGTGCTGGTGAGTCCGATGGCCTGGAGCATCGCTTCTCTCGCGTCTCTCGCGGAAGGTGAGACCGCTCGGCGGCAGGGGTACCGCAGCAACATAACGCGACATTTCAGACTTTTGGTGCAGGGATGGGCCGACAGGCGTTCCGCGGGGCCATCGCAGCGGAACGCCGGGTGGCTCAGACCTCGGGTCGCAGCATCGGCGGATTGAGCACCGTGGCCGCGCCGGCCCGGAACAACTGCGCGGGCCGGCCTCCCTGACGCGTGGTCGTCCCGCCGGAAGGCACCAGGAATCCGGGCGTTCCGGTGACCTTGCGGTGGAAGTTGCGGGGGTCGAGGACCACACCCCAGACCGCTTCGTACACCCGGCGCAGCTCGCCGACCGTGAATTCCGGCGGGCAGAACGCGGTGGCCAGCGAGGAGTACTCGATCTTGGAGCGGGCGCGCTCCACGCCGTCGGCCAGGATCCGCGCATGGTCGAAGGCCAGCGGCGCCGCCTGCTCGCCCTCCCGCCCGGCGCCGGGATGCAGCAGATCCTCGACCGGCGCCCAGCGCGCGCTGTTGGCATCGCCGCCCGCCCGGGGTGCGGGCAGGTCGGGCGCGAGGGCGAGGTGGGCGACGCTGACCACCCGCATCCGGGGGTCGCGCGCCGGATCTCCGTACGTCGCCAACTGCTCCAGATGTGCCCCGTTGCCCGCGGCCGGCTTCGCCGGGTCGTGGGCGCAGAGGCCGGTTTCCTCGACGAGTTCACGCGCCGCCGCGGACCCCAGGTCCTCGTCCATCCTGACGAAGCCTCCGGGCAGCGCCCATCTGCCCTGGAACGGGGTCTCTCCGCGGCGGACGACCAGCGCGCAGAGCGCGTGACGGCGCACCGTGAGCACGACCAGGTCGACGGTGACAGCGAAGGGCGGGAAGGTCGACGGGTCGTAGGGCGGCATGCCGCGATCATAGTCGTCTGCCTGACGATAAACACTCCCTTCGGCATGCTCGTGATCAGTCGGGGCGCCACGATTTCGGCTGCGTGGCGATCAGCCGGGCGGTAGCCCCGATTCCGGACAGACAGACGGCCGGACGGTCGGCGGGCCGGGCCGGGCAGACGGCCGGGACGGACGTGCCCCGGCGGCTCCTCGGCTCGCACCCGGGTCACCTCCGCGTCCTGCTGCCGCGTCGCCCGTACCGCCGGGCCTCCCGCGACCGCCGCCCGGCATCCGAGGCCCAGGGACGGGCCGAAGCGGGTGACGGCCTCACCCGCCCCGCGCTCGGGCGCCGGTGAGCGCGCCCCCGCCGCCGGCCCCCGTCGGGCAGCGGGCGGACCTTGCGGACGCGCAGCGAGGTGGCGCCCCGGTCGGCGGCGGTGTCCATCACCGCCTCCACGGCCCGGGCGTCGGGGCTCGCCCCGTCCGCGGCCTCGCGCAGGCAACGGCGCAGGGCCTCCGGGTCGAGCCCTTCGTTGCAGGCCCGATGGAGCAGCTGGGCGAACGTGTAGCCGGGATCGGCGCGCAGCGCCAGCGTCAGGGCGACCCGTGCGCCCGGCTCGTCGCCCGTGGACCAGGAGACCCAGCCCGCCAGGGTGAGCGGAGCGGCGGCGTGCTCCGCGTACGGTCCGACGCAACGCCGTGCCAGCGTCCGCCAGAGCCGCAGGGCCGCTTGCGCTTCCGCCCCCTCCATCCAGGCGGCGGCCTTGTCCCGGGTCTCCCGGTCCTGGAGCCCGAGGATGACGGCCGCGGCCTCGTCGGAGCCGATCAACTGGTCGTCCCCTGCGTCCGAGAGCGCGGGCGGCGCGGGCTGTGCCTCCTCGATGCGGTCCATGAGGGTGCGCGCCAGCCGGAGGGTCTCCGCCGCGACCTCTCCCCGGGCCCGCTCGTCGAGAAGCCTCGGGATCAGCGCCGGCCCCGCCCTGTCCAGGGCCTCCTCCTGCGCGGTCACGGCTGCCGGGGTCCGCCAGGGCTGGAGCCGCGCCTCCATGTCGCGCAGCGTGCCCCGCACATGGACGCCCGCGTAGGCGGCGGCCGCGGCCATCACCGTGGTGCCGGGCATGGCCAGGGGATTTCCCTGGTCGGGGCAGCACCGGGGGTCGGGGCAACAGTAGGACCAGTAGCGGCCGTCGGAGATGCAGAGCGCTTCGAGCACGGGAACGTCGAGTGCTCCGCACGCCGTACGCAGGCGTTGCGCGAAAGGCCTGAGCCGCTCCATCGTGAGCCTGCCGCCCGACCCGTCCGGAGAGTCCTGGCAGAGGAAGAGCACGATCGCGTCGGGCCGTCCCTCGCGGCGCTCACTCCCCGATACCAGGCAATCCGCCAACTGGTCGGCGACCGGCCCCCATTCGCCGGGCGCCTGCGGAATTCCGAGGCGGAGCCGGCCGCCGAACCGGCCCCGGCCGCCGTGCAGGGCGACCATCACGACGCTGTCGTTGGGATAGAAGCCCATCAGATACGGGAGGGCGTCGGCGAGCTCGGCGGGGCCGCGCAGGGTGATCTGCTGCTCCGCGGCCGGACCGGTGAATTCATGGTGCTTGTTCATGCCTTGACGGTCTCTCAGTCCGCCCCGCCCCGCGACCCCTGTGGATAACGTTATCCACAGGGGTCGCTCCTGCCGTTCGGGGCGCACTATCGTGCTGTGCCCGGGTCCGGTTCGGGCCGCTCACCCCCGGAGGTGAGCGCTCCCGGGCCGGGTCAACTCAATTTCGGCCTACCTCAGTTCGCCGCGCTGCTGCAGCACTGCTCGACACGCCCCCGAACGGCCCCTGTGCTCAGCGAGTACACACGGAGGCGGGTACAGCGATCCGGGCTCGGCCTATCCCGCCACGGCCAGGACCAGCGGGAGCACCTGATCGGCGCCGGCCTGCCGGAGCAGGCGCGCGCCCACGGCGAGGGTCCAGCCGGTGTCGGTGGAGTCGTCGACGAGCAGGACCGGCCCATGGGCTTCGGCGAGCGCGGCGGCGAGTTCGTCGGGCACCGTGAAGGAGTCGGCAAGGGCGCGGAGCCGCTGGGCGGAGTTGCTGCGGTGCGCGGCGTGCTCGTCGGCCTGCGGGGTGAGGGCCAGGCTGCCCAGGAGCGGGAGCCTCCCGACCCGGGCCACGCCCTCGGCCAGGGAGGTGACCAGTTGGGGGCGGGTGCGCGACGGCACGACGACCACCCCGACGGGGCGCGCCACCGCATCGGGAGTTCCGCCGGCCCAGCCGCCCGGCGAGCGGGCCCAGTCCGCCAGCACCGTCACCACGGCGTTCAGTACGTCGTCAGGGACCGGCCCGTCCGCCGCCTGCGCCGACAGGAGCGGGCGCAGGCGGTTGCCCCAGCCGATGTCGGACAGCCTCCCCAGCGCACGTCCCGTCATCGCCTGCTGCCCCGCGGGGATTCGGCCCTTCAGGTCCATGCCGACCGAGGCCAGGCCCGTCGGCCACATCTTGCGGGGCTCGACCTCGACGCCCGGCCGGTCGAGCTCGCCCGTAGCCGCCGAGAGGGCCGAGGAGGAGACGGCCGGGTCCAGCCAGGGGCCGGCGCAGTTGTCGCAGCGGCCGCACGGCACCGCCTTCTCGTCGTCGAGCTGCCGCTGCAGGAACTCCATGCGGCACCCCGTGGTCGCCACGTAGTCCCGCATCGCCTGCTGCTCCGCCGCCCGCTGCTTCGCGACCCACGCGTACCGCTCCGCGTCGTAGGCCCACGGCTGTCCCGTCGCGGTCCAGCCGCCCTTCACGCGCTTGACCGCACCATCCACGTCCAGGACCTTCAGCATCGTCTCCAGACGCGAGCGCCGAAGATCCACCAACGGCTCCAGCGCCGGCAGCGACAACGGTCGGCCCGCCTGCCCCAGCACGTCCAGGGTGCGCCGCACCTGCTCCTCGGGCGGGAAGCCCACCGAAGCGAAATACGCCCAGATCGCCTCGTCCTCCTTGCCCGGGAGCAGCAGGACATCGGCATGGTCCACGCCGCGCCCGGCACGCCCCACCTGCTGGTAATAGGCGATCGGCGACGAGGGTGATCCCAGGTGCACCACGAAGCCGAGGTCCGGCTTGTCGAAACCCATCCCCAGCGCGGAGGTCGCCACCAGGGCCTTCACCCGATTCGCCAGCAGGTCCTCCTCCGCCTGCAGCCGGTCGGCGTTCTCCGTCTTCCCCGTGTACGAGGCCACGGGATATCCGCGCTGCCGCAGGAACGCGGCGACCTCCTCCGCCGCCGCCACCGTCAGCGTGTAGATGATCCCCGAACCCTGCAGATCCCCCAGCCGCTCCCCCAGCCACGCGAGCCGGTGCGCCGCGTTCGGCAGCTCCAGCACGCCCAGCCGTAGGCTCTCGCGGTCCAGCGGCCCCCGCAGCACCAACGCGTCCCCGCCCCCGGTGCCCAATTGCTCCGCCACGTCCGCGGTCACCCGCGCGTTCGCCGTGGCGGTGGTGGCGAGCACCGGCACTCCCGCCGGCAGCTCCGCGAGCATGGTGCGCAGCCGACGGTAGTCGGGCCGGAAGTCATGCCCCCAGTCGGAAATGCAGTGCGCCTCGTCGACCACCAGCAGGCCGGTCGTCGCAGCGAGTTTCGGCAGCACCTGATCACGGAAGTCCACGGAATTGAGGCGCTCCGGGCTCACCAGGAGCACGTCGGTCTCGCCGCGCTCCACCTCCCCGTAGATCGTTTCCCATTCCTCGGGGTTGGCCGAGTTGATGGTGCGCGCCTGGATGCCTGCCCGCGCCGCCGCCTCGACCTGGTTGCGCATCAGCGCCAACAGCGGCGAGATGATCACCGTCGGGCCGGCGCCGCGCCGCCGCAGCAGTGCGGTGGCCACGAAATACACCGCGGACTTCCCCCACCCCGTGCGCTGGACCACCAGCGCACGACGGCGCTCCTCCACCAGGGCCGCCACCGCCTGCCACTGGTCCTCCCGCAGCCGCGCCGACCCTCCGGGCGCACCGACCAGCTCAGCGAGGATGGCGTCGGCTTCGGTGCGGAGCTCCAGGGTGTCCATGCCCCCATGCAACCCGATGGGACTGACAATCAGCGAATCCCCCACCGCGACGGCGGTGTTTCTGCTGGTCCTCGCGATTCAGGGGTGACGGAGGGAGTCATCCCGGGCGGGTATGGGCAGGGATATCAGTGTCATTCCGGCTGATTCCCGTCAGCCACAGCAATTGCTCGTTGCCGCCTGCCGGTGGGCCAGGGAGAATTGGAGCTGCCCCCGCACAGTTCCTCATCGGGCCCGGAAGGGCTGTGCTGCGGCGCGCCCTCATTCGACCCTGCCCGCACCGTGGGCGCGTAGCGAAGGGAGGACCGTGACCTTCGGATTCGCCCCGTCCACAGCCACTTCGACAGCGGCGTCCTCGGTCTCCGCAGACTCCGACAACCGCCTTGCCCGGATGCTCGAACCAGCGGAGTGGGCCTCGGCGGGCATACCCCTTCTCCGGAGCCCCCGGGAGGTCGTCAGCGGACTGCACTCCCGGCACCGGCCGACTCCGGCCACCGCCGTGGTCGCGGTCCTCGATCATGAGGAACGGCTCACGGCGAGCGCCTCGTTCAGCCGCCGGGCGACGGTGGCCGCGGACGGCTGGGAGTTTCGCAACGCCCTCCTGGCGCAGTTGCGGCGCGTCATCCCGCACGATCTGCGACGCCGCACTCCGGTCCGTACGGCCGTGCTTCTGTACTGTCGTGACGGCGACGAACGCTGGACCGAGGAGGACGGTGCGTGGATGTGGGGCCTGCGGGACGCCTGCACCCTGCACGGCCTCCGCTGCGGCGCCTACATCACGCTCACCCGCGGGGGCTGGCAGGTGCTCGGCGAGGGAAGGGGCGGACGGCGGCCCAGTTCGCTGTCGGAGCCGGCGCTCCTGGCCGACGCCGTCGCCGAGGACCGGACCACGCCGACGCGGTCGGGCGGCGGAGCGGCGGAGGCGCTGCGGCGCACCGCGGCCCGCTGAGCGGGCGCGGCGCACCCGTCGGGCGGGCACCGATCGGCCCCGTAGGGGCTGGGCGACCGGCGGCGGTGCTCCCGCCCGCCCCTGGAGGCGGCCGGGAGCACCGGTGGAGTGGGATCAGACCCCGGCGCCGAGTGCGGAGTTGATCGTCTGCGGGTCCCCGCAGACGATCAGCAGCGTGGCGGCGCGGTCACGTGCGGCGGGCAGGGTACGGGCCACGGCCGGGTCCGCGTCGTCGTTGACGGCGACGACGACCACGGGCCGGGATGTGGCCCGGGCCGCCGCGGAGATGTCGGCGAAGAAGACGTCGTCGCCCGCGTCGTGCTGGGCCCAGTACGCGGCTTCGCCGAAGGACAGCTCGTGGGCGGCCCACGGGTGCTGTTCGCCGGTGGTGAGCACCAGGATGTCGCCCGGTGCGCGACCGGACTCCAGCAGCAGGTCGACTGCTTCCTCGGCCGCGTCGAGTGCTCCGGCCGCTGGAGCCGGGATCAGCTGGATCTGCGGCGCGGAACGATTCTCCGCCGGCTCCGGGCGGGCGGGGGCCGGCGTCGGAGCGGCGGGTGCCGCGGGGGCGGGATGGGCGCGCTGCGCCGGGGGCGCGGGGCGCGCGGGGCCGGGACCCGGACGGCCGGGACGCGGGGTGGCCGCGGAACGCGGACCGGGTACGGGACGGGGGGTCGGCGCGGTGCGGCCGGCGGCCGGAGTGACGCGGGGACCCTGGGCGCTCTCGGGAATCTGAGGCTCCTCGGAGATCAGAGGCATGAAGGTGGTCTGTGGCGGACGCCGATGTCGTCGGCGTCGGTAAGAGGGGCGCGTGTGCGCGATCAGAATTCGAAGCCGAGCTGGCCCCCGCTTTCGAGTGCGGCCGCCTCGGCGGAAAAACGGACCTTCTTCAGGTGCTGCCACCGGGGCAGCGCGTCCAGATACGCCCAGGAGAGGCGGTGATGGGCCGTGGGCCCCCGCTCCTCCAGCGCGGCCCGGTGCACGGGCGAGGGATACCCCGCGTTGGCACCGAAGGCGAAGTCGGCGCAGTCCTCGGACGCGGCGCCCAGCTCGGCCATCATCCGGTCACGGTGCACCTTGGCGATCACCGAGGCGGCCGCGACCGCGATACAGGACTGATCGCCCTTGATCACGGTGCGCACCTTCCAGGGAACGCCCAGATAGTCGTGCTTGCCGTCGAGTATCACCGCGTCGGGGCGCACCGGCAGTCCCTCCAGGGCGCGCACGGCGGCGAGCCGGAGGGCGGCGGTCATTCCGAGGTCGTCGATCTCCTGCGGCGAGGCGTCGCCCAGCGCGTAGGCGGTGACCCAGCTCCGCAGCACGGGAGCGAGCTCGGCGCGCCGCCGGGGGGTCAACAGCTTGGAGTCGGTGAGGCCTTCGGGCGGTCGGCGCAGACCGGTGACCGCCGCACACACGGTGACGGGTCCGGCCCACGCTCCGCGTCCGACCTCATCGACACCGGCGACGGTCCTGGCACCGGTGGTAGCGCGAAGTGAGCGCTCGACGGTGTGCGTGGGTGGTTCGTACGGCATGGCGCCAGCCAGCGTACGCCGAGAGCCACGGCAGCAACACCCCGGGGCGCCGTGCGAACCGCGAATCAGCCGACGACGGCGGGGGCGGGACCCCTCGGGCCCCTGCCCCGCGGGCGCGGGCCCCCTGAACCCGTGGGTTCAAAGGGCCCGCCGGCTCAGTCGGGGGGCCCGCCGGCTCAGTACGGGTCGTAGCCGTCGCCGTCCGGCTCGTATCCGTCCCGCGTCCCTTCCCTGCCCGCGCCGTAGCAGTCACGCGTGTCGCCCTTCACCGGGCGCTTCTCCAAGATCTCCCTCGCCCGCGCCTCTCCCCAGCTGGTCGCGTACCAGGGGGTGTCGGCGCCGAGGACGTCGTTCTGGATGATCCGCAGCGCACAGGAGCGTTCCGGTTCGGGCAGTCGGTCCAGCGCCGGTACGGCGTCGGCGGACAGGTCCTTGACGTAGTCGATGTCGATGGCCGTCGACCGGCTGTCCTCGAACCGGCTGTCCTCGAAGCGCTGGACGTTCTGCTCGGCGATCAACCCGTCCGGTGAGAGCAGCCCGAAGGCCAGGACGCCGGCCGCCGCGCTCACCGCGATGGCCCGGGGCAGGAACCGGGCCCCGAAGACGCCTGCCGCCAGGACGAGGACCAGCACCACCCCGAGCCAGAGCTCCATCGCGGCCACGGATATCCGGAGCCTGGTCAGGCCGTACTCGTCGACGTACAGGTCCATGCGCCGCAGCGCGGAGGCGACCACGACGAGGGTGAGCACGCAGAGGGGGCCGAGGACCGACCGCACCAGGGTGCGGTCCCCGGTGCCGCCGCGCGGTGCCCAGCGCAGGGCCAGGGCGATCACGAGAAGGGTGAGCAGCGTGGCCCACAACAGCTGCCAGAAGCCCTGGCGGGCGTACTCGGCGTGGTTGAGCCCCGTCACGTCCCGCACCTTGTCGTAGCCGCCGAAGAGCACGACGAGCTGGAGGGTGATGAACGCGGCGAAGAGCAGGTTGAGGACGATCAGCGGAAGGGCCCACTCGGCCCGTCCCCGGGGTTTGCCGGGCCGTACGGTGATGCCGTCCCAGCGCACCGGGGCGGCCGCGGCGTGCGCGGCGGCGAGCGCGCCGGCCAGCCCGAGGGCGAAGAGGAAGATCCGCCACGGTCCCTCGCCGACCGAGGCGTCGGGCATGAGACTGCCCAGCAGTTCGGCGAACGCGGCGTCCGCGCTGGCGAAGAGGGTTCCGAACACCACCAGCAGCACGAGGGCCACCACCGTGGTGCGCAGGGCTGCGCCCCAGCGCGCCCGGGAACCGTCGGCCCGGGAGCGGACCCCCCGCACGCCCCAGATGATGCCGGGGACGACCGAGTCGAACAGCCCCAGCGAGCCGATCAGCACCCCCAGCCAGCTGCGGCTGCCGTGCAGCGCGAGCGAGCCCAGCGCGAAGGCGGACACCACCGCGAGGAAGGTGGGCCAGCCCGCGTCCCGGAGGGCCGGTACCGCGAGCAGCGCGAGTCCTCCCACCGCCCAGGTCGCGGTCCAGGGCCGTAGCCGACGGCCTGCCGCCCGCGCGGCGAAGAACGCGGCCAGTGTGGCGGGCACGGCCACGATCAGAAGGTTCACCCCTAGTCCGTCGCCCAGGAAGAGCGCGCTCAGGAGGGCGGTGGCCAGGACCGAGCCGAGCACGGCGGGGCCGATCAGGGGCGGCGCGGGGGGCCGGATGCGGGCCGTCACATCGTTGTCCTCGGCGGAGTGCACCCCGGCGCCGTACTGCCAGGGGTTGCCCGGCGGCCCGGCCTTCCCGGTCGCCTGGGCCCGGGCGCGCGGGTCGCCGGAGGCCTGCGACGGGGCCGGATCCCACACCGCGGACTGCCGCGCGGTATCGGCGGCCGGCGCACCGGCGGGCCGCGCCGCGGTGGGATCCGGTTGATGCGCTGGTGTGCCGACGGCCTCGGACGCCGCCGTCGGCGGTTCCGGGGGCCGGGGCGCGCCGGCTTCCTTCGGATCTTCGGGCGGTCTGGGCGCCTCGGACGGCTGATCGGACATGGGACCCCTCCCCCACCGGGTCCACGCGCGGCCCTGGGCCGTACGCCTGTCCCGGCGTCTCATTCGGCGCACGCCCTCAAGATCAACGAGGGGCGGCGTGGCCGAAAGAGTAGTCCCGAACTCTCGTTCGCAGACACGCAGAGTGATCCTGTGGCAGGACCGTGACAGAGGGCAGCAGCACCGGTTCAGGGTCGGTCGGGGCAGAGACGGGACGGTAGCGGGGCGGTCAGCGCAGGAGCGGCGTCAGCCACGCCGGGGGTTCCTCCGTCTGTGCCAGCCAGTCGGCCGGCGGCGCTCCGGCCTCAGCCGACGCGACGACACCGCCGACGATGGCGCACGTCGTGTCGACGTCACCGCCTGCCTGGGCGGTGACCCAGAACGCCTGCTCGTACTCCCCGAGGCTCCTGGCGGCCGACCAGAGCGCGAACGGCACGGTGTCGTGGGCGCTGGTCCGGCGGCCGTTGCCGAGGACCGCGGCGACCGTCCCCGCGTCCCGGTAGTCCAGCATGTCGCGGGCCCGGCGCAGGCCCGCGCCGACGGCGCTGCGGGGCACGAGCGCGATGACGCCGTCGAGGAGGTCCTCGGGGCTCGGCGGCCCGCCGGAGGCGGCGGCGAGCGACGCGGCGGCGGCCACGGCCATGGCGCCGACGACGGCCTCACGGTGCTGGTGCGTGGTGTACGAGGAGATCTCCGCCTGGTGCGTGGCCTGTTCCGGATCGTCCGCGTACCAGGCGCCGAGCGGGGCGATGCGCATCGCCGAACCGTTGCCCCAGGAGCCCTGGCCCTGGAACAGCGCCGAGGACAGCTCCCGCCAGTCGCCGCCCTCCCGTACGAGCCTGAGGAGCCGGTTGACGGCGGGACCGTAGCCCCGGTCGAAGTCGTGGTGCTCGGCGAAGGAGCGGGCGAGCGCGTCCTGGTCGACGCGGCCGTGCGCGGTGAGCACGGCCAGGACCGAGCAGGCCATCTCGGTGTCGTCGGTCCACTGCCAGGGCCCGGGTGGCAGGGCCCGCTGTTTCAGCAGGGGATAGTTGGCCGGAACGAAGAACTGGGAGCCCAGGGCGTCTCCCACGGACAGCCCACGCAGGCTGGCCAGGGCGCGTTCGAAGCGCCGCGCGGAAGCAGAATCAGCGGTCATCGCCCTGCCACTCTATCCGGTGCGGCCGTACGGCTCAGGGGTCCGCCAGCTCTGGAAGGGCCGGTCGAGGGTGTAGCGGCCCCCCTCGCCCAGCAGCAGGGTCCGGGTCTCGCCGTTGCCAGGGTTGGACAGCGACTCGAACTCCGCGACCGACCAGTGGAACCAGCGCATGCAGAACAGCCGCATCGTCAGACCATGAGTGACCAGCAGGACGTTCTCCGGGTGGTCCGGCTGCTCGAAGCTCCGGTGCAGGCTCTCCAGGAACGCCCCGACCCGGTCGTAGACGTCGGCGCCGGACTCGCCCTGGGCGAAGCGGTAGAAGAAGTGCCCGTAGGCGTCCCGGTAGGCCTTCTGCAGCCGTACGTCGTCCCGGTCCTGCCAGTTGCCCCAGTCCTGCTCGCGCAGCCGGGGCTCCTCACGGACGCGGACGCGTTCCGGATCGAGACCGAAGGCCCGGAACGTCTCGTGGGTGCGGCGGTACGGCGAGATGTAGACGCTCACCCGTTCCTCGCCGAACAGCTCGCGCAGCCCCTCCCCGGTCTCCCGGGCCTGCCGCAGACCTGTGGGGGTGAGCCGGAGCGCGTGGTCGGGCTCCCGCTCGTACACCGTGTCGTCGGCGTTGCCCTCGGACTCGCCGTGCCGGACCAGGACAATGCGCTGCGGTCGTGCCATGTCCCGACCATAGATCGGGTCGGGCCGACACGAGTGCTCGGGGCCCGCGGAGCTCGGAGCGGGACCGCAGCGTCCAGGTCGGAGCGGGGCCCACCGCCCGGGTCGGAACGGGATCACACCGCCCGGGTCGGAACGCGGTCACACCGCCCGGGTCGGAGCGGGATCACACCGTCCAGGAGGGTTCCAGCTCCACGACGTCTCCCGTCAGGGCGATCACGTCCGTCTCGGTCCCCGCGCGGGCCGCCAGCCGCTCGGCCCCCGCCGCGCGGTACTTGCCGCGCTCGGCGCTCGACTTCCACAGGGACAGCGCCAGGAACTCGTTCCCGGGCGCCTCGCCGAACACGCCGCGCAGCATGCCGGGCGATCCGGCCATGGCGGGGTTCCACACCTGCTGCTGCATCAGCACGAAGTGCTCGGCGCGCTCCTCGTGCACCCGGCTGTGCGCGACCCTGACGACGTCCGCCTCCGCGAAGTGGGGCTCGAAGCCCGTCTTCACGTCGAAGCGGCGCTCGAAGAGCGTGACCTGCATGTCGCGGAACATGCCGGACTGCCCGGCCGCCAGCCGGTCGTGCCCGCGGGCCATGAAGGAGTCGTAGAAGACGCGGTTCTCCCAGAACGCGAAGACGTGAGCGACGCCGGGGCGCGTTCGGCTCCACCCGCCGCTCTGTCCTTGGAACCCCGGCTCGCCGAGCAGCCCCGCCCACTTCCGCTGCCCCCGCTCGAAACCATGACGGTCCACCACGGAGCAGCGAATCCACTTCACCAGCACCGCGCCATCGTACGGCGCGGAACGTGGCGCGTGTCACGGTCGGTACGGGAGTGTGCCCCGGCCGGTCGTTGCGCCCGCGCACCGGGGCGCGGGGCCCGAGGAGTCCGCAACACCCGTGCCGGGGCCGGACAGTGGCCCGATTCCGCCGCCCGTGGCCGGAGCAGTTGGTTCCGCGGCCGGTTGCGTACATGATCGGGTGAATCGTGTATCAGGAGATGAGAACGGTCCGTGGGCCGTCGGCCGGGAGGGAAGTCCCTTGAGCACTCCGAACAAGGACATCGAAAAGGTCGAGGTGCGGGTCAAATGGGACCCCAGTCGGCATGGGGCTGCCGCCAACGACCTCGACATCATCGCGGCGACCTACCCGGCCGGTGAGCCGTACGGGGCCCCCGCCTATCTGGTGCACTTCGACAGCCGCTCACCGGACGGCACCATCACGCTGAACCGGGACAGCCGGACCGGCCAGGGTTTCGGCTTCGACGAGGTCATGACCATCGAGCTCAACCGGCTGGCCGACACGTACGGACGGGTGGTGGTCGGTGTCGCCATCCAGCAGCGCGACGGTCACAAGACCTTCGGCGACATAGGGAACACGGCGATGGAGATCCGTGAAGGCTACACGAGCCTGACCGAGGGCGACTTCTCCGACGTGGCGTGGGCGACCGCGGCGGTCATCGGGGAGTTCACCCGGGACGGGTCGGGGCTCTGGGGGTTCCGGGCGGCCGTACGCGGCTTCGACGGCGACCCCGACGCGTTCGCCGCGGTGATGGGAAGCCGGGCCGCCGAAGGGTGACGTCGGTCAGTTCCGGCCAACCCGGCTTCGCGGGCATCGGTAACCCGTCGAAAAGGGGCCGGGACCACGCCGAAGAGGGCCGGGGACCTGCCGAAGGGGACCGGCCGATGGCCGGTCCCCTTCGTGAACAGCGGGTCAGCCGCGCGTCGGCGCGGTCCCGCGTCCGGTCAGCTGCAGCCGCTCGTCGAGCCGCAGCCCTCGCAGATGTAGCAGGAGCCGGCGCGCTGCATCTTCGTACCGCAGGAGAAGCAGAGCGGGGCGTCCGCGCTGATGCCGAGCTGCATCTCGACCAGTTCGGCCGAGGTGTGCGCCGTCTTCGGAGCGGGCTTCACGGCGGACTCCTCGGGAGCCGCCACCACCTTCAGAGGCTCGGCGCGGACCGGGGCCGACGGGGCCAGGCTGTCCGCGTCCAGCCCGTCCGCCTCGAACGACGGCTCGTAACTGCCGGTGTCCAGGTGGCGCTGGCGTTCATCGGCGGAGTGGATGCCGAGGGCCGAGCGGGTCTCGAAGGGCAGGAAGTCGAGCGCCAGGCGACGGAAGATGTAGTCGACGATCGACTGCGCCATCCGCACGTCCGGGTCGTCCGTCATACCGGCCGGCTCGAAGCGCATGTTGGTGAACTTCGAGACGTACGTCTCCAGCGGAACGCCGTACTGCAGACCGACCGAGACGGCGATGGAGAAGGCGTCCATCATGCCCGCGAGGGTCGAACCCTGCTTGGACATCTTCAGGAAGACCTCGCCGAGACCGTCGTCCGGGTAGGAGTTGGCGGTCATGTAGCCCTCGGCGCCGCCCACCGTGAAGGAGGTGGTGATGCCGGGACGGCCCTTGGGGAGGCGCTTGCGGACCGGGCGGTACTCGACGACCTTCTCGACCGCCGTGCGGATGGTCTCCTCGGCCTTCGCGGTGACCTCTTCCTTCTCCTTGTCCTTGGTCTTGGCGGAGAGGGGCTGGCCGACCTTGCAGTTGTCGCGGTAGATCGCGAGCGCCTTGACGCCCAGCTTCCACGCCTCGAAGTAGACCTCCTCGACGTCCTCGACGGTGGCCGTCTCGGGGAGGTTCACCGTCTTGGAGAGCGCGCCGGAGATCCACGGCTGGATGGCCGCCATCATCCGGACGTGGCCCATCGCGGAGATGGAGCGCTCGCCCATCGCGCAGTCGAAGACGCTGTAGTGCTCGGTCTTCAGGCCGGGGGCGTCGATCACGTTGCCGTGGTCGGCGATGTGGGCGACGACCGCCTCGATCTGCTCGGGCTGGTAGCCGAGGCGGCGCAGCGCCTGCGGCACGGTGCCGTTGACGATCTGCATCGAGCCGCCGCCGACCAGCTTCTTGAACTTGACCAGGGCGAGGTCGGGCTCCAGACCGGTGGTGTCGCAGGACATCGCGAGACCGATGGTGCCGGTGGGCGCGATGACCGAGGCCTGCGCGTTGCGGAAGCCGTTCTTCTCTCCGAGCCGGATCACGTCCTGCCAGGCCTCCGTCGCGGCGGCCCAGACCGGCGAGTCGAGGTCGTCGACGTGGACGGCCTTGGCGTTGGCGTCGGAGTGCTGCCTCATGACGCGCTGGTGCGGCTCGGCGTTACGGGCGTAGCCGTCGTACGGGCCGACGACCGCGGCCAGTTCGGCGGAGCGGCGGTAGGAGGTGCCGGTCATCAGCGAGGTGATGGCGCCGGCCAGCGCGCGGCCGCCGTCGCTGTCGTACGCGTGACCGGTCGCCATCAGCAGGGCGCCGAGGTTGGCGTAGCCGATGCCCAGCTGACGGTAGGCGCGGGTGTTCTCGCCGATCTTCTGCGTGGGGAAGTCCGCGAAGCAGATCGAGATGTCCATCGCGGTGATGACCAGCTCGACGACCTTGGCGAAGCGCTCGGACTCGAAGGACTGGTGACCCAGGCCGTCGTCCTTGAGGAACTTCATCAGGTTCAGCGAGGCGAGGTTGCACGAGGTGTTGTCCAGGTGCATGTACTCGCTGCACGGGTTCGAGCCGTTGATCCGGCCGGACTCCGGGCAGGTGTGCCAGGCGTTGATGGTGTCGTCGTACTGGATGCCCGGGTCGGCGCACGCCCAGGCGGCCTCGGCCATCTTGCGGAAGAGGGACTTGGCCTCGACCTCTTCGATGACGTCGCCGGTCATCCGGGCGCGCAGCCCGAACTTGCCGCCCGCCTCGACGGCCTTCATGAACTCGTCGTTCACCCGGACCGAGTTGTTGGCGTTCTGGTACTGGACGGACGTGATGTCGTCGCCGCCCAGGTCCATGTCGAAGCCCGCGTCGCGCAGCGCGCGGATCTTCTCCTCCTCCTTGACCTTGGTCTCGATGAAGTCCTCGATGTCGGGGTGGTCGACGTCGAGGATGACCATCTTGGCCGCGCGGCGGGTGGCGCCGCCCGACTTGATCGTTCCGGCGGACGCGTCGGCGCCGCGCATGAACGAGACCGGGCCGGAGGCGTTGCCGCCGGAGGAGAGGAGCTCCTTGGAGGAGCGGATACGGGAGAGGTTCAGGCCGGCGCCGGAGCCGCCCTTGAAGATCATGCCCTCTTCCTTGTACCAGTCGAGGATCGACTCCATGGAGTCGTCGACGGCCAGGATGAAGCAGGCGGAGACCTGTTGCGGCTGGGGCGTGCCGACGTTGAACCAGACCGGGGAGTTGAAGCTGAAGACCTGGTGCAGGAGGGCGTACGCCAGCTCGTGCTCGAAGATCTCCGCGTCCGCGGGAGAGGCGAAGTAGCTGTTGTCCTCGCCGGCCTTCCGGTACGTCTTCACGATCCGGTCGATCAGCTGCTTGAGACCGGTCTCGCGCTGCGGCGTGCCGACAGCTCCGCGGAAGTACTTGCTGGTGACGATGTTGACCGCGTTCACCGACCAGAAGTCGGGGAACTCGACGCCACGCTGCTCGAAGTTGATCGAGCCGTCGCGCCAATTGGTCATGACGACGTCACGGCGCTCCCACGCCACCTCGTCGTACGGGTGCACGCCGGGGTTGGTGTGGATGCGCTCGATACGCAGACCCTTGCTCGCCTTGGCGCCCTTGGTACGGGAACCTCGTGCCGGGCCGCTCGCCGTCTCTGTCATGCCGCCTCCCATATGTGGGCGAAAACGCCCTGAAGTGCCCAGATCTTCCCAGGCACAATGTGTGTCCGATGCTCCGGAAGCCGCACACGGCAGCCGGAAGCACATCTCATGTCGCCCTGCCGCCGGTCCGCAGTCATTTCCTCTGCGGGCACGGGCGTCCCGGGCGGGTACCGCTCAGTCGGCGGCAATGGCGGGCGCGGGGACCTCAGGGGTCTCTCCGCTCCCGCGGTCCTCTGCTGAAGGCCGCTGCGTACGCAGTTCCACGATGGCGGCCTCGAAGTCTTCCAGGGAGTCGAACGCCCGGTAGACGGAAGCGAAGCGCAGGTACGCGACGAGGTCGAGTTCCTGCAGCGGGCCGAGGATGGCCAGCCCCACGTCGTGGGTGGTCAGCTCGGCGCTGCCGGTGGCGCGCACCGCCTCCTCGACCCGCTGGCCGAGCTTGGCGAGGGCGTCCTCCGTGACGGGCCGCCCCTGGCATGCCTTGCGGACGCCGGAGATGACCTTGGTGCGGCTGAAGGGCTCGGTCACGCCGCTGCGCTTGACCACCATCAGCGAGCAGGTCTCCACCGTGGTGAAACGGCGGGAACAGTCGGGGCACTGCCGGCGGCGACGGATCGACGTCCCGTCGTCGGTGGTGCGACTGTCGACGACCCTGCTGTCGGGGTGCCTGCAGAAGGGGCAGTGCATGGCTCCCAACCCTCCCTCACACGCACGACTGAATAGCCTCTTCAGGGCCTTGTCCGGGCCCTTCGAAGCAGTCCCCAGCATAGGCGATGACCACGGTGCGATTGAACCGCGACCACTACTTCTGGGCGACTGGAGCAATCCAACCACTAGATCTAGGGTTGAGTCGCATTTTCGGGCCCATCGCGTGTCGCGCACCGGACCTCGCTGGGAGGCCGCCCGGGGGCAGCGTGGGCCAGAGGAGAGGGTACGGGAAACGCGGGGCCGCCGAGCCGCCGGGGCCCGGGCCCGCGGGCCCGGGTGAAAGACTGCGTCCGGCACCGGGAGGGGCCTCCGCGAAGCGTTCGCGCCGCCTCTATCCTGTTGCTCATACACCTGTCGGTAGCAGTGCGGCACCCCTTTATTCGTTTTTCACTCGAACGTGTGTTTGGCGCAACCTTTCGAAAGCTACTACCGTTGTCCAGCTAGGGAGAACATTCGAGAGGGGCCGACGTGACCACGACCGCAGACAGTGCCACCATCACCGCCCGGGACCACCGCTCCCAGAGCCGACTTGAGCCGGTGCATGCCATGAATGACACAGTCACGAACACGGACGGGCCCGAGCCCGCACGCACGGGACGTTCCATGCCCGGCAGGCCCCCCGGCATCCGGGCGGACAGCTCGGGGCTCACGGACCGGCAACGGCGGGTCATCGAGGTCATCCGCGACTCCGTGCAGCGGCGGGGGTACCCGCCCTCCATGCGGGAGATCGGTCAGGCGGTGGGCCTGTCCAGCACGTCCTCCGTCGCCCATCAGCTGATGGCGCTGGAGCGCAAGGGCTTCCTCCGCCGGGACCCGCACCGGCCCCGCGCCTACGAGGTGCGCGGATCGGACCAGCCCAGCACCCAGCCGACCGACACGACGGGCAAGCCCGCCGCGTCCTACGTACCGCTGGTGGGCCGGATCGCCGCCGGTGGACCGATCCTCGCGGAGGAGTCCGTCGAGGACGTCTTCCCGCTCCCCCGCCAGCTCGTCGGCGACGGTGAGCTCTTCGTCCTGAAGGTCGTCGGCGACTCGATGATCGAGGCCGCGATCTGTGACGGCGACTGGGTCACCGTCCGCCGCCAGCCCGTCGCGGAGAACGGGGACATCGTCGCCGCCATGCTCGACGGCGAGGCGACGGTCAAGCGCTTCCGCCGGGAGGACGGTCACGTGTGGCTGCTCCCTCACAACGCCGCGTACCAGCCGATCCCCGGCGACGAGGCCACCATCCTGGGCAAGGTGGTGGCGGTGCTGCGCCGGGTCTGAGGAACGCGTCGGTCACGGCTGCCCGCCCCGGGATCCTTGCCTAGGACGTCGATCATGACGTCGGTCCCGGGGCTTTGCCTTGCCCGGCCGCCCGGAGTCGGACGGCCGGGCCAGGGCCTCTCGTTTGGATCAGGTCGGGCTCGCGGGGTCCGATTTGGTCCAATCGAAAGACCCTGGTCCTCGGCGGATCAGCCCCCGTCCGCCTTGGCCTGTGCGTCGATGGCGGCCAGTGAGCGGCGCGCCTGGTTCCGGTCGGTGGTGTACCAGAAGTCCGGCAGCGAGGCGCGCAGATAGCTTCCGTACCGCGCGTTCGCGAGCCTCGGGTCCAGCACGGCGACGACGCCCTTGTCGCCCGTGGCCCGGACCAGCCGGCCCGCGCCCTGGGCCATCAGCAGCGCGGCGTGCGTCGCCGCGACCGCCATGAAGCCGTTGCCGCCCGCCTCCTCGACCGCCTTCTGCCGTGCGCTCATCAACGGATCGTCGGGCCGGGGGAACGGAATCCGGTCCATGACCACCAGCTGACAGCTCGCTCCCGGGACGTCCACGCCCTGCCAGAGCGACAGGGTGCCGAAGAGGCAGGTCTCCGGGTCGGCGGCGAAGTTCTTGATCAGCTCGCCGAGCGTCTCCTCGCCCTGGAGCAGAATCGGCCTGTCCATCCGCCCCCGCAGCTCCTCGGCCGCCGCCTTGGCTCCCCGCATCGAGGAGAACAGCCCCAGCGTGCGGCCGCCGGCCGCCTCCACCAGCTCGGCGAGCTCGTCCAGCATGTCCGTACGCGACCCCTCCCGCCCCGGCGTGTTCAGATGCCGGGCGACATAGAGGATGCCCTGCCTCGGATAGTCGAACGGGGAGCCGACGTCCAGCCCCTTCCACTGAGGGACGTCCTCGCCCGCCGTGCCCTCGGGGGCCAGCCCGAGGGACGCGCCCACCCCGTTGAAATCTCCGCCGAGCTTGAGGGTGGCCGAGGTCAGCACCACGGACCGCTCGGCGAAGAGCTTCTCGCGCAGCAGCCCGGAGACGGAGAGCGGGGCGACCCGGACGGAGGCTCCGAACCGGTCGTGCTGCTCGTACCAGACGACGTCGTACTCGGAACCCTGGGTGATGCGCTCGGCGACGGCGTGGATCGACTCGACCGAGGCCAGGGCCTGCTTGCGGACGGCGTTCTCGTCCTCGACCGACTTGTCCCGGGTGGCGCCGATGGCGGAGATCACCGTGCGTGCCGCGTCGCGCAGCGCCATCAGCGCGTACCCGAGGTCCTCGGGCACCTCCTCCAGTCGCCCCGGGAGCGCCAGCTCCATGACCCGTTCGAAGCCCTCGGCGGCGGTCTGGAGGGCGTCGGCGGCCTTCTCGTTGACCAGCTTCGCGGCCCGCCGGACCGCGCGGTTGACCTGGGCGGGGGTGAGCTCGCCGGTGGCGACGCCGGTGACCCGGGAGACCAGCTCATGGGCCTCGTCGACGATCAGCACCTCGTGCGACGGCAGCACCGGCGCGCCCTCGATGGCGTCGATCGCGAGCAGCGCGTGGTTGGTGACGACCACGTCCGCGAGCTTGGCGCGCTCGCGGGCCGCCTCCGCGAAGCACTCCGCGCCGTACGCGCACTTCGTCGCGCCCAGGCACTCGCGCGAGGAGACCGAGATCTGCGCCCAGGCCCGGTCCGAGACGCCGGGGGTCAGATCGTCCCGGTCGCCCGTCTCCGTCTCGTCCGACCAGTCCCGCAGCCGCAGCAGGTCCTGGCCGAGCTTGCTGGACGGGGCCGCCGCCTCGAACTGGTCGAACAGCCCCTCCTCCTCGTCCTGCGGAACCCCTTCGTGGAGCCGGTGCAGGCAGAGGTAGTTCGACCGGCCCTTGAGCATGGCGAACTGCGGGCGGCGGCGCAGCAGCGGGTGCAGGGACTCGACCGTACGCGGCAGGTCCCGCTCCACCAGCTGCCGCTGGAGGGCGAGGGTGGCCGTGGCCACGACGACCCGCTCCCCGTGCGCCAGGGCCGGCACCAGATAGCCGAGCGACTTGCCCGTACCGGTGCCGGCCTGGACGAGCAGGTGGGATTGGTCGTCGACGGCCTCGGCGACGGCTTCGGCCATGGTGACCTGGCCGGGCCTTTCCGTACCGCCGACGGCGGTGACGGCGGCGTGCAGGAGCTCGGGGAGGGATGGCTTCGTCATAGCCCGACCACCCTACGGCGCACCACTGACAACGGCGATCACTCCCGGACGCGGGCGGAGGGGTGCAACGGGTTGGGGACCGTGCCGTGGATCGCCGCGTGCGGGCGGCTGGCGCGGTCCCGGTAGCCGTCGACGAGCAGGCGGTTGCGGTTCAGGCAGAGGCGCTCGATCTCGGGGGTGAGCATGTCGAACAGCTCGAACCGCTCCTTCAGCTCCGGGAAACGGGCGTGGTGGCGGACTATCTCCGCCCGGACGAGTGACCAGAAAGCGTCCTCGGAGACGCCGAGCTGCTCCTCGCACAGGGGGGACAGATAGCGGAAGACCCCCACGAAGAGGCCGGAGTGGATGAACTGGGTGAGGAACGACGGCTCCTCGGTGAGGAGGACCGCGCGCACCTCGTCGGGCATGGTGGCGTGCTCCGGCAGGGGGTGGGCGCTGATGTTGACGTCGTCGACGAAGTCCTTGATGGCGAGCCGTACGGGCACGTCGTTCTCGTCGAACACGACGATGGCGTTCTCGCCGTGCGGGGAGAAGACGGTGCCGTAGCGGTAGAGGAAGTGCAGCAGGGGCGGCAGGAGCGCGGCGAAGAGCCGCTTCAGCCAGGCCTCCGGGGAGACGCCGGAGCGCTCGACCAGCTCCGCGGTGAACGCACGGCCCGCCGGATCCGTATGGAGGAGGGAGGCGAGCGTGCGGGCCTTCTCGCCCGGGGCGAGGCGGGGCGGCAGTGGCTCCCGCCAGATCGCGCCGAGGATCTCCTTGTACTGGTAGGGCGCTTCGGGAAGGTGGTCGTACAGCGGGTGCTCGACGGCGACGGAGGCGACCTCGCCGAGGAGGACGACCCGGCAGGTGTCGCGCAGGAACGGGTCGTCCTCGCACAGCCCCTGGACCCAGGCGGTGACCGCGGGGGCGGCGAGGGTCCGCTCGGTCGGCAGGCCGCGCCAGACCAGGGTGTTGAGGATGGAGAGCGGGAGCTTCACGGTGTGCCGCTCGGGCCGTTCCACGTTCGCGAACGTGCGGATGGACTGCTGCGGCAGGCGGGCGTCCCCGTCGGTGTGCAGGGCCACGATGTCGCCGTCGGCGATGGCCGGGGCGAAGAGCGGCACGATCCACTCGTCCCACTGCCAGGGGTGTACGGGGAGGTAGAGGTAGTCCCGCGGGTCGTGCCCCCGGGCCCGCAGCACGTCGGCGAAGGCGTCCCGGACGTCGTGGTCGAGCTCGCCGGCGTACAGCTGCTCGGGGGTGCCGACGCGGCCCACGCCCCGGTACTGCGCGATGCGGGTGCTGACCGCGATCCACGGCAGCCGGAGCGGGCTGCGGGTCTCGGGGGTGAAGCGGGCGGCGTCGGCGGCGGAGAAGCCGAGCCGTCCCTTGCTCGCCACCAGCCAGGGGTGACCGGTCTGATGGCCTTCCAGCTCCGCGTAGTCCAGGGCGGCGAGCCGGTCCGCGGTGAGCGCGGTGTGGTCCAGCCGGGCGTCTGCGGACAGGGTCAGGGTCAGCTCGCGGATGAGGTGGCCCAGCGTCGTGCCGTCGAGTCCGAGGAGGACCCGGGCGCGGGTGAGGAACGTCAGCGGGTCGCGGAACGGCCGGGTGTCGGCGGCCGAGCCGTTGGGCTGCGCCTCGGCGCTCGCGGCGGCCGGTGATCCGTTGGCGTGGGCGGCCGGCGGCCCCGTCGTGACCTCGATCGAGGCAGGGTCGACGCGCCAGCTGCCGTAGACGCCGCGCCGGGCCGTGAAGGCGAGCGCTCCCCCGTCGTCGAGGGTCAGCCGGTGGTGTCCGCCGGTCCCGGGCGCCGGGACGGGCTCGATGATCTTCTCGTAGGCGAACTCGCCGAGCATCTTGGCGAGGAGCCGTGCGGCGGCACGGTCCCAGATCTCTCGGTTCAGCTCCGGAGGGCTGAACAGCTGCGGGGACTCGGCTGATTCACGGCTCGCGGGATATATCGGCACGGGGACTCCTCCGGATGGAACCTATGAGGTTCGAGCGGTGTGGAAAGTGCGGCGAGTAAGTCACAGCTGGGCTCGGTACGTTCGGTCGCGGATCATCAGCGCGGCGCGTTTGTCGGGGAGATCCACTTCGGCGGAGAAGCGGAAACCGGCGCTGAGGAACGCGGATACGGAGGGGGTGTTGCGCAGGTCCGGCTCGGCGACGACCCGTCCGCACCGCGGAAGGTTGTCCAGGACGAGGTCGGCGACGGCGCGGAGCAGGGTGGTGCCCACGCCCCGCCCCCGGTTGTTCACGCCCCCGATGAGGAGGTGGACGCCGGTGTCGTGGGGGCGGGCGGGGTAGTGGCGGGCCAGGGGGTCGAGGTCGGCGCGGTAGATCTCCCAGTAGCTCATGGGTGTGGAGTCGAGCACGCCCAGGCACGGGATGCTGCGTCCGTCCCCTTCCAGCTGGAGCCTGAGGTGGTCGGCGGTGACGGACTCGGGTCCGGAGAGCTCCCAGAACGCCGCCACGGCAGGATCGTTCATCCAGCGGCTGACGACGGCGAGATCACGCTCCGGCCGGACGGGGACGAGCGCGAACTCTCCCGCCGCCGTGGTCGCGGGAGACCAGGCCCCCGGGTCGCCCAGCAGCTCGTGGGTGACCCGGGTCCGGGCCGCCCCGGCGTTTCGCTCCTCGGCGATCAGGGCGAGGAGCTCCTCGGTGAGCTCCAGGTCGAGGGTGTCCTCGACGCCGGCACTGCCGTCCAGGCGGCTGCCATCCGCGCGGCTGCCGGACCGTTCGGTGCCCGACCGTTCGGTGCCCGACCGTTCGGTGCCGGACCGTTCGGCGGAGTCGTGGTCGGCCGGTACGGCGTCGGGTTCCGCTGAGGGTTCGGCGGGAGGCACGGTGGCGCTCTCCTCTCTGGACCGGGTGCGGTCGGTGGGCGTCTCCGGAGCGGATGCGGCCGGAACCCGCCCGGGGCGGTTGGCGCTCAGCTGTGCAGCGGGTTGGCGATGGTGACGTACACGGACTGGGTGTCGACCGGTCCGACCAGCTCGTCGAGCCCGTGGAGCCGGGTCAGCAGGTTGGCCTTGCAGCGCAGTTGGCGGTTCTCCAGGAGATACGCGGGCAGGGGTGAGCCCAGTTCCGCGGTATCGGTGAGGAATCGGCGCAGGACGGTGAGGAGTTCCTGCTCGTCGGCCAGCCGCTGGGCGCCGAACGCCCCGATCAGGCCGAGGACGTTGTTGATGCCGAGGTAGTAGGCGAACCGCTCGTCGGTGACCGGGTCGGAGACGAAGGTGTCGCTGACGGCGCCGATGCCGGGGAGCCGCTGTTCCAGCTCGTCGCGGCGGGAGTCGCGGAAGTAGTAGCCCTGGTTGTCCCGGTAGCGGCCGCCGACGGGCCAGCCGTCCGGGTCGAGGAGGACGAGGGTGTTCTGCTGGTGGGCTTCGAGGGCGACTCCACCATGGGCGTCGAGCCAGAGGACGGGGCGCACGACGTGGTGCAGATAGCGGCGGAACCATTCGGTGGAGACGGCGTTGGCGCCGCGGCCGGTGCGGGCGGCCAGGCCGGAGACGACCTCGGCGAGCCGGGAGCGCATGCCGGGCCGGCCGGGCCGGGGGCGCTGCGCGGTCAGTCCCGCGATGCAGGCGGCGTCGTCGCCCGGGCCGAAGGGGTTGTGGCGGAGCATGACGTCGAGCCCCATGACGGGTGCGCCCTCGGGGTCGTCGACGGCGAGCCAGGCGGGGTCCCGGACGATGTCGAAGCCGGGGTGCTCCCGCTGCCAGCGCTCGGCGAGTCCGGTCGACAGGAGTCGGTGGACCTCGACGCCCCGGTGCAGCTCCTTGCGGAGGTTCTCCCGGCGGGAGTTGGTGATGCGTACGCCGAGGGAGAGCTTGAGCATCACCCGTGCGCCGGGGCGGTGCACGGTGCGGATGGAGGAGGTGGGGTGCCAGTGCTCGCCGTGGGGGCCGAGGTCGTGGAGCAGGCCGGTGTCGACGAGGGCCCGGACCTGGGGGCGGTGGAGCAGATCGGCGGCCTGCCAGGGGTGCACGGGTACGGCGACGGTGCCGGGGGGCAGGCTCAGCCCTCGGGCGTGCGGGGCGAGCAGTTCGTCGGCGGTGGCCGGACCGCCTTCGGTCCAGGCGGAGTCGGTGGCGGTCAGCGACCGGTCGACGGCGAACCAGTGGAGCGGGAAGGACCCGTGGAGCTCGGGCGAATAGCGGCGGGACTCCGACTCGGAGAGGCCTTCGCGGCTCTTGGGCGTGGGGTGGAGGGGGTGGCCGAGCAGCAGGGACTGTTCGGCGGTGAGGAAGAGGTCGGCCTCGGCGGGGTCCGCCGGGTCGCGCCGCCGCTGGTCGATGAAGCCGGCGGTGTGGCGTACGGAGTCGGCGACCCGGGCGACCAGATCGCCCGCGCCGCTCTCGCCGCCCTCACGGCCGATGAGGACGGCGACGGTGGCGGCGTCGGCGTGCGGGGCACCGGCGGGGGCGTTCTCCAGGACGGGTGCGCCGAAGCGGTGGGCCCCGGTGGCGGACCAGTAGGGGACGGGGACGAGCAGGGCGGTGCCGCTGGCGGGGAAGGCGATGCGCAGGGTGTCGCCGTCGGGGCGGGGCAGGTCGCTCTCCCGGGTCCAGCACCGCAGGAGGCTCTCCGTGCCCGCCGCGTCGGCGGCCCGCAGCGGGTCCGGGTCGTCGAGGGCGTCGGGGCCCGGGCCCTGGCCTGTCCGAACGCGGAGGTCCGGACCGGGCGCGTACGCGGCGGGGTCGGGATCGCGCGGGGATTTCTGGCGGGGCACGGTCGTCGCCTCGACCGTGCCGGGGGCGGCCGGTCCGTCCTGCCCTCGGTGCTGGGGGGTGCCCTGGCCGTCGGCCTCGGACGCGGGGGTGGGGTTCACGGCGTTCTTCCTTGTGGGGATTCCGGGTTCAGGTGGTCGGCCCGGCGGTGGTCCGACGGTGCGGGGAGCGTGTCGCGGCTGCCAGCGCGTCGGCGAGACGGTCGACGACGGCACTCGCCTGCTCGTCGGTGAGGGTGAGGGGCGGCAGGAGGCGGACCACGGCGTCGTGGCGGCCGCCCAGTTCGACGATGAGGCCGCGCCGCAGACATTCCTGCTGGACGGCGAGGGCGAGCGCCGGGTCGGGCGGCGGGGCCGGGTGGTCGTCGCCTGCCTCGGCGGGCAGGGGCGCGCGCTCGGGATCCACCAGCTCCATGCCGATCATCAGTCCACGCCCCCGTACGTCACCGATTCCCGGGTGATGTGCCCGCAGCTCCCTCAGACGGGCGAGCATTCGGGCCCCCAGGACCGCAGCGCGGTCCGCCAGTTGGTTCTCCCTGACGTACGCGAGCGTGGCCGCGCCCGCCGCCATGGCGAGCTGGTTGCCACGAAACGTACCCGCGTGGGCACCCGGCTGCCAAAGATCCAGTTCAGCGCGGTAGACGATCACGGCCAGCGGCAGGGAGCCGCCGATCGCCTTGGAGAGGACCATCACGTCGGGGACGACGCCGCTGTGTTCGACGGCCCAGAAGGCACCGGTCCTGCCGACCCCGGTCTGCACCTCGTCGGCGATGAGGGGGATGGAGCGGTCCTCGGTGATCCCGCGCATGCGGCGCAGCCAGGAGTCGGGGGCGGGATTGACGCCGCCCTCGCCCTGGACCGGCTCCACGATCATTCCCGCGGGGGCCGGGACCCCGCCCTTGCGGTCGTCCAGCAGGTGTTCGGTCCAGCGGGCGGCGAGCGCGGCGCCGCGTTCGCCGCCGGTCCCGAACGGACAGCGGTAGTCCTGCGGGAAGGGCAGCCGGGTCACCCGTACGTCGGTGGCGCCCCCGGAGGCCGCCAGGGCCCCGGCGGTCATGCCGTGGTAGGCGCCGGTGAAGGCCAGCAGGCCGGTGCGCCCGGTCGCGGCGCGGACCAGCTTGAACGCGGCCTCGACGGCGTCCGTGCCGGCCGGGCCGCAGAACTGGATGCGGGCGTTGTCGGCCAACTCGCGCGGCAGGGTGGAGAACAGCTCGGTGGTGAAGGCGTCCTTGACCGGGGTGGCGAGGTCGAGCACGTGCAGGGGCGCACCGGAGTCGATGACCTTCCGGATGGCTTCGAGCACGACGGGGTGGTTGTGCCCGAGGGCCAGCGTGCCGGCGCCCGAGAGACAGTCGAGGTAGCGGCGTCCGTCCGCGCCCTCGATGGTGAGCCCGCGGGCGCGCACCGGGACGATCGGCAGCGACCGCGCGTAGGTGCGGGCCGCCGATTCGCGCAGGGTCTGGCGGCGGAGAATGCCCTCGTGTGCGGAGGGCGGCGCCACCGGAGCGGGTTCGGTCACGGACACGGCTCTTGATCCTCCTGCGGTAACAGTTGCGTTGCACGTCGGTACGTTCTCGCGTGGACGCACCGAGGGCGTGAACGCTGTCCTGGTGTCCCCCGTACGTACCAACGACGCCGTCCGCGATGGATCACGGGTACATCGGAACATCCTCGCGGCGACGGAACCGCGGACCTGCCTCGTACCGTCACCATCGGCACCGGCATAGTGGGGGCCGCACAGCGGCGCGGAGCACCTGTTCCGGCGCCCGGAGTGTCCGCGAAACAGCACGAGTACCGAGTGACGAAGTCCCAGGGGGATCACGAGATGCGACCCATTCGCCCGACCGATACCGCACGGCGCGGGAGGCGCGCACGGCGCATGCCCTCCACCGCGCTCGCCGCGACCGCCGTCGCCGCCGTTCTGGCACTCACCGCCACGGCGTGCGGTCCGGAGGAGGACAACGCGGGCGGTACGCCCAGCGCCTCGGCCGGCCAGTCGTCCGACGGCAAGGTCGTCATCCCGGACGACCTCAAGAACCGTCTCAAGGAGCACGGGATCGACCCCGACAAGTGGCGGGACGGGGAGTGGAAGAACTGGGACAGGGACAAGTGGCTGCGTGAGGCCAAGGACTTCGTCAACCCGATCATCGACGGCCTGTGGGACCCGGACCGGATGCGGGGGGCCGACAAGCCCCCGGAGAACCCGGTCGACAACGACATCTCCGGCGACGACGGCGTGACGGACCCGACGCCGGCTCCGGTCCAGGCCGCCGGTGTCGCGACGCCGTACCACGACAACGCTCCCGAGTCCGGGAAGCTGCTCTTCGACGGCCCGCAGGGGTCGATGGTCTGTTCCGCGACCGTGGTGAAGGACCCGGCGAACCCCGGCAAGTCCAACATGGTGTGGACGGCCGGGCACTGCGTGCACGCGGGCAAGAAGGGCGGTTGGTACCGCAACATCGCCTTCGTCCCGGCGTACAACAACGACGGCCTGTCGCTGGCCGAGCTGGAGACCGCGCCCAAGGAGAAGATCGCTCCCTACGGTGTGTGGTGGGGCCAGTGGGCCCAGACCTCCGAGCAGTGGATCGCCGAGGGCGCGGCCGTCGGCGGCCAGGGCGCCCCGTACGACTTCGCGGTGCTGCACGTGACGCCGGAGAAGGGCGCGGGCGGCAAGTCGCTGGAGGAGACGGTCGGTTCGGCGCTGCCGGTGGAGTTCGACGCTCCCGCGGTACCGGAGATCGACGCCATGACGGCCACGGGTTACCCGGCCGCGCCGCCGTTCGACGGTCAGAAGCTGCTCCAGTGCGAGGGCAAGCCGGGTCGGCTCTCCGTCTTCCAGGACCAGCCCACGATGTACCGCGTCGGGTGCACGATGACCGGCGGTTCCTCCGGCGGCGGCTGGGTCGCGGCCGGGCAGGACGGCAAGCCCGCCCTGGTCTCGAACACCTCGATCGGCCCGGTCACCGCGGGCTGGCTGGCCGGGCCCCGGCTCGGCAAGGAGGCCGAGGGCATCTACCGCGCGGTGAGCGAGAAGTACGCGGGCCAGTAGGTCCCGGCTTCCGGCGACGGACCCACCCTCCGCACGAAATCACGGGATCACGGGATCACGGGATCACGGGATCACGGGATCACGGGATCACGCATATCGACCGCGGCCCCCGGTACGGCAGTAGCCGGCCAGGGGTCGCGGTCGATCCGCGACGGGCCCCGGAATCAAGCATGACAAGTACATGACAGAATGCACGACCGCTCCGCGTTCAGCCGCAGGTCCGACTACGCGGTCCTGCATGTGAAGCCCGAGAACGGTACGAAGTCGCTGGAGGAGACGGTCGGCAACGCGCTGCCGGTCTTTTTCGACGCTCCGAAGATCCAGCGGATCGTCGGCACGGGGGCCTCTTGGGCTGCCCGGCCGGCTCTCGATCGCCCCGGGGACCCCGACCATGTATCGCATCGGCTGCACGATGGCCGGCGGTTCCTCCAGCGGCGGCTGGTTCGTCGCCGGACCGGACGGGAAGTCGACGCTGGTGTCCAACACCTCGATCGGCCCGGTCACTTCGGGCCGGCCGGGCCGGCCCCCGGCTCGACGACGACGCCCGACGCACTTTCACGATGATGAGCGACAAGTTCGCCGGCCGGTAACCCCGGCCGCCGACGGTACGCCGAAGGCCCGGCCCCGACTCTCCGGAGAGAGTCGGGGCCGGGCCTTCCGGCTGTCGCGCGGTCCCGGATACGTCAGTGCGCGGCGGGGACGAAGGTCCCGAGCTCCGCGGCCAGCTCCTCGTGGACCTGGGCCTTGAGCAGGGTGCCCTCGGCGGTGTGCTCCTCGGAGAGCACCTCGCCCTCGGCGTGCACCCGGGAGACCAGAGCCCCCTGGATGTAGGGCACGAGCACCTCGATCTCGACGGACGGACGGGGCAGCTCGGCGTCGATGAGCGCGAGCAGCTCGTCGATTCCGGCGCCGGTCCTAGCCGAGACCGTGATGGCGTGCTTCTCGTTGCGCAGCAGCCGCTGGAGGACCAGGGGGTCCGCCGCGTCCGCCTTGTTGATCACGACGATCTCGCGTACGTCCACCGCGCCGACGTCCCGGATCACCTCGCGCACCGCGGCGAGCTGCTCCTCCGGCACCGGGTGGGAGCCGTCCACCACGTGGAGGATGAGATCGGACTCGCCGACCTCCTCCATGGTGGAGCGGAACGCCTCGACCAGGTGGTGCGGCAGATGCCGGACGAACCCGACGGTGTCGGCCAGGGTGTAGATGCGGCCGCTCGGCGTCTCGGCCCGGCGGACGGTCGGGTCCAGGGTGGCGAACAGGGCGTTCTCCACCAGGACACCGGCCCCGGTCAGGCGGTTGAGCAGCGAGGACTTGCCGGCGTTGGTGTATCCGGCGATGGCGACGGAGGGCACCTTGTGGCGCTTGCGCTCCTGCCGCTTGATCTCGCGGCCGGTCTTCATCTCCGCGATCTCCCGGCGCATCTTCGCCATCTTCTCGCGGATCCGTCGCCGGTCCGTCTCGATCTTGGTCTCACCGGGACCACGGGTGGCCATGCCGCCACCGCCGCTGGAACCGCCGCCGCCCATCTGACGGGAGAGCGACTGACCCCAGCCGCGCAGGCGCGGCAGCATGTACTGCATCTGGGCCAGCGAGACCTGCGCCTTGCCCTCACGGGACTTGGCGTGCTGGGCGAAGATGTCGAGGATGAGGGCGGTCCGGTCGACCACCTTCACCTTGACGACATCTTCCAGGTGGATCAGCTGGCCGGGGCTCAGCTCACCGTCGCAGACGACGGTGTCGGCACCGGATTCGAGCACCATGTCACGGAGCTCCAGCGCCTTGCCCGAGCCGATGTAGGTGGCCGGGTCCGGCTTGTCGCGCCGCTGGTACACCGCGTCCAGCACCTGTGCGCCCGCCGTCTCGGCGAGTGCGGCGAGCTCCGCGAGGGAGATCTCCGCGTCGCGCACCGTCCCCGAGGTCCAGACGCCGACCAGCACCACGCGCTCCAGGCGCAGCTGGCGGTACTCGACCTCGGTGACGTCCTCGAGCTCCGTGGAGAGACCGGCCACGCGTCGCAGCGCGGCACGCTCGGAGCGGTCCAGCTGATCGCCGTCCCGCGCTCCGTCGATCTCCTGGCTCCAGGCGACGTCCTCTTCCATCAGGGCGTCGGCCCGAAGGCTTTCGGTGAGGCTCTCGGTGGTGTTCTCCGTGGCGCTCTGCGCGTCCTGCGCGTCCTGGGGAAGGGAAGAAGAGGAGGTCATTGGATCCTTACGTCGATAGAAGTCTTTACGTCAGTCACAACGTGTGATCTTCCCGGATGATTCCCTGCCGGGAACTCCGGTGCGGTCCGCCGCGCCGACGCGTCGATAGTGGCACGGCCCCACCGGGCCCGTCACGCGGGTTTCGCGCTGCTCCAGTCGGGGTGGCCGGGCATCGGCGGGGTCTTCTCGCCGTACAGCCAGCCGTCGAAGAAGGCGGACAGGTCCCGTCCCGCGATGCCGGACGCCAGCCGGGTGAAGTCCGCGGTGGTCGCCGTGGAGTCCCGGTGCACCCGGACCCAGGTGCGCTCCAGCCGGTCGAAGGCGGCCTCGCCGATCTCCTGGCGCAGGGCGTAGAGCACCAGCGCGCTGCCGTCGTACATGACCGGCCGGAACAGGCTGAGCTTCTGCCCCGGGGCCGGGCCGTCCGGATGCGCCGGCGGGCCGCCGTCCGCGCGCCAGCCGTCGGACAGCTTGTACGCCTCACGCATCCGCCGCTCCAGGGTCCCGCCGCCGTTCTCCTCGGCGTACCGGGCCTCGTACCAGCTGGCGTGTCCTTCGTTGAGCCACAGGTCGGACCAGCTCGCGGGCGAGACGCTGTCGCCGAACCACTGGTGGGCCAGCTCGTGGATCATCACCGAGTCGACGTACCACTCCGGGTAGCCGGGCTCGGTGAAGAAGGACTTCCCGAACAGGGACAGCGTCTGGGTCTCCAGGGCGAAGCCGATGGGGCTGTCGGCGACGAGCACCCCGTACGTCTCGAAGGGATAGCGGCCGACCTGCTTCTCCATCCACTCCAGCTGGGCCGGGGTCTTCTTCAGCCAGGGCTCCAGCTTCTTCCGGTCGGCGGCCGGGACGACGTCGCGCACCGGCAGTCCGTGCGGGCCGGTGCGGTGCAACACGGCGGAGCTGCCGATGGAGACCTGGGCCAGCTCGGTGGCCATGGGGTGCTCGGTGCGGTAGGTCCAGGTGGTCGTGGCCCCGCGCCGGGTCTTTCCCGCGGGCAGGCCGGCCGCGACCGCCGTCAGCTTCTCGGGGGCGGTGATCCGGAAGGTGAAGTACGCCTTGTCGGAGGGGTGGTCGTTGCCGGGGAAGACGCGGTGGGCGGCGTCGGCCTGGTTGGCCATGGCGAGACCGTCGGCGGTGCGGACCCAGCCGCCGTCGTCCCCGGACCCGCTCGGGTCGCTGGTGTGCCGGACGGTGATGCTCAGCGGTACGCCCGCGGGGAGGCGGCGGGGGGCCTGGACGACCAGGTCCTCGTGCTTGCTGCCGAAGTCGGCCGCCAGTCCGTTGACCTCGACCCCCTGGACGGTGCCCCGGGCGAAGTCGAGGTTGATCCGGTCCAGCGGGGCGGTGGTGCGGGCCCTGATCTTCGTGACCGCGTCCAGGGGCTCGGTGTTGCGGCCGTGGTACGTGAAGGCGATGTCGTACGCGAGGACGTCATATCCGGGGTTGCCCAGCTCGGGGAAGAGCCGGTCGCCGATCCCCAGGGGTTCGGGGGCGGGCAGGGTGGCGGCGACGAGGGTGGCCGAGGCGGTCGTCAGCAGGGCGGCGCGCAGGCTGCGAGTGAGGAGCGGCATGGACTACGGCTATCAGCGCGTCGTCGCCCGGCCGGGGAGCCGCGCGCCGCACCACTCGAACGAGAACGGCCCACGCGTGGGAAAAGCGGTTGCATATCGCGGCGCGGCGAGTGGTGCAGAGGGCGAACGCCCACGTGTGGGAGGAGCGGTTCGGCCGGCCGGTACACGCCGCTTCGGGCCGGGCCGCTTCCGGTGCGCGCCGCTCCCGTGGGGGCGGCTCGGTCGGCCGGGGCCGCTGGTGAGGGTCCGGGCGTCTCAGCCGGCGGGGGCCGGGTGCTGGGCGCGGCTGACGTCATAGACCCCGGCGACCTCGCGCATGGCGCGCATCAGGGCGGGAAGGCCCGCCGCGTCGGGGAGCTGGAGGGTGTAGGTGTGGCGGACGCGCTGCTCGCTGGGCGGTTCCACGGTGGCGGAGACGATCGCCGCCTCGGCGGTGGCGATGGCCTCGGTGAGGTCGGCGAGGAGCCGGGGGCGGCCGAAGGACTCGGCGACCAGCGTGACCCGGCAGCCCGCGTCGGATTCCCGGCCCTCGGCGTCGGCCCAGCGTGCCCCGACCGGGGCGCGGCCGATCTCCTGCATGGCGGCCACGGCGGGGCACTCGCGGCGGTGCACGGTGACGGTGCCACCGCGAACGACGAAGCCGGTCAGCTCGTCGGGGGGCACCGGCGTACAGCAGCCGGCGAGGCGCACCGGCGCGTCCGGCCCGTCGACGACGACGCCGGTGGCGCGGGGGCCGGACCGGGTGCGCGCCGGCGCGGTGGCCTGGGCGTCGCGCTCCGGGGAGGCGGGCTCGGCCGGGCCGGGTCCGCCGTCGTACAGGGACGTCATCGTCGAGGGAGTGGGCTTCGCCTCTTCGGGGTGGTCGGTGAGCCAGCCGGTGATCGCGATCCGGGCGGTGGGGGTGCGCGCGTGGTCGAGCCAGTCGGGCGAGGGACCGGAGGCGGTGTCCTGGGCGAGCAGCAGCTGCACGGTGTCGCCGTCGCTGAGGACGGTGCTCAGGGTGGCGAGGCGGCCGTTGACCCGGGCCCCGATGGAGGTGTGCGCCCGGTCGCCGTACTGCGCGTAGGCGGCGTCGACGCAGCTGGCCCCGGCGGGCAGCCCGAGGGTGCCTCCGTCGGTGCGGAACACGGTGATCTCGCGGTCCTGGGCGAGGTCGTCGCGCAGGGTGGTCCAGAACGTGTCGGGGTCGGTGGCGGACTCCTGCCAGTCCAGCAGCCGGGAGAGCCAGCCGGGCCGGGTCGGGTCGGCGCGCTCGTCGGACGGCTCGCTCGGCGGGGTGGCGGCGTCCTGGGCGTACGGGTTGCCCAGTGCGACGACGCCCGCCTCGGCGACCTTGTGCATCCGGTGCGTGCGGATGAGGACTTCGGCGACGGCGCCTCCGGGGCCGACGACCGCGGTGTGCAGCGACTGGTACAGGTTGAACTTGGGGGCGGCGATGAAGTCCTTGAACTCGGAGATCACCGGGGTGAAGCAGGTGTGCAGTTCACCGAGGACGGCGTAGCAGTCGGCGTCCTCGGTGACGAGGACGAGCAGTCGGCCGAAGTCGGTGCCGCGCAGTTCGCCGCGTTTCCTGCGGACCCGGTGCACGGAGACGAAGTGGCGTGGCCTGATGAGGACTTCGGCGCTGATGCCCGCGTCGCGCAGGGTGCCCCGCACGTTGTCGGCGATGGTGTCGAGGGGGGCGTCCGGGCCGGCCGCGGCGGCGATCAGGGCGCGGGTGTGCTTGTACTCCTCGGGGTGCAGGATCGCGAAGACAAGGTCCTCCAGCTCGGTCTTGAGCGCCTGCACGCCGAGCCGTTCAGCGAGCGGGATGAGGACGTCCCGGGTGACCTTGGCGATCCTGGCCTGTTTCTCGGGGCGCATCACGCCGAGGGTGCGCATGTTGTGCAGCCGGTCCGCGAGCTTGATCGACATGACCCGGACGTCGTTGCCGGTGGCGACGAGCATCTTGCGGAAGGTCTCCGGTTCGGCGGCGGCGCCGTAGTCGACCTTCTCCAGCTTCGTCACGCCGTCGACGAGATAGCAGACCTCGTCGCCGAACTGCTCGCGTACCTGGTCGAGCGTCACTTCCGTGTCCTCGACGGTGTCGTGGAGCAGGGAGGCGGTGAGGGTGGTGGTCTCGGCGCCGAGCTCGGCGAGGATCAGGGTGACGGCCAGCGGATGCGTGATGTACGGCTCGCCGCTCTTGCGCATCTGGCCGCGGTGCGAGGATTCCGCGAGGACGTAGGCCCGGCGCAGGATGGTCAGGTCGGCGTCGGGGTGGTGGGCGCGGTGCGCCTCGGCGACATGTCCGATGGCGTCGGGCAGCCGGTCGCGGGAGACCGGGCCAAGCAGTGCCACCCGGCCCAGTCTGCGCAGATCGATCCGGGGGCGGCTCCGCCTGCGTAGGGGAGCGCCCGGATCGGCGGCCTCTGCACTCATGGGCACCTCCGGCGACGTCGACCGGCGCTGGCGAGGAGCGGATGCCCCTCGGGACCGGTGCTTGATGCTATCGACCCCACCACGTGGCGCAGACCCGCTCTCGCCCAGCGTGAAACGGATCACCCATTCGAGCGAAGCTCGGGTCGGTCATGGTTTCGCGTGAGCCATTCCTCAGGAGGTTTCGAGCCAGGCCGGGTCGATGACGCCCTCGGCGACGATCACCGCGGTCCCGGTCATGTCGATCGCGCCGTCGGGGTGCTCGGTGATGGCGAGGGTGCCGCCGGGGAGGTCCACCCGGTAGGTGGCGGGGAGGCCGGTCGTCGCGGGGTCGGCGCCGTCCCGGCGGGCGGTGGCGACGGCGACCGCGCAGGCGCCGGTGCCGCAGGAGCGGGTCTCGCCGGAGCCGCGCTCGTGGACGCGCATGCCGACGTGGCCCGGTCCCCGGTCGACGACGAACTCGACGTTGACGCCGTCGGGGTAGACGGCGCCGGGGCTGACGGGCGGGGCGGTGAACAGGTCGCCGGCGTGATCGAGGTCGTCGACGAAGGCGACCGCGTGCGGGTTGCCCATGTTGACGTTGCGGGCGGGCCAGCTGCGGTCGCCGACGCTGACCGTGACGCTCTCCTCGGGCAGCAGGGCGCGTCCCATGGAGACCGTGATGTCGCCGTTCTTCGCGAGGTGCACGCGCTTGGGGCCGCCCCGGGTGGCGACGGTGAGGTCGCCCTCCTCGACGAGGCCGGCGCGCTGGAGGTAGTGGGCGAAGACCCGTACGCCATTACCGCACATCTCGGCGATCGAGCCGTCCGCGTTGCGGTAGTCCATGAACCACTCGGCCGCGTCCGCCATGGAGTGCGCCTCGGGGTGTGCGGCCGACCGCACGACGTGCAGCAGGCCGTCCCCGCCGATGCCGGCCCGGCGGTCGCAGAGCCGGGCGACGACGGCGGCGGGCAGCGAGAGGGCGTTGTCCGGGTCCGGGACGATCACGAAGTCGTTCTCGGTGCCGTGACCCTTGAGGAAGGCGATCTGCGAGGTGCTCACAGGCCAACTGTACGAGGCGGCGCCGACAACCCGCACGAGCGGACCCTGTGGCCGGGTCCGCGACCGGCCCCGGCCCCGGCGCCGCCCGGCCTCGTGCAACCGCGCGCCGTCCCGGCGCGGGGCGTGCACCCCCGGGTCAGCGCAGTCGGTCCACGCGCCAGACGGCGAGGGCGACCAGGGCGGCGCCGGTCGCCACGTACAGCGCGATCACCCGCCAGTCGGGACGGGCGCCGGAGCCGCGGGAGGGCAGGCCCGGCCAGGTGTGCCCGACGCGGCGGGCGGCCATCATGCCCCAGCCGGCCGCGCAGCAGCTGATCAGGAGACCCAGCATGGCGACGATGGCGCCACCGTCGCCGAACTCGAAGGCGAGGGGAAAGGCGAACATCAGCGAGCCGACCGCGGCCAGTACGACGATGGGGGCGAGCTGCCAGATCCGCAGCTTGCGGGTGGGCCGCAGCTCGACCTCGACCTCGGGGGTCACGTCCTGTTCGTCGGGCCCGTCAGGACTCAGCCGTCCCGCGGTGTCCCGCGGTGACGGCACGTCATGCTCTGTGCCGCGCTGCTCCGTGTCGCGAGGGCCGGCCTCCATCGCCACGCGCCCTCCCAACTCGGACTCCACTGGTGGATCGATGCTCGATGATGGCACGATCACGGGTGCCGAATTGACGGGCGGGGCTTCCCGATGCCATCACGTGATCAGGCTGTTATAGCCGGGCTTTGGGGTTTATGCAGGTCAGGCACCTGCTGCTAATCAGCGAGTCAGCAAGAGGTCAACAATAGCCCCAGGTCAGCGCCGGATTGAGCGGTCGCGGCCCGTCTGAAGAAGGAACCCTCTCGATCATGTCGAACAAGCTTGCGCGGGGTATGGGCAGCTACGCCCTGGAGAAGAACCTCACCCGGGACCCGCGACGCCGCGTGCGGGAGCCGGGTTGTGTCAGCTGTACGTGCTGGAAGTGTCCTGGCCGCCCCCGGTGCTCCGCAGACGTGTCCCGGACAGACGCCGCACCAGGGCGGCAGCCAGATCATCGGCGGCAGTAGAACTGTGGGTGAGGAACAGCGAGGGTTCGATGACTTCGCATTCCAGTAGCAGCGGGGCGCCCTGTGGCCCGGGTACCAGGTCGATCCGTGCGTACAGCGGACAGCCGAAGCGGGCGGCCACGGCCTTGACCACGGCGTCACCGCAGTCGAGTTCCGGCCCGGTCGCGGGGCGGGGAGTCACGGTCGCGGTGGTGAACAGCCCGCCCTGGGCCTCGGCGCCGGGCTTGAGCAGAGCACTGCGCCGCACGGCGTGACTGTAGGCCCCGTCCAGGTAGATCAGCGACAGTTCTCCGTGTGCGTCGACGGCGTGCTGGTAGGGCTGGGTCAGTACGGTCCTGCCCCGCGCCAGCAGCTCCTCGGCATGGCGGTGTGCCCGAGTCCGCTCCGCCGTTCCGGGACCGTAGCGCGCGGTGTCCTTGGCGGAGCACGAGACGGACGGTTTGACGACGTACTCACCTTCCGCGGGGGCCTCCCACTCCTTGCCCGGGCTGGTCCATGTGCTGGGCACGACCGGCACGCCGTCGGCGGCGAGGTCGGACAGGTACCGCTTGTCGCTGTTCCACTCGACCATGGGGAAGTGGTTGAACAGCACCGACTCCGTGGCCGCCCGGCGAGCCCAGGTGAGGAACTCGTCGCTGCGCTTGGGGTAGTCCCATGGGGCTTCGAGCACGACGGCGGCGAACCGGCTCCAGTCCACGGGCTCGTCCCACGGCAAGGCCACCGCTTCGATGCCGACCCGCGCCAGAGCCGCGGTCAAAGGAGCCAGGTCGTCATCGGGTTCGTCCGGAACACGGGCATGGACCAACGCGACCTGGACTCGCTGCATTGCTGGTTCTACTGATTCGCCTCGGGGCCGGACCGGACGGTGCGACTGCGACACGTCGGGGTCAGTAGCGCCAGCGGGTGGCTTCGACGGTCTCCGCCCGGGTGCGGCCGGCGAAGAGGCTGTCCTCCGCGCCGCGTACCGCGAGTACCGAGCCGAAAAGGTGGTCCCCCATCGCTTTACGGAGCACCGCCGAGCCCTTGAGGTGACCGACTGCCTCATCCAGGCTGGTCGGGAGCCGCTCGATACCGAGCCGCTCGAGATCATCGGTGTCGGCGTGCGCCGGGTCATCGCCGTACTCCTCGGGCAGGCGCAACGCCTCCTCGCACCCCGCCAGACCGGCCGCGATGACCGAACCCACCACAAGGTAGGGGTTGGCCGCCTGGTCGAAGCACTTGAGTTCGGCGTTCGTGCACCGTGATGCCCGGTCCGCCGGACCGGTGACGAACCGCAGCGCAGCCTCCCGGTTCTCCCAGCCCCAACAGCGGTAGACACCGGCCCAGGCGGACGGTGCCAGCCGCAGGTAACTGGCCGGGGCGGGGCAGCCGATCGCCGTCAGAGCGGGCAGGGACCGCAGAACGCCGGCGAGGAACGCCTCACCCTCCGCCGTCATGCCACGAGCCCCGCTGCCGCCATGCAGGAGGTTCTCCTCGCCGCGCCACAGGCTCAGGTGCAGATGCCCGCCGTTGCCGATGCCGGATGCTGTCGTCAGAGGGGCGAAAGACGCCTGCAACCCATGAGCGTGGGACACGGTGCGCACCGTGTGCCGCACCAGGACGGCGGTGTCGGCGGCGCACAGCGGACCGTCGGCGGCGGTGGACACCTCGAACTGCCCCGGTTCGTACTCCGGGTGAACCTGGAGGACCTCCACACCCTGCGCGGTGAGCGCATCGACAACGTCAAGGAGATACGCACCGGAATCCGCCAGCCGGGACAGCCCGTAGGCCGGACCGTCGCCGATACGCCCCGGACCGACGCTCCACTCCGTCTCGAACCCCATGAGCAAGCGCAGCCCCAGATCCGCCGCCCCCTGCACCATGCGGTTCACGAAGGACCGATGGCACCCCGGGTACGGTGCCCCGTCCTGGCTGAAGCGGTCCGCCGGCGCCCAGGCCCAGCCCGGCTGTGCCGCCAACGGGGTGAGCCGGTTCATCTCCGGAAGCAGCAGCAGGTCGCCGACCGGTCCGCCGTGGCCGTCCGCACGGGCCACCGAATCGTCCACCAGGAACGTATCGAACACCGGGGACATCCCCACGCCATGGTCCGCGAGCTGGGGCAGACGTCCCAGCGGCACGGCCTTCATCCGGCTGACGCCGGCGTTGTCGACCCAGCTCAGCGCGACAACGCGCACCCCTGCCTCGGCCATGCCGGCCATCGCCTGCTCCGCTCCCGCCGCGCGGTCAGTCATGCCCACAGTCATGCGGTCATGATCAACCAAACAGACCCCCGGTCATCCTCCCGCCACTCCGCAACCGGCGCGGCCACCACCCCATCAGCAGATGACGACGCATGGCGCCGGGTTCTCCCCTTCTCTACAGGAGGGCTCTCTGCGGGAGGGCGACACCACGCGACTGACGTAGCACGGCGGGCGCGATCGACGAGGCAGTGCCACGCTGTGGGGGTGCGCGCGGTGATCGTTGACCGTGTCCGCACAGCAGCACAGCCTCTCAGCTGGACATGGCAGCTCTCTGACCGGTTGCCCTGCCGTGGTTGACGAAAGGTGGCAGGGGCGCTCATGAGCATCTTCGAGACTCTGGAGTCCGAGGTACGGAGCTACTGCCGCGGCTGGCCCGCCGTGTTCGACCGCGCGCAGGGCGCCCGGCTGACCGACGAGGACGGACCAGCGGTTTTGTTCGACATGGTCAGAGCGAAACAGCATCGAGTGGACCGCGCAACCCTCCGACGGCGGTCGCCCTTCGGCGCGAGGAACCGCGCTGGCGAGCAGGGTCTACGCTGTGACCCGCGGCCACAACGTGATCGTTTGCCTCCACACATGGATGATCAACGGGAGGCCGCACCCGTCTCCACAGCGCGTCGGGGGCGCGCAGCGCCCGCCCGCCGCTCCTGCGTCCGGAGGACATGTGCAACGTGGCGAAGTGTGGTGGGTGGAGTTCGACGAGCGGCGGCCGGTCGTGCTGCTGTCGGGAGACGACGCGTCCGGGTTCCGGGTGATGCAGGTCGTCGCTCGGGCGGGTGTCGACATCACCGGTCTGGGCGTCGAAGTGGCCGTAGGCGCTGGGGAAGCACTGCCCTTTGAAGGCGTGTTGCGGTTCGCGTTGCCACGTCCGGGCTTTACCCCTTGCACGTGGGTGACCACTGTGTCCTGGGACGACCTGATCGAGCGAGCGGGCGTTCTGTCCTCCGCGAAACTCAGCGAGATCGAGACCGCCCTCCGTCTCGGGGGACTCGCGTAGGCTCTGATGAAGCCCCGCAACCCAGAATTCTCTCTGCCCTGCGTCGATGCAGCACTGAAGGTTTCTGTTGCAGGTCGTTCTCCTGACGAGCGATCAGGCCGTGACCGCTCGTTCGACCAACGTCAGCGCCCGGTGCGGGAGTTCCCCCCGGTCACGGTGTCCGCCTCCGAGCCACACGACACGCGCGTCACGGCGGAACCAGGAGTCCTGACGGCGGGCGAAGCGCTTGGTGGCGCGTACGGTCTCGGCCCGCGCGTCGTCCTCGGTGCACTCCCCCGCGAGCACCGCGAGGATCTGCTGGTAGCCGAGGGCCCGCGAGGCCGTGAGGCCCTCGCGCAGCCCGGACGCCTCCAGGGCGCGCACCTCGTCCACGAGCCCCGCCTCCCACATCCGGTCGACACGCAGGGCGATCCGCTCGTCCAGTTCGGGGCGGTCCACGTCGACGCCGATCTGCACGGCGTCGTAGACCGGCTCCTCGCCGGGGAGGTTGGCGGTGAACGGCTTGCCGGTGATCTCGATGACTTCGAGGGCGCGGACGATGCGTCGGCCGTTGCTCGCCAGGATGGACCGGGCGGCCTCCGGGTCGGCGGCGGCGAGGCGCTCGTGGAGGACGCCCGAGCCGCGCTCGGTCAGCTCCGCTTCGAGGCGAGCGCGCACCTCGGGGTCCGTACCGGGGAACTCCAGGGCGTCGATGGCGCCCTTCACGTACAGCCCGGAGCCGCCGACGAGGATCGGCGTGCGCCCCTCGGCGAGCAGCCGGTCGATCTCCAGGCGGGCCAGTCGCTGGTACTCGGCGACGCTGGCGGTCTCGGTGACGTCCCAGATGTCCAGCAGTCGGTGCGGCACGCCGTCGCGCTCGGGGAGCGTCAGCTTCGCGGTGCCGATGTCCATGCCCCGGTAGAGCTGCATGGAATCGGCGTTGATCACCTCGCCGCCGAGCCGCTGGGCGAGAAAGACTCCCAGATCCGACTTTCCGGCTGCGGTGGGGCCTACGACGGTGATGACGCGGGGAGCGGAAGCGGGAGGGGTCACCCGGACAGTCTCCCAAATATCCGGGCCCTCCGGACCACACCGGGTCTCCGGAGGGGCGCGGCCGTGCACGCAGAGCGACGTCAAGGAAGCGCCGGGGAAGCGCAATGAGGCGTGTAAAAACGGCAAGAACGGACAAGTGACGGACAATGGGGGCGGGAGCACGCTCCCGCGAACAGTTCTCGAGAGTCCTCACTGCACGGAAGGTGACCCAATGGGGTTCCTGGACAACCTGAAGGCCAAGCTGGGGCCGGCCAAGGACAAGGTCGGCGACCTCGCGCAGCAGCACGGGGGCAAGATCGAGCAGGGCCTCGACAAGGCCGCGCGCACGGTCGACCAGAAGACCAAGGGCAAATACAGCGACAAGATCGATTCGGGGACGCGCAAGGCCAAGGAGGCCGTGGACAAGCTGGGCAACAAGGACGGGGGCACCCCCGGTACGCCTGGCACCCCAGGAACTCCGGGTACGCCCGGTACTCCCGGCAGCACTCCTCCTCCGCCGCCGCCCGCTTCCTGACACGGTGACCGCGGACCGGCGGCGGGTACGGGGCCGAGGGCTCCGTACCCGCCGCCGGTCCGTTCAGGACCAGGCGGCGACGGTGTAGCCCACGCCGTACGGGGCGTCCTCGTACAGCAGTCGACCGGCGAGCCCGGCGCCCCGCGCGGCGCCGCCGAGCAGTTGCCAGGGGGCACGTCCGGCCGCCTTGAGTTCACGGGCGAGCGTCGCGTCGAGCGCGGCGAGGGCGTCGAGGTCCGCGGAGCCGAGCGCTTCGGTGGCGCGGGCGTCGAAGGCGGCTGCCCGCTCGTCGAGGTAGCCGGGGGCCTTGAGCGTGCGGCAGGCGCTGCCGTCGCCCATCACGAGGAGCGCGACCCGCTCGGCACGCCGGGCGAGGGAGTGTCCGGCCGCCGCGCACTCCGGGGCGGCCTCGCTCTCCGCCACGGCGAACCCGTCGACGGGAGCGCCCGTCCATCGGGCCCGGCCCAGCAGCCAGGCGCCCACGGTGAGGGACCCCGGCAGCGGCCGGTCCGGGGCGGCGGCATCCGGCGGGGCGTCACCGAGTGTCACGTCGAGGTTCACGCCGATGCCCCGGAAGGACCCGCGCGCGCCTGCCGGGTGGGGCCCGGCGGACCGGTCGTCAGCCGGTCCCACGACGACGAGCAGGTCCGGGCGCGAGGCGGCGAGCACACCCACGGCGTCGAGGCACGCGTCACGCGCGGCCTCGAGCTCGGGGGCGGCCCCGGCGGCGACCTCGGGCACCAGGAGCGGCGGACAGGGGCACACGGCGGCGGCGACAAGCATGCCGGTCAGCGTACTTGTCGTAAGCCGGAGGCCGGGGCCGGTCGGCCGCGCGGGATCTGTGCGCCGGAGTCGACGGCTACTGCCCACGGGTCCGGGGGGAAGGGGCCGACAGCCGCTGCCACTACCTCCGAGCCTGCGGCCGGCTGCTGCTACCGCCGGTCCTGGCCGGGACCGGCGGCCGGGACCGCTGAGCGGCCCCGATCCGTCAGCCGATGCCGCAGGCCGGGGCCGCGGTGGCCGGGAGCGGGTCCGGGGCGCCGATGCCGGGGAGGCCGAGCATCACTCCGGCGGGCTTGGCGGCCGCCTCGGTGGTGCGCTTCTCCCAGGCGTCGCCCGCGCGGGTGGACCGTACGGCGAGCGGTGTGCCCTCGGCGAGCAGGTGGTGCGGAGCGGCGTAGGTGATCTCGACGGTCACGACGTCGCCGGGGCGCACGGCCTTCTCGGGCGGTGTGAAGTGGACCAGCCGGTTGTCGGGGGCGCGGCCGGAGAGGCGCCGGGTGGCGCCGTCCTTGCGGCCCTCGCCCTCCGCGACCATGACGTCCAGGGTGCGGCCGACCTGCTTCTTGTTCTCGTCCCAGGAGATCTGCTCCTGGAGGGCGGACAGGCGCATGTACCGCTCCTGGACGACCTCCTTGGGGATCTGGCCGTCCATGTCGGCGGCGGGGGTCCCGGGGCGCTTGGAGTACTGGAAGGTGAACGCGTTGGCGAAACGGGCCTCGCGGACGGCGTGCATCGTCTGCTCGAAGTCCTCCTCCGTCTCGCCGGGGAAGCCCACGATGATGTCGGTGGAGATGGCGGCGTCCGGCATCGCGGCGCGCACCTTCTCGATGATTCCCAGGAAGCGATCCTGGCGGTAGGAGCGGCGCATCGCCTTCAGGATGCTGTCCGATCCGGACTGCATCGGCATGTGCAGCTGCGGCATCACGTTGGGCGTCTCGGCCATGGCGGCGATGACGTCGTCGGTGAAGTCGCGGGGGTGCGGCGAGGTGAAGCGGACGCGCTCCAGGCCCTCGATGGCACCACAGGCGCGCAGCAGCTTGGAGAAGGCCTCGCGGTCGCCGATGTCGGAGCCGTACGCGTTCACGTTCTGGCCGAGCAGGGTGATCTCGGAGACGCCCTCGGCGACCAGGGCCTCGATCTCGGCCAGGATGTCGCCGGTGCGGCGGTCCTTCTCCTTGCCGCGCAGCGCCGGGACGATGCAGAAGGTGCAGGTGTTGTTGCAGCCGACCGAGATGGAGACCCACGCGGCGTAGGCGGACTCGCGGCGGGTGGGGAGCGTGGAGGGGAAGGCCTCCAGGGATTCGGCGATCTCGATCTGCGCCTCCTCCTGGATGCGGGCGCGCTCCAGGAGGACCGGCAGCTTGCCGATGTTGTGGGTGCCGAAGACGACGTCGACCCAGGGGGCCCGCTTGACGATGGTGTCGCGGTCCTTCTGCGCGAGACAGCCGCCGACGGCGATCTGCATCCCGGGGCGCTTGGTCTTCATGGGCGCGAGGCGGCCGAGGTTTCCGTACAGCTTGTTGTCGGCGTTCTCCCGCACCGCGCAGGTGTTGAAGACGACGACGTCGGCGTCACCGTCGGAGCCTTCGGGGGCCCGGACGTAACCGGCGCCCTCCAGGAGACCCGACAGCCGTTCGGAGTCGTGGACGTTCATCTGGCACCCGTAGGTGCGCACCTCGTAGCTCTTCTGGACGTCCACTGCTTCGCTCCGGTTGCCGCTGCTCATGGGACAAGGGTAGGCGGTTGCCGGGCGGCCCCCTCCCGTCCCCTTCCCTTCCCCGGGCCCCGCCCGTCCGCCGCCCGGCCCGGCTCGGCCCGCTGTGGGCCGGGCCTCACGGAGAAGCCTGGTCAGGGAGGCAGGTGAGCTGGCAGGATCGCGCGCATGTTCCACGCTCTGTCCCGATTCGGCCGTCGGCGCACCCTGCAGACGGGCGCCGTCCTCGCGGTCGTGCTCGGGCTGCTCGCGTGGTGGTTGCAGCCCGGGGGGGACGAGGGGGAGCCGAGCGGGTCGCTCACCTTCTCCACCGGAGTGCCCAGCGGTGTCTACCAGCGGTACGGGGAACGGCTGGAGGGCGTGCTCGCCAAGGACATGCCCGAGGTGTCCATCCGGCTGCGGACCAGCGAGGGGTCGCAGCAGAACCTCGCCCGGGTGGCGACGGGCGAGGCGGACTTCACCATCGCCACCGCCGACGCGGTGGCCACCTATCTGCGCGACGGCAGGCCGGGGGCCCAGCGACTGCGCGGCTGTGTCCGGCTGTACGACGACTACGTCCAGCTGGTCGTGCCCCGCGACTCCGACGTGCGGACGGTCGCCGACCTGCGGGGCAAGCGGGTGGGCGTCGGCCAGGAGGGTTCCGGGGTGCGGCTGGTCGCGGACCGGCTGCTGGCGGCGGCGGGGCTCGATCCGGCCGCCGACGTCACACCGGTGCCGGTGGGCATCGACACCATGCCCGTACGGCTGACCCAGGGCCGGCTCGACGCGTTCTTCTGGTCGGGCGGGCTGCCGACCGCGGCCGTGCAGGAGCTGTCGCGGCGCTTCGACATCCGGCTGGTGCCGCTGGAGGCCGAGCTGGTCGCTAAGCTCCAGGCGGCGACCGGCCCCACCCGCTTCTACCGGTCCGCCATGATGCCCGCCGACGTGTATCCGCAGGCCCAGCAGGGTCAGGCGGTGCCCACGGTCGCCGTCGCCAATCTGCTCGTCACGACCGACCGTACGGACGCGGCCATGACCGAGGCCTTCACCCGGGCGGTGATCAACAGCCGGGACCGGATCGGCCGCGAGGTCCACGCGGCGCAGTTGGTGGATCTGCGGACGGCGATCTACACGGATCCGCTGGACGTGCACGACGGGGCCAAGGCCTACTACCGCTCGGTGAAGCCGTGAAGCCCCGTCGCTCCTGAAGCCCCGTCGCTCCTGAAGCCCCGTCGCTCCTGAGGCCCCGTCGCTCCTGAGGCCCCGTCGCTCCTGAGGCCCCGTCGCTCCTGGAGGACCCACGGCGCCTCCCGCCCGGCTCCTCCTCAGCTCCCCGGCAGGTCGCGGGGGACCGAGACGGTCACCCGCAGGCCGTGCGGTTCGTGGTGCTCGTACGCGATCGAGCCGCCGCCCGCCGCGAGCAGCACCCGGGAGATGGAGAGCCCCAGGCCCGATCCGCTGATGTTCTGGTGGCGGGGGCTGCGCCAGAAGCGGTCCCCGACGCGCTCCAGCTCCGCTTCGGTGAGGCCGGGGCCCCGGTCCGCGACCACGACGGTCACCGCGCGGGCTCCGGCGGCGACGGTGACGGTGACGTCCTCTCCGGCGGGGGTGAACTTCAGGGCGTTGTCGACCACCGCGTCCAGGGCGCTGGAGAGCGCCACGGGGTCGGCGAAGGCGGTGGCCGCCGGGGCCCCGTCCAGGGCGAGGTTCACGCCCTCCCGCTCCGCCATCGGGCGCCAGGAGGCGACCCGCTCGGCGGCGAGCGGGACGATGTCGATCAGCTGGAGGTCCGCCTCGGCGTGCTCGGCCAGCGCGAGGTCCAGGAGGTCGTCGAGCACCCGGGCCAGCCGCTTCCCCTCGGTGCGCACAGCTGCGATCTCCTCGCTGTCCTCGGGCAGCTCCAGGGCGAGCAGCTCGATGCGCAGGAGCAGGGCGGCGAGCGGGTTGCGCAGTTGGTGCGACGCGTCGGCGACGAAGGCGCGCTGCTGCTCCAGCACGTCCTCGACGTTGTCCGCCATCTCGTTGAAGGAACGAGCCAGGCGTCTGAGCTCCGGCGGCCCGGCGGAGGCGGCGACCCGGGAGCGCATACGGCCGCCGGCGATGTCGTGGGTGGCCGCGTCCAGGGTCCGTACGGGCAGCAGGACCCAGCCGGTGAGCCGTACCGCCGCGCCGACCGCCACCAGCAACGCCAGCGCCTCGCCGAGGCCGATGAACAGCCAGGTCCGCAGGGTCCGGGACCGCATCTCGCCGGTGGACGAGTCGAGGACGACCACGGCGACCACATCGCCGTCGCGCACGACGGGCGAGGCGACGACGACGCGGCCGTCGCGCCAGGGCCAGATCTGCGGGGGGTCGTGCGAGCGGCGGCCCAGCAGCGCCTCGTTGAAGGCCGTGCGCCCCTCCCCCTTGGCGGGCAGGGTCCAGTAGCCGGGGGCCTTGGCCAGGGCCCGGTAGTCCCGGAAGAAGACGCCGGCGCGGATGTCGTACACGGAGGCGTAGAGCTCCAGGTCGGTCTGGAGGGTGCGGCGCCGCTCCTCGCTGTCCGGTGAGGTGTCGGTGATGGACTGCGCCAGGGCGGCGAACCGTGCGGTGTCGTCGATCCGGTCGATCACCAGCCGCTGCTGCTCGGCGGCGGCCACGCTGATCGCTAGCGGGAAGCCGAGGGTGAGCAGGACGGCGGCCATCAGGACGATGAGCAGCGGGAGCAGGCGGGAGCGCACCGGGAGACGTACCCGCCGGTTACGCGGACGGCGCGACGAGCCGGTAGCCGACGCCCCGCACGGTCTCGATCAGGGCGGGCAGCCGCAGCTTGGAGCGCAGGGAGGCGACGTGGACCTCCAGGGTGCGTCCGGTCCCCTCCCAGCTGGTGCGCCAGACCTCGCTGATGATCTGCTCGCGGCGGAAGACGACGCCGGGGCGCTGGGCGAGAAGGGCCAGCAGGTCGAACTCCTTGCGCGTGAGCTGGACTTCCGTGCCGCCGACGCTGACCCGGCGGGTCGGCAGCTCGATGGTGACCGGACCGAGGCGCAGGGCGGCGACGGGGGTCTGCGCGGTGTCCTCGCCGCTGGTGGTGCGCCGGGCGACCGCGTGGATACGGGCGAGCAGCTCGCCCGTGTCGTACGGCTTGGTGACGTAGTCGTCGGCGCCGAGGTTGAGCCCGTGGATGCGTGAGCGCACATCGGCACGGGCGGTGACCATGATCACGGGGGTCGCGGTGCGTTTGCGGATCTTCCCGCACACCTCGTAGCCGTCCTGGTCGGGCAGGCCGAGGTCGAGGAGGATCACCCCGAAGGGCTCCTTCTCGGCGGGCAGCAGGGCGCGCAGGGCCTCCTCGCCGTTACGGGCGTGCACGACCTGGAATCCGTGCCGGGCGAGCACGGCGGACAGGGCCGCCGCGACATGGTCGTCGTCCTCGACGAGCAGCAGTCTCATGGCCCTCCTCTCCGTGTTTCCCGGGGCCGTACGGCTCCTCGGGTCTCCGTGCTTCCCCGGGGCCGTGCGGCTCCCGGGGCTCGTTCGCTTCGTCGTTCCGCCGGCATCACCGTCGCACGGCGTCACCGCGTAGGGCCCGACATTAACCCGCGCTTCATCCGCGAGGTCCCCCGAGAGCCCCGATGAGACTTCCCGTTCTGCGGTGTTTCACGTCTTCCTCGTTCAGGCATCCACGCCGATGAACGGCACACCAGTCAAGAGCCTGCCGGTTACAGCAGGGTTTCCGTTATGCACCCGGTACGCCTCCGGGGTGGCCGGGGCGTCCTGTTCACACGGAGTGTCCGGTTGCCGCCGGATCGTTATGCTCAATTTCCGCTCAGATGTAATGACGTTGGTAGCACTGCGTCATTAGTCTCCTTGTTCAACCGAGGAGGACGGAGCAAGAAGCCGATGAGCGGAGTTTCAGTGACCAAGGACGCCGAGGATGCCGCGCCCGCGGCGAACGACCTGGTCGTACTGAGCAACGTCAACAAGCACTTCGGCGCGCTGCATGTGCTCCAGGACATCGACCTGACCATCGCCCGTGGCGAGGTCGTGGTCGTCATCGGGCCTTCCGGGTCCGGCAAGTCCACGCTGTGCCGCACGATCAACCGCTTGGAGACGGTCGATTCGGGAGCGATCTCGATCGACGGCAAGCCCCTGCCCCAGGAGGGCAAGGAGCTGGCCAGGCTGCGTGCCGACGTGGGCATGGTCTTCCAGTCGTTCAATCTCTTCGCACACAAGACGGTGCTGGAGAACGTCATGCTGGGCCAGGTCAAGGTCCGCAAGGCCGACAAGAAGGCGGCGGAGGAGAAGGCCCGGACCCTGCTCGACCGGGTGGGCGTCGGCGTACAGGCCGACAAGTACCCGGCACAGCTCTCCGGTGGTCAGCAGCAACGCGTCGCGATCGCACGGGCGTTGGCGATGGACCCGAAGGTCATGCTCTTCGACGAGCCCACGTCGGCGCTCGACCCGGAGATGATCAACGAGGTCCTGGAGGTCATGCAGCAGCTGGCCCGGGACGGGATGACGATGATCGTCGTCACCCATGAGATGGGCTTCGCCCGTTCCGCCGCCAACCGCGTCGTGTTCATGGCCGACGGGAAGATCGTCGAAGAGGCGACCCCCGACCAGTTCTTCAGCAACCCGCGCAGCGACCGGGCCAAGGACTTCCTGTCGAAGATCCTTCACCACTGACGACAACGACCCACGACCTAAGGATTGTTCACATGAAGCTCCGTCAGTCCGCCGCCGTCGCGGCCATCGCCGTCCTCGCCCTGACCGCGACCGCCTGCGGCGGCAAGGAGGGCTCCGCCGGTGACAAGCCGGGCGGCACGAAGCCCGGTTCCTCCGAGGCCCCCGCACTGCCCACGTACACCGCGGCCAAGGACGTCGCCCTGGACTCCCCGGTCTTCAAGAAGGCCAAGGAGCGCGGCAAGCTGATCATCGGCGCCAAGGCCGACCAGCCGTACCTCGGCTTCGAGGACCAGTCGACGAAGGAGCGCTCGGGCTTCGACATCGAGATCGCCAAGATGGTCGCGGCCGACCTCGGCTTCTCCGACAAGCAGATCGAGTGGAAGACCGTCGACTCCGGCGTCCGTGAGACGGCCATCTCCAAGGGCCAGGTCGACTACTACGTCGGCACGTACACGATCAACGACGAGCGCAAGAAGCAGGTCGGCTTCGCCGGGCCGTACTACAAGGCCGGCGCCGACCTCCTGGTGCGCAAGGACGACAAGTCGATCACCGGCAAGGACGCGGTGAAGGGCAAGAAGGTCTGCTCGATCGTCGGCTCCACGCCGCTCCAGGAGATCAAGAAGCCGGAGTACGGCGCGAGCGTCGTCGAGCTGGCCAAGTACTCCGACTGCGTGCAGCAGCTGCTGACCAAGCAGGTCGACGCCGTCACCACGGACGACTCGATCCTCAAGGGTTACGCCGCCGCCAACTCCGGCAAGCTCCACGTCGTCGGCAAGCCGTTCACCGACGAGCCTTACGGCATCGGCCTGGACAAGGACGACAAGGTGCTCCGCGAGGCCATCAGCAAGTCGCTGGAGGAGCGCGTCAAGGACGGCACGTACAAGAAGATCTACGAGGCCACGCTGGGTCTGTCCGGTGCGGACTACGTCGAGCCGCCGGCCATCGAGCGCTACTGACGCCGTCGGCCTTCGTCCCGCGGGCTCCGGCCCGCCGTCGAGAGGCCGGCACCCCGTCATCCGTCACGACGCCCCGCGAGTGACCCAGGCGTCCCGTACGCCACCGCGGTTCCGGTTTTCCCGGGGACCGCGGGCGTACGGGGCGCCCCTTCCCCTGCCCTGATGCCGCTGACCGCCGACGCGGAGACCTCATGAACGTACTGCTCGACAATTTCCCAGAGTTCCGCGACGGCTTCATAGGAACCGTGTCGATCACCGCCGTCAGCTCGGTTATCGCCCTGGTCCTCGGTGTGCTCATCGCCGGATTCCGGGTCTCGCCGGTGCCGCCGCTGCGGTACTTCGGCACCGCCTGGGTGACGCTGATGCGCAACACCCCGCTGACGCTGCTCTTCCTGATCTTCTTCTTCGTCGTGCCCGAGATCCTCTTCCCGGGGATGAGCCCGTTCGTGCTCGGCTCGCTGGCGCTCGGCTTCTACACCTCCTCGTTCGTGTGCGAGGCGGTCCGCTCCGGCATCAACACCGTGCCGCTGGGACAGGCCGAGGCCGCGCGTTCCATCGGGATGACGTTCGCCCAGACGCTGCAGATCGTGGTGCTCCCGCAGGCGACACGGAGCGTGATCCCGCCGCTGAGCAGCATCTTCATCGCCCTGACGAAGAACTCCGCGATCGCCGGCGCCTTCAGCGTCGCCGAGCTGTTCGGCTGGCAGAAGCTGATGAGCGACCGGGGCTACGACATCGTCCCCGTCTTCATCTGGGTGGCCATCGGCTACCTGATCGTCACGTTTACCATCAGCGGCCTCTTCCGGCTGCTGGAGCGTCGCATGGAGGTCGCCCGATGAGCGCCAGCGTTCTCTACGACGCCCCGGGTCCCAAGGCCGTCGTCCGCAACCGGATCTACGCGGTCGTCGGCAGCCTCGCCATCGCGGCCCTGATCGCGATCAGCATCGTGCGGCTCGCCGACAAGGGGCACCTCGCCCCCGCGATGTGGGACATCTTCAACTACACGGGCATCCGGCAGAACATCGCCGACGCCCTGCTCGCCACCCTCAAGGCGTTCGGTCTCGCCGCGATCGGCTCACTGGTCCTCGGCGTGGTCCTGGTGGTGGGCCGGCTCTCCGACCACAAGCCGGTCCGCTGGGCGGCGACCACCTTCATCGAGCTGTTCCGCTCGCTCCCGCTGCTGATCACCATCTACGCCATCTGGGTCGGCTTCCTCACCGACTACTCGATGTGGGCGCTGGCCGCGGGTCTGTCCGTCTACAACGGCTGCGTCCAGGCCGAGGTGCTGCGGGCCGGCATCAACTCGGTGCCCAAGGGCCAGAGCGAGGCCGCGTACGCACTCGGCATGAGCAAGACGCAGGTCATGGTCAGCGTCCTGATGCCGCAGGCCATCCGGTCGATGCTGCCGACGATCATCGGTCAGCTCGTGGTGACCCTCAAGGACACCTCGCTCGGCTTCATCATCCTGTATCCGGAGCTGCTCCAGACCGCGCGGCTGATCGCCTCCAACACGCAGGTGAACGGCCAGTACCCGTACGTCTCGACGATCGTCGTCATCGGCACGCTCTACATCGCGATGTGCCTGCTGCTCTCGGCGCTGGCGACGTGGATCGAGAAGCGCGGCCGCCGCGCCAAGACCGGCATCAAGGTGGCGCCCGGCGCCCCGGCCGCCGGCATCCCGGCGATGGAGGCCGTTCCCGGCCCGGACGCGGGGGGCGCAGGGGGCGCAGGCCCGACGGCCGACGGTGCCGGTGCGACCGGTGTGACGAAGGACTGACCGTCCCGGGCCCTTCCCGGCCCTGACGAGCGGAAGCATTCGAGGCAGCGGCGCACGCGTCGCTGCCTCGGTCACTTGACGCAAGCACCACCAGTGGGTTGCATACGTTCTGTGATCACGCACCCGGCTTCCTATGCCACGTTCCGCATGACCGTACGGGCCGGAGGGTACGAGCCGTGGACCCGGTGATCGTCGTCGGCGCCGGGCCGGTCGGGCTGACGCTGTCGCTGGCCCTCGCCGCCCAGGGCGTCCCCTCGGTCGTTCTCGACGAGGGCCCCGGCACGGAGGAGCCCCGCCCCGCCCGCACGGTCGTGCTGCGCGACGACACCGCCGATCTGATGGGCCGCCTCGGCTGCCGGGAGCTGGACCGGGTCGGGCTGCGCTGGTCCGGGTGGCGTTCGATGCGCCGGAAGCAGCTGGTCCGCAACGTGCCGCTGAGCGGGGGCTGCGACGAGGCCGAGGCCCCGCTCTCCGGGCTCCTTCCCGCGCCGCTCCATGTTCCGCAACATGCGCTGAGCGCCGCGCTGCGTGCGGCGGCGGACAAGGAACCGCTGGTCCGGCGGGTGCCGCTGAGCCGGATCGACACACTGGAGCAGGACCCCGACGGCATCACGGTGCACACGAGGGAGCCGGGCCCGACCTGGTGGCGCGGGAGTTATCTGGTCGGCTGCGACGGCGCCAGGTCGACCGTGCGCAAGCTGCTGGACATCCGGTTTCCCGGCCGTACGGCGGTGGAGCGGCATGCCGTCGCCGCGCTCCGGGCCGAGCTGCCCTGGCCCGACCAGGCCGTCCTGCACCGGCAGCCCCCCTGGCGGACCGGGGGCGCCGAGGTCTCCGCCCGGCCGCTGCCGGACGGCGTATGGCGGCTGGACTGGCTGCTGCCGCCGCGTGGCGAACTGGTCACTCCCGAAGCTCTGATCACCCGTATCCGGGACACCCTGGCCGGCTGGTGCGGCGAGACCCCGGCGTACGAGCTGCTGGACACCGGCGTCCACACGCTCCACCACCGGCTCGCCCGGCGCTGGCGCAAGCAGCGTGCCTTCCTGGCGGGGGACGCGGCGCACCTGCTGGGCGCCGTGGGCACGCAGGGACTGGACGAGGGGATCCGCGACGCCGAGAACCTGGCCTGGAAGCTGGCCCACGCCTGGCACCACGGCCCGGCCGAGCACCTCCTCGACAGCTATCAGACGGAGCGCCGGGCGGCGGTGGCCGCACGGCTGCGCGCCGCCGACCAGTCGCTGCCGATACTGCGCGGCGGAGGCGGCCTGCGGACCCTGGTCCCGGGTGCCGCACGTGGTCACGACACCCTGCTCTCCGACGGCCATCTGGGCTGCGGAGCCCTGGGTGCGCCCCCGTCGTACTCGCACTCCCCTCTTGCACCACCGCACACGGAGGCGCACGCCGTCGTCGGTACGCCCCCCGGTGCGCCGGTCGCCGATGTGACGGTGACCGCCCCGGACGGGACGACGGCGCGTCTGCGGGAGCGGCTCGGGCGGGGCCATCCGCTGGTGGTCCTGGTCGCGCCGGGGACCGGAGTCTGGGACCGGCGGCACTGGCAGACCGCGGGCGTCATGCCCCGCCTCACGGACGCCGTGGCGGCACTCCCCGGGTCGACGGAGCTACTGGTCACCGAGAGCTATCCGGGGGCGTCGGCCCACACGGTCCTGCTGGTGAGGCCGGACGGGCACCTGGTGGCCGCCTTCGGCGGCGTACGGCCCGCGGAGCTGCTCACCGCGGCACGGGCCGCTCTGGGCGGTGCTCCCCGCGAAGCGCGGGAGGCCGTGGAACCGGGCGACGGCGGGGACGGACAGGACGGGGGGCGCGCGCAGGGGTCCCGGGCCCGGGTCCACGCCGACGGGACCGCCGGTCTCCACTGATCGATTGTCCGTCACGTGATCGATTGACCGTCACGGGCGCGCGTGGTGTACTCCAGATCATGACCGACACCGATGTGCGCCTGTGGCGGAGGGTCCATATGGACCTCGTCCGTTACGCGGGCTGCGTGTGTCGCCCGTCCTGCTGACTCGCCTCCCTCTGCCGGCGCGTGCCGTTTTCCGCACGGCCGGAAAACCGCGCGAACTCCTAGGACGGTCCTCGTGTCTTCCCCTCGCTCCGCCGTGCCCACGGCAGCCGCTGTTCCTTCCCCTTCCGCCCCCGTGACCGGCGGCTCCGCAACCTCGTCCGCCGCCGCACCGACGGTCGCGGAGCTGATGGACTTCGTCCGCGGCGCCGCTCGGGACGAGGCGCTCATCGCCTCGTTGCCCCTCGATCCGGCGGGCCGCACCTGGATCCGGCTCGACGGACCGGGAGGCAGCGAAGCGTGGCTGATCGGCTGGCCGCCGGGCACCGGCACGGGCTGGCACGATCACGCCGACTCGTTCGGCGCGTTCACCACCGTGGCCGGCGTCCTCAAGGAGCACTCGCTGGCCGTGCGGCTGCCCACCGATGGCTGGAAGACGCTGGAGCTGACGGACGGGGTGGACCGGGCGAGGAACCTGGCGACCGGTCAGGGCAGGGCCTTCGGGCAGAACCACGTCCATGAGGTCCTCAACGAGTCCGAGGTCGCCCACGCGGTCTCCGTCCACGCCTACTACCCGCCCCTGCCGCGGATCCGCCGGTTCAGCCGCACCGGCGCGGTGCTCCGCCTGGAGCAGACCGAGAGCCCGGAGGAGTGGCAGTGAGCGAGGACCGGAACACGGACCGGGGCGAGGCCGTACCGGACGCCCCGACGCCCATGGGCATCGACGAACTGCTGGAGCGGGTCAGGGCCGGCTACGACCGGATCGGCCCGCCCGAGGCTGCCGCGGCGGCGGAGGCCGGGGCGCTCCTGGTGGACATCCGGTACGGGGCGCTCCGCGACCGGGACGGGCTGATCCCGGGCGCGCTGGTCGTCGAACGCAACGAACTGGAGTGGCGGCTCGACCCCCGGGGCAGCCACCGCGCCGCCGAAGCGGTCGGCCACGACCTGCGGATCGTCGTCATCTGCAACGAGGGCTACGCCTCCAGCCTCGCGGTCGCCTCGCTGCGGCAGCTGGGCCTGCACCGGGCCACCGACCTGATCGGCGGCTTCCAGGCGTGGCGCGGCGCGGGCCTTCCGGTCATCTCCGCCGCCACCTCCACCTGACACCCGGGAGCTGACGCCCGGGTGCCTGGCACCCGGGCGTCAGGCACCCGGGCGTCAGGCACCCGGGCGTCAGGCATCAGGTGACAGGCATCAGGCATCAGGCATCAGCTCCGTTCGGACGTCACACACCCGAACGCCACGTTCCACTAGAGCAATCGCCGTGCGTGACCGACATTCGCCTCACACAGAGGACCGAAATGTACGGAGATGACGCATTCATGGCGACCGCTCTCCTCACCCCCGACCAGCTCGACGGCCAGGCTTCCCGGCTGCACGACACTCAGGCGTGGCAGCAGATCGTCACGGGCTGGGAGCGCACGATTCCCGAACCCTCGGAGCCCGTGCTCACTCCGGCGGAGGCGACGTCCGCACGGCTCGTGGAGCCCACGAAACCTGCGGAACCCGGGCCCGCAGAGCCCTTCGACTGGCGGAACCTGCTGTCCGTACCCGTGGACCGGCTGGTCGACGACACCCTGCGGGCACTGCCCGCCGCGCCCCCGGACGAGCGCCCGCTGCCCGGGAGGATGGGCGCGATGCTGCCCGACCGCGTCCACCTCTGGCGGCGGGTCGGGCAGAGCGACCTCCGCCCGTCGACCCATCTCGGCTACGCACGGCAGATCCTGGCCGAGTGGGGCTGGCAGAACACCCCGTACCGGCTGCGGAACACCCGCGGCGCACGCTGCGTCTGCGGGGCCCTCATCTCCGCGCACCGCCTCGGCTACGGCTCCCTCGAAACCGTGGACCGGGCGGGTGCCTGGCTGATCGCGGAGCTGCGCGCGCAGGGGTGGCCCGGACTGATCGGCCCCTGGAACCGCCATCCCGGCCGCACCGCGGCGGACGCCCTGGCCCTCGTCGACGCCACCATCCGCCGCGCGTCCCTGGCGGGACAGTGACCATGGGCCCCTGACCGTCGGAAGCCGATGCCGGGGGGAGGGCCGATCTCGACGTCACGGCAGTCGGAACGCGTACCGTCGGACGCGTGCCGTCGGGAGGTAACCGCTGGCTGTCGGACGCGTCCGCCGACCGCTGCAAGCCGGCCGCTGCAAGCTGGCCGGTGGCCGGTGGCCGGTGGCCGGTGGCCGGTGGCCGGTGGCCGGTGGCCGGTGGCCGCAGCGTGTTGGGTTTTGGCCGCCGCTACCCCCTGGCAGGCCCCCGCCCCCCCCTGGCCACAAAGGTCTCCGGACCCCGCATTCAGAAAGGCTCGTCCAGGCCTTCCGTGTCCTCGCCCTCCTCCTCCAGCGCCTGGCGCACCACCCGCAGGGCCATGCCTTCCCCGTATCCCTTGCGTGCGAGCATCCCCGCCAGACGACGCAGCCGCTTGTCCCGGTCCAGACCCCGCGTGGAGCGGAGTTTGCGGGCCACGAGCTCCCGCGCCGTCTCCTCCTCCTGATCCGGGTCGAGCCGGCCGACCGCCTCGTCGATCACGGTGGAGTCCACGCCCTTCGTCCGCAGCTCACGGACGAGGGCACGGCGCGCGAGCCCCCGGCCGTGGTGCCGGGACTCCACCCATGCCCCGGCGAACGCCGCATCGTCGATCAGCCCGACGTCTTCGAAGCGGGCGAGCACTTCCTCGGCCGCCTCATCCGGGATCTCCCGCTTGCGCAGGGCGTCCGCGAGCTGTTTGCGCGTTCGCGGCGTCCCGGTGAGCAGCCGCAGGCAGATGTTGCGCGCCTGCTCGACCGGGTCACGCGGCTCCCCCTTCTCGGCCCTCGACGAGGGAGGGGAGCCGCTGCTCCTGGTGCCGGAGCGGGCACGGCGACCCGCCCCCTCGCCGAATCCGCTCCCGGCACTCGCTCCCCCGCGTGAGCGGCGCCCGGGCCGCGGCCCGGAGCCCGCCTCCGGCTCGGCGGGCCCGTAGTCGGATTCGGGGTCGCCGCCGGGCTCGGCAGGGCCGCCCAGCCACTCCGTACGACGTGTCACGGCCTAGCTCTTGGCCGCCGCGGTCTTGGCCGGCTTGGCCTTGGCGGCCGCGGTGGTCGCCGGCTTCGCCGCCCCGTCGGCCGCCGGCGCTGCGGCTGCTGCCGCAGGGGCGTCCGCGGCAGGCTCGCCCGCAGCGGCGTCCGGACGGACACCGATACCCAGCTTCTCCAGGATCTTCTTCTCGATCTCGTTGGCGAGGTCGGGGTTGTCCTTGAGGAAGTTGCGGGCGTTCTCCTTGCCCTGGCCGAGCTGATCGCCCTCGTACGTGTACCAGGCGCCGGCCTTGCGGACGAAGCCGTGGTCCACGCCCATGTCGATCAGACCGCCCTCGCGGCTGATCCCCTGGCCGTAGAGGATGTCGAACTCCGCCTGCTTGAACGGCGGAGCGACCTTGTTCTTGACGACCTTGACGCGGGTGCGGTTGCCGACGGCGTCGGTGCCGTCCTTGAGCGTCTCGATCCGGCGGATGTCCAGGCGCACCGAGGCGTAGAACTTCAGCGCCCGGCCACCGGTGGTGGTCTCCGGGGAGCCGAACATCACGCCGATCTTCTCGCGGAGCTGGTTGATGAAGATCGCGGTGGTCTTGGACTGGTTGAGCGCACTGGTGATCTTGCGGAGGGCCTGGCTCATCAGACGCGCCTGGAGACCCACGTGCGAGTCGCCCATCTCGCCCTCGATCTCCGCACGGGGCACCAGGGCCGCCACGGAGTCGATGACGATCAGGTCCAGGGCGCCGGATCGCACCAGCATGTCGACGATCTCCAGCGCCTGCTCACCGTTGTCCGGCTGGGACAGGATGAGGTTGTCGATGTCGACGCCGAGCTTCTTCGCGTACTCCGGGTCCAGCGCGTGCTCGGCGTCGATGAACGCCACCGAGCCGCCGAGCTTCTGCGCGTTCGCCACCGCGTGCAGCGTCAGCGTCGTCTTGCCGGAGGACTCCGGCCCGTACACCTCCACCACACGGCCACGCGGCAGACCGCCGACACCGAGAGCGACGTCGAGAGCGGTCGATCCCGTGGGGATGACCTCGATGGGCTCGTTCGGCCGCTCACCCAGGCGCATCACCGCCCCCTTGCCGAATTGCCGTTCAATCTGTGCGAGTGCGGCGTCCAGCGCCTTCTCGCGGTCGTTACCTGCTGCCATGGGTTCCACCCGATTTGCTTGAGTCGATCGCTTCACGTCTCAGACGCTAACCCCTGCCACTGACAACGGGCCTCGACGTCCTCCCGGCCTGTGGACAACTCCGGGCCGGGCCCGGGAAAACCCGGCCGGAATTCCATCAGAATGGATGTTCGATTTTCATGTCAAGCGCACCACGCGGCCCTGCGGTCGCCCCTTGACCGAAGCCCTTGACCGAAGTCCTTGACCGAACGCAGCCGAACCTGCACACCTGAGCGTATCGCCCTATTTACGATCGATATGGGAGCGATGGTGGAGCCCGGAGCGCCCACCGGAGGACAGGCCCCCGGATCCGATCTGGCCGTCCGCGTGGCACTCGCCGCCGGAGGCGCCCACGGGGCCGGTAGAGGCATCGCCGTCCAGGTCGATCACCTGGTTCCCGACCAGGTCGGGGCGCTGGTGGCCCGGATCCCGAACGAACAGGGCGCCCTGCACATCCCGGTGAACGACATCTGGGGCGCCGAGGTCGAGTGGGACAGGCCGGTGTGGAAGTCGGCGCTCGACACCGGGCTGCACACTCTGCGGCTGGCCGTCGACACCCAGGCCAGCAACCAGTCAGCCGGGCAGGCTCCGAGGTGGCCCGCTGGAACGGCAGGTCGCTCTCCAGCGGACAGCTCGCCCAGGTGTACGGCTTCACGATGTGGACGGGAGCCGGCCCGACGCCTGGCGGTATCCGACCGAGGTCCAGGACCCCGGCCTGCCGGCCGATGTGACGGGCTACCGCTGAGGCGGCCCCCCACGACCGGCTGCTACCGCCGAGGCCACACCAGACGGCGTATCCGGGACGGCAACGGCCTCCCGGGCGCGCGGCTGCTGCCCCCGTGCACGCGTGGGTCGTCGGTGACGTCGTACCGCTTCACATAGGCGCCGAGGAACGCCTGGAGGGTGGCGATGGCGGGAATGGCGACCAGCGCTCCGACCGCGCCGAGCAGGGCCGTGCCGGCGATGACCGATCCGAAGGCGACCGCGGGGTGGATGTCGACGGTCTTCGCGGTCAGCTTGGGCTGGAGCACGTAGTTCTCGAACTGCTGGTAGATCACGACGAACCCGAGCACGTACAGCGCGTACCAGGGGTCGATCGTGAAGGCGATCAGCATGGGCAGGGCGCCTGCGAGATACGTGCCGATGGTGGGGATGAACTGCGAGACGAGTCCGACCCAGACGGCGAGTGCCGGGGCGTAGGGCACCCCGAGGATCACCAGCAGGACGTAGTGCGCCACGCCGGAGATCAACGCCATCAGACCGCGCGAGTAGATGTATCCGCCGGTCTTGTCGACCGCGATCTCCCAGGCGCGCAGCACCTCGGTCTGCCGGGCCGGGGGCAGGACGGAGCACAGGGCGCGGCGGAGCCGGGGGCCGTCGGCCGCGAAGTAGAAGGAGAACAGGAAGATCGTCAACAGCCGGAACAGCCCGCCGAGGACCGTGGTGGAGACATCGAGCACTCCGGTGGCGCTGTTCTGGACGTACTTCTGCAGCCAGTCGGAGTGCAGCAGGCTGTCCTGGACCTCGACCCGGGAGAGTTCGGTACGGAAGGTTTGGTTGACCCAGTTGATCACCGAGTCGATGTACTTGGGGAACTCGTCGACCATGTCGACGATCTGGCCCGCGAGCATCGACCCCAACAGCACCACGAATCCGACGCCGAAGATCGTCACTGCGAGGAAGACGAGGAACGTGGCCAGCCCGCGGCGCATGCCGCGACCCGCCATCCGGCCGACCGCGGGCTCGATGGCGAGCGCGAGGAAGAACGCGATCAGCACGTTCGTCAGCAACCCGATGAGCTGGTAGAACGCCCAACTGCCGAGCTGGAAGCAGGCGTAGAGCGCCAGGGCCAGCACCATCGCACGCGGCAGCCAGCCGGGCATGCGGACACCTCCTGCGCCGGAGGGCGGCTCAGGTGGTGCGGCCGGCGGGGCGGGCGGGGATGCGGACGGCTGGGCCGGGGCGGTCTCGTCTGTCGATGACACGGGGCAAGTCTGGCCTATGCCGCCGACCGCCGGTCCCCCGCCCCGAGCCGACGGTTCCGGTTGCGTCCCGGATCCTTCCCCGCCCGGAACGGGAGGCTCAGCGCTCGCCCGCCGGAACGCACCCGGGCTTCAGCGCCTGTCGGCCGGAACGTCCATGGCCGTACAGACCCCGCGCCAGACGTCCTTGGCGTCCCAGCCCGCGTCCAGGGCCTGGTGCACCGTGCGGCCGCCGAGTTCGGCCATCACGTGGTCACGGGCGAAGAAGTCCGCGTACGCCGCACCGAAGTGGTCGGCCATCCGCTCCCAGAAAATCGTCAACCGCATGCCACCAGTATCCCGCTCCTGAGAGTGCAGCCGGTCCGCCGGGCATGTGCCGGACGCCTTTCCCCTCTACGGTCGGTCCATGGCTGGAACCGGAGCAAGCACCCTCGCGCGAGCCGAGCAGTTCATCTGGCTCACGGCCCGTGTCCTCGAACAGCGGAGGTTCGCCCATGACTTCCTGGACGGCGATCCCGACGCCGTCGAATCGGCCCTCTCCGCCTATCAGAACGAGGACGGCGGCTACGGTCACGCGCTGGAACCCGATCTCCGGGGTCCGGTCAGCCAACCGCTCCATACCGCCCATGCGCTGAGCGTTCTTGATTCGATCGATCGCTGCGCCGGACAGCGCGTGGAACGGATCTGTCGCTTTCTGACCGATGTGTCAACCAGAGAAGGCGCACTTCCCGCCCTGCTTCCTACCCAGCGCGGGTATCCGGCGGCCCCGTTCATCCCCATCGTGGACGACCCTCCGGCGGAGCTGCTCGCGACCGGCCCGGTCGTCGGGCTGCTCCACGGCAATCAGGTGTGGCACGCCTGGCTGTTCCGGGCGACAGACTTCTGCTGGAGTGCCGTCGAGGCTCTGGAGCAGTCCCATCCTTACGAGATCGAGGCCGCGGTCGCCTTTCTGGACTGCGCCCCGGACCGGGCACGCGCCGAGGTGGCGGCCGACCGGCTCGGCCGCCTGGTGCGCGAACAACGGCTCGCGGTGCTCGATCCCTCCCGGCGGGCGGAGTGTCCGGTGGCGACGGGCTACGCGCCGGGCGAGCACCACTTCCCGCACGACTACGCCCGTACGCCCGGGTCCCTGGCCCGCCGCTGGTTCACGGACGAGGAGCTGGAGCGCTCGCTCGACCACCTGGCCGCCGAGCAGCAGGACGACGGCGGATGGCCGGTGACCTGGCGTCAGTGGGCACCGGGAACCGCACTGGAAGGACGCCCCCTGGTGACCCTCAGGGCCTTGGGCACGCTCCGCTCGTACGGCCGTCCGCTCGGCTGACCGCGTGTCCGGTGTGGCGGGCGGCTCCCTCCCCGCGTTCGGCTTTCGGGCATTCGGCTCGCTCAGGCCAGTGCCCGGACGCCGGCCGTGACCAGGACTCCCGCACCGACGACGACCAGGAAGGGAGCGCGGAGGACCAGCGCGAGTGCCGCTGCCCCGAGACCGGCGGCACGGGCGTCGAGGACGAGTTGCTGACCGTCGCCGAAGGTCTGCTGTGCGGTGAGAGCCGCCAGCAACGCCACGGGCAGCAGGGCTGCCATCCGCTGGACCAGCGGTCGCTCCAGCACGCCCGCGGGCACCAGCAGGCCCAGGAGCTTGGCGAGGTAGCAGCCCGCCACGGTCAGTCCGATGGCGATCCAGACGTTCATGGGTGCCGCTCCTCCTTCTCCCGCTGTGCCGTCTTCTTCTGCCGGGGCGCCGCGCGATCCTCGGGGCCCTCGGGGTCCGGTCCCCGTTTCGTCCGTCCCATGAGGAAGAGGACGACGGGTGCCGCGAGCGCCGACAGCAGAACGGGCACGCCCGCCGGCAGAACGGGCAGCAGCGTCAGCGCCAGCAGGACGGCCAGCCCCGCCGTGACGCGTTCCATGGTGCTTCTGAGCATCGGCGCGAGCAGCGCGAGGAACACCGCGGGACTCGCCGCGTCCAGGCCCCACGCGTCGGTGTCGCCCAGCGCCTCGGCGCCCAGGGCTCCCACGAGGGTGGTGAGGTTCCACAGCACGTACAGGGTGAGTCCGGTGACCGTGAAGCCGATGCGCGCGGCCCGCCGGGTGGGCTGGGGCAGGGTGACCGCGGTCGTCTCGTCGATGACCCAGTGGGCGGCGAAGGGCCGTACCGCGCGGGGGAGCGCGAGCAGTTGGGAGAGCCGCAGACCGTAGAACGCGTTCCGGACGCCCAGGAAAAAGGCCCCGGCCGCCGCAGTGTAGGGATTGCCGCCCGCGGCCAGCGCGCCGACCAGGGCGAACTGCGAGGCGCCGGTGAAGACGAGAAGACTCAGGACGCAGGTCTGGAGCAGGCTGAGGCCGGAGCCGGCGGAGGTGACGCCGAAGGCGAAGCCGGAGAGCCCGACGGCGATGCCGACACCGAGCGCGTCGCGGACGACGGCCGCGTCCGGCTTGTCCGGAAGGGCCTCGGCCGGCCGGCCGGGCGGACCCGGCGATACGGCACCGGGCGCGCCGGTGCTCCCTGGGAATGCTGTCTGTTCTGCCACGCCCGGAACGCTACGGGGATCACCAGGGTCGGGTCTTGTACGTTCTTGCACACCGGTCGACACCTTCTGCGCACGCACAGTCGCACTCTGCATCTGCACACGCGCTGAGGTGGTCTGCGTCATCACCGGTACGTTCTTGCGCCCTCATCGGCCGGGCCGCAGCGCCCCGCGCTCGCGCTGGTAGGCGCCGGGCGGCACACCCACGATCCGGGTGAAGTGGCGGTTGAGGTGCGGCTGATCCGTGAAGCCGACGGCGGTCGCGGCCTCGGCGGGAGCGACACCGGCGTCGAGCAGGCGACGGGCCCTGCGCACCCGGGCGTCGGTGAGCCACGTGTGGGGCGGCATCCCGTACTCCTTCTTGAACGCTCTCAGCAGCGCGAACGGGCCGGTGCCCAGCTCGGCGGCGAGCGTCTCCAGCGTGGGCGGGGCGGCCATGTGCTCCTCCAGCGCGGCGCGGGCACGTACGGCGTTCCGCGCACCCCCGGTGTGTGCGGCCAGTCCGGGCAACGGACTGCCGTGCCGGCTGAGGAGCCGCGTGACCAGGACCCGCAGCAGGCTGTCGGCCGCCAGCGCGTTGCCCTCCTCCGCCGCCCGGTGCACCTCGGTGATCAGGCGGGAGGCATGGGGGTCGGTCACCCGGGTCTCGGCGAAGCCGACCGTGCCGCGCAGGGACGTCACCTCGGCCGCGATGTCGTTGACGACCCGGGCCGACGGGTAGAGCGTGGCGTACGCCCATCCCTCCGGCGCCCCGGAGCGGGCGGTGTGCGGGACCTCGGGGTTGATCATGACGACGGTTCCGGGGACCGCGTGGACCGTGCCGCCCGGCAGCCCCACGTCCTCCACCCCGCCGGTGACGGCGCCGAAGACATAGCCCTCATGGCTGTGCCGGGGGAAGGTGTGCCGGACGTACCGGGCGCGCAGCAGATCGAGGTCGGGCAGCGCGGCGTACTGCCAGTGCCGTGCCCATTCCTCCGTGCCGTCCGCTCCCGTCATGGCGCCATTCTCGCAGCTCCCGGTCGTAAGCCACCGGCTGAGCGGGCCACCGCGCGCGGTGTCACCGGCCCGTTGTCAGTGCCGGGGTGCACGATGGGGAGCATGACCGGATCCGCGCTCGACGCGTTCTCGCCCGCGACCCGCAGTTGGTTCGCCGGGGCTTTCAGCGCGCCCACCGCTGCGCAGGAGGGCGCCTGGCGGGCCATCGGCGAGGGCAGCGATGTCCTGGTCGTCGCACCGACCGGTTCCGGTAAGACACTGGCCGCGTTCCTCGCCTCGCTGGACCGGCTGGCGGCCGAGCCGCCGCCCGCCGACGCGAAGAAGCGCTGCCGAGTGCTGTACGTGTCCCCGCTCAAGGCCCTCGCGGTCGACGTCGAGCGCAATCTCCGCTCGCCGCTGACCGGCATCCGCCAGGAGTCGGTGCGCCTGGGCCTGCCGGAGCCGGAGGTGCGGGTCGGCATCCGGTCCGGAGACACCCCGCCCGCCGAGCGGCGCTCCATGGTGACCAGGCCGCCGGACATCCTGATCACCACGCCCGAGTCGCTGTTCCTGATGCTGACGTCCTCCGCCCGGGACGCACTGGCCGGCGTCGAGACGGTGATCCTCGACGAGGTGCACGCGGTCGCCGGCACGAAGCGCGGCGCCCATCTCGCCCTGTCCCTGGAGCGTCTCGACGAGCTGCTGGCGCGTCCTGCACGACGCATCGGCCTGTCCGCGACGGTCCGGCCGGTCGACGAGGTGGCCCGCTTCCTGTCACCGCAGCGCAAGGTGGAGATCGTCCAGCCCCGGTCGACCAAGGAATTCGACCTCTCGGTCGTGGTCCCGGTCGAGAATCTGGGCGAGCTGGGCGGCTCCCCCGCCACGGACGGTGACTCCGGCCAGGCGGACAAGCCCTCGATCTGGCCGCATGTCGAGGAGCGCATCGCCGATCTCGTGCAGTCGCACCGCTCCACCATCGTCTTCGCCAACTCCCGGCGGCTGGCGGAGCGGCTGTGCAACCGACTGAACGAGATCGCGTACGAGCGGGCCACCGGCACCGCGTTCGACCCCGACGACCCGGCCCCCGTCCTCCCGGAGGCGCACGCCCCCGCCGAGATCATGGCCCAGTCCGGTACGGGCAGGGGCGCTCCCGCCCTGCTGGCCCGCGCCCACCACGGCTCGGTCTCCAAGGAGCAGCGGGCCCAGGTCGAGGAGGACCTCAAGGCGGGCCGGCTGCCCGCCGTGGTGGCCACCTCCAGCCTGGAGCTGGGCATCGACATGGGCGCGGTCGACCTGGTGATCCAGGTGGAGTCCCCGCCCTCCGTCGCCTCCGGCCTCCAGCGGGTGGGCCGGGCCGGACACCAGGTGGGAGCGGTCTCCACCGGGGTGGTCTTCCCGAAGTACCGCGGCGATCTGGTGCAGGCCGCCGTCGTCACCGAGCGGATGCGCGTAGGGGCCATCGAGGCGCTGCGCATCCCGTCCAACCCGCTGGACGTCCTCGCCCAGCAGCTGGTCGCCATGGTGGCGCTGGACAGCTGGCAGGCGGACGACCTGCTGGCCCTGGTCCGCCGGGCGGCCCCGTTCGCCTCGCTCCCCGAGTCGGCGTTCACCGCCGTGCTCGACATGCTCGCCGGGCGCTATCCCTCCGACGCCTTCGCGGAGCTGCGCCCCCGGGTCGTGTGGGACCGCGTCGGGGGCACGGTCACGGGCCGCCCCGGGGCGCAGAGGCTCGCCGTCACCTCGGGGGGCACCATTCCCGACCGAGGGCTCTTCGGCGTCTTCCTCGCCGGGGCCGACCCGAAGAAGGGCGGCGGCCGGGTCGGCGAGCTGGACGAGGAGATGGTCTACGAGTCCCGTGTGGGCGACGTCTTCACCCTGGGCACCACGTCCTGGCGGATCGAGGACATCACCCGGGACCGGGTTCTCGTCTCGCCCGCCCCGGGCGTTCCGGGCCGGCTGCCGTTCTGGAAGGGCGACCAGCTGGGCCGCCCCCTGGAGCTCGGGCGTGCCCTGGGGGCGTTCCTCCGGGAGATCGGCGGGCTCTCCGACGAGGACGCCCGGCTGCGTCTGCTGGCCGCCGGGCTCGACGCCTGGGCGGCGGACAACATCCTGGCCTATCTGGACGAGCAGCGCCGAGCCTGCGGCCACGTCCCGGACGACCGGACGATCCTGGTCGAGCGGTTCCGGGACGAGCTGGGCGACTGGCGGGTCGTCGTGCACTCCCCCTTCGGCGCCCAGGTGCACGCCCCCTGGGCGCTCGCTCTCTCCGCCCGCCTCGGTGAGCGCTACGGGATGGACGCCCAGGTGATGCACGCCGACGACGGGATCGTGCTGCGGCTGCCCGACGCGGACATGATGGGCCTCGACCTGCTCGATTTCGACGCCCCGGGGCCCCCGGACAGCGAGCACGGCGGATCCGCGCCGGGAGCCGTGGCCTACGACAGCGACCAGCCCCCGGTGGCGGCCGCCGACGTCGTCTTCGACCCGGGCGAGGTCCAGCAGATCGTCACCGACCAGGTGGGCGGATCGGCCCTGTTCGCCGCCCGGTTCCGGGAGTGCGCCGCGCGCGCCCTGCTGCTGCCGCGGCGATCCCCCGGTAAGCGCACCCCGCTCTGGCAGCAGCGCCAGCGGGCCTCCCAGCTGCTCCAGGTCGCCTCCGAGTTCGGCTCGTTCCCGATCGTTCTGGAGGCCGTCCGCGAATGCCTCCAGGACGTGTTCGACGTCCCCGGGCTCACGGAACTGATGGGCGACCTGGAGGCACGCCGGGTCCGACTGGTCGAGGTGACCACCCAGGAGCCCTCGCCGTTCGCCCGCTCGCTCCTCTTCGGTTACGTGGCGCAGTTCCTGTACGAGGGCGACTCGCCCCTCGCCGAACGGCGCGCCGCCGCCCTCTCCCTGGACTCCCATCTCCTCGCCGAACTGCTGGGCCAGGCGGAGCTGCGCGAGCTGCTCGACCCCGAGGTCCTCACCGAGCTGGAGCGGGAGCTGCAGTGGCTCACCGAGGACCGGCGGATCAAGGACGTCGAGGGGGTCGCCGACCTCCTGCGGGTCCTGGGCCCCCTCACCGACGCCGAGCTCGCCGAGCGGGGCGCCGAGCCGTCCTGGGCACCGGAGCTGGCGTCGGCCCGCCGGGCGATCCAGGTCCGGATCGCCGGGGCCGATCACTGGGCGGCGATCGAGGACGCCGGCCGGCTGCGCGACGCCCTGGGCACCGCGCTCCCGGTCGGCGTTCCCGAGGCGTTCACCGAGCCGGTGAAGGACCCGCTCGGCGACCTCCTCGCCCGCTTCGCGCGGACGCACGGCCCGTTCACCGCCGCCAGGGCCGCCGAGCGCTTCGGGCTGGGCACCGCCGTAACCGACGGGGCGCTGCAACGGCTGTCTGCCTCCGGCAGGACCGTCCAGGGCGAGTTCCATCCGGCGGGCATCGGCCAGGAATGGTGCGACGCCACCGTGCTGCGCAGGCTCCGCCGCCGTTCGCTGGCGGCGCTCCGCCAGGAGCTGGAGCCGGTGCCGCCCGCGGCCCTCGCCTCCTTCCTCCCCCAGTGGCAGCATTTCGGCTCCAACGGTCTGCGGGGCATCGACGGGCTGGCCCGCGCCGTCGAGCAGCTTCAGGGCGTGCCCGTTCCCGCGTCGGCGCTGGAGAAGCTGATCCTGCCGAGCCGGGTCATGGGCTATTCCCCTGCGATGCTCGACGAGCTGACGACCACGGGCGAGGCCGTCTGGGCCGGTGCGGGCGCGCTGCCCGGCAAGGACGGCTGGGTCTCCCTCTACCTCGCCGACAGTGCGCCCCTGCTCCTGCCTCCGCCGCACCCACTGGAGCTGTCGGCGCTCCACGAGTCCGCGCTCACCACGCTCTCCGGCGGCTACGGCCTCTTCTTCCGGCAGATCGCCGACCAGGTCCGGGCCACGACCCACCCGGACTGCACGGACCAGCAGCTGGCCGACGCCCTGTGGGACCTGGCCTGGTCCGGGCGGCTCACCAACGACACCCTGGCCCCGCTGCGCTCGCTCCTGGGCTCGGGGCGGACGGCGGGCTCCACCGCCCACCGCTCCCGGCGCAGCGTCCCGCGCGGGCGTTACGGCTCGCTCACCGCCGCCGCCCGTCCCGCGTCGCGCACCGGCCCGCCGACCGTCTCGGGCCGCTGGTCCCTGCTGCCCCCGGTCGAACCGGAACCGACCCACCGCGCCCACGCCCTGGCCCGTACCCTCCTCGACCGGCACGGCGTGGTGACCCGCGGCGCGGTGCAGGCCGAAGGGGTGGAGGGCGGCTTCTCCGCGACGTACCGCATCCTGGCCGCCTTCGAGGACAACGGGCAGGCGCGGCGCGGCTATGTGGTCGAGGGGCTCGGGGCCGCCCAGTTCGCGATGGACGGCGCGGTGGACCGCCTGCGTGCGGCCTCCACGGCCCGCGACCGTCGCGATCCGGACTCCGCACCCCAGGCTCTGGTGCTGGCCGCGGCCGACCCGGCCAACGCGTACGGCGCCGCCCTGCCGTGGCCCGAGTCCCCTGACGGCGCCGGACACAAGCCGGGCCGCAAGGCGGGTGCACTGGTCGTCCTCGTCGACGGCGAGCTGACGCTCTACATGGAGCGGGGCGGGAAGACCCTCCTGGCCTGGCCGTCCGACCCCGAGGCCCCGGCCCTGCGGGCGGCGGCCGAGGCCCTGGCCGCCTCGGCCCGCGCCGGCGCCCTGGGCACGGTGACGGTGGAGCGGACGAACGGCGTCTCCTCCCTCACCTCGCCGCTGGGCCGGACGCTGGAGACCGCAGGGTTCCTCGCCACTCCGAGAGGCCTGCGCCTGCGCGCCTGATCCGAGCCACCGATGACCGAGGTGCCGTCCCCCGATCATCCCGGGCCCGGCATCCCGACGGACAGCACCTCGGCGGAGGCCACCTCGGCGGACGGCACCTGCCCCGTCGGCCGACGCCACCGACCCCCGGCCGGACGCCACCCGACCCGACTGCGGGCCGGACCATGGCACGAACGCCAGGGCGCGGCCCATCATGGAGGCATGCCCGAAGGAGACACCGTCCTCCAGACCGCCACCCGGCTCCACGAAGCGCTGGCCGGGCAGGTGCTGACCCGGTCCGACCTGCGCGTCCCCCGTTTCGCCACCGCCGACCTCTCCGGCCGGACGGTCCTGGACGTCACCGCCCGCGGCAAGCACCTGCTGACCCGCGTCGAGGGCGGCCTGACCCTGCACAGCCACCTCCGGATGGACGGCGCCTGGCGGGTGTACGCCCCGGACGAACGCTGGCGCGGCGGCCCGGGGCACCAGATCCGCGCGATCCTCGCCAACGCGGAGCACACCGCGGTCGGCTACCGGCTACCGGTGCTGGAGCTGCTGCGCACCAGCGAGGAGGACCGGGCCGTGGGCCATCTGGGCCCTGATCTGCTGGGCCCCGACTGGGATCCCGGCCTGGCCCTGGACCGGCTGCTCGCCGCGCCGGAGCGCCCCCTGGGCGAGGCACTCCTGGACCAGCGCAATCTGGCCGGCATCGGCAACGTCTACAAGTGCGAGCTGTGCTTCCTGGCCCGCGTCACGCCTTGGCTCCCCGTGGGCGCCCTCCCCGACGGCGCGCTCCTCCGGCTCGTCACGCTCGCCGAGCGACTGCTGCACGCCAACCGCGAGCGCCCCACCCGCACCACGACGATCACCTCCGAACTCCGCACGCCACCGGGCCCGCCGAGCCTGCCCACCACAGCACCCCCACCGAACGCCCCGCCCACCGCACCGACCCCGGCCCCCGCCCGCCCACGCGCCCGGCCACCCGTCCGCGTACAGGAGCGGCTGTACGTCTACGGGCGGGCCCGTCGCCCCTGTCTGCGCTGCGGAACTCCGATCCGTCTCACCGACCAGGACGACCGCCCCACCTACTGGTGTCCCAGTTGCCAATCAGGACCGACCCCGTAGTTGACGATCCGTCAGATGCGGTCGTACGGTCCCGTCATGCTTCTCTCCGCGTACGACCTCACGGGCCGCGCCGCGTTCATCACCGGCGCGGCGAGCGGGATCGGGCGGGCGAGCGCCCTGCTGCTCGCGGAAGCCGGGGCGACGGTGCACTGTGCGGACCGTGACGGGGCGGGGCTGCGCCGGACGTACGAGCTGATCGCCGAAGCGGGTGGCAGCGCCCGGACCCACCCTCTCGACGTCACCGACCGCGACCAGGTCCGTGCGGCCGTCGGCGCGGCCGGGCGTCTCGACGTCCTGGTCGCCTCGGCCGGGATCATGCACACCAGCAGCGTGCTGGAGACGGCGGACGAGGACCTGGACCGCGTGCTGGCCGTCAATTTCCGAGGGGTGCTGTACGCCTGCCAGGAGGTGGCCCGCTCCATGACGGCCCGCTCCGCCCCCGGCTCGCTGATCACGATGGCGTCCGGCGCGGTGGACTCCGCGAGCGCGGGCCTGCTCTGCTACAGCGTCGCGAAGGCCGCCGTGGTGCAGCTCACCAAGACGCTCGCCACGGAGCTGGGGCCTCACGCCATACGGGTGAACGCCGTGGCACCCGGCTGGATCCGTACGCCCATGACCGACCGGCACGATGCCTCGGGTCAGCAGCGGGCGGAGGCGACGATGGCCCGGATCTCCCCGCTGGGCCGGGTCGGCGAACCGGAGGACGTCGCCCATACCGTGCTGCACCTGGCCTCGGACGCCTCGGCCTTCATGACCGGTCAGATTCTCCGGCCGAACGGCGGCGTCGCCATGCCTTGGTAGACCACCGCCGCGCCAACGAACCCAACGAGCCCGACGGCCGGAGCAGACCCGACCACCCTGACCGCCCCGACGGGCTCACCGCCCCGGCCGACGCGACATGGACCGGTAACAGACTCAGCCCCCAGCCCCCCGCCGCCACTGCCCCCTCCACCAGCCCCGCCTGTTCCGGACGCAGCACCAGCCGGAGTACCGCCCACCACCACAGTCCGCCGAGAACCAGCGCCGGCACCCATCGCCGTATCATCGCTGCCTCCCGCGGCCGACGTCCTTTCCGGCAGTTTCCCCTGGCAGCGGCCGTGGTGCATCCAGAACGCCCGGCCGAGGGGTCACCCACGCAGGGGTGCCCCCGCCGAAACGGCGGGGGCACTCGAACCCGGGGGCAGTGTCCGGGCAGTGGCTCCGAAGGGTCAGGACTACTTGTCGTCGTCCCGGCGGAGGGAGTCCTTCACGCCCTTGGCGCGGTCGCCGATTCCGTCCGCCGCCTCCTTGGCCCCGCCCTTGGTCTGATCGGCCTTGCCCTCGGCCTCCTTGCGGCGGTCGCCGGTCAGCTTGCCGACAGCCTCCTTGCCCTTGCCCTTCATCTTGTCCATGGCTCCGTCACTCATGATGTCGCTCCTTCTGCTCGGGACGTATCTCGGTCGTCGGTCGGGCGCCGGTTCAGGCGCTCTCCGCCTGGAACATCCAGGCGTGCTTCTCGAGCTCCGCCGTCAGCCCGATCAGCAGGTCCTGGGTGATCGGATCCGGTGCGTCGGTCGCCTCGATGCGCTCCCGCATCCGGCCGATGACCACGCCCAGCGCGTCCACCAGGATCCGCACGGCATCGGCGTCCTTGATCCAGCCCTCGGGCACGGATGCGATGGCGGTCTCCTTGGACACCGTGCCGGAGCGCCCGTCCGGGTTGACCCCGACCGCCGAGGCGCGCTCGGCGACAGTGTCGGAGTGCTGCCGGGCCGTGACGACGACGTCGTCGAGCTGGAGGTGCACGGAGCGGAAGCGTGGACCGACTACGTTCCAATGGACCTGCTTGGCCACCAGGGAGAGGTCGACGAGGTCGACCAGAGCGCCCTGCAGCGCCGTTCCCACGACCTTGAGGTCGCTCTCGGACAACGTGCTCTTGACCACAGACATGTGCGCTACTCCCATCCGTCAGCCGCTTTCGCTGACCGTCTCGGTGCATCACCCACGATGGCACATATGAAGCAAAACGGTCACGCGAGCCTTGTCCTCCGTCTGCCCACCCGCCGAGGGCTCACACCTGTGAGGCGCGCGACTCACAGACCACACGCAGGGCCCGGCGGCCAGGTGGACGTCGAACGCGAAAGTCCCGGCCGACCCCGTTAAGGGCCGACCGGGACTCCGGTCGAGCAACTGTGCCGCGTGGATCAGGCGGCGACGACGTCCACCGCTTCCGCGGGCGCCTTGATGGTCACCCGGCCCGACGGCACACCTGCGACCGACGAGACGGAGACGGAGTTGAGCATGGGACGAACCGGTGCTGGGACCGGATCACTGGCAGCTGCCGACTCGGCCAGCTCTGCGAGCGAGAGCTCGTCGCTCACTTCACGCATGAGCTCGGACATCCGTACGTCAAGCGCGTCGCAAATCGCGGAGAGCAGCTCGGAGGACGCCTCCTTCTGCCCCCGCTCCACCTCGGAGAGATAACCGAGCGAGACCCGGGCGGACGAGGAGACTTCGCGCAGAGTACGGCCTTGGCGCTGGCGCTGCCGACGCAGCACGTCACCCAGTAGGCGACGGAGCAGAATCATCGGTGGCTCCCTCCTCGGACCGCGTAGCCGCATCCTTCACGCCCTACCGTACCGCCTTGTGCTGCGGCTGTGCGGGGAGCGATGTCGTGTTCACTCAGGGCTGCAAACATCAATTCCCCCCGTTCTGTTCCGTATCCTGTGCCCGCGCATTCTCACCGAGTTCGCCTGCGAGCAGTTCGAGGGCGCCCCGCACACTCTCACTACGGATATCCGCCCTCTCACCATTCAACCGCAGAGCCCTCACTTTCTCGATGCCGGAGGGTCCGGCCACGGCGACGTAGACCGTGCCGACCGGCTGCCCGTCCTGTGGTTCCGGTCCCGCGACTCCCGTGGTGGAGACGCCCCAGTCCGCGTCGAGGACCCGGCGCACACCGGCCGCCATCTGCAGCGCGACCGCGGGGTCCACGGCTCCGCGTTCCGCCAGCAGACCCCCGTCGACGCCCAGGACGTCCCGCTTCAGGGGGGTGGCGTAAGCCGTCACCGATCCGCGGAAGGACCGGGAGGCGCCGGGTACGGAGGTCAGCTCGGCGGCGACCAGGCCGCCCGTCAGCGATTCGGCGACGGCGAGCGTCTCGCCCCGCGCTCCGAGGAGCCGGAGCACCCGGGCAGCGGCTGTCACCGCTCGGCCTCCGCGGCGTCGCGCGCCTCGGCAGTACCGCGGACGTCCTTCGCGCCGGCCACGGCCCCGGCGGCCGGGCCGGCGTCGGCAGCGGTGCCGACGGTGGCCTGAAGGGCCTCCGCGGCCCGCGCGACCGCGGCGGCGCGCTCGGCGGCCAGGCCCTGGCGACGCAGGACAACGGCCTGACGTGCGTAATCGAGTCCGGTGACGACCGTCAGCACGACGGCGACCATCATCACCCAGAAGCGCAAGGTGGCCAGGGGCCCGGTGAGCACCAGGACGTACATCCCGGCCGCCGTCCCCTGCGCGAGCGTCTTCAGCTTGCCGCCTCGGCTGGCCGGGATCACCGCGTGCCGGATGACCCAGAACCGCATCAGCGTGATGCCCAGCTCACGGGCGAGGATCACCCCGGTGATCCACCACGGCAGATCACCCAGGACGGACAGCGAGACCAGCGCCGCGCCCATGATCGCTTTGTCGGCGATCGGGTCGGCGATCTTCCCGAAGTCCGTGACCAGGTTGTACGCCCGCGCCAGATGACCGTCGAACAGGTCGGTGATCATCGCGACGGCGAAGGCCGCCCAGGCGAAGGCGCGCCAGACCGGGTCGTATCCGCCGTCGTGGAACAGCAGCAGGACGAACCCGGGCACGAGCAGCAGCCGCACCATGGTCAGGATGTTGGCGATGTTCCACAGGCTGGCCTGGTTGACGGCCGCAGTGCCCAGCTTGCCGCCGCGGACCGGCTTCGCGCCGGTGCCGCCTGTCGCGGATGCCGGGACTCCGGTCATCTGGCTACCTCCGCAAGCTCATGGTGTTCCGCCACCAGGTCGACGCCCTCGGTGCCCACTGCCTTTGCCTCGACCATACGGCCCGGCACGAGTCCCTCGCGTGTGGTGAAGACCACGTGGCCATCGGTTTCGGGGGCCTGGTGCGCCGCGCGCCCGATCGCGACCTCGCCGTCCTCCTCCGACTCCACGGACTCCACCAGCACCTGGAGGGTCTCGCCGACGCGCTCCTCGGCCCGCTGCGAGGTCAGCTCCTCGGCCAGCTGGGAGATGTGGGCGAGGCGCTCCGCGATGGTGTCGGCGTCGAGCTTGTTCTCATAGCCGACCGCCTCGGTGCCCTCCTCGTCCGAGTACCCGAAGACGCCGATCGCGTCGAGGCGGGCACCGGTGAGGAAGCGTTCCAGCTCGGCGAGGTCCGCCTCGCTCTCGCCGGGGAAACCGACGATGAAGTTGGAGCGGGCGCCGGCCTGGGGGGCCTTGCTCCGGATGGTGTCCAGGAGCTCCAGGAAGCGGTCGGTGTCGCCGAAGCGGCGCATCGCGCGCAGCACGCCGGGGGCGGAGTGCTGGAAGGAGAGGTCGAAGTACGGGGCGACCTTCGGCGTCGAGGTGAGGACGTCGATGAGGCCCGGGCGCATCTCGGCGGGCTGGAGATAGCTGACCCGGATCCGCTCGATGCCGTCCACGTCGGCCAGCTCGGGCAGCAGGGTCTCCAGGAGGCGGATGTCGCCGAGGTCCTTGCCGTAGGAGGTGTTGTTCTCGGAGACGAGCATGACCTCCTTGACGCCCTGTTCGGCCAGCCAGCGGGTTTCCTGGAGCACGTCCGAGGGACGCCGCGAGATGAACGAGCCGCGGAAGGAGGGGATGGCGCAGAAGGAGCAGCGGCGGTCGCAGCCGGAGGCGAGCTTCACCGAGGCTACGGGGCTGGTGCCGAGCCTGCGGCGCAACGGCGCCCGCGGCCCGGAGACCGGTGCGACTCCTTCGGGGAGGTCCTCGGGCGCGGGGGCGGGCGTCTCCTGGGCGTGGCCGGGCAGCGCCACGGCGGCGTCCTGCCGCTCGGCGGGGCTGATCGGCAGGAGCTTGCGGCGGTCGCGCGGGGTGTGCGAGGCGTGGATGCCGCCGTTGAGGATGGTCTGGAGCCGGTCGGAGATGTCGGCGTAGTCGTCGAATCCGAGGACACCGTCCGCCTCCGGCAGGGCCTCGGCGAGGTCCTTGCCGTAGCGCTCGGCCATGCAGCCGACGGCGACGACGGCCTGGGTGCGGCCTTGATCCTTAAGATCGTTGGCTTCGAGCAGGGCGTCGACGGAGTCCTTCTTGGCGGCTTCGACGAACCCACAGGTGTTGACGACTGCGACATCCGCGTCGGAGGCATCCTCGACGAGGTCCCAGCCGTCCGCTGCCAAGCGGCCTGCAAGCTCCTCCGAGTCCACCTCGTTACGGGCGCAGCCAAGAGTGACAAGGGCGACGGTACGGCGTTCGGGCATGGACTCAAGACTACTTTGTCCCGGCGGCCCCCCTGCCGTGCAGGGTTGCCTGCCCCTACCGGCACCCCTTCCCGCTACGGGGAGTAACAGGGCCCGGGCCGGGGAACGCCGACGGGCGCCCGGCGCGATGCCGGACGCCCGTCGGGACGTGTGCGGAAGCGGAGGGCGGCGGATCAGCCGGCCTCGGGGTCGCCCTTGGTGTAGGAAAGCCGTTCGACCTGGCCCGGGCCGAAGCGGTCCTCGACCTGCTTGCCGTTGACGAAGAGCTCGATCGCCCCGGCGTCGCCGAGGACGAGGTCGATGCGCTCCTTGTCCTGGAAGGTCTTGGACTCGCCCTGGAGCAGCAGCCCGTCGAAGAGCTGCCGTCCGTTGTGATCCTTGGCCGAGATCCAGCTCTTGCCCCGGTCCGCGCTGAGCTTGACCGTCACCTTGTCCCGGGGGGCGGCGGCGATGGCGCTCTCGGAGGGCACGGGCTTGGGGTCGGAGGGCTTCGTGGCGGTGGGCTTGGCCGCGGTCTTGTCGGGCTTGGAGCCCTCCGCGATCTGCGCGGTGTTCGAGGGTTCGTCCTCGCCGCTGAAGAACGTGAAGCCGACGAACCCGATGACGGCGACGATGGCCGCGACCATGGCCGCGGTCCAGTTGGGCCGCCGGGGTTCGGAGCGGATGCGTTCCGCTTCGAACAGCGGAGCCGCGGGGGTCGGTGCGGGACGGCCGCCGTGATCGGCGTCGTACTCCTCGACCAGCGGTTCCGGATCGAGGCCGACGGCACGGGCGAGCGTGCGGATGTGGCCGCGGGCGTAGACGTCGCCGCCGCAGCGTGAGAAGTCGTCCTGCTCGATCGCGTGCACGATGGGGATGCGCACCCGGGTGGAGCTGCTGACTTCCTCGACCGTCAGAGCCGCGGCGATACGAGCCTGCTGAAGGGCACGACCGATCGAAGGCCGGTCGTCTTCGGGGGAGTTGCCGATGGACACGGGGGCGCCTTTCGAGCGTGAGCCACCTGCTGGATGTTCAGTCTAGGGGGGGTACGAAAGGGAGGGGCAACCGGGAGGGACGACTTTGTACGCCATCGGGTTCGCCGGACGGCCCCGCCGCCGGCTCCGGGGGCGGAGCAGGGACGGAGCACAGCCCCGATCGAGGACTGGTCAACCTGTAGTGGGCCGAACGGGGTGGGAGTACGGGTGAGGTGGAGACGGAGCGAGCTGCGGGGAGGAGCACGGTTCCGTCCCTCCCTCCAACTGGACGTTCGACCGTAGGAAACGGTTGCCCACAGAACCTTTACGGAGCGGATTCCCCGCGGATGACGGCCAACACCCCGTCGAGTTCGTCGGGCTTCACCATGACGTCGCGCGCCTTGGAACCCTCGCTGGGTCCGACGATGTTGCGGGACTCCATCAGGTCCATCAGCCGGCCCGCCTTCGCGAATCCGACCCGGAGCTTGCGCTGGAGCATCGAGGTCGATCCGAACTGGGTGGAGACGACCAGTTCGGCGGCCTGGCAGAGCAGGTCCAGGTCGTCGCCGATGTCCTCGTCGATCTCCTTCTTCTGTTTCGTTCCCACCACGACGTCGTCCCGGAAGACCGGGGCCATCTGGTCCTTGCAGTGCTGGACGACGGCGGCGACCTCGTCCTCGGTGACGAACGCTCCCTGCATGCGGGTGGGTTTGTTGGCGCCCATCGGGAGGAAGAGCCCGTCGCCCTTGCCGATGAGCTTCTCGGCGCCGGGCTGGTCGAGGATGACGCGGCTGTCGGCGAGGGAGGAGGTGGCGAAGGCGAGCCGGGAGGGCACGTTGGCCTTGATCAGACCGGTCACCACGTCGACCGAGGGCCGCTGGGTGGCGAGCACCAGGTGGATGCCGGCCGCGCGGGCCAGCTGGGTGATGCGGACGATCGAGTCCTCGACGTCGCGCGGGGCCACCATCATCAGGTCGGCCAGCTCGTCGACGATCACCAGCAGGTACGGGTACGGGGACAGCTCCCGCTCACTGCCCTCGGGCGCCTTGCACTTGCCGTTGCGCACCGCGTGGTTGAAGTCGTCGATGTGCCGGTAGCCGAAGTTGGCGAGGTCGTCGTAGCGCAGGTCCATCTCCCGAACGACCCACTGGAGCGCCTCGGCGGCCTTCTTGGGGTTGGTGATGATCGGGGTGATGAGGTGGGGGATGCCCTCGTACGCGGTGAGCTCGACGCGCTTGGGATCGACGAGGACCATCCGCACGTCGTCCGGGGTGGCCCGCACCATGACCGAGGTGATCAGGCAGTTGATGCAGGAGGACTTGCCGGAGCCGGTGGCGCCGGCGACCAGGACGTGCGGCATCTTGGCGAGATTGGCCATCTCGTAGCCGCCCTCGACGTTCTTGCCGAGCGCCACGAGCATCGGGTGGTCGTCCTCGGCCGCGTCCGCCAGGCGCAGCACGTCGCCGAGGTTGACCATCTCGCGGTCGGAGTTGGGGATCTCGATGCCGACGGCGGACTTGCCGGGGATCGGCGAGATGATCCGCACGTCCGGGCTCGCCACGGCGTACGCGATGTTCTTGGCCAGTGCCGTGATCTTCTCGACCTTCACGGCGGGGCCGAGCTCGATCTCGTAGCGGGTGACGGTCGGGCCCCGGGTGAACCCGGTGACCGCGGCGTCGACCTTGAACTCGGTGAAGACGGTGGTCAGCGAGGCGACGACGACGTCGTTGGCGGCGCTGCGGGTCTTGCCCGGTCCGCCGCGCTCCAGCAGGTCGAGCGAGGGCAGCGAGTACGTGATGTCGCCGGACAGCTGGAGCTGCTCGGCGCGGGCGGGCAGGCCCTCGGAACGCTCGGGTGCGGGTTTCGTCAGGTCGGGAACGGCGCCGGACCGGCCGGAGGTGTCACCGCCGGTCGCGTCGTCCGCGTCACCGGACCGGTCCTGCCTGCGCCGCGCCCCGGCCTTCCCCGCGCCGTCCCGCTCGGCCTCCCGGGCCCCGGGGACGGGCGTCCCGGTGCGCTCCCGGTCCACGGAGACGCCCTGGGTCAGGTCGGCGACGACCGGCGAGGGCGGCATGCCGTTGAGTACGGCCCCGTCGAGCGCGGCGGCAGCGGCCGCGGCGACGTCAACCGCGTCCAGCGGCCGGTTCATCGCGGGCTGCGCGGAGGGCCTGCGGGGCCTCCTGCGCTTGGTGAGCGCTTCCGCCTCCGCCTCGTCGTGGTCGTGGACGGGGTCCGCGTCGGTGCGCCGCGCACCGCGTCGGCGGGTCCGCTCGGGCAGCGCTTCGCGCCACTGTTCGTCGTAGCGCTCGTCGTCGTCCTCGTACCCGTCGCCGGCCTCGGGCGCCGGTTCCACGATGCCGAGGCGGACACCGAGCTGACGCAGCCGCTGCGGGATGGCGTTGACCGGGGTGGCGGTGACGACGAGGAGGCCGAACACGGTGAGCAGCACCAGCAGCGGTACGGCGAGCACCTCGCCCATCATGAAGATCAGCGGCTTGGAGGTGGCCCAGCCGATCAGCCCGCCCGCGTCCTGCATCGCCTCGGTGCCCGCGTCCCGGCCCGGCGAACCGCAGGCGATATGGACCTGACCGAGGACTCCGATGACCAGGGCGGAGAGTCCGATGACGATACGGCCGTTGGCGTCGGGCCGCTCCGGGTACAGGATCAGCCGCACCGCCATCGCGCCCAGCAGTATCGGCGCGAGCAGATCGAGCCGGCCGAAGGCCCCGGTCACCAGCATCTCGACCAGGTCGCCGACCGGCCCCTGGAGGTTGGACCAGGTGCCCGCGGCGACGATCAGCGCCAGGCCGAGCAGCAGCAGGGCGAGCCCGTCCTTGCGGTGGGCGGGGTCAAGTCCCTTGGCTCCGCGCCCTATCGACCGGAACAGCGCGCCGACGCCGTGCGCCGCGCCGAGCCAGACCGCCCGCACCAGCCGGTAGACGCCTCCGGTGGGTGACGGCGCGGGTTTGGGCGCGGGCTTCCTGGCCACCGCCTTCTTCGCGGGGGCCTTCTTCGCGGGAGCAGCCGACTTCTTGGGCGCGGTCTTCTTGGCGGGCGCGGCTTTCTTCGCCGGGCCCGAGGTACGGCCGACGCGCTTCGCGGTGCCCGCCGCGCCCTGGGAACCCTTGCCGGACGTACGTGAGGCCATGGTGCCGAGGTTACCGCTGTCGTCGCCCGTGAATACGTTCGCCTACTGGTTCACCCGACCGTGTCGCCCTCGGAGGGCCGGGAACTGACGCCGCCTCACGGCAGCGGCCGACGCGCGCCGAGCCGGAGGGGCCGGAAATCGTCAGCTCTGTGCGGGCATGACGCCCGTACCCCCGCCGGTGCCCGGCTCCAGCGCGTCGAGCGCGCGGCGCAGGCCGGTCAGCTTGCGTTCGAGGTGGGCGGCGGTGGCTACCGCCGCGGCGTCCGCGGATTCGTCGTCGAGCTGCTTGGAGAGCGCTTCGGCCTGCTCCTCGACCGCCGCGAGCCGCGCGGAGAGTTCGGCCAGCAGACCGGCAGGCTCCCTCTCGCGCTCGCCGCCCGCGTGGCCGTCGCCCTCCAACTGGAGCCGCAGCAGTGCGGCCTGTTCGCGGAGCTTGCAGTTCTTCATGTACAGCTCGACGAAGACCGAGACCTTGGCCCGCAGGACCCATGGGTCGAACGGCTTCGAGATGTAGTCCACCGCACCGGCCGCGTAGCCGCGGAAGGTGTGATGCGGGCCGTGGTTGATCGCGGTGAGGAAGATGATCGGGATGTCCCGGGTCCGCTCCCGCCGCTTGATGTGCGCGGCTGTCTCGAAACCGTCCATGCCCGGCATCTGGACGTCCAGCAGAATGACCGCGAAGTCGTCCGTGAGCAGCGCTTTGAGCGCCTCCTCCCCTGACGATGCCCGGACCAGTGTCTGATCGAGCGCAGAGAGGATGGCCTCCAGCGCCAGCAGATTCTCCGGCCGGTCATCGACCAGGAGGATCTTGGCCTTCTGCACCATGGCCCGTCCTCCTCGCCCCGGAAATGCACCGGGTGCCGCCCCAGGGGACGACTCCCTTACGCCGTCCGTCCTTGTGCCGGTCATGGTAGCCGCACCCCGCCCGTCACCACACCCTGTCACCGCGATGTCACTGTGCACATACCGCAAACGCGGTTTGAGAACAGAAGGTTCCCCGAGTACGGCGGGTTCACACCCGCTCGAGCACAGTCGGTCAACAACTGACGCTCATTTGTTCCCATCCCCATCACTCTCCGTGCATCCACTGCTCCATCACCGCAAGCAAGTGATCAGGATCGACCGGCTTCGTCACATAGTCGGAAGCCCCGCAATCGATGGCCTTCTCCCGGTCGCCCTTCATGGCCTTCGCGGTGAGCGCGACGATCGGCAACCCGGCGAACTGCGGCATCCGACGGATTGCGGTCGTCGTCGCGTAACCGTCCATCTCGGGCATCATGATGTCCATCAGCACGACCGTCACATCGTCGTGCTGCTCCAGGACTTCGATGCCCTCACGGCCGTTCTCCGCGTACAGCACCGCCAGTCCGTGCTGCTCCAGCACGCTGGTGAGGGCGAAGACGTTGCGGATGTCGTCGTCGACGATGAGGACCTTCTCACCGCGGAAGCGGAACGTCCGCCGGGGCTCCCTCTCCCCCTCCGCCGCCGGCTGGCTCTGCGCCTGGCTCTCGCCGTGGCTCCCCTGCGTCTGCACCCACTCCTCCTGCTGCGGAGGGCTCTCGGGAGTGGTCCGGCCGGTGGGCAGCGCGGGCCTGCCGGCCGCGTCTCCCAGGGCCTTGCGCCGCCGCCGGAACATCCCGGCGGAGTTGGCCGGGTCGCCGAACGGAGCCGGCTGGCCCTGCGGGGCCTGGACGTGCCCCATCTCGCCCGCGCCGCCCAACACCTCGGCGGAACCGGAACCCACCGCGGGGTAGCCCTGGGGCGGCAGTTCGGCCCGGTGCAGCGGCAGGTACAGGGTGAAGGTGGAACCGCGTCCCGGCTCGCTCGCCGCGTGGATCTCGCCGCCGAGCAGCCGTGCGATCTCCCGGCTGATCGAGAGACCGAGGCCGGTGCCGCCGTACTTCCGGCTCGTCGTGCCGTCCGCCTGCTTGAACGCCTCGAAGATCACCAGCATCTTGCTGGACGCGATCCCGATGCCGGTGTCGGTGACCGAGAAGGCGATCAGATCGGCGTCGGCGTCCCGCAGCGAACCGGCCTCCAGCAGGTGCTCCCGGATCGCGTTGGGCACATCGGCGCCGGCCGGCCGGATCACCAGCTCCACCGCACCGCCGTCGGTGAACTTCACCGCGTTGGAGAGCAGGTTGCGCAGCACCTGCAGCAGGCGCTGCTCGTCGGTGTGCAGCGTCGCGGGAAGCTCCGGCGACACCCGTACGGAGAAGTCGAGCCCCTTCTCCGCGGTGAGCGGGCGGAAGGTCGCCTCCACGTAGTCGACCAGCTGGACCAGCGCGATCCTGGTCGGGCTGACGTCCATCTTGCCCGCCTCGACCTTCGACAGGTCGAGGATGTCGTTGATCAGCTGGAGCAGGTCGGAACCGGCCCCGTGAATCGTCTCGGCGAACTCCACCTGCTTCGGCGAGAGGTTGCCCTCGGCGTTGTCCGCCAGCAGCTTGGCGAGGATCAGCAGCGAGTTCAGCGGCGTACGCAGCTCGTGCGACATGTTCGCCAGGAACTCGGACTTGTAGCGCATCGAGACCGCGAGCTGCTCGGCCCGCTCCTCCAGCACCTGCCGCGCCTCCTCGATCTCGGTGTTCTTCACCTCGATGTCGCGGTTCTGCTGGGCCAGCAGCTCGGCCTTCTCCTCCAGTTCGGCGTTGGACGCCTGAAGGGCCTTCTGCCGGTTCTCCAACTCCTGCGAGCGGTCCCGCAGTTGCTCGGTCAGCTCCTGCGACTGCTCCAGGAGCTTCTCGGTCTTGGTGTTGACGCTGATCGTGTTGACGCTCGTCGCGATCATCTCGGCGAGCTGGTTGAGGAAGTCCCGCTGGATATGCGTGAACGGCTGGAAGGAGGCCAGTTCGATCACGCCGAGGACCTTGCCCTCGAAGAGCACCGGCAACACGATCACATGCGCCGGAGGAGCCTCTCCCAGTCCCGAGGAGATCTTCAGATAGCCCGGCGGCACGTTGTCCACCTGGATCGTCCGCTTCTCCTCGGCCGCCGTCCCGATGAGCGTCTCCCCGGGCCGGAAGGAGGTCGGCATCGAACCCGCGGAGTAGCCGTAACTCCCCCGCATCCGCAGCTCGTACGCGCTGGCCGCACCATCGTCCGGACCCACCTCGTCCGAGTCGCCCGCGGTCATGGCCAGGAAGAACGCGCCGTGCTGCGCCGAGACCACCGGTGTCAGCTCGCTCATGATCAGCGAGGCCACGTCGTCCAGATCGCGGCGGCCCTGCATCAGGCCGGAGATCCGCGCCAGGTTGCCCTTCAGCCAGTCCTGTTCCTTGTTGGCGAGGGTGGTGTCGCGCAGATTCGCGATCATCGTGTTGATGTTGTCCTGGAGGACCTGGATCTCGCCGGCCGCGTCCACGTCGATCTTCAGGTTCAGATCGCCGCGGGTCACCGCGGTGGCGACGGCCGCGATGGCGCGGACCTGACGGGTCAGGTTCCCGGCCATCTCGTTCACCGACTCGGTGAGGTCGCGCCAGGTGCCGTCGACGTCCCGCACCCGTGCCTGACCGCCCAGCTGCCCCTCGGTGCCCACCTCGCGGGCGACCCGGGTCACCTGCTCCGCGAACGAGGACAGCTGGTCGACCATCGTGTTGATGGTGTTCTTCAGCTCTTGGATCTCACCGCGCGCGTCGATGTCGATCTTCTTGGTCAGGTCGCCCTTGGCGATGGCGGTGGTGACCGTGGCGATCTGCCGCACCTGGCCGGTCAGATTGGAGGCCATCGAGTTCACGGACTCGGTGAGGTCCTTCCACGTACCGGCGACTCCCGGCACCCGCGCCTGACCGCCCAGCTCACCTTCCGTACCCACCTCGCGGGCCACGCGCGTGACCTCGTCGGCGAACGAGGACAGCGTCGTCACCATCGTGTTGACGGTGTCGGCCAGCTCCGCGACCTCGCCGCGCGCCTCCACGGTGACCTTCTTCGTCAGATCGCCGTTGGCGACAGCCGAGGAGACCCTGGAGATGTTGCGCACCTGGCTGGTCAGGTTGTTGGCCATCAGGTTGACGTTCTCGCTGAGGTCCTTCCAGATGCCGGTCGCCCCGCGCACCCGCGCCTGCCCGCCGAGGATGCCCTCGGTACCCACCTCGCGGGCCACGCGCGTGACCTCGTCCGCGAAGTTCAGCAGCTGGTCGACCATCGTGTTGACGGTCGTGACCAGTTCGAGGATCTCGCCCTTGGCGTCGACGGTGATCTTCTTGGAGAGATCGCCCTTGGCGACCGCGGTGGTGACCTCGGCGATGTTGCGGACCTGGAGGGTCAGGTTGTTCGCCATGCCGTTGACGGACTGGGTGAGGTCCTTCCACGTACCGGACACGCCCTGCACCTCGGCCTGACCGCCGAGGATGCCTTCCGTACCCACCTCACGGGCGACCCGCGTCACCTGCTCCGCGAAGTTGGACAGCTGGTCCACCATCGTGTTGAGGGTGTTCTTCAGCTCCAGGATCTCGCCCCGGGCGTCCACGTCGATCTTCTGCGACAGGTCACCGCGCGCCACCGCCGTGGCGACCTGCGCGATGTTACGGACCTGAGCGGTGAGGTTTCCGGCCATACCGTTCACCGAATCGGTGAGATCGCGCCACACTCCGGCCACGCCGGGCACCTGCGCCTGACCGCCCAGACGCCCGTCCGTACCCACCTCACGGGCCACCCTGGTGACCTGGTCGGCGAAGGCGGAGAGCTGGTCGACCATCGTGTTGATGGTGTTCTTCAGCTCCAGGATCTCGCCCCGGGCGTCCACGTCGATCTTCTGCGACAGGTCGCCCCGCGCCACCGCCGTCGTCACCTGCGCGATCTGCCTCACCTGGGAGGTGAGGTTGCCGGCCATGAAGTTGACGGAGTCCGTGAGTTCCTTCCACGTACCCGACACACCGTCCACGCGCGCCTGACCGCCGAGGCGGCCCTCGGTGCCCACGTCCCGGGCCATCCGCGTCACCTGGTCGGCGAAGCTGGACAGCTGCGCCACCATCGTGTTGACGGTGTTCTTCAGCTCCAGCATCTCCCCGGCCACGTCCACGGTGACCTTCTGCGACAGATCACCGTTCGCGACCGCTGTGGTGACCTGCGCGATGTCCCGGACCTGACCGGTCAGGTTGCGGAACGCGGTGTTCACCGAGTCGGTGAGGTCCTTCCACGTCCCCGCGGCCCCCGGCACCTCGGCCTGGCCCCCGAGCCGCCCCTCGACGCCGACCTCCCGGGCCACCCGGGTCACCTCGGAACCGAACGACTGGAGCTGGTCCACCATCGTGTTGACGGTGTTCTTCAGCTCCAGCATCTCCCCGGCCACGTCGACCGTGACCTTCTGCGACATGTCGCCGCTGGCCACCGCCGTGGTGACCTGCGCGATGTCGCGCACCTGGGTCGTCAGGTTCCGGAAGACCGTGTTCACCGAGTCGGTGAGGTCCTTCCAGGTCCCGGCCGCGCCCGGCACCTGCGCCTGACCGCCGAGCAGCCCCTCGCCACCGACCTCGCTCGCCACCCGCGTCACTTCGTCCGCGAAGGTGCGCAGCGTCTCGGTCATCTGGTTGATCGTCTCGGCCAGCTGCGCGACCTCGCCGCGTGCGCTCACCGTGACCTTCTGCGTCAGGTCACCGCTGGCGACCGCCGTCGTCACCTCCGCGATCCCGCGCACCTGGGAGGTGAGGTTGCCCGCCATCGTGTTGACGGAGTCGGTGAGGTCCTTCCAGACGCCTGCCACACCCGGCACGGTCGCCTGACCGCCCAGCTCGCCCTCCGTACCCACCTCACGGGCGACGCGTGTCACCTCGGAGGAGAACGAGGACAGCTGATCGACCATCGTGTTGACGGTGTTCTTCAGCTGGAGCATCTCACCGGCCACATGGACGGTGACCTTCCGCGACAGATCACCCTTGGCGACCGCCGTCGTCACCAGCGCGATGTCCCGCACCTGGGCCGTCAGCCGGTACGCCATGGTGTTCACGGAGTCCGTGAGGTCCTTCCAGGACCCGGACATCCCGCGCACCTGCGCCTGGCCCCCGAGCTTGCCCTCGGTGCCCACCTCGACGGCGACCCGGGTCACCTGCTCGGTGAAGACCGACAGCTGGTCGACCAGGTTGTTGACCGTACGGGCGACCTTCAGGAACTCGCCGCGCAGCGGCCGGACCGTATCGTCCGTCGTGTGCGACCGCAGCTCCATCCGCTGCTCCAGATCACCGTCGGCGACCGCCGACAGCACCCGGCCCACTTCGGAGACCGGTCGCGCGAGATCGTCGACGAGCTCGTTGGAGGCGTCGATCGCGGCGGCCCAGGAACCCTCGCAGGCGCCCGTCTCCAGCCGCTCCGTGAGCTTCCCCTCCCGGCCGACCACGCGCCGTACGCGGGCCAGCTCACCGGTGAGATGAAGGTTCCGGTCGGCGACCTCGTTGAAGACCGCGGAGATCTCCGTCATCACACCGTCGCCGGAGACGGTGAGCCGCCGGCGGAAGTTGCCGTCGCGCATCGCCACGAGCCCCGCAAGCAGTCTGTTCAGAGCTGCCGCGTCGACCTCGACGGTGCCATTGCGCTGTTTTTTCACGGACTGTCCGCCTTTTGTACGCGCCTTCGAACCCTGCGCCGCCACGCCAGACTCCACCGTGTCCCTCCCGCAGGGGTTGACCGTTTCACTCGGGCCTATAAGGAAGCTTGCCCAGTTCCACTTTGGCTCACCGCCACAGCACACCGTCAACGGGCAGCCGGGCGGACGTCAAATCGTTGCAACGTACCAGGCCGGGACCGGTCGGCGGGCAACCTGTCCCGGTTGCCCCCCATCCCTTGCACCCGGGGTCCATACTTGTGCGCCCGCGACTTGTGCGCCCGTGCACCACCACAAGACCGTCCTGTCCCGAACTCGGCCCTCGTGTAACCGGCACCCTTGACGAACGTCTAGCCTGGCAAGCGAATCGAAGCGGCGATAAACGGGCACAGGACTCGGGGAAGCGACGAGACACCATATGGGGAGTGCTGTGATCACCGCGCGCGCGGCCGCCACCTTCGAACCGGTCGGGCGCTCTGTCGCGACCGCCCGCGCCTTCGTCCGGGACACGCTCCAGGGGTGGGGCTACAACGATGTCGTCGACGACGCCGTCGTCCTCACCAGTGAACTCGTGACCAACGCAGTCGTACACGCGGGGACGGCGGCCGACGTGCTGTGCCTGCGCAGCGCGGACGGCGTCCGCGTCGAGGTCGCCGACCACTATCCGGAACGCGAAGTCCCGCTCCAGAGCAGCGGCCTGGACTTCGTCAGCCCCGACCGCGAGAACGGCCGCGGTCTCCTGCTCTGCGCCGCCCTGGCTTCCCGCTGGGGCGTCGAGTACTCCCCCACCCGTAAGCACGTCTGGTTCCAGCTGCACCTGCCCGACCGGCCCGTGGGCATCCGCTCCGCCGGCCCGGTCCTGCCCACCTCGCTGCTCCCCGTCACCGACCAGCGCGTGCGGGTCGCCGTCGTCCAGATCGACAGTGTCGGCGCGATCAGCGCGTGGAACGACGACGCCGCGTACGTCTTCGGGCACACCGCGGAACAGGTCACCGGCAAGCAGTTCACCGACTTCGTCGCCTGGCCGCACACCCCCGGGACCAACACCGGCATCGCCGACGCCCTCCAGCTCTCCCGCTGGGAGGGCAGCTACGGAATCCGCGGCGCCGACGGCCGGACCATCGCCGTCTACTCCTCGCACCTGCGGGTCCGCGACACCGACGGCGACCCCTCCACGGTCTGCCTCCTCGTCCGCGACGACGAGCGTGCCGTGCTCCAGTCCCCCGTCCGCGCCCCGGTCTCCGACGCCTCCTCCGACCACCGCACCGCGGACCCGTTCGAGGTGTTCATCGGCTCCCCGGCCCCCGACGACCTCGACGGCCTCCTCCAGCGGACGGTCGAGCGGGCACGCGACATGCTCGACGCCGACGCGGCGTTCCTCCTGCTCGCCACGGACGACGAGACGGAGCTGGAGGTCCGCGCCACGACGGGCCTCCCCTCGGCCCGTCAGCGCTTCGCCCGGGTCCCCGTGGAAGCCGGGACGGGACGTTACGGCTCCGCCCGGATGCCGGCCGTCCACGAGGACCTCACGGCCGTCCCCGGCGCCGTGCCCCTGCTCACCGACACCGGGATGCGCTCGGTCGTCACGGTCCCGCTGAAGGTCGAGGGCCGCCTCACCGGCTCCCTCGGCGTCGCGGCGGAAGCGGCGGGCCGCTACACCAACGAGGAGGCCCTGCGCCTCCAGTTCGCGGCGGACCGCATCGCACTGGCCGTGGAGTCCGCCCGGCTGGGCGAGCTGGAACGGCTGCGCCGCGGCTCCCTGTCCTTCCTCGTCGAGGCCTCCGACCTGCTGGCCGGCACGCTCGACCGGGACCAGACCCTGGCGCTCATGGCTCAGATGACGGTCCCGACCCTGGCCACCTGGTGTGCCGTCTACACGATCGCGGACCAGTCCTCCGAGCCGTACCTCTCCTACGTGCTCCACGAGGACGAGGACCTCATCGACGGGCTCAAGGCCCTGCTCTCCAGGATCGCCCCGCCGGATCCGGTACCGACCCCGGGCGCCCGCGTCTGGGCCGCCCCCTCGGAGGCCGGTCACCGCGCCGCGCTGAGCACCTCCACCCGCAGCCTGCGGCACGACGCGCCGCTGAGCATGAGCACGGCCACCCGCACCATCCTCGCCACGGCCCAGGCCGTCGGCGGCGAGACGGTGGTCCTCCCCCTGGTCGCCCGCAACCGCGTCATCGGCATGCTGACGCTCGGGAAGCCCTCGGACGACCACTTCCGCCAGGAGATCCTGGAACTGGCCGAGGACCTCTCCCGCAGGGCCGCCCTGGCCCTGGACAACGCCCGCCTGTACTCGGAGCGCATGGCGATCAGCCAGTCCCTCCAGCGCAGCCTGCTACCCCCGGGCCTCCCCGACGTGCCGAACGTCGAGATCGAGGTCATCTACCGCGCTGCGGGCGAGGGCAACGAGGTCGGCGGCGACTTCTACGACGTCTTCCCGATCAGCGACGGGGCGTACGGCTTCGCCATCGGCGACGTCTGCGGTACGGGGCCCGAGGCCGCCGCCGTCACAGGCCTCGCCCGCCACGCACTGCGCCTGCTGGCGCGCGAGGGCTTCGGCGGTCCGGCGGTCCTGGAGCGTCTCAACGCCGCGATCCTCGACGAGGGCGCCCGCAGCCGCTTTCTGACCCTCCTGTACGGCGAGTTGTGGCCCCAGGAGGACGGCAGCGCCCTCCTGAAGGTCGTCTGCGCCGGCCACCCGCTGCCGCTGCGCCTGCGCCAGGACGGCTCCGTCGAGTCCGCCGCGGAACCGCAGCCCCTGCTCGGCGTCATCGAGGACCTCGACCTGTACGAGCAGGAGGTCGTCCTCAACCCGGGCGACGTCCTGCTGTGCGTCACGGACGGCGTCACCGAACGCCGTGAGGGAAGCCGCATGCTGGGCGACGACGGCCTCGCGGACGTCCTGTCGACCTGTACGGGCCTGACGGCCGGAGCGGTCGCCTCACGCATTCTGCGGGCCGTGGAACGCTTCGCCGCGGAGCCGGCCTCCGACGACATGGCGATCCTGGCCATGCGCGTCCCGGAACCGCCTCGCGTCTGACCCCCTCAACGCGAAAGGCCCCCGCCAGTGGCGGGGGCCTTTCGCTTTTCTCTGAGCCCCAATGCGGAATCGAACCGCAGACCTTCTCCTTACCATGGAGACGCTCTACCGACTGAGCTATTGGGGCCTCGTTGCGCTGTGGCAACGAGGTAAACCATACACGGGATCCGGGGATGCTCACAATCCCGGCCGGCCGGAGTCGCGGTTCTCGGGCGCCTCTCGTTCGCACGGGTCACGCAGGTGGCGCGGGCGGCGCGGATGGCGCCGGTGCATGGGTCGCTGGTCGGTCCTGGAACGCAGAAAAGCCCCGCACCAGAAGGTGCGGGGCTTTCCCGGAAAAATTGTTCGGCGGCGTCCTACTCTCCCACAGGGTCCCCCCTGCAGTACCATCGGCGCTGAAAGGCTTAGCTTCCGGGTTCGGAATGTAACCGGGCGTTTCCCTAACGCAATGACCACCGAAACACTATGAAATTAACCAACACCGGATGAAAACACGGCCGTTCGTTATTTCAGAACTAACACAGTGGACGCGAGCAACTGAGGACAAGCCCTCGGCCTATTAGTACCAGTCAGCTCCACCCGTTGCCGGGCTTCCACATCTGGCCTATCAACCCAGTCGTCTACTGGGAGCCTTAACCCTTCAAGAGGGTGGGAATACTCATCTCGAAGCAGGCTTCCCGCTTAGATGCTTTCAGCGGTTATCCTTTCCGAACGTAGCCAACCAGCCATGCCCTTGGCAGGACAACTGGCACACCAGAGGTTCGTCCGTCCCGGTCCTCTCGTACTAGGGACAGCCCTTCTCAATATTCCTGCGCGCGCAGCGGATAGGGACCGAACTGTCTCACGACGTTCTAAACCCAGCTCGCGTACCGCTTTAATGGGCGAACAGCCCAACCCTTGGGACCGACTCCAGCCCCAGGATGCGACGAGCCGACATCGAGGTGCCAAACCATCCCGTCGATATGGACTCTTGGGGAAGATCAGCCTGTTATCCCCGGGGTACCTTTTATCCGTTGAGCGACAGCGCTTCCACAAGCCACTGCCGGATCACTAGTCCCGACTTTCGTCCCTGCTCGACCCGTCGGTCTCACAGTCAAGCTCCCTTGTGCACTTACACTCAACACCTGATTGCCAACCAGGCTGAGGGAACCTTTGGGCGCCTCCGTTACTCTTTAGGAGGCAACCGCCCCAGTTAAACTACCCATCAGACACTGTCCCTGATCCGGATCACGGACCCAGGTTAGACATCCAGCACGACCAGAGTGGTATTTCAACGACGACTCCACAACCACTGGCGTGGCCGCTTCAAAGTCTCCCACCTATCCTACACAAGCCGAACCGAACACCAATATCAAACTATAGTAAAGGTCCCGGGGTCTTTCCGTCCTGCTGCGCGAAACGAGCATCTTTACTCGTAGTGCAATTTCACCGGGCCTATGGTTGAGACAGTCGAGAAGTCGTTACGCCATTCGTGCAGGTCGGAACTTACCCGACAAGGAATTTCGCTACCTTAGGATGGTTATAGTTACCACCGCCGTTTACTGGCGCTTAAGTTCTCAGCTTCGCCACCCCGAAAGGCAGCTAACCGGTCCCCTTAACGTTCCAGCACCGGGCAGGCGTCAGTCCGTATACATCGCCTTACGGCTTCGCACGGACCTGTGTTTTTAGTAAACAGTCGCTTCTCGCTGGTCTCTGCGGCCACCCCCAGCTCAAGCAGCAAGTGCTATCACCAGTGATGGCCCCCCTTCTCCCGAAGTTACGGGGGCATTTTGCCGAGTTCCTTAACCATAGTTCACCCGAACGCCTCGGTATTCTCTACCTGACCACCTGAGTCGGTTTAGGGTACGGGCCGCCATGAAACTCGCTAGAGGCTTTTCTCGACAGCATAGGATCATCCACTTCACCACAATCGGCTCGGCATCAGGTCTCACCCTTGATGTGTGACGGATTTACCTACCACACGGGCTACACCCTTACCCCGGGACAACCACCGCCCGGGCTGGACTACCTTCCTGCGTCACCCCATCGCTTACCTACTACAAGTCTGGTTCATCGGCTCCACCACTACCCTCAACTCCGAAGAGATCGGGCCGGCTTCACGGACTTAGCATCGCCTGATTCAGTACTGGGCGTTTCAAAGCGGGTACCGGAATATCAACCGGTTGTCCATCGACTACGCCTGTCGGCCTCGCCTTAGGTCCCGACTTACCCTGGGCAGATCAGCTTGACCCAGGAACCCTTAGTCAATCGGCGCACACGTTTCTCACGTGTGTATCGCTACTCATGCCTGCATTCTCACTCGTGAACCGTCCACAACTCGCTTCCGCGGCTGCTTCACCCGGCACACGACGCTCCCCTACCCATCCATACGGGCGTTGGCCCTATGTGTATGAATGACACGACTTCGGCGGTACGCTTGAGCCCCGCTACATTGTCGGCGCGGAATCACTTGACCAGTGAGCTATTACGCACTCTTTCAAGGGTGGCTGCTTCTAAGCCAACCTCCTGGTTGTCTCTGCGACTCCACATCCTTTCCCACTTAGCGTACGCTTAGGGGCCTTAGTCGATGCTCTGGGCTGTTTCCCTCTCGACCATGGAGCTTATCCCCCACAGTCTCACTGCCGTGCTCTCACTTACCGGCATTCGGAGTTTGGCTAAGGTCAGTAACCCGGTAGGGCCCATCGCCTATCCAGTGCTCTACCTCCGGCAAGAAACACACGACGCTGCACCTAAATGCATTTCGGGGAGAACCAGCTATCACGGAGTTTGATTGGCCTTTCACCCCTAACCACAGGTCATCCCCCAGGTTTTCAACCCTGGTGGGTTCGGTCCTCCACGAAGTCTTACCTCCGCTTCAACCTGCCCATGGCTAGATCACTCCGCTTCGGGTCTAGAGCGTGCAACTCAATCGCCCTATTCGGACTCGCTTTCGCTACGGCTTCCCCACACGGGTTAACCTCGCTACACACCGCTAACTCGCAGGCTCATTCTTCAAAAGGCACGCAGTCACGACTGCATGTGCAAGCACATACAGCGACGCTCCCACGGCTTGTAGGCACACGGTTTCAGGTACTATTTCACTCCGCTCCCGCGGTACTTTTCACCATTCCCTCACGGTACTATCCGCTATCGGTCACCAGGGAATATTTAGGCTTAGCGGGTGGTCCCGCCAGATTCACACGGGATTTCTCGGGCCCCGTGCTACTTGGGTGTCTCTTAAACGAGCCGTTGATGTTTCAGCTACGGGGGTCTTACCCTCTACGCCGGACCTTTCGCATGTCCTTCGCCTACATCAACGGTTTCTGACTCGTCTCACAGCCGGCAGACCGTGAAAAAGAGATCCCACAACCCCGCATGCGCAACCCCTGCCGGGTATCACACGCATACGGTTTGGCCTCATCCAGTTTCGCTCGCCACTACTCCCGGAATCACGGTTGTTTTCTCTTCCTGAGGGTACTGAGATGTTTCACTTCCCCTCGTTCCCTCCACACTGCCTATGTGTTCAGCAGCGGGTGACAGCCCATGACGACTGCCGGGTTTCCCCATTCGGAAACCCCCGGATCAAAGCTTGGTTGACAGCTCCCCGGGGACTATCGTGGCCTCCCACGTCCTTCATCGGTTCCTGGTGCCAAGGCATCCACCGTGCGCCCTTAAAAACTTGGCCACAGATGCTCGCGTCCACTGTGCAGTTCTCAAACAACGACCAGCCACCCATCACCCCACCCATACAGGCGAGTTCACTGGGGCCGGCAACCGAAGGACAGACTCAAACGAGCCCGTACCCTCAGATACCCAACAACGTGCCCGACACAATCAACCCGTTCCCGTTTTCCACGCCGAAGCAGTACTCACGAAACCGTGCTCATCGTGCCGAATAGTCAACGTTCCACCCATGAGCAACCAGCACCGAACATTCGCCGGTGTACTGGCCTCTGACCAGACCGAAGCCTGGTAAGAAGTGCTCCTTAGAAAGGAGGTGATCCAGCCGCACCTTCCGGTACGGCTACCTTGTTACGACTTCGTCCCAATCGCCAGTCCCACCTTCGACAGCTCCCTCCCACAAGGGGTTGGGCCACCGGCTTCGGGTGTTACCGACTTTCGTGACGTGACGGGCGGTGTGTACAAGGCCCGGGAACGTATTCACCGCAGCAATGCTGATCTGCGATTACTAGCAACTCCGACTTCATGGGGTCGAGTTGCAGACCCCAATCCGAACTGAGACCGGCTTTTTGAGATTCGCTCCGCCTCGCGGCATCGCAGCTCATTGTACCGGCCATTGTAGCACGTGTGCAGCCCAAGACATAAGGGGCATGATGACTTGACGTCGTCCCCACCTTCCTCCGAGTTGACCCCGGCAGTCTCCTGTGAGTCCCCATCACCCCGAAGGGCATGCTGGCAACACAGAACAAGGGTTGCGCTCGTTGCGGGACTTAACCCAACATCTCACGACACGAGCTGACGACAGCCATGCACCACCTGTATACCGACCACAAGGGGGGCACCATCTCTGATGCTTTCCGGTATATGTCAAGCCTTGGTAAGGTTCTTCGCGTTGCGTCGAATTAAGCCACATGCTCCGCTGCTTGTGCGGGCCCCCGTCAATTCCTTTGAGTTTTAGCCTTGCGGCCGTACTCCCCAGGCGGGGAACTTAATGCGTTAGCTGCGGCACCGACGACGTGGAATGTCGCCAACACCTAGTTCCCAACGTTTACGGCGTGGACTACCAGGGTATCTAATCCTGTTCGCTCCCCACGCTTTCGCTCCTCAGCGTCAGTAATGGCCCAGAGATCCGCCTTCGCCACCGGTGTTCCTCCTGATATCTGCGCATTTCACCGCTACACCAGGAATTCCGATCTCCCCTACCACACTCTAGCTAGCCCGTATCGAATGCAGACCCGGGGTTAAGCCCCGGGCTTTCACATCCGACGTGACAAGCCGCCTACGAGCTCTTTACGCCCAATAATTCCGGACAACGCTTGCGCCCTACGTATTACCGCGGCTGCTGGCACGTAGTTAGCCGGCGCTTCTTCTGCAGGTACCGTCACTTTCGCTTCTTCCCTGCTGAAAGAGGTTTACAACCCGAAGGCCGTCATCCCTCACGCGGCGTCGCTGCATCAGGCTTTCGCCCATTGTGCAATATTCCCCACTGCTGCCTCCCGTAGGAGTCTGGGCCGTGTCTCAGTCCCAGTGTGGCCGGTCGCCCTCTCAGGCCGGCTACCCGTCGTCGCCTTGGTAGGCCATTACCCCACCAACAAGCTGATAGGCCGCGGGCTCATCCTTCACCGCCGGAGCTTTTAACCCCGTCCCATGCAGGACAGAGTGTTATCCGGTATTAGACCCCGTTTCCAGGGCTTGTCCCAGAGTGAAGGGCAGATTGCCCACGTGTTACTCACCCGTTCGCCACTAATCCACCCCGAAAGGCTTCATCGTTCGACTTGCATGTGTTAAGCACGCCGCCAGCGTTCGTCCTGAGCCAGGATCAAACTCTCCGTGAATGTTTACCCGTAATCGGGTGCACACATCACGAGAGCGGAACAACCGGTCGGAATAAGACCCGTTGTTCACAGCGTCCTCGCTGTGTAATTGCCTGCCGCCACCCACAAGGAGCGGAACGACAGGACTTTCAAAGGAACCACCAACCTGCCGAAGCAGGCCGGGGTATCAACATATCTGGCGTTGACTTTTGGCACGCTGTTGAGTTCTCAAGGAACGGACGCTTCCTTCGGTCCCGTTTCACCGGGGCCCTCCGGGCGCTTCCCTTCGTTTACTTCTTTGTCTTGCTGTCTTGCGTTTCCGACTCTATCAGACTCTTTCGTGTCCGAATTCCCGGTCGAAGCGGGTCTCGCATCTCGCTTTCCAGGTCCTTCGCTCTCGCGCTTTCCCTTTCCGGCGAGTCCGACTTTACCAGACTCTTTTTCGTTCCGTTTCCGGTCCGAATTCGATTTCTGATGGCCTGCGGAGTGGCCTTACCTTTCGGCGGAACCAACTTTATCAGAGATTCTGAGTCGGAATTCCCGCCCCATCCGGGGTTCCCCAGGCGCACGAGTGCGCGCGGTGCTTCCCGTTCAGGCGGAGACGTAAACGTACTGGAGCGGGGCTCCCCGATGCAAATCGAGGGCCCCGCTCCAGGTCAGGCGGTCGTGAGGGGTCAGACCTCGACGACGACCGGGAGGATCATCGGGCGCCGGCGGTAGGTGTCGGACACCCACTTGCCGACGACCCGGCGGACCATCTGCTGGAGCTGGTGGGGCTCCATCACGCCGTCCTGCGCCGACTTGTCCAGGGCTTCCTGGATCTTCGGCGTGACGGCCACGAAGGCGCCGTCGTCGATGCCGGAACCACGGGCCTGGATGTGGGGGCCGCCCACGATCTTGCCGGAGGAGCTGTCGACCACGATGAACACCGAGATGATGCCCTCGTCGCCGAGGATGCGGCGGTCCTTGAGGGAGGTCTCGGTGACGTCTCCGACGGAGAGGCCGTCGACGTAGACGTAGCCGGCCTGGACCTTGCCGACGATCTTCGCCTTGCCGTCGATGAGGTCGACGACCACGCCGTCCTCGGCGATGACGATGTGGTCCTTCGGCACGCCGGTGAGGGCGCCCAGTTCGGCGTTGGCGCGCAGGTGGCGCCATTCGCCGTGGACCGGCATCAGGTTCTTCGGCTTGCAGATGTTGTAGAAGTACAGCAGCTCGCCGGCCGAGGCGTGGCCCGAGACGTGGACCTTGGCGTTGCCCTTGTGGACGACGTTGGCGCCCCAGCGGGTCAGGCCGTTGATCACGCGGTAGACCGCGTTCTCGTTGCCCGGGATCAGGGACGACGCGAGGATCACCGTGTCGCCCGGGACGATCCGGATCTGGTGGTCGCGGTTGGCCATCCGGGAGAGAGCGGCCATCGGCTCGCCCTGCGAACCCGTGCAGACGAGCACGACCTCGTCGTCCGGGAGGTCGTCGAGGGTCTTGACGTCGACGACCAGCCCGGCGGGAACCTTCAGGTAGCCCAGGTCGCGGGCGATGCCCATGTTGCGGACCATCGAGCGGCCGACGAAGGCGACCCTGCGACCGTATTCGTGTGCGGCGTCCAGGATCTGCTGGATGCGGTGCACATGGCTGGCGAAGCTCGCCACGATGATGCGCTTCTGGGCGTTCGCGAACACCGTGCGCAGGACGTTGGAGATGTCCCGCTCCGGCGGCACGAAGCCGGGAACCTCGGCGTTCGTGGAGTCGGAGAGGAGAAGGTCGATGCCCTCCTCGCTGAGGCGCGCGAACGCGTGCAGGTCGGTGAGACGGCCGTCCAGCGGAAGCTGGTCCATCTTGAAGTCACCGGTGGCCACGGCCAGGCCCGCGGGGGTGCGGATGGCGACGGCGAGAGCGTCCGGGATGGAGTGGTTGACCGCGATGAACTCGCAGTCGAAGACGCCGATGCGCTCGCGCTGGCCCTCGGTGACCTCAAGGGTGTACGGGCGGATCCGGTGCTCCTGGAGCTTCGCCTCGATGAGTGCGAGGGTCAGCTTCGAGCCGATGAGGGGGATGTCCGGCTTCAGGCGCAGCAGGTACGGGACACCACCGATGTGGTCCTCGTGGCCGTGCGTGAGGACGATGCCCTCGATGTCGTCCAGGCGGTCCCGGATCGTGGTGAAGTCCGGAAGGATCAGGTCGATGCCCGGCTGCTCCTCCTCGGGGAAGAGGACGCCGCAGTCGACGATGAGCAGGCGGCCGCCGTACTCGAAGACCGTCATGTTGCGGCCGATCTCGCCCAGGCCGCCGAGCGGGGTGACCCGCAGGGCGCCCTTCGGGAGCTTCGGCGGGGTACCGAGTTCAGGATGCGGATGACTCAAAAGACTCTCCTTACCACGCACGCCACGTACCGCTGAGGCACGTGGCGCGCATGTCATTCGTGCACTTGCTGTTGTCTTGGGGTGGTGCTCGATGCGAGTCGCCTCGCGTGTTCAGTTGTGAAGTCCGTGTTCAAAGAAGTCGGTGCTTAGAGCTGTACCCCGCCGGCGGCGAGATCGATCTTGAGCTGGGCCGTCTCCTGGGCGCTGAGCTCCACCAGCGGGAGGCGCAGTGGTCCGGCCGGGAGCCCCTGGAGGGTCAGGGCGGCCTTCGTGGTGATGACGCCCTGGGTGCGGAACATCCCGGTGAAGACCGGGAGCAGCTTCTGGTGGATCTCGGTGGCCTTCTGGACGTCGCCGCTCACGTACGCGTCGATCAGGGCCCGCAGCTCGGGGGTGACCATGTGGCCGACCACGGAGACGAAGCCGACCGCGCCGACCGAGAGGAGCGGCAGGTTGAGCATGTCGTCGCCGGAGTACCAGGCGAGTCCCGATTCGGCGATGGCCCAGCTGGCACGGCCCAGGTCGCCCTTGGCGTCCTTGTTCGCGACGATCCGCGGGTGCTCGGCCAGCCGGACGAGGGTCTCCGTGTCGATCGGCACCCCGCTGCGGCCGGGGATGTCGTACAGCATCACGGGGAGGCCGGTGGAGTCGGCGATGGCCGTGAAGTGCCGGAGCAGGCCCTCCTGCGGCGGCTTGTTGTAGTACGGCGTCACGGCGAGCAGCCCGTGGGCGCCGGTGCGCTCGGCCGTCCGGGCGAGCTCGACGCTGTGCCGGGTGTCGTTGGTGCCGATGCCGGCGATGACATGCGCTCGGTCGCCGACCGCTTCGAGCACCGCTCGTACGAGCTGGTCCTTCTCCGTGTCACTGGTGGTCGGGGACTCACCGGTGGTGCCGTTGATGATCAGGCCGTCATTGCCTGCGTCCACCAGGTGGGCGGCGAGCCGCTGGGCGCCGTCGAGGTCGAGAGCGCCGTCCGCCGTGAGGGGCGTGACCATAGCGGTGAGGACCCGCCCGAAGGGGGTCTGCGGAGTGGAGATCGGAGCCATGGGTACCACGCTACTCGCTGCTCAGCGCGCGGGGTCCCCTCGGGGGGACGGGGAAGAGGAGCCCGGCACTGCCTGCTCGGGGGTTCAAGCAGTGCCGGGTCCGTTTGTTCAGCCTAGATGAACTTCTCGAAACGCCGCAATACGGACACCGCCTATGGGGCTACCCGTCCATTTTTGTTGAAGGCCGCATGAGTGAGCGGCATGAGCTGCTCCCAGTGGGCTTCCATCTGCTCGCCGACCATCTCGATCTCGCGCTGCGGGAAGGACGGAACCTTCGCCAGCTCGTGCTGGGTGCGCAGGCCGAGGAAGTGCATCAAGGAGCGCGCGTTGCAGGTGGCGTACATCGTGGAGAAGAGGCCGACCGGCAGGACCGCGCGGGCGACCTCGCGGGCCACGCCCGCGGCCAGCATCTCCTGGTACGCCGCGTAGGAGGCCCGGTAGGAGTCCTCCATGGCGCGGGTCGTCAGGTCGTACTGCTCCTCGCTGCCCTCGACGAACTCGTACTTGCCGGGGCGGCCCTGCTGGACGAGCTTGCGGGAGGTTCCGGGGACGTAGAAGACCGGGTCCAGCTCCCTGTAGCGGCCCGATTCCTCGTTGTACGACCAGCCGACGCGGTGCCGCATGAACTCACGGAAGACGAAGATCGGGGCGCTGATGAAGAACGTCATCGAGTTGTGCTCGAATGGGCTGCCGTGCCGGTCCCGCATGAGGTAGTTGATGAGCCCCTTGGAGCGCTCGGGGTCCTTGGTGACCTCTTCGAGCGACTGCTCGCCGGCGGTGGAGACCCGGGCGGCGAACAGCACGTCCGCGTCGCGCGCGTCGCTCTTCACCAGCTCGACGGTGACGTCGCTGCGGAAGTGGGGCTTTGCGGGTTCGGGAGTGTCGGTCACCGACAGGGGTCCTTCCAATGGCGTCGCTCTGGCGGCGACCACTTTACGGGCCACTGGCACGCGTGCACGCGCCGACCTCCGGGCAGCCGTTCGGGGAGTTCGCTCAACAAGTACGGCGATTCGGGCACCGATCCGGTCTCTCGTACGTCTGACTCATTAGCAGCACCCGTCACTGAGATCAAGGAGAGTTTCCTCATGTTCCGCCGGCGTGAAGCCGTCCCGTTCTCGTTCGTCGCCGAGTCCGACCGATTCCGCAGTAATGTCACTCCCCCTCCCTCGACCCGCGCCACCGTTCCCGAACTTCTGGGGCGGTCCCTCGTCGGACTCACCGTCGTCGCCGGTCTCGTGGGCTCGCTGCTGCTGGGGCTCCCCGCTCTCGACTCCGAACAGTCCCCCGCGCACGGCAAGCAGTCCGAGGCGTCTCAGGGCCGCTGACTCGTACGGACCCCCTGGGGTGGTCGAGCCGGTGGCACTCTCGGTAGCCTCACCGGGCACAGCAATCGAGCGTGCTTGTGAGTGAGGATGAGTCGTGCCCCTGCCCTTTCTGACGGCCGACCGCGCATTCGACGCGAGCGCGGAGGACGTCGCGCTGCCGTTCGACGACCACGACAGCTGGCGGCGGCCCTACCGCCCCGGCCCGTGGCGGGTCGCGGCGGCGGCCACCCTGTTGTTGCTGGCCTCGTTCGTTCTGCTCGCGGCCATGATCATCGGTGTGACCGGAGCGCCTTCGGGCGCCACCTTGTGCCTGGCCCTGGCCGGTGCGCTGATCGCCGCCGCCCTGCGACTGCTGCGGGTCGGCGCGTGGGTCAGCCGCCACGGAGTGCGGCGCGTCGCGTTCTTCCGGACCACCACGGTGGCCTGGAGCGGCACGTCCGCGGTTCGTACGGTCCAGCAGCCCGTGAAGTGGATGGGCCTGCCCCGTACGGTCCAGGGCCAGGCGCTCGTCGTGGTCCGGCAGAGCGGTGATGCTCTGCCGCCGCTGACCACCGACCACAACGCGGACTTCCTCGGGCGTGAGGAGGCGTTCGAGCGGGCCACGGATGCGGTGGAGGCCTGGGCGGACGAGTACCGCCAGGTGTGAGCCGTCGCTTGTACGTGGATGAGCCCGGGGCCCCTTGTAGGGTCCCGGGCTCATCTGCGTACGCGGGGAAAGATGTCCTCAAGCGCCGGAAGGGCTTGGTTGGTGTCCTCAAGCGCCGGACGGGCTCGATGGTGCGGACGGGCTTGGTGGGACGGGGGCGTCGGACGTGCCGGAGGGTGCGGGCTCGTCGGGCGGGGCCGAAGCGGTCGCCGGACTGGATCGGTGCAGGGCGATCGCCCTCTGCATCGCCTTGCGGGCTCTCGGCGTGTCCCTCGCGTCCTGGTAGGCGACCGCAAGCCTGAACCAGGTGCGCCAGTCGTCCGGGGCGTCCTCCGTCTCCTCGCGGCGCTGGGTGAAGACCGCGTCGGCGGCGTCCCGGTCGATGCGGCCGGACGGCGTGCGGGCCAGGTCGTCGACCGGCAGGCCACCTTCCGCGTCCAGCTCGGCTGCCAGGGCGTTGGCGCGGCGGACGAACTGAGTGTTCTTCCAGAGGAACCAGACGCCGATCACCGGGAGGATCAGCACGGCGACGCCGAACGTGACCGTGACCAGCGTGCCGTGCCGGATGAGCATCAGGCCGCGGCTGCCGACCAGGACGAAGTAGAAGACCAGGACGGCGGCCGTGACGATATAGGTGATCTTTGCGCGCATGAGGGGCTCAGTCAGTTCAGGTCGAGGAAGTGTTCCAGGCCGAACGTGAGGCCGGGAGTGGTCACCACGCGGCGGACACCGAGCAGGATGCCCGGCATGAAGCTGCTGTGGTGGAGGGAGTCGTGGCGGATGGTGAGGGTCTCGCCCTCGCCGCCGAGGAGCACTTCCTGGTGGGCCAGCAGGCCGCGGAGCCGGATCGCGTGGACCGGGACGCCGTTGACGTCCGCGCCGCGCGCGCCGTCCAGGGCGGTGGCGGTGGCGTCCGGCTGGGGTGCGCTGCCCGCCTTGGCGCGGGCCGCGGCGATGAGCTGGGCGGTGCGGGTGGCAGTGCCGGAGGGGGCGTCGACCTTGTTGGGGTGGTGCAGTTCGACGACCTCGACGGACTCGAAGTAGCGGGCGGCCTGCTCCGCGAACTTCATGGTCAGGACGGCGCCGATGGAGAAGTTCGGGGCGATCAGGACGCCCGTCCCCGGGGAGTCGTCCAGCCAGGTGGTCAGCTGCGCGAGCCGTTCGTCGGTCCAGCCCGTGGTGCCGACGACGGCGTGGATGCCGTGCCGGACGCAGAAGTCGAGGTTGCTCATCACCGACGCGGGGGTGGTGAGCTCGACGACGGCCTGGGCGCCGGTGTCGGCGAGGACCTCCAGCTGGTCGCCCCGGCCCAGGGCCGCCACCAGCTCCAGGTCGTCGGCGGCCTCGATCGCGGTGACGGCCTCGGAGCCGATGCGGCCCTTCGCACCGAGAACGGCTACGCGCAGCTTGCTCATCTTGATTCCTTAAGGGATTAGGAGACCGCTTCGTGGAGGCGGTCCGCCTGCTTGTCCTTGAGCGGGCCGATGACCGAGAGCGAGGGGCGCTGGGTGAGGAGCTCGCCCGCCACCGCCCGTACGTCGTCGGGGGTGACCTCCGCGATGCGCGCCAGCATGTCGTCGACGGACATCTGCTCGCCCCAGCACAGCTCGCTCTTGCCGATACGGTTCATCAGCGCGCCGGTGTCCTCCAGGCCGAGGACGGTGGACCCGGAGAGCTGCCCGATGGCGCGGGCGACCTCGTCGTCGTCCAGGCCGTGCGTGGCGACCCGGTCCAGCTCGTCGCGGCAGATCTTGAGGACGTCGTGGACCTGGCTCGGGCGGCAGCCCGCGTACACGCCGAAGAGGCCGCAGTCGGCGAAGCCCGAGGTGTACGAGTACACGCTGTAGGCCAGACCGCGCTTCTCCCGGACCTCCTGGAAGAGGCGGGAGCTCATGCCGCCGCCGAGGGCGGTGTTGAGGACGCCGAGCGCCCAGCGGCGCTCGTCGGTGCGGGCGAGGCCGGGCATGCCGAGGACCACATGGGCCTGCTCGGTCTTGCGGTTCAGCAGCTCGACCTTGCCGGCGGTGCGCAGGGTGCGGGATCCCTCGCGGGGCGCCATGGGGACGGCGTCGTGGCGGGAGAGCGCCCCGGCGCGCTCGAAGACGCGGCGGACCTGGCGGACGACCGTGGCGTGGTCGACGTTGCCGGCGGCGGCGACGACGAGGTGCGTGGGGTCGTAGTGCTTCTTGTAGAAGCGGGCGATCTGACCGCGGTTCAGCGCGTTGATCGTGTCGACGGTGCCGAGGACGGGGCGGCCGAGAGGGGTGTCGCCGAGCATGGTGTGCGCGAACAGGTCGTGCACGCAGTCGCCCGGGTCGTCCTCGGTCATCGCGATCTCTTCGAGGATGACGCCGCGCTCGGCGTCGACGTCCTCGGGGGCGATCAGTGAGCCGGTCAGCATGTCGCAGACCACGTCGATGGCCAGCGGCAGGTCGGTGTCGAGGACCCGCGCGTAGTAGCAGGTGTACTCCTTCGCCGTGAAGGCGTTCATCTCGCCGCCGACCGCGTCGATCGCGGAGGAGATGTCGAGGGCGGTGCGCTTGGCGGTGCCCTTGAAGAGGAGGTGTTCGAGGTAGTGGGTCGCGCCGTTCAGGGTGGGCGTCTCGTCGCGGGAACCGACGTTGGCCCAGATGCCGAAGGTGGCGGACCGGACGGAGGGCAGGGTCTCGGTGACGATCCGCAGACCGCCGGGGAGGACGGTCCGGCGGACGGTGCCGATGCCGTCCTTGCCCTGGAGAAGCGTTTGGGTACGGGCGACGGCCCGCGCCTTGGAGGAGGCGCGGGCCGTCGTCGCGGAACTACGGGACGTCACTTGTCGGTGTCGTCCTTCGTCTCGTCTTCTTCACCCTCGACGACGGGGATGAGGGAGAGCTTGCCGCGGGAGTCGATCTCGGCGATCTCGACCTGGACCTTGGCGCCGACGGCGAGCACGTCCTCGACGTTCTCCACGCGCTTGCCACCGGCGAGCTTGCGGATCTGCGAGATGTGCAGCAGACCGTCCTTGCCCGGCATGAGCGAGACGAACGCACCGAAGGTGGTGGTCTTGACGACCGTACCCAGGTAGCGCTCGCCGACCTCCGGCATGGTCGGGTTGGCGATCGCGTTGATCGTGGCGCGGGCGGCCTCGGCCTGCGAACCCTGCTGGGCACCGATGTAGATGGTGCCGTCGTCCTCGATCGTGATGTCGGCGCCGGTGTCCTCCTGGATCTGGTTGATCATCTTGCCCTTGGGGCCGATGACCTCACCGATCTTGTCCACCGGGATCTTGACGGTGATGATCCGCGGGGCGTTCGGGGACATCTCGTCCGGGACGTCGATGGCCTCGTTCATGACGTCCAGGATGTGCAGACGCGCGTCACGGGCCTGCTTCAGCGCGGCGGCCAGGACCGAGGCGGGGATGCCGTCGAGCTTGGTGTCGAGCTGGAGCGCGGTCACGAACTGCTTCGTGCCGGCGACCTTGAAGTCCATGTCGCCGAAGGCGTCCTCCGCACCGAGGATGTCGGTGAGGGCGACGTAGTGGGTCTTGCCGTCGATCTCCTGCGAGATCAGACCCATGGCGATACCGGCGACGGCGGCCTTGAGGGGCACACCGGCGTTCAGCAGCGACATGGTGGAGGCGCAGACCGATCCCATGGACGTCGAGCCGTTGGAGCCCAGCGCCTCGGAGACCTGGCGGATCGCGTAGGGGAACTCCTCGCGCGAGGGGAGAACCGGCACGATGGCGCGCTCGGCGAGCGCTCCGTGGCCGATCTCGCGGCGCTTGGGCGAGCCCACGCGGCCGGTCTCGCCGACGGAGTACGGCGGGAAGTTGTAGTTGTGCATGTAGCGCTTGCGGGTCACCGGGGAGAGGGTGTCCAGCTGCTGCTCCATCCGGAGCATGTTGAGGGTGGTGACGCCCAGGATCTGGGTCTCGCCACGCTCGAACAGCGCCGAACCGTGCACACGCGGGATGGCCTCGACCTCGGCGGCGAGCGTACGGATGTCCGTGACGCCACGGCCGTCGATGCGGACCTTGTCCTTGATGACGCGCTCGCGGACCAGGTGCTTGGTCAGCGCGCGGTACGCACCGGAGATCTCCTTCTCGCGGCCCTCGAAGGCCGGGAGGAGCTTCTCTGCGGCGATCTCCTTGACGCGGTCCAGCTCGGCCTCGCGGTCCTGCTTGCCGGCGATGGTGAGCGCCTGCGTCAGCTCGGAGGTGACGGCCTTGGAGAGCGCCTCGAAGACGTCGTCCTGGTAGTCCAGGAAGACCGGGAACTCGCCGACCGGCTTGGCGGCCTTGGAGGCCAGGTCGGACTGGGCCTTGCAGAGCGCCTTGATGAAGGGCTTCGCGGCGTCCAGACCGGCGGCGACGATCTCCTCGGTGGGAGCCTCGGCACCATCCTGGACGAGCTGGATGGTCTTCTCGGTGGCCTCGGCCTCGACCATCATGATCGCGACGTCGCCGTCCTCCAGGACGCGACCGGCGACGACCATGTCGAAGACGGCGTCCTCGAGCTCGGTGTGCGTCGGGAACGCGACCCACTGGCCCTTGATCAGGGCGACGCGGGTGGCGCCGATCGGGCCGGAGAAGGGCAGGCCCGCCAGGATGGTGGAGCAGGAGGCGGCGTTGATCGCGACCACGTCGTACAGGTGGTCGGGGTTGAGCGCCATGATCGTCTCGACGATCTGGATCTCGTTGCGCAGGCCCTTCTTGAAGGAGGGGCGCAGCGGGCGGTCGATCAGGCGGCAGGTGAGGATCGCGTCCTCGGAGGGCCGGCCCTCACGGCGGAAGAAGGAGCCGGGGATCTTGCCGGCCGCGTACTGCCGCTCCTCGACGTCCACCGTGAGGGGGAAGAAGTCGAGGTTGTCCTTGGGCCGCTTGGAAGCGGTGGTGGCCGACAGCACCATGGTGTCGTCGTCCAGGTACGCGACGGCGGAGCCTGCGGCCTGCTTGGCCAGGCGGCCCGTCTCGAAGCGGATGGTGCGGGTGCCGAAGGTTCCGTTGTCGATAACGGCCTCGGCGTAGTGGGTCTCGTTCTCCACTAGTGATTTCTCCATACTCGTCGTCTTTCGTCCTCACGCCCGTGTGGCGGGGGACGGTGCGGGAGAGGCGCACCGTGGATGCGGGCCGGTCTTCGATCGAAGCTCCCGGGCATGTTCCCGGGGGCCACTACCGAGGACCGGCGGCGGCGTCGTCGCGCCTCTCCCTCGTTGTTCGGTGTTGCGGTGTTGCGTTGTTGCGTTGTTGCTCGTGCGTTCCCGCTTGGTGCGTTCGCGCTCGTGCGGGTGTCACTGCACCCAGGTTACTGAGCTTGACACCGGTCGTGCACGTACGGCAAAGGGAGCGGTCCCCTCAAACGCGGGCACCGCTCCCTTTCCACAGCGTCCTTACTTGGCGCCGCCGGCCGCGCCACGGCGGATGCCGAGGCGGTCGACGAGCGCACGGAAGCGCTGGATGTCCTTCTTGGCCAGGTACTGCAGGAGGCGGCGACGCTGGCCGACCAGGATCAGCAGACCACGACGGGAGTGGTGGTCGTGCTTGTGCGTCTTGAGGTGCTCCGTCAGGTCCGAGATCCGGCGGGAGAGCATGGCGACCTGGACCTCGGGGGATCCGGTGTCACCCTCCTTCTGGGCGAACTCGGACATGATCTGCTTCTTCGTAGCGGCGTCGAGCGGCACGCGTACTCCTCTTTGATGTTCGAAGCGCCCACGAGTGCCCCTGGTCTTGATCTCAGGGGAGCTTCCGTGACTCGGAGGCGAAGGTCCGATGAGCGCAGCCCCCAGGATGATCCGAGGACGCGTACAAAAACGGCCACTGGACAGAGTACCAGCCATTCGGGTCACGCCCCGCCACTGGTCAGCCGGGGACCTTCCGCTGGTCAGCCGGTGCCCTCGCGGTGATCAGTCGGTGTTCTCCGGCGATCAGTCAGTGCCTTTCGACGCCTTTCGGTGCCTTTTAATGATCAGCTGGTGAGCGCGCGGATCGAGTGGTAGACGTCGAAGACCGCGAGGCAGAGCGGGAGCAGGGTCAGCAGGACAACCGTCTCGGCGATCTCCAGGAAGCGACCCCAGAACGGCGTCACCCCCTTGCGCGGCACGATCAGGCCGATGGCGGTGATCAGGACGGCGACGCCGGCGACCGCGGCGGCGAGCCACACCGTACGGATGTCGAGTGCGGCGCCGTCCCCCCGCAGCGCGTCGCGCACCAGGGCGACCGGCGGGTTGAGGGACAGCCCCAGGCCCAGCAGGACGAGGGAGCCGAGGCCGGCGGCGAGCGCGCAGCCGACCTGAGCCGTGTAGCGGAACAGGTGGGCGCGCATCAGCATGGCGACGCCGGTGGCCAGGGCGAGCAGCTGACCCCAGACGTTGTTCGAGAATCCCAGCACCGCGGCGGCCGCCACGGCGACCAGGGCGCAGCCGCCGACCAGGCCGAGGAGCAGTTCATGGCCGCGCCGCGCCTGGGCGGCGAGGCGTACGGCGTCCACCGGGCCCGTGGACACGGGCTCGGAGTTCCCGTAGTCGCCGACCGTGGTGCGGGGCGGCTCGAATCCGATGGGCAGCCGGGCGAAGCGGGTGGAGAGTCCCGGCAGGAAGGCGAGGGCTCCCACGGCGAGCGGGGAGCACACGGCGGCGGCCTCGATCGGCTTCAGGTCGCTCAGGATCGCGATGAAGGTGACCAGGAGGCCGACGGCGCTCGCGAAGACGAACGCGACGAACGGCCCGTCCCCGCCGGGCGCGACGATCATCAGAATGACCGCCACGACCAGGACGGCCGCACAGGCGAGCAGGAACTGAAGCCGCCCGATGCCCTGCCCGGCGCTCAGGGGAAGCAGGCCGGAGCCGGCCACCGCCGCGTTCACCAGGGCACCGGTGCCGAGCGCGATCGACGCGGCACGGTCGTCGTACACCCGTGCACGCACACAGGCGAAGGCGAGCAGGAGCAGGGCGACGACGCCCGCCAGGATTCCGGGCAGGCCGTTCATGTCGTGGAGCGGGTCGGCCGTCCACAGCACGAAGCCGAGGAGGGCCAGCAGGACGGAGCCGCCGAAGAGGCCGGCGCCGCGCATGAGGGCGTCGCCCCAGAGCGTGCGGTCCTTGGCCACGGCGGTGGCGACGGCGTCCGACACGTCGTCGAAGACGGCGGGGGGCAGTGATTCGGAGAAGGGCCGCATCGACAGCAGCTCGCCGTCGAGAATGCGGTGGCCGGCGAGCGTACGGGCGCTGTCGAGGACGGTGCCGTCGCGGCGCACCAGGTGGTAGCCGACCGGCGCGCCGGGGGCGGGGCTCTGCCCGGACAGCCGGAGGATCTCGGGATACAGATCGGCTACGGGGATGTCCTCGGGCAGGGCCACGTCGACACGGCTGTCGGGCGCGACGACCGTGACCCGGCAGAATCCGGTGCCGCTGCCGGACGGGGTCCCGTGACTCTGCCGACCGGATCCGGTGGCTGCCGCTTGGGCCGTCATGGTCACCTGTTGCTCCCCCTACTGGCTTGTCCTGCTGCTGTCTGCGCCGCTTCCGCCGGGTCGCGTCCGCTTCTGCCGGAAACACGCCGCCGGGACCATGGATCACACCGCTCGTCCCGAATGACCGTCTTCTCGGATCAGTTAGCGGATGCGTACACGCGTCGCGACACCCTACCGCCATGGGACCGCCGCTTCGCCAGTAGGATCCTTCCCGCGGATGGAGCCCGTCGCCACGGGGGCGCCGATAGGAACACTTCCGTCCGGCAAGGGAATTGGTGAGCTGTGAGCCAGATCGTCGTCAAGCGCCCGCCGCGGGCCCTGCCCACCGAAGTGCCGGTCGAGCAGGTGCAGTTGCAACCTCCGCCGGAACTCCCCCGGGGCCAGCAGGAGGGGGCGCTGATGCAGCTCCTGCCGATGCTGGGCATGGGTGGATCCGTCGTCTTCTTCTTCATGACGCCGAACCCGATCATGCGCATCATGGGCATGATCATGATCGCGTCGACGTTGGCCATGGCCATCGCGATGCTCGTGCGGTACCGGCGCGGCACTCAGGGCGAGCTGGCGGACATGCGCCGCGACTACCTGAAGTACCTGACGCAGACCCGGCGCGCGGTACTGAAGACGGCCCGCAAGCAGCGGGACGCGCAGTTCTACCTCCACCCCTCTCCCGAGCAGTTGTGGGCGCTCGTCGCCGAGGGCAGCCGGGTGTGGGAGCGGCGTGCCGGTGACCCGGACTTCGCGCAGGTGCGCATCGGGCTGGGCAGTCAGGAGCTGGCCACGCCGCTCATCGCGCCCGAGACGGCGCCCGTGGACGAACTGGAGCCGCTGGCCGCCGGGGCGATGCAGCAGTTCCTGGCGACACACTCCACGCTGGACGGTCTGCCCATGGCCGTCTCGCTGCGGGCGTTCTACCACCTCACGATCAGCGGCCACGCGGACTCCGCGCGCTCCGCCGCGCGGGCCGTGGTCGGCGGGCTGGCCTCTCTGCACTCCCCCCAGGACCTGGTGATCGCGGTCGCGACCGGCACGGAGGCCGCGCCGCAGTGGGAGTGGGCGAAGTGGCTCCCGCACGCCCAGACCTCCGGGCCCGTGGACGGAGCCGGGAGCCGGCGCCTCATCACCACCAACGCCCTGGCTTTGGAGGAGCTCCTGGCCGGACGCCTGGAGGGCAGGCCCCGCTTCCAGCCGGGCGGTCAGCCGCTCATGGAGCAGCCGCACGTCGTGGTGGTCCTGGACGGCGAGTCGGTGCCCCCCATGTCGGTGCTCGCCTCGGCGGAGGGCCTCCAGGGTGTGACGGTCATCGAAGTGGTGCCGGGCGAGGTCACCGGGTCCCGCGGGGGCCTGTCCATCGTGGTGCAGCCGACGTCGTTGCAGTTGGAGTCGGGGCAGGGGCTCGTCTACGACGGGGTTCCGGACCTGCTGAGCTACGAGGCCGCCGAGGCCCTCGCCCGCCAGCTGGCCCCGCTGCACATGGCCACCGGCGGGGACGACGACGAACCCCTGTTGGCCAACCTGGAGTTCACCGATCTGCTGAACCTGGGGGACGCCGCCTCGATCGAGGTCAGCCGGACCTGGCGGCCGCGATCGCAGGCGGAGCGGCTGCGGGTGCCGATCGGTGTGGGCGAGGACGGCGCGCCCGTGATGCTGGACCTCAAGGAGGCAGCCCAGGAGGGCATGGGTCCGCACGGTCTCTGTGTCGGCGCCACCGGTTCCGGCAAGTCCGAGCTGCTGCGTACGCTGGTGCTCGGTCTCGCCGTCACCCACACCTCGGAGACGCTCAACTTCGTTCTCGCCGACTTCAAGGGCGGCGCGACCTTCGCCGGTATGGCGCAGATGCCGCACGTCGCGGCCGTGATCACCAACCTCGCGGACGACCTGACGCTGGTCGACCGTATGGGTGACTCCATCAGCGGTGAGCTCAACCGCCGGCAGGAGATGCTGCGCGACGCGGGCAACTACGCCAACATCCACGACTACGAGAAGGCGCGCGCGGCCGGTGCGCCGCTGCAGCCGATTCCCTCGCTCGTCCTGGTCATCGACGAGTTCAGCGAACTCCTCACCGCCAAACCCGACTTCATCGAGATGTTCGTCCAGATCGGCCGTATCGGCCGTTCGCTGGGTGTGCATCTACTGCTGGCCTCGCAGCGTCTGGAGGAGGGGCGGCTGCGCGGCCTGGAGACGTATCTGTCGTACCGGGTGGGTCTGCGGACGTTCTCGGCGGCCGAGTCCCGGGCCGCGATCGGTGTGCCCGACGCCTACCACCTGCCCAACGTGCCCGGTTCCGGGCTGCTCAAGTTCGGTACGGAGGAGATGGTCCGGTTCAAGGCCGCGTACGTCTCCGGGGTGTACCGCTCGGGTGCGCACCGGGCCGCCGCGCCGGGGGCGCCGCTTCCGGTGGACCGCAGGCCGGTTCCGTTCACGGCCGCTCCGGTTCCGGTGCGGTACGTCCAGCCGCCGGCGCAGCCCGGAGGCGTACCGGATCAGCGTGCGACGCAGGACGACGCGCTGGCGGACACGGTGCTCGATGTGATCGTGCGCCGTCTGGAGGGCCGCGGGGCCTCCGCCCACCAGGTGTGGCTGCCGCCGCTGGACAATCCGCCGTCGCTGGACGAGCTGCTGCCGGGGCTCTCCCCGGTGCAGGGCCGGGGGCTGACGCAGCCCGGCTTCGAGGGATCCGGCCGGCTGGTCGTGCCCCTGGGCGTCATCGACAAGCCGTTCGAGCAGCGGCGCGACACTCTCTACCGGGACTTCTCCGGCGCCGCCGGCCATATGCAGATCACCGGAGGGCCGCAGTCGGGGAAGTCGACGCTGCTGCGGACGCTCATCGCCGGCTTCGCCCTCACCCACACACCGGAGGAGGTCCAGTTCTACGGCCTCGACTTCGGTGGTGGCGGTATGTCCTCGATCGCGGGTCTGCCGCACGTCGGCGGCGTGGCGTCCCGCCTCGACCCGGAGCGGGTACGCCGTACGGTCGCCGAGGTGTACGGCATCATGGCGCGGCGCGAGGAGTACTTCCGCAGTGCCGGGATCGACTCCATCGCCACGTTCCGCAGGCTGCGGGCGCGCGGTGACATCTCGGTGACGGATCAGCCGTGGGGTGACGTGTTCCTGGTCATCGACGGGTGGGGCAGCTTCCGGACGGACTACGAGGGGCTGGAGACGGCTGCCACGGACATCGCGGCCCGCGGGCTGGGTTACGGCATCCACCTGATCGTCACGGCGTCGCGTTCCATGGAGGTGCGGGCCAGCCTGAAGGACCACCTCATGAACCGCCTGGAGCTGCGGCTCGGCGACGTGATGGACTCCGAACTGGACCGCAAGGTGGCGGCCAACGTGCCCGCCGGGGTGCCGGGCCGCGGCCTGACCCCGGAGAAGCTGCACTTCATGGCGGCGGTGCCGCGGATCGACAGCATCAACTCCGACAGCGACCTCTCGGAGGCCACCGCGGCGATGAACCAGGAGATCGCCCGGCACTGGACGGCCGCGCCCGCCCCGGCGGTGCGTCTGCTGCCGCGCGCGCTGCCGGCGCGCGAGCTCCCGGCCGGCTACGCGGTACCGGAGCGGGGCGTCGCCTTCGGCATCGACGAGAACAACCTGGAGCCGGTGTTCCTGAACTTCGAGCAGGACCCGTTCTTCCTGGCGTTCGGCGAGAGCGAGTCCGGGAAGTCCAACCTGCTGCGGCTGCTCATCAAGCAGCTGACCGAGCGGTACGACGGCGATTCCTGCAAGCTCTTCGTCATCGACAACCGGCGTTCGCTGCTCGATGTGACCCCGCGCTCGCACCTGGCGGAGTACATCCCGATGTCCAACAACATGGAACATCACATGGCGGCGCTGCACGACCTGATGAAGCGCCGCACACCGTCCGCCGACGTCACGGCGCAGGAGCTGCGCGACCAGAGCTGGTGGCAGGGCCCCACGGTGTACGTCGTCATCGACGACTTCGACCTCGTCTCCACGTCGAGCGGCAACCCGCTGTCAGCGATCACGGAGCTGCTGCCGTTCGCCCGCGACGTGGGCGTCCGCTTCATCATCGCCCGCAACACGGCGGGGGCCAGCCGGGCCCTGTACGAGCCCTTCCTCCAGCGCATGATGGAGCTGGGCGCACAGGGCGTGGTGCTGTCGGGCGACCCGAACGAGGGCGACATCCTCGGCAACGTACGACCGCGCCCGATGCCGGCGGGCCGGGGCATCTTCGTCACCCGGCGCCGGGGTAACCCGTTGGTGCAGACGGGGCTGATCGAGGGGTAGCGGCGGGCCGCTGAGGCAGGGGCCCGGGGCGGAGCGGGGGCGGGAGGCACGGATGGTTCGTGGCGGGGGCGGGAGGCACGGATGGTTCGTGCGTCCCGCCCCCGCCTCCGATCCGACGCTCTTGCGCAGGCCCGGCTCGGCTTCGGGGTACAGCTCAGGGTGGACACCTCCCGCGCGTGTCCACCCTGATGTGCTGTGCTGTGCTGCGTTTGTGGTGCTTTTGGTGCTGTGGTCGAACTTCGTCAGAAGTTCGCTGCCGCCCGCTTGTCACCGCTGCGGTAGATGGGCGACGCCTCGCTGACCTTCCTGGCGATGTCATCGAGGTTGCCGCGGATGGCGTCGGCGTCCGTCCTCCACCTGTCCTGGGCGGCGGTGTAGGCGCGCTTCGCCTCCCCCTCCCACACTTCCGAGACCTTCGCGATCATGGACTGGATCTCCTTGAGGTCCATGTCGAGCTGCTTGGCCTGCTTCCGGATCTCACCGGCCGCGAGATCCAGGCTCGCGTAAGTGACGACCGTCGTACCGTCGTTGTTTCCCATGCGGTCCTCCGCTGCTTTCGAGTTACGGGATAAGGGTCAGAAGCTGTTCAGGCTGGACGACTGTTCCTTCGCGCTGGTGTTGTGGCCGTCGACGACGTCCACCCCCGCGAGGGCCTGGCGAATCTCGTCCTCGTTGTCGCCCGAGATGGTACGGGCGGCCTTGATGGACTCCTGGAAGCGGACCAGCTGCTTGGCCAGGCTGACCATGCGGTTGTTGATCTCGGTCTGCTTCTGGTTGAAGTGGTTGGCGCCGATGCCCTTCCACTTGCCTTCGAGGTTGTCGATCGTCGCCTGGAGCTGCCGGAGCTGCCCCTTCACCGAGTCGAACTTGATGCTGAGGTCACCCTCCAGCTTCAGGAGCGCGGCATCTGAGACCTTCTGATCTGCCATGGTTCTCTTTCCTTTTCGGTTGGTTCTGCAAGGCCGGCATGGATCGCCGGCCGGTACATGCGGAACGTGCGGTCAAGCGGCCCTACGCCTGCGGACCACGGCGTAGGCCACTCCTCCGAGCACGACCACAGCTGCGGCCACTCCGAGGATCAGGCCCAACTGGCTTTCGTCCCCCGAGGACTTGGTTTCTTCCGCCGCTACCGGCTTGTCGCCCTCCGCGCCGTTCTTGGCGGGCTGCGGCGAGGCGGAGGTCGAGGCGTCGGGCTTCTTGGACGGGTCGGCGGGGCCGGTCGTCCTCTCCTTGGTGAGCGGGCTGATGTCCGGGTCACCGGGGTCGCCCTTGCCCTTGAGGACGTTCATCGAAGGGCGGATGAGACCGTGGCCGAGGTAGTTGCTGGTCTCGCCCTTCTTCCAGTCACGGCCAGCCGTGTCGAAGAGGACGTTGAGCACCTGGTTGGCGGTCCAGTCGGGGTGCAGGGACCAGACGAGGGCGGCGGAGGCGGAGGCGATGGCGGTGGCGGCGCTGGTGCCGCCGTCGCCGTCGCAGTAGCTCTTGAAGTTGTTGTCGCACCACCCGGGAACGTCGCTCCCGGGGGAGGCGATGTCTACCGCATCCGAGTGGCTCGAATAGTACGAGACTTTACCTTTACGGTCTGCTGAAGCCACACCCACTGCCTCGGTGTACGAGCCAGGATAGCTTCGGGTGTTTTCCCGATCTCCCTCGTTACCGACGGAAGCAAGGAATAGCTTTCCTTTGCTTTCCGCATATTCGACCGCTTCATGCTCCGAAATTTCGCGGCCCTCACTGCCGAAAGACATGCTGATGATTTGTGCATCACTGTCGGCCGCAGCTCTGATGGCATCCGCAGAGTCACTGAAGATCGTGGAACGCTTCTTCATCAAATCGGCGTCACTCATACGAATAGGGATAATCTTGGCTCCCGGGGCAAGTCCCTTCAGACCTCCCTCCTCGCCCGTCCCTGCGATCAGCTCAGCCATCGTCGTACCGTGACCGCGGTAATCATCGGTTTCGTCACCCGGTGCCCCAGTTACGTCGACCCCCTTGAGAACCTGCCCACGCAGCGACGGCGTTGACGAGTTCACGCCGGTGTCGATGACAGCGACTTTGATGCCTTCGCCGGTCGTGACCTTCCACATTTCCTCAGCCTGCATCGCGCTGAGGTACCACTGCTTCGACTGTGTGTCGGCTGCGGCAGGCTGCGCCGCACCGACGAACACCACACTGCACGAAGCGGCCACAGCCAGCGCGCCGAGCACACGTACACGCCTCTGAGCTCGGCCCATTCCTGCTGTCATCCCGGCTTCCGTACCTTCCCTGGGGCTGCTACTCGACCACCGGCGGCACGGCCCCGCGCCGCCCGGCATTCCACGTCTCTTCGTCTTCCGTCAGGTAGTCGGGACGGGTCGAACCGTTGTCATCGTCCTCACGGCCGGATTTCTGCCGACCGGCAGGACCACGTACGAGCCCTGCCCCACCAGATGTGAACCCCTTGGCATTCGAGCCGGTGCCGGCGGCGTTGCGGGGAGCACCCACGACTCCGTTCGCGCCCGAAGCCTGACCGGGTCGACCGCCGGGGCGGGAAGTGGCAGCTGCTGCTCCGCGCCCTCCGATCACTCCTCGCTGGCCGGAAGCCCCGGCAGCGGCTCTGCCCTGAGGCGCGTTCTGGGGGGTTCCGCCGACAATGCCGGTTCTGCCTCCCCCGCTAGGGCCGCCGCCGACTGTGGACGGACCGCCTTGGCCGGTGACCGGTCGTCCGCCCATCGCGGTAGGACGGCCGGTGATCGGCGACTGTGGGCCAACCGGCGGACGGCCGGTGGACGATCCTCCACCGCCCGTGGCGCTGGGGCGTCCGACCGGGGGCCCGCCACCAGTCCCCTTGGCTACGGGGCCTCCCCCTGTGGACTGCGCCTTGCCCACGCCCAGGCCTGTCTGGTTCGCCATCCGCTGCGTCAGAGGCCCTGCCGTACGCGACGGGTTTCCCTGCGTGGTGTTCATGAAGGCGGGCGGCACTGCAATCGGCGGCATCCCGGTCGGACCCGTCGTGGGCGTGGGAGACGGTAGTGGAGGCGTGGCGGTGACCGTCATAGGGGCCTGTGGAGGCGCGACACTGTTGATCTCTGTGGCGGTGCTTCTGTCCGGCAGGGGCGCGGAGCCGAGAACCTCACCCTGTGGCTGGTTGACTGCGCCTACTGGAGCAGGGTCACCTGCGGTCGAGCGTACCGAAGCGTTCGGCGCTGCGGGTCTGTCGAGTGTTGCGGCACTCCCGGAAGAAGCACCAGAGACGGGAGAGGGCCTGCCATCATCATGTGGTCTCGGCATCCGAATACTGAGGCTCTTCTCAAACCGCGGCGGCTCCTGCCCCGCCAGCACCTCCTCCGAAACCGAGTAGTACGACGCCAACCGATTGACCTGGTTGATCGCCTCCTGGCGGTTCTTCTCCACCTCAAGCGCGGCCGCGTACTGCGGGTTGGTCTCCGTCCGGGCCGGGAACAGGATGTCCTTCACGTCCGTCTGGATCATCCGGCGGTCGCGCGGCGGCATGGCGCTCTTCACGGACGCCAGGCCGGTGCCCGCGACCGTGATCTGGGTGCCGGCCGCGTCCGCGAAGTCGCCCAGCTTCTCGGCGTGGGCGACCAGGCCCGTGCCGAAGGCCCGGAAAGCCGTGCCGGACTGGCCCTCCCAGTCGACTCCCTTGAGGTGGTCCTTCAGCTCCTTCGCCGCACGCCGGATGGCGTCCCTGGCCTTCCAGAGGGCCTCGCCGGCGCTCTCCAGGTGTTCCGGGTTGGAGTTCTCCACCATGTCGATGAGGGCGTTGAGCTGGTGTCCCTCGAAAGAGGTACGGCCCCCGGTGCGGGGGTTGCCGAAGCCGAAGGACTCCATGACCCGGCCGGCCGTCTCGGTCATGTCCGTGACGACGATCTGGGTCTGGACCCGTCCCTCGTCCTGCTTCGACTGCTCGGCAGGCGTCAGGTTCTGCTGCTTCTCGTCGCTCATTCCGCTGCCCACCCGGCGTCCGACTGATTTTCTTTGTCTGCCTGCTCAGGCTTCGCCTGCTCGGACTTGGCGTGCTTCTCGCGCTCCGCGTCCATCCGGTTCTGGATCTCGTAGAACCGCCGCCTGATGTCGTCCTCGACGTTGTCGAAGCCAACGGCCGCCGCGTGCACGCCCAGGCTCAGGTACTCGATCTGGTCGCCGAGCGACTTGGAGAGCGAGACGAGGGAGGAGTGGACCCGGTTGTACTGGGTGTAGAGGCCGTCCGCCTCGGCGAAGCGTGCGTTCGGGCCGCTCAGTGAGGCCCGCGAGACCTTCTGGTCGGCGACCTTCGTCTTGCTGGCCGCCGAGCCCTCGAAGTCCGCCAGCAGGGCGTCTACACGACTCTTGAACTTCTCCAGCGCACCCACTCCGCGCCTGAGGTCACCTGTACCGCCACCGCCACCTGGATCGGTCACAATGCCGTCCTCCCCGTTCCGCATCCCCGTTTGCTCGGATCGTCCCGCGTTGCTATCGCACTGACGCGGTCCGATCCGATCTCATCCCGACGACTCTAGTCACTGCGTACGACAGCGCCAATCGACTTGCGAGTCACGTGTCTTGTCTCATGGCCGACTCTTCACTGTTCTTCACCGTTCCCGTCGTTATGCCTAGCCCGCCAAGCGCCCCGCGCGTCTCCGCGTGTCCCGTACCGCCACGGCCGTACCCGCGATGGCCGCCACCAGGACGCCGCCGCCGACCATGACGTACGTCGCCAGGCGCGCGTTCCGCTCGTCGGCCGTTTCGCCCAGGTGGAGTTCGGCGGGGGTGGGGGCTTTGCCCTTGCTCATCCCTTCGCTCGCGACCGGGCGGTCGATCGGCTTGTCGTCCTCGGTGAGGGCGCGCACCGGGTCGATCACGCCCCAGCCGACGAGGATGTCGTGGCCCGCGACCGAGCGTTCCGCCGTCTGCTGCATCTGCGCGACGATCTGCTCCTGCGTCCAGTCGGGGTGCTTCGCCTTGATCAGGGCGGCGACTCCCGCGACGTACGGGGCGGAGAAGCTGGTTCCGTTGTCGGCGCAGTGTCCGCCGCCGGGGACCGTGGAGACCATGTCCACCCCGGGGGCGGCGATGCCGACGAAGTCGCCGGACTGTGAGAAGGCCGCCCTCTCGTTGTTCCGGTCCGAGGAGGCGACGGCGAGGACGCCCTCGAAGGACGCCGGGTACGTCTCCTTGACGTTGCCGCCGAGCCCGTCGTTGCCGGCCGAGGCGACGACCACGACGTCCCGGGCGAGAGCGTTGTCCACGGCCTGCCGCAGTCGCGCGGACGGCTTCACGGCGTCGGCGGTGTCCTGCGAGATGTTGATGATGTCCGCGTCCGCCTCGTTGACGGCGTACTGGATCGCTCGGGCGAGGCTGTCGGCCGTTCCGTGGCCCTCGGCGTCGTTCTGCTGGATCGGGATGATCGTCGCGTCGGGGGCGAGGCCGCTGAAGCCGGTGCCCTTCGCCTGGCGCGCGGCGATGATGCCGGCGACTTTGGTGCCGTGGCCCACGGTGTCCGTGGTGCCGTTCTCCTTGCCGCGTTCGATCTTCGTTCCGTCGTCGTTCTTGAGGTTCTTCGGCAGGAAGTTGCGGCCCGCCCCGGTGTCCACGGCCGGCTTGAGCTGCTTGTTCCTGACGTCGACTCCGGTGTCGATGACCGCTACGCGTACGCCCTTGCCGGTGGACTGCTTCCACACCTCGTCCAACAGGACGCGCTGCAACGCCCAGGGCCGGCCCGGGTAGTTCTTCGAGGGGAACGTGCACTGGGTCGAGTCGTCCGCGGCCGCCGGGAGCGCCGGCAGGGTGACGACGAGGACGGCCGCCGCCGCCGTGGCGATGAGCAGGCGGCGGGCCGGGCCGTGGTGGTCGTGGTCGTGGTCGTGGATCGCCATGTCTGTGCCCCGCTCACGAACCCTGCGGCTGGCTGGCCGCGCCGGTGGAGAGCCGGGGGCCGGTCGGCAGGAGGGCGGACCAGACCGCCGGTACGGGGTGGGGGTCCACGCCCTTGTAGCCCAGCCGGTTCTGCGCCTGCTGCGCCTCCTCCTGCTGGGACTCCCGCTCCTTCTTCGAGCCGGATGCGCCGATGCCGGAGTCGCCCTGGCCGCTGTCGCTGTTGGACTGCATCGCGTAGCGCAGGCCCGTGTCGGTGACCAGGAACAGGAAGCCTGCGCTGGTCGAGGAGCCCTTGAACTGGCGGAAGAACTCGCCCGATCCCGGCGTGACGTAGGCGCTGCTGGAGCCGGTGGGGAGCGTCGCGGGGAAGCTCGTACCCACCCAGGTGCTCAGCGTGGTGGCGCCGCTGTCCGCGTCGACGCCGCGCAGTACGTTGCACACGGTGTTCCGGCTGCCCTTCCTGACTTCAGGGGAGTTGACGGGCTCGGGCTTGCTGACCGGCCAGTCCTTCTTCTGGTTGAAGGGGGCGCCCGGTTCGATGTCGCCGGCGCTGACCGGCTCGGCGTTGCCCGCCTGCTTGAGATCCACCAGTTGCCGGCTGCTGAGCAGGAGCTTGGCGGTGAAGTCCGATACGGGCGCGACCCTGCCCGGCAGGACGACGTAACTCTGGGTCCCGGTTCCCGCTGGGGCTGTCAGGACCATGCCGACCCGGTTCGTCCGGTCGTCGAGCGTGCCGGGGGCACCCGCGGGGGCCCCCGGGGTGCCGTCCACGGTCGGGAAGGTGATGGGGGCCCCGATGTGGAGCGTGGCCAGCCAGGCGGCCGAGACCCGCTGGGGTTCGGTGCCCTGGTCGACCAGGGTGCGCAGGAGTAGTTCGTCCTTCTGGACGGGGTAGGCCTTGCCTGCGGCGTCCACGATGTAGCGGGTCCGATCCGGTCCCGGCCCCTCGACGTACATCAGCTGACCGCCGCGCAGGGCGTTCTTGCCCCCGGTCTTCTTCTCCTCGCGCTCGGCGAAGATGAAGGTCGCCTTCTGGATGGCCCTGCCGCCCTCGCCGGGCCGTTCGCAGACCGCCCAGCGCTTGGCCGCCCCCGCTTCCTTGGCGTCGGGCAGCCGGTCGGGGGCGTACGGGATGCCGAGCGTCGCACCGTGCGGAATCTTGCCGCTGTCCAGGACCGACTCGTTGACGTTGACGACGGTGCCCTTGTCCGGGGCGAGCAGGAGCTTGGCCGAGGCCATGTTCAGGACGGGGTGCAACTGCTTCTTGCCGTCGGTCTCCAGCACCACGTACCGGGTGGTGGATTTGCTGGCGATGATGACGTGTTCCTTGGCGACGTTCCACTTCTGGGGGGCCACCGGCTTGAACATGCCCCAGGCGCCGAAAACGGCGAGAACCACGACGGCGACGATGGCCCCGGGAAGTACCGCGCGCAGCGGTTTGGGGGCGCCTTCCTCGGAACCGGTGGGGTTGGGTTGCAGGAACTGTGCGATCAACCTCCGCTTCGCAAAGGTATAGGCGTTGAGCTCATCCCGCCGTGATGCCATGTGTCCGCTGACCCTTCTCCCCAGTGATCGAACAGGGTCCCACACGCACCGTCGGCCCCCGCTGCCGTATCGCGCCCCTACTATGCCTGCTGGGGTTCCGCCCCCTGTGCTCAGGTAGGGTGACGAGCCGATCAACACCCGTGTAAAAAGCGGTGAATACGGACACGAGGGGGCAACGCGGCGATGGGTGCAGCTACGCGCGAGCGTACCGGGCGGGCCGGCCGTCGAACCTCCGGGACTTCCCGGAGGCAACGTAGCAACGAGTCGCCCGCGACGCCTCCCGCCCGGCCCTCCGGCACCCCCGGTCCGAACGCCCCCGCCGCGACGACGCTGCGTTCGATCTCGCGGACCGACCGGGTGCGCCCCGTGCTGCGGCAGCTGGTGATCGTCGAGGTGGGTCTCGTGATCGCCGCCGTGGGTGCGGCGCTCGGTGGCGCCTGGCTGATCCCGTCGCTCGTGGTGCTCTGTCTGCTGGTCGCTCTCGCGGTGGTACGCCGGCGGGGCCGTGCGCTCCAGGACTGGGTGTCGAGCGCCCTCGGGCTCCGGGAGCGGCGCCGGTCCGCGGCCACGCCGCCCTCGGACGCGGAGCCGATGCTGGCGCCGGTCGCGGAGAACGTGCCCGGTTTTGGCCCGCAGGTGTATGTGGACCGGGCTCACCGGACGGTCGGCATGCTCGGCGACGGCACGTTCCTGACGGCCGTGGTGCGGGTGGAGGCGAGCGGCGAGTCGCTGAGGCCCGCGTTCGGCGCCCGGTCGCTCCCGCTGTCGCTGCTGGGCGACGCCCTTCAGGTCGACGACATCGTGCTGGAGTCGGCGCAGTTGGTGCAGCAGGTGCGGTGCGCACCGGCCCCTCATCTGCCGCAGCAGTCGGTGGCCCGGCTCAGTTACGCGCCGTTGCAGGACCAGACCGGGGCGCCCGCCCTGCGGATGACGTGGGTGGCGGTGAAGCTGGATCCCGAGCTGTGCCGTGAGGCCATCGAGGCGCGCGGCGGCGGGCTGGAGGGTGCGCAGCGCTGCCTGGTCCGGGTGGCGGACCATGTGGCGAGCCGGGTCACGGGCGCCGGTTTCCGGGCCGCGGTGCTTGACCAGGACGAGCTGAACTCCGCGGTGGCCACCTCCGCGTGCGCCAATCCCATCCTCTCGGGGCGGGCGGGCCGGCCGGACGCCGCTCCGCAGCGGCGCACGATGGAGACGTCCCGGGTCTGGCGGTGCGACGACCGCTGGCACACCACGTACGCGGTGGACCGCTGGCCCGAGCTGGGCCGGGGTGCGACGCCGCTGCCGCAGTTGGTCGCCCTGCTGACCTCGGTGCCGGCGTACGCGACGACGTTCAGCCTGACGGTGCGCCGCGGGGTGCACCAGGGCTCGACGAGCGTGGCCGGGCATGTGCGGGTCACCGGCGGTTCGGACACCGAACTGATCGGTGTCCGAAGGACGTTGGAGCAGGCAGCCCGGCACGCCAAGGTGGGGCTGGCACGACTGGACCGCGAGCAGTTGCCGGGCGTCCTGGCCACGCTCCCGCTGGGAGGCGCACAGTGAGCAACCGGACCGAGCCCCGGCGCGGGCTGCGCGGCCCCCGTCATGCGGGTCACACCGTGGCCGCGGACCACCTGGGGGCGTTGTCCCTGCCGGTCGGCGACGACGGCGTGATCATCGGCAACGACGCGAACAACAAGCCGCAGCTGATCGGCTTCCACCGTCCGGTGCCGTACGACGTCACGCTGATCGGCGGGTTGTGGACGGCACAGGTCCTGGCGCTCCGGGCGGCGGGCACCGGTGCCCGGGTGGCGGTCGAGACCGGTCGCGTCCAGGCCTGGACCACGCTCGCCCAGGCGGCGGGCGCCGGGCTGGAGTGTGTCTCCCTGTACGACGTGGGCCGTGTGCCCCCGACGGGAGCGACCGTGGGCAGCCCCGTGGTCGTCGTACGGGACTGCGGCATGCGACCGCCGCGCGGCCGGGTGGTGTCCTCCCCGTGGCAGTCCGTGCTGACGCTGCTTCCCTATCTGAGCCCTGTCGCACCGCGGTTGATGCGGTCGTCCGCGCTGGTGGGCATCCAGCGGGTCTCGCCCGGCGAGGCCGAGCAGATCGGCCGGATTTTGGGGCTGGCGCGCGCCGAGTACGAGGCGCTGCCCACCCTGGCGGACGGTGTCACCCTCTGGGTGGCGGGGCGCGAACACCATTGGGTGATGACGAACGCGACGGACGCCGAGACCGGACTGCTGGGCACAGCTCGCCGGATGGACTGATTCCTGCACCGTTCTGCCCACGAACACCCCTCCCTCCGGGGAACATGGACCACGCACCGAATCCGTTCGATCGAAGGGACGCCGTCATGGGCACCCAGCAGGAAAAGGACGAGCTCTACGCTCTCGACATCTCGGATGTGACGTGGCTCAGCGCGCCCGGCACCGAGGAGGCGGAGGAGCGGGTCGAGATCGCTCATCTGCCGGGCGGCGCCGTCGCCATGCGCTCCTCGCTGGACCCGGGCACGGTCCTGCGGTACACGGAGGCGGAGTGGACGGCGTTCGTCCTGGGCGCTCGCGACGGTGAGTTCGACCTCACGTAGGTCCCCGCGCACAGGTCCCTCCCACAGGTCCGGCGTCGCACGCGGGTTCGCTCTCGCGCGGGTTCGGCCTCGCGGAGGCGCGGAGCGCCGCTCAGGGCAGGGTGGCCGCCGGAGTGAGCTTTCCCGTTTCACTCTGTAGGCGTATGACACGGATTGACCGTCTCGTCGCCCTCTTTCCTTCGCACGTCGTTCACCGGGGTGTGACACCTGGCCCGTGGGGCGGGGTTTGCCGTGCCCTCCGCCCTGCCTGAGTTCACCGGATGGCGATTAGGGTGGGTGGGGCACGGCAGAAGAAACCTGCGAGCAGGTGATGCGCGTCGCAAGGGGGAGAGCCGGGCGTACCGGCACATCGGGAACGGTCGCCCCCACCCACCACGGCACAAGGGTGCTCGACCACACCAGGAGGCAAAGTGAACGGCGATCGGGACGAGATCCGCGGCGGATGGGACATTCCCGTCGACGAGTCGTCCGACGCGGATCCCGCCGAGATGACGGGTGAGTTCACCATCGACTACACCCCTCCCGCCTGGTACACGCAGAACGCGGCGGGGGATGCGTCGGGAGGAGCGGACTCACACCTGGCGCCGCCTCCGCCTCCGGTCGGGGCGCCCCTCTCCTCGCCCGACCTGTCGGCGGCGCCGGGCGGCTTCGACCCCAATTGGGCGCCCGCCCCTCCGACGCCCGCCGACCCCGCAGCTCCGGTGGCCCCGGTCTCCCCCGCCGTACCGGAGACGCCGTACGCTCCCGCTCCGCACACGCAGGCTCCGCATGTTCCGGCTCCGCATGTTCCGGCTCCACACACGCAGGCGCAGGACGCTTCGGCTGCGGCTCCTGCGGCCGACAACGGGGATACCGGATCGTTCGGCGGCGGTGACGTGGAGAGCGGCTCGACGATGCGGTTCTCCCCGGCCGCGCTCCAGCGGGAGATCGCGGAGCGCGAGGCGGAGGCCGCTGCCGGATCCGCCGAGGGGACGGGTTCCGGGGCTGCCGCGGACGGCCCGTCCGGTGCCGGATCGACGACGGACGACGGGAAGCCCGACGCTCTCGCCTCCGCTTCGGGCCCCGAGGCCGCTTCCCCGTCCGTGACGTCCTCTACGTCATCTATGTCCCCTACGTCCTCTACCTCCTCCGAGTCGGCTGCCTCCTCCCTTCCTTCGCTTGCCGACACGGACTCCGAGGCCGCCTCCCGTACAAACGCGGGCTCCACGGATTCCGCGGACGGCGGCACGGCCGGAGCGAGCACCGACGAGGCCCCGGGCCCCGATGGCGTACCCGCGCCCGACGCCGGTACGAACGCCGGCGCGGGCGCGCAGGACGTCGTGTCGCCGCAGCACGCGGGTCCCCAGGACGTACCGCCTCCCGTCGCGGACGCCCCGCAGGCCGCCGCCGCGCCGGTGCCGTGGTCGCCGCCCGCCCAGGGGGGCGCGCTGCCGCCGCTGCCGCCCGCCTTCCAGCCGGCCGCTCCGGGGCCCTCCGCGCCGCAGCCCGCGGCGCAGTGGCCCGGTTCCGCCCCGGCGAACGAGGCGCCCGGCGGCTACGGCTTCCCGCAGACGGGACAGCCGCCGCAAGCACCTCAGGCACTTCAGCCCTCTCAGGCGCCCCAGGCTCCTCAGCAGCCGCACCAGCAACAGCCGTTCCCCGGTCAGCATGGTCAGCATGGTCAGCCCGGTCAGCACGGCCCCGGAGCACCGCTGCCGCCTCAGGCACACCCCCAGTCTCCCCAGGGCGCGGGCGGTTACGGCTTCCCTCCGCAGGGCGGGTACGGCTTCCCGCAGCCCGGCCACCCGGGTCAGCCGGGCCAAGCGCCCAACGCGCCGCAGCCCCACGCGCCCTTCCCGGCCCAGGGCACCCCCAACCTCCCGGCCCCCGTCGCCCCGCAGCAGCCGGAGGCATACGGACAGCAGCCCCGGGCCGCCCAGCCCCAGCCGCCTCAGCAGCCGCACCAGCCGCCGGTCGACCCGCGTACGGGCGGAGCCTGGCCCACCCCGGTCGCGCACGATCAGCGCGAGCGGTCGGTGCCCGGCGCCCCGCTCGGGTACACGGCGGCCGTCGAGCTCTCCTCCGACCGGCTGGTGCGGGGCAAGCAGAAGGCCAAGAGCAGCCGTAACCCCTCCGCCGCCTCCCGGTTCAAGCTGGGCGGCAAGAAGGAGGAGGCCGAGCGGCTGCGCAAGCTGGAGCTGATCCGCACCCCGGTGCTGTCCTGCTACCGGATCGCCGTCATCAGCCTCAAGGGCGGTGTCGGCAAGACCACCACGACGACCGCACTGGGTTCGACGCTGGCCACCGAGCGGCAGGACAAGATCCTCGCCATCGACGCCAACCCGGACGCGGGCACGCTGGGCCGACGGGTGCGCCGCGAGACCGGGGCGACCATCCGCGACCTGGTCCAGGCGATCCCGTACCTCAACTCGTACATGGACATCCGGCGGTTCACCTCGCAGGCGCCCTCCGGTCTGGAGATCATCGCCAACGACGTGGACCCGGCGGTCTCCACCACGTTCAACGACGAGGACTACCGGCGCGCGATCGAGGTGCTCGGCAAGCAGTACCCGATCATCCTCACCGACTCGGGCACCGGGCTGCTCTACAGCGCGATGCGCGGGGTGCTCGACCTCGCCGACCAGCTGATCATCATCTCGACGCCCTCGGTCGACGGCGCGTCCAGCGCGTCGACGACGCTGGACTGGCTTTCGGCGCACGGCTACGCCGACCTCGTGCAGCGTTCGCTGACCGTCATCTCCGGCGTCCGCGAGACCGGCAAGATGATCAAGGTGGACGACATCGTCCAGCACTTCGAGACGCGCTGCCGCGGAGTCGTCGTCGTGCCGTTCGACGAACACCTGGCGGCGGGCGCCGAGGTCGACCTCGACATGATGCGGCCCAAGACCCGTGAGGCGTACTTCCACCTCTCGGCGCTGGTGGCCGAGGACTTCGCGCGCGCCCAGCAGCAGCAGGGGCTGTGGACGGGGGACGGACAGAACCCGCCGCCGCAGTTCGCCCCGCCGATGCCCGGCCAGCAGGGCTACCCGGCACCGGGACAGCCCATGCCGGGACAGCAGGGCGCCCCCGGTCAGCACGCTCCCGGGCCGCAGATCCCCGGACAGCAGATCCCTGGCCAGCAGCCTTACGCACCGCAGCAGCCCGGCCCCGGCCAGCCCTACCCGCAGCAGCACCCCGGGCACCCCCTGCCGGGACAGCCGGGACAGCCGGGACAGCAAGGGCAGCCGGGGCAGCAGGCCGGGCAGGCGCAGCCCGGGCACCAGCAGCCGTACGCCCCGCAGCAGCCCTACGGTTACGGTGGACAGCCGCCGTACGGGGGATATCAGGCGGCCGGTCAGCCGGGTGGCCCCTACACCCCGCAGGGAGCGCCGGGCGGACCGCAGAACGGATGGGGCCAGGCACCTCCCCCGCAGGCCGGGCCGGGTGCGCCCGGGGCCGGTGCGCCGCAGCAGGCGCAGCCCGAGCAGCAGGGCGAGCAGCAGGGCGAGCACGCCAACCCGGCAGGCCAGCCCGAGTTGCAGGGTCCAGTGCCTCCCGCCGGCTGGCAGCAGACGCCTCCGCAACCGCCGGCGGCGCCTCGACAGTAGGGCAGAAGTGGTTTAGACCAATGGGGGTAAACGCGGGGCCGATGAAGGGCCCGCACCGCTCGCGCGGTGCGGGCCCTTCCGCTATTCCCGCAGCCCACACGCCGTTTGACTGACCGTTGACGAGCCTCGACCACCGCTGATAAACCTTCGCTTCACCAACTGGCGAACCAGAGATCTACCCGCCTTCTTCAGCGAGTGATGACGCGAGGTCCCCGTCCATGGTCACTAGAGTTCCCCACCACTCCACCCGGCCACGCCGACGCCTGCGCCTCCTGCTGGCCTCCGGCGTGGCCGCCCTGGCACTCACCGCCGGATCCGTCGTACCCGGAAACCTGCTCGCGCCCGCCCCCTCCGAAGCGCGCGCGGACGACGGGAAGACGACGCTCACGGTCGCCGTCGCGCAGAGCGTCGACTCGCTCAGCCCGTTCCTGGCGCAGCGGCTGCTCAGCACGAGCGTCCTGCGGCTGATGTACGACTTCCTCACCAACTACGACCCCAAGGACAACAAGGCGATCCCGGGCCTCGCGACCGCGTGGGAACCCTCCGCGGACAAGCTGACGTGGACGTACACGATCCGCTCGGACTCGAAGTGGTCCGACGGACAGCAGGCCACCGCCGAGGACGCGGCCTGGACCTTCAACAAGATGATGACGGACGAGGCCGCCGCGACCTCCAACGGCAGCTTCGTCGGCAACTTCGAGAAGGTGACCGCCCCCAGCAAGGACAAGCTGGTCATCACGTTGAAGGAGCCGCAGGCCACGATGGCCGCGCTCGATGTGCCGATCGTCCCGAAGCACCTCTGGGAGAAGGTCGGGGACTTCTCGAAGTTCAACAACGACAAGAAGTTCCCCATCGTGGGGAACGGTCCGTTCATCGTGACGGACTACAAGGTCGACAGCTACGTGAAGCTGAAGGCCAACAAGGACTTCTGGCGCGGGTCCCCCAAGTTCGACGAACTGGTCTTCCGCTACTACAAGGACCAGGACGCGGCGGTGGCCGCCCTGCGCAAGGGCGAGGTGTCCTTCGTCGCGGGCAGCCCCAGCCTGACCCCGGCCCAGTCCGCCTCGCTGGAGAGCGCCCCGGACATCAAGGTGAACGACGCCCCGGGCCGCCGCTTCTTCGCGCTCGCCGTCAACCCCGGCGCCCGCACCAAGGACGGACAGAAGTTCGGCGACGGGCACCCGGCGCTGCTGGACCAGAAGGTGCGGCACGCGCTGTTCATGGCGGTCGACCGCAAGACCATCATCGACAAGGTCTTCCAGGGCCACGCCGTCGAGGGCGAGGGCTACATCCCGCCGCGCTTCGGCGACTACTTCTGGAAGCCGTCGACGGACCAGAAGCTGGCCTACGACCCGGCGAAGGCCGCGGCCCTGCTGGACGAGGCCGGGTACAAGAAGAACGGCGCGGGCAAGCGCGTCGGCAAGGACGGCAGGCCGCTCGACTTCCGCATCCTCTGCCACGCCACCGACCCCAACGACAAGGCGATCGGCAAGTACCTCCAGGAGTGGTGGGGCGAGCAGGGCATCGGGCTGAAGGTCGACTGCCTCGACAACGTTTCCGACCCCTGGTACGCCGGTGAGTACGACCTCGCCTTCGACGGCTGGTCCGTCAACCCCGACCCCGACTTCGTCCTGTCGATCCACACCTGCGACGCGCTGCCGACGAGGGCGAAGGAGACGGCCTCGACCGACAACTTCATCTGCGACAAGCAGTACGACGAGCTCTACAAGAAGCAACTGGCCGAGTACGACCCCGCCAAGCGGGCGGATCTGGTCAAGCAACTGGAGTCGCGGCTGTACGACACCGGGTACATGAACGTCATGGCGTACCCGAATGCCGTCGAGGCCTACCGCACCGACCACATCGAGTCCATCACCACCATGCCGTCGGCCGCGGGCAACATCTACGGTCAGGACGGCTACTGGAGCTGGTGGTCGGCGGTCCCGGCCGCCGGGGCCTCCTCGTCCGGTTCCTCCGACTCCGGTGGCTCCTCCACCGGGGTGCTCATCGGGGTCGGGATCGCCGTCGTCGTCCTCGCCGGTGGCGGACTCCTGTTCGCCATGCGTCGCCGCTCCACCGCGGAAGACCGTGAATAGTCCATGAGCTCAGAAAGCACTCCCGCCCTGCTGAAGGGCGCGGGCGTGGAGAGCACCGCATCCGGCGGCCCGGCTCCGGCCGGGCCGTCGGCCCGCTCCCCGCGCTCCCGCTCCACCGCCGCCTACGCCCGCTACGCGGCGGGCAAGCTCGCCGGGGCGGCCGTCTCCCTCTTCGCCGTCCTCGTCACCAGCTTCTTCCTCTTCCGGCTGATCCCCGGCGACCCGGTCAAGCAGATGACCGGCGGCCGTCAGGTGTCGACCGAGCAGATCGCGGCGATGCGCCGTGAGTTCGGCCTCGACCTGCCGCTGTGGGAGCAGTTCACGCAGTACTGCGGCAAGGCGCTGACCGGCGACTTCGGTACGTCGTACCAGTTCCGCGCCCCGGTCGTCGACAAGATCGCCGAGGCGCTGCCCGCCACCCTGCTGCTGACCGGCACCGCCTTCGTGATCTACACGCTGCTCGGGATCTGGCTGGGCGCGCGCTCCGCCTGGCGCAACGGGAGCACCGGGGACCGTGCCAACACCGCGTTCGCGCTCACCCTGTACTCGGTGCCCTCGTTCTGGCTCGGCCTGCTCCTCATCATCACCCTGTCGGTGGGCATCGGCCCGATCCCCGGGCTCTTCCCGACCGGCGGTATGGAGTCCGGCGACACGGAGGGCTTCGACCGGGTGCTGGACATCGCCCACCACATGGTGCTGCCCGTCATCACGCTCGTCGCCGTGGAGTACGCGCGCACCCTGCTGGTGATGCGCTCCTCGCTGCTGGACGAGATGGGCAGCGACTATCTGACCACCGCCCGCGCCAAGGGGCTGCGCGACGACCTCGTCCGCCGCAGGCACGCCGTGCCGAACGCGATGCTGCCGACCGTGACGCTGCTCTTCGTGAACCTCGGCACGACGGTCGCCGGGGCGATCCTGGTGGAGACGGTGTTCTCCTGGCCGGGGCTCGGCGGCCTGTTCTACCAGGCGCTGAGCGTGCCCGACCTGCCGTTGGTGCAGTCACTGTTCTTCGTGTTCGCCGCCGCGGTGATCCTGATGAACACGCTGGCCGACGTGATCTATCCGCTGCTCGATCCCCGGGTGGGCCGATGACGACGTCGATGCAGAAGCCCGAGCCGCTGGAGCCGGAGGCCCCGAAGCCCTCCGGGCAGCCGGAGAAGGCGGTCCCGTTGCCGGGCCCGCGCGCCCTCACCCGGGCCCGGAGGCGACAGGCGGTGCTCCGCTTCTGGCGGCAGTACCGCACCCACCGCGCCGGTCTCGTCGGACTCGCCGTGCTCGCGGTGATCGCCCTGCTCGCGCTGACCGCCCCGCTGCTGGTGGGAGCCGACTCGCAGAGCGTGACCAACGCCCCGGGCGGCCCGATGGAGGCACCGAGCGGTGAATTCCCGCTCGGGACCGACCAGTTCGGCCGCAGCCTGCTGGCCCTGATGCTCTGGGGCACCCGGGTCTCGCTGACGGTCGGCCTGCTCGCCGCCTTCCTGTCCGTGGCGATCGGCACGCTCATCGGGATCACCGCGGGCCACTTCAAGGGCTGGTACGCCACCGTCATCATGCGGGTCACCGACTGGTTCCTGGTGATGCCGACCCTGGTGCTGGCCATCGCCCTGGCGACCGTCCTGTCCCGGTCGGTGTGGACGACGATCCTGGCGATCGGCGTGACGACCTGGCCGACGACCGCACGCCTGGTCCGCGCCCAGACGCTGTCCGTCGAGTCCCGCCCGTACATCGAACGCTCCCGGGCGCTCGGCGGCGGACACCGCCACATCATGTCCCGTCACGTCCTGCCCAATGTGATGCCGCTGGTGCTGGCCCAGACCACGCTCGTGATCTCCACCGCCATCCTCACCGAGGCGACCCTCGCCTTCCTCGGGCTCAGCGATCCCACGATCGTCTCCTGGGGCGGCCTGCTCCAGGACGCCCGCGAGGCCGGCGCGGTCAGCTCCGGCAACTGGTGGTACCTCGCTCCGCCCGGACTCGCCATCGCCGTGGTCGCCCTCGCCTTCACCCTGTGCGGCCGCGCCATCGAGTCCGTGCTCAACCCCAAGCTGGGGGTGTCCCGTTGACCGCCACGACCACGACCACCACGCCGGACCCGGACCCGGCCGGCTCCCCCGACCCGACGAGCCCCACCGGCGATCCGCCGCTCCTGGAGGTGCGGAACCTGACCGTCACCTACGGGGGCGGGGCCGACGCCGTCCCCGCCGTACGGGGGGTCGATCTGCGGGTCGAGGCCGGGCAGAAGCTCGGCATTGCCGGGGAGTCCGGCTGCGGCAAGTCGACGCTGGCCCTCGCGCTGCTGCGGCTGCTGCCCGCGACGGCCACGCTGACCGGCGAGATCCTCCTCGACGGCGAGGATGTCCTGACCATGAAGTGGGGGCGGCTGCGGGCCGTCCGCTGGGCGGGCGCGTCGATCGTCTTCCAGGGCGCGATGCACTCGCTGAACGCCGTGCACCGGGTCGGGGACCAGATCGCCGAGCCGATCCTGCTCCACAGCAGGGCCACCCCCGCCGCCGCCCGCAGACGGGCCGGTGAGCTGCTGGAGCAGGTGGGGCTGCCCGCCGCCCGGGCCCAGGCCTATCCGCACGAGCTGTCGGGCGGGCAGCGGCAGCGCGTGATGATCGCCATGGCGCTGGCCTGCGATCCGCGGCTGATCGTCGCGGACGAGCCGACCACCGCCCTCGACGTGATGATCCAGGCGCAGATCCTGCGGCTGATCGAGGCGCTCGTGGCGGACCAGGGCGTCGGGCTCATCATGATCAGCCACGACCTCGCGGTGCTCGCCGACACCTGTGACCGGCTCTCGGTGATGTACGCGGGCCGGGTCGTCGAGGAGGGCCCCGCCCGGCAGGTGTACGCGGACGCCCGCCACCCGTACGGCAAGGCGCTCTCCGCCGCGTTCCCGAGGATCGGGGACCTCTCCTCCCGGCACGCCCCGCGCGGCCTGCCGGGAGACCCGCCGGACCCCTCGGCGCTGCCGGGCGGCTGCACCTTCCATCCGCGCTGCCCGGTGGCGCTCGACTCCTGCGCCACCGAGGACCAGGAGCTGCGGGAGGCCGGGGCCGGGCGCCGGGCCGCCTGCGTACGGGTGGACGCGCCCGCCGCCGACGACGCGAGGAGCACGACATGAGCACCACCCCTCCGGCCGGCGCCACGCCCCCCGTACCCGCCGCTCCCCTGCTCAGCGCCGAGACGCTGAAGGTCGCCTTCCCCGGCCGGCGCGGGGCCGCCACCGCCCGCGCCGTCGACGGCGTCGACCTCGACATCCGGCCCGGCGAGATCGTCGCGCTGGTGGGCGAGTCCGGCTGCGGCAAGACGACGCTCGCCCGTTCCCTGCTCGGCCTGGTCCCGCCCACCTCGGGCCGGGTCACCTTCGGCGGCGCACCGCTCGACTACACGGGCCGGGCGCTCAAGGCGTACCGAAAACGGGTGCAGTTGGTCCTCCAGGACCCCAGCGGCTCGCTCAACCCCCGGCACACGGTGTACGACGCGGTGGCCGAGGGGCTGCGCATCCACGGGTACGCGGGCGACGAGCGGGCGGCCGTCTCGGAAGCCCTCTCCCGGGCCGGGCTGCGACCGCCGGAGCGGTTCTTCCTGCGCTTCCCGCACGAGCTGTCGGGCGGTCAGCGCCAGCGCGTGGTGATCGCCGGGGCCCTGGTGCTGGAGCCGGAGCTGATCGTGGCCGATGAGCCGGTGGCGTCGCTGGACGCGTCGGTACGGGGCGAGATCCTGGCGCTGCTGCTGCGCCTGCGGGACGAGCTGGGGCTCTCGGCGCTGGTGGTCACCCACGACCTGGGGCTCGCCTGGAACATCGCGGACCGGGTGGCGGTGATGTATCTGGGCCGGATCGTCGAGACGGGCCCGGTCGAGCAGCTGCTGACGGCCCCCCGGCATCCGTACACGCGGGCCCTGTTGTCCGTGCTCCCGGAGGCGGAGGGCGAACCGGTCGTGCTGGCCGGGGAGCCGCCGGACCCCTCGAAGGTGCCCGGCGGCTGCCGGTTCCACGTCCGCTGCCAGGTCCTGGCCTCGGGCGAGGCGGAGCGGGCGGGCGTGGCGGAGGCGTGCCGCACGGTGGATCTCCCGGTGCTGGACGGCGGTGGGGACACCCAGGTGGCGTGCCACTGGGCGGCGGCGCGCGGCGGGGAGGACCGGGGCGGGCCCGCCGGGACGCCCGCCTGAGGCAGGTGCTGTTCAGCGGGTCCGGTAGCGGGCGTAGATCAGTCCACTGGCGAAGGCGCGCTCCTCGACCAGTTCGAGGTCGAGGCGCACGCCGTCGGGGAAGAACCGCTTGCCGCCGCCGACCACGCTCGTGGTGATGAAGAGGTGGTACTCGTCCACCAGGCCGGCCGCGATGGCCTGGGCGGCGAGGTTCGGGCCGTCGACGGTGAGGTCCTGCTCGGCCTCGGCCTTGAGCCGGCGCACCGCGTCCGGGTCGAAGGTCCGCTCGATCCTGGTCCTCGCGCCGGCCACCTCGTCGAGCGTCGTGGAGTACACGACCTTCTCCGCGGCCTGCCAGTCACGGGCGTACTGGAGGATGTGCGGCGGCTGACCGGGCTCGGTGTGCGCGGTCTCCCAGTAGACCATCGTCTCGTACATCCGCCGGCCGTAGAGGTACGTGCCGACGGGGCGGAAGAGGTCGCCGACGAAGGTGTGCACCTCCGGGTCCTCGGCCCCGGTCCCCAGGCCGCCCTCCGCCGCCTCGGCGTAGCCGTCGAGCGAGGTGATCATGGAATAGATGAGCTTGGCCACGGTGTCTCCTTCGGGTGCGAACGCTTGCCTGCCGACGGTCCACAGGTGTTGTCCCGAGGTCCCACAGGTGTTGACCCCCGGCCGGCCCGGAACTCATCGGCCGGACAGCCCGGGAGATAGACCGCAAAGAGTTCTTCGCGAACAAGTTTTTGCGAAGAACTCTTCGCGAAGAACTCTTCGCAGTTTAGGCTGTGCCGTATGACAACAGATGACGCGTCGGACCGGTCGGACGCCCCGGCCGCCGGAGAGGGATCGGTCGTCCTGGACGCCAAGGGGCTGCGTGCTCTGGCGCATCCGGTGCGCGTGCAGTTGGTCGGGCTGCTGGGGAAGCACGGCCCGTCCACAGCCACCCGCCTCGCGGAGCGGCTGGGGGTGAACTCCGGGACGGCCAGCTACCACCTGCGTCAGCTCGGCGCGGCCGGCTTCGTCGAGGAGGACACGGAGCGCGGCAACGCACGCGAGCGGTGGTGGCGTCCGGTGCACCGGACGATCTGGTTCAGCGATCCGGAGCTGACCGAGCAGGAGCCCGAGGCCGCACTCGCCTATCAGCAGTCCGTCGCCGCCCTCCACACCCTGCGCACCCAGCAGACCCTGAACGGGCTGCAGACGATGGACCGCGTCTGGCGGAACGCCTTCGACCTGAGCGACTGGGCCCTTCGGCTCACGCCCGAGGAAACCACCGCCCTGTACGAGGAGTTGGCGGAGGTCGTCACGCGCTACCGGCGGGACACCCCCGAGGCCGCGGCAAACGCCCCCGAGGGCGCCGAGCGGGTCGGCGTCATCACCCATATCCTGCCCGAGCCGGACGCCCCCGCGCCGGGAACGGAGCCGCAGTGACCACGGCCGCTCCCGGCGGCGTCGGCGGAGCATCCGCGAAACGGTCCTTACGCCCGCTGGCCGGGGTGCTGGCGGCCATCGCCGTGTCCGTGACCGGCACGCGGATCTCGCTGGTGGCACTGCCCTGGTTCGTGCTCGTCACCACGGGCAGCGCCACCATGACCGGGCTGGTCGCCTTCTGCGAGATGGCGCCCTACGTGGTGGTCAAGGCGTTCACCGGCCCTCTGGTGGATCGGACCGGGCCGCGGGCCATCTCCTGGACCACGGACCTCGCGAGCGCGGCCGCCGCCGCGGCGATCCCGCTGCTCCACAGCCTGGACCTGCTGTCCTTCCCCGTCCTGCTGGGCCTGGTCGCGGTGATCGGCGCGGCACGTGGCCCGGGCGACCTGGCCAAGGAAGTCATGGTCCCGGAGGCCGCCGAGCGCTGCGGTACGACTCTGGTGCGGGCCACCGGCCTGTCCGGCGTGATCGAACGGCTCGCCTCCACGATCGGTCCGGCGGCGGGCGGCGCCCTGGTGGCCCTGCTCGGCCCCATGACGGGCCTGGTCGTCAACGCGGGCTGCTTCGCCCTCGGTTCGGTGCTCGTCGCCGTCGCGCTGCCTCGCGGTATGGGGCGTCCGGTCGTGGACCCCTCGGCACCGGCCGGCGGAGAGGAGGCGGGCTACTGGCGCCGGTTCGGCGAGGGCTTCACCTTCCTCCGGCACGAGCCGCTGCTGCTCGCCGTGATCGTCATGGTCGGGATCACCAACCTGCTGGACGCGGCGATGACCACCCTGTTGGTTCCCGTCTGGGCGGGGGAATCCGGAAACGGCCCGGCGGCGATCGGCCTGATCGGCAGTGTGATGGGGGCGGCCGCGGTGGGCGGGAGTCTCATCGCCGCGATGGCCGCGCACCGGCTCCGCCGCAGGTTGGTCGTCCTCGGCGGATTCCTGCTGGCCGGGGCGCCGAGATTCCTGGTGCTCGCCGCCGACGCCCCCTTGGGCGCGGTCCTGGCCGTCTTCGCCGTCAGCGGGTTCGGTGCCGGGTTCATCAACCCCGTGCTGGGGGCCGTCCTCGTGGAACGGGTGCCGCGCCGGATGCTGGGCCGGGTCAACGCGCTCGGTGACGCACTGTCCTGGTCCGGAATCCCGCTGGGTGGGCTGCTCGCCGGCGCGGCGGTGTCCGCGGTCGGACTGACTCCGGTGCTCCTCGCCTGCGGGGCCGCGTACTTCCTCACCACGAATCTGACGGGGCTGCGGCCGGAATGGCGCGCGATGGACCGTCCTCGCGAGGGCGAGGGCGAGGGCGTCCTGGCGCCGCAGGCGGAGAAGGGCACCGAGCGAGGCGGTGCGACGGTGCCCTGACTATCCCTGGGCGGCCGGCCCGCCGTGGTGGATCGCCCCCGTCAGTTCGCCGAGCGGACGGCCCGTGCCGCCCCAGCGGTGCTGGATGATCTCGGCGGCGATCGAGACCGCCGTCTCCTCCGGCGTACGGGCTCCGAGGTCGAGGCCCACGGGTGAGGCGAGGCGCGCGAGGTGGGTCTCGTCCACCCCGGCCGCGCGCAGGCGGGTCAGCCGGTCGTGGTGGGTGCGGCGGCTGCCCATCACCCCGATGTACGCGGCGGGCGTGCGCAGGGCCGCGACGAGCAGGGGCACGTCGAATTTGGGGTCGTGGGTGAGCACGCAGATCGCGGTGCGGGCGTCGACCTCGGTGGACTCGAGGTAGGTGTGCGGCCAGGCGCGGACGACCTCGTCCGCCGTGGGGAAGCGCTCCCGGGTGGCGAAGGCGGGGCGGGCGTCGCAGACGGTGACCCGGTAGCCGAGGAACGAGCCGATGCGGGCGGTGGCCGCCGCGTGGTCGATCGCGCCGAAGACGAGCATGCGGGGCGGCGGGGCGTACGTACGGACGAAGACGGCGACCTCCTGCATCCGGCGCTGCCCCCGGGCCCCGTACCACTGGATCGCGGTGTGGCTCTGAGCCAGCAGGCCCCGGGCGTCGTCGGTGACGGCGGCGTCCAGCCCTTCGGAACCGAGAGTGCCGGGGCTGCCGGGGGCGTCGGCGGGCCGGACGACCAGGCGGGCCCCGGTCTCCGCCGCGCCGGACAGGACCGTGGCCTCGGCGACCGGCCGATCGGCGGCGATCAGGTCCAGCACGGCCGCGAGATCCTCGCGTTCGGCGGCGGTCGCGTAGGCGCGCACCAGGATGTCGATCGTGCCGCCGCAGGTCAGGCCGGTACCGAACGCCTCGTCGTCGCTGATCCCGTACGACACCACGCGCGGCCCGGCCCCGGCGAGCACTTCGCGGGCGACCTCGTACACATCGCTTTCGACACAGCCTCCGGAGACGCTGCCGACCACCGTCCCCGCCGCGTCGACGGCCAGCACGGCACCGGGGTCGCGAGGCGCGCTGCCGTGCACGGCGACAACGGTCGCCAGGGCGAAGGGGATGCCGTCGGCGCACCGGGCACGGAGGGCGGGCAGGATGTCGCGCACCCTGTCAGCATCCGTCGCCCGCGGACGGACCGCACGGTGAGGGTGGGGCCTGTCGTCACATTCCCGTCGTCGCCCGGCAGACGGGAATGTGACGACAGGCGCCCCGACGTCAGTGGGTGAGGTCGTAGGCGGCGGTCAGCTCGCCGGCGCGCTTCACATCGGCGGCCATGGCGACCAGGAGGTCGTCGATCGAGTCGAACTTCAGCATGCCCCGGACGTAGGCGAGGAAGTCGACGGCCACGTGCAGCCCGTACAGGTCCAGGTCGACACGGCCGATGGCGTACGCCTCGACGGTCCGCTCCGTGCCGTCGAACTGCGGGTTCGTGCCGACCGAGATCGCGGCGGGCATCGACTCCCCGTCCACCTCCAGCCAGCCGGCGTAGACGCCGTCGGCCGGGATCGCGGTGTGCGGGAGGGTCTCGACGTTGGCCGTCGGGAAGCCCAGCTCCCGGCCGCGCTGCGCGCCGCGCACCACGATGCCCTCGACCCGGTGCGGGCGGCCGAGGATCTCGGCGGCCCCGGCGACGTCGCCCTCGGCGATCAGCCGCCGGGTCAGCGTGGAGGAGAACGGCTGCCCGCCGCCCGCCTCGCCCGTGACGTACAGGTCGATGACCTCGACGGTGTAGTCGTAGGTGGCGCCCAGCTCGGTCAGGAGTGCGACGTTCCCCGCGGCCTTGTGGCCGAAGCGGAAGTTGGGGCCCTCGATGACGGCCTTGGCGTGCAGCCGGTCGACGAGGACCTTCGCGATGAAGTCGGCGGGCGACAGCTGGGAGAACTCGGCGGTGAACGGCAGGATCAGCAGGGCGTCCACGCCCAGCTCGGCCATCAGCTCGGCGCGACGGTGGTGCGGGGCGAGCAGCGGCGGGTGGCTGCCGGGGCGGACGACCTCGCTGGGGTGCGGGTCGAAGGTGACGACGACCGACGGGACGCCCAGCTCACGGGCGCGCTCGACGGCCCGGCCGATGATCAGCTGGTGTCCGCGGTGCACGCCGTCGTAGGAGCCGATGGTGACGACGCTGCGCCCCCAGTCCTGGGGGATGTCCTCCAAGCCACGCCAGCGCTGCACTGTGACCGCTCCTCGCCCGAACCTGTGTACGTGTGTATGTCGATTACGCAGGTCTAAGACTGCCATGCGCACGTCCCGCCGACTGCATCGGCATCGGCATCGACGGGCGTGACGTCTCCAACGCCTCGACCGTGCGCCGGGCGCTCGGCCCCACGACCGCCGCCCACTCCTGCGGGGCGTCGGCCAGCCAGCGGGTGACGAGTGCGGCGAATCCCGGCACGTCGCGGGCGAGCTCGACCAGCCCCCGGTCGAAACGGGCGGCGCCCTCGGGGGTACGGACCAGGAGCATCCCGGTCCGGTGGACGAGCGCGCGCGTACGGATCTCCGGGCGGCGCTGAGAGCCCTCGGCGGCGGTCCGGAGCAGGGCCTCCAGCACATCCGGGTCCCGGCCGGTGACCTGCTCGAACTCCAGCAGGACCTCCAGCAGCTCCGCCCGCAGCGGCCGGGACGCGGCGCTCCCGGCCCCGGCGAGGACCCGGGCGAGCGCGGCGCGGACCGGCGGCGGTGCGGGGCGGTCCCGCAGCAGCCCGGTCACCAGGGGCAGGAGGAGGGCCCGGGCGGCCGGACCGTGCTCCAGGCGGAGGTCGACGTACTCGGCGGCGTGCGTGCCGTCCTCGGGGTGGGCGTCGATGTACTCCCGTACGAGTCCGGCGACGTGCAGCGCGAGCGCGGGCGTGTCGAGCCCGGCCAGTGCCCGCAGCACCGCTCCCCCACTGCCCCCGGGGCGGGCCAGGCGGGCGCGGAGGGCGGCGAGGACCGGCTCCTGGTGGTCCGGGAACACCTCGGCGAGCAGCTCGACGGGCAGCCGGGGGTCTCCGGCGGCGAACGCGCGCAGCGCCCCGGGGAGGTGGGTGCTCCTGGCCACCGGGTCCCGGACGAGGAGGGTGAGGGCGGCGGCGTGCAGGGCGGCGTCCTCGGGGCGGTCCAGCAGCACGAGGGCGGCGGAGCGCAGCAGGGCCCGGTCGCCCTCGGCGGTGACCCGCTGCTGGAGGAGTCCACCGTAGCGGGCGGCGGCGGAGCGGCGGGCCGGCCGGTCCTCGTCGCGGGCCCAGCGCTCCACGGCCCGGCAGAGCGCGGTGGGCTCGTCCTCGGCGAGGGCCAGCAGCAGCTCCCCGGCCCGCTGGTGCGGGGTGGCGATCAGCGCGTCGGTCAGCTCGTCGGGGGCGAGGTCGCGGTGGGCGTACAGCAGGGCCTGCGCGGCGGCGGCGACCGTGGGGCGCAGCGGGACGTCCGGCGCGTCGGGGCCCACGAGCAGCGGGCGTTCGTCGGTGAACCAGCGGCACAGCAGCGGCTGGACGGCCGGGGCGTCGAGGGCGAGGCGGCGGGCGACGGCGTCGAGATAGCGTTCGTCGCCGTCGGTACGGGGCAGTCCGTCGGCGGGCACGAGGCGGCGGAGCAGATCGATCCGGTCCTCCTCGGGCAGCCTCAGCCGGCGCCAGAACCAGGGCCCGAACTCCCCGTACGCCCCGAGGTCCCGGGGTCCTTCGGGGGCGGCGGAGCGGCGGGTGATGCGTCCGGCGAGGACCCGCAGGACGCCGAGATAGGGGCGGGCGTCGGGCACCCGCAGCAGGCTGCCGTTCAGCAGGTGGGCCGCCCACCAGGCGGCGTCCTCGTCGCGCGGGCCCGCGTCGGTCCACAGCCGGTCCAGCGCCTCGATCAGGTCGGCCATCCGGTGCGCGAGCGCGGCGGTGCCCTGGCGGCGGCCGAGGAGCACCATCGCCTGGATCACCGGTCCGGTGCGGTGCCGGGGCACGGGCAGGCTGCGGGGTTCGCCGGCGGTGCGGGGGCGCGGCACCCGGTCCGGTCCGCCGCTCCCCCGGTGCCAGCGGTGCACCAGGGACCGCAGGGCCGCGTCCAGGTCGAGGTGGGCGCCCTGCACCCAGTCGCCGAGCTCCTCGTGGGCGAAGCGGTAGCCCGCACCGGCGGGGACGAGCAGGCCCTCGGTGAGGACGGCGGAGGCCCAGCCGGTGCGCCAGGGGAAGGTCTCCTCGAACGCCGTCCGGTCCAGCTCACCCTGGCCGGGCCCCAGGCAGCGGCGGGCCGCCTCGTGGACCTGGCCCGCCACGCGCGCGGCGAGGCGGCGCACGGCGGCGCCGCGTGGCTGTTCGTCGGCGGCGGCCGCGATCCGGACCGCGACGCGTACGCACAGCAGGTCGAGGTGGGCGCCGAAGACGTCCTCGGTGTCGGGCCGGCCCGGCACCCCGGGCGGCAGCGCGGCGCGGACCTCGGCAAGGAGCCGCAGGGTGAGCGGGTGCCGGTCGTGGCCGGGGGCGAGGGCGGCGGGCGGGATCCCGTAGGCCTCCATGGCCCGCTCGGCCTGCTCGCGGGTGAGGTCGCCCAGGCGCAGGGCGGGCGGCAGCCTGCGGGCGGGGCGGTGCGGGCGGTGCAGGGCGCCCGGTGGATAGAGGCCGCCGGCGGTCTCCCAGTGCTCGGGGCGGCAGGCCACGACGAGCCGGACGCCCTGCGCGCGCAGCCAGGCGGCGGTCTCTGCCGTCCAGTCGGCGAGCCGGTGGGCCAGCAGCGGCTCCATCTCCTCGGGGCCGTCGAGGACCACCAGGAGCGGCTGCCCGGCGTCGGCGGCGAGCCGGGCGACGCGCTCCGGGGTGGCCGTGCTCATGTCGCCGCGGGCGCCCGCGGCGGTGACGATCCGGGCGGCGCGGGTGAGGGCCCGGCTCGCGGCGTCCGCGATCGAGGTGTCCTCGGCCAGCAGGTCCGCGCCGCGCAGCCAGAGCGTGGGGGCGGGCGAGCCGCCGTCGGCGCGGCGGGCTGCGAGAGCGGCCAGCTCGGTGGTGCGGCCGGTGCCGGGCGCTCCGACGAGGCCGAGGACGAGGCCCGTACCCGCCGCGAAGGCGCCGAGCTCGGCGTGGACCTCGGCGCGCTCCACGGGGGCGGTGCGGGCGCGCGGGCCGGCCGCCGAGCCGACGGAGGTGGCGGTGAGCTGGAGGGCCCCGGCGAGGTTGAGATCGGGGCCGTAGGCGGGGGCGGCGGTGGCGTTGCGGCGCAGCAGGGCATCCAGGGTGTCGTCCGCGCCCCGGGGGATCGGGAGGGCGAGGCCGGCCGCCTCGTGCGGGGCGGTGAGGGCGGGGCAGAGGATGCCGACGACGGCGCCGGTGGCCGGGTCGGTGACGGGCCCGCCGATGGCCGCGCCCCCGGAGCGCAGGGCGTCGCGGCCGTCGGTGCCCAGCGCCAGCTCCAGGGCGGCGGGGACCGGGTGGCCCACGCCGTCCGGTGCGGTGTAGGTGGCCGGGGTGGTGCCGAGCACCCGGGCCTCGCGCCGCCCGTGGGCGGCGATGTCCACGTAGCCGCCGGGCTCGGCGCGATCGCGTCCGGCGATGGGCAGGGGGTCCGCGTCGAGGGCGTCGGGGCCGCCGGTGCGCAGGAGGGCGAGGCCCAGGGCGGGGAGCGGGGTGATGTCGTCGGGGGCGACGGTGCAGGTGCGGCCTTCGGTGCCGTGGAGGATGAGCGGGCCCGGGGAGGTCACGGCCTGGTGGGCGGTGACGACCGTGCCGCGGTCGTCCGCGACGAATCCCGTCCCTCGCGGCCGGCCGGCCTGATCACAGATTCCTACCAGCTTCGACCGGTCCCCACTGCCCATGGTGCGACGTTAGGCCGTCGGTGATCTTCTGGAGCGCGCGGACGGGGAAAGCGCCCCCCACGCACCCGGTATTCACTCCGAGCGCCCGTCCGATGGGGTGAATGAGCGTGTCCCCCGGGGAGCAGGGATGGTGCCGGGGAGGGGAACGTGGAGCGGGCACCGGGTTGGGGGGAGGGTGCCCGCTCCACGCATGACCCGCCGAAGCGCGGGGTGGAGCAGGTGCGGGATGTGGCTCAGGCGAAGACGGCGAGGCTCTTGGCCTTGCCCTTCTCCTCCTCGACGAGCACGAGGAACGCGCCGTCGGGCCCGAAGACCGCGACCGGCCCCGGCGGATGGGCGGGCATGTCCAGCCGTACGCCGTTGAGGAGCAGCTTGGCGCGCTTCTCGTCCACGTCCCAGCGGGAGAACGCGGAGGCGGCCGCCTCGGCGACCGGCATCACGGTCAGCTCCTCCTGGTGCTGGTCGAGCGTCCGGGCCGCGTCCAGTCCGTACGGACCGACCCGGGTGCGGCGCAGCGCGGTCAGGTGGCCGCCGACGCCGAGTCCGCCGCCGAGGTCGCGGGCGATGGCGCGGATGTAGGTGCCCGAGGAGCAGACGACGGAGACGACCAGGTCGAGGACGGGGGTGCCGTCCTCGGCGGCGGCCTCGCGGACGTCGTAGACGCGGAAGGAGGAGACGGTCACCGGGCGGGCCGGGATCTCGAACTCCTCGCCGCCGCGCACCCGCGCGTAGGAGCGCTTGCCGTCGATCTTGATGGCGCTGACCTTGGACGGCACCTGCATGATCCGGCCGGTGAGTGCGGCCACCCCGGCGTCGATGGCCTCGCGGCTCACGCCGGAGGCGTCGGTGGACGAGGTGATCTCGCCCTCGGCGTCGTCGGTGACGGTGTCCTGGCCGAGCCGGATCGTACCGAGGTACTCCTTCTCGGTCAGGGCGAGGTGGCCCAGCAGCTTGGTGGCCCGCTGGACCCCGAGCACGAGGACACCGGTCGCCATCGGGTCCAGCGTGCCTGCGTGGCCGACCCGCCGGGTGCGGGCGATGCCGCGCATCTTGGCGACGACGTCGTGCGAAGTGAAGCCGGACGGCTTGTCGACGATGACAAGTCCGTCCGGCGTGGTGGTCTGCTCGGTCATGCGGAGGCCGGGCCCTCGTTCTTCTCGGAGGTTCCGTCGGTCCCGGCCCCGGTCTCGTCGTCCTCGTCCTCGGGCTTGCGGTACGGGTCGGCGTCGCCGGCGTACTTCGCGCCCGTGGAGACCTCGCGCACCTCCGCGTCCTTGGCCCGCGCCTTGTCGAGGAGGTCCTCGATGGTGCGGGCGTTGTCCGGGAGGGCGTCCGGGACGAAGGCCAGGCTCGGCGTGAACCTGACCCCGGTCTGCCGGCCGACCTCGGTGCGGAGGACGCCCTTGGCGCTCTCCAGCGCCGCGGCGGAGGCCGCGCGCTCCTCGTCGTCGCCGTAGACCGTGTAGAAGACCGTGGCCTCCCGCAGGTCGCCGGTGACCCGGGCGTCCGTGATCGTCACGAAACCCAGCCGCGGATCCTTGATTCGCCGGTCCAGGGTCTCCGCGACCACGACCTGGATGCGATCGGCCAGCTTGCGGGCCCGCGCGTTGTCGGTCACCGGTCCGTCACTCTTCCTTCTGATTTCGCTCGACTGTCAGTCTTCGTCACTGTGCAGCCGCCGTCTCACCGACAGCAGCTCCACCTCGGGGCGTCCCGCGACCAGCCGTTCGCAGCGGTCCAGCACGTCCGTGAGGTGTCCGGTGTCACCGGAGACCACGGCAAGGCCGATCTCGGCCCTGCGGTGGAGATTCTGTCCGCCGGTCTCGGCCACGCTCACCGCGTACTTGCGCTGGAGCTCGGCGACGATCGGGCGGACGACGGAACGCTTCTCCTTCAACGACCGTACGTCGCCGAGGAGCAGATCGAAGGACAGGGTCCCGACATACATGTGTGTCCGGATGTCCCGCCGGTTCGGGTTCGTGCCCCGCCAGAGCTTGCCGGGGACATCAGAACCGTACCGGAACGGCCGGAGCCGATCGACGGAAATACGACCCGCCGACCGGCCCCGACCTTGGTGGAGGAGCAGCGTGAGTCGACTCACTCGGCCCTTCCGAATACCCCCGGCTCCTTTCGGACCCGAGGTGGAGGGGTTCCGTGAGTGACTCACGGAACCCCTCCGAATGCCCCGCGGATCCTCGCGGACCCGAGAGTTGATCAGCCTCGCGGCTTCTCGCGCATCTCGTACGTCGCGATGACGTCGTCGATCTTGATGTCGTTGAAGTTGCCGAGGTTGATACCGCCCTCGAAGCCTTCGCGGATCTCGGTGACGTCGTCCTTGAAGCGGCGCAGACCGGAGATGTTGAGGCTCTCCGCGATGACCTTGCCATCGCGCAGCAGGCGCGCCTTGGTGTTGCGCTTGACCTCGCCGGAGCGGACCAGCACACCGGCGATGTTGCCCAGCTTGGACGAGCGGAAGATCTCGCGGATCTCCGCCGTGCCGAGCTCGACCTCTTCGTACTCCGGCTTGAGCAGACCCTTGAGGGCCGCTTCGATCTCTTCGATCGCCTGGTAGATGACCGAGTAGTACCGGACGTCCACGCCTTCGCGCTCGGCCATCTGCTCGGCGCGCCCTGCGGCGCGCACGTTGAAGCCGATCACGATGGCGTCGGAGCCGGTCGCCAGGTTGATGTCCGACTCGGTGACCGCACCCACACCGCGGTGCAGGATCCGGATGTCGACCTCTTCGCCGACGTCGAGCTGGAGCAGCGAGGACTCGAGAGCCTCCACCGAACCGGACGCGTCGCCCTTGATGATGAGGTTGAGCTCCTGGACCAGACCGGCCTTGAGCGCCTCGTCCAGGTTCTCCAGGGAGAACCGGACGCCCTTGCGGGCGAAGTTGGCGTTGCGCTCACGGGCGGCACGCTTCTCGGCGATCTGACGGGCCGTACGGTCCTCGTCGACCACCAGGAGGTTGTCGCCGGCGCCCGGGACGTTGGTGAGACCGAGCACCAGGACGGGGGTCGAGGGACCCGCTTCCTGGACGTTCTGACCGCTGTCGTCGAGCATGGCGCGGACTCGGCCGTAGGCGTCGCCCACGACCACCGTGTCACCGATGCGCAGCGTTCCGCGCTGGACCAGGACGGTCGAGACGGCACCGCGACCGCGGTCGAGGTGGGACTCGATCGCGATGCCCTGCGCGTCCTGCTCCGGGTTGGCCCGCAGGTCGAGCGAGGCGTCGGCGGTGAGGACGACGGCCTCCAGGAGCGCCTCGATGTTGAGGCCCTGCTTGGCGGAGATGTCGACGAACATGGTGTCGCCGCCGTACTCCTCGGCCACCAGACCGAACTCGGTGAGCTGACCGCGCACCTTGGTCGGGTCGGCGCCCTCGACGTCGATCTTGTTGACCGCGACCACGATCGGCACCTCGGCCGCCTTGGCGTGGTTCAGCGCCTCGATCGTCTGGGGCATCACACCGTCGTTGGCCGCCACCACGAGGATCGCGATGTCGGTCGACTTCGCACCACGGGCACGCATGGCGGTGAACGCCTCGTGACCCGGGGTGTCGATGAAGGTGATCTTGCGGTCCTCGCCGTTGACCTCGGAGGAGACCTGGTACGCACCGATGTGCTGCGTGATGCCGCCGGCCTCGCCCGCGACGACGTTCGTCTTGCGGATCGCGTCCAGCAGTCGGGTCTTACCGTGGTCGACGTGACCCATGACGGTCACGACCGGCGGACGCGAGACCAGAGCCTCTTCGCCGCCCTCGTCCTCGCCGAACTCGATGTCGAAGGACTCGAGCAGCTCGCGGTCCTCCTCCTCGGGGCTGACGATCTCCAGGACGTAGTTCATCTCCTCGGCGAGAAGCCGGAGCGTCTCGTCGGAAACGGACTGCGTGGCGGTGACCATCTCGCCGAGGTTCATCATCACGGCGACGAGCGACGCCGGGTTGGCGTTGATCTTCTCTGCGAAGTCGGTGAGCGAGGCGCCGCGCGACAGGCGGACGGGCTGTCCGTTGCCGCGAGGCAGCATGACGCCGCCGACCGACGGGGCCTGCATGGCCTCGTACTCCTGGCGCCTCTGCCGCTTCGACTTGCGGCCACGACGCGCCGGACCGCCGGGACGGCCGAACGCACCCTGTGTGCCACCGCGGGCACCGGGGCCGCCGGGACGGCCACCGAAGCCGGGACGACCGCCGAAGCCGCCGCCGCCACCGGGACGACCGGCACCGCCGCCGCCACCGGGACCGGCCGGACGGCCGGCGAAGCCGCCACCGCCGCCACCGGGACGACCGGCGAAGCCGCCGCCGCCACCGGGACGACCGCCACCGGCACCGGCACCGCCGGGACGACCGCCACCGCCGCCGGGACCACGGCCACCGCCGGGGCCACCGCCGGGACGCGGGCCCGCTGCGGGACGCTGCGGCATCATGCCGGGGTTGGGACGGTTACCGGCGGGACCGCCGCCGGGCCGCGGAGCCTGCGGGCGGGGCATGCCGCCCGGAGAGGGACGGGCACCGCCCTGACCCTGACCGCCCTGGGGGCGCGGGGCGCCGCCGGGGCCACTGCCCTGGGGACGCGGGGCGCCGGGGCGCTCCGAGCCGCCACCGGGGCGCGGGGCGCCGCCCGGGCGGGGCGCGCCGGGGCGCGCCATGCCGGTGGAACCGCCGGAGGTGAAGGGGTTGTTGCCCGGACGGGGACCGGCCGGACGGGCGCCGCCGGGGCGCGGGGCGCCCTGGCCCGCGGGACGTGCGGGGCGGTCGCCGCCACGCTCGCCACCACGGCCGCCGTCACGCTGGCCGCCATCGCGCTGACCACTGTCACGCTGACCACCGTCACGCTGACCGCCGGCCGGAGCCGGACGGGCGGGTGCGGGACGGGGGCCGGGGGTGGCGCCCGCGGGACGCGGGGCCTGGGGCTGCTGCGGGGCAGCCGGCTGGGCCGGAGCCGGAGCCGAGAACTCGGCGGCCGGGACCGGGGTCACCGGGGCCGCCTTCGGCGCGGGCTTCGGACCCGGACGGGGGCCCGCCGACGGCGCGGAGGGCGCCGCCGGGGTGCTGCTGGGGGCCTCGGCCTCGGCGGCCGGCTTGGGAGCCGGTGCACCGGGCTTCGGGGCCCCGGGACGTGCCGCAGCTGCCGGGGAGGGCGCTGCGGGCTTCACGGGCGCCGCCTTGCGGGGCGCACCGGGCTTGGCAGCGGACTTGCCGGCGTTGCCGCCGGGCCCCTGCAGTGCGTCGGTCAACTTACGTACAACCGGCGCCTCGATCGTCGAGGACGCCGAACGGACGAATTCACCGAGTTCTTGGAGCTTGGCCATGACGACCTTGCTCTCGACGCCGAACTCCTTGGCGAGTTCGTATACCCGGACCTTAGCCACTTCGCTCCTTTTAGGTCCGGGTTACCGCCGGACCGTCGCTACTTCATGGGCGTACTCATCGCGTACTCATCGAGTGCTGCTCATCGCAATCTCGACCTACTTCCAACTCGCGAGGTACCTGACCGCACGGGGACCCGTGCCGTTCACTTTTCTTACGGTGCAACCCGCTCGACGAACCGCGTCAGTGCCGCGGTGTCGAACGGCCCCTTGGCCTTGAAGGCCCGGGAGAACGCCCGGCGGCGAACCGCCAGGTCGAGACAGACAGAGACGGGGTGCACGTAAGCACCCCGGCCGGGCAGCGTACCGCGTGGATCAGGGGCGCAGGCGCCCTCGTCCACCACGATGCGCAGTAGCTCGCTCTTGGCCGCTCGCTCCCGGCATCCCACACAGGTTCGCTCGGGGCAAGCGCGGGCTTGCGTCCGGCCAGACACGTTTAAGTCTACCTCCCCGTACCGACCTCGCCGCTTGGGGGCAAAAATCGAACGGATGTTGTCGTGATGTCAGCGGCGTACCGCTCAGATCTATTCCCTGGAGCCCCTCCGGGTCAACGCCTTTCCGAGCGCTCCCGGGCCCGCTCGGCCCGCTCCCGGTCGGCGTTCTCGCGCTCCTCGTCCGTCTCGGTGTCCGGACGGATGTCGATGCGCCAGCCGGTCAGGCGGGCGGCGAGGCGGGCGTTCTGGCCCTCCTTGCCGATCGCCAGCGACAGCTGGTAGTCGGGCACGGTGACACGGGCGGAACGGGCGCCGAGGTCGACGACCTCGACCTCGCTCACCCGGGCGGGCGAGAGGGCGTTGGCGACCATCTCGGCCGGATCGTCGGACCAGTCCACGATGTCGATCTTCTCACCGTGCAGCTCGGCCATGACATTGCGCACACGGCTGCCCATCGGGCCGATGCAGGCGCCCTTGGGGTTCAGGCCGGACCGGGTGGAGCGCACGGCGATCTTGGTGCGGTGGCCGGCCTCGCGGGCGATGGCCTCGATGACCACCGAGCCGTCCGCGATCTCCGGGACCTCCAGGGCGAAGAGCTTCTTCACCAGGTTGGGGTGGGTGCGCGAGAGCGTCACCGACGGACCGCGGACACCCTTGGCGACCCGTACGACATACGTACGAAGGCGCAGGCCGTGCACGTACTCCTCGCCCGGGACCTGCTCCTGGACCGGCAGCATGGCTTCCATCTTGCCGATGTCGACCAGGACGTTCTTGGGGTCCTTGCCCTGCTGGACGACGCCCGTGACGACATCACCCTCGTGGCCCGCGTACTCCCCGAAGGTGCGATCGTCCTCGGCGTCGCGCAGCCGCTGCAGGATGACCTGCTTGGCGGTGGTCGCGGCGATCCGGCCGAAGCCGGACGGGGTGTCGTCGAACTCCTTGGGCTCCTGGCCCTCTTCGAGGTCGGCCGGGTCCTCCTTGGCCCACACCGTGACGTGGCCGTTCGCATCGAGCTCCACGCGGGCCCGGCGGTGGCTGCCGTCGGTGCGGTGGTACGCGATGAGGAGGGCCGACTCGATCGCCCCGACGAGCACGTCGAAGGGGATCTCCTTGTCCTGCGCCAAGCCCTTCAGAAGCTTTACATCGATGTCCACGGCTACGCCTCCTCTTCCTTCTTGTCCTTGCGGTTGAATTCGATCTCCACGCGCGCCTTGGCGATCTCGTCGAAGGCGAGGCGGCGGGCGGTGGGCTTGCGGCCCTTGACGCCGGGCACTTCGAGGTCGAGCCCGTCCTCGTCGACGGCGAGGATGCGGGCGACCAGCTCACCGGAGCCGTCGCCGGCCAGGTGGAACCTGGCCAGCCGGCCGATGGCGCGTACGTAGTGGCGGTGCTCGGTCAGCGGGCGGTCCGCGCCGGGGGAGCTGACTTCGAGGACGTACTCGCCCTCACCCATCGCGTCGGTCTCGTCCAGCTTCTCGGAGATCGCGCGGCTCAGCTCCGCACAGGCGTCCAGCTCCACGCCCTCTTCGGAGTCCACGATGATCCGCAGCACTCCTCGGCGGCCGGCCCGGGACACCTCGATCTCCTCGAGGTCCAGCTGCTGCGCGCTGACGAGCGGTTCCAGCAACCCGCGCAGCCTCTCGCTCTGGGTGGTGCTCATCCGGGTGACTCCTCGGCCGCGTGTGCTGTTGTGGGGATCGTCGTGCGTCAGGTCAAAGGGTATCCGGTCGCCAGGGGTGTTGCCGTCCGCCCGCCGCTCGGCCGCGGGTACGCTCGCCTGCGGTGATCACATCAGGACAGATCCTGTCAGGACCGGTCCAGGCCCGAAGGAGAAACGTGCGGCGCACGGGGACGACGCGCAGGGGGGCGCTCACCGTTACGGGAGCCCTCGCCCTGGGTGCGGTGCTGACCGGCTGCGGGGGCGGCGACGAGGCGGCGGACGGCGGGAAGCCCGCGCACTCCGGCGCGCGGGCCGCCGCTGCCAAGGCCGGGAGGACCGTGCGCGAGAAGGCGGCGCGCGACGGCGCCCTCCTGCTCGCCCGGTACGACCTGGTGGCCGAGGCGCATCCGGCGACGGCCGCGGGTCTGGCGCCCCTGCGGGCCGCCGCGCGGGAGCACGGGAAGGCTCTGGCGCCGCCGCGCGCGAAGGGCGGCCCGCGAGCCGACGCCCCTCCGGCCGCGCCCGGCCCCGTGTCCGCCGACCCGAAGGCCGCGGTGCGGGAGCTGGCCGCCGACGAGCGCCGCCGGGCCGACGCGTACGCCCGGGCCCTGCTGGACGTCGAGCCGGAGCTGGCCCGGCTGCTGGCCTCGGTGGCGGCGGCCGCGGCGGCGCACGCGTATCTGCTGACCGAACTGGCCGAGGAGGCAGCCGCATGAGCACCCGATCCGTCCGGCCGTCCGAGGAGGACGCCGACTCCCCCGAGCTGACCGCCGTCCAGGCGGCCCTGGCCGCCGAGCACGCCGCGGTGTACGGCTACGGGCTGCTCGGCGGCCGCCTCGACGGGAAGCGGGGGGCCGCGGCCCGCGCGGCGTACGACGGGCACCGGGCCCGCCGGGACGCGCTGGCGCGCTCCGTGCGCGACCTCGGCGGGAGGCCGGTGGCCTCGGACGCCGCGTACGCGCTGCCGTTCGCCGTCACGGACTCCCCGTCGGCGGTACGGCTGGCCGCGGTGCTGGAGGACCGGATCGCGGGCGCCTGCGCCGATCTCGTACGGGCCACCGAGGGTGCTCGCCGCAAGGAGGCGGCGGGCGCGCTGCGGGAGGCCGCGGTGCGGTCGGCCCGCTGGCGGGGCGGCAACGTAGCCTTTCCGGGGCTCGCCGAGCGGGCCGCCGGTGCGGATCCGGCCGCGACGGGCCCGGTGGAGGCCGCCGGCGCGGACGGCGCGCGCTGATACGAGGAACGCGCGCTGATACGAAGAACCGGAAAGGGAACACACGACGTATGGGTTTCGAACCGCCGCAGCGCCTGGTGCGCGCGCTCGGTGAGATGTACGGGGACGCCGCGGCGGCCGACTGGCTGGACGCGCTTCCCGCGCTGACCGAGCAGGCGCTCACCGCCGGGGGCGGCCTCACCGTGGAGCGGGTGGCCGCCCCCGGCGGGCGCAGCTCCCTGGTGGTTCTGGTGCGGCGGGCCGACGGGACCCCGGCGGCGCTGAAGATCGCCCCGCCGGTCGCCGGACCCGGGCTGGAGCGGGCGGCGCTGGAGCACTGGAACGGGTGGGGCGCGGTGAAGCCGCTGGACGCGCCGGAGCTCGACGCGTCCAGTGCGCTGCTGCTGGAGCGGCTGCACCACGAGGTGTCGCTGCGCTCGCTGCCGGAGGCCAAGGCGCTGCTGGAGGCGGCGGGCACGCTGCGGCGGCTGTGGGTGGAGCCGCCGGCCGGGCACGCCTTCGAGAGCGTCGCCGGGCGGACCGACCGGCAGAGCGCCGGGATGCGGGCGGCCGCCGAGGCCGATCCGGAGCTGGCGCCGCTGGTGGAGGCGGCGCTCGCGGCGCGGGCGGAGCTGGTCGAGGGATCATCCGAACTCCTGCTGCTGCACGGCAACTTCCGGCAGAGCAAGGTGTTCTCGGGGGAGCGGGCGCCGTGGCTGACGGTGGGTCCGGAGCCGCTGGTGGGCGAGCGCGCCTACGACCTGGCGCGGCTGGTGCGGGACCGGGTGGAGGATCTGATCGCCTCCCCCGGCGGCCCGGTGACGGCCCGGCGGCGGGTCAAGAGGCTGGCGGAGTCGCTGGAGGTGGAGCAGGCGCGGCTGCACGGCTGGACGCTGTTCCGGGCGGTCGAGTCGGGCACCCGCGCGCTGGCCGAGGGACGGCGGCAGATGGCCGAGGTCAACCTGGAGTTCGCGGGCTGGCTGTAGCCGCGCGACGTACGGCGAAGGCCCCCGCGCGATCCCGCGCGGGGGCCTTCGCAGCCGCTGATCAGGCCAGGTCGGCCGTCAGGCGGGCGATCGCCTCGTCGACGGTCAGCTCCTCGCGCTCACCGGTGCGGCGGTCCTTCAGCTCCAGGACGCCGTCGGCGGAGCGGCGGCCGGCGACCAGGATCTTGGGCACACCGAGCAGCTCGGAGTCGGTGAACTTCACGCCGGGCGAGACGCCGGGGCGGTCGTCGACCAGGACCCGCAGGCCCGCCGCGTTGAGCTTCTCCGAGACGTCGAGGGCCAGCTCCGTCTGGAGGGCCTTGCCCGCGGCGACGACGTGGACGTCGGCCGGGGCGATCTCGCGGGGCCAGCACAGGCCCTTGTCGTCGGCGGTCTGCTCGGCGAGGGCGGCGACGGCGCGGGAGACGCCGATGCCGTACGAGCCCATCGTGACCCGGACGGGCTTGCCCTGCTGGCCGAGGACGTCGAGCTGGAAGGTGTCGGCGTACTTGCGGCCGAGCTGGAAGATATGGCCGATCTCGATGGCGCGGTCCAGGGTGAGGCCGGTGCCGCACTCGGGGCAGGGGTCGCCCTCCTGGACCACGACGACGTCGAGGTACTGGTCGACCTCGAAGTCGCGGCCCGCGACGACGTTCCTCGCGTGCTTGCCCTCCTGGTTGGCGCCGGTGACCCAGGAGGTGCCGGGGGCGACGCGGGGGTCGGCGAGGTAGCGGACCTTCTCCAGGCCCTGGGGGCCGACGTAGCCGCGTACGAGGTCGTCGCGGCCGGCGAAGTCCTCGGCGGTGACCAGCTCGACGACGGCGGGGGCCAGGTGCTCGCCGAGCTTGCCGAGGTCGACCTCGCGGTGGCCGGGGACGCCGACGGCCACGATCTCGCCGTCCACCTTGACCAGCAGGTTCTTCAGGGTGGCGGAGGCGGGGACGCCCAGGTGCGCGGCGAGCGTCTCGATGGTCGGGGTGTCGGGGGTGTCCAGCTCCTCGACCGCGCCGTGCGCCGAGCCGTCGACCGGGGCGAGCGCGAAGGTCACGGCCTCGGTGTTGGCGGCGTAGTCGCAGTTCGGGCAGTCCGCGAAGGTGTCCTCGCCGGCGGCGGCGGGGGCGAGGAACTCCTCGGAGGCGGAGCCGCCCATCGCGCCGGAGACTGCGGAGACGATGCGGTGGTCCAGGCCGAGGCGCTCGAAGATCTTGATGTAGGCGGCCCGGTGCAGGGCGTAGGAGTGCGCGAGGCCCTCGTCGGTGGTGTCGAAGCTGTACGAGTCCTTCATCTGGAACTCGCGGCCGCGGAGCACGCCGGAGCGGGGGCGGGCCTCGTCGCGGTACTTCGTCTGGATCTGGTAGAGCATCACCGGCAGGTCCTTGTAGGACGTGCACTGGTCCTTGACGGTCTGGGTGAAGATCTCCTCGTGGGTGGGGCCGAGGAGGTAGTCCCCGCCCTTGCGGTCCTTGAGGCGGAAGAGCAGGTCGCCGTACTCCTCCCAGCGGCCGGACGCCTCGTAGGGCTCCTTGGGCAGCAGGGCGGGCAGCAGGACTTCCTGGGCGCCGATGGCGTCCATCTCCTCGCGGACCACGTGGGAGATGTTGTCCAGGACCTTCTTGCCGAGCGGCAGCCAGGACCAGATGCCGGCCGCGTTGCGGCGGACGTACCCGGCGCGGACCAGCAGCTTGTGGCTGAGCGTCTCGGCGTCCGCCGGGTCGTCGCGCAGTGTCTTGACCATCAATCGGGACATGCGCTGGACCTGGGCCATGATGAACTCCTGCTCGCAAGGGTGGTGAGCCCGAGGTTAGCCGGGCGGTGCGGGCTGGCGGAAATCCATTCAGGCCCGGGGCCTCGCGCGCAGCAGGGGCAGGGGCGCGCCCATGACCGCGTAGGGCTGCGGGGCGCTCGGGAAGACGACCTGGCGGGCCAGATCGCGGTAGCCCAGCGAGCGGTACAGGGTGCGGGCCGGGCTGTCCTTGTCGATCGCCGAGAGGATCGACCGGGGATGGTCGACGGCGTCGGTGATGGCGGTGATCAGGGTGCGGCCGATGCCGCTTCGCTGGTGGTCCGGGTGGACGTGGAGTTCGGTGATGACGAAGGAGTCGTCCAGCCAGCCGTCGGAGCCGGTGGCCCGCAGATAGGGCTCGACGACGGTGGACCACCACTGGGCGCGGTCGTTGGGCAGCCCGTAGACGAAGCCGACGAGCCGTCCGTCGGGGGTGATGGCGCCGAGTGCGCGGGCGTGGGGGTGCTCCAGGTGTCTGAGGACGATGTGGCGGCGTACGTCGATCTCGTCCTGGCTCAGTCCGAAGGCGGCCGCCTGGACGCACAGGGCTTCGTCGACGCGGGCGGCCAGGTCGACGGGGCCGATCTCGGCGTCGGGTGCTGCGGGGCCTTCTCCGGGGACTGCTGCTGCCATGCGGGAACCCTACTGGCCGGGGCGGGCGGTCAGAACCGTGCGTTCCCGGGGCGGGTGCGCGGGACGGTTCAGAACAGGACGCGCGTGGCAGTGGAGCGCGCGGGACGGTTCAGAACAGGACGCTCATGAACGCGCCGACCTCGCGGAAGCCGACCCGGCGGTAGGCCTTGCGGGCGGGGGTGTTGTAGTCGTTCACGTACAGGCTGACGACGGGGGCGACGTCGGCGAGTGCGTAGCGCAGGACGGCGGCCATGCCCGTTTCGGAGAGGCCCTTGCCGCGGTGTTCGGGGGCGACCCAGACGCCCTGGATCTGGCAGGCCTGTGGGGTGGCCGCGCCGATCTCCGCCTTGAAGACCACCTTGCCGTCGTCGATGCGGGCGAAGGAGCGGCCGCTGCCGATGAGTTCGGCGACGCGGGCCTGGTAGAGGAGTCCGCCGTCGCCGGCGAGCGGGGAGATGCCGACCTCCTCGGTGAACATGGCCACGCAGGCCGGCATCAGGACCTCGGTCTCGTCCTTGCGGATGCGGCGGACGAGCGGGTCGGGGGTGACGTCGGCGGAGAGGCTCTCGGTGACCATGAGGGGCTGGTTGGCGCGGACCTCGCGGGCGGGGCCCCAGCTGGGTTCGAGGAGCCGCCAGAGCTGGGTGGCGGGTTCGGCGGGGCCGACGATGGAGGAGCAGCGGCGGCCGGCCCTGCGGGCCCGGTCGGCGAAGGCGCGGACGGCCTCGGGGCCGGCGCAGATGGGGACGAGGTTGGCGCCGGAGTAGCACAGGGAGCGGAGCATCCCGTCGGCGTACCAGCCCCACATCTCGCCGCCGAGGCGCCAGGGGTCGAGTCCCGCGACCTGCACGCGGGACGTCACGAAGGCGTTGGCCACGGGCTCGCTCTCCAGGATGGCGAGCGCTGCTTGGAGGTCGCTGGGTTCGAGGACCCGGGTGGTGGTCTGCGTCAACACGAGGGGGCCTCACCATGCGGTCTGCTGATTTCCGCACTTTAACCGACGAGCCTGTCGCACGCCGCTCGAGTCCGGAAGACGGTCTCCGGGCGGGGCTGTGGTCCGAGCGGGGCCGGTCCTCGGACGCGCCGCCGCCCCACCGGGCGCGGGGCCAGGCGGGGCGGCGGTGGGCCGGTACGGCGCGGGTCAGCTGATGGAGACCTCGGGCTCGCCGGACGGGATGCCGTCCTTCTCCATCTGTTCGGCGATCTTCATGGCCTCTTCGATGAGGGTCTCGACGATCTTCGACTCGGGGACGGTCTTGATGACCTCGCCCTTCACGAAGATCTGGCCCTTGCCGTTGCCGGAGGCGACGCCGAGGTCGGCCTCGCGGGCCTCGCCGGGGCCGTTGACGACGCAGCCCATGACGGCGACGCGGAGCGGGACCTCCATGCCCTCCAGGCCGGCGCTGACCTGGTCGGCGAGCTTGTAGACGTCGACCTGGGCGCGGCCGCAGGACGGGCAGGAGACGATCTCCAGGCGGCGCTGCTTGAGGTTGAGCGCCTCCAGGATCTGGAGGCCGACCTTGACCTCCTCGACCGGCGGGGCCGAGAGGGAGACGCGGATGGTGTCGCCGATGCCCTCGGAGAGCAGCGCGCCGAACGCGACGGCCGACTTGATGGTGCCCTGGAACGCCGGTCCGGCCTCGGTGACGCCGAGGTGCAGCGGGTAGTCGCTCTGGGCGGCGAGCTGGCGGTAGGCGTTGACCATGACGACCGGGTCGTTGTGCTTGACCGAGATCTTGATGTCGCCGAAGCCGTGCTCCTCGAAGAGGGACGCCTCCCACAGGGCCGACTCGACGAGGGCCTCGGGGGTGGCCTTGCCGTACTTCTTCAGGAGCCGCGCGTCCAGGGAGCCGGCGTTGACGCCGATCCGGATCGGGGTGCGGGTCTCGGCGGCCGCCTTCGCGATCTCCTTGACCTTGTCGTCGAACTGCTTGATGTTGCCCGGGTTCACCCGGACCGCGGCGCAGCCGGCGTCGATCGCGGCGAAGACGTACTTCGGCTGGAAGTGGATGTCGGCGATCACCGGGATCTGCGACTTCCGGGCGATCGTGGCGAGCGCGTCGGCGTCGTCCTGCGTCGGGCACGCGACGCGGACGATCTGGCAGCCGGATGCCGTCAGCTCGGCGATCTGCTGGAGCGTGGCGCCTATGTCCGACGTGCGTGTCGTCGTCATCGACTGCACGGAGACGGGCGCGTCGCCGCCGACCGCGACCGTGCCGACCTGGATCTGTCGGCTGACCCTTCGGTCGGCGAGCTTGGTCGGAACGGCCGGCATTCCGAGAGAAATCGCAGTCATGCGCTGTGCATCCCCAAGGTGTGGATCAAGGTCCCGAGATCGGCGGGCTCCAGCCTTCGAGGTTACGGCACCGGAGGCGGGACGGACGCACCCTGTCGACAAGTCCACCCGTTGGTGAGCGGCCGGACACGGGGTGTGTGCCCGGCCGACACCTGGGGGCGGTCCGGCCGCTCAGGAGATCTTGACGGGGTTCACGATGTCGGCCACCAGGACCAGCAGCGTGAAGCAGATGAAGAGTCCGGCGACCACATAGGCGACCGGCATGAGCCGGGCCACGTCGAACGGGCCGGGGTCGGGGCGCCGGAAGACCTTGGCCAGATTGCGCCGGAGGGACTCCCAGAGCGCGCCCGCGATGTGCCCGCCGTCCAGCGGGAGCAGCGGCAGCATGTTGAACAGGAACAGCGACAGGTTGAAGCCCGCGAGCAGGAACAGCATCAACGCGACCTGGTTCTGCGCCGGGATGTCGAGGTTCATCACCTCGCCGCCGATCCGGGCCGCGCCCACCACGCCGACCGGTGAGTCGTCGGCCCGTTGGCCGTCGCTGAAGGCGGCGTCCCAGAGGGCCGGGATCTTGGACGGCAGGGCGATGATCGAGTCGACGCCGTTCTCGATCATGTCGCCCATGCGGACGGTGGAGTCGGCGAAGGAGAGCGGCACGATCTCGGTCCGGGCGGCGAAGCCCAGGTAGCCCGCCTTGATGAACTGGTCCGGGACGACCTGGCCGTTGCCGTCCTTCTTCGCGACGGCGTTCTCGCGCAGGACGGCGTCGAGGGTCACTTCCTTGCCGTCGCGCTCGACGACGAGGGTGGCGGGGCCGATGGTCTCGCGGATGCGGTCCGAGAGCGTCGCCCAGTCGTCGACCTTCTTCCCGTCGAAGGCGACGATGCGGTCGCCCTCCTGGAGGCCGGCGGCCTTGGCGGGCGAGACCGGGTCGCCGTCCTTGCAGGTCTCGCGCTTGTCGCTCTGCGAGATCACGCACTGCTGGACGCCGGCGACCTCGGTGGTCTGTGTCTGGAAGCCGAAGGTCATCGCGACGCCCATGAAGATGGCGACCGCGAGGATCAGGTTCATGAAGGGGCCGGCGAACATCACGATGACGCGCTTCCACGGCTTGCGCGTGTAGAAGAGCCGCTTCTCGTCGCCCGGCTCCAGCTCCTCGTAGGCGGCGGAGCGGGCGTCCTCGATCATGCCGCGCCAGGGCGAGGTGGAGCGGGCTTCGAGCCGGCCGTCGGGTCCCGGCGGGAACATCCCGATCATCCGGATGTAGCCGCCGGCCGGGATGGCCTTGATGCCGTACTCCGTGTCGCCCTTCTTCTTCGACCAGATCGTCGGGCCGAAGCCGACCATGTACTGAGGGACCCGGACGCCGAACAACTTGGCCGTGGAGAGGTGGCCCAGCTCGTGCCAGGCGATGGAGAAGAGCAGGCCCACGACGAAGACGGCGATCCCCAGGACCGTCAGCAGGACCGAGGTCAGACTCATGCGCGCGCCTCCGCTGTCGCTTTCGCCGAGAGTTCCCGGGCCCGTGCGCGGGCCCACGTTTCCGCTTCGAGGACGTCCGCGACGCTGAGCGAGGTTCCCGGGGCGGGGGTGCCGTGTTCGGACACCACAGCGGTGACCGTATCCATGATTCCGTTGAAGGGCAGCTGTCCGGCGAGGAAAGCGTCCACGCATTCCTCGTTCGCGGCGTTGAAGACGGCCGGCGCGGTGCCGCCGAGCCCGCCCACGTGCCGGGCCAGGCCGACCGACGGGAAGGCCTCGGTGTCCAGCGGGAAGAACTCCCAGCTGGACGCCTTCGTCCAGTCGAAGGCGGGGGCGGCGTCCGGGACGCGCTGGGGCCAGCCGAGGCCGATCGCGATGGGGCCGCCCATGTCCGGCGGGGTGGCCTGGGCGAGCGTGGAGCCGTCGCTGAACTCGACCATGGAGTGCACGTAGGACTGCGGGTGGACCACGACCTCGATCCGGTCGAACGGAATGTCGTAGAGGAGGTGTGCCTCGATGACCTCCAGGCCCTTGTTGACCAGGGTCGCGGAGTTGATCGTGATGACCGGTCCCATCGCCCAGGTCGGGTGGGCGAGCGCCTGCTCCCGGGTGACGTCTGCCAGCTCCTCGCGCGTACGGCCCCGGAAGGGTCCGCCGGAGGCGGTGACGACGAGCTTGCGGACGTCGGCGCGGGTGCCGGCGGCCAGCGCCTGGAAGAGCGCGGCGTGCTCGGAGTCGACCGGGATGATCTGGCCGGGGGCGGCGAGCGCCTTCACCAGCGGGCCGCCGACGATCAGCGACTCCTTGTTGGCGAGGGCGAGCGTGCGGCCCGCCTCGAGCGCGGCCAGGGTGGGGGCGAGCCCGATGGAGCCGGTGATGCCGTTGAGCACGGTGTGGCAGGCGCTCGCGGCGAGGGTGGCGGCGGCGTCGGGTCCGGCCAGGATCTCGGGGAGCGGCTCGCCGGGCCCGTAGCTCTCCCGCAGCGCCGCGCGCAGGGCGGGGACCGCGTTCTCGGCGGCGACGGCGACCGTGTCGACCCGCAGTCGGCGGGCCTGCTCGGCCAGCAGGGCGACCCGGCCGCCGGCGGCCGAGAGCGCCGTGACCCGGAAGCGGTCGGGGTTGCGCAGGACCAGGTCGATGGCCTGGGTGCCGATGGACCCGGTGGAGCCGAGGATCACGAGATCCCGGCGGCCGTCCGCGGCGTCGAAGACGAGATGCGGATCGGCGAGGGGGGCGGGGCTGTCGCTCATGCCCCCATTGTTGCCGCTCCGGCTGTGTGCGGGGACAGCGCGTCCCGTGTGGGCCGCGCCGCCCCCTCCCGTCAGCGCGCCACGAGGCCGTCCGCGAAGTCCGGGAACACCTCGTGGAGCGCGGGAACGTCTTGCGTACGCGGCCGGGGTCGTCGTACGTGCGACGGGCGGGCAGGCCGGGGTGCGTCCGGTGTGTGGACGCACCCAGGCCGGCCCCGGGGTTCAGCGCACCGGGCGGTGCTGGTTCTCCTGTACGGAAGGGCCCGGGGTGGCGTCCGCGATCCAGGGGCCCTCGCCGCTGGGGTCGACGACACCCTCCTCCAGCCAGGTGTACGTCCCCGCCAGGACGCCGTCGACGACGCGCCGGTCGAGGTCGTCGGTGTTGGACCACAGCCGCGTGAACAGCTCCTCGACCCGGATGCGGGCCTGCCGGCAGAAGGCGTCCGCGAGCTGGTAGGCCTCGCGGCCGTGCTCCCCCGCCCCGCGCAGGTGCTCGGCGCGGACGCAGGCGGCGCTCATCGCGAAGAGTTCCGCCCCGATGTCGACGATCCGGCCGAGGAAGCCCTGCTTGGTCTCCATCCGCCCCTGCCAGCGGGACATGGCGTAGAACGTGGACCGGGCCAGCTTGCGCGAGGACCGTTCGACGTACCGGAGGTGACCGGAGAGGTCGCGGTGCCCGGCAGGGTGGAACTCGGCGTACGTACGCGGCAGTTGTCCCGGCCCGGCGACGAGCTTGGGCAGCCAGCGGGCATAGAACCCGGCGGCGTTCGCGCCCGCCTTCGCCTTGGCGGAGAGCGGCTTGTCGGGGTCGATGATGTCGCCCGCGACCTTGAGGTGGGCGTCGACGGCCTCGCGGGCGATCAGCAGGTGCATGATCTCGGTGGAGCCCTCGAAGATCCGGTTGATCCGCATGTCCCGGAGCATCTGCTCGGCGGGCACGGCGCGTTCGCCGCGGGCGGCCAGCGACGCGGCGGTCTCGAAACCCCGGCCACCGCGGATCTGGACCAGTTCGTCGGCGATCAGCCAGCCCATCTCGGAGCCGTACAGCTTGGCGAGGGCGGCCTCGATGCGGATGTCGTTGCGGTCCTCGTCGGCCATCTGTGAGGAGAGGTCGACGATGGCCTCCAGGGCGAAGGTGGTGGCCGCGATGAACGAGATCTTCGCGCCGACCGCCTCGTGCCGGGCGACGGGCCTGCCCCACTGTTCCCGGGCTCCGGACCATTCGCGGGCGATCTTCAGGGACCACTTGCCCACGCCCACGCACATCGCCGGCAGCGAGAGGCGGCCGGTGTTGAGAGTGGTCAGGGCGATCTTCAGACCGGAGCCCTCGGGCCCGATCCGGCAGGCGCCGGACACCCGGACCCGGTGGAAGCGGGTGACGCCGTTCTCGATGCCGCGCAGCCCCATGAAGGCGTTGCGGTGCTCGACGGTGACGCCGGGGGCGTCGGCCTCGACGACGAACGCGGTGATGCCGCCGGGGTGGCCCTCGGAGGCGGGGACCCGGGCCATGACGACGAGGAGGTCGGCGACGACGCCGTTGGTGGTCCAGAGCTTCACTCCGTCGAGGACGTAGTCCGGCCCGTCGGGCACCGCGGAGGTGGCGAGGCGGGCCGGGTCGGAGCCGACGTCCGGCTCGGTCAGCAGGAAGGCGGAGATGTCGGTGGTGGCCAGCCGGGGCAGGTAGACGTCCTTCTGCTCCTGGGTGCCGAAGATCTTCAGCGGCTGCGGTACGCCGATCGACTGATGCGCGGAGAGCAGCGCGCCGATCGCGGGGCTGACCGAGCCGGCCAGGGCGAGCGCCTTGTTGTAGTACACCTGGGTGAGGCCGAGCCCGCCGTACCTGGTCTCGATCTTCATCCCGAGCGCGCCCAGCTCCTTGAGCCCGGCGATCACCTCATCGGGGATCTTCGCCTCGCGCTCGATCCGTGCGCTGTCGACGTGCGTCTCGCAGAACGTGCGCAGCCGCGCCAGGAACTCCTCGCCGCGCCGGATGTCGTCGGGCGGCGGCAGGGGATGCGGATGGATCAGGTCGAGGCGGAAGCGCCCCAGGAACAGCTCCTTGGCGAAGCTGGGCTTGCGCCAGTCCTGCTCCCGGGCTGCCTCGGCGACCCGTCGGGCCTCGCGTTCGGTGACCTTGGGCGCCATGGGGGCCTGGGGGGTGTTGTGCGGTGCGGACATGCGGGACCTCACCTCGCCGCGCGCCACCGGACGGATGGACCCCGGGACCTGGACGCACGGACTGCTAGTCGCTGCTGCTACTGGGCTGCTCCTGGTCCGTATGTAACCCGTGTACCCGTGGTTCGGCACCCGCACGAGTGTCCGCGCGCGGCAACGCGGACGGCCCGAACCCCCGCACAGTCGGGTTCGGGCCGTCCGTTTCGCGCCTCCGCCCGCACCCGCTGTCCAGGCGGGGGCGCGGGCGGGGGGCGTCCGGGGGGTTACAGGGCGAGGCCGGTGAGGACCAGGACACGCTCGTAGGTGTAGTCGTCCATGGCGTAGCGGACGCCCTCGCGGCCGACGCCGGACTGCTTGGCGCCGCCGTACGGCATCTGGTCGGCGCGGTAGGAGGGGACGTCGCCGATGATCACGCCGCCGACCTCCAGGGCGCGGTGGGCGCGGAAAGCGGTCTGGAGGTCGTGGGTGAAGACACCGGCCTGGAGGCCGTACGGGGAGGAGTTGACGGCGGCGAACGCCTCGGCCTCGCCGTCCACCTTCTGGAGGGACATGACCGGGCCGAAGACCTCTTCGCGGGAGAGCTTCACACCGTCGGGGAGGCCGGCGACGACGGTCGGGGCGTAGGTGGCCCCGTCGCGCTTGCCGCCGGTGAGCAGGTGGGCGCCGCCCTGGACGGCCTCGTCGACCCAGGACTCGACGCGCTTGGCCGCGTCCTCGCTGACGAGGGGGCCGACGTCGGTGGCGGCGTCGGCCGGGTCACCGGTGACCAGGGCCTCGACGGCGGCGACGATCTTGGGGACGAGCCGGTCGTAGACGGTGGCGTCGGCGATGACGCGCTGAACGGAGATGCAGGACTGGCCGCCCTGGTAGTTGGAGAAGGTGGCGATCCGGGTGGCGGCCCAGTCGAGGTCCGCCTCCGAGGCGTAGTCGCCGAGGACGACGGCCGCGCCGTTGCCGCCGAGCTCCAGGGTGCAGTGCTTGCGGGGGACCGACTCCATGATCGCGTAGCCGACCGGGCCCGAGCCGGTGAAGGAGATGACCGGCAGCCGCTCGTCCTGGACGAGGGCGGGCATCCTGTCGTTCGGGACCGTCAGGACGGACCAGGAACCGGCCGGCAGGTCGGTCTCCGCGAGCAGCTCACCCAGGATGAGGGAGGAGATCGGGGTCGCCGGGGCGGGCTTGAGGATGATCGGGGCGCCGACGGCGATGGCCGGGGCGACCTTGTGGGCGCTGAGGTTCAGCGGGAAGTTGAAGGGCGCGATACCGAGGACGGCCCCGCGCGGGAAGCGCCGGGTCAGCCCGAGGCGGCCGGTGCCGCCGAGGTCGGTGTCGAGCCGCTGGGCCTCGCCGCCGTTGAAGCGGCGGGCCTCCTCGGCGGCGAACCGGAACACGGACACGGCCCGGCCGACCTCGCCGCGCGCCCACTTGACCGGCTTGCCGTTCTCCGCCGAGATCAGCTGGGCGATCTCCTCGGTGCGCTCCGTCAGCCGCCGTACGACGTGGTCGAGGGCAGCGGCCCGTACGTGTGCCGGGGTGGCGGCGAACTCGTCGCGCACCGCGTGGGCGGCGGCGACGGCCTCCTCGACCTGGGCGTCGGTCGGCACGCTGACGGTGCCGACGAGGCGTCCGTCGTACGGGTTGGTGACGTCGAAGCTGTCGGCACCGGTGGCCTGGCGGCCGGCCACCCAGAAGGCGTGGGGCGAAGTCATGGAGGTTCCGGCCCTTCGGAGGTCGTGAGGAGGTTGTCGTGAGGAGGTCGTGACCGAAGTCGTGACCGAAGTCGTGACGAAGGTCGTGGGCGCCCGGGAGGCTTCCCTCTGTGGTCCCACGGTAGGGCGGGGAGGCCGCGATCGTGTTTGTCCGGGGTGGAGTGGGACGGGCGTCCGCTGCTCCGATTTGGCCAGGGCTCGCGGGTGGGCCCTGGGGCTACTCCCCGGCGGGCGCCGCCGCCTCGGTCGTCTTGAGGGCGAGCCACAGCTCCATGCGGACGTCCGGGTCGTCCAGCGAGCGGCCCAGGATCTCCTCGACGCGGCGCATCCGGTAGCGCAGGGTGTGCCGGTGCACGCCCAGGTCGGCGGCGGCGGCGTCCCACTGGCCGTGGCGGGAGAGCCAGGCGCGCAGGGAGGCCACGAGGTCGCCGCGGCCCTTGGCGTCGTGCTCGTACAGCGCGCGGAGCATGCCGTCGGCGAAGGCCCGTACCGCGTCGTCGGCGAGCAGCGGCAGCACCGAGCCGGTGGCCAGCTCCTCGTGCTCGACCAGCGCCCTGCCGCGCCTGCGGGCGACGGAGAGGGCCTGTTCGGCCTGCTTGTACGCGGCGGAGACGGCGATCGGGCCCGAGGGGGCGGAGAGGCCGACCACGACGTCGCTGTCCTCGGCGCCGCCCTCGCGCGGGGCGCGGTCGTCCTGGGCCTCGGCGTAGGCGGCGCAGGCGGCGACGGCGGAGCCGCCGTCCGCGGCGAGCACGACGACGCGCTCCGCCTCGGGGACCAGGAGCAACGCCTCGCCGGTACGGGCGGCGGCGGCCTCCATCGTCTCGGTGAGCAGCTCGAATCCGGTCGGCGCGGAGGCCTCGGCGATGAGCAGCCGGAACGGGGCGTCGAGCAGCCCGCCGTAGAGGTCGCCGGCGACCGCCCGCGCGTGGTCGGGCTGCCCGGCGAGCAGCATGCGCAGGACGGCGGCGCCCAGGCGTTGCTCGGCACCCTGGAGTGAGCGGGAGCGGGCGGTGGTCAGGGTGAGCAGGGCGACGGCGGAGTGCACGGCGTAGCGCTCGGCGGTCCCGAGCGCCGCTCCCGTGCCGACGGCCAGCGCGCCGCGGGCCCGGCGGCCGGAGCCCAGCGACTGGAGCTCGACCCGGTCCTCGCTGTCGCCGACGACGATGCTGGCGGGGGCGGGGCGGTCCCGGAGCCGCTCGACGTCGGGGGTGAGGCGGGCGGCGCGGCGGGCGGCCCAGTCGGGGGCGGCGGCGAGGACCGCGCCGGAGGTGTCGTACAGCGCGGCCCAGCCGTCGATGTGGGCGGCGAGCCGGGCGAGGAGGTCGGCGGGCCCGTCCCCGGCGAGCGCGGCCTTCGTCAGCTCGCGCTGGGCCTCGAAGCCGGCGGTGACCGCGCGGTACTGGTCGGCGGCGATGGCGGCGGAGACGGCCTTGCTGATGGCGAGGAACGGGGTGCGGCGGGGGACTTCGAGGAGCGGCAGCCCGGCCTCCTCGGCGGCCTCCACGAGGGCGGCCGGGATGTCGTCGTAGTTCACCCCGACCGCGAACCCCACCCCGGCGACCCCGGCCCCGGCCAGCCGCCGCACGTAGCGCCGCATGGACTCGGGGTCGTCGGCGTCGAGATTGGTGGCGGTCACGAGGAGGAGTTCGCCGCCGTCCATGTACGGGACGGGGTCGGCCAGCTCGCTGGCGTGGGCCCAGCGCACGGGGGTGCCGAGCCGGTCCGCGCCCGCTCGCACGGTGAGCTTGAGCGCCGAGTGCTGGACGAGCGAGGCGAGCGTGGGGGGCATGGGCCGGGAACCCTCAAGGTCGGGGACGAGGTCGCGGCGCCACCGTGCGGACGGCCGGATCGCCGGCCGGATCGGTGACACCGAATTTCGCCGTCGCGTATGAACGGCCGCCTCCGATTCTGCCAGGGCGGCAGAGTGCCGGTAACCGCTCTCGGCCACCGCTCCCGGCCGTCCTTCGCGCTACTTCCCGGTAGGCGTTTCCCGCCAGGCGTTTCCCGCTAGGTCCCTCAGCCGTCGAGGTGGACGAGGAGAGGGGGCGCGTGTTCGCCGTGAACGGTGGTGAGCGAGAGGACGGCGTGCCCGGCCGGCACCGCGTACGCCAGCTCCGAGGCCGACCAGCGCTCCCGCTCGACCTGCCGTACGGTCACCGCGTCCGTGGTCACGGCCTTGCCGGTGACGAGTTTGCGCAGGGCGTGCAGGGCGCGGGTGAACGGCTGGTCGGCGAAGACGGTGTGCTGGGCGACCTCGCGGGTCTCGACCCATTCCTTGCCCCAGGCTTCGGCGAAGCGGGTGCCTTCCCAGGTGGTGATGCCGGGGAACGTCATCAGGCAACCGACCGCGCCGAGCAGCGCTGCGTGCAGATGCGGCCCCACGTCGTCGAGGGACCGCACGGCCAGGACCGCCCCGGCGTTCAGCTGCCGCAGACGCTGTACCGCCCGGACGGAGTCGGTGGTCATCGCGCTCGCGGCATCGTCCAGTACGAGCGCGGCGAAGAGCGAGGCGTCTCGACGCGCACCGACGCTGGCGACGAACTGGGCGAAGACCAGACGGGTGAGAATGCGCGAGGCTTCGGGGTGGCTCCGCTCCGGCAGCACGATCCGGACGCGCACCGGGTGTTCCAGGGCGCGCAGGGAGAAGGGCCTGGACCGACCCCGGGTGTCGAAGAAGGTACTGAAGGCGGGCCTGTCGAGAAAGGCGATCCGGTCCGCGAGCACTCCGCTGAGGTCTGCGGACGTACCCAGCTGGCGCTCGCGTGCGTCGACCTCCCGCAGATAGGAACGGTGTTCCTCGGGCTGGAGGTCGTCGCGGAGCAGGTCCAGCACCTGACGACCGCCGTCGAGCAGTTCCCGCAGTTCCGGCAGCGACGGAAAGCGGCCGCGGGCGGCGTTGAACGGACCGATCAGCTGGCCCAGCGTGACGGCGGCCCGGCGGCTGTCCACATCCGGCAGATCGCCGGTGAAGGCCTCCGACAGGAGCATCGCGGCCTCGTCCGGGTCGGTGATCCCGCCGTAGAGGTCGAGGTCGTACACCGAGTCGGCGTCGCCGATCTTCACCACGACGTCGTAGGAGGCCTCGGGCCCCAGCTCGACGCCTTCGGCGGAGACGACGACCACGGCCGCCCGCCCGGCCAGTGCCTGGAGGGAGAGCGACTCCACCACCGGCCTCACCAGGCGTCGAGTCCGGTCGGAGCCGTGGGGGCCGACCGCCAGAAGCGAGGTACCGAGGACCGAAGGGTCGAGAGCCGCTCCCGCACCCCTCCGGGCGGCGGGATTGCGCGGGTGTTCCGCGTAGGCGCCCATCCGCACCTGTGCGGTCAGCAGATCGTGGGTGGCGGCGCGGACCGGGAGATCGCGGTCGCCCGAGGGATGCAGACAGGCCGCCGCCCCGCGCTGCACCACTCCGTCGACGAAGACTCCGGTGGGAAGAGCCCCGGCCTCCACTCGCGACCACGCATGGCCGATCCTGGCGCAGTCGACATCGTTCATGCGCCGGGCGGCGACCTCGGCGGCAAGCCGGTCGGCGGCCCCGGGCTGCCCCGCAGCCCTCAGCTGCGGCCACACCGCGGGATCTTCCCCCGTCTCGGGCTCGGCTTCCGGAGGGGCACCGGCGGGGCCGGGCTTCCGGAAGAACTCCAGCCAGCCGCCGGTCCGGGCGAACGGCCACAGCAGAGCCGCCCCGATCAGAACGTAGACGGCCACCCCCATGACGGCAGCCGTCTCCGGATCGCCTCGGAACACGGACACCGGCACCAGCGCGTGAAGGACGGCGTAGAAGAACGGAAGCAGGCTCGTGCCCAGGACGATCCACACCACCAGGAGTCCCGAGAGCGCCGCGGCAAGGGCCCGGCCGGGCTGCGGCCGGTCCAGGACAAGCCTTCGGTACAGCGCCGGCCAGTTACCGAGCCGTCCGCAGAAATAGATCAGGAGGGCGGCGAAGAGACTGTTGTAGACGGCGCCGGCCGTCCGCGCGGACTGTCCGGGTTCGCCGCGCCACCAGTCGGAGGGGGTGAACAGCTTCAGGGGGAGCCGCTGCACGGCGATGTAGTCGGTGCGCCAGACCGCCCACGCGAAGACCCCACAGGCGATCGAGATGAGCGCACCCACGACCAGGGCGCGGGTGGGCACCTCGGCCGAATCTCCCGCCGGCCTCGGCCGGTACCCGTACCGCCAGAGGCCGGGCTCGGCATCCGCCCGATGCGCCCGGAGCCACTGCCGCACATCGAGGACCGCGGCGGGCGACCGGGGCGGATGCGGGGGCAGGGGAGGCGGAGGCGGCATGGGACGAGGCACCCTGGCGGCACCGGCCTCGTTCCCGTAGGAGCCGCCGAGCCACCGCGCGCCGGGATCGTCCGCACCCTGCCCGCCCTGCTCACGCTGCGAGTCGTACGTGCCCTCGGTGCCCATTGCCACTGCTCCCCTGACGTGCCAAGGCGGTATCTCGGTGCAGTCGCTCAATCTAGTACTCGGAATCAGTACGTCATGGTCATTCACGGTTCCCGGACCGCCTCGCCCCGCCACCCGCCCGCCACTCGCCCGCGATCTGTCCGCCGAGGACAAGGACACGCCCCCACCACTCCCGTTCGGAGCATGCCCGCACCCCTCCCCCGCCCCTAGCCTGCGAGGAGAAGAGCGTCCGAAACACCCCCAGGAGCCCCTCATGACCGCAATCCCGCAGGAGCGCCGCGTCGTCACTGCCATCCCCGGCCCGAAGTCGGTGGAGCTGCAGGCTCGCCGCCTCGCCGCCGTCGCCGCAGGTGTGGGCTCCACCCTGCCGGTGTTCACCGCCCGTGCGGGCGGCGGGATCATTGAGGACGTGGACGGCAACCGGCTGATCGACTTCGGGTCCGGGATCGCCGTGACCTCCGTGGGCGCCTCCGCCGAGGCCGTCGTGCGGCGGGCCTCCGCGCAGCTCGCGGAGTTCACCCACACCTGTTTCATGGTCACGCCGTACGAGGGGTACGTCGAGGTCTGCGAGCAGCTCGCCGAGCTGACGCCGGGCGACCACGCGAAGAAGTCCGCGCTGTTCAACTCGGGCGCCGAGGCCGTCGAGAACGCGGTGAAGATCGCCCGCGCCCACACCAAGCGCACCGCCGTCGTCGTCTTCGACCACGGCTACCACGGCCGCACCAACCTCACCATGGGCATGACGGCGAAGAACATGCCGTACAAGCAGGGCTTCGGCCCGTTCGCGCCCGAGGTCTACCGCGTCCCGGTCGCCTACGGCTACCGCTGGCCGACCGGGCCCGAGAACGCCGGCGCCGAGGCGTCCGCGCAGGCCATCGACGAGATCACCAAGCAGATCGGCGCGGACAACGTCGCCGCGATCATCATCGAGCCAGTGCTCGGCGAGGGCGGCTTCATCGAGCCGGCCAAGGGCTTCCTCCCGGCGATCGCGCGGTTCGCGAAGGACAACGGCATCGTGTTCGTCGCGGACGAGATCCAGTCCGGCTTCTGCCGTACCGGCCAGTGGTTCGCCTGCGAGGACGAGGGCATCGTCCCGGACCTGATCACCACCGCCAAGGGCATCGCCGGCGGCCTGCCGCTGTCCGCCGTGACGGGCCGCGCCGAGATCATGGACGCCGCGCACGCGGGTGGCCTGGGCGGTACGTACGGCGGTAACCCGGTGGCCTGCGCCGGTGCGCTCGGGGCCATCGAGACGATGCGCGAGCTGGACCTGAACGGGAAGGCCAAGCGGATCGAGGAGGTCATGAAGGGCCGCCTCGCCGAGATGCGGACCAAGCTGCCGAACGGCGACATCATCGGCGACATCCGCGGTCGGGGCGCAATGATCGCGATCGAGCTGGTGAAGTCCGGCACGAAGGACCCGGACCCGCAGGCGGCCGGCACGCTCGCGAAGGCCTGTCACGCCGAGGGCGTCATGGTCCTGACCTGCGGTACGTACGGCAACGTCCTGCGCTTCCTTCCGCCGTTGGTGATCGGCGAGAACCTGCTGAACGAGGGCCTCGACGTGATCGAGCAGGCATTCGGCACGCTCTGACCCTCCGAACCGAAACCCGGGAACGGACGGGGGCGGGTGGCCTTTCGCCGCTTCCGTCCGCCATCCGGGTGATGGCCTGTGAAGAACGTGTGCGGGGGCGATGGCGGGAGGTGGTGTCGGCTGTCGGCCGCCCCTCCACTGCCGTACGGTTTCTGCGGATGAGAGAAACACCTCGGTCGCGGGAAACCGCGGCCGACGCCGGGCCGGGGCTTCCCCCGCGCCGTCCCGGGCGTGCGTTCGCGCACACCGGAGCCTCCGGCTCCGGGACTTCTCACCGATCGGACGGCCGCCCGCCCCACACCCCCCGGGGCGCGCGGCGAACCGATCTCGCCGGCCATCCCGGAACAACCCCCCCTGTTCCCGGGTGGCCGGCCCCTCTCGTTCTCCGCCTCCTCGGCCTCGGCCTGCTCGCGGTGCTCTTCTCGCTGATCACCTGGCAGGTCGCCGTCGAGGGTCCGCTGCTGCGGCTCGACGAGCGCGTGGGCGGGGAGCTGTTCGGCCGCGGCCCGGCTCCGCTGACGCAGGTGCTCTCCGATCTCGGCGGGATGCCGGTGGCGCTTCCGACGCTGATCTGCGCGCTCGGGTACGCGCTGTGGCGCGGCGCCCGGCGGCTCGCCGTGTACGCGGCCCTCACCATGGCGGCGGTGCCCGCGCTGGTGATCCCGCTGAAGGTGGCGACCGCCCGGCAGGGGCCGCTGACGGAGGCGGTCAACTACTACCCGTCCGGTCATACGGCGACGGCGGCCGTGGCGTACGGGGCGTCGGCCCTGGTGCTGCTGGCCCTCCCCCGCCCGTCGTGGCTCCGGGAGGCGTCCTGGCTCCGGGCGTGGATGATGCCCGTCGCCGCGATCCTGTTGACCACGGCGACGGGCATCGGTCTGGTGCTGCACGGCTACCACTGGCCGCTTGATGTGCTGGCCAGCTGGTGCCTGGGGCCTTGGGTGCTCGCGCCCCTGTGGTGGGTCAGTTGCCGAAGTAGGCGTCGAAGTTCTTCGAGAACTCCCAGTTATTGAAGCGGTCCCAGTTGATGGACCAGGTCATCAGGCCGCGCAGGTCGGACCAGGTCCCGTGGGTCCGGTAGGAGCCGCAGTCGGTCTTCTTGGTCAGGCAGTTGAGCGCCTTGTTGACCTCGGCCGGTGAGGTGTGGCCGTTGCCCGCCTGGGTGGAGGCCGGGAGGCCGATGGCGACCTGGTCGGGGCGCAGGCCGGGGAACACCTTGCTGGTGTCGCCCGCCACCGGGAAGCCCGCGAGCAGCATGTCGGTCATCGCGATGTGGAAGTCCGCGCCGCCCATCGAGTGGTACTGGTTGTCCAGGCCCATGATCGGACCCGAGTTGTAGTCCTGGACGTGCAGCAGGGTCAGGTCGTCGCGCAGTGCGTGGATGACCGGCAGGTAGGAGCCGGCGCGCGGGTCCTGGCCGCCCCACGGGCCGGAGCCGTAGAACTGGTAGCCGAGCTGCACGAAGAAGGTCTCGGGCGCCATCGTGAGGACGAAGTCCGGGCCGTACTTCGCCTTGAGGGACTTCACCGCGGAGATCAGGTTGACGATCACCGGTGAGGTGGGGCTGCGGAAGTCGGTGTCGCCGGTGTTGAGGGAGAGGGAGTGGCCCTCGAAGTCGATGTCCAGGCCGTCCAGGCCGTAGGTGTCGATGATCTTCGAGACGGAGGTGACGAAGGCGTCCCGGGCCGCGGTGGAGCCGAGCTGCACCTGTCCGTTCTGGCCGCCGATCGAGATCAGCACCTTCTTGCCCGCGGCCTGCTTGGCCTTGATCGCGGCCTTGAACTCCGCCTCGGACTCGACGTTCGGGCACTCGGCGACCGGGCAGAGCGCGAAGCGGATGTCGCCGGAGGTGACGGAGGTGGGCTCACCGAAGGCGAGGTTGATGACGTCCCAGGAGGCGGGCACGTCCGCCATCCGGGTGTAGCCGGAGCCGTTGGCGAAGCTGGAGTGCAGGTAGCCGACGAGGGCGCGGGGCGGGAGCTTGGTGTCGCCGCCGCCTCCGCCCGCCGTGGTGGTCGCGGTGATGGCGGCCGACTTCGCGGACTCGCCGGCCGCGTTGGCGGCGGTGACCTGGAAGCTGTACGCGGTGGAGGCGGTCAGGCCCGTCACGGTGGCGGAGGGACCGGTGGCCGTGGCGACCTTCGTACCGCCGCGGTAGACGTGGTAGCCGCTGGCGCCGGAGACGGCGTTCCAGGAGAGCGCGACCGAGGAGGAGGTGATCGCCGTGGTCTTCAGGCCGGCGGGCACGGCGGGGATCACGACGGGATCGCCGCCGGGGCCGACGAGGGTGAGGTCGTCGGCGTAGTAGGCCGGGGTGCCGTACCAGCCGTGGGTGTAGACGCTCACCGAGGTGGTGGAGGGGCCCGTCTTGAAGGTGGTGGTGAGCTGCTTCCACGCACCGGGGGACTGGGTCCAGGTGGAGACGTCGGTGGTGCCGGTGCCGGACGCGCCGAGGTAGACGTAGCTGCCCTGCACCCAGGCGCTCAGCGTGTACGAGGAGTTGGGCTTGACCGTGATGCTCTGCGAGCATTTGGCGTGGTCGTTGCCGGCCGGGGTCGCCTTGAGCGCGGAGGTGCCGCTGCGGGTGGGCGTGGAGACGGCCGCGCCGCTGGAGTTCGCACAGTTCCAGCCGTCCAGGCCCGCCTCGAAGCCGCCGTTGCGTGCCAGATCGACATCGGCGGCGCCTGCCGCCGGGGCCGTGGCGACCAGGGCGCCGGCGGCGAGCAGGATGGCCGAGGAGACGGCCAGAAGTCCGGAAAATCTGACGGTTGGTCCGGTGCGTTCCACAACAGCCTCCGCGCAGGGGGGAATTCGGGGTTGGCGTGCGCACAACATGGTCCAGACCAATCAGGTTGTCAAGACCTCTGGTGGCCGACTCGGCGCTCCGGACGCTCCCCGCGGGCGTCCAGGGCGGCCGCGCCCGCCGCCTCGTGCATCGCGAGTTCGAGGAGTCCGGCGTCCGTGAGGGTCCCCGAACCGTCCGGCGGGACCAGCCAGCGCACTCCCCCGGTGGCCCGCCCCGGGTACGGGACGACGATCCAGGTGCCCTGGCCGCACCCCCTGATCCCGGTGCCCATCCAGCGGGAGACGGTGCCCGGCGGGACGAAGAAGCCCGTGCGCGACTCTCCGGAGTCGGCGAGAACGGGGCCCGGACGGTCGATCAGGCGGGTGAGGACGTCGAGCGTCGGGTAGCCCAGCTCGCCCGGGAGGATCAGAACGTCCCAGCGCCTGCCGGCGGGAAGGAGCGCGATCCCCCGCAAACTGCGCTCCCACTCCCACCGGCAGGCGGCCGGGTCCGGTGCCACCGATGTGAGCCACTCGACCGCGGCTTTCGTTTCCGAGCCAGTCATGGCCGGCCTCCCGTCGACGTGAGCACCGGCGGGGTTCCGCCGGTGCGTACACCTGCGAGAGAGGGTTCGGTGCCGACTATGACGCGGGTTGGTGCTACTGATCGGTAGTGAGCTGGGTCACAGCATCCGACCTGGGCCGCAAGCGGCTCAGCTGTCGAAGCCGAGGCCCAGCCTGTCCATGGCCCTCAGCCACAGGTTGCGGTGCCCGCCGTTGCTGTCGGCACGGGCCAGGGACCGCTTGGTGATCTCGATCCCGGCCCAGGCGAAGGGCTCCGGCGGGAACGGCATCGGCTTGGAGCGGACCATGTCCAGGCGGGTCCGTGCCGTCTCCTCGCCGGAGAGCAGATCGAGCATCACATCGGCCCCGAAACGGGTCGATCCGACGCCGAGACCGGTGTATCCGGCGGCGTACGCGACCCGCCCCTGATGGGCCGTTCCGAAGAACGCCGTAAAGCGGGAACAGGTGTCGATCGCACCGCCCCAGGCGTGCGAGAAATGCAGTCCGGAAAGCTGCGGAAAGCAGGTGAAGAACTGCTCCGCGAGTTTCAGGAACGTCTCCGGACGCTGGTCGAGATCGGCGCTGAGCCGGCCTCCGTACGGGTAGATCGCGTCGTATCCGCCCCACAGGATCCGGTTGTCCGCGGAAAGCCGGAAGTAGTGGAACTGGTTGGCGCTGTCGCCGAGTCCCTGGCGCCCCTTCCAGCCGATGGACGCGAGCTGCTCGCGGGTGAGCGGTTCGGTCATCAGCGCGTAGTCGTAGACGGGCACGGTGTACGGACGGATCCGTTTGACGAGCGACGGGAAGACGTTGGTGCCGAGGGCGACGCGGCGCGCGAGGACCCGCCCGTACGGGGTGCGGACCGCCATTCCCGATCCGGAGCGGACCAGGTCCAGGCCCCGGGTGTGCTCGTACATCCGTACCCCCAGCTCCAGGCAGGCCCGCTTCAGTCCCCAGGCGAGCTTCGCCGGGTGCAGCATCGCGACGCCGCGCCGGTCCCAGAGCCCGCCGAGGAAGGTGGGCGAGTCGACCTCAGCGCGCAGGGCCTCACGGTCCAGGAAGTCCACGCCCGTGATGCCGAGCCCCACGATCTCCTCGTGCCATTCCCGCAGCTCCTGAAGCTGGTGCGGTTCGGTGGCGACGTCGATCTCGCCGGTGCGCTCGAACTCGCAGTCGATGCCGTAGCGGGCCACCGCGGCCTCGATGGCGTCGAGGTTCCGCTCCCCCAGCTCCTCCAGCTTCGCGATCTCCTCCGGCCAGCGCTCCACGCCGTTGGCCAGGCCGTGGGTGAGGGAGGCGGCGCAGAAGCCGCCGTTGCGGCCCGAGGCGGCCCAGCCCACCTCGTGCCCCTCGATGAGGACGACGTCCCGGTCCGGGTCGCGCTCCTTGGCGATGAGCGCGGTCCACAGACCGGTGTAGCCGCCGCCGACGACCAGCAGGTCGGTGCGGTCGTCGCCGGTGAGGGCGGGCAGCGGATCGGGCTTGGCCGGGTCGTCGAGCCAGTAGGAGACCGGCTTGGCGCCGGCGATCGATCGTGCGGCAGCAGTACGCATGGCAGCTGGGGCCATGGTTTCCAACTCCTTCGGGACTTTCAGGGTCGAGCGTTGTTCTTCCGTCGGGCGGCTATGACCTGGCCGACGAGAACCACCGATATCGCCATGATGAACATGGCGGTGCCGATGACGTTGATCTGCACGGGCGTGCCGCGCTGCGCCGATCCCCAGACGAACATCGGGAACGTCACGGTGGAGCCCGCGTTGAAATTCGTGATGATGAAATCGTCGAACGAGAGCGCGAAGGCGAGCAGCGCTCCCGCCGCGATTCCCGGGGCCGCGATGGGGAGGGTCACCCGCAGGAAGGTCTGCACGGGGCCCGCGTACAGGTCGCGGGCGGCCTCCTCCAGTCTCGGGTCCATCGACATGACGCGCGCCTTGACGGCCGTGACCACGAAGCTGAGGCAGAACATGATGTGGGCGATGAGCACGGTCCAGAAGCCGAGCTGGGCGCCCATGTTCAGGAACAGCGTGAGCAGGGACGCCGCCATGACGACCTCGGGCATCGCCATCGGCAGGAAGATCAGCGAGTTGATCGCGCCGCGCGCCCGGAAGCGGTAGCGGACCAGCGCGAACGCGATCATCGTGCCGAGCGCGGTCGCCCCGAGCGTCGCCCAGAAGGCGATCTGGAGCGAGAGGGAGAGCGAGCCGCACAGGTCGGCGACGCCGCAGGGGTCCTTCCAGGCGTCCAGCGAGAACCGCTGCCAGGCGTAGTTGAACCGCCCGTTGGGCTTGTTGAACGAGAACACCATCACGACGATGTTCGGAAGGATCATGTACGCGAGGGTCAGCAGACCAGCGATGACGACCAGGTTCCGGCGTATCCAGCGCAGTACGGGCATCAGACCAGGTCCTCCGTACCGGAGCGGCGGATGTAGAAGGTGACCGCCAGCAGGACGATCGCCATGAGGATGAACGAGAGCGCGGCGGCCGTCGGATAGTCCAGGACCCGCAGGAACTGGCTCTGGATGACGCTGCCGACCATCTTGGTGTCCGTGGAACCCAGAAGCTCGGCGTTGACGTAGTCGCCGCTGGCCGGGATGAACGTCAGCAGGGTGCCGGAGACGACGCCGGGCATGGAGAGCGGGAACGTCACCTTGCGGAAGGTGGTGGCGGGGGTGGCGTAGAGGTCGCCCGCCGCCTCGTGCAGCCGGCCGTCGATCCGCTCCAGCGAGGTGTAGAGCGGCAGGATCATGAACGGCAGGAAGTTGTACGTCAGACCGCAGACGACGGCCATCGGGGTGGCGAGGACCCGGTTGGACTCGGTCCAGCCGAGCCAGCTGGTGACGTCCAGGACGTGCAGGGTGTTGAGCACGTCCACGACCGCGCCGCCGTCGGCGAGGATCGTCTTCCACGCCAGCGTACGGATGAGGAAGCTGGTGAAGAACGGGGCGATGACCAGGACGAGCACCAGGTTGCGCCAGCGGCCCGCCTTGAAGGCGATGAGGTAGGCGAGCGGGTAGCCCAGCAGCAGGCACAGGATCGTGGCGGTGCCCGCGTACAGCAGGGACCGGATGAACTGCGGGTAGTACTCGCGCAGCGCGTCCACGTACGTCTGGAAGTGCCAGGTGACCTCGAAGCCCTGCTCCAGCGAGCCGGTCTGTACGGAGGTGGAGGCCTGGTAGACGAGCGGCAGGGCGAAGAAGACGACCAGCCAGAGGATGCCGGGGAGCAGCAGCCAGTAAGGGACGAGCCGTTTGCGGGTGGAGGGCTTGCGGAGCTTGAGCTCCCTGGGCTCCTCCGGCTGCGGAGCGGGCGCGGGCGGCGCCTCGGTGAGGCTCACGCCGCGTCCTCCACGCTCTCCACGCCGGCGTCGATGTCCTGGTCGGCGTCGAGCCCGAAGGTGTGGGCGGGGTTCCAGTGCAGGATCACCTCGGCGCCGGGAAGAAGTCCCGCGCGCCTGTCGACGTTCTGCTCGTACACCTGGAGCGCCTTGCCCGCCGGGCTCTCGACCACGTACTGGGTCGAGACACCGATGAAGCTGGAGTCGACGACGCGGCCGGTGACGCGGTTGCGGCCGGCGGCTATGGAGTCCGCGTCGTCCGCGTGGGCCAGGGATATCTTCTCGGGCCGGATCCCGAGGAGGAGCCGGCCGCCGCTCGTCGTGGGGGCGGAGCACCGCGCGCGGGGCAGGGTGAGCTTGCCGCCGCCCGCGGCCACCACCAGATCGCCGCCGGCGGAGACGACCTCGCCCTCGATGAGGTTGGACGTGCCGAGGAAGTTGGCGACGAAGGTGGTGCGCGGGTTCTCGTAGAGGTCGGCGGGCGCGCCGAGTTGCTCGACGCGACCGCCGTTCATCACCGCGACGGTGTCGGCCATGGTCATGGCCTCCTCCTGGTCGTGGGTGACGTGGACGAAGGTGATGCCGACCTCGGTCTGGATCCGCTTGAGCTCCAGCTGCATCTGACGCCGGAGCTTGAGGTCGAGGGCGCCGAGCGGTTCGTCGAGCAGCAGGACCTGCGGGTGGTTGATGAGCGCGCGGGCGACGGCGACGCGCTGCTGCTGGCCGCCGGAGAGCTGGTGCGGTTTGCGGCGGGCGAGGTCGCCGAGCTGGACGAGCTCCAGCATGGCGTCGACCTGCTTCTTCACCGATTTGACGCCGCGACGGCGCAGCCCGAAGGCGACGTTCTCGGTGATGTCCAGGTGCGGGAAGAGCGCGTAGCTCTGGAAGACGGTGTTGACGGGCCGCTTGTACGGGGGCAGGTCGGTGATGTCCTTCTCCCCGAGGAAGACCGTGCCGGTGGTGGCCTCCTCCAGGCCCGCGATCATCCGCAGGGTGGTGGTCTTGCCGCAGCCGGACGCGCCGAGCAGGGCGAAGAAGGAGCCCTGGGGGACGGTCAGGTCGAGCGGCTGCACGGCGGTGAAGGCGCCGTACGTCTTGCTGATCCCGGCGAGGCGGACGTCGCCGCCCGCGGTCTGCTGCTGCTGTGTCATGGGTCGCAGTCCCAGTGTGTTCGGGGGGAGTTCGGGGAAGGGGGTGCCCTCGGGCGGGCCGGGGCGGGCGGGTTGTCCCACGGTGGGCCCGGTGGGTCCGGCGGGTCCGGCGGGTCCGGCGGGTCCGGTGGTCAGGCGCCGATGAGCTTGGCGAACTTCTCCTCGTACGCCGTCTCTTCCTTCGAGGACAGGGAGCGGAAGGAGCGGGACTTCGCCGCCATCTCCTCGTCGGGAAGGATCAGCGTGTTGGAGGCCATCGACGCGTCGATCTTCGCGAGTTCGTCGCGTACGCCGTCGACCGGGCAGACGTAGTTGATGTACGCGGCGAGCTGGGCGGCGACCGGCGGCTCGTAGTAGTAGTCGATGAGCTTCTCGGCGTTGGTCTTGTGCCGGGCCTGCGCGGGGACCAGCAGGTTGTCGCTGGAGGTGATGTATCCGGCGGCCGGGATCGCGAACTTGATGTCCGGGTTGTCGGCCTGGAGCTGGATGATGTCCCCGGCCCAGCCGACGCAGGCGGCGATGTCGCCCTTGCTGAGGTCGGCGGTGTAGTCGTTGCCGGTGAAGCGGCGGACCTGCTTCTTGTCGACGGCCTTCTGGAGGCGGCCGACCGCGCCGTCGAAGTCGGCGTCGGTGAACTTCCCCGGGTCCTTGCCCTGGTCCAGGAGGGTCATGCCGATGGTGTCGCGCATCTCGGAGAGGAAGGAGACGCGACCCTTGAGTTTCGGGTCGTCGAGCAGCTGGGTGACGGAGTCGACCTTGCGGCCGCCGGTCGCCTTCACGTTGTACGCGATGACGGTCGGGATGCCGGTCCAGGGATAGGAGTAGGCGCGGCCCGGGTCCCAGTCGGGGGTGCGGAACTGGGCGGAGACGTTCGCGAAGGCGTGCGGGAGGTTCGAGGGGTCGAGCTTCTGCGCCCAGCCGAGCCGGATGATGCGGGCGGCGAGCCAGTCGGTGACGCATATGAGGTCGCGCCCGGTGTTCTGGCCGGCCGCGAGCTGCGGTTTGATCTTCCCGAAGAACTCGACGTTGTCGTTGATGTCCTCGGTGTACTTGACCCTGATCCCGGTGCGCTTGGTGAAGGCCTCCAGGGTGGGGCGGCCCTTCTCGTCCTCGCTGACGTCCATGTACTCGGTCCAGTTGGAGAAGGTGACTTCCTTCTCCTTGGCCGAGTGGTCGTCGGAGGCCGCCTGGGCGTCGGCGCGTTTGGCGGGCGGGATGCCGCACGCGCCGAGGGTGGCCATGCCGCCCAGTGCGAGCGCGCCCATGCCGGAGGCGCGCAGCAGGGAGCGGCGGGTGAGGGCGCCCCGTCCGCTGGTCAGGGACCGCCTCATGGCCGCCAGTTGGGCGGACGAGAGGCGCTCGGGCTCGTAACTCTCCATACGCGTTGCCCTTTCGGGTGGGAGGCCGCCAGGGCCTCTCGGCCCTGATCGTGCGGCAGCTGCTATCGGTCCCCGAAGATCGTGCGGTGCCAGTCCTTGCGGGCGACCGCGGTGTTGTCGTACATGACGTGTTTGACCTGCGTGTACTCCTCGAAGGAGTACGCCGACATGTCCTTGCCGAAACCGCTGGCCTTGTATCCGCCGTGCGGCATCTCGGACAGGATCGGGATGTGGTCGTTCACCCACACACAGCCCGCCTGGATCTCGCGGGTGGCGCGGTTCGCGCGGTACAGGTCGCGGGTCCAGGCGGAGGCGGCCAGTCCGTACGGGGTGTCGTTGGCGAGCGCGATGCCCTCGTCGTCGGTGTCGAAGGGCAGCACCACGAGGACGGGGCCGAAGATCTCCGACTGGACGATCTCGCTGTCCTGGGCGGCGTCCGCGACGAGGGTGGGCCGGTAGTACGCGCCGTCGGCGAGGTCGCCGCCGGGGGCCTCGCCGCCGGTGACGACCCGGGCGTAGCCGCGGGCCCGCTCGACGAAGGCGGCGACGCGGTCGCGCTGGGCGTGGCTGATCAGGGGGCCGAGGTCGGTGGCGGCGTCAAAGGGGTCGCCGAGCCGGACGGTCTCCATGAGCGCGGCGACGTCCCGGACGAAGGCGTCGTAGAGCGGGCGCTGGACGTAGGCGCGGGTGGCGGCGGTGCAGTCCTGGCCGGTGTTGATGAGGGAGCCGGCGACCGCGCCGTGGACGGCGGCCTCCAGGTCGGCGTCGTCGAAGACCACGAAGGGGGCCTTGCCGCCGAGCTCCAGATGGAGGCGCTTGACGGTGGCGGTGGCGATCTCCGCGACCCGTTTGCCGACGGCGGTGGAGCCGGTGAAGGAGGTCATCACGACGTCGGGGTGGCCGACGAGGTGTTCGCCGGCGTCCCTGCCCGCGCCGGTGACGATGTTGATGACGCCGTCGGGGATGCCCGCCTCGGTGGCGGCCTGGGCGAACATCAGCGAGGTGAGCGGGGTCGGCTCGGCGGGCTTGAGGACGATGGTGTTGCCCGCGGCGACGGCCGGGAGGACCTTCCAGGCGGCCATCTGGAGGGGGTAGTTCCAGGGGGCGATGGAGCCGACGACGCCGATCGCCTCGCGGCGTACGTAGGAGGTGTGGTCGCCGTCGTACTCGGCGGCGGCCTTGCCCTCCAGGTGGCGTGCCGCGCCCGCGAAGAAGGCGGCGTTGTCGACGGTGCCGGGGACGTCGAACTCGGTGGAGAGCTTGATCGGCTTGCCGCACTGGAGGGACTCGGCGTACGCGAAGTCGTCCGCCTGCTCGGCGAGGACCGCGGCGAATCGGTGCATCGCCTCGGAGCGTTCGCCGGGGGTGGCGCCGGACCAGCTGGGGAAGGCGGCGCGGGCGGCGGCGACGGCCGCGTCCACGTCGTCGGGGCCCGCCAGCTCGTAGCGGAGCACGCATCTGCCCGTCGCGGGGTTCACCACCTCGTGGTGATGGCCGGAGGTGCCGGGGAGCAGCTTGCCGCCGATGTACTGCGCACCTTCCGCGAAGCGGTCCTGAACCTGGAAGCCGTTGCTCATGACGCTCTCCTCCGCCGCTGTACCCGCTGGGCGGGGTCGGCGTAGCTTCTTCGTGAATTGAGTGCCGATCCTGACAGAGGGGTTCGAGCCCAACAAGTGATTCCGTTGTTGCCTTTTGGTTACGCGACGGAATCTGTCGACCATGTGTCGTGTCGGTGCGGAAATCCCCGTACGGAGTGTCAGTGGCGGATGCCACACTCACGTGCCATGGGACCGATCGATGAGCTACTGGCGGACGTGGCGCAGGGCAAGCGGGTGAAGTACCTGCCGTTCTGGGGGCACCGGCCGCGCCCGGACGGGCGGCTGGGGCCGAGTTGTCTGAGCCAGTGGTGGCCGTCGCCGTTCTCGGTGGACGGGGTGACCTACGCGAGTGCCGAGCACTGGATGATGGCCGGCAAGGCGCGGCTCTTCGGCGATCCGGAGGCGGAGCGGGCGGCGGTGTCGGCGAAGAGCCCGGCGGCGGCGAAGAAGGCGGGGCGCCTGGTGCGCGGCTTCGACGAGGACGTGTGGATACGGGAGCGGTTCGCCCTGGTGGTGGCGGGCAGCACGCACAAGTTCGGGCAGGACCCGGAGCTGATGGGCTTCCTCCTGGGCACCGGGAACCGGGTGCTGGTGGAGGCGTCCCCGCTGGACCGGATCTGGGGCGTCGGCCTCGCGGCGGACGACGAGCGGGTGGAGCGGCCGCAGCAGTGGCGGGGGCTGAATCTGCTGGGCTTCGCGCTGATGGAGGCGCGGGAGAGGCTGCGGGCGGGCGCGGGGGCCTGAGGCGGTTTCCGTACGGGAGGCGACTGAGGCGGTTGCGGTACGCAGGTGCCTCGGTTCCCGCATGGGGGCGACCGGGGCGGTTCCCGTACGCAGGTGGCCCGGCGTCTCCCGTACGGGGCGCGGCTGAGGCGGCCACCGAAGCTCGGCCGGGCGGGGAGCGGTCCCCCGTGCCCGGCCGAGGTGTGCGGCGTTGGTGCCGGCGGTGCCAGGACCTAGCGGTGGTCCTCGACGACCAGCGATGTGGCGAACGGGTCGTCGTAGGTGCCGTCGTAGTCGCTGTCGCTGTCGCTGTCGGCACTCGTCGCGGCCCAGATGATCAGGCCGAGGATCGCGGCGCCGACGACGATGCCGACGGAGCCGAGGATGACCCCGGCGAGCGCCATGCCCCGGTTGGTGGCCTCGCCGCGCTTGGCACGGCCGAGGCCGATGATGCCGAAGATCAGCGCAAGGATGCCGAGGATGATGTTGACGCCGTAGAGGCAGAAGCCGACCACCGAGACGATGCCGATCACCATCGCGGCCGTGCCCAGTCCGTTGTTGGGCGCGGGGGCCCAGCCGACCGGTCCTGCTCCGTAGGCGCCGTAGCCCGGGTAGCCGCCGTACGGCTGCGGGGGCGGGGCCGGGTAGCCGTAGTGCGCGGCGGCCGGCGGCGGGGCCGCGTGGCCGGGGCCGTTCGGGCCGATCGGCGGCGGCGGTACGTCCGAGGGTGCGGGACCGAAGCCTCCGGCCCGGGGTATCGGCCCGGTGCCGTCCCCCGCGGCCGGTCCGGCGCTCGGCATCGACGTCACGGTCGGCTGGGCGTGGACCGGGGCGGGCGGCGGCGTGTGCGCGGCCGGCTTGCCCAGTTCCACCCTGCTGTCCGGCGGTGCCCACGGATCGCGCGGCGCGGCCCCGCCCCCGGGCTGCTCTGTGTTGTCTGACATGGGCCTCCCCCATCGTGGTCCCGTCATGCTACGGCCAGGCCTCAACGTCCCGGACCCCGCCTGCGATGATCGGTGGGGCCGGTACGCCCGGCCGACGTCACGCCGAACGGGAGATTTCCGATGACCGATCCGCATCCCTTCATCGCCGGGCTGCCCAAGGCCGAGCTCCATGTCCACCATGTCGGGTCGGCCTCGCCCCGGATCGTCGCGGAGCTGGCCGCCCGCCACCCGGACTCCAAGGTCCCCACGGACCCGGAGGCGCTGGCCGACTACTTCACCTTCACCGACTTCGCGCACTTCATCGAGGTCTATCTCTCGGTGGTGGACCTGATCCGCACCCCCGAGGACGTCCGGCTGCTCACCTTCGAGGTGGCGCGGGACATGGCCCGGCAGAACATCCGGTACGCGGAGCTGACCGTGACGCCGTACAGCTCGACCCGCCGGGGCATCCCCGAGGACGCGTTCATGGAGGCCATCGAGGACGCGCGCAGGGCGGCCGAGGCCGAGCTGGGCACCGTGCTGCGCTGGTGTTTCGACATCCCGGGCGAGGCCGGGCTCGAGTCGGCCGAGGAGACCGTCCGGCTCGCGCTGGAGCACCGGCCCGAGGGACTCGTCTCCTTCGGCCTCGGCGGACCGGAGATCGGGGTGGACCGCCCCCAGTTCAAGCCCTATTTCGACCGGGCCATCGACGCGGGCCTGCACTCGGTGCCGCACGCCGGGGAGACCACGGGACCGCAGACGATCTGGGACGCCCTGACCGAGTTGCGCGCCGAGCGCATCGGCCACGGCACCAGCTCCGTCCAGGACCCCCGGCTGCTTGAGCACCTCGCCGAGCACCGCATCGCGCTGGAGGTCTGCCCGACGTCGAACATCGCCACCCGCGCGGTCACCGACATCGAGCTGCACCCGATCCGGGAGATGGTGGCGGCGGGCGTGCTGGTTACCGTCAACAGCGACGACCCGCCGATGTTCGGCACCGACCTCAACAACGAGTACGCGGTGGCCGCCCGGCTGCTGGAGCTCGACGAGCGCGGCATCGCGGAGCTCGCGAAGAACGCCGTGGAGGCCTCGTTCCTCGACCCGGCGGGCAAGCGGAAGCTGGCCGAGGAGATCGACACGTACACGACGAACTGGCTCCGGACTCCCGGCCGCTGACCCGGTCGTCGACAATGGCCCCATGGCCAACACCGTCACCAGCGTCACCGCCGTGGGGCATCGCGGCGATCCGTATCTCGCGCGCGAGAACACTCTGCCCTCGATCCGCTCCGCCCTCGAACGGGGGGCGGACGCGGTCGAGATCGATGTGCGGGTGACCCGCGACGGGGTGCCCGTCCTGCTGCACGACGCGACGCTGGAGCGGCTGTGGGGCCACGACCGGCGGCTGGACCGGCTGGACCACGCGGAGCTGGAGGAGCTGACGGGCGGCGGGGTGCCCACGCTCCGCGAGGCGCTGCTCGCCGTCGGGGCGCACCGGGTGATGGTGGACCTGCCCGGCTCCACGGACGGATCGGTGAAGAAGATCGTGGGTACGGTCCGCGAGTGCGGGGCCGGAGACCGGGCGTACTACTGCGCGAGCGCGGACGCGATGCTGCGGGTGCGCGCCGCCGATCCGTCCGCGGAGATCGCCCTGACCTGGACCACGCTGGCCCCGCCGCGTCCGGAGCTGCTGGCCGCGGTGAAGCCGCGCTGGCTGAACTACCGCTTCGGCCTGGTGAGCCGGGAGCTGACGGACCGGGCGCACCGGGACGGGCTGCTCGTCTCCGCGTGGACGGCCGACACGAAGCGCACGATGCGCCGGCTGATCGAGCGGGGCGTCGACTCGATCACCACCAACCGGATCGACACGCTGCACCGGCTGCTGGCCAACTCGCCCGGTCGCGGCGGTTCTTGATCGGTCCGGCATGATGGGGACCCCGCACCGCCCGCCGCCGCTCCGGGGCGCCGGGCCCTTGGCCATCGAGGAGCAGCTGTGATGGACCCCCGACCGCAGGCGGCCACCGCCCGGATACGCTCCGACGTCGCGCACAACGCCCGTGTGTGGAACTACTGGCTGGGCGGCAAGGACAACTACCCGGTGGACCGGGCGGTGGGCGACCGAGTGACCGGGATGTACCCGAGCATCGGTGAAGTGGCGCGCGCGGACCGGGCGTTCCTCGGCCGTGTGGTGCGTCATCTGGCCGGCGACGTGGGCATCGACCAGTTCCTCGACATCGGCACCGGGCTGCCGACCGTGAACAACACCCATGAGATCGCCCAGCACACCGCGCCGCACGCGCGCATCGTCTACGTGGACAACGATCCGATCGTGCTGGCCCACGCCCGTGCCCTGCTGAGCAGTTCGCTGGAGGGCGCGACCGAGTACGTCGACGCGGACGCGCACCGTCCGGAGCAGATTCTGCGCGCCGCCGAGCCCACCCTGGACCTGGACCGGCCGGTCGCGGTGATGATGCTCGGCATCCTGAACTTCGTGCTGGACACGGACGAGGCGCGGTCCATCGTGCGGACGCTGATGGCGGCCGTGCCCTCCGGCAGCCACCTGGTGCTGACCCACCCGACGCTGGAGCTGGGCGGCGAGGGCAACGAGGCGGCGATGCGCTTCTGGAACGAGAACGCCACACCGCCCATCACCGCGCGCAGCAGGGAGGAGTTCGCCGGTTTCCTGGACGGTCTGGAGATCCTGGAGCCGGGGATCGTCTCCTGCTCCCGCTGGCGTACGAACCCTCGGGAGCCGGAGGTCGCGCAGTTCGGGGTGGTGGCCCGGAAGCCCTGATGCGCTTCCCGGGCCGGTCGGTACGGCTGCGCGGGCTGTCGGCACGGCTGCGCGGGCCGCGGGCCGTCGATCTGTGGATCACGCTCGCGGTGCAGGCCGCGGTGACCATGCCGTTCGTCGTGCCGCGCGCACCGGACCTGCCGGAGGCGACCTGGGGCGCGTACGGTCTGACGACCCTGACCGTGCTGCCGCTGGTCGCCCGGCGCCTCGCACCGGTCACCGCGCTGCTGGCGGCGCTCGGGGGTGGCGCGCTGTACACGCTGGCCCTCGACGGTCCGGGCCAGCCGTTGCCGTACGCCGGACTGGTGACGTTCTACACGGTCGCCGAACTGTCCCCGCCGCGCAAACGGCTCGCGGTCGCGGTGCTGGTCGGCGCTGCGGTGTTCCCGTCGGTGGCCTGGAACACGGGTGAGGCGCGGGAGTTGCTGTTCTCGCTGTTCGTGTTCGGTGCCGCGTACGCCTTCGGGCGGCTCAACCACACCCGCAGGGCCTATGTGGCGGCGGTGGAGGACCGGGCCCGGCAGGCGGAGCTGGGCCGGCGGATCGAGGCGGAGCAGGCCGCGGCGCGCGAACGGGCCCGGATCGCACGGGAGATGCACGACATCCTCTCGCACGCGGTGAGCCTGATGATCGTGCAGGCGGAGGCCGGCCCGGTGGCGGTCCGGACCGCCCCCGAGCGTGCGGAGGCGGCGTTCGACGCGATCTCCGAGACGGGCCGGGACGCGATGGTGCAGCTGCGCCGGATGCTCGGGGTGCTGCGCGAGGACGGCCCCGGCCAGGCTCCCGCGCCCCGTTCGCCGCAGCCGGGGCTCGCGGAGCTGCCGGCGCTGCTGGCGCGGGTGCGCGGCGGCGGCCCGGAGGTGGTCGTGACGACGACCGGGACGGTCCGCGCGTTGCCGCAGGACACCGGGGCGACGGTGTACCGGATCGTGCAGGAGGCCCTGACGAACGTCGTCAAGCATGCGCGGGCCGACCGGGTGGACGTGGAACTGAGCCATGGGGAGGATGAGTTGACGATCACGGTGCGGGACGACGGGCAGGGGCCCGGGGCCGGCCAGGGGCTCGGGCTGATCGGGATCAGGGAGCGGGCCGCCGCGCACGGCGGCACGGTGCGGGCCGGTGGCGGCCCCGGCGGCCGAGGCTTCGAGCTGGTCGTCGGGCTGCCGCTCGCGCCCGCGGCCGAAGGGGCGCGGACGTGACGGTCCGGGTGGTGGTCGCCGACGACCAGGAGCTGGTGCGCAGCGGTTTCGCGATGATCCTGGACGCCCAGCCCGGCATCGAGGTGGTGGCGGAGGCGGGGGACGGGGCCCAGGCCGTGGCGGCGGTGCGCCGGCTGCGGGCGGACGTGGCGCTGCTGGACATCCGGATGCCGGTGCTGGACGGCATCGCGGCGTGCCGGCAGATCGCCGCCGAAGGGGGCTGCCGGACGGTCATGCTGACCACGTTCGACGCGGACGAGTACGTGTACGAGGCGCTGCACGCGGGCGCGAGCGGCTTTCTGCTGAAGGACGTGCGCCGGGACGATCTGGTGCACGCGGTGCGGGTGGTGGCCGCCGGGGAGTCGCTGGTGGCACCGTCGGTGGCGCGGCGGCTGATCGCCGAGTACACCTCGCGCCCGGCGGGCCGGGCCGCGCCGTCGGCCGGCCGGCTGGACGTACTGACCGTGAGGGAGCGGGAGACCCTGCTGCACCTGGCGCGGGGCCTGTCCAACGCGGAGATCGCGGCGGCGCTCGTGGTGAGCGAGCACACGGTGAAGACCCATGTGAGCAAGGTGCTGTCCAAGCTGGGGCTGCGCGATCGCATCCAGGCCGTCATCTGCGCCTACGAGACCGGGCTCGTGGCTCCCTCGGCCGGGTGAGCCACCGGCGCTTCCTCCCCCGGGCGAGGGAGCGAGACCCCCGCCGAGGACCGCCCGGGCGGGCGATCCGCTGCGGGCGCCGGGCCAACAGGATGAAGTCCACGAGCAGTTGACGACATCCTCTCCTCTCGGAGGCATCCGGTGAATCCGCTGAACAGATCTGTCCGCACGCTCCTGGCCACCGCCCTGGTCCTCGGCATCGTCTGCGGGGCGGCCGGGCCCGTGTCCGCGAGCGCCCCCGCCGACGCCGCTGCGGCCTCCCGCCCGGCGGCCTCCGGAGCGCCCCGGGCCCAGGACGCTCCGGACGCCCGGGCCCTGCGCGCGGCGATCGACGGCCTCCCGCGCCGGGACGCCGTCGCCGCGCTCGTCCGGGTCGGTGGCACCGGCGGGTCGTGGCGCGGCAGCGCCGGTGTGCACGATCTGCCCTCGGGCCGGGCGGCGGATCCGGCGGCCCGCTTCCGCGCCGGATCGGTGACCAAGGTGTTCACGGCGGCCACGGTGCTGCAACTGGCGGGCGAACGGAAGCTGTCCCTGGACCGCACCGCCCGGCACTATCTGCCGGACCTGATCCCGGCCGCGTACGGGGAGGTCACCGTAGGCCAGTTGCTCGACCACACCAGCGGCATCCCCGCGGCCGACCTCCCGGGCAGGAACCTGGACGAGTGGTACGCGCACCGCTTCGACGTCCACACCCCGCGCTCCATGGTGGCCTCCGCCACGGCGAAGGAACGGGAGTTCGCGCCGGGTGTCAGCCAGCACTACCTCAACATCAACTACACGGTGTTGGGGCTGCTGATCGAGCGCGTCACCGGGCAGGCGTACGCGCGCGCGGTGGCGGACCGGATCCTGCGCCCGCTCGGCCTGCGGTCCACGTACTTCCCCGGCGCGGACCCCAGGATCCGCGGCCCGCACAACCGGGGCTACCAGGTATTCGCGACGCCGGACGGGGGTGACGAGCTGCGGGATGTCACGGTGTGGGGGCCGACCGACGGGTGGGCGGCCGGGGACATCATCTCGACCACCGCCGATCTGGAGCGCTTCACCACCGCCCTGTTCGGCGGGCGGGTGGTGCGCGGGCCGCTGCTGGAGGAGATGTTCACGCTGCCCGGCGCCTCGGTGCGCACCTACGGCTCCGGGAAGCCGGCGCAGTTCAGCGCCGGCCTCTCGGTGCTCACCCTGGGCGGCCGCCAGGTGTGGGGCAAGACGGGCGGCCGCTGGGGGTACAACACGGCGGTGGCGGCCACCCGCGACCTCTCCCGCACGCTGGTCTACAGCGTCGGTGCGACGGACGCGAAGGGGAAGGACATGAACGCCACGGCGATGGGCATCGTGGTGGCCGCCTTCGGACCGCCGCCGGCCGCTTGATCCGGTCGCCCCTTTACGGCCCCCCTGCCAGAGCTTCACAAGCCGACGATGGAGTTCCACTTCTTGGCGAATCCCATCCGCTCCTCGGAGGTGATGTCGCGGGCGATGGCGAGCCGCTCGCGCATCGCGCCGTCGGGGAAGATCAGCGGATCCTCGGCGAGCGCGGCGGTCTCCTCGTCCTTCGAGGAGGCCAGGACGGACCGGGCGGCGGGCACGGGGCAGACGTAGTTGACCCAGGCGGCGAGTTCGGCGGCGACCTCGGGGTCGTAGTAGTGGTCGATCAGCCGCTCGGCGTTGCGCTTGTGGCGGGCGAGGTTGGGGATCATCAGGGACTCCGCCCACAGTTCGGCCCCCTCCTCGGGGACGACGAACTCGATGTCGGGGTTGTCGGCCTGGAGCTGGATGACGTCCCCGGAGTACGCCTGGCAGGCGAGCACGTCGCCGGTGGCGAGGTCCTTGATGTAGTCGTTGCCGGTGAAGCGGCGGATGTGCTTCGAGCGGACCCGCTTCTGTGTCTGCTCGCAGATCTCGTGGAAGTCGTCGGCCGTCCAGCGGGTGATGTCGACGCCGTTGCCCTGCATGAGCAGCGCGAACGACTCGTCGAGCCCGGAGAGCAGGGTGACCCGGCCGCGCAGGTCGTCCGCCCACAGGTCGCCGGTGGACCGGATCTCGCGACCGAGCTTCTCGCGGTTGTAGGCGATGCCGGTGATCCCGGACTGCCAGGGAACGCTGTGGAGCCGCCCCTCGTCGAAGGCGGGGTCACGCAGCAGGGGGTCGAGGTACTTGGCGACGTTGGGCTGCTCGGCCCGGTCCATCTCCTGGACCCAGCCGAGCCGGACGAAGCGGGCGGCCATCCAGTCGCTGATGACGATCAGGTCCCGGCCGGTCTCCTGGCCGTTCATCAGCGCGGGGCTGATCTTCCCGAAGAACTCGTCGTTGTCGTTGATCTCCTCGGTGTACGTGACGGAGATCCCGGTCCGCTGCGAGAAGGCGTCCAGGGTGGGCCGCCGCGACTCGTTGTCGTCGTCGGTGTCGATGTAGAGCGGCCAGTTGGCGAAGTGCAGGGTGGGGTCGGTGGCGGAGCTGTCGCGGCCGGCCCGGTCGCCGGGCTCGACATAGGCCGCGGGCACCCCGCAGCCGGCCAGGGTGGCGCCGGCCGCTCCCGCCCCGAGGGCGCGCAGCAGGGAACGGCGGGACATGGGGTTCTTCCTGATCGCTCGCACCCGCGCAGAATGCCGGTCGGCGCTCCCGCGGACAATGGACCAAGCGTCCAGCGGGGCGGGCCCGCCCCGCACACCTTGTCCAGCCTGTCCCGCACGCCTGGCACGGCGGCGGCACGGGAACGGCCCCGGACCGAAGCCCGGGGCCGTGCACGGTCGGAGAGGAGCCGTCAGTCCTCGATGGACGTCATGACGTGCTTGATACGGGTGTAGTCCTCGAAGCCGTACGCGGAGAGGTCCTTGCCGTAGCCGGACTTCTTGAACCCGCCGTGCGGCATCTCGGCGACCAGCGGGATGTGGGTGTTGATCCACACGCAGCCGAAGTCGAGGTTCTTGGACATGCGCATGGCACGGGAGTGGTTCGTCGTCCACACCGAGGAGGCGAGCGCGTAGTCGACGCCGTTGGCGTAGTCGACGGCCTGCTGCTCGTCGGTGAAGGACTGGACGGTGATGACGGGTCCGAAGACCTCGTTCTGGATGATCTCGTCGTCCTGCTTCAGGCCGGAGACGACGGTCGGCGCGTAGAAGTAGCCCTTGTCGCCGACCCGGTGGCCGCCCGCCTCGACCTTGGCATGGGCGGGAAGGCGCTCGATGAAGCCGCTGACCTGCTTCAGCTGGTTGGCGTTGTTGAGCGGGCCGTACGCCACGTCCTCGTCGTCCGGCATCCCGGTCTTCGTGTCGGCGGCGGCCTTGGCGAGCGCGGTGACGAACGCGTCGTGGATCGACTCGTGGACCAGGACGCGGGTGGCGGCCGTACAGTCCTGGCCCGCGTTGAAGAAGCCCGCCTCCGAGACGCCCGAGACGGTCTTGGCGATGTCGGCGTCGTCGAAGACCACGACGGGCGCCTTGCCGCCGAGCTCCAGGTGGACGCGCTTGACGTCCTTGGCCGCCGACTCGGCGACCTGCGTGCCCGCCCGTACCGAACCGGTGATGGAGGCCATCGCCGGGGTCGGGTGCTCGACCATGGCGCGGCCGGTGTCCCGGTCGCCGCACAGGACGTTGAAGACGCCCTTGGGCAGGATCTGCCCCATGATCTCGGCCATCAGCACGGTCGACGCCGGGGTGGTGTCGGACGGCTTGATGACGACGGTGTTGCCCGCGGCGAGCGCCGGGGCGAACTTCCAGACGGCCATCATCATCGGGTAGTTCCACGGTGCGACCTGGGCGCAGACGCCGACCGGCTCACGGCGGACGATGGAGGTCAGACCCTCCATGTACTCGCCGGCCGAGCGGCCTTCGAGGAGTCGTGCGGCCCCCGCGAAGAAACGGATCTGGTCCACCATCGGCGGGATCTCTTCGCTGCGGGTCAGACCGAGCGGCTTGCCGGTGTTCTCCGACTCGGCGGCGATCAGGTCCTCGGCCCGCTCCTCGAACGCGTCCGCGATCTTCAGCAGGGCCTTCTGCCGCTCGGCGGGCGTGGTGTCACGCCAAGCGGGGAAGGCCGCCGCGGCGGCCTCCATGGCGGCATCGACGTCGGCCTGACCGGAGAGCGGCGAGGTCGCGTAGACCTCTTCCGTCACCGGGCTGACCACATCGATGGTCCGCCCGTCCGCGGCGTCCCGGAACTCTCCGTTGATGTAGTTGCGCAGACGGCGCACCTCGGTGGTCACAACCACCCCTCCTGTCGGCTGTCCGATGGGTGAGACGTCCACCCTAATCGTTCCGGTGACGCTTTCGACATACCCGCCCGCCCTCAACTTCGGATTCAGTCAGATCCAGGCATCCAGACAACGAATTTCATCGATCTGGGGTTGCGAGACAGACGAGGAGCGGTGCATGGTGGGTGTGTGGCCAGTCGCAGCGCAGACTCCAGGACCGGGAACGGATCACCGCCAGCGGTCGATGCCGTCTCCCTCGCAATCATCCAGCAGCTCCAGGAGGACGGACGGCGTCCGTACGCCGCGATCGGCAAGGCCGTCGGCCTCTCCGAAGCGGCTGTGCGCCAGCGCGTCCAGAAGCTGCTCGACCAGGGCGTGATGCAGATCGTCGCCGTCACGGACCCGCTCACCGTGGGGTTCCGGCGTCAGGCGATGGTCGGCATCAACGTCGAGGGCGACCTCGACCCGGTGGCCGAGGCCCTGTCGGCCATGGCCGAGTGCGAGTACGTGGTCATGACCGCGGGCTCCTTCGACCTGATGGTGGAGATCGTCTGCGAGGACGACGACCACCTGCTGGAGATGATCAACAAACGCATCCGGACCCTTCCCGGAGTGCGCTCCACCGAGAGCTTCGTCTACCTCAAGCTCAAGAAGCAGACCTATATGTGGGGAACCCGATAGCCGTGAGCAAGGACCTCAGCCGAACCGCGTACGACCACCTGTGGATGCACTTCACCCGCATGTCGGACTACGAGAACGCGCCCGTTCCCACCATCGTGCGTGGCGAGGGAACGTACATCTTCGACGACAAGGGCAAGCGCTACCTGGACGGTCTCTCCGGCCTGTTCGTGGTCAACGCCGGTCACGGTCGTCACGAGCTCGCCGAGACGGCGTACAAGCAGGCCCAGGAGCTCGCCTTCTTCCCGGTGTGGTCCTACGCCCACCCGAAGGCCGTCGAGCTGGCCGAGCGGCTCGCCGACTACGCCCCGGGCGACCTCAACAAGGTCTTCTTTACCACCGGTGGCGGCGAGGCCGTCGAGACCGCCTGGAAGCTGGCCAAGCAGTACTTCAAGCTCCAGGGCAAGCCGACCAAGTACAAGGTCATCTCGCGTGCCGTCGCCTACCACGGCACCCCGCAGGGCGCGCTGTCCATCACCGGCCTCCCGGCCCTGAAGGCCCCCTTCGAGCCGCTGGTCCCCGGCGCGCACAAGGTGCCGAACACGAACATCTACCGCGCCCCGCTCTTCGGCGACGACCCGGTGGCCTTCGGCCGCTGGGCCGCCGACCAGATCGAGCAGGAGATTCTCTTCGAGGGCCCCGAGACCGTCGCGGCCGTCTTCCTGGAGCCCGTGCAGAACGCGGGCGGCTGCTTCCCGCCGCCGCCCGGCTACTTCCAGCGGGTCCGTGAGATCTGCGACAAGTACGACGTGCTGCTCGTCTCCGACGAGGTCATCTGCGCCTTCGGCCGGCTCGGCACCATCTTCGCGTGCGACAAGTTCGGCTACGTGCCGGACATGATCACCTGCGCGAAGGGCATGACCTCGGGCTACTCCCCGATCGGCGCCTGCATCGTCTCGGACCGGATCGCGGAGCCGTTCTACAAGGGCGGCAACACCTTCCTGCACGGCTACACCTTCGGCGGCCACCCGGTCTCCGCCGCGGTGGGCATCGCCAACCTCGACATCTTCGAGCGCGAGAACCTCACCCAGCACGTCCTCGACAACGAGAACGCCTTCCTGACGACCCTCCAGAAGCTGTACGACCTGCCGATCGTCGGCGACGTCCGCGGCAACGGGTTCTTCTACGGCATCGAGCTGGTGAAGGACAAGGCCACCAAGGAGACGTTCACCGACGAGGAGACCGAGCGCGTCCTGTACGGCTTCCTCTCCAAGGCGCTGTACGACAACGGCCTGTACTGCCGGGCCGACGACCGCGGCGACCCGGTCATCCAGCTCGCGCCGCCGTTGATCTCCGACCAGTCGACGTTCGACGAGATCGAGGGCATTCTGCGGGCCGTCCTCACGGAGGCCTGGACGAAGCTCTGACCGACACCAGGTCCCCCGGCTGATCGCCCACCGGCGGTCATTTCATACGGTTCTCCGGCCCGGATACACCCCTTCGAGTGACAAGGGGCGCATCCGGGCCGCGTGCTGTGCGCCCACACCGGTCCGACTATCTACGGTGCCGAGTGACCGATCGGCCGCGTCTTCGTTCCCCCGTACGGGGGACGGGAAATCTGACCTGAACCGAGGTGTACGCCATGGTGGCCCCGCCGGACAACGACGTGATCTGGGCGCGTTCCCTGCACCACTCCCACAACGGATCGCCCGGTCTCGGCGGTGTCTCCATCGGCGTCCGGGACGCCGAGATCCTTGCCGTGACCGGCCCGCGCGGCAGCGGGAAGACGACGCTGCTGCACTGCCTCTCGGGCCGGCTCGTGCCCCAGGAGGGCGAGGTCTGGTTCAACAGCGTCCCCGTCCACACCATGGCCCCCCGGGTCCGCGAACAACTGCGCCGCGAGCGCTTCGGCTGGATCGCCTCCGATCCGGAGCTGGTCCCGGAGCTGACCGTCTGGGAGAACACCGCGCTGCCCCTGCTGCTGCGCGGTGTCTCGCACCGGGCCGCCAGGAAGGCGGCCGGAGAGTGGCTGGAGCGCCTGGACATCGCCGCCTTCGCCAAGAAGCGGCCGCACGCGCTCCTCCAGGCGCAGCGCCAGCGGGTCTCGGTGGCCCGCGCCCTGTGCGGCGCACCGACCGTGATCTTCGCCGACGAGCCCACCGCGACCCTCCACCGCGCGGACCGCACCCAGGTGCTGCGCACCCTCACCACGGCGGCCCGCTCGCACGGCATCACCGTCGTGCTGGCGACGCACGACGCCGAGGTCGCTGCGCTCGCCGACCGGGCCGTCCCGCTGCTGGACGGCCGCTGCGTCGCCACCGGTACCGTGCCCGCGAAGCCGGAAGCGGAGGGCCGCGCGGCGTGCTCGCTCTCCGTCTAGCCCGCGGGTCTCATCCCCTCGTCCTGGTCCGGCGGCTGCTGGTGGCCGCCGCCTCGGCCGGCGTCGGATTCCTCCTCCTGTGCGCCCTCGGGTACGCCGCCGCGCACCCCGCCTCCGCCGGTTCGGTGCTGCGGCTGCTGTGGTGCTTCGTCCCGCTGGCCGCCACCGTGCAGTTCGCCGTGGCGGTGGCCCGGGCCGACCCGAGCACCCGGCCCCGGCCGGGCCTCTCCTCCATGGGCCTCGGCCCGGTCCGGTTGTCCGCGCTGGCCGCGGTCTCCACGGCCGTCTCCACCACGCTCGGCTCCGTGGTGGCCCTGCTCTTCTTCCTGCATCTGCGCGGCGATCTCACCGGGATGCCGTTCGACGGGGGCGCCGCGGAGTTCCTCGGCGCGGGCAGCCCGCTGCCGCCGGCCGCCGCGCTGATGCTGCTGGCGCTCGTACCGGTGGCCGCGTCGACGGCGAGCGCGCTGGCCCTGCGGTCCCGGCCCGACCCGGCCCGGGACACCTTCGGCTCCGAGGAGCTGCCGGAGCCCGCACCGGCTCCGGCCGGGCTCCCCTGGGGCGTGGCGCTGACGGCTGCCGGACTCGCGGTCGAGGCGATCGCGTCACGGGGTGCCGCCGGGAGCGCGTTCCCGCTGCCCGGACGGTACGACTCCACCCCGGTGGCGGTACTGATCGGGTGGACGCTCACGGCGGTCGGCCTGGCGATGGCGGGGCCGAGCCTGACCTATCTGTGCGGGCGGGCGCTGCAAGCCGTGCGCCCCGGTGCCGTACGGCTGCTGGCGGGCCGGGTCCTGATGGACGAGGCGCGCCGGATCGGCCGCCCGCTCGGGGTCGTCTGCGCGGTGCTCTCCGCGGCGATCGCCGCTTCGGCGCTGTACGGGGGCGACGAGCGCCCGTACGGCCCGCTCACCGCACTCGGCGCGGTGCTGGTCCTCGGCTGTACGGCGGCGACGCTGCTGACCTCGGCGCTGGAGGCCAAGCACGCCCGCGCGCACACGGTCGAGGCGCTGCTCAGGATGGGCGCTCCGACCGCCGTGCTGCGCCGGGCGACGGCGCTGCGGGCGGGCGCGCTGCTGGCCCTGTTTGCGCCGCTGACGTGGGTGATCGCGCAGTTGGCGGCGCTTCCGCTGACGAAGTGAACCGCCGGGAGTTCCCTCCCGGAGGTTCGGGGACGGGGCCGGCTCAGGGATGGGTGGCGAGGCGGGCGGCCAGGGCATCGAAGAAGGCCTCCCAGCCGTCCTCCGCCGCCGCGTACTGCTCGGGGGTGAGGTTGCCGCCGCGCTGCTGGAAGGCCAGCTCGGTGGTCCCGTCGCCGAGGTCGCTGAAGGTGACGGTGACGATCTCGCCCTCGGCGTCCTCGGGCGCGGAGGCGTCCTTGAGCGTGAGGACGAGGCCGTCGGGCTCGCTCACCTCGCGGTAGATCCCGTGGAAGGGCATCTCCACGCCCGGCATCACGATGACCAGGCTCCACGCGCCGCCGGGCCGCACGTCCATCGCCACCCGGTCCAGGGGGACGTCCGCCTCACCCCCGTACCAGGCGGCGAAGTCCTCCGGTGAGGTCCAGGCGGCGAAGACGCGCTGCTGAGGGGCGTGCAGGACGCGGGTGAGGTCGATGCCCTCACGGGTGCCACCGGTCATGATCACGGTCCTTGTCCGATCCGGCCGTTCCGCGCCGCCGGAGCGCCGGGCGCGGGGTTGTCCGCCTCCAGCTTGCCCCGCCCGTCGCCCTCCTGCCACGCCGGTCAGGGGGCCAGCAGCTCCGCGAGGGTCTCGTACGCCTGCTCCCACCCCCACGCCTCGCGGACCCACGCCCGGCCCTTCTCCCCCATCGCCCGGGACCCCGCCCGGTCCCGCAGCAACGCCACGAGCCGGTCCGCGACGGCGGCGACGTCGCGCCCGTCGACCACGTGCCCCGTCTCCCCGTCCCGTACGGTGTCCGGCGCGCCGCCCGAGTCGCCGACGAGGACCGGCAGCCCGGCGGCGGCGGCCTCCAGGAAGACGATGCCCAGCCCCTCCACCTCCAGGCCCCCTCTGCGGGTGCGGCACGGCATCGCGAAGACGTCGCAGGCCGCGTAGTGCTCCGGCATCGCCGCGTGCGGCTGCCCGCCCGCGAGGACCACCCCGTCCGCGACCCCGGTGTCCGCGGCGAGCCGGCGCAGGGTCCGGGCGTAGGGTCCGTCGCCGGTCAGCAGGAGCACGGCGTCGGGCACCGCGCGCCGCACGGCGGGCAGGGCGCGGATCAGGGTGTCCTGGCCCTTGCGCGGGACGAGCCGCGCCGCGCAGAGGATCACGGGCCGCCCGCCCAGGCCGTACCGCTCGCGGACGCCGGCCCCCGGAGGGCCTATGCCGTCCCACGCCCCGGACCGTTCGGCGTCGCGCGCCTCCTCCCGTACGGCTTCGCGCGCCGCTTCCCGTACGCCGAACGCCTCCGCGTCCACCCCCGGCGCCAGGCGCACCATGCGGCGGGCGGCGGCCGGGCCGAGTGCGGCGGCGATGGGCGCGCGGGTCGCCTCGCCCAGATAGGTCACCACGTCGGTACGGTCGCCGATCCGCCGCAGCAGTGCAAGGGTCCCGGGCGTGCGGGCCCACCACACCTCGTGCCCGTGCGTCGTGGCCACGGCCCTCCGCACCCCGCTCTCCCGGCGCAGCCGGTCCGCCAGGAGCCCGAGCGGTGCGGCGGCCCCGAACCAGACGCTGTCGCAGCCGTGGTGGCGGGCGATCTCCACCGCGCGGGCGGCGACGCGTGGGACCGGGAGCAGGGTGCGGGCCGGGTCGCGGACCACGGGGTGGGGCAGGGCGGCGTCATGGGCGGCAGCCCCGGGTTCGGCGGAGGTGTGGACGACGACGGAGTCCGTGGGGAACCGGCTGGTCATGGCGTGGACGAAGGTCTCGATGCCGCCCTGGCGGGGCGGGAAGTCGTTGGTCACCACGAGAGTGCGGCTGCGTGTCATCGGGAGGCCTGCTTCCGTCGGGGTACGCGTGCGGCGCGCACCCGTTCTCGTATGCGATGGGGGTGGGCGGGCGGGTGCTGGGCGAGGGCCCAGGCCGCGAGGACCAGCGGGTGCACCAGATAGCCGAACCGGCTCGCGGGCATGAACGCGATGGCCAGGAGCAGTCCGAGGGCGAGCCGTACGGCGGCGGCCGACGCCGTCGCCGGGGGCCGGGCGATCAGGGAGCCGACGAGGAGCAGGGCGCTCACCCCGAGCAGCAGCAGAGCCAGGGTCCGGCCACCGGGGACCTGGGCGGCGAGCAGATGACCGGGGAACGGGCTGGCGGCGGACGAGACCGCTCCGGTGAGCCCGAGGGGGAAGTCAACGACATGGGTCCGGAAGGCTCCCGGGTCGCGCAGGGCGGCGGGCAGGACGAGCCCGGCGGCGGTGAGCAGGGCGGCGAGCCCGCAGCGCAGGGCGGCGCGGCTCCCCCGGCGGCCGTCGTCCTCGAAGCCCGCGTGACTCCGGCGGCCGTCGCGGGAGGCCGTGGCGAGCAGGGCGAGGGCCACCGGCACCGCCGGCCACGCGGTCCACTTGAGGGCGGCGGCCAGCCCGAGCGCCAGCCCGGCCCGGCCCGGCCGCCCCCGCCCCGCCCCGCCCCGCCCCGGCCAGCCCCAGGCACATCAGCCCGGCCACCGGCAGATCGACGCCGCCGACCGCGAGCGGCAGCGCCACCAGCGGGCAGGCGGCGAGCCACCGGGGCGCCTTCCGGCGGGCCCCCGCCGGAAGGGCGAGGGCGAACGCGCCGAGGAAGGCGGCGCCCATCCACAGCCGGGGGTCGGTGAACGGCCCGGGCCCGGCCACCGCCTCCGGGATCCCGAAGGCCGCCATGCCGGGGAGATACGGGTTGAAGTCCTCGGGCACGGCGGGCCGTTCGAGGTAGGGCGTGCCCTCGGAGAGCAGGAGCCCCGCGGAGCGGGCGACGACATCGACCTCCAACTGCGCCCGGTCCACGGCGAGAAGCACCAGCAGGGGCAGCAGCACCGCGACCCGGCAGCGGGTCAGCACTCCCCCGCCGCGCTCGATCGACGGGCTGACCGCGCGCGAGGCGGAGGTGCTCGTCCTGATCGCGCGGGGCCTGTCCAACGCGGACATCGCCGACCGGCTGACCATCACCGACCACACGGTGAAGACCCACATCAACCGGCTGTTCGCGAAGATGGAGCTGCGGGACCGGGCGCAGGCGGTGATCCTGGCGTACGAACGGGGGCTGGTGGTGGCGGGGACACAGGCTCCCTAGGAGGCGTCCGCCTCGGGAGCGTCCGCCCCGGTCGCCAGCACCACCGTCTCCGCGGCGTCGAAGCGGACGCCCACGACCGCGCCCTCGTCCGGGGTGTCCCGCAGGGCGCACTCGGCCTCCAGCACCGGCGCGTTCTCGGGTATCAGCCGTACGGTCACGTGGTTCCCCCGGAAGGTGCGGACGCCGACCGTGCAGCGCAGGCCGTCCTCAGGAGCGCCGATCAGGACGCCGGCGGGCCGGACCAGCAGATCCACCTCGCCCTGCGGGGAGCCCCCGGGAACCGGGACCTTGCCCCAGGCGGTGGCGGCGGCCCCTCCGGTGACGCTCGCCCCGGTGACGTTGTCGAAGCCGAGGAAGCGGGCGACGAACGCCGAGGCGGGGCGCTGCCAGACGTCCAGCGGGCTGCCCTCCTGCGCGATCCGGCCGTCCCGCATCACGACGACCCGGTCGGCGAGCGCGAACGCCTCGCCCTGGTCGTGCGTGACGGCCAGCACGGTGGTGCCCAACTCCTGGAACAGGGTGCGCAGTTCGACGACGAGGCGTTCGCGGAGGCTGCGGTCGAGCTGGCCGAGCGGCTCGTCCAGCATCAGGAGCTTCGGGCGCGGGGCCAGCGCGCGGGCCAGGGCGACGCGCTGCTGCTCACCGCCGGACAGCGCGGCGACCGCGCGGCGTTCGGCCCCGGGCAGACCGACCAGCTCCAGCAGTTCACGGACGCGGTGCCCGGTCTCGGCCCGCCCGACGCCGTGCATCCGGAGCCCGAAGGCGACGTTGGCGCCGACGTCCCGGTGCGGGAAGAGCTGGTGGTCCTGGAACATCAGGCCGAGGCCGCGCCGGTGCACCGGGACGCCGCTCTGGTCCTGTCCGGCCAGCAGGACCCGGCCGCCGTCCATGGGCTGGAGCCCGGCGACGGCCCGGAGCAGGGTGGACTTCCCACTGCCGCTGGGACCGAGCAGGCAGACGATCCGGTGATCGGCGACCTCCAGGTCGACCGCGTCCAGCGCCGTCCGCTTCCCGAACCGCACGGTGGCTTCCCGCAAGCTCAGCATCTCGTTCAGAACTCCCCGGATCGGTCGGTGCGGATACGTTCGAGGAGCAGCAGCGACACCGCGCACACCAGCATCAGGATCGTGCTGAGGGCCATCGCCTGCCCGTAGTTGAGCTCCCCGGACCGGCCCAGCAGCCGGGCCACGGCGACCGGCAGGGTCGGGTTGTCGGGCCGGGCGATGAAGACCGTCGCGCCGAACTCCCCGAGGGAGACGGCGAAGGCGAAGCCCGCCGCGACCAGCACCGCCCGCCGCACCAACGGCAGATCGACCTCCCGCCAGGCCCGCAGCGGGGAGGCCCCCAGCACGGCTGCGGCCTCCCGCAGCCGGTCGTCGACCGCGCGCAGTACGGGCAGCATGGTCCGTACGACGAAGGGGACGCCGACCAGCGCCTGGGCCAGCGGGACCAGGATCCAGGAGGTCCGCAGGTCGAGCGGCGGCTCGTCCAGGGTGATCAGGAAGCCGAAGCCGACGGTGACGGCGGACACCCCGAGCGGCAGCATCAGCAGCGCGTCGAAGCCGCGGACCAGCGGCCCCGCCCGCCGGGTCAGGGCCGCCGCCGCGAGCCCGCCGACGACGAGCGCGATGAGCGTCGCGACGAGCGCGTACCGCAGGGAGTTGCCGACGGCCTCCAGCGGCGGGACCAGGAAGGTGGAGGAGCCGCCGGACCCGGCCGACTGGAGGGCCCGGTAGTAGCCGAAGCCGTACCCGCCGGATCCGGCAGCCCCGTCGGCTCCGTCGGCTCCGTCGGCTCCGTCGAAGGAACGCTCCACGAGCACCCCGAGCGGCAGCAGGATCAGCAGCAGCGCGGTGAGCAGGACGCCGCCGAGCAGCACCCACTGCCCGGCGCCACGCGGCCGGCGCGAGGTCTGCGCCGGGTCGACGAGCTTCAGCGCCCGCTCCCGGCGGCGTACGGTCACGGCGTGCACGGCCAGGATCGCGCCGACCGCGACGAACTGCACCAGGGTCAGCACGGCCGCCGTGGGCAGGTCCAGCAGCTGCGCGGTCTGCCGGTAGACCTCCACCTCCAGGGTGGCGTACGCGGGTCCGCCGAGGATCTGTACGACGCCGAAGGAGGTGAAGGTGAAGAGGAAGACCATCAGCGCGGCGGCGGCGACGGCCGGGGCGAGCGCGGGCAGCGTCACCCGGCGGAAGGCGGCGAACCGTCCGGCGCCGAGCACCCGGGCGGCCTCCTCCTGCCGGGGGTCCAGCTGGGACCAGAGCCCGCCCACCGTCCGTACGACCACGGCGTAGTTGAAGAAGACGTGGGCCAGCAGGATCGCCCACACGGTGGTGTCCAGACGGACGCCCCACAGTTCGTCGAGGAGCCCGCCCCGCCCCAGCAGCGCCAGGAACGCGGTACCGACGACGACGGTGGGCAGCACGAACGGCACCGTGACGACCGCCCGCAGCAGCTGCTTGCCGGGGAAGTCGAACCGGGCGAAGACATACGCCCCGGGCAGGGCGATCAGCAGGGTGAGCGCGGTCGAGGCGAGGGCCTGCCAGGTGGTGAACCAGAGGACGTCGAGGATGTCCGGGCGGGCCAGCACCTCGCCGATCCGCCCGAACTGCCAGTCGCCTCCCGCCTTGAGCCCGCGGCCGACGATGGCGGTCACGGGATAGGCGAAGAACAGCGCGAAGAACGCGACGGGCACGGCCATCAGGCCGAGCCGCAGCGCGGCCCCGCGCCGCCCGGACCGGTGCCGTTCCCGGGAGGCCTCGGCGGTCTTCACGCCGGGCTCTACTTCAGGACCAGCGACTGCCACGACTGGATCCACTGCTCACGGTTGGCGGTGATCTTCTCGGGTGCGACGGTGGGAGGCGTGTCGATCTTCTCGCCGAACTTCGTGAACAGCTCGGGGAGGGCCGCGTCCTTCACGACCGGGTTCACGAACATGTTCAGCGGCATGTCCTCCTGGAACGTTTTGCTGATCATGAAGTCCAGCAGCGCCTTGCCGCCCGCCTCGTTCTTCGCCCCGGTCAGCAGCCCCGCGTACTCGGTCTGCCGGAAGCAGGTGCCGGTGGCGACCCCGGTGGGCGCCTCCTTCGGCTGCGGGTCGGCGTAGAGCACCTCGACGGGCGGGCTGGAGGCGTAACTGACGACGAGCGGCCGGTCGGCGTTGGCCTTCTTGCCGCCCGCGGAGCCGGAGAACTCCTCGTTGTACGCCTGCTCCCAGCCGTCGACGACTTTGACGCCGTTGGCCTTCAGCTTCTTCCAGTACGCCTCGTAGCCGTCCTCGCCCTGGGCGGCGATGGTGCCGAGGAGGAAGCCGAGGCCGGGCGAGGAGCCGGCGGCGTTCTCGGTGACGAGGAGGTTCTTGTACGCGGGCTTCAGCAGGTCATCGAAGGTCTTCGGCGGGGCGAGCTTCTTGTCGGCGAAGTACTGCTTGTCGTAGTTGACGCAGATGTCGCCGGTGTCGACGGGCGTGACCCGCATCTTCTCGTCCGTCTGTGTGTCCGCCGCGACCGTGTCCAGGCCCTTGGCCTCGTACGCGGTGAACAGACCGTTGTCGAGGGCGCGGGAGAGCAGGGTGTTGTCGACGCCGAAGAAGACGTCGCCGCGCGGGGAGCCCTTGGTCAGGATCTCCTGGTTGAGCGCGGCTCCGGCGTCGCCGCTCTTGAGGATCTCGACCTTGTAGCCGGTCTCCTTCGTGAACGCCTTCAGCACCTTGTCCGACACGTTGAAGGAGTCGTGGCTGACCAGGGTCACGGTCTTCGAGGCCGGGCCCTTGGACTCCCCGGGGCCGGCGGAACCGTCGTCGCCGCAGCCCGCGAGCACGGTGACGCCGAGAGCGGCGGCGAGCGCGGTCGCCGCGTACTTCGTGGTGGTGTTCATGTGATTCCTCCTGGAGATGACCAGGAAGAGACGCGGCCCCGCCCGCTGTCCGGCGAACCGGAAGCGGGCAGGGCGCAACAGCTTGAGTAAGGTCCGAACTTCCTACCCGGAATGACCCGGGCGAGGTTCAGAGGGTCTGCGGCCAACCTGTCCTTGGTGCCGCACTCTCAGCGCTGTGGCGCTCCCCTGTCGGAATATGAAGTTGATTTCCAGCCCAGGCTACACCGGCGGATTTCGGACGCCCGGGCGAGGCCGGCACGCGGAGTCCGCCGACCCGGGAGTCGGCTAGCGCTCGGAGGCCGCGAGTTGCCCGCAGGCCCCGTCGATTTCCTGGCCGCGGGTGTCCCGGACGGTGACGGGCACGCCGTGGGCGGCGATGGCCTCGACGAAGGCCTTCTCGTCCTCGGGCCGCGAGGCGGTCCACTTCGAGCCGGGCGTGGGGTTCAGCGGGATCAGGTTGACGTGCACCCGCTTGCCCTTGAGCAGCCGGCCGAGCCGGTCGCCCCGCCAGGCCTGGTCGTTGATGTCCCGGATCAAGGCGTACTCGATGGAGATCCGGCGGCCGGACTTCTCCGCGTACTCCCAGGCGGCGTCCAGCACCTCGCGGACGTTCCACCGGGTGTTGACGGGGACCAGGGTGTCGCGCAGCTCGTCGTCCGGGGCGTGCAGCGAGACGGCGAGACGGCACTTGAAGCCCTCGTCGGCGAAGCGCAGCATGGCCGGGACGAGGCCCACGGTGGAGACGGTGATCCCGCGCTGCGAGAGGCCGAGACCGTCCGGCTCCGGGTCGGTGAGACGGCGGATCGCGCCGACCACACGGTTGTAGTTGGCGAGCGGCTCGCCCATGCCCATGAAGACGATGTTGGACAGCCGCGCGGGCCCCCCGGGCACCTCGCCGTCGCGCAGGGCGCGCATGCCGTCGACGATCTGGTGCACGATCTCGGCGGTCGACAGATTGCGGTCGAGGCCGGCCTGCCCGGTGGCGCAGAAGGGGCAGTTCATACCGCAGCCGGCCTGTGAGGAGATGCACATCGTGACGCGGTCGGGGTAGCGCATGAGGACGGACTCGACGAGCGTCCCGTCGTGCAGCTTCCACAGGGTCTTGCGCGTGGTGTCGTCGTCGCAGCTGATGTGCCGCATCACGGACATCAGGTCGGGGAACAGCGCCTCGGCGAGCTTCTCCCGCGATCCGGCCGGGATGTTCGTCCACTCGGCCGGGTCGGCCGCGTACCGCGCGAAGTAGTGCTGCGAGAGCTGCTGGGCGCGGAACGGCTTCTCACCGGTCGCGGCGACCGCTTCCTTGCGCTCGGCGGGCGTGAGGTCGGCGATGTGCCGCGGCGGCTTCTTGGATCCGCGGGGCGCGACGAAAGTGAGTTCTCCGGGCTTAGGCATGGTTCATCCAGTGTCGCAGACAGACGGGTGAGGGCCCGCCGCCCTGTGGACGACGGACCCTCACTCGTTAAACGTGCAGGTGGGACAGAGTGCCGGGATGCCGAGGCGGTCAGCCGGAGCCGACGAACAGCACCAGCAGCAGCCAGACGACCGGCGCGGTCGGCAGGAGCGAGTCCAGCCGGTCCATGATGCCGCCGTGGCCGGGGAGCAGGGTGCCCATGTCCTTGATCCCGAGGTCGCGCTTGATCATGGACTCGCCCAGGTCGCCGAGGGTCGCGCTGGCCGCGACCGCGAGGCCGAGCAGCAGTCCCTGCCACCAGGCGCCGTCGTCGATCAGAAACTCCATGCACAGGGCGCCGGCGACCATCGCGAAGGCGACCGCCCCGAGCAGGCCCTCGCGGGTCTTGCCGGGGCTGATGCGCGGGGCGAGCTTGTGCGTCCCGAAGCGCCAGCCGACCGCGTACGCCCCCGTGTCGCTGACCACGGTGAGGATCAGGAAGGTCAGGACCCGCCACGACCCGTCGTCCGCCGTCAGCATCAGGGCGACGAAGGTGGCCAGGAAGGGTACGTAGAACGCCGCGAAGACCCCGGCCGTGACGTCCTTGAGATACCCGTCCGGCGGCTCCGTCATCCGCCAGACCAGCACCGCCAGGGCGGTCAGGGCCACGGCGATCCAGGCACCCTCGGGCCCCCGCGCGTAACCCGCGACGACCATCGCGGCTCCGCCGACAGCCAACGGCACCAGGGGCGCCTTGATGCCCTTGCGTTCCTGGAGGCGGGAGGTCAGCTCCCAAAGGCCGACGACGACCGCGGCCACTATCACGCCGATGAAAGCGGCCTTCACGATGAACAGCGAGACGCCGATGACGGCGCCGAGACCCACGCCCACCCCTATGGCGGCGCGCAGATCACGCCCCGCGCGCTTCTTCTGCGGCGGAGGCGGCATCGGGGTGGACATGGGCTCCTGCGGCTTCTCGTCACGGAACAGGGGGCCGCTGACGTGAGCGGCTTCCCTGTCCCGGTCGTCGCGGCTCTGTGCGTCTCTACCTGCGTCGGGAACGTCCGGCACGTTGGGCATGGGCCGAGTCTGCTGGGCGCCATGCACATCGTGGGCAGGACCCGCCGGGGCAGCACTCATCTCGGGCGTGCCCCAGTAACCGGCTCCTTGCGGGGCACCCCGGGAAGAGTCGTTCATCAGACTTCGAGCAGCTCGGCTTCCTTGTGCTTGAGCAGCTCGTCCACCTGCGCGACGTACTTCGCGGTGGTGTCGTCGAGCTCCTTCTCGGCGCGGCGCACCTCGTCCTCGCCGGACTCCTTGTCCTTGACAAGCTTGTCGAGGGTCTCCTTGGCCTTGCGGCGGATGGAGCGGATCGAGATCTTGGAGTCCTCGGCCTTGGTCTTGGCGACCTTGATGTACTCCTTGCGGCGGTCCTGGGTGAGCTCGGGGAACGTCACCCGGATGATATTGCCGTCGTTGCTCGGGTTGACGCCGAGGTCGGAGTCGCGGATCGCCTGCTCGATGTTGCGCAGCGCGGTCTTGTCGAACGGCGTCACGACGGCCATCCGCGCCTCGGGAACCGAGAACGAGGCCAGCTGGTTGATCGGGGTCAGCGCGCCGTAGTAGTCGGCGACGATCTTGTTGAACATCGCCGGGTGCGCACGGCCGGTACGGATCGCGGCGAAGTCCTCTTTCGCGACGACCACGGCCTTCTCCATCTTCTCCTCGGCCTCGAGGAGGATTTCTTCGATCACCACGTGCTCCTGCGTGTCTTGGGTGGGCCGGGCGTCGTCATCGCCTGGCCCTGCGGGTCCTGCGTCGCGTCCTCACCTGCACGGTGTCCGACCGGCAGGCCGTTGTCCATCCTGGGGGGCCGTCAGGCCCGGGTGCTCTCGTCGCTCACGAGCGTGCCGATCTTCTCACCCTTGACCGCGCGAGCGATATTGCCCTCGACGGTCAGCTCGAAGACGAGGATCGGGAGCTGGTTGTCACGGCAGAGCGTGATGGCGGTGGCGTCGGCGATCTTCAGATTGCGGGTGATCACCTCGCCGTACTCCAGTGCGTCGAACTTCACCGCGTCGGGGTTGGCCTTCGGGTCGGAGTCGTAGACCCCGTCCACGCCGTTCTTCCCCATGAGCAGCGCCTCGGCGTCGATCTCCAGGGCACGCTGGGCGGCGGTGGTGTCGGTGGAGAAGTACGGCATGCCCATACCGGCGCCGAAGATCACCACGCGCCCCTTCTCCAGGTGCCGTACGGCGCGGAGCGGGATGTACGGCTCGGCGACCTGGCCCATGGTGATGGCGGTCTGGACGCGCGAGTCGATGCCCTCCTTCTCCAGGAAGTCCTGGAGCGCCAGGCAGTTCATGACGGTGCCGAGCATGCCCATGTAGTCGGACCGGGCCCGGTCCATGCCGCGCTGCTGGAGCTCGGCGCCGCGGAAGAAGTTGCCTCCTCCGATGACCACCGCGATCTGGGCGCCGTCGCGTACGACGGCGGCGATCTCGCGGGCGATGGTGTGCACGACGTCGGGGTCGACGCCGAGGCCGCCGCCGCCGGCGAATGCCTCACCGGAGAGCTTCAGCATGAAGCGTCCGGAACCCTTGTCGTCGTCGCGCTGGTCGTCGGCCTGAATGGCGTCCGCGCCCTTGTCCATGGAAATTCTCCTCGTGCACATACGAAGAAGGCCATTGCCGGTGGGTCTGGTGTCCCTACAGCGGCAATGGCCTCCTCGTCAGATCTGCGGTCGTCCGGCGTGGGTGCGGCCGTCGACTGCACCAGACCCTATCGGGTCCGGTGCTGTTCGCCCGGACGGACTCAGATGCCGACCTTGATGCGCGAGAAGCGCTTCAGGGTGACACCGGCCTCGTCCAGGACCTTCTGGACCGACTTCTTGGCGTCCAGCGCGTACGGCTGGCCCAGGAGGGTGGCCTCCTTGAAGAAGCCGTTGACCCGGCCCTCGACGATCTTCGGGAGCGCGGCCTCGGGCTTGCCCTCAGCGCGCGTGGTCTCCTCGGCGACGCGACGCTCGGCCTCGACGACCTCGGCCGGGACGTCCTCGCGGGACAGGTACTTCGGGGCGAAGGCGGCGATGTGCTGCGCGATGCCCTTGGCCAGCTCGGCGTCGGCCTTGTCCAGCTCGACCAGGACACCGATCTGCGGGGGCAGGTCGGGCATGGTGCGGTGCATGTACACACCGACGAACGCGCCCGTGAACTGCGCGAAGCGGTCCAGGACGATCTTCTCGCCGAGGTTGGCGTTGGCTTCGTCGACGTACGCCTGGACGGTCTTGCCGGCCTCGATCTCGGACGCGAGGAGCGCCTCGATGTCGGCCGGGGAGGTCGCGGCGACGTGAGCCGCGAGGGTGTTGGCGACGGCCTGGAACTTCTCGCCCTTGGCGACGAAGTCCGTCTCGCACTTCAGCTCGAGGAGAACGCCGGACGTCTGGTCCTCGGAGACGAGGGAGACGACGGCACCGTTCTCGGCAGAGCGGCCCTCGCGCTTGGCGACGCCCTTCTGGCCCTTGATACGGAGCGCCTCGACGGCCTTGTCGACGTTGCCGTCGGCCTCGTCGAGCGCCTTCTTGCAGTCCATCATGCCGGCGCCGGTGAGCTCGCGGAGCTTCTTGACGTCAGCGGCGGTGTAGTTCGCCATGAGTCTGTATGTCTCTCTCGAAGTCTGAAAGATCTACGGGTGAACGGCGGGGGCGACGCTTGTGGCGTCGGCCCCCGCCGTCAGCAGCCGTGACGGGTGTCAGGCCTGCTCGGCGTCCGCGTCGGCGGCCGGGGCCTCGGCGGCGGCCGGAGCCTCGACAGCGGCCTCGGCCTCGGCCTCGGCGACGGCCTCGGCCGGCGTCTCGGCGTCGGCTTCGGCGTCCTTCTCGGTCTCGACGGAGGACTGGACATCGGCGACAGCCGCGGTCTCGTCCTTCTTGTCGCCCTCGAGCAGGTCGCGCTCCCACTCGGCGAGGGGCTCGCCGGCGGCCTTCTCGCCCGGCTTCGAGTCACCGGTGGCGGCACCGGAGCGGGCGATGAGGCCCTCGGCGACGGCGTCGGCGATCACGCGGGTGAGCAGGGTGACGGAGCGGATCGCGTCGTCGTTGCCCGGGATCTTGTAGTCGACCTCGTCGGGGTCGCAGTTGGTGTCGAGGATCGCGACGACCGGGATGTGGAGCTTGCGCGCCTCACCGACGGCGATGTGCTCCTTCTTGGTGTCGACGATCCAGACGGCGCTGGGCACCTTCTGCATCTCGCGGATACCACCGAGGGTCTTCTCCAGCTTGGCCTTCTCGCGCGAGAGGACCAGGAGCTCCTTCTTGGTGAGGCCGGAGGCGGCCACGTCCTCGAAGTCGATGAGCTCGAGCTCCTTCAGACGCTGAAGGCGCTTGTAGACGGTGGAGAAGTTGGTGAGCATGCCACCGAGCCAACGCTGGTTGACGTACGGCATGCCGACGCGCGTCGCCTGCTCGGCGATGGCCTCCTGGGCCTGCTTCTTCGTACCCACGAACATGATGGAGCCGCCGTGGGCGACGGTCTCCTTGACGAACTCGTAGGCGCGGTCGATGTACGACAGCGACTGGAGCAGGTCGATGATGTAGATGCCGTTGCGCTCGGTGAAGATGAAGCGCTTCATCTTCGGGTTCCAGCGACGGGTCTGGTGACCGAAGTGGACGCCGCTTTCCAGCAGCTCCCGCATCGTGACGACGGCCATGGCCGTACTCCTTGAGGTGCTCGGTTATCGCGACCGCAGGTTTGCGCTCGCGCCTGACGCCCCGACGCGCCGTGCCACGAGGGACCGAGGAGCGCGGCCACCTCCGAGAAGAGGGAGGTGGCGGGGCGTGCGAAGTCGACCCGGTGACCCGGATCGCCGTAAGAAGTGTACGGGACCGGTCGGGTGCCTGGTGACGGCGATGTCCACAACCGGGCGCCGGTGACGTCCACGGCCGGGTGGCCGCGATGTCCACAACCGGCGAGTAGTCCACAGAAACGGTCCTTGGTCCCCGGAATCCAGGCCTCCGGGCCATCGTGGCGGTCATGCGCCTTCAGTCCGGCCCACGCCGCTCCCCCACCCGCCGCACCCCGTTCCCGCTGCTCCTGGTGCTCCTTGTGCTCCCGCTCCACGTGCTGTTCCCGGCCGGTCCATCGGCCCCGGGTGGGTCGGTCGTGCCGACCGGAGCCCTCGCGTCCTCGCCGGGAGCGGGCGCTGAGGCCGCCGTCCGCGCGGACGGCGGCACGGAGGGTGGCACGGACGGCGGCGCCCGGAGCTGGCCGCTGGCGGGGAGGCCCGCGGTGCTACGGGGGTGGGAGCCGCCCGCCGGTCCGTACGGGCCCGGCCACCGCGGCGTGGACCTCGCGGCGGGGCCGGGCGCCCGGGTGCTGGCGGTCGCCGACGGCCGGGTGTCGTTCGCGGGGCGGGTGGCGGGGCGCGGGGTGGTCGCCGTCGAGGTGGCCGGCAGCGGTTCGCCGCCGCTGCGCACCACGTACGAGCCGGTGCGGGCGCTGGTCGAGGAGGGCGCGAGCGCCCGGGCCGGGCAGCCGGTCGGGGTGCTGGAGGAAGGGCCGTTCCACTGCGACGGGGGCTGTCTGCACTGGGGGCTGCGGCGCGGGGGCGCCTATCTGGACCCGCTCTCGCTGCTGCCGCCCTCACTGCTGCGGAGGGGCCCCTCGCGGCTGCTGCCGGTGTTCGGGGTGCCGGAGCCGGACGCCGCCGGGGTCAGCCGCTGACGCCGCGCAGGACCATCGCGACGACGGTGTCCGCGATGACGCCCGGCTCCTCCGCGACACCCAGTTCGATACGGCGCACGGCCGCGTCGACCGAACCCTGCATGAGCATGGCGGCCAGTCTCGGCTGTGTGTGGCCGAGGTCGCCCAGCGCTTCGACGATCATGGCGATCAGTCCGCCGTGCGCGGCCCGGATCTTCTCCCGGGCGCCCGCGTCCAGCTCACTCGCCGAGATCGCGACGACCGCGCGGTGGCGACGGTCCCCGACGAGATCGAGCTGCCGGCGCACATACGCCTCGATCTTCGCCTCGGGCGTCTCGGCGCCCTGCATGGCGTTCTCGACCTCGGCCGCCCAGACGGGGAAGTCGACGGCGCACAGCTCCTCGACGACGGCGGCACGGGAGCGGAAGTACTCGTACACGGAGGAGCGCGCGAGGCCCGTGCGCTCGGCGAGCGCGGGGAAGGTCAGCGCCTCCGTACCGCCCTCGGACAGCAAGGAGCGCGCGGCGTCCAGGAGGGCGCCGCGCTGCATGGTCCGGTGCTCGGCCACGGAGGCCGCTCGAATCCTGGGCACGCCTCCACTCTACGGCGGCAGGCGTACGGGGGAAGGGCACGGCCGCCGATCGGATGGCCGGAGAGTGCCGGGAAGGGGCCGTCAGCGGCCCGCGTCGGCCAGCTTGGCCCGGAGCTGGAGCACGGACTTGGTGTGGATCTGGCTGACCCGGCTCTCGGTCACCCCGAGGACGTTGCCGATCTCCGCGAGGGTGAGGCCCTCGTAGTAGTAGAGGGTCACCACGGTCTTCTCGCGGTCGGGGAGGGTGTTGATGGCCCGCGCCAGCAGCCTTCTCAGCTCGCGGTCCTCGGCGACCTCCACCGGATTGTCGGCGGCGGTGTCCTCCAGGGTGTCCATCAGGCTCAGCCGGTCGCCGCCCTCGCCGCCGACATGCAGCAGCTCCTCCAGCGCGACCACGTTCGCCAACGACAACTGGCTGAAAACAGCGTGCAGTTCTTCCAGTGCGATGCCCATCTCCGAGGCGACTTCGGCCTCCGACGGCGTACGCCGGAACTGCGCCTCCAGCGTGGCGTACGCGCGCTCCACGTTCCGCGCCTTCTGCCGGACGGACCGGGGGATCCAGTCCAGGGCCCGGAGTTCGTCGATCATCGCGCCGCGGATCCTGGTGATCGCGTATGTCTCGAACTTGATGGCCCGTTCGATGTCGAACTTCTCGATGGCGTCGATCAGTCCGAAGACCCCGGAGGAGACGAAGTCGGCCTGCTCGACGTTGGACGGCAGCCCCACGCTCACCCGGCCCGCGACGTACTTCACGAGCGGCGAGTAGTGCAGGATCAGCTGCTCCCGCAGTCGCTCGTCGCCCGTGGCCTTGTAGGAGCGCCACAACTCGTCGAGGGAGGAGGGGGCGGGAGGGCGCACAGTGCCACGCGCAACCGGTGGTACTGCCGCGCGGTCAGACCCGGAGGTGTGCTGGGGCATGTGGTGCCTTGAGCCGTTCTGCCGTGAAGTGCTGGGGGACTTTTGTCTGGGGCGGAATCCTTGTGAGCGTAGCGTGACCGCAACGTCGCAGTCCGCGCAGGAAGGGAGATCCCTGCCGCCTGATCGCGTTCCGCCGTTCACGCCGTCCGCGCCCGCCGGAGGCCGGGGCCGCCGCCGTGGGCGCGGGCCCTGAACACGTCACCGATCGATCGTGCGAGGTCATCGGCCTTACCTTTTCACCCGAATGCTCCAGGTCAAGTACCGCCTCGCCGCGCGTCGTCGTTGCGTGCCGACGGAAGCGTCAACCGCCAGCCGTCGCCTTCGCGTTCGACGAACCCCAGTGAGTGCAGTTCGTACAGGCGGCCGAGCGTTTCGTCGGCGGACGTCCCCGCGGTGCGGGCGAGGTCACGGGGGTGGGCGAGACCGTGGTAGGGGAGTGCGTCGAGGACCCGCGCGGTGACCGCGTCCAGGTGGTCCCTGGGCAACACCGGGCCACGGCGGACCGGGGAGAGGTCGCCGATCTCCCCGACCATCTCGACGACTTCGTCCGCGTCGGTGACGAGCACGCCCTCGCCGCGCAACAGCTCGTGGACCCCTGCCGACAGTCCGCTGGTGGCGGGGCCGGGAACCCCCATCGCGACGCGGCCGAGCCGTTGGGCCTGGCGGGCGGTGACCAGCGAACCGCTGCGGTATTCGGCCTCCACCACGACCGTCCCCCTGGTCAGCGCGGCGATCACACGGTTGCGCAGGATGAAGCGGCTGCGGGTGGGGTGGGAGGACGGGGGCAACTCGGCGACGATGAGGCCCTGTTGTGCCAGCCGCCCCAGCAACTCGGCGTGGCCGCGCGGGTAGGAGACGTCGACCCCGCAGGCCAGCACCGCCGTCGTCGCTCCGCCCGCGGCCAGCGCGCCGCGGTGGGCGGCCCCGTCCACCCCGAACGCCGCGCCCGACACCACCACCCAGCCCCGCTCGGCGAGCCCGGAGCCGAGGGCCGCCGCCATGTGCGCCCCGTACGGGGTGCAGGCCCTCGCGCCGACCACCGCGACCGAGCGCAGCGACCACAGCCGCAGATCGGGCCGCCCTCGCACCCAGAGCCCGACGGGCCGCGCGTCGCCCAGGTCGTCCAGTTGGCTCGGCCACTCACGGTCCCCCGGGCAGACGAAGCGCCCGCCCACCGCGGCGACCGCGGCCAGGTCCCGTCCCGGCTCCGCTCCGGCGGCCCGCAGCCGGTAGCCCCCGAGCCGTGCGGCGGTCATCCCGGGCAGCTTCTCGGCGGAGCCGTCCTCGGCGGTGAACCTCCGCATCAGCTCGACGGGGCCGGTCCGCCGGAGCCAGCGCCCCGCGCGCTCGTCCCCCGGCTCCAGCACCCGGGTCAGCGCGGCCCTGGCCAGCCGCTCCGCCTCCCCGCCCCGGCCGAGGTCCCCACCGCCGTCCCGGACGGGCTCCCGCTCGTGCCCCCGGCCGCCGGACTGCGCGCCGCCCTCCCGGCCCGCCCCGGGCCCGGGCTCCCGGACCAGCTCCGCGCCGCCCTCCCGGGCCGGCGCCGGCCCGCGCTCCCGGTACGACCCGCGCCCCCGGCTCTCGCCCGGGCCACCTTCGCGGACCGGCTCCCGGCCAGGCCCCGGCGGGCACCCCGGCCCCGTCAGCCCCTCCCCCGCCAGCCCGGTCACCGCTCCCCCGCCCTCATCGGCACCCCGCGCTGGATGCCCGTACGCAGCTCCAGGGCGGACGCCACGTCGGAGGCGTCCGGGCGGGCGGCTCCCCGCAAATCCGCCACGGTCCAGGCCACTCTCAGCACCCGGTCCAGTCCCCGGGCCGTGAGGATCCCGCGCTCCAGATCCCGCTCCGCGGCCGCCAGCGCTCCCGGGGCCGCGAGCAGCCGGGTCCGCAGCTCGTGGCCCGGCACCTCGCTGTTCGTGGTCCACGGGGTGCCGGCCAGCCGCTCGGCCGCCCGCGCCCTGGCGTCCCGCACCCGTGCGGCGACGACGGCCGTCGACTCGCCCCGGCCGCCCTGCCCCAGGAGGTCCGCGCGGTCGACCGGCTCCACCTCGACCCGCAGGTCCACCCGGTCGAGGAGAGGCCCGGACAGCCGCGCCTGATAGCGGCGGACGACCGAGGGCGGGCACTCGCAGCCCGCGCCGGTGAGCGAGTGCCGGCCGCAGGGGCACGGATTGGCGGCCAGCACCATCAGGAAGCGGGCCGGCAGCCGCACCACCCCCGCGGACCGCGCGACCACCACGTGCCCCGACTCCAGCGGCTGCCGCAGCGCGTCGAGGGCCTTGCCCGAGAACTCCGGGGCCTCGTCCAGAAAGAGCACCCCGCGGTGGGCCAGGGACACCGCCCCGGGTCTCGGCATCCCGTTGCCCCCGCCGACCAGGGACTGCATGGTCGCCGAGTGGTGCGGGGCGCAGTAGGGGGCCCGGGAGACGAGCGGTTCACCCGGGGGGAGGATGCCCGCCACGGAGTGGACCGCCGTCACTTCGAGGGACTCCTGCCGGGTCAACGGCGGCAGGACCGACGACAGCCGCTCGGCCAGCATGGTCTTTCCGGCGCCCGGCGGGCCCGAGAACAGCAGATGGTGTCCGCCGGCCGCGGCCACCTCCAGGGCCTGGCGCGGGCGCGGCTGCCCGGCGACGTCCGCCAGGTCGGGCCGGTGCCCGTCCCCCCGCCCGGCGGCCGGCACGAGCCCCGTACCGAGGCCTGTGCCCGGGATCATGAGCCCGGCCAGCATGGCGTCGGGGCGTCCCTGGCCGTCGACCGGTTCCTCGGGCACCGGTTCGTCGCACAGGACGGCGATGAGCTGGCGCAGGCTCCGGACGCCGAGGACCGAGACCCCCGGCACCAGGGCCGCCTCCCCGGCCGTCTGCTCGGGGACCACGACCTGCTCGTACCCCGCTTCGGCCGCCGCGAGGACGGCGGGCAGCACGCCCCGTACCGGACGGACCCGGCCGTCCAGACCCAGCTCGCCGATCATCACCACGTCGGCGATCGTGGCGGGGTCGATCCGCTCCGCAGCCCCGAGGACCGCACATGCGACGGCGAGGTCGAAGCCCGAACCGCTCTTCGGCACGGAGGCCGGGGAGAGGCCGACCGTGAGCTTCTTCTGCGGCCACTCGGCACCGGAATTGACCACGGCGGCCCGCACCCGGTCCCGGCTCTCGACCAGGCTCTTGTCCGGCAGTCCGACCAGGGTGAAGGCCGCCACGCCCGGCTCCAGGTCCGCCTGGACCTCCACCACCACGCCCTCGACGCCGACCAGCGCCACGGAACACGCTCGCGCGAAGCCCATCAGAACACCCCCCTGGCGTGCTCCGCGACCGGGGCTCCGCGCCGGGGCACGAGCACCCCGATCAGATCGATGCGGACGCCGCCGGACGGTGGCCCGCCGTGCCGGTCGAGCCAGATCTCGGCGAGCCGTCGCAGCCGGTCCGCCTTGACCGGGCCGACCGCCGCCATGGGGTGTTCGAACGCGTGTGACCTGCGCGTCTTCACCTCGCAGAAGACCAGGGCGTCGCCGTCCCTGGCCACGATGTCGATCTCTCCGGCGCGACAGCGCCAGTTGCGCTCGACCACCGCCATGCCGGCTTCGGCCAGCAGCCGCGCCGCCAGGTCCTCGCCGTACCGCCCGAGTGCCCCCCGTGCGTTCATATCGGCACCACCTCCGGCACCGACTGTGACCCGGACCGCCGCAAGATGTGGATCTTGGTGGACAACTCCGCGGATGTGGAAAACCCGGCCACCCGCAAGGGTGACCGGGTCGTATCCGCGAAGCGCGTATCGGGGGCCCGGCAGCGGGCGGCGCGGGATCAGCCTCCCGGAAGTTCCAGATCGCTCTTGTTGAGCTCTTCGATGTTGACGTCCTTGAAGGTCAGCACGCGGACCTGCTTGACGAACCTCGCGGGCCGGTACATGTCCCAGACCCAGGCGTCCGCCATGGACACCTCGAAGAAAACCTCACCCTGGACGGAGTGCACCTGCATCTCGTAGTCGTTGGTGAGGTAGAAGCGCCGTTCGGTCTCGATCACATATTTGAACAGACCGACGACATCGCGGTACTCCCGGTAGAGCTTCAGCTCCATCTCGGTCTCGTACTTCTCGAGGTCCTCGGCGCTCATGGCATGTTTCCCCTTCAGCCGTGCGTGCCCCCATTGTGCGTCAGCCTCCGGCACCCCTGGACGATTAGACGATTTCGGGGGCCAGAACCAGCGGATCGCACGGGGGACCCTCGTCGAGGAGCGTGCGGAGCAGCTCGGCGAGTCTGGTCGGGTACACCGTCTCACGCGTCGCGAGCAGTTCGGCGGAAGTCCACCACCTCAGACCGGCGACGCTGCGCAGTTCCAGGTCGGTGAGGCCCTGCGGGGCCGTCGCGGTCTGCGTCGTACGGGCCAGGTAGTACCACTCGTCCTGGTCCCAGCGCCGCCCGTCGAACGGGAAGGAACAGATCCGGGTCCAGAGCAGCGGGCCCAGCTCGATGTCCCTGATCCCGGTCTCCTCCTCCAGCTCGCGGCGGGCCGCCGCCTCCCGGGTCTCGTCGCCCTCCAGGCCCCCGCCCGGGGTGAACCACCAGGCGTCGTGCGGGTCGTCCGGCTCATGGCCGTGCAGCAGCAGGACGCGGTCGTCGGGGTCCAGGAGGACCACCCGGGCGACCCTGCGGGCCGCGGAGGTCATCGGGCCGCTCCGGCGGGTGTGGACCGGCGGGCGAGGCGCGCCGCCACGGGCCCGTACACCGCGCCGACGAGGATCAGTACGGCTCCCACCACGATCGCGCCCAGCTGGAACGGCAGCGGGCCGGCGGCTGACACCCCGCCGGGCAGCGCGGCGAACGAGGAGGGCCGGTCGATCATGCCGTCCATCGGCCAGGCCACCGCGTCCACCCGGGCCCGCACCGCGCTCAGCGGCACGGAGCCCTCGCCGCCGTCCTGGAGGTGGACGCGGGAGTCCAGGGAGGTGGCCCGTTCGTCGCCGAGCAGAAATATCTGGCCCTGGGGCACGGTGGCGGAGAAGGGCTGGGGCGAGGCCGGCGCCTTCTTGCCCGGGGCCGCCGGGCCCCGGTCGAGGTAGGGCTCGTCGACGGGGGTTCCGTTGACGGTGAGCCGCCCGTCCCGGTCGCAGCAGGCCACCTTGTCGCCGCCGGTCCCGACGACACGCTTCATCATCGGTGTGGCGCCCCAGACCTCGTCGGTGAAGACCACCACGTCACCGCGCCGGACGTCGGCGCCGTCTATCCGCTCGGCGAGCACCCGGTCACCGGGCCTCACCGTGGGGGACATCGAGTCGGTCGGGACCGTGTACGGCTGGTAGACCACCGCCGCCCAGACGAAACCGCCGAGGAAGAGCACACAGCCGACGGCCACGGCCAAGCCAGACACCATGGCGCCGAGCCGGCCGCGGCCGTCTTCCCTGCGTCCTGTACCGCTCATCCCAGCGCTCCCCCGTCGGAGATCGACAATCGCTGATCCGAGTGGGCACCCTACCCGGCGGTACGCCCGGCGGTCAGCCTCCGGCGGCGCCACAGCACGAGGGGCACCGCTCCGGCTGCACCCAGTGCCGCCGGCGCCATCGCGGCGGCCGCGTTCAGACCGGGCTGGTCGAAGGTGTCCGGGACCGGGAGGGTCGACCAGCGGCCCAGCGGCCAGGCGACGACGACGGCACGGCCGACGACCTCGTCCGTGGAGACCGTGCCCTGCCCCGGAAGCTCCTGGTGGTAGCGCGAGTCCAGGGAGTTCTGCCGGTGGTCGCCCATGACGAAGATCCGGCCGTCCGGCACCTTGATCGGGCCGAAGGGCTTGTCGTTGCACGCGGTGTTCCCCGGGAAGATGAACGACTTCTCGTCCAGGCTCTTCCCGTTGACCGTGACCGGCCCGTTCTCCTTGCACTCCACGGTGTCGCCGCCGACCGCGACGACCCGCTTGATCAGGTCCTTCTCCTCGGAGGAGGGCATCAGACCGATGAAGCTCAGGAACTTCTGCACCGCGTTGGGCTCCGGGGTCACGGTGTCCTCCAGCCAGCCGCCCGGGTCGTGGAAGACCACGACCTCGCCGCGCTCCGGCTCCGAGCCGAACCACGGGGTCAGCTTGTCGACCAGCACCCGGTCACCCCGCTGCAGAGTGTTCTGCATGGAGTCCGAGGGGATCGAGAACGCCTGGACCAGGAACGTCTTGATCAGCAGTGCCAGAACCAGCGCGATGCCGACGAGCAGCGGCAACTCCAGCCAGAAGGAACGTTGCCTCCTGGCGGGCCTGCCGCCGTCGCCGTCGCCGCCCGGGGTGTCGCCCTCACCTTCCGGCGGGACCGCCGCCCCGCCCGCGGGAGACTCGTCGCGCTCCGGCCGGTCCTCGGGTTCGTCGTGTCCGGATCGTGCGCCGACCGCCAAATCCCCCACATCCACTCCTCAATACGTGCCACTGCCCGCGCCCGATCCGGTGCAGGCCCACCACTCCCATAACGAGCGGGAGTTCCGCAGGGGTCGGGAGCCGGACCATTCCATAGGGATCCGGAGGTGCCACACTATTCGACGGGGCCGGAGCCGCCGCCTCCGATGCCTGCGCGTCCGGGACCGCGCTGAAGGCGTCGCGTTGTTCCAGGGTGCTCCAGTGGCCGAACGGCCAGGCGATCACGACGGCCCGCCCCACGACCTCTTCCTCGGAGACCGTGCCCCGGTCGGGTTCGTCGAGGTGGAAGCGGGAGTCGGCCGAGTCGGACCGGTGGTCCCCCATCATGAACAGCCGGCCCCGGGGGACCTTCACCTCGAACGAGATGGTCGAGGGCCGGTCGTCGGGGTGGAGGTACGTCTCGGCCAGCGGTACGCCGTTGACGGTGACCCGGCCGTCCTCGCCGCAGCACTTCACGGTGTCGCCGCCGACCGCGACGACCCGCTTGATCAGGTCCTGCTCGTCGTCGGACGGCAGCAGCCCGATGAAGGTCAGCAGCTCGGTGACCTGCTTGACGACGATCGGCGGGTCCTCCTTCTCCCCCGGGTTCTCCTGCCGGAGCCAGCCGCCGGGGTCCTTGAACACCACGACGTCGCCGCGCTGCGGCTTCGACCCGAACCACGGGGTCAGCTTGTCCACGAGCACCCGGTCGCCGATCCGGATGGTCTGTTCCATCGACCCGGACGGGATGACGAACGCCTGCACCAGGAACGTCTTCAGGACGAGCGCGATCAGCAGTGCCACGACGACGAGGACGGGTATCTCCCGCACCGCGGACCCGCGACGCCTGCGCCGGACCTTCTTGGCCAGCCGGCGGCGTTCCGCCCGGGTGGGCAGGGAGCGCGGCCCGGTGGGCCTGGTCCCGGTCGGCAGGGCCGCGTCGGGATCGGATGCGCCGCGCGGACGTCCGCGGTTACCCATGCGCCGCGCCAGGCGCCCGTACGCCGCCGAAGGCGCCGGTCCCCTCCAGCGAACCCGTCCGGGCGGGCGGCCAGCCCAGCCAGTCCACCCGGCCGGTCACCCGCTCGACGGGGACCATCCCGCCGCCGGGCGATCCGAGATGGTCCCGGGAGTCGCTGGAGCGGCTGCGGTGATCGCCCATCATCCACAGGGTGCCGGCGGGGACCACGATGTCGAAGGGGACCCGGGAGGCGGTGTCACCGGGGTACACATACGGCTCGTCCACCGCCACGTCGTTGACCGCGAGCCTTCCCCGCGCGTCGCAGCAGACGACGCGGTCACCGCCCACACCCACCACGCGCTTCACGAAGTCGGTGTCGGCGGGCTCCGTGAGCCCCAGGGAGGAGGCCGCCCCGCGCGCCAGCCCGGTCAGGGGGTTCGCTTCGAGGTCCTCCCGTACGAACGAGCCGGTGCCGTCGAAGACCACCACGTCGCCGCGCTCCGGCTCGGCGCCGAAACGGTACGCCAGCTTGTTGACGAGAACCCGGTCGCCGACCTTCAGCGTGGGCTCCATCGAGCGGCTGGGGATCAGGAAAGGCTGGACCACGTAGGAGCTGAACAGCAGCAGGGCGACGGTGGCGAGGACCACCCCGGTGAGCACACGCCGCCAGGACAGGACGGAGACGGCACGGTCCTGTATACGCGAAAAGCGCGACCTCTCCCCGGACCCCGCGTCGGGTTCCGAGGAGCGGTCGCGCTCCGAGTGCTGTGCTTGCGTGTCCATCGCGGCCGAAGCTTATCCGGCCATGCTGTGGACGGGTCACCCCCGGGGGATGACCCGGCGGCGGCTCAGCGGTCGCGCTTCTCCTTGATCTTCGCGGCCTTGCCGCGCAGCTCACGGAGGAAGTACAGCTTGGCGCGACGGACGTCACCGCGGGTGACGAGCTCGATCTTCTCGAAGATCGGGCTGTGCACCGGGAAGGTGCGCTCGACGCCGACGCTGAAGGAGACCTTGCGGACCGTGAAGGTCTCGCTGACGCCCGAGCCCTGGCGGCGGATGACGATGCCCTTGAACTGCTGGATACGGGAGCGGTTGCCCTCGATCACGCGCACGTGGACGTTGACGGTGTCACCGGGGCGGAACGCCGGGAGGTCCGAACGGAGGGTGGCGGCGTTGACGCCATCGAGCAGGGAAGCCATGGTTTCTGCTTTCTTCGCCGATGCCACAGGTCATCGACGGAATATCGTTGAAGAGTTCGGAGTGCTGATCGCGTCGGGCGGACGTCTTTCCCCCTGTGGCAGGGGCGCACACCGGACGTACAGCAGCGGCCTATTCTTCCACGGCGGTGGGCCTGCGCCAAAATCGGCCGCCGGGCTCCGGTGCGAAGCCGAGGATGGAGAGGATCTCGCGGTCCTTCTTGTCGAAGGCGCTCGCCTCGCACCGCTCGATCAGATCGGGCCGGTTGAGTGCCGTGCGGGCGAAGGCCTGGTCCCGTCGCCAGCGGGCGATCCTGCCGTGGTGGCCGCTGAGCAGGACGTCCGGGATGGAACGGCCGCGCCACTCGGGCGGCTTGGTGAAGACCGGGCCCTCCAGGAGATCGGCCATCGCGCCCGGGGCGAAGGAGTCGTCCCGGTGGGACTCGGCGTTGCCGAGGACGCCCGGCAGCAGCCGGGCCACCGCCTCCGTGATCACCAGGACGGCCGCTTCCCCGCCGGCCAGCACATAGTCCCCGATGGAGACCTCGACGACCCGCAGCCGGGTGGCGTACTCGTCGATCACCCGGCGGTCGATGCCCTCGTACCGGGCCGGGGTGAAGACGAGCCAGGGCTCGGCGGAGAGTCCGACGGCCAGTTCCTGGGTGAACGGCCGGCCGCTGGGCGTGGGCACGACGAGCACCGGGGAGTGCGCCCCGGCCTCGTAGCCGTCGGCCAGGGCCTCGTCGAGCGCCTCGCCCCAGGGCTCGGTCTTCATGACCATGCCGGGGCCGCCGCCGTAGGGGGTGTCGTCGACCGTGTTGTGCCGGTCGTACGTCCACTCCCGCAGGTCGTGGACGTGGACGTCCAGCACGCCGCGGGCGCGGGCCTTGCCGACGAGGGAGACGTTCAGCGGTTCCAGGTACTCCGGGAAGATCGTGACGACGTCGAGCCGCATCAGGCGTCGTCCTTCGGCGCCTCGTCCGCTTCCCCGGCGGCCTCTTCCTCTTCATCGCGCGAGGAGGCGACCACGGCCTCGCTCTCGTCGATCAGGCCGGGCGGCGGGGTGATGACCGCGCGCTGCTCCTCCAGGTCGATCTCGGTGACGATCTCCTCCACGAAGGGGATCATCACCTCGCTGCCGTCGGGGCGCTCCACGATGAACAGGTCCTGCGAGGGCAGGTGGGAGATTTCGGTGATCCGGCCGATCCCGGTGCCGTCGGCGAGCACCACGTCGAGGTCGATCAGCTGGTGGTCGTAGAACTCGTCCTCGTCCTCGGGGACCTCCTCCGGGTCCACCTCGGCGATCAGCAGGGTGTTGCGCAGCGCCTCGGCGCCGGTGCGGTCGCGCACACCCTCGAAGCGCAGCAGGAGTTTGCCGCTGTGGACCCGGCCCGTCTCGATCGTCAGCGGACCGGTCGCCGCCGGTTCGGTGGCCAGGACGGCGCCGGGTCCGAGCCGCAGCTCCGGCTCGTCCGTTCGTACCTCGACGGTGACCTCGCCCTTGATGCCGTGGGCGCGGCCGATCCGCGCGACTACCAACTGCACGCTGTTCTCCGATTGGTGGGGTGGGGACGTCGACCTGTCGAAAACGTCCGGGTGGCCGACGACAAAGGCCGGGGACGGCCCGAAGGCCCTCCCCGGCCCTGGCCGGTGTTCAACTCGCTTATCAGCGAACCTGGTCCACATCGACGAGGTCGACGCGGATCCCACGGCCGCCGATGGCACCCACGACCGTGCGCAGAGCGCGAGCGGTGCGGCCGTTACGGCCGATCACCTTGCCGAGGTCGTCGGGGTGGACCCGGACCTCCAGCACGCGCCCGCGACGCAGGGTGCGCTCGGCAACCTGTACGTCGTCGGGGTTGTCGACGATGCCCTTCACGAGGTGCTCGAGAGCCTCCTCGAGCATGCTCAGGCCTCGGTCGACTCGGTGGACGCGGGGGCCTCAGCCGCCTCGTCCGCCTTCTTGTCGGACTTCTTGGCCTTGGGGGTGATGGCCTCACCCTTGGCCTCGTCGCCGTCCGAGGTCAGCGCCTCGAACAGCGCGCGCTTGTCAGCCTTGGGCTCCGGCTGCAGCAGCGGCGCGGGGGCCGGGAGGCCCTTGTGGGCCTGCCAGTCACCGGTGAGCTTCAGGATCGCGAGGACCGGCTCGGTCGGCTGGGCGCCGACGGACAGCCAGTACTGCGCGCGCTCTGCGTTGACCTCGATGCGCGAGGGGTTCTGCACCGGGTGGTACAGGCCGATCTCCTCGATGGCCCGGCCATCACGGCGGGTACGGGAGTCGGCGACGACGATGCGGTAGTGAGGCGAACGGATCTTGCCCAGACGCTTCAGCTTGATCTTGACTGCCACGGAAGTGGTGTCTCCTGGTCTATGACGTGGTTGGGCACAACTAGATGCCACGTGGGGTTGCGGTACTCGGAGTGCCCGATGGACGCGTCAGCCGGAGGAGAGAGGGGTCCTGTGCGACTGTCGAGTACAGCTAGCCATTGTGCCACACCACATCGGCTCACCCCACCGCGACCGCCGCTTCCGGAATCCGGAACGGCTTGCCGCAGCCGCCGCAGACGATCGGCGCCTGCGCCAGGACCGACGGCACGACGCGGACGTTGCGTCCGCAGTCGCAGACGGCCTTGACCCGCACACCGCCCCCGGAGGAACCGTGCCGGGCGGCAGGTCCGCGGAAGGAGCGCTTGGTGTCGGCGGCGGTGGCGACGGTGTGCGCCTTGAGGGCGCGCTGCAGCCGTTCGATGGTCGGGCGGTACCGGCGCTTGGCTTCCGGAACCAGCGTGACCAGCGAGAATCCGCTGCTGGGGTGGGGTTCCTCGGCATGATCGAGGCCCAGCTCCTCGGCGATCGCGAGGAAGCGTCGGTTGTGGTAACGGCCGGCGCGGGAGGTGTCTCGGACTCCTCTCGCGGCGGCGATGCCATGGACTGCCTCATGGAGCAGTCGCTCGAAGGAGAGCTCGGCGCCACAGGCGGACGAGGACTCTCCGATCAGGGACTCGGGCGCGGCAAGATCGGGCAGCTCGGGGTGGTACCGCTGAATGTCGGCCCACGCCTGTGCCAGCTCTGCGGCAAGTACAGGTGGTGTCGTGCTCACGTCGTGACAACGAGCCCGAGGGCCCCGGTGTTCCTATTCCGGGGCATCCCAAATAATTTGCACGTACCAGTCAGTTGCCCTTGATGCGTCCGGACGAGGGCGGGTGCGCAGAACTGTGGAGAAGACGCACAGCTCACACCAAGGTGGTGCACAGCGTGCGGTACGCCCCGGGGCTCCGGAGGTGAGGGCCTAGCGGCCCGCGCTCCTGACGAATCCGCCCGAGAGCCTACCCGCCCCTCCCCTCGACGTGCCCGGCGCGGGGTGTCGGGTAAGACTGGTCGGAGAGCAGACGTGGGACGGGGCGCACGAACGGGGCACGCGAGCACTGCTCCACACCCCCTGGACGGAACGGCGGATGCGCAGTTCTCTGGCTACGGGGGTGCGGAACACACGCACACGGGGGACGTCCACTCGGGCACGACCGACCTCTTGGCGGATTGGGGCACTTTCCATGACACCAACGCTCGTCCGGCACCAGCCGGCCGCGGATGGATCCGCACCGGCGGACGCCGGTACCCGCGCACGCGACTGGGCCGAGATCCAGGAACGCATGCTCGCGCCGCTGTACGAGGCGGTGTACGACCGGATGGAAGTCGGGGCCGCCACCCGGATGCTGTCCCTCGGCTGTGGCTCGGGCCTCGCGATGCTCGTCGCGGCCGCCCGGGGGGCCCACGTCACGGGTGTGGACTCCGACCGGGAGCGCCTGGCCCTGGCCCGGGCACGGCTGCTGCCCGAGGCGGGCTGGGACGACGCGCCCGCGCACTCAGCGCATCCGGCCCGCCGTCGGGCCCGGCTGCTGGAGGACGGGCTGCCCGCGCCCGCCGGCGCGGACGGCGCCCCGTACGACCTGATCACGGTCTTCGAGCCGATCGGCTGTGCGGCCGGGGACTCCGAGGGGCTGGTCCCGGCGCTGCGGTCGGCCGTGCCGCTGGCGGTCAGGGGCGCCTCGGTGGTGCTGACCGGATGGGGGCCGCCGGAGCGCTGCGCCACGGCCGCGGTGCTGCGGGTGGCCGCGCGGCTGGCGGAGTCCGCGCGGCCGCCGCGTACCGACCCGGGCAGGTGGCGGCCGACGCTCCGGGACGATCTGGAGGACGTGGCGGCGCGGGCCGGGCTGAAGCCGGACGGTTCGGGGCGGGTGTCCTGCCCGTTCGGCTACGCGGACGTGAACAGCGCGGTGCGCGGCTTGCTGTCCACCGGTCTCTTCGACGCCGCCGTACGGGCCACGGACCGCTCCCAGGTGGAGAAGGAGGTCGCGGAGGCTCTGCATCCGCACCGGCGGCAGGACGGCACGGTGTGGATGCCGAACGTCTTCCGCTATCTGGTCTGCCTGACCTGAGCCCGCGGGGAGGCACGACGCGCGTAAGGGGCGCCCTTGAGAGAGGGCGCCCCTTACGCGTGGTGATCTGCTCGCGTTACATGAACTTCTTGAACTCGTCCGGCAGCTCGAAGTTCTTGTCCTCCTGGGCGGGCAGACCGAACGCGCCGCCCTGGGCCGCCTGCTCGCGGCGCTCCGCGGCGGCGGCCTCCTCGGCCTTGCGCTTCATGGGGTTGCCGCTCTTGCGCTTGCCCTTGGCCTGCTTGACCTGCTTCTTCTGACGGCCGGGGCCGCCGCCCATGCCGGGCATGCCCGGCATCCCGGGCATGCCGCCGCCCTGGGCCATCTTCGACATCATCTTGCGGGCCTCGAAGAAGCGCTCCACCAGGCTCTTGACCGCGGAGACCTCGACGCCCGAACCCTTGGCGATACGGGCGCGGCGCGAGCCGTTGATGAGCGTCGGCTCGGCGCGCTCCTTGGGGGTCATCGACTTGATGATCGCGGCGGTGCGGTCGATGTCGCGCTCGTCGATGTTGTTGATCTGGTCCTTGATCTGCCCCATGCCGGGCAGCATGCCGAGCAGCTTGGAGATGGAGCCCATCTTGCGGACCTGCTCCATCTGGGCCAGGAAGTCGTCGAGGGTGAAGTCCTTGCCACCCTTGCTCGACTGGAGCTTCGAGGCCATTGCGGCGGCCTCTTCCTGGCTGAACGTCTTCTCCGCCTGCTCGATCAGGGTGAGCAGGTCACCCATGTCGAGGATGCGGGAGGCCATCCGGTCCGGGTGGAACGCGTCGAAGTCCTCCAGCTTCTCGCCGTTCGACGCGAACATGACCTGCTTGCCCGTGACGTGGGCGATCGACAGGGCCGCGCCACCGCGGGCGTCGCCGTCGAGCTTGGAGAGCACCACGCCGTCGAAGCCGACGCCGTCGCGGAAGGCCTCGGCGGTGTTGACCGCGTCCTGGCCGATCATCGCGTCGACGACGAAGAGGATCTCGTCGGGGCTGACGGCGTCGCGGATGTCCGCGGCCTGCCGCATCAGTTCCTGGTCGATGCCGAGGCGGCCGGCGGTGTCGACGATGACGATGTCGTGGACCTTGGCCTTGGCGAACTCGATGGAGTCCTTGGCGACCTGGACCGGGTCGCCGACGCCGTTGCCCGGCTCGGGGGCGTACACCGCGACGCCGGCGCGCTCGGCGACGACGCTCAGCTGGTTGACGGCGTTGGGGCGCTGGAGGTCGCAGGCGACGAGCAGCGGGGAGTGGCCCTGGCCCTTGAGCCAGAGGCCGAGCTTTCCGGCCAGCGTCGTCTTACCGGCGCCCTGGAGACCGGCGAGCATGATCACGGTGGGCGCGGTCTTGGCGAACCGCAGCCGCCGGGTCTCGCCGCCGAGGATGGAGACGAGCTCCTCGTTGACGATCTTGACGACCTGCTGGGCGGGGTTCAGCGCCTGGGAGACCTCGACGCCGCGCGCCCGCTCCTTCACGTTGGCGATGAAGGCCCGGACCACGGGCAGGGCGACGTCGGCTTCCAGCAGGGCGATACGGATCTCGCGTGCCGTGGCGTCGATGTCCGCCTCGGACAAGCGGCCCTTGCCCCTGAGGTTCTTGAAAGTCGCGCTAAGGCGGTCGGAGAGAGTATCGAACACGGCGCTCGTCGGTCCTCAGGGTCGGGGGCGGGGCAGGTCAGTCGCCCTCCAGGGTATCCGTCCCCCGGGCAACGCCAAGCCCTCGCCCGGAACCTGCCGGACGAGGGCTGGTCGTACGCGGTCAGCCCAGGGCCTTCTCGACCTCCCGGGCGACCTCGGCGGCCCGGTCCTGGGACAGTGGTTCACCGTCGGTCCCGGTGACGTAGAAGGCGTCGACGGCGTTGGCGCCGAGGGTGGAGACATGGGCGCTGCGCACCCGTACCGCGCTGCCTTCCAGGGCGTTGCCGATCCGGTGGAGCAGGCCCGGGGCGTCCTGGGCGCGGACCTCGATGACGGTGGCGCGGCGGGAGCCGGCGGCGGCCACGGTCACCCGGGGCGGCGGGGCCTTCACGCCGCGCCGGCGCGGGTAGGCGGCCTCGCGCTCGGCGAGGCGGGCGCGGATGTCCAGGGAGCCGTCGAGGACGCGTACGAGGTCGGCGCGGAGGCGGGTGGCCTGCGGGAGGGACCCGTACTCGGCGGCGACCCGCCAGCTGAGCAGCAGCAGGTCCGCCCGCTCCCCCAGCTCGTTGGGGAGCTCCACCGCGCGCAGGTCGGCGGCGCGCACGGTGAGGCGGTGCAGGGCGAGGACCCCGGCGGCGGCGGGCAGGACGCCGGGGCGGTCGGGCAGGGCGATGAGGAGTTCGACGCCGACGGGTTCCACTTCGCCGTCCTCGGCGGGTTCCTCGGGCCGGGTGTGCAGGGCGAGGACGGGTTCGCCGGTGCGCAGGGCCTCGATGGCGAGGCGTTCGTGCTCGGCGCTGGGCGCGGCCTCCTCGGGCTCGTCGGGAAGCTCTCCGGTGAGGACGGCGGCGACGCGTCCGACGAGGTCGGTGACGAGGGAGGCGCGCCAGGAGCTCCAGGCTGCGGGCCCGGTGGCGAGCGCGTCGGCCTCGGTGAGGGCGTGCAGCAGTTCCAGCGTGGAGGTGCTGGAGACGGCTTCGGCGACCGACCGCACGGTGGCGGGGTCGTCGAGGTCGCGTCGGGTGGCGGTCTCGACGAGCAGCAGATGGTGGCGTACGAGGGTGGCGATGACGCCCACGTCGTGGGTGTCGAAGCCGATGCGGGTGGCCATGTCCCGGGCGATGACCTCGCCGGCCACGGAGTGGTCGCCGGGCCAGCCCTTGCCGATGTCGTGCAGGAGGGCCGCGACCAGGAGGAGGTCGGGGCGGTGGACGCGGCGGGTGAGGAAGGAGGCGCGGACGGCGGTCTCCACGAGGTGCCGGTCGACGGTCCAGGTGTGGACGGCGTTGCGCTGGGGGCGGCAGTGGACGCGTTCCCAGTCGGGCAGCAGCCGGGTGATGATCCCTTCCGCTTCGAGCGCCTCCCAGATGCCGACGGTGGCCTCTCCGGCGCCGAGCAGGGTGACGAGTTCCTCGCGGGCCTCGGGGGGCCAGGGGACCGGCAGCGGCTGGGCGGTGGCCGCCAGGTGGCGTACGAGGTAGCGGGAGAGCGGGAGCCCGGCCTCGGCGGCGGCAGCGGCGGCGCGCAGGGTCAGGACCGGGTCGCGTTCGGGGCGGGCGGCGCGGGCGAGGACCACTTCGCCGTCCGCGTCCACCACGCCATCGGCGAGCGGGGTGCGCTCGGGGGCGGCCTTGGAGCCGAGCCCGCCGCTGAGCATGGCGCGGAGCCTCGGGCGGGCGGAGCGGGCGCGCAGGACCCGGTTGACCTCGCGCCAGGTGACGTCGGTGGCGTACGAGACGGTGCGGGCGGCCTCGTAGACCTTGCGGAGCAGGGCGTCGGCGTCGAGGAGGCCGAGTGCCTGGGCGACCTGGTCCTGTTCCTGGAGGGCGAGGCGGTCGGTGGCGCGCCCGGTGGTGAGGTGGAGGGCGTCGCGGGCGTCCAGGAGGGTGCGGCGGGCCTCGGTGAGGCCTTCGCGGGGGGCGTCGGCGACCCAGGAGGCGGCCACGGCGCGCAGGGCGGTGGCGTCGCGGAGGCCGCCGCGGGCCTCCTTGAGGTCGGGTTCCAGGAGGAACTGGAGCTCGCCCATCCGCTCGGCGCGCTCCTGGCAGAGCGCGTGGAGGGCGGGGAGACGCTTGGGGGCCTGGTTGCGCCAGTCCGCCAGGATCGCGGTGCGCAGGGAGGCGACGAGGCCGAGGTCGCCGGCGACGGGACGGGCGTCCAGCAGGCCGAGCTGGACCTTGAGGTCCTCGCCCGCGGTCCTCCTGGCCTCGCCGGGGGTGCGTACGGAGTGGTCGAGGGCCAGGCCCAGGTCCCAGACCGGGTACCAGACGGAGTCGGCGAGGGCGGCGAGCGCCGCGGCGTCGGCGTGCCCGTCGTGCAGGAGGAGCAGGTCGAGGTCGCTGCGCGGGGAGAGCTCGCCGCGGCCGTAGCCGCCGACGGCGACGAGGGCCGCGCCCCGTACCCCGGCGCGTGCCGCGGCGGCGGTGAACAGGCCGGTGAGCCAGTCGTCGGTGAGGCGGGCGAGGGCCGCACGGCGCGGCGGCCCGGACCGCGTCTCCTGCTGGAGGAGGCGCAGCCGGGCCGCCGCGTAGCCGCTGGGTCCCGGGTCTTCGGTTCCGGTGGTCACTTCGGTACTCGTCACCCAGCTGCCTTCCGTTTGCGGGCCGTAGGTCAGAGGGCGTCCGGGCCGCGCTCGCCGGTCCGTACGCGGACGGCGGTCTCGACCGGGACGCTCCAGACCTTCCCGTCACCGATCTTGCCGGTACGGGCGGCCTTGACGACGACCTCGATGAGCTGTTCGGAGTCCTCGTCCTCGACGAGGACCTCGATGCGGATCTTGGGGACCAGGTCGACGGTGTACTCGGCGCCCCGGTAGACCTCGGTGTGGCCGCGCTGCCGCCCGTAACCGCTGGCTTCCGTGACGGTGAGCCCCTGGACGCCGAAGGCCTGGAGGGCCTCCTTGATCTCGTCCAGCCGGTGGGGCTTCACGACCGCGGTGATGAGCTTCATGCGTCCACCTTCTTTGCCTTCGGTGCTGCCGTCGGGTCCGTCGCGGGGGCGGTGGTGCGGGAGACCGTGCCGCCGCCGGCGCCGCTGAAGTCGTACGCCGTCTCGGCGTGCTCGACCTGGTCGATGCCGGAGATCTCGTCGTCCTCGGAGACCCGCATCCCGATCGTCTTGTCGAGCAGGAGGGCGATGAGGGCGGAGACGACCAGAGAGTACGCGAGGACGGCGACGACGCCGATGGCCTGCTTGCCGAGCTGTTCGAGGCCGCCGCCGTAGAAGAGGCCCTTGGCGTCGGACTGGACGCCGCCGGTGGCGAAGAAGCCGACCAGGAGGGAGCCGATGATGCCGCCGACGAGGTGGACGCCGACGACGTCCAGGGAGTCGTCGTAGCCGAACCTGTACTTCAGGCCGACCGCCATGGCGCACAGGACACCGGCGATGGCGCCGACCGCGATGGCGCCGAGCGGGCTGACGGAGCCGCCCGCCGGGGTGATGGCGACGAGTCCGGCGACCGCGCCGGAGGCGGCGCCCAGGGTGGTGCAGGAGCCGTGGCGCAGCTTCTCGTAGACGAGCCAGCCGAGGACGGCCGCGGCGGTGGCGACCTGGGTGTTCAGGAACATGACCGCGCCGACGCCGTCGTCGTTGCCGAGCCAGGATCCGGCGTTGAAGCCGAACCAGCCGAACCACAGGAGGGCCGCCCCGAGCATGACGAGCGGCAGGCTGTGCGGCCGCATCGGGTCCTTCTTGAAGCCGACGCGCTTGCCGATGACGAGGATGACGCCGAGGGCGGCGGCACCGGCGTTGATGTGGACGGCCGTGCCGCCGGCGAAGTCGATGACGCCCATCTCGAAGAGCCAGCCGCCGGCGCCCCAGACCCAGTGGGCGACGGGGAAGTAGACGACGGTGACCCACAGGACGATGAACACCGCCCAGGCCGTGAACTTCACCCGGTCGGCGAGGGCGCCGCTGATCAGGGCCGGGGTGAGGACGGCGAACATCAGCTGGAAGACGGCGAAGACGTAGACCGGGATGGTGTAGCCGTCCCAGAGTTCGGTGACGCCGATGTTGCTGAGGCCGACGTAGTCGGAGCTCCAGCCGATGACCGAGCCGACGTCGGTGCCGAAGGCGAGGCTGAATCCGTAGAGCACCCACAGGATCGTGACGATCCCGAGGCTGATGAAGCTCATCATCAGCATGTTGAGGGTGCTCTTGACGCGGACCATGCCTCCGTAGAAGAAGGCCAGGCCGGGGGTCATGAGCATCACCAGGGCCGAGCAGATGAGCATGAACCCGGTGTTGGCGGCAGACAGCTCGGGGGCGTCTGCGGCAAGCGTCGTGATGCCTGGGGGCATCGGCGTCTCCTCGTCGTCGGTGCGGCCGCGGCGTGCGGGGGGATGCTGCGGGACCACTGGGAAGGTGCGGGGTGCGGGCCGGCTGATGGGGCAGGTGCGGGCCGGTTATGGGCCATGAGATTGGCCGAGCGCCGTTTCCGGGGATGCCGCACGGTGTTTCGCGAGCGTGACGAAGAGGGAGCGCGTGTTACGGCGGTATGAAGCCGGGGTGGCGCGTCCGGTGCACTGCCTGGCCGGCGGCGCACGCCGCATACGGTGCGGTTGAAACGTCCGGGAGCCGGAATGCACGAAACCGGCCACGGCGGCCCCTCCGTGTGACCAGGCGATGGGGGAGCCGAGTCGGGCTGTACGGGAGGGGCGCCGCGGCCGGGGCCGAGGGGTACCGGTCAGACCGCTTCGGCGGTCTCCGGCAGCTGTTCGTGGAGCAGCTCGGTGAGCCGGGCGACGTCGGCGACGTCGCCGAAGTCCCTGGCAGCGGTGTCGACGGTCTTGCGCAGGCGGGTGTTCACCCGCTCGGAGCGGACCTTCTTGGCGATCTTCAGGGCGCGGGCGGCGAGCACGGTGGACTGCTCGGGCTCGCGCTGGAGGAGATGGACGGTGGCCATGCCGATGAGGTTGAGCGCGTACGAGCGCTGGTGCTCGTCGTCCTCGCCGAACAGCTCCACGGCCTTGTCCATGACGGGCTGGGCGAGCGAGGCGTACGTGGGGCTGCGGCCGGCGACATAGGCGAGGTCACGGTAGGAGTGGGCGTTCTCCCCGTTCAGCTCCGCCTCGGAGAAGAAGCGGATCCAGTCGGGCTCCGGTTCGCCGTCGAGACCCGCGTCCAGGAAGGTGTCCTCGGCCATCCGGACGGCCCGCTTGCACTTGCTGGGCTGGCCCATGTTGGCGTAGGCGCGGGCCTCCATCGCATACAGCATCGCCTGCGTACGGGAGGTGGCGCAGTCGCGGCTGCCGTACTGCGCGAGGTGGATCAGCTCCAGGGCGTCGTCGGGGCGGCCCAGGTGGATCATCTGGCGGCTCATGCTGGACAGGATGTAACTGCCGAGCGGCTTGTCCCCGGCTTCCTTGGCGGCGTGCAGGGCGAGCACGAAGTACTTCTGGGCGGTGGGCTGGAGGCCGACGTCGTAACTCATCCAGCCCGCCAGCTCGGCCAGTTCGGCGGCGCAGCGGAAGAGGCGCTGGGCGGTGGGCCCGGGCTGGGGCTCCTGGAGCAGGTCGGTGACCTCGTGCAGCTGCCCGACGACGGCCTTGCGGCGCAGTCCGCCGCCGCACTGGGCGTCCCACTGCCGGAACATCGCGGTGGTCGACTCCAGCAGGTCCAGCTCGGGCCGGGAGAGCCGGGAGGGGCGGTGGGCGGCGGCCGGGGACTCCGGCTCGCCGGGGCTCTGGGCGGGGACGGGCACCAGCCAGCGCTGCATCGGCTCGATGAGGGCGGGCCCCGCGGCCAGCGCCAGCGAGCTGCCGAGGAAGCCGCGCCGGGCGAGCATCAGGTCGCTGCGGGAGAACTCGCTGAGCAGGGCGACGGTCTGGGGGCCGGCCCAGGGCAGGTCGACTCCGGCCACCGAGGGTGACTGGTGGGCGGTGCGCAGACCGAGCTGTTCGATGGCGACGACGGTGCCGAAGCGCTCCGAGAACAGCTCGGAGAGGATGCGCGGGATCGGCTCGCGGGGCTGCTCCCCGTCGAGCCAGCGCCGCACCCGGGAGGTGTCGGTGCTGATGTGGAGGGCGCCCATCTGCCGCGCCCGCCGGTTCACCTGACGGGCCAGCTCGCCCTTGGACCAGCCACTGCGCACGAACCACGACCCCAACTGCCCGTTGGGGCGCTTCCCGGCATCCGTGTCGCCTGCGCCGCTGCCACTCACTGGAACGCCCCCATCCCGCCGAAACCTCATCGCGCGAACCATTATCAGAATGCCGTGCATCGGTGCTGCCCGTACGGGAGTTGAAACTCATCCCCATCGACGTCACCGACATGATCGAACAGGAAATCGAGTTGCCCGCGGCATACCCGTGGGTGCACATACTCCCAGGGTTCGTGTACCGACGGTAATCCTACGATCACCCCTCCCGCGAGGGGGATTGAAGAAACGCCACCATTCGCCACCCCTTCGAATGAACCCGACTGCCGCCGGGCGCGCTTGACTTGGGCCACCAGGACCGAGGGCGAGCGGACGGATCCACTCGGGGGCGCGCACTCCGTGGCGCACTCCTTTTCGCACTACAGCGCACGCCACTCGATCGAGTTTCAGCGACGGAGGGTTACCCGAGCAACGCGGGTCGTAACCACCGACGAGCCGGACCCGTTGGAGGCGGCATGGGCTTCACGATCGGCGGCATCCGGGAGATGCGGTCCGGTGCGCGGCGACGCCACCGCGGCACCGAGGGCACGGCCGTGGCCGAGTACACAGGGCTGTGGGGCTGGGCGGTGACTCCCGGAGCACGGGCCGGGGCCGGCTCCTGCTCGTGCGGCGAGTCGGCCTGCCCGGCCCCGGGAGCCCACCCGCTGGACTTCGCCCGGGAGGTCCCCGCGGGCACCGGCCTGGACCGCGCGTCGGACGCCTGGGCCGAGACGCCGGGAGCGGCGATGCTGCTGCCCGTGGGCCGCGCCTTCGACGTCCTGGAGGTCGCGGAGGGGGCCGGGCGACGCGCCCTGGTACGGATGGAGCGGATGGGGCTGCCGTCGGGACCGGTCGCGGTGACGCCGACCGGGCGGGCGCAGTTTTTCGTCGCCCCCGGGGCCGCCGCCGAGCTGCCCGAGCTGCTCTACCGGATGGGCTGGGACGACGCGGCCCTCGATCTGCGCGCCCTCGGCCCGGGGTCGCACATCACCGCCCCGCCCTCCGACCTCGGCGGCCTCGGCCCGGTCCGCTGGCTGCGGCCCCCGCTGCTCGACACGGCGGCCGCTCCCCCGCAGGCGCGGCTGCTGCTGGGGACACTGGCGTACGTCTGCCACCGCTCGTAGCCGCTCGCGGCGGGCACGGAAACGGCGGACGGGCGGCGGGCTCCTCACCGGAGCCGCCGCCCGTCCGCCGTTCGGATGCGAGGTGGGGTCAGTCGCCGATCAGGGCGTCCACGAAGGCGCCCGGCTCGAACGGGGCGAGGTCGTCCGCCCCCTCACCGAGGCCGATCAGCTTCACCGGTACGCCCAGCTCGCGCTGGACCGCGATGACGATGCCGCCCTTGGCGGTGCCGTCGAGCTTGGTGAGGACGATGCCGGTGATGTTGACGACCTCCGCGAACACCCGGGCCTGGACGAGGCCGTTCTGCCCGGTGGTGGCGTCGAGGACGAGCAGAATCTCGTCCAGCGGGCCGTGCTTCTCCACGACGCGCTTGACCTTGCCCAGCTCGTCCATGAGGCCGGTCTTGGTGTGCAGCCGCCCCGCGGTGTCGATGAGGACGACGTCCGCGCCCTCGGCGATGCCTTCCTTGACCGCGTCGTAGGCGATCGACGCCGGGTCGCCGCCCTCGGGCCCGCGGACCGTGCGCGCGCCGACCCGCTCGCCCCAGGTCTGGAGCTGGTCGGCGGCGGCGGCGCGGAAAGTGTCGGCCGCGCCGAGCACCACGCTGCGGCCGTCGGCGACGAGCACCCGGGCCAGCTTGCCGGTGGTGGTGGTCTTGCCGGTGCCGTTGACACCGACGACCATGACGACGCCGGGGGTCTCGGCGCCGCCCTCGGTCCTGACCTCGCGGTCGAAGTCCGGGCCGAGCAGCGTGATCAGCTCTTCGCGGAGCAGGGTGCGCAGGTCCTCGGGGGTGCGGGTGCCGAGCACCCGGACGCGCTCACGGAGCCGCTCGACCAGTTCCTGGGTGGGGGCGACGCCGACGTCGGCGGTGAGGAGGGTGTCCTCGATCTCCTCCCAGGTGTCCTCGTCGAGGTTGTCGCGGGAGAGCAGGGTGAGGAGCCCCTTGCCCAGCGAGTTCTGCGAGCGGGCGAGCCGGGCCCGCAGGCGGACGAGCCGGCCGGCGGTGGGTTCGGGGACCTCCAGCGCGGGCGGCGCGGGGGCCTCGGCGACCGGGGCCTCCTCCGCGGGGGCGGTGGCGTCCGGGAGACCGACTTCGTCGATGGTGCGCCGCGCTTCGTCGCGCGGCGTCTCGGCCTCCTCGCCGACCTGCGGTTCGGCGGGAGGAGTGATGGTCGGCGCGCTCGGCGGCGGGGGCGGCAGCTTCTTCTTGCGGCTGCCGACCACGAGCCCGCCGACCAGGCCGACAGCGACCAGGGCGATGACTACAGCGAGGATGACGATTTCGACGAGTTCCATAACCCGTCCAGTATCGGCCACGGCCGTGCCGCGGGCGCGGCCCCTGCTGGCCCCCCGGCGATCCATCGGGGCCATATGCACCTTTTGGCGGTAATGCGGACGCCACCCCCTACCCTTCTGACGCTACGTCAGCTACGGTGCCGCCGCCCACCAGATATCCCCCTGCTTGCCTGCCCGACTGCTCGACTGCCCGCCTCGGCGAAGGGACGCCTCCGATGGCCTTCACAGTGGTCCGGTTCAATCTCGTCGATCCGGAAGCCGCACCCGTATCGCTCTCGGCCCGCTATCGCGCCGCCCTGGAGATGGCGGCGTACGCGGACGAGCACGGCGTCGACACGGTGCAGACCGAGGAGCACCACGGGGTGGCGAACTCCTGGCTGCCCTCCCCGTTCACCTTCGCCGGGGCGGTCTTCGGCGCCACCCGCCGGATCGCGGTGACCGTCTCGGCGATCATCGGTCCGCTGCACGACCCGTTGCGTCTCGCGGAGGACATCGCGGTGCTGGACCTGCTGAGCGCGGGCCGGCTGGTGACGGTCGCGGGGATCGGCTACCGCCCCGAGGAGTACGAGCGGGCCGGGGTCGAGTGGGGGCGGCGCGGCAGGCTCCAGGACGAGCTGCTGGAGACGCTGCTGGCGGCGTGGACCGGGGAGCCGTTCTCGTACCGGGGCCGTACGGTACGCGTCACCCCACGCCCGTACACACGCCCGCACCCGATGCTGCTGGTCGGCGGCAGCTCACGGGCGGCGGCGCGGCGGGCGGCCCGGCTGGGACTGCCGCTGTTCCCGAGCGCGCATCTGCCGGAGCTGGAGGCGTACTACCACGAGCGGCGCGCGGTCCACGGGACGGAGGGCTTCTGCATGATGCCCGCGGAGCGCACGCCGCTGCTGCACGTGTCCGAGGACCCGGACCGTACGTGGGCGGAGCACGGCGAGCACCTGCTGCACGAGGCGCGCACCTACGCCTCCTGGCAGTCCGAGGACATCCGCTCGGCCGTCCGCTCGGCGGCGACGACGGTGGCGGAGCTGCGCGAGGAGGGGGTGTACCGCATCGTCACGCCGGACGAGCTGAAGGCCCTGGAGGCGGAGAGCCTGGTGCTGCACCCGCTGTGCGGCGGGATGCCGGTGGAGGAGGGATGGCGCAGCCTGCGGCTGTTCTGCGAAGCCCTGGAAAAGCCGGCGGCCCCGGCTCGGTGAGCCGGGGCCGCGCGGTGCGAGGAGAGGGGCAGCGGGACGCCCCTAGCCCATCTCTTCCAACGCCTTGCCCTTGGTCTCCTTCACGAATTTCAGCACGAAGGGGATCGAGAGCACGGCGAAGCAGGCGTAGATGATGTATGTCCCCGAGAGGTTCCACTCCGAGAGGCTCGGGAAGCTGGCGGTGATCGCCCAGTTGGCGATCCACTGCGCGAAGACGGCGACGCCGAGGGCGGCCGCGCGCAGCCGGTTCGGGAACATCTCACCCAGGAAGACCCAGACGACGACACCCCACGACAGGGCGAAGAAGAGCACGAAGACGTGGGCGGCGATCAGGGCCACGATGCCCTGGGTCTCGGGGAGTTTGCCGTCGACCAGGTCCGCGGAGAACGCCCACGCCTCGACCGCGAGCGCGACGGCCATGCCGACCGAGCCGACGAGGGCGAGCGGCCTGCGGCCCACCCGGTCGACCAGCACCATCGCGATCACCGTGCCGATGATGTTGATGATCGACGTGGTGAACGAGTAGAAGAACGAGTCGGTCGGGTCGATGCCGACGGACTGCCACAGCGTCGCCGAGTAGTAGAACGCGACGTTGATGCCGACGAGCTGCTGGAACATCGACAGGCCGATGCCGACCCAGACGATGGGCAGGAAGAAGAAGCGGTTGCCGAGCAGGTCCTTGAAGGAGGACTTGTGCTCGCGGTGCATGGCGGTCTCGATCTCGGCCACCCGGGCGTCGAGGTCGATGTTCTTCCCCTCGACCTCTTCGAGGATCTTGCGGGCTTCGGCCTTCTTGCCGACGGAGATGAGGAAGCGCGGGGACTCGGGGATGGCGAAGGAGAGCAGCCCGTACAGGATGGCCGGGACGACCATCACGCCGAGCATCCACTGCCAGGCCTCCAGGCCGAGGATCTCGCCGCGCTGGTCGCCGTCGGCGATCTGGAGGACGGCGTAGTTCACCAGCTGGGAGATGGCGATGCCGATGACGATCGCGGCCTGCTGGAAGGAGCCGAGCCGTCCGCGGTAGGCCGGCGGGGAGACCTCGGCGATGTAGGCCGGGCCGATCACGGAGGCCATGCCGATGGCGAAGCCGCCGATGATGCGCCACATCGCCAGGTCCCAGAGCGCGAACGGCAGCGCCGAGCCGATCGCGCTGGCCGTGAAGAGCACCGAGGCGATCTGCATGCAGCGGATGCGGCCGATCCGGTCCGCGATCCGGCCGGCGGTGGCGGCGCCGATCGCACAGCCGATCAGTGCGATGGCGATGACCTGGGCGAGCGTGCCGGAGCCGATGTCGTACCGGTCGCGGATCGCCTCGACGGCCCCGTTGATGACGGAGCTGTCGTAGCCGAAGAGGAAGCCTCCCATCGCCGCGGCGGCGGTGATGAAGATGACATGGCCGAGGTGGTCCGGATGGGCCGCCCGGGCCCCGGACTCGGGTCCGTTCGCAGTGCTGGTCACGTGAACTCCTGATGCCTGGCCGCAAGTCAGACGTGGGGGATGAGCCTTCCCAGTGGGGCACAACATTCGGCCCGCCACCACTTGAAGGCGTAATCAACTTTGCAGAGGTTATGCGTTCAAGAAGCGAAGTCAAACAGCGGGTCGATCCGATCTCGATCCGCGTGTACCCAGGAGTGCGCGAAAGGTGCGTTGGACTTCTGATGATTCGGTAAAAAGTCAGCGCAGCCGTTGGCTGATGACCTTCGAGACCCCGTCGCCCTGCATGGACACGCCGTACAGCGCGTCGGCGACCTCCATCGTCCGCTTCTGGTGGGTGATCACGATGAGCTGGGAGCTCTCCTGGAGCTCCGCCATGATCCGGATCAGCCGTTGCAGGTTGGTGTCGTCGAGCGCGGCCTCGACCTCGTCCATCACATAGAACGGGCTGGGCCGGGCCTTGAAGATCGCGACCAGCAGCGCCACCGCCGTCAGGGACCGTTCGCCGCCCGACAGCAGGGAGAGCCGCTTCACCTTCTTGCCCGGCGGACGCGCCTCGACGTCCACCCCGGTGGCGAGCATGTTCCCCGGGTCGGTCAGGACGAGCCGCCCCTCGCCGCCGGGGAAGAGCCGTGAGAAGACCCCCTCGAACTCGCGGGCGGTGTCCCGGTAGGCCTCCGTGAAGACCTGCTCGACCCGCTCGTCGACCTCCTTGATCACCTGGAGCAGATCGGCCCGGGTCTTCTTCAGGTCTTCAAGCTGTTCGGAGAGGAACTTGTGCCGTTCCTCCAGCGCCGAGAACTCCTCCAGGGCGAGCGGATTCACCTTCCCGAGTTGCTGGTACGCCCGTTCGGCCGACCGCAGCCGCTTCTCCTGCTCGGGCCGCAGATACGCCTTCGGCCGGTTACGGGGATGCTCCGGGTCCTCCGGCAGCTCCTCGCCCTCGGCGGCGGGCGACGGGGGCACGAGCTGGTCCGGCCCGTACTCGGAGACCAGCCCGGCGGGCTCCACACCCAGCTCCTCCAGGGCCTTGGCCTCCAGCTGTTCGATCCGCAGCCGCTTCTCCGCGCCCAGCACCTCGCCCCGGTGGACCGAGTCGGTGAGCTTGTCCAGCTCGCCCTTCAGCCCCCGGCCCCGGTCGCGCTCGACGGCCAGCTCACGCTCCCGCTCGCCCTTCGCCGCCTCGGCCGCCGTCCGCTCCTGGTCGGCCCGTACGAGGGACACCTCGACGTGTGCCAGCAGCTGACGGGCGCCATAGGCCACGGCGGAGGCGACCTCGGCCTCGTACCGCAGCCGGGCCCGGCGCTGTTCGGCACGGGTGCGCGCCTCCCGTTCGACGCGGGCGGCCCGGTCCAGCGCATCGGCGCGGCCGGCCAGCGCCCTGACCCGCTCCTCGTGGGTACGGGCCTGGAGCCGGGCCTCCATCTCGGTCTGGCGGGCATTGGCCCCGTCGGCGGCGAGCCGGTCCCGCCGCGACGTGTCGGGCTCCTCCTCGGCCGGGGCCTCCTCGGCGACCAGCAGCCGTTCGGCCAGCTCCTCGGCCTCCTCCGTCGCCCGCTCCAGGGCCTCCTGGGCGCGGGCTGCGGACGCGGTCATGCGCTCCGCCTCGCCGGCCGCGCCCCGGGCCTGCCCGGCGAGCCGCCCGAGCTGCTGGGCGAAGCCGGACTTCTCCCGCTCGGCCGCCCGGCGGCGCTCCGCCAGCTCCTCGACGAGCGCGGTCCGCTCCGTGCGCCGCTCCCCCGCCAGGCGCTGGGCCTCGGCGAGCTCCTCGCACCGCACGGCGAGGTCGGCCAGCTCGGCGGCGGCCTCGTCGACGGAGGCCTGCACCTCCAGAAGGCTGGGCGCCCCGGCCGACCCGCCGTGGGCGAAGTGGACGGAGAGCACGTCGCCTTCAGCGGTCACCGCGGTGGTCCCGGGGTGCGCGGCCACCAGTTCCTCGGCCTCCTCCAGCGTCCCGACGACCACCATGTCCTGTACGAGGCTGCGTACGGCCCCGAGCAGCGCCGTGGGCCCGCGCACCAGGTCGGCGACGGCGGGCGCGGCGAGGACGGTGGCCGTCCCGGCACGGCCCGCCGGGTGTGCCGCGGCGTCGGTGCCGCTCCGCGCCGCCGACCCGGGTTCCACGCCCCCCTGCGCGGGCAGCACGGCGGAGGCGGTCTTCTCCGAGGCCTCCCGTACGGGTGCCTGCTCCGGTACGTGACGGGGTGCGGCGGGAACGCTGTCCGCAGGGCCCGCACTGCCAACACTGCCAACACTGCCCGCACTGTTTGCGGGGCCCGCACCATCCACGCTGTCCGCGCTGCCAACACTGTCCGCGCCCAGCAGCATCGCCGCGCGCCCCGCGTCCCGTTCGCGCAGCAGCCGGATCGCGTCGGCGGCCGTGGCCGGGTCCGTGACGGCCACGGCGTCCGCCGCCGTGCCGAGCGCGGCGGCGACCGCGATCTCGTAACCGGGCTCGATGGTCAGCAGTTCGGCGGCCGGGCCGAGGAGTCCGGCCGGCCGGTCCCGGGCCCCGAGCAGCGCGCCCGTACCGTCCTTGCGGCGCAGCCCCAGGGCCAACGCCTCGTGCCGCGCCGCGACCGCCGCCCGCCTGCGCTCGGCGGCGGTCGCCTCGTCGCGCGCCGTGCTGTGGGCGGCCCGGGCCTCCGCGAGGGCCTGCTCGGCCTCCTCATGGCGGCCGGTCAGCTCCTCGTCGGCCCCGTCCAGCCCCTCGACCTCGGCCTTGAGCTGCTCGTACTCCTCCTGGGCGCTCGCCGCGCGCTCCTGCGCCTCGTCGCGCGAGGCGGCGAGCCGGTCGATCTCGGCCTGTGCCGAACCGGCCCGGCCGCGGGCCGCGTTGACCTGGCCGTTCAGCCGGGCGAGCCCTTCGCGCCGGTCCGCGATGGCGCGGGCCGCGTCCTTGAGCCGGCGCTCCTCGGCGGCCAGCTCGCGTTCCAGGTCGGCGCGGTGGGCGACGGTGTCCTCCAGCGCGTGTTCGGCCGCTTCCAGGGCCGCCGTCAGCTCCGCCTCCTGCTCGCGGATCCGGGCGGCCTCGCGCTCCAGGTCCTCGGGGTCGCGGCCCCGGCGCTCCTCGGGGGGCGCCTCGGAGGCGCTGCGGACCCGGGCGTCGGCCAGCGAGATCGTGCCGCGGACCCGCTCGGCCAGCTGCGACAGCTCGTACCAGGTCTGCTGCGCGCGCTGGAGCCGGGGCGCGAGCCGGCGTACCTCGCCCTCCAGCTCGGCCTCCCGCGCGAGCGCCGTCCTCAGCTCGGCCTCGGCCGCGTCCTTGCGCTTCTTCAGCTCAGCCTCGTCGGCGATCTCGTCGCGCAGCGCGTCCCGCAGGGTCACCAGGTCGTCCGCGAGGAGCCTGAGCCGGGCGTCGCGCAGGTCGGCCTGGATGACGGCGGCCCGGCGGGCGACGGCGGCCTGTCGGCCGAGCGGCTTGAGCTGGCGGCGCAGTTCGTCGGTGAGGTCCTGGACCCGGGCCAGGTTGGCGCCCATCGCGTCCAGCTTCCGCAGCGCCTTCTCTTTGCGCTTGCGGTGCTTCAGGACGCCCGCGGCCTCCTCGATGAAGGCCCGGCGGCCCATCGGGTCGGCGTGCAGCACGGAGTCCAACTGGCCCTGCCCGACGATGACGTGCATCTCGCGGCCGATGCCGGAGTCGGAGAGGAGTTCCTGGATGTCGAGCAGCCGGCAGGTGTCGCCATTGATCTGGTATTCGCTGCCGCCATTGCGGAACATGATCCGGGTGATCGTCACTTCGGCGTACTCGATGGGCAATGCACCGTCGGAATTGTCGATGGTCAGCGACACTTCGGCGCGGCCGAGCGGGGGCCGCCCGGTCGTCCCGGCGAAGATCACGTCTTCCATCTTGCCGCCGCGCAGGGATTTGGCGCCCTGTTCCCCCATGACCCAGGAGAGCGCGTCCACCACATTGGATTTACCGGATCCATTGGGACCGACGACGCAGGTGATCCCCGGTTCGAACCGCAGGGTGGTGGCGGACGCGAACGATTTGAAACCACGCAGGGTCAGGGCCTTGAGGTGCACGCCGCCGGACTCTACCTTTCACTCTCGGTTTCGCTGATGAAGGTGCAGGGCACATCAGACGGTAAGCGAAGGCCGGTACGTCCGGGGTGGGGGTCGGGCAAAGAAAAAGGGACGCCGAGGCGTCCCTGTGAATCTTGCTGGTGTCTGCGTGAAGCCAGCTGCCGGTCCCGCGCGGTGCACCGCAGAACGACCGGACAACGACGTCCCCGGCAGTGCGGGGACCCCGGTGTTCGGGGACGGCGATCCGTGACGCGAGACGAATCAGAGATGTTCCGAGGCTACTGAGCGTGCCCGGCCCGACCGGCCCGAGGGGCCAGGGTGGTCAGGTCAGCGCAGGCTCGCCCTGGGGTACGTCGATGTCGATGCTGTCGAGCAGCGACTCTTGGTGCTGGGCGGCGGCGTTGAGCGCGTCGTTCTCGTCCTGGATCCGGTTGAGCTCGGATTCCAGGTCCTGGACGCGCTGCTGGAGCCGTCGCATCTCGGCGAGGAGTCGCGGGTCGGAACCGCCGACGTAACCGAGAAGCGCCTTTGCCATGATGGATGGTCCTCCACAATGAGTGACCGACCGATGCGGTGTGGGTCGTCTGGGGATCGCACCCGCGGTGCTCGGCAGGGCTCTTTCACCACTGCGGTTCTGCTGCTAATCAGCTCTACCGAACAGCTAAGGTGCGCGGGGTTTTCAGCGTCTCACCAAAAAGTTTGACGGTCAACACGATCACACCCTGTGTACCCGGGCGTCCGGGGGTGCGCCGCCGGACGATCATGCGGCGCGACTCTCCTGCGGGACCCCGAGGGGTGTGCGGATCTTCGTCAATGCCGCAGCCTTGCACGACATCCCGCATCTGGCAACCATCGGCCGCCGCCGGGTCCCGTCGCAGGTCATTTCGGGTGCGGGCGCCACATGGGCGTTCCGGTGACCGTTCGGCGCGCGACGTTCACCGAGCGGATCCGAAGGCCCCGCGCGGGGCGGGATCAGCGGATGGCGAATCCGTCGTATCCACCGCGCGGGGTGTCCCAGATCTCAGTGACTCCGTCCACGCGCCCGGGTGTGTCGTCGGACCGCAGCCAGTCCAGCAGACGGTGGCAATTCTCACGCGGCCCTTCGGCCACGATCTGCACCCTGCCATCGTCCAGATTGAGGGCGAACCCGATGAGACCGCCGATCTCCAAAGCATTTGCCCTGGTGAACCAGCGGAAGCCTACTTGCTGTACTCGGCCGCGTACCCAGACGACGAGGCGCGCTTCTTCGTTCATGCCCGAACGCTAACCGGCCAATTGCTCGTGAAGCACGTCGCCCTCTTTCGGCCATGGGCTACAGTCCCGTCGGAACAGCCTCACTCGATCGGGTGAGCATCGGATGGGTGTCGGGTATCGACCGGAAAGTCGATCGAGCGGCGACATTCACTCCACGTGCCACCGAATTCGATCAACGGGGCAGTCGAGTCGACGTCGCACGGGCGTCCGGAGTACCAGGAAGGCACAGCGCATGGGACGCCATCGACGATCCGCCGCAGGCCCCGCCGCTGAAGAACCCGCGACCGGGGGCGCCTCGCGGCGCCGGGGCACGCGCCGCAAGAAGTCCGCCGTGCCGATCCGCACCGGACTCCTCGGCGTCTCCGCGGCCGTGGCCGTCGGCGCGGTCGCCGTCGCCTCGGGTCTGCTTCCCGGCGGCGACACCTACACCTCCGGCAACACCACCGCCGCCGACCAGGTGCGCAGCGGCGGCGCTCCGGACCTGCTGACACAGGGCGGCAGCTCCACCGCGCCGGCCGACCGGTCCGCCTCCCCGACCAGCCGGGGCTCCGAGCGCCCGGAGGCGCCGGGCGAGGCTCCGTCGAAGACACCGTCCAAGACGCCCTCGGCCTCGCCCTCGAAGACGCCGTCGAAGTCGGCCGCCCCCGCCACGTCGAAGAAGCCGGCGGCCACCCCGTCCGACAAGGCGAAGGCGCCCGCCGCCCCGAAGGCCCCGGAGAAGAGCAGCGCCCCGGCGAGCAAGGCCCCGGCCCCGCCGAAGACCTCCTCCGCCCCGCCGCCCAGCAAGAAGCCGAGCCCCTCCCCCACCGACGCCTCCGCGCGCACCGAGGTGCTGGCGCTGGTGAACCAGGAGCGCGCGAAGGCCGGCTGCTCCCCGCTGTCCACCAGCGCCCCACTGACCTCGCTCGCCCAGAACTTCAGCGAGGACATGGCGGCCCGTGGCTTCTTCGACCACACGGACCCGGACGGCGACACTCCTTGGGACCGGGCCGCACAGGCCGGTGTGCAGGGGCTCGGCGCGGAGAACATCGCCCGCGGCCAGGCCGACGCCCAGGCCGTGATGGAAGGCTGGATGAACAGCGAAGGCCACCGGGCGAACATGCTCAACTGCGACTACAAGACCATCGGCATCGGCGTCCACGAGGGATCCGGCGGCCCCTGGTGGGTCCAGAACTTCGGCTTCTGACCCACCTCCACAGTCCGCCTCCCCCTCTACTTGCTCCCGTACAGCGCTCCCTCGGGGTGAGCGCTGTACGGGAGTAAGCTTCTGTCATGGCCAGTGATACGGACCGTCTCGCGTTTGACGTCTTCTCCCGGGAGTGCCCCTCGCGCTCCACGCTGGAGCACGCCACCGGACGCTGGGGCAGCCTGACACTCGGCGCACTCCACGAGGGAAGCCTCCGGTTCAACGAGCTGCGCCGCCGGGTCGACGGGGTCAGCGAGAAGATGCTCTCCCAGACCCTCCACGCGTTGGAGCGCGACGGGCTCGTCCTGCGGGAGGCCCAGCCGGTCAACCCGCCCCGGGTGGACTACGAGCTCACCCCCTTCGGCCGCGAGGTCACGGAGAAGCTCCTCGGGCTGATCCGGTTCGTCGAAGGGCGAATGGACGACGTGCTGGCCGCCCGTACGCGTTACGACGAGGCGCGCGGCGGACGCTGACAGCGCGGGCAGTAGTAGCTGGAGCGGTTCATCCAGGCGCGGCGGCGCATCGGGGTGGAGCACCGGTGGCACGGCTCGCCCTCCCGGCCGTACGCGTCGAGCGACCGGTCGAAGTAGCCGGACTCGCCGTTCACGTTGACGTACAGGCTGTCGAAGCTGGTGCCGCCCTGGGCGAGTGCCGCGTTCATGACGTCGCGGGCGTGGCCGAGCAGCTCGGCGGACCTGGGACGGGTCAGGGTCGCGGTCGGCCGGTCGTAGTGCAGCCTGGCGCGCCAGAGCGCCTCGTCCGCGTAGATGTTGCCGACCCCGCTGATCAGCGACTGGTCGAGCAGGGCGCGCTTGACCGTCGTACGGCGCAGCCGCAGCGCGGCATGGAACGCGGCGTCGTCGAAGAGCGGGTCGAGGGGGTCCCGGGCGATGTGCGCGATGGTGTCCGGCAGGCCGTCGGGGGTGTTGTCGTGCAGCGAGAGCCCACCGAAGGTGCGCTGGTCGACGAAGCGCAGCTCGGTGCCGAGCACGTCGTCGAACCGCATCCGGATCCGCAAGTGCTTCTCGTCGGGCGCGTCCGTCGGCCGCACCAGCAGCTGTCCGCTCATGCCGAGGTGTCCCAGCAGTGAGGCGGAGGCGTCGTCGATCGGCACCCAGAGGTACTTGCCGCGGCGCATCGCCGCCCCGAAGCGGACTCCGCGCAGCCGGGCGGCGAAGTCGACGCCGCCCGCGAGGTGCCGGCGGACCGCACGCGGGTGCAGGACCTCGACCTCGCTGACGGTGCGGCCGCTGACCCAGCGTTCAAGGCCTCGGCGGACGACTTCGACCTCGGGCAGCTCAGGCACGATGTGCGGTACTCCAGACATGACGACGGTAGTACGGGAGCGGTTCTTCGGAGAACCCGCTCCCCCGGGACAGGGAGAACCCCCCGGTGCCGCATGGCACCGAGGGGTTCCCTTTTCGCTTCAGGCCGGAGCGGCGTCCGTGTTCGGCAACGGATCGGCAGGGGTGTCGGCGACCCCTCCGTCGGCCGCGGACTTCTCCGCGGCCAGCCGTGCCTCCGCGGCGGCGCTGATCTCACGCCAGGCGGACTCCGCCGCCTGCTGCTCCGCTTCCTTCTTGCTACGGCCGGTGCCGGTGCCGTACGAGACACCACCGACGCGAGCGGCAGCAGTGAAGGTCTTCTCGTGATCCGGACCGGTCTCCGTGACGAGGTACTCGGGGACTCCGAGGCTCTCGCTCGCGGTGAGCTCCTGGAGGCTGGTCTTCCAGTCCAGGCCGGCACCGAGGTTCGAGGACCTGTCGATCAGCGGGTCGAAGAGCCGGTGGACCAGCTCCGCGGCCGCGCTGAGGCCCTGGTCGAGATAGACCGCACCGATCACTGCTTCCAGTGTGTCGGCGAGGATGGAAGCCTTGTCCCGGCCCCCCGTGCCCTCTTCACCGCGGCCGAGCCGGATGAAGGAGCCGAGTTCGAGGCCGCGGCCCACTTCCGCAAGTGCACGCGAGTTGACCACCGCGGCCCGCAACTTGGCCAGCTGGCCTTCGGGCAGGTCGGGGTGGGTGCGGTACAGCGTGTCCGTGACCACCAGGCCGAGCACCGAATCCCCGAGGAATTCGAGCCGCTCGTTGGTGGGCAGACCGCCGTTCTCGTATGCGTACGAACGGTGGGTCAGCGCACGCACCAGAAGGGCGGACTCGAGGTGATACCCGAGCCGCCCTTCCAGAAGCGTGTGGGACGAGGCTGTGTTGACGTTGTCTGCCTGCTTCTTGGCGCTGGACAACTCAGACATCGGGCCTCTCACCAGCCGCTCAGACCTCGAGGACCTGGCGCTTGTTGTAGGTGCCGCAGCTCGGGCACGCAATGTGCTGGAGCTTGGGCTCCTGGCAACGCTCGCACGAAACCAGAGTGGGGACCGCAGCCTTCCACTGCGACCGGCGGTGGCGCGTGTTGCTGCGCGACATCTTCCGCTTCGGAACAGCCACGGCTACTTCTCCTGCTTCTCGTCGACGCCCGGTTCGGCGCCGCCCATGTTGTCCTTCTCGCCGGCCTGAACGGTATCGGCGAGTCCTTGCAGTGCCGCCCAACGAATGTCGAGGGCGTCGTGGTGGTGGTCCGGATTCTCGTCCAGCCTGATTCCGCATTCGGAACACAGACCGGCGCAGGTCTCCTTGCACACCGGCTGCATGGGCAGTGCGAGCACTACCGCGTCACGCAGCATTGACTCGAGGTCGAACAAGCCGTCCTCGAGGAAGAACCTGTCCTCGTCGTCCTCGGCGTCGTCGGCCGGTTCCGCCGCACTGCTGCGGCCCCGGTCATCGGCGTCAGGGTACGAGAACATCTCCTGGAAATCCGCGTCGACCTCTACGGTCAGCGGCTCCAGACACCTTACGCACTCCCCCTCGGCGGTTGCACGGGCGGTGCCTGTGACAAGCACCCCTTCCATGACCGATTCGAGGCGGAGGTCCAGCTCCACGGGTGCGCCTTCCGGCACGCCGATGACGCCGTCGATGCCCAGGACCGGTGAACCGGGTGCGTCCACCGTGCGGGTCAGCCGCTTCAGGGCACCGGGACGCCGACCCAGCTCGTGCGTATCGAACACGAGAGGATTGCGGTGGTCGAGGTGGCCGTTCAGGGCTTTTCCTGCTTTCGAAATCATGGGTGTCGTCCTGCGAAGGGAGGGCCGTCTACGGTCCGGGGACGAACCGTCTCCGTTCCGTGGACGAAACGGGCAGCCGAGATCGCGGACCTATGTGCGACCGAGGATTCAGGATACTGGACGGACCGCTCAGCACCCAATCGGGTCGGCCCGCCCGGGATCAGCGGCCCTGCTCGTACCGGCGCAGCTGTTCCAGGTCGATCATGCTGGTGTCGAAGAGGCTGGTCTCGTCCAGCGCGCCCCCACCCTGCTGGTCGGCCGCCTGGGGCTGGGACTGCTGGGGCTGCGGCTGGGCCTGCTGCTGCCAGCCGTAGTCCGGCTGGGTCCCCGGCGGGGGCGGGTACCCGTTCGGGTCGTAGCCCCCCTGCTGCTGGTACGCCGCGTACGGATCGGGCTGCTGCTGGTAGCCGTACGCGTCCGGGACGCCCTGCTGGAGCGGCTGCTGCTGCGGCTGCTCCTGATAGCCGTACGCCGCCTGCGCGTAGCTCGGCTCGCCCTGCGGCGGCGCGGGGTACTGGGGCGGCTGGGGCGGCTGGGGCGCCCGCTGCGGTTCCGGGGCCAGCTCGGCGAGGCCGGCCAGGTAATCGGCGTCGCTGGTGTGCCCCTGGTCGCCCGCGGCGTCCTGGGCGGCCATGTGCGCGCCGAGGTCGTCGCTGGCGACCCGGCCGTGCAGCTTCTGGCGGCCCCGGCCGACCGCCTCCAGGGTCTTCGCGAGAACGGCCTCGAAGGCGCCGAACTTGGCGTCGACATAGGCGTCGGCCCGCTGCCGCAGGGTCTCCGGGTCGGCGCTGCGCTCGGGGGCCTCGGCGAAGTCGGGGTCCTGATAGCCCTGCTCGTCCAGGCCCTGACCGCGACCGAGGAGCTTCTCGCGGCCCCGGTCCACGGAACCGATGGTCTTGGTGAGGACGACCTCGAAATTGGCGAGCTTGCTGTCGACGTAGTCGTCGGCCTCGGCCCGGACCTCCTCGGCCTCGCGGCGGGCCTCGGACAGGATCCGGTCGGACTCGCTCTGCGACTGGCGGGCGATCTCGGTCTCGGAGATCAGCGAGGCGCGCTGGGCGTGGGCGGACTCGATGATCCGCTCGGCCTCCTGCCGGGCCTGCACGGCGAGCTGCTCATGGCCGCCGATCAGCTCCTGCGCCTGGGCGAGGGAGCCGGGCAGGGCCTGGCGCACCTCTTCGAGCATCGCGAGCAGCTCGGCGCGGTTGACCACGCACGAGGCCGACATGGGCATGGATCGGGCGCTCCCGACCGCTTCGACGATCTCGTCGAGCTTCTTCTGCACGTCCACCGTGTGCTCGCCACTCTCTGCTGCTCTGTTGAAGCTGCTGCTCCGTTGGAGACGGACGGGACGACTGTAAGGCCAGTCGGCCGCCCCCAGACAACCTGGTGACGGGCCGTCAGCGGCTCAGCGTTCGCCCAGCCGCTTCACGAGCGCCTCGTGCACGGTCGGCGGCAGCAGGTGGGAGACGTCGCCGCCCCAGGTCGCCACCTCCTTGACCAGCGAGGACGACAGGAAGCTGTACGTCGGATTGGTCGGCACGAAGAGCGTCTCGACGCCGGAGAGGCCGTTGTTCATCTGGGCCATCTGCAGCTCGTAGTCGAAGTCGCTGACGGCTCGCAGGCCCTTCACGATCGCCGGGATCTCCCGCTGCTTGCAGAAGTCGACCAGCAGGCCGTGGAAGGACTCCACCTCGACGTTGCCGAAGTCGGCGGTGACCTCGCGGATCAGCTCGATCCGCTCGTCCACGGTGAACAGCCCTTTCTTGGACTGATTGATCATCACCGCCACGTGCACCACGTCGTACAGCTTCGAGGCTCGGCCAATGATGTCGAGATGTCCGTTGGTGATGGGGTCGAACGACCCCGGACAGACGGCGCGGCGCACTGTGATTCCCTCGCTCTCCGGTCCGGTCATCGTGCGTCTTCGCACGTAGCGGCGGCGCGACCGTACCAAAGCGTTCCCTCGCCGTAACGACGGGACCGCAGTGGCTCGAATCCGGCGGGCCAGCCGAATTCTCCGCCCCGGGTGCTGCGTTCCACGGTGACGAGCACATCGTCGCTGAGCCACCCCTGAGCACGGAGTGTGACCAGGATCTCGCGAAGATCGTCGTCGGTGACGGCGTACGGCGGGTCCAGGAAGACGATGTCGTACGGGTCGGCGGGCGCCGTTCCTGTCACGATCTGCTCGGCTTTGCCGGTGCGGACTTCGGCGCCGGGGAGACCGAGGGTGCGTACGTTGTCGCGGACGGTGCGGACGGCCTTCGGGTCGGCCTCGACGAGCAGGGCGTGGACCGCCCCGCGGGAGAGCGCTTCGAGGCCGACGGCGCCGGATCCGGCGTACAGATCGGCGACCCTGGCCCCCTCCAGGGTGCCGAGCAGCGCTTCCCACGTGGAGAAGAGGCCCTCGCGCGCACGGTCGGAGGTGGGGCGGGTGCCGGTGCCGGGCGGGACGGCCAGGCGGCGTCCGCCGGCCGAGCCGGCGATCACGCGGGTCATGGGTGTCGGGTCCTCGGGGTCGGGGGCGTACGGCGCACGGGGCCGTCGGCGGTCGGTACGCGCGCTGTGCGCGTGCCGTGCGTCCACGATATGGCGTGCGGCCCGCACCGGCCCGGCCGGCAGCACACCCTCGTGCCCTCACCCCTTGTCCAGATACTCCTCGCGGTCCTTGTCGAGGAGGGCTGCCAGCACCGTGCGCAGCTCCGGCAGGTGTTCCAGCTCGGGGTCGGCGGCGACGACCGCGACGGCCTCCTCCCGGGCTGCGACGATCACCTCCTCGTCGTCGATGACGGTGAGCATCCGCAGCGATGAGCGCACTCCGGACTGGGCCTGGCCCAGCACATCGCCCTCGCGGCGCTGCTCGAGGTCGATGCGGGAGAGCTCGAAGCCGTCGAGGGTGGCGGCGACGGCGGAGAGCCGGGCGCGGGCGGGGCTCGCCTCGTGGGCCTCGCTGACCAGCAGGCAGAGCCCGGGGGCGGAGCCACGGCCGACGCGGCCGCGGAGCTGGTGGAGCTGGGAGACGCCGAAGCGGTCGGCGTCCATGATCACCATGGCGGTGGCGTTGGGGACGTTGACCCCGACCTCGATGACGGTGGTGGCGACCAGGACGTCGACGTCCCCGGCGGCGAAGCGGCGCATGACGTCGTCCTTCTCGTCGGGGTGCATCCTCCCGTGCAGCACCTCGACGCCCAGTCCGGCCAGCGCGCCCTTGCGCAGTTCGTCGGCGATCTCCAGCACGGCGAGCGGCGGCCGCTTCTCGGGGGCCTCGTCGGCGGCCTGCTTCTTGGCCTTCGCCTTCTTCCCTTCCTTCCCCTCCGCCTCTTCCGCGTCGTCGCCGATACGGGGGCAGACCACATACGCCTGGTGGCCCTTCTCCACCTCCTCGCGGACGCGTTCCCAGGCACGGCTGAGGAAGTGCGGCTTGTCCTTGGCGGGGACGACGTGGCTGGCGATCGGGGAGCGGCCGGCCGGGAGCTGGTCCAGGACGGAGGTCTCCAGGTCGCCGAAGACCGTCATCGCGACCGTACGGGGGATGGGGGTGGCGGTCATGACGAGGAGGTGGGGCGGCTGCTTGCCCTTGGAACGGAGGGCGTCGCGCTGTTCCACGCCGAAGCGGTGCTGCTCGTCGACCACGACGAGGCCGAGGTCGTGGAACTGGACCTTGTCCTCGATCAGCGCGTGGGTGCCGATGACGATGCCCGCCTCGCCGGTGACCAGGTCGAGCAGGGCCTGACGGCGGGCCGCCATCCCCATGGAGCCCGTGAGCAGGACGACCTTGGTGCCCCGGTCGGAGCCGCCGAGCGCCCGCCCGTCGCCCGACCGCCGCCCCTCATCGAGAGGCGCTTCGCGCCACAGCCCCCAATTGCCGGCCAGCTCGCCCATCATCTCGGTGATCGAGCGGTGGTGCTGCTGGGCGAGGACCTCGGTGGGGGCGAGCATCGCGGCCTGGCCGCCGGCGTCGACCACGGTGAGCATGGCGCGCAGGGCCACCAGCGTCTTCCCGGAGCCGACCTCTCCCTGGAGGAGGCGGTGCATCGGGTGCTCGGTGGCCAGGTCGTCGAAGATCTCCTTGCTGACCTTCTGCTGGCCCTCGGTGAGGGTGAAGGGCAGCTTGGCGTCGAAGGCGTCCAGCAGGCCGTCCACGACGGGGCGGCGGGCGGCGGCGGGCAGTTGGGTGTCGGCGTACCGGCGGCGGGCCAGGGCGACCTGGAGGACGAACGCCTCGTCCCACTTGAGCCGGGCCCTGGCGTCCTCGACGTCCGCCTTCGTCTGCGGGCGGTGCGCCTTCAGCAGCGCCTCGGGCAGTGAGGTGAAGCCCCGGCCCTCGCGCAGGGAGGCGGGCAGCGGGTCCACCGCGTCCCGCGCGCTGGGCAGTACGGCGTCGACGGCCTTGGCGATCCGCCAGGAGTCGAGCTGTTTGCAGGCGGGGTAGATCGGCAGCAGCCGTCCGGCGAAGGCGTCCACGGCCTCGGTCGCCTCGTCGGCGTCGGAGGCGTCGAGCAGTTGGTACGTGGGGTGGGCGAGCTGCATCTTGCGGTTGAAGACGGAGACCTTGCCCGCGAACATCGCCTGGCGGCCCGGGAGCAGCTCCTTGTGCGGCTTGTGGACTCCGTGGCCGAAGAAGACCAGCTGGAGGCGGCCGCTGCCGTCGGTCAGGGTGACCTCCAGGCGTTTGCCCCGGCCGTTGTTGAACATCAGGATCCGGGCGTCGGCGACCTGGGCGAGCACCGTGACGTGCTCGTCCAGCGGGAGGTCGGCCAGCGCGGTCAGCTTGCCGCGCTCCTCGTACCGCCGCGGGTAGTGGTGCAGCAGATCACCGACCGTGTGCAGGTCGAGGTGTTCGGCCATCACCTTCGCGGTGGCTCCGCCGAGCAGCTTCTTGAGGGGTTCATCGAACGAGGACACGCGATCCATTGCACACCACGGCACTGACAGCTGTCCGCCGGGCGCGACCGTGCCGCGGCGACTCGGCTACTCGACGCCGATGAGCAGGGGGGCGCGCTGGTGCCCGCCCCGGTAGACCACGGTGTCCACGGCGAGGTAGCCGTCGCGCACGTGCTCCTCCAGCGCGTCGGCCAGCGCGTCGGGGACGTCCTCGCCGAGGACGAGGGTGACCAGCTCGCCGCCCGCCGCCAGCATCCGGTCGAGGACGGTGCGGGCGGTGGCCGGGACGTCGGCGCCGATCACGGCCACGTCGCCGTCGATCAGGCCGAGGATGTCCCCGGCCTGGCAGATCCCGGCCATGGTCCACGACTGGCGCTCCGCGACGGCCAGTTCGGCGTACCGGGTGGCGCCGGCGGCCGCGGTCATGGCGACCACGTCCTCGTCGAAGCCCCGGTCGGGCTCGTGGACGGCGAGGGCGGCGATGCCCTGGACGGCGGCCCGGGTGGGGACGAGGGCGACCCGGACCCCCTCGGTCCTGGCCTGTTCGGCGGCCGCGGCGGCGGTGTGGCGCAGGGCCGCGTCGTTGGGCAGCAGCACCACCTCACGGGCGTGGGCGCGCCGGATGGCGTCGACCAGTTCGCCGCTGGCGGGCGGTTCGCCGGGGCGGGCGATCACGGTGGTGGCGCCGGCCTCGGTGCAGAGCCCGGCCAGTCCGTCGCCGGGAACCACGACGACGACGGCGCGCTGGGTGGGTTCGGCCTGGACGCGGAGGTCGTGGCCGCTCTCGGTGGCGAAGTGGGTGATCCGGATGCGGTACGGCCGCCCGGCCTCGACGCCCGCCTCCACGGCCGCCCCGGCGTCGTCGACGTGGACGTGGACGTGCCAGAGCCCGTCGCCGCCCACCACGACCAGGGAGTCGCCCAGCGCGTCCAGCCGGGTGCGCAGCCGGGCCACCTGCTCGTCCCGGGCCTCCAGGAGGTAGATCACCTCGAACGCGGGCCCGGCGCCCCCGTCCTCGGGACAGTCGAGCGCCCCCTCCCCCGGCAGAGCGCCTCCCTCCACCGGGGTGCCCCCCACCGGCAGGCCCACCACGGAGCCGCCGTCCACGGGCGCGGGCGTCCTCCCGGGCCCGGTACGGGGCCCCCGTGCCGGAGCCTGCCCGGTCACGGTCTCCACCAGCGCGCCCAGTACCGCGACCAGTCCCCGGCCCCCGGCATCGACCACGCCCGCCCGGCCGAGGACGGCGAGTTGCTCGGGTGTCTTCGCGAGGGCCGCGAGTGCTCCGGCGTACGCGGCGTGCACGACGGCGCGCAGGTCAGGTTCCTCGCCCCCGGCGGCCTCGGCGGCAGCGGCGGCGACGGTGAGCACGGTGCCCTCGACGGGGTGGGCGACGGCCCGGCGGGCGGCGTCGGCGGCCCGGGTGAGGGCGAGGCGCAGGTGAGCCGCGTCGCCCCCGTCGGCCAGCACCCCGGCCATGCCGCGCAGCAGCTGGGCCAGGATGGTGCCGGAGTTCCCTCGGGCGCCGATCAGGGCGCCGTGCGCCATGGCGCGTACGACGTCGGCGGTGGCGGGCGCGGTGGCTCGGGTCTCGTGCGCGGCGAACACCGCTTCGACGGCCGCGTGGGCGGACTCGACGGTCAGATAGAGGTTGGTGCCGGTGTCCCCGTCGGCGATGGGATAGACGTTGATCGCGTCGATCTCCGCGCGCTCCCGGCCCAGGGCCTCCAGGGCCAGTGAGCACCACGTGCGCACCGCGACGGCGTTCAGATCGTCGGGGAGCTGCGGCACCGATGGTCCTCCTCGATCGGCCGTGGCGACGGACTGCACCGCAGGTTAGCCCGCCTGCCGGGGTTCCGGGCCGGACAGGGGGCGGGCGGGGCAGGGGGCCGACCCGTGGTAGTTTCGTATCTCCGAAGCAGGCGTTGTATGCTGCTCCGGTTGCCCGATGAGAGTCGGGCCATTCCTCCGGTACCGCCACTTCAGTCAAATGATTCCGGCGCGCCGGATTTCACTGTAAGTGCATCTGAAGTCTTTGGAGTGACCCGTGGCTGCCAACTGCGACGTTTGCGGCAAGGGGCCGAGCTTCGGCAACAGCATTTCGCACTCGCACCGCCGTACGTCCCGTCGCTGGAATCCCAACATCCAGCGCGTGCGTGCCGTGGTCGGTCGGACGCCGAAGCGGCTCAACGTCTGCACCTCGTGCATCAAGGCCGGCAAGGTCGCGCGCTGACGTCCCCGTCGTAGCGCAGCCTGCCGGTTGCCCAAAAAGCCGGTCCACCTCGGTGGACCGGCTTTTTGCTGTGCTCAGGGGCTGGTCAGGAAGCCGGATCGGCAGCCGGGCGGGTCCGCCAGCCGTGGTCGACGGGGCCGATTCCGCCGCCGAGCGGGAAGCCGGCCTCGATCGCGCCGGTGACGTACGTCTTCGCGTCCCGTACCGCCGTGGGCACGTCCTTACCGAGCGCGAGCCCGGAGGCGATGGCCGAGGCCAGGGTGCAGCCGGTGCCGTGGGTGTGGCGGTTGTCGTGCCGGGGGGCGCGCAGCCAGTGTTCCGCGCTCCCGTCGGTGAGCAGGTCCACCGCCTCACCGGGCAGGTGGCCGCCCTTGATCACGACCCAGCGCGGCCCGAAGGCGAGGATCTCCTCAGCGGCCCGGCGCATCCCGCTCTCGTCGGTGACCGTGACCCCGGTGAGCTGGGCCACTTCGTCGAGGTTCGGGGTGGCGACGGTGGCGACGGGCAGCAGCTTCGTCCGTACGGAATCGAGGGCCTCGGCGGCGAGCAGCGCGTCGCCGTGCTTGGAGACGCCGACCGGGTCGACGACGACGGGGGCGTCGGTGGTGGCGAGGAGTTCGGCGACGGTCTCCACGAGGGTGGCGGAGGAGAGCATTCCGGTCTTCACGGCCTGGACGCCGATGTCGTCGACGACGCTGCGGTACTGGGCGCGTACGGCGTCCACCGGAAGCTCCCACGCGCCCTGGACGCCGAGGGAGTTCTGTGCGGTGACAGCGGTAAGCACGCTCATGCCGTGCACGCCGAGCGCGAGCATCGTCTTCAGATCGGCCTGGATCCCCGCACCGCCGCCGGAGTCTGATCCGGCGACGGTGAGCACGCGGGGCGGTACAGCGGTACGTATGGGCATACGCAGCAATCTAATCCCCGCGCGCGGGTCCCCGGCTCACGCGCGGGGCGGGGTGTCCTCGATGGAGCCGAAGTGGTCCCAGCCGCCCTTGCTGGTCCAGGGCGCGCCGTCGACCGTGACCTGGGGCAGGGCTGAGGGGTTGAGGACCTCGCCGATCACCTTCCAGCGGGCGGGCAGCTTCACGTCCGGCGGGAAGGTCGCCACGATGGCGTGGTCCTCTCCCCCGGTCAGCACCCACTGGAGCGGGTCGACGCCTACGGCCTGGCCGATGTCGGACATCTGCGAGGGGATGTCGATGAGGCCGGAGCGCAGGTCGATGCGGACCTTGCTGGACTCCGCGATGTGCCCGAGGTCCGCGACGAGACCGTCGCTGACGTCGGTCATCGCGGTGGCGCCGAGCCCGGCGGCGGCGGGGCCCGCGTGGTACGGCGGTTCGGGGCGGCGGTGGGCCTCGACGAAGGCGCGGGGCGAGCGGAAGCCGCGGGAGAGCACGGCGTACCCGGCGGCGGACCAGCCGAGCCAGCCGGTGACCGCGACGACGTCGCCGGGGCGGGCGCCGCCGCGGGTGACCGGTTCATGGTTGCGCAGGTCACCGAGGGCGGTGATCGCGACGGTGATCGTGTCGCCGCCGACCACGTCGCCGCCGACCACGGCGGCGCCCGCCACCTGGCACTCGTCGCGCAGCCCGTCCATCAGTTCGGCGGCCCAGGTGACGGGGAGGTCGGCGGGGACGACGAGGCCGAGGAGCAGCGCGGTGGGCACGGCGCCCATGGCCGCGATGTCGGCGAGGTTCTGGGCGGCGGCCTTGCGGCCGACGTCGTACGCCGTCGACCAGTCACGCCGGAAGTGCCGGCCTTCCAGCAGGATGTCCGTACTGGCCACGACCCTGCGGTCGGGGGCGGCCACGACCGCGGCGTCGTCGCCGGGCCCCAGCCGTACCGCCGGAGTGGTGGTGAGCCGGGACGTGAGCTCTCTGATGAGCCCGAACTCCCCCAACTCGCCCACGGTTCCCTTCACCGAGTCTCACCTCTCCTTTATCGCCCCGGACACCCGTCCGGGCCCCCGGTCGCGAGCCGTCTGTGCTGTCGGTACCGTCAAGAGATACGTCAACTTCTGCGCTCTGTACGCCACGCTGTGGACGTCATCCGGCCCGTAGGTCTCCCCGTGGCCCGCGGCAACGCGATAACGTGGCGTCCCTTTCCCCCACATGATCCTCGTGGCCGCCCTGGAGGTTCCGTGGTACAGGCGTACATCCTCATCCAGACCGAGGTGGGCAAGGCGTCGATCGTCGCCGAGACCATTTCCAAGATCCCGGGAGTCATCCAGGCAGAGGACGTCACCGGTCCGTACGACGTGATCGTGCGGGCCCAAGCCGACACCGTCGACGAACTCGGCCGCATGGTGGTCGCCAAGGTGCAGCAGGTGGACGGCATCACACGAACCCTGACCTGCCCGGTCGTCCACCTCTGACCCCCGTCTAGGCTGGGCCGGTGACGTCATCCGCCCGCCGTTCCCGCCGCTCGATATTCCTCGGTCCGTCCGCTGCCGTGCTCGTGCTGGCCGCGGCGGGCTGTTCTCTCAGCGACGCGGGGCCCTCGATCGCGGTTCCCACGCCGTCCTCGGAGGCCGCCGCGTACTGCGAGGCCCTGCACGAGGAGCTGCCGAAGACCGTCCTCGAACTGGAACGCAGCGACCCCTCCCCGGATTCGGAGCTGACCGCCGGCTGGGGGGACGGGGCGATCGTACTGCGCTGCGGGGTCGCCCGGCCCGCCAAGATGGACGACCCTCAGTCACAGGGCGTCGAGGCGGACGGTGTGCAGTGGATGCTGGAGGAGCCCGAGGACTCCGGTCCGCGGTTCACCACCACGTACCGCAAGGCGTACGTCGAGGTCACGCTGGACTCGACGTACGCCCACGACATCACGCCGCTGGCCGCGTTCGCCGGCCCGGTCTCGAAGACGGTACCGAGCAAGTTCTGAAGGCCGGCCGCCGGCTTCCTCAGCGCAGTCCGGTGGAGCGGCTCAACGCGGCCTGGATCAGCCGGTCGACCAGCTCCGGGTAGCTGACGCCGCTCTCCTGCCACATGCGCGGGTACATGGAGATCGGGGTGAAGCCCGGCAGGGTGTTGATCTCGTTGATGACGAAGGAGCCGTCCTCGGTGAGGAAGAAGTCGGCGCGCACCAGGCCCTCGCAGGAGACGGCGTCGAAGGCCGCGACGGCGAGGCGCCGCACCTCGGCGGTCTGCTCCTCGGTGAGCGGTGCGGGCACGAGCCCGGCGGCCGAGTCGATGTACTTGGCCTCGAAGTCGTAGAAGTCGTGCGAGGTGACCGGCGGGATCTCGGCGGGCACGCTGGCGCGCGGGCCGTCCTCGAACTCCAGCACCCCGCACTCGATCTCGCGGCCGCGCAGCAGCGACTCGACGAGGAACTTCGGGTCGTGGCGGCGGGCCTCCTCGATCGCCTCGTCGAGTCCTTCGACGGAGTCGACCTTGGTGATGCCCATCGAGGAGCCGCCGCGGGCGGGCTTGACGAACAGCGGCCAGCCGTGCTCGCCGGCGAAGTCCACGATCCGCTCGCGGGCGGCCGCGGGGTCGTTGTCCCACTCGCGGGGGCGGACGACCTCGTACGGTCCGACCGGCAGCCCGAAGGAGAGGAAGACGCGCTTCATGTACTCCTTGTCCTGGCCGACGGCGGAGGCGAGGACACCCGCGCCGACGTAGGGCACACCGGAGAGTTCGAGGAGTCCCTGGAGGGTGCCGTCCTCCCCGTACGGGCCGTGCAGCACGGGGAAGACGACGTCGACCTCGCCCAGCGCCTTGGGCACGGAGCCGGGTTCGCTGTAGAGGACCTCACGGCTGCCGGGGTCCACGGAGAGCACGACGCTGCCCTCGGCGGACTCGGTGAGCCCGTCCACGTCGGGGACCTTGCGGTCGGTGATGGCCATGCGTTCGGGCTCGTCGGCGGTGAGCGCCCAGCGGCCGTCCGTCGTGATGCCGATCGGCAGGACGTCGTACTTGGTCCGGTCGATGGCCTTCATGACGGCGCCGGCCGTGACGACCGAGATGCCGTGTTCGGAGCTGCGGCCGCCGAACACGACAGCCACGCGGGGCTTGCGGCGCTGCGGCACAGGGCTCTCGGCGCGCTCAGGGCTCTGGGGGAGGTTCTCGCTGCTCATATCGCGATGAGCGTACCTGCTGGTAAGGGAGACGTCAGCGTCGCTCGGCCTTGGCGCTCCGCGACATCAGCTCCTTCACGGCGACGACCGGGGACTTGCCCTCGTGGACGATCGAGACGACGGTCTCGGTGATGGGCATGTCGACCCCGTGCCGGCGGGCCAGGTCGAGGACCGATTCGCAGGACTTGACGCCCTCGGCGGTCTGCTTGGTGACGGCGATCGTCTCCTGGAGCGTCATGCCACGGCCGAGGTTGGTGCCGAAGGTGTGGTTGCGCGAGAGCGGCGAGGAGCAGGTGGCCACCAGGTCGCCCAGGCCCGCGAGTCCGGAGAACGTCAACGGGTCCGCGCCCATGGCCAGACCCAGTCGGGTGGTCTCGGCGAGGCCCCGGGTGATGAGGGAGCCCTTGGTGTTGTCGCCGAGGCCCATGCCGTCCGCGATGCCGACGGCGAGGCCGATGACGTTCTTCACGGCGCCGCCGAGCTCGCAGCCGACCACGTCGGTGTTGGTGTAGGGCCGGAAGTACGAGGTGTGGCAGGCGGCCTGGAGGCGCTGGGCGACGGACTCGTCGGCGCAGGCGACGACGGCCGCGGCGGGGCGTCGCTCGGCGATCTCCTTGGCCAGGTTGGGTCCCGACACGACGGCGATGCGGTCGGCGGAGACCTTGGTGACGTCCGCGATCACCTCGCTCATCAGCTCGGCGGAGCCCAGCTCCACGCCCTTCATCAGGGAGACCAGGACGGTGTCGGGCTCCAGGTGCGGGGCCCAGTCGGCGAGGTTGGCCCGCAGCGTCTGGGAGGGCACGACGAGAAACGCGAACTCCGCGCCGCGCAGGGCCTCGGCGGCGTCGGTGGTGGCGCGGATGGAGTCGGGGAGCGCGATGCCCGGGAGGTAGTCCGGGTTGGTGCGGGTGGTGTTGATGGTCTCGGCGACCTCGGCGCGGCGCCCCCAGAGGGTGACCTCGCAGCCCGCGTCGGCGAGGATCACGGCGAAGGCCGTACCCCATGAGCCGGTTCCGAAGACGGCTGCTTTTACGGGGTGCGTCACGTGGGTCCCTTTCCCTGGGCCCTGCGCCGTTGTTCAGCACGGGCTTTGCGGTGATCGTAGAGCTCGGCGGGCGCTTTCTCGCCGCGCAGGTCCTCCAGCTCCCGGGTGACCGCCGCCATGATGACCTCGGTCGCCTCGCGGAGCACCTCGGGGGTCGGCTCCAGTCCGTAGAAGCGGCTGAGGTCGACGGGCGGTCCGGCCTGCACCTGGAGCGTCTTGCGGGGGAACAGCCGGAACTTGTTCTCCTTGGCGTAGGGCGGCACCGCGAGGTTGGCGCCCCACTGGGCGACGGGGATCACGGGCGCCTTGGTCATCAGGGCGACCCGGGCGGCCCCGGTCTTGCCGGCCATCGGCCACATGTCGGGGTCGCGGGTGAGGGTGCCTTCGGGGTAAAAGGCGACGCACTCGCCGCGCTCGATGGCATCCACGGCGGCCCGGAAGGCGTCCAGGGCGTTGGTGGTCTCGCGGTAGACGGGGATCTGGCCGGTGCCGCGCAGCATCATCCCGACGAACGGGGTGCGGAAGAGGCCTGCCTTCGCCAGGAGCCTCGGCACCCGCCCGGTGTTGTACTGGAAGTGGCCGTAGGAGAGCGGGTCCAGATAGGAGTTGTGATTGACGGCGGTGATGAATCCGCCGTCGGCCGGAATGTGTTCCATCCCCCGCCAGTCGCGCTTGAACAGAACCACCAATGGCGGCTTGGCGATGACCGCCGCCAGGCGGTACCAGAAGCCGATTCTGCGGCGGGACACTCGGACACCTTCCTTAGGAATTTCTCGACCTGCAGCCTGGCTACTGGCGGTCAAGTCTCGCCCCAGGCCCCTGCTCTGTCGAGAACACCGTACGCCTCACGTTCGGTAGCGGACCTCCAGGTTGTCGTACCGGCAGGCGAGAATAAGTGCTGACGCGTACGGAGGGGGAGATCGCCACGAACACCGATCCGGCCGGGCCCTGGTCCCTGGTCGTTCCGCTGAAGCCGCTCGCACGGGCCAAGAGCCGCCTGGGGCAAGCGGCGGGGCAGGATGCGCGGCCCCGGCTGGCCCTGGCGTTCGCCCAGGACACGGTGGCCGCGGCGCTGGCCTGTTCCCTGGTCCGGGATGTGGTGGTCGTCACGGACGATGCCGTGGCCGCGGCGGCTCTTTCGGCGCTCGGGGCGCGGATCGTGCCGGACGTTCCGGGGGCCGGGCTCAACGCCGCGCTCGCGCACGGCGCACACTCCGTGCGGACCCTGCGGCCCGCCGCCGCGGTGGCCGCGCTCAACGCGGATCTGCCGGCACTGCGCGCCGACGAATTGGCGCGGGTGCTCGATTTTGCTTCCGCTTTTCCCAGCGCTTTTCTCCGGGACGCGGCGGGAATCGGAACGACATTTCTGGCCGCCGCGGGAGGTGCGGAATTCCGTCCTGCTTTCGGTGGTCCGTCCGGGGCCCGGCACCTGGCGTCGGGGGCGGTGGAAATAGCGCTGTCCGGCGTCGACTCGGTGCGCCGGGACGTGGATACGGGCGAGGATCTGCGGGTCGCCCTGGCCCTGGGGGTGGGGTCGCACACGGCGCGGATCGCGGCCTCGGGCGCCCTGTCCCGTGACCGATAGGCTGCCGCCCATGCAGGCGACCTCGTACACATACGACCCCGGGACCCGCAGCGGCAGCGTGCTGCTGGACGACGGCACCCCGGTGGACTTCGACGCCCCGGCCTTCGACGCGGGCGGTCTGCTGCTGCTGCGTCCGGGGCAGCGGGTGCGGATCGAGGGCGAGGGCGAGGGGGCGGACCTGCGGATCACCCTGGTGACGCTGCAGACGTTCTGACCCAGCCCCGACCGGAGCGGGACCGCTGGGCCGAACGGGGCCCGGAAAGCCCGCGGGCCGGGCTCCCCCGGAGGGGAGCCCGGCCCGGCGCGTTGTGCTGAGCGAGCGGGTGCCCGGTCTCACTTCTTGCGTGCGGTGGCCTTCTTGGCCGTGGTGGTGCGCGCCGTGGTCTTCTTGGCGGGCGCCTTCTTCGCCGTGGTCTTCTTGGCGGGCGCGGTCTTGCTGGGCGAGGCCTTCTTGGCGGTCGTCGCGGCCTTCTTCGCCGGAGTCGCCTTCTTGGCGGCCGCAGAGGCCTTCTTGGCCGTCGCGGTGGTCTTCTTCGCGGTGACCTTCTTGGCTGCGGCGGTGGTCTTCGCCGGAGTCGCCTTCTTGGCGGTGGTCTTCTTCGCGGTGGCCTTCTTGGCGGCCGACTTCTTGGCGGCGGCGGCCTTCACCGTCGTACGGGCGGCGGAGGATCCGCCCGAGAGGCTGCCCTTGGGGGCCTTCTTGACGGCCACGTCGTTCTTGGGGAGCTTCTTCGAGCCGCTCACCAGGTCCTTGAAACCCTGGCCCGCACGGAAGCGGGGCACCGAGGTCTTCTTGACCCGGACGCGCTCACCCGTCTGCGGGTTGCGGGCGTACCGGGCGGGGCGGTCGACCTTCTCGAACGAGCCGAAGCCGGTGACCGATACACGGTCCCCTGCGACAACGGCACGGACGATCGCGTCGAGTACCGCGTCGACAGCGTCTGCGGCCTGCTGACGGCCGCCGACCTTGTCGGCAATCGCTTCTACGAGCTGCGCCTTGTTCACGTCTTCCCCTTCGGAGACATTGCCAGAACGAAAGTGTTCAAGCTTTTTCGCACGTTAGGCAGATATATACCGCAAATCAAACACGAAACGGGCTAATCACCCTAGTGCCGCAACGAAGTCGACCGATGCGCAGTTCCACGTGTCAGTCACCTTCGGGGAATCGGCCCTCATCGAGGTCCTTCATCATCCGGTCCAGACGCCTTGCCGCGTCCGGGAGATCGTGCTTCGCCGCGGCCGTGACGACCAGCAGCTTCCGGGTCAGCGCCATCCGTACGCTCTCCGGGACTTGCAGTGCACGCACCTTCGCGTGCGCTTCCTTCAATCGGTCGGCGACTTGGCCATAGAGCTTGAGTTGGCTGTCGCGTTCCATGCACCGATTGTGCCATCTGGGGCGAGTTGTCGCCCGACGGGGTCTCAACAAGCGACTGCGCCCCCTGCCGGGAGGCAGGGGGCGCAGTCCTGGAAAAGCGCTGCTCAGGCCGTAATGGTACGCGGCTTGAAGGCGGGCCTGGCCGTCTCGTACGCGGCGATGTCCGCTTCGTTCTGAAGGGTGAGGCTGATGTCGTCGAGGCCGTTGAGCAGTCGCCAGCGGGCGTTCTCGTCGAGTTCGAACGGGGCGGTGATGCCCTCGGCGCGGACCTGGCGCGCCTCCAGGTCGACGGTCACCTCGACGGTCGGGTCGGCCTCCGTCAGCTCCCAGAGGGCGTCGACGACCTTCTGCTCCAGGACCACGGTGAGCAGGCCGTTCTTCAGCGAGTTGCCCCGGAAGATGTCGGCGAAGCGGGAGGAGACGACGGCCCTGAAGCCGTAGTTCTGCAGGGCCCAGACCGCGTGTTCGCGGGAGGAGCCCGTACCGAAGTCGGGGCCGGCGACCAGGACCGAGGCGCCCTGGCGCTCGGGGCGGTTGAGGACGAAGTTCTCGTCCTTGCGCCAGGCTTCGAAGAGCCCATCCTCGAACCCGTCGCGGGTGACCTTCTTCAGCCAGTGCGCGGGGATGATCTGGTCGGTGTCGACGTTGCTGCGGCGCAGCGGAACGGCCCGGCCGGTGTGCGTGGTGAATGCTTCCATGGCTATCGGACTCCGGCGGGGGTACGGGCGTCGGACAGGTCGGCGGGCGAGGCCAGATGGCCCAGCACCGCGGTGGCGGCGGCGACCTGGGGCGAGACCAGGTGGGTGCGGCCGCCCTTGCCCTGCCGGCCCTCGAAGTTGCGGTTCGAAGTGGAGGCGGAGCGCTCGCCGGGGGCCAGCTGGTCGGGGTTCATACCGAGGCACATCGAACAACCCGCGTGCCGCCATTCGGCGCCGGCCTCGGTGAACACCTTGTCCAAGCCCTCGGAGACGGCCTGGAGCGCGACCCGGACCGAGCCGGGCACGACCAGCATCCGTACCCCTCTCGCGACTTTGCGGCCCTCCAGGATCGACGCTGCGTTGCGCAGGTCCTCGATGCGGCCGTTGGTGCACGAACCCACGAAGACGGTGTCGACGTTGATGTCACGCAGCGGCTGCCCGGCGGTCAACCCCATGTACTCCAGGGCCTTTTCGGCGGCGAAGCGCTCCGAGGCGTCCTCGTACGAAGCCGGGTCGGGGACATTGGCCGACAGGGGCGCGCCCTGGCCGGGGTTGGTGCCCCAGGTGACGAACGGGGCCAGTTCGGTGGCGTCGATGACGACCTCGGCGTCGAACACCGCGTCGTCGTCGGAGCGCAGGGTCTTCCAGTACGCGACGGCGGCGTCCCAGTCCTCGCCCTCGGGGGCGTGGTCGCGGCCCTCGAGGTAGTCGAAGGTGGTGGCGTCGGGGGCGATCATGCCCGCGCGGGCGCCGGCCTCGATCGACATGTTGCAGATGGTCATCCGGGCCTCCATCGAGAGCTTCTCGATGGCGGAGCCGCGGTATTCGAGGATGTAGCCCTGGCCGCCGCCGGTGCCGATCCGGGCGATGATCGCCAGGATCAGGTCCTTCGCGGTGACCTCGTCGGGCAGTTCGCCCTCGACGGTGATGGCCATGGTCTTCGGGCGGGCCAGCGGCAGCGTCTGGGTGGCGAGGACGTGCTCCACCTGGCTGGTGCCGATGCCGAACGCCAGCGCGCCGAACGCGCCGTGCGTGGAGGTGTGGGAGTCACCGCAGACCACGGTGGTGCCGGGCTGGGTCAGACCCAGCTGCGGGCCCACCACGTGCACCACGCCCTGCTCGACGTCGCCCAGCGGGTGCAGCCGGACGCCGAAGTCCGCGCAGTTCTTGCGCAGGGTCTCCAGCTGGATGCGCGAGACCGGGTCGGCGATCGGCTTGTCGATGTCGATGGTCGGGGTGTTGTGGTCCTCGGTGGCGATGGTCAGGTCGAGGCGTCGCACCGGACGTCCGGCCTTGCGCAGCCCGTCGAAGGCCTGCGGGCTGGTCACCTCGTGCAGCAGGTGCAGATCGATGAAGAGGAGGTCGGGCTCGCCCTCCGCGCGTCGGACGACATGGTCGTCCCAGACCTTCTCCGCGAGTGTCCTACCCATCGCTTTCCCTCCGGCCGGCGTCTTCGCCGGCCCAACTAGAGATTCGGTGCGCCTCCGTCCGGACCCCCGTGCGGGGCGGTGGCTACGAGCCGTTGTGCGGCCGCCCGTACAGGTTCGCAATTTCCGCCGAAAATTGAACTTGCGTTTCACAGAGTGAGACGGGAGTATCGTCGTATGGACAACTCTAGCGGCGTCGGCGTTCTCGACAAGGCAGCTCTGGTATTGAGCGCCCTGGAGTCCGGTCCGGCCACCCTCGCCGGGCTGGTCGCGGCGACCGGGCTCGCACGGCCCACGGCCCATCGACTGGCCGTGGCACTGGAACACCACCGGATGGTGGCGAGGGACATGCAGGGCCGGTTCATTCTCGGCCCCCGACTGTCGGAACTGGCAGCCGCGGCGGGCGAGGACCGCCTGCTGGCCACGGCCGGACCGGTGCTCACCCACCTGCGCGACATCACCGGCGAGAGCGCGCAGCTCTACCGCCGGCAGGGCGACATGCGCATCTGCGTGGCCGCGGCGGAACGGCTGTCCGGGCTCCGGGACACGGTGCCGGTCGGCTCGACCCTCACAATGAAGGCGGGTTCCTCCGCCCAGATCCTGATGGCCTGGGAGGAGCCGGAGCGTCTGCACCGGGGTCTCCAGGGCGCCAGGTTCACGGCGACGGCGCTCTCCGGCGTACGGCGGCGGGGCTGGGCCCAGTCGATCGGCGAGCGGGAGCCGGGCGTCGCCTCGGTCTCGGCCCCGGTGCGCGGCCCGTCGAACCGGGTGGTCGCCGCGGTCTCGGTCTCCGGGCCGATCGAGCGGCTGACCCGCCACCCGGGCCGGATGCACGCCCAGGCGGTCATCGACTCGGCGGCACGGCTGAGCGAGGCTCTCCGCCGCACGGGCTGACCCGCGGCACACCCCTTCCTCCTGACCGCACTCCCCGAAGGCCGCCCCAGCGTCGTGGCGGCCCTTTCTCCTTTTCCGGGGCTTCCCCACCGGGCGCAACTACGCTGCCGGGCGGGCCACTTGGCACGGGGCATCCCGCTCCGGACAAGCGGGAAGGCCCTCCACCGGAGTGAAGGGCCTTCCCGTACTGCTCTGTTGTACCCCCGACCGGATTCGAACCGGCGCTACTGCCGTGAGAGGGCAGCGTGCTAGGCCGCTACACAACGGGGGCGTGTTTACTGCTGACTTGCGCTGGGCTACCAGGACTCGAACCTAGAATGACGGTACCAGAAACCGTAGTGTTGCCAATTACACCATAGCCCATGGTGTGACAAGTACCCCCGACCGGATTCGAACCGGCGCTACTGCCGTGAGAGGGCAGCGTGCTAGGCCGCTACACAACGGGGGCCCTAGCGATCCTGCATCGAGAGCGATGGGTGCGACCCATGATGTTCTCGCGGGAAGGATCTGTACCCCCGACCGGATTCGAACCGGCGCTACTGCCGTGAGAGGGCAGCGTGCTAGGCCGCTACACAACGGGGGCTTGTCTTGCTGATCTTGCTCGTACTGCTTGGTCTTGCGCTGGGCTACCAGGACTCGAACCTAGAATGACGGTACCAGAAACCGTAGTGTTGCCAATTACACCATAGCCCACTGAAATGCAACCCCTGGTGGGGATTGATCTCTGTCTGCGCTTCCCGGCCGGATCTTTCGGCCCGCTCGGGCGGCGCAGAAAGAACATTACCCGAAGGTGTCCGGCGCTCCAAAACGGGTATTGCCCGCCAACAGACCGGGGAGCTGGTCGAGCCCGGTGATCGTCACGAGATCCGGCCTCCCGCCGCTGCTCCGCCGGTCGAGCCAGATACCGGTCAACCCGGCGGCGACAGCTCCGCCGGCGTCGATGTCGGGCTCGTTGCCGACGTACGCCACCTCGTGCGGCTCCAGTGCGAGCGCCTCGCAGGCCGCGTGGAAGGCGCCGGCCTCCGGCTTGGAGATCCCCAGCTCGACCGCGCAGACCATCGCTTCGAAGCGGTCCCGGATGCCGAGCGCGGTCAGCTTGTGCTGCTGGTGGTCGGTGTTGGCGTTGGACAGGATTCCGTGGCGGTAGTCACGGGCCAGCAGGTCGAGCACCGGCAGGACGTCCGGGAAGAGCGCCCAGGCGGCCTCGTAGTGGGCGGCGTGACGGCCGAACCACGCCTCGGCCTCGGCATCCTCCAGATCGCGGGAGAGGAACTCCCGCACCCGGTCCCTCCGCTGTCCTCGGAAGTCGGTCTCACCGGCGGTCATCCGGGTCCAGTGCCGAACGCTCAGCGCCTTCCAGGCGTCGAGGGCCACCTCGACCGAGACGTACGCCTCGGGCAGCCCCTCACGCTCCAGGTGCTGCCGCATACCGATGCGGTCGGCATTCGCGTAGTCGAAGATCGTGTCGTCGATGTCCCAGAGCACGGCGCGGATCGGCATGGATCTCACGGTAGTCGCAGGCGGTCGGCCGAGGAGGCGAAAAGCCGAGGAGGGCCGCAGCCGGTCGGCTGCGGCCCTCCTCGAAGGTGTTTCGTCGCTTACGCGGTCAGCTTGACCAGCGCCGCGTCGACGCGGACCAGGCTCCTGTCGCGGCCCAGGATCTCCAGGGACTCGAAGAGCGGCAGGCCGACGGTGCGGCCGGTGACGGCGACGCGGACCGGGGCCTGGGCCTTGCCGAGCTTGAGACCGTGGGCCTCGCCGGCGGTGAGGACGGCGTTCTTCAGGGACTCCGGGTCGCTCCAGTCGGCCGCTTCCAGGTTGGCGCGGGCCGTGGTCAGGAGGGCCACCGGGTCGCCCTTCATCGCCTTGGTCCAGGACGCCTCGTCCTCCACCGGCTCGTCGAGGAAGAGGAAGTCGACGTTGTCGGTGATGTCGGAGAGCACCGTGACCCGGGTCTGGGCGTACGGGGCGATCCGCGTCCACTTCTCCGCGTCGAACGCCTCCGGGGCCCAGGGGGCGAAGGGGGCCCGCAGCCAGGGGCCGCAGGCCTCGGTGAAGGCCTTCACATCCAGCATGCGGATGTGCTCGGCGTTGATGTGCTCGCACTTCTTGAGGTCGAAGCGGGCCGGGTTGGCGTTGACGTCCTTGATGTCGAACGCGGCGACCAGCTCGTCCATCGAGAAGATGTCGCGGTCCTCGGCGATCGACCAGCCCAGCAGCGAGAGGTAGTTCAGCAGGCCCTCGGGGAGGAACCCGCGCTCGCGGTAGAGGTTGAGCGAGGCCTGCGGGTCGCGCTTGGAGAGCTTCTTGTTGCCCTCGCCCATGACGTACGGCAGGTGGCCGAAGGCGGGGGTGTCCTTGGCGATGCCCAGCTCGATGAGCGCCCGGTACAGGGCGATCTGGCGCGGGGTGGAGGAGAGCAGGTCCTCGCCGCGCAGGACGTGGGTGATCTCCATCAGCGCGTCGTCGACCGGGTTGACCAGCGTGTAGAGCGGGGCCCCGTTGGCGCGGACGATGCCGTAGTCCGGGACGTTCTCCGGCTGGACGGTGATGTCGCCGCGGACCAGGTCGGTGAAGGTGATGGCCTCGTCGGGCATCCGGAAGCGGACGATCGAGCTGCGGCCCTCGGCCTCGTACGCGGCTTTGCGCTCGTCGGTGAGGTCGCGGCAGTGGCCGTCGTAGCCGGACGGCTTCCCGGCGGCGCGGGCGGCGTCGCGGCGGGTGTCCAGCTCCTCGGTGGTGCAGTAGCAGGGGTAGGCGTACCCGGCGGCGAGCAGCTTTTCGGCGACGTCCTTGTACAGGTCCATCCGCTGCGACTGGCGGTAGGGGGCGTGCGGGCCGCCGGTCTCGGGGCCCTCGTCCCAGTCCAGGCCCAGCCAGCGCATCGAGTCGAGCAGCTGCTGGTAGGACTCCTCGGAGTCGCGCGCCGCGTCGGTGTCCTCGATCCGGAAGACCAGGGTGCCCTGGTGGTGCCGGGCGAAGGCCCAGTTGAAGAGCGCCGTCCGGACCAGGCCCACGTGGGGGTTGCCGGTCGGGGAGGGACAGAAACGGACGCGATGGGGCCTCCCCTGGTCGAGCGGAGCCGAGAGCTTGGGGAAAGGTGCGTTAGCCACGCTTGATCACCTTGTTGGTGAGAGTGCCGATGCCTTCGATGGTGACGGCGACCTCGTCGCCGATGTGCAGGGGTCCGACCCCCGCGGGGGTGCCCGTGAGGATCACGTCGCCCGGGAGCAGCGTCATGGCCTCCGTGATGTGGACGATCAGGTCCTCGATGGAGCGGACCATGTCGCTGGTGCGGCCGAGCTGCCGCTGCTCGCCGTTGACCGTCGCCTGGATGGTGAGGTCGTGGGGGTCCACCTCGGTCTCCACCCAGGGGCCCAGCGGGCAGGAGGTGTCGAAGCCCTTGGCGCGGGCCCACTGCTTCTCGCGCTGCTGCACATCGCGGGCGGTGACGTCGTTGGCGCAGGTGTAACCGAGGATGACGTCACGCACGCGCTCGCGGGGGACCTCGCGGCACATGCGGCCGATGACCACGGCCAGCTCGGCCTCGTAGTGCAGGTCGTTCGAGAAGGAGGGGTACTCGATCGCGTCGCCGGAGCCGATCACCGAGGTGGTGGGCTTGAAGAAGGTGATCGGCGCGTCGGGCACCTCGTGGCCGAGTTCGGCGGCGTGCTCCGCGTAGTTGCGGCCGATGGCCACGACCTTGTTGGGGAGCACGGGGGGCAGCAGCCGGACCTTGTTCAGTGGGACCTTGGTGCCCGAGAGCTCGAAGTCGGCGTACGGAATGCCCTTGATGATGTCGAGGACGAGGTCACCGGATTCCACGGTGCCCTGTCCCTCGACGGCGCCGAAGGCGACATTGCCGTCGATGGAGAACCTGGCGATGCGCACGGGATGCTGTCGCCCCTCACTTGCTGGCTGACTGAAGACTGACGCTCCAGGCTAACGCCGTGGGAGGGGCACAGCTCGCGTCTGCCGGTGACGGCTACTGAGCGACCGTGACCGGGGCTTCCATCAGGATGGTGCGGCGCGGGTTGGCCGTCACGGTCGGCAGGTCGGCGGCGTGCTCCGGCTGGGGGGGCGTCCGCAGCGCTTCGGCATCCTTGAGGTGCGCCAGCGTGGTGCGCCGGGGGTTGGCAATGTTGCGGAACATCGTCGTCGTCTTCATCTGCCGTCAGGACCCTGTCGGTGAGGGCGTCGCTCGTCGCGGCGCCGGCTTGTCGGATTCGCCATCCCTGTAAAGCGTCAGGCTAAACATCCGATTCCCCGCCGGAGCCGGGATGAGGCGACGATCATCATGTGAGTTTGCTCACGAACTAATCGACAATTGACCCATTACGGACAGTAGGCCATGGTCCAGAAAACGGACAATGCATCACTGAATCCACTATTCCGCTCCTGATCATCGCGTCTGGGACACCCCCCGCCCCTAGGTGAGTCCTCCGTAATAGTCCGTTTTAACCACGATCACTCTCCACCGTTTGTTACCCGCCCATCACAACGTGTCACGCAGGTCACAGCCCGGTACATGGCCCTTGTTGGAGATCCTGCACTGTGCTGGAATTCCACGCACCGCCGCGGGTTTCAGGCCGGCGCGCAGGGGCGCAACGCAGCGCCGAGTGGCGGCGGGAGGGGGAAGTACGCCGGTCACTCACACGACCACCCATGGGGCGCGTCCAGCGCCCCACGACGCCGACACCGTTCTTGTCCGCACACGCGGGCGGGACGCCTGGTCCAGAGGTTGCGACGCTAGTGCAGGGACGTTTCAAGAGGGATGGCAGCGCTCCGGCGGAACAGGAGCCGCGCGGCGGGACCGACCGCGGTTCCTCGCCCCAGCACGCCCAGAACCCCGGGCCGGCCGCTGCCGGCGACAACAGCGACCGCGCGCAGCGCTCGGGCTCCACGACGAGCGGCGGCGCGGAGCCGAACACGCCCGCACAACCGCGCGGCCCGGTCGACACGGGTTCGCGCATAGCGCTCCGTAACTGGCGCATCAGCACGCGACTGGTCTCGCTCCTCGCCCTTCCCGTGGTCGCCGCGACCAGCCTGGGCGGTCTGCGGATCAACGAGTCCATGAACGACAGCCAGCAGCTGCAGCACATGCAGCTGCTGACCAAGATGACCAAGCAGGCGACCACGCTCGCCCAGGCGCTCCAGATGGAGCGCGACCAGTCGGCCGGTCCGCTGTCCAACAAGTCCAAGCCCACCGACTACAAGGTCGCCGGGCCCCGGGACAAGACCGACCGGGCCAAGGACGCCTTCCTCGACGAGACCGACTCGATCGGTGACTCCGAGGGCGACGAGGCGCTCGACAGCATCCACGCGAGCATCTCGCAGATCGCCTCCCAGCTCGGCACCATCCGTACGATCCGCAAGACGGCGTACGAAGAGGGCGCCCCGAGCCTCAACACCATCGACCAGTACAACCAGCTGATCACCTCGCTGCTGAGCCTTTCGCAGGACATGGCGCAGGCGACCAGCAACCCGGACATGATCAAGCGGACCCGGGCCCTGGCGGCGTTCTCCTCCGCCAAGGAGTACGCCTCGGTCCAGCGAGCGGTCATCGCCGCGGCGCTGCCGGGCGGGCCGGTGAAGGAACCGCACCTCAACCCGAACGACCGGCAGTTCGGCTCCAACGCCCTCGCCAAGGAGTCCCGGGCCCTCACCTCGTTCAAGACGATCTACGGGACGACCGGGGAGAGCGCCGAGGAGCTGATGGCTCCCCTGGACAACGGCAACCCGGAGATCAACGCCGGGAACATGTACGCCAAGCGGATCCTGGACACCACGAACGGGATCGAGGGCAAGCAGGTCCGGTCGTACCTGGACTGGTACGACCAGAGCACCATCAAGATCAAGGCCATGGAGACGATCGAGGCCACCCTCCTCAGCGACATGGAGGCCAAGGCCCGCGAGCTGCGCCAGGCCTCCCAGCGCGAGGCGATCATCAACGGCGCGGTCATCCTCGTCGTGCTCGGCGTCTCGCTCGTCGGCGCCTTCGTGGTGGCCCGCTCCATGATCCGTTCGCTGCGGCGTCTGCAGGACACCGCCACCCGGGTCGCCCAGGACCGGCTGCCCGAGCTCGTCAAGCAGCTCTCCGAGACCGACCCGCAGGACGTCGACACCTCCGTCGAGTCGGTCGGCGTGCACTCCCGGGACGAGATCGGCCAGGTGGCCGCGGCCTTCGACGACGTGCACCGCGAGGCCGTCCGCCTCGCCGCCGAGCAGGCCCTCCTCCGGGGCAACGTCAACGCGATGTTCACCAACCTCTCGCGCCGTTCCCAGGGCCTCATCCAGCGCCAGCTCTCGCTCATCTCCGAGCTGGAGGCCCGCGAGGCCGACCCGGACCAGCTGTCCTCGCTCTTCAAGCTCGACCACCTCGCGACCCGTATGCGCCGTAACGGCGAGAACCTCCTCGTCCTCGCGGGCGAGGAGCCGGGACGCCGGTGGACCCGGCCCGTCCCGCTGGTCGACGTGCTCCGTGCCGCCGCCTCCGAGGTGGAGCAGTACGAGCGCATCGAGCTGTCCGGGGTGCCCGCCACCGAGGTCGCGGGCCGGGTCGTCAACGACCTCGTGCACCTGCTCGCCGAGCTGCTGGAGAACGCGACGTCGTTCTCCTCGCCGCAGACGAAGGTCAAGGTCACCGGTCACGCGCTGCCCGACGGGCGCGTGCTCGTCGAGATCCACGACACCGGCATCGGCCTCTCCCCCGAGGACCTCGCCGCGATCAACGAGCGGCTCGCGCAGCCGCCCACCGTGGACGTCTCCGTCTCCCGCCGCATGGGTCTGTTCGTGGTCGGCCGGCTGTCGCTGCGTCACGGCATCCGGATCCAGCTGCGCCCCTCCGACTCCGGTGGTACGACCGCCCTGGTCATGCTGCCCGTCGACGTCGCGCACGGCGGCAAGCAGCCCCCGTCCAAGCAGGGCCCCGGACAGCAGCCCGGCGCCCCGGGCGGTCTGCTCGCGGGCAGCGGGAACGGCGCCGGCAACGGCCAGCGCGCGGGCCTGGGCGGCGGACCGGCCGGTCCGGGCGCCAAGAGCCTCGGCGGTGGACCGGGCGCCCAGCGCGGCCAGGTCGGCGCGGGCGCGGGTCCCCGGGCGGCACTGCCGGCCCGGGAGACCGGTGCGGGCCGTCCGCAGGACCCTCAGGGCGGCGGCCAGCCGGACAACGGCGGACCGGGCCAGGACTTCCCCGGTCAGGGTCCGGCGCCCCAGCGCCAGGGCGGCGGCCTCTCCGGCGCCTTCGGCAACAGCGCCCGGCTCGGCGCCCGCGGCGGCCAGGGCGGCCCGCAGGGCGAGGCCCCGGGCCGCGGTGACGCGACCAACCTGTTCGGGCACGGCGCTCCGCCCTCCCCCGGGCAGAACGGGCGCCCGGGTCAGTTCGCACCGCAGAACCCGCAGAACCCGTCCGGCTGGCAGAACCAGTCGAACCAGCAGAACCAGCAGGCCCCCGGAGCGCAGCAGCCCCAGGGCCGTCAGGGGCAGGGCGGCCCCGCCCAGGGTGGTTTCCAGCAGCCCGGCGGCCCCGGCCGTCAGCTGCCGCCGCCCGGTGGACCGCGTGCCGAGCTGCCCGGGGGCAACCCGCAGCCGCAGCGGCCGGCGGCCACCAGCTGGGGCGCGGACACGCCGCGCGGTCACGAGGAGCACGACGCGACCGGGCAGTTCGCCCGTCCGGCGGACCTCGGCCAGGACCGGTCGTTCAACGCCCCGCCGAACCAGCGGCCGTCGGACGACCGCCAGGGCCCCGGCGCCACCTCCGAGTTCGCCCGGCCCGACTTCTCGGCGCCGAGGGCTTCCCCGGACCGGTCGTACCCGCAGGGCGTTCCGCAGGGCCAGGACCCGGCGAGCACCGCGCAGTTCGCGCGGCCCGACTTCGGTGTCCCGCAGCAGCAGGACCCGAACCAGCTGGGCCAGAACCAGCTGGGCCAGGGGCAGTACGACCAGGGGCAGCAGCTGCCCGCGCCGCGTCAGCGCGGTTCGGAGGGCAACGACTTCGGTGCGCCGCTGCCGTCCGCCTCCCCGGCGGGCGAGGCTCCGCCGTACCGTCCGGCGCTGCCGCTCCAGCCCCAGCAGCCGGAGGCCCTGCCGCCGGCCGGTCCCGGGGACGGCCGTACGCCGCTGTACGACACCCTGGAGACGAACTGGTTCCACGGTCCGGGTCAGGGCGGCCAGCAGCCGCCCGCCGAACCGCAGGCGCCGGCCGCTCCGGACTCCTCCGATGTGCCGGTCCCGCCCATGCCTCGGCGTGGTGCGGCCGACTCCTCGGTCACCAGTTCGTGGCGGGCCTCGCCCAACGACGAGCTCGTACGCCAGGCCGAACGGGTCAAGAAGCCCGCCGCCGGCGGGGTCACCACTTCCGGGCTGCCCCGCCGTGTTCCCCGCGCCAATTTGGTTCCGGGGACCGCACAGCAGCAGAATCACCAGTCCGGACCACAGGTTTCGCGCGCGCCCGATGACGTGCGCGGTCGTCTGACCAATCTCCGCCGGGGCATCCAGCAGGGTCGGCAGGCCAACAACGGCCCGCAGACCGGCAGTATCCATCTCGGCCCCACTCACCAGCAGGAGCGTTAGTTGAGCCCCATGAGTCAGGCCGCGCAGAATCTGAACTGGCTGATCACCAACTTCGTGGACAACACCCCAGGGGTTTCCCACACGGTGGTGGTCTCCGCGGATGGCCTGCTGCTGGCGATGTCCGAAGGTTTCCCGCGCGACCGCGCCGACCAGCTCGCGGCGGTCGCGTCCGGTCTCACCTCGCTGACCGCGGGTGCGTCCCGGATCTTCGAGGGCGGCGCCGTCAGTCAGACGGTTGTGGAGATGGAGAGGGGATTCCTCTTCCTCATGTCCATCTCCGACGGTTCGTCACTGGCCGTTCTGGCCCACCCGGACGCCGACATCGGTCTGGTCGGGTACGAAATGGCCCTCCTGGTCGACCGTGCGGGCACCGTCCTCACGCCCGACCTCCGCGCCGAACTCCAAGGAAGTCTGCTCCACTAGGCGGCCATCCAGCGGATTCACGACACGATCCCCCCAGGTAATGCCCATAACCCTCACCCGTCAGGCCGCTTTAGTCCCCTCACCGGCCCCTTGCAGACGGCAAGCCGAGAACCTGCTGTCACGCCCGGAGGATTCATGACCCCGCCACCCGCCTCACCCGATCCGTACGGCGCACTGCACCACGCGTCGTACGACGGGGAAGGCGACCAGCCGCTGGTTCGTCCTTATGCCATGACCGGCGGCCGGACCCGGCCGCGCTACCAGCTCGCGATAGAGGCACTGGTCAGCACGACGGCAGACCCCGCGCATCTGGGGACCCTGCTCCCCGAGCACCAGCGGATCTGCCACCTCTGCCGTGAGGTCAAGTCGGTGGCGGAGGTGTCGGCGCTGCTGTCGATGCCGCTCGGCGTCGCCCGGATCCTGGTGGCGGACCTGGCGGAAGCCGGCATGGTGGCCATCCACCAGCCGGGCAACGGAGAGGCCGGCGGCGCGCCGGATGTGACACTGCTCGAAAGGGTGCTCAGTGGACTTCGCAAGCTCTAGCGGCGGTACGGGCCGCGCCACCACCTCGGCGAAGATCGTGGTGGCGGGCGGCTTCGGCGTGGGCAAGACCACGTTCGTCGGGGCCGTGTCGGAGATCAACCCGCTGCGCACCGAGGCCGTCATGACGTCCGCCTCGGCGGGCATCGACGATCTGACCCACACCGGGGACAAGACGACGACCACCGTCGCGATGGACTTCGGCCGCATCACGCTCGACCAGGACCTGATCCTGTACCTCTTCGGTACGCCCGGCCAGGACCGCTTCTGGTTCATGTGGGACGACCTGGTACGCGGCGCCATCGGCGCCGTCGTCCTCGTCGACACCCGCCGCCTCGCCGACTGCTTCCCCGCCGTCGACTACTTCGAGAACAGCGGGCTCCCCTTCGTCATCGCCCTCAACGGCTTCGACGGACACCAGCCCTACACCCCCGACGAAGTACGCGAGGCACTCCAGATCGGGCCCGACGCACCCATCATCACGACGGACGCCCGGCACCGGGCGGATGCCAAGAGCGGCCTGATCACCCTGGTCGAGCACGCGCTGATGGCACGCCTGAAGTAGTTCTTCCGCCAGGCGCAAGTCGATATCGGCCTACGGAAGTTGCAGTAGTCACGCGGGGGCGGCCTGTGTCGTTTGACACGATCCGCCCCCGTGTTCATAACGTTTCGAGAGAGAATTGACTCCACGCCGCCACCCGACGCATCCACTCGGTGCCACTGCGCTCACATGAGCCCCGCCTTTTGACGGGGCTCGCTCTTTATGCCCGTTTTATCTGAGGTCTGGGCCACGCGGAATCGCTGATTCCGACTGTTTGGAACGGGACCGGTCCCCGTGCTGCAATGCGACGAACTCCCCAGTAGGACCGCCCTGAACGAATAATCCGGCACAGCGTAGGTGCCGACGCCGAGAGGTTGTTGGTCGAGTGAGGCGAAGCAACGAGGGCTCCGCGGCGCAGCCCGAGCGGGGCAACTTCACCCCGCCTTCGCGCGCTATGCCCTCCCCCGCGGACGGGCCCGGCACGGAGCCCACCGGTGGTGGCAGCACCAGCCGGATGTCCCCGCGCAACTGGCGGGTGGCCACCCGGCTGAACGCGATCCTCCTGGTCCCGGTGCTGGTCGGCCTCGTCATGGGCGGCTTCCAGGTGAAGGGCTCCATCGACACCTGGAGCGAGGCGCAGGACGCCGAGAAGATCGCGGTCGTCGTGCGCGCCGCGTCCGACTACGGACAGGCGCTCCTGAACGAGCGGGACCTCACCGCCGAGCCGCTGCTCTCGGGCGACCGCGACGCCGATGTGGTCGAGCAGACCCGGGCCACCACGGACGAGGCGGCGCGGAAGTTCGACGTCGCGGTGGAGGGGATGCCCGCGAAGCCGGGCCTGGAGCGCCGTCTGAAGCTCTTCAAGGCCGAGGAGCCCAAACTCCCCGAGCTGCGCAAGGCCGCCTACGCGGGTGCCCTGGACCCGGTGAAGACCGAACAGGGCTACACCGAGGTCCAGCACTCCCTGATGCAGTTCGCCAACGAGCTCGGCCTCGGCACCGGCAACATCACCAGTTACGGCCGTACCGTCTACGCGATCGAGCTGTCCAAAGCTGCAGAATCGCTTCAGCGCTCGATCGGCATGCACCTGCTGGTGCGCCCGAGCAAGAAGCCGGGCACGTACGACGAGCAGGTCAAGGCCTTCAGCTCGTACAACTACCTGGAGCAGATCGCGCTGGGCGAGTTCAACTCCGGCGGCACCCAGGCGGATGTCGACCGTCTCAAGCAGGTGATGGCCGGCAAGGCCGCCGAGGGCGCCAAGCAGCTCAAGGCGGCCAAGGAGCAGGCCGAGGCCGCGGGCGAGCCCTTCGTGGCCCCGCCGAGCATCGACGGCTCGGTCTTCGACGGCATGGTGCGGGAGATCGGCCAGGGCCAGGACCCCGAGGAGCTGGCGGCCAAGGGCATCACGCCCGCGACCTGGATGGCCGCGTCGACCGCGAAGTTCGAGGGGTACGCCACCGTCGAGGACGAGCTGGTCACCAAGGCGGTGGACGAGGCCGCGAGCATCTCCTCCGACGCCAAGACCGACGCCATCGTCAACGGCCTGATCGTCGTCATCGCGCTGCTGGCCGCCTTCATCCTGGCCGGGCTCATGGCCCGCCAGATGAGCCGCTCCATGCGTCAACTGCGTACCGCCGCCTTCTCCATCGCCGAGCAGCGGCTGCCCTCCCTCGTCGACCAGCTCTCGCGCACCGACCCGGGCCGGGTCGACACCCGGGTACAGCCGATCCCGATCACCACGCGGGACGAGATCGGCGAGGTCGCCCGCGCCTTCGACCAGGTGCACCGCGAGGCCGTCCGGCTCGCCGCCGAGCAGGCCATGCTGCGGGGCAACGTCAACGCGATCTTCACGAACCTCTCGCGCCGCAACCAGTCGCTCATCGAGGGCCAGCTGACCCTCATCACCGACCTGGAGAACAACGAGGCCGACCCGGACCAGCTGGAGAGCCTCTTCAAGCTGGACCACCTGGCCACCCGTATGCGCCGCAACGGCGAGAACCTCCTCGTCCTCGCGGGCGAGGAGCCCGGCCGCCGCTGGAACCAGCCGGTGCCGCTGGTGGACGTCCTGCGGGCCGCCTCCTCCGAGGTGGAGTCCTACGAGCGCATCCAGCTGACCGGCGTGCCGGAGAGCGAGATCCACGGCCAGGCCGTCACCGACCTCGTGCACCTGCTGGCCGAGCTGCTGGAGAACGCCACCACGTTCTCCTCGCCGCAGACGAAGGTCAAGGTCACCGCGACCCGGCTGCCCGACGGCCGTGTCATGGTCGAGATCCACGACAAGGGCATCGGCCTCACCGCCGAGGACTTCGCCGACATCAACCACAAGCTGGCCAACCCGCCGACCGTGGACGCCGCGGTGTCGCAGCGCATGGGCCTGTTCGTGGTCGGCCGGCTGGCCGACCGGCACGGGATCCGGGTCCAGCTGCGCCCCTCGGGCGAGCAGGCCGGGACCACCTCGCTGGTCATGCTGCCGGACGCCATCACCCACGGTGGCGGTGGCGAACCGGGCTCCGGGCAGGACGACTTCACCGTCTCCTCGATCATCCCCGAGCAGCAGCAGCAGCCGGCCTTCGAGCCGGCGCCGCAGCAGGCCTCCCTGCGCACGGCGGCGGAGCTCGGCTTCGACGACTCGCGCTACGAGGCCCCGGCGGACCCGGGTCAGCTGGACCCGGTCAACCGCTCGCTGATGCGCGAGGAGCGCAGGGCGGCCCTGGAGGCCCAGACGGGCCCGGGCGGCCCGTTCGGTGACAACTCCCCGGAACAGCAGGGCTACGCGCAGGAGCCGTACGCGGGCGACCCGTACGGCGGACAGCGGCAACAGGGTTACGCCGACGATCACTACGGCAAGGACCAGTACGGGCAGCAGCAGGCACAGCAGCCGTACCAGGAGACGTACCCGCAGCAGCAGTACGGTGCCGGGGACGGTTACGCGCAGCAGCGGGATCAGCAGGCGCAGCAGCACCCGGGAGACGGTTATCCGGAATCGGCATATGCCGATCAGCAGGCTCAGCAGGGTCAGTACGCCGACCCGTACGCGGCTTCGCCGGACCAGTCCCACCAGGATGATTGGCCTGTTCAGAGTGGTTTCCAGAACACTTATGAGCCGATCGCTCCCGCCGAATCGGAATCTGTTGCGAGCACGCCCGCAGAGCCTTCGGAGCGCGTAGGCTTCGACCGTCCGGGGCCCACCCCGAACGTCGGCCACGAGCTGACCGAAGCCGGTCTGCCGCGCCGCGGCGCTCAGCAGCACTGGCAGCCCGGCCCCGGCGGCCGCGGCGACGACCAGCCCGATCCGGCACCGGGGCCCCAGCCGCCGCAGGAACAGCGGCAGGACCCGCAGACGGACGGGGACGGCACCGACGACTGGCGCTCGACGAACGACGAGCGCTGGGAGCGGGCCGAGAAGCTCCGTGAGCCGAAGGCGGGCGGAATCACCCCCTCCGGCCTCCCCCGGCGCGTACCCAAGGCCAACTTGGTCGAGGGCACGGCGGAGCAGACCCAGCAGGGCGGCCCACAGGTCTCCCGCGCGCCCGAGGACGTCCGCGGCAGGTTGAGCAACCTGCGGCGGGGGGTCCAGCGCGGCCGCAGCGAGGGTTCGGACACCAGTACCACCTACAACCAGGAGCGTTAGTGTGAGCCCGATGAGCCAGGCGGCGCAGAATCTCAACTGGTTGATCACCAATTTCGTGGACAACACCCCCGGGGTGTCGCACACGGTGGTGGTCTCCGCCGACGGACTCCTGCTGGCGATGTCCGAGGGGTTCCCGCGCGACCGTGCCGACCAGCTGGCGGCCGTCGCCTCCGGTCTGACGTCGCTGACCGCGGGCGCCTCGCGGATCTTCGAGGGCGGCGCCGTGAATCAGACCGTTGTGGAGATGGAGAGGGGATTCCTCTTCCTCATGTCCATCTCCGACGGGTCCTCACTCGCGGTCCTGGCCCACCCGGATGCCGATATCGGTCTGGTCGGGTACGAAATGGCCCTTCTGGTGGACCGCGCGGGCAGTGTCCTGACTCCGGACCTCCGCGCCGAACTTCAGGGAAGTCTTCTTAACTAGCAGACAGACAGTGCGTTTCTCGCCACCGCGCCATAAAGTGCGGTGGCGCGGCCCCACTGGGATCGGTGACCGGCAGTCGGAGGAGGAGACGTGGCAGCACCCACAGGCGGGCACCCATACAACGGTGACCACAGGGTTCCGGGTGAGCACGGTGACAACCGTTTCGGCTTCCCCGCCGCATCTGGCGGGCAGGGTCCAGGCCAGTACCAGCCATACCAGGAGCCGCAGCACCACCAGCAGCAGCAGGGTGCTCACGGCGCGCAGGGGTCCGAGTGGCCCCCGCAGCAGCCGGGGGCGGGGTGGCCGCAGCAACCGCAGCAGCCCCAGCGGTACGACGCACCCCCGCAGCCGCGCAGTCAGCCGGTGCCGCAGCGGCGGGCTCCCGAGCCCGCCAAGCCCGCCGCGCACAACCCGCTGGTCCGTCCGTACGCCATGACCGGCGGCCGGACCCGACCGCGTTACCAGCTCGCCATCGAGGCGCTGGTCAGCACCACGGCCGATCTGTCCCGGCTGCAAGGGCAGTTGCCCGAGCACCAGCGGATCTGCCGGCTCTGCATCGAGATCAAGTCGGTGGCCGAGATCTCGGCCCTCTGCTCGATCCCTCTCGGCGTTGCCCGGATCCTCGTCGCCGACCTGGCCGAGGCCGGACTCGTCGCTATCCATCAGCCCGGCGGCGACGAGGCCGCCGGCGGCCAGCCAGATGTGACACTGCTCGAAAGGGTGCTCAGTGGACTTCGCAAGCTCTAGCGGCGGAGCGGCCCGCTCCACTACCTCGGCGAAGATCGTGGTGGCAGGGGGCTTCGGCGTGGGTAAGACCACGTTTGTCGGTGCCGTTTCGGAGATCAACCCGCTGCGCACCGAAGCCGTGATGACGTCCGCCTCGGCGGGCATCGACGATCTGACCCACACCGGGGACAAGACCACCACGACGGTGGCCATGGACTTCGGACGCATCACCCTGGACCAGGACCTGATCCTGTACCTCTTCGGTACGCCCGGCCAGGACCGCTTCTGGTTCATGTGGGACGACCTGGTACGCGGCGCCATCGGCGCCGTCGTCCTCGTCGACACCCGCCGCCTCGCCGACTGCTTCCCCGCCGTCGACTACTTCGAGAACAGCGGGCTCCCCTTCGTCATCGCCCTCAACGGCTTCGACGGGCACCAGCCCTACACCCCCGACGAAGTACGCGAGGCACTCCAGATCGGGCCGGACACCCCGATCCTGACGACGGACGCCCGGCACCGCGCGGACGCCAAGAGCGCGCTCATCACGCTGGTCGAGCACGCGCTGATGGCGCGGCTGCGCTAGGCCGCCGGACCGTACGGAGAAGGGCCCCGCACTCCTCGGAGGAGTGCGGGGCCCTTCTTCGTACGGTCCCGAGGGGGTCAGCCCTGCCAGCTGTGCGGGGCACGGAAGCCCGGCGTGCGCTCCAGGCGCCGCCAGCCGGCGGTGTCACGGCCGCGGTGGGCGGGGGCGGCGGGCTGGGCGGCGGCGCGGGCCATCAGGACGGCGGTGATGGCCGCCAGCTCCTCGGGGTCGGCGTGCCCCTTCTCGACGCGCAGGACGGACTCGGCGGACGTCAGGCTCATGGTGGGGTGTCTCCGTCTTCTCGGCAGGATGTCGTGGACCGTGCGGCGGATCGCACCGCTGCGGAGGTGACTACTGCGGGGGGTTGCCGTGCTTGCGGGACGGCAGGTCGGCGTGCTTGTTGCGGAGCATGGCGAGCGAGGCGATGAGCACCTCGCGGGTCTCGGCGGGGTCGATGACGTCGTCGACGAGGCCGCGCTCGGCCGCGTAGTAGGGGTGCATCAGCTCGGACTTGTACTCCTTGACCATGCGGGTGCGCATGGCTTCGGGGTCCTCGGCGTCGGCGATCTGCCGGCGGAAGATGACGTTGGCCGCGCCCTCGGCGCCCATCACCGCAATCTCGTTGGTGGGCCAGGCGTAGGTGAGGTCGGCCCCGATGGACTGGGAGTCCATGACGATGTACGCGCCTCCGTAGGCCTTCCGCAGGATCAGCGAGATCCGCGGCACGGTGGCGTTGCAGTAGGCGTAGAGCAGCTTCGCTCCGTGGCGGATGATCCCACCGTGCTCCTGGTCCACGCCCGGCAGGAAGCCGGGGACGTCCAGAAGAGTGATGATCGGGATGTTGAAAGCGTCGCACATCTGGACGAAACGTGCGGCCTTTTCGGAGGCCTCGATGTCCAGCACGCCCGCCAGCGCCTGCGGCTGATTGGCGACGATGCCGACGACCTGGCCGTCCAGGCGGGCCATCGCGCAGATGATGTTGCGGGCCCAGCGCTCGTGGATCTCCAGGTAGTCGCCGTCGTCGACGAGCTCCTCGATCACCTTGTGCATGTCGTACGGGCGGTTGCCGTCGGCCGGGACGAGGTCCAGCAGGACGTCGCCGCGCCGGTCGGCGGGGTCGTCGCTCTCCACAGTCGGCGGGTTCTCGCGGTTGTTGGAGGGCAGCATCCCGATGAGGTAGCGGACCTCGGCGATGCAGGTCTCCTCGTCGTCGTACGCGAAGTGCGCGACGCCCGAGATCTCGGCGTGCACGTCCGCGCCGCCGAGTCCGTTCTGGGTGATCTCCTCGCCGGTGACCGCCTTCACGACGTCCGGTCCGGTGATGAACATCTGCGAGGTCTCACGGACCATGAACACGAAGTCGGTCAGCGCGGGGCTGTAGGCGGCGCCGCCCGCGCACGGGCCGAGCATCACGCTGATCTGCGGGATCACACCGGACGCCCGGGTGTTGCGCTGGAAGATGCCGCCGTAGCCCGCGAGCGCCGAGACACCCTCCTGGATACGGGCCCCGGCGCCGTCGTTCAGCGACACCAGCGGAGCGCCGGCCGAGATGGCCATGTCCATGATCTTGTGGATCTTCGTGGCGTGCGCCTCGCCCAGCGCCCCGCCGAAGATCCGGAAGTCGTGCGCGTACACGAAGACCGTGCGGCCCTCGACCGTGCCCCAGCCGGTGATGACACCGTCGGTGTACGGCTTCTTCGCCTCCAGGCCGAAACCGGTCGCCCGGTGCCGGCGCAGCTGCTCGACCTCCTTGAACGAACCCGGGTCCAGCAGCAGTTCGATCCGCTCCCGGGCGGTCAGCTTCCCCTTGGCGTGCTGCGCCTCGGTCGCCCGCTCGCTCGGTCCGCGCCGCGCCTGCTCGCGCAGGGCCAGCAGTTCGGCCACCCGGCCTCGGGCGTCGTTCGGCCGGCCCTGGGTTTCGTCCACAACGGTCATGTACTGACCCTACGAACCCCGACCCAGAAATCGTGCCGTCGACTCCGTACAGTCTCCTGGCCGGTTTCGTGGTGGGAGTGAACAGAACCACGCTGCCGTGCACGCGATCCACCAGCGAAACGCCGCTTCCGGTTGTGAAGACTCCACAAGAGGGGGTGTGCCGTGGGGCCACATGCCCCTGAGGGGGCCCACGTGGGCCCCCTCAGTATGACGCGGCACATCACCCCTGCCGTCCACCGTTCCCGGGAAGCCGGGCGGACGGCGGTCAGCCTCCGCAGTGGAAGCGGGCGTCGCCCCAATCGGCGTGGTCGTTGCCGTTGCCGTCGCCGCCGTCCTGGACGATCAGCTCGACGTACTTCGCGCCGGTGACGTCGGCGGTGAGCTTCCAGGCGGGGTCGGCCGCCCCCAGCACCGGCGACGCCACCTTCTCCGTGGAGTCGGCGGTGACCGAGAACCGCACACTGCCCCGGGTGGCCTGGACGTCGTCCACGCCCACCTCGGCGGTGAAGGAGGTGCACTTCCCGCCCAGGTAGTAGCGGATCTTCGCCGGGGCGTGCGTGCCCAGGCCCTTGGCGTAGGCGACGCCGCCGATCTTCAGGGGACCGCCGTCACCGGCCCCGGACTCCCCGTTGGAGCGGTCGCGCTCGACCGGACCCCAGCCGTTCTGCGAGGCGGTCCAGTCGAGGTCGCCGGCCCAGCTGTCCGCGGTGGGCGGCGGCGGGAGCGTACGGACGGAGGTTCCCGCGCCGAGCGTCCTGGCCGCTCCCCCGACGGTGTACGTGGCCTGCGCGTCCAGCGCGTACGTGTCGTAGGGGGCGTCGACCGGCGGGGTGACCCGCCAGCTGCCGGTGGCCTTCGCGCCCGGGGCGACCGAGTCGAAGACGACCGGGCCCACGGGTTCGGCCTTCCAGCCCTCGGGCACGGTCAGTGCGAGCTCCACGCCGGTGGCGGCGCTCGCCTCGTCGTTGCCGAAGGTCGCCTTCACCGTGTTCGGGGTGCCCGGCTCCAGGGTCTCGGCGGCGGCGGCCACGGCGAGCGTGCCGCAGACGGCCTCCTGTCCGGCGGGGGCCGGTCCGAGGTCGGTCACGGTGAAGCCGTCGAGCACGAAGTCCGCGCCCTCGGGTGCTCCGGGCAGCTTGCGCAGCCCGGTCCAGGTGTCGCCGCAGCCCGCGGTGAGCGTCCGGCTGAACTTCCCGGTGGTGTGCTGCTGCCCGATCGGGGTGGCCCGGGTCTCGGTCGAGGAGGCCTTGCCGTCGGCGGCCCGGTCGTAGCCCTCCACCCAGCTGTAGGCCCCGGCGTGGCTGGACTGGTAGTCGAACGCGATCTCGTACCGGTGTCCGTCCTTCATCGGGACGGTCCAGGGGGCGGTGCGGTAGACGAGCCCGGTGTTCTCCTCGTGGGCCTTGAGGGACTCCTTCCCTGCGAGCACGTCGTCGACCAGCTTCCCGTTCCAGCCGGACTGGGTGTACGGGGCGTGGAGCTGCGAGATGCTGGTGCGGGGGTCGGTGGAGCCGCCCGCGTCGCCCTTGAGGAAGGGGCCCCAGCCCTGGTCGACGGCCTCGAAGTCCTCGTACGCCACCGTGCCGGTGCGGGTCGCGGGGGCGTTCTCGACGATCCGTACGTCATCGGCGCGGACCTTCGCCGTGGATCCGGCCGCCGCCTCGATGCGCAGGGTGGTGCGACCGTTCGCGGGGGCGGTGAAGTTGATTTTGGCTCGCTGGAAGTAGGTGCCGTGCCAGTCGGAGGCGGCGACGAAGTCCTCGGCCGTGGAGCGCTCGACGGTCACCGCGTTCCCGCCCGCGCTCACCACCGTGCGCCGGCTCGCGCCGGGCTCGACCTCGATCAGGGCGGAGGCGGTGTAGCGCTTGCCGGGCTTGAGCCCGGTGACGGTCTGGGAGAGCGCGGCCGGGCCCGAGCCGGAGAGCTCGGCGCTGTTGCGGCCCTGCTCGTCGGTGTCGCGGACGGCGGTGCCGGTCTTCGTCCAGCCCTTCAGGTCACGGTCGTTGAAGCCGGGGTCCTTCAGCCCGGTCCCCTTCCCCCAGGAGGCCTGCGCCTCCTTCGGCGCACGGTGGGGGTAGAGGACGTAGGCCTGTCCGGGGGCGGCGGTGAGGGTGATCCTCCCGTTCGCCGGGCGGACGGTGGCGACCTTCTTCCGGCCGTTGTCGGACAGCTCGTAGACGGTGTACGGGCCCTTGCCGGGCACCTCCCAGCTGCTGGTCCCGCCGGTCTCGCTGTAGTGGTAGAGCTTCTTGCCGCCGTCCCACGGCAGCAGGTAGTCGGTGCCGCTGAGCACCTTGCGGCCCTGGTCGTAGAAGGTCCGCTTCCCGTCCTCGACCGTGCCGCGCACCCCGCCGGTGAAGGTGATGTCGTTGCCGTCCCAGCGGGTGATCCGCTGCTGCTGGAGGTATTTCGCGGGCAGGTTCTTCTGCCAGATGTTGGCGGTGAAGGCGTTCCAGTCGGTCTCGCCGGTCCAGCCCTCGAAGTCCTCCAGGGCGCTCTGGCCGAGGACCGGGTGGTTGTTCCAGATGTCCTTCTCGCCGTTGCGGATGAACCGGATGATCTGCGAGTTCAGGCCCTTGTTGGTGGCCCCGCCGTAGTTGAGGTCGTTGGCCCAGTGCGACCAGAGCGAGGCGCGCTCGAACTTGTCGGCCCACTCGGTGCCGACGGTCCAGCCCTGCTTCTGTACGGCCTGGATCGTCTTGTCGGCGATCCAGCCGTGGCTGTAGTAGACGTCGATGTAGAGGAAGTCGAGGTTCTCGTCGGTCTCGTCGCGCAGTTGCTGGAAGCGCTTCTCCAGGTCGCCGCTGTTGATGTCGCGGCGCTGGTCGATGTAGTAGCTCTGGTTGAGCCAGTTCCAGCCGGGCTTCGTCTTGTCGACGAGCTGCTCGGAAAAGGCGTTGGCCTCCGGGTAGGACTCGGTGGCGTTCACGTGGACGCCGAAGTCGGCGCCCCACTTCTCGCCGTCCTCAAGCAGGGTGTTGAGGTCCTTCAGCCCGCCGGCCCGCTTGTTGTAGTTGCCGCCGTAGTCCGGGTGGGCGGAGTCGTGGCCCTCGGAGCCGTACCCCTTGAGGACGGCGAGCTGGCCGAGGCCGTCGGTGGTCTTCGAGATCCGCTTGACGTCGTCGAGGGTGCGCAGGAACGGGTGGGTGGCCTGGCTGGCGAAGTTGAACGGGATGTGGGTGACGACCCGGTTCGCGGTCTCCTCGCTGCCGGGCGCGGTGACGCCGATGGTGCGGAAGGTGACGGCTCCGTCCTGCCAGTCGACGGCCCTGTCGCCGTTGGCGTCGGGGGTGACGACGACCTTGGCCCACGGCAGGTTCTCGCCGCTCTCGGGCTTCGGCGCGCCCTCGCCCCGGTAGGTCCACTGGCCGGACCAGACGCCGACCCGGACGCCGCCGCCCTCCTCGGTGCGCGCCTGGTGCCAGAAGCGGGCGTCGTCGCCGCCGGTGGCCCCGGCGGGCTTGTCGTACGAGGAGTTGGACTCGATCGCCGCGGCGAGCGAGCCGTTGTTGAGGATCGCGTAACTGGCCCCGACGGGCGCGGAATCGGGCTTCGTCTCCCCGGTGATCCTCGCGAAGACGTCGGCGGTGCGGGTGGAGTCCGGGTCGAGCTTCGTGAACGCGGTGGCGGCCCCGGCCTCGGCGGAGCCGACCGAGATCAGGTCGTGCCCGGGAATGTCGATGGTCCCGACCCGGAACGCCGCGGTGTCGCGGACGGCGGTCACCCGGAACGTGGTGGCCCGCCCGGAGACGGTGAGCGAGGCGTCGATCTCGACGCCCGGCAGGGAGTCGAAGGCGAGCGTGTAGCGGGCGGCGGATCGGGTGATCTTCGGCTTGCCTTTCAGCTTCACCGGGCGGGCGGTCCCGTTGAGGGTGACGGCGGTGACCGGCCTGACGCTGCCGAGCAGCTGCTCGCCGCTCGCCCGGTCGGTGTACGACAGGACGCGCGGGAAGTCGTCGGCGACGGCGACGGCGAGCCGGTCGGATCCGATGACGGCGGATCCGGCGGACTCCGCCGCCCCGGCCGGGGTGGGGGACGGATCGGCGGCTGCGGCGGGGAGGGCGGTCCCCACGAGCGCCAGGACGGCTGCTGAGGCCGCGGCGACCAGGCCGGGGCGAGGGAATCTTGGCGACATGGCCCCTGAGTAGTCGCCGTGTCCGGACATCGTCAACGAACTTCGGCTCCGGGGGCCGACTCCGTCCAACAACCCCGGTGCGTTAGTCCAAGTCAGGACGGTGCGCGGCGAGCCGGGGCCTCGTTCACCTCTTGGCCGCCGACGCCCCCGGGCGGTCACGGTTCGCACCCGCTCGGTTCCGGCAAGTACCGCTTCCGGGCGTCGAGTTGTGAAGACCCGGCATTTTTGAGAGCGCTCTCAGTCACAAGTCTTGACGCTCGTTCCGCTCCTCGCGAGAGTGGTGCGCACCGCAGGCACCCCCACGGTCCCGCACCTCCACGCGCCACCCCCCACCCCCGCCTGCGGCCCCCCACCACCTCGGGAGTCCCCTCGTGATCTCACGCCGAATGTTCCTGACCGGCGCCGCCGCCTCGGCCGCGGCGCTCACGTACCCCGCCTGGGGCACCGCTCTGAGCCCCCGCGCCTCCGCGGCCCCCGCGACCTGCGAACTGGCCCTGGAGAACAAGTCGTTGCCGGGCACGGCGCACGCGTATGTGACCGGCCGCGAGCTGGGCACCGACCGCTGGGTGCTGCTCAGGCCGGACGGCGGCGTCTACCGCCCCGACTCGCCCGGCGCCCCGCAGACGCCGCTGCCCGTCGACTGCGCGATCCCGCTCAAGGGCGCGGGCGCGGGCCCGGTCGTGCTGACCCTGCCGCAGATGTACGGGGCGCGGGTCTACTTCGTCCGCGACGCCAAGCTGGACTTCTACCTCAACCCGGGCCCCTCGCTGGTGGAGCCCGCGTTCGCGACGCCCACGGACCCCAACTACGGGCGCACCTGGTCGTTCTGCGAGTTCACCTTCAACACGCAGCAGCTGTACTCCAACATCAGTTACGTGGACCTGATCACCGCCCTCCCGATCGGGATCACGCTGGAGGGCGACGGGACGCACGTCGTCGCGCCGCACCCCGAGGGAGCGGTGCAGCGGATCGCGGACGACCTCACCGCCCAGGCCGCCGCCGACGGGCAGCCGTGGGACAAGCTGATCACCCGGAGCGGCGACGGCAGCGTCCTGCGGGTCGTCTCGCCGCAGAACATCATGGCCCCGTACTTCGACCGGCCCGCCGAGATGCCGTTCCGGGACCTGTTCACCGCGCAGATCGACGAGGTCTGGGAGAAGTACCGCTCCGAGGACCTGCGCATCGACCTCCAGGGCGGCCGGGGCACGCTGGCCGGCCGGGTCAGCGGGGACACGCTGACCTTCGAGGGCGGCCACACCTTCGTCAAGCCGCAGACGAGGGACATCTTCACCTGCAACCACGGCCCGTTCACCAACAACCCGGGCGACTCCGACGACAAGAAGGCGATCCTGGCCCGGCTGGCGGCGGGCTTCAACCGCTCGATCATGCTGAGCCACCCGAGCCAGCCGAACGGCACGTCGACGGCGGACTACTACAAGGGAACCGTCACCAACCACTGGTCCCGGGTGGTCCACGCGAACAGCCCGATCGGTTACGCGTTCCCGTACGACGACGTCCGCCCGGACGGTGAGCCGGACGTCTCGGGCGCGGCGCACGACGGGAACCCGCGCCGCTTCACGGTGACCGTGGGCTCCTGACGCCCGCCCGGTAGGCGAGTGTGCCTCCGCCCCCTGTTCCTGCGGGCGGGGGCACACGCAGGCCCGGCCGACCGACACCTTCGGGCCATCCGATACCTCATCAATTGACATGTTGTGTGGCGCCCTTGACTTCGCTCCGGCGCCCCGGGACGGTTCCGTATGCGAATGAACCGTCTCCCCCGCCGCATGCTCGCGGCGGTCGCCGCCGGATTCCTGCTCACCGCAGCGGCTCCGGCGCACGCCGACCCCGCGCCACCGCCGTCCCCCGCCCCACAGGCCCCCGGCGCGCACGGCCTGCGCGCCTTCCAGCAGAGCTACGGCCTGCCCGCGACGGGCCGGGTGGACACCGCCACCGCGCAGCTGCTCAGGTCGGCCCCGGACAGCGAGCTGCGGATGTTCTTCGCCGCCGTGGCCGACCTCGGCCCGGAGCAGCTCGCCCACGCCCGGACGGTCATCGGCGTCGGGAAGGGAGCGGAGCTCTCCGAGGAGGCCCAGGTCATCGCGCTGATGACGGCCATGCAGGAGTCGAAGTTCGTCAACTACACCTCTGCGGTCGACCATGACTCGCTCGGGGTCTTCCAGCAGCGTCCCAGCATGGGCTGGGGCACGCCGGCGCAGATCACCCATGTGCCGACCGCGTCGAAGTCCTTCTACGGGCTGCCCTCGCCCAGCGCCAACCCGGGGCTGCTCCAGATCGACGGCTGGGAGTCGATGGAGCCGGGCGAGGTGTGCCAGGCGGTCCAGCGGTCGGCGCACCCGGACCGGTACGCGCAGTGGGAGGACTTCGCCCGGGACCTGCTGGAGCAGGAGGGCCCGGACGCGGACCCGATCCCGTAGGCGGATCCCGTAACAGCGGAATACCCGGTTCCATGGGGCGGTGGGGGCCGCCCCGGCGTGGGGCGGCCCTGGGGCTTCCGCCGTCAGCAGCCGCCGCAGTTGTAGTACGTCACGTCCCAGTGGTTGCCCTCGTCCGCGTAGATGTTGCCGGAGCCGGACCGGTACTGGCGCGCGCCGTCGCCCCGCGTGCCGATGTAGGTGAAGGTGCCGGTGACGTAGTTGTTCACGCAGGTGCTCTTGGAGAAGTCGAGCTTGTAGCCGTTCCAGTGGGAGTACGTGCCGCCGGCGTGCCCGGTCTCCGTACCGCCGGTGATGTTGAGCGCGCAGCCGGTGGCGCTCTTGAGGGTCTGCGCGCCCTGGGCGCTCGCCAGGTTGAGCTGGTCGAACGACGTGCACGTGGAAACGTTCCGGTTGGAGCAGCCACCGGAGGACGACCAGGTGATCCCGGACGAGCTGAACCGGGAGGTCGCCTGCGCGTGCGTCAGCTTGGTCACGGCGTGCGCCTCGGTGGCACCGCTGCCGAGAGCGCCGATACCGGGCACGAAGAGGGCGCCGAGGACGAGAGCCAGGGCGGTGAGGGCGGAGCGGAATCGTGGACGGGTCACCATGGGGGATTCCTCCTGCTCATGACAAATCAGGGGGCGTACGGACGCGGGGCTGCGCACGCCGGGCAGGGAGATAGTGCCCGAGTTCTACGCGCGTCCGCCAGAGGGCGCGGCACCTCAGCCTCTGGGGGACTTCTGGGGGACCGCTGGGGGTGGCGGGGCCCTGCGCCACCGTGACCGAGTGTCTCGGCCGTCCCCTGTGCTCGATCGGCCGGCAGAGCGGCCGTCGTGCGATCGATGCGATGGGTGCTGATCCACATGATCGAAGAGACGGCTCGCCACGCGGGTCACGCCGACATCCTCCGTGAGCAGGCCGACGGTTCCATCGGCAGATAGTTTCCGCGCCCCCCGAGCCCAGCTTTTCCGCAGCGAACCGCGAGTTTGCCGTGTCGTGTCGCTACGGCACGGCGCCTCTCACGGCGGTTGATGCGCGCCCGGTGGTCCACTGCGTCGAGCCTCGGTGCCCGTCCACCCGCCGACGATGGAACGAGCGGCCTCAGGGGTGCCCGGAGTGAGGGCGTACGCGGCTTCGGCGGGGCCGCGGCCGTGCTCCGGGCGCGGTCCGGGCCCGCCTGGCCGCCTGCTTCCCGGCACGCTCCCACCCACCCGCTCACGGCTTCACCAAAACACCTGTGACCTGGCGTTTTCATGGATTCTGCATAGGCTGCGGACATCTACCGAGCACCATGGGAGGGGTCTTCGTGAGCGGGAAGAGGACGGGGTACGGCGGTGTCGAGATCGAGGCGCTGGAGGGGCGGGAAGCCGTTCGGAAGCGGCCCGGTATGTGGGTTGGCTCGACGGGCGCATACGGGCTGCACGAGTTGGTGTTCCAGGTCGTGGGCTGGTCCGTGAACCGTGTCCTGGCCGACCGCGAAGGCGGCGCCGTCGATGTCACGCTGACCCAGGACGGCGGAGTGCGGGTCGCCGACGGGGGGCCCGAGGTTCCCTTCGCGGCCGACGGGAAGACCGGCGGCAGCGGTCTCGAAGCGCTGCTGACCGGTATGCCCGCCGCCGGACGCGGTGGTCGGCGCATCGCGCACCTGAGCCCTGTCGACCGTGCGGGGCTCTTCGTGCCCAACGTTCTGTCGAGCAGGCTGACGGTCGAGGTGCGGCACGGGGGAACGCGTCGGGTCCAGGAGTACGCGCGCGGCGTCGCGGTCGCCCGGCCCGTCGCCACGGAGCCGACAGCCGGAAGCGGGACGGTCATCGCCTTCTGGCCCGACACGGAGCTCTTCGAGACGACGCGGTGCTCGTTCGCCGTGCTGGCGGAGCGTTTCCGGCAGGTGTCCTACCTCAACCGGGGCCTGGGGATCTCGTTGACCGACGAGCGCCCGGCGGGCGGGGCCCGGGCGGTCAGCTTCCGGTTTCCGGACGGCGTGCGGGACTTCGTGGCCGCCCTCGACGCGGAGACCGGGCCCTTCCTCCCTCCGGACATCATCGGCTTCGAGCACGAGGATCCGCGGATGGCGGGGACGATGGAGGTGGCCCTGCTGTGGAGCGGCTCCCACCCGGAGCACGTACGCGGCTTCACCAACAGCTGGGCCACTCGCCAGGGCGGCACGCACGTGGACGGCTTCCGGGACGGAGTGGCGGCGGCGGTCACCGCGTACGCGCGTGAACGAGGGCTGCCGGCAGGGGACGACGCTCCCTGGGCCGACCGGATCGGCGATGGCCTCACGGCAGTCGTGTCGGTGAAACTCGACCACCCCGAATACCTCGGCGCCACGCGCGAGTTGCTGGGCAACACCGAGGTGCGCGGTTGTGTCGGGGAGGCTGTCCGTGAACACCTCGGCCGATGGTTCGAGGAGCAGCCGCAGCGCGCCGCGCAGATCGTCGACCGGATCCTCCGGGCCGGTCACCGGGACTGAACAGCCCGCCGAGCCGTGCGCGGCGGCGCGAACGGGTTCGCGTGCCTGAAGTCGGCTGAGCGCCGCAGGCGGCCTGTCCGGCCGGTTGCGGCGCTCAGCCCGGCCCGCGCACGCGGATGCCCGGATCCCAGATGTTGAACTTTGAACTAGATGGGGTTACAGTCGAACTTGTTGAAGGTTGAACAACACCTTCGGCACCACTCGATCCGTCCCCCGTAGCGCATCCCCGAGGAGGAGCCATGGCTCTGTTCACCCGCAAGTCGACCGCCGCCCCCACCGTCACCGAGGCCCCCGCGGTGGACCCGGCGCTGGCCGCCCTGACCGGCACGTACACCATCGACCCCTCGCACAGCAGCATCGGCTTCACCGTGCGCCACGCGATGGTCACGAACGTGCGCGGCTCCTTCGGCGAGCACGAGGGCACCCTGGTGGTGGACGGCACGGACCCGGCGAACTCCTCCGCCTCCATCGACGTGAAGATCGCCAGTGTCGACACCGGCATCGCCGACCGCGACGGCCACCTGGTCAGCGGCGACTTCTTCGACGCCGAGACGTTCCCCCTGATGACGTTCCGCTCGACGAAGGCCGAGCAGCTGGGCGGCGAGGCGTACCGGATCACCGGCGACCTGACCATCAAGGACGTCACGCGTCCCCTCTCCATCGACCTGGAGTTCAACGGCTCCGCCACCGACGTCTACGGCAACGAGCGCGTCGGCTTCGAGGGCAGCGCGGACATCCTGCGCTCCGACTGGGGCCTGACCTGGAACGCGGCGCTGGAGACCGGCGGCGTGATGGTGAGCGACAAGGTGAAGCTGACCTTCGACATCTCCGCGATCAAGGCCGCGGCCCTGGCGGCCTGACGCCCCGGCAGCCCGACACGACCGGCCGCCGAGCACGGCCGCCCGGTACACAGCAGCGCCCCGCGCCCGGTTCTCCCGGGGACGGGGCGCGCGGTGCGTTCGGTGCTACTTCTTCGCGACCTTCTCCGCGAAGAGCGGGACGACCTTCTCCAGCGCGTACGAGACGGACAGGACCGAGTCGGTGGCGAACGCCTGCGAGATGTCCTGGTCGTCGAAGACGATGTCGTTGCCCGCCTTGACCGACGGGACCGCCTTGTACAGCGGGTCGCCGCTGATGTCGGTGGCCGGAATGCCGATCGGCGCCATGACGGTGAGGTCGGCGTCGAGCATGTCCAGGTTCTCCTTGGAGACCGGGACGGAGAAGCCCTCGCCGGCCTTGGCCTCGGCCTCCGGGTTGTTCTCGAAGCCGAGCCGCTCGACGAAGTCGACGCGCCCGGTGCCGCCGACGTAGACGCCGAAGCCCTCCGAGGTACGCGAGCCGAGGGTGATCGTCCTGCCCTTGAACTCGGGGTGGGCCTTCGCGGCGGCCTCGAACTTCTTCTCGGTCTCCGCGATCAGCTTCTCGCCCTTCTCCGGCACGCCCATCGCGGCGGCGATCATCGTGGTCTGCTGCTCCCACGAGATCTTGTACTGGTCGCCATCCTTGGGCACACCCACGGTCGGGGCGATCTTCTTCAGGGTGTCGTAGCGGGTCTGGTCGCCGCTGGACTTGGTGTCCAGGATCAGGTCCGGCTGGAGCGAGGCGATCTTCTCGAACTCCGGCTCCATCGTGCCGATCAGCTCCGGCTTCTTGTCGTACATGCCCTTGGCCCACGGGCCGACGCCCTCGCCGCCGAACGGCAGCCAGTCGCTGGCCCCGACCGGCTGGCCGCCGAGCGCGAGCACGGTCTCGGCGTCGCCCCAGCCGAGCGCGACGATGCGCTTGGGCTGCTTGTCGACGGAGACCTCGCCGAACTTCGTCGCCACCTTCGCGGGGAAGGCGCCCGCGGGAGCCCCTCCGGAGGCGGAGGAGGAGGAGCTGTCGGAACCGTCCGACGAGCCACAGGCCGAGAGGCCGACGAGCAGGGCGGCGACAGCGCCGGCCGCGAGGAAGGGGGTGCGGCGAGGGCGCCGGGCGCGTGGAGCGGAAGCGTTCATGCCCTTTAGGTTAGCCTCACCTAATGACAACGGTGCCATCGGGTGGGTCCTCCCGGTTGAGTCCTCCCGGTTGGGTCCTCCCGGGAACGGCCACCTGGGTACGCCGTCTCAGGCGGCCGGGCCCTTCACATGGTGGCGGCCCAGCGGTACGACCATCGGGGTGGCCGACGCCGGGTCCTCGATCACCGAGCAGCGCATGCCGAAGACCTCGCCGACCAGCTCCTCCGTCACGATGTCGACCGGTCGGCCCTCCGCGACGATCCGCCCCGCCTTCATGGCGATCATGTGGTCCGCGTACCGGCAGGCCAGGTTCAGGTCGTGCAGCACGGCCACCATGGTGACGCCCTGCTCGCGGTTGAGGTCGGTGAGCAGGTCCAGGACGTCCAGCTGGTGGCTGGCGTCGAGGAAGGTCGTCGGCTCGTCGAGCAGCAGGATGTCGGTGCGCTGGGCCAGCGCCATCGCGATCCACACCCGCTGGCGCTGGCCGCCCGACAGCTCGTCCACGGAGCGGTCGGCGAGTTCGAGGACGTCCGTGGACAGCAGGGCCCGCGCGACCGCCTCGTCGTCCTCGGCGCTCCAGCGGCGGAACCAGCCCTGGTGCGGGTAGCGGCCGCGTCCGACCAGGTCGGAGACGGTGATGCCCTCCGGGGCGGTGGGGCTCTGCGGCAGGATCCCGAGCACGGCGGCGACCTCCTTGGTCGGCATCTCCTGGATGGACCGGCCGTTCAGGAGCACCGCCCCGGCGGTCGGGGCCAGCAGCCGGGCCATCGCCCGCAACAGCGTCGACTTCCCACAGGCGTTGGGGCCGACGATGACGGTGATCCGGCCGGGCGGCACCGCCACGCTCAGGCCGGGGACGATCTCGCGTTCGCCGTAGCCGAGCCGGACGTCCCGGGCTTCCAGAGTGTGATCGGCCACGAGGGGGCCACGCCTTTCGTCGTCCTGCTGATTCGCCGCCATGTCCCGCTGATACGTCGATGTGTCCTGCTGATACGTCGATGTGTCCTGCTGATACGCCGCCGGGTCCTTCTGCTGCGTCGCCATCTCAGCCCCCGCCGCCCACGCGGTTGGCGCGCGCCAGGAGCAGGAGCAGATACGGGGCGCCGATGATGCTCGTGACCACGCCCACCGGCAGCTGCACGGAGGGCAGCGCGTGCTGCGCCGCGAAGTCGGCGACCAGGACCAGCAGCGCCCCGGTCAGGGCCGCCTGCGGCAGGGCCGCGCCCCGGCCCGGGACCAGGCGGCGGGCGATCGGGGCGGCGACGAAGGCCACGAACCCGACGGGTCCGGCGGCGGCGGTCGCGACCCCGGCGAGCGCGGTCGCGCAGCCCAGCAGCGCGAGCCGCCCGCCCTCGACCTTCGCGCCGAGCCCGGCGGCGGCGTCGTCACCGAGCTGGAGGGGGCGCAGCGCGTGGGCGGCGAGGACGGTGAGCGGGACGAGGACGCCGAGGGCGACGAGCAGCGGCCACACCTGGCCCCAGGAACGGCCGTTGAGGCTGCCCGCGAGCCAGCGGAACGCCTCCTGCGCGTCGGTGACCTCGGAGCGTGCCATCACGTACCAGACGAGGCTGGAAAGGCCCATGCCGACGCCGATCCCGACGAGGACCAGGCGTTGGCCGGCGATGCCCTGCCGCCAGGCGAGCAGGTAGATGGCCGCCCCGGCGAGCAGCGAACCGGTGAGGGCGCTCGCGGAGAGGGCGAGCCCGCTGACCTGGAAGAGCAGGGCGGCGGTGACGGCGACCGCGCTGGCCCCGGCGCTGATGCCGATGAGGTCGGGGCTGGCGAGCGGGTTGCGCAGGACGGTCTGGAAGACGGCTCCGGAGAGGCCGAATCCCGCGCCGACGAGGATCGCGAGGAGGGCGCGGGGCAGCCGCAGTTCCAGGACGACGAACTGCGATCCGCCGTCACCGCCGCCGAACAGGGTGGCGACGACCTTCCCGATCGGCATCACCATGTCGCCGAAGCTGAGCGAGACGCCGAACATGACGATCACGGCGGCCAGCAGGGCGAAGCCGACGAGGACGGAACGCCGCAGGCTCCGGCCTCGTACGGCGGACACCTGGCGTACGGCGTCGGCGAGCCGCTCCTTGTCCGCGCGCGCGGCGTCCTCGGCGACAGGGGCCGGCCGGCTCACAGTTCCACCAGCTTCCTGCGCCGGACCAGCCAGATGAACGGGATGCAGCCGATGGCTGCCGTGATCACGCCGACCTGGACCTCTCCGGGGCGGGCGATGACCCGGCCGACGATGTCGGCGACGAGGAGCATGACCGGGGCGAGCACCATGCTGTACGGAAGCACCCAGCGGTAGTCGGGGCCGGTGATGAGCCGGGCGGCGTGCGGCACGGCGAGCCCGACGAAGCCGATGGGCCCGGCGACGACGGTGGCCGCGCCGCAGAGGATCACCACGGCGAGGGCGGACACCATCCGGATGGTCCCGACCCGCTGGCCGAGGCCGCGGGCCAGGTCGTCGCCGAGGGAGAGGGCGTTGAGCTGCGGCCCGAGGGCCAGCGCGAGGACGACGCCGGCCGCGATGAACGGCGAGACCTGCCACAGCACCTCGGAGGACCGGGCGGTCAGCGCGCCGAGCTGCCAGAACCGGAACTGGTCGTAGCTGCCCCGGTCCTGGAGGAGGATCGCGCTGGTCACCGAGGTGAGCACGGCGCTGGTCGCGGCCCCGGCGAGCGCCAGTTTCACCGGCGTGGCGCCTTCGCGTCCGAGCGAGCCGACCCCGTACACGAGGAGGGCGGCGAGCAGCGCACCGAGGAAGCCGAACCAGATGAACTGGGTGGCGACCGTGAACCCGAGCAGGGTGATCGAGCACACCACGGCCACGGACGCGCCCGCGTTGATGCCGAGGAGCTGGGGGTCGGCGAGGGGGTTACGGGCGACGCCCTGCATCACCGTGCCCGCGAGGCCGAGCGCGGCACCCGCGAGCAGCCCGGCGACGGTGCGCGGGATGCGGACCTCCTGGACGATGAGCTGGCCCTTGACCGAGACGTCCGGGTCGAGGACCCCGTCGACGACGTCCCGGAAGGGCACGTCGCCGGAGCCGATGGCGAGGCTGGCGACGACGGTGAGGAAGAGCACGGCGAGGGCGGCGAGCAGCCCGAGGGCGAGTACGGGCCGGCTGCGCTTGCGCCGCGCCTCCTTGCCGCCGCCCGACGGCTTCTCCTTCGCCAGGAGGGCCGGGCCGCTCACGACCCGGCCACCGGGGCGGCCGGAATGCGGTGGTGCACTGTTCGTTCCTCAACCCTCACTCGTCGGCCGCGTCGTCGGCGCGGGCGCGCGGGGGACGCTCCCCGCCCGCGTACGCCTTCGCGCGAGGGCCGCCCCCGTCACCCGGTCCACCCCGGACGGGGAACACCAGGGGGCCCAAAGTAAGGTCACCCTAACAGCGCCTGTTCGACAGCGCGCTGCCGCACCCCACGAGCTCCGGAGCACTTCCTTGTCGTACGCCGCCGCCCCCTCCGCCCCCGCCACCGGTCCGCTGGCCGGGGCCGTACCCCTGGGCTCGGCGGACGAACTGCGCGAGCTGCTGGGGACCCCGCACCCGATCGTCATCGACAAGGTCCACGACCGGCTCACCGAGGACGACCTGGAGCTGCTGGCCCGCTCGCCGCTGTGCACCATGGCCACGTCGGACGCGGCCGGCAACTGCGACGCCACCCCGCGCGGCGGCTCCCCCGGCTTCACCCACGTCCTGGACCCGGGCACCATCGCCCTCCCCGACCGCCCGGGCAACCGCCGCGCGGACAGCTTCCACAACATCCTGGCCAACCCGCGCGTGGGCCTGCTCTACCTGATACCCGGCGCGATGGACGTCCTGCGCGTCAACGGCCGGGCCCACATCGTCACGGACGCCCCGTTCTTCGACGCGATGACGGTGCAGGGCCAGCGGCCGAAGCTCGCCCTGGTCGTCGAGATCGACGAGATCTTCCGCCACTGCCCGGCGTCGCTGAAGCGGTCGGGGGTGTGGGCGCCCGAGACGTGGGCGGGCTCAGGAACATCGGCGAGCTGAGCCACTTCCCCTGAGCTCGCCAACGTAAGCCCAAGCGCGCCACGAGGATCGTGCAGGAGAACACTCGTGTCGTACGGAAAGTTTACGAGGTCATCAAAGTCGAGCTCTGTTGAATTCGCCTTTTTGCCTGGTGACGGCCTGAGTGGTGGCGTCGGTGGAGATGCTGCTGGTGCCGTGGTGGTCGGCGGCTCGTCCAGTACGGGGCAGCGCCGTCGAGCTTGGCCGGGCCGTAGCGGTCGGTGATTCCCGCGGCCCTCAGGCACAGGTTGGCCCCGGCCCATCTCGGCACGCCGCACCCTCAGTCGGCGGACGACGACCACGTGCGGGTGGACAGCACCAACAGGTAGCCATCCGGCTCCTGGAGCGTGACGCCCCAGGTGTCCCAGTACGGGTTGTGCGCGGGCGCCCTTGTGCCGCCGTGTTGTTCGAGGCGTTCCACGAGAGTGTCCGGGACCGGTTCACCCAGGTAGATCACCAGCAGGTCCTCGGGCGTCGGGCGGGGTTCGACAGAGGCCGCCGGGTCACGGACGAGCTCCAGGTGCCAGGCGGCGTCAGGCCGGCCGACCATGAGCAGCGAGTGACGGCCGCGGGCGCCGTCCGCCCCGTGGCGGTACTGGACAGCGAGACCGAGCCCCGCGACCCAGAAGCGTTCCGCCGCTTCGAGGTCGCGGGACGGGCGGGCGATGCGCACATGGGCCGTGGCGTCCGCAGGCATCGGGTTCCTTCCGGTTCGGCGCGCGGCCCTCGTTTGGACCGGCTGCTCGTCCACGGACCTTACGGAGACAGCGATCGCGCGCGCATCGGGCGCCGGCCCTGGGGGCCCTGGGCCCCAAGTCCCGGGCCCGGGGCCCCAGATCCCGCTACGACGCGTCGGCCGGGCGCGGCTCCCGCCGCATCACCCACAGCGTCGGGCCGCCGCCGGGCAGTGCCGCCTCGCCCAGCGTCGTGAAGCCGAAGTGCTCGTAGAAGGGCAGGTTGTCCGGCTTGGAGGACTCCAGGTAGACCGGCAGCCCCGCCGCGTCCGCCTGGGCGAGCCCGGAACGCAGCAGCGCCGCCCCGTGCCCCTGGCCCCGGGCGGCCGGGTCCGCGCCGACGACCGCGAGGTACCAGTGCGGTTCCTTGGGCCCCTGCTGGGCGGCGGCCTGGACGGCCTCCCGGAACAGGGGCGCCCGGTCGCCCAGGATCTCCTCCAGCTCCGCGACGGTCTCCGCGTCGGGAACGGCCTTCTCCTGCCCCTCCGGTGGCACCCAGAACGCGGCCGCCGACCCGGTGCGCTCGCACACCCCGTGGCGGCCGTACTGCCGGGTGAAGATCGTGGTGAAGTACCGGACCAGGTCGGGCTCGCGCGAGGCCCCGCCGGGGAAGAACCACCCCATCATCGGGTCGTCGGCGAAGGCGCGGGCCAGGATGCGGCTGATCGACGGGGCATCGTCGAGCGTGGCCGCCCGAGGCGTGTTCTTTATCGACATACAGGTCATTCTGCACCGCGATGATCTTGAGCCGTGAGGGGGGTGGCGAGAACTACGGGCCCCCGGAGCCGGACCGGCCAAGGCCGACCGTGCCCGCCCAGGCTTAGCCTCCCCGCATGGATCGACGACTGGCGGCGTACGCGGTGTGCATCGAGGACGGGCGGGTGCTGCTCGCGCTTGCCGTGGGTCCGGGCGGCGAGAGGACGTGGACCCTTCCGGGCGGCCGGGTCGAGCACGCGGAGGATCCGTACGACGCGGTGGTCCGGGAGGTTGCCGAGGAGACCGGTCTGGAGGCCGTCGTCGAGCGTCTGCTCGGTGTGGACTCGCGGGTGGTTCCGGCGGCCGAGCGGCGCCGGCCCGGCGCCCCCGAGTTGCAGAACGTCGGCGTCTTCTACCGCGTACGCGTCACCGGAGGCGTGCTCAGGCCCGAGCCGAACGGCGACACCGCCGAGTCGGTGTGGACCCCGCTGCCCGAGGTCGCCCGACTGCGCCGGTCGTCACTGGTGGACGTCGGGCTCACCCTGGCGCGGATCCTTCCGCCCTCCGGGCACGTCGCCCCCGTCCCGGTCGGCGGCCTGATCCAGCACTGAGCGGATCCCTTGTGGAGGGGGCCGGAGCACGGTGGGTGGCGGGCCGCCGCACCTTCGCCTTGAGCGCCCCGCCCACGGTCCGGTGAGTAAACGGACAGGCCCTCTCCCCGTCAAACCGACGGGGAGAGGGCCTGTCCGTACGGCCGGGCCCGCCGCCTCAGGCCTTGCGCTGCATCGACGAGCGTGCGGGGTTGCTCTGCTCCGCCGCCTTGGGGTCCTTCTCGCCCGCCTTCGCGCGCACGCCCTGTTCGACGCGCTTGCCGAGGGTGGCGTCCACGTTCGTCCAGTACTGGAACGCCCGCTTCAGCACCGGCTCGGTCACGCCGTTCAGCAGATGGCCGACGATGTTGTCCACCAGCCGGTCCCGTGCCGCGTCGTCCAGGACCTCGCGGACCATGGTGCCCGCCTGGCCCCAGTCGTCGTCCTCGGCGTGGTCGACGTAGGCGGCCCGGGTGATGTCGCCGTCGGCGTACCAACTCGGCGGGGTGCCGTAGCGCTCCGTGTCGGCCGCCGGGCCGCCCTTCGAGTTCGGGGCGTAGACGGGGTCGGTGGTCTTCCGGTACGCCATCGCCCCGTCCTTGGAGTACGTGTGCACCGGGACGACGGGGGCGTTGACCGGGAGCTGCTGGTAGTTGCCGCCGATGCGGTAGCGGTGCGAGTCCGCGTAACTGAACAGCCGGGCCAGCAGCATGCGGTCCGGGCTCGGGCCGATGCCGGGGACGAGGTTGTTCGGCTGGAAGGCCGCCTGCTCGATCTCGGCGTGGTTGTCCGTGGGGTTGCGGTCCAGCGTCATCCGGCCGACCTCGATCAGCGGGTAGTCGCCGTGCGGCCACACCTTGGTCAGGTCGAACGGGTTGAACCGGTAGTCCTTCGCGTCCTCGTACGGCATGATCTGGACCTTCAGCGTCCAGCTCGGGAATTCCCCGTCGCGGATGTGCTCGAAGAGATCACGCGTGTGGTAGTCGGTGTCCGCGGCGGCCATCTGGTCGGCCTCGTGCTGCGTGAACGTCTCGATGCCCTGGTCGGTCTTGAAGTGGTACTTCACCCAGAACCGCTTGCCTTCGGCGTTGATCCACATGTACGTGTGCGAGGTGTAGCCGTTCATGTGGCGCCAGGTCCGCGGGATGCCGCGGTCCCCCATCAGCCAGGTGACCTGGTGGGCCGACTCGGGCGACAGGGTCCAGAAGTCCCACTGCATGTCGTGGTCGCGGAGGTTGTTGTCGGCGCGGCGCTTCTGCGACCGGATGAAGTGCTGGAACTTCATCGGGTCCTTCACGAAGAACACGGGGGTGTTGTTGCCCACCATGTCGTAGTTGCCTTCGCTGGTGTAGAACTTCACCGCGAAGCCGCGCGGGTCCCGCCAGGTGTCCGGGCTGCCCCGCTCCCCCGCGACGGTGGAGAACCTGATGACCAGGTCGGTCGTGGTGTCGGGCTGGAAGAGCGCGGCCTTCGTGTACCGGGAGACGTCCGCGGTCACCTCGAACCTGCCGAAGGCGCCGCTTCCCTTGGCGTGCGGCTGGCGTTCGGGGATGCGTTCGCGGTTGAACTGGGCCATCTGCTCGATCAGGTAGGAGTCCTGGAGCAGGATCGGCCCGCCCGGGCCGACGGTGAGCGAATGCTCGTCGCTCTCCACCGGGGCGCCGGAGTCGGAGGTGGTCGGCTTGCGCGAGGTGTCGGTCATGTCGTCGTTCCCTCTTGTTCGTCTTCCGCTTCGTCTTCCGCAGACGTGTCGGCGATAGCTCTTGTCTACGGCTGCCCTGCTGGCCCTCTGCCAAGGTAGGCAAACATGGATGAATTGACTCGTCGAGGAATCGCTTCCGACGGTCCTCCGGGCCGCGTCAGCGCGATCGCTGTCCCGCGACCAGTCGGTAGACGAGCAGGACGATCACCGAGCCGACGACGGCGGCGATCCACGTCGACAGGCTGAAGAATCCGTCGATCGAGTCGACGCCGAAGATCACCTTGCCCAGCCAGCCGCCGAGCAGCCCGCCCACGATGCCGATGACGATCGTGACGAGGCAGCCCCCGGGGTCCTTGCCGGGCGTCAGCGCCTTGGCGATGAGCCCCGCGAACAGGCCGATGAGGATCCAGGCGATGATGCCCACGGAAATCTCCCTTTACGTTGCCGACGCCCGGCCACCCTCGTGGTGCCGGACCCTTCGCGTATCCCCTCAACCGGAACTCACACATCCACCGGGCCCCGCCCGTCCCCCGGAAGCTCCGTCATTGACCTGCCTGCGTTACGCCGGACGGGCAGGGGCGTGGACCGGCACGGGCGGGCGTCCGCACCGGGGAAGGCCGAGCCGACTGAGTACGTTCGCTCCCCTCCCTGAGTACGGCACCGGCTCCGCGGGCCCGTCCGAACCGTGCCAGGCTGCACCCCATGGAGCCGGGGGGCTCCGATCACCCGGTCGCGGGTGACGGTGACGGAGCGGGGCGGGACGGGGCGGGGACGAGCCATGGATCTGTTCGATGCGGAGCTGGGCGGGCGGGACGAGCCCTCGACGGGACCCGGGGGCAGTTGCTCCTGGGTCACCGCCGTGATCCTCGGGATTCTGGTGTTGCCGGCGGTGCTGGTGCACACGTTCTTCGGGTGGGCGCGCGACCTCCTCGGGGCCCTGATCCCGTAACGGCGACCGCACGCGCGACGGTCAGCCCCGCCGTCGCGCCTCCACCGCGTCACGGGTGTCCGCGGCGATCAGGTCGCCGTTGATCGCCGCTGCCGCCATGAGGCCGGCCGCGGCGGCGCCGATGACCTGTTCGGTGAGGCGGGTGACATTGCCCGCCGCCCAGACCCCGGGGGCCTCCGTCGCCCCGGTCGGGTCGGTGGGGACGTACGCGCCGATCACCTCGCCGCCCATCTCCTGCGCTACTGGGACCAGCCCCAGCGATTCCAGTACGGCCGAACGCGCGACGAAGCGCGCCTGGACCACCAGCGCCTCGCGCGGGATCACCCGGCCGCCGGCCAGCCGTACGCCGGTGAACCGGTCGTCCGCGACCTCCAGGCCCGTCACCTCGCCGTCCACCACGGCCACGCCCCGGGCCGCCAGCTCCTCGTACTCCTCGTCCGTCGGCTCCGGGCCCGTGTGGCAGAAGAGGGTGACGTCCTCGCTCCACTGCCGCCACATCAGCGCCTGGTGCACGGCGAGGGCCCCGGTGGCTAGTACGCCGATCGGGCGGTCCGCCACCTCGCGCCCGTGGCAGTACGGGCAGTGCAGCACCTCGCGCCCCCAGCGCTCCGCCAGGCCGGGCACGGGCGGCAGCTCGTCGACGAGCCCCGTCGTCACCAGCAGCCTGCGCGCCTCGACGCTCCGGCCGTCCTCCGTCGCCACCCGGAAGCCCCGCTCCCCCGGCAGCCGCTCGGCCGAGGCCACCCGGCCCTCGACGATCTCCGCCCCGTACCCGGCAGCCTCGCCCCGGCCGATCGCGAGCAGTTCGCCGGGCGGGGTCGACTCCCGGCCCAGGTAGTTGTGCACGTGGGACGCGGGCGCGTTACGGGGCTCGCCCGCATCGATCACCAGGACCGAGCGCCGGGCCCGCGCCAGGGTCAGCGCCCCGCTCAGGCCGGCCGCACCGCCGCCCACGATCACCACGTCGTACCGCTGCTGCTTCATGTCGTCACTCCTGCTCTCCATGCGGACCACCTCCTGTTGATGAAGAGCGTGCGCCCATGAGGCCGAAACGACAAACATCCTTGCCGAACTGGCAAGTCAGGAGAGATCGAACTCGCACCACACGATCTTGCCGGGGTTCCGCTCCCCCACCCCCCATTTGTCCGCCAGCGCCTGGACCAGCAGCAGCCCGCGCCCACCCTCGTCGTCGGCCCCCGGCATCCCGTCCGCCGGGCGCACCTCGCCGTCACCACTGTCATGCAGCTCGACGCGGAGCGCGTTCTCGATCCGCTCCAGGTAAATGTGGACCTTGAAGCCACGCCCCGGCGGGACGCCGTGACGGAGGGCGTTGGTCGCGAGTTCGGTCACGCAGAGCAGTACATCGTCCGTGCGCTTCTCGCACTCCCACTCGACCAGCGCCTTACGGGCGAACTTGCGTACGACCGGGATCGACCTGCGCTCACGGCAGTAGAAGGCGGCGCGGAAGTAGGGGAGTTGAGTTGTCTCGTTCATGCTTCCACGCTCACACGCTGTAACTACGCTTCAGCAGAGCGGAGAGACGTACAAAAGCTTTTGTACGGGTTCTGACGGGTTGACAGCGGAGCCGGAACGGGGAGAGCTAGGTCATGCAACCGGGAAAGCAGAGCGGCATCAGGCGAGTTACTTCGTGGCAGCTGGTAGGGGCGCAGCTACGCCACTTCCGCAAACTCGCCGGGCTGACACAGGCTGCCCTCGCCGAGCAGGCCGGAGTGGGCGAGGACACGATCGCCTCGATCGAGCAGGGGCGACGCGCGCTTCAGTTGGACATGGCCGTCCAGCTCGATGAACTACTGGAAACGAAGGGCGTGCTACGTGTCGCGGTGGAGCGGATTCCGCGAAAGGAGCGCTATCAGGCACTGGTCAAGGACTACGTCCAGTACGAACAGAACGCGGCGAGCCTGCTCTGGTACGAGTCCCAGCTCGTACCAGGGTTGCTCCAGACCGAGGCGTACGCGCGCTTCGTCTTCGGCTGCAACTACCCACCGCTCGAAGAGGACGAGATCGAGAAGCGGGTGGCAGACCGGCTCGACCGCCAGAAGATCCTGGAGCGCCAGCCCCGGCCGATCCTCCACTTCATCCTGGAGGAGAGCATCCTCCACACCGAGATGGGCGATCCCGAAGTCATGCGGGAGCAGCTTCTTCACCTGCGGCGCTGCATGGATCTGCCCTTCGTCAGCATTCAGATCATGCCCCGGAACACCCCTCGGCACGCCGGGCTCTCGGGGCCGCTCATTCTGCTGGAGACGCCCGACCACGACGGACTCGCCTACGTCGACGGCCAACTGCGCGGCGAGCTGTACGACGAGCCCGCCGACGTCAGCGCACTTATGCAGAGGTATGGGATGCTGCGTTCCCAGGCGCTCACCGTCGCGGAGAGCACCCGGCTACTGGACGCACTGCTTGACGCACTGCTTGGAGAGACATGTCCCGCGCAGCACACCCCGCCCCCGGCCCGACGGCCCTCCACTGGTTCAAGTCCAGCCACAGCAACGGCGACGGGGGCGCTTGCATCGAAGTCGCCTACCACTGGCGCAAGTCCAGCTACAGCAGCGACCAGGGCGGAGACTGCGTAGAGGTCGCCACCCACCCCTCCGCCGTCCACATCCGCGACTCCAAGGTCACCGACGGCCCCGTCCTCACCGTCGAGCCCGCCGCCTGGAGCGCCTTCGTCCACGGCAGCGGCGGCAGCACCGCCCGCTGAGCAGCTGACCCCGCCCCGCCCCCGGCCACCAACGCGGCCGGACGCGGGGCGGTTTCCGTCCGCGCGGACGGGATCAGTAGCGCACCCACAGCTCGTACACACCCGGCTTGCCCGCGAACGGGTTGCAGATGAAGACGCGGCTCCAGAGAGCGTTGTCAGCGCCGGCGTTCCCCACGGCCTGGCACTCCGCCACGCTGCCGTGATGGCTGCGGAGGAAGAAGCCGGGACCTGTCGCGGAGGCGGTCGACGCGGTGCCGAGCAGCATCGCCCCGGCGGTCGCCACGGTCACCGCGAGAGCGGCGATACGTCTGTGCATGTCGGTAACTCCCTTTTCAGTCAACGCACATGACTGTGCATCAGTGAATGGTCAGAGCCGAACCGATCAGCGCGCGCCGCCGAGAGAAAGCTAGCGAGCCGGACGCGCCCGCACAATAGGTCTGGACCAATAAGGCATCGCATATGCCCCATGGCCGTAAACCTGTGCCGTGCCGCATATTTCCTGCGGCACGCTCAGCCCTCGGCGGTCCGCTCCACCGGGATCCACAGCTCCGCCTCCGCCCGCTTCCCCTCCTCCGTCAGCCGCACCCGCAGGATCTCCGGGCCGGGCCGGGAGGCGTACGGGTTCGACGGGAACCACTGGGTGAACACATCCCGCCAGAGGTACTGGAGGGCCTGTGGGAACTCGCCCTCGCTCTCGAAGACCGCCCAGGCCCCTGCCGGTACGTCCAGGGCGTCCAGGTCCTCCGGAGGCTCCGCCCCGCGCACCACCCCGTGGTAGTAGTCGAGTTCGGTGCCCTCCGCGCGGCTCGGGTCGAGCTGGTCGCTCACCCCGACGATCCCCGCCGGCTCCTGGTCCGAGAGGGCCGCGATGCGGTCCAGCTCCTCCCGGCCGATCCCCCGGATAAACTTCGCGATGGCCGGATTCGGCCCCTCGTGGACGAGCGGGACGCGGGCCTTCCTGCCCACCACCCGGAACGCGTCCTTCTCCACCAGCTTGTACTGCATGGCCGTACTCCCTTCGACGACGAGTCGGAAGGTCAGCCGTTGCTGCGACCGCAGAACCGCGCCGGCACGCCGGGCCTCCCCGGGGCCGATGCCGTGCACGGCCCGAAAGGCGCGGGCGAAGCCCTCCCCCGTGTCGTAGCCGTACCGCACCGCCACGTCCAGCAGCGTCCGGTCGGGGTCGCCGAGCACCTCGGCTCCCGCGACCGTCATGCGGCGGCGGCGGATGTACTCCGACAGCGGGAGCCCCGCGAGTGCGGAGAACATCCGGCGGAAGTGATACTCCGACGTCATCGCGATACGGGCCAGCTCCGCCGCCTCGATGCGCTCACCGAGGTGTGCCTCGATGTGCTCCATCGCGTCGTTCAGTCGTTCCAGCAACCGCTGACTCCTTCCCTTGCTCGTTCACCGTAGGAAGGAACCAGGGTGCCGGACCCGACCGTCCGTGCCCGCGTCGGTCGGGTCGGTCGGGTCGGTCGGGTCGGTCGGGTCGGCCAGGTCCGGCGCAGGGCTACTTCCCGGGCTTCGCCATCAGCTCCACCAGGGCCGAACAGCTGTCCGCGCCGTACCCCGCTGCCACGCCCCGCCGGAACAGGTCGACGACGGCGGCCGGGAGGACCGTGTCGACGCCCGCGTCGGCGTTGGTGTGCAGGACGTGCTCGGCGCTCGCCAGCCCCATGGCCAGGCGGTCGACGTCGCCCAGGTGGACTCCGGCGTCGACGCGCTCGGCGTAGAAGGCGAAGGTCTCCGAGAGCGAGTTCGCCGTTTCCGCGGTACTGGGCAGGATGTCGGCCGCTGTCAGACCGTTCGCGCGGGCGAGGGCGATCGCCTGCCAGAAACTCAGCAGCGAGGTCCAGAACACGGCCATGCCGATCTGGTAGTGGAGCGCGGCGAGCCCCGGATCCTCGCCCTTGTGGTCGACCCGTCCCGTCAGCGCTTCGAGCACCGGCCGGTGCCGGTCGAACGCCTCGCGCGGTCCGCTGTAGAAGGCGTACGACTCGGGCTGCCCGATCCCCGTGGGCGACGCGTTGAGGCCGCCGGTGAGCTGGACGGCACCGTACCCGGCCGCCCAGTCGGCTCCGGCGCGGGCCTCCTCGGGCGTGGCGGAGGTGAGGTTGAGCAGGACCCGGCCGTTCAGGGCCTGCGTCGCGGGCTCCAGTACGGCGTTGACGGCTGCGTAATCCGTGAGGCTGATGATGACCGCCTCGTTCGTCGCGACGGCGTCGGCGGGGCTCTGCGCGAGGGTCGCCCCTCGGGCCACCAGGTCGTCCGCGCGGGAGGCGGTGCGGTTCCAGACGGTGACCGCGTATCCGCGGTCGAGCAAGGCCGCGGCCATCGCCCGGCCCATGGGGCCCAGTCCGATGACGGTGACCGCGTTCTGTGCGCTGTTCATTGCCTGCCTCCGACAAGTCGGTCAGGGCAGAGAGCCAGACCTCTCCCCCCGACTAAAACGATCGCTCTATTCAGAGCATGCCGAAAAGCTAGCACAGCTCTAGAACGAACGCTCTACTTAGCACCCGCTACAGTGGCGGCATGCAGACCAGCACCCGGGACCGGATCGTCGTGGCGACCGCGCGCCTTCTCCAGCGGCAGGGCTACGTCGGCACCGGCATTAAGCAGATCGCTACGGAGTCGCAGGCCACGCTGGGATCGATCTACCACTTCTTCCCGGGCGGGAAGGAGGCCGTCGCGGTCGCCGCGATCCGGTACAGCGCGCAGGAGTTCGCAACACTCCTGAAGGAAGCTCTGGACAGCGAGCCCGATCCGGCGGAGGCGGTGCTCTCCTCCACCCGCCAGTTGGCCGCCGGGCTCAAGGAGTCGGGCTGGATCGACGGTTGCCCGGTGACGGCTGCGGCCCTGGAGACGCTCGGGACCGATTCGGAGCTCCAGCAGGTCTGCGCCGACGCGCTGAACGGCTGGGAGCGGCTCGTCCGCGACAAGTTGCTGGGCTGCGGATTCCCGGCGGAGGACGCCCGCGAGCTGGCGACCACCGTCGTCAGCGCCATGGAGGGCGCCGAGGTCACCGCCCAGGTCAACCGGAGCGAGGACCCCCTCCTGGCGGCGGGCCGGCAGCTGGCCCGGCTCATCAGGTCGTACGGGGTCGACGCACCCGGCCACTGAGGCCCGGACCAGCACTGCCGGCCGCCTCCTCAGCCCAGGTCGGACGGGTCGGACAGGTCGGACAGGTCGGACAGGTCGAGCACGAAGCGGTAGCGGACGTCGTTTCGCCGGAGGCGGTCGAGCGCCGTGTCCACCTGTGACGACGGGAGGACCTCGATGTCGGCGGCGATGCCGTTATCGGCGCAGAACCGGAGCATCTCGGCTGTCGCACCGCGCCCTCCGCTGCCCGCGGAGCTGAGCCGCTTCCGGCCGATGAGCAGATCCATGGCCTCGACCGTGACGGGGCCCAGGTGCCCGAGGAGGCTCAGGGTGCCGTCCATCGCCACCAGCTTCAGGTACGGGGCGAGGTCGTGAGGGGCGGAGACGGTGTCGATGACGACGTCGAAGGTGTCGCGTGCCGCGGCCATCTGCTGGGGGTCCGGGGAGGCGATGAAGTCGTGTGCACCGAGCTTGCGGGCGTCGTCGCGCTTGTCCCGGCTTCGGCTGATGACGGTCGTCGTGGCGCCGAGAGCCACGGCCATCTTGACCGCGAGGTGGCCCAGACCGCCGAGTCCGGCCACGGCGACGCGGCTGCCGGGGCCCACGCCCAGGGAGCGCAGGGGTTCCCAGACAGTGACGCCGGCGCACATCAGCGGAGCGGCTGCGGCCGGGTCGAGGCCGGAGGGGAGCGGGTAGGCGAAGGCGTCGCGCACGACGTACTCGCGGGAGTAGCCGCCCAGGGTGGCCGATCCGTCCTGCCGGTCGGTGCCGCCGTAGGTCAGCGTCGGGAAGGCGTGGCAGAAATTCTCCTGTCCGGCCTCACACATGGCGCACACGCCGCAGGAGTCGACGATGTTGCCCACCGCGACGTGGTCGCCGACCGAGAAGGCGGTCACCTCCCGCCCGATCTCGGCCACCACGCCGGTGAATTCATGACCGGGCACCAGGAGCGCATCCGCGTGCTGGTCATAGGCGTTCAGGGCGTGCAGGTCGGTGTGGCACACGCCGCAGTAGTCGACCCGCACCGCGATGTCGTCCGGGCGCAGGTCGCGGCGCTCGATGGACACGCGCCGCAGCGCCGTCGGGCCGGCCGCCCGCCATCCGGTGGTCGTTCGCATACGTGACTCCTTAAACAGACTGTTCTGTCTGTTGCAGCGTAGGGGCGACCTCCCCTCAGGGCAAACCAACTGTTCTGTTTGGTAGAGTGCGGGCATGCCGGAACAGCCCCAGACCTCGCGAGGCGCCGCGACCTACCAGCGCATCCTGGACGCCGCCACCGAAGAGTTCGCCCAGCACGGCATCGCCGGGGCGCGCATCGAACGCATCGTGACGGCGGCGCGCACCAACAAGGCACAGCTCTACGCCTACTTCGGCGACAAGGAACGACTCTTCGACGCGATCTTCCTCAGCTCGCTGGAGCGCATCACCAACGTCGTGCCCATCGACGCCGACGATCTCGCGGACTGGGCCGTCCGTCTCTACGACGAATACCTGCGCCGCCCCGATCTCATCCGGCTGGCGACCTGGACGCGACTGGAGCGCCGCCCTGACGGGCATCTCGTCGAGAGGCACCAGCAGTACGACGACCGCAAGCTCGGGGCCATCGCCGAGGCCCAGGACGCCGGGCGGGTCCGCGCGGGCGACCCGTTCGACATCATGGCCATGGTCATCGCCATGTCCATGGCCTGGTCACCGGTCAGCAACGTCTATGCGGCCAGCAGCCAAGAACCCGATGCCGTGCATGAACAGCGCCGTGCCCTGCTCCGCGACTGCGTCCACAGCGCCACCGCGGCCGACCGGGGCAGGGGCGACGTATCTCCCTGGTGACTGTCACCCACACCCCTTGGTGACGCTCACGCACGTTGCCTGGGCAGCTATGGAGATACTCCGTGCTCCGCATAGTTGCCCTGGCCACGGCCGACGAGCGAGGGTGGCCGGGTGACCCTGCTACTGACTCGTTCCCTGATCACCGAGCTGCTCGACCCCGACACCGTGATGGCCGGACTGCACGCGGGCTTCCTCGCGGCCGGTCCGGACGTTCGGCCGTTGCGGGTGCGGACGGATCTTCCCCGGCCGGGCACAGCGACTCCCCGGCCGGGCGCGGCGACTCCTCCCGGGCCGGGCACGGCGACAGCGTTGCTGCCCGGAGTGATCGACGGCATCCCGGCCTACACGGTGAAGGTCAACGCGAAGTTCCCCGACGCGACTCCCGCGCTGCGCGGGCTCGTCTGTCTGCACGACCTGGCGGACGGAGAGCTGCTGGCCGTGCTCGACTCGGCGACGGTCACGGCCTGGCGCACCGGGCTGGCCGCGGCTCTGGCGACGCACGCACTCGCCGCCGGCCACGCGGGATCGGTCAGCGTCGTCGGTGCGGGCGCCCAGGCCCGGATGGTGCTGCAGGGTCTCGCCCGGCTGCGTGAGCTGACCAGGCTGACCGTGTGCGACACCGACCCCGCGCGGGCGGCCGCGTTCGCCGCGGAACACGAACGCCTTCTGGGTATCCCGGTCGAGACGGCTGCCGAGCCTCGGCGCGCCGCTTCTCGCGGGGACATCGTCGTCCTGGCCACATGGTCACGCAGCCCGCTGCTCGACGCCTCCGATCTACGCCCCGGCATGCACGTCACCACGCTCGGCGCCGATGAACCCGGAAAGGTCGAACTCGCCGCCGACGCACTGCGACACGCCCTCACCGTGGTCGACGACCTCGAACTCGCCGTCGCCATGGGGGCCCTCGGCAACAGCGGGCTGGGCGCGGACGCCGCGCACGCCTCGCTCGGGCAGGTGCTCCACGGTGAGCGGCCCGGTCGCGAGAGCAGCGACCAGATCACGGTCTACGCCCCCGTCGGTCTGCCCTGGCAGGACCTGGCTCTGGCCTGGCCCGTCTACCGGGCCGCCGCCGGAGCGGGCGCCTGCCCGCAGGTCGACTTCCTGGCCTGACCAGGGGCCGCACGATCGGCCGGGAACGGCGGCCAGGCGCCGGGAACGGCCGCCTGACCGGTGGCCCGGCCCGGCGGCGGGGCGCCGGCAACGGAAAAGGGGATGGGGACGACCCTCTTCGGTCGTCCCCATCCCCGTCCCCAGCCGGTTCAGCTGAGCTGGGCGCCTTCCACGGTGCTGGTGACTGTGCCGGCGGTGGAGGTGGTGGCCCCCGCCGCGCCGTCGATCAGCGTGCCGAGCTCGCCGACGTTGTCCAGCGCGCCCAGGCTGACGGGCGGCTCGGCGGCGTGCGCCGTGTCCCCGCCTCCCGGGGGCGGGGAGATGGCGGCGATGACCGCTCCGGCGGCGAGGGTGACGGCGGCGAGTACGCTTCGCTTCTTCATGCCGGGTTCAACGGCTCGACCCCCGCAAAGGGCACGCCCCGATCGAGGACCACCGTCTCCATCACGGCACCCACGTGACGGAGGCGGTGTCCGCGCGGCGCAGCTCGCCCACCGTCAGCACGCCGGCGGCGACCCCGGTGGCCATGAGGCCCGCGATCGCGAACATCAACCGGCGGCTGCTCGGCGACAGGGCGAGGTACGCGTCCCGCGTCAGCTCGACCGCCCGGTCGGTGGTCACCGACGTGTCGTAGGCGACGTACCGGCCCTGGCGCACCTCCGCGTCCTGCAACAGCTGGTCCCCCGCCGCATCGAGTCCGACGACGGCCGCACCCGCCACCTCGCTGTCAACCACTCCCTGAGCTCTGCCTAGTCTGTGCGCATGGTGGTCTACGCCCCGGCGGCGCTCCTTTTCCTCGTCTTCTGTGTGAGCGTGCTGCGCGAGCGCCGCAAGTTCAGCAACGCCGTCATCCTGGGGCTCGCCGCGCTCTGCGCGCTGGCCGGCCTGCTGTACCGGCTGGTCGACTCCGGCTCCGCCTCCGCGCCCGTCGTGGTGTGGTCGCTGCTGGGCCTGGGGGCGGTGGCGGTGCTCGTACTGACGTGCTTCCTCTTCCTCAACGGCGTACGCATGCTGCGCAAGGAGGGCAGGAGCCCGTCGAATCTGCTCTCCCTGCTGGCCGCCCTGGCCGTCCTCGCCGTGGTCGCCCTGCTCGCCACCGCCGCCGCCCTGCGGACACCGGTACTGATCGGCGCGGCGACGGCGGCCGGCGGGCTGGCGCTCTACTTCTCGTTCCTGTTCCTGTGCTTCGTCTGTTACGCGTTCCTCTACGGGCGGCTGCGGGTGCGCCGCAAGGCCGACTTCGTGGTCGTACTGGGCTCGGGGCTCGTCGGCGGCTCCACCGTGCCCCCGCTGCTGGCGAGCCGGCTGAAGCGCGGCCGGGAGGTGCACGCACGGCTCTCCCGGCGCGGAGGGTCCCCCGTGCTCATCACCTCGGGCGGGCGGGGGCCCGACGAGGACCTGCCGGAATCCCACGCGATGGCCGACCACCTGGTGGCCGAGGGCTTTCCGGCGCACCTCATCGAGCGGGAGGACCGGTCGACGAACACCGAGGAGAACCTGCGGTTCTGCAAGGCGATCATGGAGGAGGCCAAGCCCGACTACCGGTGCGTCGTCGTCACGAACAACTACCACGCCTTCCGCGCCGCCCTCACCGCCCGGCGGGTCCGGATCCGGGGGCAGGTGGTGGGCTCGCCGACGGCCGCGTACTTCTGGCCCAACGCGACGCTCCGCGAGTTCACCGCGATCCTCGTGGACTACCGGCGGAGCAACACGGTGTTGTGCGTGATCATCATCCTCGGCGGGGTGGCCGCCTGGTACGCGGCCTAATGGTCGGCGCTGGAAACCCTCCGGAAGTTGATCAAGCTGCCAGGGCGACGGAGGATCCGATGTGGTGCCAGGTCGTCGATTACGGCTCGGTGCGGCCCGGACCCTCACGTCACCCCCGAAGGACGCCCCCAGAAGCTCCGCCACTACCTGGTCGACCCGCTGGCTCTGGGGTATCCGAGCGTTGTCCTCGCGGTGTGTCTGTGGGTGACCGTGGATGCCGTCTCCGCTTCCTCCTCCGGAGACGCCGGCTTCGCCGGGTTGTGGGCCGTCCAGGCCACCGCGCCGACCTCGATGGTGTTCCTCGTCGCCGGTCCCCTTGTCAGAGCCACCTGGCACCATGATCGGCGTGACTGAGACAACTGAGCCTGAAGAGAATGAAGTTGCCGGTGCCCCGACCACGCCGGAGGAATGGCGTGTCTTTCTGGAGCGGTACGGCGAGCTGTACGTGAAGGTCCGTGCCGACGAGGAAGAGTTGGTCGACCTGCTGGACGAGGATCAGTTGGAGGCTCTGGACCAGGACGAGCGGGTTGAGCCGTGGCTGGGCGAAGCCCCTGCTCGGGAGGAAGCTCTGGCGGCGTCCGAGGAGCGGCTCGGAGTGCGGTTCCCGCCCGGCCTGCGGGGATTCTTCCTGGCGAGCGACGGGTGGAAGCGCCTCGACGGCTGGGTGGACAGCGTCCATCCGTGCGACCGCGTCGTGTGGATGCGGGACAGCGAGGCCGGCGGACGCGTGACCGAGATCTACGCCTCGATACCCGGCAACGAGGAAGACGTGGAGTTGTTCCGCCGGTCCGTCGAGATCGCCCGGGGAGAGGACTTCTGGCTGCTCGATCCGACCGACGTCGGGCCGGACGGCGAGTGGGCCGCCTACGAGTTCACACCGAAGTACGGCGACACCACGGAGTACCCCAGCTTCTCAGCGCTGTTCCACTCCGGGTACGCGAGCATGGAGGAGGACGAGGAGGACGAGGAGGACGAGGAGGACGAGGAGGACGAGGAGGACGAGGAGGACGACAACTGAGTCGGCCCGTCGGCCCCGTCTGGCATCGTGTACGAAATGCCCTGATGGCGGGGCCAGGAGCGGATCGACTCCGAGCTTCAGCCCTTGCACGTCGGCCCGCCCCGGGCCGGGCCCCGGGCCCCGGCTGAGGGGATCCGCCGGAACCCGGGGCGTCGCGGGAGGATCTGGACGCTCAGAACCCGCCGCCGTCGAAGCCGCCGCCCCCGAAGCCTCCGCCGTCGCCGAAACCGCCGCCCCCGCCGAAGCCCGAGGCGTCGAAGTCGGAGCCGGAGAAGTCGCCGCCGCCCCACTCGCCGCCCGCGCCGCCGCCGAAGTCACCGCCGCCGTACTCGGAGGCGTACGCCGGGGTCGCGAGCATCGAGCCGAGCATGGTGCCGACCAGGAGGCCGGGGAGCAGGCCGCCGCCGAAGTAGCCGCCGGCCCAGGGGCCGTACGCCGGGCCCGCTTCCCAGTACGGGCGGCGGTTGCCGTCGCCGACGTCGACCGTACGGCTCATGGGGTCCTCGCCCCGGGCGAGCCGCGCTTCGTCCGCGCCGCAGACCGGGACTTCCCGGGACGCGCCGCCGGACGGGGTCCACAGAACCTCCGTGACCGCCGTGCCGTGGCGCGGGTCGAAGAAGCACGGCGGGCGGCGGGCCGGGATCTCCGCGCCGGTGCGGCGGGCCTCCAGGACCGCGAGGGAGTAGCGGCCGTCCTCCAGGGACCGGGTGACTTCGCGTACGTCGGAGGGGTGTCCGGCCCTGTCCATCTTCGACTTGGCGCTCTCGTAGGAGTCCAGGGCCCGTTCGTAGTCGGCGCGCATGGTGTCGTCGGCGCCCGGTTCGGCGGGGTGGAAGTCCAGGCGCTCCAGGGTTTCGCCGTACGCGGTGATGTCCTCGTCGACGACGACCCGGAGCTTGTCGAGCGCGGCGCGCTCCTCTTCCTCCTTGCGGCGCTTGTTGCGGCGGGAGATGGCGTAGGCGCCCGCGCCGCCCGCCGCGACCAGCGCGCCGAGCGTGATCAGGCCGCCGACCGGGGCTCCGGCCCCGTCCTCAGCGCCCGAGCCGCCGGACCAGGAGGCGGGGGCGCTGCCCCGGGCCTGTTCGACGGCGCGGTCGACGAAGGCGTTGAGCTGGGTGTCGGCGTCGCCGGCGGTGGTGGTGTTCTCCACGGCGGCGGTGAGGTTGTCGACCGCCCGGACGGGCATGACCTGCGGGTCGGCGCCCGCGTCGAAGCCGTCGCCGAGGCGGACCGCGTAGACGCCGGTTATGCCGGTGTCGCTGCGCAGGGTCTGGAGGAGGCGCTCCTCGGGGAAGGCCGGGGTATCGGGGAGGACGGCCACGAACACCGGCTTGTCGGCGTCCGTGATCTTGTTCTCCAGGGCCTTCTCGTCAGCGACGGAGAGCTGATCACGAGCGCCCGGGTCCACGTAGACCGGGTCGTCGCGCAGGGCCTGGGCGGCGTCCTGGATGGTCGCGGCGGGCGCGGCCGACGCGGGGGAGGTCAGGGCGAGGGCCGCCGCTGCGATGATGAGCAGCAGGCCCGCCAGCAGCGCGGGAAAGAGCCTTTTCCTCATACTTAACGCTACTCCAGACGGGCGACGAACGCCGTCGCCCGTCTGGGAGCGCTTTTTCTACGCTGCTCGGTAGGCCGTACGCAGCCTGGCCACCGCACCGGTCAGATCACCGGTGAGCAGCAGGTGGTCCGCCTCCGCGAACGGCTTCGAGACCTCCTCGGTGAACGTCCCGTCGATCTTCCGCTGGACCAGCAGCCGGGCCCGGTCCACGATCGCCCTGCCCGCCGGGGTCTTCCCCAGGTGCGCCTCCTCGGCGGCCCGGGCGGCGGCGGCGATGGCCACGAGGGCCGGCTCACCGCCGGCCGGGGGCTTGGTGAGGGTGGTCAGGCCCCAGCCGTACGGAAACTGCGGGTCGTAGGCGGTGTCCCCCACGTTGATCGGGAGCTGGGCCTCCGACTTCGGCCAGGTCACCGGGGACTGTCCGGTGAAGGCCCGCCTGCCGTAGAGGACGTCGGCGACGCCGTCGCCCTCGGAGCCCGGCAGCCAGGAGGCCACCAGGGCGTCCATCTCCCCGAGCCGGTCACCGATGAGCTGCGGGCGGCCGGAGACGATGAGGACGGCGCACTTCATGGCGGCGCAGACCTTGTCGACCGCCGCCCGGTCGGCGGCCGTCAGTGCCAGGTCGTGCCCGTTGCCGACGTCGCCGATGCCTTCGGCGTACGGGGTCTCGCCGACGACGACCACGCCCACGTCGTAACCGTCGGTGGCGGCGGAGGCGTCCTGGGAGAACGTCACGGACTCGGGGGTGCGCGCCGCCTTTCGCATGCCCTCCAGGATCGTCGTGCCGCTGGTGGTCTCACCGGAGGACCCCTGCCAGCTGGTGGTCCAGCCGCCGACCTGGTTGCCGAGGTCATCGGCGTTGGACCCGGCGACGTACACCTTCTGGCTGGGTTCGAGCGGGAGGACGGCTCCCTCGTTCTTCAGCAGCACCTGGGACTTGGCCACCGCCTCACGGGCCACCGCGCGGTGCTCGGCCGAGCCGACCTGATCCAGGTGGGTGGTGTCCGCGTACGGCTTCTCGAAGAGGCCGAGGCGGAATTTCTGGGTGAGGACGCGGGCGACGGCGTCGTCGATCCGGGCCTCGGGGACGCGGCCCGCCGCCACCTCGTCCTTCAGGGTCTTCGTGAAGTCCTGGTACGCGGTCGGGACCATGATCATGTCGAGTCCGGCGTTGACCGCCGTGACGACGTCGCTCGCGTAGTCGCCGGGAATCTGGTCGATGGCCTGCCAGTCGCTGACGACGAAGCCCTCGAATCCCATCCGGTCCTTGAGGACGCCGTTGATCATCGCGGCGTTGGCGTGCATCCTCACCGGGCCCTCGCCGTCGCCCAGGATGTCCAGCGAGGAGTACGACGGCATGACCGTGCCGACGCCCCGCTTCACCGACGCCTCGAACGGCGCCAGGTGTACGGCCTCCAGCTCCTCGCGGGTGACCTCGGTGACGCCCTGGTCGACCGTGTACGAGCCGGTGGTGGAGGAGCCGTACGCGGTGCCGCCGTCGCCGACGAAGTGCTTGGCGCTGCCGAGAACCTTGTCGTTGCGGTGCAGGTCCTTGCCGGACGGGCTGCCCTGCATGCCCTGGATGACGGTCTCCATGGCCTCGACCAGGGCGGGGTCCTCGCCGAACGCCTCGTAGGAGCGGCCCCAGCGTTCGTCGCGGGTGACGCAGACGCAGGGTGCGAAGTCCCACGGGACGCCGGTGGCGCGGACCTCCTTCGCCGTGATCGCGCCGGTCCGCTCCGCGCTCTGCGGGTCGCGGCCCGCGCCGATGCCGATGTTGTGCGGCATGATCGTCGCGCCGACCACGTTGTTGTGTCCGTGCACCGCGTCCACGCCGTAGATCAGCGGGATCTGGAAGCGGGTGGTCCGGGTGCGCAGCTGGTAGGCGTCGGTCATCCTCGCCCAGACTGCCGCCGTGTTGGGGGTGGGGGCCGAGCCGCCGCCGGAGAGCAGCGAGCCGAGGCCGTAGGCGGCGATGTCGCCGGGGGCGCGGAGCGCGCCGCGCTCGGCCTGGGTCATCTGGCCGGCCTTCTCGGCGGGCGACATGCGCCCCAGCAGATCCGCCACCCGCTGCTTCACGGGCAGTTTCGCGTTCTGGTACGGGAGTCCGTGGGCGTCGATCACGACCTGCGGGTTCTCCGGGGGAGCCTTGGCACCGGTGACGGTCACCTCCAGCGGGATCGTCTTCGCCCCGGCGGGCTTCGGCGCCTTCGCCGTGCGGACGGTGATGCGGTGGGTGGTGCCGGAGGCGGTGCCCGCGGGGAAGGTGTGGCGGCCGGTGACCGGGGTGTAGTCCTCCCCGGCCTCGGCCGTGCCGCCCTTCGTGGTGTATGTGACGGTGACGGGCTCCTCCGTGGGCACGGAGCCGGCGGTGGTCACGGAGAGGCCGACTTCCGCGCTGTCGCCGTTCTTCACCGGGTGGACCGCCGTGTCGGTGACGACGCCCGGGGTGGGGGCCGGGTCCGCCGCCGCGGCGGGGCCGGTGGGCGGGCCGACGAGCAGGGTGGCCAGCACGGCCCCGGCAGCGAGAGCGGCCGTCACGGGTCCCGCTCCGTCCTTCCGGAGCCGGGAGCGGGGGTGCGGTGTGCGGGGCATGGGGGCGCTCTCTCTTCCTGTGGTCGAGGCCGGCCCCCTTGCACGATCGCGATCCGGCCCGGGAATTCGATCAGGAGCGGGACTGCGTGGGTGATGAACACGACCGAGAAGTCCGGCTGTTCCCTCGACCGGACGAGCCGTCGCGGGATCTGCCGCCGCATGACGACATCGAGCGCCGGTCCGTCAGTACTTCACGACACCTCACGTCGAGATCGGTCCCGCTCCACCCGCCCACCGGGCAGGGAGGGTTGAGCGCTCCCTCTCGAACGCGTGGGAGCCGCCGCCCGGTGGCGGGCGGCGGCTCCCACGAGCGATGCGGACCCCGGACTGGTCCGGGGTCCGGTCGGGTCGGGTCCGGTCGGATCCGGTCGGATCCGGTCGGATCCGGTCCGGTCGGGCTACTCCGTCGGCTCGACGCCCGCGCGCAGCAAGCCGTAGGTGTACGCGTCCTCCAGCGCCTGCCAGGAAGCGGCGATGACGTTCTCGGCGACCCCCACGGTCGCCCAGTCGCCGGTGCCGTCGCCCGTGGTGATGAGCACGCGGGTGGTGGACTCGGTGCCCGTGCGGCCCTCCAGGATGCGGACCTTGTAGTCGACCAGCTCCAACTTGGCGAGCTGCGGGTAGATCCGCTCCAGGGCGACGCGCAGGGCCCGGTCCAGGGCGTTGACCGGGCCGTTGCCCTCGGCGGTGGCGACGATCCGCTCGCCCTTGGCCCAGAGCTTCACGGTGGCCTCGTTGGCGTGGGTGCCGTCGGGGCGGTCCTCGACGATCGCCCGCCAGGACTCCGTACGGAAGTAGCGCCGGGCCCGGCCCTCGACCTCGCCGCGCAGCAGCAGTTCGAAGGAGGCGTCGGCGGCCTCGTAGGTGTAGCCCTGGAGTTCGCGCTCCTTGACCCGCTCCACGACCCGGCCGACCAGGGCGCGGTCGTCACCGAGGTCGATGCCGAGCTCCTTGCCCTTCAGCTCGATGGAGGCGCGACCCGCCATGTCGGAGACCAGCATCCGCATGGTGTTGCCGACCAGCTCGGGGTCGATGTGCTGGTAGAGGTCGGGGTCGACCTTGATCGCGGAGGCGTGCAGCCCGGCCTTGTGGGCGAAGGCCGAGACGCCGACGTACGGCTGGTGGGTGGAGGGGGTGAGGTTGACGACCTCGGCGATGGCGTGCGAGATGCGGGTCATCTCGGCGAGCGCGCCCTCGGGCAGCACCCTCATGCCGTACTTGAGTTCCAGGGCGGCGACGACCGGGAAGAGGTTGGCGTTGCCGACCCGCTCGCCGTAGCCGTTGGCCGTGCACTGGACGTGGGTGGCGCCGGCGTCCACGGCGGCCAGGGTGTTGGCGACGGCGCAGCCGGTGTCGTCCTGGGCGTGGATGCCGAGGCGGGCGCCGGTGTCGGCGACGACCGTGGAGACGACGGCCTGGACCTGGGCGGGGAGCATGCCGCCGTTGGTGTCGCAGAGGATGACGACCTCGGCGCCGGCCTCGTACGCGGTGCGGACCACGGACTTGGCGTACTCGGCGTTGGCGCGGTAGCCGTCGAAGAAGTGCTCGCAGTCCACGAAGACCCGGCGGCCCTGCTCGCGGAGGTGGGAGACGGTGTCGCGGACCATCTCCAGGTTCTCCTCCAGGGTGGTGCGCAGGGCCAGCTCCACGTGCCGGTCGTGCGCCTTGGCCACCAGGGTGATCACCGGGGCGCCGGAGGTCAGGAGGGCCTTCACCTGGGGGTCCTCGGCCGCGCTGCCGCCGGCCCTGCGGGTCGCGCCGAACGCCACGAGCTGGGCGTTCTCGAACGCGATCTCCTGCTGGGCGCGGGCGAAGAACTCCGTGTCGCGCGGGTTGGCCCCCGGCCAGCCGCCCTCGATGTACCCCACACCGAAGGTGTCCAGATGACGGGCGATGGTCAGCTTGTCGGCGACCGTCAGGTTGATGCCCTCACGCTGAGCACCGTCGCGCAGTGTGGTGTCGAAGACATGGAAACTGTCGTCGGTGGCGTTGGCCTTGGTGGTCATGCTGGTCTGACTCCTGTCGGATGAGTGGATCCGGACGGTCTGGGCCTGTTCGGGGAACCCGGAACAGGCCCCAGCTCCACTTGCCCCCATCATCCCGCGCGCCTCGCCCCGGCCCGGGTGCGGGCCGGAAAACGAAAAAACCCCTCGCGGGTGCGAGAGGTCTGCGCGCGGGTCTGGGGCACGATGGCCGCGCCGTACGGGATGGTACGGGGCGGTCACTGCGGACCGGCGCGCCTGCTGCCAATAATCATGACGAACGAGGACACGGGAGCAGTCTCGCACAGCGACGGCCCCGTGACTGCGGTGTCTCAGGATGCGGTCGTGACGCTGGTCGCACCGCCCGGTGAGCCTCCCCGTGCCAGCGTCTCGTCCAGGAACTCCGCCGCCTGCGTCAGCACCTGCTCACGGCCCGTCCCCGGGATCCCGACCGTCACATGGATGCTGAACCCGTCGAGGAGCGCGCGCAGCCGGGCGGCGAACCGGTCGGCGTCCACCGGCCGGAACTCGCCGCGCGAGACCCCTTCGGCGAGCAGCGCCACCAGGTCACGGTGCCAGACACCCTCGATCGCGGCCTGCCGGGAGCGGGCGTCGTCGTCGGCGTTCTGCGAACGGCCCCAGACCTCCAGCCAGAGCGTCCAGTGGGGGTCGCGGTGCCCGGCGGGCAGGTAGAGGTCGATGTACGCGTCCAGCCGCTCGCGGGCCGTCCCCGGCCGGGCGAGCAGGGCGCCGCGCTCGGCCCCCAGACGCCGCTCGCTCCACTCCAGGGTCTGGAGGAGCAGTTCGTCCTTGGTGCGGAAGTAGTAGAGGAGGTGCCCGCTGCTCATCCCCACCTGCCGCCCCAGCCCGGCCATGGTCAGCCCGTCGAGGCCGCGCTCGGCGACGGTGGCCATGGCGGCGGCGAGGACGTCCTCGCGGGGCGGGGCGGCGTGGTGGGTGCGACGGGGGGCGCGGGTCATGGGTTCGCTCGGACCTTCGGCTGCTGCTGGGTGATGCAGTGGATGCCTCCACCGCCGGCGAAGATCGTACGGGCGTCGACGAGGGTCACCGTACGGTCCGGGAAGAGGCCCCGGAAGATCGCGGCGGCCTCTTCGTCGCGCGGGTCGTCGAAGGCGCAGAGGATCACGGCACCGTTGCAGAGGTAGTGGTTGATGTAGGAGTAGTCGACCCACTCCCCGTCCTCGTCGCGGAGCACGGTGGGCGCGGGCACCTCGACGACTTCCAGGGGGCGCCCCCGGGCGTCGGTGGCTGCCCGCAGGACGGCCAGGGTCTCCCGGGTGACCTCGTGGTCGGGGTGGGCCGGGTCCGGCTGGACGTGGGCGAGCACGGTGCCCGGGCGGGCGAACGCGGCGACGATGTCGACATGGCCGAGCGTGCCGTACGTCCCGTAGTCGCCGGTCAGTCCCCGGGGCAGCCAGATGGCCTTCTCCGTGCCGAGGCGGGCGTGGACCTCCGCCTCGACTCTCTCCCTGCTCCAGCCGGGGTTGCGTTCCGCGCCGAGCTGGACGGTCTCGGTGAGCAGGACGGTGCCTTCGCCGTCCACGTGGATCGCGCCGCCCTCGTTGACGAGCGGGGAGCTGTGGGCGGGGGCCCCGGCCAGCTCGGCGACGGCCCGGGCGATGTGCTGGTCGTGCTCCCAGCGGGCCCAGCCCTGGGCGCCCCAGCCGTTGAACGTCCAGTCGACGGCGGCGAGCGTCCGGCCGTCGGTGACGAAGGTGGGGCCGATGTCCCGCATCCAGGCGTCGTCGAGCGGCCTGACGACCAGCTCCACGTCGGGCCCGAGCAGCGCTGCGGCACCCTCCTCCTGGCCGGGCCCGACGACCACGGTCACCGGCTCGAAGCGCCGCACGGCACGGGCGACACCGGCCCAGGCACGGCGGGCCTCGGCCAGCTCGGCGTCGGAGGCGAAGGTGGGGTTGGGCCCCGGCCAGGCCATCCAGGTGCGCTCGTGGGGGGCCCACTCGGGGGGCATGCGGAAGGGGGCGGGGGCGACGGACATGGGGGCTCCTGGTCGAGGGGTTTAGAGTGCCACTCTAACGACAGGTCAAGGTCGGGCGGAAGACGTCTCGCCTATGGTTCGAGCGGGACTCTATTCTCCGAGGGGCGCGCGTCACCCGGCGTCGCGGACGAACTCGGCACGAGAAGGGCAAGGAACTCCAGTTGACCAAGCCGAGAGTTCGTGAGATGTCGACATCTCACGCGAGGGCGCCGCAGATTTTCCTCTTCATCATTGCGCTCATCGGCGCTGGATATCTTCTCCTGCCCGACGAGAATGAAGATCCTCCGTACGGAGAGTCTTATATGAGAGAATATGTGGCGCAGAATCCGGGCATACCGTCATTACTTCCGGCACGATTGCCCGAAGGTGTCCGTTTCCTTGGCCATGAATCGACGCGCTTCGAGAACCGGAAGGCCGTTCTGCGCTCCACCCTGTTCAGGGGCGCCCGTGCTGCCGCACCCGTACAGACCATGTGCGTCGAATTCCGCGACAGCTCTTCCGGCTGCCTGGTCGAGGGAGACCGACGCAAAACGCTCCACCGCGATCAGGGATCGCTCAGAGTCACGGTGACGTTCGGCAACTCCGGAGAGGTTCCGGAAGACCTCGTCGACTTCTGGGAATCCGTCCCGCTGTCGACCAACCTCAACGACATTGCGTGGCTCACGTAGCCCTGGAGGCGCAACCTCTCACGTTCCAGCGCATGCAGCCTGCCGGCGGGGCCCGCGTGCCGGAGCAAGCGGGCCCCGACGGTCCGGGGAGGACAGTCCTTAGCCGAGCGGGTGCATCCAGCCGTGGGTGTCCTCGACGACCCCGCGCTGGATGTCGAGAAGACGCTCCCGGAGCCTCAGGGTGACCTCGCCGGGCTCGCCGTCGCTCTGGGTCCACTCGCCGCCCTCGGACTTCACCAGGCCGACGGGGGTGATGACGGCGGCCGTGCCGCAGGCGAAGACCTCGACGAGGGTGCCCTTGGCGGTGTCGTCGCGCCACTGGTCGATGGAGATCCGGCCCTCCTCGGAGCCGTGACCGAGGTCGCGGGCGACCTTGAGGAGGGAGTCGCGGGTGACGCCGGCGAGCAGCGAGCCCGTGAGGGACGGCGTGACGATCTTCTTCGAGCCGTCCTCCTGGGCGTACACGAAGTAGAGGTTCATGCCGCCGAGCTCCTCGACCCACTTGTGCTCGACCGCGTCGAGGTAGGCGACCTGGGCGCAGCCGTGGGCGGCGGCCTCGGCCTGGGCGAGGAGGGAGGCGGCGTAGTTGCCGCCGGTCTTGGCGTCGCCCATGCCGCCGGGGACGGCGCGGACGCGGTTCTCCGAGAGCCAGATGGAGACCGGCTTCACCCCGCCGGGGAAGTAGGCGCCGGCGGGCGAGGCGATGACCAGGAAGAGGTACTCGTTGGCCGGCTTCACGCCGAGGCCGACCTCGGTGGCGATCATGAAGGGGCGCAGGTAGAGCGACTCCTCGCCGCCGTGGGCCGGGACCCACGCCTTGTCCTGCTGCACCAGCGCGTCGCACGCCGCGATGAACGTCTCGACGGGCAGCTCGGGCATGGCCAGCCGCGCGGCCGAGCGCTGGAAGCGACGGGCGTTGGCGTCGGGGCGGAAGGAGGCGACCGTGCCGTCGGGCTGGCGGTAGGCCTTGAGACCCTCGAAGATCTCCTGCGCGTAGTGCAGGGTCATGTTGGCCGGGTCCATCGACAGGGGGCCGTAGGGGACCAGCTGGGCGTCGTGCCAGCCCCGGCCCTCGGTCCAGCGGATGGTCACCATGTGATCGGTGAAGTGCCGGCCGAATCCGGGGTTGGCCAGGATCGCCTCGCGCTCCGCGTCGGACAGCGGGTTCGAGGAGGGCTTGAGCTCGATCGTGGGCGTCGTCATGAGTGCGTGTCCTTCACCGGTCTTGTGTGTGATGGACCGCGCTCACGCCTGTTCGTGCCCGACGCTTTTCGGTCAGGTCCTAGGACGTCCGAGCTTTACCGCGAGCCACGGCCCCGCGTTCGATTATCACTTGCGGGGGGCCGTGCACGAAATGGGTGAATGCGGTCCGGGGGTCGATGGTGGCACCCGGGGGCCGCACAGGTGAAGCCGCCGGGCGCTGAGTGCGACCCGGCGGCTTCGAAGTGGAGTCGTCGGGTCAGCCCGCTACGCGTACCGCGAGGGCGTCGCCGATCTCGTCGGTCGTACGCGTGGCGGCCTCATCGCGCTCCGCGAGGTCGGCGGAGACGGCGTCCTCGATGCGCGCGGCCTCGGTCTCATAGCCGAGGTGGCGCAGCAGGAGGGCGACGGAGAGGACCGTGGCGGTCGGGTCGGCCTTGCCCTGCCCCGCGATGTCGGGGGCGGAGCCGTGGACCGGCTCGAACATCGACGGGAACGCGCCCGTCGGGTTGATGTTGCCGGAGGCGGCCAGGCCGATACCGCCGGAGACGGCGGCGGCGAGGTCGGTCAGGATGTCGCCGAAGAGGTTGTCGGTGACGATGACGTCGAAGCGCTCCGGCTGGGTGACGAAGAAGATCGTCGCGGCGTCGACGTGCAGGTAGTCGGTGCTGACCTGCGGATACTCGGCGGCGACCCGGTCGAAGGTGTTCTTCCACAGGTGGCCGGCGTAGACGAGGACGTTGTTCTTGTGGACCAGCGTCAGCTTCTTGCGCGGGCGGGCCGCCGCACGCTCGAAGGCGTCCCGGACCACGCGCTCGACGCCGTACGCCGTGTTGAGGCTGACCTCGGTGGCGACCTCGGCGGGGGTGCCGGTGCGCAGCGAGCCGCCGTTGCCGGTGTACGGGCCCTCGGTGCCCTCCCGGACGACGACGAAGTCGATGTCGGGGCGGCCGGCGAGCGGGGTCGCGGTGTTCGGGAAGAGCTTGGAGGGCCGCAGGTTGATGAAGTGGTCGAACGCGAAACGCAGCTTCAGCAGCAGCCCGCGCTCCAGGACACCGGACGGCACGGACGGGTCACCGATCGCGCCGAGGAGGATGGCGTCGTGGTTCTTGAGGGCTTCCAGCTCCGCGTCCGGGAGGGTGTCGCCGGTGCGGTGCCAGCGCTGGGCGCCGAGGTCGTACTCCTTGGTCTCCAGCTTCACATCCTGCGGGAGGACAGCGTTGAGGACCTTGAGGCCCTGGGCCACGACTTCCTGGCCGATTCCGTCACCGGGGATCACTGCGAGATCGATGCTGCGAGACATGGCGGAAGCCTAACGGTGCGTCCCACCCCATGACATCCGGCGTCCACCATACGGACGAGGCGCAAGGGGGTTCGGGCGTGCTGGGTGGGGTCGAGTGGTACGAGGCCGGCTCAGTGGCCGGTCGAGCCGCCGTTGTCACGGCGGTCCAGCGCGCGCTGGAGAGCGGCGGCGGCGTTCTTGCGGTCCGACTCGGACTGACGGGGAGCGTGACGGACGCGACGGGCGGTGGTGGTGGTGGCCATGATGGATCGACTCCTTGAGATCGCATGGATGCCGGGGGCGGGCCGCACATCGCGGTGCGGCGCCGAGGCCGGGCCGGGATCGGATTTCGAGGTGCCGTAAGGAGCGGGGAGCGTACGCCGCAGGGGTTACCTGCTTCGGGGCGTGCGCGCACAACCGCCTCAGTCGCTCGATCGAGCGAGTCGTTCGGCTCCTACCAAGTTAGGACAGCCGGGCCGTCCTGTCTCCACAGTTACTCGGACTTCCTACTATCTGAGACGGCCGCCCTCGCGCGCTCCGCCCGCAGCTCCCGGATCAGCGCCTGCACCACGCGCGATCGTGCCTGCTCAGGGGTGGTGACATAGCCCACCCGGCGGGTGGGACGGTCAGGTCCCAGAGCGGTGATCTCCGTTCCGTCGGGTGCTCCGTACAGGGACAGACCGGGCATGAGCACCAAGGCGTACTCCTCCTCCAGCAGTACGCCGCCGACCAGCCCCGGCGGTACCGGCGAGGCGGCCCCGAGCGTCGCGAGGGCCAGGTCCGCCCGGCCGTCCAGCACCTCGCCGGCCGTGCCCCGGCCCCACCTCGCGGACCATCCGGACCACCGGCTCGATCCCGGGGTGGCGGGCCGTGAGCCGCGCCAGCACCGGTGGCAGCAGATGCAAGGCGGCGCTGCGGAAAGCGGCAATCCGGAACCGGCTCCCGGTACGGCGGTGGTGGAGAACCTCTACCTCTCGGTCGACCCGTACCACCGCGAGGAGATGGACGGCGGCTGGGAGCGGGGGGACCCGTTGGAGGGCCGTGCCCACGGCCGGGTGACGGCCTCCCGGGCCCCCGGCATCGCGGAGGGCGACCTCGTCCTGCACCGCGCGGGCTGGCGGACCCACGCCCTGGTGACACCCGGTGGACGCGGAACGCGTCCGGTGCCCGCGTACGAGGGGGTCCCGCTCACCGCCCACCTCTCGATACTCGGCGGCACCGGGCTCACGGCCTATGTGGCACTCACCCGGACGCTGGAGTTCCGGGCCGGTCAGGACCTCTTCGTTTCGGCGGCGGCGGGCGGCGTCGGCACCGCGGTGGGGAGGATCGCGCGACTGCTCGGCGCCGGACGCCTGATCGGGAGTGCGGGAACACCTGCGAAGGTCGCCCGGCTGACCGCGGAGCTCGGATTCGACGCCGCCTTCGACTACCACGACGGCCCGGTCGGCGAACTGCTGGCGCAAGCGGCCCCGGACGGCATCGACGCCTATGTCGACAACGTCGGCGGGGACCATCTGGAGGGCGCGATCTCGGCCCTCCGCGAACATGGGCGGATCGCCTGGGTCGGCGCCATCTCCCAGTACCACTCCGCGCACGAGCCGCCCGCCGCTCCGCGCAACCTCTTCGACATCGTGGAGAAGAGCCTGCGCCTGGAAGGGGTGTTGGTGCGCAACCACCCGGACGCGCAGACGGAGTTGGACGCGCTGGTGGTGCCGCGTCTGCGCGGTGGGCTGGTCGTGCCCGACGTCACCGTCGTGGACGGTTTCGAGCGGACGGTGGACGGGTTCCTCGGGATGCTGCGGGGCGAGAACACCGGCAAGATGCTGATCCGGATCGCCGACTGAGACCCGCCCCGTCCGTCACAGCAGGTCGCCGTCCCGCCAGTCGAAGTGGAGCGGGTCGCCGGGCGCGGGCAGGGGACGCCCGGCCGCGGGACGGACATAGGTGGTGCCCTCCTCCTCGGGCAGCGGTACGGGGCCGGCCGGGCCGAGGGCGCCGAGCCTGCCGGGCCAGACCTGCCAGCCGCGCGCCGCGTAGAGCGCCGCGCCGGCGTCGGAGGCGGACAGGGCCCCGAAGTCGTAGGCCGTGTCGACGACGTGTTCCAGGGCGGCCATCACCCGGTGGCCGTGGCCCGCGCGGCGGTGGTCGGCGCGGACGGCGACGGCCTCGACGTATCCGGCGCGGTAGGAACGGTCCGCGTGCAGGACACGGCGCTGGACGACGCTGCCGTGGGCGATCAGGAGGCCGTCTCCGGCGCGTACCAGGGCGTGGACGCCCCCGAGGGAGTGCTCCCAGTCCTCGTCGGCGAAGTCGCCGTCGAAGGCGGTGTCGAGCAGGGCGCGGATCCGGCCCAGTTCGGAGGCGGTGAGCTCGGAGGTGTGGGCGACGCGCACTGCGGGGGACGGGTCCATGGCCCCAGCCTGCCAGGGCCCCTCCCCCGCCCGACACCGAATTGCGCCGCCGCCACGCACGGGCCCGCCCGGACCGGGGTGCGCGGGGGTCCGGGCGGGCGGGGTGAGGCAGTGCCGGTGCGGTGGCGGTGCGGGTGCGGTGACGTGGCACCAGCGGTGACGGTGACGGCTCAGTACACCGTCACGCCGTACGCGGAGAGCGCCTCGGTGACCGGCTGGTGGATGGCCGAGCCCGCGGTGCCCGAGCAGCCGGAGCTGCCGGAGTGGATGCCGAGGGCGACGGATCCGGCGAAGTGGGCGCCGCCGCTGTCGCCGCCGGCGGAGCAGGCGGTGGTGCGGACCATGTTGTAGACGGGCCCGTCGCCGTAGTTGACGGTGACGTTGACGGCGGTGACCGTGCCGGAGGTCACCTTCGTGGTGGATCCGCTCTTCCTGATCGCCTGGCCGACGACGGCGTTGGCGGCGGAGGAGATGTCCTGGGTCGAGCCGTTGTAGAGGTCGACGGTCCCGGCGGGCGACGAGCCGTTCGTGTAGCGGACGATGCCGTAGTCGTTGGTCGGGAAGCTGGTGCCCTCCCGGACGCCGACGACCGAACCGCCCGAGCCGGCCGACCAGTTGGCGGAGATGTTGGTGCAGTGTCCGGCGGTCACGAAGTAGCGGGCCCCGCCCTTGGTGACGTTGAAGGCCGCCGAGCAGCGGCTGCCGCCGCCGTAGATCGCTCCGCCGCCCAGCACCTCGCGGTGGAAGACGCCCGGTACGCGCTTGATGTCGACCGCGCCGTCGAGCCGTTCCGCGACGGCTTCGAGACGGGCCATGTCCCGTGCGGAGACGGAGGAGTCGGCCTCGACGGCGACCCGGTTGGTGCGCGGGTCGACGCCCCAGGAGGTGCCGGTGATCTTGGCCTCGGCCTCCAGGGTCTCCATCGCGGCGTCGAGCTGGGCGGCGCTGCGGGCCACCCGGCGGACGGTGGCCCCGGTGGCGCGGGCCTGCTCCTCCGCCCGGTCGGTGGTGACGGTGACGACCAGGTTCCCGGTCTTCGCGTCGAGGTAGGTGCCGGCGGCGGCGGCCCCGAGCTGCCGTTCGACGGCGGCGTCGAGCGCGTACGCGGACGGCGCGGGGATCGCCGAGGGGATGGGCGCCACCGGGGCGTCGGCGGCGGTGGAGGGGGCGGCTCCGAGTCCGAGGGCGCCGGCGACGAGCAGCAGGGAAACACCGAGGCGCGCGCGGGAGTTGCGTCTCATGGGGGGAGCTCCTTCTGGGTGACGTGTGGGGACGTACCGAGAAGAAATTTGACATGCTCATTACTTATCCCACAAGACCGCGTGCCCGGGGCGCCGGAGGCGGACAGCCGGTCCCGCTCAGCGGACACTGACCGGGACCGGTCCCGCGCCTGTCCGAAGCCCCGCTTCCCCCGGGCCTCCCCCACCGCGCACACTGCGGCCATGTCCGACTCGACGCCCACGCCCCGGCAGTGGTCGCCCATCCATGGCGATCCGTACCGTCCCGCGCCCTACCGCCCCGAGCGGATCGCCCCGGAGGAGTCGCTCGCCCGCGCCGCCCGGCTGCGGGAACGCATGGACGAGCGCAGGACCGTCCGCGCCTTCTCCCCCGACCCTGTCCCCGAGCAGGTGGTGCGGGACGCCATCGCGTGCGCGGCCACCGCCCCCTCCGGCGCGCACCAGCAGCCGTGGACCTTCGCCCTGGTCAAGGACCCCGAGGTCCGCCGCCGGATCCGGGAGGCCGCCGAGCACGAGGAGAAGGTGAGCTACGACGGGCGGCTCGGCGAGGAGTGGCTCGCGGCGCTGCGCCCGCTGGGCACGGACGCGGTGAAGGCCCATATGACGGACGCGCCCGCCCTGATCGTGGTGTTCCAGCAGCGCTACTGGCTGGGTGAGGACGGCACGAAGCGCAAGCACTACTACGGGGACGAGTCGGTCGGGATCGCGGTGGGCATGCTGCTCTCCGCGCTGCACCTGTCCGGACTCGCCGCGCTGATCCACACCCCGAGCCCGATGCGCTTCCTCGGCGAGGTCCTGAACCGGCCCGAGAACGAGAAGGCGTTCGCCGTGATCCCCGTCGGCTATCCCGCCGACGACTGCGAGGTCCCCGACCTGGTGCGCAAGTCGCTGGACCAGGTGCTGGTGGAGATCTGAGAAGCAGCGGAGAAGCCCGGACCGGCCCGGCCCGGCCCCGATAACAGGAGACACATGGAAACCGCCCCCCGGCCGGCAGGGGGGCCGGTCGGGGGGCGGTGCTCTGGAGGGTCTTCCGTCGCCGGGAGACCCCGGGTCCGGGGCGTCGTGCTGCGGCGCCCCGGGAGGGCGTCAGCCCTGGTGGGGGTAGGTGTAGTCGGTCGGCGGGACCAGCGTCTCCTTGATGGCCCGGGTCAGGGTCCAGCGCTGGAGGTTCTGCGGGGCGCCCGCCTTGTCGCAGGTGCCGGAGGCACGGCCGCCGCCGAAGGGCTGCTGGCCGACGACGGCGCCGGTCGACTTGTCGTTGATGTAGAAGTTGCCCGCGGCGTAGCGGAGCTTGTCCATCGTGTACGCGGCCGCCGCGCGGTCGCCCGAGATGACCGAGCCGGTCAGCGCGTAGTCGGAGACCGACTCCATCTGCTCCAGCATGGCGTCGTACTTCTCGTCCTCGTAGACGTGGATCGCGAGGATCGGGCCGAAGTACTCGGTCGTGAAGACCTCGCTCCCGGCGTCGGAGCACTCGATGACGGTCGGACGGACGAAGTAGCCCACCGAGTCGTCGTAGGTGCCGCCCGCGACGACGGTGCACGCCGGGTCGGACTTCGCGCGGTCGATCGCGGCCTTGTTCTTGGCGAACGAGCGCTCGTCGATGACGGCTCCGATGAAGTTCGTCAGGTCGGTGACGTCACCCATCGTGATCGAGTCGACCTCGGCCGCGAACTCCTCCTTGAAACCGGAGTTCCAGATGGAGGCCGGGACGTACGCCCGCGAGGAGGCCGAGCACTTCTGGCCCTGGAACTCGAAGGAGCCGCGGGTCAGCGCGGTCTTCAGAATGGCGCGGTCGGCGCTGGGGTGCGCGACGACGAAGTCCTTGCCGCCGGTCTCGCCGACGAGCCGCGGGTAGGTGCGGTACTTGGCGATGTTGTTGCCGACCGTCTTCCACAGGTGCTGGAAGGTGGGGGTCGAGCCGGTGAAGTGGATGCCGGCCAGGTCGCGGTGGTTCAGCGCCACCTCGGAGACGGCGATGCCGTCGCCGGTGACCAGGTTGATGACGCCCTTGGGCAGCCCGGCCTCCTCCAGGAGCTGCATCAGCAGCACGGCGGCGTGGGTCTGGGTCGGGGACGGCTTCCACACCACGACGTTGCCCATGAGGGCGGGGGCGGTGGGGAGGTTGCCCGCGATGGCCGTGAAGTTGAACGGGGTGATCGCGTAGACGAAGCCCTCCAGCGGGCGGTGGTCCATGCGGTTCCACACGCCCGGGGAGTTCGCCGGGGGCTGCTCGGCGAGGATCTGGCGCGCGTAGTGCACGTTGAAGCGCCAGAAGTCGATGAGCTCGCAGGGGGTGTCGATCTCGGCCTGCTGGGCGGTCTTGGACTGACCGAGCATGGTGGAGGCGGCCAGCGTCTCGCGCCAGGGGCCGGCCAGCAGCTCCGCGGCGCGCAGGATGATCGCCGCGCGGTCGTCGAAGGCCATCGCGCGCCAGGCCGGAGCGGCGGCCAGGGCCGCGTCGATGGCGTCCTGGGCGTCCTGCTCGGTGGCGCCGGCGAAGGTGCCGATGACGGCCTGGTGGTTGTGCGGCTGTACGACGTTCACACGCTCGCCGCCGCCCATCCGCTTCTCGCCGCCGATGGTCATCGGCAGGTCGATCGGGTTCTCGGCGAGCTCCTTGAGCTTCAGCTCGAGGCGGGCGCGCTCCGGGGAGCCCGGGGCATAGGAGTGAACCGGCTCGTTGACCGGCGCGGGGACCTGGGTGACGGCGTCCATGGTTGCCTTGTCTCCTTTGGTGTCGGCGGGGATGGGTGTGTCGGCCGTGGCCGGTTCAGCCCCGGGTCGGGGCCGGGCGCTCAGCCCTTGGTGAGGATCGAGCGGCCGAAGAACAGCAGGTTGGCCGGCTTCTCCGCGAGGCGGCGCATGAAGTATCCGTACCAGTCGGTGCCGTACGCCGTGTAGACGCGCATCCGGTGGCCCTCGGCCGCGAGCCGGACGTGCTCGTCGCTGCGGATGCCGTACAGCATCTGGAACTCGTACTCATCCAGTTTGCGCCCGGCCTGGCGGCCCAGCTCCTGGGCGATGGCGATGAGACGGGGATCGTGGGACCCGATCATCGGGTAGCCCTCGCCCTCCATCAGGATCCGGGTGATGCGGACGTACGCCTTGTCGATCTCGGCCTTGTCCTGGTACGCGACGGAGGCGGGCTCCTTGTAGGCGCCCTTCACGATGCGTACCCGGCTGCCCGCGGCGGAGAGCCTGCGGGCGTCGTCCTCGGTGCGGAACAGGTAGGACTGGATGACGCAGCCGGTCTCCGGGAAGTCCTTCCGCAGCTCCTCGTGGATGGCGAACATCGAGTCGAGGGTGGTGTGGTCCTCGGCGTCCAGGGTGACCGTGGTGCCGATGGCGGCCGCCGCCTCGACGACCGGGCGCACGTTGGCGAGGGCCAGCTCGTGGCCGCCTTCCAGCGCTTGGCCGAACATGGACAGCTTCACGGACATCTCGGCGCGGGTGCCCAGGCCGAGGTCCTTCAGACGCTCGACGAGCTCCAGGTACGCGTCACGGGCGGCCTCGGCCTGCGCGGGGGTGGTGATGTCCTCGCCGACGACGTCGAGCGTGACCTCCAGGCCCTTGTCCGCGGCGTCCTCCACGATGGGCACGACCTGGTCGACGGTCTCCCCGGCGATGAAGCGGTCGACGACCTGCTTGGTGCCGGGCGCGGCCGAGACGAACCGGCGCATCTTGTCGCTGCGCGATGCGGCGAGAATCACGGGACCCAGCACGGGGCACCTCCACGAATGTACGGACGAAGAGCCGTAACGGTACGAACGTGAACGGACCGGTACGGCACGGATAACCACCGTGAAATCTAGGGACCGCTCCGATCCTGTGCCATCGACACCTGTCACGCATCCGTGGCCGCCATCTCAGACATCTGTCTGAAGAAAGGTGCGAAGGGGTGCAGAATGGCGGAGTGACAGGCGATTACCAGGAACTGGTCGACGAGATCTCGGCCCTCCTCGACGCCCCGGCCACCCTGGAGAACCGGGATTTCGGCCTGGTCGCCTTCGGAGCCCACGACAGCGACGACGACTCCGCGATGGACCCGGTCCGCACCCGGTCGATCCTGACCCGGCGCTCCACGCCCGCCGTGCGCGCCTGGTTCGAGGGGTTCGGCATCACCCGGGCGACCGGGCCCGTCCGGATCCCCGCCGCCCCCGAGGCCGGGGTGTTCCGGGACCGCGTCTGCCTTCCCGTACGCCATCGGGGCGTCGTCCTCGGTTACGTCTGGCTCCTCGACGCCGACCCCGGCCCGACCGACGAGCAGTTGACCGCCGCGATGGAGGTCGCCGCCCGGATCGGGGCGCTGCTCTCCGACGAGGCGCGGGCGGGCGCCGACCTGTCGCGGGAGTTCGGCGCGGTGCTCACGGCGGGCCCCGGCCGGCAGCGCGACACCGCCGTCGCCGCGCTGGGCGAGGCCCTGGGGCCGGACGCGGCGGGGCTGCACACGGTGGTCTGCGTGACCCCGTGGGCGGACGACACGCCCTCGGTACGGGGGGTGGGCTCGGCGGCCGCCCTGGCGACGGTCGCCGCGCCGGGGGGAGCCGGGCCACTGTCGCTGGCCGCGCTCGTCCGGCTGCGCGCGCCGGACCGCCTCGACCCGGCCCTGAGCGCCGCGGACCGGTTGCGCACCGATGCCGGCCCGGCCGCCACCGGGGGGATCGCCACGCCGCGCCGGGGCCTGGACGAGCTGCCGGTCTCCTGGCGCGAGGCCACGGCGGCGGCCCGCGCGGCACGGGCCGAGAGCCGCCTCGGCCCGGTCGCCCGGTGGTCGGCGATCGGCCCGTACCGTCTGCTGACCGCCCTCCCGGGCACCGGCGACACCCCCGGGGACCCGGCGGTCGCCCCGCTGCTGACCTCGCCGCACCGGGAGCTGGCGCACACCGCCGAGGTGTTCCTGGACTGCGCGGGCCAGGCGGGCCGGACGGCCGCCGCGCTGGGCATCCACCGCCAGACGCTCTACTACCGGCTCTCCCGGATCCAGCAGATCACCGGCCTCGACCTGAACGACGGCGAGGACCGGCTCCTGCTGCACATGGCGGTGAAGCGGGCCCGGCTGTAGGGGGCGCCCGGCGGGCCCGTCACTTGCCGAAGCGGCGTTCCCGGTTCGCGTACGAGCGCAGCGCGCGCAGGAAGTCCACGTGCCGGAAGGCCGGCCAGTAGCAGTCCACCCAGTGCATCTCGGCGTAGGCGGACTGCCAGAGCAGGAAGCCGGACAGCCGCTGCTCCCCGGAGGTGCGGATGATGAAGTCCGTGTGGTCGGCGACGGGCGAGTAGAGGTGCCGGGAGATGTCGTCGATCCCGAACCGGGCGACCAGTTCGGCCGGGTCGCCGCCGGCCGCGATGTGCTCCTCGAAGGCGCTCTTCACGGCGTCGACGATCTCCCGCCGGCCGCCGTAGCCGACCGCCACGTCCACCTTGAGGCCGCCGCGCCCGGCCGTGGCGGCGGTGGCCTCCTTGAACACCCGGGCGCTGGCGCCGGGCAGCATGTCGAGCGAGCCGATCGCCCGGACCTCCCAGTCGCGGCCCTCGGCGGTGATGTCCCGGACGGTCTCCTCGATGACCTCGATCAGCGGGCCGAGCTCTTCGGCGGGGCGGCCCAGGTTGTCGTCGGAGAGCATGAAGAGGGTCACGTGCTCGATCCCGGCGGCCGTGCACCAGCCCAGGAACGTGGTGACCTTGGCGCCGCCCGCCCGGTAGCCCTCCCGGACGTCCGTGTGCCCGGCCTTCCGGGCCCAGCGCCGGTTGCCGTCGACCATGATCCCGACGTGCTGGGGGCGCGGCAGGCCCACCAGGGTGGCGGCGAGCCGACGCTCGTACACCGCTTCGATCGGCCGTCGGAGGAACAGGGGAAGCAGCTTCATGGGCCCACTCCATCACAGGACCGCCCGTGCCGGAGGACCCCGCCGGCGGGCCCGGACGCCTCGGGCGTGTTCCGGCCGGTCCTCACAACGGGCTGTCCTCGTCGTCCGGTTCGGTGATCGGACGGTCGCTGACCAGGGCGGCCAGCACCAGGGGCGCGTCGCCGTCGCTGTGCCCCACGGTCAGGGCGATCCACCGGCCGTCGGGGGCGAGAGGCCCCCAGACCACCAGGTCTCCGTACAGGTCTGCGGTGAACAGCGCCTCGAACAGAGGCTCCACGGGCGCCCCGGCCTCCCACCGCAGCAGCGCCACGTGCAGCCGCACCGGCCGGTGCGGGCCCCAGTGGTCGTCCAACATCCGTGCCAGCAAGGCCAGATGGCCCTCGGCGGCCTCCACGGCTTCGTTCCACTCGGGGGCGTACACACCGGTGAGTGAGTGCCCCTCCCAGAGCGGCACGATCCGGAAGCCCTCCCCGACGGTGACCGTCCACTCGTCGGTGGCCGGGTCGCTCTCGGCGGCGGTGGGGCCGGTCGCCGGTACGGGGGCGGCGAGGAGCCCGGCCACCTCCGCCGCCGCGCGCTCCGCGTCGAACTCCTCGCCCGCCCGGGAGCTCACAGGGCCGCCCGGTCCATCGGGCGGGGCAGCGGCGCCAACGCCCCCGCCTCGAGCAGCCGCCGGTACACCCGCACCACGCCCGCACTGTCGCCCGGGGCCGCGATGCTCAGCAACTCCCCGCCGCCGGGCTGGGGTTCACGGACGACCCCCAGGTCTTCGGGGACGAGGGCGGCGCGGGCCGGGGAGAGATAGCCGGTCCGGCCGACGACCGGGTCGCCGACGGAGTAGCCGGCGTCGTCCTCCAGCGCGTCCAGCACGTCGTCGTCGCTCACGTCGCCGAAGTCCGGCTCCCACACCCGGGCGACGAGCGACAGGAGCGCCTCCTCGGGGACCACGGCCTCGTCCGGGGCGTGCAGGATGATCGCGAGCGACTGGAGCAGGAACTCCGGCGCCCCGCCGGCCAGTCCGCTGACCTCGGCCTCCCAGCCGCGCGCCCCGGTGCCGACGAGCCGCAGCCCGGTGCCGGTGAGGTCCGACCAGTCGGCCGCGCTCTGGGCGGTGCGGACCGCGTCGAGCAGGGCGTCCCCGTCGGGGGTGAACGCGGTGGCGGGGCCGTTCCCATGGACCTGACTCCAGGCGTCGGCCGCCTGCGGGACCAGCTCGGCGAACCCGTCGAGGGTCCGCAGCCACCGTTCGGCAAGCGCCTCGGCCGGCTCCGGCCGGGGACCCCAGAAGCCCCGCACTACACGTCGCATGCTCATCTCTCCTCCGTCGGCCCGGCCACAGCGCACGGTCCCCCGGCCGGACGGCGGCCGGGATCACCACGCGTGCAGGCTACAAGGCGCCCCCAGGACGAGGACGGCATGCGTCCCGGCGCGGCCTACTCGTCGAACGCCCCCGGCTTCCTGGTGCTGTCGTTGGGCTTCGTCGGGCTGTGGACCACCTTGACCGGCAGCCCTTCGTCCCGGAAGGCCCTGCGGGCGGCCTTGGCCACCTCCGGGTCGGAGAAGTGCCACTCCACGCTCCGGCCGCCGGACGCCTCCACCTGGGCGCGCGCCTCGGTGACGAACTTGTCCTTGCCCGAGGGGGTGAGAGCGCCGCTGCCGGACGTGGACAGATAGCTGCCGTAGCCGTTCTTGGCCTCCAGGAACGTCTGCCGGGAGGAGTCCCAGCCGTCGTACTCCACCGCCGGCTTGCCCTCCCGGGGATGCGGCACGACGTACTCCTGGCCCCGGTTGGTACCGGTCACCTGCTCCTGGTAGCGCAGCCAGGACTCGTTCTTCCAGTTGGGCGCGGGGTTGCGGTCCCGGCTCGCCCAGTAGCCGTCGCCCGCGTCGGCGTCCCCGAGCGTACGGTCCTCCAGGTCGTCGGCCCAGGACGGCGGGTTGTAGTTGCGCGGGTCGGAGGTGTCGTTGCGCTGCGCCTGCGGGTACTTCTTCTTGTCCACCTCGGCCTTGCGTGCCCTCTCGGGCTCCTCCAGCCTCTTCCGCTCCAGGTGGGCGGCCCGCTCGGCTGCTCGCGCCTGGGCGGCGGCCGCCTTGGCGGCCTCGTCGCACCCGCCGTTCGCGGCGACGATCCGGTCCGGGGAGCCGCCCGCCAGCACGCCGGTGCCCGAGCCGGGGACTCCGGTGGCCCCGCCCCCGCCGTACCGCACGCGCGGCGGGCCCGAGGCGATGGCGCAGCCGGTCCGGCGGGCCGCGTCCTCGGCGGTGTCCGCCGCGTCGTCGGCCTCCTTCGCCGCCTTTCGCACGCCGTCGAGGTCGCCGGCCTCGGCCGCCTTGCGGGCCCTGCGGGCCGCCGCCCCCGCATCGTCAGCGGCCCTCGCCACGGCTCCGGCGACCTTGCCCAGCGCACCGAGTTTGCCGACCTTGCCGACGACCTTCCCGACGTTGTAGCCGGGGATGAAGATCGAGCCGATGTTCCAGATCACGTCGGTGACGGCCCGGGTCTTCTCACCGTTGTTCCAGCGCTCGCGGACCTCGTCCCCGACGAACACGTCGTCGCCGACCGTGACCACCGTGCCGACGGACGCCCTGCCCCAGTCCAGGAGCGCGCCCAGGTAGTCGCCGTCCGCCCACTTGTCGCCGGCGCCCGCGGAGTCCTTCGTCCACTGGTCGCCGAGCTGCTTGCCGTAGTCGGCCAGGCCCGACCAGGTCTCCGGCTTGAACAGGTCGATGATCCCGGTGATGTCGCCCCAGAGCCCGTCGACCACGAGGCCCTTGACGACCTGCGTCGTACGGTCCCAGGCGCAGCCGAAGAAACCCCAGCCGCCGCAGTCCTCCTGCTCCTCGGCCTGCTCGCCCCCTTCCTCGCCCTCGCCCTCACCGTCGTCGGACGCCTGTACGTCGTGGGCGGCCTCGGGCTCCTCGTCGTCCTCGGGGAAGGTGTCCTCGCCGGTGCCGGGGCGGCCGGTGTCGTCGGGGCCGCCGGTGCCGCCGCCGGTCGTGGTCGAGCCTTCGGGCCCGCCCGAGCCCTCGGATCCGCCCGAGCCCTCGGTGCCTCCGGTGGAGCCGGTGCCTCCGGTACCGCCGGTGCCCTCACCACCGGTGGCCCCCTCCGTGGATCCTCCGGTGACGCCGCCCGTGGTCGTCGAACCGCCGTCGGCTCCCTCGTCCGTACCGCCGTCGGTTCCCCCGTCCGCGCCACCGTCAGCTGCCCCGTCCGTACCCCCGCCCGTACCGCCGCCCGGGCGGTCCCCCGCCTCGACGGAGCCGCTGCCCGGGGAGACCGGGCAGGAGCTGCCGGTCAGCGAGCAGATCGCGGACTGGAGGCCCTCGGTGATCCGGCCGCCGAGGCCGCCCACGGTCAGGGCCCCGATCAGCGCGACGACGATCAGGACCAGGCCCAGGTACTCCAGGGCGGTCTGCCCCCGGTCCCGCTTCCAGGTGATCATGTGCGGGAGCGAGAATTTCGGCGGCTGCCCCCGTTCGCCGGACGGCAGCCGGAACCACGCCCGGCTCCCCGCGCGGCTGATCAGGACGGTGATCAGGATCGGCAGGACCAGCTGGGTCAGCCCGTCCGGCGACCCGTCCCCGAGGTTGGCGAGGCCCCCGAGGATCAGCCACACCTGTACGGCGACGATGCCCCACCGCACCCGTGTGCCGCCGGTCCGTACGTGCCGGGCCAGCAGCGCCGCGAGCACCCCGGGCGCGGAGGCGTACAGCAGGATGCCGAGCACCTCGGCGCCCATCGCGTCCGCGGCGAGGGCCGAGCCGGACAGGCCGATCGCCCCCAGCAGCGTCGCCCCGAACAGCACGAGGAGCAGCACGCGGACCAGGACGAGCGGGCGCGGAAGTTCACGCCGCGGGGCGACGGCCGGAGCCGGGCCTCCCGCTACGGGTATGCCACCGACAGCAGACATACGTGATCCGACCCCCGGCGCCCATGAGTGACATGACAACCGGTCACCCTAGGGGCGAGGACCCGCTCACGTCGTGGGCCCCAGGACCCAACCCCGGGCCCACCTCGCGGGGTTGACCGGGACACGGATAAGCAACGTACCCGGCAGCGGGGCCGCTCGTACGGGACGAGCGGGCCTGCTACCGGGTACGGAGCGGGGTCGTGCGATTGAGCGCCTGCGTCAGTCGGTGAGGTTCACCGAGCGGGCCGAGGAGGCGCCGATCTCCTCGGCGATCTCGGTCAGCACCGGCTGCGGGACGGTGTCGTCGACGGTGAGGACGACGAGCGCCTCGCCGCCCACGGCGGCCCGGGACACCTGCATGCCCGCGATGTTCAGCCCGGCCTCGCCGAGGATCTTGCCGACCGCGCCCACCACGCCGGGACGGTCCTGGTAGCGCAGGACGACCATGTGGTCGGCGAGCGCCAGATCGACGTCGTGCTCACCGATGGCGACGATCTTCTGGAGGTTCTTCGGGCCGGCCAGCGTGCCGGAGACCGCGACCTCCTGGCCGTCGGAGAGGGTGCCGCGCACGGTGACCACGTTGCGGTGGTCGGGCGACTCGGAGCTGGTGGTGAGGCGGACCTCTACACCGCGCTCCTGCGCGAACAGGGGGGCGTTGACGTAGCTGACGGTCTCGTCGACGACGTCCTCGAAGACGCCCTTGAGGGCGGAGAGCTCCAGCACCTTGACGTCGTGCTGGGTGATCTCGCCGTACACCTCGACGTCGAGCCGGGCCGCGACCTCGCCCGCGAGCGCGGTGAAGATCCGGCCGAGCTTCTCGGCGAGCGGCAGGCCGGGGCGTACGTCCTCGGCGATGACGCCGCCCTGGACGTTGACCGCGTCCGGGACCAGCTCGCCGGCCAGGGCGAGGCGGACGGACTTGGCGACCGCGATGCCCGCCTTCTCCTGCGCCTCGTCGGTGGAGGCGCCGAGGTGCGGGGTGCAGACGACCTGGTCGAACTGGAACAGCGGGGAGTCCGTGCAGGGCTCCTTCGCGTACACATCGAGGCCGGCGCCCGCGACGCGGCCCTCCTTCAGCGCGGAGGCCAGGGCCTCCTCGTCGACGATCCCGCCGCGCGCGGCGTTGACGATGCGGACCGAGGGCTTCACCTTGTGCAGCGCCTCGTCACCGATGAGACCGAGGGTCTCGGGGGTCTTGGGCAGGTGCACCGTGATGAAGTCGGCGACCTCCAGCAGCTCGTCCAGGCTGAGGAGCTTGACGCCCATCTGCGCGGCGCGGGCCGGCTGGACGTAGGGGTCGTAGGCGACGATCTTCATGCCGAAGGCCGACATGCGCTGGGCCACCAGGACGCCGATGCGGCCGAGGCCGACGACGCCGAGGACCTTCTCGCTGAGCTCGACACCGGTGTACTTGGAGCGCTTCCACTCACCGTTCTTGAGCGCGCTGTTGGCCTGCGGGATGTTGCGCGCGGTGGCCACCAGCAGACCACAGGCCAGCTCGGCCGCGGTGACGATGTTGGAGGTCGGGGCGTTGACGACCATCACGCCGGCCTTGGTGGCCGAGGAGACGTCGACGTTGTCCAGGCCGACGCCGGCGCGGGCCACGACCCGGAGCTTCTTGGCGGCGGCGATGGCCTCGGCGTCGACCTTGGTGGCGGAGCGCACCAGGATGGCGTCGACGTCGACGATCGCGGGGAGAAGCTCGGCGCGGTCCGCGCCGTTGCAGTGCCGGATCTCGAAATCCGGACCCAGGGCGTCGACCGTGGCGGGCGACAGCTCTTCAGCGATGAGTACGACAGGTTTCGAGCTCACGTGAGTCCTCACAAGTCCAGTGCGGACGGCCGTCCCGACGGCCGCAGGCGGTGGAGGGGCTAGCCGCGTGGAAGACGCACGACACTGTGGGCCCTGACGCGTGTATCTGTTGAGAAGTGTAGTCATGCGACGCGCCTCGTACTGCGCCCCGGTGGAAGGATCACCCGCACGAGGGTGGACGTGGTGTACACCCGTACGGAACTGCCCCTCCGGTACCCCCGTACGGAGCGGCTTCTCCGGTTACCGCGGAGCGGGGCGGGTCCGTCGAGGACCCGCCCCGCTCCCGAAAAGGCCTAGGCCTCTTCGTCGTTCACCCAGCTCATGAGCTTGCGCAGCTCACGGCCCGTGGTCTCCAGCAGGTGGTCGCTGTCGGCCTTCTTGTACTCGTTGTACTTGGGCAGACCGTTGTGGTACTCCGCCATCCAGGCCTTGGCGAAGGTGCCGTCCTGGATCTCGGTGAGGACCTTCTTCATCTCGGCCTTGGTGTCGGCCGTGATGATGCGCGGGCCGGTGACGTAGTCGCCCCACTCGGCGGTCTCCGAGATGGACCAGCGCATCTTGTCCAGGCCGCCCTCGTACATGAGGTCGACGATGAGCTTCAGCTCGTGCAGGCACTCGAAGTACGCGATCTCGGGCTGGTAACCGGCCTCGGTCAGCGTCTCGAAACCGGCCTTGACCAGGGCGGCGGTGCCACCGCAGAGGACGGCCTGCTCACCGAACAGGTCGGTCTCGGTCTCCTCGGTGAAGGTCGTCTTGATGACGCCGGCGCGGGTGCCGCCGATGCCCTTGGCGTACGAGAGGGCGAGCTCCAGGCCCTTGCCCGAAGCGTCCTGCTCGACCGCCACGATGCAGGGGACGCCGCGGCCCTCCTCGTACTGACGGCGGACCAGGTGGCCGGGTCCCTTGGGGGCGACCATGCAGACGTCGACGCCGGCCGGCGGCTTGATGAAGCCGAAGCGGATGTTCAGGCCGTGGCCGAAGAACAGCGCGTCGCCGTCCTTGAGGTTGTCCTTGACGGACTCCTCGTAGACCTGGGCCTGGATCGGGTCCGGGACGAGGATCATGATGACGTCGGCCTCGGCGGCGGCCTCGGCCGGGGTCACCACGCGCAGGCCCTGCTCCTCGGCCTTGGCCTTGGACTTCGAGCCCTCGTGCAGACCGACGCGGACGTCGACGCCGGAGTCACGGAGCGACAGCGCGTGGGCGTGGCCCTGGCTGCCGTATCCGAGAACCGCGACCTTGCGGCCCTGGATGATGGACAGGTCGGCATCGTCGTCGTAGAACAGCTCGGCCACTGGGTCTTCTCCTTGGTGTGCAGGTGTTACGTCCCACCGTACGGCGGGGGCGTCGTGTATGTGATCGGGTCTCGCCATGCGAGCGGCGCGGGCGCGCGGCCCGCCGCCGGTCAGGCGGAGCGGTCGAGGGCGCGCAGGGACCGGTCGGTGATCGAGCGCGCGCCGCGCCCTATGGCGATGGTGCCGGACTGGACGAGCTCCTTGATGCCGTACTGCTCCAGCATCTTGAGCATCGCCTCCAGCTTGTCGGCCCCTCCGGTCGCCTCGATCGTGACGGCCTCCGGTGAGACGTCGACGGTCTTGGCGCGGAACAGCTGGACGATCTCGACGATCTGGGAGCGGGTCTCGCTGTCGGCGCGGACCTTCACCAGGACGAGCTCCCGCTGGATCGCGGCGGCGGGCTCGAGTTCGACGATCTTCAGGACGTTGACCAGCTTGTTGAGCTGCTTGGTGACCTGTTCCAGGGGCAGGCCCTCGACATTCACGACGATGGTGATGCGGGAGATGTCGGGGTGCTCGGTGGTACCGACCGCGAGCGAGTCGATGTTGAAGCCGCGTCGGGAGAACAGGGCGGTGATCCGGGCGAGGACACCGGGCTTGTTCTCGACCAGGACGGAGAGCGTGTGCTTTTCGGACATGGAGTCGGTCTCTCTCTGTCTCTCAGTCGTCTTCGTTGTCGCCGAAGTCGGGGCGGACGCCGCGGGCGGCCTGGACCTCGTCGTTGGAGGTGCCCGCCGCGACCATCGGCCAGACCATGGCGTCCTCGTGGACGATGAAGTCGATCACGACGGGGCGGTCGTTGATGGAGTTGGCCTCTTCGATGACCTTGTCCAGGTCGGCCGGGTCCTCGCAGCGGATGGCGTAGCAGCCCATGGCCTCGGACAGCTTGACGAAGTCCGGGACGCGGGTGCCCTTGGCCGGGACGCCGTCCGTGTCCGCGCCGGAGTGCAGCACGGTGTTGGAGTAGCGCTGGTTGTAGAAGAGGGTCTGCCACTGGCGGACCATCCCGAGCGCGCCGTTGTTGATGACGGCGACCTTGATCGGGATGTTGTTGAGCGCGCAGGTGGTCAGTTCCTGGTTGGTCATCTGGAAGCAGCCGTCGCCGTCGATGGCCCAGACCGTGCGGTCGGGCATGCCGGCCTTCGCGCCCATGGCGGCCGGGACCGCGTACCCCATCGTTCCGGCGCCGCCGCTGTTGAGCCAGGTGGCGGGCTGCTCGTAGTCGATGAAGTGGGAGGCCCACATCTGGTGCTGGCCGACGCCCGCCGCGAAGATCGTGCCCTCGGGGGCGAGCTTGCCGATGCGCTGGATGACCTGCTGCGGGGAGAGGCTGCCGTCCTCGGGCAGGTCGTAGCCGAGCGGGTAGGTCTCGCGCCAGCGGTTGAGGTCCTTCCACCAGGCCGCGTATCCCGTTCGGGCGGCCTCGCCGATGTGGCCCTCGGTGTGCTCGGCCTGGACGGCCTGGACCAGGTCGGCCAGGACCTCGCGGGCATCGCCGACGATGGGCACGTCCGCAATGCGGTTCTTGCCGATCTCGGCCGGGTCGATGTCGGCGTGGACGATCTTGGCGTACGGGGCGAAGCTGTCCAGCTTGCCGGTGACGCGGTCGTCGAAGCGGGCTCCGAGGGCGACGATCAGGTCGGCCTTCTGCAGCGCGGTGACGGCGGTGACCGCGCCGTGCATGCCCGGCATTCCCACGTGCAGCGGGTGGCTGTCGGGGAAGGATCCGAGCGCCATCAGGGTGGTGGTGACGGGCGCTCCGGTCAGCTCCGCGAGGACCTTCAGCTCGGCGGTGGCGCCGGCCTTCATGACGCCGCCGCCGACGTACAGCACGGGGCGCTTGGCCTGGGTGATCAGCTTCGCGGCCTCGCGGATCTGCTTGGCGTGCGGCTTGGTCACCGGGCGGTAGCCGGGCAGGTCCTGGGTGGGCGGCCAGCTGAAGGTGGTCTTCGCCTGGAGGGCGTCCTTGGCGATGTCGACGAGGACCGGTCCGGGGCGGCCGGTGGAGGCGATGTGGAAGGCCTCGGCGATGGTGTGCGGGATGTCCTCGGCCTTGGTGACCAGGAAGTTGTGCTTGGTGATCGGCATCGTGATGCCGCAGATGTCGGCTTCCTGGAAGGCGTCGGTGCCGATCGCCTTGGCGGCGACCTGGCCGGTGATCGCGACGAGCGGCACGGAGTCCATGTGGGCGTCGGCGATCGGGGTGACCAGGTTGGTGGCGCCGGGGCCCGAGGTGGCCATGCAGACGCCGACCTTGCCGGTGGCCTGCGCGTACCCGGTGGCGGCGTGGCCGGCGCCCTGCTCGTGGCGGACCAGGACGTGACGGACGCGGGTGGAGTCCATCATCGGGTCGTAGGCGGGGAGGATCGCGCCGCCGGGAATGCCGAATACCGTGTCGGCGCCGACTTCCTCGAGAGAACGGATGAGGGACTGCGCGCCCGTGACGTGCTCAACGGTGACGGACGGCTGTCCGCCGTTACGGGCGCGCGGCTGCGGGTGGTGGGCCCCGGTGGCCTGCTCGGTCATCGGCATTCTCTTCTCGAAGCTGAGGGTTTTCGCGGGTGTTTTGCAGCGATTTGAGAGGTGTCAGTGCAACAAAAAACCCCTCGTGCCGTGAGGCAAGCGAGGGGAGCGCGCCGGGTGCGGTCGCAGAGTGTCGTGGAGTGACTCCGCTTCAGCCGACGCGCTTTCCAAGTACGAGAATTCGGGTGCGCATGGCATTGACCCTCTCTCCGGCACGCATGACGTGTCAAGTAGGTGGGACGGGCGTCTCAGCATGTGATCCGGTGAGCAGCGGGATCGAGCCGCCCGCCATCACCGGCCGGGGGCTCGGGATGCCCGGTACGGGGAACTCCCCGCGGACCAGGGCGCGTCGCAGCCGGTACTCGTCGAGCGGGCCGGAGAAGGCCATCCCCTGGCCGTGGGTGCACCCCATGGCGCGCAGGGCGAGGACCTGCTCGGGGACGTCGACGCCGTCGGCGACGGACTGGAGACCGAGGTCGCAGGCGATCCGCAGGAGACCGCTGGTGATCTTGTGCAGCCTGGCCGATTCGACCACCCCCTCGACCAGGTTCCGGTCGAGCTTCAGCACGTCGATGGGGAGCCGGCGCAGCGCGTTGATCGCCGCGAAACCGCTGCCGAAGCCGTCGAGCGCGATCCGTACGCCGAGGCGGCGCAGGGCCACGAGGCGCTGCTCCAGGGCGTCGAACGAGACGCGCGGGTCACTGTCGGCGACCTCGATCATCAGGGCGCCCGAGGGCAGGCCGTGGCGGGTCAGCAGCGCCTCGATGGAGCCGGGGGGCGAGGCCGCCTCCAGCAGCCGGGCGGCGGAGAGCCGGACGGAGACGGCGACGGGGTGCCCGGCCCTGGCCCGGTCGGCGGCCTGGGCCACCGCCTCCTCCAGGAGCCAGCGGCCGAGCTCGGCGGTGCGGTCGTCGTCGCCGGAGACCCGGAGGAACTCGGCCGGGGTGAACAGGATGCCCTGGGCGGAACGCCAGCGGGCCTGGGCGGCGACGGCGGCGACGGACCCGCTGGCGAGATGGACGACGGGCTGGTGGAGCAGGGCGAACTCGCCCTCGCGCAGGGCGGTGCGCAGCCGGGTGGCCAGCTCGGAGCGGCGTACGACGTCGGCCTGCATCTGCGGGGCGTACAGCTCGACCCGGTCCTTGCCGCCGGCCTTGGCGCGGTACATCGCGAGGTCCGCGTTGCGCATGAGGTCGGTGGGGCTGATGGCGGGCTCGGCGAAGGCCACGCCGATGGAGGCGGCCACCCTGACCTCGCTGGGGCCGATCCGGTAAGGCTGGGAGAGGGTGAGGCGCAGCCGGTCGGCGATCTCGTGGACCTGGTATTCCCGGGCGCCCTGGTCGCGGGTGCCGTCGCCCATGATGAGCGCGGCGAACTCGTCGCCGCCGAGCCGGGCCGCGGTGTCGCCGGCCCGGACGGAGTCCTGGAGGCGGCGGCCGGCCTGGACGAGCAGTTCGTCGCCCGCCTGGTGGCCGATGGTGTCGTTGACCGCCTTGAAGCCGTCGAGGTCGATGAAGAGGACGGCGGTGCCGGGGTCGCCCGAGCGGCGGCCGCCGAGCGCCTGGCGGACCCGGGCGGTGAACAGGGCCCGGTTGGGCAGGTCGGTGAGCGGGTCGTGCTCGGCGTTGTGCTGCAACTGGGCCTGGAGCCTGACCCGTTCGGTGACGTCCCGGCTGTTGAGGAGGAGGCCGCCCTGGTGGCGGTTGACGGTGGACTCGACGTGGAGCCAGTCGCCCGTGCCCGAGCGGAAGCGGCACTCGATACGGGTGGTGGGCTCCTCGTGCGGCGGTGCGGCCAGGAAGCGCCGCACCTCGTGGACGAACCGGCCGAGATCCTCGGGGTGGATGATCGAGGACAGCTCGGAGCCGACGAGGCCCTCCGCCTCGCGCCCGTAGACCCCGGCGGCGGCGGGGCTGACGTAGCGCAGGGTGCCGTTGGGCGCGGCGATCATGATGACGTCGCTGGAGCCCTGCACCAGGGAGCGGAAGTGGTTCTCCTTCTGGGCCAGCTCCTGGGTGAGGGAGATGTTGTCGAGGAGCATGATGCCCTGCCGGACGACCAGTGCCAGGACGACGGTGCAGCCGGTGAAGATGACGACGCGGTCCACCCGGCGGCCGTCGACCACGTTGTACAGGATGCCCAGGGTGCAGACGGCGGCGGCGAGATACGGGGTCAGGGCGGCCAGCGAGCCGGCGATCGGGCGGCTGGCGATGGCCCGCGGGGGCCCGGGGCGGGCGGACGGCCGGGCGCCCGGGCGGGCGCCCCAGGGGGCGTAGGCGAGGAGCAGCGACCCGGCGAACCAGCCGGCGTCGAGGAGTTGGCCCGAGTGGTAGGTGGAGCGCAGCAGCGGCGAGGTGAACACGGCGTCGCTCAGCACGGTGAGCGCCAGGGCGGCGATGGCGGTGTTGACCGCGGAGCGGTTCACACCGGCCCGGCGGAAGTGCAGGGCGAGCACCATCGAGACGAGCACGATGTCGAGCAGCGGATAGGCCAGCGAGAGGGCCGCAGGCGCGACGCTGGTGTCCTGGGCCCCCGCCAGGTGCGTGGTGTGCGCGAGGGCGAGGCTCCAGGCGAGCGTCAGCAGGGAGCCGCCGATCAGCCACGCGTCCAGGGCCAGGCACACCCAGCCCGCGCGGGTGACGGGCCGTTTGGCGAGCACGAGCAGTCCGACGATGGCGGGCGGCGCGAAGCAGAGGAAGAAGACGTCGGCGAGGGAGGGGGTGGGCACGGCGACGCCGAGGATCACCTCGTACCAGCCCCAGACGGCGTTTCCGCAGGCCGCCATGGCGGAGGAGAGCGAGAACAGCAGCCAGGCGGGGCGCAGCCGGCCCCTGACCGCTCGCGCGTAGAGGAAACAGGAGACAGCGGCGATGAGGGCCGCCGCGGCGAGACCGAAGTCCCCCATGATGACGGCGACCCGCGGCGAGCCCCAGCCGAGGGCGGCGCCCACCGAATATCCGGCGCAGACGACGCCGAGCAGGATCCGGGACCGCAGCCCCGTGGTGCCGGTGGCGGACCGCGGGGCGAGCAGGGCCCCCAGCGCGCTCACCGGAGGGCTCCCCGCCCCGGGCCCACCGGGCACGTGCTCCCCGGCGCCTGGCACCCCGGCGCACGGCACGGAGGAGCCGGGCACGGAGGTACTCGGCGCCGAGGCGCGCGGCTCTTCGCGGGGGTTCGCCGGCACCGCTCGCTCCGGCCCGGCCGCGGCTTCGGCGTGGCCGGTCCGGGGCAGGAATCCGGCCATCGGCGGGTGCTGTGCTCCATCGGCGCGGGCGGCCGCAACCGTCCGCCCGTCCGCGTCGGATCGTCTCTCCATGGCCAGCACATCGCCCGTCGCCCCCTCGCGTTCCGGTGCTCCCCCCGCGCCGTCCCTTCCACGGCGCAGCCCCCCGGACCGGACGATACACCAGATCCGTCACTCAGGGCCATAGATTCTCTACGCTCCGTGACGAAGTGCGAGGTGAGCGGCACTGCGTGCATCCGGACCGCGCCGTAGCGTGGCCGCTACGGCGGGGTCAGCCGGTGGTGGTCACGACGTTGCGCACCGGCTCTCCGGCGGCGAACCGGGTGAGCTGTGCGGCCAGCAGCCGCTTGGCACGCGGTTCGAACGCCGAGGTGCTGCCGCCCACATGAGGCGTGATCAAGACATTCGGAGCATGCCAGAGAGGATGGCCCTCGGGCAGGGGTTCCGGGTCGGTCACATCGAGTGCGGCCCGCAGCCGTCCGGATGCGAGTTCGGACAGCAGGGCCTTGGTGTCGACGACCGGGCCTCGGGCGACGTTGACGAGGAGGGCTCCGTCAGGCATCGCGGCGAGGAAGTCGGCGCCCACCAGCCCCTGTGTGGACGGGTTCAGCGGGGTGGAGAGGATCACGACGTCGGCCTCGGGCAGCAGGGCGGGCAGATCGTCGAGCGCCTGTACGGGACCGCGTGCGGTGGTCCGTGCGGAGCGCGCGACGCGCGCCACCCGCGCGCACTCGAAGGGGGCGAGCCGGTCCTCGATGGCCGAGCCGATGGATCCGTACCCCACGATGAGGACGGACTTGTCGGCGAGCGCCGGGTAGAAGCCGGACCGCCACTCCTCCTTGTCCTGACCGTGGACGAAGGCGGGGAGCCCGCGCAGGGACGCGAGGATCAGGGCGAGCGTCAGCTCGGCGGTGGACGCCTCGTGCACTCCCTTGGCGTTGCAGAGGCGTACGCCGGCGGGAAGCAGTCCGAGGCCCGGCTCCACGTGGTCGATGCCCGCGGAGAGCGTCTGCACCACCCGGACGGCGCTCATCGAGGCGAACGGGCGCACCGCGACCTCGGGACCCTTCAGGTAGGGAACGACGTAGTAGGCACAGTCGGCCGGGTCCCCCGGGTAGTCCGGTTCACCGTCCCAGAAGAGATAGTTGAGGCCCTCGGGCAGGCCGTCGATCTCGTCGGCCGGGTAGGGCAGCCACACGTCGTGAGTCGTCGCAGTCATGGTCAGGAGGCTATGCGACAGATGTGCGAGCGCTCCAGGGATGCGCCGGCGGTGCGGTCACCACCGCGAGCAGCCATCCGTGCGGGTAGGCCGGGCATCGGCGTATCGTCACATCGCCCAAACGCTTCCGTCAATCACTCACCGAACTCCCCCGACAGGGACCTGCGTCGTGGATCGGGCGGGCGTGAGAGTCCGGGTCCGGGACCGTGCTCTCGCGCCGTCTCCGGAAGAGCCGCCCGTGGACCGCGGCGGACGGGAGGGCGGAAGGGCTCGTCCAGGAAAGGGTTCGGGGAGTTGGAGAGCAGGACTATCGGGGCGGCGGGGCTTGCCGTGGGGGCGGTCGGTCTCGGCTGTATGCCGATGAGCTGGGGTTACAGCGCGTCGCAGCGGCTCGGAGACCGTTCGGTGCGGACGGTGCACGCGGCGCTGGACGCGGGCGTCCGGCTGCTCGACACCGCGGACATGTACGGACCGTTCACCAACGAGCTGCTGGTGGGGCGGGCGCTGAAGGGTCGCCGCCGGGAGGCGTTCGTCTCCACCAAGTGCGGGCTGCTGGTGGGCGATCAGCACATCGTCGCCAACGGCCGGCCGGGGTATGTCCGGCGGGCCTGTGACGCCTCGCTGCGGCGGCTCCAGACGGATGTGATCGACCTGTACCAGCTGCACCGTGCCGACCCCGAGGTGCCGGTGGAGGAGACCTGGGGTGCGATGGCGGAGCTGGTGACCGCGGGCAAGGTGCGCTCGCTCGGGCTGTGCGCGGTGGGGGCGCGGGCCCCGCGCCGGTCGGGTGCGGGACCGCATGAGGGAACGATCCGGCAGTTGGAGCGGATCCAGCAGGTCTTCCCGGTGAGCGCCGTCGAGGCGGAGCTGTCGGTGTGGTCGCGCGAGGCGCTGGCGGAGCTGCTGCCGTGGTGTGTGGCGCGCGGGGTCGGGCTGCTGGCCGCGATGCCGCTGGGCAGCGGCTATCTGACCGGGACGCTGAAGCCGGGCCAGGGGTTCGAGCCGGAGGATCTGCGGGCCAGGCATCCGCGGTTCACGGCGGAGGTGATGGCGGCGAACCAGCCGGTGGTGGCCGGTCTGCGGCGGGTTGCGGAGCGGCGCGGGGCGACCGTGGCCCAGGTGGCGCTGGCGTGGGTACTGCGCCAGGGGCCGCATGTGGTGCCGGTGCCGGGGGCGAAGCGGGAGCAGTGGGCGGTGGAGAACGCCGGGGCCGCGCGGGTGGTCCTGGACGACCGGGACCTGGCGGAGATCGACGGCCTCCCCGCCGCCCGCGAGTCGTGGGACTGAGCGTCACGGGAGCGGTGGTCGGGGGGTGGTCGGGGGGGGGGAAGGGGCGCCGTCCGGCGCCCGGCGGGAGAATGGGCGCATCGGGAACTCCTGGGCCGGCCACGGTGTAGGAACAAGGTGTAGGAGCAGGTAGTCGGGCAACCGTCGAAAGGATCGGTTCCGTGCGTGGTGCTCTGTTCGGACCTGTGCAGTCCCCGGCGATGCGCAGGGGGGTGGTGGCCGTGCTGGCGTCGGCCGCGCTGTTGCTGACCGCCGGGTGTTCCGGCGATGGGGACGGGGGCCCGTCCGGGCAGCCCGCCGGCTCCCCGAGCGCCTCGGGGGGCTCCGCTCCCCCGGCCTCCCCGAGCCGGTCGGCCGGTCTGCCGCCGGCGAAGGGCTCGGCGAAGGTGGTCTCGACGCTGACCGAGGGCCTGAAGTCGCCCTGGGGCCTGGCCGCGCTGCCGGGCGGTGACCTGCTGGTCTCCTCGCGCGACGAGGGCACGGTCCACCGGATCGACGGCGAGAGCGGGGAGCAGACGCTGCTGGGCTCGGTGCCCGGGGTCTCCCCGGCGGGCGAGGGCGGGCTGCTCGGGCTCGCCGTCTCGTCCACGTTCGGCGCGGACCAGTTGGTGTACGCCTACTTCACCACCACGTCCGACAACCGGATCGTCCGCATGAGTTACGACGAGAAGCGTCCGGCGGGACAGCAGCTGGGGGCCCCGGACACCATCCTGCGGGGCATCCCCAAGGGCAGCGTCCACAACGGGGGCCGGATCGCCTTCGGCCCGGACAAGATGCTGTACGCGGGCACCGGCGAGACCGGGGACACCGGGCTGGCCCAGGACAAGGAGTCGCTGGCGGGGAAGATCCTGCGGATGACCCCGGACGGGGAGCCGGTGCACGGCAATCCGGAGGCGGACTCGGTAGTGTATTCGTACGGGCACCGCAATGTGCAGGGGCTCGCCTGGGACGCGGAGAAGCGGCTGTGGGCCGCCGAGTTCGGCCAGAACACCTGGGACGAGCTGAATCTGATCGAGCCCGGCGGGAACTACGGCTGGCCCGAGGCCGAGGGCCGGGAGGGCGGGGACGGGTTCATCGACCCGGTGGCGCAGTGGAAGACCTCCGAGGCCTCCCCCAGCGGGATCGCGTACGCGGAGGGCTCGATCTGGATGGCCGGGCTGCGCGGCGAGCGGCTCTGGCGCATTCCGCTGTCCGGCGAGAAGGCGGAGGAACCTTATGCCGACCCCCAGTCGTTCCTGGAGGAGAAGCACGGCCGCCTGCGCACTGTGGTGAGTGCGGGGAGCGACCGCCTGTGGCTGGTCACCAGCAACACGGACGGACGGGGTACGCGGAAGCCCGGGGACGACAGGATCCTCCAGGTGGAAGTGGGCTAGCCCTCCGCCCGCGCGGCATGCGGGAGGGAGCACGGCCGGTGTTCAATTTCTTCGAGGAGCTTTTCGCCCCGGGGCGCAAGCACGTCTCCGACGAGCAGAGGCGGCTGGAGCTGAGCCGGGTGGATCTCGGCATCGGCGATCCGAACCGGGGGCCGATAGACCTCACCGCGGGGAAGGTGACCGTCCGTGCTCCCGCCCCGGGCCCCGCTCCCGGCATGGCCCCGGACGGCGCCGCCGGCCCGCGGAACGGCCGCGTGCTTCCGGCCGCGCCCGAGCAGGATGCCGTCCTGGACCGGCCGGGACCCGGGAAGCCGGTGAGCGGGTCCGAGCGGCGCGCGGACGAGGAGCCCCGGACGTAAGGACGTGACCACGGCCTACGCGGCCGGGTAGAGGCGGAGGCGGTGGGCGAGGGCCGCCGCCTCGCCGCGGCTGGAGACGCCGAGCTTGGCCAGGATGTGGGAGACGTGCACGCTCGCGGTCTTCGGCGAGATGAACAGCTCCTCGGCGATCCTGCGGTTGGTGTGCCCGGCCGCGACCAGCCGGTGCACGTCCTGCTCGCGCGGGGTCAGCCCGAAGGACGCCACGGCGGCGATGGCGGGGTCCTGTCCGTCGGCCGCCGCGGGTTCGGGGCTCCCGCCGGCGGATACGGCGGTCAGGACGGCCGGGTGGATCCCGGCGTCGGGGCCGGGTGCCGTGCCGGAGCCGTCCAGGGTGATGCGGGCGCGGGCCGCCAGCTGTTCGACGGCCTCGGCGAGCGGGCGGGCGCCGAGCCGGTGGGCGGCCTCCTGGGCGCGGTGGAGCAGGGCCGTGGCGGTGGACCGGTCGCCGGGGGCGATGAGCAGGGACTCCGCCCAGCGGCGGTGGATCTGGGCCAGTTCGTAGGGGCGGCTCAGCGGACCGAAGGCCTCGGCGGCGCGCGCCCAGTGTCCGGGGGTGTCCGTGCCGTCCGCGCGGGCCAGCTCCGCTTCGACGAGGACGCCGTGGGCCGCCCACACGGGGACGAGCATCGGGAGGCTCTTCGCGCACCGGCGGATCAGCGCGAGCAGCTCCGGGCGGCCCGGTTCCGCGGCGGGCAGCCCGCGGGCGTCCGCCTCGATCATGGCGGCGGTCTGGAGCAGCGGCAGGGCGTAGCGCTGGGTGCCGGGCGGGAAGCCGTGCCGGGCCAGCTCCCCGAACGCGTCCCGCGCCTCGGCGAGCCTGCCCTGGGCCGCGGCCAGGAGCATGGTGTGCCGGACGGGGGCGATCAGGTGCTGGGGCTGCGGATCGCGCTGGCCGAAGTGCTTGCGGGTCAGGGCGAGCAGCTCCTCGCCCTCGGCGAAGTCCCCGCGGGCGACGGCCAGTTCGGTACGGCGGAGGGTGGCGACGCCCTTGGCCCGGGGGCCCAGCGCCAGGCGGGCGGCGGACGCGGCGGCGGCCTCGCTCTGGGCCCAGTGCCCGAGGGAGAACAGGGACTGCGACTGGTTGGCGTACACCCAGGCCCCGGAGTCGGCCAGGCCGTGGCTGTGGCATATCTCGATGCCGTGGTCGGCGGCGGCGACGGCCTCCAGCGAGCGGCCCATCGCTTCGAGCGAGGAGGGCAGGTTGACGCTGACCCGGCCCAGCAGGTTCATGAGGTGCAGCTTCTCGGCACGGTCCCGGACCGCGTACATCTCGGCGAGGCCGTCCTCGACGCCGCCCGCGTCCGCGGTGAGCCAGCCCCGGGTGAGGCGGGCGTGCAGCTCGATGTACTCGTCGCCGACGAGCCGGGCGTACTCCACCGCGCGGTCGCTGTCGGCAAGCGCCTGCGGGCCCGGCTGGTGCAGCGCCCGCCAACTGGCCACGTTGGTCAGCACGTCGGCCTGTACCGGGGACGGCGGCAGCCCGCGCACCAGTTCCTGTGCGGTGGCCAGCTCCTCCCAGCCGTCCCCCTTGTCGAGCCCCTGCACCAGCCGGCTGCGCTGCACCCAGAACCAGGCCTCGCGCAGCGGGTCCGCCTCGGACGCCAGGACCCGCATCGCCTTCTTGGAGATGGCCAGGGCGCGTTTGCGGTCGCCGCCGAAATGGGCGGCGACGGTGGCCTCGGCCATCACGTCCAGGTAGCGCAGCGGAGTGTTCTCCGGGTCGCAGCCGGAGGCCGGGTAGACCTCCGCGTAGTCGAAGGGGCGCAGGGTGGCGAGCACCGCGTCGGGGACGTCGTCCCAGAGCTCCATCGCCCGCTCCAGCAGTCTCAGTTGCTCGGAGTAGGCGTAGCGCCGGCGGGCCTCGACCGCGGCCCTGAGCACGGCGGGCAGGGCCTTGGCGGCGTCGTGGGCGGCGTACCAGTAGCTGGCGAGGCGGGTGGCGCGTTCGTCGTCGCGGACGAGGGAGGGGTCGGCCTCCAGGGCTTCGGCGTACCGGCGGTTGACGCGGGTGCGTTCACCGGGGAGCAGGTCGTCGCTGACGGCCTCGCGGACCAGGGAGTGCCGGAAGCGGTAGCCGTCGTTGTCGGGCGAGGGTCGCAGCAGGTTGGCGCCGACGGCGGCGCGCAGGGCCTCGTCGAGGTCGGCCTCGGCGAGGCCGGCGACGGTGGCCAGCAGTTCGTGTTCGACGGAGGAGCCGCCCTCGGCGACCAGCCTGGCGATCCGCTGGGCGTGCTCGGGGAGCGCCTCCACGCGGACGAGCAGGAGGTCGCGGAGCGATTCGGTCAGGCCGGAGCTGTCGCCGCAGCACTCCAGGGAGCGGGCCAGCTCCTCGACGAAGAAGGCGTTGCCGTCGGAGCGGTCGAAGATCTCGTCGACGAGTGCGGCCGCGGGGGTCTCGGCGAGGATGCCGGCGAGCTGGCGGCCGACCTCGTCGTGGCTGAACCGGTCGAGTTCGACGCGGGTGACGGTGCGCAGCCGGTCCAGCTCCGCGAGGAGCGGGCGCAGGGGGTGGCGGCGGTGGATGTCGTCGGCGCGGTAGGTGCCGACGACCATGAGGCGGCCGCTGCCGAGGGTGCGGAAGAGGTAGGCGAGCAGGTGCCGGGTGGAGGCGTCCGCCCAGTGCAGGTCCTCCAGGACGAGGACGACCACGCGTTCGGCGGAGATCCGCTCCAGCAGCCGTACGGTGAGTTCGAAGAGGCGGGCGATGCTGTGCTCGTCGGTCGCGTCCCGGTGGACCTCGCCGAGTTCGGGCAGGAGCCGGGCCAGCTCGCCCTCCTGGCCGGCGCAGGCAGCGGCCATCTCCTCGGGCAGGGCCCGGCGCAGGGCGCGCAGGGCGGTGGGGAAGGGGGCGAACGGCAGTCCTTCGGCCCCGATCTCGACGCAGGACCCGACGGCGACGACGGCGTCGCGCCGTTCGGCCGCCGTGACGAATTGCTCGACCAGGCGGGTCTTGCCGACGCCGGCCTCGCCGCCGATCAGCAGTGCCTGCGGGTCGCCGGACGCGGCCCGCGCGAGCGCCTCGGTGAGCGCGGCGAACTCCTCGGCGCGCCCGATGAACACGGGGCTGACTGACCTGGTCTCCACGTCGCCGAGCATCGCATACGCGTACGAGGCGGCGGGAGGCTTTTCGCGCACGGTGATCATGCTCCGGGCGCGGTGCGGGCCCGCCGCGCCCGATCCGCAGGGGGCGTCGGCGGGCCCGGTGACCGGTGCGGGGGCGCTCCCGGTCCCGGGCACCGTCAGGCGGCCGGGGCGAAGCGGGTGCGGTCGCCCTCCACCACCTTCCCTTCGGGATCACCGCGTCCGGAGCGGCGGGCGGCCCGGCGGACGAGGCGGGCCCGGCCGAGCTCACGCTCGGCGTCGGCCCGGCGGATCAGCTCGGCGGAGGTGGAGCGGTAGAGCTCGTACTCGTACATGGGGTGCCCCTGGTTCCTGGTCGTGGCAGCGGACCGGCGGGGTGCCCGGCCGGTCGGCCGGGACCTTGTGTTCGCTGTGTGTCCACTGTCGTCGGCCAGGAGGGGGCGCCGCATCGGGCGAGTTCCGCATCTTCGTGGCGGTGGGGGCCTTAGAACCTGCCCTCGGGTGTCCGAGGGGTGGGCGGACGCCTTAGGCCCGTGCCGTACGGGGCGGTGAGCAGGGGGGTCAGCCGCCGGCCGGGGCGCCCGCGGCGGGCAGGGAGACGAAGAGGTCGAAGTACATGCCCGCGGAGATCAGCACGCCGAGGGCGCCTAGGGCGACACCGGCCAGGGCGACCGCACGGATCCAGGTGGGCTGCGGACGCTCGGAGGGGGTGCCGAAGGCGGGGCGGACCAGGACGAAGACGCCGACGAGCAGGGCCAGGACGGCGAAGACGCCGTTGACCAGGGCGGTGGTGTGCCAGGCGTCCCCGTAGATCTCGGAGATCTGCTGGGCCGCGCTGCCGCCGCCGGAGGTCTGGATCTGGCCGATGAGCGTCTCGCGCTCGGCGGCGACCCGGCCGGTCCACGCGCCGGTCAGGGCGACGATGCCGAGGGCGGCGGAGACGACGGCCGCCGCGCCCGCGCCGACGCCGTGCCGGGCCTCGTAGAAGGGGTCGGGCTCCAGGGCGTCGTCATCGTCCTCGTCGTCCGACTGCCCGGCGTGGTCCTCGGGGGCCGCCGTCCCGGAGTGCGCGGCGTCGGTCTGCGTACCGGTGGCGTCCTCCGTGGCGGAGTCCGTCACGGGGTCCTTCGCGGAGTCCTTCACCAGGGGGTCCTTGGCGGCCGCCTCCTCCGTGACGGTGTCGGGGGTGCCGTCGGCGGGGTCGGTCGTCCCGGCGGGCGGGTTGGTCGTGGACGGGGTCGTCGTCCTGGAGGGGGTGGTGTTCATTCGCCGCACGCTAGAGGGCCCGGATGAGAGCCCGCTTAACGCCGGGGCCGCGCGCGGGCCGAGGACGGGGCTCAGCGCCCGCTGCGGGCCCGCCATTCCGGGGCGAGGACCGACCAGATCTCGGTGTCGTGGCGTACGCCCCGGTGGAGGTAGCTCTGCCGCATCACCCCGTCCCGGGTCATGCCGAGCCGCTGCGCCACCGCGATCGACCTGGTGTTCGCGGCGGAGGCGACCCACTCCACGCGGTGCATGCCGCGCATCTGCACCGCCCAGTCGATCAGGCGCTCGGCGGCGCGGGTGATCAGGCCGCGGCCCTGGGCGGCGGGCTCCAGCCACACGCCGATCTCGCAGTTGCCCGACTCCGCGTCGAAGATCCGGAAGAGGACGCTGCCGACGAGGACGCCGTCCAGCCTGATGCCGTACAGCCGCCCGGTGTCCGCCGCCTGCTTCTCCGCGTACCGCTGGAGCAGGGCCCGCGCCGAGTCCAGGTCGGTGACGGACGCGGCGAGCGGGATCCAGGCGTCGACCAGCTCCCGGGCCCGGTCCATGTGGGCGAGGAGCTCCTCGGCCTGCCAGACCTCCAGCGGGCACAGCTCCGCCCCGTCGTCACCCAGGGATACGGCGAACATCGTGCTCCTTCTCGGCGGGGCGGCCCGTCACCGGTCCGGCGCCCTCTTCCGCCCCCGTACCGCGTGTCTCCGGGATCTTCGCACGGAGCGGTACGCAGTCGGGCGGCTCGATGCTGATCCTGGGCAGCCGCTTCTCCAGCCAGCCCGGCAGCCACCAGTTCGCCCCGCCGAGCATGTGCATCAGGGCGGGCACCAGCAGGGTGCGCAGGACGAAGGCGTCCAGGGCGACGGCGGTGGCCAGCGCGATGCCGAACATGGCGATGACCCGGTCGCCGCTGAGCACGAAGGCGAGGAAGACGGAGATCATGATCACGGCGGCGGAGTTGATGACCCGCCCGGTCTCGGCGAGGCCGACCCGTACGGCCCGCCGGTTGTCGCCGGTCTCCAGCCACTCCTCGTACATCCGGCCGACGAGGAAGACCTGGTAGTCCATGGAGAGGCCGAAGAGGACCGAGACCATGATCACGGGGAGGAAGGGTTCGATGGGCCCGGCGCTGCCGAGGCCGAGCAGCTCGCTCCCCCAGCCCCACTGGAAGACGGCCACGACGACGCCGAAGGAGGAGGCTACGGCGGCCACGTTCATCACGGCGGCCTTGAGCGGGATGCCGATGGAGCGGAACGCCAGGAGGAGGAGCAGACAGCCGAGTGAGATGACGACCCCGACGAAGAGCGGCAGTTTCCCGACGATGATCTCGGCGAAGTCGTCGTAACTCGCCGTCACCCCGCCGACGTGCGCCTCCAGCGAGGTGTTGTCCCGGACCGGCGGCAGCACGTCGTCGCGGATCCGGTCGACCAGCTCGCTGGTGTCCTGTGACTGGGGGGACGAGGCGGGGACGACGGTGAGGAAGGCGGTGTCGCCGGCGCTGTTGTACGTGACCGGGCTGACCGAGTCGACGCCCTCGGTGGTGCGCAGTCTCTCGGGCAGCGAGTCCAGCGCGAGCCGGTCGTCCGCGCCGTCGAGCTGGGCGGCGATGGTGAGGGGGCCGTTGACGCCTGGCCCGAAGCCGTCGGCGATCAGGTCGTAGGCCTGCCGGGTGGTGGCGGTGGCCGGGTTGTTGCCCTGGTCCGAGGTGCCCAGGTGGAGGCCGAGGGCGGGCAGGGCGAGCACCAGCATGACGACGGCCGCGATGGAGCCGAGGAGCTTCGGGTGCCGTTCCACGAAGGCGGACCAGCGGGCGGCGAAGCCGGTAGGCAGCTCGGGCCGCGGTCCGTGTTCGGCGAGCTGTCGCCTCTCGCGGCGGCTGAGCGCCCGCATTCCGATGAGGGAGAGCAGCGCGGGCAGCAGGGTGACCGAGGCCATCACGGTGAGGACGACGGTGAGCGAGGCGGCGATGGCAACGCCGTTGAGGAAGCCGAGCCGCAGGATCAGCATGCCGAGCAGGGCGATGCAGACGGTGGCCCCGGCGAAGACGACGGCGCGGCCGGTGGTCGTGACGGCGTTCTGCGCGGCCTCGTCGACGGACATGCCGCGCCGGAGGCCTCTGCGGTGCCGGGTGACGATGAAGAGGGCGTAGTCGATGCCCACGCCGAGCCCGATGAGCATGCCGAGCATCGGGGCGAAGTCCGCCACGGTCATCGCATGGCCGAGGAGCACGATGCCCGCGTAGGCGGTGCCCACGGAGACCAGGGCGGTGGCGATGGGCAGCAGGCTGGCGGCGAGCGAGCCGAAGGCGAGGAAGAGCACGACGGCCGCGACGACGACGCCGACGCCTTCGGCGAGGTGGACGGAGGGGGCTTCGGTGAGGGCGACGGCGGTGCCGCCCAGCTCGACCTGGAGCCCGTCGGCCTCGGCTCCCTTCGCGGTGTCGACGAGGGCGCGGGCCTGGGAGGCGGGGATCTCGTCGACGGGGTGGTCGAAGGTGACCGTGGCGTACGCGGTGTGGCCGTCCTCGCTGATCTGGCCGGGGCCGGTGCCTCCGTAGGGGCCGGTGACCGCGCCGACGCCCGGCAGCTCCTCGATCGCGTGGAGCGTCCGGGTCATGGTCTGCTCGACGTCGGCGGCCCGGACCGTGGAGCCGGTGGTGTGCCACACGACGGTGTCGGTGTCGCCGCCGAGGTCGGTGAAACCGCGGGAGAGCAGTTCGGTGGCGCGGCCGGACTCGGTGCCGGGGACCTCGTAGTCGTTGGAGTACGCGGAACCCGCGAAGCCCGCCGCGGCGGCGGCCCCGCCGAGGGCGGCGAGCCAGAGGAGAACGGCGACGAGGCGGTGCCTGATGCACCAGCGGGCGATGGCAGCCAACGGATGAGCTCCCTGTGGGTGTAGGAACATTTACCCACAGATGACGTTATCTGCCCGTAAACGCCTCACGACCTTGCGATCGCCACTCTGACAGCAGAAGGTGATCCTTTGTCCGTTTCGTGGCCATGGTCACAGGGCTTGATCTGTTCACCGCACGCGACAGACCAGGCCCTGCGCCCCTGGGTCCGCCCGGGTCAGCCGGAGACGCTGGCGCGGCCGTTCTCGATGTGACCCATGAGCCGCCGCCGGAAGCCTTCCTCCCCATCGACGGTGACGGCGAGGTCGTACCAGCCGTGGGCGTCGGCCGCCGAGTGCACGAGCGCCCGGCTGCGGCCCGGCTTGACCGTGACCCGACGGGTCCAGTCCCGTACGTCGTCCTCGTCGACGTAGCCGAGCGGCCGCACCAGGAAGGTCAGAGTCCGGCGGCCGGTGTTGCGCAGGGTGAGGTGCAGGTCGCGGTCGCGGTGGTCGATGCGGGAGGCGACCTCCGCTCCCCCGTCGGCCGGCCCGGCGAACTCGCGCCGGAAGCCGTTCGGCCCGGTGACCGTGAAGCGGTACGCCTCCCCGGTCAGCGGGACGGTCCAGTGCGCGGTATCCCGGACGTCCTTGTGCTGCGGGGCCGGGAACTCACCGGCGTACGGGTACAGCGCGAAGTGCGCCGAAGACCGGCCGGTGTTGGCGAGCTCCACGCGCAGGGTGCCGCCCGACCGCCTCGCCCGGGCGTCCGGCTGGTACGGCAGCGGGCGCGCCGGGCGTGCGCCGGGTTCCTGCTCGGGGAGGTGCTGGACGGCGGGCGGCTTCGGCTGCCAGCGTCCGCTCAGCGGCGGGATCGCCCCCGGCTGCTCGACGGCGGGCTGCCGGCGGGCCCGGGTGAAGTCGAAGGCGGAGGTCAAATCGCCGGTGACGCGACGCCGCCAGTCGCTGATGTTGGGTTCCTTCACGCCGGTCCAGCGCTCCAGGAAGCGGATGACGGAGGTGTGGTCGAAGACCTCGGAGCAGACGTACCCGCCGACGGTCCACGGCGAGACGACCAGCAGCGGCACCCGGATCCCGAGGCCGGTGGGTCGGCCCTCCCACTGTTCGTCGGTGACCTCGGGGGGTGCGACGGGCGGCGGGACGTGGTCGAAGAAGCCGTCGTTCTCGTCGTAGTTGATCAGCACGGCGGTATGCCGCCACACGTCGGGATGCTTGCCGAGCGCGTCGAGGATCTTGTAGACGACGGTGGCGCTGTGCACCGGCGAGGAGACGCTCGGGTGCTCGGAGTCGATCGCCGAGGGGACCAGGTAGGAGACCGCGGGGAGCGTCCCGGCCGCCACGTCCTTGGCGAACTCGTCCGCCAGCGTCCCGGTCGGAACCCGGCGCAGCCCTCGCTCGAACAGGCTGCGCTCGCGCCGGTCGAGGGTGGCGACCCCCTCCTCCAGCAGCCCGAGGAGCCGGGTGCGCTCGGTCTCGGAGGCACCCCGGACCTTCGCGTAGAAGGCCTCCATGTAGGTGTGCCCGCCGGTCCTGGCCAGCGCCTTGCGGGCGATCGCCTTGAAGGTGGCGTAGAACTCGATCTGGTTGTCGGTGAAGTTCTCCCACTCGGTGTACGTGCGCCAGCTGCGCCCGGCCTTCTCCAGCCGCTCGGCGTAGGTGGACCAGTCGTAGCCGGGGTGGGTCCCCTCGTTGTACGCGTCGTTGCCGACGGCCCGCTTCCCGTTCGGCTCGAAGCCGGTCTTTCCGCTCCACAGGTGGTTGCGGTTGGGGCTGGTGGAGGTGTGGACCGAGGAGTGGTAGGCGTCGCAGACGGTGAAGGTGTCGGCCAGCTCGTAGTGGAGCGGGATGTCGCGGCGGTCGTAGTACGCCATCGTCGCCGCGGTCTTCGCGCTGATCCAGCCGTTCATCCAGCCGCCGCCCCAGGCCTTCGCGCCGCCGTTCCAGGAGTGGTCGAGGGCGCCGATGTACTGGAGGTCCTTCTTCTGCGCCTCGGCCGCCCCGCGCACCGGGAAGGGCAGCACGGTGGAGCCGGCCGCGGCGGGCTGCTCGAACACCGTCCCGCCGGTGGGTAGCTCGATGGCGTTGCGGTCGCCGAAGCCGCGTACGCCGCGCAGGGTGCCGAAGTAGTGGTCGAAGGAACGATTCTCCTGCATGAGGATCACCACATGCTTGATGGCGCCGAGGCCTCCCCCGCCGGACCCCGCGTGGGCGGGCTGCGCGGCGATGGCGGCCTGGAGCGACGGCGGCAGGAACGATCCGGCCGCAGCGGCGCCGAGCGCGCCGCCGCCCAGCGCGAAGAGCCGTCGCCGTGACATGTCCGTGGTCAAAAGAGCCTCCTGGTTGCGATGGTTACAGCCGGGAAGCTAGTCAGCCCAGGTGGCGTCGGGAAGGACTGCGCACGCACCGGTGGTGAACGTCCAAGAGGCCGTACCGGAAGTCCAAGCACGCGAAGGGGCGGTGCACCCGCACGTACGTGAGTACGCACAGGTGCACCGCCCCTTCGGGGACGCTTCTGTGATCAGCCCTCGACGCCGAGCTTCTCCAGGATCAGCTCGCGCACGCGCGCCGCGTCCGCCTGGCCACGGGTGGCCTTCATGACCGCGCCGACGAGCGCGCCCGCCGCCGCGACCTTGCCGCCGCGGATCTTGTCCGCGATGGCCGCGTTGCCCGTGATGGCCTCGTCCACGGCCGTGGACAGCGCGCCCTCGTCGGAGACGACCTTCAGGCCGCGCTTCTCGACGACGGTGTCCGGGTCGCCCTCGCCCGCGAGGACGCCCTCGATGACCTGGCGGGCCAGCTTGTCGTTGAGATCGCCCGCGGCGACGAGCGCGGCCACCCGGGCGACCTGCGCCGGGGTGATCGGCAGCTCGTCCAGGCCGCGGCCGGTCTCGTTCGCGTTACGGGCCAGCTCGCCCATCCACCACTTGCGGGCCTGGTCCGACGGTGCGCCCGCCTCGGTCGTGGCGACGATCAGGTCGACCGCGCCCGCGTTGAGGATGGACTGCATGTCGTGTTCGGTGACGCCCCACTCCTCCTTGAGCCGCGCCCGGCGGAGCCGGGGAAGCTCGGGGAGGCCCTTGCGCAGCTCCTCGACCCAGTCGCGCGCGGGCGCGACGGGCACCAGGTCCGGCTCGGGGAAGTAGCGGTAGTCCTCGGCGTTGTCCTTGATGCGGCCGGCCGTGGTGGAGCCGTCCTCCTCGTGGAAGTGCCGGGTCTCCTGCACGATGGTGCCGCCCGAGGACAGCACGGCGGCGTGCCGCTGGATCTCGAAGCGCGCGGCCCGCTCGACGGAGCGCAGCGAGTTCACGTTCTTCGTCTCGGAGCGGGTGCCGAACGCCTCGCGGCCGTGCGGGCGCAGCGACAGGTTGACGTCGCAGCGCATCTGGCCCATCTCCATGCGGGCGTCGGAGACCCCGAGGGCCTTGATCAGCTCGCGGAGCTCGGCGACGTACGCCTTGGCGACCTCGGGGGCGCGGGCGCCGGCTCCCTCGATCGGCTTGGTGACGATCTCGATGAGCGGGATGCCGGCCCGGTTGTAGTCGAGCAGGGAGTGCGACGCGCCGTGGATGCGGCCGGTGGCGCCGCCGACGTGCGTCGACTTGCCGGTGTCCTCCTCCATGTGGGCGCGCTCGATCTGCACCCGGAAGATCTCGCCGTCCTCCAGCTGGACGTCCAGATAGCCCTCGAAGGCGATCGGCTCGTCGTACTGCGAGGTCTGGAAGTTCTTCGGCATGTCCGGATAGAAGTAGTTCTTCCGGGCGAAGCGGCACCACTCGGCGATCTCGCAGTTGAGCGCGAGACCGATCTTGATGGCCGACTCCACGCCGATCTCGTTGACGACCGGCAGCGCGCCGGGCAGTCCGAGACAGACCGGGCAGGTCTGGGAGTTGGCGTCCTGCTTCAGCTCCGTCGAGCAGCCGCAGAACATCTTCGTCTTGGTGCCAAGCTCGACATGGACTTCGAGGCCCATGACGGGGTCGTAGGACGCGAGCGCGTCCTCGTACGACACCAGGTCAGTGACAGTCACGGTGAAACTTATCCCTCTCAGCCCAGCAGAACGTCGTCGTCGCCGAGACGCTTCAGTTCGCGATAGAGGATCGCGAGTCCGGTGACGATGGCGGCCGCGGAGACCGCCGCGTCGACGAGCCGCAGCACGTCGTTGTCCTCGCGCGCGAGCCTCGCCTGCTTGGCGACGGTGATCGCGCCGAACGCGGTACTGCCGAGCGAGATGTACAGCCCGGTCTTGGACTTCTTGAAGTTACTGGCCTTCTTTGCCATGGCACTCACAGCGACGGAGCCTCCTCAAGCAGCGGGTGCCCCCACTTTTCCACGAAGGCGGCCTCGACGGCCGCTCCGACCTTGTAGAGCCGGTCGTCCTTCGTGGCGGGGGCGATGATCTGCAGTCCGACCGGCAGACCGTCCTCCGGGGCCAGGCCGCAGGGCAGCGACATGGCGGAGTTGCCGGCCAGGTTGGTGGGGATGGTGCACAGGTCCGCGAGGTACATCGCCATCGGGTCGTCGGCGCGCTCGCCGATCGGGAAGGCGGTGGTCGGTGTCGTCGGGGAGACGATCACGTCGACCTGCTCGAAGGCCTTCTCGAAGTCCTGGGTGATGAGGGTGCGGACCTTCTGGGCGGAGCCGTAGTACGCGTCGTAGTAGCCGGAGCTGAGCGCGTACGTCCCCAGGATGATGCGGCGCTTGACCTCGTCGCCGAAGCCCGCTTCGCGGGTGAGCGCGGTGACGTCCTCGGCCGACTTCGTGCCGTCGTCGCCGACCCGCAGGCCGTAGCGCATGGCGTCGAAGCGGGCCAGGTTGGAGGAGCACTCCGCCGGCGCGATCAGGTAGTACGCGGAGAGCGCCAGGTCGAAGGAGGGGCAGTCCAGCTCGACGACGTCCGCTCCCAGCGACTTCAGCAGCTCGACCGACTCGTCGAACCGCTGGAGGACACCGGCCTGGTAGCCCTCGCCGCGGAACTGCTTGACGACGCCGACGCGCATGCCCTGTACGGAGCCGTTGCGGGCGGCCTCGACGACCGGCGGGACCGGCGCGTCGATGGACGTCGAGTCCAGCGGGTCGTGCCCGGCGATGGCCTCGTGCAGCAGCGCCGCGTCCAGGACCGTGCGGGCGCAGGGCCCGCCCTGGTCGAGGGAGGACGAGAAGGCGACCATGCCGTAGCGGGAGACGCCGCCGTAGGTGGGCTTGACGCCGACCGTGCCGGTGAGGGCGGCGGGCTGGCGGATCGAGCCGCCGGTGTCCGTGCCGATGGCGAGCGGGGCCTCGTAGGAGGCGAGGGCGGCGGAGGAGCCGCCGCCGGAGCCGCCGGGGGTGCGGGTGAGGTCCCAGGGGTTGCCGGTGGCGCCGTAGGCGCTGTTCTCGGTGGAGGACCCCATGGCGAACTCGTCCATGTTGGTCTTGCCGAGGATGACGACGTCGGCGGCGCGCAGCTTCTGCGTGAGCGTGGCGTCGTACGGCGGGACCCAGCCCTCGAGGATCTTGGAGCCGACGGTGGTCGGCATGTCCTTGGTGGTGAAGATGTCCTTGAGCGCGAGCGGGACGCCGGCGAGCGGGCCGAGCTTCTCGCCCGCCTCCCGCTTGGCGTCCACGGCACGGGCCTGGGCGAGGGCGCCCTCGCGGTCGATGTACAGGAAGGCGTGGACCTTCTCGTCGACCGCGTCGATCCGGGCCAGGTGGGCCTCGGTGACCTCGACGGCGGTCAGCTCGCCGGAGGCGATCTTCCCGGCGATCTCGGCCGCGGTGAGCTTGATGATGCTACTGATGTCCGTCATGGCGGTTAGTCCTCCCCCAGGATCTGCGGCACCTTGAAACGCTGCTGCTCCTGGGCCGGGGCGCCCGAGAGCGCCTGCGCGGGGGTGAGCGACGGACGGACCTCGTCCGCGCGCATGACGTTGGTCAACGGCAGCGGGTGGGAGGTCGGCGGTACGTCTTGGTCGGCGACCTCGGAGACGCGGGCGACCGCGCCGATGATGTCGTCGAGCTGGCCGGCGAAGTGATCGAGCTCTTCGCCCTTCAGCTCCAGACGCGCCAGCCGGGCGAGGTGGGCGACCTCCTCGCGCGTGATGCCAGGCATGCAGCGATCCTCAGGGGTTGGTGTGTGGTTTGGCTGGGGGCCGGTATGCCACCGGCCCCCAATCCTATGGGGTCACTCGAGAGCGGGTGCCCCACCCCGATCCGCCTACGCCATTCCGGCGGCGCGGCCCTGTCCGAGCGCGCGCCCTTCAGGGCTCTCGGTCTCCGCCGTCCCGTTCACCGCGCCGTTCACCGCGCCTTGCACCGCGCCGTTCACCACGCCGTTCACCACGCCGTTCAGCGACGCGTTCATCGAGCCGGTGGCCGAGCCGGTGGCGGCGGCCGCCTGGGCCTTCAGCTCGGCGGGCCTGCGCCAGCCGTGCTCGCCGCGCGCCCGCAGCCAGGCCGTCGTCTCCTGCGGCGGCATCGCGGCCGCCACCAGCCAGCCCTGCACCGCGTCGCACCTGAGGTCACGCAACCGCTCCCACGTCTCGTCGTCCTCGACACCCTCGGCGACGACGACCAGGCCGAGCGAGTGGGCCAGGTCGATGGTGCAGCGCACGATCTCCGCGTCCTCGTGGTCGACCGCCAGCCGGGCCACGAAGGACCGGTCGATCTTCAGCTCGCTGACCGGCAGTCTGCGCAGGTGGACCAGGGAGGAGTAGCCGGTGCCGAAGTCGTCGAGGGACATCTTCACGCCGTGCGCGGTCAGCCCGGCCAGGGTGTCGGCGGCGCGCTGCGGGTCCTCCAGCAGCACATGCTCGGTGATCTCCAGTTGGAGCGCTCCCGCGGGCACACCGTGACGGGCGAGCCGGGCCGCCACGCTCCCCGCGAAGCCGGGGGTGTGGACGTCGCGCGGGGAGACGTTGACCGCTACGGGCACGAACAGGCCCTGCGCCCGCCAGCGGGCGACCTGGGCGAGCGCCGTCTCCAGGACGTACTCCGTGAGGTGCGGCATCAGTCCGGAGGACTCGGCGATCGCGATGAACTCGTCCGGGGGGACCCGGCCGCGCTCCGGGTGCACCCAGCGCACCAGCGCCTCCAGACCGGCGACCTGCCCGTCGAAGCGGACCTTGGGCTGGTAGTGCAGCTCGACCTCGCTCGCGTCCAGCGCCCGGCGCAGATCGCCGAGGAGCCCGAGCCGGTCGGGGGTGTTGCTGTCCCGCTTGGACTCGTAGACCTCCACGCCCGTGCGGTCCCGCTTGGCCTGGTACATCGCGACGTCCGCCCGCCGCAGCAGGCCTTCGGCGTCCAGGGCGTGGTCGGGGTAGACGGCGACCCCCGCGCTGGCCTCCAGGACGAGGGTCAGTCCGTCGAGGTCGAGCGGGGAGGACAGCTCGGCCGCCAGATGGCGGGCGACCTGCTGGGCGCTGGTGGTCGAGTCGGTGTGCGGGAGCAGCACGGCGAATTCGTCACCGCCGAGCCGGGCGGCCTCCGCGCCGCGCGGCAGGGCGAGCCGCAGGCGCTCCGCTATCTGCAGCAGGAGCCGGTCGCCGGCCAGGTGGCCCAGGGTGTCGTTGACCGCGCGGAAGCGGTCCAGGTCGATGAGGACGAGGGCGGAGCGGGTGCCGATGGACTCCGCGTCCTCCAGCGCCGACCAGGTCCGCTCCAGCAGCCACTGACGGTTGGGCAGCCCGGTCAGCGGGTCGCGCAGCTGCTCCTCGGCGCGGGCGCGGGCGATCCAGAGCGTGGAGTCGAGGGCGATCAGCGGCACCGCGAAGAGCGGCAGCAGGACGGGCATGGACATCGCGACGGCGCAGATCAGCGGGGCGAGCCCGAGGAGCGCGACGGCGACGAGTCCCTGCCGCAGCATCGCGGTACGGGCGATGGTGGGCAGGCCGCCGTTGTGCGGGGCCTGGGCGTACCACAGCAGGACCCGGGTGACGAGCAGATACGTCGATGCCGTCAGGAGCAGTTCCGGGACGGCCGCGATGCCCCAGTCGAGTGGCCGCCAGGGTTCCTCGACGGTGGGCACCTCGCCGAAGGCGGCCAGCACGAGGGCCGCCGCGCCGATGCCCAGCATGTCCACCCCGCCGTGCAGGAGCCCCTGCCACCAGCGGTGTCTGCGGGCGGTCCCGACGAGCACCACGACGGCGAGGCTGACCAGCACGGCCGGGAGCCAGCCGAACAGCAGCAGCACGGCGAGGGTGAGGGCGGCGCCCGAGCCGGTGCCGCCCCACCACCGGTCGCGGCCGAGCGCCACCAGATGGCCGACGATGATCCCGGTGAGCACGGCGAGGGACCAGCCCACCGCCCCGTCCGGGAAGAGCGCGTGCCCCTGTTGGACGGTCCGGTAGGACCCGACCGCCAGCAGCACCGCGGCGAACCCCACGACGGCGGCGCCCACGGGGGGCGTGAGGCCGACGAAACCTTGCAGCCGCGACACCGGTGCGGCGCTCTCGGTCGGTTTCATTCCGTCCCTCTCACAGCCGGCGGTGCCGATGTCCCTCGGTGGCGCCCGCTCCTGTGGCGCCACGGCCCGGTCGAGCAGCCGTGCACGGCTGGGCGCACCTCTCAACAGTAGGCCGCGAAAGGCTTCCAGGGGCAGCGCTCTACAGCTCTTGCCCGAATGCGAACCGACCACCCGTCACCATCTGCTATTGACCCGAACGGGTGGCGCGGCAGGGCCATTCGGGGAACAGCGGCCCCTTCTTCACCCCTCTGCCCCGATTCCTTCCCCGTACGGGCCGCGCCACGCCGGGGCAGCGTCTCGAAGGCGTCTCGATCCGGAGAACGGTGGGCGAACGCGGGTCCGGCGGGTGGTTACTCCCCGCTGTCCTCCGGGTCGGTGCCGGGCGCGGCCTCCGGGGCGGGCAGGGCCGCCTCCTTCGCACGTTCGGGTCCCTGTTCGAGCAGGATCGCGAATCCGTCCTCGTCCAGCACGGGCACCTTCAACTGCATCGCCTTGTCGTACTTGGAGCCGGGGTTGTCGCCGACGACCACGAACGCGGTCTTCTTCGACACCGATCCGGCGACCTTCGCGCCCCGTGCCTGGAGCGCCTCCTTCGCACCGTCGCGGGTGTGGCCCGCGAGGGTGCCGGTGACGACGACGGTGAGCCCTTCGAGGGGGCGGGGGCCCTCGTCCGTCTCGGAGCCCTCGTCCGCCATGCGCACTCCGGCCTCGCGCCACTTGCGCACGATCTCGCGGTGCCAGTCCTCGGCGAACCACTGCTTGACCGAGGCCGCGATGGTCGGCCCGACGCCGTCGGCGGCGGCCAGCTCCTCCTCGCTCGCCTCGTCGATCCGGTCGATGGAACGGAACTGACGGGCCAGCTCCTGGGCGGCGACCGGGCCGACGTGCCGGATGGAGAGCCCGGTGAGGATCCGGGCGAGCGGGGCTTCCCTGGCGGCTGCGATGCCTTCCAGCATGGCCACCGCGTTCTTCTTCGGCTCGCCCTGCTGGTTGGCGAAGACCGTCGCGATCTTCTCCTCGCCGGTCTTCGGGTCGCGCTTGGGCAGCCCGCTGTCCTGGTCCAGGACGTACGCCCGGATCGGCAGCAGTTGGTCGACGGTGAGGGAGAACAGGTCGCTCTCGTCGCGCAGGACGGGCTCGGCGGGCTCCAGGGGCCGGGTCAGGGCGGCGGCGGCCACATAGCCGAAGTGGTCGATGTCCAGGCTCTTGCGTCCGGCGAGATAGAAGACGCGTTCGCGCAACTGGGCGGGGCAGGTGCGGGCGTTGGGGCAGCGGAGGTCGATGTCGGCCTCCTTCATCGGGCGCAGCTCCGTCCCGCACTCGGGGCAGTGGGTCGGCATCTCGAAGGCCTTCTCGGTGCCGTCGCGCAGGTCCACGACGGGGCCGAGGATCTCGGGGATGACCTCGCCCGCCTTGCGGATGACGACGGTGTCGCCGATGAGGACGCCCTTGGCCTTCACCACGTTCTGGTTGTGCAGGGTGGCGAACTCGACCTCGGAGCCGGCCACTTCGACCGGTTCTACCTGGGCGTACGGGGTGACGCGGCCGGTGCGTCCGACACCGACGCGGATGTTGACCAGCTTGGTGTTGACCTCTTCGGGGGCGTACTTCCAGGCGATGGCCCAGCGCGGGGCGCGCGAGGTGGAGCCCAGGCGGCCCTGGAGCGGGATCTCGTCGAGCTTGACGACGACGCCGTCGATCTCGTGCTCCACGGAGTGCCGGTGCTCGCCGTAGTACGCGATGAACTCCCGTACGCCGGCGAGGGAGTCGACGACCTTGTTGTGCTGGGCGGTGGGCAGGCCCCACGCGTGGAGCAGTTCGTAGGCTTCGGAGAGGCGGTCGATGCTGAGGCCCTCGTGAGCGCCGATGCCGTGCACCACCATGTGCAGCGGCCGGACGGCGGTGACCTTCGGATCCTTCTGGCGCAGCGATCCGGCCGCCGCGTTGCGCGGGTTGGCGAAGGGCTTGTCGTCGGCGGCGACCAGCCGGGCGTTCAGCTCCTCGAAGTCCTCCATGGGGAAGAAGACCTCGCCGCGGATCTCGACGAGAGCGGGGATGTCCTCGCCCTTCAGCCGGTGCGGGATCTCGGCGATGGTCCGGACGTTGGGGGTGATGTCCTCGCCGGTGCGGCCGTCGCCGCGGGTCGCCGCCCGAGTCAGGCGGCCCTGCTCGTAGGTGAGGTTGACGGCGAGGCCGTCGACCTTGAGCTCGCACAGGAAGTGGTGGTCCGGGGTGCCGACGTCCTTGGCGACCCGGTCCGCCCAGGCGGCCAGCTCCTCGTCGTCGAAGGCGTTGTCCAGGGAGAGCATGCGTTCGCGGTGGACCACGGAGGTGAACTCCGTGCGGTAGGGACCGGCGACCTTCTGGGTCGGGGAGTCCGGGGTGCGCAGCGACGGGTGCTCCTCCTCCAGGGCCTCCAGGGAGCGCAGCTGCCGGTCGAACTCGCCGTCGCTGACGACCGGCTGGTCCTTCACGTAGTAGCGGAAGCGGTGCTCCTCGATCTGCTCGGCCAGCAGCGCGTGCTTCTCCCGCACGTCCGCCGGAACCGAGCTCTCCTGCTCCACCCGCTCTTCGCCCGCCATCGTCCCGTCCTCCTGTGTACCCGTCGTCCCCGTCACTCAGGGTTGTCCGCGAGCGACCTCGCCGCCCGGGCGCTGTGGGCGAGCGCGGTGCGGGCGTACGCGGGCGACGCACCCGCGAGACCGCACGACGGGGTGATCGTGACGGACTCGGCGAGAGTCCCCGGATTCAGCCCCAGCCTGCTCCACAGCGTCCTGACTCCCATGACGCTACCGCCCGGGTCCGACAATCCGTCCGAAGCGGCGTCGGTGGAGGGCACGACGCCGAGGAAGAGCTGGGTGCCGCCTTCGACGGCTTCCCCGATCGCCTCCTCCTCACGCTCGGTGAGCAAGGAGAAGTCGAAGGAGATGCCGTCGGCCCCGGCCCGGCGCAGCAGCGCGAACGGCACCTCCGGGGCGCAGGAGTGGAGAAGCGTCGTGCCGTCCTCGCCCGCCGCGGCGAGGACGTCGCGCAGGGTCCCCTCGACGACCTGGCGGTCGACGGCCCGGTAGGTGCGGTACCCGCTGGCGGAGCGGACCCGGCCCAGCAGGACGGCGGTCAGGGAGGGCTCGTCCAGCTGGAGGACGACCCGCGCCCCGGGCATGCGGCGGCGGACCTCCGCGAGGTGGGAGCGGAGCCCCTCGGCCAGGGACCCGGCCAGGTCGCGGCAGGCGCCGGGGTCGGCCAGCATGGCCTCGCCGCCGCGCAGCTCCAGTGCTCCGGCCAGGGTCCAGGGGCCGACGGCCTGGACCTTGAGCAGGCCCTCGTACCCCTGGGTGAACTCCTCCAGGGCGTCCAGGTCCTCCCCCAGCCAGGAGCGGGCGCGGCGGGTGTCGCGGCCGGGCCGGTCGCTGATCCGCCAGCCGCTCGGCTCGACGTGTCCGTACATCTCGACGAGCATGCCGATGGTCCGGCCGATCATGTCGGCGCCCGGCCCGCGCGCGGGCAGTTCCGCCAGGTACGGCATGCCCTGCCCGTCGGCGAAGGAGCCGGTGACGGTCTTCGCCGCCTCCCTCGCGTCTCCTCCGGGCATCGACCCGATGCCGGTCGCCGGACACCCGCTGAACTTGCTCTTCTCGCTCACGCGGGAAGCCTACGGTCCGGGGCGGGAGACCTGCTCCCCGGGATGTCAGCGGCTCCCCGGGACGTCAGCGGCCGGGGCGGACGGTGAGGTCGTTGACCTCGGCGTCGCGCGGCAGGTCGATCGCCATCAGGATCGTGGTGGCCACCGACTCGGGGTCGATCCAGCGGGCCGCGTCGTACTCCTTGCCCTCCTGCTGGTGCACCTTGGCCTGCATGGGGCTGGCGGTGCGGCCCGGGTAGACGGTGGTGACGCGCACCCCGTTGCCGTGCTCCTCGTGGCGCAGGGAGTCGGCGAGCGCCTTGAGGCCGTGCTTGCTCGCGGCGTACGCGCTCCACCCGGCGTGGGCGGCGAGCCCTGCCCCGGAGTTCACGAACAGGACTTGGCCCTGGGAGACACGGAGCTGGGGGAGCAGAAGGCGGGTGATCTCGGCGGGGGCGATCAGGTTGGCGTTGAGCTGGAAGTGCCAGGCCTTGGGGGTGAGCTCGCCGACTTCGCCGAGCTCGACGACGCCCGCGATGTGCAGCAGGGTGTCGATCCGCTCGGGCATGGACTGCTGGCCGAACGCCCAGGACAGCCGGTCGGGGTTGCCGAGGTCGCCGACGAGGGTGCGCGCGCCCGGGTAGCGGTCGGCGAACTCCTTGGCGCGGCCGGCGTCGCGGGCGAGCAGGACGACATCGTCGCCGCGCTCCTGGAGACGGCGGGCGACAGCGGCCCCGATGCCGGAACCGGCGCCGGTGATGAGGTGGGTAGACATGGGGCGATCCTAGGACCCGCTCCTTTCCGTCCTGGTGCTCCGGCCCGTGAGGCTGCTGCACGGCGGCCGACTGGCTGTCGGCGGCGAGGGCGTGGTGGTGCGTCGTGATCCTGACCCCCGGCTACGTGATCAGCCGCGGGCCGGCCGAGTCCGACAGCCGCGATCCCTCCCAGCTGCGGACTGTGCTCAGGCGGCGGTGGTGCGGTTGCCCTGGCGGGCGGCGAGCGCGGCCTCGGCGCTGGGGTGAGCGGGCAGAAAAGTGTCCATGCCGGTGACGCTGAGCAGGCGGCCCAGTCGGCCGGGGATGGCCGCCAGAGTCAGGGAACCGTTGGCGTCCTCGGCACAGCGCCAGATGCCCACGAGTGCGCCCAGGCCGGAGGAGTCGCAGAAGGTGACGCCCGCCAGGTCGGCCACCAGGTCGGGGTGGCCGGCCGCGATGAGCTCCAGGGCGCGGGCCCGCACTGCGGGTGCGGTGGTGTTGTCGAAATCGCCGGACAGTGCGATCACGGCCAGGGTGCCGTCGGTGTGCGGGACGTCGATGTGGAACGCGTCGGTCATGGGCGTCGGTTCTCCTGCCTGACGGAGACGTCGGCGGTCGGGGCGGCGGCGATGTGAGCGGTGGTGGTGATGCCTGCGGGAGCGGCATCGGGGGTGGGGACGGAAAGAGCCAGCAACGCGACGTCGTCGCGCTCGGTGTCGGGGAGTGTGTCCAGGAGCGCGACAGTGTCGTCGATCAGGGCGCCGGCGCTGACCGGTGCCGGCCGCTGGGCCAGGAATTCCGTCAGGCCGGTGTCGTCGAGCATGTGGCCATCGGCGGTGCGGGCCTCGGTCAGCCCGTCGGTGTACAGCAGCAACCCCTCGCCGGGTGCCAGGTGCAGGGTGTGTGAGGCGAAGGCTGCTTCGGCGAACGCGCCGACCAGCATGCCACCGTGGGCGCGGGCAGCCTCGACCCGCACATCGCCCCCCTCGACGGGACTGAGGTGGTAGGCGGGCGGGTGACCGCCGGTGGCCAGTGTGACCGTGAAACCGCCGCCTCGGGCCGGGTCCAGCAGGCCGAAGACGGCGGTGCAGAAGCGCGTACCGACCGCCGCGTCCAGCAGCAGCGTCGTGTTCAGGGCTTTCAGTGCGGCCACCGGGTCGGCGTCGACCAGGGCCGCGGCCCGCAGCGTATAGCGGATCAGCGAGGTGACCGAGGCCGCTTCGGCACCCTTGCCGCACACATCGCCCAGGAAAAACGCCCACTGCCCCCCGCTCACGGGAAAGACGTCGTAGAAGTCACCGCCCACCTCCTGCGGTGAGGCCGTCTTGTAGTGACAGGCCAGCTCCAGCCCCGGTACCGCGGGCAGCGCGGGAGGCACCAGGGTGCGCTGCAGGGTGGACGCGAACGCGGCGATGGCCGCCTTGTCCCGCTCCGCACGCCGGCGGGCCTTTTCCTCCGCCTGGCGCCTTTCCTCCTCGACCCGGCGGCGCTCCTGCTCGGCACGTACCGCCTTCAACGCGGAGAGCCTCAGCTCCAGCTGATCACCCACCATCGAGGCCAGGTCCCCGAGGATGGAGGCATCGGCCTCGCTGATCTCACGAGGTCGGGTGTCGAGGATGTTCACCGTGCCCAGCCGGTACCCGTCGGCGGTGGTGATCGGAGCAGCGGCGTAGAAGCGCACCCCCATCGGGCCGGCGACCAGCGGGTTGGAGCAGGCCACGGAATCCAGCAAGGTGTCGGGGATCACAGTGGCCTCATCGATGAGCACCGCCGAGGCACACAGTCCGGGATCGCGGCCGATCTCGCTGACGCCTTCCAGCCCGTGTGCGGCCCTGAACCAGATCCGATCCTCATCCACGATCGTCACCGTCGCCACCGGCACCTCGAACAATCGCGCCGCCAGCGCCGCGACTCTGTCGTAGGCGCCGTCCGGAGGAGTGTCGAGAATGTCATAACGGTGCACCGCCGCCATCCGCGCCGTCTCGACCGACACGGCCGAAGGCTCGCTCGGTGCTATCGCAGGCAGGATCGCTTGTTCCGGCATGTCCCTCGTCTCGTCTTCCCCCAAGCAAGGCACCGACCGGACAGTCAGCACCCCGGAACCCTACCGAACGCCCCCGCGCCACCCCATTCGGCGACGAGCGACGAGCGTGTCCGCGTCCGGCCGGGCGGGGGGCCGCGTCTCCCGCTGGTGGTCCGCCGGGGCCGTCGATGCCGTCGATGCTGGAGCGGCGTAACTCGGCGGCGCATCGGCCGGGTTGCGCCGCAGTGCTGAGCGAGCTGTCACCGCGGGGGCCCGGCGGGGATCAGCAAATGCCGCCGCAGCACTGCGCCCCACTTCGCCGTCCTGGAACGGGCCAGTCGCCAACCCTCGCTGTGGCCCACGCTCATGCAAGGCTTCCCCGGGGGGCAGGGCTCCGGTCCCGTTTCCCGCCGTGCACAATGGCTCGTTCACAGACCACAACTCGAGGCTCTGGACCTGAGCCGATTGGAACTCCCCACTACGATTGCGAATGTCTTTCTTGTCAGCACATCTGGTATGCCCGGTGGCCCCCTCCCCACACAGGACACCTGGCTCCCCCCACACCGTTCCTGCCCGACAGATAAGTGAGCTGCGCCGCCTGCCCCTGTCCGAGAGGCGGCCGTGACGCCCTCCCCGCTCACCGACCGGGAAATCTCCCTGGTCCGAACGAGCCTGTCCGCGGTCGCTCCGCAGGCCTCGGAAATGACCGTCTACTTCTACGCCATCCTCTTCGCCCGCTATCCCGGGGTACGAGAACTCTTTCCGGACAACATGGACGTCCAGCGCGACCGGCTGCTGCGCGGGCTGCTGCGCATCATCGACCTCGTCGACGACATCGACAACCTCGTGCGGTTCTGCTCGCGCCTGGGGCGGGACCACCGGAAGTTCGGAACCCTGGAAGCCCACTACCCGGCGGTGGGCGAGTGCCTGGTGGCCTCCTTGGCCCGCTATGCGGGAACCGCGTGGAACCCTGAGATCGCCGCCGCCTGGACACACGCGTACACCGTCGCCGCCCAGGTCATGATCGCGGCCGCCGCAGACGACACCCGACTACGGCCGGCCTCCTGGGAGGCGGAGATCGTCCGCCACGAGTACCGCGGACACGGCATCGCCGAAATAACCGTGCAGCCCGACCTGCCCTACCCATACGTCGCCGGCCAGTACGTGAGCGTGGAGACCCCCTGGTACCCCCGCGCCTGGCGCCACTTCTCCCCCGCCCACCCGCCGCGCACGGACCACACGCTCACGTTCCACGTCCGGGCCGTCCACCGGGGGCTGGTCAGCAACGCGCTGGTCCACCACGCCGCCCCGGGGCATCGAGTGCGGATCGGACCGCCCCAGGGCGAGATGACCCTGGCGTCTGCGGGCGACCGCAACCTGCTGCTGGTGGCCGGCGGGACCGGCCTCGCGCCCATCCGCGCTCTGCTGGAGGAAGCGGCCGCCTCCGGCATGCGCCGTTACGCCGACCTCTTCGTCGGAGCGCGGACCGCCCAGGAGCTGTACGGCCTCGACGACATGCTGCGCCTGGCCCAGCGTCACCACTGGCTGTCCGTCCGAGCGGCCGTTTCGCACCAGGAGATCGCCGGGCAGCAGGGCACACTTCCGCAGGTCCTGCGGGAGTTCGGCCCCTGGGACCAGCACGAGGCCTTCCTGTGCGGCCCCCCCGACATGGTCGCCGCAACGGTGCACACGCTTCTGCGCCACGGCACACCCCCACAGCACATCCACCACGACCCACTCGACACCCCCGTTCTCGACGCCCCCCTCGCTCCACCCCAGCCCAGTCAGGAGTTCGACCAGCTGTGACCCGCCCCCACACCACCCCCTCGCGGGGAGAACGTCTGCTGCAGTCCCACCTGGGCACCGGAGAACGCGCCGACGCCTTCTACAGTCGGCAGGTCCACCCCTACCTCACCACGGCCATGCGTGACTTCATCGGCCGCCAGTCGATGGTCTTCCTCTCCACAGCCGACTCCCGAGGGCACTGCGACGCCACCTTCCGCGCCGGCCCTCCCGGGTTCGTCGCCGTGCTGGACGACCGCACCCTGGCCTACCCCGAATACCGCGGAAACGGCGTCCTGGCCAGCGCCGGCAACATCACCGAGAACCCGCACATCGGACTGCTCTTCATGGACTTCACCCACGAGCACATCGGACTGCACGTCAACGGCTCCGCCCAGCTCGTCGACGACCAGCAGCTACGCACCACGCACCCCTGGATACCCGCCGACGCCGCCCCCGGACGGCACCCCGTGCTGTGGACGCACGTCACCCTCCACGAGGCCTACGTGCACTGCTCCAAACACATCCCCCACCTCGAACCGGCCCCCCGGCCCACGGGACCGACCCGCACCCGTCCCAAGGACGCCGACTACTTCACCGAGCCGGCCCCGACACCCAGCATGCCCGCCCGGTAGTCGGCATGGTGGACCATGCCGGTCAGCTCCCCGGCCTCCCCCGGGGGCTCGGGCTTCTCCCTCCGGGCGTGAGCGCGAACGAACGGCGCACGCAGGGTGGCTGTTCTCCCAACCTGGTGCGCCGGTGCGAGAGGCCGGCCGTCAGGGTGTGTCGCCGGACCAGTCCCAGCGGTTCCGCTCGCCGGAGCGCGGACCGTACAGGGCGCGGCCGCCGGGTCCAAACCGACCCGCCTCGGTCATCAGCGCGGCGCCGGTCTGGAGTTCGTCCGCTGTCCAGCCGGTGATGTCGAGCAGTACGCCGTCCAGCGGGCCGCCGACCAGTTCGGCGTAGTCGCGGCCGGGTACCGGACCGGACCGCGGATGGTCCTGTCCGTAGATCCGGCCGCGCGGCACCTCTTCGTTTCCGTGCATGTGCCCCAGCTTTCCACGCTCTGCCGACAGGGCGCAGGCTTGCCCGGTGGTTCGGCCTTGGGCTCACCCGCGCCGCGGGCGGAACGCCGACCGGGTCAGGTCCGCGGGTGCGGCGGGCCGGAGGCAGGGTCAGCAGCGGTGGCCGAGGTGCGGCACATGCACCTGGGACGCGGCCCTCTGCATCATTCCGACCTTCTGCTGGAGGGGGCGCTGCTGCTCTCCGTGCAGGGCGTTGAGCACGACGACGGCACCGGTCAGGGCCGGGATGGCCCACTGCATCAGCGCCAGGTGGCTGCGGGCCTTGTCCAGGTCTACGGGGTGACTGCTCGCCTTCTCCAGGTCCTCCGGGTCCCCGGACGCGGACAGCTCGATCTTCTTGCCCAGCACTCGGCTGTAGGCGGTTGCGGCCAGCGCCGCCCCGGTCAGCACGGTCTTGGCCAGTGTCGAGGCTGCGACTCCCTGCTGGTTCTGCACCCGGGCGGCGTTGGCGGCCAGCAGCCCGGTGCCGCCGATCAGGTGCGCGCCGATGGCCACCGCGTTCACCGGTGTCCACTTCGCCCAGCCCGCGCCGGCGATCCTGGAGGCCTCTCCCGGCCCCTCGTTCCCGGCAGCGCCGTTCAGACCGACAGCGCCCATCAACGACCCGCCGAACCAGGCCGCCAGGCCCAGATCGTGGACACTGCGCAGGACGGTATTGCGTTCCGACATCGTTTGCTCCTCACCGCGAGACGGCCCGCAGGGTTCCACAAGCCGTCTCCACGCTCGCCGCAGTCGAACCGGAGCGCCACCGAGACGGCGCAGGCGGGCTACGCACGCGGCCCACGATCCTCTCCCCGGTGCGTGCTGGATGCCGGGCTCGGCCACGGGCGCCCATGTCGTCGACAGCAGCACGGTGCGCTTGGGGGCGGGTGCGGCAGCCGTCTGGCGGCCGCCGCTCCTCACTGGTGGCCGGCGGACTCCTCCAGGTAGGCGAGCGCGCCGACGCCGTCCTTGGCGAAGAAGACCAGGTCGGTCAGGGGGATGGGCAGGAAGCCCTCGTCCTCCATGCGCTGGAACTGCTGGCGCAGCCCGTCGTAGAAGCCCGCCGTGTTCAGCAGGACGACCGGCTTGGTGTGCTTGCCGTGCTTCTTCAGCTCCAGGATCTCGGTGGCCTCGTCGAGTGTCCCGGTTCCGCCGACCATGATCACGACGGCGTCGGCCTTCTCCAGGAGGAGCGCCTTGCGCTCGGCGAGGTCGCGGGCGATCACCATCTCGTCGGCATTCTTCCGGGCGCTCGCGGCGAGGAACTCCACCGATACGCCCACGAGCCGTCCGCCCGCCGCCTGCACGCCGTCCGCGACGACCTTCATCAGCCCGCGCTCCGATCCGCCCCAGACGAGGGTGTGCCCGCCCCTGCCGAGCAGCTCGGCGAACTCCCGGGCAGGCACGGTGTAGCGGTCGTCGAGGTCGGCGGCGGAGAGGAAGACGCAGATGTTCATGGGGCAACCGTAGACTTCCTCGGCCACCCGTTGGGGGGAGGGTTCGGCGTACGGGGAAGAACACGGCCTCGTACACCGCTGAAACAGGCATGACTGCCACGCGAGGACACCGCATCACCGTCGAGCCGGGCACCGAGCACGTCCGGGTGGTGCACGACGGACAGCTTCTGGCCGAGAGCCGCCGCCCGCTCGTGCTCCGCGAGACGGGCTGTCCGGTCCGCTACTACCTGCCGCCCGAGGACGTCCGCACCGACCTCCTCTCCCCGTCGGACACCTCCACCCACTGCCCGTTCAAGGGGGACGCCTCCTACTGGTCCCGACCCGGGGCCGACGATCTCGTCTGGGCCTACCCGGACCCGAAGCCCGAAGTCGCGACAATCAAGGACCACTTCTGCTTCTACGCGGCGGAGACGGTGGCCGACTGACTGCCGGACGCTCGCCCGTAAAGTTTTTTCGGGTGGAGCGATGAGTTTGCCGGACCGACCCGGTCTCCTCTCCCATGGACAGGATTCTCTCCGCCGACGGCACGCCGATCGCCTACCGACGCCAGGGCGACGGCCCGCCGCTGGTGCTGGTCGGCGGCGCGCTGAGCGCGTCGGCTGCCGACGCGCCGCTGGCCGCTCTGCTCGCTCCGCGCTTCATGGTGCTCACCTACGACCGCCGGGGCCGGGGCGCCAGCGGTGACGCCGGGCGCGGCTCCGTGGCGCGGGAGGTCGAGGATCTGACCGCCGTCGTCGGGGCCGCCGGGGCGGGCGCTTCGGTGTTCGGGATGTCGTCGGGCGGGGCACTGGCCCTGGAGGCGGTCGCCGCCGGGCTGCCGGTGGAGCTGCTCGCCGTGTACGAGCCGCCCTATACGCCGGGCGCGTCGGGGCTGCTGTTCAAGGCCCGCTGCACGGCCCGGCTGCACCGGCTGCTGGCGGCCGGGGACCGGGGCGGGGCGGTGGAGCTGTTCCTGTCGATGACGGGTGTCGCGGAGGAGACGGCCGCCCGGATGCGGCGCACCCCGCTGTGGACGGAGCTGGAGGCGATGGCGCACACCCTGGCCTACGACGACGCCCTGCTGGGCGACGGGGCGGTCCCGGTCGAGAGGTTCGCGGCCGTAGCGGCCCGGACGCTGGTGATCTGCGGCGGCTTCAGCAGCCCCCCGGCGCGTGCGGCGACCCGGGCCCTGGCCGAGGCGCTGCCGCGCGGCCGGCACCGCACGCTGACGGGCCAGATGCGCGAGGTGGCGCCCCAGGTGCTCGCGCCGGTGCTGGCGGAGTTCTTCGCCAAGGACGTGTACGCGTACCGGCAGGCGTCGTAGGCCTTCTCCCGCGCCGGCCGGCGCGGGGCTGCCCTCCGGCCGGTCCGGCCGGGGGCCCCGGCGTCAGCCGCCCGTCGCCACCCGCTCACGCCGGGACGTCGTGGCGATGGTGGCCGAGCCGACCACGCGCGTGCCGTCGTACAGGACGACCGCCTGGCCGGGGGCCACGCCCCGGACCGGCTCGGTGAAGGTGACGTTCAGCTCCGTGCCGTCCACCAGCTCGGCCGTGACCTCGGTCTCGCCGCCGTGGGCGCGGAGCTGGGCGGTGTACGTGCCGGGGCCGGACGGGGGCGTTCCGCACCAGCGGGGCTTGATGGCGGTCAGGGCGGTCACGTCGAGGGCCTCGACGGGGCCGACGGTGACGGTGTTGTTCACCGGGGAGATGTCGAGGACGTAGCGCGGCTTGCCGTCGGGGGCCGGGTGGCCGATCTTCAGGCCCTTGCGCTGTCCGATGGTGAAGCCGAAAGTACCCTCGTGGGTGCCCAGCTTCGTACCGGACTCGTCGAGGATGTCGCCCTCGGCCGGGCCGCCGAGGCGGTTCGCCAGGAAGCCCTGGGTGTCGCCGTCGGCGATGAAGCAGATGTCGTGGCTGTCGGGCTTCTTGGCTACGGCCAGGCCCCGGCGCTCGGCCTCGGCGCGGATCTCGTCCTTGGTGGTGAGGGTGTCGCCGAGCGGGAACATGGCGTGGGCGAGCTGCTTCTCGTCCAGGACGCCGAGCACATAGCTCTGGTCCTTGGCCATGTCGGAGGCGCGGTGCAGCTCGCGGCTGCCGTCCTCGGTGAGTACGACGGTGGCGTAGTGGCCGGTGCACACGGCGTCGAAGCCGAGGGCGAGGGCCTTGTCGAGCAGCGCGGCGAACTTGATCTTCTCGTTGCAGCGCAGGCAGGGGTTGGGGGTGCGCCCGGCCTCGTACTCCGCGACGAAGTCCTCGACGACGTCCTCGCGGAAGCGTTCCGCCAGGTCCCAGACGTAGAAGGGGATACCGATGACGTCGGCCGCGCGGCGGGCGTCCCGGGAGTCCTCGATGGTGCAACACCCGCGCGCCCCGGTCCGGAAGGACTGGGGGTTCGCGGACAGGGCGAGGTGGACACCGGTCACGTCGTGGCCCGCCTCGGCGGCACGGGCCGCGGCGACGGCGGAGTCCACGCCGCCCGACATCGCGGCGAGGACACGCAGGGGGCGCTGGGAAGTCTGAGTCATAGCTCCTCCAGGGTACGGGTCGCCGGGAACCGAACGCTCGCGGATATGCGTTGACGATCACATGGGGAACAACGGAAGTACCCGGGGCGCGCGAAAGTCTTCGGGCTCGTCTTCGCGGAAGAAGCCGGCGAACGGCGTCAGCCGGCGCGCGCTGCTGATCGGCAGCGGTGCGGTGGCGGCCGCCGGTACCGCCGCCGTGCTCGCGCACGACCAGGTCAAGCGCCTGTGGTGGCAGGTGCCCGGGGTCGAGAAGCCCCGGAAGCCGGGCGAGCTGGACTACGCGGGGGCGACCTGGGTGGCCGCGTCGGAGGCGAACTGGCGGCGGGCGGACCGGCCGGACGACTTCACGATCGACCGCGTGATCATCCATGTCACCCAGGGCAGCTTCGCCAGTGCGGTGCGGGTGTTCCAGGACCCCGCCCACCAGGCCGCGACGCACTACATCGTGGGGCAGGACGGGCGGGTGGTGCAGATGATCCGCGAGCTCGACGTGGCGTACCAGGCGGGCGACCGCGCGTACAACGAGCGCGGTGTCGGCATCGAGCACGAGGGGTTCGTGGACCGGCCGAAGGACCTCACGAAGGCGATGTACGAGTCCTCGGCGCGGCTCACGGCGTCGATCTGCGCGCGGCACGGCATACCCGTCGACCGGGAGCACATCATCGGGCACGTGGAGGTGCCCGGCACCGACCACACGGACCCGGGCCCGCACTGGGACTGGGACCGCTATCTGGAGCTGGTGCGCCGGGCCGCGACGGCGCCGCCCAGCCCTTCCCCCACGCCGTCGGCGAAGGCGTAGCGGCGCCTGACGGCTCCCGGGCGTCCGGCTGAGCCCTGCCGTCAGCTGAGCCCGGCCGTCCTCGCCCGCTCCACCGCCGGGCCGATCGCCTCGGCCAGCGCCTTCACGTCGTCCTCGGTCGAGGTGTGGCCGAGCGAGAAGCGCAGGGTGCCCCGGGCCAGCTCCGGATCGGTGCCGGTGGCGAGCAGGACGTGGCTGGGCTGGGCGATCCCGGCGGTGCAGGCGGAGCCGGTGGAGCACTCGATGCCCTGGGCGTCCAGCAGCAGGAGGAGGGAGTCGCCCTCGCAGCCCGGGAAGCTGAAGTGGGCGTTGGCCGGGAGGCGTCCGGCCGGTTCCGGGTCGCCGCCGAGCACGGCGTCCGGCACGGCCCGGCGCACGGCGGCCACGAGGTCGTCGCGCAGGGAGCCCACGCGCCGGGCGAACTGCTCGCGCCGCTCGGCCGCCAGCCGTCCGGCGACCGCGAAGGAGGCGACGGCGGGCACGTCCAGGGTGCCGGAGCGCACGTGCCGCTCCTGGCCGCCGCCGTGCAGGACGGGTACGGGGGTGTGGTCGCGGCCCAGCAGCAGCGCGCCGATCCCGAAGGGGCCGCCGATCTTGTGCCCGCTGACCGTCATCGCGGCCAGTCCGGAGCGGGCGAAGTCGACCTCCAGCTGACCGAAGGCCTGGACCGCGTCGGCGTGCATGGGGATGGAGAACTCGGCCGCCACCGCTGCCAGTTCGCGGACCGGCATGATGGTGCCGATCTCGTTGTTGGCCCACATCACGGTGATCATCGCGACGTCGTCGGGGTCGCGGAGGATCGCCTCGCGCAGGTCCTCGGGGTGGACCCGGCCGTGGCGGTCGACCGGGAGGTAGTCGACGGTCGCGCCCTCGTGCTCCGCGAGCCAGTCGACGGCGTCCAGGACCGCGTGGTGTTCGACGGGACCGGCGAGGACCCGGGTGCGGCGGGGGTCGGCGTCGCGCCGGGACCAGTAGAGGCCCTTCACGGCGAGGTTGTCGGCCTCCGTGCCTCCGGAGGTGAGGACCACCTCGCTGGGGCGTGCGCCGAGGGCGTCGGCGAGGGCTTCTCTGGACTCCTCGACGGTACGGCGGGCCCGGCGGCCGGCGGCGTGGAGTGAGGACGCGTTGCCGGTGGCGGAGAGCTGGGCGGTCATCGCCTCGATCGCTTCGGGAAGCATCGGGGTGGTCGCGGCGTGGTCGAGGTAAGCCATGGTGGAGCCGATTCTACGAGCCCGGGGTGGGGCGCATGCCGGGCGCGTCACGGCCGGACCCCCGCGCACGCCCCCGGACGCCCGGCCCTGGGTGCCGTGGACCGGCTCGGAGGCCGGCCAAAAGCCCCGCCCGGAGCCCGATCCGGTACGGGCAGGGCGGCTCGCGGGGCCGCGTCGGGGCCGTGCGTCCGCCGCCGGGACTCCAGGAGGCCGTGCCGTTGACGGTGACCCGGAACGGCGAGCACGGCGAGGTCGGCGAGGTCGGCGATGCCCGGGGCGCGCCCCGGGCGGCTGGTGCGACCGCCCTTGACCCTCCCGTAACAGGAGGCCCTACGGTCCCCGGGTATGAAGATCGTCGTCCATGACACCGCCTCCGCACTCCTCGACCTCCTGCGCCGCCCCGCGGCCCAACGATCCGACGCCCTGCGCGAGATGCTCGCCCCGTTGCAGGAGGTGATGTCCCTGGTGGGGGTCGGAGACCTGGTCGAGAGGCACCGCGCGGGCAGCGGGTTCCCCCTCGACCGGGACGACTCCCGCCACCGGGAGGCCCTGGAGCGGATGCGGGAGGCCCGGGTGTGGCAGCGGATCGAGGATTCCCTCGCCGCCGCGCGGGAGCGGCTGAGCGCGGCGGCGCCCAGTGCGCGGACCGCCGGCACCGTGCACGTGGTTCTGGTGCTCGGCGACCCGGACGACCCGATGATGCGCCTCAACCAGGGCTATTTCGGCCTCGGCGGCATCCCGGGCGCGATCCTGCTGATGATGTGGCCCACCGCGACTGCCCTCGCCAAGATCGAGCACGCCGCCGCCCACGAGCTGCACCACAACGTCCGCTACGCCAATGTGGACTGGGACCCGATGGCGGTCACCGTCGGCGAGCAGGTCGTGGCCGAGGGGCTGGCCGAGGCCTTCGTGCGGGAGCTGGCGGGCGAGGACGCCATGGGCCCCTGGGCGACCTCGCTGTCCGGCGCGGAGCTGGACGACGCCTGCGCGAAGGTGGCGGCCGGGATCGACGTCGCGGGCATGCGGAACCTGTCCCCGTACGTGTTCGGCGACCGCACCGCCCGCCGACTGGGGCAGGAGCCGGTCGGGCTGCCGGACTTCGCCGGGTACGCGGCCGGGCTGCGCTTCGCCGACGCCCACCTCGCGGCCTCCGGGCTGACCGCCGCCGCGAGCGTCGCCCTGCCGGCGCGCGAGGTTCTCGGACACGCGGGCGTGCCGACCGCCGCGTGACCCGGCCCGGGGGCCTTTGCCTCCGGTTCCGGGAGACTGGACCGATGAGGAGCGAGGAGCGGGGACCCGAGGAACCTCCCGCCGACGGCCTGACCGTCGGCCGGACGGCCGGGCTCGTCGGGGTCAGTGTGAAGACGCTGCACCATTGGGACGGGATCGGGCTGGTGCGGCCGGGCGGGCGTACGAGGGCCGGGTACCGGGTGTACGGGGACGACGACGTCGCCCGGCTGCACCGGGTCCTCGTCTACCGGGAGATCGGCATCCCGCTCGCCGAGATCGGGCGCCTCCTGGACGACCCGGAGGTCGACGCGCGCGAGCATCTGCGGCGGCAGCGGGGGCAGCTAGCGGAGCGGATCTCCCGGCTGGAGCGGATGGTCGGCGCGGTGGACCGCATGCTGCTGGAGTCGAAGCCGGGGATCCGTCTGACGCCCGAGGAACAGGTGGAGATCTTCGGGGCCGACTGGGAGCCCGCCCGGACCGAGGTGGCCGAGGAGCGCTGGGGCGGCACGGCGCAGTGGGCGCAGTACGAGGAGCGGGCGGCCCGGATGAGCCGCGAGGACTGGAAGGGCGTGGCGGCGGCGGTCGAGGCCCTGACCGCCGACCTCGCCACCGCGTACCGTACGGGCGTCGCTCCCGGGTCAGAGGTCGCGGACGCCCTCGCGGAGCGGCATCGCGCGCAGATCTCGACGTACTTCGACTGCACGTACGCCCTGCAGGTCTGCATCGGCCGGACGTATGCCACCGACCCCGGCTACGTCGCGCACTACGACGCGATCGCGCCGGGGCTCGGCGGCTGGCTGTGCGAGGTGATCGCCGCGAACGCCGAGGCCAACGGCGTCGATCCGGAGTCCGCGGTCTGGGAGTGAAGCGCGCCCTCAGCCCGTGTGTCGCGGGGCCTTGGCCAGCTGGCGGGACTGGGCGACGAGGCGGTCGGCGCTGTCCCAGACCTCCGCGTCCTCCTCCAGGAAGCCGCCCGCGAGGTTGCGGGTGGTGATGGAGACGCGCAGCGGGCCCGGGGCGGGGCGACAGCGGATGTGGGCGGTCAGCTCGACGGTGGGGGTCCAGCCGGCCAGGCCCAGCTCGAAGGAGGTCGGCGGCAGGGCGTCCACGGTGAGCAGCAGCGACAGCGGGTCCGGGTCGCGGCCGTCGGCCAGGCCGAACCAGCCGCGCATCTCGCCCTTGCCGGACGGGGCTCCGACGGCCCAGCCGACGGTCGCCGGGTCGAGCTTGATGTCCAGGCGGTCGGTGATGGCGGAGCTGCCGGGAATGTTCGGCGCGCCGTCGCTCGGGCCGAGGCAGTGGTCCCGGTCGGGCATGGCCGGCGGCAGGGCCGTCGTGCGGACGTCGTCGGGGAGCGCGTCCAGGTCGCCGTAGGTGGCCAGGACGCGGATGCGCTCGATCTCGCTGCCGTCCTCGGCGTACTGGAAGAGGGAGGCCTGGCCCGTGGAGAGGGTGCGGCCGGTGCGGACGACCTGGGTGCGGATCACGGCCGGGCCGGGCGCGGAGGCGGTGAGGTAGTGCGCCGAGACGGAGAACGGGTCGGAGTGCGGCAGCGCCTGGCCCAGGGCCCGGCCGAGCAGGGCCAGCAGGTAACCGCCGTTGACGGCGTGGATGATGGTCCAGCCGGCGGAGAGTTCGGCGTCGTAGACGCCCTCCTCGCGCGGGGTGACCGCGGTGTCCCGGTCGAACTCGCTGTCGCCGATGGTTGCCCGCGCGGTCTGCGCCGCCTCAGTCGCTGCCTGTGCCATGGCATGCACGGTACATGGACCTCGCTACTGAGCGGTAGCTTTTTGTGGGTCGGATCACCGCGCGGAAGACTCCAGCCAGCTAGGTGGCCGCCGATCCTTTCTCGGCGCGGGCGGAGGAGCGGTTGTACGCGCGGGGCGCCCGCCAGTGGAAACGCAGCGCCAGCAGCCGCAGGGCGAACGCGGCGATCACGGCCATCCCGCTGGTCAGGGCGTTGAGGGTGTCGAAGCGGATGCACAGGGCGACCATGGTCGCGCCGACGATCGCGGGCACCGCGTACAGGTCGCGGTCCCAGCGCAGCAGGGAGGGCACCTCGTTGGCCAGCACGTCGCGCAGCACACCGCCGCCGACCGCGGTGGCCAGGCCCAGCGCCGCCGACGCGGTGAGCCCGAGGCCGTACTCGTACGCCTTGACCGTGCCGGTCACACAGAACAGGCCGAGCCCCGCCGCGTCGAAGACGTTGACGCCGACCTGGATGCGCTCCACGTGCGGGTGGAGGAAGAAGACCAGGACGGCGGCGAACAGCGGCGTGGTGAAGTAGCCGAGGTCGGTGAAGGCGGCGGGCGGGATCGCGCCGATCATCACGTCACGGAACAGCCCTCCGCCCAGCGCTGTCACCTCCGCGAGAACCGCGATGCCGAAGACATCGAAGTTCTTGCGGACGGCGAGCAGGGCGCCCGAGATCGCGAAGACGAAGATCCCGACGAGGTCGAGCGCATGCTGGACGGAGGGCGTGAACAGTTCGGTGAGCACCGGGCAATTGTGCCGGTGCCGGGCGCCCCCTAGGCCTTCGGGCTGGCCTCCGTCTGTTCCGTGGCGTCCACCGCCTTCTCCGGGGCGTCCGCAGCCTTCTCCGGTGCGTCCACCGCCTTCTCCGTGGCGTCCACCGCCTTCTCCGTGGCGCCCGCGTGGGCCTGGGCCGGTACGGTCACGGGCTCCTTCGCCGGAGCCTCGGCCTCGCCCTCCGCGGTCTCCACCGCTTCGGCCGCCACCGTTTCCGTGCCGGTGACCGCCTCGATGCCGGTGGCCAGGGTCTGCGTCACCGTCCCGGCCTCGATCTCGGCCGTGAAGTGGCAGGCCACCTTGTGCCCGTCGCCGGTGTCCAGCAGCGGCGGACGCTCCGTGGCGCACTTGGTCTCCTGCACCCACGGGCAGCGGGTGTGGAACCGGCAGCCGGTCGGCGGGTTCGCCGGCGAGGGCAGGTCGCCGTGGAGGAGGATCCGCTCGCGGCGGTCCTCGACCTCGGGGTCGGGCACCGGGACCGCCGACATCAGCGCCTTGGTGTACGGGTGCCGGGGCCCCGCGTACAGCGCGTCGCTCGGGGCCTCCTCGACGAGCCCGCCGAGGTACATCACCCCGATGACGTCCGAGATGTGCCGGACCACGGCGAGGTCGTGCGCGATGACCAGGTAGGTCAGACCCAGCGACTCCTGGAGCTCCTCCAGCAGGTTGATCACCTGCGCCTGGACCGAGACGTCCAGCGCGGAGACCGGCTCGTCGCAGATGATCACGTCCGGCTCCAGCACCAGCGCGCGGGCGATGCCGATGCGCTGGCGCTGGCCGCCGGAGAACTCGTGCGGGTAGCGGGACATCGCGTTGGACGGCAGGCCGACCTTGGCGAGGATGGACTCGATCTTCTTCCGGCGCTCCGCCGCGTCCTTCCCGATGCCGTGGGCGGCCATGCCCTCGGCGAGGATGGACTCGATGTTCTGCCGGGGGTTGAGGCTGCCCAGCGGGTCCTGGAAGACCATCTGGAGGCGGCGGCGGAAGGTCCGCATCTCCTCGGAGGGCAGCTTCGCCAGGTCGGTGCCGTCGAAGACGACCGCGCCCTCGGTGATGTCGTTCAGCCGCAGGACCGCGCGGCCGAGCGTCGTCTTGCCGCAGCCCGACTCGCCGACCAGCCCGTACGTCTGACCGGCCTCGACGCTCAGCGAGACGCCGTCGACCGCGTAGACGTGGCCCACCGTACGGTCGAAGAAGAGGCCCTTCTTGACCGGGAAGTGGACTTTGACGCCGTCCAGTTCGAGAAGGCTCATGCCGGGACCTCCGCCTCGGGCAGGACCGGGTTGACGCAGCGCACCTGGTGTCCGGCCGTGCGTGGTTCGGTCAGTTCGGGAGTGCCGGTGAGGCACTCCATCGTGTAGTGGTCGCACCGGGGCGCGAACGCGCAGCCGTCGGCCCAGGCGATCTTGTCGTTGATGGACCCGCGGATCGGGTGCAACGGCTCGCCGCGCGGCGCGTCCAGCCGCGGGATGGAGCCGAGCAGCCCGTGCGCGTACGGGTGGGTGGGGTGGGCGAACAGCTCGCGGCGGCCCGCCGATTCCACCGCCCGTCCCGCGTACAGGACGTTGACCTCGTCGCAGAGGCCGGCGACGACGCCGAGGTCGTGCGTGATCATCAGCAGGGCGGTGCCCTCCTGGTCGACCAGCTCCTTCAGGAGCTCCAGGATCTGCGCCTGGATGGTCACATCGAGTGCCGTCGTCGGCTCGTCGGCGATCAGCAGACGGGGGGCGCAGGCGACCGCCATGGCGATCAGCGCCCGCTGGCGCATACCGCCGGAGAGCTGGTGCGGGTACTCCTTGAGCCGCCGGTCCGGGTCGGGGATGCCGACCCGGTCGAGCAGGGAAACGGCTTCCTTGCGGGCCTTCTCGCCCTTCAGCCCGCGGTGGCGCTGGAGGATCTCGGTGACCTGGATCCCGATGGGGACGACCGGGTTCAGCGAGGAGAGCGGGTCCTGGAAGATCATCGCGAGCTGGCTGCCGCGCAGATCGCGCAGCTTGCGCTCGTTCATGGTCAGCAGGTTCTGGCCGTCGAACTCGGCACGGCCGCCGACGCGCGCGCCCTTGCGGGGCAGCAGCCCCATCAGGGCGAGGGAGGTGACGGACTTGCCGCAGCCCGACTCGCCGACCAGGCCCACGACCTGGCCCTGGTCGACCTCGAAGGAGACGCCGTCCACGGCCGTGGCGTCCTTGCGGCCGCGGGCGGTGAAGGTGACGCTGAGTTCCTCAACGGAGAGCAGTGACATAGGACTTCAGCCTCGCAACTTCGGGTCGAGGGCTTCGCGCATGGCCTCGCCGAGCAGGGTGAAGCCGAGGGCGGTGATGATGATCCCGACGGCCGGGTAGGCGGCCATCATCGGCTCGTTGTCGAAGAAGCGCTGCGCCTGGGAGAGCATCACGCCCCACTCGGGAATGGCCGGGTCGGGGTTGCCGAGCCCCAGGTAGGAGAGGGCCGCGGCCTCGATGATCGCGGTGGCCAGACTCAGCGTGGCCTGGACGATCACCGGGCTCAGCGAGTTCGGCAGGATCTGCGTGAGCACGATCCGCTTGCGCCGGATGCCGACCGCCTTCGCGGCGAGCACGTAGTCCGCGCCGCCCTGGACCAGCATCGAACCACGCAGCAGGCGGGCGAAGATGGGGATCTGGACGACACCCACGGCGATCATCACGGTGGTCAGCGACTGGCCGAGGACCGCGGCGATGGAGACCGCGAGCAGCAGCGAGGGCAGCGACAGCATGATGTCGGTGAAACGCATGATCACGGTGTCGACGCGCTGGCCGACCTTGCCGCCGAGGGTGGCGGCGGCTCCGGAGCCCACACCGACCAGCGCGCCGATGATCAGCCCGATGAGCATGGAGACGACACCGACGAGCAGCGTCTGCCGGGCCCCGACGAGCCAGCGGGAGAACATGTCGCGGCCCAGGTGGTCCAGGCCGAACCAGTTCTCGCCGCGCATGCCGATGAACTTGCCCTGGTTGGGGAAGACCTCGCTGCGCCAGTTCTGCGCGGTGGCTCCGTGCGGGGCCAGCATCGGTCCGACGACGGCGACGAGAACGAACGTGGCGATGATCGCCGCGCCGATGATCGCCATCTTGCTGGAGCGCATCCGGCGGAACGCCTCGCGCCACAGGCTGGTGCCGGTGACGGTCTCGGAGCTCTGGGTGAGCTCGGCGAGACGGTCGATCTTGTCTGCTTTGTTGGTCAGGATCGTCACGTCAGTGCACCCGCACTCTCGGGTCGATGATGCTGTACGCGAGGTCGACCAGCAGGTTGATCAGCACGTACACCATCGCGATGAAGAGAATGAACCCGACGAGGACCGGGTAGTCGCGGCCGTCGATCGCGGTACGGATGAAGGAGCCGATGCCGCCGAAGTCGAAGACGGACTCGGTGAGCACCGCACCGGAGAGCAGGCTGCCGGTCAGCAGGCCGACCGCGGTGATCACGGGCAGCAGGGCGTTGCGCAGTACGTGGCGCCCGCGGACGGTCCTCTTGTCGAGGCCCTTGGACTCGGCGGTGCGGATGTAGTCCTCGCCGAGTACCTCCAGGACGCTGGCGCGGGTCATCCGGACGATGACGGCGAGCGGGATCGAGGCGAGGGCGACGGAGGGCAGGACCAAGTGCATGATCGCGTCCCAGCTGGCGTCGAACTCGCCCGTCAACAGGCCGTCGAGGACCGCGAATCCGGTGACGTCGGTGGCGTTGATGCCGGTGTCGAGCCGGCCCTGGCTCGGGAACCAGCCCAGCTCCACGGAGAAGATCCCGCGCAGCAGCATGGCCAGGAAGAAGACCGGGATGCAGATGCCGAGCAGCGATCCGGAGACGGAGGCTACGTCCAGCCAGCCACCGCGGTGCTTGGCCGCCAGGTAGCCCATCGGGATGCCCACGACCACGGCGATCAGGATCGCGGCGACGCTGAGCTCCACGGTGGCCGGGAAGCGCAGGGTGAATTCGTCCCACACCGGCTGGCCGGTCTGGGTGGAGGTTCCGAGATCGAGCTCGAAGATGCGCTTGAGGAACCGCCAGTACTGGACGTGGACCGGCTCGTCGAGCCCGAGTGCCCTGTTGATTCTCGCTACTTCGGCTTCGGTGGCCCGCTCGCCCAGGATCGCTGAGGCGGGTCCGCCGGGCAGTCGGTTCAGCCAGAGGAACAGCAGGACCGACAGGCCGAGCAGGGTGGGAATGAGCTGGAGAAGTCTTCTGACGACGAGTCGCAGCACCCCGCATGCCCCTTTCTCACGTGCGTCGATGCGGGTCCGCCCGGCCACCTGGTTGCTGTGGCCGGGCGGACCCGCTGGTGTGCGATTACTTGAAGGAGACCTCGGCGAAGTTCTCCTGCGTCAGCGGGGAGACCTTCGGCGGGTTGACGTTCTTGGCGAACGCGATGGCCGGCGGCGACGACGAGATCGGCACGCCCGGGACGTACTCCGCGATCGCCTCGTTGGCCTTCTGGTACGCCGCGGTGCGGGCGGCCGGGTCGGTGACCTCGGAGGCGGCGTTCACGGCGTCGAAGACCTTCTGGTCCTTGAAGCCCCACTGCTTGTCGGGCCCGGCGAACCAGGTGCCGATGAAGTTGTAGCCGTCGTTGAAGTCACCGGTCCAGCCGAGCATGTGCAGGGCGCAGGAGCCCGCCTCGGTGGCGTCCAGGTAGTCCGGGGCCCACTTCATGGCCTTCGGCTTGACGGTGATGCCGGCCTTCTCCAGGTCGGCCTTCATCAGCTCGAACATGTCCTGCGGGGCAGGCATGTACGGGCGGGTGACCTCGGTCGGGTAGCAGAAGTCGATGGTGAGCTTCTCCGCACCGGCCTGCTTGAGGAGGTCCTTCGCCTTGGCGGTGTCGAACGGGTACGTCTTCACCTTGTCCGAGTAGCCGGCGACCGTGTCGGGCATGAACTGGGTCGCGACCTTGCCGCCCTCGGGCAGCTGGGTGTTGACGAGGTTCTCGCGGTCGATGGCGTGCGTGATCGCCTGACGGACCTCGGGCTTCTTCAGCGCCGGGTTCGCCGACTGGCTCATGCCGAGGTAGAAGATGTTGAAGACGTCACGGGTCGGGACCTCGTAACCCTCCTTCTCCAGCGTCGTCACATCGGCCGGCGCGACCAGGTCGTAGCCGTCGATGTCACCCGCCTGGAGCGCCTGGCGGCGGGTCTCCTCGGTGGAGATGGTGCGGAAGACCAGGTTCTTCACCTTGGCCTTGTCGCCCCAGTAGCCGTCGAAGCGCGTGAGGGAGACTTCCTTGTTGCCCTTGTTCCACTTCGTGATCTTGTACGGGCCGGTGCCGGCGACCGTGCCGGCCTCCTGGCTGTACTTGGGGTACGTGATCGCGTCGCCCTTGGCGCTCGCGTCCTGCTTCTCGTACTCCTTGATGGCCTTCGGCGAGTGGATCGCCAGCGCCTGGAGGGAGAACCCGCCCGGCAGGTTCGCCGAGGGCTCGTTCACCTCGATGACGGCCGTGTTGTCGTCCTTGGCGGTGCAGGACTTGTAGTTGGGCTTGGGCGCCTCGGCGTCCTCGTTCTTCGCGAACCCGCCCATGATGGTCTGCCAGTAGTAGGAGACCGCGCTGGACTGGTACGTGCCCTTCCAGTTGAACCAGTGGTCGTAGTTCGCGCAGACCGCGGCGGCGTTGAACGCCTCGCCGTCGTGGAACTTCACGCCCTGGCGCAGGTTGAACGTCCAGACCTTGCCGGCCGGGTCGCTCGACCACTTCTCGGCGAGGCCGCCGATGAGCTTGCTCCCACCGGGCTCGTGCTCCAGGAGCGCCTCGAAGGCCTGGCGGGTGACGCGGAACGTCTCGCCGTCGCTCGCGAGGGCCGGGTCGAGGGAACCGGGGTCACCGGCTCCGGCGAAGACGAAGGTGTCCTTCTCGCCCCCCTTGGAGCCGCCCTCGTCCCGCTCGCTGGAACAGCCCGTGGCGATCAGAGCGACAGCGACCGCTGTCGTGACCGCCCGGACAGCCCGGGACTTGAATATGCGCATGGGTCCACCCCTGGTTCGCCATGTGGTGAGGTTTGATGGCCGCACACTACAGACGGTGCCTGCCGCAAGAGAACAGTCCGGATAGCGGTGAGACCTAGTCGAGACCCGGACAGTTACCAAACCGTCCAGTTCCGGGACATCCTCACGTGGGCGGTCAACAAACCCGGCATCGTGGGGTGTTCGACGGAGGGTGACCAGGACCCCGCGGGCCCCGCATGTTTCGGACGGAAGCCCGGGTCCCGCCCGGAGCAGTCAGCGGGGCTGGGGCGGGTAGCCGTATCCGGGGGCGGCGAGGGGCGGCGGACCGGCGGGGGCGTGGGCCTCGCGGTCGTAGAAGGGGCGGGCGTTCGCGCGCAGCCACATGCCGACCGGGTCGTACTCGTCGGACAGGGCGACGGTGGAGACGGGCAGCCCCTCGGGGACCGCGCCGACCGACTGCCGCATCATCTCCCGCACCGCTGCGACGGAGGCGCGGCCGGTGTCGTAGAGGTCCAGGCCGATCGCGAGATACGGGACGCCGACCGCGGGGTGCACCCAGGCGCGGCGCAGGGAGCGGATCGCGGGGGTGCGGTGGGCGTTCTGGGTGAGCAGGGCGTAGAACTGCGGGAGTTCGATGGCGGGGTCGGAGAGCCGGAGCGGTCCGGCGGGCAGCCGGTCCAGGCCGGTGGCGATGCGCCGCAGGTCGAGCCAGGGAATGCCGACGCCGCCGCCGGGGGCGTGCGGATTGAGCCAGATGCCCCAGCGGTCGGGGAACAGGGCGCGGGCGATGTCGCGTCCGGTGACCAGCTCGTGGGCCCGGTTCCAGCCACTGGCGGAGAGCTCCTGGGCGGAGGTGACGCAGGGGGCGTAGCCCAGGCCGTCGATCTCCATGTTCCCGTACTGGGCGTCCGGTGAGCCGGCCGTGCCGTGCCAGAGGAGCATCCGGACCCGGCCCTCGGCGACCGCTGCGAGCAGCGCCTCGTAGGCGTCGTAACGCCCCGGGGTCACCTGGCGCAGCAGGTGCTCGACCTTCCCCGAGGCACTCGACTCCGCCCGATCGGGGAAGGCCCCACTGGCCGCCGCGGTGCCTGACGCACTCACCCTGGGTTCCGCCCCTCGTCGATCCGTCGCGTGTCGATCCGTCGCGTTCGCGCCACCGCTCCCGGGCGCACGGGATCGACCACGCCATCAAACCAGCTTATGCGCCGATTCCGGCACCGACTTGACGCCCTGGTCCGGCGGTGCCGGGTCCCTCTGCCGTCAGCGGTCCTCACGGCGGTGGGTCAGTGGCCCTCGCGCCGGTAGAACGGGCGCACCTTCTCCCGCATCCAGTCGCCGACGAGGTCCTCCGCCACGTCGAGAAGGACCAGGTTGACCGGCCAGGGCACCTGGACCCGGCCGAGCGCGCGGCCGATGGCGTCCATGGGCGCGCTCTGTCCCGCGCCGTCCCAGGTGGCGAACTCGACGCCGACGAAGAGGACGGGGTCGCCGCCCTCGATGCTGGCCAGCGCCCGGCGTGCGGTGCTCACCACTCCGGTGGCCTCGAACTCCTCGGACACCGCGGTGAGGAAGTCGACCGGGTCGTGCTGCCAGTCCGGCTCGAACAGCCGGACCCGGCCGCCGGTGGCGGGCCCGTCCAGGGCGGTGCGGCCGGCCCGGCAGAGCTCGGCGACGGCGGGCGGCGGAAGCGGTATGCCGACCGCGCCGCCCGGATTCACGGCGATGCCGACCTGGGGGGGCAGGCCCCGGGCGAAGTCGCGGGCGGGCGCGACGGTGAAGGACATGTGGCCGCCGACGCAGCTGAGGAACTGGGCCTCGGAGCTGAAGACGGGGACGAAGGCCGCGCCGTCGATCTCCATCATCGGCAGGTCGAGGTCCGCGCTGGCGGGGGTGCCGCCGTTCGGCAGCGGCACCCAGACGGAGCTGCGGCCGAGCACCTCGACGAGGCGGCCGCCCGCGTCGGGGACGCCGAGCGAGGCCGTCAGCACCTCTTCGAGCTCGTTGGCGGGCCACCCCTGCTGGGGGTGTGCCGGTGCGGGTGCCGGAATGTCCACTGCCTCTGTGCCCTCTCTCCACCGCCTCGGCCGCGCCCGGCGGCCTCTGCTCCGGCCAGCACCTTAACCGTCAGCGGGCGGTGGAGGCCGCGGCGGCCGTGAAGGAGATCCGGTCGAGCGCTCCTGCGGCCTCGCGGTCCAGCAGCACCGCGGAGGTGCAGCCGGCGGGCAGCAGCCCCTGTTCGGTGTCGCGGAGCAGCCGGGCGACCGCGTGCCGGTGGCGGGCGAAGGCGTAGCCGGAGACGCCGCGCCCACGCTCGCGCTGCCCCTGCCGCGCCACCTCGGGCGTCACGTCGAGCAGGACCAGATGGAGGGTGCGGCCCCGGCTCACGGCGTGCCGGGCGAGCCAGCGGCGTACCCAGGTCTGGGTGCCGCAGTCGTGCACGACGACGGATTCACCGGAGCGCAGGGCGCTCCAGAGGCCGAGGTAGTGCGCGGCGCGGACCAGGGGGCGGTAGAGGGCGTAGGGCAGTAAGCGGGGCAGGGCGGCGGCCCAGCTGTCGCGGGTGTTCTGGGAGTCGATCGCGCGGCCCTGCGCGGCCCGCCGGATGAGGGTCGACTTCCCGCTGCCGGGGAGTCCGGAGACCACGACGACGTCACCGGCGGTGAGGTCGAGGCTGTACGGGCCGCAGGCGGTGCGCCCGCGCAGGTCGCGTACCACCGGCGCGCCCTGCGTCAGCAGCTCCCGCGCGGGAGCTCCGGGCTGTGCGGGCATCGCGCCGTGCGCGACCCCCGCGGTCGGTGCCGACCGCTGCAACGTCATCGCCCATCCCCCTGCCGTCGTGTCCCCCACGCCTGCCCCTGAAGTGTAAAGAAAAGGCAATGCGGCACAAGCGGCCCGCGGCCTGTCGTCGCCGTCTTCACCTGCGCGGGGGCCGGACCCCCCCACTCTCCCGCAATGCATGCGATGATGACCCCGCCAACTGCATACCGGCCGTTCGAATCCGCGCGGGAGAGTTCCGGCCACAGTGTGAGCCGGGCGCCGAAGGAGCAAGATCCTCCCTTGAATCTCTCAGGCCCCGTACCGCGTGGATGAGGCAGATCTGAAAAGCGAGCCGTTCCGCGGCTCCACCCAAGGTGCAAGCCGAGCCCCCTGATCCGGGGCGCCCTCCAGGGGCATACCCCGTCGGGGGCTATCGGCGAACCTCTCAGGTTCCGATGACAGATGGGGAGGATTCGTCCTGACGTCGTCATGCCCTGGAGCCGTTCCATGAGCACTGCCCCCCGTCTTACCGCCCTCGACGCATCGCACCGCTCGCTCGGCGCCACCATGACCGACTTCGCGGGCTGGGACATGCCCCTGCGGTACGCCAGTGAGCGCGACGAGCACAACGCCGTGCGCACCCGGGCCGGTCTCTTCGACCTGTCGCACATGGGCGAGATCACCGTCACCGGGCCCGAGGCCGCTGCCTTCCTGAGCTACGCGCTGGTGGGCAACATCGCCACCGTCGGCAACGGCCGGGCCCGCTACACGATGATCGTCCAGGAGGACGGCGGGATCGTGGACGACCTGATCGTCTACCGCCTGGGCGAGGCCGAATACATGGTCGTCGCCAACGCGGGCAACGCGCAGATCGTGCTCGACGCGCTGACCGCCCGGGCCGGGGGCTTCGACGCCGAGGTGCGCGACGACCGGGACGCGTACGCGCTGCTCGCGGTCCAGGGTCCGGAATCGCCCGCCATCATGAAGGCCGTCACCGACGCCGACCTGGACGGGCTGAAGTACTACGCGGGCCTGCCGGGCACGGTCGCCGGGGTCCCGGCGCTCATCGCCCGTACCGGCTACACCGGCGAGGACGGCTTTGAACTCTTCGTCGCGCCCGAGCACGCCGAGCAGCTGTGGCGGGCGCTGACCGAGGCCGGCTCCCCGCACGGCCTGATCCCCTGCGGGCTCTCCTGCCGGGACACGCTGCGCCTGGAGGCGGGCATGCCGCTGTACGGGCACGAGCTGACGACCGCGCTCACCCCGTTCGACGCGGGCCTGGGCCGGGTCGTGAAGTTCGAGAAGGAGGGCGACTTCGTCGGGCGCGAGGCCCTGACCGCCGCCGCCGAGCGCGCCGAGACCGCCCCGCCGCGCAAGCTGGTGGGCCTGATCGCCGAGGGCCGCCGGGTCCCGCGCGCCGGTTTCCCGGTCGTGGCCGACGGCAAGGTGATCGGCGAGGTCACCTCCGGCGCCCCGTCCCCGACCCTGGGCAAGCCGATCGCCATGGCGTACGTGGACGCGGCCTTCGCCGCCCCGGGCACCGAGGGCGTGGGCGTGGACATCCGGGGCACGCACGAGCCGTACGAGGTCGTCGCGCTGCCGTTCTACAAGCGCCAGAAGTGATCTCCCGGAAGGACCGGGACTCCCGGGCCCTTCCGGCCGCGCGCAGACGTCACGGAAGTGACGTACCTCCGTCTCACACCGTAAGACCACCGTTCATCAGCACTCCCCCGCGTACAGGAGAATTCAGGTCATGAGCAACCCCCAGCAGCTGCGGTACAGCAAGGAGCACGAGTGGCTGTCGGCCCTCGAGGACGGCGTGGCCACCATCGGCATCACGGAGTACGCGGCCAACGCGCTCGGTGACGTCGTCTTCGCCCAGCTCCCGGAGGTCGGCGACACGGTGACCGCGGGCGAGACCTGCGGCGAACTGGAGTCGACCAAGTCCGTCAGCGATCTGTACTCGCCGGTGACCGGTGAGGTGACGGCGGCCAACCAGGACGTCGTGGACGACCCCTCGCTGGTGAACTCCGCTCCCTTCGAGGGCGGCTGGCTGTTCAAGGTGCGCGTCGCGGAGGAGCCGGCCGACCTGCTCTCCGCCGACGAGTACACCGCGTTCTCCGGCAACTGAGACCTTAAGGGACCCCCTGATGTCGCTTCTGAACTCCTCCCTCCACGAGCTGGACCCGGACGTCGCCGCCGCCGTCGACGCCGAGCTCCACCGTCAGCAGTCCACCCTCGAAATGATCGCCTCGGAGAACTTCGCTCCGGTCGCCGTCATGGAGGCACAGGGCTCCGTCCTCACCAACAAGTACGCCGAGGGCTACCCGGGCCGCCGCTACTACGGCGGCTGTGAGCACGTCGACGTCGTCGAGCAGATCGCGATCGACCGGATCAAGGCCCTGTTCGGTGCCGAGGCCGCGAACGTGCAGCCGCACTCCGGCGCCCAGGCGAACGCCGCCGCGATGTTCGCGCTGCTGAAGCCGGGCGACACGATCATGGGCCTGAACCTGGCCCACGGCGGTCACCTGACCCACGGCATGAAGATCAACTTCTCCGGCAAGCTCTACAACGTGGTCCCGTACCACGTCGACGAGAGCGGCACCGTGGACATGGAGGAGGTCGAGCGCCTCGCCAAGGAGTCCCAGCCGAAGCTCATCGTGGCCGGCTGGTCCGCCTACCCGCGCCAGCTGGACTTCGCCGCCTTCCGCCGCATCGCGGACGAGGTCGGCGCCTACCTGATGGTCGACATGGCGCACTTCGCGGGCCTGGTCGCGGCCGGTCTGCACCCCAACCCGGTGCCGCACGCCCATGTCGTCACCACCACCACGCACAAGACCCTCGGCGGTCCGCGCGGCGGCGTGATCCTCTCCACCCAGGAGCTCGCCAAGAAGATCAACTCCGCGGTCTTCCCGGGTCAGCAGGGCGGCCCGCTGGAGCACGTGATCGCGGCCAAGGCGGTCTCGTTCAAGATCGCGGCGGGCGAGGAGTTCAAGGAGCGCCAGCAGCGCACCCTGGACGGCGCGCGGATCCTGGCCGAGCGCCTGGTCCAGCCGGACGTCACCGAGGTGGGCGTATCCGTCCTCTCCGGCGGCACGGACGTGCACCTGGTCCTGGTCGACCTGCGCGACTCGGAGCTGGACGGCCAGCAGGCCGAGGACCGGCTCCACGAGCTGGGCATCACGGTCAACCGGAACGCCATCCCGAACGACCCGCGTCCCCCGATGGTCACCTCGGGCCTGCGGATCGGCACCCCGGCGCTGGCCACCCGCGGCTTCGGCGTGGAGGACTTCACGGAGGTCGCGGAGATCATCGCCGCCGCCCTCAAGCCGTCCTACGACGCGGACGACCTCAAGGCCCGCGTGGTCGCGCTGGCCGAGAAGTTCCCGCTGTACCCCGGCCTGAAGTAACGCCTGGCCTGCGGTTCTGCACGTTCGGACGGGGCACCGCGCACACTGAGGAGAGTGAGCGCGGTGCCCCGACCCGTGTCCCCCGCTCCACCTTTTGCCTTTCTTGACCCGCTTGACCTGCTTGACCTGCTTGACCCGTTCGACCTGCTTGACCCGCGGGCCACACCCCGGCCCGTTCCCGCACCACTCACCACCCGGCCCGTTCCCGCACCACCCAGGCAGACAACGGCGTCTTCCAACCCCAAGGAGTACTCCCGTGGCCATCTCGGTCTTCGACCTCTTCTCGGTCGGCATCGGCCCGTCCAGCTCCCACACGGTGGGCCCGATGCGCGCCGCCCGGATGTTCGCGCGCCGCCTCAAGAACGAGGGCCTGCTCGCGCACACCGCCTCGATACGGGCCGAGCTGTACGGTTCCCTCGGCGCGACCGGCCACGGGCACGGCACGCCCAAGGCGGTGCTGCTCGGCCTGGAGGGCGAGTCGCCCCAGACCGTGGACGTGGAGTCCGCCGACGGCCGGGTCGAGGAGATCCGCGGCAGCGGCAGGATCAACCTGCTGGGCATGCACGAGATCCCGTTCGACTTCGACGCGGACCTGGTCCTGCACCGCCGCAAGGCACTCCCGTACCACGCCAACGGCATGACGATCCTCGCGTACGACGCCGAGGGCGCCCCTGTCCTGGAGAAGACCTACTACTCGGTCGGCGGCGGCTTCGTCGTCGACGAGGACGCGGTGGCCGGGGAGAATCCGATCGTCCCGGAGGACACGGTCCTCAAGCACCCCTTCCGCACCGGCGACGAACTGCTGCGGCTCTCCGGGGAGACCGGTCTCTCGATCTCCTCGATGATGCTGGAGAACGAGCTGGCCTGGCGCACCGAGGCGGAGATCCGCTCCGGGCTGCTGGACATCTGGCGCGTCATGCAGGCCTGCGTCTCGCGCGGCATGTCCCGCGAGGGCATCCTCCCCGGCGGCCTCAAGGTCCGCCGCCGCGCCGCGAACTCGGCCCGCCAGCTGCGCGCCGAGGGCGACCCGCAGGCCCACGCGATGGAGTGGATCACTCTGTACGCGATGGCGGTCAACGAGGAGAACGCGGCGGGCGGCCGCGTGGTCACCGCCCCCACCAACGGCGCGGCGGGCATCATCCCCGCCGTTCTGCACTACTACATGAACTTCGCGGCCGGCGGCTGCACCGAGACGGAGAAGGAGGACAGCGTGGTGCGCTTCCTCCTCGCGGCCGGTGCGATCGGCATGCTGTTCAAGGAGAACGCCTCGATCTCCGGCGCCGAGGTCGGCTGCCAGGGCGAGGTCGGCTCCGCCTGCTCCATGGCGGCCGGAGCCCTGGCCGAGGTCCTCGGCGGCTCCCCCGAGCAGGTGGAGAACGCCGCCGAGATCGGCATGGAGCACAACCTGGGCCTGACCTGCGACCCGGTCGGCGGCCTCGTCCAGATCCCCTGCATCGAGCGCAACGGCATGGCGGCGGTGAAGGCGGTCACCGCGGCGCGGATGGCGCTGCGGGGCGACGGCAGCCACAAGGTCTCCCTCGACAAGGTCATCAAGACCATGAAGGAGACCGGGGCCGACATGAGCGTGAAGTACAAGGAGACGGCCCGGGGCGGGCTGGCGGTCAACATCATCGAGTGCTAGGCGGACGGGCCCTGAGCAGCGCGTTCGTGTCTTTTGCGCTGTCAGGGCCTCCCCCGCTCACGCGGCGAAAAGTCCCTGGAACCTCCCTGGGACAGACAGGAAAGTCCTGGGCTCGCCGTGCCACAGCGCGAGAGCCCTGCGCAGATACAGGACGCAGTCGGCCGACGAACCGTCCCCCGCGGCCTCGATGCCCGCCACGACCTCCCGCTCGAAGGCGGTGAGATCCAGCTCGTCCTCCTCGATCCGGATCTCGTAACCCGGCTCCTTGGTACAGATCCTCCCGCCGAGTCCGATGTCGCCCAGGGAGCGTACGACACGTCCCACGGGATACCGATAGCGGAGCGACGGTGCCGACCGGCAACGTGACGGGACCGAGGAACACCGGACGACGGAGGATCCGACGTGGCTGCGCCCCCTCAGTCCCCCCGGGCCACCACACCGGGCCTGGCCCGGTGCGGTGGCTACTGGCGCTGGTCGGCGAGCGCACAGCTGACCAGACTCCCCATCGCCATGGCGCCCCTCGCCTTCACCTCACTCAGCGTCGCCCTGTCCGGGACCTACGAGCTGGGCGCCGCCATCGTCGCCACGATCGTGGTGGCCGAAGTGATGTGCGCCGTACCGGTGGGCCGGATGCTGGACCGCTTCGGCCCGGTCCTCGCCCTGCGGGTCCTGCTCGTCCTGCGGGGGCCGGCCTGTCTGACGGTGCTGTTCGCGCTGTGGCAGGGGGCGCCTTCCGCCGTCTGCCTCGCCCTGGCGGCTCTCGTCGGCTGCCTGGGGGGCGGCCTGCTCGGCGGACTGCGGGCCCTGCTCACGGACATCGTCGGGCCCGCGCTGCTGACCCGGGCCGTCGCGGTCAACACCATGATGGTCGACGTGGTCATCGTCGGCGGTCCGCTGCTGGTGGGCCTGCTGGCCACGCTGTCCGCCCTTGGGCCGGTCGTGGCGATGGCTGTCGCCACCGTACTCGCGGCACCGCTGGTGTACTCCGCGGGTACGAGGGAGGCGAAGCCAGCGGTACGGCCGGCCAGGAGCGGCGCCCTCCTGCTGCCGCTGCTCGGCTGGATCGCCTGCGCCTTCGCCGTAGGGCACGTGGCGAGCGGGATCGAGGTGGCCGTGCTCCCGATCGCGCAACGGCTGGGCGGCGGAACCGCCGCCGCCACGTTGATCGTCGGTGTGCTCTGTGTGGCCAGCACCCTGGGCGGGTTCGTCTTCCTGCGCCTCGACCGGAAGGGAACGCCGCGCACGGTCGCGGCCCTGCTTCTCCTCTACGGTTCGGGGGCCGCCCTCGTGGTGTGTCTGGGCCACTCCTGGCCCGTCGTCATCGCCGGGACCGTACTCGCCGGTGTCTGCCTCGGCCCTCTGATCAACATGAACTCGCTGCTCGCCGAGGCGATCCTGCCCGAGCACCGGCGGTCGGAGGGGTTCGCCCTCATCAACACGGCGCAGGGTCTGGGCTTCGGTCTCGGCTCCCTGGCTCTGTCCCTGCTTCCGCTGCCCCTCACCGGCCTGCTCGCCCTGGCCTCGGCCGCACTGGCCGCGCTCGCCGTCCTGCGGGCGCCGGGCCGCTGTGGAGGCGGCGCCCGGACCGGGCCGTCATCGGCCCCCGGCCACGATCTGTACACCAGTCGGGCTTGAGCGGCTCGTCCTAGGCTCCGGCGGCATGAAGGCTCTAGTTCTGTCCGGGGGTTCGGGCACGCGCCTGCGGCCCTTCACGCACACGACCCCCAAGCAACTGGTGCCGGTGGCCAACAAGCCGGTCCTGTACTACGTCCTCGAGGACATCGCCCGCGCCGGAATCACGGAGGTCGGGATCGTCGTCGGGGAGACCGCCGACGAGATCCGCAAGGCCGTCGGCGACGGTGAGAGGTTCGGCCTCCGGGTGACCTACCTGCCGCAGGAGAAGCCGCTGGGGCTCGCGCACGCCGTCCTGATCGCCCGCGACTACCTGGGCGACGAGGACTTCGTGATGTATCTCGGCGACAACTTCGTGGTCGGGGGAATCGCGGATCTCGTCGGCAGGTTCCGCCACCAGCGTCCCGATGTCCAGATCATGCTCACCCGGGTCTCCGACCCGTCGTGCTTCGGGGTGGCCGAGATCGGCCCCGACGGCCGCGTCATCTCGTTGCAGGAGAAACCACAGTTCCCCCGCAGCGACATGGCTGTGGTCGGGATCTACTTCTTCACGCCGGTCGTTCACAAGGCCGTCCGCGCCATCAGCCCGTCCGCGCGCGGTGAGTTGGAGATCACGGATGCACTCCAGTGGCTGCTGGAAGGCCCGTACGACGTGCGGTCCACCACCATCTCCGGCTACTGGAAGGACACCGGGAACCCCGCCGACATGCTGGAGATGAACCGTCTGGTACTGGACGGGATGGAGCAGGGCACGGAGGGTGATACCGACGCGTCGAGCGAACTGGTCGGCCGGGTCCGGATCGAGGCGGGCGCCCGGATCCGGGAGTCGCGGATCGTCGGTCCCGTCGTGATAGGAACCGGAACGCTGGTGCAGAATTCCTACGTCGGGCCGTACACCTCGATCGCCGAGAACTGCCGGATCGTGGACAGCGAGATCGAGTTCTCCATCGTGCTGGGCAACTCCCGGCTCTCCGGCACCCGCCGGGTCCAGCGGTCGCTGATCGGGCGGAACGTGACCGTCACACCAGCTCCCCGGGTGCCCGCGTGCGCCCGTCTCATCCTCGGCGACGACAGCAGGGTGGAGTTCACGTCATGACGACCAACGTCCTGGTGACCGGCGGTGCCGGCTTCATCGGCTCGCACTACGTCCGCACCCTGCTGGGCCCGTACGGTGACCCCTCGGTGACGGTCACCGTACTGGACAACCTGACCTACGCGGCGAATCCGGCCAACCTCGCTCCGCTGCACGGGAACAACCGGTTCTCCTTCGTGCGGGGCGACATCTGTGATGCCCCGCTCGTCGAGGAACTGATGGCCGGCCACGACCAGGTCGTACACTTCGCGGCCGAGTCCCACGTCGACCGTTCGGTACTCGGGGCCGCGGCGTTCGTGCGGACCAATGTCGTGGGGACCCAGACGCTGCTCGAAGCGGCTCTGCGACACGCTCCGAGGATGTTCGTCCACATCTCCACGGACGAGGTGTACGGCTCCGTCGAAATCGGAGCCAGCAGAGAGAGTGACCCCTTGCGGCCCAGTTCTCCGTACGCCGCCACCAAGGCGTCGAGCGACCTGCTGGCCCTGTCGTACCACCACACACACGGACTGGACGTCCGCATCACTCGATGCTCGAACAACTACGGCACCCACCAGCACCCGGAGAAGGTCATTCCGCGGTTCGTGACGACTTTGCTGAACGGCGGTCGGGTGCCGCTCTACGGTGACGGCGGCAACCGGCGGAACTGGCTGCACGTCGAGGACCACGTCGATGCGGTGGAGCTGGTCAGGAACGGCGGCTCGGCGGGCGAGATCTACAACGTCGGCGGTGGAACGGAGCTGCCCAACAAGGAACTCGCCGCCATCCTGGTCGATGCCCTCGGTCTCGGTCCCGACGCCGTGGAGTTCGTCGCGGACCGAAAGGGGCACGACCGGCGGTATGCCGTCGACCACGAGAAGATCTCCGGACAGCTCGGCTACCGCCCGCGCCGGGACTTCTCCAGCTCACTCGCCCGGACCGTCGACTGGTACCGGGAGAACCGCGACTGGTGGGAGTACTCTGCCGCCTCCGGGCTCGCCCGCCCGGGGCGTCAGATCCACCCGGCCACGTAGGCGATCCGGACCGCATCGATCCTGTTGCGTGCGTCCACCTTGCGCACGACCGTCGCCAGGTAGTTGCGGACGGTTCCGGGACTGAGCGAGAGCTTGAGTGCGATCTCCTCTGTGCCGTCCCCTCCGGCGGTGAGTCGCAGGACGTCCAGCTCGCGGTCCGTGAGCGGGCAGCCACCGTTCCCCCAGGCGGCGAGGGTCATGTCGGGGTCGAATACGCGACGCCCCTCGTACACGTCCTTTATGCCTGCGCACAGGTGGGCGGGGGAAGAGCTCTTCAGTACCAAGCCACCCAGGCCTGACGCCACGGACTCTCGCACCGTGCGGAGTCGGGCGGAGCCTGCGAGGAGCAGCGTCCGGCAATCCGGGAGGTGCTCCTGAATAGCCACGGCGGCGAGAAGGCTTTCATGGTTTTGTACATCGATGACGGCCACATCGGGGCTGAACTCCAACACGGTCTGGACCAGATCTCTACCGGTGTCGATGGCAGCGACAACCTTGATGCCCGATTCACGTTCCAGAAGTGCGACCAAACCGTCGCGGACCATTTTCAAACCGTCGGCCAGAACCACTCGTATCACCGCACATTCCCCCACAAATGGTCGCGGATGGCACTCGCTTGCGCTTGCCTACTACCCTTGGTTCAAAATTGCACTTCTGGACCGAAGTCCCCCCGCGATCGGTGGGACACGAAAAACACGAGCCCCCCGGCATCGCGCCTTTACATCCACTTTGCCAGAAAACCTTAAATGCAGACCCTCATGCGACTATAAGAGGCGATTGCCTTTGTGGCTACAGCCGTCCGCGAATGGCTGGATACCGAGGTCACCCCCCACCGTCTCGCGTATTGCGGCCGCTAGGTGGCCGCAATACGTGTCATCCTGTCGGCATGGCCGAGACACCGTCCCGCATGCTCCGTCTGCTGTCCCTTCTGCAGAACTGCCGGGACTGGCCGGGAGGGAAGCTGGCAGAACGGCTCGACGTCAGTCCGCGCACGCTGCGCCGCGACATCGAGCGGCTGCGAGACCTCGGCTATCCGGTGAACGCCATTCCGGGGGTGGGCGGGGGCTACCGGCTGGAGGCGGGCGCCGACCTGCCGCCGCTCCTGCTCGACGACGACGAGGCCGTCGCCATCGCGGTGGGCCTGCGGACCGCGGCGGGTGGCAGTGTCGCGGACATCGAGGAAACCTCGATCCGGGCCCTTGCCAAACTCGAACAGGTACTGCCGAAACGACTCCGCAGCAGGGTCAACGCCCTGCAGATGTACACCGTTCCCATGTTCGGAGTGGGCCCGACCGCGAACCCCGGCTACCTCGCATCGGTGGCCCAGGCCTGCCGTGACCGGCAACGGCTCCGGTTCACCTACCGCAAGCGGGACGGAGAAACCCGCAGCCGCCTGGTGGAGCCGTACCGCCTGGTCCATGTGAACCGTAAGTGGTATCTGCTCTCCTGGGACACCGAACGCGAGGACTGGCGCACCTTCCGTATGGACCGGATGGACGCGCCGCTCATCACGGGTGTCCGCTTCCAGCAGCGCGAACTGCCGGCCGAGGACGCCGCGGCATACGTGGCACAGTCCATCACTTCCTCGCTGGCCAACCACCGTGCGCTGGTAACCCTGTACGCACCCTTCGAGGTCGTGGCAGAGCGGATTCGCCCGCGCGACGGAATCCTCACCGTGCTCGACGAGCGGACGTGCCAACTGCGCACGGCCGCCGACACTCTCGAGTGGCTCGCACTCACCATCGGCATGTTCGGCATCGACTTCGAAGTACACGAACCGCCGGAACTGGTGGCCTACGTCCGTGAGCTGTCGGACCGGCTGGCTCGCGCGGCGACGCCGCGCGAGCCCCGGTCACCCAGCCCCGGAGCCTCCCCAACCGTCATTCCCGCCGGCGGGCCAGCAACCGGCTGAACAATGCGTCGAGCCGGTCCCGGGCATCGGGCCCAGCCTCCCCGGCCGTCCGCCAGGCAACAACGCCGTCCGGCCTGATCAGGCTGGCACCCGCTCGTCCGATACCGTACGAGCGCGCCAACTCACCGGATGCGTCCGTGAGTTCCTGGCCCGTTCGGTGCACCGCGAGCCGAAAGCCCGCGCGCTGGGCGGCAAGGTCCGCCTGCACCGCCCACTCGCCGCCCGCCGACGCCGCGAGGAGCACCCAGCCGTCGCCGAGGAGCTCCACGGTGGAGCGCCGCACGCCGTCCTGTTCGATCCAGACGTGCGGCGCCCGGAAGCCGGCGCGGCCGGACGGCGAGCGCGGGTCCTCGGTGGGTGCGGGGTCGTCGTCCTCGATGGCTACCGCGTCCGACCGGTAGCGGAATCCCAGGAGCACTTCGGCCGTGCCGCGTTCCTCGGGGACGCTGCCCAGCAGGTGGGGCGCCATCCGCTGGGCGTAGACGGCGAGTGATTCGTCCACGACGAGGTGGGCCACGATGGACCGTTCCGCCTCGTAGCTGTCGAGGAGTCCCTCGCCGGCCTCGCCCCGCAGTACGGCAGCCAGCTTCCAGGCCACGTCGTAGCCGTCGCCGATGGCGGTGTTGCCCCCCATGCCCCCGGTCGGCGGGGTGACCTTGGCCGCGTCGCCCACCAGCAGGATCCGGCCGTCACGCCAGCGGTCGGCGATGCTCGCGGCCATCTCCCAAGCCTGAATGTCCAGGATGTCGGGGACGAGCCCGGGTGCGTCCACGGCCGCCCGGATCAGCTCGGCGCACCGCTCCGGCGTGTAGTCCTGGACCGTTTCGCCGCGTTCGAGGTCGTACCGGACATAGAAGGTGTGCCGGTTCGGGCGGTCAGTGGGACCGAACGTGCCCGTGAAGTCCCGGTGTTGCAGGTAGTACCAGCCCGTCGAACCGGGCGGGACGACTGCTGTGAGGTCGGCCTCGAAGATGACACCCATGAAGTGGGCGAGGACACCCTGGCCGTGCCGGGTGATGCCGAGGCGTTCGCGGACCTCGCTGCGGGGCCCGTCGGCGGCGACCAGGTAGCGGGCTCGTACGGTCTGCTCCTCCCCGGTCACCACGTCGCGCAGGAAGGCGGTGACATGCGCGTCGTCCTGCTCGAACCCGGAGAGTTCGGTGGCGAACCGTACCTCCGCACCGTGCTTGACCGCGTGGGCCAGCAGGACGGGCTCGACCCGGTCCTGGGGAGCGAGCGCCCAGGGCATGGGGGTACACCGCTCGGTGGCGCTGACGAGCTCCTCGAAACTCTCGGCGAAGCTGTGCAGCACCGGCCCGCCCACCCGTTCCACCACCTTGATGGTGAAGTCGCCCTGGGCGCCGCGGATGTCGTCCGCGGCCAGAATCTCGTCGGCGACCCCGCCGAAGCGGAACAGTTCCATGGTGCGCGGGTTCTGCCCCGCCGCCTTCGGCAGCAGGGAGGTGGCCGCGTGCCTCTCCACCAGCAGGACCCGGACACCGCGTCGGGCGAGAAACATCGCGGTGGACAGGCCTCCGAGGGCCCCTCCGACCACGAGTACGTCCCACTGCACATTCGACTGACCCACCTCGTGCCTCCCTGGCTCCGCGGCCGTTGCCGACCACGGAGCCAGCCTGCGGGGGGCCGCTTGAGACCGTCACGAAGGCTGCTGGAACACCTGGTGAAAGCGATCGTTCCGGCAGGTCAATTGCGGCCATTAAGTGTCCGCGTTGGGGGCTATGGTGCCGAGGTGAAAGCGAATGACCAAGAACTCTTAACATGCCCACTTCGCCCACTTCCTGCGAGTACGGAGGGCACCCTGTGACCACGCAGCCGACCTGGGCCATCGAAACATCCGGCCTCATCAAGGCCTTCAACGGGGTCAAAGCGGTGGACGGACTCGACGTACGGGTACCCGCCGGCGTCGTCTACGGGATTCTGGGGCCGAACGGCTCCGGGAAGTCGACCACCGTCCGCATGCTGGCCACGCTGCTGCGTCCCGACGGCGGCACCGCTCGGGTCTTCGGCCACGATGTGACGCGCGATCCCGACGCGGTCCGCCGCCTGATCAGTGTCACCGGACAGTACGCCTCCGTGGACGAGGGGCTGACCGGCCTGGAGAACCTTGTTCTCATGGGCCGGCTGCAGGGCTACTCCTGGGCCCGGGCCCGGGCACGGGCCGTCGAGCTGGTCGAGACGTTCGGACTCGGTGACGCCCGTGACCGGCTGCTGAAGACCTACTCCGGCGGCATGCGACGCAGGCTGGACATCGCCGCCAGCATCGTCGTCACCCCGGACCTGCTGTTCCTGGACGAGCCGACCACGGGCCTCGACCCCCGCAGCCGCAACCAGGTCTGGGACATCGTGCGGGCCCTGGTCGTCGCAGGCACCACGGTGCTGCTGACAACGCAGTACCTCGACGAGGCGGACCACCTCGCCGACCGGATCGCGGTCATAGACCACGGCCGGGTGATCGCGGAGGGCACCACCGGGGAGCTGAAGTCCTCGCTGGGCTCGGACGTCCTGCGGCTGCGGCTGCACGATGCCGCCGGGCGCGCCGAGGCGGAACGGGTCCTGAGCAAGGAACTGGGTGTCATGGTCGACCTCGGCTCCGACCCGACGACGCTGACCGCCCGCGTCTCCGACTCACGCGAGGTCATGCGCGCTCTGGCCGCGCTGTCCCGCACCGCGGTGGAGGTACGCGACTTCTCCCTCGGCCAGTCCAGCCTCGACGAGGTGTTCATGGCCCTGACCGGTCACACGACCGAATCCCAGAGCAACGGTGAAGCGTCGCAGGAGGAGAGGGCCGCATGACCACGGAGCAACAGACCCTGACCACGTCCGCCACCAGTGAGGACCGGCTGCGGACCGCGCTGTCCGCGGGAGAGAGGCCGCCCCGCATCTCGGCGGTCTCCGCGACCATGACGCATCTGTGGCGCGCTCTGATGGCGTTCAAGCACTTCCCCGTGCAGCTGATCGACATCGTGCTGATGCCGCTGATCTTCCTGCTGATGTTCACCTACCTGTTCGGAGGCGCGTTCGCCGATTCCACGGAGGAATACCTGCAGTTCTATCTGCCCGGTGTGGCCGTGCAGGCGGTCGTCATGATGACCGTGTACACCGGTACGTCGTTGAACACGGACATCCACAAGGGCGTCTTCGACCGGTTCAGGACGCTCCCCTTCTGGCAGCCCGCGACGCTGGCGGGAAACCTCCTCGGGGACGTGCTGCGCTACGCCATCGCCCTGGCGACCACGGTGGGCGTCGGGCTGCTCCTCGGGTTCCGGGCGGACGGCGGATTCCTGGGTGTCCTGCTGGCGGCACTGGTGCTCATCGTGTTCGGGTTCAGCGTGAGCTGGATCTTCGCGGCCCTGGGCGTGGTGGCGAGCGAGCCGGAGCGGGTCTCGGGTACGAGCATGATCGTGATGTATCCGCTCCTGTTCATGAGCAACATCTTCGTCATGCCGGAGACCATGCCGGGCTGGATGCAGAACGTGGTCGACGCCAATCCGATGAGCCACGCGGCCACTGCCTCCCGCGCGCTCATGCACGGCACCGCCGACTTCTGGGACGTGGGCCTGGTCCTCATCATCTCGGCGGGCCTGGTGGCGGTGTTCGCTCCGCTGACCATGCGGCTGTACCGGAACAAGAACGCTCACTGAGCCGCCGGAGTGGCGCTCGTGCCCCCCTGGAGCACCATTGAGAGGGCACGGGCGGCATGCCTAACGTCCTGGGACAGCTTCCGCACATCCCGAAGGGGCGGCACCCGTGACGCGAGAACTCCCTCTGTCCCCACCGCCGGCGGTCGTCGGCCGCGGCGGCGCCCGCTACGCAGATCTCGTCGGCCGGGGCATCAACGCACGTTTTCGGCCCGATCCGGACACGATACGGGTGGTGACCAGCGCGGAGCAGGCGCTGCGGGCCGTGGCGGACTCCGCGCGGGAGGGCACACGGCTCGCGGTGCGCAGCGGGGGTCACTGCTTCGAGTCCCTGGTGGACGATCCCGCCATCGCCACCGTCATCGACGTGTCCGAGATGCGGTCGGTCTCCTTCGACAGGGAGCTCCAGGCCGTCTCCGTCGAGTCCGGGGCCACCCTGGGAACGATGTACCGGACCCTGTACCTGGCATGGGGTGTGACCGTCCCGGCCGGGCGGTGCCCCGAGGTGGGGGTCGGCGGCCATGTCGCGGGCGGCGGGGGCGGTGCGCTCTCCCGCCGGTTCGGGCTGTCGGTCGACCACCTGTACGGGGTGGAGGCCGTGGTGGTGGACGCCGACGGACGGGCCAGGCTCGTACGGGCGACCCGGGAGCCGGACGACCCGCACCGTGACCTCTGGTGGGCCAGCACGGGAGGGGGCGGGGGAAGCTTCGGCCTGGTCACGCGCTATCTCTTCCGCTCGCCCGAGGCCGATGCCCGGCCGGGGGCGGCGGATCCGGGGGCGCTGCTGCCGAGGCCGCCTGCCGCGGTGCTCCGCAAGACGGCGCGCTGGGACTGGGCGGACATCGACGAGACCGCCTTCCGTACGCTGGTGCAGAACTTCGGCGCCTGGCACGAGGAGCACGCGGAGCCCGGCGGACCCGGGGCCGGTCTGGACAACAGTCTGGCCCTGCCTCGGGCCGGCGGCGGGCAGATCACCCTGGAGACGGCCGTGGACGCGACCCGTCCGGATGCCGGCGAGATCACCGACGCGTTCGTCGCAGCGGTGTCCCGGCAGGTCGGTGTGGCCCCGGAGGTCTCGGAGACGACGCTGCCCTGGCTCGCGGCGACGCTCGTCCCGGACGAGTTCGCCGGGGTGAAGGGCCGGTTCAAGTCCAAGGCCGCCTTCCTGCGCACCGGATGGACCGACCGGCAGGCCGGGTTGGTGCACCGGCGGCTCACCGACACCTCGTCGTACGGCAACCCGGCGGCGACGGTGTACCTCCTTTCGCACGGGGCTCAGGTGAACGGGCCCGGGCCGGCCGACACGGCCACGGCCCACCGCGACGCCGTACTCAAGACGTACTGGTCCGTGTTCTGGTTCGACGGGAGGGAGGACGCCCTTCACCTGGACTGGATCCGGGCGTCCTACCGGGAGTTCTTCGCCGACGCCGGCGGAGTGCCCGACCCCGGCCGCGGCTACGGCGGGGCCTTCGTCAACTACGCCGACGCCGATCTGACCGATCCGGCACTCAACGACAGCGGGGTGCCCTGGCACCGGCTGTACTTCCGGGACAACTACCCTGCGCTGCAGCGCGCCAAGGAGCGCTGGGACCCCCGCGACACCTTTCGCCACGCGCTCTCCGTCCGGCTGCCCGGGGCCGACGACTCCGCCTGATGCGGGGGAACTCCCGGACGTACCGCCGACGGCGTCCGGCCCCCGGCAGAACCGGGGGCCGGGGGCCGGACGCCGTCCTCAGACGAGCCGGAACTGCGGAACGTACAGGATCCAGCGGCCCCCCTGCTCCGTGAACGCGGCTTCCCTGGACCGGACCTCTTCCAGGTGGTTCCACGCGAAGAGCAGCGCGTAGTGGGCCCCGGAGGTCCGGAACTCCTCCGCCGAGCGGATCGGGATGTGCGACCCGGGGAGCATCCGGCCGATCTTCTCGGGGGTGGTGTCGTAGACGCACGGGAGCAGATCAGGGCCGATCCCCGTGTAGTTGAGGACCGTGGCACTCTTGGCGGTCGCCCCGTAGCCGACGACGTAGTACCCGTGGTCGCGCAGTTCGCGCAGACGTGCCACGAGGTCCCAGCACACCCGTTTGACCTCGGTTCCGAACTTCTCGAGAACCATCGGGTCGCCGAGTCCGCGCCGGTTCTCCTCGGCGATCAGTTCGGCGACCCGGGGGTCGGGCTGCCGTCGCCCCGGCCTGGCCAGGGTGTACCGAACCTCGCCCCCGTGTACGGAGAGCCGCTCGACGTCGATCAGTTCGAATCCGAAGCGGCTGGCGGCGGTCTCCACCGAGCGGGCGGTGAACAGGTAGAAGTGCTCGTCGTAGATCTGGTCGAAGGTGTTCTTCTCCACGATGTCACCGAGGTAGGGATCCTCGAAGACGAAGACCCCGTCCGGGCCGAGCAGAACGTCGAGACCGCGGAAGACCGAGTCCAGATAAGGAATGTGGCACAGGGTGTTGGCCGCGTAGACGACGTCGGCCGGTCCGTACTCGTCGACGATCTCACGCGCGGTGGCCTCCTCGAAGAACGCGGTCCGCACCTGCACCCCCTTCGCCCGGGACACCTCGGCGACTGCGCCCGAGGGCTCCACGCCCAGGTGCCTGATTCCGGCGTCCCGCACGGTCCGGAGCATCACCCCGTCGTTGCTTCCGATCTCCACGCAGAACGGGTCCGGCCCGCCCAGTTCGGTTTCGATCAGGCGTCGGGCGGTGTCGCGGAAGTGTTCCCGCATGTACTCCGAACCGGATGAGCGGTACGGGTAGTCGTACCGGAACATGCGGTCACGGGGCACCTCTTCCAGCAGCTGGACCATGGTGCACTCGGCACACATTCCGGCCGCGAGCCGGAAGAAGAACTCCTGGTCGACCTCCTCCTCCGTGGGGAAGTGGTCGGACAGTGGCTGACGTCCGAAGTCGAAGAACGCCCGCACGCGGCCGCCACAGATACGACATGTCGATTCGTTCGGCTCCATGATCCCTCTCGTTGCCGGGTGGCCAACAGGACCCGGGCCACCGCCCGGAACGCTCATTCGTCGAGCAAGGCGACCGCGCGGGTCCAGCCCGCCCCCGCGCCCGCGATCTTCACCGGGAAGCAGGCGACGTGGAAGCTGTCGCCATCCGGCAGCGCGGCGAGATTTCCCAGCCGCTCTATCTGGCAGTACTCCCGGTACCTGCCGGTGACGTGGGCCGGCCAGAGGACCGACCGGTCGCCCGTCTCCCGGTAGCGCTCGACGATGACGCCGAACGGTGCGTCCAGGCTGAACGCGTCGGTTCCGACGACCCGAACCCCGTGGTCGAGCAGCAAGTGCACCGCCGGACCGTCCAGACCGGTGAAATCGGTGAAGTACCGCTCGGTTCCGGCCCAGGCCGAGGCGCCGGTACGGAGCAGCACGATGGTGCCCGGCTCCGGGAGGCGGCCGACGCGGTCGAACTCCTTGCGCAGCTCGGCGACCCCGGCCACCGGACCCTCGACCCCGGTGAGGTCGAGCAGCAGGCCGGGGCCGTAGAACCAGTCGAGCGGCAGCTCGTCGATGTTCCGCGGCCGGCCGTCGCCGTAGTGCGCCCGCGAGCCGTAGTGGGACGGGGCGTCCACGTGCGTACCGGTGTGCGACGTGAGGGAGAGCCGGTCCAGGGACAGAAACTCGCCGTCGGGCAGTTCATCCGGATCGAACTCCACGCCGAAGTGCCGGCGCATCTCCTCGCTCATGTGCACGGCGCCTTCCCGGGGGCCGAGCACCTCGTGCCGCACCGGATCGGGTTCCCACGCCGACGCATCCACCGCGGTGGAGATGTCGATGATCCGCATGCCGTCGCCTCCTTCTCCTCGGGCCCCAACAGCACACCGAGCCCCTCGAACCGCGACGGAGCGCCGGTGGTCCATGTGCCCGGCACCTGGTCTCCAGCGATTCTCGAAGCCCGGACAAGAGCCTGGATCCTCGAGTGTCGTCCCCACCCCGTACGAGGAGCCATGACGGAGGCAGCTGTGTACGAAGGAGCCGGTTTCCGGGTCGACAACGGCCTGTGCGAGCCCACCACCGCGGCCGGACAACGGCTGCTGGAACTCCTGGAGCGGCACCGGCCGCACCTGGAAGCGGAGAGCCAGGAGAACGACAGGGAGGCGGCCCTGCCCCTCGACCTGTTCGGCCGCATGCGGAAGGACGGCGTGCTGGGGGCCACCGTCCCGGAGGAGCTCGGCGGGCTCGGAGTGGGTTCCCTGCACGACATCGCGCTGGCCCTCGCCAGGGTCGCGGCGAGCGACGCGGGGGTGGCACTCGCCCTGCACATGCAGTTCAGCAGGGGCCTGACGCTGAGCTTCGAGGAGCGGCACGGGGCGGAGGGGACGCGTCGGCTCGCTCACGACCTGCTGCGGCAGATGGGCTCGGGCGAGGCGGTGATCTGCGGGGCCGTGAAGGACGTGCGGGGCACAACCGTGCTGACCCGCACGCCGGATGGGTCCTACCGCCTGGACGGCCGCAAGACGCTCGTCAGCATGGCCGGGATCGGCACGCACTTCGTGGTCTCGGCACGCCTGGAGGAGGAGGGCCGTCCCGTCCGCCGCGCCGCGCCGGTGGTGCGCCGCACCACCCCGGGCCTGACGGTCCTGGACAACTGGGACGGCATGGGGATGCGTTCCTCGGGCAGCGTGGACGTGGTCTTCGACGGATGTCCTCTGGAGGAGGACTGGGTGCTTCCGCGCGGAGCACCGGACGTCCGCGACGACGCCGCGCTCGCCGGCCAGACGATCAGTTCCGTCGCCATGCTCGGCATCTACGTCGGCATCGCGGAGTCCGCCCGCCGGTACACGGTGGACGCGTTGCGCAAGCGCGGAGGCAGCCCGCCGGCCGCGGTGCGGACCCTGGTGGCCGAGATCGACGCGCGGCTGTTCGCACTGCACACCGCGGCGGCGGGCGCACTGGCCACCGCCGACCGGCTCGCCCCCGACCTCAGCGGCGACCTCGCGGTGCGCGGTCGCACGATGATGACGTCGTTCCAATACGCCAAACTGCTGGTCAACCGAGACGCCGTGGGACTGGTGGACGACTGTGTGACGCTGCTGGGCGGCGTGTCCTACGGCAACTCCCACCCGCTGGCGCGGAAGTACCGCGATGTCCGGGCGGGCGGGTTCATGCACCCCTACAACTTCGCCGACGGCGTCGAGTACCTGAGCGAAGTGGCGCTGGGACGGTGACCGCCGCACGGACGGGAACCGCCGGACAGGTTCGGACCCCAGGATCGGGAGGTGGGCGATGAAGGCTCGGGAGCTCGCGGTGGAAGGGGCGTACACCTTCGCCCCGGAGGTGTACCCGGACGATCGCGGGCTGTTCGTCTCGCCGTTTCGCGAGCAGGGGTTCACGAAGGTGGTCGGCCACCCGCTCTTCCCCGTACGGCAGACCAACCACAGTCTGTCGGGACGCGGGGTGGTGCGGGGAGTGCACTACACGGTGACCCCACCGGGGACGGCCAAGTACGTGTACTGCGCCCGCGGCAGGTCGCTGGACATCATCGTCGACGTGCGGGTCGGTTCCCCCACGTACGGCCGGTGGGACGCCGTCGAGCTGGATCCCGGGGAATTCCGGGCGGTGTATTTCCCGGTCGGGGTGGGCCACGCGTTCGTCGCCCTGGAGGAGGACACGGTCATGTCCTACATGCTGTCCGGCGAGTACGTCCCCTCGCACGAGCTGGCGGTCTCCGCACTGGACCCGGCGCTCGGGCTGCCCGTACCGACCGATACGGAGCCACTGCTGTCCGAGCGTGACCGCGTAGCGCCCGACCTCGCCACCGCCCGGGCCGCCGGGACGCTGCCGGACTACGCCGCGTGCCGCGAGGCGGAGTCGCTCCTGTGGCCGCGGACGCAGAACCCCGCGCCCCGCCGCGGCGAGGGCTGAGGTGGGCATGCGGGTCGTCGTCCTCGGTGCGACGGGCAGCGTCGGCCGTCAGGTGTGCGCGACGTACGCGGCACGGGGATGGGAGGTGCACGGTGTGGCCCGGCACCCCCCGGCCCGGCCGGACGGACACCGCTTCACCGCACTCGACCTGGCGGTGGCCGCGCCGGAGCGCATCGCCGAGCTGGTGGGCGCTCCGCCCGCGGACGTGGTGGTGAACGCGGCCGGCGGCTGGGGGGACACCGAGGAGGAGATGTCCCATTCGCACCTGCGGCTGGTCCACCGGCTGCTGGAAGCCCTGGCCCTGGTCCCCGACGGGCCGCGCCTGGTGCACCTGGGGTCCGTGCACGAGTACGGCCCTGTCCCGCCGGACACGCTGCTGCGCGAGGACCGGCCGCCGGCGCCGGTGACGCCCTACGCGCGGATCAAACTGGAGACGTCATCAGCGGTGCTGGACGCCGCGCGGGCCGGCCTGGTGGAAGCCGTGGTGCTGCGGGCCGCCAACATGACGGGCCCCCACCCGCCGCAGGAGAGCTTTCTGGCTGCCCTGCTGGTCCGGATACGGACCGCCCTCGCGGACGGCGGGCGGCTGGAGCTGACCGTCGCCGACGCCCGGCGGGACTTCGTCGACGTACGGGATGTCGCCCGCGCCGTGTTCCTGGCGGGCCGGAGTCCCCGGGTGGGCGGCTCGGTCGTCAACATCGGGCGGGGGGAGGCCGTGCCGGTCGGCGATGTGGTCGGTTGGCTCATCGAGGCCTCCAGCTTCCCCCCGAGCCGCGTCGACCGGCGGGCGGCCGCTGTCCGGAGCAAGGGGGGTGACTGGACCCGGCTGGACATCGGGCAGGCCCTGCGGCTGCTGTCGTGGTCACCGCAGATCGGCCTGCGGGACTCGGTGCACGCCATGTGGCGCACGGACCAAGGCCCCCGGTGCTGATCTCACAGGGAGCCGATGACCTCCCGTACCGCCTCGATCACCCGCTCCTGCTCGTCGACGGCGAGCGAGGGGTACATGGGCAGGGAGAAGATCTGCTCGGCGAGCCCTTCGGTCACCGGCAGGTCGCCCTTGCCGTAGCCGAGGTGGGCGAAGCCGCTCATGGTGTGGATCGGCCACGGGTAGCTGATGTTGAGGTGGATGTCCCGGGCGGCCAGCGCCTTGATGATCCGGTCGCGTTCGGGGTGGCGGACGACGTACACGTAGTAGACGTGGTCGTTGCCCGGCGCGGTGGCGGGCAGGACCAGCTCGCCGAGGTCGCCGAGTCCTTCCTCGTAACGACGGGCCACGGCGCGGCGGCCCTCGATGTAGGAGTCGAGGCGGCGCAGCTTGCGGCGCAGGATCTCGGCCTGCACCTCGTCGAGCCTGCTGTTGTGGCCGGGCGAGCTGACGACGTAGTAGCGCTCCTCCATGCCGTAGTACCGCAGCTGCCGCAGCCGTCGGTCCGTCTCGATGTCCGGAGTGACGACCGCGCCGGCGTCACCGTAGGCGCCGAGGACCTTGGTCGGGTAGAACGAGAAGGCCGCAGCTTGTCCCGCGTTGCCGACGAGTTGCCCGTGGCGGCGGGCGCCGTGCGCCTGCGCGCAGTCCTCCAGCACCTTCAGGCCGTGTTCGGCGGCGAGTTCGAGGACGGGGGCCATGTCCACGCTCTGTCCGTACAGATGCACGGGCAGCAGGCAGCGGGTACGCGGGCCGATCGCCGAGCTCAACAGCCCGGTGTCCATGAGGTAGTTCTCCTCGGACACGTCGACGAAGACGGGGGTAGCGCCGACAGCCGCGATGGCCACCACGGTCGGGGCGGCGGTGTTGGAGACGGTCACCACCTCGTCACCGGGTCCGATGCCGAGCGCGCGCAGGCCGAGGACAAGTGCGTTGGTGCCGTTGTCGACGCCGGTGCAATGAGGTGATCCGTGGTAGGCGGCGAATTCCTCCTCGAAGCCGCGGACACTGTCCCCGAGGATGAGACGGCCGGAATCGAACACGGTCTCCACCGCGTCCAGAATGTCGGCCCGCTCGTTCTGGTACTCGGTGAGGTACTGCCACACGTAGGTGGACACCTGACTCCCGTTCGGGTAGTGGTCAAGCGGTCGTGGCTGTGGCGACCGCCGGGATGGCCAGGCCGGTCCGGTCGATGCCGGGGTCGGCACGCAGGATCGCGTACTGGAGGTGCTGGAGGCGGGCGGACGGTTCGACGCCCAGCTCGTGCACCAGCGTCCTGCGGAGCTTGATGAACGTCTCCAGTGCTTGGCTGGTTCGGCCCGCCCGGTGCAGGGCGATCATGAACTGGGCCCACAGGTTCTCGTGCATGGGGTAGCGCGCGGTCAGCGCCGACAGCTCGGGGAGCAGGCTCGCGTGCCGGCCCAGCTTCAGATCGGTCTCCACCCGGTCCTCCAGGACGCCGAGCCTGCTCTCCTCCAGCCGGCCCACCTCCATCCCGATGCGCATGCCGGCGTGCACGTCCACGAGCGCGTCGCCCCGCCACAGGCCCAGCGCCTGGCGGAACCGGGCGGACGCCCTGGTGAGGTCGCCCTGTTCGAGCGCCCACTTGCCCTCCCCCGTGAGGTGCTCGAAGGCGTACACGTCGGTGCAGGTGGGGTCGACGTCCAGCTGGTAGCCGCCGTAGGAGGTACGGAGCACGTCCTTGGCAGGGCCATTGTGGCTGGCTCCCAGGGCGACGGTGATGCCTCGTCGCACTTGGAGGATGTAGGTCTGGAGCGTGGTCAGCGCGCTGGCCGGGGGCTGGGTGCTCCACAGTTCCTCGATGAGGGCGGGCACCGTGACCACGGTTCCCGCGTGCAGCGCGAGCAGTGTGAACACCTGGCGTGGCTTCCGGGCGATCGGGGTGACCGAGACCCCGTTCTGGAGCGCGACCAGTGGACCCAACATGTCGATTTGCATTGCCGGTTCTCCCTCTGTGGCGTTCTGATGCGTCAGCAGGTGGAATCGCGTCCCAGCGGCGGGAGACATCTCATCGATGTCCCCCGTGTACTCCTGGCCATCCTGGCAATCGCGTGGTACGCCGCGAAAGTGCGTGGGGCATGTGCTGGGATTGATCCCTCACATCCAGCCATGAGGAATGCACGGTCGGAGCCGCCGGCTGCTCCGGTGCGGGTGATGGTGGGCGTGTCAGCGCAGCCAGACGGGGAGTTCTGTGAGTCTCGCCGTCTGCGCCCCCGTCCGGGTCCACCTCAACTCGCTGTACGGTACGGCCAGTCGGGCGGCGGGGAAGGTGCTGCGCAGCACCTTGATCATCGTGCGCGACTCCAGCTGGGCGAGCTGCTCCCCGATGCAGTAGTGCGGTCCGTCGCCGAAGGTGAGCTTCCGGTTCGACGGGCGCTGCGGCCGGAAATCGTGCGGCTCCTCGTGGTGGCGGCCGTCGGTGTTGATGCCTTCGATGTCCACGAGCACCGGAGCTCCCCGGGGCAGCAGCACCCCGCCGATCCGTAGCTCGGTGGCAGCGAACCGCCAGAGTGTGTACGGCACCGGCGGGTGGTGGCGCAGCGCCTCCTCCACGAACCGGGTGACGCCGGAGTCGTCGGCGTCGGACGCGAGGCCCCCCGCCAGGACCTCGGCGAGCAGGAACCCGAGGAAGGATCCCGTCGTGTCGTGACCGGCGAATATCAGTCCGGTGATCATGTAGATGAGCTGGTCGTCGGAGACGGAGCCGAACTCCGCCGTCGCCCGCTCGCGCAGGACGCGGGTCATGCTCGGCGGGCCGTCCTCACCTGCGGCCCGCACGGCGGCGGAGAGGAGCCCCACCAGCGCCGAGGTGTCGGGGACGGCCTCTTCGGCGCCGCCGTCCCCGTTCTTCTCGTCCTGGGGACTGCCGAGGCCGAGTGCTTTGAGTACGCCGACGGCCTCCCGCGCCATCACCGGGTCGGTCACCGGGACGCCGAGCAGGTCGCAGATGACCAGGAGCGGGAAGTGGTAGGCGAACCCGCCGATCAGTTCGGCCGGTTCGCCGGACCGGCCGGAGGCATCGGCGAGTTCGCCGAGCAGCCGGCCGGCGACGGCGGCTATCCGGTCCGTCCGCTCGGCGAGCCGGCGCGGGTTGAACGCGGGCGCGTGGACGCGGCGCAGCCGCCGGTGGTCCTCGCCGTCCACGGCGATGATCGTGAAGGGCCGCAGCTCCGGGGCCGGCCGGTCGAGCCCGTCGTCCACCCCCCGCCACGACTCGGGAGCCAGCTCGGGGTCCTTGACGAAGCGTGGATCGGCCAGCACCTCGCGGGCCAGCGCGTCGTCGGTGACGACCCAGGCGGGACCGCCCGCGGGAGCTTCCACCTCGACGATCGCCCCGGCGCGGCGGAAGGTGTCGTGGAGCTCGGGCTTGCGCCTCATGGACATGACCGGGCAGCCGAACGGATCGAGCCCCACCCGTGGTGCCGCCTCGCTCACGAGGAACCGCCCGGTGCCGCCGGGAAGTCCTCGCGGAGTTCCACCACCGAGAACCCGGCGCCGTGCGGGTCGACCAGGTCCGCGCGCCGCCCGCGGGGCGTGTCCGCCGGTTCGTTCTCGACGACGCCGCCGAGTGCCACGGCCCGCTGCGCCGTCCCGTCGCAGTCGTCCACGGCGAACGACACCGCCCAGTGCGGCCGTACGGCACCTGTGACGCCCAGCTGCCTGCTCCCGGCGACCGGAGTGCCTCCGATCTGCCAGACCGGGTCGGACACCCCCGGCACGCCGGTGTCCCACGGGGTCAGGCCCAGGGTCGCCGGGTAGAAGGCGCGGGATCCGGCGAAGTCACCGGTGACCAGCTCGACCCACCCGACCGAGCCGGGGACCCCGGTCACCTCGGCGCCCTCCATCATCCCCTTGCGCCAGACCGCGAACGCGGCGCCCGCCGGGTCGGCGAAGACAGCCATGCGTCCGAGTCCGAGAACGTCCATCGGGGTCATGATCACGTCACCGCCCGCCGCCTCGACCCGCTTGGTCAGCGCCTCGGGGTCGTCGGTGGCGAAGTACACGGTCCAGATGGCGGGCATGCCGTGCTGTTCGTTGTCCGGCCCGTACGAACGGTGGTAAGGGGTGTCGATCTGGTGGCGGGCGACCGCGGCGACCAGCTGCCCGCCGGAGGTGAACGTCGTGTAGCCTCCGGCGCCCGGATCGCTCACGACGGTGGCGCTCCAGCCGAAGAGGCCGCTGTAGAAGTCGGCCGACGCGGCGACGTCGGGTGAGCCGAGGTCGAACCACGCGGGAGTGCCGGGGGCGAACCTGTTCACAGTGGGTTCCTCTCGGTGAATCCTTGTGCGCACGTCCGTGCGCTCGATGGTCGGGGCCGCGGAGCGGCCCGGAAAGGGCGGCGCGGAGCAGGTCAGCCGGCGGCGCCCACGGCGGCCGCGCTCGCTTCCCAGAGCTTCGCCGCCAGCCCCGCGTCCGCGGCCGGGCCGCTGACCGGCACCAGCCGCCGGTCGGCGTAGTAGCCGCCTGGGGACAGCCCGTCGGACGGCGTCGTCGCCAGCCATACGAGGGTGTCGGCGCCCTGCTCCGCGGAACGCAGGAAGGGATTGAACCGGAAGTACGTCGAGGCGATGGTGCCCCGTCCGATACGGGTACGGACCTCGCCCGGGTGGTAGCTCGCCGCCAGGACGCCGGGCCAGCGTCGAGAGGCCTCCGAGGCGGTCAGGAGGTTGGCCAGTTTGGAGGTGCTGTACGCCTCGCCCGCGCTGTAGCGGCGGCCGTCGCCGGCGAGTTCGCCCGGATCGATCCTGCCCTCGGTGTACGCGTCGGAGGAGGTGAGGACGAGACGGCCTCCCTCCAGCCGGTCCCGCAGGAGCGACGCGAGGAGGAACCCCGCCAGATGGTTGACCTGGAAGGTCGACTCGAATCCGTCCGCCGTCGTCTTGCGCGACCAGAACATGCCGCCCGCGTTGGCGGCCATGACGTCTATACGCGGGTACCCCTCTCGCAGCCGCTCCCCCAGGTCACGTACCTGCCGCAGCTCGGCGAAGTCCGCCCGGAAGGCGTCCGGGGCCGCGCCGGAGATTTCGGCGATCTCCCGGGTGATCCTGCTCAGGCGCCCGGGGTCGCGGCCGACGAGCACGAGACGGGCTCCCCGGCGGGCGAGGGCGAGGGCCGCCGCCCGGCCTATGCCGGACGTGGCTCCGGTCACCAGTGCGGTCCGGCCCGCCAGCCCACCGTAGGTACTCCCCCGCCCGGGATGGTCCGGCCTCATGCCGCTGTCCGCAACCTCTTCTTGACGAACGCCAGCAGACCGATCGGGGTCCTGACCTCCGCCAGGTCCTCCTCGGGCAGCTGCACCTCGTACGTCCGCGCGATGCGGTTGACCACCTCCAGGACGGCCAGCGAGTCGTAGCCGAGCTCTTCGAACGTCCGGGTGTCCTCCGCCGACAGATTGACCGGCTCGTCCTCCCCCATGCTCTGTCTCATGATCTCTTCCAGTTCCGCCTGGCCGAACTCCGCCATTCCCACTCCTTCGCACCGGTGGCCGCTCTCGCGTGCCGCTCTGCCGCGACCGCGACGACCACCCTCGGCGCGGGGCGTGGAGTCGGGCTGGAGCGACAGTGGTCCGGTCGTTGTCAGCCTCACCTCAAGACGGGAGGCCGACGGTGGGCCCGACACGCTGGGCGGCGGGCGTGCGGTCCGGCACCGGAGGGCGACCAGGCCCCCACGGCGATCCGAAAGGCAACCATGAACGCGTTCGCGGCGGACGACAGGCGGGCGGACGGCCCGGCCGACCCCGGGATCCACCTTCAGGTACAGCAGTTCTACGCACGGCAGATGCAACTCCTGGACGACGGCAAAGCCGAGGAATGGGCGCGCACCTTCACGGACGACGGCGTCTTCCAGGTGGGCGGTGAGGCAGTCCGCGGTGCGTCCGACATCGCGCGAGCCGCACGGCAGACGGTCGACCGCTTCGACGCCGACGGGATCACCCGCAGGCACTGGCTGGGGATGCTGACCGTCGACGGCAAACAGGACGAGGTCGGCGCCCGGAGTTACGCGGTGGTGCTGGAGACACCGCGGGGCGGGGACCCGGTGCTGCGCCGCAGCACGGTCTGCGCCGACCTCCTGGTGCGGGAGGCGGGCGAGTGGCGCGTCAGGCACCGGACGGTCACCCGCGACGGGCTGGACTGACGGTGGGCGCGCTTCCGGCCTCGACCATACGCCTGCACAGCGGCGCACCGCTGACCGAGCAGATCGCCCGTTCGGCACGCGCCCGCGACGGCCTCGACGGCATGGCCCCTTTCTGGTCCTGGTACGCCGACCGCTCCGAGCGGGTGGTCCACCGCACCGAGCGCATCCCGCTCGATGCCCTCGAAGGGTGGGAGCGCGACCCCGCCACGGGGACCATCGCCCACCGCACGGGAGGGTTCTTCACCGTCGAGGGCCTGGCCGTCCACATCCCCGGTGCGCCTGTCCCCCGCTGGCACCAGCCGATCGTCAACCAGCCCGAGGTCGGCATCCTCGGCTTTCTTACGAAGGAGTTCCACGGCACCCTGCACTGTCTCGTACAGGCCAAGTTCGAGCCCGGCAATCCGGGCGGTCTCCAGCTCTCCCCGACCGTCCAGGCCACCCGGAGCAACTACACGCGGTTGCACGGCGGCAAGGCCGTCCCGTACCTGGAGCACTTCCGCGACGTCACGGGCCGGCGAGTGGTCGCCGATGTGCTCCAGTCCGAGCAGGGGTCCTGGTTCTACCGCAAGCGCAACCGCAACATGATCGTTCAGGTGGACGGCGACGTTCCGCCCCACCAGGACTTCCACTGGCTGACCATCGGCCAGCTCCATCAGCTGCTCGGCGTGGAGAACCTGGTCAACATGGACGCCCGGACGGTCCTGGCCTGCATGCCGTTCGCGAGCCAGGGGCCGCATCCGCTCGCCGACGTGGAACCGGCCGGGGCCGACGCCGCGTTCCACCGGTCCGTCGTGCGCTCGTGCGCGGCCTCGGAGGGCAGCCTGCACAGCACCGTGGACATCGTCAGCTGGATCGCGGACCTGCGCAGCCGCACCGAGGTTCACACCCGTCCGGCGGCCCTCAACGCACTGCCGCTCTGGCTCGAACGTGATGGCGTGATCGCCCACGAGAGCAAACACTTCCTGGAGGTGATGGGCGTCGACGTGACGGCCGCCTCCCGGGAGGTCTCCGGGTGGTGTCAGCCCATGATCGAGCCCACCGACCAGGGGGTCACCGCCTTCCTCACCAGGAAGCTCGACGGCGTCCTGCACATCCTGGCCCACGCCAGGGTGGAGCCGGGCTACGTCGACATCGTGGAGATCGCGCCCACCGTGCAGTGCACCCCCGCCAGCCTGGAAACGCTCCCCCCGGAGGCCAGACCCCGCTTCCTCGACGCCGTCCTGGAAGCGCCGCCGGAACGGGTGCGTTACGCGACGGCACTCTCGGAGGAGGGCGGGCGCTTCTACCGGGCGGTGAACACGTACATGATCGTCGAGGCCGACCAGGACATACCGGACGGCGGCGACTACCGCTGGATGACGCTCCACCAGTTCACCGACCTGCTGCGGCACTCCCACTACGTCAACATCCAGGCCCGCACACTGATCGCCTGTCTGCACAGCCTGTCGCTGGGGGCGCCCTCCACCCGCTCGGCCGCGCCATCGGCCCCCTCCCGGAAGTGAGTCACCTGTGCGAGTCCTGTTCACGACGATGGCCGCGCGCTCCCATGTCTACGCCCAGGTCCCGCTCGCATCGGCCCTGCGCAGCGCGGGACACGAGGTGCTCGTGGCCAGCCAGCCCGACGTGCTCGACGACATCGTCCGGGCGGGCCTGCCCGCCGCTCGGATCGGCGCCACCCTGAACATCGAGGAAGAGACCCGGGACGCCAACGCCAGTTTCGAGGACGACCGCAACCTCGGCGGTCTCGCCATGAGCAACTCCCGCTACGACCCCTACCCGTGGGACCACGCGCTCGGCATGTTCACCGCGATGACGGCCATGGTCTTCCAGAACGTATGCCCCGAGCCGATGGTCGACGACCTGGTCGGCCTCGCCCGCGACTGGCGGCCGGACCTGGTCATCTGGGACCCACTCACCCTGGCCGGACCGGTGGCTGCCCGGCTCACCGGGGCGGCGCACGCCCGGCTGCTGTTCGGCCCCGACCAGATGGGCAGGAACCGGACGGCCTTCAGCGCCATGCTGAACCGGCGACTCCCCGAACTGCGGGACGACCCGCTGGCCGAGTGGCTCACCTGGACACTGGAGCGGTGCGGGGGCGGCGCGGAGGACATGAGCGAGGAGCTCGTCCTCGGGCAGTGGACCATCGACCCCACCCCCACCTCGATGCGCATCCCCCTGGACCTGCCCTGTGTGCCGGTGCGCTACGTGCCGTACAACGGGCCCTCACTGCTGCCGGACTGGCTGCGCGAACCGCCCGGCCGGCCGAAGCGCCTGTGCCTGACGCTCGGAGTCTCCCTGGGAGAGGCGGCCGGCGCCGGGACGCTCGCGGCCCGCGACATCCTCGCGTCCGTGGACGGGCTGGACGTCGAGGTCGTCGCGACGCTCCCCGCGGAGTTGCGTGCGGAGCTCGGCACCCTGCCGCCCAACGTACGCGCCGTCGATTTCGTCCCGCTCAACGCGCTGCTGCCTTCCTGTTCGGGCATCGTCCACCACGGAGGCTCCGGAACCTTCATGACGGCCCTCGCACACGGGGTACCGCAGTTGATCGTGCCCGACATGATGTGGGACGCCATGGAGAAGGCACACGCCCTGGACCGCAGCGGGGCGGGCATGTTCGTGGATGCCGCGGACGTCTCACCGGTTCTGCTGCGCGAGCGCGTCCTGGCGCTGCTCGACGATCCCTCGTACGCGGCGGGGGCGCGCACCGTGCGAACCGAACTCATCGGGACACCGAGTCCCAACGACATCGTGCCCGTGCTGGAGCGGCTGACGGCGGAACACCGGGCGGCCGGTCCGCAGGCCGCACGCTCTCCCGACAGCGTCCGTGCGCGGCGGGCGGAGACGCTCAAGCCGACCTCGACCGGCGGATTTTAGCCTCGCTCCATGAAGAACACGCAACGATCCGTGATCGTGACCGGCGGCGGCTCCGGCATCGGGCGGGCCGTCGCCCGCGCATTCGCCGACCGGGGAGACCGCGTACTCGTCGTAGGCAGGACGCCCGGCACGCTGGCCGAGACGGTGGACGGGTACAAGGAGGCGCACGCGCTGGCCGTGGACATCACCGACCGGGCGGGCCTCACCGCCGTCGCCGACGAGGTCCGGGAGCGGTGGGGCGGCGCGGTGGACGTGCTGGTCAACAACGCCGCCACCGCCGCCTTCGGCACGCTGGGCGAGTTGACACGGGAGGCGGTCGAGGCCCAGGTCGCGACGAACCTGGTCGCCCCCGCGCTCCTTACCCAGGCCGTGCTCGGTCCGCTGGAGACCGCCGGCGGGGTGGTGGTGAACATCGGTTCGGCGGGAGCACTCGGTCTGCGTGCCTGGCCGGGGAACTCGGTGTACGGAGCCACCAAGGCAGGCCTGGACCTGTTCACCCGCTCGTGGGCGGTGGAGCTCGGGCCCCGGGGCATCCGGGTGGTGGGCGTGGCCCCGGGAGTGATCGACACGGGTACGGGGGTGCGGGCGGGAATGTCCCAGGAGGCCTACGACGGGTTCCTGGAGGCGATGGGGCAGCGCACGCCGCTCGGCCGTACGGGAGCCTCCGAGGAGATCGCCCGGTGGGTGGTACAACTCGCGGACCCGGAGGCCTCGTTCATCACCGGCACCACGGTGGCGGTGGACGGAGGGCTGTCGCTGACCTGACGCCGACTGCGCGAGGGTGCCCTCCGGTGAACGGAGGGCACCCTCGGGCAGTCGGCGGCTCCGGAGCCCGGTGCGGGGCGCCCGAGACGCCTCGCACCGGACTTTGGTCTCAGACGCGGGACTCGGCGTACTGCCCCGCCGCATCGAGCGTCAGCAGGCTGTTGCGGCCCAGGGCCTTACGGGCGTACTCGACGGCGTCCGCCTCGGTCGCCCCCTTCCCGAGCACCTTCTCGATCGCCGAGGGGACCACGGACACGGTGTGCGCCGAGGTGACCGCGACGGCGTCGCCGCTCGGACGGATCGACCAGCGTCCGAGGTGGAGCGAGAGCAGCGGCGGGGTGCGCAGCTGCTTGTAGGCGATGACGTGCCGTTCGGTGAAGCAGACGCGCACCGACTCGGTGTGGTGTACCGAGCCGTCGGCCGTACGCGTCTCCATCGACAGATGCTGGAGCCCCGGGTCCTCCTCCTCGACCGTGACCCGTGCGACATGGGACAGCCGCTCCGGCCAGAGGTCGGCGCGGTAGAGGAAGTCGTAGACGTCCTGGGCCCGGCCACGGACCAGGACGGTGTCCTCGAAGGTCGTCGGCGCGGTCCCGTCGGGGCGTTCCAGCGCGGCGCGCAGGGAGGCCAGTTCCGCCTCGCTGTTGCGGTCCACCGCCCGGTGGATCCACTCGATCGCCGCCGGATCGTCGTCCACCGCCCGGAAGTCGTGCGTCAACCGCACCCGGGAGCCGCCGGCGTCGGTCTCCTCGACGATCCACGCACCGCCCATCGCGGCGACCGGACTGGCGGAGACCTCCTGCCGGAAGCGGATATGCCGGGCCCGCTCGTCCAGCTCGCGCCGCGACGTCCATGTGCGCGGGGAGCCGTTGGCGGTGGCCCAGACGCGGATCCGCTCGGTGGAGCCCGTGCGTTCCAGCTGTTCGACGTGGACGCTCGGCGGGAACACCGCGGGCCAGCCCGGGGCATCGGCCAGGGCGGCGAACACGGCCTGGGGCGGTGCCGCGATGCGGATCTCGTGCTCGGTCTCCTGTACGGGTGACTCGGTCATCTGCCCTCCTGAAATCGGGGTCGCGGGAGATCAGTAGCTGCCGAGGCCACCGCAGACGTTGAGCGTCTGCGCGGTGATCGAAGCGGCGCTCTCGGAGGCCAGGTAGTGGACCATCGCGGCCACTTCTTCGGGGGTGGAGTACCTCCCGAGGGGAATCTTCGCCTGGAACTTCTCCAGTACGTCCTGCTCGGTGATACCCCAGAACGCGGCGTAGCGCTCCCTGACGCCCTCGGCCATGGGCGTCTCGACGTACCCGGGGCAGACGGCGTTGACGGTGATGCCGGTCTTGGCCAGCTCGAGTGCGACGGCCTTGGTGAAACCGATCAGCCCGTTCTTGGAGGCGGAGTAGGGGGCGGCGAGGGCGACGCCCTGCTTGCCGCCCGTGGAGGCGATGTTGATGATCCGCCCCCAGCCGTGCTCCGGCATGCCGCCTGTGGCCAGGACCGCGCGGACGACCCGGAAGGCCCCGTGGAGATTGGTGTCGATGACGTCCGTCCACAGCTCGTCGGTGATTTCGGCGGTGGCCCCGCCGCCACCCCGGCCCGCGCTGTTGACCACGATGTCGATCGGCCCGAAGCGGTGCCTCGCGGCGGCGACCAGCTCGTCGACCTGGGCAGTGCTCCGCACGTCGCACGGCCTGCCGTCCACCTCCAGCCCCGTTGCCTGCAGTTCCTTCACGGTCCGGGTGACGGCTTCCTCGCCGCGCGCGCACAGGAACACCCGTGCTCCGTCTCCGGCGAACTTGCGCACCACCGCGAGACCGATGCCGCTGGTGCCTCCGGTCACGAGTGCGACCCGATCGCTTACGTCGGACATGGCCCTCCCTTCGTCGGAGGGCAAATCTCACAACGTTTGCTCGAACCGCACTTGACAACCCGCCTTCCACCGGCGCGCGAGTTCCGCCGCACAGCCTCGGAATCCGAGGGACAACTCCAGAAGCGGGAAAGGCCACAGCCGCACCCCTCCCCACCCACGTACCGATGGACCTGTGGAGCAACGATGCCTCTGCCAGAACCGAACGACCCCGACTCCGGGTCGGTGACGTTCGTCAACCGATTCACGCTGGTGGGATCCGCAGCCGAGTTCGAGGCGGCTTTCGCCGAGACGGCGGAATTCCTGTGCCGGCGGCGCGGATTCCGCAGCCACAGCCTGCTGGCGCCGGCGGCGGACGACGGTGCGACCGAGGGGCCCCCGAACTACGTCAACATCGCCGTCTGGGACGACGAGGCGTGCTTCCGGGACGCCCTGGCGCATCCGGAGTTCCCCGCCCACGCGAAGGCTCTGCGGGCGTTGGCCACCAGCGAGCCGGCCCTGTACCGGGCCCGGCAGGTGCGCGTGGCTCCCCGCTCGGCGCGCACAGAGGGATCAGGGGTGCGGGAGACATGAACCGAAGGGTCGTCATCACCGGGATCGGCGTGGTGGCTCCCGGCGCCACCGGGACCAAGCCGTTCTGGGAGTTCCTGCTGTCGGGGACCACCGCCACCCGGGCCATCCGCTCGTTCGACGCCACGCCCTTCCGTTCCCGGATCGCCGCCGAGTGCGACTTTGATCCGCTGGCAGCGGGACTGTCCCGGGAGCAGATCGGATCGCTCGACCGCGTCAGCCAGTTCGCGCTGGTCGCCGGGCAGGAGGCGCTCGTCGACAGCGGGCTGCGGATCGAGGAGGAGCGCGCGCACCGGATGGGAGTGTGCGTCGGCACAGCGGTGGGCTGCACTCAGCGGCTGGAGTCCGAGTACGTCGCGCTCAGCAACGGCGGGGCGAACTGGTTCCTGGACGCCGACCGGGGGTCACCGGCCCTCTACGACTACTTCGTGCCGAGCTCCATCGCCGCCGAACTCGCCTGGTTGGCGGGGGCCGAGGGGCCTGCCGCCGTCGTCTCCGCCGGGTGCACCTCGGGGATCGACTCCATCGGGTACGCCTGCGAGCTGATCCGCGAGGGCTCGGTGGACGCCATGATCACGGGCGGTGTGGACGCCCCCGTCGCACCGATCACCGTGGCCTGCTTCGACGCCATCAGGGCCACCTCCGACCACAACGACACCCCCGAGACCGCCTCGCGCCCCTTCAGCCGCAGCCGCAACGGGTTCGTGCTGGGCGAGGGCGGCGCGATCGTGGTGCTGGAGGAGGCCGAATCCGCACGGCGGCGGGGCGCGCGGATCTACGCGGAGATCGGCGGGTACGCCTCCCGCAGCAACGCTCATCACATGACCGGGTTGCGGGCCGACGGGGCGGAGCTGGCGGCGGCGGTCACCGCGGCGCTGGACGAGGCCCGCCGTGACCCCTCCGACGTGGACTACGTCAACGCCCACGGAACCGCGACGAAACAGAACGACCTGCACGAGACCGCCGCGTTCAAGCGGGCCCTGGGGGCGCACGCGTACGGAGTGCCGATCAGCTCCATCAAGTCGATGATCGGGCACTCCCTCGGCGCGGTCGGCGCCCTGGAGGTCGCGGCGACCGCGCTGGCCATCGAGTACGGGGCCGTCCCGCCGACAGCGAATCTGCACGACCCCGACCCTGAACTGGACCTGGACTACGTACCGCTGACCGCGCGTGAACGGGACGTGCGGCACGCGTTGACCGTGGGCAGCGGATTCGGCGGCTTCCAGAGCGCGATGCTGCTGAGCAGGTACGAAGTGGCGGCGTCGTGACGGGCCCCGTGGTCCGCGACGCCCCGGCCCCCTCCCGGCCGCCCGCGCGGAGTGCTCCCCCGGGCCGGGCCGTGGTGACCGGCATCGGCGTCGTGGCCCCCAACGGCCTGGGCACGCGTGCGTACTGGGACGCCGTGCTGAAGGGCCGCAGCGGCATCGGTCCGCTCCGGAGTGCCACGGACGACGGGAGGCTCGGCGGGCTCGTCGGCGAGGTGTACGACTTCGACGCCCGGGCCCATCTGCCCAAGCCGCTGCTGGTCCAGACCGACCGGATGACCCAGTACGCGCTGGCCGCCGCCGACTGGGCGCTCGCCGAGGCCCGCTGCACCCCCTCATCGGCGCTGGCGGCGGGCGTGATCACCGCCAGCGCCTCCGGCGGGTTCGACTTCGGCCAGCGGGAGCTGCAACACCTCTGGGGCCAGGGACCGGCCCATGTCAGCGCCTACATGTCGTTCGCCTGGTTCTACGCCGTCAACACCGGGCAGATCGCCATCCGCAACGACCTGCGCGGCCCCGTCGGCGTGCTGGTGGCCGAGCAGGCAGGCGGCCTGGACGCCCTCGGGCACGCCCGGCGCAAGGTCAGGGGCGGCGCGGAACTGATCGTGACGGGGGCCGTCGACTCGTCGCTGTGCCCGTACGGAATGGCGGCCCAGCTGGCGTCGGGACGGCTGAGCGGGGCGGACGCCCCTGCCACCGCGTATCTGCCCTTCGACCGGCGGGCGGCCGGGCACGTGCCGGGTGAGGGAGGGGCGATCCTCACCCTCGAAGATGCCGGGCGGGCCGCCTCCCGGGGCGCACCGTCTTACGGGGAGATCGCCGGATACGGCGCGAGTTTCGACCCGCCCCCCGGTTCCGGCCGGCCCTCGTCGCTCGTCCGCGCCATCGAAGCGGCGCTCGCCGACGCGGGGCTGGACGCCGACGACGTGGCCGTGGTGTTCGCCGACGGCGCGGCCGTTCCCGGGCTGGACGCCGCGGAGGCGGAAGCCCTGGCGGCGGTCTTCGGGCCGCGCGGGGTGCCGGTGACCGTGCCCAAGACCCTCACCGGCCGGCTGTACTCGGGGGCCGGGCCGCTGGACGTGGCGACCGCCCTGCTGTCGCTGCGTGACTCGGTGGTGCCGGCGACCGCCCTCGTGGAGGTGGACCCGGAGCTGCCACTGGACCTCGTGACGGGACGGCCCCGGCCGCTGCCCGAGGCGAGCGGCGCGCGCGCCGGCCGGGCCGCGCTGGTGGTCGCCCGCGGCTACGGCGGGTTCAACAGCGCGCTGGTGGTCAGGGGGGTGCGATGAGTGCGGAGTCCCAGGACCTCTACGTAGCGGGCTGCGGCACCTGGCTCCCGCCGGCCATGACCACCGAACAGGCCCTGGCCGGCGGGTACTGCGAGCGGGCACTCGCCACCTCGACCGCGATGCTGGCGGTGGCGGTGGCGGACAAGGAGGGCCCGGCCCAGATGGCGGCCCTGGCCGCCGGCGTCGCCCTGGACCGGTCGGGCGTCGGTCCGGCCCGCATCGCCCTGGTGCTCCACTCCGGCCTGTACTTCCAGGGCCACCCGCTGTGGGCTCCCGCGTCCTACGTCCAGCGGGTGGCGGTCGGCAACCGCTGCCCGGCCGTGGAGGTGGGGCAGGTCTCCAACGGCGGTATGGCCGCCCTGGAACTGGCCAGGGGCTACCTGCTGGCCTCCCCGGACCGGGATGCCGCGCTGATCACCACCGGTGACCGCATGCACCTGCCGGGATTCGATCGCTGGCGCAGCGACCCGGGGACGGTGTACGCCGACGGCGGTACGGCCCTGGTGCTGTCCCGGCGCGAGGGCTTCGCCAGGCTGCGCAGCCTGGTGACGGTCTCCGAACCGCAGTTGGAGGGGATGCACAGGGGCGGCCACCCGTTCGGCCCGCCGTCCGTGGAGGAGGAGCCGGGCACCGTGGACCTGGGCGCGCACAAGCGGGCGTACGTGGCCGAGGCCGGCTCCGCGTTCAGCGTCGCCCGGGTCTCGGCGGGCCAGGAGGCGGCGCTCACCGGCGCGCTGGAGGCGGCTGGGGTGACACTGGCCGACATCGACAGGGTGGTGCTGCCGCACATGGGCAGACGGCGGCTGAACGCGGCCTTCTTCTCCAAGTGGGATATCGAACCGGAGCACACCACGTGGGAGTTCGGGCGGCGCACCGGCCATCTCGGGGGTGGTGACCCGATCGCCGGTTTCGATCACCTGGTCGCCTCCGGCGACATCGCACCCGGCGAACTGTGCCTGCTCGTGAGCGTCGGGGCCGGCTTCAGCTGGTCGTGCGCCGTCGTGGAACTGTTGGAGTACCCGTCGTGGGCGGCCTCGTCGGCCGCCCGGTGAGGAGCCCGTCATGGACGCGTCCGCGATTCTCCTGATGTTTCCGGGACAGGGTTCGCAGCATCCGCGCATGGCAGCCGGACTGTACGGGCATGAGCCCGCCTTCACCTCGGCCTTGGACGAGGTGTTCGACGCGTACGACGCGGAGGCGCGCGGGGAGGGCGGGCGGCTGCGTACCGACTGGCTGGCCGAGCACCCCGAGGTCCCGTTGCCGCACGTCACCCGCTCCCAGCCGCTGCTGTTCGCGGTGGACTACGCCCTGGGCAGGATGGTGATGGCGCGGGGGCTGCGGCCCTCGGCCCTCCTGGGACACAGCATCGGTGAGATGGCGGCCGCCGCGCTGGCCGGGGTGTTCACCCCCGGGGAGGCGGCGGGTCTCGTACTGGACCGGGTGCGGCGGCTCGCCGCTGCCCCGCCGGGCGGCATGCTGGCGGTCGCGGCGGAGGCCTCGGCGCTGGAGCCGTACGTACGGGACGGCGTCGTGGTCGCCGCGCTCAACTCGCCCCGGCAGACCATTCTGGCGGGACCCGACAAGTCGCTGGCCGAGGTCGCCGGGGCGCTCCACGAGGCGGGCCTGACGTGCCGGCGGATTCCCTCGCTCACCGCGTTCCACAGCCCGGCGCTGGCCCCGTACGCGACGGGGGCGGCCGAGCGGTTCGCCGCCACGCCCGTGTCGGCGCCCCGCATCCCCGTCCACTCCGGTTACCGCGCGGGGCTGCTCACCGGACGCCTGGCCGCCGACGCGTCGTACTGGGCCGGTCATCCAGTGGAGCCGGTCAGGTTCTGGCCCGCGCTGGACTCCGTTCTCACCTCGCGCTCGGGTGTGGTCTGCGTGGAGGCGGGCCCGGGGCAGGGGCTGAGCGCCCTGGCCCGGCGGCATCCGACGGTGCGTCGCGGAGAGAACGCCGTGGTGGCGCTCCTGCCGCCCGGGGAGGGCCCGGCCGCGGCGGACCGGGAGTCCGTCGCGGCCGCGCTGGCCTCCGTGCGCGACCGGGAAGCCGTACTCAACGGGCGACCCGGGCGGTGACGAAGCGGACGGGGACGTCGATGGCGAGCGCCCCGGTGTCGTCACTCAGCTCGTCGAGCCCCTCGAGAAGGCGCGAGCGCAGTTCCGCCCGCTGGGCCGGGGGCAGGTTCTGCCACAGCAGTCGCATGCCCTGGGTGTGGGACCAGTCCACCCACGCTTCGCTCGACACGGCGGTCATCCGCACCGGTTCGTCCACGACGGCCACCGAGTCGTATCCGCAGCCCTCCAGCGTGCGCACGAGGTCCTCGGGCCTTTCCAGCCAGCTGTTGAACCGCTGGACCAGCGCCTCGGGCCGCCACTGCTCGGGGAGGTGTTCCAGCAGCGACCGTGGAATGAGCGGAGTGAATTCCGGCGGCAGGAAAGGAAAGATTCCCGCGCGGAAAACCGGGCTGGTGAAGGCGATCCTGCCGCCACTGTCCAGAATCCCAGCATATCGCGTCAGCGCATCGGTCGCGTGCGGCAGAAAGATGACGCTGTAGCTTCCCGTGACGAGGTCGAATGAACGCGCCGGAAGGTCGGGCATCTCGGCGTCCATCACCTGTAGTACGGCATTACGCAGTTTGCGCTCCACCGCCTCCTTCCGGGCCTCCTCGATCATTCCGGGAGCAATATCGATTCCGACGACTCTCCCTTCGGGCCCCACCCTCTCCGCAGCCGGGAAAAGGCATGCTCCGCGGCCGCATCCGATGTCGAGCACCCGTTCACCGGGGGCCGGCGCCGCGATGTCGACCAGTCGCCGGCCCATGGGCGTGAAGAATTCCACCCCCAGCCGGTCGTAGGTCGAAGAAGACTGATCGAAGGCGCGCGCAACCTGATCCTTGTAGGACGAATCCCGCAACGTCGACTCCTGCCTCTGCAAAGTGATTCCGCTTCCTGGTTTCCAGTATTCGACTCACGCTTGAGGAGCGGTGGAGTTCCCTTCGAGACACCCATCAGGTTCTTGCATGTCACGGCCGCCGGAAACAAGAATTACCCCAGCGGTCACCACAGGCGCCGCCTTCTCTACGGAGGGACATTTGATGAGCCCACAGATCGATCTCGTCCGGCGTATGGTCGAGGCGTACAACACCGGAAAGACTGACGCCGCGGCGGAGTTCATCCATCCCGAATATCTGAACCCGGGAGCGCTGGAGCACAACCCGGACATGCGCGGTCCGGAGGCGTTCGCCACCGCGGTCACCTGGCTGAAGTACGCCTTCTCCGAGGAGGCGCACCTCGAAGAGATCTCGTACGAGGAGAACGGCTCCTGGGTGCGGGCGAAGCTGGCCCTCTACGGCCGGCACGTCGGCAACCTCGTCGGCATGCCTCCCACCGGGCGCCGGTTCTCCGGCGAGCAGATCCACCTCCTACGCATCGTCGACGGCAGGATCCGCGACCACCGCGACTGGCCCGACTACCTCGGTACGTACCGCCAGCTCGGCGAGCCCTGGCCCGCTGACGAAGGCTGGCGTTCCTGACACCCGCGCGTTCCCCCTCCCGCCGACCTCACGACAGGAGCACGGACACCTCATGACAGCCGAACCGACGCACGATGGCCGACCGCAGCAGATCGACGCACTCAGGACCCTGATACGCCTCGGGAGCCTGCACACACCCATGGTCGTCAGGGTGGCGGCCACCTTGCGGCTGGTCGACCACATTCTGGACGGCGCCCGTTCCATCGAAGCCCTGGCGGCCAGGACCGACACCCGGCCCGGACCGCTCCTGCGGCTGATCCGCCATCTCGTGGCGATCGGGCTGCTGGAGGAGTCCGCACCCGGGGAGTTCGTCCCGACCGAGACCGGGGGGCTGCTCGCGGACGACCACCCGGCCTCGCAGCGGGCCTGGCACGACCTCACCCAGACGGTGGCGCACGCCGACATGTCGTTCACCCGTCTCCTCGACGCGGTGCGGACCGGCCGCCCCACCTACGAATCGATCTACGGCACGACGTTCTACGAGGACCTCGCCCAACGTCCGCAGCTGCGGGAGTCCTTCGACTCGCTCCTCGCCTGCGACCAGGACGTCGCGTTCGACGCCCCGGCGGCGGCGTACGACTGGACGGGCGTCCGGCACGTCCTGGACGTGGGCGGCGGAAAGGGCGGCTTCGCCGCCGCCGTAGCGCGCCGGGCTCCGCACGTATCAGCCACGGTGCTGGAGATGGCGGGCACCGTGGACGCCGCCCGCACCTACCTCAAGGGCGAGGGTCTCACCGACCGGGTCGATGCCGTCGAGGGTGACTTCTTCGACCCGCTGCCCCGCAAGGCGGACGCGATCATCCTCTCCTTCGTGCTGCTCAACTGGCCCGACGAGGACGCCGTTCGGATTCTGAGCCGCTGCGCCGACGCTCTGGAGCCCGGCGGGCGGATCCTCGTCCACGAGCGCGACGACACCCATGAGAACTCCTTCAACGAGCAGTTCACCGAGCTGGACCTGCGGATGCTGGTCTTCCTCGGCGGCGCCCTGCGCACTCGGGAGAAGTGGGAGGGGCTGGCCGCGTCGGCGGGCCTGGTCGTGGAGAGCGTGCGCCAACTACCGTCGCCGACCATTCCGTTCGACCTCTCGCTCCTCGTTCTGGCCCCCGCGCCCGACCTCTCCTGAACACCGTACGAAGGGAAGGGCTCGACGATGACGGCACGCACGATCTCGCACGGAGAGACAACTCTGTGGAGCGAAGGGCTCGGAAACCCGGCCGACTCTCCGATGCTCCTGATCGCCGGGGGCAACCTCACCGCCGTGTCCTGGCCCGACGAGTTCGTCGAACGGCTCGTGGCGGCGGGGCACTTCGTGATCCGGTACGACCACCGGGACACCGGCCGCTCCTCGCAGGGCGTCTTCGCCCGCCGACCGTACGGCTTCGACGAACTGGCCGCCGACGCGCTGGCCGTCCTGGACGGCTGGCAGATCGAGGCCGCCCATGTGGTGGGGATGTCCCTGGGCCACACCATCGGCCAGCTTCTCGCCCTGGACGCACCCGAGCGTCTGCTGACCCTCACCGTCATGCTCGGGGGCGCGCTGGACGTCGACTTCGACGCCGCCATCGAGGCGGCGGTCGCCGGAGCCCCCTCGGCCGACGGGCTGCCGCTGCCCACAGCGCGGTTCCTGGAGATGGTGGCTCTGGTGCAGCAGCCGGCCGAGACGGACGAGGCCCGGCTGGAACTCCGGGTGGAGAAGTGGCGCCTGCTGAACGGGGAGGGGGTGCCCTTCGACGCGGACGAGTTCCGACGCCGTGAGCTCCAGGCGGCAGCACACGCGGGAACCTTCGAGGAGCCGATCGTGCACCACATGATTCCGCAGCCGCCCGTCGCGCGTGGAGCGGAACTGGCCCGCGTCACCACACCGGTGCTCGCGATCCAGGCCATGCGCGACCCGGCTGCTCCCTCGCCGCACGCCCAGCACCTCGCCGATCTGATCCCGGGCGCCCGGGTCGTGGAGGTGGAGAACATGGGCCACGCCCTGCCCCTCGCCGTCCACGAGCCGCTGGCCGAGGCCATCTGCGCGCACACCCGGATCGCGACGACATGACGAGGAGCACCACGATGTCCACGCCCCCTCCTTCCGCACCGGCGGCCGACCCGACCGACAGCGAGCTGGGCCGTCACCTGCTGACCCTGCGCGGCCTGCACTTCGTCTTCGGCGCGCTCGGCGACCCCTATGCCGAACGGCTGCGCGGCGAGGAGGACCATCTCCTTCTCGGTGAACGCATCCGGGCCCGGGGCGCCCTCCACCGCAGCTCGCTGGGTACCTGGGTGACCGCGGACGCCGATCTCGCCGCCCGCCTGCTGGAGGCCCCCCTGCTCTCCGGCGTGCACGCCGGGCCGGCGGCCCCCGGCAGCCATGTGCACGAGAACGTGTGGGAGACGTGGCGCACCTGTCACACGACTCCGCTGGGCGAGGACTTCCCGTCCCGGCGCCCCGCCGACTGCGACCGCCTCGCGGACCTGCTCCGCCCGGTGCTCGGTCCGCGCACATGCGGGGCCTGGCGGCCGGACGCCGAGCGCGCGGTCCACCGGGTGCTGGACGACCTGCCGTCCCACTTCGACCTGGTACGGGATCTGGCCCGGCCGGTGGCCATCGGATCCCTGACCGCGATTCTGGGTCTTCCGGACTCCGCCCGTGCCGAACTGCTGGACTTGATGCCCGCGTTCGGCCCGGCACTCGACTCCCCCCTGTGCCCGCCCCGTCTCCCCGCGGCCCGCGCGCTGACGGACGCGATCGGACGCGTACGGGGGCTGATGGAGGCGGCCGTGGCGGCCCGCTCCCGTACTCCGGCCGGCGACGCGCTGAGCGCGCTGCTGGCCGTGCGTTCCGACGGGGGCCCCGGGGACGTGGCCACCGCCGGCGTGCTGAGCGCCGTGGTGGGCGCCGAGATCACGGCCACCACCGTGGCCAATTCCGTCCTGGCGCTCCTGGACCACCGTGACCAGTGGTCGATGGTGTGCGCCGATCCGAGCAGGGCGGCGGACGCGGTCGAGGAGACCCTGCGCTGGGCGCCGCCCCTGACATTGCGCAGCCTTGTCACCCAGGGCCGGCTGGAGATCGGCGGCGAGGTACTGGAGGCGGACGAGCACGTGGTGGTGGTGGTGGACGCGGCCCAGCGGGATCCGAAGCGGTACAAGGACCCGGACAGCTTCCGCATCGACCGGCCCCGCGATCCCGGGTTCTCGCACCTGGCCCTCACCGACCGGGAGCACGCGCGGCTGGTCGCGCCGCTCGTCCGTGTGCAGTGCACGGCCGCCGTACGGGCACTGGCCGAGCGGCTGCCGGCGCTGCGGACGAAGGGGGACACGGTGAGGCGCGGACGCTCCCCCGTGGTCCGCGCCCCACTCTCCCAGTCCCTGGCGAAGGACTAGACCGGTGACCTCGGAAAGGCAGCCCCGATGAAGGTACTGCTGACGGCGTTCGCCATGGACGCGCACTTCAACGGAGTGGTGCCGCTGGCGTGGGCGCTGCGGACGGCGGGACACGACGTCCGGGTGGCGAGCCAGCCCTCCCTCACGGAGAGCATCACCCGGGCGGGTCTCACCGCGGTGCCGGTGGGCACGGACCACCAGGTCGAGTCCGCGATGGGGGCGATGGCGCCCGGAGTGTTCGCCCTGCACAGCAATCCCGACTACCTGGAGAACCGGCCCGAGCTGCTCGGCCTGGACTTCCTGGAAGCGTCGACCTCGATGCTGACCGCGGCGTTCTACGCCCAGATCAACAACGACTCCATGATCGACGAGTTGGTGGACTTCGCCCGCTGGTGGCGTCCCGACCTGGTGGTCTGGGAGCCCTTCACCTTCGCCGGCGCGGTGGCGGCACAGGTCGTGGGAGCCGCGCACGCCCGTCTGCTCTGGGGCCCGGACCTCTTTCTGCGGGTGCACGACCGCTTCCGGCAGGCGCTGGAGGACGTACCGGCCGAGCTCCGGGACGACTCCCTGAAGGAATGGCTGACGTGGACGCTGGAGCGGCACGGATCGGCCTTCCGTACCGAGGTGGTGAGCGGGCACTGGACGATCGACCAGATGCCGCCGAGCGTCCGGCTCCCCACGACCCGGCCGACCGTACCCATGCGCTTCGTCCCGTACAACGGCCCGGTCCCCGCTGTGGTGCCCTCGTGGCTGCGGCGGGCCCCGCAGCGGCAGAGGGTACTGCTCACCCAGGGCATCACGGAGCGCTCGACCGGTTTCGCGGGCTTGCCCGGGGCAGCTGAACTGCTGGCGGCGATCGCGGAGCTGGACGTCGAGGTGGTCGCCACGGTAAAGGCGGAGGAGCAACCCGATCTGCCGCCGCTGCCCGCGAATGTCCGGGTCGTGGACAGCTTGTCCCTGCATGTCGTGCTGCCGACGTGCACGGCCGTCGTGCACCATGGCGGGGCCGGCACCTGGGCGACGGCCGCGCTGTACGGCGTACCACAACTCGCCCTGGCCTGGCAGTGGGACGATGTCCACCGCGCGGGGCAGTTGGAGAAGCTGGGCGCGGGCGTCTTCCTCTCGCCCCGTGCCGAGGGCGCCTCCGCAGGACGCGTCAGGGACCGGCTGGGGCAGGTGCTGTCCGAGCCGTCCTTCCGGCAGGGAGCGGGGCGGATCCGCACGGAGATGCTGCGCACCCCCTCGCCCAACGCGGTGGTGCCGAGGCTGGAACGTCTGACCGCTCGCCACCGCACCGCGGCGGGCTGATCCGCCCGGACGGAACGGGACCACCCGCTCCGCCGGGACCGTCTCAGCGGGGCAGCGACGCGGCGAGGAACTGGCCGGTCACGGAGTGCTCGGCCTCCGCCAGATCGGCGGGGGTGCCTTCGAAGACCACCCGGCCGCCCTCGCTGCCCCCACCGGGGCCGAGGTCGACGACCCAGTCGGCGTGCTTGACGACATCGAGGTTGTGCTCGATGACGATGACCGAATTGCCCTTTTCGACAAGGCCGTCGACCAGGTGGACGAGGCTCTCGACGTCCGACATGTGCAGGCCGGTGGTGGGCTCGTCCAAGACGAACAGACTGCCCTTCTTGCCCAGCTCGGTGGCGAGCTTGATGCGCTGGCACTCGCCCCCGGAGAGGGTGTTGAGCGGCTGTCCCAGCTGGAGGTATCCGAGGCCGACCTGGCCGAGCGCCCGGAGGGTCGCAGCGACCTTGGGTTCGGTGAAGTATTCGGCCGCTTCGGCGGTGCTCATCGACAGGACGTCGTGGATGTTGCGACCGCGCAGGGTGAGCCCCAGTACCTTCTCGGTGAAGCGCATGCCCGCGCAGACCTCACAGGTCGTGATCATGGGGTCCATGAAGGCGAGGTCCGTGTAGATGATGCCGTGGCCCTGGCAATTCGGGCAGGCCCCTTCGGAATTGAAGCTGAACAACGAGGGACTGACCTGATTCTCACGGGCGAAGACCCGGCGGATCTCGTCCATGATGCCGGTGTAGGTAGCCGGGTTCGAGCGCCGGTTCGTGCTGACCGCTGACTGGTCGATGACGACGGCCGAGGGATGCTGCTGAAGGAGCACATCATGGATGAGCGTGCTCTTGCCCGAGCCCGCCGGGCCGGTCACCACGGTCAGCACGCCGAGGGGAATCCGTACGGTGACGTCCCGCAGGTTGTGCAGGCTGGCCCCCGTGACCTCCAGGAATCCGTTGGGCTCGCGGAAGTCCTCCTTCACGGGCAGGGTCCGCCGCATGAAACGCCCGGTCAGCGTGTCGGCTTCGGTGAGGCCCCGCACATCACCCTCGTAGACGATCTCACCGCCGTCGCGTCCGGCGGCCGGGCCCAGATCGATGACGTGTTCGGCCATGTCGATGATGTCCCGGTCGTGCTCGACCACCAGCACCGTGTTGCCCTTCTCCGCCAGCTCCGTCAGCAGCCCGCTGAGCCTGCGCACATCGCTCGGGTGCAGGCCGATGGTGGGTTCGTCGAAGATGTAGACCATGTCGACGAGCGAGCTGTTGAGGTGCCGGACCATCTTGATCCGCTGAGACTCCCCGCCGGAGAGCGTGGAGGTCTCACGGTTGAGGCTGAGGTAGCCGAGCCCCAGTTCGATGAGGTGCTCCAGCCGCTCCCGCAGGCTCGCCGTGAGGGTGGCCACCTGGGGCGAGTCCACCTTCTTGATCGCCTCGATCAGGTCGGCGACCTCCAGGGAGGCGAGCTCGGCGATGTTCCGGCCGTCGATGAGGCAGTTCAGAGCCCGCTCGCTGAGCCGCAGCCCCTTACAGGTGGAGCAGGGGCCTCGCGTCACGACCCGCTCCAGAGCCTTTCGGTTCTTGGCACTCATCTCGTCGGGCTCCTTGCGGACGTAGAGCCGGTCGAACTTCTGCATCAGCCCTTCGAACTTGGAGTTGATCTGGCCGCCCTTCCAGTCCAGGGTGACCGACCCATCGGACCCCCAGAGAAACGCCTGAACCTCGCTCTCCGTATAGTCACGCAGCTTCTTGTCGTTGTCGAAGAGGCCGGAATGCGCGTACAGCTTCCAGAACCAGCCCCCCACATTGAAGGCCGGATGCCGGATGGCTCCCTCGTTCAGGGACTTCGACTTGTCGAGCAGTTTGTCGAGGTCGACCTGCACCCGCTGCCCGAGCCCCTCACAGTCGGCGCACATCCCCGCGGGCTCGTTGAAGGAGAAAGCGTTCGAGAACCCGATCCAAGGCGTGCCCACGCGCGAGTAGAGCAGTCGAAGCAGCGCGTAGATGTCGGTGATCGTCCCGACGGTGGACCGCGCGTTGCCCCCGATCCGCTTCTGGTCGATGATCACCGCCGTCGACAGATTGGCGATCACGTCCGCGTCGGGCTGCCCGTACTTGGGCAGCCGATTGCGCACGAACGCCGTGAACGTCTCGTTGAGCTGACGCTGCGATTCCGCCGCGATGGTGTCGAATACCAAGGAGGACTTTCCCGACCCCGACACCCCGGTGAATACCGTCACCTTGTGCTTCGGCACTTCGACGCAGACGTTCTTCAGGTTGTTCTCGCGAGCACCGATGATCTGGATAGCCTTGTGCTGCACTGGGTACCCTAACGTCGAAAGAAGCTGACCGCTCCCCACGCTATCGACTATTGAGGCCAGTTTCTGACCTCAATAGTTTCTTCCCTCTCATCGCGGACGGGCAGGTCGGCCGTCTCTCTCCAACCGGTCGTTCCACCACCGTCAGCAGGGTGGCGGCGAACGTCATCAGCGCCTTGGCCGCAGGCTCGGCGTCTGCGCGCCGCGCGGCGTCGGCTCTGGCCAACGCCACCGACGCCGCGATGCGTACAACCGGGAGGCTTCAGGTCACGTGCGGGCTGCCGCGGCGCGGGCAGCGGTGTCCTCGCCGGGAGCGTTCCGGAGGCGGGTGCGGAGGGTGGCGGCGAAGTCTTCCGCGCGGGTCAGCTGGGTGCGCAGGTCCTCGATCTTCCGGGCGGCGGCCTGCTCGTAGACGCCCATGCGTTCCAGGAGCGCTTCGCGTTCGTCGCTTTCGGCCGACGGGGCGGTGTCGAGGCGGTCGGTGATGTCAAGGAGGTCGCGCATCTCGTCCAGGGTGAAGCCGAGGGGCTTCATCCGGCGGATGACCATGAGCCGGGCGACGTCGGCCTCCGTATAGAGACGGAAGCCGCCCCGGGAGCGGGCGGAGGGGATGACGAGCCCGACTTCCTCGTAGTGGCGGATGGTGCGCAGGGACAGTTCGGTCCGCGCGGCGACTTCGCCGATCTGCATGTGCTCGTCGTCCACGCCTGTGGCCCTGACCCTTCTCGTCGCGGCGGCCGTATCCGTACGATCCACCGAACCCCACTCTAACGTTAGGGTAGAGTTGCTGGTGCGGGAGCGGCTGATCCGCACCGTTGCCGCCGTTCCCGGGGCCGAGGACGCCCCCGGCGAAGATTCCGATTATCGCAGGAGAGAGCGTGCGCGAGCCCATGACGCCGATCGCCGCCGCCTGCCCGCCGTGACTCCTCACACCCCGATGTGACCCGCCGGCCGCACACCCGCGCCAGGGACCCATCCTCCTACGACTTCCGGCCCGCCCCACGGGCCGTCCGCAGGGTTCCGCTCCGGCCCCTGCGTGTCCTTCCCGCACGCCCCGGCCTGCCCGCGGACTGTGCCCGAGCACGACAGGTGCCTGCCTCCTTGTCCACTTCCGTACTGACTCCCGCCGGACGACTGCGCGGCCTGCGCCCGGACTGGCTGAACAACCCGAAAGTCTGGCGCACCGAGATCCTCGCCGGCCTGGTGGTCGCCCTGGCTCTGATCCCGGAGGCGATCTCGTTCTCGATCATCGCCGGTGTCGATCCCGCGGTCGGCCTGTTCGCCTCGTTCACCATGGCCGTGGTCATCTCGATCGTCGGCGGCCGCCGCGCGATGATCTCCGCCGCCACCGGCGCCGTCGCGCTCGTCATCGCCCCCCTGAACCGCGAACACGGCCTGGGCTACCTGATCGCCGCCGTCATCCTCGCCGGCATCATCCAGATCGCCCTCGGTGCCCTCGGCGTGGCCAAGCTGATGCGGTTCGTCCCGCGCTCGGTGATGGTCGGCTTCGTCAACGCCCTCGCCATCCTGGTCTTCATGGCCCAGGTCCCCGAAATGCGGGACGTCCCCTGGGCCGTGTACCCGCTGATCATCGGCGGGCTGGCGCTCATGGTGTTCTTCCCGAGGATCACCAAGGTCATCCCGGCCCCCCTGGTGTCCATCGTCATCCTCACCGTCATCACGATCGCGGCCGGGATCGCCGTGCCGACCGTCGGCGACAAGGGCGAACTCCCCTCGTCGCTGCCGGTGCCGGGGCTGCCGGACGTGCCCTTCACCATGGACACCCTGACCACGATCGCCCCCTACGCCTTCGCGATGGCCCTGGTCGGGCTCATGGAATCGCTGATGACCGCGAAACTGGTCGACGACATCACCGACACCCCCTCCTCCAAGACCCGCGAGTCCATCGGCCAGGGCATCGCCAACATCGTCACCGGCTTCTTCGGCGGCATGGGCGGCTGCGCCATGATCGGCCAGACCATGATCAACGTGAAGGTCTCCGGCGCCCGCACCCGTCTCTCCACCTTCCTCGCCGGGGTGTTCCTCATGGTGCTGTGCATCGTCTTCGGCCCGGTCGTCTCCGACATCCCCATGGCCGCCCTCGTCGCCGTCATGGTCATGGTGGCCTTCGCGACCTTCGACTGGCACTCCATCGCCCCGAAAACACTGAAGCGCATGCCCGCCGGCGAGATCGCCGTCATGGCCATCACCGTGATCATGGTGGTCGCCACCGACAACCTCGCCATCGGCGTCGTCGTCGGCACCGTCACCGCCATGACCATCTTCGCCAAGCGCGTCGCCCACCTCTCCCGCGTCCACGCCGTCACCGACCCCGACGGCAGCAGCGTTGTGTACTCCGTGACCGGCGAGCTGTTCTTCGCCTCCTCCAACGACCTCGTCGGACAGTTCGACTACAACGACGACCCCGACCGGATCATCGTCGACCTCTCCGCCGCCCACATCTGGGACGCCTCCTCCGTCGCCGCCCTCGACGCCATCGAGACCAAGTACAAGCAACGCGGCAAGACCGTGGAAATCATCGGCCTGAACGACCCGAGCGCCGACCTCCACTCCAAGCTCACCGGCGAACTCACCAGCCACTGACCCCACACACCCACACACCTCACAGCCCGGGGCCCTGGCAGCGCCGGGGCTCTGGCAGCGCCGGGCCCAGGGTGTTCCCGAGGCTCTACTCCGGCGAAGGTCCGCGGTAGGTGCCGGAGGTCCACAGGTTGCCCTCGCGATCCCGCACCGTGCACACCTACGCCGCAGCACCCGACCCGAGCCGGGTCTCGTGCGGCGGTTCGAGGACCTCGCCCCCAGCCGCGACGACCCGCCGGTGCACCGCGTCCACGTCATCGCTCACCATGTGGACGGGGTGAGGGTTCTCAGGCGCCCGGACCTGCCTGGCGGGAGTTGGACAGTAGACGCGCGAGTGCGGTGGGGCCGTCCGGGTTGTCGAGGACGTGGACGACGAGGCTCGTCAGGGCGGCGCATCGCCGTGAGTCGGCGGGCAGGTGGTCGATGGATCGGGCCGGCCGGCCGGCGCTCCGCGGTCGGAGAAGTCGTTTCTCCACCGATCACGGTGGGCGTGAGTTCGCGTGTGCCGACTCGGCCGGGCGATCTCCTTCGGGGTCCGACGTCGGTACGGTCATGCCCGGGGGCACCTCGGACGCCTGTGCGGACGCGCCGATCGCCGCTACCGCGACCAGCGGGTCCGCCTGCCGGGAAGCCGCCCCGCGCAGGGGTCAGCCGGTGACGGCGGACTCGGCAGCCTCGGCCGGGAGGTCGCGGACGCCCAGGCGCAGGTGTTCGACGTGGTAGAGGGCTTGGTCGAGGAGTTCGGCGACGTGGTCGTCGTAGAGGGCGTAGATGATCGAGCGGCCGTGGCGTTCGCCGGTGACCAGGCCGAGGTTGCGCAGCAGGCGCAGCTGGTGGGAGCAGGCCGAGGCCTCCATCCCCACGGCGTCGGCGAGGTCGCCCACCGCGCAGGGGCCTTCCTGGAGGCGGGCGAGGATGTGCAGCCGCGAGGGGGTCGCGAGGGCCTGGAGGGTGGCGGCGACGTCGGTGGCGCCGACCGCGTCGAGGCGTTCGCGGGTGGTGGCGCTGCTCCTGGCGTCTGCTCCGTGGCCCATACCGTCATCATACGCGCGACACATGAAGACCTGTTCAGGTATTCCTGTATGGTGAGCGTGTTGCCCGTCGTCCACCCGTGAAGGGTTGATTTGTCATGTCTTCTGTCGTGGATCAACGGCCCGAGCCGACGGTCGCGGGGGCTCCGCGCGCGGTGGCGCCGAGGCGGCGTACGCGTCTCCTGGCGCTGCCGGAGGCCCGGTGGGCGCTGGCCTCCCTGGTGCTGTTCCTGCTGGCGCTCCCCGTGTATCTGCTGGGTGCTCCTGCGTGGACGTGGGGCCCGTTGTTCGCCGCCTGCTACGTCACCGGCGGCTGGGAGCCGGGGTGGGAAGGGCTCAAGGCCCTGCGGGAGAAGACGCTGGACGTGGACCTGCTGATGGTCGTCGCCGCGCTCGGCGCCGCCGCGATCGGGCAGGTCCTGGACGGGGCTCTGCTGATCGTCATCTTCGCCACCTCCGGCGCCCTGGAGGCGGTCGCGACCGCCCGCACCGCCGACTCCGTGCGCGGCCTGCTCGATCTCGCGCCCGACGTCGCGACCCGGCTCCGTGCGGACGGTGTCGAGGAGACCGTGGACACCGAGAAGCTGGCGGTGGGGGACGTCATCCTGGTGCGCCCCGGTGAGCGGGTCGGCGCGGACGGGCAGGTCGTGGACGGGGCGAGCGACGTCGATCAGGCCACGATCACCGGCGAGCCGCTGCCGGTCGCCAAGCAGGCGGGCGACGAGGTGTTCGCCGGCACGGTGAACGGCACCGGTGCTCTGCGGGTGCGCGTCGAGCGGGATCCGGCGGACTCGGTGATCGCCCGGATCGTGAAGATGGTCGAGGAGGCCTCCGAGACCAAGGCGCCGACCCAGTTGTTCATCGAGAAGGTCGAGCAGCGGTACTCGATCGGCATGGTCATCGCCACCCTGGCCGTCTTCGGCATCCCGCTCGTCCTCGGCGACGATCTCCGGTCGGCGCTGCTGCGCGCGATGACCTTCATGATCGTCGCCTCGCCGTGCGCGGTGGTCCTGTCGACCATGCCGCCGCTGCTGTCCGCGATCGCCAACGCGGGCCGCCACGGCGTGCTCGCGAAGTCCGCGGTCGTGATGGAGCGGCTGGGCCAGGTCGACGCGGTGGCGCTGGACAAGACCGGCACCCTGACCGAGGGCACCCCCCGGGTCACCGACGTCCTCCCCCTGCCCTCGTCGGGCCTGGACGAGGACCGGCTGCTGGCGCTGGCGGGGGCCGCCGAGCACCCGAGCGAGCACCCCCTCGCCCGCGCCGTCGTCCGGGCCGCCCGCGACCGCGGCCTCGTCCTCGCCGAGGCGACCGGGTTCGCCTCCTCCCCCGGGGCCGGCGTCACCGCGACCGTCGACGGCCGCACTGTCCGGGTCGGGTCCCCGGCCCGCCTCGCCGCCGACGGCCCCCGCCTCGCCGCCGACGGCCCCGGCCTCGCCGAGGCGGTCCGGTCGCTGGAGGACGGGGGCCGTACCGCGGTCCTCGTACTCCGCGACGGGGCCCCGGTCGGCGTGCTGGGCATCGCGGACCGGCTGCGCCCGGACGCCCGGGCGACGGTGGCCGCGCTCACCGAACTGACCGGCCGCACCCCGGTGTTGCTCACCGGTGACAACGAACGCGCCGCCCGCCGACTGGCCGCCGAGGTCGGGATCAGCGACGTCCGTGCCGGGCTGCTCCCGCAGGACAAGGTCGCCGCCGTCCGGGCGTGGGAGGCGGAGGGCCTGCGGGTGCTGGTCGTCGGTGACGGGGTCAACGACGCGCCCGCGCTGGCCGCCGCGCACACCGGCATCGCGATGGGCGGGGCCGGATCCGACCTGGCCCTGGAGACCGCCGACGCCGTCGTCGTCCGCGACGAACTCGCCGCCGTCCCCGCCGTCGTGGCCCTCTCCCGCACCGCCCGCCGGCTGGTCGTCCAGAACCTGGTCATCGCCGGTACCTTCATCGCCGCCCTGGTCGCCTGGGACCTGATCGGCACCCTTCCGCTGCCGCTCGGCGTCGCCGGGCACGAGGGCTCCACCGTCATCGTCGGCCTCAACGGCCTGCGCCTCCTGCGGGAGGCCTCCTGGCCCCGGCCCACGGAGGACACCGCCTGAGCGGACGCGACGGACGCCTTTCCCAGGACATCCCGTGGCCCACGGTGGACACCGTGGGCCACGGGGTCTACGGCCCGAGCGCACCGGGACGGGCGATCGACGCCTACCTGAGCAGCCGGACGAACCGAACCGGTCGGGCCGCACCGGCGGGGGACGCTCCCCATGGCCGTACCGGCGGGGGATGCTCCGCCGGTACGGCCCTGCGGGTCAGTCCCCGACCCGGCCGACCTGGAGCTGCCTGCCCTGGGTCGTCACCACCGCGACCGGCACCCCGTCGGGCACCTTCCCGCCGAGGTCGGCCAGGAGCCGGTCCAGCGGTGGGAGGTCGGCCGGTGTGCGCACGGCGATGTACAGCGTCCGGGAGCGTGTCTGTACGTCGATGACCTGCGCGCCGGGCGTACCGGAGAGCCAGGCGGTCGCGGCGGCGGAGGTGCGCGTGGTCCAGACGTGGAGCAGTACGGTCACCGTGGTGCTGGCCGCGAGGACCAGGCCCACCGCGGCGAACAGCAGACCGAGCGCCGCGTAGGCACGGCGCGATGCGCGGGCCGGGCGTTCCTGGGTGTGGTCGAGCGCGGCGAAGACCACCATGCCGGCGAAGACCAGGGCGAGCAGGTTGGAGACGAAGAGCACCAGCGCGCCGAGCGCGAGCCACCAGGCGCCCTGCCCGGCGCAGACGCCGACCACGACCAGCGGCGGCACCAGCGAGATGGCGATGGCCACGCCGGGCAGCACCGCGGCGACGTCCTTGCGGGACAGGGCGAGCGCCCCGGCGAAGCCGGTCGCCAGGGCGGCCACCAGGTCCAGCAGGCCGGGCGAGGTCCGGCCGGCGATCTGACCGTCCGACAGCAGGTCGTAGTGGGACGGCACGGCCAGCGAACCCACGGCGCCGACCGCCACCACCAGGAGCACCCCGGCGAGCACGAACCGGCCCGCCGTGCCGCGCCGGCCCTGTACGGCGCCGATGGCGATGCCCATGATCGGGGTGGACAGCGGCGCGATGATCATCGCGCCGATCACGGTGGCCGTGGAATCGGTCAGGACACCGCCCGCCGCGATCACCGCGGAGAAGAACAGCATGGTCCAGAAGGCCGACTGCTTGGCGCGGGCGTCCCCGCACGAGAGGTCAAGGTCCTCGGCGAGTTCGGCCTGCGACCTCCGTTGACGCTCCGGAAGCACCCACGCGCGCACCCCTGTGATCATCGGATCAGTATCGGAGCCGGGCGTCGGCGGGGGCGGCAGCCACCCGCGTGGCGTCATCCGATCGGCTCAGCGCGGCACCTCGCCGGCCGTCCTGCCGATCACGGCCGGATGGTCCACTACCGCACGCCGCGCCCCCGCTCCTTCGCCAGCCACGGCCCGAACTCGCTCTCCAGCACCAGCCGTCCGAGCTTGCGGTACTCCTGGAGCACCGCCGTGACGAGCTGGTCCATGTCCAGCGGCCCGCCCGACTCGGCCGCGAAGTAGGCGGCGGTCACCGCGCAGGCCCGGATCGAACCGCCGGCCAGCTCGAACCGGTCGGCGCAGAACTCCAGGTCGAGCGTGGCGTCGCGCGGGATCGCCGGGCCCAGACAGCGGTCCCACAGGGCCAGGCGCTGCCGGGCGTCGGGCATCGGGAACTCGGCGATCACGTCGAGGCGGCGGGTGAACGCCTCGTCGAGGTTGGCCCGGAGATTGGTGGTGAGCACGGCGATGCCGTCGAAGGACTCCATGCGCTGGAGGAGGTAGGCCGACTCCACGTTGGCGTGCTTGTCGTGCGCGTCCTTGACCTGGGACCGCTTGCCGAAGATCGCGTCGGCCTCGTCGAACAGGAGGATGCCGTTGACGTCGGACGCCTCGACGAAGATCCGCTCCAGGTTCTTCTCGGTCTCCCCGATGTACTTGTCGACCACCGTGGACAGGTCCACGACGTAGAGCTCCATGCCCAGTCCGGCGGCGATCACCTCGGCGGACATGGTCTTGCCGGTGCCGGACTCCCCGGCGAACAGGGCGATGACGCCCCTCCCCCGGCCGCCGCCCGGCCGCATCCGCCACTTTCCGAGGACCGTCTCGCGGTGGCGGGCGCGCAGGGCGAGTTCGCCGAGCTGGGTGCGGGTCGCCGGGGGCAGCACCAGATCGTCCCAGCCGACCGCGGGCTCGATGCGGCGGGCGAGCCGTTCCAGGCCCGCGCCGTTCTGGGCGCGGACCGCCGTACGCAGGTCCTCCGGGGTCACCGGCCGCTGCCCGATGGCGGCCAGCCGGGACGCGACGGTCGCCGCCCGGCGCAGTTGGCCGGAGTCGAGCCGGTAGGCGGCGGCGGACTCGATGAGGGCGTCGTCGGCGGACGCGTGCGCGGCGGACAGGCCGACCGTCCGCCCCGCGTCGGCGAGCGCGCGCCGCCACTGGCGCCCGGCGTCTCCCGGGCCGGGGGGCGGGACGGTGACGGGCACCGGGCTCTCCGCCGTCCACAGCGGGTCCCAGTTCTTCTTCCCGTACGCGATCAGGGGCGTGGAGCCGAGCGCCGCGCACAGGGACCCGAGCACCCGGGCCCCCTCGGGGCGTTCGGGGGCGAGCGTTTCGAGCGGGCCGAGGATCACCCCGGCGCGGCCGAGGCGGGCCTCGGTCGCCAGGGCCCGTACGAGCGGGGCCGGTTCGGCGGCGGTGGTGAGCGCCGCGACGTCGACGACCAGCGGGCGGCGGCCGGCCGCCGCCAGCGCCTCGACGGCGAGGCCGCGCGGGTCGCCGCCCCGGTCGAGCAGGTGCACCAGGCCGCTGCCCGTGCCGAGGGCCGCCGCGATCAGGGAGACCTCGGGGCGCCCGTCCGGCTCCCGGGAGGGCGTGGCCTCCTGGACGATCCCGCGCAGCCGGCCGTCGGTCCCGTCGTCTCCGAGGAGGTGCGCGGTGACCCGGTCCGGTACGCGCAGGGTCCGGGAGAGCAGCGGCCGTTCGCCGTCCGTGATCTCCAGCAGCCCGCCCGCGACGAGCGGGGCGGCCGGCGTGAACCGGAAGCGGCCGGGGCCGGCGGTGGGCAGCCCGCAGAGTTCCAGGGCCAGGCCGATGGTGGGCCGGCGGCGGGTGAGGTCGTCGTTGAGGTAGCCGTACAGCCGCTCGAACCGGCTGTCGATGTCCGGCGCCACGGCGACCAGCAGGAGTTCGACGTCCAGCGGGGCGAGACCGAAGCGGTCCGCCAGTCGGCCGAGCCGGCTCCCGGCCGGGGCGGCGTCCGGCAGGGCTCCGTCCTCGTACGCCGGTACGGGCGTGAACGCGTCGCGGGTCTCCAGGAGCCGTGCCGCGCCCTCGGGGGTGAGGTACTGCCCCCGGTAGGGATCGTCGGGGTCCGGGTCGACGGCCCGGCGAGCCGCGACGGCCTCCCGGACCCGCTGCTCGACGCGGCCGAGCCGCTCCCAGAGCTCCTCGACGCCGGTCAGGGGGCCGTGACCGTGGAGCTGTTGTGGTGCCAGGGTCATCGCGCGGCGTTCCCCCGCTTGCGTCGGCCGGGCGGCAACCGCCGTTCGCGAGGCGCGGCGAAGCCCTCCCCGCCCGGGTCGGACGCTCCCTCGTAGCGCAGACGCCGGCCGGGGCCGTCGTCGTTGCCGTCCAGGTGGGGTGCGGCCTTCATCACGAGTCCTTCGGTGACGGGCGGGCCCGCGGGGGTGCGTTCACCGGCCAGCGGTGCGACGACCCGCAGATCGATCGCGGCCTTCAGCTCGCCGCCGAGCGCGGACCACACGTCCGAGGCGGAGGGGCCGCCTGCTCCCGGCCCCGCCGCCTCCAGCTCCACGGTCAGGCCGAGTTCGGCGAGGCTTCCGGTGTGCATCCGGGCGGGCAGCACCTCGGAGCGGACGAGGGCGCGCAACACCTCGGAGAGCAGGCGGTGTTCGTCCTGCGGGCGGTTGGTCCAGGCGGTGACCAGATAGGTCAGCTCGAACCAGCGGGGCGGGGTCCGCCGGCCGGTGACCACGCCCTCCTCGTCGTGCGTCTCGGCCGTGCCGCTGCGCCGCCTGCCCGCGTCCTCGCGGATGCCGTGCAGGAAGACGCTGATGGTCGGGGCGTTGCGGCGGGCGGACCAGTCCTTGGTCGGGGCGTCGAAGACCAGGTCGACGCCGCTGTCCTCGAGCCCGGCCTCGGCCAGCAGCAGCCGCAGCCCCTCGTCGACTTCGTGGATCATCGGCGGATCACCTCGTCCGGCGGGGTGATGGTGCCGAGCACCACGAGGAAGTCGGTCTTCACGGGGCTGAAGCCGGGGCCCTTCGCGGTGATCGTGCGCGGCCCGGTCCGGTCCTTGGCGACGATGAGGAGCTGGGCGATGAACGTGCCGTCGCCCAGCGGCCGGGTCGGGGCCGCGGCGGCGGTGATCCCGGGCTTCCAGCTGAGGGTGACGGGCGCCCCGGGCGGGAAGTCCTTGCCCCGTACGGAGGTGACGAAGCCGGGCTTGCCGACGGCGGGCACCGCGATGATGCGGGGCTGGAGGATGCGCAGCGGGATCCGGGAGACGTTGTCGCGGCGGCTGGCGTCGGTGCCCGTGGTGGTGAGCGACGCGGTGATCGTCGTACGCAGCGCCTTGTCGGGCGAGAGGACGACGCTGAGGACCGTGGACGCGCCGGGTGCGAGGTCGGGGAGCGTGCATGTGCCGCCGCCGGTGCAGCCCGCGGGGAGCGGTCCGGCGGGGATGCGTCCGGGCAGTCCGAGCTTCAGCCGGAGTCCGGTGGCGAGCGCGTTCCTGCCGTTGCGCACGGTGTACGTCACCACGACCTTGCCGCCGACGTAGCCGGGGCTGGGCTGGGCCCGCACGGTGACGCCGGGCCCGGCCTCGGGCGCGGGCGGCGGCGGCGCGGGGGCCGGCGGCGGGGGCGGCGTGGTCGTCGGCGGCGGGGCGGGGGTGGGCGTCGTCGGGGTCGGGGACGGCGTGGTGGGGGTCGGGGACGGCGTCGTGGGAGTGGGAGAGGGCGTCGGGGTCGGCGTCGGGGTCGGCGGCGGCACGTCCTCGACCGGGACGATCGTTCCGGTGGCGTTGTCCGTGGGGTTGGGGTCGAGGACCGCCCCGGTGACGGACCAGTTGATCCGCTGGTCGCCGGTGGTCACGCCGGTCAGCCGGGCCGTGATCGTCACGTCGGTCCCGGGCGGGACGATGCCGAGGTCGCACTGGGGCGTACCGGCCGCACAGGCCCCGGCGTCGGTGGTCAGCTCCTCCAGCCGTACGCCGGGCGGGGCGTCGACGGTGAGGAGGGTGCCGGGCGAGGGCGAGGGTCCCCGGTTGGTGACGGTGATCGCCACTTCGGTGGACGAGCCGACCTCCACCGGGTCGCCGGTGGGCGGTGCGGTCAGCGACAGGTCGACCGACTGCTGGAAGGCGGGCTCCTTCTGCCGTCCGTCGTGCGTGTTGTCGACGGGGGCCACGTCGCCGGAGGCGATGTCGAGTACGGAGAGCTGCTCCATGGAGTTCGCCGGGAACTCCCGGCGCGAGGTGAACAGAAGCTTGCTGCCGTCCGGGGACCAGGCCACGTCACGGGGCTGGTGGGGGCCGGTCACGGAGGTGTCGGGGATCGGCAGGTCGCAGCCGTCGGGGTTGTCCTTCTGGACGGAGGGCAGCACGACCCGGCAGCCGCCGCCGCGCAGGGGCTTGATGAGGACCCCGGCCTGATGGTTGACCCGGCCGCCGCCGTCCTTGCGGTTGAAGGCCACCTTCTTGCCGTCCGGCGAGAACGCTGGGCTGTCGTCGATGACGTCGCAGTCGCCGGGGCAGATGGTGTCGCTCAGGTCCCGCTGGCGGTCGAGGTCCGCCACCGGCACGACCCAGATGTGCTTGTTGCCGCCGTTGCCGTTGATGACCTGGCTGCGGGTGAAGGCGAGGTTGACGCCGTCGGAGGACCAGGTCGGCTGGGCGACGTCGCCCGCCTCCTGCCCCTGGGGCGGCGGGATCTCGTCGAGGATCGCGCCGGTGGCGACGTCCGCGATGAAGATGCGGCTCCGGCCCCCCTTGTCCCCGACGCCGCCGGGCGAGGTCCGGGTGAACGCGAGCTTCGTGCCGTCGGGCGAGAAGGTGGGGTCGGTGTCCCAGTCCGTGGGGGCGCGCCCGTCGAGCTCCAGCACCTCCGCGTTCCTGCCGTCGGCGTCGGCCATCCAGATCCGCTCGATCCGCCCCTCGGCGCCGTCCTCGAAGCGGGTGACGACGAGGCGCCGGCCGTCGGGCGTGTAGTTCTGCCGCTCGTGCCACGGGTCGAACCCGGGATCCGGCCTGAACAGGGGGTTCTTGGTGTGGTCCGTGTTCGTGCGGGCCTTCGGGTCCTCCTTCAGGATGGTGAGACCCAGGTCGCGGGGGTCGGAGCCGTCCTGGCGGACGTCCTGGAGCGTCACGATCTGCGCGGCGGCCAGCAGCTCGCCCGGCTTCTTGACGGTCTCCGGGTCCGGGGTGATCCGGGGGACGATGACGGTCCCGGCCGGGGCGAACCAGGTGGGCGGCCCCACCTCGCGGTTCTCGTTGACCAGTTGGTCCGGCGGCGCGTCGCCCTCGAACGCGGTCACCCGGTAGGCGTGGTCGAAGTCGTCGCAGCCGCAGGTGTGGTAGGGGCTGAGGAAGACGATGTCCTTGCCGTCGGGCAGCCAGGAGGCCGAGCGGGTGCCCCACGCGGCGTGGGTACCGACCAGCAGCTCGCGGTCGGTCCCGATGCCCTGGGTGGCCCGCAGTTTCCTGCCGTCGTCAACGGTCGGGTCGGGGTTCGTGGTGAGGGTGTACGCGACGAGGCCCCGGCGGGCGTCGTCCTCCACCGGGTTCCAGGACGGCTCGGTGGCGTCACCGGCCGGCGCGTCGCTGATCCGGGTGCGCGGGCCGCCGGCGACGTCCCGCACGAATATGTGCCACCTGCCCAGGGCGTCGCCGTCGCAGGCGTACGCGATCTTCTTGCCGTCCGGGGACCAGGTCGGGGACTCCTCGTTCTCCGGGGTGTTGCTGAGCCGGCGCAGGCCCTCGCCGTCGACGCCGATCGACCACAGGTCGCGCTGGACCGTGCCGCCCGGTCCGCGCTCCGCCGAGTCGAAGACGACGGTCCGGCCGTCCGGGGAGAGTTCGGGGTGGGCCGCGTCCCGGTCGGTGGTGAGCCGGCTCACCGATCCGTCCGCGCCGCGCAGGTACACCTGGGGCCGGGCGCTGTCCCGCAGGCTGGTGAAGACCAGGACGTCTCCCCGGGCGGAGGGGTCCTGGTCGTAGTGGGCGGGGCCGTCGCCGAACAGCGGGTCGGTGGTGTCCTTGTCGTTGGCCTGCCCCAGGCTGCGGTGTTCGGTGCCAGCGAAGGCGACGCGCCCCGCTTGGAGCGGTTCCGCGTCCGCCACGGCGGCGACGGCCTCGGCGGCCGCGTACGGGGCGGCGGCCGAGCCGACCAGCAGCAGCGGCGCCAACAGCACCACCGCACCGGTCAGTCGGCCCAGCCGGGAATGCTTTGCCGGGCCAGCAGTGCCGGTCACGGCCCACCTCACAGTCTGTCGATGACTCTCCACCGCCCAGCTTCGCCCCCGCGCGGGGGCGAAGGACAGGCCGCGAGTACCCGGGACGGGGGAAGGGATCGCTGCCCTTTGCGGCGGTGGGGCCACCGGGTCCGGCCGGGGCGCCCGGCCGGACGCGGGCGACGGGTCCTCAGATCAGCCCGTGCCGCATCGCGTAGCCGACCGCGTGGGCCCGGTTGCGCAGTTCGAGCCGGGTGGCGACCTCGTGCAGCACGTTCTTGACGGTGCGTTCGGAGTACGAGGTCTTCTGCGCGATCTCCGCGGTGTCGCAGCCCTCCGAGACCAGCCGGATCATCTCCGCCTCGCGCGCGGTGAGGGTGGAGAGCGTGAGCCCCCGGGGGTCGAGGACCGTCCGCTGGAGGGAGCTGACGTGGTCGAGCAGCTTGCCGAGCAGATCGCCGGGCAGGACGCCTTCGCCGTTGGCCATCGCCCGGACCAGGTGGACGAGCCGGTCCTGATCGGCCTCGCCGCGCCGGAGCACGGCGGCGACCCCGCACTCGATCATGGTCTGGAGGGCGCCCGACTCGAAGAACCCCACGACCAGTCCGGTGCGGGTGGAGGTGTTGCGCTGGAGGCGGTGCAGGAGCTGGATGGTGGGCTCGTCGACCATGTCCACCACGACCAGCGAGACCTGGGCCCGGTCCGCCTCGGCCTCCGGCAGCAGTTCTATCTCGGGCCGCACGCGCAGTTGGTGGATCATGCCGGTCTGCAGGATCAGGTCCTCCGCGTACACCGCCACGGAGACCCTGCCGCCGGGCGCTCCCCCGGGGCCGGCCGTGCGGCGGTGCGCCGCGTCGGGCCTGCGGTAGTGTCCGCGCGCCGCCGCGCCGTTGGCGGTCGCCCTGCCGTTCGCGGTCGCGTTCGCCGTGCTGTTCGTCGTGTCCGTGATCGTCATCGTTCCGTGCCCGTCTTCCTCAGGTACTTCAGCCCGATATGCCTGCTCGTCCTCATGTCGCCTCCCCCGCCGGCCGGGAGCACGGCCCGCGGGCGCGCGGAGGGGGCGCGGGGACACCGTGCCGAGGGGCCCGCGGGGCACCACCCCTGCCCGCTTGTTGCCCTCGCGTCTCTGCTGCCGAGCGGTGCGGGCGGCCTAACGTCGCAGAGTGACCACATCTGCCGAACTCGAAAGCCCCACGGTGACGGTGTCGCCTGGCGGTACCGCGACGACCACCCTGACCGTGCGCAATGACGGCGACATCGTCGAGGCCTACACACTCGAGGTGGTCGGCGACTGCGCCGCCTGGAGTGCCGTCGAGCCGGCGCGTGTGTCGCTGTACCCGGGCACCTCCGAGACGGTGGCGCTGACCTTCGCCCCGCCGCGCTCCCACGAGGTCCGGGCGGGTGACACCCCCCTCGCCGTACGGGTCCTGCCCGCGGAGCGGCCCGAGTCGGTCGTGGTCCCCGAGGGCACGGTGACCGTGGAGCCCTTCCACGAGCTCCGCACGGAGCTGGAACCGCGCCGCCGCCGGGGCTGGCTGGGCGCACGCTTCGCCGCCGCGGTGCAGAACAAGGGGAACACCCCGGTCGATGTGACCCTCGCGGGCAAGCAGGCGGGGGAGGATCTGCGGCTCACCTTCACGCCGGACAAGAAGCGACTGGAGCCGGGAGAGTCGGCAGAGGTCCGGCTGAAGGTCCGGGCCCGGAAGCTGATCTGGTTCGGGGAGCCCGTCAGCTGGCCGTTCGAGGTCCGGGCGACCGAGGGCGCCGAGGGGGAGGCCGAGGTCGAGCAGCCCGGTGGACCCGAGCCGCTGCCCGGGGAGTTCGCCCAGATACCGGTGCTGCCCAAGTGGCTGCTGATCGTGCTGGCGGCACTGTTGGCCCTGCTGCTCGCGTGGTTCGCGCTGGTGCGGCCCGCGGTGAAGAGCACGGCCGAGCAGGCGGCGACGAAGGCCGCGCAGAAGGAGACCCAGCGGGGCAAGGAGCAGGGGTCGACGCCGCCCGGCGGCGCGGAGAACCCGGCAGGCGGCCAGGGAGAGGGCGCCGGTCCGGACGGAACGGGCCCCGGTACGGGCGGTTCCGGCCCGGCCGGCTCCGGCGGAGGCGGGGGCACCGGCGGGAACGGTGGCGGTGGCGGTGGGGGGGCGCAGCACTCCAAGACCATCGACGTGAAGACCCCGGCGGGAAGCTCGCGAGAGGGCGTCTACAAGGTTCCTGCCGGGAAGGTGTTCGGCGTCACCGACATCGTGGTGGCGAACTTCCAGGGGGACGAGGGCATCGTGACGATCTCCTTCGGAGAGAACAAGATCACGACGATCGCGCTGGAAACCTTCCGCAACCAGGACTATCACTGGGTCACCCCCATTCAGGTTCCGGAGAACGCCACCGTCACCGCCTCCGTCACCTGTGCCAAGCCCGGCACTCCGGCCACCGGTACGCAGGCTTCCGGGTGCCATCAGGTTCTGAATGTCAGCGGCGAACTGAGCGATCTCGCACGATAGAAACAGCGACGCCGAGCGTTCTGCTTCGTCTGTCGACGAGACAACAGCAGAAACCCGGTCGAGAGGAAACCCGGCGTGCCGGGGGGTGGCGGATTCGCCCTCCCCGGTACACCAGAGGCCTCGACCAGCTCGGTCGGCCACGGCGACGACAGCATCGGAAGAATATCCGCACCCGATGGCCGCGGGCACGAACGTGCCTGCTCAGGACTGGTCCTGACGGCCCGGAGACGGACGACGGATGCCCGTTCGGAGCGTTCCCGTGCCCGATTTCCGCCCCCGTATACGACCGAATCCACCCACCTTCTCGGCGCATTCTGGCCGAATCGCGTCACGTCGGCCCGTTCCCCCGGAGCCTCGGACGGCGATCGGCCTTGCCGGGTTTACCGGGAAAAAAGAGATACCAAACACATCGGGTCCCTGGCACGGCGTCCGCCCTTCGCTCAACCTCACGGCGGAGGGCGGTGACTTCGGCCCGTTCCGTAACACGTTGTTCTCGTTCTCTTCATGTCAACCGGGGAATGCGGGCCGGCTCCGCGAATACGGCGACGGTCCGCCCGGCCCGCCAAGGGCAGTGTTACCCGGCGTACAGGGGCCCGGAAAGGCAGCCTCGTTGCCCCGCGTCCAGGACTCTGGGGCCTACTCCCCGCCCGGCCGGACGGTCGAGACTGGGCAGTGATCGAGTGACCGTCCAGAAGGAGCGAGCATGCCGTCGTACCTCACCCCCGGTGTTTACGTGGAGGAGGTGCAGTCCGGAGCGCGGCCCATCGAAGGTGTCGGCACCGCGGTCGCAGCCTTCGTCGGCTTCGCCGGGACGGGCCCCTTCCACCAGCCGACGCTGGTGACCAACTGGGACCAGTACGTGCAGACGTTCGGCGCCTTCACCGCCGACACCTATCTGGCGCACGCCGTCTACGGCTTCTTCGCCAACGGCGGCGGCGCGGCCTACGTCGTCCGCATCGGCGGTCCCGCACAGGGCGCGGAGAGCAGCACCGCTCAGGGCTCGGTCGCCCAGGCCCCCGCCCCGGTCGCGCTCGGCGGGTTCCTGGTCTCCGCGAAGCCCGGCACGGGCGACGGCCTCTCCGTGGAGATCGCCGACGCCGAGGGCGAGAACCCCCCGGAGGACCGCTTCCGGCTGCTGGTGCGCCAGGGCGGCAAGGCCGTGGAGACGTACGACGTCTCCACGCGCAAGAACGTCAAGGGCTACCTGGTCACCCAGGCCCGCGACTCCCGGCTCGTCCAGATCACCGAGCAGCCCGGCACGGCGCAGAGCCGCCCCGAGAAGCAGACCGTCGCCCTCGCCCCGGCCGCCGCGGGCGTCCCCGGCTCCGGTGTGGCACGGCTCGACGCCTCGGAGTACGTGGGTGACGCCTCCGCGCGTACCGGGTTCTCCGGCCTCGAGGCGATCGACGAGATCACGATGGTCGCCGTCCCGGACCTGATGAGCGCCTACCAGCGCGGCGACATCGACGCCGAGGGCGTCAAGACCGTGCAGCTGGCGGTCATCTCGCACTGCGAGCAGATGGGCGACCGGGTCGCCGTCCTCGACACCCCGCCGGGCATGAACGCCCAGCGTGTGCGCACCTGGCGCAACGAGGACGCCGGTTACGACTCGCGTTACGCGGCTCTCTACTACCCGTGGGTCAAGGTCTTCGACCCGGCGAGCGGCCGCAACTCCCTGGTCCCGCCGAGCGGTCACGTGGCCGGCGTCTGGGCGCGCAGCGACAGCGAGCGCGGCGTCCACAAGGCCCCCGCCAACGAGGTCATCCGGGGCGCGGTGGACCTGGAGATCCGCCTCAGCAAGGGCGAGCAGGACCTCCTCAACCCGATCGGCGTGAACTGCGTCCGCGCCTTCCCCGGCCGCGGCATCCGCATCTGGGGCGCGCGTACCCTCTCGTCCGACCCGGCCTGGCGCTACCTCAACGTGCGCCGCCTGTTCAACTACCTCGAGGAGTCCATCCTCCTGGGCACCCAGTGGGTGGTGTTCGAGCCGAACGACGACCGCCTCTGGTCGAGCATCCGGCGCAACGTCACGGCGTTCCTCACGGAGGAGTGGCGACGCGGTGCGCTGTTCGGCCGCACAGCGGAGGAGGCGTTCTACGTCCGCTGCGACCGGAGCAACAACCCGCAGGAGTCGATCGACCTCGGTCAGGTCGTCTGCGAGATCGGGGTGGCCCCGGTGAAGCCCGCGGAGTTCGTGATCTTCCGTCTCTCGCAGTTCTCCGACAGCACCAGCCTCGTCGACGAGTGACCCTCCCGGTCCTCCCCGACCCCTTCACTTTCAGCATCGATCGGAACAGGTGACACAGAGTCATGGCAGAGGGCGACGCTCTTTCCACCCATATCTTCGGCGTACAGCTCGGTGGCTATCTCGTGGAGTCCATCCAGGAGATCAGCGGCATGACCGTCGAGGAAGAAGTCGTCGAGGTCCGTCAGGTGACCGCCGACGGCAAGCAGATCATCCGCAAGCAGCCGGGCGCCCGCCAGGCGGGCGAGGTGACGATCACCCGCGGGCTCGACAAGAGCAGCGAGTTCACCACCTGGATCAAGGAGACCCTCAACAACGGGGCCGTCGACACCGCGCGGCAGAACCTCACGATCGAGATCAAGGACTCGACCGGTGAGACCGTCCGCCGCATCCAGCTGATGCAGGGCTGGGCCTCCAAGTGGGAGGGCCCGTCACTCAAGGCCGGCGAGTCCAGCGCGGCGACCGAGACGGTGACCATCACCTTCGAGGAGATCGTGGTCGAATGAGGCGTCGGACCGTTACGCCGGGCGGCGGCCTCGAAGAGGTCCTGGACAACCTCGCCACGGCGCCCGCCGCACGCGAGGAGGCCGCCGCGCCCGCGCCCGCCCGCCCCCGGGAACGGGAACGGGAACGGGACACGTTGCAGACGGAGTTCGGCTTCGAGCTGCCGCGCGGGTACGTCGACGACGAGGGCCGTGTGCACCGCAGCGGCACCATGCGGCTCGCGACGGCCCGGGACGAGCTGCGCCCGCAGATCGACCTGCGGGTGAAGGAGAACCCGGCGTATCTGTCCGTGGTGCTGCTGAGCCAGGTGATCACCCAGCTCGGCACGGTCACCGATGTGCACGCCGGGATCGTCGAGCGGATGTACGCGACCGATGTGGCGTTCCTCCAGGACTTCTACCGCCGGATCAACAGCGAGGGCCACACGCATGCCGCGGTGACCTGCCCGCTGTGCCACGGGTCGTTCGAGGTGGACCTCTCGGGTGGGCGCCTGGGGGAATCGTGACGTACGCGCTTCCCCGGCTGCGGGAGGAGATCGCGTACGTCGCCTACCACTTCCATTGGCAGCGTGAGGACATTCTCGACCTCACCCACGGCGAACGTCAGCAGTGGGTGCGGGAGATAGCGCGGATCAACACCCGCGTCAACGAAGGCGGGTGATCGTGTGGGGTTCGGGGACTGGCTGCGCCGGGCGGACCGGCAGCGCGCCGGCGCACCCTCGCGAGAGGGCGCCGGGCACATCGGCGTGTCCGCCGTACCCCCGTCCGTCCAGGACTCCGGCCCGGACCACGGCCCCGCAACCGATTCCGGTTCGGCTTCCGGTTCCTCGGCGGCTTCCGATGCGTCGGCGGCTTCCGGCGGGGACGGCGGTGGCTGGGACGGCGGCTGGCGGCGCGTGGCCCCGCCGACGGTGACCGTCGCCCGGTCCTCGATCGGCGTGAGCGACGGGCTGCGGTTCCGTTCGCGGCTGGCCTCCTGGCAGAACCCGGCCCTCGGCGGCGAACTCGGCCACTCGGTCCTGCCGTCGGCCCCGGTCGGTCTCATCCACGGCGTCGCCCGCCCGGGCGGCGCGCGGACCACGTCCCCCGGCGGACCGCCGCTGCTGCTGCGTGCGGTCCGGCCCCCGGGCGCCGACGAGCCCGCCGCGCCCACGACGGACCTGCCGCCCGCCTCGGTGAGCCGGGTGGTGGCGGGCAGGGGCAGCAGGACGAACAGCGGTACGGGAACGGGGGCGCCGCGCCCCGGCTCGCCGACGGTCCAGCGGTCGAGCGCGGCCCGTGCCCCGTCCCGCGGCTCGTCCCCGGCCCCGTCCGCTTCCACGCACACCGCGAACCGGTCGCCGGTGGGCGGGTCGCGCACGTCGGGCGGGCCGGGTCGTCCCCGCACGTCCGGTACACCGGGTACGTCGGCCGCGTCGGGCCCGGCCGATCCGTCCTCCGCCACGGCCCCGTCCGGCTCCACGGCTCCATCCGGGTCGTCGGTGTCCTCCGGTGCGCGCACTCCCGCCGCCGTACGTCCGCAGCGGATCGCCCCGCCGCTGATCGTCGCCCGGCGTCCGGCGATGCCGCTGCGGCAGATCGCCGGGCTCGTGCCGGCCACGCCCACCGCCCCTTCGGCCCCTTCCTCCTCCGCATCCCCCTCTTCTTCCTCGGCCTCTTCCTCCGCGACCGCGCCGTCCGCAGCAGCTGCTGCCCCCGCCGTCCAGCGGGCCGGGTCCGAGCGGCGGAGCGGTCCGGACCGTGCGGTTCTGGAGGGCGACGCTCCGTCTCCCGGCCGTGACTCCGGCCGGCCCTCCGCCGATGTGGTGCGCCCGGCCCTGGGCAAGCCGCTGCGCGAGATGCCCGCCGGAGCGAGGCCGGCCGGTGCCGACGGACCGGCGGGCACCGTTCCGTCCACCCCCGCGACGGCCCACCCGGCGGAGATGCCGGTGCTCCAGCGCCAGGCGTCGTCGGACCCGCAGACTCCGCCGAGATCGCCGGGCCTTCCGACCACGACGCCCGCGACGCCCGCGACACCGCGGCCCCGTTCGACCGGCTCGGCCAAGGCAGCGACACCTGCGTCTTCTCCTTCGTCTTCGCCTTCGCCTTCGCGGGCGCCGCAGCAGCAGCCCTCGTCGCCGGAGAACCGTTCCCGTACGCCCCGGTCGACCGGGTCGTCCCCGTCACCTCAGCCGTCCCGGAGCACCCGGCCGTCCGGTTCGTCGACGCCGTCGGGGCCCTCCCCTTCGGTGCAGCCGGCACCGCGGGCCGACGCTTCCGGCAGCGCACGGTCCCGTACACGGGGCGGGATCGGCACGCCGCTTCCCTCGCTTCCGCCCACGGCCCGGCTCGGCGGCGACGCGCCCCTGCTCGGTGACCGCGCGCCCGCCGGTCCGCGGCCGGATCCGGGTCGGCCCCCGGGCACCGGACCCGCTGTTCCGGCCCCCGATCCGGCGCCGCCGGGCGCACCCTCCGCGATGCCGGTGCGGGCGGCTTCCGTCCCGCCCGCCGTACCCTCAGCACCCGCCGGGTCGTCGTCCGCAAGCGCGGCCGTCCAGCGCGTGGCGGACCCCGCCCGCACCCCGACCGGCCCGGCCTCCACCGCTCCCCCGCCGCCCGTACGCGTCCGGCCGATCGCTCGGGGCCGTATGGCCCGGGGCTCCGCCGGTGCGACGCCGTCGCCCGTGGTCCAGCGGTCACGGACTCTGCTCTCCGGCCGCGCTCTGACAGTGAACACCGGTTCCGCCGAGGGGTTTTCGGCACCTCCGACGACGGCGACGGCGGGGGGCGGCACCGCGCGCCCGGTCGTGGCGGCCACCTGGCGGCGTGACGTGCGGCAGCCGGACACCGGAGCTCCCCCACCGGGCCCCGCCGACGGGCGCACCGGTGCCAGGACGAGCGCCGGCCCCCAGCGGCCGGCGTCCTCCGGTACGGCTCCGGGTCCCCCGGTCCAGCGCTCGGCGACCGCGAACCCGGCGCACCGGGGTGGCGACGCCTCCACCGGCCCGGCACGAGGTACCGCGAACCGGAGCGCCGTAGCCACCGACCGGCACGGCGGGAGCGCACCGGGTCGCGCACCGGGGACCACGGCCGCCCCCGCCGGGCGCGGTCCGTCCGCCGGCGACGTACTCCAGCGACTCGTACGTCGGTCCGGGCGGGCCACACCGCCCACGCCGCCCGGCACATCCTCGCCGCAGCAGGCTTCCGGGCCGACGCCCCGCCAGGCTCCGCGGCGGGTTTCCGAGCCGGCGTCCCACCAAAGTCCGCAGCAGGTTTCCGCACGGCACGCCGGGCCGGCCCCGGACCGGGGTGCCGCCCCGGTCACTCCCTCTGCCCCCGCCCCTGTCGTCCAACGCGCCGCACCGCTCCCGCACGCCCGGCCCTCCCGGCCGGGGATGCCGGGTGCCGCGCCGACGCCTCCGGTGTCCGCGACCGCCGCCGCCACGCGCCCCGTTCCCGTCGTCCGGCCGCATCCGCCCGAAGCGGCGCGTCCGGAAGCCGCCGTACCCGTACAGCGGCTGGCCATGCCGGTGGCGCCCGACCGCGCCGGTCCACCGCTCACCGGACCCGCCCCCGCGGGCGGCGCCGCTCCCGGCGCATCGCCCGGACTCTCCGTACGGGTCCCGCCCCGCGCGCCCGCACAGGCCGCCGGAGCGGGCCGCCCGGAGAGCAGGGCGCAGGCGGTCCAGCGTGCGGCGGCGAAGGCGGGGATCACCGGGGTTCCGGTGCAGGCCGCCCCGCCGAAGCCCGCCGCCGGGGCGACGGGCGCGGCCACCGGCTCCGACGGCGCTTCCGACGCTCCGTCGGCGAACCGGCTGAGCGGAACGGAGATCGAGGAGCTGGCCCGCCGACTCCTCGACCCGGTGAGCCGGCTCATCCGCGCCGATCTGCGCCGGGGCCGGGAACGCACGGGGCGGCTCCACGACGGCCGCCGCTGACGGCGACCGCCCCGGCCCACCCGCGCACACCCGGCACACTCGCACGCCCCGCACTCCCCGCACGAGAGACAGCAGAGAAGACGAGAGACGCATGACGGACAACATCTTCGCGACGAGCGTGTTCTTCAAGCTCGCGATCGGCGGCAGCGACCTGGGCGCGTTCCACACCTGCTCCGGCCTGGGCGCCGAGGTGGAGATGGAGACGTACGCCGAGGGCGGCAACAACGGATTCACCTGGCAGCTGCCGGGCCGGATCACCTGGACGAACATCACGCTGACCCGCCCGGTGACCGCCGACACCCTCAAGATCGCGCGCTGGCTGAACGAGACGATCCAGCGGGTCGAGCCCAAGGACGGCGAGATCGTGGCGCTGCGCCCCGACCTCAGCCGGATCATCAGCTGGCAGGTGCACGGCATCGTGCCGGTGCGCTGGCAGGGGCCCTCCTTCGATCCGGCCAACTCCGAAGCGGCGATCGAGACGTTGGAGATCGCGCACGAGGGCCTGGAGCCCTCCTGACCGGCACCACCACACATGCCAGGAACCGGACGAAGGAAGGAGGAACGCAATGTCACCGGCTCTCCGCGCGAGCCGCGCTCGCGCCCAGCTGACCATCATGGAGCCGCCGTCGACGGTCGGCGCCAAGCCCGGCGGGGCGCTCGCCCGTCTCACGTTGCAGTTCAACCCGTCGACTCTGTCGCTGAGCAAGACCACCGAGTGGCGGCGCACTCCGTCCCGGATGGCCGGGCAGTCCGCGCTGCCCGAGTTCGTCGGCAGCGGGCCGCGGTCCCTGTCCCTGGATATCTTCCTGGACGCCACCGCCACGCACGACAACTCCGTGGAGAAGGCGGTGGAGCAGTTGATGACCGCGTGTGTCCCCACCCCCAAGAGCCTGGCCCGCAAGACGCCCGCCAGCCCCTGGGTGCGTTTCGACTGGGGGACGTCCAAGACGACCTCGTTCGACGGGGTGCTCTCCAACCTCTCGGTCTCCTACACCCTGTTCGACGTCGACGGGAAGCCGCTGCGCGCCACCTGCTCCCTGTCGATCGAGGAGGCGAGCGTCGACCCGGCCGGACAGAACCCCACCTCGGGTTCGAAGGAGGCGCGGCGCACCCACCGGGTCGTGGCCGGGGACAGCCTGCCGCTGCTGGCCTGGCGGGAGTACGGCGACGCCACCGCCTGGCGGACCATCGCGCACGCCAACGACATCGACGACCCGATGCAGTTGACCCCGGGCAGGGAGCTCCTGGTGCCCGGACGGGAAGACCACCTGGCGGAGGAGAGCCGATGAGCGGGAAGGAATCCCCCGGCCGCTCCTTCGCCGCCGACCCGATCGTCGAGGCGCCCGCCGAGCTGCCCGCCGCCTGGGCCACCCAGCTGGTGAGCTGTGTGGTGGACGAGAACGTGGGCCTGCCGGACACCGCCGTACTGATGTACCGGGACCCCGACCACACCTTCCTCGCCAAGACCGGCATCGGCATGGGCACGCCGCTGAAGATCTCGGTGGTCACCGTGCAGGACCGGGCGCGCGAGCGGCTGTTCACCGGGGAGGTCACCGCGGTCGAGCTGGACACCGACACCACCGGATCGTTCACCGTCGTGCGGGCGTTCTCCAAGGCGCACCGGCTCCAGCGCGGCCGGAAGGTCATGGCGTACCGGAACATGAAGACGGCGGACATCGTCCGCAAGGTCGCCGCCGGCGCGGGCCTGGCCTGCGGGCGGATCGAGGCCGCGCCGGTCACGTACAAGCAGGTGACCCAGCCGAACGTGTCGGACTGGGAGTTCCTCCAGCACCTCGCGGCCGAGAGCGGGGCCACGGTGCGGGTGGACGACAAGGGCCGGTTGCAGTTCACCAAGCCGGATCCCGCCTCCTCGGCGCCCTCGCCCACCACCTCCGCCACGCGCGACCCGATGGTCCTGGAGTACGGGAACAACCTGCTGGCCCTGCGCGCGGTGCTGACCGGTGCGGACGGGGCGGACAACGTCGAGGTGCGCGGCTGGAACGTCGAGACCAAGACCCGGCTGGTGGCCCGGCAGCAGTCCGTCCGCAGCGACACCGTCGTCCCGGGGATGAGCCCGTCGACGGCGGCCAGGATGTTCGGCTCGGGCTCCCGGACCACGATCGCCGACACCCCGTACCGCACCCAGGCGGAGACCCGTGCCGTGGCCGGTGCGCTCGCCGCCTCCGTCAGCGCCGGCTTCGGGGAGATCGAGGCGGTCGCCTACGGGAACCCGCAGCTGCGGGCGGGTATGCCGGTGGCCCTCGGCAACGTGGGGCCCGCGTTCTCCGGCCGCTACACCGCGACCGCCGCGCACCACGTCCTCGAACCGGACACCGGCTACCGCACGACGGTGATCGTCAGCGCCTCGCCGGACCGGTCGCTCTCGGGCCTGGCGTCCGGCGGCAACGCCCCCTCGCGCGGCCCCCGCATGCCGGGCCTGGCGATCGGGGTGGTCACCGACATCCGCGAGGAGGGCCGGGGCCAACGCGGCTGGGTGCGGCTCAAGTTCCCGTGGCTCGACGACACGTACGTCACCGACTGGGTCCGTACGGTGCAGTGGGGCGGCCAGGGCGGCGGCGGGGTCTTCAGCCCCGAGGTCAACGACGAGGTGCTGGTCGGGTTCGAGCAGGGGCTGCTGGACAGCCCGTATGTGCTCGGCGGTCTCTACAACGGGGTCGACAAGCCCTCGCCGCACGACGTTCCGCTGGTCGATCCGACGAGCGGGAAGGTCAACCGCCGTTCTCTGGTGTCCCGTTCGGGCAACCGACTGGAGCTGCTGGACGCCCCGCGCGGCCCGTCCGGGGTGCGCATCGCCAGCGGTGACAAGCGGCTCGACGTGCTGCTCGACGAGAAGACGGGCGAGATCACGCTGACGGTGAAGGCCCGGGGCGGCACCCGGGAGCTCAGCTCGGTGACGCTGTCCGCGTCGGGCATCACGCTCGACGCGGGGGCCACGGGCGACGTGAACATCACGGGCCGCTCGGTGACCGTCAACGGCAGGACGGGGGTCACGGTCGACGGCGGGCTGCTCGCGGTCCTCAAGGCCAAGCTCATCAGGATCAACTGACCGCCGTCCGACCGCCCGTCCACCCGTTTGGACCGACCGCCCGCCCCCGAATCCCCGATTTTCCGAAACCCCTTTCCCAGCAAGGAGAACCCCGGCCATGCCCCCCGCAGCCCGCACGGGCGACAGCACCGCCCACGGCGGTCTCATCGGCACCCCGCCCCCGGGTGCGGTGGCCGTGGCCACCGTGTTCATCGGCGGCCGGCCGGCGGCCGTCACCGGGAGCCTCCATGTGTGCGTCATCCCTCCGCACGCCCTGCTCGGGCCGGGCAACGTGATCATGCCCAACCCGGCCGGCGCGCTCACCGGTCAGGTGCTCATAGGCGGGCTGCCCGCAGCCCGGATGATGGACAGAACCAGCTGCGGCGCGCCCATCATCAGCGGTGCGCCGAACGTCCTGATCGGGGGTCCGATGTGAGCGGCGGCGGATTCATCGGGCGCGGCTGGGGCTTCCCGCTGCGGGTCGGGGCGACGGGCGGGATCGCGCTGGTCGAGCGGGACCGGGAGATCGAGGAGGCGATCGGGCTGATCCTCGGCACCGCGCCGGGCGAGCGGCCGATGCGCCCGGAGTTCGGCTGCGGCATCCACGACTACGTCTTCGCGCCCGGCGACGGGGCGACGGCCGGGCGGATCGCGCAGGAGGTACGCACCTCGCTGGAGCGGTGGGAGCCGCGCATCGAGGTGACGGACGTGGTGATCGCGTTCGACGCCATCGAGGAGGGCACGCTCTACATCGACGTGCACTACACCGTGCGGGCCACCAACGACCTGCGCAACCTCGTCTTTCCCTTCTACACGATCCCGTCGCCGGAGGGCTCTTCCGAGAGCTCGTCCGGGAACGCTCGGGAAGCGGGAGTGCGCTGATGGCCCTGCCTTCGCCCAATCTGGACGACCGCCGTTTCCAGCAGCTCGTCGACGAGGCCAAGCGGTACGTCCAGCAGCGCTCCCCCGAGTGGACCGACCACAACGTGTCGGACCCCGGGGTCACGCTGATCGAGACGTTCGCCTACCTGGTCGACCAGCTCCTGTACCGGCTGAACCGGGTACCGGACAAGAACTACGCGGCCTTCCTCGACCTGCTGGGCGTGACCCTGTTCCCGCCGGCCGTGGCGCGGGCCGAGATCGACTTCTGGCTGTCCGCGCCGCAGCCGGAGACCGTGCACCTCATCGCGGGCACCGAGGTCGCCACCGCGCGCGGGGAGGCCGAGGAGCCGGTGGTGTTCTCCACCTCCGACGACCTGCCGATCGTGCCGAGTTCGCTGGTCCGGCTGGTCACCGCGCCGGTGTCGGGCGAGCAGACGGACCGGACGGGACCGCTCGGCGCGGGCAAGGACATCCCGTGCTTCCAGGCCCGGCCGGAGCCCGGCGACTCCCTGCTGTTCGGGCTGCCGACGGCCGTGCCCCGGTGCATCGTCGCCGTCCGCCTCGACAGCCGGGTGGAGGGCGTGGGCGTGGACCCGCGTCAGCCGCCGCTGGTGTGGGAGGCGTGGGACGGGGCCCGCTGGGTGACCTGTGCGACCGGCACCGACAGCACCGGTGGGCTGAACAGGCCCGGCGAGGTCGTCGTGTTCGTCCCGGCCGGGCACACCGCGTCCGTCGTGGCGGGGACCCGGGCGGGGTGGCTGCGCTGCCGGGTCACCGCCCCGGAGCCGGGCCAGCCGTTCTACTCGGAGTCACCGACGATCCGGGAGGCCGAGGTGTTCACGGTCGGCGGCACGGCGGCCGCGGAGCACGCGGAGACCGTCCTCGACGTGCCCCTCGGGGTGTCCGAGGGCGTCGCCGGGCAGCGGTTCACGGTGAGCCGGGCGCCGTTGCTGCTGGACGGGGAGCCGCCGGTCGTCCAGGTCTCGACGGACGAGGGCTGGCAGGTGTGGACCCCGGTCGAGCACTTCGGCGCGTCCGGCCCCGGTGACCGGCATGTGCGGATCGACGCCGTCGCCGGGGAGTTCGCGTTCCCGCCGGAGGTGCGGGAGCCGGACGGCACGATGCGCGCGTACGGCGCGGTGCCGGAGAAGGGCGCACAGCTCCGCGTCCCGCGCTACCGGACCGGCGGCGGCGCGGCGGGCAACGTCGCCCGGGGCGCGATCTCCGTGCTGCGCAGTTCGGTGCCGTACATCGCGGGGGTCAACAACCGCGAGGCGGCGACCGGCGGCGTCGACGGGGAGACCGTGGAGAACGCGAAGGTGCGCGCGCCCAACATCCTGCGGGTGCAGGAGCGGGCGGTGACGGCCGAGGACTACGAGGCCATTGCCCGCCAGGCCGCGCCGTCGCTGCGCCGGGTGCGGTGTCTGCCGGCCGTGGCGGGCGAGGCCGGCGCGGTACGGGTGCTGGTGGTGCCCGACGCGACCCCCGACGAGGACGGCCGGCTGCGGTTCGAGCAGCTGATCCCCTCGGACCCGGTGCTGGCGGCGGTCACCGAGCGGCTCGACGAACGGCGGCTGGTCGGCACCCGGCTGGTCGTGGAACCCCCCGCCTATCAGGGCGTCACGGTCGTCGCCCGGCTGGTGGCCGCACCCGGCGACGTGGACCGGGTCCGGGCCGAGGCGCTGGAGGCGCTGTTCCGGCACATCGACCCGTTGCGGGGCGGGGCGGACGGCCAGGGGTGGCCGTTCGGCAGGCCCGTGCAGTACGGGGAGGTCTTCGCCGTACTCCAGAGGGTGGAGGGGGCCGGTCTGGTGGAGGACGTCCGGCTCTTCCCGGCGGACCCGATCACCGGACGGCGCGGGGCGGCGGTGGACCATGTCGACGTGGCGCCGGGGGCGTTGGTCTTCTCGCACCAGCACCAGGTGGTGGTCACCGCGAACGGGGCCGGTGAGGACGTATGACGCGGGCCGCGATACCCGGGCTGCCCAGCCGGTACCCGATCGGCGAACTGCTGCCCGCCCTGTACGCGGACGACGACCTGGCCCAGCGGTTCACGGCGGGCCTGGACACGGTGCTGGCCCCGGTCCTGTCCACCCTGGACAACCTGCCCGCCTATTTCGACCCGTCGCTGGCCCCGGCCGACTTCCTGCCCTGGCTGGCGTCCTGGGTGGGCGTCGAGGCCGATCCGGCGTGGCCGGTCGAGCTGCGCCGGGCGGTCGTCGCCCGCGCCGTGGAGCTGCACCGGTGGCGCGGCACGCGGCGGGGTCTCGTCGAGCGGCTGCGGCTCTGCTGCGGTGTGCACGCGGACGTCCGGGACGGCGGGGGCGCCACCTGGTCGGCCGAGCCGGGCGCGGCTCTCCCGCCGCCGCCGACCGGTGAACTGCTCGTCCGGGTCTGGCCGGTGCGCGAAGGCGTCGCGGTGGACGCCCTCCGCGTCCTGGACGTCGCCACCGCCTCGTGCCCCGTCCACCTCACCTGCCGGGTGGAGGTCCTGCCGGGCCCGCCCGGAGAGCCCGAACAGACAGGAAGCTGACGTGATGCGTTCGTGCCCGGCGTGCGGTACGGCCAACGGCGAGAGTGACGACTTCTGCGGCAACTGCGGCGGCTACCTGGGCTGGTCCTCCCAGCCGGCGCGGCCGAAGCGAGCGGCGGCTCCGGAGCCGGACCCTGAGCCAGAGCCAGAGCCAGAGCCGGAGCCAGAGCCGGAGCCAGAGCCGGAACCAGAGCCGGAGCCGGCTGCTGCGCCGGCGGCGGAAGCACCGGTGGCGGAGACCGGCCCCGAGCCCGTGCCGAACCCGAACCCGGCCCCGGCCCCGAAGCCGGCCGGGCCGCCGACGCCCGCCCCGGACCCGGGTCCGCCCGCGCCCGACGCCCCGGAGCGTCCCGAACCGGCGCTCTCGGAGCCCCCCGAGCCTCCCGCGCACCCCGCCCCCGCGCGCCCCGAACAGCCGCCGGCGCCGCCCCGGTCTGCTCCCGCGCCCGCGCCCGCGAAGCTTCCCGCTCCCGCGCCCACCCCCGTACCGCCGCAGCCCACCGCGCCCCCGGCGGCCCCCGTGCCGGCGACTCCGCCCGTGCCTCCGGTGCGGCCCGCTCCCGCTCCCGTACGCCCCGGAATCCCGAAATCCGCAGCGGTCGCCGCTCCGGCTTCCAGAAGTACGTCCGATGGGGACGGGGGAGACGAACCCATCGGGGCGGTCCGGCCCGCCAAGCCCGTGGCCCGGCGGCCCGTCGTGCGGCCGGTGGAGGCGGACGAGACGCCGGACGGTCCGCCCTGCCCGGCCTGCGGCACGCCGAACCTGCCGGGGCGGCAGTTCTGCCGGCGGTGCGCCGCTCCGCTCCGGACCCGGGAGCAGCCCGCCGCCCTGCCGTGGTGGCGCACGGTGTGGCCGTTCCGCCGCCGGGTGCGCGGCGGTTCGGGCCGGGCGCTGCGGCGGACGCTGCTGGTCCTGGTCGTGGCCGGACTGCTGGTGGCGGGCTTCCTGTTCTTCCCGCTCGGGCGCTACGTCTACGAGGACGTCCGGGACAAGCTCGGCGGCACGCGGGAGGTCAGCCCCACCGGGGTGACCGCCAGCGCTTCGGCTCCCGGTCACCCGGCGAGCGCGGCCGTCGACAGCCTGACGAACAAGTACTGGGGCGCCCCCGCGCTCGGCGCGTCGCTGACCTCCTCGTTCCGGACGCCGTTCCGGCTGGTCGGCGTCGTGGTGTACACCGGTGTGTCGAAGGAGCCGCAGGAGTTCCGGCGGGGCGCGCGGCCGACCCGGGCTGAGCTGATCGTCACGACGAAGGACGACAAGGTGCACAAGAAGACGGTGACCTTCAACGACAAGCCCGGCAAGCAGGAGACACGGTTGGGCATCAGCGACGTCGTCTCCGTGGAGCTGGTGCTGCGGGAGGCCACCGGCCAGGGCGAGGGGCGGCCGATCGCGGTCGGCGAGGTGGAGTTCTTCCAGCGCACCTGAGCGGGCGCGCCCGAGCCGTGGCAGGCGCACCCCGAGCCGTAAGCCGTCACTCCGCCCATCGCACGACACTCCCGGCCCCACTCCCGACACTGCCGCACCGAGGGCCCCGCGAGGTCACCAACTGCCCAGTAGCGATCAGAGAGTTATTGACGATCAAACATTTTCGGTCACAAATGGCTTCCCTCCGCGCCCCCACCCGAGGTTGACTGGTCATCACCCATGGTGACGTGCCTGCCCACCGGCTCGCCGCCCCCTGCCCCGACGCCCCGGGCTCCCGGCGGAGGAAGGAAGCCGGCAATGGCACTCCGACCTCGTATGTCGCCCCGCCGCCCGGTCGCCGGGCTCGCGGCAGCCGCCTCCGGGCAGGCCCGTCCCCTTGCCCGATCACCCGGAATGCGTCGTTCACATCATCCGCCCGCATTCATCAGACGAGGGGCTGCAATGAGCCAGATCACGTTACCGGCGTTTCACATGCCGTTCCAGAGTGCTGGATGTCATCCAGGCCTGGCGGAAACCCGCGGAGCAGCCTGGGAATGGGCCGAATCCGAAGGGCTCCACCTGTCCCTGCCGGCCCGGAAGAAAATGATCCGGACACGCCCGGAACTATGGATTTCGCTCATTTTCCCGCAGGCCACACAGGAGCATCTCGACCTCTTCTGTCAATGGCTCTTCTGGGCCTTCCTCGTGGACGACGAGTTCGACGACGGCCCGGCCGGACGCGATCCGCTGATGTGCGAGACGGCGATCACCCGCCTGGTGGACGTCCTCGACGGGGCCGCGCCGAGCGGGCCGATGGAGCGGTCGCTCGCCGGGCTGCGGGACCGTACCTGCCGTGGCCGGTCGCCGCAGTGGAACCGGCAGTTCCGACGGGATACGGCCGCCTGGCTGTGGACGTACTACGCCGAGGCCGTCGAGCGAGCCGCCGGGCAGGTGCCGAGCCGGGCAGAATTCGCCAAGCACCGGCGGGATTCGGTCGCCATGCAGCCCTTTCTCTGCCTGCACGAGATCACCGCCGGAATCGACCTCCCGGATTCCGCCCGGAGCCTGCCCGCGTATATCGCCCTGCGGAACGCGGTCACCGATCATTCCGGTCTCTGCAACGACATCTGCTCCTTCGAGAAGGAAGCCGCTCTCGGATACGAGCACAACGCCGTACGGCTGATTCAGCGCGACCGGGGCTGCACCCTCCAGGAAGCGGTCGACGAGGCCGGTGTCCAACTGGCCCGGATCGCCGAGCGGGTGCAGCGGGCGGAAAGGGAACTGATCGAGGAGATCGAGGCGGCGGGCATCGGCGGCCCGACCCGGGCGGCCCTGGAGCGCTGTGTCCAGGACTACCGGGGACTCGTACGGGGCGACTTCGACTACCACGCGCGCGCCGAGCGCTACACCCGCCCGGATCTGGTGGAACTGGACGAACGGGACTCGTTGTCCCAGCACTTCGCCGCCTGAGGCCCCGGCGCGACGACCCCACTCCGCCCCGCCGTTCGGCCCGGACGTTTCCTGCCGGACGACGGCAGGGCGGAGTGGGGTCCGGGTCCGATCGCATGGAAGACTGAGGCCCGCAAGCATGTCCCGGGTCGCCCCACCGGCCGGGCCGACGGAGACGCCGTGCCCCCGGTCAGCGACTGACCGGCCGGAATGCCCTGCCTTCCAGCCAACGTCGTCCCCGGGGAATCACACGTGAGAGCAGAACGAAGAGTCTGGGCCACGGCCGCCGTCACGACGGCGGCCGTGGCGGGTGTCCTGGTCTTCCAGGGCGTGACCGGCACCTCCGACACCGACCGCGACGGGCGGGCGGCGGACGCCAAGTCCGCCCCGGTGAAGGCCGATGTGCACAGGACCGCGCTGAAGACCTCGCCCGACGGCGGCTCCGCGACGCTCGCGCGGCGCGACACCGAACCGTTCAGTCTGCTCGGCGTCACCTGGACCGATCCCGCCGCCCGGGTGACGGGGAGCGTCGAGGCCCGTACCCGCTCCGCCGCCACCGGCGACTGGACCGGCTGGCTGCCCCTGGACACCGAGATCGACGGCCGCACCGAGACCGGCCGGTCCGGCGTGCGCGGCACCACCGAACCCCGCTGGGTCGGCCCCTCCAACGGCGTCGAGGTCCGCGTCCGCGCCGGTGACGGCGCCCGGGCCGGACTGCCCGAGGGGCTGCGGCTCGACACGGTCGACCCGGGCGGCGACACCACCCCGCTCGCCGCCGAACCGGCCGCGTTCAGCGTCGAGGAGACCCCCGCCGAGGAGCCCACACCCGGCGAGGAGCCCCCGGTCACCCCGCCCACGGAGGAGCCGGCCGAGGAGCCCACGGACGAGCCTTCGCCCACCCCGACCACCGAGACCCCGGCTCCGCCGAGCCCCACGCCGAGCCCGAGCACCAAGTCCCCGACGCCGTCCGCTCCGCCGACGCCGCCCACCGGCTCCCCGTCGCCGACGCTCCCGCCCGTCCCGCCGTCCACCGTTCCCCAGCCGCCGATCGTCTCCCGGGCTGCCTGGAAGGCCGACGAGTCGCTCAGCACCGAGGCGCCGGACTACCTGGACGGGGTCAAGGCCGTCTTCGTCCACCACACGGCGCAGACGAACGCGTACTCCTGCGCCGACTCGGCGGCCATCGTGCGCGGTCTGCACACCTACCACGTGAAGTCGAACGGCTGGAAGGACCTCGGCTACAACTTCATCGTCGACAAGTGCGGCACGGTCTTCGAGGGCCGCAAGGGCGGTGCGGACCGGCCCGTCATGGGAGCGCACACCTACGGGTTCAACCGGGACACCACCGGTATCGCCGTGATCGGCATGTACACCGACACCAAGGCCGCGACCGCCGCGACCACCTCGGTGGCCCGTGTCGCCGCGTGGAAGCTCGGCCAGTACGGGGGCGATCCGGCCGGTTCCGTCCAGCTCACCGCCGGGGCGAACGGCAAGAACATGGCCCACAAGCAGTTCGTCGCCGGAGAGCAGTACGCCTTCCCCCGGATCTCCGGGCACCGGGACGGGTTCGCCACCGAGTGCCCCGGCCTCTCCCTCTACCACCAGCTCCCCGCCATCCGCTCCCTGGCCGCCGGCCCCGTCACCGGTCTCACCATCTCCTCGGTGACCGGGGCGAGCGCCTCCGGCTCCACGTACTACACCCGGTCGAAGATCACCGTCGGCTGGAAGGCGACCACCTCCTCCGCCTTCGTCAAGGGCTACGAACTGCTCGTCGGCGGAAAGCCGGTGGCCACCGTCAAGGGCAACGTCACCTCTGCGACGGCCACCCTCGCCGCCGGCAAGCACTCCGTGCAGGTCCGGGCCACCCACCAGTCGGGGAAGACCTCCCTGTCGCCGGTCGCGACCGTGGTCGCCGACACCGCACCGCCGGTCTTCTCCACCAAGCCGGCCCTCACCCTGCGCTCCGGCAAGGTGAACGCCACCTCGGTCCCGCTCACCCTGAAGTGGAAGGCGACCGACGCAGCCTCCCTCAAGGAGGTCCGGCTGACCGCCCCCGTCACGAAGACCTACGGCCCGACCACGAGCAGCGCCTCGCACACCGCGAAGCCCGCCAGGGCGACCGCCTGGAAGATGACGGCGTACGACCGCGCGGGCAACACGGCCGCCGCCTCGGTCTCCGGCACCCCGGTGATCCTCCAGGAGTCCGCCGCCAAGAAGGGCGGCAAGTGGACCACGAAGTCCTCCGGCAGCTACCTGGGCGGCAAGTCGTACTCCAGCAGCGCCAAGGGCGCGAGTCTGACCTGGACGTTCACCGGCCGGTCAGCCGCCTGGGTGGTGTCGCGGGCCGCCACTTCGGGGCAGGCATACGTCTACGTCGACGGGAAGAAGGCCGCCACGGTGGACCTGAAGTCCTCGGCCACCAAGTACCGACAGGCGATCTGGACGAAGTCCTGGTCGTCCAGCGCCAAGCACACGGTCAAGATCGTGGTCGTCGGTACGAAGGGCCGCCCGGCGCTGACCACGGACGGGCTGGTCTACCTGAAGTAGCCGCCCGGACCACCGCACCGCGAGAAGGGTGGGCAGGCACCGTGTCCGACATCGTGGCGGGGACTCCCCCGCAGGTGAGGACCGTGCACGGCACCGTGCGCGGTGCGGTGGAGCGGGGCGTCGCGGTCTTCCGCGGCATCCCGTACGCGGCTGGGCCGGTGGGCGCGCGCAGGTTCCGCGCACCCGGACCCCCCGAGCCCTGGACGGGGGTGCGCGAGGCCGTGGCGTACGGCCCGACGGCCCCCAAACGGCCCTACGCCCCGCCGCTGGACCGGCTGCTGCCGGATCCGGCGGTGCCGGGCGACGACTGCCTGAACCTGAACGTGTGGACGCCGTCGCCGGAGCGGGGTACGGCCGGGCTGCCGGTGCTCGTGTGGATCCACGGGGGCTCGCTGCTGCACGGCTCCTCGGCGGTGCCGGTGTACGACGGATCCGCGTTCGCCCGGGACGGGGTGGTCCTCGTCTCGGTCAACTACCGCCTGGGCGTCGAGGGCTTCGGCGTCTTCCCGGACGCGCCCGCCAACCGGGGGCTCCTGGACCAGCTGGCCGCCCTGGAGTGGGTGCGCGACAACATCGCGGCGTTCGGCGGCGACCCGGACCGGGTGACGGTGGCCGGGGAGTCGGCGGGGGCGGTCAGCATCGCCGCCCTGCTGGCCTCGCCCCGGTCCGCGGGGCTGCTGCGGCGGGCGGTGCTCCAGAGCGGGGCGCCCGCCGCGCTGCCGCCCGCCGCCGCGCGCGGGACGACCGAGCTGATCGCGAAGCGGCTCGGGGTCCCCGCGACGGCCGCCGCGCTGGCCGCCGTGGACCCGGAGGCGCTGCTCACCGCGCAGACCGAGGTCACCGGCGGCGGGAATCCGCTGACCGGCCGCAACTCCTTCCAGCCGGTCGTGGACGGCGAACTGCTGCCCCACGACCCCGTGGAGGCGCTGCACGCGGGCGCGTCCGCCGGGATCGACCTGCTGCTGGGGACGAACACCGAGGAGTACCGGCTCTGGTTGGTGCCCGGCGGGCTCACCGAGAGGATCGGCGCGCTGCGGCTCCGCCTCGCCCTGCTGAAGTTCAAGGTGCCGGGCGCCACGGCCCGCGCCTACCGCGCCAACCGCCCGGACGCCACCCCCGGTGAGATCCTCGGCGCGCTGGCGACGGACCTGCTGCTGCGGGTCCCGCTCAACCGGCTGGCCGACGCCCGGACGGACGCGCCGGGCGCCACGTACGTGTACGAGTTCGGCTGGCCCACCCCCGTACAGCACCTCGGCGCCTGTCACGCGCTGGAACTGGGCTTCGTCTTCGACACGCTCGCCCACCCCGACACGATGGCCCTGACCGGCCCGGACGCCCCGCAGGAGCTGGCGGACGCGATGCACCGGGCCTGGGTGGACTTCGCGACGGGCGGGGACCCGGGGTGGCCGTCCTGGGACGCGCGGCGGCCCGTGGAAGTCTTCGGCCCGGGCGCACCGGCGCTGGTCCTGGCCCCGCGCGACGACGAGTTGCGCGGCTGGAAACCGTACAGGCGCTGAGGCCGCGCGGAGATCCCGTACGGACCGGGCCGGGGTCAGCGCTGCCGCGCCGTGTCCGCGGGTGGTGCGCTCAGGCGCAGCCGGGTGAGGACGGCGGGGCGGGCGAGGCCGGGCATGATCAGGGCCCACATGGCGCTGACCTGCTGGTGCAGGGCGTCGCGCTCGTCGAGGGCGAGTGCGAGCAGCTGCACTCCGCTGTAGCAGCCGACGATGGTCCGGGACGCCTCCTCCGGGGTGACGTGGTCCTGGAGCTCGTCGGCGGCACGGGCGGATTCGAGGACGGCGGCCACGGCCCCGAGCGGGCCCGCGTAGCTTTCGGCGGTCAGGTAGGGGCCCGGTTCGATGGACAGGCGCACGGCGGCCCGCAGGACGGGGTCCTCCAGGATGCCGGCGGTGTAGAGGTGGCTGATGTCGATCAGCGCCTGGAGCCAGACCTTGGGTGCCGGGCCCGCATCCGCCTGCTCGGAGATCTGCTGGAAAAACGCGTGCTGGCGGTCCAGGATCGCGTTGCCGAGCTGTTCCTTGCCCTCGAAGTGGTGGTGGAAGACGCCGCGGGAGACTCCGGCCCGGCGCAGGATCTCCGGGGTCGACGCACCGGCGTACCCGGCCCGATCGATCACGAATCCGGCGGCCTCGACGAGCCGCCGGACCGTCTGCTCGCCGCGGTCTGGGCTCTCCCCGTGCTCCTGCATCGCCGTGACGCCTCCCTCGGTCGCCTCCGACGCTACCCGGGGGCACGGCGACACGCTCCCGGTACGCGGCCGGATGTCAGGCATCCGTCCTTCTCAAGGCCGCAGGGAGATCCAGTGCGGGTCGGGGACCACGGTGAGGATCGCCGAGACCACCACGACCAGGCCCAGCACGAGCTGTTCCCGGCGGGCCAGCAGGTGGGCGACCGACGGGTCGGCGTCCCGGAGCATCCGCCGCCGGGCCGCCACCGCCAGCACGCTGACCACGGCCATCAGCGCCAGCTTGACCAGCAGGGTGCGCCCGTAGGCGGAGGTGAACACCACGTCCAGCGGCAGTCGGCGCAGGGTCGACGCCGTACCGGTGGCGGCGAGGGCGACGTACAGCCAGATCGCCAGGCGCGCGTACCGGCCGAGCAGTGCGCGGGCCGCGACGGGCGAGCCGCGCCAGAGCCACATGGTGCGCAGGATGTACAGGAGGCCGCCGGTCCACAGCGACGCGGCGGTCAGGTGGACGACGGTGAGAGCGGCGCCGAACTCGGGGCTGTACGCCTCCGGGTGGGCGCGCAGGGCCTCCGCGCCGATGACGAGGGCGAGCGGGGCGAGCGCGAGGGCCGGGCGCCTGCTCGCGGCGCAGAAGGCGGCGAGGACCAGGCCGTTGGCGATGAGGAGGAGCAGTCCGCCCTCACGGGTGCCGTAGGTCTCGGTGATCCCGAGATCGCTGACGGCGGCGAGCCGGACGATCTGCCCGGCCGCGGCGGCCGCCCCGGCGAGCGAGGCGTACACCGCCCAGCTCCGTACGGCGGTACGGGGGCGGCCCCGGACGGGCCGGATGAGCTGCGGGGCGAGGAGCTCGCCCAGGTGGAGGGCGAGCGCGGAGAACAGGACGGTGCGGAGCACGGTGGTGAGCCCCGCGCCGGGTATCCGGAGCTCCCCGGTGCCGCGTGCCACGAGGCCGGGGCCGAGCAGGGCCACGAGGAGCGCGAGGGTGCCCGCCGCGCAGAACAGGAGCGGGGTGGTCCAGGAGCGTCCGCCCGGCCGCCCGGAGGGTCCCCCGGGTATCCCGTCGGCGAAGGGCGCGTCGTCCGTGCGCGCCGGTACGGTCGCCGCCGCGGGCAGGCCGGGCCCGGTCGGCGCGGCCGGGTCGGCGGGGGGTCCGGAGAACATCACGGCCCGATCCTCGCCGGTGGACAAAGACACAGCAAGCCGCGCACGGTGGGCCCGAGCGCCGGAAGGCACCCGGAAGCGCCGGAAGGCACCCGGAAGGGGGCGGAAAGGGCTCTTGGGACGTGTCCGGCGGCGGCCGGGTCCCGATGGGCGCGGGACCGGCCGCCGCGGTGGATCAGGCCTTGTTCTGCGAGGCCCAGAACTCGTCGAAGGTGAGCAGGCCGTCACCGTTGGCGTCGTGGGCGTTGATGATCGCCTGCGCCACCGTCTCGGTGACGAAGGGGTCGCCCAGCTGGGCCATCGCGCTCTTGTACTCGTTGGCCGTGATGAGCCCGTCGCCGTTATTGTCGAACCGCTCGAATGCCGTCCGCGCCGACTCGATGTCCGCCACAGTTCCGCCCCTTCGTGATGCCGAATGTCAGGGGTCAGATTATCGGGCCGTCCGGGTGACATCTGCGGCCGGTCGGCCGATCAACTCCGTGGCCGTCACCGCGCGCAGTCCGCGGCGGCCGATCTCGGCGAGAAGCAGCGGCAGCGCGTCGACGGTGACCGGCCGGCCGAGGCTCAGCTCCACCACCGATCCGTTGCGCAGCTCCCCCGCGACCTTGCGGGTGACGGCGGCGACGCGGGTGGCCGCGTGGTCGAGCGACTCCACGTCGCAGCCGAGGACATGGGGGTAGCCGGCCCGCTGGGCGAGACGCTGGAGGAGCGGGGAGGCGTACGCGGTGGGCGAGGGGCGGAACCAGGTGCCGATGGACCCGGTGAGCCGGCGCAGTCGCCGGGCGCACGCGGCGATCTCCTCGTACGCGGCACGTTCGTCCAGGGACGCGAGGTCGAGGTGGTGCTCGGTGTGGTTGCCGATCTCGTGCCCCCCGTCGAGGATCCGGCGGGCCAGGCCGGGGTGTTCGGCGAGCCAGGCGCCGACCGCGAGCACCGTGACGCGCGCCCCGGCCTGTTCGCACCGGGCGAGTGCGGCGTGGGCGAGGTCCGGGTCGCCGCGCCCGTCGAAGGTGAGGGCGACGCGGGGCCGGTCGCGGGGGCCGTGTGCGATCCGGAAGGGCATCCGGGGGAAGCGGTGCGGGGCGGGGGCGGCGGGGCGCGGGGTCGCGGTGGCGTGGGGGGCCGGGGCGCCGGAGGCAGCGGTGGCGGGGACTTCGCCGGGAGGAGGGGTGACGGCCGCGGGTCCGGCGGCTCCGCCCGGCCCGTCGCTCCGGGCGCATCCCGCGGCGAGGAGGGCGGCCAGCGCCCCGGCCCCCGCGCCCAGTGCGTTCCGGCGGCCCATCGGGGGCCTGTGTCCGTCCATGCCCGACCACCTCGCGTTCCACGGGTTCCCTCGGTTCCCGGGACACAGTAGAGGCGCGATGGGCGAAATGAGTTGATTGAGCAATTCATCAGATGATCAATGAATCATTCAGGCATTGCCATAAAGATGCACGGAATGCCAGGCGAGTGACCCAACACACCTGCGATTCAACCAGCGAATGCCCGTTTGTTCCATAAATATCCAGACAAGTCGCTTTGTCACCGGGGTCGCCCGTCTGCCATAGTCGGAGCCACGACCCCCATTGACCCGGGCACAGGTCGTTCACAAGCGGCCGTGGACTACACCCCCCATTTCACGGCCCCCGCCAGAAGCCCCCGCAGCGCCGCACCCCGGCCGACCGGGGGCTTCTGCGCATCCGGCGCGACGACGCATCCGGCGCGACGAGGGCCGGGCGGTCAGCGGTCGGAGATGCGCATCTCGAACCAGGTGGTCTTGCCGCGCGGCAGCAGATCCACCCCCCAGCGGTCGGAGAGCTTGTCGACGAGGAAGAGCCCGCGGCCGCTGATGTCCATCTCCCGCACCGGCATCAGGCACGGCAGCCCACGCGAGGGGTCGCGCACCTCGATCCGGATCCAGCCCCGGCGGCGGACCATCCGTAACCCGAAGGCCCGGGCCCCGGTGTGGCGCACCGCGTTCCCCACGAGCTCGGAGACGAGGAGCACCGCGTACTCGGCGGTCTGGGCCGAGAGGCCCCACTGGCGGAGCACGACGCAGGAAGTGATGCGCCGGGCCGTCGCCGCCGACTCCGGTAGGGACGGCAGCCGCACCTCCCCCTCGGTCGGATTTCCGAACAACTCCAGCGCTTTGAACGCCTGTTCGTCATCCATGGTCGACGTCCAGCGTGCCGCGGTCGCGCTGCTGCGCGGTCGCGGCTGATCCACACCCTCCAGGCCCGCCATGCCCACCATCATGGCCGCACGCATCGCCCCCCGGGGCCGTTCCGGAGGAATCCGCACCCCGGAACAGCCCATGACACAGAAGGCATTTGGCATATGCCTCTGGCAGAACAGTTCCGCGAACGGCCCCTCTGAGCTGCGGTGATGCCCTTCCCGACGAGGGCTGCCCGGCCAAGGACAGCTCCGGGCCTTAAGGTTGCCTTAAGGTCCGGATAATCCGCTCTGACGGATGAACTCCCCGCGCGAGGCCCACCCGAGGCGACTACCGGGCCACCCGTCCTGACTACCGGTCAGACGAACGTGGCCTTCCCCGGGCCCTCCTCGACGAAGCTGCGCATGCCCCGCTCGCGGTCCTCGGTGGCGAACAGACCGGAGAACCAGTTCCGCTCGATCGTGAGCCCGGTGTCGATGTCCGTCTCCAGCCCGGCGTCGATCGACTCCTTGGCCGCGCGCAGGGCCAGCGCGGGCCCCTTGGCCAGCTTGGCGGCCCAGGCGTGCGCCTGCTCGTGGACCTCGGCGGCCGGGACCACCCGGTCGACCAGACCCAGCGTCAGCGCTTCCTCGGCCTTGACCATGCGGCCGGTGAAGATGAGGTCCTTGGCCCGGGAGGGGCCGATCAGCCGGGCGAGCCGCTGCGTGCCGCCCGCGCCCGGGATCAGGCCGAGGAGGATCTCCGGCTGGCCGAGCCTGGCGTCGTCCGCGGCGATCCGGAAGTCGGCGCAGAGCGCCAGTTCGCAGCCGCCGCCGAGCGCGTAGCCGGTGACGGCGGCCACGACCGGCTTGGGGATGCGGGCGACGGCGGTGAAGGCGTCCTGGAGGCCCTTGGAGCGGAGGACCATCGCCGTGTGGTCCATCGCCTGCATCTCCTTGATGTCCGCGCCCGCCGCGAACACCTTCTCGCCGCCGTAGAGGATCACCGACCGCACGTCCTCGCGCCGGGTCGCCTCCTCGGCCAGCTCCCGCAGCCGGTCCTGGATCGCCACGTCCAGGGCGTTCATGGGCGGCCGGTCCAGGAGGATCGTGCCGACGCCGTCGCATACTTCGAGGGTCACAGTCATGGAGGCAGGTTAGACCCACCGGAAATGGGCGGGCCCGGTGCCGTTGGTCACAGCACCGGGCCCGCCGGGTCGGTCGGGGAGCGGAAGGGAAGGGGCTACTTCTTCCACTCCTCCCAGTCCATGTTCCAGCCGTTGAGGCCGTTGTCGGGCTGGATGGTCTTGTCGTGGGAGTTCTTCACGATGACCACGTCGCCGATCAGCGACTTGTCGTAGAACCAGGCCGCCGGCGTCTGGTTGTCGTAGCCGCCGCGCACGTCCCGCAGCCCGACGCAGCCGTGGCTGGTGTTGCTGTTGCCGAAGATGGAGGAGGCGCCCCAGTAGTTGCCGTGCAGGAAGGTGCCCGACGTGGACAGCCGCATGGCGTGCGGCACGTCCTTGATGTCGTACTCGCCGCCGAAGCCGACGGTGTCGCCGTTCATCCGGGTCACCTTGAGCTTCTCGCTGATGACCATCTGACCGTTGTACGTGGTCGTCGCCGGGGCGCCCGCGGAGATCGGAATGTCCTTGATCTGCTTGCCGTCGCGGACCACCTTCATCCGCTTCGCGCGAGCGTCGACGGTGGAGACCTGGCTGCGGCCGATGGTGAACGACACCTTCTTGGCCTGCTTGCCGTAGACGCCCGGCCGGCCCTCGACGCCGTCGAGGTTGAGGTCGACGGTCACCTTGGTGCCCGCCGCCCAGTACTTCTCCGGGCGGAAGTCGAGGCGGTCGTTGCCGAACCAGTGGCCCTCGATCTCGACGGCCGGCTCGGCCGTCACCTTGATCGCCCGCTCCACCGCGTCGGGGTCGGTGATGCCCCGGGTGAAGTTGATGGAGACCGGCATGCCGACCCCGACGGTCGACCCGTCCTCCGGCGTGTAGTGCCCGATGAAGGTGTTCGCCGGGACGAGCGTGGTGAAGGTGGTGTCCTTCGCCGACTCACGTCCCTCCGCGTCCTTCGCCACCGCGTGCACCGCGTACTTCGTGGCGGCGGCGAGGTGCCGCTCGGGCGTCCAGCTCGCGCCGTCGGCCGCGATCTCGCCCTCGATCTCGTTGCCCTTGGGGTCGGAGACCTTCACCGTGGTCAGCTTGCCCTGCGTGGCGCCGATCTTCAGCGCGCCGCTGGTCGCCACGGACTCCGCACCGTCCTTGGGCGCGATGGTCACCACCGCCTGCGAGGCGGTCGTGTCCTCCTTCTTCGCGCTGCCCGCCGGCCCCTTCGTGTCCCCCGCGCCGGTGCCACTGCCGCCGCACGCCGTCACCAGCAACAGCAGCGCTCCCAGAACCAGGGCCAGAAGCCCCGGCCCGCCGCGCCGCTTCCCGCTCGCCCCGGCCGATGCCCCCGATATCGGCTGCCCGTTCACTGTGGTCGTCTCCCCTCGCAGGGCCCGGCTCCCGCCAAGGCCCGCACCCCCGCGCGCCGAACATGCGCGCCGCCGCAAGATAATCACATCGCGAGCGGGGTGAACTCCCTCCGGAATGTCACCGTTCCGTACCAGTGGTCCGGGGAGCTGTGCAGGTGGCGCGGGGTGCCGGGGCGGAGCGGCGGGGTGCGGGCGGAACGCGACGGGTCCGGGGGCTCACCGCAGGGCGGAGCCGGCCTTCCACTTCTTCCAGCCGAGGTTCCAGCCGCTGAGCCCGTTGTCCGGTGCGACCTTCTTGTCCTTCGAGTTGACCACCTCGACCACGTCGCCGATCAGGGTCCGGTCGAAGAACCAGCCGCCGGGCGTGGAGCCGCTGCCGCCCTTGGCGTCGCGCAGCCCGACGCAGCCGTGGCTGACGTTCTCCTCGCCGAAGACGGACTCGTCGGCCCAGTAGTTGCCGTGCAGGAAGGTGCCGGACTCGGTGAGCCGGATCGCGTGCGGCACGTCCTTGATGTCGTACTCACCCCTGCCCTTCTTGTCCGTGAAGCCGACCGTGGCCCCGTTCATCCGGGTCACCTCGTGCATCTCGGTGACCACCATCTTCCCGTTGTACGTCGTCGTCTTCGGCGCCCCCGCGGTGATCGGGACCGTGTCCACGAGCTCGCCGTCCCGGCGCACCTCCATGGTCTTCTCCTCCGCGTCGACCAGGGAGACCTGGGAGCGGCCGACCGTGAAGACGACTCTCTTGTCCTGGCTGCCGTAGACCCCCGGGGCCCCCTCGACGTCGCGCAGCCCGATGTCGACGGTGACCTCGGTGCCCGGCTTCCAGTACGTCTTGGGGCGGAAGTCGAGCCGGTCCTTGCCGAACCAGTGGCCGGCGACCTCCACCACCGGGTCGGACGTCACCCGGATGGCCTTCTCCACCGCGGCCCGGTCGGCGATCGGGCGGTTGAAGGAGAAGGAGACGATCATGCCGGTGCCGACGGTGGAGCGGTTCTCCGGTTTGAAGTACCCGATGAAGCGGTGCTCGGGGACGAGCGTGGTGAACGTGGAGTGCCGGGCGGAGCGGCGGCCCGCCCCGTCCACGGCCACCGCGTCGATGCTGTACTTCGCCGCGAGGGCGAGCCGTCCCGCGGCCCGCTCCGGCTTCCAGGACCTCCCGTCGTCGGTGATGCGCCCGGCCACCGTCTGCTGCTGCGCGTCCTCGATCCGCATGACCTTCACGCTCTCCAGCCGCCCGTCGGGGACCTTCACCGCGATGCGGGTCTCCTCGTCGACGTCCTCGGCGCCGTCCTCGGGGAAGACGCTGATCGCGTCGCCGGAGGATCGCGCCTTGCCGTTGAACACGGCGTCCCGGGCTTCGGTGCAGCCGGTCAGAAGGGCCAGCACGGTCAGCAGTCCTGCCCATGTCAGCACGGCGGCCGAGCCGGCCCGTGCGCTCTTCGCTGTCTGGTTCACGCTCCCCCCAACGACAAGGGCCGGTCGGGGGAAACGTGAGTGCGGGCCGTCCGGTGGGCAGAACAGAGGGGAGGACTACCCGAAGAGGCCGTGGCCGGGACGCCGCGCGCCCCTCGCAGGTGCCCGTCCCACGAGCCGCGGGAGGCGACACGGTGTCCAGCGCAGCCGAGCAGGAGGCAGTACAGAACCGGGAGGCGGTGGCGGGCGCCGGGGCGGAGATCGCGGAGGCCCGCCGCGCCGACGCCGCCCGGGCCGGGGTGTCGTCCCCCGCCGTCTGGCCCGGGGCCCCGATGCCGCTGGGGGCCCGCTTCCGGGTCGGCCCGGACGGGGTGGCGGGGACCAACTTCGCGCTGTGGGCGGGCGGGGCGGAGGCGGTCGAGCTGTGCCTCTTCGACGAGCGGGACGCGGAGACCCGCTGTCCGCTGACCGAACTGACCCATGAGATCTGGCACGGCTTCGTCCCCGGGGTGCGGCCGGGCCGGCGTTACGGCTACCGGGTGCACGGCCGCTGGGACCCGTGGACGGGCGCCCGCTGGAACGCGGCGAAGCTGCTCCTGGACCCGTACGCCCGTGCGGTCGACGGGACCTTCGCCCTGCCGCCGGAGGTCTACGGACACGTACGCGACTGGCCGGACCAGCATGTGGCCGACACCGTGCGGGACGACCGGGACTCGGCGCCCTTCGTGCCCAAGGGCGTCGTCGTCCGCGACGACGACGACTGGGTGGAGGACCGCCGCCCCAAGACCCCGTGGGCGGACTCCGTCATCTACGAGCTGCACGTGCGCGGCTTCACCAAGCTGCACCCCGACATCCCGCCCGAGCTGCGCGGCACGTACGCGGGGCTCGCGCACCCGGCCGCGATCGAGCACCTGACGCGGCTCGGGGTGAGCGCCGTCGAACTGCTCCCGGTGCACCAGTTCGCCCACGAGGACCATCTCCTGCGGCGCGGGCTGCGCAACCACTGGGGCTACAACTCCATCGGCTACTTCGCCCCGCACGCCGGCTACTCCGCCTCCGGGACGGCGGGCCAGCAGGTCGGCGAGTTCAAGCGGATGGTGCACGCGCTGCACGAGGCCGGGATCGAGGTGATCCTCGACGTCGTCTACAACCACACCGCGGAGGCGGGCGAGCTGGGCCCGATGCTGTCACTGCGCGGCATCGACAACCGGGGCTACTACCGGCTGCGGGACGACCCGCGCCGATACGCCGACTACACCGGCTGCGGCAACACGCTGCACGTGGTGCAGCCGCAGGTGCTGCGGCTCATCACCGACTCGCTGCGCTACTGGGTCACCGAGATGGGCGTCGACGGCTTCCGCTTCGACCTGGCGGCGGCGCTGGCCCGCTCGATGCACGACGTCGACATGCTCTCCCCGTTCCTCGCGGTGATCGCCCAGGACCCGGTGCTGCGCCGGGTCAAGCTCATCGCCGAACCGTGGGACGTGGGCAACGGCGGCTACCAGGTGGGAGCCTTCCCTCCCCTCTGGACGGAGTGGAACGACCGCTACCGCGACGCGGTGCGCGACTTCTGGCGCGGCGCGCTCCCCGACGTACGGGATCTCGGCTACCGGCTGACCGGCTCCAGCGACCTGTACGCCTGGGGCGGCCGCCGCCCGTACGCCTCGGTCAACTTCGTCACCGCGCACGACGGCTTCACCCTGCGCGACCTGGTCAGTTACGAGCGGAAGCACAACGAGGCCAACGGGGAGGGCAACCGGGACGGGACGAACGACAACCGGGCGTGGAACTGCGGGGCGGAGGGGGAGAGCGACGACCCGGGGATCAACGCGCTGCGCCGCCGTCAGCTCCGTAACCTGCTGACCACCCTGCTGCTCTCCACCGGGGTGCCGATGCTGGTGGCGGGCGACGAGATGGGCCGGACGCAGGGCGGCAACAACAACGCCTACTGCCAGGACAACGAGACCGGCTGGCTGGACTGGTCGCTCCTGAAGGAGCCCGCGTGGCGGGAGCTGACCGAGCTGACGGCCCGGGTGCTGACGCTTCGCCGGGCCCATCCGGTGCTGCGCCGCCGCGCGTTCTTCTCCGGCCGGGCACAGGCCCCGGACGGACTGCGGGACCTGGCGTGGTTCGCCCGGGACGGCCGGGAGATGACGGAGGGCGACTGGTACGCACCGGCGGCCACGCTCGGGCTGTACCTCTCGGGCCGGGACATCCCGGGGCGGGACGCGCGGGGCGAGCCGGTCACCGACGACAGCTTCCTGGCGGTCCTGCACGCGGGCGCGGAGCCGACGGTCTTCGCCCTGCCGGGAGCGCCGTGGGCCATCGCCTACGAACTGGTCCTGGACACCTCGCGGGAGGAGCAGGCCGAGGCTCCCGGCACGGTCCTGGACGGCGGTGCGGAGATGGCGGTGCCGGCCCGTTCGGTGCTGCTGCTGCGGGTGACGGCGTAGGGGGAGGGCCCGGATCAGCCGAGGATGCCCCGGTCGTAGCCGACGGCGACGGCCGCGGCCCGGTCCTTGGCGCCCAGCTTGGCGAAGATGTGGGTGAGGTGGGTCTTCACGGTCGCCTCGCTGATGAACAGCTCGGCGGCGATCTCCCGGTTGGTGGTGCCCCGCGCCACCAGGACCAGCACCTCGCGCTCGCGGGCCGACAGGGAGGCCCCGGCGGGGTCGGCGGGGGTGCGGACCCGGGTCATCAGCCGGGAGGCGACGGCGGGCGACAGGACACCGCGCCCGTCGGCGGCGGCCCGGACGGCCGCGAACAGCTCCTCGCGCGGGGCGTCCTTGAGGAGGTAGCCGGTCGCGCCCGCCTCGATCGCGGGCAGGGTGTCGGAGTCGGTGTCGTACGTGGTCAGCACCAGGACCTTCGAGCGGGCGCCGCGCCGGGTCAGCTCCGCGATGGCCGCCACTCCCCCGCCGCCGGGCATCCTCAGGTCCATCAGGACGACGTCGGGGTCGAGGCGCTCGACGACCGCGAGGGCGTCCACGCCGTTCGCCGCCTCGCCGAGGACCTCGAATCCGGGTGCGGCGGCGAACATGCCCCGCAGCCCGTCCCGGACGACCGGGTGGTCATCGACGACGACGAGGCTGATGCTGCGGGCGGTGGTCTCGGTCATGACCGCACCGTACGGCGAGCCGCCGGAGGTGTCCGGCCAGGGGCCGCCGCGGTGCTGTTCACGGGGTGCCTGACCAGGGGGACCCTGGCCGAAACCGCCGTGCCGCCGCCCGGTTCCGACTCCACCTCGACCGCGCCCGCGATCCGCTCGGCGCGAGCCCGCATCCCGCCGAGGCCGAAGCCGCCGGTGCGGTCGGCCGGAGTGGCGGCGGCGAGGTCGAAGCCGCGCCCGTCGTCCCGTACGTCCAGGGTCAGTTCGTCGTCCATGAAGGACAGCGTCACCCCGACCCGGGAGGCTCCGGAGTGCCGCCCGGCGTTGGCGAGGGCCTCGCCCGCGATGCGCAGCAGGGTGGCGGCGATCTCGTCGTGGACCGGTTCGACGGTGCCGGTGACGGTGAAGTCGGACCGTACGCGGTGCTGTTCGGCCCAGTCGGCGACGGTCTTCTTCAGCGCTCCGGCCAACTCGTCGTGCTCCAGGGCGACGGGGGCGAGGTTGTGCACGGAGCGGCGGGCCTCGCCGAGGCTGTGACGGGCGAGCGCGGCGGCCCGCTCCAGGTGGCCGCGGGCGGTTGCCGGATCGCGGTCCGTCAGGGAGGTGACGACCTGGAGCTGGGCGATGATCCCGGTGAGCCCCTGGGCGAGGGTGTCGTGGATCTCGGCGGCGAGCCGCCGCCGCTCGTCGTCGACCCCGGCCTCCCGGGCCTGGACGAGGAGTTGGGCGTGCAGGGCCGCGTTCTCCGCCATGGCCTCCTCCAGCCGGAGGTTGGTGCGCTCCAGCTCGGCGATGGTCTCGACCTGGATCCGGGCCTTCTCCTCCTCCCGCATCCCGACGTACCAGAAGAAGAGGGCGAGGGTGGCGTTGACGATGTAGAGCACGCAGAAGGCGACCCAGTTCAGCAACGAGGCGGGCGGCAGTCCCCCGCTCTGCGAACCGGCCAGGGTGACGGCGGTGGTGAGCAGCCCGACGCGGACGAAGCGCTTCGGCAGCAGAGGCTCGACGTCGAAGTAGTTGAGCGCCGCGTAGATCGCGAAGAAGGGGTTGAGCCAGGACAGCCCGAAGGCCAGGATGGTCCGGGCCCCGTAGTAGGCCACCCCGGCCGGGGCGCCCGGAGCGGTACGCGGGCGGGCCCGGCCCCACCAGAGCTGGAGCCCGTACGCAGCGACGGCCAGGGCGCCGGCCACGTACATCTCGGCACGGGTCATGATCAGGTCGGCGGCGACGGCCCCGACGAGGACGGACAGGGTGAGGACGGCGTGGGGGCCGTACCGGTAGAACTGCTCCCAGCGGTCCTCTATGGTGCGGGGCCCTGTCGCACCCGACGGGTACGAGGAGCGGGGCGGCAACGTCATTCCGGCAGTCTCCGTCACTGCCACCGGAAGAGTCGAGCGGCCGCGATGCCGAGAGCCGCGGTCCACAGGGCGAGGACCAGGAGGTGGATCCAGCCCGGCCAGCTCCCGGACGCGGCCTGCTCCAGCGCCTGGGAGGCGGCCCCCAGCGGGGTGATCTCCACGATGCGGCGCAGGGCGTCGGGCATCGTCTGGACGGGCAGCCACACCCCGGCGCTGAACATCATCACGAGGTAGGTGCCCGTGCCGAACGCGGTGGCCGCCTTCGTCGTCCGGGACAGGGCGCAGATCATGGAGCCCAGGGTCAGCACGGCGGCGACGGCGAGCAGCAGCGCCAGCAGATAGCCGGGGAGCTGTTCGGGCAGCGCGACCCCGTAGGCGATCCGGCCGACGACGGTGACGAGGAGCGCGGAGGCGAGGCAGGCCGCGCCGTGCAGCAGGATCTGGGCCCAGAGCAGGGCGGAGGGCCGCACCGGGGTGGTGGACATCCGGCGCAGGATTCCGCGCTCGCGGTAGGCGGTGAGGACCGGCGGCATCGCCTGGACCGCCGCCGTGATCATGGCGAGCAGGATCGAGATGGGGACGTACAGGTCGATGACGCGCCGTCCGCCGAGGTCGTCCTGTGCCTCCGTGAAGGCGGGGATGAAGCCGAGGATCACCAGAAGAACGGAGGGGAAGGCGAAGATCCAGAACAGGTTGCCCGGTTCGCGGAGGAAGAGCTGGCTCTCGGCGATCAGGACGGCGGCCGCGGGGCCGCGTCGCCGGGCGCCGCGGGGCCCGGGGGCGGTGGCCGGTGCGGTGGTGGTCTCGGTCGGCATGTCAGAGGTCCTGTCCGGTGAGGTCGAGGAAGGCTTCGTCGAGGCTGGTCTCGGTGATGCGCAGCCGCTGGGCGGTGACGCCGAGTTCGGCGAGCAGGGCGACGAACGGGGTGACCGTCTCGTCGGTGCCGTGCAGCGTGAGCGCCCCCTCGCGGTCGGGCGGGGTCACGGTCACGACGCCGGGAAGCGCGGTGAGCCGGGTGAGGTCGGGGCCGATGAGCGCCCGGGAGGGGACGAAGGAGACGACGGTGGAGCCCGTGGCCTGCCGGATCAGCCCTGCCGGGGTGTCCAGGGCGACGACCCTGCCCCGGTCGATGACGGCGATCCGGTCGCAGAGGCGCTGGGCCTCCTCCATGAAGTGGGTGACGAGCAGGACGGTCACCCCGCCGTCACGGATCTCCTCGATGAGCTTCCAGGTGTCGCGCCGGGCGCGCGGGTCGAGGCCGGTGGTCAGCTCGTCGAGCACGACGACCTTCGGGTTGCCGATCAGGGCGAGGGCGATGAACAGGCGCTGCTTCTGGCCGCCGGAGAGCTTGGCAAAGCGGGTGGTGAGCCGGTCCGCCAGTCCGAGCCGGTCCGCGAGCGGCCGCCAGTCGGCGGGGGCCGGATAGAAGGCGGTGTACAGCTCCAGCGCCTCCCGTACGGTCAGTTTGGCCTGGAGGTCGCTCTCCTGGAGCTGGGCGCCGAGCAGTCGCGTCACCCGGTCGTGGTCGGCGACGGGGTCGAGCCCGGCGACCTTGATGGTGCCCGCGTCGGGGAGGCGCAGGCCCTCCACGCATTCGACGGTGGTGGTCTTGCCCGCCCCGTTGGGGCCGAGGATGCCGAAGATCTCCCCCTCGTCGACGGAGAAGGAGACGCCGTCGACCACGGCACGGCCGGCGTAGGTCTTGCGTACCCCGTTGACTTCGATGATTGCCATGTCCACCAGGGTTCCGGCGGGCGGGCGCGGGCGGTATCCGCCGTCACGCTCGACGGCGCATCAGCCGATCGGTTGACCCGGAGTACGACCGCCGCCGCGGGCGAGTCCGGCACGGCGGAAATTGGCAGGACCGATGTCAGTGGTGAAACGTAAAGTCGCCCCTGATGCCCAAAAAGCCTGCCGAGCGCACGGACCGGTCCGCCGTGCGCTCCCTCCTGCGCCTGTGGCCCTATGTCCGACCCGTGCGGGTGCGCCTGTTCACGGCCGCCCTCGTGGCGATCCTGGCGTCCTGCCTGGGGCTGGTGATCCCGCTGGTCCTGAAGTGGATGGTGGACGGTCCCGTCGCCGGCCGCGATCCGGGCGGGGTGTGGCTGGGGGCGCTGTACCTGCTGGTGCTGGGCATCGCCGAGGCGCTGCTGTTCGGGCTCCGGCGGTGGCTGGTGGCGCGCCCGCTGGCCGGGGTCGAGGCGTCGATGCGGGCGGATCTCTACCGCCATCTGCAACGGCTGCCGGTCGCGTTCCACGACCGCTGGGCCTCGGGTCAGCTGCTGTCGCGCGGGACGACGGACCTGATGCTGCTCCGGATGTTCCTGGCGTTCCCGCTGACCTTCCTGGTCGTCAACGCGGCCACGATCCTGGTCGGGTTCGTCATCCTGTTCGCCCAGGACTGGACGCTCGGCCTGGTTCTGCTGGCGCCCGCGGTGCCGCTGATGATCCTGTGCTCGCTGTTCGAGACGGAGTACTCGGTGGTCGCGCGCCGGGCCCAGGACCAGGTCGGCGACCTCACCACGGTCGTCGAGGAGAGCGTGCTGGGCATCCGCATCGTCAAGGGCTTCGGCCGACACCGCAGTCAGGCGCGGGCGTTCCGGGCGATGTCGCACCGGCTGCGCACCACGGAGCTGGGCAAGGCCCGGCTGCTCGCCGGGATCTGGGCGCTGATCACCGCCATCCCGGAGTTGGCGATCGGAGCGGCGCTGGTGCTCGGCACCATCCAGGTGGCGGACGGGACGCTGTCCGCGGGCACGCTGGTGGCGTTCCTGTCCACGGCGCTCGCCCTGCGCTGGCCGGTGGAGTCGATCGGCTTCCTGCTGGCGATGAGCCAGGAGTCGGCGACCGCGACCGACCGGTATTTCGAGGTGATGGACGTGGCGGAGGAGCCCGGGGCCGTCGCCGTACGGGAGGGCGCGCCGGACACCGCCCCGGGGATGGTGTTCGAGGGCGTCGAGTTCCGCTACCCGGACGCGGACCCGGGCTCGCCGCCGGTCCTCGCCGGGATCGATCTGCACATCCGGCCCGGTGAGACGCTGGCCCTGGTCGGGGGTACGGGGTCGGGCAAGACGACGCTCACCGCCTTGGTGCCCCGGCTGCACGAGGTGACCGGCGGGCGGATCACGCTGGACGGCGAGGACATCGCCACGATGGAGCGCTCCCGGCTGCGGGAGCTGGTCTCGGTGGCGTTCGAGGAGCCGACGCTGTTCTCCGCGACGGTCGGCGAGAACGTGACGATGGGCGCGGCGGACGCGGACGAGCAACAGGTGCGGCGGGCGCTGTCGGTGGCCCAGGCCGACTTCGTGCACCGGTTGCCCCAGGGGCTGGACACCGAGGTCGGCGAGCAGGGCCTGAGCCTGTCCGGCGGCCAGCGCCAGCGCCTCGCGCTGGCCCGCGCCGTGGTCGGGGAGCCGCGCTTCCTGGTGCTGGACGACCCGCTCTCCGCGCTGGACGTGCACACGGAGACGCTGGTGGAGGCCGCGCTGCGGCAGGTCCTGGAGCGGACGACCGCGGTGGTCGTGGCGCACCGCCCCTCCACGGTGATGCTGGCCGACCGGGTGGCGTTGCTGTCCGGGGGCCGGATCGCCGCGGTCGGCACGCATCAGGAGCTGTTGCGCGCCAACGCGGAGTACGCCTGGCTGATGTCGGGCGCGGGCGGCGAGCCCGCCGCACGGCCTCCCGCCGGCCCGGTGGACACGCCGGCCGAACCGGTGGACGCGTCCGCCGCACCAAGGGACACGCCCGCGACGCCGGTGGACGAGCCCGACGCACCGGTGGACGCGTCCACCGCACCGCCCCCGGCCACTCCGGTGAGCGCTCCCGTACAGCAGGTCCCCGCCGAGGAGGGCAGTGCCCGATGACCACGACCACCGACGACGCCTCGCTCCCGGCCGCCGACGACGACGGCCCGCCGTCGAGCCGGGTCGCGCCCGCGCCCGGGCGCGCGGACGACCCGTTCGACCGGGACGACCTGCCCGCGCCGCCCGGGGCGACCAGGGCGCTGCTGTTCTCGCTGCTGGCCCCGATGCGCGGCCGGGTCGCGGTGTCGGCCCTGCTCCTGCTCGTCCAGCAGGTCGCGATGCAGGCGGGCCCGCTGCTGGTGGCGTACGCCATCGACAGCGGGGTTCCGGCGTTCCGGGACCACGACTACGGGCCGCTGATCGCGGTCGCGATCGGCTACGCGGTGTGTTCGGTCGGCGCGGGCGTCCTCCAGTACGCCTTCATCCGGGCCGCGGCGCGGATCAACCAGGACGTGCTGCTCGACTTGCGGGGCCGGATCTTCCGGCACGCGCAGGCGCTCAGCGTCGACTTCCACGAGCGCTACACCTCGGGCCGGCTGATCTCGCGCTCCACGACGGATGTGGAGTCGCTGCGGGAGCTGCTGAGCGAAGGGCTCCAGGAACTGATCGGCGTGGTCCTGTCGTTCGTGTCGATCGCGTTGGTGCTGCTCTGGCTGGACCTGGGGATCGGCGCGATCGCCACGCTCTCCTTCGTACCGCTGTATCTGATGGTGCGCCTGTACCGGCGGCGGGCGTCCGTCGCGTTCGCGGCGCGGTCGACGGCGATCGCCACGGTGATCGTGAAGTTCGCGGAGACGATGAACGGCATCCGTCCGGTCCAGGCCTTCCGCCGCGAGCGGAGCAACGACACCGTGTTCACGGCGCTGAACACCCGCCACGAGCGGGCGAACGGCGACGCGATGCTGGAGATGGCCCGCTATGTCATCGGTTCACGGCTGATCGCGAACACGGCGGTGGCCGGGATGGTGCTCTGGGGCGCCTACCGGGTGGCGGACGGAACGCTGGCGCTCGGGGTGCTGGCGGCGGCGGTGCTGTATCTGCGCCGCCTGTACGACCCGATCGACCGGCTGGGGATGTTCCTCAACTCGTACGAGTCGGCGGCCGCTTCGCTGGCGAAGATCGCCGGTCTGCTGGCCCAGACGCCGAACGTCCCGGAGACCGACCGGCCGAAGGAACTGCCGCCACGCGCGGGCGGGCTCCCGGGCCGGGAGGTCACGTTCGACGGGGTGCGGTTCGCCTACCGTACGGGCGGCGAGGTGCTGCCCACGTTCGACCTGCACATCCCGGCGGGCCGGACGGTGGCGGTCGTCGGGTCCACGGGCGCGGGCAAGTCGACGCTGGCCAAGCTGCTGGCCCGCTTCTACGACCCGACCGAGGGCCGGGTCCTGCTGGACGGCACCGACCTGCGCGACCTGGACACCGCCGAGCTGCGCCGGGGCGTGGTGATGGTGACGCAGGAGGCGTTCCTGTTCTCCGGGACGGTCGCGGAGAACATCGCGATCGGCCGCCCGGACGCCACCCGCGAGGAGATCGAGCACGCCGCGAAGGCGATCGGCGCGCACGACTTCATCGCCGCCCTGCCGGACGGCTACGACACGGACGTACGCAAGCGGGGCGGGCGCATCTCGGCGGGCCAGCGGCAGTTGGTGGCGTTCGCCCGGGCCTTGCTGGCGAACCCGGCGGTGCTGATCCTGGACGAGGCGACCAGCTCCCTGGACGTCCCCGGCGAGCGGGCCGTGCAGCGGGCCATGGACACGGTGCTGCACGGCCGCACGGCGGTGGTGATCGCCCACCGGCTCTCCACGGTGGAGATCGCGGACCGGGTGCTGGTGATGGAGCACGGCCGGATCGTGGAGGACGGCGCACCCGCCGAACTGATCGGCGGGACGGGGCGGTTCGCGGGGCTGCACCGGACGTGGAAGGACAGCCTGGCCTGAGGGGAGGGTGATCCTCACTGCCGGAAAGAGCTGCCGCCTCCCCTCCTCACTGCCGGAAGGAGCTGCCACCTCCCCTCCTCACTCCCGGTCTCCTCGAAGAAGCCAGTCCTCGACCGCGACGACATCCGCCCACTGCGGGAACAGCTTCTCGGTGAGCATCCGGTGCACCTCGGGGTCGGTGTCGAGGCAGCCATCCGCCAGCACGGTGAGGCCGAAGTCCAGGTCGATGGCGCGCCACAGAGTGGCCAGCACTACAGCGCTGGTGGCGATGCCGGTGAGAACAAGGCTGTCGATATCGCGGGCCCCGCCAGCAAGCAGGCCCGGCAAGCCACGCACAAGCTGCACGAGGAGCAGCGCCTCCCCGGCACCGGCCCCGAGCGGAAGCAGGAGCTCCAGGAAAATCACTCCGCCTTGAGGGCCGGGTGCGATGCCGACGGGATGCGAACCCGCGGACGGGGCCGGGGCAGGCCCGGGCGAACGGATTCGCAGCCCCCGAAACTCAGCCCGGCAGCAGCCGCACCGCCGCGTCCCGCAGCCGGGTGCGCTCCGTGCTCATGAAGCGGTGCAGGGTCCGCGAGCCGAAGGCGGTCCGCTGGACGCTGCGGCGGCGTTCGCGGTCGTAGGCGCGCAGGGCGCCCTCGATGCCCGCGGGGCCCGGGGGCGCGGCGGCCAGCGCACGGCTCAGGGCGTCCGCGTCCAGGATCGCGGTACAGGCGCCCTGGCCGAGGTTGGGCGTCATGGCGTGGGCCGCGTCGCCGACCAGGGCGACGGGGACGGGCCGGGCGTCGGAGGACACACGGGAGGCAGCCCGGGTGCCGGAGGAGATACGGGAGGCGGGCCCGGCACCGAAGGAGGCGGGGGAGGCGGCCCGGGTGCCGGTGGAGACGAAAGTGGGCAGCGCCGGGTAGAGGTGGAGCATCTCGTAGCGGATCCAGGTGGCCGGGTCGGTGGCGTCCAGGATGCGCGGGATCGGGTCGTGCCAGCCGGCGAAGGAGGCGCGCAGTTTCTCGGCGGTTGTGGCCTCGGGCACGGTGGCGTACCAGTTGGTGCGGCCCGGTTCGACCGGGGTCATCCCGAAGAAGCGGCCGCTGCCCCAGGTCTCGCCGTGCACCGGGCTCTCGAGGTCGGCCACGCCGATCCAGGCGACGGTGCCGATCCTGCGGGGGCCGCTGCGGTCGCCGAAGCGGGCGGTGCGAACGGCGCTGCGGATGCCGTCGGCGCCGACCACCAGGTCCTGTCCGGCGGCCGGCGCGTCGAGGCCGGTGACCCGCTCGCCGAGCTTGAGCGGGACGTCGCCGAAGGCTTCGAGGGCGGCGAGCAGGGCGTCGAGCAAGCGGGACCGGGAGATGAGGAGTTCGGGGCGGCCCGCCCTGCGTTCGATCCGCTCCAGCGGGAGGCGGCCGATCGATGTCCCGTCCGGGGTGCGGATGTGCGCGTCGCGGTAGGGCACGGCGTGGTCGCGCAGCGCGTCACCCACGCCGAGCCGGTCGAGCGCGGACTGTGCGGTGGGGTGGATGCCGAAGGCCGCACCGTACCGCTCCAGTTCGGTGCGCCGCTCCAGCACCGTCACCGTCCAGCCCGCGCGGCGGAGTCCGATCGCGGTCGCCAGACCGCCGATGCCCGCGCCGACCACCGTCGCCGTTCCTGTCATGTCGCGCTCCCGAGCTCGTTCGGACCGCACGGAGGAGACCGCACGGAGTACCACCACACCTGTGGTACCACCACACCTGTGGTACCACGGCTGGGGTAGCATCGGCAAGGGCACCCCCTCGCGGGCGGCAGCCGTACGGGAGTGAGGGAGCGCGCGTGAATCCGGACCGCCGGGACCGACTGCGGGACGCGGCCGTCGAGGTGCTGGCCCGGGACGGCGGGCGCGGGCTGACCCACCGGGCCGTGGACCGGGCCGCCGAGGTGCCGCCGGGGACCACCAAGAACTACTTCCCGACCCGGGACGCGGTGCTCCGCGCGGCGGCCGAGCGGTGCCTGGAGCAGTACCTCGCGCTCACCGCGCAGTTGGCGGCGGCTCCGGGGCCGGCGGACCGCGAGGGCCTGACAGCCCTCTTCCGCTCACTCCTGGAGAACGTCGCGGGGCCGGGCCGCTCCCGGCTGCTGGCGGTGCTGGAGCTCCAGGCCGAGGCGACCCGGCGCCCCTGGCTGTCCTCCATCCTCGACCCGATGGCGAGCGGGGATTTCGTGGGCATGGAACTGGCCCAGCGCTCCGCCGGGCTGCCTGTCACCCCGCAGCGGGCCGCCGTCGTCACCCTCGCTCTGCACGCGGCGATCCCGCATCTGCTGACGGACGGGCCGGCCACGCTCGCGGCGTCGGGGCTGGACGACGTGGACCGCTTCGTGCGTGACCTCCTGGACGCGGTGTACCCGCCGGGGGCCACCGCCCGAGCGTCTCGGCCACCCCACGCCGCCCCCTGACGGGCCGCCGGGTCCCGGCGCGTTCCGGCATGCGAATCTGGCCAGAACCCGACGCCGTCTCACCAGGCGGTCACCCCACCCCTCCCCGCCCGCGACGGCGCGGTGCCCGTCGGGCGCGAAACCTGTGACCACCCTGTGAATGCCGGGCTCCACCACGCCCGGTAACGCTGCGGCAATGATCGGCGAAACGTCCGCTTAACGAACATGACCTTTCCGGCAACGAACGAAAACCGGCCAACATGTTGACGCGGTCCTGACAGGTGCGGTCATCTGCTGAGACTCTTCACCCCGTTCTGCGCACCGCCTGCACCGTCCGGACGGCCCGTCCAGCGCCGCCGGTACCCCCCTCGCAGAAGGAGTCCGCGTGAGATCCACGCCCAGCCGTCGCGCCACCGCGACCGGCGCTCTGATAGCCGCAGCAGCCCTCATAGCCGTCGCCATTCCGTCCGGGGCCGCGACCGCCACCTCCGCTCCCTCCTCGGCCCCGCTCGGCGGCATCACCGCCGGCACGAAGGCCGACCCGGGCGCCCTGCCCGTCAAGCTCTCCCCCGCCCAGCGCGCCGAGCTGCTCAGCGAGGCGAACGCCACCAAGGCGGCCACCGCCAAGGAGCTCGGCCTCGGGTCCACGGAGAAGCTCGTGGTCCGCGACGTCGTCCAGGACCGCGACGGCACGACGCACACCCGCTACGAGCGCACCCTGAACGGGCTTCCCGTCCTCGGCGGCGACCTCGTGGTCAAGGCGTCCGCGGCCGGAGCGACCGAGGGCGTCAGCAAGGCGTCGAAGGCGACCAGCGCGCAGCTGAAGGCCGTCGGACTCACCGCCGACGTGGCCCCGGCAGCGGCCGAGAAGCAGGCGCTCGGCGCGGCGAAGGCCGAGGGGTCGAAGGCGAAGAAGGCCAGCGAGGCCCCGCGCAAGGTGGTGTGGCTGGGCAGCGGCTCCCCGCAGCTCGCGTACGAGACCGTGGTCGGCGGACTCCAGCACGACGGCACCCCGAACGAGCTGCACGTCGTCACCGACGCCGCCTCCGGCGAGAAGCTCTACGAGTGGCAGGCCGTCCACAACGGCACGGGCAACACGCAGTACAACGGCCAGGTCACCCTGGGCACCGCGCCCTCGTACACCCTGACCGACACCACGCGCGGCAACCACAAGACGTACAACCTGAACCGGGGCAGCTCCGGCACCGGCACGCTGTTCTCCGGCCCGGACGACATCTGGGGCGACGGCACTCCGCAGAACGCCGAGACGGCCGGCGCGGACGCCCACTACGGCGCGGCCGAGACGTGGGACTACTACAAGAACGTGCACGGCCGCTCCGGCATCCGCGGTGACGGCGTCGGCGCGTACTCCCGCGTCCACTACGGCAACAACTACGTCAACGCGTTCTGGCAGGACAGCTGCTTCTGCATGACGTACGGCGACGGCAGCGGCAACGTGAAGCCGCTGACCTCCCTGGACGTGGCCGCCCACGAGATGACGCACGGCCTGACCTCGGTCACGGCCAAGCTGGTCTACAGCGGCGAGTCCGGCGGCCTCAACGAGGCCACCTCGGACATCTTCGCCGCGGGCGTGGAGTTCTACTCCGACACCGCCCAGGACCCGGGCGACTACATGGTCGGCGAGAAGATCGACATCAACGGCGACGGCACCCCGCTGCGCTACATGGACAAGCCCTCCAAGGACGGCTCGTCCAAGGACTACTGGTACTCGGGCATCGGCAACGTCGACGTCCACTACTCCTCGGGCCCGGCGAACCACTGGTTCTACCTGCTCTCCGAGGGCAGCGGCGCCAAGACCGTCAACGGCGTCAACTACGACTCGCCGACCTCCGACGGGCTCCCGGTGACCGGCATCGGCCGGGACAAGGCCGCTCAGATCTGGTTCAAGGCGCTCACCACCAAGTTCACCTCGACGACCAACTACGCGGCTGCCCGCACCGGCACGCTCGCGGTCGCCGGTGAGCTGTACGGGACCACCAGCCCCGAGTACGCGGCCGTGGCCCACGCCTGGGCCGGCATCAACGTGGGCGCCCGCCCCGGCGGCGGCGACCCCGACCCGGGCGGCAAGGTGTTCGAGAACACCACCGCGGTGGCCATCCCGGACGCCGGCGCCGCCGTCACCAGCGCGGTCACCGTCTCCGGTGTGACCGGCAACGCGCCGAGCACCCTCAAGGCGGACGTGAACATCACGCACACGTGGCGCGGTGACCTGGTCGTCGATCTGGTGGCCCCGGACGGCACCGCCTACCGGCTGAAGAACTCCTCCTCCGGCGACTCCGCGGACAACGTGGTGGCGACCTACACGGTCAACGCCTCGTCCGAGGTGGCCAACGGGGTCTGGAAGCTGAAGGTCCAGGACGTCGCACGCCAGGACACCGGGCGGATCAACAGCTTCAAGCTCACCTTCTGATCCCACCGGGCCCACCGGCCCGCTTCTGACCCACCGGGCCCACCGGCCCGCGCGGAGCGCAGACGGAACGGCCCGGGAGGGGTCCGCCCCTCCCGGGCCGTTCGCCATGGCGTGGACGAGGGGACCAGCGCATGCGCGGGGTCCCCGGGGCGAGCGCTCAGCGCAGCAGCACGCCCGCGCCCTCCCCCGCCGCCTCGGCCGGCAGGGCGACCAGGCCCAGTTCGGCGCTGGTGGCCAGCAGCGGGTGGGCGGGCAGGACGCGCACGGTGTAGCCGTACGGTCCCGTCCGGTCCAGCGCGAGCGGCCCCTCGTACAGCCAGCGGTCCTCCAGGTCCTGGCCGCCCGCCGGCTTCAGCGGGAAGGTCTGGGCGTCCGCGATGGCGTCGCCCGAATCGACCCGGCCCGCGACCACCTGGACCTCCACGTCGTCCGGGTCCAGGCCGCCGAGCGCGATCCGCACCCGCAGCGCCAGGGTGGCGCCGAGCTCCGCCGAGCCGCCCGCCGCGGTGTCGGTCACCGACTCCACGTGGTCGACGGAGACCCCGCGCCAGGCCGCCCGGACCTTGGCCTTCCACTGGGCGAGGTCCCGCGCGGCCCCGGGATCCAGGGCCCGCCGGGACCGCGCGGCGGGGGCGTACAGGCGTTCCACGTACTCGCGCACCATCCGCCCCGCGAGCACCCGCGGTCCCAGGGAGACCAGCGTGGAGCGGACCATCTCGATCCAGCGGTCGGGCAGTCCCCCGGCCCCCCGGTCGTAGAAGCGCGGGGCGACGCGGTCCTCGATCAGGGCGTACAGGGCGTTCGCCTCCAGCTCGTCGCGGCGGTCCTCGTCGGTCGCCGAGCCGTCGGCGGTGGGGATCTCCCAGCCGAAGTCCGGGTCGAACCACTCGTCCCACCAGCCGTCACGCACGGACAGGTTCAGGCAGCCGTTCAGCGCCGCCTTCATCCCGCTCGTGCCGCACGCCTCCAGCGGACGCAGCGGGTTGTTGAGCCAGACGTCGCAGCCCGGGTAGAGCTTCTGGGCCATGCCCATCCCGTAGTCCGGGAGGAAGACGATGCGGTGGCGGACCCCCGCGTCGTCCGCGAACCGCACCAGCTCCTGCACCAGCCGCTTGCCGCCGTCGTCGGCGGGGTGGGCCTTGCCCGCGACGACGATCTGGATCGGGCGGGTCGGGTGCAGCAGCAGCGCCCGCAGCCGGTCGCGGTCGCGCAGCATCAGCGTGAGCCGCTTGTACGAGGGAACGCGCCGGGCGAAGCCGATCGTCAGGACGTCCGGGTCGAGGACGCCGTCGATCCAGCCCAGTTCGGCGGTGCCCGCGCCGCGCCGGCGCCAGGAGGCGTAGAGCCTGCGGCGGACCTCGGTGACCAGCTGGCCGCGCAAATCCCGGCGCAGCTCCCAGATCTCCTGGTCGCCGATGCCGCCCACCGCGTCCCAGCGGCGCGGGGCGCCGCTCCGCGAGGAGTCCTCGCCATCCACCGGGCCGCCCGCCAGCACCTGGTGGGCGCGGTCCTCGCCGACCTGGCCCGCGCCGAGGCGGAACACCTCGGGGGCGACCCAGGTCGGTGCGTGGACCCCGTTGGTGACGGAGGTGATCGGCACCTCGGCGGGGTCGAAGCCCGGCCAGAGCCCGGAGAACATCTCCCGGCTGACGGCCCCGTGGAGGGTGGAGACGCCGTTGGCGCGCTGGGCGAGCCTCAGGCCCATCACCGCCATGTTGAACAGCTCCGGCTCACCGCCGGGGTAGGTCTCGGTGCCGAGCCGCAGGATCTTCTCGACACCGACGCCGGGCAGCTCGCCGTCGTCGCCGAAGTGGCGGGCGACGAGCCCCCGGTCGAAGCGGTCTATCCCGGCGGGCACCGGGGTGTGGGTGGTGAAGACCGTCCCGGCCCGGACCACTTCCAGGGCGGCGTCGAAGTCAAGACCGGTGGGGATCAGTTCACGGATACGCTCCAGGCCGAGGAAGCCCGCATGGCCCTCGTTGGTGTGGAACACCTCCGGCTCCGGGGTGCCGGTCAGCCGGCACCAGGTGCGCACCGCGCGCACTCCGCCGATGCCGAGCAGCATCTCCTGGAGCAGGCGGTGGTCGCTGCCGCCGCCGTACAGCCGGTCGGTGACGTCGCGTTCGCCCGGGGCGTTCTCCTCGACGTCGGAGTCGAGCAGGAGCAGCGGCACCCGGCCGACCCGGGCCAGCCAGATGCAGGCGTGCAGCGAGCGTCCGCCGGGCAGGGCCAGCACCACCCGGGCAGGGGCGCCGTCGGCCTCGCGGACCAGTTCGAGCGGGAGTTCGTTGGGGTCGAGGACGGGATAGTGCTCCTGCTGCCAGCCCTCGCGCGAGAGGCTCTGGCGGAAGTAGCCGTGCCGGTAGAGCAGGCCCACGCCGATGAGCGGGACGCCGAGGTCGCTGGCGGCCTTGAGGTGGTCGCCGGCCAGGATGCCGAGGCCGCCGCTGTACTGGGGCAGTGCGGCGGTGACGCCGAACTCGGGTGAGAAGTAGGCGACGCCGGAGGGCAGTTCCGCTCCGGCGGCCCGCTGCTCCTGGTACCAGCGGGGGCCGTTCAGATATTCGGCCAGATCGGCGGAGGCCTCGGCGAGGCGGCCGAGGTACTCCTCGTCCCCGGCCAGTTCGGTGAGCCGCCCGGCGGACAGCGAGCCGAGCAGGCGTACGGGGTCGGCGTCCGCGGGCCGCCAGCCCTCGGGGTCGGCGGACCGGAAGAGCTCACGGGTCTCGGTATGCCACGACCAGCGCAGGTTGTGCGCGAGGTCGTGGAGAGGTCGCAGGGGTTCGGGGAGGACAGGACGCACGGTGAATCGACGAATGGCCTTCACGTACTCCACCTTTACAGGGGACTTGCGCATCCGGGCGGACGCACCACGGTGTGCGTCCCTTCCGTCACCCCTGAAGGTAGCGGCCGTCCGTGGCGGTCCGCCACGGCGCGCGGACGGCGCGCGAGGTCCCGGCGCGGCCGGTACGCGCCTCCCACAGGGGCCCCGCGCGTCCCGCCCGTGATCCCCCGTCACTCCGCTTACCTGGGGGTTTGGCCGATTTCACCCCGTACGCAGCCTTGTGGACCTCCCTGCCACAAGGAAGGCTGCCGTGTGGCGCCGCAGAGCGGGTATCCGGAACCCGTGGAGGCGCTCCGGGCTCCCCCAAGGGCTGTCCCGCAATTCCCGGCGGGGGCGTGCGCGCCGCGTGCGGCGGGGCCCGGGCGGTCGACTACGACCGAGTAGTTAACACAGCGCCGGATTTCCCACCCGCGGACGCGGGGAAGGCTTCCCCGGTACGCGGCACGACCCGGCCCGCAGACGTTCTCCGTGCATCCGGAAACATGCACGAAACCCCCGCGACCCATCCATTCGAGTGCCATTCGAGTGAACGCGGACAGGAGCGGCCATGCCCACAGCCCGTCAGCAGACAGCCGAGCAGCTACAAAGGACAGATCCCCGTCTTCGCGGCACACGCGGTCGGTCCTCCGCGCCCGTGCCGTCCCCCGTGCACACCGAGCTCCTCCAGCCCTCAGGTGATTCCATGATCGGTCGTATTCCCGTCCTGGACGTCCGTCCTCTCGTCGACTGCGGCAGACGGGCGGCGAAAGCCGTCGTCGGTGAGACCTTCCAGGTCAGCGCCACCGTCTTCCGTGAAGGCCATGACGCGGTGGCCGCCAACGTCGTGCTGCGCGATCCGAGCGGACGGGTCGGGGCGTGGACCCCGATGCGCGAGGCGGCGCAGGGCACGGACCGGTGGGAGGCGGATGTCACTCCGGCCTCCGAGGGCCGCTGGACGTACACGGTGGAGGCCTGGAGCGATCCGGTCACCACCTGGCGGCACCACGCCGCGATCAAGATCCCGGCGGGCATCGACACGGACCTGGTGCTGGCGGAGGGCGCGGCGCTGCTGGAGCGGGCCGCGGCGGGCGTCCCGAAGAAGCACGGCCGGGAGGCGGTGCTGGCGGCGGTGGACGCGCTGCGCGACACGGCCCACCCGCCGGCCGCCCGGCTGGCCGCAGCCCTGACCCCGGCCGCCGACGCGGTCCTGGCCCGGTATCCGCTGCGCGAACTGGTCACCCGCTCCAAGCCGCTGGCGGTGCGGGTGGAGCGCGAGCGGGCGCTGTTCGGGTCGTGGTACGAGCTGTTCCCGCGCTCGGAGGGCGCGGAGCGGGTGCCGGTGGACCCGGCGGACACCTCGCCGGACGCGGAGACGCGGCTGGTCAGCGGCACCTTCCGGACGGCCGCCGAGCGGCTGCCCGCGGTCGCCGCGATGGGGTTCGACGTCGTGTACCTGCCGCCGGTCCACCCGATCGGGACGACCCACCGCAAGGGCCCGGACAACTCCCTGACGCCCGGGGAGCACGACCCGGGCGTGCCGTGGGCGATCGGTTCACCGGACGGCGGGCACGACGCGGTCCACCCGGAGCTGGGGACGCTGGAGGACTTCGACCACTTCGTGTCGGTGGCCCGCAATCTGCGGATGGAGATCGCGCTGGACTTCGCGCTCCAGTGCTCGCCGGACCACCCGTGGGTCAAGGAGCACCCGGACTGGTTCCACCACCGCCCCGACGGTTCGATCGCGTACGCCGAGAACCCGCCGAAGAAGTACCAGGACATCTATCCGATCGCCTTCGACAAGGACATGCGCGGTCTGGTGGCGGAGACGGTACGCATCCTGCGCTTCTGGATGGACCGCGGGGTGCGGATCTTCCGCGTCGACAACCCGCACACGAAACCGGTGGTCTTCTGGGAGAAGGTCATCTCCGAGATCAACGGCGCCGACCCCGACGTCATCTTCCTGGCGGAGGCGTTCACCCGCCCGGCGATGATGCGCACCCTGGGCACGGTCGGCTTCCAGCAGTCGTACACGTACTTCACCTGGCGCAACACCAAGCAGGAGCTCACCGAGTACGTCACGGAGCTGTCCGGCGAGGCCGCCTCGTACATGCGGCCCAACTTCTTCGTGAACACCCCCGACATCCTTCCCGGCTACCTCCAGGAGGGCGGCCGCCCGGCCTTTGAGACACGGGCGGTCCTGGCCGCGACGCTGGCCCCTTCCTGGGGCGTGTACGCGGGATTCGAGCTGTGCGAGAACACCCCGGCCAAGCCGGAGAGCGAGGAGTACCTGCACTCGGAGAAGTACGAACTGCGCCCGAGGGACTGGGAGTCGGCGGAACGCGAGGGCCGCACGCTGACGCCCCTGATCACCTCGCTGAACCGGATCCGCCGGCGCAACCCCGCTCTGCGGCAACTGCGCGACGTCCACTTCCACCACACCGACAACGAAGCGCTGATCGCCTACAGCAAGCGCTCCGGAACGAACACCGTCCTGGTGGTCGTGAACCTCGACCCGCACCACACCCAGGAGGCCACGGTCTCGTTGGACATGGAGCGGCTCGGCCTCTCCTGGCACGAGCGCGTACCGGTGCGCGACGAGCTCACCGGCGATACCTACCACTGGGGCAGGGCCTTCTATGTGCGCCTAGAGCCGGGCATCACGCCCGCGCACATCGCCGTCCTGCGACCGTCCCCGCCGACCGGAGGGTCACCCACACCATGATCGTCAATGAGCCTGTCCACGACACGTTCGAGGACACTCCCGCCAAGGACCGCGATCCCGACTGGTTCAAACGCGCCGTCTTCTACGAGGTGCTCGTCCGGTCCTTCCAGGACTCCAACGGCGACGGAATCGGCGACCTCAAGGGCATCACCGCCAAGCTGGACTATCTCCAGTGGCTCGGCGTCGACTGCCTCTGGCTGCCGCCGTTCTTCAAGTCGCCGCTGCGCGACGGAGGCTACGACGTCTCCGACTACACCGCCGTGCTGCCGGAGTTCGGCGATCTCGCCGACTTCGTGGAGTTCGTGGACGCCTCGCACCAGCGGGGCATGCGCGTCATCATCGACTTCGTCATGAACCACACGAGCGATCAGCACGAGTGGTTCCAGCAGTCCCGCACCGACCCGGACGGGCCGTACGGCGACTACTACGTCTGGGCGGACGACGACAAGCAGTTCCAGGACGCCCGGATCATCTTCGTCGACACCGAGACGTCCAACTGGACCTTCGACCCGGTGCGCAAGCAGTACTACTGGCACCGCTTCTTCTCGCACCAGCCGGACCTCAACTACGAGAACCCGGCGGTCCAGGAGGAGATCCTGGCGGCCCTGCGCTTCTGGCTGGACCTGGGCATCGACGGCTTCCGGGTCGACGCGGTGCCCTACCTCTACCAGCGCGAGGGCACCAACTGCGAGAACCTCCCCGAGACCCATCACTTCCTCAAGCGGGTCCGCAAGGAGATCGACGCCAACTACCCGGACACCGTGCTGCTCGCCGAGGCCAACCAGTGGCCGGAGGACGTCGTCGACTACTTCGGCGACTACGAGCAGGGCGGGGACGAGTGCCACATGGCGTTCCACTTCCCCGTGATGCCGCGGATCTTCATGGCGGTGCGCCGTGAGAGCCGCTACCCGGTCTCCGAGATCCTGGCGAAGACCCCGGCGATCCCGAAGAACTGCCAGTGGGGCATCTTCCTGCGCAACCACGACGAGCTGACCCTCGAAATGGTCACGGACGAAGAGCGCGACTACATGTACGCGGAGTACGCCAAGGACCCGCGGATGCGCGCCAACATCGGCATCCGGAGGCGGCTGGCCCCGCTGCTGGACAACGACCGCAACCAGATCGAGCTGTTCACCGCCCTGCTGCTGTCGCTGCCCGGCTCCCCGATCCTCTACTACGGGGACGAGATCGGGATGGGCGACAACATCTGGCTGGGCGACCGGGACGCGGTGCGCACCCCGATGCAGTGGACGCCCGACCGCAACGCCGGGTTCTCCTCCAGCGATCCGGGGCGGCTCTACCTCCCCACGATCATGGACCCGGTCCACGGCTACCAGGTCACCAACGTCGAGGCGTCGATGGCCTCGCCGTCCTCGCTGCTGCACTGGACCCGTCGGATGATCGAGATCCGTAAGCAGAATCCGGCCTTCGGTCTCGGCGAGTACACCGAACTGCCCTCGTCCAACCCGGCGGTGCTGGCGTTCACCCGCGAGTACGGGGACGATCTCGTCCTGTGCGTGCACAACTTCTCGCGGTTCGCGCAGCCGACGGAACTGGACCTGCGATCGTTCAACGGACGTCATCCGGTGGAATTGATCGGCGGGGTACGCTTCCCGGCCATCGGCCAGTGGCCCTACCTGCTGACCCTCGCGGGACACGGCTTCTACTGGTTCCGGCTGCGCAAGGACGCGCCGCCGGCCTGATGCCGGCCCCGCCCCGTGCGGGACGGTTTCCGCCGTCCCGCACGGGGCACCCTGACCCCTAGGCAAGGCCTTGGGCCTTCACCCTTCCGGCGCCTTCGGCCTTCACCGTTCCGCCGTTCGAGTCCGTAGAGACGCTCCTGACCCGACACGTCCCGCACAGCCGGACAGCCATTGCCGCAATCCGGGACACTCTTCGCATCCTGTGGTGTGCCCGGGGAAAGGACGCGATGCCATGTCGGAGGCTGCATCCACTCACGTCGCCCTGGCGAAGAGCACGAGGAACAGCGCAACGGCCGGGGTGACGAAGGACGGGAATCTGCTCCCGTCCCTCGCCCCGCTGCTCCATGCCTGGCTGCCCAGGCAGCGGTGGTTCGCCGGAAAGGGCCGGCCGGTCACCGGCTTCTCCCTGGTCTCGGCCACCGAGATGCTGCCGCTGGACGGCACGGCGGGCCCGGGGCTGCTGCACCTGCTGGTGCGGGTCGAGCAGCCCGCCCAGCAGACCCGCCCGGCCGAGGACTGCTACCAACTGCTCCTCGGTGCAAGAACGTCACTTCCACCGCTCCTCGCGGGCGCCCTTATCGGCCGGGTCGAGCGGGGCCCGCTCGCCGGACGGGCCGTCTACGACGCGCTGCACGACCCGCGGCTGGCCGATCTGCTGCTGGAACGCTTCCGCCGCCCCGGGAGTCTCGGCTCCCTGCGCTTCGAGCGGACCGCCGCGATCCCGGCCGGTCTCGCGCCCCGGGTGCTCGACGCCGAACAGTCCAACTCCTCGCTCGTCTACGGGGATGCGTACATCCTCAAGATCTTCCGCCGCGTCTTCCCGGGCACCAACCCGGACCTGGAACTGCCGCTCGCCCTCAGCGGCGAGGGGTGCGAACGGGTACCGGCCCCGGTCGCCTGGTTCGAGGCGCCAGGACCCGAACCGCTCACCCTCGGCGTCCTCCAGCCCTTCCTGCACGGCGCACGCGACGGCTGGCAGCTCGCGCTGGGCGCGCTCGCCGCGGGCCGCGACTTCCTCAGCGAGGCCCGGGCGCTGGGCCGGGCCACCGCCGAGGTCCACACCGCGCTCGCCGCCGCGCTGCCGACCCCGGCGCTTCGCGGCACCCAGACGCGGCAGCTCGTCGCGGAGATGACCCGACGGCTGGAGGCCGCCGCCCAGGCGGTCCCGGCGCTCGTGCCGTACGTCCCCGGACTGCGCGCCGCGTTCGAGGCGGTGACCGACCTCGGGGTCCGGGGCAGCGGCTGGGCCCAGCAGCGGGTGCACGGCGATCTCCACCTCGGACAGACGCTGCGCTCCGCCGACGGGTTCTGGTCGCTGATCGACTTCGAGGGCGAACCGGCCCGCCCGCTCCCCGAGCGCCGCATGCCCGCGCCCCCGGTCCGTGACGTCGCGGGCATGCTGCGGTCCTTCGACTACGCGGCCCGCTCGCACCGCCCGTGGAACCCGGAGTGGGCGGCCCGCTGCCGTGCCGCCTACTGCGAGGGCTACGCGCAGGCGTCGGGCAGCGACCCGCGCTGCGAACCGGAGCTGCTGCGCGCCCATGAGACCGACAAGGCCGTGTACGAGGTGCTGTACGAGGCCCGGCACCGCCCCGACTGGCTGCCGGTTCCGATGGCGGCCATCCAGCGACTGGCCCAGTCCGCAGCGGCCTGAGCCGTACCCCCACGCACCTCCCCTCGACCCCGCGCTCTTCCCCCTTCACTCTCCGAGGAGGCAGTCCCTGTGACCGCCCGCAAGCCGTCCCGCAAGGCATCCCGCAAGACCGCCGAAGTCCCCGCCGAACTGCCCGTCGAGATCCCCGCCGAAACGCCGGTCGAGGCACCCGTCGAAGCCGCCGTCGACGTGGCGGCGGCGCCGACGCCCGCGCCCGCCGCGACCACCACGAAGACCGCGACCGCCGGGGGTGCCCGGCCCCGGCGCGCCGACACGGGCCCGCCGCGGCCCCGGCAGGCCGGGGACGGCCAGGGCGCGCGTCCCGCACCGGCCCTGGACGGCGCGGACCGCGGCCGGCTGCTGGCCGGCGACCACCACGCGCCGCACGACGTGCTCGGCGCCCACCCGATCCCCGGCGGGGTGCTGGTCCGGGCGCTGCGGCCGTTCGCCCGGTCGGTCACGGTGCTGGCGACCGGGCTGCGGGCCGAACTGCACGACGACGGGGACGGCTTCTTCTCCGGTGTGCTGCCGGTGCCGGAGGCCCCCGCGTACCGGCTCGAAGTGGCGTACGACGACAACGTCATCGAGGTGGAGGACGCGTACCGCTTCTGGCCCGCGATCGGCGAGCTCGATCTGCATCTGATCGGCGAGGGCCGCCACGAGGAGCTGTGGCGGGCGCTCGGCGCGGAGCCGATGGAGCACCAGGGGGTGGCCGGCACCCGGTTCACCCTCTGGGCGCCGAACGCGCGCGGCGTGCGGATCACCGGTGACTTCAACTACTGGGACGGCACGGGCTTCCCGATGCGCTCGCTCGGCTCGACCGGGGTGTGGGAGCTGTTCCTGCCCGGGGTCGGCGAGGGCGCGCTGTACAAGTACGACATCTGCCGCCCGGACGGTTCGCACACGGTGCGGGCCGACCCGATGGCCCGGCGCGCCGAGGTGCCGCCCGCGACGGCCTCGATCGTCACCGCGTCGCACCACGCGTGGCAGGACGCGGACTGGATGGCCCATCGGGGCGACCGGCCTGTCCACGAGGCCCCGTTCTCGGTGTACGAGGTCCATCTCGCCTCCTGGCGCCCCGGGCTGACGTACCGTCAACTAGCGGAGCAGCTCCCGGCCTATGTGAAGGATCTGGGCTTCACGCATGTCGAGCTGATGCCGGTCTCCGAGCATCCCTTCGGCGGTTCCTGGGGCTATCAGGTCACCGGTTTCTACGCGCCGACCTCGCGGATGGGCACCCCGGACGACTTCCGCTTCCTGGTGGACGCCCTGCACCGGGCAGGCATCGGCGTGATCATGGACTGGGTTCCGGCGCACTTCCCGCGCGACGACTGGGCGCTGGCCGAGTTCGACGGCCGGCCGCTGTACGAGCACTCCGACCCACAGCGCGCGGCGCACCCGGACTGGGGGACGCTGGAGTTCGACTACGGCCGCACCGAGGTCCGCAACTTCCTCGTCGCCAACGCCACTTACTGGTGCGAGGAGTTCCACATCGACGGGCTGCGGGTCGACGCGGTGGCCTCGATGCTCTACCTCGACTACTCCCGCGAGGACGGCCAGTGGTCGCCCAACGAGTTCGGCGGCCGGGAGAACCTGGACGCGGTCGCCTTCCTCCAGGAGATGAACGCGACGGTCTACCGCCGCAACCCCGGTGTCGTCACCATCGCCGAGGAGTCCACCGCCTGGGACGGCGTCACCCGGCCCACCGACGGCGGGGGCCTGGGCTTCGGGCTGAAGTGGAACATGGGCTGGATGCACGACTCGCTCCAGTACATCGCCAAGGAGCCGGTCCACCGCAAGTACCACCACAACGAGATGACCTTCTCGATGGTGTACGCGTACAGCGAGAACTACGTGCTGCCGATCTCGCACGACGAGGTGGTGCACGGCAAGCAGGCGCTGGTGGCGAAGATGCCCGGCGACTGGTGGCAGCAGCGCGCCAACCACCGCGCCTACCTGGGCTTCATGTGGGCCCACCCCGGCAAGCAACTCCTTTTCATGGGGCAGGAGTTCGCCCAAGGGGCCGAGTGGTCCGAGGGGCACGGGCCGGACTGGTGGCTGCTGGACCCCTCCTACGGGGCGTCCGGCGACCACCGCGGGGTGCGGGACCTGGTCGGCGACCTGAACGCGGTGTACGGGGCGGTGCCCGCGCTCTGGCAGCGGGACACGGTGCCGGAGGGGTTCAGCTGGGTGGACGGCGGGGCGGCCGAGGACAACGTGTTCGCGTTCCTGCGGTACGACGCGGACGGCTCCCCGCTGCTGGCAGTCTCCCACTTCTCCCCGGCGGTCCGGAGCGACTACCGCCTCGGGGTGCCGGAGACCGGTACGGAGGGCTGGGTGGAGGTGCTGAACACCGACGCCGCCCGGTACGGCGGTGGCGACGTGCGCAACGAGGAGCCGCTGAAGGCGGAGGCGGTGCCCGCGCACGGCCGCCCGTGCAGCATCTCGCTCACGCTGCCGCCGCTGGCCACGGTGTGGTTCCGCCCGGCGTAGTCCGGCCGGGGTGAGCGGGGCCGAGGTGAACGGCCGGGGCCCGTACCGCGTCGGTGACGACGTGGCGCGGGCCCCTCCCCCGTTGACGGCAGGTCAGTGATCGGCGGCGATCACCTCGACGATGCTCGACCAGGAATCGGTGCCGTGGCCCTTGGCAATCGCCCGGTCGGTGACGCCCTTGAGCGCGGCGAGCTGCGAGACGTCCAGGCCACGGTCCTTCGCGGTGTGCAGGATGTGGTCGACGCTGGCCGCCATCATGGCGAGGTTCGCGCCCTCGCCCGTGTACGAGCGCGTGTCGATGTCCTGCGCCGTGTACGCGGCGATCGGCGGCAGGATGCCCGCGATCGTGTTGAGGTACGGGGCGAGCGACGCTCCGTCGATGCCCTCTGCCCGGGCCAGCGCGAAGGCGTGGACGAGGCCGCCCATGGCCCCGTAGAAGAAGTCCAGCATCGCCATGTCGTAGGCGGCGGCGAGCCCGTGGTCCTCGCCGAGGAAGGTGGCGGGCGCGCCGAGCGCCTTGAGGGTGGTCTCGTGCGCCTCGAACGCGGCCCGGTCGCCGGAGTGGAACACCAGCGCGTCCGCCGAGCCGACCACGTCGACGGGCACCATGATCGCCCCGTCGAGGTACGCCAGGGAGTGCTTCTCGGCCCAGGCGGCGGTCCCCCGCGACCGGGCCGGGGTGTCCGAGGTGAGGTTGACCAGGACCCGCCCCTCCAGCGCCCCGGCCAGCGGCTCCAGGACCGCGTCGGAGGCGTCGTAGTCGACGAGGCAGACCACGACGAGCCCGCTCGCCCGCACGGCCTCCTCGGCGGACGCGGCCCGCACCGCGCCCAGGGAGACGACGTCCTCGCCCTTCTCGGGAGAACGGTTCCAGACGGTGGTGGGGTGGCCGGCGGCCACGAAGGCGCGGGCCAGGGAGCGGCCCATGTCGCCGAGGCCGAGGACGGTGACAGGGGTGAGGTCGGAGGTGGGGGCAGTGGTCGTGTTCGCTCGCGTCATGGGGATCATGCTGGGCGGGTGAACAGCGTCTGACCAGAGCCCACTTGACTGTCAGATACGTACTTCCGGGAAAGCGTCCAGGTCGGTGCGGTGCGGCTCGGTGGGGCCGGCCGGGGCGAGGACGTCCTCCAGCTCCTGGAGGAGCCTCCGCTTCGGCCGGGCGCCGACGATCGACTTCACCGGCTCACCCGCCCGGAAGACCATCAGGTCGGCTCGGGCGGGCTGTGTGCCGACCTCGGCGCGCACCGACGTGTCGCCCTCGTCGTAGCTGCGGTAGCCGTTCTCCGCGCGCCGTGCGGGCAGCAGTCCGCGCGACTCGTAGTAGCGGAGCGTCCGCGTCGTCGTCCCGGCTCGTCTCGCCAGCTCCCCGATGCGCATGGGACGAACGTATTCCTTGACGCCGACGTCAACGCAAGGGCGCAACGCAAGGGCGTCGGCGCCGCGCCGTCAGTTGGCGCGGGTCGCCGACCGCCGGCGCACGGCCCAGATGATGCCGCCGCCCGCGGCGACCGCCGCGGCCGCCATGCCGACGAGCGGCGCGGTGGAGTCCGATCCGGTCGCGGCGAGGTTGCCGCCGGTCGTCTGCGGGGTAGCGCCGCCGGCCGTCGAGCCGCCCGTGTCGGCGGAGCCACCGGTGGTCGCGGTCCCGCCGGTGGTGCTCGTGGAGCCGGTGGAGCCGGAGCCTCCGGTGGACGGGGAACCGCCCGTGCCCCCCGTACCGCCGGTGGAACCGGTGGAGCCCGAGGTGTCCGGTGCCTTGCCGGTGTCGATCACGATCTGCGCGGTGTCATTGGCCGCGTTCCGGTCGAAGGGGCGCTCCTGTCCGCTGAAGGAGACCTCGCCGGTGGTGCGGCCGACCGCCTTGTCGACGCGCAGGACGAAGGGGTAGCTCTCGCCGCCGTCCACATCCACCCAGGACTGCGAGGTCCCGCAGCTGTAGTGCGTCTTGGTGACCGCGTCGCAGTATCCGTGCGCCTTGACGACGGACGTGCCCTTCGGGATGCGGATGTCGACGGTGGTCACGCTCCGGTCGATCTTCCCCTGCACTCGGGCGGGGCCCTTGTTGGCGAACTTCACCGTCGCGGTGACCTTGTCGCCGACCTTGCCCTTCAGCTCGGCACCGGTCAGGCCGAAGTCGGCGGTGTTCGCCGCGGTGACGTCCGCCGAGGCGGCCGGTTCGGGGTGGTTCTTCCGGTCGGCGTCGGTGGCGGGGCCCTTCTCCACGAGAGTGAGCGGGTCGCCGGTGCCCTGGACCGGATCGGTGGAGCCGCTGTCGCCCTGGTCCGGGTCCGGCTCGGTGACGCCCAGCGTCACCCACAGGTCGTCGTTGAGCGCGGAGTCGAGCGCCTTGAGGGAGAGCGGCTTCTCCGTCCCGTAGACGACGCCCGGCTTCAGCGGCTGGTCGATCTTGCAGGCGGCGACGTGGGAGTCGGGCATCTCGTCGTAGGAGGGGATCGTGTAGTAGCTGCAGTTCTTGTACATCTCGTCGGCCTGGAGACCGGGTGACACGGCGTACGTCACATAGGAGACGGGCACCTCCTCCGTCCCCTTGTTGAGGAAGGTCAGGGGTGTGGAGAACGCGCTTCCGGCCTGAACCCCCTTGATCGGTGCGATCGTTCCGACGCCGAGGTCCGGCTCCGGCTCGGCGGCGAGCGCCGGCGCGGCGCCCAGCGCCACCAGCGCGGTGGCGGCCACGGCGGCGGTCCCACCGCGCAGGGTACGGCTGCGGGAAGGGGGGATGCGCATGGGAGTCCTTCGGTCGTGGGGCTCGGGGGCGGACTGCGGTCCTTCACCCCTCAAGACCGGTGCGGGAGAGGCAGGGTTGTGCCGGCCGGGGCAGTCGTGACAGAACACGGACACAAGGGGCCAGTACCGGACACGGAAGCCGAGGACACCCGTACCGGGGGGTACGGGTGTCCTCGGGTGGGGGGCGCCGCCGTGGCTGTGGGGGATCCGGGGATGCGGGGGCGCGCCGTGCCTGCGGCGTGTGCCTGTGTGTGTGGGGGCGTGGAGCGGGTCAGACCTTTACGGGCTGCCCTTCGGTGTCCCGCTGCTCGGGGACCTCGCCCGAGCCGCCCGCCGGGGCGTGGTCGTCGACGAGGGTCTTCTCGTCGAACGGGACCCGGCCGGCCAGCACCTCGTTGACCCGGTCCTTGTCGATCTCCTTGGTCCAGTGGCCGACCAGCACCGTGGCGACCGCGTTGCCCGCGAAGTTGGTCAGCGCGCGGGCCTCGCTCATGAAGCGGTCGATGCCGACGATCAGGCCGACGCCGTCGACGAGCTCGGGGCGGTGCGACTGGAGCCCGCCGGCCAGGGTCGCCAGGCCCGCGCCGGTCACGCCCGCCGCGCCCTTCGAGGCGATGACCATGAAGACCAGCAGCGAGATCTGCTCGCTCGCGCTCAGCGGGTCGCCCATCGCGTTGGCGATGAACAGCGAGGACATCGTGAGGTAGATCGCGGTGCCGTCGAGGTTGAAGGAGTAGCCGGTCGGCACGGTGATGCCGACGACGGGCTTGCTGACGCCGAGGTGCTCCATCTTCGCGATCAGCCGCGGCAGGGCCGACTCGGAGGAGGAGGTGGACAGGATGAGCAGGAACTCGCGGCCCAGGTACTTCAGCAGCGAGAACAGGTTGACCCCGGCGACCAGGCGCAGGATCGCGCCGAGCACCACGAAGACGAACAGCGCACAGGTGACGTAGAACCCGATCATGATGATCGCCAGGGACTTCAGGGCGTCGAGGCCCGTCTCGCCGACCACCGCGGCGATCGCGCCGAACGCGCCGACCGGGGCGGCCCACATGATCATGGCGAGGATGCGGAAGACGAGGCGCTGGATGTGGGTGATGCCGCGGATGATCGGCTCGCCGGCCGAGCCCATCGCCTGAAGCGCGAAGCCCGCGAGCAGCGCGACGAGCAGGGTCTGGAGGACCTCTCCCGCGGTGAAGGCGGAGACGATCGTGGTCGGGATGATGCCGAGCAGGAAGTCCACGGTGGACTCGCTCGCGCCCGACGCCTGCGCCTCGCCGGCGGCCCGCGCCTGCTCGGTGATGTGGAGGGTGGAGCCGGGCTCCAGGACGTTGCCGACGAGCAGGCCGATGGCGAGGGCCACGGTCGACATGACCAGGAAGTAGCCCAGCGCGAGACCGCCGACCGCGCCGACCTTGGCGGCCTTGCGCACCGAGCCGACGCCCAGGACGATCGTGCAGAAGATGATCGGCGAGATCATCATCTTGATCAGGTTCACGAAGCCGGCGCCGATGGGCTTCAGCTCGACGGCCACCCCGGGGGCCGCGAAGCCCACCAGGATGCCGAGCGCCACGGCGGCGATCACGGCGATGTACAGGTAGTGGGTGCGGTCCCGTTGTTTGGCTGCCACAGCCATGGTGGGGCTCCTCGGCTCGGTCATAGCGTGTGCCCCCGTCCCTGGGGGCTTCGGTGACTATCCACTGCGCTGTGACCCCGGTCACCCTTGCGTTCATATCGTTCACGGTCGATTTCCGGCCACCCGAACCAGCCCCGGGGGCGCCAGGCAGACTGTGGGGTATGCGCCTCCCCCGTACCCTCCCCCGATCCCTGGCGGGCCAGCTCTTCGCCATGCAGGTCGTGCTCATCGCCGCGGTGGTGGCCGGGTGCGCCGTGTTCGCGTACGCCTCGGGCAGCGCGCAGGCCGAGGAGACGGCCGCGCGGCAGGTGCGGGTGGCGGCGCTGGCGGTGGCTGATTCCCCTTCCGTACGGGAGGCCATCCGCACCCCGGACCCGTCCGCGGCGCTTCAGCCGTACGCGGAACGGGTGCGCGAGGACACCGGGATCGCCTTCATCACGATCATGGACACCGAGCGGGTCCGCTGGACGCACCCGGACACCGAACAGATCGGGGACACCTTCCTCGGGAACACCGCGAAGGCCCTGCGCGGGCAGACCTTCACCGAGACGTACACCGGCACGCTGGGCCCCTCGATACGGGTGGTGACCCCGATCCGCGACAACGGGCGGATCGTCGGCCTGGTCAGCGCGGGCATCACCGTGGACCGGGTCTCCTCCCAGGTACGGGACCAGCTCGGCGCGCTCGCGCTGGCGGCGGGCGGGGCGCTGGCGCTCGGCGGGATGGGCACGTACGTGGTCAACGCCCGGCTGCGGCGGCACACCCACGGGATGAACGCGACCGAGCTGAGCCGGCTGCACGACTACCACCAGGCCACCCTGCACGCGGTGCGCGAGGGGCTGCTGATGCTCGACGGGCGGCGGCGGATCGCGCTGATCAACGACGCCGGGCGGGAGCTGCTGGGTCTGGAGCCGGACGCGGAGGCGGTCGGCCGTACGGTCGACGAGCTGGCCCTGCCCGCGCCGCTGACGGGGGCGCTGCTGGCGTCCGAGGCGCGGGTGGACGAGCTGCACCTGACGGCGGAGCGGGTCGTCGTGGTCAACACCCGTCCGGTGGTGGGCGGTGAGCGGCGCGGCACGGTGGTGACCCTGCGGGACCACACCGAGTTGCAGGCGCTCACCGGTGAGCTGGACTCGGAGCGCGGTTTCACGCAGGCGCTGCGGTCCCAGGCCCACGAGGCGGCGAACCGGCTGCACACCGTGGTGTCGCTGATCGAGCTGGGCCGGGTGGCGGAGGCGGTGGACTTCGCGACGGCGGAGCTGGAGCTGGCGCAGGTGCTGACCGACCGGGTGGTGGGGGCGGTGGAGGAGCCGGTGCTCGCGGCGCTGCTGCTCGGCAAGGCCGCCCAGGCGAACGAGCGGGGCGTGGAGCTGGTGCTCGCGGAGGACAGCCTGATCGACGACGGGGCGCTGCCGCCCTCGCTGGCCCAGCGCGATCTGGTGACGATCCTGGGCAATCTGATCGACAACGCGGTGGAGGCGGCTTCGGAAGGGGCCGACGGCGGATCGGGCCACGGTCCCGCGACGGTGCCGGCGCCCCGGGCGCCCGGAGGTCCGGCGGGGCGGGCCCGGGTCACCGTGACCGCGCTCGCGGACGAGCGGGAGCTGCTGCTGCGGGTCACGGACACGGGCTCGGGCATCGGCCCGGAGGCGGCGGACGAGGTGTTCCGGCGCGGCTGGTCGACGCACGGGGCGGGGCGCGGGCTCGGTCTGGCGCTGGTGCGGCAGGCGGCGTGCCGCAACGGGGGCACGGTGCGGCTGGACGCGGGTCCGGACGGCGGCGCGCGGTTCACCGTACGGCTGCCGCTTCCGGCCCGGCCGCCGACGGGTTCGCGGCCCACGCCCGGGTCCGGGTCCGGGTCCGGGTCCGGGTCCACGCCCGGGTCCGCGCACAAGGAGGTCACGGCATGATCCGGGTCCTGGTGGTGGAGGACGATCCGGTGGCCGCCGACGCCCACCAGATGTACGTCGAGCGGGTGGAGGGCTTCACGGTCACGGCGGTGGCGCACACCCGGGCGGCGGCGGTGCGGGCGCTGGAGAGGACGCCGGTGGACCTGCTGCTGCTCGACCTCTATCTGCCCGACGGGCACGGACTCGGGCTGCTGCGCTCGCTGCGCGCCTCCGGCCACGGGGCGGACGTGATCGCGGTGACCTCGGCGCGCGATCTCGCGGTGGTGCGGGAGGGGGTGTCGCTCGGCGTCGTGCAGTACGTGCTGAAGCCGTTCACGTACCCCACGCTGCGGGACCGGCTGGTGCGGTACGCGGAGTTCCGGGGCGCCGCCGGGGAGGCGAGCGGGCAGGAGGAGGTGGACCGGGCGCTGGGCGCGCTGCGGGTCGCGCATCCGGCCGCGCTGCCCAAGGGGCTCAGCGGCCCGACGCTGGAGGCCGTGACCCGGGTGTTGAAGGAGTCGCCGGAAGGGGTGACGGCGGCCGCCGCCGGGGAGCGGCTGGGCATGTCGCGGATCACGGCACGGCGGTATCTGGAGCACCTGGTGACCGTGGGCAGCGCCGCGAGGCGTCCGCATTATGGGCAGGTCGGCCGACCGGAACTGCATTACCGCTGGCTGGCCTCGGGGCGCTGACCGGTCGCCGCCGGAATGGCCGACAAGCGCTTGCCGGTCGGTTTCACGGCCGTGGCGCGCCCTTCCGGAGGGGCAGAAGAAAGCGCTGGTGGGGCGGGATTCGCGTACCGCCCGCCCGGTTCGCGGCTGGAGGTTCCTACGAAGCGTGATCTGTGGGGAACCTACCGTAGCCAGGGCGGAAATGGACTTCTACGGTGGGCCCGTGCACCCCACCCCGCCATTCAACGCCCCTGCCGCGCGCCGTCTCCGTGAGGCTCTGGGGATGGCTCCCGGCCATGTCGCCTACGGGCTCGCCGCCCAGTACGGACTCCGGATCAGCGCAGAGACCGTCATCGCCTGGGAGCGCGGCCTCGCGACGCCCGGGGAACGCGAGCTGACCGCCCTCGCCGGCGTCCTCTGGTGCGCCCCCGGGGAGCTGCTGGCGGCCGCCGCCACGCTGCGCGAGCACCGGATGACGCGGGAACTGACCGTGGACGACCTGGCCCGGCTGCTGGGGATGACCGGCGCCTCGTACCTGCGGATGGAGGAGTCGGGGCGCTGGCGGGGCAACGAGAAGCAGTCGGCGGCCCTGTGCCGGGCGCTGGAGCTGACGGCCGCGCAGTTCCTGACGGCGACGGGCCGCGACGCGGAGCTGGCGGAGCTGCTGAGCAGCGCGGTCACCACGCGCTGGCAGGCGTACGTCCGCCCGGTCGCCAAGATCGTCCCGCTGGACCGGGCGCTGGTCCAGGACGTGCTGGAGCAGCTGCACGCCGACTACCAGGCCCTGATGGTCTCCACGCTGAGCTGGAGCAGCACGGGCCAGGAACGCGCCGGGTCGACGGGCGACGCCGGCCGGGCGTTCCTGGCCCGGGTGGTGGACCAGTTCTGGCGGACCGCCGGGGTGTGACCCCGCACGGGCCGCCCGTGCGGCCCGTGCGGTTCCGGAGGGGCCCGCCCCTGCCGGAAGGCCTTACAAGACGGCCTTAGAAGACCGACTCGGCCTCGTACATCCGCTCGGCGGGCACCCTCTTCAGCTGGGTGACGGCGTCGGCGAGCGGAACCATGGCGATGTCGTTGCCGCGCAGGGCGGTCATCCGGCCGAAGTCGCCGCGGTGCACGGCCTCCACGGCGTTCCAGCCGAAGCGGGTGGCGAGCACCCGGTCGTACGCGGTCGGCGTGCCGCCGCGCTGGACATGGCCGAGAATGACCGGCCTGGCCTCCTTGCCGAGCCGGGTCTCCAGCTCGATGGCCAGACGGTTGCCGATGCCCTGGAAGCGCTCGTGGCCGTACTGGTCGATCGCGCCCTTGGCGTACGGCATGGAGCCCTCCGCCGGGTGCGCGCCCTCGGCGACGCAGATGACGGCGAACTTCTTGCCGCGCGCGAACCGCTCCTCGACCATCCTGACCAGGTCGTCGACCTGGAAGGGGCGCTCGGGCAGGCAGATGCCGTGGGCGCCGCCGGCCATCCCGGACTCCAGCGCGATCCACCCCGCGTGCCGGCCCATGACCTCGACGACCATCACACGCTGGTGGGACTCGGCGGTGGTCTTGAGGCGGTCTATGGCCTCGGTCGCGACGCCCACCGCCGTGTCGAACCCGAAGGTGCGGTCGGTGGAGGAGATGTCGTTGTCGATGGTCTTCGGGACGCCGACGACCGGCATGCCCGCGTCGGAGAGCATGCGGGCCGCGGTGAGCGTGCCCTCGCCGCCGATCGGGATGAGCGCGTCGATGCCGTAGCGGCGGGACAGCTCCTCGCAGTTCTCGGCGGCCTCGCGCAGCCGGTCGCGCTCCAGGCGGGCCGAGCCGAGGATGGTGCCGCCGCGGGCGAGGATGCCGCTGACCGCGTTGAGGTCGAGGGGGCGGAAGTGGCCGTCGAGCAGCCCCTTGAAGCCGTCCTCGAAGCCGATGACCTCGTCGCCGTGGCCGACCACGGCCCGGTGGACGACCGACCGGATCACTGCGTTCAGGCCGGGGCAGTCGCCGCCCGCGGTGAGAATTCCGATGCGCATCGAGGTGTGTCTCCTGCTCGCTAGTCGCGCTTTTCCGGGAGGCCGACCGAGGCGGCCTCCGTGCCCTGAACCAAGGCGATTGTCCCACGCCCGGCACGGGCCCCGCGCTTTCGGCCGTGCTCAGGGGGTAGGAGCCCCTCTCGGGCGCGGGCGTGGGCCCCGGCCGGGTCGAGGCCTCCGGCGGGCGGTATAGCGGCCCCCGCAGGTATCGTCAAGAGGCAATGCAGGCCAATGCCGCACCCGGCGGATCACCGGGCGGGCACGGGGGCATCACCGCACGTCCGGACGCCCACGGGCCGCGGCACCGAACACAAGGACGGGAGAGCACGCGTGGCGCGCAGCGTGTACGTGACCGGGATCGACCGGGGGGACGGCCGGCAGGTCGTCGAGCTGGGAGTCATGGAGCTTCTGACGCGTCAGGTGGACCGGGTCGGCGTCTTCCGTCCGCTGGTCCACGACGGACCCGACCGGCTCTACGAGCTGCTCCGGGCCCGCTACCGGCTCTCCCAGAGCCCGGCCTCCGTCTACGGCCTGGACTACCACGAGGCCTCCGCCGTGCAGGCGGAGAAGGGCACGGACGAGCTGGTATCCCGGCTCGTCGAGCGCTTCCACCAGGTGGCCCGCGACTACGAGGTGGTCCTGGTCCTGGGCAGCGACTTCGCCGCCACCCAGCTCCCCGACGAGCTGGCGCTGAACGCCCGGCTGGCCAACGAGTTCGGGGCCTCGGTGATCGCCGTGGTCGGGGGCAAGGGGCAGAACGCGGAGTCCGTGCGCGCCGAGACCCGCAACGCCTACCGCGCCTACGCGGGCCTCGGCTGCGACGTGCTGGCCATGGTGGTGAACCGGGTCGCCGCCGAGGACCGCGAGACGATCGCGGAGCGGCTCGCGGCCCGGCTGCCGGTGCCCGTCTCCGTCCTGCCGGACGACCCGGCGCTCTCGGCGCCCACCGTCGCCCAGATCACCGCGGCGCTGGACGGCACGGTGCTGCTCGGCGACGACTCGGGGCTCGCGCGCGACGCGCTGGACTTCGTGTTCGGCGGGGCCATGCTGCCGAACCTGCTGAACGCGCTGACCCCCGGCTGCCTGGTGGTCACCCCCGGGGACCGGGCGGACCTGGTGGTGGGTTCGCTGGCCGCGCACAGCGCGGGCACCCCGCCCATCGCGGGCGTCCTGCTGACCCTGAACGAGCGCCCCGGCGAAGAGATACTCACCCTGGCCGCCCGGCTCGCACCGGGGACCCCGGTCGTGTCGGTGGCCGGCGGCTCCTTCCCCACCGCCGGCGAACTCTTCGCCCTCGAAGGGAAGTTGAACGCGGCGACCCCCCGCAAGGCGGAGACCGCCCTCGGCCTGTTCGAGCGACATGTCGACACCGCCGCCCTCCTCGACCGGATCTCGGTGGCCCGCAGCGGACGCGTCACGCCGATGATGTTCGAACACGAGCTGCTGGAGCAGGCCCGCTCCGACCGCAAGCGCGTGGTGCTGCCGGAGGGCACCGAGGAGCGGGTGCTGCGCGCCGCCGACGTACTGCTGCGCCGGGACGTCTGCGACCTCACCCTGCTCGGCGACGTGGACGTGATCCGCAAGAAGGCCGCCGACCTCGGCATCGACCTCGCGGACACCCAGCTGATCGACCCGCACACCTCGGAGCTGCGGGGCGTCTTCGCCGAGCGGTACGCGGAACTGCGCGCGCACCGCGGGGTGACGGTGGAGCTGGCCGTCGACGTGGTGGCGGACGTGAACTACTTCGGCACGCTGATGGTGCAGGAGGGTCTTGCCGACGGGATGGTGTCCGGGTCGGTGCACTCCACGGCGGCCACCATCCGCCCGGCGTTCGAGATCATCAAGACCAAGCCGGACGCGTCGATCGTGTCGTCCGTCTTCTTCATGTGCCTGGCCGACAAGGTCCTCGTGTACGGCGACTGCGCCGTCAACCCGGACCCGAACGCGGAGCAGCTCGCGGACATCGCGGTGCAGTCGGCGGTGACGGCGGCCCGGTTCGGCGTGGAGCCCCGGATCGCGATGCTGTCGTACTCCACCGGAACCTCCGGCTCCGGCGCGGACGTCGACAAGGTGCGCGAGGCCACCGAGCGGGTGCGGGCGGAGCGGCCCGAGCTGCGGGTGGAGGGGCCGATCCAGTACGACGCGGCGGTCGAGCCGTCCGTCGCGGCGACGAAACTGCCCGGCTCCGAGGTGGCGGGCCAGGCGACCGTGCTGATCTTCCCGGACCTGAACACCGGCAACAACACCTACAAGGCCGTGCAGCGCTCGGCGGGCGCGGTGGCGGTCGGCCCGGTACTCCAGGGGCTGCGCAAGCCGGTCAACGACCTGTCGCGCGGCGCGCTCGTCCAGGACATCGTCAACACCGTGGCGATCACGGCGATCCAGGCGCAGGGCGAGGAGCGCCCCGCATGACGACACCCACTCCCCCAGCCACTGACTCCGGAAACGAAAGCACGGCAGCCCCTGTGGAACCGCACCGCGTCCTCGTCCTCAACTCCGGCTCCTCGTCGGTGAAGTACCAGCTCCTCGACATGCGCGACCGCTCCCGGCTCGCCTCGGGCCTGGTCGAGCGGATCGGCGAGGAGACCTCACGCCTGGTGCACACCCCGCTGACCGGCGACGGCGCGGAGCCCCGTGAGCGTACGGGCCGGATCGCGGACCACGCCGCGGCGCTCAAGGCCGCGGCCGAGGAGCTGGCGGCGGACGGCCTCGGCCTCGACTCCCCCGAACTCGCCGCGATCGGGCACCGGGTGGTACACGGCGGGCTGCGGTTCAGCGCGCCGACCGTGGTCACCGACGAGGTGCTGAAGGAGATCGAGCGCCTCGTCCCGGTCGCACCGCTGCACAACCCGGCGAACATCACGGGCATCGTCACGGCGCGGGCGCTGCGGCCGGACCTGCCGCAGGTCGCGGTCTTCGACACGGCGTTCCACACGACGATGCCGGAGGCGGCCGCGCGGTACGCGATCGACGTGGAGACCGCCGACGCGCACCGCATCCGCCGCTACGGCTTCCACGGCACCTCGCACGCGTACGTCTCGCGGAAGACGGCCGAGCTGCTGGGCCGGGCGCCGGAGGACGTGAACGTCATCGTGCTGCACCTGGGCAACGGGGCGTCCGCCTCGGCGGTCGCGGGCGGGCGGTGCGTGGACACCTCCATGGGGCTGACGCCCTTGGAAGGGCTCGTGATGGGTACGCGCTCCGGGGACATCGATCCGGCGGTCACCTTCCACCTGAAGCGGGTGGCGGGCATGTCGGCCGACGACATCGACGTCCTGCTGAACAAGAAGAGCGGGCTGGTCGGCCTCTGCGGTGACAACGACATGCGGGTGATCCGCCGCCGGATCGACGAGGGCGACGAGCGGGCCGCGCTGGCGTTCGACATCTACATCCACCGGCTGAAGAAGTACATCGGCGCGTATACGGCGGTGCTCGGCCGGGTGGACGCGGTGGCGTTCACGGCGGGGGTCGGGGAGAACGCGGCCCCGGTGCGGGAAGCTGCCATCGCGGGCCTGGAGGAACTGGGCATGGCGGTGGACGCCTCGCTCAACGCCGTACGGTCCGCGGAGCCACGGCTGATCTCGCCGGAGTACGCGCGGGTGGCGGTCGCCGTGGTGCCGACGGACGAGGAGCTGGAGATCGCCGACCAGACGTTCGCGCTCGTCGGCCGACCGTAGCCCGCGGGGATCGGAGGGGTCGACAACTGAGCACCCCCGCGCCCCTTTGTACCTTCCACCAGACGGAATATTCCGCAGCGAAACAAACCGATAGGATCCGCCTCATGCGCCGTTCCAAAATCGTCTGCACCCTCGGTCCCGCCGTCGACTCCCATGAGCAGCTCGTCGCTCTGATCGAGGCCGGCATGAGCGTGGCCCGTTTCAACTTCAGTCACGGTACCCACGAGGAACACCAAGGCCGTTACGACCGTGTCCGCAAGGCGGCCGCCGAGACCGGCCGCGCGGTGGGCGTGCTCGCCGACCTCCAGGGCCCGAAGATCCGGCTGGCGAAGTTCGCCGAGGGCCCGGTCGAGCTGGTCCGCGGGGACGAGTTCACCATCACCTCCGAGGACGTCCCCGGCGACAAGTCGATCTGCGGCACGACCTACAAGGGTCTGCCCGGTGACGTCGTCAAGGGCGACCCGATCCTGATCAACGACGGCAACGTCGAGCTGAAGGTCGTCGCGGTCGAGGGCCCCCGGGTGAGGACCATCGTCATCGAGGGCGGTGTCATCTCCGACCACAAGGGCATCAACCTGCCCGGCGCGGCGGTCAACGTCCCCGCCCTGTCCGCGAAGGACGTCGAGGACCTGCGCTTCGCGCTGCGGATGGGCTGCGACCTGGTCGCCCTCTCCTTCGTCCGGGACGCCGAGGACGTCAAGGACGTCCACAAGGTGATGGACGAGGAGGGCCGCCGGGTCCCCGTCATCGCCAAGGTGGAGAAGCCGCAGGCCGTCGAGCACATGGAGGGCGTCGTCGCGGCGTTCGACGGTGTGATGGTGGCCCGCGGCGACCTGGCCGTCGAGTATCCGCTGGAGAAGGTCCCGATGGTGCAGAAGCGCCTGGTGGAGCTGTGCCGGCGCAACGCCAAGCCGGTGATCGTGGCGACCCAGATGATGGAGTCGATGATCACCAACTCGCGACCGACCCGCGCCGAGGCGTCCGACGTCGCCAACGCGATCCTGGACGGCGCGGACGCGGTCATGCTCTCCGCCGAGTCCTCGGTGGGCGCGTACCCGATCGAGACGGTCAAGACGATGGCGAAGATCGTCGTCGCGGCGGAGGAGGAGCTGCTCTCCAAGGGCCTCCAGCCGCTGGTCCCGGGCAAGAAGCCCCGTACGCAGGGCGGTTCGGTGGCCCGCGCCGCCTGCGAGATCGCGGACTTCCTGGACGGCAAGGCCCTGGTCGCCTTCACCCAGTCCGGCGACACCGCCCGCCGCCTCTCCCGCTACCGCACGGCCCAGCCGATCCTGGCCTTCACCACGGACGAGGCCACCCGCAACCAGCTCGCCCTGAGCTGGGGCGTCGAGTCGCACGTCGTCCCGCACGCGGACAACACCGACGCGATGGTCGACCTGGTCGACGCGGAGCTGCTGAAGCTGAACCGCTACAACGACGGCGACACGATGATCATCACCGCCGGCTCGCCCCCCGGCGTCCCCGGCACCACCAACATGGTCCGGGTGCACCACCTGGGCGGCGAGCGGGCCTGACCCGCACCCCGCACCGACAGGGCCGTGGGCCGTACTCCTGGCGAGGAGTACGGCCCACGGCCCTGTGCGGCTCCCGGACGGGATCGGGGGGGCGGGCGGCTGTCAGCCGTTGCCGCCGTCGAGGTAGTTCTTCAGCCCCGGAACGGTGAGCGTGCCGCCGAACTGGCCGGCCTGGACCACCTTCACCTTGGTGAAGAAGGCGAAGGGCACGTTCAGCGGGGGCGGGGTCCGGGGGCTGAAGGTGATCGGGATGAGACCGAAGAGGTTGCCCTTCAGCTCCTCCGTGTACATCGTCACCTCGCCGTCGCGGATCGTCGACGTGGAACCGGGCCGCGACCTCACGTGGCCGGTCGTGCCCGCGGGGCCGACGGTCAGCTGGTGCAGGTCCTTGATGTCGATGGAGGCGGCGGTGAACTTGAGCACCTTCTTGATGCTGCCGTCCGCCTTCCTCACCTCGACGATGCCGTGGTAGTCCAGACCGTTGAGGGTGAGCAGCGTCGACTCCAGGACCCACGGGTCGGACGGGAGCAGCGGGATGCCGGGCTCCAGTTCGGCCGCGGCGAGCGCGTCCGGGTCGGGCTCGGGGCACGGGAAGCGGGGCTTGGCGCCGTCCGGTATCTCCTCGTCCTTCTTGGGGTCGAGTCCCTTGACGTCCTCGTCGAGTTCCTCGACGCCCTTGCCCGCTTTCCCGGCCGCCTCGCGGATGGCGTCGGCCGTCTTGTCGGACGCCTCCTTCGCCTTGTCCGCGGCGCTCCCGGCCAGGTCCTTCGCCGGCTCCTTCGCCGGGTCCTTCGTCGCGTCGGACGGCTCGTCGGAGGGCTTCGGGGCCTCGGTCGTGCGGCTCGGGGACGGACTCGCCGGCTTCTCGGTCCCGGCCTCGTCGTCCGGCCCGTCGAAGAGGTCCTTGAGCGCGTCGCCGACGCCGAGCGGGTCGAGCGGGTTCTTCGACTGCGTGGGCGTCGGCGTCGCGGAGGGCGCCTCGGCGGGCGTCTCCCCGGCGGACCGCGCCGACTTGGCCGCGTCCGCGTCGGGCTTCGTCCCGTCGGCGGAACCGCCGGCCGAGGGCGTGGGCGTGGGCATGGCGGTGGCGTCGTCGCCGGGCTTCGCGTCCTCGCCGGCCCCGTCCTTCGCCGTGGCCGACGGGGACGGGGTGGCCTCCGGCGACTCGGACTCGCTCGGCTCGTCGGACCGGGTGACGCACGGTCCGGGCGCGAACGGGATGTCGGCGCGGTCGTCGGCCAGGGCCAGCCTGGGCGTCAGCCCCATGCCCACGAAGACCGCCGTCGGCATCGCGGCGAGCGCCAGGGCCTTCTTGCCGCTGGGCAGGTGGAGCTTGGTCAGCAGCGACTTCCTGGGGGCCGCGTGACGGGGGCCCCTGCGCTCGCGGAGGTCGTCGCGGGGGTGGGCGTTCAGCTGCTGTCCGTCGTCACCCCGCACGGTTCCTCCCGCCGTCGCCGTCGACTGCCAGTTCGTACCCGGCGCCCTGCTGCTGCGGCACGGTCGCGGCGGTGGCGTGCGACTCCCCCGCGGAGCGCTCCACGTCGCGGTGCTCGGCGAGCGGGGTCCCTTCGGCGTCCTCCGGCTTGCCGGGGGCCCAGGAAATGGACATGGCTCCGCCGACGAGGGCGAGGGCGAATCCGATGACGAAGCCGCCGATGTTGGCGACGGGGATGGAGATCAGCGCGAGCAGGATGGCCGCGACACCGGCGAAGACCCGCACGATGCTGTGGTACCACATCGTCAGGCCGAGCGTGATCAGCAGGACCCCGATGATCAGGGACCCGGCGCCGGCCGTGGTGGACATGGCCAGCGTCATGTTGCCGAGCGTCATGCTGGCGTACGGAAAGTAGGCGATGGGGATCCCGCCGGCCATGGTGAACAGTCCGGCCCAGAACGGCCGGTGACCCCGCCAGGCGCGGAAGCGTCGCCGAACGACGCGGATGTAGTGCTCGTTCTGCCCTGTGGACTCGGGGCTCATGGAAAACAGCTCCCTGGAACCGGTACTGCCGTGAGATGGGGAGAGTGGGTGACCGGAAGTCCCGGAAGGGACGTTCCGGTCACCCTGGCCGGAGTGCTAGAAGCACTCCTTGACGCCCGTGTGCAGCTTCAGCTTCAGGTCGCTGAGCTTGAAGGTTCCGGCGGTGGTCGCCCACGCCGTCTGCTTCACCTTGGTCAGGATGGCCCGGTCGGCACGCTGCGCGAAGCCCGCCTTGCTGGCCTTGGTGCCGGGCTGGATGCCTATCCCGTTCGGCCGGTCCTTCTTCTTCAGCGAACCGGCCGCGACACCGATGTCGATGTTCTGGAAGTCGGCGTCGGCGTCCAGCTGCGCGACGTCCAGGTAGAGGTTGGTGGCCTCGACCGGACGGTCCGGGTCGGTGCCCGCCGTCAGCTCAAGACTGACGCTCTTGCCGATGAAGGGGACCTCCGGCGTGACCACCGACTGGCACATGTTGGTGATCGTGGCCCTGCTGAAGCCCGACACCGCGACCGGGTGCGCGGCCTTGTTGCCCTTGAGGTCCTTGCCGACCGCGACACTGCCGTACTGGACGAAGTCGTGGCCGTCCAGCCTGTCGGTGCTGACCTTGAAACTCTGCCCGGACACACTGAACGACGCGGCGAGCGCGCCCTGTGCGAGGCCGACGCCCACCGCCGCCGTGGCGACGACGCTCGGCACCATGACCAGAGCGAACCGCTTCCATCTCGTCCCACCGCGAACCTGGGAACTCATACTTGCTCCTTCTTCTCGGACGTACATCTCCGGTCCGGGCGTCGTGCCCGTCCTGGGATGGGAGAAGTGCTACGTCCTCGGGAAGGAGAGCGCCCGCACTCGGAGACGTGTCCCGCATCCGATCCACCGGCGTTCACCCCCGAGCGACAACCACTGGCCGCGCTGTCCGCGCGGCCGGTCGGACAGGCCCCGCCCGTGGGCGGGAACCCCCCTGTCCGAGGTCGGCGCCACTGCCGCCGACCACTCGGTGGGGACCCAACAGACCCTCGGGCACCGGCTGGAGACCGGGCTGAAGGTAAGGGACCGAGCGTGGCCGATCGTGGTGCATTCACGGCCGTGACACAAGAGGGATCGTTACTGGCTAGTAACGGCTCGATAACCACAGGACGACAGGGCGGCATCACACGGCGACACAGGGTGGCACGAAAGGGACATCCGAATGGCGGGAAACTTCATGGAAACCGGACAGAATCACCGACCCGCCTTACTGCGAGTAACAGCTTGCATCTTTGTCAAGATTTGGTAAAGCGAGGGCTTCTCGCGTCCCTCTTTGGCGTCAGGACGGCAAAACGGCCGCGCCGCCCGGCGGGCGGTGCGGCCGTCTTGTCACATCGGCACAATCGGGTGCGTCCGGAGCGGACCTGGTGTAAACGGAAGACCCGGGCTCAGAACAGGACGCGGGCCAGCGCGGTGCGCGCGGCGGTGACCCTGGGGTCCTCCGGACCGATCACCTCGAACAGCTCCAGGAGCCGCAGCCGGGCGGCGTCGCGGTCGTCGCCCGCGGTGCGGCGGACGGCCTCGACGAGCCGACCGAAGGCGTCCTCCACGTGTCCGCCGACCAGGTCGAGATCGGCGGCGGCGAGCTGGGCGTCGACATCGTCCGGACTGTCCGCGGCTTCCTTGCGCACCGCCTGCGGGTCCAGGCCCTGGACGCGGCCGAGCAGCTCCGCCTGGGCCAGGCCCAGCTTGGCCTCCGGGTTGCCCGGGTCGTCCGCGAGGACGTTCTCGTACGCCTGGACCGCGCCGCCGAAGTCATTGGCGTCGAGGGCGGACGCGGCGGCCTCCAGCACGGCGTCGTACGGGCCGGCCGGCGCCTCGGCCGGGACCGTGTCCGCCGGGGCGGCGTCCGGGTCGACGGCGATGCCGGTCAGCCCGAAGCGCTCCTCGCCGACCTGGATCAGCTGGTCCAGCGTCTCGCGGATCTGGGCCTCGGGGGCCGCGCCCTGGAAGAGCGGGAGGGCCTGCCCGGCGACGACGGCGAAGACCGCCGGGATGCCCTGGATGCCGAATTGCTGCATCAGCATCTGGTTCGCGTCGACATCGACCTTGGCCAGCAGGAAGCGGCCGTTGTACTCGACGGCCAGGCGCTCCAGCAGGGGGCCCAGCTGCTTGCACGGCTCGCACCACTCGGCCCAGAAGTCGATGACGACGGGGACTTCGGCGGAGCGCTGGAGGACATCGCGCTCAAAACCGGCTTCATCGACGTCGATCACCAGGGCGGTGGGCGCGACGGCGCCGGCGCCCCCGGTACGGGCGGCCTCCGCGCGGGCCTGCTCCGCCTTGGCCTTGGCCTCTCCGGCCGCCTTGACAGCGGCGAGGTCGACAACGCCGCTCATGGACATGTTCCTAGGCTGCATGCGTACATCCTCCCCCCTGAGCGCACCGTTCCGGAAAGCGAGTGCGAAAAACCGGACCGGCCCGGGCGCCCCCACCGGTGTGCGGGGGCGGACGGGCCGACGCGGCCCCGGCCCCCGAAGCGCCCGTAGGGCCCCGAGGAACCGGTCGGGCCCCTGAAAGACCCTGGCTGGAACTGACCGGACCCCGAAGGGCCCGGGTGGACCTTCCGGATCCCCATCCGGCCGGTCCGTGCGGCTCCGGGTCCCCACCCGGCGCCTGGGGTCCCCGTGGGGGCCCCGGTGGCTGTCGCTCGTTCGTTCCGTGGCGCAGGGGGCGATGCGGCTGCCTTCCTTACGCTACGACCCGTAGCGTAACTGCCGATCACCCCGCCCGGACAGGTGCTCCCGGTGATCTGTCTCACGGGCACCGGAGCACAACCGTCTCCCCTACCGGCCGGTATGGTCGCCGCATCATGAACGACAGCGACCCCCGAGCCACCCGAACAGGACGTCCGCGGAGCACCGCGGCCGATGCCGCGATCCTCGAAGCGACGCGGGCGTCCCTGGTCGATCTCGGCTGGTCGAAGCTGACGATGGGCGATGTGGCGACCCGGGCCGGCGTCGCCAAGACGACCCTCTACCGGCGCTGGGCGGGCAAGAACGAGCTGGTCGTGGACGCGGTCGCCGTCCTCTTCGACGAGCTGGAGCTGCCCGACCGGGGCAGCCTGGCCGCCGACGTCCAGGGCGTCGTGCTTCAGTTCGCCGCCCTGCTGGAGCGGCCGGAGGCCCGTACGGCGCTGATGGCGGTGGTCGCCGAGTCCACCCGTGACGACTCGTTGCGCCTGAGGATCCGCTCGGCGATCGTGGACCGGCAGAAGCGGCTGGTGCTGCTGGGCCGGGAACGCGCCCAGGCCCGCGGCGAGCTGCGGTACGAGGACGACTCCTCGACCGCCGCCCGCAACGCGGACCTGATCTTCGACGTGATCGCCGGAGCCGTGGTGCACCGCACTCTGGTGAGTGCGGAGCCGGTGGACTCCGCGTGGGCGAGCGGCTTCACCTCGCTGCTCCTGCTGGGGCTGGCGGGCGCGCAGGCCGGATAGCGGGGCTTCAGAACCCCGGCGGCTCCGTGTAGGTGCCCCACTCCTCGCGCAGCACCCCGCAGATCTCGCCGAGCGTGGCCTCGGCCCGTACCGCGTCCAGCATCGGGGCGATCATGTTCGAGCCGTCGCGGGCGGAGGCGAGCATCGCGTCGAGGGCGGCGGTCACCTTGGCGTCGTCGCGGGCGGCCTTGCGGTCCGCGAGCTGGCTGACCTGGTCGCGCTCGACCTCGTGGCTGACCCGGAGGATCTCCAGGTCGCCGGTGACCGAGCCGTGGTGGACGTTGACGCCGACGACCCGCTTGTCGCCCTTCTCCAGGGCCCGCTGGTACTGGAACGCGGACTCGGCGATCTCGCCGGTGAACCAGCCGTCCTCTATGCCGCGCAGGATGCCGGAGGTCATCGGCCCGATGGGGTGCTGCCCGTCGGGGTGGGCCCGGGTGCCGCGCTCCTTGATCTGGTCGAAGATCTTCTCGGCCTCGGCCTCGATGCGGTCGGTGAGCTGCTCGACGTACCAGGAGCCGCCCAGCGGGTCGGCCACATTGGCGACGCCTGTCTCCTCCATCAGCACCTGCTGGGTGCGCAGGGCGATCTCGGCGGCCTGCTCGGAGGGGAGCGCGAGGGTCTCGTCGAGGGCGTTGGTGTGGAGCGAGTTGGTGCCGCCGAGCACGGCGGAGAGCGCCTCGACGGCGGTGCGCACCACGTTGTTGTACGGCTGCTGCGCGGTGAGGGAGACGCCGGCGGTCTGCGTGTGGAAGCGCAGCCACTGCGCCTTGTCGGTCTTCGCGCCGTACGTCTCCTTCATCCAGCGGGCCCAGATGCGGCGGGCGGCGCGGAACTTGGCGATCTCCTCGAAGAAGTCCAGGTGCGCGTCGAAGAAGAAGGAGAGCCCGGAGGCGAAGGCATCCACGTCCAGGCCGCGCGAGAGGCCCAGCTCCACGTAGCCGAAGCCGTCCGCGAGGGTGTAGGCCAGCTCCTGCGCGGCCGTCGCTCCGGCCTCGCGGATGTGGTAGCCGGAGACGGAGAGCGGCTTGTAGGCGGGGATGTCGCGGGCGCAGTGCTCCATCAGGTCGCCGATGAGGCGCAGGTGGGGCTCGGGCTGGAAGAGCCACTCCTTCTGCGCGATGTACTCCTTGAAGATGTCGGTCTGGAGCGTGCCGTTGAGCACGCCCGGGTCGACGCCCTGGCGCTCGGCGGCGACCAGGTACATGCAGAAGACGGGCACGGCCGGGCCGCTGATCGTCATCGAGGTGGTGACGTCGCCGAGGGGGATGTCACCGAAGAGGACCTCCATGTCGGCCGCCGAGTCGATGGCGACGCCGCAGTGGCCGACCTCGCCGAGCGCGCGCGGGTCGTCGGAGTCCCGGCCCATGAGCGTCGGCATGTCGAAGGCGACGCTGAGGCCGCCGCCGCCCGCCGCGAGGATCATCTTGTAGCGCTCGTTGGTCTGCTGGGCGTTGCCGAAGCCGGCGAACTGGCGGATCGTCCAGGTGCGGCCCCGGTAGCCGGTGGGGTGCAGCCCGCGGGTGAAGGGGTACTCCCCCGGCCAGCCGATCCGCTCGAATCCCTCGTACGTGTCACCGGGGCGTGGCCCGTACGCGGGCTCGACCGGGTCACCGGAGAGCGTGGTGAAGTCCGCGTCACGCTTGCGGGCCTTGTCGTAACGGGCCTGCCAGCGGAGGCGGCCTTCCTCGATCGCGTCAGCGTCCATACCTCGAATTTACTAGGACGTCCTAGTAAATGTCGATGGCAAACCGCCCGGCGCTTTTCGCGCGGGGCGGTTCGGGTGGTCCGACAGCCTCTCAGGCCTTGGCGGTCACCGGTGCGGGGTCGGTGACCAGGGCGCGGGCCTCGCGGCTGACCTTCGGTTCGACGAAGAACGAGGCGAAGGGGATACAGCCGGCGGCCAGCACCCACAGGAGCTTGCCGAAGGGCCACTTCGCCTTGGAGCCGAGATCGAACGCGAAGACGACGTAGACGATGAACAGCACGCCGTGGATCTGCGAGATCAGCATGGTGTCGCCGGTCTCGAAGCCGTACTTCGCGATGATCGCCACAGTGAAGACGAGCAGCCAGATGGCGGTGACGTAGGCCATCACCCGGTAGCGGGTGAGCACGTTCTGTTTCATGGCTACGAGCGTAACGGGACGAGCGGCGCGATCTTCGCGCGGCCCCGGCCTCACCGGAAGCCCGCGTTCACTTCTCCTCGAAGTCCTGGGCCGCCACCCGGAGCGGACGCAGCATGGCGAAGATCTCGGCGCACTCCTCGGAGTCGTACACCCCGAGGCCGAAGTCGATCGCGACCAGGTCCCGGGTGGCCGCCTCGACGACGTCTCGGCCCTTGTCGGTGATGGACGCCAGCGTTCCGCGGCCGTCGTTGGGGTTCGGCCGCTTGCCGACGAGACCGGACCTGACCAGCCGGTCCACGGTGTTGGTGACCGAGGTGGGGTGCACCATCAGCCGCTCCCCGATCTTGGACATCGGCAGCTCACCGGCCTTGGAGAAGGCGAGCAGCACCAGCGCCTCGTACCGGGCGAAGGTCAGCCCGTACGGCTTGACGACGGCGTCGACCTCGGCGAGCAGGATCTGCTGGGCCCGCATGATCGAGGTGATCGCCCCCATCGAGGGCACGGGCCCCCAGCGCTGCTGCCAGAGCTCGTCGGCGCGGGCGATGGGATCGAAGGGAAGGCTGAGCGGCTTCGGCACGGCATCGACCTTACCGACTGGCCACATGCCGGTCAGCCCCGTCTCGTGCCTCGGTATCGGACATGCGTCCGGGGGCTGTCCTGCGGACCTCGGCGACCACCAGGAGCGTAAGGACGGTACCGATGATTCCGGATCCGGCGACCACCTGGTGCACGGGGAAGAACTCGGCCGCGAGCCCCGCCAGCGCCATTCCGAACCCCTGCACGGTCATCAGCCCGGCGGTGAGCAGCGTCATGGCCCGGCCGCGCAGCTCCTGGGGCACGGCGTCGACGAACCACTGGTCGAGTCCGATCACATAGGCGGCGCCCGCGCCGGCCAGGGCGAGGGCCGCCAGGGCGAGCGGCAGCCCGGGACGGACCACGTACATGAGGAGCGGGAGAAGGCCGGCGGCGGCGACCGGCAGGACGATCCGGGAGCGGTTACGGGGGCTGAGCGCGGAGCCCACGAACAGTTCGGCCCCGATGTGCCCGGCGGCCATCGCGCAGAGCAGCAGCCCGAGCGCGGCGGGCGGGGCCCCGATCGCGTCGGCGTACGGGGCGGCGAGCGCCTCCGGGGCCACCACGAACATCGCGGGCAGCCAGAACAGCAGCATCAGCGCCCGGATGCGGCGGTCGCCCAGCACCAGACGGGCCCCGGAGAGCGACTCCTTGAGCAGGGTTCCGCCGCCGCCGTCACCGGCGCCGGTGCGGGCGGGGCGGTCGCGGGTCCCGAAGCGGAGCAGGGCGGCCGAGCAGAGGAAGGTCACCACGGTGACGGTGATCGCGCCGCGCGGCGACAGCACGGTGAGCAGCACCCCGCCGGCGCCGAACCCGATGAGCATCGCGCTCTGCGAGACGATCCGCAGCAGCGAACGGCCCAGTACGTAGAGGTCGCCCTCGCCGAGGATGTCGGTGAGCGCCGCCATCCGGGTCCCGGTGAAGACGGGCGCGATGGCGGCGACCAGGCAGCGCAGGGCGAGGAGTCCGGCGACCGGGGTGGCGGGCACCAGCATCACGGCGACGCAGGCCGCGCAGAGCAGGTCGCAGACGACCAGGACACGGCGGGCCGGGTAGCGGTCGGCGACCCCCGCGAACAGCGTCCCGCCGACCATGTACGGCAGCAGCCCGAGCGCGAACGTCAGCGCGCTGAGCAGCGGGGAGCCGGTGAGGTCGTAGACAAGCACGGTGAGCGCCAGTTCACTGACCACGACGCCGAGCAGCGAGAGCAGGTGGGCGGCGAAGACGGCCCGGAATTCGGTGACGGCGAAGACGGCCCGGTAACCGCGCGGGGCGGCAGACGCCGGGGCATCGAGGCCGGAGGCGGCGGACGCCGGGGCGTCGGGGCCGGAGGCGGCGGACGCCGGGGCGTCGGGGCCGGAGGCGGTGGGCTCCCGGAGCGTGGGCCCGGGGCCCGGGTCAGGGCGGGCGGCACGCTCCGGGGGCGGAGCCGGGACCGGCGCCGCCGGGGCGGGCGGAGTACGGGGTGTGTCCGCCGGGGCGGGGCTGTCGGTCGGCATGGGACGAGCCTGGGGCCGGAGCGCGGCCGGCCCTAGACTTTCGGCTGGAGACGAATGTCCGGGCCGCGGGGCGAGGGGGAGGCATGCCGTTCCAGCTGCACTTCGGCGAGAGCGATCTGCTGCGCTGCCGGTTCGCGCTGTCACCGCTGTTCGAGACCCAGGAGGCGGTGCGCACCCTGCACCGCACCGGCCGCCACGGCTACCACCTGCCGTGGCTCCGCCGCATCCGGGAGGCGTCCGGGGCGCTGGACCTGGAGCCGCTGTGGCTGCTGATGCCGACCATCGGCCACAACCCGGATTTCATCTGCCCGCCGCCGATCGGGCCGCTCGCGACGTTCGAGGAGGAGATCGCGGCCGTCCGGGCGGTCGATCCGGAGGTGGCGCGGGCCGACATGGCGCTGGCCCTGGCGGACCGGCCCGGCGGGACCGCGTCGACGACGGGCCGGCGGCTGCTGGCCGATCCGGCGCGGGCCGTGCGCGAGCTCGCCGACCTGCTGGAGCGGGCCTGGCAGGCGCTGATCGAGCCGTACTGGCCCCGGCTGCGGGCGCTGCTGGAGGCGGACATCGCCTACCACTCGCGGCGGCTCGCGGACAGCGGGCTGGAACAGCTGCTGGGTGAGCTGAGCCCCCGGCTGAGCTGGAACGGCTCGACGCTCACGGTGGCCGGGACCCAGGGCGACCACGAGCGGGTGCTGGGCGGGCAGGGGCTGGTCCTGATGCCGAGCGTCTTCGTCTGGCCGGAGGTGGTGGGCGGCCACGAGGAGCCGTGGCGACCGGGGCTGATCTACCCGGCCCGTGGCATCGGCGGGCTGTGGAGCGAGTCCGCCGACCGGACCCCGGAGAGCCTCGCCCGGCTGCTCGGCCGGGTCCGGGCCGATGTGCTGTGCGCGCTGGACGAACCGGCCGGGACGAGCGCGCTGGCGCACCGGCTCGGCCTCGCCCCCTCGTCCGTGTCGGCCCATCTGTCCGTGCTGCGCGGGGCGGGGCTGCTGGCCTCGCGGCGCTACGGACACCAGGTGCTGTACGAGCGCACCCCGCTGGGCATCGCGCTGGCCGCCTCGGACTGACGCGCCGGCCGTCGCGGCGTACGGGTCACGGACGGTGTCGCACCAGCACTCTCAGTGACCGTCGTGTCACGATGGCCCACGCTCCCTGTGCTCCGTGTCCGCGAGTCACCACCGTCCGAGGGGTCTGGATGTCCGGCCGCAGAATCGTCCCCCGCGCTCTCCCCCGTACCGTCCCCGTCCTGGCCGCCCTCACCCTGGCGACCGTCCTCACCGCCGGCTGCTCGACACCGGAGCCGCGCGTCACCCGGACCGCCGAGGCGGCGGACGAACTCGTCCGGGGGGAGCCAGCCCCGAGCGCCGCCTCCCCGTACTGGGTCGACCCGAACAGCGACGCGGCCCGCCAGGTGCGCGCCTGGGAGAAGGAGGGGCGCGAGGCGGAGGCGAAGATCCTGCGGCGGATCTCCGGCCGGCCGGTGGCCGACTGGCCCGCGTGGGACGACCCGGCCCCGGGAATCCGGGCCGCCGCGAAGTCCGCCGCCCGCACGAAGAAGACCATCCTGCTGGTGGCGTACAACATCCCGCACCGCGACTGCGGGCTCTACTCCGCGGGCGGCGCGAAGGACGCGGACGCCTACCGTTCCTGGATCGGCGAGTTCGCCGACGCCATCGGGAACGCCCCGGCGACCGTGATCCTGGAGCCGGACGCCCTCCCCCACATCACGGACGGCTGCACCCCGCCCGAGCACCACGCCGAGCGCTACCAGCTCCTCTCCGAGGCGGTGGACACGCTCAAGGCCCTGCCCAGCACCCAGGTCTACCTGGACGCGGGCAACCCGGACTGGATCGATGAGCCGTCCAAGATGGCGCAGCCGCTGCGGCAGGCCGGCATCGACCGGGCCGACGGCTTCTCCCTGAACGTCTCCAACTTTCAGTCGAACGAGAGCGTGAAGACGTACGCGAAGCGGCTCTCCGACGCCGTGGGCGGCTCGCACTTCGTGATCGACACCAGCCGCAACGGCAACGGCCCCCTGTCCGGGGGCCGCGAGGAGGCCTGGTGCAATCCACCGGGCCGGGGGCTCGGCACGCCGCCGACCACCGACACCGGCGACGACCGGCTCGACGCCTATCTGTGGATCAAGCGGCCGGGCGACTCCGACGGCCCCTGCCGGGGCGGCCCGCCGGCCGGCGACTGGTGGCCGGAGTACGCGCTCGGCCTGGCGAGGCGCGCCGCCTCCTGAGCCGGTCGCGGCGCGCCCCCGGGGTCAGGCGACCTTGACCCACTTCGCCTCGGAGGGCACGTCGTCGGTGTCGGTGACGAAGAGCATGTACCAGCCGGGCGGCACCAGCGTGGGGTCGTCCGGCACGGTCACGCTCACCTTGCCGTCGTCCTTCTTCAGGCCCAGTTCGATGGAGCGCTGCTCCACGTCGGTGGTGTGGGTGACGGCGCTCGGCCGCATCAGCCGGGCGGTGGCGATCCGGTCGGCGTCGGCGCTCTCGTAGGTGACCGTCGCGCCGCGCTCGGCGTTCTCGGGGCCGTTCCCGATCACCGGCCGCTTGTCCCCGCCCCGGTGCAGGGCGGGCGGGGTGTAGACCTCCATCCGCTGCTCGAACTTGCCGAGCTTGGTGTTGTCCTTGTCGCCGTAGAGCGAGTCGGAGCCGAAGGTCGCCACCCGCCCGTCGGGCAGCAGCAGCGCCTCGGAGTGGTAGTTGCGCCCCACCGTCGGCTCGGCCGCCTCCTTGAAGGTGTTGGTCTTCGGGTCGTAGGACTGCGCCTTCAGGATGTTGCTCGCCCCGCGGCCCCGGTAGTCCTCGGATCCGCCGCTGGTGAAGACGGTGTCGTCGGGCATGATCACGCTGTTCAGGTAGCGCGTGCCCTGCGGCAGGTCGGGGCCCGGCTCGAAGGCCGGGCTGTCCTGCTTGAGGTCGATGACCGCGGTGCGGGCGGTGGACTTCTTGGACTCGCCGACCCCGCCGCCGCCGAGGACCATCACCTTCTGGTCCTGCACGGGCGGCAGCAGCAGCGAGGCCGCCGTCTCCAGCTGGTCGGTGTCGGTCAGTCCGGGCACCTTGGTGAAGGTGTTCTTCCTGATGTCCCAGATCCCCGGCTCGCGTCCCTTGTCGGCCGGGCCGTAACCGGCGTTGGCGCCCGGGTAGAAGAGCTTGCCGCCCTTGGTCAGGAAGAGCGCCGGGTAGGTCGGGAAGTAGTGGAAGGGGCCCTTGGACCACTTCTTCGTCTTCGGGTCGTAGACCTCGTTGTCGCCGGGGAGGATCGCGCCGACGTCGTCGAGGCCGGAGACGGAGAGCACCCGGCCGTCCTCGAGCCCGACGAGCGTCGGATACCAGCGGGCCTCCTTCATCGGGTCGACCTTGATGTACTTCTCCGCCGTCGGGTCGAACTCGTAGGCAGCGCGGATCCCCTGGAAGTCCTGCTTGTCCATGGTGATCTTCTCGGCGAGGCCGTAGGCGTTGTCGGCGGCCTTGCCCTTCAGCCCGACGATCTCGTACTGGGCTGCGTCCGCCGCCACCGCCTCGGGTCCCTCGTCCACCGCCTCGACGAAGACCCGCTGCTCGGAGGCGGTCACCTTCGTCTTCCACGGCTTCATCTGGCCGCTCTCGAAGTAGTCGACCTCGAACTCGCGCTTGGCCTTGGGGACGGTGACGTCGAACTTGGCCGCGTACTCGACGCCGGAGGGCGAGCGGAAGACCGTGCCCTTCTCGAGCTTCAGCGGCTTGTCCGGGTTCTCGTTCTTGACCCGCATACCGCCGCCGGCCCGCTTCACCTTGTCGTCGAGCACCTCGTAGCGGGCGGTGCCGCCCGCGATCAGGAGGCGGCCGTCGGGGAGCTGGGCGTGGCCGCCGCAGAAGAAGTCCTCGGGGGTGGGGATCTTCTGGAAGGTGTTCTCGGCCGGGTCCCACAGCACCGTGTCGAAGGTGCCCTCGTCGAAGTGCGCCTCGTCGTTGCCGGAGCCCGCGACGATCAGCACCTTCCCGGTGTGCAGGAGCGCCGCGTGGATGGCGTTGGTCCGGTACTCCTTCGGGATGTCCACCCGGTCCCAGGAGCCGTACTCCGCCTTGTACTCCGGCTGGTCGATCTTGTACGCGTGATATCTGTCCTCGGCGAAGGACAGGGCCGCGGGAGCGTTCAGCCCGGCGAGCAGCAGCACCGCACCGCCTCCCAGGAGCGTCTTCCTCATCTGCTTCGAGGGCCGGTAGGCCATGGGTCAGTTCCCTCCTGCGGTGGTGGTGGCGGTGGTGCCGGCGCTCGCCGCGGTGGTCGCCGACGGGGCCGGGCCGGCGACGTAGACCGGTTCGAGCGGCGGGGGCGCCGGTACGGGGACGGCGCGCGCGGCCTCGGCGCGCCTGTCCTGCCGGACGGTCCAGGCCCAGGCGGCGACCGGGGAGAGGGATATCGCAAGACCCAGCGTCGCCCAGGTCCGCATCGCCACATGGGTGTGGTCCAGATACACCGACGCGGCGAGCGAGGAGAGCAGGACCGCCGCCCAGCAGAGGTGGATACGGAAGGTGAGCAGCCGGTCCGGGGAGGTCTGGCCGCCCTTGGGCGTGACGACGAACCGGCCGTCGGTGCGCAGCACGGCCGAGCCCAGCGACTTCAGGTAGATCGGGGCGGAGAGCGCGGACATGGCCATGCCGGCGAGACCACCGGAGCCCTCGGGCTCGTGCGGGGAGACGTTGTGCCGGCGGTTCCAGAGGTAGAGCCCGATCTGGAGGGCGGCGGCGTCGCTGTAGAGCATCAGCCAGATGGAGGCGGCGACCTGGGTGCCGGACGCCCCGAACCAGAGGAACAGCACACAGCTGCCCACGCCGAGCAGCCAGTTGACCGCGGTCATCGGGTAGTAGACGAGCATCAGCGTGTAGCTGAGGAGGCGGCCGGGGGGCACCCGGAACAGCGCCTTGCCGTACTGCTTGAACAGCGTCTCGTACGTTCCCCGGGACCAGCGCAGCTGCTGGGTGAAGAAGTCCGTCCAGGAGGCGGGCCCCTCGCCCACGGCGAGCACGTCGGGGGTGTAGACCGAACGCCAGTAGTGCCCGGTGTGCGGGTTGCGGCGGCGGTGGATCTCGAAGCCGGTGGCCATGTCCTCGGTGATCGAGTCGTACAGGCCGCCGACCTGCCGCAGCGCGGCGATGCGCACGACGTTGTTGGTGCCGACGAACATCGGGGCGCCGTAGCGGTTGCCCGCGCGCTGGATCAGGGCGTGGAAGAGGAACTGCTGGGACTCGGCGGCCTTGGTGACGGCCGAGTCGTAGTTCCCGTAGACCTGCGGTCCGACGACGAAGGCGACGTCCGGGTCGCGGAAGTAGCCCATCATCCGTTCCAGGAAGTTGGGCATGGGCACGTGGTCGGTGTCGACGGAGGCGAAGAAGTCGTAGTCGCCGCCGTGCAGGGCGATCCAGGCGTTGTAGTTGCCGTGCTTCGTCTTCGCCTTGTGGACGCCCTTGTCACGGTTCCACTCGGGGACGCCGCGCCGGGTGAAGTGGTGGACGCCCAGTTCGGCGCAGAGCATCCGGGCGCCGGGGTCGTCGCCCTCGTCGAGCAGCCAGACGTCCAGCGGGCCGGGGTGCTTCAGGCGTACGGCGCCCTTGAGGGTGGCGCGGACCATGGAGAGCGGTTCCTTGCCGGGGACGTACGTGGTCAGGAAGGCGACCCTGGTGCCGGGCTCGGGCGTCACCGGTACCGGGTCCCGCGCGACGAGCGTGGCGTGCGCGATGGAGACCACGTTGACCAGCATGAACAGCTCGATCAGCGCGATCGACACCAGCATCACGGTGTCGGCGACGACCAGCCAGCGTTCCCCGTTCTCCCGCTCGGTCCAGTGCGTGGGCCAGACCAGGTACAGCAGCAGGACGCCCGTGAGCACCGGGGCGAGGGTCATCAGCAGGACGGCTCTTATTCGGTGCTTCTCCGTGGAGAGCAGGCTCTTGTACCGCACCCGGTACCCCGTCGGCTCCGGCTCCGTGAGCGGACCCGCGAGCCGGCTGTAGGTGTCGTAGTCGTAGCCCTCCGACCGCACCGTGCCTCCCACTGTCGAACGGGTTGATATCCCCACAGAAGGGGACGGCTAACGGCGTGTCGACTTGGCGGGTCCGAGTGAGCGGTTTTTGGTCCGGAGCGGGAAAAGCCCCCGACCGTGTGGCGGCGGGGGCTTTTCGGGTGAACGCGGGCGAAGGCGGGACGTCCGCGCGGACGGTGCGTCAGGACGAGAGGTGACGCTCCACGGTCGCGACCTTGGAGGTCAGGCCGTCGGTGACGCCGGGGCGGATGTCGGCCTTCAGTACCAGGGAGACGCGGCCGGCGCGGGCCTCGACGGCGGCCACGGCGCGCTTGACGACGTCCATGACCTCGTCCCACTCCCCTTCGATGGAGGTGAACATCGCGTCGGTGCGGTTGGGGAGCCCGGACTCCCGCACGACCCGCACGGCGTCGGCGACGTACTCCCCGACGTCCTCGCCGACACCGAGCGGGGAGACGGAGAACGCGACGATCATGCGCTGACCGTGCCCTCGCGGCGGGCGCGGGCGGCGATGACGCCGTCGGCCTCGTACTTCTTGAGGAGCTTGTCGCCGTAGAGCCCGCCGAAGGGGATGACCGCGAGGACGAAGAACAGCGCGACGCGCTTGAGCGGCCACTTGGCCTTGACCCAGACGTCCAGCAGGAACACCACGTAGATCGTGAAGAGGAGGCCGTGCAGCGCGCCCAGCGGCGGCATCAGGAAGTCGATGTCCGAGACGCGCATGAGGAGCGAGCCGAAGATGAGCAGCGCCGGGAAGGACAGCGCCTCGGGAAGCGAGATGAGGCGCAGCCGGTGCAGGGCGGAAGCGGTCTTGATGTCCACGAGGGCACCTTCGAGTGGGAGGGTCGCGTGAGCTTGTGAAGACACGCACAAGCCGTCCCCATTGTGGCATCGCGCCGGCGCGTCCCCGGCGGCGGGGGCCGCCCCGTCCGCCGGTGCGCGTATCGCCGCATATCAGGGCCGGTCCGCGTGCGCATCAGGGACGTAACGGTTCCGGAGCCTCTGGCCGGGGTGCGGCGCGGACGGCTACCGTCGTCGCGTGGCGATGTTCCGACTCCAAGGCAGCAAGACGCTCGCCGTCGACCTGACGGGCGATGCGGTCAAGGCGAAGAACGGCTCGATGGTCGCGTACGACGGCCGGATGTCCTTCAAGAAGATGTCCGGCGGCGGTGAGGGGCTCCGGGGCATGGTGACCCGCCGGCTGACCGGCGAGCAGATGACGGTGATGGAGGTGTCCGGGCAGGGCACCTGCTATTTCGCCGACCGGGCGAGCGAGATCAACCTGGTCTCGCTGCGCGGCGACACCCTGTACGTGGAGGCGAGCAATCTGCTGGCCACCGACGCCGGGCTGCGCACGGGCACGACGTTCACCGGGCTGCGCGGCGGGGCGAGCGGCAACGGCCTGTTCACCACCACGGTGGAGGGCACCGGGCAGGCGGCGATCATGTCGGACGGCACGGCGGTCCTGCTGCGGGTGTCCGCGCAGTATCCGCTGATGGTCGACCCCGGCGCGTACATCGCCCACCAGGGCCGGCTCCAGCAGAGCTTTCAGGCGGGGGTGAACTTCCGGACGCTGATGGGCGAGGGCTCCGGCGAGGCGTTCCAGATCCGCTTCGAGGGCGACGGCGTGGTCTATGTGCAGCCGAGCGAGCGCAACACCGTGGGGGGCGATGTCTGATGCCGTTCCGGGAGATCAACTCCAAGATGGTCGAGGCCACCCTGGCCCCGGGCCAGAAGCTGTTCAGCCAGCGCGGCGCGATGCTGGCGTACCGGGGCGAGGTGTCCTTCACTCCGAACCTCCAGGGCGGGCAGGGCGGCGTCGCGTCGATGATCGGCCGCCGGGTGGCGGGCGAGTCGACGCCGCTGATGACGGTCGAGGGCTCGGGCACGGTGATGTTCGGCCACGGCGGCCACCACATCCAGGTGATCGAGCTGGCGGGCGACACCCTGTACGTGGAGGCGGACCGGCTGCTCGCGTTCGACGGGACGCTCCAGCAGGGCACGATGTTCATGGGCGCGCAGGGCGGGGTGATGGGCATGGTGCGCGGCCAGGTGACCGGCCAGGGCCTGTTCACCACCACCCTCAAGGGGCACGGCGCGGTCGCGGTGATGGCGCACGGCGGGGTGATCGAACTGCCGATCACCCCGGGCCGGGACGTCCACGTCGACCCGCAGGCCTACGTCGCCCACCACGGTGAGGTCCGGAACAAGCTGTCCACGGCGGTCGGCTGGCGGGACATGGTGGGGCGGGGCTCCGGCGAGGCGTTCCAGCTGGAGCTGAGCGGCAGTGGTGCGGTGTACGTCCAGGCGTCGGAGGAGAAGCTTTGAGCACGCCCCCGGTCCTCGATCCGATGACGCTGCCGTCGGACGACAACGTCAACTCCTACACCTTCTGCGTGGAGCTCAAGGGGAGCCGGTGGTTCCTGCAGAAGGGCAAGATGATCGCCTACTACGGGCAGATCCAGTTCGACGGCATCGGACACGGCCGGTTCGAGCGGCTGGTGCGCGCCGGCTTCCACTCGCCGCTGCACGCGAGCGACTGGGTGCTGGCCGAGGGCAGCGGGAAGATGCTGCTGGCGGACCGGGCGTTCGACGTGAACTCCTTCAACCTGGAGGACGGGAACCTCACCATCCGGTCCGGGAACCTGCTGGCGTACCAGCCGACGATGGCGCTGAAGCAGTCGATCGTGCCGGGGTTCGTGACGCTGATCGGCACGGGGAAGTTCGTGGCCGCCTCGAACGGCCCGGTGGTGTTCATGGAGCCGCCGCTGCGGGTGGATCCGCAGGCACTGGTGGGCTGGGCCGACTGCCCCTCCCCGTGCCACCACTACGACCACGGCTACATGACGGGCGTGATGGGCGGTATCCGGTCCCTCACGGGGATCGGCGGGACATCGGGCGAGGAGCACCAGTTCGAGTTCGTCGGGGCGGGCACGGTGCTGCTCCAGTCGAGCGAGGCGCTGATGGCGGAGCAGGCGGCGGGAGCGGTCCCGAACGAGCCGGGCGTTCCGGGTGGCGGGGGTCAACCCGGATCCGCTCCGCGCATGCCCGGCCAGCTGGGGGACCTCCAGCGTCGCTTCGGGTTGTGAGCGGTAGTCTGCGGAGTGTGACGTCGAACGCCTGCGCCCAGCCGTCGGTGCTTGCCGACGGGCCCCTCGGCACAACCGCGGGCCGGGAGTGCCCGTCGTCACACCCCCCAATTTCGTCCGGCTTTCAACTTCTTAGGTAGAATCCACATATGGAGACCGAGACGGCCACCCGCTGGCTGAGCGACGCGGAGCAGTGCGCCTGGCGCACCCACCTGGACGTCAGCAGGCTGCTGATGCACCAACTGGAGAAGGACCTCCAGCCGTTCGGACTGACCATGAACGACTACGAGATCCTGGTCAACCTCTCCGAATCGGACGACCAGCGCATGCGGATGAGCGACCTCGCCGCCGCCACCCTTCAGTCCAAGAGCCGGCTCTCGCACCAGATCACCCGGATGGAGACCGCCGGGCTGGTCCGCCGCACCCACTGCGAATCGGACCGGCGCGGACTGTTCGCGGTCCTCACCGAGCACGGCGCGGAGACGATGCGCAAGGTCGCCCCGCACCACGTCGCCTCGGTGCGGCAGCACTTCATGGACCTGCTGTCCCCCGAGGCGCTCGCCGACCTGAACGCCGCGCTGACCCCGATCGCGGAGCACCTGCGCGGCAAGCGCGGCAAGCTGTAGGGGTCCGGGACCGTCAGGCGGAGCGGGGCAGCCACAGCCGGAAGGCCGCACCGCCCTCGGCCGCCGCGTGCACCGTCAGCGTCCCGCCGTGGCGCGAGGCGACGTCCCGGGCGATGGCCAGGCCCAGTCCAGCGCCGCCGTCGTCCCGGCTGCGGGCGTCGTCGAGCCGGACGAACCGTTCGAAGATCCGCTCCCGCTCGTCCTCGGGAACGCCCGCCCCGTCGTCCCTGACCTCCACCCGTACGCCGCGCCCGTCGGCCGCCACCGACACCGCGACGCTCCCCTCGGCGTGCCGCTGGGCGTTGTCCAGCAGATTGCCGATCACCCGGGACAGCTGCCCGCGCGACCCGCTCACCTCGAACGCGCCGCCCTCCGGCGCCTCGACGCCCACCGCGATCCGGTCCCCGGTCCGCTGCGACACCTCCTCCCGGACCAGCGCGCCCAGCTCCACGGTCGCGCTCCCGGGCTTCTCCCCCGCGTCCAGCCGGGCCAGCAGCAGCAGATCCGCCGCCAGCACCTGGAGCCGTACGGTGTCGGCGACCGCGCCCGGAAGGTCCAGCAGCTCCGGATGGGCCTCGGCCACCTCCAGCTGGGTGCGCAGCGAGGCGATCGGGGAACGCAGCTCGTGCGAGGCGTCCGCGACGAACCGGCGCTGGCGTTCCACGGACGCCTCCAGGACGGTGAGCGTCTCGTTCGTCGTCCGGGCCAGCGCCGCGATCTCGTCCCGCGAACCGGGCTCCGGAACCCGGCGGGCCAGGTCCTCGGAGGCGGTGATCGCCGCCATCTCGCGGCGGATGCCCTCGACCGGCCGCAGGGCCCGGCGGGTCACCAGCCAGGTCACCCCGGCGACGACCACCAGGAGCACCGGCAGCCCGGTGAGCATCGCCCCGCGCACCGTGTTCACCGCCTCCTGCTCGGCGGCGAGCGGTGCGCCCGCGTGCACGGTCAGGGTGACGCCGCGGGGGGTCGTCGCCTCGACGGCGGCGAAGCGGTAGTCGGCGGTGGTGCGGTCGACGGTGGCGGTGCCGTCGGAGAAGTCCGGGTCGTCGGAGGAGACCTGGCCGCGGCCGGGGCGGCTGCCGTCATCGTCGTCGTCGGCGCTGTCGTCGTCTCCGTCCCCCTCGCCGGGCGACGGGGAGGCCCCCGCCGAGGCCGAGGGCACCGGGGTGACGCCACTCGTGCCGGTGCCGGTGACGGCCCGCAGTTCCTTGGAAACGATGACGACCCGGCCCTCCTCGTCGGTCACCTGGACCGGGTGGTCCTCCTCGTCGTCCAGTTCCAGTTCGGCGTACGGGGTGTCCGTGGCCAGCTGTCCGGCCACCTCGCGGGCAGCCACCTCTGCCTGGAGGTCCGCCTGGTCGATCAGGTTGGCCCGCAGGACCAGGAGCACGGCGAGGCCGGCCGCCACCAGGGCGACGGCGACGACCAGGGTGGCTCCTATGGCGGCCCTGGCCCGTACGGACCTCACTGCGCCTCCAGCCGGTAGCCCGCGCCGCGCACGGTACGGATGGCACTCGCGCCGAGCTTGCGGCGCAGGGTGGAGATGTAGACCTCGACGATGTTCGGGTCGCCGTCGTAGGCGAAGTCCCAGACGTGCTCCAGGATCTCCGCCTTGCTGACGACCTGGCCCGCGCGCAGGGCGAGCTGCTCCAGCACCGCGAACTCCTTGGCGGTGAGCGCGATCTCCACCTCGCCGCGGATCACCCGGCGGGCGGCGGTCTCGATGCGCAGGGACCCGACGGTCAGGACGGGCGCGGCGGTGCCGGCTCCCCGGCGGCGCAGCAGGGCGCGGACCCGGGCGACGAGGACGACGTAGCTGAAGGGCTTGGTCAGGTAGTCGTCGGCGCCGGTGTCCAGTCCCTCGGCCTCGTCGTACTCGCCGTCCTTGGCGGTCAGCATGAGGATCGGCACCTCGTGTCCGGCGGCGCGCAGGTTCGAGCAGACGCGGTAGCCGTTCATGCCGGGCAGCATGATGTCGAGGATCACCAGGTCATGGACGCCCTCGCTCGCCCGGTGCAGCCCTTCGAGGCCGTCGTGCACGACATCCACGGCGAAGCCCTCGGCGGTCAGTCCCCTGGCCAGGGACACCGCGAGGCGCTTCTCGTCCTCCACGATCAACAGGCGCATGCGCACAGCCTCGCAAACTCAACCTGAAGGCGCCTTCAGGTGGCTTCAGGTTGCGTTCAGCTACCGACCGGCAGTGTGGGTCACGTCGAACAGCAGCAGCTCTCGGGAGGAACCCTCATGAAGCGCAACGTCACCATCGCGGCGATCACCGCGGCCGTGCTCATCGGCGGCACCACCGCCGCCACCGTCGCCTTCGCGGACGACGGGGACGGCGACCGTACGCCCGCCGGGAGCGTGAGCGCCGTGAGCCTCGCCGACGACAACGCCTCCGACGACCGCACGGACGACGCTTCCGACGACCGGACCCCGGCCGCCGCGAAGACCACCCGGATCACCCTCGACCAGGCCGTCGCCGCCGCCCTGAAGAGCGTCCCGGGCACGGTCACCGAGGCCGAGCTCGACGATGACGACGACGACAACGACCGCGCGGTCTGGGAGCTGGACGTCCGCGGTTCCGACAAGAAGTGGCACGACGTGACGGTGGACGCCGGCAACGGCAAGGTCCTGAAGACCCATGACGACGACAACGACGACCGCGACCACCACGCGCCCCGCTCCTCCGCCATCACCCTGAACCAGGCGGTGGACGCGGCTCTGAAGACCGCGCCGGGCAGCGTCACGTCGATCGACCTGGACGACGACGATGACGACGACGACAACCGGGGCACCGTCCTGCGCTGGGACATCGACATCGCGGGCAAGGACGGCAAGCAGCACGAGCTGCGCGTCGACGCGAAGACCGGCAAGGTCACCGTGGACCACGACGACGACGGCGACGACGACCGGGACGACCGCGCGGACGACAAGGACGACGACCGGGACGACGACCGGGATGACCGGGACGGCGACGACGGCTGACCCACCGTCCAGCGCCGTGAGCGCGGCAGGGGCAGAGAATAGGGGCCCGGTCCATCCGGCGATCCGCCGGAAACACTGCGACCCGCGACGCTGAGGGGGACAGCACATGAGCCACTACCCCGATCTGTCACCGTACTCCTACGACGAGTCACCCCGTGCCATGCTCAACGTCGGATGGCTGCATCCCCAACACGGCTACGCCACCGGCGTCGTGGACGAGCGGGTGGTGCAGGCGTTGGTGATCCTCAGCTCCGCCTACGAGAACCAGATGCGCGGCTTTCACAGGTGCGAGTTCTGCGACACGGACCGGGTCTCCGTCTCCGGCGGGCCGAACGGGGACACCCGGGTATGGCTCGGCTCGGCGGAGATCCGGGTGAAGGGAGAGGACGGAACCCTCTACGCCGCTCCGAACCTGGTCATCCACTACATCACCGCGCACCGCTACCGCCCGCCCGAGAAATTCTGCCGTGCGGCGGTCGGAGCGGCGGGAATCGATGCGCCCGGACCGCTGAGTCTGGTCGAGTAGCACCCTCGGACGGCGCCTGGTCGCCCCACGACGACCGGGCGCGGCCCCGGGCGCCACCTCTGCCCCGAGGACGGGGGCGGTGGGCGCGCCGCCGGGCCCGTACGCGAGAACGCCCCCGGGGTGGCACCCACGCCGTCCCCGGGGGCCTTCAGCACGTGCTCAGGAGCTCCCCGTCAGCCCCGCCACCAGCTCATCGGCCGCCGCGTACGGGTCCAGGGTCCCCGCCACGATGCGCTCGGCCAGGGCGTGCAGCCGGCGGTCGCCGCGCAGGTCGGCGATCTTCTCGCGGAGTGCGGTGACGGCGATCGTCTCGACCTCGTGCGCGGCGCGGGCGGTGCGGCGCTCGGCCAGCACGCCGTGCTCCTCCATCCAGGCCCGGTGCTTCTCCAGGGCCTCGACGACCTCGTCCGTGCCCTGGCCCCGGGCGGCGACCGTCTTCACGATCGGGGGGCGCCAGTCGCCGGGGCCCCGGGCCTCCCCCAGGCCCAGCATGTGGTTCAGCTCGCGGGCGGTGGCGTCCGCGCCGTCCCGGTCGGCCTTGTTGACCACGTAGACGTCGCCGATCTCCAGGATCCCGGCCTTGGCCGCCTGGATGCCGTCGCCCATGCCCGGGGCGAGCAGCACGACGGAGGTGTCGGCCTGGGAGGCGATCTCCACCTCGGACTGGCCGACGCCGACCGTCTCGACGAGGATCACGTCGCAGCCCGCCGCGTCCAGCACCCGGATGGCCTGCGGCGCGGACCAGGCGAGGCCGCCCAGGTGGCCCCGGGTCGCCATCGAGCGGATGTACACGCCCGGGTCGGACACGTGGTCCGCCATCCGGATCCGGTCGCCCAGCAGCGCCCCGCCGGAGAACGGCGAGGACGGGTCGACGGCGAGGACGCCGACCCGCTTGCCCGCCCGGCGGTAGGCGGAGACCAGGGCCGAGGTGGAGGTGGACTTGCCGACGCCCGGCGAGCCCGTGAGCCCGACGACGTAGGCGTGGCCGGCCAGCGGCGCCAGCGCGGCCATCACCTCCCGCAGCTGCGGGGAGGCCCCCTCCACCAGCGAGATCAGCCGGGCCACCGCACGCGGCCTGCCTGCTCGCGCCTGCTCGACCAGCATGGGGACATCCACGTCCACGTTCACCGCTCCGTATCTCCTGCTCTGCCCCGGAGCCCGTCCGGGCCCGGAATCCGTACGGGTACTACTTGCCCGGAACGCGGATGATCAGCGCGTCGCCCTGACCCCCGCCGCCGCAGAGCGCGGCCGCGCCGGTGCCGCCGCCGCGCCGCTTCAGCTCCAGGGCCAGGTGCAGGACGATCCGGGCGCCGGACATCCCGATGGGGTGGCCGAGCGCGATGGCGCCGCCGTTGACGTTGACCTTGTCCGAGGTGACGCCCAGATCCTTCACGGACTGGACGGCGACGGCCGCGAACGCCTCGTTGATCTCGATCAGGTCGAGGTCCTCGACGCCCAGGCCGTCCTTCTTCAGGGCGTGCCGGATGGCGTTCGAGGGCTGCGACTGGAGGGAGTTGTCGGGGCCCGCGACGTTTCCGTGGGCGCCGATCTCGGCGATCCAGTCGAGGCCCAGCTCCTCCGCCTTCGCCTTGCTCATCACGACGACCGCGGCGGCGCCGTCGGAGATCTGTGAGGAGGTCCCGGCGGTGATCGTGCCGTCCTTGGCGAAGGCCGGGCGCAGCTTGCCGAGCGTCTCCGCGGTCGTCTCGGCGCGGATGCCCTCGTCCTTGGCGAAGAGGACCGGGTCGCCCTTGCGCTGCGGGATCTCGACCGGGGTGATCTCCGCCTCGAAGAGGCCGTTCTTCTGGGCGGCGGCGGCCCGCTGGTGGGACTGCGCGCCGATCGCGTCCTGGGCGGCGCGGTCGAGGCCGAGGCGGCCGTTGTGCCTCTCGGTGGACTCTCCCATCGGGATGTTCTCGTACGCGTCGGTGAGACCGTCGTGCGCCATCGAGTCCAGCATCTCGATCGCGCCGTACTTGTAGCCCTCGCGGGACCTGGGGAGCAGGTGCGGGGCGTTGGTCATGGACTCCTGGCCGCCCGCGACCACCACGTCGAACTCCCCGGCGCGGATGAGCTGGTCGGCCAGCGCGATGGCGTCGAGCCCGGACAGGCACACCTTGTTGACGGTGAGCGCGGGGACGTTCATCGGGATGCCTGCCTTGACCGCCGCCTGCCGGGCGGGCATCTGGCCCGCGCCGGCCGTGAGCACCTGACCCATGATCACGTACTGGACCTGGTCACCGCCGATGCCGGCCCGGTCCAGAGCGGCCTTGATGGCGAAGCCGCCGAGGTCGGCGCCGGAGAAGCTCTTGAGGGAGCCGAGGAGGCGGCCCATGGGCGTCCGGGCGCCCGCGACGATCACTGAGGTGGTGGTACCGGTCGTTGCTGGCATGGGCACGGCCCCTTGGGATCGGATGTGAACGAGGGTTTACCTGAATGTACTGAGAGGTACCGCGCCCGTCATCCGGCAACCGGTGTGACGGCGCGCACGTTGCGTAACCATGGCGGGAGCCTGGGAGCGCGGCCATGCTGAACCCATGCTGACGCGCATCGACCACATCGGGATCGCCTGTTTCGACCTGGACAAGACGGTGGAGTTCTACCGTGCCACGTACGGATTCGAGGTGTTCCACAGCGAGATCAACGAGGAGCAGGGGGTCCGGGAGGCCATGCTCAAGATCAACGGGACCTCGGACGGCGGTGCTTCGTACCTCCAGCTGCTGGAGCCCACCCGGGAGGACTCGGCCGTCGGCAAGTGGCTGGCGAAGAACGGGGAGGGCGTGCACCACATCGCCTTCGGTACGGAGGATGTGGACGGGGACGCCGCGGACATCCGCGAGAAGGGCGTCCGGGTGCTGTACGACGAGCCCAGGACGGGATCGATGGGGTCCCGGATCACGTTCCTGCACCCCAAGGACTGCCACGGCGTCCTCACCGAACTGGTCACGAGCAGGACGGAGCACTGACCACCGCATACCCGGCCCGGTAGAGTGGGCGGTTCCGGGCCGGGGCCGGGTCGGGGCCGTGCCACGTCCTCGTCGTTTGTCTGTCACCATTCCCCGGGGACAACTCGCCGACGAGCGGTATGCGTACGGCGAGTTCCGACCAGGGTTGGGGTCTCCCCCGCTCGAACTAAGTTGAGAGCTCGGGGAAGGATGGGACCGCGCAGTGCGGGGCTACGAACGCCAGGAGAGCCACCTCGCTGAAGACGACCATCTCTCGCGGTTCGAAGCCAAGATGGACCGGCTGAAGACCGACCGGGAGAAGGCTGTCCAGCACGCCGAGGACCTCGGCTACCAGGTCGAGGTCTTGCGTGCCAAGCTGCACGAGGCCCGGCGCAATCTCGCGACCCGTCCCGCCTACGACAGCGCGGACCTCGGCTACCAGGCCGAGCAGATGCTGCGGAACGCGCAGGTCCAGGCCGAGCAGATGCGCGGCGACGCCGAGCGCGAGCTGCGCGAGGCCCGTGCCCAGACGCAGCGGATCCTCCAGGAGCACGCCGAACACCAGGCGCGCCTGCAGGCCGAGTTGCACACCGAGGCCGTCCAGCGCAGGCAGCGGCTCGACCAGGAGCTGGCGGAACGCCGCCAGACCGTCGAGTCGCACGTCAACGAGAACGTCGCCTGGGCCGAACAGCTGCGCGCCCGCACCGAGTCACAGGCCCGCCGGCTGCTGGAGGAGTCCCGTGCCGAGGCCGAGCAGGCGCTGGCCGCCGCCCGCGACGAGGCCGCCCGGCTGGCGGAGGAGACCCGTCGGCGCGCCGGCTCGGAGACCGAGACCGCCAGGGCCGAGGCCGAGGCGATCCTGCTGCGCGCCCGCAAGGACGCCGAGCGGCTCCTCGGGGCCGCCTCCGCCCAGGCGCAGGAGGCCACCAGCCACGCGGAGCAGCTGCGCTCCAGCACGACCGCGGAGACCGACCAGACCCGCCAGCAGACCGCCGAGCTGAACCGGTCCGCCGAGCAGCGTCTCTCGGAGGCCGAGACCCGGCTGCGCGAGTCCCGTCTGGAGGCGGAGAAGCTCCTCTCCGAGGCGAAGGACGCCGCCGCCAGGCAGTTGGCCGCCGCCGAGTCGCAGAACGAACAGCGCACCCGTACGGCCAGGTCGGAGATCGCCCGGCTGGTCGGCGAGGCCACCAAGAGCACCGAGGCGCTGAAGGAAGAGGCCGAACAGGCGCTCGTCGACGCCCGCGCCGAGGCGGAGCGGCTGGTCGCCGAGGCGGGCGAGAAGGCCCGTACGGTCGCCGCCGAGGACGCCGCCGCCCAGCTGGCGAAGGCGGCCCGCAGCGCCGAGGAGGTGCTCACCAAGGCCTCCGAGGACGCGAAGTCGACGACGAGGGCGGCGAGCGAGGAGGCCGAGCGGATCCGCCGCGAGGCGGAGGCCGAGGCGGACCGGCTGCGCGGCGAGGCCGCCGAACAGGCCGACGAGCTCAAGGGCGCGGCCAAGGACGACACCAAGGAGTACCGGGCCAAGACGGTCGAGCTCCAGGAGGAGGCCCGCAGGCTGCGCGGCGAGGCCGAGACGCTGCGCTCCGAGGCGGTCGCCGAGGGCGAGCGGATCCGGGGCGAGGCCCGTCGCGAGGCGGTCCAGCAGCTGGAGGAGGGCGCCCGTACCGCCGAGGAGCTGCTGACCGAGGCCCGCTCCGACGCGGACGAGCTGCGCACCAAGGCGAACGGCGAGAGCGAGCGCATCCGCGCCGAGGCCGCCGAGCGGGCCGCGACCCTGCGCAAGCAGGCCGAGGAGACGCTGGAGCGCACCCGGACCGAGGCCGACCGGCTGCGGACCGAGGCCGAGGAGCAGGCGGCGGCCGTCACGGAGGCGGCCGAGCGGGCCGCGACCGAGCTGCGTGAGGAGAGCGAGCGCGGTGTCGCCGCGCGGCAGGCCGAGGCCGCCGAGGAGCTGGCACGGCTGCACACCGAGGCCGAGACCCGGCTCGCCGCCGCCGAGGAGGCGCTCGGTGAGGCCCGGGGCGAGGCCGAGCGGATCCGCCGCGAGACGAACGTGGAGGCGGAGCGGCAGCGCGCCGAGGCCGCCGAGCGGGCGCGGGCGCTGACCGAGCAGGCCGGGGCGGAGGCCGAGCGGCTGCGCGACGAGGCCGCCGCCGACGCCGCCCAGGCCCGTTCCGAGGGCGAGAACATCGCGGTACGGCTGCGCGGTGAGGCAGCCGCCGAGGCGGAGCGGCTCAAGTCCGAGGCGCAGGAGAGCGCCGACCGGGTGCGTGCGGAGGCAGCGGCCACCGCCGAGCGGGTCGCGGCCGAGGCCGCCGAGGCGCTGAGCGCCGCCCAGGAGGAGGCCACGCGCCGCCGCCGGGAGGCCGAGGAGATCCTCGGCGCGGCCCGGACCGAGGCGGAGCAGGAGCGCGAGCGGGCCCGCGAGCAGAGCGAGGAACTGCTCGCCTCCGCCCGCAAGCGGGTCGAGGAGGCCCAGGCCGAGGCGCACCGGCTGGTCGAGGAGGCGGACGCCCGGGCGACCGAGCTGGTCGCGACGGCCGAGCAGACGGCCCAGCAGGTACGGGACTCCGTCGCGGGTCTCCAGGAGCAGGCCGAGGAGGAGATCGCCGGGCTGCGCTCGACGGCGGAGCACGTCGCGGAACGCACCCGGAGCGAGGCGCAGGAGGAGGCGGACCGGGTCCGCTCCGACGCCCACGCGGAGCGGGAGCGGGCCGCCGAGGACGCGGTCCGGCTGCGCCGGGAGGCGAACGAGGAGGCGGCCCGTCTCCGGCGGGAGGCCGAGGAGGAGACCGACGCCGCGAAGGCGCTGGCCGAGCGGACGGTCTCCGACGCGATCGGCGAGTCGGAGCGGCTGCGCGCGGACACCTCCGAGTACAGCCAGCGGATGCGCACCGAGGCGTCCGACGCGCTGGCGTCGGCGGAGCAGGACGCGTCGAAGGCCCGTGCCGAGGCCCGGCAGGACGCCAACCGGATCCGTTCGGAGGCGGCGGCCCAGTCGGACCGGCTGATGGCCGAGGCGTCCAACGAGAGCGAACGCATCCGCAACGAGGCGGCCCAGGCCTCCGAGCAGCTCGTCGTCGAGGCCACCACGGAGGCCAACCGCCGCCGGGCCGAGTCCACCGAGCAGGCGGACCGGATGCTGGCCGAGGCGGCCGGCGAGTCCGAGCGGCTGCGCGCGGAGGCGGCCGAGCGGCTCGGCTCCGCGCAGGAACACGCGGCCCGCACCCGCGAGGAGGCGGCACGGCTGCACGCGGAGGCGGAGTCGGCGGCCGAGGAGATGCGGTCGGATGCCCGCCAGGAGGCGGACCGGCTGCTGGACGAGGCCCGCGAGGCGGCGGCCAAGCGTCGGGCGGACGCGGCCGAGCAGGCGGACCAGCTCATCAACAAGGCGCGGGAAGAGGCGCTGCGTACGGCCACCGAGGCCGAGGGGCAGGCCGACACGATGGTCGGCGCGGCCCGCAAGGAGGCCGTGCGCATCACCTCGGAGGCGACCGTCGAGGGCAACACCCTGGTCGAACGCGCCCGTACCGACGCCGACGAACTGCTGGTCGGCGCCCGGCGCGACGCGACGGCGATCCGGGAGCGGGCCGAGGAGCTGCGGGCCCGGCTGGAGAGCGAGATCGAGGAGCTGCACGAGCGGGCCCGCCGGGAGACCTCCGAGCAGATGAAGACCGCCGGCGAGCGTGTCGACAACCTGATGAAGGCGGCGACCGAGCAGCGCGACGAGGCCGAGGCGAAGGCCAAGGAGCTGATGGCGCAGGCCAACTCGGAGGCGAGCAAGGTCCGTATCGCCGCGGTGAAACGGGCCGAGTCGTTGCTGAAGGAGGCCGAGACGAAGAAGGCCGGGCTGATCCGCGAGGCGGAGAAGCTGCGCGCCGACGCCGAGGCCGAGGCCAAGCAGACGGTCGACGAGGGCAAGCGCGAGCTGGACGTCCTGGTGCGCAGGCGCGAGGACATCAATGCGGAGATCTCCCGTGTCCAGGACGTGCTGGAGGCGTTGGAGTCTTTCGAGGCTCCGACCGGGGGCGGGAAACCGGGCGGCGGTTCCGCGGGAGGCGCCAAGGCTCCGGCGGCGGCGGGCACTCGGTCGGGGGGCAAGTCGTCCGACCGCTAGGAGATGTCCGGCGGATCAGGGCCGGACGCCCCCTGGCCGATCCGCGGCGTTCCGTGCATCGTCATGGACATTCAAACCTTCGAGTGGCAAGCACTCCGGGGGTCAGCCACTCAAAAGGGGTGTCATTCTCCAGATCAAACCGGCATCTTCACGCTGACACGCCGCCATGGCCCCTAGGATTCCCTCTATCACCTCACCGGTCTCATTCGACAGGAACCCCATGAGTGACCCTTCCTCCCCCTTCGGCTTCGAGCTCGTGCGACGAGGCTACGACCGCGGTCAGGTGGACGACCGCATCACCAAGCTCGTCGCCGACCGTGATAGTGCCCTGGCCCGAATCACCTCTCTGGAAAAGCGCATCGAGGAGCTGCACCTCGAGACGCAGAACGCCCAGGCCCAGGTAAACGACGCCGAGCCGTCGTACGCCGGTCTCGGCGCCCGTGTCGAGAAGATTCTCCGCCTCGCCGAGGAGGAGGCCAAGGACCTGCGCGAGGAGGCCCGTCGCGCGGCCGAGCAGCACCGGGAGCTCGCCGAGTCGGCGGCCCAGCAGGTGCGCAACGACGCCGAGTCCTTCGCCGCCGAGCGCAAGGCGAAGGCCGAGGACGAGGGCGTCCGCATCGTCGAGAAGGCCCAGGGCGAGGCGAACACGCTCCGCACCGACGCCCAGAAGGACGCCCAGCAGAAGCGCGAGGAGGCCGACGCCCTCTTCGAGGAGACCCGCGCCAAGGCCGCCCAGGCCGCGGCCGACTTCGAGACCAACCTCGCCAAGCGCCGCGAGCAGTCGGAGCGCGACCTCGCGTCCCGCCAGGCCAAGGCCGAGAAGCGTCTCGCCGAGATCGAGCACCGCGCCGAGCAGCTCCGCCTGGAGGCCGAGAAGCTCCGCACGGACGCCGAGCGCCGGGCCCGCCAGACGGTGGAGACCGCCCAGCGCCAGGCCGAGGACATCGTCGCCGACGCCAACGCCAAGGCCGACCGGATCCGCAGCGAGTCGGAGCGCGAGCTGGCGGCGCTCACCAACCGCCGCGACTCGATCAACGCGCAGCTGACCAACGTCCGCGAGATGCTGGCGACGCTGACCGGCGCCGCCGTGGCCGCCGCCGGCTCCCCGGTGGAGGACGAGCCCGCCACCCGCGGTGTCCCGGCCCAGCAGACCCGCTGACCCCCGGCGCGGGTAATACCCCCGTGTGCGCCCGGTTCCGCCTTTGTGGTGGCGCCGGGCGCTCTGGCGTTCTAGCGTGAACGCATGATCGAGCTCGAGGGACTCACCAAACGGTTCGGCAGCAAGATCGCCGTCGACCATTTGTCGTGTCAGGTCAGACCGGGCATCGTGACCGGTTTCCTCGGCCCGAACGGGGCGGGCAAGTCCACCACGATGCGGATGATGCTCGATCTCGACAACCCGACCAGCGGTACGGTGCGCATCGACGGCAAGCACTACCGCGAGCTCCAGGAACCGCTGAAGTACATCGGGGCGCTCCTGGACGCCAAGGGGATGCACGGCGGCCGCAGCGCGTACAACAACCTGCTGTGCCTGGCGCAGAGCAACCGCATCCCGAGCAGCCGGGTCGACGAGGTGCTCGACATGGTCGGGCTGAGCGTGGTGGCGAAGAAGAAGTCCAAGGGGTTCTCCCTCGGCATGGGCCAGCGGCTCGGCATCGCGTCCGCACTGCTCGGCGACCCAGAGATCCTGATGTTCGACGAGCCGGTCAACGGGCTGGACCCCGAGGGCATCCACTGGATCCGCAATCTGATGAAGGCGCTCGCGTCGGAGGGCCGGACGATCTTCGTCTCGTCCCATCTGATGAGCGAAATGGCGCTGACCGCCGACCATTTGATCGTGATCGGCCAGGGCAAGCTGCTCGCCGACACCTCGATGGCGGACTTCATCCACGAGAACTCCCGCAGTTACGCGCGGCTGCGCTCCCCGCAGCAGGAGCGGCTGCGCGACGTGCTGCACCAGGAGGGCTTCACCGTCGTCGAGACGGCGGGCGGCGTCCTGGAGATCGACGGCGCCACCACCGAGGAGCTGGGTGAGCTGGCCGCCCGGCACCAGCTGGTGCTGCACGAGCTGAGTTCCCAGCGGGCCTCCCTGGAGGAGGCGTTCATGCAGATGACCGCCGGTTCGGTGGAGTACCACGCCCATGCGGAACGGGACCCGGCCGTCGAACCGCCCGCGGTGGGAGCCGGCTGGGGCGAGAGTTGGAACAAACCCGGGGGCACCGACGACACCGACGGCAAGGGGGCGTGACGGCCATGGCATCGGTACCCGCGGTTCTCACCTCGGAATGGACCAAGATCCGGTCGGTCTCCTCGACCATCTGGACCCTCATCGCCGCGTTCGCCGTCACGGTCGTGATGGGAGCGGCGCTGAGCGCCCTGCTGAACGCCACGTTCGACGACCTCTCCGAGGCGGAGCAGGCCACGTTCGACCCGACCTTCGTCAGCTTCTCCGGGACCGTTCTCGGCCAGCTCGCGATGGTGGTGTTCGGAGTGCTCGTGGTCGGCACCGAGTACAGCACCGGCATGATCCGCACCTCGCTGGCGGCGGTGCCCCAGCGCGGCACCTTCCTCCTCAGCAAGATCACGGTGGCCGGTGTACTGGCCCTCGCCGTGGGGCTGCTCACCAGCTTCGTCTCCTTCTTCCTGAGCCAGGCCATGCTCGGCGACCGGGGCACCGACATCGGCGCGGAGAACGTGCTGCGCGCGGTCGTCGGCGGCGGGCTCTACATGGGGCTGATCGCGATCTTCTCCATGGGGGTGGCGGCGATGCTGCGCAGTTCCATGCTGTCGCTCGGCATCCTGATGCCGTTCTTCTTCCTGGTCTCGCAGATCCTCGCGGCGGTGCCGGGCGCCAAGAGCGTCGCCCGGTACTTCCCCGACCAGGCCGGTTCGAAGATCATGCAGGTCGTCCCGGACGCGTTGAACACCGACCCGGCCCCGTACGGCCCCTGGGCGGGGCTCGGGATCATGGTGCTCTGGGTGCTGGCGGCGGTGCTCGGCGGCTTCCTGGTCCTGAAGAAGCGGGACGCGTAACGGCCCGCTCGCACGCAGTGCGCAACTTGGCCGGAACCGTCACCGCCTGGTTATCCTCCTAACTCTTACGGGGGTGCGCGGCCGGGTGGCCCGAGCCCCGAACGACAGAGTGAGTCGATGGGGCTGGAGAATGATCGAGGCAGTCGGCCTGACCAAGCGCTACGGCGCGAAGACGGCCGTGGACGACCTTTCCTTCCAGGTGCGGCCCGGGGCCGTCACCGGGTTCCTCGGTCCCAACGGGTCGGGCAAGTCCACGACCATGCGCATGATCCTCGGCCTGGACCGCCCCACCGCAGGTCGCGTCACGATCGGCGGCCACCCCTACCGCGACCTGCCGAACGCCCCGCGCCAGGTGGGCGCCCTGCTGGACGCCAAGGGCGTGCACGGCGGACGCACCGCCCGCAACCACCTGCTGTCCCTGGCCCAGCTGGCCGGCATCCCGGCGGCCCGGGTCGATGAGGTGCTGGGCGTCGTCGGCCTCCAGGACGTCGCCAAGCAGCGCTCCAGGGGCTTCTCGCTCGGGATGGGGCAGCGGCTCGGGATCGCGGCGGCGCTGCTCGGCGATCCGGAGGTGCTGCTGTTCGACGAGCCGGTCAACGGTCTCGACCCGGAGGGCATCCACTGGGTCCGCAATCTGATGAGGGCGCTCGCCGCCGAAGGACGCACGGTCTTCGTCTCGTCCCACCTGATGAGCGAGATGGCCCTCACCGCCGACCATCTGATCGTGATCGGGCGCGGCCGGCTGCTCTCCGACATGAGCGTCACGGACTTCATCTCCGCGAACTCCGCCGACTTCGCCCGGGTCCGGGTGCCGGACGACGGCCCCGAGGCGCGGCAGAAGCTGACGGCCTCGCTCGTCGAGGCGGGCGGCCGGGTCATGACGGAGCCGGGCGGAGCCCTGCGGGTCACCGGGCTGCCGCTGCCGCGGATCAGTGACCTGGCCCACGGCTGCGACGTACGGCTCTGGGAGCTGTCGCCGCACCAGGCCTCCCTGGAGGAGGCGTACATGCGCCTCACACAGGGCCTGGTGGACTACCGCTCGACGGACGACGCCAAGGCGGGGCTCGTGGAGCCGCTGCCCCAGGACGCGTACGGGAGCGCCGACAGCTTCGCGTACCCCGAGCCGGTGGTGGTGCCGCAGGAGGGCTGGTACGCCCCGCCGCCGCCCGTGCCGGGCCGGAGCCCCGCGCCCGCGGCGCCCTCCCCCGCAGCCGATCCCTCTCCCGCCGCCACGGCCGGAGAGCAGACGAGCAAGGACCTCCGATGACGACGCCGGCCACCCCGCGGGCCCACGAGCAGGCGTCGGACGCCGGCCCGCCGGCCTCCTACGAGTCGCCGATCCCGATCCGGCCCGCCACCCTGGGCGACGCGGTCGCCGCGGAGTGGACCAAGATCCGTTCCGTGCGCGCCACGGTCTGGACGCTCGGCGTGATGATCGCGCTGATGCTGACGGTCGGGCCGGGCACCGCGCTGCTGCTGGCAGCGGACAGCAGCGGCGGCGGTATGCCGGACGAGCCGGCCCTGGCCCTCGGCTTCTTCGGGGTGCTGCTGGGCTCGATCTGTGTGATCACGCTCGGTGTGCTGACCATCGGGTCCGAGTACAGCACCGGCATGATCCGTACGACGCTGACGGCCTGTCCGAGCCGGGGCCGGGTGCTCGCGGCGAAGGCGATCGTATTCTCCTCGCTGACCTTCACCGTCACGACGGTGACCGCCGCGGTCGTGGCGGGGCTCCAGACCCTGATTTTGGACGGCCCCGTCGCGTCGGGCGGCGACTGGGCGCTCGCCACGGCCGGTGTCGGGCTCTATCTCGCCGCCCTCGGCCTGCTGTCGCTCGGGGTCGGCGCGATTGTGCGGCACTCGGCGGGTGCGATCACCATCATGATCGGCGTGGTGCTGGCGCCCCTGGTCCTCGCGCTGTTCATGTTCGACGACAGCCTGCGGGGCCTTCGGCACTTCCTGATCGACTACTCGATCCCCAACCAGATCGGCGGGATATACGGCACGACGATGACCAGTACCGGTCCGACCGGCTGGGAGCCGCCGCTGCTGATGCTGGGCCTGGCCGCCGCGGTTCTGTGCGGAGCCGTCGCGATACTGAACCGGCGCGACGTCTGAGGGGTCGCGCGAGGTCGGAAGGGGCCACGCGAGGGCTGAGGTCGACGGGGTCGGTCGCCCTCAGTAACGCGGAGCGTTCCGGGACCGCTGCACCCTGGTGGTGCGGCGGTCCTTCGCGTTCCAGCACGCCTTGTGCCAGTGCCTGCGGTCCTCGATGCCGCCGAACTCGGGCCAGCTCACGAGGTGCGGGACCCCGGAGGGGATCTCCTGGTCGCAGCCGGGGCAGCGGTACCGCTTGCCCTGGGCGCTCGCGCCGCTGACCGGGCGCACCGACCACTCCTCGCCCTGCCAGCTCTCGGTGGCCCCTCCCCCGCCGTACCTGCCGTACGCCGGGCCGGGGCGTTCGTCGTGACTCTCGCCGCCACGGGGGCGGTTACGGCGCGGGGACACGGGACACCTCACGGGGCGGATCGGACGCGGTTTCGCTCAAGCCTAGAGCCTGCCATCGGGGGTGACGGCCGGGCTGTCCGGCGGCCCTGTTCGGCAGTGGGGTGAGTTAGCGGAAAATCGCAACAACTTCCGCCGGGACCGTGCCTTTGGCACGTGTCAGACGTTGTTGCCCGTGGGGGAGAAACGCGTCGGCCGCAAGGAGGCAATAGGCGATGCGCATCGGAACGTTCGTTCTGGCAGCCCAGTTCCCCGGACAGGGGCCGGGTGAGGCTCTGCACCGGGCCGTCCGGTCCACCGAGGCCGCGGAGGAGAGCGGTCTCGACTCGGTCTGGCTGGCCGAGCACCACTTCGTGCCGTACGGGGTCTGCCCGTCCGCGACCACGCTGGCGGCGCTGCTGCTGGGCCGCACCCGCAGAATCCAGGTCGGCACGGCGGTCAGCGTGCTGCCCAACCACCACCCGGTCGCCCTCGCCGAGCAGGCCGCGCTGCTGCACCTGACCAGCGGCGGACGCTTCTCGCTCGGGGTGGGGCGGGGCGGGCCCTGGGTGGACCTGGAAGTGTTCGGCGGCGGTCTCGACGCGTACGAGAACGGCTTCCCCGAGGCGCTCGACCTGGTGCTCGACTGGCTGCGGGAGCCGCGCGTCGCGGGGCGCGGCGAGCGGTTCGGCTTCCGCGAGGTGGCGGTGGTGCCGCGCCCGGACGAGCTGCTGGAGGGCCCGGCGGACGCGGGGCCGGGTGGCGCGGGGCCCGAGGTCGTCGTGGCGTGCACCTCGCCGAAGAGCGTGCGGCTCGCGGCCCGGCAGGCGCTGCCGATGCTGCTGGGGATGCACTGCGGGGACGAGGAGAAGGCGGAGATGGTCGCCCTGTGGCGCACGGCCGCCCGGGAGGCCGGCCATCCGCCCGAGGTGGTGGAGGGGGCCGCACATGTGTCCGCCGGGGTGGCCCAGATCGAGGACGGCGCCGGGGAGGCCACGGAGCTGCTGGTGAAGTCGATGCCCGGCTGGCTGCGCCAGGGGCTCGACGCCCATGTCACGGTCGACGGCAGGCGCCGCGTGATGCGGGACCCGGTCGCGTACACGGAACTGCTCTGCGGGCTGCACCCGGTGGGCCCGCCGCGGCTGGCGGCCGACCGGCTGGCGGCCACCGCCGAGCGGACCGGGATCACGCGCTTCGCCCTCCTGGTCGAGGGGTCGGGCGATCTCGCGGCGACCGAGGAGAACGTCCGGCGGCTGGGCGCCGACGTACTGCCACTGCTCACCTGACCTGCGCATGCCGGTGCTTCCTCCGAGCCGTCCGAACAGCTGGGATCTACTGGACGGGTGGTGCGGTGGTGCGGGAGCCGCCGCCCCGGGGCCAGTTGCACCTCCTGCGGCCCGGGACGGCAGCAGAAGCGTTCAGCAGTCCCGAAGTCCGGGCGACTGGTTGAGCAACTGGCCCCTCACCGAGGTGAACTTGGCCAGTCGGTCGTCGACCGAGGCGTCCAGCGGGAACACCGCTACGCGGTGGCAGTTCTGGAATGCGATGCGCACTCCGAAGTGCCGCTGGAGCGCGCCGCGTATCGCATCACTCGCGAGCGCGCGCAGCAGCTGACCACGTGCCTGCTCGTCCGGCGGCGGCGTCTGGTTGTCGGCGAACTGTCCGCCGTCGACCTTCAGCTGAGCCACCAGCGAGCTGATCATCTCCCATGCGAAGGGCAGGGAGGTCCGGACGCAGTCGACGAAGTCGGCTTCGTCGACCTCGCCTCGCTCGGCCTGTTCCAACAGCGCCGGTGAGACGTCGAGCGACATGGGTTCTCCTCTCGCGACCCCGGGCGATGGCCGGGGCCTTACGGGCAGGGAAGGGGGGCGGCGACGACGCAGCGTGCACGGACGGCGACCTCCTGCTTCCACGGTAAGCGCGCAGTCGGGGCCGCACCAGGAGATTGGGAACACAACCGGCCAATAACGAAGGGGCGCAAAGAGGGGCAAGCCCGCATCACCGTGTCGCGGTGTGCACCGAGTGACAGGGGCGACGGCTGGGGAAATCGCGTCGAGCCCCCGTCGTCGAGTAGCGTTGCCGACCATGCGTCTCGTCATCGCCCGTTGCTCCGTGGACTACGCGGGCCGGCTCACAGCCCACCTGCCCTCCGCCCCCCGACTGATCCTGGTGAAGGCGGACGGGAGCGTCTCCATCCACGCCGACGACCGGGCGTACAAACCGCTCAACTGGATGTCCCCGCCGTGCACCCTGAAGGAGGGCGCCGACGGTGAGGAAGGCGTCTGGACCGTGGTGAACAAGGCGGGCGAAAAACTGATCATCACGATGGAGGAAATCCTCCACGACTCGTCGTACGAGCTGGGCGTCGACCCGGGGCTCATCAAGGACGGCGTGGAAGCGCACCTCCAGGAGCTGCTCGCGGACCGGATGGAGATCCTCGGCGAGGGTCACACCCTGATCCGCCGCGAATACCCCACCGCCATCGGGCCGGTGGACATCCTGTGCCGGGACGCGAACGGGCAGACGGTGGCCGTGGAGCTGAAGCGGCGCGGTGACATCGACGGCGTGGAGCAGCTGACGCGCTATCTGGAGCTGCTGAACCGCGACCCGCACCTCGCGCCGGTCCGGGGCGTCTTCGCCGCGCAGGAGATCAAGCCGCAGGCCCGGGTGCTGGCGACGGACCGCGGCATCGGCTGCCTGGTCCTGGACTACAACGCGATGCGGGGCATCGAGGACGACAAGCTGCGGCTGTTCTGAGCGACGGCGTCAACGAGGGCCGGGCGGCTCACGCGGAAGCGTGAGCCGCCCGGCCCTCGTACGTTCAGCCGTCCGGCCTGCTCAGACCGCCGGGTCGGTGGCCGCCTCGGACTCCGGGGCGCTCGCCTCCTCGGCGGGGCCGGCCGCCGAGGAGGAAGAGCCCTTTTCCGGGTCCGACGGGTCGTCGGTGGGTGTCTCGGTCGGTGGGGTCGTCGGCGTCTCGGTGGGCGGAGTCGTCGGCGGGGTGGTGGGCGGAGTCGTCGGCGGCTTGGTGGGCTCGGTCGGCTCGCCGCTCGGCGTCGGCTCGCTCGGGGAGCTGCTCCCGTCGTCCGTCGGGTCGTCCGTCCCCGGCGGCGTACCGTCCGACGTGGAGGCGCTCGGGGACGGGGAGCCGGAGGTGCTCGGGCTCGCGGAGTCCGAGGCGCTCGGAGTCGCGGCCGTCTCACCGCCGGTGGTCTCCCCGGCCGGGACGGAGCCGTCCTCCGACTCCTTGGGGGGCAGGCCGTCGTCGGTCGGGTCCTCGGTGGCCGTCTGCTCGGTGGTGACGTTGCGGCTGCCCGGCTCGTCGCCGTCGCCCGCGGTGACGCCGAGCGTGACGACGGTGCCGAGCACCGCGATCAGCACGGCGCCCGCGCCCGCGGCGGCCAGGTTGCGCCGGGCGCCGCCCAGGACGGCCCGGCCGGTCCCCTTGCGGGCGGCGGGGCCGGGCGGCAGCGAGGAGACGACCGTGGGCTGCTCCTCGGCCGGCTGCCGCAGGAACACCGGTGCGCCCGGGAACCCGCCGGGAGGTGTGCCCGGACCGTCCTGGCGCACCGCGGGCACCTCGTCGCCCGATGCGGTGCGGCCGAGGGGGGCGAAGTCGCCGGAGCGGTCCGCGACCAGGGCGAGCGCGCGGCGTCCGGCCACGGCCCCGGACCTGTCGGCGAGGGCGCCGCGCATCCCGATCGAGGTCTCCAGCTCGGTCCTGGCCCGGTCCGGATTGCCGGTGCAGAGCGCGAGGACGCCCAACTCGTGGTGGAAATAGGCCTCCTCGGCGACCTCGCCGGCGATCCTGGCGGCCTCCTGGCCGATCCTGAGGGCCCGCTCCCAGGCCCCCCAGCCCAGGCCCGCCGCGAAGGCCGGGGAGGCGCCGCGGGCCAGCAGGACGGCGGCGCTGGCCGCTCCCGCCTCGTCGCCCGGGACCAGCCGGCCCAGGGAGGCGACGATCGCGTCCGCCTCGGCGACGGCCCGTTCCGGGGTGACCGAGGGGTGCGAGGCCCACCAGGCGTAGTGCTGGGCGGCGGTACGGGCGTGGGCGGCCGCGTCGTCCTCGTATCCGGCCGCCGCGAGCTGGGCGAGGACTCCGGCGGCGAGGCGGTAGCGGGGGCCGGCCGGCGAGAGCAGGCCGCAGCCCGCGAGCTCGCCGAGCGCGGCGTCCGCGTGGGTGTCGCCCACGAGCGCCGGCAGATGGGCCTGGTGGGGCACCTCGCCGCCGAGGGCGACGGCGAAGCGCAGGGTGGCACGGGCCGCCTCGCTGAGCCGGGAGGCGAGCAGCGCGGCGGGCGCGGCTCCCTCACCGAGGCTCGGCAGCGGGACGTCGAGGGCTTCGGCGGCGAGCGTCGCGGGGGCCGGCGGCGCGTCGTCCGCGCGTGGCTCGAAGTAGTCGTACTCGTCGAAGGCTTCGGGGCCGGCGCGCAGCCGGTCGCGCTGTACGAGGAGCGATCCGGCCTGGACGAAGCGGAGCGGCAGGCCCTCGGACTCGAACCAGAGGTCGCCCGCCCAGTTCCGCTCATCCTCCGTGAGGGGGCGTTCGACGACCTTCTCCAGCAGGGCCAGCGAGGCGCCGCGGCCGAGGCCGGCGAGGAGCACCTCCTCCAGATGGGCGTCGACGCCGGGGGCGGTGACGCCGGAGGTGGAGCCGTCCGGTGTGGCGGCGAGCAGGAAGGCGCACTCGGGGGTGGCGGCGAGCAGTTCGTCGAGGGCCGCTCCACCGATCTCCAGGTCGTCGATGGTGACGACGGCGCCGATGGACCGGACGAGCGCGAGCAGTTCGTCGCGGTCGGGGCGGTGGTTCGGGGCCTTGTACACGGTGTCGAAGAGGGCGTGCAGCAGATCGGCGCCGGTGCGGCCCCGGCCGTTGAGCCGGACGACTCCGTCGGGGGCCAGCTCCGCGCAGTCGGCGGCGACGGCGTCCAGCAGCGCGGTGCGGCCGGACCCGGCCTGACCGGTGAGGCGGACGCTGCGACCGCGCGCCAGCAGGCGGACCAGCCGTTCGCGCTCCTCCTCGCGTTCCAGGAGAGGCGGTTGCGGGGCGGGCGGCCCCGCGGGCACCGGGGGCGCTCCGGCGCGTTCGTGGTCGGCGCGTTCGGCGGGGGTGCGGCGGACCGGGGCGTCGGGGCCCGAGCCGGGCGGGCAGGACTCGACCTCGCTGCCGTCGACGGGGTTGACGGTGAGCAGCAGGTCGCCGACGGTCAGCTGGACGACGCGGACCTGCTGCGGTGTCCCCGGGCCGAAGTCGGCGCCGCCGGATTCGCGGGACGGCCGGCGGTGGCCGGGCTCACCGCCGGAGCGGTCGTGGCCCTGCCCGTACTCATCGGGTGCCCGGTGTGTCGGGTCCATCGCAAAGTCCCCCAAGACGCGTCGTGCGCGGTTGCCCCTCCCGGCCTCACACGCGCCCCGCTGTCGCTTCCGGTCCGGTGTCCGCCCATGGGTTCGTTGTCATTCGGCGGACGGCCGAACCCTAGACCTTGGCACAGTATTCACGAACCGCCGGGGTGCCACGCCGTCCAGGACGTCACGTTCCGGTGAGGATTGCGTGACTTCTTCCGCCGGGTGCGGTCCGTCCGGCCGTCCGGGACCCTGCGGACGGCGCGCGGCCGTCCGGATCCCGGCGGGGCGGGCGGCCGCCCGCACGTCCTCAGACGCGCGGCAGCGACTCGGCGGCGATGCCGCCCTCGATGGCCAGGATGCGGTGCAGCCGGGTGGCCACCAGGAGGCGCTGCATCTGTGGCGGCACGCCGCGCAGCACGAGGCGGCGTCCGGCCCGTCCCGCCCGGCGGTGGGCCCCCATGATGACGCCGAGTCCGGTGGCGTCCCAGGAGTCCAGCTCGGTCAGGTCCAGCACGAGGTCGCCGACTCCGTCGTCCACGGCCGAGTGCAGGACCGTACGGGCGTCCGCCGCGCTTCGGACGTCGAGGCGGCCCCCGACGACCAGCTCGGCGTGGTCGCCCCTGATGTGCATATGCGCTCCCCGGTCATGCTCCGTAGAAGATCCGTCTGTCTGCTCTGCCGTCGGCCGACCGTGCCGCCGTCGGCCCTGTGTCGAAGGCGCTGCCTCCGCCATGCGTGGCGCCCTGTCTCTGCCACCACTGACTGTCGCGACGACAGGGAAGTTGCCGTCTGTAAGCGAACCGATATCGAATTCACTCGGTGGAGTGACTCCGGTTCGCCGGGGACCGGTACCCGCCGGGTAGAATCCCCGGCTCCCCCGGCCCGGACGGTGGCGGGCCGGCGGGCCGAGGAGCCGGGTCCGGTCAGTACGTGTAGAAGCCCTGCCCGCTCTTGCGTCCGATGTCACCTGCGTCGACCATCCGGCGCATCAGCTCCGGAGCGGCGAACTTCTCGTCCTGCGACTCGGTGTAGATGTTGCCGGTGGCGTGCAGGAGGATGTCGACGCCGGTCAGGTCCGCGGTGGCGAGCGGGCCCATGGCGTGGCCGAAGCCCAGCTTGCAGGCGATGTCGATGTCCTCGGCCGAGGCGACGCCCGACTCGTACAGCTTGGCGGCCTCGACGACGAGCGCCGAGATCAGCCGGGTGGTGACGAAGCCGGCCACGTCACGGTTGACGACGATGCACGTCTTGCCGACCGACTCGGCGAACTCCCGGGCGGTGGCGAGGGTTTCGTCGCTGGTCTTGTAGCCGCGCACCAGCTCGCAGAGCTGCATCATCGGGACCGGCGAGAAGAAGTGCACGCCGACGACGCGTTCCGGACGCTCCGTCACGGCCGCGATCTTGGTGATCGGGATGGCGGAGGTGTTGGACGCGAGGACGGTGTTCTCGCCGACGACCTTGTCCAGGGCCCGGAAGATCTCGTGCTTGACTTCCAGCTTCTCGAAGACGGCTTCCACGACGACGTCCGCGTCGGCGACGGCGTCGAGGTCGGTGGTCGTGGTGATGCGGGCGAGCGCGGCCTCGGCGTCGGCCGTGTCCAGCTTGCCCTTGGAGACGAACCTGTCGTACGAGGCCTTGATGCCGTCACGGCCCCGGGTCAGCGCGGCGTCGGTGACGTCCCGCAGCACGACGTCCCAGCCCGCCTGGGCGGAGACCTGCGCGATCCCGGATCCCATGAGTCCGGCCCCGATGACGGCAAGCTTCCTGGCCACGTTCGCACCCCTTGGTCTCTGTTCGCCCGTGCCCGATTGTTCACGGCGGTTCACATGCTCTCCGGCGGAGGTTAGTACCCGTCGGGCGCGCTGGGGCGGCGAAGAGATGCGCGTCACGTCTCAGATGACGGACATCACACCGGGACGCGTCATTCGGCTCCGCTTCGCGCGTAGTTGAGGGCCTGGTCGCCGAGCAGCCGCCGCCGCGGCCGTGACAGTGGGCACACGGGCCTCCCGGCGGGCCGGAGCGTAACTACGCTGGGCCCATGGTCAATCTGACGCGCATCTACACCCGGACCGGCGACCAGGGCACCACGGCCCTCGGCGACATGAGCCGCACCGCCAAGACCGATCTGCGGATCTCGGCGTACGCGGACGCCAACGAGGCCAACGCGGCGATCGGCGCGGCCATCGCGCTGGGGCAGCTGCCCGAGGAGCTGGTGAAGGTCCTCGTACGCGTCCAGAACGACCTCTTCGACGTGGGCGCGGACCTGTGCACCCCGGTGATCGAGGACCCGAAGTATCCGCCCCTGCGGGTCGAGCAGTCCTACATCGACAAGCTGGAGGCGGACTGCGACACCTTCCTGGAGGAGCTGGAGAAGCTGCGCAGCTTCATCCTCCCCGGCGGTACGCCCGGCGCGGCCCTGCTGCACCAGGCGTGCACCGTGGTGCGGCGCGCCGAGCGGTCCACCTGGGCAGCGCTGGAGGTGCACGGGGAGTCGATGAACACCCTGACCGCCACCTACCTCAACCGCCTCTCCGACCTCCTGTTCATCCTGGCGCGGAGCGCGAACAAGGAGGTCGGGGACGTGCTGTGGGTGCCGGGCGGCGAGCGGTAGGCCTACAGCCTGTCGGCCGGCTCCCGTTCCGTCACCGCGTCCTTCGGAGCCTGCTTCGGGAACAGCGTGTAGCCCCCGGCGATGATCAGGTTGATGCCGATGACCAGCCCCATCTTCTGCTGCCAGCCACGCAGCGAGCTGATCTCCCCGCCGGAGCCGACGTACCAGACGGCTGCCTGGAGCAGGCCCAGCGCGACCGCCGCGGCGAGGATCCAGCGGGCGACGATGCGCCACTCGTGGGCGGCGCGCGCCATGCCGTACTTCGGCGGCTTCACCGGCGGCGGGCCGCCGAACCAGCGGTGGGCGACGCGGGCGTCCACCCACTTGATGGTGGAGTGGCCCAGACCCACCGTGAAGCCGATGTAGACGGCGGCCAGGCCGTGCTTCCAGTCCGGTTCGGCCCCGTTCTTCAGATCGATGGCCGTCACCACCAGCAGCACGACTTCCAGCAGCGGCTCGCACAGCAGCACCGCCGCGCCGAGCTTCGGTTTCCTCGCGACGTACCGCAGGGCGAGCCCGGCGGCCAGCAGAACCCAGAATGCGACCTCGCAGGCCACGACCAGTAGGGCGATCACGACTCTCTCCTCCCGTTCCCTTCCAGCCTCCCGGCCGCCGGGCGCGGACACGTCGTCGGCAGTGACGAAACGGGACTGCATCCTTCGATGTACTCGCGGATCGGCCCGCGAAGGGAGGTCCGGGGGCGGCGGTGCGTGTTGGATGGAGAGGTGCTCACCTCGATCCGCCCCGACCGCGACGCGGTGGCCCTGGCCGTCTCCGGGCTGCTCGGCGGGCTGCTCCTGTGGCTGCTGGGCCTGCACACCCAGGGCGGCCGCCCCTTCGCCGCCCCCTGGGTCTCCCTCGTACCGATGACCGTGATGGCCGCGATGGAGCTGCTGCGCCGCAGCGCCCCGCGGACCGCGTTGACCGTCGGCACGGTCATGCTCGTCGCGGACCAGTTCACCCGGGGCAATCTGGTGACCATCCTGATGTTCTCGGACATCATGTACGCGGCCGTGCTGTACGGGACCCCGGCCGCGGCCCGCCGGATCCCGGTGGCCACGCTCCTGATCACCGTCGCGAGCACGGTCGGCTTCCTGTCCTGGTTCCGCCGGCCCGAGGCGCTGCTGATCGGCGTCGTCACGGGGCTGGTCTCCTTCATGCCCGCGATCACCGGCGTCGTCGTGCGCAACCACCGCGTCGCCGCCGAGGCCGCCCGGCTGGCCGCCCGCCAGACCGCGCGGCTCGCCGAGATGGACCGGACGCAGGCGGTGGTCGCAGAGCGCGCCCGGATGGCGAGGGAGCTGCACGACATGGTGGCCAACCACCTCTCCGCCGTGGCGATCCACTCCACGGCGGCCCTCTCCATCGACGACCCGGATACCTCCCGGAACGCCCTGAAGGTGATCCGGGAGAACAGCGTCGAGGGGCTGTCGGAGATGCGCCGGCTGATCGGGCTGCTGCGGGAGGGCGGCGAGGACGACGCCCCGGCGGCGGCCCCGACGCTCGCGTCCCTGGACGTGCTCGTCGAGCAGACGAACGTCAACGGGACGTCCAGCGGGCTGGTCTGCACCCTGGAGGACGCCGGGAAGGCGGTGTCCGCCGCGCTGCCGACGCCGGTCGAGCTGGCCGCGTACAGGATCGTGCAGGAGTCCCTGACCAATGCCCTCAAACACGCGGCGCCGGGCCCGGTCGTGGTGCGGCTCGCCCACGGCGACGGGGTGCTGACGATCGAGGTGACCAGTGTGTTCGGCAGCCGCCCCGGTCCGACGGCGCCCGGTTCGGGAGCGGGCCTGGTGGGCATGCGGGAGCGGGTGGCGCTGCTCGGCGGGGCGTTCGACGCCGGGGCCGAGCCGGGCGACGACGGCGACGGAACCAAGATCTGGCGGGTGCGGGCTCAACTGCCCGCGACGGAAGGAACGATGCGGGAATGACGATCCGGGTACTGGTCGCCGAGGACCAGTCGGCGGTGCGCGCGGGGCTGGTGCTGATCCTCTCCAGCGCGCCGGACATCGAGGTCGTCGGAGAGGCGGGGGACGGCGAGGCTGCGGTGCGCCTGGCGCGTGAACTCCGCCCGGACCTGGTGCTGATGGATGTGCAGATGCCGCGCCTCGACGGGGTGGCGGCGACGCGGCAGGTGGTCGATGAGGGGCTCGCGGACGTCCTGGTGCTGACCACGTTCGATCTGGACGAGTACGTCTTCGGGGCGCTGCGCGCGGGGGCCTCCGGCTTTCTGCTGAAGAACACCGACGCCCGCGATCTGCTGGAGGCGGTACGGACGGTGGCGCGCGGCGAGGGGCTGATCGCCCCGGCCGTGACCCGGCGGCTGATCGCGGAGTTCGCCGGGGCGTCAGCCGTACGCGGCCGGGGGGCGGCCGATCCGGCGGTGCTGGACGCGCTCACCCGGCGCGAGCGCGAGGTGCTGGGGTGCCTGGGCGAGGGCCTGTCGAACGCGGAGATCGCGCTGCGCCTCTCGATGGCCGAGGCCACGGTGAAGACCCACGTCAGCAGGGTGCTGGGCAAGCTGGAGCTGCGCAGCCGGGTTCAGGCGGCGGTTCTGGCGCAGGAGTTGGGGTTTCGAGCCACGTCCTGATCTTTGGTCCAGACCTCTTGACGATTGGTCCAGACCTTCCTACTGTCACCGTCACACACTGCGGTGAGTACGAGAACACCTGTACTCAGGGCGGCGCAGGGTTTGCAGTCCACGAATCATCCCCGTTTGTTGGACCTCACCCGAGGAGCTCCGTTGAGCACAGAATCCCCCCAACGCCGATCCAGATTTCGATGGGTCGCCGCACGCAGCGGCCGGTCCAAGGTCATCGCGGGCCTGACCGCGCTGGTCGTGCCGCTGGCCGCGATGGTGGGGCTCGCGACCCCCGCCACGGCAGCCACGTCGGCCACCGCCACGTACACCAAGAAGTCGGACTGGGGCAGCGGCTTCGAGGGCCAGTGGACGGTGAAGAACACCGGCACCACCGCGCTCTCCTCCTGGACCATCGAGTGGGACTTCCCCTCGGGCACCTCGGCGGGCTCCGCCTGGGACGCCGCCCTCACCAAGAGCGGTAACCACTACACCGCCAAGAACCTCTCCTGGAACGGGTCCGTGGCGCCCGGCGCCAGCATCAGCTTCGGCTTCAACGGCACCGGCTCCGGCTCCCCCACGGGCTGCAAGCTGAACGGCGCCTCCTGTGACGGCGGCAGCGTCCCCGGCGACAACGCCCCCTCGGCCCCCGGCACCCCCACCACCAGCGACGTCACCGACACCTCGGTGAAGCTCAGCTGGAGCGCCGCGACCGACGACAAGGGCATCAAGAACTACGACGTGCTGCGGGACGGCGCGAAGGTCGCCACGGTCACCGGCACGACGTACACCAACACCGGTCTGACCGCGGGCACCGACTACTCCTACGCCGTTCAGGCCCGGGACACCGCCGACCAGACCGGCCCGGCCTCCGGCGCCGTCTCCGTGCGGACCACCGGCGGCGGTGGCGAGCAGCCCGGCGGCGACAAGGTCAACCTGGGCTACTTCACCAACTGGGGCGTCTACGGGCGCAACTACCACGTCAAGAACCTGGTGACGTCCGGTTCCGCCGCGAAGATCACGCACATCAACTACGCCTTCGGCAACGTGCAGAACGGCAAGTGCACCATCGGTGACGCCTACGCCGACTACGAGAAGGCGTACACCGCCGACCAGTCCGTCGACGGCGTCGCCGACACCTGGGACCAGCCGGTGCGCGGCAACTTCAACCAGCTGCGCAAGCTGAAGGCCAAGTTCCCGCACATCAAGATTCTCTGGTCGTTCGGCGGCTGGACCTGGTCCGGCGGCTTCGGCCAGGCCGTGCAGAACCCCGCCGCCTTCGCCCAGTCCTGCCACGACCTGGTCGAGGACCCCCGCTGGGCCGATGTCTTCGACGGCATCGACCTCGACTGGGAGTACCCCAACGCCTGTGGTCTGACCTGTGACACCAGCGGCCCGGCCTCGATCAAGACCATGGCCGACGCCATGCGGGCGAAGTTCGGCCCGAAGTACCTGGTCACCGCCGCCATCACCGCGGACGGCTCCAACGGCGGCAAGATCGACGCGGCCGACTACGGCGGCGCCTCCCAGTCCTTCGACTGGTACAACGTGATGACGTACGACTTCTTCGGCGCCTGGGCGGCCAAGGGCCCGACGGCCCCGCACTCGCCGCTGACCCCGTACACCGGCATCCCGCAGGCCGGCTTCTCCTCCTCCGAGGCCATCGCCAAGCTGAAGGCCAAGGGCGTCCCCGCCAAGAAGCTGCTCCTCGGCATCGGCTTCTACGGCCGCGGCTGGACCGGCGTCACCCAGTCCGCCCCCGGCGGCACGGCGACCGGCGCGGCCCCGGGCACGTACGAGGCGGGCAACGAGGACTACAAGGTCCTGAAGAACACCTGCCCGGCCACCGGCACCATCGCCGGCACGGCCTACGCGCACTGCGGCACCAACTGGTGGAGCTACGACACCCCGGCCACCATCGGCACCAAGATGACCTGGGCGAAGAACCAGGGCCTCGGTGGCGCGTTCTTCTGGGAGTTCTCCGGCGACACCAACAACGGTGAACTGGTGAACGCCATCAAGACCGGCCTCCAGTAAGCACCACGGTGCTCCCCACGCCATAACGGCAAGCACCACCCCGGAAAAGCACCGGGGAGACGGGTCCGCCCCCCGTCTCCCCGGTTTTTCGCTGTGTACGCACGCTTATGCGACGTTGTCAGGCCACATCGGCCCTCCCCCAGACTTCGTCCGGGGGGACCCCCTTCCAGCGGGGCTGCCTGTTAAGCCACATTGACCCTCCCCCAGACTTCGTCCGGGGGGACCCCCTTCCAGCGGGGCTGCCTGTTAAGCCACATTGACCCGCTGGCCGGGCGGTGCCGCCTCCAGCCAGGCGAGGAAGCCGGTCAGGGCGTCCTCGCTCATCGCCAGCTCCAGGCGCGTCCCGTGGTGGAGACAGCCGAGCACGACGGAGTCGGACAGGAGCGCGAGCTCCTCCTCCCCCTCCGGAAGCCGGCGGGCGATCACCTCGATCGCAGAACGCTCCAGGCCCCGGCGGGGGCGAGGAGCGTAGGAGAAGACCCGGAACCAGTCGACGCGGTCACCGCTGTAGCGGGCGACCCCGTAGACCCAGCCCTTGCCGAGCGCATCGGGTTCCTCCGACACGTCCCAGCGCAGGCTGCAGTCGAAGGTCCCTCCGGACCGCTGGATCAGCCTCCGGCGCAAGCCGAAGACGAACAGTCCCAACAGGACCGTGACGATGACGGACGCGCCCACCCACAACGCGAGGACCATCTCCACCGACCTCCTCGCATCGTCGAGTAACGAACACCGAAACCGTATTGCACCTGCATCGCCTCAGCCGCGACACGGCTGGATCGCTCCAGCTCGGGCCGCGGCTGAGTAAAGACATCTGTCAGTGGGGGTGCTAGCGCACCGCCACCGCGCGCAGTCGTACGTCGGCGCGCCGCTGGGCAGCGGCGTCCGCATCCGACTTCGCGAGTTCCAGCGCCCGCTCGGCGCGCTCGACATCGATCTCGTCGGCCAGCTCGGCGATCTCGGCCAGCAGCGACAGCTTGTCGTCCGCGAACGAGATGAATCCACCGTGCACAGCGGCGATGACGGTGCCGCCCTCACTCGTGCGGATCGTCACCGGGCCCGATTCCAGCACACCGAGAAGCGGCTGGTGACCGGGCATGACGCCGATGTCGCCGGACGTGGTGCGCGCGACGACCAGGGTGGCCTCGCCGGACCAGACGCTTCGGTCGGCGGCGACCAGCTCGACATGCAGCTCAGCAGCCAAGGGTGGCTCCTCGGGTCACCACCCGGCCGCCCGGCCGGGTGTCGGTTCAATTCTACGGGGCGTGGTGAGGGGGGCGGGACACACCCACCCCCCTCGGTGAGCCGGAGGCTCAGGAGACGCCGAGCTCCTTGGCCTTGGACTTGAGGTCGTCCAGGCCACCGCACATGAAGAACGCCTGCTCGGGGAAGTGGTCGTAGTCCCCGTCGCAGATCGCGTTGAACGCGGAGATCGACTCGTCGAGCGGAACGTCCGAACCGTCCAGGCCGGTGAACTGCTTGGCGGCGTGGGTGTTCTGCGACAGGAAGCGCTCGACGCGACGGGCACGGTGGACAACGAGCTTGTCCTCCTCGCCCAGCTCGTCGATACCGAGGATCGCGATGATGTCCTGGAGGTCCTTGTACTTCTGGAGGATCCCCTTGACGCGGCTGGCCGCGGCGTAGTGGTCCTGCGAGATGTAACGCGGGTCCAGGATGCGGGACGTGGAGTCCAGCGGGTCCACGGCCGGGTAGATGCCCTTCTCGGAGATCGGACGGGAGAGAACCGTCGTCGCGTCGAGGTGGGCGAACGTGGTGGCCGGGGCCGGGTCGGTCAGGTCGTCCGCGGGGACGTAGATCGCCTGCATCGAGGTGATCGAGTGACCACGCGTCGAGGTGATGCGCTCCTGGAGCACACCCATCTCGTCGGCCAGGGTCGGCTGGTAACCCACCGCGGACGGCATGCGGCCGAGCAGCGTGGAGACCTCGGAGCCGGCCTGCGTGAAGCGGAAGATGTTGTCGATGAAGAGCAGCACGTCCTGCTTCTGCACATCGCGGAAGTACTCCGCCATGGTCAGGGCGGACAGGGCCACGCGCAGACGCGTCCCCGGCGGCTCGTCCATCTGGCCGAAGACGAGCGCGGTCTTCTCCAGAACGCCCGACTCGGTCATCTCGTCGATGAGGTCGTTGCCCTCACGGGTGCGCTCACCGACACCGGCGAACACCGACACACCGTCGTGCAGCTTCGCCACACGCATGATCATTTCCTGGATGAGGACCGTCTTGCCGACGCCCGCACCACCGAAGAGACCGATCTTGCCGCCCTTGACGTACGGGGTCAGCAGGTCGACGACCTTCAGGCCGGTCTCGAACATCTCGGTCTTCGACTCGAGCTGGTCGAAGGCCGGGGCCTTGCGGTGGATCGGCCAGCGCTCGGTGATCTGCGCTTCGGCTTCCGGGTCGTTCAGGATCTGACCGAGGGTGTTGAACACCTTGCCCTTGGTGATGTCACCGACCGGCACCATGATGCCCTTGCCGGTGTTGGTCACCGGGGCCTGGCGGACCAGGCCGTCGGTGGGCTGCATCGAGATCGCGCGGACCACGCCGTCACCCAGGTGCTGGGCGACTTCCAGGGTCAGCGTCTTGCGGGCGCCGTCCTCGGCCGGGTCGGCGACCTCGACGTGGAGGGCGTTGTAGATCTCCGGCATCGCGTCGACGGGGAACTCCACGTCGACGACCGGGCCGATGACCCGGGCGACGCGGCCCGTGGCAGCGGCCGTCTCAACTGTCGTCGTCATTACTTGTCACTCCCCGCGGTCGCGTCGGCCAGAGCACTGGCACCGCCGACGATCTCGCTGATTTCCTGGGTGATTTCGGCCTGTCGGGCCGCGTTGGCAAGCCGGGACAGGCTCTTGATGAGGTCCCCGGCGTTGTCGGTGGCCGACTTCATCGCGCGGCGGCGGGCAGCGTGCTCGGAAGCGGCCGCCTGCAGCAGTGCGTTGTAGATGCGGCTCTCGACGTAGCGCGGCAGAAGGGCGTCGAGGACGTCCTCGGCCGACGGCTCGAAGTCGAACAGCGGAAGGATCTCACCCTTGCGGGTGCTCTCCTGCGCCACCTCGTCGAGCGAAAGCGGCAGCATCCGGTCGTCGACCGCGTTCTGCGTCATCATCGACACGAATTCCGTGAAGACGATGTGCAGCTCGTCGACGCCGCCCTCGGCCGTGTCCTTCTGGATGGCCTCGATCAACGGGGCGGCGATGCGCTTGGCATCTCCGTACGCCGGGTTGTCGGTGAAGCCGGTCCAGGAGTCCTCGACCTTGCGCTCGCGGAAGCCGTAGTACGCGACACCCTTGCGGCCGACGATGAACGTGTCGACCTCCTTGCCCTCGGAGGCAAGGCGCTCGCGCAGTCGCTCCGCGGCCTTGATGGCGTTGGAGGAGTAGCCGCCGGCCAGACCGCGGTCGCTCGTGACGAGCAGGACCGCGGCCCGGGTCGGGGCCTCGACCTCGGTGGTGAGCGGGTGCTTGGCGTTGGAACCGGTCGCCACCGCGGTCACCGCACGGGTGAGCTCGGTCGCGTACGGCTTGGACGCCGCCACCTTGCGCTGCGCCTTGACGATGCGCGAGGCGGCGATCATCTCCATCGCCTTGGTGATCTTCTTGGTCGCGGTGACGGCTTGGATGCGGCGCTTGTAAACGCGAAGCTGAGCGCCCATCGATCAGCCCTCGCCCAGGAGCTTGCCGTCCGAGGTCTCGAACTGCTGCTTGAAGGCGGCGATCGCGTCCGCGATCGACTGCAGCGTGTCGTCGGACATCTTGCCGCCCTCGGCGATGCTGGTCAGGAGGTCCTTGCGCTCACGGCGCAGGTACTCGAGCAGCTCGCCCTCGAAGCGGCGGATGTCCTCGACCGGGACCTCGTCCATCTTGCCCGTGGTGCCGGCCCAGACCGAGACGACCTGCTCCTCCATCGGGAACGGGGCGTACTGCGGCTGCTTCAGCAGCTCGACCATGCGCTTACCGCGCTCCAGCGAGGCCTTCGAGGCCGCGTCCAGGTCGGAACCAAAGGCGGCGAACGCCTCCAGCTCGCGGTACTGGGCGAGGTCCACGCGAAGCCGGCCGGAGACCTGCTTCATGGCCTTGTGCTGGGCGGAGCCACCGACGCGGGAGACCGAGATACCGACGTTGAGCGCCGGACGCTGACCCGCGTTGAACAGGTCGGACTCCAGGAAGCACTGGCCGTCGGTGATGGAGATGACGTTGGTCGGAATGAACGCCGACACGTCGTTCGCCTTGGTCTCGACGATCGGGAGGCCCGTCATCGAACCGGCGCCCATCTCGTCGGAGAGCTTGGCGCAGCGCTCCAGCAGACGCGAGTGCAGGTAGAAGACGTCACCCGGGTAGGCCTCGCGGCCCGGCGGGCGGCGCAGCAGCAGGGACACGGCGCGGTAGGCGTCGGCCTGCTTCGAGAGGTCGTCGAAGATGATCAGGACGTGCTTGCCGGCGTACATCCAGTGCTGGCCGATGGCCGAACCGGTGTACGGCGCCAGGTACTTGAAGCCGGCCGGGTCGGACGCCGGGGCGGCGACGATGGTCGTGTACTCCAGCGCACCGGCCTCTTCGAGCGCACCACGCACGGAGGCGATGGTGGAACCCTTCTGACCGATGGCGACGTAGATGCAGCGCACCTGCTTGTTCACGTCGCCCGAGCGCCAGTTGTCACGCTGGTTGATGATCGTGTCGACGGCCAGAGCGGTCTTACCCGTCTGACGGTCGCCGATGATCAGCTGACGCTGGCCGCGGCCGATCGGCACCATGGCGTCGACGGCCTTGTAGCCGGTCTGCATCGGCTCGTGCACCGACTTGCGGACCATGACGCCAGGGGCCTGCAGCTCGAGGGCGCGGCGGCTGTCGGTCTCGATCTCGCCGAGACCGTCGATCGGGTTGCCGAGCGGGTCGACGACGCGGCCGAGGTAACCCTCGCCGACGCCGACGGAGAGCACCTCACCGGTGCGCTGCACCGGCTGGCCCTCCTCGATGCCGCTGAACTCGCCGAGGACGATCGCACCGATCTCGCGCTCCTCGAGGTTGAGGGCGAGACCGAGGGTGCCGTCCTCGAACTTCAGCAGCTCGTTCGCCATGGCGGAGGGAAGACCCTCCACCTTCGCGATGCCGTCGCCGGCAACGCTGACCGTACCGACCTCCTCGCGCGAGGCCGCGTCCGGCTGGTACGACTGGACAAAGTTATCCAGTGCGTCCCGGATCTCCTCCGGCCGGATCGTGAGCTCCGCCATCTGGGTTCCCTGCTCTCCTTGTTGGGCCCGAAGTTTCTTAAGGGGGTCTGGGGGCCGACCCCCAGGAATCTTCTGCAATTTCTGCACGGCCCAACCGGGCCGCTGGTCTTGCTTGTTCTTCTGCTCTGCGCTGTGTCAGCCGGCCATGCGGCGGGTCGCCTCTTCGAGGCGCTCCGCGACGGTGCCGTTGATGATCTCGTCACCGACGCGCACCGAGATCCCGCCGAGGACCGCGGGGTCCACGTCCAGGTTCAGGTGCATCTGCCGGCCGTAGAGCTTCGCCAGGGCGTCGCCGAGGCGCTGCTTCTGCCGGTCGCTGAGCGGCACCGCCGAGGTGACGACGGCGACCATGCGGTCCCGGCGCTCCGCGGCGAGCTTGGACAGCGAGTCCAGCCCTGCTTCCAGGCTACGTCCACGGGGCTGGGTGACCAGGCGGACGATGATCCGCTCGGTGACCGGCTGCGCCTTGCCGCCGAGCAGGCTGCGCAGCAGCTCGCCCTTGGCGGACGCCGTGGCCGTACGGCTGGTGAGCGCGGAGCGCAGCTCCTTGTCGGAGCCGACGATCCGGCCGAACCGGAACAGCTCGTCCTCGACGTCGTCGAGGCGGCCGCCGCGCTGGGCCGCGGTGAGGTCTGCGGTGTTCGCCAGCTCCTCGACCGAGTCCACCAGGTCACGCGACTGCGACCAGCGGGACCGGACCAGACCGGAGACCAGGTCGACGGTCTCGCCGCCCACCTGTCCGCCGAGCAGACGCGCGGCCAGCTCGGCCTTGCTCTCGCCGCTCTGGGCCGGGTCGGTGAGGACCCGGCGCAGGGATACTTCGCGGTGGAGCAGCGCGGTGACCGATGCCAGCTCCTCGGCGAGCTTCGCCGCGTCGACCGACGTACTGTCGGTCAGCGCGTCGAGACGCTCGCGTGCGGCAGCCAGTGCTTCGCGGCTCGCGCTGTTCATCGGGCTGCCTCGGCCTTCGCCTCGAGCTCGTCGAGGAAACGGTCGACGGTGCCGCTCTGCCGGGCGTGGTCCTGGAGGGACTCGCCGACGAGCTTGCCGGCCAGGTCGGTGGCGAGCTTGCCCACGTCCTGACGCAGCGCCGAGGCGGCGGCCTTGCGGTCGGCCTCGATCTGGGTGTGACCGGCGGCGATGATCTCTTCGCGCTGCCGCTGACCTTCCGCCTTCATCTCCTGGATGATGACGGCACCCTGCTCCTGCGCCTCCTGGCGCAGACGAGCGGCCTCGTGGCGGGCTTCGGCGAGCTGAGCCTTGTACTGCTCAAGAACGCTCTGAGCCTCGATCTGAGCCGATTCGGCCTTCTCGATGCCACCCTCGATCGCCTCGCGGCGCTCTTCCAGGGTCTTGTTGATCACCGGAAGCAGCTTCTTCGAGAAGACGAAGAAGACGATGCCGAAGCAGATCAAGCCGATGACGACTTCAGGCCAGACCGGGAGCAGAGGCATCTGCGGTTCCTCGGCTGCCAGGTACATCATGGTGGACCTTTCGTCGAATGGGGCTACAGCCACAACGTCACTTGACGATGAACGGAACGACGAAGCCGATCAGGGCCAGGGCCTCGACGACGGCGAAGCCGAGCAGCATGTTCTGGCGGATGAGGCCGGCAGCCTCGGGCTGGCGGGCGATGGCCTGCACACCGTTACCGAAGATGATGCCGATGCCGATGCCGGGGCCGATCGCGGCGAGGCCGTAGCCGATGGTGCCGACGTTGCCGTTCACGGCCGCGAGGGTCTCGAAAGCAGCAGACATGTCTGTGGTTCCTTCTCTTGGTGGGTCCGGTGGAAATGGTCTTCGCACCGGGCGACTGGGGATCTGAGGGCGGGAGCCGGGGGCCGGCAGGTCCTCAGTGGGCTTCTTCGAGCGCCTGGGAGAGGTACGTGGCGGTCAGCACGGTGAACACGTAGGCCTGAAGGGCCTGGATGAAGATCTCGAACACGGTGATGACCAGCGTCAGGATGAACGACGCTCCGGCGTAGACCGTGCCCAGGACCGTGCCGAGCATGTACCAGGTGGCGATCGTGAAGATCAGGATCAGGATGTGGCCCGCGAACATGTTCGCGAAGAGTCGAACCGCCAGCGTGAACGGGCGGACGAGCACGTTGGAGACGAACTCCAGCGGCGTCAGCAGCACGTAGATCGGCTTGGGCAGACCGCTCGGGACGCAGAGGTTGCGAATGCCCCCGACGAATCCGTTCGTCCGGAACGTCACCGTCATGTACGTCACCCAGACGACCAGCGCGAGGCCGACGGGGTAGGCGATGACGGAGCTGACCGGGAACTGGGCGAGGGGAATGAGTGCCCAGAGGTTCAGGATCCAGACGAAGAAGAACAGGGAGACCAGCAGAGGAACGAAGGGCTCGCCCTTCTTGCCGATGACCTCTTTGGCGATACCGCGGTGGACGAAGTCGTACAGCGCCTCGGCGACCATCTGCAGCTTGCCCGGGACGACCTTCGACTTCGAGAAGCCGACCCAGAAGAAGGCCAGGATCGCGAAGGTACCGATGATCGCGAGCAACATGGGCTTGTTGAACTCGACAGGCCCAATAGTGAAGAGCGGCTCGAAGATGAACGACCACACACTGGGAGCTTGGAACCCGCAGTCCTTGAACAGGTGGCAGTTCGTCTCGAAGGCGAGCGTCTGGGCGTCAGTCACCAAGAGCTCCTTCTGCATGGCGCATGGATGCGGCTACCTCGTTGTGTCGGAGCGGCGGGTGGCCGCAGGTCGGCACCGGACTGGTTCTTACGGTGAGGAGGCGGCGGCCGGGCCCGAAGCCTCGCGATGAATCAAGCGACCGCCTTGTTGCCCGCGCTCGCACTACCGCAACCGAGACCGGACGATAGCAGCACGTCGAACATGGCTTTATTCCGCCCCTACTCATCACGATCTCCCCCAGGGCCGCCCGGACGGTTCCGGGTGTCCGCTTCGGCGTCGACGTAAAGGGTCTTGCTCCGGGAGTGCAGTACGGCCTGCGTGGTGATCCACGTGATGACGGCCGCGACCAGCGAGAGGGCGAAGACCTGAAGATCGAAGAGCGAGGTGTTCCTGATGCTCAGGATGAAGATGAGCAGGAGCACGAGCTGAGCCGAGTAAATCATCAGCCCCATGCCCTGGAACAGGTGAGGCATGGTCTTGCCGACCCAGTTGAGTGCCAGCAGTCCGAGCGCCATGAAGACGATCACGACCACGCAGCCCACTGCGGCACCGATCGCCCCCTCGCCGCCGGCGAGCAGACCGCCGACGAGCGTGGCGATGGCTCCCACCGCGGCGGTAGGGGTGGCGATGCGCAGTAGTTCGCGCATGTCGGACTGCATGGCGGCAGCTCCACTGGTCTGAGGGGAGGAATGGGGCGTCGTCATGGACGAGCGTAGGCCCGGTCCGCGAGGCGGATTTTCGGGCCAATGGACCGTCCTGCAAGGGTCCTTCGGCTCCGTCACCGGGTCTCGTGAACGGTATCACAAACTATTTGATGAGGTCTTTACCTCAAAGGTGTGCCAACTGTCACACATGAGAGTGAGTCCGCGCGTGTGTGCACGACAAGACGGCGCAATGTCTGGTAATGCACCGCGAGTTCCGAATCGTCAGTGCGAGGAGTCGATCGAGCGGCGATCCGGGAAGCGCGAACGAGCGCCGATCGCGGTAGCGCCGTTGACGCCGGACACTCCGACCGCCACGGGGGCCCGTTCGGCGGCCTCCTCGTCCATCCGCGCGTCCGACGGGCCCTGTTGGGCCCCGGAAGCCACGGGCGCCGGCCTCTCCTCGTACGGGATGGCCGGATCTTGCTCCGCTCCACGGTGGCGGTAGCGCGGCGGCACGAAGCGGTTGGCCCAGTGCGGGGCACGCGGGGTGAAGCGCGGCATCAGCAGCAGGACGAGGCCCACCGCGCTCGCCGCGATGATGACGAACACGATCCACGAGGACGCCGAGTGCACCGAGTAGCCGACGGCGCCGAAGGCGATGAGGGCCGACCAGAAGTACATGATCAGCACGGCCCGGCTGTGCGAGTGGCCGATCTCCAGCAGCCGGTGGTGCAGGTGGCCCCGGTCGGCGGCGAACGGCGACTGGCCGTTCCAGGTGCGCCGGACGATGGCGAGGACGAGGTCGGCGGCCGGGATCGCGATGATCGTCAGCGGCAGCACCAGCGGGATGAAGACCGGGAGCAGCGCGTGGGTGGCCTCGCGCTCGCTGCCCTCGAAGATCTTCATCAGGTCCGGGTCCACTTGGCCGGTGATCGAGATCGCGCCCGCAGCCAGCACCAGGCCGATCAGCATCGAGCCCGAGTCGCCCATGAAGATCCGCGCCGGATGCATGTTGTGCGGCAGGAAGCCGAGGCACATCCCCATCAGGATCGCCGCGAACAGGGTCGCGGGGGCCGCCGCCTCGATCCCGTATCCCATCCAGAGGCGGTACGCGTACAGGAAGAACGCCGTCGACGCGATGCACACCATGCCCGCCGCGAGCCCGTCCAGGCCGTCGACGAAGTTGACCGCGTTGATCGTGATGACGACCAGCGCCACCGTGAGCAGCGTGCCCTGCCACTGGGTGAGGGCCACCGTGCCGACGCCGGGGATCGGCAGCCACAGGATCGTGAGCCCCTGGATGACCATGACGGCGGCGGCGATCATCTGGCCGCCGAGCTTGATCAGGGCGTCGATCTCGAACTTGTCGTCGAGGACGCCGATCAACCAGATCAGGGCGGCGCCGGAGAGCAACGCCCTCGGCTCGTTGGAGAGTTCGAAGACGCCCTGCAGATTGAAGAGGTGGTCCGCGACGATCAGTCCCGCGCACAGTCCGCCGAACATGGCGATCCCACCGAGCCGGGGTGTCGGCTCGCGGTGGACGTCGCGCGCACGGATCGCGGGCATCGCCCCGACCGCGATGGCGAACTTACGCACCGGTCCGGTCAGCAGATAGGTCACCGCTGCCGTGACACAGAGCGTCAGCAGGTAATCACGCACGGGCTGCCCCACAGAACTCGCCGGCCATCCAAAAACCACACCCTAGTCTCTGAAACAAGGACTCCACGGTACGGGTGATGGTTGCACAGGGTTCGGGTGCCCCGAATACGGCGGAGCGATCCGCTCCGGGTACCGCGGACTCCGCTACCCGGGATACGGCGGATTGCGCGCGGCCAGTTCACGGACCTCCGCCGCGATCGGGCTCACATCGCCCGGCTCCCGTACGGCCGCTCCGAACAGGGCCGCGATCCGGGCCATGTCCCCGTCGTCCATCCCCTGGGTGGTGACGGCGGCCGTGCCCAGCCGGATGCCCCGGGCGTCCCCGTACGGCAGTGCGCAGGTGTCCAGGACCACCCCGGCCGCCGCCAGCCGCTCCCGGGCGGTGCGGCCGTCGACGCCGAGCGGGGCCGGGTCCGCGACGACGATGTGGGTGTCCGTGCCGCCCGTGGTGACCTCGAAGCCCTCCGCCTCCAGGCCGGCGGCGAGCACCCGGGCGTGGGCGACGACCTGGTGGGCGTAGCGGGTGTAGGCGGGGGTCGCCGCCTCCCCGAACGCGACGGCCTTCGCCGCCACCGTGTGCATCTGCGCGCCGCCCTGGGTGAACGGGAACACCGCCCGGTCGATCCGCTCGGCCAGCTCCGCGCCGCACAGGAGCATGCCGCCGCGCGGACCGCGCAGCACCTTGTGCGTGGTGGCGCAGACCACGTCGGCGTACGGGACGGGGCTCGGCGCCGCTCCCCCGGCGATCAGCCCCATCGGGTGGGCGGCGTCCACGATCAGGTACGCGCCCACCTCGTCGGCGATCTCCCGGAACAGCTCGTAGTCGGGGTGGCGGGGGTAGGAGATCGAGCCGCAGACGATCGCCTCGGGGCGGCGGGCGCGGGCCAGCGCGCGGAGCCGGGTGTAGTCGATGAGCCCGGTCTCCGGGTCGACCCCGTAGCCGACGAAGTCGAACCAGCGGCCGGAGAAGTTGCCCGGCGCCCCGTGGGTGAGGTGTCCCCCGTACGGGAGCCCCATCGCGAGCACCGTGTCGCCCGGGCGCAGCAGCGCGGCGTAGGCGGCCAGGACGGCCGAGGAGCCGGAGTGCGGCTGCACGTTGGCGTGTTCGGCGCCGAAGAGGGCGGTGGCCCGGCGGACCGCGATGCGTTCGGCGGCGTCCGCGTGCTCGCAGCCGCCGTGGTGGCGGGCGCCCGGGTACCCCTCGGCGTACTTGTTGGCGAGCGGGGAGCCGAGGGCTGCGAGGACCGCGGGCGAGGCGAAGTTCTCGGCGGCGATCAGCTGGAGGGTGGCGGCCTGTCTGCCGGTCTCCGCCAGCAGTACTCCGGCGACCTCCGGGTCCTGGCGGAGCAGGGCGTCGAAGTCCTGGGGCAGGGCGGCGGGCGCGGGCGACACGGCTGCGGGTGCGGGTGCGGCGGGAGAGGTGACCGGCATGGGACGGCTCCGGGCCTGGAGGTGGGTGCGCCGGCGAGGGGTGCCGGTGTCCGTTCCAATGTAGGCCGGGGCCGGGCGCCGTGCCCGCTGTCGCGGGGCGCCGTACGCCGGTCGGCGCACCCGCCCCCGGTACGGCGCGGCCGGCTCCTCGTCAGTGCGGGGCGCGTACGCCGGTGAGGGCGGTGACTACGGGGTCGAGCGCCTGGTTGATCTCGTCGCCGATGGAGCGGAAGAAGGTGATGGGGGCGCCGTAGGGGTCGTAGACCTCGTCGGCCTCGGCGGTCGGGGCCAGCAGCCAGCCGCGCAGCGCGGCGGCGGCGCGCACCAGGGCGCGGGCGCGCTCGACGACGCCCTCGTCGCGCGCGTCGGGCAGGGTGGCCGGGTCTATGGCCCGCACCAGCCGGGTGAACTCCTTGAGCGTGAAGGTGCGCAGGCCGGCGGAGTGGCCCATCGAGATGACCTGGGCACGGTGGTCGCGGGTGGCGGTGAGGACCAGGTCGGCGCGGATCACGTGCTCGTCCAGCAGTTCGCGGCCGACGAAGCCGGTGGCGTCCGCTCCGAAGTCGGCGAGGACGACCTCGGCGTTGGCCTCCATGGGCGCGCCCTCGTGGCCCCAGGTGCCGGCGCTCTCCACGATGAGGCCGCCGCTGAGCGGGTCGCCGAGGCGGTCCACCAGGGCATGGCGGGTCAGCCGCTCGGTGATCGGTGAGCGGCAGACGTTGCCGGTGCTGACGTGGAGGATGCGGAAGGTATCGGTCCGCCCCGCTATGCCACGCCCCTCGGGGGCGGTCAATTGGCCACCTCGAGGTCGGGGACCACCTTGCGCAGCTCCTCCGCGGAGAGGGCGCCGGCGCGCAGCAGGACCGGGGTGGCGCCGGTGACGTCCACGATCGAGGACGGCACGATGCCGGGCGTCGGGCCGCCGTCGAGGTAGACGGAGACGGAGTCCCCGAGCATCCCCTGGGCGGCGTCGCAGTCCTCGGGCGAGGGGTGTCCGGTGAGGTTGGCGCTGGAGACGGCCATCGGGCCGACCTCGGTGAGCAGCTCGATGGCGACCGGGTGCAGGGGCATCCGGATGGCGACCGTGCCGCGGGTGTCACCGAGGTCCCACTGGAGGGAGGGCTGGTGCTTGGCGACGAGGGTGAGGGCGCCGGGCCAGAAGGCGTCGACGAGCTCCCAGGCCTCCTCGGAGAAGTCGGTGACCAGGCCGTGCAGCGTGTTCGGCGAGCCGATGAGGACGGGGGTGGGCATGTTGCGGCCCCGGCCCTTGGCGTCCAGCAGATCCGCGACGGCCTCCGAGGTGAAGGCGTCCGCACCGATCCCGTACACGGTGTCGGTGGGCAGCACGACCAGTTCGCCCCGGCGGACGGCCGATGCGGCCTCGCGCAGGCCCGTGGTCCGGTCGGTGGCGTCGTTGCAGTCGTATCGCCGAGCCATCAGCCGGCCTCCTGGAGCGGGTACGGGTACGGGTGGTGGTGCCGGGGGCCGGTCACGGCATGGCCTTGCGGGCGGTGGCGAACCGGGGCCGGTTGTTCAGGTCGGGGTGGTCGGCGGCGTCCGCCCAGCCCCGCTCCTCGGTGAAGATCCACGGCACCTGGCCGCCCTGGGTGTCGGCGTGCTCGATGACGACGAGGCCGCCGGGGCGCAGCAGACGGTGGGCGGTGCGTTCGATGCCGCGGATGGTGTCGAGGCCGTCCTCGCCCGAGAACAGGGCCATCTCCGGGTCGTGGTCGCGGGCCTCGGGGGCGACGTACTCCCACTCGGTGAGCGGGATGTACGGCGGGTTGGAGATCACCAGGTCGACCTGGCCGTCGAGCTCCGGAAGGGCGCTCAGGGCGTCTCCCTTGTGCACGGTGACCCTGGACCCCTCGGCGTTCTTCCGCGTCCACCTGAGGGCGTCCTCGGAGAGCTCGACGGCGTGCACCCGGGAGCGGGGAACCTCCTGGGCCATGGCGAGGGCGATGGCGCCCGATCCGGTGCACAGGTCGACGACGACGGGCTCGACGACGTCCATCGCGCGCACCGCGTCTATGGCCCAGCCGACGACGGACTCGGTCTCCGGGCGGGGCACGAAGACACCGGGTCCTACCTGGAGCTCCAGGTAGCGGAAGAAGGCGCGGCCGGTGATGTGCTGGAGGGGTTCGCGGGCCTCGCGGCGGGCGATCGTCTCCCAGTACCGGGCGTCGAAGTCGGTGTCGGGCACCGTGTGCAGCGCGCCCCGCTTCACCCCGTGGACGAAGGCCGCGAGTTCCTCGGCGTCGAATCGCGGTGAGGGGACACCGGCGTCGGCCAGCCGCTGGGTGGCCTGGGCCACCTCGGCGAGCAGCAGGTTCATCGCGGTTCTCCGTACGGGTTACGGGTGTGCGGGGCGGGCGGGTCGCTTACGCGTTGGCGAGCTTGGCGGCGGAGTCGGCGTCGACGCATGCCTGGATGACGGCGTCCAGCTCTCCGTCGAGCACCTGGTCCAAGTTGTACGCCTTGAAGCCGACGCGGTGGTCCGAGATGCGGTTTTCCGGGAAGTTGTACGTCCGGATCTTCTCGGAGCGGTCGACGGTGCGGACCTGGCTGCGGCGTACGTCGGAGGCCTCCTGCTCGGCGGCCTCCTGGGCGGCGGCCAGCAGCCGGGAGCGCAGGATGCGCATGGCCTGCTCCTTGTTCTGGAGCTGGCTCTTCTCGTTCTGGCAGGAGGCGACGACGCCGGTGGGCAGGTGCGTGATGCGGACGGCGGAGTCGGTCGTGTTGACGGACTGACCGCCGGGGCCGGAGGAGCGGTAGACGTCGATGCGCAGGTCGTTGGCGTGGATCTCGACGTCGACCTCCTCGGCCTCGGGGGTGACGAGCACGCCCGCGGCGGAGGTGTGGATGCGGCCCTGGGACTCGGTGGAGGGCACGCGCTGCACGCGGTGCACGCCGCCCTCGTACTTCATCCGGGCCCAGACGCCCTGGCCGGGCTCGGTGGCGCCGTTGCCGCCCTTGGTCTTCACGGCGACCTGGACGTCCTTGTAGCCGCCGAGCTCGGACTCGGTGGAGTCGATGATCTCGGTCTTCCAGCCGACGCGCTCGGCGTAGCGCAGGTACATGCGCAGCAGGTCGCCCGCGAACAGGGCGGACTCGTCGCCGCCGGCGCCCGCCTTGATCTCCAGGAGCACGTCCTTGTCGTCGCTGGGGTCGCGCGGGACGAGGAGGAGGCGGAGCTTCTCGGTGAGCTCTTCGCGCTGCTTCTCCAGGTCCTTGACCTCGGCGGCGAAGTCGGGGTCGTCCGCGGCGTACTCGCGGGCGGTCTCGATGTCCTCGCCGGTCTGCTTCCAGGCCCGGTACGTGGAGACGATCGGGGTCAGCTCCGCGTAGCGCTTGTTCAGCTTGCGCGCGTTGGCCTGGTCGGCGTGGACCGACGGGTCGGCGAGCTTCTTCTCGAGACCGGTGTGTTCACCGATCAATTCCTCGACCGCCTCGAACATTCGGGGGCTCCTGGTTGGTTTCACGTCTGCGGGCCTGCTGGAGGGCGTACTGCCGGGTGGGGCGTCCGGCAGGGCTCCCCCGGGCACCCGACCGGAAAAAACGCCGGTTCCGACGCCCCCGGGAAGAGGGCGCCGAGAACCGGCGCAGTGGCTCGCTACTTGCTGGCGGAGCCGGCAGCCTTGCCGAAGCGGGCCTCGAAGCGGGCCACGCGGCCGCCGGTGTCGAGGATCTTCTGCTTGCCCGTGTAGAACGGGTGGCACTCGGAGCAGACGTCGGCGCGGATGTTGCCGCTGTCGATGGTGCTCCGGGTGGTGAACGACGCACCGCAGGTGCAGCTGACCTGCGTCTCGACGTACTCGGGGTGGATGTCGCGCTTCAAGGTGTCTCCTTGTTTCGGGAGGGCGCCGGGTCGTCCGCGCGGATTGCGCGGCCGTGAACCGGGGCCGACGTACCAGTCTGCCAGGACCGGCCGTATCTCCCAAAACCGGGGGCGGAGCGCAGGTATTCCCGGACGGAGCGTGACGGGTGGTCGCTACTCGACGACCTCGGCGGCGTCGCCCTTGTCACCGGCCGACTTCTCGGTGGCGGAGGCGGGGATCGGCCGGTCGTGTGCGAGGGCGGCCCAGACCTGCCGGCCGGCCTTCTCCTGCGGCAGGACCCGGTTCGGGTCGGCCGGGTCGTACTCCACGGGCAGGGTCACCATGTGGACCCTCTTGGCGTTCAGCCCCTTGAGGCCCTTGGCGAAACCGGTGAGCTTCTTGACGGAGCCGAGCCCGGAGTCGGTGGTGACGGCCTGGGTGGCGGCGTCCGCGAGGCCGTAGAGCTTGGTGGGGCTGGTGAACACCCCGACGCTCTTCGCCTGCTCCATCAGCGCCTTGATGAACGCCTGCTGGAGCTGGATGCGCCCGAGGTCGCTGCCGTCGCCGACGCTCTTGCGCGTACGGACAAGGCCGAGGGACTCCTCGCCGTTCAGCGTGTGGGTGCCCGGCTCCAGGTCCAGGTGGCTCTTGGAGTCGTCGATCGCGGTCCTCGTGGTGATCTCCACGCCGCCGAGCTCGTCGATGAGCTCCTTGAAGCCGGTGAAGTCGACTTCCAGGTAGTGGTCCATGCGGATGCCGGACATCGATTCGACGGTCTTCACCGCGCAGGCGGGCCCGCCGACCTCGTAGGCGGTGTTGAACATCGCCCGGTGTTCGGCGGGGACCTCGTCGCCGGTGGTGTCGCTCTCGCAGGCGGGGCGCTCTATCAGGGTGTCGCGGGGTATCGAGACGACGCTCGCGGACTTGTGGCCCTTGTCGACGTGCAGGACCATCGCCGTGTCCGAGCGGGCCGCGCCCTCGTCCTCGCCGTACTTCCCGTTGTCGCCGGAGCGCGAGTCGGAGCCCAGCACCAGGATGTCCTGCGAGCCGTCGTCCACGTCGTCGGGACGGTCGGTGCCGAGCTTGGCGTCGATGTCGATGCTGGAGAGGTTGCCGTCGAGCGCCAGGTATGCGTATCCGAGTCCGGTCCCGCCGACGACCACGACACCCGCCGCCGTCCAGGCCGCGACGACCTTGGCCCGGTGCCGGCGGGACGGCTTCCTCCGTCGGCTGCCGGTGCCGCGTATGCGGCCGGCGCTCCTGCTCTGCTCGCTCACGCGTCTCCTCGTCACTCCTGTGGCCCGTCTGCCCCCCTGCCGTGGTGGTGTTCCACGCGCGGTCGGCCTCTCCTGACGGACGGCCGAAGCAGCAAGAAGGGTTGCATACGCGGCTGTGGCCCCCGTCGGAGGACGGGGGCCACAGGACGCTCGGGCGAACGGGCCTTGAGGCGGCGTTCACCTGGGGATTCGTGCTCGGTACCGCGATGTGGCGGACGGTCCGGGGACCGGGGCCGGTGTGGCCAAGGTCTCGGGCCGGCCGAGGTCAGCCGAAGAGGTCGAATCCGCTCCAGCCGGTGCCGGCCTGCAGCTTCGGCCCGAAGGGCTTGGTCGCCGAACCGCTGGTCGGGTAGAACCACATCGTCCCGGCGCTGTCACGGACGGTGAGGTCCGCCTTGCCGTCACCGGTGTTGTCCCCGGTGGCGATGTAGGCCGAGAAGTTCCAGCCGGTGCCGACCAGGATCTTGTTGGCGAACGGCGAGGCGACGTTGTGCCGGCCCGCGTAGAGCCACAGCTGGCCCTTCCCGTCACGGGCCAGCAGGTCGGGAATGCCGTCGCCGCTGTAGTCGCCCTTGCCGAACACATTCAGCGAGCCCCAGCCGGTACCGGCCTCGCTCTTGGACCCGAAGGTGCCGTCGCCCTTGCCCGGGTAGGTCACCAGGGTGCCGGTGCCGTCAATACCGACGAGGTCGGGGTTGCCGTCCCCGGTGACGTCCCCGGGGAAGAGGATGTTCTTGAAGGAGGACCAGCCCGTGCCGATCCTCTTCTCCGCCCACTCGGTCCCGTCGAAGTAGAACCAGTAGAGGTCACCGTCGACGCGGTAGATGTAGTCCTGGAAGTAGTCACGGTCCCAGTCGACCTGACGTATCAGGTCGACCGCGCCCCAGTTGCCGAGTGCGGCGGAGGAGCCGAATGCCTGGCCGGTGGAGTAGTACTCGAACGCCTCGCCATTCGACTTCCGGGCGAACAGGTCCGCCGTCGCGTCGAAGTTCAGGTTGGCGTCGTCCACTCGGGGGTTGATCTCCCCGAAGAACGAGCTGACCTTGGAATAGACGCTGTACGCACCGGTGGCGACGCAGTCCCGCACGCCCCACGAAACCACGCCCGCGATACGGCCGTTGACCACGAGCGGACCGCCCGAGTCACCGTTGCACGGCGATACGGTGCCCTCGTCCTGGCCGACGGCCGGGTCCCCCGCGCACGTCATCTTCCCGGGCACGAATTCGGAGCCGTAGAAGGACGAGCAGGTGGAGTCGGCGTTGACCGGCACCGTGGCCTTGCGCAGCGTCGGCGAGATGGCGTCGCTGGTGGAGCTGGTGCGGCCCCAGCCGTAGACGGTGGCGCGGGTGCCTTGCTCGTACAGCGCCGTATCGGCGCCGGAGGCCGGCTGGAGCGTCTTGTACGGGAGGGCCGCGCCCAGCGTCAGCACGGCGACGTCGCTGCTCAATTCGGCGTCGTCGTAAGCGGGGTGGACCCACTGACGCCAGACGCCCACGGCCTGGCCGCCGTTCAGGTCATCGCCGACCGGGAGCTTGGCGGTGCCGCCCAGGACGGCGCCGTTCTTGTTCCAGTCCAGTCCGTCCACGCAGTGCGCGGCGGTCAGGACCTTGGCGGGTGCGACGAGCGTGCCACCGCAGAAGTAGCTCTCGTCGTCCGCGGTGCCGGAGGTTCCCTTGTCGTCGTAGTAGTGCAGCTGCACCATCCACGGCGCCTCGGAGATCAGGGCTTCGGACCCCCCGATGATCTTCGGATCGGCGGTGCGCTCCGGCGCCGGTTCCGTGGTTCCGCCGGGCGCGGGCGCACCCGACTCGCCCTCCGCCAGTCTGGCGGCCGACCCCTTGACGGTGTCGAGCAGTTCGGCCTGCGGTACGTCGGACCGCTTCTGGGTGTTCTGCTTGCCCGGAAGCGGGACCGTGTCCGCGGCCTGCGCGGGAACGGAGGCGAGTGCCCCCGCTGCCAGAGCGAGCACGGCAGTTGCCACGGGGAGGGTCATGAAACCCCTCCGTCTGCCAGATGTCACAGGACTCCCCTCGATGGACACGGCACACCTCGGTGACCGTGCCGCGTACGTGCGTGCGAAGGAGAGAGTTCTCCCCACTGGAGACATCACAGTGGGCGTATAGAAAATACGTTCCCCCCCACCTACTGCCGCTGATCGTATAACGCGAAAACGCCCTCGTCACCGGGGTAACGGGGCGCTTTCACAGAACAGCGGAACAGCGGAACAGCGGGAGAACGTCAGTCGTTGCCGTTTCCGCTGCCCGGCGTCGTCTTCTGGATCTGGAGCAGGAACTCCGCGTTGGACTGGGTCTTCTTCATCCGGTCCAGGAGGAGCTCGATCGCCTGCTGCTGGTCGAGCGCGTGCAGCACCCGGCGCAGCTTCCAGACGACCGCCAGCTCGTCGGTGCCGAGCAGGATCTCTTCCTTACGGGTGGAGGACGCGTCGACGTCCACCGCCGGGAAGATCCGCTTGTCCGAGAGCTTCCGGTCGAGCTTGAGCTCCATGTTACCGGTGCCCTTGAACTCCTCGAAGATCACCTCGTCCATGCGCGAGCCGGTCTCGACGAGCGCGGTGGCGAGGATGGTCAGCGAGCCGCCGTCCTCGATGTTGCGCGCGGCACCGAAGAAGCGCTTCGGGGGGTAGAGCGCGGTCGAGTCGACACCACCGGACAGGATGCGGCCGGAGGCCGGCGCCGCGAGGTTGTACGCGCGGCCCAGACGGGTGATCGAGTCGAGCAGGACGACCACGTCGTGACCCAGCTCGACGAGACGCTTGGCACGCTCGATGGCCAGCTCGGCGACGGTGGTGTGGTCCTCGGCGGGACGGTCGAAGGTGGAGGAGATGACCTCGCCCTTCACCGACCGCTGCATGTCGGTGACCTCTTCCGGACGCTCGTCGACCAGGACGACCATCAGGTGGCACTCGGGGCTGTTGACCGTGATCGCGTTGGCGATCGCCTGAAGGATCATGGTCTTGCCGGTCTTCGGCGGGGCCACGATGAGCCCGCGCTGACCCTTGCCGATCGGGGCCACCAGGTCGACGATCCGCGTCGTCAGGATGTTGGAGTCGGTCTCCAGACGGAGCCGGTCCTGCGGGTAGAGCGGGGTCAGCTTCTGAAACTCGGGGCGGCCGCGGCCCGACTCCGGGGCCATGCCGTTGACCGAGTCGAGGCGGACCAGCGCGTTGAACTTCTCGCGCCGCTCGCCGTCCTTGGGCTGGCGCACCGCGCCGGTGACGTGGTCGCCCTTGCGCAGGCCGTTCTTGCGGACCTGGGCGAGCGAGACATACACGTCGTTCGGGCCCGGCAGGTAGCCGGAGGTCCGGATGAACGCGTAGTTGTCGAGGATGTCCAGGATGCCCGCGACGGGGATCAGGACGTCGTCGTCGGCCACCTGCACATCGCTGGCGAAGTCGTCGCGCCCGCGACGGCCACGGCGGTCGCGGTAGCGGCCGCGACGCCCGCGACGGCCGCCCGCCTCGTCGTCGAAGTCGTCCTGCGGACCGTTGTCACGGTTCTGCTGGCCCTGCCCCTGGCCCTGACCGCCACCGCCCTGGCCCTGCCCTTGGCCCTGGCCCTGGCGCTGCGGGCGCTGCCCGCCACCGCCTTGCTGGCCCTGGTCGTCGCCCTTGCCGCGGCGGTCGCGCTGACGCTCACGCCGCTCACCGCGGTCGCCACGCTCGCCGCGGCCCTGACGGTCGCCGCGACGACCCTCGGCCGTGTCGGCGGCGGCCTCGGCCTTGGCGTCGCCCTTCGGCTCGCCCCGCTCCTCGGTCTTCTGCTCGGCCTGGGGCTCCGCCTTGGCCTTGACCTCGGTCGTGACCTCGGTCTTGGTGTCGGGGCTGCCCGCCTGCGCGGTCGCACGACGGCGACGACGCTCGCCCGCGGGCTGCTCGTCGCTGGCCGGCTGACCGGGGATGTCGATCTGCTGCTGGGCCGCGTCCTTCTCGGCGGCGGCGGCAGCGGGCTCGTCCCCGGTGCGCGCCTTCGAGGTCGCGCGGCGCTTCGGCTTGCTCTCCGCCTCGGCGGGGGCCTCTGCGGCCTTGGAGGAGGCCTTGGGGGCGGCAGATCCGCCACCCGCCTGCGCCTCCTTGATGACCTCGATCAGCTGGCTCTTGCGCATCCGCGCAGTGCCCCTGATGCCGAGGCCGGACGCGACCTGCTGCAGCTCGGCCAGGACCATGCCCTCGAGGCCGGTGCCGGAGCGGCGGCGCCGTGCGGTGGTGCCAGTGGCAGCACCTTCGGCGGGCGCGGCGCTGTCGACGCTCTTGTCGGCAGTCACGCCCATCAGATCGGTGGTGTCGCTCACGAAGGGTCCTTCCCTGGAGCGGACGTCGGCCTTCTGGCTCGGCGACCGGTTGTGCTGTCCGACTGCGGTCTGTTGATCTTGCTGGATCGCGGACCTTGCCGGGGCGGTGGTCCGCCGGGTGTACGGCGGAGAGATGAACGTGCGGGGTCCGGCGCGAGATCCCCCTGCTCGGCCCACTCCTGGACCAGCGAGGGGTGTCGTGCCGGTTCCGGAGCGTGCTCGAAACTGCTCAGGCAGGCTGCTCAGGCAGTTGGGGAGGCTCCCGGAAGAATGGTGGTCCCGGAGGGGGACACGAAGCAACGCGCCTCAAAGACGTCGGTTGCAGACTTGAGGTTAACACTACCGGCTCCAACAAACATTCCCCCTCTCGCTCACCGGTAATCACATGCGGTTACGCGGCCAGCGGCAGCACACTGGCGCCCGTCGCGTCGAGGGCCAGCCGATTCGCCGCCCAGCCCTCCCCCGCCAGTCGGGCGACCTTGTCGGCCGAGCCTTCCTCCGCCAGCGCGAGGACCGTGGGCCCCGCGCCGGAGATGACCGCGGGCACGCCGTCGGCGCGCAGGCGGTTGACCAGTTCCACGCTCTCCGGCATGGCGGGACCCCGGTATTCCTGGTGGATCCGGTCCTCGGTGGCGGCGAGCAGCAGCTCCGGGCGGCGGGTCAGGGCCTCGACGAGCAGGGCCGCCCGGCCGGCGTTGAGGGCCGCGTCGACGTGCGGGACGGTGCGCGGGAGCAGGCCGCGCGCCGTCTCGGTGAGCACCGGGCGCCCCGGTACGAAGACCACCGGGACGACCGATTCGGCGGGGTCCATCCGGATCGCCCGGGCCGCGCCGCCGTCCATCCAGGCGAGCGTGAAGCCGCCGAGCAGACAGGCCGCGACGTTGTCGGGGTGCCCCTCGATCTCGGTCGCCAGCTCCAGCAGGGCCGCGTCGTCGAGGCGGGCGTCGCCGCCCGTCGTCACGGCGCGGGCGGCGACGATTCCGGCGCAGATGGCGGCGGAGGAGGAGCCGAGGCCGCGGCCGTGCGGGATGCGGTTGGCGCAGACGATCTCCAGCCCGCGGGGCTGGCCGCCGAGCAGGTCGAACGCGGTGCGCAGGGAGCGCACGAGCAGGTGGCTCTCGTCGCGGGGCAGCGTGTCACTGCCCTCACCTGCGATGTCGATGTGCAGCCCGGAGTCGGCGACCCGGACGACGACGTCGTCGTACAGCCCCAGCGAGAGGCCCAGGGCGTCGAACCCCGGCCCCAGGTTGGCGCTGGTTGCGGGGACGCGCACCCTGACGGCGGCGGCTCGGAACGCGGGACCGGCCATCGGTCGGACCACTCCTTGTAAGGCGGCGGGGATGCAGTGCGGGTGGCTCTGCGGCGGCGGGGCGTGAGGGCGGTGCTGAGGGGTGGTGTTCAGGGGCGGGGGCGATCGGCGGGGGTCATGGCGGTGGGGGCCGCGGCTGTGCGGAGGGCTCCGAATCGATGCGGGAATCCGGCGACCGGCCCGACGGCCACGACGGGGACCGCAGGCGTGGCGGTCCGGCGGGCGGATGCCGGGCGGATGGGATACAGCTTATCGAAGGAAGGTTCTGTCGCGACATAGGGCGCACAGGAGGCGCACGATGCGTGTCGCCCGCCTCCCATGCGCTCTCCGCCCCGGAAAGGGGCTGGTTGAGCGGGTTGTCGCGTTTCCCGGGCCGGCCGTCGGCGCGCGCCGACGGCCGGCCCGGGACCGGATCAGACGAGGCCGAGCTTCTCGGCGGCGGTGGCCGCGTCGACCGGGACGGTGACCGGCTGCGGTGCGCCCGCGACGGCCCAGTCGGGGTCCTTGAGGCCGTTGCCGGTGACCGTGCAGACGATGCGCTGGCCGGGGTCGACCTTGCCCTCCTCGGCGGCCTTGAGCAGGCCGGCGACGGAGGCCGCCGACGCGGGCTCCACGAAGACGCCCTCCTGGGAGGCCAACAGCCGGTACGCGGACAGGATCTGCCGGTCCGTCACCTCGTCGATGAAGCCGCCCGACTCGTCGCGTGCGGCCAGTGCGTAGTTCCAGGAGGCCGGGTTGCCGATGCGGATCGCGGTGGCGATGGTGGAGGGGTCCTTGACGACCTCGCCGCGCACGATGGGCGCGGAGCCGGAGGCCTGGAAGCCCCACATGCGCGGGGAATGGGTCGAGACGCCGTCACCGGCGTACTCGGTGTACCCCTTCCAGTACGCGGTGATGTTGCCCGCGTTGCCGACCGGCAGGACGTGGATGTCGGGGGCGTCGCCGAGCGCGTCGACGATCTCGAACGCGGCGGTCTTCTGGCCCTCGATACGGACCGGATTGACCGAATTGACCAGCGCCACCGGGTAGTTGTCCGAGAGCGAGCGGGCCAGGGTCAGACAGTCGTCGAAGTTGCCGTCGACCTGGAGGATCTTGGCGCCGTGCACGAGCGCCTGTCCCATCTTGCCGAGCGCGATCTTGCCCTGCGGTACGAGGACGGCGCAGACCATCCCCGCGCGCACGGCGTACGCCGCGGCGGAGGCCGAGGTGTTGCCGGTGGAGGCGCAGATGACGGCCTTCGCCCCCTCCTCCTTGGCCCGGGTGATGGCCATGGTCATGCCGCGGTCCTTGAACGAACCGGTCGGGTTGGCGCCCTCGACCTTGAGGTGCACCTCGCAGCCCGTGCGCTCGGAGAGGACCTGCGCCGGAACGAGCGGCGTACCGCCCTCACGAAGCGTGACGACCGGAGTCGTGCTCGTGACCGGAAGCCGGTCCCGGTACTCCTCGATGATGCCGCGCCACTGGTGGGTGCCCTTGCTGGTCATGGGTCCTTACTCCCCTTCAACACGCATGATGCTGGCGACACCGCGCACGGTGTCGAGCTTGCGCAGCGCTTCGACGGTCCCGGAGAGGGCGGCGTCGGGCGCGCGGTGGGTGACGACGACGAGGGACGCCTCGCCGCCTCCGCCCACCCGTCGCCCGCCGCCACCCTGCTCGATGGCGCCTTCGTCGCCGCTGCCTGAACTTCGTCCTTGCTGGCGGACGGTATCGATGGATACGCCCTGCTCGGCGAAGACCGTCGCGACCTGGGCGAGCACGCCCGGCTTGTCGGCCACGTCGAGGCTGATGTGGTACCGCGTGACGACCTCGCCCATGGGGCTGACCGGCAGGCGGGTGTAGGCGGACTCACCGGGGCCGGTGGCCTCGCCCAGTTTGTTGCGGCAGACCGCGACGAGGTCGCCGAGGACCGCGGAGGCGGTCGGCGAGCCGCCGGCGCCGGGCCCGTAGAACATGAGCTGCCCGGCCGCGTCGGCCTCGATGAAGACCGCGTTGTACGCCTCGCGGACCGAGGCCAGCGGGTGGCTGAGCGGGATCATCGCGGGGTGGACGCGGGCGGTGACGGAGGCCCCGTCGGCGGCGCGCTCGCAGATGGCCAGCAGTTTGACCGTGCAGCCCATCCGGCGGGCCGAGGCGATGTCGGCGGCGGTGACCTCGGTGATGCCCTCGCGGTGCACGTCGCCGATCTTCACGCGGGTGTGGAAGGCGATCCCGGCGAGGATCGCGGCCTTCGCCGCGGCGTCGAAGCCCTCGACGTCGGCGGTCGGGTCGGCCTCGGCGTACCCGAGGGCGGTGGCCTCGTCGAGCGCCTCGGAGTAGCCGGCCCCGCTGGTGTCCATCTTGTCGAGGATAAAGTTGGTCGTGCCGTTCACGATGCCGAGCACCCGGTTGACCTTGTCCCCGGCGAGCGACTCGCGCAGCGGCCGCACCAGCGGGATGGCCCCGGCGACGGCGGCCTCGTAGTACAGGTCGCGGCCGTACTTCTCGGCGGCGGCGTGCAGGGAGGCGCCGTCCTCGGCGAGCAGCGCCTTGTTGGCGGAGACGACGCTCGCGCCGTTCTCGAAGGCGGCGGTGATGAGCGCCCGGGCCGGCTCGATGCCCCCGATGACCTCGATGACGACGTCGATGTCGCCGCGCCGCACGAGCGCGGTCGCGTCGGTGGTGATCAGTGCGGGGTCGATGCCCTCACGCACCTTCGAGGGCCGGCGGACGGCCACGCCGGCGAGCTCGACGGGCGCGCCGATGCGCGCCGCGAGGTCGTCGGCGTGCGTCGTCATGATGCGCGCCACCTCTGAGCCGACCACACCGCAGCCCAGCAGCGCCACCTTCAGCGGACGCGTACGCATCATCCGACCTCGTTTCTCATACCTGGACCCTCCGGCGACGGGGGGCGGCGTCGCACCCCCAGCCGCCGGAGGGCCATGCTCATTGGGGACCAGTCTCACTCACCGGACGGGAGTTTCTGACCCACGTCCGGATCCTGAGATGACTATTTCATCAGCCGACATCGAGACGCAGGAGATCTTCCTCCGTCTCGCGCCGGACGATGACGCGTGCCTCTCCGTCGCGGACCGCGACGACCGGCGGGCGCAGTGCGTGGTTGTAGTTGCTGGCCATGGAACGGCAGTACGCGCCGGTGGCGGGGACGGCGATCAGGTCGCCGGGGGCCAGGTCGGCGGGGAGGAACGCGTCCTTGACCACGATGTCGCCGCTCTCGCAGTGCTTGCCGACGACCCGGACCAGCATCGGTTCGGCGTCCGAGGTGCGGGAGACGAGGGCGACGCTGTACTCGGCGTCGTACAGCGCGGTGCGGATGTTGTCGGACATGCCGCCGTCGACGCTGACGTACGTCCGCAGCCCCTCCAGGGGCTTGATCGTGCCGACCTCGTACAGCGTGAACGCGGTGGGGCCGACGATGGCGCGCCCCGGCTCGACGGAGATCCGGGGGGTGCGCAGCCTCGCGGCCTCGCACTCGCGGGTGACGATGTCGCGGAGCGCCTTGGCGATCTCGTGCGGTTCGCGGGGGTCGTCCTCGGAGGTGTAGGCGATGCCGAGGCCGCCGCCGAGGTCGATCTCGGGCAGTTCGACGCCGTGCTCGTCGCGGATCTCGGCGAGCAGCTGCACCACGCGGCGGGCGGAGACCTCGAAGCCGGCCATGTCGAAGATCTGCGAGCCGATGTGCGAGTGGACGCCGATGAGTTCGAGGCCGTCGAGGGCGAGGGCCCGGCGCACCGCCTCGGCGGCCTGCCCGTCGGCGAGCCCGATCCCGAACTTCTGGTCCTCGTGCGCGGTGGCGATGAACTCGTGGGTGTGGGCCTCGACGCCGACGGTGACGCGGATCTGCACCCGCTGGCGGACGCCGTGGCGCCGGGCGATGTGGGCGACGCGGACGATCTCCTGGAAGGAGTCGAGCACGATCCGCCCGACGCCCGCCTCGACGGCCCGCTCGATCTCGGCGACGGTCTTGTTGTTGCCGTGGAAGGCGATGCGTTCGGCGGGCATACCGGCGTCGAGCGCGGTGGTCAGCTCCCCGCCGGAGCACACGTCGAGGTTCAGCCCCTCTTCCTTCAGCCAGCGCACGACGGCGCGGGAGAGGAAGGCCTTCCCGGCGTAGAAGACGTCGGCGTCCGGCCCGAAGGCGTCGGACCAGGCGCGGCAGCGGGCCCGGAAGTCGCTCTCGTCGAGGAAGTAGGCGGGGGTGCCGAACTCCTCCGCGAGCCGGGCGACGGTCATCCCGCCGACGGTGAGGGCACCGTCCGCGTCACGGGTGACGGTGCGTGACCAGACCTTCTCGTCGAGGACGTTGAGGTCGGCGGCGGGCGCGGAGTAGTGCCCCTCGGTGAGGACGTCGGCGTGACGGGGTCCTGCGGGGTGTGCGGAGCGGCTCATCGTGATGGTTCTTTCGGGTCTCTTCTGATCGCGTCAGAGGTGTTCGGGCGCGCGGATGCCGAGCAGGGACAGGCCGCCTGCCAGCACCGTTCCGGCGGCTTCGGCGAGAGCCAGCCGGGCACGGTGGGCGGCCGAGGGTTTCTCGTCACCGGAGGGCAGGGACGGGCAGGAGTCGTGGAAGTCGAAGAACGCTTGGGCGACGGCTTCCAGCTGCCGGGCGACCCGGTCGGGCGCGCGGTGACGGGCTGCTGCGAGCAGGACGCCGGGGTGGTCGGCGATGAGGTCGAGGAGGGGGCGGGCCGCACGGTCGTGAGGGACGGGGCCTTCGGCGCCGGGGGCGGGCTCGGCACGCCGGCCGTAAGGGGCGGGCTCGGGGTGGCTTCCGCCGTGCCCGGTGTACGGGGCGTGCGGGGTGGGCGCGGGGTGGCTTCCGCCGGGCGCGGCGGGCCCGGAGTACGGGGCGTGCGCGGGGTGGCTTCCGCCGGGCGCGGCGGGCCCGGCGTACGCGGCGTACGCGGCGTACAGGGCGGGCTCGGCGGGCTCGGCGGTGAAGCCGAGGAGGGCGGCCCCGCGGGTGAGCGCACGGGCCCTGGCGTGGGCGTAACGGACCCGGAAGAGCGGGTTCGCCTCGCCCTGGACGAGCAGTCCGGGGCCGAGGGCCGCACGGTCGTGCCCGGCGGGCCGCAGGAGCCCCCAGCGGGCGGCGTCGGGCCCGAGCCGCTCCAGCAGCTCCCCCGCGGTGGCCCCGGCGGGGACGGGCCGGATCCCCGTGAGCGGTACGGGGGGCGTCCCGTGTGCGTCGACGGTGACGCCGAGGCGGGCCCAGTCCGGGTCGGACGCCTCCTCGCAGCTGACCCGGACCCGGGCGCCCTGGGAGATGACGAGCCGGCGGACGGCGTGGGCGGTGACGGCGGCGCGGACCTCCCGCGCGTGATGGAACTGGAGGATCTCGTCCCGGAGCGCGTCCCCGTGGCCGTACGCGAGGCCCTGTTCCCGTACGGCATCGAGCACGGCCCGGTCGCCCGCGGCCGGTGCGTCGAGGGTGAAGCTCAGGAACCCGGGTCCGGTGATCTCGACCCGCCCGACGCCGGGTTCGCCGACGACGCGTTCCCGCAGGATGCGGGCGACCTCCAGGGGGGGCAGCGCGGCGGGCCCGGCGAGCTGGAGCGCGACGGCGCAGGCGTAGTCCCCGCTGCCGCCGGGCCGGGTCCTCTCCACCCGCACGCGCGCGGGCACGGGTGCGCGCAAGGCATCCTCGTCGACCGCGCGGCGCACGGCGTGCAGCACGGTCCGGGAGAGGTCGGCGGGGGTCACGGGTCAAGCGTAGGTGAGAGAGGGGGGCACTTCGCGACCCGGTTTCGCCATCCGGTCGGCCGGACCCCGCCCGACGCCCGGGCCGGCCGGACCCGGCGGCACCGCCCCGGTCGACCCGGCCCCGGTTCGCCGCCCAGGTCAGCCGGTGGCACTCCCCGCCCGCCCGGCACCGCGCCGGCCGTCCACCGAGGGCTCTTCCTCCCCCGTCACCAGCCGGCGCATGATGCGCACCAGCTCGCTCGGCTCGAACGGCTTCGCCAGGAACGCGTCGACCCCGGCCGCCACCCCCGCGTCGACCTCGTAGGGCGTACAGGCGCTGATGACGGCGATGGGAAGACGACGGGTCCGGGGATCGGAGCGCAGGCGGGTGGCGGTCTCCAGACCGTCCAGCCGGGGCATCACGACATCGAGGGTGATCGCGTCGGGGCGGACCCGCTCGACCAGGTCCAGGCACTCGACACCATCGGCCGCGGTCACGACCTCGAAGCCCTCCAGCTCGAGATTGACCCTGATCAGCTGCCGGATGACCTTGTTGTCGTCGACAACAAGCACGCGGCCGTACACCCCTGGCACCCTTCGAGAGTAGGTCGGCCGGAGGTGCGGCGTCCGGGTTTTGTCCACTTCCACCCCGGACGGGTGGCCACCGCTCCCACGGGCCGCCCGACCGGGAGGAAGGGGCGCGGAGGCACGGCGGAATACCTGTTCACGGACACCCCGTGGGAGCTGGTAGTGTTTCACCCGTCGCAGAGCAGCACCGCGATACGCCCCCGTAGCTCAGGGGATAGAGCATCGGCCTCCGGAGCCGGGTGCGCAGGTTCGAATCCTGCCGGGGGCACTTCCGGATTGAAGAACCGGACCAGCAGAGGCTGGTCCGGTTTTTTCGTGTGCGCCGCGCGTGTGCCGCGCCCTCGCGGGGGCGAGCGGAACGCGGTCCGGCTCGCCCCCGCGAGGTAAGCGGTCAGAACTTCCCGTCGACCGGGATCCAGCCGGACCAGGCCTCGGGCTGGTAGAACTTGCCCGTGTCGCCGTCGTAGCGCAGGACCCGGAGACGTACGTTCCCGCCCTCGCGGTAGTCCTTGTTGCAGGTCGCCCAGGTGCCCACGCCCAGCTTGTTGAGGCAGACCTCCTCGGCGCGCCCGTAGTCGGTGTAGACACCGACGGCCGCGGACATGCCGTCCTTGTTCGTGTCGCCCGCCCAGATGATGTCGCCGTTGTGCTGGAAGCACCCGGTGGAGCCGTAGGCGGCGGTCGCGCCGAGGCAGGTGTTGGACGGTGGAGCGGCCTTGGCGGACACCACCGCGTCCGGCGCTCCCGTCGTCCCCTTCCCGTCCACCGGGAAGGGGATCTCCAGGCCGGGCTCCGGGGTGATGCCTTCGACGATGCTCACGTCGGCGGGCAGCTGCACTTCCAGGGGGGCCTCGGGAGCGTCGTCGGCCAGCGCCGGCGTCGCGGTGACGGCCGCGAGGGCGAGGGCCGACGCCCCGGCGAGCACGCTCAACTTCGAGCGCCAGTTTTCACGCATGCTTCACTACCCCCGCGCCTGACCTCTGTGGCGAGATCATCAATTATCACATGTGAACAGGGTGTGAGACTAAGAGATCGCTGTGACGGATGGAAGGGGCTTCTGTGACGCAGGTGGCCTGTGGTGCACCGGTGATCCGGGCCGTGCCCGCGCGGTCGGTCGCGCAGTCGGTGCGGACGCAGAACAGGAGGGCGGGCACACCGGCGTGTGCCCGCCCTCCTGTGGCGGCTGTCTCACCCGTTCACGGGCGGGGTCTCACGGCAGGATGGGCGGCTCTGCGGCCCGCTCCCCCTCGGTGAACTCGGCGAAAGACGGGTCGACGACGCAATCCGCCGGGATCTCGGCGATGGAGGTGGCGCACTTCTCGGGGCCCGGCACGCTCTGCCCGTTCAGCTCGGGCGAGCCAGTCTGACGCTTGCCCGTCTCGATGCTCTCCGCCAGGCCTTCCACGGACGCCGGCTCGGTGCGGGTGGTGGGCCGCTCGGCGTCCACGGCGTCCGGCGAGGACGAACAGGCCACTGCGCCCGCCGCGGCGTACAGGACGAGCGCGGCCGAGGCCGTGGCGGTACGAAGTCGCATGAAGGTCCCCCCTACGCGGATGCCCGGACGCCCGGGGCATCAGTCGATCCACGGTGCCACACCGTGCGGGGCGGAGGGCGGAGAACAGGTGAAGATGGCGTACGGAGCGCCTCGTGCGCGCCCCGTTTCCGTTGCGGCCCAACCGTGTTGAGGACGCCGCGGGATCGACCTACGACACTCGGTCAGGTGGATTGGGACAAGTGCCACAGGCCGTGCACGAGGGCCCTCAGGCCGTGGGGGCGACTCCGTAATCCGGGTCGTAGAGGCGCAGCATGGAGACGAAACTGTCGAGCAGGTCGAGCTGCTCGGGCCTGAGCGCCGGGGCGTTGAAGTGCATGACCGTGTTGCGCACATCCTTCACTCTGCCGAGCAGCCCGACGAAGTGGTCCCTATCGACAAGAGGCCACCCGAGCTTGGCCCAGCGTTCTTCGTCGTCCAGAAGGCGGATGTACTCGCCGAACATCAACTCGTCGACGGACGTCCTCTTCTTGTGCACCTTCTGGACGTCGGAATCGTCGTAGACCCGTCCCAGGCACCGCCGCAGCCTCCGCTCGATCTCGCCCAAGGTGAAGAAGGGGCGGGCTACCGTGCCGAACTCGCCGGCGAGGTCGGCTGAAGTGACGATGCCGGTCACCCGTCCATCTGCGGCTCGGACGAGGACGAACTCGTGTGCACGGATGGTCGGCAGAACAGGCAGCAAATGCGCCGAGGCGTTGACCGTCTCGTACTCACTGCTGATCGCGCTGGCCAGACACATCGTGCGCCCGGTCGCATGTATGTGAGCAATCGATGCCCAGGTGATAACCCCATGAAGAGTCCCTGAAGCATCGATCACGGGAAGTTGTGAGTACCCGAACTCCGCCATCCTGCCCATCGCGACGGACAGAGTCTCGTCGGGTGTGACCGATGTGACCCTGTCGGCACACTGCAGGTCCTGAACCCGCATCGCGGCCTGCGGGAACTTGCCGACAGCTTCTTCAGGGGTGTCCGCCGGGTCCTTCTCGGCACCGCCATCGCCATGGTCCGTACCGTCACCGGCGGCACGCCTGAGGGCGATCGGTACGACTTCGACCTCATCGTCGAGCGGGCCGGTCGCAAAGTCCGGCACCGTGGTCAGTCCGACGTTGGTCAGATCGATTCGGATCTGTGGCACGGAGGCGTGGTCACGGATCCGGAAGCCCCATCGGGACAGAAGATCCCGGATCGACACGGTCGTGCCTTCCAAGCTCGTGACGGTGGCGTCATCCGGCGTGGGCATCGTCCGCCCCCTCACGCACCGCGACCTTGCCCATCTCACGATCCACAAGTTCCAGAAGCCTGGCCGTCCGGTTCCGGTAGAACGCCTCGAAGTCGTCGGCGCGCAGAGACTTGGCATCGATCAGGTGCGTGCCGACGATGTCGTCGAACCAGTCACCTGGGCTGCCGGTAAGCCGTTCGAAGGAGGACAGGTATGCCGACGGCACGCTGGAACCCATCGCCTGCAGCGCCCTGTAGGACAGCGGCGTCTTGTTGACGATGCTGGTCATACGTGTGCCGTCCGCACCGTTCTGCTCGAACCAGGTTTTGGGGAACACCTGCCGGATGTCCACGTACTGCCCGATCAAAAACTGCTCGTTGATCGGCTCCTCGTGGAAGAACCAGTCGATCATTCCTTCCTTGAGGAGCAGAGCGTGCACTCCCTTGTAGGCAGCACTGTTGCGCGAAGTGAGCCGATGCAGGCGCTGCTCCTGGAACGTCGCCTCCGTGATGGTGTCGGGCTCCGGACCGCCCTCCTTGATCCAACCGACCACCTGCTCGACGTCCCGGACGAAACGGGTGTCCGTGACGCCTCCGTAGAGCTCGCCGAACACACCGCACCAATACCAGCGCGCGAGCTTGTCCTGAACGTCCCGGTCCTCCACGAGGCTCCCGAGGAGGACACCGATCGCCGTAAGTGGCACGATCTGGGAGCCGTACGGCAGGTCGCGCTCACGGAAGACATGTTGTGCCCCGAGGAACCGGCCGACCCATGACAGCGCTTCAGCGGCCTTCGGCGCGATCCGTGTGTAGTCGGTGAGCGGCAGGTGCAGCAGGTCGCGGCGCTTACAGCTCACGGCCGGCGCGTTCGTCGCCCCCGGATGTTCCGCCAGAAACGCCTGCTTGCGCTGATGCGTACGAACCAGCGCGATGGCCTGAAGGAAGTCCAAGCTGCTGAGCCCGGTCTCCTGACCGCCGTCCCTGTCCGTCGTTCCGAAGACCTGGTGCTCCGAGCACAGCTTGCCCTTGATGGCCCGCCAGTCCTCGATGAGGCTGAAGTCCTCGCCCCCGTTGTTCTCCGCATACTGCGTGTCACCGGCGTAGGTCGCCGTGAGCAACTCGAAGACGTTGAGGACGACGCCGCCGGTGTTCACCCGCTCGAACACCGAGCACACCGCTTCCTTGCGGGTCTCCTTGGGTAGCCGGATCAGCGGCACCTTGAACCCCTTGACGGTGTCGATCACCCTGGCCTGGAAGGCCGACCACAGATCCCAGCGGTCTTCGGCACCACTGACGTAGACCCGTTGCCACTTCCCTGTCTGGTCCGGTTCGAAGATCAGGTTCAGCGGGAAGAGGCCACTGGCGCACTCCTTCTCCCGTGTGGTCAGGTCACGTGGAGCGCCCCGACCCAACGCACCCCGCACAACACGGTCCTCGGGGACGGAGAGGATCGCCTCGTCCCGGTCCGCGGTGTCGTCCACGGCTTTCGCGATGTCGATGTAGTACCAGCGCTTGAGCGGTTTGTTCCGGGCGCCCGTCGTCTCCACCGGACGCTCCGACCTGAGCGCCTGGAACAAGGACGTCAGCCGCTGCTGACCGTCGAGCAACAGCTGCTCCGGGATGATTTGCGGGCCCACCTCGGTGCCGTGCAACGGGCGCGCCTTGAACTGGGCTTCACCGCCCGTCTCCAGCGTCATCGCGACACCCAGGGGGTAGTCGAGCGTCACGGTCGCCAGCAGAGCGCTGATCCGGTCGTCGTCCCACTTCCACTGCCGCTGGAAGTCGGGAAGCTGGATCCTGCCGACAGCGACATCGTCCAACATCTTGCCCAGGCTGGGCCCGTCGAGCGCCATCCCTCACCCCCCGCATCAAGGACGCTCCCCTGCGTCACAGGGGAGACATGCTAGCGGCACCGCCCGCCCTCCAACCGGGAGCTCCCGTCAGCACCCGAGGCCCATAGGTCGGTTCTCGGCCAGCTCCTGGCCCGATCCGGCCGCTGAGCTCCCTGGCCTGCTCCGACCCCGGCGGAGAAGGGCCTCTCCCGTCCTAAACTGGCCGGGAGCTGTGTGCGCCGTCGGCCGGACGCGGCCTCCCGTGCGCCCGGTCCTCCAGGGCCGCACGCACCGCCGACGACGCGACCGGGTTCGACAGAGGTGGGGGAACGAGCCGTGTACGAGCTGAACGAGGACAAGGATCCGGTGGTACTGGGTCCGTTCGAACTGCTCGCCGTGCTCGGGCAGGGCGGGATGGGCCGCACGTATCTCGGACGCAGGCTCCCCCTGGAGAACCTCGGCCCCGAACTGGAGACGGGCTACCACCTGGCCGAGCCCAGGGAGTCGGCCGAGCCTACCCTGGCGGCGGTCAAGGTGATCAGACCGTCGAAGCTGCGGGACGGTTCCGAGCACTCCGAGGAGGAGGCGAGGGCACGGTTCGCGCAGGAGATCGACACCATGCGTACGGTGGCCAGCGCGCGGGTACCCGCGCTGCTCGGTGCCGACGCCGACGCCGAACAGCCCTGGCTGGCCATGGACTACGTCCACGGCCCGACCCTGCACAAGCTCGTCCATACCTGCGGCCCGCTGGCCGTGGGGCCGTACGGCGCACTAGGTCTCGCCCTGGTGGACGCCCTGCGCGCTATCCACGGGGCCAAACTGCTGCACCGGGATCTCAAGCCGGGGAACATCGCGGTCGGACCCGACGGCCCCGTCGTGCTCGACTTCGGTCTGGCCGTTCTCACAGAGCGGGACAGTGGGGCGGCTCTCACCAAGACGGGAGTCGGCATCGGCACCCTGTCCTACATGTCGCTGGAACAGGCGACGGACACCAAGCACGTGACGGAGTCGGCGGACATCTACTCGCTGGGCGCGGTGCTGTTCTTCGCGGCCGCCAAGCGAGCGCCGTATCCGCTCACTCCCCTGCTCACCGCCCCCAAGTGGGACGGCGTCCACGCGCCGTACCTGCCGCTGCTGGGCCGAATCCTGGTGCAGGTGGAGACGCAGCGGCCGTCACTCGACGAGATCGAGAGCGACCTTCGACAGTTGCTCGCCGGTCACGGGCTGACCGAAGAAGCTGCTGCGGAGGAACTGCGGGTCCTCGTGACAGAGGCAGGGCTGGTCCCCGAGCTTCCTGCGAAAGCCCTCTCCGATCTCCCGAACCCCGAGGTCCAGCACGCGGCCCAGCAGGCCGTCGACGACGGCGCCGATCCGGACAGCCCGTGGGCACCCGACCTGTTCGACGAGTTCCTGGAGGCCGAGGGGCAGGACCTGGAGCCCCTGGACGCGGCAGCCGAGCCCGTGGCAGCCCCTGGCGAATACGTACCGACCGTAGTGGACCTGAACGCTCAGCCGGTCTCGGCAGCTGTTCCGCCCGTCCCCGCACAGGCGACCGCGACCAGCTACCCGCTCGCGCCGCCGAAACCACCCGCGGCGCCCGAGCCCGCGCTGGCTCCGGCCATCGCCCTGCGTGCGGCCGACGAACTGCGAAAGGCCTACGCCCACAGCGGGTGCCTTTAACCCGCTGCGGCGTAGGTCTCGGACAGAGCTGCGGAGACAGCGTATAGCCCCCGGATCGTGGGGCTGCTTTGTCCGTTTAGGCTACGAAAGGCGTTCGCGTCGCCGCTGTCACCAGTGGACACCATAGATTTTTTGCGCATCCAAGTCCGGCGTGCACCCCGGACCGTCTCATCGAAAGGAACCGCTCCTCATGCCCGACGCAGCGTCCGACCTCCCCTCGGGCCCGCCCCCGGCGGGCACGGTGATCGAGGTACGGGACGAGGAGTGGCTGGTCCGCAGCAGCAGCGTGGTCCGCACCGGTGAAATCCTGATCGAGGCGACCGGTGCCTCCGAACTGGTCCGCGGGCATCATGCACGCTTCCTCACCTCGCTCGACGGCACGCCCCGTGTCCTGCGCCCCGAGGACACCCGGCTCGTGCACGACACGTCCGAGGGTTACCGCCTCAGCAGGCTGTTCCTGGAGGCGGTGCTGCGCAAGACCCCGCTTCCCCAGATCGAGCGCCGTCTCGCTCTGACCGAGGGTTTTCTGCTCGATCGCATGGACTACCAGCTCCGGCCGGCCGAGAAGGCTCTCGCCAATCCGCTGCGGCCGCGCCTGCTGATCGGTGACGTGGTCGGCCTCGGGAAGACGCTGGAGATCGGGATCCTCCTCGGTGAGCTGATCCGCCGCGGGCGCGGAGAGCGCATTCTCGTGGTCACCCCGGCACCGGTGCTGGAGCAGTTCCAGCACGAGATGTGGACCCGTTTCTCCCTGCCTCTCGTCCGCCTGGACAGCGTGGGCATCTCCCGGATCGAGCGGAAGATCCCGGTCGGCCGGAACCCGTTCACGTACTACAAGCGCGTCATCATCTCCATGGACACCCTGAAGAACGCCAAGCGCTACGGCACCTGGCTCCAGGGCATCGAATGGGACGCCGTCGTGATCGACGAGTCCCACAACCTGATCAACCGGGGCAGCGACCGCCGCGTCCTGGCCGAGCTGCTCGCGAAGCAGACCGACGCGCTGATCCTCGCGAGCGCCACCCCGCACAACGGTGTGATGCGGGACTTCACCGGTCTGGTCCGGCTCCTGGACCCGATGGCGGTCAAGGATGAGCAGAACCCCAAAGCGTCCGAGCTGCACCACCTCATGCTGCGGCGTACGAAGGTGAGCGAGGAGGTGGCCAAGGCGCTGGAGGGAGCATGGGCTCCTCGCGGCACCTCGGAGCCGATCCCTTGCACAGCGGGTGAGCTGGAAGAGCGTGTCTTCACCGAGCTCACCGAGAGTTGGCTCGGGAATCCGGCCCCCCACGCGGCCGATCGCCTCTTCCCGTATGTGCTGCTGAAGTCGTTCCTTTCCTCGCACCGGGCGCTGTTCGCGACAGCCCGCAAGAAGCTGTCCGGCATGGGCCATGCCCTGCCGGAAGGGCACAAGGACGTCACCGATCCGCCCTTGATTGGTGGGGAGACGCACTCGGCGGTGCCGCAGGTCGCCTCGCTGCTGCGCCTCACGGAGCTCGCGCGCGAGATCGAGCGTGCGTCGGCGACGGGAGCCGGGGCCACGGCCAAGCTCGCCGCCCTCGTCGCCTACCTCCGCCAGATCGACGTCGGTCCGGGCGGCCCGACCCGTGCGGTCGTGTTCTCCGAGCGGCGCGAGACCCTCAACTGGCTCGGCATGGCACTGCCCGCGCTGTTGGGCTGGAAGAAGCCCAAGGACGGCAAGGCCGCCGTGAAGGTGATGCACAGCGAGGTCTCCGACACGGTCCAGATGGACTACGTGGACGAGTTCGCGCGGGCCGGCAGCGACGTGCGGCTGCTGCTGACCGGCGACGGCGCCTCCGAGGGTGTCAACCTGCACCGGCAGTGCCACCACCTCGTCCACTGGGACCTGCCCTGGAGCCTGATCCGGGTCGAGCAGCGTAACGGCCGTATCGACCGTTACGGGCAGACCGAGAACCCCGAGTTCCGGGCGCTGATCCTGCGGAGCGCGGTCGAGGGCGCCCTGGATGACCGGACCGTCGCGGAGAAGGTCCTCGCCCGCGAGGCCCGGGTCCACGAGGTGTTGGGTGCGGTGGAAGCCGCAACGAAGGAGGACGACTGGGACAAGGAGGAGCGCCGGGTGATGGAGGCGCTGCTCCGGGACGCCCCGCCCGAGGAGGCGGTCGCTGACCTTCAGGCCTTCGATGTGGACGCCCTCGCCGAAGGCGGCGGCCTGGGCGCCGAGTTCTCCGTGGCGCGCCGGACGATGAGTGAGTTCGGCACCGGCCCGGCCCCGGTGGAGCCGGAGGCCGACGCCTCCGGGTCGGACGCGGAAGTCGACGCGGGCTTCGACGCCGACTTCGATTTCGATCTGGACGTGGATCTGGACGACTACGGGTCCGACGCACAGGACGAGCCCGTTCCGGCACAGGACGGACCGGACTCGACCACGGATGGATCCGGCATACCGACCGTGAATGAGCTGCGCCTGTTCGACACTGCTCCGGAGCGGAACCGCCTCCTGTACGTACGCACCGGGCTGGAGGAGCTGGCCAAGCTGGAGGCGCTCCACCTCGACGCCTCGTTCACCGGCACCGACCTGAGCTTCGACACCCCCGAGGATCTGGCCGACCGGCTCGACGTGCTGCCGCCCGGCTATCTGCGTGACCAGAACATCGCCCGCCGGATGAAGCTGACCTTCAGCCGTGAGGACGCGGCCGATTCCCTCAAGAGGGCACGCGAGGACTCCCATTCGTCCTCGCTCTGGCCGGACGCCCACTACGTCGGCGAACTCCACCCGGTCGTCGAGTGGATCACCGACAAGGTGCTCGTCCAGCTGGGCCGTCAGCAGGCCCAGGTACTCCAGGTCGATCCCCGCTACGCGCCCACCCCGGTGATCCTCACCCAGGGCGTGTGGTCCAACGCCGAGGGGCGCCCGACCCTGGTCGCCTGGCGTGCGATCGACCGGCTCGACGAGCCGGAGCCGCGTCTCCGGGAACTCACCCCGGAGCTTCTCTCCGAACTGCGCATCGGCCCGGACATGCCCGACCACTACACTCCGGGCGCCCTGAAAGACCTTCAGGCGCTTGTCCCCAAGGCCGTGGCCGAGACCCGACGCGAGCTTGAAGGCCTGCGGGAGATCGCCGACCGGGAGGTCGACGCCCCACTGCGCGCGTACGAGAAGCAGATCGGCGACTGGCGGCAGGAGCTGCTTCCGGGCTTCACCCGGTCCACCCGCGACGAGGCGGCGGACCACCTGGCCGAGGCGGCCGCCCGGCTGCGGACCGCGGGCGAGCCGATGATCCGGGTCCTGGCCGTTCTGGAGCCCGGCGCATGAGTCACCGTCCCCTCGGCCCCACCCCCATGAACAGCGAGCAGGAGCAGCAGGCGTGACGTTCGACTCCCTGATCAACGAGCGCGAGTACTTCCCGTCCTTCTACCTCGACGACATCCTGCCGAAACAGCTCGCGAGCGGCCCCCTCAAGGAGTGGTCGGCGCGCGAACGCCAGGGCGAGGCCACTCCCCGGCAGAACCTGCGCGACCTGACCCGCTCCTACATGGACGCACGGGCGGTACTCGGTCCGGACTCCGAGAAGTACAACGGGCTGCCGTACTCCGCGGCCGTCGCGGCGCAGGAGGCAGCCGCCGCCGTACTCAAAGCAGCGGGGCCGGACATAGAACCGCCCACTTTCCAGCCGACGCTGCCGGAGACCGAGGCCGATACCACCCCCGAGGGCGAATGGCGGGCCGCCCTGGCCGAGTGGCACGAACGCCTGTTGAAGGCCCTGGACTTCTCCCCGCGCCCCGGGCACTTCACCGTCCGCACCCCGACCGGCCCGATCGCCGTGCCCGTGGCCCATTCTGAGCCCGGGGTCCTCGTCCTGACCGGTGGTTTCGCGGAGGACCTGGACGCCACGCGCGGCGACGGTCCCGCGAATCTCCTCCCCTCCCCGGTCCGTGTCTCGGCCTCGAAGACACTGACGACCGTCCGCGAACTGGCCTCCTGGGTGTTGAACGCGGAGAACGCCCCGCGCTACGCGCTACTCCTCTTCGGCGGAGTGATGATCCTCGCCGACCGGCAGGCGTTCTCCCGCGGCCGCTATCTGGCGGTGAACCTGGACACCGCCCTGCCCCGCAAGGCGGCGAAGGGCACGAAGGCCAACGAGATCGACCTGATCGCGGCGATCTTCGCGGCCTCGTCCCTGCGGCCCGGCGAGGACGGTTCGGACGACGAGATCGCCAAGCTGGTCGCCGAGTCCCGGGACCACTCGGTGGGCGTGACCGCCGAACTCCGCGTCGGGCTCCAGAAGTCCGTCCAGCTCATCGCCAACGAGGTGTTGCTGCGGGCCCGCGAGGAGTCCGGCGTCCACCCCGAGGACCTGCCGGAATGGCTGCCCGACGCTCTGCCGGAACCCGGCGACCTGCCGCATCTCCTGACCGAGGAGTCGCTGCGCTATCTGTACCGGATCCTGTTCCTGCTGTACGCGGAGGCCCGGCCGGAGCTCGCCATCCTGCCGGTGAGGAGCGAGGAGTACGCGACCGGGTACAGCGTGGCCCGGCTGCGTGAGCTCGTCGTCCAGGAGAAGCTCGGCAGCGCGTCCCGGGACCGGTTCCACTTCCACGACTCGCTGGCCCTGCTCTTCGAGAAGGTGTTCACGGGCCACCCGGTGGCGAGGACGGTCACCGACCGGAACGCGCCGATCGAGGAGGCGCCCGAGCTGGTCGAGGACGACGGGCATGAGGGCGTACGTATCGAGGCTCTGCGCTCACGGCTCTTCGACCCCGAGTCGATAGGGCTGGTCGGGCAGAAGATCCCCTACCCGGAGCCGACCCGCCGCGACGGCTCGCCGGCCCCGGCGAAGCCCCTGGATCTGCGGCTGCGCAACAAGGTGCTGCATCAGGTCCTCCGCCATCTGACCCTCGTCGAGGGCCGGGGCAAGGGCCGGGGTGGGTTCATCAGTTATGCGAACCTCAGCATCAACCACCTGGGCGCGGTGTACGAGGGCCTGATGTCGTACACCGGGTTCATCGCCACCGAGCCGATGTACGAGGTTGCGAAGGGCGGCAATCCGGAGGGCGGGTCCTGGCTGATCAAGACCGAACAGGTCCAATCCGGCCTGTACTCGGACGTGCCGGGCACCAGTGTCTTCGTCAAGGAGGACGGCATCAACCCGGAGACGGGCGAGCCGGACTCGGTGGTGCACCCGGTCGGCTCGTACGTGTACCGGCTGGCGGGCCGGGACCGGCAGACGAGCGCCTCGTACTACACGCCGGAGTCCCTGACGCAGGCCACGGTGGAGCAGACGCTCCGCTTCCGCTTGGACGACGAGGGCCGCGTGGACCCGCGCGAGCCGGAGAAGTCCGACGTCACGGCGGCGGAGGTGCTGCGCTGGCGGGTGTGCGAGCCGGCGCTCGGCTCGGGCGCGTTCCTTAACGAGGCGGTCAACCAGCTGGCCGAGCTGTACCTGAAGCTGGCGCAGCACGAGGAGCGCGAGCAGATCGACCCGGAGGAGTACCCGCGCGAACTCCAGAAGGTCAAGGCGTACATCGCCCTGCACAACGCGTACGGCGTCGACCTCAACAAGACTGCGGTGGAGCTGGCGGAGATCTCGCTCTGGCTCAACACCATGTACCCGGGGATGCGGGCGCCCTGGTACGGGCTGCACCTCCACCGGGGCAACTCGTTGATCGGTGCGGCGCGGAAGGTGTATCCGGGGCAGTCGCTGGGTGACGGTGGCTGGTTGAAGGCCTCCGGCCAGCAGGCGCCGAAGGCGGTCCCGCTGACCGAGAAGCTGGGGGGTGTCGGCGTTCATCGGCCGGTGCACCAGTTCCTGCTGCCCGCGCTCGGGTGGGGCTCGGTCGGCGACTCGGTGTCGGTGCGGAAGGCCACGGGGAAGAGCGTGGTGGCCGGGGCGGAGGCGGACTGGCTGGAGCCCGAGCTGATCGAGGCGATGAAGAAGTGGCGTTCGGGTATCCGCCGGGCACCGAAGGGCGAGAAGAAGTCGTCTCCGTCGGCGTCGGAGAAGGCCCCGACCAGCCAGGCCACCGTCCTGGCGCGGGAGGTGCGGAGTGGGCAGGGCGCGCTCGATCTGGGCCTGGAGATCTGGGAGCAGTCGGGCTTCGACTTCTCGGCACGGGCGGCGGAGCCGGAGGAGTCGGCGGGCGGGGCTGCGGTGCCGGCTCCCGCGAAGCGTGCCGCCCGGGCGGGGCGTAGGGCGGGCGCGGGTGCGGATGACGGCTCCTACGGGCAGGCGGGGCGCCTGCGAGCGCTGGCCGAGCGGGTGGAGTACCTGTGGGAGCTGGTCCAGTTGAGGCTGGAGCTGTCGGAGCAGGAGATCTCGCGTGACATCCCCGTGTGGGGTGCGAAGCGTGAGGGCAAGCGGTCGGCCCCTGTCATGGACCGGGAAGCGGTACTCGACGCTCTGCAGATGGAGGGCAGTCCGTACTGGCGGCTCAAGCAGGTCATGGACGCGTGGTGCGCCCTGTGGTTCTGGCCGCTGGAGGAGGTCTCGCTCCTGGACGGCACGGCGCCGGACTACTTCAACGGGGCGCAGGACCTGAAGAAGCTCAGCAAGGGCGGCCGCGACCGGAAGGTGGCGCTGCGGAACCTGGACGAGTGGATCGAGTTCGCGGAGGCGGTCGTCGGGCGTGTGGATGTGGAGCCGGGTAAGGACACCGGCTCGCTGTTCAAGGTCCCTGAGGTCAACGGGCTTGAGGGACTGGATGAGTTCGAGCGGTCTCTCGACGACAAGATGAGCGAGATCTCGGGCTGGGTGGACTTCCTGAGCCTGGGGGACCTCTTCCCATGGCACGGGACGGCGGTCCGGATCGCCAGGGACCAGGGCTTCCTTCACTGGGAGTTGGACTTCGCGCATGTGTTTGCGGGGGGTGGGTTCGACCTGATGGTGGGGAACCCGCCGTGGGTCAAGCAGGAGTGGAAGGAGAGCGGGGTCCTCGCGGAGTCCGAGCCGTGGTTCGAGCTGGCGGAGAAGCCGAGCAACGAGGCTTGGGCGGAGCGGAAGGCCGCGGTACTGGGTGGGGAGGTGGCGCGGTCGGAATTTATGGGGGAGCTGGCGGAGGCCGCGGCGACTTCGGGGTACTTGGCGTCAGTGGATGCCAATCCTGAGCTGGTGGGGACGCAGCCTGATTTGTATCGGGCGTTCATGCTGCTGGTGTGGCGGGCGGTGGGAGAGCGAGGAACGGCGGGGCTGATCCATCCATCGTCACACCTGACGGGGGCGAAGGAGGGCATGTTGCGGAAGTCGACGTACCGACACTTGCGGTTGCACGCCGACTTCGAGAACCAGCGCTCTCTGTTCGCGAAGCCTGTCGGTCACAGTCGGCACTTCAGTGTCAACGTGTACGGACGCCCCCAGCAGGAGATCCGCTTCCAGCACCTCAGCTGGCTGTTCGCACCTGAGGTGCTGAGCGAGTCCGTCCGCGACAAGAAGGAGGGTCGACCGCTTCCCGGGCTCAAGCGAGACGGAAAGTGGGACATCCGTCCGCACAAGGGCCGTGTGCTGACAGTAGACAAAAGCGTTCTCGCAGACTGGCGCAAGCTGGCCAGCGAGGAGAGCCCGGCGCCGCTGGAAGAGACCAAGTTGCTCTTCCCTGTAACGACGGCTGAGAAGGCAGCCATCGCTGCACTCGCCCGCTGGCCGTACCGGCTTGGCTCTCTCGATCCGCGCATCAGCCCCGGCTTCCACGAGAAGAACGACCGCACGGCGGGCTACTTCACGTGGGAGCCCGGCCCGGCGGATACGTGGGCGGACGTCATTCTTCAGGGGCCCATGTTCGGGGTTGCGACGCCGTTCCTCCGTAAGGCCGTAGCGACCAACAAGCTGGGGGCATGGAACTCGGGGGCATTGGAAGAGGATGCCGTCCAGCACACGAACTATCGCCCGGCAGGCAGCCGTGCCAAGTATGTTGCCGCGCAAGACCGCTGGGTGGACCACGGTCGGCTGACGCAAATGCAGGGCAATCTTGCAGCCGTAACGGCTGCAGAGGAGGACGTGAGGGCCGCAGATCCCGAGCTGGACGAAGGTGCCTGCGAGCAGGCCGTTGACGCACTGCTGCTAGCGGCGAGTTTGCGGCCGTACTCGGAATTCCCACGCGTTGCGTGGCGGCGCCAGATCGCTTCAGACACAGAGCGCAGCCTCTACGCCGTGCTGGTGCCACCCGGACCAGTTCACGTAGATCTCTTGAATTCCATGGCGTTGGCCAACAACATTGAAACGGTACTTGCGGCTGGCTTCATGGCCGCTCTCCCACTCGACTACTACCTTAGAGTCACAGGACGAGGGGACCTTCGTGTAGGGGAAGCCAAAACACTTCCTGCCCCCACTTCCTGCCATCCGTTGGAGCAGGCACTCCTTCTCCGCACCCTTCGCCTCAGCGCGCAGACCAACGCCTACGCTCCCCTCTGGGACGAGCTCTATGCTTCCCCGTGGCAGGAAGACACCTGGGCCGCTGCCGCGCTTTGGCCCAGCAACACGCCTCCGCTCACCGAGAGCATCGGTCCGACCTGGACCCGCGACACTCCGCTCCGCTCGGAATTCGCGCGCCGCGCCGCCCTCGTAGAGATCGACGCCCTGGTAGCAGTCTGGCTCGGTATCAGCGCTGACGAGCTCGTCGCCATGTACCGGGCCCGCTTCCCCGTGCTCCAGCAGTACGAGGAAAAGATGTGGTTCGACGCGACCGGGCGGCGGATCGCCAAGGCGCACCAGCAGCACGGGTACGGGCAGCCGAAGGACGCCTGGAAGCAGCTCAGCTCCCATGAGCATTTCCCGCTCGAAGCCAACGTGCCCGACGGGTACGAAGGGCCTCTCTACCAGGCGAACCGGGTCGAGGAAATGCGGGCCGCGCACGCGGAGTTCACGCGGCGGATGCGGGCCGTCGGATGGGAGCCCGGGGACACGGAGCCGCCGGAGTCCGCTGAGCAGTAGGCCGAACGTCGTCCGCCCCGCTTCCCCTCAGGGAGAACGGGGCGGACAAAAAGGCCGCCCTACGGAACCGGATGCGCGATCATCACGGTGGGCCCGGGTCAGAACTCGGCGGGATAGTCGTCGATCCTGATCACGCGAGCGAGGTAGAACCCACGCTCCCCCTTGCCCGTGGCGGTCTCGTGGAATTCGATGAGGCCGAGGCCACGCGGCATGGCCGAGACATACGCCCCAGGGACGCCCGGCAGCGGCCGGCCGCTCGGCGGGAGCACGCCCAGTTCCAGGGCCTCGCGCATCTCGACCATGACAGAGGAGACAGCCGACATCACGTCGGCAGGGGTCTCGAGGCTGAAGAGGACCTCTTCGGCCTGGGGCGAGAGGCTCAGCGGGTCTTCCTCCTCCGGCCCCTCGTACGGGTCACCCCCGCCACTCACCGTTCGCGCTCCCGCAGCTCCCGCATGACCGTGGACGCCGAGCGGCCAGGGGCAGTGCGCGCCTTCACCGCAGCGGATGTACGCGCGGTCTGTGGGTCGCCTGCCACCTGGACCAGAAGCCACCAGTTCGTCAGGATGTGGCCGATCGTCTCGGGGGTGGCCTCGCCCATCTCGCGGTAGAACTCCATGCGCTGCGCAGGGGGCAACGCGGCGGCCACGGCGTTCTGCGTGCGCGGGATCGACTGCGGGCCGGAGTGGATCGGCTGCGTACTCACGGTGACCTCCAGGGTGGGCCCCGCCAGCGTATCCGGCGAAGCCGTGGACGCGTCGGGGGCGACGCGGGGCGCCTTGGCCCAACCGCGATGGAACGCGAGCACCGTCACTGTGCCGCGCGCACTCACTCGGCACCGTCCCCACATCGGTCGTGCCTGCTCGGGAAAAGGTCGATCACGTCGGGCACCGGCGGAAAGTGTGGGGCACACTCCGGACACGCGTACATGTTCCACCCCGGCCCGGAGTTCTGGTGCACCTCGGCGACGACGACGGGCGCATCCGTGACGTAGTGGCAGCGCACGCACATGCGGACGGGCTTCCGCGCCGACGCGCCAGAGGTCGATTCGCTCACCAGGCCATCCCCATCGCGTGCACGTCCCGGGTGTCCAGGTCAATGCCGAAGTCCGCCGCCATCACGAGGCTGAGGCGCCGCAACCGCTGGCGGGCAGCGTGCTCCTCTTCCCTCTCGCACTCGACCAGGTATGGGCGGACAATGGCCGTGGCCTCCCCATCAAGCCTTTCCACGAGCCCGTACGGTGACCTGGGCCGCGCGGTCCGCCCCCGAACTGGACGGGACCGCCCGCCGAGCTCTTGTCCGGCAGGGGTACCGGCCGGGCCAGCTTCTTCCGCCCGCCGGACGGAAGAAGCGGCCGGCAGCGCGCCGACCCTGCGCCTCCCGGAACCAGGCGCAAGCACGCTCAACAGCCACGCAAGCAGCGCGGCGATAGGGTTTCGCATATCCGAAGCTCCATTCTTCGGTGAGCCCCTGGGGATCGGCCCTTGCCCGGCCGCCCTGGGGGCGTTTCTGTGTTCGTCGCCACTGTAACCGCAGTTATCCACGGTTATCTAGGGATGCGCAGAAAGCTGCGGTAACCCACGCTGACGGCATGGACCTTGATCGCACTCGCCCGCTGTGGAGACAGATCGCAGCCGAGCTCGTCCGGCGCATCCAGACCGGCACCTACCCGCCCGGGAGCCGCGTGCCGTCCACTCTGGAGATCGCCCAGGAGTTCGGCGTGGTGAATGCGACGGCGGCCAAGGCCATGCGGCACGTGCGGGAGCAAGGGTGGACGCGGGGCGAGGTCGGGTTGGGAACGTTCGTCGTCGACCCTTTGCCGTCCGCCAGCTGACGCGCCCGTAGCCCCTCCCACCTGCCCCTTCCGGCTGGATCCGGCCCCGCTGTCGGACCCCGCACGTAAAGTGGTCGAGATCGGGGGCGAAGCGATCACCCGCGATCGGTGACACGAGCCGAGACGCACGTCGTGACACAAGTCCGGGGCGGAACCGGAGCAGAACAACGGGGGAGGCCGGGGGCGCCATGAGACCCACACTCGCCGCGCAGGCGCTGCGCGACACCACGGTCGAGTATCTGACCACCACCTTCGCGCTGGCCGAGCCCGCCACCCAGGCAGCGCTGACCGATTTCCTCACCGACCCGGCCGACGGGCTGTTCCGCGGGCCGTACCACCGGATCCGGCGGCCGTTCCGGGGTGCCGAGGACGGCTGGCAGCGCCACCTCGACTGGTACAAGGACGATTTCAGGCCGTACGCGCACCAGGCCGAGGCCTTCGCCCGTCTGACCACCAAGGACGGGCACGTCCCCCAGCCCACACTCGTCACCACCGGTACGGGCTCCGGCAAGACGGAATCGTTCCTCGTCCCGGTCATCGACCACTGCCGCCGCGCCAAGTCTGCCGGCAAGCACGGGATCAAGGCCGTGCTGCTCTACCCGATGAACGCACTCGCCGGAGACCAGGCCGACCGCATCGGCAAGCTGCTGGAGGACGTCCGGCTCGAAGACGTCACCGCCGGGCTCTTCATCGGTGAGGCGAGTTCCACGAAGAACGGCTCCCCTTACGGGCGGGTCGCGGTGGACCGGGCCGAGATCCGGCGGAATCCGCCGGACATCCTGATCACGAACTACAAGATGCTGGACCTGCTGCTCCAGCGGCAGCAGGACGCCCCCCTGTGGGCCGACGCGGATCTCGCGTACATCGTGATCGACGAGTTCCACACCTACGACGGCGCCCAGGGAACCGACGTCGCCATGCTGCTGCGACGGCTCGGCGCGGTTGTCGGGGCCGCTGAGGAAGGCCGACCGCTGGGCTCGATCTGCCCGGTGGCCACCTCGGCAACCCTCGGCGAGTCGCCCGTGCGCGACCGGCAGGACCAAGGCGGGGCGGGCGGTTCCCGCGCCATGCTCGACGTGGCCTCGCAGGTGTTCGGCGTGCGGTTCCCCGACGACGCGGTGATCGGGGAGGACCGGCGGGATCTGAACTCCTTCCTCTCCCCCGTCGACCTGTCCCTGCCGTTGCCCTCCCCCGACGACCTCATGGAGCTGCCCGATCCGCCCGCCGGCGCCGGCGGGCTCGACGAGGTTTCCCGTCTGGTGCTCGGCTGTGACACTTCCGACGCCCGTGAGATGGGGCGCCGCCTCCTCGCGCACGCGCTCACCCACGATCTGCTGACCGCCGACGTCGACCAGCCGCTCACGGCCGAGGAGATCCTGGCGGCCTTTCCCACCAGCTCTGCGTGGCGGGTGACAGCGGCGCAGGATCCGGAGACCGCTGCCGAGGCACTGGCCCGGTTCATCGCGCTGATCTCCGTGGCGCGTGCCCCCGACGCACCCGACGATCAGGAGCGGCCCCTGCTGCTCGTCGAGACGCACCTGTGGGTGCGCTCGCTCTCCCGTGTCCTGCGGTCCGTCGCACCGGAGCCCGTCTTCTCCTGGACGGACGCCGACCAGGCCGCCAACGCCGCCGTCGCCTCCGCCGCGAAGGCGGACCGGCGTCGAGCCGTGGCACGGGCCGGACGGCTGCCGTCCACGTACTGTCGGCACTGCGGACGGTCCGGCTGGAGCGCCATCAGCCCCGAGCGGAACCCGGGCGCGCTCGTCTCCTCGCCCGACGACATCTACCGCCTCAGCGTGGGCGGCGGCACCGGCAAGGCCCGGGTCCGGGCGCTCATCGCGGCGACTCCCGCCGAGGCGGCGCAGCAGGCCCGACGAGCGCTCGGCCGGAGCATGCGGCGCGGAAAGCGTGCGGCGGTCCGTGAGGCGAGCGTGCTGGTCCTGGAGGACAACGGGGAAGCGTTGCGCCCGGTCGACCCCGACGAGGTGCTCCGGGCCGACGGCTCCATTGCCAGGACCCCGGAGAACGGGGTGTTCGTCAAGGCGTGGTACGACAACGCCGACCGTGACGAGTACGCGAAGCAGGACCGCTGTCCGGCCTGCGGGCAGGCGGAAGGCATCCGCTTTCTCGGTGCCGGTGTGGCCCCGCTCGCTTCGGTAGCCGTCACCCAGTTGTTCACCGGCGGGGAGCTGCCCAAGGAGGACGACGAGGGCAACGACCGGCGCAAGACGTTGATCTTCAACGACTCCGTGCAGGACGCGGCCCACCGGGCCGGGTTCGTCGCGTCGCGGGCCTGGAAGTTCTCGCTGAGGTCGCTCGTCCAGGAGCAGTTGGTGAAGCGTGCGGCGGAGGACCCGGACTTCGCCTCCGAAGGCGTACCACTCAATGAGCTGATCGCTTCACTGGTGACACGGGCGTCCGTGGACAAGGAGAAGCTGCTGGCCTCGGTCGTGCCGCCCGACCTGCACGACGTGGACCGGGTGAAGCGGCTCCTCGCGGGCAAGAAGCGGCTGCCCGGGGGGACGTGGGATCTGGTCGGTGAGCGGCTGGCGTTCAACACCCTGCTGGAGTTCGGGCTGAACTCGCGGATGGGTCGGACACTGGAACTCACCCGCACGGTGGCGGCCGAGGTGTATCTGCCGGATCCGGAGCGCGCGGCGCAGCTCGCCGAAGGACTGTACAAGGAGCACCTGCGGCGGCAGCTGCCCGTGGACCCCGAGGAGGCCCCGGAGGATGAGGAGGTAGCCGGAGAATCCGAGCGGCCCGGCCTTTCCGCCGACGGATCCGAGCCAGCCGTGTTGCCCGCCCCCGGGCCGGAGCGGCTGCGCCGCTTCGAGGGGTTCGTGCGTGGGCTCCTGGAGCATGTGCGGATCAGTGGCGGTATCCGGCACCTGTGGCTGGACAAGTTCATCGACGCCGAGGGGCGCAGCCGGTTCACGATCTGGGGTGGGCGTCCGGAGGGCATGCAGGCCTTCGGGTGGAACACGAACGCGCCGGCCTTTGTCCTGGTCGGGTCTCGGCCGGGCAGGACGGACTTCGAGCGGGTCGACACCAGAGAAAGCTGGTACGCCGACTTCGCCGAGCGCTGCCTCGGCATGGACCGTTCCCTCGCCGCCGGTTACCTGGCGGAGCTGCTGCCGCGCCTCGCGGACCCCTCGGTCGGCGCGCTGGCCCGCCGGCGTACCGAGGAGGGCAGGGCGGGCGGCAACAGCCAGGACCACGGGGTCTACGGGCTCACGCCCGGCCACGTCCGGGTGCGGCCGCTGACCGACGAGCAGACGGCTCACGCGGCACTGGCCTGTCAGGAGTGCGGCTGGACGCAGACCGTGCCGCCGGAGCGGGTGAGGGTATGGGAGGACCTGCCCTGTCCGCTCAAGGGCTGCACCGGCCTGCTGGCCGTGCCCCCCGCGCAGGCGCCCGGCCGGGCCGGGCGCGACTTCCGGTCGGACTACTACCGGCGGCTGTACCGGGAGGCGGGACCGTACAGCGTGGTCGCCGCCGAGCACACCGGTGTGCTCGGCCGCAAGGAGCGCGAGGAGGTCGAGAAGGGCTTCCGGCAGGGTGTCCGGCACACCGACCCGAACGTTCTCTCCTGCACGCCCACCCTGGAGCTGGGCATCGACATCGGCCAGTTGGAGGCCGTGGTCCTCGCCTCGCTGCCGCCGAGCACCGCCGGATACGTCCAGCGGGTCGGCCGGGCCGGCCGTTCGACGGGCAACGCGCTCATGGTTTCGCTGGCCGACACCAGCCCGCGCGCCCTCTACCACCTGGCCGAGCCCCGGCAGCTGATCGCGGGGCGCATTCTGCCCCCCGGCTGTTTCCTGTCGGCGGGTGAGCTGCTGCGCCGCCAGTACGTCGCCCACCTCATCGACCTGGCCGCACGCGGGCGCCTGGAGGGTGTGATCCCGCTGCCCGACCGGGTGACCGCCCTGTTCGGGCGGGTCGGCTGGCTGCACCGGTTCTCCCAGGCGGTGACGGGCCGCCGGGACCTGGTCGAGGACTTCCTGAAGCTGTTCCCCGAGATCGACGGCGTGCCGGACTCGGGGGTCTCCCGGGATACCCGAGGCTCGCTCCATCGCTTCGCGGCGGGGAAGTTGGCCCAGACCCTGTTGGACGCCGAGCAGGCATGGGAGGCCGAACGGGCCGAACTCGTGGACCGCCGCGCCTTCATCAACGAGGCTGCGGACGCGCTGCACGAGAACGTGGAGGACGAGGCCCGGGAGAAGCGGAACCTCGCCCGGGAGGCGATGTCCGTCGGGAAGCAGCTCCAGGAGTTCGCGCAGGCCGGAGCCCAGGCGTTCCTGGTCGAATGGGGCCTGCTGCCAAACTACAGCCTGGTGGAGGACGGTGTACGCCTTGAGGCCGCGCTGACCCGCAAGGAGCCGCCCCGGCGCGCACGGGGCTCCGCCGCCACGGACAAACCACCCGCCTCGCAGTGGCGCACAGAGACCCGGACGTACACACGGCCCTCCGAGTCGGCGCTCACCGAGCTCGCCCCCGGGAACTCCTACTACGTCCTCGGCTACCACCACAAGATCGACGGCTTCGATCTCGGCCCCCGCCCCAAGGGGGACGAGGAGGACCCTCGTTCGGCCGTGGTCGCCTGGCGGGTCTGCCGGGAGTGCGGACACGTCCGCACGAAGAACGCCGAGGCCGACACCTCGCCCTGCCCCCGCTGCGCCGGACCCGGCATCGGCGGCCGGGCCGCACTGCACCACGTGATCGTCCCGCACAAGGTCACCTCCCGGGACAAGCGGGACGACGCCCGGATCATCGACGACCACGACTCGCGCAACCAGCGGTACTACTCCACGGCCACGGCCGTGGACATCGACCTGGCCGCGATCAAGGAGAGCTGGCGGCACTCGGGGGCCACCTTCGGCGTCGACCACGTGCGCGAGGCGTTCATCCGGAGATTCAACCTCGGCCCCGCCAGGCTGAGCCGCCGCCCGGACACGTATTTCGCCGGCACCGAGGTCACCATCACGCCCTTCGTGCTCTGTCCGCTGTGCGGCGGCGCGACCGATCGCGAGCCCGGACACGCCCCCGTACAGGAGGAGCTGTCCGAATCCCTCGCATCACGGCCCGAGTTGGCCCACCACCGCCCGTGGTGTCCCACACGGCGCCGTGGCCGGGCCGTGCAGGCCCAGGACCGACGGGTGATCACCGCCACCGAGCACCGCACCGAGGCGCTGCGCATCCTGCTGCCCGCCGCGACCCTGCATGTGCCGGAGCGGCTGGCCTCGTTCTCCGCAGCCCTGCACCTGGGGCTCGCGTTGCGTTACGGCGGTGACCCGGCCCACATCCGGTCCACCCCGAGCACCGAACCAGACCGCGAAAGCGGACTGACCCGCAACTACCTGGTGCTCTACGACTCGCTGCCCGGTGGGACGGGGTATCTCCAGCGGCTCGTCGAGGGGGTGGGCGAGGAGTTCCGGGCGGTCCTGGCCGCTGCCCAGGAGTACCTGCGCGACTGCCCGTGCCAGGACGGGTCCCGGCGTGCGTGCCACCTGTGTCTGTTGGGGTACGCGAAGGAGCGCGAGTACGCGCTCCTCGACCGCCGTGAGGCCTTGTGGATGCTCGACGACGTGCTCGGTGAGGACGGTCGCAGCCGGTGGCACGTCAAGCCCGTCGGCAAGGACCGGGCGGGCCGCGCGGAGGCCGAGGACGAGGACCGGAGGCGCTTCGCCCGGCAGGCCCAGAGCGACCTGGAGCGGCGCTTCATCGACTGCCTCGACCGCTGGCTCACCGATCCCGCCAACCAAGCCGACGTGGAGCATGAGCAGACCCCGACCGGCCGGCAGGGCAAGCAGTTCACGCTGCGCCGACGGGACGGGTCGCCGATCCGCTGGGAGTCCGTGGCGCAGAAGCCGCTGTACGCACAGGGCACAGTGCCGGATCTGCTGCTGCGCCCCGTAGCGGGTGAGACCACATCGGACGGCGCTCCGCCCATGCCGGTGGCCATCTACCTGGACGGCTACCGGTGGCACGCGTCCGCGGCAACGAACCGGATCGCGGGGGACGCCGCCAAGCGGGCCCGGCTGCGTGCCGACGGCACATTGGTCTGGCAGATCACGTGGGACGACGTCATGGCCTGGGAGAAGGAGCTGCGGGCCCGGGCCGGGCGCGGTGCGGCGGCGGACGGGGACGAGGCAGCGCAGGCGCTCACCCCCGCCCTGGCCGGACCGTCGGCACAGGCCGCGTGGCCGCCGTACGCCATCGAAGGTGATGCCACACCGGGTGGCCGGGCCCGGGCTCGCTGGGCGCAGCAGCGGCAGAATCCGGCCGAGATCGACCGATTGTTCGCCGGTGCCATCCCCGCTCTGCTCGGCTTCCTCGCAGACCCGGATCTCCGGCGCTGGAACGCGATGGCCCGGCTCTGTGTCGGCGGGCTGCTCCCGCTGGCGAAGCGGGAGGAGGTCGTCGACGCCTCCCCCGAAGCCGCTGTTCCGTGGATAGAAGCGGCCCTGCGGGGCGACACCCGGCCGTCGGTGAGCGGTCAGGGGCTGAAGCTCTATCCCGTTCGCGACGGCTCCGGTCTGTCCCTGGCGCTGATCGGCGACGCCCGGCTGAAGCCGCAAGGGCTGAGCGCGCTGGCCGTGCTCGACGACCGCTCCGAGGCCATCGCCGGTGACAGTGACGAGCACCGGCGGCGTTGGAAGGCCTGGCTGTGCTGGGGAAACATGATCCAGTTCCTGGATCCGACAGGGACCGGGCGTGCCGACGGGCTGCAACTCGCCCGCAGCGAGCTGGACTCGTTCGACGCGGGTCTGCTCGCGGCCACGGCTGTACGGGCGGGCGGACTTCTGACCGCCCTGCGTGAAGAGTTGCCGGGCACGGGGCTCGTGCTGAAGGATCAGGAGCGGGAAGGCCAGGATGCTGCTTCGGAGGTGGCCGCTGAGGGGACTCCGCGTGCCACGCCCGAAGCCGTCGGGGCGCACACAGCGCCCTCGGCGCTGGAGCGCACTGCCTGGGAACTCGTCCTACGCGAGCTGTCGTACGTGGGTGATCCGGCGATCGAGGCTCTCGCCAAGGCGCTCGCGGAGCGTGGGGACGTACGGGCCGCCGAGGCGGGCTGGGATGCCACCGGCGTCTCCCTCCCCCTCGAACTGGCATGGCCCGAACGTAAGTTGGCGGTGATCCTGGACGAGGACGCGGCCGACGACGTTTACATGGCCGAGTGTGTGGAGGCCGGATGGCAGGTCCGGGCCCCGGACGCCTGGGACGAGGAGGAGCTCGCCGCTCTGCTCGCCGACCGGCAGCGACACGCATCCGGAGAGGGAGGGGACCGGCGATGAGCAGCGGGGTAAGGACGCAGGTCGCGGTCACGCCGCAGGCCAACGAGGACATCCGGCGCCTCGATGCGGCCACGAAGAACGCAGTGGGCGACTTCGTCCGCCGGTTGCGGGCCGACCGGTCCAACCGGGCGCTGCGGCTCACCTTCCTGCGCGAGGCGGGCGGAAACGGGCGCCTGTTCCTCGCCGCGCTCGACGGCAGGCGCATGGGGTTGCTTCTCGAGACCGAAGAGAACCGGTTCAGTCTGCTGGCCATCCGGGTCGGACCGGCGGCGCGGGACGGACTCGCCCGCCTGACGGTGGAGATCAACGCGGTCTCGGGCGGTGTCGAGCTCGTCGATCAGAGCGAGGTCAGCGCCAATGTGGTGGCGATGCCCGACAGGCCGGTACTAGGTCCGGAGCCGGGCACCAGCCCGGAGGAGTCCCCGGTCGCCGACACGACCGCCACCCGCACCACTCCCTCGGCCGATGTGCAGGCCGCACCGACCGCCACTCCCACTCCGGTCGCGCTGCCAGTGCCTCTCTTCGCCCGCTACGGCGACGAGGAGCTGATCGAGCTCGGTGTCATCGCCTCCCTGCTTCCTGCGCTGCGACGGATCACCGACAGTCACCAACTGACGGCCGTGCTCGGCCACAACCTCCCTGGGCTCACCCGGGAGGTGCTGCTGGCGCTGCACGACGGCATGGAGCCGCGCGAGGTTCGCGCGTTCGTCACCGACCAGTGGCGGGCCGAGGAGAAGGTCGATCCGCAGGACTGGGCCCGGGCGGCGCGCCGCCCCGTCTCCCAGGTGAGTACGGAGGACGCGGCAGTCCTGGATGCCCTCGGGGACAGTTTCGACGCCTGGCGGCTCTTCCTCCACCCTGAGCAGTACCGGCTCGCCACCACGTCGTTCAAGGGATCAGCGAAGGTCACGGGTGGGCCGGGCACCGGCAAGACCGTCGTGGCACTCCATCGGGTCCGGCACCTCGTCGCCCGGTTGCCGTCGGGGCAGACCCGTCCCGTACTGCTGACCACGTACAACACGAACCTCGCCGCCGACCTGAGGGAGCGCCTGTACCAGCTCGGAGGTGACGCAGTCGCACGCCGGGTCGACGTCAAGTCCGTGGACCAGCTCGCCCGGGAAGTGGTCGAGCAACATCCGGGATCCGTGTTCGGTACGCCCATGGGCGACGAGGAGGCCATGGCGCTCTGGCACCGGGCGTGCGCGGAGGCAGGTGTTTTCGACTACGACGCCGACTTCCTCGACTCGGAGTTCAAGCACGTCATCCTTGCGCAGGGCTGCGGAACCGAACGGCTCTACCTCCGTGCCGAACGACGGGGCCGGGGCGTGCTGCAACGGGTGGATCGGAAGCGGGTGTGGGAGCTGGTGGAGACGTACCGCACTCTGCTGGACGGACCACCCCGGCGCACCACGTACGCGCTGATCGCCGACGAGGCAGCCCGAATCGAGGGGCGCCGTATGGCCAAGGCCGTCGAGCAGGCGCGGTACAAGGAGGAGCTCGGCGGCCTCGACCTCGTCCATCGTGAGGCCGGCAGCGGCATGTGGCTCAAGCCTCGCTATCGGCACGTCGTGGTGGACGAGGCCCAGGACCTGTCGGCCTCGCACTGGCGGATGCTGCGGGCGATGGTGGCCGCCGGACCGGACGACATCTTCCTGGTCGGCGACTCCCACCAGCGCATCTACGCGCACCAGGTCGTGCTGGGCAGACTCGGCATCAGTACCCCGGGCAGGGCCTCCCGGCGGCTGACCCTGAACTACCGCACGACACGGGAGATCCTGGGCAGCGCGCACGGCCTGGTGCACGGTGAGAGCTTCGACGATCTCGACGACGGGCGGGACACCCTGGACGGCTACCGGTCCGTACTGACCGGGCTGGCTCCTCAGTACTGGCGTGCCGCCGATTGGGAAACCGAGATGCGGGCCGTCGCCACGCTGCTCAAGGAGCGCCATGAGCGCCACGGCACTCCGTATGCGGCCATGGCCGTCAGCGTTCCCGACAGGGCCGCCGTCACACAACTCGCCTACACCCTGGCGTGCAAGCCGTTCCTGATCCCGGCGAGCGAGATCGGCAGGGAGGGGCCCCGCAATACCGACGCAGTGCACATCGGCACGATGCACCGGTTCAAGGGGCTGGAGTTCCAGCGAGTGTTCCTGGCGGGTGTCAGTGAAGGCATGGTGCCGCACCAACGCATCGAGGCCTTCCGTCTGAGCAGCCCCGACCGATACCGCCAGGAGGAACAGCGAGCCCGTTCCCTGCTCTTCGTGGCGGCCACGCGGGCACGAGACGAATTGGTGGTTACCTGGCACGGCAGAGCGAGCCGATACCTGCCCCGGCATGCCGACCGCGACGCCGGCCGTGCGGCATCCCTGCTGACGGACGACGGCCCTCCATCAGGCTCGAACGCGGCCTGACCCAGGGAATACAGCATGGCGTCCAAGCAGAGCAGACCGCCGCCAGGGGCTGCTCCTCGAGCGACGCGGCAACGGTGCGGCTGCCTCGACGGAACAACGGCGAGAAGCTGAGGATCACGTCGCAACTTCATTTGCGGAATGAGAAGTTGGCATCCATCAGGGGTACAGCGACTATGTTCGACGAAGAGTGGGCGGTGCCCAAGGCCAGCGCTCGGATAGGGTCCCGAACCAGCATCCTCCACCCGCAGCCGGACGAACCCGGGCGCGAGGGCGACCGGACGGATCAAGGTCGCGGGAAGCGGGATGATTCTTCGGTGGACACCTTCCGTGAGAATACTGCCGATGTGCGGCCCGTGCGTCGCCGTCGGGTGCCGGTCGCAGGCGTCGTCGCTCTCGTGCTCCTCGCCTGCGTCGCCGCCGCGATCGGCGTGTTCTCCTGGGTCGCCGACGAGGTGTCGTCGGACCTGACGGACCAGGAGATGACCTGCTGCTGGGAGGACGGAGCCACGCCCGCCTGGATGAGCGGCCAGCTGGGCATCCGCATTCCGGCAGGGGCGTCGGATCGGCGGGCGGGCTACAAGGTCGGACAGCGCTACGACACCGGTCTGCTCTCCTTCGTCCTGACGAGCGAGGAAGCGGAGACGTACACCGGCCGGCTCATCGAGAAGGACACGGTGATGGTCGAGAACTCCCACCCCGAGGAGAAGGGGTACCGCCCCGCGGCCGCCTTCGGCCGCCTCGGTCTTCCCGAGCCGGAGACGCTCGTGCAGGGGCTGCGGCGAACCAGCCTGTGCCCCGATGACCTCATGACCCCGGAGGGCACGTACCTCCAGCGCTGCGTCGACCTCTTCGCCCACGAGCTTGATGCGGGCACCACGCGGATCTATGTCCGGTCGACCATCGAACCATCCGTGACGCCTCCCGTGAGCAAGGCTTCGTAGGCCTGCCGGGCGGGCCGGGCCGGCCTTCGAGGTGACCGTACGGAAAGCACCGGCGGCCCTCGCGCGTGGAGCCGGACAGAACCGGGCAGAGTCAAAGTGACTTTTTCGGCTCGACGGTGGGGGGACCGTTATGGAGTCCGACGATGGGTACGGAACCGCGGGGCAGGAGCACGGGCAGGGGCAGGGAGCCGGCGGGGCCGGCTTCGGCGGACCTGTGCCACCGCCGCCGCCCTCCTACGCGCCGGCCGTCGGGCCGCCGCCGCCCGGCGCGCCCCTGCGGGCGGTCGGTGCGGCACTGCTCAATCTGACGGGACTCGGGCTCGGTTACGCCTTGTTGGGGCGCTGGGTGCGGGCCGCGGTGTGCTGGGCGGCCACGGCGGTGCTGCTGTGGGCGGCGCTGCCGGCCGATCCGGACGGGGTGCCCGGGGGTGTTCTCGTCGGGTATCTGCTCGTGCTGGTGCTCGCCGCCGCCGACGGGGCGCGGATCGCCCGGCGTTCGGCGCTGGGCGGGGCGTGGCGGCCCGTTCTGGCGGTCGGGCTCGGCGTGGTGTTGCTGGCCGTGCCGACGGGCGGGGCCGTGGTGTACGGCTCCGCGCGGGAGGAGGCGCGGGAGCAGATGCTGCTGGACCGGCTGGCGGCCGGGGACGAGCGGGTCGCGGCGGCTTCGCGGCAGCCGTTCGGCTCGGCGAAGGGCGAGTACGAGCGGGCGCTCGACGCCTATCGCGCGCTCGGTGAGGACCATCCCGGCTCCCGGGCCGCGAAGCTCGTCCCGGACCGCCTGAAGACGTACTACGACGCCGTCTCCGCCCCGTACACCGAGAAGCGGCTCTGTGAGGCCGTCGCGCCGTTGACCTATCTGCGGACGCTTCCCGACTCGGTGGACGAGAAGCTGCTGGGCGCGCTCGCCGCGTGGCCCGACGAACCGCTCGCCGTGTCGTTGTACGGGTGCGGTGTGTCGCGTCTGGGCGGGCCGGGCGGCGGCGGCACGGAGCTGGGAGAGCTGTTGCGCACGTTCCCCGATTCCGCCTCCGCGCGGCAGGTGGGGCCGGCGATCGGGAAGCGGATCGAGGAGCAGGTCGCGGCGGTGAAGGGGGCCGAGCCGTGTGCGGCCACCGAGGTGCTGCGGGGCCTCGGCGCCACCGCGTCCGGCCTCCCCGCCGAGGAGGTGAAGGCGCTGCGCGGTGACGCCGACAAGGGTGTCGTGGACGGGGTGTACGCCTGCGGGGTCGACCAGTTCGAGGACGGGAAGTTCGGCGACGCGCGCACGACGCTGACCGACTTCGCGCGGACGTACAAGAGCGACGGGCGGGTGCGGCAGGCGCGGAACATCGCCATAGCCGCGGAGATCGCCGACGATCGGCCGGCGGCGGGCAAGCGGCTGCCGCCGTCGAAGCGGCCCGGCGGCTCCCGGATGGAACTGGTCATCAGCAATGACGCGCCGAACGCGGTCGAGGTGCTCTACACCGGTCCGGTCACCGGCACCGTCACGCTGAAGGCCTGCGCCGGCTGTGAGCGGTACCGCGCCTCCGAGGGCTCGCGGCGGGCTTGCGGGGCGAGCGGCAGGAACTACCCGAAGGCCCGGCTTCAACTTCCGGCCGGTGAATACCACTTCCTCTACAAGCACGGCACGGGCGCGACCGCCCGGGTGGACAGCTACTCCTCCGGGACGAAGGTCCAGCCGGGCTACACCTACACCAGTTGCACGTACGTCATCGAGCGGAACCCGTTCGACCTGGACCTGCCGCAGCTTCCGGATCCGATCCAGCCGGCGCTCAGCCCTTGGGGCGCGGGCTCCTCTCGATGACCCGGCCGTCCAGCTCGGCGGTGAGGAAGGCGCCGCCGTGCGAGTCGGAGACGTAGACGCGCAGGACCGGGCGGTCGTCGTGGAAGGGCGAGGAGGGGTCCACGATCACGTAACGGCTCTCCGGCTCGTCGACGTTGAGCGTCTTCTCCGCCGTCTTCAGCAGGGCGGGGAGCGCGTCCCAGTCGACGGAGTTCAGGTCGATCGTCGTGGACCCGGACGGCAGGGTGCCGCCCATGTCGGCGTTCTTCGCCCGGCCGTCGCGGTAGCTGAAGCGGTCGTACAGCGCGGCGTTGGACTTCAGCGGCGCGTCGGCGGAGGCGTGCTCGGCGTAGAGGGTGAAGTCGGTGACCTTCGTCCCGCCCATGAGCGGCTTCATCGCCTTGATCGCCGCCCGTGCGCCGTCCGGGGTCAGCAGGTCCACGGTCTCCGGTGCCTTCTCCCCGGGGTCACCGGACCCGGCGGTGTCGTCGGACCCGGCGGTGTCACCGGACCCGGCGGTGTCGTCGGCCACCGCGTCCGGCGCCGGAGCGGAGACCTGTGGGGCGCTCGCCCGGTCGCGCGGGCGGTCGTCGTTGTCGGAGCCCTGGGAGGAGAACGGGTCGGCCGTCCACAGGATGGCGCCCGCGATCACCACGGCCGAGACGACGGACGACGCGGCGCTGATCCGCCAGGCCCGACGCTCGGTGCGGCGGCCGCGCTCGTGCGGCGCGCCGTAGGGATCGGTGGCGGGCCGCTGGTACGGGTCGCCGCCGGGTGTGGGGGTCGGCGCGGCGGCGGGGGTCGGCGCGGTGGCGGAAGTCGGGGAGCCGTAGCCCGTCGGGGCGCGATCCTCCGGGCCCGCGGGCGAGGAGGGCGGGGCGGAGGCACCGCCGGGCCGGGTGGCGGACCCGCCGGGCCGGGCGGACGACGGATCCTTCCGGTCGGACACGGGTGACGGGGGCGACACCGACCCGGACGCGGGTTCCGGCCGGGGCAGCGTCGTGGCGGCCGTCTGCGTGGGCGTGCTGTGCACGGACCCGGGGTGCGCGGACTCGGGGTGCGCGGGCCCGGGGTGCGCGGACGCGGGGTGCACGGACCCGGGGTGCACGGACCCGGGGTGCGCGGACGCGGGCCGCTCCCGTACGGGCTCCGTGGGTGTCGGGGCGGGGCTGCTCCCGCCCGTGCGCGCGGCCTCGGCCAGCAGGCGGTCGAGGGTCTCGGCGTCCGGGCGGGCCGGGATGTCCCTGGTGAGGAGCGCGTTGAGTACCGGGGTGAGGGATCCGGCCCGCGCCGGGGGCGGGATCTCCTCGTCGAGCACGGCGGCCAGCGTGGCCAGGGTGGTGGCCCGGCGCAGCGGATGGTGGCCCTCGACGGCCACGTACAGCATCATGCCGAGCGACCAGAGGTCGGAGGACGGGTCGCCCTCGGTGCCCCGGATCCGCTCGGGGGCTATGTAGTCGGGCGAGCCGATGAGGGCGCCCGTCATGGTGAGGCTGGTCGACTCGCGGATGGCGGCGATGCCGAAGTCCGTGAGGACGGGGCGGCCGTCGGGGCGCAGCAGCACGTTGGCGGGCTTGACGTCGCGGTGCTGGATGCCGGCGGCGTGGGCGGCGCGGAGGGCGGAGAGGATGCCGCGTCCCAGCTCGGCGGCCTCCGCGGGTTCCATGGGCCCGTGGGCGAGCCGGTCGTGCAGGGAGGAGCCGGCCACCAGCTCCATCACGATCCACGGGTAGCCGTCCTCGCCGGGATCGACGATGTGGTGGACGGTGACCACGTTCGGATGGTCGACCCGGGCCAGGGCACGGGCCTCGCGCAACACCCGGGCGCGCAGGGTGCGGGCGCCCTCGGGGTCGTACTCCGCAAGCGCCGGGTCAGGGGGCCGTACCTCCTTGAGGGCGACATCGCGGTGGAGCGCCTCGTCGCGGGCCCGCCAGACCATGCCCATGCCACCGCTGCCGAGCCGCTCCGCCAGCGTGAAGCGGCCGTCGATCACCCGTCCCGAGGGGGCCTCTGCGCTCATGGGCCGTAGCGTACGGGGGCCTTACGACAACGGGGCGGCGGGGCGGCGGGGCGGCAGGGCCGTACGGACTGCCGGGCGGCGACGGGCCATCGGCCGTGATCCGTTCGCGAGGCGACGTCGGGCCGCGTCGCTTCCGGACCGCGTCGTTCTCGGACCGCGTCGTTCTCGGGTCGCGTCGTTCTCGGGCCGCGTCCCCGTCAGGTCGCGTCCCCGTCAGGCCGAGGTGCGTTTGCGGGAGGACGCCGTCTTCTTCCCCGCCGGGCCGCCGCTCGACGACGTCCGCTTCTTCGCAGCGGGCTTCTTGGCATCGGACTTCTTCGCCGTGGGCTTCCTCGGGGTGGACTCCTTCGCCGTGGACTTCCTCGCCGTGGACTTCTTCGCGCCGGTGGACTTGGGAGCGGACTTCTTCGTCGTGGAGCTTCCGGAGCGGGTGACCGTCTTGCCGGTCGGGGTGCGGTGGGTGGTCTTCTGCGCGGCTTCGGTGGTCTTCTCCGCGGCTTCGGTGGCCTTCTGCGCGGTCTTCCCGGACGCCTTCGACGACGTCTTCTTGATGGGGTGGACGTCGGCCATGTCCCCACCGCTGCCGCCGTCGCCCGCGCCCTCACCCTCGTCGTGCTGGGATTTCCTGGCCGCCCGCACGCTGTTCTCCAGGGCCGCGATCAGGTCGATGACCTTGCCGCCGCCGGTGTCCTCGGGTTCGGCCGGGAGCACGCTCTCGCCGGATGCCTTCGCGGCGACGAGTTCCTCCACCGCCTCTCGGTAGTCGTCGTGGAGGCTGTCCATGTCGACCTCGCCGAGGGTGTTCATCAGGGTGTCCGCCAGGTCGAGTTCGGCGTCGCGGATCGTGACGTCGCCGTCCGGGGCCGCGTCCTGCGGGGGGCGGATCTCGTCGGGCCACAGGAGGCCGTGCATGGCGATCACGTCGTCCACGACGCGGAGCATGCCGAGCCGTTCGCGGCCGCGCAGGGCGTACTTGGCGACGGCGACCCTGTTGCTGTGCTTGAGGGCCTCGCGGAGCAGGGTGTACGGCTTGGCGGCCGGGACTCCGTTGGCGGAGAGGTAGTACGCCGCGTCCATCTGGAGGGGGTCGATCCGGTCGGCGGGCACGAAGGCGACGATCTCGATCGTCTTCGCCGTCGGCAGCGGGAGCTGGGCGAGATCCTCGTCGGTGATCGGGATCATCGTGCCGTCGGTGTCCTCGTACGCCTTGCCTATCTCGCCGCCGGAGACCTCCTCCTCGTCCAGTTCACAGACCTTGCGGTACCGGATCCGGCCACCGTCGGCGAGGTGGATCTGCCGGAAGCTGATCGAGTGGTTCTCGGTGGCGTTGATCAGTTTGATCGGGATGCTGACCAGCCCGAAGGAGATCGCACCGTTCCATATGGACCTCACCGTTCACCCCTTGCCGACCGTTGAGCACTCTTGAGGCTTTGGAGACGCTTCGTTGCTATTTCGTGTGATTCTTATCGTATGACGCCGATCACCGAGGTGGAGGGGCGACGGGTCTCGCTCAGCAATCTCGACAAGGTCCTGTATCCGGCCACCGGGACGACCAAGGGAGAGGTGCTGCACTACTACGCGGCCACCGCGGGCAGCGTGATCCTGCCCCATCTGCGCGATCGCCCCGTGTCCTTCCTGCGCTACCCGGACGGGCCGGACGGCCAGGTCTTCTTCACCAAGAATCCGCCGCCCGGTACGCCCGCCTGGGTGGGGACCACCGCCGTTCCCCGGAGCGAGGACCCGGGTGCCCGGCAGGTGGTCGTGCGGGATCTGGCCTCCCTGATGTGGGCGGCCAACCTGGTGGTGGAGTTCCACACCCCGCAGTGGCGTGAGGACGCGCCGGAGATCGCCGACCGGATGGTCTTCGACCTGGACCCCGGCTCGCCCGCGACCGTCGTGGAGTGCTGCACGGTGGCGCTCTGGTTGCGGGAGCGCCTCGCGGCCGACGGGCTGACCGCGTACGGGAAGACGTCCGGGTCCAAGGGGATGCATCTGCTGGTCCCGCTGGAGCCGACCCCGTCCGGCGAGGTGTCCGCGTACGCGAAGCGGCTCGCCGTGGAGGCGGAGGCGGCCCTGCCGGGGCTGGCCCTGCACCGGATGAAGCGCGCCCTGCGGCCGGGCAAGGTCTTCGTCGACTTCAGCCAGAACGCCGCGGCCAAGACGACGGCCACGCCCTACACCCTGCGCGCCCGGCCCGAACCCACCGTGTCGGCTCCGGTGACCTGGGACGAGATCGCCGAGTGCCGGGAGGCGGGCGCCCTGGTGTTCCGGGCCGGCGACCTGGCCGCCCGGCTGGACCGGCACGGCGATCTGCTCGCGCCCTTGAACGACCCGCGACAAGCGCGTCCGCTGCCCGCGTGACACACCCCCGGTTCACAGGAACCCACAGCCGTATCGTCTTGACCGGGTCATGACCTGGTTACGGCGCGAGGAAAGGCCACATGTGGCGGGTGGATTGTCGGGCCCGTGGTGCACACTCTGCGCAGGCGCTTTCTCCAGGGCGCGCCGGGAGGGGTGTGACGGACAGGGCGCGCCACGGGGCGCGCCGGTCCGGGCGCTGTCGTGATCGTGGGGAGGGGATGGCGTGTTCTCGGGGATCGACGAGGTCGACTGGGCCTCGATGGAGCATGCCTACGGGCCTGCCGACGACGTGCCGGAGCTCCTGCGGGGGCTCGCGTCCGAGGATCCGGCGGAGCGCGAGGCGGCGCTCGACGGCATGTACGGCGCGGTGCACCACCAGGGCGATGTGTACGCGTGCACGCTCGCTTGCATCCCGTTCCTGTTCGAGCTGGCCCTGGACCCGGGGGTGCAGGACCGCGGCAGCGTGGTCGAGCTGCTCACCAGCATCGGCGGCTTCGACCTCGACGAGGACGACGAGGCGGAGATCGACGAGGATGAGGTCGAGGGCGTAGCGAACTACGCGATGGCGGCGGCGGCGGTCACCGCGGGCGCCGGGGTGTTCTTCGAGCTGATCGCCGACGAGGACCCCGGGGTGCGGCTCGCGGCCCCTCTGGCGCTCGCCACGCTGCACCGGCACCCCGTGCAGGTGCTCGCGCTGCTGCGGGAACGGCTGCCGATGGAACCCGACGAGGAGGTGCGGCTCGCTCTCGTGGAGGCGGCCGGGCGGGTCGCGCTGCGGCACCGGCCGCTGGCGGGACGGGTCGCCCAGTGGCTGGGCCGGCTGGCGTCGCGGGCCCACTCCCCGGGGCTGCGGCTCGCGGCCCTGGCCCAGCTGGCGCGCTGTTCGCCCGAGGGGCTGCCCGGTGATGTGGTGCCGGTGGTCTCGGGGCTGCTGCGTGAGATGCGTTCCCCGATGGAGGGGGACGCGGCTCAGGGGGACGGACCGGATCCCGACCGGGACCCGGACGCGGAGCCGGTGGACCCGGACGCCGAGCCGGTGGACGCGGAGCCGCTGGCCGCCGGGGAGACCTGCCGGGGCGAGCAGGTCGCGACGCCGACGCTCGTGGGGCAGTTGCGGTCGCTGTCCGCGCAGGAGAGCGCCGGGCGCGGCGCCCCCTGGGCCGCGGATCTGCTGCGCACCCTGCACGTCGGCCTCGACGACCGGGTGGGCGACCGCACGGCGCTGCTCGCCGACCAGTTGCGCAGCCCCGACCGCCGGCAGCGCATCGACGCCGTGCGGATGAGCGGCGGGCTGATACGGGCCTGGCGCGGCCCCTACGAGGAGCTGGTGGCGCTCGTCGGTGATCAGCTGTCCGACCCCGAGCCCCGGCTGGCGGAGGCCGCGTCCCATGTGCTGGAGGAGTTGTTCGGCCTCGCCGCGCCCGCCGCGGACGCCCTGGCCGCCCGGCTGGCCGACCGTCCCGGGGACTGGGTGAAGTCCTGGGCCAGTGGTCCGCCCGGGCTCGGCTCCACCGTGAAGGCCCTGGCCCGCCTCGGCGACGCCCGGGCGGTGCCCGCGCTCGCGGCGGCGCTGGAGCTGCCGCAGGTGGCGCACGACGTGGGGTTCGCGGTGGGCCATCTGGGGGCGGCGGCCCAGCCGCTCGCCGGGGCGCTGCGGAGCAGGCTCGCGGAGGTCGAGCTGGACGAGGGGGCCTACGACCGGGCGAGTCCGCTGCTGGCCGGGCTGACCGGGCTGCGGGCGGGCGAGGCGACGCCCGAGGTGCTGCGGGTGCTGCGCGGGGCGCCGGAGTACCGGGGCGAGTGGCTGCGTACGGCGGCGCTGCGGGCGCTGGGTTCGTTCGGGCCGGCGGCGCGGGAGGCCGTCCCGGAGCTGCGGGCGCTGATCAGCCGGCCGGGGACGGCCTCCGCGACGGAGGCGGCCGAGGCGCTGTGGGCGATCTCCGGGGACGCCGAGGCGGTGCTGCCGGCGCTGATCGAGGGCCTCCAGTCGCACCAGGTGCACGAGCGGCGGGCGGCGGCGGTGGCGCTGGGGTCCCTCGGGCCGCGCGCCGCGGTGGTCGCGCCCCGGCTGCGCGGGCTGCTGGCGCACGAGGAGCTGTGGCTGCGGGTCGACGCGGCGATCGCGCTGTGGGAGGTGTCCGGCCGGTCGCAGGAGACCGTCGAGGCGTTGCTCGCCGGCTGGGAGCGGAGCCGTCATGTGCGGGTCCGGGTGGCAGAATGCGTAGCACGGATGGGGCCGGTCCCGGAGGGGTCGGCCGCAGCACACGTCCTGCGGAGCGAACTCGCCTCCGTACGCCGTCACAACGCGATGGACGGCGGGTACGGCAGTCATGACATCCACGAGGACGAGAAGCTCCTGGCACTGTGCCGACGGGCACTCCGGGGGACGGGGAAAGGAACCACGGCATGATCATTTTCGGTACCAAGGGCTACCTCCAGCAGCTGGCCATCCTGACGATGGTGTGTGGCTGGTGCGGCAATCCGGCGGCGCACACCCTGCGCAAGCGGGTCACGAAGTTCACGCTGTTCTTCGTGCCCCTGTTCCCGTTCTCGACGAAGTACGCTACGCAGTGCACGTTCTGCGGCGGGGAGCGGCAGATACCCCAGGAGGAGGCGGACCAGCTGCTCGCCCAGGCCGCGGCCGGGCAGGACGGCAACGCCCACGGCCAGGCCCCGCAGCAGCCCGGATTCACGCCTCCCGGGCAGAACCCGTACCAGCGCTGAGCCGCACCAGGAGAGAAACCGAACCGTACGGGCTTCGAGCCCGTACCGGCGATGGACCCGCGGCCCTCCTGACCGCTCCGGCCCCGTGGTCCCATGACCGCGGGGCCGCGTTCGTTGCACAGGGGTACGAAGTCGGCATTGCGCACGGTCGTCCGATTAGGGTGTGAGACCGCTGTGTCGTCCGTCGTCTACCGTCCGTCGTCCGTCGTCGAAGAGGAGGCGAGCCTTGCCCCCGCACCGCGCCCCGGCGGCGACCCGTACCTCCGCGTTCGCCCTCGCCGCGGTCACCCTGCTGTCCGGCTGCGGCGCGGCCGGCGGGCTGAAGAGCGCGGGGGACGCGCCGTCGGCCGTGGAGCCCAAGAGCCTCTGGCCGGAACTGCCGCCCGCCTCCGCCGCCCCGTACGACTACGGCGAGGGCGAGACCGCGCGCATCCCGGGGATCCGGGTGACCGGCGGCGATGTGCGGCGGCTGGACCCGGTGGCCGTGGCGCAGGCCGGGCTGAAGGCGAAGACGGACCGGGGCAGCGGTCTGGACGAGCTGCCGGACGGGACGGTCCGGCGGATCGAGGCGTGCCGGACCGCCCCGGACGACTGCCCGGTCCTCCCGCCGTACTACCGCGATCTGACCGGCGACGGCAGGGACGAACTGGTGCTCGGCATCCGGATGCCCGACCGGCAGCTCGCCGTGCGCGTCTACATGCCGGACGAGGGGCGGCTGACCCGGATCATGTCCACCTACGACGCCGTCATCAGCGTGGAGCTGGCGGGCCGGGACCTGATCATGCGGGCTCCCTCGGTGATCCCGGGGTACGAATACCGCACCGCGTGGTCCTGGGACGACCGGCAGCGCGCGATGCTGCCCACCCGGGACGAGATCCTGCGGACGCCCGAGCACCGGAAGGCCCCGAAGCCCACCCCGGAATCCTCCGCGCCCTCCGCGGGGACCCGATGAGGCGGCGCGGGGACGCGATGAGGCGGCGCGGGTTCCGCTCGCCGCCCTGGACCGCGAGCCTCACCTGGAAGTCCGCGGTCTTCCTGACCGTCATGTGCTGCACCCTGGCGGCCCTCCTCGGCTTCCTGGTGCACACGGCGGTCACCCGGCAGACGGTCGAACAGGCCCGGGAGAAGACGCTGAGCCGGCTGGAGATGGTCACCGACGCGTACGAGGCCGGGGAGCCGCTGCCCCCGAGGGCCGGCATCGACCCGCCGGGCCTGCCCGCCTCACTGCGCGCCCTGGCCGCGGCCGGCGAGCGGGGCACCGTCGTCGCGGACGCTCCGCCCGCCCGGCCGGGAGCCCCGGGCGGGTGGAGCGGCCCCGCCATGTGGGCGGCGGGCCCGGCGGACGGGCGGGCGCTCGCCACCTGGACGGACTACAGCCACAGCGCCCGCACCATCGGCGGCCTCGACCGGGCGATCATCGGCTCCTCGCTGCTGGCCATCGCCGCGACCCTGCTCGTCGGTCTGTTCGCCGTCGGCCGGGTGACCCGCAGGCTCCACCAGAGCGCCCGGGTGGCCCGCCGGATCAGCGCGGGCGATCTCGACGCCCGGGTGCACGACCCCCGGACCGCGCGCCCGGTCCGCGCGCAGGACGAGGTGGCGATCGTGGCGGGCGCCCTCGACACCATGGCCTCGACCCTCCAGCGCAAGCTCCAGACCGAGCAGCGGTTCACCGCCGACGTGGCGCACGAGCTGCGCACTCCCCTGACCGGCCTGTCGGCCGCCGCCGAACTGCTGCCGCCGGGCCGCCCGGCGGAGCTGGTGCGCGACCGGGTGCGGGCGATGCGGGCGCTGACGGAGGACCTGTTGGAGATCTCCCGCCTCGACGCCCGTACCGAGCAGGTCGACCTCGCCGTGCACGAACTCGCGCCCCTGGCGGAGCGGGTCGTCCGGGCGTCGGGCACCGACACCGAAGTGCGAGTGAAGGGCGCGGCCCGGGTGGAGACGGACCGGCGGCGCCTGGAGCGGGTGATCGGCAATCTGGTGGCCAACGCCCATCGGCACGGGCGGCCTCCGGTGGTGCTGAGCGTGGACGGTGCGGTGGTCTCCGTGACCGACCACGGCCCGGGGTTCCCGGCGTATCTGCTGGACGGCGGGCCGCAGCGGTTCCGCACGGACGGCGCGGGCAAGGGGCACGGTCTCGGGCTGACCATCGCCCTCGGCCAGGCCCAGGTCATCGGCGCCCGGCTGGACTTCGGCAATCCGCCGGACGGCGGGGCGCTCGTCCGGGTGACCCTGCCGGAGTACGTGCGCCTCGACGACGGTGATGCCGACGGGAATCCCGGCGGTGGCGGGGGCCGGGGCCCCAAGGACGACCCGGACGGCTCAACACCTGAGGACCCTCACGCAACGTGACGCGTTGCGGGCCGTGTGTGGCGAATCTAGCGTGACGAGCACGAGCCCAGCTCGTGTCCCCCACGGCCCCTTCCTCATCGCATGGAGGCAGCATGTCCCCCCTGTCCCGCCCCTCGCGGCTCCGCCGGCTCGGCCTCTGCGTCGCCACCGGCACGCTCGCGGCGCTCACCGCCGCCGCTCCCGCCGCACTGGCGGCCGACCCCCAGCCCGTCGGACAGCGCGCGGAGGCCGCCGCTCCGGACCCGACGTCCGACGAGCTCTCCGCCTCGGCGCTGCAGCGCGAGCACGAGGCGCAGCAGAAGCAGGCCCGCGAGGAGGCGGGGAAGCAGGGGCAGGTCAAGCCCCAGGCGCCGAAGCGGACCTACAAGGGGCGCGTCATCGCCAAGCCGTACCTGCTGCTCCGTGACAAGCCGACCCGCAGCAGCCGCGTCGTCGGCTCGGTCGAGTACGGCAAGACCGTCAACATCTTCTGCAAGACCAAGGGCGACAACGTCGACAGCAACAACCGCTGGTACCTGCTGACCGACGGCACCTGGGCCTGGGGTTCGGCCCGCTACATCGAGAACATCGGCGCCGCGCCGAAGTGGTGCTGACCTCGCGTCACCCGCACATCCGCCCGCCCGTGGAGCCCGGCCGTGGAGCCGTCGGCTCCCCGGGCGGGCGCGTGTCCGACGGGCGCCGGCCGCATGTCCGGTGGGCGCTGACATAGGCAAAGGTGTGACATAAGGGAAATACCGCGCACCTCTTGCTACGTTGCGGGGCATGACCGCAACGACGGCGGACGCTCCCCCGCCCGAGCTACGCCTGCCCAAGCGGCGCGGGGTGGAGCTCACCCTCCTCGTCGGGGGCGTCCTGATCTCCGTCCTCGGCTATGCGGCGGTCGGCCTCGCCCACGATGGCACCGTGCCTCCCGACGTCGCCGGGTACGGTGCCGGGCTCGGCACGCTCGCGCTGCTCGCCCATGTCGCGGTCCGCTTCCGGGCCCCGTACGCCGATCCGCTGCTGCTGCCGATCGCCGTCCTGCTCAACGGGCTCGGCCTGGTGCTGATCTACCGGCTCGACCTGGAGACCCCGAGGGACCAGGCCGCGCCCACCCAGCTCGTCTGGTCCACGCTCGGCGTCGCGCTGTTCGCGGCCGTGGTGGTGCTGCTGCGCGACCACCGCGTGCTCCAGAGGTACGCGTATCTCTCGGTGGCCTCGGCGCTCGTCCTCATGATCGTGCCGATCTTCTTCCCGGCGGTGAACGGGGCGAAGATCTGGATCAGGATCGGCGGACTCTCCTTCCAGCCCGGCGAGTTCGCCAAGATCCTGCTCGCGGTGTTTTTCGCCGCCTACCTGGCCGCCAACCGCAACGCGCTCGCGTACACCGGCCGCACCTTCTGGAAGCTGCAACTGCCCGCCGGCCGGGTGCTCGGGCCGATCGTGGCGATCTGGCTGCTGAGCGTCGGCGTGCTGGTGCTGGAGCGTGATCTGGGCACCTCGCTGCTGTTCTTCGGGCTCTTCGTCATCATGCTGTACGTGGCGACCGGCCGGACCGGCTGGATCGCGGTCGGTCTGCTCCTGGCCGGCGTCGGCGCCTTCGTCGTCGGCTCCTTCGAACCGCACGTCCACAGCCGGGTCCAGGACTGGCTGGACCCGTTCGCCTCGATCGACGCGGGGCAGGGGCCGGGCCAGCTCGCCCAGTCGCTGTTCGCCTTCGCCGCGGGCGGAATGCTCGGGACCGGGCTCGGCGCGGGCCACTCCATCCTGATCGGCTTCGCCGCCAAGTCCGACTTCATCCTGGCGACCGCGGGCGAGGAGCTGGGCCTGAGCGGGCTGACCGCGGTCTTCCTGCTCTACGCGCTGCTCGTGGCGCGCGGCTACCGGGCGGGGCTCGCCCTGCGCGACCCGTTCGGTCGGCTGCTCTCCATCGGCCTGGCGTCGATCCTGGCGCTCCAGGTGTTCGTGATCGCGGGCGGGGTGATGGGGCTGATCCCGCTCACCGGGATGGCGATGCCGTTCCTCGCGCAGGGCGGCTCGTCGGTCGTCACCAACTGGATCATCGTGGCGCTGCTGATCCGGGTCAGCGACGTCTCGCGCAGACCCCACCCGGAACAGGCCGAGACCGGGGTCATCGCCGCGACCGTGGAGGAGGACCGGTGATCCGCTACATCCGGCGGGCCGCCGCCTTCTGTCTGCTGCTGCTGGTGGCGCTGCTCGTCAACGCGGCCCGGATCCAGGTCTTCGAGGCCGACGAGCTGGACGACAACCCGGCCAACCGCCGCAACACCATCGCCCGTTACGACCAGCCGCGCGGCAACATCCTGGTCGGCGACCGGCCCGTGACCGGCAGCAAGGAGACCGGCGAGCAGCTCAGCTTCGAGCGCACCTATCTGCACGGCCCGCTGTACGCCCCGGTGACCGGATACGCCTCGCAGACGTACGGCACGACGCTCATCGAGAACGCCGAGGACTCCGTCCTGTCCGGTACGGACTCCCTGCTGGCGCCGCTGCCCTTCTGGAACGAGTTCACGCGGGGCCGGCAGCCGGGCGGCGATGTCGTCACCACGATCAGGGCGTCGATGCAGCAGGCCGCGTACGACGGGCTGGGCGGGCGGCGGGGGGCGGTCGCGGCGCTGGATCCGTCGACGGGCGCGATCCTGGCGCTGGTCTCGACCCCCTCGTACGACCCCGAGCGGCTGTCGGGGACCGGTTCCGCGGTGACCGACGCGTGGGCCCGGCTGAACGCGGCCAAGAGTCTGCCGATGCTCAACCGGGCCATCCGCCAGACCTATCCGCCGGGCTCCACCTTCAAGATCGTGACGGCGGCGGCGGCCCTGGACGCCCGGGCGGCGACGGACGCCGACGCGCCCACGGACACCCCGTCGCCGTACGTCCTGCCCGGTACGACGACGACACTGCCGAACGAGGCGAGAGGCTGCGAACAGGCGTCCCTGGCGGACGCGATCCGGGTCTCCTGCAACACCGTGATGGCCCATCTCGGCGTGGAGGTCGGGCTGGAGGGGATGGTGGAGGCGGCGGAGAAGTTCGGCTTCAACGACACCGGGCTGCGCATCCCGTCCGGGGTGGCGAGGAGCAACTTCGACACGGACATGAGCGACGACCAGCTCGCGCTCTCCTCGATCGGGCAGTTCAACACGACGGCGACCCCGCTCCAGATGGCGATGGTCGCGTCGGCGGTGGCCAACGGCGGGGATCTGCGCCGCCCCCATCTGGTGGACCGGGTGACCACCAACGACGGGGACACGGTCCGGCGGGACGGGGCCGACCCGTACGAGCGGCCGATGAGCCCGTCGACGGCCGTGCAGCTCCAGCGGATGATGGTCGACGTGGTGGAGAACGGCACCGGGGCGAACGCGGCGATCGACGGGGTGAAGGTCGGCGGCAAGACCGGTACCGCCCAGCACGGCGTCGACAACTCCGGGCTGCCGTACGCCTGGTTCATCTCCTGGGCCCAGGCCCCCGACTCCGGGCGCCCGGCCGTCGCGGTGGCAGTGGTCGTGGAGGACGCCGCCGCCGACCGGGACGACATCAGCGGCGGCGGCAGCGCGGCCCCGATCGCCCGGGCCGTGATGGAAGCGGCGTTGGAGGAATAACCGGGGCGCGCGAAGGGCCCCACCGGCAGACTGGGCCCATGACACCGACGATCTCCCCGGTGGCGCGGGCCCTGGAGCGGATCGGCCGGCTGGACCCGGCGCTGCACGCGTTCACCGAGGTCTGGCCGGACGAGGCGCTCGCCCGGGAGCGGGAGGCCGTGGCGCGCCGGCTCCCCCTGGGCGGGCTGCCGTTCGCCGTGAAGGGGCCCTGGGGGATCCGGTCCTTCGCGGCCCGTCGGCTGATCGCGGCGGGCGGGTCCCCGGTCGGTGCGACCTCGGTGCCCGGGCCCGGCACGCACTGGCAGACCTGGGGCCTGGGCACACACGGCCGTACGGTCAACCCGTGGCGGGCGGACCGTACCCCGGGCGGCTCATCGGCCGGGTCGGCGGTCGCGGTGGCGGCGGGGATGGCGGAGCTGGCGACGGGCAGCGACGGGGCCGGGTCGGTCCGCATCCCGGCCGCCTGGTGCGGGGTGTTCGGGCTGAAGACGACGAACGGGCTGCTCCCCTCCCCCGACCGGACGGGGCTGGCCTCGGCCGGGGTGCTGGCCCGGTCGGCGGCCGCGGCGGAGCCGTATCTGCGCCAGGTGCTGGACGGGTACGAACCGGTCGCCGCCCCCGCCCTGCCGCTGCCCGCCGTGTACAGCGAGGACCTCGGCTACGCGGAGGTGGACCCGGAGGTGGCGGCCGTCGTCCGGGCGGCGGTGGACCGGCTCGTCGCGGCGGGGACCGTACGCCTGCTGGGGCGCGAGGCCGCGCTGCTCGACCCGGTGGGCGCCTGGACGGCGATACGGGGCGGCTCGCCCGACGACCCGGAGGCGGTGCGGGTGCGGCGGACGAACGACGAGCGGCTGGCGGGGCTGCTCACCGGCGGGGCCCTGCTGCTGACCCCGGCCACCCCGAACCGGCCACATGGGCACGAGGGCCCGGGAGACCTCTACTCCACGGCGCTGACCTGGGCGTTCAACCTGAGCGGGCATCCTGCGGCGAGCCTGCCCGCCGGGTTCACCGGGGACGGCTGCCCGGTGGGGCTCCAACTGGCGGCGGCACGGGGCGCGGACGTCCGGCTGCTCGCCGCGGCCCGCGCGGTGGAGGAGGCCCTGCCCGCCCCACCGACGCCGCCCGCCGCCGGGCGGCGCTGACGGCCGGGCGGCGCTGACGGGCGGGCGACCGGCCCCGGTTCCGGTCTCGGGTCCTTGGTCTCCGGCCACTGGCCACTGGCCACCGGAGACCAGAGACCGGCCACCGGTCAGCCGATCGGCTTGCGGGCCTCCTCGCGGACCTTGGCCGTCTCCGCCGCGACCGCGGCCAGGTCGATGGACTTGGCGTCCTTGAGCACGCTCTCCGGGCGGATCACCGCGATCATCGCGGCGGTGTTGTCGTCGCCCCAGGCGCACATGGGGATGTTCGCGACGCCGCCGCCCTCGTTCGACTGCACGATCTGGCACTCGATCGTGATGTCGTACCCCTCGGGCGTGAACTTCTTGGCGGGCACGACGAGCTTCGCGCCGTCGGCCGTCGCCGCTCCCTCCATGATCTTGCCGCGCATGAAGCCGGGGCTGGCCAGCCGCCCGTACATCCCCGAGAGCACCAGGGCGCCGCCCTTGTCCGACGTGTAGTGCGCGACGACCGCCTCGCCGTCCCGGATGCTGGGGTCGGGAGTGTCCTCGATCTCCTTGCCCTCGGTCTCCGACAGGTCCTGGCCCAGGCTGAACTCGCCGTCCAGGAGCTTCTGCTGCACGAGGAGCCGGTACTCCGCCTTCGGGTACGCCAGGTCGGTCCCCTTGTCGGCGAGCTGGGTGACGCCGAAGACGATCGCCCCCGCCACCACCACCGCGCCGACCGCGATCCCGACGATGAGGCCGGTCCGCTTCCCGCGCGGCGGCTGCGGGCCCTGGGGCGGCCAGCCGCCGGCCGCGTCCGGGCCGCCGCCTCCGCCGGGTATGCCGGGCCGGCCCCACCCGCCCTGCTGGGGCGGTGCCGGGGGCTGCTGCGGGTAGCCGTAGGGCGGTTGCTGGGGCGGCACGGACCCGGGCGCGGCCGGCGGCGCGCCGTAGGGGTTCTGGCCGTAGGGGTTCTGCGGGGACGGCGGCCCGTACGGGCCCTGCGGCGGGTGCGGCGGGGTGGTCATGCGCTCACCGTACGACACGTTTGCGAACGGAATTTCGATGCGCCCGGTATCGGTATCAGGTCGAGAGCATCGGCCCCGAGCGGTTGGCCCCTCCCGGCGCTCAGGGCCGCCGCCTCAGCCCAACGGCTCGCGCCTGCGCAGCCAGTCCTCCGGCGCCCCGGCCGTCCCCGTCGACGCCCCGACCACGCCCCCGGTGATCGCGCACGTGGTGTCGACGTCGCCGAGGCCCTCCGCGGTCGCCCAGAGCGCCGCCTCCAGGTCGCCCCCGTGGCGGGTGGCGGTCCACAGCGCGAAGGGCACGGTGTCGTCGGCCCGGATGCGCTGCCCGTTGCCGAGGAGGTCCGCGGCCTTCCACGGTTCCGTGGTGAACGGCGTCCGCGCGGCTCGCCGCACTCCGTCGCGCACCGGCCCTTCGGGCGTCCGGTCCGCCACCGCGTCCAGGGTCAGTTCGCCGCGCACCGAGAGCGCCGCCGCCACCGCGACGGCCACCGCGCCCGCGATGCCGTCCGGGTGGGCGTGGGTGACCTCCGCCGAGAGCGCCGCCTGTGCCGCGACCTGGCCCAGGTCCTCGTGGAACCGGGCCCCGAGCGGCGCGACCCGCATCGCCGCGCCGTTGCCGAGGCTGCCGCCGTCGAAGAGTCCGGGGGCCAGGGTGCGCCAGTCGGCGGGGGCCTGAAGCAGTTGGGGCAGCAGGAGGTGCATGCCGTGGCCGTAGCCGCGGGCCTGGTCGGCGTCGAAGGCCAGGGCGTAGCAGAGGGCCAGGTGGTCCTGGTCGACGTGGCCGTGCTCGTCGAGGGAGCGGTTCAGCGCGAGAGCCAGGGCCGTGTCGTCGGTCCAGTGCCAGCGGGGCTCCGGCGGGGTGCGGCGGGCCCGGATCTCGTTCACGGCCTGCCGGGGCTCGCGGAAGAGCGGGAACCAGCGCTCCCCGAACGCGTCGCCGAGCGCGAGGGATTCGAGGCTGCGCCGGGCGGCGGCGCGACCGGCGGCGGTGGCTGCGGGCGGGTTCGTCGTCATACCCGCATCGTGACCGCCGGGACCCGGTGGCGTACATCCCTTATCGGCCTCCGGGCCCCCGGGGCGCCGCACCGCCCCGCCGCGAGCCCCCCTCAGGCGGCGTCGGCCGCGCCCTCCTCGATCGCCTCCGCGACCTCCGCCACCCGGGCCCCCTCCTCGGCGGCGAAGCGTTCGCGGTCCAGTTCCTCGGCTATCGCCTCGTCCTGCGACATCAGCAGGTCGAGGTCGGAGTCGCCGAGTTCGAGGACGCCCATGTCGACGTACGCCTTCTGAAGCCGCGGGCCCCAGAGGCCGATGTCCTTGACGCACGGGACGATCCGGCTGAACAGGAGCTTGCGGAAGAGCTGGAGAAACTCGGAGTGCTCCGAGAGGTCCTTCGCCTCCTGCTTGCCGATGCCGAAGTTCTCCAGGACCTCGACGCCGCTGAGCCGGTCGCGCATCAGGTAGCAGCCCTCGATGACGAACTCCTCGCGCTCGCGGAGTTCGGCGTCGCTCAGCTGCTTGTAGTAGTCGCGCAGCGCCATCCGCCCGAAGGCGACGTGCCGGGCCTCGTCCTGCATGACGTACGCCAGGATCTGCTTGGGCAGCGGCTTGGTCGTGGTGTCGCGGATCATCCCGAAGGCGGCCAGCGCCAGGCCTTCTATCAGGACCTGCATCCCGAGGTAGGGCATGTCCCAGCGGGAGTCGCGCAGGGTGTCGCCCAGCAGTCCCTGGAGGTTGTCGTTGACCGGGTAGAGCATGCCGACCTTCTCGTGCAGGAAGCGGCCGTATATCTCGGCGTGCCGGGCCTCGTCCATGGTCTGGGTGGCGGAGTAGAACTTGGCGTCCAGGTCGGGGACGGACTCCACGATGCGCGCCGCGCACACCATCGCGCCCTGCTCGCCGTGCAGGAACTGGCTGAACTGCCAGGAGGTGTAGTGCGTGCGCAGCTCGCCCCGGTCCTTCTCCGTCATCTTCGCCCAGTACGGGGTGCCGTACAGGGTGAGCGCCTCGTCGGGGGTGCCGAGCGGGTCGGCGGGGTCGACCTCCAGCGACCAGTCGATGCGCTTGTTGCCGTCCCACTGCTTGTCCTTGCCCTTCTGGTAGAGGGCGAGGAGGCGTTCGCGGCCGTCGTCGTAGTCCCAGCTGAACCGGGCGGCTCCGGTGGCCGGGACCTGCCAGACCGGCTCGGCGGGTGGAGTGGTGTAGAGGTCATGGGTGGACACGGACGGCTCCTTCGCCTCGACTGACTCGACTGGCTCGACTGGCTCGACCCGATGGGCAAGTTCCATGACACCGAAGGCAGTTGAGTGCGCACGAGCAGATGCGCCGACCGCCTCCCCGGCAGGTTCACACGTTGGTAGACACCGGGTCAACAAGTCGTACGGAGTCGCGTCCAAGGGATTGACGGCCTTGCTGACAGACAGTCTCATAAGAGGTGACCGCCGGTAACACCCGTTCCCGGCAACCCCCGTGTGAGGTGCTCCCGCCATGACACCCGTCACCGCTCGCGACGCCACCGTGCTCCGCGACGCACTCGGCCCGCTCCGCGACCGCGAGCAGGTAGCCGTGCGGCTGCTCGAATCCTCGGCCAAGCACTCCTTCGACCCCGACACCGAGCTCGACTGGGACGCGGCCGTCGAGGAGGGCAAGTGGTTCTGGCCGCCGGAGCTGCTCTCGCTGTACGGGACCCCCCTGTGGGACCGGATGTCCGAGGAGCAGCGCCTGGACCTCTCCCGGCACGAGGGCGCCGCGCTCGCCTCGCTCGGCATCTGGTTCGAGATCATCCTGATGCAGCTGCTGGTCCGGCACGTCTACGACAAGCCGGTGACCAGCAACCACGTCCGCTACGCCCTCACGGAGATAGCCGACGAGTGTCGGCACTCGATGATGTTCGGCCGCATGATCGACTGGGGCGGCGCCCCGACGTATCCCGTGCCGCGCGTCTACCACAACCTCGCGCGGGTCCTGAAGACCGTCTCCACCACCCCCGGTTCGTTCGCCGCGACCCTGCTCGGCGAGGAGATCCTCGACTGGATGCAGCGCCTGACCTTCCCGGACGAGCGCGTGCAGACCCTGGTGCGCGGTGTGACCCGGATCCATGTGATCGAGGAAGCCCGGCACGTCCGGTACGCCCGCGAGGAGCTGCGCCGCCAGATGGTGACCGCCCCGCGCTGGGAGCGGGAACTCACCAAGGTCAGCTGCGGCGAGGCGGCCCGGGTCTTCTCCACCTGCTTCGTGCACCCGCAGGTGTACGAGAACGTCGGCCTGGACCGCCGTGAGGCCGTCGCCCAGGTGAGGGCCAGTGGCCACCGGGCGGAGGTGATGCAGTCCGGCGCGAAACGGCTCACCGACTTCTTCGACGACATCGGCCTGCTGAACGGCGTCGGCCGCCGGCTGTGGCGCAGCTCCGGGCTGCTGGCGTGAAAGCCGTGCGGACGGAGACGAGAGCCGTGCACGCCGGGAGCGCCGGGCCCGCGGGCCCGGCATCATCCGAACGAGAGGCCTTAGGCTCGGTGGCATGACCTCCACCGCCGCAGTCCCGCCGCCCCGGGCGACGTACCGCAGGCTCAGCGTCGAGGAGCGCCGCGCCCAGCTGCTGCTCGCCGCGCTCGGCCTCTTCGCCCACCGGGCGCCCGACGAGGTCTCGCTCGACGAGGTGGCGGTGGCGGCCGGGGTGTCCCGGCCGCTCGTCTACCGCTACTTCCCGGGCGGGCGACAGCAGTTGTACGAGGCCGCGCTCGGCTCGGCGGCCGACGAGCTGACGCTGTGCTTCACCGAACCGCCGGTGGGCCCGCCCACCGAGCGGGTCGCCCGGGTCCTCGACCGCTATCTGCGCTTCGTCGACGAGCACGACACCGGGTTCAGCGCCCTGCTGCGCGGCGGCAGCGTCGTGGAGACCTCCCGCACGACGACGATCGTGGACGGGGTGCGGCGGGCGGCGGCCGACGAGATCCTGCGCCACCTGGGGCGGATGGGCGGGGCCGGGGAGCAGCCCACCGGGCCGCGACTGCGGATGATGGTGCGCAGTTGGATCGCCGCCGTCGAGGCGGCCTCGCTGATCTGGCTGGACGACGGGAAGCGGCCGGCCGCGGCCGAGCTGCGCGGCTGGCTGGTCGACCACCTGATCGCCCTGCTCGCCGCGACCGCCGCCACCGACCCGGAGACCGCGGCGGTGGTGAACGAACTGCTGACCCTGGAGACCTCGGACGGACCGGCCGGACAGCTGGCGGAACGGGTGATTCCGGTCGTCGCGGAGGCGGCGCACCTGCTGCCCGCCGCCGCTGCGTCAGACTGACCGGGTGAAGAGCGAGAACACCCCTTTCCGAGGCGGCCCCCTGGACGGCCGGGTCCTGCCGATCCTGCTCGGCCCGACCGGCCATCCGCCGAAGTGGTACGAGGTCCCGGTCCCCTCGCCCGACGGCGGCCCCGCCACCGTGTACGCCTACCAGCGGGTCCCGGCCGGCTACACCAAGCGGCTCGGGCTCCAGCGCGGCTGGGTGTACGAGTACGCCCCCGGGGGCCGCGAGCACCGCGCCCTCAAGTGGCCCTGGTCCAGGACTCCCCCGAGCCCCCGGGACCGCGACTGAGCGGCGGGCGACCGCCCGTGGGGCACAGGCCCTAAGATCGACGGTCAGGCGCCGGAGGACGGGTCGCCCGGTCGCCGCAGGACGGTCACAAGGGGGGTGCGCCATGGAGGCGCTGCGTCAGGACGATCCACGCCGCTTCGGCCGTTTCACCGCGCTGGCCCGCTTCCACGAAGGCGCGAGCGCGGTGCGGTACGTGGCGCGGGACACCGCCTCCGGCGAGGTGGCCCTCATCACCGCCGCGCGCCCGGAGCTGGCCGGCGTACCGGCGTACCGCCGCCGCTTCCAGGCCGAGGCGCGCACCGCCGAACGCCTCGCGGGCGGCTGGGTGGCCGCCCCCCTGGAGACCGGCGAGGAGCCGGAGACCCTGGAGGAGGGGCCGGCGGAAGAACCGGAACCCCTGTGGACGGCGGCGGGTTACGTCCCCGCGCTGCCGCTGGCCGAGGCGATCGGGATCGCCGGCCCGCTGGACGAGCGGGCCCTGCGGATACTGGGCGCGGGCATCGCCGAGATCCTCTCCCGGGTGCATGCCGCCGGGGCCGTACTCCAGGGGCTGGCCCCCGGCACGGTGCTGCTGGCCGCCGACGGGCCCCGCCTCACCGCCTTCGGCCCGCTGGGCGCGGCCGCGTCGGCCGAGGCCCGGCCGGGCGGCCAGCTCGCGGTGCGGCTCGGCTATCTGACGCCCGAGCAGATCGAGGGCAAGGAGGTCTCCGCCGCCTCCGACCTGTTCGTGCTGGGGCTGCTGCTGGCGTACGCGGCCACCGGGACGACCCCGTTCACGGAGGGCCCGGCCGAGGAGGCCGCCCGCCGGATCGCCGGGGACGAGCCCGAACTCGCCGCCGTACCGGAGGCGTTGCGCGGGCTGATCACCGACTGCCTGGCGAAGGACCCGGCCGAGCGGCCCACCGCCGGCACGGTCGCCGCCGAGCTGGCCCTGGAGGGCGCGGCGGGCCTCGCCCGGGGCGGCTGGCTCCCCGAACGGCTCGCGGCGGCGGTCGCGGACCAGGAGGCGCGGGTCCTGGCCCTGGAGGTGCCGGAGGAGGGCCCGGAGCGGGCTGACGGGGCGGCCGCGCCGGAGAAGGGCGCTCAGCCGGAGGGCGGCCCGGAACCGGAGGACGCCCCTACGGCCCCGGAACCGGAGGACGCCCGGCCGCTGCCCTCACCGGCGGTTCAGGACGCCCGGCCGCTGCCCGCACCGGCGGTGGACGCGCCCGCGTCGCAGGCGTCCGCCGCGCCGGTGTCCGCGGGCGGCGGGGGCGTCGGGGAGGACATCGGGGAGGACCGGGGTACCACCCGCTTCCTCAACACCGGGCCGAGGCCGCCGCAGAGCGACCGCCCGACGACCCAGCTCTCGCTCCCCCACGAACTCACCGCACCCCCGGGGGCCGCCCCCGCCCCGACGCCCCACCCGCTGCCGCCCGCCCTGCCCGCCGCCCCGCAGCAGCAGCCGGGCCACACGCACGGCGGACCCGCCCCGTACCCCGCGGCGGCGCTCCCCGCCGGGCCCGCCGGACTTGGTGGCGCGGGCAGGGGCCCGATGGTGTCGTTGCCGCTGCCTCCCGCGCCGGCCCCGGCGCCCGATCCCGCCGCGAGCCGCCGGACCCTGCTGACCATCGCGGCGGCGGCCGTCGGCGGGCTGATCGTGGGCGGCGGTTCGGTCGCCGCTCTCGGGTCCGGGGACACCGCGGTGGCGACGGACGACAAGCCCGCGCCGAAGCCCCGCCGCACGCTCCCCGGGCAGCCCCCCGAGCCACGCTGGATCTACGCTCACCCGGCCTCCGAGGCGCCCCCGCTCACCACCGCCGTATGGCGGGACAAGCTCCTCGTGGTGACCAGCGAGAGCCGGGCGAGCGCCGTGGACCTGCGCACCGGCAAGCGGCTGTGGCAGCGCGCGGACGCGGCGAAGGGGCAGGCCGCGCTGGCGGCGGGCGCCGATCTGGTCTTCGTGGCGAGCCCGACGGAGTTCCTGTGGCTGTCCCCGGAGAACGGCAAGGTCGTGCACCGTGAGCGCTACACGGACGTCTTCGGCGACCTGCCGGGGCTCGCCGTCGGGCGGCTGGCCGGGAGTTCCGGGCCGGTCATCTGGTTCACCGGTTCGCACACGGTCACCGTGAAGGCCCCGAAGCCGAAGAAGGGCAAGAAGAAGGGCAAGGACAAAGAGGTCGTCCAGGCCTACTTCTTCGCGTACGACCTCGTGCAGCGCAAGGAGCTGTGGCGGACTCCCGTGCCCGCGGGCCGCGCCCCGGGCACCCCTGCCTACCGGGTGGTCGTGGAACGCTCCGCCGACGTCCTCGTACGGCAGGATGCGGTCAGCCTGACGGCGGCCGAGGTCGGCGCGGCCAAGGGGAAGGGCTCCGTCCGCTCGTTCGACCAGAAGACCGGCAAGCTGCTGTGGACCAAGCAGTACGGCGCGGCCTCTCCCGAGTCCGCCACGGCAGGCGACGAGGACGGGTCGCTGTACGCGGCGGTCGGCACGGATCTCCAGGCCTTCGAGACGGACACGGCGAAGCCGCTGTGGCGCGTCGAGGGCAGCGACGGCTCGGTGTTCGGTACCCCGCTGGTCGCCGGGTCCCTGATCCACACCACCGAGCGCAGCCGACTGGTCGGCGCCGTCGAACGGGAGAGCGGCCGGCTCGTGTGGCGGCGCTCCACGGAGGTGCCGGGCGTCGGGAACGCCCCGTCGCTCACGCTCAGCGGCAGCGGGAAGACCCTGATCGCCGCCGACGCCGTCCAGGTCACGGCGTTCTCCGCGGCCGACGGCGAGCGGCTGTGGAAGTTCCAGGACATCGGGTCGGCCGATCCGAAGGGGGCGACGGTGAGCGCGTCGTACCGGTCGCTCGCCGCCGGGGGGACCGTCGTCGTCCAGCGGGACAGGGCCTTCTACGCCTTCCCGGTGGCCTGAGGCCCGGCCCGTACGGCCTCTTTCCCTCTCACCACCGCCGTCCGGGGGGTCCCCCGGACGGCGCGCCGCCCGGTGCTTGCGTCACCCGACACCACGTGACCGGATGATCGGATTCGCCCACTTATGGACGAGCCCGTGCCCGTAGCCGGGCTACGTCTCCGTCACGGAGGTGTTGTCGTGTCAGGCAGGCTCCTGCGCGTGGTCTGCACGACCGCGCTGGCCGCGGCGCTCACGGTCTCCCCCGCCGCCCCGGCGGCAGCCGAGCCGGGCCCCGTACCGTCCGAGGAGGCCTCCGGAACGGCCGATCCGGACGCGCCGGAGGAATCCGCCGCGTCCGGCCCGGCGGAGGAATCGGACGACCCCGGCCCGGCCCGGGCATCCGACGGATCCGACGCGGCCGAGGTCGACGCGGCGGACCCCGACGCCGAGACCGACGCCGAGGAGGTCGACGCCGAGTCCGCTCTCGGCGCGCCCGAGGCGCCCAGGAGCGTCGCCGCCCTGCTGCGCGAGCTACAGACCCGCTACCAGGTGGCGGAGGAGGCGAGCGAGACCTACAACGCCACCGCCGAGAAGCTGAAACAGCGGACCGCGCAGGTGAAGAAGGTGAACGCGGACCTGGCGAAGGCGCGGGCCGCGCTGGAGCGCAGCCGCGGGGACGCCGGGCGGCTGGCCCGGGAGCAGTACCAGGGGCGTACCGAGTTCTCCGCGTACCTCCGGCTGCTGCTGTCCCGCGATCCCCTGCGGGCCCTGGACCAGACCCACGTCGTGGGGCGGCTGGCCGCGAACCGCGCGGCGACGGTGGACCGGCTGACCGACGACGCCCGGCGGGCCGACAAGCTGGCCGCCGCCTCCCGCAAGGCGCTGGACCAGCAGAAGAAGCTGGCCGACCGGCAGAAGAAGCAGCGCGACACCGTGCGCGGGAAGCTCAAGGAGGTCGAAGGGCTGCTGGCCACGCTCTCCGAGGAGCAGATGACCCAGCTCGCCGCTCTCGAACAGCGGGGCGTGGACAAGGCGCAGCGCGACCTGGTGGCCTCCGGGGCGCTCAGCTCCACCCGGCCGCCCACCCGGCAGGGCGGCGACGCCGTCGCGTACGCGGTCCGGCAGATCGGCAAGCCGTACGTGTGGGGGGCCGAGGGCCCCGACTCCTTCGACTGCTCCGGGCTCACGTCCCGGGCCTGGTCGGCGGCGGGGCGGACGATCCCGCGCACCTCGCAGGAACAGTGGAAGCGGCTCCCGAAGGTGCCGGTCTCCGCGCTCCGCCCGGGCGACCTGGTGATCTACTTCCCGAAGGCGACCCACGTGGCGCTGTACATCGGCAACGGTCTGGTCGTGCAGGCGCCCCGCCCCGGCACCGAGGTCAAGGCCTCGCCGCTCGCGTCGAACCCGCTGCTGGGCGCCGTCCGGCCCGACCCCGGCGGCGCCCCGCTGTCCACGTACACGCCCCCGGAGCTACCCGAGGGCGCACGCGACGGCGCGGACACCGGGTACGGCACGGACGCGGCGCCGGACGCCACCCCGTAGACCTGTGCGGACGGGGCTCGGCGGCCGGACCGGCGGTGCTGGTCCGGCCGCCGAAGCGGTGGGCGGCTCGCTCAGGCGCCGGTGAGCGAGGCCAGGTAGGCGTTCGTCTTCTCCGGCTCGTAGAAGAAGTTCTCGAAGTCCGCCGGGTCGTTGAACCCGTTGGCGAAGCGGTCCGCGGCCGGCTGGAGCTCGCCGGCGGCCCCGATCAGGTTCAGCACGTGCTCCGGCGGGACGCCGAGCATGGCGTTGGTCCACTTCGTGACGTGCTGCGCGGTCTCCCAGTAACGGTCGAACGTGGACTGCATCCACGCCGCGTCGAACTCCTTCCCGCCGTGCTCGACGATCGAGTCCAGGTAGGCGTTCGCGCACTTGGAGGCCGAGTTGGAGCCCTGGCCGGTGATCGGGTCGTTGGCCACGACGACGTCCGCGACGCCGAGGACCAGGCCGCCGCCGGGCAGCCGCCCGATCGGCTTGCGGACCGTGGGGGCGTAGCGGCCGGCGAGGGTGCCGTTGGCGTCGGTCAGCTCGACCTTGGTGGCGCGGGCGTACTCCCAGGGCGTGAACTTCTCCATGAGCTCCAGCGTCTTCGCCAGGTGCTCGGAGGGGTCCTTGATGCCCTGGAAGGCGTCGAGCGGTCCGCCCGGGACGCCCTCCCAGAAGAGGATGTCGGCGCGGCCGGAGGTGGTGAGCGTCGGCATGACGAACAGCTCGCCGACGCCCGGGACCAGATTGCAGCGGACCGCGTCGAACTCCGGGTGCTCGGGGCGCGGGCCCATGCCGTGGACGTAGGCGACGGACAGCGCGCGCTGCGGGGCGTCGAACGGTGAACGGGCCGCGTCCCGGCCGAACATGGAGACCAGCTCGCCCTTGCCTGCCGAGACCATCACCAGGTCGTAGGTGCGGGAGAAGTAGTCCAGGTCGGAGACGGCGGCCCCGTGGATGACGAGCTGGCCGCCGCGCTGGGCGAAGGTCTCCATCCAGCCGGCCATCTTCACGCGCTGGTCGACGGACTGGGCGAAGCCGTCCAGCTTGCCGACCCAGTCGACGGCGCGCGAGGAGTCGGGGGCGGCGACGGAGACGCCGAGGCCCTCGATCTTCGGGGCCTGGGACTCCCAGAAGTTCAGCTGGTAGTCCCGCTCGTGCTGGAGCGCGGTGTGGAACATGCACTGCGTCGACATGACCCGGCCGGTGCGGATCTCGTCGGCGGTGCGGTTGGACATCAGGGTGACTTCGTAGCCTCTGGACTGAAGCCCCAGGGCCAGCTGGAGCCCGGACTGGCCGGCTCCGACTATGAGTATCTTCCGCATCGCGGCTCTCCGTTGTCTCTGATTCGAGGAGGTCTGGAGGAGGTCCGGGGGACCGCCCTCAGACGGGGGTGGCGTCGAGAGCGTGGCCCACCAGGGCGAGCAGCGACTCGACGACCGTGATCCTGTTACGAGCGTCCATGATCACTATCGGGACCTGCGGGGGTACGGTCAGGGCCTCCCTGACGTCCTCCGCCTCGTAACCGGGCGTCCCCTCGAAGTGGTTGACGGCCACGATGTACGGCAGCCCGCAACTCTCGAAGTAGTCGAGCGCGGGGAAGCAGTCCTCCAGCCGCCGGGTGTCGGCGAGGACGACCGCGCCGATCGCCCCGCGGACCAGGTCGTCCCACATGAACCAGAAGCGCTGCTGGCCGGGGGTGCCGAAGACGTACAGGACGAGGTCGTCCTCCAGCGTGAGCCGGCCGAAGTCCATGGCCACGGTGGTGGTGGTCTTCTCGGGCGTCGCGGAGAGGTCGTCGGTCTCCTCGCTGGCCTGGGTCATCAGCGCTTCGGTCTGGAGCGGCGTGATCTCGGAGACCGAGCCGACGAACGTCGTCTTGCCGACGCCGAATCCGCCCGCCACCACGATCTTGGTGGCGGTGGGCGCGCGGGTGTGGTCGAGCTGCCAGGCCTGGAGGGACTCCTCGGCCTGTTCCCGGGGCCCCGGCTGGCGCGGGGCGAAGAGCGGCGCCTCAGAGACGGCGGAGTCCATTGAGAACCCTTTCGAGCAGTGCGCGGTCGGGCTGACCGGCGCCGTGGCCGGTTCCGTACACGCGGATCTTTCCCTGGTCGGCCAAGTCGCTGAGCAGCACCCGGACGACTCCGAGCGGCATCTTCAACAGGGCCGAGATCTCCGCGACCGTACGCATCCGGCGGCAGAGTTCGACGATGGCCCGGAGCTCGGGCATCACGCGCGAGGCGAGGTTCCCGTTGGTGAGCTCCCGGCGCTCGTCGGGTGCTTCGAGGGCCGCGACGAACGTCTCGACCAGCAGGACGTGCCCGAACCGGGTGCGACCGCCGGTGAGGGAGTACGGGCGGACCCGGGCGGGGCGTTTGTCCGCCCCCCGGACGGGGAGCCGGGGGGCGGGTTCTGCGGCGGCGGTGGTCACAGGGCGCTCTCCATCGATGTGCGCAGCTCACTGCGGAGTTCGGGGGTGAGTACGTGTCCGGCCCGGCCGACGAAGAGGGCCATGTGGTAGGCGACGACGCTCATGTCGCAGTCCGGGGCGGCGTGGACGCCGAGGAGGGAGCCGTCGCTGATCGACATGACGAAGACGCTGCCCTCGTCCATGGCGACCATCGTCTGTTTGACGCCGCCGCCGTCCATCAGCTTCGCGGCTCCGACGGTCAGCGAACCGATGCCGGAGACGATCGTGGCCAGGTCGGCGCTGGAACCCCTGGGCCCGTCCGACGTCCCGGCGGCCGGTCCGGCCGCCTTCGCGGTCAGATGGCCGGGGTCGGAGGAGAGCAGCATCAGACCGTCGGACGAGACGACGGTGACCGAGTGGACCCCTGGCACCTCCTCCACGAGATTGCTCAGCAACCAGTGAAGGTTCCGGGCTTCGGTACTCAGCCCGAATGTGCTGGGCGCAGTCAACTGCGTGCCTCCTCGACTGTGTCCCCCGTCTCTTCGTTCCGGCCGTCCGCCCGGCCGCCGGTCTCGGCGGCCCGTGCGGTCCTTGCGTCACGTGGATCCTGTGCGGCGCCTGTGGCGTGTGCGGTGGTGGTCTCGTGCCCCGTACGCCCGGTGGGTACGCCCCCGGGGCCGGCGACGGTGATCCCGCCGGTCTCGGCGATCTCCGCCTCGACGTCGCGCCGGCCTTCGTTGGCCGCCTGGTGGAAGCTGCCGAGCCGGCGGCGCAGGGCGTCCCGGTCGAGGCTGCCGGTGCGCCCGGGGGCGGGGGTCGCGTCGGGCCGGACCACCTTGGGGGTGCGCTTCGGCAGCCCCTTGTCGGTGATCCGCGCCGCCTCGGGGCGGCGGGGGCCGGGGACGGTGTCGGCGGGGGCGGGGGCGGGGGCCGCTTCGGCGTGGGGCGCGGGGCGGACCGCGGGGCCCTCCGGGTTCTGGTCCCCCGGGCCGGTCTCGGCGGGGCGCTCGTGGCGGTCCGGGCCGATCGCGTACGGGCCGGCGGCGCCCGGCACGGCGGGGGTGTCCACTCCGGCCGGGATGTCCGGAGCCGTGGGGGCCACCGGGTCGGCGGGGGCGGGGGGAGGCTTCGGGAGCCGGACCTGCAAGGTGATCTCGGAGTCCGGGTCGGCTCCGGACCCGTCTTCGGTACCGGTACCGGTACCGGTACCGGTACCGGTACCGGTACCGGCTTCGGCCCCGGCCCCGGCCTCCGCGACCGGCTGCCGCGCGTCCTGCTGCTGCTCCTGCTCCTGCGGCGGTACGGCGGTGGCTTCCGCGTCCTCGTCGGGCGCCGTGTCCTCGGCAGCCGCGTTCTCGGCAGCCGCGTTCTCGCGGATCGTCCGCTCGGCGGCGACGATCAGCGGGTCGACGGCGGGCAGGCGCTCGGCGTCCGCCTCGGGGGCGCTCTCCGCTTCCGGGTCCGACGCCGCCCCGGGCTCCGGAGTCGGTGCCGTGGCCGGCGTCGGCTCGGCTTCGGCGGGCGTACCGGGCGTGGACGCCGAGGGAGGCAGCGGTGAACGGCTGGGCAGGGCGTTGGAGTTCGCCTCCGCCACCGAGCCCGGGAGGTTGAGCGTGGGCGCGTCACCGGGAAGCTGCACGGCGGGCGGCGAGGAGGCGGGCAAGGAGTTGGGCAGCAGGGCGCCCGGCAGAACGACGACGGCCGTCACACCACTCCCCTTCTGCTCGCGCAGCTGGACCCGCACTCCGTGCCGGGCGGCCAGCAACGACGTGACCTGGAGGCCGAGTCCGGCCCCGGTCATGTCGATGTGCCGCTCGCCCGGCTCGAACGAGGCCGGGTCGGCCAGCCTGGCATTGAGTTCGCCCATCCGGACCGTCGACATGCCGATGCCCGCGTCCGACACGGAGAGCATCACCTCGCCGCTCTCCAGCAGCCAGCCGGACAGCTCGACCTGTGAGTCGGGCGGCGAGAAGGAGGTCGCGTTCTCCAGGAGTTCGGCGAGGAGGTGGCTGAGATCGTCGGCGGCGAACCCGGCGATCTGGGCGTGCGGCGGCAGGGACTGGATGGTGACCCGCTCGTACCGCTCGATCTCGCTGACGGCCGCGCGCGCCACGTCGACCAGCGGGATCGGCCCGGCGTGGCCGTGGCCGTGCTCGGCGCCGGCGAGGACGAGCATGTTCTCGCTGTGGCGGCGCATGACCGTGGCCATGTGATCCAGCTTGAACAGGGTGGCCAGGCGCTCCGGGTCCTGCTCGCGCTCCTCCAGGCCCTCGATGACGCCGAGCTGCCGCTCGACCAGTCCGAGGGTGCGCAGGGAGAGGTTGACGAAGGTGTGGTTGACCGTGTTCCGCAGCTGCTCCAGCTGGGTGGCCAGCTCGGTGGCCTGCGTCTGGAGTCCGGCCCGCTGGGCGACGAGCGTCTCGCGGCCCTCGATCAGCTTGGAGCGTTCGCCGGACAGGCTCTCGACGCGTCCCCCGAGGTCCTGGTGGAGGGTGGTGAGCCTGCCGTGCAGGGAGTTCATCGACCGGACGACCTGGGCGAACTCGTCGTTGCGGCCGGTGTAGCGGACCGGTTCGGCGCCCTCGGGGTCCTCGGCGAGGCGCGCGGCGCCGATGCGCAGGACGGCGAGCGGCTGGGTGAGGGTGCGGGCGACGGCGGTGGAGACTCCGACGGCGAGCAGGAAGCAGCCGCCGAGCAGGGCGATGCTCAGTTCCAGGGCGGTGACGTCGTCGTCGCGGAGGCCCTCCAGGTGCTGGACCTGGCCGGTGGTCAGGGCCGACTCGACGCTGCGCATCCGGTCGACGCGGGCGGAGAGCGCGGCCTCCAGCTTCTTGGGGCTGATCCCGCGCTCCGCCTCCGACAGCTCGGGGCGGTCGGTGAGGCGGGTGAGGTACTTCTCCGCGTTGTTGACCTCGGATCCGGTGACGGTGGCGGAGAGCTTGTCGCGGGCCTCCGGGTCCGCCGCCTGGTCGAAGTCGGCCAGCGCGGCCAGCTCCCGGACGCGGGCCTGCTGGGCGGCGGCGCTCAGCTCGTCGCGTTCGCGGCCGGCCCGGGTGTCGCCCTCGTCCTCGGTCGCCACGGGGAGCCCGGTGAAGGGGTCCGGCTGAGTGGTCGGCTCGGGGCTCGGCACGGCGAGCGCGGCGAGGAGGAGCCCGCGGGTGGCGGAGGCCTGTTCGGACGCGCCGCCGAGGGTCACCGGGGCCCGGGTGGCGTCGGCGGCGCGCGGCGGGGTCTTCTCCGCCAGTTCGGCGGCGATGCCGTGCAGCTTGGCGATGACGTCGGAGTACGCCTGGTGCGCCTGAAGGGCCGAGCCCTTGCCGGTCAGCGCTTCACGGCGCAGCGAGGGAACCGCCGAGAGGTCGCGGCGCAGGGCCGCGGAGGCCGCCTCGTGGATCTCGTCGATCTGCTGGTCGACGCGGGTGGTGCGGGCGGTGCGGTTCTTCGCGCCGTCGTCATCCTTCTCGTCGCGGCCGTCGGCGATGTACGCGGTGACGGCGTCGCGCTCGTCGGCGAGGGAGTGCCCGAGGACGACCGCCTGCTGGTTCAGCTCGGCGAGGGTGACCAGCCGCTGGGACTCGGTCAGATCGGCGGAGGCCCCGAGCACGGCGGGGGCGCCCGCCGCTATGACGATGACGCCGACGACCGCGACTCCGGCGACCAGTCGGCTGCGCACCCGCACGGTCCGCTTGTCCGCGCCCGGAGCCGGAGGCGTCGCCCCGGAACCGTCGCGCGTCGTGCCCTTGCTCCGCGGCCGCTTCTTCTGCACCGGTGCTCGCAATCTTGACTCGTCCACCCTTGAAGCAGAGGTGACGCACGGTCACATGGAAGGGCGCCCCGCTCCTGGTACGGCTTCTGACCATTCCAGCGCTTTTGCGAGGGGGGCGCGCATCAACCGCTCCGCCACTCGAAGGAGTGAACATCACTCTGGAGTTGGCGAACAAGTCTCCCCTGGTGCGCCCCTGACCATGCGTGGACCGTGGGGTGGAACTTCCGCTCCGCCTTTGGCAGGATGCCCGCCCGCATCGGTCCGGAGCCGCCCCTTCCGCCCCGCGCGCCCGCGTTGACCTGCTGGTACAGGCCATTTCCGGTCGCATGGGGAGAAGGTGAAGGGCTCGTGCAGACTGGCGGTATGCGCATCGAACTCGCCACCGCGCCCGGAAGCCCCGAACGCCCCAACGAGGACTGGGTCTCCGGAGCCCTTCCCGCGTCCGGCCAGGGCGGTGTGCTGGTCCTGCTCGACGGCGTCACCCCGCCGCCGGGGGACGACGGCTGTGTGCACTCGGTCCCGTGGTTCACCGCACGGCTCGGCGGCGCGCTGGTGGAACTGTCCGGTTCCCGCCCCGACCTGACCCTGACAGAGGTCCTGGCCGAGGCCATCTCCCGTACAGCCGACACGCATCGAGTCACCTGTGACCTTTCTCACGTACGTACGCCTCAGGCGACCGTGATTCTGGCACGTTGGGACGAACACGCGGTCGAGCACCTGGTGCTCTCCGACTCGGCCCTGCTGCTGGAGTCCCCCGACGGCACGGTCCGGGCGGTCCTCGACGACCGGCTGGACCGGCTGCCGCCGGGCTCGCTCGCCTCGAACGAGATCGCCGATGCCACGGTGCGCAACAAGGAGGGCGGCTTCTTCACCGCCGCCGCCGATCCGTCGGTGGCGGCGCGCGCGGTGACGGGCAGGACCCCGGCGGCCGGCGTCCGGGCCCTCGCCGCGCTCACGGACGGCGCGACCCGGTGGACGGAGGTGTTCGGCGAGGGCGACTGGACGGACGCGCTGGGGCTGCTGCGGAAGGCCGGGCCGCAGGGCCTGATCGACCGGGTGCGGGAGCTGGAGGACGCCGACGCGGCGGCCGGGCGCGTACGGCTGCGGCACGGCAAGACGCACGACGACGCCACCGCGCTCCTGGTGGAGCTGGGCTGAGCGCGACGGCGGCGGGCGGCGGGCGGGCTCAGCTCTCGGCGCGGGCGTTCAGCTGGTGCAGGAGCCGGGCCAGCTCGGCGACCTCGGCCCGGTCCCAGTCGGCCAGTTTGCGCACGTAGCGCCCCCGGCGGGCGTCCCGGACGCTGCGGAAGCGGGCCAGGCCGTCGTCGGTGAGGTGGACGAGCCAGGCCCGCCCGTCGGCCGGGTCGGGTTCGCGGGTCACCAGCCCGAGGTTCTCCAGGGAGTGCAACTGGCGGCTCATGGTGGCCTTGCCGACGCCGAAGTAGGCGGCCAGCTCGGTGGCCCGCTGACGGCCCGCCGCCTCCAGACGGACGAGCAGGCCGTAGGCGGCGGGCTCCAGTTCGGGGTGGACCTCCCGGGCCATGTCGCCCGAGGTGGCGCGCGCCCGGCGCAGGAACACGGCCAACTCGCGCTCCAGTGCCAGAAATTCGTGGTCCACACCACTTCCGTCCGTCGCGCCCGGCTCCGGCCCGCTGTCGTTCCCGCGCACGTCAGTACCCCTCGTACGGTTTCCTGCCGATGAAAGTCTCTTCCGCGACCGGTCAACGCCGCAGTTCGGCCAGTATTTCGCAGGAGTAGACCAACGGCGGCGGCCTGGCCCTCTTCCGCACCCCGGGTCCCGGCCTCGGCCAGGCGACGGGCGGAAGGGGTGCACCGGCAACAACGCGGGCTTCGGCAGCCCCGAACCGCTGCGGGTGGCCCGGTACAACACGACCGTCGGTCGGTGAGCCGCCGGCCGAGTAGGGGCCACTCCCCCTCTATACACTCCATGTATACACGTTAGGTATAGTCCTCTTCGTGCCGCACACCTGTGCGGGACTTCCCGCACAGAGGAGTGATGCGTCGTGCCCAGAGAGATGCCGTTGTCCAAGATCGGGTTGACCGCCGCGCTGGTGACGGCGCTCACACTGACGTTGGGCGGCTGCTCCATGGACACCACGGCGCCGGGCTCGGCACGCGGCGAGGCGGCCTCCGACGCCAAGGGCTCGTTCGGGCCGGTGGACTGCCGCAAGGCCAAGTGCATCGCCCTGACCTTCGACGCGGGTCCGGGCAAGGACACGCCGAGGCTGCTGGACATCCTCGAGGAGAAGAAGGTGCACGCCACCTTCTTCCTGCTGGGCAAGCACCACGTCATCAAGCACCCCGACGTGGTGCAGCGCATCGAGGACGAGGGCCACGAGGTCGCCAACCACACCTGGACGCACAAGGTGCTGACCGACCAGAAGCCGGACGAGATACGCGCCGAGCTGGAGAAGACGCAGCTGGCCATCGAGAAGATCACCGGCAAGAAGCCCCGGCTGATGCGCCCGCCGCAGGGCCGCACCGACGACACGGTCTCGGACATCAGCAAGAACCTGGGGCTCTCCCAGGTGCTGTGGAGCGCCACCGCCAAGGACTACTCCACGAACGACTCCGCGCTGATCAAGAAGCGGATCCTGGACCAGGCGAGCAAGGACGGCATCATCCTGCTGCACGACATCTACAAGGGCACCGTCCCCGCCGTGCCCGGGATCATCGACGCGCTCCAGAAGGACGGCTACACCTTCGTGACCGTCCCCGAGCTGATGGCCCCGGCCGTGCCGGAGCCGGGCACGATCTACCGCCCCTGACCGGCCCGCGCGGCACGCGGAACGGCCCGCCCCCGTTGACTCGGGAGCGGGCCGTCCGTACCGGTCGCGTGCCTGCCACCGCGCCCGTCACAGCGTGACGGTCAGGCCGCGGCCGGGATCCTGTCCTCCACCCGGGCCGACGCCGGGGCGAGGGCGATCTCCAGCACCTGGCGGACGTCGGTGACCGGGTGGACGTCCAGCTTCTCCAGCACCTCGGCCGGGACGTCGTCCAGGTCGGCCTCGTTGCGCTGGGGGATCACCACGGTGGTGATCCCCGCCCGGTGGGCGGCCAGCAGCTTCTGCTTGAGGCCGCCGATCGGCAGCACCCGCCCGGTCAGCGACACCTCACCGGTCATCGCCACATCCGTACGGACGAGGCGTCCGGAGAGCAGCGAGGCCAGGGCGGTCGTCAGGGTGATGCCGGCGCTCGGGCCGTCCTTGGGGATGCCGCCCGCCGGGAAGTGGATGTGCACGCCCCGGTCCTTGAGGTCCGCGACCGGCAGCTCCAGCTCCGCTCCGTGCGACCGCAGGAAGCTCAGCGCGATCTGCGCCGACTCCTTCATGACGTCCCCAAGCTGACCGGTCAGGGTCAGTCCGGAGGCCCCGGTCTCCGGGTCGGCGAGCGACGCCTCGACGAAGAGGACGTCGCCGCCCGCCCCGGTCACGGCGAGCCCGGTGGCCACGCCGGGCACGGCGGTGCGGCGCCCGGCCGGGTCCTGGGCGGACTCGGGCACGTGGTGCGGCCGGCCGATGAGGCCGCGCAGATCCGCGTCGGTCACCGCGAACGGCAGCTCGCGGTCGCCCAGTTCGTGCTGGGCCGCGACCTTGCGGAGCAGCCGGGCCACGGCCCGCTCCAGATTTCGTACGCCCGCCTCGCGGGTGTACTCGCCGGCCAGCTTGCGCAGCGCCGACTCCTCCAGGGCGACCTCGTCCTTCTCCAGGCCGGCCCGCTCCAGCTGGCGCGGGAGCAGGTGGTCCCGGGCGATGACGACCTTCTCGTCCTCGGTGTAGCCGTCGAGGCGGACCAGCTCCATGCGGTCGAGCAGGGCCTCGGGGATGGCGTCGAGCACGTTGGCGGTGGCGAGGAAGACCACGTCGCTGAGGTCCAGCTCGACCTCCAGGTAGTGGTCGCGGAAGGTGTGGTTCTGGGCCGGGTCGAGGACTTCGAGGAGGGCGGCGGCCGGGTCGCCCCGGAAGTCGGAGCCGACCTTGTCGATCTCGTCGAGCAGGACGACCGGGTTCATCGAACCGGCCTCCTTGATGGCCCGCACGATACGGCCGGGGAGCGCGCCCACGTACGTACGCCGGTGGCCTCGGATCTCCGCCTCGTCCCGGACACCGCCGAGCGCGACGCGGACGAACTTGCGGCCCATGGCGTGCGCGACGGACTCGCCGAGGGAGGTCTTGCCGACGCCGGGCGGGCCGACGAGGGCCAGGACCGCGCCGCCGCGGCGGCCGCCCACCACGCCCAGCCCCCGGTCGGCACGGCGCTTGCGCACCGCGAGGTACTCGGTGATGCGTTCCTTCACGTCGGCGAGGCCGGCGTGCTCGGCGTCCAGGATCGCCCGGGCGCCGCGGATGTCGTAGGCGTCCTCGGTCCGCTCGGTCCAGGGCAGTTCGAGGACGGTGTCCAGCCAGGTGCGGATCCAGGAGCCTTCGGGCGACTGGTCGCTGGACCGCTCCAGCTTCTCGACCTCCTTGAGCGCGGCCTCGCGGACGTGCTCGGGGAGGTCGGCGGCCTCGACCCGGGCCCGGTAGTCGTCGGACTCGTCCTCCGGGTCGCCGTTGAGCTCGGAGAGCTCCTTGCGCACGGCGTCCAGCTGGCGGCGCAGCAGGAATTCGCGCTGCTGCTTGTCGACGCCGTCCTGCACGTCCTTGGCGATGGATTCGGCCACGTCCTGCTCGGCGAGGTGCTCGCTCAGCCACTGGATGGCGAGCTTCAGCCGGGCGATCGGGTCCACGGTCTCCAGGAGCTGGACCTTCTGGGCGGTGGTGAGGAACGGCGAGTATCCGGAGTTGTCGGCGAGCGCGGAGAGGTCGTCGATCTGCTGGACCCGATCCACGACCTGCCAGGCGCCGCGCTTCTTCAGCCAGCTGGTGGCGAGCGCCTTGTACTCCTTGACCAGCTCGGCGGCGGATCCGGGCAGGGGGTCGGGGGCGGCGGTTTCGAGCACGGCCCCCTCGACCCAGAGCGCCCGGCCGGGCCCACTGGTCCCGGCGCCGATGCGGACCCGGTCGCGGGCCCGGATGAGTGCGCCCGGGTCGCCGTCCGACAGGCGCCCGACCTGCTCGACGGTACCGAGGACACCGGTCCCCGTGTACGTCCCGTCGATCCGCGGGACCAGCAGCACCTGGGGCTTGCCCCCACCGGGACGGGCGGCGGCCTGCGCGGCCTCGACGGCGGCGCGCACCTCGGTGTCGGACAGGTCGAGCGGTACCACCATGCCGGGCAGGACGACCTCGTCGTCGAGCGGCAGCACGGGCAGGTCGATCGGTGTGAACGCCTCGGACTCGTTAGTCATGATCTCCCCTTCGGCAGGCAAGTTGAGCTATGTGGACTCAATGCTCCTGAGCCGCCGAATGTTCCCCACCGTTTGTTCGCTCTGAGCGATCACACCGATCAGCCGCTCCCGAGTCGGCTCCGGACCGTCCTTCACGCCCTACCGGCAGGCGGTCCCGGGGCGGTCCTCCGTATACGGGAGCGCCACCGGGCGGACCGTTGTTCCCCATCCCCCGGGAGCACCCCCCGGGAGCATCCCCGCAAGGGGGAACTCGCTGGCCCTCGGGCGGGGGGCGGGACAGGATGACGGACACCGACCGCTACGACCGGAGACCGGAGAGACACACGATGCCCGCGATGCCCCCGATGCGTGCGATGCCCGCCCCCGACCCGATGCCGACGCGTTCCGCCGGCACCCCCGTCGTCCTCGACCGCCGCGAGGGGCCCTTCGGCGAAGTCGTGCTGCGGGAGCGCGGGGAGCACTTCGAGATCATCGCCAACGGCTGCTTCCTGATGGACACCTCCGACGGGCGCTCCGAGCGGCTGCTGATCGACGCCGCGCTGGCCGCCCTGCCCGCCGCGCGGACCGGCCCCTCGGTGCTGATCGGCGGCCTGGGCGTCGGGTTCTCGCTGGTGCGGGCCGTCGAGGAGGAGCGCTGGGGCCGGATCGTGGTCGTGGAGCGGGAGCAGGCGATCGTGGACTGGCACCTGGCCGGGCCGCTGGACCGGATCTCCGGACCGGCGCTGGCCGACCCCCGGACCGGAATCCTCCCCACGGATCTCGTCGCCCACCTCCGTACCACCACGGAGCGTTACGACGCCCTGTGCCTGGACATCGACAACGGGCCGGACTGGACCGTCACGGAGGGCAACGGAAGCCTCTACTCCCCCGCCGGACTGGCGCACTGCCACGACCGGCTGACCCCGGGCGGAGTGCTCGCCGTCTGGTCCGCGCGGCCGTCACCGGCCTTCGAACAGGCCTTGCGGAATGCCGGGTTCAGCGGGGTTCGGACGGAAGAGGTGGCTGTTGCCCGAGGTGTGCCCGACGTGGTCCATCTCGCACTGCGGGCGATCTGAACCCCCCTCCCGGTATACGCGGACCGGCCGTGGCACGGGTCAACCGGCACAAGGCCGACGATCCGACCGCCCGGCCGGCGTGGACGCGCACGTCCGGGGCAACACCCTGCGTAGCCGAGAGCCCTCCGCTGCCTCTACGCTGCTGACCGGCACACGGGATCACCCACCGAAATCCACAAGCGAAAACCGTGCCTCCGGGAATGGCTCCCGCGAGAACGGGCAGGGGCGGGGCGATGGAACAGACACACACCACCCACAACGGCGTCGCGGCCACCCCGGGGGCTCAGCGCCGGGTGCTGGTGGTCGAGGACGACCCCACGATCGTCGACGCCATCTCCGCCCGGCTGCGGGCGGAGGGCTTCCTGGTGCAGACCGCGCTGGACGGCCCCGCGGCCGTGGACGCGGCCGAGGCCTGGCAGCCCGACCTGATGGTGCTCGACATCATGCTTCCCGGCTTCGACGGCCTGGAGGTCTGCCGCCGCGTACAGGCGCAGCGCCCGGTACCGGTGATGATGCTCACCGCGCGCGACGACGAGACCGACATGCTGGTCGGGCTCGGGGTCGGCGCCGACGACTACATGACCAAGCCGTTCTCCATGCGGGAGCTGGCCGCCCGGGTGCACGTGCTGCTGCGCCGGGTGGAGCGGGCCGCGCTGGCCGCCGTCACCCCGCGGAGCGGAATCCTGCGTCTGGGTGAGCTGGAGATCGACCACGCGCAGCGCCGGGTCCGGGTGCGCGCCGAGGACGTCCACCTCACGCCGACCGAGTTCGACCTGCTGGTCTGTCTCGCCAACACCCCGCGCGCGGTGCTCTCCCGGGAGCAGTTGCTGGCCGAGGTGTGGGACTGGGCGGACGCCTCGGGCACCCGCACGGTCGACAGTCACATCAAGGCGCTGCGCCGGAAGATCGGCGCGGAGCGGATCCGTACCGTGCACGGCGTGGGCTACGCCCTGGAGACTCCCGCCCCATGACGGGGCCAGGGTCCGGACTGCGTCCCTTCTCGATCAAGGCCAAGCTCGGCACGCTCGTCGTGGTGTCGGTGTTCATCACCACGGGGCTGCTGATCGTCGCGTTGCGGACCCGTACGGAATTCCGCTTCATCACGGTGTTCTCGGTGATCGCCACGCTGCTGATCACCCAGTTCGTGGCGCACGGTCTGACCGCGCCGCTGGATGAGATGAGAGCGGTGGCCCGGTCCATCTCGCACGGCGACTACACCCGCCGGGTGAGCGGCGCCGGGCGGCGGGACGAGCTGGGGGACCTGGCGCAGACGATCAACCGCATGGCGGACGATCTGGAGGCGGAGGACCGGCATCGAAAAGAGCTGGTCGCCAATGTCAGCCATGAGCTGCGCACCCCCATCGCGGCGCTGAGAGCCGTGCTGGAGAACGTGGTGGACGGGGTGTCCGCCGCCGATCCGGAGACGATGCGCACGGCGCTGCAGCAGACGGAGCGGCTCGGCCGGCTGGTCGAGACGCTGCTGGACCTGTCGCGGCTGGACAACGGGGTGGTGACGCTCAAGGCCCGCCGTTTCGAGGTCTGGCCCTATCTGTCGGGCGTACTGAAAGAGGCCAATCTCGCCGCCTCCCACCGACGCCTGTCGTCGGGTTCGGGCAATCACTCCCGTACGGACGTCCACCTGCATCTGGACGTCTCGCCGCCGGAGCTCACCGCGCACGCGGACGCGGAGCGGCTGCACCAGGTGGTCGCCAACCTCATCGACAACGCGGTCAAGCACAGCCCGCCGCACGGCCGGGTGACGGTGCTCGCGCGGCGCGGGGACCGTCCCGAGTCGCTGGAGCTGGAGGTCGTCGACGAGGGGCCCGGCATCCCGGAGGCGGAGCGCCACCGGGTGTTCGAGCGCTTCAACCGGGGCCAGGCGCCCTCCCCGCACGGCCCGGGAAGCGACGGCGGTACGGGGCTGGGGCTGGCCATCGCCCGCTGGGCGGTCGAACTGCACGGCGGTCGGATCGGGGTGGCCGAATCCGCGAAGGGCTGCCGCATCCAGGTCACGCTCCCGGGAAGCCCCGAGCCGCGCGGTTGACGGCGCGGTTGACATAGGGTCGAACCGGAAGGGCATGTTCACCCGTGTCCTGCCAGCAGGGGCCTCAAAGGGATGCGGCCGGATGGCCGTATCCTCGGTCCTGCGTACCCGAAGTGCAGTGGAACCTCGCTTGTTTCCCGCCATTTCCTGCGCCGAAACCCGCCTTCCGATGTGATGTGCACGACGAAGCACCGGCCCGGCCTGCAAGGAACGGTTCGGGGGGCGTAGCCTTGATTTCCGCTGTCCATCACCTTGTGAAGCGGAAGAGGGCGGTTGCCGCCGTGTCGTCTCAGTCCCCCAGTAACTCGAGCATCTCGACCGATCAAGCCGGCCCGGGTACGAACCCGGCCGCCGCGTTCGGCGCCAATGAATGGCTCGTCGACGAGATCTACCAGCAGTACCTCCAGGATCCCAGTTCGGTCGATCGCGCCTGGTGGGACTTCTTCGCCGACTACAAGCCGGGAGCCTCCGGCACGGCGGACAAGCCCGCTCCCGGTGCCGCACCGGTGACCGAGGCGCCCGCCGCCCCGGCCGCGCCCGCCCCGGCGGCCGCTCCGGCTCCGGCGAAGGCCGCGCCCGCAGCCGCTCCGGCGGCTCCCGCGCAGCCGGCCCCGGCCAAGGCCGCCCCGGCGCCTGCTCCGGCGAAGCCCGCGGCGGCGAAGCCCGCCGCCGCCCCCGCCAAGGCCAAGGCGGACGAGTCCACCGAGGCCCCGGCCGGCCCGGAGTACGTGACGCTGCGCGGCCCCTCGGCCGCCGTCGCGAAGAACATGAACGCCTCGCTGGAGCTGCCGACGGCCACATCCGTCCGCGCGGTCCCGGTGAAGCTGCTCTTCGACAACCGCATCGTCATCAACAACCACCTCAAGCGCGCCCGCGGCGGGAAGATCTCCTTCACGCACCTCATCGGGTACGCGATGGTGCAGGCCCTCAAGGCCATGCCGTCGATGAACTACTCCTTCGCCACGAAGGACGGCAAGCCGACCCTGGTCAAGCCGGAGCACATCAACCTGGGTCTGGCCATCGACCTGGTGAAGCCGAACGGCGACCGCCAGCTGGTCGTCGCGGCCATCAAGAAGGCCGAGACGCTCAACTTCTTCGAGTTCTGGCAGGCGTACGAGGACATCGTCCGGCGCGCCCGCATCGGCAAGCTCGGCATGGACGACTTCGCCGGCGTCACCGCCTCGCTGACCAACCCCGGCGGCATCGGCACCGTCCACTCGGTGCCCCGCCTGATGCCCGGTCAGGGCCTCATCATGGGCGTCGGCGCGATGGACTACCCGGCGGAGTTCCAGGGCACCTCGCAGGACACCCTGAACAAGCTCGGCATCTCGAAGGTCATGACGCTCACGTCGACCTACGACCACCGGGTCATCCAGGGCGCCGCCTCCGGCGAGTTCCTGCGGGTCCTGTCCCAGCTGCTGCTCGGCGAGAACGAGTTCTACGACGAGATCTTCAAGGCGCTGCGCATCCCCTACGAGCCGGTCCGCTGGCTCAAGGACATCGACGCCTCGCACGACGACGACGTCACCAAGGCCGCGCGGGTCTTCGAGCTGATCCACTCCTACCGGGTCCGCGGCCACGTCATGGCCGACACCGACCCGCTGGAGTACCACCAGCGCAAGCACCCCGACCTGGACATCACCGAGCACGGCCTCACCCTGTGGGACCTGGAGCGGGACTTCGCGGTCGGCGGGTTCGCCGGCAAGACGATGATGAAGCTCCGCGACATCCTCGGTGTGCTGCGTGAGTCGTACTGCCGCACCACCGGCATCGAGTTCATGCACATCCAGGACCCGAAGCAGCGCAAGTGGCTCCAGGACCGGGTCGAGCGTCCGCGCCCGAAGCCCGAGCGCGAGGAGCAGCTGCGCATCCTGCGCCGGCTGAACGCCGCGGAGGCGTTCGAGACGTTCCTGCAGACGAAGTACGTCGGCCAGAAGCGGTTCTCGCTGGAGGGCGGCGAGTCCGTCATCCCGCTGCTGGACGCCGTTCTCGACTCCGCCGCCGAGGCCCGCCTCGACGAGGTCGTCGTCGGCATGGCCCACCGCGGCCGGCTGAACGTGCTGGCGAACATCGTCGGCAAGTCGTACGCGCAGATCTTCCGCGAGTTCGAGGGCAACCTCGACCCGCGCTCGATGCACGGTTCCGGCGACGTCAAGTACCACCTGGGCGCCGAGGGCACCTTCACCGGTCTGGACGGCGAGCAGATCAAGGTCTCGCTGGCCGCCAACCCCTCGCACCTGGAGGCGGTCGACCCGGTTCTGGAGGGCATCGCCCGCGCCAAGCAGGACATCATCAACAAGGGCGGCACGGACTTCACGGTCCTGCCGGTCGCGCTCCACGGCGACGCGGCCTTCGCGGGCCAGGGCGTCGTCGCCGAGACGCTCAACATGTCGCAGCTGCGCGGCTACCGCACCGGCGGCACCGTGCACGTGGTGATCAACAACCAGGTCGGTTTCACCGCCGCCCCGGAGTCCTCGCGCTCCTCGATGTACGCCACCGACGTGGCCCGCATGATCGAGGCGCCGATCATCCACGTCAACGGCGACGACCCGGAGGCCGTGGTCCGCGTCGCGCGGCTCGCCTTCGAGTTCCGGCAGGCGTTCAACAAGGACGTCGTGATCGACCTCATCTGCTACCGCCGCCGCGGTCACAACGAGGGCGACAACCCGGAGTTCACCAACCCGCAGATGTACACCCTGATCGACAAGAAGCGCTCGGTGCGCAAGCTGTACACCGAGTCCCTCATCGGTCGTGGCGACATCACGCTGGAAGAGGCGGAGCAGGCGCTCCAGGACTTCCAGGGTCAGCTGGAGAAGGTGTTCGCGGAGGTCCGCGAGGCCACCTCGCAGCCGGCCGCCCCGCACGTCCCGGAGCCGCAGGCCGCGTTCCCGGTGACCGTGGAGACGGCCGTCTCCGCCGAGGTCGTCAAGCGGATCGCCGAGTCGCAGGTCAACATCCCCGACTCGATCACCGTCCACCCCCGCCTGATGCCGCAGATGCAGCGCCGCGCGGCCTCGGTGGACAACGCCACGATCGACTGGGGCATGGGCGAGACGCTGGCCATCGGTTCGCTGCTGATGGAGGGCACCCCGGTCCGGCTCGCCGGCCAGGACACCCGCCGCGGCACGTTCGGCCAGCGCCACGCGGTCCTGGTCGACCAGGTCACCGGCGAGGACTACACCCCGCTGCTGTACCTGGCCGACGACCAGGCCCGGTACAACGTCTACGACTCGCTGCTCTCGGAGTACGCGGCGATGGGCTTCGAGTACGGCTACTCGCTGGCCCGTCCGGAGTCGCTGGTCATCTGGGAGGCCCAGTTCGGTGACTTCGTCAACGGCGCGCAGACCGTCGTGGACGAGTTCATCTCCTCGGCCGAGCAGAAGTGGGGCCAGACCTCCGGCGTCACGCTGCTGCTGCCGCACGGCTACGAGGGCCAGGGCCCGGACCACAGCTCCGCCCGCCCGGAGCGCTTCCTCCAGATGTGCGCGCAGGACAACATGACGGTCGCGATGCCGACCCTGCCGTCGAACTACTTCCACCTGCTGCGCTGGCAGGTGCACAACCCGCACCACAAGCCGCTGATCGTCTTCACCCCGAAGTCGATGCTGCGTCTGAAGGCCGCGGCCTCGTCCATCGAGGAGTTCACCACCGGCGGCTTCCGCCCGGTGATCGGCGACGCGTCGGTCAAGCCCGAGAACGTCCGCAAGGTCGTCTTCTGCGCGGGCAAGCTGTACTACGACCTGGACGCCGAGCGGGAGAAGCGCGGCGACACGGAGACGGCGATCATCCGGCTGGAGCGCCTGTACCCGCTGCCGGGTGCGGAGATCCAGGCCGAGATCGCGAAGTACCCGAACGCCGCGAAGTACCTGTGGGCCCAGGAGGAGCCGGCGAACCAGGGCGCGTGGCCGTTCATCGCGCTCAACCTGATCGACCACCTGGACCTCGCGGTCGGCTCGGACGTGCCGCACGGCGAGCGCCTGCGCCGCATCTCGCGGCGGCACGGCTCGTCCCCGGCGGTCGGCTCGGCCAAGCGTCACCAGGCGGAGCAGGCGCAGCTGGTCGAAGAGGTCTTCGAGGCCTAGGACCACGCGGCAGCCGTACGAGCTGCCCGTACGCCACAGGGACCCGGTTCCGCGCTCGTCGCGGGGCCGGGTCCCCGGCGTTCCGGGGGTCCTCACGCCCTCGATATCCTGGGCGCATGTACTTCACGGACCGTGGCATCGAGGAACTGGAGAAGCGGCGCGGCGAGGAGGAGGTCACCTTCGAGTGGCTCGCCGAGCAGCTGCGGACGTTCGTCGATCTCAACCCCGACTTCGAGGTGCCGGTCGAGCGCCTCGCGACCTGGCTGGCCCGGCTGGACGACGAGGACGACGAGGACGCGTGACCCGCCCGTTCCAGGGAGGGAGAGGCGCCTAGGAGGCTTCCGCGCCCGCCCTGGCCCGCTCGTACGCGAGTCCCAGCGCGCCCTGCGCCAGCAGCACCGCCCCGGCCGCCGCCCAGCCGCCACTGCGGCGACGGGCGCCCCACAGCAGGAGCGGGAGCCCGGCCGCGAGCTGGACGGCGGCGACGGCACGGGCGCGGGGGCCGCGTACCCACGGGCCGATCCTGCTGCTCTCGACCGCGTCCAGTTCGACGCGTACGGCATCGCGCCAGCCTGCCCACTCGACGCGGTCCACCCCGCGCTGCACCGCCGCGACGCTGCGCAGCCGGTCCGCGCTCTCGCCCGGTGAGAGCCCGGCGGGCAGGGTCAGCCCGGTGCGGGTGAGAACGGCGAGCAGCGCCCGCAGCCGGGCGTCCGCGTCGACGTCCGGATCGGGGCGGGTCAGCTCCTCCAGCGCCTGTACGTCCAGCACCGGGTCGAGGCCGAGCCGGACCGCGAAGGTGCGCATCGCCTCGTCCTCGCCCACCGGGGTGCCGTCGGTCAGCCAGATATAGCCCACGGGCCGGCGGAATCCGGCGGCGAGCGTGAACCCGGCCCGGTCGGCGTCCCACCACAGGGCGAGCACCGGCCAGGTGGAGCCGACCGCGAGCGCGGTGGCCCAGCCGCCGAGGACCCGGTCCACCGGCTCGGGGTCCTGTCCGGCGCCCCCGTTCCAGGGTTTGCCCTCCGGGACGAGCACGCTCCACTCCTCACCCGCGCGCGCCAGCAGCATCTGCTCGCGCAGCAGGTGGGCGAGCGGCCGTACGGTCTCGGGGTCGGCCCGGCACAGCAGGAGGGCCCCGGTGGGTGTCGCGTTCATGGCTCACACGCTAGGCCAATTTGCCCGTGTCTGGCTTCTTTGTGCGCATTTACCCCCTCGCTGCCTCCTCCCGCCCTCTTTGACTTCCTCCATCCGCGATATATCGTGTTCCGAACGAGACGCGATATATTGCGTTGCCACGCTTCCCGGGAGGTCACATCCATGCCTGTGTCGACATGGACCATCGCCGAGCCGCGGAAGCTCGCCTTCGAGGATCCGGTGACGGCCCTCCACGTGCGCATCGTCGACGGCACGGTCAACGTGGTCGGGACCGACGAGCCGGAAGCCCGGCTGGAGATCTCCGCGATCGAGGGCCCGCCGCTGATCGTGACCCAGGAGGACGGCCGGCTGACCGTGGCCTACGAGGACCTGCCCTGGCAGGACCTCCTGCGCTGGTTCGACCCGAAGAACCGCCGCCGCAGCGCCGTGGTCACGCTCGTCGTGCCGGCCGCTTCCTCGGTCGAGGTCGGCGTGATCGGTGCCGGGGCCGTCGTCTCCGGCATCAGCGGCCGCACGGAGGTCCGCGGCATCACCGGCGACTCCACGCTCGTCGGGCTGACCGGCGCGGTGCGCGGGGAGTCCGTGTCGGGCAGCCTGGAGGCCCAGAGCGTCACGGGGGACCTGCGCTTCCACTCCGTCTCCGGCGATCTGACGGTGGTCGACGGGGCCGGGACCTCGGTCCGGGCCGAGTCGGTCAGCGGTGCCATGGTGCTGGACGTCGACCCGTCCGGGCAGCCCACGGACATCCGGCTGGCCACGGTGACGGGCGAGATCGCGATCCGGCTGCCGCACCCGGCCGACGCCAGGGTCGAGGCGAACACCGCGAGCGGGACCGTCTCCAACGCCTTCGAGGACCTGCGGGTCGGCGGGCAGTGGGGCGCGAAGAAGATCACCGGCACGCTGGGCGCCGGGACGGGGACCCTGCGGGCGACGACCGTGTCCGGTTCGATCGCCCTGCTGCGCAGGCCACCCGCCGAGGACGACGCGTACGCCGCCGAGCCGACCGGAAAGGTTCTCTGACATGCCCCCCGTATTCGCCCACGGCCGTCTGCGGCTGTACCTCCTCAAGCTCCTGGACGAGGCTCCTCGCCACGGCTATGAGGTCATCCGCCTGCTGGAGGAGCGCTTCCAGGGCCTGTACGCCCCGTCCGCCGGCACGGTCTACCCACGGCTGGCCAAGCTGGAGGCCGAGGGCCTGGTCACCCACGCCACCGAGGGCGGCCGCAAGGTCTACTCGATCACCGACGCGGGGCGCGAGGAGCTGGCGGGCCGGGGCGGCGAACTGGCCGACCTGGAGCTGGAGATCCGCGACTCGGTCTCCGAGCTGGCCGCCGAGATACGCGACGACGTACGGGGCGCGGCGGGCCGGCTCCGCAGCGACATGCGGGCGGCGGCGTCGGAGTCCCGGCAGGGCACGAAGGCCGGGGCCGGGAGCGGGGCCGGGAGCGGCAAGGGCCGGGCGAAGGGCGAACCGGCCTCCCCCTTCGACGACTTCGGGGACTTCGGCGACTTCGGCCGTCTGGGCGACCTCGGCGAGAGCGAGACGTGGCGCACGGCGAAGGAGGAGCTGAACCGGGCCAAGCAGCTGTGGAAGGAGCAGGCGCGCCGGGCGAAGGACGAGTCCCGGCGCGCCCGCGAGGACGCCCAGCAGGCCCGCCGCCAGGCCAGGGAGGCCCAGGAGAAGGCGCACGAGCAGATGCAGACCGCCGCCCGCCAGGTCCAGGAGCACTTCGCGCGGGGCGACTGGCCCTCCGGGGTGCGGGAGGGCCTCGCGGAGATCACCGGCCAGCTCGGCGGTTTCGCGCGCTCCGGAGCCTGGCCGCCGTTCGGCAAGCCCGAGGCGGACTCCGCCCCGGCGGCCCCGGTCCCCGACGACGGCTCCGACTGGGCCGAGGACGCGCCGGCCACGGGCGATCCGGTGCGCGACCTGGACCGCCTGCTGGACCGTTTCCGCGACGGCATCCGGGACACGGCCCGCGATCACGGGGTGACGGAGGCCCAGCTCGCGGAGGCCCGCCGCCACCTGGGGGCGGCGACGGCGCGGATCGAGGCGCTGCTGACGACGGAGGGCGAGCGGAAGGCCTGAGCCGACACGGCTCGGGTGGAAACGGGAGGGGCGGGCGTCCGGTGCCGGACGCCCGCCCCTGTTTTCCGTTCGGGGGCCGCCCCGTCCTGTTGGACACTGTGGCCCCAGCAGTGTCCGCCCTGTTCGGGCCGCCCCTGTTTTCCGGGCGGCCCGTGCTGTTCGGGGCCGGCCCGCCCGTTCCCTGTCGCCCTCCCCGCCCCGTTCCGTAGGCCCGTCTCGCCCGCCTCACCCAGCCTCGGCGTGCCCCTGGCTCCCGTCGGCGTCGGGGCCGTACAGCGCGCGCTGCACGGTCGCGTGGGTCGCGCCGTGCTCGGCGAGGACGTCGGCGACGACTCCGGGCTTCGCCGTGAGGGCCAGGAGCAGGTGTTCCTCGCCGATGAAGCGGTCACCGCGCCCCAGGGCGACCCGCAGCGAGTTCTCCAGGACGGTCTTGGCTCCCGAGGTGAAGGGGCGGTGCCCCGACCACCACCACCGGCGGCCGGCCCGGCCGGTCGCCAGGGCCCCTTCGCCATGGGCCCCTTCGACCCGGGAGACGATCGCGCCGATGTCGATCCCGATACCGGCGAGCGCGTCGGTGTCGGCCTTGGTCAGGCCGCCGCGGCGGCGGGCCTCGGCGAAGGCGGCGTCCAGGGAGGCGCGGCGGTCGTGGAGGCCGAGCGCGGTGACGGCGAACGCGGCCCGGCCGCCCTCCTGCTCCAGCAGCGCGAGCAGCAGGTGTTCCTCGGTGACCGAGTCGGCCCCGACGCGCTCGGCCTGCACCACCGCGCCCTTCACGGTGGCGCGGGCCCCTGGGGTGAATCGCTCGAACATCAACGCCTCCCGTACTTCTTGTGCACGGCCTGCCGGCTGACGCCCAGCTCGGCGGCGATCTCCTGCCACGACCAGCCCTGGACGCGGGCACTTCTGACTTGGACGGCTTCGAGCTGCTCCAGCAGCCGCCGCAGCGCGGCCACCGCCCGCAGCCCGACGCGCGGGTCGCGGTCACCGGCGCGTGCGGCCAGATCCGTTGCTTCGGTCATGACGTCAACCTACATTGACAAGCACCCTCCGTCAATCAAAGTTGACATCATCGTCGGCCAGGCGAGCGTGCCGCTCGACGTCGTACCGGACGCCGCCGTAGCGCAGTTTGGCCCGCTCGATGCCCTCGGTCGCGAATCCGGACCGGGTCGCGACCCGGCAGGAGGCCGGGTTGTCGGTGCGGTGGCCCAGCTCCAGCCGGTACAGCCCGAGCTCGTCGAAGGCCCAGCGCGCCAACGCCCGCACCCCGGCCGGGGCGACACCCCGGCCGCGCGCCTCCGGTGTGGTCCAGTAGGAGACCCAGCCGGTGTCGTGGGTCAGGTTGACGGCGTCGACGGAGACGCAGCCGAGGGCCTCGCCCGCCTCCCCCACGACGGCCCAGGAGTAGCCGGTGCGCGCTCCCCGTTCGCGCGTGCGGTCCGCGATCCAGGCCAGCGCCCCGGGCCGGTCGGACACCGGCCGGTCCGTCTGGCGGTCCATCTCGGCCGGGGCGAAGGCGCGGAGCACCGCCGAGGCGTCGGCGGGCTCCCAGGGGCGCAGCAGAAACCCTTCAGGGGTGGTCAGTTCGTCCATACGGACCACCTTCCCGCACGGTCACCACCACTTCGCCCCCGGGCCACGCCCGTACGACCGGCCAACTCCCGCGCGACGACGTGCCGGGGCCGCCGGCGACCACCCCCGGGCCGGTGACGGAGACACGCCAGCCCCGGGGCGAGGGCGGGAGGGACAGCTCCGTCGCCCCGGGGCGGGCGGCGGCCCGGTAGGCGAGGCGGTAGGAGCGGGTGTCGGCGTCGTAGGCCTCGGAGCGGACGGTCCCCGCGACGGCCGGGGCGTACGGGGTGGCCGTCCGCTCCTTGTTCGTACGGAAGCGGCCCCGCTCGTCGACCGCGCAGTAGCCGCCGCCGTAACACCAGACGTACCCGGCCCAGCCGGAGCTGTAGCGGTTCAGGGAGTCGACGGCCTCGCGGTAGAAGCGGCCCATGGCGGGGAGGGAGTTGTTCAGGGGCCCCCACTCGCCGACGACCACGGGCATCCGGTGGCGGGCCGGATAGGCGATGACCGCGGCCTCGTACGCCTCGATCCAGCCGGCCGACGGGTCGTAGTCCGCGCCCGCCTCCATGGCGGTGTTGTAGAAGTGCGGGGCGTACACGGTCCGGCGGTCCTCGATCCGGCCGAGCCCGGTGGGGACGCCCTCGCCGACGATGGGCGTCGGCTCGACGAAGAGCCAGGTGTCACGGTCCTTCGCCCGGACGGCTCGGGCCAGCCGGTTGTACATCGGGGTGAGGTGCTGGGCCTCGATCCGGCGGGCGGCGGTCGGCAGGTCCTCGCCCGGGCGCAGCTCCCCCATCGGCTCGTTGATCAGGTCGTAGCCGATCACGGCCGGGTGGTCGCGGAAGCGTTCCGCGATGACCTGCCACATGGCGGCCTGGGCGCGCTGGAGGTCGGGGTCCTCGTAGAGGTGGGTGAAGGCCCGCTGGACGGCCGGTTCGAAGTACTCGGAGAACCAGTCGTCGGGGTTCGGGGTGAACGGCAGCCCGTCGGTCCTGGTGGCCCAGGCGGGGATGCCCCGATGCCCGAACGCGGGTCCGAAGACGTCCTGGTGGGCGTCGATGAGGACGTGGACGCGGTGCTTGGCCGCCCAGTCCAGGACGCGTTCGACGCGCCGGAGGTAGCGCTCGCTGTACTGGCCGCGCGTGGGCTCCAGGTCGTCCCAGAAGACCAGCAGCCGGGCGAAGTTGAAGCCGTTGGCGCGCAGGTCGCGGAAGTGCCGTTCGGTGATGGCGGTGAGGGCGGCCTCGCCGCGGTTCGCCTTGTCCTCGACGTTCCAGCCGCGCAGGGTGAGGGTGCGCCCCCGGTCGTCGGTCAGTGGCGGGATGGCACGTTCACGGGATTCGGATGCCGGTACGGCTACGGGGGCGGGGCGCGCCGAGGCGGCGGGGGCGAGGGCCCCCGCCGCGAGCACGGACGCGACGACGACTGCCATGAGTGCTCTGCCCATTCGCATGGGCGGCATCCCATCAGCAAAGTTGACACTTGTTCAAGTACGCCTTGTCGACGCGTTGGTGGGGGAGCTAGGAGCCCGGGGTGAGCACGATCTTCCCGAACAGGTCGCCCGACTCCAGCCGCCGGAAGCCCTCCCTGGCCCGGTCCAGCGGCAGCACCTCGTCGATGACCGGGCGCACCCCGGTGGTCGCGCAGAACGCGAGCAGGTCCTCCAGCTCGTCCTTGGAACCCATGGTGGAGCCGACGACCTTCAGTTCCAGGAAGAAGATCCGGGTCAGCTCGGCGTGGGCGGGCCGGTCTCCGCTGGTGGCCCCGGAGATGACGAGGGTGCCGCCCGGGCGCAGCGACTTCACGGAGTGGGACCAGGTGGCGGCCCCCACGGTCTCGATGACGGCGTCCACCCGCTGCGGCAGCCGGACGCCGGGCTCGTACGCCTCCAGCGCCCCGAGTTCGACCGCCCGCTCACGTTTGGCCTTGTCCCGGCTGGTGGCGAAGACCCGCAGCCCGGCGGCCTTGCCGAGCACGATCGCGGCGGTGGCGACCCCGCCGCCGGCGCCCTGGACGAGCACGGAATCGCCGGGCCGTACCCCGGCGTTGGTGAACAGCATCCGGTACGCGGTGAGCCAGGCGGTCGGCAGGCAGGCGGCCTCCGCGAAGCTGAGCTCCTTCGGCTTGGGCAGGACGTTCCAGGTGGGGACGGTGACCTGCTCGGCGAAGGTGCCCTGGTAGCGCTCGGTGAGGATGGAGCGCGGCTCCTTCGGCCCGACGCCGTGCCCCGACTGCCCGATGACGGAGTGCAGGACGACCTCGTTGCCGTCCGGGTCGACGCCGGCCGCGTCGCAGCCGAGGATCATCGGCAGCCGGTCCTGCGAGAGGCCCACGCCCCGCAGGGACCAGAGGTCGTGGTGGTTGAGGGAGGCGGCCCGGACGGTGACGGTGGTCCACCCGGGACGCGCCTCGGGGGCCGGGCGGTCCCCCAGCTCCAGGCCGTCGAGGGGCTGGTCGGGATCGATGCGGGCTGCGTAGGCGGCGAACATGGCTCGACGATAGGCGCGGTGGGGCGGCCACGGAACCGCCTACATGTGTGACGCGCGCATCAAGCCTCTCCGGCGATTGAGGAGCGGGGTTCGGGGCAGCGCCCCGGGGCTCCGCCCCCAGACCCCCGCTGCTCAATCGCCGCAGGGGCTTGAAATGCAGGCAGAAAGCGGGCGGGGCCCGTACGCGTACAGGCCCCGCCACCCACAACCGCTCAACGCGGCATCAGCGCCGAGCCACACCCTCCGCACGGGCCGCCGCGGCCACCGCAGCGGTGACCGCCGGGGCGACCCGCTCGTCGAACGGCGACGGGATCACGTACTCCGCCGCCAGCTCGTCGCCGACCACGTCGGCCAACGCGTTCGCCGCGGCGATCTTCATGCCCTCGGTGATCCGGGAGGCCCGGACCTGGAGCGCGCCCGCGAAGATGCCCGGGAACGCCAGCACGTTGTTGATCTGGTTCGGGAAGTCCGACCGCCCGGTCGCCACGACCGCCGCGTACTTGTGCGCGACGTCCGGGTGGACCTCCGGGTTCGGGTTGGCCATCGCGAAGACGTACGCGCCGGGGGCCATCGAGGCCACCGCCGCCTCCGGGACCGTACCGCCCGAGACGCCGATGAAGACGTCCGCACCGGCGAGCGCCCGCTCCAGCGAGCCGGAGAGGCCCGCCCGGTTGGTCAGCTCGGCCAGCTCGCGCTTGACCTCGGTGAGGTCGTCGCGGTCGCGGCTGACGATGCCCTTGCGGTCGGCCACCGCGATGTCGCCGATCCCCGCCTCCAGCAGGAACTTGGCGATGGCCACGCCCGCCGCGCCCGCGCCGGAGATGACCCCGCGCAGATCGCCGAGCGTCCGCCCGGAGAGCTTCGCGGCGTTGCGCAGGGCGGCGAGGGTGACGACGGCCGTGCCGTGCTGGTCGTCGTGGAAGACCGGGATGTCCAGCCGCTCCTGGAGCTTGCGCTCGATCTCGAAGCACCGGGGCGCCGAGATGTCCTCCAGGTTCACCCCGCCGAACGAGGGGGCGAGCCGGACGACGGTCTCGACGATCTCGTCGGCGTCGGTGGTCGCGAGCGCGATCGGCACCGCGTCGACGCCGCCGAACTGCTTGAAGAGGATGGCCTTGCCCTCCATGACGGGGAGGGACGCCTCGGGCCCGATGTCGCCGAGGCCGAGCACGGCGGTGCCGTCCGTCACGACGGCCACGACCTGGGACTTCCAGGTGTAGTCGTGGACGAGCTCGGGGTTGTCGGCGATGGCGCTGCACACCTTCGCCACACCGGGCGTGTACGCCAGGGAAAGGTCGTCCTTGTCCCGGATCGGGACGGTGGCCTGCACGGCCATCTTCCCGCCCCGGTGGAGGGCGAAGGCCGGATCGAAGGGCTCGTCGGCCCCGGTGTCCACGGCGCTCGTGCGCTGGATGCCGCTGTCCGCGGTGCTGTCGATGGTGCTGTCGCTGCGAGGATTGACGATCTCCGCTGCCATGGTGTTGACCCCTTAAGTCTTCATCGTTTGAGGGTGGCCACTCCTGGTTGAGGAGGGGTGGGCGGGCACCGCGTACGTGCCCCGCACCGGGCGGTCGGCCCGCCCCGGCAGGGAATGAGGTACATACGCGCGGGCGCGCCGCACACGCGCCCTGAGCCCCGGATGAGGGGTGTAAACGTCTTTCTTACCGGACGAACGGTGTTACGGACGAGTCCATATCGACGCGGTGACGTGACTCATAGTCGAATATCTGGACAAGTCGGCAAACCGGCATAAATGCCGCCCACTAGTCGAGACAAGCCGAAGATTCTCCGGCAGAGGGAATGAATCCCCACAGATGGTCCGGTCCTCGCGCACCGGCCGTTGATGTTCGGGGGTCGCCCGTTATCCGATTTTGACATGGCCGGACCCCTGAATGAGCCAGTCCAAATGGCAGGATGCCGTCATCACACAAGGTGGCGACACTCGAAGGTGCGTGCCAAGCCGCCCACCAGCACCTCACCCTCACCTGCCGGAGGATCCCGACATGACCGCAAGCATCACGCGTCGTACGACCGCGAAGTCCCGGATTGCGGCGATCGGCGCCATCGCGGTCGCCGGCTCCCTGCTGCTCACCGCCTGTGGCGACCAGACAGACAGCTCCTCCCAGGAGGGAGGCAGCGGCAAGGAGACCAAGAGCGGCGCGCCGCTCTTCTCGAAGCTGCCCGAGAAGTACCAGAAGTCCGGTGTGATCAAGGTCGGCACGAATGCCGAATACGCCCCGATGGAGTCCGTCGAGAACGGAAAGATCGTGGGTGTCGACCCCGATCTCGCCGAGGCCCTCGGCAAGCAGCTCGGGGTGAAGTTCGAGTTCACCTCCGGTTCCTTCGACGGCCTGATCACCGCCCTGAACAGTGGGCGTCACGACATCGCGATGTCGTCGATCACGGACAACAAGCAGCGCCAGGAGGGCCTGGACGAATCGGGCAAGAAGCTGGGTGAGGGCGTCGACTTCGTCGATTACTTCCTCGCCGGCACCGCCGTGTACACGAAGAAGGGCAACCCGCAGAACATCAAGTCCATCGAGGACCTCTGCGGGAAGGCCGCGGCCGTGCAGCGCGGCACCACGTACGAGAAGGCCCTCAAGACGCAGTCGAAGGCCTGTACGGACGGTGGCAAGGCGGCCGTCAAGATCGAGTCGTTCGAGAACGACACCGAGGCGCAGACCCGCGTCAAGTCCGGCGGTGCGGTCGCCGGCGTCAACGACTACCCGGTCGCGGTCGACCTGGCCCGCAAGGCCGACGGCGGCAAGGCGTTCGAGGTCGTGGGCGAGCAGGTCGACGCCGGCCCGTTCGGCATCGCCGTCAAGAAGGACAACACCGGGCTGCGCGACGCCCTGAAGGAGGCCGTCGACGCGATCATCGCCGACGGTTCGTACCAGAAGGTGCTCGACAAGTGGGGCGCCGGTACGGGAGCGATCGACAAGGCCGCCATCAACGGCGGCAAGTGACCGGACGCTCCACTGAAGGGCAGTCACCATGACTGACAAGTTCGACAAGACACCCGCCGGTTCACCGGCCGGCCCGGTGTCCGTCTCCAAGGGCGCCACCCCGGCCCCGGAGAGCATCAAGGCCATTCCGGTCCGCCATGTCGGCCGCTGGATCAGCGGCGTCGTGGTCATCGGCCTCCTCGTCGCCCTCGGGTACGCCTTCTCGCAGGGCAACATCCAGTGGCACGCCGTGGGCGACAAGCTGTTCGACAGCACGGTCGTCGCCGGTGCGGGCCGCACCCTGCTGATCAGCGTCCTCGCGATGGTGCTCGGCGTGATCCTCGGCGTCGTGCTGGCCGTGATGCGGCTGTCGAAGAACCCCGTCACCAGCTGGGTGGCCTGGCTGTACATCTGGTTCTTCCGGGGCACCCCGGTCTACGTACAGCTGCTGCTCTGGTTCAACCTGGCACTGATCTTCCCGGTCCTGAACATCCCGTTCATCTACAAGGACGAGATGACGGACGTCATGACCCCGTTCATGTGCGCCCTGCTGGGGCTCGCGCTGAACGAGGCCGCCTACATGGCGGAGATCTGCCGGGCCGGCATCCAGTCGGTCGACGAGGGCCAGACCGAGGCCTCGCACGCGCTGGGCATGACCCAGGGCAAGACCATGCGCCGTGTCGTCCTCCCGCAGGCGCTGCGCGTGATCATCCCGCCGACCGGCAACGAGTTCATCAACATGCTGAAGACCTCGTCGCTCGTCTACGCCGTCACGTACAACGAACTGCTCCGCTCCACCTCGCAGATCGGCTCCACGTCGTACGCGGTGATGGAGATGCTGTTCGTCGCGTCCATCTGGTACATCGTGATGACCAGCGTGTTCAGCGTCGGCCAGTACTACCTGGAGCGCCGCTTCGCCCGCGGCGCGCTCCGCTCGCTGCCGCTCACGCCGCTCCAGCGCGTCAAGGTCAACCTCGCCGCGTTCAGTAACCGGCCCTCCGGAGGTGTCTCCGCATGACCACCCCCATGGTGAAGGCCGAGGGCGTCCACAAGTCCTTCGGCGCGGCCCACATCCTCAAGGGCATCGACCTGGAGGTCGCCCCGCGAGAGGTGTTCTGCCTGATCGGCCCGTCCGGCTCCGGCAAGTCGACCTTCCTGCGGTGCATCAACCACCTGGAGAAGATCAACGCCGGCCGGCTCTCGGTCGACGGCGAGCTGGTCGGCTACCGGCAGAAGGGCGACAAGCTCTACGAGCTGAAGGACAGCGAGGTCGCCCTCCAGCGGCGCGACATCGGCATGGTCTTCCAGCGCTTCAACCTGTTCCCGCACATGACGGCCATCGAGAACGTCATGGAGGCCCCGGTCCAGGTCAAGGGCGAGTCCAGGGCCGTGGCCCGGGCCCGCGCCGAGAAGCTGCTGGACCGGGTGGGCCTCTCCGACAAGGCGGGGAGCTACCCCACCCAGCTCTCCGGCGGGCAGCAGCAGCGTGTGGCCATCGCCCGCGCGCTGGCGATGGAGCCGAAGCTGATGCTCTTCGACGAGCCGACGTCCGCGCTCGACCCGGAGCTGGTCGGCGACGTCCTGGACGTCATGCGCGGTCTGGCCGAGGACGGTATGACGATGATCGTCGTCACCCACGAGATGGGCTTCGCCCGCGAGGTGGGAGACGCGCTGGTCTTCATGGACGACGGCGTGGTGGTCGAGTCGGGCCACCCGCGTGACGTGCTGACCAACCCGCAGCACGACCGGACGAAGTCGTTCCTGTCCAAGGTGCTGTAGGCCCGCGTACGGGAGGGCGGTGCGGACCGTGGTCCCGCACCGCCCTCCCGCGCGTCCGGCCGCCCGCCGCGCTCCCGCGCGTGCGCACCCTCAGCCCGTCGGCAGCACCTCCGGGCCGGTGAGCAGCTGCTTCAGCTGCTGCCGGGAGAGCGGAGGCTCCGACAGCAGCGGCCCTTGGGTGCCGTCGCCCTCGAAGCCGGTGCTGGAGCGTACGAGGAACTGCGAGCCGTCCCGCTGGATGAGCCGGCCGACCAGCTCGGGCCCCCAGTCGACGCTGTCCTCACCCTCGACGTCCATCGTGTCGTGCCACGTCGTCAGGGTCCGGCCGTCGGGGAGCACCTCCCGCTCGCAGTCGGAACGGGACGGTTCCTGGCCCACCCGGACGCAGAGATCCTCGTCCGGATCGGCCGGGCGGCCCATCTTCTTCTCCACTGCCTCCCGGTCCTCCAGGGCGAGCACCAGATAGCCGACGCCGCCGTCCCGGCGGAACGCGTAGTGCCCGTCCAGCGGACCGAGGTAGGTGGTGTGCGCCTGCTCGGGTGTCGCCTTCTTGATGAGCACGGCGAGCGAGACCTCCTCGATCTCCCCCACGTCCGGCGGCAGCAGCGCGGCCAGCCGTTCGGCCTTGTCCGACGCGGGAGCCGATGCCGATGCCGACGGCGTCGGGGAGGCGGACGGCCCGGCCGACGCCACCGAGGTGTGCGCGGCGTCCTCGTCGCCGCCCGTCCGGGGCAGGGCGAACGCCCCGGCGGCGACCACCGCGAGGACGGCGGTGGAGGCGGCGACGCGGCGGCGCCTGCGGATCCGGGCGGCCTTCGCGTACACGGCCCCGGCGGAGAGCGTGGGCTTCCCCGCTCCCTCGGCGGCTCGGTCGAGCAGTTCTCGGACGTCGTTCATACCAATTCCTCCGCCATCCCGGCGCGCAGCGCCGCCAGGCCCCGAGCCGTGTGGCTCTTGACCGTGTTCGTCCGCATCCCGAGCGCCTCGGCCGTGGCCTCCACGCTCAGGTCCTCCCAGTAACGGAGCACCAGCACCGCCCGCTGTCTGGCCGTGAGCCGGGCGAGCGCCTCCCTGACGACCAGACCGGTGTCCGTGTCGGCCGTGTTCCCCGGGCGGTCGGGCAGTTCGCCGTACGCCCGCTCCCGCCGCCAGAACCTGCGCCGGCTCGCGATGAACGTGTTGACCAGCGTCTTACGGGCGTACGCCTCGATGTTGTCGAGCCGCCCGTGCCTCCGGCCGCCGAGGACGACCTTGACCAGGGCGCTCTGGACGAGGTCCTCGGCCTCGTGCCGGTCGCCGCAGAGCAGGTAGGCGCTGCGGAACAGCGCGGTGCGCCGGCCCTCGACGAAGTCGTGCAGCGCCGCGTCGTCATCGGCCCGCATACGGACCCCTCCCCGGAACTGACAATTCCCTGCCCCCTTCGCTCCGCACTCCCCGGCCCGCGGAGGCGGACCGTCTCACCCTTCCAGTGCGCCGGGCCCCGGCGGAGGTTGCGGGCATCGACGAAGAAAAAGGGGGCGGTACGGGCCCGAAGCCCGTACCGCCCCTCTCACCGCCGTGCGGCTGCCGCTGTTCGCGAGCGGCTGCTTCGGGCGGCTACTTCACGGCGAGGACCAGGGTGTCCGAGGGGGACGCCCAGACCGCGCGGGCCTCACCGAAGCCCGAGGCCAGCAGGGTGCGGGCGTGCCAGTCGGCGGAGGGCATGTCGCCGTCCGCGTGCTCGCCGTAGATCGCGAACCGCTCGGCGGTGGGCGCGGCCAGGACGGGGTCCTTCGCGGCGACGGCCCACCACTCGGCCCAGTCCAGCGCCCCGGCGGCCTTGGCGCGGTCCATCGCGGCGTGCCGGTGGACGCGTTCGGCGGCGTTGATCCGGGGGGTGGCCGGGTCGATCGTACGGTCGGCGTTCATGAACACCCCGCCGTCCCGGACGAGGCCGCCGAGCTGCCCGTAGAGCGTGGCGAGCGGGTCCCTGTGCAGCCAGTGCAGGGCGGTGGCGGTGAGGACGGCGTCGTACGAGGTGTGGGGCAGCCCGGCCGTCCAGTCGGGGTCCTTGAGATCGGCGGTGACGAAGGCGACCCGGTCGTCGCCGTCGAAGGTGCCGCGGGCGATGGCCAGGAGCGCGGGGTCGAGATCGACTCCGGTACTCGTGGCGTTCGGGAACCGCTTGAGGAGCCGGTCCGTGATACTTCCCGTACCGCACGCGAGGTCGAGGACCCGCGGTTCCGGTCCGACGACCGCCTCGACCATGTCCAGCATCACCCGGAACCGCTCCTCGCGGTCGGGCATGTACCACTCCTGCTGCCGGTCCCAGCTCTCCTGCCAGGACTGCCAGTCGGTGCCCGTAGCCGTCTCCGTCACGCCAACCTCCACGTAATGCCCGTTTACGTCAATCGACCATTACACTGGCCGACACCCCGACTCTAGACCGACCCCGTAAGGACTACAAGTGGAACTGGCCTATTACTCGGACTACGCCGTGCGCCTGGTCAACACCGAGGAGCCGGCCCGCAACAAGGACGCCCTCACCTCCGTCGAGGCGGTCCGGGAGCTGTTCGGAGCCAATCAGCAGGCGGCGCGGCGGACGACGGACGCGGACGTGACCCGGTTCCGTTCCGTACGGGCACGGCTGCGCGCGGTCTTCGAGGCGGCGGACGGCGACGACGAGACGCTCGCGGTCGACCTGCTGAACTCGCTGCTGCTGGAGTTCCCGGTGAGCCCGCAGATCTCGGGGCACGACGCACGCGACCAGGACGGCAGGCCGGACTGGCACATGCATCTGGCCGACCACCCGTCGAACGCGACCGCCGGCTACGCGGCCATCGCGGCGATGGGCCTGGCCTTCCACCTCACCGAGCACGGCGTGGACCGCCTCGGCCTGTGCGAGGCGGCGCCGTGCCGCAACGCCTACCTGGACACCTCCACCAACCGCTCCAGGCGCTACTGCTCGGACCGCTGCGCGACCCGCGCGAACGTGGCCGCCTACCGGGCCCGCAAGCGCGAGGAGGCCGAGCGCACCGGCCGCAGCGCGGAGACCGCCCAGCCCAGCACCGCCGTCACCGACCGCTGACCCTTCGCCAGGGGCCGGTAGCGCGCCCGCACCCGGGCCAGCACCAGCTCCTCCGGCACGGTCCCGTAGTCGGTGCTGTCCCCGCCCGCGAAGGTGTTGTCGCCCCGCACCCACCAGCCGCCGGGCCGCCGCTCGGTGGCCCGTTTGACCACCAGCAGGTCCTGCTGGAAGGGGTGTCGCAGGATCACCACGTCACCGGGGCTCACGGGCGCCCCGTACTGCACGAGCAGCAGGTCGCCGTGGTAGAGCGTGGGCACCATGGAGGGGCCCGTCACCTCCACCACCCGCAACGGACGCCGCGTCACCCGCGCGCCTCCGGACACCTGTCGCCGCTCCGGCATCTCCGGCACCTCCCGGTTCCTCCTCCACCACATCGTCAGCACATCGCCCGAGCGTCACTCCGTACGTTCGGCCGACGGCCCGATTCTCACACCGGACTTTTGACCTAAGCCCCTGGGGCAGCCACGGAAAGCGGCGCTCCACGGAGTAATGTCCCACCTGAGAAGACGATCACGAGGAGGACAGCTCCATGCTTTCCCGCCTGTTTGCCCCCAAGGTGAAGGTCAGCGCCCACTGCGACCTGCCCTGCGGCGTGTACGACCCGGCCCAGGCCCGCATCGAGGCCGAGTCGGTCAAGGCCGTCCAGGAGAAGTACCAGGCCAACGAGGACGCGGACTTCCGCACCCGCGCCGTCCTGATCAAGGAACAGCGCGCCGAGCTCGCGAAGCACCACGTCTCGGTGCTCTGGAGCGACTACTTCAAGCCCCCGCACTTCGAGAAGTACCCGGAGCTGCACCAGCTGATCAACGACACCCTGAAGGCGCTCTCCGCGGCCAAGGGCTCGAACGACCCGAAGACGGGTCAGAAGGCTCTGGACCTCATCGCCGAGGTCGACCGGATCTTCTGGGAGACCAAGAAGGCCTGATCTACAGCTAGGCGGCCTGACCTGTGTTTTCGCGGGTCATGCCGCTTAACTGTCCGCACCCGGTCCGCAGGCCGCCGAGCATGGCGTCCACGGTGGGCCGGGTGCGGTCTTCTTCGCCCGGGCAGCGGCTTGGCGCTCACCCCGCCGGAGATGAGCGCGGAGGTAGTCGAGGGCTTGCCTTCCTCCGAGCGGCAGGCACAGCAACAGGCATGGTTCCCGGTGATCATTGAGTGTCGAAATCCATGATCACTGCAACGGAAGGCCGTGCCTACCGCACCATCGTCGCCCATCCCCGCCGTGCTGGACCGACTCGCCAGCTCCCTGCCGACGCCCCCGAGCACCTTCCCGGCCTGCTGGACACTCTCGCCCTGCTGCCCGACCCGCGACGCGGCCGGGCCCGCCCTTCGGCAGCCCTCCCGCCGCGGGCGGCCATCGCCGTGCCCGGCCTGCCCTTCCCGCACGCCGACCAGGCCTTGCAGATCGTGCGGCGGCACGCACCGTGCGCACCGGGAAGGTCACGCTGGAACGCGTCTACGCCGTCCCCCGTCTGACGGTTCACCAGGCAACAGCTGCTGACCCGGCCGAACGCGCGCGCGGGCGCTGGGCCATGGAGAATCGAGAGCACCATGTGCGGGATGTGACGTTCGGAGAGGACGCCTCACGGGTACGGACCGGCAGCGCGCCGCGGGCGATGGCCTCCCTGCGCAACCTCGAGATCGGCGCTCTTCGGATGACGGGCTGCGGAAACATCGCCGAAGGCCTGCGCCGCCACGGCCGGGACATGGCCCGGCCGCCGACGCCCCCCGGACTCACGTGACCACTCCGCGCCGGTCGCGAGGGAACGACGGAGCCCTGCCCCTGTGCTGAAGCTGATGTTGCACGACGCGATCAACTTTTCCGGGCGCAGGCCGAATCCTTTCGGCGGGCCCGCGCCTCCTATACATGGGCCGACAAACGTCGGGACGGGATCAGGAGGTCGTCATGATCATAGGTATCGCCATCGCCGCCGGAGCCGTGCTGCTCTGCACGTGCAGCTACTTCGTCATGCGCAAGCGAAAGCAAGCCCGTGGCTGACTCGTCCTGGCCCGGTGAGCAGCTGATTGTCGCCGCCCAGCGCGGCGACGCCGATTCGATCACCGCGTTGGTGTCGGATGCGCACCCGAACGTGCGGCGATTCGCCCGCTCGCTCTGCGCCACTCCTGAGGATGCCGAGGACGCGACGCAAGAAGCCTTGATCATCCTCTATCGGAAGATCGGGATGCTACGGGCGTCCGGCGCACTGGCGTCGTGGATGTTCCGCATCGTCCGCAACGAGTGCCTGCGCCGTGCGCGGACGATGCGGGCCCACGCACCCCTGCCGGATGCCGCCGTGCGCTCGGCCGAGGAAGTGGTTCTGCAACGCATCGAGGCGGGCAAGGTGGCGGCGGCCATCGCCGCTCTGCCGGCCGAGCAGCGCCGCGTGTTGATCATGCGGGACATTCAGGGCTACAGCGGACGAACGGTCGCCGAGGCGCTCGGCCTCAGTACCGCCGCGATGAAATCCCGTCTGCACCGCGCCCGCACTGCGGTTCAGCAGTCCCTCCGTGTCCCACCCGAACCCGCGCCTGGAGACACCCATGACGACAACCAAAGCCGACGGCCCTGACTTCGCGAGTTCGTCCCTGCCCCGCCACCTGGTCCGGGGCGTGATCGGATTCGGCAGCCTGATCGGCTCGGTCGCGTGCATCCCGACCGTCGGCCCGGCCGGCCTGCTGCTCCTGCCGGTCGGCGTACTGGCACTGCGCGGCTGCCCGATGTGCTGGACCATCGGCCTGATCCAGACCATCTCGCGGGGCCGCCTGCAGCGCGCTTGCGAGGACGGCCAGTGCAAGCTGACCGTCGCGGATCGGGACCACGAGGAGCGCCCGACCGCATCGGTCTCGCTATAGCAGAGCCGTGGATTCGGTGCCTGCGTCCGGGACACCGCGTCCGCCGAGGACACTGCACCGGCCACCGGCCGGCAGGGACCCCCACGAAGGCGGGCACCGGCAACATGCCGGGTCTTTCGACCCTTGCGGAACCTGGCGACCGGGATGCTGCGGCGGTGACGAATCGACAACATCGCCGCCGCCCTGCGGCACCGCGCCCGCGATCTCGCCGCCCACCGGCTCTCCTCGGGGTCAGGTGATCAAACCGCGCGCAACCGCGAGACCGACGAGGCCCTGACGCACCCCCCACGCTGCGTTCCCAGCCGGCTCGGTCCCGGCGGAAAGCCGCCTTTCCTGCGCCCCGCTGACGTTGTCGATCACCTCTCGTCAGGCTTATTTTCGGGCCTGGTTGGGTAGGTAGCGCGCTAACACCGATCGTTCTGAGGCCGATCGCGTCTCCGCACTCGCAGGGGAGGTGAAGGGTATGGATCCCCTTACGCTGGCGGCAGGCAGCGCACTTGTCGCAGCAATGGCCACTGACAGCTGGCAGCACTGTCGTGACACCGTGGCCGACTGGTGGAGGCAACGTCACGCGAATCGAACAGACGGCCTGGATGCCGCCCTTGATCACCTTCGCACCCAGGTCCTGGCCACAGGTCAGGAGGGAGATCAGCCGGGTGAGGACGCCTTGACCGTGGCATGGGGAGAACGTTTTCAGCGGCTGCTCGACTCAGACCCTCACATGGCGTCCGAAATACGAGAGTTGATTGACCGGCTCACTCCGGCAGCCTCCTCCGCCAACGACCGGGATACTCCAGTGGTCACCATGAAGGCGGACGCACGGGACAACGCGCGGATTTTCATGGCCGGACGGGACCAGCACATCACTGGCTCATGAGCGAGCTGAGCGGCGATGCCGGGGTTCGGCAGGAGATCCACGGCGAGGGACATGCTCAGATCTTTGTCGCGGGCAACGACATGCACGCGACATTCGCTGCCCCACCGCCGCCCGACGCCGTCGTCGCACTGCGCACGCTCCCCCGTGACATCGCGGCCTTCACCGGCCGCGACAGTGAACTCCTGCGCATCATGCGCGCGGACACCGTGTCCTCCGGGGCGTTGACCATGCACGCAATCGACGGCATGCCCGGAGTCGGCAAGACGGCTCTGGTCACCCGTATCGCCCATATCCTTGCCGACCGGTATCCGGACGGGCAGCTCTTCGTCGACCTGCACGCACACACTCCCGGGCGCCAGCCGGCGGACCCACAAGGGGTTCTGACCACCCTTCTCGTCGGCCTCGGTATTGCCCCCAAGGACGTACCGGGCAGCCTGGAGGCCTGCACATCACTGTGGCGCGACCGGCTCGCCGGTCGCCGCGTACTGCTCGTCCTGGACAACGCCGCCGACGTGGCCCAGGTCGAACCGCTCCTGCCGTCCCACCGTGCCAACCTGGTCCTGATCACCAGCCGCCGACGCCTCCTGGGCCTGGACGGGGCGGCATTGACGTCCCTGGGGACGCTGCCCCCCGACCAGGCGAGCGACCTCTTCGTCCGCCTCACACGGCGCGAGCGGACGGACTCGAACAGCGACACCATCAGCGACGCAGTCGCCGCGTGCGGTCACCTGCCCCTCGCGATCAACCTGCTCGCATCTCGTCTGGCGCATCACCCGGACCGTGAGCTCACGGCCTTCGTCGGCGAGTTCACCACAGCGCTGGACCGCCTGGACGAGCTCCAGGCCGGCAACCGTGCGGTGGCCGCCGCGTTCGACCTGTCCTACCGTGCGCTTCCCGCCGACAGGCAGCGCTTCTTCCGCTGCCTGGGCATGCATGCCGGAGTACATATCGACCCCTTCGCCGCGGCGGCATTGGGCAACATCTCAGTGGCTCAGGCACGGCGCATGCTGGACTTCCTGCACTCGGAACACCTCGTCGACGAAATATCCACCTACCGCTACAGGTTCCATGACCTCATCCGCGCGTTCGCCCGGACACTCTCGTCCGGAGATCCCACACTTGAGCAGGACCGAACGATCGCACGCATGCAGGCCTACTATCAGCAGGCGGCGGAATCGGCGGACCGATATCTCACCGACGTCGAACGCCCCGGGCCTTCCTGCCCCTCCACCTTCGCCGTCCCGGACGTGCACAGCCATGAACAGGCTCTGGAGTGGATGCGCACCGAACGTGCCAACCTGCTGGCTTGCATGGAAACGGAATCCCAGAACGCGAGTCGGCACAGAAGAGGGCTTACGGCCGCGCTGGCGTCTCACCTGCGGCAAGAGGGCCCTTGGCCGGAAGCCGCGTCGCTTCATCGAGCGGCTGCCGAATCGGCGCGGGACTCCGGCGCCTCCCTCGAACAAGCGAACGCCCTGTTCGACCTCGGGCGGATTGAATCCGCTATGGGTGACTACGCGACCGCCGAGGACACCCTTCGCTTGGCACTGGACCTCTATCGGACACTCGAAAACTCACTGGGGCAGGCCAACGCCCTGAATATGCTGGGCAATGCACAGCAGATCACGGGGCGCGGATCCGAAGCCGTAGAACTGCAACAGAAGGCGCTGGCGCTTCACGAACAGCTCGGAAGTCGACTGGGGCAGGCGATCAGCCTCTTCGGCCTGGGGCGGATAAAGCAGGCCACGGGAGACTATGCGGGGGCGGCGGAATTGCACCTGAGGGCGTTGAGCTTATACCGGCAGACGGGAAACCCCATCGGACAGGCGAACGCTCTCAATATGCTTGGGCAGGCCCGCTACGCAACAGGTGAGTACAGCCTCTCGGCCGATCTTCACCAGAAGGCTCTGCTGCTCTACACGAGTATCGGGAATCGCCTGGGCCAGGCGCACGCACTGCACGACATCGGACGTGCGGAACAGGTGGTCGGGGACAATGCCGCGGCCCTCGCATCACACCGGCAGGCACTGGTTCTCTACGAAACGGTCGGCAACCGTCTGGGACAGGCGAACACGTCCCACGACCTGGGCCGCCTGGCGGAGACGACAGGCGATCGTATCGCGGCCTCCGCATTCCTCCAGCGAGCCCTGACCCTTTACGACTCGGTCGGTGACCGGCTCGGACAGGCGAATACACTCCACGCCGTCGGCCGCCTGGAGCAGGCGGCCGGCAGCCCTGCCGCCGCCGACCTGTACCGACGGGCGTGGGAACTCTTCCGTGCATCAGGGGATCCTGATGGAGAAGCCCAAGTCGTGTACAGCATGGGGACACTCCGGGCCGAGACGGATCCAACCGAGGCGCTGGGCAATTTCAGCCGGGCTCGACGCCTCGCCCGGCAGGTCGGCAACCCGTTCACCGAGGCAGAGGCGATCGAGGGCACCGCCCGATGCCAGGCGCACCTCGGCGACCGCCGGTCCGCACTCATTACCATCCGGCAGGCGTTGAAAATCTATCGCACGATCGGCGTCGCGGAAGCGGCATCAGCCGACGCCTTCCGTGCGGAGCTGGAAGCGGAATTCTCCGAACCAGAGGCACCCGAGGAGCGGAAGAGAAGGTGACGGACATGAACACGGAGCTCAATTGGTTCAAGAGTTCCAGGAGTGAGCCTCCTGGGCCAGGAGGGTCTCAGGGATGCGTGGAGGCCGCCACACTCGAAGGAGAAGGAATAGCGATACGTGATTCGAAGGAACCAGGCGGATCCGTACTGCGGTTCTCCGGAACAGCGTGGAGTGCCTTCACTTCCATGACGAGGAGCGACACTCCTTAGTCCGGTCAGTCCGGGACGACCCGGCGGTTCACCGAGCACTATCAGGCCCGTCGACCGGCGGTGCACGACCCCGGCAGCCCGGCCCGCGTGCGGCTGGACTGCCGGGTCCTTCCTTCTGCCGCCACTGGCCTCGCACCCGGCGATGCACTACTCTCATAGCGAGACGCAACGTTTCGTCTCTTCTGTCGATTCACCAGGACAGCGAGGTCCACCATGGAACGCTTCGTCGAAGTCGCCCCCGGCGTGCGCCTGTGGGCCCAGGAGCACGGCGCACCCGACGCCCCCGCCCTGCTGCTGGTCATGGGTGCGCAGGCGTCCGGGCTCGGCTGGCCCGACGAGTTGGTGGAGTTGCTCGCCGCCCGGCATCGCGTGATCCGTTACGACCACCGGGACACCGGCCGGTCCACCTGGGCCTTCGACGAGCGGCCCTACCCGCTCACCGCACTGGCCGAGGACGCCGTGGCCGTGCTCGACGCGTTCGGTGTGGAGCGCGCACACATCGTGGGGATGTCGCTGGGCGGCATGCTCGCCCAGTTGCTGATCGCCGACCACCCCGAGCGGCTGCTGAGCGCCACGGTGTTCGGGACGCGAGCGCTCAGCTCCGTCCCCTACACCGCCCCGGACGGCGCCCGTGTCCCGCCCGAGCAGCTTCCCGGCGTCGCCCCCGCCCTGCTGGAGCTGTGGGCCCGGCCCGTGGAGGACCGTGGGCCCGAGGCCGAGTTGGAGCGGCGCGTGGAGCACTGGCGGGCGCTCGGCGGCAGCGTGATCCCCTTCGACGCCGATCGCGCCCGGGCCCTGGAGCGCCGGATCATCGAGCACACCGGGCATCACCGCGCCGGTTCCGCGCACGCCCGCGCCGACTACTCCGGGATGGACCGCACCGAGCAGCTCGCCAGGACCCGCGTGCCCGCCCTGGTCGTCTCGGCCCGCGCCGAACCCGTCTTCCCGCCCCCGCACGCCGAACACCTCGCCCAGGCGATCCGCGGCGCGCGGCTCGTCGAGATACCGGGCATGGGCCACGCGCTCCCCCGCGAGGTGCACGCCCCGCTCGTCGGCGCGATCCTGGAGCACACCGGCCGGGGCTGACGCCGCGCCGCACGGGCCGGGGCTGACTGCCGCCCTCCGGCCGGGCCGACACCGCAGGGCACGCACCGCTCGCACCGCGCCCCACCGGCGGGACCCGGCCGACCCGCCCCCGCCCGCGTCCCCCGCGTCATACCTGAGAGCCACCCCGCAGGTGCCCCCTCCAGCGGGACGCCGACTACCGGCCCCCGTCCATAACTTCTGTACCGGAAGCAACCGATGCCCCTGGTACGGAAGGACCTCACCCCATGCCCGACCGCCCGCGCAGCCCCCGCCGGCTCCGCGCCCTACTCGCCGCACTCGTCACCTTCGCGGTGGCCGTGCCGGTGTCCGGAGCGGCCCGGCCCGCCGCCGTGCCCGCCCCCGCGCCGACCGCTCATGGGCCGCTGCGGGACGCGGGGCCGGCGGCGCTCGCCCGGCGGTACGCGGTGAGCCGGCAGGACATCCGGGCGGCCGAAGGGGCGGCGGAGGAGCACGGGGACCTCCGGCGGGCGGCCTCGCTGCGGGAGATGGCCGAGCCCGGGCGGCAGTTCCTCGGCTTCGACGGGCGGGACGGCGGCCGGAGCACGGAGGTCGTCGGGGACCTGTCCACGGCCCGGCGGATCGCGGTGCTGGTGCCCGGTGCCGGCGTCGGTCTTGACGCGTACTGGCGGCTGCGGCGTGATGCCCGGGCGCTGCACCGGGAGTCGGGGGAGGGCGCGGCCGTCGTCGTCTGGCTCGGCTACCGCTCGCCCGCCACCGTCAGCCCGGCCGCGCTGACCACCGGTCGGGCCGACGAGGCCGCGCCGGCGCTGCGCGCACTGGTGGACGGGTTGCGCGTGGTGCTCCCCGGCGCCCGGATCAGCCTGCTCTGCCACTCCTACGGTTCGGTGATCTGCGCCCGGTCCGCGCCGGGGACGGCGGCCGATGCCCTCGTCCTCTACGGCAGCCCCGGGGTCGGAGCCCCGGACGCCGCCTCGCTGCGCACCGGGGCCCGGGTGTGGGCGGGCCGGAGCGACGGGGACTGGATCGCCCAAGTGCCCCATACCCGGGTGCGGGTGCCGTTCCTCGCGACGGTCGGCTTCGGGGCCGATCCGGTGGCGGACCGGTTCGGGGCCGAGGTGTTCGACGCGGGCGGCGGCGGCCACAGCGACTATCTGCTGCCCGGTTCGCGCTCCTTGACGAACCTGGCCCGGATCACGGCGGGCGCCGAACCGCTGGAGGCCTCCCGATGACTGGTCTCGTCGCACGGATCGAGGCCGCGACCCCGCCGGGCCGGGACCGGGCCGTCGACGCCCTGCGGGCCCTGGCGATCCTCGGCGTGGTGGGCGGGCACTGGCTGGTGACCGCGCTGGTCACCGACAGCGGCACGGTGCGCGGGGCGAGCCCGCTGACGTATCTGCCTCACCTCACCCCGGTCTCCTGGGTGTTCCAGACCCTCGCGGTGTTCTTCCTGGTGGGCGGGCAGGTGGCGGCGGGGAGTTGGGCATCGGCCCGGCAGCGCGGCGTCCCGTACGGGCGGTGGGTGCGCGGCCGGCTGGGGCGACTGTTCCGGCCGGTGGCGGCGGTGCTCGTGGTGTGGGCGCTCGCGGCGGCCGCGATGCTGGTGGCCGGGGTGGGCGAGTCGACGGTCCGGGCGCTGGTCAAGCTGGTCTGGTCCCCGCTGTGGTTCCTGCTGGTCTTCGCCGCGCTGACGGCGCTGACTCCGCTGGTGGCGCGGCTGCACCCACTGTGGCCGTTCGTATTGGTGCTCCACGTCGACCTCGTACGCCTGGGCCTCGGCGGTCCTCGCGAGCTGGGGTGGATCAACGTGGTCGCGGGCTGGCTGGTGCCCTACTGCCTGGGGGCGCTGGTGGCCCGGGGTGGGGTGCGGGGGCGGACGGGCCGCTGGGCTCTGCTGCTCGGCGGGGCCGCGGCGGCCGTCGCGCTCGTCCTGTGGGCCGGGTATCCGGCGGCCATGGTCGGCGTTCCGGGCGGCCGGATGTCCAATCTTGATCCGCCGAGCCTGGCCGCCGTGGCGTTCGGCCTGGCGCAGTGCGCAGCGGCGCTGCTGCTGCTCGGGCCCCTGCGCCGGGCGCTGCGGAGGCCCGTCCTCTGGGCGGTGGTGGCGGTGGTGAACCTGTCGGCGATGACCGTCTTCCTGTGGCACCAGACCGCGATGATCATCGTCACGACGAGTGCGGCGCTGCTCGCGGACGGGCCGCTGCCGGGCCTGCACACCGTGCCCGAGGGCGCCGGCTGGGTGCTCGCCCGGTTGCTCTGGCTGCCGGTGTTCGCGCTGGCCCTGCTGGTGTGCTGGGCCGCGTTCCGGGGTCACGAGCAGGGCGGCCGACGTCACGGCGGGGGCTCCCTCGTCGTCAAGGAGTCCCTACGGGAGTCCTCCCCCGAGCGGAAGGGACACGCACGTCGTGCCTAGTCTGAGCAGCAAGGGAGCCGAGGGGACGGTGGGGGCGGTGACGTCATCGAGGGCGGTACGGGCACGGGCGGCGGTGCGCCGTGCGCCGCGCGCCCTGTACGAGGAGTTGTGGGCCGCGCCCGCCGACCGGGTGCCGCGCATGGGAGAGCCGAACGCGCCGGTGTGGCGCCCGGTGTTCCTGGTGCTGCTGGTGCTCATCGCGGTCGGCGTCACGGTGATCCGTACCGTCGAGCTCACCCCGTACGGCACCGCGGTCAGCGGCTTGGCGGTTCTGGTGGCCGTCGCGCAGTCCGCGGCACTGGTGGCCGGCATGATCCGTCCGGTGGGCGCCTGGTGGGCGGCGACCGCGCTGGCGATCGTGTCGGTGCCGGCCACCGTGGCCGCCGCCCCGCCGGGCCACCCTCCGTACCCAGGGCTGGAGTTCCTGTATCCCAGCCCCTTCGCGGGAGCGGCCCTGCAGGGCGGCGCCCTGTTCCTGTTGGCGCTGCGTGTCCGGCCGCGCCGCGCGGTGGCCGCGCTGGCGATCTCGCTGGCGGCGGCGCTGTCCGTCGCCCTGCGCACGCCGCCGCTGCCGCACGTGACTCCGGCCGTGGCCGTGCTCGTGTTCACCACCTCCCTCGTCCTCGGCGCCGCACTGCGCAGCCTGCGCCTGGCCCGTAAGGACCTCGTCGTCCAGGCCGAGCTGACCTCCGAGGAGCGGGCCCGGCGCACCCTGCTGGAGGAGCGCAACCGGATCGCCCGCGAGCTGCACGACGTGGTCGCCCACCACATGTCGGTGATCTCCATCCAGGCGCAGGTCGCCCCGCATCTGGTGGAGCACCCCACCGAGGAGCTGCGGGAGAATCTGACCGGCATCCGGGAGAACGCCCTGGAAGCCCTCACCGAGCTGCGCAGGGTGCTGGGCGTCCTGCGCTCGGAGGACGCGCCGTCGCAGAGCGCGCGGCATGCCCCGCAGCCGGGCCTCGACGGCCTCGACGGCCTGCTCGCCACGGTGCGCTCGGCCGGTCTCGCCGTCACCTGCTCCACGACCGGCGATCCCCGCCCCCTCCCGCCGGGCGTCGAGCTGTCCGCGTACCGCATCGTGCAGGAGGCCCTGAGCAACGTGATGCGCCACGCGCCCAGCGCGAGCGCCGAGGTGGTGATCGGCCACCGGCCCACCGGGCTGACCGTCCGGGTCGTCAACTCGCCGCCGGATCGCCCGGCCGCCCCCTCCCCCGGCGTACGCCACGGCCTGCTCGGGATGCGGGAACGCGCGGCGATGCTCGGCGGCGAGCTGGCCACCGGCCCCACGCCCGACGGCGGCTGGGAAGTCACCGCGCTCCTGCCCACCGGAACAACCGAGACGACCGAGGACGCCCCATGACACCACCCATCCGCGCCGTGATCGCCGACGACCAGATGATGGTCCGCCAGGGCTTCACGGTCCTGCTGAACGCGGAGCCGGACATCGAGGTCGTCGGGCAGGCCGTCAACGGGCTCGACGCGGTCGACAAGGTCGCCGAACTCGCCCCGGACGTCGTCCTGATGGACATCCGGATGCCGGAGCTGGGCGGTATCGAGGCGACCCGGCGGATCACCTCCCCCGAGGGCTCCACGGTGAAGGTGCTCGTGCTGACCACCTTCGATCTCGACGAGTACGTCTACGAGGCGCTGCGCGCGGGCGCTTCGGGCTTCCTGCTGAAGGACGCCTCCGCCGACGAACTGGCGCACGCGGTACGGGTGGTGGCGGCGGGCGACGCGCTGCTCTCCCCGAACATCACCAAGCGGCTCATCGTGGAGTTCTCCCGGACGGCCGGGGCCCCGCGCCCACCGCTCAAGGCGCGCGTCGGGGAGCTGACGGAGCGCGAGACGGAAGTGCTGACGCTGATCGCGGGCGGCCTGTCGAACGCGGAGATCTCCCGGCAGCTCGTCGTGGCGGAGCAGACGGTGAAGACCCATGTGGGCAGGATCCTGGTCAAGTTGGGCATCCGCGACCGGACCCAGGCTGCGGTGTTCGCGTACGAGTCGGGGCTGGTGCGCCCGGCCGGGCTCTGACCTCCCGTGCCCGGCGCGGGGCCCGTTTCGTAGGATCGGCTCCGTGACGACGGGGAACGGGGCAGGAACAGCGGGCGGCACAGCGGTGGCGCCCACCGGGATCGAGCGCGCGCTGTCCGCGGCCGTCGCGGGCGGCAGCGCCGACGCGGTCGTGGAGCTGCTCGCGCGGACCCGGCTGTACGTGCTCGTCGCCCGGCTGCACGCGGACATCCCCGGCTGGACAGCCCCTCTGCCCGCGATCCGCGACGAGGCCTCGGGGCGGGCCTGTGTCACGGTCCTGACCCCGGGCATGCTGCCGCCCTGGCACCCGGAGTGGGTCTTCCGCGAGGTGAGTCTCGGCGAGCTGGCCCGGATCTGGCCGTACGACGAGCGCCGGCTCGCGGTGGACCACGGCACCCCGTACGCGGCGATGGTCGACGCCCGGCCCAGGCGGCTGAAGGCCTGGGCGAGGGCGGACGAGCACTCCGGCGGGGCCCGGCGGGGCGTCCTGCTCACCGGCGACGGCGGGCCGCTGCACGGACCGCTCGCCCACGGGCTGGCGCTCGGCGCCCATCTGGCCGTCACAGGCCGGACGGCCGGGTGCGCACGACGGTCGCGTACGACTACGGGCGGGCGGTGAACCTGGCGCGCTGGGGGCTGTCGGCGCGCTACTGCACACCGGCGGACGCGGAACAGGCGATCGTGTACGCCGGGGCGCTCGGCAAGTCGGCCCACCGTTCCTGGGAGGACTTCTCGGCGGGGTACGCGCTGGGGCGGGTCCTGCGGTTCGACGAGGAGGAGTACGGGCCGTTCTACGAACAGAACGTCCTCGCCCACCGCCTGCTGGCGGAGAGCGAGGGCAGTCCGTGGCGTCACATCCCGTGGCGGTGAGGCGGGGCCTCCAGGTCAGCCGCCCGGCAGCAGATGACGGTAGCTGTCCGGGTTCTCCACGAGGAACTGCGCGAAGCTCTTCGCCGGGTGTCCGGTGAGCGTGGGCACCGCGTCGGAGACGGCGGCCAGCTCGCCCTGGGCGATGGCCTCGTACGAGGTGACCCAGCCGGCCACCTCCCACTCCTCCGCCCCGTGGCCGGCCCGGGAGGCGTAGGCCTCCTCGCGCGTCTCGGGGACGTAGACGACGGGTCGCCCGGTGACCCGGCTCAGTTCGTCGGCCGCCTCGGCGAGGGTGAACGCCTCGGGTCCGGTGAGGTCGTGGACCCGGTCGTCGTGGTCCGTGCCCTCGTCCAGCAGCACGGCCGCCGCCGCGTCGGCGATGTCCTCGTGGGCGACGGCCGCCACCCGTCCGTCGCCGCCCGGCCCGCGCAGCACCCCGTCGGTCCCGGTCATCGCGGGCAGCCCCGCCAGATACCAGTTGTCCCGCAGGAAGGTGTGGCGGATCTCGGCCGTACGGATGTGGGCCTCGGTGTCCCAGTGGTCGCGGGCGAAGGTGAACGTGGCGTCGGGCGCGGCCCCTTGGAAGGACACGTACACGATCCGCTCCACGCCCACCGCCACGGCGGCGTCGATCGCCGTGGTGTGCTCGCGGACCCGGTAGGGGCTTTCGTGGGCGGAGACCAGGAACAACGTGTGGGCTCCGTCGAGGGCCCGGCGCATGGCCTCCGCGTCGCCGTAGCGGGCGGCGGGCGCGTGGTCGGCGCCGGGCAGGTCGGGCAGCCGGGCGGGGTCGCGGCCGAGGAGCCGTACGGGCACGCCGGCCCGGGCCAGCCGTCGGGCGACCCGGCCGCCGACCGCTCCGGTCGCTCCGGTCACCGCGATGAGGGGGCCGATCACTGGGGTTCGTCTTCCTCTCGTCGTCCTCCGTCCCAGGGCCGCACCTCCACGACCGCGCCCACCGGGAGCGGTCCGTACAGGTGCGGGAACTCCTCGCCGCCGGGCTTCATCGCCTCGTACCGGACGGGGTCGGCGAGGCGGGCGGGGTCGACGACCAGGACCACGAGGTCCCGGGCGTCGTCCCCGTACAGCGTCCGGGCCACACCGGGGAGTTGGTGGGGCAGCGAGAGATGGATGAAGCCCTCCTCCTGGAGAGTGCGGCCGCGGGTGGACATCTCGTACGTCCCAGTCCCGCGGGCCGCCTCCCAGAGAGGTACTTCGGCCAGGTGCAGCAGCGGTTCGGTCATCGGACCACGCTAGCGGGCGGTGGTTGGCGCCTGCTAGAAGGTGCGGCGACGAGCCCTGCGCGTGGCCACGAGAACCGTGCCGCCGGCGGCGACCAGCGCGGCCGCGATGGACCCGATGATCCATTCGCCGCCCCGGGAGCCGGTGTCGGGCAGCTCACCGGGGTGGCTCGGCGAGTGCGTGGGGTGCGGCGGGTGGCCGGTGCGGGTGGGGGTGGGCGTCGGGTCGGTGGGCGTGGGCGTCGGGTCGGTGGGCGTGGGCGTCGGGTCCGTGGGAGACGGCGTGGGGTCCGTGGGAGACGGCGTGGGGTCCGTCGGCGTCGGCGTCGGGTCGGTCGGGGTGGGCGTGGGATCCGTGGGGGTCGGCGTCGGGTCCGTCGGCGTCGGCGTCGGGTCCGTCGGCGTCGGCGTGGGATCCGTCGGCGTCGGCGTGGGATCCGTCGGCGTCGGCGTGGGATCCGTCGGCGTCGGCGTCGGGTCCGTCGGCGTCGGCGTCGGGTCCGTCGGCGTCGGCGTCGGGTCCGTCGGCGTCGGCGTGGGATCCGTCGGCGTCGGCGTGGGATCCGTCGGGGTCGGCGTCGGGTCCGTCGGCGTCGGCGTCGGGTCGGGCGAGCAGGTCGGCAGGTCGCCGTCGAAGGGGTACGCGTGGATCTCCTGGCCGCCCGACGCCCCCGCCGAGGTGTGGGTGAGCGAACCCGCCGTGTAGAAGCGGCCGTTGGTGCCGCTCATGCTGAGCACGGTGGTGCTCGTCGGCTGCCCGACCAGCACGCTTCCCTCGAACTGGGCCGGACCGCTCATGGACAGGTCGGTGGCGTCCGGGAAGTTCCACAGCAGGTTCTCGCGGAGGCCCTCGTTGGGGAACGAGCCCATGAACGTGGCGACGCTGCGGGTGTCGCCGTAGACGTTGACGAGGACCGTCGCGCCCTCGGGGATGCCGTTGAAAACGAACCCCGTATTGCCGCCCGCCTCCGACTCCAGGTCCGCGTCCACGTCGAAGATCTGGATCGCGGACGAGCCGTCACCGGTGAACGTCATGACGTCACCGGTCTTCACCCAGGTGCCCGTCGCCTCCCGGTGCTCGTCGCCGTCGTACGCGTAGCACTGGCTGGCCTCGGTGAGCTGCGGGCGCAGCCCGGTGTACGGGGCGGCCGCGTCCTCGTCGAAGCGCGGGGCGGTGGTGGGGTTCACCGTGCCCGTGAGGTCACCCGCGTACGCGACGCGGCCGGAGTGCGTGCCCTCCTCGGCGAGCAGGCGCTCGCCGGCGGCGATGGTCACGTCGCCGCCCGCCGTCAGGTAGTCGGAGCCGTCCGGCGGCGGCACCCGCGAACCGACGCCCGCGATACCGACGTTGTAGACCTGCGAGACCCCGTCCCGCTTGTCCATGTCGAAGTTGCCGAGGGTGACGACCTTCCCCTCCGCCTCGGCCGCTGCCTCCCGGACCAGGAAGTCCCCGCCGACGTAGACGTTGATGTTGCTGTCGAAGTTGGTGACCGGGCCGTTGTTGGGGTCGTTCCAGCTGGGCGGGCAGGAGCTGCCGAGGCAGGGTCCCAGTCCGCCCGGCAGCGGATCGGCACCCGCGGCCGGGGCCAGCACGCCCACCATCGCCGCGGCCGTGGCCACTGTCACTGCTGCCCGGATTGCGTTGCCGCGCCTGCGCGCCTTCTGTTCCATGCCGCGCAATATGCATGGTTAACACTTAGTCATTTTGTATGACACGCCGCTCTTGCCCCTTCGTGTAGGCCTATAGGAGGTTTCTTCGCCGCGACACGCAGGCGCAAGCGGTGCGTCAGAGAGCCAGCAGCCTCGCCTCCAGCGCGGGGTCGAGGCCGACGGCCGGGCGGTCGGGGCGCTGGGGTGCCACGCCACCGAGGGCGCGCAGCCAGGCCCAGGTGTCCTCGACGGTCTCCCCGGCCGGGCGGCAGCGCAGCCCCGCGGCGTACGCCTTGGTGGGGTCGCCCCGGTGGAGCGTGTCGTACAGCTCGCCCGGCGGGAGCCAGATCGGCAGGTCGCTCCAGGGCTCGGCCCCGGCGGCCAGCAGGACCTCCGGATCGGTCCAGCGCAGTTCGGCGTCGGACCCGGTGACGCGTACGCAGGCCTCCAGCAGCTCGCCCGTGGTCGTGTGGCCGGGGCGGCTGACGGTGTTGTACGGGCCGTGCAGCCCGCCCGCCGCCGCGTCCAGGATCCAGTCCGCCAGGTCCCGGGCGTCGATGTACTGGAGCTCGGTCCCGGGCCGGCCGGGGGCTATCACCGGTCCGCCCCGGGCGATCCGCGACAGCCACCAGGGCAGCCGGCCGATGTTCTCCCCGGGGCCGATGATCAGCCCGGCCCTCGCCAGCAGGGCCCGGTCCCCGAAGGCGTCGAGGGCGGCCAGCTCACCGCCGCGCTTGGCCCGGTCGTACGGCACGTCCGCGCCGTCGTCGGGCGAGGCGCCGGCCACCAGCGGGCCGTCCTCGTCGAGCCCAGGGGCGGCCGGATGGGCGTACACCGAGCGGCTGGAGACGTAACTGAAGTGCGCGGCCCGGCCGGACAGCAGACGGGCGGCGTCCCGGACGGCTGCGGGGGCGCCGCTCCAGGTGTCGACGACCAGGTCCCAGTCCTGCCCGCTCTCCGCCAGTGCCGCGAGTCCGCGCTCGCCCGCGGTCCGGTCCCCGGTCAGTGCGCGCACGCCGGGCGGGGGCGCGTGGCGGCCCCGGTGGAACACCGTGACGTCCCAGCCCCGCTCCAGCGCGGCGTCGGTGACGGCCCGTCCGACGAACTCCGTACCGCCCAGCATCAGAAGCCTCATGGGACGACTCTGCCCACCGGAAGGCGGCGGGGGAACACGAGCACGCTCTCAGCAGAACGGGGAACTCACCGTCGCGAGGCCGTCGGTGGGCCGTCGGGGGCCAGGGCGCGGCCGTCGCGGGGCCGGGGCGCGGGCCGGCGGGGCGTCACCGGCGCGAGCGGAACGGCGGAGGATCAGGGTGTGCGGGCCAGCGGGGAGCGGTGGCGCAGCAGCCACTCGTGGTAGCCGCCGGCCCGGCGCGCCGCGTCCCGGTAGGCGTCCTCCAACTGCGCGTACACCACCGCGACGTCCGTCCCGGGCCGGGAGACCAGGAGCAGCCGCACCGCGAGCGGGTCCCCCACCAGCGGGCGGATCACCATGTCGTCGCGCGGGCCCGACGTCGGCTGGCAGGGCGCGACGGCCTCGCCGAGCACGACGAGGGAGGCGGCGGTGAGGTAGTCGCCGTGCAGGACCGGCGGGTTGAGCCCGGCGGCGCCGAGCACCCGGCGCACCCCGTCCCACTCGCCGTCCACCGTCGGATCGACCATCCACGGGTCGCCCGCCAGGTCCCCGAGTTCCACCACGCGGCGGCGGGCGGCGGGGTGGTCCCGGGAGAGGGAGATGAACTGCGGCTCCCGCTCCACGAGTACGCGCTGCTCCAGGCCCTCCGGAACGGCGAGCGAGGAGCCCTCCACCTCGTGCACGAAGGCAACGTCCAGGCGCCCGGCCTCGACCGAGAGCAGGAGTGCGTGGGCGGAGACGTCGACCCGCAGCGAGATGTCGGTGCCGGGCAGGGCGACCCGCAGCCGGCGCAGCCAGCCGCCGATGACCCGGCTCGCGGTGCAGCCGATGCGCAGCCGGGAGCCGCGCGGCCGGGCGGCCTCGGCCTCCGCCAGCGCTGCGGTGACCAGGTCGTTCATGCCGTCCACGAGGGGCCGGGCCCGGCTCAGGACGGCCCGTCCCAGGGAGGTCGGCCGGCAGCCGGTCCGTTCGCGACGGAACAGTTCGGCGCCGAGCACGTTCTCGATCCGCCGGAGCTGGGTGGTCAGGGAGGGCTGGCTCACACCGAGGCGTCGGGCCGCCTGATGCAGGCTGCCCGCGTCGGCGATGGCGCAGAGCGCCCTGAGGTGCCTCACCTCCAGCTCCATGCAGCGGAGACTATGACCGCCGCACGCCGTGCACCAGACGTCGCAACCCCACCAAACAGCTGCAATTCAGTGAGTGTTGGGCTCTGAGCCATGTGACGATGCCGTGCCCGTGACGTGAGCATGGCATGCCCATGGACGGCTGACGTGCGGCGAGAGAGGGCCCGGGCGGCGATAGGGCGGCGCTATCGCCGTTCGACATCATCCCCGCGACTGTGCGCGGCACCACACTCTTCCCCGTACCGCCCCACGCCCTGTCCGCCCAGCGGACACCCCCACGGCGCGGGTTCGGATCAGACAGGTAGGAGAAATCCCCCCATGAGACACCTCAGGACCGCTGTCGCCACCGCCGCCGCCGGGCTCGGCCTCGTCGCCGCGCTGGGCACCGCACCCGCGGCCGCCGCCGCTCCGGCCCCTGCCGCCCCCTCCTCCACCACCATCGCCGCGTACAACGGCTCGGGCGAGAACACCGCCGCGAACCGCGCCTTCCTCGACGCGGTCATGAAGTCCGTCGCCGAGAAGCGCGCCGCCAACCCGGGCATCAAGGCCGTCACGGTCACCTACAACGCGTCGAGCGCACCGTCCTTCCGGGGCGAGATAGCCAACAGCACGCGGATCTGGAACGGCTCGGTCTCCAACGTCCAGCTCCAGGAAGGCTCCAACGCCGACTTCACCTACCGCGAGGGCAACGACCCCCGGGGCTCCTACGCGAGCACCGACGGGCACGGTCGCGGGTACATCTTCCTGGACTACGCCCAGAACCAGCAGTACGACTCGACCCGCGTCACCACGCACGAGACCGGACACGTGCTCGGCCTGCCGGACAACTACTCCGGACCGTGCAGCCAGCTCATGTCCGGCGGCGGCCCCGGCCCGTCCTGCACCAACGCCCAGCCGGACGCCAACGAACGGGCCCGGGTGAACCAGCTCTGGCAGAACGGCCTGGCCGCGCTCGCCCGCTCCGCCTCCTGACGCCGGCTCGCACCGGCAGTCCGGCGGAGGCCGGCCGGTCCCGTGTCCCGGGACCGGCCGGCACCCCCCACACGACGGAGGACCGTTCCGCGCGCGGAACGGTCCTCCGCGCGGTCCGTGCCCGTGCCGGTCGGGCCGGCCGGGCGGTGCGCCCGTGCGCGCCCGTGCGCCGGTCAGGCGTCGAACTCGCCGCGGACGAGGGTCAGCAGTTCGTCCTCGGTCATACCGAGGTCCCGGGCGTCCGCGACGGCTTCGCGGACGCGCTCCAGCAGCCGGGCCCGCTGCGGCGAGGCGCCCGCGGTGATCGCCGCGCCCCGGCCTCGGCGGAGCTCGATGAGCCCTTCCTCGCGCAGCCGTTGATAGCCGCGCAGCACGGTGTGGACGTTCACGCCGAGGGATTCGGCGAGCACCCGGGCGGCGGGCAGCCGCTCGCCCGGGGCCACCGCGCCCTCGGCGACCGCACGCCGGACCGAGGCGGCGATCTGGTCGCCGAGCGGGACGGTGGAGGTCGGATCGACCCGGAAGAGCATGGTCAGCGCCCCGTCCGCTGCCGGTCGAGCAGCGTGTTGAGCAGGGCCGCGCCGGTGGCCGAGTCGTCGACGGTGACGGCGAACTCGCGGCCGCTCACCAGGCTGACGACGATGGCCTCGCCCGAGCGGGTGATGACACCGCTGCGCTCGGGGCGGATGCGGTAGCCCCAACCGCCGTACTCCGCGAGCGCGCTGACGCGGCGACTGTCCGCCCCCGCCATCCGCTCCAGCGGCACCCGCACCCGTGGCCGGGGCAGCAGGCCCGAGACGGTGAGGCCCCGCCGGTCCACGGTGACGTGGGGGCGGCAGAAGGTGAGCGCCACCAGACCGAGGAGAAGGAGCGGGCCCCCGATGAACCAGCTCTGCTCCAGGCCGAGGGTGACACCGGCCGCCAGGAACACCAGCACGGCGACCGGCACCCACCACGCGCCGATCCCGCGCGCCCAGCCGGCCACCTCGCCGTCGGCGAGCGCGATCCGCTCCCGGCTCGCCGGATCCCGGTCGCGGGGGTCGTCGGGTGCGGGGACGAGCCGGTACGCCAGCAGGCCGAGGGCTCCGGCGAGGACGGCCACCCCGAGGGCCACGGCGATATGCCGGAGCGGGAAGCCGTCCGCCGGTCCGCCCTCGGAGGCGTCCACGTTGACCAACAGGACGGCGGTCAACAGGTATCCGAGGAACCCGGCGACGGCGAAGCCCCCGCCGGTGAACCACCGTTGGGCACGGCCGTAGAGCCTGCCGTTGACCGCGACGAAGGCCCACAGGGCGCCGAGCACGAGCAGCGATGTGGCGGTGTAGAGGAGATGAGCGGTGAGGCCCATGTAGCCGTCGGCGGAGCCGCCGGCGTCGAAGTGGACGGCCAGCCGGGTGGGCAGCCGGTCCTTGACGGTGACATGGACCACGAGGTCGGCGAGGAGAGCGAGCACAAAGGGCAGGGCAGCGAGCGTTGCGCGGCCAAGGTTCTTGCTTGTCATGGAAAACCTCCGTTGTTCGCATGCTAGTAGAACAATGAGGCGAGGGCAACGGGGGTTACGCACGTCCGCCCCGTACCGGGATGGGTACGGGGCGGAAGCGGTACAGGGCGGAGTGGTAGGGAACGGATGCGGTACGGGGGATGCTGGCGATTCCGGCGGCGGCGGGCACCCCGGGCCGGGGCAGGCCGGAGGTGGCGGCGGGCGCCTCAGGCCGGTCCGTCAGGCGAGTTCCAGCGGGAAGGCGCCTCGGTGGCCGGTGCCCGCGCCGTCGGCCGGGCGCACCTCGAACTCGCGGCAGCTCCAGACCTCCTGGACGAACCCGGACCGCTGGTCCCACAGATCCAGCACGTCATCCTCGCCCGCCGAGCCCCGGTAGGCGTCCTTGGCGCCCCGGAAACAGGCGAGCCCACCGGAGAGGCCCCGGCCGGGGGCCGGGAAGTAGTCGGAGAAGGCGCAGGCGATACAGGTCTGGATCCGGACGCCGTCCGGGAGGAGGCGCTGGACAGCGGTCAGGGCGGCGTTGAAGTCGCGCTCGGCGCGGGCCGATTCGTACACCGCGCCGTCCAGATGGAGCGCGAGGTGGAGGTCGGGGTCGGCCCGGCGCAGGGAGAGCAGGCAGCTGAGCGTGGCGTGGCGGAGCGCGCCCGCCACGAGGAGGGGCAGCGGCATGTCCCACTCCAGTACGCAGTCGGTGAGCGCGCCGTCCGCGAGAGCGAACATCCCGCTCTCCGGCGGCATGCCAGCGACCGGCTCCAGGTCGTCGAAGCTCTCACCCTCGAAGTCGACCCCTCTGATCCGGATCCGGAGCTGCCGCCCGTCCGTGGTGAGAACGACGGCGTCGGAACCCTTGGCGTCCCGGTACCAGCCGGCCCACGACTCATCTGTCATGAGCAGGGACTGTAGCCCCTGCCCCGGACGGCTTCCGTACCACCCTCCACCGGAGTTCCAACTGCCTGGGGTTCGCGCCACATGGGGTACATCGGTGGGCCGTCCGGCAGGTCGACGGCACGGCCGAGGAAGCGGAATCCGAGCCGCTCGTACAGCGCCCGGCTCCGGGCGCTGCTCGCCTCCAGATAGGCCGGCAGCCCTTCCCGGTCGCAGCGCTCCAGCTCCACTCCGATCAGCTCCGCGCCGATGCCCTCTCCCTGGCGGTCGGGGGAGACGCCGATCATCAGCAGATAGGCGTGTGCCCGGTCGTGCGGGTGAACGGCCCCGGTGAGTCGGCCCACCAGTTCGCACCGCTCGTTGCCGGGGTCGGCGGTCCGCCGCATCAGGGCGGGCGTGGGGTCTTCCTCCTCGGGGGCCCCGGCGGGCACCGGCAGCCAGAGCGCCACCGCGGCCCCGTCCTCGGCGATGTCGATACGGCCCTCGGCGAGGGCGACGTCGACGAAGACGCCGAGGAACCTGCCGTGGACGGCACGTCGGTGCGCCTCGTCGGGGAACACCCAGCTGCTGACCGGGTCGTGGTGGAACGCCTCCTCCATGACCGAGACGACCAGCTCCCGGTCGCGCTTCGCCGCCTGCTGAATCCGTATGCCCATGACCGGCTACCGCCCCTCCGTACCACTTTCGCTCAACCCGCCTCCGGAATACTAGAGTTGCTGGGACGGCGCCGGTCACACGAGATGGGTCAGCTGGTCCTGCGGGTGACGAATTCGGCCAGTGCCAACAGGTCGCCGGCGGCGCTCGGGTCGGGGACCGCCCGGGAGAGGTGGTGGACCGCGCGGGCCATCCGGTCGGCGGCGCAGACCTGGGCCCAGTCCCGGCCGCCGGCCCGGTCCACCGCGTCGGCCGCCCGGCTCACCTCGCCGGAGGTGGTCATGGGCCCCCGGTAGAGCGTGGCGAGCTCGGCGGCGGCCGGGGTGCCCGAGGTGAGGGCGGCGACCACGGGCAGGGACTTCTTGTGGGCGGACAGGTCGGCCCCGACGGGCTTGCCGGTGCGGTCCGGGTCGCCCCAGATGCCGATGAGATCGTCGATGAGCTGGAACGAGAGGCCCGCCTCCCGCCCGAACCCGTCCATCGCGCGGACCGCCCGGTCCTCCGCCCCGGCGTAGAGGGCTCCGAGCGCACAGGCGCAGCCGAGCAGCGCGCCGGTCTTGGCGGTGGCCATGGCGAGGCATTCGTCGAGTGTGACCTCGTCGGGGGCGCGTTCCTCGAAGGCGCAGTCCGCCTGCTGGCCCGCGCACAGCTCGATGACGCAGGAGGAGAGGCGGGCGGCGGCGAGGGCGGCGGCCGGGTGCGGATCCTCGGCCAGCAGCCGCTGGGCCAGGGCGAGCATGGCGTCGCCGGTGATGATGGCGTCCGGGATGCCGAAGACCGCCCAGGCGGTGGGCCGGTGCCTGCGGGTGGTGTCCTCGTCGATGACGTCGTCGTGGAGCAGGGTGAAGTTGTGGGCGAGCTCCACGGCGACGGCGGCCCGGACGGCGCGTTCCGGATCGCCGCCCAGCGCGCGGGCGGCGGCCAGCACCAGGGCCGGCCTGATGGCCTTGCCCGCCTGGCCTGCGGCCGGGGTTCCGTCGGCGTTCTCCCAGCCGAAGTGGTACATCGCGATGCGGCGTATGCCGCCGGGCAGCGACTCCACGGCCGATCGCAGATGCGGGTCGACGACGGCACGGGTGCGCTCCAGGAGCGCCGCGGCCTCGTGCCCTTCCGTCGCTGCGTCCGTACTGGTCATGGTCACGGTCACTCCCTGGGGCGAGGCGATGGGGCGCGGGCCCGGGGGCCCGGGCGGCAGCCGCCGCCCGGGCCCCCGGGGTGAACCGGGGTCAGTGCCAGCGGCTGACCTCGACGTTCTCCAGCACGCCCAGGGCGTCCGGTACCAGGATGGCGGCGGAGTAGTACGCCGTCACGAGGTAGGAGATGATCGCCTGCTCGTCGATCCCCATGAAGCGGACCGAGAGACTCGGCTCGATCTCGTCGGGGATACCGGTCTGCTGGAGGCCGATGACGCCCTGCTCGGCCTCGCCGGTCCTCATGCAGATGATGGAGGTGGTGCGGGCGTCGGAGACGGGGATCTTGTTGGACGGGAAGATCGGCACCCCGCGCCAGGCGGGCACGTGGTGGCCGCCGATGTCGACGCTCTCCGGGACGAGTCCGCGCCGGTTGCACTCGCGGCCGAAGGCGGCGATGGCCTTCGGGTGGGCGAGGAAGAGCTTGGATCCGCGGCGGCGCGAGAGCAGCTCGTCCATGTCGTCCGGGCTGGGCGCCCCGTCGTGCGGCTGGAGCCGCTGCCCGTAGTCGCAGTTGTTGAGCAGTCCGAACTCCCTGTTGTTGATCAGCTCGTGCTCCTGGCGCTCACGCAGCGCCTCGACCGTGAGCCGCAACTGCTGCTCGGTCTGGTTCATCGGCTGGTTGTAGAGATCGGCGACCCTGCTGTGCACCTTCAGCACCGTCTGGGCGACGCTCAGTTCGTACTCGCGCGGCGCCGCGTCGTAGTCGACGAAGGTGTGCGGGACGACCGCCTCCCCCACATGGCCGGCGGAGAGGTCGATCGCCGCCTCGCCGTAGTGGTTGGTCCGCTGCTGCGGGATGGAGAGCAGACCGGCGAGATGGTCCTGCAGTGGTGCCGCGCGCTCCGCGAGGTTGTACACGTCGGCGCGGCTGAGGGTGAGGAGCGTGCACGGGGTGAGCGCGCGAGCGGTGTACTCCCAGACGGCGTCGCCGTCGATCAGGCTCTGGTCGCCGAAGTACGCGCCGTCGGCGAGGACTCCGAGCTCCGTCTCGTCCCCGTAGGGGCCCGATCCGACCTTCGCCACCTTGCCGTGCGCCAGCAGGAAGACCCGGTCCGCCGCGTCCCCCGAGGCGGCGAGCACCTCCCCCGCGGCCACGTCCCGCTGCTCGCACCTGCGGGCGAGCTCGGCGAGCACCTCCTCGTCCCCGAACTCCCGCAGGGCGGGCAGCTCCCCCAGCTCCGCGGGGATCACGGACACCCGGCCCCCGGTCTGGACGAAGGTCACCCGGCCGTCGCCGACCGAATAGCTGAGCCGACGGTTCACCCGGTACGTACCGCCCTGTACCTGCACCCACGGCAGCATCTTCAGCAGCCACCGCGAGGTGATCTCCTGCATCTGCGGCGCGGATTTGGTGGTCGTCGCGAGGTTCCGCGCAGCTGCCGTCCCCAGACTCTGCTGCGGCGGCGCCTGCGTGTCGCGAACCTCTTCACCAACGGACATCTGACGTCCTTTCGATCTTGGGCTGACCTGCGTGCAAAAGCCTTTCAGCAGGAGGACCCGGTCGCCATTACACAAAAGAGTGCGACTAATCCGCCTTCGGTCGGGGCACGTTGCTCCTCGTCGCCCGGCGCACCGCTTAATTTGCATCCCTAATGCAACTTATCTACGGTGGGGCCATGCGGTTGACGAGATTCACCGACGTGGCGCTCCGCGTCCTCATGCGACTGGCGGTCGCCGAGGGCCGGGAGCCGCCGACCACCCGCGAGGTGGCGGCCACCATGCGGGTCCCGTACACACACACCGCGAAGGTCGTCGCCAGGCTCCAGCACCTCGGCCTCCTCGACGCGCGTCGCGGCCGGGGCGGCGGACTCACCCTGACCTCGGCCGGCCGCTCCGCGTCGATCGGTTCACTGGTGCGGGAACTGGAGGGGCCGGAGGAAGTGGTCGAGTGCGAGGGGGACACCCCCTGCCCGCTCCGCTCCGCCTGCCGACTGCGCGGAGCCCTGCGCGGGGCCCAGGACGCCTTCTACGCCGCACTGGACCCGATCACCGTCACCGATCTCGTCGCCTCCCCCACCGGCCCTCTGCTGCTGGGCATCGGCAGCGGCCCACCGTCCGACTGAACCCCGCCCCGTCGGCGCGCGGACTTCCCCCACGCGCCGGCGGGGCGCCACTCTCCCGCTAAATATGCATCGCACATTCCATTAAGGAGTCCGTCATGCTCTCCGACCGGTCCACCGCCACTGTCCGCGCCACCCTTCCCGCCGTCGGCGCGGCCATCGGGGACATCGCCGACCTCTTCTACGAGAAGCTCTTCGCCGCCCACCCGGAGTTGCTGCGGGACCTGTTCAACCGGGGCAACCAGGCCTCCGGCGACCAGCGCAAGGCCCTGGCCGGGTCCATCGCCGCGTTCGCGACCGCGCTGGTCGAGCACCCCGGCACCCGGCCCGACGTGATGCTGGACCGCATCGCCCACAAGCACGCCTCGCTCGGGGTGACTCCGGAGCAGTACGAGGTGGTGCACACGCATCTGTTCGCGGCCATCGCCGATGTCCTGGGCGACGCGGTCACCCCGGAGGTCGCCGCCGCCTGGGACGAGGTCTACTGGCTGATGGCGGGTTCCCTGATCGCCGTCGAGGAGCGTCTCTACGCCCAGCAGGGCGTCCTGGCCGGCGATGTGTGGCACACCTGGGAGGTGACCGCCCGGGTCGAGGAGACCGAGGACGTCGCCACCTTCCTGCTGCGCCCGGCCGAGGACACGCCCCCGCCCGCCTTCCGGCCCGGCCAGTACGTCTCCGTACAGGTCGGCCTCCCGGACGGCGCCCGCCAGATACGCCAGTACAGCCTGTCCAGCGCCCCCGGCTCCCGGCTGCGGTCGATCACCGTGAAGCGCGTGCGCGGCCAGGGCTCGCCCGACGGCGAGGTCTCCCGGCACCTGCACGAGCACACCCGCGCGGGCGACCTGCTGCGCCTCTCCGTCCCCTACGGGGACCTGGTACTCGACCATCTGGACGGACCCCTGCTGCTGGCGTCGGCGGGCATCGGCTGCACTCCCATGCTGTCGATGCTGGAACACCTCGCCCAGGAGGGCCACAGCGGCCCGGTCACCGTCGTGCACGGTGACCGCTCACCGGCCGACCACGCCCTGCGCACCGACCACGTCCGGCTGACGGAGAAGCTCCCGGACGCCGAGGCGCACTTCTGGTACGAGACCCCGGAGGCCGGGCTGCCGGCGAGCCGCACCGGCCTCGTCGACCTGGCCGGCGTCACCGTACGACCGGGGACGCACGCCTATCTGTGCGGCCCGCTCCCCTTCATGCGGGCCGTCAGGGCCCAGCTGCTGGAGGCGGGGGTCCGGCCCGCCGACGTCCACTACGAGGTGTTCGGCCCGGACCTCTGGCTGGCCTCTTCCTGAAGCTTCTTCCTGAAGCCCCTTCCTGAAGCCTCTTCCTGAAGCGACGGAGAGGCGACAATGGGCGGGTGAACAGCCCGCCCCGCATCGATGCCCTCCTGCGGCCCCGGGTGCCCTCTCCGCTGCGGGAGGTCCACGACGAACGCTTCGCGCGCCACGGGGTGACGCTGCTCCTGAAGCGGGACGATCTGATCCACCCCGACCTGCCGGGCAACAAGTGGCGCAAACTGGCCCTCAACCTGGAGGCCGCCGCCGGGCGCACCGTGCTGACGTTCGGCGGCGCGTACTCCAACCACCTCCGGGCCACCGCGGCGGCCGGGCGGCTGCTGGGTTTTCCCACCGTCGGCGTCGTCCGCGGCGACGAGCTGGCGCGCCGGCCGCTCAACCCGTCGCTCGCCCGGTGCGCGGCCGACGGCATGCGCCTGCACTTCGTGGACCGTACGACGTACCGGGCGAAGGCCTCCTCCGAGGTCCTGGAGGGGCTGCTGAGCCTGTTCGGGGACGTGGAGGTCATCCCGGAGGGCGGCAGCAACGCGCTGGCCGCACAGGGCTGCACGGCGCTGGGGCGCGAGCTGGCCGGGGAGTGCGAGGTGGCGGCCGTGGCCTGCGGGACCGGTGGCACCCTGGCCGGGCTCGCCGCCGGCCTGGGCGCCGGGCGACAGGCCCTGGGCGTCCCGGTGCTGCGCGGCGGCTTCCTCGGGCGGGAGGTGGAGCGGCTCCAGCACGAGGCGTTCGGCGGCCCGTCCGGGAACTGGTCGCTGGACGAACGCTTCGCCTTCGGCGGCTACGCCCGCTCCACCCCGGGGCTGGAGGCCTTCGCCGCGGACTTCGAGGACCGGCACGGGCTGCCCGTGGAACGGGTGTACGTCGCCAAGCTGCTGTTCGCGCTGACCACGCTGGCCGGGGAGGGGGCGTTCGCGCCGGGCACGCGGGTGAGCGCCGTGATCACCGGCACCCCCGACGCGCGGCCCGTTCGGGAGCCGCCCGTCTCCCGGTAGGCAGCCGCTTCTCCCTCCAGGCCAGGCCGGCGTGGCGCCGTGCCCAGCGGGTCAATACAGCGGGCGCCGGCGCCGGTGCTTCGGGGACGGTTCGATCGTCTGGCGCCTGGGTACGTCAATGCGGCGCCGGTTCTTCGCAATTGGACGCCGCAGACCCCTAGCCACTGTGTGTACCCATGGGCTTACCATGAGTGACGGTTGGGGTATGGGGTCCGTACGACACGGCATCATGGATCCGATAACGTCGCCGAGCCGAAGAACCGTCGACGGACCGCATGGCTCCGGGCCACCCTTCCCGGAACCTCGAAAGAGTTTGTGCCACCTTGGAGGTGAGGGTGTCCCAGATCGCAGGCGAGCCCGGGAATCAGGACTTCGTAGAAGTCCGACTGCCCGCTGCGGGTGCCTACCTGTCGGTGCTGCGAACGGCCACGGCCGGTCTCGCAGCGCGTTTGGACTTCACTCTCGACGAGATCGAGGATCTCCGTATCGCGGTCGACGAGGCCTGCGCGATCCTGCTCCAGCAGGCCGTGCCGGGCTCCGTCCTCAGCTGCGTCTTCCGTCTCGTCGACGACTCCCTCGAAGTGACGGTGTCGGCGCCCACCACGGACGGCCGGGCGCCCGAGCGCGACACCTTCGCCTGGACGGTGCTCTCCGCACTGGCCGGCAAGGTCGACTCCACGGTCGCCGACGACCGTACGGTCAGCATCAGCCTCTACAAACAGCGCGGCGCGGGCCCCGGGCCGGCGTGAGCGACGGGAACGGGGACGGTCCTGTGCGGGACGAGACGATCCGATCGGGGGTGGTGCGCCCAGCAGCCATCCCGGAGCAAGAGGCCCGGCCGCATCCGGTGGACGGAGCGGACGGGCCCGAGAGTGTCGACGTCGCGGTGGAGCAGCAGTCGCAGGCAGAGCGGGCGGGCCAGATGAGCGAGCACGGGCACCACGATCCACACGACCGCAGCGGGGCCCGGGCCCTCTTCTTCGAGCTGCGGGAGCTGCCCGACGGTTCGGCCGAGAAGGCCGAGCTGCGCAACAGGCTGGTGCGGATGCACCTGCCGCTGGTGGAGCACCTGGCCCGCCGCTTCCGCAACCGCGGGGAGCCGCTGGACGACCTGACCCAGGTGGCCACGATCGGGCTGATCAAGTCCGTGGACCGGTTCGACCCGGACCGGGGCGTGGAGTTCTCCACGTACGCCACCCCCACGGTGGTCGGCGAGATCAAGCGCCACTTCCGGGACAAGGGCTGGGCGGTGCGGGTGCCGCGCCGCCTCCAGGAGCTGCGGCTGTCGCTGACCACGGCCACCGCGGAGCTCTCCCAGCAGCACGGCCGCTCACCGACGGTGCACGAGCTGGCCGAGCGGCTGGGCATCTCCGAGGAGGAGGTGCTGGAGGGCCTGGAGTCGGCCAACGCCTACAGCACGCTCTCGCTGGACGTGCCGGACACGGACGACGAGTCGCCGGCGGTCGCGGACACGCTGGGCTCGGAGGACGAGGCGCTGGAGGGCGTGGAGTACCGGGAGTCCCTCAAGCCGCTCCTGGAGGACCTGCCGCCGCGCGAGAAGCGCATCCTGCTGCTGCGCTTCTTCGGGAACATGACCCAGTCGCAGATCGCCCAGGAGGTCGGCATCTCGCAGATGCACGTCTCCCGGCTGCTGGCCCGGACCCTGGCGCAGCTGCGCGAGCGGCTGCTCGTCGAGGAGTAGGGCGAGGAGGACGTCCGCCGGTTCAGGCCTCGGGGGTCGCCCCGGCGCCCCGGCGGATGCCCAGGTCCTGGGTGGTCGCCGGCTTGAGGACGAGCACGAGGCCGGTGACGGCGACCGCCGCCAGGACGATCCCGCTGGGGATCAGCGCGCCCTGCGAGCGCAGCAGCGTCCAGGCCACCGGCAGCGCCATGATCTGGGTGATCAGCGCGGGCCCCCGGCTCCAGCTGCGCAGCAGCAGCAGTCCGCGGGCGGCGATCAGCGGGATCGCGCCGAGCGCGACCAGCGTGATCCCGACCGTCTCCGCCTGCTGCGTGCTCTCCAGCTTCCCGAGCAGCCCCATGACCAGCATGTAGACGCCGCCGAGGGCGAGCGCCAGGCCTTCGAGGGCGTTGACCCCGGCGAGGACGGTGATCCTGGCCGGGCGCTCCGCCGCGGAGGGGGACGGCATGGAGGGGGTCGCTTGAGTACTCACGCCTTTCAGGTTGGCATCCCGGGGTCCCGGAAGTGAAGCCGGGGTGCGGAGGGGCCTCGCCCGTCCGGGCGCACGGCGGGGCGGGGGGTCACGTTCCGTCACCGGCCCGGAGCGCAGCGAACCGGGGCTAGGGCCTCTCGTTTGGATCAGGTCGGATCAGGGAGCGGGGTCCGGTGCGTGCAGCTGCAAGGCGGAGGATTGAGGCAACGCGGATGGGGTCTCCCCTGCTCGAGCGAAGCCGAGAGCTCGGGGAAGTTGGTGATTGACGACAACGCCGGAGGGGGTCCCTCCCTGCTCGAGCGAAGCCGAGAGCTTGGGAGAGCGCGCACCGGACCCCGCGAGCCCGACCTGATCCAAACGAGAGGCCCTACGGTACCGAATCGCCCGGTAGGTAGGCTGGCCGTCATGCGCGCACTCCTCGTGGTCAACCCAGCTGCTACCACCACCAGTGCCCGCACCCGTGACGTGCTCATCCACGCGCTGGCCAGCGAGATGAAGCTGGAGGCGGTGACCACCGAGTACCGGGGGCACGCACGGGATCTGGGACGGCGGGCCGCGGACAGCGACGACATCGATCTGGTGGTCGCCCTCGGCGGCGACGGCACGGTGAACGAGGTCGTGAACGGGCTGCTGCACCGGGGCCCGGACGTGGACAGCCTCCCGAAGCTCGCCGTGGTCCCCGGCGGGTCCACCAATGTCTTCGCGCGCGCCCTGGGGCTGCCGAACGACGCGGTGGAGGCGACCGGCGCGATCCTGGACGCCCTGGAGAACCGGACCGAACGCACGGTCGGGCTCGGTCTGGCGGTCGGCACCCCGGGGACCGAGGACGAGTCAGTGCCCGAACGCTGGTTCACTTTCTGCGCCGGTCTCGGATTCGACGCCGGGGTCATCGGCCGGGTCGAACAGAAGCGCGAGAACGGGAAGCGTTCGACCCACGCCCTGTATGTGCGCCAGGTGGTGCGGCAGTTCCTGAACGAGGCCCACCGCAGACACGGGCAGATCACGCTCGACGTGCCCGGCCAGGACCCGGTGACCGACCTCGCGCTCTCCATAATCTGCAACACCGCCCCCTGGACCTACCTGGGCAATCGCCCGATGTACGCCTCTCCGAAGGCCTCCTTCGACACCGCGCTGGACGTCCTCGGACTGAAGCGTCTGTCCACCCCGGCGGTGGCCCTCTACGGCACCCAGCTGCTCACTTCGAGCCCCGAGAAGGGGCCGCGCGGCAAGCACGCCGTTTCACGGCATGACCTCACGGACTTCACCTTGCATTCAAAGGTTCCACTGCCCTTCCAGATGGACGGCGACCACCTGGGACTGCGTACGAGCGTGACGTTCACAGGCGTACGCCGTGCACTGCGTGTGATTGTGTGAGTGGAAGGGCCTAAAGTCCTTTAACTCGAACGTTTGGACTGGGTCCCACCCCTAAGAAGTGCGCCTGTGACCTAGTCGACACCGAGGAATCAAAAAAAACTTTCCAGAAGGGGTTGTATCCGCCGCCGAGGTTTGCGAATCTCTACATGGCGATCGAGACGGCCCGCAACACCGGCCTCCACTGAGAGCCAGAACCCCTCCTCACCATCACAGACCACACCCAGTCCTCCTGGGGGTCGGCCCGTCATCTACGGGGGGATTCGTGAAAGCGTTCACATTCACAAGCAACAGCGTGTAATACCAAGGAGAGGTAGCAGCCATGGACTGGCGTCACAACGCCGTTTGTCGTGAGGAAGACCCTGAGCTTTTCTTCCCCATCGGCAACACCGGTCCTGCGCTGCTGCAGATCGAGGAAGCCAAGGCTGTCTGCCGCCGCTGCCCCGTCATGGAGCAGTGCCTGCAGTGGGCGCTCGAGTCCGGCCAGGACTCCGGCGTCTGGGGTGGCCTCAGCGAGGACGAGCGCCGCGCGATGAAGCGCCGCGCCGCTCGCAACCGGGCGCGCAACGCAAGCGCCTGAGCGAGAACCGCACCAAGCCTCAGCCCGGCGGCGCGTACAGAGCGTACGCACAGCCCCGCCTTCGAGTCGCAGCGCGCAGTACCCCGAAGCGCATCGCAACGTGAGCATCACGGAGCGGGCCCGGACCGTCACCACGGTCCGGGCCCGCTCTGCTGTGTGCTCCCGTTCTTCTTACTTGTCGCGGCTGACCGGGAGGTCCAGCACCACCTGGGTACCGCGTCCGGGCGCCGGGACCATGCCGAACGTGCCGCCCAACTCCCCCTCCACCAGTGTCCGTACGATCTGGAGCCCGAGGTTGCCGGCCCGCTTCGGGTCGAATCCCTCGGGCAGCCCGCGCCCGTCGTCGGTGACGGTGATCAGCAGTCGTCCGTCGGTGGGCGATCCGCCGCGCACGGCGGAGACCTCCACCGTTCCGTGGTCGGCCACGGCGAAGGCGTGTTCCAGGGCGTTCTGCAGAACCTCGGTCAGCACCATGGAGAGCGGGGTGGCGACCTCGGCGTCGAGAATGCCGAAGCGTCCGGTGCGCCGACAGGTCACCTTGCCCGGGGAGATCTCCGAGACCATCGCGATGACCCGGTCGGCGATCTCGTCGAACTCGACCCGCTCGTCCAGATTCTGGGACAGCGTCTCATGGACGATGGCGATCGAACCGACGCGCCGGACCGCCTCGTTGAGCGCCTCGCGGCCCTGCTCGGAGTCCATCCGGCGGGCCTGGAGCCGCAACAGGGCCGCCACCGTCTGGAGGTTGTTCTTCACCCGGTGGTGGATCTCCCGGATGGTCGCGTCCTTGGTGATCAACTCGCGTTCTCGGCGGCGCAGTTCGGTGACGTCGCGGAGCAGGACCAGGGAGCCGATGCGGACACCCTTGGGCTTGAGCGGGATGGCCCGCAGCTGGATCACCCCGCCCGCGCACTCGACCTCGAACTCGCGGGGCGCGTAACCGCTGGCCACCTTGACCAGGGCCTCGTCCACCGGCCCCCGGGACGGGGCCAGTTCGGCGGTGGTGGTGCCGAGGTGGTGGCCGACCAGGTCGGAGGCGAGGCCGAGGCGGTGGTAGGCGGAGAGGCCGTTGGGGCTGGCGTACTGGACGATTCCGTCGGCGTCGAGCCGGATCAGGCCGTCGCCCACGCGCGGGGAGGCGTCCATGTCGACCTGCTGGCCGGGGAAGGGGAACGACCCGGCGGCGATCATCTGCGCCAGGTCGGAGGCGGACTGGAGGTAGGTGAGCTCCAGCCGGGAGGGGGTGCGCACGGTGAGCAGGTTGGTGTTGCGGGCGATGACGCCGAGCACCCGGCCCTCGCGGCGTACGGGGATGGACTCGACCCGTACGGGCACCTCCTCGCGCCACTCCGGGTCGCCCTCGCGCACGATCCGGCCCTCGTCCAGGGCCGCGTCCAGCAGCGGGCGGCGGCCGCGCGGCACCAGGTGGCCGACCATGTCGTCCTGGTAGGAGGTGGGCCCGGTGTTGGGGCGCATCTGGGCGACGGAGACGTACCGCGTGCCGTCGCGGGTCGGGACCCACAGCACGAGGTCGGCGAAGGACAGGTCGGAGAGCAGTTGCCACTCCGAGACCAGCAGATGGAGCCACTCGAGGTCGGTGTCGCTCAGAGCGGTGTGCTGGCGGACGAGGTCGTTCATGGAGGGCACGTGTGGAGCGTACCTGGGGTTACCGGCGGCGTTCGAACCGATCGGCCCGCCGGGCCGTGCCATGGGTACGACGATGGACGGGTGCGGTCAGACAGGTGCGGGGCCGACCGAGAATGTCGTGCACATGGATGGACACGGGCAATTGGTCTAGTCCACAATGAATACATCACGACCTCCGCTCTCCCCGCACAGGAGAGCGGACCGAGGCTCCGGCACTCTCTGCCCTGACTGCGCCGGTGCCTCCTGTGGCCGGAGGCACCGCACACCGCCGGCCAGGTAGGGCCTGCCTTTTGGAACAGGCCGGATCAGCGAGCGGGGGCCGGTGCGTGCAGCTGCAAGGCGGAGGAGGGAGTCGACGCGGAGCGTCGATGACCGACGACAACGCCGCGGATGTGCGTGCCGGGGCCCGCGAGCCCGGCCGGTTCCGAAAGGCAGGCCCGCAGCTCCGGGCTGCGGTGCCGGGTGGGCTGAGGGTCCCGCTCCGGTGCCGCGGCCCGCGGGTGTTTCCGGGGCCGCCGGTGCTTCCGGGGCTGTGCCGTCCCAGGGCCTCAGCGGGTCTCGGTGACCTTGGCCAGGGCACGGGGCGCGTCCGGGTCCTGGCCCCGGGCGATCGTCACCTCGTACGCCAGCAGCTGTAGCGGCAGGATCTCCAGGATCGGCTGCAACTCCTCCGGGACGCCCGCCGTGGGCAGGGAGAAGCCGGCCGAGGCCGCCTCCACCTGGGCCTTGGGGCCGACCACGAAGAGGTCCGCGCCGCGTCCGCGCAACCGGTCCAGCACCGGCTGGAGGGCCTCACCGCCCCGGCCGTCGGTGACCACGGCGATCACCGGGGAGATGTTGTCGACCATCGCCAGCGGCCCGTGCAGCAGATCCGCGCCGGAGTAGGAGAGAGCGGGGATGTAGCTGGTCTCCATCAGCTTCAGGGCCGCTTCCTTGGCCGTCGGGTAGCCGTAGCCGCGCGAGGTGATCACCATGCGTTCGGCGAAACGGTAGCGGGAGGCCAGTGCCTTGACCTCGGCCCGGCGGCCCAGGATCGCGCCCGCGAGGTCGGGCAGACCCGCGGCGGCGTCGGTGCCGTCGCGGCCTCCCAGGCCCTCCACGAAGAGGTAGAGGGAGAGCAGGGAGGCGGTGTACGTCTTGGTGGCCGGGAGCGCCTTCTCCGGGCCCGCCAGGATGTCGATGTGATACTCGGAGACCGCCGCCAGTGCGGAGTCCGGGTTGTTGGTGACGGCGAGGGTGACGGCCCCGGCCTCCCGGGCGGCCCTCGTGGAGGCCACCAGGTCCGGCGAGCCGCCCGACTGGCTGACGGTGATCACCAGGACGTCCCGCAGGTCCGGCCGGGCGCCGTAGGCCGTCGTGGTGGACATCGAGGCCAGCCCGCAGGGCAGCCCGTGGCGGATCTCCAGCAGGTACTTGGCGTACAGCGCCGCGTTGTCCGACGTGCCCCGGGCGGTGAGCAGCACGAACCGCGGTTTCCGGGCCGCGATCTCGGCGGCGACCTCGCGGATGCGGGGCGCGCCCTGTTCGAGGATGCGGCGGAGCATCGCGGGCTGCTCGGCCATCTCGCCGGACATGATGCGGCCGGGCTCGTCGCCCTGGCCGCCCGGGCCGGCCGGAGGGGTGGCGGACATGTGGGGGCCTCCTGCGCTGTCGGCGTACGGGAAGGGCGCGTGCGCGGGGGTGCGCGATCCGCGCCGTTCCGGTCGGGCCTCCCCAGTCGACCAGGCAATGCGGTGTGCCGCCAGCGGGCCGGGGCGGGCGTGTGCGCGTGCGTGCCGGTGGGCGGACTGTTCACCGTACGGCTGCCCAATTCTGCTAAATTGGGAGATTGATTGGTCTATACCACCTCCTCCCCTAGTCAGATCGGCAGGCACAGCGTGGAAGTTGTCATCGTCCCGGACGCCGCGGCAGGCGGCGAACTGATCGCGGAGGCCATCGCCGCGCTGATCGCCCGCAAGCCCGACGCCCTGCTCGGCGTTGCCACCGGCTCGACCCCGCTGCCCATCTACCGCGCGCTCGCGGCGAAGGTCGCCGCCGGCGCGGTCGACGCGTCGCGCGCCCGGATCTGCCAGCTCGACGAGTACGTCGGGCTGCCCGCGGGCCACCCGGAGTCGTACCGCTCCGTAGTGCTGCGCGAGGTCATCGAGCCGCTCGGGCTCTCCGAGGCCTCCTTCATGGGCCCCGACGGGTCGGCCGAGGACGTCCAGGCGGCCTGCGAGGCCTACGACCTGGCGCTGGCCGAGGCCGGCGGCGTCGACCTCCAGCTCCTGGGCATCGGCACGGACGGGCACATCGGCTTCAACGAGCCGTGCTCCTCGCTCGCCTCCCGTACGCGGATCAAGACGCTCACGCAGCAGACCCGGGTCGACAACGCGCGCTTCTTCGACGACGACATCGAGCAGGTGCCGCACCACGTGATCACGCAGGGCATCGGGACGATCCTGGACTCCCGCCACCCGATCCTGCTGGCCACCGGTGAGGGCAAGGCGGAGGCCGTCGCCCAGACGGTGGAGGGGCCCGTCGCCTCGATCGTGCCGGCCTCGGCGCTCCAGCTGCATCCGCATGCGACGGTGGTGGTGGACGAGGCCGCTGCGTCGAAGCTGAAGCTGGCGGACTACTTCCGCGCCACGTATGCGGCGAAGCCGGGGTGGCAGGGGCTGTAGGGCTCGTCCCTCGCACGGCTGAGGGCCGGGACGCCTGTCGGTGTCCCGGCCCTCTGCCGTGGTGTGTCGTGCCTGGTGTCGCCGCTCGTCCGGCGTGAGGCCTTGTCCTCAATCGCCGGACGGGCTTGGTGTGGCGGCCCGAGGCTTGGCCCCGCAGGCCCGTCCGACCTGAGGTCCTGTCCTCAATCGCCGGACGGGCTTGGTGTGGCGGCCCGAGGCTTGGCCCCGCAGGCCCGGACGGGATAGGTGTGGCCGGCCTGCGGGCCCGTCCGGCGTGAGGCCTTGTCCTCAATCGCCGGACGGGCTTGGTGTGGCCGGCCCGGGGCCTTGAAGTGGGTCAGGCCCTCGTGCCGGTGATCGCTTCCGCTGCTGCCAGGCCGCAGACCCGGGCCGCTCCGTGGGTCGCTATGTGCAGCGAGCCGCGCGGGTCCGACTGGGGCAGGCCCATCTCGACCACGATCGTGTCCGGGCGGGCCGCCAGCAGTGCGTCGAGCGCGGCGCCCATCCAGGCGTGCCGGTGCTCGTCGCGGACCACGGCGACGATGCGCCGCTCCCCCGCTGCCGCCAGGATCGCGTCCGCCGGGGCGGCGCTCTGGTCGGTGTAGGTGTCCGTGCTGGTGCCGGGCAGGATCCTGTCCAGCTCGGCAGCGATGCCCCACGGGGTCTCGTCGCCGACCGCGATGTTCGCCACCGCGCTGAACGAGGCGACGTACGCCGCCCCGGTCAGCCGGTCGCCGGAGCCGGTCACCCGGACCGCGCGGCGGGCGGCGGTCAGACCGATGTCGGAGCTGACTCCGGTGCCGGGCGCGGTCCCCTCCTGCACTGCCGCGCCCGACTCCCGGATGTCCCCCCGAACCCTCTGCGTCCAGGACGCCAGGGCTCGTACACGGGCGGCCGCGTCGGCGAGCCGCTCCTCGGTCAGGTCCCCGCCGCGCACGGCCGCGACGAGGGCGTCGCGCAGCCGCAGCACGGTCTCCTCGTCGGCCAGCCCGCCGCCCACACAGATGGCGTCGGCGCCCGCCGCGAGGGCGAGGACGGACCCGCGCTCGATGCCGTACGTACCGGCGATGGCGTCCATCTCCACGGCGTCGGTGACGATCAGGCCGTCGTACCCCAGCTCCTGGCGCAGCAGACCGGTGAGGATCTGCGGGCTCAGGGTCGCCGGGCGGTCCGGGTCGAGTGCGGGAAGCAGAATATGCGCGCTCATCACCGACTTGGAACCCGCGGCGATGGCCGCCCGGAAGGGCACCAGTTCACGGGCGTGCAGGGTGTCGAGGTCCACGTCGATGCGGGGCAGCGCCAGGTGCGAGTCGACCGCGGTGTCGCCGTGGCCGGGGAAGTGCTTGGTGCAGGCGGCGACGCCGGCGGCCTGGAGCCCCTCGATGTACGCGGCGGTGTGCCGGGCGGCCAGGCGGGTGTCGGCGCCGAAGGAACGCACGCCGATGACCGGGTTGCCCGGGTTGGAGTTGACGTCGGCGGACGGCGCCCAGTTGAGGTTGACGCCGCACTCGGCGAGCCGGCGGCCGAGTTCCTCGGCGACGGCCCGGGTGAGGTGGACGTCGTCCACCGAGCCGAGGGCGAAGTTGCCGGGGAAGGAGGAGCCGTGCGTGACCTCCAGGCGGGTCACGTCGCCGCCCTCCTCGTCGATGGCGACGAGGACGTCCTCCCGCTCGGAACGCAGCCGCTCGGTGAGGGCGGTGAGCTGTTCGGGTGAGGTGATGTTGCGGCCGAACAGGCCGACGGAGGCGAGGCCTTCACCGACTCGGCGCAGCAGCCAGTCCGGGGCGGTGGTGCCGGTGAACCCGGGCTGGAGCACGGCGAGCGCGTCGCGCGTCACGGTGTCCGTGGTGGAAACGAGGGTGGTCATGGGCCCGCACTATCCCTTCACAGCGCCGGAAGTGAGGCCTGCGGCCATCTTCTTCTGGATGATCATGAAGAACACGACGACAGGGAGGGCGATCATGGTCGACGCCGCCATGAGGGCGCCGTAGTCCGTTCCGCGCTCGGTCGTGAACGTCATGAGCCATACGTTGAGCGTGTACTTGGAGTTGTCGTTGATCAGGATGTACGCGAAGAGGTACTCGTTCCACGCGCTCACCAGGGCGAAGATCGACGCGGCGGCGAGCCCGGGGGCGAGCAGCGGGAAGATCACCCGGCGGAAGGCCTGGAAGCGGGTGCACCCGTCCACCATCGCGGACTCCTCCAGCTCCACCGGGATGTTCACGACGAAGCCGCGGATCATGATGGTGGCGAAGGGCAGCGTCGAGACGAGGTAGACGACGATCAGGCCCCAGTACTCGTCGATCCCGCCCATCGCGTTGAGCTGGGCGTAGATCGGGATGAGCATCGCCGTCGGCGGCAGCATCTGGACCAGGATCATGATCAGGACCAGGGCCTTGCGGCCGAAGAACCGGAACCGGCCGATCGCCAGGGCCGCCAGGGTCGCGATGATCATGCCGCCGACCACCGCGGTGACCGCGACGATCAGGCTGGACTGGATGGCGGTGCCGAAGTTCGGCTGCTCCGTGGCCCGGACGAAGTTGTCGAAGGTGATCGACGTGGGCCACAAGGTCTGGTCGTAGCTGCGGATCTCCCGGTTGGGCCGCAGGGCGCTGATGACCAGCCAGTAGACCGGGAAGACCATGACCAGGGCGATACCGAGGCCGATCAGGTCGAAATGCAGCCGGCTCTTCTTGCGGTCGGGCCGCAGCGCCTGTGTCGTCTGGGTCGAGCTGCTCATTCGACCTCTCCCGTCTTCATGAGCTGGCGCAGGTAGTACACGGCCACGCCGGACAGCAGCAGCACCGTGATCAGGGCGATCGCAGTGCCCTGGCTGAAGGAGGTGGACTCGAACGCCTTGGAGTAGGAGTAGAGGCCGAGGGTCTCGTACTCCGGCTCGGGCTTGTTGCCGCGCAGCAGCCAGATCTGGCCGAAGACGTTGAAGTCCCAGATCACCGAGAGAGTGGCGACCATGGTGAAGACCGGCTTGATGACCGGCCAGGTGACGAACCTGTAGACGCCGTAGGCGCTGGCGCCGTCGAGGGCGGCGGCCTCCTCCAGCTCCTGGGGGACCTGGGTGAGGGCGGCGTACAGGGTGACGACGACGAACGGGATGGCGCCCCAGACGACCAGCAGGGTGATGATGCCGAAGCCCTGGATCGGGTCGAGGTACCAGTTGTGTCCGAGCCAGTCCTCGCCGACGACCTTGGCGATCAGCGTGTTGATCAGGCCGTAGTCGGAGTCGGCCATGAACCGGAAGATCGAGGCGGCGACCATCAGCGGCATCGACCAGGCGGCGATGAGGCAGGCGGTGAGCACCAGCCGGACCCAGGTGGAGAGCTTGCGCATCAGGAGGGCGACCAGCAGCCCGATCCCCATGGTCAGCGTCACGCAGATGACCATGAAGACGACGGTGCGGAAGGTGACCCACCAGAACTCGGAGTCGCCGAGGATGTTGGTGAACTGCTCGAAGCCGACCCATGGCGCCGGCTCGCCGGACCACAGCTCACGGCGGCCCATGTCCTGGAAGGACATGATGACCGTCTTGCTGAGCGGGTAGAGGTAGACGGCGGCGATCGCCAGGACCGCCGGGAGGATCAGGAAGTAGGGGAGGAGTTCACCCTTCTTCCGCTTCCTCTTCTGCACCCGGGGCGCATCGTCGGGGGAGGACGACTTCCCGGTCGTCTGCGGGTCGGGTGGTACGGGGACCGGCGGCCCGGCGGCCTTGGTATCAGCGGCAGACACGTGGCTGACCTTCCATCGCGGGTCCGGGGCGGGCCCCGGAATTCACGGCGTTCACTTGCGGGAAAGGAGCGGGGGCCCGGCGCTGGCGCCGGGCCCCTGCCTGGCGATCGGAAGGTCAGGCTTCCTTGTTGATCAGCGCGTCGATCTTCTCGTCGGCCTTCTTGGTGGCGTCGGCGACGGAGGCGCCCTTGACGATCTCCAGGAGCATGTTCTGGAGGATCTCCTCCTTCTCCACGGAGGCCCAGCCCGGCGCGATCGGCGTGAACCAGGCGTCCGGCACCGCGTTGGCGATGGCGGCGGTCTCCGGCTTCGCCTTCAGCGGCTCGAGCTGCTTCTCGTTGTTGGGAAGGATGTTCTTCGACGCGAGGACCTCCATGGACTTCGCGTTGGTGAAGAGGGAGATCCACTCCTCGCCGAGGTCCTGGACCTTGGACTTGGAGATCGTGGCGAGGTCCGAGCCGCCGATGAAGGACGGGAGGGCCTTGCCCTCGGGGCCGGGCATACCGGCCGTGGCGATCTTGCCCTCGAGCTTCGGGTTGCCGTTCTCGCCCGTGGTGACGCTGCCGGCCTCCCAGGCCTGGCCGTAGATGACCGCGGCCTTCTCGTTGGCCATGACGTTGGCGTGGTCCTGCTCGTCCTTCGTCACGTCGGCCTTGTTGTACTTCTTGACCAGGTCGACGTAGTGCTGGATGCCCTTCTGGGCCTCCGGGGTGGAGAGCGCGGCCTTCCACTCCTTGCTGCCCTCGTCGTACTCGGCTATCTGGCCACCGAAGGCGGCGACGTAGGACATCGCGGCGTACCAGTAGCGGCCCGGGAAGTAGAGGGAGGAGGCGCGCTTGTCCTTCTTGCCCAGCTCGGCGGAGACCTTGTCCATCGCGGCGAGGAACTCGGTCTCGGTCTGCGGGAGGGCGTCGCTGCCGGTGCCGGCCTTCAGCATGTCCTTGTTGTACACGGCCAGACGGGCGCTCGCGTAGTAAGGAACGCAGTACGTCTTGCCCTCGAAGGAGCACGTGTCCTTCAGACCCTTGATCCAGGTGTCCGAATTCTCGTACTTCTTGGGGTCGATTTCTCCGAGCGCACCATTGAGGATGTACTGCATGGTCTCGGTATTGCCGAGTTCCACGACATCCGGGAATTTATCTCCACCGAGGGAGGTGTCCAGCTTCTTGACCTTGTCGGCCCACTGCTGGTACTGAACCTTGACCGTGACGCCCGGGTACTTCTTGTTGAACTCGGCGTTGACGTCCTTGACCAACTCCGGCCAGGTGGACTGGGCCTCGCCCATGAGCCAGACGGTCAGGGTTTCCTTGCGGTCCTTCGGGGCTGCGGACGACTTCGAGTCGTCCGATCCACACGCCGCGACCGAAACCAACATGCCCGCGACACCGATAGCCGCGATGAGCTTGCGCTTCACGTCAAACCCTCCTCAGGGATGCTGCAACCCCACCCACCGCGAAGACATTCGACGAGTTCTGCTGGGGCTGGACCTGGTCTTTAATGGTTTAGACCAGTACCGGGAGCTTGGCCTAGACCTTTAGGGGTGTCAAGGGTGTATAAGAAGTGCACTCGCGTCCGTTATAGGACCGACACCTAAGGGAGGGCGACGACCCGTGACCGGACCGTGCCACCATGTGAGCCGCGACAGACGGAGGAGCCGGTGACGGCAGCAACGCAGCAGTCGGGAAGGCGGGCCATGGGCTCCGACGGGGGCAGTACGGGGAGCGAGACCGGTGCAGGTACGCGCACAGCGCGCGTACCGAAGTACTACCGGCTCAAGCGGCATCTCCTCGACATGACGGACACCCTGCCGCCCGGCACCCCGGTGCCGCCCGAACGCACCCTGGCCGCCGAGTTCGACACCTCGCGCACCACCGTGCGCCAGGCGCTCCAGGAGCTGGTCGTCGAGGGCCGGCTGGAACGCATCCAGGGCAAGGGGACCTTCGTAGCCAAGCCGAAGGTCTCCCAGGCCCTCCAGCTCACCTCGTACACCGAGGACATGCGCGCCCAGGGACTGGAGCCGACGTCCCAACTGCTGGACATCGGCTATGTGACGGCGGACGACACGCTCGCCGGTCTGCTGGACATCTCGACGGGCGGCCGGGTGCTGCGCATCGAGCGGCTGCGGCTCGCCAGCGGGGAGCCGATGGCGATCGAGACCACGCACCTTTCGGCCAAACGCTTCCCGGCGCTGCGCCGTTCGCTGGTCAAGTACACCTCGCTCTACACCGCGCTCGCCGAGGTGTACGACGTGCGCCTCGCCGAGGCGGAGGAGACCATCGAGACCTCGCTCGCCACCCCGCGCGAGGCGGGGCTGCTGGGCACCGACGTGGGGCTGCCGATGCTCATGCTGTCCCGCCATTCGGTGGACGGCCAGGGGGAACCGGTGGAGTGGGTGCGCTCGGTGTACCGGGGCGACCGCTACAAGTTCGTGGCCCGCCTGAAGCGGCCGACGGACTGAGCACCACCACGGCACGGCGCGGTACGCACAGGGCGGTGGCCCGGGGACGAACTCCCCGGGCCACCGCCCGTTTTCGGTCACGCGGGGTGCGTCAGCGCAGCTCGGGGTCGGTCTCGATGACGCTGTACGGGTATGGGAGCGTCTGGTCGCTCGCCGCGGTCAGCAGGGCGGCGTCGGCCGGGTCGAGGTCCAGGTCCGCCGCGCCCAGGTTGGTCTCCAGCTGCTCAAGGGTGCGGGCGCCCACGATGGGGGCGGTGACCCCGGGCCGGCCGAGCAGCCAGGCGAGGGCCAGCACCGGCACCGCGAGGCCCGTGCGTCCGGCGACCTCGTGCAGGGCGTCCAGCACCCGCCAGGTGCGCTCGTCCCCCTCGTAGGCGCTCCACGACTCGCCCCAGCCGAGCCGCTCGGCGGTCTCCACCCGGGTGCCCGCGGGCGGCCGCTCCGCACCGCGCCGGATCGCGCCGCTCAGCCAGCCGCCGCGCAGCGGGCTCCAGGGGATGACGCCCAGGCCCTCGTTGCGGCTGACCTCCATCAGCTCCCACTCGGCGGAACGGTCCAGCAGGTTGTAGAGCGGCTGGAGGGCCGTGAAGGGCTCCCAGCCGTGTCCCCGGCTCAGGTCGACCGCCTTCTGGAGCTGCCAGCCGGAGAAGTTGCTGGCCCCGATGTAGCGCACCTTTCCGGAGGTGACCAGCGCGTCCAGGGTGGCGAGGGTCTCCTCCAGCGGGGTGCCCGGGTCCCAGGCGTGCACCTGGTAGAGGTCGATGTGGTCGGTGCCCAGCCGGCGCAGGCTCGACTCGACCCCGGCGATCAGGTGGCTGCGGCCCAGGCCGCGGTCGTTGGGGCCCTCCCCCGTGCCGTACCGCACCTTGGTGGCGATCACCACGTCGTCGCGGCGCTGTCTCTTCAGCCAGCGGCCGAGGATCTCCTCGGAGGCCCCGGCGGAGTAGATGTCGGCGGTGTCCACGAAAGTGCCGCCCGCCTCGGTGAAGCGGTCCAGCAGGGCGTGGCTGGTGGTCTCGTCGGCCTCACGGCCGAACGTCATGGCGCCGAGGCAGAGTTCACTGACCCGCAGGCCGGTCTTTCCCAGGTAGCGGTAACGCATGGTGAGTTCCTTCGTCGTGGTGGCGGGATCGGTGGTCGGCGAGCGTCCGGTGGCCCGGTTCGGCGAGCGAGACGGACACCTCCTGGACGCTGTGGTCGGACAGGCCGCGCGGATCGCGGAAGCGGTAGCGGTGGACCCGGGCGCCCGGGGTGGTGAGCACCCAGTCCAGCCGCCACCAGCGCAGGCCCGGACGGGCCTGCCACGAGGTGGGGCAGAGGCGTCCGGACAGGGCGACCGCGTCGGAGCCCAGCCGGGCGATGCGGCGGGCGTCCCCGATCGCGGCGGTGGTGTTGAAGTCCCCCGCGATCAGGGCCGGATGGGGGCAGCCGGCGACGTCCCCGACGAGCCCCCGGTACTCCCGTGCCCGGTCGGCGGCCCGGGAGCGGACCGCGCGGTAGAAGTCTGTGCGCAACGGGCTGATGAGTCGCAGCTGTACCGGGATGTGGACGTTGAAGGTGGCGAGAATCCGACCGTCACCCGGCATCTCCAGGTCCACCCGCAGGGTCCGCCGGGCGGCCGTCTCGACGGTCGCGGCGACCGGCAGCCGGGACAGGGTGATCAGACCGCGGGCGATGACGGCCCGGTGGCCGGGGAAGGTCTCGCGCAGCCGCCGCTCGTCGTCGATCAGGCGGTACGTGCCGTCGAACTCGTCGTGGTGGTACTCCTGGAGGAGGTAGACGTCGGCGTCGAGCCCGCGCAGAAAGGCGTAGAAGGGTTCCGGGTCGGTGGACTGGCACCAGTGCTGGGTGTTCCAGGACACGACGCGCACCGCCCCGTCCGGCGGCGGTGGCGGGCGGCGCTTCCCCCGTACGAGCGCGCCCGGCACGAGGCCGGACTGCCGGGCCCCGAGCGCCAGGGCCGCGCCCGCCACTACGGCGGCCGTGAGGTCCTCCGTCGCCCAGGAGAGCGGCAGGAGCAGGCCGGGCAGGGCGACGAACACGGGCGGCGGCAGCAGCGAGGGCAGCAGCCAGAACCACCAGCGGCCGTTGAGGACGAGGTGCGCGGCCAGGAAGACCGCCCAGGCACCGGCCGCCCACACCACCCATCCGCCGCCCGGCCAGGCGGCGTTCGCCCCGCCGTCCGCCGCCAGGACGCCGGCCGTTCTCACGCGGGGGCTCCCTGTACGGCCCCGGCCTCCTGGAACAGCGCGTCGTAGGCGTCCAGGCAGCTGTCGGTCCCGTACCGGGCGCGGGCGTCACGGCCTCCCTCGGCTCGGCGCTCCGGGGCGTAGGCGGCCACCTCCAGGAGGGCCCCGGCCAGGGCGCGGGCGTCGCCGGGCGGGAAGAGGCGGCCGAAACCGGTCTCCGACACCGGCACGCGCATGCCCGGCGCGTCGCTCGCGACGGAGGGGACGCCGAGCATCATCGCCTCGGCCTGGGAGATGCCGAAGGACTCCTCGGCGACGGACGGCAGGGCGAAGGCGTCCAGCGAGGCGTAGAAGCCCGCCACCCGGTCGTCGGCGAGGAAGCCGGTGAACCGGATACGGGTGTCGTCGCCGGCCCGTGCGCGCAGGGCCCCGACGACGCTGCCGCCCGCGACCTTGGAGTAGTCGCCGGCGATCAGCAGCCGGGCCTCGGGGTCCGGGATCGTCCGGAACGCGTCGACCAGGTGGTGCAGCCCCTTCTCCGGGGCGATCCGGCCGAGGAAGCCGAAGTGCGGGCCCGCCGTCTCGCGGAAGGCGGCCGGGGCGGGCTCGCGTTCACGGCAGGGCGGGGCGATGGCCAGCAGCCGGCGCCCGCGCATCAGGGGCCAGTGGCGCGAATGCTCCGCGTGGTCCACGTTGTTGACGACCACGGCGGCCGAGCGGCGCAGCGCCCCGGCCACCGAGGCGTCGACCACCTTCACCTGGAGCGGGGCGAGAGCGCCCCCGGCGAGCCAGACGTCGTCGTGGTGGGTGGCGACCACCGGGGTGTCCCCGGCGAGGCGGGCGACGAGCCCCGCCTCCAGCATCGGCAGGTGGATGTTGACGACCCGGGAGGCGCGGGCGATCCGCCCGGCGAGCGGGGCGAACCCGGGGCTGATCACCCCGCGCCCGAGCCGGGCGGCGACCGGGGCGCGGAACACCTCGACGCCGTTCACGGTCTCCCGCGCGGGGCGGTCCGGATCGTGCCGGCAGGCGACGACGGCGACCCGGCGGCCCCGCGCGGCCAGCCCCTCGGCGACCGTGCGGGCCACTTCGGTGAGCCCGCTGGTGTACGGGAGGTAGTAGGTGAGCACGATCGTCGCGTCGAAGCGGGGCGAGCGCGCGGAGCGCCGGGTCATGACCGGTCCTTCTCGGTGGCCGGGGCGGAGGCCCCGGGGGCGGGCAGGGAGAGGCGGAGATCGATCAGCCGGTGGGTGGAGAGGGCGGCGGGCGGGTCCTGGACGGACTGCCGGTGCAGGTCGATCCGGGGCGAGACGAACGCCCAGTCGAGCCGCCAGAGCGCCGGGCCGCTCACCGGGAAGGTCGCCGGGTAGACCGAGTCCCCCGCGTCGGCGGCGTCCCGCAGCCCGTCGAACCAGCGCAGGTCCCCGGTGCCCGGCAGCACGTTGAGGTCCCCGGCGAGCACCACCGGGTGGCCGTTGGCGTCGAGGTCCTCGCGCAGCGCCTCGAAGTGCCTCTCGCGGCGCTCCGAGAGCTGTCGTACGGAGCGGTGGTAGGCGGGGGTCAGCGGGTTGCGGTCGACGTTCAGCAGATCGGGCAGATGGGTGTTGTAGAGGGACAGGGTCCGGCCGTCGACGTCGATGTCGGTGCGCAGGACGCGGACGTTCCAGTAGTCGGCCCAGGAGGTGTCGGGCGGGGCGAGCCCGTCCGGGCGCAGGGCCCGCGCCGAGGTGATCGGGAAGCGGGACAGGGTGAGGAACTCGCCCTCGGTGGCGATGTGGAAGCCGGGGAACTCCTTACGGAGCCTGGCCAGGTCGTCGATCGGCGCGGGTTCGTCGCCCCGGGCGTTCTGGTACTCCTGGAGGAGGTAGACGTCGGCGGAGCGGGACTTGAGGTACGCGTAGAACGCGTCGGTGTCGCTGTCCTGGTCCCAGAAGAAGGTGTTCCAGCTGACCACCCTCAGGGCGTCCGGGGGGACGGCGGGCTGCCCGCGCAGGAGCGCCCCGGGATGCAGCCCGGTCTGCCAGGAGCCGAGGAGCAACGAGAGCAGGACGACGCTCACCGCGGCCCGCCTGCCGTGCCGGATCAGGGCGGCCGGGATCAGCAGGGCGAGCGGGACCAGCAGATGGAGGACGGGCGGGGCGAGGCCGAGACCGTTCCACGCCCACCACCGGCCGCTGAGGAGGGCGCGGGCGGCGACGAACAGGGCCCACAGGACGGCGACGGCGAGCAGCAGCCGGCCGGGCCAGCGGCGGGGCGGCCCTGCGGGCTCGGGCGGCGCGGCCGGATCTGCCACCGGTCCCGGAGTGAGGGTCCCGGTCATGTGGCGGCCCGCACCGGCGCGAGGTGCTCCCCCGGCTCGTACAGCCGGCGGAAGCGGCGGGAGGTCAGCCACTGGAGGACGCCGATACCCGCGCCCGCCGCGATGACCGCGTTGACCACGGTGTGCGTGCAGGCGAAGTAGGCGGCGAACAGGGGGCCCCGGCGGTGCAGGACGAAGCGGTGGAGGGCGGTGTCCGCCAGCAGGGTGAAGGCCAGCAGGGCGGCGGGGGCGAGCAGCCAGGGCAGGGCGATCAGGCCGAGCGGCAGGGTCAGCAGGGCGAGCAGGGCCGCGACGCTGGCTGACGCGCGCGGTCCGGTGGCGATGCCGCCGGGAAGGTCGCCGCGGCGGACGTACAGCGGGATGTGCAGCCGGGTGCGGTGGAAGACCTTGCGCAGCACGACGCGCCAGGTGTCGTCGTGGTCGTGCCGCCCGCGCACGGTGGTGGAGCTGTGGACCTCGTAACTCCGGCAGATCCGGGCGGCGTAGTCACCGTCCTCGGTGTGCCGCAGCCGGGGGTTGAAGGGGCCGATCTCGGCGAAGACCCGGGCGGGCATGGCGCAGATCGCGGTGTGCAGGGTGCCGATGCGGCCCTCGGTCTCGGCGAGCCAGTAGAACTGGTGGAGGCAGCGGTACTCCTCGATCAGGCTGTCCCGGATGAGGGGTTCGGCGTCGTAGGTGCCGCAGACCGCGCCGATGCGGGGGTCGGAGTCGAGCAGGGCGACGGCGTTCGCGATGGCGTCCGGCTCCATCGCCACGTCGGAGTCGACGAACACGATGATCTCGCCCCGGGCGTGGGCCGCCCCGGTGTTGCGGGTGGTGGCCACTCCGCTGTTGACGCCGGTGCTGATCACCCGGACGCCGCAGGCCTCGGCGACGGCGACCGAGTCGTCGGTGGAGCAGTCGTCGATCAGCAGCACCTCCAGCGGTTCGTAGGTCTGGGCGAGCGCGGCGCGCAGGCAGAGTTCCAGCGCGCGGCCGTAGTTGTAGTTGGGGACGACGACGGAGACGAGCGGTTGCTTCCGGTTCATGGGGCGGCGCCTTCGGGCGGTCGGTGGGTCATGCGGACGCTTGCGGGAGGAGGAGGGCGAGGGCGACGAGCACCGCCCACAGCGCCGCGTTGACGAGCGTGGCGCGGTCCCGGAAGAGGACGTGGACGGGGTTGCCGCCGCCCTCCTCGACGAGGAGGAGCTGGAGGTAGCGGGCGAGGCCGAAGACGGCGCAGGGGGCGGAGAGCAGGGTGACGAGGGAGGCCCCGGCGGCGAGGGCCGCGTCGTCGCGCAGGTAGAGCACGTAACTGACGGCGGTCAGCACGGCGACCAGGACGACGAGGTGGTCGAGGAAGGCGAGCGTGTAGCCGCGCAGGGCGGGGCGGTGGGCGCGGCCCGCCGCCGTCATCTCGTGCCGGCGTTTGCCGAGCGCCAGCATCAGGCAGAGCGAGAAGACGCACAGCGCCAGCCATTCGGACATCCGGGCGCCGACGAGCAGCGACCCCTGGACGAGCCGCAGCACGAAGCCGGTCGCCACGATGAACGCGTCCACCAGCGGTACGTGTTTGAGCCCCTGGGAGTAGGCGAGGCTCAGCGCCAGGTAGAGGGCGGTGGGCCACCACAGCCAGGCGGGCCCGGCCACCGCCCAGCCGGTCAGCGACAGGGCCAGGACGCCGGTCAGCGCTCCGGCGGCGGCGGTGGACACCTGGCCGGAGGCGATCGGGCGGTGGCGTTTGACCGGGTGCAGCCGGTCCCGCTCCCGGTCGGCGAGGTCGTTGACGACGTAGACGAGCGCGGAGGCGAGGGTGAAGCCGAGGACGGCCCAGCCGGTGCGCAGGAAGGCGGCGGTCCCCCAGGGGTGGGTGTCGAGCAGGGCCAGCGGGACGACGGCCAGGTTCTTCACCCACTGGCCGGGGCGCAGGAGGGCGAGGAGGTCGCGGGGGCGGTTGCGGCGGCGACGGCCCCGTACGTCGGTCGCGCTCGTGGTCGTGGTCGTCGTCGCGCTCGTGGTCGTGGTCGTGGTCGTGATGATCGCGCTCGCGCTCGTGGTCGCGGTCACGGTCGGTAGCGGCTCAAGCGGCTGAAGCGGTTCTACGGCGATGGGTTCGGGCAGGGCGGTGAGGTCGGCGGGTTCGGGCTCGGGCGGGACTGCCACCACGCGCACGGGCGCGGGTGAGGACCGGGTGATGTCCACGGCAGGGCTCCAGGGGATCAGAAGAAGACCTTGGCCAGGCCGAGCGCCCCTTGGCGCCACGGGTCCCGGCTGGTCCGGCCGGCTCCGGGAGCGGGTGTACCGGCCCCCCGCTGGGTGCGCCACCACGCGTACGTGCCGAGGATGGCGTCCTGGTTGGAGAGCGCGGGACGGAAGCCGAGCCGTTCGGTGGCCCGGCCGATGTCCACGTAACTGTCGTCGAGGAGCTTGAAGAGCAGCCGCCCGTAGACCGGGGAGAGCTTGGTGCGCTCCAGCAGGCGCAGGACCGCGAGTGCCGGTGCTGCCGGCAGCGGGACCACGCGTTTGCCGTGCCCGGCCGCGTCCAGCACGGCCTGGAAGTCCTCGCGCAGGGTGCCGAATTCGGCGGCGCCCAGGTTGTAGACGTCGTTCGCGATCTCGGGCGGGGCGTTCAGGGCGAGCACCACGGCGTCGACGAGGTCGGCCATGCCGAACATCTGGATGCGGACGTCGCCCCGGCCGAGGACCGGGAAGTTGCGGCGCTCCTCGGCCCATTCGAAGAGCATCGAGAAGAGGCCCATGCGGCCGGGCCCGAGGAAGGTCTTGGGGCGCAGCACCGGCAGGCACATCCCGCGCGCCCGGAACTCCTCGCAGACCTCCTCCGCCTCGGCCTTGGCCCTGCTGTACGGGTCGACGGGCTCGCGGGGGTGCTCCTCCGGGGTGGGGACCTGTTTGGGGAGCCCGTAGACGGCGGTGGAGGAGATGTGCACGACCCGGTCGATCCGGGCCCGGTGCGCGGCGGTCAGGACGGTGCGGGTGCCGTCGACGGTGATGGAGCGGATCTGGTCGACGGGGTAGCTGGGCAGGGCGGCGGCGCAGTGCACCAGCGCGTGAGCCCCGTCGAAGGCGCGGGCGAGCGCCGCCGCGTCGCGGATGTCGGCGACGATGTGGCGGGCGCCGGCGGGCGGGCGGGGGTCGTCTCGCAGGTCGACGCCGACGACGTCGTGGCCGTCGGCGGCGAGCCGGGCCACCAGGTGGGAGCCGAGCATGCCGGCGGCTCCGGTGACGGCGATGGTCAGGCCGCCCATCGCGACACCGCCTTGTCCTTGAGGAAGGCGGTGAGCAGCCGGTTCATGCCCTTGGCCAGGGTCTTGTCGAAGGCGTCGAGGAAGATCTCCACCTCGTCGGCTCCGGCGACCAGGCAGGGCGCGGCCACCAGGGGGCTGCGGCCGTTGAGCGTGTAGTACATGTACACGTCGTGGTCGTGGTACATCGCGTTGACGACCGCGCAGGTGATGACCTTGGTGCGCAGCAGCGGGTCGCGGGCCAGTCCGCCGGGGGCGATCTTCGCGGCGAGGTCCAGGAGGCGGGGGCCGCCGTCGAGGAAGATCCCGTACAGCGCTCCGGCGCCCCGGACGTCCGCGATGATGTCGGGGTACTGCTTGCGCAGCCGCTCCAGGCCCGGGGCGAGGACGCGTTCGATGGCCCGGGCGCGGGCCGGGTAGTCGTCCTCGACGGCGATGTTGACGGCTTCCAGCGCGGTGGCGGTCTCCTCGCCGAAGCCGTAGTAGGTGGTGCTGGTGGACTGGAGCATGGCGTCGCCGAGGCTGTCGTAGGCCTTGCGGAAGACGGGTTCGCGGGCGACGAAGGCGGAGACGGAGGACTTGCCGCCGCCGAAGGACTTCGAGGTGGTCACCACGTCCGGCACGAGCCCGGGGTAGCGCATGAAGTGGAAGAGGCTGCCCGTCTTGCCCCAGCCGGTGTAGATCTCGTCGAAGATCAGCACGATCTTCTCCTCGGTGCACAACTCCCTGACGCCACGCAGGAATTCCTCGGAGCACTCCGTCATCGTGGAGGCGGAGAAGGGTTCGATGAGGAGTGCGTAGACGTCGCAGCGGCCCTTGGCGTCCCGGGCTGCGGCGACCGCTTCCCGTACGGAGTCGAGGTCGCCGTAGCGGAAGGCGGAGACGCCGGGTATGCCGGGGAAGGCGAAGCTGTTCTGGGCGCTGCCGGTGAGGCTGCCGGAGCCCAGCAGCTTGCCGTGGAAGCTGATGTCGGCGTGCAGGATCTGCTGCCGGCGGCCGCCGTGGTACTTGTACGCGAGTTTCACCGCGCCCTCGACGGCCTCGGCCCCCGAGTTGGGGAAGAACGAGAGGTTCAGGTCGCCGGGGAGGAGCTGGGCGAGGTTGTGGCCGAGGGCGGCGATGTAGGGCGAGAAGTAGGTCTTGTGGACCTCCATCCGGCGCTGTTCCTGGAAGCGGCGGCGGGCGGCGAGGATCCGCGGGTGGTTGTGGCCGTGGTTGAGGACGCCGACGCCGCCGGTGAAGTCGAGGATGCGGCGGCCGTCGCGGGTGTGGATCCAGGATCCCTCGGCGTGGTCGACGAGTTCCCGGCCGAAGCCGAAGGAGGTCATCAGGGAGACCTGGCTCTTGTTGACGTGGGAGCGGTACAGCTCGTGCACCTGGCTCGTCGACAGTTGTTCGCAGTCGTCCACGGTGAGCAGGGGGGTGGCGTCGGAGGTCATGCGGCTCCTTCCTGGAGCGCGGGTCGGGGGGTGGGCAGGGGTCCGGCGGCGCGGGCCCACGCGAGTGCGGCGCCGGTGGCGGCCACCTCGCTGAGCACGCAGACCAGCCGGCTGGCGATGACGGCCGCGGTGGCGGCGGACAGCGGCATGACCGCGCCGAGGGGCGCGAGGAGGACGAGTTCGCGGGCGCCCCAGCCGTCGGGCAGGACGAAGGCGAGGCTTCCGGCGACGGTCGCCAGGGCGAAGCCGCCGACGCAGACCGGCAGGGAGAGCAGCGGCGGGGCGCCGAGGAGCACGACGATCGCCCACAGGTGGAGTCCGGAGACGGCCCAGGAGGCGCAGGCCCAGCCGATGGAGAGCCGCAGGGCCCGGGGCGAGCCCTCGGCGGCTCCGTCCGGGCGGCGGGCCAGCCGCATCGTCCACGCGACGAGGCGGCCCACCCAGCCGGGCCGAGCCACGGCGGCGGCGGCGAGCAGGACGAGCGGCGCGAAGACCCAGGCGCCCGTGCCGAACACGGCCGGTGCGACGAGGAGTCCGGCGGCGGCCCCGGTGGTCATCCCGATGACGAGGCCGAGGCCGAAGGCGGCGATCATCCGCTCGGGGGCGATGCCGAGGGCCTTGCCGAGCTGGATGTGGGCGAGGACGCCCCAGATGCGGCCGGGGACGAATTTACTGATGACGCCGATGAAGAAGATCCGGGCGGTGTCGCTGGTACGGGCCGTGGAGCCGCCGTCCACGACGAGGACCCGCCAGGACAGCATCGACAGGACGAGCCCGGCCGCGTTGGCGAGGAGGGCGGCGGCGAGCAGCAGCACTCCCCCGGGCCGGCCTGCGGCCTCGGCCATCTCCGTACCGGCGCCGCGCAGCGAACCGCCCACGGCGAAGCAGGTCGCCGCGATGAGCACGAGGGCGGCGGCCGTACGCAGCAGCCGGGCGCGGCGGGAGGGACGGGCCGCGGCTTCGGGCACCTCCGCTCCGGCCTCGGGTGGCCCGGCCTCTGGCGTCCCGGGCCCGGCCTCGGGCGCCCCCGCCCCGGCGACCCCGGGCCCCTGGTCCACTCCGGCGCTCACGGAGCGGCCACCGGGGCGGGCCGGTCGCGGCGGCCCCGGACGGAGGGGCCGAAGCGGGGGTCGACCAGCCAGCGCAGCCCGCCGACCACAGCGCCGAGGACGAGCGCCAGGTGCACCGCGAAGTGCAGCGCGGTGAAGCGGAGCAGGAAGGGCCACCCCTTGCGGCGGGCCACGAAGCGCGACAGCCCAATGTCCGCCAGCGCGAAGGCCACGGCGCAGGCCAGGGGCGCGGCGAGCAGCCAGGGGGTGAGCAGCGCGAGCGGGAGGGTGAGCGGGACCAGACCGGCGGCCAGGACGCCGCCGGTGCGGTTGGCGCGCAGCCCACCGCCGCGCCGGCGCTCGACGGCGGCGACGGGGACGAGCAGTTGGGAGCGGCGGTACTGCTCGGCGAGCATCGGCAGCAGCCGGTCCACGTCGTCGTGGCGGCCGGTCACCCGCTCGCTGAGGCGGATACGGTGGGTGGCGGCGAGGCGGTCGCTGTACTCGACGTCCTCGGAGTCGCGGAGGTTCTCGTCGAAGGGCCCGGTCGCCTCGAAGACGCGGCGCTCGATCGCGGCCAGCGCGAAGAAGGCGGTGCCGACGACTCCGGCGCTGCGGTGTCGCCAGAAGTGCGCGTGCAGGCAGTGGTAGACCTCCACCGGGCCGTCGTCGAAGAGCGGTTCGGGGTCCAGGACGCCGTGGACGCAGCCGGTCTCCGGGTCGTCCATCAGCAGGTCGACGGCGTTCTCGATCGCGTCGGGGGCCAGTGCGATGTCGGAGTCGAGGAAGAACAGCACCTGGCCGGCGGAGGCGGCGACGCCGAGGTTGCGGGCGGCGGAGACCCCCGCGTTGTCCGGGCGGGCGACGAGCACACAGGGGAACTCGCGGGCGATGTCGCGCGAGCGGTCGGTGCTGGCGTCGTCCACGACGACCACGTCACAAGGGCGCAGCGTCTGGGCATAGACGGATTCCAGGCAGGCCCGCAGGGTCTTCTCGTAGTTGTGGTTGGGGATGATCACTGACACGGTGGGGCGCTCCCGTGGCATGGCGGGTCCGGTCCTTTCGGTTCGGGGAGTCGGTGCGGATCCGGACCTCCCAGGGCCGCGGGCCGCCAGCCGAGGGAGGCGGGGCGCGCGGCGCTCAGGAGGGTCAGGAGGAAGCCCAGCGCGGCCAGTTCGGCATGCACGGAGTCGGGGCTCTCCATGTAGAGCGCGGCGCGGACCGAGCCGTCCGGGCTCTCGGAGACGTACACATGGACCGGGCCCCCGGGGTGCGGTCCGGCGCTGCGGACGCAGGCCCCGACGCGGTGGGCGCGCAGCCGCCCGGCAAGGTCCCGTGCCGTCCACCGGTCGGGGTGCGGGGGTTCGGCACGCACCAGGAGCGCGGTCACCAGGAACACGGGGGCGTCCCGTTCTCCCGGGGTCACCCCCAGGAGAAGCCCTCCCGGCCCGTGGCGGCGAGTGCGGCCGGCGAGGGGCGGCGGGTCGGGGAACGGAACGCACGCATCGGGAACTCCTCGAAGATGTAGCGGTGTGTGGATGACTTGTGACGGCCTGATCCTGTCCCCATCGCCGCCCCGGAGGCCACGGTCTCCGGGTGGCCGCGAGTTGCGGGGCAGCAGGGTGCCAGCTCCGCGGGCGGCCGTACGGGGCCCGCTGCCTGGGACGATGCGGTGGTGGCAGTCAACTGCCAGGCACCTTGCGGCCATTGGCTCCACGGGCGGCGACCGTTCCGGCCGCCGCCCGCCTCGGCCTTTCCGGCCACGTGCGGCCTCTCGGAGCCCATCCATCCCGTGGACCTGGTCTATACCTTCACAACACGTCGGCCCTACACTCGCGCCCGGTGCTGAAGTGGCGTCCCGTGCGGGAGTGCGTGGACGGCGTGACATCTGCGGGGGAGCCAGAGATGTTAGAGGTACTGGGGCTGGACGCACGGACGGAGCTGGTGTACCGGCTCGTTCTGGAGGAGCCGGAGCTGCGGCTGGACGAGATCGTGGCGCGGCTCGGGCGGAGCGAGGACGATGTGCGCCGGGCTCTCGACCAACTGGCCGAGCTGTGCCTGCTGGATGACGGTCCTCGCGGTACGGAGCAGGGCCCGCCGGTCTTCCGCGCACTGGACCCGGCCGCCAGTCTGCCGTTCCTCCTCTCCCGCCGGGAAGCCGAACTGGCCCGGCAGCAACGGGGGCTCGAGATCGCGCGGGACGCGATGTCGGCCCTCACGACGGACCGGGGGCGTCGGGCGGGCGGGGGCTTCGACGTCGTCAAACGGCTGGAGGGGCTCGACGCGGTACGTGAGCGGCTGACCGAACTGGCCGAGCTGGCCAGGACGGAGTGCCTCTCGCTGCTGCCCGGCGGCGCGCAGTCCCCGGACACGCTGGAGGCCAGCGGTCCGCTGGACCGGCGGGCGTTGGAGCGCGGCGTGCGGCTCCGCAGCATCTATCAGGACAGCTTCCGCAACGATCCTTCGACCCTGCGCTATGTGACCCGGCTGGGCCTGCTCGGCGCGGAGAGCCGTACGCTGCCCACCCTGCCGCTGGTCATGGTCGTGGTCGACGGGGAGGTGGCCCTGGTGCCGCTGGACCCCGACGACGGCCGGGCGGGCGCGCTGGAGTTGCGGAGCAAGGGGGCCGTCGCGGTGGCCCGGCTCCTGTTCGAGCAGCTGTGGGCCACCGCGACCCCGCTCGGCCCCGCTCCCCGCCGCGACGGCAACGGGCTGACCCCGCAGGAGGACGAGTTGCTGTCCCTGCTGGCGAAGGGGCACACGGACGCGACGGCCGCCCGCAGGCTGGGGGTGTCCCTGCGCACGGTGCGCCGGATGAACGCGGAGCTGACGGCCAGGATGCAGGCCCGCAGCAGGTTCCAGGCGGGCGCGGAGGCAGCGCGCCGGGGCTGGATCTGACCGGCCGGAAAGCCTGCGCATCCGGGGTGAACCGAAACGCGTCGGCGCCCGTGTCCCCGTGCGATACATCACCGTTGCCGGACCGCAATGCGGACGGGGGGTGACGCTGGGCGGACGCGTCCCCTAGATTTCCTGCCCATTGCACCGGTGATCAGCGAGGGGACGGAGTCACCACATGGCGAAAACGCCCACACCAGCACCATCGGCACCGCAGGTGTCGGGGAAACGGGGCATCTCCCCCAGGGCCGTCGTGGTCTGGAGCCTGGTCGCCCTGGTCGGCGCCGCCGGCTGGGCCACCCTCGCGCTCTCGCGGGGTGAGGAGGTCTCCGCCGCCTGGATGCTGGCAGCGGCCCTCGGCTCGTACGCCATCGCGTACCGCTTCTACTCCCGGTTCATCGCCAACCGGGTCCTGAAGGCCGACAAGAACCGCGCGACCCCGGCCGAACGGCTGGACAACGGCGTCGATTTCCACCCCACCGACCGCCGGGTCCTGTTCGGTCACCACTTCGCCGCCATCGCCGGGGCCGGACCCCTGGTCGGCCCGGTGCTCGCCGCGCAGATGGGTTATCTGCCCGGCACGATCTGGCTGGTCGTCGGCGTCATCTTCGCCGGCGCCGTCCAGGACATGGTGACGCTCTTCTTCTCCACCCGCCGCAACGGCCGTTCGCTCGGCCAGATGGCGCGCGACGAGATCGGCCCGGTCGGCGGGATCGCCGCCCTGGTCGCGGTCTTCATAATCATGATCATCCTGCTCGCGGTCCTCGCGCTGGTCATCGTGAACGCGCTCGCACACTCGCCGTGGGGCGTCTTCTCCATCGGCATGACGATCCCGATCGCCCTCTTCATGGGCGTCTATCTGCGCACCCTGCGGCCCGGCAAGGTCAGCGAGGTCTCCTTCATCGGCGTCGCGCTGCTGCTTCTCGCGATCGTCGCGGGCGGCTGGGTCGCCGAGTCGTCGTGGGCGGACTTCTTCACGCTGGAGCCGGCCACGCTGGTCATCTGGATGATCGTGTACGGGTTCTTCGCCTCCGTGCTTCCCGTCTGGCTGCTGCTGGCCCCGCGCGACTACCTCTCCACCTTCATGAAGGTCGGCACGATCGGGCTGCTGGCCCTGGGCGTGGTCGTCGCCCTGCCGACCCTGAAGATGCCCGCGGTCACCGACTTCGCGACCAGTGGCTCGGGCCCGGTCTTCGCCGGCTCGATGTTCCCCTTCGTCTTCATCACCATCGCCTGCGGCGCGCTCTCCGGCTTCCACTCCCTGGTCGCCTCCGGCACCACGCCGAAGATGGTCCAGAAGGAGACGCAGATCCGGATGATCGGCTACGGCGCCATGCTGGTCGAGTCGTTCGTGGCGATCATGGCGATGATCGCCGCCTGCATCATCGACCCCGGTCTCTACTTCGCCATCAACGCACCCGCCGGCGTGATCGGCGACAGCGTCCAGTCCGCCTCCCAGGCCGTGGCCAACTTCGGCTTCACCATCACCCCGGACGCCCTGGCCCAGGCCGCCAAGGACGTCGAGGAGGCGAGTCTGCTCTCCCGGACCGGTGGCGCGCCCACGTTCGCGCTCGGCATGGCGGAGATCTTCTCCGCGGTGGTCGGCGGGACCGCGTTGAAGGCGTTCTGGTACCACTTCGCCATCATGTTCGAGGCGCTCTTCATCCTCACCACCGTGGACGCCGGCACCCGGGTCGGGCGCTTCATGCTCCAGGACATGCTGGGCAACGTCTACAAGCCGTTCCGTGAGGTCAGCTGGAAGCCGGGCGTCTGGTTCGCCAGCGCCGTCGTGGTCGGCGGCTGGGGCTACTTCCTCTGGGTCGGCGTGCACGACCCGCTGGGCGGCATCAACCAGCTGTTCCCGCTCTTCGGCATCGCCAACCAGCTACTGGCGGCCGTCGCGCTGGCCGTCTGCACCACCCTGCTCGTCAAGTCCGGCCGCCTGAAGTGGGCGTGGGTCACCGCGGTCCCGCTCGCCTGGGACGTGGCGGTCACCCTCACCGCGAGCTGGCAGAAGATCTTCTCCGACGACGTCAAGATCGGCTTCTTCGCCCAGCGCGACAAGTACCAGGCGGGCATCGACGCGGGCGAGGTGCTGGCCCCCGCGAAGAGCATGGACGACATGCGGACCGTCGTCACCAACTCCACCGTCGACGGGGTGCTGAGCGCGCTCTTCGCGCTCCTCATCATCGTGGTGCTCGTGGACGCCGGGCGGGTCTGCTACAAGGCCATCCGCGACCCGGAGAGCGTCAAACTCCACGAAACCCCCTACGTCGAGTCCAGGCTCGTCGCCCCGGCCTCGCTCTTCGCGACCAAGGAGGAGAAGGCCGAACTGGCCGCCGCCGGAGTCGGCCCCGAGGGCGGCATCCGCAAGGAGGCGGCGGAGACGGGGAGCCGGACATGACGGTCGGGGACGTACGACGGGTGGCCGGACGGATCCGCTGGTACGTCCGTGAGCTGACCGGCGAGTCCACGTACGACCGCTATGTGGCGCACGCGAGGACCCACGATCCGGACACGCCGGTGATGACCCGTCGTGCCTTCGAACGCAGCCGCATGGACGCCCGCGAGGCGGACCCCCGCGAGGGCTTCCGCTGCTGCTGAGCACCACCACCGGCCGATCGGGGCCGCCGCACCCCTGCCAGGGACGCGGCGGCCTCTTTTCGCGCCCTCGCGCGGGCCCGGTCGCCGGTCGCATTCTCCGTGCGCGGAGCCCTCGCCGTACGAAAGGATGTGCCCATGACATCGCATCCCCGGCCGCCCCGGCTCCGTCCCGTACTCACGACCTTGGCGCTGGCCCTGAGCCTGGCGGCGGCGACGGGCTGCGGCACCGAGGTGGCGCCCGACGCGGGGGCGGCGCGGAGCGGATCGGCGGAGCCGGCGCCCGACCGGGCGGAGCTGGAGGCGCGGGCGCTGGCCGTGCAGACCGTGGCGGAGCACGTGTGGGTGACCGAAGTCCCGGGGTTCACCCTGGCCCGCCAGTCGGTCGGGGTGATCGGCGACGACGGGTTCGGCAGCGTCTACACCGCGCCCGACGGCGGGCAGATCCAGCTGCGGGTGGAGCGCCGGGTGCACGCCGGGGCCGACTGTACGAAGGACCCCGCGCCCGCCGGCGGCCAGGAGCCGCTGGTGACGTGCGAGCGGGACGGCGAGCAGTGGTACCGGGCCACGGAGTCGGGCCACGCGTACGCACGGGAACGGGGTGGAGTCGTGGTCACCGTGAGCGGGGCGCCCGAGGAGGTGGACCGGGCGACGCTGCGATCGGCGGCGCGGGCCGCCCACCGCGCCGACGACCACGAGCTGGACCAGGTGCTGCCGCCGGCCGACGAGACCGGGGGGCGGCAGCCGGTCGAGCGCGGCGACCTGCCGCCGGTGGGCGACGGCGCGCCCAACAACGACGTGGGAGCGAGCGGCTGACAGGGGAGCGAGCGGCTGACGCGGGAGCGAGCGGCCGACGCGGGAACGAGCGGCCGACGCGGGAGCTGACGTGGGAGCGAATGGCTGATGGATCTGACGATCAGGGCGGCGGAGCCCGGCGAGTACACCGTCCTCGGCGAGATCATCGCCGAGGCGTATCTCGGCGACGGTCTGCTGGACGGCCCGCAGGACCCGTATCTGCTCAGACTGCGGGCGGTGGAGCAGCGCGCGGCCGAGGCCGAGGTCCTCGTCGCGCTCGACGTGGACGGGGCCGTGCTCGGCGGCGTGACGTATGCCGCACCCGGCACCCCGTGGCGCGACATCGCGGGCGCGGACGAGGCCGAGTTCCGGATGCTGGCGGTGGCCCGCGAGGGGCGTGGGCGGGGCGTGGGAGAGGCTCTCGTGCGGGCGTGCGCCGAGCGCGCCCGGTCCGCCGACGGCGTGCGGGCCCTGGTGCTGTCGACGCAGCCGGCCATGCTCGGAGCCCATAGGATCTACCGTCGGCTCGGCTTCGTACGGACCCCCGAACGGGACTGGGAACCGGTGCCGGGGCTACGGCTCATGACCTTCCGGCTGGAGCTGGAGGCGCCCTCCTGAGGGGCGCGCTGAATCGTCGCGACACAACATGTGGGGGCCGCTTCATCCGGCGGCCCCCACATGTATGCTCGACCTCGCTGTCGCCGCAGGGGAATCCGGTGCGAATCCGGAACTGTCCCGCAACGGTGTGATCGGTGTGCTTTTGCACACCCGCAAGTCCGAAGACCTGTCGACAGCGCGTCCGGCTCGACCGAACCGGACGCCAGACGTCCGGGTCTCGCGGATAGGCCGGTGGACGCCGTCAGCTGTGCTGCCCTGCCCCGGGTTTCGCGCTGCCCGGCTTCCCCGCCTGCCGCCGGCCCCTGCCGAGCGAGGGAAAGCCCAGTGACCATCGCGCCCGCCGATCCGGTTTCAGCTACCGAATCCGCTGCCTCCACCACGTCCGGAGCAGGCACGAACGACGGACCCGGGACCGCTCTGCTGCGGACCCTGACCGACCTCACCGTCGATCTTCCCGACACCGACCCCGGACGGGTCGCCGCCGCCGCGCTGCGCGGACGCAACGCCCGCTCCGACGAGGCCGAGCTGCGCTCGCTGGCCACCGAGGCCGCCGCGGGGCTCATCTCCGAGGACCCGGCGTACTCCCGGCTGGCAGCCCGGCTGCTGACCCGCACGATCGCGGACGAGGCCGCGGGCCAGGGCGCGACGTCCTTCTCCGCCTCGGTCGCCGTGGGACACCGCGAGGGCCTGATCGCGGAGCGCACCGCCGCGTTCGTCGCGCTCCACTCGGCCGCCCTCGACCAGCTCGTCGAGCAGGCCCTGGCGGACGGCGCGGACGACCGCTTCGGCTACTTCGGTCTGCGGACGCTGCACAGCCGCTACCTGCTGCGCCACCCGATCACCCGGCAGGTCATCGAGACCCCGCAGCACTTCATGCTGCGCGTGGCCGCGGGGCTCGCCGAGGACGAGTCGGTGCGGGCGCTGGACGAGGTCGCCGCGCTCTACGGACTGATGAGCCGGCTGGACTACCTCCCCTCCTCCCCCACCCTCTTCAACTCCGGCACCCGCCACCCGCAGATGTCCTCCTGCTACCTGCTGGACTCGCCCAAGGACGAGCTGGACTCGATCTACGACCGCTACCACCAGGTGGCGCGGCTCTCCAAGCACGCGGGCGGCATCGGTCTGTCGTACTCCCGCATCCGCGCCCGGGGTTCGCTGATCCGGGGCACCAACGGGCACTCCAACGGCATCGTGCCGTTCCTGAAGACGCTGGACGCCTCCGTGGCGGCGGTGAACCAGGGCGGCCGGCGCAAGGGCGCGGCGGCGGTCTACCTCGAGACCTGGCACGCGGACATCGAGGAGTTCCTGGAGCTCCGCGACAACACCGGTGAGGACCAGCGGCGTACGCACAACCTGAACCTGGCGCACTGGATCCCGGACGAGTTCATGCGCCGGGTCGACGCGGACACCGAGTGGTCGCTGTTCTCCCCCGCCGACGTGCCCGAGCTGGTCGACCTGTGGGGCGACGCGTTCGACGCGGCCTACCGGGCGGCCGAGGCCAAGGGCCTGGCCCGCAGGACGATTCCGGCGCGTGAGCTGTACGGCCGGATGATGCGGACCCTCGCGCAGACCGGCCAGGGCTGGATGACGTTCAAGGACGCCTCCAACCGGACCGCGAACCAGACCGCCGAGCCGGGCCGGGTTGTGCACTCCTCCAACCTGTGCACGGAGATCCTCGAGGTCACGGACGACGGCGAGACGGCCGTCTGCAACCTGGGCTCGGTCAACCTGGGCGCGTTCGTGGCGGACGGCTCGATCGACTGGGACCGCCTGGACGCCACCGTGCGGACCGCCGTGACCTTCCTCGACCGGGTCGTCGACATCAACTTCTACCCGACCGAGCAGGCCGGGCGCTCCAACTCCCGCTGGCGGCCGGTCGGCCTGGGCGCGATGGGCCTCCAGGACGTCTTCTTCCAGCTGCGGCTGCCCTTCGACTCCCCCGAGGCCCGCGCGCTCTCCACGAGGATCTCCGAGCGGATCATGCTCGCCGCGTACGAGGCGTCCTGCGACCTCGCGGAGCGGTCGGGCCCGCTGCCCGCCTGGTCCGAGACCCGGGCGGCGCGCGGGGTGCTGCACCCCGACCACTACGACACCGAGCTGAACTGGCCGGAGCGCTGGGACGCCCTGCGCGCCCGGATCGCGAAGACCGGCATGCGCAACTCGCTGCTGCTGGCCATCGCGCCGACCGCCACGATCGCCTCGATCGCCGGGGTGTACGAGTGCATCGAGCCGCAGGTCTCCAACCTGTTCAAGCGCGAGACGCTCAGCGGGGAGTTCCTCCAGGTCAACGCCTACCTGGTGGACGAGCTGAAGAAGCTCGGCGTGTGGGACTCCCGCACCCGCGAGGCGCTGCGCGAGGCGAGCGGCTCCGTGCAGGGCTTCGGCTGGATCCCCGAGGATGTGCGGGCGCTGTACCGCACGGCGTGGGAGATCCCCCAGCGCGGCCTGATCGACATGGCGGCGGCCCGTACGCCGTTCCTCGACCAGAGCCAGTCGCTCAACCTGTTCCTGGAGACGCCGACGATCGGCAAGCTCTCCTCGATGTACGCGTACGCCTGGAAGCAGGGGCTGAAGACGACGTACTACCTGCGTTCGCGCCCGGCGACCCGGATCGCCCGTGCCGCGTCCGGCCAGGCGTCGGCCGCCGCCCCGATCCCCGTACAGCAGGCGTCGGCTCCCGACGCGGACGCCCTCGCCTGCTCCCTGGAAAACCCCGAGTCCTGCGAGGCCTGCCAGTAATGAGCACCAACGACCACAAGAACCTGCTCGACCCGGGCTTCGAACTGACCCTGCGTCCCATGCGCTACCCGGACTTCTACGAGCGCTACCGGGACGCGATCAAGAACACCTGGACCGTGGAGGAGGTCGACCTCCACTCGGACGTCTCCGACCTCGCCAAGCTGTCGCCGGGTGAGCAGCACATGATCGGCCGGCTGGTGGCGTTCTTCGCGACCGGTGACTCGATCGTCTCCAACAACCTCGTGCTGACGCTGTACAAGCACATCAACTCCCCCGAGGCGCGGCTGTACCTGTCGCGGCAGCTCTTCGAGGAGGCCGTGCACGTCCAGTTCTATCTGACGCTGCTGGACACCTATCTGCCCGACCCGGACGACCGGGCGGCCGCGTTCGACGCGGTCGAGGAGATCCCCTCGATCCGCGAGAAGGCGCAGTTCTGCTTCAAGTGGATGGACTCGGTCGAGAAGATCGACCGGCTGGAGACGAAGGCCGACCGCCGCCGCTTCCTGCTGAACCTGATCTGCTTCGCGGCCTGCATCGAGGGGCTGTTCTTCTACGGCGCTTTCGCGTACGTGTACTGGTTCCGCTCGCGGGGTCTGCTGCACGGTCTCGCCACGGGCACCAACTGGGTGTTCCGTGACGAGACGATGCACATGAACTTCGCGTTCGAGGTCGTGGACACCGTCCGCAAGGAGGAGCCGGAGCTCTTCGACGACGCGCTGGAGCAGCAGGTCACCGACATGCTGCGGGAAGCGGTCGAGGCGGAGCTGCAGTTCGGCCGCGACCTGTGCGGCGAGGGCCTGCCGGGCATGAACACCGAGTCGATGCGCCAGTACCTGGAGTGCGTCGCCGACCAGCGGCTCGCCCGCCTCGGCTTCCCGACGGTGTACGGCTCGGAGAACCCGTTCTCCTTCATGGAGCTCCAGGGCGTCCAGGAGCTGACGAACTTCTTCGAGCGCCGCCCGTCCGCCTACCAGGTGGCGGTCGAGGGATCGGTCGGGTTCGACGACGACTTCTAGACCCTCGCCCAGTTCCTGAGGTAGGGGCGCCGCGCGGCCGTCACCGGTCGCGCGGCGCTCTGCGTTTCCGGGGGTCCGGCCGCGCGCCGCCCGCGTTCCGCCTCCCGCAGCTGGCGGTCGATGCGGCGTTCGCGGGCGACGCCGAGGGCCACGGGCGCCAGGACGAGGGCGAAAAGTACGGCTACGACCAGGTAGTTCAGGATTGTGTTCATGCCTCTACTCTGGACCGCCGGAACGAAAATCATCAGTGGCAGGACTGCCATGAGGCATCAAATAGCTGCCACACTCACACCATGCTGACCAATGTCGCCGCCCTCCTCCTCGACGAGGTCCATCCCTTCGAACTCGGCGTCCTGTGCGAGGTGTTCGGCCTGGACCGCAGCGAGGAAGGCCTGCCGGTGCACGACTTCGCGGTGGTCTCCGCCGAGGGCCCGGTCCTGAACACCCACGCGGGCTTCACCATCTCCACGCCGCACGGCCTGGAGCGGCTGGAGGAGGCCGACCTCATCGCCGTGCCGGCGGGCAGCCACTTCGTGCGGCGGGAGTATCCCGAGGAGGTGCTCGACGCCCTGCGCCGGGCCGTGGCGCGCGGCTCACGGGTGCTGAGCGTCTGCTCGGGGGCGTACGTCCTCGGCGCGGCCGGACTGCTGGACGGCCGCCGCTGCACCACGCACTGGCGGCACGCGGCGGAGCTGTCGCGGCGCTTCCCGAAGGCGATCGTCGAGCCGGACGTGCTGTACGTGGACGAGGGCGCGGTGATCAGTTCGGCGGGCACCGCCGCCGGGATCGACGCGTGTCTGCATCTGATCCGGCAGGAGTACGGCCAGGAGGCGGCCAACACCCTCGCCCGGCGCATGGTGGTGCCGCCGCACCGGGACGGCGGGCAGGCGCAGTACATCAGCCGCCCACTGCCCCGGAGCTCCTGCGACACGGTCGGCTCGACCCTGGCCTGGATGGAGCAGCACCTCGACCAGGAGATGAGCGTGGAGCAGCTGGCGGCGCTGGCGCACATGTCGCCGCGCACCTTCGCCCGGCGGTTCCAGCAGGAGACCGGGACCACGCCCTACCGGTGGCTGCTGCGGCAGCGGGTGCTGCTGGCCCAGCATCTGCTGGAGACGTCCGAGCTGACGATCGACACGATCGCGGGGCAGACGGGCTTCGGTACGGCGGCGACCCTGCGACACCAGTTCGTGCGGTCGCTGGGCACGACACCGAACGCCTACCGCCGCACCTTCCGGGGTCCGGCGACCGCCTCCGTGCCCGACGTCGCCTGAGCGCACCGGGCACGGAGGGGCCTGGAGGGAGGCCCGGACCCACGAGGAGACCCGGGGAGAGTCAGATACCGCAGCTGGGCGCCGACCAGAAGCGGCTGGGGCCCTGGTTGACGTGCACGTGGTCGTTGTGGCCGCTGTAACCCGGGCCGAGGATGCCCCGGAAGCCGTGGTAGCGGGCCTGCTTGGCCAGCGTGCACAGCGAGTGCGGGGAGGCGCCGAGGTCGACCGCGTCGCCGTACATATGGCGGCTGTTGGAGGCTCCGCCCACGGCCGCGTTGCAGGAGACGGAGCGGAAGCCGCTGGTGACCCGGATGGACTGGTCGCCCAGCGCGTGGCGCAGTGCCTCCAGCTTCCACATGCTGCTCAGCGCGTTGGCCTTGGCCGTGCCCGCCGCGACCTTCCCGCCGGCCCAGGTGCTGTTGCACTTGTTGAGCTCGGGGTACGTGAAGTGGATCGGCGTGCAGTCGTTGTCCTGGAGCGCGTAGAGCTTGGACTGGGTGGCCGGCCCGGCGATCCCGTCGGCGGCCAGGCCGTAGGCCGCCTGGAACCGCTTGACGGCGGCGGTGGTAGCGGGGCCGTAGGAACCGTCGATGGCGAGCACCGCGTTGTAGCCCGGGTAGCCGGCCACCCGGATCTGGAGCTGGGTGACATCGTTGCCGGTGGCCCCGGCCTTCAGGGTGCGGTTCCAGGTGTAGCAGCCGTCGGCCTGGGCGGTGCCGGCGGTCAGCACCGCACCCCCCAGCGCGAACGCAATGGTCATGACAAGTCCGAGCAGAACACGTGCGGTGCGTCTCAGCACAGGGGTCTCCCTCTGAACGTCACGGTCGATGTGCACGCGAGCCTGGCGCAGACAGCTACGCGCGTCAACTACGTCTGGGGAAACTGCAGTTATCTGCCAGGGGAGGAGCGGAAACCGACAGGGACCCGGCACCGGCGAACCGGTAACGGGTCCCTGCGGAGGCGTCCGTCCTCAGGCGTTCGGGACGACCTCGTAGCGCGGAGTGCCCTCGTCCATCTGCCGCAGCGCGTCCTTGCGCTCCCGCTTGGAGAGCCGGTCGATGTACAGGTAGCCGTACAGGTGGTCCGTCTCGTGCTGGAGGCACCGCGCGAAGTAGCCGCTGCCCCGCACCTTGACCGGATTGCCCTGCGCGTCCTGCCCGCGCACCACCGCGTAGTCCGGGCGGGCGAGCGAGGCGTACGCGGTCGGGACCGAGAGGCAGCCCTCGTTGGAGTCGTCCAGCACCCGCGCCTCGGGAGCCAGCTCCTCCAGGACCGGGTTGCAGATGACGCCGGTGTGGCGCACCCCGTCGTCGTCGGGGCAGTCGTAGACGAAGACCTTCAGGTCCACGCCGATCTGGTTGGCGGCCAGGCCGACGCCCTCGGCCGTCTTCTGGCTGGCGAACATGTCGTCGATCAGCCGCGCCAGCTCGTCGTCGAACGCGGTGACGTCCTTGCACTCCTTGTGCAGCACCGGGTTGCCCACGACCGTGATCGGACGGGAGGTGCCACGCTCGCGGTAGGCCGCCTCGCGCTCCTCGCAGTCCTCCGTGTCGACGAGGAACCCCTCGTCGTCCACTCCGATCCGCCCGTCCGTCTCCTGCTGCGACATGTCCGCCGTACGCCTTCCTGCAAAACCTCAAAGTCGGTGACCCGAGAGCCCCGGGTACCCGGGCGCTCGGAGGAACAGCACCGCGATCGGTGCGCGTACAGCCTACGGGCAGAGGTCAGCAGACTTCTTCGAGATCCCGCCACTCGCGGCTGTCCGGGCTGTCGGCGACCCAGCCGTCCAGCAGGCCGCGCACCAGCCCGGCGGGGGCCGCGAGACCGCACTCGCGCTCCGGGACCCACAGGTCTCCGGCGCCCGCGGTGCGGTGGCCCAGCGGCCCGGGATGGCCCGGCTCGCTGTGATCGTGCGGGTCCAGGTGCTCCCCGTCGCCCTCGTCGCTCTCCATCCGGCTCTCCGAGCACGCCCGGCACAGCAGCCGTACGGAGGAGGACCAGTCCTCGGCGGCGAACCCGGCGTCCGAGGCCAGCTTCTCCAGCGCGTCCCGGTCGTCCTCGGTCGCCGCCTCCAGCAGCACCACCCAGGTCGGCACCGGGGACGGGGCCCACAGCTCGATCTCGTCGAACACCGGATACGAGGGCCCGGCCGCGGTGACCCGCTCGCCGTTGGGCACCCCGTCGTGCAGGACGACCTCGCCCCAGCGCCGCCCGGAGGACGGCAGCGGGATCGAGAGCACCTCGATCCGGGCCGGGTCGAGCCGGCGGCCCCAGACCACCTCGGCCTCGCCCTCCGGCGAGAGCCGCACGGCGGCGCTGCCCAGCTCCATACCGGTCGGCTCGGTGGTGGCCGCGCTGTGCTGACCGCCGCCGGGGACCTTCAGTCCGTACGCCTGCCAGGCCCGCCGCGCCAGCGGCCAGTCCTGGAGCGCGGTGGCCGCGATCCCGACGTTCCACCAGTCCGGGGCGCCCGACTCCCGGTCGAGCAGCGCGACGGCCCGCAGTCCCGCCGCCCTCGCCTGCTCCCAGTCGTGCCGGAACTTGTGCAGCAGCGCCAGATTGAACCAGGACTCCGAGAGCCAGGGCTCCAGATCCGCCGCGCGCGTCAGCAGCGCCCCCGCGTCCTCGTACCGGCCGTCGCCGATCAGCGTGAACGCGCGGTCCGTGGCCTGCCGCCAAGAGGCGGACGGCCGATGCCGTACCTTCCCGAAGATCCTCACGATTCCCGCCTGTCCCGACTGGACACCCTCGTCATTCGCTCTGCTTTCGCATCCAACCATGCCCGGCCGGACGCCCGCTCATTACCCATGGGTTACCCAGCTCCGGCCGGGGTCAGACCGCCCGCGCGAAGGCGCGTCCCCACGCCTTGGCCACCGGTTGCCGGTGGCCCCGCCCGGTGCCGGGGCCGAGCCGCTCCAGCGCTGCCCCGGACATGCGTGGGCCGCTGTGCCCGGGCGATCGGGGCACAGCGGCCGTCGCACCGGACCTCGGGGATCCGCCGGTGCATCTGCGGGTGGACTACTCGGCGGCGGACGCCGACCGGTCGGCGTCCTGCACGGTCAGATCCTGCTCGGGCACGGCCTCGCCGGCCCGGATCAGGTCGATCCGGCCCATCACCTTGGAGCGCAGGTCGGCCGGGACGTCGTCCTGCCCGCAGCAGCGCTTGACCAGCTTCTTCACGGCCTGTTCGAGGCCGTACTTCTCCAGGCACGGGGAGCACTCCTCGAAGTGCACCTCGAACTTGGTGCAGTCGCCCTCGGGCATCTCCCGGTCGAGAAACTCGTAGAGATGGTCGAGGACCTCCGAGCAATCCGTCTCGTGCGGCTCTCCGCAGCTCATGAGGCCGAGCCCTTCCGATCGTCCGAGTCACCGGCGCCGGCCGCGACGAGCCCGCGCTCACGGGCGTAGTCCTCCAGCATGCCGCGCAGCTGGCGGCGGCCACGGTGCAGCCGGGACATCACCGTACCGATGGGAGTCCCCATGATGTCCGCGATCTCCTTGTAGGCAAAGCCCTCGACATCGGCGAGATACACGGCGATGCGGAACTCCTCGGGAATCGCCTGGAGCGCCGACTTCACGTCGGAGTCCGGGAGATGGTCGAGCGCCTGGGACTCCGCCGAACGCAGACCGGTCGACATGTGCGACTCGGCCCGTGCCAGCTGCCAGTCCTCGATCTCCTCGGCGGCGCTGCGCTGGGGCTCCCGCTGCTTCTTGCGGTACGAGTTGATGAAGGTGTTGGTCAGAATGCGGTACATCCACGCCTTGAGGTTCGTACCCTCACGGAACTGGTGGAAGGAGCCGTACGCCTTGGCGTAGGTCTCCTGGACCAGGTCCTCGGCATCGGCCGGGTTACGCGTCATGCGCAGTGCGGCCGAGTACATCTGGTCGAGAAAGCCGAGGGCGTCCCGCTCGAAGCGCGCGTTGCGCTCGGCGGACGTCTCGGGTGCACGGCCGTCGTCGGTCCCTGTGTCGGTCCCAGTGACCGGACCCACCTCCTCCAACGATGTGGCGGAGCCGAAACCGGACCCGCTCGCATCGGAGAATAGTCGACCTTGCTTCGAGACGGGCGCTCGATCAGCACCGCCCGCCGGCCGCTCGTGGCTGGTCCTCGCCGCAGGCAGCACGGTCCACTCCAGGTCAGCGGCGTTCGAGCGGCTGGGGCAGATGGTCGAACCCATGCGACGGACTCCCTCTCCACGTTGTTCGGGGGTACCACGTATCTGTACCGACGTCCCGAACAACAGCGCCCCCCGGCGGAGCATTCCCGGGGCCTGTGCCACGTGCGTGAGGCCCGGGTCACTCCGGGGCGGATCCGGTCATCCGAGTGACGCGATCCACCCGGCCACCGCGTCGGTGAGGACGCGCATCGTCTCCTCCTCGGTCCGCCCCGACCTCTTCGGCACCGCGAACCCGTGGTCGCCGCGGTCCACTTCGGCCAGCTCGTACGGGCCGGGCGGGAACTCGTCGGGACGGCCGAACGGATCGTTGCCGCCCTGCACCACCAGGGTGGGCACTCCGGCGCCGAGCAGTTCGTCGGCGCGGGACTTCTCGGGCCTGCCCGGGGGATGCAGCGGGAAGCTGAGCGCGAGGACAGCCGCCGCGCCCAGCTCCGTCGCCGTACGGCAGGCGACCCGGGCCCCGGCGCTGCGGCCCCCGGAGACGACGGGAAGGCCGGGAGCGGCCAGGGCGGGCCACAGACCGCGCCAGCCGGTGTCCAGGGTCTTCGGGGCGGGGGCGACCTTCTTTCCGGCCACCCGCCACGGCTGCTCCACCAGGGCGACGGTGACGCCGTGCCCGGGCAGGGCCGCGGCCAGGGCCTTCAGATCGCGGGCCTCGATGCCGCCGCCCGCCCCGTGGCTCACGGCCAGCACGAGGCGGGGCGCGGGCGCTGGGACCCAGGTGATCCGGGCCTCACCGGCGTCGGTGGTGACGTTCTGCGTACGTGGTTGACGGCTCACCGCGCCATCCTCTCCCGGGCGGCCGCCCAGCTCCCGCCGGCCACCCACGCTCCCGCGCGCCGCTCAGAACAGCGTGGACTCCTCCGGCGCGGCCAGCTCCTCCAGCAGTTCGGGCCCGTTGTTGCGCACGTTGCTGACGGTGGTGGCGACCGGGTAGGCGCGCATCAGCCCGCCGGGCGGCGGCTCCAGCAGCGCGCGCAGCTCCTCGACACCCGTGTGCGTGGGATCCAGCCAGGTGTCCCAGCGGTCGGGGGTGAGCATCAGCGGCATCCGGGGGTGGATGTCGGCGAGCGCGCCGGGCCCCTCGGCGGGGGCGACGGCCAGCGGGGTGGTCTCCGCCTCGGTGGTGATCACCGAGCACGTCACCCACCAGGCGTGTCCGTGGTCGCCGGGCAGTGTCGCGTCGCGCCAGAACTCGTACAGTCCGGCCATCGCGAATACGGACCCGTCGGCGGGGGTCACGAAGTAGGGCTGCTTGCGAGCCCGCTTCTTGCCCTTCTTCTCCTCCAGCTGCCGTTCCTCCGAACCGGTGACCCACTCGTAGTAGCCGTCGGCGGGCAGGATGCAGCGGCGCTGGGCGAAGGCGCGGCGGAAGGAAGGCTTCTCGTGCACGGTCTCCGCGCGGGCGTTGATCATCCGGGCGGCGCCTTCGGGGGTCTTCGACCAGGACGGCACGAGTCCCCATTTCAGGGCACGCAGCTGGCGAACCGGACGCTGGTCGTCGGCGTCCTTAACAGGACGCTCCAGAACCGCGTAGACCTCTTTGGTCGGCGCCACGTTCCAGTCCGGCTCCAGGGTCTCGGTGGGTTCCCACTTCTCGACGCCGAAGAGCCCGGTCAGGTCCTCGGGGTTCCGGCTCGCCGCATACCGTCCGCACATAGGTGCCAGACTGCCACGACCGCCCACCCCGACCGCAAGGAGCCGCCCGGCCGATGAACAGCACCGAATTGGGCGATCTGTGGGATCGCGTCACCGGAACCCAGTCCGCTCCCGAGCAGTGGCTGGTGGTGGTGACGGCCACGCTCGCCCTCATCGCCGTCGTGCCCAACCCGATATGGCGGCTCGCGCGCAACACCATCACCATCGCGCACGAGGGCGGCCACGGGCTGGTGGCGCTGCTCACCGGGCGCCGGCTCTCCGGCATCCGGCTGCACTCGGACACCAGCGGCCTGACCGTGAGCCGCGGCAAGCCGACGGGGATCGGCATGATCCTCACGGCGGCGGCGGGCTACACGGCCCCCTCGCTGCTGGGCCTGGGCGGTGCCTGGCTCCTGACCAACGGCAGGATCACCCTCCTGCTGTGGGTGGCGACGGCCCTGCTCGCGGTGATGCTGGTGATGATCCGCAATGTGTACGGGGCCCTCACCGTCATTCTGACCGGCACCGCGTTCCTGCTGGTGTCCTGGCTGGCCTCCTCGGACGTCCAGTCGGCGTTCGCGTACGCGGTGGTGTGGTTCCTGCTGCTGGGCGGGGTGCGGCCGCCGTTCGAGCTCCAGTCCAAGCGGCGCCACGGCGGCGCCCCGGACTCCGACGCGGACCAGCTGGCCCGGCTGACCCACGCCCCGGCGGTGCTGTGGCTCTTCCTCTTCCACGCGGTGTCGCTGTGCTCGCTGATCGGCGGCGGGCGGTGGTTGCTGGGGTGGTGAGGGCCGATTGAGCCGCCCCGGTCCGTACCACTCCTTCATTACGAGGCGGTTTCCGCCCTTTTGGTGACGATCCGGGTTTGCGGGGAGCCACTAAAGTAAGGGCCATGACCGAGAGTTCCGTGCACCCCGCCCTCTGGCCCGCCCCCCACGCGAGCGGAGCCGTCGACGCGACCGTCACCGTGCCCGGATCCAAATCGGTCACCAACCGCGCACTCGTGCTGGCCTCGCTGGCCGCCGAGCCGGGCTGGCTGCGCCGCCCGCTGCGCTCCCGCGACACCCTGCTCATGGCTGACGCGCTGCGCGCCATGGGCGTCGGGATCGAGGAGACCGTCTCCTCCTCGTCCGCCTCCAGCCCGTCCGCCGCGGCCTCCCCGGACAGTTCGGGCGAGGCCTGGCGGGTCATCCCGGCGGGGCTGCACGGCCCGGCGGCGGTCGACGTCGGCAACGCCGGCACGGTCATGCGCTTCCTGCCGCCCGTCGCCACACTCTCCGACGGTCCGGTCCGCTTCGACGGCGACCCCCGGTCCTACGAGCGCCCGCTGACCGGCGTGATCGAGGCGCTGCGGGCGCTCGGCGCGCGGATCGACGACGACGGGCGCGGGGCGCTGCCGCTGACCGTGCACGGCGGCGGGGCCCTGGAGGGCGGCCCGGTGTCCATCGACGCCTCGTCCTCCTCGCAGTTCGTCTCGGCGCTGCTGCTGTCGGGACCGCGCTTCAACCAGGGCGTGGAGGTCCGGCACACCGGGTCCACGCTCCCCTCGATGCCGCACATCCGGATGACCGTCGACATGCTGCGGGCCGTCGGCGCGCAGGTGGACGAACCGGAGACGGGCGGCGAGCCGAATGTGTGGCGGGTCTCGCCCTCCGCGCTGCTCGGCCGCGACCTGACGATCGAGCCGGACCTGTCCAACGCCCAGCCGTTCCTGGCCGCCGCCCTGGTGACCGGCGGCCGGGTCACGATCCCCGACTGGCCCGAGCGCACCACCCAGCCGGGCGACGCGCTGCGCGAGATCTTCACCGCGATGGGCGGCAGCTGCGAGCTGACCGAGCGCGGGCTGACCTTCACCGGTACGGGCCGTATCCACGGCATCGACGTGGACCTCGGCGAGGTCGGCGAGCTGACCCCGGGCATCGCGGCGGTCGCGGCGCTGGCCGACTCCCCCTCCACGCTGAGCGGCGTCGCCCATCTGCGGCTGCACGAGACGGACCGGCTGGCCGCGCTGACCAAGGAGATCAACGAGCTCGGCGGCGATGTCACCGAGACGGCCGACGGGCTGCACATCCGCCCGCGCCCGCTGCACGGCGGCGTCTTCCACACGTACGACGACCACCGCATGGCCACCGCCGGGGCGATCATCGGCCTGGCGGTGAAGGGCGTGGAGATCGAGAACGTGGGCACGACCGCCAAGACCCTGCCGGACTTCCCGGACATGTGGACCGGAATGCTCGAGGCCTAGAAGATGCGCCGTTACGGGAAGAATCCCGACGAGGACGACATCCGCTTCCGCCCCAACCGCAAGGGCAACCGGCCGCGTACGCACATCCGGCCCAAGCACGAGGACGCCGAGGACGGCATGGTCCTCACCGTCGACCGGGGCCGGCTCACCTGCCTCGTCGAGGGTCGGACCGTGGTGGCGATGAAGGCCCGCGAACTGGGCCGCAAGGCCGCCGTGGTGGGCGACACCGTCTCCATCGTCGGCGACCTCTCCGGCGAGAAGGACACCCTGGCCCGGATCGTGCGGATCTCCCCGCGCCGTACGGTGCTGCGCCGCACGGCGGACGACGACGATCCGTACGAGCGCGTGGTCGTCGCCAACGCGGACCAGCTGGCGATCGTCACGGCGCTGGCCGACCCGGAGCCCCGCCCGCGCATGATCGACCGCTGTCTGGTGGCGGCGTACGACGGTGGGCTCACCCCGCTCCTGGTGCTGACCAAGTCCGACCTGGCGTCTCCGGACGCGCTGCTGGAGGCGTACACCCCGCTCGGCGTGCCGTACATCGTGACCAGCCGTGAGGAGCTGGAGAGCGGGGACTCGGCGGACCGGGTGCGCGAGTTCCTCAACGACCGCGTCACCGCCTTCGTCGGGCACTCCGGGGTCGGCAAGACGACGCTGGTCAACGCCCTGGTGCCCCCGGAGCGGCGACGGACCACCGGCATCGTCAACGCGGTCACCGGCCGGGGGCGGCACACCACCACCTCGGCCCTCGCGCTGCCGCTGCCCGGCGACCGGGGCTGGGTGGTCGACACCCCGGGCGTGCGCTCCTTCGGGCTGCACCACGTCGACCCGTCCCGGGTCATCAACGCCTTCCCGGACCTGCAGCCGGGCACCGAGAACTGCCCGCGCGGCTGCACCCACGACGAGAACCAGCCGGAGTGCGCGCTGGACGCCTGGGTGGCGGAGGGGCACGCCGACCCGGCACGGCTGGACTCCCTGCGCCGGCTGCTGGCGACCCGGGAACGGCGCGAGGGCGACTGACGGCTCATCCGGCCGGAATCGGCCGGGGCAGCGCGGGCATGTTTGCGGGCTTCAACGACTGGTAAAGGCATAATCGCACCGAGTGGGCAGTGCGATCATGCCGTCCACCGGGTACGTTCCCGAACCGATGCCGGTCACCTATGCGGGAGGCAACTGACGATGCCCTGGCTGCTGGTCGTGGTCGCAGGACTGCTGGAGACCGGCTTCGCCGTGTGTCTGAAGCTTTCCCACGGATTCACCCGGCTCTGGCCGACCATCGCGTTCGCCGCGTTCGCGCTGGGCAGTTTCGGTCTGCTGACCCTGGCGCTGAAGAAGCTCGACGTCGGTCCGGCGTACGCGGTGTGGACCGGGATCGGGGCGGCCGGGACGGCGATCTACGGCATGATCTTCCTCGGTGACGTGGTCTCCACGCTGAAGCTGGTGTCGATCTCGCTGGTGATCATCGGGGTGATCGGCCTCCAGCTGTCCGGCTCGGCCCACTGAGACCACCCGCCGGAACCGCAGCCCGCGCCCCTTCCCTGACGAGCCCGAGCGCACGGCTGTCCGCGGCGTCGTCGCCCGGCACCGGGACGAGCACGCAGGACAGCGCGAGGCGTAGCGCGATCTCGCAACGCCCGGCGGCGGCCCCGGGTGACACCGCCACCATCCGGTCCCGTACGAGGGCGAGCAGCTCCTCGGGGGCCGGCGGCGGTCTCCCGCCCGTACGTCCCCGGGGGCTCGGCCGACTTTCCGGGCGGGGCAGCCCCTCCGCCCAGCACCCCGTGAGCAGCGCCTTGACCAGCGCGTCCTGGCGGGCGGCCCGCACGGTCCAGAGCGCGACGGCGGCCGGACGGTCGGGGGCGGGGGCGGTCAGGGCGCGGTCCACCCCGGCGAGATAGCCGTCGGCGGCCCGTCGCAGCAGGGCCCCGGCCAGTCCGCCCTTCGTGCCGAACTCGTTGTAGAGGGTCTGCCGCGAGACGCCGGCCAGGGCCGCGACGTCAACCATGCGCACCGTGCGCCAGGGCCCCTCGTCCAGCGCCCTGAGGGCGGCGTCCAGCAGTGCCTGCCGCGCTGTCGGCATCGTCGCCTCCCCCGCCCCGGGACCCTGCGGTTCAGAGTTGACGCGCTCCCGGGGGCTGTCAAGGGTGCCGGGCGGCGCGGGGGCGCTGTAGCCCGCGCCCGGCGGCGCTGGATACTGTGACGGCATGCCCGACTACCACGATGATCTGCGCCTGGCCCACGTACTGGCGGACGCCGCCGACGCGGTGACGATGGACCGGTTCAAGGCTCTCGACCTGAAGGTGGAGACCAAGCCGGACATGACGCCGGTGAGCGAGGCCGACAAGGCCGCCGAGGAGCTGATCCGGGGCCACCTGCAGCGGGCCCGGCCGAGGGACGCGATCCTGGGCGAGGAGTACGGGATCGAGGGCAGCGGACCTCGGCGCTGGGTGATCGACCCGATCGACGGCACCAAGAACTACGTGCGCGGTGTCCCGGTGTGGGCGACGCTGATCTCGCTGATGGAGGCGGGCGAGGAAGGGTTCCAGCCGGTCATGGGCGTGGTCTCCGCGCCCGCGCTGAACCGGCGCTGGTGGGCGGCGAAGGGCGCGGGCGCTTTCACCGGGCGCAGCCTCACCTCCGCGACCCGGATGCACGTGTCGAAGGTGGAACGGATCGCCGACGCCTCGTTCGCGTTCTCCTCGCTGGCCGGCTGGGAGGCGCAGGGCCGACTCGACGGCCTCCTGGACCTCACCCGGGCCTGCTGGCGTACGCGGGGGTACGGGGACTTCTGGCCGTACATGATGGTCGCCGAGGGTTCCGTGGACATCTGCGCGGAGCCGGAGCTGTCGCTGTGGGACATGGCGGCGACCGCGATCATCGTGCAGGAGGCGGGGGGCCGGTTCACCTCGCTGGACGGGGTGGACGGTCCGGGCGGCGGAAACGCAGCGGCCTCCAACGGGCCGCTCCACGACGAGCTGCTGGGTTATCTGAACCAGCGGTACTGACCGCACCCTTTCGGGTCCGTCCGAAACCGTACGGTCCGTGAAACGTGCCGGGGGCGCGTTGTGTGCTTTTCGGGCGCCCTCCCCGCGCTTCACCCACCCCTTGTCGACCCGCCCCAAGGGTGCAACTCTGAGAGCCCCCCACTTGTGAACTTGTGAATCGACTCACAGAGTCGGCTCGCCGAGGAGGTGGCTCGTTTCATGCTCGTCCGTGACGCCATGAGCACGGTGGTCCTCACCATCGGTCCCGCCCATACGCTCCGCCAGGCGGCCCGACTGATGTCGGCCCGCCGCATCGGGGCAGCCGTCGTCCACGATCCGGATACCTGCGGGCTCGGCATCATCACCGAGCGCGACATCCTCGATGCGATCGGATCGGGGCTGGACCCCGACCGGGAGACCGCGTCCGCCCACACCACCACCGACGTGGTGTTCGCCGCCCCGGCCTGGACCCTGGAGGAGGCCGCGGAGGCCATGACGCATGGCGGATTCCGGCATCTGATCGTGCTGGACGGCGACGGGCCGGTGGGCATCGTGTCGGTGCGCGACATCATCCGCTGCTGGGCGCCCGTCCGGCGTACGGTCGCGGCCGCCGGCTGACCGCCCCCGGCGTGTGTCCGCCCCCGGCGTGTGTCCGCCCCCGGCGTGTGTCCGCCCCCGGCGTGTGTCCGGCGCCGGAACGACCGGTGGGCCGGGTCCCCCCGCGAGGGGATCCGACCCACGGTCGACGGCAGGCGTCCGGTCAGCCGCGGAGGGCCTGGACCGCGGCTTCCAGCCGCTTGCCGAAGTCGCCGTCCGCCTGGCGGAAGTTGTTGATCGCGCGCTCGGCGATGTCGTCGCGCGAGACCTTGGCGATGAACCCGGCGAGGTTCTCGATCAGCCGGGTCTTCTCGTCCTCCGAGTAGAGCCGGTAGAGGTTGCCCGCCTGCACGAAGTCGTTGTCCTCGGCGTGGACGGGGGCCTCGGTGTTACCGGTGGTGCCGGTGACCGGGAGCGGCTGCCACAGCGGGCGGTCCGTCTGGAACGGGCCGCCGAAGCTGTTCGGCTCGTAGTTCTTGGCGCCCTGGTGACGGCCGTCGTAGAGAAGGCCGTCCCGGCTGTTGGTCCGCGCCTCGGTGGCGTGCGGGCGGTTCACCGGCAGGTGGTCGGCGTTGATGCCGACGCGGTAGCGGTGGGCGTCGCCGTACGCGAAGAGGCGACCCTGGAGCATCTTGTCCGGGGAGGGGCCGATGCCCGGCACGAAGTGCGCGGGGCTGAAGATCGACTGCTCGACCTCGGCGAAGACGTTCTGCGGATTGCGGTTGAGCTCCAGCTTGCCGATCTCGATCGGCGGGTAGTCCGCGTGCGGCCACACCTTGGTGAGGTCGAACGGGTTGAAGCGGTAGCCGGCCGCGTCCGCCGCGGGCATGATCTGGACCTGCACCGTCCAGGACGGGAAGTCACCGCGCTCGATCGACTCGCGCAGATCGCGCTGGTGGCTGTCGGGGTCGACACCGGAGAGCCGGACGGCCTCCTCGGTGGTGAGGTTCTTGATCCCCTGGTCGGTCTTGAAGTGGTACTTGACCCAGAAGACCTCGCCGGCCTCGTTGTTCCACTGGAACGTGTGCGAGCCGTACCCGTTCATGTGGCGCAGCGTGGCCGGGATGCCGCGGTCGCCGAAGAGCCAGGTCACCTGGTGCGTCGACTCCGGCGACAGCCCCCAGAAGTCCCAGACGTTGTCCGCCTCCTGCGAGCCGGTGTACGGGTCGCGCTTCTGGGTGTGGATGAAGTCGGGGAACTTGATGGCGTCCTTGATGAAGAACACCGGGGTGTTGTTGCCGACGAGGTCGTAGTTGCCCTCTTCGGTGTAGAACTTCAGCGCGAAGCCGCGGGGGTCGCGCACGGCGTCGGCGGAGCCGAGGTTGCCCGCGACGGTGGAGAAGCGCAGGAAGGTCTCGGTCTGCTTGCCGACCTCGGAGAGGAACTTCGCCCGGGTCCACTGCGAGACGTCGCGGGTCAGCGTGAAGGTGCCGTAGGCACCGGCGCCGCGGGCGTGCACGATCCGCTCCGGGATGCGCTCGCGGTTGAAGTGGGCGAGCTTCTCCAGCAGCGCCTGGTCCTGGACCAGAACCGGACCGCCGGCGCCAGCGGTCTCGCTGTTCTGGTTGTCGGCTACCGGCGCGCCGGCCTCCGTAGTGAGCGGTCCCTGCGTCACGTGCGCCTCCTGCGTCATGTCCTGCACATCAGTGATCGGCCGACCTCGATCGTCGGTCCGATGTTTCCGCACAGCCTGTCCCTTGGCGTATGCCGGTCTCGATCCTACAATGGACATTGTCTAAGTCAAGCGAGCATCCAAAGTCACACCCGATCGGGACTCGGTTCCCCCACTGTTAGGCTGGGCTGCATGAGCGACCTGCTGGAACGACTTCGTGGACGCGGCTGGCGTATGACGGCGCAGCGGCGTGTCGTGGCCGAGGTCCTCGACGGGGACCACGTACACCTGACGGCGGACGAGGTCCACGCGAGGGCCGTTTCCCGGCTGCCCGAGATCTCGCGCGCCACCGTCTACAACACCCTCGGCGAGATGGTGTCCCTCGGTGAGGTGCTGGAGGTATCCACGGACCGCCGGGCCAAGCGCTACGACCCGAACGCGCACCACCCGCACCACCACCTGGTGTGCGCCCGGTGCGGCGCGATCAGGGACGTGCACCCCGCGGGCAACCCGCTGGCGGACCTGCCGACGGACGAGCGCTACGGCTTCATGGTCTCCGGCGTCGAGGTGACGTACCGCGGCGTCTGCCCCAGCTGCGCCACCACCGCCTGACCCGGCCCCTTCGGGCCCGCCTCCGGGCGGGCCCGGCTTCTGCACGGTCACCGGACATGACGAAGGCCCGGATCTCGATGAGATCCGGGCCTTCGTCTTTTCAGTAGCGGGGACAGGATTTGAACCTGCGACCTCTGGGTTATGAGCCCAGCGAGCTACCGAGCTGCTCCACCCCGCGTCGGTGAATGCAACATTACGTCAGCAGGTCGGGCGGCGCAAATTCATTCACGCCGACCCGTGGATCCGACAGGGCTGGGCCCTGTCCGGTGCTGATCCGCCGGACACGCCCTACGCCGTCAGCTCCTGGTGCAGCGCCTCGCGCAGCCGCGCGGCCCGCTCGGCCACCTCGGCCGGGCCCAGCTCCACCGCCCGGGCGCACCAGCGCTGCCCCTCGGTCAGCTCGCCCCGGCGGGCGGCGAGGAGCGCCAGGCGCAGCGCGGCACGGCCGTGTCCGGCGGCGGCCGCACGGCTCCACCACAGGGCGGCCTCGCGCTCGCTGCCCTCACGGGCCAGCAGCAGCCCGAGGTTGAAGGCCCCGTTGCGGCTGCCCGCCTCGGCGGCCTCCCGGTACCAGTGGGCGGCGCTCTCCACGTCCCCGCGGGCGGCGGCGAGCATGCCGACCCGGACCTGGGCACGGCGGTGCCCCTGCTGGGCGGCCCGCTCGTACCACTCCTCGCACTCGGTCTTCTCCGGCATCGGCTCGCCCAGGGCGGGCGGTCCCGGCGGCGGCTGGCGGGCGTCCAGCACCCCGGCCAGCCGGAACGCGGCCTCGGCGCTGCCGCCGCCCGCGGCGCAGCGCAGGTGCCGCTCGGCCTCCCGGTCCTCGCCGTCGCGCAGCAGGGCCATGCCGACCTGGAGTGCGGCGTCGGTGTGCCCGGCAGCCGCGGCGCGCTCGTACCAGCCCAGCGCCGTACGGTCCTCGTCGCGCCCGGCGTGCAGGATGCCGAGGTTGAAGGCCGCGTCGACACTGCCCGCCTCGGCCGCCTTGGAGAACCAGGGCTCGGCCCCGGCGTGGTCGCCGGCCTGGAGGAGCAGCACCGCGAGCGCGTTGGCGGCCTCGCGGTGCCCGGCGTACGCGGCGCGGCGGTACCACTGCTCGGCCTGCGGGGTGCGGTCCTGGGCGGCACAGAGCAGCCCGAGGTTGTACGCCCCGTTGACGTCGCCCGCGTCCATGGCGGCCCGGTACCAGCGCTCGGCGGTCTGCTGCTCACCGCGTGCGGCGTGCAGCGCGCCGAGCGCGTTGGCGGCGTTGCCGTCGCCGTCCTGGGCGGCCCGCAGCCACCACACGGCGGCGCTCTCCTCGTCGCCCGCGTCGCGCAGCAGGAAGCCCAGCGCGCAGGCGGCGCGCGGCTCGCCGTCCTTGGCCGAGGTGAGGTACCAGCGTCCGGCCTCCTTGAGCTCGCCGCGCTGCTCCAGGATCGCGCCGAGGTGCAGGGCGGCGCGCCGGTGGCCCCGGGCTGCGGCCTGGCGGTACCACTGCTCGGCCTCGCCGACCCGGCCGGCGGCGGGTCCCGCCACGGGGCTGTCGCCGTCGGCCGCGCTCCTGGTGCCCGCGGTACCCGTCGCCCGTCCGTCATACGGGGGTGCGGGCGGGGCGACGGGGAGGCCGAGGCCCGTTCCGGTTCGCCCGGAAGCGGTGCCCCTGCCCAGGCCGAAGGCCTCGTGCGGGTCCTTGACGGCCTTCCGCTCCAGGGCGCGGGCCAGCCGGTAGGCGGCCTCACGGTGCCCCTGTTCCGCGGCGGCGCGCAGCCAGCGCTCGGCGCCGACGTCGCCGCGGTGCTCCAGCAGGTCGGCCAGCGCGTACGCGCCCAGCGCGTGGCCCTGCTCGGCGGACTGGCGCAGCCAGTACTCCGCGCCGGGCTCGTCGCCGCGCTCGCGGAAGTGCCGGCCGAGCGCGTGTGCGGCGGCGGCGGATCCGGCCACGGCGGCGATGCGCCACCAGCCGGCGGCCTCGTCCGGGTAGCCGCGCTGGTGCAGCAGGACGCCCAGGTTGTTCGCGGCGGCGCGGTCCCCGTCGGCGGTGGCGGCGCGCAGATACCGCTCGGCGCCGTCCAGCTCGCCACGGCGCAGCAGCAGCGCGCCCAGGACGCTCATGGACGCGGTGTCCCCCGCGTCGGCGGCGCGCCGGTGGCGCGCCTCGCTCTCGGCGCTGTCCGCGGCGTCGACCGCGTCCGTGGTGTCCTCGTCGGACGCGGTCACGATGGCGCTCGCGTCGATGGCGCCGGTCCGCTGGACCGGTGCGCCCGCCCCGGCGATGGCAGCAGCGAAAGCCGCGTCTACCGCGCTTTCACCATCTTGGCCGCGCTGCTGCACAAACCGCCCTGTCTCCAACAGAGTTGCCCTGTCCCCCATAAATACCATCGTCGCACCACCTGTAACCCGCGTACACCTGGTATATCGCGGGCAGTAAGGTCACTACAGCGTTTTGTCGACATGCCCACAGGGAGACAAGTCAAACACGTTCGGAAGCAACTGGTGCCCAGCGAACCGCACTTCACGCCCCCAGCTTGGGACCGACACGGCCTGCACGCACAACAGGCACGACGAAGGCCCGGATCCCTTGGGATCCGGGCCTTCGTCTTTTCCGTAGCGGGGACAGGATTTGAACCTGCGACCTCTGGGTTATGAGCCCAGCGAGCTACCGAGCTGCTCCACCCCGCGTCGTTGTGTTCAAACCGTACCACGACGCGGGGTGGACTCTTCTCAGCTGCCCTGGTCGGAGCCCTTCTCGGCTCCTTCGGCCGCATCCGGCTTCCTCGCCGGATCCGCCTTCTCCGCGTCCGCCGGCTTCCCGGCGCTCGCGGGCTCGGCCGAGCTGTCCGGCTTGGCGTCGTCCGCCGGCTTCTCGGCGCCGTCGGCCTTGTCCCCCTCGCTGCCCGCCTTGGGCTGCGCGGCGGCGGCTCGCTCCAGGGCGTCCTGAAGAGCCTCCTGGGCCTTGCCGTAGGCCGGCCAGTCCTGCTCCTGCAGCGCCTTCTCACCGTCCGAGTACGCCTTCTGGGCGTCCGCGATGGCCTTCTTGAGCGCCGCGCTGCCGGTGGCCGGGGGCTCATCGGTCTCGCCCGGCGGCTCCTCGGTGTCGGGCGGTGGCGTGGCCCCGTCGTCCTCGACCCCGAAGACGGCGTTGAGCGCCTCCCCGAGGCTGTTCTCGAAGACGATCTTCGAACCGTACGAGGCGGCCACCTTGCGCAGCAGCGGGTAGTTCTGGTTGCCACCGCGCGTGTAGACGGGCTCGATGTAGAGGAAGCCGCCTTCGAGCGGCACCGTCAGCAGGTTGCCGTACTCGATGTCGGAGTCCGTGCCCTTGAGGTCCCGCACGAACGTGGCGACGTCCTCGTTGCCGTTGAGCTCACTCTGTACCTGGCCGGGGCCCTTCACCGTGGAGGTGACCCGTAGCAGCCGCATCTCGCCGTAGTCCTTGCTGGCCGCGTCCGCGTTCACCGCCATGAAGGCACCCAGGTTGGGGCGCCCTCGGGGAGTGAACGTGGTGGTCAGCGAGAACTGCTGCTCGTCCTGGCCCGGCATCTTCATGCTCAGGTAGTACGGCGGGACGGAGCCGGGCTCCTTGTTGGTCGGGTCGTCCGGCACCTGCCACGCGTCACTGCCGCTGTAGAACTGCGCGGGGTCCTCGACGTGATAGCGGGTGAGCAGCTCGCGCTGGACCTTGAAGAGGTCCTGCGGATACCGCAGGTGGTCCATGAGCTCCTGCGGAATCTCCCCGCGGGACTCGACCGTCCCCGGGAACGCCTTGCGCCAGGTCTTGAGGACCGGGTCCTTGGTGTCCCACTCGTAGAGCTTGACCTTGCCGTCATAGGCGTCGACGGTGGCCTTAACCGAGTTGCGGATGTAGTTGACCTGGTTCTGCTGGGCGACGACCGCGCGCTGGTTGGTGGTCAGCGAGTCGGCCGTGGTGTCGCCGAGCGTGGTCCGGGACGCGTACGGATAGCCGTTGCTCGTGGTGTACGCGTCGACGATCCACTGGATCCGGCCGTCGACGACCGCCGGGTAGGCGTCGCCGTCGATGGTCAGCCACGGGGCGACCGCCTCGACGCGCTCCTTGGGCGTGCGGTTGTACAGGATCCGCGAGCCCTCACCGATGGCTCCCGAGTACATGATCTGCGGCTCGCTGAAGGAGACCGCGTACGCGGCACGGTTGAAGGTGTTGGAGAGGTTGACCCCGCTGTCGCCCTTGTAGCTGGTGGTCTTCTCGCCGTCCTCCTCGTAGTCGAGCTCCTTCTGGGGCCCGCCGACGATGGAGTACTGCTGGGTGTTCTCGCCGTAGTAGATCCGCTGCTCGTACTTGCCGAACTCACCGGTGGTGGGCAGCCCCGACTCGCTGAAGTCCGGAGACCCCGTCGGATTCGTCCCGGTGGTGGTGCCCTTGGCCGCGATGGCGCCGTAGCCGTGGGTGTACGTGAAGTGGTCGTTGATCCAGTTCCGCTTGGGCAGGCCCTGGATGTTCAGCTCACGCAGACCGATGACGGTGTCCTGCTCCTTGCCGTCCTTGTCCTTGTAGCGGTCGACGTCCAGTGTCTTGGGGAACTGGTAGTAGTTCCTCCGCTGCTGGAGCTGCTGGAAGGCCGGGGAGACGACGTTGGGGTCCATCACCCGGTAGCTGGCGGCCGTGCTGGCCGCCGCCCGCAGCTTGGTGTCGTCCTCCGTCGTCGCCTGGCCCTCGTAGTCGTCCACCGTGGCGTCATCGATGTCATACGCGTCGCGTGTGGCATTGATGTTCTTCTTGATGAACTCCGCTTCCTTGGCCTGCTCGTTCGGCTGGACCTGGAACTTCTGCACGATCGCCGGGTAGAGCCCGCCGATCAGGATCGCCGAGAGCACCATCAGGCCGAAGCCGATGACCGGGAGCTGCCAGGTGCGGCGCCACAGCGTCGCGAAGAACAGCACGGCGCAGATGGCCGCGATGCAGAACAGGATGGTCTTCGCCGGGAGGTAGGCGTTGGCGTCGACGTACCGCAGGCCCGTCCAGTTGTCCGCGGCCTTGAAGTCACTGGACTTCACCGCCAGCCCGTACCGGTCGAGCCAGTACGCCACGGCCTTCAGGGAGACGAAGATGCCCAGCAGTACCGAGAGGTGGCCGGTGGCCGCCCCGGTGGCGCGGGCGCCGGGGCTGGTGATGCGCAGCCCACCGTACAGATAGTGGGTCAGCGCGGCGGCGATCAGCGAGAGCACGGTCGCCGCGAAGCCGAAGCCCAGCAGGAAGCGGTAGAACGGCAGGTCGAAAGCGAAGAAGGCGACGTCCAGCCCGAACTGGGGGTCCTTCTGGTTGAACGGCACGCCGTTGACGTACAGCAGCCACGTACGCCACTGGCCGGAGGCGGAAGCTCCGGCGATCAGCGCGACGAGCGCCGTGACGGCGAGCAGCACCCACTTCTTGTAGGGGGCGATGCTCATCCGGTAGCGGTCCAGGCTCTGCTGCTCCAGAGACATCGCGCTCAGCGGCGGCCGGAGCCGGTGCGCGAGCCAGATGTTCACACCGATGGCGATCGCCATCAGCAGTCCGAAGACGAGGAACAGCCCGATCTTGGTCCACAGGGTGGTGGTGAAGACGGATGAATACGCGACCGACCTGTACCAGAGCCAGTCCGTCCAGAACCCGGCGAACATGACGAAGGCCATGGCGAGAACCGCCAGGACACCCAAAGTCATGAGCAGGGTACGGGCGCGCCGGGACGGGCGGCCGACTCTGATCCGTGGCCCGGTCGGGCCTCCGCCGCGGTCCGGCATCTGGAAAGCCAACGTGCGCACCTCGTAGTTCGCGGTCGTGTGGACGGGCCCAGCGATCCTGGAGCCCACCTATGCAACTTACTGAGGCTTTACCTAGTTCCCGTTCCCGGGGCGGAAGGAGGCAGGATATTGCCCATGCCCAACGTTTCCCCCGCAGGACCCCCGATGGCCGCGAGTCCGCTCACCGTCGCCGTCCTCGAAATCGACGCCTATGCCTCCAACCTCGGCTGGGACCAGCCCGCCCGGCTGTTCGCCCTGGTCGACACCGCACAGCTGCGGGTCCAGGAGCCCGGTCTCGCCCGTCAGCTGGGCCTGGAGGACCCCAGCTCCTCCGTCGCCGCACTCACCCCGATCGAGCAGGACGAACTTCCGCCGGGCACCGCGCTCGACGACTTCCTCGGCACGATCGCCTGGCCCGACGCCGTGGTCGGCTGCGCCATGACGGTGGAACGGCTGATGCTGCCGCCGTCCGCCGAGACCTCCGTGCCGGAGGGTCTGAACGACAAGCAGCTGACCCAGTGGGTCGCCAAGCACCCCGACCGGCAGGAGGTGCGGATGACCGTGGCCGTCCTGCGGGACGGGGCCCGCGAGTCCGCCGTACGGCTGCGCGAGAAGGACTCCCCCACCGAGGTGCTGACCGGCTCCGGTCTGGTGCCCGGCCTGGCCGAGGCGCTGGCGGCGACGTTCGAGTCCTGATCGGGCCGCTGCCCGGGGCCGCCGTACGGTTCCCGGGCGGCGCGGCCGTCAGCCGGTCGAGCAGCTCGGCAGGCCCGCGGTCTTCCCCGTACGGATCTGCTCCATCGACTTCGTGGCGTCCTCGATGGTCTTGACCCGCACCAGGGTGAGCCCGTCAGGCGTGTCGGCGGCGGCCGACACGCAGTTGTCGTCGGGGGTGAGGAAGTAGCGGGCGCCGGCGTTCCTGGCCCCGACCAGCTTCATGTTGATGCCGCCGATCGGGCCGACCGTACCCGCGTCGTCGATGGTGCCGGTGCCCGCGACGAACTTGCCGCCGGTCAGGTCACCCGGGGTGAGCTTGTCGATGATGCCGAGGGAGAACATCAGGCCGGCGCTCGGCCCGCCGACGTCCGCGAGCTTGATGTCGATCTCGAACGGGAACGTGTGGTCCGTCCCGGCCCTGATCCCGACGATCGCCCGGTCCTTCCCGCCCCCCTCGCCGTCGCCCTCGGCGGCGGGGGCCTTCGCGGTCCTGATGGTGATCTCCTCGCCGCCCTCGGGGGCGCGCCCGGCCTTCTCGGCCGCGGCGGCGGTCTTCGCCGGGATGATGGTAAAGGTGACGTCTTCGCCGGGCTGGTGCTTGGTGACGAGCTTCGCGACGTCGCCGGGCTCCTTGACCGCGGTGCCGTCGACGGCCTTGATCACGTCGCCCGCGTGCAGCTTGTCCTCGGAGGGGCTGCCCTTGACCACCGTGGAGACCACGACCTGGGTGGCGACCGGGATGTCCAGCTCCTCCAGGGCGGCCACCTTGGCGCTCTCCTGGGACTGGCTGAACTCCTCGGCGTTCTCCTGGGTGGACTGCTCCTCGGTCTTGCCGTCCGGGTAGAGCGTGTCGTGCGGCACCACGACGCTGTCGTGGGCCAGCCAGCCGTAGACGGCCTCGAAGATGTTCATCCGGTACTCCGCCCCGGTGACGCGGACCGTCGTCATGTTGAGGTGCCCGGACGCCGGGTACGTCTTGCGACCGGAGATCTGCAGGACGGGCTCGCCACGCGCGTCGCCCAGCGTGTTCACCGTCGGTCCGGGGGACATCTCCGAATACGGCACTTTGATCAGCACGCCTGCGCAGAGCAGCGCGATGAGGACGAGGGCGGAGGCGAGCATCGTCGCGGTGCTGCGTGGCATGGAACGACAGTACGGGAAGGGCCTGTCAGTGCACCGCCGGGGCCGGTCCGTACGGGGAGACCGGAACGCGGCGGAAGGTGGTCACGCGGCGTGCGTCGGTCTTCAGAGAGCCCCGGAACCGGAGTGCGATTTCTCCATCGCGTCACGGAACCTGGCGTAGCCGGCGAGTTCGGTGACATCGCCGGTCGTGCGATTGCGGGCAGCCCAACTCGCCCATATCGCACCACCGACAGCAGCGAAAAGTGGAATCAACAGCCAAGCGAGTGCCGCCATCACGACCTCCCTACCCCATGAGCGACCGGATGCCCGATCAGCAGATTAACGATCCGGAAGACCAACGCTCATGGCGGGGGTGCGGTTACGCAAATCGGGGCTGATGCGCCCCGGTCCGGTTTGCGCTCAGCAGGCTCCGACCCACTCCTCCGTACCGTCCGAGAAGCGCTGGTGTTTCCAGATCGGAACCTCGTGCTTGAGGTCGTCGATGAGCTTGCGGCAGGCGTCGAAGGCCTCGGCGCGGTGCGGGCAGGCGACGGCGACGACCACGGCCAGGTCGCCCACCTCGAGTTCACCCACTCGGTGGACGGCCGCCAGTGCGCGGACCGGGTGGTCGGCGACGACCTTCTCCGCCACTCGGCGCAGTTCGTCCTCGGCCGAGGGGTGACAGGAATAGCCGAGCGCGCCGACGTCCTGCCCCGCGTCGTGGTTGCGCACGGTGCCGACGAAGAGCGCGATGCCGCCCGCCGCGTCGTCGCCGACCGCGCGGAAGACCTCGTCGACGGAGAGCGGGGTGTCCCGGATCGCCAGCAGCCGGATGGGATCGGCCGCCGCGTGCTCGCCGGGGTGGTCGTGGGTGGGTGCCATGCTCCCATCGTGCCGTACGGCTCCGACATCCCGGAATTGCTTGTTCTTCCGGCGGCCGGCCGGCCGCTTTGGAGCCTCCTACAGGGCCTCGGGCGCGGCCGAGCGGTCAGATGCGGCGGCGGGCCTTGCGGGCACGGCGCACCACGGCGGCAGCGCCGAGCAGGGCGACCGTCGCTCCGGCCGCTCCAGCGGCGGTGGCGTCCTTGCGGCCGAGGCGGCGCCCGGCGAGCGTGTGGCGGCCCTCGACCTCTTCGAGGAGGGCTCCGAGCACCTCCTCGTTCGTCCACTTCGGCCGCCACCCCACGTCGTGGAGCCTGCTGACGCTGACCACCCAGGGGTGCATCGTGTACGCCAGGTCACCGGCCGGGGACGGGGTGAGGCCGATCCGGTGCAGCCGGGCGGCGGCCCCGAGCGCGACGGCGGAGGGCAGCTCCATCCGGCGCACCCCGCTGAGCTCCTCGACCTCCTCCTGCTCCAGCCAGCCGTCGCAGCCGACCGCGAACTCGCCGTCGATCTTCTCCAGGGCGGCGTACTCCAGCGCCGTCACCAGGTCCTCGACATGGCAGAACTGCCAGGTGGGGCGCGATCCGGCGACGACCAGAAGGCGCGGAGACTCGAAGTAGCGGGTCAAGGCGGTGTCGGTGCCGCCGACCAGGACGGTGGGACGCACGACGGTGACATTGAGCCCGGGGTGGGCGCGCGGGGCCCGGCGGCCGAGCCGCTCGATCTCCAGGAGGTCGCCGACCCCGGTGGCCTCGGCGGTGGCTCGCAGCTCGGCGTCCTCGGAGAGCGGCACATCGTTGTCGGCGAGCGCCCCGTAGACCATCGCCGAGGTGCACAGCACGACCCGGTGGACCCCGACGGCGGCCGCGGCGGTGAGCACGGTCTGGGTGCCGCGTACGTTGTACGCGCTGCGGGCGGCGGGGTCGGTCTCCAGGTCGAGATCGAGGGCCAGGTGGACGACGACGTCCGCGCCGCGCAGCTTCTCGGCGATCGCCGGATCCCGTACGTCCAGAATGTGCCAGGTCGCCTCGGAGACCTCTCCCCGGCGCTCGTCGATCGCGATGACCTGCTTGATCGCGTCGGATGCGGCGAGGTGGGCGGTCAGCAGTTCGCCGATGCCGGTGGCGGCACCGGTGACCGCGACGACGGGGCCCCGGTTTCTGGGGGTCCTGGGGCGTTTCGTTTCGGGTGTGCTCTCGGGCGAGGGGTCGGTCAGGTTTCGCGCTGCGCGAACCTGCGGATCTGGGGAACTCACCGGGCGTCTCCAGCGGTTGTCTTCAGTACGTACCCGAATGACGCGTACGTACCAGGTGGCGTCCATCCTGCCGCAGGCCGGGAGTCGGCGGAGCACTGAGGCCCGAAGCGGGCGTGGTGTCTACGCTGGATGGTGATGTCGGGCAGTCGCCGCCGGTTCGAGCCGGCGGCCCTACGAGCCGAGGAAACCCGTGAGTGACACCCCATTCGGATTCGGCCTTCCGCCGGAGGAGCCGGAGAACGGCGACGAGGGCAAGAAGAAGGACCCCACCGAAGGTGGGCAGAGCGCGGGCGGGCCCGGGGGCCCGTTCGGATTCGGGCCGGGAGCTGGCGGGGACAACCCGTTCGCCGCAATGTTCGGCTCGATGAATCCGAACGATCTCGGCGCCGCCTTCCAGCAGCTCGGTCAGATGCTGAGCTACGAGGGCGGTCCCGTGAACTGGGACATGGCCAAGCAGATCGCCCGCCAGACGGTCTCACAGGGCGCCCCGGACGGCTCCAAGGACGCCAGTGTGGGCCCGTCCGAGCGCACGGCGGTCGACGAGGCGCTGCGGCTGGCGGACCTGTGGCTGGACGGCGTGACGTCGATGCCGTCCGGTTCGGTCTCCACCGTGGCGTGGAGCCGCGCGGAGTGGGTCGAGGCCTCGCTGCCGGCCTGGCAGCAGCTGGTCGACCCGGTGGCCGAGCGGGTGGGCTTGGCGATGGGCGATGTGCTGCCCGAGGAGATGCAGGCCATGGCGGGCCCGCTGATCGGCATGATGCGGTCGATGGGCGGCGCCATGTTCGGCCAGCAGATCGGGCAGGCCGTGGGCGTGCTGGCCGGTGAGGTGGTCGGTTCCACCGACATCGGGCTGCCGCTGGGACCGGCGGGCAAGGCCGCGCTGCTCCCGCTGAACGTGGAGAAGTTCGGCAAGGACCTCAGCGTCCCGCAGGACGAGGTCCGGCTGTATCTGGCCCTGCGCGAGGCCGCTCACCAGCGGCTCTTCGCTCATGTGCCGTGGCTGCGGTCGCATCTGTTCGGCGCCGTCGAGGCGTACGCCCGCGGCATCAAGGTCGACACCAGCAAGCTGGAGGATGTCGTCGGCCAGTTCGACCCCTCACAGCCGGAGCAGTTGCAGGACGCCCTTCAGCAGGGCATGTTCCAGCCGGAGGACACGCCCGAGCAGAAGGCGTCCCTGGCCCGTCTGGAGACGGCTCTCGCGCTGGTGGAGGGCTGGGTGGACGCGGTGGTCCACGAGGCTGCGAAGTCCCGGCTGACCTCGTCCGACGCGCTGCGCGAGACGATGCGCCGGCGCCGTGCCTCCGGTGGTCCGGCCGAGCAGACGTTCGCCACGCTCATCGGTCTCCAGCTGCGCCCGCGCCGGCTGCGGGACGCCTCGCGCCTGTGGGCCTCGCTCACGGACGCCCGGGGTCTGGAGGGGCGGGACGCGCTCTGGGCCCACCCGGACATGCTGCCGACGGCCCACGATCTGGACGACCCGGACGGCTTCGTCCATCACGAGCAGGCCGACTTCTCCGAGCTGGACAAGATGCTCGGCGAGGCCGCACAGGGGCGCTCCGGCAAGCCGAAGGCCCCGGAAGCCTCCGAGGCCCCGGAGGCCGCCGAGTCCGAGGCCGACGATCAGGGCGAGGGCAAGCGCGACGAGGACGGCAAGGACGGCCGCGACCAGTGACCCTGCACGACGATGCCACCCTCGTACTGAAGGCGTACGCCCCCGGGGACGAGGCAGGTGACCAGGCCGAGCTGCGTCAGGCCTATCTGGATCACCTGGCACAGCACGAGGACGGCATGGGGAAGGCGTGCCGGGCCGGGCATCTGACGGGGAGCGCCCTGGTGATCGATCCGGAGCGGGGGAAGGTTCTGCTGACCTTGCACCGGAAGCTCCGGATGTGGCTCCAGATGGGCGGCCACTGCGAGGAGCAGGACGCCACCCTGGAGGCGGCGGCGCTCCGTGAGGCGACGGAGGAGTCAGGCATCACGGGGCTCACCCTGCTGCCCGGCGGACCGGTCCGGCTGGACCGGCACCCGATTCCGTCTCCCTGTAACTGGCACCTCGATGTGCAGTACGCCGCGCTGGCCCCGCCCGGAGCGGCGGAGCGGATCAGCGAGGAGTCCCTGGAGCTGCGCTGGTTCGGCTACGCGGACGTGCCCGGTGTCGCCGACGCGTCCGTCGTGCGCCTCCTGGAGGCGACGCGGTCCCGGCTGTAGCGGCAGGCCGCATGGATATGCGTAAGGGGCGGCCTCTCTGGAGGCCGCCCCTTACCGCTGTGCCCTGTGGGCGCCGGTATCAGTTCCAGGCGTTGTTCTGGTTCTGGCCGTGGGAGCCCTGCTGGCCCATGCCGAGCTGGGCGCGGGCGCCCTGGCCGATCTGGGCGTTCTGCGGAGGCATGACCTCGCTCGGCTGGACCAGGGCGAAGCCCTGGCCGAGGAAGCTCAGCTCCCAGCCCTCTCCGGTGTTGCCGCGACGCCTGATGACCCCCGAGGAGTGCGTCTGGGCCTGCATCTGCACACGCAGGGAGCTGGACCAGGCGACGATCGCGTCCGCGTCGACGTTGACGTACTTCTCGGGCGTGACCTGCATCATCAGGGGCTGGCCCGAGGTCATGAGGGCGACCTTGCCCGAGCCGGAGATGTTGAGCTGATACTTGCCGCTGCCGGAGATCCCGTACTGGCTGTCCACCGCGATGACCTCGGTATGCAGGGAGGAGTCGAGCGCGAGGACGTAGGAGCTGTCCACGGTCATCCCCTCGCGGTCGACGTCCACGACGTGGATGTACTGCGCGAGGTTGGCGAGGTAAACGGTGCCCTGGCCGGACACGCGCATCAGGTCGAGGCCCTCGCCGGTGTTCGCGCGGGCGCGGCGCTGGCCCTGGGACTGGTATTCCCCGTCGAAGTCCATCAGGCCCTGGTAGGCGACCATGGCGCCCTTGCGGGCGAGCACGTCGTCGTGGCCGGTCAGCGAGACGCGCAGGAGCTGCGGGTTCTGGATCGCGTAGCGGTCCTGGGTCTGCTGCTCGGTGTGGCTGAAAAGCGGACTCTGCATGATGTGTTCTCCCTCCCCGTCAGTTCCGGATCCGCAGCCGGTCCGTGCTGTCCTCGCTCGGCTGGACGACGACGATGCCCTGGCCGGAGAAGGCCATCTGGTACGCCTCGCCGCTGCCGCGGCCGATCAGCGATCCGGCCTTGAAGCTCCGCTTGCCCTTCACCTTGAGGTTCGGGGACCAGGCGACGAGCGCGTCCGGGTCGACGTACGTCTCGTCCTCGCCGCGTCCGCAGTCGACGACGATCGGAGTGCCGCGCGAGGTGATGGCGACCCATCCGGTGCCCTGGACGACGACGTTCCACAGACCCTGTCCGGCGAACTTGGCGAGCCCCTTGACCTTCTCGACGCCCCAGGTGAGGTGGGCGTCGAAGGCGAGGAGGTTGGTGCCGTTGACGGAGATGGAGTCGTTGTCGAGGTTGATGACGACCACGTCGGCGCCGTAGTCGGCGAGGTAGAGCAGTCCGTCGCCGGAGCACTTCATGACGGGCGCGCCCTCGCCGGTGATCCACTGGGAGGCGATCTGCCGGGCGGCGGGCGGGTTGGGCTCGTACTGGATGAAGCCCTCGTACGCCACCATCGAGCCGGTGCGCGCGAAGAGGTCCTGCCCGGAGGCCATGGCGACCTTGAGCATGGTCTTGCCGTGGTTCTCCATACGGGCAGTGACAGGGGTCGGGGCGAAGCCCGCGAGTTGCTGGTTCATGACGGGCTCCCTCAGACCTCGTAGGGCTGGACGACGATGAAGTTGCCGGGGGCTCCCCGGAACTGGAGGTTCACGGTCTCCCCGCTGTGCCCGGGGTAGGCGTTGCGGCGCAGCCGGACCTGGCTGGAGACGATCACCTGGGAGGCGGCCGACCAGGCGACCACCGCGTTGCAGTCGGCGAACGTGGTGGGCGTGACCGGCAGGACGACCGGGGTGCCGTGGGTCTTCACGATCACGGTGCCGGTGCCCTGGAACTGCATGGTGAACAGGGCTCCGCCGGGGATGCCGTGCCCTTCGACCCTGCGGACCTCGTACTGGAGGGACTCGTCGAAGGCGAGGACGCTCTCGGCGGAGACGCAGATGGCATCGCCCTGCAGCTCGATCGGATGCAGGTGCGAGCCCTCCTCGGCGAGGAAGACCTGGCCGCGGCCGGTACAGCGCATCAGCTGCATCTCCTGGCCGGTGGCATTGCCCACGGCGCGGCCGACGAACCCGGCGCTCTTGTAGCCGAAGTCCACCTTGCCCTGGTACATCACCATGCTGCCCTGGCGCGCCAGGACCCCGGATCCGCCCATGGTCAGGTCGACCCGCATGAGCTGCTGGTTCTGCGGGGTCCAGCGCTGCCCGGTCGCGGTCTCCTTGTACGGCTGCAGAGCCGCCTGGAGGCCCGCGCCCGTGGCCGGTACTCCCTGGGGCACGCCCTGCGGGACACCCGGCGGCATGCCGACGGGGGGCTGCTGGCCGTACGGGGCCGGCGCCGACTGGCCGTAGGGAGCGGGGGCCTGCTGGCCGAACGGAGCGGCGGGCGGCGCACCCTGGCCGGGGACCTGACCCCACTGGGGCTGGTGCGGCTGGTGCGGCTGCTGGGGCTGGCCGTACGGGGACGGGGCCTGGGGCGCCCGCGGCGTCTGGGGAGCCAGCGGGGCCGCGATCGTCGGCGCCGCGTGCATCGGCTGCTGCGGTGCGGGCGGCGGCGTGGGCGCGGACGGGGCGCCGAAGGCCGGTGCGGGCTGCGGAGCCGGGGCGGCCGGCGGCGCGCCGAAGGCGGGGGGCGCTACGGCCTGGGCCGGCGGGGCGAATCCCGGAACGGCGGCCGGGGCGGCGGCGGGCGGCGCCTCTTCCTCGGCGACCTCGCCCCCGAAGTTCTTCAGGAGCGCGTCGAGACCGCCGTCGAAGCCCTGGCCGACGGCGGCGAAGCGCCAGACGTCCTTCAGATAGAAGTCACCGAGCATCACAGCGCGCTCGGTGGTGAACTCCGACCCGGTGAAGGCGTATCGCACCACTTCCTCGCCGCCCGCGACGATGCGGATGTATCCCGGACCGATCTGGGACATCTGCCCGGAACCGTCGAGCGTCGCGGTGAAGGAAAGCTTCTGGATGGCTGCCGGAATGCGGTCGAGCGTGACGCGGAAGGACTCGGTGTCACCGGACTGCGCGCCGAGGAGCTGAATGGACTCCTCGGGCGATTTCGGCTGGTTGAAGAAGATGAAGTACCGGTCGTCGGAGAGCTGCTCATGGGCGTCGAGGCCGAAGCAGCTGATGTCGAAAGTCAGCCCCGGGGCCGCGATCTGCACGCCTACGTACAGATCCGTCCCCGGCGTGAGATCACTGATCTTGGCCTTGTGGCCGCGTTGGAATTCCCTGGCCATGCGTAACGACCGTCCCCCATCCAGAAGGTAAATGCGTCGCGTCAGGCTAACCGCAAACGACGACATCGGACCAAGCCGGTACACACCCGGTACAGAATCGGCGAAAGCGACCGGCCCCGGTCACTCCTCGCGGGCGGCGGGCAGGTGGGGCAGCCGATCGGCCGCCACGACGCCCTCCAGGTACCCCCGGGCGCGCTCGGTGCGCGGATAGGCCTCCAGCAGCCGCCAGAACCCGGGACCGTGTCCGGGAACGAGCAGATGTGCCAGTTCGTGGAGGAGTACGTAGTCGATCACGTACTCCGGCATGCCCTGCAGCCGGTGCGAGAGTCTGATGCTGCCCTCGGCAGGGGTGCACGAGCCCCAGCGGGTGTTCTGGTTGGTCACCCAGCGCACCGAGACGGGCCTGGCGCGACCGTCGAAATACTGGGCGGACAGCCGCCCGGCACGCTCGACGAGTTCGGTGTCGCCCAGGACGCGCTTGTTCTCCTGGGCGGCGAGCTTGTCCAGCATCACGCCCACCCAGCGCCGCTCCTCCGCCTCCGACATCCGGGCGGGGATGAGCACGATCGTGCGGTCGCCCTCGCGGTACGCGGAGACCGTTCTCCTGCGCCGGGTGCTCCTGCGGACCTCGACCGCGCTCGTCGCCGAAGCGCGGGCCGCAGGGGCTGCCGCGCTGCGCTGATGGCTTCCGGCGCTGGGCACGGGGGTCTCCCCGGCGAAGCCGGACGACGGGTCGGCGGACACGCCACGACGTTACCCGCTGTCCGTGGGGGAAGTCCCGCCCCCGGGAACGGTTCGCGGAGATCCGCGCCCCGGCACGCACCAGGCGCACAACCACACGCTTGAACGACCAAAGGCTTGAATGACTAATGACCTGCGCCTGTGGACAACTCCGGGCGCGGTTCGGGGCGGACCCGCATTCTGGCAGAGGTCCCGCGGATAGACCCGTGGATCAACCGGTCTGTGGGCACAGCTGTGCCCGCGACACCGCTCGGGGGGAGAAGTCATGTATCCGATGCTGAAGCCCGCACTGCGCCGCGCCTGGCGCGGACGGAACACCGTGCAATTCGGTGTGACACCCGCACATGCCGTGACGCTCGGGCCGGTGGACCTCGCCACGGGCAGCTTCCTGGAACTGCTCGACGGCACGCGAGGGCTGCCGCTGCTGCACGAGGAGGCCCGCGCCCTGGACCTGTCGGAGCGTCATGTGGAGACTCTGCTCTCTCGGTTGGCGGAGGCCGGGCTCCTGGACGACCCGCGGTCGGCCGGTCCGGGGGCCGATGTCCTGTGCCGGCGCGCCGAGGTGATGGACCGCCAGCGTCCGGATGTGGCCTCCCTGTCCGTCGTCCGTCCCGAGCCGGGCGGCGGCACGCGCCGGATGGCGGCCCGGCGGGCGATGAGGGTCCAGGTTCGGGGAGCGGGCCGGGTCGGGGCCTCCATCGCCTCGGTGCTGTCGGGCGCCGGAGTGGGGCACGTGGAAGTGCTCGACGGGGGCCGGGCCGAGCACTGGGACGTGGCGCCCGGGGGGCTTCCCCCGGCAGCCGTGGGGGAACGGCGCGACGTGGCGGCCCGCCGGCTCGTCCGCCGGTGCGCGCCCGGGCCCGCTCCCCGGCAGGCGAGGACGGACGGAGCGGCGGCCGACCTGCCGGGGAGCGCCGGGCAGCCCGGTCTGTCCCTGATCGTCGTCGCTCCCCGGGACGGCCTCGCGGTGTACGCGCCCGTCCCGGACACGGCCGGTCCCTGGATCGCGTCGGGCACTCCCCATCTCTATGCGGGTGTGATCGAGGCCACCGGGGTGGTCGGGCCTCTCGTTCTCCCCGGGGGCACCGGGTGCGCGGGCTGCCTGGAGCTGCACCGCGCGGACCGGGATCCGCAGTGGCCCCGGATGCTGGCGCAGTGGCGTTCCGGGCGGCGGGGAGCCGTGCCCGCCTGCGATCTGGGGCTCGCGACGGCGGTCGCCGGTCTCGCCGCGGCACATGCCCTGGCCTTTCTGGACGGGGACCTCCCCGCCTGTACCGGAGCTCGCTGGGAGGCCGCTCTGCCCTTGCTGGACTGGCGTTCCGAGCCGATCGGCCCGCATGCGGACTGCTCCTGCGGGGCGGCCGGGGGCGCTATGAGGGAACGGCCCTCCGGGGCTCTTCCGGCGCAGGACACAATGGCGGGGTGACCGCCGTCGCCGGAGAGATCCCGGAGGCACGAGCGGCACGGCAGTCTGGGAACTGGAGGGGCACATGTCTGATCTTCCCCGGAAGGCGGTTACGCGTACGGCCAAGCTGGCCGCGCTTCCGCTCGGCTTCGCCGGCCGTGCCACATGGGGTCTGGGCAAGCGGATCGGTGGAAAGTCGGCCGAGCTGGTCGCCCGTGAGGTGCAGCAGCGCACGGCGGACCAGTTGTTCAAGACCCTGGGCGAGCTGAAGGGCGGGGCCATGAAGCTGGGCCAGGCCCTCTCCGTCTTCGAGTCGGCCCTGCCCGAGGAGGTCGCCGGCCCGTATCGGGCCGCGCTGACCAAGCTCCAGGAGGCCGCGCCGCCACTGCCCGCGCGCACGGTCCACGGGGTTCTCGCGACACGGATCGGGGAGGACTGGCGGGAGTACTTCCTGGAGTTCGAGGACACGCCGGCGGCTGCCGCCTCGATCGGGCAGGTGCACCGGGCGGTGTGGCACGACGGCCGCGAGGTCGCGGTGAAGGTGCAGTATCCCGGCGCGGGAGAAGCGTTGCTCTCCGACCTCGCCCAGCTCAGCCGCTTCGCCCGGCTGCTCGGCCCGCTGGTCCCGGGGATGGACGTCAAGCCACTGATCAAGGAGCTGCGGAACCGGGTTTCGGAGGAGCTGGACTACGAGCTGGAGGCCCGGGCGCAGCAGGAGCACGCGGCGGAGTTCGAGGATGACCCGGATGTGGTGGTTCCTCAGGTGGTGCACCAGTCCGACCAGGTGCTGGTGACGGAGTGGATCGACGGGATCCCGCTGTCCGAGGTCATCGCGGAGGGGACGGCGGAACAGCGGGACCGTGCGGGACAGTTGCTGGCCCGCTTCCTCTTCTCCGGTCCGGCACGCACCGGCCTGCTGCACGCCGACCCGCATCCGGGCAACTTCCGGCTGCTGCCCCCGGCGCCGGAGAGCGCGGAGCATACGGAGGGCGCGGAGCATACGGAGGGGGCCGGCGGTTCGTTCGGGTCGTGGCGGCTGGGGGTGCTGGACTTCGGCACGGTCGACCGGCTGCCGGGCGGGCTGCCGCGGACCATCGGCGACTCCCTGCGGCTGACGCTGGAGGGCGACGCGGCGGGGGTCTACGGGCTGCTGCGGGAAGAGGGCTTCGTGAAGGAGTCGATCGACCTGGACCCGGACGCGGTGCTCGACTATCTGCTCCCGATCATCGAGCCCACGCAGGTGGAGGAGTTCACCTTCAGCCGGGGCTGGATCCGTGAACAGGCGGCCCGGATAGCCGATCCGCGCTCCCCCGCCCATCAGCTCGGCCGGCAGCTGAATCTCCCGCCTTCCTACGTCCTCATCCACCGGGTGACGCTCAGCACGATCGGGGTGCTGTGCCAGCTGGGCGCGACGGTCCGGCTGCGCGACGAGCTCGAGGCGTGGCTGCCGGGGTTCCTCGCGGAGGACGCCGAGGAGGACGCCGAGGTGGAGGGGACGGAGTACGCCGAGGAGGAGGGCGAGCCGGAGGGGGAGCCCGTTCAGGGGTAGGAGAGGTCAGGGAGCCTCGGTCACCACCAGAGTGAGTCGAGGCGGCTCTCGATCGCGCGGAGGTGGAGGCGGGCGCAGCCCTCGCAGAAGAGGAGACGATGTCCGTCCTCCACGGAACAGAGCCAGGTCAAAGGGGCTGCGTCGCCCTCGGCTGCGGTGCCGCAGCGGGCGCACACCACGCTGTGTGCGGCGGGTTGTTCGGGGGGATGGGTCTCCTCGTCCACCTTCTGACGATATCCCCGTGACCGGATGGGCGGCGGTACAACGCACCGCGGGGCCGTCCGTGTCCGGACGGCCCCGCGGTGACGTGATGGTGCACGGTCAGTGCATGACCGCCATGGCCAGCGCGCGGCGGGCGCGCAGCGAGGCGCGCTCCGCTCGGCGCTGCATCCGGCGGGCGGCGATCAGGCGGGCCGACTGGCGGTCCTCCTGGGCCTCCCGCAGGCGGTCGCGCATATGCGCACGCGCCATGGCTTCTGGGATGAGTTGCATTTCGCGGGTCCTGTTCTGACGCGAGTCGTTCGCGCCGATGATGGTGACGTCGGGGGTGGCGGAGCCGACGGGCTCCTTCGTGGGGGTGATCATCGGTGCCTGATTCCGGGGGTCATGGGTCTGGGGACGGTCGATCGTTCCGAGGCGGAGCCTGCGTGGGGGGGCGGGGACCCCACAGGTCGCGGTCACGCTGCGACCGGGTTCTTGCGCGGACGGCCACGCGGACGCTTGCGGGCCACGACGACGCCCTGGACGAAGAGCTCGCCGCCCCAGACGCCCCACGGCTCGCGGCGGTCCTTCGCCCCGGCGAGGCAGGCCTCGACGAGCGGGCAGGTGCGGCAGAGGGACTTGGCGTACTCGACGTCGGCGGGCGACTCGGCGAAGAAGACCTCCGGGTCGTAGGAACGGCAGGGGACGGGTACGCCGAGGTTCTCGATGGCGTCGTCGAGCGCGGTGAGCGTGGTGAGCGGGGTCAAGGCGGAGTCCTCCGTGGAGCCGGGCGGCGAGATCGGGGTGGAAAGCGGTACTGACGGGGCGTGCGTTTCGATGTGCACGGTGGGTGGTGTCCTCGTCTGGTCGTGCCGGCCTGTTGGCCGGTTGGCGGCTGCTGGTACCAGGTCCTGCTTGTCCCGAGGCTCCTTCGCTCCGTCCCGTCCGTTCGGACAAAACAAAAGGGCCGCGGATCCCGAGTGGGGTTCCGCGGCCCTGAAGGCGCCGGCCTGATGCTGGATCAGGCTGGATCGCTCCAGGGTTCAGGCCCACGGAAGGCCCACATCGTGCGGTGGTGCTGCGTCTGCTTATCGGCTCCGGCACCGGCTGCCGCAAAGGCATAGGCCTGAGCCTGTGCTGCCTTCGCTACTGCTGCCGCCGGTGCCTCGATCGGTCGCTCATTACGCTCCCGCGTCACAGGGAGGCTCACCAGGGACAGCGGACGGACGGCGGAGACGCCGGACAGACCGGTGGCGCGAAGCGAGGCAACCGAGGAGCGGGTGAGGCCGAGCGAGCAGGCGGAGACGACCGAGAGATCGGTCATTTTCTGGGTTTCGATGATGCTGATCACTTCAATCGCCTCCTCTCGGCGTCTCAGGGGGACCGGCCGGGACCGGTCCTGCGTATTCGGATAAGTACAGCACGGATTCAGGGCTTCAGAGAAGTCGCTGTTCCCGTGGTTAAGAACCTATGGTGACGACTGGGGCGGGCGCAAACTATTTTCTGGACGAGTTTCACTCAGGTCTCGTCCGCGCCCTCCTCGGACTCGCCATCCATCGCCTCACCTGCGCAGATGGCCAGAACATCGGTGCCGAAGCGGCTCAGCTTCCGGTTGCCGACGCCGGCGATGACGACCAGCTCGCCCTCGGTGGACGGCACGGCCTCGGCGATCGCCATGAGCGTCTTCTCGGTGAACACGCAGAAGTCCGGCTGCCCCAGCAGGGCCGCCTGGGCGGCGCGCCAGTCGTACAGCCGCCCGTACAGCGCCTCGTCCATGTCCGAGGGGCACTCCTCGCAGCGCATCAGCTTCATCTCGCCCGCGTCGGTGAGCGTGCGTCCGCAGACCCGGCAGCGCACCGGGCTCCTGGGTTTGCGCTCGACGGCCGGGGTCCGCCCGACGGCGGACCGGCCGGTCCCCCGGTCGATCCCTCCGACGCCGCCGGCCCCGCCGGCCCCGCTCCGCGCGCCCGAGGCCGTCGAGCCCGGGCGCAGCCCGTTCAGGAAGCGGGTCGGCCGTCGGCTCGCGCGGCCGCCCGGTGACCGGGACAGCGCCCAGGAGAGCGAGAGGTGGACGCGGGCGCGGGTGATGCCGACGTACATCAGGCGCCGCTCCTCCTCGACCTGCTCGTCGGTCTTGGCGTAGGCGATCGGCATCATGCCCTCGGTGAGGCCGACCAGGAACACGGCGTCCCATTCCAGGCCCTTCGCCGAGTGCAGCGAGGCCAGGGTCACCCCTTGGACCGTCGGGGCGTGCTGGGCAGCCGCCCGCTCGTCCAGCTCCCGGACCAGGTCGGTCAGGGTCGCCCCCGGTTTGGCCGTCTCGAAGTCCTCCGCGAGGCGCACCAGCGCGGCCAGCGACTCCCAGCGGTCGCGCACGGCTCCCGACCCGGCGGGCGGCCGGCTGGTCCAGCCCTTGGTGGAGAGCACCGCCCGCACCTGGGCGGCCAGGTCCTCCGCACCGTCGAGGAGCGAGTCGTTGCCTCCGGCGCGGGCCGCGCCGCGCAGGGCGGTGCCCGCCTCGCGGACCTCGGCCCGCTCGAAGAACCGCTCGGCGCCGCGCAGCTGGTAGGGCACCCCGGCGTCCGCGAGTGCCTGCTCGTAGACCTCGGACTGGGAGTTGACGCGGTAGAGGACGGCGATCTCGCCGGCCGGCACGCCCGCGGCGACGAGATCGCGGATCAGCCGGGCGGTGCCCTCGGCCTCGGTGGGCTCGTCGGAATACTCCGCGTAGACGGGCTCGGGCCCCTTGTCGCGCTGCGAGACCAGCTCCAGCCGGTGGTCGGCCGCCTTGCCGTGGGCCTGGCTCAGCAGGCCGTTGGCGAGGTGGACGACCTGGGGGGTGGAGCGGTAGTCCCGCACCAGCTTGACCACGGTCGCCCCGGGGTGGCGGGTGCGGAAGTTCAACAGGTGGTCCGGGGTGGCCCCGGTGAAGGAGTAGATCGTCTGGCTGGCGTCGCCGACGACGCAGAGATCGTCCCGGTCCCCGACCCAGAGGTCGAGCAGCCGCTGCTGGAGCGGGCTCACGTCCTGGTACTCGTCGACGACGAAGTGCTGGTACTGGCCGCGCACGTGCTCGGCGATGTCGCTCCGGTCCTGGAGGATGCCGACGGTGAGCAGCAGCACGTCCTCGAAGTCGATCACCGAGCGGTCGCGCTTGAGCTGTTCGTACGTGGAGTAGATCTGGGAGAGGACCGCCGGATCGCGGGGGGCGTCCCGCTGGGTCTTGGCGACGGCCGCCGGATAGTCGGCGGGGACGGTCTGGGTGACCTTGGCCCACTCGATCTCGCTGGTGACGTCCCGCAGCTCGTTGCGGTCGAGCCGGAGCTCGCAGCGGGCGGCGGCCTCGGCGACCAGCTGCACCTTCCGCTCCAGCAGCCGGGGCAGCTCGCCACCGACTGCTTTCGGCCAGAAATACTGGAGCTGGCGGAGGGCGGCGGAGTGGAAGGTCCGCGCCTGGACGCCGGTCGCGCCGAGCTGGCGCAGGCGGCCGCGCATCTCTCCGGCGGCCCGGTTGGTGAAGGTGACGGCGAGCACGGTGGCCGGCTGGAGGATGCCCGCACGCACCCCGTACGCGATGCGGTGCGTGATCGCGCGGGTCTTGCCCGTACCGGCTCCGGCCAGCACGCACACCGGTCCGTGCAGGGCCAGAGCCACCTCGCGCTGCTCGGGGTCGAGCCCGTCGAGCACGGCGTCCGGGGTCTCGGGGACCTGAGGGAAGAGGGTGGAGTGCGTTGCTGCTGTCACCCCGCCATGCTGCCAGGTCCCAGGGGGCGGATGCGGCGGTTGTCCACAGGGGTGAGGTATTCGTCGTACCGGCTACCGAGGCACGGGGGCCGGTACGAGGGCCGGTACGAGGGCCGGACGGCCGGTACGGGGGCGTGGTGGGAATGGTGGCCGCGTCCCGTACGTTCCTTATCCATACGGAAGGGCCGCGACAGCGGCCTGACCGCGAGTGACGCTGCCGGCCGCGCAGCGTACGGACGAGACGAAGGAGCGCCAGCGACATGGCGGGCACTGTGACGATGTACAGCACCACCTGGTGCGGCTACTGCCGTCGGCTGAAGAGCCAGATGGACCGCGAGGGCATCGCGTACAACGAGGTCAACATCGAGCACGACCCGGAGTCGGCCGCGTTCGTCGAGAAGGCGAATGGCGGAAACCAGACGGTCCCCACGCTGCTGATCGTGGCCCCCTCGGGCACCGAGTCGGTCATGACGAACCCGTCCCTCGCCCAGGTGAAGCAGGCGCTCGCCGCCTGATCCCGGCCGATGGACGACCGCCCGTCGCGCGTACCACTGCCCCCGGCACCGCCGGGGGCAGTGGTGTGTCCGGGGGTGCTCAGTCGGTCCGCTTCGCGCTGCCGGGCCTCGGGAGCGGCTTGCCGTACCAGAGCTCGATCAGGCGGGCCGCGATCGAGATGCCGAACGGGGGCATGACCTCGCCGGACTCGAACGCGGCGGTGAGGTCTTCGCGGGAGAACCACCGGGCCTCCTCGATCTCCTCGCCGTCGACGGTGATGTCGAAGGTGGTCGCCCGCGCCATGAAGCCGAGCATCAGGCTGGAGGGGAACGGCCACGGCTGGCTGGCGATGTACTCGACCTCGCCGACGGTGACCCCGGCCTCCTCGTAGACCTCGCGGGCCACGGACTGTTCGATCGACTCCCCCGGCTCGACGAACCCGGCGAGGGTGGAGAAGCGGCCCTCCGGCCAGTGCACCTGGCGGCCCAGCAGGGCCCGGTCCTGGTCGTCGGTGACCAGCATGATGACCGCCGGGTCGGTGCGCGGGTAGTGCTCGGCGCCGCACGCCTGGCAACGGCGGATGTGGCCGGCCGCCGCGATGACGGTGCGCTCGCCGCAGCGGGAGCAGAAGCGGTGCAGCCGCTGCCAGTTCTCCAGGGCGACGGCGTGCGCCATCAGGCCCGCGTCGCGGGGGCCGAGGAGCAGTCCCGCCTCGCGGAGCCCCGCGGGCCGGGCCGACTGGTCCATGCGGCCGGGCAGCGAGTCCTTCTGGAGCGCGAAGTAGCTGACGCCGTTCTCGTCGGTGCCGAGGAAATACCGGTGGGTCTCGGTGACCGGGGCCTCGAAGGCCTGGGTCATGACGATCTCGGTGCCCCCGTCGGGGGTGTCGTCGATCAGCACCTGCCCGCCGGAGACGACGAAGACGCGGGTCGTCGGGTGGCTCCACGCCACGGCCAGCCACGCCTCGTCGAGGCGGTGGTGTGCCGCGCGGTCGATGCCGCTCGGCGCGGTGAGGCCGATCGGGCGGTCTGCGGTGGCGTTGTCGAAGGTGCTCACAGGTGCTTCCTACTCCCCCTGGGTGGATCGGGTGTGCACAGGTACGTGGAGGGTGTGCAGAGGATTCAGCGGAGTTCCGGTTCCGGGCGTTCAGCAGGTCCGGGCATGCGGCGGGTCCGTGCATTCGGCGGTTCCGGGCGTTCAGCGGTTCCCCGGGCGTTCGATGGTTCCGAGCGTTCAGCAGTTGCGGGCATTTCAGCGCAGTGCCGTGGCCAGCTCGCCCCACAGGTGGGCGGTCGTCTCCACACCCTTGAGCAGCAGGTCGAGCTCGACCTTCTCGTCGGGGGCGTGCCAGCCGTCGGAGGGTACGGAGATGCCGAGGAAGAGGACGGGCGCGCCGAGCACGTCCCTGAGGTCGGCGGCGGGCCCGGAGCCTCCTTCGCGAGTGAAGAGGATCTTCTTCCCGAAGGCCCGGCCCATCGCGCGGGCCACCGCCTTCAGGGCGGGGTGGTCCAGCGGGGTGAGGCAGGGGCGGGTAGACGGTTGGAAGGCGATCCGGTGGCGGACGCCCGCCGGGATACGGGACTCGGCCCAGCTCCGGACGGCCTGCTGTACGCGGTCGGGCTCCTGGCCGTCGACCAGCCGGAAGCTGATCTTCACCAGGGCCGAGGAGGGGATGATCGTCTTGCTGCCGGCGCCCTGGTAGCCGCCGCCGATGCCGTTGACCTCGGCGGTGGGGCGGGCCCAGACGCGCTCCAGCGTGGAGTACCCGGCCTCGCCGGCCGCGGCCCCCGACTTCGCGGTGCGCAGCCAGGTGGCCTCGTCGAAGGGCAGCTCGGCGAAGAGGGCCCGCTCGGTGTCGGTGAGGTCGGTGACCCCGTCGTAGAAGCCGGGGATCGCGACCTTGCCGTCCGCGTCGTGGAGGGCGGCGACGAGGCGGGCGATCTCGGTGGCCGGGTTGGGGACGGCTCCGCCGAACGATCCGGAGTGGATGTCCTGGGCGGGGCCGTACAGCTCGATCTCGCACTCCGCGAGGCCGCGCATGCCGGTGCAGACGGTCGGGGTGTCCTCGTCCCACATGCCCGTGTCCGAGACGATCACCGCGTCGGCGGCGAGCCGGTCCGCCCGCTGCTCGGCCAGGGCGCGGAAGTTCGGGGAGCCCGACTCCTCCTCGCCCTCGATCAGCAGCTTGAGGTGGACGGCGGGGGTGGTGCGGCCGGTCGCCGCGAGGTGGGCGCGGACCCCGAGGGTGTGGAAGAACACCTGGCCCTTGTCGTCGGCCGCGCCGCGTCCGTACATACGGCCGTCCCGGATCACCGGCTCGAACGGGTCGGTCGCCCAGCCGTCCTCGCGGGCGGCGGGCTGCACGTCGTGGTGGCCGTAGACCAGGACCGTCGGGGCGTGAGGGTCCTCGCTGGGCCACTCGGCGAAGACCGCCGGCGCTCCGGGGGTCTCCCAGATCTCGGTGACCGGGAAGCCGGTCTCCTCGAGCTTGGCGCTCAGCCACTCCGCGCTGCGCCGTACGTCCCCGTGGTGCTCCGGCTGCGCGGAGACGGACGGGATGCGCAGCCACTCCGCGAGGTCGTCGAGGAAGGCTGCGCGGTGCTGTTCGGTGTACGTACGGACGGCGCTGTCCGGGGTCTCGCTCATGCTCTTGAGCCTATCCGTCCCCGGGGGCCGGCTCGTCCAGCAGGATCCGCTCCAGCTCGGCCCGGCCGGGCAGTCCCTGCGGGTGGACGGTCTCCCCGCTGCGTACGTAGAGGAAGGTGGCGGTGACCTCTTCGAGCGGCAGATCGTGCAGTTCGGCCCAGGCCAGCCGGTAGACGGCGAGCTGGAGCGGGTCGGCGGTGCGGTGGCGGGTGGTCTTCCAGTCGACGATCTCGTACTGGTCGCCCGTGCGGTAGACGGCGTCGATCCGGCCCCGGATCACGCGGCCCGCCAGGGTGATCTGGAACGGGGTCTCCACCCGGTACGGCGTGCGCCGGGCGTACGCGGTGCGCTCGAACGCCTCCTTCAGCTCGGCGAGGTCCCGCTCGTCGGCGATCTCCGCGTCGCTCTCGTCGCCCCCGGGCAGTTCGTCGGGGCCGAGCATGGGCAGCGGCAGTTCCTCGTACCGCGACTCCACCCAGGCGTGGAACCGGGTGCCCCGGCGGGCGGCGGGCTGGGGCGGGCGGGGCATGGGCCGGGCCAGCTCCCGGGCGAAGGCGTCGGGGTCCTCGGCCAGGCGCAGCAGCTGGGTGGCGGAGAGCGCGGCGGGCACGAGGACCTCGCGCACGGTGGCGCGGGCGCGGCGCAGCTCCCCGGCCAGGGAGTCCAGGTCCCGGTCCCAGGAGGCGAGGGTGCGGGCCTCCTCGGGGGTGAGCCGTTCCGCGGGACCAGCCTCCTGGGGGTGGCGGGCGGCCGGGATGTGCGGGGGCGGGTGCGGTGCGGTGTCAGGTGCCGGGTCCGGTGCCGTCCCGGGTGCGCCCGGGGGGCGTTCGGTGGGGAGCGCGTCCCAGTCCCAGTCCTCGTCGAGCGGCTCCTCGTCGAGCGGCTCCGCGTCGAACGGCTCCTCGTCGGGCAGTTCCTCGTCGGCCGGTGTGTCATCGGCCGGTGCCTCATCGGGCTCGTGCGCAGGCTCACCGGTGGCCAGCCGTTCCAGGTGGGCCAGCACCGTGTCCCGGGCGGCGCGGCGGCGGGCGAGGGCGTCGGCGTCCAGCGGGAGCGGCCAGGCCAGGTCGGCGTCCCGGTCCGCGAGGGCCGGGTTCTCCTCGTCCTCCGCGGGCTCGTCCGCCCAGGCCTCGATCTCGCCGTGGCCCGCCGCGCAGTGCTCGTACAGCGCGTCGAGGAAGGCGGACGGGCCCCGCGTCCGCTTCTGGGTCGGGCCCCACCAGTGGCCGGAGCCGAGGAGCAGGGTGCGGGGGCGGGTGAAGGTGACGTAGCCGAGGCGCAGTTCCTCCGTGTGCTGGTGCTCCTTCATCTCCGCCTTGAACGCCTTGATCCCCTTGGCGTCGAGGCCGTCGTGCGTGTCGAGGGCCGGGAGCGTCTCCGCGTCGCCGCGCAGGGCGTGCGGGAGCACCTGGGGCTGGGCGGTCCACGCCTCGCGGGCCCGGTCGCTCGGGAACTGGCCCGTGACCAGTCCGGGTACGGCGACGACGTCCCATTCCAGGCCCTTGGACTTGTGGGCGGTGAGGACCTTGACGGTGTTCTCGCCGCCGGGCAGCGCGTTGTCGAGGCCTTTCTCGTACTGCGCGGCGGTCCGCAGGAAGCCGAGGAAGGCGAGCAGGGTCGCCTCGCCGTCCAGGGAGGCGAACCGGGCCGCGGTGTCCAGGAAGTTGGCGAGGGTCTCCCGGCGGCGGGCGGCCAGCGCCTGCGGGGACGCGGACAGCTCGACCTCGAGGCCGGTGGTGGCCAGGACCCGGTGCAGGACGTCCATCAGGGGGTCCGCGAGCGAGCGTCGCAGGTCGCGCAGCTCGCGGGCGAGGCGGGCGAAGCGGACGCGTGCCTCGGCGGAGAACGGCAGCCCGTCGTCGGCCGCGTCCCCCACGACCAGGAAGGTGTCCAGCGCGTCCGCGAGCGATATCACCTCGGCCGGGTCCGTGCCCTCGACCGCGTCCGCGAGCCGCTGGTCCGGGTCGGCGTCGTCCGCGTGGCCGGCCCGGTGCACGAGGAGGCGGGCGCGGCGGCCCAGGAGCGCGAGGTCACGGGGGCCGATGCGCCAGCGCGGTCCGGTGAGGAGGCGGACCAGGGAGGCATTGGCCCCCGGGTCCTGGAGGACCTCGCAGACGGCGACCAGGTCCGCGACCTCGGGCAGGTGGAGCAGCCCGGCGAGGCCGACGACCTCGACCGGGATGTCCCGGGCGACCAGCGCCGCCTGGATCTCGGGGAAGTCCCCGGCGGTGCGGCACAGGACGGCGATCTCGCCCGGCGGGGTGCCGGTGCGCACGAGGTGGGCGAGGGAGTCGGCGAGCCAGTCGATCTCCTGGGTGTGCGTGGTCAGCAGGGCGCAGCGGACCATGCCGTCCCGCTCGGCTCCCGGGGCGGGGCGCAGCGCCTCGACGCCCTCGTGCATCGCCCGCAGGGGTCCGGCGAGACTGTTGGCGAGCTGGAGGAGCCGGCCGCCGCTGCGCCGGTTCTCGCTGAGGCTGTAGCGGGTGGCGGGGGTACCGTCGGCATGCGGGAAGTGCTCGGGGAAGTCGTCGAGGTTGGCGACGGACGCGCCGCGCCAGCCGTAGATCGCCTGGCAGGGGTCGCCCACGGCGGTGACGGCGTGGCCGGTGGCGGCGGTGTCCGGGCCGGCTCCGAACAGCGCGGAGAGCAGCAGCCGCTGGGCCACCGACGTGTCCTGGTACTCGTCGAGGAGGACCACCCGGAACTCCTCGCGCAGGATCTTCCCGACCTCGGGCCGGGTCAGGGCCAGCTCGGCGGAGAGGGCGATCTGGTCGCCGAAGTCCAGCAGGTCGCGGCTGCGCTTGGCGGTTCGGTAGCGCTCGGTGAGACCGAGGAGGGAGCGGCGGGCCTCGGCGGCCTCGGGGATCTTGCGGAGGTCGGCGTTGCTGAGTTTCGTGTGCTCCAGGGCGCTCAGCAGCTCGGTGTCGTGGCGGTGCAGCGCGCCGGGCCCGACGAGGTGTTCGGACAGCTCCCCGTCGAGCGCCAGGAGATCGCTGACCAGGGTGGGGAAGGACCGGGTGAGCGCCGGATAGGGGCCCGGGGCCTCGCGCAGCACCTTCGCGGCGAGCTGGTAGCGGGTGGCGTCGGCGAGGAGGCGGGTGGTCGGCTCCAGGCCGATGCGCAGGCCGTGCTCGGTGAGGAGGCGGCCGGCGAAGGCGTGGTAGGTGGAGATGGTGGGTTCGCCCGGGGGGTTGTCCGGGTCGATGACGTCGGGGTCGGTGACCCCGGCGGCGATGAGCGCCCTGCGGACGCGCTCGGCCAGCTCGCCGGCTGCCTTGTTGGTGAAGGTGAGGCCGAGGACCTGCTCCGGCGCGACCTGTCCGGTGCCGACCAGCCAGACCACGCGGGCCGCCATCACCGTGGTCTTGCCCGACCCGGCCCCGGCCACGATCACCTGCGGGGCGGGCGGCGCGGTGATGCAGGCCGTCTGCTCCGGGGTGAACGGGATCCCGAGGAGCTCCTTGAGCTGCTCGGGATCGGTGATACGTGGGGACACGTGAGAAACGGTAACCGGAGCCACTGACAACCCGGGCCGATGCCCACGAAAGGCCCTACTCCACCACCTGCCGGCCTTCCGGCTGCGCGCTGCACGAGGCGCGGAAGGCGCAGTGGGCGCAGTGGGTGCCGGTGGTGGGGGTGAAGCGTTCGTCCAGGACCTTTCCGGCGGCGGTGGCGAGCAGGCCGGAGACCCACTCCCCCGCCAGCGGTTCCTGGGCCTGGACCTTGGGGAAGGCGTCGCCGCCCTCCTTCTTGGGCGCGGGCTGACGGAGCTGGACCAGCTCGGCTCCGCCCGGCTCGGGGCGGTGGCCGTCGAAGACCTCGTCGACCGCGCCCTCGCGGACGGCGAGCTGGTAGACGGCGAGCTGGGGGTGGGCGGCGACCTCGTCCTTGGTGGGCGCGCCCTTGCCGGTCTTGAAGTCGACGACGTACGCCCGGCCCTCGGCGTCCTGTTCGACCCGGTCCATCGAGCCCCGGATGCGGACGGTGTACTCGCCCGCCTCCAGCGTCACGTCGAAGTCGTGCTCGCTCGCGGTGGGCGTCCGGCCGCCCCGGTCCAGGACGTGCCAGTGCAGGAAGCGTTCCAGGGCGGCGCGGGCGTGGTCCTTCTCCTGCTCGGACTTCCAGGGGGCGTCGAAGGCGAGGCCGTTCCACACGGAGTCCAGGCGTTCCATGAGGACGTCCAGGTCGGCGGGGGTACGGGAGGAGGCGACCTCGTCGGCGAGTACGTGGACGACGTTGCCGAACCCCTGGGCGGCGGTGGCCGGGGCGTCGGCCTTCACCTCGCGGCCCAGGAACCACTGGAGGGCGCAGGTGTTGGCGAGCTGGTCCAGCGCGCTGCCGGAGAGGGTGACGGGCTGGTCGCGGTCGCGGAGGGGAACGGCGGAGCGGGTCGGCTCCTCCAGGCCCCACCAGCGGTACGGGTGGGCCGCGGGCACCAGCGGCTGCCCCTCGTCGTCGGTGAGCGCGGCGAGCCGGGCGAGGCGGTGGGCGGCGGCCTCGCGCAGCGCGTCGGAGGCGGCCGGGTCGACCGTGGTGGCGCGCAGCTCGGCGACGAGCGCGGCGACGGCGAGGGGGCGGCGGGGTCGGCCGGTGACGTCGCGGGGTTCGACGCCCAGCTCGGTCAGGAAGCGGGAGGGCTGGTCGCCGTCGTCGGCGGGGGCCTTCACCGCGGTGACGACGAGGCGGTCGCGGGCGCGGGTGGCAGCGACGTAGAAAAGCCGGCGTTCCTCGGCGAGGAGGGCCCCCGGCGTGAGGGGTTCGGCGAGTCCGTCGCGGCCGATCCGGTCGGCCTCCAGGAGGGAGCCCCGGCGGCGCAGGTCGGGCCAGACGCCTTCCTGGACCCCGGCGACGACGACGAGCCGCCACTCCAGGCCCTTGGACCGGTGGGCGGTCATCAGGCGTACGGCGTCGGGGCGGGCGGTCCGCCGCGAGAGGGTGTCCGCGGCGATGTCCTGGGCGTCGACCTCTTCGAGGAAGTTGAGGGCCCCGCGCCCGCCGGTGCGCTCCTCGGCGCGGGCGGCCGTCTCGAACAGGGCGCACACCGCGTCGAGATCGCGGTCGGCGTTGCGCCCGCCCGCCCCGCCGCGCAGCGCGGCCCGCTCCAGCCTGCCGGGCCAGGGGGTGCCGTTCCACAGGGCCCACAGGGCCTCCTCGGCGGTGCCGCCGCCTTCGAGGAGTTCGCGGGCCTTGCGCAGGAGCGCGCCGAGGCGCTGCGCGCCGTGGGCGTACGCCGGGTCGTGGGTGACGAGTCGTTCCGGCTCGGCGAGGGCGCGGGCCAGCAGTGCGTCGGAGGGGGCGGGCACCCTGATCCCGGCGGCGCGCTCCTCGTCGCGCAGGGCCCGGCCGAGGCGGCGCAGGTCGGCGGCGTCCATGGAGCCGAGCGGGGAGGTGAGAAGGGTGAGGGCGGTCTCGGAGTCGAGCCAGGGGGCCTCCGCTTCGTCCGGCTCCTCGTCGGCGCGGGCGGTGTCCGGCTCCGCGTCACCGCGGGCAGTGTGCAGCTCCTCGCCGCCGCGGACGGTGTGCAGCTCCTCGTCGGCGCGGGCGGTGTCCGGCTCCTTGTCGGCGCGGACGGTGTGCGGCTCCTCGCCGCCGCGGACGGTGTGCAGCTCCTTGTCGGCGCGGGCAGTGTGCAGCGCCGCCGCGGCCACCGTCCGCAGCGCTGTCAGCAGGGGGGCGACGGCCGGTTCATGGCGCAGCGGCAGGTCGTCGCCGTCGACCTCCAGGGGGACTCCGGCGGAGGTGAGGGCGCGGCGCACGGCGGGCAGCGAGCGGCCTCCGGCCCGTACCAGCACGGCCATCTCCCGCCACGGCACCCCGTCCTCCAGGTGGGCGCGGCGCAGCAGGTCCGCGATGTTCTCCAGCTCCGTGGACGCGGTCGGGTAGGTGTACGTCTCGACCTGGCCGCCGTCCCGGACGGCGGCCGGGTCGCGGTGGGCGCGGACCATGTCGGCGGGCAGCCGGGTCAGCGGCATCCGGCGGGTGAGCAGCCGGGTCGCCGCGAGCAGTCCGGCCCCGGAGCGGCGGGAGGTGGTGAGGACGCCCACGGGCGCTGGCCCCCCGTCCGCCCGGCGGAAGGTGTCCGGGAAGTCGAGGATGCCGTTCACGTCGGCGCCCCGGAACGTGTAGATCGACTGGTCGGGGTCGCCGAAGGCGACCAGCGTCCGCCCGCCGCGCGCGGTCGCCCCGCGCTCCTCGGCGTACCCCGGCGCGCGCCCCCGGTTGCCCGCCAGCGCGTGCAGCAGGCGCACCTGGGACGGGTCGGTGTCCTGGTACTCGTCGACGTACACCGCGTCGTAGCTCCCGGCCAGCCGCTCCGCCACCTCGGGGCGCTCGGCGAGCAGGACCGCGCGGTGCACCAGCTCGGCGTAGTCCAGGACGCCCTGGGCGTCGAGGATGTCGAGGTACTCGGCGAGGAACTGGGCCGCCGCCGTCCAGTCCGGGCGGCCGGTGCGGCGGGCGAAGGCGGCCAGCGCGTCCGGGCCGAGGCCCAGTTCACGGCTGCGGGCGAGCACGGCGCGCACCTCGTCGGCGAAGCCGCGGGTGGTCAGGCAGGACCGCAGCTCGTCCGGCCAGCGGACGTGGGCCAGGCCCTCCTTCTCCAGGTCGAGCTGGCCCGCGAGCAGCTCGCGGACGGTGACGTCCTGTTCGGGTCCGGACAGCAGGCGCAGCGGATCGGCGAACAGATCGGCGTCCTGGTGGGCCCGGACCAGGGCGTAGCAGTACGAGTGGAAGGTGGTGGCCTGCGGTCCCCGGGCCGCCCCGAGGCGGGCGGCCATCCGGTCACGCAGCTCGACGGCGGCCTTGCGGCTGAAGGTGAGGACAAGGATGCGGGCGGGGTCGGTGCCCCGGTTGACCCGCGCGGCGACGGATTCGACGAGGGTGGTGGTCTTTCCGGTGCCGGGCCCGGCGAGGACCAGCAGCGGGCCGCCCGGGTGGTCAACCACCGTGCGCTGGCCTGCGTCCAGGAGGGGGGGATCCACGGAACCGGGCGGAGTGCGGACCAGGCGGTACGCACCCGTGGTCCGCGGCCGTGACTCACGGTGCGGACTGTGCCGGGTGGAGGAGGAGCTCACGTGGATCGCCGGTCCTGGTGGGTGTACGCGGGTGTACGAGTGATGGATGAGGGACGGGGTCGGTGCAGACGGGAAAGAGGGGAGGGGCGGAGCGTGCCGCGCGATGACGACGCTACGCCAGCGACGGCACGGGAGGCAGCGGCTGTGCCGCGTCGCTCGTCACGTGCGCTGCCGCCGTCACGTGCGCTGCCGCGTGGGGCCGTATCCGCCGGGGGCCGATGGCGGAAGCTGTCAGGTGTGAGCTTTCTCGCCCCGACCGCCCGCACGGCCGCCCCGGCCGCCCGCGCCGCCGACGTCACCGCCCGCACCACGCGCCTCACCCCCCGCACCACGCGGGTCACCGCTGACGTCACCGCCGGCGTCACCGCCCGCACCGCGCCCTTCGTCAGGCGCGGCCCCCGTCCGCCCGCTCTCACCGCCGCCGCCGTCCGGTCGCACGCCACCGTCCCAGCGGGCGCGCCGCATGTCGATGCGCGGGATATGGCCCTCCGCCCGGTGCGACGCCTCGCGCAGCGGGGTGCCCTCGGCGCGGTAGTGGTCCAGCGCCCGCAGCTCGTGGGTGGGGAGCAGGGTCCCGTCGGAGCGGACGACGCGCCACCACGGCACGGCCGATCCGTACAGCGCCATGACCCGGCCGACCTGGCGGGGTCCGCCCTCGCCCAGCCACTCCGCGATGTCGCCGTACGTCATCACCCGGCCGGGTGGGATCAGGTCGGTCACATCGAGGACGCGCTCCGCGTACTCCGGCAGTTCGGCGCCGGTAGGGGCGGTGCCGGTAGGGGCGGTGCCGGACCCGCCCTCGTCCGTCTGGTCCTGGCTCATCCGCCCCATCCTGCCGTACGCCACCGACAGCCCGGCCGGAACGGTAACCGTCCGGGCACACCGCGTGCGCACGGGTGGAAAGGAGCGTATGTTGCGCTTCCCGCGCCCGTGCGATGCACCCTGATGCCCTCCTCTGTCTACGGGCCGTGCCACCATCATGCGGGCGGTGACCGGTGATACCAGAACACGAAGACGGACCAGAGGCGATGAAGGAGCAGGGCGTGCAGCCACCGAAGGCGGCGGACGCCTCCGATGCCGGGGAGCGCCCTCAGGGTGATTCCGAGTCCTCCGGAGCGCCCCGTGCCGACGGCCCCACGGCGTCCACCACCGGACATCCGGCCGGCTCCACCCTGGCCTCGGCCGAGGCCGCTCTGACCGACCGGGTCTCCGGCGACGAGCCGCTGCTCCCCGCCCGGGTGCACCGCCCCTCCGACCTGATGCGGCTGCTCATCGGGGTGCTCGCGATCGCGGTCCTGTTCTCGATCGCCGCGTTCGCCCAGGGCACCACCACCGGCCTGGAGGACGACATCTCCAAGGGCACCGAACAGGCGCCCGATCTGTTGATCAAGATCGCCGGTCTGGTGTCCAGCATCGCCGTGCTGCTGGTGCCCGTCGCCTTCGCCATCGAACGCCTCATCAAACGCGACGGGCTGCGCATCGCGGACGGTGTGCTCGCGGCCGTGCTCGCCCACGGGGTGACGCTCGCCACCGACCTCTGGGTCTCGCGGTCCGCGCCCGGCACCATCCAGGACGCGCTGACCCAGCCGCAGACGGCCGGCGGGCTGACCGACCCGGTGCACGGCTATCTCGCGCCGGTCATCGCGTACATGACGGCGGTCGGGATGGCACGGCGGCCTCGCTGGCGCGTGGTGCTGTGGGTGGTCCTGCTGCTCGACGCGTTCGCGATGCTGGTGGGCGGGTACACCACCCCGTTCTCGATCATCCTCACCGTGCTGATCGGCTGGACCGTGGCGTACGGGACGCTGTACGCGGTCGGCTCGCCGAACGTCCGCCCCACCGGCCAGCACCTGATGGCGGGGCTGCGGCACGTGGGCTTCCGTCCGGTCGCGGCGATGCGTACCGAGGACGCCCAGGACCACGCCGACCAGAACGACCGGGGGCGGCGCTATCTGGTCACCCTGGAGGACGGCCCCCCGCTGGACGTCACCGTCGTCGACCGGGAACAGCAGGCCCAGGGGTTCTTCTACCGGGCCTGGCGTCGGCTCACGCTGCGCGGGATCACCCAGCGGCGCTCGATCCAGTCGTTGCGCCAGGCACTGGAGCAGGAGGCGCTGCTCGCGTACGCGGCCATCGCCGCCGGGGCGAACGCCCCCAAGCTGATCGCCACCTCGGAGCTGGGCCCCGACGCGGTGATGCTCGTCTACGAGCACATCGGCGGCCGGACGCTGGACTCGATGGAGGACGAGGAGATCACCGACGATCTGGTGCGCGGCACCTGGCGTCAGGTGAAGGCCCTCCAGTCACGTCGGATCGCCCACCGCAGGCTGACCGGTGACGCGCTCCTGGTGGATCGTTCCGGCAGGGCGTTCGTGACGGATCTGCGCGGCGGTGAGATCGCCGCCGGTGATCTGGTGCTGCGGATGGACGTGGCCCAGTTGCTGACCACGCTGGGGCTGCGGGTGGGGGCCGAGCGGTCGGTCGCCGGGGCGCTGGCCGTGCTCGGCCCGGACGCGGTGGCGGACTGTCTGCCGCTGCTCCAGCCGATCGCGCTGAGCCGCTCCACCCGGGCGACGCTGCGCCGGATCGCCCGCGAGCGTTCGCAGCGCGAGCGGGAAGCGGCGGTGGAGGCCTCGCAGGCGGCCAAGCAGGCGAAGGCGCAGGCCGCCGCGGAGTCCGATGGGGAGTCCGCGGCGGAGTCCGCCGGGGGGACTCTCCCGGATCTCGGCGCGGACCCGAAGGCCGAGCAGAAGGCGGGCCCCAGGACGAGCCCCAAGGCAGACCTCAAGGCGGACCAGAAGGCGGAGCGCAAGTCGCTGCGCACCGAGAAGCAGGCCGAGAAGCGCGCCGTGGACGACGCGCTGGAGGAGGCCCGCGAGGAGGATCTGCTCGCCCAGATCCGGCGTCAGGTGCTGCTGATCCGTCCGCAGGCCCCGGTCGAACCGGTCCGCCTGGAGCGCATCAAACCGCGCACCCTGTTCAGCTTCATCGCCGGGGCCATTGCCGCGTACTTCCTGATCTCGCAGGTCACCCAGGCGAACTTCGGGGTGGTCGTGGAGCAGGCGGAGTGGGGCTGGGTGGCGGCCGCCCTCGGCTTCTCGGCGCTGAGCTACGTGGCGGCGGCGATGAGTCTGCTGGGCTTCGTCCCGGAGCGGGTGCCGTTCTCGAAGACCGTGCAGGCGCAGGTGGCCGGCTCGTTCGTGAAGATCGTCGCGCCGGCCGCCATCGGGGGCGTGGCCCTGAACACCCGCTTCCTCCAGCGCGCCGGGGTGCGCCCCGGGCTCGCGGTGGCGAGCGTCGGGGCCTCGCAGCTCTTCGGGCTCGGCGCCCACATCATGCTGCTGGCGCTGTTCGGATACCTCACCGGGACGGAGCGGACCCCGGACTCGCTGACCCCGTCCCGGACGGTGATCGCCGGTCTGCTGACGGTCGCGGTGCTGGTGCTGGTGGTGACGGCGGTCCCGTTCCTGCGGAAGTTCGTGGTGACGCGGGTGCGCTCGCTGTTCGCCGGGGTCGTGCCGCGCATGCTGGACGTGGTGCAGCGGCCGCAGAAGCTGCTGACGGGCATCAGCGGCATGCTGCTGCTGACCGGCCTGTTCGTGCTCTGTCTGGACGCCTCGATCCGGGCGTTCAGCGGCCCAAACGTGCCCCAGCTGAGCTACGCGAGCATCGCGGTGGTCTTCCTGGCGGGGAACGCGATCGGCTCGGCGGCCCCGACCCCGGGCGGAATGGGCGCGGTCGAGGGCGCGCTGACGCTCGGCCTGATCGCGGTCGGCCTGCCGGCGGAGGTCGCGGCGCCTGCGGTGCTGCTCTACCGCGTGATGACCCTGTGGCTGCCGGTGCTGCCGGGGTGGATCGCCTTCAACCAGCTCACCCGCAAGGGCGAGCTGTAGCCGGAGGCCCGGGCCGGGCGAGCAGACCCGCCGCCGGGCCCCCGCGGGCGAGCTGTAGCCGGAGGCCCGGGCCGGGTGAGCGGACCCGCCGCCGGGCCCCCGCGGGCGAGCTGTGGCCGAGCGTGGCCCGGCGGCGGGAGCGGGCCTCCGCCACCCGCATGGACCGTGCCCGGCCGCGCTCCCCGGCGCCCCGCCGCACGATGGGGACATGAGGACTTCCCCCGCCCTGCGTGCCGCCGCCCTCGCCGCCACCGCCACCGTGCTGCTGCCGCTGGCCGCCTGTTCGGACGACGGTGACGGGGAGGGGTCCTCGACGCCCACCGGGGCCTCGACCGCCTCTCCGTCCTCCACCGCCGACGATCTGGCTTCGCAGCAGCTCGAATGGTCCCCGTGCCCGCCCCCGAACTCGGCCCAGGGCGGCGGCGAGTCGCCGTCGCCGCTGCCCGGCGGTGTGGTGTGGGAGTGCTCCTTCATGGACGTGCCCCTCGACTACGCGGAGCCGGACGGCCGCACGATCGAACTGGCGCTGGTGCGGGCGAAGGCCAAGGAGCAGAAGCGGCGGATCGGCTCGCTGGTGTTCAACTTCGGCGGACCCGGCGCGTCCGGCGTCGCTACGCTGCCCGCGTTCGGCACCGAGTACGACAAGCTCCGCACCCGGTACGACCTGGTGAGCTTCGACCCGCGCGGGGTCGGCCGCAGCGAGGGCGTCGAGTGCGCCGACGACGCCCAGCTCGACGCCTTCTACCAGGAGGACTCCACCCCGGACGACGCGGCCGAGGAGAAGCAGTTCGTCCAGGGGCAGAAGGACTTCATCGCGGACTGCGAGGAGAACTCCGGCCCCGAACTCCCCTTCGTGGGCACGACGAACGCCGCCCGCGACATGGACCTGATGCGCACGGTGCTGGGCGACGACAAGCTGCACTACTTCGGCATCTCGTACGGCACCGAGCTGGGCGGCGTCTACGCCCACCTCTTCCCCGACAAGGTCGGCCGGGCGGTCTTCGACGCGGTGGTCGACCCCACGAAGGACGCCGAGCAGTCCGCCATCGGCCAGGCCCAGGGCTTCCAGTTGGCCCTGGACAACTTCACGAAGGACTGCGCGGAACGCGACGACTGCGCGCTGCCCGGGGCCACCCAGCAGGAGGTCGAGCAGGGCATCGCCGATCTGCTGGCCGAGCTGGAGGAGGAGCCCGTCGACGGACTCGGCGACCGGGCGCTGACGCAGACGCTGGCCACCACCGGCATCGCGTCCGCCCTGTACTCCAAGGAGACCTGGCCGCTGCTGGAACAGGGCCTGGACGAGGCGGGCGGCGGGAACGGCGGGCTGCTCCTCGCCCTGGCCGATTCGCTGAACGGCCGCTCGGAGGACGGGCAGTACGACAACTCCAACGCCGCCAACATCTCCATCAACTGCGCGGACAGCTCGCAGCGGTTCTCCCTGGAGCAGACGAAGGCGGCGCTGCCCGCGTTCCGCAAGGCGTCCCCGCTGTTCGGGGACTACCTGGGCTGGGGCCTGATGAGCTGCACCGGCTGGCCGGTGGCGGGCGCCTGGAAGACCCCGGACGTGCGTGCCCCCGGCTCCGCCCCGATCCTGGTCATCGGCAACACCGGTGACCCGGCGACCCCGTACGCGGGCGCGAAGGCGATGGTGGAGAAGCTGGGCAAGGGCGTCGGCGTCGAGCTCACCTACGAGGGCGAGGGGCACGGGGCGTACAACAGCAAGGACGCGTGTGTCCAACGGACGGTCGACGGCTATCTGTTGAACGGTACGGTGCCGAAGTCCGGCACCGTCTGCGGGTGACCCCGGCCCCCGACTCCCGTGTCTCGCAAGGCGGTTAGCATGGCCGCACATCACAGCCGCCCGACGCGTCACCACCGGCTTCGGGCAGGACGCCCCCCAGGGGAGGGAAGCCGGATCATGCGTGCGCACCGTCGTGCCCAGCGGGCCGCCGTCTCGACAGGAGCAGCCCTCCTCGCGGTGGGAGTGCTCGCCGGCTGCGGCCTGTTGCGTTCGGAGCCGGACGCGAGCGATCCGGCGGGCGGCCGTCCCGCCGACGCCTCCGCCGCGCCCGGGCCGACGGACCTCAAGGACGCCCCCAGGACACCGGAGCTGCCCTCCGCCCTCACCTCGCAGCGCCTCGACTGGAAGCGCTGCCCGGCCCCGGGGGCCGGCGAGGCCCCCGGTTCCGCCTGGCGTTGCGCGAGCGTGGACGTACCGCTGGACTACGCGGAGCCGTCGGGGGAGACGCTCTCCGTCGCGCTGGTCCGCAAGGAGGCCCGTGACAAGGGGCGGCGGCTCGGCTCGCTGCTCTTCAACTTCGGCGGCCCCGGCGGATCCGGCGTCGGAACACTGCCGCGCTCGGCCGACACGTACGCGAAGCTCAACTCCCGCTACGACCTGGTGAGTTTCGACCCGCGCGGGGTCGCGGCCAGCGCCGGGGTGCGCTGCCGCACCGACAAGGAGCAGGAGCAGGCCCACCGGAGCGTCGACCTGACTCCGGACACGGCGGCCGAGGAGACGGCGTTCATCGAGGACGCCGCGGACTTCGGCGCCGGCTGCGAGCGCCGCTCGGGCGCGATCCTGCCGCACGTCGGCACGGTCAACGCCGCCCGCGACATGGACCTGATCCGCGAGGTCCTGGGCGACGAGAAGCTGTCCTACTTCGGCTTCTCCTACGGTACGGAGCTGGGCGGAACGTACGCGCACCTCTTCCCGCACACGGTGGGACGTACCGTGCTGGACGCGGTCGTCGACCCGACGGCCGACGGAACCGGGCACGCCCGCAACCAGACCACGGGCTTCCAACGCGCCCTGGAGAACTACCTCGAGGACCGCGGCCAGGACCCGGAGGCGGGCTCCGAGCGCATCGCCCGGCTGCTGGCCCGCATCGACCGGAGCCCACTGCCGACCGACTCGGGCCGCGAACTGAGCGAATCGCTCGCCATCACCGGCATCGTCACCCCGCTGTACTCCGAGTCGGGCTGGCCCGCCCTGACGGCCGCGCTCGACGAGGCGGAGAACGCCGGAACGGGCAATGGTCTGCTCCGGCTCGCCGACTCGTACAACGGCCGTGACGAGCAGGGGCGTTACGACACCCAGAGCCACTCGCAGCGGGCGATCTCCTGCGCCGACTCGGCGTCCCGTCCCACCGTGGACGAGGCCCGTGCGCTGCTGCCGGAGTTCCGGAAGCTGTCACCGGTCTTCGGCCCGTTCCTGGCCTGGGACACCGTGGGCTGGTGCGCCCAGTGGCCGGTCGAGGGGGAGCACGAGACACCGGAGACCAGCGCGCCTGGCGCGGGCCCGATCCTGGTCGTCGGGACGACCGGCGACCCGGCGACCCCGTACGAGGGGGCGCGGCGGATGGCGGACGAGCTGGGCAAGGGCGTCGGCATCCTGCTGACCAACAAGGGCGAGGGGCACGGGGCCTATGGCGGCAACGACTGTGTGACCTCGACGATCGACGACTACTTCCTGGACGGGAAGGTCCCCGAGGACGGGAAGACCTGCTCCTAGCCCGGCCGGACACACGGAGGGGCGGCACACGGAGAGGCGGCACACGGAGGGGCCCGGTCCGCAGTGCGCGGACCGGGCCCCTCTCCCGTACGGGACGGTGCTAGTACACCGGCTTCTCGGGCTCGATCTGGTTGACCCAGCCGATCACGCCGCCGCCGACGTGCACCGCGTCGGCGAAGCCCGCGGACTTGAGGACCGCGAGGACCTCGGCGCTGCGGACGCCCGTCTTGCAGTGCAGGACGATGCGCTTGTCCTGCGGGAGGTCCTGGAGGGCGGTGCCCATGAGGAACTCGCCCTTCGGGATCAGCTTCGCGCCGGGGATCGAGACGATCTCGTACTCGTTCTTCTCGCGGACGTCGATGATCTCGATCTTCTCGTCGCCGTCGATCCACTCCTTGAGCTGCTTGGGAGTGATCGTCGCGCCGAGCGCCGCCTCCTGCGCCTCCTCGGACACGACGCCGCAGAAGGCCTCGTAGTCGATGAGCTCGGTGACGGTGGGGTTCTCGCCGCAGACCGCGCAGTCGGGGTCCTTGCGGATCTTGACCTGGCGGTACTGCATCTCCAGGGCGTCGTAGATCATCAGGCGGCCGACCAGCGGGTCGCCGACCCCGGCGAGCAGCTTGATGGCCTCGGTGACCTGGATGGAGCCGACGGACGCGCAGAGCACGCCCAGCACGCCGCCCTCGGCGCAGGAGGGAACCATGCCCGGCGGCGGGGGCTCCGGGTAGAGGCAGCGGTAGCAGGGGCCGTGCTCGGACCAGAACACGGAGGCCTGGCCGTCGAAGCGGTAGATCGAGCCCCAGACGTACGGCTTGTTCAGCAGCACCGCGGCGTCGTTGACGAGATAGCGGGTGGCGAAGTTGTCCGTGCCGTCCACGATCAGGTCGTACTGCGCGAAGATCTCCATCACGTTCTCGGCTTCGAGCCGCTCTTCGTGAAGGACCACGTTGACGTACGGGTTGATACCCAGCACCGAGTCCTTGGCGGACTGCGCCTTGGACCGGCCGATGTCGGCCTGGCTGTGGATGATCTGGCGCTGCAGGTTCGACTCGTCGACCTCGTCGAACTCCACGATGCCGAGCGTGCCGACACCGGCCGCGGCCAGATACATCAGGGCCGGCGAGCCGAGGCCGCCGGCGCCGACACACAGCACCTTGGCGTTCTTCAGACGCTTCTGTCCGTCCATCCCGACATCCGGGATGATCAGGTGGCGGGAGTACCTGCGGACCTCGTCGACGGTGAGCTCAGCAGCTGGCTCGACCAGGGGTGGCAGCGACACAGGAACCTCAACAATGCAGGTGGTCGGATTCTACGTAGACCGACTTCTTACGGTCGACTACGTACGGTTGTTCTCCCCGTAACACTGCCACGCCCCTTCTCATTCCGAGATACCAGGTCCGATCCGCGAGACGATTTCGTCCCAGTACCTGGGCAGCGCCGCGAATGGGTCGCTTTGTCCGCTTCGGCCGTCCCGGTTGCCTCGGCCCTCCTGGTCGTTCCGGTCGTTCCGGTCGTTCCGGTCGTTCCGGTCGGTGAAGAAGATCGTCCCGGCGCCCTGCCAGCGGGCGATGCGCATGGCCTCTTCCAGGTGGGTGCGCGGCACCCCGTGGACGAGGTGGGCGAACCGCTCCGGTGGGTAGTCGGCCGTCCACTCGGCCACCTGGGACCAGCGGTAGTCGGTCCACGGGCCCTGGAAGGTGACCAGTTGGTCGGCCGCCTCCGCGTACCCGGGATACGGGTGCGTGCCGTGGCCCAGCACCAGGCGGCCCCCGTCGTCGGCGCTGTCGCCGGCCGCCAGCAGGGCGTGGAGCGTACCGGTGAGCCTGCGGACGGCCGGCAGCTCGGCCCGCTCGGCGGGGCAGCGCGCGAGGTAGAAGCCACCGATCCGGTACCAGTCGATGAAGGACCGGGCGTCCGCGATCAGCTCCTCGAACGGCCGCTCGCCCCAGGCCAGGTCGAGGTGGCCGAGCAGCCTCCCGCCGGAGGCCCGGACGGTGTCGTCCGGGGAGCCGCCGTGCAGGGCGCGTTCGCGGGCGTTGCGCAGCCTGCCCGCCGCCTCCAGGCAGTGCGGGTCGGGCCGGGAGCCGGGGCCGTCCGCGATGTTGAGGACGGCCCAGTGCAACGGGGTGCCGGGGCGGGCCAGTTCGGCCCATTCGGCGGGGGCGAGCAGCGGGTGGGCGTAGCCGGGGACGCCGAAGCCGAGCTGTTCACCGCCCGCGGTGCGGCGGGCGGCGGTGGGAGCGGTCAGATACGGCACGCCGCCTCCATCCAGATGTCCGCCAGAGACTCCTCCAGATTGATCCGGGGCCGCCAGCCGAGCCGGTCCCGCGCGGTGCGGACGTCGGCCTGCTGCCAAGCGCCGCAGCCGTCGGGATAGGGAGACGGGGTGGCGGCGAGGTGCTCCATGACGGACTCGGCGGAGGTGCGCGGAGCCCCGATGGGCAGGCGCGCGGGGGGCGTGTCCAGCTCGTGGAGCGCGCCCGCGTACCCGGCGACTCTCGCCAGGACGGCGGCGGCGTCGCGGAGGCGGACGGCCCGCCCGGTGCCGATGTTGACGACGCCCTGGGCGGCGGAGAGCGAGGCGGCGTGGACGGCCCGCGCCACGTCCCGTACGTCGACGAAGTCCCGCTGCACGCCGAGACCGCTGAGCTTCAGCTCGCCGTCGCCGGACTGCATGGCCCGGCGCATCGCCTCGGCAAGCCGGCCGAGCGGCGAGCCGGCGGGGGTGCCGGGGCCGACGGGCGAGAAGACCCGCAGGACGACGGCGTCGAGGCCGGAGCCGAGGACCAGTTCGGTAGCGGCGAGCTTGCTGACGCCGTACGGGCCGCCGGGGCGCGGGACCGCGTCCTCGGCGGTGGAGGACCCGGGCTGCGAGGGCCCGTACTCCGAGGCGCAGCCGACCTGGACGAGCCGCGCCCCGCAGCCGCTGCGGCGCAGGGCCTCGCAGACGGTGGCGACGGCGACGGTGTTGTGCCGGGTGAGGTCGCGGGCACCGCCGCGCGTGGCGCCCGCGCAGTTGACGACGACTCCGGGGTGGACGGCGTCGAGGAAGCGGGTGAGCGCCCCGGGGCTGCCGCCCGCGAGGTCGAACCGGACGTCGGCGTCGTCGCCGCGGCCCAGAGCCGTGAGATGGACGGCCGGATCGGCGAGCAGACGGTCGGCGACGAAGCGGCCGAGGAATCCGTTGGCTCCGAGCAGCAGCACCCTCATCGCGCACCGCCTCGGTGCCGACGGCTCACTGCCGGTGCGGGGGATTGGGGGGTCATGGCGGGTTTCTCCTAGGTCATCGAGTCGGTCGTGCGGTGCTGGACTCTCCCGCGACGTCGGCTCCGCGGGAGTGGGACGGTGCAGCGGTGAAGCGGTGGAACGGTCGGAGTGGCTGGTGCGGTGGTCGGTGGTCGGTGGGCGGGTCGTGCGGTGGTTCGTGGGTGGGTCGTGCGGTGGTACGTCGGTGGGGCCGGCTCAGGTCCGGGTGTGGGCGGAGGCGCGGGAGAGCGCGAACGCCGCGTGCAGCAGCAGGCCGACGGCGGCCCCGCCGCAGGCGAGGGCGGAGACGGCTCCAATCCCGCCCGCCGAGACGAGGGCGTTCACGGGCTGGGCGAGGGGTTCGAGTCCGGGGAGCCGGGCGGCGAGGACGAGGGCCAGGGCCCCGGCCTCGACGGCGCAGGCGGCGGCGAGCGCGACCGTGCCCGGCTCGGGCAGCCCGTGCGCGGCGAGCAGCCGGGCCACGAAGAACAGGACCCCGAGGGCGGCGGCCGCGACGGGCGTGCCTCCGCCGAGACCGAGGTCGGCCAGGTACAGCAGGGGCAGCAGCGCGGCGACGAAGAGGGTGACGGCCGCCAGGAGCAGGGGCCGCACGCCCGCGCCGAACTCCTCCAGGGCGCGGGAGCCCGTCAGTCTGCGGTGGGCGTGGACGGTGAAGAGATGGGCGCACCAGGCGGCCGGGGCGACGGCGGCGCCCAGGCCGAGCAGCGGGGCCGGGGTGCCGTCCCACGGACCGTCCGGGCCGCCGGTCATGACCTGGGCGAGCAGTTCCTCGCCGTAGACCGCGTAGCTCAGCAGCCAGCAGCCGTACATCCCGGCGCGGCCCGCTCCTTCGGGGGCGCGCAGGGGGCCGCGGCCCAGGCACGCCCGGAGCGCCAGGCAGGCCAGGACGGCGCCGACGACGGTGACGAGGGCCCGCGTCCCGTCGCCGAGGACGCCCTCGGTGACCCGGAGCACCCCGGCGGTCGCCAGGCAGGCGGCGCCCGGGAGCAGGGCGAGGAGCGTCCAGGTGGCCCGCGCGTCGGTGTCGGGACCGGGGCCGGGGGACCCGCCGGCTGCGGGCTCCCGCGTACGGGGCGGCATGCGGGCGTACAGCTCCTCGGCGAGGGCGAAGACGTCGCGGTGGCGGTAGCGGGCGGCGGTGCGGTCGGTGATGCCGTGCGCCTCCAGTCCGGCGGCGATGTCCAGGGGGTCCACGGCCCGTTCGCACAGGTCGCGGTGGTGGTGGAGGAGCAACTTCACCGGGTCGGCCGGACCCCGGCGGGCGGCGGCGCCCGGCGCCCGGCGCGCCGGGGTGCGGGGCCGGATCTCCGCAGGGCGTTCCGGGGCGGCAGCGGGATTCGCCGGGTCGTCCGGACGGGTCATCGAGGGGTCTCCGTGGTCGGGGCGGCCTCCGGGGCCGGGAAAGCTCGCTTCATGGAGGACCGGTTCGTGAAAGGCCGGTTCGTGGAAGGCCGGGTAGTCACGCATCGCCGCCTCCCACCGGTCCGGACGCGATCGCGCAGACGCCCGCGGGCTCCGGGGCCGGCCGTGGACGGAGGTGCCGCCCGGGCTGGGTCCAGTGGCCGAGGAGGCGGGCTTCCGGCGGGGTGGCGAAGGGCAGCGGGTTGCCGTCGGCGTCCACGGAGTCGGCCTCGCGGCGCACCGGGGTGCGCGAGATCAGCTCCAGGTAAATGCCGCGAAATGCCGCGAGGTTCTGTTCGACGGTGAAGAGTTCGAGCGCGCGGGCCCTTGCGGCGGCCCCCAGGCGTGCTCGACGCTCGGGGTCGCGCAGCAGTGCGACGCAGGCGTCGGCGAGCGCCTTGGGGTTGCGCGGGGGCACCACCAGGCCGGTGCCGCCGATGACTTCGACGACCGCTCCCACGTCGGTGGAGACGGTGGCCCGACCGCAGAACATGGCTTCGACGAGGCTGACCGGGAAGCCCTCGACGACGCTGGACAGCACGATCACGCCGCCCGCGCCGTAGGCCTCGGCGAGGTCGGGGATTTCGGGGCCGCCGATCTCCTCGAAGGTGACCGGGCTGACGCCCTCGGTGTGCGCGCCGGCGGCCTCGTCCGGGAAGAGCTGGGCGGCCAGGGCCGTGCAGTGGGCGAGGTAGGTGGTGGCCTCGTCGCCGTCCGCCGGGGCGCCGAAGACGCGCAGCCGGGCACCGGGCTCGGCGCGGCGGACCTCGGCGAAGGCGTGGAGGAGGGCGATCAGGTCCTTGGCGGGCTCGATCCGGCCGACCCAGACCAGCGTGTCGGGGCCGCCGGCGCCCCCGTCCGCCGCGGCGAGGCGTTCGGCGTCCTCGCCGACCCGGCCGAACCGCTCGGCCGCCATGCCCGGGTAGACCGTGCGCTGCTTGGCGGGGTCCGCTCCGCAGCGCTGCTGCCAGCGGCGGACGTGGGTGTTGCCGGGGGTGACGATCGCGGCCTGCCGGTAGACCTCGGTGGTGAGACGGCCGTGGAATCCGGCGAGGAGGGCGCGCACGGAGGTTCCGTACGGGGTGTCGCAGGCGGCCAGGTAGTGCGCGCGCAGCGGGACGCCGTGCTCGGTGACCAGCAGCGGCACCCCGAAGAAGCGTTTGGCCAGGAGCCCCGGAAGCGCGGCCGCTCCCCCGGAGGCCGCATGGCAGAGGTCGACCGCCCCGAGACTCTCCTGGTCGTACCAGTCCAGCGAGAGGGGTCGCAGCGCGCGTTCCAGCTCGGCGGCGAAGGCGAGGTGGTCGGGGACGGTGGCGCTCTGCACGGTGCGGCCCGCGCCCCGGGCGCGGGAGGCGGCCTCCAGGATCCGGACGGTGTCCTCGGAGCGCAGGGCGAGATGGAGTCCGCCGCGCTCGCGGGCCAGCTCGGCGAGGCCGTAGAGCCCTTCGGCGAACAGCCCGGCGCCGGGGCCCTCGCCCGCGCCCGTACCGGGCTCGTCGGGGGCGCAGATCGCGGTGGCGAGGGCGGTGAGGCGGTCGGTGAATCGCCGGCGGTCGCGCCGCCCGTAGGACTGTTCGCCCCCGGTCACCAGCCGGGCCAGCAGGCCGCGTTCGCCGCTGCCGCGCAGGGTGCCGTCCTCGGGGGTCCACAGCGGCGCGGTGCGCACCCGGCCGACCTGGGGCGGCAGCCGGACCCAGCCCTGGCCCTCCTGGTGGGCGGAGCGGCTCAGTGCGAACAGGTCGAACTCGTGCTGCGGCAGCCCGCGCACCAGTCGGTCGCACCAGAGTCCGGACTCACCGGTCGCATACGGATAACCACCGTCGGTGAGCAGTCCGATCCGCACGAATACACCCCCGATCTCCCTTGTGGGCGGCCGCCGTTGAAATGGCGACTCGCAGCGGGACGACCGTAAGCGGATACGCCGGTGGTGCGACGGACGGTTGTCCGTCGCACCACCGAAAGGGGTGAACCGTCGTAACTTTCCCGCCCCGGTCGCGTTGCGTCGCGATACAGCGGTCGGCTGTTACGGAGAGTCAGGCCCGGGCCAGCCCCTCACGGGCCGACGCGTGCCAGGTCAACCGGTGGGGTGAACCCAGGGGTTGGGCTTGCACTTGATGCCGTCGATCTCAAGGGTCTTGGTCTGCTGCTGCATGACCGGAGCCAGGGCGCCGGGGGTGCGGCAGTTCACATGGTTGTAGCGCAGCCGGTGGCCGACCTCGTGGTTGATGAGCATCTGACGGTAGGGCAGCAATTTGTCCGGGCCGAAGGTGGCTGCGCCCTGCGCCCAGCGATAGGCGTTGATCATGACGCGGTCGGTCGCGGCGGAATCGCACGAGACGTTGTCGACGGTGGTGTCGAGACCCGACTTGGCACACCAGTCGCCGGTGGTCCCGGGGCTGGCGAGCGTGATCACGAAGTCCGGGGTCCCCGACGAGATGCGCTCGAAGGTCATCGCGCCGTTGTGCGCCCAGCTCCGGTCGTCGTTGAGCGTCTTCTGCACGGCTTCGGCGAACAGGCCGGCGTCGAGGCCGAGGCCCTTCTCCACATCGATCCGGTAGCGGTGCTTCTGCCCCTTCCCCGGGGCCTTCGCGAGCCCGGGCACCGCCTCGAACGTGCCGCTCGCCTTCAGGTCCGCGGCGAGCGGAAACGGCTGCGCCATCTTCTCCGCGTACGAGAAGGGCTTGACCTCGGGTTTCGCCGAGGGCTGCTTGGGCCGGCCCGGGGTCGGGCGGGCGTCGGAGCGCGAGGCGTCGGCGCCCGGGTCCTGCCGCTCCGCATCGGCGGCGCGCGCGGCGGCCGCACGGTCGCCGGAGTCCTCGGCGACCTGTCCGGCCACCACGACCGCGAGCACGGTGGTCACCGCGGCGGCGGCGATGCCGGTGAACGTCCGCCCCCTGCCGCCCCGGGGCGCGGCGGGTTCGTCCGGCTCCCCGGCATCGGCGCCGGTGCCGGTGTCGGTGCCGTCCACGCCGTCCGGAGTTCCGGCCGGCGGCGCGTCGGCGTCGAAGGCGTCGACGAACTCCCGGCGCGGGCCCGGCACCGAGGCGCCGGCGGGCGTCGGCTGCCGCGCCGCCCGGCCGTCCGCGGCGCGCTGGGCCGCGCGCTGGGCGGAGACCTGGCGGGCCACGGCCTGCTGCCGGGCGGCGTCCTGGGGCCCGGCGGGCCCGCCGGGATACGGCCGGGCGTCGGCGGGTCGGCTGTCCGGACCGGAGGACCGGCCCTCGTCCTGGTGGGGCGGACGGGGATGGGGGGCGCTGCGGGGCGCGGGGGCGCCGGACTCCCGGCCGTAGCGGGGTACCGATCCGGTGCCCCAGCCGCCGCCCTGCTCACGCTGTTCGGGGTGGCCGCCGCGCACCTGCGGGGCGTCGGGGGAGAACGGGCCCTGCCCGTCACCGGTCGGCGCGGGAGCGGTCCGCCTGCGCCGGCCGCCGCCGGGTAGGGGCCTCGCCGCGGCGCGCTCGCCGCCCGGTTCCGTTGCGGCCGTGTCCGGGCGGATCGCCCCGGAGCCCTTTCGACTGTGTCGTCCCACGCCCCGGATCAGCTCCCGCCGCAATCGTCCAGCAGTTCCCGGAACGCCTGGGCGACCGCCTCCGGGTACTCCATCATCGCCACGTGCCCCGCGTCGGGCAGCGTCAGCAGCCGGGCGTCGCGGAAGGCCGCGGCCGCCCTGCGTGCCATCCGGTACGAGACGAGCTGGTCCCGTCCGCCGTACACGAGCTGGGTCGGTGCCAGCACCCGCTCGGCCTGGCGCCACAGTCCGTGCTGGCCGCCCAGGGTGTACGCGTCGACGATGCCCCGGGCCGAACGCGTCATCGCGTCCCAGAAGTACGGCAGCTCCAGCCGTCGCTCCATCTCGGCCACCGCGTTGCGGAAGGCTTCGTCGGAGACCTGTGCCGGATCGCCGTAACAGAGTGCCATGACTCCGCGCGTCCGCTGCTCCGCCGTCCAGCCCTTCGTCAGCCGGGCGAACAGGGATGCGACTCCCGGCACCGCGAGGAGACCGGTCGGGACGGCGGGTCGCTGCACCCGCCACTCCGGCAGGGCGGGCGAGATCAGGGTGAGGGTGCGCACCAGGTCGGGGCGGACGGCGGCGACTCGGGTGGCGACGGCGCCGCCCAGCGAATTGCCGAACAGGTGGACGGGCCCCCGCTCCTCCGCGTCCAGCAGCCGGATCACCGCACGCGCGTGTCCGGTCACCGAGTAATCGCCGTCGTCCGGCGGCGGCGAGTCCCCGAATCCGGGCAGGTCGACCGCCTCGCCGTCGACCAGGTCGGACAGCAACGGCATCAGCGCGGACCAGTTCTGCGACGAGCCGCCGAGCCCGTGCACGTACAGCGCGGGGGGCAGTCCGGTCCGGTCGCCCGGCCGGCAGCGGACGTTCAGGCCGATCCCCGGCAGCGACACGGAGCGCAGCCGCTCACCGTCGGCGACCCGGACGGCACTGACCGTGGGAGCCACCGCGGCGGCGGCGGCCTGGGCACCCGGCAGCTCGGTCGAAGACATGCGGCAATGTTACGAGACGATCACGCCACCATTCATGTGTTCGCCATCACAGGCCGCATCGCGGGGCAGGCGGGTAGCTCCTACGCTTCAGGGAAGGAAGGGAGCTGCGACATGACGGTCGACCCGAGCGACCCGGAAACCTTCGAGAACGCCGAACCGGAAGCGGCCGGGCCCGAGGCCCCGGAGGCGGACGCCGCCGAGCAGCGTACGGATGTCCTGCCCGAGGACGACGAACGGGCGGAGAGCGTCGATCCGGACACCGCCAATGAGGCCGATGTGGCGGAACAGCGCAGGGTGATTCCCTTGGATGAGGACGATTACCGGTAGTACGCCCCGGTTTGCTCACGACCAGGGAGAACTGTGGCTTCCACAGCCGTCCGGTCCATGAAATTCTGCGTCCGCGCCGCGCACACCCGGGTTACCCAAAAGTACGATGGCTGTACGGCGCAGCGTGCACGGACCGGCTGTGCTGGAACACATATTTGGGAGGCGGCGTGACAGCCATCGAGCAGACAGAGGCCGCGCGCCCGCGGGGTACACGCCTTCCCCGCCGCGCCCGGCGCAATCAGCTGCTGGGCGCCGCACAGGAGGTCTTCGTCGCGCAGGGCTACCACTCCGCCGCGATGGACGACATCGCCGAGCGGGCCGGAGTCAGCAAGCCCGTGCTCTACCAGCACTTCCCCGGAAAGCTGGAGCTCTACCTGGCCCTGCTCGACCAGCACTGCGAGTCCCTGCTCCAGGCCGTGCGCACGGCGCTGGCCTCCACGACGGACAACAAGCTGCGCGTCGAGGCGACCATGGACGCCTACTTCGCGTACGTGGAGGACGAGGGCGGCGCGTTCCGGCTGGTCTTCGAGTCCGACCTGACCAACGAGCCCGCCGTGCGCGAACGGGTCGACCGGGTCTCCCTCCAGTGCGCCGAGGCCATCTCCGACGTGATCGCCGGGGACACCGGCCTGTCCAAGGACGAGTCCATGCTGCTGGCCGTGGGCCTCGGCGGCGTCTCCCAGGTGGTGGCGCGCTACTGGCTCTCCAGCCGGTCCACCATCCCCCGCGACACGGCCGTCCAGCTCCTCACCTCGCTGGCCTGGCGGGGCATCGCGGGCTTCCCGCTGCACGGCGCCGAGCAGATGTGAGCCCTCCGGCGGGGAACGCCTGACGCCGTGTTCGCTGCGGGCGTTGCCGGTCGGGCCGTGAGCGCTGCTCCCGCCGGGCTAATGTGGCTGCGTACGGCGCGGTTCGCCGCGCAAGGACTGACCGTCGGAGGGACATAGCCGTGGAGGTCAAGATCGGGGTGCAGCACACGCCCCGCGAGATCGTTCTGGAGAGCGGGCTTTCCGCCGAGGACGTCGAGAGCGCGGTCGCCGCGGCACTGGGCGGCAAGGCGGAGCTGCTCAGCCTCACGGACGACAAGGGCCGCAAGGTCCTGGTGCCGGCCGACCGGATCGCGTATGTGGAGATCGGTGAGCCGACCACCCGGCGGGTGGGGTTCGGGGCGCTGTAGTCCACCGAACGCATGGATCACAGGAGCGGCCCGGCGGGGGAAGTCCCCGCCGGGCCGCTCCCGCGTCGGGTGCTTCGGGTGCGGGCCTCCGCCCGCCCCGGTTCCCGTACGGGTCGGAACGGTCCGCTGGAGGGTTGCTCCCCACAGGCTGGGGGTAGTACCGCCTACGACCGTTTTGCCCGCCCCGCACACCCCCGCGAGGTGATCCTCCGTGATCTGGGAATCCTTCGGCGCCGCCGTCCTCGGACTCGCCCTGTCCTGGGCGGCGCTCCGATCACTGGCCGACCGACTGCCGTCCGGCCGTGCGGTTTATCTCACCGGCGCGCTGGGTGCCCTGTTCGGCGCGTATCTGACGCATGCCGCACTGGGTACCGGCCATGTCCTGACGACGCTGATCGGAGCCGTGTCCGTCGGGGCGGTGACGCTGTCGCTCCTGATCCGACCACGCGGCCGCCGCCTCGCCCGGTCGGCGGCGGCCCAGTAGCGGGGTGTTACGCGGCCAGTCCCAGCGCGGCCATCCGCTTGGTGTGGGCCTCGGTGATCCGGGAGAACATCCGGCCCACCTCGGCCAGGTCGAAGCCGTCCGCGACGCCGCCCACCAGCATCGTCGAGAGGGCGTCGCGGTCGGCGACCACCCGCTGGGCCTGCGACAGCGCCTCGCCCATCAGCCGGCGCGCCCACAGCGCGAGCCGTCCGCCGAGCCGCGGGTCGGCCTCGATCGCGGCGCGCACCTTCTCCACGGCGAAGTTCCCGTGGCCCGTGTCGTCGAGCACGGACAGCACCAGGGACCGGGTGTCCGTGTCCAGCCGGGCCGCGACCTCACGGTAGAAGTCGCTCGCGATCGAGTCGCCGACGTACGCCTTGACCAGGCCCTCCAGCCAGTCGGACGGCGCCGTCTGGCGGTGGAAGTCGTCGAGCGCCTTGGCGAACGGCTCCATCGCGGCGGTGGGGTCCTCGTCCACGGCGGCGAGCCGCTGGTTGAGCTGCTCGAAGTGGTGGAACTCGGCGGTGGCCATCTTCGCCAGCTCCGCCTTGTCCCCGAGGGTCGGCGCGAGCTTCGCGTCCTCCGCCAGCCGCTCGAAGGCCGCCAGCTCCCCGTAGGCGAGGGCGCCGAGCAGGTCCACGACCGCGGCGCGGTACTGCGGGTCGGCTGCCGCGGTGGCCCAGTCCTGGGCGGCGATCCCGGTGGCTGCGGAAGCTTCGGCGGGGGTCTCAATGGCGTGGTCAGGCGTCTCCATGAACGGAACGATAGCCCGCTCGGCGCAGGGCGGAAGGGCCTGGTCGGCCGGGGCCCTCATACCGTTCCGATGAATTCGTCCAACACACATGCGCGAATCCGGGGTACAGTGGTATTGCGCTTACTGAGCACTCTGCTGTGCCAGAGGCGCGCCCTTGAATGAGGATGCCCGGTCGGTGGCCCGATCGGCTCCGACCCGACAGCCCTCCACGCGGTGCGTACGACACGTGCGACCGCAGCTGAGGGGCCCCCTCAGCGGCACGAGCGCTCGAGCGACGGCAGTGGTCCCGCGCCACCCGGCCCATCCACGGCCGGATGACCAACCCCGGCACGGTACGACCCCCAGCGTTCGCCTCGGACCGCGTCTCACAGAAGAGGCAGCACCCTGACTACGTTCCGCGACCTCGGTATTCTTTCCGAGACGGCCGAAGCCCTTGAGGCTGTCGGCATCATGTCCCCCTTCCCCATCCAGGAGATGACGCTCCCCGTAGCGCTCTCCGGCTCCGATGTCATCGGCCAGGCCAAGACCGGCACCGGCAAGACGCTCGGCTTCGGTCTCCCGCTCCTGGAGCGCGTGACCGTCCCCGCCGACGTCGAGGCGGGCCGCGCCAAGCCCGAGCAGCTGACCGACGCGCCGCAGGCGCTCGTCGTCGTCCCCACCCGCGAGCTGTGCCAGCAGGTCACCAACGACCTGCTCACGGCCGGCAAGGTCCGTAACGTCCGCGTTCTCGCGATCTACGGCGGCCGGGCGTACGAGCCCCAGGTCGAGGCCCTCAAGAAGGGCGTCGACGTGATCGTCGGCACCCCGGGCCGTCTCCTGGACCTGGCGGGCCAGCGCAAGCTCGACCTCTCCCACATCCGCGGGCTCGTCCTCGACGAGGCCGACGAGATGCTGGACCTGGGCTTCCTGCCCGACGTCGAGCGCATCATCACGATGCTGCCGCCCAAGCGCCAGACGATGCTGTTCTCGGCCACCATGCCCGGTGCCGTCATCAGTCTCGCCCGCCGCTACATGTCGCAGCCGACGCACATCAACGCCACGTCGCCCGACGACGAGGGCACGACCGTCAAGAACACCGCGCAGTACGTCTACCGTGCGCACAACATGGACAAGCCGGAGATGCTCTCCCGCATCCTCCAGGCCGACGGCCGCGGGCTCGCGATGATCTTCTGCCGTACGAAGCGCACGGCCGCCGACATCGCCGAGCAGCTGGAGAAGCGCGGCTTCGCCTCCGGCGCGGTCCACGGCGACCTCGGCCAGGGCGCCCGCGAGCAGGCGCTGCGCGCCTTCCGCAACGGCAAGGTCGACGTGCTGGTCTGCACCGACGTCGCCGCGCGCGGTATCGATGTCGAGGGTGTGACCCACGTCGTCAACTACCAGTCGCCGGAGGACGAGAAGACCTACCTCCACCGCATCGGCCGCACCGGCCGCGCGGGCGCCAAGGGCATCGCGATCACGCTGGTCGACTGGGACGACATCCCGCGCTGGCAGCTGATCAACAAGGCCCTGGACCTGAAGTTCCCGGACCCGCCCGAGACGTACTCCACCTCGCCGCACCTCTTCGAGGAGCTCGGCATCCCGGCGGGCACCAAGGGTGTGCTGCCGCGCGCCGAGCGGACCCGTGCCGGTCTGCGGGCGGAGGAGGTCGAGGACCTCGGCGAGACCGGCGGCCGCGGCCGCAAGGCCGCCGCACCGGCCCCCGCCCGTGAGGAGCGCGAGCCCCGCACCCGTACGCCGCGGCAGCGCCGCCGCACCCGTGGCGGCTCCGCGGAGGAGGGCGCCGCGACGGTGCCCGCACCCGCCAAGGAGGCCGCTCCGGTCGCACCGGCCGGTGACGGGGCGTCCGACGAGGCGCCGCGTACGCCGCGCCGTCGCCGCCGTACCCGCGTCAGCGTCCCCGAGGCCGTCACCGAGGCGGCCGTGGCGGTCGCCGAGGCTCCGGTGGTTCCCGCTCCGGTGGTCGAGGCCGCGCCCGTGATCGAGGCCGCTCCGGTGGCCGCCCAGGTGGCCGAGCCGGTCGCCGAGGCCGAGCCGGAGACCAAGCCGCGCCGCCGTCGCAGCCGCGCCGCCGTGAAGCCGGTGGCCGAGGAGACGGCTTCGCCCGTCGCCGCGGCTCCGGCCGCACCGGCCGCGGCCGAGTTCCAGACCGTGGCCGTCGCCGCGGGCGTCGCGGAGCCGGTCGCCGAGCCGAAGGCGCTCAAGCCGCGCCGCCGCACCCGGATCGTGAAGCCGGCCGACGAGGTCGACTTCCAGATCGCCCCGGCCGCCGAGCCGGAGCCCGAGGTGAAGACGCGTCGTCGTCCGGCCCGCGCCACGACGAAGGCCAAGTCGGAGCCGAAGGCCGCGGCCACGTCGGCCGAGCCGAAGGCCCGGGCGGCCAGGACGACCAAGTCCCGGGCGAAGGCGGAGACCGCGGAGACCGAGGAGACCACGGAGAAGGTCACCGCGAAGGCCACGGCGAAGAAGGCCACCGCGAAGGCGGTCGCCTCCGAGCAGCCCGCCGTCGAGGCCCCGGCCGCCGAGGCGGACGCCAAGCCGCGCCGCCGCCGTGCCACCCGCAGCGTCACCTCGACCGCGACCCAGGAGGCCGCCGTGGTCTCCGAGGCCGAGGCCGTGGTGAGCGAGGCCGCCGCCGAGACGAAGCCGCGCCGCCGTCGCGCCACCCGCCCGGCGGGCAAGGCGTCGGCGACGACGACCGAGAGCTGACGCTCACGGCGACCCGGCACCACCTACGGCTCCGGCCCCCGCACACGCGGGGGCCGGAGCCGTTTCCGCTGCCCGGTGCCGCCGTGAGGGCCTCCCGGCGCTCTCGCCGGATGAGCTGCCCGGTGAGGCGTGGACGAGTGCGGCGGGGATAGCCTCGTCGTATGAGCCGCCCGCCCACCTTCGCCCCGCCGCCCTGTGCCCGCGCCCGTGTCCTTGAGACCGAGCGCGGCGACTTCGCCGTCCTGGACGCCGTACCGCGTACCCCGGAGCGGGCAACCGCCCTGATGCTGCCCGGATACACCGGCAGCAAGGAGGACTTCATCGCGCTGCTGGAGCCGCTGTGCGCGGCGGGCTACCGGGTGGTCGCGGTGGACGGCCGGGGGCAGTACGAATCGAAGGGGACGGACCGCCAGGAGAGTTACGCCCAGTCCGAGTTGGCCCGCGACGTGCTGGCCCAGGCGGCGGCTCTGGGCGGCGGGGACGGCAGGCCGCATCTGCTCGGGCACTCGCTCGGCGGTCAGATCGCCCGCGCCGCCGTGCTGCTGGACGCCACCCCGTTCCGCTCGCTGACGTTGATGTCCTCGGGGCCCGCTGCGGTCGTCGCGGCCCAGCGGGACAAGGTGAAGATGCTGAGCGACGCGTTGTCCGTGCTGTCCATGGACGAGGTGTGGGAGGCGATGCGGGCGCTCGATCCGCCGCAGGACGCGGACACCGGCGACGGTGCGGACATGCGCCACCGCTGGCTCGCCCACCACCCGGCCCAGTTGATCGCCACCGGGGCCCAGCTGGCCGCCGAACCGGACCGGGTGGACGAGCTGGCCGCCGTCGGGCTGCCCGTCCACGTCCTGTCCGGGGAGCGCGACGACGTGTGGCCGGTGGAGCTGTTCGACTCCATGGCGCGGCGTCTCGGTGCCCACCGCACCACGATCGCCGGCGCCGAGCACTCCCCCAACACCGCCCGCCCACGGGAGACCGCGAAGGCGCTGGCCGCGTTCTGGGACGGTCTGCCGGCCGCCTGACGCGCCGACGGCGCCCCCGACGCGTCCCGCCGGCCGTCGGAGGCGCCGCCACCGGCCGCCCCGCTTCCGTCAGTACTGCGACTGCAGGTGCTGCCAGAAGCCGTCGCGGAGCGCCCGTCGCAGGTGCGCGTGGCCGCGCAGCGAGTGCTGGAGCAGGCGTTCCGCCTCCACCAGCAGGTCCTGGTCGACGGAGCCCGGCAGATAGGGGTGGCCGGGCAGCAGGTCGGCCAGGGACTCCCGGCCGCGCGCGGCGAGCCAGGCGGCGGCGATCTGTGCGCCGACGAAGCGGACGTCCTCCCGGGAGGGGGCCGGACTGTCGTCCTCGTACGTGGTGACGGGCCGGCGTGTGACGTAGGGGCGGCAGAAGTCGAGCTCGAAGGTGCGCTGGCTGTCGACCTCCCACAGCAGCGGTTCGGCCTGGTTGCGCCCTTCGGCGGCCTCGATGCCCCAGAGGTGCACCCGCGCCCCGTAGCCCTGGGCGGCCTCCACCGCCGAGACCAGGTCCTCGTCGCCGCCGACGAGCGCCGCGTCGCTGATGGCCCGGTGCCGGGCGAGGGATTCGAGGTCGGTGCGGATGAGCGAGTCGACGCCCTTCTGCTGGTTGTTGGCGTTGAGGTTGCCGAGCCGCACCTTGACGTCGGGGAGTTCGGCGATGGCCTGCTGCTCGGTGGTGTGGATGCGGCGGCGGGCCCCGTCGTACCAGTAGACGCGCAGCAGCCTGCTGTCGGCGAAAATCGTGCGGGCCTTGTCGATGAAGGCCTCGATCAGCCCTTCCGCGTCAAGGTCGAAGGAGCGCCGGTCCTCGGTGCCGGTGACGAGCAGCCCGGCCGCGGCGTACACATAGCCGGCGTCCACGAAGATGGCGTGCGTCGACGGGGTCTTGGAGACCTCGATGAGCATCCGCTGGAGCAGCTCGTTGGTGCGGTCCAGGCGGGCGCCGATACCGGCTCCGCCGACGGACCGCGGGTCCGCCTCGTTCATGCGAACCTCATGGTCTGTGGTGGTGTGACTACCGACGGGTACTTAGACATCCAAAAAATTTCCTTAGCGTAGGGAATGTTTGCAGCGGGCAAGCCGTTGTAACCCACGTGGAACGCGAGGGAAGCCTCGCGTTCCTAGTCTTGCCGGTGGGACGCCCCACCGGCGCCAGCAGTTCTCCAGCAGGAGGATCAGACGAAGGGAAGCCCTATGCGCTTCGAGATCATGCGACTCGACGACGTCGACGGTACCGCCGTGGACAGCACCGTCGTGGACGCCGCCTCCGTCAACCGGATCGTGCAGCAGGCCGCAGCGACAGGCCAGCGCCTCTACATCCGGCCGGCCGACAGCTCGGCTTCGTAACGCATCTGGGCCCATGACGCCTGACGAGGCCCCGCGCCTCACCGCATTGCGCCGCTAAAGACGAAGCGCCCCCGCACGGAACGTCCGTGCGGGGGCGCTGTGGTGCGCGGGGAGCGGGTTCAGGAGGTCTGGATGACCTGGGTGACGCCGTTGATGATCTGCTGGACGGCGATGGCGGAGAGCATCATGCCGGCGAGCCGGGTCACCAGCACCACGCCCCCGTCCTTGATCACGCGGATGATGACCAGCGAGTAGCGCATGGCGAGCCAGAGCACCACGTGCATGGCGACGATCGCGGACCACACCGAGAGCTGGCCGCCCACGCCGTCGGCGTGCTGGACCGCGAGGATGACCGAGACGATCGCGCCGGGCCCGGCCAGCAGCGGCATGCCCAGCGGTACGAGCGCCACATTGACGTCCTTCGTCTGCGTCGGCTCGTCCGTCTTGCCGGTCAGCAGGTCGAGCGCGATGAGCAGCAGCAGGAGTCCGCCCGCGATCATCAGGGCGGGCACGGAGACATGCAGATAGTCGAGGATCTGCTGACCGAGCAGACCGAAGACGGCGATCACGCCGAACGCGACCATGACCGCCTGGAGCGCCATCTTGCGCTGCACCTTGGCGGGGCGGCCCGCGGTGAGCGCGAGGAAGATCGGCGTGATCCCGGGCGGGTCCATGATCACAAATAGGGTGAGAAAAAGGGATCCGAAGACAGCGACGTCGAACACAGTGAGCCTTGCGAGAGAAGAGCGGGCGGTACGGGAGCGCGGGGTCCGGGCGGCGGCCGTCGCCGTGTCGGGCACGCGGCGGTACGCACAGGAGCGCGCGGGGAGTGCGGAAGGTGGTGCGGTGAAAGGGGGCGGGGCCCAGGAGCCGGCTGTCCGGTCGTGACGCGCCGGAGCCGCCTAGCGGAGACCGGCTCCGCCGGCGCCCGGCACCGGGAAGGCTCCCGTGGCGCGCCGGGTGATCTCGCCGTAGATCTCGGGGTCGGTGGTGCACGCGCCGAGCTCGACGGGTTTCCGGGTGCCGTGGTAGTCGCTGGAGCCGGTCGTGAGCAGCCCCAGTTCGCGGGCGAGGCCGCGCAGTCGGGCCCGGGTGGGCTCGTCGTGGTCCATGTGGTCGACCTCGACGCCGTCGAGGCCGGCTTCGGCGAGGGCGGCGATCGTGGACTCGGGGACCACCGCGCCGCGTTTGACGGCGGCCGGGTGGGCGAAGACGGTGACGCCGCCCGCCGCCTTCACCAGGCGGATCGCCTCGAAGGGGTCGAACTCGTGCTTCTCCGCGTACGCCCGGCCGCCGTTGCCCAGCCAGTCGGGCGTGAAGGCGTCGGAGACCGTGGGTACGACGCCGAGTTCGACGAGGGCGGCGGCGACGTGCGGGCGACCGACCGAACCGTCCCCGGCGATGCGGGCGACCTGCTCCCAGGTGATGGGGACGTCGAGGGCGCGGAGCTTGCGGACCATCTCCTGGGCGCGCGGCACCCGGTCGTCGCGGACGAGTTCCCGGGCGCGCTCCAGCTCGGCGTCGGCGGGGTCGAAGAGGTAGGCCAGCATGTGCAGGCCCACGCCGTCGACGCGGCAGGAGAGCTCGGCGCCGGTGACGAGGGTGAGCCCCTCGGGCAGCGCGTCGATGGCCTGTTTGTGTCCGCCCACGGTGTCGTGGTCGGTGAGCGCGACGACGTCCAGCCCCGCGGCGGCGGCGTTCGCGACCAGCTCGGCGGGGGTGTCCGTGCCGTCCGACGCGGTGGAGTGGGTGTGCAGGTCGATGCGCACGACGCTTGACTCCGGGGCTCGCGGGCGGACGGGGGACCGCTCAAGGATAACCGCCGCGCGCCGGGCCTCCGGCCGCCCACGACCCCGCTCTCGGCCCGCGCCGAGCCCGAGGCCGGCAGCGCCCGACGCCGGCCGCGCCCGCTGCCTGCCGAGCTCGCCGCCGCTATCGTTCGCCCGTCGCCTGCCGGGGCGGCGTCTCGGGGGCGGTGAGCAGGCGGGGGGTGAGGGCGCCGCAGGGGACGAGGTCCACCTCTCCCCCGGCGTCCCGCAGGTCGGTGAGCACCAGCTCGTCGTACATCAGCAGCCCTGACTGCTCGGGCCACAGGATCGCCCACAGCCACAGCCCGCGCGCCTCGCCCGCGAAGACGGCGCGGTCGGACGGAGCGTTCCTGACGTGCCAGAGGGGGGTGGGGCGGCCGGCGGCGTGGACCTTGGCGTCGGGGGCGGAGTCGACGTCCAGGTGGAGGCCGGGGTCCGGGCCGTCGATCCCGGCGTACCGGGCGCCGAGCCCGACGCCGAGCTCCTCGGCGACCAGCAGCAGCTCGCCCATTCCGCCCAGCGGTCCGGGCCCGGAGCAGGCCACGGCGCTCGCGCGGCCGCCGCTGCGGTCGTCGCCCGCGCTGGCGACCCCGGTGAACAGCCAGCCCACGGGGAGCGGCCAGGGCATCCAGACGGGGACCTGGGCACGGTGCACCACGACGCCGAGGCCTTCGACGCTCGGCGGGATGACCGGCTGCATCGGGTGGACCTGGCCGTGCACGGAGCACTGCCAGGCGTCGGCGAAGAGACCGGGCGCCCTGACCCGGCCACCGCACTTCGGGCAACTGGGTTCGCCCCTCATAGGGACCAACCGTCCTCCCCGCCGGTCTTCGCGTCAAGGACGATCACCCGTCCGCAGCGTGGTCCTGACCGGGAAGAATAGATGTAGTTTGCACTTATTAGCTTGCCTAACTTATTCTGTGCCTAATCATCGATCCGGAGCCGAAGAACTCCGGAGGGCCGGAGGAGAAGGAGAGAAACCGTGCAGGGAGTGGATCCGTTCGACGAAGGAGCGACGAGGGGCGGCATTCTGCGCCAGCCGAAGGCCGTCTGGGCCACGGCGGGCGCCTCGGTGGTGGCCTTCATGGGCATCGGCCTGGTGGACCCGATCCTGCCGTCCATCGCCCAGGGGCTGGACGCCTCGGCGAGTCAGGTGTCGCTGCTGTTCACCTCGTACTTCCTGATCACCGCCTTGGCGATGCTGGTCACCGGCTTCGTCTCCAGCCGCATCGGCGGCCGCAGGACCCTGCTGGCCGGCCTCGCCCTCGTGATCGTCTTCGCCGCGCTCTCCGGCACCTCGTCCTCCGTCGCCGAACTGGTCGGCTTCCGGGCCGGCTGGGGCCTGGGCAACGCCCTGTTCGTCTCCACCGCCCTCGCGGTGATCGTCGGGGCGGCGGCGGGCGGCAGCGCGGCAGCGATCCTGCTGTACGAGTCGGCGCTCGGCCTCGGCATGGCATGCGGGCCGCTGCTCGGCGCGCTGCTCGGGGACGCCAGCTGGCGCTACCCCTTCTTCGGCACGGCGGCGCTGATGGCGATCGGCTTCCTCTGCATCGCCGCGTTCCTCAAGGAGCAGCCGAAGCCCGCCCGTAAAACCTCACTGCTCGACCCGGTGAAGGCGTTGGGGCACGGCGGACTGGCCTCGGTCGCGGCCTCGGCGTTCTTCTATAATTATGCGTTCTTCACGATCCTGGCCTTCACGCCGTTCGTGCTGGACATGACCCCGTACAAGTCCGGCGCGGTCTTCTTCGCCTGGGGCCTGCTGCTGGCGGTCTTCTCCGTGCTGGTCGCCCCGCCTCTCCAGCGCCGCTTCGGCTCCCTGAAGGTGCTGGGGGCCTCCCTGGTGCTGCTCGCCGTCGACCTGCTGGTCCTCGGATACGGCAGCCACGGCACGGCCGTCGTCGCCACGATCGTCTCCGGCGCGTTCATCGGCATGAACAACACCGTCTTCACCGAACTGGCCCTCGGGGTCTCGGACGCGCCGCGCCCGGTGGCGAGCGCCGGATACAACTTCGTCCGCTGGTTCGCCGCGGCGGCCGCCCCCTTCCTCGCCCCGAAGATCGAGGAGTGGACCGACGGCCACATCCCGTTCGTGGTGGCCGCCCTCGCCGCCCTCGTCGGAGCGGCCGTCGTGGGCGTACGGCGCACGGCGCTGACCCACGAGGCCGAGGAGCTGGAGCCGGTCCACGCGCGGGAGGACGGCGTGGCGGTCTTCGCCGACTGACCTGCCGGGCCGGTCAGTCCAGCGGTACGGACGTGCGCAGCGGGTCACGCAGGTCCGTACCGTGCGTCAGCCACCGCTCCTGGAGCTCCTGCGCGCCGCGCACCCGCTTCCAGGCGGCCTCGTTGTGCGTCATCGGCAGCAGCGGCAGGAAGCGCACCGGGTCCATCGGCTCGTCCAGCTCCAGGTCCTCCACCAGCCCGCCGGACTCCGCGACCAGCACCGAGGTGAACGGCGCCCCGGTCCACAGCGGCTCCCCCAGGTCCAGCGAGGCGCCGGCGGCCACGATCAACCCCTCGACCTGCGGGGAAGCGGCCAGCACCGCGAGCGGGCGCAGCACCTGGTCGGTGTCGGCGAGGCCGCTCCGTACCGAGAGGATCAGCTCGGCGCGGGGGCCCTTCACCGGGTCGGCGAGCGGGGAGGTGGGATCGGCCATCGGCCGGCCGGACATGCCGAGCGTCGCGTAGCGGACCACGTCGCCGTCGAGGAAGCGCAGCACCTCGATGCGGTCGGTGCCCAGGAACGTCACGTCGGCGCGGGCGTCCGGTTCCCCGAGGGCGGAGATGAGCCGGGCCTCGACCAGAGCGAGAATTTCTGCCATCCCGCGAGCATAGATCGCGTAGGGAACGGGCAAAGTACGGGATTGGGCCTTGGGCGGCTGATAGCCTGGCCGCCGGTCGGGACAGCACGCAGAAGCGTTGCTCTTCTTCGTCCCGACGACATGTCGTCCCCCACGGGGGACCGGCCGGAGGAGGTGGGGACTGCTATGGATCCAAGTCGACCGTGCAGTACCAACCGCTCTTCCGCGCCTCGTATTTCCCGTTGATCCGACGCCTCGTCGGTCGCCCGGTGCCGACATCGCCGTCGTATCCGGATGACTCCCCGACAGCAGTTCGCGCGACGGAAGAGCCCTTCGTTTTTGCCTGTCTGTAGCGAACGCCGTCATCGCGCCCGCGCGGTGCCGCCCGCTTTGCGGACGTGAGCACACGTCCTCGTTCCGGGCTGTTCCACGCCCTCGCCGACGGCCCTCCGTGAAGGAGCCAGCCATGTCGATGATCCGTGACCTGCGCGCCGCCGTGCGCCCGTCCCTGCGCCCGTCCCTCCGTAAGAACAGCACCCCCTACAGCGCGTACGACACCACCCGCGACCCGTCCGCCTCCAGCGCCGTCGTCGACTGCGCCGTCTACCGCGACGGCCGCCGGCTGGTGACGCCCGCGACCCCGACGCCGCACGAGGCGATGCTCCAGGTGCGGGAGGAGGGCGGCTTCGCGTGGATCGGCCTGCACGAGCCGACCGAGGCCGAATTCGCGGGCATCGCCCGGGAGTTCGGGCTGCACCCGCTGGCCGTCGAGGACGCCGTCCACGCCCACCAGCGGCCCAAGCTGGAGCGCTACGACGACACGCTGTTCACCGTCTTCAAGACGATCCACTACGTGGAGCACGCCGAACTGACCGCGACCAGCGAGGTCGTGGAGACCGGCGAGGTGATGTGCTTCACCGGGCGGGACTTCGTCATCACCGTCCGGCACGGCGGCCAGGGCTCCCTGCGTGCCCTGCGCCACCGCCTCCAGGACGATCCGGAGCTGCTCGCGAAGGGCCCCTCCGCCGTGCTGCACGCCATCGCCGACCATGTGGTCGACGGGTACATCGCGGTGGCCGAGGCGGTGCAGGACGACATCGACGAGGTGGAGATCGATGTCTTCTCCACCCCGGCCAAGGGCAGCCCACGCGGCTCGGACGCGGGCCGGATCTACCAGCTCAAGCGCGAGGTGCTGGAGTTCAAGCGGGCCGTCTCGCCGCTGCTGCGGCCGATGCAGCTGCTGAGCGAGCGCCCGATGCGGCTGATCGACCCCGACATCCAGAAGTACTTCCGCGACGTCGCCGACCACCTCGCCCGGGTCCAGGAGGAGGTCCTCGGCTTCGACGAACTGCTGAACTCGATCCTCCAGGCGAATCTGGCGCAGGCGACCGTCACGCAGAACGAGGACATGCGCAAGATCACCTCCTGGGCGGCGATCATCGCCGTGCCGACGATGATCTGCGGTGTCTACGGCATGAACTTCGACCACATGCCCGAGCTCCAGTGGAAGTACGGCTATCCGCTGGTGCTCGGCGTCATCGGGGTGGTCTGTTTCTCCATCCACCGCATCCTCAAGCGCAACGGATGGCTCTGAGTCCCCGGGCCGGCCGCTGAGTAAGCTCGCGCCCATGACTGACGCCGCCGCGCCCGATGCCGCCGCCGACCTGCTGGAGAGGGCCCTCGTCGAGGAGGCCACGAAAAAGTCCGGTCTCGTCTGGGTGCGGGGCGACGGGCCGGCCCGTGCCGTCTGGCACGTCTGGCACGACGGCGCGGCGCATCTGGTCGGCGGCGGCCCCGGCGAGCAGCCGCTGCCCGAGGGCCTGGCCGACGGCGGCCGCGCCGAGGTGACCGTACGGAGCAAGGACAAGGGCGGCCGGATCGTCGCCTGGAGTGCGGTGTGCCGTTTCCTCCCGCCGCACTCCGAGGAGTGGGAGGCGGCGGTCGCCGAGCTGAAGGGCAAGCGGCTGAACGCGCCGGACGCCGAGTCGATGACGGAGCGGTGGGCGCGCGAGTGCACCGTGGTGCGGCTGACGCCCGACACCGTCAGCACCGCGCTGCCGGACACCTCGCTGGCGGCCGTTCCGCTGCCGACCGGGGCCACCACCCGCCGGCCGGCCCCCGCGGCGCTCCCCCGGCTGCTGCTGAAGCGTCGCGGGAAGCGCTGAGCCAGGGCCCCGCGGTCCGGGTCCCAGCTCAGCCGGAGGACTTGGGGAGCTGGCCGCCGTAGTCGACGGTGTCGTCCTCCTGGGGTGCCTCCAGCGGGAAGGCCTGCCCCCAGTCGGCCAGCGTGACCGTGCCCCCGCCGCCGCCCCGGGCCACCCGGACCGGGTACGGCTGGTCCTCCAGCGAGACGTCGAACGCCCCGCCCTCGCCCTTGCCGCCCAGGATCTGGATGGTGCGCTGCCCGGCTACCGTGTCCCGGCCGCCCTTGCTGACCTTTCCGTTCAGCGCGAGGAGCCCGTCGAGCAGGACCTTCTTGTCCGTGAAGCCGCGCAGCTGGCGGTAGCTGGGGTCGCCCTCGGGGACCTTCACGTACTTGCCGCCCAGCTTGTCGGCGGCCGTAACGTCGGAGGAGCCGCCCTCGCCGCCGCCGCTCTCCTCGTGGGTCCAGAACTCCGCGGGGGCTTTCAGGTAGAGCTCGTCGTCGACCCGCAGCAGGGCGAAGCTCTGCTGCTTGGAGGTCACCGAGCCCATGCCGCCCTCCGCGTTGAGCCTCATCTCCAGCCGGTAGGTGCCGCCCTTGCTGACGAGCGTGCCCGACAGGCGTACGGCGCTCGCCGCTCCGGCCGCCGCTCTGGCCTTCTCGTCGATCTCGGCGGCGGAGAGTCTGGCGACGCCGTTGGTCCCCTTGTCCGGGTCCTCCTCCGTGCCGCAGGCGGCCAGGGCCGCGGTGAGCCCCCCGCACAGCACGAGAGCGAGAGCGGTCCGGCGATGGTTCCGCACGGCCGGGGCGAAAGAGGTCACGGGCGCACTGCCTCTCAACTGCGATCAGGGGTGGCAGACGGCAGCGTACCCGGGCGGCGCCTGCCTCCCGGCAGCCAGCCGTACGGACCGGTCCGCCGGGGCGCGGTGCGGGGTTAAGGGCTAGCCTGATCCCGGCGTACCGGCGAAATCCGCTGGTCGGCGGCGTCGGGCCGGGACGGCCGGGCGCGGACCGTCCCGCGGCACAGGACGACACAGTGGACACGGACGGACGAAGGAGGCCGAGGATGGCGGCGGTCACCCCCAGGGTCTTCGTCTCGCACCTCTCCGGCGTGCCCGTTTTTGACCCGAACGGGGACCAGGTCGGCCGGGTCCGCGATCTGGTGGCGATGCTGCGGGTGGGCGGACGCCCGCCGCGCATCCTGGGCCTGGTGGTCGAGGTGATCAGCCGCCGGCGGATCTTCCTGCCGATGACCCGGGTGACGGGCGTCGAGTCCGGCCAGGTCATCACCACGGGCGTCGTCAACATGCGGCGCTTCGAACAGCGGCCCACCGAACGTCTCGTCCTCGGCGAGTTCCTGGACCGGCGGGTGCGGCTGGTGGACGGCCATGACCAGGACGGTGAGGAGGTCACCGTCCTGGACGTGGCCATCCAGCAGCTGCCGGCCCGCCGCGACTGGGAGATCGACAAGTACTTCGTCCGCAAGGGGCGCGGCGGGGCGCTGCGCCGCAAGGGCGAGACGCTGACGGTGGAGTGGTCGGCGGTCAGCGGTTTCTCGCTGGACGAGCACGGCCAGGGTGCGGAGAGTCTGGTCGCCACGTTCGAGCGGCTGCGGCCCACCGATGTGGCGAACGCCCTGCACCACCTCTCGCCGAAGCGGCGGGCGGAGGTCGCCGCCGCCCTGGACGACGACCGGCTCGCCGACGTCCTGGAGGAGCTGCCCGAGGACGACCAGGTGGAGATCATCGGCAAGCTCGCCGAGGAGCGGGCCGCCGACGTCCTGGAGGCGATGGACCCCGACGACGCGGCCGACCTGCTCTCCGAGCTGCCGGAGGAGGACAAGGAACGGCTGCTGGCGCTGATGCGGCCGGACGACGCCGCCGATGTCCGCCGTCTGCTGTCGTACGAGGAGCGGACGGCGGGCGGTCTGATGACGACCGAGCCGATCGTGCTGCTGCCCGACGCCACGGTGGCCGACGCGCTGGCCCGGGTGCGGCAGGCGGACCTGTCCCCGGCGCTCGCCGCGCAGGTGTACGTGTGCCGCTCGCCCGATGACACCCCGACCGGGAAGTACCTGGGCACGGTGCACTTCCAGCGGCTGCTGCGCGACCCGCCGTTCACCCTGGTCAGCTCGATCGTCGACAGCGACCTGGTGCCGCTGCCGCCGGACACCCCGCTGCCGACGGTCACCAGCTACTTGGCCGCGTACAACATGGTCTCGGTGCCCGTCGTGGACGAGACCGGTTCGCTGCTGGGCGCGGTGACCGTGGACGACGTCCTGGACCACCTGCTGCCGGACGACTGGCGCGAGACGGATCTGCACGGGGAGGAGGGGATCGTTCATGGCGGGTGAGGATCGGGCGAAGGCGGCGTCGACCGGCGCCTCGGGCCTGGTGCGGCCCCCGCGCACCCGGCTGGACCAGCCGAAGGACCCGCGTCGGCGGCTGCTGCCGGAGTACGACCCGGAGGCGTTCGGCCGGTTCTCGGAGCGGATCGCGCGCTTCCTGGGGACCGGGCGGTTCATCGTCTGGATGACGCTGATCATCATCCTCTGGGTGCTGTGGAACATCTTCGCGCCCGAAAACCTGCGCTTCGACCAGTACCCGTTCATCTTCCTGACGCTGATGCTGTCGCTCCAGGCCTCCTACGCCGCGCCGCTGATCCTTCTGGCGCAGAACCGGCAGGACGACCGCGACCGGGTCACGCACGAGCAGGACCGGAAGCAGAACGAGCGCTCCATCGCCGACACCGAGTACCTGACGCGGGAGATCGCGGCCCTGCGTATGGGCCTGGGCGAGGTCGCCACCCGGGACTGGATCCGCTCGGAACTCCAGGACATGGTGAGGGACATGGAGGACCGGCAGGTGCTGTCCCCGGCCGAGAGTGACGAAGGCGACCGCTGAAGGGCTACCCGCCCGTAGTGCTCCGCGCCGTAACATCGTCCGTATGGCTACGGAAGACGCGGTGCTTGAGGCACTGGCGACAGTGAACGACCCGGAGATCCACCGCCCGATCACCGAGCTGGGCATGGTGAAATCGGTCGAGATCGATCCTGACGGTGTAGTCGCTGTCACGGTGTATCTCACGGTCTCCGGCTGTCCGATGCGCGAGACGATCACCCGGAACGTGACCGAGGCGGTCGCCCGGGTCGAGGGCGTCTCGCGGGTCGAGGTGACCCTCGACGTCATGAGCGACGAACAGCGCAAGGACCTGGCGAGCTCGCTGCGCGGCGGCACCGCCGAACGGGAGGTGCCCTTCGCCCAGCCCGGCTCGCTGACCCGGGTGTACGCGGTCGCCTCCGGCAAGGGCGGCGTCGGCAAGTCCTCGGTGACGGTGAACCTCGCCGCGGCGATGGCGGCCGACGGACTGAAGGTCGGCGTCGTGGACGCGGACATCTACGGGCACAGCGTGCCCCGGATGCTCGGTGCGGACGGCAAGCCCACCCAGGTCGAGAACATGATCATGCCGCCGTCCGCACACGGCGTGAAGGTCATCTCCATCGGCATGTTCACCCCGGGCAACGCGCCCGTGGTCTGGCGCGGTCCGATGCTGCACCGGGCGCTCCAGCAGTTCCTCGCCGATGTGTACTGGGGCGACCTGGACGTCCTGCTGCTCGACCTGCCGCCGGGCACCGGCGACATCGCGATCTCGGTCGCGCAGCTCGTGCCGAACGCGGAGATCCTGGTCGTCACGACCCCGCAGCAGGCGGCGGCCGAGGTGGCCGAGCGGGCCGGCTCGATCGCCGTGCAGACCCACCAGAAGATCGTCGGCGTGGTGGAGAACATGTCGGGCATGCCGTGCCCGCACTGCGACGAGATGGTCGACGTGTTCGGCTCGGGCGGCGGCGCACGGGTGGCCGAGGGGCTGACCCGCACGGTCGGCGCCGAGGTGCCGGTGCTCGGCTCGATCCCGATCGACCTGCGGCTCCGCGAGGGCGGCGACGAGGGCAAGCCGGTCGTCCTGTCCGACCCCGACTCCCCGGCCGGCAGCGCGCTGCGCTCGATCGCCCAGAAGCTGGGCGGCCGCCAGCGCGGCCTGTCGGGCATGTCGCTGGGGATCACCCCGCGCAACAAGTTCTGACGCCTGTACGGAACACGGGGCGGTCCGGTGGTCGACCGGCCCGCCCCGTGTGCGTCGCTACGCGTACGTCTCGATGTCCTTGATGGCCGCGAAGCCGAGCCCGTACGCGCTCATCCCCCGCCCGTACGCCCCGATGTGCACGCCCTCGTGGGCGGATCCGGCGAGGATCCAGCCGAACTCGGACTCGCGGTAGTGGAACTCCACCGGCACCCCGTCCACCGGGAGGGAGAGCGTCGACCAGGGCGCGCTGCCGAGGTCGTCGGCGAGGGTGAACGCCGTCTCCGTCTGCTGGTCCAGCCAGTCGTCGCGCAGGGTGTGGTCCATCTGGGGCGGCCAGGTGTACGCCAGCAGGCCGGAGCCCGCGAGCCAGGCCGCCGAGGACACCGTGGTGGCGTCCAGCACGCCCGTGCCGTCACCGCTGCGTCTCACCGGGCTCGCGGCCACGGTGATCACCGCGGCGAACCGCTCCTTGTCGGTGGAGCCGTCCGACTTCACCGACGGCTCGTCGCCGTGCCCCGTCGCACCGTGCTGCACCGTGCCGTCCGCCGCGGTGCCGACCTGCATCAGCCAGCGCGGGCCGGTGAAGGCCTCGTCCAGGCCGTACCAGGGGAAGGTCGCTTCCCGGTAGCCGTCGACGGTACGCCGCGTCGCCGGCACCTCCTCCGCCGTGGCCGTGCCCGGGACACCGTCCGTATCAATCCGACTCGTCGTCTCCATCTGCGCGGCCGCCTCCTCGATCAGTCAGGATCCGGAGCGGCCCGCCCCCCGCGGGCTTGGGCATCCTCGCAACCGGACAGATGGAGAATAGCCATACCGTCCGGACGAGTCGGGATTGACCGGGGGTCAGGTGGCGTCCGCATCGAACGGCGGGCGCTCGGGCTGCGTCTGCTGCGGGGTCTTCTTCAGCAGGTCAGGGGCGGTGTCGCCGGTTTTGGTGAGGCTGGTCACCGAGCCGTCGGCCGACGCGCCCGCCGAGCCGTTCGCCGCACTGTTGGCGGTATCGGACGTGGTCGGGGTGCGCCCGTTGACCGCGTCGGTGACGTCGGCCAGGTCCTTGCGCAGGTCGAAGCTCTCGCGGATCTCCTTCAGCCCCAGGTCGTCGTTGCCGTCCATCAGCTGCTTGCGGACGAACGTCTTGGGGTTGAGGTCCTCGAACTCGAAGTCCTTGAACTGCGGGCCCAGCTCCGAGCGGATGTCTTCCTTGGCGCTGTCCGAGAACTCGCGGATCTTACGGATGGTGCGCGTGACGTCCTGGATCAGCTTGGGCAGCTTGTCCGGGCCGAAGACCAGCACGGCCAGCACCCCGAGCGTCAACAGCTCCAGTGCGCCAATGTCATTGAACACCTTGTTGCTCCTCGTGTTCTCCGCGTGTTCTCCGTGCGATCGCGGCCCGGGTCTCCCAGCCGCCCGGACCGCTCAAAGGTACCTGTCGAAGGTGTCCGGGCGGTACCTCGCGGTGGACGTCACGTGCCGCTCGCCGAGCCGAGCGTCAGGGTCACCGTCCGCTCCTCGCCGCCGCGGGTCAGCTTGAGGTCGAGCTCGTCGCCGGGGCGGTGGGCCCGGATCTTCACGATCAGCTCCTCGCCGCTGTGCACCCGCTGGCCCTCGACCTGGGTGATGACGTCGCCGGAGCGGATGCCCGCCTTGGCCGCGGGGCCGTCCTTCGCGACGGCGGGCGCGCCGTCTGCGCCTTCGGTGCCGACCTTGGCCCCGTCGCCGGTGTGCTTCATGTCCAGCGTGACGCCGATGACCGGATGGGTGGCCTTGCCGGTGCTGATCAGCTCCTCGGCGACGCGCTTGCCCTGGTTGATGGGTATGGCGAAGCCGAGGCCGATGGAGCCGGACTGGCCGCCCGCCTCGGGGCCCCGGGCGCTGTCGGCCGCGCGGATGGCGCTGTTGATGCCGATGACGTGGGCCTGGGTGTCGACCAGCGGCCCGCCGGAGTTGCCCGGGTTGATCGGGGCGTCGGTCTGGAGGGCGTCGACGTAGCTGATGTCGCTGCCGTCGCCCTTCTCGCCGCCCGCGGTGATCGGCCGCTGCTTGGCGCTGATGATGCCCGAGGTCACCGTGTTGGAGAGGTCGAAGGGGGCGCCGATGGCCACCACCGGGTCGCCGACCTGGACGTTGTCGGAGTTGCCCAGGGGCAGGGGCTTGAGCCCGGAGACCCCGCGGACCCTGACGACCGCGAGGTCGTAGCCGCTGTCCTTGCCGACGAGCTCGGCGGAGGCCGTCTCGCCGCTGCTGAACGTCACGGTGATGTCCCCGCTCGCCCCGGCCGGGGCGACGACGTGGTTGTTGGTGAGGATGTGGCCCTGGCCGTCGAGGACGAAGCCGGTGCCCGTGCCGGACTCGGCGGTGCCGCTGACGTGCAGGGTGACCACGCTGGGCAGGGCGCTGGCGGCGATGCCCGCGACGCTCTCGGGGGCCCGGTCGCCGGTGTCGCGGCCCGCCTGCGGCAGCTCGACGGTGGTCAGGCCGCCGTTGCGCTCGATGTACGCGCCGACGCCGCCGCCGACGCCACTGGCGACCAGGGTCAGCAGGAGCACCCCCATGAAGGCTCCGCCCCGGCGCTTCTTCCTGCGGCCGGGTTCGGTGCCCTCGGGGGGTCCCGGCCGGGTCAGCGGCTGTCCGGGAGCGCCCCACGGGTCGTACTGGAGCCACTGCGTGTGCTGCTGCGCGTGCGGTTGCGCTGCGGGGTGCTGCCCCTGGTGCTCGGGGGCTCCCTGTGGCTGCCCGGGGGCTCCTTGCGGCGGGTGCGGTGCGTGGGCGGCGTGTGCCTGGGGCTGTGCATGGGGCCCCGGGGTCGTGAAGCCGTCGGCGGGCGCGGATTGCGGGGGTGCGAAGCCGTCGGCGGGCTGGGCGTGCGGGGGCGTGAAGCCGTCGGCGGGCGCGGATTGCGGGGCCGGGGCGGGGGCCGACGCGGGGGCCGGGGTTCCGGCGCCGTTCGTCGCGGCGTACTGCGGGGCCGGTGCTCCGGCCCCCGGCGGTACGACGGTGCCGTGGGCGGGGGTGGGCCGCTGCACCGGCGGGGCGGGCGCCCAGGGGCCGGGGCCGCCGTAGGGCGGGGTGCTGTACTCGTCGGGCTCGTGCAGCGGTGCCCCGGAAGGGCGGGGACGCGGAACCTCCTGGCCGCCGTGGACCGCCGGGCGGTCGGCGGCGTCGGAAGGCGGAGCCGGGGTCATGCTGTCCGGGGCCGGGGGCGAGGCGGCGTCCGGGGGCGTGGCCGGGGCCGGGGGCGTCGGCTCCCGGTTTTCGGCCGGCGGAGCGTCCGACGGGGCCGGCCCGCTGTCCGGCTCCGTGCGGTCGGCGCGCCCCGCCGTGGGGCGGCTCCACCACTTCGCCTGCGGCCCGGTGGGCTTCCCGTCGTCCATGCTCTCCCCGCAACTGGCCTCTGTACGCCCCACCGAGGCGTCCCTCTCCGGAATTCAACCAGGTTTGCGAATCCCCGCGCAGGGTCCGGTCAGGGCCGGGGGGAAAGCGGGCTCGCCAGATCGTTGGCGGGCGGCCCCGAGGGAACCGGGGAGAGCCCTGTCTTCGGCGCCTGGCCGCTGCCGAGGGCAGCCGCCAGCAGCGGGGTGCCGGACACCGCCGGGCGTATCAGCGGCGACACGGACACGTTCAGCACGGGGAAGGTGAACGGGTGCCCGCCCGTGGTCTGGACGCCCAACAGCGGCGGGGCGGTCGGCGGCCCCTGCCGGTCGGCCGGAGGGGTGGCGGCCGGAACCACCGGTGTCGCACCGGTGAGTGTCGAGGGCACCCGGTTCGTCCCGGCGGGGGCCGTGCCGGACGCGGGCCGCTCGGCCGCCCGGCCGTCGCCGGTCACCACGAGGGCGCCGCCGCCCCGGCGGCTGACCGCCTTCGCGCCGTTCTCGGCGCGGGTCGCGGCGTCGAGCGGGGTGGCGTTGTTCCCGGCGCCCTCGGCGCGCAGGGAGGATTCGGGGCCGGAGTCCAGCGGCAGGGTGCCGCCCAGCGCGATGGCCGCGAGGGAGACGGCGCTGGCCGCGGCGAACGCGAAGCGCCGCCCGCGCCAGGGCGAGCGGTCCGCGTCGCGGGCCACCTCGTGTATGCGGAAGACCGAACCGGAAGCGGGGCCGCCGGGCAGCACGGCGGTCGAGCCGTGGGTGGCGGGGAGGTATCCGAAGCCGTCCAGGGGCGAGGGCGCGGTGTCGGCGCGGGTGCTGCCGCCGGAGGGCCGCAGCCCGGGAAAGAACTCGTCGGCGAAGGGCCCTCGGCCGCCGAACGGTCCGCCGGAGCCGGTGTCGTCACCGCCAGAGCCCCCGGGAAGGCCCTGTAGCCGGGCCAGGAAGCCCTCGGAGGGCGAGGGTGAGGCGGACATGGCGAAGGCGCTCTTGAGGCGGCGCTGGGCATCGGCCTCGGCCTTGCACTTGGCGCAGGTCGCCAGGTGGGCCAGGACCCGCTCACGGGCGTCGTGTTTCAGCTCGCCGTCGACCAGCGCGGCGAGTCGGTCCCCCAGATGCGCTTCCGCGGGGGTGGGTCCTGTGCCGCTCACGCCGTTCCGCCCTCCCCTGCCAGGACCGCGTCCGCCAGGGAGCGCTGCTCGGCGCGGGCCTCGGGCGAACGGTGCTTGAGCGCCTTGCGCAGGTGCGAGCGGCCGCGGTGGATACGGCTGCGGACGGTGCCGAGCTTCACCCCCAGGGTCGCGGCGATCTCCTCGTAGCTGAGGCCCTCGATGTCGCAGAGGACCACGGCCGCACGGAACTCGGGCGCGAGGGTGTCCAGCGCCTGCTGCACGTCGGCGTCGAAGTGGGTGTCGTTGAAGACCTGCTGCGGGGACGGCTCACGGCTCGGCAGGCGCTCGGCCGCGTCGTCGCCGAGCGAGTCGAAGCGGATGCGCTGCTTGCGCCGGACCATGTCCAGGAAGAGATTGGTCGTGATGCGGTGCAGCCAGCCCTCGAAGGTGCCGGGTGTGTACGTCGACAGCGAGCGGAACACCCGGACGAAGACCTCCTGGGTCAGGTCCTCGGCGTCGTGCTGGTTTCCCGTCAGCCGGTAGGCGAGGCGGTACACACGGCCGCTGTGCGTGCTGACGATCTCTTCCCATGAGGGCGGGGTCCACGCCTGAGAATCCGCATCAGAGGCGAAGGTCGCGGTCGGTGCGGAGTCTTCGGAAGAACGGTCAGCAATGTTGGTCACGGATTTCGGCTCACCGGCCGACCTGAGAAGACGTCGCAGCATCCCTCCCCGGTCCACAGGCGCAGCCGCACCTCCCCTATCGGCTCTGGTGGTGTCCAGTGGAGCCCCTACCATAGCCACCTCGCCCGTTAGCTCCGGATAAGCCTTTTTCCCTGCTGGGGCCGGGCGTCGCCCGGGACTTTCCCGCAGCTCGCCGGTCCGATCCGCGGACCCGGTCACTGCGCTTTCCCCACTGCTTGCACAACGCCCGGTCCCATCTGCGGGTTCCCGGGTCCAGCGGATACAGTCACCGTTGCGCCAACTACGGGGTCAGGAGAGGGTCATTACCGCCAACCGGCAGACGAGCTGGGCGTTCGCCGACGCCTTTGTCGCCGAGGACGAAGCACTGCACGGGGCCCGGGAGCGGGCTCGCGAGCTGGGGCTTCGCTCGGTGTCACCGGGCACCGGCGCTGCGCTGCGCCTGCTGGCAGCCGCCGCGGACGCCAAAGCGGTGGCGGAGATCGGCACGGGCACCGGCGTGTCCGGCATCTATCTCCTGCACGGAATGCGGCCGGACGGTGTCCTGACCACGGTGGACCCCGAGCCCGAGCGTCAGCAGTTCGCCCGGGCGGCGTTCCGCGAGGCGGGCTTCGCCACCAACCGGGCCCGGTTCATCCCCGGCCGCGCCCTGGACGTCCTGCCCCGGCTCGCGGACGGCGGTTACGACCTCGTCTTCTGCGACGGCGACCGGCTGGAGAGTCTCGATGTGCTCGCTGAATCGTTGCGCCTGCTGCGGCCCGGCGGGCTGGTCTGCTTCGAGGGCGTCTTCGCCGACGGCCGCACGGTCGACTCCGCGGCCCAGCCGGCCGAGGTGCTGCGGCTGCGGGACCTCCTGCGGGCGGTGCGCGAGAGCCAGGAGCTGATGCCGACCCTGCTGCCGGTCGGCGACGGCCTGCTCTGCGCGGTCCGGCGCGGCTGAGCGCGGAGACCCCCGCGGTGAGCGCGGAGACCCTGTGGCGAGCGCGGAGACCCCCGCGGTGAGCGCGTAGATCCTCGTCAGAACGCACCACTGCCCGGTACGGAATCCGTACCGGGCAGTGGTGAAGGTGATGGGCGTTCCGCGTCAGCCGACGACCTTCTTCAGCGCGTCGCCGAGGGCATCGGCCTCGTCCGGAGTCAGCTCGACAACAAGCCGACCGCCGCCTTCGAGCGGAACGCGCATGACGATGCCCCGCCCCTCCTTTGTCACCTCGAGCGGGCCGTCGCCCGTCCGCGGCTTCATGGCCGCCATGCTCGTTCCCCTTCCTGAAACCAGCTCATCGCAACCGGCGGCCCCATGACAGGCGCTGCCTCACCGGCATCGAACACATTGCTTCTTCGCCATTATCCCGCATCAATGACCCCGATGACCAACATCGGTGTGCATCGCTTGCGCAACGCGCTCTCTCAAAACCACCCAATTCGGCGATCCGGCTGCGATACTGCGCCGCCCCGGACCCCCAGGTGAGAGCCAATTGTTAGACGCAGGTCACATCTCTGCCCAGCTCAGGATCGGCCATGCTTGCCTGCAGTGGCAACGATGCCCGAGCAGCGAGGGGATACCGGAATGGCCGACGAGCCGGCGAACACCGTCCTGTACGACGTGAGCGAAGGTCTCGCGACGATCACGATCAACCGACCCGGCGCGATGAACGCCATGAACACCGCGGCGAAGATCGCGCTGCGGGACGCGCTGCTGGCGGCTTCGGCGGACGCGGGGGTCCGGGCGGTGCTGCTCACGGCCACCGGGCGCGCCTTCTGCGTCGGCCAGGACCTCAAGGAGCACGTCGCCACGCTCTCGGCCACCCGCGAGGCGGGCGCCGGGAACGCGCTGAGCACGGTGCGGGAGCACTACAACCCGATCGTGCGGGCGATCACCGGGATGGCGAAGCCGGTCGTCGCCGGGGTGAACGGCGTCGCGGCGGGGGCCGGGTTCGGATTCGCGCTCGCGGCCGACTACCGGGTGGTCGCCGACACCGCCTCGTTCAACACCTCGTTCGCGGGCGTCGCACTCACCGCCGACTCGGGCGTGTCCTGGACGCTGCCCCGGCTGATCGGGCAGAGCCGCGCCGCCGATCTGCTGTTCTTCCCGCGGTCGGTCTCCGCGCAGGACGCGTACGAGCTGGGGATCGTCAACCGGGTCGTCCCCGCGGCCGAGCTGGCCGATGAGGCGGCGGCGGTGGCCCGGGCCCTGGCGGACGGTCCCACCGTGGCGTACGCGGCGCTGAAGGAGTCGATGGCGTACGGCGCCGGGCACACGCTCGCCGAGGCGCTGGAGAAGGAGGACGAACTCCAGACCCGGGCGGGCGCGTCGCAGGACCACACCATCGCGGTGGAGGCGTTCCTGGCCAAGGAGAAGCCGGTCTACCTCGGGAAGTAGCCGCGGCTCAGCGCGGCGCCGCCCCGCCGCCGCGCGCCACGCAGTCCGCGAGGTGGTCGTCGACCAGTCCGCAGGCCTGCATCAGCGCGTAGGCGGTGGTGGGGCCGACGAAGCGGATCGAGCGCTTCTTCAACGCCTTGGCGAGCGCGGTGGACTCCGGCGTGACGGCCGGGACGTCCGAGAGACCGCGCGGGGCGGGCCGGCCGGCCGGGTCGGGGGCGTAGGACCAGATCAGCTCGTCCAGCTCCCCCTCCGACCAGTCGGCGAGCACCTTGGCGTTGGCGAGGGTCGCGTCGACCTTGGCCTTGTTGCGGATGATCCCCGGGTCGGCCAGGAGCCGCTCCCGGTCGGCGTCGGTGAACTTCGCGACCGCCTCGATCCGGAAGCCCTCGAACGCGGTACGGAAGGTCTCGCGGCGGCGCAGGATCGTGATCCAGGAGAGCCCGGACTGGAAGGCCTCCAGACAGAGCCGTTCGAACAGGGCGTCGTCCCCGTGGACGGCCCGGCCCCACTCGTTGTCGTGGTAGGCGAGGTAGTCCTCGGCGGACAGGCCCCACGGGCAGCGCAGCCCGCCGTCGGGGGCGGCCAGGGCCGCGCCGCTCATCGCCCGTCCTCCTCGGCGCGGCCCGAGCTGTTCGCGTGGCCGCCCGGTTCCGCGGGCCGGTCGCCCGGCTGCTTGAAGAGGTCGGTGCCCGTCGTCACCGCTGCGGCCTGCACCCCGGCCAGGGCGGATTCCAGCTCGGCGATCCGGGCGTCGCGCTCGGCCAGCTCGGCGCCGAGCCGGGACAGCGCCTCGTCGACGTCCGCCATCCGGTAGCCGCGGGGGGCCATGGGCAGGCGCAGCGCCTCGATGTCCGCCCGGCCGACCGGGCGGGTCGCGGGCAGCGGATCGGTGAACCGGTCGGGCGGGACGTCCTGCAGCACGGCGCTCCCACCGCCTCCGACCACCGCGAGGGTGACCGCGGTGACGACCACGACCATCGTGAGCAGCAAGAACCAGAACACGCGCATCTCCCCGGGGGCGGAAACCTCGTCCGGCTCCGATCGTGCCATGCGGCACGGACAAGTCGGGGCCGGCCCGGTGAGGCCTTAGGGTCGCAAGCGGGCTATCTGAGGAGGAAACACGGGATGCGAAGCGGTGCACTCAGGCTGGGGCGGCGGGAGTTCGGTCCGCATGAGCCGGTGATCATGGCGATCGTGAACCGGACCCCGGACTCCTTCTACGACCAGGGCGCCACGTTCGGGGACGAGCCGGCGCTGGCCCGGGTCGAGCAGGCGGTGGCCGAGGGTGCCGCGATCATCGACATCGGCGGGGTGAAGGCGGGCCCCGGCGAGGAGGTGAGCGCCGAGGAGGAGGCGCGCCGCACGGTCGGGTTCGTCGCCGAGGTCCGCCGCCGCCACCCGTCCGTGGTGATCAGCGTGGACACCTGGCGGCACGACGTGGGCGAGGCGGTCTGCGAGGCCGGGGCCGATCTGCTGAACGACGCGTGGGGCGGGGTGGACCCGAAGCTGGCGGAGGTCGCCGCGCGGTACGGGGCGGGCCTCGTGTGCACGCACGCGGGCGGCGCGGAGCCGCGGACCCGGCCGCACCGGATCGCGTACGAGGACGTCATGGCGGACATCCTGCGGGTGACCGTGGGACTGGCCGAGCGGGCGGTGGAGCTCGGGGTGCGGCCGGACGGGATCATGATCGATCCGGGGCACGACTTCGGGAAGAACACCCGGCACTCGCTGGAGGCGACGCGGCGGCTCGGGGAGATGGCGGAGACCGGGTGGCCGGTGCTGGTGTCCCTGTCCAACAAGGACTTCGTGGGCGAGACGCTGGACCGGCCGGTGAAGGAGCGCGTCATCGGCACGCTGGCGACGACGGCGGTCTCGGCGTGGCTGGGGGCGCGGGTGTACCGGGTGCACGAGGTGGCGGAGACGCGGCAGGTCCTGGACATGGTGGCGTCCGTTGCCGGGCATCGGGCGCCGGCCGTGGCGCGGAGGGGGTTGGCGTAGGTCGCCGCCTGCCCGCGGCGGGCGGGGTCCGGGGGCGCTTGCCCCCGGGCCCCGCTTCTCAAGCGCCGGAGGGGCTGGAAAGGATGCCCTCAATCGCCGGGCGGGCTGGGTTCGGCCGGACTGGCCGACACGACGCCCTCAAGCGCCGGGCAGGCTCGAGGTGGCCGGATCGGCCGAAAAGATGCCCTCAAGCGCCGGGCGGGCTTGGGGTGGCCGGGCGGGCTAGGTATGGCCGGGCGGGCTGAGTGTGGCCGGCTCGACCCGGAGGTGCCCCCAGGTCGAAAGATGTCCTCAATCGCCGGACGGGCTTGAAGTGGCCGGGTCGGCTTGAGGTGGCCTGGCGGGCTCGGGGTGCCGGGGGCTGAGGTCAGCGGCCGACCTCCTTCGTGACCAGCGTCACCGCTTCCTCCACGTCGTCCGTCACGTGGAAGAGCAGCAGGTCCTTCTCCGAGGCCTTGCCCTGGGCCACCACCGTGTCGCGGAGCCAGTCGATCAGGCCGCCCCAGTAGGCCGTGCCGAACAGGACGATCGGGAAGCGGGTGACCTTGCCGGTCTGGACGAGGGTCAGCGCCTCGAAGAGTTCGTCCAGGGTGCCGAGGCCGCCGGGGAGGACCACGAAGCCCTGGGCGTACTTCACGAACATCGTCTTGCGGACGAAGAAGTAGCGGAAGTTGACGCCGATGTCGACGTGCGGGTTGAGGCCCGACTCGAAGGGCAGCTCGATGCCGAGGCCGACCGAGACGCCCTTCGCCTCCCGGGCTCCCTTGTTGGCGGCCTCCATCGCGCCCGGGCCGCCGCCGGTGATCACCGCGAAGCCCGCGTCGACCAGTGCCTTGCCGAGCTGGACGCCGGCCTCGTACTCCGGTGATCCGTCCGGGGTGCGGGCCGAGCCGAAGACGCTGATCGCGCTCGGCAGTTCGGCGAGTGCGCCGAAGCCCTCGACGAACTCCGACTGGATGCGCATCACCCGCCAGGGGTCGGTGTGCACCCACTCGGAGTCGCCCTCGGAGTCCAGCAGCCGCTGGTCGGTCGTGCCGGGCTGGACCTGCTCCCTGCGGCGCAGGACCGGGCCCAGCCACTGTTCCTCGGGGCTGACCGCTCCCTCGGGAACCTCCGCACCCTCGGGGATCCGTGCGTCTTCGGCGTTGCCCATGTTCCGCTCCCTCCACCGACCCGCGTCGCGCTGGGTCGTGTCGTACTGCGTACGGCCAGCGTAGATCGGCGGAGGTTACGTACGGGGGAATGCCGTGCGTCGGGCGGTCAGCCGGTCAGCCAGGAGCGCAGCCGGTCCTCGCAGTGGGTGATCTTCGCGACCGCCACGTGCTCGTCGCGCTTGTGGGCGTACATCGGGTCACCGGGTCCGTAGTTGACCGCGGGGACGCCGAGCGAGCCGAAGCGGGAGACGTCGGTCCAGCCGAACTTGGGCCGGGCGGTGCCGCCGACGGCGGTCATGAACGCCTGGGCGGCGGGGTGGGAGAGGCCGGGCATGGCGGCGCCGGAGTGGTCGTCGATGACGATCTCGGCCACGCCGCAGTCGGCGAAGACCTCGCGGACGTGGGCGACGGCCTCCTCCTCGGTGCGGTCCGGGGCGTATCGGTAGTTGACGACGACGGTGCAGGCGTCCGGGATGACGTTGGTGGCGACGCCGCCCTCGATGCCGACGGCGTTGAGGCCCTCGCGGTATTCGAGGCCGTCGATGACCGGGCGGCGGGGCTCGTACGCGGCGAGCTTCGCCAGGATCGGGGCGGCGGCGTGGACGGCGTTGGAGCCCATCCAACTGCGCGCCGAGTGGGCCCGCTCCCCCGCCGTCCGCAGGTGGACCCGGAGGGTGCCCTGGCAGCCGCCCTCGACCTCGCCGTCGGAAGGCTCCAGCAGCACGGCGAAGTCCCCGGCGAGCCATTCGGGGTGGGCGTCGGCGATGTGGCCGAGGCCGTTGAGGTGCGCGGCGACCTCTTCGTTGTCGTAGAAGATGAACGTCAGGTCGCGGTTGGGCTCGGGGACCGTCGCGGCGATCCGGAGCTGGACGGCGACGCCGGACTTCATGTCGGAGGTCCCGCAGCCCCAGAGGATCCCGTTCCCGTCGAGGCGGGAGGGGACGTTGTCGGCGATCGGCACGGTGTCGATGTGCCCGGCGAGGACGACGCGCTCGGGGCGGCCCAGGTCCGTGCGGGCGACGACGTTGTTGCCGTGGCGGTCGACGGTGAGGTGGGGCAGGGCGCGCAGGGCCGATTCGATCGCGTCGGCGAGGGCCTTCTCCTCCCCGCTGACCGAGGGGAAGTCGACGAGCCGGGCGGTGAGCGCCGGTCCGTCCAGGGTGAGGTCAAGGGTGCTGTCGGCCATGGGCCCGACCCTAAGGGACTTGGGTGGCGGCCCGGGCCGGACCCTCCAGTACGGTGGGCCCGTGCCCAGGACAGCCAGCCCTCGCCGACGACGCCTCCTCCGCTACGGGGCCGCCCTCGCCGTGCTCGCGGCGCTGGGCGGTTATCTGGCCGTGCAGTACGACTCGTCCGGGTCGAAGAATCCGCCGCGCTGTGTGGTGGAGGCGAAGGACGGGGACGGGGACGGGACGCAGCGTTACGAGATGAGCCTCGCCCAGGCCGTCAACGCGGCGACGATCTCCGCGGTCGGCACCACCCGGGGCATGCCCGAGCGGGCGGTGACCATCGCGCTGGCGACCGCGCTCCAGGAATCCACGCTCCGCAACATCGACTACGGGGACCGGGACTCGGTGGGCCTGTTCCAGCAGCGGCCCTCGCAGGGCTGGGGCACCGTGGAGCAGATCATGGACCCGGTCTACTCGTCGGAGAAGTTCTACGAGGGCCTGGCCGAGGTGCCGGGCTATTCGCGCCTCCCGCTGACCGTGGCCGCGCAGCGCGTGCAGCGCAGTGGGTTCCCGCAGGCGTACGCGAAGCACGAGCCGGACGCCGCCCTGCTGGCCGCCGCGCTGACCGGGCGCAGGCCGGCCTCGCTGAACTGCACCCCGTCGACGGCCACGGCGGACGGCCCGGGGGATGCCGCGCGGGTGCGGACCGAGCTGGTGCGCGCCTTCGGCAAGGATGTGCTGCCCGGCGCGGTGGCCGCGGGCGCGTCCGCGGCGTCGACCGTCTCGGTGCCGGTCCCGGCGGCCTCGGCGCGGTCCGAGGACAAGGGCGCTCCGCAGCGGGGCTGGGAGCTGGCGCACTGGGCCGTGGCACAGTCCGAGGCCCTGCGGATCGAGCGCGTGAGCTACGCGGACCGGGTCTGGGACGCCGGTTCGGGCTGGCGGACGGAACGCGCGAAGGGTAAGGAATCGGGCACGACGGCGGTCAGGATCCGGGTCGTTCAGTAGTACGCCCCGTCACCCGTAGGGACCCTGGTCGGCATGGCCCCGGACGTGTCCCGGGCGACTCCGCGCAACCTCGGGGACCTGCCCCCGTTCCCTTGCCGCGCAAGGGAAGTGACGGTTCATCGGGCTGCGGCGGTATGGATCGTTTGCCCGGGTTCTTCCGCTGCGGATAATCGGACCCATTACGCAGTCTTTACCTTCGCCCACCGCAACCTCCCCCTCCCCCCAAGCGGTTGTCACTGCGTCCGATCACCGGACAGACAGATCCGTGCACAACCCGCTGAAGGAGCATCATGTCCCTCCCCCTGACCCGTCGGATCGCTCGTGCCGCGCTGCTGATCGCCGCAGGCGCGGCCCCCGTGGTCGGTGCGGCCGGCGCCGCGAGCGCCGCAGAGCTCCCGGCGACCCCGGACCTGGGCGGACTGACCGCGCTGGACGGCGCCGGTCTCGGCAGCACCGTGGACAGCACCGTCCAGCAGGGCACCCAGGCGGCCGGCGACACCGGCGGCCGCCTCGTCGGCACGGCGGTCCCGGCCGCGGGCAAGACCATCGGCAAGTCCGCCGGGGTGGCCATCCCGGCCGCCCAGGAGACCGCCGGCCAGGCCGCGGGCAACGCGGGCCAGGCCGTGGGCGGCGTGGCCGAGGCCGCTGGCGGCGGCCTGCCCACGGACGCGCTCGGCGGCGGCCTGCCCACCGACTCCCTGACCAAGGGCGGCCTCCCGCTGGGCGGTCTGCCGATCGGCGGCTGATCCACCGCAGCACCCGCAGCACCGGAAACGCGCCGAGGGCCTCGGGAGTGCGCACTCCCGAGGCCCTCGGCGCGTCGCGCCGCCGCGCGGCGGCGACCGAGGTCAGGACAGGCGCTTGACCGCCGTCGCCACCCGCTCGTCGGTCGCGGTGAACGCCACCCGGACGAAACTCGCGCCCGCCGGGCCGTAGAAGTCGCCGGGCGCCACCAGGATGCCGAGCTCAGCGAGGTACGCCACGGTCTCCCAGCACGGCTCGTCGCGGGTCGCCCACAGGTAGAGGCTCGCCTCGCTGTGCTCGATCCGGAAGCCGTGCGCCTCCAGCGCCGCGCGCAGGGCGAGGCGCCGGTCCGCGTAGCGGGCGCGCTGCTCGGACACGTGCACGTCGTCGCCGAGCGCGGCGACGGCCGCGGCCTGGACGGGGGCGGGCGCCATCATCCCGCCGTGCTTGCGGATGAGCAGCAGCTCGCCCAGGACGGCCGCGTCGCCCGCGATGAACGCGGCCCGGTATCCGGCCAGGTTGGAGCGCTTGGAGAGCGAGTGGACGGCGACGATGCCGTCGTAGTGGCCGCCGCAGACGTCCGGGTGGAGCACCGACACCGGCTCGGCGTCCCAGCCCAGCTCCAGGTAGCACTCGTCGCTGAAGACCAGCACGCCGTGCTCGCGCGCCCAGGCGACGATCCGGGTCAGCTCGTCCTTCGACAGCACCTTGCCGGTGGGGTTGGAGGGCGAGTTGAGCCAGAGCAGCTTCAGCCCCGCCGGGTCCAGCTCGGTCGGGTCGTCGTAGACGACGGGCTCCGCTCCGCAGAGCCGGGCGCCGACCTCGTACGTCGGGTAGGCGAGCCGGGGGTAGGCCACCTTGTCGCCCGCTCCGAGCCCGAGCTGCGTCGGCAGCCAGGCCACCAACTCCTTGGACCCGACGACCGGCAGCACGTTCGCGTGGCTCACGCCGACCGCGCCGAGGCGGCGCTCCACCCAGCCGGTGAGGGCGTCCCGCAGGGCCTCGGTGCCCCACACCGTCGGATAGCCGGGGCTGTCCGCGGCGGCGACGAGCGCCCGCTGGATGAGCTCGGGGACCGGGTCGACCGGGGTGCCGACGGACAGGTCCACGATGCCGTCCGGATGGGCCTGGGCCGTCGACTTGTAGGGCGCGAGCTTGTCCCAGGGGAAGACCGGGAGGCGGGAGGAGACTGCGGACACGGCGCTCTGCTTTCTCGGGTGTTCTCTACGGGGCGGCGGGGCGGCGGAACGGACGGGGCGGCGGAACGGACGCGCGGCGGCAACGGCCCCGGACGTACGGGAAACGCCTCGGTCCCGCACGGTGACAAGCCGTACGGGACCGGGCCGCGCGCGTGGTGCCGCCGCTTACTGGTTCTGCGGCGGCAGTCCGGCGATGAACGCGTGGTCGCGCTCGATCAGACCGAGCTTCGAAGCACCGCCCGGAGAGCCGAGGTCGTCGAAGAACTCGACGTTCGCCTTGTAGTAGTCCTTCCACTCCTCCGGAGTGTCGTCCTCGTAGAAGATCGCCTCGACCGGGCAGACCGGCTCACAGGCTCCGCAGTCGACGCACTCGTCCGGGTGGATGTACAAGGACCGCTGACCCTCGTAGATGCAGTCGACGGGGCACTCTTCGATGCAGGCCTTGTCCTTCACGTCGACACAAGGCTGCGCGATGACGTAGGTCACGCTGTCGTTCCTCCTCGGTAGGGCGTTGGCTCTCGCGCGGGAGCGCGGCGTCGTCGATGCCCGCCTCTAGTATCTCCGTTCTCGGGCACGATCCGAACAGGAGGGGCGGACAGAGCTGTGGAATTCACCATCGGCGGACGGCTGGAAGTCAGCATCACACCCGCTGACGTGGGCAAACGCGTGTCCGTTCGACGCCGGACGGACGGCGGGGGTACGGACGCGCAGTTCACCGACGTGGTCGGGGTGCTCACATCATGGAACAGCGATGTGCTCTCGATCACACGAAAGAGCGGAGAATCCGTCCACATCGTGGAATCCTCCTTGGTCGCGGGCAAGGTCGTTCCCCCTGCCCCGGCCCGCCGCCGCGGTCCCGCCGCCTCCTTCGGGGAGCTGGCCCCCGTCACCGCGCGCGCCTGGCAGCCCGTGGAGAGCGAAGCGCTGGGCGACTGGCGGCTGCGCGCCGCCGGGGGCTTCACCCGGCGCGCCAACTCCGCGCTGCCGCTCGGCGATCCGGGGCTGCCGGTGGGCGAGGCGCTCGGACGGGTCCGGGACTGGTACGAGGAGCGGGGCCTGCCCGCGTACGTCCAGACGGCGACCGGGGCCGAGGGCACGCAGGAGTTGCTGTGCGCGGAGTTGGAGCGGCACGGCTGGCGCCGCGAGGTCTCGGCGGAGGTGCGGATCGCCGCGCTGGCGCCGGTCGGTGACCTTCGGGCGGAGGTGCGGGCGGTCCGTCTGGCCCGCGAACCGGACGCGGCCTGGCTCGCCCGCTACCAGCGCTTCTCCACCCCCGGCCCCCATGTGCCGCGGGTGCTGGGCAGCGGCCCTTCGGTCTGGTTCGCCACGCTGCCGGGGTCCACCGGGGACGCAGGGGCCCCGGACACGGATCCGGCCGCCCCGCCGGCCGCGATCGGGCGGTGTGTCGTGGACGGCCGGTGGGCGGGGTTCATGGCCGTCGAGGTCGCCCCGGAGCGGCGGCGGCAAGGTCTCGCCACCACCGTGATGGCCGCGCTGGCCCGCCGGGCGCTGGACGAGGGCGCTTCGGCGGCCTGGCTCCAGGTCGAGGAGGACAATGAGGGGGCGCGGGCGCTGTACGACGGCATGGGCTTCGCGGCCCACCACCGCTACCACCACTACCGCTCGGCGTGACGGGCGCCGGTGGCCCCGCGCCGGGCCCTCCGGCGGATCGACGCGCATGAGCAGGGACAGGAACAGGGCCAGGGACGAGGGACAGGGACATGGGTCGCATATGAGCGCGCTGGACTCCGGAACGGCCGAGCGGCGGCGGCAGTTCGCCGAGGAGGCCCGGTCCGAGCGGCCGGACCTCGCCCTCCTCTGTCTGCTGCTGGGCGCGGAGGCCGGACCGGTGGGCCCGGCCGAGGTCCGCCCGGTGACTGCGGGGGAGGCCGTCCCCGACCCGTACGGCATCGACGCCGCGCAGATCGAGCTGGACCGGCTGGCGGGACTGCTGCCGTACGGCTCCCGCTCCCCCGCCGCCTGGGCCTCGGCGCTGGCCGGACTGCTGGGCGGACGCTGCGGCTTCGGCGGTTCCTCCGTCGACTACCAGCGGCTGGACTCCTCGCTGCTCCAGCAGGTGCTGCGCCGCCGCAGGGGCCTGCCGATCCTGTTGTCGGTCGTCTGGATCGAGGTCGCCAGGAGGGCGGGCGCACCGGTGTACGGGGTGGCGCTGCCCGGTCACTTCGTGGTCGGCTTCGGCGACCGGGAGCACCCGGTGCTGGCCGATCCGTTCGCCGGGGGCGCGCCGCTGACCGGTCAGGACGCGGAGCTGCTGGTCACCGGGGCCACCGGAGCGGCCCTGGAGCCGTCGATGATGACGCCCGCGCGGCCACTGGAGATCGTGCTGCGGATCCTGAACAACGTCCGGGCGTGGGCGGCGGCCCGGCCCGAACGCACGGATGTGGCCCTGTGGGCGGTAGAGCTGTCGCTGCTCCTGCCCTCGCATCCGGCCCGGCTCCGCTTCGAGCGCGCCCAGCTCCTGGTCCAGCGCGGTGAATTCCTGCGCGGGGCGGCGGAGATGGAGGAATACGCGAAGATCCTCGACGGCATCGAGCCGACGACGGCCGAGAACATCCGGCGCAAGGCCCACGCCGCGCGCGCCCTGCTGAACTGAACCGGCCGTCCGGCGGGAATGCGGCGGAAATTTGCCCGCCGCCGGCCCTTCCGGTGTCCGTGCGGTGGCGAGACGGATGGGTCCGTGAGCGATGTGCGCTCCCGTTCTACATCCGCACGCCCCCTTCCGCGCCCAACGGGAGCGGTATTCAGCCCGTTTGTCGTCCTACGCGAATGCCCATGCGCTCAACTGGATACCCGTCACCGGATGCGTACGGCCCGTCGCATTCCGCGTCGGGCGGGGCCGGAAGAGAAAAGCTGAGGGCAGACTGATGACTACCGTGCTGCTGGTCCACACCGTGCCGTTGTGGCGCGCGTCGCTGGCGTCGCTCCTCGGCACGGGGCGGGGGATAGAGGTCCGCACCGCCGAACGCGGTGCGATACGTGCCGCGCTGAGCGGGCCGGGCCCCGATGTACTCCTCACCGACCTCGACTGTCCGGGCGCACTGGACGTCCTCGACGAGGTGAAGACGGTGACCACGCCGCACGGCGAGCCGTTTCCGCTCGCCGTGCTCACCCGCAGCGACCGGCCGAGCGGCCTGCGGCGGGCGTACGAGGCGGGGGCGCTCGGCTACATCGACAAGTACCGCCCGGTGGACGACCTGTCCGAGGTGATGCACAAACTGGCGGACGGGGGGCGGCACATCGACGAGTCGCTGGCCTTCAGCCTTCTCCAGGTGGCCGACATGCCGTTATCGCCGCGGGAATTGAGCGTGCTCTCGATGGCCGAGGGGGGCGAGACCGTGGCCGGGATCGCCGGTCGGCTGCACCTGACGCCGGGGACGGTCCGCAACTACCTGGCCGCCGCCATACGGAAGTCCGGGGCGCGCAATCGGCTGGACGCGATCAGACGGGCGAAGGAGGCGGGGTGGATCTGATGCCGCGCCGCCCCTTCCGTTCCTCGTCCTCCGGCTCCCAGAGGCCGGCCAGGTCCCGGTAGAGGGTGCAGGAGCCCAGGAGTTCACCGTGGGTGCCGCACTGGGTGCGCGGGCCGTCCATCACCAGGGTCCGTCCCGCGCGGCGGGCCGAGCTGAGCCGGTGGGCGACGACGACGAGCGCGCCCGGCAGCGCCCCGAACGCCAGCTCGGCACGGGTCTCGGCGGCCGGGTCGAGCCGGCTGGTCGCCTCGTCGAGGATCAGCAGCGGCGGGGCGGCGAGGTAGGCCCGGCCCAGGGCGATCAGCTGCCGTTCGCCCTGGGAGAGCCGGTCCGGTTCGACGGCCGCGTCGAGGGAGCCGAGCCGGGAGAGCAGCCCGTCCAGGCCGAGCGCGTCCGCCATGGCCGCGATCTCCCGGTCGCGGGCGTCGGGGCGGTGGTAGCGGAGGTTGTCCCGCAGCGAGCCGCTGAACACGTAGGCGTGCTGGGGCAGCAGGACGCGTACGGAGGTGGCGTCGGCCGGACGCACCGGCCGCCCCCGCCATCGCACCGCTCCCCCGGTGGGCCGCTCGGTCCCGGCGAGGACGGCGGCCAGGGTCGACTTGCCGCTGCCGCTCGGGCCGACGACCGCGAGGTGCTCCCCCGCCCCGATCGTCAGGGAGAGCCGGTCCAGGACGGGCCGGGCGCCGGGCCCGTACGCGAAGCTGACCTCGTGGAGCTCGGCGACCGGGGTCCCGCGCGGCGGCGGGGCGGCCTCCCGGGCGGGTGGCGGCGGGTCGTCGGCGGGCGGTGGCGGCGCGTCGGTGAACCGGTCCAGGACCACGACGAGCCGGCCCCCGGCGGTGCCCAGCATGGTCATCAGCGCCTGGACGGCGGGGGCGAGCGCCTGGGTGAGATAGGTCAGCGCGCCGACCAGCGCGCCCGGCGTGAGTCCGTTCCGCAGCAGCCAGGGCGCGCCCAGGAGCAGCAGGAGCGGCGGGAACCGGCCACAGACGGCGAGGGCCAGCACCCGTACGCCCGACCAGCGGGCCAGCGAACGGGAGGCGACGAGCTGCGCCTCGGCGAGGGCCCGGGACTCGGCCACCGACCGTTCGGCGGCCCCGGCGGCGGCGATGTCGCGTACGGAGGCGGCGAGCAGGCCCGCGTGGGCGGCGTACGCCTCGTCGGCGGCGAGGTAGTCGCGCTGACGGGCGGCCATCGGCGGCAGCGTGCCGAGGAACAGGGCGGCCCCGAGGACCAGCGGGGGAAGCACGATCAGGAGGAGGGCGGGCGAGAGGGCCAGCAGGCCGGCGACGGCCCCGGCCGCCGTGAAGACGAACGAGCGCAGCGTCAGGACGAGTCCGGCCCAGCCGTCGCGGGCGATCTCACTCTGATGGGTGACCTGCGACAGGGACCGGGTGCTGACGTCGCCGGCCCGGTCGAGCGCGCCGGACAGCGCCCGGGACACGGCGCGCCGGACCAGCCCGTCGCGCAGCGGCTCCACGAGGTCCGCGAGCCGGCCGAAGACTCCTCGGGCGGCGGGCACGGACGGCAGCACGGCGACCGCGGCGACGGCCAGCCAGAGGAGGCCGGTAGGTGGGCGTCCGGCGAGGAAGCCGTCGTCGAGCGCGCGGGCGACCCCGAAGCCGCCGAGGAAGGTCTGGGCGAACTCCAGCAGGGACCAGCCGGCCAACCGCAGGATCACACCGGTCCTCGCCCGCAGGAAGGGCCGGGCCTCACGGCCGACGCGCCGCAGCGACGTCTCGCGCCGGGGGCGTGCGCCGTGCTTTCGCCCGTCGCGCCGGGGGTGCGCGCTGTCGGCCATTAGGGGGCCTCCGCTCCGGCGGTCGGCGTCACGGGTGTGCGGCCCGCGGGCGCGGCGCCCTCGGCGGGGGTGTCCGTGCTGGTGTCCGTGCTGGTGTCCGTGCTGGTATCCGTGCTGGTGTCCGTGCGGAAGACCGCCCGGTAGTCCGGGTCCGCCCAGAGTTCGTCGTGGCGGCCCGTCGCGCGGATCCGGCCGTCCTCCAGCCAGGCGACCCGGTCCGCCCGCGCGGCCGAGGACAGCCGGTGGGCGACGATGATCCGGGTGCAGTGCCCGGCCCGCGCGTCGAGCGCGCGCCGGACGTGGTGTTCGGTCACGGTGTCGAGGCTGGACAGCGCGTCGTCGAGGATCATCAGGCGGCCGGGGTGGGCGAACGCGCGGGCCAGACCCAGGCGTTGCCGTTCGCCGCCGGAGAGCGGGGCGTCGGCGACCGGGGTGGCGTAGCCGTACGGGAGCAGCGCGAGGAACCCGTCGGCGCGGGCCGCGCGCGCGGCGTCGCGTACGGCTTCGGGCGAGGCGGTCCAGGGCCCGTAGGCGATCGTGTCCTCGACGGTGGCGCCGAGGAGGGCCGGGCGGGCGAAGGCGTACGCCACCTCGCGGCGCAGCCGGTCCGGTTCCATGCCGTCCAGCGGGACGCCGTCCAGCAGCACGCTTCCGGTGTCCGGGTCGAGCAGCCGCCCGGCGACCGCGGCGAGCACCGACTTGCCGGAGCCGGAACGCCCGACGACCGCCAGGGAGGTGCCGCCGGGGACGGTGAGGTGCACACCGGTCAGCAGCGGGCTGCCGTCCTGTTCGACTTCGACCCCGACGTCCCGGAGTTCGAGGTGTCCGGGGGCGCCGGGCGCCGGGCCCAGGCCGCGGTGCGGCAGCGGTGCGAGGGTGAGCAGGGGCTCCAGGCTCCGGGCGGCGGCGCGGCTGCGGGCGAGGGCGCCGAGGGCTCCGGTCAGGGCGCCGATGCCGACGGCGAGGCTCGCGTAGCGGGAGGCGGCGACCAGGTCGCCGACGCCGATCGCGCCCGCGCCGAGCCGGAGGCCGGCGACCGCGAGGACCAGCAGCATGAGCAGGGGCAGCAGGAGGCCGCTGGTGCCGACGGCCCGCCCGTACACGGACCAGGTGCGCCTGCCGTGTACGGCGAGGGCGGCCAGGGGTTCCAGGACACGGCGGTGCTCGCGTGCGCCGGTGCGGGCGGCACGGATCGTGTCGGCGCCGTCGAGGGCCTCGGTGAGCCGGTGGGCGATGAGCGACTGGGCGCGCTGGTAGTCGGCCCCGGCGTCGGCGGTCCGGCGGGTGAAGGCGCGCAGCAGTGCGACGAGGAGGGGGGCGCCGAGGAGGAGGGCGGCGGCCGTCCAGAGGTCGATGAGGAGGAGGCCGACGATCGCGCCGAGCGGCAGCAGGACGCCGGAGACGGCTCCGGCCGCGGTGACGGGCGCGGAGGCGGCGTCGGCGGTGCGGGCGGTGAGCCGGGCGGTGAGGTCGCCGGTGGGCAGGGCGAGGGCGCGGCGGGGTTCGGCGGCCAGGATCCGGGCGGCGGTGCGGGTGCGCAGGGACGCGGTGAGCTTGGCGGTGGTGGTCGTGCCGGTCACCGCGGCCGTCGCGTCGAACCCGGTCTCGGCGAGGGTCAGGGCCGCGCAGAGCAGCAGTCCCGACCAGGGCACGGGGCCGCCGGCGACGAGCCGGTCGACGGTGTGGCCGAGGGCGGCGGGCAGGGCGAGGGCGGCGAGCGCCCCGCCGGTGGAGCAGAGGAGGAGCCCGAGCAGGGCCGCCGGGTGCTGCCGGGCGAGCCGCCGGGTGCCGGACTCCGTGCCCGGGCGTGGGTGCAGCCGCACGGGGTGGCCTTTCCGGGTGCACGTGGGCCGGCCGGCCCACCGGTGAGGATCACCGATGGGCCGGCCGGTGCGGGTCACGGGGTGCAGAGGACCACGCTGAGGGAGCTGTACTCACAGACCAGCAGCGAGACCTGGCTGCCCGTGGCGAGCTCGCCGAAGGAGTCCTCGGCCGGGGTCTCCATTGCCTGAAGGTCGAGAAGCGCCATGATGTGTCCTTTCGGGGACGTTGGTGGTGCTGAACGGTGGTGCTACGACGACCCCTGGTGGGGCCGGTTCATGGGGCCGCTCGCGCGGCCGGGGTGCGCCGCCGGGGCGGCGGGCAGGAAGGGAAGTCCGGTGGTGGTGCCGAGCGCGGCGCCCAGGGCGAGGAGGATGCCGGCGGTCCCGGTGGCCAGGTCCATCGACAGGCGCATCAACTGCTCGCCCGGGAAGGCGAGTCCGCCTCCGTACGCGAGCGCGTGGCTGCCCAGCAGGCCGGTGTGGCGGGCGATCGCGCGCTGCCGGTCGGCCTCGTCGCACAGCGGGGTGGCCGCGAGGTGCAGCAGGAGGCCGGCGGAGCCGCGGAGCAGTCCGGGCTGGACGTAGAAGGCGGAGAGCGCGGCGGGCAGGAGGGCGCGGCCGGCCGCTTCGAGCGCGGGGTCCGGGCGGTGGGCCAGGAAGGCGTCGATGACGGCCGCGATGCCGGCGCTGCCCGAACCGAGGTACGGCATCAGCCGCTTGCCCTCGACGACGAGGAGTTCGCCCTCGTCGCCGGTCCGGCAGCGTTCCAGATCGCGGCGCAGGGCGGTGGCCGCCAGGTCGAGCAGGGCGGGGTCCTTGGTGGTCGCGTACCGGCGCACCAGGAGCAGGGCGATGCCGCTCGCGCCGTGCAGCAGCCCGGTGCGGGGCGACGGCGGTCCGTCGACGAGCGCGCTGACGGCGAGGGCGGTGCAGCGGGCGGCCGCGGCGGACAGCGCCGGGGCGTCGGTGGCGGAGGCGGTGCGGGCCAGGTCGTCGAGGGCGAGGCCGATGCCCGCGTACCCGTTGTGGAGGCCGGGCGCGAGGCCTTCCAGGGGCTGGTCGAGGATGATCCGGAGGAGGTCGGCGGCCTCGGCGGTACGGCCGATCCGGTGCAGGGTCCAGGCGATGCCGGTGAGCCCGTCGTAGAAGCCGAGGGGGCTGCCGGACGCCGGGTCCTTGGCGTGCCGCAGGAGCCGGTCCTCGGCCTCCTCGCACGGCGGGGCACCCGTCTCGTGGAAGGCGTAGAGCACTCCGGCCGTCCCGTACGCGAAGGAGTGGCCGCCGGTGGCGGTGGCGAACTGGGCGATGTCCCCGGGGAAGCAGCGGTCCTCGCGCTCCGGTGTGCAGGAGGCGGTGATGGCCCGGACCATCGCGTCACGGCTGCGCGGCCAGTCGCCGGGGACGGGAACGGATACAGATGCGGATGCGGATGCGGATGCGGATGCGGATGCGGATGCGGATGCGGATGCGGCCAAGGGAGCGGGCACGGCGGTGACGCCGGCCCCGGGCTGTCCCGTGTCGCGCAGGATCTCCGCGACGGCGGGCCTCAGTTCCTCCTCGGTGACCGGGAAGACGCGGGCGATGTCCCGGGCGAGACCGGCGGCCTTGCTGCGGTCGATGCCGAACAGGGTGGTGAGCGGCAGGTACAGGGCGAGCCGCAGACAGGCCAGCGCGTAGCGGTCGATGTCGGCGCCGCGCCGGTCGGGCGGGGCGACGAAGGCCGGGTTGGCGACGATCTGGCGGCGGCGTTCGGCGGCCGGGGAGGCTGCCTCGAAGTCGAGCAGGACGATGCGCGCGTTCTCCTCGTCGACCATGACGTTGCTCATGTGCAGGTCGCTGATGACGATGCCGCGGTCGTGCACCGCCTCGACGGCGCGCTCGACCTGCCCGTACAACTCCGCCGCCCAGGACGCGTGTTCGGCGAGCAGTTCAGGTGACGGGTGCTGCCGGGCGAGCGGGAAGCGGCGGGCGAAGACGGTGTTGAGGGTGGCGCCGGGGATGTACTGGAGGACCAGGAAGTGGTGGTCGCCGACCTCGAACACGTCCCGTACGGCGGGCACGCAGTCCAGTCCGGCCAGTTGCTCCAGGGCCGCCCGTTCGCGCTCCAGCCGGGCCACGGCGTCCGCCCCGTCTGCGGCCAGACCGGCGTACGGCCGCGCCTCCTTGAGGACGACCTGCTCGCCGGTGCGGGTGTCGCGGCCGAGGTAGACCCCGCCGCCGTTGGAGAAGTGCAGCGCCTTCTCCACGGTGTACGGGAGGTCCGCGAGGCCCACGGCGGCGCGGGCTTCGAGGTGCGGCACCAGGAAGGCGGGCGGGGTCACCCAGGAGGGGACGCGGAAGGACGGGCCCCGGTCGTCCGGGACGAGCCGGCCCTGCGGATCGGCGACGGCGGGCACGGGCCGCCCGTCAGGACCTGAGCAGAAGCGGGCGGCGAACGCCCCGTACCGGGTGTGCACGGGCCCGTTCCCGCACCGCAGGTCGCTCAGGATGTACGGGCCGTGCTCGCCCTCCAGCAGCCGCATGAGGGCGGTGCACACCTCCGGGAACGCCTCGTCGGACGGCGGGTAGACGGTGATGAACTTCCCGCTGCCGGCCCGGTCCGCGTACTTGGCGTTCCGCAGGGTCAACAGTCCCGCGCTGGGCACGCACTTGAAGGCCAGCCGGTGTTCCAGGCAGTGGGCGACGACCCGCTCCAGTACCGAAACGGCGTTGTCGAGGGCGGCCGAGACGTGGATCTTCCAGCCCTGGGGCGGCAGCCGCAGGCCGTCGGGGCTGTACGCGAGCCAGTCGCCGCGCCGGGTGCGTGTCCAGCCGTCGGGTACGTCGCCACGGAGCGGCGCGTAGAACGAGCGCTCCTCGTCGGCGGCTCCGCCCGGTCCGGGGGAGCGGTGGGGTGCGTCGTAGAAGCGGCGGTCCGCCTGGCAGTACGCGGCGTACTCCGGATTCACGCACGGTCCCCTCGCTCGGTTCTTTCGTGGCGAGAGAGAAGTTGTCACAACGATGAGTGGCGCCCATAGTCACTGTTGTCACGACTCGTACGTGCGCGCCAACCATGCGGAGCGCATCGCGTACTGATGGGTATCCGCTTGCCACCCAGCCCGGGGCGGGTGCGGACCAGGGGCGCGCGGGGGCGTGCAGGGAGCGCACTCGCCTTCCGCTCAGCCCGCGCCGCACACCAGGACGTCCCCCGCTCAGGCCGGGCAGCGCAGCAGCACGTCCCCCACCTCAGCCCGCGCCGCGCACCAGGACGTCCCCCGCCTCCGTGCGGAAGTAGAGCACGGAGCGGCCCGCGCGACGGCGGCGGACCAGTCCGGCGTCCAGCAGGACCCGCAGATGGCGGCCGACCGATCCCAGCCCCTGCCCGGTCAGCGCGACGAGCTGCGTCGTGCTGAGCGGGGAGGCGAGCAGCAGCAGGACGACCGCCCGCGCCGGCCCGATCAGCGCGCCCAGGGCGGCGGGCACGGGAACGCTCCCGGCCTCGGCGAGCGCGCCGGAGCACGGGTACACCAGCCCGTACCGGCGTGGAATGTCCCAGCAGACCCAGGACTGGTACGGGGTCACCGGAACGAACAGCAGTTGGGCGCCGCCCAGTTCGCGGGGCGGATTGTCGTGGGTGTTGATCTGGAGCCGGCTGCCGCCCAGCCAACGGATTCCGGGGCGCATGCCGTTCACCGCTTCGGCCCAGCCGCCACGGCCCAACTGGGCCGAACGGGCCACCACATCGGCCTCCAGAACCTGCCGCCGCCTCGGCCAGTCGGGCAGCACGGTGTGCGTCCAGACCCACTCCACGGCGTCGGCGGCGCGCTCGGCCAGGTCGTCCCGGTCCAGCGCGGCGGGCAGCGGCCCGCCCACCGCCTCGGCCAGTTCGGAGCGGGCCCGGCCGGGCGGGGTGGCCCGGACCGGCACCAGCTCGTCGGCGAAGGAGGGCGGGGCCTGGCCGGGCGGGGCGGGGGCCGGCGCGGGGACGAGGAAGTCGGCGTTCCACCGGGGCGCGAGGGCGGAGCCGATCACCAGCGCGGAGACCGGGTGGTCGGCCTTCCACCGCCGGTACGCGGGCAGGTGGGCTTCCAGCCAGGCGCGCTCACCCGGATGCGCGGCGGTGGCCCGCTCCAGGACCAGCAGACTCGCGACGGCCTCCGCGAGGGGCGAGACGACGAACCGACTGTTCGCGAGCGTGTCCGCACCGACCTGCCACCAGCCCACGCGCCCCACCGCCCCGCTCTCCGTCGGCCTCCGGCTCCACCGCCGTCGCGCGCCGCCCCAGTCTCACTCGGCCTCCGGCTCCACCGCCGCCGCGCCGCCCCGCTCTCCGTCGGCCTCCAGCTCCACCGCCGCCGCGCCGCCCGCCCGTCCGGGCTTTCGCGTCCGCGCGAAACAGTAACGCTCCCGGCGACGGTGTCCGGAGACTCCACCCCATGCGCACCTACCGCGAACTGTTCCGGACCCCGGAGTTCTCCCCCTTCTTCGCCGCCGTCTCCGTGCAGACGGCCGCCCAGACCGCGACCGGTCTGGCGCTGGGCACCCTCGTGTACACGCGGACGGGCTCGCCCCTGCTGTCGGCCCTGGCGATGTTCGGCCCGTCGCTGGCCCAGGTGGCCGGGGCGCTCACCCTGCTGTCGGCGGCGGACCGGCTGCCGCCGCGCGCCGCGCTGACCGCCCTGGCGCTGCTCTCCGCCGGGGCCGCCTGCGTCCAGGCCGCTCCCGGACTGCCGCTGTGGGCCGCGTTCGCCGTCCTGCTGGTGGTGGGCGCGGCCTCGTCACCGGGCGGGGGCGTACGGTACGGGCTGCTCAACGAGATCGTTCCGCGCGAGGGGTTCCTGCTCGGCCGCTCCGTGCTCAACATGACGGGCGGCGCGATGCAGATCTGCGGGTTCGCGGTGGGCGGGCTGCTGGTGACGGTGTTCTCGGCGCGCGGCACGCTGCTGATCGGGGCGGGCCTGTACGTCGTCGCGGCGGCCGTGACCCGCTTCGGGCTGACCGCCCGGCCGCCCCGGGCCACCGGCCGCCCGTCGGTCCGGGAGACGCGGCGGACGAACGCGCTGCTCTGGTCGTCCACGCCGCGCCGGTACGTGTTCCTGGCGCTGTGGGTGCCCAACGGGCTCGTCGTCGGGGCCGAGTCCCTGTACGTCGCGTACGCGCCCGGGCACGCCGGGCTCCTCTTCGCCGGCGGGGCCCTGGGCATGCTGGCCGGGGACACGCTGGTCGGGCGGTTCGTCTCGGCACGGTGGCGGGCGCGGCTGGGGTCCCCGCTCCGGCTGCTGCTCGCCGCGCCCTATCTGCTCTTCGCGCTGCGTCCGGAGCTGCCCCTCGCGCTGGCGGCGGTCGTCCTGGCGAGCGTGGGCTTCGCCGCGAGTCTGCTGCTCCAGGAACGGCTGATGGCCCTCACCCCGCAGGAGCTGAGCGGCCAGGCGCTCGGGCTCAGCTCCTCGGGGATGCTCGCGATGCAGGGCGTGGGGGCGGCCGTGGCGGGCGGCATCGCCCAGCTGACCTCCCCCGCAACGGGCATGGCGGCGGTCGCGGGGTTCTCGGTGGCGGTGACGCTGGCCCTGGCCCCGGGGCTGCGCGACCGGTCCGGGGACATCGGGGGCAGACTGCCGGTAGCGGACGGATCACCGCGAGCGTCCCGTACACCCCGCACGGAAGAGACGACATGAGCGACGAGACCAGGCGCAGCCAGAAGGAAGCCATGCTCTCCGGCGAGCTCTACCTCGCCGACGACCCCGAACTGGCGGCGGAGGCCCGGCACGCGGCCGTGCTCAGCGAGCGCTTCAACGCCACCTCGGCCGCCGACCCCGAGGCCCGGCGCGCCGCCCTCGCCGAGCTCCTCGGCGAGCTGGGCGAGGGCGCCGAGGTCCGGCCGCCGCTGCGCGTCGACTACGGCTACCAGACCGCCATCGGCCCCCGGACGTTCATCAACTTCGGCGCGGTCCTCCTGGACGTCGCCCGCATCACCATCGGCGCGGACGTCCAGATGGGCCCGAACGTCCAGCTGCTCACCCCGACCCACCCGATCGACCCCGAGCCGCGCCGCGCCAAGTGGGAGGCCGCGCAGCCGATCACCATCGGTGACAACGTCTGGCTGGGCGGCGGGGTGATCGTCTGCCCCGGGGTGACCATCGGCGAGAACACCGTGGTCGGGGCGGGGGCGGTCGTCACGAAGGACCTGCCCGGAAACGTGGTGGCGGTCGGCAACCCGGCCCGGGTGATCCGGAAGATCGGCGAGACGGAGGCGTAACCCGTCGGGCGCTGCGCGGGGCGCACATCGCACCCGGGCGCTACGGGGCCCGGAGATGACGAAGTCGGGGAGAAGCCCCGCCCGGGACCGGCCCGGGACCGGCCCGGGACCGGCCCGGAACCGGCCCGGAGCCCGCCCCCCGACGGCTCCGCCCCCGGCCGGATACGTTCCCGGGCGGGGGCGGAGGGGTGGAGCGCGGCTGTCCGGTCCGGGCGTCAGCCCTGGCCGGTCAGGTCGATGGTGACCGTGCGCTCGGCGGGGGTCTTCCCGGCCAGGGCGGTCTTCATCGCCTGGGCCACGTCGTCCGCGCCGACCTGGTGCTTCTTGCCGTCGCCCTTGACCGCCATGATGCCGTCGAAGACGCCGTCCAGGAGCTTGTCGATCGCCTGCTTGTCGTAGACGTCGACCAGTCGGCCGTCCACGGGCTTCATGGAGAGGATCTGCGGCAGCGACCGGGCCGGGCCGAACTGGATCTCCTTGGGACCGGCCTTGATCGTGATCAGGCCGGACATGGCGGGCTCGGCGAACTCCTTCATCGCCCGGTCCAGTTCGGCCTTGGTGATGGTGGGCTCGCTGGTGGTGACGGGGAGTTCGACCAGCCGGCCCTGCCCGGTCTGCACCTGGGCGCGGTAGGCGTCCCGGACCGAGATCAGGGACTGGCCGGCGTCCAGCGTCCTGCCCGGCTTGCCCGGCACCGCCACGGCCTTGTTCGGCTCGAAGCGGATCGTGCCGTCACTGGACGAGCCGGAAGCGCCCGCCAGATCGGTCAGGGCCACGCCGAGCTTCTCCTCGTCGACCGGGATCACCGGGTCGGCGGGACGTTCCCCGCCGAACAGCGAACCGATCACCGAGACGGGGTTGTAGTCGCTGCCCGCCGCGCCGCGCACGGTCTCCTGGCTGTCCAGGGTGAGACCGGCCTTCTCGGGGTCGAGCTTCTCCTCCTTGCCGTCCACCGACAGCGTCAGGGGCGTCTTGGCCCGCTCACCGAGGGCGGCTTCGAGCTTGGTGACCGCCTCCTCCTTCGTGCCGCCGCCGATGTCGACGCCGAGCACCGTGGTGCCCTTGGGCACCTCGGAGTGGTTCAGCAGGAGGCCCGCCCCGTACGCGATGCCGAGCAGCACGACCGCGAGCACCCCGAGGAGGACCAGCTTGGAGCGGCCCTTCTTCGCGGGGGCCGGGGCGGCGGCCTGGGACGCGGGACGCGGGGCGGCGGGGCCGGGCGTGGGAACACCGGGTCCGCCCGGACCGCCGGGGCCGCCCGGAGGTCCGCCGGCCACCGGGCCGCCGGGGCCGCCCGGGAACGCGACACGGGGCTCGCTGGGCACCACGGGGATGCCGCTGGTCAGTGTGGAGCCCGAGACATGGCCGGGGCCGGACTCGGGCGTCGGGGCCGCCTGGCGCGTGAGGATCGCGGTGTCGTCGGACATCCGGGGCGGTACCCCGCCGGGGACGCCCGGCACCATCGGGCCGGGGCCGCCGTGGCCCGGGACGCCGTCGAGGTTCGGGGTCAGCGAGGAGCTGCCGGTGACCGGTCCCGCGGTGGGGCCGGAGGGGCTGGAGGGGCCGGGCGGACGCACCCCGAGGCCGGGGGTGGAACGCGGGCCTCCGCCGGGGGGCTCCGTGCCGTAGCCGTCGAGCGCGCTGCGGTCGGGGCCGGGGCCGGGTGTGCCCGGACCGCCGCCGGACTGCGGGGCGTCCGAGAAGTACGGCAGGTCGGGGCGCGAGCGGCCCGCGTCACCGTCGGACCCGCCACCGGGGCCGCCGGGGCCGCCCATGCCGGGGGCCTGGGCACCGCCGGGGCCGGAAGGAGCGCCGCCGGGGGCGCCGGGCGCTCCGGTGCCCTGAGCGGCTGCTCCCGGCCCGGCGGCCGGGGCCTTGCGCGGAGCGAACCAGTCGCTGCCGCTCTTCTCCCGGCCCGGCTTCTCGCCGCGCGTCGGGTCAGCGGAAGGGCCGCCGTCCCGGGGCCGGTCCGCGGCCGCCGCGCCGTTCGGGCCCGCGGAACGGTCCGCGGGTCCGGGCGCGGGCGGCGGCGTGCCGGGGCGCGGGGTGGCGCCGGTGCGCTCCGCGTCGGGACGGCCGCCGGTGATGTCGCTCTCCGCCATCGGCGTACGCATCACGACCGGCGGGATGGGACGCGACCCGGGGATGTTGATCCGGATGCGCGTCGTCAGCGTCGTCTCGGTCTTCGGTTCCTCGGGCCGGGGCGGAGCCACGGATTCCGGGTTCTCGTCAGAGCCGTCCTGCGACGGATGGAGCGACGGATACTGGCGGGATCCGTACGGCGGCGTACCCGAGGGATACGCGGCTCCGCCGCGGCCCTGGGGCCCGGAGGACGAACTGTCAGTTTCACGACTCAAAGCAGGTTCTCCCGATTGGCTCCGCCGCCCGTACTTCCCCCATGCCGCAGGCCAGGGGACGGCTCGGCGCGCGCACCACCATACTGGCCGCCGCCGTCGGACACTCCTCGACCGGGTGAAACCTCCACCCGTGCATCACACCTGTGGGGGTCTCTCCCGACCCGGACTTGGCACTTCACGTACCGGACCGGCCGCTGTGGATGGCCGATTGCGGCACTTTGGACGTGGTGGCGCACATCACAGCGGCGGCCGTCCCGCCGAGCATGAACAGCACCAGGCCGAGTTCGTCGCCGAAGACGTAGTCGCCTTCCGGCCGCCCGCTCAGCAGGAGGAACACCGTGATGAACCAGCCCCCCGCCGGGGCGAGCGCGCCGATCTGGGTGCGGGTCAGGATCCGGCCGCCGTAGAAGAGGCCCGCGGCGGCCGCCAGCGCGATGATCAACCCGCCCGGGAACCAGGCGGCTTGGACGAGTGCGCCGGCGATCGCGACCAGGACGCCGAGGACGGCGAGGCCCGCGTAGGCGGCGATCCGGGCCGGGTTCGGCCGGGCCGCGATACCGGTGGGCTCGGACTCCCTGGGCGGCGCGTTCCGCCGCGGCGCGGGGGAGGAGCCCGCGCGGACGCGGCCCTTGCCCGGGTTCCCGCTCACTCGGTGCCTCCCGCAGCACCCGGGGCGTCCGTAAAGTCCATAACGTCCGCAGCGGCCGTGGCGGCCGTGGCGGCCGTGGCGGAAGACAGGCCCGCGAAGAGGTCGCCCTCGCGCGTCCCCGCGGGCACGCCCGCTGCGCCCCGCACCAGTTGGTAGTACTCGGTCGTCAGCAGGGGCTGACCGAGGTCGTTGGAGAGGGCGAAGAACGGGCCGTCGACCGCGATCTGGGTGGCGTGGGCGCGCATCGCCGCCGACTTGGCCCCGGCGTACGCCGATCCGTCGATCTCCGCGGTGATCCGCTCCCCGTCGGTGACGCCCGGGACGTCGTCCACGGAGGCGATGCCGGGGAAGGCCCCGGGGGCGGTGGCGCGCAGCCGCTCGAAGCCGGCCTCGGCCACGGCGCGCTCCACCCGGTTCCAGTAGATCTTCGCGATGGCGTGCGGCGCGTCGGTACCGTACGCCGGGTCGGCGGCCAGGTCGGCGGCGCGCATCGCGACGCGGTGGGCCTGGATGTGGTCGGGGTGGCCGTAGCCGCCGTCCGGGTCGTAGGTGACCAGGACCTGGGGGCGGACCTCGCGGATCACCTCGACGAGGTGGGCCGCCGCCTCGTCCACCGGGGTGGACCAGAAGGAGCCGGGGCGGCCGTTCTGCTCGGCGCCCATCATTCCGGAGTCCCGGTAGCGGCCGGCCCCGCCGAGGAAGCGGTGGTCGTCGACGCCGAGCTCCTTCATCGCCGCGGCCAGCTCGCCGACGCGGTGGGGGCCGAGCGCGTCGTCCCGGTCGGCGGTGAGGCGGGCGAGCGCGGGCGGGATGACCTCGCCCTCCTCGCCGAGCGTGCACGTCACCAGGGTGACGTGGGCGCCCTCGGCGGCATACCTGGCCATGGTGGCGCCGTTGTTGATCGACTCGTCGTCGGGATGCGCGTGCACCAGCAGCAGACGGCGGGCGGGGAGGTCCTTCATGGGGACCACCCTACGAGCCCCGAGGCCCCCCGTGCCCCCGCGCCCCGTGCCCCGCGCCTCCTCGGCCCCCCGGCCCGCCCCGGCGCGGTCAGAACTTGATGCTGCTGATCATCCCCGCCACGTTGGTCGTCAGGTCCGAGATGGTCGGTGCGACCGACGAGCTCGCGATGTAGAACCCGAGCAGCATGCAGACCACCGCGTGCCCTCCCTTCAGCCCGGATTTCCGGATCAGCAGGAAGACGATGATCGCCAGCAGCACTACCGCCGAAATCGAGAGCGCCACGGCGGTTCACCTCCATCGGTACGTTCGGACGGTCGGAACGGGGGTATGCGAAGTCAGCAGGTTCCTACCCACCTAGCGCTACGGATCATAACTTTCCGTGCCAACGCATTGGTCGGGGCACAGCAGCACGAGGGGCGCACGAACCGCGCCGCACAGGGGAGTTCGGAGCTAAGTTCGGAGTCATGACCTCGCAGAAGCTGTCCTTTCCCCGCCAGCAAGCACGGACCCAGCGCTTCACTCTCGGCGCACCTCGCGCCTTCACCGTCTCACCGGATGAGACACGTGTGATCTTCCTCCGGTCGACGTCCGGAACGGACCGCACCACCCGGCTCTGGGTCCTCGATCCGGCGACCGGCGAGGAGCGCGTCGCGGCCGATCCCGAAGTCCTGCTGGGCGGCGCGGCGGAGAAGCTGTCGGCGCAGGAGCGGGCCCGGCGCGAGCGGACCCGGGAGGGTTCGTCGGGCATCGTCTCCTACGCGGTGGACGCGGCCGCGGAGTTGGCCGCGTTCGCCCTGTCCGGAAAGGTGTACGTGGCCGAACTGCGGGCCGGGACCGCGCGGGCGCTGCCGGTGCCGGGCCCGGTGATCGACCCCCGCCCGTCCCCCGACGGCCGGCACGTCGCGTACGTGGCCAAGGGCGCGCTGCGGGTCGTGGGCGCGGGGGGCGAGGGTGACCGGGCGCTGGCCGAGCCGGAGGACTCTCATGTCACCTACGGTCTGGCCGAGTTCATCGCGGCCGAGGAGATGCACCGCTACCGGGGTTTCTGGTGGTCGCCGGAGTCGGACCGGCTGCTGGTCGCGCGGGCCGACGACAGCCCCGTACAGCGGTGGTACATCGCCGATCCCGCGCATCCCGAGCGCCGGCCCGCCGAGATCGCCTACCCGGCGGCGGGCACGCCCAACGCCGAGGTGCGGCTCTTCGTCATGGACCTGGAGGGGGCCCGTACCGAAGTGGTCTGGGACCGGGCCGCGTTCCCGTACCTGGCCCAGGTGCACTGGTCCTCCGCGGGCGCCCCGCTGCTGCTGGTCCAGGCCCGGGACCAGCGCAGCCAGCAGTATCTGGCGGTGGACCCGGAGAGCGGTGCGACCCGCATCGTGCATGTCGACGAGGATCCGGTGTGGCTGGATCTTTTCCCCGGGGTGCCCGCGTGGGCGCCGGACGGGCGGCTGGTGCGGATCGTCGACGAGGGCGGCGCGCGGGTGCTGGCGGTCGGGGACCGGCTGCTCACGGGGGCGCAGCTGCACGTCCAGTCGGTGCTGGACATCGGGGAGTCCGACATCCTGGTCTCGGCGGTGGCCGGTGAGGACGCGGTCGAGCCGGAGATCGGGCAGATCCATGTGTACCGGGTGAACGAACTGGGAATCGAGCGCATTTCCGAAGGGGTGGGTGTGCACTCCGCGGTCCGCTCGGGCAATCTTGCGGTCCTGGTCTCGGCCGTTCCCGAGGAGCCCGGGGCCGCCGCGTGGGCGGTGCGGGACGGCAAGCGGCTGGCCCGGATCCCGAGCTTCGCCCAGGAGCCGGTGCTCTCCGCCCGCGTGACGCTCACCGAGGGGGGCGCACGGCGGATTCCGTGCGCCGTGCTGCTCCCCTCGGACTACCAGGAGGCGGATGGTCCCCTTCCGGTCCTGATGGATCCGTACGGCGGTCCGCACGGCCGCCGGGTCGTCGCCGCGCACAACGCTCATCTGACCTCGCAGTGGTTCGCGGACCAGGGCTTCGCGGTGGTCGTGGCGGACGGGCGGGGCGCGCCGGGCCGCTCGCCGGGCTGGGAGAAGGCGGTGCGGGACAACCTCGTGATGACGATGGAGGACCAGGTCGAGGCGTTGCACGGGCTCGCCGGGCGGTTCCCGCTCGACCTGTCCCGGGTGGCGATCCGCGGCTGGTCCTTCGGCGGCTATCTGGCGGGGCTCGCGGTGCTGCGGCGGCCCGACGTGTTCCACGCGGCCGTGGTGGGCGCTCCGGTGACGGACCAGCGGCTGTACGACACCCACTACACCGAGCGCTATCTCGGCGACCCGGCGACGCAGCCCGAGGTGTACGCGTACAACTCGCTGCTCACCGACGACGGTCTCTCCGAGCCCGCCGCCGAGGTCCGGCCCATGATGATCGTGCACGGCCTGGCCGACGACAACGTGGTGGTCGCCCACGCCCTGCGGCTGTCCTCGGCGCTGCTGGCCGCCGGGCGTCCGCACGAGGTGCTGCCGCTGAGCGGGGTGACGCACATGACGCCGCAGGAGCAGGTCGCGGAGAACCTCCTCCTGCTCCAGGTCGACTTCCTCAAGCGGTCGCTGGGACTGACCGGAGCCTGAGCGGCACCCGGCCGGCCCGGCCCGTCCTCCCCGTCATCCGCTCACCAGCGGGGCGGCGGGGAGGCGGGCGGGGGCCCGAAGCCGGGAGCCTGGGCGGGCGGCTGACCAGGAGCCCCGTACGGCGGGTTGCCGGGGGGGCTGGGCGCCCCACGGTCCGCTGCCGCCCCACGGGCCCGGGGCACCACCGGCGGGGGTGCGCCCGACGCCCTTACGGGCGAGGACGAGGAGCACGAGGGGTCCGGCGAGGAGCGCGGAGAAGGAGGTCAGCATGTTCAGCTGCGCCTCGATGTCCGCGTCGAGGAAGTGCTCGTACATCTCGTAGTGGATGATGCGCGCCGTGCCCAGCACGCCCGAGGAGAGCACGAACCCGCCCGCGAGCAGGCCGAGGGGGCGCGCGTGTGCCGCACCGGCGACTGCGCCGACGGCCGCCGCCAGGAACACCAGGACGTGCGTCACGGAGACCCAGCCGGGAGGTCCCTCGGTCAGCGGGCCGGTCAGGGGCCCGGCCGATGAACCCGGATGAACAAGGCGTTCGGAGGGGTGGGCCGGAAGCGGCGGGCGACCGGCCGGAGCGACAAGACGACGCTCCGGCCGGACCACGGCACCCGCACGGCCGTACGCTGTTCAGCATGGGGCGTTCGTATATCGGTGCGGCGACGGCGGAGTTGCCTGCTTGTTAACGCGTCCGACGCGACCTCATGACGTTTCACCCTCGGTGCGCCCCGGCCTCTCCCCGGGCTCCGGTCCCGGCCGCGCGGGCCCCGGGGCCTCCCGCTTGCCCTCCGGCGGCACCACGCGCTTCTCCTCCGCGAAGTGGCACGCCGAGTCGTGCCGGGCCGGGGTGTCGACGTGCCGGAACTCCGCGGGGACCGCCAGCAGCGGAACCTCCAGTGCGCACCGCTCCTGCGCCTTCCAGCACCGGGTGCGGAAGCGGCAGCCCGAGGGGATGTTGGCGGGCGAGGGGACGTCGCCGTGCAGGATGATCCGTTCCCGGTGGTCGCGGGCCGTCGGGTCCGGTACGGGGACGGCGGAGAGCAGCGCCTGGGTGTACGGGTGGGTGGGGTGGTCGTAGATCTCCGCGTCGGAGCCGATCTCCACGATCCGGCCCAGGTACATCACGCCGACCCGGTCGGAGATGTGCCGGACGATCGAGAGGTCGTGGGCGATGAAGACGAAGCTGAGGCTGAACTCCGCCTGGAGCCGGTCCAGCAGGTTGACGACCTGCGCCTGGACGGAGACGTCGAGCGCGGAGACGGGTTCGTCGGCGACGATGATCTCCGGGTTGAGGGCGAGGCCGCGGGCGATGCCGATGCGCTGGCGCTGACCGCCGGAGAACTGGTGCGGATAGCGGTTGATGTACTCCGGGTTGAGCCCGACGACGTCCAGGAGGTCCTGCACCTTCTGCCGTCGGCTGCCCTTCGGGGCGACCTCGGGGTGGATCTCGTACGGCTCCCCGATGATGTCGCCGACCGTCATCCGCGGGTTCAGCGAGGTGTAGGGGTCCTGGAACACCATCTGGATGTTGCGGCGCACGGCCTTCAGCGCCCGGCCGGACAGCTTCGCGATGTCCTCGCCCTTGTAGCGGATCGCGCCGGCGGTGGGGCGCTCCAGGTGGACGAGCATCCTGGCGACGGTCGACTTGCCGCAGCCCGACTCCCCCACGATGCCCAGCGTCTCGCCGGCGTACAGGTCGAAGTCGACGCCGTCGACGGCCCGGACCGCGCCGATCTGCCGCTTGAGGAGGACGCCCCGGGTCAGCGGGTAGTGCTTGGCGAGGCCGCGTACCTGGAGGATCGGGTCGCCCTCCGTGTACGGCGTGACGGCGTCCTGCCGGGCCTGGGACAGCAGGGTGGAGCCGGCCGCGCCGCCGCCGGTCCCCGCACTCTCGTCGCGGTCAGCGTGCATCGAGCGTCTCCTTCCAGAAGTGGCAGGCGCTCCGGCGCCGCTCGTCCACCTCGTAGAGCGGCGGCACGTCGCTGCGGCATACGTCCCGGGCCTGCGGGCAGCGGGGGTTGAAGGCGCAGCCGGGCGGGATGCGGGTGAGGTTGGGCGGCAGGCCCTTGATCGCGTAGAGCTCCTGCCCCTTCTGGTCCAGGCGCGGGATCGACTGGAGGAGGCCCTTGGTGTACGGGTGGGCGGGGGCCTTGTAGATGTCGTGCACGGGGGCGGTCTCGACGATGCGGCCCGCGTACATGACGGCGATCTTGTCGGCGACGTCGGCGACCACGCCGAGGTCGTGGGTGATCAGGATGAGGCCCATGTTCAGCTCGCGCTGGAGTTCGGCGAGGAGTTCCATGACCTGGGCCTGGACGGTGACGTCGAGGGCGGTGGTCGGCTCGTCGGCGATGATCAGGGACGGTTCCAGGGCCATCGCCATGGCGATCATGATGCGCTGGCGCATCCCGCCGGAGAACTGGTGCGGGTAGTTGCCGACCCGTTCCTTGGCGGCCGGGATGCGGACCCGGTCCATCAGCTCGACCGATCTGGCCTTCGCGTCCTTGCGGGACATGCCGCGGTGCACGACGAACATCTCGCCGAGCTGCTGGCCGACGGTGAGGACCGGGTTGAGCGAGGACAGGGCGTCCTGAAAGATCATGGCCATCTCCTGGCCGCGGATCTTCCGCCGCTCCTCCGGCTTGAGCTTCAGCAGGTCCCGGTCCTTGAAGAGGATCTCCCCGTCGGCGATCTTCCCGGGCGGCATGTCGAGGATGCCCATGATCGCCTGGGCGGTGACGGACTTGCCGGAGCCGGATTCGCCCAGGACGGCGAGCGTCTCGCCCTCGGCCACCGAGTAGTTGACCCCGTTGACGGCCTTGGCGACGCCTTCGCGGGTGTGGAACTCCACGTGCAGATCGCGCACTTCGAGCAACATGGCAACCGGCTCCTCAGCGCAGCTTGGGGTCGAGGGCGTCGCGCACCGCGTCGCCGAGCATGATGAAAGCGAGCACGGTGACCGCCAGCGCCCCGGCGGGCCAGAGCAGCATGTGCGGGGCGTTGCGGATGTAGTTGGCGGCGGCGGAGATGTCGATGCCCCACGAGACGGCCGGGTCCTTCAGGCCGACCCCGAGGAACGAGAGGGTCGCCTCCAGCGAGATGTAGGTGCCGAGCGCAATGGTCGCCACGACGATGACCGGGGCGACGGCGTTCGGGGTGATGTGGCGGAGCATCATGCGGGAGTTGGAGGCGCCGAGCGCGCGGGCCGCCTGGACGTAGTCGTTCTGCTTGGCGGTGATGACCGAGCCGCGGGCGATGCGGGCGATCTGGGGCCAGCCGAGCAGGACGATGAAGCCGACGACGGGCCAGACGGTGGAGCTGGTGACGACGGAGAGGAAGACCAGGCCGCCGAGGACGACGGGGATACCGAAGAAGACGTCGGTGAGGCGGGAGAGGATCGAGTCCCACCAGCCGCCGAAGAAGCCGGCGAGGCCGCCGAGCACGCTGCCGAGGATCGCGACGCCGAGGGTGGAGCAGATGCCGACGGTCACCGAGGTGCGGGTGCCGTGGACGACCCGGGTGTAGACGTCGCGGCCCTGGGGGTCGAAGCCGAAGGGGTGGCCGGGCTCGGAGCCCTTCTGGGCGTCGTCCAGGTTGGCCTGGAGGGGGTCGCCGCTCGCGATGAGCGAGGGCCAGATGGAGATGGTCACCAGGAAGAGGATGACCAGTGCGGAGATGATGAAGACCGGGTTGCGCCGCAGGTCGCGCCAGGCGTCGGACCAGAGGCTGCGGGGTTTGCCGGCCGGGCCCGTGCCGTCGGGGCCGGCCGGGTTCTTCTCCAGGCTGGCGCCCTCCGCCATGGCGAGGTCCGTGGGGCCGCCGGCTCCCGCCGGGGAGATCGCTCCGTCCGATGACTGCGGCTCAGGCATAGCGGATCCTCGGGTCGAGTACGGCGTACAGGAGGTCGACGATCAGGTTGGCGGCCAGGAAGACGAGGACGAGAATCGTGACGAACCCGACGACGGTCTGGGAGTTCTGGCGCAGGATCCCCTGGTAGAGCTGGTAGCCGACGCCGTGGATGTTGAAGATCCGTTCGGTGACGATGGCCCCGCCCATCAGGGCTCCCACGTCGGTGCCGATGAAGGTGACGACGGGGATCAGCGAGTTGCGCAGCAGGTGCCGTACGACGACCCTGCGGCGGGGCAGGCCCTTGGCGACGGCGGTCCGTACGTAGTCGGCGCGGGCGTTCTCGGCGATCGAGGTCCGGGTGAGCCGGGTGACGTAGGCGAGCGAGACCGAGGCGAGGACCAGCCCGGGGACGAGCAGTTCGTCGAAGGTGGGGTCGGCGGAGACCGAGGGCTTGATGATGCCCCACTTGACGCCCAGGAGGAGCTGGAGCAGCAGGCCGGTGACGAAGGTCGGGACGGCGATGACGACCAGCGTCAGGATGAGGACGGTGGTGTCGACGGGGCGGCCGCGCCGCAGTCCGGTGACGACGCCGAGGCTGATGCCGATGACGACCTCGAAGACGACCGCGACGACGGTGAGCCGGATCGTGATCGGGAAGGCGGTGGCCATCAGCTCGGTGACCTTCTGCCCGTTGAACGCGGTGCCGAAGTCGCCGGTGAACACGTTGCCCATGTAGGTGAGGTATTGCTGCCAGACCGGCTTGTCGAGGCCGAATTCGGAGCGCAGCTGGGCGGCGGTGGCCGGGTCGCACTGGCGGTCGCCGCAGAGGCCCGCGATGGGGTCGCCCATCACGTTCACCATGAGGAAGATCAACAGCGTGGTGCCGAAGAAGACGGGGATCATCTGCAGCAGCCGCCGGATCACATAACGTCCCATGAGGGGCTCCGGGGGTTGGGGCTTGCGGGTCCGGGCGAGGGGTGCGGGTGCGCGGACGGCCGGGGCGCTGGTGTCGGGCGTCCCGGCCGTCCGCGTCGCTCAGTGCGTCACTTGACGGTGATCTCTTCGTAGACCGGGACGCTGAACGGGTTCAGCGCGACGTTGTCGACCCGGTCCGAGTAGCCGGCGCTGCCGTTCTGGTACCAGAGCGGGATGACCGGCATCTCCGTGACGAGGATCTTCTCCGCGTCCTGGAAGGTGGTGACGGCCTTCGCCTTGTCGGTCTCGGCGTTGGCCTTGTCGATCAGGCCGTCGAACTCCTCGTTGCTCCACTTGCCGTCGTTGGACGGGGCGTTGGTGTAGTAGAGCGGCTGGAGGAAGTTCTGGATCAGGGGGTAGTCCATCTGCCAGCCCGCTCGCCAGGCGCTCTTCAGCTTCTGGGTGGAGACCTGGGCGCGGAAGTCGGCGAAGGTGCCGACGGGGCCGCCGACGCAGGCCTTGTTGTCGCCCATGACGTTGTTGATGCTGTTGCAGACGGCGTCGACCCATTCCTTGTGGGAGCCGGTGTCCGCGTTGTACGAGATCTTCAGCCGGCCGCCGGGGATGCCGCCGCCCTCGTCGATCAGCTTCTTGGCCGCGGCCTTGTCGTACGTGCACTCCTTGCCGCAGAGGCCCTTCTTGAAGCCGCCCTCCTCGCCGAGGACCGGGGAGGTCCAGTCGGAGGCGGGGGTGCGGGTCTTCTGGAAGATCTGGTCGGTGATCTGCGGCCGGTTGATCGCCATCGAGAGACCCTGGCGGACCTTGCGGGCGTCGTCGGTGTCCCACTCCTTGTCGTAGAAGGGGAAGGCCAGGGTCTGGATGATGCCGGCGGGGGTGTTGATGTACCGGTCGCCGAGGTCCGCCTCGACGTTGCGGAGCTGGGAGGCGGGCACGTCGTCGACGAGGTCGAGGTTGCCCGACGTCAGGTCGGTGTAGGCGGTGTTGTTGTCGGTGAAGACCTTGAGGTCGACGCCGCCGTTCTTGGCCTTGTCGTCGCCCGGGTAGTCGTCCCACTTGCGCAGGTTCATCGAGGAGCCCTTGGCGTACGACTCGATGGTGTACGGGCCGTTCCCGACGGGCTTGGAGAGCCAGGCGTCGTGGTCGTCGTAGAACGCCTTGGGCAGGGGGACGAAGGCGGAGTAGCCGAGGGTGTCAGGCCACAGGGAGAACTTCTGGGTGAGCTTGGCGGTGAAGGTCAGGTCGTCGACGACCTTCAGGCCGGACAGGGTCTCGGCGGAGGCGGAGCCGGACTCCGGGTGGACCTTGTCGTAGCCCTCGATGTACTGGAAGAAGTAGGCGTTCTTCTGGTTGTTCTTCAGCGCGGCCCCGTAGTTCCAGGCGTCGACGAAGGACTTGGCGGTGACCTTCTCGCCGTTGGAGAACGTCCAGCCGTCCTTGAGCTTGATCGTGAAGTTCTGGGAGTCCGTCGAGTCGATGGACTCGGCGACCATGTTCTCGGCCTCGCCGGTCTTCGGGTCGTAGCGGATCAGGCCGCGGAAGACCATGTCGAGGACCTTGCCGCCCTGGACCTCGTTGGTGTTGGCGGGTTCCAGCGGGTTCTGCGGGTCTCCCCAGGAGGAGCTGACGATGCCGTCGGCGCCGCCGCTGCCGCCGTCGTCACCGCCACCGCCACCGCAGGCCGTGGCTGTCAGGGCGACGGCCACCGCACATGCGGCCCACCTGACCTGTGTGGCTCCGCGCATGAAGTGCCTCCTAGAGTCATCGAGTAGCTCAATGCCTCATACCACCCCATGACGCCATGTATCGCATGCGGGCTTACCCCGTACGGGCGGGACGCGAAGCGGACGCGACGATGCCCGGTCCCCCTCGGGGAACCGGGCATCCGCCGTTCAGGAACCGCCGGCGATCACGCCGCGTGCACGACGTCGCGCTCCTCGGCGAAGTGGCACGCCGACTCGTGCGTGGCGGGAGTGGTTCCCGCGACGAAACGCTCGGGGATCGCCAGCAGGGGCTCCTCCGTCGCGCAGCGCTCCTCCGCCTTCCAGCACCGGGTGCGGAAGCGGCAGCCCGAGGGCGGGTTCGCCGGTGACGGAACGTCACCGGTCAGGATGATCCGGTCGCGTCCCTCACGGGCCGACGGGTCGGGGACCGGGACCGCCGACAGCAGCGCCTGGGTGTAGGGGTGCGTCGGGTGGTCGTAGATCTGTGTGTCCGTACCGATCTCGGCCATCTTGCCGAGGTACATGACGCCGACCCGGTCGGAGATGTGCCGGACGATGGACAGGTCGTGCGCGATGAAGAGGTAGGACAGGTTGAACTCGTCCTGGAGCTTCGCCATCAGGTTGATGACCTGTGCCTGCACCGACACGTCGAGCGCGGAGACCGGCTCGTCGCAGATGATGATCTCCGGGTTGAGCGCGAGGCCGCGGGCGATGCCGATGCGCTGGCGCTGACCGCCGGAGAACTGGTGCGGGTACCGGTTGATGTACTCCGGGTTCAGCCCGACGACGTCCAGGAGCTCCTGGACGCGGCGGCGCCGGTCGCCCTTGGGGGCCACCTCGGGGTGGATCTCGAAGGTCTCCCCGATGATGTCGCCGACCGTCATCCGCGGGTTCAGCGAGGTGTACGGGTCCTGGAACACCATCTGGATGTTGCGGCGCACGGCCTTCAGCGCGCGGCCGGACAGCTTGGTGATGTCCTGGCCCTTGTAGAAGACCTCGCCGGCGGTGGCCCGCTCCAGCGTCATCAGGAGCTTGGCGACCGTGGACTTGCCACAGCCGGACTCCCCCACGATGCCGAGGGTCTCACCGGCGTACAGGTCGAAGGAGATCCCGTCGACGGCCTTGACCGCGCCGATCTGCCTCTTGAAGAGGACGCCCTGGGTGAGCGGGAAGTGCTTGACGAGGTTCCGCACCTGGAGGATCGGCTCGCCCTGGCTGACGGGCGCGTCGATGGCGGCTACGGCCTCCGCCTCGGTCACGGCGTCCACGGTCTCCACGTCGGAGACGTTCGGGGTGGCGTCCACGGGCTCCTTCTTGAGCTCAGCCATGGATCGTCTCCTTCCAGAAGTGGCACGCGCTGCCGCGGCCGACGAGCTCCAGGCCGTCCTGCTCGGTCACCGGAGTGAGCGGCGGGACGTCGGTGCGGCAGATGTCCTGTGCCATGGGGCAGCGCGGGCTGAAGGCACAGCCCGCGGGGATACGCGTCAGGTTGGGCGGCAGGCCCTTGATCGCGTAGAGCTCCTGGCCCTTCTGGTCCAGGCGCGGGATCGATTCCAGCAGGCCCTTGGTGTACGGGTGCGCCGGGCGGCTGTACAGCTCGCCGACCGGGGCCGTCTCCACGATCCGGCCCGCGTACATCACGGCGATCTTGTCCGCGACGTCGGCGACGACGCCGAGGTCGTGGGTGATCAGGATGAGCCCCATGTTGTACTCGCGCTGGAGCTCGGCCAGCAGGTCCATGACCTGGGCCTGCACCGTCACGTCGAGCGCGGTGGTCGGCTCGTCCGCGATGATCAGGTCCGGCTCCAGGGCCAGCGCCATGGCGATCATGATGCGCTGGCGCATACCGCCGGAGAACTGGTGCGGGAAGTCCGCGATACGGGCGGCCGCCGCCGGGATCTTGACCTGGTCCATCAGCTCGATGGACTTGGTCTTGGCCTCCTTCTTGGAGAGGCCCTGGTGCACACGGAACATCTCGCCGAGCTGGTAGCCGACGGAGAGGACCGGGTTCAGCGAGGACAGCGCGTCCTGGAAGATCATCGCGATCTTGCGGCCGCGGATCTTCCGGCGCTCCTCGTTGGACATCTTCAGCATGTCCTGGCCGCGGAAGAGGATCTCGCCCTGCGTGATCTTCCCCGGCGGCATGTCGAGGATGCCCATGATGGTCTGCGCGGTCACGGACTTGCCGGAGCCGGACTCGCCGAGCACGGCGAGCGTCTCGCCGGCGCTGACGGTGTAGTTCACACCGTTGACCGCCTTGGCCACACCGTCGCGGGTGTGGAACTCCACGTGCAGGTCACGGACGTCGAGCAGTGGACCGTCGCCACTCACGGACTCCCGCGGTGCGGGGACGTGAGCCGTCTTGTCGATGGTGGTCACGAACGCCTCCCTCAGCGCATCTTGGGGTCGAGGGCGTTGCGGACCGCATCGCCGAACATCAGGAAGGACAGCACCGTGATCGAGACCATCACCGAGGGGATGACCAGGACGTACGGCGCGTTGCGGAGCTGGTCCTTCGCAGCGGACACATCGATGCCCCACGAGACCGTCGGCTCGGCGAGGCCGATGCCGAGGAACGACAGGGTGGCCTCGGCGGCGATGTAACCGCCGAGCGCGATGGTGGCGACCACGATCACCGGAGCGATGGCGTTCGGCAGGATGTGCCGCGTCAGGATCCGGAAGGTGGAGGCGCCGAGCGCCTTGGCGGCGACCACGTAGTCGGCCTGCTTGATCGTGATGACCGAGCCACGGGCGACACGGGCGATCGACGTCCAGCCGAGGAAGGCCAGCGAGAGGATCACGACCCACACCGAGCGCTTCTCGAAGCTGGTCAGGATGACCATGGCGCCGACGATGAAGGGGACGCCGAAGAAGACGTCGGTGATGCGGGACAGGATCGTGTCGATCCAGCCGCCGAAGTAACCGGCGAGCATGCCGATGACCAGGCCGGTGATGGTGACCGCGAGGGTCACCACGACGCCGACGGTGATCGAGGCGCGGGCGCCGTAGACGAGACGCGCGTAGATCGAGCGTCCCTGTCCGTCGTAGCCGAGCCAGTCGGGGGCGAAGAAGTGGCCCCAGTTCGGGTGCTGGAGGTAGTGCTCGGCCAGGTTGGCTTCCCTCGGCGAGGCGCTGGTGAACAGCCCGGGGAAGATCGACATCACGGCGAGCAGCAGGATCAGCACCATCGAGATGATGAAGAGCGGGTTGCGCCGCAGGTCGTGCCAGGCGTCCGACCAGAGGCTGCGCGGCTTGCCCGGCGCGGGGCCGGCGTCCGTGGCGGGCGGCGCGTCGACCGGGGTGGCCGAGGCGTCGGTGCTCTTGAGTGCGGTGGTGTCAGGCATACCGGATCCTCGGGTCCAGGACCGCGTAGAGCAGGTCGACGAGCAGGCTGCAGATGAGATAGACGACGACGAGCAGCGTCACGACGCCGACGACGGTGGCACCCTCACGCTTGCCCAGAGCCTCGAAGACGAGCGATCCGACGCCCTTGATGTTGAAGATGCCCTCGGTCACGATCGCGCCGCCCATCAGGGCGCCGATGTCGGTGCCGAGGAAGGTGACGACCGGGATGAGCGAGTTGCGCATCAGGTGGACGCCGATGACGCGGCGGCGCGGCAGGCCCTTGGCGACAGCCGTACGCATGTAGTCGGCGCGCATGTTCTCGGCGACCGAGGTACGGGTGAGGCGGGCGACGTACGCGAGTGACAGCGATGCCAGCACGATGGCCGGCATGATCAACTCGGTGCTGGTCGGTTCGAGACTCACGTTCGGCTTGGCGATGCCGAGCTGGAACGCGAAGAGGTACTGAACGAGGAAGCCCAGCACGAAGGACGGCATGGAGATCAGCACCAGCGTCAGACCGAGCAGACCGCGGTCCCGGAGGGACTCGGCCTTGAGGCCCGCGACGATGCCGAGCGAGATCCCGGCGACGACCGTGAAGACGAAGGCGAAGATCGCCAGTCTGACGGTGATCGGGTAGGCGTCGGAGATGACTTCGGCGACCGGACGCTGTGTCCCGATCTGAACGCCGAGGTCACCCTGGAACAGATTGCCCAGGTAGTTCAAATACTGCTGCCAGATCGGCTGGTCGAGGCCGTACTGGGCCTTCAGAGCGGCGATCTGTGATGCATCTACGTGCTGTTCACCGGCAAGTGCTCTGACGGGGTCGCCGGGCAGTGCGTACATCATCAGGAAGACCAGCAGGGTCGACCCGAGGAAGACCGGGATCATCTGGAGCAGTCGTCGTGCGACATAGCGCCCCATGGGTGCCTCCGTGTGGGGATAACTGCGGCGCGGGGGCCGCCTCTTCGCAGAGGCGACCCCCGCGCCTCCGGCCGTGCTGAGGGGCAGCACGGGCGGATGACGGCCAGTTGGGGAATGACCCGCAGGCGTTACTTGGTGGTGACGCCGGTCAGTTCGAGGTCACCGTGGAAGTCGACCTTGACGTTGTCGACGTTCTTTCCGTGGCCGCCGTTGATGCGGTAGTACCAGAGCGGGATCGCCGGCATCTTCTCGACGAGCGCCTTCTCGACCTCCTGGTAGGCGGCGACCGACTCCTCCAGGGAGTCCGCCTTGTCGCCCTTGGCCATCAGCTCGTCGATCTCCTTGTCGGCGAAGCGACCGTTGTTCGACTCCGCCTTGGAGTGGTAGAGCTCCTTGAGGAAGTTCACGTTGACCGGGTAGTCGGCGACCCAGCCACCGCGGTACATGCCCTTGACCTGGTTGTTGTCACGAGCCTCGAGGTCGGTCGGGAAGTCCGGCTTCGCGTCGCCCACGCAGTCGACCCCGGTGGCGTTGCGGATGGACTCGCAGACCGCGGTCACCCACTCCTTGTGCCCGCCGTCGGCGTTGTACTGGATGGTGAACTTGTTCTCCGGAACACCGCCGCCCTCCTTGATGAGGGCCTTGGCCTTGACCGGGTCGTACTTCAGGAAGTCCGACTCGAGCTGCTGGTTGCCCTTGACCTGCGGCGGCGTGAAGCTCGTCGCGGGGGTACGGGTGTTGTTCAGCACGGTCTTGGTGATCGTGTCGCGGTCGATGCCCATGGACAGGCCCTGGAGGACCTTGGGGTCGATGTCCTTGAACGTGGCGTTGTAGAACGCCGGGACCAGCGTCTGGATCGCGGCGTAGGGCTGCTCGATCGCGCCGTCGCCCAGGTCCGTCTTGTACTTGGGCAGGTCACGCGGGCCGACCTGGCGGATCATGTCCAGGTTGCCGGAGATGACGTCGGAGTACGCGGCCTCGACGGTCGAGTAGTTCTTGAACTGGATGCCCTTGTTGGCAGCCTTGTTCGGGCCCTGGTACTCGTCCCAGGCCTTGACCTGGATGAGCTTCTTGTGGGTCCACTTCTCGAACGTGTACGGGCCGTTGCCGATCGGCTTCTGGCCGAACGCCTTCGGGTCGTCGTAGAAGACCTTGGGCAGCGGCGCGAACGTCGCGTAACCGAGCTTGTAGTTGAAGTACGGAACCTTCTCCGCCAGCTCGATCGTGAACGTGGTGTCGTCCACGGCCTTCAGACCCGACATCTCCTTGGACTTCGGCGCACCCTTCTCGGGGTGGACGTCCGCGTAGCCCGCGATGTCGGAGAACCAGAACGCGTTCTGCTGCTTGTTCTCGATGTTGGCGTACCAGTTCCACGCGTCGATGTACGACTGCGCGGTCACGGCCTCGCCGTTGTGGAACTTCCAGCCGGCCTTGAGCTTGACGGTCCAGGTCTTGGAGTCCTCGGACTCGACGGACTCGGCGTTCGTGAGAACGATCTCGCCCTTGTCGTCGAAGTCCAGCAGCTGGGTGAACAGCGACTGGATGACGTAGGAGCCGTTGCTCTCGTTCGTGTCGGCCGGCATCAGAGGCTTCTGGGGCTCACCGACGTCGATCGAGACGTAACCGGCGGGCTGGCCCGACGTGCTCTTCTTGCCTTCGTCGCTGCTGTCGCTTCCGCCACAGGCAGTCGCGGCCAGGGCGATGACGGCCGCTCCCGCGACCCACTTGGCGCTCTTGGCACCGCGCATGGGTTTCCTCCTCATGAGTCCACTTTTGACTACAAGAGGGGCACTGGAGAGATTCACCGACACCCCTGACGGTGATCGTTCAGTGCCCCGAGTGTGCTCGTGAGTCGGCACTCCCCACAGTGCGTGACCCATTGACCCGAGCTCAATGGAGCCAACTATTGAGTACGGCCGGGCTGTAAACCACACTTAAAGGGTCTCGGTTTGACAACATCAGCACCCTCTGCGTGCCCGAAATCCGGACAAAGCGATCCCAGACAGACACGCCCGAAACGGACTGTTAACACATGTTCCGGAGAGCGACCCCCGATATCCGGACACCTTGGTCAGAAAAAGAGATTGACGAAGGCCCGGCCCACCACAGTGTCCGTGGTGAGCCGGGCCTCCTGTCAATGCCTGTGCTGACGGGCCGTCCGGCGGACCTCGGGAGGGCGTTGGGCGTCTCCTCATACGGAGTGCGCGGCTCCGGGAAGCGCGGGGCCTTCCGGAACCCCCTGCGGCTCCCTCGACTCCCCCGGGACTCCCCGGGACTCCCTCGGCTCCCGGTCGGGGCACACAGGACCGCCCGGAAGCCCTCAGGGGGCTTCCGGGCGGTCCTCACGGCCCAGGGGGCACGTGTCAGCCGTAAGGGCCTGACGTCAGCCGTACTACGGACCTGACGTCAGCCGTTCGGTCCGGTGGTGTCAGCCGTTCTTGGCGCGCGAGGCCGTGCGGCCACGCTGCTTGGCGTCCAGGACGACCTTGCGGATGCGCACGGTCTCCGGGGTCACCTCGATGCACTCGTCGTCGCGGCAGAACTCCAGGGACTGCTCCAGGGAGAGCTTGCGCGCGGGCACCACGTTCTCGGTGGTGTCCGCGGATGCCGCACGCATGTTGGTGAGCTTCTTCTCCTTGGTGATGTTCACGTCCATGTCGTCGGCGCGCGAGTTCTCGCCGATGATCATGCCCTCGTAGACCTCCGTGGTGGCCTCGGTGAAGATGACACCGCGCTCCTGGAGGTTGACCATCGCGAACGGCGTCACGACGCCCGCGCGGTCCGCGACCAGCGAACCGTTGTGCCGGGTGCGCAGATCGCCGAACCACGGCTCGTGGCCCTCGAACAGGGAGTGCGCGATGCCCGTACCGCGGGTCTGGGTCAGGAACTCCGTACGGAAGCCGATGAGGCCGCGGGACGGGACGATCCACTCCATGCGGACCCAGCCCGAACCGTGGTTCGTCATCGTCTCCATGCGGCCCTTACGGGTCGCCATGAGCTGCGTGATGGCGCCGAGGTGCTCCTCGGGCGAGTCGATGGTCATGCGCTCGATCGGCTCGTGCGTCTTGCCGTCGATCTGCTTGGTGACCACCTGGGGCTTGCCGACCGTCAGCTCGAAGCCCTCGCGGCGCATGGTCTCGATGAGGATGGCCAGAGCGAGCTCACCACGGCCCTGCACCTCCCAGGCGTCCGGGCGCTCGGTCTCCAGGACACGGAGCGAGACGTTACCGACGAGCTCGCGGTCCAGACGGTCCTTGATCTGCCGGGCGGTGACCTTGTGGCCCTTGCCCCCCTTGCCGACGAGCGGCGAGGTGTTCGCACCGATGGTCATCGAGATGGCAGGCTCGTCGACCGTGATCAGCGGCAGCGCGATCGGGTTCTCGGGGTCGGCCAGAGTCTCGCCGATCATGATGTCCGGGATACCGGCGATGGCACAGATGTCGCCCGGGCCGGCCTTCTCGGCGGGCTTGCGGGTGAGCGCCTCGGTCATCATCAGCTCGGTGATGCGGACATTGGACATCGTGCCGTCACGCTTGATCCACGCGACGGTCTGGCCCTTGCGCAGCTCGCCCTGCTCGACGCGGCAGAGCGCGATACGGCCGAGGAAGTTGTCGGCGTCCAGGTTGGTGACGTGGGCCTGGAGGGGGGCGTCCTCGTCGTACTCCGGGGCCGGGACAGCGGAGAGGATCGTGCTGAAGAACGGCTCCAGGCTGTCGCTGTCCGGCGGGGAGGTGCCGTCCTCGGGCTTGGTCAGCGAGGCGACGCCGTCACGGGCGCAGGCGTAGACGATCGGGAACTCGATCTGGTCCTCGTCGGCGTCCAGGTCCAGGAAGAGGTCGTACGTCTCGTCGATGACCTCGGCGATCCGGGAGTCCGGGCGGTCCGTCTTGTTGATGCAGAGAATGACCGGCAGCCTGGCCGTCAGCGCCTTGCGCAGCACGAAGCGGGTCTGGGGCAGGGGGCCCTCGGAGGCGTCGACGAGCAGCACGACCGCGTCCACCATCGACAGACCGCGCTCGACCTCGCCGCCGAAGTCGGCGTGGCCGGGGGTGTCGATGATGTTGATCGTGATCGGGGTCCCACCCTCCTTGGGGTGGTACTTCACCGCCGTGTTCTTGGCGAGGATCGTGATGCCCTTCTCACGCTCCAGGTCGTTCGAGTCCATCATGCGGTCGTCGAGGTGCTCGGCGGCGTGGGCGGCGAACGCTCCGGCCTGCTTGAGCATGGCGTCGACCAGCGTGGTCTTGCCGTGGTCGACGTGGGCGACGATGGCTACGTTACGGATGTCGTGGCGCGTGGGCATGGGTGGCTTGCGCTTCTCTCAGATCGTGGGATCAGGCGTCTCAGTCGGTCTTCGAGTCCTCGTACGCCCGCCGGGCGGCACGCCACGGCTCGTCCCATCGTACGGGCCCGGGGCAGACCGGGCTTCCCGGACCGATCCGCGGACGCGGTCTTCCCGTGTGATTCAGACGATATTCAGCCGCTGTCAAGGTGCAACCGGGCCATCGTCGTGGCCGGATTCAGGCGGAGCTGTCGTGGAGCTGTGGTGGAGCTTGGTGGGGGGGTGAGGAGCGGTGAAGCGATGAACGGCCCGGGTCAGGGTTGAAACCAGACTGCCCGCCGGGCGAACCGGCGGGCAAGGGTTTTGAGGTGCATCTGAGCTTGGCGGCGCGGGGGTGTGGTATTTGACCGCTACTTCTTGCGGTCTGCGGGGGAACCTGCCGCTTGCCGGTTCTTGAACCCGATGTCCTGGTACCGGGGGGCCGCGAAACCGAACGCCCCGACGTTCGCGAGCTTCTTGTCGACCGCGACCAGCTGCGGGCGCTGGAAGAGCGGAATCGATCCGGCGGCGGCCCAGATCCGGGCGTCCGCCTGCTTCAGCAGCTCCCGCGCCGCCTTCTCGTCGAGTTCGGCGGCTGCCTGGTCGAAGAGCTGGTCGATGTGGTCGGTGCCGACCCGGGTGTAGTTCTGCTCCACGAGGAGCGACCCGTCGGTCGCGGGCTCCGGCTTGGCGTAGATCGGGCGTCCGTCGGTGGCCGGGTAGGCGGTGGCGGGCCACGAGTAGAGCGCCAGGTCGTACGCGCCGGAGGCGACGTGGTCCTTGAAGTAGCTCTCGTCCGGAACCTTGGTGATCTCCGTGCCGATGCCGATCTTCTCCAGCATCACCGCGATCTTGTCGCCGACGCTGCGCAGCGACTGGGAGCCGGGTCCGGAGGGGAGGACGAAGCGCAGGGTCAGCGCCTTGCCGTCCTTGCCAAGCTGCCCCTTGGCCGCGGCGGGCGCCGGGGCCGCGGTGCCGACGGGGGCGTACGCCCCGGCGGCTCCCCCGGGCTGCTTGTCCTGGGCGGCGACGGCGCCGTCCTCGCCGAGGGCGCCGGCCTGGCGGCGCAGGGCGGTGCTCTGGGCGGCGGCCGTCCGGCCGGGAGCCAGGACGTGGACGGCGGAGGCGCCGCCGGTGGAGGCGGCCTGCGCGGGGGCGTGGGCGCCGGGCTTGTTGTCCTGGCCGACGATGTAGAGGCCCTCGTCACGGGAGGCGGCGCTGTCCTCGGAGGCCTGGTCGGCCCTCTCCCTCTCCGCTTCCGTCTTCCCCTTCTCCGCTTCCTTCTTCTCGGCCTTCTCCTCGGTGTCCTGCCCGGCCTTCTCGCTCTTCGCGCCCTCGGCGGTCTTCTTCTCCGCGCCTTCCTTCGCGCCCTCGGCGTCGCCCTCTTCGCCCTGGTCGCCCTTCTTCTCCGCTTCGCTGCCTGCCTTGGTGTCCTTGGGCGGCTGCGCCGCGCCGCCCCTCGTCCAGCCGGCGTCCGCCAGCAGGGCCTGGGCCTCCTTGGTGTTCTGGTCGCCGAGCGCCCCGCTGCCGTCCTTGTAGCCGGGCTGTCCCGCGAGGGCGAGGTGGCTGCCGAGCGGCTTCGCCGGAAGGCCCAGCGGCCCCAGCACCGTCCGGGCCAGCTCCTCGCGGTCCAGGGCGCGGGCCACCGCCCGCCGGACCCGGTCGTCGGCGAGGGGGCCGGACTCGCCGTTCAGCGCGAGCTGGGTGTAGGCGGGTTCCAGGGACTTGCGGACCGCGAAGTCGCGCAGGGCCTTCTGTTCCGCGGTGTAGGCGACGACGGCCTTGCGGTTCTTCTCCCGGGCGGCCTGCGCGATCTCCGCGGCCTCCTCGTCGGAACCGTGCGCCAGGGCCCAGGAGCGCAGGGCCGCGGCGGGCGTGGTCTCGGAGCCCGGGCCGTGGGCGAGCGGCTGGCCGTTGCTGCCCCGGTCGCGGCGGGCGAGCGCGATGCGGTCGGCGGTCGCGGCGTCGATGTCGGCGACGTCCACCGTGCCGTCGGCGAGGGCCTCGGTGCGGTCCTCGGGGGCGACGGCCCGGAAGACGAGGGTGTCCAGCTTGGCCTTGTCGCCCCACCAGCGCGGACTGCGGGCCAGCGTGACGGTGCCCTTGGCCTTGCTGACCCCGCGCAGGACGAACGGCCCGGCGGTGTTCTTCAGGGTGGTGCGCGCGCCGTCGTTGAAGGCGTCCGGCGAGCCGGTGACCTCCTTCGGGTAGAGCGGCGAGAAGAGCGAGCGCCAGTCCGCGTACGGCTTGGAGAACGTGACCCGCACCTGGAGGTCGTCCGCGCCCCGCTCGATCTTCTCGATCCGCTCGTATCCGGAGTTGCGGGCGGTCCAGAAAGCGGAGTCCTTGCCCCGGAGCGCGCGCCACTGGGCGACGAAGTCGGGGGCCCCGATCTCCCGCCCGTCGCTCCACACCGCCTGCTGGTTGAGCTTGTAGAGCACGACCTGCTTCGGCTCGCGCTCGATGATCTTCGCGGACTCCAGGTAGTCCGGGTTGAGCTTCGGCTGCCCGGACCTGTCCATCGGGAAGAGCGTCGGGAGCAGGGCTCCGGTGATCCGGGTGGTGGCGCTGTCCGCGTCGGCCTGGAAGACGTTGAAGGTGGCGGGCAGCGCGTCGACCGCCCAGTTCACCGTCGAACCGTCGGCGACCGCCTGACGGGCGGTGGGCGCGATGTCCTGGGGCACGCCCCGGGAGGTCTCCTCGCTGGCGGAGGTGCAGCCGGCCAGCACGGGGATCGTGAGCACCCCCGTCGTGAGGAGCGCGAGTGATCGACGCTTTCGAACCGTCCCGCGCGGGACGCCGACGTGGGACATGGCTGATACCTCCGGGGCCGGCCCGGACCACCCCGTACCGGAATGGACCGGATAGTGCGTATGTGGTGGCATTTGCAGTTGATCACACTGATTCCTTCCACCCACTGAAACGCCCCCTCGCGCGAGGGGGCGCAGACACGGCGGGCGGCGGGCGCAAGCTCACCCGGCCGGAGGAACGTTTCGCTCCCGCGGGTCGCGCGGCACCCTGCGCACGCTCGGCGCGACTGCGGACGGCCTTGCTCCCCCTGCGGCCCACGCTCTAGGGTGAATGCGCTTTCACGGGCTTCGTGATCGCATCGGCAGGCGAGCAGGCCGCCGGCCCGGTATCAGCACACGCGCCAGGCGCGGCGCTACGGAAGAAGAAGCGGACGGTCGGTCGAGTGAGCGCCCCCACGGTGTACGACGTCGCCGAGCGGTCGGGCGTCTCCATTGCCACGGTCTCCCGGGTCTACCGGAACCCCGATTCCGTACGCGCCCAGACCCGCGAGAAGGTCATGGAGGCGGCCCGCGAACTGGGGTACGTACCGTCCGGCAGCGCCCGGGGCCTGGCCAGCCGGACGACCGGCGTGCTCGGGCTCTGCTTCCCCGACTACGCGGACCCGGACGCCGAGACCGCCGCGGCGGCGAGCGACGCGGACGACGACCAGGCCGTCATGCTCTACTCCGACCAGATCATCCGGGGCATGGAACGGGCGGCCCGCCGGCACGGCTACGCCCTGCTGATCGCCGCCTCGCTGGACGGCGGGCCGGAGAGCCTGGTGGCGAAGGTCGCGGGGCGGGTCGACGGGTTCGCCGTACTGGCGCGGACCGTTCCGACCGAGGACCTGGAGGTGATATCGCGCCGGCTGCCCGTGGTGATGCTCGCCGGGCCGCGCGAGATCGACCACCTGGACCACATCGTGGTGGCCAACGCCGAGGGCGAACGGGAACTGACCCGCCACCTCATCGAGGACCACGGGCTGCGCAGGCTGGCGTTCATCGGCAGCGAGGAGAACTCACCGGACGCCGAGGCCCGGTTCCGGGGGTTCCAGGAGGGGTGCCGGGACGCGGGCCTTCCGGTGCCCTCCCGGCCGGAGCTGCGCGCCGGGATGATGACGCAGGCGGAGGGCGCGCTGGCGGCGGGCACTCTGCTGGACCGGTCGGAGGGTACGGGGGTGGAGCGGCCGGAGGCGATGCTGTTCGCCAACGACCAGATGGCGGTCGGCGCGCTCCAGGCGCTGGAGCGGCGGGACGTGCGGGTGCCCGAGGACATTGCCGTGACCGGGTTCGACGGGATTCCGCTGAGCCGGATCGTCCGCCCGCCCCTGACGACCGTCCGGCAGCCGATCCGGCAGCTGGGCGAGCAGGCGGTGGAACTGCTGGTGCAGCGCCTGGCGGACCCGGGCCGCGCCCCGGTCTCGCTGGAGCTGCCGGTCTCCGTGACCCGCCGCGCGAGCTGCGGCTGCGGCTGAGCCGCCCGGCAGCCCCGCAGGCGCCGCGCCCGGGGCGGGCGGCCGGGATCGAGCAGGTACTCAGCGGCTCCGCACGGCATGCCTGAGCGTCAGGGCCAGAACAGCTTGACCTCGTCCGACGCCTGGCGCGCGCCAGGCACCACCGGCTCGACCACTGTGTACCCAAGGCTGCGCAGAACCTGGGCGGCCGAGTCAGGGGCATCCCTGACTGCCGTCTTCAGCTGCATCAGCCGCCAACTGCGCAGATGTTCATCGATCACGGCCTTCCAGCCGTCGACCGTGTCGATCGCGAACTCCCGCTTCAGGAAAAGCAACACGTCCTCCAGCGCCGGGCGCATCCTGTGCCCGCCAACCGGCAAGTGCAACTCCGCCAAGCGCGGGAGCCTGTTGAACTTCTGCTTCGGACGCCCCTTCACCGCCAGCCGCAAAAGGTATGCGACCTCATCGCGATGCGCGTGCACCTGCACGTGAGCGCCCGGCGGCTCCTTGCTCCGCCGCACGTATTCAAAGCGAAACAACGGGTCGGGGCTCCCGGCGTAGAAGACGTGCACGTCGGCCTGGTCGGTAGCCATGAACGTGCTGGACCCGTCCCAACAGCAGGAGAACCGGACCATGAGGCTGAGACGCTGCTCCCCACCGATACTGACCGGGATGCGCTGAAGAACTTCGTCCTCCCGTATCGGCGAGACCCTGATCTTGGAACCCGTGTTGATTGCATGAAAACGCGGGGTGTCCTCGCCGAGGACACCCCGCGTCAGGGCAGTCAGTTGGTCAGCGAAATCCGCCGCCGACACGTCGAGGGCCTTGGCCTCTTCAGCAGTCACCTTCGAGAAGGTAGTCGAGACCTTCGATCGTGTGCCACACGTCCAGCTCGTTCATGCTGAGGCTGTAGGTGGCAGCACGTTCCGCGAGCTCGTCGTAGGTCATGTTCACGCTGGCCAACAGTTGCTCACGCTGGGCCTCAAGCTCGCTGCGCGTCCTATGGATCACAGTCGGCATAACTCGCTCCCTGGGTTCGATGGCCTCAGTCAAGCAGGGACCACTGACAGCTGTGCTGTCTCTCTGGGGCAAAGTCACCCACAAGAGCCGAACTTTCCGCAACCCGTAACCCCTGCCGTCCGCAATGTGAGGGCGGGACGCTGCTCGGAGCTGCGGGGCGCTCCGGCAGGCGACTGCGCCGCCATACCTGGCACGAAGACACGACACGGCCCTCATGGTCGGGGCCCCCGCTGACGGCCGTCATCGGACGACGCACCAGCCCATGAGTCAGCCGGGCCCGCCGGGCGACCGGGCGACCGGGTCCTCAGGCCACCGGATCAGGCCCCGCCGTCAGCCGCTCCCCGAAGAACCGCGCCCGGTTCGCGTCCAGCTCCGCCGCCTCGGCCACCATGCCCCGGTACGCGAAGTGCCCCGCCGTCAGCACCTGGAGTTCCCGCTCGCCGGCCAGCGCGTTGTGCACCGCGAACTGCCCCGGCGGCGGCACGCACGGGTCGAACAGCGCGGCCGCGACCAGCGTGGGCAGGGTGAGCCGGGTCGCCGCCGTCGCCGCGTCGAAGTAGCGCAGGACATCCGTGACCTCGGGGTGCTCGCGGTGGTGCGCCCGGACCGCCTCGCCGCTGCCCGCGCAGGGCAGGGTCAGCCGCAGCGGGTGGTTGCCGAAGGTGGGGACCGTGAGCTGGGCCGCGCCGAAGCGGTCGTCCCAGGGCAGCGCGAGGGCCCCGAGTCCGCCGCCGAAGCTCTCGCCCAGGTAGCCGAGGCGGGGTCCGCCCGGGAGGCCGGCCCCCGCCAGCTCCGGGGCGAGCGCCGTGAGGGCGGAGGCGGCGCACCACAGGTCGGCCACGCAGTCGCCGATGACGTACGACTCGCGGGAGCCGATGCCGTGCAGGACGTGCGCGTCGGCCAGGTCCGGGAGGGAGTCGGCCCGGCCCCGCTCCCCCATGCCCCGTACGCACGGCAGGATCACGGCCGCCCCGGACAGCGGCGCCGGAAGGTCGCGGCCGGGCGCCTGGCGGCCGCCGTAGCCGTGCCCGACGACGAAGCCGTACCGGACGGGCCCCTCGGCGGGCAGGGCGAGCCAGCCGCCGAGCCGGACGCCGCCCACGGAGGTGTAGGTCACGCCGTGGATCCGGAGGCCGTCGCGCTCCTCCTCGACCGGGCCGAGGACCGGCCGCGTGTCGACGGCGCGGGCTCGCGCGTACCGGCCCCGCCAGAAGGCGTCGAAGTCGACGGGGGCGGGCGGGGCGGGGATGTCGAGCAGGGCGTCCGGCGCGTCGTACCCGTAGGCCGGGTCGAACGGGAAGCCGTGGGAGAAGGCGACGGATGAGGCCATGCCGCGAGGGTAGACGCCGACCACGCCGACGCCGGGTGTGCCCCCGGCATCGGCCCCCACGACGTCGACCCCCAACGACGAATCGGTCACATCGCCTGTTCTTCCACAAACAGTGCGTTTACGGTTCAACCACAAGGCGTCAGGGTGTCGAGCACGTTGCACGAGTGTGACCCAGCACCCTCTTGCGGATTCCCGAAGGACTGGCGCAGAGTGATGTATGCGCTTACAGGCAGCGCATACATCGCGCAGCATCCGGATTGCTCAAGGAGGAGCCCTCCCATGTCCCGCATCGCCAGAACCGCCCCCGCCGGCATAGCGCTCGCGCTCGCCGTGACCCTTTCCGCCTGCGGCTCCTCCGGCGGCGACGTCGCGGCGGACGAGAAGCAGACGCTCACCGTGTGGGCCATGGGGGCCGAGGGCGAGAAGCTCGCCGAGGTGGCCGAGGTCTACGAGAAGGCCAATCCGAACATCACGGTGAAGGTGACCCCGATCGGCTGGGACGTCGCCCACCAGAAGCTCGTCTCGGCAGCGGCGGCGGGCACCCTGCCCGACGTGGCGCAGATGGGCGGCAGTTACCTGGGCGAGTTCGCCGAGCTCGGCGTGCTGGAGCCGGTGGACACCAAGGCCTTCGACAAGAAGGACTTCTTCCCGGCGGGCTGGGAGCAGGGCGAGGTGGACGGCACCGCCTACGGCGTGCCGTGGTACGTCGACACCCGCGTCCTCTACTACCGCACGGACCTGGCCGAGAAGGCGGGCGTGACGAAGGCTCCGACCGACTGGAAGGGCCTGAAGGACCTGGCGACCGCGTACCAGGAGAAGGCCGGTACGAAGTGGGGGCTGTCCATCCAGCCCAGCGGCCTGGACACCGTGCAGAACTTCTACTCCTTCCTGTACTCGGCGGGCGGCGAGATCGTCAACGACGAGGGCGAGGCCGTCGTCGACAGCCCGGAGGCGGTCAAGGCGCTGAAGGAGTACGGCTCGTACTTCGACAAGGGCCTCTCCAACAAGTCCGTGCAGCCCGGCTACGACGTGGTGAAGGACTTCGGCAACGGCCGGGTCCCGATGTTCTTCGGCGGCCCCTGGCACGTGACGCTCCTCAACGAGGGCCAGCCGCAGCTCAAGGGCAAATGGGCCATCGCCAACGTCCCGGCGGACGCCTCCTCCACCTCCATGGCCGGCGGTTCCTCCCTCGTCGTCTCCAAGGACAGCGAGCACAAGGCCGCGGCCACCGAGTTCATCACGTACCTGACCGACACCAAGGGCCAGGCCGACTGGTACGAGCGGACGAAGGACCTGCCCGCCAACACCTCGGCGTGGGAGTCCGGGGCGCTCGCCGACGACGCCGACCTCCAGATCTTCAAGAAGCAGATGGACACCGCCAAGTCCTCCCCGTCCCTGGCCAATTGGACCGAGATCACCGACAAGGTGGACCAGGCCATCGCCAAGGTGACGCAGGGCAAGGCTTCCGCCGAGGACGCGCTGAAGACCGCGCAGTCCGAGATCGAAGGCCTCGTGAAGCAGTAGCCATGAGCACCACGACCGAGAAGGCCCGAGGGCCCCGGAAGGCCGGGACCGCACCGTCCCCGGCCACCGGGGGCAGCCGGGGCCGCAAGCCGTCGATGGGCGTGCAGAACGCGGCGGGCTGGCTGTTCTCCACCCCGTTCCTCGTCCTGTTCACCGTCTTCATGGCGTTCCCGATCCTCGCCACGCTGGTGATGAGCTTCACCGACTTCGGGCTGCGCAACGTGACGCGCCCGTGGGAAGCGAACTTCATCGGGTTCGAGAACTACGTCAACCTCTTCGGCGACGAGAAGTTTCTCAAGTCCCTCTTCAACACAGGGTACTTCGTCGTCGTCGGCGTACCGCTGACCATCGGCATCGGGCTGGTCGTCGCCGTTCTGCTGAACAACGGCATCGACCGGGCGCGGACGTTCTTCCGGGTCGGCTTCTACGCCCCGGTGGTCACCACCATCGTCGCGGTGGCCGTCGTCTGGCGGTTCGTCCTCGATCCGAGCGACGGGCTGATCGCGGGCCTCTTCTCCGAAGTGGGCTGGACGGCACCGGACTTCCTCGGCTCCGAGACGCTGGCGATGCCGTCGCTGATCGTCATGGCGGTCTGGCGGAACGTCGGCACGGTGATGGTGCTGTTCATCGCGGGCCTCCAGGCGATCCCCACCGAGGTGCGCGAGGCCGCGAAGCTCGACGGCGCGAGCGTCTGGCAGGAGTTCCGGGGCATCACGGTCCCGCTCCTGCGTCCGACCCTCCTCTACGCCACCGTGATCACGACGATCGGCTATCTCAACGTGTTCGAGGAGCCGTTCGTGATGACCCAGGGCGGCCCGTCCGACTCGACCCTCACGGTCTCGCTGAACATGTACCGCGAAGGGTTCAACTTCTTTCACATGGGCTACGCGAGCGCCATGGCGTACGTCCTCTTCGTGGTGATCATGGGCATCACGGTGCTCCAGCTCCGACTGCTGAAGGACAACACGAAATGAGCGCCACCAGCGGCAACGCGGCGGTCGAGCCCCTGAAGAGCGACGCACCGCCGACTCCCCCGAAGAACAACGGCGGGACGACCAACGACCGGAAGAACAACGGCGGGAAGAAGAACAACGGCGGGCAGCGGAACGTCTCCCGCCGCCTGGTCTACGTCCTGCTCTCGCTCGGCCTGCTGGTCATGTCGGCGCCCTTCCTCTGGATGGGTCTCTCCGCCTTCAAGACGCAGAGCGAGCTGTCGGCCAGCCCGCCCGTGTGGATCCCCACCGAGTGGACCCTGGAGAACTTCCGGCAGCTGCTCGACAAGCTGGACCTGCCGCTGTACTTCATGAACTCGGTGATCGTGGCGGTCCTGGTGACCGTCTCGAACCTGGTCTTCTGCTCGATGCTCGGCTACGCCCTGGCCAAGCTGAACTTCGTCGGCCGCAACAAGGTCTTCGGCCTGGTGCTCGGCGCGCTGATGGTGCCCGGCAACCTGATGCTGCTGCCGCTGTTCGTGCTGATGAGCAAGCTCCAGCTGATCGACAGCTACGCGGGTCTGGTGCTGCCGTTCGCCGCCGGGGCCTTCGGGGTGTTCCTGATGCGCCAGTTCATGCAGTCGATCCCGGACGAGCTGCTGGAGGCGGCCCGGATGGACGGCGCGAGCGAGTGGTACATCTTCTGGCGGATCGTGATGCCGCTGGTGAAGCCCGCCCTCGCGACCCTGTCGATCTTCACGTTCCTGGGTTCCTGGAACAACTTCGTCTGGCCGCTGATCGCGACCAACGACCCCGACAAATACACCCTCCCGGTGGCCCTGGCGACCTTCGCCACCGACCCCAACAAGGCCGGCGGCTCCAACGGGATGCTGATGGCCGGGGCCTTCCTGATCGTGCTGCCGGTGCTGGTCGTCTTCATCGCGCTGCAACGGCACTTCACGCAGGGCATCGCCACGGCGGGCATGAAGTAACGCGTCCGCCCGGGCACTTCACGTACGAGGCCGCACCCCGCCCCGTAACAGAGCGCGGCCACACCCCTCACCACCACCAGAAAGACATGTCGCGATGACACACACCCCTGCTCCGAACCAGAAGAACCCCGTCCCGTTCCCCGAGGGCTTCCTCTGGGGCGCCTCCACGGCCGCCTTCCAGATCGAGGGCAACAACACCAACAGCGACTGGTGGGTCAAGGAGCACGCCGCGGGGACCCACATCGCGGAGCCGAGCCTGGACGCCTGCGACAGCTACCACCGCTGGCCCGAGGACATGGACCTGCTGGCCTCCCTCGGCTTCACCGACTACCGCTTCTCCCTCGAATGGGCCCGCATCGAGCCGGTCGAAGGCCGCTTCTCCCGCGCCGAACTGGCCCACTACCGGCGGATGGTGGAGGGTGCGATCGCGCGCGGCCTGCGCCCGATGGTGACCCTGCACCACTTCACCGTCCCGCAGTGGTTCGAGGCGCGCGGCGGCTGGACGGCCGAGGGCGCGGTGGAGCTGTTCGCCCGGTACGTGGCGGCCTGCGCCCCCGTCATCTCCGAGGGCGTGTCGCACGTCTGCACGATCAACGAGCCGAACATGGTCGCCGTGATGGCGGGCCAGGCCAAGCGCGGCGACAACAGCTTCCCGCCCGCCGGCCTGCCCACCCCCGACGACGAGACGACCGTGGCCGTCATCGCCGCCCACCACGCGGCCGTCAAGGAGGTCCGGGCCCTGGACGCGGGCATCCAGGTCGGCTGGACCATCGCCAACCAGGTCTACCAGGCCCTCCCCGGCGCGGAGGACGTCACCGCCGCCTACCGCCACCCGCGCGAGGACGTCTTCATCGAGGCGGCGCGCGGCGACGACTGGATCGGCGTGCAGTCCTACACCCGTACGCGGATCGGCCCCGACGGACCGATCCCGGCGGCCGACGACGTCGAGCGGACGCTGACGACGTGGGAGTACTACCCGACGGCGGTCGGCGAGGCGCTGCGCCACACGGCCGAGGTGGTGGGCGACGTCCCGCTGATCGTCACGGAGAACGGCATCGCCACCGCCGACGACAGCCGCCGCGTCGACTACTACGCGGGTGCGCTGGACGAGGTCGCCGCCGCGCTGGCCGACGGCATCGACATCAGGGGTTACCTGGCGTGGAGCGCCCTGGACAACTACGAATGGGGCACGTACAGGGCCACGTTCGGCCTGATCGCCATCGACTGGGAGACCTTCGAGCGCACCCCGCGCGACTCGGCGAAGTGGCTGGGCTCGCTCGGCCGCACCCGCGAACTCCCGCGCACGGCAGCCTGATTCACCCCCGGGGCTGCCCCTCCGTACGGGGAGCCACCTGACGGCTCCCTCGGGTGGGCGGGGGCCGGCGGATCCTGACGACCGCCGGCCCCGGCCCCCCCGGCACCACGCCCGCGCACACCCGGCGCGACCTCGCATCCCGCGCACAACCCAGCCCGCCCGGCGCGGTCTCACGCGCGCCCGCACACCCCCGAAGCCCGGCGCGACCTCACGCGCGCCCGCCCGACTCCGGACGCCCGCACGATTTCGCGTCCCCCGCAGTATCTCCGCACGGCCGAACACCACGACTTGCCCTTCCCCTCCCCCTTCTGCCACCAGGAGCCGGAACGATGGACCGTCGCACGTTTCTCACCGCCGCAGGGACCGGGGCCGCGGCCCTGTCGCTCGGAGCCGTAACCGCCCCGGCGGCTGTCGCCGCCCCCGCCGACCCAGGCCTCCTGAAGACCTGGTTCCGCGACACGTACCGCTCGATCGAGGCGATGACGACCGACTTCGGCCTCGTCACCGACAAGATCGACCTCAGTGGCCCCGGAGCCCCCGCCCAGTCCACCCAGACCTCACCGACCAACATCGGCTGCGGCCTGTGGTCGACGGTTGCGGCCGCGGGCCTCGGCGTGATCCGCGAGAGCACGATGACCCGCGCCCTGACCCGTACCGTCGCCGCCGTCGAGAAGCTGGAACGCCACCACGGCTTCTGGCTCAACTGGTACGACGCGCACGACGGTTCGGTGCTCACCCAGTGGCCGGGCACCGGCGACCCGGTCCGCCCGTTCCTGTCATCCGTCGACAACGCCTGGCTGGTGACGGGCCTGCGGATAGCCGCCGACGCGGCCCCGGCGCTGCGCCCCCGCATCAACCGCATCCTGGCCACGGCCGACTGGTCCTTCTTCTACACTCCCTACGACCCGGCCGACCCGGTCGCTGGCCCGGGCCAGCTGCGCGGCGGCGTCTGGACCGACACGGACGAGCCGACCCCGCACCACTACGGCGCGCTCAACACCGAGCCTCGCATGGCCAGTTACCTCGGCATCGCGGACGGCTCGCTCCCCGGCGACCACTACTGGCACCTGCTGCGGACGATGCTGCCGGAGCACGAGCAGGAGCAGAAGCCGGGCGGCGGTTACGTCACGGTCGACGGCGTACGCGTCTGGAACGGGCACTACACCCACCGCGGCCGCAAGGTGGTCCCCACCTGGGGCGGCTCGATGTTCGAGGCGCTGATGGTGCCGCTGTTCGTACCGGAGCAGCAGTGGTCGCCGCGCGCGTGGGGCGCGACCCACCACCGCTACGTACGCGGCCAGATCGACCACGGGCTGCGGGAGGCGGAGTACGGCTACTGGGGCTTCTCCCCCGCCAACGTTCCCGAGGACGGCTACCAGGAGTACGGGGTCGACGCGCTCGGCATGGCGGTCGACGGCTACGCCTCCAACACCGACCGCACGCACACCACGGACGGCGAACCCCTGCCGCCGCCCTCGGCGTTCACCAACGGCGTCGTCACCCCGCACGCCTCCTTCCTGGCCCTGCCGTTCGCGGGCCGGGAGGCGGTGGCCAATCTGCGGGCGCTGGAGCGGGACTTCGGCGCGTACGCGGACGGACTCGGCTTCCGGGACTCGGTGAACGTGTCCACGGGCCGGGTCAGCGACTTCATGCTCGCCCTGGACCAGGGAATGATCGTCGCGGCCCTCGCCCAGGAGCTGCGGCCCGGCCTGCTCCAGCAGCCGTTCCGCACGGGCGGCTTCCGGTCCCGGGTGCGGCCGCTGCTGGAGCGGGAGCGGTTCTCGATCTGAGGTCGCGGCCGGCCTGTCCTTCACGAGGAGAGCGGGCCGGATGACGGCAGCCGGCCGAGCGAGAGGCGCGCTACCGCGTCACGGGGGCCGGCTGCCGGTGTGCGGGGTCACGAGCGATGCGCTGTTCGAGGCCCACCCGGCAGTCCGGCCACTCGGCCGCGGTGAACGGCTCCGTCCCAGGGCGGCACCTTTCTCCCCAACGGACTCCTCGGCCTGTCCGCCATCTCAACGTCCGGAGTGGACATGGGATTCACCAGCGAACCCGAGGGCACACGCGGGGAATGAAGATGTCAGAGCCGCACGTCGGATGGACGACGGAGCAGCGCGCCGTCGTCAAGCGGTATGTTCAGTTCGCCGCCGCATTCGCAGTCGCGGGTATCGCCCTTTCTGTTTTCCTGATCGCTTCCGGCAACAGCGGAGGGTGGGGACTGCTGGCGATCATCGGATGCGTTTCCGTCATCGGCTACTTCTTCATTCAAAGAGGGAAGAGTGGGCGCGCTTGACAGCCAGCCGAGTTGGCGCGAGATGACCGGAAAGGTATTGCCGCATGACCAACGAGAAGGCAACGATAAGTAAGGTGCAGCGGGGTAGGGGGCTTCGACCATGGGTGAGTAGGTGTCCCTGTCGTACGTGATCGCGCGTGCGGCCGAGTGGTCGTGCTGCCCCTCGACCCGGGCCGCGTCCCCGACCCGGCCCTCGGTGATCCTGGCGGCGGAAAGTGGGGGCTGTACTCGCCTCCGGGCACGTCCAACGCCTGGGACGTCAAGAAGGTGAACCTGGACATCCCGGAGGGCAGAACGGTGACGATCACCATCTACGACGACAAGGCGATGAAGCAGAGGGTCGGCCAGATCACCGGCCGAGCCTGATCCCGAAGCCGGCCCCGCTTCCGGCGACCCGGCGACGGCCTCGGCCCACGGCCCGGGCCGTCGCCGCAGGAGCCTCCTTCAGGGAAAGCCCGCGATGACGGCCCATCACACAACACCGCGCCGCCGCAGGAGATGCGGGCACTCCTGAGCGAGGACCGCGTCCACTGCCGCGAGCGTCGGATCGACGATGTCCCAGGCATGGGCGGAGGGGTGACCGGCGAACAGTCCGCACGCGTCCTCGCCCCGGGGGTCGATCGCGCCGCACCAGGCCAGTTCCGACAGAGTCGCCCGCTCGCCACTCCAACGGGCCCAGACGGCCGTGCGGTTCGCGTCGTCGTCCCACAGCACCGTCGCGTGGTCGTCGCCTTCGTGGTCGGCGGCCAGCTCGCAGAGGAGGTATCCGGCCTCCGGGCGGCTGCCGCCGGGAGCGGCGAGCCGGATCAGGAACTCCGGGGGCGGCAGCAGGGCCACGGCAGTGCACTGGTTCATGGGGTGGAACCTCCGGTCGCCGTCACGGCGCGTCGGTGTCGGGTACGTCGGGGGCATCGGGCGCCGCGCCGGGAGCGTCGTCCTCGGAGACGAGTCGCCGGACCTCGCTGTGGACGTGGTCGGCGATGAGGTCGCCGAGGGGGTCGCTCACGGAGAAGGAGTGCGGCCCGGGGTGGTGGTCGAAGTACGCGCACGTGGTGACCGTGCGGGCCGCCAGCTCGCGGAGCACGGCGGGGCACAGCCGCACCGTGTCGAGCCGGTGGACGCGGTGGGCGCCGGTCCCCGACCAGAGGAACCACAGGTCCCGGTCGTCCAGCACGTCCGCCGTCCACAGGTGCGCGGCGTGCTCGGCCGTCTCGTCGTGGTCGGCCAGCTCGCAGAGCAGGAAGTCGTCCTGGTCGAGGACATCGGGCGGGTGCACGGGCCCGCCCTCCATCATGGCGAGCGCCAGCAGAGCTTCGGCGTAAGGTACTTGAGTTACGGCGGTGCATTGCAGCACGGGGTCAGACCCCTTCCGTACGGGGCGGGCACGGGCGGTACACCGAGGCTGCCGCCGCCGCCCACCCGCACAGATCCACGGGCCACCCGCCGAGGGTGACGCGCAGCCCCACGAAGGGGTCGACCACGGTGAGCAGGGCAGGGAGCCCGGATGCCAGCGCGCTCATGGCGTGGTCCTGGCTGCCGTGGCCGCCCGCCCACGCCCGGAGCGCCTCGGGGGCATCGGAACCGTGGAAGGTGACCGGCCGGACGTCCCTCGCACCGTGCCACGCAGCGGCCGGGGCCGGATCGCGCCCGTGCCCGTCCGCCAGCCGCAGGGCCTGCCGCCGGAGCCAGCGCAGAACGAGCCGGCGGTTCGGCAGGGCGACTCCGCCGAGCGGGAGAGCCCGGCCGCTGACCGTCACCGTGACGGCCGCGACGTAGTCCGGATTCCTCTCGCGGCCCGGGGCCGAAACCGTCGCCCTCACAGCACTTCGCCCCGGCTGCGGGCGTTGAGCCGCGCGGTGCGGGCCCGTAGCTGCTCCATGAGCAACGCGGGGCGAACGTAACGCGGTTCGACCTCCCACTCGCGTCCACCGGCGACCGGCCGGAGGGACCAGTACGGACCGGCGACGCCCCGGAACTCCCCCACGCGGTCACCGCGACTGGTGTCCACGAGGAGGGTCCCGGGGGCCGGGACGTGTGGGGATGGCTCCGTATTCGAGCTGGCGTTCTCGCCGTACACCGTTCGCTCCTCTCTGTAGCCGAATGACTACCGGGGCGACTCAGCGTGGCCTAGCGTGGAGACGTCTTCAACGTTTCGAACCTGGGGGATACGTTGGTCAACCGCAAGGAAGTCAACCCTGACGGGGGCCCGGAGGCGGCCTACGGAGCACGTCTGCGTAGGGAGCGCGAAGCGCGGGGCTGGAAACAGGACGACCTCGGCGCGCGCATCGGCTACACGGGGCGGCATGTTTCCGGGGTGGAATTGTGCCACAAGTCCCCAACCCGCAAGTTCTCGATCGCTGTTGACGTGGCGATGAGTTTTACGGGGACCGCTGATTCGTTCGAGCGCGAGTGGCGCAAGATCAAGCACGGCGTGCTGTTGCAGGGCTTCCCGGAGTACGTGGCGCTGGAGGGCCGGGCGGCGGAGATCCGGTTGTTCGAGGTGGGCGTCATCCCGGGGCTGTTGCAGACCCGGGAGTACGCGGAGGCGCTGGCGAGCGGGGCCGTCGATCGAGGGGTCATCACCCCCGAACAGGGTGATCAGCGCGTCTCGTTACTCATGGAGCGCCAGGGCGCCCTGTTACGCACTGTGCCGCCGATGCTCATCGCGGTGCTGGACGAGAGCTGCATCCGCCGACCGATCGGCAGTCCTGCCGTGATGGATGCCCAGTTGCAGTATCTGATCGACTTCGCCGCGCAGTCCCACACCATGCTGCAGATCGCCCCTTTCGGCATCGGTGAGCAGCGGCCCTTCAATCGCGCGGTGAATCTGCTGACACTTCAGGACCGGTCCGTGGTCTCGTACGTCGAGTCCGAGACGCAGGGGCACCTGGACCGTGAACTCAGCTCTGTCATCCCGATGGTGAGGTCCTACCATCAGTTGCAGGCCGTGTCTCTGTCGCAGACAGATACGGTGGACATGATCCACCAGCATCGAAAGGGCACCCCGTGACGACCGAATCCACGACCCCGCAGTGGGTCAAGTCCTCCTACAGTGACAACGGCGGCACCTGCGTTGAGTGGGCCCCGCGCACCGCGTCCGCCACCGGCACCGTCCCCGTACGCGACTCGAAGAACCCGGGCGGCCCGGCCCTGGCCGTCGCCGCCGAGGCGTTCTCCTCCTTCGTGGCGGGCGTCAAGGCCGGGGGTTTCGACACCCGCGCCTGACCGCCTCCCCGCTTGGCTACGCCCCACCGTGCCCGCGCGGTGGGGCGTCCCGCTGTCCGGGCAGGCAACCTGCCCCGCCCCGCGCGGACCTCCTGGCGGAAAAGCGGTTGCACTCGTTGGCTTCCGGTAAGAAGGGTGCGGTGATGATCGGAACGGAGATCGAACTCCCCGTCGTGGACGGCGTTCTCTCGGGTGTGGACTTCGGCGGCCACGGCGAGGGGGTGCTACTTGTCCACGGCAGCGGACAGAACGCCGCCGCCTGGGCCGATGTGGCGTCCCGTCTGGTGAGCGCGTGTCACCCGGTCGCCATCGACCTGCGCGGCCACGGGCAGACCCTGCTCGACTCGACCGGACCCGAGCAGTACTGGCGAGACCTCGGTGGCGTCGTCACCGCCCTGGGCTGGGACCACCCCGTGCTGGTCGGCCACTCCACCGGCGGGTACGCCGTGACGGCCGCCGCTGCCAGTGGCCTCGTGGAACCGGCCGCCCTCTGCATCGTGGACGGTGTGGTGCTCGATGACCGTAACGCGTCACTCGCCGAGCACGCCGCCGCCCGGACCACCGAGGCGGCGGACCGTTTGCGGGCGATGTTCCGCTACGGCTGGGAAGCGGACGACGACCAGATGCACGCCTATGTCGAGCGATGCGCGCGGGAGGCCGGAGGGGACTGGCTCAACGCCGGAGCACGGCACGGACTCGTCGAGGAGGTCACGCGGCGCTCCTTCCTGCGCCGCGGCCACCGGTGGGTACGGCGACCGGCCATCGAGGAGATCGCGACCGTCACCGCCGTGGAACCCGACGCGGAGATCTTCCCGAGCATCGAGGTGTATGACCGCCTCACCTGTCCGACGACGATCGTGCTGGCCGAGGATGGCTTCTACGCCTCGCGACGCGACGAAGTGCGTGCCGTCGTCGACGCCGCCCCCGGCCGCCGGCTGACCGACATCAGCTCGAACCACAACATCCCCATGACCCGGCCCGCCGACCTCGCCGCGATCATTCTCGACCTGCTGCCGGACCGAGCTGCGGCATCGGTCGGGAACGTCGATTGATCCCCAGCCCATCCCCACCCCGCCCCTCCAAGGAGTTGTCGTGGCCGTAAGCGAGATGTCCGTGGCAGACGAGGGCGCCGGTCCGTACGGCATCGCGACCGGACCCGACGGCGCACTGTGGCTGACCTTCGCGCACAGCGGCCGCATCGCACGCCTCACCCTCGACGGCGAACTCACCGAGTACCCCCTGGAATCGCCCGGGTGTCGCCCTACGGTCATCACCCCCGGGCCCGACGGAGCACTGTGGTTCACCCGGTCCCAGGACCACCGGATCGGCCGGATCACCGTCGACGGTGAAACGGAGTCCTTCCCCGTGCCTACGCCCGACAGCGGCCCCTTCGGGATCACCGCCGGCCCGGACGACGCGATGTGGTTCACGGAGATGAACACCGACCGGATCGGCCGCATCACCAGCGGGGGAGAGATCACCGAGTACGCCCTTCGCTGTGTCGGCGCCTATCCCTCGGCGATCACCGCAGGCCCTGATGGGGCCCTGTGGTTCACCCTCAACCAGGCGAACGCGATCGGCCGCATCACTGTCCACGGAGACATCGTCATCCACCCGCTCCCCACCCCGAGCGCTGCACCCGTGGGTATCACCAGCGACGGCACCGCCTTGTGGTTCGTCGAGATCGCGGCAGGCCAGATCGGCAGGATCTCGGTGGACGGCACGGTCGAGGAGTTCCCGCTGCCCGACCGCACAGCCAAGCCCCACGCCATCGTCGCGGCCTCCACCGGAGACTGCTGGTTCACCGAATGGGGAACCAACAGCATCGGCCACATCACCGGGAGCGGCAAGATCACCGAGTACGGTCTGCCGTCACCGTCGTCAGAGCCGCACGGCATCACCCTGGGTCCCGACGGCGCTCTGTGGGCGGCCCTCGAAACGGGAGGGGTCGCGCGGCTTGAACCGTAGCCACAGGAGGAAGGACGTCCTGACGTCTACCGACCCCCGGGTCGGCCGGTGCCCCGGTCGAGCGGTTGACGGCGCTCCCCCGCCACGGGCCACGGCTCGGCTCTGATGGACTCACCTCATGACGGCCGTACTCCCCCGCGTCCTGCGCGCACTCGACCGGTTCCACGCCGCCCACCCGTGGGATCACAACGCCCACTACCACCGGTGGATCCTGCGCCGGCTCCCCGGGCGTTTCGCCGACGCCCTGGACGTCGGATCGGGCAGTGGCGACCTCGCCCGGCTGCTGGCCACCCGGGCCGAAGCGGCGCACGGCATCGACGCCGACCCCGCCATCGTCGACCGCGCGCGGGAGCGCACCGCTCCCGGGGTTCCGGTGACCTTCTCCGTCGGGGACACGCTGGAGGACGTACCGTCCGGCCTGTACGACGTCATCACCTGCGTCGCCGCCATCCACCACATGCCGTTGACCGACGCACTCACCCGCTTCCGCGAGCACCTGGCTCCCGGGGGCACTCTGATCGTCGTCGGCCTCTACCGCCCGCAGTCCTGGAGCGACTACCTGATCGACGCGGTCGCCGTACCGTCGAACATCGCCATGGCCTGGTTCAAGAACAAGGGCCGCAGAGCGCCGCGCCCCGTCGCCATGACCGCACCGACCCGACCGGCGACCACCGCCTTTCCGGACATCGTTCGCGAGGCCCGCCGCGTGCTGCCCGGCGCGCGGCTGCGCCGGCGGCTGTTCTGGCGCTACACCTTGGTCTGGAATCAGCGCCTGCCCCTTACGGATTGAGCCACCCCGGGCCCCTCGCCCTCCACGCCGAGAGGTGGTCGTGGGCTGCCCGAGTCGAACCGGCCGGACAGCGCGTGGAAGAAGCTGGACGTTCTCCGCGCCAACGGCACGAGTCAACGGCGCTCGTTCTTATGTGGTGACCGTGGCCGAGGGACGCTGGATCTCCAGGACAACTGCCGCGCCTGCCACGGATCGGTTCTCGTGCATGGTGATCACCTGGCCGGGCTGAAGGTGCTGCCACTGCGAGGGGTCCAGGGGTGCGAGTCGTACCGCGGCGTGTCCCCCGGGCTCCAGGAAGGGCGTGAACTCCGCCCAGAGCCGGGCGGTGTTGAGAGCCGGTGCGCCGGTCGCGGTTCGGTGGCCGATGTTCCACATCGGCCGCAGGACGCCGGCGCCGGAGATGGGCGTCTGTCGTCGTGTTTCAGCGGCCGGGCGGAGGGTGAGATCGGCTCGGATGATCCCGTGGCGGGTCTCGTAACCGCGCCAGTGACACCAGGCCGCGCTCTTCTCCAGTCGCATCTGTTCGGCTGCGGTGGCCAGGGTTTCCCAGAAGCTGAGCGAAAGCTGGTGGACGTCGCCGAGTTCTTCCAGCAGATCGAGGGCTACTTCCCACTCGTCGTGAACGAGGTACTCCCAGACGTCGTTCACCGTGATGTCGTTCTCGGTGGCGATCCTCTCAGGAACCAGCAGGGATGCGGCTTCCAGCAGCTCGGGGACGTCCATGCCTCGATTCTGGACCACGGTCCCCTGGCGACGGCAGGAGCTGCCCGGTGACTTCCGTCGATCAGATCACGGCTCCGGCGACCTCCGGCCCGGGGCGGGCCCTGTTCGCCCCCCACCCAGACCGTGCGATCACACTGTTCCGCGACCAGACCGAGATCCTGGCCGACCCGGCGCTACGGCAGCTCTTCCTGACTACGACCACGCACACGACCTCGACACCGATGATCCCCGCCTCGACGCCCTCGCCCGCCGGATCACCAAGGCGACGCGCAAACGCTATGGATCCGACGAACCGCCCCAGTTGGGCGCGGCATCCGAGATCCCCGCCCTCAACCAGAGCACCATCAACGCCTCGTCCCCGGCATGGCAGCGACTCGACACCCTCATTCGCGCGCGACTGGGCGCATGACACGACGCGTATGCCTCACCAGCCCGCCCCTGTGCGGGAATCAGTTCACGCGTCGTGAACTGCCCGGCGAGGGTTGCCTGATGTGGCACTGGTCCCGTGACCGGGATGGTCCACCGCGATCGGAAGGCGGCTCGCGGGACGAGCGCATGCGCAACGGCGGCTGGTATTACTGGGGCATGCAGGAAGAGACGGCACGCTCCGCGATCGACACGTTCATCTCCGCGTTCAACGCCTCGGACGACAGCTATGTGACTGCCCTGCTCTCCCAGGCCCTGACCTCGGACGTGGTCTTCTGGGGGCCGTTGGGTCGCAGCGAAGGAATCGCGGCGGTCGAGCAGTTCGTGCTGGACATCCGGCGCCACCCGGCGGGAACCGGCACGATGGTGCGCTGCTCAGCGGTGGACATGCCGGACGAATGGGCCCGGTACCAGTGGGTCTTCACGACGCCGGATGGAGGCCCCCGCCTGGCGGGAACGGACGTCGTGCATCTGCGGCGGAGCCTCATCGACCAGGTCATCGTCTTCGCGGGGGAGATCGAGCCGTCCGCCTCCTGAGTCGCCCTTCTGTCGCCGCCGAAGCGAGCAGCATCGCCGCCCGCCGGTAGCGCACCGAACTCGCGCTGCCCCGGCGCACGATCTGCTTCAGCCGCTGCCCCTCCTTGCCGGTCAGGCTGCGCACACGGGCGGGCTCAGCCACCGCGCCTCCAGCAGCCGCTTGGACGTCACCACGCATCGGACCGTCACGACCACCAACCCGGCGAACCTACGCGGTCACAGCACTAGGCACCGGGGGCGTCGTGCGCGGAGAGCTCTACGGCCAGTTCCATACTGCGCAGGCGGGCCGGGGAGAAGTCGTAGGGCATCTTGCCGACGGCGTCCAGCACGCTCATGGAGTCGGCCTCCCGCCCCCCGGAGCCGGGATCGGCCTCGCTCTCGCCACCGTCAGCGGTTTCGGGGTGCGCGGCCTCCCAGGCGTCGCAGAGGGCCTCGTCCTCCTCGCTCAGGCCGGACTCCTCGATGAAGGCGTCCAGCGCGCACTCGAAGGCGTGTCGCTCGGCGGCGACGTGAGCCACCCGCGGATCATCGACGGCGACGCTGTCGTCGAGTGCTTCCTCGGCGTCGTCGACGCGGTCGGATTCCTGCCGCAGGGTGGGATGCGTGGCCAGGGCGATGAAGCGGGTGGCCTGGACCGCCGCGCCGAGTGGGCCGAAGATCCGCTCGGTGACCAGCAGGGTGTCCAGGTCCGCCGGGCGCAGGGAGCCTTCGGGCAGGCTCTTGAGGCGGCCGGTGACAAGGTCGGAAAGCAGGCCCATCCGGCTGCCTTCGGTGCGCATCCGCTGCACGGCGGCCCGCTGCCGCCGCAGCTCCGCCTCCCGCTCGGCGAGGGTTTCCTCCAACCGCTCCAGGATGCCCGCGATGCCTTCTCCGCTCTCCGCACCGGCGGGAGCCGTGCCGGTCGTGAAGGCGTCACGGATGTCGTCCAGGGCGATCCCCGCGTCGGCCGTCCTGCGGATCCACAGCAGGCTGATCATGTCCTCGTAGCCGTAGCGGCGGCGGCCGTCGCCGCCCCGCTCGGGCTCCGGGAGCAGGCCGATCTCGTGGTAGTGGCGAATCGCCCGCGGAGTGCTGCCGGCGAAGGCCGCCGCGTCACCGATCTTGATCCGGCGGGGTGGCATAAAGGACGAATGCATGAGCAGGGACCTTCTTCGCGAGGGACCGGTACCGGGACGTAGACCCACCGGACCACATACCGCTACGGAAGGTGCAACCGCAGCCTCCGGTCTGCCTCTGCGTCCCGTGCGGGGGGGCTGAGCAGTCTGGGCGAGGACTACCTCGAAGCCGGCCGGTCGTACACCGATGACTCCGCTACCCGCAGGTCAGCGCGAAGCCCCGCCCATGGTCGATTTATCGCCATACTCCCATCCTGTCACCCCGCCACGAGGCCGGACCCCTGGCAGCATGTTGACATGACCTTGACACCCTCCGCGTTGCGTCCGAGGCTCGGAATCCCCCTGCACAGCTTGACGACAATGAGGTGTAGCCCCCATGCGATCACGCCCCATCGGATTCCTCCTCTCGGCCCTCGCGGGCGCGGCCCTCGCGTTCGGCGGCACCGCGACCGCCTCCGCGACCCCGTCCACGACCCCGGCCCCCGGTTCCGCGTCGGCCGGTGACGTCGGTACGGCCGACGCCTGTTACACCTGGAGCGGCACGCTCCAGGAAGGCTCCAGCGGCGAAGCCGTACGTCAGCTCCAGATCCGGGTCGCCGGCTATCCGGGCACCGGGAACCAGATCGCCATCGACGGGGCGTTCGGCCCGGCCACGAAGGCGGCCGTGCAGCGCTTCCAGGCCGCGTACGGGCTGGCCGCCGACGGCATCGCCGGCGCCCAGACGTTCAGCAAGATCTACGCGTTGCAGGACGACGACTGCACCCCGGTCAACTTCACCTACGCCGAGCTGAACCGCTGCAACTCCGACTGGTCCGGCGGCAAGGTCAGCGCCGGCACGGCACGCGCCAACGCCCTGGTGACCATGTGGAAGCTCCAGGCCATGCGGCACGCGATGGGGGACCGGCCGATCACCGTCAACGGCGGCTTCCGCAGCGTGTCCTGCAACAGCGCGGTCGGCGGGGCCACCAACAGCCGCCACCTGTACGGGCACGCGGCGGACCTCGGCGCGGGCGCCCAGGGCTTCTGCGCCCTCGCCCAGGCGGCGCGCAACCACGGCTTCACCGAGATCCTCGGCCCGGGCTACCCCGGTCACAACGACCACACCCACGTCGCCGGGGGCAGCGGCCGCTTCTGGTCCGCGCCCAGCTGCGGCATCTGAGGCCCGCGGTCCCATGAAGCCCGGGGGGCCTCCGGTCAGCGGACCGGAGGCCCCCGCACTCGTGCCCGTACCTCGTGCCGGGCTACTAGTAGCGCTCGGTCACTTCCAGTTCTGCTGCCGCGGAGGAAACGCTGTCATTCCGCCGCGCGCCGCAGGATACGGGCGGCCACCAGCTCCGGATCGTCGGTCGGCAGGGCGTGGCTCGCACCGGGCACGACCTCCACCTCGGCTGTGGGTACGAGGGCTCCCACCCGCTCCGCGACCCGGCGTGCGTCGTGCAGCGAGCTCTGCTCCCCCAGCAGGAAGAGCGAGGGGACGCGCACCCGGTGCACCTCCTCGTCGGTGAAGACCCGAGCCGGTGGAAGGGTGCGCCGGAACCCGATGGAGGCCCGTCCCAGTTCCATCAGCTCGGTCTCCAGGATGGCGCTGTTGCCGACCCAGCGGGAAAGCCTGGGCCTCAGCATGTGGGGCGCCATGCCCGCCAGACCGCCGGCGATGAGCCAGGCGTAGAAGCGACGCCCGGGGTCGGCGAATCCGGCGGGTTCCACCAGGGTGAGGGCGGCCGCGCGGCCGGGGTGGTGCATCTGATGGCCGAGCGCCAGCCAGCCCCCGTAGGAGCAGCCGACGACATGGGCGGCGGTGGCCTCCAGCCCGGCGAGTACCTCCTCCAGCCAGCGGGCGCCGTCCTCGGCGCCGGTCAGGGGCGCGCTCTGGATGCTGGCGCCCGGCTCACCGACCGTGTCAACGGCGATCACCGTGTGATGGCGGGCGATCGGCTCAATGTACCGGTGCCACATGAGGGAGTTGCCGTTGGCGCCCGACAGCAGGACGACCGGGTCGGAGCAGGGTGGCCCGGCGCGGTGGACGCGGGTGGTACCGAAGGATGTCGGCAGGTCGAAGGCGTCCCTGGGGCCCGGCCAGAGCTGGCCGAGCAGGCGTCCGTAAACGGCGTGGAAACGCTCGCGGGTCTTGTCGTTCCTGAACTCGCCTATGCTCATGGTACAGACGTATCATGACTTGGTACACGTGTACCACTACCGGGAGGCCGGACCATCGCCGCGCGCGTCGATCACGAGGAACGTCGGAAACAGATCGCGGAGGCTCTGCTGCGTATCGCCGCCACCGAGGGACTCCAGTCGGTGAGCATGCGGGCGGTCGCCGCCGAGGCGGGCGTCTCCCTTCGACTGGTGCAGTACTACTTCACGACCAAGCAAGCCCTGGTGCTGGACGCCCTAGCCCGGCTGGGCACCCAGCTCCAGGCCCGTATGGACCGGTGGGTCCGCGAGGCGGGCTCTCCGCCGCGACCACGCTCCACGGTCACTGCCATCCTCTCCAGCGTCCTGCCGACCGACGAGGAGAGCCGTCGGATCACCCGGATCTACGCCGCCTACTACGTGCTCGTCCTCGGTGACAGCTCGCTGGAAGAGCACGCCACCCCCCAACCCGCCCTGCTGGAGGGCTTCCTCGCCAAGCAGCTCCGCTTGGCGCAGGAAGCCGGCGCTGTCGGCCCCGAGAAGGATCCCGCCATGGTGGCGGCCGGACTGATGGCCATGGTCAACGGCCTCGGCTCCAGCGTGCTGGGCGGCCAGCGCACCGGCAAGGCGGCTCTGGACGTCCTGCGCCATCACTTGGACGAGCTGTTCGGCCCCGCCACTCCTTGATCTCGATATCCCGTTGCGGCGATCCGAACGGAAAGGGGTACGCCGGGGTCACCCGGCCGCGGTCGGCTCCGGCGGCCTCTCGGCCGCGACGGCGATCGTGCCCTGGGCCACCGCGCAGAGCGTCTCCACCCCTTCGGCGTCCACCATCAGCAGATCGCAGCGGCAGACGACCCGGGTACGGCCGGGGCGGACTACCTGGGCCCGCGCGCGCAGCGCCTCGCCCCGGGCCGGGCGCAGATAGTCGATGGTGAAGCCGGCGGTCAGGACGGACGGGCCGACGGCCGCGCCCGCCGCGAAGGTGAGGGCGTTGTCGGCCGCGTAGCTCAGGACGCCGCCGTGGACGAAGCCGTTCTGCTGGCGCAGCTCGTCCCGTACGTCCAGCTCCAGGACCGCCGCCCCGTCGCCGAAGGCCGTCAGCCGCGCGCCCAGCAGGACGCTGAAGGGCTGGGCATCCAGAATCTGCTGCCCGAACGCGAGTTGCGAGGCGTGTGCCTCCATGCTTCACCTCTCATCCCTGTTGCGGTGAGCGTCGCCTCCCGGGAACCGATCCGTCAACATCGGCCTCTCGGAGCCCCGTCACCACCGGGCCACTACTGTCTGCCGGATGGAGAACACGATCCCCCGGGGCAGTTGGCTCGACGACGACATCTTCCGCGAGCTGGTGCGCGAGGTCACTCCGCTCCGCTTCGGCTCGTGGAGCCTGTCGGATTTCGAGCACGCCACATCGGAGCTGGGCTGGCAACTCCGGGAGCCCAAGGAGGTCGTGGGCCAGGTCTGGCGCAGATTCGCTCCCCGGAAGGGGCCCTGGGGCGGCTACGGCACGGTGATCGCCGACGCCTCGACACCCGAGCAGGTGCGCAAAGTGAACGTACGCGTCGTCGACCTGCCCGCCGAGGACATACGCTCCGCCGCCGGCCTCGTCCGCGCCGCCTGGTGGGTCATGGAGGAGGAGCTGGGCCCGCCCACGATGTGGGGAGGCGACTCGGGCCCGTGGATGCTGTGGCGACTCCCCGGCGCCTGCCTCCTCGTGCACACGCACGACGAGGGCGAGGTGAGCCTCGAACTCCTGCCTCCCGACGCGGACGCCGACGCCGCCGGAAGCGGCTACTCCCGGGGCCGTTGGCGCGCCGCCGAGCAGGCGGGCCTGCCGACCGTGCCGCCCGCTTCCGGCACCACATGGGAAGACGTGGAGAAGCGCCTGGCGGAAACCCTGCGCTCCCTCGACCACGACACCCCGTTCTTCCCCGGTGCATTCATCCTGCACCTCGGATCCGCCGACGATCCGCAGCGCTTCGTCCAGTGCTGGAGCCAGGATTTGGGTCTCGTCATCGAAGCCACCGGCTATCTGCACCAACCGGAGGCGGCCGACCCCGACCGGCTGGCGCGGAGCGGCTGGGACTCCTCCGCCTCGGTCTGGCAACGTCGCTTCCCCGACGCCATGGACGAACCGGCGCACGCCGCGACGGGGGCCCGCATGCTCGTCGAGGAACTGCGGCACCTGGGCGTCGGCCTGGACGACCTCTCCTACGACGGCACCATGACCGGTCGCGGGCGCGGCTTCCACCTCGACCTGCCGGACCTGGGACTCCGCCGCGTCCACCAGCCCGCCGAGTAGGAGCGGATCGACGTCTCCCGATCAACGCTCCGGCCCGGCGTCCGTTCTCTCAGGCGGAGGGAACGGCGTCGGCCGGGGCGGTGTGCCAGTTGGTGACGACCGGCTTGTCGACCGTGATGGTGCCGACCTTCAGGGAGACCGGGTCGGGGTCCTCGTTGCCGACGCCGACGATGATGGAGTCCAGCTCCTTGCCGCCGTCCGTGTTGGTGGTCTTCGGGTTCACCCCGGCGTAGGCGGTGGTGGAGCCGCTCAGCGTGACCGCGTCGCCGACGGCCTGCTCGGCGGGGCCCGCCTGGGTGCCGTCGGAGCCGAACGCCACCGTCGGGAGCGCGGCCGGCAGGATGCAGGTGATCCCCTGCTTGGCCTTCGCCATGACCAGGATGTAACCGCCGGCCTGGCTCTCGGACCGGGTGCTCCAGGAGATGTCGTTGGCGCCGCAGGTCTGCTGGACCGGCACCTTCGTGCCGTCGCCCGCGTCGGCGCCGGAGCCCTCCGCGCTGCCCCCGTCCTTCGCGCCGGACCCCTGGTCGGCACCCTGCTCCGTACCCTCTTCGGCGCCCTTGTCGGCACCCTTCGAGGCGTCGGTCCCGGCCGCGTCGGCCCCGGAAACGTCCGCGGCGGGCACGTTGGTGGCGGAGGGACCCGCCGCCGCGCCGTCCTCCGTGTCCTGGCACGCCGTCATCAACAGGGCGCCGCCCACGAGGGCAGCGGAGACGATGAAGGACTTGCGACGGTTGCCGAACATGAGATCCCCTTGGGGGTCGTGAGCGTGAGAGTGGCCGTGGCACCGAAGCGAGTGCGACCGCCCGGGTGTTCCTTGATCACTATGAGGGGTCGAAAAGCCAAAGGGGCCCCCGTGTGCCGTTCCAGGACAGCGCTGTCACAGACCGAAGACATGATCACGGCGTGGGCGCTCGGTCCGCACGCAACCGTCACCCGACGGACGGAACGAGTCCGGTTGCCCGGACCCCGCGGCCACCGCCGCCCCGGAGGCGGCCGTCGCGAAGGCCGCCCTCATGCAGGCGGCCAGGCCCGCAGGGCGGCCTCGGTCATCTCCCGCAGCTCGTCGCGGCAGACTCCGCTCGCGGCCTGCACCGCGATGCCGAACGCCAGGGTGGTCACATAGCGGGCCAAGAGCCCCGGGTCCGCCTCCGGAGGCAGGTCTCCCTCGTCGACGGCTCGCCGGAACCGTTCCTGGACGCGGCCGCAGCTGTCGTTGCGCCAGGCGGCGAGAAGGTCGCGGACCTCCTGCCCGGCGTCGCTCGCGACCAGCGCGCCCCGGACGCCCAGACACCCCTGCGGGCCGGCCGGGCGGGTGGTGGTCCGCAGAGTGCCCTGGAGGATTCCGGCGGCCCGCTCGGGACCGCCTCTCCCTGGAGGAAGCCTCATGACCGTCACCCTGATCACCGGAGCCAACAAGGGCATCGGTTTCGAGACGGCGAAGCAGCTTCTCGCGCTGGGCCACACCGTCTACATCGGCGCGCGTGACGCCGAGCGGGGCGAGAAGGCCGCGGCGACCCTCGGCGGCCGGTTCGTCCAACTCGACGTGACCGGCGACGCCTCGGTGAACGGCGCGCTGGCGAAGATCGGTTCGGCCGAGGGGCGGCTCGACGTCCTCGTGCACAACGCAGGAGCCCTGGGGCACGGAGACATCGACGGCCCCAAGGCCCTGCGCGTCTTCGACACCAACGCGGTCGGGATCGTCCGCGTCACGGAGGCGTCGCTCCCCCTGCTGCGCGAGTCCTCGAACCCCACCGTGGTCACCGTCTCCAGCAGCGCGGGGTCGTTCTGGGCCGTGAACAACCCCGACCGGCCGGAGTCGGGCCTGCCGCTGACGCTCTACTCCGCCTCGAAGGCGGCGGCCACCATGCTGACGGTCCAGTACGCCAAGTCCCAGCCGGGGATCAAGTTCAACGCGGTCGAGCCCGGCCCCACCGCCACGGACATGCCCGCGGAGTTCGGCATCGGACGCTCTCCCGAGGAGAGCGCCGGTGTCGTGGTGCGCTTCGCGACGCTCGACGCGGACGGCCCGACCGGAACCCTCCAGGACGAGACCGGGGAACTGCCCTGGTAGGCGGGCGAGAACACCCTCCCCGGAGCGAGCGCGCACTCCTACTTCCAGCCATGCGCAGATGATCGTTCCGCTGGGCGACGGCGCGACGGATACCGCAAATCCTTCACAGGCAGGGCACCTGCGCGGCAAGTCCTGCGCCCTCCGACGCCTCAGGCACCGACGCGGAGCGGAACGGGAAGCAGGTGACACCTCCACGTCCCGCTGAGTCCGCCCTATGTCCGTGAAGACGTGTCCGTATGAGACCCAACCCTTTTTTCCCTGCTTATGCGGACGGTCACCCCCGTGTAGACATGGTCACGGCGGCCCCGGACAACGACCAGGGGGGCCGCCTCCACCATGTTCCGGGGGTACATCCGCCATGCTCAGACCCACCCGCCGTCAGGCCCTCGGGGCCGCCATCGGCGTCGCCGCGAGCGGAGCGCTCGTCGGTATGGCCGCCGCGTCCACGGACACCGTGGCGGCCGAGGCCCAAAGCTCCGGGGGCGGGACCGGCGCACCCGGCTCCTTCGACGAGGTCTTCAAGGGCCGCCGCATCCAGGGCACGCCCGCCGAGGCCGGCGCCAACGCCGACTCCCCCGCGCACGCCGGGCACGGCGGGCACGGCGGGCACGACGCCGACTACCGCGTGATGATCGACGGCCGCGAGCTTCCCGTGATGCGGCACGGGAAGAGCGGCTGGAGCAGCACGATCAACCACTACGAGAGATTCGCGACCCCGCTGGAGGCCGCTCGCACCGCGGTCATCTCGCTCAAGGGCGCCGTCGTCGTTCCGTTCGACCCCACCGCCTGACTCGGGAGCAGCAGCCATGACCGTACGGAAGAACCAGGCGAACCTCACGGCCCCCGAGAAGAAGGCCTTCGTCGACGCGGTACTGGAGGTCAAACGCACAGGGGTGTACGACGAATTCGTCCTCGCCCATCGCACGCGGTTCGCGATAGACATGAACTCCGGTGTGTACGTGGGCCACTTCGGGCCGTCGTTCCTGCCCTGGCACCGCAAGTTCCTCATCGATTTCGAGAACGAGCTCCAGAAGATCGACGCGTCGGTCTCGATCCCCTACTGGGACTGGACCGCCGACAACACCGTCGGCTCCTCGCTCTGGGCGCCGGACTTCCTCGGCGGCACCGGACGCCCCCTGGACGACCAGGTGATGGACGGGCCCTTCGCGCATTCCGGCGGAGACTGGACGATCAACGTCTCGGTCGACAGCCGCGCCTTCCTCGCCCGCAACCTCGCCTACCGCGTTCCCTCGCTCCCGCCCCGGTCGGACGTCGACGCCGCCCTCGCCATGCCCACGTACGACTCCCCGCCCTTCCGTGACGGCTCGGCGGGCTTCCGCTCCACGCTGGAAGGGTCCGCGGGATACATGAGCATGCACAACCGTGTGCACACCTGGGTCTGGGGCCATATGGAGACGAGCGTCTCCCCGAACGATCCGGTGTTCTGGCTGCACCACTCGTTCGTCGACAAGCTCTGGGCGGACTGGCACGCGCTCCATCCGGCGAGCGCCGAGTACCTCCCCGCCGGCGGGACGGTCGATGTGATCGACCTGAACGACACCATGCCGCCCTGGCCGAACACGACCCCGCAGAGCATGCTGGACCACACGCAGTTCTACACGTACGCCTGAGCCCTCGTCACGGAGCGTCCCTCGACCCGTCCGTGACGCGGTCGAGCCCGTAGAGGTCGGCGACGCAGCCGCCGGGCCAGTACGAACGCCCGCCCTGGCTGAACGGCTCCAGCATGTTGCTGATCACCTGGCGCTCGTACGGCAGTACGCGGCTCCCTGCCTTCGCTCCCTCACGGAGCCGGCGGTCCTGGGCGTCCCACTTCTCGGCCCGGGCCCGCATCGCGGTCTCCAGGTCGGTGAGCGCCACGGCCGGGCCGACACAGACCAGGACGCAGAGCGCGGCGCACACCGCCTTCGCCGGGGCGGTGCGGCGGGTGTGCCGGCGCAGGGCCAGGCCCAGCAGGGCACCCGCGCCGACGAGCAGGATCACGTACAGCAGGAGGTAGTCGTTCCACAGCCGGTTGGCGCCCGGGTCGCTGACCCGGTCGCCGAACACCGGATAGGCGATGACCGTGCAGAGGTAGCCGGAGACGAGGATCGCGAGCACTCCGGCGCCGGCGAGCAGGGGGCTGTGCGCGGGCGGGCGGGGCGGTGTCCCGTCCGCCCGTCGGCAGAGCAGCCCCAGCAGTACGCCGGCCGCGACAGCCCCGGCGTACTGCCAGGTCGTGGCCACGGTGACGGCGATCTCGGCGAATGCGCGCAGCGACGCGGCGAGGGAGTCGGGAGCGAGCAGGGAGGTCGTCTCCGCGCCGAACCGCTCCCTTCGGCGCAGGGAGCCGGGTGAGGTGATGAGGACGACGGCCCCGGCCGCCGTCCCGGCGATCCCCGCCGCGCACCAGCGCCGGACGAACCTCCGGTCGGGGGCGGGGACGACGCGGCCGGACAGCAGGAGCGCGGTCACGAGCACCGTCACGACGACGATCGCCGTCTCCTCGGACAGCGTGGCGAGGAAGGCGCCCATGAGCGCGGCGACGGCGAGCGCGAGGGCCTGCCCCCGGCGGGAGCGGGCGAGCAGGAACGGGATCAGGGCGGCGCAGGCCAGGACGGGCGGCAGGGTGTGCGAGACGGACGCCGCAGGCCAGTAGAACGTCTTGTACGTGTTCGGCGTGACGAACAGGAAGAGCGCGGTGGTCAGGGCCGCGAGCAGGAGCGGCAGCCCGCGCGGGGTGCGCAGCCGGGCCCGGCGCAGGGCCGCAGCGGCCACCGTCCAGAGGACCGCGAGCACCAGAACCCCGCTGATCAGGGGAAACCACTGGTGTCCGGCGACCTGGAACTTCGCGTACGCGCCGACCAGGAGGGCGTTGGCGACCCGCCCGTTGTCGTCGAAGTAGAACTTCCCCACGAGGCCGGTGATGCCGTCGTCCCGTACGGCGGGCAGGAAGCACCAGTCGTCCGCGCCGGGCCTCACCCACCGCCCGAACCAGGACGCGGCGGCGAGCAGGGCGAGGGGCGGGAGCGCGAGGGCGCTCACCCAGAGGGCGGTCCAGGGGCGGTCCGAGGGGCGCCCGGCCGGGTCCGGCGTCTCCTCGCCCCTCCGGGGTCTCTCCGGGGCGGCGGTCACGGGAACGTCGTCGGACATCGCGGACGTCACCCCTCCTGGGACGAGCGGGTGGGCAGCGGTTCCGGTGCCGGACGGCCGGGCAGCGGTTCGGTCTTCGGCACCGCCGTGGCGGCCTTGGACCGGCCCGAGGTGATCGCCCATCGGGCCAGCAGGAACGAGACCGGGGTGACGAGGACGCCCGCTGCCAGCGCGGCGAGGTTCTTGTCCATCCCGAGACCGCTGACCGCCCCGTAGAGCAGCGCTCCGGACGCCACCAGGTTGACCAGGCTGGAGAGGGGATAGCGGACGAACGCGTGCCAGGTCGGCCTCGTCCGGCAGGTGACGTAGGAGTTGAGCAGGAACGAGCACACGATGCTGACCGCGTAGCCGATGACATGGGCCGTCAGGTAGGGCATCCAGCGGTTCAGCGAGGCGTAGATCCCGAGGTAGACGGCCGTGTTCACGCAGCCGATGAGGACGAAGCTGCCGAACTGGCGGGCGGTGCGGGACCGGCCGGGGGCTCCGGTAGCGGGGGCTCCGGTCACGACGGCCGGGGCGGGGGCTCCGGCCGCCGCGACGGGGGCGGGGGCGGCGGTGGTGGCGGTGGTGGCGGTGGTGGCGGTGGTGGTGGTGGCCCGTTCGCCCGGACCTCCGGTGAGTCGCGGGCGCGGCGGCGGGCTGTCCGGCAGCGCCCGTCGGGTCGCGTCGGTCTCCCGCACGACGTAGGGCGGGCGGTGCTTCGCCTCGTGGTAGATGCGGCCCACGTACTCGCCGATGACCCCGAGCGTCACCAGCTGGATGCCGCTGAGGGCGACGACGGCGGTGAGGAGGGTGGCGTAACCGGGGGTGTCCGCGCCGTGCAGGGCGACGCCCACGACCGTCCACAGGGCGTAGACCAGGGCCGAGACGAAGACCCAGAAGCCGGTGTAGATCGCGAGGCGGAGCGGACGGTTGTTGAAGGAGAGCAGTCCGTCGATGCCGTAGTTCAGCAGCCGTCTGCTGCCCCATTTCGACCGGCCCGCCACCCGCTCGCTGTTGCGGTAGCGGAAGGTGACCGTGTCGAAGCCGATCCAGGAGAAGATCCCCTTGGAGAAGCGGTTGCTCTCGGGAAGGGACAGGACGCTCTCCACCGCCCGCCGGGACAGCAGCCGGAAGTCCCCCGACCCGTCGATGAGCTCCACGTCCATGCAGCGGCGGACGAGCGCGTAGTAGGTGTGGCTGAGGGTGGTGCGGAGCATGCCCTCGCCCGCGCGGTCGCGGCGCGGGATGACCTGGTCGTAGCCGAGCCGGTGCAGTTCCAGCATGCGGGGGATCAGCTCGGGCGGGTGCTGGAGGTCGGCGTCCATGATCACCACAGCCGCTCCCCGTGCCATGCGGAGGCCGGCGAGCATGGCGGCCTCCTTGCCGAAGTTGCGGCTGAAGGCGGTGTAGTGGACCCGTGGGTCGCGCGCGGCGAGAGCGCTCAGCAGGAGGCGGGTGCGGTCCCGGCTACCGTCGTCCACGTAACAGATCTCGAAACTGTCCCCGAGGGGTTCCAGGACGCCGATCAGGGCGGCGTGGAAGGCCTCGATCACCTCGGCCTCGTCGAAACACGGCACCACGACCGACAGCTGAAGGCCAGTCACACACCACCTCCGGACTTCGGGCCCCTCGTGGGTGCCGGGCCTCCCCGGCGCGGCACCGGCGGCCTCCGGCACCGGGCCCCGGAACGCGCCACGTCCGCCCCATCTGACGACGGGCGGCGACCTCCGTCTCTCCGTACACGCGCGGGGGTGTCTCTTTCCCTCGCCCATTCATGCGAACAGCCGACGCTGGTCGGCAGAACGCCGGGTCGCGGGGGTGAAAAAGCGCACATAGCCTCGCAAAGGTGACATCTCCTCGACTGCCACGGATTCGGAGCACCGCCCCCGGCAGCGCCCGGCTTCCGGGCCGGGCCCGGCTTCCCGGCCGGTCCACCGGGCCTCTCACCGGGTCTCCCACCGACCTGCTCACCGGTCCTCTCGCCGGGTCTCCCACGGGACCACGCCTCACCGGCCTGCTCGCCGGGCCCCTCGCCGGCCTCCTCGCCCTGCTGTCCGCCGTGTGCTGGCTGGTGCTCCCCGCCGCCGCGACCGCCCGCGCCGACGACCCCGTCGAGCTGTCCCGCGACGGGCAGATCACCGACCGGGTGGAGGCGCTGGGCGACCGGACGGGGCAGGTGGGGGACGCACTCGACCGGTTGTACGCCGACGAGCGCGTCCAGCTCTTCGTGGTGTACGTACGTGATTTCTCCGGCCGGTCCGGACAGACGTGGAGCGACGAGACCGCCAACCGCAACGGTCTCGGCCAGGACGACGTGCTGCTCTCCGTCGCCACCCACGACCGGCAGTACGCCTACTCCGTCGACGCCGGCTCCCTGCTCACCGACGAACAGCTGCGGAACGTGGCGGGCACCGCGATCGAACCCGCGCTGCGGGAGAACGACTGGGCGGGGGCCGCGATCGGCGCGGCCGACGGCTACGGCTCCGTACTGGCAGGACGCCCGGTGACCGCCCCCGCCATCACGCCGGGGCCCGCCGACCCCGGAACGAGCGGCTCCGACTCCACCGGCGCCCGCGACTTCCTTCTTCCGGTGGCCGTCGTGGTGGGCGTGGGCGCGGTCGGCGCCTACGCGTACGCCCGGCGCAGACGGCGCACGGCGACCCGCACCACCCCGGCGGCCACCGGCTGGGGCCGGGGCGCGGAGGCGGGCGGTGCGCCGGAGCCGCCGACGCCGCTGCCGGAGCTGGACGGGCAGGCCAAGGAGGTGCTGGTGGACACCGACGACGCGGTGCGCACCAGCGAGGAGGAACTCGGCTTCGCCACCGCCCAGTTCGGCGAGGAGGCGGCGAAGCCCTTCACCGAGGCGGTCACGCGGGCGAAGGACGAGCTGACGCGGTCGTTCCGGTTGCGTCAGCAGCTCGACGACGCCTTCCCCGAGGACGACGCGACCCGCCGCCGGATGCTGGAGGAGATCCTGCGACGGTGCGCGACCGCGAACGAGGGCCTGGACACCGTCGCCGAGGACTTCGACCGGCTGCGCGCCCTGGAACGTACCGCTCCGCAGGCCCTGGCCACCGTGGACGCCACCCACCGCGACCTCGCCGGGAGGGTCGCGGCGGCCGAGTCGGGCACCGCCGGGCTGCGCGCGCGGTACGGGGAGGGCGCCGCCGCACCCGTGGCGGCCGACGTCGAGCAGGCGAAGGACCGGCTCGTCTTCGCGGCCTCGGCCGTGGAGCAGGCCCGTACGGCGGTCGACGGCGGCGAGAACTCCCGGGCCGCCGTGTACATCCGGGGAGCCGAGGGCGCGGTGGGCCAGGCGGGCACGCTGCTGGACTCGGTGGACCGGCGGGCGGCGGAGCTGGGCGAGGCCGCGCGGAAGCTGCCCGCCGCGCTGACCGAGACGGAGACCGACCTCGCGGACGCGGGCGGGCTGCTCGAAGGGACCGCCGAGGGCGCGTCGACCGCCGATCTGCGCGGCCGGATCGCCCGCGCCCAGGCCGTGCTCGGCGATGTCCGGGCCGCGACGGCCGCGGGACCGTACGACCCGATCGACGCGCTGCGCCGGGTGGAGGAGGCGGACGCGGCCCTGGACGAGTCGCTGGCGGGGGCCCGCGACCAGGAGCGGGGCGAGGCGAAGGCCCGCTCCCTCCTCGATCAGGCGATGCTCACCGCCCGGTCCGCGATCGGGGCAGCGGCCGACTACATCACGACCCACCGGGGTGCGGTCGGCAGCCAGGCCCGTACCCGGCTCGCGGAGGCGCAGCGGCGGTGGGAGCGGGCCCGGGAGCTGTCGGCCACGGACGCGCAGGGAGCGCTGGCCGAGGCGCGGCAGGCGGACGCGCTGGCCGGGCAGGCGATGAGCCTGGCCGAGCAGGACGTCCGGGGCTTCGGCGGTATGCAGGGGCCCGGCTCCCTGCACGGCGGAGGTGGCGGCATGGGCGGGGCCGTGCTCGGCGGCATCCTCCTCGGCGGGCTGTTCGGGGGCGGCGGTCGGGGCGGGGGCCTCGGCGGCGGCTTCGGCGGCGGCCGGTCCGGCGGGTTCGGGGGCGGGCCGGGCAGCTTCGGAGGGGGCGGAACACGGGGCCGCCGGGGCGGTGGCGGCCGCTTCTGAACGACCGGCAGGGCAGGTCCGAACGACCGGCAGGCAGGCAGGCAGGCAGGCAGGCAGGACCACAGCACATGACCCGCATCGATTTCCAAGGAGCCATCCCATGTCCAAGCAGACCATCCTCGGCCGCGTCACCCAGCTCGCGAAGGCCAACATCAACGCTCTCATCGATCAGGCCGAGGACCCGCAGAAAATGCTGGACCAGCTGATCCGCGACTACACGAACAACATCGCGGAGGCCGAGCAGGCGGTCGCGTCCACCATCGGCAACCTCCGGCTGATGGAGCAGGACCACAAGGAGGACGTCGAGGCGGCGGCCGAGTGGGGCGGCAAGGCGCTGGCCGCCAGCCGGAAGGCCGACGAGCTGCGCGGGGCGGGGTCGGTCGCGGAGGCCGACAAGTTCGACAATCTGGCGAAGGTCGCGCTCGGCCGCCAGCTCCGGTCCGAGCAGGAGGCGAAGACGGCCGGGCCCACGATCGCCTCGCAGAGCGAGGTGGTGGACAAGCTGAAGTCGGGGCTCGACCAGATGAAGGGCAAGCTCTCCCAGTTGAAGGCCAAGCGCGACGAGTTGGTGGCGCGTTCGAAGTCCGCGCAGGCGCAGAACCAGATGATGGACGCCGTGAAGAACATCGACGTCCTGGACCCGACGAGCGAGCTGGGCCGCTTCGAGGACAAGGTGCGGCGCGAGGAGGCGAAGGCGCTGGGGAAGCAGGAGCTGGCGGCCTCCTCGCTGGACGCCCAGTTCGAGGAGTTGGACAGCCTGGGCGACAGCGCGGAGGTCGAGGCCCGGCTGGCGGCCCTGAAGACGGGCGCGTGACGCGGGGTGCGCCGGGAGCGGCCGAGTGCCCCTGGCGGTCCGGACGGGTCCCGTGCCCTCCCGAGCCTCGCCGGGCTCAGTACATGCTCAGGAGCTGCTCCACGGAGAGTTCGGCGGCCGGGGCCCCGTCCGGCAGGGCCAGTTCGAACCAGACGGTCTTGCCGCGCGGGGTGCGGCGCGAGCCCCAGGCGGCGCTGAGCAGGCCGACGAGCTGGAGGCCGCGGCCGCCTTCGTCGGTTTCGCGGGCGCGGCGGCGGCGCGGCTGGACGAGACCGGCGTCCCACACCTCGCAGACCAGGGTGCGGTCGCGCAGCAGCCGGAGCCTGATCTCGCCCTCGCCGTAGCGCAGGGCGTTGGTGACCAGCTCGCTGACGAGGAGTTCGGTGGTGTCGACCAGGTCGTCGAGGTCCCAGGCGACCAGCTGGGAGCGGGCCAGCTCGCGGGCGCGCCCCACGGAGCGGGGTTCGCGCGGCAGCGTCCAGTCCCCGACCGCCTCCTCGGGGAGCCCCTGGATGCGGGCCATCAGCAGGGCGATGTCGTCCTCGCCGTGCCGGGTGTCGAGGGTGCTGAGGACGTGGTCGCAGGCGTCCTCCAGCTCCATCTGCGGACCGGTGAGGACCGCCCGCAGTGCGTCCAGGCCCTCGTCCAGGGGCTGGTCGCGGGACTCCACGAGGCCGTCGGTGTAGAGGGTGAGCAGGGCGTTCTCCGCCAGCTCGACCTCGACCTCCTCGAACGGCTCGCCGCCGACGCCCAGCGGCATGCCCGGCGGTACGTCGATGAGCCGGGCGGGCCGGCCGGGCTCGACGACGGCCGGGGGGAGGTGCCCGGCGTTGGCGAACGTACATCGCCGGGTGACCGGGTCGTAGACCGCGTACACGCAGGTCGCGAGATACACCTCGGAGAGGTCCGCCTCGCGGGACTTCTGCGCGGCGCGGGAGGGCCACTGCGCTCCCCCGCTGCCGCCGAGTCCCGCGCTGCGCTCGCCGGCGCCCGGGGAGCCGAGGCCGCGGGCGACCTCGTCGAGGGCGGAGAGCACTTCGGCGGGCTCCAGGTCGAGGAGGGCCAGGGTCCGCACGGCGGTGCGCAGTTCGCCCATGGCGACGGCGGCGCGCAGGCCGCGGCCCATGACGTCGCCGACGACGAGGGCGGTGCGGTGGCCGGGCAGCTCGATCACGTCGAACCAGTCGCCGCCGACCTCGGTGGCGGTGTTGCCCGGCAGATAGCGGCAGGCGATGTCGAGGCCGGCGGCCTCCGGGTCGCCGGGGGGCAGGAGGCTGCGCTGGAGGATCAGGGCGCGCTCGTGCTCGCGGCGGTAGAGGCGGGCGTTGTCGATGCAGACGGCGGCGCGGGCGGCCAGTTCGGTGGCCAGGGCCCGGTCGCGCTCCCCGAACGGCTCGCTGCCCTTCGTACGGGAGAACTGGACGAGGCCGACGACGGTGTCGTGCGCGACCATCGGCACGGCGAGCGTCGACTGCACGAAGCCCATCTCGTCACCGGGGACGTCCTCGACCCGGCCGGAGCGCAGCGCCATGGCGCACGGTGAGCCGAACGGGAAGCGGTGGACGGAGCCGAGCGCGGGCGGCAGATCGTCCGGGCCCGGGGGCCCGCTGCCGGCCACGGCGGTGGGCAGGGCGTCGGCGACCGCGCTGGCGTGGGCCACCCGGCGCAGCTCGGCCGAGCCTCCGGCGGATTCGCGGTGGGCGGGCGCCCAACTGCCGGGAGCGGCCTCCTCGCCGGTGAGCAGCCCCTGGTAGAGGTCGACGGCGGCGAGGTCGCAGAAGCCGGGGACGGCCACGTCGAGGAGCTCGCGGGCGGTGGTCTCCAGGTCCAGGGAATTGCCGATGCGGGCGCTGGCCTCGTTGAGGAGGGCGAGGTTGCGGCGGGCGCTGGCCGCCTCGCGGGCCGCGATGTGCCGGCGGGTGACGTCGGTGGCGAGGCCGGCGACGCCGACGGGACGGCCGGCCCCGCTGTGCACCCGGTAGAGGTTCATGGACCAGTGGCGGCGTTCGGTGCCGCCGGGCGCGGGGCCGACGAGCTGGAGGTCGGTGACCGACTCCCCGGTCTCCAGGACCCGTTTCAGCGTGGCGGACAGCCGGTCGGCCTCGGCCCGCGGCAGATAGTCCTCCACCGTGCGGCCGCGGTGGTCGTCGGCCGCGCCGCCGAAGACCGTGGCGAACCGCTGGTTGGCCCGGACGACGGCGAAGTCCGTGCCGAACAGCACGAAGCCGAAGGGAGATTGGCCGAATATGGCCTGAGAGGCGGCGAGGTCGGTCTCGATGCGCCGCAGGGCCCGGACGTCCACGACGATACAGAGCGCGGCCCGCTCCCTCTGGCCCGTCAGGCTCGGCATCACATAGACCTCGGCGACGCCGTGCGCCCCGCCCTCACCCGGCACCCGGAACGGGACGAGACCCGTCCACTCCTTGCCGTCGAGGATCTCGCCGACCCTCCGATGACCGTCCGAGCGCAGCTCGGCGGGCATGAAGGCATCCACCGGGTCGCGACCGATCGCCTCGGTCGAGGACATGCCGAACAGACCGGCGGCCCGGCTGCTCCACTGCTCGATCAGACCGTCGGGGCCGATCGAGAAGGAGGCGACCCTGATGTAGTCGTAGATCGAGCCGGGCGGGCTGCTCTGCCACACGACGTCGCCCGTGGTCCCGACGACATCACCGACCTGACCCGTTGTCCCAGGTATTTCGCTCACGCGACCGTCCCCTCCAGCTCACACACCGGACCGGTCCTGCCCGCAGTATTCAGCACTACGGCCCCGACCGACACGGCGTTCACGATCACAGCAAGGTCTCAGTCCCTTTCAGCCAGGTCCTGCCCGACCTCTGGTGATCGCTGTGCGTCCCTCCACTCTCCTAACCAGGGAGAGCCAGCTCGAACCACACCATCTTGCCACTCTTTCCGCGCCGGGTCCCCCAGCGACGCGCGGAACAGGCCACGAGCTGGAGTCCTCGGCCGCCTTCGTCGTCGGGTCCCGCACTGCGTTCGGTGGGTGGGTCCGGAAGCGGATCGGAGACTTCCACCCGCAGAACCGGGGCCGGGGGAGCGAAGTCGGCGGGCGGAGTGCCCCCGTCCGCGGGCGACTGGACCAGGCGTACGCCGATGGGTCCGGAGGCGTACCGGAGGGAGTTGGTCACCAGCTCGCTGACGAGCAGGACCGCCAGGTCACCCACCGCGGCGTCGAGGCCCCAGGAACCCAGCGCACCCCGGACGGCGTGCCGGGCGCTCCGCACGGAGCCGGGTTCGGCGGGGAAGGCCCACTCGGCGCAATCGCCTTCGGTATCGATCACGCCGATCACTTCCCAGGGACGACCACGGGCTCACCCCTTATGCAAATGGGGACTAAATAGCCCATACCCACCATTTGTTGCTCACTACCGCGCAACCCGCCGTTTGATGCAGACGGGTGCAGAGGCGGGGCAGTTCTCACGCGCGCCACGGCCGGGGATCAGTTGAGCGCACCCGCCGCCCTGAGGTCGTCGAAGAGCAACTGGTCCACGGGCGGCACGAGGGCCCGGTCGGCAAAGGAGAACCACGCCATCTCCTCGATCTCGCTGCTCGCGGCGAGCGTCCCGCGGTAATCGCCGTAATAGCAGCTCATCCGCACGACGGCGGCGCCGCACCGGTCGTCCACGGGGGCCTCGTACGTCCCGGCGTGGACGACGGTCTCCGGGATCAGGCCGACCGTCAGCTCCTCCTCGATCTCCCGCAGGAGGGTCTGCAGATCGGTCTCCGCACCCTCGCGCTTGCCGCCCGGGATGTAGAAGACGTCCTTGCCCCGGGGCCGCGCGCAGAGGATCCTGCCGCCCTCGATCCGCACCCACGCCACCGTGTCGATCAGCACCGTCACCACTCCGCCCCGCTCGCCGCGCCTCCGGCGGCTTCCGCGCCCCGGTCCGGGCGGGACCCTACCGCCCGGACCGCCGGAGCACGGAACGCGGGGGCGGAGGCGGGGCAGAGGGGGCGCGCAAGCACCCAGGGGGAGGCCGTGGGGCCCCGGGAGCCACGGAACGGCCTCCCGGGGCCCCACGGGCCGTCCACCGCGTCAGGGTCTGGTGCCCTGCCCCACGCGCTCCACCCGGTAGACCTGGTGGCGATGGCGGTCGTCGAGGCCGTCGGCGACCTTCTGCGCCTCGGCCTGCGTGGCGTACCTGCCCACGCGGTAGCGATTGCCGCCGTCGTCCTGCCGTATCACCTGCCAAGGGAGCACGGCGCCGCTGTCGCTCATCGTGTCGCTCCCTCGCATATCGCCCCTCTCCCCACCGGCGTGCACGTCTCTAAGGATCCCCAGGAAACCGCAGTACGCATATGCCCGAGCGTACGCCTGACCTTCACTCAGTGCAGGCGGGTTTACACAAAGAGATACACATCCGGCCATCACGAAAGGGGCGCACCCGCAGAATGCGCCCCCTCGTGACCCAACGCCCCCCGGCCGGCGCCCCTGGGCCGGCCCGACGGGGCGTCATCTCACCTCATCGCACCGGCAGGTGGTACGCGACCCACCTCATCCCGCGGCAGGCGGTACGCGACTCACCTCATCGCACCGGCAGGTGGTAGGCGACCCGGTACCGGTCCGCCGGCACCACCACGTCGGCCGTCTCCACGGCCCGGCCCGAGGCGTAGTACGTACGCCCGATGACGATGACCACATGACCGGGCACGCCACCCAGCGCCAGGAGCTCCTCCGCAAGCCCCGGGCGCGCGCCGACCTCCTCGGCGACGTTGTCCACGACGACGTCGATCGCGGCCATCCGGTCGACCACCCCGCAGCCGCCCAACGGGCCCTCCTCCGGCAGCATCACCGGCGTCCGGCCGGTGACGGCGAGCGGCTCCCAAGAGGTGGAGAGCATGACCGGCTCCCCCGCCTCCCGGAAGACGTAGTGCGTACGCATGACCCGGTCACCCGGCTCGACGCCCAGCCGCTCGGCGGTCTCGGGGCTCGCCCCCTCCTGCTCGCTGCGGGACTCCCACGTCCCACGCGCCCCCTCCGCCGTCTGCTCCTGCCGGAACGGGCTGGCCCCTCCGTCCGGCCGATTGCCGGAGCGGGCGATCATGCGGGGCACGGGACGCTCGCGCACGTAGGTGCCGGAGCCGGAGCGCCCCTCGACCAGCCCCTCCGCCATCAGGACCTTCCGCGCCTCCAGGGCGACGGTGTCCGAGACCCCGTACTCCTCCCGGATGCGAGCCTGCGACGGCAGGCGGGTATGGGGCGGCAGCGCGCCGTTGACGATCTTCTCCCTGAGATCGCTCGCCACGCGCAGATAGGCGGGCTGCTCACCGAAAGCCACAGGCCACTCCCAACAGGTTGACAGTCTGCGACAGCCTGACAACCGTGGGTTGTGCACCGCAAGCATAGGCCATAGTTTCACTCATTGTGATGACCTTATGACGGTCCACGCATACATCGAGCACGGACACCAGATCAGTCCCGGACGTTCTCCGACTCGACCCTGCCCACCGCCGCACCCGCCGACACGGCCGCGCCGACATCCCCGCACCGACGCCACCGCCGAAGGCCACAACTCCCGGACTCTTGAACATTTCTGGTCCAGACCAATACATTCCTGTGCACAGCACGGCCGCCGCACTTCCTTCCGCTTTCCCTCCGCTGTCCTTCTGCTCCCTCCCGCCTTCCCTCCGCACCGGATCACGCACAGGAACGAGCCTCATGCGCCGAAGAAACCTGTCCCGAATGACCACCGCCGGCGTCGCCCTGGCCCTGCTGGGCGGCATCGCACCCGCGGCCACGGCCAGCGCCGACCACGACCGGAGCAACGGCGGCGACCGCGACAAGGGCCACCACCGCCCCGCGTACAAGAGCATCGGCTACTTCACCCAATGGGGCGTCTACGGACGGGACTTCCAGGTCAAGGACCTGGACACCAGCGGGGCCGCGGCCAAGCTGACCCACATCAACTACGCCTTCGGCAACGTCAACGCCGAGGGCAAGTGCTTCACCGGCAACATCCCCGGCCAGGCCGACGCCTGGGCGGACTACGCCCGTCCGCTCGACGCGGCGGGCTCGGTCGACGGCGTCGCCGACACCGACACCCAGCCCCTCGCGGGCAACTTCAACCAGCTGCGCGAGCTGAAGGCCAAGCACCCCGGCCTCAAGGTGATGATCTCGCTGGGCGGCTGGAGCTACTCCACCCACTTCTCCGACGCGGCCCGCACCGCGGCCTCCCGCAAGGCCCTCGTCGCCTCCTGCCTCGACCTGTACATCAAGGGCAACCTCCCGGTGGACGGGGCCCGCGGCGGCCAGGGCGCCGCGGCCGGCCTCTTCGACGGCATCGACGTCGACTGGGAGTGGCCCGGCTCGGCGGGCAATGAGGGCACCGTCTTCCGCCCGGAGGACAAGAAGAACTTCACCGCCCTGATCCACGAGTTCCGCACCCAGCTCGACGCCTACGCGAAGAGCCAGGCGAAGGCCAAGGAGAAGGCGGCCAAGGGCAAGGGCGGGCACGGCCACGGCCACGGCCACGGCCACGGGAAACCGAAGCCGGTCCACTACGACCTGTCGGCCTACGTAGCGGCCAACCCGAAGGCAATCGACGCGGGCTTCGACGTGAAGCGCCTCATGAAGGACTTCGACTTCGTCAACATCCAGGGCTACGACTACCACGTCTCCGGCGAGAAGAAGACGGCCCAGCAGTCGGCCCTGTACGCGAAGAACGACTTCAGCGTCGATCAGACCGTGCGCGACTGGGTACGCCGCGGCGCGCCCAGGCACAAGCTCGTGATGGGCATGCCGACCTACGGTCAGGGCTGGACCGGAGTCAGCGGCGGCGGCACGGGCATGGGCCGGCCGGCCACGGGCCCGGCTCCGGCCACCTGGGCGGCGGGCTACGAGGACTACAAGGTCCTGAAGCAGCTGGCCGCGTCGGGGACGTACAAGGTCCACCGTGATGTGAAGAACGGCCACGCGTGGCTGTTCGACGGCACGACGCTGTGGACGTACGACGACCCCCAGGTGCTCCGCACGAAGGCCGAGTACATCCGGGACAAGGGTCTCGGCGGGGCGATGTTCTGGTCTCTGGACGGGGACACCGAGAACGGTGAGCTGATCACCGCGGTCGACCGCGGGCTCAACCGCCGCTGAGACCGCCGCTGACACCGGCGCTGACACCGAAGAGGGCCGGGGCGGCCGCGTCACGCGGCCGCCCCGGCCCGACTTCCGGGACTCAGCGGTTCAGTGGTTCAGTGGTTCAGTGGTTCGACGAGCGTGTTCAGAACTGGAGCGCCCAGCTGTTGATCCGGCCGGTGTCGGCGTTCGCGTTGTCGCTGACCCGGAGCTTCCAGGTGCCGTTGGCGACCTCGGAGGAGGCGTTGACGGTGTACGTGGTGACCACGTTGTCGCTGCTGCCGCCGGAGCCGTACGCCTTCAGGTTGTAGACCGAACCGTCGGGCGCGACCAGGTCGATCTTCAGGTCGCCGATGTAGGTGTGCGAGATGTTCACCGGGACGCTCAGCGCGGCCGGGGCGTTACCGGTGACTCCGGTGACGGTGACCGGCGCCTCGACGGTGGCGTTGTCGTTGATCGCGTACCCGGTGGTGTTCTCGAACTTCTTGCCGGGGGGCGGGGTGGTGCCGCCCGGACCGACGTACAGGAGCCGGTTCGGCGAGCCGGTGCCCGGGTTGGTGACGACCCCGGGAGTGGAGGCCGCGACCAGTCCGGCGGAGACCTGGGCGGGGGTGGAGCCCGGGTTGTCGGCGAGGTAGATGGCGGCGGCGCCGGCTACGTGCGGGCTGGCCATCGACGTGCCGGAGATGGTGTTCGTGGCGCTGTCGCCGGTGTGCCACGACGAGGTGATCGAGGAACCGGGGGCGAAGATGTCCACGATCGAGCCGTAGTTGGAGAAGCTGGAGCGGGCGTCGGTGTTGGTCGTCGAGCCCACCGTGATCGCCTCGGCGACGCGAGCCGGGGACTTCGTGCTCGCGTTGGTCGACTCGTTGCCCGCCGCGACGGCGTAGGTGATGCCGGAGGCCACGGACCGGCGCACGGCGGCGTCGAGCACCGAGTCCGCACCGCCGCCGAGGCTCATGTTGGCGACGGCCGGCTTGACGGCGTTGGCCGTCACCCAGTCGATGCCCGCGACGACCCCTGCGGTGGTGCCGGAGCCGCTGTTGTTCAGCACCCGCACGCCGACGATCTTGGCCTTCTTGGCCACGCCGTGCGCGGTACCCGCGACGGTGCCCGCCACGTGCGTGCCGTGGCCGTTGCCGTCCTGCGACACGTTGTCGTTGTCCACGGCGTCGAAGCCGTTGAAGGCCCGGCCGCCGAAGTCGCTGTGGCTGATGCGCACCCCGGTGTCGATGATGTACGCGGTGACGCCCTCGCCGGCCTTGTCGGGGTAGGTGTAGCGCTGGTCCAGCGGCAGGCTCCGCTGATCGATCCGGTCGAGGCCCCAGGAGGGCGGGTTGTTCTGGGTGGCGGAAGCCGTGAAGGTGCGGTTCTGCGAGACGGACGCGACGGCCGGGTCGGCGGCGAACCTCTTCGCCTCGGCGGCCGAGGCCTCGACCGCGTAGCCGTTGAGGGCCGAGCGGTAGGTGCGCTCGATGCCCGCACCGTACTTCTTCGCGAGGGCCCTGCCCTGGGCGGAGTCGGACTTCGCGGCCGAGTCCTTCAGCGTGACGATGTAGCTGTCGCTGATGGTGCCGGGGGCGTCCGCGTTCAGGATCACGCCTTCGGGTGCGCGCTCGGCCGCGGTGGCCGGGAGGGCGGCTGTGGCCAGTGCGACAGCGGCTGCGGTGGCTATGACGGTCGCTGCGGCGAGTCTTCGACGGGCCTGGGGGGTGTGACGCGTCACTGACATCTGAGGGGTCCTCCTCATAGGCGGTGCTCTGGTGGGGGGTGGTGCCGGAGCCACACGACGACTCCCGACAGGGGCATGACAAATCAGTCGGCCGAACGCCCCGTTTTCTGCGTCGTCCGGTGAGCCGCGTGCCCTGCTGCCAGCGAAAGATTGACCGATCCATGGCGAACTCACAAGGGTGCCTTGAGGAGTTCCGTACGCGTGTCATTCATCTGTCATACGCCTGACATGCCGGCGGGCCTGACGGCCGCTCACTGCCCGCGGGACGGGACCCGGTCCGAGATCACCGCCCTGACCTGGTGCTGCCCGGTCTGCCGGGGCCCCTGGGACCTCGACTTCACCCCCGCGCGGGGCGTGGCGCCGAACGCGCTGTCCGGGCGGGCCGATTCATTGTGGCGTTACGAGGAATTCCTGCCGCTCGCCGCCCCGCCGATCTCCCTGGGCGAGGGTCGCACCCCGCTCGTCCCGCTCACGCCATCCCCCGCCCGCCGCGCGCCCGGCGGATCGGGGTGGGAAGACCACCCGGATCGGGGTGGGAAGACCACGCCCCTCCGCCGACCCGAGAACGGACACGGCGGGGTGAGGGCGCGCGCGGGATCTGCTCCATCCGGCGGTCGGACGGACGCCCGGTGCGGGGGCCGTGCGTGCCGTGACGGCCGACCGCACCCGTGCGTCCCTACCTTCGTCCTGTGAGCCTCTCGCGCATCTCCGTCCTCGCGCCCCTCGTCGCGGCCGCCCTGATCGCACCGCTGCCGCCCCTCGCCGGCGCCACCGGAACCCCCGGCCCCGTACCGCTGCCGGGCCCCGCCCACCCGTCCGGCTCCCCCGCACCGCCCCCGTCCCCGCACCCGGCGGTGCCCGCCTGCGGCATGACGGCCGGTCAGGGCGGCCCCGGGACCTCCTGGGCGCCGACGTCCACCCGCTTCGGGGAGGCCGCCGGCTACGACCCGTACATCGGCAACGGCTACCTCGGCCACCGGGTCCCCCCGGCCGGCGCCGGTTACGCGGCCACCGGCGAGAAGACCGGCTGGCCGCTCTACACCCCCCGCTACGACGGCGCGTTCGTCTCCGGGCTCTACGCCCGGGACAAGGCCGTCTCCGAGGGCCGCGAGGTGATCGCCGCGCTGCCGAGCTGGACGAACATCGATGTGGGCGTGGGCGAGGAGACCCTCGGCCCGGACACTCCGGCCGGCCGGGTCTCGCACTACCGGCAGACGGTCTTCCTCTCCTGCGGCCTCGTGCGCACCTCCCTGCGGTGGACGACGGCGGACGGCCGGGCCAGCGACCTCGTGTACGAGGTGCTGGCCGACCGGTCCGACGTCCACACCGGAGCCGTACGGCTGCGGATGACGCCGCGCTGGAGCGGCACCGCGACCGTCACCGGCCGGCTCGACGACCGGGGCGCGCGCCGGATCACGCTCCGCGAGGACGGCACGTTCCGGACACGGGGCACCGGGATCGAGGGGGCCGTCGCCCAGACGATGCGGCGCGGCTCGGGCGTGGTCGAGAGCCTGCGGCCGGGGGGCCGTACGCCCTCGGCGGCGACCCCGGTCCGCGCGGGCCGGACGTACACGTTCGAGAAGTACGTCGGCGTCGACACCGCCCTGACCTCCCGCGCCCCGGCCGAGGACGCCCGCGAGGCGGCACACCGGGCGGCGCGGCGCGGCTGGGACCGGGTCTTCGCGGCCAACGAGGCCGCCTGGCGCGAGGCCTGGTCCGCCGATGTGCTGGTCCCGGGGGACCGCCGGCTCCAGGGCTGGCTGCGCTCGGCCCAGTACGGCCTGCTGGCGAGCACCCGGCGCGGCTCCTCCGACAGCATCGCCCCGGCCGGTCTGACCAGCGACAACTACGCGGGCATGGTGTTCTGGGACGCCGAGACATGGATGTTCCCGGGGCTCCTCGCCACCCGACCGGAGCTGGCGCGCTCGGTCGTCGAATACCGCTACCGCACCCGGGACGCGGCCCGCGCGAACGCCGAGAAGCTGGGCTACCGGGGCCTGTTCTACCCCTGGACCAGCGCGAGCCGGGGCCGCCTCGACTCCGAGTGCCAGAGCTGGGACCCGCCGCACTGTCTGACCCAGAACCACCTCCAGGGCGATGTCTCGCTGGCCGTCTGGCAGTACTACCTCGCCACCGGCGACCGCGACTGGCTGGCGTCGAGGGGCTGGCCCCTGCTCCGGGGCATCGCCGAGTTCTGGGAGTCGCGCGCCACGGCGAACGCGGACGGCAGCTACTCCGTCAACGACGTGGCGGGCCCCGACGAGTACAGCAACGGTGTCGACGACGGCGTCTTCACCAACGCGGTCGCCGCCACCGCGCTGCGCAACGCGACCCGCGCCGCCCGCATCCTCGGCCAGAGCCCGCCCGCCGCCTGGAACAGGGTGGCGGACGGCCTGCGGATCCCGTACGACGCGGAGAAGAAGGTCTTCCTCCAGTACGCGGGCTACAACGGCTCCACGATCAAGCAGGCGGACACCGTCCTGCTGACCTACCCGCTGGAGTGGCCGATGGAGCCGGGCGCCGCCGCGGCCACCCTGGACTACTACGCGGCCCGCACCGACCCGGACGGACCGGCGATGACGGACTCGGTCCACGCGATCGACGCGGCGGCGATCGGGGAGCCGGGCTGCTCGGCGTACACCTACCTCCAGCGCGCGGTACGCCCCTTCATGCGGGGTCCGTACGAGCTCTTCTCCGAGGCGCGCGGCGACAAGGCGGGCGCCGAGGACCCGCTGTCCGGCTTCCCCGCCGACGACTTCCTGACCGGGAAGGGCGGACTCCTCCAGGTGTTCACGCACGGCCTGACGGGGCTCAGGCTCCGCGAGGACGGCGTGCGCCTGGATCCGACGCTGCCGCCCCAACTGCACGAGGGCGTCACGCTGAAGGGCCTGCGGTACCGGGACGCCGTGTACGAGGTGGCGATCGGCCCCCGGACGACCACCATCCGCCTGACGTCGGGCGCCCCGTTCACGGTCCACACGGCGAAGGGGCCGCGCCGCCTCTCCTCGACGCTGGAGCTTCCCACCCGGCGCCCCGACCTGACCCCGACGGCCGACGTGGCGCGCTGCCGCCCGGTGTCGGCGACGTCCGAGGCCCCGGGCCTGTACGCGGAGGCGGCGGTGGACGGGGCGCCGGCGACGTCCTGGTCCCCCGACGGCGCGGAGGGAGCCCTGACGGTTGACCTGGGGGCCAGGCCCCTCCGGCTCGCCTCCGTGACCCCGGCCTGGAGCGACACCGCCCCCGCCTCGCACACCGTGGAGACCTCTCTCGACGGCCGCTTCTGGCGTCCCTACCTGGCGGGTGACACGGCACGCAAGGTCCGCGTGACGGTCCGCTCGGAGGACCCGGAGAAGCCGGCGGGCCTGGCGGAACTGCGGGTGGCGGCGCAGGGGCGGTAGGGCGCGCAGGCCCGACGAGGTCACGCCCGGGCGGCCGTTTCGCAGGTGGCGGCAGTGATGACCAGGACGGGCCTCCCGAGCAGGATCCGCCTGGCGGTCCTGGCGACGACGCACCGGTGAGCCCCCGCGCGCCCGTGCCCGGCATCAGGTGCAGCATGGAAGAGGGGCCAGAACCGAGCATCCGGAGGTGTACGCATCATGGGCATGTACATGGATGTCCATCGGGGCATGAAGGGCATCACGTCCGAGCAGTTGAAGGAAGCCCACGCGGCCGACGCCGCGATCGAGAAGGAGGAGGGCGTGCACTTCGAGAACGCTTGGGCGGACCCGCGATCCGGCACGGTCTACTGCCTGTCCACGGCGCCCTCGGCGGAAGCGGTCCAGCGCATCCACGAGCGCGCGGGCCACGCGGCGGACGAGATCCACGCGGTGCCGCTGGCGGTGTGACCAGGACGCGCGACGCCGATGACGGGGACACCCTCCGTCCCGGGTCCCGCGGCATGAGGTCCGGCGGCATGAGCCGCGACGGGGTGCGCCGGGGTCCTCGGGCGGCGACGTGCGCCGGGGTCCTCGGGCGGCGAAGCGGAGACGCGGTTCGGCACGGATGACGCCGGACCGCGTCTCTCGTCTCCCGCCACCAGCACGCCCTGCCCGACCGATCACCACTTTCCGGCACCACTTTCCGCCTCGGCCCGAACTCAATCGCCGGAAGCCTGCCCCCGCCCCGGCAACCGCGTCTCTCCCGCGGCCTCCGCCTCCGCCTTCGCGTCGCTCACGGCGACGGCTGCCTGCTTCGCGGCCTCGTCGGCGGCCGCGACGGCGTCCAGCGCGAGCGTGGAGTTCGCCTCGACCTCCGGGGCCCCGACATGGTCCTTGTCGGAGGCGTCGGCGTCGGTCGCGTCCTCGCGCTGCGCACCCGGCGGGGGGCCGGTGCCCGACGCCTGGTCGCCGAACGCGCTGGTGACGGTGCGGATCGCCTCGGTCAGCTCGCCCGGGATCACCCAGAAGGTGTTGTTGTCGCTCTGCGCCAGATGCGGGAGCGTCTCCAGATACTTGTAGGCCAGGACCTTCGCGTCGGCGTTGTTGCGGTGGACGGCCTGGAAGACGAGCTCCACCGCCTTCGACTCGCCGTCCGCCCGGAGGATCATGGCCTGCTGCGTACCCTGCGCCTCCAGGATGTCCTTCTGCTTCGTGCCCTCGGCGGTGAGGATCTTGGCCTGCCGCTCGCCCTCGGCGTGCAGGATGGCCGCGCGCTTGTCACGCTCGGCCCGCATCTGCTTCTCCATCGCCTCTTTGATGGTGTTCGGCGGATCGATGGCCTTGATCTCGACGCGGTTGACCCGGATGCCCCACTTCCCGGTCGCGTCGTCGAGGACGGCACGGAGCCGGGCGTTGATCTCCTCACGCGAGGTGAGCGTCCCTTCCAGGTCCATGCTGCCGATGACGTTCCGCAGGGTGGTCACGGTGAGCTGATCGATGGCGTGCAGATAGTCGGCGACCTCGTAGGCCGCCGCCCGCGGGTCGGTGATCTGGTAATAGAGCACGGTGTCGATGTTGACCACGAGGTTGTCCTCGGTGATCACCGGCTTGGGGTCGGACGAATACACCTGCTCGCGCACGTCGAGTTTGGTGTTGATCCGGTCCGCCACCGGCAGGACGAAGTTCAGGCCGGGCTGCAGCGTCCGGCGGTACCGGCCGAACCGCTCGATGTTGTAGCGGCGCGCCTGCGGGACGATACGTACGGTGGCGGCCACGAGAAAGACGACGACGATCGCCGCCACAAGAATCGGGATGACAACCGGATCCATTCTTCCTCCTACGTCCCTCTACGTCCCCCCACGATCCTCTCCCGCGTACACCCGCACCGCGCTTCAGCCGTTCACGGAAGGAGCTCGCGGGGATACACGACGGCTGTAGCGCCTTCGATCTCCATGACGTCCACCAGAGCGCCCACCGGAATCACCAGACTCTCGTCGAGAGCGCGGGCGGACCATTCCTCGCCGGAGACCTTGATCAGGCCGTGGGTCGCGGTGACCTCCTGCATGACCTCGGCCCGCTTGCCGATCAGCGCGTCGGTGCCCTCGTAGGTCAGGGGCCCCTGCGCCAGGTGCCGCAGCGCGACAGGGCGGACCAGGGCGAGGCCCGCTGCCGCCGCCAGTCCGAGCGCCACGAGCTGGCCGAGCAGGCCGACGCCCACTCCGGCCACGACGGCGGTGACCAGCGCCGCGCCGGCCAGCAATCCGAAAACGAGTGTGAGAGTGAAGAACTCCGCAGCGCCCAGCGCCGCGGCGGCCAGCAGCCAAGCGAACCACGGCATCGAATCAGCCTCCCCAAGGGGACTTATTCAGCTACTTACCCCTTCTGCCCCGCAGGGAACCGTTCGCCCCGCCCGATCTGCGACCGGAACGCGTCGGAGACGGGTTCCGATCTGTGCACTGCACAGGTGTGACCTTATTGATCTTCTCTGCCTGCCGAAGAATCAAGGCCGGGGGGACAGCCCCCGTGCGAAGTATTCGAGGGGGGACCGAAAGATGCGTCAGCAGAGATACGTACGAGTGGTCAGTGCGGCCCTGGCGGCCGCGAGCGTGGCCGTGATGAGCGCGCTGCTGGTGGCGGGGGGCGCCACCGGCGGGAGCGAAGCGACGTCGGCCATGTCGGCGCCGGCATCGGTACGGATCAGCACCACGCCCGCCGATCACGGCTGGGACACACCGGCTCCGTGACCACCGACGAACTCTGAACGCTCCCGTAGGTGCCGTAGATCGCTTCCGTAGGAATTCCCAGGAGGAGCATCACCATGACGATCAGTTCACTCACCCCGGCTGAATTCGCCGCTGACCGTGCAATCGGCTCGGAGATCGGTCCGGAGATCGGTCCGGAGATCGGTCCGGAGATCGAGCTTCGGAGCAAGATTTCCGTGGAGCTCGTCGATCACACCGCGTCGGACCTCGGCGTGATCCGGGCGGCCCGCGTTTCCACCGCCGGCGAGGAGGCCCACCGGGAGGAGCGCGGCGACGATTACATGGCCGGGCTCATCCAGTACCTGATGCGCAGCCGGCACGGCAGCCCCTTCGAGCACAACTCGATGACGTTCCTGGTGAACGCCCCGATCTTCGTGATCCGGCACATGATGCGTCACCGTATGTGGTCGTTCAACGAGGAGAGCGCGCGCTACAAGAATCTGGAATCCGTCTTCTACGTTCCGGACAGCGACCGGCTTCTCAAGCAGGAGGGAAAGCCGGGGCACTACAAGTACGTGCCCGGCAGCGAGGAGGACTACGAGCTGCTGTCGCTGTCGGCGAGCACCGCCTATCGGGCCGCGTTCCGCGAGTACCAGCAGATGCTCGATGCCGGTATCGCCCGTGAACTGGCCCGCATGGTTCTTCCGGTGGCCACGTTCTCGACGGTATACGCGACCTGCAACGCGCGGTCGTTGATGCACTTCCTCGGCCTCCGCACCAACCGCGCGGACGCCACGTACGTATCCCATCCTCAGCGCGAGATCGAGATCGTGGCGGAGCAGATGGAGGCCGAGTTCGCGCGGCTCATGCCGTTGACACACGCGTCCTACGAGCGCTGCGGACGCGTCAGCCCCTGACGCTGCCGGCCCCTGACAGACGGAGGAATGGTCGTATGCGCATCACTGTGTACGCGGGATCGGCGCTGGGCAACCGCACCGTCTACCGCGAAGCCGCGGAACGGTTCGCCCGGGATCTGGCGACTGCCGGGCACGAGATCGTCTACGGCGGCGGGGCCGTCGGCCTGATGGGCGTGGTGGCCGACGCCGCCCTGGCCGCGGGCGGACGGGTGACCGGCGTCATTCCCCAGTCCCTCGTGGACGCGGAGGTCGCCCATCTCGGACTGACCGACCTGCGTGTCGTCGACAGCATGCATGAACGCAAACAGCTCATGGCCGACCTGGGCGACTGCTTCGTGGCGTTGCCGGGCGGCGTGGGGACGATCGAGGAAATCCTCGAGGTATGGGCCTGGCTGGTCCTCGGTCACCATGACAAACCCGTCGTGCTGTTGAACACCGACGGCTATTGGGACCGCCTGGTGCGGATGACGAACCGCATGTCGGTCAGCGGATTCCTCCGCCCCGAGGAAGCCGGGACGCTCGCTTCCGTCGCCGATTCCGCGGAATTGTTCGAAGTGATCCAGCAGTGGAAAGCCCCGCCGCCCCGGTGGGGATGATCTGAGAGGTGGCAGCGATGTCCGTCATGGAAGAAGAGATACGCGATACAGCAGCGCTCATCACCGTCGTGGACGGGTACGTTCCGGTCCTCGACCTGAGCGGATCCCGTTCGGGATCCGCCGGCTCCCGGGAACAACTGGCCGCGACCATCGACAAGGTGTGCCGCACCAGCGGATTCCTGGTCATCGTCGGGCACGGAGTTCCTGGGACGACCATCTCCGACATGTACCGGGCCACGCGGGAGTTCTTCTCGCTGCCGGCCCACGAGAAGGCGGAATTGCTGGCGGATCCCGGGGATCCGCTGATGCGGGGCTTCGGCCGGAAGGGCAGCCTCGCCGCTTCGAACGAGGACGCGGCGGTCGAGCGGGAGCGGGCCCTGCCGGACATCTCCGAGACGTACACGGTCAATCGTCTCGGCGAGAGCCACGGGGCGCGGTCCCTGCCCGCGCACGCCGACCCCGCGCTGCGGTCCCCGAACCGCTGGCCGGCGCTGCCCGGCTTCTCCGATGCCTATCTGGCCTATTACGCGGCGATGGAGGACCTCGCCGGGCACATCATGCGGCTCTTCGCCCTGGGCCTCGGCCTTCCGGAGGACTGGTTCGACGACAAGATCGACCAGCACATGACCAATATGACGGCGAACTACTACCCGGCGCAGGAGACGCCGCCCGAGCCGGGGCAGTTGCGCAAGGGCGTCCACAGCGACTGGGGCAGCCTCACCATCCTGTACCAGGACAACGGCACCGGAGGGCTACAGGTCCAGTCGAAGACCGGGGACTGGCTCGACGTCCCCGTCATCGACGGTTCGTTCGTGGTGAACATCGGCGACCTGATGGCCAACTGGACCAACAACCAGTGGGTGAGCACGGTGCATCGGGTCGTCAACCCGCCCGCGGAGCTCGCCGGGACCGAACGGTACTCGATCCCGTTCTTCCACCAGCCCAACTTCGACGCGGTCATCGAATGCATTCCGACGTGCACCGGACCGGAGAACCCGCCGAGGCACCTGCCGGTGCGCTCGGGCGCGTACATCACCGGGAAGTTCCGCAAGGCCTACGGGGCCCCGTAGCTCCCGCATCCGCTCCCGTATCCGTCTCCGCATCCGCTTCCGCTTCCGCTCCCGTATCCGTCTCCGTATCCGCCGGGAACGGCGGCGGCCACGCCGTGCCAGGCCCGGCCCATCCCTCCTGTCACCAGAAAGGCCTTCGCCATGCCCTCGGCCGCCGCCGCCCCGCCCGCTGCGAGCAGACTGTCCCGGTTCGGGTTCCCCGAGATCCGCGGTTCCGGAAACTTCCTGTTGGCGAGCCTGATCCAGGGAACCGGGAACGGCCTGCTGCTCGCCTTCCAACTGGTCTACTTCACCGCCACCACCGCCATGTCCGCGGTGGCGGTCGGTACCGCGCTCACCCTCTCCCGACTGCTCACGCTCCCCGCACCGGCTGTGGTGGGGCCCCTGATGGACCGGTACGGGGCACGACGCGTCGTCATCGTCGGCAACGCCCTGTGCGCCGTGGCCTTCTTCTCCTTCCTCTTCGTGGAGAACTCCTGGCAGGTGGTCGCGACCGGGGTCGCGGTGCAGTTCGGCACCGCGATGTTCTGGACCGCCAACAGCGCCCTGGTCTCCCTGGCCGCTCACCAGGGGGACCGCACCCGGTGGTTCGGCCTGATCCGGGTCATCCGGAACGTCGGGCTGGGCGTGGGCGGTGCGGTGGCGGCGCTGGCCACCAGCACCTCGGGGACCGCGGGCCTGCGCGTCCTGGTGATCGGCTGCGCACTGTCCTACGCCGTGGCCGGCGTTCTCATCGCCACCTGGCATCCGCGGGAGAAGGGGCAGGGCGTGGCGGGCGCGCACGGCGCGGAGCAGACGCCGAAGGCGAGCTACCGCCTGGTCCTGCGGGACCATGTCTATCTGCGCCTGGTCGCGGTGAACGTGGTCTTCGTCCTGGCCGCGATGGTGCTCAGTTTCCTGCTGGCCATCTACGTCGTGGACGCGCTCTCCGCCCCCACCTGGCTCGTCGGCGTCCTGCTCATCGTCAACAGCGCGCTGGTGATCGGCGGGCAGTCGGTGGCCACCCGGCTGATCGAACGCCACCCGCTGACGAAGGTGATCGCTGTCGCGTCCGCACTGGACGCGCTGGCCTTTGGTATCTACGCCCTGCTCGACGGTATGCCGCAAGGGGCCGTCATCGCGGGCCTGTTCCTGGGGATGATCATCTTCACGGCCGGAGAGATCCTGGCCTCGCCCGGCCTGGGAGAGCTCAGCGTCGCGCTGGCTCCGCCCCACGCACTCGGGCGCTATCTGGCGGTGTTTCAGCTCTCCTGGACGCTCGGCATGGCACTGGCCCCGTGGCTGTTCACCACGCTGCTGAGCGCGGGGCCGAGGACGCCCTGGCTGGTGCTCTGCGCGCTCAGCGTGATCGCGATCCCGGCCGTCCGGGGCCTGCCGCGGCAACTCGCCCCGCAGGGGGAGCCCGCCGGACAGGACGCCGTTCCGTCCGGCGCGGCCGGCTAGCGCGACAGCACCGGACGGCCCGCACATCCATCCACCCGGACCCGTCCGTAATCCATCCAACCGATCCCGGAACTGGGGTAACCCATCGTGACCAGAGGTGTCCTGCTCTTCGGAGCGGAGAGCAGTGCGGCGGAAGACGTCGTCGACGCTGCCCGTGACCTGGGGGTGTCCGTCCACCTGGCCACCCACTCGGAGGTGTACGACCGCTACTCCGACGGCCTGAGGAAGAAGTTCACCGGCACCGTCTTCACCGACTTCCGCTCCCCGCAGACAGCACTGGAGGAGCTGGAGCTCTACTGCACCACCCAGGGCATCTCCGGGGTGCTCGTCGGCTGGGAGTTCCTCTCTCCGCTGGCCACGCGACTGGCCGCACGGCTGGGGCTGCCCGGTCACGATGTGGATCGTGCCGACGCGGTACGCAACAAAGGCAGCATGGCGGAGCTGTTCGGCAAGTACGCCGTACCCAGCCCGCTCTGCGTCGCGGCCACGTCGGTCGACGCCGCGGCCGCGGGCATCCGTGCCGGCCGGCTCGCGTTCCCGCTGGTGGTGAAGCCGGCGGAGAACGCGGGGTCGGTGGGCGTCGCGGTCATCGATTCCCTCGACGAGCTGCCGGAGGCATTCGAGCGGGCACGACAGTGGTCGCTCGAATTCCCCTACGGCATCCCCCTCGACACGACGGTGCTGGTCCAGGAGTACCTCGAAGGACCGGAGTTCAGCATCGAGACCGTGGCGTTCGAGGGCGCCTTCGACCACCTCGCGATCGTTCAGAAGTTCACCACCGGCGGCGGGATCTGCGAGGAGACCGGGCACACGGTGCCGGCCCAGCTCGATTCCGCGACCCGGGCCTCGGTCCTCGACGTCGTCGAGCAGGGGCTGACCGCGCTCGGTGTACGTAACGGCGTCACGCACACCGAGCTCAAGGTGACCCCGGACGGCCCCCGGATCATCGAGGTCGGGGCCCGACCGCCCGGCGGACACATCATGAAGGTCGTCGAACACGCGACCGGGATCAGCGAAGCCCGCAGCTATGTCCAGGCCGCCATCGGCCGCCGGCCGGACACCCGCCCCCTGCGGACCGGCGCCGCCGCGATCCGCTTCATCAGCACCCCGGAGCACGGGGTGTTCAGCGGCCTGAGCGGCGCCCACCCCACCAAGGGGGTCGTCGCCCTGCAGTCCTACGCGGCGCCCGGCGACCGGATCGGCAACGACTACGAGAGGTTCACCCGCATCGGGCACGTGATCGTCAGGGCGAGCTCGCCCGCGCAGGCCAACCAGCTCGCCGACGACGTAGTCGCTGGAATTTCCATCGATCTGGAGAACTGAGACATGTCACGCATCGCCTTCCTGCGCTCCATCGAGATCCAGCAGGCAGACCCCTACCTGAACGAGCTGCGGGCCCGGCTGGCACGCGATGCGATCCAGGTGAAGATCTTCTACACCGACGGGCACTGCGGTCCCGGTGACTTCCCCGGCGAATCGGAGAAGGTGGACCCCGCCATATCCCCCGGGGCGCTGGTCGACGCACTCCTGGAGTGGCGCCCGGACGCGGTGATCTCCCTGTCCATCCCGGACGAGAACGCCCTGCGGGACGCCGTCGTCAAGCGGCAGCTCGCCCAGCACGGAATCCCGATGGTCATGCACGACCTGGAGACCGTCAATCTCCTGTCCAACAAATGGGAGACCAAGCAGCTCCTCGCCGCGCACGGACTGACCACCCCGCCGGCGATCCTCGCCGACGGGGACCTCCTGAACGACCGTAATCTCGTGGTCCCCGCCTACCGCGACGTCGTCCTGCTGCGGGCGCGGGCCCTGGGATTCCCGCTGATCACCAAGCCCTTGTGGGACTGTCTGGGCAACGGCATGCAGGTGTTGCGGGACGCGCGGGACCTCCGCGCGTATCTGGACCGCCCCTACGACGGCAACCTCATGCTGGAACGGTTCGTCGCCGGCGAACTGTGTTCCGTGGAGATCGTCGGAGCCCCCGGACGCTACGTGGTCCAGCCCATGCTATGGATGGGCCCCGCGGGCGACGGACCGACGGCCACCTTCGGCCGACTGCGTTACGTGGCACCGCGCGAGGAGGCGGACCAGGCGTTCCGGCCCGTCGCCGCCTCGCTCGTGCGGCTGTGCGAGACGCTCGGCATCACCGGCGCGATCGACCTCGACATGATCTACGTCGACGGTGAGTACCACGTCCTGGAGATCAACCCGCGCGTGTCCGGCGCCACCACCCTGTCGATCGCCGGATCCGGGCTCAACACCTACGACTGCCTGGTCTCGATGGCACAGGGCGACTGGCCCGCGTCCCTCCCCGAGGACCCGGGAGCCACGCGCAGGATGGCGCTGCAGTTCCCCGTACGGGCCTTCACGGAAGAGCTCCACCGCGACATCGCGGAGAACCTCTGTCTGGTCCGCGCGATCAGCTACCACATCGGCGACGCCGTCCTGCCGAACATCGTGATCACCAGTGAGCTCGGCGAAGCGCACCGGCTGCCGCCCATCTTGAAGGCGCTGGACGCCGAGCACGGTTTCCTCGAACCCGCCGTGCTCGACCAGATCGTCTCCGTGGTGCACCGCGAGCGTCCGCGCGCCGCGACTCCGGCAGCCGTCTGACATCACCCCGGCTGCTCGCCGGGCCCTACTCGACCCACAGGAGTCTCAGCGTGCGCAACACCGTGCTCGTCATCGGATCCGGCTACCAGGAGTTCCGGCAGTACGTACTCAAGGGGCTGGCGCACCACTGCGACGTGCTGCTCCTCAACCGCGGCGAGGTGGACTGGCAGCTTCCGTTCGTCACCGACCACCGCGTCGCCGACCTCGACGACCCCGAGGCCGTCGGTGAGGCGGTCCGTGACCTCGTACACGGACGCACCGTGGCGGGCGTGCTCACCTGGGAGGAGAAGCTCGTCGTGCTCGCCGCCACGGTCGGCGCCGAACTGGGTGTGCCCACCATGCCCGTCGAGGCCGCACAAGCCTGCCGGGACAAGGCCGTGCAGCGGACCGTCTTCGCCGCCCAGAACGTGCCGTCCGCCAGGTTCCAGCTGGTCTCCACCGCACAGGAGGCGCTCCGGGCCGCGTCGGAGCTCGGCTACCCGGTGGTCGTCAAGCCCCGCGCCCAGGCAGCCAGCATCGGTGTGCAGGTGGTGCGTTCGGAGGCCGATCTGCGCGCCGCGGTGACCCTGGCCCAGGACTCGGAGTTCAGCTCGGTCGTCGACCGGCAGGTGCTCATCGAGGAGTTCCTGGTCGGCGAGGAGATCAGCGTCGACAGCTGGGTGCTCGACGGCGAGGTGCACCCGTACGTCACCGCTCTCAAGCGGACGGGCTACCCGCCCTTCTTCGAAGAGGTCGGACACGTCGCGGGCCCGGTGCTGGATCCGGCGACGCGGCGTGCCGTACGGGATGTGGTGGAACGGGCCAACCTGGCCCTCGGAGTGGACCGGTCCCTGACCCACACCGAGCTGATGCTCACCGCCGACGGCCCCAAGGTCATCGAGGTGAACGGCCGGCTCGGCGGCGAACTGATCCCCTACCTCGCGGAGCTGTCCGCGCCAGGTCTCTCCGCCGGGGAGATCGCCGCCTCCGTGGCCTGCGGCTCCGCTCCGCGATCCGTGCGGCCCACCGACCAACTGGTGGGCATCCAGTTCCTCTACCCACAGCGGGACCTGGTGCTGGACGGCATCAGCGTGGCGGGCGAGCTCGCCGACTCCGCGTGGCTGCGCACCGTACGGCAGGTCCGCGAACCGGGCGCACAGCTCCGTCTCCCGCCCCGTGAGTTCCTGGGCCGGGCCGGGTTCGGGATCGTGGTGGGCGACGACGTGCCGACCGTGGACCGGCGGCTGGCCCAGGTGGCGGCCCAGGTCACGGTCAGCGGCCACCCGCTGGGATGACCGCGCAACCGATCGGTACCGACATCCTCGACAAGGGACAACTGGTGAAGCTGACAGAGAGACTCGGGCTCGGCTGGCGTCTGCACGGCGACGGAAGCGCCCCGCGGCCCGGGGCGGCGGTCATGCCCGACGAACGGCTGTCCTGGCCCCGCACACTGGGCTTCGGAGCCCAGCACGTGGTGGCGATGTTCGGCGCGACCTTCGTCTTCCCGGTGGTCATGGGGCTCGACCCGAACCTGGCCATCCTGATGTCCGGTGTCGCCACGATCATCTTCCTGCTCGTCGTCCAGGGCAAGATCCCCAGCTACCTCGGCACCAGCGCGTCGTTCGTCGGCGCCGTCGCGGCCATCAAGGCGGCCGGAGGCAGCACGGCCACCGTCACCGGCGCCATCCTGGTCGCCGGCCTGGTGCTCGCCCTCGTCGGCGTACTGGTCCACCTCGCCGGGCCGACGGCGGTCAACCGCGTGTTCCCGCCCGTGGTCAGCGGCGCGGTGGTCCTGCTCATCGGGCTCAACCTGGCTCCGGTGGTGGCCGACATCTACTGGCCGCAGGACCAGTGGGTGGCGCTGACGACCATGACCGCGGTCATCGCGGCCGGTGTGCTGCTGCGCGGCTTCTGGGGCAGGTTGGCCGTGTTCATCGGCCTCGTCCTGGGCTTCGCCCTGTCGTGGGTACTGGACCGGGTCTCGGGTCCGATCACCGCCGCCGACCCGACCGGGAAGGTCACCGAGCACGTCCGGGTGGACCTCACGGGCGTCTCGTCCGCCGACTGGTTCGGTCTCCCCACTCTGCACGCGCCGACCTTCACCACCTCGGCGATCCTGCTCGTCCTGCCCGGAGTGATAGCGCTCGTCGCGGAGAACACCGGCCATGTCAAAGCGGTCGGCGAGATGACGGGTGCCGACCTGGACCGGAGCCTGGGCAGAGCGATCTTCGCGGACGGCCTGGCCACCGCTGTCGCCTCCTCCGTGGGAGGTGCGCCGACGACGACCTACGCCGAGAACATCGGGGTGATGGCGGCCACGCGGGTGTACTCGACCGCCGCCTACTGGATGGCCGCGATCACCGCTCTGCTGTTCGGTCTCTGCCCCAAGTTCGGCGCGCTCATCGCCGCGACCCCCGGTGGAGTGCTCGGCGGCATCACCGTCGTGCTCTACGGCATGATCGGACTGCTCGGCGTCAGGATCTGGATCAAGGCGGGCGTGGACTTCGCCGTCCCGGCGAACCTCGTCCCCATCTCAGCGGGTCTGATCGTCGGCATCGGAGGGGTGTCGATCCAGGTGACCGACGGCTTCTCCGTCAGTGGCATCGCGCTCGGCACCGTGGTGACCGTGGTCGGCTATCACGCGATGGCCCTGGCTCGACGCAGGCCCCCCGCTCGACCGGTGGACGTCCCGGCCGTACCGCCGCCGTACGCGACCACGGCTACCGAACCCGCCCCCACCCCCGCCCCCACCCCCGCAAAGGAAAGGATCTCCGCCTGATCCTCCGTGGCCGGCCAGCTGTCCGGGGCGGGTCTCAGGCATCGCCCCTCCCCCTCAGGGCCAGGGAGTAGCCGAGCTGAAAGCGCGTCTCCACGCCGAACTCCTCCTTCAGCTTCGCCAGATGCGAGGCGTAAGCGCGGGTGCTCAACCCGATCCGCTTGGCTATCTCGCTGTCACTGTCTCCGTCGACGAGGCACCGGATGATGGTCTCGCGCAACGCGGAACTGATCTCCATGGACTCCTGCGGGGTGCGGGATCCCATGAACACCTTGGCGCGCAGCCAATTCCTGTCGAACACATCCGACAGGAAACGGACGATGGCGGGGTCGCGGATGATAACCGCGCGATCCCTGCCCGCGTCCGCGGGGATGAAGGCAATACGTCGGTCCGCGATGACGAGACGATCGAAGAATTCGTCCAACGTCCGCACCTCCGCCCCGAGTTCGGTCATATCCGAGACGTAGTCCCGGGTCGGACCGTCATGCCAGGCCGTGTGCTGATACAGCGTCCGTACGGATACTCCCCGGTCGAGCAGGGAGGCCGTCTCCGCCCGTATCGCGGACAGGGTGGCCTTCGCCCGGCCGCCACCCGGCTGCGCGGTGAGGAGTTCCTCGCCGCACTGATTCACGGTACTGCTGATGAAGGCGCTGATCACCGCCTTCCCCTCGAGGTGGACAATTGGCTCACCGGAATGCGCAACGGCGGATTCCTGGGCAACCGCGATAAGCGGACTGAGAAATTCCGAAAGGTCGGCCGCCTGCTCCAGCAGAAGCAGCGCCTTCGACCGCAACGCGGAACCCATACGCGCCTCGACGATCTGGGGATCCACCACGCTGAGCCGCTGGGGACCCAGTTCGGAGCGGGCCACCAGCCCCAGGGCGACCAGTTCCTGCGCCGCCCCGCCACCGCTCACCGCCTCCTCCCCGGGCCCCCGGGACGGACCCCGCTCCACCCCGTCCTGCCTCAGCAGTCCGATGTACAGGGCACGGGCTTCATCACTCAGAGCGATGACTTCCGTGTCCACCGCGGTTATCGGGGAGGGATGACGCACGTTTACTCCTCATCGGAAACATATGTCGCAACATCGTTGACACGTGATTCCCACAGGGTGCCTGCACTTTCCCCGACCAAGGGTTAGGAGCTGGTAAAAGATCCCTCTGACGCCCTCGGATCAAGGTGGCCCACCGGACCGGCCGTGGATCGCGCAGGGCGACTTATGAATGTTGAACGAACCGTGGCTGCCGTCCTGACCGAATCATTCACCGGCCGGGGGGCGGAATCCGGGCGGCAAGCACCGCACGATCCACGACGGACGCGGCGCCCGACGGGTAGCCTCGCCTTTTCCAACGAGTTCGAGTGCGGGAGATCCAGGCTGTGCGTAGCGCCAGTGCGACACCTAGCGGTGACCGGATACGGTGGGTCGAGTTGCCGGGGGCGGAGCCCTCCCGCGTCTACGTGCACGGGCTCGGCGCCACCTCACCCGCCTACTTCGCGGAAAGCGCGGCGCACCCCCTGCTCGCGGGGCGCCGCTCTCTCCTGATCGACATGCTCGGATTCGGGATCAGCGACCGCCCGGGCGACTTCGCCTACACACTCGACGCGCACGCCGACGCGCTCGCCGCGGCGCTGGAGGCCGCCGACGTGGTGGGGGCCGAGCTGATCGCGCACAGCATGGGCGGCTCGGTGGCCATCGTCCTGGCCACCCGACACCCGCACCTGGTCTCCCGACTCGTCCTCGTGGACGCCAATCTCGACCCGGTCACCCCCGCCCCGGGCCCGGGCAGCGCGGGCATCGCCCGTTTCACGGAGGAGGAGTTCCTGGCGGGCGGCTGGCAGGAGGTCCGGGATGCCGTCGGCGCCCACTGGTGGTCCACGATGCGCCTGGCGGGCCTGGAGGCCCTGCACCGCAGCGCGGTCCACCTCGCACGCGGCGGTGTCCCGCCCCTGCGAACACTGCTCACCGACCTGCGGATCCCGCGCACCTATGTGCTGCCCGAAAGCATCGGCCCGCTGCGCGGAGCGGAGCTGCTCGAAGCGGCGGGCGTGAGAGTGGTAGCGATTCCCGACTGCGGGCACAACATCATGCTGGACAACCACGAGGCGTTCGCCCGCGCCACGGCGGAGGCGCTCGCGGCATAGCCGGGATGGGCGGGGCCGCGGAGGACGCACCGGGGGCCGGACCGAGCCTGGCAAGTGAGTGAGTACCGCACCGTCTTCCACCCGGAAGCCCTAGCCGAACTCCGCACAATTCCGCGCGACACCGCGCTCCGCATCCTGACCAAGCTGACGGAACGGGAAAGCGACCCGTTCGGCTTCGACACCACCGCGCTCGATTCCCAGCCCGATCGCCGCCACCTCGGAGTCGGGGACTACCGCATCATCTACATCTACACCGTGGACAACGGCGAAGTGCTCGTGTGGGTCATCAGCGTCGGTCACCGTTCCACGATGTACCACACTGGTCAGTCGGCGGTGCCGGGCTCCACGACCCACTCGGCTTGCACCCCGCTCACCGAGGCGATCATGTCGAAGTCGCCGTCGTAGTGCAGGACCGTGGCCCATGCCGTTCTGCGGTTGCCGCGATGAGGACGTCGGCCGGCGACAGCGCCCGGTGAAAGCCAGCGTTCAGCGCCAGCGCCTGGATCGCGAGCGCCTGCTCGAACTCCTCGTCGTTGCAGGGCAAGTAGTCGAAGCCACGGAGCAGGGTACGCAGGCGCAGCGCCTCGGGCTTTCCACGCGCCCAGTACAGAACCTCATACTCGGTCGGGGCGCACACTGCTAGGAGTCCATCGCGGTCCAGTGCATCCAGCCGCGCCCGCACTGCCGGTTTGACCCGGCGGGCCAGCGCAGACTTGTCGATGAGGTAGCGCCCTTTCACGCCGCCGAAGCCCCGTCTTCGCGCTTAAGCGAGCCGTCCGGATTCCGCGGCCCCGTCTGCGACCGGATCTCCGCGAACACGTCATCAAACTCACCATCGTCCAGGGCATCGAACAGCTCCCGGCGCAGCCGCAGCCTCACCCCCTCCTGCATGGCCGCCCGCACTGCGGCGGCCTTCGTCCTCGCCCCATACACCCGCATCGCCTGCTCGACGATCTCCTCGTGCCGGCAAGAACGAACCCGGGCACGGCCGACTGCGCTCCCCGCGACGATCGGCTCGCAGTCCCAGGAGGGCCCATCAGAGTGGAACCAGGCACCGGCGGCGCATCCGCGTGCTTACGGGTGTCCTGCGGACTCTCTGCGGACCGGACGGATACCCGTCCGCGCGGCCACGACCATGTACACCCAGAGACTTACGACCACCGGTAGCATGGGCACCATGAGCAGTAGCAAGAAGTATTCGATCAGCCTGCCCGAGGACCTCGCCGAAGCCGTACGCGCCCACGTCGGGCCCGGTGGTTTCTCCTCCTACGTCGCCGAAGCCCTCGAACAACGGGTCGCCATGGACAAGCTCCGGGAGATCGTCGCCGACTTCGCGACCGACAATGACGAGCTCACCCGCGAGGAGGTCGAAGCCGCCCGCGCGCTGCTGCGCCATGACCACCGGCAGGTCGGCGGGGCCGCAGCCTGATGCCCGGCACCCTACTGCTCGACAGCGAAGGCCTCTCCAAGCTCTACCGCAAGGACCGCACCGTCATGGCCCTGATCCAAGCGGCATCGGAGGAAGGCATCCGCGTGGCCACAAGCGCCATGACCACCCTCGAGGCCGACTACGAGCGCATTCACCCCGCCCGGATCAAGTGGGTCCTCTCCCGCGTCGACGTTCACGACGTCACCAAGGAGATCACCGATCAGGCCGCAGCCCTCCTGCGCAGCCACCGCCTCCACGGCCACAAGTACGCCATCGACGCCGCCTTCGCCGTCATCGCCCGCACCGCACCCCAGCCGGTCACCGTCCTGACCTCCGATCCCGAGGACCTGACGCTCCTGTGCGGCCCCGCCGTAGAGGTCGTCAAAGTCTGAACGCCGACCGCAGTCGCACCAACCAGACCCGTCACCAACACCTCAGCGCTTCGCGGCACAAGGACTCCACGCGGACGTACACCTGCGCCCGACCCACCAACGAGCGGGCCGGGCGCATCCCTTGACTGCCAGTCAGACGTTGAAGCGGAACTCCACCACGTCCCCGTCCTGCATGACGTAGTCCTTGCCCTCCATGCGGGCCTTGCCCTTGGCGCGGGCCTCGGCGACCGAGCCGGTCTCCACCAGGTCGGCGAAGGAGACGATCTCCGCCTTGATGAAGCCCTTCTGGAAGTCGGTGTGGATCACACCGGCCGCCTCCGGGGCCGTGGCGCCCTTCTTGATGGTCCACGCGCGGGCTTCCTTCGGGCCTGCCGTGAGGTAGGTCTGGAGGCCCAGGGTCTCGAAGCCGACGCGGCCGAGGGTGGCGAGGCCGGGCTCTTCCTGGCCCATGGACTGGAGCAGTTCGAGCGCCTCGTCGTCGTCGAGCTCGATCAGCTCGGACTCGATCTTGGCGTTCAGGAAGATCGCCTCGGCGGGGGCGACCAGGGCGCGCTGCTCGTTCTTGAAGTCCTCGTCGACCAGTTCGTCCTCGTCGACGTTGAAGACGTACAGGAACGGCTTGACGGTGAGCAGGTGCAGCTCGTGGAGGAGCCGGCCCTTCTCGGTGGCCGCCGTGATGCCCGCGGCGAACAGGGTCTGGCCGGATTCCAGGATCTTCTGGGCCTCCTCGACCGCGGCGAGGACCGCGACCTTCTCCTTCTGGAGGCGGGATTCCTTCGTCAGGCGGGGGACGGCCTTCTCGACGGACTGGAGGTCGGCGAGGATCAGCTCGGTGTTGATCGTCTCGATGTCGTCCTTCGGCGAGACCTTGCCGTCGACGTGGACGACGTTCTCGTCCTTGAAGGCCCGGATGACCTGGCAGATCGCGTCGGACTCGCGGATGTTCGCGAGGAACTTGTTGCCCAGGCCCTCGCCCTCCGAAGCGCCCCGGACGATGCCGGCGATGTCGACGAAGTCCACCGTCGCCGGGAGGAGCCGCTGGGAGCTGAAGATCTCCGCGAGCTTGTTCAGGCGCGGGTCCGGGACGCCGACCACGCCGACGTTCGGCTCGATCGTGGCGAACGGGTAGTTGGCCGCCAGCACGTCGTTCTTGGTCAGGGCGTTGAACAGGGTCGACTTGCCGACATTCGGCAGACCGACGATTCCGATCGTGAGCGACACTTTGGCGACTTCCTGGAGTGAGGAGGGGGTCAGGGGCGGCCGGGTCCGGCTCGGCTGTTCGGCCGGGTCCCGGAGTGGACCGATTCTCCAGTTTACGGGCCTGCCCCGCGGGCCCGGACAGTGCGCCTTTCGGCCGTGTGACATCGAACGCAACGCCAAGGTCGGCCAAAGCGCGTGTCCAACGCCTGATTCCCCGCCCCCCGCGACCTACGTTGTGCAGGTGGAGCAGCACAGGACACGTCCCCCGCAGCGCAGGCAGCCCCCGCAGGCCGCGCCCGCCCCGCCCGCGCCGGGCCGGGCGGGCGGCGAGAGTTCCGCCGTGTACCGGGTACGGGTGCGCAGCGTGCCGCCCGTGGTTCTCGCGTTGCGGCGGTTCCCCAACCCCCGGCTCACCGGGATCGGGGCCGGGCTGTTCGCCGCCCTCACCATGTTCGTGCTCGCCTGCGTCGACCGGCTGCTGTTCGACAGCTCGGAGCTCGTCTTCGGGCTGCTCTTCCTGCCCGTCAGCGCTCTGACCGCCCTCTGGGTCCGGCCCGCCGACCTGGTCACCGCGCCGATCAGCGTGCCCATCGCCTTCGCCGTCGGAGTGTTCCCGATTTCCGGGGGGTCCGAAGGGTTCGGCGGGCAGACCATGGGCCTCGTCACCGCCCTCGCCGTGCACGCCGGCTGGCTGTACGGCGGGACGCTGGTCGCGGGGCTCATCGCCTCCGTACGCAAGGTGCGCCACATGCGGGCCCGGCGACGGTACGTGCTGGCGCAGGGGCGTGGCGCCGCACCCGAGCGGGAGCCCCGGGCCGCCGCCGGGGCCGCGGCGGCGAAGCCCGTACAGGCCGGGGCGAGCGGAGCGGGCGCGGTGGCCCGTCCTCCTCAGCGGCCCTGAACGGCGCTCGGCCCGTCTCCGCTGCCGGTGCCCGTGGCGCCGTCCGGTCCGTTCAGCCCTGGCTGTGTGCCTGGCCCGCCGCCATCGCCGCTCCCACGATGCCCGCGTTGTTCTGAAGCTGGGCCGGGACCATCTCGGCCCGGACCTTCTCGATCAGCGGCAGGAACTTCTCCGCCTTGCGGCTCACCCCTCCGCCGATGATGAACAGCTCGGGCGAGAACAGCATCTCCACGTGCAGCAGGTACTTCTGGACCCGGTGCGCCCAGTGCTGCCAGCTGAGGTCCTCGTCCTCCTTGGCCTTCGTGGAGGCGCGCTTCTCCGCGTCGTGGCCGTGCAGTTCCAGGTGGCCCAACTCGGTGTTGGGGACGAGCAGGCCGTCGGTGAAGACCGCGCTGCCGATGCCTGTGCCGAAGGTCAGCATGATGACCGTGCCCGCGCGGCCCTTGCCCGCTCCGAAGGTCATCTCGGCGACCCCGGCCGCGTCCGCGTCGTTCAGGATGGTGACGGGCTGGCCGATCCGCTCGCCCAGCAGCCTGCGGGCGTCCGTGTCGATCCAGCCCTTGTCGACATTGGCCGCGGTACGCGTGATGCCGTCCGTGACGACCCCGGGGAAGGTGATGCCGACGGGGCCCGTCCAGTCGAAGTGACCTACGACCTCGGCCACGCCGTCGGCCACGCCCTCGGGCGTGGCCGGGTGCGGTGTCAGCACCTTGTGGCGCTCCCGCGCCAGGTCTCCGCGGTCCAGGTCCACGGGAGCGCCCTTGATCCCTGATCCGCCGATGTCCACGCCGAAGATCTCCATGGAACCCACGGTACGGGCAGCCCGGGCCCCTTGCCCGGCTACTCGGCGGAAAGGGCGGCGGCCTCGGCGCGCAGGTCGCGGCGCAGCTCCTTGGGGAGGGAGAACGTGATCGACTCGTCGGCCGTCTTCACCGTCTCCACGTCCGCGTAACCGCGCTCCTGGAGCCATTCCAGGACACCGTCGACGAGGACGTCGGGGACGGAGGCGCCGGACGTCAGACCGACCGTGGTCACGCCCTCCAGCCAGGCCTCGTCGATCTCGTCGGCGAAGTCGACCAGGTGGGCGGCGGGGGCTCCGGCGTCCAGGGCGACCTCGACCATGCGAATGGAGTTCGAGGAGTTCTTGGAGCCGACCACGATGACCAGTTCGGCGTCCTCGGCGAGCTTCTTCACCGCGATCTGGCGGTTCTGCGTGGCGTAGCAGATGTCGTCGCTGGGCGGCGAGAGGAGGTTGGGGAACTTCGCCTTGATGGCGTCGACCGTCTCCATCGTCTCGTCGACGGACAGGGTGGTCTGGGAGAGCCAGACGACCTTCGACTCGTCGCGGACCTCGACGTTCGCGACGTCCTCGGGGCCGTCGACCAGCGTGATGTGGTCGGGGGCCTCGCCGGAGGTGCCGATGACCTCCTCGTGCCCCTCATGGCCGATCAGGAGGATGTCGTAGTCCTCCTTGGCGTAACGGACGGCTTCCTTGTGGACCTTGGTGACCAGCGGGCAGGTCGCGTCGATGGTGGCGAGCTTGCGCTCGGCGGCCTCCGCGTGGACGGTGGGCGCGACTCCGTGCGCGGAGAACATCACGATGGAGCCCTCGGGCACCTCCGCGGTGACGTCCACGAAGATCGCGCCCTTCTTCTCCAGGGTCTGCACGACGTACTTGTTGTGCACGATTTCGTGGCGGACGTAGATCGGGGCCCCGTACTGCTCCAGGGCCTTCTCGACGGCGATCACGGCACGGTCCACGCCCGCGCAGTAGCCACGGGGAGCGGCGAGCAGGACACGGCGGGCAGGAGTTGCAGTCATGCGTCCCATCGTAAGGCCGTGGCGAACAGGCGCGAGGACGGCCGGGTCGGGAGACTGGTCACGTTGCGTTCGTGAGAAATGACGGATGGTGATGGAGGGGCGATGGCGTCGGTGCCGGAGAGCGGTTCGGGCAGCGGAACGGGGAGCGGTTCTGGCGGCGTGGCTGGGAACGGCTCAGGCAGCGGGGCTGGGAACGGTTCGGGCGGCGGTGAGGGCAGCAGTACGGAATCGGGCAGGCTGCGGCGGACGCTGGGATTCCGGGATCTGGTCGTCTACGGGCTCCTCTTCATCGCCCCGATGGCCCCGGTCGGGGTGTTCGGCACCCTGGACGCGAAGTCCGAGGGCGCGGTCGCACTCGTCTATGTGGTGGCCACGGTGGTCATGGGGTTCACCGCCTTCAGTTACGCCCAGATGGTGCGGGTCGCCCCCTTCGCCGGATCGGTCTTCACGTATGCCCGCAAGGGGCTCGGGGAAGGGCCGGGGTTCATCGCCGGGTGGATGGCCATGCTCGACTACCTGCTGATCCCGGCCGTCGCCTACCTCTTCTCCGGGATCGCGATGAACGCGCTGGTCCCGGAGGTCTCGCGGTGGGTGTGGACCGCGCTCGCCGTGCTCGTGACCACCCTGCTCAACCTGTGGGGCGTGCGGGCGGCCGCCCGGGTCGGCTTCGCGGTGCTGGCCATGGAGATCGTGGTGCTGCTGGTCTTCATGGTCTCGGCCGCGGTCGTCCTCGTACGGGACGGGGCGCAGCGCGGCTGGCTGACGCCGCTGACAGGGGACTCCGGGTTCTCCATGACGGCGGTGCTGGGGGCCGTGTCGATCGCCGTGCTCTCCTATCTGGGCTTCGACGCCATCGCCTCGTTCGCCGAGGAGGTGACGGGCGGCTCGCAGAAGGTGGCGCGGGCGGTGCTGTTCTGTCTGGTGCTGGCCGGCGTCCTGTTCGTGGCGCAGTCGTATCTGGCGGCGTTGCTGGAGCCGGTGAGCTCGGCGGAGCTGGCGGCGGACCCGGCGGCGCAGGGGTCGGCGTTCTACGACGCGGTGGACGCCTCGGTGGGCACCTGGCTGCATGACCTGGTGGCGGTCAGCAAGGCGATCGGCGCCGCGTTCGCCGCGCTGGCGGGGCAGGCCGCCGCCGGGCGGCTGGTCTTCGCGATGGCCCGGGAGCGGCGCCTGCCGCACTTCCTCGCGAAGGTCGACCCGTCGTCGGGTGTGCCGCGGGTGGCGATCCTGTGCGCGGCGATCGTGACGCTGGTGGCCGCCGTGTGGGCGGCCCGGCGCGACGACGGCCTGGACCATCTGGTCTCCGTCGTGGACATCGGCGCGCTGACGGCGTTCATCCTGCTGCACGCGTCGGTGGTCGGCTGGTTCGCCGTACGCCGGATGGAGGGCCCGCCGGTGTGGTGGCGGCACGTGCTGATCCCTGTGGTCGGGGCGGGGGTGCTGGTCGCGGTCATCGTGGAGGCGACGACGTCCTCCCAGGTGGTGGGTGTCTGCTGGCTCGGGGTGGGGCTCGTGGTGCTGGCGGTGCAGGGGACGGGCCGCCGGGGCGGTACGGAGGGCCCGGGTGGTGGCGGCGCGGGGAAGGGGGTCCCGGTCCCGTAGGGCGGCTGCTCGGACTTCGTGCCCCGTACGGCTTCGCGTTCTGTACGGCTTCGCGTTCTGTACGGCTTCGCGTGGTGCGCGGCTTCGCGTGGTGCGCGGCTCCGCGTTCTGTACGGCTCGCGTTCCGTGCGGCTTCGCGTGGTGCGCGGACGCTGGCCTCCGCGCGGGGGCAGGGGCCTGTCGGTGGCTGCCGATACGCTCGCCCGTATGGCTCTCAACACGTCCGCGGAAGCGCCGCTGCCCGTCGGTGAGGTGTCCCGGCTCATCGGCGGCTGGATCGACCGGCTCGGCGCCATCTGGGTGGAGGGGCAGATCACCCAGCTGTCGCGGCGCCCGGGTGCCGGGGTCGTCTTCCTGACGCTGCGCGATCCGTCCCACGACATCTCGGTGAGCGTGACCTGTTTCCGGCAGGTCTTCGACCGGATCGCCGATGTCGTGACGGAGGGCGCGCGCGTCGTCGTGCTGGCCAAGCCCGAGTGGTACGCGCCCCGGGGGCAGCTGTCGCTGCGGGCGACGGACATACGGCCGGTCGGCATCGGTGAGCTGCTCGTGCGGCTGGAGCTGCTGAAGAAGTCGCTCGCCGCCGAGGGGCTCTTCGCGCTGGACCGCAAGAAGCCGCTGCCGTTCCTGCCGCAGCTCGTCGGGCTGGTCTGCGGGCGTGCTTCCGCCGCCGAGCGCGACGTCCTGGAGAACGCCCGCCGCCGCTGGCCCGCCGTGCGCTTCGAGGTCCGCAACACCGCCGTGCAGGGGGTGCACGCGGTCGCCCAGGTGGTCCAGGCGGTCGAGGAGCTGGACGCGCTGGAGGAGGTCGACGTGATCGTGGTGGCGCGGGGCGGCGGCAGCGTCGAGGATCTGCTGCCGTTCTCCGACGAGCAGCTGATTCGGACGGTGGCCGCCTGCCGTACGCCGGTGGTCTCCGCGATCGGCCACGAGCCCGACTCGCCGCTGCTGGACCTGGTCGCCGATCTGCGTGCCTCCACGCCCACGGACGCGGCCAAGAAGGTCGTCCCCGACGTGGGCGAGGAGATGGAGCGGGTGCGGCAGTTGCGGGACCGGGCTCTGCGGACCGTACGGGGGCTGCTGGACCGCGAGGAGCGGGGGCTCGCGCACGCGCTGGGCCGCCCCGCGATGGAGCGGCCCCACCGGCTGGTGGACGAGCGCGAGGCCGAGGTGGACGCGCTCCTGGGGCGCAGTCGCCGGGTGCTGGGCCATCTGCTGGACCGGGCCGATTCGGAGCTGTCGCACACGCTCGCCCGGGTCGTCTCGCTGTCGCCGGCCGCGACCCTGGAGCGGGGCTACGCGGTGCTCCAGCGGCCCGACGGGCACGTGGTCCGCTCCCCCGAGGAGGCCGGGGCGCCCGGCGAGCCGCTGCGGGCGCGGGTGTCGGAGGGCGAGTTCACGGTGCGGGTGGACGGATGAGGCCGGGAGAGCGGGAAGGCCGGACGTCCGCACCCGCGAGGGGCCGGGGGCCGGGGCGTCCCGGGAGCCGCGCCCGCGAGGAACCGGGGAGCGGGACGGCCCGGGAGCCGCGCCCGCCGGAACCGGGAAACGGGACGGCCCGGGCGCCACGCCCGCCGGAACCGGGAAACAGGGCGGCCGGGCGGCCGTATCGCAGGGGCCGCAGCGCCCACAGTGTCGTAACAGCTCACGCTTAGGGTGGATCACATGACGGACGACGACGGGACGACGGCGGCTGCCGCCACGGGCACGCTCGGGTACGAGCAGGCGCGGGACGAGCTGATCGAGGTCGTACGCCGGCTGGAGGCGGGCGGCACGACGCTGGAGGAGTCGCTGGCCCTGTGGGAGCGGGGCGAGGAGCTGGCGAAGGTCTGCCGGCACTGGCTGGAGGGCGCCCGCGCCCGGCTGGACGCGGCCCTGGCCCGCCCGCAGGAGGACGACGACCAAGGCTGAGCGAGCGAACGCCCGCGTGCCCAGCGGTCGCGCGGTGATGGTCCGCCGTGGCGCGGTGGTGGCGGCCCGGTGCGGGGGCGGGCGTCCGCGTTCCGGCCCGGGGCCGTCGCGCAAGACAGATGTACTGTGCAATGGATCACTCCCGGCCAGTTTTAGTTGAAAGTTAACCTATCTCTGGCGTACGTTCGGGTCCTGTCCCCACCGCGTACGTTCGGAAGGTTTGCACCAGATGTCCCTCGTTCTCGACCCCGCCGCCCAGGACCTCCTCTTCCGTGAGGCCCGTACCGCCAACACCTTCACCGACGAGCCGGTGACCGACGAGCAGATCCAGGCGGTCTACGACCTGGTCAAGTTCGGGCCGACCGCCTTCAACCAGTCGCCGCTGCGCGTCGTCCTGGTCCGCTCCGCCGAGGGTCGCGAGCGCCTGGTGCAGCACATGGCCGAGGGCAACCGGCCGAAGACCTCCACGGCCCCGCTGGTCGCGATCCTGGCCGCCGACAACGAGTTCCACGAGGAGCTCCCGGCGCTGCTCCCGCACTTCCCGCAGGCCAAGGACATGTTCTTCTCGGAGCGCCCGGTCCGCGAGTCGGCCGCCGGCCTCAACGCCGCGCTCCAGGCCGCCTACTTCATCATCGGCGTCCGCGCCGCCGGCCTGGCCGCCGGCCCGATGACCGGCTACGACGCCGCGGGCATCCAGAAGGAGTTCCTGGACGACGACCACGCCCCGCTGATGGTCGTCAACATCGGCAAGCCGGGCGAGGACGCCTGGTTCCCGCGCAGCCCGCGCCTCTCCTTCGACGAGGTCGTCACGACCGTCTGAGTCCCCGACTCCGCCCGAGTCGACGACTCCGTCCGGATCCTTGGCGGCCGAGCCTGGCCGCCCGCATGCGAAGGGCCCGGAACACCAGGAAGTGCACTTGGTGTTCCGGGCCCTTCGCGTACGCGGTTCGGCGCGGGTCGCGCGTCAGGAAGCCGGCGCGGCGGGCGGCGTCGTCTTCAGTGCGGCGGCCATCTCGACCAGGCTCTCCTTCGGAGCCGAGCCGGTCACCACCGTGGTGTGCCCCTTGCCGGGCAGGACGAGGGCGTTGTACTTCGCGCCCTCCCAGTACTGCCACTCCGCGCCGGCCACCGTCTCGGTGCGCCCGGTGTCCTTGGCCTTCCTGCTGACCTCGGGGACGTACGTGCCCGCGGCAGCGGTGGACTGCTCGACCGCGACGTACCTGCGGTCCGCGTCGAGGAAGCCCAGGTGCCAGGCGTCGCCCGCGGCGTCGTCGTAGCTGACGGAGGTCGCCTTCCACTCCTTCGGCAGCCCCTCGGGCGCGGCCACCGGGTAGGGGGCGGCGGTCCGCACCGTCGCCAGCTCCACGGTGAAGTCGACGGCCTTGAGGGGATCGGCGTGCTCGTCCTTCGGGATGAACAGGTAGATGACGCCCGCGCAGGCGGCGATCACCAAGGTCGACAGGAGCATGTCCCGGACTGTCTGCTTGCCTCGCTTGCTTGCCACGGGATCCATGGTGGCACGCGGCCTGACACGCCCGGCCGCAGGGTGCCGCTCGGGGCAGCACCCCCGGAAGCGCTCATGCGTGACCCGGCCTGCTCATTTTATCGACCTACCGATAGAGTCACAGCACCCTCATATCCGGTCGTCGCCGTACAGAAAGGTGCGCTCCGATGTCCGAGCATCATCTGCCGTCCCACCTGGAGGTCTCCCCGGAGGCCCCCGACCGCAACCTGGCCCTGGAGTTGGTCCGGGTCACCGAGGCCGCCGCCATGGCTGCCGGGCGCTGGGTGGGCCGCGGCGACAAGATCGGCGCCGACGGCGCCGCCGTGAAGGCCATGCGGACCCTCGTCTCGACCGTCTCGATGAACGGCGTCGTCGTCATCGGCGAGGGCGAGAAGGACGAAGCCCCCATGCTGTTCAACGGCGAGCGGGTCGGCGACGGCACCGGCGCCGAGGTCGACATCGCGGTCGACCCGATCGACGGCACCACGCTCAACGCCAAGGGCATGCCGAACGCCATCGCCGTGCTGGCGGCGGCCGACCGGGGCGCGATGTTCGACCCGTCCGCGGTCTTCTACATGGACAAGCTGGTGACGGGGCCCGAGGCGGCGGACTTCGTCGACATCAACGCGCCCGTGTCGGTCAACATCCGGCGTGTGGCGCGGGCGAAGAACTCCACGCCCGAGGACGTCACGGTCGTCATCCTCGACCGGCCCCGGCACGAGGGCATCGTCAAGGAGATCCGGGAGACGGGCGCGCGGATCAAGTTCATCTCCGACGGCGACGTCGCGGGCTCGATCATGGCGGCCCGCGAGGGCACCGGCGTCGACCTGCTGATGGGCATCGGCGGGACGCCCGAGGGCATCATCTCGGCGTGCGCCATAAAGTGCCTCGGCGGCGTCATCCAGGGCAAGCTCTGGCCCAAGGACGAGGCGGAGCGGCAGCGGGCGCTGGACGCGGGCCACGATCTGGACCGGGTGCTGTCGACCGACGACCTGGTCAGCGGCGACAACGTGTTCTTCGTGGCGACGGGGATCACCGACGGTGAGCTGATGCGCGGTGTGCGGTACCGCGCGGAGACGGCGACCACCGAGTCGATCGTGATGCGCTCCAAGTCCGGCACGATCCGGTCGATCTCCTCGACCCACCGGCTGTCGAAGCTGCGCGCCTACAGCGCCATCGACTTCGACCGCGCGAAGTAGTCCCACCAGAACGGCTGCCGGAACGGGGAGGGGTGTGGGGAGCGGGCCATCGCTCCCCACACCCCTCCCCCCGTACGTGCGCGAATCCCGCGGGCGGGGACCGGCTCAGCCCGCCGCCGCTATGTGTTCCGGCGCCGTCGCGGCGGCCGTGAGCTCGACGTCCCGCCGTCGCCGCCGGGCCAGCGCCACCCGGCGCTCCGCGGCGGTGAGCCCGCCCCACACCCCGTACGGCTCGGGCTGCATCAGCGCGTGCTCCTGGCACTCCACCATGACCGGACACCGGGCGCAGACCCGCTTGGCGGCCTCCTCGCGGGCCAGCCGGGCAGCGGTCGGTTCCTTCGACGGGGCGAAGAACAGGCCGGCCTCGTCGCGGCGGCAGGCCGCATCGGAATGCCAGGGGCCCGCGTCGTCCTCCCGGGCGGGGGTCCGCTGGGCCGGAACGGCGGCGAACTGCAGAGGCTGATGCGACGGTTGCAGCACGGTCTACTCCTGACGACGGCTACGGCTTCGCGAGCGAGAGTCGATGCAGCACTCCCTACCCGCTGTGCGTACGCCTATGCACTGCGTGGCACCAGCGCGCGGTGCACCGGAATGCGCCCCCGCGGCTTTATGGCCGATTACCGGAGGTCGTGCGCCCCGCCGTATGCGCCGTATGTCGTGCGCCCCCGCCGTATTCAGTGGCCGAGATGTTTGCGCAGCCGCTGCTGGAGGTCAGCGACGAACTTGCCCCGCTTCGGCCTGGCTTCCACGCTGCCGAACACGGAATAGCCGTTGACCACGACGACCGGTGCTTCCGGGTCCGGCGATTCGAGCGTCCGCACTTCGAAGCTGCCGAAGACGCCCGTGCCGTTGCCGCGCAGGGAAATGTTCTCCGGCACCCGGACGTCGACGCTGCCGAAGATGGACGTCGCATTGATAACGGTGAGGCGTTGGCCGAAAAGCGCTTCGGTCAGATCGATCTCCACGCTGCCGAAGAGCGCGAAGGCGTTCGTCCGGCCGCCGACCCGCCAACGGCCCTTGCGGTTGGCGCTGCTGAAGACCGCGACGAGATTGTCCGCGGGGCCGTCGGGGGCCTCGGGGCCGTAGGCGTACGGCTGGGAGTCCGGGCGGGCCGTGGAGCCGGAGGCGGCGGGCAGGTCCCGGACCAGCGGCTGGAGTTCGCCGACGGTCTTGGCCCGGTAGACCAGGTCGATCCGCTCCGCGTGCTCGTCCGCCGTCAGACGACCCTCGGCCATCGCCTCCCGCAGGATGTCCGCGATCCGGTCGCGGTCGGCGTCGGAGGCGCGGATGCCATCGCCGTCCAGGGCTTCGGCGGGCGGCCGGGCGGCCGGCGCGTGGGGCTGCTGGGGCTGCTTCTCTAGGTCCACCGCCCCAGCGTACCCAAACGCGATAGATCGCGACTACCCCTCCAACCGGCGCGCCCCGGCCCCGCACCCGCCTTCCGGGGGCGGGATCCAGGTGAGCCTTACCTCACAGGATCCTCCCGGGGGCGGCGCTCTACCCTGGTGGATGCGCTGCCCGAGGGAGGTCAGCCGCCGTCACCGAGTGAGGAATGGCCGTCATGGCAGAGTTTGCGTACTCCGATCTGCTCCCCCTGGGGGAGGACACCACGCCGTACCGTCTGGTGACCGCCGAGGGTGTCTCCACCTTCGAGGCCGGCGGCCGGACGTTCCTCGAGGTCGCCCCGGAGGCGCTGCGCACCCTGGCCGCCGAGGCGATGCACGACATCTCGCACTACCTGCGCCCGGCCCACCTGGCGCAGCTGCGGCGGATCGTCGACGACCCGGAGGCGTCCTCCAACGACAAGTTCGTGGCGCTGGACCTCCTGAAGAACGCGAACATCGCCGCCGCGGGTGTCCTGCCGATGTGCCAGGACACCGGTACGGCGATCGTCATGGGCAAGCGCGGGCAGAACGTGCTGACCGAGGGCGGTGACGAGGAGGCCCTGTCGCACGGGATCTACGACGCGTACACCAAGCTCAACCTGCGCTACTCGCAGATGGCCCCGCTGACCATGTGGGACGAGAAGAACACCGGTTCCAACCTCCCGGCCCAGATCGAGCTGTACGCGACCGACGGCGGCGCGTACAAGTTCCTCTTCATGGCGAAGGGCGGCGGCTCGGCCAACAAGTCGTTCCTCTACCAGGAGACGAAGGCCGTCCTGAACGAGGCCTCCATGATGACGTTCCTGGAGGAGAAGATCCGTTCGCTGGGGACCGCGGCCTGCCCGCCGTACCACCTGGCGATCGTGGTCGGCGGCACGTCGGCGGAGTTCGCGCTGAAGACCGCCAAGTACGCCTCCGCGCACTATCTGGACGAGCTGCCCGCCGAGGGCTCGCCCACCGGGCACGGTTTCCGGGACAAGGAGCTGGAGGAGAAGGTCTTCGAGCTGACGCAGCGGATCGGCATCGGCGCGCAGTTCGGCGGCAAGTACTTCTGCCACGACGTGCGCGTGGTGCGGCTGCCCCGGCACGGGGCCTCGCTGCCGGTCGCCATCGCCGTGTCCTGCTCGGCCGACCGCCAGGCCACCGCGAAGATCACCGCCGAGGGCGTCTTCCTGGAGCAGCTGGAGACGGACCCGGCGCGCTTCCTCCCCGACACCACCGACGAGCACCTCGACGGGGCGGGCGGGGACGTCGTGGAGATCGACCTCAACCGGCCGATGGACGAGGTGCTGGCCGAGCTGACCAAGTACCCGGTCAAGACCCGGCTTTCGCTGACCGGGCCGCTGGTCGTGGCCCGCGACATCGCGCACGCCAAGATCAAGGAGCGGCTGGACGCGGGCGAGGAGATGCCGCAGTACCTGAAGGACCACCCGGTGTACTACGCGGGCCCGGCGAAGACGCCCGAGGGGTACGCCTCCGGTTCCTTCGGCCCGACGACGGCCGGCCGGATGGACTCCTACGTGGAGCAGTTCCAGGCGGCGGGCGGCTCGAAGGTGATGCTCGCCAAGGGCAACCGCAGCAAGCAGGTCACCGACGCCTGCGGCGCGCACGGCGGCTTCTACCTCGGCTCGATCGGCGGCCCCGCGGCCCGCCTCGCGCAGGACTGCATCAAGAAGGTCGAGGTCGTCGAGTACGAGGAGCTCGGCATGGAGGCGGTCTGGCGCATCGAGGTCGAGGACTTCCCCGCGTTCGTCGTCGTCGACGACAAGGGCAACGACTTCTTCACCGAGCCCGCCCCCGCTCCGACGTTCACCAGCATTCCGGTGCGGGGGCCGGGTCTCGGCTGACCCACGCTCCGTGGACGCCACCGGGAGGGCCCGTCCGCGCGGACGGGCCCTCCCGCGCGTTCTCAGCCGTCCAGCAGACCCGATGTCGCGACCAGATACCCCAGCTGCGCCCGGCTGTTGCTGCCCAGCTGCTCGGAGACCTTGCGCATGTGCTCGGCGACGCTGCGGCGGCTCATGCCGATCCGGCGGGCGATGGCGGCGTCCGTCTCACCGTTGACGACGGCCTGGAGGATGGTGCGCTGGAGGTCGGAGGTGACGACGGGGGTACGCAGCGGCGCGCGTTCGGGGCGGACCGGCACCGCGCGGGACCACGCCTCGTCGAAGTGGCGGACCAGGAAGCGGACCAGCGACGGGTGCTGGACGCGCAGGGCGGTGTGCGGTTCGTCGGAGAACGGGATGAGGGCGAGGTCCCGGTCGAAGACGATGAACCGGTCGGCGACCTCGGCGAGGGTCCTGACCTCGGCGCCCTCGGCGGTCACCTGCTCGATGTAGGCGAGCGTGGTGCGATCCGAGCGGACGGTGTGCTGGTAGAGGGTGCGCTGCCGGATGCCGCGGCGCAGGTTGCCCAGGTCGCGCGGGAGCGACTGCTCCAGGACGTGGGCGGGCCGCCCGCCGCCGGGGTGGGCGGTGCGGACCTCGGTGCGGCAGCCGCTGACCCCGGCGTCCAGGGCCTTGCCGATGACGGCCGTGCCGGAGAGCCGGGTGAGGACGGGGCGTTCCTGCCGGTGCATCTCGGCGTAGAGCCCCTCGAAGGCGGCGAGGGTGGCGCGGGCGGAGCGCAGGGTGCGGCGCTGCTCGACGATCGCCTCCTCGATCGGGGCGAGCGCGGCGAACGAGGCGGTCTCCGGCGGTACGGGGATGAGGTAGCCGGGTGACTCCTGGTCGGCCACCACCAGGTGCAGCGACCGCAGGCAGGGGGGCGCGGCGCCGGCCGGGAGGCAGCCCTCCGTCAGCGCACGGCGATAGGCCGCGAGCGCCGCCTCGCAGGGTTGTTCCGGTATCGACCGGTCCGAGGGTGATTCACGGCAATCACATACCGGTGAGGGGGAATGATCGTCCTTCACAAGGATGCAGATTACCTTTGTGCAATCGTGAGGCCCCCGTCCGGCGTCCGTGCTCGACGAGTATGTCCGGGTGACATCTGGAATGGGCAGTGCGGACGGGCCGAAGGCGGACGAGGCGGACGGCGGTGCCCGGAAGTCCCGGGAAGCTCAGGAGGCCCGGGATACCGCGGTCTCCGAGCGCCGCTTTCGATTCCTCGTCGCCGGATACGCGGTGTCTTCCTACGGCACTTTCCTGAATATGGTGGCGCTGAATCTCTTCGTCTACGAGACGACGGGCCGGGCGCTGGCCATGGGGCTGTTCATGGCGGTGCGGCTCGCCTCCGGATTCGTCGCCGGTCTGGTCGTGGGCGGTCTGCTCGCCCGTTTCAGCGCGAAAAGCATCATGCTGTGGGCCAATGTCGGGCAGGGCTCCGTGATGCTGGTGCTCATCCTGGCGCCGGACGGTCTGCTGACCGGGGCGCTGATGGCCGTCTCGGTGGTGATCGGGGCGTGCGGGACGCTGTTCATGGTGGCGTTGCGCAGTTCGATCCCGGAGATGGTCGGGGAGGACCGCAGGGCCTGGGCGAACTCCCTCTCGATCACCGGCCGTTCGCTGGCCATGGTGGCGGGGTTCGCCTCGGCGGGCGTGGTGGTGTCCCTCGTGGGGTACACGGCGGCCTTCGTCGTCGACATGGCGACGTTCGTGGCCTGCGCGGTGACGGTGGCCCTGCTGCCGATCGCCGGAGGCAAGGGAGCGGACGCCGCCAAGGGAGCGGACGGCAAGGGAGCGGACGGCAAGGGAGCGGACGGCAAGGGAGCGGACGGCACCGCCGCCGAGGGCTCCGGGGCCGGGAAGGACGCCCCGGGCGCCGCGTCCGCGAAGGGCGGCAGGCGCTGGCGGCCCGTGGCCTTCCTCGCGCTGGCCGCCGCACCCGGGATGGGCCTGATGGTGGCCCTGCGCGGGGTCGACGCGTTCGGCTCCTCGTCCCACAACGCGGCGCTGCCGATCTACTCCACCTCGCTCGACACGTCGAACCCCGCGGTGTTCGTCAGCGCGTTCTGGTGCGTGTGGGCGCTCGGCAACATCGGGGCCCAGCAGGTGATCCAGCGGTACGCGCAGCGCACCGGACGCTCCGTGGGGGCGCTCGGATTCGGCTACGGCACGGTGGTGATGTCGGCGGCGTTCATCGCGGCGTTCGCCGGGTTCCCGCTGGCCGTGACCGCGGTGATCGCGCTGATCGCGGGGGCTGCGGACGGCCTCACCGAGGTCGCGTACACCTCGCATCTCCAGACACTTCCGGCCACCTTGCGCGGCCACGCCTTCGGTCTTTCGGCCACTTTCGAGAACCTCGGCTTCGGCGTCGGCATGATCCTTGTGGCGGCGGCCCTCGACCGGTTCTCCCCGCTGGCCGTGGTGGGCTGGTCCCATGGCGCCGCCATCGTCGTCGCCGTGGTGTTCCTGCTGAGGGTGGCGGGAGTGCGGCGGGCGGGACGGGTGGGGCGTGCGGGGCGTGCGGGGTTGCGAAAGGAAGAGGCCGTTGAGGGACGACCGGATCGCGGTGATCGGGACGGCGCTGAGGTTTCCGGGGGCTGACACCCCGGAGACGTACTGGCGCGACATCCGGGCGGGGACCGGCCACGTACGCCGTTTCACCCGGGCCGAGTTCGCCGCGGCGGGGGTCCCGGCGGCGGAGTACGAGCGACCGGGGTTCGGCGGGGCGAGCGCGCTCCTGGCGGACGTGGACGGCTTCGACGCCGGGTTCTTCCGGATGAGCGGGCGGGAGGCGGAGCTGACCGATCCGCAGCAGCGGCTCTTCCTGGAGTGCTGCTTCCACGCCCTGGAGGACGGGGGTTACGCGGGCGGTGAGGGCCGTTGCGCGGGCGGCGACGGCGGCGCGTTGCGGATCGGGGTGTACGGCAGCTCCGGCTACCGCCTGTACTCACTGCACAGCTATCTGGCGGAGAACCTGGCGGCGGAGGCCGGCTCGTGCGACTGGATGACCGCCAAGCAGGTCCAGGTCGGCAACTACCCCGACTTCACCGCCACCCGCGCCGCCTTCCGGCTCGGTCTGACCGGCCCCGCGCTGACCGTCTCGACGGCCTGCTCCAGCGCTCTCGTCTCGGTCCATCTGGCCTGCCAGGCGCTGCGCGCCGGGGACGCGGAGCTGATGCTGGTGGGTTCCGCCGCCCTGCATCTGCCGGAAGTCACCGGCCAGGTCCCGGTGAAGGGCTCCACCCTCTCCCCCACCGGCACGGTCCGGGCCTTCGACGCGGACGCGGACGGCACGGTCGGAGGGAACGGGGCCGCCGCCGTCCTCCTCAAACCGCTGGCCCGGGCGCTGGCCGACGGCGACACCGTGCACGCGGTGATCCTGGGCTCGGCGGTCACCAACGACGGCTCGGACAAGACGACCAACGACCGTACGGGGAGAGGGGGTTTCGCCGCCCCCGGGGTCGCCGGGCAGCGGGACGCGGTGCTCGGGGCGCTGCGCGCGGCGGACGTGGACGCGGCGTCGATCGGCTACGTGGAGGCGCACGGCACGGGCACGCTGAAGGGCGACCCGATCGAGTTCGCCGCCCTGACCGAGGCGTTCCGCGCGCACACCGACCGGACCGGCTTCTGCGCGCTCGGCTCGACGAAACCGGCCATCGGCCACCTGGACAGCGCGGCGGGGCTCGCGGGGCTGATCAAGGCCGTCGAGGTGCTGCGGCACGGGGTGGTCCCGCCGCTGGTGAACTTCTCCCGGCCCAACCCGGCGCTGGCGGTGGAGGACAGCCCGTTCCTGCTGCCGGTTCGGGAAAGGGCCTGGCCGCTGGCGGGGGTGCGGCGAGCCGGTGTGCACTCCATCGGCATGGGCGGTACGAACGCTCATGTGATCCTGGAACAGGCGCCGGAGGCCCCGCGCAACGCGTCGGCATCCGGCGATGTGCCCGTGCCCGCACTGCTGCCGCTCTCGGCCGCGGACGGGGACGCGCTCCGGGCGTACGCCGCCGCCCTGCGGGACCGGCTGGCGGGCGGGTCGCCCCCCTCCCCCGCCGATCTGCTGACCACCACCGCCCTCGGGCGGCGGCTCCTGCCGCACCGGCTGGTCGTCACGGGTGCGGACCCGGTGGCCGGTCTCGACGCGTTCCTGTCCGGGGCGCCGGAGGGCGAGACGTACACGACCGGGGTCGCCGACGGCGTACGGGAGCGGCGGCCGGTGTTCCTCTTCAGCGGCCAGGGCGGCGGGCATCCGGGCATGGGCACGGAACTCGCCGCGCGTTTCCCGGTGGTGGCCGAGGTGCTCGATGTCTGCGCCCGGGTGTACGAGGAGGAGACCGGGCAGAACGACTTCCTGGACCGGATCGTCGGCGGGCAGGGCCCCGAGCGGTGGGACACCGCCTTCGCGCAGCCCGCCCTGTTCGCCCTCCAGATCGCCCAGGCCCGGCTGTGGGAACGGCTCGGGATCACCCCGGCCCGGGTCGCCGGGCACAGCGTCGGCGCGTACGCGGCGCTGTGCGTGGCCGGGGCGCTGGAGACCGAGGACGCGATGCGGCTGGTCTGCGGGCGCGGGCGGCTGATGCTGGAGCGGGCGGCCCCGGGCGCGATGGTCTCCGCGTTCGTCCCCCGGGCCCGGGTGCGCGAGCTGCTGGCCGCCGTCCCCGGGCTGGAGCTCGCCGTGGTCAACGGCGTCGGGCACCACGTTCTGGGCGGCCCGCCGGAGGCGGTGGACGCGGCACGGGTGCTGCTGGCGGCGCGAGGCGAGGCGTACGAGGTGCTGGCGGTGGACCGGGCGTTCCACACGGCGCTGCTCGACCCGGCGCTGGAGGAGTTCCGGGTGCTGGCCGACAAGGCGGAACTGCGGCCGTTGCGGACGGAGTTCGTCGACGGCATCGACGGCACGGTCCGCCCCGTCGGGTGGCGGCCGGACGCCGCTCACCTGGTCGCACAGGCCCGCCGCACGGCCGACTTCGCCGCCGTCCTGGACCGGCTGGCCAGGGCGCCCGAGGACGGTTCGCCGCAGGCCGGCTCCCCGCTGCTGCTGGAGCTGGGCCCGTCGGCCGTGCTGACGGGCCTGGTCCGCCGGTCGCTGCCGGACGCGGTCTGCGTACCGACGCTGCGGTGGGAGCGGGCGGTGGCCGCGCTGCACTGCGGTGGGGCCGGGGTGGACTGGGCCGCGCTGCTCGACCGCTGCGGCGGCCGGCGCGTGCGGCTGCCCACGTACCCCTTCCAGCGCCGGTCGCACTGGAGGGGCCCGGCCCCGTACACGCCCCCGGCACCGCCCGGCCCGCCCACCTCGCCCACCTCGCCCACGTCGCCCACCTGGCGCACGGAGCTGCCCGCGCCGACCGGCGGGGCCGCTCACTCATCCCCACGCTCCCCGGAGGACCGCATGACCGAACAGGCCGTACTGGACAGGGTGCTGGAGCTGACCGCGCGCCATCTCGGCCACCGGCCCGACGAGGTCGCCGCCGACCGCACCTTCGTCGGCCTCGGCGCGGACTCGCTCCAGCTCATCGGGATGGTGCGGCAGTTGGAGGCCGAGTTCTCCACGGAGATCAGCATGCGGGAGGTCCTGGAGGAGGCGGGCACGCCCCGGCTGACGGCGGCGCTGATAGCCGGGCGGAGAGCTCCGGCGGCACCCGTGTCCGTGGGGCCGACGCCTGCCCCCACGCCCGCGCCGGTCACCGACGCACCCGTCTACGCCACCCGGGCCGAGGTCGCCGCCCTGTCCGACCAGATACGCCAACTGGCCGAGACCCAGACCGCGATGCTCACCCAGCTCTCCGACGCCGTCGCTCTGCTGACCGCCCGCACCACCGGGACGGACGCCCGATGAGCGCGGAGATTCCCGAAGTCGCCGCCGGTCCGGACGCCGCCATCGGTGGGGCCGCCGCCGCGGCCGTGGCCCGGGCGGCGGAGCTGTCCCGCGCGCTCACCGCCCGGCTCGCGGAAGCCCGCCGCCAGGTCGCGCCGGAGGACACGAAGCCCACCGCCGGGGAGGCCGCCCACGGCCCCCGTCTGGTCGTGGACGCGGCGGGCGGGATGGCCGGGGCGGGGGCCGACGAGGCCCAGCGGGCCCACACCGCCTCCCTGGTCCGGCGGTTCACCGAGCGCACCCGCACCTCGAAGGAGCTGGCCCAGCGGCACCGTTCGGTGCTGGCCGACAGCCGCGCCGTCGTGGGGTTCCGGGACGCCACCAAGGAGATGCTCTACCCGGTCGCGGCCCGCTCGGCGCACGGCTCCCGGCTCACCGACGTGGACGGCAACACCTACACCGACATCACCATGGGGTTCGGCGCGCTCCTCCTCGGCCACGAGGCGGAGCCCGTCACCGACGCCGTGCGCCGCCACCTCGTCGACGGGCTGCGCTTCGGCCCCCGGTCCCCCGACACCGGGGAGGCCGCGGCCCTGCTCGCCTCGCTGACCGGCCTGGACCGGGTCGCCTTCGCCTCGTCCGGTACGGAGGCGAACTCGGCCGCGATCCGGCTGGCCCGCGCCGCCACCGGGCGCGACAAGGTCGTCATGTTCCGGGGCTCGTACCACGGGCACATCGACTCCGTCCTCGGCCGGCCGGGCGGGCCCGGGCAGCACGCCGTGCCCGTCTCCCGGGGCATCCCGGCCAGCGCGGTGGCGGAGCTGATCGTGCTGGAGTACGGGGCCCAGGAGTCCCTGGAGACGATCGACGCCCTCGGGGACGGCATCGCGGCCGTCCTCGTCGAGCCCGTGCAGTGCCGCAACCCGGGCCTGCGGCCGGTGGAGTTCGTCCGCTCGCTGCGCGAACTCACCGCCCGGCGGGGCATCGTGCTGCTCTTCGACGAGATGCTGACGGGGCTCCGCCCCCACCCGCGCGGCGCGCAGGAGCACTTCGGGGTGGTGCCGGACCTCGCCACGTACGGCAAGGCGCTCGGGGGCGGCTTCCCGATCGGCGCGGTGGCGGGGCGGGCGGATCTGCTCGACGGGGTGGACGGCGGGTTCTGGCGGTACGGGGAGCCCGGCGGCCCCTCGTGCGAGACCACGTTCATCGGCGGCACGTACATGCAGCATCCGCTGTCGATGGCGGCGGCCCGCGCGGTGCTCACCCACCTCACCGAGCGGGGGCCCGGGCTCCAGAGCGGGCTGAACGCCCGCACCCAAGCGCTCGCGGACCGGCTCAACGCCTTCTTCCGCGACGAGGAATTCCCGCTGGAGCTGGCCCACTTCGGGTCGATGTTCCGCTTCAGGCACCGTGCCGACCTGGAGCTGCTCTACCACCATCTCCAACTGCGCGGCGTGTACGTATGGGAGTGGCGCAGCTTCTACCTCTCCACCGCCCACACGGAGGAGGACGTGAGCCGGGTCGCGGAGGCGGTGGAGGGCTCGCTGCGGGAGCTGCGCGACGGCGGGTTCTTCCCCCGGTCCGCCCGTCCGGCCGCGGTGAAGCGGGCCGAAGCACGGCGTCCCGCACCCGACTTCGGCGTCTACTTCTTCGGCGACTATCCGGAGACCGGCGAGGCCGGCGAGAGCGACGGGAGCGGCGAGGCCGTCGGGAGCGGCGTCCCCGAGGCGTACGACACCGTCCTGGAGACCGCGCGCTTCGCCGACGAGCACGGCTTCTCCTCCGTCTGGCTGCCCGAGCGGCACTTCGACTCCTTCGGCGGGATCTTCCCGAACCCCGCCGTGCTCGCCGCCGCCGTGGCCCGGGAGACCGGGAAGATCCGGATCAACGCGGGCTCGGTGGTGCTGCCGCTCCACGATCCGGTGCGGGTCGCCGAGGAGTGGTCGGTGGTGGACAACCTCTCCGGCGGCCGGGTCGGCATCGGCTGCGCCACCGGCTGGCACGCCCGGGACTTCGTGCTGCACCCGGACCGGTTCACGGACCGGCGGCGGATCGCCTTCGACCACCTCGACGAGGTGCGCCGGCTGTGGCGCGGGGAGGCGGTGCGCCGGCGCACGGGCGAGGGCGCGGAGGCGGAGATCCGGATCCGGCCGCGCCCGGTGCAGCAGGAGCCGCCGTTCTTCCTGGCCACCTCCGGGCAGCGGGCATCGTACGAGGAGGCGGCCCGGCGCGGCCTCGGGGTCGTCACCAACCTGATGAGCCAGACCGTGGACGAGCTGGCCGCGAACATCGCGCACTACCGGCGTACGCGGGCGGAGTGCGGGCTCGACCCGGCGGCCGGGCGGGTGACGGTGCTGGTGCACACGTATCTCGGCGACGACCACGCCACCGCCCGGGCCGAGGCGCTGGAGCCGATGGTGCGGTATCTGCGGTCCTCGCTGCTGATGCGCTCGGCGGCCACCGCCGCGGGGTCCCGGCGCGAGGACGTGGCGGCGGCGGGCGAGGAGGACCTGGACTATCTGTTCCGCCGGGCGTACGACCGCTACTGCGACCAGCGGGCGCTGATCGGCACGCCGTCGAGCGTCGCCCCGTTCGTCGACGCGCTGCACGGGGCCGGGGTGGACGAGATCGCCGCGCTGGTCGACTTCGGGATGGACCGGGAGCGGCTGCGGTCGGGGCTGGAGCGCCTGGACGTGCTGCGCCGCCGCACGAAGGAGCGCGACGCCCGGCCCGAGGACACGGTCGCGCCCGCCACCTCGGCGCAGCGGCGGCTGTGGCTGGCCGCGCAGCTGATGGAGAACCCTGCGGCGTACAACGAGACGGGGGCCGTACGGCTGCGCGGTCCGCTGGACGTGGCGGCGCTGCGGGCGGCGGTGGACGGCCTGGTCGAGCGGCACGCGGGGCTCCGGACGGTGTTCCGGGCCGAGGAGGAGACGGGCGTCGTCCAGGTCGTGCGGAACGGGCTCCGCATCCCGTTGACGGTGACCGACGCCCGGGGGCAGGACGCCGAGCGGGCGATCGGGGCGCTGCTCGCCGAGGAGAGCGGCCGGGCCTACGACCTGGCCGGGGGGCCGCTGTTCACGCCCCGGCTGCTGCGGCTGGCCGAGGACGACCACGTCCTGGTGCTCGGTACGCATCACATCATCACGGACGCGCACTCGGCGGCGCTGATCGCCGGGGACCTCCAGGAGCTGTACACGGCGGCCCGCGCCGGCCGGACGCCGGCCTTCGACCGTCCCGCCGGGACGACCGTCACAGCCCCCGAGCCTCCGGCCGACGCGGCCGACCTGGCCTGGTGGCGCGAGCTGCTGGGCGACCGGCCGCCGGTGCTGGTCCTGCCCACGGACCGGCCGCGCGGTCGCCGGGTGGCGGGGCGCGGCGGGGCGGTGGCCCGGACCGTGGGCCGGGAGCGGGCCGACGAGCTGCGGGAGTGGAGCGGGCAGCAGGGCGTGACCCTCTTCGCCACGCTGTGCACGGCCTGGCAGCTGGTGCTGCGACGGCGGTCGGGGCAGGACGCGTTCCTGCTCGGCACGACGTTCGGGCGGCGGCCGCCCGCGACGGCGGACACGGTCGGGTTCCATGTGGCGCTGCTGCCGTTGCCGCTGTCCGCCACCGACGCGACCTCGCCGCCGGAGGCCGTACGGGCCACCGGGCAGGCGCTCTTCGCGGCGGACGAGCACAGTGGGGTCGACCTGGACGCGCTCCTGGCGGCCGTACATCCCGACCCGGGGAACCCGCGCCCCCTGGTGACCGTTTCGGTCGACCTCGACCGGGCGGCGCTGGCCGGAATCGACCTGCCGGGCCTGCGGGCCGAGGGCGTGGCGGCCGGGACGGAGTCGGCACCGCTGGAGCTGGCTCTGATGGCCACCCACGTGCAGGACGGGGGCCTGCGGCTGCGCTTGCGCTACGACGCGGACCTGTTCGACGCGGCGACGGCGGAGGGGTATCTCGCCGAGCTGGACGAGCGGTTGGACACGATGACGGAGCCGGACCCGGTGGAGCCGGACCCGGTGGAGCCGGACAGGACGGAGCCGGGCGCGCGGACGGCCTCCGGCACCGCCGTGCTCCTCCGCGAGGTCTGGGAGTCCGTCCTCGGCCGGCCGGGCTTCGCCGCCGACGGCAACTTCTTCGACCTGGGCGGCAATTCCATCGCCGCGATCCGCCTGGTGAACCGGGTCCGGGACACGCTCGGCGTCGACTACCCGCTGGCGGACTTCTTCGCCGACGCCACCCTGCGGGCCATGACCGAGCAGTTGGCGGGCGACCAGGAGACGGACGGGCCGGACACGGAAAGGCCGGACACGGAAAGGCCGGACACGGACGGGCCGGACACAGGCGGGCCGGACACGGGCGTCGTGGCCGTCGTCGACCGTGCCCGCGTCAGCGACCAGCAGGCCCGGATGATCGCCGGGCACCACGCCATGCCCGACCCCGCCGTATGGAACGTGCCGACGCGCATCACGTTCACCGGGGCGCTGGACCCGGCGGCCCTGCGATCCGCCGTGACCGAGCTGGTCGCCCGGCACGACGGGCTGCGGACCAGGTTCGTGCAGGAAGGGGCGCCGGACGGGACGTGGTGGCAGGAGGTGCTGGCACCGGAGCCGGTGGCACTGCCGGTGGAGGATCTGACCGGGCTGCCCGCCGGCGAGCGGCGGCCCCGGGCGGACGCCCTGTGCCGGGCCGACGCGGCGGCCCCCTTCGACCTGGGGCGGTCGCTCCAGCCCCGGACGCGGCTGCTGCGGGTCGAGGAGGACCGCTGGGAGCTGATGTTCGTTCTGCACCACGTCTGCGCCGACGGCTGGTCGCTGTCCCTGCTGCTCGCGGAGATCGCCGCGCTCTACACGGCGGCCGCCGCGGGCGTCCCGCACGGTCTGCCCGATCCGGCGATGCAGGCGCCCGGGTACGCCCGGTGGCAGCGGGAGCGGCACGATCCCGGCGCCGAGGCGGAGCGGGCCGCGTTCTGCGCCCGTTACCTGGACGGGGTGCCGTCCGCCGTCCCCGTACCGACGGACCGGCCGCGCCCGCAGAAGCTGAGCGGGCACGGGGACACCGTGCGCGGCATCGCGACGGGTGAGGTGCGGGCGGCGGTGGAGAAGCTGGCGGCCGAACGGCGCACCACCCCGTTCGCGGTCGCGGCGGCGGCCCTCGGGGTGTTCCTAACCCGGCTGTCGGGAGAGGAGGACACCTTGCTGAGCGTGCCGTACGCCAACCGCGAGGGCACCGCTTCGGAGTCGCTCGTGGCGATGACGTCCACCGCGGTGATGGTCCGCGTACGACTGGATTCAGCCAATCTTGACGAGACCTGCGCGGAGCTCGCGGTCCGTACGGGCGCGGGCGCGCTCGGTGCCATGGCGCACGTGCTGCCCACCGCGCGCATCATGCAGGCCATGCGGGACGCTGGCGCAGTCAGCGTCCCCGACCGGGTTCCGCACGTCCTGGCGTTCCAGAACTCCGTCGACACGGACATCGAGATCCCGGGGCTCCGGGTCGAGGTGGCCGATCTGGCACCGCCGCTTTCCCGCAGCGAACTGTGCTTCGGACTTGCGCCGCGACGGGACCCCGCGAAGGGTTATCGAACGTTCCTGGAATTCTCCACCGACCTGTGGGACCACACGACCGCCCACGACCTTCTCGCGTCGTACACCGACCTGCTCGCGGAGTTCAGCGCCCGGCCCGACCGGCCGGTGCGGGAACTCCTCGGGGAGCGCCCCCGGCAGGGGCCTCCGGGCCGAGGCTCCGGAGGCTCAGCCGGGGACGCCAGCGCCGGGCCCGACCAGCCCGGCGGACCGTCACCCTCCCAGTCACTGCCGAACACCGGAAAGGCGGACGCCGTATGACTCCGGCCCCCCACCGCAGCCACACCGACGACCTGCTCGCCTTCATCGCCGCCAGCCCTTCCCCGTACCACGTGGTGGCCAGTGCGGCCCAGCGTCTGGAGAAGGCCGGGTTCCGCGAACTGCGCGGCACGGACGACTGGACGGGGGCGACCGGCGGTTGCTTCGTCAGCCGCGCCGGTGCGCTGATCGCCTGGTACGTCCCCGAGGGCGCGCCCGCCCACACCCCGTTCCGGATCGTCGGCACCCACACCGACTCCCCCAATCTGCGGATCAAACCGGCGCCGGACACCGGGACTTCGGGGTGGCGGCAGATCGGTGTGGAGATCTACGGCGGGGTCCCGCTGAACACCTGGCTCGACCGGGACCTGGGCATCTCCGGCCGCCTCGCCCTGCGCGGCCCCGACGGCGCCCCGCGCAGCCGGCTCGTACAGATCGACGAACCCCTGTTGCGGGTGCCCCAGTTGGCCATTCACCTGGACCGCTCGGTGAACGAGGGCGTGGCCCTGGACCGGCAGCGGCACATCGCGCCGATCTGGGCGCTGGGCGACCCGCGGGAGGGCGAGCTGCTGCGCCGGGTCGCTTCGGCCGCCGGGGAGGACCCGGCGGATGTGCTGGGCTGGGACCTGATGTTGCACGACGTCCAGCCGCCCGGATATCTGGGCCTGGACCAGGAATTCGTGGTGGCGTCCCGGCTGGACAACCAGGTCTCGGTGCACGCCGGGGTGACCGCGCTGGTGGACGCGGCGACGGGGGCCACGCAGCCCTCCTTCGTACCGGTGCTGGCCGCCTTCGACCACGAGGAGGTCGGCAGCGGTTCCGAGACGGGTGCGCAGAGCCCGCTGCTGGAGCGGATCCTGTCGCGGTCCGTGTCGGCGCGCGGCGGCAGCGACGAAGACTGGTCGCGGGCGCTGGCGGGCGCGTTCTGCGTCTCCGCCGACATGGCGCACGCGGTCCACCCCAACTACGCGGAGCGGCACGACCCCGACCACCGCCCGATCCCCAACGGCGGCCCGACGGTCAAGGTGAACGTCAACCAGCGGTACGCCACCGACTCCACCGGCTTCGCGGTGTTCACGGCGGCGGCCGAGCGGGCCGGGGCCCCCTGGCAGCCGTTCGTCTCCAACAACGCGATGCCCTGCGGCACGTCGATCGGCCCGCTCACGGCGGCCCGCCTCGGCGTCACCACGGTGGACGTCGGGGTGCCCGGCCTGTCGATGCACTCGGCGCGCGAGCTGTGCGGGGTGCGCGACCCGGGCTACCTCGCCGCGATCCTCACCACGATCATGGTCGGGGACTGACAGGCCCGCCCGGCCCCACCGACGGGCGCGGCATCCGGAAGAACAGAAGAGAAGAACAGAAGAGAAGAGAACAGGAACGACCGTGGCCGACGAAGAGACCGTCCTCATCTGCCTGCCCTTCGCCGGGGCGGGTCCCTCCTTCTTCACGCCCTGGCAGAAGCTGGCCCCGGAGGGTCTGCGGATCCTCCCGGTGTCGCTGCCGGGCCGCGAGAAGCGGTTCCCCGAGCCCGCCCACACCTCGGCGGCCCCGGCCGTCGACGACGCGTACGCGCAGGTGACAGCGGCCCTCGGTGGAGAGGACGGGAGCGGCGGCCCGGTGGTCCTGTTCGGGCACAGCATGGGTGCGGTCCTCGCGTACGAACTGGCGCACCGGATCGAGCGGTCGGGCGGGCCGGTCCGCCTGGCCGCGCTCGTGGTCAGCGGTGCGCCCGGCCCGTGGACGCCGCGCACGGACCGGGCGGACGGGCTGCCCGACGAGGAGTTCGCCGCCCGGGTCCGGGCGTTCGCCGGGTACGACCACCCGGCGCTGGCCGACCCGGAGATGCGGGAGCTGCTGCTGCCGGCGCTCCGGGCGGACGTCCGGCTCCACGAGACGTATGTACCGTCCACGGAGCGGCCGTTGGGCGTCCCGGTCATCTCCGTCCGGGGGCGGGAGGACACCCTGGTCGGGGCGGCGGAGGCCGCCGAGTGGGGCCGGGCGACGACGGGGAAGCTGACCGTGGCCGAGCCGGCTGGCGGGCACATGTATCTCACCGAGCGGCCGGGCGAGCTGCTGGAGCTGGTGGCCGCCGAGGTGCGGGCGGCAAGGGGCCGGTGACGGGCGCCGGCGGCGGAACACCCGCCCGCTGCTGGGCTGATTCGACCGGCACCCGGAGGACCGCTGCCGGCTGGTCAACATGTACGGGATCACCGAGACCACGGTCCATGTCACGGCGGCCACGGTGACCCGCAGCGAGGCGCTCGCCGGTTCCCGGTCGGTGGGGCGGCCCCTGGTGGGCTGGTTGGACCGGGTCCTGGACACGTAAGGGCGGCCGGTGCCGCCGGGTGCGCCCGGGGAGATCCATGGGGGCGGGGCGGGCGTGGCGCTGGGGTATCCGAACCGGCCCACCCTGACCGCCGAACGCTTCGTCCCGCATCCCCTGGACCCGGCCGGGATCGGCCCGGACGACGGCTTCTGGGACCTGGGCGGCCATTCGCTGTACGCGATCCGGATCGGCACGCTCGCCCGGGTGACGAGAGGGCGACCGCACCGCGCCGGCCGCCCCCTCGCACGCGGTGGCTACACGAAGCGCTGGTTCGCGCCGCCGTCGCACGTCTGGAGCCTGAGCGGGTCCTTGGCCCCCGCCAGCGTCAGACACAGGCCGGTCGCGGCGGCCGGGCGGAGGGTGTCCGCCTGCCGGACGAACTTCTGGTTGGCCGCGCCCGAGCAGTCCCACACGACGAGCGTGGCGCCGGTGTCGTACTCGGCGCCCGGCACGTCCAGGCAGCGGTCGTGGCTGAGCGCGGTGCGGGCCGTCTGCGTACCGGCGTCGTACCACCAGTTCTGGTTGCGCCCGCCGTGGCAGTCCCAGCCGCCGATCGCCGTGCCGTTACGGGTGACCGAGGCGGGGACGTCCACGCAGGTCCCGGTCGCCTCGTTCCTGAGCGGGGTGAACAGGTCGTCGAAGGCCGCTCGCGTCAGGACCGGGTTCCCCGTGCTCGCCGGGTCGGCGCAGCCCGCCTCGCGCAGCCCGGAGTCGTACAGCTGGGTGAGGCAGGAGGCGAAGGCCCGGTGGCCGGCCGCGTTGGGGTGGAAGGACTGCCGGACGGAGTTCTCGTCGGGCAGCCCCGGCTTGCTCACGTCGATGAAGAGCCCGCGCGCCCAGGTGTTCTCGGTGCAGACCTCGTGGCCGTGGAAGAGCCGCGAGTTGTCGAGGTAGGTGGCTCCGGTGGCGGCGGCGGCCTTGCGCATGCCGACCTGGAAGGCGGGCACGGCGGTGTTGCGGCCCCAGGCGGTGTCGGAGTCGTAGCCGAGTCCGCCGCAGATGAGCTTGCCGGGGAACTTCGGGTTGTCGCGGAAGTCCGGGCCGATCGGGCTCGGGTAGCCCATCAGGACGAGCTTGTAGTCGCCGTCTCCGTACCCGGCGTCCGTCATGACGGTGCGCAGGTCGCGGACGGTCTGCTCGACCTTGGGGACCAGGGCGTCGACGCGGGCCTGCCAGCCGCCCGCGTACTTCGGTTCGCAGGGGCCCTGGAGGCTGATGTAGCGGACCACGCAGTCGGTCATGACCGGGCCGAACTGGAGGTCGTCGTTGGCCCCGGCGACCAGGACGATCATCTTGATCCGGGTGTTGCGGGCCTTGATCGCGAGGCTGTCGCTCTGCACGAGCTCATCGGCGTACTGCTTGTTTCCGCCGATCTTGATGTTTCCGGTATGGGCGCCGGAACACGAGACGTTGTACGTGACGTCCGCCGCGATGCCCGTGCGGTGGATGGCGGCGTCCGGTGAGCGGTGGCACCAGTTGTCCGGCCCGTTGGTGCCGGGGTCGTAGGTGCCGACGCCCTCGCCGGAGATCTCGCTGTCGCCGAGCGAGATCAGCCCGGTCCTGCGGTCGCCGAGCGGCCGCTCGGCGGGGCTCCCGTACAGCTGGGTGGCCTCGGCGGCCCGGACGGCTTCCAGCGCGGGCGGGAGAGGGGTGGATGCGATAGAGCTGGTACCCGACTCCGTCGCGCCCGCGGGGCCGGCGGCGGCCATACCGCCGACGGCGGCCGCGAGAGCGACTGCGGCCGCGACCGTACAGCGAAGCCGGCGAAGGCTTCCGAGCCCTCGAACTCTGGTGCTGGTGCGCCTCATTGCGCCTCCCGGTAGTGGTTACCCCCGGTATTTACTGGTCGGTAGGCGACTTGGGAATACATGGAACAAGAGAAGTGCTCATCTTTTTCAGGAGGTTTAAACACCATGGTCGACACGTCAGGTGACATGCCCGGTGGCAGCGGTTTCCGCATCGAGCACGACTCGATGGGTGAGGTGAAGGTCCCCGCGGGCGCCAAGTGGCGCGCCCAGACCCAGCGGGCGGTGGAGAACTTCCCCGTCTCCGGGCAGCGTCTGGAGCGGGCGCACATCGAGGCGCTGGCCCGGATCAAGGGCGCGGCGGCCAAGGTCAACGCCGAGCTGAAGGTGCTGGATCCGGACATCTCCGCCGCGATCCAGGAGGCCGCCGCCGAGGTCGCTTCGGGCCGCTGGGACGAGCACTTCCCGGTCGACGTGTTCCAGACGGGTTCGGGCACCTCGTCGAACATGAACACCAACGAGGTGATCGCCACCCTCGCCACCGAGCGCCTCGGCCGCGAGGTCCACCCCAACGACCATGTGAACGCCTCCCAGTCGTCCAACGACGTCTTCCCGTCCTCCATCCACATCGCGGCCACCGCCGCCGTCACCGCCGACCTGATCCCCGCCCTGGACCACCTGGCGGAATCCCTGGGGCGGAAATCGGCCGAATTCGCGGAGGTCGTGAAGTCCGGCCGTACGCATCTGATGGACGCCACCCCGGTCACCCTCGGCCAGGAGTTCGGCGGCTACGCGGCCCAGATCCGCTACGGCGTGGAGCGGCTGCGCGCCTCCCTCCCCCGGCTCGCCGAACTGCCGCTCGGCGGTACGGCGGTGGGCACCGGCATCAACACCCCGCCCGGCTTCTCCGCCGCCGTGATCGCGGAGGTCGCGGAGGCCACCGGGCTGCCGCTCACCGAGGCCCGCGACCACTTCGAGGCGCAGGGCGCGCGGGACGGGCTCGTGGAGACCTCGGGCCAGCTGCGGACCATCGCCGTCTCGCTGACGAAGATCTGCAACGATCTCCGGTGGATGGCGTCGGGCCCGCGCACCGGCCTCGCCGAGATCGCGCTGCCCGACCTCCAGCCCGGCTCCTCCATCATGCCGGGCAAGGTCAACCCGGTGATCCCCGAGGCGGTCCTGATGGTCGCCGCCCAGGTCACCGGCAACGACGCGACGGTCGCCACGGCCGGCGCCGCGGGCAACTTCGAGCTGAACGTCATGCTCCCGGTCATCGCGAAGAACCTGCTGGAGTCCGTACGGCTGCTGGCCAACGCCTCACGGCTGCTCGCCGACCGCACGGTCGACGGCATCATCGCCGACGTGGAGCGGGCCCGCGCCTACGCCGAGTCCTCGCCGTCCGTGGTGACCCCGCTGAACAAGTACCTCGGCTACGAGGAGGCGGCGAAGGTCGCCAAGAAGTCCCTCAAGGACGGGACGACGATCCGCGAGACGGTCCTGGCCTCGGGGTACGTCGAGCGCGGCGACCTGACGATGGAGCAGCTCGACGAGGCGCTGGACGTGCTGCGGATGACGCGCCCGTGAGCGCGGGGCGGGGCGCCGGGTGATCCCTGGGGGCCCGGCGCCGCCCGGGAGTGCCCGGTGCGATCTGAGAGTGTCCGGCGGACCGGGACCGGGCCGGGTGACCCGAGTCGCAGCGGGCCGGGGGAAGCCCTTCGTAAGATCCCTCCATGACAGGTACGGGAGAGTGCGCACGCTGGGCGCCGGGGGACCAGATCCTCTGGCGCTACCGCGACAACGGCCGGGCCCACCGGACGGCCGGCGTCCCGCCCGTGCACATCTGCCGTCCGGTGACCGTCGTCCAGGACACCGACGAGCTGCTCGCCGTCTGGATGGCGCCCGGCACCGAATGCGTGCGGCCGGTGCTGGCCGACGGCACCCAGGTGCACGCCGAGCCGCTGGCCACCCGCTACACCGCGCCGCGCACCACGGCCCGCTCGACCTGGTTCGGCTCAGGGGTGCTGAAGCTGGCCAGGCCCGGGGACCCGTGGTCGGTGTGGCTGTTCTGGGACCGGGGCTGGATGTTCCGCAACTGGTACGTGAATCTGGAGGAGCCCCGGACCCGGTGGTCCGGAGGGGTGGATTCCGAGGATCACTTTCTCGACATCTCCGTGAACCCCGACCGGAGCTGGAAATGGCTCGACGAGGACGAGTTCGCCCAGGCTCAGCGCGTCGGTCTCATGGACCCGGAGACCGCGGCCCGGGTCCGGGAGGCGGGCCGCGCGGCGGTCGAGGTGATCACCGGGTGGGGGGCGCCGTTCCGGGACGGCTGGGAGCACTGGCGGCCTGATCCCCGGTGGCAGGTGCCGCCGCTGCCGGATGACTGGGACCGCACCCCTGCCCGTATGCCGTCGTGAGACCCTGGAGAGACCCTTCGGGCGGTCCGGTCGGCAGGTCCGGTCGTACGGAGGGCTGATCGCCGCAACCAGCGGGCACCACACCGGAACTGACCACAAGTCACCACACCGGTCGCGCGGAGGGACGGGCCACGGACCCGGACGTTCCGCTCGGTCGCGGAAGCCACTACGAGGGGGTGGAGACGTGCACGCTGTCCGCTGCCCTCTCGCCGCGTCCGCCGCCGGAGGGGTCGCCTGTCGGCCATCTCCGAGACGCTCGGTTTCGGCCCCTTCATCGGGGGCATCCGGTGACAGCCGTTGTTCTTCCCGCGCTTGCCGGGGCACAGTAGCGCCCCACGAGGTGACTGCCTCATACAACCGGCCCGGACGGACGGAATCCCACGCGTGACGGAGCACCCCACCTCCCACGAAGGCCGGCAGCCTCTGGCGGCCCGGCAGCAGGAGCGCACCCGGCCCCGGCAGCAGGACGCCGCGGCCGCGGCCTCCGCTGCCGGGGTCCCGGCTCCGGCCGCGGCGCCGAACCCCGGTCCAGGAGCGGCCGCCGTCTCCGAGGCGCAGGCGGCCACCCGCCGCGAGGGCGACCGGCTGCGCTTCGTCGGCGCGGCGACCCGGCGGATCGCCCGGGGCATAGACCTGGACGAGATCGTCCTCGGGCTGTGCCGGGCCAGCGTGCCGACGTTCTCCGACGCGATCCTGGTCTATCTGCGCGACCCGCTCCCGGTGGGCGACGAGCGCCCGGTGAGCCCGTTCGTCCTGCGGCTGCGCCGCAGCGACCGGCTGCGCGTCAGCGGCGAGGAGGGCGGCGAGGCGTCCGGCTCCGAGACCGAGCGGCTGCGTCCGCTGATCCTCGACCCGCAGGCCGACCTGATGCCCGCCGCCGAGCTGTGCGAGGTGCGGGCGGGCGGTGCGCTGGCCGAGGTGCTGCGCGGGGTGCGGCCGGTCTTCGGCGACTCCGCGGCGGCGCGGGCCGCCCTGCCGGAGCTGCTCGGCCCCGGCCGGTCCGTCCCCACCGGGCACCGGGCGATCCTCGCCCCGCTGCGCGGCCGGCGCCGGGTCATCGGGGCCGCGGTGTTCGTGCGCGGCACCGAGCGCACCCCGTTCGAGGCCAGCGATCTGCTGGTCGCGGCGCAACTGGCGACGCACACCGCGCTCGGCATCGACAAGGCCGTGCTGTACGGGCGCGAGGCCTACATCGCCGACGAGTTGCAGCGCACGATGCTGCCCGACTCGCTCCCCCAGCCCACCGGCGTCCGGCTTGCCTCGCGCTACCTCCCGGCGGCCGAGACGGCCCGGGTCGGCGGGGACTGGTACGACGCGATCCCGCTGCCCGGCAGCCGGGTCGCGCTGGTCGTCGGCGATGTGATGGGCCACTCCATGACGTCGGCGGCGATCATGGGCCAGCTCCGGACGACGGCGCAGACCCTGGCGCAGCTCGACCTGCCGCCGCAGGAGGTCCTGCACCACCTGGACGAGCAGGCGCAGCGCCTGGGCAGCGACCGGATGGCGACCTGCCTGTACGCGGTCTACGATCCGGTCGCCCACCGGATCACCATCGCCAACGCCGGACACCCGCCGCCCGTGCTGCTGCACCTGGGCGGGCGGGCCGAGGTGCTGGTGGTGCCGCCGGGCGCCCCGATCGGGGTGGGCGGCGTCGACTTCGAGGCCGTCGAGCTGGACGCCCCGGCCGGCGCCACGCTGCTCCTCTACACCGACGGTCTGGTGGAGTCGCGGCTGCGGGACGTGTGGACGGGCATCGAGCAGCTGCGGGAGCGCCTCGCGGCGACCGCGCAGCTCACCGGCCCGGACCACTCGCCGCCGCTGGAGGCCCTCTGCGACGACGTGCTGGACATGCTCGGCCCGGGTGACCGGGACGACGACATCGCGCTGCTCGCCGCCCGCTTCGACGGGATCGCGCCGAGCGACGTGGCGTACTGGTACCTGGAGCCGGAGGACGCGGCTCCGGGCCGGGCCCGCCGGCTGGCCCGGCGGGCGCTGAGCCGCTGGGGCCTTGACGACCTGGCGGACGAGGTGGAGCTGCTGGTCAGCGAGGTCGTCACCAACGCGGTGCGCTATGCGGAGCGGCCGGTGACGCTGCGGCTGTTGCGGACCGACATCCTGCGCTGCGAGGTCGGCGACGACTCCCCGCAGCTGCCCCGGCAGCGCCGGGCGCGGGAGACGGACGAGGGCGGGCGCGGGCTGTTCCTGGTCAACCGGCTGGCCCGGCGGTGGGGGGCGACGCGCCTTTCGACGGGCAAGGTCGTCTGGTTCGAGATGGCGACCCGGGGGCAGTAACCGCCTCCGTCGCGAATCGGCCGACGGTATGCGTGTGGGGCGGGCCTCCGGGCCCGCCCCACACGCATACCGTCATGTCGTCCTGCCGTCAGTGGCTCACTCGCCGAGCAGTCCGTTGCCGCTCGGCCGTTCGCCCGGCCGGCCGTCGTCCTCCCCGGGCTGGGGCGGCACCTCCGGGCTCGTGGAGGGCGAGGTGGGGGGCGTGCTGCTGGGCGGAGGCGGCGGCGTCGACGACGACGGGGTGTCGCTGGGCGTCTCGCTCGGCGTCTCGGAGGGCCTGTCCGACGGGGACGGCTCCTCGGACGGGGTGGACTCCTCGGAGGGAGTGTCGGACGGCGTCGGCGGGGCGGGCACCTCGCCGCGTTCCACGTCCTGGAGGTCGAACGTCTTGTCGGACCCGCCGCCGAGGGCGCCGAGGGTGTAGTCGGCCCAGATCCTGGCCGGGAAGCCGCTGCCGCTGGCGCGGCCGGAGTTGGCCGTACCGGTCAGGGAGACCTGCTTGCGGCCGCCGTCGCCCTCGCCGAAGAGGGCCACGACCGTGGTCAGCTCCGGGGTGTACCCGGCGAACCAGGCCGACTTGTTGTCCTCGGAGGTGCCGGTCTTGGCCGCCGCGTCGTAGGCGGGGCTGTTGGCCGCGCCCCCGGAACCGGCGTCGACGACCCCGGTGAGCCCCTTGGTCACGGTGTCGGCCGAGGCGCGGCTGATGGCCTGCTCCCGCTTGGGCTTCTCGGCGTTCACCGTGCGGTCGCGGTGCTCGGCGGACTGGAGGATGTGCGGGGTGACCTTCCGGCCGTGGTTGTCGAGCGTGGCGTACACGCCGGCCATGTCCCAGGTCGAGGCGTTCATGGTGCCGAGAGTGACGGCGGGGCGCTCGGGGAAGTTCTTGTCCGGTACGCCGAGGGCGAGCGCGGTCTCCTTGACGGCGGCGGGCGTCACATCGACGATCATCTGCGCGAAGACGGAGTTGACCGAGCTGTTCAATGCCTTCTGGACGGAGACCGGACCGTAACTGCGGTCGTCCTGGTTCTGCGGGGCGAACGGGGTGTCGCTGCCGACGACGGGCCGCTTGCTGGTGCCGTCGTACACCGTGTTGAGCCCGATCAGGCTGCCGTCCTGCGTCTTCGACTCGTTCTCCAGGGCGGAGGCGAGCACCAGCGGCTTGAAGGTGGAGGCGGGCTGGTAGTCCTGGCGGGTGGCGTTGCTGATGTAGTGCTTGATGTAGTCCTCGCCGCCGTACAGGGCGACGACCTTGCCGGTCTTCGGGTCGACGGAGGTGGCGCCGGCCTGGACGGTGGCGTCGACCTTGTTGCCCTCGCGGTCGAGCTTGGACTCCAGCTGGTCGTCCACCGCCTTCTCCAGCGCCTTCTGGCGCTTCTTGTCGACGGTGAGGGTGAAGGTCCAGCCGCCCGCGTCGCGGTCGGCGGCGGAGACGCCCTGCTTGTCCAGCTCCTTGTTGGCGGCCTCGACGAGGTAGCCGGCCTGGCCCTCCATGCCCTGGGCGGGCTTGGGCTTCTGGGGGACGGGGAACTCCAGGCCGGCCTTCTCGGACTCGGTCAGCCACTTCATCTCGACCATGTTGCGCAGGGTGTAGGCCCAGCGCTCCTTGACCAGCTTCTTGCCGGTGTCGGTCGCGGTGTTCCAGTCGTACTGGCTGGGGGCCTGGAGGAGGGAGGCGAGGTAGGCGCCCTGGGAGACGTTCAGGTCCTTGGCGTCGACGCCGTAGTACGCCTGGGCGGCGGCCTGGATGCCGCTCGCGCCGCGCCCGTAGTAGGCGGTGTTGATGTACCCGGCGAGGATCTTCTCCTTGGACTCCTGCTGGTCGACCTTGAGCGAGATCACCAGCTCCTTGAGCTTGCGGCTCACGGTGGGGTCCTGCGTCAGGTAGAAGTTCTTCACGTACTGCTGGGTGATGGTCGAGCCACCCTGCTTGCCCTTGCCGCTGACGGTGTTGAGGAGGGCGCGGGTGGTGCCCTTCAGGTCGACGCCCTGGTCCTTGTAGAAGGACTTGTTCTCGGCGGCGACGAAGGCGTGCTGGACCTTCTGGGGCACCTCGTCCAGGTCGACGATCTGGCGGTTGACGCCCTTGCCGGTCCGGGCGAGGACCGTGCCGTCGCTGTACTGGTAGACGTTGCTCTGCCGCTCCGCCATGGCGTTGGCGGCGGGGACGTCGACGTACACGTAGAGCGCCCCGAAGGCTCCCATGCCCAGCAGGACGATCCCGAAGGCCGCGCCCAGCAGCTTCTTCCACGTGAAGAGTCTGCGTATGCCGCCGCTCTTCGGGGCCCGGCGCGACTCCCGCGCCTGGGCTCGTCGCGCATCCGCTCGACCCATTGGTGTGTTGCTCCCGCTTCTCTGCTCGACCGGCTCGCTCGGTTTCCTCAGTTCGCTCAGACCTGCCAGCTAACACCGCCGACGGGGACAAAAGACAAGCGATCCGGTCTTTTACGGACGTGAGAATCAGCACCCGTTCCCTAGGAACCGACTCCCCAGAGGTGGACAAGGTTGCGAGAACCATTAATGTGTAATCACATTGATAGCGCGGCACGAGACCGCGCCGAACGGGGGATCCCATGACCGCACAGCACGACGACCACCGCCTGGGCGCACCGGCCGACGATCTCGCGATCGACGCCCCCGACCTGCCCGCACCCCAGGTCAGGGAGGTCACCGCACACTCCATCCCGGGCGGCGTCGGTCTGCTTTTGACCGTCGTCGGGGTGTTCGCCGGAGTCGGTCTCGCCATCGTCGGCGGGGTGATCGGGGCCGGCGGGAACAACGCGGTCGGCGTCCCGCTCTTCATCGCCGGGGTGCTCGTGGTGATCACCTCGTTCTTCTGCATGAGCGGTGTGAAGATGGTCGCTCCGGGCGAGGCCCGGGTGATCCAGCTCTTCGGCCGGTACGTCGGCACCATCCGCGCCGACGGGCTCCGCTGGATCAACCCGCTCACCTCCAGCCGCAAGATCTCCACCCGTGTCCGCAACCACGAGACCGCCGTCCTCAAGGTCAACGACGCCTACGGCAACCCGATCGAGCTGGCCTCGATCGTCGTGTGGAAGGTCGAGGACACCGCCCAGGCGCTCTTCGAGGTCGACGACTTCCTGGAGTTCGTCGCCACCCAGACCGAGGCGGCCGTACGGCACATCGCCATCGAGTACCCGTACGACGCCCACGAGGAGGACGGCCTCTCCCTGCGGGGCAACGCGGAGGAGATCACCGAGAAGCTGGCCGTCGAGCTGACCGCCCGGGTGAAGGCCGCCGGCGTCCTGATCATCGAGTCGCGCTTCAGCCACCTCGCGTACGCCCCCGAGATCGCCTCCGCCATGCTCCAGCGCCAGCAGGCCGGCGCGGTCGTCGCGGCCCGCCAGCAGATCGTCGAGGGCGCGGTGGGCATGGTCGAGATGGCCCTGGCCCGGATCGCCGAGCAGGACATCGTGGAGCTGGACTCCGAGCGGAAGGCGGCCATGGTCAGCAATCTGATGGTGGTGCTGTGCGGTGACCGCGCGGCCCAGCCGGTCCTCAACACGGGCTCCCTCTACCAGTGACCGACCAGACGCCTCCCCCGCGGACACCCGCGTCCCGGTCGCGGCAGCGCAAGCAGATGCTGCTGCGGCTGGACCCCGCGGTGCACGACGCACTCGCCCGCTGGGCCGCCGACGAACTGCGCAGCGCCAACGCGCAGATCGAGTTCCTGCTGCGCCGGGCGCTCGCGGAGGCGGGCCGGCTGCCGGGGGCCGCGCGTCCGATCGCCCGCCGGGGGCGGCCGCCCAAACAGCCGCCGGAGGGGCCGGCAGGCCCGCCGGAGCCCGGAGCGAGCACACCGTAGGGCGACGCTCCGCTGCCGGGGGCGAGCGCGCCGCAACCCCCGGGAGCGACCGCCCAAGGCACCCCGTAGCACCTCGACCCCGGTCCCGCCCAAGGGCCGGGGTCGCTTTCCGGACGCGTATACACGGCAGGTATACACACCGTGTACAGTTCCGCTCATGTCTATCGGTCACACCCTCCTCGGGCTCCTGGAGTCCGGCCCCCGACACGGCTACGACCTGAAGCGGACCTTCGACGAGAAGTTCGGCCAGGACCGCCCGCTCCACTACGGCCAGGTCTATTCGACGATGTCCCGGCTCCTGAAGAACGGACTCGTCGAGGTCGACGGCGTCGAAAGCGAAGGAGGCCCCGAGCGCAAGCGGTACGCCATCACCGACGCCGGGATCACCGATGTCTCGCACTGGCTGGCCCAGCCCGAGAAGCCGGAGCCCTACCTCCAGTCGACGCTCTACACCAAGGTCGTCCTGGCGCTCCTGACCGGCCGCAGCGCGGCCGATCTGCTGGACACCCAGCGCTCGGCGCACCTGCGGATGATGCGCGTCCTCACCGACCGCAAGCGCAAGGGCGACCTCGCCGACCAGTTGATCTGCGACCACGCCCTGTTCCACCTGGAAGCCGATCTGCGCTGGCTGGAACTGACCTCCGCCCGTCTCGACCAGCTCGCCAAGGTGGTGGCCCCGTGATTCCCGCAGGCTCCCTTCTCGCCGCGCACGGTCTGCGCAAGACCTACGGCTCGACGCCCGCCCTGGACGGCGCGTCGTTCTCCGTGCACCCCGGTGAGGTCGTCGCCGTGATGGGCCCCTCCGGCTCCGGCAAGTCGACCCTGCTGCACTGCCTGGCCGGGATCATCACGCCCGACTCCGGCACCATCACCTACGCGGGCCGCGAGCTGTCCGCGATGTCGGACGCCGAGCGCAGCGCCCTGCGGCGCAGCGACTTCGGCTTCGTCTTCCAGTTCGGCCAGCTCGTCCCGGAGCTGACCTGTGTGGAGAACGTCGCCCTGCCGCTGCGGCTGAACGGCGTCAGGCGCAAGGCCGCCGAGCGCACCGCCCTGGAGTGGATGGAGCGCCTGGAGGTCGACGGCCTCGGGGCCAAGCGTCCCGGCGAGGTCTCCGGCGGACAAGGCCAGCGGGTCGCCGTGGCCCGTGCGCTGGCGGCGTCGCCGAAGGTGATCTTCGCCGACGAGCCGACCGGCGCGCTGGACTCCCTCAACGGCGAGCGGGTGATGGAGCTGCTCACCGAGGCCGCCCGTTCCGCCAACGTCGCCGTGGTTCTGGTGACCCACGAGGCCCGCGTCGCCGCCTACTCCGACCGTGACGTCACCGTGCGCGACGGCCGGGCCCGCGACATGGAGCACGCCGTATGACGCTGCTCGAAGAGAAGCGGCCCGTGGCGCCACCGCGTCCGGCAGCGCCCTCGCGGGGCGCGGTGACCCTCCGCGACCTCGGCCTCGGCATCCGGTTCGCCGCCGCCGGGGGCCGCGAGGGCTGGGTCCGTACGCTGCTGACCGCCGTCGGCGTCGGCCTCGGCGTCGCCCTCCTGCTGCTCGCCTCCTCCGTACCGCATCTGCTCGACGAGCGGAACGCGCGCGACCAGACCCGCAGCGAGGCCCGGATCTCCGACTTCCCCGACGCGAACGCCCCGAAGTCGGACAGCTCGGTGCTGCGGATCGACACGTCCACCGAGTACCACGACCGGACCGTCTCGGGCTATCTGATGCGCCCCGACGGCTCGAAGCCCGTCCTGCCTCCGGGGCTCGACCGCTTCCCCGCACCGGACACGATGGTCGTCTCCCCCGCCCTGCGGGAGCTGCTCGACGAGCCCGGCAACGAGCTGCTGCGGGAGCGGCTGCCGTACAGGATCACCGGCACGGTCGGGGACGCCGGGCTGCTCTCCCCCGGTGAACTCCTCTACTACGCGGGCAGCGACACCCTGACGCCGGCCAACGGCGGCCACCGGATCGCCGCGTACGGCGACGAGCGCCAGGGCGTTCCCCTCCCGCCCCTGCTGATCGTGCTCGTCATCATGGTCTGCGTCGTGCTGCTGGCCCCGGTCGCGATCTTCATCGCCACCGCCGTGCGCTTCGGCGGCGACCGGCGCGACCGGCGGCTGGCCGCGCTGCGCCTGGTCGGCGCGGACATCCGGACGACCCGGCGGATCGCCGCCGGGGAGGCGCTGTTCGGCGCGCTGCTCGGGCTGCTGTTCGGCCTGACGTTCTTCCTGGTGGGCCGGCAGTTCGTCGGCGCGGTGGAGATCTGGGACGTCAGCGCGTTCCCGGCCGACCTGGCGCCCGACCTCCGACTGGCGTCGCTGATCGCGGTGGCCGTGCCGCTGACGGCGGTCCTCGTCACCCTGGTGGCGATGCGGTCCGTGGTGATCGAGCCGCTCGGCGTCGTGCGCCGGGGGCGCGAGCGGGGACGCCGCCTGTGGTGGCGGCTGCCGGTGCCGCTGGCGGGTCTCGTGGTGCTCGCGCTCTGGGGCCGGGTCGAGGAGTACGCCCCGGTGAACCCGTTCCCGATCACCGCGGGCGCCGTGCTGGTGCTGTTCGGGCTCGCCCTGCTGCTGCCCTGGCTGGTCGAGGCGTGTGTGCACCGGCTGCGCGGCGGCCCGGTGCCCTGGCAGCTCGCCACCCGCAGGCTCCAGTTGAGCAGCGGGGCCGCGTCCCGCGCGGTCAGCGGGGTCACCGTGGCGGTGGCGGGGGCGGTCGCCCTCCAGATGCTGTTCGCCTCGATGAACGCCGACTTCAACCGGATGACCGGCCAGGACCCGACGCGGGCCCAGTTCGCCGGGTACTCCGAGGACGTCACCGGCGAGGCTGCCACCTCGGCCGTCGAGCAGTTCCGCGCCACCAAGGGCGTGGAGGTGGTCATCGGATCGGTGGCGGCGTACGCGTCCAAGCCCGGCGTCTACGCCGACGAGGACGTGCAGCCCACCACCTCGCTGACCGTCGGCACCTGCGAGACCCTGCGCGAGCTGGCCCGGATCGACGCCTGCGTGGACGGCGACACGTTCGTCGTCCACCCGCCGGGCGACAAGGACATGACCGCCTGGATCGACGAGACCGCCCGCAAGGGCGAGGAGGTCGAGATCGGCTACGGGAACAAGCTGGTGCGGTGGACGCTGCCCGCCGGCTCCCCGACCGTGCAGGGCCGCGAGGACCCGATGGGCGAGACCCACTACGGGATCATGGCCACCACCGGTGCGATCGACGCGGGCAAGCTGCCCGGAGCGACGATCACCAGCCAGATCCGGGTCGACCGGAGCGTGCCGGACGTCGCCGAGCACGTACGCAACACGGCGGCCAGGATCGATCCCGGAATGCGCTTCGTCACGATCCAGTCGGTGGAGCGCGACCGCCAGTACGCCAGCATCCAGACCGGACTCCAGGTGGGCGCGAGCGCGGTGCTGCTGCTGATCGCCCTGTCGATGCTGGTCTCCCAGGTGGAGCAGTTGCGTGAGCGCAGGCGGCTGTTGTCGGTGCTCGTCGCCTTCGGCACCCGGCGCTCCACGCTCGGCTGGTCGGTGCTGTGGCAGACCGCCGTGCCGGTGGCGCTCGGTCTGGCGGTGGCGGTCGCGGGCGGCCTGGGCCTCGGGGCGATGCTCGTCCGCCTGATCGAGAAGGAGGTCTCCGACTGGTGGCTGTTCTGGCCGATGGCGGGGGTCGGGGGCGCGCTGATCCTGCTGGTCACCCTGTTGTCGCTGCCGCCGCTGTGGCGCATGATGCGCCCGGACGGACTGCGCACCGAGTGACACCCGCCTGATCCGCGTACGGCCGGGGCTCCTGGGAACAGGGGCCCCGGCCGTACGCGCGCTCTCAAACGCCCTCCGCCACCAGCCGCACCGGCAGCGGCTCCATCGCCTCGCGCAGGGCGGCCGCGAGCTCCTCGAACTCGCCGCCCCGCGCCGACCCCGTCCGCATCGCCAGCGCCACCCGCCGGGTGGGCGCCGGCTCCGCGAAGTACCCGGTGGACAGCGCCTCGTTGCGGCCGGTCTCGACCGTCACCGCGGTCCGGGGCAGCAGCGTCACCCCGAGCCCGCCGGCCACCAGCTGGACCAGGGTGGAGAGCCCGGCGGCGGTCGTGGTCACCGGCGCGCCCTCGGTGCGGCCCGCCTCACGGCAGATGTCCAGGGCCTGGTCGCGCAGGCAGTGCCCCTCGTCCAGGAGCAGCAGCGGCAGTTCGCGCAGCGCGTCGCGCGGGATGTCCGCCCGCCCGCCGAGCCAGTGGTCCTGCTCCATGACCAGCACGAAGTCCTCGTCGAAGAGCGGGATCTCGGTCACTCCCGGCACTCCGAGCGGCACGGCGAGCAGCAGCAGGTCCAGCCGCCCGGCGGCGAGCCCTTCGAGCAGCGAGGAGGTCTGCTCCTCGTGCACCTGGAGGTCGAGGTCCGCGTAACGCTCGTGGACGAGGCGGAGCACGGTGGGCAGCAGGTACGGGGCGACGGTCGGGATCACGCCGAGCCGGAGCACTCCGGTGAACGGGGCCCGGACCGCCTCCGCCTCCTCCATCAGCGCGGCGACGGCCTCCAGCACCGCTCCGGCCCGCACCGCGAGCCGTTCCCCCGCGGGTGAGAGCAGCACCTTGCGCGTCGTACGCTCGATGAGCTGGACACCCAGTGCCTCCTCCAGGGTGGACACCGCTCCGGAGAGTGCGGGCTGACTCATCCCGATTGCTGCCGCCGCGTCCCGGAAGTGCAGATGCTCCGCCACCGCCGTGAAGGCACGCAGCTGCGACAGGCTCGGCTGCTTGCCGGCCGGCTTACCGGACTGCTTGGGGCGTATGCCCTGATTACCCTGGCCCACTGATAGGCACCTCCGATCATCTCGACCGAGTGTAGCTATTTCCGTGATCAATGCACTCTGTGCCATGGTGGGGTTCGTCCAACCCTCAGGAACGCCCCCAAAAGGGGAATTCCAGACGTTGCAAGGAGAGCGCGTGCTCACTGTCGGTGACAAGTTCCCCGAGTTCGACCTGACTGCTTGTGTTTCGCTGGAGAGCGGCAAGGAGTTCGAGCAGATCAACCACAAGACCTACGAGGGCAAGTGGAAGATCGTCTTCGCGTGGCCGAAGGACTTCACCTTCGTGTGCCCCACCGAGATCGCCGCCTTCGGCAAGCTGAACGAGGAGTTCGCGGACCGCGACGCCCAGGTCCTCGGCTTCTCCGGTGACTCCGAGTTCGTGCACCACGCCTGGCGCAAGGACCACCCGGACCTGACCGACCTGCCCTTCCCGATGCTGGCCGACTCGAAGCACGAGCTCATGCGTGACCTCGGCATCGAGGGCGAGGACGGCTTCGCCCAGCGCGCCGTCTTCATCGTCGACCAGAACAACGAGATCCAGTTCACGATGGTGACCGCCGGTTCCGTGGGCCGTAACCCCAAGGAGGTCCTGCGGGTCCTCGACGCCCTGCAGACCGACGAGCTGTGCCCGTGCAACTGGACCAAGGGCGAGAACACCCTCGACCCCGTCGCGCTCCTCTCGGGCGAGTGAGCTGATACCGACATGGCTCTCGACGAACTGAAGTCCGCCATACCGGACTTCGCCAAGGACCTGAAGCTGAACCTCGGCTCGGTCATCGGCAACAGCGCCCTCCCCCAGCAGCAGCTGTGGGGCACCGTGCTGGCCTGCGCGATCGCCTCGCGCTCGCCGAAGGTGCTGCGCGAGCTGGAGCCCGAGGCGAAGGCCAACCTCTCCGCCGAGGCGTACACCGCGGCGAAGTCGGCGGCCGCGATCATGGCGATGAACAACGTCTTCTACCGGACCCGGCACCTGCTGTCGGACCCGGAGTACGGCACGCTCCGCGCGGGTCTGCGGATGAACGTCATCGGCAACCCGGGCGTGGAGAAGGTCGACTTCGAGCTGTGGTCGCTCGCCGTCTCCGCGATCAACGGCTGCGGCCAGTGCCTGGACTCCCACGAGCAGGTGCTGCGCAAGGCCGGCGTGGACCGTGAGACCATTCAGGAAGCCGTCAAGGTCGCTTCGGTGATCCAGGCGGTCGGTGTGACCCTCGACGCCGAGGCCGTACTCGCCGAGTAGTGACACCGCACCACCCCTGATACGAGAAGAGCCCCGAGGACGACCGACCGTCCCCGGGGCTCTTCTTTTCGTCTCCCTACTCCTGCGGAGGCTTCTTCTCCGGCGCGGGTTCCCCCGGAGGGTTCTGCGGCCCCGGGGGCGCGGGCGCGGCCTGCGCCGGGCTCATCGACAGGGCGGTGGCCCCGTGGTGGCCGCCCCGCTCGCCCGGTTCCGCGTACGAGCGCAGATAGCCGACCACCGTGTTGACCACGGCGACCAGCGGTACGGCGACCACCGCGCCGCCGATGCCCGCGACCAGCCCGCCGGTCGCCACGGCGAGGACCACCGCGAGCGGATGCACCCGGACGGCGCGGCCGAGGATGAACGGCTGCAGGATGTGGCCCTCGATCTGCTGCACCGCCAGGACCACCACCAGCGCCCACAGCGCGGTCCACACTCCCTCGGTGACCAGGGCCACGACCACCGCGAGCGCCCCGGAGACCACGGCGCCGACGAGCGGGACGAAGGCGAACAGGAAGATGAAGACGGCCAGGGGCACGGCGAGCGGCACATTGAGGACGTAGAGGCCGGCGCCGATGAAGAGGGCGTCGATCAGGGCGACGAGCACCGTGCCGCGCACATACGCGGTCAGGGTGCGCCAGGCGCGCGGTCCGGCGCCGGCGACCCCGGGGCGGGCCGCGGCGGGCACCAGTTTGAGCGACCACTCCCAGATGCGCCGGCCGTCGTAGAGCAGGAACAGCGTGGAGAACATCGCCAGCAGCAGCCCGGTGAGGAACTCCACCATCACGGTGACGCCCTGGAGTCCGGCGGAGGTGATCTCCTCGGTGTTGGTGCCGATGGTGTCGTTGAGGTTCTTGGCGATGTCGTTGATCTGCGACTCGGTGACGTGGAAGGGGCTGTCGAGCAGCCAGCGCTTCAGCTCGTCGATGCCGTCGCGGACCCGGTCGGAGAGCGTGTCGAGGTTCTCCATCACCTGCCACACCACGAACCAGCCGACCAGTCCGATGATGACGAACCCGAGCACGGCGGTCACGGCGGTGGCGAGCCCGTGGGGCAGCCCGAACCGCTTGAGCCGGACCACGGTGGGCTGGAGCATCGCGGTGACGAGCAGCGCGGCGGCGAAGGCCAGCACCACGAGCTGGACCGCGCTGATCACCCGTATCAGCACCCAGAGCGTCCCCGCGAGGACGAGGAGGCGCCAGCCGGCCTCGGCGGCGACCCGCATCCCCCACGGGATCGCCGCCACCGGATCGGGCTTGGCGGCGACCGAGGGGGCGTACGAGGGCGGCGCGGGCACCTGCCCGGCGTCGTCGGCCTCCGGGGCGGCGGGCCCCCCTCGCGACGCGAGGGGGTCGTCGTCGTCATCGGCGGCGGCGCGCGCCCGCCGCTCGTCCAGCCGCGCACCCAGCTCCGTCAGTTTGGACCCGAAGCGGCCCAGCCATCCCGGTAGTTTCGACATGCTTGCTTTCCTTCCCCCATCTTCGCCACCCAGCGCTCCTCAGCGTTTCCCCACGCTCCCCGGTACCGCCAGGATGCGACCGTACACGCGCGAGGCCCCCCACCGTCCGGACGGTGGGGGGCCTCGCGGGGTTGAGAGGGCGGGTCCGTGGACTTCGCCCGCTCCCTCTAATACCAGTTGTTGGCCTGCCAGAAGGACCAGGCGCCGCACGGGCTGCCGTAACGGTTGTCCATGTAGCTGAGGCCCCACTTGATCTGGGTGGCCGGGTTGGTCTGCCAGTCGGCGCCGGCGGACGACATCTTGTGACCCGGGAGCGCCTGCATGAGCCCGTACGCCCCGGAGGACGGGTTGCTCGCGCGGTAGTTCCAGGTCGACTCGTGGTTCACGATGTTGCTGAAGCACTGGAACTGGTCCGCGGGGACCATCTGACGGGCCATCGCCTTCACGTCGGCCACGCTGTAGGAGCCCTGCGCGGAGAACGAGGCGGCGTCGCGGGTGGAAGAACGGCTGGCGCGCTCGGCGTCTTCCTTCTCCTTCGCCTTCTTCTTCTCCGCCTCGCGCTCGGCCTCGACCCGGTCCTCGGCCGCCTGCTTCTTGGACTTGGCGTCCTTGGCGGCCTGGATGCGGGCCGATTCCTCGGCCGACTTCTTCGCGGCGGCGTCGGCGGCGGAGGCCTGTGCATCGGCCTGCTGCGTCAGCGAAGCGGTCTGGACCTGGGCCTGCTGGCCCGCGGGGATGTCTGCGAGCAGCGTGGTGTCGGCTGCGGCCGCCTCGAAGTTGTTGTTGTCGTCGGCGGCAGGTGTGCCGCCCGCAGCAACGCCTACGACGGCGCCAACGGTGGTGACCGCGGTGGCGGATGCCACGGCGAACCCCCGGACCGAGATCCGGCTCACATGGTGTCCTTCCAGCATCGCCCGCTTAGGTGACCTCGCGGGCGCGTTCGTGCCCCTGACACTGGCCTCCCTACTGCGTGGGTCACGGGAGGCACGGGCCCGATGGGCAACCCCGGTGAGGGGGCTGCCGCGTGGTGCTCGCGGGCGGCATACGGACGTCTCGTGTTGAGTTGTGTGGTGCGTGGCGCCTCTGGAGGTGCCCAAGTGCCGTATGCGGGGCCTGACGGAAGCAAGACTCTGCCGGACGGGAGCGCCGGGAGGCAATTCTGTCTCGCGTGGGAAAGGTCACACCCCGTTTGGCCCCTCGGTTTTTCGGAAATGACGGCGCAGCACCATGCCGCCCGGCTAAGCTCCTTGGCTCGCCGGGCGGCATCAAAGGGGCATGCGCGTCAGATGTGGCCTTCCTCCAGCATTTCGGTCACCAGCGCGGCGATCCGCGAACGCTCCGACCGCGTGAGCGTGACGTGGGCGAACAGCGGATGGCCCTTCAGCTTCTCGACGACGGCGACGACTCCGTCGTACCGGCCGACCCGGAGGTTGTCCCGCTGGGCGACGTCGTGGGTGAGCACGACACGCGAATTCGCCCCGATGCGGGACAACACGGTCAGCAGGACGTTCCGTTCGAGCGACTGCGCCTCGTCGACGATCACGAAAGCGTCGTGCAGGGACCGGCCGCGGATGTGGGTGAGCGGCAGGACCTCCAGCATTCCGCGCCCGAGCACCTCCTCGATGACCTCGCGCCCGGCGACCGCCGAGAGCGTGTCGAAGACCGCCTGCGCCCAGGGGCTCATCTTCTCGGCCTCGCTGCCGGGGAGATAGCCGAGCTCCTGCCCGCCCACCGCGTACAGCGGGCGGAAGACCATCACCTTCTTGTGCTGCTGGCGCTCCAGCACCGCCTCCAGGCCCGCGCAGAGGGCCAGCGCCGACTTGCCGGTGCCGGCCCGGCCGCCCAGCGACACGATGCCGACGTCGGCGTCCAGGAGGAGGTCGAGGGCGATCCGCTGCTCCGCGCTGCGCCCGTGGATGCCGAAGGCCTCCCGGTCGCCCCGCACGAGCCGTACGTTGCCCTCGGCCGTCACCCGGCCGAGCGCCTTGCCGCGCTCGGACTGGAGGACCAGACCGGTGTGCACGGGCAGTTCGGCGGCCTCGGGGACGTACAGCGTCTCCTCGCTGAACAGCAGGTCGATCTGCTCCCCGGCGAGGGACAGTTCGCTCATGCCGGTCCAGCCGGAGTCCGTGATGGCGAGCTCCGCGCGGTACTCCTCGGCGAGGAGGCCCACGGAGGAGGCCTTGATCCGGAGCGGCAGGTCCTTGGAGACGACCGTGACGTCGTACCCCTCGGCCTGGAGGTTGCGTGCGACCGCGAGGATCCGTGAGTCGTTGTCCCCCAACCGGTAGCCGGCGGGCAGGACGCCGGGATCGGAGTGGTTGAGCTCGACACGGAGCGTCCCGCCCAGATCCCCGAGCGGGATCGGGGCGTCCAGCCGGCCGTACCGGACCCGGAAATCGTCCAGCAGGCGCAGGGCCTGCCGGGCGAAGTATCCGAGCTCGGGGTGGTGCCGTTTGGCCTCCAGTTCCGTGACCACCACGATCGGGAGCACGACTTCGTGCTCGTCGAAGCGGGCCATGGCACCGGGATCGGCCAGCAGGACGCTGGTGTCGAGAACGTATGTGCGCCGGTCGGGCATGCGGCGCTTGCTGCTGGTCACCACGGAAGGACGTACCCCCTCGGACGAGGTCGGGGAGTGCGACAGACGGTCGCGGAGCTTCCCGAAGGGAGAGGACGGACCGGGATCGGGCCCCTGTGCGCGGGCCGGACCACGGCCACCGCGTCGGCCGCAGACTGTCTACGGTCCTTCGTGTGCAAAGGGCCTCCCGGGCGAGCGGTCTTGGCACCGCTCACTTGGCTGCGACATCCGCCTGGTTGATGACCGGATGTCGACCTGACAGGGGTATTCCCTCTTCCGCGCGAAGCCATGCCGCCGCATATGACACGGTGTGGAGAAGTCCCGGTGGACGCGGGGTGACCCCCTCACATACGCGATGGCTCCCCTATATAGGGGAGCCATCGGGGACGCGGGGCAGGAGGCGTGTTCCAGGAAGCCTCAGGCCCCGTAGCGGCGGTGGCGTGCGGCGTAGTCGCGCAGCGCCCGGAGGAAGTCGACCTTGCGGAAGGCCGGCCAGAACACCTCGCAGAAGTAGTACTCCGAGTGGGCGCTCTGCCAGAGCATGAAGCCCGAGAGCCGCTGCTCGCCGCTCGTCCGGATCACCAGGTCGGGGTCGGGCTGGCCCCGGGTGTAGAGGTGCTCGGAGATCAGGTCGGTGGAGACGACCTCGGCCAGCTCCTCGAAGGTCGTGCCCTTCTCCGAGTGCTCCAGGAGCAGGGAGCGCACCGCGTCCGCGATCTCCTGGCGGCCGCCATAGCCGACCGCGACATTGACGATTATTCCGTCGATGTCGGACGTCGCCTCCTGTGCCTCCTTGAGCACCGACTGTGTCTCCGGCGGAAGCAGGTCGAGCGTGCCGACGTGGTGGACGCGCCAGCGCCCGTCCGCGGCGAGGTTGCGCACGGTGTTCTCGATGATGCCGAGCAGCGGCTTCAGCTCGTGCTCGGGGCGGTCGAAGTTGTCCGTGGACAGCATCCAGAGGGTGACGACCTCGACATCGGTCTCGCTGCACCAGCCGAGCAGCTCGGAGATCTTGTCCGCACCGGCCTGGTGGCCCTGCACGGCCGAGCCGCCGGACGCCTTGGCCCAGCGACGGTTGCCGTCGAGGATGACCCCGATGTGCTTCGGCACCTGGTCGTGGTCCAGGCGGCCTCCCACCCGGCGTGCGTAGAGCCTGTACACCAGGTCGCGGAAGTTCACTGCGTTCACCCTCTCGGTTCCGTACGGGCCAGGGGCCCGCCCTCCCCGTCGCCGGGGGTCCGGGGGCCGTCCCCCGCAGGGGATCGCCGCGCGGTCTGCGCCGCCCGCGCGATCCCTCGGCGGTCCGCGCCCCTACCACTGGCACGGCCGCGCGGGCCTTCGCCGCGCCGCACATCGGCATTCCCCGAAGCCGCCACATTACTGCGATCGGGTCACGAGGGCCCAACCCGGTCTGTCACAACTCCGTGATAAGGAATGAAACGTGACTGATTACCTCTCCCCCGACCTCTCCTACCGCGCCGCCGGTTCGCGCTACGACTCCATGGAGTACCGCCGGACCGGGCGCAGCGGCCTCAAGCTGCCCGCCCTCTCGCTGGGCCTGTGGCACAACTTCGGCGACGACCGGGCCCTGGACTCCCAACGGGCGATCCTGCGCCGCGCCTTCGATCTCGGGGTCACCCACTTCGATCTGGCCAACAACTACGGCCCGCCGCCCGGCTCGGCCGAGCTGAACTTCGGCAAGCTCTTCGCCCAGGACTTCACCCCGTACCGTGACGAACTGGTCATTTCCACCAAGGCCGGTTATCTGATGCACTCCGGCCCGTACGGCGAGTGGGGCTCCCGGAAGTATCTGCTGTCCTCGCTCGACGCCTCCCTGAAGCGGATGGGCCTCGATTACGTCGACGTCTTCTACTCGCACCGCTTCGACCCGCACACCCCGCTCGAGGAGACGATGGGCGCCCTGGCGTCCGCCGTTCAGCAGGGCAAGGCCCTGTACGTGGGCGTCTCCTCGTACAACGCGGAGCAGACCGCCGAGGCGGCCGGCCTGCTCAAGGAGATGGGCGTGCCGGCGCTGATCCACCAGCCGTCCTACTCCATGATCAACCGCTGGATCGAGGACGACGGGCTGCTCGACACCCTGGAGGCGGCCGGGATGGGCTGCATCTCCTTCGTGCCGCTCGCACAGGGCCTGCTCACGAACAAGTACCTGAAGGGCATTCCGGAGGGCTCGCGCGCCACCCAGGGCAAGTCGCTCGACCCGGGCCTGCTCTCCGACGAGGTGGTCCGCCGCCTGAACGGGCTCAACGACATCGCGCGGGGCCGCGGCCAGTCGCTCGCCCAGCTCGCCATCGCGTGGGTGCTGCGCGACAGCCGGATGACCTCGGCGCTGATCGGCGCGTCGAGCGTGCAACAGCTGGAGGAGAACGTGGCCGCCCTCGCGGGCCCGGCGCTGACCGCCGACGAGCTGAAGGAGATCGACGCCTTCGCCGTGGACACGGCGGGCACGAACATCTGGGCCGGTCGCAGCTGACGTCGGCGCGTAAAGACGGGCCGGTCCGCCCGTAAAAAAACGGGCCGGTCCGTGGGGGGGATACGGACCGGCCCGAGGGGGGGCTTCCACCATAACCCTTCGTAAGTACTGTCGCGTGCCGCGCCACTCCACCATTACTCTCCGGATTCACCGGACTGCGCTCGGGCAGGGCTGCGGACGTCGGTCGAGCCCCTGGAGCCGCCCGATATCGGCGCCGGTGTCGGCCCGGTATCGGCCCCGGTTATCGGCCCCGATATCGGCCCCGGTATCGAGGGGTCGCGGTACGGCATCGACTTGACGCCGCCGAAGTCGTAAAAGACGGAACCTGACCTCTGAGGGCTCTACCTTCGACGGCATGACGACACGATCCCGCACGACAGCGACAGCGACAGCGACCGTGAGCTGGACCGGGGCGAACGCCCGGAGGCTGGGCCGCCAGCACCTCCACCCGGATGCCGCCGCCACCGCGTCGCCCAGCGCCACCCCCGGCGCGGCGGTGGCCTCGATGCTCGGCGCGCACGCCCAGGTGCTCTCGGCGGCCGAGCTGTCCGTGGGGCTGCGCGGGGATGGGCTGACCCGCACGGACGTCCGTACGGCCCTGTGGACCGACCGGACCCTGGTCAAGACGTTCGGACCGCGCGGCACGGTCCACCTGCTGCCCGCGGCGGACCTGCCGCTGTGGACCGGGGCCCTGTCCGCCGTGCCGGCGGCCACGAACCCCTTCTCCAAGGACGCCCGGATGACCCCGGACCAGGTGGAGGCCGTCGTCGCGGCCGTCGCGGAGACGCTGACCGGGGCGGAGCTCACGATCGACGAGCTCTCCGAGGAGGTCGTCGCGCGGACCGGGCCGTGGGCCGGGGACCTGGTGATGCCCGGATTCCAGACGATGTGGCCGCGCTGGCGGCAGGTCCTGCACCTGGCCGGCCACCGCGGCGCCCTCGTCTACGCCCCGAACCGGGGGCGGAAGGCGACGTACACCAACCCCGGGTGCACCCCGCTGCCCGGCCCGGGGGCGCCGGCCGCCCTGATCGAGCGGTATCTGCGCGCGTACGGGCCGGCCACCTCCGCCCATTTCGCCCGCTGGCTCGCCGCGCCGAAGCCCTGGGCGGCCGACCAGTTCGCCGCGCTGGCGGCGGCGGGGGCGATCGAGGAGGTGATGTTCGCTGACGCGGGTCCGGCGTGGGTGGTCGCGGGCGACACGGACTTCCCGGCGTCACCGGTGCGCGGCGTGCGCCTGCTCCCGTACTTCGACGCGTTCACCATCGCCTCCCAGCCCCGTGAGCGGCTGTTCCCGGGGGCGGCGTACGAGCGTGCTCTCGCGGGCGGGCAGGCGGGGAACTTCCCGGTGCTGCTGGTGGACGGCACGGTGGCCGGCGTCTGGCACCTGCGCCGCTCGGGCCGCCGGATCGCGGTGACGGTGGAGCCGCTGGAGCCCCTGCCGCCGGCCGGGCTGCGCGCGCTGGAGGAGCAGGTGGAGCGGGTCGCCGCGATCATGGAGGGGGCGGCGGAGCTGACGGTCGGCCCGGTGACGGTGGGGCCCCACGCGTAGACGCCGGGGCGGGGTCCACTCGGGGTGTACGGGGGTGCGTGGGCGTGTGCGGGTCGGGGGTGCGGCTCGCGGGGCAGGATCGCGGCTCACGGGGCAGGAGCGGAGCTCACGGGTCAGGGATGGGCTCACGGGTCAGGGGCGGGGCTCGCGGGTCAGGGGCGGGGCTCGCGGGTCAGGGGCGGGCTCGCGGGTCAGGGCCGGGGCTCGAAGCGGATGGCCATCGTGTCCCCGGCGACCACCACGAAGTCCCCTTCCTCGCACCGGATGACGGCCTGGAGCACCTCCCCGCCGGCATCCCTCAGCTCCTGGGTGCCCACGACCGTCCACGCTCCCCCGGGCGGCACCGGCGGGAGGAGCGCGGGCGGGGCGTGCTGCCACCGGCTCGCCGGTACGCACCAGTCGGGCAGCCTCGGCCAGGCGCCCGGGGTGACGTGCAGCGTCCGGTCGGAGGCGCAGGTCAGCAGGACGGACTGGTCGTCCGAGAGGACGAACTCGACGGCCTCCGGCTCGCCCGCCCGGCCCTCGGGCCGGTAGTAGACCCCGAGGACGGCGGTGATCCTGGCCCCCGTGAGCCAGTCGGCGTTGCCGTGCCGCGCCCGCCCGGCAGTCGCCGCGCAGTCTTCCCTCTCCAGGGTCATGACCACTCCTCCTCCTTCGCTGTGCCCTCCGCTGTGCGTGCGTCCCGTCGAGTAGGACGGCCGCCCGCACGATCCCGTTGCCTCCGGGGCAAGGCTGAACTGGCGTACGGGGGACGCGGGTTGACCGGCGGATGGGTCCCGGCCGCCGTCACCGGGGCTTGCGGGCCTCGATCAGGAAGCGGGCGGTGCGGGCGCGGAACGGTCCTTCCGCCTCGATCTGCCGGTGCAGTGCGGCCAGTTGGGGCCGGTACCGCTCGACGGTGAATCCGGGGACCATCCAGATCACCTTGCGCAGGAAGTAGACCACCGCGCCGATGTCGTGGAACTCGGTGCGCAGGGTCTCGGAGCGCAGGTCGACCACGTCGAGTCCGGCCGCCGTAGCGGCGGCCCGTGCGTCCTCCGGGTGCCGGCCGCGGCGGACCTCGGGCGGCTGGGGGCCGAGGAAGTACTCGACGAGTTCGAAGACGCTGGCCGGGCCGACCTGCTGCGAGAAGTACGTGCCGCCGGGGGTGAGGACCCGCGCGATCTCCTCCCACCACGTGGTGACCGGATGGCGGCTGACCACGAGGTCGAAGGCGGCGTCCCCGAAGGGCAGCGGCGGCTCGTCCTCGTCGGCGACGACGACCGCCCCGAGCGGGTGCAGGAGGGCGGTGGCGCGGGCGATGTTGGGCGGCCAGGCCTCCGTGGCCACGGTGACCGGGGGGAGCTTCGGTGCGGCGGCCAGGACCTCGCCGCCCCCGGTCTGGAGGTCGAGCGCGGCGTGGGCCCGGCCGAGGCGGTCGGCCATCGCACGGGCGTACCCCCAGGAGGGGCGCTCCTCGGTGGCCCGGCCCTCCAGCCAGGAGAAGTCCCAGCCGTCCACGGACACGGCGTCGGCCTCGGCGACGAGAGCCTCGAACCGGTCGCGGGAGGCCGCGGAGTCGAAGGGGAGGGGTGCGGGGACGGGGGCAGGGCCGGGAACGGGGGCAGGGCCGGGGACAGGTTCGGATGGTTCGGACATACGGGAATCGTGTCAGGCGGCCCCGGAGCACGCGAACGGATTCCGCGCCCGTGCGGGCGCCCGCACGAGGCGGGCCGTTCTCACCCGGCCAGGGCTCCCAGCAGCAGGCCGGTCAGCGCCCCGCCGATCATGAACGGGCCGAACGGGATGCCGGTCCTGCGCCCCGCCCGGCGCAGGAGCACCAGGGCGAGTCCGTACGCCGCCCCGAACAGGAACCCGGCGAACCCGCCCACGAACAGCACGGTCCAGCCGTACCAGCCGAGGGCCACGCCCAGGGCGAGGGCGAGCTTCACATCGCCGAAGCCCATCCCGTTCGGGTTGATCAGGAAGAGCAGGAAGTAGAAGCCGCCGAGGGCCGGACCGCCCAGCAGGCCGGAGGTCCAGGAGCCTGCGTGCCCGGGAAGCAGTGCGGCGCCGCCGAGCAGCAGGACGGCCGCGGCCGCCAGGGGCAGGGTCAGCGGGTCGGGCAGCCGGTGGACCCGCCGGTCGACGACGGCGAGGAGCACGGCGACGGGGGTCAGCGCCAGCCATCCGACGAGCTCGGGCCTGCCCCCGGTGGCGGCGGCGAGCGCGACGCAGGCGGCCACGGTGACCAGGGGGGCGAGGACACCGGGGGCGTACGCGGCGGACGCGGCGGGAGTGGGGGCTTGCGTGTCGCGGCCCGCCTCGGCGGGAACGGAGGTTCCGGTGTCGCGGCCCGCCTCGGTGGGCCCGGAGGCCCCCGTGCCGCCGCCCGCCTCGGCGGAGGCGGAGGTCCCCGTGCTGCGGCCCGCCTCACCGGAGGCGGGGGGCCCGATGTCGCGGCCCGCCTCGGCGGAGGCCGCCCCGGGTCCGGTGCCCGGTCGGTCGTTGCTCGGCAGGCCGCTCTCGGGGCCCGTGCCGGTGTGGGCCCCGGGCGCGCCCGGCGTACCCGGGGCGGCGGCGCAGGGCGCGCACCGGGCCGGTCCCAGCCAGCCGCGGACCGGGCCGGTGAGTGGATGCCCGGCGGGGCACGCCGTACGCCAGGGCTCCTCCGGCTCGACGGCGAACCGGTACGCGGCACGCGGGATCAGCAGTCCGGTGACGGCACCCCAGACCGCGGCGAGGGCGAGCAGCACGGCGTCCACGGAACGACCCTAATGGGCCGTGGTAACAGGGGTCTTGGGTCCGGGGGCCCAAGCGCGGCCGTATCGGACCCGGGCGGGTCCGCCGGGGGCTACGGTCGGTGCCCATGAGGACATGGCGCGATGGCGACGGGACGCTCACGGTCGGCACGGACTCCGGGGCCCGGGAGGTGCCGCTGCGGATAGCGGCCTCGTACCGGGCCCGTAGCAAAGGGCTGCTCGGGCGGGACGGGATCGAGGGGGCGATGATGCTCACCCCGTGCGGGAGTGTGCACACCTTCCGGATGCGGTTCCCCATCGATGTGGCGTACCTGGACCGGAGGTTCACGGTCCTGGCCGTCCGCACGATGAAGCCCGGCCGCCTCGGGCTGCCCCGGCCCCGGGCCCGGCACGTGGTGGAGGCGGAGGCCGGGGCGATGGAGCGGTGGGGGGTGCGGCCGGGCGTACGGGTGGAGCTGCGGGCGACGGCCCCCGCCTCCGGGGCGCCCGGGGCGTCAGGTTCTGGAGCCTGAGAACGCGGCGCGACGCCGGTGGGAGCGGGCTACGGCGGGCCCGCGCCCAGCAGGGTCCAGGCCCCGTAGGCGGCGGACGCGCAGGCCAGGACGGCGAGGACGGCGGCCGTACGCCCGGTCGTGCGCAGCCGCAGCAGGGCGACGGCGGGCGGGAGCAGCAGGGGGAACGCGGGCATCATCAGGCGCGGCCGGGAGCCGAAGTACCCGGCGCCGATCAGCGAGATGACGACGATCGTGAGGGCGTAGACGAGCACCGGGAGCGGCTGCCGCTGCCGTACGCACAGCACCACCAGCCACCCCAGCAGCCCGAGCGCCGCGCAGAGGCCGAGGGCGGCGGGCCACGGGAGGCCGGCGATGAAGGCGGCGAGCGCGCGGCCGCCGTCGATGTTGTTGCCCCACTGCGCCTGGACGTCGAAGTAGGCGAACGGGCTGCCCTCGCGGACGGCCACGAACACCACGTACGCCAGCCAGCCCAGCGGTGCGAGCGCCACGCCCGCGATCATCCGGGCGTTGCGGCGCAGCACCGGGCCGGCGCGGCGCTCGTCGCGGTACTCCCGTACGAGGGTGACGGCCGCGGTGATCGCCAGCGCCGCGATGAGCGCCGCCGCCGTGGGCCGGGTGAGCCCCGCCAGGACGCAGAGCGCGCCCGCCACGATCCAGCGGCCCGTGAGGACGGCATACAGCGCCCAGGCGGCGAGCGCGGTGAACAGGGTCTCGGTGTACGCCATCGACTGGACGAACGCCGTCGGGTACACCCCCCAGAGGGCGGCCAGCACCACCCCCGTACGCCGTCCGCGCAGCTGAGCGCCGACGGCGTAGATGCCCCAGGCGGCGAGCAGCCCGGCCGTCCAGGCGACCAGGAGTCCGGCGCCGCCGAGGGTGAGCGGGGCCACCTCGGAGATGGATCGCTCCAGGGCCGGGAGCAGGGGGAAGAACGCCAGGTCGGAGTGGACGGAGCCGTCCGGGAGGGTGACGGTGTAGCGGTAGCCGTTCTCGGCGATGCGCTGGTACCAGACGGAGTCCCAGCGTCCGCTGAGCGGCCCCAGGGGGTCCTTGCCGGCGGCGGACGCGGCTGCCCAGAAGGCCAGGAGCCCCAGGGCCCGGGCGGCGGCGTAGACCGCGAGCGCGGGCGCGGCGGCCCGGAGCGCGGCGGCGGCCCGGGACCCGGGGGTGCGGGGGCCCGGGGCCGGACCGGCGGGCGGCCGGGCGCGGAGCTGGTGATCGGACATACGGCCGATTATGACGTCGGCGGCGGGCATCCCTCCGCACCGGGGGCCGGGGCCCGGGGAGCGTCCGGGGGTGCGCGGCGGCCCGGCTCAGACGCCGAGCACCTCGTTCCCGTACACCTTCCACGGCGACATCTCCACCCCGTCCATGACGGCCAGCTGCGGGTGGCGGGCGGCCGTCTCGTCCCGTACGGCGACGGCGTCCGGCCAGGAGTGGAGGTGCGCGTCGCCCTCGATGACGACGCCGTCCCAGTCGGTGGCGGCCGTCGCCCCGCTCCGGTCGACGACGAAGCCGATGCAGAGCACGGAGGCCCGTCCGACGGTCCGCCGGATGGCACTCACGGCGTGTTCCCGCTCCGGCTCGGGCAGCTCCCCCACGGAGAACTCCACGGCGACGACACCGGCCCGGGCCTGCCGGATGCGCACCAGGAGGTCGAGGCCCCCGTCGGTCCACAACCGGAATCCGACCTCGCGGAGCCGCTGGAGTCCGGCGATCGACAGCAACTGCTCGCGGGTGACGGGCGAACGGGCGCCCAGGGACGCGGAGTCGAGACTGACGAGCACAGTGCGGCCGGAGACCGGGTGCGTCGGGCGGAGCCCCTCGGCCTCCAGGTCGCCCAGCAGCGTCCGGGCGTCCAGCGGGGTCCAGCCCAGGTGGTACGAGTAGAAGAATCCGGCATCCATCGACGCCCCACCCCCATCGCGGTTCTTCCATCGCGGTTCTTCCATCGCGATTCTTCGCGGCGTCGTGGTCGGCGACCACCGTCACATCCGAGCGTACCGAGCCGCGGCCGTGGCGGCGTGGGCCCACGGGCCCACCGGCGGCCCCAAGCGGAACGGCCGGCACGACCCGGCACCCCACGCCACCTCCACCTCCACCTCCACCTCCACCTCCACCTGCACCTTCACCTTCACCAGGGCATGTGATGCGGGGCTTGTGGTGTTGTTCGGACCGACGCCCACCTTGGAGGAGACCCTCACCATGGCAGAGCTGAAGATCGACGCCGTCGTGTTCGACGTACTCGGCACGCTCGTCGACGAACCTGCCGGACTCCGCGCCGGCATCCGTGCGCTCGACCCGTCCCCCGGCACCCCCGGCACCCCGGACGCCCCGGACGCCCCGGACGCCGCCGGGACCGAGCGGCTCCTGCTGCTGTGGCAGCGGCACATCGAGCGGGAGCAGCGCCGCGTCCTCTACGGCGACCGGCCCTACCTGCCCAGCGATCTCCTCGACCGGGAGGCCGCCGGGCTCGTCGCGGAGGCCGCCGGGGTCGAGGATCCGGCAGCGGTGGAGGCGCTCGCCCGGGCGGCCCGCCGCCTCCCGCCGTGGCCCGACACCGTGGCGGGGCTCGCCCGGATCGGCGGGCGCTTCCCGCTCATCGGCCTCTCCAACGCGAGCCGGACGGCGCTGCTGGAGCTGAACGCCCACGCCGGACTGCGCTGGCACCAGGCGCTGTCCGCCGAGGACGCCCGCGCCTACAAGCCGGACCCGGCGGTCTACCGGCTGGCCGTCACCGTCGCCGGGGCGCCGCCGGAACGCCTGCTGATGGTCGCCGCCCACTCCTGGGACCTGCGCGGCGCGCAGGCGCTGGGCCTGCGCACGGCCTATGTGGCCCGCCCGGTCGGCGACCCGCCCACCTCCGCGGACCGGTTCGACCTGTACGCGGAGGGTCTGGCGGATCTGGCGGGACAACTGGGGGTGTCGTAAGGACGTCCCGGGGGGTGCGGGGCCCGTCGATCAGGGTCGGTCAGGCAGTGCCGGTCAGCCAGTGCCTCCGTTGCGGTGGAGGGCTTCCAGGGCGGTCAGTTCGTCGTCGGACAGCCGCAGGGCTCCGGCGGCCACGTTGGCGGCCAGGTGGTCCGGGTTGCCGGTGCCGGGGATGGCGAGCACGTGGGGTCCGCGGTGGAGCGCCCAGGCCAGCCGGATCTGCGCCGTGCTCGCGCCGTGCGTGCGGGCGACGGTGAGCAGCGTGTCGTCGTCGGCGGCGTCCGGAGAGGCGCCCGCGTCGCGCCCGGCGCCCGCGATGGAGTAGAAGGGCACGAAGGCGATCCCCTGCTCGCCGCAGGCTCGCAGGAACGCGTCCTGGTCCGGCGGGGACCCGAGCCCGTACATGTTCTGCACGCAGACCACCGGGGCGATGGCGCGCGCTTCGGCGAGCTGTGCGGGGCCGACGTTGGAAAGGCCGAGGTGACGGATCAGGCCAGCTTCGCGCAGTTCTGCCAGGGCACCGAACCGTTCGGCGATCGAATCGGCGCCCACGATGCGCAGGTTCACCACGTCGAGGTGGTCGCGGCCGAGCTGCCGGAGGTTCTCCTCCACCTGCCCGCGCAGCTGTCCCGGCGTGGCGTGGGTCTGCCACTCGCCCGAGGAGTCGCGGCACGGTCCGACCTTGGTGGTGATGACCAGGTCGTCGGGGTACGGGGCGAGCGCGCTGTTGATCAGCTCGTTGGCGGAGCGGAGTCGCGAGAAGTAGAACGCGGCGGTGTCGAGGTGGTTCACGCCGAGTTCGCGGGCTCGGCGCAGCACCTGTAGCGCACGGTTCCGGTCGCCCGGCACCGCGTCGACGTCGAACGCTTCGCCCTGCTGCGGCAACCGCATCGTCCCGAGCCCGATCCGGTTGACCACGAGGTCGCCCAGGGTCCAGGTGCCCGAAGCGGCGGCGGTGATCGTCTCTGATGTCATGCCTGGATGATCTCCGGGAGTGGGTGGCGCCGGCGATGGTTCAGCGGAGCGCGGAACGCCGCCTTGGAAGTCGCCCCGGGGCCGGAGGGCCCGGCGGGCGTCGCGGCGTCCGCGCCGGAGGAGAGGCCGGGGCCGGCGCAGGGGGCGAAGCCGTGGGCTGCTTCCGCTCTCAGACCAACGGGCAGGTGAGTGGGAGGACGCGTTCGGTCAGCCGGCCGGTGAGGACGGTGTCGGTGGCGACCGCCTCTGTCAGCCAGTCCGCCGCGGTCAGCCGGTCCACCAGCTCCCGAAGGTCGCCGGGGGCGATGGCGCACCAGGAGGAGAGGGCTTCCACGCCGAGGCCCTCGCCCTCGGGCCCCAGTCGGCCGTCGGCCGTGACGCCGGTGGCCAGGGCCAGGGCGAGCAGGCGGGCGTCGGCCGTGGTCTTGGCCTTGCGGAGCTTCTTCTCGCCGACGACTCGCTGGGCCCAGCCGCTGAGCTTGGGGCGCATCTTCCTGCCGAAGGTGAACGGGCCCGGGTCGCTCTCGTCGGGCGTCAGGGAAGGCACGTCGATGCGGGTGGGGTTCTCCGGGCGGGAGGCGATCAGCTCCTCGACCGTACCGGCGATTTTCAGCCAGCCGCACTCCAGCAGTTGCTCCACCAGGTCCTCGGGTTCCGTCAGGGGCAGCCCCTTGAGGTCCTGCCCGACGAGGTTGCCGGTACCGGACTGCGCGGTACGCAGCGTCAGCATCACCACCAGCAGGCGGGCCTCCGACCCCGGCAGGGGCGCGTCGTCGGCCACGTGGGCGAGGACGGCCCGTGCGTGATCCCACTGGGCGGGCGCGGTCAGCAGCCGGGCCACAGCCGGTTCTTCGCCTTCCGGGGCCTCCCCGATGCGGTGCAGATGCTGGAGACGGGCGGTGGCGGCGGCCTGTTCGGCTCGCTGGGCGTCGAGGCGCAGTCCGGTGTCGGCGGTGACTTCGGCCCAGGCGCTGAAGGCCTTCGCCTTGCGGGCGTGGAGGTCGGCGAGCATCGCGAGGTCGGGTTCGGCGCGCTGCTGGTAGGCGCGGAAGAGCTCGCCGAGTTCGGTGAGTTCGTCCCGCAGCGTGATGGGCCGCAGGTCGTGCGGGACGAAACGCTGCGCGATCCTCCCCCGCCGGGCGCGCTGCCGCGCCGGCCTCGGGGGCCGTGGGGGCCTCTCGGACCGGGGAGCCGGCACCTCGTGCGGGGCAACTGCCCCGGAAGCCCCGAAAGCCCCGGAAGCGGTGTGCGAGAAGTGGGGGCCGACGGCCGACACCGCCGGCGCGGGGACCGCCGCAGCCCGGGAGGCGCCGGCAGGGGCCGTCCGGTCGGGGGCCGGGGCGGTGGCGGCGATCTTCGCGGTGGGATGCGCGGCGGCGCAGCGCGAGCAGCACTCCATCACCTGCCACCAGCGCCCTTCCCGGTCCGTGACGACGGCCAGGACGACCGCGCCGCCGCACCTCCAGGGCGCGGGGCGCTCACGCGGTCCGGCGGGGCGGATGTGGGTGTGGCATTCCGTGGCCCGGCAGGCGCAGTACGCCGACGGGCGGGGGGCCGGGTCCGCGCGCAGGTGGGCCTTGAGGTGCTCGACCGCCGCCGTACGGCCGACGGCCGCGGAGGGCAGCACCTGCGCGGCGCAGGCCGGACGGCTGCACGAAACGCGTACGTCCGCCCGGCCGCGGCCGACAGGGTCCAGCCGCACCGTCCATGTGCGTCCCGTCACCCGCTCGTTCGTCGCGTGGGCCTCCACACCCATCACACCCTCCTCGACGCCTGTTTCGTCCGGCACCCCGGCACCCGGCACCCCCGCTGGCCCATGTGTCCGTGGCGCACGGCGTGTCCCATCCCGCCGCACCTGCCGCCGGTCCTGATTACGGCCCGGCCGCACAACGGGCCCACCGTGTTCTTGTCCGTAGGGGATGTGTTTGATCCACAACGCAAACGACGGTCCGCCGTTCGGGTGACGGGCTCGGAGAGAATGTGGCCGGTTTACGGCCCTGACGGACCTCCGGCCGGGCCGTCCGCCGTGACGACGAACGGCCCGGCACACGATGGTCGTCGCGTGCCGGGCCGGGCCGTCTCCCGTGGGGTGCGGAGGAGGTCAGGACCCCGCGCCGCGCGGGAAGGAGACCTCCACGCGGCGGTTCTTCTTGCGGCCCTCTTCGTTGCTGTTGCTGGCGATCGGGTACTGCTCGCCGTAGCCCCGGATCTCGTACGTGATCGTGGCGCCGAGCTCCTTCGACAGGACCCCGTGCACGGCGTCGGCGCGCTGCTTGGACAGGACGTCGCCGTGGGCCGAGGAGCCGAGGTCGTCGGTGAAGCCGAAGACGCGGACCTTGGTCGCGTTCTGCTTCTTGATCTCGGCGGCGATCGCGGCGATACGCGCATTGGCCGCCGAGCCGAGCTTCGCGCTGTCCTTGCCGAAGAGGACTTCGGCCTGGAGCGCGAACTTGATGTCGGCGTTGCTGTCCTCGCGGCGTTCCTCGCCTCCGAGGTCCTCGACGACCTGGACAATGTCGAGGACCTTCGACGGTCCGAGCGTGCCCCCGTCCGGCATCTTCAAGTCGGGGTCATTGGGATCCACCTGTACCGGTGGGACGGACTGGGCCTCCGTGCCGGGAGGGACGCTGGGGTTGTCGTCGGCCAGGGCGGGGGTGCTTCCGAACAGCGTGAGACTCGCAGCGACGAGAAACGAAGCAGCCGTCAGCCCGGCCGACCCCATGCGGGTGCGTGTGTGCGTCATGTCCGCCGTCACCCGGAGATCTTTACCGACGTGGTGGCGAACGTTGGCAGAGTGAAGTCGACCTCGGTTGTCGTACTCGGCGGTGCGGGGAACTGCATGAACACAGAAGTGGTCTTCCCGGCCAGAAGAGGCGGAATGCCGGTCGTGCACAGGCAGCGGCTCTCGGTGTCACGCAGGATGTAGTAGCGCTTCTTGCCGATCTTGTCGACAAGCGTGGCTCCGGCGACCGAGTTGGGGTTCTTCGCGAGAAGCGCCGACTCCGTGCCGGCCCACGCGGTCGTGTTCCTGGACTCCGTGCCTTCGTTCGTGATCGAGGCCTGCAGCGTGACAAAGCCACCCGCATCGCGCTGGACATGATGGATCGTCATGACGAGTCCGCTGCTGCGGACTTCCGCCAGCTTGGCATTCGGGTTCACGTTCTCGCCGACAGCCGTGTCCGGTTGCTGGTCGCCATCCTCGGCCTCGGAAGGAGAGGCCGGTGCGGATGGTGCCGCAGAGTTCTCACCACCCTGCTTGGCCTCGTCGCTGCTGGCGTCGTCGCCGCAGCCAGTGAGGGCCAGGCCGAAAACAGCTATCAGGGCGGCAGCCGCCAGCGCCCTCCGGCCCGTCGTGGTGTGCCGAATGCTCATGATCCGTTTCCTCTACTCATCGCTCGCTGTCACTGGTCGGCCAAACGCACGTCGAAGAGAGTCCTGCTCACGCTCTCCCACGGTGGAGGGCTGGCGGGCGGGATCTCGACGATCTCGCCGTTTCGGCACGTGAAGATGAAGAGGTCCTGGACTCCGTCGCTGTTAGCGTCGATGGCCTTTGGATTGGGGCAGCGGAACTCGATCAGGGCGGTCGCCTCGGCTTTGGCGAACGTGTTCTCCGAACCGGGGAGCACCGACGAGTTCACCGGCTTCCGGCCCTCGACCTCGACCTTGATCAGGTCGCGCAGGTACCCGTACGCCGGCTCGCAGAGGGTCGTGTCGGCCTCATTGGCGGTGGCCAGCCGTTCCGCGGCGGCGCAGGGCGGAACGAAGGACACACCCAGGAAGATGTCCAGGGTGTTGCCGGGGAGCGAGGCGTAGAATCCCGTCCCGAAATTGTCCCGCGCCTTCTGGGCGGCGGCCAGTGCGGCGGCGTCCGCCGCTCCCTGGGAACTGTTGCGCAGAGCGGAGGCCTTGCCGACGGCGAAGAAGGCCAACGCAAGGAAGAGCAGGGTCGCCACCATCATGATGTAGATGGGGAAGGCCTGCCCTCCGTCGCGGTGGGAACGACCGGTCATCACTGGGCGGTGATGGAATCCACCAGTCCACGGATACGCGCCGAGATCGCTCCGCCGATGCCCGTCGCCACGATCGCCCCGATGATCGCCACGACTACCAGGACGATGCCCAGGTACTCGAACGCCGTCTGACCTCGGTCCTTCGCCGCGTAGCGCTTCTGGATGCTGCTGACGGCGGTGTTGGCCCAGCCGTTGACGCGGATGACGGTCTTCAGTGTGATGTCCGACATGGTGTTCCCCTCCGGGTTCGGCCGACCGATTGCCGGCCGACTCGCACGTTCTTGCGGTGCCGTCCTCGGTACCGGCTTCCTCCCGGCCGGTACCGTGGGCGACGCGAGAAACATAGGGGGGAATTATCGCTCGCCCAGAGGGCCCGTGGGCCCATTTCCGGGCCCAAAAGGCGTTCAGTTTCGCCTCGTTGCGCGATCGCTCGGTCATGGCTGCCCCCCGGAGGTCCGGGACGCGGTGCCGAGCCAGTGGGCGATCGCCTCGCTGCGGGTGGTGCTGTGGAGCTTCGTGAAGATGCGGTTGATGTGGTTCTTGACCGTCTTCTCACTGATGAAGCAGGTGGCGGCGATCTGCTGATTACTCATTCCGGACGCAATCAGGTCCATGACCTCCACCTCCCGCGAACTCAGCTTGTACTGTTGCCTATTGGGGGCGAGCGCCGACCCCCCGGACAGAGAAGACTGTCCCACAGAAGGTTGCAGTTGCGAAAGACTTCCCGAAGTTTCGAGGGGGCGTGGAGGTGCGTGCACGGGTACGGGCGCTGCCGTCAGCGCCGGTCCAAGCCCCTCGGGCAGGGCGCCCCGGGGCGGGGACGATCCCGTGCGCATGTGGGCCAGCAGGGCGTCGGCCGCTGTGGCGGTGAAGTTCGCGCGGCCGTCCTTCGTGTCGCGTACCGCCCGCACGAGTTGGTCCGCCGTGAACTCGCCGTGCACCAGATAGCCGCCCGCGCCCAGGCGCAGCGCCTCGTGGACGATCTCGCTCTCGCGGCTGTACGTCAGCATCAGCACGGGCGCGATGCCGACCAGGTGAGGCAGAGCCGAGATGCCGTCCACGCCGGGCATCCGGACGTCGAGCAGGACCACGTCGGGGCGGTGCTGGAACGTCTTCTCGTAGGCCTCGCGGCCGTCCTCCGCCTCTGCCACGACCTGGATGTCGGCCCGGCCGGAGAGCAGGACGCCCAGTCCCGCCCGGACCACCGGGTTGTCGTCCGCGATCACCACCCGGAGCCGGGCTGACTCGGGAGCTGCAGGCGCCTGCGGGAAGGGGGATGCCGTGGGCCCTCCGAACGCGGGGTACGAAGTCGGCGCGGCCGGGTGCTGGATCGCAGTGTGCTGGTGTCCGGGCTCTCCGGCGGGGCCGGGGGCCGGGGTGAGTGGGATGTACGACGACGTGTGCTGGGGGGCGGGGTGGTGAGCCGCCGCCCCGCCGTGGTTCGGCGCAGTGGAGACATCGTCCGGCATGCTGCGACCTCCTCTCAGGGTCGTTGTGACGGGCGGGGGGTCGAGACGCTCTCGGGCACAAACGACGGCGAGGGCGGTGGCGAAGACGCGGGCGGTGGGGCGGGCGACTGCGCCGGGGTGGGCAGGGAGGCCGACGGGGTGTTCTCCCCGGCGGCCGGGCTCGTCAGCGCCGCCAGGGGGAGCTCCACCCGCACCTCCGTGCCCTTCTCCGCGTTCCCTCGGCCGATCCGGATGCGGGCCCCGATGGAGGCGGCCCGCTCCACCATGCCGACGAGGCCGAAGTGGCCGGCCCTGCGGAGGGTGTCGAGCGTCGTTCCGGCGGGGAGGCCGCGCCCGTCGTCGTACACGCTGATGCGAAGCATGTCGCCCTTCACGCCGGCGAGGACGATCAGATACGAGGGGCCGGCATGGCGGTGGGCGTTCTCCAGTGCCTCGGAGGCAACGGTGAGGAGTTGCCGGGCGACCGCCTGCGGCACGGGCGGGACCGGGGTCTCCTCGGCGAGGCGGCGGAAGGTGGCCGTGACCGGGTGGCGGTCGGTGAAGTCTTGGGCCTGGGCCGCCAGTTCCGCGACCAGGTCGACGCCGCCCTCCAGGCCCTGCTCCCGGCGCAGGTCGGTGAGCAGTTCCCTGGATTCCGCGGCGGCCCGGCGGGCGGCGCGGGCGACCAGTTCCGCCTGGAGCTTCACGGTGGGCGGGTCCATGCGGCCGGCCGAGCCCGCCAGCCCGTCGGCGGCCAGCGCCAGACCGTGCAGGGTCTTGGCGACCGAGTCGTGCATCTCCCGGGCCAGGCGGGTGCGCTCGCCCTCCACCGCCTCGTTCACCGCCAGCCGCGCCCGGGTCTCGGTGAGCGCCTGGGTGGCTGTCCCAAAGCGCAGGAGGAGATTGCGCAGGGTGACACCGACCGCCCCGGCGATCACGCAGAAACCGGGCAGGAGCAGGGCCGGCGCCCCGCCCGGCTCCAGCTTCGGGACGCTCGCGTACACGCCGAAGACGATGACCACCTGGAGCGCCGCGAAGACCGCCGCACCGCGCCAGCCCTGGACCAGGCCGGCCAGCAGCGGGGTGCAGACGGTGACGTACGCGAGGGTCGACTCGGGGGTCGCCGTGATCAGCAGCAGTGCGCCGAAGGACACGTCGACAGCCAGGAGCCAGGGGTGGCGCAGGAGCACCGGGCCGAACCGCTCCCAGTCCCGGAACAGCAGGTACGAGCCCATGAAGGTGACCAGGATCGCCGAACCGACGAACCAGGTGGGCAGGCCCGGGGCGGTGCGGCTGATGGCGTACGGGGTCGCTATGGCGATCATCGCCAGGCGGAAGCCGAAGACCTGGCGGCACATCGCCTGCAGCGCGTTGACCTGGATGGCGAAGGCCGGGCGGGCCGGGGTGCCGGCGTGGGCGCGGGCCAGCTCGGCGGCCAGTCCGGGCTGGGCGTTGCTGAGTTGGTATGCCATGTGCCTGTCACCTCCGTCTCGTGCCCCGCATCACTCGTGCACCGGATCACTCGTGCTCCGTAAGTCCGGCCTCCGGCTTCAGCGGGCGTTCCGGAACGTAGGAGTTCCGTCCCCATCCCGCCCGTCGTTCATGTCAGCCCCCCGTGAGGAACGAGAAGTCGACGTTGGCTCCGTAGACGAATCCGACAGTGAGAAGAACGAGAGTGCCGGGAAGGAGGAACGTGGTCACCGCGAACGTGGCCTTCGGGATCGCCCTGGCCGCCTTGCGGCGGGCGTTCTGGGCGTCGGTGCGGCGCATGTCGTTGGCGATCTGAATGAGCGTCTCGACGATCGGCGCGCCCAGCTCCTCGCCCTGCTGGAGCGTCGTGACGAACATGGCGACCTGTTCGGAGTCGTTGCGTCTGCGCAGTTCCTCGAAGGCCTGGCGGCGGCTGACGCCCATGTCCATCTGCCGGAGGGTGATGCGCAGCTCGTCCGACCAGGGGCCTTCGTACTTCTCCGCGACCCGGTCCAGCGCCTGCCGGAAGCCCAGCCCGGCGGAGACGACGACGGCCAGCACGTCGAGGAAGTCCGGCAGGGTCCGCTCGATGTGCTCACGGCGCACTCGGATCGCCGACCAGATCCCGGCCTCCACCCAGAACAGGCCGAAGGCGACCATCAGCAGGGCCAGGAACAACTGGCCGCGCAGGAGCATCGAGAACGCGCCGAGGAGGCCCAGCGCTCCGTAGACCGCGCGGCGGGCCGCGTAACGGTCGAGGGTGAGGCCGCCGGGGTTGCCCGCCAGGTCGATCTGGCGGCGCTTCTTGTTGACGGCCTTGGGGCCCATCATCCGCAGCACCAAGGGGGCCCAGCGGATGCCGAGGCGGTCGATGCCGGAGCCGACCGCACTGGTGCGGGAGGCCCCGGACTCCAGGGCGACGGCCAAATCGCTGGGGAGTTTGGCGTCGGCCCGGTACATCCGGATGCCGTGGATGGCCCCGTAGACGGCGAGGCCGACGACCAGGGCTAGCAGCAGGTCCATGGCGGTTCTTCTCCCAGCTCGTCAGACGTCGATACGGGACAGGCGGCGGATAACCATGAAGCCGATGGCGTACAGAGCGATGGCCACGACCACCGCCACCTGGCCGAAGAACGCCCCCGTCATGCGGTCCAGCGCCCCGGGCATGACCGCGTTCATCAGCAGCATCGCCCCGATTCCGAAGAGGGGTACCGCGTACGCGGTCACGGTGACCTGGGAGAGCTGGGTCTTGACCTCGCGGCGGGTCTCCTTGCGCTCCTCCAGGGTCTCGGTGAGGTTGCGCAGCGAGCTGACGACCGTACCGCCGGCCCGGTTGGAGAGAACCAGCGTGGTGACGAGAACGACGAGTTCGCGGGACGGCAGGCGGTCGGTCAGCTCGCTGAGCGCGTCCTCCAGGGGCTCGCCGACGGCCAGCCGCCTGGCGACCCGGGCCAGCTCCTCGCCGGCCGGGTCCTCCAGTTCCTCGGCCGCCATCGACAGGGAGGTACGCAGGGCCAGGCCCGCCTGGGTCGCGTTGGCGAGGATCCGGGAGAGCTCGGGGAGCTGGTTGATGAAGCGCTCGGTGCGCTTGACCCGCTGCCAGTTGAGGAACGCGTTGGTGCCCCAGAGACCGATCAGGGCGGCGACCGGGCCGAAGAACGCGGCGAGCAGGGAGGAGGCGATCATCCAGAGCCCCGCCATCGCGACGAGCGCGTAGACGAAGAACTCGCCGGGTGTGATGTCCATGCCGGTCGCCGCGAGCTTCAGCTCCAGTCTCCGGCCGAGCGCGGTGGCGCGCAGTCTGCGGTCGAAACCCTTGAAGCGGCGGCGGCGGCCCGTCTCCGGGATCTGCCCGACGTGGGAGAGCCGGTCGACGAGGGCGTCGCGGTCGGCCTTGCCGCCGGAGTAGGCGTGCAGGCCGATCACGCCGAGGACGCAGGCCAGCAGCGTGACGCCGACGGTGACCAGGGGGAGGTTGACGTTGTCCATGGCTCGGTACCTAGTTGGCCTCTCGGGTGGCGAGCTGTTCGGCGGACTGGGCGACGCCGAACGCCTGCGGGATGGGCTGACTGGCCAGGTAGAGGCGCTCGGCGAGCTTCCGGGGCAGCGGGAGGTACTGGAAGTCGCCGTAGATGCGGCCGTCGGGGGCCATCGGCTGGGCGTTGAACCGTGCGACCGTGACGATGCGGTACGGGTCGCGGCCGTGCGAGTCGAGGACGGCGATCTCGGTGATCTTCCTGGTGCCGTCGGCGTGCCGGGTGAGCTGGACGATCACGTCGACGGCGCTGTTGATCTGGTCGTGCAGTGCCTCGAAGGGGATCTCGACCTCCGACATCGAGGCGAGGGTCTGGAGACGCATCAGCGCGTCCTCGGCGCTGTTGGCGTGCACGGTGGCCAGCGAACCGTCGTGACCGGTGGACATCGCCTGGAGCATGTCGAGGGACTCGCCGCCTCGGACCTCACCGACGACGATGCGGTCGGGGCGCATACGCAGCGAGTTGCGGACCAGGTCGCGGATGGTGATCTGGCCCTTGCCCTCGACGTTCGCCGGGCGGGTCTCCAGCCGGATCACGTGGCTCTGCTGGAGCTGGAGCTCGGCGGAGTCCTCGATCGTGACGATGCGCTCGATGTTCGGGATCAGCCCGGACAGCGCGTTGAGGAGGGTCGTCTTGCCGGTGCCGGTGGCTCCCGAGACGATGATGTTGAGCTTGGCCTGCACCAGTCCGGCGAGCAGGACCAGCATCTGTTCGTCCAGCGAGCCGAAGCCGATCATCTCCTGGAGCGTGAAGGAGCGCGGGAACCGCCGGATGGTGAGCGTCGCACCGGTCAGCGAGAGCGGCGGGATGATCACGTTGACACGTTCACCGCTGGGCAGGCGGGCGTCGACCATCGGGTTGGACTCGTCGACCCGGCGGTTGACGGTCGACACGATCCGCTCGATGGTCTGCATCAGCTGTTCGTGGGAACCGAAGCGCATGGGGAGCTGTTCGACCTTGCCGTTGCGCTCGACGAAGATCTGGTCGGGGCCGTTGACCATGATCTCGGTGATGGACGCGTCTTCCAGGAGCGGTTCCAGGATGCCGAGTCCGAGCGCCTCGTCGACGACGCGGCGGATCAGCTGCGAGCGCTCGACGGTGGAGAGGACCGGGCCCTCGCGGCTGATGATGTGGCCGAGGACGCGCTCCAGCCGGGCCCGCCGGTCGGCGGCGGCCAGCGAGGACATCTCCGCGAGGTCGATCTCCTCCAGCAGCTTGGCCCGGTAGGTGGCCACCAGGTGGCCGTCCTCCCGTGCCCCGGCCTGTTCCTCAGGAGCGGTCATGCGTGCCCGCAGGCTCATCGGCGTAACTCTCCTCGGTGTTCACGGACGGTGCTGGTCCGGCAGGTGCGGTCGGTCCGGCCCCGGTCAGGGCCGTAGGTGGGGGTGGGGGTGGGAGGTCAGAAACCGGTCCGGGACTTCTCGTTGGGCATGGTCGTGCTCCGCTCGGCCCACCAGTCGTCCAGTCCGGGCACCACGGAGGGCACCTTGACCCGGACTGTGACCGTGATGTCCTGGCCGCCGCTCCTGCGGTAGCGGAATCCGCCCTCCTCCACCCAGTCGCTCACGGCGTCGCGGGCGTTGGACCGACCGCTGCCCCGGGCGTCCACGCTGGCTTCCGTACGGGCTCCGGCGCGTGCGGCCGTACCCGCCTGGTTGGCGGCGTACGCGGCCAGGCCCAGCTGGATGGCCGCCATCGCGACGAGGAGCAGCAGGGGGAGGAAGCCGAGGTACTCCATGGCGACCTGGCCCCGGTCGCCCCTCGCGCGCGCGAAACGGGCGCGCCCGCTGTACGGATGCGTCGTCATCGCTGATCCTCCCTCGGGGATCCGGCCTTGCCGGTGATCTCGGTGTCGAGGTCGAACAGGCCCGGCACCAGCACCGGGACCTTCAGTTTCACCGTGGCCTCGTACAGGCCGCTGCCGCCGCCGCACCGCACCGACGCCTCGTCGGCCCAGGCGTCGGGGAGGTCCTTCATCGCGCCTTCCCGGCACGCCGCCCTCGCCCCGTACTCCGCCCCGCTGCCCTTGCGCGCGCCCACGTCGGCCGCGTTGCCCGCGAGGCTGAATGTGTAGCCGATCAGGGCGCACTCCCAGAGCACGAGCATGATCAGGATGATGAAGGGGGTCATGCCCAGGAACTCGATCGCGGTCTGTCCGCGGTCCCAGTCCCGCCTTCGGGTCCGGTGCCCGGTCCCGGCCCCGGCCCCGTTCCCGGTCCCGTTCCCGGCCCCGTCGCCGGTCCGCTTCCCGTTCCCGTTCCCGTTCCGGCGGTCACGTAGGACGGCGATCCGCCCCCGTATGCCGCTTCGTGCCGTCCTTGTGGTGGTCATCGCTCAACGTGTCCCCTCGGAGTCTCCGAGTCCGCGGCCGGAGCCGTCGCGCCGGCGGCGCGGGCGTCCGATCGAGCCCCGGTCGTTCTTCGGAGCGCCGCTGTTCCGCTTGACCAGGGCGCTGCCGCTCTTCTTCGCCGTCGCGCTCTCCTTGACGATGCCCAGCTCTCCGGCCAGGCCCCAGAGCGCCTGCTTGACCGTGCTCTTGGCGTCCAGTTCGTGCAGGCGTCCGGAGTCGATGGACGCCTGGAGCTCCTTGAAGTTCGCGGGAATCGCCGCCGAGGCGACCCGGGTCCCGGTGATCTTCTGGATCAGCTGCGGCTGGATCTCCGTGTTGCGGGTGAAGCGGTTGACGAGGGTGACCGTCTCCTCGGCCTTGCGGATCTGGAGCCGTTCCCACATCCGTACGATGCGTTTCGCGCCGCGCACCGCGATCACGTCCGGGGTCGTGACCAGCAGGGCCACGTCCGCCATCTCGATGGCCGCGGCGTTGGCCCCGTTCATCTGGCCGCCGCAGTCGATGACGACGATCTCGTAGCGGGTACGGAGCGCGCTGACGATCTGGCGGGCCGAGCGGTCGCTGACCTCCTCGCCGCGTTCGCCCTCGCCGGGGGCGAGGAGCAGGGCGAGGCCGGTGGAGTGGGAGAACACCGCGTCCGACAGCACCCGGGGCGAGATGTCGGTGATCAGGGCGAGGTCGACCAGGGAGCGGCGGAACTGGACGTCGAGGAACGAGGCGATGTCCCCGGTCTGGAGATCCATGTCCACCAGCGCCACCGTGTTGCCGGACGCCTGGGCGGCCAGGGCGAGCTGGATGGCGGTGACGGTCGCGCCGACGCCGCCCTTCGCGCCGGTGACCGTGACCACCGTGCCGCCGGGGCCGGTGAAGACGTCGTTCGCGGAGGTGAGGTGGCGTCGGACGCCGGAGGACCACTGGGCGGCCGCCTGGACGCGGTTGGCCAGTTCCTCGTAGCTCAGCGGCAGGGTGACCAGGCCGCGCGCCCCGGAGTCCATCGCGTCGGCGAAGAGGCTGGGGCTGGCGTCCGCGGTGATCATGACGACGCCGACGGACGGGAACCTCATCGACACCTCCCGGATCAGCTCCAGAGCCGGCACCGGGCCGATCCGCTCGTGGACCAGCACCACCTCGGGCAGCTCGTCGATCGCCTCGCCCGCGAGGCGGGCCAGCGTGTCGATGAGCTGGGTGGAGTCGCCGACCGGGGTCGCCGGTTCGGCGTCGGGCAGCTGGCTGAGCAGGGTGGTGACGGATCGGGCCGCGTCGAGGTCACCGACGGCGGGGAGGATTCTGGTGGTCATCCCATCCTCACTTGTCCTTGTCGAGCGTGTAGGTGCGGTCCCCCGGACGGATGGTGCCGTCGCTGCCCGGGGCGACGAGCGCGAGACGCACGTGCTCCGCGAAGGACTCGGCGTAGGCGACGCGCTGGGTGTCCAGCGTGTTCAGGGCGAAGGTGATCGGCACGGCCTCGGTCGCCCGGGTACCCCGGTCGTCCGCGCTGGGGTCCAGGGCGGTCAGCTCGCCGACGTCCAGCACCTTGGCGTTGGAGACGATGACCTTGGACTGGGCCGCGTCGCCCTGCTCCTCACCGGCGAACGTGGCGTAGATGTTGACCGTCGCGCCCGGTGTGATCTTGCCCGCGACGCCGGTCGATGCGTCGATCATGATGGCGATCTCCTGCTCACCGGCGCGGAGTTCGGGCTTGCGGACCATCATGTCCGACTGGAGCAGGGAGCCTTCGCGGAGCTCGGTGACCGCGATCTTCGATTCGACCTCCCGCAGGTCGGTCACGGCGTTCTCCGAGAGCCAGCGTTTGGGCATCTTGATCTTCTCGAACTGGCCGCTGTTCAGGGCTGTGTACGGAGCCACGTTGGTCTTCAGCTGGTACGCCGTCACCTCGGGCCCGACCTTCGAGTTGACGTCGCTGATCACCGAGAGCACGCCGGCGAAGGCCGCGAAGGCACACAGGACCGACAGGAGCAGGAGTATCACGCCGCGGCGCTGGCGGGAGTTCATGGTCCGGACAACCTCGTTCGAATCGGATGCGTGGGACGGACTGCGGACAGAGAGAGCGGTGCGGTGCTGTGCTGTGCGGTGCTGCGCGGTGCAGCGGTTACGCGCATACATCTGCGGTGGCGCTGTGGAGCGGTGGAACGGTGGAAGTGGGGCGGTTACGCGCTTACATCTGCGGTGGAGCGCTGCTGCGGGCCGATCGGAGCGGGGGCGGTCTCGTACGGGCAGTACGGGCAGTACGGGCGGTACAACGGGTACGGGCAGTGCGGGCAGGAACCGGGAGGAGCGGGTCCTGCGGGGAGGAGCGGTCTCGCTAGGGGCCCGGTGATTCGCCGGCCCCGTGGTGGAGGACACCGGTGGGGAGCGCGCGGTTCTCCGAAGCCGCGAGAGGAGCGGAACAGAATGCGCAGCGGTCGCCGATGAGTTCCATGGCACACCAGTGGCACTTTTCCCGACGCACGGAGGAGACCAACTGGTAGAGCACGGCGAGGTCCGGGAGATGGGCGGCGAACTCCACCAGCTTTCCCGTGCCCCACCAGCGCGGTGAGTCGGACGGGACCGTGGCATCGTGAATGGCCTGGACCTTCCAGGCGGGCGCGAGGGTCTCCCGTACCCAGTCCGACTGCAGATTCCCTTTGGCGACCAGAAGATGCGTACCAAAATCCGGTCCCGTCGGCGGTTCGACGGTCGGGCCCACCTTCACCAACTGCGACTCGGGACCGGCGAGCACGGCGAACTGGGATCCGGGGACCCAGGACGTGGCGTGGCTCTTGAGGCTGACCGGGACCCGGTCGAGCCGGGCGACGGAGTTGAGGAGTGCACCCGCGTAGATGTAGTGCGAGAGCAGCCGGGCGGCGGAGGCGACCACCCCGGGGCTGAAGTCGCAGATGGACAACTGTCGGAGCTGGCGCACCAGTACGGCGAGGCCGAGGGGCGGGAGGTCCACCTTGACCAGGGCGATCCGGTCGCTCTCCAGCACCGAGCGGATGGAGTGGAGGCGACGCTCGTGCTCGGGCCGGATGCCCGAGGGATAGAGGGCGATCACATACCCGTGCTGTTCCAGGAGCAGGTGCATGTCGCCGATCGCCAGCTCCAGCGCCTGGGCCTCGGGGGCCTGGAGCAGAGCGGCGGTCGGCGTCTGCTGGTCGGTGGGCGGCAGCACCAGGTCTGCGCTCGTCACTGCTATTGCGGTCGGCACGCTCTTCCCCGTTTCGGCTCCGGTCGACGTGGGGACGTCGGCCGCAATCGCTCCTGCTCCGTGCTCCTGACCCAGCACTTTAGCCACGTCTCACCAGGCAGAGAACAGTTATCGGAGACCAGTACGGCATCATACGAACACCGTTCCTACGGGGCCCGGGTGCTAAACGGGACGAAATCGATTCCGTCCAACTCCGCTGTCATTGCGGAGCGTTACCGAAGCCTGTGTCCGGTTCTCGATCAGGTATCCATTCGCGCACGTCAGCCTGGATTCCGAGGCGTCGGCCTCGTTTTCGTAAGGGCGTTTCCGTGACCGCCGGAAGATCTCCCACAAGATCACCCGTGCGGGGGGCGATGTGCGGTCGCGGGGGCGGTTCCCGGCGGAGAGAACCCCGCCGGGAACCGCCCCGGCACCCTGCCGGAGCCTCGGGCGCCCCGCGGCGCGACCTCGCACCCACGTTCGCTCAAGGCGTTTTACCGCCAGAGGTCTTGACAACTTGATTGGTCTGGACCAGTTTTATGCGCCAAGCGGTGGCCACCGCCCCCGGCCGGACACCCCGTGTTCAACGTCCCCGGTTCAATACCCCCTGCACCACCGCCGTACGACATCCCCGCTACCCGCCCGGCCCACCCCGTGCAGCCCCGGCCGCCCGTCGTCCGTCCGGCACTCCTGCACGACCCCCGCCAGGCCACCAACTCCCCACGGAGGAACCAGTGGAACGCTCCGCAGGCAGCAGTCGCAGAAGGCGTCGTCGCTCCCGTCCCGTCCTCGGCGGCACCATGGCCGTCATCGCCGCCGCGGCCCTGACCGTCACGGGACTCGTCAGCACCGCCCAGGCCGCCGACGTCAACAACGCCAAGAACGCGGGCTTCGAGTCGGGCCTCGCCAACTGGACCTGCGCCGGGAACAGCGGCACCGTCGTCTCCTCCCCCGTGCACGGGGGTACGTCGGCGCTGAAGGCCACCCCGGCCGGCCAGGACAACGCCAAGTGTTCGCAGGCCGTCAAGGTGAAGCCCAACTCGACGTACGCGCTCTCCTCCTGGGTGCAGGGCGGCTACGCCTACCTCGGCGTGAGCGGCACCGGAACCACCGACGTCTCCACCTGGACGCCGGGCTCCGCCACCTGGACCAAGCTGTCCACCAGCTTCAAGACCGGCGCGAACACCACCTCGGTGACCGTCTACACCCACGGCTGGTACGGGCAGGCCGCCTACCTCGCCGACGACTTCGAGGTGACCGGCCCCGACGGCGGTGGCGGCGAGGAGCCCGGCCCGGTCATCCCGGCGGCTCCCGGGGGCCTCGCGGCAGGTGCCACGACCAAGTCCTCCGTCGCCCTGACCTGGAACGCGGTCTCCGGCGCCACGGGCTACAAGGTGTACCGGGACGGTGTGCAGGCCACCACCTCCACCGGAACCTCGGCGACCGTCACGGGGCTCACCGCTGACACCGCCTACCAGTTCTCGGTGAGCGCCACCAACGCAGCCGGTGAGTCGGTCAAGTCGGCCGCCGTCAGCGCCCGTACGGCCAAGGAGGGTACGGGCCCCGGCCCCGGGCCCTCCGTGCCCAAGCACGCGGTGACCGGCTACTGGCAGAACTTCAACAACGGCGCGGCCGTCCAGAAGCTCAGCGACGTCCCGGCCGACTACGACATCATCGCGGTCTCCTTCGCGGACGCCACGGCGACCCAGGGCGCGGTCACCTTCAACCTGGACACCGCCGGGCTGAACGGCTACACCGACGCCCAGTTCCGTTCGGACATCAAGGCCAAGCAGACGGCCGGCAAGAACGTCATCATCTCGATCGGCGGCGAGCTGGGCACGGTCCGCGTCGACAGCGACGCCTCCGCCACCGCGTTCGCCAACTCGGTGTACGCACTGATGCAGGACTACGGCTTCAACGGGGTCGACATCGACCTGGAGAACGGCCTCAACGCCACCTACATGACGAAGGCGCTGCGCCAGCTGTCGGCAAAGGCGGGCCCCGGGCTGGTCCTCACGATGGCCCCGCAGACCCTCGACATGCAGTCGACGTCGGGTGAGTACTTCAAGACGGCGCTCAACGTCAAGGACATCCTGACCGTCGTCAACATGCAGTACTACAACAGCGGTTCGATGCTCGGCTGCGACGGCAAGGTCTACTCGCAGGGCTCGGTGGACTTCCTCACCGCGCTCGCCTGCATCCAGCTGGAGGGCGGTCTCGACCCGTCCCAGGTCGGCATCGGCGTCCCCGCCTCCACCCGCGGCGCGGGCAGCGGCTACGTCTCCCCGTCGATCGTGAACGCGGCGCTGGACTGCCTCACCAAGGGCACCAACTGCGGCTCGTTCAAGCCGTCCAAGACCTACCCGTCGCTGCGCGGTGCGATGACCTGGTCGACGAACTGGGACGCGACGGCCGGGTTCGCCTGGTCGAAGGCGGTCGGACCGCACGTCCGCAGCCTGCCGTAGCGACACCGCACCACCCGGAACCCGCAGCGCCGCCGCTCCCCCGGCGGCGCTGCGGCGTTACGTCGGCGACCACCCGGTCACCAGGGCCAGGCCACCGGGTCACCGGTCACGGGGTCGCCAGGGCCCGGGGTCACCAGGGCCCGGGATCACCAGGGCCCGGGATCACCAGGGCCCGGGATCACCAGGGCCCGGGATCACCAGGGCAGTTCGCGCACCTGCTGGACGCACAGCACGACGAACAGCAGCCCGGACAGGGCGAGCATCCCGTTGCTGAGCCATCCATTGCGCCATTCCCCGGGCGTACGGGAGGAGTTGAGCAGCCAGAGCAGGGTCAGTGCGAGGAACGGCATGAAGAACGCGCCGAGCACCCCGTAGGCGATGACCAGACCGAAGGGCTCGTCCAGCCAGAGCAGGGTCATCGGCGGGAAGGTCAGCCACAGGAGGTACGCGCGGAACGGCAGCGACCGCTGCCGACGCTCCGCGACACCCGGACCCTCGTGCCCCTCGTGCCCCTCGGTCTCCGCCGCACCGACCGCCGAAGCCCGGAACCGCTCCACGAAGTCGGCGAACATCAGGCTGACCCCGTGCCAGACGCCGATCAGCGACGAGAACGACGTGGCGAAGAAGCCCACCAGGAAGAGCTTGGCGGTGCCCGCGCCGAAACGGTCCTCCAGCACCTTGCCCAGGTCGATCAGCCCGCGGTCGCCGGAGGTGAGGGCGACCTGCGAGGCGTGCAGCAGCTCGGCGCCGACGATGAGCATCGCCACGACGAAGACCCCGGTGGTGATGTAGGCGACCCGGTTGTCGAGCCGCATCACCTTCATCCAGGAGGAGTTGCTCCAGCCCTTGGCGTTGACCCAGTACCCGTACGCGGCCATGGTGATCGTGCCGCCGACGCCGCCGATCAGCCCGAGGGTGTAGAGGAGCGAGCCGTCCGGGAGCACGGGCAGCAGCCCGGCGAAGGAGGCCCCGACGTCCGGCACGACGCGGGCGGCCACGTAGACGACCACCACGAACATGATGCCGATCAGGACCGTCATGACCTTCTCGAAGACGGCGTACCGGTTGAACCAGACGAAGGCCAGCCCGATCAGCCCGGTGACGATCGCCCAGAACTTCAGCCCGGGACCGTCGGGGAACAGTGCCACGATGGGCAGGGCGCTGGAGGACATGGCCGTCGCCCCGTAGATGAAGCCCCAGAGCACGACGTAGACCGCGAAGTACACCGTGGTCCAGGGGCCCAGGCTGCGCCAGCCGTCGAAGAGCGTCCGGCCGGTCGCCAGATGCCAGCGGCCGGCCGCCTCGGCGAGCGAGATCTTGACGACGCAGCCGATCACCGCCGCCCACATCAGGGTGTATCCGAACTTGCTGCCCGCGATCAGCGTCGCGACCAGGTCGCCGGCCCCGACCCCGGTCGCCGCGACGACGATGCCGGGGCCGATGTACTTCCAGCTGGACTTACGTGGTCGGGAGGCCGGCTCCCCTGTCCCTGTGGTTGCGCTTGTCTCCGCCATGCCGATCAAGGAAGCGTAATCGGCGGGACAGCACAAGGGGCGCGCACGGAACCGGCACACACGGGGAGGGGGAACGACCCCGTGTGTGCCGGTTCGCCAAGGGCTGTCCCGCCTGTCCCGGCGGGATCAGATGACCAGGCTGAGCAGCGCCGCGACGACGAAGCCCGCGACCGAGAGCACCGTCTCCAGGACGGTCCAGGACTTCAGGGTGTCGCGCTCGCTGATGCCGAAGTACTTCGACACCATCCAGAAGCCGCCGTCGTTCACGTGCGAGGCGAAGATCGAGCCCGCCGAGATCGCCATGATGATCAGCGCGAGGTGGGGCTGGGACAGGCCCTGGCCCTCGACCAGCGGGACCACGATGCCGGCCGTCGTGACGATCGCGACGGTGGCCGAGCCCTGGGCGACGCGCAGGACGACCGAGATCAGCCAGGCGAGCAGGATGACCGGCAGGCCGACGTCGTTGAAGGTGTCGGCCAGCGCGTCGGCGATACCGCTGCCCTTGAGGACCGCGCCGAAGATGCCGCCCGCGCCGACCACCAGCAGGATGTTGCCGACGGGCTTGAGCGAGGACGTGGAGACCGATTCCAGGGACTTGCGGGACCAGCCGCGCCGGATGCCCAGCAGGTAGTACGCGAGGAACAGGGCGATCGTCAGGGCGACGAACGGGTTGCCGAAGAACTCGACCACCGAGCGGAGCGTGGAGGGGTCCAGGGCGATGGAGGAGAACGTCGCGGCGAGGATCAGGATCAGCGGGGTGCCGATGATCGCGAGGACCGTGCCGAGCGGGACCGGCTTCTCGTGCGGGGTGACCCCGGCGGCGCGCTGTTCGGCGGCGACGGCGGCCTTGGCCTCCGCGGCGGCCTCCACCATGTCCTGCGGTACGTCGACGAAGATCCGCTTGCCGATCCAGGCGGCGTACGCCCAGGCGGCGATGACCGACGGGATGCCGACGACGACGCCCATCAGGATGACCCAGCCGAGCGAGACGTTGAAGAGTCCGGCGGCGGCCACCGGCCCCGGGTGCGGCGGCAGGAACGCGTGGGTCATCGACAGACCCGCCAGCAGCGGCATCGCGTAGAGCAGGATCGATTTTCCGGAGCGCTTGGCGGCGGCGTACACGATCGGCGCGAGGACGAAGATGCCGACGTCGAAGAAGACCGGGATGCCGAAGACGAGGCCCGTCATTCCCATGGCGAGCGGGGCGCGCTTCTCGCCGAAGGCGTTCAGCAGGCGTGCGCTCAGCACCTCCGCTCCGCCGGACACTTCGAGGATCGCGCCGAGCATGGTGCCGAGCCCGATGATGATCGCGACGTGGCCGAGGATGCCGCCCATGCCGGACTCGATGACCGAGACGGCGGCGGATTTCTGCACGGTGCCGAAGAGTTCGGTGACCGAGAGTCCGGCGCTGAGGCCGACGGCTATGGAGACCGCGAGCAGGGCGACGAACGGCTGGAGTCTGACCTTGATGATCAGGAAGAGCAGGAGGGCGATGCCGAGGGCGGCGATGGTCAGCAGTCCGGCGGTGCCGTCGATCAGGAGGAGCAGGCCACCGGTGTGCGGTGGCGCCTCGACCGGCGGCGGGGTGGCGGCGAGCAGCATGGGGACTCCGGTGGTGCTGGAGGGCAGGGGGGAGCGCGGCACGGCGCCCCCGGGGAGCGGGGCGCCGTGCCGTACGGCGTGCTGGAGCGGTCCTGCGGGTGGGGCGAAGCGATCAGCGGGGGCCTGCGATCAGGGGGCGGGGGTCGGCGGGCCGGGGCGGTCGGCGGGCCGGGGCAGTCGGCCGACCGAAGGGGTCGGCCGACCGAGGGGACGGCGTGGCCGGGGTGGTCAACTGACCGAGATGGTCAGCGGGCCCGGGTGGTCAGCGGACCGAGTGGTCAACTGACCGAGTGGTCGGCGGACCCGGGTGGTCGGCGGACCGAGTGGTCGGCGGACCCGGGTGGTCAGCTGAGCACCGCGAGGGCGTCGATCTCGATGAGCAGACCCTTGGGCAGGCCGACGTAGACCGTCGTGCGGGCCGAGGGGGCCTCCTTGAGGTTCTGCTCGGAGAAGTACGTGTTGTAGATCTCGTTCATCTCCGCGAAGTGGTCCACGTCCGTGAGGTAGACGCGCATCATCATCACGTCGTCCCAGCTCGCGCCGCCCTCCTCCAGGATCGCCTTGACGTTGGCGAAGGTCTGGAGGGTCTGCTCGCGGAGCGTGGGGCCGGCGGGCGTCGGGGCCTGGCCCTCCACGGCAGGGAGGAAGCCGACCTGGCCGGCGACCTGGAGGATGTTCCCCTTCTTCACGCCGTGCGAGAACTTCGCGGGCGGCGCGGTGTGGGTGGAGGGGGTGAGGGCGGTCTTCTCGGTCATGGCTGATCAGGCTTTCTTGGGTCGGGTGGTGCCGGAGTACTCCCGGCTGATGGTCTCGGCGGTGCGCCGGACCAGCGGGAGCAGGGTGAGGAGTTCCTCGGCCGTGACGACCACATTGGGTGCGGACACCGACATGGCCGCGACGACCCGCCCGTCCGCGCCGCGAATGGGGGCGCCGATGCAGTTGATGGACTCCTCGTGGCCACCGAGGTCGGTGGCCCATCCCTGTTCGCGGACGACGGCGAGCTCCTTGAGGAACGCGGCGGCGTTGGGCGTCGAACGGGACGTGTACATGGGGTAGTCGAGCTTCTCGGCGATGACGCGCCGCTCGGGCTCGGTGAGGTCGGCCAGCAGCAGCTTGGCGACGGCCGCGACAGTGATCGCGACGGGCTTGCCGATCCGTGAGTACATCCGGACCGGGTAGCGACTCTCGACCTTGTCGATGTAGAGGACTTCCTGCTCCTCGTACACGGCGAGGTGGACGGTGTGCCCGCACCGGTCGTTCAGCGCGATCAGGTGGGAGTGGGCGATCTCGCGTACGTCGAGGTTCTCGACGGCCTCCTGCGCGAGCGCGAAGAGCCGGGCGCCGAGGCGGTAGCGCTGGTCCTCCTGGCGGTAGACGAGGCCGTGCTCGTGGAGCGTACGCAGCAGACGCAGCGCCGTGGACTTGTGGACCCCGAGCCGCTCGGCGACCTGGCCGAGGTCGGCGGGCCCCTGGGCGAGCAGCGGCAGGATGCTGAGTGCCCGGTCGACGGTCTGGCTCATGGTGTGCGTACCTCCTCGGCGGCCCGGTCGGCTGCGGTCCAGCCGGGGCCGAGACGAAGTCTCCCCCAGCCCTCGTCGTCGAGGGCCACGAGGCGGTCGGCGTGGTCGCGGGCGGGCGGGTCGGTGAGGTCGCCGGGGACGGTGAGGACGGCGGCGGCCATGAGGTGCCCGTGCCGGACCCGGTCCCGCACGGGCAGCCCGCGCAGGGTGGCGGAGAGGAACCCGGCGGCGAACGCGTCCCCGGCCCCGACGGCGGCCACGACGTCGACGCGGAGGGCGGGGACGAGAGTGACGGTGTCGGCGGCGGACTCGGCCCCGCCGGCACCCGTCGAGCCTGCCCCGGCGGCATTCCCGGCCCCGCCGCCCTCCGCGGAGCGCGAGGCCGGGGCATTCTCAGCCACTCCGCCCTCCGCGGAGCGCGAGGCCGGGGCATTCTCAGCCCCTCCGGCGATTGAGGAGCGGGGTCCGGGGCGGAGCCCCGAGGCGAACACCGTCGCGCCCGCGCTCCCCCGCTTCACGACGACCACGGCCGGCTCCGGCAGCGCCGCCCGGATCGCCTCCGCGCCGACGATCCCCCACGCCTCCTCCGCCTCGTCCTCGCCGACGAACACGAGGTCGGAGCGGCGGGCCAGCTCCAGCAGCACGGACGCGTCCGCGTCGCCGCCCCGCCACAGATGCGGCCGGTGGTTCACGTCGAACGACACCAACGGGCGCCCCGGCCGCGCGGCCGTCAGCTCCCGCAGCAGCGCCAGGCAGTCGGCGGACAGCGCGGCCGTGATCCCGGACAGGTGCAGGACGCGGCCCGCGAGGAGGTCCTCGTACGGCACGTTGTCCGGGGACATCGCGGAGGCGGCGGACCCGGCCCGGTAGTAGGCGACCTCGTGGGTGTCGGTCCCGCGGTCCGTCGCCGTGCGGAAGTAGATGCCGGTCGGACGGACCGGGTCCCGGCGGACGGCCGAGGTGTCGACCCCGTACGACGCGATCGTCTCGACGAGGTGGTCGCCGAAGCCGTCCGCGCCGACCCGTCCGACCCAGGCCGCCCGGTGCCCGGCGGCGGCGAGCGCGCAGGCCACGTTGGACTCGGCGCCGCCGATCCCGCGCCCGAAGGAGGGCACGTCGGCGAGGCGGCCGGGCTGCGAGGGCAGGAACGTCACCATGGACTCACCGAGACAGACGACATCGGTGCTCGTGGCGGCGTCGGCCGTCCCTGCTGCGGGTCCGGGCACTGGAGGGCTCCTCACTGATCGGCGTGCGGGCCGGTGGTCACCATTGACCGGGCATCGGCTCGGATGTTAGACAGCGTTGAGCGATATACGCAATGGGTGTTGCATATGTTGCAACGAACTTCGAGGAGCTCCCCTTGGCAGCCGAACGCCCCACCGGCCACACCGCCGCCCCCGCGCCTTCCGCCCCCGGCGTCTCCCCCGCGTCCCTGGCGTCCGGCCTCGCCGACGAACGCGTCGACCACCGCTTCAAGGCCCTGCCGCCGGACGCGGAGGGCCTGACGGTCGGGGCGCTGGCCGCCGAACGCCGCAACCTCTTCACCGGCGGGTTCACCACCCCCGTCCTCGCCCTCTCCGCCGAGTCGGTGGCCCACAACCTCGACCTCCTGGAGACGTACGCCGAGCGCCACGGCCTCGCGTTCGCCCCGCACGGCAAGACGTCCATGTCCCCGCAGCTCTTCGTGGACCAGCTGAAGCGCGGCGCGTGGGGCATCACGGCGGCCGTGCCCCACCAGGCCCGGGTCTACCGGGCGTACGGCATCGGGCGGATCTTCCTCGCCAACGAGCTGGTCGACGCCGTCGCCCTGCGCTGGCTGGCCGGCGAAATGACCGCCGACCCGGGGTTCCGCTTCGTCTGTTACGTCGACTCCGTGCGCGGCGTCGAGCTGATGGAGACGGCCCTCGGCGCGGCGGGCGCCACCCGCCCGGTCGACGTGGTCGTGGAGCTGGGCGCGGGCGTGGGCGCGCGCACCGGGGCCCGCACCGAGGCCGACTGCGCGGCGGTGGCCGACGCGGTGGCGGCGGCCGGTTCGCTGCGGCTGGTGGGCGTCGCCGGGTACGAGGGCGAGGTGCCGGACGCCTCCCCCGAGCGGGTACGGGAGTGGCTGCGGCGACTCGTCGGGCTCGCGGCCGACTTCGACGCGGCCGGCCGGTTCTCCGGCGCCGAGGAGATCGTCGTCAGCGCGGGCGGCAGCGCCTGGTTCGACGCGGTCGCGGACGCCTTCGCGGAGATCCCCGAACTGAGCGCCCCGGTGCTGAAGTTGCTCCGCTCCGGCGCGTACGTCTCGCACGACGACGGGCACTACAAGCACCTCACCCCGTTCAACCGCGTCCCCGAGGAGGGGGCGCTGGAGCCCGCCTTCCGCCTCTGGGCGCAGGTCGTCTCCCGCCCCTCCGGCGAGCAGGCGTTCCTGAACGCGGGCAAGCGCGACGCGGCGTACGACCTCGATCTGCCCGAGGCGCAGGTGGTCCGCTCCGGCCGGGACGGCTCGGTCAGGACCGCCACCGGGGTCACGGTCACCGGCCTCTCCGATCAGCACACCTGGGTGCGCACGGAGGCGGGCACGGAGCTGGAGGTGGGCGACTGGGTCGGCATGGGTCTCTCGCACCCCTGCACCAGTTTCGACAAGTGGCAGCTGATCCCGCTGGTCACGGCGGACGGCACGGTCACCGACTACATCCGCACGTTCTTCTAGAGCCGCGGGCCCGAGACATCCCTGCCCCCTCCCCGATCGGAAAGGCGACCCATGGACCTGGTCCTGCGTGACGCGCTCGTCGTCGACGGCACCGGCACACCCTCCTACCGTGCCGATGTGGCCCTCGACGGCGGCCGCATAGCCGAGATCCACCCCGAGGGCTCCCCCGGCCCCCGCCCCACCGCCACCCGGACCGTGGACGCGGACGGCCTCGCGCTCGCCCCCGGCTTCATCGACATGCACGCCCACAGCGACCTGGCGCTGCTGCGCGACCCCGACCACAGCGCGAAGGCCGCGCAGGGCGTCACCCTGGAGGTGCTGGGCCAGGACGGGCTGTCGTACGCCCCGGCCGACGACCGCACCCTCGCCGAGGTCCGGCGCTCCATCACCGGCTGGAACGGCGACGGCAGCGACATCGACTTCGACTGGCGCACCGTCGGCGGCTATCTGGACCGCCTCGACCGGAACTTCGGCGGCCGGGGCATCGCGGTGAACGCCGCCTACCTCATCCCGCAGGGCACGGTCCGGATGTACGCGGTGGGCTGGGACGACCGGCCCGCCACCGACGCCGAACTGGCCCGGATGAAGGAGCTGGTGGACCAGGGCATGCGGGAGGGAGCGGTCGGCATGTCCTCGGGCCTCACCTACACGCCCGGGATGTACGCGGACGATGCCGAACTCACCGAGCTGTGCCGGGTGGTGGCCCGCCACGGCGGCTACTACTGCCCGCATCACCGCAGTTACGGGGCCGGTGCGCTGGAGGCGTACGAGGAGATGGTGCGGCTCACCCGCAGCGCCGGGTGCGCCCTGCATCTCGCCCACGCCACCATGAACTTCGGCGTGAACAAGGGCCGGGCCCCCGATCTCCTCGCCCTGCTCGACGGGGCGCTCGCCGCCGGGGCCGACATCTCGCTCGACACCTACCCGTACACCCCGGGCTGCACGACGCTGGTGGCCATGCTGCCGAGTTGGGCGAGCGAGGGCGGGCCGGACGCCATCCTCGCCCGGCTCGCGGACGCGGAGAGCACGGAGCGGATCCGGCACCACCTGGAGGTGCTGGGCTCGGACGGCTGCCACGGCGTGCCGATCGAGTGGGACACCATCGAGATCTCCGGCGTCGGCGCACCGCACCTGGCCGCGTACGTGGGGCGCACGGTGGCGGAGTCGGCGGCGCTGCGGGGCGAGGAGCCCTGGGTGACCGCCCGGCGGCTGCTCACCGAGGACCGGCTCGGGACGACGATCCTCCAGCACGTGGGCCACGAGGAGAACGTCCAGCAGATCATGCGGCACCCGGTGCACACCGGGGGCAGCGACGGCATCCTCCAGGGCGACAAGCCGCACCCCCGGGCGTACGGCACGTTCCCGCAGTATCTCGGCCGGTACGTCCGGGAGTTGGGCATCCTCTCGATGGAGGAGTGCGTCGCCCATCTGACCTCGCGCCCGGCGGCCCGGCTGCGGCTCACCGACCGGGGCCTGGTGCGCGAGGGGTACCGCGCGGACCTGGTGCTGTTCGACCCGGAGACGGTGGCGGCGGGCTCCACGTTCGAGGAGCCGCGCGTGCTCCCGGTCGGCATCCCGCATGTGCTGATCGACGGCCGGTTCGTCATCGAGGACGGCAGGCGGACCTCGGTGCTGGCGGGCCGGGCGGTCCGGGGAGCGGGGGCCGGGGCGGGGGCGGGGGCCGGGGCCGCCTGAGCGCTCCTCGCGACGTCTACGGAGCGTCCGCCGCGCGTTCCGCCGCCCAGGCGAGGTCCTCCTCGGTGGGGGCGTCGTCCTGGGTGAGCGCGCGGCGCCAGTAGCCGCTGAACTCGACGGCGGCCCTGGGCAGTCGGCGCTCCTCCACCAGATGGCGGCGGAGCGCCCGGACGGCGGAGGACTCGCCCGCCACCCAGGCCGCGTCCACCCCGTCGAGCTCCGGTCCCGCCTCCCGGACCGCCGCCACCAGCGAGCCGCCCCGGTCCCGGTGCACCCACCGGACCTCGGACCCACCGGCGGCGGACGGCAGCTCCCGCTCCTCCTCCGCCTCCGCCACCTCGGCGAAGACCACGGCCGCGGTTCCGGCGGGCAGCGCCTCCAGCACCGTGGCGATCGCCGGGAGCGCCGTCTCGTCCCCGGCGAGGAGCATCCGCCGGGCGGCGGGCAGCGGGCGGGCGTAGAGGGAGGACGGGCCGACCATGCCGAGGACGTCGCCGGCCCGGGCCGCCGCACCCCAGCGGGAGGCGGGGCCGCCGTCGCCGTGGAGCACGAAGTCCACGGTCATCACGTTGCGTCTCCGGTCGTAGGAGCGGACGGTGAAGCTGCGCATCCAGGGCCGCTCCGCCTCCGGAATCGCGAGGAACGCCTCGTACCAGCGCATGCCGTACGGGTCATCCGCGTCCGGCTCCGGCTCGGGCTCCGGCAGCCGGGGCACGGTCTGCCCGGCGCGCGGCAGGCAGAGCTTCAGCTGCTGGTCGGGGCGGTCCTCCAGCAGGCCGGGAAGTTCGTCGGCGGTGAAGCCGATCCTGGCCGTGGCGGGGGTGATCCGCTCGACGTCCGTGACCCGCACCCAGGTGACCGGCAGTGCCTGGCTCATCGTGCCCGACCTCTCTCCCACGCTGATAGCTTACGGCGTAATGGATTACCCGCCGGACGTTACTTTACGCCGTAAGGAGTCGCAAGTGGTGGTCTTCGCCGGGCAGGGCGACCCGCACCGTTCCCTCTCCCTCCTGTGGCGCGCGGACACCCCGCCCCCCACGCACGGCGCCCCGGGCCCCAAGCCCCGGTTGAGCGTCGACGCGATCGTGACGGCCGCCGTGGCGCTCGCGGACGCGGAGGGGATGGGGGCCCTGTCGATGCGCGCGGTCGGCGACCGGCTCGGGCGCACGGCGATGGCGCTCTACACCTACGTCCCCGGCAAGAGCGAGCTGCTGGACCTGATGTACGACGCCGTCCACGCCGAACTCCCCGCCGCCCGGCCGGAGCCGGCGGACTGGCGGGCGGCGCTCACCGCCTGGGCCGGGGAGATCCTGGAGTTCTACGTCCGGCACCCCTGGGTACTCCAGGTCTCGCAGGCGCGCCCGGTGCTGGGACCGCACGAGTACGCGGGCCTGGACGCGCTGGTCGTCCTGTTGCGGGCGACCGGCCTCGATGCGGGGTCGCTGCGGCGGCTGGTGGGGACCCTGTACCCGTATCTACGGGGGTCGGCGCAGGTGGTGGCCGACGCACGGCTGGCCGCGGCGGCGACCGGGAGTTCCGACGAGGAGTGGTGGGCGGCGCGCTCGGCGGCCCTGATGGAGCTGGTCCCCGACTTCGCGGAGCGGTTCCCCGCCGTGAGCCGGCTGGAGGCGGACGGGCCGGTGGAGCCGTACCCGGGGACGGGAGAGAGCTCGGGCGCGGGAGAGGGCGCGGGTACAGGAGAGGGCGCGGGCGCAGGAGAGGGCGCGGGGGCCATGCCGTATCCGGAGCGGGAGGCCCGGGAGGCGTTCCGGGTGGGGCTCGGGGTGCTGCTGGACGGGATCGAGGCGGCGCGCGCCCGGCGGCCCCGATAGTGCGCCCCGGGTTCAAGGGGTCGGGGCCGCCCGGCGCGCGCCGGATTCACCGTTGACCGCTGCCGTCGCTCCGGTTACGGCTTGGGCAGCGCACAGCCCTCACGGGTGAGGTCGATCGTGCTGCCGGCCCCGATGCACGGAACCATGTTGTACGTCTGCTGCGCGTAGTTGATGCCCTCGCGGACGGTCACCTCGCCGTTCTCGTCGACCTCGCACGGGTTGTTGTCCGTGCACTCCTGGCCGCTCTCGTTACCGGTGTTGTTGACGGCGACCACCTTGCCGGTGGCGTCGTCGATCACCGGCGAGCCGGACGTACCGCCGATGGTCCGGCACTCCGGGGTGTAGCGGACCGAGTCCTTCCAGGTCCACCGGCCCTCCTTGAGCTGGTGGACGAAGCCGTCGATGTCGCAGCTGTAGGTGCGCTTCCAGTAGCCGGAGGCGACCGTGACGGCGGTACCCGCAGTCGGGTGGGCGGTCTCCAGCTCCAGCGCCCGGATGCCGTAGTTGTTCTCGATCTGCTGGTAGGTGCTGGTGAGTTCGTAGAGCGAGAGATCGGTGTCGGTCATGGTGCCGTACGCGATCTTGCTCGCCTTCAGGGTGCCGACACCCCTGCCCGAGGCGTTGAGCAGGGTGAAGGTCCGGGAGGACGGCTGGTCGACCACGACCTCGCCGGGACCCGGGAAGCCGGACTCCATGCAGTGCCCGTTGGAGAGCACGAGGGCGGGGTCGGTGGGGGCGGCGTCGGGGGAACGGACGACCGAGCCCGAGCAGTTGCTGAGCGCTACGGTCCCGGCGAAGGTCACGGCCTTCGCCGCGGGGCCGGCCTTGGGCGCGGCTTCCTGTGTCTGCGGCGCGGGTGCGGCTGCGGCGACGGGCGCGGCACCCGCCCCCAGGAGCAGGGCAGCGAGAAACGCACCGACGAGAGGCTTGTTCATGTGGGGGTCCCCTCCAGTGATGCCAAGGGCCGGAGATCTTCCGGCTTTTGACATGCGCATGTTGGCGCAGATGTCAGGCCATCACAAGGGGCCCCTCGCCAGGGGCCGGTTCCGGGCGACAGCCGCAGCCGCGGCTGTCGCTACCTCAGCCCCGCCACGGCCTCGGGAGCGGCGCCGCTACGGGCCCGGGCCCCGGCGCCGACTCCGGCCTCGACCGCGACCGCGACTCCCGTATCGACTCCGGCCTCCTCCGCGCCGAGACAGCCGTCGTCTCGGGCCTCCTCCGCGTCGCGACGGATGTGGTCGCGCCCCCACTGCCCCAGCGGCTCCAGCGCGGCGTTCAGCGAGAGGCCCAGAGGGGTGAGCGAATACTCCACGCGCGGTGGCACTTCGGCATACACCTCGCGGTGCACGATGCCGTCGTCCTCCAACTCCTTGAGATGGGAGCTGAGCACCTTCTCGGTCACCCCGGTCACGGCCCGGCGCAGCTCACCGAAGCGGCAGGTCCGCTCGTTCAACGCCCACAGGATGAGCACCTTCCACTTGCCGCCGATCACGTCCATCGCCGCGTCGATCCCGCAGACGAAAGCCCCCGGCCTCCGTACGATCCGCATCGTCCCCCCTCCCCTGCCTGGTCGCCGGCCGCGAGGTGACCACCCACTCCGCAGTGGGTACTTGTCGCCCCCCGGCACCTTCGACCAGCCTAAGCGGCACGTCCGACAACCATGCCGCTTCCGCCCCGCCCGCCTCAGGTTTCCACCCCGTTCGCCTCAGGCTTCCGCCGCCTCCGCCTCCCTGGCGTACGTCACCGCTTGGAGGAGCGTCAGACCGGGTTCGGCCCGGCGCAGGACCTTGATGGCCTCCACGGAGCCCACCGGCCCCTCGTGTCCCGCGGCGGCGAGCCGCTGCCGCACCCACCGGCCGCGCAGCTCCGCGTCCGGGCGCGCGGCGGCGTCCTCGGCCAGGACGAGGGCATGCTCCAGTCCGGGGCGCTCGGAGTCCGTGGCGGTCTCCAGCGCGCGCCGGAGCCCGGCGACGACATCGGGGGCGTCTCGGAGGACGAGTACGGCGAGGGGCTGGGTTTTCCGGAACATGCTCATATGGCCACCGCTACCCGGCCCGGCCCGGCTCTCACCCGAGTTGAGCAATATCTGAGCGAGCCGCACCTCCCGCCACCTGCGCGGACCCGGGGTCCCGGGTCCCGGGACCGAGGCCGTGCGGTCGCGCACCTCGGTCCGTGGTCGGAGGCGCGCCCGCCCCCCGGCTGCGTACGGTCGGGGTATGACTCTCGACCTGGACGCGTATTTCGCCCGCATCGGCTGGACCGGAAAGCCCCGCCCCACGCTGGAGGTTCTGCGGTCCCTGCACCGCGCCCACCTGATCGGCATCCCGTTCGAGAACCTGGAGGCCGTCCTCGGCTCGGCCCCGTCACTGGCACTCGCCGACCTGGAGGCGAAGCTCGTGCACGGGGGGCGCGGCGGGTACTGCTACGAGCACAACACCCTCTTCTCCGCCGCGCTGAGGCAGATCGGCTTCTCCGTGACGCCGCTGACGGCCCGAGTGGTGCTGGGTGCCGCCCCGGGCGACATCCGGCCCCGTACGCACATGCTGATGCGGGTGGATGTGGCCGGCGAGCCGCACCCGTATCTGGCGGACGTCGGGTTCGGGGCGACCGGCGCCCTGCTGGAGCCGATCGAGCTGGTGGAGAACGCCGAGCTGTTCGACGCCCCGCGCCACCACCGGCTCGTCCACGTCGCGCACGACGGCCCGCTGCCGATGTGGGAGCTCCGGGCGGAGAAGGGCGGCTCGTGGGAGCCGCAGTACTCGTTCACCCTGGAGCCGTTCGAGGCGCCGGACTACGAGGTGATCAACTGGCACATCGCGACGCACCCGCGCTCGCCGTTCCGGCAGGCGGTGTACGCGCAGCGCACCCGGATCGGCTCCCACCTGGCACTGTCGGGGCTCGACCTGGTGGAGACGGCCGACGACGGCACGATCACGGAGCGGCAGCTGAGGGACGGCGACGAGGCGCTGCGGGTCCTGGCGGACGACTTCGGCATCCGGCTCCCGGAGGGCACGCGGCTGCCGGAGTGACGACCCGGCGGCCGGAACGGTCGCGCCGGCCCGGTCGGGCTCGGCACAGGGTCCCGGCCCCGGCGCGGGCACCCGCGTGGCGCATCTCACCCGTTCCGGCCGCCCACGCCCCGTTTCCAAGCCGCGACGCCGCCCCGACCGGGCGATCCCACGGTCCGGGGCGGCGGCGGGCATGGCGATGGAAGACGGGGCGGGCCGGGGAGGCTCCCCGAAGGGAGTACGCCGGGAGCAATCCCCGCGCACCTCGCGAAACGCCGCCGTAAGCTCGCGGACATGCAGGTCATCCAGTCCACGAAGCTCTCCAACGTCTGTTACGAGATCCGGGGTCCCGTGCTGGAGGAGGCGATGCGGCTGGAAGCGGCCGGTCAGCGCATCCTCAAGCTGAACACGGGCAACCCCGCCGCGTTCGGGTTCGAGTGCCCGCCGGAGATTCTCGAGGACATCCTGCGCAACGTCGCGGGCGCGCACGGTTACGGTGACGCGAAGGGCCTGCTGTCCGCGCGCCGCGCGGTGGTGCAGCACTACCAGACCAAGGGGATCGACCTCGACGTCGAGGACATCTACCTGGGCAACGGCGTCTCCGAGCTGATCCAGATGTCGATGCAGGCGCTGCTGGACGACGGCGACGAGGTGCTCGTACCGGCCCCCGACTATCCGCTGTGGACCGCCTCCGTCTCGCTGGCGGGCGGGACGGCCGTGCACTACCGGTGCGACGAGCAGGCCGACTGGATGCCGGACCTCGCGGACATCGAGCGGAAGATCACCGACCGCACCAAGGCCCTGGTGATCATCAACCCGAACAACCCGACCGGTGCGGTGTACGACGACGAGATGCTGCGCGGTCTCGCCGAGATCGCCCGGCGGCACAACCTGATCGTCTGTTCCGACGAGATCTACGACCGGATCCTCTACGACGGCGCGACCCACACCCCGACGGCGGCGCTGGCCCCGGATCTCATGGTGCTGACCTTCAACGGGCTCTCCAAGAACTACCGGGTGGCCGGCTACCGCTCCGGCTGGATGGCCGTCTGCGGACCGAAGGCGCACGCCACCTCGTACATCGAGGGGCTGACGATCCTCGCCAACATGCGGCTCTGCGCCAACATGCCCTCGCAGCACGCGGTGGCCACCGCGCTCGGCGGCCGGCAGTCGATCCAGGACCTGGTGCTGCCGGGCGGCCGGATCCTGGAGCAGCGGGATGTGGCGTACGACCTGCTGACCTCGATCCCCGGGGTGACCTGTGTGAAGCCGAAGGGGGCGCTGTACCTCTTCCCCCGGCTCGACCCCAAGGTCTACAAGATCAAGGACGACCGGCAGATGGTGCTGGACCTGCTGCGGGCCGAGAAGATCATGGTCGTGCACGGCACCGGCTTCAACTGGCCCGAGCCCGATCACTTCCGGATCGTCACGCTGCCGACGGTCGAGGACCTGACCGACGCGGTGACCCGGATCGGTACCTTCCTGGACGGTTACGGCCAGCCCTAGGGTCTTTCGTTTGGATCATGTCGGGGGGGCGGAGGACCACCACCCCTCCGGAACGTGCACAACTTTAGACTCATTCCAATGTAGGATGGATCCACGCACCATCGGGAGGCCATCCATGTACGAGCCGATCCGCAGCCCCTCGGTCCACACCCCGGCCGACGAAGCGGACTTTCCGCACCGCAGCCGCGAGGAGGAGCTGGACATCCAGCTCGCCGGGCACCTGGCCGCCCTCCTCGCGGTCACCGACGAGCTGGGCCTGGCCCCGGCGGGCGACCGGATCGCCGAGCAGGTGGCCCGGCTGCGCGGCGCCCCGCCCGCCCGGCACGCCGGCCTGACCGAAGCCGCCCCCGCAGCCCTCCACCGCCGCGCGCACGCCCTCGCGGGCCGCGCCCTGCTGGTGGCGGCGTCCCGCGCCGACACGACCGCCGCCATCCTCTCCGCGCTACGGATGGACGCCCACACGGCGGCCCTCGCCGACCCCGCCCTCTCCGGGCAGCTGGTCGGCGCCCACTGACGGCCCCGGTCCGCGTGCCGTCGAGGCGCGCGGACCGGGTGCCACGGCCCTGCTCCGCCGGGGCCGTTGCGTTCTGGGATGACCCCTTCATCTTCCGTCCACCCAACTCGGTCCGGAATGTGGGTTTCCGCGAGCACGCTGCGCGGGTGAGACGCATCGTGGGAATCGTCCTGGCGGTCGTGCTGATCGCCGGTGTGGCAGCGGCCGTCGCCCTGGGCCGCGACAGCGGGGACAGCGGCACCGCCGTGAGGACCGTGCGCGGAGTGATCGGGTCGGAGAAGGCCGAGTTCTTCGCCGACCCCGACACCGTGAAGGCCCTCGCGGACAAGGGGTTCACCGTTCGGACGGAGACCTCCGGGTCCTGGGCGATGGACCGACTGCCCCTGAAGGGCCACGACTTCGCCTTCCCCGGCTCCAAGGCCCCGGCCGACGAGCTGCGTCGGGGAGCCGATGCCCTGGGCGGCCCGCTGCGGCCGTTCTACTCGCCGCTCGTCGTGGTGGCCCACCGCAACGCGGCCGAGGTCCTCGCGGACAACGGGCTGGCCCGGCTCCGGGCCGCCGGCGGGTCGAAGTTCACCACGCAGGGGACACTGCTCATGGGCCCCTACCTCGCGGCGGCCGAGGACGACCGGACCTGGCAGCAGCTCGAGGGAGCCTCCGGTCACGCCGAGTTGAGCGGCACGGTGTTCATCACGAGCACCGACCCCGTCACCTCCAACTCCGGCGCGCTCTACCTCGCCGCCGCCTCCTACGTCGCCGACGGCGGCCGGGTCGCCGCGGACGCGAAGTCCGTGGAGCGCACCGCACCCCTCATGCGCAAGCTCGTCCAGGTACAGGGCGCGCAGCAGACGAGCAGCGACGCACCGTTCCGCGACTTCATCAGCGGAGTGGGCAACCCCCTCGTGCTGGTCTACGAGTCGCAGGTGGCGTCGCTCCTGATGAGCAGTCAGCGGCAGGAGATCGGCGACCTCGTCGTCCTCTACCCGGACACCACGGTGTCCAGCGACCACACCCTCGTACCGCTGACGGACCACGGCCGTGAGCTCGGCGAGCTGCTGGCCACCGACGCCGGGCTGCGGAAGCTGGCGGTACGGCACGGCTTCCGGCCCCAGGGCGCGGCGGCCGAGTTCATCACCGCGACCGCGGATCACACCGCCTACATCGACCAGCGGCTGACCGGCGTACGCCAGGCACCCGTGCCCACCGCGGAGGTGCTGCGCTCGATGGCACGGCGGGCGCGCGGCTGACGACGCCCGGCCCCGCGGCACGCGCCCTGTCCCCCGGTATCGCACCCGCAGCACAGGAGACCTCCACCATGCCTCAGAACGCCGGATCCCAGAATGCCGGATCTCAGAACGTCGGGCCCCAGGACGCCGGATCCCAGCACACCGGACCCCAGTACCCTCGACAGCCGTACGACCCGCCGACCACCCCGCTCGTGCTCACCCCGCCCGCACCCGTCACCCCCATCCGCGCCGAGCAGGCCGCCGGGCTCGTCCCGGTCGCGGAGGCCGTGCGCGCCGACCTGGTCCGGCGCGCCGAGGAGTACGTCGAGAGCCTCGCCGAACTCGACGCCCGCTCCCCCGAATTCGGCGCCCGGGTCGGCGAGATCGCCGCGCTCGGGCAGGGCGACATCCGCGGCGCCGCCCAGCAGTCCAACCGGATGCTGGACCGCACCGTCCGCGCGCTCGCCTCCGGCGAGGGCGACGCCCCGGCCCGGGTGGGGGCCTCGCTGGTCGAGCTGCGCCGCACGGTGGAGGACCTCGATCCGCGCGACACCCCGGGACGCGGGGCCCGTCGGCTGCTGTCCCGGCTGCCGGGCGGGCGCCGGCTGCGCGACCACGTCGCGAAGTACGCCTCCGCCAGGGGGACTCTCGACCGGATCGTCGGTTCGCTCCGCGGCGGCCAGGACGAACTGCGGCGCGACAACGCCGCGTTGCACACCGAGCGCACCCGCCTCTGGGAATCCATGGGCAAGCTCCAGGAGTACGCGGTGCTCACCGAGGCCCTCGACGGCGTGGTGGAACGGCGCGTCGCGGAGGCCGAGGCGGCGGGCGAGACGGCGCGGGCGGACGCGCTGCGGGCCGACGTCCTCTTTCCCGTGCGGCAGAAACACCAGGACCTGCTGACCCAGATCGCGGTCTGTGCCCAGGGGTACCTGGCGATGGACGTCGTGCGGCGCAACAACGACGAGCTGATCAAGGGCGTCGACCGGGCGGCCACCACCACCGTGTCCGCGCTGCGGATCGCGGTGATGCTGTCCTCGGCGCTGGAGAACCAGCGCCGGGTCACCGAGCAGGTGCAGGTGCTGCGCTCGACCACCGAGGACCTCATCCGGGGCAACGCGGAGATGCTCGCCACGCAGAGCGGGGAGATCCAGCGCATCGCGGCCGACCCCGCGGTCGGCGTCGAGACCCTGCGCACCGCGTTCGGGCAGATCTACGCGACGCTCGACGCCATCGACACGTACAAGGCGCGGGCGACCGGCGCCATGGCGGCCACCGTGGAGTCACTGACCACCGAACTCCAGCAGGCCGGCGTCCGGTTGGAGCGCAGCCGCGCGACGGACGCAACGCTGGACGGGGGCCGCTCATGAACAGCCGCGCGGCGGATCCGGCACTGGACGGGGGCCACTCATGAACAGCCACGCGACGGATGCAACGCCGGACGGGGGCCACTCATGAACAGCCGGCCGAAGAAGGGCTCCCCGGTCCGGCGCGCGTTCCTCACGCTGCTGGCCGCGGCCCTGATCGCCCCGCTCGCCGCCTGCACGACGGACCGGGACCACGGGCGGGACACCGGCCGGGGCGGCGACGACGGGCGGCCCCGCACGGGGACCGTCCGAGTGCTGGCCTCCAGCGAACTCAGCGACATGGAACCCCTGTTGGAGAAGGCGCGCGAGGCGACGGGGATCACCGTGCGGCCGACCTGGGCGGGCACGCTGGACGCCGTGGAGCGCCTGGCGTCCGGGAAGGCGGACGGGGCGTTCGACGCGGTGTGGCTGTCGTCCAACGACTATCTGCGGCTCGACCCGGAGGCCGCCCGCAGGATCGCCTCCGAGACCCCGCTGATGGCCTCTCCGGTCGCCCTCGGGGTGCGGCCCGAGACCGTACGCCGGCTCGGCTGGGATGCCGGGACGGTCAGCTGGGCACAGGTCCACCGGGCGGTCGCGGCCGGGGACCTGACGTACGGGATGACCGACCCGAGCCGCTCCAACTCCGGTTTCGCCGCGCTGATCTCGGTGGCGTCCGGGCTCTCCGGCGCACAGGCGGCGCTCACCGACGCCGACGTCCGCGAGGCCGGGCCGAAGCTGAAGGAGTTCTTCGCCGGGCAGCGGCTGACCTCCGGCTCCTCGGGGTGGCTGGCCTCCGCGTACGCCCGGCGCTCCACAGTGGACGCGCTGATCAACTACGAGTCGGTGCTGCTGTCCCTGAACCGGGACACCGGCGCCGGGCTGACGGTGATCCGCCCCCGCGACGGGGTGGTGACCGCCGACTACCCGCTGAGCGCCCTCACCGGGGCCACACCCGACGCCCGGGACGCCGTGCGCACCCTGACCGAGCACTTCCGGTCCACCGCCGTGCAGCGGGAGATCACCGCGCTGACGCTGCGCCGGCCGGTCGTCGCCGGCGCGCGCCCCGCCGATCCGCTCTCCCCCGAGCAGCGCCGCGAGCTGCCCTTCCCCGGTACGCGGTCGGTCGCGGACGGGCTGCTGTCCTCGTACGAGCACCGGCTGCGGCGGCCGTCGCGGACCGTGTACGTGCTGGACACCTCGGGGTCGATGGAGGGCGCGCGGCTGGCCCGGCTGAAGTCCGCGCTCAACGGGCTGACCGGCGGCTTCCGGGAGCGCGAACAGGTCACGCTGCTGCCGTTCGGGTCCTCCGTCAAACAGGTCCGCACGCACACCGTCGACCCGGCGGACCCGAAGGCGGGCCCGGCGGCGATCCGGGCGGACACCGCGGCGCTGACGGCCGAGGGGGACACCGCGATCTACTCGTCGCTCGCCGCCGCCTACGACCACCTCGGCCCGGACACCGAGTCCGCGTTCACCTCCATCGTGCTGATGACGGACGGCGAGAACACGGCGGGACGGTCGGCGGCGGAGTTCGCGGCGTTCTACCGGGCGCTGCCCGCCGCCCGTCGGGTCACCCCGGTGTTCCCGATCGTCTTCGGCGACTCCGACCGCTCGGAACTGGAGTCGATCGCGGCTCTGACCGGCGGCCGGCTCTTCGACGGGACGAAGGAGGAGGGTCCCGGTTCGCTGGACGGGGCGTTCGAGGAGCTCCGTGGCTACCAGTAGGAGCAGGAGCAGGGGCGGTACCAGGAGGAGCAGGGGCGCAGGCCGATCCGTGGCGGCCCGGGTCGTCGGCTATCTGGAATCGACCCGGAATCTGACCGGTGGCGCCGCGGCCCTCGTCGGTCTCGTCCTCACCTTCACCGGGTTCGCCGGGGCGTACTGGCCGGTGGTGGTCGGCGGGCTGTACGGGGCGGGCGCGCTGCTCGCCCCGCCGCCCCGGCCGCCCGCCCCCGCGTTCGATGACCCGTCGTCCCGGCTGGACGAACTCCGGGCCGACCTGGTGACCCTGCGGGCGTATCTGGACCGGGTGGACCTGCCGGCCGCCGCAACGGAACGGCTCACCGCGCTGACCGGCCTGCTGGACGGGCTGCTGGCCCCCGGCTGGGCCGCGGAGGCGCTGGCGGACGATCCGGAGGGCCTGCACGTGGTGGCGCGGGCGGTGCGCAGGGACGTTCCGGAGTCCGTCGACGCGTATCTGCGGACCCGGTGGTGGACGCGGCTCGCGCCGGGCGCGCGGGCTCCGGAGGAGGAGCTGGAGCGGCAGGTGGAGCTGCTGCACGGGGAGGCCGAGGGGCTGGTGGACGGGTTGCGGGAGGCGGAGGAGCTGCGCCAGCGGTCCCACACCAAGTACCTGGAGGACCGGGGCGGGGGCGGCCTGCGGCGCACGCCTCCCGCGGGAATGGGGCGGCCCCCGGAACCGTGAGGGGGTTCCGGGGGCCGGGAGGGTGTCCTTGGTCGGGGACAGGCCCTCCGGGGCTGTCGGCGAGGACGGGCCCCGTACCGCGGCGGGTCGTTCGGCCCCACAGGTCAGGGCGGATGTCCGACGGACCCGGCCGCGGGGTTCGGTGGGGTTGCCGGGCTCAGCCCAGGCGCTTCACCAGGGCGTGGTACTCGTCCCACAGCTCCTTGGGCGTGTGGTCGCCGAAGGTGTTGAGGTGCTCGGGGACCAGGGCGGCCTCCTCGCGCCAGACCTCCTTGTCGACCGTGAGGAGGAAGTCGAGGTCGGCCTCGGAGAGGTCCAGGCCCTCGGTGTCGAGCGCGCCCTTGGCCGGCAGGATGCCGATCGGGGACTCGACGCCCTCGCCCTTGCCCTCCAGTCGCTCCACGATCCACTTCAGGACGCGGCTGTTCTCGCCGAAGCCGGGCCAGACGAACTTGCCCGCCTCGTTCTTGCGGAACCAGTTGACGTAGTAGATCTTCGGGAGCTTCGACTGATCGGCCTTGTCGGCGCCCACCTTGACCCAGTGGTTCATGTAGTCGCCCATGTTGTAGCCGCAGAACGGCAGCATGGCGAACGGGTCGCGGCGCAGCTCGCCGACCTTGCCCTCGGCGGCGGCGGTCTTCTCGGAGGCGACGTTGGCCCCGAGGAAGACGCCGTGCTGCCAGTCGAAGGACTCGGTGACCAGCGGGACGGCGGAGGCGCGGCGACCGCCGAAGAGGATCGCGGAGATCGGCACGCCCTTGGGGTCCTCCCACTCGGGCGCGATGATCGGGCACTGTCCGGCGGGGACGGTGAAGCGGGCGTTGGGGTGGGCGGCGGGCGTGCCGGACTCGGGGGTCCAGTCGTTGCCCTTCCAGTCGGTGAGGTGCGCGGGCGCCTCCTCGGTCATGCCCTCCCACCAGACGTCGCCGTCGTCGGTGAGCGCCACGTTGGTGAAGACGGAGTTGCCCCACATGGTCTTCATGGCGTTGGCGTTGGTGTGCTCGCCGGTGCCGGGCGCGACGCCGAAGAAGCCGGCCTCGGGGTTGATCGCGTAGAGGCGGCCGTCCTCGCCGAACCGCATCCAGGCGATGTCGTCGCCGATGGTCTCCACGGTCCAGCCGGGGATGGTCGGCTCCAGCATGGCGAGGTTGGTCTTGCCGCAGGCCGAGGGGAACGCGGCCGCAATGTACTTGGGGGCCTCGCCCTCACCGCGCGGCGGCGTGAGCTTCAGGATGAGCATGTGCTCGGCGAGCCAGCCCTCGTCGCGGGCCATGACGGAGGCGATGCGCAGGGCGTAGCACTTCTTGCCGAGCAGGGCGTTGCCGCCGTAGCCGGAGCCGTACGACCAGATCTCGCGGTCCTCGGGGAAGTGCGAGATGTACTTGGTGGTGTTGCAGGGCCACGGGACGTCCTGCTCGCCTTCGGCCAGGGGGGCGCCGAGGGTGTGGACGGCCTTCACGAAGAAGCCGTCGGTGCCCAGCTCGTCCAGGACGGCCTGGCCCATGCGGGTCATGGTGCGCATGGAGACGGCGACGTACGCGGAGTCGGTGATCTCGACGCCGATCGCGGAGAGCGGCGAGCCGACGGGCCCCATGCAGAAGGGCACGACGTACATGGTGCGGCCGCGCATGGACCCGCGGAAGACACCGTCTCCACCGGTGAAGACGTCCCGCATCTCGGCGGGGTCCTTCCAGTGATTGGTCGGACCCGCGTCGTTCTCCTCCTTGGAGCAGATGAACGTACGGTCCTCGACGCGGGCGACATCGTTCGGGTCGGACGCGGCGTAGTACGAGTTCGGCCGCTTGATCTCGTCCAGCTTGGTGAACGTGCCCTTGGCCACGAGCTCCCCGCACAGGCGCTCGTACTCGGCCTCGGAGCCGTCGCACCAGACCACCCGGTCCGGCTGGGTGATCGCTGCGATCTCGTCGACCCAGGAGACCAGCTCCTGGTGGTGGGTGGGGACAGTGAGGGGAGCCGCGATGTCGCGCGCCACGATCGCTCCTAGTTGAGGGTGTCAGTTGTCGAGGGGCCCCGTGGGGGCTGCGACCCGGATGCTTCGTACCCTTCGAATTCCCCTGGCGCTCATCCGGTGCCGACTGCACTCATTTGATCATCCGGCCGTTCCGCCCATATGTCCAGGGGGGCTCACACGTGAGCATCGCCACTCATTTGCGCCCCAAATCCACTACTTACGGTGGCGTAGGTAGCATGCGGATATGACTGACGCCGCCGCTAGCGCGCAGACCCCGGGCCCCGTCGTACTCGACCCCGTCCCCGTCAAACCGCGTATGCGCGGCTGGCTGCACGCCGGAATGTTCCCAGCGGTGGTGATCGCGGGGATCACCCTGATCGCCCTGACCGACAGCACGGTGGGCCGGATCGCCTGCGGCGTCTACGTTCTCAGCGCCTGTCTGCTGTTCGGCGTCAGCGCGGTCTACCACCGCGGCACCTGGGGGCCGCGCGGCGAGGCGGTGCTCCGCCGCCTGGACCACGCGAACATCTTCCTGATCATCGCGGGCACCTACACCCCGCTGACGCTGCTCCTGCTCCCCGAGTCCACCGCCCGGCCCCTGCTGTGGGCGGTCTGGGCGGCCGCGGCGGCGGGCATCGCGTTCCGGGTGTTCTGGGTCGGCGCACCGCGCTGGCTCTACACCCCGTGCTACATCGCGATGGGCTGGGCGGCGGTCTTCTTCCTGCCCGACTTCATGCGGACCGGCGGCATCGCGGTTCTGGTCCTCGTCGTGGTCGGCGGGCTGCTGTACAGCGCGGGCGGTGTGATCTACGGGATCAAGAAGCCGAACCCGTCGCCGCGCTGGTTCGGCTTCCACGAGGTCTTCCACTCACTGACGCTGGCGGCCTTCGTCGCGCACTACGTGGGCATCTCGATGGTGGCGTACCAGCACGGATGAGCACGGAGGGGGTACGGGGGGGGGAGGGGCCGGTCGCATCGCCGACCGGCCCCTCCCCTTCTGCTCACAGGCGGGACTTTCGAAAGACGCCTAGCCGCCCAGCTTCGCCGCCAGCTCACCGGCGTCGGTCGTCGGCGCGTCGCACACGAAGTGCCGGCAGACGTACGCGGTCGGCTCCCCGCCCACCGGCGGCCGGTCCACCAGCAGCGGGAACTCGGCCCCCGCCCCCGGACCCTCGCCGGCCGCGACCACCGCGCCCGGGGCACGCCCCAGCAGCGCCGTCCGGTGCAGCTCCCCGCCGACCGGCCCGGCGACGGCGACCTCACGGGGCCCGTCCAGCAGCGCCTCGGCCACCGCGAGGCCCCAGCCGACGAACCGGGGCACGCGCGGCCCCAGCGCCTTCACCACACCGAGCGCGCCCTCGGCAGCCGTTCGGTGGGCCTCGGACCCGGTGTACGCGGCGTACGAGAGCAGCGCGCCGGCGGCTGCCGTCCACCCGGACGGGGTGGCGCTGTCGGTGGGGTCCTGGGGCCGGCGGATGAGCTGCTCGGCGTCGTGCGCGGTGTCGTAGAGCTGCCCGCCCTCGCCGGTGAACTGCTCCAGCACGATGTCCAGCAGGAACCCGGCGAACTCCAGCCAGGCGCCCTCCCCGGTCACCGCCGCCAGCGCGAGGAAACCCTCCGCGACATCGGCGTAGTCCTCCAGCACCCCGGCGTTGTCGCCGGCGCGCCCGTCCTTGGACGTGCGGGTCAGCCGGGCCACCTCGCCCAGGTGCACCCGGACCAGCAGGTCGGCGGCCTCGGTGGCGCGCTCGACCAGGTCGGGCCGGTCGAAGTAGGCGCCGGTCTCGGCGAGCGCGGCGATGGCGAGCCCGTTCCAGGCGGCGACCACCTTGTCGTCCAGCCCCGGGCGCGGCCGCTCCTCGCGGGCCGCCAGCAGCCGGGTCCGTACGTCCGCGACCCGGGCGGCGTCCACGGGCCCCGTGTTCCCCGGCAGCCGGAGCACGGAGGACCCCTCCTCGAACGTCCCCTCCTCCGTCACCCCGAAGTACGCGGCGGCGAAGGCGGCGTCGTCCTCGCCCAGCACCTCACGGAGCTGGGCGGGCGTCCACACGTAGAAGGCGCCCTCGACGTGCCTGCCGTCTTCGTCCTCGCTGTCCGCGTCCAGCGCGGAGGCGAAGCCGCCCTCGGCGGTCCGCAGCTCCCGGACCATGAAGTCGGCGGTCTCCAGGGCGATCCGCCGGGCCTCGTCCGACCCGGTGGTACGCCACAGATGGGCGTACACGCGGCAGAGCAGCGCATTGTCGTACAGCATCTTCTCGAAGTGCGGCACCACCCACTCCCGGTCCACGGAGTAGCGCGCGAAGCCTCCGCCGAGCTGGTCGTAGATCCCGCCCCGGGCCATCGCCGAACAGGTGTCGGCGGCCATCTGGAACGCCCCCTCCGCCCCCGTACGGGCGTAGTGCCGCAGCAGGAACTCCACCGCCATGGACGGCGGGAACTTGGGCGCGCCCCCGAACCCGCCGTGCTGTTCGTCGTACTCCCGGGTCAGCCCGAGCAGCGCCTGCGCGGTCTCCTGCTCCCCCGGCACCCCGTCACCACCGTGCACCAGCGAACGCCCCGCCAGGTCCGCGACGATCCGCCCGGCGACCTCGGCGACCTCCTCGCGCCGGTCGGTCCAGGCGGCCACCACACCTTCCAGGACCTGCTGGAAGGAGGGCGAGCCGTGCCGGGCCTCGGGCGGGAAATAGGTCCCGAAGTAGAAGGGTTCGGCGTCCGGCGTGAGGAAGACGGTCATCGGCCACCCGCCGTGCCCGGTCGCGGCCTGGACGGCCTCCATGTAGACGGCGTCGACGTCGGGCCGCTCCTCCCGGTCGACCTTCACCGGCACGAAGTGCTCGTTGAGGTAGGCGGCGACGGTCTCGTCCTCGAACGACTCGTGCGCCATCACATGGCACCAGTGGCAGCTGGCGTACCCGACGCTGAGCAGCACGGGCACATCCCGTTCTCTGGCCGCCTCAAAGGCCTCGGGCGACCAGGGCCACCAGTCGACGGGATTGTCGGCGTGCTGGCGGAGGTACGGGGAGGTGGTCTGCGCAAGTCGGTTGGCCATGGGCCCAATCCTCGCGCACCCTCCTCCGCGACACCCGCGCGCCACGGGGCGGGGAGCGAACGGGCAGGTGGGACAGGGGTGCGCTTCCGAAGCCGGGCGGGTCGACACCTCGGAACAGTAGGCTGGGCGCAGCAGTGCAGGGACTGCCGAGGCTTCTCGAAGGAGGTGGACCATGACCACCGAGATGGTGGCGCCCGCATGGATGCACACCCAGATCAGCGCGGAGCAGTACGACTCCTGGTCCGAGGAGCAGTGCGCCGGCATCGAGATCGTGGACGGAATGGTCGTCGTGAGCCCGAGCGCCTCCAAGCGACACAACCGGCTGGCCCGGATCCTGGCCAATGCCCTGGACGCCGCCGCGGGCCCGGACTGGAACGCCGACACGGACTTCGACGTCCGCCTGCAGGACGTTCCCCTCACCAACCGCCGCCCGGACGTCATCGTCTACCGGGCGGAGACCATCGATCTCACGCCTACCCGCCCCGAGCACGTACTCCTGGTCGTCGAGGTCGTGTCGCCCGGTTCGGAGACCACCGACCGGATCGTGAAGGTGGACCAGTACGCCAAGGCCGGCATCCCCTTCTACTGGCGGGTCGAGCAGGCCGCCACCGGGATCCCGATCGTCTACACCTACGTCCTCGACCCCGCGACCAAGGCGTACAGGGACGGCGAGATGTTTACCGGCTCGGTGAAGGCCACCGCACCTTTCTCCGTCACGGTCGATCTCGGGGTCATGTGACGTCACTCTGCTCACGGCATGCAGCGGGAGAAACGACGGCCGGAGGGCGCCCCGGGCAAGCTTTTGGCCCGGGGCGCCCTCCGGCCGTCGGCGCCACCTACCGGCCGGCCCCGGACTTCACGGCTCCCGCCGACTGTGTGTCCACGGCGTGCTCGATACCTCGGAACCCGCTCCCGAGGTAGCCGCCGATCACAATGACGGTCGCCGCCGCGCCAAGGGCGAGCGCCAGCCGTTCGCCTCTCGACAGAGCGGTCGTCGCACCCTCCGGCGGCGCGGTCCGCCGGTAGACGAGCGCCGCGGCCGTGAAGGCCCCGGCAACGACGAGGGCGGTGATCAGGTCAAAGGTCACGTACAAGGAGCCCCCCGGGTTCGAAGCCCGCTGCCGGAACGAGATGCCTCGGCGGCGGGTGCAAGCAAACGGCATGGTTCACGAACGAGTTCGACGCCCCGTGGTCGGGGCCGTGTGGACGGCTACTCGGCATCCAGCTCCTGTCGCAGCTGATCCAGCGTGGAACCTTCGGGCGTCCGCCACAGGGTCCAGCCGTTGATGACGTTGCCGGTCACGGCCTCCGCGGCCTTCGACGGCGAGGGGAAGGGGGAGGAGTGCCCGTCGACGACGAGCTGACCTTCGGCAGTGACGACGGCACGGCCCAGCCTGTTGGCGCGACGCTGACGGAACGTGAGCACCGTCCCCGGTTCGAGCAGGCCGGCGCGCATCAGCCCGGCCAGGGGTCCCTGGGGAATCACCGGAGCGGCCTGCGCAGAAACAGCTCCTTCGCCCAGGGACAGGGTGACGTGAATGGCGTCGTCACCGCTCGCGCTCACGAGTCGGGCGATGACGGCGGGGTCGAAGTGGATACTCAGCGTGGCCATGTGCAGTCCTGACGTTGACGGCCTCCCCCAGCGGGACGCCTTGACTTCGCTTCGATGTTAAGCAGTACGAGCGACTTAGGTCCACTTCGATCGCAAGCGGTTAAGGAGAAGTGTTGGAGGTGCTGGACGGAGGTCAGGGCGCCTCATCTCACCAGGAAGCTGCTCAGCGCCCTGCTGCGGATGTCCCGCGTCGTCGCCAACTGGTCCAGCAGCCTCCGCTCATGGGCGTCGAAGCTCGCCATGGCTTCGCCGATGGACCGCTGGGTGTCGAGATCGGGAAGGGCGACAGGTAGCGTCCCGAGCACATCGAGCGAGATGGTCCGCAGCGCCAGGCTCCCCGTCGCATGCGTGTCGAGCCACTCCCGAGCTTCGGGGCTGCGCAGGAACGCCGCCAAGTAGCGGGAGTCGACGGTGTCGGGAGGGCTGATCACGAAGCAGCCGGTGCCGCAGACCCAGCCCTGCTGTTCTTCTCCGACCACGGCACATCGCCCGAGGTCACCCCGTCGGGCGACCACGACGTCACCCCGGTGCAGCCGGAAGCGGTCAAGCCGTTCGGCATGCTGCTCGGAGATGCGCTTGATGCCGCCCACGGTGAAGCCCATGTCCGTGATGTCCTTCGGCATCACCACAGGAACCCCGTCGGCCTCCACGTAGTCCTGGGCCCGGATAAGGCTCCCCGAAGGCCCCGCGAGCAGGCGTACGGAACGACCGGCGACCGTCGCCTCTCCGCTCACCACGTCCTTCAGCAGCAGGTTCTGGCGTCGGAAGCCGTCCTGCGCCAGCTGGTCCTGTGCGCCGACGATCTGCGCCAGTTCCGCCCCGAGTTCCGATGTCTCGCGGTTGCGCCGCTCGAAGTCGGCCAGTACGGCGCTGAGGTCCGTGGCTCCACCCGGTCCACTCTCCGTTCTGAGGTAGGACCGCGGATCCAGATTGCCGGCGTTCTCGATGAGTTCGGCGTAGGCGATCGATCGGGAGAAACCCGGCTCGTCCACCTCCTCCGAGGTTTCGGACCAGAGCCGGAAGCGTTCCGCGATGCGACCGACGTCCTCGCTCGACAGCACACGGTGCCGCTCCGAGAACCGGCGTCCCACACCGCGCGCATCGACGAGGATCACGGAGTCGCTTCGGTGTACCGGACGGGACCTGCGCCCTCGGCCGAGTACCCAGATGTGCACGGCGATGTTGGTTCCCGCGAAGAGACACGCCGGCAGGGCGATCACCGCGAGAACCGCACCCCGGGCCACCATCTCCCGGCGGATCAGCGCCTCCGCTCCTCCCGCCCAGGCCGCCCGCGCGGGCATCACCACCGCCGCGATCCCGCCTTCCTTCAGTTGGGACCAGGCAAGCTGCAGCCACGCGAAGGCGGCACTCGACTCCAGTGGCACGATGAACTGCCGCTGCTCCCACGCGTCGATTCGCTGATTGAACGGCGGATTGCTCAGCACCCGGTCGACACGCCCCAGGTTCCGGTCCCGCAACAGCTTCGCGGGATCGGCCGGTTCCACCTGCGGCACGCTCACCCCGTGCAGGGCCAGGTTCAGCATGGCCGGGCGCACGTTGCCCCGATCCACCGCGTACGCCTCGAACGAGTTGTCACCGACCGGCCCTTGCTCGGCCAGATGCCGAGCGGCAGCCGCGAGCACGCTTCCGGCACCACAGGCCGGGTCCATGATCCGGTCTCCCGGACGGGGGGCGGCCAGATCCACGAGCAGATCAGCGACGCCGCGCGGCGTGTAGAACTCCCCTCCCGGCAAAGCCCCTTCTTCCGCGTGCCGTTGGAGCAACAGCTCACAGACGTCGGCCACCGTGACCTCTCCGAGGCCGGGGCTCCGGCTCAGTGCCGCGACGAAAGCCGTCATCCAGGCGGCATCGTCCGGCCCGCTCCCGAAGTCGATGTCGAGGTCGGCCGACGAGAGCAGCGGAAAACCCGGACGCCGGGCCGCCTCCCGCAGAGCCCCCCGCAGGTCGGTCGCCGGGGAGAAGCCGACGACGGCCTCCGCCGAGGCTCGTTTCCACCGCTTCACGAAATCGTCCTCAGCTTGACCTTCCTCCTCCGCGAATGCGGCGAGCATCAGGATCGCCAGCATCGCGTCGAGGTCGCCGGTCGTACCCCGGCCGCGCCGGTAAGGCGCGTACGCCCGCCACAACCGGTCGGCGACCTCTGCCGCCGGGTCTGCACCTTCTTCGCTCACGAATACCTCTTCTCTCGCCGACCAAATGCGCAGCGAAACTGCGCACTCCTCGTTCACCCGCCAGTCGCCAGCCCCAATGTGTCGAGGTGCGGCATGGCTCTCAGAGTAGCCGCCAACTGTGCCGAACCAGGCGAAGAACTCGCCCGGTGAACCTCTGATCGACTCTGTGCGCAGTCAGGCTGCGCATCTACCTGCAAGGCAAAGGGCAGGTCCAGACGTCGACCCGCTCGGCGGAGCTGCGGCGACAAGGCGTCGACGAAAGGGCAGCACGTGACGCAGGTCACCCCCGTGAGTGGGACCCGGGGTGGAGAGCACGGGAGCCAAGACACCGCCTCAACAGTCCTCCCGATGTAAGAGAGAGCTCGTCCTACGCTTGGAGCATGAAGCCGACCCGAGCGTGGGCTACCGAGAACATCTCCGTGTCCATGCCCGCCGAGCTGGTCAGCGAGCTCCGCTCCGGAACCGGCCGCTGCGGGCTGTCCAGTTACGTCACCGAGGCCGTCCGGCACCAGCTCGCCATGGACGGGCTCGCCGAGATCGTGGCGTCCCACGAGGAAGAGCACGGCGCGCTCACGGAGCAGGAGATCGACGCCGCACGTCGCGAGCTGTTCGGAGACGTGAAGGATATCGAGCGGGGCGCCGCGTGAGGGAGCAGCCGACGACGACTGGTCGAAAGCTCTGGGGGAAGGCGTGATCATCAAAGAAGTGTGAGCGCGGCCCCGGCTATCGGGTTCGCGAGTCCACTGACGCCCGTGACAGCCGGCGTACTCGACGCTGAGCAGCATCGGCACGTCCCCCTTCCTCGCCCCCTCGAACGCCCCGGGCGGGAATGCGCTGGTGGCAGGGGGTGGGTGGACACGGACGCGGAGGTGCGCGGTGCTACCGTTCCGGCACCCCGGCCCCACACGGATGCCTGCGCTGCCTACCGGACGAAAGGGCACAGGACCATGACCGTGCCGCCGCTTTCCCCACTGCCCTCCGGGCCATCCACGCCGTCCGCGCCGGGCCCGCACGGGCCGCCCTGCCCGCCGGTGCCCCGGCCCCCGCTCAGCGGCCTCGCCGTCGCCTCGCTCGTGCTGTCGTTGCTCGTCTGCCTCGCGCCGCTGGGACTGGTCCTCGGGATCGTCGCACTGGTGCGCATCTCCCGAAGCGGCAAGCGCGGCAAGGGGATGGCCGTTGCGGGAACGGCCGTCGGCGGGGCGGTGGTCACGCTGACCGCCCTGCTGCTGGTGATCGGCGGGGTGCGGTTCACCGCGTGGACGGAGGAGGGCGGGAGCCTCTTCGGCCCCCGGGCTCCGAAGACCGGAACCCTGTTCGACCTGAAGGCCGGGGATTGCTTCGCACCGGCGGGCGGGCTGTTCTCCACCCAGGAGCGCGGGGACGAGCGGATGACGGACCCGTCCGTCGAGATCGTGCCGTGCGACGGACCTCATCCGGCCGAGGTGTACGGAACGTTCCGGCTGAAGGGCGACTACGCCATCTCGGACCCCGTCGCCATCGCCGCGGAGGCCTTCGAGGGCTGCGTGCCTCTGCTCCACGACTTCGCGCCGGACACCTGGACCCTGCCGGCCGTCGAATTCTCCTTCTACTACCCGGAGTCGGTCAGCACGACCGGCGGGGACCGGACCGTGCGGTGCTGGCTGGGCTCGGAGGCCGGTCTGCCGGAGGCTTCGCTGCGGCAGGACCCCGGCACCTGGGACGCCGGTCAACTGGCGTACCTGGAGGCGATGCGGCCCTCGTCCGAAGCCTGGTTCAGCGCCTCCGAGAAGGTGGACACCGACCTCGCCGCGGCCACCGCGTGGGCCGTCCGGATGGCGGAAGGCGGGGCCGAATCGGCGAAGCTGCTGCGCGCGATCGACGGCCTCCCGGCCCGGGCACGCGGCCCGGTCATCGCGCTCGCGAACCGGCTCGACGCCCTCTCCGGCATCCACCGGTCCGCATCGAGGGCCCCCACCCTGACGGAGTTCGACAAGCGCTGGGACAACGGCGGCGACGAGGACGCTTCCGGGGAGGAGTGGGAGGCCCGCCTCGTCCTGGGGCTGCCGGTGGAGGACGAGGAGGGGGACGGCGGGGAGCAGCGGGGATGAGCCGTCCGCCCACGGCTTGACCCTCCCCTTGCCCTGTGCCCCTCGCGCCGGGGAGCGCCACGCAGGACACTTGACCCCGACGCTCGGTATCTGGCGCTTGGTATCCGACGCTCCGGAACCCGAGGTCCGGAGCGCGGCACTCGGAGGGGGACACATATGCGGGACAGCCATCGGGCGGAAGCCGAGAGGCTGTTGGTGCGTGCCGTGGAGGAGGAGACGCGGCGCACCGGCGGACGGACCGATGCCGGGGCGCTGATGTCGCGGGCGCGGGCCGCGCTCGACACCATCGCCGCCGGCGCGGGCGAGGAGTACGCCGCGTACACGCGGGCGCTGGATTCGGTGGCGGCGGGTGAGCGCCCCCTCTCGGAGCGGTTCAGCAGAGCGACGCTCGGAACGCCGCTGCTGGTGACGGGAGTCGCCGCCGCTGCCGCGTTCGGCGCGGATCTGGCGCTCGGCGCGAACACCGGCCTGGCGCTCGGCGCGGGCGCGGCGGTCGCGGTGGCCGGCACGGCGACGACCGTGGCGAGGGCGACCGCCTCGCACTGGCCGGCCGCCCACCGCCGTGCCGGAGCGGCCGGACAGCCGGGCGGGGCCGAGCAGTTGCGTCTCCAGTGGCTGACCGCCCTGGAGGTACGGGGCATCCGCCCGTACCTGGACCAGCAGCGCATGCTGACACCCGCCGCGCGCGCCCCGAAGAAGCGGACCGCCGCGGCGGGACGGCAGTTGCGCGGCGGGGACCGTAGCGCGGCGGCCCGCACCCGGGTGGTGCTGGAGCAGTCCTTCGGGCATCTCCCTGAGGCGGAGGGGCCGTTCACCGGACGGCGGGCCGAGCTGGCGCGGATCGCCCAGTGGGTGCACGCGGCCCGCGCCTCGACACAGACCCGGCCGACGGTCGTCGTGCTGCACGGTGAGCCGGGGGCGGGGCGTACGGCGCTCGCGGTGCGGGCCGCCCATGCGCTCAAGGACCAGTTCCGGGGCGCGTGCGTGGTCGATCTGCGCGGCCAGGTCGTCGGCGAGAGCCCGCTGCCGACCCGGGACGCCCTGCTGCACCTGCTGAACCGGCTGGGCGCGCCGCGCGAGCAGCTGCTGTTCAGGGAAGGCGCTTCGGCCGAGCAGCAGGTGCGGCGGCTCTCCGAGCTGTACCACCAGCACCTCGCGGGGACGCCGGTCACGATCGTGCTCGACGACGCCACGGACGCCGGGCAGGTCCGCACCCTGGTCCCGGAGCGCTCGGACAGCCTGGTGATCGTCACCGCCAGGGAGCCGCTGGAGCTGCCCGAGGACCTGCCGGCCTGGGTGCACCACCTGCCGGTCGGCCCGCTGGACGCGGCGGGTGCGGAGGAGCTGCTGCGCGAGGTGGCCGATGAGGAGGAGCCCGGACCGTACGACTACCCGTCCACGGACGCCGTCGTGGAGCTGTGCGGCAGGCTGCCGCTGGCGCTGCGGGTGGCCGGTTCCGCGCTGGGGGCCCGTAGCCGGCACACGCTGGCGGAGGACCTGGGGGCGTACGGTCCGGTGGACCCGGTGGAGCGGGCGCTGTGGCTGCGCTACACCGACCAGGGGGAACAGGCCCGACGGCTGCTGCGGCGGCTCGCGCTGGCGGGCCGGGCGAGCCTGGGGGCGGCAGCGGCGGCGTCGCTGCTCGCGGCGGACGAGCAGGAGGCGGAGCGGCTGCTCACCGTGCTGGCCCGGGCGGGGCTGCTCACCCGCGTACGGGGGTCGCGCTACCGGCTGCACGATCTGGTGCGGGCCTTCGCGCTGGCCCGGCTGCTGGACGAGGAGGAACCGGCCGAGCGGGCGGCGGCCCAGGAGCGGCTGTTGACGAACTACGCGGAGCTGGCCGACGCGGTGATCCGGATGGTCGACGGGAAGATGTCGACCCGCGCCGGGCAGTTCGGCTCGCACGGTTTCGGTTCGCTGGACTCGGCGCTGCGCTGGCTGGACGACGAGTCGAGCTTCATCACGGCGGCGCTGCGGCACACGGAGGGCGTCGACCAGGGCACGGTGCTGCATCTGCTGGGCGCGCTGTGCGACTACTGCCTGCTCCGCGGCGACCTGTACCGCCTGGGTGAGATCAGCGAGCTGACGCAGGCCGTGGACCAGGGTCTGCTGGAGCGGTCGGTGCAGTGGCGTACGGGTATCGCGGCCCGGCAGCTCGGCGAGCTGGACAAGGCCCGCACCACGCTGTCGTCCGTAGTCGGGCTGTACCACGAGGCGCAGAACGACGCGGGCGAGGCGCTGGCGCTGTGCTCGCTGGGCATCACCCTGCACCACCAGGGCAATCTGACGGAGGCGGCGGCCCGGCTCGGCGAGGCGCTGGCGCTCCAGTCGTCCGACGCGCAGGCCGAGGACCGGGCCTGGAGCCTGCACGCCCTGGCGGCCGTGGAGCGCGACCGGGGCGATCTGGCGCGGGCGCTGACCCTGCTGGCCGACGCGCTGCGGCTGCACCGGGAGGGCGAGTCGCTGCACGGTGAGGCCTGGACGCAGTTCCAGCTGGGGCAGGTGCGGCTGCGGACCGGCGAGGTCGGCCCGGCCGAGGAGGCGCTGAACATCGCCCTGGGGCTGTACGGGCGCACCCGCGACGGACGCGGCGAGGCGTGGGCGCTCACCCAGCTGGCCCGGGCCCGGCTGGTGGACGGCGATCCGGGGGCCGCCCTGGAGCAGTTGCGCGAGGCGCTGGGCCGGCACCGGGACAACGAGGACGCGCGCGGCGAGGCCTGGACCTTGTACTACCTGGGGCAGGCGCTGGAGGAGGAGGGGGACACCGATCAGGCGGTGCGTGAGCTGGAGCGGTCCCGCACGATGTTCTCGCGGATGCGGGACGTGTACGGGCTGGCGTGCGCCCGGCACCATTCGGGCCGGGTCACCCGGGACCAGCGGGCCGCGCAGACGGGCAACCTGCGCAATTCGGGGTTCGCCCGGCAGTTGCTGATGGACGCGCGGGCCGACTTCCGGCGGATCAAGGTGCCGTACGGGGAGGCGTGGGCGTGCGTGGAGCTGGCGTTGATCGACGCGGGCAACGGGCGGGCGCCGCAGGCGCTGGAGCTGTGCGGTGAGGCGGCGGAGCTGTTCGCCTCGTACGGGGACGCGCGGGGCGGCGACTGGGCCCGGTTCCTGCGCTGCACGCTGCTGCCGTACGCCTCGCCCGGGGGCATCGAGGTGGGCACGGTGGTGGCGCAGCAGGAGCTGGCCGAGCTGATGGAGGCCCGGCATCCGGCGCGGGACGGCAGGCTGGAGCAGTCCGCGGCGGCGTTCGCGGTGGCGCTGGAGCGGGGCGTGGACCTGGAGGACGGCTGGCAGGCGTGGCGGCTCGGGCTGACCCCGACCCGCGCCGCCGGCCAGATCATGGGCGTCGCGTCGGAGCCGGCCCGGCCGTGACGACACCCCCGTGACGCCACGCCTGTCATGTCACGACGCGGCCGTGGCCCGGTCGGGCATGACCGGCGGGCATGACGGGGCGGACGGCCCGGACGGACCTACGCAGGCGGACCTACGCAGGCGGACCTGCACGGGCGGACCTGCACGGGCGGGCGTCGGAGACCGGCGCCCGCCCGTCAGGGGCCGACGGGCGTCCGGCACCGGGGCCGGACGCCCTTTCCGTACGCGCGGCCCCGGCGCGGGTTACTTCCGGGTCGCGGCCGCCCCGTCGGCGGCGGGCTCGGCGGCCACCGCGTCCGGGTCCGGGGCCTCCTCGAAGTCGACCTTCCCCATGTGGCGGTTCATCGACTTCATCAGGGCCCACACGCCGACGGCGAGCGCCGCGAAGACGAGGAAGCCGAGGACGCCGGGGGTGACCTTGTTCTTGTCGAGCTCTTCGGCGGCGAGCGGGACGAGGTGCGTCAGTGCCTGGGTCGCGTACATATCAGGCATTGTCGCGGATGCCCGCGAAGAGGTCGCTCTCGGGGAGGGAGGTATCGACCAGAGACTTCGCCAGCTCGTACTCCTCGGTGGGCCACACCTCGCGCTGGATGTCCATCGGGACCCGGAACCAGCCGCCCTCGGGGTCGATCTGCGTGGCGTGCGCGATGAGCGCCTTGTCGCGGATCTCGTAGAACTCGTCGCAGGGAACGTGCGTGGTCAGCGTGCGTTCCACGCGCTCGAACTCCTCCCAGCGCTCCAGCCACTCGCCGTACGGGGACTCCAGGCCCCGGGCGAGGAGCGCCTCGTGCAGGGCGACGGTGCGCGGCCGGTTGAAGCCCTGGTTGTAGTAGAGCTTCTTCGGCTCCCAGACGGGGCCGAACTCGTCCTCCGGGAACCGCTCCGCGTCGGCCGCACCGTCGAACGCGATCATCGAGATCGTGTGCGTCATGATGTGGTCGGGGTGCGGGTAGCCGCCGTTCTCGTCGTACGTGGTGATGACCTGCGGCCGGAACGCGCGGATCTTCGCCACCAGGCGCCCCGCGGCGACCTCGGGGTCCTCCAGGGCGAAGCAGCCCTCGGGCAGCGGCGGCAGCGGGTCGCCCTCGGGCAGCCCCGAGTCGACGAAACCGAGCCACTCCTGCTGGACGCCCAGGATCTCCCGGGCCTCGTCCATCTCCTTCTTGCGCACCTCGTGGATGTTCTTCTCGATGTACGCGTCGCCCTGGAGCTTCGGGTTGAGGATGGAGCCGCGCTCGCCCCCCGTGCAGGTCACGACCAGCACGTCCACCCCCTCGGACACGTACTTGGCCATGGTGGCCGCGCCCTTGCTCGACTCGTCGTCGGGGTGGGCGTGAACGGCCATCAGTCGCAGCTGCTCAGTCAAAGCTCGATCCTCAGTCATTGGTCGCTCTGGTCGATCATGGGTCGGTCAGGTCGATCCGGGTCGCTGCGGAAGCCGGTCCGGATCGCTGTCGAAGCCGGTCGGGTCTCTGTCTCAAGAGATGCCGCGCCCGCGCGGCATCGGTGTGGGGCGAGGTCGGACGCCGGGCGGGCGGCTTCTATAGTGACTGAACGAGGGGCCGGAAAATTCCTCGATGCCCGGTCCGGAGGGAACGATCATGACGACGGTTCGCGAGGCCCTGCCCGAGGGGCGGTACGGCCGGACCGAGGATCAGCGTGCGGACCGCAAGCTGAAGATCGTCGGATCGGTCCTGGGCGTCGCCATGCTCGGCGTGATCGGGTGGATCGGCTTCGACTACGTCGGCGGCCAGGGCATCAGCGCCGAGATGATCAAGTTCAAGGTCGTCTCCGACGCCCGGGCCGATGTCCACCTGGAGGTCCGCAAGGACCGCGAGGGCCACGGCTACTGCCTGGTGCGGGCGCTCAGCGAGGACGGCTCCGAGGTGGGCCGCAAGGAGGTCCGCTTCGACCGGGCCGAGGACCGGATCGACGAGGTCGTGACCGTGGTGACCCGGTCCAGGGCGACCGCGGTCGAGCCGATGGGCTGCACCGCCGACGACGGCCCGACCGGCTGATCCCTTTCGCACCCCCTGTGACCTGCGGCGACGCGGGTCGTATCGGCCGGTTGAGGGGTGTGACGGTTTACCTTCTCCCCCTTTTCCTGCGGAATTGTTAGGCTCGTGGTTTCGCCCACCCGGAGAAGCACATGCTTCTGGGTAGGGCGATGCTTTGTATTCCCAGCACCGACGAGGAGCACCTGTGACCCAGACCAGCGAGAACGTCACCTGGCTCACGCAGGAGGCGTACAACCAGCTCAAGGCCGAGCTGGAGCACCTGTCTGGTCCCGCGCGCACGGAGATCGCCGTCAAGATCGCGGCGGCCCGTGAGGAGGGTGACCTCCGGGAGAACGGCGGGTACCACGCGGCCAAGGAGGAGCAGGGCAAGATGGAGCTGCGGGTGCGCCAGCTGACCCAGCTCCTGGAGCACGCGAAGGTCGGCGAGGCGCCGGCCGACGACGGCGTGGTCGAGCCCGGCATGGTCGTCACGATCGCCTTCGACGGCGATGAGAGCGACACGCTGACCTTCCTGCTCGCCTCCCGTGAGTACGCCAGCACGGAGATCGAGACGTACTCCCCGCAGTCCCCGCTCGGCCTCGGCGTGAACGGCAAGCGGACGGGCGACGACGCGGACTACGAGCTGCCGAACGGCAAGACGGCGTCGGTGAAGATCCTGGCGGCGAAGCCCTACACCGGCTGATCCGGCCGCATCACGACGGAACGACACGGGAGCCCCGGCCACGGACGGCCGGGGCTCCCGTGCGTCGTGTACGCCGGACGGCCGGGGTCCCCTGGCCTGGGTGCGGACGGCGGGGACGGGGCTCCCCGCCCCCGCCGTCCGCACCCGGGCCGTTCCCGCGGGCCGGGTCAGGAGCAGTCGCCGGTGCGGCCGAGGGTCTTCTCGGGCGTCGCGCCGGGGCGGGTCCACTGCGGGGTGGGGCGGCTGGCCGGGCCCCAGCTCGCGGTCCCGTCCGCGTCGGTGCGCCAGTACCAGCAGGCCTGGCCGGCCTCGCCCGGATAGCCGTCGCGGACCCGGCCGATCGCGGGCCGGCCCTCGGGCCGGTCCTCCCACGCCTCGCCGCGGCCGTAGGGCGTCAGGTCGAGCAGGCCGAAGGAGCCGTTGGCCGCCTCGATTCCGCGGCCCGTGGTGGAGTAGGTGAGGAACACGCGCCCGCCGTCGCGCAGGAAGCAGGCGAGGTGTCCCATCTCGCCGCCGATCGGCGCGTCCAGGCCCCGCACCGAGTACCAGGGCTGGGTATAGCCCATGAACGCGGTGAAGGCGGCCACCTCGTCCCAGGAGCCCGTGGTCACGACGGCGAACGAGACGCCCCGGGCGTTGAGGTAGACGGCGTCCCTCATGTGCCAGACCGCGTCGGTGCAGCCCTCGCACTGGCCCTGGTGCGGTGCGCCGTCGTACCACATGTGCTGGTAGACGACGAGCTCCCGGCGGCCCTCGAACAGGTCGAGGAACGGGACCGGGCCCTCGGGTCCGACGACCTCGGCCGTCCCGTCGACCTCCACCATCGGCAGCCGGCGGCGGGCCGCGGCGAGCGCGTCGCCCTGGCGGGTGTGGGCCTTCTCCCGGACCAGGAGCTCGTCCCGGGCCGCCTGCCAGGTGGCCCGGTCGACGACGGGCGGCGCGCCGGGCAGGCCGGTGGCCGGGTCGTCCGGAGTGCTGGTCATGGTTGCCTCCGTGGGGTCGCGTGGCGGGCGTCAGACGGCGGCCGAGCGGTATTTGCGGACCGCGAGGGTGCGGAAGACCACGATGATCAGCACGGACCAGATGATGGAGGCGAGGATCGGGTGCTCCATCGGCCAGGCCCCGGTGACGGACCTCGGCACGCCCGGCATCGTGTTCCCGAAGAGCTCGCGGGCCCCGGCCACCGTGGCGCTGAAGGGGTTCCACTCGGCGACGTGCTGGAGGAACGTCGGCATGCCGGTGACCGGCACGAAGGCGTTCGAGATGAACGTCAGCGGGAACAGCCAGATCAGACCGCCGGAGGTCGCCGCCTCCGGGGTGCGCACGGACAGGCCGATCAGCGCTCCGATCCAGGAGAACGCGTAGCCGAGCAGGAGCAGCAGCAGGAAGCCGCAGATCACCTTGCCGATGTTCTCGTGGGTGCGCCAGCCGACGATCAGGGCGACTAGCGCGAGCACGACGAGGGTGAGCGTGGTCTGTACGAGGTCGGCGAGCGTCCGTCCGGTGAGGACCGCGCCCCGGGCCATGGGCAGCGACCGGAAACGGTCGATGAGCCCCTTGTGCATGTCGTCGGCGATACCCGCGCCGGCGCCCGCGGTGGCGAAGGTGACGGTCTGGGCGAAGATGCCCGCCATCAGGAACTCCTTGTACAGCTGCGGGTCGGTCGAGCCGCCGATGCTGATGGAGCCGCCGAAGACGTAGGTGAAGAGCACCACGAACATGATCGGCTGGATCAGCCCGAAGATCACCATTTCGGGGATCCGGGTCATCCGGATCAGATTCCGCTTGGCGACGACGAGGGAGTCCTTCACGGACTGCGTGACGCCCCCGGCGGGGCGGGGGACCAACGAGGGGGCGTCCTTGGCGATCGCGCTCACCGGGTGTCCTCCTTGCTCCGGGAGTCGGGGGAACGTTCCGCTACGGCTCCGTCGGGCTCCTCGTCCCCGTTCTCGCGCACCTCGGCCGCGTGGCCGGTGAGGGAGAGGAAGACGTCGTCCAGGGTGGGCCTGCGCAGGGCGATGTCGTCGATCTCCACGCCCTGGGCGTCCAGGTCGCGGATGATCTCGGCCAGCAGCTTGGCCCCGCCGCTGACCGGGGCGGTCAGCTTGCGGGAGAGCTGGGCGACGGCGACCTCTCCCTTGCCGAGGGCGGTCAGCACGGACCGGGCGCGCTCGATCTCGTCCGGGCGGTGCACGACGACCTCGACGCGCTCACCGCCGGTGCGGGCCTTGAGCTGGTCGGAGGTGCCGCGGGCGATGACCTTGCCGTGGTCGATGACGCAGATGTCGTGGGCGAGGCGGTCGGCCTCCTCCAGATACTGCGTGGTCAGCAGCAGCGTCGTGCCGCCCGCCACCAGGTCCTCGATCACGTCCCAGAGCTGCTGCCGGTTGCGCGGGTCGAGGCCGGTCGTCGGCTCGTCCATGAACATCACGGGCGGCGACACGACGAGCGCCGCCGCGAGGTCGAGGCGTCGGCGCATACCGCCGGAGTACGTCTTGGCGGTGCGGTCGGCGGCGTCGCCGAGGTTGAACCGGTCCAGCAGGACGCCCGCCCGGGCCTTCGCGTCCCGGGCGCTGAGCTGGTAGAGCTGCCCGACCATCTGGAGGTTCTCCCGGCCGGTCAGGTACTCGTCGACCGCGGCGAACTGCCCGGAGAGCCCGATCGAGCGGCGTACCTCGTTGGGCTTCTTCAGTACGTCGATGCCGGCCACGACGGCGGTGCCGCTGTCCGGGCGCAGCAGCGTGGTCAGCACCCGTACGGCGGTGGTCTTGCCCGCGCCGTTGGGCCCGAGCAGTCCGAGGACCGTGCCTTCGGGGACGTCGAAATCGACGCCGTCGAGGGCTCGTACGTCACCGAAGGTCTTCACCAGACCTTCGGCGTGGATCGCACCTGGCATGGAGGGGCTCCCCCGTCACTCGCGGATGGTGATGGTGTCGCCGGCGGCGGCCTTCCGGTCCGATCCTAGGATCGTCGGGCCGCCGCCGCCCGGTGAACGGGCGTATCCCCGGCGCCCGGCGCGCGGTGGGTCCCCCGTGCGACCGCCTCAGCCCATCACCCGGAAGCCCGCCGCCCGCAGCGCCGCCTCGACCTCCGCGCAGTGCTGCGGCCCCTTGGTCTCCAGATGCAGGTCGACCTCCGCCTCGGTCAGGCCGAGGCGCGGGTCGGTGCGCACATGGCTGATGTCGAGGACGTTGGCGTCGGCCACGGTCAGCGCGGCCAGCAGGGAGGCCAGCGCCCCCGGACGGTCGGTGAGGCGCAGCCGCAGGCTCAGGTAGCGGCCCGCGGCGGACATCCCGTGCCGCAGGATGCGCTGCATCAGCAGCGGGTCGACGTTGCCACCGGACAGCACGGCCACCACCGGCCCCCGGAACGCCTTCGGGTCGCTGAGCAGCGCCGCCACCGGGCTGGCCCCGGCCGGTTCGACGACCAGCTTGGCCCGCTCCAGGCAGAGCAGCAGCGCACTGGACAGCTCGTCCTCGGTGACCGTGCGGACCTCGTCGACCAGCTCCTCGATCAGCCGGTACGGTACGTCGCCGGGCCGGCCCACCTTGATGCCGTCGGCCATCGTGGCCGGGGAGTCGAGGGAGACGGGGTGCCCGGCGGCCAGGGACGGCGGGTAGCAGGCGGCCCCCTCGGCCTGGACGCCGATGATCCGGACGTCGGGGCGCAGGGCCTTCACCGCGACGGCGACGCCCGCGGCGAACCCGCCGCCGCCGACGCCGAGGACGATCGTGCGGACCTCGGGGCACTGCTCCAGGATCTCCAGCCCCACGGTGCCCTGGCCCGCGATGATGTCGGGGTGGTCGAAGGGGTGGATGAAGACCGCGCCGGTCTCCTCCGCGTACCGCCGGGCGGCGGCGAGGGTCTCGTCGACGACCTGGCCGTGCAGCCGCACCTCGGCCCCGTACTCCCGGGTCGCGGCGACCTTGGGCAGGGGCGCCCCGACGGGCATGAAGACCGTGGAGCGTACGCCGAGGAGCGACGAGGCCAGCGCGACGCCCTGGGCGTGGTTCCCGGCGCTGGCGGCGACCACCCCGGCCGCTCGTTCCACCGGGGTGAGGCCGGAGATCCGGACGTACGCGCCGCGCAGTTTGAAGGAGCCGGTGCGCTGGAGGTTCTCGCACTTGAGGTGCACCGGGGAGCCGACCAGCTCGGTCAGATGGCGGCTGCCCTCCAGCGCGGTCACCCGGGCCACCCCGGACAGCATCTTCTGCGCGCCCCGGACGTCGTCGAGGATCAGGGCCGGGTGGCGGGCGGTCGCGCGGAAGCTCATGTCCGCAAGTCTTGCAGCTCCGACCGGGCGCGGCAGACTTGTCTCATGGCGGCCTGCGGTGGTGTCCGCAGGTTTGTGCGGCACTGGTACGCGTTGCCCCGGGGCCGCGTACTCTGTCCCCCACCCATCCGACACCGCACGAAGAGAGCCCCCGGCCATGCCCCCTCAGGACATGACGACTGCTGCGCCTCCTTCCGGGGGCGCCGTCCCCGAACACCCGGGCCCCGACCGCCTGCTGGACTCCCTCCAGCATGAGGTGGCGGTCTTCGCCCGCCGTGCCGAGCAGACCCGCCTCGGCGGTGTCGGCCAGGTCCGCAACTCGATGGACCGGGCGGCGTACCTGCTGCTGAACCGGCTGGACCGGGAAGGTCCGATGGGCGTCAAGGCGTTGGCGGCCGGGATGGGCATCGACTCCTCGACGGTGACGCGACAGGTCGCTCCGCTCGTCGACACCGGTCTGGTGAAACGCACGTCGCATCCGGAGGACGGCCGGGCCGTGGTGCTCCAGCTCTCGCCGCGCGGTCAGGCCCGGCTGGAAGAGGTCCGGGCTTCGCGGCGCGAGCTGATGTCCCAGGTGACGGACGGCTGGTCGCAGGAGGAGCGGGACACGTTCTGCGCCCTGCTCACCCGTTTCAACGGGTCGTTGGCCGCCCGGCAGGCCGCGTACCAGCCGCCGCAGTCCGACTGACGGGGCGCGGGCGGCGGTCAGCCCCGGGGGGCACCCGAGCGTCAGGCGCGTCGTCCTCGCCCTCGCCCTCGATGAGTTTCGCGTGCCAGCAGGAAGGCGACCGGCAGAGCACTGTCCGGTGAGCGCACTCGGGCGTTTCGGTTGGCCGAAGGAACAGCACGGCCCGGCCGCACGGTCCAGAGTTCTGGCCGTGCGGCCGGGCCGGCCGTGCCTTGCGGGGTGCCTCAGCGCCTGCGCGAACCGCCGATCCGGCTGCCGGCGCCCACCCCCGCGACGTGCAGGGCCAGGAGCAGGAGGCCGAGCAGCATCACGTTGCCCGACGCGAACACGTCGTTGGTGGAGATGTCGGCCGCGTTGATGAGGAACGCGATGAAGAACAGTACTGCGGCGGCTATACCCAGCATGTGAGTGGCTCCTTCCGAGCGGTTTCCTCCGTGTGCCCGACATCGGGAGAGGTAGGCCCCGACGCCCCCTGGAGAAAAGCTCACCGCGCGTCGGAGTCGATCAACGAGTCCGGTAATCCGGTGAACAGACTTCGAGCAGGCGCCCGGCTTCCCTGAAACCGGACCGGAAAACAACCGATTTCGGAGGTGTATCCCGGACGACCCGGGGCACGAGGCTGATCAGCGGTTGCTGAAGCAAAGGAATTTCGCCGGAACGAGAGAGCGAACCGTTTCGGCACGCTCCTGAAGGCCGCCCTGAATACGTTCATTGTTTTCTCTACGAACGAAGGAGCTTCCCATGAGCGAGAACCTGTGGGGCTATCAGCCGAGCGTCGGCCACACCGTCGGCACCGACCTGATCGGTTACAAGGTCGAGGCGACGGACGGCAGCATCGGCAAGGTCGACAAGCATTCCGACGACGTCACGTCCTCGTATCTGGTGGTCGACACCGGCGTGTGGATTCTCGGTAAGCACGTTCTGCTCCCGGCGGGCACGGTGAACCGGATCGACAGCGATGAGAAGAAGGTCTACCTCGACCTCACCAAGGACCAGGTCAAGGACTCTCCGGAATTCGACAAGGACAAGCACATCGGCGACACGGACTTTCACCGCACGACCGGCGAGTACTACGGCCGCCACCGCCGCGTCTGACGCGACGCAGTACGCACGGCGGGCGGGGCGGGACGCATCAGGCGTCCCGCCCCGCCCGCCGTCCGCCGAGTACGCCACCCGTCACCACTCGTTGCGACGAAGGGTCTGCGTGCAGTGCCCCGGGGGGGGCCGCGAACCCGGCCCTTCCCGCCCCGACCGCGTCCGGACTCTTGACCGGGGCGGTGCGCCGGGGCTCGTATGTGGTCCATGGCAGAGCGGGCGACCCACCGGGACCGGCTCCGCGCCCTGGAGTTCGAGGCCTTCGTGGCGGGCGCGGGCGGTCGTCTGCTGCACACGGCGACGCTGCTCACCGGCGAACCGTCGCACCCGCCGGGCGCGTATGGGCGGGCCGAGCGGCTGCTGCACGCGGCGCTCGCCCGTACGTACGCCGACTGGGACGGGCTGCGCGGCGGTGACCCCTACGACCTGGCCCGCCGGGAGCTGGTGCTCCGGTTCGCCCGGGAGGCCCGGCGCCACCAGCGACCGCGCGGCGGTCCGCTGGACGGGCTGACCCCCGTCGAACGGCTCGTTCTCGTCCTGCGGGTGTACGAGGAGGTCGGCGAGGAGCAGACGGCGGCGCTGCTCGGGCTGCCGGGCGACCGGATCCGCGCGGTGTGCGCCCGGGCGGTGGCGGCGCTGCGCGCGCCGCGGCGCGCCGTCGGCCCGGGGCGGGCGCCCTCGCACGGTACGGCCGGGCCGCGGCCGGCCCCGGGCTCCCGGGCGGCACCGTGAGCGCCGACCGCCGGGACCCGCGCGAGGAGCAGGTCCGCCGGATGCTGGACGGCCCGCACCCGGCCCTGCCGCCCGGCCTGGCCGCGCGGGCGGTGCGGCGCGGCGGGCGCCGGCTGCGGCTGCGCCGGGCGGTGCGGCGGACGGCGTTCTGGCTGCTGGCCGTGGCGTTCGCGGCGTTCCTCGTCTGGGCCGGGGTCGAGCAGCCGTGGGAGACCGAGCCCGCGCAGGTCACTCCCCCGTTGGAGGGCTGGTGAGCCGTTGGGGTCCGGGGGCGGCGGGCCTACGCTGGTGGGGTCGGCCGTCGAACGAGCCGAGGAGGCCGTGATGACGAGGAAGATCGCGGACTGCCGCGAGTATCCGAGCGAGATGAACTGCACCCTCACCCTCTCCGGTGAGGAGGACGAGGTCGTCCGGGCCGCGAGCGAGCACGCCGCGTCCGTCCACGGGCACGAGGACGGCCCCGAACTGCGTGAGCAGGTCAGGGCCATGCTGAAGGACGAGAAGGTGGGCGTCTGACGCATGAGGGGCGCCCACCGGTTCCGGTGGGCGCCCCTCTCACTTCTGCCGGGTCGGCTTCACTTCTGCCGGGTCAGCCCAGCGCCTGGGTGAGGTCGGCGATCAGGTCGTCGCCGTTCTCGATGCCGACGGAGAGCCGCACCAGGTCGGCCGGGACCTCCAGCAGGGAGCCCGCGACGGAGGCGTGCGTCATCCGCCCCGGGTGCTCGATCAGCGACTCCACTCCGCCGAGGGACTCGCCGAGCGTGAAGAGCTTCGCCCGGTTGCAGACCTCGACCGCCGCCTCCTCGCCGTCCGCGACGCGGAAGGACACCATGCCGCCGAACGCCTTCATCTGCTTGGCGGCGACCTCGTGGCCGGGGTGTCCGGGCAGGCCCGGGTAGAGGACCTGGGAGACCTTGGGGTGCCGGGTCAGCAGGTCGGTGACCTTGGTGGCGTTCTCGGTGTGCCGGTCCATGCGGACGGCGAGGGTCTTGATGCCGCGCAGCACGAGCCAGGCGTCGAAGGGTCCGGCGACCGCGCCCATGGCGTTCTGATGGTACGCCAGTTCCTCGGCGAGTTCCGGGTCGCTGACGACGAGCGCGCCGCCGACGACGTCGGAGTGGCCGCCCATGTACTTGGTGGTGGAGTGCACGACGACGTCGGCGCCGAGCGCGAGGGGCTGCTGGAGGTAGGGCGAGGCGAAGGTGTTGTCGACGACGAGGCGGGCCCCGGCCTGCCGGGCGACCTGCGCCACGGCGGCGATGTCGGTGATGCCGAGCAGCGGGTTGGACGGGGTCTCCACCCAGATCGCCTTGGTCCGCGGGGTGAGCGCGTCCCGTACGGCGGCCACGTCCGAGGTGTCCGCCACCGAGAACTCCACGCCCCACCGCGAGGCGACCTTCGCGAACAGCCGGAACGTGCCGCCGTAGGCGTCGTTCGGGATGACCACGTGGTCGCCGGGGGTCAGCAGCGTACGCAGGAGGCAGTCCTCGGCGGCGAGGCCGGAGGCGAAGGCGAGGCCGCGGCGGCCGCCTTCGAGGGCCGCGAGGTTCTCCTCCAGGGCGGTGCGGGTCGGGTTGGCGCTGCGGCTGTACTCGTAGCCGCCGCGCAGTCCGCCCACGCCGTCCTGCTTGTACGTGGAGACCTGGTAGATCGGCGGAACCACCGCGCCGGTGAGGGGGTCCGCGGTGTTCCCCGCGTGGATGGCGAGGGTTTCGAAACTGTGCTGGTCGCTCATGAGGCCCGAGCGTAGTTCGTGGAGAGGGCCCTTACCGGCCACTCGCCGCTCCGGTGACAATGGGGTCATGGAGATTCTGTTGTTCCTGCTCGCGATGTGCCTGTTCGCGGCGGTCATCGGCCCCTGGGTCATGCGCCGCCGGGGCGGTATCCGTCAGGTCGCCCCCGGTTCGCCGGACGCCGCCGACCCGGACACGTACGGCTTCGCCCGCCAGGAGGAGCTGGACGTCCGGATGCCCGGACCCGACCAGGACCTCCTGGACGTGCTCGACGTCGTCCAGGGCACCCAGGACTGGCGGGCCGCCGCCCAGCTGCTCGCCGGGACGCCGAAGGACGGCGAGGTGCGCTGGCAGCGGATCCAGGCCTTCGCGGGCGCGGCCTCGCTGGAGCTGGCGCGGCGGCCCGGGGAGGGCGGCGCGTGGCTGCGGAACTGGCGCGCGGAGTCCCCGAAGGACGCGGGCGGTGCGGCGGTGCACGCGGAGTTCCTGGTGCAGCAGGCGTGGCGGTCCTCGGCGGCGGGGAGCGACGACTTCCGGATCATCCTGGAGGAGGCCCGTACGGTCTGCGGCGAGGCGGCCCTCCTCGCGCCGGGCGACCCCGTCCCGTACATCGTGGAGCTGGCGGTGGCCCGGGGACTCGGCTACACCCCCGAGCAGTTCGACCAGCTCTGGGCGAAGATCATCGACCGGGCTCCGGCCCACATGGGCGCGCACATCGCCGCGCTGCACTTCCACTCCGAGAGGTGGCACGGCTCCCGCAAGGACGCCGAGGCCTTCGCCACGGCCGCCGCCGCCCGCGCCCCGCGGGGTTCGCTGCTCGCGGCGCTGCCGCTGTTCGCGGTGTACGAGCACCTGCCGGAGGTCAACCTCGTGCAGGGCTTCTACCGGGGCCAGGTGGTCACCAAGGCGGTCGAGGGCGCGATGTTCGCGGTGCACGCGGCCCGCCCGGACGACCCGATGCTGGCCCATGTGCGCCACCTGCTGGTGCTGTTCCTGGTCCACATGGAGCGCTGGTCGGAGGCGATGCACCAGCTGATCCGGATCGACGGCCACGTGGGCGCGCTGCCGTGGACGGCGGACGCGGACCCGGCCGCGCAGTACACGGTCTACCGGGCGCTGGCGGTCGCCGGCTACGAGGCGAACGGCGGCAGCCCGGCGACGCTGCCGCACTGAGACTCCAGGTCCCCTGGTCTCCTGGTCCTCTGGTCTCCCGGTCCTGGTCCCCTGCTCTCCTGGTGGTCACCCCGTACGCGGATCGATCCGTACGGGATCACGGCCCGGCCGGTGCGGGTCCGGGTGCTGGGGCCCTGCCGACCGCCGTGGTCACCAGCGCACCGGCCACGAGAGCCGCGCCAGTCCCCATGGCCGCCGTGACGCCGATGCCGTCCGCAACCAGCCCACCAGCCAGCGCCCCGAGCGCGATGGCGCCGTTGAAGACCGCGACGAAGAGCGACGAGGCCGCCTCGCGGGCGTCGGGCGCGGCGAGCAGCACCCAGGTCTGGGTGGCCACCGAGACACCGCCGTAGCCGAGGCCCCAGACCGCCATCAGTACGGCCGCGAGGGCCGGGGAGCCGCCCAGCCACGGCAGAGCCGCCAGGGTGAGCGCCAGGACCGCGCCGATCACCAGCAGCGTCGTGCGCGGTGTGCGGGCGGCTCCGGCCCCGGCAAGGAAGTTCCCGGCCACGCCGGCGACCCCGTACACCAGGAGCAGGGCGCCGATCGTGCCCGCGCCGACGCCGGAGACGTCCTCCAGGACCGGCCTGACGTAGGTGTACGCGGCGAAGTGCCCGGTGACCAGGAAGCCGACGACGAGGAGACCGGTCCGCAGCCGGGGGTCGCGGGTCAGCCGCAGCACCCCGCCGAGCGGAACCGCCCGCTCGGCGGGCAGCCGGGGCAGCAGGACCGCCGCCGCGACCAGCACCACGGCCCCGAGCGCGGCGGCCGCCAGGAACGCGGCACGCCAGCCCGCGAGATCGCCGAGGTACGTTCCGGCGGGTACGCCCAGGACGGACGCGACGGCGATGCCGCTGAAGACCAGAGAGGTGGCGGCGCCGGCGGACTTCGCCGGGACCAGGCGCACCGCGAGCCCGGCCGCGACGGCCCAGACGCCGCCCATGCCGACGCCCACCAGGACGCGGGCGGCGACCATGGTCCCGAAGTCCGGTGCCCAGGCCGCACCGAGGTTGCCGACGACCAGCACCGCGACCAGCACGCACAGGGCCGCACGCCGGTCGGCGCGGCCGAGCAGCGGGACAAGGGCGGGGGCCGAGAGGGCCGCGACGAGACCGCTGATGGTGAGCGTCAGACCGGCCACGCCCTCCGGGACGTCGAGCGAGCGGCCCATCGGCGTGAGCAGCCCGACGGGCAGCATCTCGGACGTGACCACCGTGAACGTGCCGAGCGCGAGGGCCACCACCCCCGGCCAGCCGTTGGGTGCGGGCGCCGGCCGGGCGGCCGGGGCGGTCGAGGATGCGTGAGCCTGTGTCATGCCTCCAGCCAACCGGGGGCGGTGGACGGGAACAACGACCGGACTCTCATCCTTCTATGAGCTGGACTCATCGATGTGGACCGGGGAGGCGGGGGCGCATGAGCAACCCGGCGATCCGGGAGCTGGAGGCCTTCCTCGCGCTGGCCGAGGAGCTCCACTTCGGCCGGGCCGGAGAGCGCCTCTACCTCTCCCAAAGCCGGATCAGCCAGCTGCTGCGGGCTTTGGAGAGCCGGATCGGCGGCCGGCTGGTCGACCGGACGAGCCGCCGGGTCCGGCTCACCCCGCTCGGCGAACAGCTCCACACGGGTCTGCGTCCCGCCTTCGACGCGATCGTCACGACGATCGACGAGGTGCGGGAGGTGGCGCGGGGTCTGGGGGGCGTGTTCCGGGTCGGCTTCCAGGGCACGGCGAACGACGCGTTGCTGCGGGCGGTCACGGCCTTCCGGGACGGGCATCCCGACTGCGCAGCCGAGATCGTGGAGATCCCGCTCTCCGACCCGTTCGGCGCGGTGCACCGGGGTGAGGTGGACGCGGCGGTGGTGCTGATGCCGGTCCGGGACGACGCGCTGGTGATCGGTCCGGTCTTCTCGGCCCGGCCGCTGACCCTCGCCGTCTCCGACCGGCACCCGTACGCGCGCCGCCCCGGCATCGAAGCGGAGGAGTTGGCGGGCTGCCCGCTCATCGGCGTCGCCGGGGCGGCCCCGGAGTACTGGCGGCTGGCCCAGGCCCCGGTCGTCACGCCCGGCGGCCGCGCGATCCCGGCCGGGCCCGCGGTGAGCAGCCTGCAGGAGGCGTTGGCCCTGGTGCGGGCGGACCGGGGCGCCATGCTGCTGTGCGACCCGACGGCGGACTACTACGGCAGTCACGCGGTGGCCTTCGTCCCGGTCACCGGCCTCCCGGACTCCTCACTCGCGTTGGTGTGGCACCGGAACCACGAGACGGCCCGGACGCGTGGTTTCGCCCGGGCGCTGGCGGACGTCGCCGGTGCCGCCGGGTGAGCGGCCACCGCCCGGAATCCCGGCGGCCGCTCCCGTGTTGTACATACCGAACACCGACCCCCCGGAGGAGCCCCCGCATGTTCCTGAACCACCGCACCCCTGAGCTCCCCACCCCGGAGCAGGCCCTGCGCGGCCGCCCCGTCCCCGAATTCACCGTCCCCTCCCGCCACACGGTCCTCGGCAACCCCCTGGTGGGCCCGTATCCGGAGGGCCTGGAGGTGGCGGACTTCGCACTGGGCTGTTTCTGGGGTGCGGAGCGGAAGTTCTGGCAGACCGAGGGCGTCTGGACGACGCTCGTCGGCTACCAGGGCGGCTACACGGAGAACCCCTCGTACGAGGAGGCCTGCTCGGGTCTGACCGGGCACACGGAGGCGGTACGCGTGGTCTTCGACCCGGCCGTCGTCACGTACGAGGAACTGCTGAAGCTCTTCTGGGAGTCGCACAACCCGACCCAGGGCTTCCGCCAGGGCAACGACGTGGGCACCCAGTACCGCTCCGCGATCTACACCCACTCCCCCGCCCAGGCAGCGGCCGCCGACGCCTCCCGTGCGGCGTACCAGAAGGTCCTGACGGCGTCGGGCCACAAGGAGATCACCACGGAGATCCTTCCGGCCGACGGCCGCCCGTTCTGGCCGGCGGAGGCGCATCACCAGCAGTACCTGGAAAAGAACCCGGGCGGCTACTGCGGCATCGGCGGGACGGGCGTCTCGTGCCCGATCGGCGTGGCCCCGGCCGAGGGCTGATCCCGGGACCTTACTCCTGCGCCGCCCCCTGGCCGAGCATCGCCGGAAGCAGCCGCCGCAGCAGCGTGACGAACAGCGCGTCCCGGTCGGCCGGCGGTGCGCCGGCCGAGGTGAGGGCGGCGAGCAGGTGCGGGTGGCGGCCCTCGGCGGCGACGGCGGCCAGGTGGGCCGCCTGGGCGGACGGGTCGCCGCCGCCCGTCGCGCCGGTCGCGCGGCGGGCGAAGAGAACGGCCAGGCCGCCGAGGAGACCGATGGCCTCCAGCTTCTGCCCGGCCGTGCCCGGCGCGGGGGCCAGAATCCCGAGCGCGTGGTCGAGGTAGTCGATGGCGTGCGGGCCCAGCACCTCGCCGCGCCGGTCGTTCAGATCGGCCAGCCACGGGTGCCGGACGTGCGCGTCCCTGGACTGGAGGGCCAGGCCGACGAGATCGTCCAGCCAGTCGCCGCCGGTGGGCCCGGAGAGGTCCAGTTCGCCCGCGACCGCGTCCGCCATGAGGTCCAGCAGCTCGTCCCTGCTCCCCACGTAGCGGTAGAGCGAGGCGGGCCCCGTGCCCAGCCGCTGTGCGAGCGCGCGCATCGACACGGCAGCCAGGCCCTCCGCGTCGGCGAGGGCGAGGGCCGCCGCCGTGATCTGGGTGCGGCTTCGTTCGGGTGCGGGGCCGCGCGCACCCCGCTCGGGACGCGACCAGACGGTCGTCGGCCGGGTCTCGCGATCGGCCACGGTCCGCCACCTTCCCTCAGTGCCCTCGTCCGGGCTCCGGAACTGGCTGTAGTCTAATACCGCGAACATCGTTCGCAGTAATGTCGTCCACCGGAGGAGCCCGCCATGACCTGGACCGAACGCCGCTTCGCCCGCAACGGTGCGGTCGAGCTCGCCCACGACCGGCTCCGGGAGGGCACGGACGGCGAACCGCTGCTCCTGGTGATGGGTCTCGCGGTCTCCCGGCACTGGTGGCCCGGGGAGCTGTGCGCGGCCTTCGCCGACGCCGGATTCGCCGTCGCCCGCTACGACCAGCGGGACGCGGGAGAGTCCACCCGGGTGCCGAAGCGCACCGCCCGGGGCAACCCCTTCGCCGCCCTGGCCGCCGGCCGAAGTGCGGCCTACACCGCCGAGGACTTGGCCGACGACGCCGTCGCCGTCATGGACGCGCTCGGCTGGGAGTCGGCGCACCTCTTCGGGCAATCACTGGGCGGCGTCGTCGCCCAGCGCGTCGCCCTGCGCCACCCGGGCCGGGTGCGCACGCTCACCTCGTCCGCCGCCCTCCCCAGCGATGTCGGCGGGCTGGGAGCCTTCCGCCATGTACGGCTCGGCACGCTCGCGAAGTTCGCCCGCATCAAGCCCGCCCGGAACCGGGAGGAACGGATCGCGGCCGGGCTCGCGGTGGCCCGGATCGTCGCGTCGCCCGGCTACCCGTTCGACGAGGCGGAGGCCCTGGAGCGGATCACCGCTGACGTGGACACCGGCATCGCCGACCCGGACGCCCAGTCCCGCCAGATCGGGGCGCCCTGGAACGGTCCGCCCCTGGCCGAACTGCGCGTCCCCGCACTGGTGCTGCACGGCACGGACGACCCGGTGCTCAAGCCCTCCGCGGGCCGGGCCACCGCCGCGGCGATCCGCGACGCCCGACTCGTCCTCCAGCCCGGTGTCGGCCACGACATCCCGCGCGAGCGGCACGCCGCCGTGGCCGCCGAAGTACGGGCACTCGCGGACCGGGCCGCGAGGGTCGACGACCGCCCGTAACGGGCCTACCCGGGTCCGATGGCTCCGCGTACCGGCCCTCCCCGGGGCCCGACGGCTCCGCGCACCAACCCTCTCCCGGCCCGGGCGACCGCCCGCAATGCCCCCGGGGGCGGGCGACCGCGTAGCACCCCATGCCCCCGGGGCGGGCGACCGCGTAACACCCCGCGGGTCAGACGACCGGGTAACACCCTCTCGGGCCAGGTGACCGCGCAACGTCCCTTCGCGCAGACGTCCGCGCAGCCTCCTCTCGGGCCAGGCGACCGCGCAACGCCCACTCGGCTCAGGCGGCCAGCAGTACGCCGCCCACCGGGCCCGACGGACGCATCGCACCGACCGAACCCGCCGGACCGGTCGACCGTACGGACCGGCGGCCGCCGGCCACACCCGACCCGAGCGAACGCGACCGGGACCGCGCGGCCGTGAGGCTGACCAGCCGCTCTCCCGCCAGCGCCAGGACGTCGGCAAGGCTCAGGCCGAGCGCCTGGGCCGCGGCGGCCAGCACCTCCGAGGAGGCCTCCTTGAGCCCCCGCTCCACCTCGGAGAGATACGGCATGGAGATGCGGGCCGCCTCGGCGACGTCCTTCAACGTCCGCCCCTGGGCCTGGCGTTCGCGGCGCAGCACCTCCCCGACGAGGTCACGCCAGAGCGGTTCCCGGGGCAGAGCCGGTGCCGCCGCCGGGAGCGGGCGCAGAGGGATCACGTCGGCCTGGTTCGTCGCTCGGATGCTCACCGTCCCCAGCCTAGGAGCGCGGCGCCGCCCCGGCACGGGTCGGGCGTTGCGCTCCGGGCGGATCTGCTGGTGGTGAAGTCGCGTGACAGACGGCCGACACCGGGGGACGGACGGTTCGAGGAGACGATGCGCGGTCACCCCGCCACAGCGACGGCGGTTCGACGTCGCCGGTAGTAGGCGATCGCGAGGGCGATGGTGATGGGCCCCCAAGCGGCGATGGGGGTGACGCACGCCGTCGCCAGAGCCTCCCAGACTCCGTTGGAGTACCCGACGGAGTCGACGACGCCGTAGAGAGTGAGGTCGCGGCCGTCGCCCAGCGGGACGGCGGTGAACAGGAAGGTGAGGATCAGGCCGCCGAGCACGGCGGGGACGACGGCCGCCATCGGCCGGACGCGTCTGCCGCCGATGAGCGGTATCCAGGCGGGCGCAACCTCTCCCCAGCCCCGGACCAGCCCGATCGTCAGGAGCGCGATCACTTCCGTCAGCACGCTGAGCCCGAGAACGTACGGGATGCTCAGCCAGTAGGCAGGCAGACTGCCCTCCTGAGCCTCCTGCCCCATCGTGAAGTGCAGAGCGAAGGGCAGCCGCCACAGGCACGCCGGCAGCAGAAGCAGCGGCAACGCGTAGGCCAGGCGCATCGCCCAGCGCGGAACGGGCCGCTCGGTATCACTGACGGACGGGGGCCGGTGCACGATCTTCATCGTCATGACTCCACCCTCGCGGAGCAGGCACGACGCGGAATCCCCCGAGCGAGCCAACCTGCTCCCCCGCCCGGGGGAGACCGCACTTGGCGGCCTCACCCGGGCGGGGCAGCGGTTGCGGCGGCGACCACATCGGCGCCGACGCCTCGCCCCGTACGGTCAGATCAGACCCTGCGCCAGCATCGCGTCCGCGACCAGCTCGAAGCCCGCGATGTTCGCGCCCACCACGTAGTTGCCGGGGCTGCCGTACCGCTCGGCGGTCGTGTAGCAGGAGTCGTGGATGTGCCGCATGATCTCGGCGAGCCGCTCCTCGGTGTGGGAGAAGGTCCACGAGTCCCGGGACGCGTTCTGCTGCATCTCCAGCGCGCTCGTCGCGACCCCGCCCGCGTTGGCCGCCTTGCCGGGGGCGAAGGCGACGCCCGCCTCCTGGAACACCCGGACCGCCTCCGGGGTGGTGGGCATGTTGGCGCCCTCCGCGACCGCCTTGACCCCGTTGCGCACGAGGGCCAGCGCGTCGGCCTCGTGGAGTTCGTTCTGCGTGGCACAGGGCAGGGCCACGTCCACGGGGACCGACCACACCCCCGTGCCGGGGACGAACCGGGCGTGCGCGCCGCGCCGTTCGGCGTACTCCGAGACCCGGCCCCGGCCGGCCTCCTTGATCTCCTTGAGGAGGGCGAGGTCGATGCCCTTCTCGTCGACGACGTAGCCGCTGGAGTCCGAGCAGGTCACCACGGTCGCGCCGAGCTGCTGGGCCTTCTCGACCGCGTAGATGGCCACGTTGCCGGAGCCGGAGACCGCGACGGTCTGGCCCTCCAGCGACTCGCCACGGCTGCGCAGCATCTCGGCGGTGAACAGGACCGTGCCGTAGCCGGTGGCCTCCGTACGGGCCTGCGCGCCGCCCCAGCCGAGGCCCTTGCCGGTGAGGACGCCGGACTCGTAACGGTTGGTGATCCGCTTGTACTGGCCGAAGAGGTAGCCGATCTCGCGGCCGCCCACGCCGATGTCACCGGCCGGGACGTCGGTGTACTCCCCCAGGTGACGGTGGAGCTCGGTCATGAAGGACTGGCAGAACCGCATGATCTCGGCGTCGGACCGCCCCTTGGGGTCGAAGTCCGCACCGCCCTTGCCGCCGCCGATGGGCATGCCGGTGAGGGCGTTCTTGAAGATCTGCTCGAAGCCGAGGAACTTCACGATGCCGAGGTTGACCGAGGGGTGGAAGCGCAGCCCGCCCTTGTAGGGGCCGAGCGAACTGGAGAACTCCACCCGGAAGCCGCGGTTGACGTGGATGTCGCCGGAGTCGTCCGACCACGGCACCCGGAAAATCAGCTGGCGCTCGGGCTCGCATACGCGCTCGATGATGCGCGCGTCGATGAACTCGGGGCGCTGGGTCAGCACCGGCCCGAGCGTCTCCAGGACCTCGCGGACCGCCTGGTGGAACTCCTGCTCACCCTGGTTGCGGCGCAGGATCTCGGCGTAGAGCGGCTCGATGACGCGGGCCGCGGCATCGTGCGTGCGGGTGGAGTCGGGCGAGTCGGGGATGACCGGCATCTGATCAAGACCTTCCGTGGTCGGCTCGTGCGCGTCGACGCCCCCGCCCCGGGGAACGCCACCGGTCCGCCTCCCCCGCCGGAGCCCCATGGACTCCCTCCCGGGAGGACCACGCGGCCGACGCCCGGCAGGGTGATACGCAGGACCGTCGTACGATCCGATTGTCCCGTGCGGTCCGATGATCTTCGAGGACCATCCATATATTGGCCATGTTCAGCCGTTTTGATCAGCGCCCGGGCCGCCGCGCAGGACCCGGAGCAGGCCCCGGCCCAGCGTTCCGGCGTCCCTAGCGGCTCGGATGCACCGCCCCCGCCACCTCCCTCAGGGTGGCCAAGGTCACACTCCGGGTCGACTCTCGCGGGAGCCTCGCAGCACCCAGAGCCCGCCCCCGGAGGCGAGCACGACCACGCCCGAGACGACGCTCAGGGCCGTTTCGAGGCCGTTCCTGTCGACCGCGAAACCGAGGAAGACGTTGGCGACGAGCGCGGCGGACAGGATGAGCCAGAGCAAGGACTTCATGATGGGATGCCTCCGTGTTCGGTGATGCGTCCAGCCTGTCGGCCGGAGCGCGCCGCGAGGAGGGAGCAGGCCCCCGTATCGGGGTGCAGCAGGCTGCACCCCGCCCCCGCGAGCGGGCGGGCCGGGGGCGAACGGGACCATGGCCCGGGCCACGGGGAAGGCGCGCGTGCGGCCGGTGGGAGGCGACCGTAAGGGTCCCGTGAAAACGAAACCGGGGCAGCGGAGTTACCCGCCAGGAACAGGGACACCCCGACTGACGATCAGTCATGATGCCCCCATGACGAAGCCGTGGGGGCGTCGGCGAGGGCAGCCTCCTGACGAATTGCGGGCGCTGTACGGCGTACGCCCGGCCGGGAGCGGCGCCGTTCGCCCCCGGCCGGCCCCGCCCACGACAGCGGGCCGGCCCCTGCACGGGGGCACGCTTCCCCGGGCGGCGTACCCGGCGTACGCCCGCTCGGCGTACGCCACCCCCGCACCCCGGGGGCAGCCGCGCGTCCCCAAGGGCACGAGCGGCATGCGGCGCTACCTGGCGGTCGGCCTCGACAGCTACCTCTGCCTGCTGGCCGTCGGACTCCTGGTGCGGTCCTGCCTGAACTCGGGCGGAACAGGACACGCGGTCGCCCTGCTGGTCGTCCAGTTGGTCACGCTGTCGTTCGCCAACCAGGTGCTGCTGACGATGGCGGTCCGGGCGAGCGCCGGAAAGCTGATCATGGGGGTGCGGGTGATCCGGCTGCCCGACGCGGGGAGGCCGGGATTCCGCCTGCTGGTGCGACGGTGGCTGTACGGGCTCCTCTGGCTGCCGAGCCGGCCCTGGCACCTGCTCCGCGGCCCGGCGGCGGCCGACGCCCCCGACCGGGCCCCGGGCCGCCGCTCCGAGACGCCCGAGGACCTCGCGGGCGTACGCCAGGTCCGACGCAGCGATCTGCGGTCGTACCGGGCGGCGATGCGGGGGCGTACGGACTTGAGCCTGCTGCGTCGAACCCTCAGGTGAGAAGGCTTCCCTTCAGCGCCAGTCGCCGACGATCCAGGCGACGAGGCGGGGGTCGGCGGTGTACGGGTCGCACTGGGCGATCACGCTGATCGAGACGAGATCGGAGGTGACGACCTGCCCGACGTCGCGGGCCGCTCGGGTGAAGCCGTCGGAGAAGTCCCCGGGTTCCCCGATCGTCATCGGCTCATCGAACGCGGCCGGCGGTTCATCGTGGCAGCCCACATGAGGGAGAGGCTGACCGAGGTACCAACCGCAGACGAAGACGGCGTACAGGGCGGCGGTGGCACCCAGGCGGCGCGGAGTTATCCAGCTTATCCAGTGAGACACCTGCCGGAGTGTTCCACGGACCGGGTGACGAGGAACGCGGCGGTCAGACCCTGGCGGCACGCGGCCGATGCCCGGCGAGCCACTCCTCGGCGTAGGCAACCGCTTCAGCCAGTCCGAACAAGTGGCCTACAGTACCGCCGACTTCTCCTCTGCCCACCGTGTTGTCCCTCTCGAAGGCCGCCCCCAGCTCATCGAAGCGGTCGTCGGAGACCGCGGTGTCGCGCACCGTCATCCAACGGCGACCCTGGGCGGTCATGACCGCGAAGGAGTTGTCGACCTTGAGCCCTGGAATCCGGTATTCGGCAAGGTGAAACGCCGTACACGACGCGAAGTCCGTGCCCAGGAGCAGGATCCGCGCTCCGCGCTCCTCGAGCCGTGCGAGGGGGCTGCGTTCGCCGAGCCGGCAGTCGAGCGCGTGGCCGTCCACGATGTCGGCGGCGCTCGGACCCACGGCGGCGAAGGACGTCTGCGGATGGCGGCTGCGGAGAGCGCCCGGCCAGGTCCGGACGGTCTCCGGGACCACACCGACGCCAAGGGTGGGTGTGGTGCGCGCGTCGAAGGGCGGCATCGCCGCACGGATGTCCGCCCACCACGCCTCGGGCACGGGCCGGCTCTCCCAGTACGCCGGATCGGAGTTGTTTCCCGAGTGCGTGGGAACGACCAGGGTGCCCTCGTCGCCGAGAACATCGAGCAGTGCCATGACAACGGCAACGGGACCGCCGCAGACCCAGCCGAGCGAGCTGAGGGAGGAGTGCACCAGGACCGTTTCACCAGGCTCCAGCCCGAGCGTGCGCAGGTCCGAGGCGAGCGAATCGCGCGTACACATCGGGCCGGTCGAGGCTTTGGGAGGCATGGTCGCCCAGTGTCCTGGCCATGCGGCCGCCGCGCCACAGGATTTCCGGGCCGTCTCCGCACGTGGAGTTGGACGGTCGCGGTCGGCCGAGGCCCGAACCGCGTCGCCACAACCGTCCTCCCACCGGATTCGCCTTCCCCAGACGGATCCGGATCGGCCAGCTGTCAGAAGGACACAGCGGGGCAGCTCGTGCCCCGTGGTGGGATCGCCAGGTCCGTGAGGTAGCTGTCCACCGCGTCTTCCATGCAGGGGCCGCTGGTGACGCTGCCGTGGCCGTGGCCCTCGTAGGTGAGGAGCACGCCGCTGCGGCCGAGCTGCCGGGCCACCGAGACCGCCCACGCGTAGCCGGTGGCGGGGTCGTGCAGCGCGTTGGACACCAGGATCGGCGGTGCGCCGAGCACGCGCAGCCGGTGCTGCGGGTTGGCGGTCGGCGCGCCCAGACACGCCGCGACCATGTGTATCGGAAGCAGGTAGGGCAGGTCGGGCGCGGTCTTGCTCATCATGGAGACGAGTGAGGCGTACTCCTGGTAGTCGCGCACGGGCAGGCGCCAGTCGGAGCAGAAGACCGGGGTGGCGAGGGGCAGCGACATGATCGAGGTGGGCGAGGCGGGCAGCGGCTCGCTCGCGTGCATACGCGCGATCTCCGTGGCCAAGCCCGTGAAGTCGGCCGAGTAGAACTTCCGGAACGCCTTCTTGTTGACCAGGTCCGAAGGCGACAGCGAGATGCCCGGCTTCGCCGGGTCCTCCAGCTCACCGCGCCCGGCCCGGTCCAACAGGCTCTGCCAGACGGCGCGTACGTCGCGACCGTGCAGCGCGCAGTCCGCGGCGCCGTCGCACCACTTCACGAACTCCCGGAACGAGTCCTCCGCCGTGGCCGCCTCGGACCGCAGGAACTCACGGGCGGTCGGGACGCTGTGGTCCATGACGCTCTCCAGCACCATCGCGCGCACGCGGCGCGGATAGGTCTCGGCGTACTGTGCCCCGAGCAGCGTGCCGTACGAACTGCCGTGGAAGGTCAGCTTCCGCTCGCCGAGGGCGGTCCGGAGAGCGTCCAGGTCCCGGACTGTCTGGGCGGTGTCGAGGTGGTCGAACACCGGGCCGGTACGGGCCCGGCAATCGGCGCGGAGCCGCCTGTTGTACGCCAGGGTGGCATCGAAGTCCGCCTGACTCCTCAGCTCCGGTGACGGCCGATCGGCAAGCAGCTCGTCGGAGCAGACCACTGGGTTGCTGCCGCCCACGCCGCGCGGGTCGAAGCTGACGATGTCGAACCCGCGGCGGACCTCGGAGCTGAACCGGCCGATCCTGTCGACCACCGTCTTCACACCCGAGTCGCCCGGCCCACCGGGGCCGAACACCATCGAGCCGACGCGTGCGCCGGAGTCGGTGGCCTGGCGGCGGGCCACGGCCAGGTCGAGTCTCGGCCCGTCGGGACGGGCCCAGTCGACCGGCACGGAAAGAGTGGCGCACTCGGCTCCCGGCTTCGTCGCGGCGTCACACGGCGCCCATCGCAGCACCCCGGTGGCGGCGGCCGGCGACGCGTGAACCACGGGAGCGGCGGCGAGGCCGGTGCTGACGACCGTCGTCGCTCCCAGGGCCATGGCCATGCCCCGTGCGGCGACGCCCCGCAGTGCGGATCTTCCTCTGGACAACATGAATCCTCCTCGTGCAGGGAGCGGTTGTTCGAGGCGCGTGGACCCGGCCGGGGGCACACTCGTCACGTTAGGTGCGCTGTCGCCGATACGGTTCCTCTGTCAGGGTTTTCTCCGGGTCGGGCAGGGGGCCGCTCAGGGCCGATAGGGTCCCGTTCCATGACTGCCTCGGAGCCCACCATCGTCGCCACGTCGGGTGGGCATCGTGCGGGTGGCCGCACGATGGTGATGTTTGATGCGTTGGTGCACCACGCGGTCGAACTGTCAGGAGTGCACGGACGCCGCCCCCGCATCATGTACGTCGGGACGGCCATTGGCGATGCCGAGCACTTCACATCACGTATGACCGAGGCTGCCCGGGTTGCCGGGTTCGACCTGACACCACTTCATCTCTTCCCGATGCCCAACCTTGATGACATCGAGGGGGCGGTACTTGATCAGGATGTCGTCTGGGTCATGGGTGGCTCGGTGGCGAACCTGTTGGCCGTGTGGCGAGTCCACGGGCTGGACCGTGTCATGCGGCGGGCGTGGGATGCCGGCGTCGTACTCAGCGGGGTCAGCGCGGGGTCGATCTGCTGGTTCCAGGGGGGTGCCACTGACTCCTTCGGACCTGCGCTCCAGCCGGTCACGAACGCCCTCGGCTTTCTGCCGTACGGCAACGGCGTGCACTACGACACCGACAAGGGCCGCCGTCCGATGGTCCATAGGCTCGTCGCCGAGGGCACCTTGCCGGTGACGCACTGCACCGATGACGGTGTGGGCCTGGTCTACCGCGGCACCGAGCTGGCTGAAGCTGTCACAGAAGTACCCGGGAAGGGTGCCTATGTAGTCGTGCGCGAAGGGGACTCAGCTGTTGAGGACCGCATAGAGCCTCGCCGGTTGCCGCCGCTACGGCTCTGAACGCGTCGGGCGAGGTATCCACCTTGCCGCCCTAACCTCGGCGTCCGATGAGACGGGTCAGTGCCTCTGTCGGCCTCCTATCGCATGCGCTCAGTAAGGCATGGCGGGCGGGCACGGCGAAGCGCCCGGCGGAGACGACGTGCCGGGCGCTTGCGGGGCTGCGTGCGGGGCTCGTACTACGACCGCACGAACTCGCCGCCCACGACGCCGCCTTCGAACGCGGCCCACTCGCCGGAGGTGAAGACGAGAGCGGGGCCGTTGCCCTGGTCCTTCGTGTCGCGCATGGCTACGCGGCCGTCGCCGAGGAACGCGACCTCGACGCAGGTGGCGTTGTTCTGTGAGCGGCTGGACTTACGCCATACCGCGCCTGTCAGATCCGCGCTCATCATCGGGAAAACTCCTTTGCCGCTTGCCGAAGGATGTTCTGGGTGCCCTTGTGATCCAGAGCGGCTCGCCAGATGGAAGTGAACGCCTGGTCGTACCGCTCGATCTCCTGCGGTTTGTCGAGGTACAGGTCGCCGGTGAAGCCCTCCATGTAGACGGTGGGCGGCTCCATCGGCTGTCCGTCGCCGTTGACGGGAAAGCGCAAGAGTGTGAACGGCCCCGACACGAGGCCATAGTGCAGACCTGCCGCGAACGGCACGACCCGCAATGAGACGTTCGGCAGTTCCATCGTCTCGGCCAGGCGGTGCAACTGGCGAGCCATTACTTCGCCTCCGCCGACCGGTTGGCGGAGCACCGCTTCACCAAGCGCCAGTTCCAAGGTGGGCGGGCTGGTCACCCTGGTCAGCAACTCCTGTCGCGCCATTCGGACATGTACCCGTCGCTCGATCTCATCGCGGTCGACGTCATGGGTGCCCTCCCGGATCAGCGCTCGGGCGTAGTCCTCCGTCTGCACGAGACCCGGCACCAGGTCCTTGATGTACTGACGCAGACTTGCCGCAGCCCCCTCCAGCCCGATGAAGAGGTCGAAGCCCTCCGGGATCACGTCGCCGTAGGCGTGCCACCATCCCCGGTTCTTGGTCTCCTTGGCCAGCCCCATCAGGCCCATGGTCAACTCGGCGTCAGCACCGTACGCACGACACATGGCCTCAACATCCAGGCTGCGCATCGAAGTCTGGCCCGTTTCGATGCGCCAGATCTTCTGATCCGACCACTCCAGGGCCGTCGACGCCGCGCGCACGGTCAGCCGCGCGCGATTGCGCAGCTCACGCAAGTTTCGCCCCAGTTGACGGCGGGGCACGGTCGAACCGCTTGCCGCTTCCACCACTTGATGTGCCTCCGATCTGCAACCCACCTTACATCCGAAATGGAAGCCTGAGGATCGCCATTATGGAATAGGGGATATTTGTTCGAGAAATCGAATTCACGATTTCCAATCTGGAGTGTTGCATATTCGAATGCTCCAGTGCTTCACTCGGTTACCTACAGGACGGGCGCGAGCACGTTGAGTGATCACGCCCTAGCGAGGGGACCGAGCGCGATGAACCCGCTGATCTTTGGCTACATGCGAGTGCCCGACGACATGAGCGACCAGGAGGCGAAGCAGAAACAGGACGACCTCGCCACGTACGCCGAGAGCAACGGCTTCCACCTGGCGACCGTGTTCCACGAGTACGTACCGGGAGCGCAGTCCGCGTTCACGGAGCTGGTGGAGGCGGTCAAGCGCGCCGAAGCCAAGCACGTGGTCGTGCCGTCCTACCGGGAGCTGGCGCTCAACCGGTCGCTCCAGAACGCCATGCTCACCCACCTCTCGTACGCCACCGGCGGCGCGCAAGTCATCAGCTTGGACGACTGCTCATGACGCGCCAGGAGGTGCCCTACCAGCCGGAGCACGTGCGCTTCGTCGACCAACTCTCCTTGACTGCCGCGCAGTCGGCCGTCTCGACCTCCCGTCACTTCCTGCGGTTCGCTCTCTCCAAGTTGCATGCGGCTCTCATCGAGGACGATGTCCTTCTCGTCGCCTCGGAGCTGGTCACCAACGCCATCACCATCACCGGAGTGGTGGCCGAGAAGCCGACGTGGGGCGAGCTGGAGCGGCTCGACCTCGTCCACGTCCGTCTCGTCGGCCTGCGGGACAGCGTCGTCATCGAGGTGTGGGACGTATCGAGCGAGCCCCCCGTGCTCAGGCGTGCCGAGGACGACGCCGAGGACGGGCGCGGGCTGTTCCTCGTACGGCAGCTCGCGCGGCGCTGGGGTTCCTTCCGCGCCGGGAGCGGGAAGGCGGTCTGGGCCGAGCTGGGCGTACGGTCGCCGCTGCCGCGGCGACAGGAGAGCGGGCTCTCCACGGCCCGGCCTGCGGTGGCAGGGCCCGCTGCCGTGGTGCTCGGCCGCGTCCTCGCGGGGCTGGACACAGCGCTATAGGGGCGCCGGACACGCCGAAGGCGGCGGTCCCGGCGTCTGCCGGGGCCGCCGCCTTCGGGCGGGGGCGGGGGGTGCCGAGAAGGAACGGCGGGGGAGGGATCAGGCCTGGGAGCCGGCCGTCCACTCGGACCAGCTCATGTTCCAGCCGTTGAGGCCGTTGTCCGGGGTGATGGTCTTGTCCGGGGAGTTCTTGACGATGACCACGTCGCCGACGAGGGAGTTGTCGTAGAACCAGGCGCCGGGCGCGCTGGAGTCGTTCGCGCCCTTCACGTCGGCGAGGCCCACGCAGCCGTGGCTGGTGTTGGCGTTGCCGAAGATGCCCTTGCCCCAGTAGTTGCCGTGGATGAAGGTGCCCGACGTGGACAGGCGCATGGCGTGCGGCACGTCCTTGATGTCGTACTCGCCCTTGCCGTCGTCATCGGTGAAGCCGACGGTGGCGCCGTTCATCCGGGTCTCCTTGTGCTTCTCGGAGATCACCATCTGACCGTTGTACGTGGGGTTCTCGGGCGAGCCCGCGGAGATCGGGATCGTCTTGAGCGTCTTGCCGTCGCGGGTGACCGTCATCGTCTTGGACTTCACGTCCACGGTGGAGACCTGGTTGCGGCCGACCTTGAAGGTCACGGACTTCTGCTGGACGCCGAAGACGCCGTCCGCACCCTCGACGCCGTCGAGGGCCAGCTTCAGGGTGACGGTGGAGCCGCCCTGCCAGTAGTCCTCCGGGCGCAGGTCCAGGCGCTGGGAGTTGAACCAGTGGCCGACGACTTCCTGGCCGCTGCTGGAGGTCACGGTGATGCCGTCCTGGACGGCCTTCTTGTCCGTGATCGCCTTGTTGAAGTTGATCGAGACGGGCATCCCGACGCCGACCGTGGAGCCGTCCTCGGGGGTGAAGTTCCCGATGAAGCTGTTGTCGGGCGAGACGGTGGTGAAGGAGCTGTTCTCGTGGGCCTCGCGGCCCTTCGCGTCGGCCGCCGTGGCGTCGATCTTGTACGTGGTGGACCGCTCCAGCTGGCCCGCGGGCTTCCAGCTGGACCCGTCGGCCGCCAGCGTGCCCTCGACCGGGTCGCCGGCCGCCGTGGTCATGACGACCTTGGTCAGCTTGCCCTTGGCGACGGTGACCTGGGCGGCGTTGTTGATGCTGGCGTTGGCCGCGCCGTTCTTCGGCTTGATCGCTATCTGCGCCTCGGAGGCGTCTGCGGCTGCCGCCTTGTCCACTTCCTGCTGCGACGACTCCGAGCTCCCGGCGTTCGTCTTTCCGCCCTTGTCGCCGTCGTCGCTACAGGCAGAAAGCACCAGCACGCCGCCGAGCAGTGCGGACATGGCCATGAGGCCCCTGCGCCGCTTGCTGTCCGTCATCACACGCTTCTCCATCGTTGCCGATTCCCCAGAATCCCCGGACGGGGCCGCCAGGCCGCTATTCCCCGTCAATGTTCCAAGAACACCCGGAAAGGGTGCTCCGTTCCACATCCATGACAGATGTGGGGAACACCACTCATCGACGCGGCCCCGGCAGCGGTGGTTCCCGCGCCCCGGCCTCTCTTTGCGCCGGCGCCCGGCACGGCCCCGGTCCGCCGGTGAGCGGGGCCGGGGCCGGTGTCCTCACAGGTCACGCCCGCTCCGCGGGATCACCGTCCTCGCCGTCGTTCGTTCCATTGTGCGCGACCGCGTCGCCATACCCCTCCTCCTCGTCCCCGTCCGGCGGCAGGAAGAGGTCCTCGTCGCCGTCGTCCGCGCCGTCCCAGCCCTCCGCGTCGGGGTCGTACTCGATGCTTTCGCTGCTCCAGGAGGCCTGGGCCAGTTCGACTCCGGGCACCTCGCTGACCAGGTCGAAGGGGTCGACCAGCGAGGCGAGGGCCTCCGCACCGTCTGCCCGGACCGTGGCCTCCGCATGCATCCGCTCCTCGGCGGTGTCGCTCCCGGCGACCGCCGCGACGGGCTCCCCGTACTCGGCGGCGATGGATTCGAGGGCGGTACCGGTCAGGGCGTCGAGGTCGGTGACCTCCAGCACCATCTCCACGCGAAGTCGAACAAACCTGGATGTCTCTTCTGTGCTCATAGGCCGGAGCGTAAGGCCCGGCGATGCCGCGACTTTCCACCGACCCGCTGCTTTGCTTAGCATCGGCCCACGGGGCTAACTCATGGTTGTCGCAAGGGGATCGAATCTGTGTCCGTCGCTCGTCGCACACTGCTGACCGCCACCGCCGCAGGCACCCTGCTGGCCGCTCTCTGGTTCGTCCCGTCGGCCAACGCGACCGGTGAGAGGAGCGCTCAGGGCGCCCCGGCCGCCACGTCCGAACGGACGACCGCCGAACAGTCCGCCGGGAGCCCCGACAGCGTCTCCGGCGCGCTCCTCGCCGACACCGGGCCGGGCCCGGACACGACCCCGTATCTCATCGGCGGCACAGCCCTGTTGGGTCTCGGCGCGGGCTTCGTCACCTACTCGGTGCGCCGCTCCGGGGCCGGGACGCGCCCGGCGCTCTGATCATCCGTACGTACGTGAGAGGGCTCCCGCGACGATGGCGCGGGAACCCTCCTCCGAAAGCCTTCCGTGCGTACGGGACCCGGCTCAGGCCAGCGGCCCCGTGACCGGCTCCACGGCCGCGACCAGGCGCCCTTCCCGTACGAACGTGTCGGCGGCGGCCAGGTCCGGCGCGAGGAAGCGGTCCGGGCCCGGGCCCTCGGCGCCGGCGGCCCGCAGCGCGTCCACGGCGGCCTGCGAGGCGGGGGCGGGGGTCAGGCCCTGGGCGGCGCGGATCTCGACGGCGCGGGTCGCGGCGTACAGCTCGACGGCGACGATCCGGGCCAGGTTGTCCACGGCCGTACGGAGTTTGCGCGCGGCGGACCAGCCCATGGATACGTGGTCCTCCTGCATCGCGGAGGACGGGATGGAGTCGGCGGAGGCGGGGACCGCGAGCCGCTTCATCTCGCTGACCAGGGCGGCCTGGGTGTACTGGGCGATCATCAGGCCCGAGTCGACCCCGGCGTCGTGCGCGAGGAACGGCGGCAGGCCGTGCGAGCGGTTCTTGTCGAGCAGCCGGTCGGTGCGGCGTTCGCAGATCGAGCCGAGGTCGGCGGCGACGATCGCGAGGAAGTCCAGGACGTAGGCGACGGGCGCGCCGTGGAAGTTGCCGTTGGACTCGACCCTGCCGTCGGGCAGGATCACCGGGTTGTCGACGGAGGAGGCCAGTTCGCGGCCCGCGACCACGGCCGCGTAGTCGAGGGTGTCGCGGCCCGCGCCGTTGACCTGGGGGGCGCAGCGCACCGAGTAGGCGTCCTGGACCCGGGGCGCGTCGTCCTGGTGATGGCCTGTCAGGCCGGAACCAGCCAGCACGCGCGCCATGTTGTCCGCGCTGACACCCTGGCCGGGGTGCGGGCGGATGGCGTGCAGCTCGGGGGCGAGGACCTTGTCCGTGCCGAGCAGCGCCTCCAGGGAGAGGGCGGCGGTGATGTCGGCCGAGGTGTAGAGGTTCTTCAGGTCGGCGAGGGCCATGACCAGCATGCCGAGCATGCCGTCGGTGCCGTTGAGGAGGGCCAGGCCCTCCTTCTCGCGGAGCTCGACCGGGGTGATGCCGTGCGCGGCGAGGAGCTCGCCGGCCGGGCGGACGGTGCCGTCGGGGCCTTCCGCGTCGCCCTCGCCCATCAGGGTGAGCGCGCAGTGCGAGAGCGGGGCGAGGTCGCCGGAGCAGCCGAGCGAGCCGTATTCGTGGACGACGGGCGTGATGCCCGCGTTCAGCACGTCGGCCATGGTCTGCGCGACCTCGGGGCGTACGCCGGTGTGACCCGAGGCGACCGTCTTCAGCCGGAGGAACATCAGCGCGCGGACCACCTCGCGCTCGACGCGGGGGCCCATGCCGGCCGCGTGCGAGCGGACGATGTTGCGCTGGAGCTGCGCCCGCAGTTCCGGGCTGATGTGGCGGCTGGCGAGGGCGCCGAAGCCGGTGGAGACGCCGTAGACCGGCTCGGGCTTGGCGGCGAGCGCGTCCACGATGAGACGGGCGGCGGCCAGGGCTTCCACGGCGGCGGCGGAGAGCTCGACCCGGGCGTCGTGGCGGGCCACGGCGACGACGTCCTCGGCGGTGGTTCCGGACGTCCCCACCACAACAGTGTGCATATCCATATTCAGCAGCGTACGTATTGAAAGCCTTCATGTCACTAGTGGTGCCGTGCAGGGCCCCTTACGGGACAGCGTGGTTCCGTGAGCGGCCTGTCCACCACGCCGGGGCCCGACGCGCCACCACCGCACGGAGACCCGACGCACCTCCACCGCGCGCCGAGACCGACCGATGCGCCACCGCGCCGACGCACGCCCGCGCTCAGCCCGAACTGCGGGCCTCCCGGGCTCACGGCCGGTTGCCGCGCAGCCTGCGCCGGTCGTGCGCGGACTTCGGCGGGGAGTCCGCGAGCCGGATGACCTCGCCGTCCCGCCCGGCCACCACGGGGCCCAGCGAGCGGGCGGCCTTGGCCCGGTACTGGGCGGCGTCCGCGAGCCGGAAGAGCCTGCGGGCCGAGCGCACCGGGCCGATCGGGTCACCGGTGGAGGCGACCCCGCAGGCGACCCCGTCGCCCAGCTCGATCACCGCCGCCCGGTCGCACAGCTCGGCGGCGACGCCGACCACCGCGTCGGCCGGGGGGCCCACCGCGAGCAGGCAGAACTCATCGCCGCCCAGCCGGGCGGCCAGCGCCTGGGGCAGCATCGCCCCGCACAGCGACAGCACCGAGCCGAAACGTTCCAGCAGACGGTCGCCGACGGCGTGGCCGTGGGTGTCGTTCACCGCCTTGAGGCCGTTCAGGTCGCAGACGACGAGGCTGACGACCGTGTCGTCGGCCCGGTGCCGCTCGACGGCCTCGTCGAGCCGGATGTCGACCGCTCGGCGGTTCGCCAGACCGGTCAGCGGGTCGGTGAAGGCCAGCTTGCGGACCTCCTCCAGGCGCTCGGTCTGGGCGATCCCGGAGGCCACGACGGCGGCGAGCACGGTCGCGAAGTTCGCGTCGGCCCGGTCGAAGACGGGCTGCCCGGCCGGCCGCGCCACATACAGCTCGCCCCACGCCCGGCCGTGCAGCACGATCGGCGCGACCACGCAGCAGCCCCGGCCACGCCGCCGGAGCGCCGCGACCCGCTGGTGGCAGTACGGGCGGGCGCCGCGCGCCGGACCGCCCGCGCCGGGCTGCCCGTCGGCGGTCTCCACCCAGGCGTCGGGCTCGCCGCCGCCGGCCCAGCGCTCGTGCAGGAACTCGGTGATCTCCGGGAACTCATGGACCGGGTAGGCCTCCTCCTCGGGGAACTCCTCCTCCCCCTCGGCCCGCTGCCCCGCGTTCACCAGCACCCGCAGCCTGCCCCGGTCCCGCTCCCACACGGAGAGCGCGGCGAAACTGCCGCTCAACGCCTCGCAGGCGCCCAGCGCCGCCGCCCGCCACGATTCGCGCGGCGTGTAGGCCGCGGCCATGGTCTGCGCAAGCGAAACCACGGCTCGCAGCCGCTCATCGTCACCACCCATTCCTACAGCCTATGTAGATTTGTCACCTTTTGATCAGTTTGAAGCGTAACTAATTCCACCTATTTCCCGGCAGGGTGCTCACTCTGCGCAACCGGCATTCCGGCTCACTCGCCGGGCCAGTCGGGGCGCCGCTTCTCGTTGAACGCGGCCACCCCCTCCGCCCGGTCCCCGGAGAAGGCCACCGACCGCCAGGCCGCGTCCTCCACCTCCAGGCCCGCCCGCAGATCGAGCCCCTGCCCCAGCCGGAGCGCCTTCTTGGCCGCACGCAGCCCGACCGGCGAGTTGGCGGCAATCCGGCCGCCCAGCGCGAGGGCCTCCTCGCGGTCCCGGCCCGCCTCGACCAGCTCGTCGACCAGCCCCAGTTCGCGGGCCTCGGCGGCCTCGACGCGGCGGGCGCTGAACACCAGCTCGGCGGCGCGCGCCGCCCCCACCCGGCGCGGCAGCAGCTGCGTACCGCCGCCGCCCGGGATGACGCCCACGGACACCTCGGGCAGCCCGACCACGGCGGTGGCGTCGGCGACGATGACATCGCAGGCGAGGGCGAGTTCGAAGCCGCCGCCGAGGGCGAAGCCGTGCACGGCCGCGATCACCGGCATCGGCAGCTCCAGGACCCCGGTGTAGGCGGCGCGGGCGGTGGGCCGCTGACGTACGAGGTCGGCGTCGGTGAAGGAGTTGCGCTCCTTGAGATCCGCGCCCACGCAGAAGGCCCGCTCATGGCTGGAGGTCAGGACGGTAACCCGGACGTCCCGGTCGGCGCCGAGTGCGTCGCAGGCTGCGGCGATGGAGCGGGCCATGTCGGTGGAGACGGCGTTCATGGCCTTGGGCCGGTCGAGGACCAGCTCGGCCACGTGGTCCTGCCCCGCGTGCCGTCGTACGACGACGAACTCCCCGTACCGCTGCTCGGACGTGACGGTCAAGACTGCACCCCTGTCGTTTTCTGGTGGGGCGGACGGCCCGTTAACGTGCGTTACCGTCACCGATCCTAGACAGGACGGCACCGCCCCCGACAGGGCGAGCCGGGGACGGAAACGTAACGAACGAAGGGACGGCCGCGCTCAGGAGCCGGTCTTGCCCCGCCGGGCCAGCAGCCACGGCTCCACCACGCCGAGCCCGCGCACCGGGCGCTGCCACATCGGCTGGAGCCCGAAGCGGTACGTGGGCAGCGGCGGCTCGTCGTCGGGCTCGCGGCCCTCCTTCTCGGCGACCCGGCCCCGTTCGGCGGCGGCCGCGACGGCCTCGGCGGCCTGCGCCTCGGACTCCGGGGCGTCGCCGTGCCGGATCAGCTCCTTGGCGAACGCCCCGTCGACCAGGACGGCGTCCTTCGGCGCTATCGAGGTGAGCCGGCTGGCGAGGTTCACCGTGGTGCCGAAGACGTCGCCCATCCGGGTGGTGACCGTGCCGAAGGCGATGCCGACGCGCAGGGCGGGCATCGTCTCGTCCTGGGACATGGCCTCGATCAGCCGGAGCGCTATCTCGGCGGCCGTGCCCGCGTCGTCGGCGGCGAAGAGGACCTCGTCGCCGAGGGTCTTGATCAGCCGGCCGCCGTGCGCGGCGACCAGGTCGGCGGCGGTCGTCTCGAAGGACTCGACCAGTTCGCCCAGCTCCTCCTCCTCGAGGCGCCGGGTCAGCCGGGTGAAGCCGACCAGGTCCGCGAAGCCGACGGCGAGCCGCCGGTCGACCATCTCGTCGTCGTCCGCGGCCTGCACGACCCGGCCGGTGGCGGCGGCGAGCTGGCGCCGCCACACGTAGACGAGGAACTCCTGGAGCTCCGGGAGCAGCAGTTCGACCAGCGGATACGTGACCTCGGTGCGGGTCATGCCCGGCTCGGGCGGCTCGGTCAGCCCCTCCAGGAACGAGTCGATCTGCCACTCGGCCAGCCGGGCGGTGGTCTGCCCGGTGGAGCGGGCGACCTGGATCGCCATCGGCTCGCTGAGCAGCCCCGCCTCGACGAGACCGGCGAGCCGGCGCAGGGCGAGCACGTCCGCCTCGGTGAGCGCCTTGGCCTGGCCGATGTCGGCGAAGCCCATGGCCCGCCAGAACCGGGAGGCCAGGTCCATGGAGACCCCGGCGGTGCGGGCCGCCTGGAAGGGCGTGTAGCGCCGGTCGGCCCCCAGGATCAGCGCTTCGAGGCGGATGGCGAGGGGGTCGTCGGTCGGTTCCACCGTGTGGTCGACCTCGTGGTGGGGTGTGGCGTGGACCGAGGAGTCCGACCCGGGCTCCTCACCCGCGCCGGACGTCGTGTCGCCGACGGTCACCAGCCGCCTCCTGCCCGTTCCCTGCGCACTGCCCTGCCGATCTGTCGCTGGATCGCCTCAACGATACGGCAGGTGTGCCCCAGCTCACGTCCTTGGTTGTCCGTCATCGGTGCGTCGCGCGTGACATCTCCGGCATACGCCGTATCCACCGGTACGCCCGCCGCGGGCACACGGCCGGTCAGGTCAGGCCGCCCGCCGCGCCCCGCAGGTGGACGATGTCCCCGGCCGACACCGGCCGCTGGAGCCCGCCCTCGGTGGAGAGGACGAGACGCCCGTCCCCGTCGATCGCGACCGCCTCGCCGACCAGGGACGCGCCCCCCGGCAGCTCCGCCCGCACGGTCCGGTCCAGCGTCGCGCAGCCCGCCGCGTAGGCGGCCTGGAGCCCGCTCGCGGCCGCGTCGCCGTCCGCCGCCTTCCACCGGCCGTACCACTCCTCCAGCGAGCGCAGGACAGCGCGCAGCAGCGTCTCGCGGTCGGTGGAGACCGCTCCGGCGAGCGCCAGCGATCCGGCGGTGGGCGCGGGCAGCTCGTCGGCGCGGAGCGAGACGTTGACGCCCAGGCCGACGACGATGCCGTCCCCCGCGAACTCGCCGAGGATGCCGCCCGTCTTGCGTTCCTCCCCTTCCACCGCGACCAGCAGATCATTGGGCCACTTCAGCGACATGTCGACACCCGCCGACTTCGCGAGGCCGGTCGCGGCGGCGACCCCGGCCAGCAGCGGCACCCACCCCCATCGCTCCACCGGGACGTCGCCGGGCTCCAGGTAGACCGAGAGGAACAGCCCTGAGCGGGGCGGCGCGGTCCAGGTCCGCTCCAGCCGTCCGCGCCCGGCGGTCTGCTCCTCGGCGACCAGCACCGTGCCCTCGCCCACCGCCCCGCCACGGGCCCGCCCGGCGAGGTCGGTGTTGGTGGATCCGGTGGACTCCACGACCTCCAGCGACGTCCACAGCGCGTCCGGCCGCAGCAGTCCGCGCCGCAGCGCGGTCACGTTGAGGGGCGGCCGGTCGAGGTCCGACCAACGGTTGTGTGGCGCATCCGGTGGTGTCATGCAACCCAGCCTAGGTGTGGCAAAGGACGCACTGCCTTTCCGGAGGCGCGCCGATACCCTACGAGTCAGTAGCCAGAGCCGGACTGACGGCTGGCCGTCCCCCCGTGACCGGTGCCAGACGTCGTCCCCGTGACCAGGCAGGGAGCCGCCCCCCGATGTCCGAGCCGCTAAGCGACATCCACACCACCGCGGGCAAGCTCGCGGACCTGACGCGCCGCATCGACGAAGCGACGCACGCCGGTTCGGCCCGCGCGGTCGAGAAGCAGCACGCCAAGGGCAAGCTGACGGCCCGTGAGCGGGTCGGGCTGCTGCTGGACGAGGGCTCCTTCGTGGAGCTCGACGAGTTCGCCCGGCACCGCTCCACCAACTTCGGCATCGAGAAGAACCGCCCGTACGGGGACGGTGTCGTCACCGGTTACGGCACGGTCGACGGCCGCCCGGTCTGCGTGTACTCGCAGGACTTCACCATCTTCGGCGGTTCGCTCGGCGAGGTCTACGGCGAGAAGATCGTCAAGGTCATGGACTTCGCGCTGAAGACCGGCTGTCCGGTCATCGGCATCAACGACGGCGGCGGCGCGCGCATCCAGGAAGGCGTCGTCGCGCTCGGCCTGTTCGCCGAGATCTTCCGCCGCAACGTGCACGCCTCCGGGGTCATCCCGCAGATCTCGCTGATCGTCGGCCCGTGCGCGGGCGGTGCGGTCTACTCCCCCGCGATCACCGACTTCACGGTGATGGTCGACCAGACCTCGCACATGTTCATCACCGGCCCCGACGTCATCAAGACGGTCACCGGCGAGGACGTCGGCTTCGAGGAGCTGGGCGGCGCCCGTACGCACAACACCACCTCCGGGGTGGCGCACCACATGGCGGGCGACGAGAAGGACGCCATCGAGTACGTCAAGTCGCTGCTGTCCTACCTCCCGTCGAACAACCTCTCCGAGGCCCCGGCCTTCCCGGAGGAGGCGGACCTCGCCACCACCGACGAGGACCGCGAGCTGGACACGCTCATCCCGGACTCGGCGAACCAGCCGTACGACATGCACACCGCGATCGAGCACGTGCTGGACGACGGCGAGTTCCTGGAGACCCAGGCCCTGTTCGCGCCGAACATCATCACCGGCTTCGGCCGGGTCGAGGGCCACCCGGTCGGCATCGTCGCCAACCAGCCGATGCAGTTCGCCGGCTGCCTGGACATCAACGCCAGCGAGAAGGCCGCGCGCTTCGTCCGCACCTGCGACGCGTTCAACGTCCCCGTCATCACCTTCGTGGACGTGCCGGGCTTCCTGCCGGGCGTGGACCAGGAGTACGGCGGCATCATCCGACGCGGCGCGAAGCTGATCTACGCCTACGCGGAGGCGACGGTCCCGCTGATCACCGTCATCACCCGCAAGGCGTTCGGCGGCGCGTACGACGTGATGGGCTCCAAGCACCTGGGCGCCGACCTGAACGTCGCCTGGCCGACCGCCCAGATCGCCGTCATGGGCGCCCAGGGCGCGGTGAACATCCTGCACCGCCGCACCATCGCGGCCGCCGAGGACCCGGACGCGACGCGGGCCGAGCTGATGACGGACTACGAGGACGCGCTGCTCAACCCGTACGTGGCGGCCGAGCGCGGCTACGTCGACGCGGTCATCATGCCGTCCGACACCCGGGCCCATATCGTGAAGGGGCTGCGTCAGCTGCGTACGAAGCGGGAATCCCTGCCTCCGAAGAAGCACGGCAACATTCCGCTCTAGGCCCCATCAGCCGCTCGCAGAAAGGTCTGCCCATGATCAAGGTCGTACGGGGCAACCCCACCCCGGAGGAGCTGGCCGCCGCACTGGCGGTGGTCCGGGCGCGCGCCGTGGCGGCGTCCGCCGTCTCGTCGGGCGCGCCGCTGCCGCCCGAGCAGTGGTCCGACCCGGGGCGCATCGCCCGCGCCGGCAGCCCGCAGCCGGGCCCCCGGGCCTGGGCGCGGACGTACTGGCCGGCCTGAGGCGCGCAGCCGCCCCCGTCCGCACGGGGGCGGCTCTGAGTACCCGTACTCAGGCGTTGGGGCGGGCGGCGCAGCAGGATCGGGAGCATGCTGTGGTCCGACCCCGAGAACGAGCCGCCGAAGGAACTGCGCGACGCCCAGGACATGATGCGCAGAGTGGGTGTCCTGCTGGCGCTGTCGATGCTGGTGGCGATGTCCGTCCTCGGCTTCCGCTGAGAGCCGGGCCCGTGGCCGCACGTCCCCCGCGGGCCCTTCTACGATGGCCCGCATGACTGATCAGCGCCGTCTCGTGCTCGCCTCCGCCTCCCCCGCCCGTCTCGGTCTGCTGCGGCAGGCCGGATTCGCTCCCGAGGTGATCGTCAGCGGGGTGGACGAGGACGCCCTCGGCGCACCGACCCCCGCCGAGCTGGCGCTCGTCCTGGCCCGGGCCAAGGCGGCGGCCGTCGCGGGGCGCGCCGAAGCGGCGGGCGCCCTGGTCATCGGCTGTGACTCGGTGCTGGAGCTGGACGGCGAGGCGCTGGGCAAGCCGGCCGACGCCGAGGAGGCGACCGCCCGCTGGAAGTCGATGCGCGGCCGGTCGGGCGTCCTGCGGACCGGGCACAGCGTGATCGACACCGCCTCCGGCCGTACGGCCTCGGCGACGGGGTCCACGGTCGTACGGTTCGGCGAGCCGAGCGACGCCGAGGTCGCCGCCTATGTGGCCTCGGGCGAACCGCTCCACGTCGCGGGGGCGTTCACCCTGGACGGCCGCTCGGCGCCGTTCGTGGACTCCATCGAGGGCGACCACGGCAATGTCATCGGGCTCTCGCTGCCGCTGCTGCGCCGACTGCTGGGCGAGCTGGACGTCTCCGTCACGGAGCTGTGGGTCTGATCTGTCCCGGAGCCGTAGGTCTGATCTGTCACGGAGCTGTGGGTCCGAGACCCGCGGCGGCCCCGGCGGACGGGCTTCCAGCGGGTGTCCGCGCCGCCGCCGGGCCCGCCCCGTCGCTCACCCCGTCCTCGGCCCGGGTCTCGGGTCCGTATGCCAGCAGGGTGAGCACCAGCAGGGCCAGCACGAGCATCATGAACGCGAAGGCGCTCCAGCCCACCAGGCCGACGGTGACCGCGCCGAGGACGCCGTGCACGACCGCGCAGCCGATCAGGGCGAGGCGTCCGAAGCGCCCCGGAGCGCGGTCGCGGGCCCCGGCCAGCAGGGCGATCAGCCCGCACAGGACCAGCAGCAGCCCACCGACGCCGCCCATCACCCAGGTGCCGGTGGACATGGCGTCCGGGTCCAGGCCGGCGAGCGACATGTTCTGGTTCTCGGCGACCGTGGCCAGGACGGCGTTGATGAGCACGATGCCCACCGCCTCCCCGAACAGCACGAGCGCGGTCACCAGCGCCACCGGTCTGCGCATGACCGATCCACCCCCTGTTACCTGCGGTACGTGCGTAGCGCGGACCCTACTCATGGGTATTCCTTCGGACAAGGGGTCGGACAGGCCCGTACGCCGGGCAAAGAATCCATCGACCGTTCGTAGGGACTCCACAAAGAAATGCCGTGAGGCGTTGACCCTAAAGACAGAGACCTGCACCACACCGGCTGGTTACTGTGCGGTTGAGGATCGCGGCGTACCGTGGTGCCACAAGGGATTTCACTACTGGGGCAAGCCTCGGATCACACTCCGTGTGGGCAAGCTCACCAATGGGGACGGGTCGTACAGCCGTGTCGGTAGTCCCTAAACTCAGCTTGTTTCCAGGAGGGAGTCATCGTGCGCAAGGTGCTCATCGCCAACCGTGGCGAAATCGCTGTCCGCGTTGCTCGGGCGTGCCGGGACGCGGGGATCGCGAGCGTTGCGGTCTACGCCGAGCCGGACCGGGACGCGCTGCATGTCCGGGCCGCAGACGAGGCGTTCGCCCTGGGCGGTGACACCCCGGCCGCCAGCTATCTGGACATGGCCAAGGTGCTGCAGGCCGCCAAGGACTCGGAGGCGGACGCGATCCACCCCGGGTACGGGTTCCTGTCGGAGAACGCGGAGTTCGCCCAGGCCGTCCTGGACGCCGGGCTGACCTGGATCGGCCCGCCGCCGCAGGCCATCCGTGACCTGGGCGACAAGGTGGCCGCCCGGCACATCGCCCAGCGCGCGGGGGCCCCGCTGGTGGCCGGCACCCCGGACCCGGTCTCCGGGTCCGACGAGGTCGTCGCGTTCGCCGAGCAGAACGGACTGCCCATCGCGATCAAGGCCGCCTTCGGCGGCGGCGGTCGCGGCCTGAAGGTGGCCCGCACCCTGGAGGAGATCCCGGAGCTGTACGACTCCGCGGTCCGCGAGGCCGTCGCGGCGTTCGGCCGGGGCGAGTGCTTCGTCGAGCGCTACCTCGACAAGCCCCGCCACGTGGAGACCCAGTGCCTGGCCGACCAGCACGGCAACGTGGTCGTCGTCTCCACCCGTGACTGCTCGCTCCAGCGCCGCCACCAGAAGCTCGTGGAGGAGGCCCCGGCCCCCTTCCTGACGCAGGCGCAGAACGACGAGCTGTACGCGGCGTCCAAGGCGATCCTGAAGGAGGCCGGCTACGTCGGCGCCGGGACGGTCGAGTTCCTCGTCGGCACCGACGGCACGATCTCCTTCCTGGAGGTCAACACCCGACTCCAGGTCGAGCACCCCGTCACCGAGGAGGTCACGGGCATCGACCTCGTACGCGAGATGTTCCGCATCGCCGACGGCGAGGAGCTCGGCTACGGCGACCCCGCGCTGCGCGGTCACTCCTTCGAGTTCCGTATCAACGGTGAGGACCCGGGCCGCGGCTTCCTGCCCGCCCCCGGCACCGTCACCACCTTCGCGCCGCCGACCGGGCCCGGCGTCCGCCTCGACGCGGGCGTCGAGTCCGGCTCGGTCATCGGCCCGGCCTGGGACTCCCTGCTCGCCAAGCTCATCGTGACCGGCGCGACCCGCGAACAGGCGCTCCAGCGCGCCGCCCGCGCGCTCGCCGAGTTCACCGTCGAGGGCATGGCCACCGCCATCCCCTTCCACCGTGCCGTCGTCGCGGACCCCGCCTTCACGGCGGACCCGTTCACCGTCCACACCCGGTGGATCGAGACCGAGTTCGTCAACGACATCAAGCCCTTCACCGCCCCCGCCGACGGGGACACGGACGACGAGGCCGGCCGGGAGACCGTCGTCGTCGAGGTCGGCGGCAAGCGCCTGGAGGTGTCGCTGCCGTCCTCGCTGGGCATGTCGCTGGCCCGCACCGGCCTCGCCGCCGGCGCGAAGCCCAAGCGCCGCGCCGCGAAGAAGGCCGGCTCGGCCGCCTCGGGCGACAGCCTCGCCTCGCCCATGCAGGGCACCATCGTCAAGATCGCGGTGGAGGAGGGCCAGGAGGTCAAGGAGGGCGACCTCGTCGTCGTCCTGGAGGCCATGAAGATGGAGCAGCCGCTCAACGCGCACCGCTCCGGCACCGTCAAGAGCCTCACCGCCGCCGTCGGCGCCTCCGTCTCCTCCGGCGCCCTGATCTGCGAGATCAAGGACTGACCGCCCGCCGCACCCCGAAGGGGCCCGTCCACGTCGTGATGACGCGGGCCGGGCCCCTTCGTCACAGTGGCATCCTGGAACCCACAGAAGGTCCGAGGTCCGAGGACCGAGGGAGGGGCGGAAGCCATGGCAGGGGCGATCCCGATGGAGACGAGCACGGCAGGACCGCCGGTCCGGCCGATGCGCGCGGACGCGCGCCGGAACCACGACCGGCTGGTGGGCGAGGCTCGCAGATCCTTCGCCGAGCACGGCACGGACGCGTCGCTGGAGGACATCGCCCGGCGGGCGGGGGTGGGCATCGGCACCCTCTACCGGCACTTCCCGAACCGGGACGCCCTGATGAACGCGGTCTTCCAGGACGCCCTGAGCTCGCTCCTGGACCGCTCCCGGGAGCTGGCGGCGGCGGAAGCCCCCTGCCGGGCGCTGGTGGACTGGCTGGGTGCGATCGTCACTCATGCGGGTGAGTACCGCGGCCTGGCCCACGGCCTGATGTCGGCCTCGCGCAACGGGACCTCGGCACTCGTCCAGTGCCATCTGCCGCTCCGGGAGGCGGGCGCGGGGCTGCTGCGCCGGGCCCAGGAGAGCGGGTCGGTGCGGGCCGACGTCTCGATCGACGATCTGCTCCAGCTCACCAACGCGATCGCGCTGGCGGCCGAGCAGTCGCCCGACGACCCGGAGTTGGCGGAGCGGTTGCTGCGGCTGACCTTGCGGGGCCTGAAGTAGCGGGGCTGAAGTAGCGGGCCCCGCGGCCGGCGTGCTCGGCCGCTGCGCGGGGCTTCTCCCCGCCCCGCCCCTTCCCGAACCCGGGGCTCCGCCCCGGACCCCGCTCCTCAAACGCCGGAGAGGCTGACAGGCGGACCTACCGCCGCCGCAGGTCCGCCACCCGGGCCCGCTGCTCGCCCGGCACGTCCGCCAAGGCGGAAGCGCTGCGGAGCTGCGGCCCGAGACCGCCGTTCTGCGTGCGCCGCTGGCCGGGGAGCGGCATGTCCCGGCGGGGCTGACGCCCCGGTGGGGAGCCGTCCCCGCCGGACGCGTCCGCGTCCGTGCCGGCCACCGTGATCTCCACGCCCTGGTCCGCCAGGGACTGGAGCTCGGCGGCGGCCCGCTCGTCGTGGAGCGGGGGCTCGTCCGTCACCAGGCGGGTGATCAGCTCGGTGGGCACCGTCTGGAACATGGTGTCCGAGCCGAGCTTGGTGTGGTCCGCCAGGACGACCACCTCCGCGGCGGCCTGCACGAGCGCCCGGTCGACGCTGGCCGAGAGCATGTTGGAGGTGGACAGACCACGCTCCGCCGTGAGACCGCTCCCGGAGATGAAGGCCCGGGAGACCCGCAGCCCATGGAGGGACTGCTCGGCCCCGCTGCCCACCAGCGCGTAGTTGCTCCCGCGCAGGGTGCCGCCGGTCATGACGACTTCGACGCGGTTGGCATGGGCCAACGCCTGGGCCACCAGCAGGGAGTTGGTGACGACGGTCAGGCCGGGGACCCGCGCGAGCCGGCGGGCCAGCTCCTGCGTGGTCGTGCCGGCGCCGACCACGATGGCCTCGCCCTCGCCGACGAGGCCTGCGGCCAGGTCGGCGATGGCAGTCTTCTCCGCGGTGGAGAGATGGGATTTCTGCGGAAAGCCGGACTCCCGCGTAAAACCGCCCGGCAAGACCGCACCGCCGTGCCGGCGGTCGAGGAGTCCTTCTGCCTCCAGTGCCCGCACGTCCCGCCGTACGGTCACTTCGGAGGTCTGGACGACGCGGGCGAGCTCACGGAGCGATACCGCCCCGTTGGCACGCACCATTTCGAGGATCAACTGACGACGTTCTGCAGCGAACACGGAACTGACAGTAACCTGACCTCAGGTGAGTTTTCAGCGGTTTGCGCCGAATAACAGAAGTTGCACTTCAAAGGGGCCTCCAAGTGGTATAGGAGGCCCCTTTGTTGTTCGGCGGTGATCGTCAGGCGGTCCCCGCGCCGCCCGGACTGCCGCCCGGATGCGGCGGGATGCCGGAAATGCCGCGCCCGACGGGCCCTCAGCCCTCGCCCGTGAGCTTGCGGGTGTGCAACTGCCGTGCCACTTCGGCGATCGATCCGGACAGGGACGGGTACACGGTGAACGCGTTTGCGATCTGTTCCACCGTCAGGTTGTTGTCGACCGCGATCGAGATGGGGTGGATCAGCTCGCTGGCGCGCGGCGCGACCACGCAGCCGCCGACCACGATCCCCGTACCGGGGCGGCAGAAGATCTTGACGAAGCCGTCGCGGATGCCCTGCATCTTGGCGCGCGGATTGCGCAGCAGCGGCAGCTTCACCATCCGGGCCTCGATCTTGCCCGCGTCCACCTCGGCCTGGCTGTAGCCGACGGTGGCGATCTCCGGGTCGGTGAAGACGTTGGCGGAGACGGCCTTGAGGTTCAGCGGGGCGACCGCGTCGCCCAGGAAGTGGTACATCGCGATGCGGCCCTGCATCGCGGCGACCGAGGCCAGCGCGAAGATCCCGGTGACGTCACCGGCCGCGTAGACGCCGGGGGCGCTGGTGCGCGAGACCCGGTCGGTGAGGACGTGTCCGGAGTCCTTGAGCCGTACGCCGGCCTCCTCCAGGCCCATGCCCGCGGTGTTCGGGATGGCGCCGACCGCCATCAGGCAGTGCGAGCCGGTGATGACCCGGCCGTCGGCGAGCGTCACCTCGACCCGGTCGCCGACGCGCTTGGCGGACTGGGCGCGGGAGCGGGCCATGACGTTCATCCCGCGGCGGCGGAAGACGTCCTCCAGGACGGCGGCGGCGTCCGGGTCCTCGCCGGGCAGCACCCGGTCGCGGGAGGAGACGAGGGTGACGCGCGAGCCGAGCGCCTGGTAGGCCCCGGCGAACTCGGCGCCGGTGACACCGGATCCGACGACGATGAGCTCCTCGGGAAGCTCGTCGAGGTCGTAGACCTGGGTCCAGTTCAGGATGCGCTCGCCGTCGGGCTGCGCGTCCGGGATCTCCCGGGGGTGGCCGCCGGTCGCTATCAGCACGGCGTCGGCGGTCAGCCGCTCCTCGGTGCCGTCGGCGGCGGTGACGACGACCTGGCGGGACCCGTCGGTGGCCTGGAGCCCGTCGAGCCGGCCCCGGCCGCGCATCACGCGGGCGCCGGCCCGGGTGACGGAGGCGGTGATGTCGTGGGACTGGGCGAGCGCGAGGCGCTTGACCCGGCGGTTGACCTTGCCGAGGTCCACGCCGACGACCCGGGCGGCCTGCTCCACGTGCGGGGTGTCGTCGGCGACGATGATGCCCAGCTCCTCGTACGAGGAGTCGAAGGTGGTCATCACCTCGGCCGTGGCGATCAGGGTCTTCGAGGGCACGCAGTCGGTGAGGACCGAGGCCCCGCCGAGACCGTCGCAGTCGACGACGGTCACCTCCGCACCGAGCTGGGCGCCCACCAGGGCTGCCTCGTAGCCGCCGGGGCCGCCGCCGATGATCACGATCCGGGTCACGAAAAGTCCGCCTCGCGTTGGGTTACCCCGCGGCCGCCCTGCCGCCCCGGCCGGGGGTCCGGGGGATCGCCCCGGGGGAATGCAGTACGTACTCCATTGTCCCGCACGCGCCAAGGTGCTTCGCCCCGGGGCCCTCCATACGGGAAAGAGGGCCTCCGCCGCACGGGAACGAGCGGCCCGCACACCCAGGTGGCGCCGCCCCCGCACTCCCCCGACCGGGGCCTTCGTCACAGGAACCGCCGCTCCCGCGCCCACCTCCCGTACCCTCGGTCCCATGTCGCTCTACGCCGCGTACGCCGGCAACCTCGACGCGCGGCTGATGACCCGCCGCGCTCCGCATTCCCCGATGCGCAGCACCGGCTGGCTCAACGGCTGGCGGCTGACCTTCGGCGGGGAGCAGATGGGCTGGGAGGGGGCGCTGGCCACCGTGGTGGAGGCGCCGCGCTCCCAGGTCTTCGTCGCGCTGTACGACCTGGCGCCGATGGACGAGGACTCGATGGACCGCTGGGAGGGTGTCGGGCTCGACATCTACCGGCGGATGCGGGTGCGCGTGCACACCCTGGACGGCGAGGAGCCGGCCTGGATGTACGTGCTGAACGGCTATGAGGGCGGGCTGCCCTCGGCGCGCTACCTCGGCGAGATCGCGGACGCCGCGGAGTCCGCCGGCGCACCGCACGACTACGTGATGGAACTGCGCAAGCGCCCCTGCTGACCGGGGCGGACCGGGGCCCGGTCGCGCTGTGTTCGTGCAAAAGCACAAAGACCCGCGGAGCGTCTTTGCGCCGGTACATCTACGCGCGTAGGGATTCAGCGGTTACGCTCGTCCGCGTGAACGCATCTGTTATTCCGGACAACATCCAGAGCGACCCGCGGGCAGCCGCCGCCGGGGCTGCCGCACGTCTGCGCGAGCTGACCGGCGCCGAGACCCATGACGTCGCCCTGGTCATGGGCTCCGGCTGGGCGCCCGCGGGCGAGGCACTCGGCGTCCCGGAGGCCGAGTTCCCCGTGACCGACCTGCCCGGCTTCCCGGCGCCCGCCGTCGAGGGCCACGGCGGCACGGTCCGCTCGTACAGGATCGGCGAGAAGCGCGCCCTGGTCTTCCTCGGCCGCACGCACTTCTACGAGGGCCGGGGCGTCGCCGCCGTCGCCCACGGGGTCCGTACGGCGGTGGCCGCGGGCTGCGGGACCGTCATCCTGACGAACGGGTGCGGTGGGCTGCGCGAGGGCATGCGCCCGGGACAGCCGGTCCTGATCAGCGACCACATCAACCTGACGGCCACTTCCCCGATCATCGGCGCCAACTTCGTCGACCTGACCGACCTGTACTCCCCGCGGCTGCGCGCGCTGTGCAAGGAGATCGACGACACCCTCGAAGAGGGCGTCTACGTCCAGTTCCCCGGCCCGCACTACGAGACCCCGGCCGAGATCAACATGGTCCGGGTCATGGGCGGCGACCTGGTGGGCATGTCCACGGTCCTGGAGGCCATCGCGGCCCGGGAGGCGGGCGCCGAGGTGCTCGGACTCTCCCTCGTCACCAACCTGGCGGCCGGCATGTCCGGAGAGCCCCTCAACCACGAGGAGGTCCTCCAGGCCGGCCGCGACTCGGCGACCCGGATGGGCGCGCTGCTGGCCCGGGTGCTCGACCGCGTCTGAGCCGCGTGCACAGCCCGTCCGGCGTTTGAGGACCGGGGCCCGGGGCGGAGCCCCGGTTTCGGGAAGGGGCGGGGAGGGGATCAGCCCGCGCAGCGCACACCCCACCCCACCCCGCCCGCGCCCCGGACCACCCGCACCCACCCCCGTACCCCTTCCGCACACCCCCGAAAGGCGGCCCCCGTGCAGCACGACCTCATCGCGCAGGCCAGGACCTGGCTGGCCGAGGACCCCGACCCCGAGACCCGCGAGGAGCTGGGCGCGATCATCGAGGCGGGGGACGCCCAGGAGCTCGCCGCCCGCTTCGCGGGCACGCTCCAGTTCGGCACCGCCGGGCTGCGCGGGGAGCTGGGAGCCGGGCCGATGCGGATGAACCGGTCCGTGGTGATCCGGGCGGCGGCGGGCCTCGCCGCGTATCTGAAGGCCCAGGGCGAGGAGGGCGGGCTCGTCGTCATCGGCTACGACGCCCGCTACAAGTCGGAGGACTTCGCGCGCGACACCGCGGCCGTGATGACCGGCGCCGGGCTGCGCGCCGCCGTGCTCCCCCGCCCGCTCCCCACCCCCGTACTGGCGTACGCCATAAGGCACCTGGGAGCCGTCGCCGGGGTCGAGGTCACCGCCAGCCACAATCCGCCGCGCGACAACGGCTACAAGGTCTACCTCGGCGACGGCTCGCAGATCGTGCCTCCGGCCGACGGCGAGATCGCCGCCGCCATCGACGCGGTCGGCCCGCTGGCGGGCGTGGAGCGCCCCGAGGACGGCTGGGAGACCCTCGGCGACGAGGTCCTCGCCGCCTACCTCGCCCGCACGGACGCGGTCCTGGCCCCCGACAGCCCCCGTACGGCACGCACCGTCTACACCGCGATGCACGGCGTCGGCACCTCGGTGCTGACCGCCGCGTTCGAGCGGGCCGGGTTCCCCGCGCCGGTGCTCGTCACCGAGCAGGCCGAGCCCGACCCCGCGTTCCCCACCGTGGCCTTCCCGAACCCGGAGGAGCCCGGCGCGATGGATCTCGCCTTCGCCACCGCGCGCCGGGCGGCACCGGACCTGGTCATCGCCAACGACCCGGACGCGGACCGCTGCGCCGTCGCCGTGCCCGACACCGCCACCGAGGGCGGCTGGCGGATGCTGCGCGGCGACGAGGTGGGCGCGCTGCTGGCCGCGCACCTGGTGGAGCGGGGCGTGAGCGGCGTGTTCGCCGAGTCGATCGTGTCGTCGTCGCTGCTCGGCCGGATCGCGGAAAAGGCGGGCCTCGGGTACGAGGAGACGCTGACGGGCTTCAAGTGGATCGCCCGGGTGGACGGCCTGCGGTACGGGTACGAGGAGGCGCTCGGCTACTGCGTCGACCCCGAGGGCGTCCGCGACAAGGACGGCATCACCGCCGCCCTGCTCGTCGCCGAGCTCGCCTCCGTACTCAAGGAGCAGGGCCGTACGCTCCTGGATCTGCTGGACGACCTGGCGCTCACGCACGGTCTGCACGCCACCGACCAGCTCTCGGTGCGGGTGGAGGACCTGTCGGTCATCGCGGACGCCATGGCCCGGCTCCGCGAGCAGCCGCCGGCCGCGCTGGCCGGTCTCGCCGTCACCTCGGCCGAGGACCTGGCGCGGGGCACGGACAGGCTGCCGCCCACCGACGGGCTGCGCTACCAGTTGGAGAGCGCCCGGGTGATCGTCCGCCCGAGCGGCACCGAGCCGAAGCTGAAGTGCTACCTGGAGGTCGTCGTCCCGGTGGCGGACGCGGCCGGGCTGCCCGCCGCGCGGGCCCGGGGAGCCGAACTGCTCGCCGGGATCAAGCGGGACCTGGCGGTGGCGGCGGGCATCTGACGCACCGCTTTCACGCCGAAGGGCCGGCCCCTCCCGGGAGGGGCCGGCCCTCCGGCATCCGGTCGCCCCGGCCTCTCAGCCGAGCGCCCCCACCACCGCGAGCAGGACGGCCCCCGCGACGGCCGGGGCGATCACCTCGTAGGCCCAGCGCACGGAGCCCCGGTCCGCGCCCTCGGCGGTCGTGTCGCCGGCCCGCTCGGCGAGGTCCCGAAGATCGCGGACCGTCTGGTCGGCGGACGCGGTGCGCGCGGCGGAGTCGCGGACGTCGGCGCTGACCGACGTACGGCCGTAGGGGTCGTCGTGGGCCGCGCGGGCCGCGCCGCGCGCCGCGCGCTTGCGGGCGCGCAGGGAGACCGGGATCGCCCACAGCTGGTACTTCGTGCCGTCCTGGGTGAGCAGCTCGGAGGAGTACGAGGCCCGTACGTCGGCGACCTCGGTCCAGGGCAGCTGGATCGTCCGGAACGGGTTGCGGACCCGGATGTGCTCGTCGTCCGCGAAGACGGCGGGCCGCAGGGTGAACGCCACGACCAGCGGCACCACGAGGAGCAGCGCGGCCGCCGCCAGCCAGGGCATCCGTCCCTCGCCCCGGATCATGGCGTCGCCGGCCATCCAGGCGATCAGCAGGAGCAGCAGCGACCCGCAGACCAGTGCGGCGACGGAACGGTAGGTCCGTGTCGCGGGGGGCGGCTCTGCGGGAGGTGTGGGGCTCGTCATGGGGCCGATTCTGCCTGACGGGCGCGGAGGGTGGCGCAGCGGACGCACCGCACGGCCGCCCGCCGCCGGGCCGCGGCGTCCGGAGTGTGGGCGCGCGGGGGCGGGGTGGGATGCGGGGTGCGGGACGCACGGATGGCCTGGCCCCCTGTACAGGTCGCTACGCGCGTAGATATGCTCCCCTGGTGACCATGCCCACCACTGCTCCCGCATTTTCCGACGCGACGGCGTCCGACAGTGCGCTGCGCCGCTTCCTGTTCGGGCTGCCCGGCGTCGACGCCGTCGGCCTCGAAGCGCGCGCCGCCGCCCTCGGAACCCGTTCGATCAAGACGACGGCCAAGGCGTACGCCATCGATCTCGCCATCTCGATGATCGACCTGACGACGCTGGAAGGCGCGGACACCCCGGGCAAGGTCCGGGCTCTCGCCGCCAAGGCCGTCAACCCCGACCCGACCGACCGCACCGCCCCGCGCACCGCCGCGGTCTGCGTCTATCCCGACATGGCGGCCACCGCCGCCGCCGCGCTGGCCGGCTCCGGTGTGAAGGTGGCGTCCGTGGCGACCGCCTTCCCGGCGGGCCGCGCCGCGCTCGACGTCAAGCTCGCGGATGTCCGCGACGCCGTGGCGGCCGGGGCCGACGAGATCGACATGGTGATCGACCGGGGGGCGTTCCTCTCGGGCCGGTTCCTGAAGGTGTACGAGGAGATCCTCGCCGTGAAGGCGGAGTGCGGCCCCGCCCGCCTCAAGGTGATCTTCGAGACCGGTGAGCTGTCCACGTACGACAACATCCGCCGGGCCTCCTGGATCGGGATGCTGGCGGGCGCCGACTTCATCAAGACCTCGACCGGCAAGGTGGCCGTCAACGCCACCCCCGCCAACACGCTCCTCATGCTGGAGGCCGTCCGCGACTTCCGGGCGCAGACCGGCGTGCAGATCGGCGTCAAGCCGGCCGGCGGGATCCGCACCACCAAGGACGCGGTGAAGTTCCTGGTGCTGGTGAACGAGACCGCGGGCGAGGACTGGCTGGACCCGCACTGGTTCCGGTTCGGTGCGTCCAGCCTGCTCAACGACCTGCTGATGCAGCGCCAGAAGCTCAGCACCGGCCGTTACTCCGGCCCCGATTACGTGACGGTGGACTGATAGCCATGGCATCCGCATTCGAGTACGCACCGGCGCCGGAGTCCCGCGCCGTCGTCGACATCGCCCCCTCCTACGGGCTGTTCATCGACGGCGAGTTCGCCGAGGCCGCCGACGGCAAGGTCTTCAAGACCCTCTCGCCGAGCAGCGAGGAAGTCCTCTCCGAGGTCGCGCGCGCCGGCGCGGCGGACGTGGACCGGGCCGTGAAGGCGGCCCGCAAGGCGTTCGAGAAGTGGTCGGCGCTGCCCGGCTCCGAGCGCGCCAAGTACCTGTTCCGGATCGCCCGGATCATCCAGGAGCGCAGTCGCGAGCTCGCCGTTCTCGAAACCCTCGACAACGGCAAGCCGATCAAGGAGACCCGCGACGCGGACCTCCCACTGGTCGCGGCGCACTTCTTCTACTACGCGGGCTGGGCCGACAAGCTGGACCACGCGGGGTACGGCGCGAACCCCCGTCCGCTGGGTGTGGCCGGACAGGTCATCCCGTGGAACTTCCCGCTGCTGATGCTCGCGTGGAAGATCGCCCCGGCGCTCGCCACGGGCAACACCGTGGTCCTGAAGCCCGCCGAGACGACCCCGCTCAGCGCTCTGTTCTTCGCGGACATCTGCCGCCAGGCGGGGCTCCCCAAGGGCGTCGTCAACATCCTGACCGGGTACGGGGACGCGGGCGAGGCCCTCGTCACGCACCCCGACGTGAACAAGGTCGCCTTCACCGGCTCGACCGCCGTCGGCAAGGCCATCGCGCGCTCCGTCGCGGGCACGGACAAGAAGGTCACCCTGGAGCTGGGCGGCAAGGGCGCGAACATCGTGTTCGACGACGCGCCGATCGACCAGGCCGTCGAGGGCATCGTCACCGGGATCTTCTTCAACCAGGGCCAGGTCTGCTGCGCCGGTTCCCGGCTGCTCATCCAGGAGTCGGTCCAGGACGAGGTGCTGGACGCCCTGAAGCGCCGGCTGTCCACGCTGCGCCTGGGCGACCCGCTGGACAAGAACACCGACATCGGTGCGATCAACTCCGCCGAGCAGCTCGCGCGGATCACCTCCCTGGTGGAGACCGGCGAGGCGGAGGGCGCGGAGCGCTGGAGCGCCCCCTGCGAACTGCCTTCGTCCGGCTACTGGTTCGCCCCGACGCTCTTCACGAACGTCACCCAGGCACACACGGTGGCCCGCGACGAGATCTTCGGCCCGGTGCTCTCCGTCCTCTCCTTCCGCACCCCGGACGAGGCGGTCGCCAAGGCGAACAACAGTCAGTACGGCCTCTCGGCCGGCATCTGGACGGAGAAGGGCTCCCGCATCCTCGCGGTGGCGAACAAGCTCCGCGCGGGCGTCGTCTGGGCCAACACGTTCAACAAGTTCGACCCGACGTCGCCGTTCGGCGGCTACAAGGAGTCGGGCTACGGCCGCGAGGGCGGCCGCCACGGCCTGGAGGCGTACCTCGATGTCCGATAACAACCGACTTGGCGTCTTCAAGACCTACAAGCTGTACGTCGGGGGCAAGTTCCCCCGCTCCGAGAGCGGCCGGGTGTACGAGGTGAGCGACTCCAAGGGCCAGTGGCTGGCGAACGCGCCGCAGTCCTCCCGCAAGGACGCGCGCGACGCGGTCGTGGCCGCGCGCAAGGCGTTCGGCGGGTGGTCGGGCGCGACCGCGTACAACCGGGGCCAGGTCCTCTACCGCGTCGCGGAGATGCTGGAGGGCCGCAGGGACCAGTTCGTCCGTGAGGTGGCCGCCTCCGAGGGGCTGTCGAAGTCCAAGGCGGCGGCCGCGGTGGACACGGCGATCGACCGCTGGGTCTGGTACGCGGGCTGGACCGACAAGATCGGGCAGATCTCCGGCGGGGCGAACCCGGTCGCGGGCCCCTTCTTCAACCTCTCCACCCCCGAGCCGACGGGCGTGGTCGCGGTCCTCGCGCCGCAGAAGTCGTCGTTCCTCGGCCTGGTCTCGGTGATCGCCCCGGTCATCGCGACCGGCAACACGGCGGTCGTCGTCGCCTCGGCCGACGCCCCGCTGCCCGCGCTGTCGCTGGGCGAGGTGCTGGCCACCTCCGACGTGCCCGGCGGCGTGGTCAACATCCTGTCGGGCGTCACGGCGGAGCTGGCGGCCCCGCTCGCCGCCCACCAGGACGTCAACGCGATCGACCTCACCGGTGCGGACGCCGCCCTGGCGAAGGAGCTGGAGATCGCGGCGGCGGACAACCTGAAGCGCGTCCTGCGCCCGGGCCCTGCTCACGCGGACGGCGCGGCGGACTCCGCGGACTGGTCGGCCTCCCCGGACACGCACCGCCTGACGGCGTTCCTGGAGACCAAGACGGTGTGGCATCCGACGGGCGCCCTGGGAGCCGCCGGCTCCTCGTACTGACGCACACCCGGTGCCCGGACGGGGCCGCCCTCCCACCCCGGGGCGGCCCCGTCCGCCGTCTCTCCGCGCCGGGCTTCAGCCCGTGATGAGCCCGGTGACCGTCCCCACCACGGGCAGGTCGCCGAGCGCTCCGCCGCTGCTGATCGGGTCCGTGAGGACGGCCGTGGTCAGCGGCTTGAAGTCCGCGATCTGGGTGCCCACGGCGTTGTCCAGCGGGTCCACCCCGGTGTTGGCCAGCGGGTCCAGCTGGAGCTCGGTGATCGGCGCGACGCTCTCGGCCAGCGAGGTCCCGAGCGCACTGGTCACCGCCGGTCCCGCCGTCTCGCCGACCGACCGGAGGGCCGAGGAGCCCTGGTCCGGGATCTCCGCGACCGGGGGCAGCTGGACGGCCCCCGCGGAGCCCGCGCCGGCTCCCAGGGCGGCCCCCAGCGCGGTGAGGGTCAGACCGGCGCGCAGCAGGACGCGACGTTCGGGCTTACGTGCATGAAGTGCCATGTTTCCACCTGGTCGATCTCGTCGGGTAATCGTCTGTGCGCGCAGAGTAGTTGAGGTGTGATGCTGGATACCAACAGGAGGCCCGAGGGGTCCCCTGCGCGGCTCAATGCCTCACACTTCTGTTCTGTGAGTTCCCAACCGATCCCGACCCGCGTCGTGCTGCTCGCGGGCCCTTCCGGCTCCGGCAAGTCCGTCCTCGCCGCCCGCACCGGCCTGCCGGTGCTGCGCCTGGACGATTTCTACAAGGAGCACGACGACCCGACGCTGCCCCGGGTACCGGGCTCCACGGACATCGACTGGGACTCCGCCGGGTCCTGGGACGCGGACGCGGCGGTGGCCGCCATCGCCGAGCTGTGCCGGTGCGGCCGTACGGACGTCCCGGTGTACGACATCGCCACCAGCTCCCGTACGGACCATGAGGCCTTCCACATCGAGCGGTCACCGCTGTTCGTGGCGGAGGGCATCTTCGCGGCGGACATAGTGGAGCGCTGCCAGGAACTGGGCCTGCTGGCCGACGCGCTGTGCCTGCGCGGCCGCCCGTCCACCACGTTCCGCCGCCGCCTGGTGCGGGATCTGCGCGAGGGCCGCAAGTCGGTGCCGTTCCTGCTGCGGCGGGGCTGGCGGCTGATGCGGGCCGAACGCCGCATCGTGGCCCGCCAGACGGCCCTGGGGGCGCACCCCTGCGGCAAGGAGGAGGCGCTGGGGCGGTTCGCCGCCGCAGCGGCGGGGCGGTGCCGCAGGGCGGGCGTGGGGGCGCGGGTCCCGGAGTAGGGACGGGCGCCCCCGGGCTCGCGCTCAGCCGGTGGGGGCCGCGCAGCCGAAGGTCTTGGCTGTCCGCACTTGCTCGCTTCCTGGTGCGAAGGGCCGGGCGTCTCCAGGCCCATTGGCCCCACCGACCCGCAGTGACCCCACGGAAAGCGGGGCCGTACAGGACCCCCCGGCCCGTACGACCCCGCTGTGTTCCCCCCGTGACCCGCGCCTCCCCCGAAGCGACGGGCCGTTCCCCCGTGGTGGTTCCCCCGAACCCCCTCGGTCCCCGTTCTTACTGCTCCCCCGTACTTCCCCCGTGGCCCCCGCCTCCCCCGGGACGGAGGGCCCAGCCTCAGGCCACCAACTCGCCGAAGGACTCCTGCTCGTCACGTCCGAAGCTGAGGACCTCGTCCTCGCGCAGCCGGCGCAGGGAGCGCCAGATGCTGGACTTCACCGTGCCGACACTGATGTCGAGGATCGACGCGATCTCCGGGTCGGTGCGGCCCTCGTAGTACCGCAGGACCAGCATCGTGCGCTGGAGTTCGGGCAGCCGGGCGAGCGCCTGCCACAGCACCGCCCGCAGCTCCGTGCCGCGCATCGCGTCCGTGTCGCCCACCGTCTCCGGCAGCTCCTCGGTCGGGTATTCGTTGAGCTTGCGCCTGCGCCAGGCGCTGATGTGCAGATTGGTCATGGTGCGGCGCAGATAGCCGCCGACCGCCGCCTTGTCGCTGATCCGGTCCCACGCCCGGTAGGTCGAGAAGAGGGCGCTCTGCAGCAGGTCCTCGGCCTCGAACCGGTCACCGGTCAGGTGGTAGGCGGTCGCGTACAGGGAGGCCCGTCGCTCCCGGACGTAGGCCGTGAACGCCGCTTCGGCGTCCGCGTCTCCCGTCCGGGCCGTGCGGTCCCCCGTGGCCTCCCCGTACGCGCTCGCCGCCCCCTTGGGCGCGTCGAGCACCGTCATGTACGGCATGCGCACCTGCTCCGCCGCCGTCTGGTGCTGACGCCCGGCGCTCCGAACACACCCCCGCATGTTCATGACGCCGGACTTCTCCGTGCTCCGCCCGACGTCGTGGAGGCGCGTGACAACTGCGCTTGAGCTGGTGCTGTGCAGTGCGTTCATCTCGCGCCCCCTATCGGTGGAGTCCGTTCGTTCCCTGTTGTCGAAGAGCTTGCCGGGGCAGTTTCATGGCGCTGTCCCCCGACTGTCACAGGCCTGTCACAGGGGTGGTCGGGGCCGTGCCCGGACAATCGGACCGGGCCACAGGTCGAACTGAAGCGCCACCATGGGCCAGAATGACGTTCGTGCCTTTCCTGTTGCTGATCGAGGACGACGACGCCATCCGCACGGCCCTCGAACTCTCGTTGTCACGCCAGGGCCACCGTGTGGCCACCGCGGCGACGGGAGAGGACGGCCTGGAGCTGCTGCGCGAGCAGCGGCCCGACCTGGTCGTGCTGGATGTGATGCTGCCCGGGATCGACGGTTTCGAGGTGTGCCGGCGTATCCGCCGCACCGACCAACTGCCGATCATTCTGCTGACCGCGCGCAGCGACGACATCGACGTCGTGGTGGGACTGGAGTCCGGCGCGGACGACTATGTGGTGAAGCCTGTCCAGGGACGGGTGCTCGACGCCCGGATCCGGGCGGTGCTGCGCCGGGGGGAGCGCGAGTCGACCGACTCCGCGACCTTCGGCAACGTGGTGATCGACCGCTCCGCCATGACCGTCACCAAGGACGGTGAGGATCTGCAGCTCACGCCGACCGAGCTGCGGCTCCTGCTGGAGCTGAGCCGCCGGCCCGGCCAGGCCCTGTCCCGGCAGCAGTTGCTGCGGCTGGTGTGGGAGCACGACTACCTGGGCGACTCCCGCCTGGTGGACGCCTGTGTGCAGCGGCTGCGCGCGAAGGTGGAGGACGTACCGTCCTCGCCGACCCTGATCCGTACGGTGCGGGGCGTGGGCTACCGGCTGGACTCGCCTCAGTGACCGAATCCGCCAAGCGGTCCCTGCGCGCCGGTCTGCGCTGGACCAGTCTGCGGCTGCGCCTGGTCGTGGTGTTCGCGCTGGTGGCGCTGACGGCCGCGGTCTCCGCTTCGGGGATCGCGTACTGGCTCAACCGCGAGGCCGTGCTGACCCGTACCCAGGACACCGCGCTCGACGACTTCCGGCGGCAGATGCAGGACACCGCGGCGGAGCTGCCGACCCGTCCCACCAAGGACGACCTCCAGCGGGCCGCCGGTCAGATGGCGTCCAGCGGCCCGGGTTACAGCGTGCTGCTGGAGGCCGAACGCGAGCGCGGCAAGCCGATCGTGGGCTACTCCGACCTGGACAGCTTCACCCGGGCCGATGTTCCGGACTCGTTGCAGAAGCAGGTGGCCCGCAAGCAGTCGCTGACGTCGAGCAACGAGCACGAGTACCACCTGTTCTGGCAGCGGACGAGCATCGCGGGCACGCCGTATCTGGTCGCCGGTACGCGGATCATCGGCGGCGGCCCGACCGGTTACATGCTCAAGTCCCTCGACCAGGAACGGCAGGACCTCAACTCGCTGGCCTGGTCGCTGGCGATCGCCACCGCCCTCGCGCTGGTCGGCTCGGCGCTGCTGGCGCAGGCCGCCGCGACGACGGTGCTGCGTCCGGTGCAGCGGCTCGGCGACGCGGCCCGCAAGCTCGGCGAGGGCAAGCTCGACACCCGCCTGGAAGTGTCCGGCACCGACGAACTCGCCGATCTCTCCCGTACGTTCAACAGGACGGCGAGCTCGCTGGAGAAGAAGGTCGCGGACATGAGCGCGCGGGAGGAGGCGAGCCGCCGGTTCGTCGCCGACATGTCGCACGAGCTGCGGACCCCGCTGACCGCGATCACGGCGGTGGCCGAGGTGCTGGAGGACGAGGCGGACACCCTCGACCCGATGATCGCGCCGGCCGTGCATCTGGTGGTCAGCGAGACCCGGCGGCTCAACGACCTGGTGGAGAACCTGATGGAGGTGACCCGCTTCGACGCGGGCACGGCCCGGCTGGTGCTGGACACGGTCGACGTCGCCGACCAGGTGACCGCGTGCATCGACGCGCGGGCCTGGCTGGACGCGGTGGACCTGGACGCGGAGCGCGGCATGATGGTCCGGCTCGATCCGCGCCGGCTGGACGTGATCCTGGCCAACCTGATCGGCAACGCCCTCAAGCACGGGGGTTCGCCGGTGGGTGTGCGGGTGCGGACCGAGGGCGAGGAGCTGGTCATCGAGGTACGGGACCACGGTCCGGGCATCCCCGAGGACGTGCTGCCGCACGTCTTCGACCGGTTCTACAAGGCCAGCGCCTCCCGGCCGCGGTCGGAGGGCAGCGGGCTCGGCCTCTCCATCGCCATGGAGAACGCGCACATCCACGGCGGTGACATCACGGCGGCGAACTCCCCGGACGGCGGTGCCGTCTTCGAACTGCGGCTGCCGCGCGACGCCGAGAAGCTCGCGGACCACGGTGAACCGGGGGCGGACGCCCCGGACGGGAACGGGACGACGTGAAGCGCGGCTATGTCACGTACCGGCGAGGCCCGCTCCGGCGGCATACGGCAGCCTCGCTGGCGGCCGTACTGGCGGCCGCGGCGCTGGTCTCCGGGTGCGGGATCCGTACGACCTCGGTGCCGGTGGACGCGGGGCCCGCGCCCTCCCGGGTGCCGTGCCGGCTGTCCTCCTCGGACGTCGCCACCCGGTCGCCGGACCACGTGAGCACCACCGTGTATCTGGTGTGCACCTCGCAGCTGGTCACCGCGGAACGTCCGGTGGCGGCGGACGCGACCGGCGCCGACCCCCTGGCGGTCGCCCGGGCGCTCCTGGAGGAGGTCCAGCAGGCGCCGACCGCGGACGAGCGGCGGGCCGGGTTCACCACCGCGGTTCCGGCGGGGCTGCGGGTGTCCCCGGCCCGGGACGGCGACCCGGCGGGCGCCGTGCGCCTCAGCAGCCAGCCGGAGGACCTGTCGGCGGAGGCGCTGGCCCAGCTGGTGTGCACGTACGCGGAGAGCGAGACGCTGGTCCGGGACGGCTCGGTGGTCCTGGGCGGGCCCGGGGACTACCCACCGCGCGGCTATCTGTGCACCTCGCAGACGAAGTCCCGGCCGGGCGACCTGGCGACGCCGGACGGCGTCCGGCTGGACTGACCCGGTTTCCGGGCGGTCGGGCGGCCCTCCCGGTCCGGGAGGAGGGGCCGCCCGGGAGAGCCGCCCGGGAGGCGGGCCGCTGCGGCGCGGAACCGATCCTGCCGGTCGCGGCGTCTTGGTGGACGTGCGTCACAGTTCGGACGGCGAGACCGTCATCCACTTCCGCGCGGCGGGGGTCACTCTCCTTGCCGCGCATCTGCTGTTCGTCGGGTGGCTGACGCTGCGCCCGCTGGACGTTCCCTGGATCATGGCGGCGAATTTCGAGCCGCTCGCCGGGATCAGGGCGGACCTGGCGCTGGGACCGGCCGAGGCGGCCCGCCGGATCGGCGGGGCGTTGTCGCTGCTGGCCCCACTGGGGGTGCTGCTGCCGATGGCCGGGGGCCGGGTCTTCGTCTCCCCCTGGGTCTCACTGCTGCGTACGGTCGCCGCCGGCGCGCTGATCTCGCTGGCCATCGAGCTGGGCCAGACCGGGGTGCCCGGTCAGATCGTCGACATCGACTCGCTGCTGCTGAACACCACGGGGGTGGTGCTGGCCCATCTGCTGGTCGTCCCGGTCTGCCGGGCGCGGCTGCGCCGCCGGGGTGTGCCGGGGGTGCGGGACCTGCCCTGCTACCGGCAGGAGACCCGTCTCAGGGACGAGGCCCCTGGGGGGTCGACCCCGACGATTACCGGGGTCGGCCTCGCTCCGTAGAGCGATGCTTTGTCCCCCTTCGCGGCGCACCATGGATACATCGGGGAGCGCACGAGGCCGCTCCTCACACCACGGTTCGCGAAGGAGCCCACCATGGCCGCACTTGTCCGCCCCCGCGAAGGCCGCATGATCGGCGGAGTGTGCGCGGGTCTCGCCCGGCGCTTCGGTATCTCCGCCAAAACGATGCGCGTCATCTTCGTCGTCTCCTGTCTGCTGCCCGGCCCGCAGTTCCTGCTCTACGTGGCGCTGTGGGCACTGCTGCCGTCGGAGAAGTCCGCCTCCTCCGCGACGGCTTGGTGACGCGCCGGACCACGGGGAGCAGACGGAGTGCAGACGGGGAGCAGATACGCACAGTGGGGCGCACACCCTGGATCAGGGTGTGCGCCCCACTGGCATGTACGGGTGGCGCCGGTGGCCCGGCGCGCGCGTGCCGGGGCGTGGCCGCCCGGCCTGGGTCGGCCGACAGGCTCTCAGCCGCCGAGCGGGATCCCGTTGGCGGTGAGGCCCTTGGTGGGCAGTCCGCCGAGCAGGCCGGTGACCGGGGCGGCCGCGTCGGTGGCGTCGCCGCCGAGGACCTTGTCGACGGTCTCCTGGACCGGCGCGTTCTGCGCCGACTTGGCGACGGTGTCGAGCGCCATCGTCGAGACGGGGAGCACTCCGGCCGCGGTCTCCAGCGGCAGCGAGGGGGCGGCGGAGGCGCTGCCGGCGGCGGCAGCGGCGAAAGCGGCGCCGAGAGCGGCGACACCGAGAGTCTTGGCAGCAGACTTCTTCATGGCGAATTCATCCTTGGGGAAGGGGATGTGAGCGGCTCTGCAAGCTAGCCATCCCGCTGCCCCTGTCGCAAACATCCCGACACGCGGAAAAGGGCCGGGATTGCATTTCCCGGCCCTTTCGCCTGTCGGAGGCCTCAGCCCTTGGAGGCCGCGGAACCGCTGGTCACAGCGGTCTGGCGGAAGAGCCACTCGGACTTCAGCTCCGCGTAGCCGGGCTTGACGACATCGTTGATCATGGCGAGACGTTCGTCGAAAGGAATGAAAGCTGATTTCATCGCATTGACTGTGAACCACTGCATGTCATCGAGCGTGTATCCGAAGGTCTCGGTCAGCCGCTCGAATTCCCCGGTCATGCTCGTGCCGCTCATCAGCCGGTTGTCCGTGTTCACGGTGATCCGGAAGTGCAGCTTGCGCAGCAGTCCGATCGGGTGCTCGGCGTACGAGGTGGCCGCGCCGGTCTGGAGGTTGGAGGTCGGGCACATCTCCAGCGGGACGCGCTTGTCCCGTACGTAGGAGGCGAGGCGGCCGAGGGTGACCGAGCCGTCCTCGGCGATCTCGATGTCGTCGATGATCCGCACCCCGTGGCCGAGGCGGTCGGCGCCGCACCACTGGAGGGCCTGCCAGATCGACGGCAGGCCGAAGGCCTCGCCCGCGTGGATGGTGAAGTGGTTGTTCTCGCGCTTGAGGTACTCGAACGCGTCGAGGTGGCGGGTGGGCGGGAACCCGGCCTCGGCGCCCGCGATGTCGAAGCCGACGACGCCCTGGTCGCGGTAGCTGTTGGCGAGTTCGGCGATCTCCAGGGCGCGGGCCGCGTGCCGCATCGCGGTGAGGAGGGCGCCGACGCGGATGCGGTGTCCGCCCGCGCGAGCGATGCGCTCACCCTCGCGGAAGCCCTCGTTGACGGCCTCGACGACCTCTTCGAGGGTCAGGCCGCCCTCCAGGTGCTGCTCGGGGGCGTAGCGGATCTCGGCGTAGACGACGCCGTCCTCGGCGAGGTCCACGGCGCACTCGGCGGCCACCCGGAACAGTGCGTCACGGGTCTGCATGACGGCGCAGGTGTGGGCGAACGTCTCCAGGTAGCGCTCCAGCGAACCGGAGTCGGCGGCCTCGCGGAACCAGGTGCCGAGCTTGTCGGCCTCGGTCTCGGGGAGGGAGTCGTAACCCTGCGCGCGGGCCAGCTCGACGATGGTGCCCGGCCGCAGGCCGCCGTCGAGGTGGTCGTGGAGCAGCACCTTGGGGGCGCGCCGGATCTGGTCGGAATCAGGGACGTTCGGGGTCTGGCTCGTCATCTTGGCACTCTAGCGCCTACGCGCGTAGAGCGCCTGGTGTCGATGCGTAACAGTGACCGCGAAGTCGGGTGGAGTACACCTCACCTTCTGACACTGTTCTGTCATGGGACAGCGCGCACTCTCCTCGCCCGACGCCAGGCTGGGACGGGCCGTTCGGTCGGCCGGAACGTTGGACGAGGTCAGCGGCGTGGTGCTGCTGCTCCCGGACGGCCGGGCCGACTCGCACCGTCGCCCCTCCCCCCTGTCGTACGCGGCACAGCTGCCGTTCGCCCGTGCCCTGGCCCGTGCCGGGGTGGGCGACGGGCTCGCGGTGCACGTGCTGCGCTACCGCCGCCGGGGCTGGAACGCGGACGACGCGCATCCCGTCGAGGACGCCGCGTGGGCGGCCGACGAGGTCCAGCGCCGGTACGGCGACGTACCGGTCTGCCTGGCCGGCCACGGGATGGGCGGGCGGGCCGCGCTGCGGGCGGCCGGACACGGGGCGGTCACCTCGGTCCTGGCGCTGGCCCCGTGGCTGCCGGAGCGGGCGGCGGCCGAGCCGGAGCCGGTGAGGCAACTGGTGGGGCGGCGGGTGCTGATCGTGCACGGCACCAACGACGAGCGCACCGACCCGGAGCTGTCCTACCGGCTGGCCGAGCGGGCGAAGAAGTCCAACCGGGACACCTGCCGCTTCGAAGTCCATTCCGACGGCAACGCGTTGCGCCAGCACCGCTCCGAAGTGATGGCGCTGGCCGCCGACTTCGTGCGCGGTTCGCTCTTCGCCCGGTCCTACGCCCGCCCGGTCGCGGACGCGCTCGCCGCTCCGCCGCCGCTGGGGCTGCGGATGCCGTTGGCCGCCGGGTTCGGCCGTTCGCTGCGGCACTGAAGGCGCGCCCCGCCGGGCGCCCGCTCAGTCCGGCAGCAGGTGGCCGCGGCGCGAGAGCAGGAAGCGTTTGAAGGCGGCGACCGGCGGGGTGTCGGGGTGGCCGTCCAGCCAGGCGACCCCGATCTCGCGGGCGGCGCGCGGTGCGGTGACCGTCAGCTCGACGACGCCGGGGCGGGCGACCGCGGGCGGCGGCAGCAGGGCCACCCCGAGCCCGGCGGCGACCAGCCCGCGCAGGGTCTCCGCCTCCTCGCCCTCGAAGGCGACCCGGGGCGTGAAGCCCACCTCCGCGCACAGGTCGTCGGTGATCCGGCGCAGCCCGTAACCGGGCTCCAGGGTGACGAACGTTTCGTCGGCGGCCTCCGCGAGCCGGATGCGCCGGCGGGACGCCAGGCGGTGGTCGTCGGGGACCACGAGGCGCAGCCGCTGTTCGTCGAGGCGGCGGGCGACCAGGTCGGGGGCGTCGGGCACGGGTGAGGTGAGGCAGAGGTCGAGGCCGCCCGCGCGCAGCCGTTCGATCATCGCCTCGCCGTAGTTCTGCACGAGCTGGAAGCGGACCTTGGGGTGGTCGACCCGGAAGGCGCGGATCAGGGCGGGCACGGTCTCCGAGCCCATGGTGTGCAGGAAGCCGAAGGAGACCCGGCCCGCCGTCGGGTCGGCGTCCGCCCGGACCGAGTCGGCGGCCTTCTCCACCTCGGCCAGGGCCCGTTCCGCCGAGCCGAGGAAGGTGCGGCCCGCCGGGGTGAGCGAGACGGTGCGGCCCCTGCGGGCGAACAGGGCGACGCCCAGGTCCGCTTCGAGCCGGACCATGGCCCGCGAGAGCGTGGACTGCGGGACGCCCAGCTCGTGTGCGGCGCGGGTCACATGCTCGTGCCGGGCGACCGCCTCGAAGTACGCGAGGCGGGGCGCGAGCACGGCCCGGATGTCTTCTTCGTAACCACTGGGTGACAGCCACGGCCCTGAGCTGCGTTCATGCGCCATGGGATTGATTATCGCAGTTCTGTGCATTGGACGCATGAAACGTCTCGCTCTACTTTCGACGTATGCCTCCCGCCAGTACCGGGGCATCCACCATCGTCGTGGATGCCTCTGCCCCGCAGTCCCCCGTCACCACCACCGCCGCGCCCGCCGCCGCCACCCATGAGCGCCTGGAGCCCGGCCGCCCCGGCTACCGCCGGATGAGCTTCGCCCTCTTCGCCGCCGGTGTCGCGGCCTTCGCGCTCCTCTACTCCACCCAGGCGCTGCTGCCCGCGCTCTCCGCGTCGTTCGACGCGAGTGCCGGACAGGCGAGCTGGACGGTCTCGGCGGCGACCGGGGTGCTGGCCCTGTTCGTGCTGCCGCTGAGCGCGCTCTCGGAGCGGTTCGGGCGGCGGCAGCTGATGACGGCGTCGCTGGCGATCGCGGTGCTCGTCGGACTGCTGGTGCCCTTCGCCCCCTCGATGGGCGCGCTGATCGCGCTGCGCGCCGTCCAGGGTGCGGCGCTCGCCGGACTCCCGGCCTCCGCGATGGCCTATCTCGCGGAGGAGGTGCGGCCCAAGGCGCTGATCGCCGCGATCGGGCTGTTCGTCGCGGGCAACAGCATCGGCGGTATGAGCGGGCGCATCCTCACCGGGTGGGTCGCCCAGGCCTGGGGCTGGCGCGCCGCGCTGGCGGCGGTCGGGCTGCTCGCGCTGGCATGCGCCGTCGTCTTCCACTTCCTCATCCCGAAGGCCCGGAACTTCCGTCCCGGTTCGCTGAACCCGAAGGCCCTCGCGAAGACCGTCGCCACGCATCTGGCCGACCCGCTGCTGGTCCGGCTGTACGGGATCGGCGCGCTGTTCATGACGGTGTTCGGCGCGGTCTACACGGTGATCGGCTACCGGCTCGTCGAGGAGCCGTTCAGCCTGCCGCAGGGCGTCATCGGCTCGATTTTCCTGGTCTACCTGGTCGGTACGGTCTCCTCCGCCGCCGCCGGACGCCTGGTGGCCCGCCTCGGCCGCCGGGGCGCGCTCTATCTGGCGGTCTCCACCACGGCCGCCGGGCTGCTGCTCTCGGTGGCCGACCGGCTGGCCGCCGTACTCCTGGGCCTGGTGCTGATCACGGCCGGCTTCTTCGCCGGGCACGCGGTCGCCTCGTCGTCGGTGAGCCGCACCGCGACGACGGGCCGGGCACAGGCCTCGGCGCTCTACCAGTCGGCGTACTACCTGGGCTCCAGCGTGGGCGGCACGCTGGGCGCGGTCGCCTTCCACGCCGGGGGCTGGACGGCGACGGTGGCGCTCGGGCTGCTCGCGGTCCTCGGGGTCGTCTCGATCACCCTGTACGGCACCCGGGTGGCGCGTGCGGAGCGGCGGGCGCTCCTCCCCGCCACGCGCTGAAGCACAACCGAGACATGCCGGCGCGCAACCACCGCACCCCTTCGCACGTCTACCAGGCGTAACCAACAAAGCACTGTGGGCGAAGGGGAGTTGGCGCGCATGGGAGTCACGGCGAAGATATCCGGAAGACCTCTGCGACGAGGGGTGGCCCTGTCCGTCGCCGGACTGGTGGCCGCTCCGGCCCTGGTCCTGGGCACCGGCACCGCCGCCCACGCGGCGTCCTGCACCAAGTCGGTGGGACCGCACCAGAAGCAGGTCGAGAAGTTCCTGAAGCGGCCCGTGGACGGCAAGCAGTCGACGGCCGACTGCAAGGCGACCCAGAAGTTCCAGAAGAAGCACGGGATCACCCCCACCATCGGCTACGCCGGTCCGCTGACCTGGCGCACGATGAACACGATGCTCGCCCAGAAGGCGGCCGGGAAAAACCCCAACAAGGCCAAGAAGTGCCCCACCAACAAGGGGCGCATCGCCTGCGTCGACCTGACGCGGCAGCTGAGCTGGATCCAGGACGGCAAGAAGCTGACGTACGGACCGGTGCCGGTGCGGACCGGCCGGAACGGCGTCGAGACCCGGACCGGGTCCAAGAAGATCTACTGGCGCAACATCAAGCACTGGTCGACGATCTACAAGGTCTGGATGCCGCACTCCCAGTTCTTCGACGGCGGCCAGGCGTTCCACTCGGTCACCAAGTCCATGTACAACCCGCCGGGCTCCGGCGGCTGTGTCAACATGCGCCCCGCCGACGCGAAGGCATACTGGAAACTGCTGAAGAACGGCGACGACGTGTACGTGTACGGGCGCAAGCCCGGGACCTGAGCGACGCGCTGGGAGCACTTCCCGAGGGGTGCCGGACCCCGTGGCCGTGGCCATGGCGTGCGGTACCCCTTGTCCTCTTTCCGCCCCGGCTGTCAGTGGCCTGCGGTAGCTTCCGACGTACCGGGTGACGGATGCCACAGCGCGGCTGCGCGCGACAGGGGTGGAGCGATGAGCGATCTGACCACGACGACGGCCACGGGAGCGGCGGCGGGTGCCGGGGGCGCCGACGCCGCCGGGATCGACAGCCGCCTGGAGGGCCACCGGATCGAGCTGACGGGGTACTGCTACCGGATGCTCGGATCCGCCTTCGAGGCCGAGGACGCGGTGCAGGACACCCTGGTCCGGGCCTGGCGCAACTTCGACAAGTTCGAGGGCCGCTCCTCGCTGCGCTCCTGGCTCTACCGGATCGCCACCAACGTCTGCCTGGACATGCTGAACGCGGGCAACAAGCGGGCCCGCCCGGTCGACCTGACGGGCCCCACACCGCTCGCCCAGGCCGCGCTGAGCCCCCGCCCGGAGAACGTGTGGCTGGAGCCGATGCCCGACGGCCGGATCCTGCCCTCGGTCCAGGACCCGGCGGAGGCGGCCGTGGCGCGCGAGTCGGTGCGCCTGGCGTTCGTCGCCGCCCTCCAGCACCTGCCGCCCAAGCAGCGGGCCGTGCTGATCCTGCGCGAGGTCCTCGCCTGGAAGGCCGCGGAGGTGGCCGAGCTGCTGGAGACCTCCGTCGCCTCGGTCAACAGCGCCCTGCAGCGGGCCCGCGCCACGCTGACCGAGACGGAGGGCCGGGCGGGCGATGTGGCGGACCCCCTCGACGAGGAGCAGCAGAAGCTCCTGGAGCGCTATGTGAAGGCGTTCGAGGGATATGACATGACCGCCCTGACCGCGCTGCTCCACGAGGACGCGGTGATGACGATGCCGCCGTTCGACCTGTGGCTCCGGGGCACCGGGGACATCACGGGCTTCATGACCTCCATCGGCGCGGCGTGCGCGGGCTCCAAGCTGGTGCCCGTCCTGGCGAACGGCTCCCCCGGCTTCGCGCACTACAAGCCCGCCGAGGACGGCGACGGGTTCGTGCCGTGGGCGGTCCAGGTCATCGACATCCAGGACGGGGCGATCACCGGGATGCACTGCTTCCTGGACGTCCCGCGCTGGTTCCCGCTGTTCGGCCTGGCCGACCGGCTTCCGGCCGACGCGTAGGAGTCAGCGGCCGGGCCCGGCACCCCGCGGCACAGCAACGGGGCGCCGGGCCCGGCATTCTGTACGCGCCCGGCGACCGTACGGGCCCGGCGTCGGCGCCCGCCCGGCGTCAGCGCGGGTCCGGCACCCACTCCTCCGGCCCCTCCTCCAGGGTCACCACGTCGGCCAGCCCCACCAGGTCCAGCAGTGACCGGAGTTCGGGGGGCACGCGGCGCAGCCGCAGCGTGCGTCCGGACCGGCGGGCGACCAGCGCGAGCCGGGCCACCGCCTCGACCAGGGTCAGATCGGGCCGGACCACCCCGCCCACATCGCAGTCCGCCGCCCCGCCCGGGGCGAGGGCAGCGCCGCGCGGGTCGGCGAGAGCGCGCTCCAGCTCGACGCAGAGTTCGGGTACGTCGGCGCGGCTGACCTGGCCGGTCACGGTCAGGGCGATCGGATTCTCGGTATCCACACCAGGCAGACCGGACCGGCGGGCGAAATTCATCGGCCCCCTCCGTACGGCCCCTCCGTGCGACCCCGCCACGGAGGGGCCGTTTTGCGACAACTGTGAGCTCCTGGCGCCTCGTGCGTAAACCAACTCCCCCGGCATTACCTCTAGTTCGGTGAGCCGACGGGCCGCAGCCGTCGTTCCTGCGTCGCTGCGGACCGGCGGGACCGAGAAACCATCGAGTTCTCCAGGGGGAGAGTTGCGCAGACACGTGAGAACCGCGTGCATACCGGCGGTCGCCACTGCCGTGGCCGTGGCACTGGCGGCGGGCATGACCTCGTCCGCCGTCGCCCAGCCGGATCCGAGGGCGTCGTCCGACGCCCGGGCCCAGGATCGTTCCGAGGAGAGGGAGCTGCGCCGGCTGACCCTCGTCACGGGTGACCGGGTCACCGTCGACGCCCAGGGCAAGCCGGTCGCCTTCCGGCCCGCGAAGGGCCGGGAGCACATCCCGGTACAGCGGATGAGCAACAAGGGGCACACACTCGTCGTCCCGGCCGACGCCCATCGGCTGATCGTCTCCGGCAAGCTCGACCGGCGGCTGTTCGACGTCACCGAGCTGAGCCGCCCGGAGAATCTCCGGGCCCAGCGCGACGGTCTGAAGCTGATCGTCGGCTACCGGGGCAAGCAGGCCGCCGCCGCGAAGGCGCAGGTCCGCGACGCGGGCTCCACCGAGGTGGGCCGGAGCCTGACGTCGCTGAACGCCGAGTCGGTGACCACACCGACCGCCGACGCGCCGGCGATCTGGCAGGCGCTCACCGACCGGCGGGCGGGCGGTGAGCGGGTCACCACCGCGGCCGGCATCGACCGGGTCTGGCTGGACGGGGTGCGCCGGGCGAGCCTGGACAAGAGCGTCCCGCAGATCGGCGCCCCGGCGGCGTGGAAGGCCGGGTTCACCGGCAAGGGCGTCAAGATCGCGGTCCTGGACACCGGGACGGACGCCACCCACCCCGACCTCAAGGGCCAGATCCTCGCGGAGAAGAACTTCAGCGCCGCCAAGGACACCAAGGACCGGGTCGGCCACGGCACGCACGTCGCCTCGATCGCGGCGGGCACCGGCGCCAGGTCGGGCGGCAAGTTCAAGGGCGTGGCCCCGGACGCCAAGCTGCTCGCGGGCAAGGTGCTCGACGACGACGGCTACGGCGAGGACTCCGGCATCCTGGCCGGAATGGAATGGGCGGTCGCCCAGGGCGCCGACATCGTCAACCTGAGCCTCGGCGGGACCGACACTCCGGAGGTGGACCCGCTGGAGGCCGCGGTCGACAAGCTGTCGGCCGAGAAGGGCGTCCTGTTCGCCATCGCCGCGGGCAACGAGGGCGACGGCGCGGGCACGGTGGGCTCACCGGGCAGTGCGGACGCCGCGCTGACCGTGGGCGCGGTCGACGACCAGGACAGGCTGGCGGGCTTCTCCAGCCGCGGCCCGCGGGTCGGGGACGGGGCGGTCAAGCCCGACGTGACGGCCCCCGGCGTGGACACCACGGCGGCCATCCCGTCCGGCTCGCAGATCGCGAAGGAGGTGGGCGAGAACCCCGCCGGCTACGCGACGATCTCGGGTACGTCGATGGCCACCCCGCACGTCGCGGGCGCGGCCGCCCTGCTCAAGCAGCAGCACCCCGACTGGGCGTACACCGAGCTGAAGGGCGCGCTGACCGCGTCCACGAAGCCCGGCGCGTACAACCCGTTCCAGCAGGGTTCCGGCCGGATCGCGGTGGACCGGGCGATCGCCCAGACCGTGGTCGCCGACCCGGTCTCGGTGAGCTTCGGGGTGCAGCAGTGGCCGCACACCGACGACGAGCCGGCCACCGAGAAGGTCACGTACCGCAACCTCGGTACGGGCGAGGTCACCCTCGATCTGAAGGTGACGGGCACCGGACCGGGCGGCAAGCCCGCTCCGGCCGGCTTCTTCACGCTCGGCGCGGACCGGGTCACCGTCCCGGCGGGCGGCACGGCGGAGGTGACGCTGACCGCCGACACCCGGCTCGGCTCCACGGCCGACGGCACGTACTCCGCGTACCTGGTGGCCACCGGCGGCGGGCAGACCGTGCGCACGGCCGCCGCGGTCGAGCGTGAGGTGGAGAGCTACGACGTCACGGTCAAGCACCTCGGGCGGGACGGCCGTCCGGCCGTCTACGCGGACAGCACGCTCTTCCGCTTCGGTGCGGAGTCCGGCAACCCGTTCCTGAGCCCGCAGGTCGTCGACGGCACGGCGAAGATCCGGGTGCCCAAGGGCACGTACGTGGTCAACTCCACGGTCTACAACGACCCGGACGACGTCACCAAGGGCGCCGACTGGATCGCGCAGCCCAAGATCGCGGTCACCAAGAACACCTCGCTGACGTTCGACGCCCGCAAGGCGAAGCCGGTGAACGTCACGGTTCCGGACGCGAAGGCGAAGGCTCAGCTGTTCTCCCCGGACTACCGGGTGGAGGAGGGAGACGACGCGGTCTCCTTCGGCTGGCTGATGGAGTCGCCGGCCGGAATCCGTACGCTCCACGCCGGCCCGAAGGTCACCGACGGCTCCCTCGCCCAGCACTGGACGGGCACGTGGAGCAGGGGCACGTCGACCGAGTACGACATCGCGGTCGGCGGCACGGTCAAGCAGCTCGCCACCGGCTTGAACCGGAAGTTCACCACGGCGCAGCTGGCCAAGGTGAAGATCGCGATGGGCTCGGCCGCGCCGAAGAAGAAGGGTTCGATCACCGCCTTCCCCCTCCTGCCCACGCAGGGCGGCACCTGGGCGACCTCGATCGATCAGAAGCTGCCCGGCACCCGCACGCTGTACGTCTCCACCGGGGACAAGGTGGTCTGGAGCTTCGACTTCGACCAGCAGGGCCCCCTCGACGCGGACGGCTGGCCGACGTACGAGGCCAACTACCAGGTCGGCAGGGAGGCGACGTACAAGGCGGGCAAGACGTACACGAAGTCCGTGAACACGGCGGTGTTCGGCCCACTGGTGGACAAGAACTACGGCATCGTCCGTGAGGGCAACGAGATCGTCGGCTTCCTCCCGTTGCTGGCCGACTGCCGGGGCAACGCGGGCGGGATGCTGTTCACGTCGGCCGAGACCGTCCTGTACCGCAACGGCAAGAAGCTCGGCCAGAACGGCGACCCCTTGGTCAGCGGCGAGCCCTTCCGGGTCCCGGCGGGCGCGGCCGACTACAAGCTGACGACCACGGTCCAGCACAGCGCGAAGGTCAACCCGCTCTCCACCCGGGTGGACGCGGCCTGGACGTTCCGCTCGAAGAAGACCGCGTTCACCATGCTGCCCGTCTCCACCGTCCGGTTCACCCCGGCCGTGGGCGCCGACGGCCGGGTCAAGGCGGGCAAGACCGTCTCGGTGCCGGTGAAGGTGCACGGCGCGGCCGCGGGCAAGAACCTGAAGTCGCTGAAGACGTACGTCAGTTACAACGGCGGCAAGACGTGGAAGAAGGTCACCGCCAAGAAGGGCAAGATCACCGTCAAGAACCCGGCCAAGGGCAAGGCGATCTCCTTCTCCGCCAAGGTCACCGACAAGAAGGGCAACACCTCGTCGGTGAAGATCTACAGCGCGTACTTCGGCAAGTGACCCGATACGTCCGGTAGTTCACGCTCGCATGACGGCGGCCCGCCGCACGGATCCTCTCCGTGCGGCGGGCCGTCCGCGTGTCAGCTGACCGGGAAGACGCCGGTGTCGATGACCAGCCCGAACGGCTCGGGAAGGGTCAGCTTCCGCCCGTACTCGACCGTTTCCAGGACCCGGTACGTACCGCCCTCCGGCTCCCCGTACAGCGTCGCGGTCGGGCGGCCGGAGTGCCAGGGGTCGAGGAGCAGGAACAGCTCCACTCCGGCCTTGGCGTAGCCGTTCACCTTGCTGACGCGGTCGTGGTTGGCGTTGGAGCGGGAAGTGATCTCGGCGACGAGCAGGGCCTCCTCGGCGGGGACGGTGTTGCCCGGCCCGGAGGCCACAGCCCGGGGTACGACCACGAGGTCGGGAATGTAGATGCCGCCCCGCCCCGGCAACGAGAGGCCGAGGGTCTGGTAAATCTCCCAGTCCTCCGGGATGACGGTGTAGAGCCTGCGCTGGAGCAGGGCAGCAGTGGTGTTGTGGTCCCCGGGCGGCGGCGGCGACACGGTGACGATCTCCTCGATGATCTCCACCTTGCAGCCCTCGGGTGCGTCCGTCTCCTCCCAGATCCGGACGATGTCGTCCCAGTCCTGGCCGTGGCCCGGCACGGGTTCGCCGGTGAGTGCGCTCATGGCGGTCTCCTCCATCGGTACGTCACCTGCGGCCTCGCGTCCGACGTCCAGCATGCCGAACGGGACCGGTGGCAGTCCACCGATCCCGTTCACCCATATGGGGAATCCGCAGGTCAGGCGATACGTTCCCGCACCACCGGCAGCGGTGCGAACGACGTGCCGGCCGGGGCGATGTCGTACGCCTCGGGCAGCGCCTTCAGCGCGTAGTCGAACTTCTCCGGGGTGTCCGTGTGCAGCGTCATCAGGGGCTGGCCCTCGGTGACGGTGTCGCCGGGCTTGGCGTGCAGCTCGACGCCCGCGCCCGCCTGCACCGGGTCCTCCTTGCGCGCGCGGCCCGCGCCGAGGCGCCAGGCGGCGACGCCGACGTCGTAGGCGTCCAGGCGGGTCAGGACGCCGGAGGAGCGTGCGGTGACGATGTGCTGCTCGCGGGCGGTCGGGAGCGTGGCGTCCGGGTCGCCGCCCTGGGCGGAGATCATCCGGCGCCAGACGTCCATGGCGGAGCCGTCGGCGAGGGCCTTCTCCGGGTCGGCGTCCTTGAGTCCGGCGGCGTCCAGCATCTCGCGGGCGAGGGCGAGGGTCAGGTCGACGACGTCCCTAGGGCCGCCGCCGGCCAGCACCTCGACGGACTCGCGGACCTCCAGCGCGTTGCCCGCGGTGAGGCCGAGCGGGGTGGACATGTCGGTGAGCAGCGCGACCGTCCGCACCCCGCTGTCGGTGCCGAGCGCGACCATGGTGGAGGCCAGTTCGCGGGCGTCGTCAATGGTCTTCATGAAGGCGCCGGAGCCGACCTTGACGTCCAGGACGAGCGCTCCGGTGCCCTCGGCGATCTTCTTGGACATGATCGAGCTGGCGATCAGCGGGATCGCCTCGACGGTGCCGGTGACGTCGCGGAGCGCGTACAGCTTCTTGTCGGCGGGGGCGAGGCCGTCGCCGGCGGCGCAGATGACCGCGCCGGTGCCGTCGAGGACGCTGAGCATCTCCGCGCCTGTGAGGTGGGCCCGCCAGCCGGGGATGGACTCCAGCTTGTCCAGGGTGCCGCCGGTGTGGCCGAGGCCCCGGCCGCTGAGCTGCGGCACGGCCGCGCCGCAGGCGGCGACCAGCGGGGCGAGCGGCAGGGTGATCTTGTCGCCGACGCCGCCGGTGGAGTGCTTGTCGGTGGTCGGGCGGGAGAGCGCGTCGAAGTTCATCCGCTCGCCGGAGGCGATCATCGCGGCGGTCCAGCGGGCGATCTCCGTGCGGTTCATTCCGTTGAGCAGGATCGCCATGGCGAGGGCGGACATCTGCTCGTCGGCGACCTCGCCGCGGGTGTAGGCGTCGACGACCCAGTCGATCTGCTCGGGGGTCAGCTCGCCTCGGTCCCGCTTGGTGCGGATGACGGAGATGGCGTCCATGGGAATCCTTCCGGCCGGGTGCGTACGCAAGAGTCCCAACTGACTCTACGCGCATAGAGGGAGAGGGGAGCGGTGGCCCTTCCGCCGAAGAGGAAGGGCCACCGCCAGAAAATACGGGGTTCAGGCGAGGTGCTGCGGGCCGAACGCCTGGGGCAGCATCTCGTCCAGCGTGCGCCGCCCGTCGGGCGTCTCCAGGAGCAGCTCCGGGCCGCCGAACTCGTACAGCAGCTGCCGGCACCTGCCGCACGGCACCAGGACCGACCCGGTGCCGTCCACGCAGGTGAAGTGGGTCAGGCGGCCGCCGCCGGTGGCGTGGAGCGCGGAGACCAGGCCGCACTCCGCGCAGAGCGAGAGGCCGTAGCTGGCGTTCTCCACGTTGCAGCCGGTGATCGTGCGGCCGTCGTCCACCCGGGCGGCGACCCCGACCGGGTAGCGCGAGTAGGGGACGTACGCGCGGGACATGGCGTCCCGGGCGGCCTCCCGCAGGGTGTCCCAGTCGGCCTCGCCGAAGGCCGCGGCGGGCGGGCCTCCGGCGGCGGGGGGCGTCACTTGCCCTCGCCCTTGCGGTACGGCACGCCGTCCGCCTTGGGCATCCGCAGCCGTTGCGCGGAGAGCGAGAGGACCAGCAGCGTCGTGACGTACGGGGCGGCGTCGACGAACTGGCTCGGCACCTGGTCGGTCAGGAAGTACCAGGTGAACAGCAGCGCCGAGACGGCCGCCGAGATCACCGCGGCGACGTACTTCTTCCGGTACAGCTGCCAGAACACCGCGATGACCAGCAGGATCGCCAGCAGGAGCAGCATCGCGTGGACGTTCTCCGCGCCGCCGCGCAGCTTGAGGCTGTCGGTGAAGCCGAAGAGCCCGGCGCCGAGCGCCATGCCGCCGGGCATCCAGTTGCCGAAGATCATCGCGGCGAGGCCGATGTAGCCGCGGCCGCCGGTCTGGCCCTCCTGGTAGATGCCGGTGGCGACGATCGCGAGGAACGCGCCGCCGAGGCCCGCCAGACCGCCGGAGATGGTGACGGCGATGTACTTGTACTTGTACACGTTGACGCCGAGGGTCTCGGCGGCCACCGGGGACTCGCCGCAGGAGCGCAGCCGGAGCCCGAACGGCGTGCGCCACAGGATCCACCAGGTGGCGGGGATCAGCAGCAGGGCGACGACGGTCAGCAGGGAGACTCCGGTGACCAGGCCGCCGAGGATGCCCGCGAGGTCGGAGATCAGGAACCAGTGCCGTTGTTGCAGGTCCTGAAGCCAGTCCGCGAGCCCTGGGATGGTGATCCTGTCGATCGGATCGATGCGCGGGGACTGCTTGGAGGAGCCGCCCTGGATGCCGTCGAAGGCGAAGTTGGAGAGGTAGCGGGTGACGCCGACGGCGAGGATGTTGATGGCCACACCGGAGACGATGTGGTTCACGCCGAAGGTGACGGTGATGACGGCGTGCAGCAGGCCGCCGAGGCAGCCGCCGAGGATGCCGAAGAGGACGCCCACCCACGGGCCCCAATGGAACCCGGCCCAGGCGCCGAACCAGGTGCCCAGGACCATCATGCCTTCGAGGCCGATGTTGACGACGCCCGCGCGCTCGGCCCACAGGCCGCCGAGTCCGGCGAGGCCGATCGGGACGGCGAGTGCCAGGGCCCCGCGGACCTGGCCGACCGAGGTGATGTCGTTGGCGCCGCTGATGAGGCGGACCATCGAGACCAGGGCGAGCGCGCCCGCGATGATCAAGAGGACGACGGGCAGGGAGAGCTTGCGGCGGCCGCCCTTGGCGGGGGCGACGCGTGCGGCGGTGGCTTTGCTCGTGCTCACAGGGCCGCCTCCTTCTCGGTCTTGATGGCATGGCCGGCGGCGAGCTCCTCGCCGACCTTCTGCTGCTGGCGGCGGATGCCGTACCGGCGGACCAGCTCGTAGGAGACGACCACCGAGATCACGATCAGGCCCTGCATGATCGTGGCGATCTCCTTCTCGTACCCGTACTGGTCGAGCGAGGCCGACGACTTGTCCAGGAAGGCGATCAGCAGGGCGCTGAAGGCGATGCCGAGCGGGTTGTTGCGGCCCAGCAGCGCGATGGTGATGCCGGTGAAGCCGATACCGGTGGGGAAGTCGAGGCTGTAGGTGTGGGTGTCGCCGAGCAGGGTCGGCATGCCGGCCAGGCCCGCGACCGCACCGGAGATCAGCATCGAGGTGAGGATCATCTTCTTGGCGTCCACGCCGGAGGCCTGGGCGGCGCTCTCGCTGGCGCCGGTGGCGCGCAGGTCGAACCCGAACCGGGTGCGGTTCAGCACGAACCAGTACAGGATGCCGCAGCCCGCGGCGACGAAGGTGAAACCGTAGATCTCCCCGGCCATGTCGCCCATCGGCAGCCCCGGGAACCAGCCGGACTCCGCGATGTCACCGGTGGTCAGGTTGTTGGAGCCGGCCAGCTGCTCGCCGAAGTTCTTCGGCAGGATCAGCCAGGCGACCAGGGCGGTGGCGATCGAGTTGAGCATGATCGTCGAGACGACCTCGCTCACCCCGCGGGTGGTCTTGAGGAAACCCGCGATGCCCGACCAGAACGCGCCGACCAGCATCGCGACGACCACGATCAGCGCGATGTGCAGCGGCCCCGGCAGACTGACGCTCGCGCCGACCAGCGCGGCCATCATGGCGGCGAGGCGGTACTGCCCGTCGACGCCGATGTTGAAGAGGTTCATCCGGAAGCCGACGGCCACGGCGAGTGCGGCGAGGTAATACGTACCGGCCTGGTTGACGATCAGGACCTGTACGTCGACGTAGCTCGCCGACTCGAACATGATCCGGTACGGCTCGAAGGGGTTCCGGCCGGAGGCCAGCAGCACCACGGTCGTCAGCGCGAGGGCGACGACCAGGGCGAGCACCGGGCCGGCGAAGCCCAGGATCATCCGGTCCTTGTCGAATTTCTTCATCGGGCCTCGTCCTCCGGGCTTTCGAGGTGCCCGGTGGCGGCGCCGGTCATGGCCGAGCCCAGTTCCTCCGGGGTGATGGTGGCCGGGTCGGCGTCGGCGACCAGTCGGCCGCGGTACATGACGCGCAGGGTGTCGGAGAGCCCGATCAGCTCGTCCAGGTCGGCCGAGATCAGCAGGACGGCCAGCCCTTCGCGGCGGGCCTCGCGGATCTGGTCCCAGATCTGCGCCTGCGCGCCGACGTCCACGCCACGGGTGGGGTGGGCGGCGATCAGGAGCTTGGGCGTGTGGCTCATCTCGCGGCCGACGATCAGCTTCTGCTGGTTGCCGCCGGAGAGGGAGGCCGCGGTGACCTCGATGCCGGGGGTGCGTACGTCGTACTCGCGCACGATCCGCTCGGTGTCGGCGCGGGCCGCCTTGTTGTCCAGCAGCCAGCCGCGGCTGTTGGGCTTCTCGGTGACGTGGCCGAGGATGCGGTTCTCCCACAGCGGGGCGTCCAGCAGGACGCCGTGGCGGTGGCGGTCCTCGGGGATGTACCCGATGCCGGCCTCGCGCCGCTTGCGGGTGGGGACCTGCGAGATGTCGTCCTGGTCGAGGGTGATCACCCCGCCGTCCGGGATGCGCGTGCCGATCAGGGCCTCGATCAGCTCGGTCTGCCCGTTGCCCTCGACCCCGGCGATGCCGAGGACCTCGCCCTGGTGGATGGTGAGGTCGATGCCGGCGAGCACGTCGCGGACGGTGCCGTCGGGGTCGGTGACCGTGAGCGCCAGGTCCCGCACGCGCAGCATCGGCACGTCGGTGACGGTGGACTCGCGGGTCTCCGGCGAGGGCAGCTCGCTGCCGACCATCAGCTCGGCGAGCTGCTTGGTCGTGGTGGACGCCGGGTCGGCGGTGCCCACGGTCGTACCGCGGCGGATCACGGTGATCTCGTCGGCGACGGAGAGCACCTCGCCGAGCTTGTGCGAGATGAAGATGACGGTCAGACCCTCGGCCTTGAGCTCGCGCAGGTTGGCGAAGAGCGCGTCGACCTCCTGCGGCACGAGGACCGCCGTCGGCTCGTCCAGGATCAGGATGCGGGCGCCCCGGTAGAGGACCTTGAGGATCTCCACGCGCTGCCGGTCGGCGACCCCGAGGTCCTCCACGAGAGCGTCGGGCCGGATGCCCAGGCCGTACGCGTCGGAGATCTCCTTGATCTTCTTCCTGGCACCGGAGCCGATGCCGTACAGCTTCTCGCCGCCCAGGACGACGTTCTCCAGGACGGTGAAGTTGTCGGCGAGCATGAAGTGCTGGTGCACCATGCCGATGCCCCGCTCGATGGCGTCGCCCGGGTTGGAGAACGAGACCTGCTCGCCGTCGATCGCGATGGTGCCCTCGTCCGGCTTCTGCATGCCGTAGAGGATCTTCATCAGGGTGGACTTGCCGGCGCCGTTCTCGCCGACGAGAGCATGGACCGTGCCCTTGCCGATCGTGATGTCGATGTCGTGGTTGGCGACGACGCCGGGGAAGCGCTTGGTGATGCCGTGCAGTTCTACGGCAGGGGGGCTGCTGGACGCGTTGATGACGCACTCTCCTTGGCCGGACAGGAGCGGGGGCGGAGGGGCTGGGGGTATCGGAGCCCCCCTGGGGGGCGGGGTGAAGTTATCGCGCCGGAGGGCTGTCTACACGCGTAGCGCTGCCGAATCGTGAAACACAGGTGCACGTCACAGTCCGGACGCGCGGTCCGGACCGGGTGGAAGAGCACTGCGAGAGGCGGATCTTCTTCGGGTGGAACGGCGGAAGCTCGGGGGGCCACGGGATGTTCGGGGTCCGCGGCGGGAACTCTGTGCGTCCGACAACGGGGACGGTTCCGCAGCCCTGTCCGCCCACCGGCCGGAGTGCGGCACGGGGACGGACAGGGCCTGGGGGAACCAGCTGTACGGCAGGAGGTTCCGAGCCGCTTACGGAGCGGTCTTGACGGTGATCTTGCCGTCGATGATCTCCTGCTTGGCCTTGTCGACGGCCGCGATGACCTCGGTCATCTTGGTGAAGGCCGGGTTGGACACCGACAGGCCGACGCCGTCCTTGTCCAGGCCGTAGCGGATTTCACCGGTGGTCGGCTTGCCGTCCTGGACCGACTTGATCAGGTTGTACACCGAGTCGTTCACGTCCTTGGTGACCGAGGTGAGGATGGACTCCTTGTACGCGGCGAGGCCCTTCTGCTGGTACTGGTCGGAGTCCACACCGATACTCCACTTTCCGTCCCCCGCCTTGGAGACGGCCTCGATGGAACCGGAGCCGGCCAGACCGGCGGCCGCGTAGATCACGTCGGCCTTCTTGTCGAGCTGGCCCTGTGCGGCCGCCTTGCCGAGGTCGGGCTTGGCGAAGCCGGCGAAGTCCGGGGGCTGCGTCAGGTACTGGGGAAGGACGTTCACCGACGGGTCGGTGTCCTTGATGCCCTGGACGAAGCCGGCCTCGAACTTCTTGATCAGCGGTGTCTCGACGCCGCCGATGAAGCCCACGGTCTTCGACTTGGTGACCTTCGCTGCGGCGACGCCCGCGAGGTAGGAGCCCTGCTCCTCGTTGAAGACGAGGTTGGCGATGTTGTCGCCGGTCACCGAGGCGTCGTCGATGATGCCGAAGGTGGTCTTCGGGAACTTGGGCGCGACCTTCTCGATGGCGGGCGCGTAGGCGAAGCCGACGCCGATCACCGGGTTGTTGCCGGCCCGGGCCAGCTCGGTGAGGCGCTGGATCTTGTCCGCGTTCGCCTCGCCCTCGCTGGGCTCGGCCTCGGTGCCGTCGAGGTCGAATTCCTTCTCCGCCTTGGCGAGTCCGGCGTAGGCGGCGTCGTTGAACGACTGGTCGCCGCGGCCGCCGATGTCGTACGCGATGGCGGCCTTGGCGCCGCCCGAGTCGGAACCGGCGTCCGACGACGATTTTCCGCCACAGGCCGTGACACTGAGAGCGAGTGCCGCGGACGCGACACCCACGGTGGTGATCCTGGTGATCCGGCGCAAGGGAAGGCTCCTTCAAACCTGACCGAAGCGCCTCTTCCGGCGCTGGTTTCGCGGCGATCGTAACGCGCGTAGATGTCAGATAAGAGCACGTACGGAAGCCGTTACCGGATCGTCGTGAACAGAAGGCTTCCCGCAGATCCACGAACGGCCCGCGAAGACTGTGTCAACGCTCCGCTAACGGTTCCCGTCGAACAGGGCCGCGGCGGTGAACAGCTCGACACCCACGGTGATGGCTTCCTCGTCCACGTCGAAGTCGCCGCGGTGCAGGTCGAGCCCGCGCGTGTCGCCCGGGGTCCGGACGCCGAGGCGGGCCATCGCGCCGGGCACCCGCTCCAGGTACCAGGAGAAGTCCTCGCCGCCCAGGCTCTGCTCGGTGTCCTCGATCGCATACGATCCGCGGCGCTCGGTCATCGCGGCGTCCAGCAGGCCGATGGACTCGGCGTCGTTCACCACGGGCGGCACACCGCGCACGTAGTTGATCACGGTCTTGGCCCGATGCATTCCGGCCACCTCGTCGATGGCGGCGTGCACCAGGTCGGGGGCCGCGCGCCAGGCGTCCAGGTCCAGGCAGCGGACGGTGCCGGAGAGCTCGGCGTGCTGCGGGATGACATTGGGGGCGTGTCCGGTCTCCAGCCGCCCCCAGGTCAGCGCGAGCCCGGAGCGGGCGTCGACCCGGCGGGCGAGCAGCGCGGGCACGTCGACGGCGATCCGGGCGGCGGCGGTGACCAGGTCGGTGGTCAGATGCGGCCGGGCGGTGTGCCCGCCGGGCCCGTCGAGCGTGACCTCCAGCCGGTCGCAGGCCGAGGTGATGGCCCCGATCCGTAGCCCGATCCGCCCGACGTCCACCTTCGGGTCGCAGTGCACGCCGATGATCCGCCCGACGCCCTCCAGCACCCCGGACTCGATGGCGTCGACCGCTCCCCCGGGCAGGACCTCCTCGGCGGGCTGGAAGATCAGCCGCACGGCGTGGGGCAGCAGCCCCTCGCGGTCGAGAGCGGCGAGCACGAGCCCCGCCCCGAGCACGGTGGTGGTGTGCACGTCGTGCCCGCAGGCGTGCGCCCGGTCGGGCACGGTGGACCGGTAGGGCACGCCCGCCTTGGTGTCCGGGATCGGCAGCGCGTCGATGTCCGCCCGCAACGCCAGCATGGGCGTCACCCCGTCCCACTCCCCCACGTCGCACATGAGCCCGGTCCCGACGGCGAGAACCTTCGGCTTCAGCCCGGCCTTCTCCAGCCGGTCCTTGATGGCCGCGGTGGTGCGGAACTCCTGGTTGCCCAGCTCGGGATGCATGTGCAGATCCCGGCGGAAGGCGATCAGCTCGGCACGGAGTTCGTCGCAGAGCCTGCCGGGCAGCTCACCTCCCCCGGACTGGCCGGCCGGGTCGTGGGGGCGGGAGGCGCGGGACTTCAACTGGTTCACCTTATGAAGCGTAGGCCCCCTGCCCCCTCAACTGGCCACAGATCAACAAAACTTCAGTCGCACAGGCGTATATCTGACGGCGTCATAACGTGTGACCGTTCATCGGATTGGGTAGAGACGATGCTTCTCTCCCGCTCGGTGCCGCGTAAGGGAGCACTCCCCCCTCGCCGCCACTGCGGCCGTCCGGGCCCGGGAGGCGTAGCTCCCGGGCCCGGACGTCGGTCTTCACTGGCTTACGCGACTACGCGGAGGCCTTCTGCTCGCGAGCGAGCGCCTTGGCCTCGCGGCGTCGCCCACCGGAGCGCACGTCCACCGGGCCGCCCGCCCCCTTCCCGGGCTGGTCACTCCACCCGCGGAGCTTGCGCCCCACCTTCGCGAGCAGGGGGTCTTCAGGCTTCACACCGATGTAGAACAGGGACTCGTCGGCCTTCGTCTCGTCCCCGCCCCAGCGCACGACGCCCTCCAGCTCCGCGAGGATGTCGCGGAGCACAATCTGCTGCTGTGGAAAGAAGCCGCCCCTGGCGCCGGACGGATAGTGATCCGGGCGGATCTGTACGGCGGTCCCGGACGCCTGGTTGGCTTCGGCCTGCCCCCGTCGCACCTCACCGGGTCTCCGCCAGCCCACGACGTCGCCATCCCGCAGGGCCTCCACCTCGTAGTGGAAACGGCGGACAACGTGCACCAACACGGCTTCCACGTCACCGGTCCGGACGGCGACGCCCTTGATGGGCGTTCCGGGGACCGGACGTGTCCACACGCTCCCGCCCCTGTCGGCGGCGATCTCCATCTCCCAGCCGTTCGGGCCGGGCTTCCCGCTTCGTGTGCGCTTGCCACGCTCCAGGGCGCGACGAGCAGCCTCTCGGATGTGCTTGGGCTGGATGTAGCCCTCCGCCGCGTGAGCGGGTGAGGCGAGGTACTCGGAGAAGGGCAGCAACGCCGCTGTCGCGGCGCCTGCGACCACAGTGGTCCGGACGAGGAAGTTGCGGCGGGATATGTTCACGGGTTCCCTGTCTTTCTCTTGTATTCCTTGGTCAGCCGGCGTTCGGACTCCAGTGCGGCATAGCCGCCCAGCACCACGGCGACGAAGGCGAGAGCCCCTGCCGCGGGGTTGAGGTATCCGGGCACACCCGCCTGATAGGTGGCGCCGTCACGGACCTGGCAGCCGAGCCCGAGGGGGATGTAGGTCGCTCTGTAGCCGTCGATCTGCATAGCGCGTTCCGGACCCACCGCCGTTTTGCAGGCGAGATCGCGCCTTGTCTCGTCGATCGTGATCAGGTGGAGGGCCCCCCACACGAACAAGCCGACGGCCCCCGCCGCCGCGAGAGCGGAGACGGAACGCAGAAGGGCAGGATTTCCGGTACGCCGGACTCCGTTGCGGGCCAGCGTCGTGCAGGCGTAGACGCCGAGGACGCCGGCGACCAGCCCTCCGACGAGGATGATGATGACCAGCACCAAGGGGCTGTGCCCCTCGTAGGGGTCTGCCATCGCCGCCTACTTCCGGGAAAGGGCGTTGTACTTCTCAAAGACCTGGTACAGCGCCATGCGCTTGGTCGCGTGCGCCTCCGCCTCATTGCCCCAGCCCTGATAGCGGCGCAGCACCTCGAAGATCTCGAACTGGGTGTAGTTCAGGTTCATGGCGCGCAGGGTGGTCTCACCCCCGGGCGGGTTGTTGCCGCCCGGCTTGCCGCCCGCGTCCCAAAGGTGGATGAGGGATACGGTCCTGACGGCGTGTGCGTTGTTCTGATTGACCCGCTGCCACATGTTCCAGATGTCGGCGTCCTTGCCCGGGTCCAGAACGGTGCCGCTGGCGAGCCCCTTGCCGATGCAGTGGTTCCAGGCCCGGATACCGACTTCGCCGCTGATCTGCGCGATACCTGTGGAGGAGTCACGGACGGGGGTCATGCCCCCTCCGACTCCGGTGTGGTAGTACGCGACAGCGGCGTCCACGGTCAGGTCGACCGCGTCGTAGTGGCGCATCTCCCAGTACGCGGAGGTCTGGATCAGCGCCTTGCGCATGTTGTATTGATGCGACAGGTCGGTGATCAGGGCATCGTGAGCGAGCACAGTGTCGAGGCACTCGGTGTGCGTGAAGATGCGGTTGGCGTCGGCGTCGGGGAAGCCGATCGACCGCATGTAGGCGCCGACGTCGTTGTGCAGTGCCAGCCGGTACTCCATGGTGAAGGAGGCGTCGGGGCCCTCCACCCGGGGCGGGTTGAAAGAACCTTCGCCGATGTCACGGCCGGAGGCGATGTTGTGATCGAGGTTGATGGCGCCCTCGCCCGTGCCGAGCGTCCTGGTGACGATCTGGTCGTATGCCCAGTTGGGCGGCAGGGGATAGCCGTAATTGCCGGAGAATCCGCTCGACATGTCGGAGACGAAGCTCGCTGTGGCGTGGCCCGCTTCGGACACCCGGATGCATACGTTCCGCGGTCCGTAGACGCCGATGCGATACGGGTTGCCAGATATGGCCATAGCGTCTTCTACGCCCTTGAAGTAGGGCAGAATACTCTGCGTGACTTCGTAGTCGTAGGCGTCGAAGTCCACGGCGAAGAATATTCTGGCTCCATTCTTGAAGCCGTGCCGTTGGGCGGCGTTGACGGCCGCGAAACCGTCGGCGTTCCCGGAGGGGTAACTGAAGCCTTCGGCGTCCCTGCCGTAGGTCTGGTAGATGGGATAACAGCGAAGCCCGTTGTCCGCGATCGTCTGAAGTTCCCCGGGCTGGATCTCCTTCTCGGGAAGGCTGGTCGTGCTGGGGTTGAGCAGGTAGCGGCCCACGTACTTGATCCCCTCGGCCTTCAGGGTCGCCGCCCTGGCCGGAGTGATCTTGGTGACCCCGTCGCAGGCCTCCCCCCTGCGGCTCTGATCGCCGTAGGAGACCAGCAAGGACGCCCACGTGGGGAAGTCGCCCTTGCCGGTGACCGGCAGCTCCACGAAGCTCTGGAACGCAGCCGTCTCACTTGCCAGGGTGCTGCCGAACGCGCTGGTGAACGTCACCGCCGAACGGCCGTTGAGGATCATCCCGGCACTGAAGAGCTGGGTCCAGGTGCCGGTCGACCCTTCTGAGACGGTGTGGTTCGCCAGGCCGCCCCTGGTTCCCGGTCCGAAGAATCCGTTGGCCACGCCGTCGGCCATGCCGAGTTCGTACTGAACGGCGTACAGCATCGACTGGGAAACGGTCCGGGAGTGATGACCGTCGCAGGGGATGACGTAGAAGTCCTTGCGGAGAATGTACCGGCCGTTCAGCCACTGCTGGATGGAGCGGATGGCCGGCGACCCACCGCTCACCGTGACGTAGGCGTCCATGTTGAACAGGCCCTTGGCGGTCTTCGGCCACAGCGCGCTGCCCGGGTAGGTGACGCCCAGGCCCATGTCCTGGTGCAACTCGGCTACAGCGGCCTTGACCCTGGAGTTGTAGACGCCGTCGATGTCGCCGCCGTCGTAACCTTTGCAGTACAAGGCGGACTGGATGATCCGGCAGAAATTGGCTGAAGGTATGTTTGATTCATCCAGCTTGCCGTACTTTTCGGCGATCGCCGCCATCGTGGTCGGACCGAAGGCGTTGGACAGGTTCGTGATGCCCATTTCGTACTGAAGAGCCCGGGTCAGGGCATACATCACGGGCCAGCCGGTGCGCCCGTCCTCCTCCAGCTTCGATATCCCCAGTGTCGCGCCGTTCCCATAGGTCGTATTCACGAACCTCTGGGCGATACGGACCATTTCATCAGCCATGTACTGCCGCCTGCCTTCCGGGTCGAATAAATGATCTCGAATGAACGAATCGATCATGGCACAGCATCGATCCTCTGCGAATAACCATCACATTTCTTTTGAAGCAGGCCGGCCGGCCTTCTCTCCGGCCTTCGGTATCCGCAACCGGTAGTGCGTTTCGGCATCGGAGTTCTGTAGCCGCGTCGAGGTTCGGCCGTCGTCGCTGGACGGCGGAACGGCGCATGCCGTCAGCGAAACCCCTCCACGCACCACGGCGTGTCAACGCGGGCGCATGGGAATTCGACAAGCCCTGGCTGGAATTCGCGGCCTCCAGGAACCTCCGCGCAGCACGACGCGCGCAGGGCGGCATCGCTGCTCCCACTACCTTCGGAGCGCTTCCACCGGCTGAATCCTCGATGCTCTCCACGCCGGATACAGCCCAGCGAGCAATCCCGTGGCGAGCCCGATGGCGGGGGCGGCCGCCACCGTCGTGGGGTGGACGACCGGGGTCCAGTCCCGTACCAGCGCCACGGCAACGACGGAAAGCACCCCCAGAGACGTACCGACCAGGCCGCCCATGGCGCCCAGCATCCCTGACTCCACGAGGAACTGTGAGGTGATGTGCCGGGATCTCGCTCCCAGAGACCGACGCAGACCGATCTCCCCGGTGCGCTCAAGCACCGAGACCAGTGTTGTGTTGGCGATCCCGAGGGTGCCGATGAACAGACAGATCACCGCCAGCAGGAGGAAGAGCTGGTCCAGGTCCCTGCTGACCTCGGTGCGCAACGTCCTGGGGTCGGGGGGCGGCACAGCCTTGAAGTAGTCGGGATGGTTCGGGCTGATGGCCGAAGGGGCCTCGGAGGCGACCTGAGTGGCCGCCCCCAGATCCGTGGAGATGAGCATCCTGGCGTTGCCGCGGGGCACGCCCCAGATCTGCGTCGCAGTGGCATGGGGGACGACGACGGACAGCAGCAGGTCTGCCTCACGCTGGACGTCCGCGACGATGCCGATGACGAGAAAGGCCTCGTCCCCGACGAAGACGGCCGGTTGGTTCTCCAGGGTCCTGATGCCGAGCCGCGCGGCCGCCCCCGCTCCTATCACGGCGACCCGCTGCTCCGTCCGATCGTGCCACTCGTCGAAGATCCGGCCCTGCGACAGATCTGCACCCGCCGCGCTCAGGACGCCCGGGGAGGCGGCGACCACCTGGAGTGATCCGTTGCCCCCCGTGCCCTCGATCGGGGCGGAGCGCACAGACCGTTCGTCGTTGAGCTGGACAGGCCAGAGGACACCGGCGTGCCGGACACCGTTGAGACGCTCGGCGCGCTCGCTCGCGTCGTGCGGAAAGGCGAGATCCACGAAAGGCGTCCGGGTGTGTGACACGTCCTCGACGGTCACCTCCGTGGCCATCAGCGCGTTGAAGCGCTCGTCGATCTGTGACGACGCTGTCGCGGTCAGCCCCAGCACGGCGACGAACGTCCCCACGCCCAGCATGGTGCCGACCGAGGTCAGCGCGGAGCGAGCGGGCCGCTGCGTGATCCCGGCCAGGGACTCGGCGAAGAGGTCCCGGCGGCGGAGCCGCGAGGGCTCCACCACGCCTCCGCGCCGCGACGGAAGCAGCCGGGTGAATCGTCCGACGCCTTTCATACCCGAACCTGCTCGGTCATCTGTCCGTCCCGGATCTCCAGTGTTCGGTTTCCTCGGCCGGCTACCGCCGGATCGTGGGTGATGAGAAGGATCGTCATGCCCTGGCCATGCAGCTCCTGGAAGAGTTCGAGGATCGAACCCGCCGTCGACGTATCGAGGTTCCCGGTGGGCTCGTCACACAGGAGCAGGGAAGGGCCTCCCACCAATGCACGTGCGATGGCCACCCGTTGGCGTTCTCCACCGGAGAGAGTCGTCGGCAGAGCATGCATCCGCTCGCCCAGGCCCACGCGCAGCAGCGTCCTTCGCGCTTCGGCCGTCCGCTCGCCTTTGCCCACACCTCGGTAGACAAGGGCCAGTTCCACGTTCTCGCAGACGGTTCTGTGGGGCAGGAGGTGGAAGGACTGGAAGACGAAACCCACCCGCCGGCCCCGCAGGGCGGTGCGGTCCCCGTCACGGAGAGGCCCCGTGTCGACTCCGTCGAGCAGATAGGCGCCGCTGGTGTGCCTGTCCAGCAGGCCGACGATGTTGAGGAACGTCGACTTTCCTGCTCCGGACGGACCGATGATGGTGACGAACTCTCCTCGGCCCACCGTCAGGTCGCAGGGAAGAAGTGCTTCCACAGGCGCTGAGCCGGGGTACACAAGCCCCACCCCACGAAACTCGATGACCGGCGGCGGGAGGCTCACCCTGTACGCTCCCCGTGATCGTTCGCCCCGGCCGCTACTCCGATGACGACTGTGTCGCCCTCGGCCAGCGACTCCCCAGCGGACGGGCGCACCTGCACCGTCCCCTCACCGGACGTCCCCGTGGTGACCTGGACCCGCCGACGGGATTCTCCATCGGGCATCAGCACGGTCACGGAAGTCCTGCCGTCCGCCCCTGCCGAGACCGCGGACACGGGTACGACCAGCACCTCCTCCTCGGTCGACGCCGCCTCCACCGTCAGCCGGACGTCCTGGCCGGCGAAATCGAGGGGCAGCTTCTTCGTCGGCTTCACCACGAGCGGGTAGCCCCGCTCTCCGCTCGCCGAGGGGTCGGCCTCATCGGTGGCGGACGTCGACCGACCGTCGCTGATGGCGTCGGAGACACTGGCGACGGTCCCCGGCGCAGTGGCTCCGGTGAGCTCGGAGAGTATCTCCACCTTCTGCCCCGCCTGGATCAGCTCCTTCTGATGTGCCTGCACGGTCCCGTTGACGACCAGGGCCCCCGCGGAGACCGTCAGGGCCCTGGTGGTCGTCTGTGAGCCGACGCGGGCGTCCACGCGGTCCACCCGGGCGGGAAAGGAGGAGAGGAAGACGAGTTCGGGCACGGGGATCATCGGCCCCGACGCGGCCTCAGCCTCCGTCAGGCGTTGCCTCGCTCGCCGCAGATCTGCGTCGGCCCGCTCGATCTCCTTCCGTGAAGCGGACGGCGGCAGGTCCTCCCGGCCTCGCTGAGCGGTGACCACGTGGTCCCGCGCCTCCTCCAGGGCAGGCGCGCCGTCGGCCGCCGCGGCGAGCGGGGTGTAGCCGAGGTCCTCGTAGAGCGCCGAGACGGCTGCCTTCGTTCCCGCCCCGAAGTACCCGCGGGTGTCTCCGGTCGTCGCGTGGCCCAGAGCGGCCAGCCCCTTCTGGAGTTGCGCGACGTCATCGCCGCTCGCGCCAGGCTTGAGGTCCCGGTACATGGGCAGGCTGCCCTGGAGAGCGATCACCGGTCGCCCTGACACCTCCAGAAGCAACTGCCCGGGCTTCAGTGCCTCTTTCGCCTTGACCGGCAGTCTGGTGACCACCGGCGCACCGGCGTCCGGCCCGCTCGCGTTCGGCGTGACGTCGATCGACTGCTCAGAGGTGACCGTCCCACGGATGATCACGGTGTCCTTGAGGATCCGCTTCTCGACCGGTGCGGAGATCACGCTCGGCGGCGGCGGAGCCGTGTCCGCTACCGCCTGCGCGGGCGACTTGATCAACTGTGCCGCCAGCACTCCGGCGACGGACAGCAGCACCGCTGTTCCCACCATGCCGGCGACCCATCTTCGGGCGTGTGACAGGCGGATGGGAGCCTGTCTCTCTTCCGCTTTCCCCATGTTCCCTCCCTCGTCTCGTGCCACGCATCGCCCTGCCGGCCGGCTCCCCCGACAGCGGGCGACGACTTGAGCAGCGCGAGCGCGCCACCCGACGGTGACGTCTCTGGAATTCGTTGCCTACCGGGCGGTCATCTCGTCCGAGGCCCGACGGACCAGCGCGTCGAAGGACTTGGCATCCTCCTTCAGGATCTCTTCGTTACGGGAGATCAACTCCGACTGAATCTCGGACTCCACGGCGAACCAGGTTCCAGCCAGGTTGACTTTCCCCTTGCAGGCGACGTCCATTTTCGCCGCAGAAATTTCGGAGGGAGAAGCCGAGGAACCCTGCAGATTATCGAGAGGTTCGAGCGGAGTCTTGTAGGAATACCCGCTGTGCGCCATGCAGTCCGACCAGGACTTGAACGCCTTCAGCACCTGCGGGTTCTCCTGCGAGCGAGCAAAGCTAACGTTGTTGATTTTCTCGGCCATTCGCTGACGCGGTTTTATTTCAAGCTTGCGCTGCGCTTCACCGGAACATCCGCCGGAAGGTATTTCCTTTCCGGCGATCTTGTCCCCGGGCTTCACGCCGCTAGCAGGATCCTGATCCCCGATGAACACTTTGTTCTCGGATTTCGACATGACGGGAGCGCTGGCTCCACGGTCGGCCGGGGGGCCAGTGCGCGGTAGATGGTATCCGTAGCTGACAGCAAGCTCTTCACTAGATATTCCGTAACGGCGTTGCCTGTTTGCGCCGTTCTCCTGCGAGTCGAGCGTCGACTGCCCGATGTCGGGCCCGTGGTAATCGAACCCGAAGCGCGCCATGCATGACCGGATGAAACCTGCCGAGGCCGCGTTTATTTTCGCGTCCTCTCCGACTTTCGGGAGGTATTCCTCGATGGGGAAGGACGGCATGTCCTTGATGTCGATCTTCGGGACCTCCTTCACCGTCGGTTGACGCGACAGTGCGAGAGCGGCCTCGTCGGACGCGGCCGCCTCGCCGCCGTCTCCCGATGATCCACACCCCGACAGGACGACCACGCAGGCGCAGACAAGCGAGGTACGCACAAGGGAAGGGCCGATGTCCCGCAGCCTATTCATGTCACTTCATTCCGCTAGAAAACGTGCACGTCACACCCGAGCCATTGGCTACGGAAGCGCCGTCGCTCCACGACCGAAAAAAGCTGCCGCCCCACCGAGCAGGCGGCCGTGCCTGCTCGGTGGGGCGGCAGCTACAAAGGGGGAACGTCTCGTCCGCTCCGTCTCCAGCTGCGCGGCAGCGCACGCTCACCCTGGCAGGCAAGAACAGCATCCAACCGTTGCGGATAAGGAGGAAGAGCGGCACGGGACGATTTCTTCATCGTCCTGTCGAGCCTTCCGGACCGAGTCCGGAGCAGGGTCAGGCGGGCTCGTAGGCCATGTTCTGCGAAGCGTTGTTGTTGTACGTCCCGTTCAGGTTCCCGTACCACTGGGCGGAACCCTGGTACCCGTACGGCGGGAAGGAGTCCCAGGTGCCTCCCCATCCGCTGTTGAAGTAGACCCGCACAACCCAACCGGAATAGTTGTACGCGGAAGCCGCATTGTTCTTGACCGTCGTTCCCTGACCGTTCCTGCCGTCGGTCTCGTAACGATAAGGAAGGCAGCCCTGCGAGGAACAGGCGGTCGGGTTCGCAGCGTAGTTATGAACATCCCCGAAAATACACCGCTTGGAGCCTGCCACATTCGAGTTGTAGTAGAGCCCGAATCCCGGCCACGAAGGACCGCGACCACACGTGACCTGCGTTCCGTCCGCCGGCGCCGCACTAGCAGGAGTAGCGACCGCCATCGAGAGAGCGACAGCAGATACAAGAACAGACAAAGCCCTGAAGATTCTCAATTTCCCACCCCGAGTAGAAAAATAAACATATCAGAGGACAGACGGCGGGTCATCAGGCATTACCCGAGACCCCCACCTCTGCCCCGGCACGGCTGCACACTACCACTCGGCCGATAAATTGCCGTCCAATAAAAAGTAGAAGTGCGTAAATTCACCAATGTCCGCAATGCATATGCCTGTGGCAATCTTGCGCACTCAGATCTTTTACTGAGATTGCCCTGCCATCCGCAGTTATCGTTCGACTTGTTCCATGGATTCACTTATGCAGTCAGTAGGTCTGCTGTCGCACTTTGTTCCATCGCGCCCGGCAGCTGGGCGGGTCGACAAGCGGGCGGTGGGAGGTCCTCCCTCGAGAGCCGCGCTCATCGGGAGCCGGCCCGCTCTCGCGCTCACCGGGAAGCGGGCCCGCTCAGAGCCTGTCGGGTCGCGTCCGGTCGGAAAGCGGACGCGGTCCGGTGCGTGCGATTCCCAGGCGGAGGAGGGAGTCGACGCGGATGGGGTCTCCCCTGGTCGAGCGGAGCCGAGAGCTTGAGGAAGCCGGCGACCGACGACAACGCGGGAGGGGGTTCCTCCCTGCTCGAGCGAAGCCGAGGGCTCGGGGGAGTGCGTGCCGGGGCGTGGACGCCCGATCGCAGGCCACCCGACAGGCGCTCAGGCGTCCTCAGCCCTCCGCGACCGCCTCCGCGCTCCAGTAGGACAGCCGCTGCACCCCCCGTGCCGTCTCCGTGACTCCGCTCAGGAAGCCCTGGGCGCGGGGCGAAGCGGTGGCGCGGAGCCATTCCGGGGCGATGTCGCAGACCGCGACGTTCACGCCCGTGCCGGCCAGGGCCAGCGGGAGGGTGTGGACGACCGTGGAGGGGAAGCTGACGATCGTGCGGCCGATGGGGCCGCGGCGGGCGATCAGTTCCAGGGGGAGGTCCGGGCGGACGATCTCCAGGCCGGTGGCGGCTTCCAGGGCGTGGAGCTTCTCGGCGGACTCGCGGCGGTGCGCGAAGTAGCGGGTGGCGCCGTGGGCGCGGGCCAGGGCCGTGACCGCCTCCTGGTACGGGACGGGGTCGACGACGCCCGTCTCGACCAGGGAGGTGCCGACCAGGTCCGCGCCCTTGCCGACGCTGGGCGGGCCGAAGCGGGCCCGGGTCCAGGCGAAGGTGTTCGGGGTGACCGCGATGCCGGGCGGAGCCTCGACCGGCATCGCGGTGAACACCTCGACCGTGTGGTTCGCCGTCGGGGTGAAGCGGCGGCGGGCCGTCGCCGTGACCGGGGCCAGGACCAGCTCGCGCGGTCCCGTGCGGCCCCGGCGGTGCCAGCGGGTGAGGCGCTCGCCCCGGGCCAGCTGGGCGACGAACTCCATGGTGGCCGTGCCGTCGTCGACCACCGTGAGGCGGTCGGCGCGGACCAGGGTCAGCAGGAGCTGCACATAGCGGGAGAACGGGTCGCCGATCACTATGTGGTCCGCGCGCCGGACCAGGCCGGCCAGGGCGCGCAGGGCCTTCAGGGGCGCGCCGGACTCGCCGCGCGCCTCCTGCCAGCGGACGGCGATGCCCTCGTCGCGGGCCAGCTCCGCCATCCGGCGCAGCTGACCGCGCGACATCGGGTCGACCGGGGGGAGGACGACGACCGTGGTGTCGGCCGGGTCGTCTCCCCCCTGGGTGTGAACCCACTCCAGGACGTTCAGGAGCTGGACCGGGCTCTCGACGAAGGCGAGGTTCACCGGTCGGCGCTCAGACCGCGACCGGCTCGGGGGCCGCCGCGTTCTCGGTCTCGGCGACGACGCCCGCGACCCGGCGGAGCTTCTTCATCGGGCCGAGCTCGGACTCGTACACCTTCTTGACGCCGTCACCGAGGGAGGCCTCGATGGTGCGGATGTCGCGGACCAGGCGGGTCAGGCCCTGCGGCTCGACGGAGGCGGCCTGGTCGGAGCCCCACATGGCGCGGTCCAGGGTGATGTGGCGCTCGACGAACGTGGCGCCGAGCGCGACGGCCGCGAGGGTGGTCTGGAGGCCGGTCTCGTGGCCGGAGTAGCCGATCGGGACGTTCGGGAACTCCTGCTGGAGGGTGTTGATGACCCGCAGGTTCAGCTCCTCGGCCTTCGCCGGGTACGTGGAAGTGGCGTGGCAGAGAAGGATGTTGTCGCTGCCCAGGACCTCGACCGCGTGGCGGATCTGCTTCGGGGTCGACATGCCGGTGGAGAGGATGACCGTGCGGCCGGTAGCGCGCAGGGCGCGCAGCAGCTCGTCGTCGGTGAGGGAGGCGGAGGCCACCTTGTGGGCGGGGACGTCGAACTTCTCCAGGAAGGCGACGGCCTCGGTGTCCCACGGGGAGGCGAACCAGTCGATGCCGCGCTTGGCGCAGTGCTCGGCGATGGCGGTGTACTCGGCCTCGCCGAACTCGACGCGGTGGCGGTAGTCGATGTACGTCATCCGGCCCCAGGGGGTGTCGCGCTCGATGTCCCACTGGTCGCGCGGGGTGCAGATCTCCGGGGTGCGCTTCTGGAACTTCACGGCGTCGCAGCCGGCTTCGGCGGCCGCGTCGATCAGCGCGATGGCGTTGTCGAGGTCGCCGTTGTGGTTGATGCCGATCTCGCCCGTGATGTAGACGGGGTGGCCGGGGCCGGCGGTGCGGGTGCCGAAGGTGCGCAGGCGGGAGGTGCTCATGGTGGTGCTTCCTTACTCGGTGGGGACTGTGGGGACAGTGGGAGTGGTGGTGAGGGTGGGGCCCAGCAGCCAGGCCGCGATCTCGCGGATGGCGCCGTAGCCCCCGGGGGTGGTCGTGACGGCGCGCGCCGCGGCGCGTACCGAGTCGTGGGCGCTCGCGACGGCGACGGGCCAGCCGGCGAGCGAGAAACAGGGCAGGTCGTTGACGTCGTTGCCGACGTAGAGGACCCGGTCGGGGGCGATGGACTGCTCGTCGCACCACCGCTTCAGCGCCTCGTCCTTGCGGTCGATGCCGTGCAGGACGGGGATCTGGAGCTTGCGGGCCCTGGCCGCGACGACCGGGTTCTGCTCGGTGGAGAGGATCAGGAGGGGGACTCCCGCCTTGCGCAGCGCGGCGATGCCCAGGCCGTCGCCCCGGTGCACGGCGACCGTCTCGCGGCCCTCGGAGTCGACCATGACCCGGTCGTCGGTCTGGGTGCCGTCGAAGTCCAGGACGACCGCGTCCACGTCCGCGAGGGAGGGCAGCGGGGAGGGGTCCAGGAGCGGGGCGAGCGCGCGGGCGCGGGCCAGGTCGTGCGGGTCGTCGATCTCCAGCACCCGCGCCGGGTCGGTGGGGACCAGGGCGGTGTGGCCGAAGAAGCGGTGGCGGTGGGTGCGGAAGCCCGCCGCGTCCATCGCGTAGGCGGCGCCGGTCTCCAGGTGGTCCTGGGGGCGGTCCTGCCGGCGCGGGCGTACGGACTTGTCGTGGTTGACGCCGTACGTTCCCTCCTCGACGGCGTGCCCGTCGCGCCAGACGAAGCCGTGGAACGGGGCGACCGTGACGGCCGTGTCCGCGCCCTCGTGGGCCACCGCCCTGGCGACGCCGTCGATGTCCTCGCGGGAGACGAACGGGCTGGTGCACTGGACGAGGAGGACCACGTCGACGCTCCGGGCGCGCTCGGCCTCGTAGACGTCCATCGCGTGCAGCACGGCCGCTTCGCTGGTGGCGGTGTCCCCCGCGATGGCGGCGGGGCGCTCGACGACGTGCAGCCGGTGGGCGGCCCGCAGGTCGGCGGCGGCGGTGCGGGCGGCCTCGGCGATCGCCCCGTCGTCGGTGGTGACGACGACGTCGGTGACCTCGGGCGCGGCGAGCGCGGCGCGGACGGCGCGGGCGACCAGGGGGATGCCGCCGACCTCGGCGAGGTTCTTGGCGGGGACGCCCTTGGATCCGCCGCGGGCGGGGATCACGGCGAGGACGGTCGGGGGCGGTTGCATCGTTGTCCCTGGGGTCATGGTGGCTGCTCCTGGAGTGGTGGTCACAGCTCCCCCATCCGGCGGATCACGGGGGCGACGCGCTGGACGCCCTGGCGGTAGGCGCCCCGGGCCGCGTTGCGGACGGTCTCGCGCACCGCGCCCCGGACCCGGCCGGTCTCCTGCGGTGCGGCCGCGCCGGGCAGGGGCGTGCCGTCGGGGGCCAGGTGGTGGCGGCCGAGAATGCCGGGGAGGTAGCCGGGGGCGGTGGCGGGTGTGTAGTAGGGGGCCAGTGACGGGAGTTCTCCGGCGCCGAGGAGGGCGGTGACCTTGGCGCGGGCCGTGTCGTAGGCGGTGCCGTACGAGCCGTCGGCGGCGACGCCCTGGCCGGCCAGCCACGCCCCGTCGGGCCGGGGCCGGATTCCGCCGTCGAGCCGGTCCCAGGAGGTGAGGAGCCCGGAGCCGACGAAGTGGTGGTTGCCGAGCGTCTCGCGGACACCGAGGTCGGTGAGGACCGCGGTCGGGATGCGCCGGTGCAGGGACTCCAGCGCGGCCGTCGAGGAGACCGTGACCAGGAGGTCGGTGCGGTCCAGCACCTCGCCCATGTGCCCGTACACCAGGCGGAAGTTGGGCGGCAGACCGCCCGGCAGCCGCTGCGCGAGCTTCTGGTAGGGCAGCTCCTCGATGTGCGTGGTGTGCTCGCCCGGCTTGGAGCGCAGCTTCAGCAGCACCTCGCGGCGCGGGTGCAGCCGGGCGTGCTCGACGAGCCGGCGCAGCAGGTACGTACGGTCGGCGCGGGAGGCCGGCACGGAGGGCTGGGCGGCGAACACCACGGTGTCGCGGCCCTCTTCGGGGCGGTAGGGGGCTCCGCCCAGGAAGGGCAGGGCTGCCTCCGTGACCGCCGAGGCGTCGGCGCCCACCCCCTCGTACACGGCGCGGAAACGCTCCGCGTCGTGGGCCGAGTTGGCGAGGACGACGTCCGCGCCGTGGCGGAGCAGGAGCCCGTCGGCGAGCTTCTCGTAGACGACGCCCACGTATCCGGTGACGACGACGGGCCGGCGCGGCAGGCCGAGGGCGGCGAGGCCGTGCAGCATGGCCTGGACGCCGCCGCCGACGAGGGCGAGGACGACGAGGTCGTACCCCTCGTCGCGCACGGTGTGCAGGAACTCGACGGCGGTGACCTCGCGGACCCGCCCGGCGTCGATCCCGACCTCGCCGACCTCCGCGAGCTGGCGGGGCGTCGGGGTGGCCCGGCCGCGCAGCAGCAGCCCGCTGACCTCGACGGGGCGCGCGTCCGGGCCGTCCGCCCCGGCGGTCAGGCGGCGCGCGGTGAGCGCGCCCCATTTCCACCGGGTGTCGGAGTCGGCGAGGACGGCGACCCGCAGCGCCGGTCGGGGCGCGGCGGGGGTTTCGGCCGGTTCGGCCTCATTGCTGGTACGTGGGGGCACGTCCTAGAAGTTAGGAAGGCATTTCGATGCGCGGCCCAACGTGATGGCAACAGATGGTTAACAGCGAGCCGACGCTTGGGGGCGGGCCCGAAATCGCCCTCAATTCCGGTCCAGGAAAAGGCGGTTCACCTGAGGGACGGGCGTTGTTCACCTGCTGGGCGCATTGCGGAAAAGGAAAGAGCCGGTGCCACACCTAACGTGATGCGCGTGGTTAAGCTCTCCGTCATCGTGCCGTTCTTCAACGTGCAGGCCTACGCGCCCGACACGCTCAGAAGTCTGCGGGCCAACGCCCGCGAGGACTTCGAGTTCCTTCTCGTCGACGACTGTTCGACCGACGGGACACCCCGGCTGCTGCACCGGGCCGCCGACGAGATCCCGGGGGCCGTGGTGCTGCGGCACGAGGTGAACGGCGGTCTGGCGACCGCGCGCAACACCGGTCTGGAGGCCGCCCGCGGCGAGTACATCGCCTTCCTGGACGGCGACGACTGGCTGGCCCCCGGGCACTACGAGCGGCTGGTGGCCCGGACCGAGGCGCTGGGCTGCGACTTCGTGCGCACCGACCACGTCCAGGTGAACGGCAGGTCGCGGACCGTACGCCGGGTGCCGCACGGGCCGCACGGGGTCGTGAGCGACCCCCGAGCGGCGATCCTGCCCGCCCACCGCACCACGTCGGTGGATTACGCGTTCGCCTGGGCGGGCCTCTACCACCGGCGGCTGCTGGACCGGGGGTTGCTGCACTTCACCGACGGGCTGCGCACGGCCGAGGACCGGCCGTGGATCTGGCGGCTGCACCGGGAGGCGGAATCCTTCGCCGCCCTGGGCCTGCTCAGCCATTTCTACCGGCGCGGGGTGGCCACGTCGCTGACCCAGATCGGCGATGTGCGCCAACTCGATTTCCTGCCCGCTTTCGACCAGGTGATCGCCGAGACGGCCGCCGACCGTGACGCGGACGCTCTGCTGCCGAAGGCCGTACGCACGTATTGCGCGGTCATCGCCCACCATCTGGGCTCCCTGGATAAATTCGAACCGGCCGTGGCCCGCGAACTGAAGTCGCGCGGAACGGCGGCCCTGGGACGCCTGCCACAGCGGCTGCTGGACGAGGCTCTCGACGCCATGGACGTGACACGAGCGACCCGGGTGCGCAGGCTGCGCCGCCGCCCGGCCGCCGCGAAGGGGGCCTCGGCCGCATGACCATCCGGATCTTCCACGCCTCCTCGCCCGCCGCGACGGTGCTGCTCGCCGCGGCGATCGACGCGGGCTGCTTCACCGAGCCCGACCGCCGGATCCTGCTGCTGTCCCGGACGGGGCCGGCCCCGGAGGCCGTCGCCGATGTCTCGGAGACCGCCGGTTTCGAGCGGCTGCGCGCCCGGTTCGACGAAGTTCTCTCCTGGAACGACGCGATCTTCCCCTTCCACCCGGACGGCTGGCTGCCCCGGGCCGACGACGCCCCGCTGTGGGAGCGTCACTTCCGGCGCGCCTGGGGTCTCGGCGACGAGGAGCTGGAGCTCGTCGTGGACTCCCCGCACGCCGGTCCCGCCCGCGCCCTCACCCAGCTCTTCGCCGGTGTCCCCGTCGATGTGTACGCGGAGGGTCCCGGCGGCTACGGCCCGACCGGGGAGAAGATCCCCCCGCTGACCGGGGTCCGGGTGCGGCGGTTGCTCCATCCGGACCTGGTTCCCGGGGCGCGCCTGTTGTTGCTGGGCGAGTACGGGGTGGAGCAGCGGACCGTGCCGGCCGAGGCGATCACCAAGGTCGTCGGTGAACTGGCCGACTCCGAGGTGAAGTTGCCCGCCGTCGAGGCGCCCGCGCTGCTGCTCGGGCAGGATCTCTCGGGGGCCGGGCTGCTCCCGGCTGCCGAGGAGGCGGAGCTCCGGCTGGAGATGGTGCGCGGGGCCGCGGCCCTCGGCCACCGCCGGCTGGTGTTCGCGCCGGACCCGTACGCGCCGTGGGAGGACCCGGCGGCGCTGCGCGCCGAGGCGGACCGGCTGGGCGTCGAGCTGACCGTGCTGGACACCGCGCGGCCCGTCGTGGCCGATGTGCTGCTGCACCGGCTGCGGCCCGCGCTGGTCGTCGGCTGCACCTCGGCCGCCCTGTTCGGGGCGGCCCGGTTCCACGGCCTCCCGGTGGCGGCCGTCGGCACGGGGCTGCTCCTGGAGCGGCTGAGCCCGTACGAGAACGCCGAGCGGATACCGGCGACGCTCGCCGACGCCCTGCTGCCGGGGCTCGGTGACGCGGAGGCGGTCGCCGCGCAGACGCCTTCCATCGGTGCGGAGGTGCCGTACACCGGTGCGCAGACGCCTTACCCCGGAGCGGAGACGCCGTACACCGGTGCGGAGTTGGACGGTCTGCTCGCGGCCGTCGGCTTCGCGATGCGGCCGAAGGTCCGCCCCGATCTGCGCCCGGCGGCCGAGCGCTACCTGTCCACGCACCTGGACGACCGCACCTGGCGCTACTTCAAGCGCCGCCGCCTGGCCTCGCTTGCGCTCCCCGGAGTGGTCCCGGCCCGGCTGGCGTTCCTGCGGAGCAGTCCGGCCCTGCGACGGGTGGCCCGGCGGGCCAGGGCGTTGCGGAGCGGCCGGGGCTGAGGAGCTTCCGGGCGGGCAGGGGTGCGCGGGTCGCGCGCCCCGCGCGTCCCGGTGCGCGGGAGGGTCAGCCCAGCACCTTGCTCGCGCCCGCCCGGCCCCACAGCATGGCCGCGCCGAACGACAGGGCCGTCGTGGCCACCGTGATCCCGACCACGAGCGCGGCGGCGGCCGGGCCGCCCAGGTCCGCCCGGACGAAGGCGTCGGTGAGGACGCCCAGGACGAGCACGTGCACCAGGTAGGCCCCGAACGACGCGTCGGCCAGCCGGGTCAGGGTGGGGCGCAGCCGCTCCGGGACGCGCAGGCCGTGCAGGGAGATCAGGACGCCGCAGCTGAACAGGGCCACCAGGACGTGTGCGTACGGGATCGCGTAGTGCACCTCGTGCTGGTACGCGATCACCCCGGCCAGTCCGGCCGCCGCGAGCAGCAGCCAGGGGAACCGCCGCCGGCCGAACGTGCCGGCCGGGGCGGCGAGCAGCAGCGCCCCGAGCACCGCGTAGATCAGCTGGTACGGCCCGAACGCCCAGCCGAAGCGGGGCAGTTCGCGGCCGGTGGCCTCGGCCAGATCGCCGAAGAGCGACGGGGCGGACGCCAGGACCAGCAGCACCGCGCCGAGGCCCCACGGCTGCTTGCCCGACCTGACCAGCACGACCAGCCCCAGGACCATGATCACGGGGAGGTAGGCGTAGAGGTACCAGAGGTGGTAGGCGGGGCGGACCGAGGCGAACACGGAGTCCAGCGCCAGCTCGCCCACCGGGGCGTCGTTGGTTCCGCGCAGCCTGCCCCAGGCGAGGTAGAGCGCCGTCCAGACGGCGAGGGGCACCACGATCCGCACGATCCGACGCCGCAGCCGTGCGCCGTCCTTCGGCGGGGCCCCGACCAGGACCACCCAGCCGGCGATGGCGAAGAAGAGCGGCACGGCGAAGCGGCCGACGGAGTCGGCGGTCAGCCCGGCCCAGTAGGTGCCGGGCCCCTGCGAGGCCGTCCGGCCCACGGCGTTCACGAAGGCGGACCCGGCGTGGAGGCCGATCACGCCGAGCGAGCAGAGCAGCCGGATCAGGTCGATGTCGTAGCGGTGCTCGCGGACGGGACGGGGCGTCTCCGGGACCGTCGGCGCCGGGGCGGGGGCGGGGGGTGTGGTCGACATGGTCCTCAGGGGGTGGACGGGGTGCACAGCGTGGATACGGACGGGCCGGGGGTGAACGGGGTGCACAGCGTGGATACGGACGGGCCGGGGCCGGGCGTCACGCCCGGCCCCGGGGGCGGGTGACGTGGTCCCGGCCGGCGGCGGACCTGGGCGCGGGCAGGCCGGGCGGGGCTGCCGGCTCCCCCAACGGGTCGGGCAGGCCGGTGAGTTCACGCAGCCGGGCGAGGTTGTCCCGGGTCACCGACCAGAGCAGGCCCTGCCGGTCGTGGACGTCGGCCACCGCCGCCGGGTGGTCGGCCAGCACCGCGCGGGCCCGTTCCGCGAGCCGGGCGCCGAGGGCGCGCTCGTGGACGGAGACGCCCCAGTCGGGCCGGTCGATGTCGGCCAGGAAGTACGCCAGTTTGGGGTGCGAGACCAGGCTGATGACGGGGGTGCCGCAGCCGAAGGGGATCATCCCGGCGTGCCCCCGCATCCCGATCACCAGCCGGGTGCGCCGGTAGAGGTCCCGAATGGCGTCGTTGGAGAGCAGGTACAGGGGGTCCACGGGGAGCGTGAGGCCGTGCTCCCGGCGCAGGTCGTCGACGAAGCGTTCGTCGGCGGGCATGTGCGCGGCGTAACGGACCTCCGCCGACGCGGACACGGCCCGGATCGCGGCGGCCATCTCCGCGAGGAAGTGGCTGTAGTCGTGGCCGAAGCGGAGCCCGGCCCGGTCGTAGGCGCAGTTGACGAGCACGGTGTCCTCGCGCTCCGCCGGTTCGGCGAGGCGCGGGTCCAGGTGGCGGGCGACCGTGGTGGGGCAGGGCTGGTAGCGCACCTTCTCGCGCAGCGACTCGGGCAGCAGTTCCCTGACCCGGGCGACGGAGCCGTGGTTGCGCAGCCCGAAGAACGCGGACCGCTCGACCAGGGCCCGCAGAGAGGCCGCGAACCGCTCGCGGCGGTAGCGCTGGCCGTCGAAGACGTTGTAGCCGACGGCGAAGACCGCCAGGGGGGCGGTGATCCGGGCGAGGACGTCGTCGGGGATGTTCCACTGCCAGCCGCTGTTGCCGTTGGGCGCGGTGTCGGGGAGGAAGAGCCCGCCGCCACCGACGATCACCGCCCGCCGGGCGTTGAGGCGTTCGAGAGCGGCCTCGTCGACCAGCAGGTGCGCGTGCTGCTGGTGCCAGCGGTCCGGGCCGGTGTCGGCGGTGAAACAGCTGCGGACCGCCTCGGGCAGCACCTTGTCGCCCGCGTTCTCCTCGCCGTCGGCGAACAGGGCGACATGGGCGAGCTGTTCACCCGGGCGGGTGCTGACGGGCTCTCGCTCGGCTGCGGTCAGCTCGGACGTACGGGCGTACCAGGCGCGGCAGTTGGCGTCGGTCGGGTCGGTTTCCAGGCCCGCGAGCGCATAGCCCCGGGCGTCCTCGGTGCGGCCGAGCAGCCAGGCCAGCCGGGCCAGTTGGCCGAAGGCGCGGGGGGCGAAGTCCGGCGAGGCGGTGGCCAGCAGCAGGTGTGTCTCGGCCTCCTCGTACCGGGACAGCGCCATCAGGCAGACGCCGAGCGTCTCGTGGCAGCGCGGCAGGTCGGGACGGCCCGCGACGGCCTCGCCCAGCAGGGCGACGGCCCGGTCGTGGTGGCCGCGCCCCCGGTGGATCTCGGCGAGCTGCCGGACCAGGTCGATCGGCGGCCGGGGCCCGGAGGGGAACGGGAGCGCGAGGTGCAGCAGCAGGTCGGGGTGTCCGGTGCCGGGGAGGGCGAGGTAGGCGGCGCGGAACGCCTGGTCGTCCAGGTCGAAGCGCGCCCGGTCCGCGTGGGCGGGACCGGTACACGACGTGGGCACGTCGGCGAAGTTCAGGACGACGACGCCTTCGGGGACCGCCAGGTCGTCGCCGAGCCGCAGTGCCCGGAAGTCGTACCGGGAGTCCAGGGGTACGAGGCGGCTCTCCGGGATGTCCTGCGCGACGGCGGGCGGTACGGCATGGTCGAGGTCCTGGCGCTGGATCACCAGCAGCCCGTCGTCGGGGACGCCGCCGCGCGGGTCCGGGGGGCCGTCGGGCTCGGGGCGCGGCACGGCGGCCACGCCCGTACGGAGTCTCAGCAGGGCGTCGAGCCGGCCGAGGACGACCATGGCGGGGGTGAGGGCGACCACGGTGTCGTACCCGTCGACGCGGAACACGTCGTGGCGTCCGGCGGCCGGGCGCGGGAGCAGCCGGGGGTGCAGCCGGCGGGCGGCGTCGAAGGCGGTGTCCGGCAGACCGGGGTGCAGCACGACGAGGTCCTCGCAGAGCGCCGGGTTGGTCAGCGCGAGGCTGCGCAGGAGGGTGTGGAGTCCGGGCAGGTCGTCCGCGCCGGCGACGTGCACGGCGAAGGCGATCCGGCGCTTTCCGGTGACGGCGCGGCGGTCGTCGGCGGAGGCGGTCGTGGCAGTCGCGGAGGCGGGTTCGGCCGCCCTCGTGGAATCGGTCGTCGCGGCGGGCGTGGAGCCGGGCGTCGTCGCGGGGTCGGGGTGTGTCATCGCAGGGTGATCCTCACCGCGGTGTCGTCCGTGCTCGCGGTCCGTGTCGTGACCCATTCCCGTTCGCGCGGGGACAGGACGGCCGGCCCTTCGAACCCGATGAGGTCCACCCGGGCGGGGGTGCCCAGGAAGTAGAGGAGTCGCAGCACGGTGTACGCGGTGCTCGCGGGTCCCGCGCCGCCGGGCTCCTCGCCGAGCAGCGCCGGGTCGTGCAGCGGGCGGCGCAGCGTGGCGTCGCCGACACGATCCTGGGCGCCGGGGACGAGCCGGCTGCGCAGGGCGAGCCGCCAGTGCGGGAGCGGGTCGCCGAAGACGAGCCGGGCGCCCGCCCGCCGGTCCCAGCGGGGGCCCTTCCACGGGCTGTCGCCGCGCAGGGTGCAGGCGTGCAGATCGGTGCGGGCGGCGGGGGCGGTGTGGCGCGGCTCGTCGCAGCGCACGACGAGGTCGTAGCCCTCGATCAGCGCGGCCAGCGGGCTGCCGGGCCGCCGCTCCTGCTCGGCGGTGCGCGGGGTGTCGGCGACCAGGCACACCGTGCGGCCCGCGACGAGCCGGCGCAGCCCGGGTACGCCGATGGGCTCGGCCCCGCCCAGCAGCGGGTCGCCCATCGGGTCGCGATCCGAGAGCCGGCGGTGCTCGGAGTAGAGCGCGGCGAGCCGGCGCACCGCCGGGTCCCCGGCCCCGTGTTCGGCGGTCCGGAGCCGGACGAGGTCGGTGAAGGCGGCGCGGGCCTCGGCGGCGGGCAGGTGGCGCGACAGGCGGACGGCGGCGCGGGAAGCCTCCGTGTCCGCGCCGGACGCCTCCGTGTCCGCGCAGGTCGCCTCCGTAACCGCGCCGGTCGCCTCCGTGTCGGGGGCCCCCGACCGGAACAGCGTCAGCGCCTCGTCGATGCGGTCGCCGGCGGCGCGGAGGGTGGCGATCCGGCGTTCGACGTCGCGGGAGGCGGCGGTGTTCTGCTGGAGCGCGAGGTGGCGTTCGTACGCGGTGATCGCCTCCTCGCCCCGGCCGAGCGCGTCCAGGGCGCTGCCGCGCAGCCGCCAGGCGCCCTTGGAGCGGGTGCGCACGGCGGTCGCCTCGTCGGCGAGGGCCAGGGCGAGGCGGGCCTCGGCCTCACCCCCGCTGTCCAGCGCCTGCTGCCCGGTCCGCAGCAGCGCGTCGAACGCGTCGGCGCCCGGGGTGGAGCACGCGGTGGTCAGGGCGCCGATCGACGCGATGAGCCGGGTGCGCCGGACGTCGGTGAGGGGACCGGCGGCGGCGAGGGCGGCGAGGTGGTCCCCACAGAGCCGCAGGGCGGCCAGGAGCGCCGGGTCCGGTCCGCCGCCGGGGCGCCCCTGGGCCGGTGTTCCCGGCCGTCCCGCCAGGGCACGTACTGACGTGAGCAGCCCGGTGAGGGTCTGGCCCATGCTCGTTCCGCCGTTCTGTGAGTCGGGCTGAGGGTCGGGCCGAGGGTCGGGCCGAGGGTCGGACGCCGACCCGGGTCCGCGCCCCGGCCCCGGGTCAGAGGCCCAGGGTGCTGCGGGTGCGCCGTACGGTGCGGCGCAGCCGGACCGCCGCTCCCCGGGGGCCGCCGCCGGGCAGGGTGAGGCTCTGGAGGCGGCGGCGTTTGAAGTAGTGCTGGGTCGTGGGGTCGAGCCGCTCCCGCAGCCAGGCCTCGGCGTCGGGGCGCAGCCCGGGGTTGAGCTTGGCCTGCATGCAGTAGCCGACGGTCCGTACCAGCGGGGCGAGGGTGTCCGGCGCGGTGCGCGGCAGCAGGGGGACGGCTCCGGCACCGTGCGCGTCCAGGTCGGGCACAAGGTGGTCGGTGATCGTCAGCGGGACGCGGTTGCTGTTCTCGTACGGGGTGATGCGGTCGAGCACCAGGCGGGTGCCGACGCGGGCGACGGGGATGCCGTAGTAGGCGGCGGCGGTGAACATCGCGGTGGAGAAGCACCCCACGACCAGGGCGGGCGCGCACCGCTCGTACAGCGTCTCCGCGAGCAGCGGGCCGTCCAGGGTGGTGAGCCGTACGCCGGCCTCGGCGGCGGCCTCGTCCAGGGCGCGGGAGTAACTGGCCGGGGCGGTGGGGTGCGGCTTGAAGAGGATGGAGGTGTGCCCGGCGCGGGCCGCTCCGCGCAACATCCGCACGTGCAGGTCCTCTTCCTCCTCCGCGGTGAGGATGGTGAGGGCGGCGAGGTACTGGCCGAGAAGCATCGCGGTGGGGGCGGCGGCCTCGGCGGCGGCGAGCTGCTTGTCCCCGTCGGCCGCGGCGGCGATCTCGGAGAGGACGGCGCGGAAGGCGTCGTCGGGGACGAGTTCGGGTTCGACGCCGGCCTCGGCGAGGAGGAGCGGGCGCAGCCCGGTGACCAGGTCGAGGTGGAGGACGCGCCGGATGCGGCAGGCGATGGACTGGGGCAGCCGGTTGCGGGTGGGGCCGTAGCTCATCAGGCCGTCGGCGTAGACGTGGACGGCGCTCTCGGAGAAGATCGCGGCCAGCGCGCGGGCCGGGTTGACCTGGATGGACTCGACGGCCAGGTCGACGGGGGCGTCGGGGGCGATGTCCCAGGCCAGGCGGAAGGCCCGCTGCCACAGGACGGTCTCCTCGGAGCGGGGGCCCCAGCCGCTGGGGTGGTGCGGGCTGATCGCCTCGTTCCAGTCGACGACGGCGTCGAAGCGGGCGGCGAGGGAGCCGTAACCGCGCATCTCCTCCAGGCGCAGGGCCGTTTCGGGGACGGCCGCGTTGTTGGAAACCAGCAGGATGCGGTGGCTGTCGGTGGCCCGGCCGAACTGTCCGGCGTCGAGCGCGGCGGCGAGGGTGGCCACCCCGTACAAGGTGGACACCTGGAAGATCTGGGTGCGCGGGGGCGTACGTACGGACGTGGGTACGGGTGTGGGTCCGGGCATCGGTCAGGCGGCCTTCTGCTTGGTGCGCAGACGGCTGAGGAGCGTGCCGCGCTTGTCGTCGATCATCGTCAGGGTGCGGTCGAGCACGTCCTGCGGCATCCGGTGCAGTGCGGCGGCCGACTCGGAGCGCAGCCGCCGGGCGGTGGCGGGCTCGTAGTCGTCGGCCTTCTCGTTGTGGAAGGCGATCATCGCGCAGTAGGTGCGGACGGCCTTGGGCAGCAGGGTCTTCGCGTCCCGGTCCGTGCGCAGCTGGTCGAGCAGCGTGTCGTAGGCGGGGAAGAAGTCGAGCTGGCGGGCGTCCTTGATCTGGGTCAGGGAGGTGGTGACCCCGCGCCGGTAGAAGATGCCGTACAGCCCGAGCGCCGCGTAGGTGCGGGCGCGCAGATGGAGCTGCCAGATCCACAGCCGGTCCTCGGCGGTGCGCAATTCGGTGGCGAAGCGCTGGGCGCCGTCGGCGAAGAGCCGCCGGTGGTAGATCCCGGCCCAGACGAACGGGTAGTCGACCATGGTCTCGCGCTCGGGCGCCCCGATCCCGTCGCGGGGGTCCAGCAGGGCGTCCCGGAGGGGCGCGGGGGCGCGCCGCACGACGCGGGTGGTACCGGTGGACTGGACGTGGTCGGTGCGGGCGAAGTCGCAGTCGAGGTCCTGGGCGGCGCGCACGAGCCGGTCCAGATGGCCGGGGGCGTACCAGTCGTCGCCGTCGAGGAAGGTGAGGTAGTCGCCCTCGGCCGCGTCGATGCCGCTGTTGCGGGCGGCCGCGATGCCGACGTTCGTACCGTGTCTGATCACCCGGGCGCGCGGCAGCCGCTCGGCCCAGTGGTCGACGATGTCCTGCGTGCCGTCGGTGGACGCGTCATCGACCAGCAGGAACTCGATGTCCGGGTCCGCGTTGCGGGCCAGGCTGCCCAGCGTGGTCGGAGCGTAGGGCGCGACATTGTGGAGCGGTACGACAACGGACAGTTTCGGCACGCGTGCCCTCGCCTTCGATCATGGTCCCGACAACCTAGTGAGGCGGCGGGAGGATCGGGTGACGCCCGCCACGACAGCGGGTGAACTCTGCGCGTCCGCGGAATGACCGGGCACGCGCACGACGTCGGGGAAGGCCGGACACGAAAGGCAGGGCACCGCTGAGGGCCGGAGCTACACGCTGCTGAACGAGAGCTTGGCTGCGAACCCGAGGAACAGGACACCCGCCGCGGAAGTGGCCCCCGCCGACAGTCGCTTACGGCGTCGGAAGGCGGCGGCCAGGCGGGTGCCGCCGAAGATCAGCACCGAGAGGTACGCGAAGCTGGCGAGCTGGAGCAGCGTGCCGAGCACCAGGAACGACAGCGCCGGGTAGGCATAGCCCGGGTCGACGAACTGGACGAAGAAGGAGATCAGGAACAGGATCGCCTTCGGGTTGATCAGGCTGACCACCAAGGCCCGGCGGTAGGGCCTCTCCACGGGCGCCGTCGCCCCGGCCGTCCCGGAAGCCCCGGCCGCTCCGGAAGTCCCGGCGGCGTCCACCGTCTCCGCCAGTTCGGCGGTACGCCGGTGCCGCTCGCGCCACAGCGACACGGCCGCCCGCAGCATCCCGATGGCCATCCAGGTCAGATAGGCCGCGCCCGCGTACTTGACGATCGCGAAGAGCAGGGGCGTGGTCTGGAGCAGGGACGCGGCGCCGAGCGCGGAGAGCGTCATCAGGATGGCGTCCCCGGTCCAGACCCCCGCGGCGGCCGAATAGCCGGTGCGCACGCCCCGACGGGCGGCGACGGAGAGCACGTACAGCGAGTTCGGCCCCGGCAGAAGAACGATCAGCGCCAGACCGGCGAGATAGGTCGGAAGATCGGTGACACCCAGCATGGACGGAGTCTCGCACGCCCGTACGGGGTGTCGTCCAGAGGGTTTCACCAGGCGGTATCGGCGGCCCGACGCCGCCCGGGAGACGGGCGCCGTGCGCGCCGGACCCGGCCATGATCCGCTGGGCGACCTCTCGGGGGGCTGGACGCGCGGCCGGGGTCCGACGGAGGATTCGGTGACCGGGCCGGACGGGAATCCCGTACAGGAGGCGCCGGGCAGGCGGTGAGCCAGGGGGACCGAGCATGGCGGGCACGAACAACGGGTGGGACGGCCGGGGAGCGAGCGACACGGCGGGCGGGACGCGGTCGTCGGAAGCGATGACCGGACCGGGTCCGGGGCCGGACTCGGCCGCCGGGCGGTGTGCGGGCGGAAAGCCCCGGGGGCGTCGCGTCACCGCCGCTTCCCTCGTCGCGCTGGCGGCCCTCGCGACAGGATGCGAGCCCGGGAGCGCCGAAGGGGCACAGGACGTGCCGCCGCCGGCGCGGGCCACGCAGGCGGCCGCGCCGACCCCGAGCCCCTTCCTCACGGCCCCCGCCCCCGCGACCGAGGACGCGAAGCCACGCACCGCACCCAGTCCGTCGGCGTCCACCGCCGCCCCGGCCCCGGCCCCGACGAGGGCTCGGCCGGCCCCGGAGCCGAGCTCCGCACCGCCGCCGCGCGTCCTGATGCGTACGGGGTCCGAGAGCGACCAGGTGCGGGAACTCCAGGCCCGGCTCCGCCAGATCGGCCACTTCGGGCGCAATCCCACCGGCTACTACGGCTCCGTCACCGCCGACTCCGTACGGTCCTTTCAGGCCAAGCGGCGGCTGCCGGTCACCGGAAGCACCGACGCGGTCACCTGGCAGCGGCTGCTGGCCATGACCCGGGTGCCGACGGCCGCGGAGCTGGAGCCGCCGACCGAGCGGCCGGTGGCCGCGCCGGACGAACGGTGCCTGAAGGGCCGGGTCCTGTGCATCAGCAAGAGGAGCCGGACCCTGGCGTGGATGAACGACGGCAAGGTCGTCTCCGCGATGGACGTGCGCTTCGGCTCGGAGTACACGCCCACCCGGGAGGGCGTGTTCGAGGTGTTCTGGAAGTCCCGGGACCACGTGTCGACGCTCTACGACACCCCGATGCCGTACGCCCTGTTCTTCAGCGGCGGCCAGGCGGTCCACTACTCCGCCGACTTCGCGGCCAACGGCTACGGCGGCGCCTCGCACGGCTGCGTCAACGTGCGGGACAAGAAGAAGGTCGCGGACCTGTTCGACCAGGTGAAGAACGGCGACAAGGTCGTCGTCTCCTGGTGATCCGGAACGGATGGCCCGCTGCCTGCCGGTGATCCGGCGTGGGCGGCACGTGGAGGAGGAGAGGGCGCGGGCGGGACCGGGGGAACGTGTCCCGCCCGCGCCGATGCGCTGAGCCGAAGGTACGGGGGGAACCCCGGCTCGTTGCGCGGCCGATGACCAGTCGGCTCACTCTGTACTGCGCCCGGCCTCCGAAAAACGTCACACCCGGCCGCCCGGGCCGCTCGGGGGCGCCGGGAACCGCAGGTCAGCGGGCGGTTCGGGCCAGCAGCGAGCGGTTCAGGGCAGCAATGGAAGGTTCTGGTCGCCGACGGGCGGTCCAGGTAATCAGTCGGCCGCTTCAGGTCGTCAACGGGGGGCAGCTCAGGTCGTCAACGGGCGAGCATGGAGGCCACGCCGGAACTCTTCGGGAGCGGCGGGGCCTCGGTGTCCGTCCCGGTGTCCGTCCCGGTGTCCGTCTCCGGGGCCACGCCGGAGCGCGGTGCGGGGTTGAAGGAGACGGGCGGCAGCGCGCCGCCGTCACCGTCGCCCGGCCCGTTCTGACCCTCGTCGTCCCCACCACCACCGGAACCGCCGGAGCCACCGGAGCCGCCGTTCCCGCCGTTTCCACCACTCCCGCCACTACCGCCACTCCCGCCGCTCTCGTCGAGGAGGCGGTCGCAGAAGCGCTCCAGGTTCTTCTCGCCCTTCGCGAGCCGGATCAGCTGCCGCCTGCTCCGGTCATCCAGGCTGCCGTCGCGGAAGGCCTTGCAGGCCTTGGCGGACTGCTCGTGCCAGTTCCCGGACTCCGCGTCGTCGCCGGGGCCGCCGGGCTTCTCCTCCTGGTCCGCGCCGCCCCCGGCCGTCTCCTCGCGGCCGTCGCCGCCCGGCTTGTCCGGGCTGCCCGGGCGGTCCTCGTCGGGCTCCCGGCCGGTGTCGCCGGTTCGCGCGCCGTCGGGGTGCTCGGGCCCGTCGGACTCCAGGGTCGCGGGCGGGGAGGGCTTCTCCGACGCGTCGGGCGGGGGCGGGTGCGCCGGGGACGACGGGTCGTCCGCGTCCCCGCCGGAGATCAGCGGCCCCGGGGTCGCTGCGGCCGACACGGAGGTGGCCGGAGCGGGCGAACTCTGTCCGCCGAACGTTCCCGTGAACACGCCGGTGCCGGCGGCCACCGCTACCCCGCCGAGCGCACAGCCCGCGAGCGAGGCGACCAGGCCGAAATGGACCGGCCGCCTCCAGCGCGGGCGGCGGGCCGGGGCGTCGGGGGCGGAGCCGATGTGGACGGCGCGCAGCACACCGGGCCGGCCGGGGACGGCGGCGGAGGGGCCGGCGAGCCGGTCCACGCCGTTGCCGTGTCCGGCCTGCCGGAACGCGGCGAGGACCGCGTCCTCGCCGGGAAGTCCGTCTGCCGGGGACCGGGACCCCGCGCGGGCCGCGCCGAGTGCTTCGGCGAGCCGGAAGGCGTCGGTGCGGGCCTCGTCGCCGACGGGGACGACCGGTTCACCGCGGAGCAGTCTCTCCGCCGCGTCCTTGTCAAGCCACTCGTAGTGCTCGTCGGCCATCACATGTCCTTCTGCGTCCACGGTCGCGAATGCGTCACACCGGGAGTGACCCCGGCGGGCGCCACCGGACCGCCCCGCCCGGGGCGCTGCGCGGGTACGGCGCCGAGTCCGGCGCCACCGGCCGCCCCCTGACCCGCACCGTCGTCGGCACCCTGCGCCGGGTCTGGGGTGCCGTCCACGGAGGCGCCATCCGTCCGGTTCGCCCCGGGATACTCCGCGTCGAGGAGTTCGGCCAGCCGCTTGAGGCCCCGGTGGGCGGCGGTGCGTACGGCTCCGGGCCGCTTGCCGAGGGTCTGCGCCGCGCTCTTCGCGTCGAGCCCGACGACCACCCGGAGCACGACGGCCTCGGCCTGGTCCTGCGGCAACTGGGCGATGAGGGACATGGTGCGGTCCGTGTCCAGCGCCTCGATGGCGTCGCCCGCGGTGTCGGACTCGGCGGCCCGCGCGGTCAGCTCGGTCTCGTCGCCGCCGATCGCGGGGCGGCGGCTGCGCATCCGCAGATGGTCCAGCGAGCGGTTGCGCGCGATCCGGGCGGCCCAGCCCCGGAACCGGTCGGCGTCACCGCTGAACCGGCCGAGGTCGCGCGCTATCTGCAGCCACGCCTCGGACGCCACGTCCTCGGCGTCCGGCTCCCCGACCAGCGTCCGTATGTAGCCCAACAACCGTGGCTGCACCGCGCGGTACACAGCACGGAAGGCGTCCTCGTCCCCGTCCTGTGCCGCGAGCACCGCGGCAGTCAGCTCCGCGTCGTCCCCCAGCACTCCCTCAACCCGCTCTGCCGTCCTCGATCGCAGCTGGTCAACTGCAGCGCAACCCTGCGCGAACCAGCACGCTACGTGCTCGGCGGGGGCCGCGTCCATGACTTGTACAACCCGCAACAATTCGTCGGCGGACTCACGGTGTGACAGAAAACGCAGTCACGGCGCTGAGATGAGTACGGGGTCGTGCTGCGACCCCGTGGAAGACGGCCGGGGCCTCTCCTGTGGGGGGTGGCGGCCCCGGTCGTCGCTCCAATGTGTGGCCCTTTGGCCAGGCACTTTCCACGCCGCCCAAAGCCCTCGTGACCAACGGCGTGGCGGACGTGCCACCGACCGGAACAGGACCTGGCCGCCGGCCTCCCGCGCCGGGGCCCGTACCGCCCCTGACCGCGCCGGTGCACGCCCACGGGTACATGGCGCTCCCGTGTCTGCCGGACGTATGCGGACCGGAGCCGTTCTGGCCGTTTCCCCGCCTCGTTATTCCGTGTACCGCACGGCCGAGGCCGCCGGGTGGGAAGACGAGCAGAAGGAGGCCCGGCCGTGGACACGGACGCACGCCATCAGGGGAAGGACGCGCAGGGCGGCGCGGGGCTCCTGGAGATCGCCTCGGGAGGGTCCTTCTCGCGCGCACTGGCCGTGGCGGCCAGGCTGGGGATCGCGGACGTCCTCGACGGCGCCTCCATGACGTCCGTCGACATCGCGGGACGGACCGGCAGTGACCCGGAGGTGATGGTTCGCCTCCTTCAGACCCTGGCCATGCGGGGAGTCTTCGTACGCGACGGGGACGGGCGGTTCCGGCTGGCGGAGAGCCACGCCGCCCTGCGCGGCGACCATCCCCGGTCCCTGCGTCACCACTGCATCCTGCTGGCCGAGACCTACGACGACGCCTTCGCCGGACTGCTCGGCACGGTCACGACCGGGCGCTCCGGGTTCGAGAACGTCTTCGGCCTGCCGCTGTACGCGTACCTCGGCCGGACGCCGGAGGCGGAGCAGGTCTTCGACGCCGCGATGGCGGAGCTGGCGCGACCGACGGCCGCGGCGCTCGCCGAAGAGTTCTCCTTCTCCGGGCCGGGGCGGCTGATCGACGTCGGCGGCGGGAACGGCACGCTGCTCATGTCGCTCCTGGCCCGCCACCCGGGCCTCGAAGGGACCTGTGTCGACCGGCCGGGCGTCTGCGCCCGGGCGGCGGCCGGCCTGGCGGAGGCCCCGGACCGTTCGCTCGCCGACCGGCTCCGCTTCCAGTCGGCGGACATCTTCGAGGAAGTACCCGAAGGCGGCGGGGTCTACCTGCTCAAGAACGTGCTGCACGACTGGTCGCCCGAGCAGGGAACGCGCATCCTCACCGCGGTACGGCGGGCCATGGAGCGCACCGCGCACGCCGCCGACCGCACAGGACCCCGGCCCAGGCTGATCGTGCTGGAGCCCCTGCTCGGCCAGGAGTCGGACGGCGCCCATGCCCTCTACCAGATGGTGCTCTGCGGAAAGGAGGTCCGCGGGTTCCGGACCGCCGACGACGTCTGGCAACTGCACACAGCCGCCGGCCTCGAACCGCTCTCCGTCACGCGCCTGTCCGACGGGCACCACGCCTTCGAGAGCCGATGTCCGGAGTGATCAGGCTGCCCTTCCCGGTTCTCGCGCATGCCGGCCCGTCCCTCAGCCCCGGGTCAGGTCCCTGAGCGCGGTGTTCAGCTCCAGGACGTTCACCCGGGGCTCGCCCATGAAGCCGAGCAACCGGCCGGTGGTGTGATCGGCGACGAGGTCCTCCACCTCCTTGACGTCGAGGTCGTTCCTCTCGGCGATCCGGTTCACCTGGAGTGCGGCGTACGCGGGTGAGATGTGGGGGTCCAGGCCGGAGCCGGAGGAGGTGACGGCGTCGGCCGGCACGTCCGCGGGCTTCACCCGGTACGTGGGGGTGGAGTTGTCCTCGACCACGGCTGCCTTGGCCTCGGTCACCCACTGGACCAGTTCCTCGTTGTCGCCGGAGCGGTTGGTGGCCCCGGAGAGGATCAGGGAGTACCGCGTGTTGACGCTGTTGCTGCCGAGGCCGTTGGAGGGGCGCGGCTGGAACCACTTCAGGTCCGGGGCGGGCGACTCCTCGCCGTCCTCGATCGGGAGGTCGTACCGCTGGCCGATGAGGGAGGAGCCGACGACCTGCCCGCTCCTGTCCTTGATCTCGGAACCGTTGGCCCGGTCGTTGAACAGGGCCTGGGCGGCGCCGGTGACGGCGAGCGGGTAGAGCACCCCGCACACCAGGGTGAGGACGAGAAGGGCTCGCAGTCCGGCCCCGAGCACGCGCGCGGTGCTGCTGACGGAGTTGTTGGTCATGGCGGATCAGCCGATTCCGGGAAGGAGGGAGAGGAGCAGGTCGATGATCTTGATGCCGACGAACGGGGCGACGATGCCGCCGAGTCCGTAGACGCCCAGGTTGCGCCGCAGCATCCGGTCCGCGCTCGCGGGCCGGTAGCGCACGCCCTTGAGGGCGAGCGGCACCAGCGCGACGATGACCAGCGCGTTGAAGATGACCGCGGACAGGATCGCGGACTCGGGCGAGGTGAGCCCCATGACGTTGAGCCGGTCCAGCGACGGGTACGCCACGGCGAACATGGCGGGGATGATCGCGAAGTACTTCGCGACGTCGTTGGCGATGGAGAAGGTGGTCAACGCTCCTCGGGTGATGAGGAGTTGCTTGCCGATCTCGACGATCTCGATGAGCTTGGTGGGGTTGGAGTCGAGGTCCACCATGTTCCCGGCCTCCTTGGCGGCCGAGGTTCCGGTGTTCATCGCCACGCCGACGTCGGCCTGGGCCAGGGCGGGAGCGTCGTTGGTGCCGTCGCCGGTCATCGCGACGAGCTTGCCGCCGGCCTGTTCCCGCTTGATGAGGGCCATCTTGTCCTCGGGCGTCGCCTCGGCCAGGAAGTCGTCGACCCCGGCCTCCTCGGCGATCGCCTTCGCGGTCAGCGGGTTGTCACCCGTGATCATGACCGTACGGATGCCCATGCGCCGCAGCTCGTCGAACCGCTCCCGCATCCCCTCCTTGACCACGTCCTTGAGGTGGACGACCCCGAGGACCCGAGCGCCGTCCGCGTCCTCCACCGCCACCAGCAGCGGCGTACCGCCGGCCTGGGAGATCCGGTCGGTGAGCGCCTGCGCGTCCGGGGAGACGCTGCCGTCGCGCTCCTTCACCCAGGCGATGACCGAGCCGGTCGCGCCCTTGCGGACCTTCCGTCCGTCCAGGTCGACGCCCGACATCCGGGTCTGCGCGGTGAACTCCACCCACGCGGCTCCGGTCAGCTCCCCCTGGTTCCGCTCCCGCAGCCCGTACTTCTCCTTGGCGAGTACGACGATCGACCGGCCTTCCGGGGTCTCGTCGGCGAGCGAGGAGAGCTGCGCGGTGTCCGCGAGCGCGCCCTCGGTGACGCCCTGGACCGCGAGGAACTCGGCCGCCTGCCGGTTGCCCAGGGTGATGGTCCCGGTCTTGTCGAGGAGCAGGGTCGACACATCGCCCGCGGCCTCGACCGCGCGCCCCGACATGGCCAGGACGTTGCGCTGCACCAGGCGGTCCATGCCCGCGATGCCGATCGCGGAGAGCAGGGCCCCGATCGTGGTGGGGATCAGACAGACCAGCAGGGCGGCGAGCACGATCAGCGATGTCTGGTCGTCCGCGCCCGCGTAGATCGCGAAGGGCTTCAGGGTGACGACGGCCAGCAGGAAGACGATCGTGAGGGACGCCAGCAGAATGTTCAGGGCGATCTCGTTGGGCGTCTTCTGCCGGGCGGCGCCCTCCACCAGGTTGATCATGCGGTCGATGAAGGTCTCGCCGGGCTTCGTCGTGATCTTGATGACGACGCGGTCGGACAGCACCTTCGTACCGCCGGTGACGGCGGAGCGGTCGCCGCCGGACTCGCGGATGACCGGGGCCGATTCACCGGTGATCGCGGATTCGTCGACGGAGGCGACACCCTCGACCACGTCCCCGTCGCCGGGGATGGTGTCGCCGGCCTCGCAGACCACCAGGTCCCCGATGCGCAGGTCCGTTCCCGCGACCCGCTCCTCGTTGGGGCCGATGACCCGGCGGGCGACGGTGCCGGTCTTGGCCTGGCGCAGGGTGTCGGCCTGGGCCTTGCCCCGTCCTTCGGCGACGGCCTCGGCGAGGTTGGCGAAGACGGTGGTCAGCCAGAGCCAGGCGGTGATCGCCCAGCCGAACCAGTCGGTGGGGTAGGTGAGCGCCAGCACGGTGGTGACCACCGAACCGACCAGCACGACGAACATCACCGGTGACTTGACCATCACGCGCGGATCGAGCTTGCGCAGCGCGTCCGGGAACGACTTCAGCAGCTGCTGGGGGTCGAACAGCCCGCTGCCGACCCGGTTGGCGGCCCCGTGGCCACCGGCCGGCGGTATGTCTCCGTGCGGCGCGCGCGTGGGAGTGGGGGTGACGGTGCTCATGAGGCGAGCCCTTCGGCGAGCGGACCCAGCGCCAGGGCCGGGAAGTAGGTGAGTCCGGTGATGATGAGGATCGTGCCGACGAGCAGCCCCGAGTAGAGGGGTTTGTCGGTGCGCAGCGTGCCCGCGGTCTCGGGCACCGGCTTCTGTCCGGCGAGCGAGCCGGCCAGGGCCAGGACGAACACCATCGGCAGGAACCGGCCGAGCAGCATCGCGATGCCGATGGTCGTGTTGAACCACTGGGTGTCGGCGTTGAGCCCGGCGAAGGCGGAGCCGTTGTTGTTGGCGCCGGAGGTGTAGGCGTACAGGATCTCGGAGAAGCCGTGCGCGCCCGAGTTGGTCATCGAGTCGACGGGGGTCGGCAGGGCCATGGCGACGGCGGTGAAGCCGAGCACGAGGGCCGGGGTGATGAGGATGTAGCAGGCCGCGAGCTTGATCTGGCGGGTGCCGATCTTCTTGCCGAGGTACTCCGGGGTGCGTCCGACCATCAGCCCGGCGATGAACACCGCGATGATCGCCATGATCAGCATGCCGTAGAGGCCGGAGCCGACACCGCCGGGAGCGATCTCGCCGAGCTGCATGCCGAGCATGGTGATGCCGCCGCCGAAGCCGGTGTACGAGGAGTGGAAGGAGTTCACCGCGCCGGTCGAGGTCAGCGTCGTGGCGACCGCGAACATCGACGAGCCGGCGATCCCGAAGCGGGTCTCCTTGCCTTCCATGGCGCCGCCGGCGATCTCGAACGCGGGCCCGCGGTGGGCGAATTCTGTCCACATCATCAGCGCCGTGAAGCCGATCCAGATGACGGCCATCGCGCCGAGGATCGCGTACCCCTGCTTCAGCGATCCGACCATCCGGCCGAAGGTCCGCGTCAGCGCGAACGGGATCAGCAGGATGAGGAAGATCTCGAAGAGGTTCGACAGGGGGTTGGGGTTCTCGAAGGGGTGGGCGGAGTTGGCGTTGAAGTAGCCGCCGCCGTTGGTGCCCAGCTCCTTGATGACCTCCTGGGAGGCGACCGCGCCGCCGTTCCACTCCTGCGTACCGCCCATGAACTGTCCGACCTGGTGGATGCCGGAGAAGTTCTGGATCGCCCCGGCGGCGACCAGGACGATCGCGCCGATCACCGAGATCGGGACCAGGATGCGGACGGTCCCGCGCACCAGGTCGGCCCAGAAGTTGCCGAGTTCACCCGTACGCGACCGGGCGAAGCCCCGTACGAGGGCCACCGCGACGGCCATGCCGACGGCCGCGGACAGGAAGTTCTGCACCGCGAGACCGCCGGTCTGCACGACGTGGCCCATGGCCTGTTCGCCGTAGTACGACTGCCAGTTGGTGTTGGCGACGAAGGACGCGGCGGTGTTGAACGCCTGGTCCGGGTCGATCGAGGAGAAGCCGAGCGAACCGGGCAGCGAGCCCTGCACCCTTTGCATCAGGTACATGAAGAGAACGCTCACCGCCGAGAAGGCGAGCACTCCGCGCAGATAGGCGGGCCACCGCATCTCGGTGGCCGGATGGGCGCCGATGGCCTTGTATATCCACTTCTCCGGTCGGTAGTTCTTCTCGGAGGAGTAGACCCTGGCCATGTAATCGCCCAGCGGACGGTAGGCGAGGGCGAGGGCGGCGATCAGGGCTGTGAGCTGGAGCAGACCAGCGACCTGGGAAGTCATTTCCTTGACTCAGAACCTCTCCGGGTAAAGGAGAGCGAGGATGAGATATCCGAGCAGGGACACGGCCACGACGAGGCCGACGACGTTTTCGACGGTCACAGCTTGGTCACCCCCCGGGCGATGAGAGCCACCAGCGCGAATATCGCGATCGTGGTGGCGACGAAGGCCAGATCGGCCATCGCGAGCTCCTGATTGACGTGAGGAAGAAAATCGGCCGTTTGGCCGATACGAGCAAACCTCGACTTCATCGGGGCGATAAGCCACCTTGACGGGGTCCATACGAATACCGGGAAACCCTTGACGCCGGTCTGACGCGGCCGACCGGGCCACGCGCACGCGACCGTACGCCCGCGAGACCCGCGCGCACTCCCTGAGGGTTGTCCCGACCCCCCTCAGGCGCCGATGTCGCGCCGCCGGAGATCCTCCTGTGTCTCGCGCCGGATCAGCAGGCGTGCCGTGCCTTCGTGCACCGCGACGACCGGCGGCCGGCCGATGAGGTTGTAGGCGGAGGCCATGGAGACCTGGTAGGCCCCTGCCACGGGCACCGCGAGCAGGTCGCCGGAGCGGATGTCGCCGGGCAGGAGGACGTCGCTCGCGAGGACGTCGCCGGCCTCGCAGTGCCGGCCCACCACCGTGGCCGCGACCGGTCCGGCGGTGGCGGCACGGCCGATCAGGCGCGGCGCGTAGCGGGCCCCGTACAGGGCGGGCCGGGGGTTGTCGCTCATTCCCCCGTCGACGGCCACGAACAGGTTCGGGCCGGTGTGCTTGACGGAGAGGACGCGGTAGAGCGCCACCCCGGCCGGGCCCGCGATCGCCCGCCCCGGTTCGATGGCCAGCCTCGGCACGGGCAGGCCCGCCGCCGCACAGCCGGTGGCGAGTTCCGCGCCGAGGCGGCGCGCGAGGGCGGTCAGGTCGAGGGCGGGCTCCCCCGGCCGGTAGGCCACCCCGTGCCCGCCGCCCATGTCGAGCTCCGGGAAGGTGACGCCGTGGCTGTCCTTGACCCGGGCCATCAGTCCGACCATGCGCCGCACGGCCACCAGGTACGGCTTGACGTCGGTGATCTGCGAGCCTATGTGGCAGTGCAGGCCCGTCAGTTCGAGCTGCGGCTGGCCGAGCACACGGGCGATGGCGTGCTGGGCGGACCCGTCCGTGAGGGACAGGCCGAACTTCTGGCCGTCGGTACCGGTACGGATCTTCTCGTGGCCGCCCGCCGACACCCCGGGCACCACCCGCACCATCACCTTCTGCCGCCCCTCGGGGCCGGTCAGCGCGGCGATCCGGGTGATCTCCGACGGGCTGTCGACGACGATCCGCCCGGCCCCGAGCCGTAGCGCCGTCTCGATGTCGCGCGGTGTCTTCGCGTTGCCGTGCAGCACCATCCGCTCCGGCGGGAACCCGGCGGCGTGGGCGAGTTCGAGTTCGCCGACGGAACAGACGTCCAGCCCCAGGCCCTCCTCGTCGATCCACCGCGCCATCGCCCGGGACAGGAACGCCTTGGCCGCGTACAGCACCTGGGCCTCGGGGAAGGCGGCCCGGTAGGCCCGGCAGCGTGAACGCACCTCGTCCTCGTCCAGGACGTACGCGGGAGTGCCGAACCGGTCGGCGAGGCCGGTGAGCGAGACGCCTCCGACGCTCAGGTCGCCGCCCGGGAGCCGGGCGGTGGAGGCGGGCCAGACGGACAGGTCGTCCAGTCCTGCCGGGGGCTCGGTGAGAACGGGAGCGGACATGGCGGCGTCTCCTCGGGAGGCGTGGGACGGGGCGCGGGTCACAGGGCGCGCGCGGGCTCTTCGGCCGCGCGCACCGGCACGGCGGTGACGGCCGGGGCCGAGAGGACCGGGTCGACGACGAGCCGGTCGACACCGAGGGGCTCCGTGAGGGAGCGCAGGGCCGGTTCGGCGAGCCTGATCGCGGCCTGGCCGGCGCCGAGGGCCGCGGTCAGCAGACCGAGGCCGGTGAAGCCGACGGCGGTGCGCTCGCCCAGCGGCGTACGGAACATCCGCAGCGCGGGGCCGGCGGCTTCCGGCCGGACGGGCACGTACAGAAGTACGGCCCGGGCCTGTTCATCGGGGTCGGGGTCGTCGTCGTACGAGAAGAGGCACATGAGGTTTCCTCCGGGTGGAGCCACGATCGGCCGGCGTCCGGCCGCATGACGTCGAAGCTATGCCCGCCCCGGCGCGGGAAGCCCGCCCGCCTTACGCGATGTTGACGGGCATCGCCCGGTTCATACGCATCGCTGACGCTCACCTCCCCCGGCCCGCCCTTCAATGGAATTCCGGAACAGGACGAGGCGGGAGGCCGGACGGTGCGGCAGAGAATCGTGGTCGGCGTGAGTGGCTCCCCGGGGAGCCTGGCAGCCCTGCACCAAGCCACCGCCGAGGCGCGGGAACGCAACGCGGACCTGTACGCCGTACTGGCCTGGCAACTGCCCGGCGGAGGTCTGGGCGGCCGTGCCACCTATGGCACCGCCGCGCTCCGGGAGTACCGGGAAGCCGCTGTCGAGGAGCTACGCACCCTTCTTGACGGTGCGTTCGCCGTCAGGAGGCCGGGCGTCGCACTGTCCGGGCTCGCCGTGCGCGGCGAGCCCGGACCGGTTCTCGTCGAGGCGGCCGGGTCGGCCGACGGCCTCCTGGTCGTGGGTGCGGGCTCACGCGGCAGATGGCTGCCCACCCTGCGCCCGTCGGTGGCGCGTTACTGCCTGGCGCATGCGGCCTGCCCCGTTCTCGCGGTCCCTCCGAACCCGCTCGAAGCCGAACTGGCCGCCGTACTGGGCGACAACTGGTCCCTGCCGCCCGGGCGCTAGGGAACGCCCGGGCGGTAGGGAACGCCGGGGCGGCAGGGAACGCCCGGGCCATAAGCAACGCCCGGGCCATAAGCAACGCCCGGGCCGTAAGCAACAGCCGGGCCGTAAGGAACGCCCGGGCCGTAGGGAACAGCCGGGCCGTGAGGAACAGCCGGGCCTCGCTGTCAGGCCTCGCCGTCAGCCCCGGCCGCGGGCCCGTCGTGACATCACCGCGCGCAGGACCCGGCGGCCCTCCGTGGACAGGTCCAGCGCCTTGCGGAGTCCGGCGCCGCTGCCCGCCGTGCCGGTGGTCTCCGCCAGGATCTCCAGGATGCGGACCTGCCGTTCCAGCTCCCCGGCGACCAGCGGCCCCACGGCGGCCGGTTCTCCGCCGCGGGCCGCCTCGATCAGCCGCTCCTCGTCCGGCGGCGTCTCCCCGTCCGGGGCGTCGAGCCGCCCGTGGATCCGCAGGGCGACCAGCGAACAGGCGTCCGCCCACTCCCGCAGCGGTACGGCGTCGAAGTCGGAGGGGGCGGCGCCGAGCATGGTCCGCACGAGCGCGGCCGGGCCGTCGGTGACGGCCTCGTGCTCCATCCCCGTCCGCACCGCCGCGAGCCGGATGGCCCAATCCTGTCCGTTCTCGCAGCTCGCCCAGAGCGGGCGCAGCGGCTCCGCCCCGGGCCCCGCGAGCAGCGGCAGGCACCGGTCCAGGCAGGCCAGCGCCCCGGCGGCCAGCGCGCGCTCGTCGGCTCGTTCGATCAGTTCCAGCAGACTCATCGACGTCTCCCTCGGTCTACCGGATACTGCGCCGAATGGCTGAAAATCGTCACTATGGGGCGGCGGGCTCCGAGGCCGCCCGCTCCGGGGAGGTCGCGGCCTGACCGATGCCGGCCCGCTCCCCCTGCATCCGGGTCACCGCGCGCACGAAGAGGACGGCGAGCACCGCGGCCACGAGGTCCAGCGCGTCGGCGGCGGCGACGAGGGCCGCCGCGTCGGCGATCTGCTCCGGCTCCTGGGCCCGGTTCCACTGGCTCACGGCGATCCGGGAGGCGAGGACGGAGACGATCCAGCCGCCCCACCACAGGTTCAGCACCGTCTTGGGAACCGTGCGCCACCCGCCATCGGGGTGCAACCGGACGCTCGCCTCCCAGATGCCGCTCGCGACGCGGTAGGGGAACCAGAGGTTGGCGACCGGGACGAACCAGCCGCCCACCGCCCAGCCCGGTCCCATCCGCTGCACGCCGGACTCGAAGACCTCGGCGTTCCGGCGGGTCCGGTGGAACCAGATGATGAAGAGGACGCCGGTGGCCAGGAACGCCGCGGTCTGGACCGTCCCGGCGAGGTCGTACAGCTCCTGCGCCCGCAGGCCGGGCCCGGTGTAGATGTTGAGGGACTCGTCCGCCGCCAGCCCCTCCCACAGGCCGCGCAGGTGCAGACCGGCGGCGATGACGAACAGGTCGCTCGCGATGACGCAGCCCAGCAGGGCGACCACCGCACGGGACAGGCCGACGGGCGAGCGCGGCCAGGTGCCGACGCCCCAGCCTCCGGAGCCGGAGCCGGAGCCGAATCCGGAGCCGACTCCGAGTCCGGCTGCGGAGACCGGGGCCGTCGCGCCGCCGGGCAGCGGAGGCCGGGTGCCCGAGCAGAAGGTGCACAGCCCGTCGTCGGTCACGGCCGTTCTGATACGACAACGGGTGCAGAGCATGGACATGGAGAAGTCCCCCCAAGGACGGGCCGGCGGTGTGGTGGCCTCACGTCCCCTCCCCGGGAGCGCGCGGTCGGCGGACCGTAGCCCGTGGACGGAGTCGCTGTCCACGGGCTGCGGTCCGCCGCCGGGGAACGCCCCGGGCCTCACCCCGCGCTGCCGGTCCGCTCCGCCAGTTCCTGGAACTGCGCCCAGCTCAGCGCGGGTTTCCGCGGGTCCCACAGCTTCTGCGATGTCGCCACCAGCGGCATCCTGATGCCGTCCGCCACCTGCTGGGTGGTCTGCGCGTCCGCCAGGTCGCCCCAGACGGCGAACCGGCCGCCGAGGATCTGCTTCGAGTAGCGCTCCGCCACGGGTTCGGTGCCGCGCAGGACCAGCGGGGTCCACTGCTCGTAGATCCGCTCGCCGGTCGGGTAGACGAACTCGTTGGGCTCGCCGAGCACGTAGTAGAGGAACTCGTCGTTGAGGTTCAGCATCTTGTAGCCCGCGGCGAGGTACTCCAGCGGCGGGCGGGCGCCGATCTCCTTACCGGTCCAGTACTCGATCTCGATGTTCTCGTCGGCCTTGACCTTCGTGTCCCGGAAGAGCCCGTCGTTCCAGGCCTTGGCGGTCCGGCCCTTCGGGACGACGACGGCCGCGCGGTCGTTCAGCCAGCCGGTGGCCAGGTCCTCGATCGAGGCTCCGGCGCCGTGCTTCTCCTCCGCCGCGCGCTGGAGCTGCGGATAGGAGGCGGCCGGGTTCTGGACGGTCAGCGCCTGGTACTCGTCCGCGCCCAGGTGCCAGAAGCGCCCGGGGAACAGCTCGGTGTACTCGTCGAGGAGTTCGTCGATCAGCTTGGCCGCGCCCGGCTTCGAGATGTCGATGGAGCCCTTCGACTCCACGCCCGCGGTGTTGCGCAGCTGGAGGTCGGGGTGGGCGGCCAGCACCGCGCCGAGGTGTCCGGGCGAGTCGATCTCGGGGACGACCTCGATGTGCCGGCTGTTGGCGAGGGCGACGATCCGGCGGACCTCGTCCTGGGTGAGGGCCTCGTCGGAGACCACCTCGGGGTGCGACTTCGACTCGATCCGGAAGGCCTGGTCGTCGGAGAAGTGCAGGCCGAGCTGGTTGAGCTTGAGGTCGCCCATCTCGCGTATGCGGTCCTCTATCCACTCCGCACTGTAGTGCTTGCGCGCGATGTCGAGGTTGAGTCCGCGCTGCGGCCGGTCCGGCCGGTCGTTGACGACGCCCTCGGGGAGCGTGCCGTCCGCCTTGACCGACTGCTTCAGGGTGCGGGTGCCGTAGAAGACGCCCGACTCGTCGGGTCCGGTGATCTTCACCTTCCGGTCGCGCACGGTGAGCGTGTACGACTCGGTGGGGCCCGCGTCCTTGTCGCCGAGCGCCAGCTCGACGTCTCCCGTCCGCGCCGGCTCGGCGCCCCGGTAGCGGATCTTCAGCTCCTTGGCGAGCAGCTCCGCCTCGTCGGCGAGCACCTGGCTGCCCTTGGCGATGACGACGGCGCTGTCCTTGCCCGGCTGCCAGCCGGGCCCCCGGGCCGGCGTGTGCTCACGCACCGCGGGGATCGTGCTCGGTGTGCTGGACATCGGGTAGCTGCGGGAGGGCGACGGGGCGACGGCCTCGGCGGAGGTGCCGGAGGGCGACGCGGTGTCGCCGGACGATCCGCTGCCGGACCCCTCCGGCCAGACGACGACGGTGAGGGCGACGGCGGCCGCGGCCGTGACAGCCGCGCCGGTGACGAGGGCACCACGCGTGGGCGACATCGGGCAGATTCCTCCGTTGAGGGGGCAGGAGCGGGTTAAACGAGTGAAGAGACGATGAAACGGGTGAATAGGGTGCAAGGTTGGCATTTTTGCCGGAGCCTCGCCCATCGAGGGCTCCGATGGATCGAACGGAACCCCGGTCGACGCAGGTCAGAGACCCGTCACACGTTCCGAAACTCTCCCGTTCGGGTGATTTTTGCGCGGTCCGCCGGACGGCCGCCGACCGATCTCGCTAGCGTTGCGGCACATTTGTCTCTCCCTTCACTCCCGCCCCTGCGGAACTCACTCCCGCGCCGGGCAACCTCGGTACGTCCTGATCTGTCTTCCAGGGACAGAAGGTTCCTTTCGGGGCCACGGAGTCATAGCTGTCGTTGATACGAGGAGTCCACGCTGCCCAGGTCCAGCGAGCCCCCCGCCGGCCTGCCGAGGCGATCCACGCCCCCGGCCGGCCGTCCGGCCGTGCCCGCGCAGCCGCGCCACCCGCTTCCGGCCGACGGCCCGGGAGGCCCGAAACGTCCGGGAGGCCCGGAAGACCCGAGCAGTCCGGGAGGCCCGGGAGCGCCGGAAGGCCCGGGAGCGCCGCCCGTCGTCGCACCGCCGGTTGCTCACGCCGCCGGCCTGGCCCATTTCAACAATCTGCCTTTCGCCGCCGCCGAGGCGGCCTTCCTGGAGTGCTGCGGCAGTCTCCGCTGGGCCCACCGCATGGCCGCCCACCGCCCCTACCCGGATCTCGGCGCTCTACTGGCCGCGTCCGACGAGGCGGGCTACGACCTCGCGCCCCGGGACATCGCCGAGGCCCTGGCCTCGGAGCCGGCCCCCTGTCTGCACGACGACGCCCCCCGGGCCGCCCATCTGGCGCTGCGGGCCGCGCACGCCGCGTACGAGAGCCGGTTCGGCCACGCCTTCGTGATCTGCCTGGACGCCTATCAGCCCTCCCAGCACGTGGACCAGGTGCTGGCCGGGATCCGGGTCCGGCTGGCGCACGACCCGGACGAGGAGCGGGCCGTGACCGCCGAGGAGCTGCGGCGACTCGCCCGGAGCCGGATCGTCGAGCTGCTCGCGGCGGACCTGCGGCGGTAGGGGGTTCCCTAGCCCGTACGTGCACGTTTGATTGCCACTTTGATCACACGGGAGGCCCCGGCGCGAACGAACCGACAATGCGTCGCTACGATGGCCAGGGCCGGTGGACCGTACCCGGCCGGGTCAGACCGACAGTCAAGCCGGCCGACCCTCATCCCCGCTCCCGGAGGGTTCTTCCGTGCCGGCTGGAACGCTGTACCGCGGCCGGGAAGGCATGTGGTCCTGGGTGGCTCATCGAGTCACCGGTGTCCTCATTTTCTTCTTCCTGTTCGTACATGTCCTGGACACCGCTCTCGTCCGCGTCTCCCCCGAGGCCTACGACGAAGTCGTGGCCACGTACAAGACGCCGATCGTCGCGCTCCTGGAATACGGCCTCGTGGCCGCGATTCTCTTCCACGCGCTGAACGGTCTCCGGATCATCGCCGTGGACTTCTGGGCCAAGGGCCCGCGACTCCAGAAGCAGATGCTCTGGACCGTGATGGGCATCTGGCTCGTGCTGATGGTCGGGGCCCTGTACCCCGTCCTCGGTCACGCCGTACGCGACGTCTTCGGGAGCTGAGGCCCATGTCCAGCGAGACTTCTTCCGCAGCCGCGATCGGCGACGTCGAAGGCGTGAGCCTCTACGACGTCGACCACCCGGCCCCGGTGATCGAGCCCCCGCGCAAGCGCACGGGCAAGACGCCCAAGGGATCGCGCACCAATTTCGAGATGTACGCCTGGCTCTTCATGCGCCTGTCGGGCATCGTCCTGACCGTCCTCGTCATCGGCCACCTGCTGATCCAGCTGGTGCTCGACGGCGGCGTCTCCAAGATCGGCTTCGCCTTCGTGGCGGGCCGCTGGGCCTCGCCGTTCTGGCAGGTCTGGGACCTGACGATGCTGTGGCTCGCCATGCTTCACGGCGCCAACGGCCTCCGTACGGTCATCAACGACTACGCCGAACGGGACAACACCCGCTTCTGGCTGAAGATGCTCCTGTACACCGCCACGGTGTTCACCGTCCTGCTGGGCACGCTGGTGATCTTCACCTTCGACCCGAACATCCGCTAGGCGCCGGGACAGAGGGACCAGAGGGAAACCATGCAGATCCACAAGTACGACACCGTCATCGTCGGCGCCGGCGGCGCCGGCATGCGCGCGGCCATCGAGTCGACCAAGCGCAGCCGTACCGCCGTGCTGACGAAGCTCTACCCCACCCGCTCCCACACGGGCGCGGCGCAGGGCGGCATGGCCGCCGCGCTCGCCAACGTGGAGGAGGACAACTGGGAGTGGCACACCTTCGACACGGTCAAGGGCGGTGACTACCTGGTCGACCAGGACGCCGCCGAGATCCTGGCGAAGGAGGCCATCGACGCCGTCCTCGACCTGGAGAAGATGGGCCTGCCGTTCAACCGGACGCCCGAGGGCCGCATCGACCAGCGCCGCTTCGGCGGTCACACCCGCAGCCACGGTGAGGCCCCGGTCCGCCGGTCCTGCTACGCCGCGGACCGCACGGGTCACATGATCCTCCAGACGCTGTACCAGAACTGCGTCAAGGAGGGCGTGGAGTTCTTCAACGAGTTCTACGTCCTGGACCAGCTGATCACCGAGGTCGACGGGGTCAAGAAGTCCTCCGGCGTCGTCGCGTACGAGCTGGCGACCGGCGAGATCCACGTCTTCCAGGCGAAGTCGGTCATCTACGCCTCCGGCGGCACCGGCAAGTTCTTCAAGGTGACGTCGAACGCCCACACCCTGACCGGTGACGGCCAGGCCGCCTGCTACCGGCGCGGCCTGCCGCTGGAGGACATGGAGTTCTTCCAGTTCCACCCGACGGGCATCTGGCGCATGGGCATCCTGCTGACGGAGGGCGCCCGCGGTGAGGGCGGCATCCTCCGCAACAAGGACGGCGAGCGCTTCATGGAGAAGTACGCGCCGGTCATGAAGGACCTCGCGTCCCGTGACGTCGTCTCGCGCTCCATCTACACGGAGATCCGGGAGGGCCGCGGCTGCGGTCCGGCCGGCGACCACGTGTACCTGGACCTGACGCACCTGCCGCCGGAGCAGCTGGACGCCAAGCTCCCGGACATCACCGAGTTCGCGCGGACGTACCTCGGCATCGAGCCCTACACGGACCCGATCCCGATCCAGCCGACCGCGCACTACGCCATGGGCGGCATCCCGACCAACGTCGAGGGCGAGGTGCTGGCCGACAACACCACCGTCGTCCCGGGCCTGTACGCCGCCGGCGAGGTCGCCTGTGTCTCGGTGCACGGCGCCAACCGCCTGGGCACCAACTCGCTGCTCGACATCAACGTCTTCGGCAAGCGCTCGGGCATCGCCGCCGCCGAGTACGCGGTGAGGACCGACTTCGTCGAGCTGCCCGAGAACCCCGCCCAGCTGGTCGCCGACCAGGTCGAGCGGCTGCGCAACTCCACCGGCACCGAGCGCGTCGCGACCCTGCGCCTGGAGCTCCAGGAGTGCATGGACGCCAATGTGATGGTGTTCCGCACCGAGCAGACGATCAAGACGGCGGTCGACAAGATCGCCGAGCTGCGCGAGCGGTACCTCAACGTGTCCATCCAGGACAAGGGCAAGCGGTTCAACACCGACCTGCTGGAGGCCATCGAGCTGGGCAACCTGCTCGACCTGGCCGAGGTCATGGCGGTCTCCGCGCTCGCCCGCAAGGAGTCCCGCGGCGGTCACTACCGCGAGGACTACCCGAACCGCGACGACGTCAACTTCATGCGCCACACCATGGCGTACCGCGAGGTGGCCGCCGACGGCGCCGAGTCGATCCGGCTCGACTACAAGCCGGTCGTGACGACCCGCTACCAGCCGATGGAGCGTAAGTACTGATGGCTACCCCGACCCTGGACAAGACCGACGGGACCGCGAAGCCCGAGGCCGGCTTCGCCGACTCCCCGTTCATCACCGCCACGTTCCGGATCCGCCGCTTCAATCCGGAGGTCTCCGACGAGGTCCAGTGGCAGGACTTCCAGATCGAGATCGACCCGAAGGAGCGTGTCCTCGACGCCCTTCACAAGATCAAGTGGGAGCTCGACGGAACCCTGACGTTCCGCCGTTCCTGCGCGCACGGCATCTGTGGCTCCGACGCGATGCGGATCAACGGCAAGAACAGGCTCGCCTGCAAGACGCTGATCAAGGACATCAACCCGGAGAAGCCGATCACGGTCGAGGCCATCAAGGGCCTCACGGTCCTCAAGGACCTCGTGGTCGACATGGACCCGTTCTTCCAGGCGTTCCGCGATGTCATGCCCTTCCTCGTCACCAAGGGGAACGAGCCGACCCGCGAGCGTCTGCAGTCCGCCGAGGACCGCGAGCGGTTCGACGACACCACCAAGTGCATCCTGTGCGCCGCGTGCACGTCCTCGTGCCCGGTGTTCTGGAACGACGGCCAGTACTTCGGCCCGGCGGCGATCGTCGCCGCGCACCGCTTCATCTTCGACTCGCGCGACGAGGCCGGCGAGCAGCGTCTGGAGATCCTCAACGACCGTGACGGTGTGTGGCGTTGCCGCACCACGTTCAACTGCACGGACGCCTGCCCGCGCGGCATCGAGGTCACCAAGGCGATCCAGGAGGTGAAGCGCGCGCTCATCACGCGTCGCTTCTGACCCGCCCGTAGCACCTGTTACGTCGACAGGCCCCGCCCCCGCAGCCTTGACCCTGCCGGGGGCGGGGCCTGTTGCTGCGCCGGGGCCGCACGGGGCGGTACGGTTCAGCGGAGCTGATGACCGAAAGAGAACGGGGATCGTCGTGAGCGAGCCGAATCCGTACGCGGACGACGCGTACAAGTGGGGCCCGCCCCAGCAGCCGGGCCACCAGCCGACGGTGGCCGACGGCCCGGGGTACGGCCCTCCGGCGCCGGGCGCCCCGCCCGCGTACGGCTATCCGCAGCCGCTGCCGGAGTCCGCGACCCAGCCCGGCCCCGGTTACGGGTACCCCAACGCGGCGCAGCCGACGATGCCCGGCCAGTACCTCCCGGTGCCCCAGGGAGCACCCGGCCAGGGCGGTGTCCCGATGCTGTCGATCGGTGACATCACCGTGATGAGCGACGCGATCGTCACCCCGTCCGGGGCGATGCCGCTCAAGGGCGCGGTCTGGACGGCCACGGACATGTCGCGCACGGAGGAGAAGATCCCGACGCACGCGGTCGTGCTGGCGATCGTCTTCGCGCTGTTCTGTCTGATCGGTCTGTTGTTCCTGCTGATGAAGGAGAAGCGGACCACCGGCTTCATCCAGGTGACGGTGACCAGTAGCGGCCGGCACCACTCGACGATGATCCCCGCCATGGGTCCGTACACCTTCCCCGCGGTCATGGGCCAGCTCAACCAGGCCCGCTCCATGAGCGCCTGACGCCCCGGGCGCTCTGACCCACCTCCCCCAGGCCCCCTTCTTGAACATGTTCAAGAAGGGGGCTACAGTCATGCCCGCAAGCATTTTTGAACGCGTTCAAGGGAGGGTGGGGCATGGACCTCACTGTTGTCGCGTACGTCATCTACCTGCTGATCACCGTGGCGCTCACCGCCTGGGTCGCGCGCACGCTCAGCCACAACGGGCGGATCTTCCTCGCCGATGTGCTGCACGGGAACGAGAAGCTCGCCGACGCCGTCAACCACCTGTTGGTGGTCGGCTTCTATCTGGTCAACCTCGGGTTCGTCACGCTCTACCTGAGATACGCCGACGGGGTGGCCAACGCCCGTGAGCTGTTCGAGGCCCTCTCGGTGAAGGTGGGCGTGGTCCTGCTGGTGCTCGGGGTCATGCACCTGGCCAATGTGTGGGTGCTCAGCCGCATCCGCCGCCGCAGCGCCCTGGAGCGCGAGCAGACCCCGCCCGTACCGCCGGGGGCCTGGACGCCGCCGGGCGACCGGGGCCCGTGGGCCGCACCCGCGCCCGGGCGGTGAGCCCGGTGACCGAAGCCGCGTACGAGGCGTCGCCGGGTCCCGCCTCGTACGCCGCCGCCCGGCCCGCGCCCGTACGCCGGCTCACCGTGCTCTACGACGCGCAGTGCCCACTCTGCGTCCACCTGCGGCACTGGCTCCAGCGGCAGCGGCAGCTCGTCCCGCTGGACCTCGTACCGGCCGGGTCGGCCGAGGCGCGGCGGCGGTTCCCGGAGCTGGACCACGCGGCGACGCTGACCGAGATCACCGTCGTCGGCGACCTGGGACAGGTCTACCGGGAGACCTCCGCCTGGATCGTCTGCCTGTGGGCGCTGGCCAGGTACCGCTCCCGGGCCCACTGGCTGACCACCCCGGCGGGGCGGCCCTTCGTCCGGGGCACCCTCCTGGCCGCCGCCCGCTACCGCTCCCTGGCCCTCCCGCCCTGCGCCCCCGGGGTCCGTGCGTGCGCCGCCCCGCCCGGAGGACCGTGGGGACCCCGATAACCTTGGGCCCGTGGTGAAGGAAGAGAAGAACGTGCAGGAGAACAAGCCGGCCAAGGCCGCGAAGAGCGAGCAGACCCGCACGCTGATTCTCGAAACGGCGCTCCGGCTCTTCGCGGAGCGCGGCTACGACCGGACGACCATGCGGGCCATCGCCCAGGAGGCGGGCGTCTCGGTCGGGAACGCCTATTACTACTTCTCGTCGAAGGAACACCTGGTCCAGGGCTTCTACGACCGGATCGCGGGCGAACACGCGGCGGCGGTCCGGCCCGTGCTGGAGGGCGACGGGGATCTGACCGTACGCATCAGGGGCGTACTGCTCGGCTGGCTGGACGTGGCGGAGCCGTACCACCGCTTCGCCGCCCAGTTCTTCAAGAACGCCGCCGATCCGGACAGCCCGCTCTCCCCGTTCTCCGAGGACTCAACGGCCGCCCGCGACGCGGCGATCTCCATCCACGAGCGCTGCATCGCCGGGGCGGACGTCAAGAGCGACCCGGAACTGGCGCCGCTGCTGCCGCAGTTGATGTGGCTGATGCAGATGGGGCTCGTGCTGTTCTGGGTGTACGACCGCAGCGAGGGCGCCGAACGCAGCCGCCGGCTGGTCGAGCGCACCGCACCGATCGCCGCCCGGGCGATCTCGCTCTCCCGGTTCCGGGTGCTGCGACCGTTGGTACGGCAGATCCACGGTCTGCTGGTGGAGTTCCTGCCGGGTACGGAAACGGCCGGACCCCAGGGGCGAGACGCCCCCGAGGCCCGGCCGGCCGGCTGACCCGTCCGACTGATCCCTCCGGATCAGATCCAGCTGAGTTCCCACAGGCGCCAGGTGCCGGTGCCGTCGGAGAGGTACTGGGAGCCGGCGACCTCGGACTTGGCGACGACGTAGTCCTTCTTCTGCCACAGCGGCAGAAGGGGGACCTCCTCGCCGACCAGTTCCTGCATCGCCTTGAAGTCGTTCGAGGTCCGGCTGCGGTCGCTGAACTGCTGCGTGGCGGCGATCAGCTGGTCCATCTTCTTGCTGGAGTAGCCGCTGTGCAGGACGTTCCCGGTGCCGACGAGCGGCTGGCTGAAGGTGTCGGGGTCCGGGAAGTCGGGGAACCAGCCGACGGTGTACATGTCGTACTGGGCGTCCGCGTACCCCTTCTGGTACTTCGTCCACTCCACGGCCTCGACCTCGACCTCGAACAGCCCGTCCTTCTCCATCTGACGGCGCAGCTCGGCGGTCTCCTTGGTGTACATGTCGCCCTCGCGGTAGGCGAAGTGGACGGGGACCGGCGTCTCCACTCCGGCCTGCTCGAGCAGTTGCGCGGCACGCTTGGGGTCGGAGGAGGGATACGCGTCGAAGAAGGGGGTGCTGTGGCCGATGTAGCCGGTGGGGATCAGCGAGTACAGCGGGTCGACCGTGCCCTGGTAGACCTTCCGGACCAGGGGCCCCCGGTCGAGGAGCGCGGCGACGGCCTGGCGGACCTTCTTGTCCGCGAACGGCGAGTCCTCGCGGACGTTGAAGATGACGTTACGGATCTCGGCGCTGGCCGCCTCGGTGACCCGGACGTCCGGGTTGTTCACGTTCAGTTCGGCGAGCGTCTCGGACGGCAGCTGGCGGTGGGCGATGTCCACGTCGCCGCTGTCCCACGACGTCTGCAGGTCCTCGGAGGTCTTGAAGTACCGGATGTCGACCGCTTCACCGGTCTTCTTGAGCGCGCCCTTGTACTTCAGGTTCGGCACCAGCTCGGCGCTCTTCCCGGACTCGTACGACTTCAGGACGTACGGGCCGGAGCCGTCGACCTGGTTGCCCTGGCGGAGCTTGCCCTTCGGGTACTTGGTCGGGTCGACGATCGCGGCGGCGCCGGTGGCGATCTTCTGCGGGAAGGTCGCGTCCTTGCCGGACAGGTTGAACGTGATCGTGCGACCCTCGGTCGTCACCGTGTCGAGCGTGGGGAAGAGACCCGCGGGGCCGACGTCCGACTTGATCGTGAAGATCCGGTCGAAGGAGTGCTTGACGTCCTCGGCGGTGATCTTCCGGCCGTTGGAGAAGGTCAGGTCGTCGCGGAGCTTGCACTGGTACGTCTGGAGCTTCTGCCCGACGAATCCGCAGCTCTCGGCGGCGTCCGGTTCCGGCGTGACCGCACCGGGCTTGAAGGTCATCAGCGACTGGTAGATGTTGCTGTAGATCGCCCAGGAACCCGCGTCGTACGCACCGGCCGGGTCGAGGGAGGTGACGACGTCCGACGTCCCGACGGTGATCGCATCGGTCTTCGCCTCCCCCGACGGGAGCAGTTGCCAGGCACCGACGCCCGCTATCACCAATACCGCGAGAATCGCGAGAATCCGTACCCGGACCGAACGCATTGCCGTGCTCTCCCTTACCAGCCCCACCTCGGCGGTCGCGTTTGTGACGCGCACATCGCCGCATGTTCGCGCTTACCCAATCACACGATTTTCACATCTGGAAGAGTAAATGGGGCACTCACAGCCTTTTATTGGACACGTGCCCGAACCCCTGTCCGAAAAGGCTGTTTCGCGCCTCCTACCTGCGGCTTTCCGTAGCTGACGGTGACTCTTCGGTGTGGATTTCATGACGCGGGACCCGGGGCTCCCGGAACGTCGCACCCGCAACGGAGGCGAAGGCGGAGGCGCCCCACGCCTACGCCTGACGGGAGGCCAGCTCCACGACGGTGATGTCGGAGGGGGCGCCCACCCGGACCGGCGGGCCCCAGGCGCCCGCACCGCGCGAGACGAAGAGCTGGGTGTCGCCGTAGCGTTCGAGCCCGGCGACGGTGGGGTTGGCCAGCTCGGCGAGGAGGTTGCCGGGCCAGAGCTGTCCGCCGTGGGTGTGGCCGGAGAGCTGGAGGTCGACGCCGTGCTCGACGGCGTCGTGGATGACGACGGGCTGGTGGGCGAGGAGGACGGCGGCCCGGCCGCGGTCCCGGTCGCCCAGTGCGCGGCCGAAGTCGGGCCCCTGCCCTTCCGTCTCGCCCGCGATGTCGTTGACGCCGGCGAGGTCGAAGCCCTCGATCTCGACCCGGGCGTTCTCCAGCGGGATCAGGCCCAGTTCGCGGACGTGGTCGACCCACTGCTCGGCGCCGGAGAAGTACTCGTGGTTACCGGTGACGAAGAAGCTGCCGTGCCGGGCGCGCAGGGCGGCCAGCGGTTCGGCGGCGGAGCCCAGGTCCGCGACGGACCCGTCGACGAGGTCGCCGACGACGGCGACCAGGTCGGGCGAGGTCGCGTTGATCGTGTCGACGATCCGGCGGGTGTGGGCGCGGCCGAGGATCGGCCCGATGTGGATGTCGCTGACCACGGCGATCCGGAAGCCGTGGGCGGAGCGGGGCAGTCTGGCCAGCGGGACGGTGATCCGCCGGACGCTGGGCCCGCGCAGCACGCCGTACGTGCCGTACCCGACGGTGGCGAGTCCGGCGGCGGCCGCCGCGCCGCCGACGACGCGGGAGACGAAGAGCCGCCGGGAGGGGGCGGGAGCGATGGCGGGAGCGGTGGCGAGGGCGGGAGCGGTAGCGGTGGCGGCCGGGGCCTCCGCGGCCGCCACCGCGGCGGGTTCCGTTTCCGATTCCGTCACGGGCTGCGGGGCCGTACGCGCCACGGCTTCCCCGCCGGTGGGGGCACCGCCCGACCGGGACGGCACCAGCTCTTCGGTGCGCGGACGGGTCTCGTCCGGAAGGGCGGCGAGGGTGCCGGAAGCCGTTCCGCTTTCCGCCGCGCCCGGTCGGGCGGCATGGGCGTCACGCCGGGCGAGGACCCGTAGGAGGAGGGGTCGTACGACCTCGCCCACGAGCAGCGCCAGCGTCAGGTAGAGCAGGCAGGCAAGCCACAGGAAGCCCGGCCAGGCCAGCACCTGCTGGAGCCAGAAGGGGGCTCCCACCCGGCCGGACGACATGGCGCCGACGCTCAGCAGGGGCAGGACGAAGGCCGCGACGGTGCCCGCCCGGCGCAGCGGGCTGCCCGGCGCCGTCGTGTCACCGACGAAGCGGCGCCACAGATACCGGTGCACGGCGCCGAGCAGCGCCAGCACCACGAACCCCACCAGAGCGAAGACCACTGCTGCCATCCGAGCTTCCCCATGTTCCCGTCGTCATGCGCGGTCGTCGCGCAAAGCCCTCACTCCGCGCAACCCGATCACGCCGACCGCCGTCCCCAGAGACAAGGACGTGATGGCGAGCAGCAGGTGCACCCAGAAGTACCCGGTCGGTTCACCCGCGTCGTCGAAGGCGAGCCCGCTGCCGTCCTGCCACAAATTCTTGACGAAAGTGATCCAGATGAACCAGCTCCACACCCCGAACGCGAGCAGGAACCAGGACACGCGGCGGCTGAGCTTCATGGGTCCAGTATCGCCGCCGCCTCCCGGTCCCCTCGCCCGGGGTGGCGTCCGAACGGGGCCGTCCCGGCGTTCCCTGCGGCGGGTCAGCCGGTCCGGGTCCGCATCCACACCTCCGCCCTGTACGTTTCCGACCGTGCCTGCTCTGAAAAAGATCGCCCTCACGGTCACCTCCGCCGCCTTGTTGTCCGGTTTCGTCCTGAGTCCCGCTGCGGCGGCCGACAAGGACAAGAGCGACGACAAACAGCCCAAGCCGCCGAGCACGATGTCCAGCCTCGGCGGGGAGCAGCTCGGCAAGGCCGGCACCCAGGTCAATCTCGGCCCGGGGGCGCCGGTGCTGCCCAAGGAGCTGACCGCCCGGTCCTGGATCGTCGCGGACGCGGAGAACGGGGACGTCCTGGCGGCTCACAACTCGCACTGGCGGCTGCCGCCCGCCTCCACGATGAAGATGCTCTTCGCGGACACCGTCCTGCCCGCGCTCCAGCCCACCACCCTGACCCACAAGGTGACGGAGAGCGAGCTGTCCGGGGTCGGCGAGGGCAGCAGCCTGGTCGGGATCAAGGAGGACCACACCTACACGGTCCACGACCTGTGGCTCGGGGTGTTCCTGCGGTCGGGCAACGACGCGGTGCACGTCCTGTCGGAGATGTACGGCGGCGTCCCGCAGACGGTGTCGGCGATGCAGAAGCACGCCGAGGAGCTCCAGGCCCTGGACACCCGGGTGGTCTCGCCGGACGGCTACGACGCGCCGGGCCAGGTCTCCAGCGCCTACGACCTGACCCTGATCGCCCGCAGCGGACTCCAGAAGAAGGACTTCCGTGAGTACGCGGCGACCGCGTCGGCCGACTTCCCCGGCGAGGAGAAGAAGGGGAAGAAGCGCGGCTCCTTCGAGATCCAGAACACCAACCGGCTGATCACCGGGGACATCGGCGTGGACCCGTACCAGGGCATCGCGGGTGTCAAGAACGGCTACACCACCCACGCGGGCAACACCTTCACCGGCGTCGCCGAGCGCAACGGCAAGGTCCTGCTGGTCACGGTCATGAACCCGGCGGCGGAGGAGAGCCACGCCGTCTACAAGGAGGCCGCCCACCTGCTCGACTGGGGCTTCGCCGCGAGCGGCAAGGTGGCCCCGGTCGGCGAACTGGTGCCGCCGAAGTCCGTCGACACCGGCACCGCGACCGGTGGCAAGGGCGCCGCACCCGCCGCCGGAGCCGACCAGGGCTCGGGGGGTCAGGCGGAGGCCGAGCACGCGTCGGCGGTATCGGACGGTTCCAGCGGGGTCGGGATCGCCCTGGCGATCACCGGCGGACTGCTGGTGTTCCTGGCCGGCGGGGTGTTCCTCGTCAACCGTCGCTGGCCGCTGACCGGCCTGGCGCGCCGCACCCCGCCCACGACCGACCCGGCCGAGCCCGTCGAGCCGGCCGAGCCTGTCGCGCCGACTGCCTCGGCCGCCCCGACCGACAAGCCCTAGACGCGGGTGGAGCCGCCGGGCCCCGCGGCGGCTCCACCCGGTCCCGGCCCGTCCGCGCCCGGGCCCTCCGCGCCGGGGGCCTGTCCGGTCTCCGCGCGGACCTCCTCGTCCTTGCTGCCGGTCGCCGTCCAGGCGGCGCAGAACAGCAGCAGCTTCGCGGTGAAGTTGATCCACAGGAGCAGCGCGATCGGCACGCCGAACGCGCCGTACATGCTCTTGCCCGCGACCTCCCGCATATAGCTGCCCAGCAGCAGCTTGAGCAGTTCGAAGCCGACCGCCCCGAGCAGGGCCGCGACCACCAGCCGCCGCCGGGGCGGTTCCACCCCCGGCAGCAGCGTCAGCAGGTAGAGCAGCAGCAGGAAGCCGGCGACGACCGCGACCGCCAGGGCGGCCACCCGCAGCAGGACACCGCCGGCCCCGTCCTCGGGGATGCCGATCAGGTCGGCGGTCCAGCCGACCGCCGTCGAGCCGATGGTGGAGACCGCCAGGGTGGCGAGGGCCGCGCCGCCGAGGCCGACCAGCAGCACGGCGTCCTTCACCTTGGCGACGACGGGGTTGGCCTCCTGGACGTCGTCCAGCTCCCAGACCGCGCGCAGGCACTCGCGCATGGAACCGACCCAGCCGACACCGGTGAACAGCAGCAGCGCACCGGCCACGAGGCCGACCGTGCCCGCGTTGGCGATCAGCCCGTCGATGCCCAACTGGTCGGAGATGCCCGGCACCTGATCGGCGATCTTGTCCTTGACGGTGTCGACCTGCTTGTCGCTCAGCAGGGCGGCGGCGACGGCCGCGCCGACCGCGATCAGCGGGAAGAGCGCCAGGAAGCTGATGAAGGTGATCGCCGCCGCGAGCCTGGCCCAGTGGACCCGGTCCAGCCGCTCGTAGGAACGCCACACGTGCGTTTCCATCAGCCGGGCGACCAGGGGCCCGATCACCGGGAGTTTCTTCAGCCAGTCCATGACGTCACGCGTACCCTCCTGGGCCCGGAACATCGGCGGCCCGCCCCGGACTCTCCCGGACCCACCCGGCGGTACTCCGTCACGCTCCGCCGACACTCACTCCATCACCCGTTCCGGTGAGTGAATTCACCAATGCCGCGAAGGGGATTTCCCGGACGATACGGTCACCCTCATGTCCGTCGACACGGTGTCCTTGACCGGCTGGGGCCGCACCGCCCCGACGACCGCCGTGCGGTTTCGCCCCCGCACCCACGAGGAGGCGGCCGCCGTCGTCCGGGGGCGTGGGCCCCGGGGTGTCATCGCGCGCGGACTGGGGCGGTCGCCCGGGGACGCGGCGCAGAACGCGGGCGGCTCGGTGCTCGACCTGACGGGCCTGGCCCGGGTCGGCGGTGTCGACGCCGCCGCCGGCCTGGTGCGCTGCGACGCGGGGGTGAGCCTGGAGCGGCTGCTGCGGGTGCTGCTGCCGCTCGGCTGGCTCCCGCCGGTCGTGCCCGGGACCGGCAGGGTGACGGTCGGCGGGGCGATCGGCTCCGACCTGTCCGGCCTCGACCACCGCCGCTCGGGCTCGTTCGCGCGGCACGTGAGCGCCCTGGAGCTGCTCACCGCCGACGGCGAGGTGCGTACGGTGCTGCCGGGCACCGCCCTCTTCGACGCGACCGCCGGGGGTCTGGGGCTGACCGGGGTGGTCCTGGGCGCGACCCTGCGCCTCCGGCGCGTGACGACCGGGCTGATGTCCGTCTCCACCGAGCGCGCCGGGGACCTGGACGATCTGCTGGCCCGCTTCACCGCGGGCGGCGACCGGCTGCCGTACGCCTCCGCCTGGATCGACCTGATGGCCCGGGGCCGGGCGACCGGACGCGGGATCCTCACGCGGGGGGAGCACGCGACCCCTGAGATGCGCCCGGCGCACACGGGGCGCACTTCGCTCTCCTCGCGTTCCGGAGGGGCCCGGGGGCGGTTCCGGTTTTCCGGCTTCCCGCCGGTGCCGGGCAGGCTGCTGGGTCCGGCCTCGGCCGCCCTGTACAACGAGGTCCGCTACCGGGGCGCACCCCGCGCGCGGACCGGTGAGCTCCGGCCGGTCCCCGTCTTCTTCCACGCGGCGGACGCCTTCCCGGACGCGAACCTGCTGTACGGGCGGGGCGGCCTGGTGCGCTACCGGTTCGCCGTCGGGTACGGCCGGGAGGAGACCCTGCACCGGGTCGTGCGGCGGATCGCGGAGCGCCGGAGCCCCGCCGTGCGGGCCGTGCTCCAGCGGTTCGGGGCGGCGGACCCCGGCGGGCTGTCGTTCGCCGCGCCCGGCTGGTCCCTGGCCCTGGACCTGCCCGCGGCCCTGCCCGGCCTGGCCCGCTTCCTCGACGGCCTCGACGAGGAGGTGGCCGCCGCCGGGGGCCGGGTCTGCCTGGCCAAGGACTCCCGGATGCGGCCGGAGACGGCGGCCGCGATGTACCCGGGTCTCGCGGACTTCCGGGAGCTGCGGGCGCGGCTGGACCCGACGGAGGCGTTCCGCTCCGACCTGTCGCGCCGGCTCGGGCTGTAGGGCCCCGCCGCTGCCCGCGTTTCTCTCCCCCACCCCTCTGATCAGGAGCTTCCCGTGAAGGATGCCTTCGGCGCCCCGCAGTCCCTGCTCGTCCTCGGCGGCACCTCCGAGATCGCCCTGGCCACCGCGCGCCGGCTGATCGCCCTGCGCACCCGCCGGGTCTGGCTGGCCGGACGACCCTCCCCGGCCCTGGAGTCGGCCGCCGCCGAGCTGCGCGGCCGGGGGGCGGACGTGCGGACCGTCGACTTCGACGCGCTGGACTCCGCCTCCCACGAGGTCGTCCTCGGCAAGGTCTTCGCGGAGGGCGACATCGACGTGGTGCTGATGGCGTTCGGGGTCCTCGGCGACCAGGCGCGGGACGAGGAGGAGCCGATGGCCGCGGTCCGGGTCGCCCAGACCAATTACACGGGGGCGGTCTCCGCCGGGCTGGTGTGCGCCGGCGCACTACAGGCGCAGGGGCACGGTTCGCTGGTGGTCCTGTCGTCGGTGGCCGGGGAGCGCGCCCGGCGCGCGGACTTCATCTACGGCTCCAGCAAGGCGGGCCTCGACGTGTTCGCGCAGGGGCTCGGCGACGCGCTCCAGGGGACCGGGGTGCAGGTGATGGTCGTCCGCCCCGGCTTCGTTCGGACCCGGGCCACGGCGGGGCGGCCGGAGCAGCCGTTCGCGACCGGCCCGGAGGAGGTCGCGGAGGCGATCGTCACGGGGCTGCGACGGCGCTCGGAGAGCGTGTGGGTGCCCGGTTCGCTCCGGGTGGTGATGGCGGCGCTGCGGCACGTCCCGCGCCCGCTCTTCCGTCGGCTGCCGGTCTAGGGCGTCTCGTCAAACGGCCGCCGTCGCCCGGAGGGTGCTCAGGGCCGTAGCGACGGGGCCGACGGCGCGTCGATCGTGTAGCCGCCCTGGGCCGGGACGGCGGGCGTGCCGCCGCCCGCTCCGAAGGGGAAGTCCCGGAGCTTGCGCCAGACGGCGTCCGGGCCCTGCTCGTACAGCGCGAAGGATCCGCAGGTCCAGGCGGCCTCGTACTCCGCGAGCTCCTCGTAGGCCCGGTCCATGGCCTCCTCGGCGATGCCGTGGGCCACGGTGACGTGCGGGTGGTAAGGGAACTGGAGCTCGCGCACCAGGGGGCCCGAGGCGTCCCGGACCCGCTTCTGGAGCCAGGCGCAGGCCGAGGCGCCCTCGACGACCTGGACGAAGACGACCGGCGACAGCGGGCGGAAGGTGCCGGTGCCGGAGAGCCGCATCGGGAACGGGCGGCCGGCCGTGGCGATTCTTTCGAGGTGCTCCTCGATCGCCGGGAGGTCGGCCGACTGCGCCTCGGTCGGCGGCATGAGGGTGACGTGGGTGGGAATGCCGAAGGCGGCAGGGTCCCCGAAGCTCGCGCGGCGTTCCTGGAGCAGGCTGCCGTAGGGCTCCGGGACCGCGATCGAAACGCCGAGCGTTACGGTCCCCACGTCGTTCTCCTCCACCGTCGATGGTCGATTTTCGGTCATGCCGCGTGGGCCGGGTTTCCGGCCCACGCGTTCCGTCGCCGCAAGTGTGACCCCTGCGGCCATGATCTCGCCAGGGTCCTTGGACTCAGTGCTTCGCGGGCAGGAAGCCCATCCGGTCGTACGTCTGTGCCAGGGTCTCCGCGGCGACGGCCCTGGCCTTCTCCGCTCCCTTGGCCAGGATGGCATCCAGCGTCTCCGGGTCGTCCAGATACTGCTGGGTGCGAGCCCGGAAAGGAGTGACGAATTCCACCATGGCCTCGGCCAGATCGGTCTTCAGCGCACCGTAGCCCTTGCCCTCGTAACTCCGTTCCAGGTCCTCGACGGGGGAGCCGGAGAGAGTGGAGAGGATCGTGAGCAGGTTGCTGACGCCCGGCTTCTTCTCGGCGTCGAAGCGGATCACCGTGTCGGTGTCGGTGACCGCGCTCTTCACCTTCTTCGCGGTGGCCTTCGGGTCGTCGAGGAGGTTGATGAGGCCCTTCGGCGTGGAGGCCGACTTGCTCATCTTCACCGCCGGGTCCTGGAGGTCGTAGATCTTCGCCGTCTCCTTGAGGATGTACGGCGCGGGCACGGTGAACGTCTGTCCGTACCGGCCGTTGAACCGCTCGGCGAGGTCGCGGGTCAGCTCGATGTGCTGGCGCTGGTCCTCGCCCACCGGGACCTGGTTCGCCTGGTAGAGCAGGATGTCCGCGACCTGGAGCACCGGGTAGGTGAAGAGGCCGACGGTGGCCCGGTCGGCGCCCTGCTTGGCGGACTTGTCCTTGAACTGCGTCATCCGGGAGGCCTCGCCGAAGCCGGTGAGGCAGTTCATCACCCAGCCGAGCTGGGCGTGCTCGGGCACATGGCTCTGGACGAAGAGCGTGCAGCGCTCCGGGTCCACACCGGCCGCCAGCAGTTGCGCCACGGCGAGCCGGGTGTTGGCCCGCAGCTCGGCGGGGTCCTGCGGGATCGTGATCGCGTGCAGGTCCACGACCATGTAGAAGGCGTCGTGGCTCTCCTGGAGCGCCACCCACTGGCGCACCGCGCCCAGGTAGTTGCCGAGGTGGAACGAGCCCGCGGTGGGCTGGATCCCGGAGAGCACGCGCGGACGGGCGGCCGCACCGGTGCGGCCCGTCTGCGGCTGGTCGGTGGGGAGGTCAGAGGCCATGGCCCCATTGTCTCAGGTACGGGGGCGATCTCCGGCAGCCGGTGCGGGGCGGAGAGGGAGCGTACTCGCGGAAGTCCGGAGCACGCGAGCGCACGCCTGAGATGAACCGCACATTTCGGCTGCCCGGCGTGCGACGGCGGGCGCGCCGGGCGATGGAGGTTTCCCGGCGCGGGTTCCGACCGACGATACAAAGTGGGCACCACCCCCGCCCACGCCGCACGACGAACGGAGATCCCGTGTCGATCACGGAAACTGCCATCGCCTCCGCCGAGGCGCACAGCGCGCACAACTACCACCCGTTGCCGGTCGTCGTGGCCTCGGCGGAGGGCGCCTGGATGACCGATGTCGAGGGCCGCCGGTACCTCGATCTGCTCGCCGGGTATTCGGCACTCAATTTCGGCCACGGCAACCGCCGGCTCATCGACGCGGCCAAGGCCCAGCTGGATCGGGTGACGCTGACGTCCCGGGCTTTCCACCACGACCGGTTCGCCGACTTCTGTACGGAGCTGGCGGCGCTGTGCGGCATGGAGACGGTGCTGCCGATGAACACCGGGGCGGAGGCCGTGGAGACGGCGGTGAAGACCGCCCGCAAGTGGGGCTACCGGGTCAAGGGCGTGCCGGACGGCATGGCGAAGATCATCGTGGCCTCGGACAACTTCCACGGCCGCACGACCACGATCGTCAGCTTCTCCACCGACCCGGAGGCGCGGGCCGACTTCGGCCCGTACACCCCCGGCTTCGAGATCGTTCCGTACGGGGACCTCACCGCGATGCGGGAGGCGATGACCGAGAACACCGTGGCGGTGCTGATCGAGCCGATCCAGGGCGAGGCCGGGGTGCTGGTGCCGCCGGCCGGCTATCTCCCCGGCGTACGGGAGCTGACCCGCGAGCGGAACGTGCTGTTCATCGCGGACGAGATCCAGTCGGGGCTGGGGCGTACGGGGAAGACGTTCGCGCTGGAGCACGAGGGCGTGGTGCCGGACGTGTACCTGCTGGGGAAGGCGCTCGGCGGCGGGGTGGTCCCGGTGTCGGCGGTCGTCTCCTCGGCGGACGTCCTCGGCGTGTTCCGGCCCGGCGAGCACGGCTCCACGTTCGGCGGGAACCCGCTGGCCTGCGCGGTGGCGCTGGAGGTGATCGCGATGCTGCGGACCGGCGAGTACCAGCAGCGGGCGGCCGAGCTGGGCGACCATCTGCACCGGGAGCTGGGCCTGTTGACGGGCGGTGGCGCGGTGGAGGCGGTGCGCGGCCGGGGGCTGTGGGCGGGCGTCGACATCGCTCCGGCGCTGGGCACCGGCCGGGAGATCTCGGAGAAGCTGATGGAGCTGGGGGTGCTGGTGAAGGACACCCACGGCTCCACGATCCGGATCGCCCCGCCGCTGGTGATCGGCAAGGAGGACCTGGACTGGGGCCTGGACCGGCTGCGGGCGGTACTGAGCGCCTGAGGAGGAGCCGGGAGAGCCCAGGGGGCGGCCCAGGGCCGCCCCCTGGGCTCTCAGAGGATGACGTGGGGCAGGAAGCGGGCGTACTCGTCCGTGACCGGCCCCGCCGACTCCCGGATGCCGAGCCCTGCCGCCTCGTCCTCGACGACCCACGCGCCGAGCACCACCCGGTTGCCGTCGAAGTCGGGCAGCGGGGCCGCCTCCTGGTAGCAGCACGGCTCGTCGCGCGTCACGGGCGGCGAGCCGGGGCCGTGCAGCTCGACGCCTGCGCCCTCGCGGCCGAGCAGCGGCTTGGACACGTATCCGGCCCCGCCCGGACCGGCCAGCTCGCGCGGGCCGTCGAGGTAGGCGGGCAGCAGATTGGAGTGGCCGGGGTACAGCTCCCAGAGGACCGCGAGCAGCGCCTTGTTGGAGAGGAGCATCTTCCAGGCGGGCTCGATCCAGCAGGTGGTGCCGGAGCCGCCGCCGTTGTCGAGGGTGTCCAGCACCTGCGGGCCGAAGCGGTCGGTGGCCAGCCACTCCCAGGGATAGAGCTTGAAGCAGCTGCGGATGAACCGCAGCCGGTCGTCGACGAACCGGCCCGACAGCCGGTCCCAGCCGATCTCCTCGACGGACAGCGCCTCGGTGTCGAGCCCGGCCTGCTGGGCGGTCTCGCGCAGATACGCGACCGTCATCAGGTCCTCGCCCAGCTCGTCGCCGTCGGAGTGGACGAAGTGCAGCGGCCCGGGCGGCAGCAGGGGCGCCTGCCGCTTCCAGGCGTCGACCAGCCTCTCGTGCAGGGAGTTCCACTGGTCGGCCCCGGGGAACCGGTCCTCCATCCAGAACCACTGCGCGCTCGCGGCCTCCACCAGCGAGGTCGGGGTGTCGGCGTTGTACTCCAGCATCTTCGCCGGGCCGCTCCCGTCGTAGCGCAGGTCGAACCTCCCGTACACGGAGGGCAGTTCGGCGCGGCGGCGCCAGGACTCGGCGACCAGCGCGGCGAGGCGGGGGTCGGTGATGCCGAGGTCGGCGAAGCGGTCCTGCTCGACGATGTGCGCGGCGGCGGCCAGGCACATCGTGTGCAGTTCCTCGACGGTCTCCTCCAGCGCCTCGACCTCGGGCAGTGAGAAGACGTAGTAGGCGCTCTCGTCCCAGTACGGTCGCAGCGAACCGTCCGGGTAGCGGGTGAGCGGGTAGACGACGCCCTGCGCCTCGACGGTCTCCTGCCAGCCGGGGCGCGGCTCGATCGTGCGACGTTCCACGGCGGTCAGCCGCCGCCGGAGCCGGAGCAGCCGAAGCCGCCGCGGTCGACTGCCGACTTGTCGAAGCTGCCGCCCTGCACCTTGCCGCTGTCGTTCTTGCCGCCGTAGTAGTACGAGCCGTTGCCGCCGCTGCGGCACTCGGAGCTCGGCAGGGTCCGCTGCGTCGTGCGGTCGGCGCAGCGCTTGTCCGGCTCCGAGCCACAGGACGTGATCGTCAGGGCGAGCAGCCCCATACCGCCGAGCACGACCGTGCTCGACCTCAGCCTTCGTGTGGGCATGTTCGGTTCTCCCCCGTGGTACGCGATCGAATCCGGCGCCCCGTTTCCGCCACCGGACCTCTTGTCAGATTAGTGGGAGGGGGGCGCTGTTCGGAACCTGGCCCTCACGGGAGAACCCGGCACAGGGCGTCGAGCGCGCCCGCCCAGGCGCTCTCCGACGGCGAGCCGTAGCCGATCACCAGGGCGTCACGGGCGGCGGGGGCGTCCGGGTGGCGGTAGCGCGCGAGGCCGTCCAGCGCCAGGCCCTGGAACGCCGCCGCCTGGATCACCGAACGCTCGGCGCCCGGCGGGAGTTCGAGGACCGCGTGCAGCCCGGCCGCGATCCCGCTGACCTCGACGTCCGGCGCGCGTTCGGCGAGCGCCGCGACGAGCTGGTCGCGGCGGCGGCGGTAGCGCAGCCGCATGGAGCGCACGTGCCGGTCGTACGCCCCCGAGGCGATGAACTCCGCGAACGTCAGCTGGTCGGGCGAGCCGGACATCCAGCCGGACACGTCCTTCTCCGCCGCCACCTCTTCCACCAGGCCCCGGGGCAGCACCATCCAGCCGAGGCGCAGCCCCGGGGCCAGCGACTTGCTGGCGGTGCCGAGGTGGACGACCCGCTCCGGGTCGAGGCCCTGGAGCGCCCCCACCGGCTGCCGGTCGTACCGGAACTCCCCGTCGTAGTCGTCCTCCAGGATCAGCCCGCCCGTGGACCGGGCCCAGTCGACGGCGGCGGCCCGCCGGTCCGGGTGCAGCGGTACGCCGGTGGGGAACTGGTGCGCCGGGGTCAGCAGGACCGCGCCCGCGCCGCGCAGCGCGGCCAGCTCGCCGGTCCGGGAGCCGTGCTCGTCCAGGGGCAGGCACGGGGTGCGCAGCCCGGCGTCGGTGAGGAGGTCTCTGTGGACGTCGAGGCCGTACGACTCGACGGCGATCTCCCGGACCCGGCGCCGCCGCAGCACCCGGCCCAGCAGCGTCAGCCCGTGCGCGAAGCCGGCGCAGATCACGATGCGCTCCGGATCGGCGTGGACCCCGCGCGCCCGCGCCAGGTACTCGGCCAGCACGGTGCGCAGTTCGACGCGGCCGTGCGGATCGCCGTAGCCGAAGGCCTCGTCGGGGGCGGCGGTGAGTGCCTTGCGGGCGGCCTTGAGCCAGGCGGTGCGCGGGAAGGCGGAGAGATCCGGCGAGCCGGGCTTCAGGTTGTGACCGGCCCCGGGCCGCACCGGCCGGGGCCGGGCCGCCGCGGGGTCGGTCCGGCGCGGCACGGACCGGCGGGCGACCCGGGTCCCGGAGCCCTGGCGGGCGGTGAGCCAGCCCTCGGCGACCAGTTCGGCGTAGGCGTCCGCGACCGTGTTGCGGGCGACGCCCAGGTCGGCGGCGAGCACCCGGGAGGACGGCAGCCGGGTCCCGGGGGCCAGGCGGCCGGTGCGCACCGCCTCCCGCAGCGCCTCCATCAGCCCGCTGCGGAGCCCCTGGCCGACCGGTTCGAGATGCAGGTCCGCCCCGAAAGTGGCCCAGGAATCCGTCATGCCAATGGACCATACCGGGGTGCCATCTCCGCCGTAGCGTCGTCCTCATGACCTCGACACACGAGCACCACCACGCCCCGGCCGACCTCTCCCCCGAGGAGCCGCCCCGGATCTCCGTCTCCCAGCTCCTCCCGGACGTCTACAAGGCGATGGTCCGGCTCGACATCGCCGCCCGCAAAGGCCTGGACCCCGTCCTGGTCGAGCTGGTGAAGATCCGGTCCTCGCAGATCAACCACTGCGCGTTCTGCCTGGACATGCACAGCAAGGACGCGCTCGCGGCGGGCGAGTCGGTCGAGCGGATCGTCCAGCTCAGCGCCTGGAGGGAGTCGCGGCACTTCTACACCCCGAAGGAGCTGGCGGCGCTGGCCCTGGCCGAGGCGGTCACCGTCCTGACCGACGGCTTCGTCCCGGACGAGGTGTACGAGGAGGCCGCCAAGCACTTCGAGGAGACCGAGCTGGCCCAGCTGATCGCCTCGATCAGCGTGATCAACGTCTGGAACCGCTTCGGCGTCACCGGCCGCCTGGGGCCCGGCCACTACACGCCCGGCGACCACAAGAGCTGACCGAGGGCTCTGCTCAGAGCAAGCGTCGAACGCCCCCGGCAGCAGCTGCCGGGGGCGCTCGACGTGTCGCGGGTGCGGGTCTCAGATGAGGTCGAGCCCGCGGACCGCGTCGCGCTCCTCGACGAGCTCCTTGACCGACGCGTCGATGCGCGTACGGGAGAACTCGTTGATGTCCAGGCCCTGGACGATCTCGTACTTTCCGTCCTTCGTGGTGACCGGGAAGGAGGAGATGATGCCCTCGGGGACGCCGTAGGAGCCGTCCGACGGGATGCCCATCGAGGTCCAGTCGCCGGCGGCGGTGCCGTTGACCCAGGTGTGCACGTGGTCGATGGCGGCGTTGGCGGCCGAGGCGGCCGAGGACGCGCCACGGGCCTCGATGATCGCGGCGCCGCGCTTGGCGACGGTCGGGATGAAGGTGTCGGCCAGCCACACCTCGTCGTTGACGGTCTCGGCGGCGTTCTTGCCGGCGATCTCCGCGTGGAAGATGTCCGGGTACTGGGTGGCCGAGTGGTTGCCCCAGATCGTCAGCTTCTTGATGTCGGAGACGGCGGCACCGGTCTTGGCGGCCAGCTGCGAGATCGCGCGGTTGTGGTCCAGACGGGTCATCGCGGTGAAGCGCTCCGCCGGTACGTCCGGGGCGGCGGCCTGCGCGATGAGCGCGTTGGTGTTGGCCGGGTTGCCGACGACGAGGACCTTGATGTCGTCCGCGGCGTTGTCGTTGATGGCCTTGCCCTGCGGCTTGAAGATGCCGCCGTTGGCGGCGAGCAGGTCACCGCGCTCCATGCCCTTGGTGCGCGGGCGGGCGCCGACGAGCAGGGCGACGTTCGCACCGGCGAAGCCGACGTTCGGGTCGTCGGTGATCTCGATGTCGCGCAGCAGCGGGAAGGCGCAGTCGTCGAGCTCCATCGCGGTGCCCTCGGCGGCCTTGAGGCCCTGCGGGATCTCCAGGAGGCGCAGGTTGACCGGCACGTCCGGGCCGAGCAGGTGGCCGGAGGCGATGCGGAAGAGCAGCGCGTAGCCGATCTGGCCGGCTGCGCCGGTCACGGTGACATTCACGGGAGTGCGGGTCATGGCGGTCTCCGATTAGACAGCTGGCGGTGGGGGTCCCGGCCCCTGGTGCCGGACCCTGGTGCTGGACACCCTCCCCGCCCCGACGAATCTTGACGTGAAGAGATATCCAGCGGTCAGGCTATCGGACCCGGCCCGGCCGGGCCGCCCGCCCCCCTGTGGCACCGCACACAACCGGTCACGCACCGCACCCGCGGGCCCTGGGGCTCCTGGCTCCCGCCGCCCCCGGGCCCGGCGTCACTCGCCCGGGTCGGTGCACCCCTTCGTGCCGGAGGTGAGCGTCGCGCAGGCCTTCGCGTCGGCCGCCTTCTTCACCGCGACCATCGGGGTGTACGCCTCGGTGTCCCCCATGACCTCGCCGTTCTGCGCGCCCTCGCCGGCGGTGATCCGTACGGTGTCGCCGATGGCCGCCCCGGTGAGCCGGGCCCAGGAGGCGGAGCAGACCTCGCTGTAGCGGACCTCGATCTTGCTGCCGCCGACCACGGCGCCGGCCACCGTACGGGCGAACTCGCCGCCGCAGCCCATCGCCTCGGGGTCCTTCCCCGCGCACTCCGTGCCGCTGCACTCGACGCCCACGGGCAGCTCCGTGGCGGCCTTGGTGGGAGCCACCGACGGGGTGGCAGTGGCCTTGGCCGTGTCGTCGCCCGGTGCGAGCATCACCGCGCCGACCACGACGATCAGGGCGCCGACGGCCCCGACGGCGAGCATGGGGCCCTTTACGCGGCCTCCGGGGGCCTTGCCCGGTGGTCGGGTGGCGCGCCTGTCCCGGCCGGAGCCCGAGCCGGAGCCGCGGCTGGCGCTCTCCGCCGGGTCCCGCTCCGGCCGCTGCCCGCCCTGGTCCGCCCCGCCGTCGTACGGCCGGTCCCGGTGGCGGGCGGGGTGGGGTGCGGTGCCGCGCTGGGTGGGGATGAGGAGCTGGCGCGTGTCGTCGTCGCCGGGCCCGTGAGCCCCGCCGCCGTACGGGTCCTTGCCGTGGACGTCGCGGGGCGGGGCGTCCGTGCCGGCCGGGCCCGCGGCGGCGGGAACCCGTGCGCCGGACGCGGACGCGCTGTGCCGGCCACCGGCGGAGGACCGGCCGGACCGGCCGCCCGCCGGAGCGTCGGGAGCCGTCGTGCCCAGCTCGCCGAGCGCGGCACGGGCCTGCGTGATCCGGATGGTCTCCATCGTCATGTCGTGGCGCATCTCGGCCCGGCTCCAGGCCCTCTCCGCCAGCTCCCACATGGTCGTGAGGTGGTGCTGCGGGGTGCCCGTCACCTCGGCGAGGGCCACGACGGCTCCGCGCGGGGCGAGCAGCCGCCCGTTGAGATACCGCTCCCAGGACGTCTTGCTGTAACCCGTGCGGTCGGCCACCGCGTTGATGTTCAGCCCGCTGCGGTCGACGAGCCTGCGCAGCTGGCCGGCGAACTCCCTGATCTGCGGGTCGAGCTCTTCGGGCAGTGCCTTCCAACGAGGCATCGCGATTCCCCCCTCTTGTCCCCCGGACGTACTTGCTGTGCCCCGTTACGGCCGGTCCCCCGGTCCACGCATCCCCGGTCCGTCCACCGCCGTCCGGTCCGGACCGTCGACTGGACTACCCACGAGGATGCGCGGAGCCAGGGTGTCAGTTCCTGACGAGGAGGCGCACGGGAGCATTCGGGACGGGGTGCGTGTTCTCACGCGCCCCGAAATCCGCGCCGGCCACCTGTCCGCATGCTCCGTGCCGCTCTGTGCGCCGTGCCAGTCTGCCATCGTTGCACGGCGATCACACCGTGCCGGAATGGTCACTTCCGTGCCACAGGCCACAGTGAGCGCTTGTTCCGGTCTTCCCCGTCCATGACGCTGGAGTCAGGACGGGGCAAGGCCGCCCATCTCGCCGCATACCAGGGCTTTTTGCCCGGTTGTTCCGTTCCGCCGTGGTGTCCGTCCCTCCTCGGGGGTGGGGACGGACACCACGGAGCTGATCGGACGGGCCGCCCCTTCGGCGGAAGCGGGACGGATGCCCGCTAGCGGATCGTGAAGCGGACCGCGTCCTCCAGGACCGGGACGTCGAGCCACGGCTTGGGCTGTGCGACGAGCGCGAGCAGCACGATCAGCGTGCCCATCAGCCCGTACGTGACCAGGTCGGTGAAGCGGGAACGTACCGCCAGCATCCCGACCGAGGGCACCACCCAGCGCAGCACGGCACCGGCGATCAGCGCGCCACCGATCAGGATCGTGCCGATGCGGAACGCCTGGTCGAACGGGTCGAGCACCACGATCAGCAGTCCGAGGCCCGCCGCGCAGAGCACGGTGAGCAGCGGCCACTGCCGGGCCGGAGCGGGCGCGTCGCCGGACGCCGCCCTGCCACCGCCCTCGGGCCGGGCGGTGTCCCGGGTGAACCGCGGGAACCGCCGCGACCGGCGGGGCCGCCGGCCGGCCGCGGCCCCGTCCGGGGCCGGGGTGGTGTCCGGGGCCGTGTCCCTGTCCCTGTCCCTGTCCGTGGACGTGGACGTGGACGTGGACGTTGACGCGGACGTTGACGCGGACGCGGACGTGGCGGTGTCCGTGCCCGGGTCCGTGGCGTCGGTGCCCGGGGCCGTGGCGTCGGTGGCCTCCGCGACGGGGGCCGTGGCGTCCGCGGCCGGGTCCGGCCCGGCGGACCCGGTGGACCCGTCCCGCTCTTCCCGCTCGTCCGGTTCGCGCGGCTCGTCCGCCGCCCGGCCGGCCGGGGCGGGGTCGGCCGGACTCGTACCAGCACCCATGGGGTTCCCTCCGGATCCGGCCGTCAGCCCGTTGCGGCGGAGTCGGCGGCCTCGGCGGCGGCCCGCTCGGCGGCCTCGACCACGTTGACCAGCAGCTGCGCGCGGGTCATCGGGCCGACGCCCCCGGGGTTCGGGGCGACCCAGGCGGCCACCTCACGGACCCCCGGGTGCACATCGCCGACGATCTTGCCGTCAGCGTCCCGGCTGACGCCGACGTCGAGCACGGCCGCGCCCGGCTTCACGTCCTCCGGCTTGATCAGGTGCTGCACCCCGGCGGCGGCGACGATGATGTCGGCCTGCCGCAGGTGGGAGGAGAGGTCCCGGGTGCCGGTGTGGCACTGGGTCACCGTGGCGTTCTCCGACTTGCGGGTCAGCAGCAGCGGGATCGACCGGCCGATGGTGACACCGCGTCCGACGACCACGACGTGCGCCCCGTTGATCTCCACGCCGTGCGCGCGCAGCAGCTGCACGACGCCCTGCGGGGTGCAGGGCAGCGGGCCGGTCTCGTTGAGGACGAGGCGGCCGAGGCTCATCGGGTGCAGCCCGTCGGCGTCCTTCTCCGGGTCCATCAGCTCCAGGATCCGGTTCGTGTCGATGCCCTTGGGCAGCGGCAGCTGGACGATGTAGCCGGTGCATTCGGGGTTGGCGTTGAGCTCACGGACGACGTCCTCGATCTCCTCCTGCGTGGCGGTGTCGGGGAGTTCGCGCTGGATGGAGCCGATGCCGACCTGGGCGCAGTCACGGTGCTTGCCGTTGACGTACCACCGGCTGCCCGGGTCGTCCCCGACGAGCAGGGTTCCGAGGCCGGGAGTGATCCCCTGGGCCTTGAGGGCCGCCACACGGACGGTCAGATCGGATTTGATCGCGGCAGCGGTGGCCTTGCCATCGAGAATCTGGGCAGTCATGGTCCCATCCTCGCGGATGACCCCGCCCGCATACCAATTGCCGGTGCCGCCCCCGTACCGGACATTGCACTTGCACAACGTCAGGGGCCCCGGACTGGACAAACAAGGGTGCCGCTCATAACGATGAAGCCCGCGGTTGTACGGGGGGCGGGCCGCTGATCGATGTCCTTCCTCCGTGTGGCCATCTCGTCCCCACACGTCTGTTGAAGGAACACCCCTTATGAGCTTCGGCGACCCGAACAACCCGTATGGGCAGCAGCCCGGCCAGCCGCCCCAGGGCCCGCCGCAGGGACAGCCCGGTTACGGCTACCCGCAGCAGGCTCCGCAGGGTGTCCCGCCGCAGGGCTACGGCTACCCGCAGCAGCAGCCGGGGTACCCCCAGCAGCCCGGTTATCCGCAGCAGCCCGGCCAGCCCTACGGCGGCGGCTACCCGCAGCAGCCCGGCCAGGGCGGCATGCCGGAGCTGGCCCACTGGGGGCTGCGGTTCGGCGGGACCATCATCGACGGGATCATCATCTTCATCCCGTACGTCGTCTTCTTCGCCATCGGCGGCGCCATGGGCGACTCGGCCGGCGGCGTGATGGTCATGATCGGCGCCCTCCTGGCGCTCGGTCTCGGTATCTGGCAGCTGTACCAGGAGGGCACCACCGGTCAGACGATCGGCAAGAAGGCCGTGGGCATCCGCCTGCTGCGCGAGGCCGACGGCCGCCCGCTGGGTTTCGGCATGGCCTTCGTGCGCCGTCTGGCCCACATCCTCGACTCCCCCTGCTACATCGGCTTCCTGTGGCCGCTGTGGGATGCGAAGAAGCAGACGTTCGCGGACAAGGTCTGCTCGTCGGTGGTCGTCAAGGCCGTCTGACGCTCCCTTACGGACACGCCACGAGGGCCGCACCCGTCACGAGGTGCGGCCCTCGCGGCATGTCCGGCGATGGCACGGCCCGGTCAGTCGCCCCGGGCGCCCGGGATCTCCGCCGGCTCCGGTGACGTGCGCTCCATCACCACGAAGCTGCCGCCCCGGTGCTTGAGCCGGTAGGACGCCTCGGGGTGCAGCTGCTGGGCGTACGCCACCGGGTCCTGGATCGGGCGGGACCAGCCGAAGTCCAGGTTGATGGCGACGATGTCGGGTGCGGTGCCCGGGGCTCCGCCGACCCAGTAGACGGTGCGGTCGGAGGTGAGGTGGGCCATCAGCGTGATGTCCGTCTCGACCCGCGCCCCGGCCGGGATGGCGTCGAGCGCCGCCCGGGCCGCCTGGCTGCGGGCGTCGTCGGTGCGGTAGGTCTCCGGGCGCAGCAGGTCGCGCAGCGGCAGGTGCTGGGTCATCGCGACGGCGATCGCGGCGGCGACGGGCACGGCGACCTTCGCGTACGAGGCGAGCCAGGGGCGGTGCGAGCCGCGGCTGCGGCGGACGCCGTCGGCCAGCGCGAGGAAGAGCACCGGCATGAGGATCGCGCTGTAGTGCCAGACCATGCCCCAGTGGTTGCTGTCCTGCGAGAGGAGCCGCCAGCCGAGCGTGGGAACGATCAGCAGCGTCAGCGGTGAACGCAGCGCCATGAACGCGGTAATGCCGATCAGGAAGACCAGCATCTCGATCTTGACGGAGGAGTCGAGGACGCCGAGGACGGAGTCCAGCATCGAGACGTCCTGCTCGCCGTTCTTGTCGATCTTCTTCCAGTAGTCGTAGGTGCCCGCGCTGCTGGCCGCCGGGATGAGGACCGTGAGCGTGACGACGAAGGCGGCGACCCCGAAGGCGGCGAGCAGCGCGCCCTGGAGGCGGCGGCCGTACACGAAGAGCAGGAAGCCGACGACCGCCACGGTGGCGCCCAGGTCCTCCTTGACCAGGACCAGGGGGAGCGACCACAGGAGGGCGGCCGTGTACCGCTTCAGGAGCAGGGCCCGGCAGACGAGGGCCAGCAGCGGTACGGCGAACGCGATCTCGTGGAAGTCGGCCTTCACCGCTTCCTGGATGCCCCAGGAGAGTCCGTACGCGACGGTGACGCAGAGCCCCGAGCGCCCGCCGAGGAGCTGCTGGGCGGTGCGGCCGACGATGACCGCCCCCAGCGCGAACAGCGCGGCCTGCGCGAAGAGCAGGGACTCGGCCGACGGCCAGAGCCAGTACAGCGGGGCCAGCAGCGCCACGATCGGGGAGAAGTGGTCGCCGAGGATCAGATAGCCGGGGCCCTTGATGTCGACGACCGGGGCGTCGAACCCGGCGTACGCCCGGACCTCCTGCTCGAAGATCCCCAGGTCCCAGGAGGGTGAGCCGAAGCGGCTGTACTGGAAGTACGCGTAGAGGAAGTAGAGCGCGCACAGGATCGCGCCGGCGACGAGGTACGGGCGCAGGGGTACACGTTCGGAGGTGGCCTTCCCCGTACTCGGGGAGCCGTCCGCCGGGCGGGCGTCCGGGGCGGGGTCCGGCCCCGGGCCCTGGGCGGGCAGGCGTCCCGGTCCCGACCGGTCCGTTCCACTCTTGTTCAGCTCAAGCACGGCGACTGCCCCCGCTCGGGATTTCCACGGCGGTTCATTAGAACAGAGCGGCGAGCCGATTCCGCACGACGGACACGGCCGAGGCCGCACCCATGTCGGGGTGCGGCCTCGGGTCGGATCGGGGCGGGTCGGGGCGGATCGGGCGGGTCGGTGCACCGGTGGAAGGACCGGTGGAAGAGGTCCGGGTCAGTGGTTCCGGTCGGCCGTCAGTTGCCCCGGCCAGTCGTCCCGGTCAGTGGAAGAAGTGGCGCGTGCCCGTGAAGTACATGGTCACGCCGGCCTTCTTCGCGGCCTCGATCACCAGCTCGTCGCGGACGGACCCGCCGGGCTGGGCGACGGCCTTGACGCCGGCGGCCGTGAGGATCTCCAGACCGTCGGGGAACGGGAAGAAGGCGTCGGACGCGGCGTACGAACCGGCTGCCCGCTCCGCGCCCGCCCGCTCGACGGCGAGCTTCGCGGAGTCGACCCGGTTCACCTGGCCCATGCCGACGCCGACCGAGGCGCCGCCCTTGGCGAGCAGGATCGCGTTGGACTTGACGGCGCGGCTCGCCTTCCAGGCGAAGGCCAGCTCCTTCAGCTCGGCCTCGGAGAGCGCGTCGCCGGTGGCGAGCGTCCAGTTGGCCGGGTCGTCACCGTCGGCCTGGAGGCGGTCGGCCACCTGGAGCAGCGCGCCGCCGTCGATGGCCTTGACCTCGAACGCCGTGGCCGGGGCCTCGGGGGCGAGCAGCACCCGGATGTTCTTCTTGCGGGCCAGCACCTCGACGGCGCCGTCCTCGTACGCCGGGGCGACGATGACCTCGGTGAAGATCTCCGCGACCTGCTCGGCCATCTCGACGGTCACCGGACGGTTGACGGCGATGATCCCGCCGAAGGCCGAGGCCGGGTCGCAGGCGTGCGCGTTGCGGTGCGCCGTGGCGACGTCGTCGGCGATGGCGATGCCGCACGGGTTGGCGTGCTTGATGATCGCGACGCACGGCTCGGCGTGGTCGTAGGCGGCTCGGCGGGCGGCGTCGGTGTCCGTGTAGTTGTTGAAGGACATCTCCTTGCCGTGCAGCTGCTCGGCCTCGGCGAGACCGCCGTCGCCGGAGGTGTAGAGCGCGGCGGGCTGGTGCGGGTTCTCGCCGTAGCGCAGGACGTTCTTGCGCGTGTAGGTGTCGCCGAGGAACTCGGGAAGGCCCGAGGCGTCGGCGGCCGCGTAGTCGTCCGCGAACCAGGAGGCGACGGCCACGTCGTAGGCGGCGGTGTGCTGGAACGCCTCGCCGGCGAGGCGCGCGCGGGCGGTCAGGTCGAAGCCGCCGGCCTTGACGGCGGCGAGGACGTCGGCGTACCGCTCGGGGCTGGTGACGACGGCGACCGAGGGGTGGTTCTTGGCGGCGGCGCGGACCATCGAGGGGCCGCCGATGTCGATCTGCTCGACGCACTCGTCGTCGGAGGCGCCCGAGGCGACGGTCTCCTTGAACGGGTAGAGGTTCACCACGACCAGGTCGAACGGCTCGACGCCGAGCTCGGCGAGCTGCTCGCGGTGGGAGTCGAGACGGAGGTCGGCGAGGATGCCGGCGTGGACGCGGGGGTGCAGCGTCTTGACGCGGCCGTCCAGGCACTCGGGGAAGCCGGTGAGCTCCTCGACCTTGGTGACCGGCACTCCGGCGGCGGCGATCCTCCCGGCGGTGGAGCCGGTGGAGACGAGTTCGACGCCCGCCTCGTGCAGACCGCGGGCGAGGTCTTCGAGCCCCGTCTTGTCGTAGACACTGACCAGGGCGCGGCGGATGGGCTTATTCACCGACATGACCGAGATGAACCTTTCGTCCCTCAATGCGATAGCCGTCACGGGCGATCCGCCCCACGGCCTCGACGAGCAGCGAGCGCTCGACTTCCTTGATGCGTTCGTGAAGGGCGGATTCGCCCTCCGGGGTGTCCTCCTCGGTCACCTCGACCACGCCCTGCGCGATGATCGGACCGGTGTCGACGCCGTCGTCGACGAAGTGGACGGTGCAGCCCGTGACCTTGACGCCGTACGCGAGTGCGTCACGCACTCCGTGGGCGCCGGGGAACCCGGGCAGCAGGGCGGGGTGGGTGTTGACGGTCCGGCCGCCGAACGCGGCGAGGAACGCCGGACCGACGATCTTCATGAAACCGGCGGAGACGACGAGGTCCGGGCGGTGCGCGGCGACCTGTGCGGCGAGCGCCTCGTCCCACTCTGCGCGGGTCGCGTGGTCCTTGAGCTTGCACACGAACGTGGGGATTCCGGCCCGCTCCGCGCGCTCCACGCCACCGGTCCCGTCACGGTCCGCACCGACGGCGACGATCCGTGCCCCGTACGCCGCCGGGTCGTCGCCGATGGCGTCGAGCAGTGCCTGGAGGTTCGTACCGGATCCGGAGACCAGCACGACCAGCCGGGCAGGAGAGGCGGAGGGGGGCGGGGAGGCCACGTCGGGGCCCTTTCTCACGTGATGACCGCAGGGTGACGCAGGTGCGGCATGCTCTTTGTAGGGTCGTACGAAAGTATCGCTTCGCCCGATACGGGGAACCCTACGAACGGGCCGACCGTCAGCAACGATACCGGCACACCCGACGGCCCCCACGGGACGGGGGCGCGACCGGGAGGTAGCGTCAGGGGACAGCGAGCCGTCCACCGGGCGGACGAACCGTCCTACGGGCGGACATGACGAGATGGGGAAGACGTTCACCACATGCCGGACCGACGCCGTCGCACCGCCTTCCGCCTCCCCCTGCCCCTGCCCCTGCACGAGCGGTCCGCTCCCTTGATGCGGGAACGCCTGCCCTCTTCGCCGGACTCCCCGCCCCCGGGCTCCTCCTCCCAGGGCTCCTCCTCCCAGGGCTCCTCCTCCCAGGGCCCGTCCTCGTCGGGTCCCTCTTCCACGGACTCCTCGTCCTCGGGCTCCTCGGGCTCCTCCTCCCCGGGTCATTCCTCGCCGGATTCCTCCTCGGAATCCGCACCGGCCGCCGGCTCCGCCGCGAAGCCTCAGGAGGACAACCCGTTCGCCGCGCCGCCCGTGGACCGTCCGGACCAGCCGTGGCAGCCGCGCCGCCCCGCCGGGCCCAACGGGCCGGAGGGGGCGAACGGTTCGGACGGGAACGGTGGGCCCGGCCGGGACGGCTCCGCCGGGGACCGCCCGTCGTGGGGCAGCCAGTGGAGCAGCAAACAGCCCGGCCGGGGCAACGGCGGCTTCGGCGGCCGCCCCGGCGGGAACGGCTCCGGTGGCCCGGGAGGCAAGGGCGGATCCGAACGCGGCGGTCCGGGCGGACTGCGCTGGGACCCCACCGACCCCGCACAGCGGCGCGCCCGCTACGCGGTGCTCGGCGGTATGTGGGCCTTCTTCTTCGCCCTCTTCGACCTCCCGGAGCTCGCCCTCCTCCTGGGCGCGCTCTCGACGTACTGGGCGATCAGCGCGCTCCGCACCCCGATGAAGAGCGCCTCCGCGACGGACCGCACGGCGGCGGGCGGCACCGGGGCGGCCGGGACCGCTGCGGGCACCGGGACGAGAGCCACGGCGGGGGACGTCTCCGGAGCCTCGCCCACCGTGCCCACGCCCGCAGCGCCTCCGAACGTCAGCAGCAGGCAGCAGACCACGGCGGCGGTGAGCGGACTGGTGGCCGCCCTGCTGGCGCTGCTCATCGTGGCGACCACGTACACCGTGCAGCTCGTCTACCGCGACTACTACACGTGCGTGAACGACGCCCTGACCAAGACGGGCGCGGTGTCCTGCAACGACCAGCTGCCGAAGCCGCTGGAGCCGTTCTTCGGCGTCAAGGAGTAGGCGGCTCCGGACGGTCCGCTTCCGGCGCGGGACGGCCTGCGGCGACCTCGGCGGGATCAGCAGAATCGGCGGGGCCGGTCTGACCAGTGGGGCCCGCGGGACCAGCGGGACCAGCGGGACCAGCGGGACCAGCGGGACCAGCGGGACCAGCGGGGAAGTCGGCCATCAGGCCGCCGGAACCCCGCTTCAGGGAGGCCCAACGGGCCTCCCTGAAGTCTTTCCCGTGCCAGTCTTTCCCGTGCCAGTCCTTCCCGTGCCACGGGTCGGTCGGCAGGAAGTCGTACGGCTCGAACCCCGCGTCACCCCTCCCCGCCCCCGGCCCGGCCCCGTCGGCCAGAGCGCCGGACACCGTTTCGGGGGCAGCCCCGGGGGCCGGAACGGCGGACGCGGCGGGTGCCGCGGAACCACCCTGCGCCGCATCGCCGGACGCACCCACCGCCCGCCCCCGCCAGCGCCACGGCACCCACCAGCGGTGCGGACGCCCGATGGCGGCCTGCGCGTCCGCCCCCGCCTTCTCCTCGGACGCCGTCGCTTTCGCTGCCGTTTTCGCTGCCGCCTTCGCCGGTGCCGACTCGGTCACCTGGGGCTCGTCCGCTTCCGGTACGTCCCTGCGCCAGGCCCAGCCCGGGGTGCGCAGGCGCCACAGGCGCAGCAGCAGGACCGCCGGTACGCCGATGCCCGCGGTCCACGCCAGTGCCGCCGGCCCGGCCAGCCACCACACCGGGCCGAACTCCCTCAGCGCCCCGGTGCCGAGCGGCCCGCCGGCCACCGCCATGAGCAGCCCCGTCGCGGCACCGCAGGCCAGCGCGGCGAGCAGCGTCACCAGCACCGTCTCGCGCCGGCTCCACACCTGAGCACGGGGCACGTCGGCGGGCGCGGCCCTGCGGGCGGTGAACCAGGCGACCGCCAGCGCGGCCGCCACCGGCACCGCCAGGGCCGCCCCGCTCAGCAGGGAGCCCGCCTCCTGGTCCGGCACGGCCGCCAGCAGGGGGAAATGCGGTGCCGCCGGAGTCCCGTCGAGGCCCAGCGGGGTGGCGGTGGCTCCCGTGCCGAGCGAGAAGCCGGGCCCGAGCCCGTACGAAGCTCCCCACAGGGCGGCGTTGGGCACGAGCGAGGCGGCCAGCAGGAGCACGGCGAACCGTCCCGGCCAGTCGCCCGCGAGCCCCAGGAACGCCTCCTGCGCCGCCCCCGCGTTCCGGCCGAGCGCCACCGCGACCACCAGCGCGCCACCCCCGAGCAGCACCGTCACGCCCACCGCCGCCGACCGGCACGCCGCCTCGGCCCGGTCCCGGAAGCGTGTCCGCGCGATCGCCTCCTGAAGCACCAGGGGAGACCAGGACGGCAGGGGCCCGAGTGGCCGCCCGGCCGCCGTCCACACCCCGGCCGCCGCCGCACCGGCCACCACGAGCGCCACCGGGAACACCAGCGTGTCCGGGTCCGGGCGCAGCGAACCGCCGCGCGCACCGGCCGCCGCCCCCGCCACGACCAGCAGGTATCCCGCGGTCACCGCGCAGAACACGCCCGCCTGCGAAGGCCTGGGCCGCCCCTCCTCCGCCTCCGCCGCATCGCGCGCCGCGCGGTGCGCCAGCCAGACCGGGCCCACCGCGAGCAGCAGCGGCACCATGGAGACGGGGGCGGGAACGCCGCTCAGCGTGTCGGGCCGCACGAGTCCCGCGCCGTGCGCGAGCAGCCATACCCCGGCCCCCGCGCGCAGCGCACCGCCCGGCCCGCTGTCGGGATACGGGGAGCTGATCCACAACACCATGACCAGTACCGTCAGCGACCCGAGGCCGAGCCCGGCGGCGACGGCTCCCCGCACCAGGGCGGAGGCCAGGGCGAGGGTGCGGTTCCGCTCGGCCGTCGCCTTCGGGCTGCGTTGCGTCATCTGGGTCACGCGGCCCATGCTGCCAACGACACGCGCTTATTTCGCGTAACGCGCGAACAGCCGTTGTGTCGCCCAATATACGTTTATGTACTTTTTTACTCAGTGCGGCGTTGCCGGGGGTCGGCCATGACCCGGAGCACGACCGACGAGGCCGCCGCGCCGCAGCTGCCCTCCCCCAAGGAGCGCCGCAGACTGCGCGAGGCGAAGTCGCTGAGCGAGGAGCAGGTAGCGGCGGCGGTCGGCGTCACACGCGCCACCGTGCGCTCCTGGGAGACGGGGCGCACGAGCCCGCGCGGACGCAAGCGCGCGCTGTACGCGAAGCTCATCGCCCCCGAACCGGAGGCGCCCACCACGACGCCATCAGCGGCTGCGGCTGGGCCTGCGGTGGGGGCTGCGGCAATGCCTGCAGTTGAGGCTGTGGCTGTGGCTGTGGCGACTCAGGAGCCTCCTCCCGAAGCCCCTCCGGAAGCCGCTTCGGAGGCACAGGTGCCGGTGCCGGTGGTACAGGTGCCGGTGGTGGCGGAGGCAGAGAAAGAGAAAGAGAGGGAGGGGGAGGGGGACGCGGAGGCCATCGGCGAACGGCACCGCTCCCCCGCCGAGGCGTTCGACGAGCTGTACGCCCTGACCGCCCCCGGCCTCGTCCGGCAGGCCTACCTGCTGACCGGCCGCCGTGCCCTGGCCCGCGAGTCCGTCGAGCGTGCCTTCCAACTGGCCTGGCACCGCTGGCCCGAGGTGGCCGTCGACCGCGACCCGGCCGGCTGGGTGCGCGCGGCGGCGTACGAGTACGCCATGTCCCCCTGGCACCGGCTGCGCCGCGCGCACCGGCATCCCGACCCCCCGCCCACGGAGCCGGGGAAGCAGGCGCTGTTCGACGCGCTGCTCGACCTGCCCCCGGCCTACCGGCGCACGCTCCTCCTGTACGACGGGGTCGGCCTGGACCTCCCGGAGACCGCGGCCGAGACGGAGGCCAGCACCCCGGCTGCGGCGGGCCGTCTGCTGACCGCCCGCGCCACCGTCGTCGAGCGGCTCCCCGAACTCGCGGCCGCCGGCTCGCCCGCCGAGCAGTCGGCCCTGCTGCACGACCGGCTCGGCAGCCTCGCGCGCGCCGAGCACGTCCCCGTACCGCGGCCGGCCCGTGCCGTGCGCACCGGCAGCGAGGACAGGGCCAGGCTGTGGACCCGGGCCGCCATCGCGGGCGTCGCGCTGCTCATCGCCGTGACGGGACTGACCCTGCACACCGCGCCCACCCACTACGAGCCGCCGATCGCCCCCGCCGAGCGGGTCGGGGGGGTACCGCCCCGCGGTGGTCCGCAGAAGCTCACCGCACAGGATCTGAAGCTCCAGAAGTCGCTGCGCGAGCAGCTGTCGCACGGCCCCGAGCGGCTGATTCCGCAGCTCCGGTGAGCCGTCACGCGGACAGAGCCGTCACCCGGACGGCAGGCGCGCGTACGCGAACGGCGGACCCGTACGCGAACGGCGCGGGCCCGCACCCCTGCATCACAGGGAGTGCGGGCCCGCGCCGTTCGCAGCGTGTCTCCGCCGCCTGACCGACTGCGTCAGGCGCCGAGGATCTCGCGCGCCAGCTTGGCGGTCTCGGTCGGCGTCTTGCCGACCTTGACGCCGGCGGCCTCAAGGGCCTCCTTCTTCGCCTGGGCGGTGCCCGAGGAGCCGGAGACGATGGCGCCGGCGTGGCCCATGGTCTTGCCCTCCGGGGCGGTGAAGCCCGCGACGTAGCCGACGACCGGCTTGGTGACGTTCTTCGCGATGAAGTCGGCGGCACGCTCCTCGGCGTCGCCGCCGATCTCGCCGATCATCACGATGAGGTCGGTCTCCGGGTCCGCCTCGAACGCCGCGAGGGCGTCGATGTGCGTGGTGCCGATGACCGGGTCGCCCCCGATGCCCACGGCGGACGAGAAGCCGATGTCACGGAGCTCGTACATCATCTGGTAGGTCAGCGTGCCGGACTTGGACACGAGACCGATGCGGCCGGGCTTGGTGATGTCGCCCGGGATGATGCCGGCGTTGGACTGGCCGGGGGTGATGAGACCCGGGCAGTTCGGGCCGATGATCCGGGTCTTGTTGCCCTTCGCGCCGGCGTACGCCCAGAAGGCGGCCGAGTCGTGGACGGCGATGCCCTCGGTGATCACGACGGCGAGCGGGATCTCGGCGTCGATCGCCTCGATGACGGCGGCCTTCGAGAAGGCCGGCGGCACGAAGAGGACGGACACGTTCGCGCCGGTCTTCTCCATCGCCTCGGCGACGGAGCCGAAGACCGGTACCTCGGTGCCGTCGAAGTCGACGGAGGTGCCGGCCTTGCGCGGGTTCACGCCGCCGACGATGTTGGTGCCGTCGGCGAGCATGAGCTTGGTGTGCTTCATGCCCGTCGCGCCGGTCATCCCCTGGACGATGACCTTGCTGTCCTTGGTGAGGAAGATAGCCATGGTGGTCTGAGTCCCTCTTCCTTACTTCGCAGCCGCGGCGAGCTCGGCGGCCTTGTCGGCCGCGCCGTCCATGGTGTCCACGCGCTGCACGAGCGGGTGGTTGGCGTCGGAAAGGATCTTGCGACCCAGCTCCGCGTTGTTGCCGTCGAGTCGCACGACCAGCGGCTTCTCGACCTTCTCGCCCTTGGACTCGAGCAGCGCGAGCGCCTGCACGATGCCGTTGGCGACCTCGTCACAGGCGGTGATGCCACCGAAGACGTTGACGAAGACGGACCGGACGTCCGGGTCGCCGAGGATGATCTCCAGGCCGTTCGCCATGACCTCTGCGGAGGCGCCGCCACCGATGTCGAGGAAGTTGGCGGGCTTCACGTTGCCGTGGTTCTCACCGGCGTACGCGACGACGTCCAGGGTCGACATGACCAGACCGGCGCCGTTGCCGATGATGCCGACCTCGCCGTCGAGCTTGACGTAGTTGAGGTTCTTGGCCTTGGCGGCAGCCTCGAGCGGGTTGGCTGCGGCCTTGTCCTCGAGCGCCTCGTGATCCGGCTGACGGAAGTCGGCGTTCTCGTCGAGAGACACCTTGCCGTCCAGGGCCAGAATCCGGCCGTCCTTGGTCTTCACCAGCGGGTTGACCTCGACGAGGAGCGCGTCCTCGGCGACGAAGGTGTCCCACAGGGTCACCAGGGCCTCGGCGACACCCTCGGCCACGTCGGCCGGGAACTTCGCCAGGGCCACGATCTCGCGGGCCTTGACGATGTCGACCCCGTCGACGGCGTTGACGGGGACCTTCGCGAGGGCCTCGGGGGTCTTCTCCGCGACCTCCTCGATGTCCATGCCGCCCTGCACCGAGGCCATGGCCAGGAAGGTGCGGTTGGTGCGGTCGAGGAGGTACGAGACGTAGTACTCCGCCTCGATCTCCGGGGACAGCTCGGCGATCATCACCTTGTGGACCGTGTGGCCCTTGATGTCCATACCGAGAATGTCGGTCGCCCGGGCGACCGCCTCGTCGGCGTCGGCCGCCAGCTTGACGCCGCCTGCCTTGCCTCGGCCACCGACCTTCACCTGCGCCTTGACGACAGACTTGCCGCCCAGCTTCTCGGTCGCCTCGCGGGCTGCCTCAGGCGTGTCGATGACTTCACCGGCCAGCACCGGTACACCGTGCTTGGCGAAGAGGTCCCTCGCCTGGTACTCGAACAGGTCCACGCGCGTCCGTCCCTTTTAGTGGTATCGCGGTTCGTTCTTCTGCGTGGGCGTGCCGCGATGGGCAACGTGACTGCGCGGTCACAAGGAAGGCGCACACGGTGTCCGAGTACGCGGCATGTCCATCCGGCAGGTTATCCCCGCGCTCCGTGTGACCCTAAATCGCAGATCCCACCTGAGCGGTGATAACGGTCACAGGGGGTATTCCCTCCAGCTCCCGGACGGGGCTCGCCGGGAGCCGGAAGAGGCCGGTCGGAACCGGAGCGCCCGGCCCTGGTCCCCCTGGGCCGAGTACTCCGATGTGGTGAACGTGAACCGTGCGGCCTCTCAGCCCGCGCCGTTCGTCCTTGTTTCGGACCACCCAGAGCCGACCACTCAGAGCCGACCCAGCAGAGGGGGCTTCTCAGAAGGGTTCCTCGGAGGGGGCCCTCAGAGCGCGGGCAGCGCGTCCGTCACGAAGGACGGGGCGACGGAGGTGACGCCCTGGGCGCCGGCGCCCGCGTGACCGATGGTGGAGCGGGCGTCCTCGCTGCCCGTGTCCGCCGGACCGCCCGCCAACGGCCGGGCCTGCGCCCCGACGCCCTCGGCCAGCGGCTGCACGGATCGATGCTTGCACGAGCCCGTGGGGGTCGCCCAAGCCCCCGGTTACTGTTGGGTCTCCTTGTCCGGTATGGGCAGTGGCCTCTTCTCGATCGCCGCCGCCATGACGTCCGGGAAGGCATCCGGCGTACAGGCGAACGCTGGTGCGCCCAGCGCTCCGAGCGCCGCCGCGTGCTCGTGGTCGTACGCGGGTGCGCCCTCGTCGGAGAGCGCGAGCAGCGTCACGAACTGCACGCCGGAAGCCTTCATCGCGGCGACCCGCTTGAGCATCTCGTCGCGTATGCCGCCCTCGTAGAGGTCGCTGACGAGGACGACGACGGTGTCCGCGGGGCGGGTGATCTTCGACTGGCAGTAGGCGAGCGCCCGGTTGATGTCGGTGCCGCCGCCGAGTTGGGTGCCGAAGAGGACGTCGACCGGGTCGTCGAGCTGGTCCGTGAGGTCGACGACCGCCGTGTCGAAGACGACGAGCCGGGTCGAGAGGGTGCGCATGGAGGCGAGCACCGCCCCGAAGACCGAGGCGTAGACGACCGACGCGGCCATCGAGCCCGACTGGTCGACGCACAGGACGATGTCCTTCTTGGCGGACCGGGAGGCGCGCCCGTAGCCGATGAGGCGCTCGGGAACGATCGTGCCCGTCGGCGGCGCGCCGTCGGCCCCCGGGACGGGGAGGTAGTTCTTGAGGTTGGCCCGGATGGTGCGGTTCCAGTCGATGTCCCGGTGACGGGGCCGGCTGATGCGCGCCAAGCGGTCCAGGGCGCCGGTCAGGGTGGCCCTGGTGCGGCTCTCCAGACGCTTCTCCAGGTCCTCGACGACCTTGCGGACCACAGCGCGCGCGGTCTCCTTCGTCGTCTCGGGCATCGCCTTGTTGAGGGAGAGCAGGGTGCCGACGAGGTGGACGTCCGCCTCGACCGCCTCCAGCATCTCCGGTTCGAGGAGCAGGGCCGCCAGGCCGAGCCGGTCGATCGCGTCGCGCTGCATGACCTGGACCACGGAGCTGGGGAAATAGGTCCGGATGTCGCCGAGCCAGCGGGCGACGGAGGGCGCCGACGCGCCGAGACCCGCCGAACGGCCACCGGAACCCCGGCCGCCGGGCTTCTTCCCCGCGCCCCCGCCGTACAGCGCGTCCAACGCACCGTCCATCGCGGCGTCCTGGCCGGTGAGGGCGCGCCCGGTGCTGTCGGCACTGTCCGCGCCGAGCACCATTCGCCAGCGCCGCAGCCGTTCGGCGTCGGGCACGTGCGGGGCGGCAGGCCGCGCCGTCGCGGAAGCCTGTGCCGTCGTCCGTTCCATCGTCTCCCCCTTCGGGTCCGTCGGGTCCGTCCCGCCGTGGCCCCTCATGCCGTGGTCGGTCGTACCCGGGTCGGTCGTACCCGGGTCGGTCGTGGTCCTCGTCATCCGGCTGCCTCACCGCCCTCCGATCGGCGGCCGATCAGCAGGTGCAGCACCGGCTCCACCGCTTCGGCCCGGACCCGGTCGAGACCGGGCCCGAAGCCCCCGGGCACCCGGCCGACTCCGTCCCGGCGGACGCCCTCGGGGACGGGCCCACGCCGGACCAGCTCGCCCAGAGTGCGTCGTACGCCCGGCTCGTACGCGGAGAACGTGCGGCGCATCAGCGGCAGCACATCGGTGAACATCTCGGCGGGAACACCGGTCAGCCAGGCGTCGACGAGGCCGAGCAGCCGCTCGTCGTGGACCAGCAGCATGCCGCCGCCCGACGCCCCGCCGACGAACCCCTCGATCCAGGCGGCGGCGTCGGCGGGCGGCGTTCCCGGCGAGAGCGCCAGGCCCATCAGCCGGGCCGCCTCGTCCTCGGCCAGCCGCCCCTCGTCCAGGAGCAGCCGGGCGGCCCGGCCCCGGATGATCCCGGCGACCGTGTCCCGGGCCGCCAGCTTGTGCAGAACGGCGTCCCAGCGCTCCCGCAGTCCTTCGGCGGGGGCCGCTCCGGAGAGCAGGAGCCCGATCGCACCGTGCACGGCCTCCACCTGACGGCGCAGCGCCTCGGCCCCGTCGGCGTCGAGGCCGGTGCAGGCGGGCGGCAGGCCGACGCAGATCCGCTCGGCGAGTCCGGCGGCGACCTCGGCGAGCGCCGCCGTGTCCGTGGAGCGCACGTCCCCGTACCGCAGGGAGCGGGCCAGGGCGGGCAGCGCGTCCGCGAGGTGGCCGACGTCGGCGTCGAGTGCGGCCCGGTCGGCGAGGGACCTCATCACGAGGGGAAGCGCGTCGGGCAGTCCGGCCAGGAGGCAGTGCTCGGCGAGTGCGGTGACGTCGGCCAGCGCGGTCGCCGCCACGGCCCCCGCCTCGGCCTTCGCGGTGGCCGCGGTGAGCACCGTGGTACCCCACACGCCCGCCTCCGCGACCCGGACGTGCAGTTCCGGTTCCCAGCTCAGCCGCCAGCTCTCGCGAAAGGTGCCGGTGCTGCCCCGGCCCTCGACCCGGTCGCCCCAGCCGACGTCGAGGAGGCGCAGCCGGTGCAGAAGCCGGCTGCGGGCGGCGTCGGTCTCCTTGCGCAGGTCGAGTTCCAGCTCGCGTTCCGACGCCTCCGGCTTGAGCCGGAGGGTGCGCTGGCTGCGGGTCAGGTCCCGTTGCAGCGGGACGGCGGGAGCGGCGTCCGGCACCTCACCGAGGGTCTCGCCGACGATCAGCCGGTCCCGGACGAGGGCCAGCGGGACGTCGGACCCCTCGCACATGACGGCCCGCACGGCGTCGGTCGTCTCGCCGAGACCGGCCAGGGGGCGGCCCCGGAGGGCGGCGAGGGTCTCGGCGAGCCGGACTGCCTCGATGACATGGGCGGTGGAGACGAACCGGTCCTCCGCGCGCAGCAGTCCGGCGACCTTGGTCATCCATCGCTCGATCGGCCGGTCGGCGACGTCGAAGAGGTGCCCGTACCAGCCCGGCGAGTCGATCCCCGCCCCGTATCCGCTCTGCCGGGCGAGCCGGCGGTGGGTCCAGGGCACCCACGTGAGGTCGGCCTTGACCTTCGGAAGGCCCTTGAGCAGGGCGCGGTCGGCGGCGAGGGTGGTTCGCGCGGCGAGGGCGGGTACGTGCCAGGCGCCGCAGACGACGGCGATACCGTCCCCGAACTCCTTGCGCGCGGTACGCAACTGGATCCGCATGTACGCCTCGCGCACCGCGTCCCGGGGCTGCCCGCCGTCGCCGTACGCCTCGCGGAGAGCGCTCATGGCCTCCGCCAGCGCGACGAACGGCGCGAGCGCGTCGCTCTCGTCGCTCTCGTCGCTCTCGTCCTTCGTGGCTCCGGGCGGGCCGCCGATGGGCGTCGCTCCGGTGGGTGAGCGATGCTCGACGACGTCCTCCCACCAGCGTTCGGGATCGTCGTATCCGGCGGTCTCGGCGAGGACCCGGATCGGGTCGACGACCGGCGTGGCCTCTTCCCCGGCCCGCTCCCCCGCAGTCGGCTCCTCGCTCCCGATGCCCGGCGCGGGTTCCTTGAGCGCGAGGGAGTGGGCGGCGGGGAGGTCGATGAAGCGGACCGGGACGTGGTGGTCGAGAGCCCAGCGGATGGCCACCCACTCGGGCGAGAACGCCGCCATCGGCCAGAAGGAGGCCCGCCCCGGGTCGTCCACGGCGTGCGCGAGCAGCGCGACGGGGGGACGCATCCGCGGGTCGGCGGCGAGGGGCAGCAGCGCGTCGCCCTCGGGCGGCCCCTCGATGAGGACGGCGGCCGGACGGGCCGCCGCGAGCGCGGCGAGGACCGCGCGGGCCGATCCGGGGCCGTGGTGCCGCACCCCCAGGAGCCAGGGCCCGGCGGCCGCGCGGGGCCCCGGCCCGTCCGTCCCGGTCGTGGTCGGCGTTTCGGTCGTCGTCGGGGTCCCGCTTACCGCTGCCGTCCCGGTCGTGGTCGGCGTTTCGGTCGTCGTCGCCGCCGTCCCGGCGGGGCTCGTCATGCGGATACCTCGCGGCAGGCGCGGTAGAAGTCCTTCCAGCCGTCCCGCTCGCGGACCACGGTCTCCAGATACTCCTGCCAGACCACCCGGTCGGCCGCCGGATCCCGGATGACCGCGCCGAGGATGCCGGCCGCGACGTCGCCGGGGCGCAGGACGCCGTCGCCGAAGTGGGCGGCGAGTGCGAGACCGTTGGTGACGACGGAGATCGCCTCCGCCGTGGAGAGTGTGCCGGAGGGGGACTTGAGCTTGGTGCGCCCGTCGGTTGTCACCCCGTCGCGCAGTTCGCGGAAGACCGTCACCACGCGCCGGATCTCGGTCAGACCCTCCGGCGCCGCGGGCAGGTCGAGCGAGCGGCCGATCTGGTCGACGCGTCGGGACACGATGTCGACCTCGGCGTCCGGGGTGGCGGGCAGGGGCAGCACGACGGTGTTGAACCGGCGGCGCAGGGCGCTGGACAGCTCGTTGACGCCGCGGTCCCGGTCGTTGGCCGTGGCGATGAGGTTGAAACCGCGGACGGCCTGCACCTCCTGCCCCAGCTCGGGGACGGGGAGCGTCTTCTCGGACAGGATCGTGATGAGCGAGTCCTGCACGTCGGCGGGGATGCGGGTCAGCTCCTCGACCCGGGCGGTCATGCCCTCGGACATCGCCCGCATCAGCGGACTGGGCACCAGGGCGTCGCGGCTGGGGCCGTGCGCGAGCAGCTGGGCGTAGTTCCACCCGTAGCGGACGGCTTCCTCGGGTGTCCCCGCCGTGCCCTGCACGAGCAGCGTCGAGTCACCGCTGACGGCGGCGGCGAGATGCTCGGACACCCAGGTCTTGGCCGTACCGGGGACGCCGAGCAGGAGCAGCGCCCGGTCGGTGGCGAGCGTGGTCACGGCCACCTCGACCAGGCGGCGCGGACCCACGTACTTCGGCGTGATCACCGTGCCGTCCGGCAGGGTCCCGCCCTGCAGGTAGGTGGCGACGGCCCAGGGCGACAGCCGCCAACGGGCGGGCCTCGGACGGTCGTCGGCGGCTTCGAGCGCCTTCAGCTCGTCGGCGAACGCGTCCTCGGCGTGCGGGCGGAGCGCCTCGGCGCCCGCCTCCGGCGCGACGGCAGCGATGGTTTCGGACACGGTCATGGGTCCCCCTCCAGATCGGTCGACCTGATGTGGTTCCCACCGTGCACCATGCCACTGACAACGGGCCCTGACCCCAGGTCAGGACCCGTCCGTCGGCACGCGGAACCCACTCCGGCGCCCCTGCCGGACCCTCGCTCGGCCGCTCGGCCGCTCGGCCGGTCAGCCGGTCAGCCGGTCAGCCGGTCAGCCGGTCAGCCGGTCAGCCGGTCAGCCGGTCAGCCGGTCAGCCGGTCAGCCGGTCAGCCCACGATCGGCGATACCGCGACGCAGCCGCCTGCCGTGAGCATGCCCTCCCCGTTCGCCTCCTTGATGACCTTGCCCTTGTACGTGATGGTGCACGTGACGTCGGCGCCCGCCGCGTCCACGGCCAACGGCATGACGGCGGGCGGCATGATGCCGCGCAGCTCGACGGTCTTCTTCCACGGCAGGGTCGGCGAGGTGACGGTCTCCAGCTTGGGCTCCATGGCCTCCCCGCCACCCCCGTGGTACGTGATCTCGTCGACGCTCTTGCCGGTGACCTCGTACGTGACCTCGTACTTCTCGTCCGCAGTCGTGTCCACCGCCTTGCCGACCGCCTCGTCGACCGACTCGGCCGAGCAGGCGCCGAGACCGAGCACGAGACCGGCGATGGCGAGGGCGTGGGCAGCAGCGCCCATGGGGCGGGTGGCTCTGGTGGTGCGTGCGGTGCGGATGGTGCGCTTCATTCCGGGATCCCCCCTGGATCGAACCGGGCACGGATCTGTTCCGTACGCGGAGATCGCACAGAAACGCAAGGGCATGGCAAAGTCAAATCCCGCCCCGAGCGGCTGCTTCGCAGGTCGGACGGGACTGTCAGTGGTGCCCCCTACCGTCGGGGACATGCTGCTATCTCACGGGGGAGAGCCCTCGCCCACCGGTGGACCGGTGGCGTGCTGGTCGGTAGAACAGGTGCTGGCGCTGGCTCCTGACGACGCTTCACGCAAAGCGGGCACGCGGCTCGGCGCGGCCGGCCTGTGGACGGGCACCGGCCGCGATGCCGCGGGCGCGCTGTGGGGCCTGTGCAAGGGGAGCGGGAACACGCCGTACCGGACGGTGGTCGACACCACCGGCCCGGCCTACTCCTGCACTTGCCCGAGCCGGAAGTTTCCGTGCAAGCACGCGCTGGGGCTGCTGCTGCTCCGGGCGTCCGACGACGACGTGTTCAGGCCTGGGGAGCCGGCCGACTGGGCCGCGGCATGGGTCGAGGCCCGGCGCGGACGCGCGGCGGAGAAGGGCGGGCCCGCCGCGGGCGGTGACACCACGCGGGGTCCCGCCGACCCCGCCGCCGCCAGGAAGCGGGCGGAGCGCCGTGCCGAGCGCGTCACGGGCGGGGCCCAGGAGCTGGAACAGCGCCTGGCCGACCTGCTGCGCGGCGGACTCGCCGCGACCGAACGCTCGGGGTACCGCCTGTGGGAGGAGACCGCCGCCCGCATGGTCGACGCCCAGGCCCCGGGGCTCGCGGCCCGGGTGAGGGAGCTGGGCGCGATCACCGGGTCCGGTCCGGGTTGGCCCGTCCGCCTGCTGGAGGAGTGCGGCCTGCTCCATCTGCTGGACACGGCGTGGCTCAGCCGCAAACGGCTGCCGGACCCGCTGGCCGCGACCGTGCGCACGAGAGTGGGACTGCCCATGGCCGCCGAGGGCGCCCCGGTCCGTGACCGCTGGCTGGTCCTCGCGCAGTACGACACCCCGGACGGCAAGATCGTCGCCCGGCGGATCTGGCTGTACGGGCGGGAGTCGGGCCGTACGGCTCTGCTGCTCTCGTTCGGCGCGGCGGGCCGGCCTCCGGCTCAGGCGCTGCCGGTCGGCGCGACGATCGACGCCGAGCTGACGCCGTATCCGGGCGGCGGGCAGCTCCGTGCGGAGCTGGGCGAGCAGTTCGGGGCCATGGCCCCGGCCGGCCCCCCGCCGGGGATCGCCGCGGCCGCCGCGCCGGCCGTCTACGGGGACGCCCTGCGGGCGGACCCCTGGCTGGACGCCTGGCCGGTCACCCTGCGCGACGTCATACCCGTGCCGGTCAAGGACGGCTGGCAGGTGGCGGACGCGCACGCCGACTCCGCGCTGCCGATCGCCCCGGCCGCGCTGTCCCGGCCTGGGCTGTGGAAGCTCGTCGCTCTGTCCGGCGGTGGCCCGGTCACCGTATTCGGCGAGATCGGCCACCGCGGCTTCGACCCGTTCGCGGCCTGGGACCCGGGCGAGACGGAGAAGAGCGGGCGCACCAGCACCACGGGCGGCTCGATCGTGCAACTGGTCTGACCCGCGCGACCGGCCGCCCCGGCCCGGCGTCCCGGCCCGGCGGCCGCCGCCCTTCTCCCGCCATCAGTCCGCCGACCCAGTCCGACATCCGCGCGTTCCTGCCGCTGGAGGGGAAAGATGCCTCGCACGACCAGCCCCACCGCCACCACCAACATCACTGACGCCACCGACACCACCGCTCCCACTCCTACCGCCGTGTCTGCCCCGGGTACCGCCGCTACCGCCGCCGCTCGCGTCTCCGTCGACTCCCTCCCCTGGGAGGAGCTCGTCACCTCGGCGCTCCTGGGCACCGACCGCCGCCCCCCGACGCCACGCGGCGGCCCCGTACCGGCCGACGCGGCCACGGTCCTGCTGGACGCCGCCGCGCTGCACACCGTGCGGCAACGGGCCGGGCTGCTGCCGGCCGTGCCGGCGGCCCGGCCCGAGCCCGCTGCACCGGATCCCCGCCCGGCGCTCCCCGAGGCCGCCCGGCGCCGGCTCGCCCACCTGCTGGCCGACCGTGCCGCGCCTTCGGGCAGCGGGCGGCGCGGGGCCGCCCCCGATCTCACCGAGCTGATTCCGCAGTGGCTGGCCACCGCCAACCGGAAGGGTTTCCGCGCCCCGGCGGCCCTGTTGCCGCCGCTGCTGGACGCCGCGCGCGCCCGTACGGACCTGCGCCCGCAGGCGCTCGCGTTCGCCGGGCCGCGCGGTCTGTGGCTGGCCGGGCTGAATCCCGACTGGAAGTTCGCCCTGCGGGGCACCGCGAGCGGCACGCTCCATCCCGACATCACGGACCCGGAAGCGGTGAGCCGGCTGTGGGAGGAAGGGCTGTTCGCGGAGCGGGTCGCGCTGCTCGACGCCGTACGGGCGCAGGATCCGCCCGCCGCACTCGCCCTGCTCGCCACCACCTGGCCGGCCGAACGGGCCGAGGACCGGCTGATGTTCCTGGATTCCCTGCGGTCCGGGCTCGGGGGCGACGACGAGCCGTTCCTGGAGCAGGCCCTCTCCGACCGCAGCCGCAATGTCCGCGCCACCGCCGCCGAACTGCTGTCCGCCCTGCCCGAGTCGGCGCTCGCCGGGCGGATGGCGGCCCGCGCGACGTCCTGCGTGAACCCGGACCGTACCGGGGCCACCGCCTCCATAGCCGTGGAGGCGCCGCACGAGTGCGACGCGGCGATGCAGCGCGACGGCGTCGCCGCGGCCCCGCCGACCGGCCGGGGCGAACGGTCCTGGTGGCTCGGCCAGTTGGTGGAGGCCGCCCCGCTCGGCATCTGGGAGGAGCGGTTCGGCGGACGTCCCGCCGAGGAGATCGTGGCCCTGCCCGTCGCCGACGGCTGGGCGGACGAGCTGCACGCCGCCTGGTGCCGGGCGGCCGTGCGGCAGCGGAATCCGCAGTGGGCCCGGGCCTTGCTCGGGCGCCCCTCAGCGCCCCCGGCGAGCGGCCCGGGGACGGCCTCGATCGCCGAGCGCTCGAAGCTTCTCGCGATCCTGGAGCAGGCCGAACGCGCTTCCTGGGTAGCTGAGTTCATCGCCGCGCACGGCCTCTCGGAGGCGTTCCAGCTGCTCGGGGTGTGCACGGTCCCCTGGGCCGGGCCGCTCGGGCGTGCGGTGGTCGACGCTCTCGACATCGCGCGGGACGGCGGGAGCTATCCCTGGAGCTTCAGCGGAGTGATGGGCCTCGCGGAACGCTGTCTGGATCCGGCCGAGGCCGACCGGCTGGAGGTCCTGACGGCCGCGCAGGACGAACAGGAGGGGGCCTCGCCGGGGGCGGGCGGCTACTGGTCGGAAGCCTTCCAGCGCCTGGTCTCCACCCTGCGGCTGCGCGCCGCGATGGAGGCGGAACTGATGTCCTGATGCCGCGAGGAAGCGGACCGGGTCTGCCCGCCGCCGCAAGGAAGACGGAGCTGACCCGCCCACCGCCATGACAAACGACGGCGAGAAAGCGGGCACGCGGGCGACGTCGACGGCGAGAACGCGGGCATGTACGCGCACGCGGGCGACGGCGACGGCGATAAAGCGGGACACGCGGGCGACCGCGAGCCCGTACGTCGGCGAGGGCGGCGGCGACGGGGCAGCGACGGCCCGGGACGGCGACGGAACCGCCGTCGCCCGCGCGGGCCCCGTAGGCAGCGGGCCCGCTCCGGGTCGGTGTTCAGGCCTGCGCGGCCTGGCGGACGTTGGCGTTGACCCACGCGACGATCTCGGTCGTCGTCGCCCCCGGGGTGAACAGCTCCGCGACGCCCAGCTCCTTCAGCGGTGCGATGTCGTCCTCCGGGATGATCCCGCCGCCGAACACCTTGATGTCCTCCGCCTCCCGGACTTTCAGCAACTCGATCACCTTGGCGAACAGCGTGTTGTGCGCCCCGGAGAGGATCGAGAGGCCGATGGCGTCGGCGTCCTCCTGGATCGCCGTGTCGACGATCTGCTCGGGCGTCTGGTGGAGCCCTGTGTAGATCACCTCCATACCGGCGTCCCGCAACGCCCGCGCGATGACTTTGGCCCCGCGGTCGTGGCCGTCGAGTCCCGGCTTGGCCACCACCACACGGATCGGACCGGTCACACCCATCACTGCCTCCACCTGGTCTCCCGCGCCTGAAGGGCCGGGGATGTGAACGAACGTTATCCACAGCATCCCGCAAGGCGCTGTTTCGCGGCAGGCGGGGAGGGGGAAATCACATGGGGGACGTGTTCGCCGGGCGCCATTGAGCCGTAGGTGACCGATCGGACACCCCGGGCGCCGCCATGAGGTTGTCGTACCACCGCGCCGCCAGCCGCACGGCACGGTGGTGCGGCCGGCCCCGTGGCCCGCGGGCCCATGGCGCCCTCGCGGAGACACCCCATGAGGGCATACGGGGACGGGAGCCATCGCCCCCGTACGCCAGTGCAGGAGGCCGGCCGTGAAGCTCCTCCCTCTCCTCTCCCTGCTGCCCCGCCTGCCGGGCCCCCGGCTGTCGTCCGCGCTGCTCGGCGCCACCGCGCTGGAGCTGGCCGTCCTCGCCGGGCACCTGATCGCCTACCCCTTCGGCCTCACCCCGGAGCGCCGGCAGTCCCCCCGGCGGCCGGCCCGGCCGACGAGCACCGGCGTCGACGGCCCGGATCACGGCGGGACCACACCGTCCGAGACCGAGACCACTACCCCGCCCAAGGCCACCACCCCGTACAAGGCCACCACCCCGCCCAAGGCCACCGCCCTGCCGGTCGCGGCCACCGCCGCGCCGCCCGTCGTCCTGCTGCACGGCTTCATCGACAACCGTTCCGTGTTCGTCGTCCTGCGGCGCGCACTCACCCGGCACGGCCACCGTCACCTGGAAGCCCTCAACTACTCGCCGCTGACACGCGACATCCGCACCGCCGCCGAACTGCTCGGGCGGCATGTGGAGGAAATCTGCGAGCGCACCGGGCACAGCCGGGTCGACGTCGTCGGGCACAGCCTCGGCGGCCTGATCGCGCGGTATTACGTGCAGCGACTCGGCGGTGACCGACGCGTGCGCACTTTGGTGACGCTCGGAACCCCGCACGGGGGCACCGCCGTCGCCCCAGGGGCGGGCGTTCACCCCATCGTGCGTCAGATGCGCGGCGGTTCCTCCTTGATCGAGGAGCTGCGCGCCCCCGCTCCCGGCTGCCGGACCCGGTTCGTCAGCTTCTGGAGCGAGTTGGACCAGGTGATGGTTCCGGTCAGAACCGCGTGCGTCGACCATCCCGATCTCGACGCGGTGAACGTGCGCGTCACCGGCATCGGCCACCTCGCGCTGCCCGTGCACCCGACGGTGGCCGCCGCGATCCGCGAGGCTCTTGAGGCGCCGGAGGCCGGAGAGGACACCGCCACCGCCGCCGGATCCTCCACCGGGGCGACTTCGCGGCCTGAAATAGAACACCAGTCGAACGTAGGGCCAAGGCTGCGCCTGCCGTCCACCGAAAGACGGCCGATTGCCCGTTTCCTACGGACGTAAAACCTGGCGAAGATTGTCGTCCTCACATACCGCCGGGTACAGTCGCGGCCACTGCTTCCCCCTGGGACTCCCCTGACCGGGACCCAGAACAGTCCTGCTGCCGAGGCGAGAGAGAAGTTGGTGAACGACCAGCACCCCCACGCCGGACAGGTCGGGTACGACGACCGATCGACCGGCAGCTTCGCCACCGACCCGCTCTTCGGCTCCCTTTCGGGCGGCCACGACACCGGCTACGACGCGGGTCACCCCGCCGCCGGACACGGCGACACCACCTACGGCGCCGGCTACGACACGCCGTACGCGACCGGGCAGCCGGACCACAGCGGCCCGTACGACTCCTCCGCGTGGAACACCGACACCGGCGCACAGCAGGCGCCCGCCTACGACGGCTACGCCGCCCAGGAGCAGGCCCCGCAGCAGTGGGACACCTCCGGGGCCTGGCAACAGGTTGCCGACCAGAACCTGACCGGGCAGTGGGCGACCGCCGACACCGGCGCGTTCCCCACCACCGGCTTCCCCGGCGCCCCGTACGACACGGACACCGCGTACGCCACGGAGGCGTACGGCGCCGGGGCCTACGGGACGGACGCCTACGACACCGGTACGTACCCGACCGGTACCGCGTACGGAGCCGACGGCGTCCACGGAGTCCACGGCGCTGACGCCTACGAGACCGGGTCGTACCCGACCGGCGCGTACGGGACGACGGCCGTCGCCGCCGACACCGGGACGTACGCCACCACCGCCTTCACCACCGGCACGTTCGACGCGGGCCCCTATGACACCGGTGCGCAGGGCACGGGTACGCACGACACGGGTGCGCATGACACCGGTTCGTACGACATCGGCGCCTACGAAACCGGCGCTTACGGCAGTGTGTCCTACGGCACGGGTACGTACGACACGGGCGCCTACGACGCGACCGCGTGGAACTCCGGCGCCACGCCCGGGGACACCGCGTACGAACCCGAACAGACGTCGCACCCGCTGTACGAACAGCAGTCGGCCGACGCGACGGCGCCCGGGGCGGCGGCCGAACGGGACGGTACGGCCGAGGAGCCGGAGACCGGCCACCACTCCACCGCCGAATTCGCCGCCCTCGCACCGGACGCCGCGCCGGAGCCGGGAGCCGGGGACCCGGGAGCCGGGGACTACTCCCCCGCCCCGCACTCCGTGAACCGCACCGCCGTCCGTCCCCCCGCCCCCCGCAACCGGGCCCGTCGGCGCACCCCTGCCAAGCGTTCCGCACTGCTGACCGTCGCGGTGCCCTCCGCCTGCGTGATGAGCGTCGCGGGCATCGCCGCCGCCTCGGTCGGCGGGATGCCCGGCGGCGAGGAGAAGCCGGAGGAGACGACCACCTCGCTGGCGGTGGCCGACCCCAGCACCGTCAAGCCGGTCGCCGCGAACAACCGGCTGGACAGCCAGCTGGAGCAGCTCTCCGAGGGCAGCGACGACTTCCGTGAGCGCGCGAGCCGCACCCAGGAACGCATCGACCTGCGGGAGCGGCAGGCGGCGGAGAAGAAGAAGCGCGCGGACGAGGCCGCACGCCGCGAGGCGCTGCGACCCAAGTTCGTCCTGCCGGTCAAGCAGCACGGGCTCAGCGCCTACTACGGCCAGGCGGGCGTCAACTGGATGTCCGTGCACACGGGCATCGACTTCCCCGTCTCGTACGGCACTCCGGTGATGGCCGCGACCGACGGCACCGTGCGCACCCAGCTGAACAGCGCCTACGGGGTCATGGCGATCGTGACCGCCGCCGACGGCACCGAGACCTGGTACTGCCACCTCAGCAGCACCAAGATCCGCTCCGGCCCGGTGAAGGCCGGCGACGTCATCGCGTACTCGGGGAACTCGGGCAACTCCACCGGGCCGCACCTGCACTTCGAGGTCCGGCCCGGCGGCGGCTCGGCGATCGACCCGCTGGCGTGGCTGCGCAGCAAGGGCGTCGACCCGAGCTGAGACGGCATCACGAGAACGGACATGCGGAAGCGGGAGCGAGGGCCAAGGCCCCTCGCTCCCGCTTCCGTATGTCCGGCCCTGGCCCGCCCCTCTACAGCTTCTCGACCGGCGCGTACCGCAGCAGCAGCTTCTTCGGGCGTTCGTCGCCGAAGTCGACCGTCGCCTTGGCCTGGTCGCCGAAACCCTCGACGGCCGTCACCGTGCCGAGCCCGAACTGGTCGTGCGTGACCCGGTCCCCGGCCACCAGGGTGACCGTCGGCTTCTCCGCGCCGCCACGCCGGGTCGCGAAACCCGAAGGGCCCGAGCGGGAACGGGAGGAGGACAGCGAGGACGTGATGCCGGAGGTGGGCCCGGCGGGGGCGGCCATCGGGCCCTTGCGCCGCCAGTCCAGGTGCGCTTCCGGGATCTCCTCCAGGAACCGCGAGGGCGGGTTGTACGAGGGCTGGCCCCAGGCGCTGCGCATCGCGGCCCGGGTCAGGTAGAGCCGTTCGCGGGCGCGGGTGATGCCGACATACGCGAGACGGCGCTCCTCCTCCAGCTCCTTGGTCTGGCCGAGGGCCCGCATGTGCGGGAAGACGCCGTCCTCCATGCCGGTGAGGAAGACGACCGGGAACTCCAGGCCCTTCGCCGTGTGCAGGGTCATCAGCGTGATGACGCCGGAGCCGTCCTCGTCCTCGTCGGGGATCTGGTCGGAGTCGGCGACGAGCGCGACCTTCTCCAGGAACTCCGCGAGCGTGCCCGCGCCTTCCTCGTCGCCGCGCTCCTGCTCGAATTCGAGGGCGACGGCGGCGAGTTCCTGGAGGTTCTCGACGCGGGTCTCGTCCTGCGGGTCGGTGGAGGCCTGGAGCTCGGCGAGATAGCCCGTACGCTCCAGGACCGCTTCCAGCACGACTGCGGGCCCCGCGCCGGACTCGACGATCGTGCGCAGCTCCTCCATCAGCGTGTTGAAGCGCTTGACGGCGTTGGACGAGCGGGCGGCCATGCCGTACGCCTCGTCGACGCGGCGCAGTGCCTGCGGGAAGGAGATCTTCTCGCGCATCGACAGGGCGTCGATCATGGCTTCGGCGCGGTCGCCGATGCCGCGCTTGGGGACGTTGAGGATGCGGCGCAGCGGGACGGTGTCCTCGGGGTTGGCCAGGACCCGGAGGTAGGCCAGGACGTCCCGGACCTCCTTGCGCTCGTAGAAGCGCACACCGCCGACGACCTTGTAGGGCAGGCCGACGCGGATGAAGATCTCTTCGAAGACACGGGACTGGGCGTTGGTCCGGTAGAAGACGGCGACGTCGCCCGCCTTGGCGTCGCCCGCGTCGGTGAGCCGGTCGATCTCGTCGGCGACGAACTGCGCCTCGTCGTGCTCGGTGTCGGCGACGTAGCCGGTGATGCGGGCGCCGCTGCCGGCGTTGGTCCAGAGGTTCTTGGGGCGGCGGCTCTCGTTGCGCTCGATGACGGCGTTGGCGGCGGAGAGGATCGTCTGCGTGGAGCGGTAGTTCTGCTCCAGCAGGATCGTCGTCGCGCTCGGGTAGTCCTCCTCGAACTGGAGGATGTTGCGGATGGTCGCGCCCCGGAAGGCGTAGATCGACTGGTCCGCGTCGCCCACCACGCACAGCTCGGCGGGTGCGTCGGCCTCCCCGGCCGGGCCGACCAGCTCCCTTACCAGCGTGTACTGGGCGTGGTTGGTGTCCTGGTACTCGTCGACGAGGACGTGGCGGAAGCGGCGGCGGTAGTGCTCGGCGACGTCCGGGAAGGCCTGGAGCAGGTGGACCGTCGTCATGATGATGTCGTCGAAGTCCAGGGCGTTGGCCTCGCGCAGGCGGGCCTGGTAGAGCGCGTACGCCTGGGCCAGGGTCTTCTCGAAACCGTCCGCCGCCTGTCCGGCGAAGGTCTCCTCGTCGATGAGCTCGTTCTTGAGGTTGGAGACCTTGGCGGTGAAGGACTTCGGCGGAAACTGCTTCGGGTCCAGGTCGAGGTCGCGGCAGACCAGGGCCATCAGCCGCTTGGAGTCGGCGGCGTCGTAGATCGAGAACGACGAGGTGAAGCCGAGCTTCTTCGACTCGCGGCGCAGGATGCGGACGCACGCGCTGTGGAAGGTCATGACCCACATGGCGTTGGCGCGGGGGCCGACGAGCTGCTCGACGCGCTCCTTCATCTCGCCCGCGGCCTTGTTGGTGAAGGTGATCGCGAGGATCTGCCCGGGGTGCGTCCCGCGCTCGGCCAGCAGGTGGGCGATGCGGTGGGTGAGAACCCGGGTCTTGCCGGAGCCGGCCCCGGCGACGATGAGCAGCGGGGACCCGGCGTGCACGACGGCGGCGCGCTGCTCGGTGTTCAGCCCGTCGAGCAGCGCGGCGGAGTCGATCACCGGGCGCGCGTGACCGTCCCGGTAATACCCGTCCCGGGGCGGCGGGGGCGCGTCGTAGACGCCTCCGAAGAGTCCCTCCGGCACCGCTTCGGGCGCGTGGTCCTCGGGAGGCGGCGGGGGGCCGTCCTCCGCGGACTGGAGGCCGGTCAGGAAACTGTCGTCAAAGAGGCTGCTCATCGCCTCCCGAGTCTAGGCGGCCGGACTGACAACGTTCCGCCGAAGCCGGAAAGCAGCCGCTCGCACCACGCCGTCCCCCGTACGCACGGAGACCGGACGTCGACGTTCCGTGAAGGAGTGCCCGGTCGGAGGGGGTGCCCGGCCCCTGATCGGGAAAGGTCACGAAAATGTATCGGGCATATCGCTCATCGTCCTTCCCAGCGGCGGGGCCGGTTGGCTAGCGTGCTCGGTCAGGTGGCCCGTACCTCCCTGAGGCGAACCACGCCCAACGGGCGCCTCTGCCGAATCCGTCCTGCCGCCCTGGCGGTTCGGAACCGGGGACCCACACGCGACACCGGGGTGAATCGGTCCGTGCCCTCGCATCCGGGACCGTAGGACAGCCTTCCGTTCCGTCCGAACCCGACAGCTAACCCGGTAGGCGGTCCACGGAAGGAGATGCCGGTCTTGGCATCGCATCGCAAGCCGCGCACGAAGGTGCGCACCACCACCCCCGCCGTCGGGCTGACGACGGCCGCGCTGGCCTCCGTGACGCTGCTCTCCACGCAGAGCGCCACGGCCGCGCCCACCGAGCCGAAGCCCGCCGTCGAGGAAGTACAGAAGAAGGTCGACGCCCTGTACCGGCAGGCGGGCACCGCGACCCAGGAGTACAACCGGGCCAAGGCCGCCTCCGCGTCCCAGCAGACGAAGGTCGACACGCTGCTCTCCGACGTGGCGAAGCGGGCCGAGAAGATCAACGAGGCGCGCCGGGCGCTGGGCTCCTACGCGGCGGCCCAGTACCGCAACGGGGGCATCGCGCCCGCGGCGACGTTCTTCCTGGCGGAGAACCCGCAGGGGTACTTCGACCAGAGCCGGCTGATGGACCGGGCGACGGAGCGGCAGCAGAAGGCCGTCACCGAGGTCCGTACGCAGCAGGCCTCGGCGGCGAAGAAGCGCGCGGAGGCGGTGAAGAGCCTGGAGACCCTCACCGAGACGCAGGCCACGCTCGCCTCCAGCAAGAAGGACGTGCAGACCAAGCTCACCGAGGCCCGGAACCTGCTGTCGAGGCTGACCGCCGAGGAGAAGGCGCGGCTGGCGGAGCTGGAGCGCAGACAGGAGGCCGAGGCGAAGGAGAAGGCGGCGAAGCTGGCCGCCCGGCAGGCCGCCGAGGCGAAGGAGAAGGCCCGCGAGGAGGCGGCGAAGGAGTCCGGCGGCGGTTCGGGCACGGGCTCCGGTTCCGGTTCCGGTTCCGGTTCCGGTACGGGAACGGATCCGGGCTCCGGCACCGGCACCGGTACGGACAGCGGTTACGCCGCCAAGGCGGAGAAGGTCCTGGCCTTCGCCCGCGCCCAGATCGGCAAGCCGTACGTGTGGGGCGCGTCGGGCCCCTCCAGTTACGACTGCTCGGGGCTGACGCAGGCGGCGTGGCGGGAGGCGGGCGTGACCCTGCCCCGGACGACCTGGGACCAGGTGGAGGTCGGGACGCGGGTCGCCACCTCCGATCTGATCCCCGGAGACCTGGTCTTCTTCTACGACGACATCAGCCACGTCGGCATCTACAAGGGCGACGGGATGATGATCCACGCCCCGAAGCCGGGTGCGAACGTGCGCGAGGAGTCGATCTACTCCATGCCGATCTACGGAAGCGTGCGGCCGGCGTGACGCGCGCCGGGGGCGGCCCTCCGGCGGCCGCCCCCGGGGAGGCTCAGGTCCAGACCGTGGCGATGAAGATGTTGGCGGCCGTCAGTCCGCCGACCGCGGCGAACGCGCCCTTGTCCACCGTCTCGTCGTCCCGCTTGACGTAGACGAGGGCGAGGATCACGACCAGCAGGGCGAGCTTGATGCCGATCTTGACGTTGTTCACGGTCTGGTCGTCGGCCTGAGCGAGCCCGACCAGGGCGATGCCGGTGACGAGCATGGTCAGCGCGCCGTGCAGCATGGCGGGGATGAAGCGGGCGGTGCCCGCTCCCATGGCCTTCATCTGCGTCAGGAAGCCGCCCAGCAGGGAGGCGATGCCGATGATGTGCAGGGCGACGAAGACATTGATGAGTACGTCCATGTCTCCGGAGCCTAGCCAGGGCCAAGGATTTACCTTTCAGTGAGGCCAACCTTTCTTGTGCGCTTCCCGACTCGCCACTCGCCGCGCCGAGCTGCGCGAACACCGCACCGCGATCCGCACCGCGATCCGCACCGAACCGGCCGACGCCCGCCGTGAGCCTGCCGCGCACCACCTACATCCAGATCAACGCCGGAGCCCGGGTCCCCCGCTCCGAACCGGCCCCCGGTGAACTGGTGTTCTTCTCCTCCGGGATCCGCCATGTCGGCCTCTGCACCGGCGGCGGCCAGATGATCCACGCCCCGCGCCCCGGAGCGCCGGTCCGCATCGCGCTCGTCGATCAGATGCCTTTCGCCGGAGCGGCCCGGGTGGCATAGTCCGCCGCGCAGGTCCCGATCCCCGGCCGAAGGAACTCCCGTATGACGTCGATGGCAAACGCCGTCCAGGACTACGCCCGGGCGCTCGCGCTGCGCTCCCCGGACCACTACCGGGTGGGCCCGTTCACCGTCCGGCACAACCCGGGCTGGGAACTGAAGTACGCCAACTACGCCATTCCCGACCGGGACGCGGAACCCACGGCGGACGAGGTGGCGGCCCTGGTCGACGCGTTCGGGAAGCACGAACGGCTTCCGCGCCTGGAGTTCCTGCCCGCCTGGGCCCCGGCCGTCGAACCCGCCCTGCTGGCCGCCGGTTTCACCGTGGAGAACCGCGCCCCGGTGCTCGCCTGCGGCCGCGAGGAGCTCCGGCCGACGAAGCCGGTCGACGGTCTCCGCATCGGCACACCGGTCACCGAGGCGGAGTTCACCGAGGCCGCCCGCGTCCAGCACCACGGCTTCGGCGGAGAGGGCGAGCCCGAGCCGGGAATGACCGACTGGCTGCGCGCGGCGGCCGCCGGCGACGGGGTCGCCGCACTGGCCGTCCTCGACGGAGCGCCGGCCGGGGCCGGCGGCTGCTCGGCCGCGATCGACGGCCTGAGCGAACTGGCCGGGCTCGCCGTCGCCGCCCGCCACCGCCGCCGGGGCGTGGGCGCCGCGCTCTCCGCGTGGCTGACAGCACGGGCCTTCGACCAGGGCTGCCGGGCGGTCTGGCTGGAGCCGGGCGACCCCGACGTCGAGCGGGTCTACGCGGGCGTCGGCTACCGACGGGTCGGCGAGAAGGTCAACATCTCGCTGGAGCCGGCCGACAGGTGAGCGACGGTCTCAGACCAGCCGTCGAGCCGTCGCCCACCGGGTCAGCTCGTGCCGGTTGGAGAGCTGGAGCTTCCTGAGGACCGCCGAGACGTGCGACTCGACCGTCTTCACCGAGATGAACAGCTGCTTGGCGATCTCCTTGTAGGCGTAGCCGCGGGCGATCAGCCGCAGCACCTCGCGCTCGCGCTGGGTGAGGCGGTCCAGGTCCTCGTCGACCGGCGGGGCGTCCGTGGAGGCGAAGGCATCCAGGACGAAGCCGGCCAGACGCGGCGAGAAGACCGCGTCCCCCTCCTGGACCCGGAAGACCGAGTTCACCAGGTCGGTGCCGGTGATCGTCTTGGTGACGTAGCCGCGCGCACCACCCCGGATGACGCCGATGACGTCCTCCGCCGCGTCCGAGACGGAGAGCGCGAGGAAACGGACCGGGTTCTCGGCCGTGCCCATCATGGGGGCGCAGCGGCGGAGCACCTCGACGCCGCCGCCGCCCGGGAGATGGACGTCGAGGAGAACGACCTCGGGGCGGGTCGCCGTGATGACGGTGACCGCCTGGTCGACGTCGGCGGCCTCGCCGACCACCTCGACGCCGGTCTCCTCGGTGCGGCCGATCTCGGCCTGCACCCCGGTGCGGAACATCCGGTGGTCGTCGACGAGCACGACCCGTACCCGTCGCTCCGGGCCCCCGGTGGCTTCGGTGTTCTCGGTCATTCGCTCGCCCTCTCCATCTCCAGCTCGACCTCGGTGCCCCCGCCGGGCACCGAACGCAGCCGGGCGCTGCCGCCGTTGCGCTGCATCCGGCCGATGATTGATTCTCGTACGCCCATCCTGTCCCCGGGAACCTCGTCGAGGTCGAATCCCGGACCCCGGTCCCGTACGGAGACGAAGACCGTGCGGCCCTCGACCTCCGCGAAGACCTGGACGGCGCCGCCCTCGCCACCGTACTTGGCGGCGTTGACCATCGCCTCGCGCGCGGCCTGCATCTGCGCGGTCAGCTTGTCGTCGAGGGGGCAGTCGCCGACCACGACGACCTCCAGCGGGACGCCGTGCTTGTCCTCGACCTCGGCGGCGGCCCGTTTGACCGCCTCCGCCAGGGTCTCCGGCTCGTCGTCCTCGTCCTTGCCGGTGCCCTCGGGGTTGTAGAGCCAGTTGCGCAGCTCGCGCTCCTGAGCGCGGGCGAGGCGTCTGACCTCGCCACCGTCGTCGGCGTTGCGCTGGATCAGGGTGAGGGTGTGCAGCACGGAGTCGTGGACGTGGGCGGCGACCTCGGCCCGTTCCTGGGCGCGGATGCGCATCAGGCGCTCCTCGGAGAGGTCCTGTGTCATGCGCACCAGGTAGGGGCCGGCGAGCAGGGCGATGCCGGTGAGCACGGCGATGGCCGCGGTGAGCACGTTGCCGAGCTGGGCGGCCGAGCCGCGCACCACTATGAACACGGCGAGGCCGAGGCCGACGAGGGCCACTCCGGCGAGGCCGCGGGCCAGGTGCAGCAGCTTGCGGTTGCGGCCGGTCTCCATCCAGCGGGCGCGGCGGGCGTTGTCCGCCTGCCGCCAGACCAGGACGGAGCCCGCGCCGATCAGGAGGGTGGGCCAGATGTAGCGGTCTGCCTCGCTGCCCATGTCGACGTTGACGATGAACGCGACGGCCCCGACGGTCAGGGCGACCAGCGCGAAGACCTGGCCCCTGTCCGGTTTACGGAGCTTGCGGCGGCCGTCCGCCGACGTCTCGAACACGGAGCGCGGGGCGTCGACGCCGCCGACGCCGAGCGGCACGACGATCCAGAACACCGCGTAGAGCACCGCGCCGAGGCCGTCGGTGAAGAACAGCCCGAGGAAGAGGAACCGCACCCAGGCGACGGGCAGCCCGAGGTGTCCGGCGAGCCCGCGCGCGACGCCGCCGAGCAGCCGGCCGTCGGCGCTGCGGTAGAGCTTGCGCGGTGCGGGCTCCTCCGGGTCGGCGGCGACGGAGCTGGCGGCTCGGGCGGTGGCGGCTGGCATACCCCGATCGTCACACGTGCGGACGCGGGGCGGCATCAGGGTCGGCCCCCGAAGTGACCCTGATGCTGTCCCCAGCGCACGCCTGATGACAGCTCCCCTCCCCCGCTAGAAGTGTCATGAAGATCTTGGGTTCTGGCCCTTCAGGGGCGTACACGGGCAATATCAGGGACCGTCCAGGGTCGGCGCGGGTCCCGGCGGGCGGTCCGGACCGTCACCATGGAGGCATGACCGCTCCCTCGGACGCCGCTCCCGGCGTCGCGCCCCCCGAAGCGCCGAAGCCGACGCTGCGGCGCACCCCGCGACAGAAGGTCGTCGCCGGGGTGTGCGGTGGACTCGGCCGGTACTGCGACGTGGATCCGGTGATCTTCCGGATCGTGCTCGGTGTGCTGTCGGCGACCGGAGGCATCGGTCTGATCTTCTACGGCTTCGCGTGGCTGCTGCTGCCCGCGGACGGCGACGACGAGAACGAGGCGCGCAAACTGCTGTCGGGGCGGGTCGACGGGGCGTCCCTGGTGGCGCTGCTGCTGGCGCTGATCGGCTGCGGGCTGTTCCTGTCGATGCTGCACAACCGGGACATGCTGGCGTTCGCCGCGCTGCTGACGCTGGCGGTCGTCGGCTTCTCCGTATGGACGCAGTCCCGGCGGACGGCGGGGGCCCCGGAGGACCCGGCGGCCCCGCCCGGCGCACCGGCGGCCCCGCCCGGCCCCGTGCACACGGGCGGGCTCGGCACGCCGCCGCCGGAGGTGAAAGCCCCGCCGACACCCGGCAGTCCGTCGTGGTGGCGGGACCCGATCGTCAAGGACGGCACCATGGGGCCGGTCGGCCCCGGCTATCTGTGGGGTCCGCCGGACACGGACGCCGGCACGGCGCACGCCGGGGCGAAGGCCGGGCGGCCCACTCCGGACGCCCCGTTCCTGAGGCCGCAGCCGTCGCCCGTGGAGCGCGGGCCGCGCTCCATCGGCGGTCCGGTCTTCCTGACGGCGCTGGTGGCGGGCGGTCTGGGCACCGGGCTGAGCTGGGAGCAGCAGCCGCTGGGCACCGCCCTCCAGATCGGCCTGGTCGCCGCTCTCGCCGTCTTCGGGCTCGGCCTGCTGATCGCCTCGTTGCTGGGGCGGACCGGTTTCGGCACGGTCCTGATGGCGATGATCACGGCGGGTCTGCTGGCGGGCGCGGCGGTACTCCCCAAGGACATCGACACCTCGTGGGCGCGCCAGGAGTGGCGGCCGGCCTCGGTGTCCGCCGTCGCGCCGCACTACGAGCTGCGTACGGGCGACGCCCGGCTGGACCTGTCCGGAGTGAAGGTGGCCAAGGGCGAGACCGTGCGCACGGGGCTCGATGTGGCGGCGGGGCGGGCGGCCGTCGTCGTCCCGGAGAACGTGACGGTGAAGGTGCGCGCCGAGGCGGGTCTCGGGGAGATCCGGCTGGAGGAGGGGCAGCGGGTCCAGGTCCGGATCAACAGCGACGAGGCGAAGCAGCGGACGCTGCCGCCGCCCGCGGGCACGAAGCCCGCCGGAACGATCGAACTGGTGCTGGAAGTCGGCATCGGACAGGTGGAGGTCACCCGTGCTGCGTCATGAATTCCGGCCCGGCCGTGCGGTGGCGGGCCTGACGATGCTGGGCCTGGCCGGCGGGTACGCGGCCGATGCCGCCGGGGCCTGGGAGGCGCCGTGGACGTTCTTCCTGCCGCTGTTCCTCGGCGGACTGTGGCTGGCCGCGACGGTGACGTGGGCCGCCTACATGCTGCGGCGGCGGGAGGCGAGGAAGGCGTCGGCGGAGAACACGGTGGCGCCCGCGAGTACCAGCGGCAGCCACGCCATCAGATAGGGCAGGTCGTTGCCGTAGTAGTACGGGGTGGCCTGCCAGCTCACGGTCAGCCAGAGGCTCAGCGAGATCAGCGCGCCGCCGAGCGCCGCGAGCCGGGCCCAGAGCCCGACGAGGGTGCCGAGGCCGACGAGGAGTTCCCCGATCGCGATGGCGTAACCGAAGCCCTCGGGGCTCTTCAGCGCCAGGTCGACGAGGGCGGGGACCGCGGAGGAGTCGCGCACCCCGCGCATCATCTCGCCGATGGAGCCGGTACCGGTCGCGGACAGGAACGCGCTGTCCGTGAGCTTGTCGAGGCCCGCGTACACGAAGGTGACGCCGAGGAAGATCCGCAGCGGCAGCAGGGCGTACGTGCCCGCCTGCTCCCTCAGTGTCCTGCGCTCGCCCAGACCGTACGATCCGCCGCCGTAACCGTTCATCACCACTGCCCTGCCTCCCGAGATCCCGTCACCTCGACCATACGTACGCCCTCGGCGCGCTGCTCACCAGGGCTGGGACGCGATCGGCGGCAGAAATCCGCTCGGCTGACGGGTGCCGGTCAGTCCGTGACGTCGATCGGGCAGCGGTTGGTCTCCACCCCGGCGGCGGTGACGACCTGGACGTCCACGGTCCCCGGCTCGACCTCGACCGGCACCGGCACGGTCAGGACGGTGTCGGTCGGGTTCGCGAAGCCCCCGGCGACCGGGACCAGCGGTACGTGGACATGGACCGTGCCGATCCGTACGACGAGCCGGGCCAGCCGGTCGGGGCCGCCCGCGCCGGGCGGTACGAAGCCCGCGCCCCGGATCTCGATGTCGTCGCCGGTCCGGATGGGGGCGTCCAGGTCCCCGGCCTCCCTGGCCCGCACGACGGACAGCACGACGGGCCGGCCGCCCTCCGCGTACTTCCCGGCGAAGTAGGTCGCCGCCGAGACCGCCACCAGCAGCGCGAGCCCCCACGGCAGGTCGGGCAGCTGCTCGGGCCGGCGGGCCAGCCGCACTGCGGCGAACAGCACGGCGACGGCGCTGACCAGCACGTACTGCACATCGGTGAAGGAGCCGCGCCCCGAGTCGTCGGTGAGCAGGTCGGCGGCGCGCGGCCGGTCGGCGCGCAGCTTCTGGAGCCGCTGGCCCAGCACCCGTACGGTCACCACGCGGCGCACGACGACGGCGACCGCGCACACGAGCGCCAGCACGGCCACGACCCCGGCGGAGCGCACGAGGTCGAGCCCCTCGATCAGCGCGTCCCTTTTCTCCGGGTCGGAGGCCCCCGCCAGTTGCAGCGCGAGAACGAGGACGGCGAAGACGGCGAGCAGCACCCAGGCACCGGCGACCGTACGCGAGGTGGAGAGCCGGTTGTCCTCCCCGATCAGCGGAGCGAGGAGGCCGCCCCGGGCGCGGTGGAGGCGGGCGGCGGCGGTGAGCAGCCCGGCCGTGAGGAGGGCGGCGATCAGCCCGGCGGTACGGGCGGTGGACCAGCCGGCCCCGATCGCGGTGAGGCTCGCACCGACGAGGAGGGCCCCGGCCGCACCCCAGACGGCGAACAACGACCCCCGCCAGACCTGGTGGAGCCAGGCGTCACCGGCTTCCCGGGCCCGCTCGGCAACAGTGCGGGCGGACCCGGTCAACTCGTCGGACACCCACTGTCGGGATGCGGACGGCGACTGGGCAACCCCGGCGGGAAGCCCTTTGCCCGCCGCCAGTTCGTCCCGTTTGGCCAGGAACGCGGCGACGGCGCGCCGGTGTCCGCGACGGGCTCCGTGCGGGCAGTCGCCACACGTACAGCCGCCGCTGTGCGTGCCGCTCGTCCTGGATTCGTCCAACGCCACGGAGGATTACGCCCTTTCCCGTCCCGGTACAGCCAACTCACCTGCGATATCTGCGAATTGTGCCGTACCGGGCGGACGTCGCCCGCATCGGGGCGGACGGCGGGCGGGGGCCGTCAGAATGTTCGAGCGATCCGCTGCCACAGGGGTTGGTAGTTGATCCAGGCCACCAGGTCGCCGCCGAGGTGGTCGCGGGTGGTGACGGCGTCCCGGTGCGAGATGAGGACGGGTTTCCCGGCGGCCCGCGCCAGCAGTTGCACCTGGCAGGCGCGCTCCATCGTGAGGAACCACCAGGCCGCCGCGTCCACCGAACCGCCGACGGTCAGCAGCCCGTGGTTGCGCAGGATCACCGCCTTGTGCGGCCCGAGCGCGGCGGCGATCCGCCGGCCCTCGTCCTCGTCCACGACGACCCCGGAGTAGGCGTCGTACAGCGCGTGGTCCTCGTAGAAGGCGCAGGACTCCTGAGTGATCGGCTCGATCGGCTCCCCGAGCGCGGCGAGCGCCCGCCCGTGCGTGGAGTGGGCGTGGGCGACGGCCACGGTGTCCGGGCGGGCCCGGTGCACCGCCGCGTGGACGGTGAAAGCGGCCTGGTTGACGTGGAAACGGCCCCGGACCACCTGGCCGTCGCCGTTGACGAGGATCAGGTCCTGCGGGGCGATGTCGGCGAAGGGAGCGCCGAACGGGTTGACCCAGAAGCAGTCCGCCAGCTCGGGGTCGCGGGCGCTGATGTGCCCGGAGACCCCGTCCTCGTACCCGAGCTCCCCGAACAGCCGCAGCGCGCCCGCCAGCCGCTCCCTGCGGTACGCGCGTTCCTCGTCCGGCGAGGCGTGCACGGGCTCCATCGCGAACTGGAGCTGTTCGACGGGGATCGGGGCGGGGGCGGGCACGGCGACATGCTCGGACATGGCGGCTCCTCGGGTTCCCTGGGCGTACGGGACCGGAAGTTACCGCCGGGTGGGTCAGGTGGCCAGAGGTCTGCCGCCCCCGGCCGGGGTCAGGTGCTGCGTCAGGTGCTGAGCACCAGATAGGCGAGCGTGAGATACGAGCGGTAGCCGCCGTAATAACCGGTGCGACGGGCGTCGATCTCGGCTGTCACCTCGGCGTGCAGCGGATGGTCCGGATGTTCCAGTGCCCAGCGCTGCCCGCGGCCGATCGGCCCCTCGGATTCGAAGAGGTCCCATTCGCGCTCGTCGGCGACGGTGACCTGCAGCGCGCGCAGGCCGACGGACTCCGCCAGCCGGATCAGCTCCAGCAGCGACCCGAAGTCGCCGGGCTCGGCACCGATGCCCTCCAAAGCGGCGGGGGTCGGTTCCTTCAGCCAGATGCCCTCGCCGAACAGGACCCGTCCGCCGGGGCGCACCGTGGCGGCGAGGGCGGTGAGGGCCTCACGGGTCGTGCCGGGCCAGGCGTGCGAGGAGCCGATGGAGACGGCGAGGTCGTACCCGTCCTCGGTCCACTCGGCGGCGGGCACCTCGTGGAACCCCACCCGGTCCGCGAGCCCTCGCGCCTCCGCGAGCTTCCGCCCGCGCACCACGGCGGCCGGATCGGTCTCGACGCCGTCCCCGGTGGCGCCGGGCGCGGACTCGACGAGCCGCATCAGCAACTCGCCCCAGCCGGAACCGAGGTCGACGATCCGGGATCCGGGAGCAGGGGCGCAGGCGGCGATCAGCCGGTCCGCGTGCTCCTCGGAGAGCGGGGTGTTCCAGGTGAGGCGGTCGTTACCGGCGGCGGACACGATGGCGCGGACTTCTTCGGCGGACATGGTGGAGGAGCCTGGCACGGGGGGCGGGGCCCGTGCCAGCGGTTTCTAGGGGCGGCGCCGGTTGATCGCCGTGAGGTCGATGTCCAGCGGGAACGGAACCGTCAAGGTGAGCTTGTCGCGGTGGATGCCTGTGGGCACATAGACCTCCAGTGCGGGGTCACGTTCGTAGACATAGACGATCGGCAGCCCTTCGTCATCCGCCTCCACCCGCCAGAAGTGCCGTACTCCAGCAGCTGCGTACTTCCGGGGCTTGACGTCGCGATCACGCTCCACCGAGTCGTCCGAGACCACCTCGACGGCGAGCACGACATCCTCGGGGCGGAACCAGGTCTGGCGGTGGCCCGTGTTCGCCTCGATGGGGAAGACCAGGACATCCGGCTCCGGCCTGTTCTTCTCGTCCAACTTGATCGTCATCTCGCGCAGGACGTCCAGATGCGGCGGCGCCTGGTCCAGCAGGGCATTCTCGAACAAACGCATGGCACGCCCATGGAAGGCGGTCTGCGGACTCATGAAGACGAGACTCCCGTCGATCAGCTCGGTATGGGGCGGGAGGCCCGGAATCCGGTCGAGGTCGTCCGCCGTCCAGCCGCCCTCCGGCGGGACAGGCCACCGGTTCGGCTGCTGCTCAAGCCTGTGCTCGGGTGCGGCGCTCATAATTACTCCCATACGCCGAAGTCTCGTCTCTTCACTCAGCGTACCCACCCGATACGACAATGCCGCCGCCCAAACGAATGAGCGACGGCATCGGCGTTGACCCGGGAGAGCCCTACGGGCTCGCCAGGAGCGGGGAGGTCACTCCCACTCGATGGTCCCCGGCGGCTTGCTCGTCACGTCGAGGACGACGCGGTTGACGTCGGCGACCTCGTTGGTGATGCGGGTGGAGATCTTCGCCAGCGTCTCGTACGGCAGACGCGACCAGTCGGCCGTCATGGCGTCCTCGGAGGAGACCGGGCGCAGCACGATCGGGTGGCCGTAGGTGCGGCCGTCGCCCTGGACTCCGACCGAGCGGACGTCGGCGAGGAGGACCACCGGGCACTGCCAGATGTCGCGGTCCAGGCCGGCCGCCGTCAGCTCCTCGCGGGCGATGGCGTCGGCGTCGCGGAGCAGGTCCAGGCGCTCCTTGGTGACCTCTCCGACGATGCGGATGCCGAGGCCGGGGCCGGGGAAGGGCTGGCGCTGGACGATCTCCTCGGGGAGGCCCAGCTCCTGGCCGACCATGCGGACCTCGTCCTTGAACAGCTGGCGCAGCGGCTCGACGAGCTGGAACTCGATGTCGTCGGGGAGTCCGCCGACGTTGTGGTGGGACTTGATGTTGGCGGTGCCGGTGCCGCCGCCGGACTCGACGACGTCGGGGTAGAGCGTGCCCTGGACGAGGAAGGCGACCTCCGGGCCGTCCTCCTGGAGGATCTCCAGCTGGGCCTGCTCGAAGACGCGGATGAACTCGCGGCCGATGATCTTCCGCTTCTGCTCGGGGTCGGAGACCCCGGCCAGGGCGTCGAGGAAGCGCTTCTGTGCGTCGACCACCTTCAGCTTCGCGCCGGTCGCGGCCACGAAGTCCTTCTCGACCTGCTCGGTCTCGCCCTTGCGCATCAGGCCGTGGTCGACGTACACGCAGGTGAGCTGGGAGCCGATGGCCTTCTGGACGAGGGCCGCGGCCACCGCGGAGTCCACGCCGCCGGAGAGGCCGCAGATGGCGCGCTTGTCGCCGACCTGCTCGCGGATGAGCGCGATCTGCTCCTCGACCACGTTGGTCGTGGTCCAGTTCGGCTCGATGCCCGCGCCGCGGTAGAGGAAGTGCTCCAGAACCTGCTGGCCGTGGGTCGAGTGCATGACCTCCGGGTGGTACTGGACGCCGTAGAGCTTCTTCTCGTCGTTCTCGAAGGCGGCGACCGGCACGACGTCGGTGGACGCGGTGACGGTGAATCCCTCGGGGGCGGCCGAGCAGGCGTCGCCGTGCGACATCCACACCGGCTGCTCGGTGGGCGTGCCCTCGAAGAGCGTCGAGCCCGCCTTGCTGACGTGCAGCGGGGTACGGCCGTACTCACGGGCCCCGTTGTCGTCGACCGTGCCGCCGAGCGTGGTGGCCATCAGCTGGAAGCCGTAGCACATGCCGAAGACGGGCACCCCGGCCTCGAAGAGCGCGCGGTCCAGGGACGGCGCGCCCTCCGCGTACACCGACGACGGGCCGCCGGAGAGGATGATCGCGCGCGGGTTCTTGGCCAGCATCTCGGCCACCGGCATGGTGGACGGGACGATCTCGCTGTAGACCCGGGCCTCACGGACACGGCGGGCGATGAGCTGGGCGTACTGCGCGCCGAAGTCGACGACGAGGACCACGTCGGCCGTGGCGTCGGGGGCGGCGGGGGGTGCTGCTGGCACGGGGGCGGCCTTCCGGCGGTGGTGAAGGGGGTCGGTTCTTCCAATTCTACCGGCCGTGCGCGAGCCCTCCGCCGGGCCGGGGGCCGGGGCCGGCGGGACGGGGACGGGGGACGCGGGACGGGGCCGGGGGACGGAGCCGACGCCTCAAGGCCGGTGCTCGTCGCGTCTCAGGATCCGGGCCCCGTTTTGTGGGCGCCGCCGGGCCGGGGCCATACTGTGCCCCATGCGTCAGCACACGACCTCCGTCTTTACCTATGGCATCCGGCCCGCCGGCTGCCATGGTCGTGCTGCTTGAGCTACTGACAAGCAACGTTCCAGGCGCCCCGGGCCAGCAGGCCCGGGGCGTCTCGCGTATCCCGGGCCTGCTGGCCCCGGGGGGCCGTCACCCCACCGGGAGTCACCACCATGAGCAGCACCACCACCGGGACCACCACCGCACCCCCTGCCGGCACCACCGCCGTCACCCCCGCCGAGCTGACCGGCGCCCGCACGGACGAGGCCGCCGTCCTGATCGGGGGCGCCCGGGAGCGCATCGACGCCCTCGACGACCGGATCATCGGCCTCGTCCAGGAACGGATGGCCGTCTCGGCGGTGATCCAGCAGGCCCGCATCGCCTCGGGCGGCCGGCGGGTCAACCTCTCCCGGGAGACGGCCGTGCTCGGCCACTACAGGGACGCGCTGGGCAAGCCGGGCACCGCGCTGGCGATGACGCTCCTGGAGCTGTGCCGCGGCCGGGTGTGAGGCTGGTGAGCGGCGCCCGGACGGAACGGTTCTCCGCATGCCGGACAGGGGCCGTACCTGCGTTCGGGCCCCGTCTCACCCGTACGGCGCGTGACCGGGAGCGCGGTGCCTTCGTTGAGCCTGATGTCCGTGCCAACCAGGGGCGGCATCGGTAGGAAACCACGCGTGGCTCCGCCGGGACGTGTGACGTACCGCAGGTACGTCGTGGGACCACAACCCGGCGTAAGTGACCGGTCCGCAGGGGACAGCAGCCCGGTCACCCCATATGCGGCCGTACCCGGGGACGCCCGGGTCGGCCGCATCGGAACGTGTCCAGGCGGAGGCCGGCTCCCTCCTCCGCCCCTTCCCCTCCGCCGGTCAGGCGTGCCGCCCCCCAGCCCGTCGTCGTGCCGCCGTGAACAGCACCAGGCCCGCCGCCAGCGCCGCGGCCGCCGTGCCGGAGGCGATCAGGGCGATCGATCCCGTCGAGGCGAGGCCGCCCCCGCCGCCGGAGCCCCCGGTCGTACCCGCCGAGCCGCCGCCGGACGTGGTGGAGGCCGAGGGTCCGGAGGTGCCGGACGGGCTCTCCTCCGGGTCCGGGGCCGAGGTCGGCGGGGTGGACGGTTCGCCGGAGCCGTCACCGGAGCCGCCCGTCGAGCCGCCGGAGTCGGAGCCGCCGCCCTCGCCGTTCAGGACGAGGAACGCGGTGTTGTTGGCCGGCTTCGGGTCGAACGGCAGCGCCGGGTTCTGCAGCCAGGTGTTGCGGACGGTCACCTCGCCGCCGGCGCCGATCAGGGCCTTGTCGATCCGCAGCTCGAAGGGCAGGCCGAGGTCGGCCCCGTCCCACACGGTCATCGAGGTGTCGCAGACGTAACGCGGCGCGGGGCTCTCCTGGTCCTCGCGGTACTTGCCGTCGGCGGTCACCCCACGGCAGCGGTCCGGCTTCGCGGTCACCGACGCGCCCTGCGGGACGGTGAAGTCGACGGTGGCGACGTCCTCGCCGGAACGGAGGTGGCCGATCCAGGCGGGGCCCTCGTTGCGGAAGCCGATGTCGGCCTTCACCGTGGTCCCGGCGGCTCCGGACGCCTCGTCGCCGTACGCCACGAAGTCGGCCGTGTTCTTCGTACGGAAGTCGGCCTCCTGCTGGTTGTCCTGCGGGTTGAGGTCGCTGCCCCGGGCGGTCGCGCCCTGCTGGGAGGCCTTCGCCGGGACCGCCTTCAGCACGGGGCCCGCGCCCCGCGCGAAGGGGGCGCCCGCACGCTGGGCGGTGCGCTGGGCGGCGCCGTCCTCGTGGATGCGGTAGACGAAGGTGTCGTAGTAGGCGCGGGTGGTGGCCTCGATGGTCAGCGGGGTCGCCAGGGTGTACGTCGCGCCCGCCTCGAAGGCGCCCTCGACGGAGCAGAGGGCCGTGGTCCAGCCGATGCCCGGGACGTCCGGGTCGTCCTCGGTGTACTCGCAGTTGGCGTAGCGCTGCGGAATGTCGAGGCCGCGGGTGTACATGAGGGTGAGCAGAACGCCGTCGGCGTCCCGGCTGCCCCGGTTGGAGAAGGTGATCGGGGCCTGCTGCTCGTCGCCCGGGTTCAGCTCCTGGTCGAAGGGGAGCCGCTGCATGACCAGGTCGGTGCCGCCGACCGTGAGCCGGGTGGTGAACGGGGTGAAGGTCGCACCCTCCGCCTCGCCGGTCACCCTGATCGTGCCCGTGGCCCCGGCCCGGCTGCCCTCGGCGGCGGTGACCCGGAGGTCGGCGGCGGGCTGGCTGCCCGGCCAGATGCCCCAGTCCCGGCAGACCGCCTTCGCGCCGGTGACCTCGCACTCCGCGCTGCTGGACTCGCCGTCGAACGCCACCTCGGCGACGCCGTCGATGTCGCTGAGGTCGAACGTGAGGGTGAAGTCGCCTCCGTAACCGCCGTTCTCCTCGTCCTGGCTCGGGTTGTTGACGGTGATTCCAACCGTGGAGTGCTGCGGCTCGCCGCTCTCCGGGTACGGGTTCAGGCCCGTCTCGGCGGGGCCGCCGAGGGCGAACACCGGGACGTCGGCGGCCCCCGCCGGGGCGGCCGCCCCGGCGAGCGTGGCCGCGGCCAGCAGGCCCGCGGCGGCGAGAGAGCCCGCCGCACGGCGCAGCGCGGCTCTCGGAGAGAAGGGTGTCATCAAGGACCTCTGGGACTCGTCAGGAGCTGTGTGGCCGCGGTGACAGTCATCGCGGCACGGGTAGGACCGCGCAGCTCACCGAACAGTTGCCCGGAGAAAGATCACGGATTGGGTACGGGGGTGTTCCCGACGCCCTTCACGCCCGCCCCGGCCTCCGCCGTCCCCTTCGGCGGCACCACGGGAATGCCCAGGAACGGCAGCTTCAGCGCGCCGAACGCCTCCTTCGGCACGGCCGGCGCGAGCGGCTCGACGGGGGTGAGCCGCTCGTAGGCCTCGCCCTGTTCCGGGCGCGGGTCCGCCTCGCCCTTGTTGGGCCACAACGACATCGCGCGCTCGGCCTGGGCGGTGATGGTCAGCGAGGGGTTGACCCCGAGGTTGGCGGAGACCGCGGAGCCGTCGACGACGCTGATGCCGGGGTGGCCGTAGAGGCGGTGGTACGGGTCGATGACGCCCTCGTCGGCGTTCGCGCCGATCGGGCAGCCGCCGAGGAAGTGGGCGGTGAGCGGGGTGCCCATCAGTTCGCCGACGTTGGAGCCGGCGAAGCCGTTGATCTCCTCGGCGAGCAGGGTGGCGCTGTGGGTGGCCTCCGGTATCTGGGTCGGGTTGGGTGCGCCGTGGCCCTGGCGGGCGGTGAGCAGGCCCTTGCCGATGCCGCCCGGTTTGCGGTACGTCGTCAGGGAGTTGTCCAGCGACTGCATGACCAGGCCGATGATGGTGCGCTCGGACCAGTGGTGGTTGGAGAGCGAACGGGCGGCGAGGGTCGGGTGCTTGACCATGTTGGCGAGCCAGCCGCGCACCCGGTGGGCCCCGTAGGGGACCTGGAGTATCGACATCGCGCCCATGGCGTTGGAGCCCTTGCCGTAGCGGACGGGCTCGATGTGGGTGTTGTCGTCCGGGTGGATCGAGGAGGTGATCGCGACGCCCTGCGAGAAGTCGGCCTTCGCGGTGCCGTGCTTCTTGCGGTAGCGGCGGTCGCTGGTCTGGGAGCCGACGAGCGCCTCGGAGTTGGTACGGGTCAGCTCGCCGAGCCGCGCGGAGAGCCGGGGCAGCAGCCCCCGGTCCTTCATGGTGTGCAGCAGGGTCTGGGTGCCGTACGTGCCCGCGGCGACGACGACCTTCCGGGCGCGCAGCTTCGTGGGCCTCGCCCTGCGGCGGCGGTCGGTGGGGACGGTGAGGACCCGGTAGCCGCCCTCGGGGTCGTCGGTGACCGCGACGACGGAGGTCATCGGGTGGATGACCGCTCCGGCCTTCTCGGCGAGGTGGAGGTAGTTCTCGTTGAGGGTGTTCTTGGCGCCGTGGCGGCAGCCCGTCATGCACTCGCCGCACTCGGTGCAGGCCTTGCGGGCGGGGCCGGCGCCGCCGAAGTACGGGTCGGGGACGGTGAAGCCGGGCCTGGCCCTCGCCGTGCCGTCGGCATCCTTGCCGTCGCCGAAGAAGACGCCGACCGGGGCCAGGTGGAAGGTGTCGCCGACGCCCATGGCCTCGGCCGCGGCCTTGAGGTGGATGTCGGACGGGGTCATGGTCGGGTTGAGGCGGACCCCGAGCATGCGGCGGGCCTGGTCGTAGTACGGCTTCAGCTCGTCCTGCCAGTCGGTGATCGAGGCCCACTGCCGGTCCTCGAAGAACGGGGCGGGCGGCACGTACAGCGTGTTGGCGTAGTTGAGCGATCCGCCGCCGACCCCGGCCCCGGCGAGCACCATGACGTTGCCGAGGAGGTGGACGCGCTGGATGCCGAAGAGACCCAGCGCGGGGGCCCAGAGGTAGTTCTTCAGGTCCCAGGAGGTCTTGGGGAGGGTGCCGGGGGTGAAGCGGCGGCCCGCCTCCAGGATCCCGACCCGGTACCCCTTCTCGGTCAGCCGGAGCGCCGACACCGCGCCCCCGAAGCCCGATCCGACGACCAGGACGTCGTAGTCGTACGCGGCGTCGTCCTCGGCCGGCACAGGGCTCGCCTGAACAGGGCTCGCCTGAACAGGGGCCGTCGGCGTGGGGAGCATGGCCTGTTTCTGGGCAGGGCTGTCCTGGGACATGGCACTCCTCGGAACGGAATCGGTACGAAAAGGGCGGAAGTCGCTACGGCTCGGCTCCCGGGGCGTCAGCGCAGCCGGAACGCCTTCATCGCCTTGAGGCTGCTGGTCATGATCGCGGCGTACTTCTCGTCGTCCATCCCGAAGGCGGGCGCGAGTGGCATCAGCCGCTGCTGGGCGACGGTCTGGGCCTCGGTGAACTTGAGGATGCCCTCGGAGCCGTGCCGTCGGCCGAGGCCGGAATCCTTCATGCCGCCCATCGGGGCCTGGACGCTGCCGTACGCGGGGGCGAACCCTTCGTTGATGTTGACGGTGCCGGTGCGCAGGCGGGCCGCGACCTGGTGACCGCGGCGGGAGTCGGTGGTCCAGACGCTGGAGTTGAGGCCGTACGGGGTGGCGTTGGCCAGCGCGATCACCTCGTCCTCGTCGCTGAAGCGGTAGATCGAGACGACCGGCCCGAAGGTCTCCTCGGTGCAGACGGCCATCGGGGCCTCCACCCCGTCGAGGATGGTCGGCTCGTAGAACAGCGGGCCGATGTCGGGGCGGGCGACGCCGCCGGCGACGAGCTTCGCACCCTTCTCCACGGCCTCGTCGACGTGGCGTGTGACGGCCTCCAGCTGGCGTTCGCCCACGAGGGAGCCCATGTCGGCCCCGTAGGCGAGGGCGCTGCCGAGCCGCATGGCCTTCGTCCGGGTGGCGAAGCGCTCCACGAAGTCGTCGGCGACGGACTCGTGGACGTACAGCCGCTCGATGGAGATGCAGAGCTGTCCGGCGGAGGAGAAGCAGGCGCGGACGGCTCCGGCGGCAGCCTTCTCGACGTCGGCGTCCTTCAGCACGAGCATGGCGTTCTTGCCGCCGAGCTCCAGGGAGACGCCGACCAGCCGGGACGCGGCGCCGACGGCGACCTCGCGGCCGGTGCGGGTGGAGCCGGTGAAGGAGACGTAGTCGGCGCGGCTGACGACCTCGGGTCCCACGACGGGCCCCTCGCCGAGGACGACCTGGAAGACCTCGGCGGGCAGTCCGGCCTCGATCAGCAGGTCGCGGGCCCACAGGGCGGTGAGCGCGGTCTCCGTGTCGGGCTTCATCACGACGGCGTTGCCGGAGACGAACGCGGGCAGCGCATCGCCCACGGAGAGTTCGAGCGGGTAGTTCCAGGGGGCGATCTGGCCGACGACGCCGCGCGGCTGGCGCAGTTCGGTGACCTTGGTCAGGATCGGGACGACGCCGGTGCGGCGGCGGGGCTTGAGGTAGGCGGCGGCCTTGCGCCCGTAGTGGCGGGCGGCGACGGCGACGGCCTGCACCTCCTCGTGGGCGTGCAGGCGGGCCTTGCCGGTCTCCAGCTGGATGAGGTCGAGGACCTCGGACTGGCGGCTGAGGACGAGGTCGTGGAAGCGCAGCAGGACGGCGGCGCGCTGCCGTACGGGGACGGCGGCCCAGACGGGCTGGGCGGCGCGGGCCCGGCCGAAGGCGGTGGCGACGTCCTCGGGGGTGGACTCGGGCAGGTCGGCCAGCTTCTCCCCGGTGAAGGGGGTGTGGTTGGCCGTGCGGCCCGACCCGACGACGCCACGGGTCAGCTGGGCGATCACCTCGGGGGTGACCACGTCGGCGGCGGTGCGCACCCCGGCGGGGGCGACCGCCACGGGGTTCGTACCGAGAGGGGCGTCAGGGGCCTGCGAGTCCGTCATGAGGCCGAGAGTATGTCCAGCCGCAGCCTTTGGGTACCCGTGGGTAACAGTTTTTCACAGGACCCGCCACCCCTGCCGGGGGCTCTCCCCGAACGAGCCAGTGATCGCTGGCGACATAACCGCTGATCAGTGGCTATGCGGCCGACCGCCGCCCGGCGGTGGGCCCGCGGCGCTCAGGAAGCGTGAATCTTCGGCCCCTCGGTGACCTCGGTGAAGATCGCGTCGCCGTCCTTCGCCGCCTCCCCCTGGGCAGGCATCCGCACCCGCACGTGCCAGTAGGGGTCGTTCTCCTTCTCGCCCGGGATCAGCAGCTCTCTGAGGCGGTAGCGCACCGGATCGTCGCCGGACGAGGGGCAGGGAACGAACTCGGTGGTCATCTCGAACGCCTTGCGCCCCTCGTGCGTGGCGTCCTTGTACGAGACGGAGGCCTCTTCCCTGTCCGTGGAGCTCGACGAGCCCTCCTCGTAGTACTCCTTGCGGGCCTTCGGGTCGACGCCGGGGTTGTGGTCCATGGTGTCCTCGCTCTTCGGGTCGCGGTGCCAGAAGGAGATCTCGAAGACGCCGCCGGGGTCCGCGTACCAGACCAGTTCGTCCTCGCCGTCCTCCTGGACCCGCTCGTACTCCTCCGGAACGGCGACGTCCGCCGACAGCACCTCGTTCTCCGGCCGGACCTGCCCGTTCTCATCGGGCTTCCGCCGCGCGCCGTGCTCACTGCTGGGGCTTCGGGGCGCTCCAACTGCGCAGCATGATGTCGAACTTCTCGCGGCTGGCCTCCCAGCCTTCCTGCGGGGCCGTCAGATACAGCGCGTACTCGGGGCCGCCGGGGCCGCCGTAGTACATCTGGTCGATCCCGTGCCGGGGCCCCGGTTGGTCCTTGGTCTCGTTCCAGGTGAACTCCCAGAGGGCGCCCGGCCGGTCGCGGAAGGTGTTCTTCTCCATCCCGATCCGCTGATAGCCCGGCAGCCGCTCGGAGAGCTGCTCCTCCATGTTCTCCATGTGCAGATACGGATGCTCGAAGTCCGGGTCCGGGTCGACGCTGATGCGGATCCGGTGGGTCCCGCCGTCCGGCGTGTAGTCGATCTGCCCGTCCTGGACCTGCCGGGTCCAGTCCACCGGCACCACCAGGCTGAACCCCGCCGGGTCGTCGACCCGGTGCCAGCCGTCGGGTATCTCCGGTGTCCCCTCCGATGAGGCGGCCGGATCCGGAGAGGTCCGCTCCGTGGAGGTGGGCTCCGGGGACGGTGTGCTGCCGGCGACCGTGCCGCCGACCGTTTTGCCGGGGGCGTCCGAGCCCTCCCCGTACTTCATCGCGATCAGCCCGGCCGCGCCCCCCAGGACGGCGGCGGCGACGACCACGACGAGCACCGTGCGCCATCGGGACCCGGCGCGCCGGGTCACCGGGGTGGAGGCGGGGCCGATGACCGGGGCGGCGGCCTCCGGGCCGGGGGCGGGCGGGGACGTCGTGGAGGGGGTCGCTCCGGGCAGCCGGGCGGTGGCGCCGTCGGAACCGTCGGCGCCACTCGGGCTGCCGGAATCGTTCGGGCCACCCGGGCCGCCGGGACCGCCGTCCGTGTCCTGGTAGGCGTACCGGGCGTTCTCGGGGAAGCGCTGGGTCGGCACGTGCGCCTGGGCGGCACGGGGCTCGCGGCCGTCCATCGCGTCCAGCAGCATCTGCTCGGTCTGGGCGGCGGTGGGCCGGTCGTCCGGGTCCTTGCGGAGCAGCGCGGTGATCACGGCGCCGAGCGGGCCGGCGTTGACCGGGGCGGGCGGCTCCTCGGTGACGACGGCCTGCATGGTGGAGATCGGGGACGTACGGCGGAACGGCGAGGTCCCCTCGACCGCCGTGTACAGCGTCGCCCCCAACGACCAGAGGTCGGAGGCCGGTCCCGGGTCGCCGCCGCGTACCCGTTCCGGGGCGAGGTAGTCGATGGAGCCGACCAGTTCGCCGGTACGGGTGATGGTGGAGTCGCCCTCGATCGCCGCGATCCCGAAGTCGGTCAGCAGCACCTGCCCGTCGCGCGCCAGCAGCACGTTGCCGGGCTTGACGTCGCGGTGCAGCACCCCGGCCGCGTGCGCGGCCCGCAGGGCGCTCAGCACGTGCAGCCCGATCCGGGCCGCCTCGCGCGGGGCGACCTCGCCGCTCTCCTTGGCGGAGTCGGCGAGAGAGGGCCCGTCGACGTACTGCATGACGATCCAGGGGCGGTTGTCGTACTCGATCACGTCGTGGACGGTGACGACTCCGGGGTGCGTGATGCGCGCCGCCGCCCGCGCCTCCTTCTGCGTCCTGGCGTGCAGGACGAGCCGGTCGGCCTCGGCGACGTACAGCCCGGCGGTCAACTCCTTGACGGCGACCGTGCGGTGCAGCACCTCGTCGTGGGCGCGCCAGACCTTGCCCATGCCGCCCCGGCCGAGGACGTCGCCCAGCCGGTAGCGCCCCGCCAGCACCAGTCCCGCGTCCGTGCTCTGTGATCGATCCACGTGATGTCCCCGCCCCGTTCCTCGAATGGCCAGATTACGGAGCCGCGGCGGTGAGGCGGAACCGGGGATCGCCCATGAGACCGCACTGTGATGGTTGTCGGGACCGCACAACGCCCTTGGCCAGCGGTGGCGATGACGTGTGATCAGGCCCGGAAACGAGCGGCCACGTGCGCGCGGTCGGGTGCGACCGGCCGTCGGGTGTGACCGGCGGTCAGGTGACCCGGTACGAGGCGACGGCCTGCTCGTAGATCTCGGTGACCCTGTCCCGGTCGCTCTCGGGCCCGATGACCTGGATGACGTGGTACCTGCCGTCGACGATCATGGCGAGATTGCGGACGTACACCTCGCGCCCGCCGCTCTCCTGCCAGGTGAACTGCCCCTCGGCCATGGCCTGCCGGCCGACGTCGACCCGGCGCAGTCCGGACGAGGAGGACCAGGTGGAGTCCCGGAACGGCTGGAGCTCGGGCTCCTTGTCCCGCTGGTAGTCCAGCGGATCGGCGCCCCCCGCCTTGACCGTGTCCCTGCCCGGCACCACGAGCAGGGTGAACCCGTCGCTGCCGTAGCGGATCTGCCGGTCCGCGTTGGCGGGGCTGCGCTGCCAGTCCTTCGGTACGCCGACCTCGAAGCCCTCCGCGTCCTCGCGGAGCGCGTAGCCGGGGGCGAGCGCCACGGCCGACCGGCTGGTCTGCGGCTGCTGGGAGCCGGGGTCGGCGGAGCCGCCCGCCGAGGCGGACGGCTCGGGCTGCCCCGAGGCGGCGGGCGGTGCGGCGGAGCCGGCGGGCGACGTCGGCGCTCCACTGTCCTTGCCCGGCTCCTGCTTCGGCAGGAACATCACGGCGTACGCGACGGCGGCGGCCATCAGCAGCAGGATGAGGACGAGCAGCAGCCGGCCCAGACGGCGCGGGGAGGAGGACTCCTCGCCCCGGCGCGGCGGTTCCCGCAGCACCCGGGGCCCCTTGGGCGCACGGGGTGCGCGGGCCGGGCGCTCCTCCTCCCAGGCCTCCACGGGCATCCGCACGGACCGGTCGGGCGGCAGCAGCGACTCCTGCCGGTCGCGCTGCTTGCCGCCGCCGCGCTGCTTCGGCGGTTGCTGACGCTTCCCCTGGCGGTGCCTGCCGTGCGCCGAGCCGCCGCCGAAACGGCCCCGCCGTCGGCGGACCAGCTCGCCCCGGCGGCGTACGACGGGGAGCCGGGTGGCGTCGGGCGCGGGCAGGGTGACGACATCGGCGCCCGCCTCCGGCTCCGGCGCGGAGCGCACCAGCGAGCGCAGCCAGCCGCGCAGCTCCTCGAAGTCCGGCCGCTCCGTGGGGTCCTGGCGCAGCAACGACTCGACGACGGGCCGCAGCGGGCCGCACTCCTCCGCGAAGGCGGGCGGCTCCCCGCACACCATCTGGACGAGCTCGGCCGCGTTCTCCTCGGGGTAGGGGGCGTGGCCCTGGACGGCACGGTAGAGCAGTGCGCCGAGCGCCCACAGGTCGGTGGAGGGGCCGATCGGGGGCGCGAGCTGCCAGTTCTCGTGGACGGGGCCCGCCTGCTCGGGCGCCCAGCGCTCGGTGACGGCTCCGACGACGGCGATCCGTGCCTGGCGGGCGCGTTCGGCGGCGAGCGGGGTGGCGGGACCCCGGTAGACGGCGGGTTCGTCACCGCCCGCGACGGCCTCCTCCCAGGCCCCGGGGGCGGTCCGCGCGTCCCGGGGCGAGGCGGTGCGGGCGAGCTGCTTGGGGGCCGGGGCCGGCGGGCCGGGGCGCCGGGAGTCGGCGCGCAGCGCGTCCTCGCCGGAGCCGCCCGCGGAGACGGGCCGCGCACCGGGTCCGTCGTCCCAGGTCCCGGCGAGGTGCACGCGGCGGCCCGGCGGCCGGGGGCCTTCCTCGTCGTCCTCGTCGTCCTCGTCGTCGTAGGGGTCCTCGGCGGAGATGCCCCAGGGGGAGGTCAGTTGGGGGGTCACGGGGGCGTCAGCGGCCGGAGCGCCGGGCGCCGGGCGCTGCGGCGGGAGGATGCCGGTGTCCGCGTCCGCGTCCGTGTCGACTCCGGCTCCGGCTCCGGCTCCGGTGATACCGCTGGTGCTCGGTGCGGGCGCGTGTCCTTCCGGCGGCGACTTCGTGAGGTCGGCCGGGGCGCGGTCGGTCTGCTGCCGGTCCTCGGTGACCCGGGCGGCGGCCCGTGCGCCCGCCCGGTAGGCGGCGATGGCTCCGGCGCGCGCGGCCCGCAGCTGGGCGGCGCTCGCGGCGCCCGGCTCGGCGGGGGGCGGCACGGCGGTGTACGGGACGGCGGGGGCGGCGGGGCGCGGGACGATCTCCTGCCCGGCATGCGACGCGAAGGGCTCGGCTTCCGGGCCGCCCGGCGGCAGGTCATAGCGGTCGCCGGACCGGTCGCCATACCGGTTCTCGGGCCGGTCGCCATACCGCCGGTCGTCCCGGTCGTCGTCCCGGCGCGGTGCGTACCCCTGCGGCAGCGACGGAAGGGAAAGACCCTGGTCCCCCCGGTCCGGCCGGTCGTCGCCGCCGCCGTCATCGGCGTGCTCCTGGACGTCCGCGTCCGCGTACTCCTCGTACTCCGCGTACTCCTCGACAGCCGCGTAGCCCTCGCCGTCGTCGACGGTTCCGTAGCCCTCGACCGGCGCGTACTCCGTCTCCCTTCCGGCCGGCGGGAGCGCGTAGGCCCCGTCGAGCTCTCTCGGCGGGGCGGCCTCGACGGCCGGGATGCCGTACGTCGTGGGACCGGCCACCGGGTCGGTTTCGGGCTCCGGTCCGGGGGCGTATCCGCAGAGCGCCTCCTCGGCGGCGCCCGCCGCGAGACCGGTGAGCATGACGCGACCGTCGTCGCACACCAGGACCGTGCGCACGGTGATGTTGCGGTGGGTCCAGCCGTGGGCGTGCAGCACCCGCAGGGCGGTGAGCACGTCGGAGCCGATCTCGGCCGCCCGGTAGGGGTTGAGGGGGCGTTCGGCGAGGAGGGCGGCGAGCGGACGGGCCGCGACGAGCTCGCTCACTATCCACAGCGAGCCCGCTTCGGCGAACACGTCGAAGACCTGGTCGAGCCGGGGGTGATCGGGCACCTGGGCGGCGGCCTGCGCGGCCTCGATCGCCCTCCGGACCGCCGGGTCCGTGCTGCGGCGGACCGCTCGCCCGGTGGCGCGTCCGGAGGCGGAGGGCTGCCCGTCGGCGTCGAGCACCTCCGCGTCCACGATCTCCGGCAACGGCACCTGGCGGATCAGGACTTCCTGTCCGCTGTAGGTGTCGAACGCCCGGGTCTCGGCCAGTTCGTACCCATCGGACGGGGGCAGCGGAAGGCGGTAGCGGTCGGCAAGCACCCGACCCGCATAGTCGTCCACGACGCCTCCCCAGAGCGCGCTCTTTCCCCCGGTCACCGGAGGCGCACTTATCCGTCAGTCACGGTTTTACGGCGGGCAGTTGACCCGCTGTTCCGGCTGCGTACGGTCTCCGGCCTCTTACGATACGTGGCAACGCGGGCCGACGGGCCGGGTCGCGCCAACCCGATCCGCACAAACGTTTCCCATCGACCGGCTCAGGGCGTTTCCGACCGGTCGACGGGCATGCCCAGCGGTAATCGGCGCGTGGCCGGCGGTCAGTCGGCGCGTGGCCGGCGGTCAGTCGGTGGGCGTGAACGTGGCGAACGCCGTTTCGCGCAGCGTCCGGCAATCGTCGCCCTCCCACTCGTCCACCTTGCAGCTGATCATGATCGAGTAGCCGCGCTTGGCGTCCACCTTGAATCCCCGGTTGAGCACCTTGACCCGGACGCCGTTGTGGTTGCGTTCGAACGTCCAGTCCGCGACGGTCGGATAGCCGTTGTACTCGACCTTCTTTATGCTGCCGTGCTTGTAGCCGTCGCTGAGGACCTTGACGCTCCCGACGGCCCCGCGCCAGGCGGCCGCCGCGTCGTCCTTGGGAGAGCTGTTGAAGTCGACCTGGACGCGAGGGAAGCTGCCCCGCTTGTCGTTGTAGATGCCGCCGGAGTTGCTGCCCGCGATGGCGGTGCGCTGGAAACCCTCGGGCATCGCCATGGTGAAGTGGAACCGGGTGTCGATGACGTTCTCGTACCCGGCGGGCAGGGCGTCGCCCGGGTCCGCCCCGTCGTCCTCGGCGTCGTCGGAACCGGAGTCGTCGGCGTCGTCGGAGTCGTCGGCGGACGGGTCGGCCGAGGCCCGGCCGTCGTCCGTGCCCTGGCCCTCCTTCTGACCGCCGCCCTTCTCGCCGGCCGAACCGCCGCCGGTGTCGCCGCCCTTGTCGTCGGCGCCGCCGGCCGAGGCTCCGGCCGAGGCTGCCGTGTCGCCGCCCTTGTCCGCGTCGTCGCCGAGCGTGAGCGCGAGGACCGTGCCGAGAATGGCCAGCGCGACGACGGCCGCGATGATCGCGAGGGTGCGGCGCGGCACCACGTCGGTGATCGAGGCACGCGTGGACGCGACCGAGGACGGCGGGCGCTGCCCGGGTACGGATCCACTCGCCGCCGCGGACTTCGGGGTGCCGGCGGGTGCCGCGACGGCTCCCTTCGCGGTCGCCGGGGCGGACGCGGCGGGCTTCGCACCCGGGGCGGAAGTCCCGGGCGGCGACGGAGGCTTGGGCGGGGCGACGGGCGAGGCAACGGGCGGGTCGCCGGCCGCCGCGGCCGGAGAGCTCGCCGACGCGGCGGCCGCACCCGCCGCGGCTCCGGCGGCCGCCGCGGGGGTCCTCGCGTTGCGCACGGAGCGCAGGGCTCCGCGCAGCCGGTCGCGGGAGCCGCCGCCGGACTCGCCCGACCCGGTGGGCGGCTTCGGCTGCTTCGGGGCCTTGGGTTGCTTCGGCGTCCTCCTGACGAGGGGGTCGGCGGCGGGCGCCGCCGGCAGCGCCATGATCTGGGTGGAGTCCGCGGGTGCCGGCGCGGGGACGTCGGGGGCGTTGATGACGTCGTTGAGCAATGCCCGTGCCCCGGCGTCGTCGAGGCGCTGGTCGGGATCCCGGGCGAGCAGCCCGTAGATGACCTCGGTGAGCGGGCCGGCGTTCTTCGGCGGGTCGAGCGGTTCGGTCATCACGGCCGTCAGGGTGGCGATGGCCGAGCCCTTGTCGTACGGCGGGCAGCCCTCGACGCTCGCGTACAGCAGTCCGCCGAGCGACCACAGGTCCGCGGGCGGGCCCGGCTTGTGACCGCGGGCGCGCTCCGGCGAGATGTACGAGGGGGCGCCGACGAGCATGCCGGTGGAGGTGACCGACGGGTCGCCCTCGACCTGGGCGATGCCGAAGTCGGTGAGCACGACGCGCCCGTCCTCGGCGATCAGCACGTTGGACGGCTTCACGTCGCGGTGCAGGATGCCCTCGCGGTGCGCCGAGCGCAGCACGTCGAGGATGGCGAGCCCGACCTCTGCCGCCCGCCTCGGCGTCAGCGTGCCGTCCTCGCGGATCGCCTCGGCAAGCGACTTGCCCTCGATCAGCTCCATGACGATCCACGGGCGGTCGTCCTCGTCGACCACGTCGTAGACGGTCACCGCGCTGTTGTTGCGGATCCGTGCGATCGCCTTGGCCTCACGCAGGGTGCGCGTGATCAGCCGGCGCTTCTCGTCCTCGTCGATCGCCCCGGGGAACCGCAGTTCCTTGACCGCGACCGTGCGGCCGAGCGTCTCGTCGTCGGCGCGCCAGACCGTACCCATGCCGCCTCGGCCGAGCACCTCACCGAGCCGGTAGCGCCCCGCGAGGAGACGACCGTTCTTGTCCCGTTGGGGCTCTCGTGCCTGCTCCGCCTCCGACATGCGTCCCCTCTGCGATCAACCCGCCCTGGCAGAGCGTTCATTGTCCCTCACCCCGGGACCGGTCCTGGTGCCGGGTCCGGGGTCCGCCGCGCCGCGGCTCGAAGAGGGAAGCCCCCACAGCCTCCTACCAACCCGGCCTCCCCGTCCAGGCCGGACCGGGCCGCCGCCCCGGCACCAGGGGGCCGGCGGAGCCCAACTGGCCCGGTGAAGGCGGGCGGTGGCCACGGCGCGGAAGCTCGCGGACCCCGGGAGGGCGTGTCCTAGATCGGCACAATGTCCGGTGCGCCGAGCCGGGCCGCGTCCGCCGTGAGGTCGTCGGGCTGCCGCTGCGATTCGCGTTCGGCCTCCACCCGCTTCTCGTAGTGCTCGACCTCCCGGTCGACCCGCCCCTCGTCCCAGCCCAGCACCGGCGCCATCAGCTCCGCGCAGAGCCGGGCGCTGCGGGTGCCCCGGTCGAAGGTCTCGATGGAGATCCGGGTGCGCCGGGTCAGCACGTCGTCCAGATGGCGGGCGCCCTCGTGGGAGGCCGCGTAGACGATCTCGGCGCGCAGATAGTCGTCGGCGGCGGGCAGGGGTTCGCCCAGGGTGGGGTCGGCGAGGATCAGTTCCAGAATCTCCTCGGTCATTGAGCCGTACCGGTTGAGCAGATGCTCCACCCGGGCGACATGGAGTCCGGTCCGGGCCGCGATCCTGGCGCGCGCGTTCCACAGGGCCTTGTATCCCTCGGCCCCCAGGAGGGGGGTGTCCTCGGTGACGCAGGCGGCGACCCGCTGATCGAGTCCGTGCACCGCCTCGTCCACCGCGTCCTTGGCCATGACCCGGTACGTCGTGTACTTGCCGCCCGCCACGACGACGAGGCCGGGCGCGGGGTGGGCCACCGTGTGCTCGCGCGACAGCTTGCTGGTGGCGTCCGACTCGCCGGCCAGCAGCGGTCGCAGTCCGGCGTAGACGCCCTGGACGTCGTCCCTGGTCAGCGGGGTGTTCAGGACGGAGTTGACGTGCTGGAGGAGGTAGTCGATATCGGCGCTGGAGGCGGCGGGGTGGGCCTTGTCCAGGTCCCAGTCGGTGTCCGTGGTGCCGATGATCCAGTGCCGGCCCCAGGGGATGACGAAGAGGACGGACTTCTCGGTGCGCAGGATGAGGCCGGTGGAGGAGTGGATGCGGTCCTTGGGGACGACCAGGTGGATGCCCTTGGAGGCCCGGACGTGGAACTGTCCGCGCTCGCCGATGAGCCCCTGGGTGTCGTCGGTCCACACGCCGGTCGCGTTGACCACCTGCTTGGCCCGGATCTCGTACTCCGTGCCGCCCTCGACGTCCCGCACGAGCGCGCCCACGACCCGCTCGCCCTCGCGGAGGAAGCCGATCACCCGGGCCGCGTTCGCCACCTGGGCCCCGTAGGACGCGGCGGTGCGCACCAGCTCGGTGACGAAGCGGGCGTCGTCCATCTGGGCGTCGTAGTACTGGAGGGCGCCGACCAGGGCGTCCTTCTTCAGCGCGGGGGCGACCCGCAGGGCGTGCTTGCGGGAGAGGTGGCGGTGGACGGGGAGGCCGCGGCCGTGGCCGGAGGAGACCGACATCGCGTCGTACAGCGCGACGCCGGAGCCGGCGTAGAGCCGCTCCCAGCCCTTGTGCTGCAAGGGGTAGAGGAAGGGCACGGGCTTCACCAGGTGCGGGGCCAGCCGTTCCAGGAGCAGCCCGCGCTCCTTGAGCGCCTCCCGGACCAGGGCGAAGTCGAGCATCTCCAGATAGCGCAGACCGCCGTGGATCAGCTTGCTCGACCTGCTCGATGTGCCGGACGCCCAGTCGCGCGCCTCGACCAGGCCGGTCGAGAGGCCTCTGGTGGCGGCGTCCAGCGCCGTGCCCGCGCCGACCACGCCCGCCCCCACGACCAGCACGTCCAGTTCGCGCTCGGCCATGGCGGCGAGCGCGACGGTGCGCTCGGCGGGTCCCAGTGTCGCTGTCCTCACTGCTGCCTCCCGGTGGATCGGGGTGGTCGGACACGGGAGTGCCACCCGGCCGAGGGGCCGGCCGCCCGTGTCCACCCCTCGATTCTGTCCGCGCTCCCCGAGTTCAGCCACCGCCTGTGGACAACACCCGGACGACCGGAGCTCCACAATGCGACATATAGGTCATATTTACGCCTAGTCTGACATTGCACTGTCCACAGCAGTTGCGATCTTCGCTCTCCGCATTTAGGGGGTCTTCCTGTATGCCCGCAGACCTCGCCGTCATCGGACTCGGTCACCTCGGCCTGCCCCTCGCGCAGGCCGCCGTGGCCGCCGGGATCGACACCGTCGGCTACGACCCCGACCCACGCCCCTACGCGGAACTCAGAGCGGGCCGCAGCCCGGTCGAGGGCACCCTCACCGCGTCCGAGATCCGCCGCATGCTCTCCGGCGGTTTCCGGCCCACCACCAACGCCGCCGAGCTGGGCCGGGTCCGTACCGCCGTGATCTGCTCCCCCACCCCGCTCGGCCCCGACCGGGGAATCGACCTCACCGCGCTCCGCGACGCCGCCCGCGCACTGGCGGCCCGGCTGCGCCCGCACACCACCGTGCTGCTGGAGTCCGCCGTGCCGCCCGGCACCACCGAGAACGTCCTGCGCCCCCTGCTGGAGGAGGGATCCGGGCTCGTCGCCGGACGCGACTTCCACCTCGCCTGCTCCCCTGGCCGGCTCGACCCCGGCAACCGCACCCACGTCCTGGCCAACACCCCCAAGGTCATCGGCGGCCTCACCCCCGCCTGCACCGAATCGGCGGCCGCCTTCTACGGACGGCTCACCGACAAGGTCGTCCGGGCCCGCGGACCGCGCGAGGCGGAGATGACGAAGGTGCTGGAGACCAACTTCCGGCACGTCAACATCGCGCTGGTCAACGAGATGGCGGTGCTCTGCCACGACCTCGGCGTCGACCTCTGGGACGTCATCCGGTGCGCCGAGACCAAGCCGTTCGGCTTCCAGCCCTTCCGGCCGGGACCCGGCGTCGGCGGGCACGGCGTCCCGGTGGACCCGGGCTGCCTGCCCTACAGCACCCGCACCCCCGGGCACCCGCTGCGGATGGTCTCGCTGGCGCAGGAGATCAACGACCGCATGCCCAGTTACGTCATCCAGCGCTGCGCCACCCTCCTCAACGAGCACGGCAAGTCCGTCCGGGGCGCACGCGTCCTGCTGCTCGGCGTCACCTACAAGCCGGACACCGCCGACCAGGAGGCCGCCCCCGCCCGCGAGATCGCCACCCGGCTGATGGACATGGGCGCCCAGATCGGCTACCACGACCCGCACGTCCTGGACTGGCGGGTGCGCGAACGCCCCGTCCCGCGCGCCGACTCGCTGTACGAGGCGGCGGCCGCGGCCGACCTGACCGTACTGCTCCAGCAGCACCGCACCTACGACCTCCAGGGCCTCGCGGTCAAGGCCCAACTGCTCCTGGACACCCGGGGAGCCACTCCGGCGGGGGCGGCGCACCGGCTCTGAGGACGGTACGGGAGGCCGAAAAGGATTGCCGGTGACCGATTCCGGTGCGTACTGCTACCCTGCGGCGTCACAGCGCGCACATACGTGCGCACCCGCACACGCGTGCGTAGCCATCCCAGGGGGAGCCCCACCGTGAGTCAGCCCGTGCAGCCGCCGAACCAGCCCCAGCAGCCCTACGGCGGTCAGCCCGTCGACGGCAACCCGTACGCCGGCCAGCCGGGCCAGCCCACCCCCGCCGCCCCGACAGGCAACCCGTACGGCCAGTCCGCCCCCGCCGCCCCGACCGGCAACCCCTACGGCCAGCAGCCCCCGGCCCCGACCGGCAACCCGTTCGCCGGTCAGCAGCCCGGCCAGAGCGCCCCGTTCGGCGGCGGCGCGCCCTTCGCCCCGGCGCCCCCGGCCCGCAACAACAACATCATGCTCGGCGTGCTGGTCGCCCTGGGCGCGGCCGTCGTCGCGGGCATCCTGTACGGCGTGATCGCGGGCTCGATCGAGCGCGAGGTCGGCTACGCGGCGGTCGGCGTCGGCTTCCTGGTGGGCTTCGCGTCGAGCAAGGTCGGCGGCTCCAACCCGGCGATCATCGGCGCCGCGGCCGTCTTCTCGATCGGCGCCGTCTACCTCGGGCAGCTCGTCGGCATCTCGATGGTCCTCTCCGACCTGGCGCAGATCCCCTTCTCGGAGGTCATCGGCGACCACTTCGGCACCGTGACGGAGGCCTGGTCGCAGGAGGCCGACTTCATGACCTACCTCTTCCTCGCCCTCGGCGCGGCCGCCGCCGTCGGTGGCGCCAAGAAGGCCGGCTGAAAGCACCCCGCGGGATGCATACGGAAGGGCCCGGACCGCCGAGACGGTCCGGGCCCTTCCGCGTACGTACGGGAGGTCAGCGGCGGTGCTGCGAGTCCGCCACCGTCACCTCGACGCGCTGGAACTCCTTCAGGTCGCTGTAGCCGGTGGTGGCCATCGCGCGGCGCAGGGCGCCGAAGATGTTCATCGAACCGTCCGGGGTGTGCGAAGGACCGGTGAGGACCTCCTCCGTCGTCCCGACCGGGCCGAGGTCGACCAGCTTGCCGCGCGGCACGTCCTCGTGGACCGCCTCCATGCCCCAGTGGCGGCCGCGGCCGGGCGCGTCCGTCGCGCGGGCCAGCGGGGAGCCCATCATCACGGCGTCCGCACCGCAGGCGATGGCCTTCGGCAGGTCGCCGGACCAGCCGACGCCGCCGTCGGCGATGACGTGCACGTAACGGCCGCCGGACTCGTCCATGTAGTCGCGGCGGGCGCCGGCGACGTCCGCGACGGCCGTGGCCATCGGGACCTGGATGCCGAAGACGTTGCGCGTGGTGTGCGCGGCGCCGCCGCCGAAGCCGACGAGGACACCGGCGGCACCGGTCCGCATCAGGTGCAGGGCGGCGGTGTACGTGGCGCAGCCGCCGACGATGACCGGGACGTCCAGCTCGTAGATGAACTGCTTCAGGTTCAGCGGCTCGGCCGCGCCCGAGACGTGCTCGGCGGAGACCGTCGTACCGCGGATGACGAAGATGTCGACGCCCGCGTCGACGACCGCCTTGGAGAACTGGGCGGTGCGCTGCGGGGAGAGCGCGGCGGCGGTGACGACGCCGGAGTCGCGCACCTCCTTGATGCGCTGCCCGATCAGCTCCTCCTGGATGGGGGCGGAGTAGATCTCCTGGAGCCGGCGGGTCGCGGACTCGACCGGCATCTCGGCGATCTCGTCGAGCAGCGGCTGCGGGTCGGCGTGCCGGGTCCACAGGCCTTCCAGGTTCAGCACGCCCAGACCGCCGAGCTCACCGATCCGGATGGCGTGCTGCGGGGAGACCACGGAGTCCATGGGAGCGGCCAGGAACGGCAGCTCGAAGCGGTAGGCATCGATCTGCCAGGCGATCGAGACCTCCTTCGGGTCCCGGGTGCGACGGCTCGGAACGACAGCGATGTCGTCGAATGCGTAAGCCCGGCGGCCGCGCTTGCCGCGCCCGATCTCGATCTCAGTCACGATGTGTGGCCTTTCCCTCTACGTCTGCGCTGACCAGTATCCCCGACACGTGCCTGAGGGGCGGTACCGGGAACTCCGGTCCGCCCCTCACCTGCGGTGATGCGTTACTTCCTACGTTACTTACGGCTGTAGTTCGGTGCTTCCACCGTCATCTGGATGTCGTGCGGGTGGCTCTCCTTGAGACCCGCCGACGTGATCCGGACGAACCGGCCCTTGCTCTCCATCTGGTCGACGGACGCGGCGCCGACGTAGCCCATGGTCTGGCGGAGGCCGCCGACGAGCTGGTGGAGGACGTTGGCCAGCGGGCCGCGGTAGGGCACCTGGCCCTCGATGCCCTCGGGGACGAGCTTGTCGTCCGAGGACACCTCGGCCTGGAAGTAGCGGTCCTTGGAGTAGGACCGGCCCTGTCCGCGGGACTGCATGGCGCCCAGCGAGCCCATGCCGCGGTACGACTTGAACTGCTTGCCGTTGATGAACATCAGCTCGCCCGGGGACTCCTCGCAGCCCGCGAGGAGGCTGCCCAGCATCACGCTGTCCGCGCCGGCGGCCAGTGCCTTGCCGATGTCGCCGCTGTACTGGAGGCCGCCGTCGCCGATCACCGGGACGCCCGCGGCACGGGCGGCGAGCGCGGCCTCGTAGATCGCGGTGACCTGCGGGACGCCGATGCCGGCGACCACGCGGGTGGTACAGATCGAGCCCGGGCCGACGCCGACCTTCACGCCGTCGACTCCGGCGTCGATCAGGGCCTGCGCGCCGTCGCGGGTGGCGACGTTGCCGCCGATGACGTCGACGCCGACGCTCGACTTGATCTTCGCCATCCAGTCGAGGGCGTTGCTGTTGTGTCCGTGCGAGGTGTCGACGATCAGGAAGTCGACCCCGGCGGAGGCGAGGGCCTGCGCGCGGTCCAGCGCCTCGGGGCTGGCGCCGACGGCCGCGCCGACCAGCAGACGGCCTTCGGCGTCCTTGGCGGCGTTCGGGTACTGCTCGGCCTTCTTGAAGTCCTTGACCGTGATGAGGCCCTTGAGGATGCCCGCCTCGTCGACCAGCGGCAGCTTCTCGATCTTGTGGCGGCGCAGCAGCTCCATGGCCTCCACGCCGGAGATCCCGACCCGCCCGGTGACGAGCGGCATCGGCGTCATGACCTCGCGCACCTGGCGCGACCGGTCCGACTCGAAGGCCATGTCGCGGTTGGTGACGATGCCGAGGAGCTTGCCCGCCGGGTCGGTGACCGGCACCCCGCTGATGCGGAACTTCGCGCAGAGGGCGTCCGCCTCGCCGAGCGTGGCGTCGGGGTGCACGGTGATCGGGTCGGTGACCATGCCCGACTCGGAGCGCTTGACCAGGTCGACCTGGTTGACCTGGTCCTCGACCGAGAGATTGCGGTGCAGCACGCCGACGCCGCCCTGACGGGCCATGGCGATGGCCATCCGTGCCTCGGTCACCTTGTCCATGGCGGCCGACAGCAGGGGGATGTTCACCCGTACGTTGCGCGAGATGAGCGACGAGGTGTCGACCGCGTTGGGCAGGACCTCGGACGCGCCGGGCAACAGCAGCACGTCGTCGTAGGTCAGCCCGAGCGTCGCGAACTTCTCGGGCACTCCGTCGACGTTTGCAGTCATGACACCTTCCCCAAATGGCCTTGATCGGTGCGGATGTCCATGCTAACGGGCTCCACGGGCGTCTCATTCCACGATCAAGATCACTTGGCTGATCTGTAGCTTTCTACAGCGCCTCCGGCGGGGGCCGGCGAGGGTGTCTACTGCTCGGCGAGCGCCCGGAGCCGACTGAGTGCCCGGTGCTGGGCGACCCGGACCGCGCCCGGGGACATCCCGAGCATCTGGCCGGTCTCCTCCGCGGTCAGCCCGACCGCGACGCGCAGGACCAGCAGCTCGCGCTGATTGTCCGGGAGGTTGGCGAGGAGCTTCTTGGCCCAGGCGGCGTCGCTGCTGAGCAGGGCGCGCTCCTCCGGGCCGAGGGAGTCGTCGGGCCGCTCCGGCATCTCGTCGGAGGGGACGGCGGTCGACCCCGGGTGGCGCATCGCGGCGCGCTGGAGGTCGGCGACCTTGTGCCCGGCGATCGCGAAGACGAAGGCCTCGAAGGGCCTGCCGGTGTCCTTGTAGCGCGGCAGCGCCATCAGCACCGCGACGCAGACCTCCTGCGCCAGGTCCTCCACGAAGTGGCGAGCATCACCGGGAAGGCGGTTCAGCCGGGAGCGGCAGTAGCGCAGGGCGAGGGGGTGTACATGGGCCAGCAGATCATGGGTGGCCTGCGCGTCACCGTCGACGGCCCGGTGCACGAGGGCACCGATCGCCGTGGTCTCGTCGTCGCGCATCGGACCATGGTGCCCTGAGGCCGCCCGGTCCGCTCCACCGCGTCCCGAGTTGTGCACCGAAGCGTTATGAGCGGGTGCGCCGGATGTCATGTCCTGCGCCCTCCCCTTCCGCTCGACCGAATCGTTCCTGAGGAACTCCACGACTCAAGGATGCGTCATCGGCCGGGAAGCGTCACATGGCGCCGCTGAGCGGGCATCCGGATACGGGGGCAGGGAGCCGATGGCCCGCTCCGTGACCCCGTCCGCCGGTCTGCGGACGGGGCGCGGCCCGGGCCGGGCGTCAGCGGACCAGGCCCCAGCGGAATCCGAGGGCCACCGCATGGGCGCGGTCCGAGGCCCCGAGCTTCTTGAACAGGCGCCGGGCATGGGTCTTGACCGTGTCCTCGGAGAGAAACAGCTCACGGCCGATCTCCGCGTTGGAGCGGCCGTGGCTCATGCCCTCGAGGACCTGGATCTCCCGTGCGGTGAGCGTGGGGGCCGCCCCCATCTCGGCGGACCGCAGCCGGCGCGGAGCGAGCCGCCACGTCGGATCGGCCAGCGCCTGGGTGACGGTGGCCCGCAGCTCGGCGCGCGAGGCGTCCTTGTGCAGATACCCGCGGGCCCCGGCGGCGACCGCGAGCGCGACGCCGTCCAGGTCCTCGGCGACGGTCAGCATGATGATCCGGGCCCCGGGGTCGGCGGAGAGCAGTCGCCGGACGGTCTCCACACCTCCCAGACCGGGCATGCGTACGTCCATCAGAATCAGATCCGAACGATCGGCACCCCAGCGGCGGAGGACTTCCTCGCCGTTGGCCGCCGTCGTCACGCGCTCGACGCCGGGCACGGTGGCCACCGCACGACGGAGCGCTTCTCGGGCAAGCGGGGAGTCGTCGCAGACGAGGACGGATGTCATGACCGTCCTCCGCAGCTGATGCGCGTCACCTTGAGCCTCCAGGCTGATACAAGTCGTCACCTGTGCGGTTGACCCCCTCGGACATGTGCCCGAGCCGGATATCCGTCAACCGCATCCGTTCCCTTAACGACGGTCACTCGAAAGAGTTACGGGTCGGACGGCCGGGTTCGGCACTCTACGTGAGGGGTTGCATACGGAGGAGAACGGCGCGGGTGATTCACCCGTCAACCGAATCTTCACTCGTTGGCATGCCCTATTCGGCACCATTTCTTCCCTTTTGAGGGTGTCTGTGGCTAGATTCGCAATCAGTCATATTTACATCTACTAGCACCGCAGATGTACGGTCGAGACTTCGGTCACACCGATCACCGACGGTCCGAGCGTCAGAGGCCGTCGATCACAGACGGTCGAGGATGCCGCTTCCGACGCAGCACAGCTCCGAGGGGACAAGCAATGGCAGATTTCTCCCGCCTTCCCGGACCCAACGCCGACCTGTGGGACTGGCAGCTGCTCGCCGCCTGCCGAGGCGTGGACAGCTCCCTGTTCTTCCACCCCGAGGGTGAGCGCGGCGCGGCCCGGAGTGCCCGCGAGACCTCCGCCAAGGAGGTCTGCATGCGCTGCCCTGTACGCGCCGAGTGCGCGGCCCACGCCCTGGCCGTGCGAGAGCCCTACGGAGTGTGGGGCGGCCTGACGGAGGACGAGCGCGAAGAGCTGATGGGCCGGGCCAGGACCCGGCTGATCACCGCGGCGCCCGCTGCGGGACCAGGTCCCGGCGCCACCTGACACCCGTACGCCGCAACCGAACGCAGAAACGTTTCTGCGACACCTTCGGTCATCCGGCGCGCGACCGGCCGCAGCGGGGCCGGACCCTCGCCGCCCGTGGACCTCGGGACCGGCGCGCGCCGCGCCCCCGCGGACCCGCGCGGCCTCAGCGGGCGACCGTGCGCGACACGGTCTCAGCGGGCGGCCGTGCGCGACAGCTGGTCCAGGGTGGCCGCCACCGCCGGGACCCGGGCCAGGTCCGGCAGGGTCAGCGCGACGATCTCCCGCTCGATCGCGGGTTCGACCGGCACGGCCCTGGCCCCCTTGGGGCGTACCGACTCGACGGCCAGCTCCGGCAGCACCGCCACCCCGAGGCCGGCCCCGACGAGCCCCATCACCGCCGGGTAGTCGTCCGTGGCGAAGTCGATGCGCGGGGTGAAGCCGGACTCCTCGCAGACCTCGACCAGCTGCCGGCGGCAGCGCGGACAGCCCGCGATCCACGACTCGTCGGCCAGCTCGCCGATGGACACGCTCGACGCGTCCGCCAGCCGGTGGCCCTCCGGGACCAGGCCGATCAGCCGGTCGGTGAGCAGCGGCCGGACCACCAGGTCCTCCCATTCGCCGCCCGTGTTCCCGTACCGGAACGCCAGCGCGATGTCGCAGTCGCCCTCGCGCAGCAGGTCCACCGAGCGCGGCGGCTCGGCCTCGACGAGCGACACGCGGGTGCCGGGGTGTTCGGCGCGCAGGGCTGCCAGCGCCCCCGGGACCAGGGTGGAGCTGCCGCTGGGAAAGGAGACCAGCCGGACCCGGCCGGCGCGCAGTCCGGCGATGGCGGCGACCTCCTCCTCGGCGGCGGTCAGCCCAGCGAGGATGCCGGAGGCGTGCCGTACCAGCGCCTCGCCCGCCTGGGTGAGACGCATCTCGCGTCCGGTGCGGATCAGCAGTGTGGTGCCCGTGGAGGATTCCAGGGCCTTCATCTGCTGGCTGACGGCGGGCTGGGTGCAGCCGAGTTCGCGGGCTGCGGCGGAGAACGAGCCGGTGGTGGACACGGCGCGCAGGACACGGAGGTGGCGAGCTTCGATCACCCAGCCAGCATAAGGAATTCTTGGGGGCTGGGCGAATTAACGAGGGCGCCCTTTGGGATCATGGGCGGCTAGCGTGACCCCATGAAGCTGCTGACCGTGAACATCGGGCAACCTCGCCCCTCCGCGCAGACCGACGGCCCGGGTGGCGTCACCGCGATCGACAAGCGACCGGTCGAGGGCCCGGTCGAGGTTCTCGACCCCGGGCCCAAGGGTCGCGGTGGCAGCGGGCTGGCCGGGGACGCGGTGTGCGACCTGCGCCATCACGGCGGCAGCGACCAGGCGGTGTACGCCTTCGCCCGGGAGGAGCTGGACGCCTGGGAGCGGGAGCTGGGCGGCCGGAAGCTGGCCAACGGCATGTTCGGTGAGAACTTCACGACCCTCGGCCTCGACGTCAGCGGCGCGCGGATCGGCGAGCGCTGGCGGGTGGGCCCGGACCTGGTGCTGGAGGTGACCTCGGGCCGCATCCCGTGCCGGACCTTCGCCCACCACCTCGGGGAGCGGGGGTGGGTCCGGCGGTTCACCCAGCAGGGCGCCACCGGCGCGTATCTGCGGGTGATCGAACCGGGCGCCGTCCGCGCCGGGGACCCCATCGAGATCGTGCACCGGCCGGACCACGAGGTCACCGCCGCCCTGCAGTTCCGGGCGGTGACGACCGAACGCACCCTGCTGCCCGCGCTGCTGGCCGCCGGGGAGGCGTTGCACCCGGAGGCGCTGCGCAAGGCGCGGGAGTACGCCGCCCAGCAGGGCTGAGGGCCGGGCGGCCGGTCCCGCACGCGGAGGACCGGCCGTCCACCGACGGGGAAGCGGCGGCCCGGTCCGATGACGAGGCCTCATCCGCCGCGCGACCCGGGGGCGTTGCGACGGGAACTGGATCGGAGTGCGGCGCGTCCACCACCAGTGACCTGTGCCCGAGGAGAAGTCTTCGAGCCGAGTGGCGTCTCAGGGGGAAGACCATGCCCGACCCGCAGCAGCCCTGGTACTCCCCGGGCCCGCCGCAGCAGCCCGTTCCCGGCAACCCGTACGCCTCGGAGGGCGGCGATCCGCAGGGCGGGCCGCAGCCGGGGCCGGGCTACGGGCCGCCGCCCGGACCGGGCTTCGGGTCACCGTCCGAGCCGCCGCCGGGCCGCCGCCGCTTCGGCCGGGGGCCGGTCGTCGCCGCGGTCGTCGCTCTGGTGCTCGTGGTCGTGGCGGGCGGGGTGTACGCGCTCTCCGACCAGTGGCGGGACGAGCCCGCGAAGCCCGTGGCGAAGGAGTCGCCCAGCCCCTCCGGATCGGCGCCCCCGTCCGGTACCCCCGCGGCAGGCGGCCCGGAGCTGAGCCACATCCCGACGACGAAGGAGGTCGCCGCCGCCCGGAAGCCGGGCGAGTCGGCGGCGTGGATCGTCGACGACAGGACCGACATCCCCCAGCAGATCAACAAGGTCCACGACCTGTGGATCGTCGGTGACACCGCCGTCCAGGCCCTGCACCGGAAGGTCACGGCCTACCGGCTCTCGGACGGCGCCGAGGTCTGGAACGTCGACCTGCCCTCCTCCGTCTGCGAGACACCGGCCAACCCGACGCCCGACGGCAAGGTCGTGGTCTTCCACCACGAGCGGCCGGACAACGAGCGGGGCAACCAGTGCAACCGGATGCGGATGATCGATCTGAAGACCGGGAAGCAGGGCTGGCACAAGGAGCTCGACGAGCCCGGTGACCGGGACAACACGTTCATCGTCCACAGCGCCATCAGCGGCGACGTCCTGTCCGTCGCACGGAACATGCAGGCCATCACCTACCGGATGGGCGACGGGAGCAAGCTCTACGAGATCCCCCGGGAGAACAGGAACAAGTGCGTCCCCGACGACGTGGCGGGCGGCGCCGCCCGGCTCCTGGTGACCTCCAACTGCATGATCGCCATCGACCGGAGCAAGAACTACGGCCACGTGCGCGAGCTCGACCCGCGTACCGGCAAGGTCCTGTGGCGCTACCGTCTGAAGACCGGCTGGAGCTTCGGCAGTCTGATCTCCATGGACCCGGTCGTCTTCACCTCCTACAACAACGAGGACAGCGCGACCGACTGGCGGATCACGGTCCTGGACCCCGGAGGCAAGCACCGCGTCACCTTCGACGCCCGGGGCAAGGGTTTTCAGGAGTGCGGCGGAGACGGGTCCGGCGGGGACATCCAGCCCTGTCGGGGCGCCGGGGTCGACAAGGGCCTCATCATGCTGGGCGGCTCGCAACAGGTCGGCGCGTACGACGTGAAGACCGGCACGTTCCTGTGGGGCATCAAGTCCGACGAACTGCGCAGGCTGTACCCGCTGCGCGCGGAGGACGGCACGTCGATGCTCATCTACGAGGCGGCCGGCTCACGCAGCCCCGGCCGGACGTTCCTCATGGGCCCGCGCGGCGCCGGAACGGAGACGAACGTCGTCAGGCACCCGGTGGCGACCGCGCCGTGGGAGTACGAGATGTCCATGGGGCACACGGCCTACGTCGGCGGGCGGCTCGTCCTCACGTCGACGATCGTGAGCGGCGACGAGAACCGGAAGCCCGTGCGCGAGGCCCGCATCCTGTCCTTCGCCCCTGCCGCGCCTTAGACGCGGCGGGCGGGTACGCCGCCCGGTCATGAGGGGCACTAACGTGCCGCGTATGACGACTGCACTGATCACGGGCGCGACGGCGGGCATCGGGGCCGCGTTCGCGCGGCGGCTCGCGGCCCAGGGGCACAACCTGGTGCTGGTGGCGCGGGACACCGCGCGGCTGCGCGAGCAGGCCACCGAACTGCACGACCGGCACGGCATCGAGGCCGAGGTGCTGAGCGCCGACCTGTCCACGGAGGGCGGGCTCGAAGCGGTGGAGAAGCGGCTCGCGGACCGCACGCACCCGGTCGACTTGCTGGTCAACAACGCCGGGTTCGGCAACAAGGGACGCTTCCTGGAGGTGTCCATGGCCGACGAGCTGACGATGCTGAAGGTGCACTGCGAGGCGGTGCTGCGGCTGACCTCGGCCGCCGTCACCGGGATGCGGGAGCGGGGCCGGGGCGGGGTCGTCAACGTGGCGTCGGTCGCGGCGTTCGTGCCGCGCGGTACGTACGGGGCGTCCAAGGCGTGGGTCGTGCAGTTCACGCAGGGCGCGGCGCGGGATCTGGCCGGGTCGGGGGTGCGGCTGATGGTGCTGTGCCCGGGGTTCGTGCGGACGGAGTTCCACGAGCGGGCCGGGATGGGCACGGACAGCATCCCCGGCTGGATGTGGCTCGACGCGGACAAGCTGGTGGCGTCCGCGCTGACGGATCTGGCCCGGGGGAAGACGGTGTCGATCCCGGACCCGCGCTACAAGGCGCTGATGGGGCTGGTGAAGGTCGCCCCGCGGGGGCTGCTCGGCGGGGTCACGTCGCGGACGGGGCGCAAGTACGGTCCGCAGTAGGCGGTAAGCGGTGCACGGGGCGTGGTGCGCGGGGCGTGCGCGGTAGTAGGCGGTGCGGGGTGCGTGGTGCGGGGTGCGCCGCCGTCGATCGGTACGCGCCCGGCTCACACCGGGCGCGACGGTTGCTGGGCCCGTCGCGGTCCGCGGCGACCGCCTCCGGCTGAGGGGTTCACCGCAGAGGGGACCTGCTCGGACCATGCCCGGATGTGGCAGCCCGCTGGGCGGGCAGTAGCAGTGGATGGGCCCTCTGCTCCTTCAACCCCGCAAGATCAACCCGCTCAACGACCACGGTCCTCGCAACTCCCACAGATCGTGGGTGTTGCGAGGACCGTTAGAACCCAAGGGGTGCCGGGCCTCAGGCCTACCGAACGGCGTACCGAGCGGTGCGGGCCGTACTAGTGGGAGTGGCCGTGGCCGCCGTGACCGGCGTCGCCCTCGTCCTCGGCCGGCTTCTCGACGACCAGGGTCTCGGTCGTGAGCAGCAGCGACGCGATGGACGCGGCGTTCTCCAGGGCGGAGCGGGTGACCTTGACCGGGTCGATGACGCCGGCCTTGACCAGGTCGCCGTACTCGCCGGTGGCGGCGTTGAAGCCCTGGCCCTTGTCGAGCTCGGAGACCTTGGAGGTGATGACGTAACCCTCCAGGCCGGCGTTCTCGGCGATCCAGCGCAGCGGCTCGACGGCGGCGCGGCGGACGACCGCGACACCGGTGGCCTCGTCGCCGGTCTTGCCGAGGTTGCCCTCCAGGACCTTCACCGCGTGGACGAGGGCGGAGCCACCGCCGGAGACGATGCCCTCCTCGACGGCGGCGCGGGTCGCCGAGATGGCGTCCTCGAGGCGGTGCTTCTTCTCCTTGAGCTCCACCTCGGTGGCGGCGCCGACACGGATGACGCACACGCCGCCGGCCAGCTTCGCGAGGCGCTCCTGGAGCTTCTCGCGGTCCCAGTCGGAGTCCGTGGACTCGATCTCGGCCTTGATCTGGTTGACGCGGCCCTTGACGTCGTCGGAGTTGCCCCCGCCGTCGACGATGGTCGTGTCGTCCTTGGAGACGGTGACGCGGCGGGCGGTGCCCAGCACGTCGAGACCGGCGCCGTCGAGCTTGAGGCCGACCTCCTCGGCGATGACGGTCGCACCGGTGAGGGTGGCGATGTCACCGAGCATGGCCTTGCGGCGGTCGCCGAAGCCCGGGGCCTTCACCGCGACGGCGTTGAAGGTGCCACGGATCTTGTTGACGACAAGGGTGGAGAGCGCCTCGCCCTCGACGTCCTCGGCGATGATCAGGAGCGGCTTGGAGGCGCCGGCCTGGATGACCTTCTCCAGGAGCGGCAGCAGCTCCTGGATGGAGCCGATCTTGCCCTGGTGGATCAGGATGTACGGGTCGTCGAGGACGGCCTCCATACGCTCCTGGTCGGACACCATGTACGGGGACAGGTAGCCCTTGTCGAAGGCCATGCCCTCGGTGAACTCCAGGTCCAGACCGAAGGTGTTGGACTCCTCGACGGTGATGACACCGTCCTTGCCGACCTTGTCCATCGCGTCCGCGATGAGGTCGCCGACCTGGGTGTCCTGCGCGGAGAGCGCGGCCACGGCGGCGATGTCGGACTTGTCGTCGATCGGGCGGGCGGTCGCGAGGAGCTCCTCGGACACGGCCTTGACCGCAGCGTCGATGCCCTTCTTCAGGGCGGCCGGGGAGGCGCCGGCGGCGACGTTGCGCAGGCCCTCGCGGACGAGCGCCTGGGCCAGCACGGTCGCGGTGGTGGTGCCGTCACCCGCTACGTCGTTGGTCTTGGTCGCCACCTCCTTGACGAGCTGGGCGCCGAGGTTCTCGTACGGGTCGTCGAGCTCGACCTCACGCGCGATGGTGACACCGTCGTTGGTGATGGTCGGAGCGCCGAACTTCTTGTCGATGACGACGTTGCGGCCCTTGGGGCCGATCGTCACCTTGACCGTGTCGGCAAGCTTGTTGACGCCGCGCTCAAGGGCGCGACGGGCGTCCTCGTCGAACTTAAGAATCTTCGCCATGGGCTGTGTTCCCTCTCAAAATGAACTGCGCCCCTCGCCGCCCGGCTAGTTATTTCGCAGGGGACCAGGGGCGCAGAACACAGGCAAACGTGGGTGAATTACTTCTCGACGATCGCGAGAACGTCGCGGGCCGAGAGGACGAGGTACTCCTCGCCGTTGTACTTCACCTCGGTGCCGCCGTACTTGCTGTACAGGACGACGTCGCCGGTCTTGACGTCGAGCGGAAGCCGCTCGCCGTTCTCGAAGCGGCCCGGGCCCACCGCGAGGACGACGCCCTCCTGGGGCTTCTCCTTCGCGGTGTCCGGAATGACCAGGCCGGAAGCCGTGGTCTGCTCGGCGTCGAGCGGCTGGACCACAATGCGGTCCTCGAGCGGCTTGATCGCAACCTTGGAGCTGGTGGTCGACACGATCCGGTCTCCCCCTTCGGAGATCTCACGGGGTTTAACAGTCTGTGGGCGGCGACCAGACCGATCCGTCGTCGCGGGTGCCGGACCTGTCCTGTCGCACAGTGTGGTGCTGGCACTCTCCAGGGGGGAGTGCCAGACCTGAGACTATGACCGCGGTTAGCACTCGGTCAAGCGGAGTGCCAATTCACCACCCTCGCGCCGTCTCGATCGGGGCTCTGTCGGGTCACCTTCCGGACAACGTGGGGGTGGAGCGTCGCGTTCCGTACGACGGTACGGAGATGACGCGCCCCGAGAGCCCCCTGCCGGGAAGACCGGCCGGAAGAGCCGCTTCGCGGTCGCCGGCTCCGGGTGGCTGCGCTGATCCCCTGATGGGCCTGCTGCTGGTGGTCGCGGAGGCTGCCGCCGGAGCCCTGCTGGCGCTGTGGCTGGTGGTGCGAGGGCTGGCGCGGTCACGGTCGCAGGACATGCCGACGGGCAAGGTGTCCGCGCCTCCGCCCGCGGACCCGGGCACTGACTGGACCCCGGCCATCGCCTTCGGCCTCCTCGCTCTCGTGGTCGCCTGCCTCGCCGTGGCACTCCTGCGCGGCGGGTGGCACTGGGCCGGCGGGACGCAGGCGGTCGTCGCGGTGGCGCTGGGCGTAGTGGTCCTGGCGTCCGTCGTCGAAGAAAGCTCCCGGAATCCTCCGGAACCCGCTCCGACCTGGAACTCCCCGCCCTGCCGCAGCGGGGGTGACAGCGACGAATGCGCGCGCAGCGGGGGCTGAGCGCGCATGCGCGGGGCGGGTGCGGGGAAGGGTGCGGGTCAGACGTAGTCCTCCAGTTTCGCCACCGCGTACCCCTTGTCGGTGATGGTCTTCATGACCTGGCGGATCATGTCGGGCATCGAGCCCTTCCAGTCCTCCTCGCCCCGGAAGTGGGTGAGGACGATGTCGCCGGGGTGCAGGTCCCGGTCCCACTCGCGCCATTCCATGTGGTCGGGGAAGGCCTCGGAGGACCACAGGGGCACGGCGGTGATCCCGCAGGACTTGGCGACGACGAGGGTGTCGCGGTTGTAGTTGCCGTAGGGCGGGCGGAAGAGGGTGGGCCGCTTCCCGTAGTGCTTGAGGATCTTCTCCTGCTGGCCGCAGATCTCCCGCTTCTGCTCGCCGGCGGAGAGGCCGGGCAGATAGCGGTGGTTGAGCGTGTGGTTGCTGATCGTCACCCCGCGCTGCTGCATCTTCTTGAAGTAGCCGTAGTCGTCGTTGGTGACGTAGTCACTGAGGAACGCGCTGTACGGGATGGACAGCTCGGTCATCATCCGCAGCAGCTCGGGGTCCTTCTCCGCCCCGTCGTCCATCGTCAGGAAGACGATCTTCTCCTTGGTCGGAACGGTGGTGAAGACGGGCGGCAGCCCGGCGTCGTCCCGGACCTCGAAGCCCTTGCGGGTGGTGATGCGCGGCTTCACCTTCGGCGGCTCGGGAGCCGCGAGCGGAGTCTTGGCCAGGCCCCACTTCTTCGCGGCGACGGCCCGCGCCGCCTGCTTCTTCCTGAGCGCCTCGGCGTAGGTGTCCAGGGCACGGGCGGGCCCGGCCTTCGGAGCGGCCTCGCCCGGCCGGCCGGCGGCGGGCTTCGCGGGTCCGCCGGGAGCTCCCGTGCCACCGCCGCCCGTCTCCGCCGCGCACCCGGAGGCGACGGCGGCGGCCAGCAGGGCCGCCAGCACGACGACGCCCGACCTGTGACGCTTCATGACTGATTTACCGTTTTGTCGTACTAGCTGCATGGCGCCGCATCCTGCCAGCCGTCGGCCCGCCCCCCGCCCCGACACCGCGAGCGGACCGGCGCCGTCCCCCGGCCGGCCCACAGCGACCTCCAGCGGCGCGGGCGGCGACACCCGGCGCAGCGGCCACAATGGACCGGGTGAACGCAACGACCCCCTCCGCCCCGGACGACGACCCCGCCCGCGCCGCCTTCGCGGCGCTGCGCACCCCCGAGGGCGAGCAGCTGCTGGCCGGGCTGCGCGACCACGACCCCGCCGACGAGCTGGCCGCCGCGACCCGGCTGCGCCGCACGTACCCGGCGTCGCTGGTGTCGGCGGCCCTGGGCCAGGCCCGGCTGCGGCAGCGGGCGGTGGCCAAGTTCGGGGCCGAGGACGCCTACCGGATGTACTTCACGCCCAACGGGGTCGAGCAGGCCACCCGCACCTCGGTCGCCGCCCACCGCGCCGCCCGGTTCGCCGGGCTCGGCGTGCGGAGCGTGGCCGACCTGTGCTGCGGCATCGGCGGCGACGCCCTCGCCCTGGCCCGCGCCGGGATCTCCGTCCTGGCCGTGGACCGCGACCCGTTGACCGCCGAGGTGGCCCGCGCCAACGCGGAGGCGCTCGGCCTGGCGGGGCTGATCGAGGTGCGGTGCGCCGATGTCACGGAGATCGACACCGCCCCGTACGACGCGGTGTTCGTGGACCCGGCCCGGCGCGGCGGACGCGGCCGCATCTTCGATCCGGAGGCGTACTCACCGCCGCTGTCCTGGGCGGCGGCCGCCGCGCTGAAGGCCCCGAGGGCGGCGCTGAAGATCGCCCCGGGCGTGCCGCACGAGGCGATCGGCCCGGAGGCGGAGGCCGAGTGGATCTCGGACGGCGGCGATGTGAAGGAGGCGGTGCTCTGGTACGGGGAGGGCTTCGCGCCCGGCGCGTTCCGGGCCACCCTGCTGCCCTCCGGGGCGACCCTGACCGCCCCGGCCCCCCTGCCCGCCCCGCCCGTGGGCCCGGTCGGGCGCTATCTGTACGAGCCGGACGGCGCGGTGATCCGGGCGCATCTGGTCGCCGACATCGTCGAGCGGTGCGGCGGGCGGCTGGTGGACGAGACGATCGCGTACGTCACGAGCGACACGCGCTACTCCTCCCCGTACGTCTCCGGGTACGAGATCACCGACCGGCTGCCGTTCAACATGAAGAAGCTGAAGGCGCTGCTGCGGGAGCGGGAGGTCGGCGTACTGACCGTCAAGAAGCGCGGCTCGGCGGTCGAGCCGGAGGCGCTGCGTCGCCGGATGAAGCTGAGCGGTCCGCACGCGGCGACGGTGTTCCTGACCCGGGTGGCGGGGGCTCCGACGATGCTGATCGGGCATCCGCTGGGCTGACCCGCCGGGCGGGTCCCATCAGGACGCCCACCACCCAGCGGCGGTGCGCCAGGGCCGTGACCGCGCCGGTCAGCGCGGTCAGCCAGGCGACCATGCCGACGCCCATCACCAGGGCGACCAGCCCGTACGTCTCCCGGCCGGGCCGCGCGCTCGCGGGTCCGAGCACACAGAGGGCGAGCCCCACCGCGCCCAGGACGAAGGACAGGAGCAGCCAGGCGAGGCTCGTCCCGGGCATCCGCAGCCGCCGGTCGCGCTCCGGGTCCCGGTCCAGCGCGCCCCAGGCGGCGAGCAGCGAACGGACCTTCCGGTCCCGCGCGACGCCGAGGCAGAAGAAGATGACGGCCGGGATCAGCACCGTCACGCCGATGACCAGGCTGACGATTCCGCCGACGACGCTGGTGAAGTCGGCCAGGTCGACGGCCTGCTCGAACAGGACGATGCCGGAGCCCACAAGGGCCCAGCCGATCGCGACGAGCCCCGCCCACATCCCCAGCAGCCCGAGCCGCCCAGGCCCCACGTGCATCCTCACCAGCTCGCCCAGGACCACCGCCCGGTCGGCGAGCAGCGCCTCACGGTCGGGCCAGGAGCGGATCTCGGCAGGCGGCGGAGGCGGCGGGAGCATGGCACGGCGTGGCATGCGCGGAACACTACCGACCGGGCCACGGGGTCCGCGCGCGCGGCTCATCGGGCCGTCGCGGCCGCGTGCGGGCTCAAGCTCCGGCGGCCGTCCACCGGCCCGAGCTCCCGCGACCGCCTACCGGCCCAAGCTCCTGCGGCCCCGCGCCCGTTCAGGCGTCGCGCAGCGCCTGGATGTCCAGCTTGCCCATGCCGAGCATCGCCTTCATGGCCCGGTCCGCCTTCGCCGGGTCCGGGTCGGCCAGCAGGCGCGGCAGCTCGTTCGGCACGATCTGCCAGGAGACCCCGTACTTGTCCTTGAGCCAGCCGCACTGGCCTTCTTCGCCGCCCTCGGAGAGCGCGTCCCAGAACCGGTCCACCTCGGCCTGGTCGGCGCAGTCCACGGAGAGCGAGATCGCCTCGGTGAAGGGGAACTGCGGCCCTCCGTTGAGCCCCACGTAGTCCTGGCCCGCGAGCCGGAAGGCGACGGTGAGCACGGAACCCGTCTCGCCCGGGGCGGACTCGCCGTAGTGGGTGACGTCCAGGATGCGGGAGTCCCCGCCGAAGATCGCGACGTAGTGCTCGGCCGCCTCCTTGGCCTTGCCGTCGTACCAGAGACAGGGGGTGATCTTCTGCATGGTCTTCTCCTCGTCGGGCCGTCCACCCGTCCGGGCCGGAGGGTCCGGACGTCGTGGAAGGTAGACCCGGTCCGCCGCCCGAACTCATCGGACACGCCCCGGGCCCGCTTCCCGCGCGGCGTCGCCCTCCCGCTCGGCGCCCCGGTCACGCTCGGCGCCCGTCGGCCCGTCGAGTGCCTGCCGCTCCGCCGGCAGCAGGACGTGCGCCGCCAGCGCGGCTGCCGCCAGAAGTCCCGCGGCGGCCCAGAACGCGGCCGCGTACCCCGAGGACAGCTCGGTGCGCCCGGTGGAGCCGCCGGTGACCCGGGCGGCGACGGTGACCAGGACCGCGAGGCCGAGCGAGCCGCCGACCTGCCGCGAGCTGTTGAGCAGCCCGGAGGCCATGCCGGTCTCGCCGGTGGCCACGTCGGTCGTCGCGGCCGTGCCGAGCGGCACGAAACAGAGCCCGATGCCGAAGGAGCAGAGCAGCGACGGGCCGAGGATGGAGACGAGGAAGCCGCCGTCGACCGTGGCGGTCGCCGCGAACCAGGCCATACCGAGCGCGGCCAGCGTCGCGCCCACCGTCATCAGTCGGCGGATGCCGAGCGCGGCGACCGCTCGGGTGGCGAGGATCGACCCGGCGACGACGCCCCCGCAGAACGGCAGGAACGCGACCCCGGCGGCGGTCGGCCCGAACCCGAGGACCAGCTGCATGTAGAGCGAGACGAAGTAGAACGCGCCGAACTGGGCCGAGGCCAGCAGCAGACAGAACAGGTTCGCGGTCAGCACCGGCCGCCCCCTCAGCAGGCCGGGCCGGAGCAGCGGGGACGCGGTCCGCAGTTCGACGGCGACGAAGGCGGCCAGCAGGATCACCGCGGCGCCGAGGGAGGCGAGCGTGACCGTCGAGCCCCAGCCGTGGTCCGAGGTCCGCACCAGAGCGAGGACCAGCAGCGTCGTCCCGGACGTGACCAGCAGCGCCCCGGCCACGTCCAGCCGCGCCCCGGGCCGCCGCCCCCCGCCGAAGGGTCCGGTGCGCGCGGCGGCGGCCAGCGCGAAGGCGACGATCGGCACGTTGACCAGCATCACGGACCGCCAGCCCGTCGCATCGGTGAGCACCCCGCCCGCCAGCACCCCGACCGCGCCGCCCGCCACGCCCGCCATGCCCCACAGCCCGAGCGCCCGGGACCGGGCGGGCCCGGCCGGGAAGGCGAGGGTGATCAGAGCGAACGCCACCGGGGCGAGGGCCGCCGCGCCGACGCCCTGGACGGCCCGCGCCGCCACCAGCGACCCGGGCGACCACGCGAGCCCGCCGGCCAGGCTGGCCAGACCGAAGAGCACCAGACCCGCCGTCAGGACCCGGCGCGGACCGGCCAGATCAGCGAGCCGGCCGCCGAGCATGAGGAGCCCGCCGAAGGCGAGGGCGTAGGCGTTCACGACCCACAGCAGCCCCTCCCCGCTGAAGCCGAGGTCGCTGCGGATGTCGGGCAGCGCGACGTTCACCACGGACATGTCCAGCGACACCAGGAACTGCACCGTGAGCGCCACCACCAGCAGCCACCGCGCGTGCCGCTCCCCCGCGCCCCCGGCAGCCCCCGCGCCCGTCGCCCCGCCCTCGGGACCTCTTCCCGTCCCGCTCTTCCCCGCGCCGTCCATGACGTCCCCTTCGCTTCGCGCTTCCCTCGACCGGAAATTATCATACGCGTATAGAAAATAGGCGCCGCTGCATCGGGAGGGTCCCGCGGCGGACCGGAGCAGGGCCCCGGAAGGAGAGAATGCCCAGGTGTCAGCCACCGAGAAGACCGAGAAGACAAAGAAGATGAAAAATCCGGTGACGGGCGGCAAACCGGACGCGTCCGGGCAGCCCACGGGACGGCCGGCGGGACGGCCCGTAGGGCGGCCCCGGCGGCTGGACCCGGAGGTTATGGTCGCCACCGCGCGCCGCATCGTCGAGGAGGAGGGCGTGGCCGCCCTGTCCATGCGGCGGGTGGCGAAGGAGCTGGGCAGCACCCCCATGGCGCTCTACCACTACGTGCAGGACAAGGACGAGCTGCTGATGCTCACCCTGTCCGGGACGGCGGCGGCGTTCCCGCGCCCGGAGCTGCCCGAGGACCCGCGCGAGCGGCTGGTGGCGGTGGCCGCGCACATGCACGACGTCATCGGCCGGATCCCCTGGGTGCTGGACATCCTGGCGCTGGGCGAGCTGACCGACCGCAACGCGCTGTGGATGGTGGAGGAGATCATCGACTGCGCGCTCGCCTGCGGCCTCTCCCCGGCCCGCTCGGTGCGGGCGTACCGGACGGTCTGGAGTTACGTCTACGGGGACCTGGTCTTCCGCAGGGCGGCGGCCCGCCGGGCGGAGAACCCGTCGCGCCGGGAGTTCTTCCCGGAGATGGTCACCGAGCAGGACGCGGCGGAGCTGCCCCGGCTCACCGAGGTCAAGGACCGCTGGCGGGAGTACGCCGCCGACTACGAGACCGTCGAGGAGCTCCACGCGATCGTGGACGGCCTGCTCAGGCGCGGGACGCGGGGCGCCAAGGCCTGACCGGGCCACTCAGTCACGGAGCGCGAAGGCCTGAGGCGGGCCACTCAGTCACGGGACGCGAAGGCCTGAGGCGGGCCGCTCAGGCGCGGGACGCGGGGCGCGAAGGCCTCACGGGACCCGGCCGCCGGGACGCAGGGTCGCGGCGCCCCCCGCCCGCCCCCCGCCCGGTCCCCGCCCGGTCCCCGCGCGTTCAGCCCACCGCCTCGAAGCGCCAGCGGTGCACCGGGCGGGTGATCAGGGCGGCGTCGGGCTCGGGGAGTTCGGGGAGGTCGTCACCGTACGAAGCGCCCTGCCACCACGTCATCACCAGCACCCGGTCCTGCGGGGCGCGCAGCAGTTCGCTGCGGTGGGGTTCGCGGGCCAGCTCGGCGGCCCGTGCCCGCGCCCATTCCAGGAGTTCGCCGCCACGGCCCTCGACGGCGCGGGCCTCCCACATCAGGACGATGGTCGCGGCGCTCATGAGTACAGGTTGTCCTTGCTGATCTCGTGCACGTGGTCATGCGTGTGCTCAGGGTGGGCCCCCGGCACGTGCGGCTCCGTGACGGGCAGCGAGGAGTCGGCCGACAGCTCCAGGTCGGAGGGGCGGCGGTTGCGGGCGACCATCTCCGCGCCGAGCGCCGCGACCATCGCCCCGTTGTCGGTGCAGAGCCCGGGGCGCGGCACCCGCAGCCGGATGCCGGCCCGCTCGCAGCGCTCCTGGGCCAGGGCGCGCAGCCGGGAGTTGGCCGCGACGCCGCCGCCGATCATCAGGTGGTCGACGCCTTCGTCCTTGCAGGCCCGGACCGCCTTGCGGGTGAGCACGTCCACCACGGCCTCCTGGAAGGACGCCGCCACGTCACGGACCGGCACCTCCTCGCCCGCCGCGCGCTTCGCCTCGATCCAGCGGGCGACGGAGGTCTTGAGCCCGGAGAAGGAGAAGTCGTACGGGGCGTCGCGCGGACCGGTCAGACCGCGCGGGAACGCGATCGAGGCCGGGTCGCCCTCCTTCGCGAGGCGGTCGATGACCGGGCCGCCGGGGAAGCCGAGGTTCAGCACCCGGGCGATCTTGTCGAACGCCTCGCCCGCCGCATCGTCGATCGTCGCGCCGAGCGGCCGGACGTCGCTGGTGATGTCGGGGGCCAGCAGGAGCGAGGAGTGGCCGCCGCTGACCAGCAGGGCCATCGTCGGCTCGGGCAGCGGGCCGTGCTCCAGCTGGTCGACGCAGATGTGCGAGGCGAGGTGGTTGACCCCGTAGAGCGGCTTGCCGAGCGCGTACGCGTACGCCTTCGCGGCCGAGACGCCGACGAGCAGGGCTCCGGCGAGGCCGGGGCCCGAGGTGACGGCGATCCCGTCGAGGTCGCGGGCGCTGACGCCCGCCTCCTTCAGGGCGCGCTCGATGGTGGGGACCATCGCCTCCAGGTGGGCGCGGGAGGCGATCTCCGGGACGACGCCGCCGAAGCGGGCGTGGGTGTCGACGCTGGAGGCGATCGCGTCGGCGAGCAGGGTCGTACCGCGCACGATGCCCACGCCGGTCTCGTCGCAGGAGGTCTCGATGCCGAGTACGAGGGGTTCGTCGACAGCCATCATTCAGTCCCGGTCTCTGGTGCGTGCTCGTGCTCGTGCACTGCTTGCTCTTGCATGGTCAGGCGCATGACCAGGGCGTCGATGTTCCCCGGCTGGTAGTAGCCGCGCCGGAAGCCGATCGGCTCGAAGCCGAAGCGCTCGTACAGCCTCTGCGCCCGGGTGTTGTCGACCCGGACCTCCAGGAGGACCGTGGCGCACTCGAAGTCGGTGGCGGCCTTCAGCAGATCGGCGAGGAGTTCGGAGCCGAGGCCGGTGCCCCACGCCTCGCGGCTGACCGCGATCGTCTGGACGTCGGCCAGGTCGCCGAGGGCGGCGAGCCCGGCGTAGCCGACGATCCGCCCGGTGGCGGGGTCCTCGGCGACGACGTAGTGGCGGGTGGCGCCGGGACCGCGGGCGTGGGCCAGCTCGGACCAGAACATCCCGGGCGACCAGGCGTCGTCCGGGAACAGCGCGTGTTCGAGGTCGAGCACCGGCGCAATGTCCCACCAGCGCATCTCGCGCAGTACGGCGGCGGTGGCGGTGCTCACGTGGGGGTGACCACCTTGTAGTTCTTCGGGACCTGCGCGTCGGGCCTGCGCAGATAGAGCGGCCGGGGCTCCAGGAGCTCCTGTCCGGCGGCGAGGCGTTCGGCGGCGAGTCCGGCGAGCGCCCCGGCGGCGACGTGCTCGGGGCCGCGCGCGTCCGGGAAGGCGTCCGGGTAGAGCACCGCGCCCGCACCGACCACGGGGAGCCCGGCCAGCGCCCCGGCGATGTCGGCGGGCCGGTCGACGGCGGGTTCGCCCGAACGGGTGCGCGCGTCCTCGTACCGCGCCCAGTAGACCTCCTTGCGGCGCGCGTCGGTCGCCACGGCGAACGGCCCCTCAAGGCCCTCCAGTCCGGCGGCGTAGGCGAGGCCGTCCAGGGTGCACACTCCGTGGACCGGCACGGAGAGGGCGGAGCCGAAGGTGGCGGCGGTGACCAGGCCGACCCGCAGGCCGGTGTACGGGCCGGGGCCGACGCCCACGACCACGGCCGTCACGGCGTCGAGTCCCGTCCCGGCCTCGGCGAGGACCCGGTCGACGGCGGGGAGCAGCAGCTCCCCGTGCCTGCGGGCGTCGACCTGTCCCGAGGAGGCGATGACGGACGTGCCGTCGTGCAGGGCGACGGTGACGGCGGGCGTGGCGGTATCCATGGCGAGCAAGAGCACGCAAACAGCCTACGGCTCCGCCGACGGCGTTACGGCGTCCGTACGGCGTCCCGGCCCGCCCCGTCCCTGCTGCTACCGTCACCGGGTATCCGCGGGTACGACGTAAACGCTTGTACGACATGCGGCAACGGCAGTCGAAAGGGGATTTCACGGTGGCTAGGGGAAGCTCGGGAATCGTGGCCGGGCTCACTGCGGCGGCGGTCGCCGCGGTCGCCTTCCTCGCCTACCAGGCCTCGGCGAACGCCCCTGCCTCGGTGGCGTCCACGCCCGACAAGAAGCCCACCGCCTCGGCCTCGGCCCAGCCCTCCGCCAAGCCGAAGCCCACGGCCGACCCGCTGGCGGTCCCGGCGGCGTCCGGCTCGGGCGAGCGCGTCGTGTACGCGCTGAAGGACCGCCGGGTGTGGCTGGTCGACGAGTCCGACGAGGCGATCCGCACCTTCACCGTGATGCCGAGCCCCGTCAGCCCGCCCCCCGGGGTCCACAAGGTCACCTCGCGTTCGGGCACGGTCCAGGGCTCGGACGGCGTCCCGATCGAGCACGTGGTCCGCTTCGCGAACGTGGACGAGGTGGCGATCGGCTTCAGCGCGGCGCAGGACGGCTCGATGGCCAGCCCGGACCCGACGTCGAAGACCGGCGGCGTCCGGATGAAGCGCGCGGACGGCAACGCCATGTGGACCTTCGCGACGGTCGGCGCGAAGGTCGTCGTCGTCCCGTAGGGCGGCCCAGGAGGCTCCTACGCCGCCCGCTCCCGGACGGCGCTCCCGTGGACGCTCTCCTCGTCGCGGTCCCGGTCCGCCGCGGCGGCGGCGGATGGATCCGGGGCCTCGCTCGGCGGGGTGGAGACCGCGGTGGCCGCGGCGCACGAGGCCAGCAGGTCCTTCATCGACACGGCGGACGGAGTCGGTCGCGGCTGCGCTGCGCGCTCGGGCGTCGGCATGGATTGCCTCCTTGGTGCTCCGATGGAGGGCGTGGTTAGGCAGACCTAACCACGTCTCGTACCCATGTGACCACGACCACGGGCCCCCGCGCAACAGTTTACCGACGCACTGTCGGGAAGGTTCCGTGAAGGACGGCGGCGGACGGCGGACGGTGTCGGAAGACGGACGGCGTCGCAGGACGCACGGTGCCGGAGAATCGGCCGCGTCGGAGGCCTGACTGACGGTGTCGGAGATCCGGCCGCGTTACGACAGATCCGCCCGCAGCCCCGCCCAGCGCGTCCCGATGCCGACCAGGGTCACCTCGCGCCGCTCGTCGTCGGTGTCGCCCGTCGCGCGGTCGATGAGGACCCGCAGGCGGTCGTCGGCCAGCTCCTCGACCTTGCCGTCGCCCCACTCCACGACCACCACGGACTCCGGCAGCGACACGTCCAGGTCCAGGTCCTCCATCTCGTCGAGCCCGCCGCCCAACCGGTAGGCGTCGACGTGGACCAGGGCGGGGCCCCCGGTCAGCGAGGGGTGGACGCGGGCGATGACGAACGTGGGCGAGGTGACCGCGCCGCGCACGCCGAGGCCCTCGCCGAGCCCCCGGGTCAGCGTCGTCTTCCCGGCGCCCAGCTCCCCGGTGAGCATGACCAGGTCGCCGGGGGCCAGCACCCGGGCGAGCCGGCGGCCCAGGTCCTGCATCTGCTCGGGTGAGGTGACGGTGAGCGTCACCGTCACGGCCTCGGGAACGGCCTCGGGTACGGCCCCGGCGGGCTCGGGGGCGGTCGTCCCCGCTGTCCCCGGAACGGTCTCAGCGGCCGGGCCGCTGTGCGGTGCTTCCATGTCCGCCAACGTTAGCGCCCGGCACGGTGCCGCTGCGTACGAGCAGGTCGGCCAGCCGGTCGGTGACCGTCTCCGGGTGCTCCAGCATCACCAGGTGCCCGGCGTCCGGCACGATCACCAGCTCGGCGTCGGGCAGCACGTCGGCGATGGCCTCGCTGTGCGAGCTGGGGGTGACCAGGTCCTTGTCCCCGGCCAGGATCAGCACGGGCACGTCCCGGAACGCGGGCAGCGCACCGCTCTTGTCGTGCTCGGTGAAGGCCGGGTAGAACTCGGCGACCACATCGATCGGGGTGGACTCGATCAGCCGTTCCGCGAACCGGGCGACCGCCGGGTCCACGTCCCGCGATCCGAACGAGTACCGCTTGATCAGCCCGGCGAAGAGGTCGGCCGTGGCCCGCCGCCCCTTCTCCACCAGCTCCGTCTGCGAGCCGAGCGCCTTCAGCACCCCGGGCAGCACCCGGCGCACCGCGTTCACGCCCGCCACCGGCAGCCCGAAGTTGACCTCGCCGAGCTTGCCGCTGGAGGTGCCGACCAGGGCGACGGCGGCGACCCGGTCGCGGATCAGGGCCGGGTACCGGTCGGCCAGCGCCATCATCGTCATGCCGCCCATGGAGTGCCCGGCCAGCACCAGCGGACCCTCGGGGGCCGCCGCGTCGATGACCGCCTTCAGGTCGCGGCCGAGCTGGTCGATGCCGAGCGGCACCCCGTCCGCCTGGGCCCGGCCGCGTCCGGAGCGGCCGTGGCTGCGCTGGTCCCAGTAGACGGCGCGTACGAGGCCGCGCAGGGCGGCCCGCTGGAAGTGCCAGGAGTCCTGGCCGAGGCAGTAGCCGTGGCTGAAGACGACGGTGACCGGGGCGGGGGCCTTGCGCCCGAAGAGCCGGCGACGGCGGGGGCCGGTGGCGTCTCCCTCAAGAACGCCGGGCGCCTCGTCCTCCACCTCGTCGATCTCGTAGTACAGCTCGGTGCCGTCGTCGGCGACGGCCCGGCCCGGCGTGCCGCGCAGCGAGCCGTAGGGCCCGGTGGCGTCCAGTGCGAGGCGGGCCTTCTTGCGCATGCCGCGCCCGACGGTGAGCCGCTCGACGGCGACCCCGGCCGCCGCGCCGGCGGCGAGCACTCCTATCGCCGCCCCGGCGATCCCGGCCCGGCGCCAGCCGGCCGCGCCCGCGGCTGCCACGGTCGCGGTCGCGTCGGCGGCGGCGGCCCCCGCGCTGCTCCCGCTCACCGCGACACGCCCCGGGCCAGGTCGTCGGCCGTCCCGTTCACATGGACCCTCGGCACCCGAGAGCCGATGCGGGTGACGATCTCGTACGCGATGGTCCCGGCGGCCTCCGCCCAGTCCTGCGCGGTCGGCTCGCCCCGGTCGCCCGGGCCGAACAGCACCGCTTCGGCGCCCGCCTCGGGCCGGTCGCCGCCGAGGTCGACGACGAACTGGTCCATGGCGACCCGGCCCGCGACCGTGCGCACCTTCCCGCCGACCAGGACGGGTCCCGTGCCCGACGCGTGGCGCGGGACGCCGTCCGCGTAGCCGACGGGGATCAGGCCGAGGGTCGTCTCGGCGGTCGTCGTGTAGTGGTGGCCGTAGCTGACGCCGTGTCCGGCCGGGGCGTCCTTGACCAGGGCGACGGAGGCGGCGAGCGTCATCACGGGCCGCAGCCCGAAGTCGGCGGGCGTGCCCAGCTCGGGGGAGGGCGAGATGCCGTACATCGCGATACCGGTCCGCACGAGGTCGAAGTGCGCCTCGGGGAGCGTGAGCGTGGCCGGGGAGTTGGCCATGTGCCGCACCTCGGGCTCCACGCCCTCCTTCTCGGCGTACGCCACCATGTCGCGGTAGACGCCGAGCTGGGCGGCGATCGAGGGGTGGCCCGGCTCGTCGGCGCAGGCGAAGTGGGACCAGAGGCCGGTGATCTTCAGCCGTCCGGCCCGCTCGGCAGCCAGCGCCTCGGTGACCAGCTCGGGCCAGTCGGCGGGCTGGCAGCCGCCGCGGCCGAGGCCGGTGTCGGCCTTGAGCTGGATCCTGGCCGGCCGGCCGGCCGCGTCGGCGGCCGCGACGACCTCGCGCAGCGCCCACCTGCCGCTGACCGACACGTCGATATCGGCCTCGATCGCCTCGCGCCAGGGGCCCCCGGGCGTCCACAGCCAGCACATGATCCGGCCGCCGAGTCCGGCCGCGCGCAGCGCGAGGGCCTCCTGCGGGGTCGCGGTCCCCAGCCAGGTGGCCCCGGCCTCGCGGGCGGCTCGCGCGCAGGGCACGGCCCCGTGCCCGTAACCGTCGGACTTCACCACGGCCATGAGCTGCGCCCCGGCCGCACGCTCGCGCAGGACGCGCACGTTGGCGCGCAGCGCGGCGAGGTCGATCTCGGCACGGGCTCTCAGGGACGCTGTCTCGTTCATCGCGCCCAGTCTCTCAGAGGCGTCGGCCGCCTCCCCGGCGGTGCGCGCCGATATCCAACCTTATGTACGTTACGTACGTTTCCGTTTCCTCGCATGGGTCAGGTGGTCGACCAGGACCGGGACATGGCTGTCGTCCACGTCCTTCACGGCGGTGATGAGCGTGACGGGACCGCCCTCGCGCACCAGGCCGACGAGCCGCTCGACGGCCTCCGTGTGCGCCGGGTCGTCCAGTTCGGTGCGGTAGCGCTCGACGAAGGTGTCGTGGCGCGCGCCGGAGCCGCCCTGGTGGTACCAGGAGCGCAGCTCGTCCGAGGGGGTGACGTCCTTCAGCCATACGTCGATCGCGGCCCGCTCCTTGGAGACGCCCCGGGGCCAGAGCCGGTCGACGAGGACCCGCGTGCCGTCGCCGTCCTCCGGCGGGTCGTAGACCCTGCGTACGCGTACGGGTTCACTCACTGCCAGGACCGCCCTTCTGCCGGGGCTTCCAGCATGGCCCCCTCCTCACCCCGCCCGCACGTCGCGCCAGGCGGCCTGGATGCCGTCCGCGACGTCCTGCGCGGAGACCGGGGCCCCGTCCGAGCCGTGCCGGGCGGCGAGCCCGTGCAGGTACGCGCCCACGGAGGCGGCGTCGCGCGGGGCGAGTCCGGCCGCGAGCAGGGACCCGGTGAGACCGGAGAGCACGTCGCCGCTGCCCGCCGTGGCGAGCCAGGACGTGCCGGTCGGGTTGACCCGCACCGGGGTGTCGCGGGCCTCCGCGATCAGGGTCGTGGAGCCCTTGAGGAGCACGGTGGCGCGGTAGCGGGCGGCCAGTTCGCGCACCGCGGCGAGCCGCCCGGCCTCGACCTCCTCACGGGCCGCTCCGAGCAGGGCCGCTGCCTCGCCCGCGTGCGGGGTCAGGACGGTGGGGGCGGTCCGGGTCCGTACGGTCTCCGCGTCCAGCAGCCGCAGCCCGTCCGCGTCCACGAGCACGGGGACGTCGGCGGCCAGCACCTCGGCGACGGCCGCCGCCGCGCTCCGCCCGTCGCCGAGCCCGGGCCCGACCACCCAGGCCTGCACGCGTCCGGCCTCCGACGGCGGCCCGGCGTGCACCAGCGCCTCGGGGTAGCGGGCGATCACCGCGTCCGCGCCCGGTCCGACGTACCGCACGGCCCCGGCCCCGCCGCGCAGCGCGCCCGCGACCGCGAGGACCGCGGCGCCCGGGTAGCGCTCGGACCCGGCGACGATGCCGACGACCCCGCGCCGGTACTTGTCGCTCTCCGGGCCCGGCGCCGGCAGCAGCGCGGCGACGTCCGCGTACTGGAGGGCCTCCAGGTCCGGTGGCTCGGGCAGTTCCGGGCCGAGTCCGATGTCCACCAGCCGCAGGGCCCCGGCGTGTTCGGCGGCCGGGTCGATCAGGAGGCCGGGCTTGTAGGTGCCGAAGGTGACCGTCGCGTCCGCCCGGACCGCGTCGCCGTGCACCTCCCCGGTGTCGGCCTCCACCCCGCTCGGCAGGTCGACGGCCAGGACCGGGGTACGGTCCCGGGTCACCGTGTGCAGCAGCGCGGTGGCGTCCCCGCGCAGCCCGCCGCGCCCGCCGATGCCGGTGATGCCGTCCACGACGAGGTCGAGCACGCCCAGCCCGTCCGGCCCGTCGACGACCTGTCCCCCGGCCGCCAGCAGCGCGGCGAGGCCGCCGGGGTGGGCCCGGTCGGGGGCGAGCAGCAGGGCCCGGACGCCCGCGCCCCGCCGGGCCAGGCGGGCGCCCGCGTACAGCGCGTCGCCACCGTTGTCGCCGCTGCCGACCAGGAGCAGGACCCGGGACCCGTACACGCGGCCGTTGCGCCGCAGCAGGTCGCCGCAGGCCACGGCGAGCCCGGCGGCGGCGCGCTGCATCAGGGCGCCCTCCGGCAGCCGCTGCATGAGGGCGGCCTCGGCGGCCCGTACGGTCTCCACGCTGTAGGCACGTCGCATGGGTCCAACCCTCCGCGATCACGGGGGCCGACGCCACCCCCGTACGCCGTACGCCCACCGCGCGGGAGCCACTCGCACCCCGTACGCCCACCTTTCGGGGCGGCCACCCGTACCCCGTACGCCCACCTCGCGGGCCACCCGTATGCCGTATGCCCACCTCGCGGCCCACCCGTGTGCGACGGCCCCCGTGGGACCACGAGGCTCACCCCTCGGCGATGACCACCGCCGACGCCACCCCCGCGTCGTGGCTGAGCGAGACGTGCCAGCCCCGTACGCCCAGTTCGGCGGCGCGGGCGGCGACCGTGCCGCGTACCCGCAGCCGGGGCTGCCCGCTCTCCTCGACCCAGACCTCCGCGTCGCTCCAGAGCAGCCCGCCGGGTGCGCCGAGCGCCTTGGCCAGGGCCTCCTTCGCCGCGAACCGGGCGGCGAGCGAGGCGACTCCGCGCCGCTCGCCGCTGGGCAGAGTCAGCTCACTTCCGACGAAGAGCCGGTCGGCCAGCTGGGGCGTACGCTCCAGCGCCGCGCCGAAGCGCTCGATCTCGGCCACGTCGATGCCGACCCCAATGATCACGAACCCACCCCTGTCACCTCGTCGCCCGGGCGCGTCCCGGGTCACTCCACGGTCACGGACTTCGCCAGGTTGCGCGGCTGGTCCACTTCGTTGCCGCGGGCCGTCGCGAGCTCGCAGGCGAAGACCTGGAGGGGCACGGTGGCGACCAGCGGCTGAAGCAGCGTAGGCGTTGCGGGGACCGTGATGAGGTGGTCGGCGTACGGGACGACGGCCTCGTCGCCCTCCTCGGCGACGACGATGGTGCGCGCGCCCCGGGCCCGGATCTCCTGGATGTTGGACACGATCTTGTCGTGGAGGACCGAACGGCCGCGCGGTGACGGCACGATGACGACGACCGGGAGGCCTTCCTCGATGAGGGCGATCGGCCCGTGCTTCAGCTCGCCGGCCGCGAAGCCCTCGGCGTGCATGTAGGCGAGTTCCTTGAGCTTGAGCGCGCCTTCGAGGGCGACCGGGTAGCCGACGTGCCGGCCGACGAACAGCACGGTGTCGTGGTGGGCGAGGGACCGGGCCAGCTCGCGCACGGGTTCCATCGTCCCCAGGACCCGGTCTACCTCGCCGGAGATCGCGGAGAGCTGGCGCACCACCGTACGGATCTCGTCGCCCCATTTGGTGCCGCGCACCTGGCCGAGGTAGAGCGCCACGAGGTAGCAGGCGACGAGCTGGGTGAGGAACGCCTTGGTGGAGGCGACGGCGACCTCGGGCCCGGCGTGCGTGTAGAGGACGGCGTCGGACTCGCGCGGGATCGTCGAGCCGTTGGTGTTGCAGATGGCGAGCACCTTCGCGCCCTGTTCGCGGGCGTGCCGCAGCGCCATCAGGGTGTCCATGGTCTCGCCGGACTGGGAGATGGCGACGACGAGGGTGCGCTGGTCCAGGATCGGGTCCCGGTAACGGAACTCGCTGGCGAGTTCGGTCTCGCAGGGCAGCCGGGTCCAGTGCTCGATGGCGTACTTGGCGATCATCCCGGCGTGGAAGGCGGTTCCGCAGGCGACGATGACGACCTTGTCCACCTCGCGCAGATCGGCGGCCGGGATGCGCACCTCGTCGAGGTGGAGCGCGCCCTCCCCGTCGACCCGGCCGAGGAGGGTGTCGGCGACGGCCCGGGGCTGGTCGGCGATCTCCTTGAGCATGAAGGAGGCGTAGCCGCCCTTCTCGGCGGCGGACGCGTCCCAGTCGACGTGGTACTCGCGCACCTCGGCGAGCTCCCCGTCGAACCCGGTGACGACGACGCCCTCGCGGCTCAGCTCGACGACCTGGTCCTGGCCCAGCTCGACGGCGGACCGGGTGTGCGCGATGAAGGCGGCGACGTCCGAGGCGAGGAACCACTCGTCCTGCCCCACGCCCACGACGAGCGGTGAGTTGCGCCGGGCGCCGACCACCACGTCCGGCTGGTCCGCGTGCACGGCGACCAGGGTGAAGGCCCCCTCCAGCCGCCGGCACACCTGGCGCATCGCCTCCGCGAGGTCCCCGCCGGCCGAGAACGCCTCGGCCAGCAGATGCGAGACGACCTCGGTGTCCGTCTCCGACTCCAGGGCGTGGCCGCGTCCGGTCAGCTCGCGGCGCAGAGCCGCGAAGTTCTCGATGATCCCGTTGTGCACGACGGCGACCCGGCCCGCGTTGTCCAGATGCGGGTGGGCGTTCGCGTCGGTGGGCGCTCCGTGCGTCGCCCAGCGGGTGTGCCCGATCCCGGTCCGCCCGGCCGGCAAGGGCCGGGCGGCGAGCTCCTTCTCCAGATTGACGAGCTTGCCCGCCTTCTTCGCGGCGGCCAGCCCGCCGTCCGCGAGAACGGCGACACCCGCCGAGTCGTAGCCCCGGTATTCGAGGCGCTTGAGTCCTGCGACGACGACGTCCTGCGCCGACTGCATACCGACATAACCCACGATTCCGCACATAGCGGCACCCTAAGGCCGCAAGCGCCTCGCGAGAGGAATGTTGGTCGCATACAATTTCTTGTACATGACCCACACGAGGGGCGGCCGGACATGTCAGTGACCCAGATCGACATAGACGATGAAGCCCTGGAACGGGCGATGGCCCTGTCCAAGGCCCGGACGAAGAAGGAGACCGTCAACCTCGCCCTGCGCTTCTACGCGGAGCAGCAGGAGCGTGCGGCGCGGATCGGCCGCCACTTCGAGCGCGCGCGCGAGTGGGGTGCTGTCGAGGACGCCGAGCGGCGGCATCGGGCGGAGAAGGACGGCCGGTGATCTACCTGCTCGACACCTCGGGCCTCGTCCGGCTGCTTTCCGACAACTCTCTGCAGTCGGCGTGGTCCGATGCGATCGAGGCCGGGACGATCGCCTCCTGCTATCCGCAGCGAGCGGAGTTTTTGTACGGAGCCCGGAGCGCACGCGAGTACGACGAGATCGTGGAGATGTTCACCGACCTCTACCCGGACGTCTCCGTGCCGAAGAGCGCGGGACGCTGGGTCGTCTCGGTCCAGCACCGTATGGCACGCGCCGGGCAGCACCGCAGCGCCTCCGCCGTGGACCTCCTCATCGCCGCCACGGCGGCCCATCACGGCCTGACGGTCCTCCATGACGACCTCGACTACCGTACGGTCGCCCGGCACGCCCCGGATCTCGGCGAGCACAGCGTCCATGACGTGACCTGAAGCTCCGGTGCGGGCCCGCGGGATCGGGGGATCGGGGGCCTGAAGCACTACCGAACCGATTGATCAAGTACGACGCACCGTTCGACGGCGCACGTCGAAGGTCAAGTCCGGGGCTGTCCGGTGGGGAAGACTGGGCCCATGAGAGACATCGTTTTCACGCGCGGGAGCGGCTGGATCCCGAAGGTGATCCGCGAGGGCGGCGAGCTGAAGCTCATGCTCGGTGCCGGGGCCGATGCCAACCATGACCCTCGTACGTTCACGTTCCCGATCGGTGAAGCCCATCTTGCGGTGATCCGGGAGGACCTGGGCAGACACCTGCTGTTGTGGAGTGCGGTCCTTCCGCTGTGCGACGCCGCGGGAACCGGGGGCCGGCTCGACGAGGACGCCGCGGTCGCGCTCCTGGACCCGGTCCTGCTCGGCACGCCGGCGGATGTGGAGGCGCTCTTCCAGCGCATCCCGTGGGACAGGGGCCGGCTCATCTCCCATGGGGCCGACATCGGTCTGCTCGAACGCGGTGAGGTCTGCGCGGCGGTGCGCGCGGCGACGGAGACGTCCGACGGGAAGCGGGCTGAGAAGTACCACGCGGACCGCCGTCGCGCCGAGCGCGGAACAGTGCTGGCTCCACTCGACGCCGCGATACTCACCTACACGGGCCAGTACCTGTACGGCGCGACGGTTCCCAAGCGGATACCCGATGCCGTCGATCCCGCACTGCTGGGGAAGGTCATGCGTGTGATCGCTACCGCGGAGCAGGCGTGCGCCGGGATGCGGATCAGCCGTGACCCGCGAGGGGGAAAGCGCGCCACGGACAAACGCGACTGGAACAGGATGGCGGCGGCGGTCGAGGCGGCCGTGCGCCGTGCACACCCCGAGCTCGTCGATGACGCGGTGCGTACCGTGAGCTTCCTGATGTGCTCGGAGGCCGCGGACCGCGCCAGGAACACCCCCATGCAGGACGACGAGGAGACCGCCGGCAGCCACGCCGGCTCCGGTGGGAGTGCGAGGAAGACGGCCCTGTCGTTCACCGACGACAAGGGTGCCGAGAAGAAGTGGCTCCGCGACCACCCCCGCACCGCCACCGCGGAGTTCTGGGAGTTCGTCGGCGACCGCTCCACCGGGAACAACCAAGTGTTCACCATCGAGGACGAGGAGATGGGCGAGGGGATCCAGCTCCAGTTCCGCACGGACTCCATCGCCCGGATAACGACCGCGCGCGAGGCCGAGGACGGATCGGATCCGGAGTACCTGGTCGAGTACGGCCGGGCCGACGGGATCAGCGGGTACCGGAAGCTGGTGAGCGCCTTCGTCCGGGGCGGCTGCGCCGCACTCGAAGAGCACGGCCCCTGGACAGCGGACGCGGACGAGTTCGAACGCACACGCCTGCGGCACGACGCCGAATAGACCCGGTGGACTTGAGGAGACGTGAAGAATTGAGGATGTCAGGATTTCGCGGCCGGCGACGTGGCTCTTGCCGGCGCCCCGTCAGGAGCAGTACTGCGCCTCCTTGCCGATCGACCGGTACATGCAGTCCGCGTTCTCGATCAGTTGGAGCACCGCGTCCCGGTTGCGGGACGTCTCGCGCTCGATGACCTCGTCGGGCGGGTAGAAGCCGCCGCCGGACGCCGAGCGCGGGTACATCTCGAAGGTGTAGCCGAAGATCTTCTGCGAGCCCCACAGCCAGTCGTCGATGGACCCGTCGGTGATGTACAGGTCGCTGGACTGCTCGGCGGTGTACCCGTTGCTCGCCGCCATCTTCCGGCCCACGGCCGCGAACGCGTTGCGGTCGTCGGCGGTCATGCCGGGGGCGGTGTCGTTGTACGTGTAGCCGAAGGGCCACAGCACCAGTTCGCTGTACGTGTGGAAGTCGATGGCCGCCGTGATCTGCTGCTTCCCGCCGATCACCCGGCTGCGCACGAAGTCCGCCACGATCCTCGTCTCGGGCGCGGACTCGGCGGCCGCCCCCCGATAGGTCTCGGACGAGGGGCTGGAGGAGGAGCCGCCGCAGCAGCCCCACTTGTAGGCCCAGTTGCGGTTGAGGTCGGTGCCGACCGCACTGGAGCCGGAGTTGGGCTGCCGGTTCTTGCGCCAGCTGCGGTACGAGCCGGAGGCGATGTCGTACTCGCCGCCGTCCGGGTTCATGTCCGGCACGATCCACAGCTCCCGGCCGTCGACCGCCCGCTTGATCCGGGAGTCGGAGCCGTAGCCCTGGCCGAGTTCGCGGAGCAGGTAGAGCGCCATCTCGACGGTCAGGTGCTCGCGGGCGTGCTGGTGGGCGGTGAACAGGACCTCGGGTTCGGCCTCGTCGGAGGCGACGTTGTCGCTGACCTTGACCGCGATGACGTCGCGGCCCTGGTAGGTCTTGCCGATGACGCGCTTGCTCATGATCGAGGGGTTCGCGGCGATGCGCGCGTCGATCGCCGCGTTCATCTCGGCGTAGTTGTGGTAGCGGGAGTCGGCGGGCGGGAAGTCGAGGGCGCTCACGCCGTCCGCCGCGCGCGGCTCGGCGTCCGGGGCGGGCAGGGCCGCCAGTACGTGGCCGCGCGCCCGGAGCTTCCGGGCCTGGGCGGCGTCAGCGGTGATCACGACGCCGTGGTCGTGGACCTCGTCGATCGAGACGCCCGCGCGGGCGATGTCGGTGCGGGCGGCAGGGGTGGTGCGCCCGGTGATCTCGTACTGGAGCGTTTGCTCGTCCGCGGCGACGGCCGCGTTCGGGGCCGAGGTCTCGGCGGTCGCCATGGCGGTGGCGGGGGCCGCGAGGGCGAGGGCGAGCAGGATGGTCAGGGCGGCGTTGCGCCGGGTCTTCGTCGGCCGGGATCTCCGTGCGGTGACGAGTCGCATGCTGGCATCTCCTGGGTCCGTCGGGTGGGGGGTGGAGCTGTGCGACGGACACAGGATGAACTCATGTCATGACCGGGTCAAGACGATGGTTCCGGCCATCGCATCCCGTCGGGGCGGACGGAGATCGACAGGAGAGCGGCTCCGGAATGCGCTTTCGGGCCGAGGCGGCACCCGGAACAGTGAACGCCCCCTACTCCCCCAGCTTCCGGCGCAACGCGGCCCGCTCCGGCTCGGTGCCCGCGAGCTCCAGCGCCTCCCGGTACGCGGCAGCCGCCTCCACGTCCCGCCCCAGCCGGCCGAGCAGGTCCCCCCGCGCCACGACGTACGGCGGGTACGCCCGCAGCCGGGGCTCCCCCGCCAACGCGTCGAGCAGCGCGAGACCGGCCCCCGGCCCGTCCCGCATCGCCACCGCCACGGCGCGGTTCAACGCCACCACGGGGGACGGGGTGAGCGTGAGGAGCACGTCGTACAGGGCCACGATCTGCGGCCAGTCCGTGGCCGCCACGTCCGCCGCCTCGTCGTGCAGGGCGGCGATGGCGGCCTGCACCCCGTACGGTCCGGCCGGCCCGCCGGTCAGCGCCCGGACGACCAGGGCGCGGCCCTCCTCGATCATCGGCCGGTCCCAGCGCCCCCGGTCCTGGTCCGCCAGGAGCACCGGCTCGCCCTCCGGCCCGGTCCGCGCGTCGCGCCGGGCGTGGACGAGGAGCAGCAGCGCGAGGAGCCCGGCGCTCTCCCGCTCGGCGGGCAGCAGCCGGTGCAGTATCCGGGCCAGCCGGATCGCCTCCTCGGCCAGGTCGAGCCGCTGGAGACGGGGCCCGGAGCTGGCCGCGTACCCCTCCGTGAAGACCGAGTAGACGACCTGGAGGACTCCGGGCAGCCGCTCGGGCAGTTCGTCGGGGCCGGGCACCCGGAACGGGATCCGGGCCTCGCGGATCTTCTTCTTGGCCCGCACGATGCGCTGGGCCATGGTCGCCGTCGGCACGAGGAACGCCCGCGCCACCTCCGGTGTGGTGAGCCCGGCGAGGCACCGCAGGGTCAGTGCGGTGCGGTCCTCGGCGGCGAGGGCGGGGTGGGCGCAGGTGAAGAACAGCTGGAGCCGGTCGTCGGGGAGTTCACCGATCGCGGCGGTGTCGGCCGCGGGGGCGACGGCCTCGGCCCGTTCCGCGTCGGCCTGGAGGACGGCGAGCCGGGCCGCGTACGCCTGGTCGCGCCGCAGCCGGTCCACCGCCCGCCGCCGCGCCGTAGTCAGCAGCCAGGCCCCGGGGCGGTCGGGGACGCCCTCGGCGGGCCAGTGCCGCAACGCGGCCTCGATCGCCTCGGACGTCACCTCCTCGGCCAGGTCGAGGTCCCCGAACCGGCGGACGAGGGAGGCGAGCAGCAGCCCGCGCTCCTCCCGGAACACCGCCTCGACGGCCTCGGCGGCCACGCGGCCCTCGCGCGGTGACACACCCTCCCCCGAGGGCCCCTCCCCCGACGGCTCCTCGCCTGGGGACTCCTCCCCCGGGGACTCCTCCCCCGGGGACTCCTCCCGTGGGGACTCCTCCCCCGGGGACTCCTCCCGTGGGGACTCGCCCTCCCCCGGGGGCACACCCTCGCCCGGCACGGCTCTCAGGCCCCGAAGTCCGCGACCGGCCGGACGACGACCGAGCCGCCGTCCCGCGAGCCGGGACAGCGCGCGGCCCAGTCGAGGGCGGCGTCGAGGTCGGGCACGTCGATCACGAGGAACCCGCCCAGCAGCTCCCGCGTCTCGGCGAACGGCCCGTCCGTCACGGTCCGCTCCCCCGTAGGCGAGACCCGCACGGTGGTCGCGGTCACCAGGTCGGCCAGCGACTCTCCGGACACGTGGATTCCGGCGTCGCGTACGGCCTTGTCGTAGGCCATCCAGTCCTCGACGGTGCACTGGGGCGCGCCGCCCTGCTCGTCGACGGCCCCGCTGTGGATCAGCAGCATGTACTTCATGGTCGGCTCCTTCTCGCCTGTGTGTCGCGCCCGCCGTGCGGGTCGCCCTACACGATGACGACGAACGGGACCGGGGTGGATCGACACGCCGCCCGAATCTTTTTCGCGCTCCTTTCGCGACGGGGCTGAACTGCACGGAGTCCCGTTATCCGGTCCGGTCACCGCGCCCACGGCGACCGGGTCACCCGGCGGTGGTCAGGCGGCGCCGAATCTCCTCTTCCGAGACGTCTTCCACAGGGGTCAGAAACACCCACACGTGACCCGAAGGGTCCTTGAGGATGACGGTGCGGTCACCGTGGAACATGTCCTTCGGCGGCTGGAGGATCTCGGCGCCGGCGGCCTGGGCGCGCTCCGCCAGGGCGTCGACGTCCGGCACGAAGACATGCAGCGTGACGGATGTGCCTCCGCCGAGCGAGGTCGGCGCGGCGAAGGAGGCGGTCTCCGTCTCGTCCGCGCTGGAGTCGCCCAACATCAGCGCCGACCGTCCGATGGTGATCTCGGCGTGGAGAACCCCGCCGCCCGGAGCATCGATTCTGAAGTCCTCACGGGCGCCGAACGCCCGTTGGTAGAAATCGATCGCCGCAGCGGCGTCATCGACCATGATGTGCGGGATCACGGCATAGCGGTAGCGGTCGGGGATCTCGATGTGGGCGGTGCGCGCGGTCATGGCGAATCCCCTGGAAAAGGTGCCGCCGGTCGGTTCCTGCGGCTCTGAAAGGGAACCTATGAGCTCAAGTTCGCTTGAGGTCAAGCGTCGATGTGGCCCTGGCAGCGCACCCGCCCACCGCCCCGCGAGCACGGGCCGCCCCTCCGCCTCACCCGCCCGACGCCCCGGCGGTCGCCGGGTGAGGCGGACCGGGGGGGGAAGCCCTGCGGCTACGCGACGCGGTTGAGGAAAAACTCCCGGACGTCCCCGGCGAACAGCTCCGGCACCTCCATCGCCGCGAAGTGACCGCCGCGGTCGAACTCCGACCAGTGCCTGATGTCGTACAACCGCTCGGCCAGCGGTCGCACCGACTGCGTGATGTCGTGGGCGAACACCGCCACGCCGACCGGCACCGGGCACAGCTCGGTCCGCCGCGCCGCCTCTCGGTGCAGTCGCGCCGAGGAAGCCGCGGTGGCGGTCAGCCAGTACAGCGATACGTCGGTGAGTATCCGCTCGTCGCTGATCGGCGTACGGGGGTCGGTCCACTGGGCGAAGCGCTCGGCGATCCAGGCCAGTTGGCCGACCGGCGAGTCGGTCAGCGCGTAGCCGATGGTCTGCGGGGTGGCGGCCTGGAGGGCCTGGTACGGCGGACGGTTCGCCATCATCCGCCTGACCTTGCCCAGCCGGGCCTCGTCCTCCTCGGACAGGTCCACGCCGGCGTCCGGGTCCGGCCGGGTCGGCAGGTAGTTGACGTGCACGCCGACCACCTGATCGGGCGCCACCGCGCCGAGCGCCATGGAGATGCCCGAGCCGAAGTCGCCGCCCTGCGCGCCGTAGTGCTCGTACCCGAGCCGCCGCATGAGCTCCGCCCAGGCCCGTGCGATCCGGACCATGTCCCAGCCGCGCTCGTGGGTCGGCCCGGAGAAGCCGTAGCCCGGGATGGACGGGATCACCAGGTGGAAGTCGCGCGCCAGCGGCCCGATCACGTCGAGGAACTCCAGGAAGGACCCGGGCCAGCCGTGGGTGAGTATCAGCGCGCGTGCGTCCGCTCTCGGGGACCGGACGTGGACGAAGTGAACGTTCTGGCCGTCGATCTCGGTGGTGAAGTGCGGAAGTTCGTTGAGCGCGGCCTCGTGCTCGCGCCAGTCGTACCCGGTACGCCAGTGGTCGGCCAGTTCCTTGAGCCGCGCCAGCGGGAAGCCGTAGTCCCACCCGGCGTCGGCGATCTCGTTGGGCCAGCGGGTGCGGGAGAGCCGGTCGTTCAGGTCGTCGAGGTCAGCCTGGGGGATGTCGATGCGGAACGGCTTGATCATGGTGATGGCTCCATGGTTACGGGGTCGGTGATCCCATGACGGTCGACGTGGTCCACGATCCCACATCGTTGGTTGCTCCAACGTTGGCTTGACCCACCATAAGCTCGATCGTGGGTGCGGCCAACAAGTTGTTACATTGCGTCCGTGGACACGGAACATGGGACGCCGCAGCGGCTGCGCGCGCTGTCGAGCAGGCTGGTCAACCAGGCGGCGCTGGCCGCCAACCGGATCGTGGACCAAGAGCTGGTCCGGGCCGGCGCCCGGCGCTACCACTACGCCCTGCTGGCGGCGGCGGAGGAGTACGGTCCGGCCAGCCAGGCCGACCTCGGCCGCCGCACCGGCATCGACCGCAGCGACATGGTGGCGACGGTCAACGACCTCGCGGAAAGGCGGCTCCTGGAGCGCGCACCCGACCCGGAGGACCGCCGGCGCAACGTCATCACCATCACCCCGGCAGGCCGAAAGGAACTCACCCATCTCGATGAGCTGCTCGCCGCCGCCCAGGACGAGTTCCTCGCCCCGCTGCCCACGGCCGACCGGCAGAACCTGATCGACCTGCTCACCCGCCTCGTGGATCACCACCACGGCGACCACGGCTGAACGCACGCAGCGCACCGCACCGCACCGCACCGCACCGGCAACGCGCGCAGGGGGACGGGGTCGCACGGACCACCTCTGCCCGCAGGCTCCCCGGCCCGGCCCGCGTCGTGGTGTTCCCTTGGTGAGCGACCCGGACCATGCTTCGGAGTCAGGCGTCCCCGACCTCTGACTCCGACCCATGGGGAGTTCTCATGCGCAGCATCGTTCTCGGCGCTCTCGGCACGGCCTGCGTGGCCGTGGTGACACTCGGCACGGGCCACGCGGCGGCGGCCCCGGCCACCACCGCTCCGCAGGTGTCCGGCTGGGAACCGGCCCCCTCGGCCCCCTGGGACGTCGCGGCGGGCGAGCGGTGCGCGTTCGCCATCCGCGGCGAGCCGATCGTGGACGAGGTCGTACGGCGCGAACTGCCCGCGCCCGCCGAGGGCGTGACGCGGAGCGCGTACAAGGGCGACCTCGTGGTCCGGGTGACGAACAAGGAGACCGGGGCGCACTACGACGCCGACGTGAGCGGCTCCGCCCTGGTGGACGTGTACGCCTCCGGGGCCCAGTCCTGGCGCGTGGTGGGCCCGGTGCTGGTGGGCGTCGGGGACGGCAACCTCGCACGGGGGATGTACGTCGTCGACGGCGTCTACACGATCGGCATCAGCCCGACCGGAGCCAAGACCGTGACGGGCCCGGTGGTCGCGACGGACAGCATCTGCGACCGCATCGGCTGATCACGCGCCGAGCAGGCACGGCAGGTCGTCGGCGTACGCGCGGGCGTCGCGGCACCCTCCGCAGCACCCCGGCACGGACGACCGGAAGGCGCGGTCGCAGGCCTCGCAGTTCTGGAGGGGGACGACGGGCACGGCGGCGGGCAGGGGCGGCGGAAGGAGGGCGATGAGCCGGTGTCGCAGCAGCTTCGCCGGGTGCCGGAGGGGCACGGGCGGATCGTCGGTGAGCGCGACCCGCACGGCGTCCGGCCGCATGCCGCGCTCCAGCCAGGCGGCGACTCCGGGGGCGAGCCGCTCCACGTCCGCCTCGGAGAGGACGAACAGGGGCGAGGAGACCCGGAGCCCGGCGAGCAGGCGCACGGCCTCATCGAACAACGCGGCGCCGGGCCTGCGAGGAAAGGGCAACGGCGGGGGCGGCGGCTTGGGCGCGGTACGCACCGGCACGAGCCGGGGCGCGGGCTCGAACTCGGGCACGGGCACGGGCTCCCGCACCACGACCGGCCCGGACGCCGGTGCGTGGACGGGTACGGGCGCGGGCACGGGCACGGGCGCGGGCACGGGCACGGGCGCGGGCACGGGCACGGGCGCGGGTTCACGCTCCGACGACGGTACGGGTACGGGTACGGGAGCAGGCACCGTCTCCCGTACAGGCGGCTCCGGCACGGGCGCGGGGACAGGAGCGGGGACAGCGACAGGAGCGGGGACAGCGGCGGGAGCAAGGGCACCGGCAGGAGCAAGGGCATCGGCAGGAGCAGGAGCATCGGCAGGAGCAGGAGCATCGGCAGGAGCGGGGACTGCGGCTGAAGTCCCGCCAGCCCCATCCCCGGCCCTCGCCCGCCGGGCAGCCGCCTCCGGGTGGTTGTACGACTCCGTACGCGTGGTCATATGCCCGCCCTGGACGCGTTCCCTGATGCGGCGCAAGAACCCGTGGTGTTCCAACTCCCGCAGCGCGGCGGCGATGCGCGCCTCGCTCTCCGGGAAGATCGCGGCGAGCGCCTTGACGCCGATGCGCGTTCCGGCGGGCAGCGACTGGATGTGGGTGCCGAGGCCGATGGCCAGCAGGGACATGCCCCGGTGCTGGGAGAGCCGGTTGGAGATGATCGAGTAGCCGTCGGTGAGCCGGATGTTGATGTGTACGACACCGGCGGACGGGGCGCGCGGGGGCGCGCTAACCTGCTGGGTATCCATCGGGAAGTCTCCTGCTTCCTCGGTGGTCAGGTCCTCGATCGGGATGCCAGTCCCGGCCGGGGGCCGTCTCATGTCTGGGGTGGTGGTCAGCGTGAGCATATGCCCGCCAACAGGTCATAAATCCAGCCCGGTTGGCACACTTCACCCATGTGAGTGACGACGCGTACGCGCGCTCACGCGCCCGCGCGCCCAGGGGAGCCACTGGCCCGGTCAGGGTCGGGTTGGGTTATTTCCCCCGTACTTAAAGACACGTACTTACTGATCGTTTCAGAATGAGGTACGGAGTCGTCTCAAGCAGATGATGCTGCAGGCGAGTTGGAGTAGTGCGAGGTGGAGGTCGGCTCGTATCTCGTAGCGGATGCGCAGTCGTTTGAACTGGTGGAGCCAGGCGAAGGTCCGCTCGACGACCCAGCGTGTCTTGCCCAGTCCCGAGCCGTGCGGGGTGCCGCGTCGGGCGATCTTGGGTGTGATCCCACGGGCGCGGACGAGACGCCGGTACTTGTCGTAGTCGTACCCGCGGTCGGCGAACAGTCGCCGGGGCCGCTGGCGTGGCCGGCCCCGCAGGCCGCGGATGCGGGGTATGGCGTCCAGCAGAGGCATGAGCTGGGTAACATCGTGACGGTTTCCGCTGGTCAGAGAAACGGCGAGCGGGGTTCCGTGCCGGTCGACGATCAGGTGGTGCTTGCTGCCGGGCCGGGCCCGGTCGACCGGCGAAGGTCCGGTGTGAGCCCCCCTTTGAGAGCCCTGACGTGCGAGCCGTCGATCGCGGCGTCGTCCATCTCCAGCAGGCCCTCTTTACGCAGTTCCGCCAGAAGAACCTCATGCAGGCGGGGCCACACTCCGGCCTCGGTCCAGTCCCGCAGGCGCCGCCAGGCTGTCACGCCGCTGCAGCCCACCAGCTCTGCGGGAACGTCGCGCCAGCTCACACTCTTGCGCAGCACGTAGACGATGCCCCGCAGAGCAGCACGGTCATCGGCCGGCAGCCGCCCGGGATACCGGTGTCGTCGAGGCGGTCGAACCGGCAGCAGCGGGGCTATGCGTTCCCACAGGTCATCAGGCACAAGATCAGCAGACACCCAACAGATCCTGCCGACCCAACTCCCAACTGCCAAGCCACCACACCGATCTCATTCTGAAACGATCAGTTAAAAGCTTTTACGTCGCGGGTGACCGCGACGCGGTCCACCACGTCGCGGCCCCCCACATCCCGGCTCACCGGGTCGCGGTTCACCGGGTCGCGGTAGTCACGATCCGGTGAGCGCCACCTCCGCCCAGACGGTCTTGCGCGGGAACGGCCCGTGCTCCGTGCCCCACCGCACCGACAACGCCTGGACGAGCAACAGCCCGCGCCCGCTCTCGGAGTCGGCGGCCGGGGCCTGCTTCCCCGGGAGGCTCTCGCCCCGGGTGTCGACGACCTCGATCCGCAGGATGTCGTCGTACACGCTGAGCAGGATCCGGAAGTCCCGCCCCGGGACGTGCCCGTGCAGCGCCGCGTTGGTCGCCAGCTCGCCGATGACGAGCCCCGCGTCCTCCAGCGGCAGCCCCCAGGAGCGCAGTTGTTCGGTGGCGAGCAGCCGGGCGAGGCGAGCGCCCCGACGGGTGGCGGAGAGCTGGACGGTGAACTGTCCGGTGCGAGCCCTCGGTTGGGTGATTCTCTGGTTCATGTCACTCCGAGTGTCCGGACGTATCTACTCTGAGAAGCACTGACGCGCGTACGGACAGTGACTGTCCCCGGTGTACCGGGCCCCGTCCCCGCCGTACACGTCCGGCACACGGACACGGGTGGAGGCTTCTGCCGCATGACTGGCATGAACAACCAGGACCACGACGACCGCACGGCGCTCGACGGGGACGACGAGGACCAGGATTTCGGCCTGGAGGACGACTCCGGCGCGGTCATCGCGGCGGTCGGCCGACAGATCAAGCTCTGGCGAGAGTCGGCCGGACTGCGCGCCGCCGAGCTGGGCACGGCCATCGGGTACAGCGAGAACCTGGTCTTCAAGGTCGAGGGCGGCCGGCGCATCCCGAAGCCGGAGTTCCTGGACCGGACCGATGACGCCGTGGGCGCGGGCGGCAAGATCTCAGCGATGAAGAAGGACGTGGAGGAGGCGCGGTATCCGAAGAAGGTCCGCGACCTGACGAAGCTGGAGGCGGAGGCTGTCGAGATCGGCTCGTACGCGAATGGAGTGATCGACGGGCTTCTCCAGACCGAGGAATACGCACGAGCCCTGTACCGCGAGCGACGCCCCGCGTACAGCGAGGAAGACATCGAGCGTCTGGTGACGGCCCGCATGGCCCGGCAGGTGGTATTCGACCGACGGCCCGCGCCGCTGCTGACCTTCGTCCAGGAGGAGGCGACCCTGCGCAGGCGGACCGGAGGCAGAATGGTTCTGCGTCGCCAGCTCGAACACCTACTTGAGCTGAGCCAGTTGCGGCATGTCGAGATCCAGGTCATGCCGTTGGAGGCAGAGGAGCACGCGGGCCTGGGCGGTTCGCACCGCATCCTTAAACTCAAGGACGGTAAAACCGTCGGGCTCAACGAGGTTCAGCTCATCAGTGGGCTGATCACGGATCCGAGGCAGGTGCAGATCCTGGAGATGCGGTACAACCTGATTCGATCGCAGGCCCTTACGCCCCGTCTGTCACGGGAATTTATCGAGAAACTACTGGGAGAGACATGAGCACCACGGAGCTGACCTGGTTCAAGAGCAGCTACAGCACCAACGACGGCCCGTCATGCGTCGAGGTCGCGGCTGCCCCCGCCACCATCCACGTACGCGACAGCAAGCAACTCCCCGCCGGCGGCCCGCACCTCGGCTTCGCCCCCGCCGCCTGGGCGGACTTCGTCACGTACGCGTCGGAGGTCTGAGCCATGTCCGTACCGCCGACCGTGCGGGTCAAGGCCTTCGACCACCTCGTCCTCAACGTCGGGGACGTCGAGCGGGCCATCGCGTTCTACTGCGGGCCGCTGGGCCTGGAGCCCGTACGGGTCGAGGAGTGGCGGGCGGGGAAGGTCCCGTTCCCCTCGGTCCGGGTCAGCCCGACCACGATCATCGACCTGCTGGACCGTCCGCGCGGCGAGTCGAACGTGGACCACATCTGCCTCGTCGTCGACCCGCTCGACTGGCAGGAGGTCATCGACTCCGGGGTGTTCACGGTGAAGGAGGGCCCGGTCCCCCGCTTCGGGGCCCGGGGCTCGGCCACCTCGGTCTACGTACTCGACCCGGACGGCAACACGGTCGAGCTGCGCTGGTATCCGCAGGACGCGTGAGGGCGGGCCGATCCACGCACGGCACGGATGGGCGGTGAAGCGTCTCACGGGACGCCTCACCGCCCGTGAACCATTCCGGCCGCTGCGAGGGCAACAAGGGTGACAGCCTGACAGCCACACCGACCGACGCCCCCTGGAGGCCCAGCGATCGGACGGGTGAAGCGTCGGCGGCAGACCACACACCTTCGACCGCGAGCTCCACAAGACTCACAACGTCGTCGAACGCTCGCCGCTCGTAACCGCGCCGGACTCCGCCTCACCCAACTCATCCTCTGGCTACGCGAGCCGACAACGCAGTTCCCGAGCGCAACGACGGCTGGTTGAATGCTCATCAGTGCCGCTGCGAAGCTGGGGGAATTTTGAGATTGCAGGACACGATCGCCTACGACTGCGTCGCAGCCTTGCTTTTGCTGACAGCGGTCTGGCAGATGCGACGCCGGCTGACGCTTCGGTTCCGGGGCGTCGAGGCCACCGCTCGGTGCTTCGATCGTGATTGGCGAGGGAAGGGCGGCCCGCAGTTCCTTCTGAGCTACACGACGCCAGATGGTGTCAAGCGGACCCACAGTGCAGACGAAGGCCACGTCCCCGTCGGCACCCGAGAAGGGGACAGCGTGACAGTCCTCTACGACCCGATGTCCCCTGGGCGCGCGGAGACGGCGCTCGTTTCCCGCAAGCCACTTTGGCAGCACTACGACATGGCGGGTCTGCTGGGTGTCGCCCTCATTATCGTGCTGGTGGTGCACGTCCTGTAGGAGGTGCGCAGTGGGAGCAGTCCGACGTCGGGGTCCAACGCTCTCTCCAACGATCCGAGGACCAGTGCGTCACACGCACGTTGCTCCTGCTCTCTGAGCACGCACCACCCCGTCGAGCGGGCAACGCCACCCGGCCTGTCCGGCAGAGACTCTGCCGGCCGATCCCTCAGGCCGACCAGACGCACAGAGGCCTGTGCTGCCACCGTAGGCAGCCAGCCCCGGGGCGCAGTGATCCGGGCCCACTGGCGAAAGGCTTCCGGCCGCCGACGTGCCCGATCACCGGCTGTTCTTCCCGCCCGGTCCGGCGTCGCTTCACCGCAGGAACCCACGCAGAGCTAGCGCAGGGCCCGTGAACCTTTCCGGCCGCTGCGGGCAACAGGGGTGACAGCCACACCGACCGACGCACCCCTGGAGGCGCAGTGACCGGACCACCTCCGGCACGCCCCGGCGCAGCGAGCGACGGCAGAGACGACGCCGACGTCATCACTCAGTCTCTCGACGAGCCCGAACTGTTCGCCGGGCTGTACGACCGGCACGCGCCGGACATCCACCGCTACGCCGCCCGCCGCCTCGGGGAGGGCGCGGCGGACGACATCACGGCGGAGACGTTCCTCATCGCGTTCCGCACCCGGGGCCGCTACGACACCGCCCACCGGCTGGCCCGGCCCTGGCTGTACGGCATCGCGGCCAACCTGATCGGCAAGCACCGCCGTACGGAGGTCCGCGCGCTGAAGGCGCTGGCCCGGACCGGCCACGACCCGGTGGCCGCGTCCTGGAGCGACCGCTCGGACGACCGGCTCACCGTCCAGGCCCCGCTGGCGGGCGCGCTGGCCTCACTCTCCCCCGGCGACCGGCACGTCCTGCTGCTCGTCGCCTGGGCGGACCTCGGCTACCAGGAGGTGGCCGACGCGCTGCGGATACCGCTGGGCACGGTCAGGTCCCGGCTGAACCGGGCCCGCCGCAAGGTCCGCGAGTCCCTGAACACCGACCCGGCGTTCACCTCGGCCGAACAGGAGCTGAACCCGTCATGGACGAACTGACCCAGCTGCGGGAGCTGCGCGCCGACGCCCCCGTACCCGACCGCGCAGGCCTCGCCCCCGGCCGCGAACGCCTGACCGACGCCATCGCGGGCCGGAACCGCCGCGCCCGCGGGCTGCGGGCCGACTGGCGGATCGCCTCGCTCGGCGCGGTGGTGGCGATCACCGCGGCGGCGCTGTTCATCACCCAGATCGTGGACGCCCCCGCGCCCCGGCCCCCGGCCCCGGCGACAGTGGCGGGCGACCTCGACCTGTCCGGACCGGAGGCCGCCCTGGGACGGGCCGCCGACTTCCTGGACCGGCAGGAGGTGCCGCCGGAGCCGCGCCCCGACCAGTGGATCTACCTCCGGGCGGTCGGCGGAGAGCCTGCCCAGCCGACCAGGAAGGACGGGTCGGACCCCGGGATGACGGGCTCCGTGGGGGAGTCGGATCCCGACTCCTGGATCCCGTACGACGACAAGGCCGCGGAGAACGACGCGTCCGACACCGACTACCGCACCGCCCGCGAGTCCTACCGGCTCGCTGCGGCACTGCCGGAGAACCCCGAGGCGCTCCTCGCGAAACTGCGGAAGGTCTTCCCCACCGGCAGCGGGGCCGAGAGTCCCCGCGAGTCCAAGGACGAGCACAGCTTCCGCGCCCTGACCGTCCTGCTGGAGTCGTACCCCATCCCGCCCGACGCGCTGGCCCGCATCTACCGGGCGATGGCCATGGTCGGGGGCGTCGAGGTGACCGACCACCTGATCCGGGACGCCTCCGGTCGCGAGGTCATCGCAGTGACCCGCGACCACGACGAGAGCGCCACCCGGAGCGAGATCCTCATCGACCCGGTGGACTACAGCTACGCGGGACAACGCTACGTCGTCACCAGGACACACGAGATCTCCGGCCCCGGTGACCTCGATCCCATGGTCTACAAGCGCGGCGACGTCCTGATGGACATCGCGAGGACCAAGGCGGCCGTCGTCGACGCCAAGGGCCAGAAGCCCTGACCGTACGGCTCGCAGAGGGCTCGGGCGCGGGCCCGGTGTCCGGCACAGGGGAGCGGACACCGGGCCCGTGGCCGTACCTCCCGTCGGTAGGCCTTCCGGACCTGCGCAACGTGAGGGCGATGAGGTGCACAGCATGACATCTCGCCTGGCCCGGTGAGGTGGTCTCGGTATCTCGATGTGGATAACGGAGCAACAAGACCAAGTGGTCGGGAATGAGCGCTGTACCGCCGATGCCAGCGGTGCCGCACGTACAGAGTCGGAGGCTGGAACGTACTCGATCCCAAGCAGTACTCACACAGTGGTTACAGGTTGTCCTTCCACCTTGATCTCTCAACATGTGCTCTCTCAAGTACCCGCTCACGCGGACGGGTGGCGAGGGGCTGAACTGGTTGTTCTACCGACGGCAGTTCGTCTAACTTCGGCGGCATGAAGACGACTTCGCTGACCGAGCGGGACGTACAGGCGGTGAAGGCGACTGGCCGTGACACCCGCACGGAAATCCTCCGCCGCTCGATCCGCGCCAACGTGCCCCTGCGCAAGACATTCGTACAGGCCCCCAGAACCGCTACAAGCCGGCACGGACCGCTCAGCGAGTTCGTCACCGGGCGGGACCTGCGCGGGCTGAAGGCGTACCTCCTCATCGTGGCCGCATGCAGCAACGGCACTGCCGGCTGGACGACCAGGCACGACAGCGCCGTGTGGGCACGAATGATGGACATCGACCGAACCGCCACCGAGCAGGCCGCCCGCACGGGCGCCTGGCGAGCTCTGCGTCGGCTCCAGCAGCGAAAGCTGATCAGCTGCAGCCGTTCCGGCACGACGATCACCGTCACTCTGCTGCGCGAGGACGGGAGCGGCTCCCCCTACGAGCGGCCGCTGGGCAAGACGGAGGAGGACCTGTACCTGCAGATGCCCTCCGTCTTTTGGACCAAGGGCTACGACGAGCGGGTCGACCTCCCGTCCCTTGCGTTGCTCCTGGTGATTCTGCGCGAGAAGAACTGGTCGAAGTTCCCCGCCGAGATGGCTCCGAAGTGGTACGGATGGTCGGCCGACACCCACGAGCGCGGTGTGAAGGGGCTGCTTGAACTCGGTCTCGTCGAGCGCCGAAAAGAGTTCAGGAAAGCCCCGCTGGCGCCCAGCGGCTTCACGATGGCCTACCAGTACCAGCGTGCTGCCATCATGCGTCCCCGCAAGCCCCGAAAGCCCCGTAAGCCGGCTGTCATGGGCCTCGCCGGCAGCGCGAGCGAAAGGGCGGGTTGCAACGGTCCCGAGGAATCTGCTGCTGCGGCCACCCGGCGGGGGAGGTGACCTCATCGGCACCTTCAGGGGGGAACGTCCGCGTACCCACACCGGCAACGATGAGGTGAAAACCGCCTGGCTGGACGAGTCTTTCCGCGAGCACGAGTCCGACGGCTTCTACATCATCGCCGGCACGATTCTCGATCCTGCCTCCGAAGCCGACGCCCGACGGGCCATGCGGAGTCTGAAGGGACCGCGTCACACGGCGAAGCTGCACTGGACCGAGATGGACCGCGCCGAGCGCAAGGACGCCACTCGGATCGTGGCTGCCCAGAAAGGGCTGCACGTCGTGTCGATCGGCGCACCCGTTCCCCAGCGCAGGCAGGAGAGAGCTCGCAGCAAGTGTCTGAGCGCCCTCGCCGTGGAGCTTCACGGCTTCGGCATCTCTCATCTCTGTCTGGAGGCGCGACAGGAGGAACTCAACGCCCGGGACGTTCGCACCGTAGCCGCAGTCCGGCAGACCGTGCTCCCCAGGGGCACCGTCATGCGAGCAGAACACGTTCCCGGCGCCAAGGAGCCTTTGCTGTGGATCTCGGACATCGTCGCGGGAGCCGTACGCACCGAGCGGCTGGGTGACAGCCGCTACACGGATCTACTGGGCGAGACACTGATCGACTTCGACGTGTCCACCGACTGCTGAAAAGGGAGGGAGCTCAGAAAAGACGCCGAGCCAGGCTCCCGGTCTGCCCCAGGTCACCTGGCTCCACTTCCAGCCGCCCGCGGCGACCAGCTTGCCCCCACCGTACCGCTCGGTGTATTGCGCTGCAAGATGATGCACGGTAGTCCGGCGTCTGGTGTTCGGTCGCCACCCACGTGACCGACCCCACCCCCCACTCCGTTCGAACTCCCGCAACAATGAACAGGTGATCACCTCACCCGCACGGAGCCCCCACCGTCGCACCGAGCACGCGCCGACCCCCTACGTCGACCTCTCGCGCGACGAGTGGAGCGCGCTGCGGGACAAGACCCCGCTGCCACTGACCGCCGAAGAGGTGGAGCGGCTGCGGGGGCTCGGGGACGTCATCGACCTGGACGAGGTGCGGGACGTCTATCTGCCGCTCTCCCGGCTGCTCAACCTGTACGTCCAGGCCACCTCCGGGCTGCGCGGCGCGCTGAACACCTTCCTCGGGGACGCCGGGAACGGGCACGGGGCGCAGCGCGGCACCCCGTTCGTCATAGGGGTCGCGGGCAGCGTCGCCGTCGGGAAGTCCACCAGCGCCCGTATCCTCCAGGCGCTGCTGGCCCGCTGGCCCGAGCACCCGCGCGTCGAGCTGGTGACCACGGACGGCTTCCTGCTGCCGATGAAGGAGCTCAAGGCGCGCGGGCTGACCTCCCGCAAGGGGTTCCCGGAGTCCTACGACCGGCGCGCCCTGACCCGCTTCGTCGCCGACATCAAGGCGGGCAAGGACGAGGTGACCGCACCCGTCTACTCGCACCTGATCTACGACATCGTCCCCGGCGAACGGCTCACCGTGCGCCGCCCCGACATCCTCATCGTCGAGGGCCTCAACGTCCTCCAGCCCGCACTGCCCGGCAGCGACGGCCGCACCAGGGTCGGGCTCGCCGACTACTTCGACTTCAGCGTGTACGTGGACGCACGGGCCGAGGACATCGAGACCTGGTACCTGAACCGTTTCCGCAAGCTGCGCGCCACCGCGTTCCAGGACCCGTCCTCGTACTTCCGCAAGTACACCCAGGTCTCCGAGGAGGAGGCGCTGGACTACGCGCGCACCATGTGGCGGACCATCAACAAGCCGAATCTGCTGGAGAACGTGGCTCCGACGCGCGGCCGTGCCACCCTGGTGCTCCGCAAGGGGCCGGACCACAAGGTCCAGAAGCTGTCCCTGCGCAAGCTCTGACCGCTCCGCTCTCTCCGACCGCTCCGCCCTCTTCGACCACTCCGACCCGGAAGGGCGGCCGCCGCGTGCTGCACCTGCGTCTGATCGTGCCCGCCGACACCACGGACGAGGTCGTCGCCCTGCTGGAGTCGACCGTCGGCACCGCCCACCTGGTGGTCCTGCCGGGCGCCGCCCGCTCCCCCGCCGGTGACGTGGTGATGTGCGACGTGGCGCGCGAGGCCGGCGACGAGCTGATCGGTGCGCTGCGCCGGCTCGGCATCGACCGGTCCGGGTCGATCACCATGGAGAACATGGAGCTGACGCTCTCCGACCACGCCGACCGGGCGGAGCAGGAGGCCCCGGGCGACGGCGCCGACGCCGTGCTGTGGGAGGAGCTGACGGAGGCGACGCACGAGGAGTCGACGTTCTCCATCACCTACGTCTCCTTCCTCGCCCTCGCCACGATGCTCGCCGCCTGCGGGGTGATGCTCGACAACGCGGTGCTGATCGTGGGCGCGATGGCGGTCGGCCCGGAGTTCGGGCCCCTGGCCGGGATCTCCACGGCCGTGGTGCAACGTGCCCCGCGCCTGGTCGCACGGTCGCTGTGGGCGCTGATCGGCGGGTTCGCGCTGGCGATGCTGATCACCGCGGGCTTCGCCTGGCTGATGGACGCCTTCGGCCTCTTCAACAGCGGGATGATCGACAAGCCCCGGCCCAACACCGGGTTCATCTGGCACCCGGACTGGATGTCGTTCGTGGTGGCGTTCCTCGCGGGCGTCGCCGGGACGCTCTCGCTCACCTCCGCGAAGTCCGGGGCGCTGATCGGGGTGGCGATCTCGGTGACGACCGTCCCGGCCGCCGCCAACGCGGCCGTCGCGTTCAGCTACTCCGACTACCAGCAGACCATCGGCTCCGGGCAGCAACTGCTCGCCAACCTCGGCGGGATCATCCTCGCGGGCATGCTCACGATGTTGCTCCAGAAGGCCCTGCTGAGGTTCCGGCGCGCGCGGAAGCCCCCGGCGAGCACACCGGGGGCCTCGGTGGGGGTGTGACCGCTCCCGCACGTCCGTGCCCCTCCGCGCGATTCACCTGTCGGCGGGACGCGACCCGGGACCGGATCCGGGTCGGGCGGTCCCGGCACGTGCCGGGACCGGGCGACGCGCACCCGCCGCACCGGTCCGGGAGCCGGTGGTCCGTACGAGCAGCCCGGTGATGACGGCTGCGAGCGCGCACAGGGCGGCCAGGGCGAGCAGGGCGACCCGCCAGGCGTCGGTGAGGTGGCCGGCGAGGGTGCCCGCGCCGGTCGTGGGGATGTTGCCGGTGGCCACCCGCCCGGCCAGGCCCGCCTCACCGAGAGAGAGGGTGAGCAGGCCGACCAGGGCCGCGCCGAAGAGGGCGAGGACGAGGGCGTTGGCTCCGCCGCGGACAGTGTTGAGCATGCCGGCGGCCATGCCCGCGTGGTCGGAGTCGATCTGGTTCATCGCCTGGGCGTCGATGATGCCAGCGGCCAGGCCCACGCCGACGCCGACGGTCAGCAGCGGCCCGATGAGCGTCGCGATGCCGACATCGGGGCGGAGCACGCTGAGCCATGCGTTGCCCGCGGAGAGCACCAGCAGCGCCGTGGCGATGAGGGCGGCGGGGCCGACGCCGCGGTTGACCAGCCGGGCGGCGAGAGTGGGCAGAAGCATCATGGGCACGGTGGGCAGCAACATGATCAACCCGGTGCTGCTCGCGGTGTGGCCGACCGGCGACTGCAGATAGCTGGGCAGGAAGGCGAGCACCCCGCCGTAGCCGAAGGCCATGGCGGCCGCGGCCAGCAGCCACCCCATGAACCTGCGACGCCGCAGCAGCGCAAGGTCCAGGACCGGGTTGACCGCACGGCGCTCCACCGGGACCAGCGCGACGAGTCCCACGACACCCGCGCCCGCGGCGGCAAGCACGAGTGGATCGGCCCAGCCCCGGGAGGGCCCCTGGGAAACGGCGAGCATGAGACCGGCCAGGCCCACCGCCAGCACCGAGGCCCCGGCGATGTCGACGCGCGGCCGGGTGGTGGCGCGGGACTCGCGCATCGCCAGGGTGCCGGTCAGCAGGACCAGTCCGGCGCCGGTGAAGATCCCGAAGCCCAGCCGCCATCCGAGGGCGTCGACCATCCAGCCCGCCGCCGATGGCCCCAGCGCCAGGCCGAGGCCCGCGGTGGCGCCCATGGCGGCGAAGGCCCGGGAGCGGGCGGGCCCGGTGAAAGCCGCGGCCAGGAGCGCTCCCCCGGAGGCCATGACTCCGGCCGCGCCCAGGCCGGTGAGCACCCGGGCGGCCAGCAGGACCTCGATGGTCGGCGCGAGGGCCGCGGCGAGGCTGCCCCCGGCGTACACGAGAGCGCCGAGACGGTAGACGCGACGCCGCCCGAGCACGTCGGCCAGGGAGCCCGCCACGAGCATGAGCGCCGAGGCGGTCAGGAAGTAGCCGGTCACCACCCACTGGGCGGCCGCGCCGCCGGCGCCCAGGTCGGCACCGATGCGCGGAACGGCCACCCCGGCACCGGACATGGACATCGGCAGCGCGAGGAACCCGGCCAGGATCACCGGCAAGGTGGCCGGCGCCGACGGGGAGGGCCTGCCCGCCGGACCGGGATCGCCCGCGCCTCGGCTCCGAGGGTCGTCCGGTGTCGCGTACATGAGCGTCAGCCCCTCCGTGGTGGCGTCAGTTCTCGGCCGTGTTCAGCTCCGGCTCGCCGTCAGCTCCGGCTCGCCGTCAGTTCTTCGGTCGTCCGGGCGCGGACCGGGGCCAGCGCACGGCTCCACACGGTGACCTCGTCCAGCAGTGTCGTCAGGTCGTCGACGTGGCGCCCGTCCGGGGCGAAGACGCCGGTGACCGTGGGGTCGGTGATGTCGATGCCGGTGTAGTCGAAGTCGGTGAAGGTGTTCAGGGCCACCTGGGCGGCGACATCGGCGAGTTTGAGCTCGGCGGCGATCTGGCGGAGCTGCTCGACGGCGCGCACACCGCCGTTGACCCCGTAGCTGACGAACCCGACGGCCTTGTGATTCCACTCGGCGTAGAGGTAGTCGATGGCGTTCTTCAACGGGCCGGGGACGCCGTGGTTGTACTCCGGTGTCACGAACACGTAGCCGTCGAAGGCGGCGATCGCCTCCGACCACCGCTTGGTGTGTTCGTGGGCGTAGACGCCCCAGGCGGCCGAGGCCGGTTCGTCGAGGACCGGCAGCGCGAAGTCGGCCAGGTCGACCAGCTCCACCTCCACCCCCTCGGGGGCGGCCTTCCGGGCGGTGGCCAGGACCCAGTCGGCCACGGCCTCGCCCCTTCGGTGGGCGCGGGTGCTGCCGGTGACGATCGCGAGACGCGTCATGACGTTCTCCTTGGGTAAGATGTAAAGTACAACGCAGACTTTACCTGTTACGGTCGAGCGTGCACCAGATTCGATCGAGAGGCAAGGAGTCATCGTGAGCCCAGAGGCAGAGACGCCCGGGCGGTCGGCCGGGCACAGCGGGCCGGGCCGGCGACTGCGGCCGGCCAAGCACGAGGCGATCATGACCGGCGGCCGTGAGGTCTTCGCTCGCGACGGATACGCGCGGGCGAGCATCGACGCCATCGCCACGGCCTCGGAAACCTCGACGCGCACGATCTACAAGCACTTCCCGGACAAGCGCGCGCTGTTCGCCACCGTGATCGTCGACTCCGCCACGCAGGTCGCCGAGGTCGAGGTCGCCCTGATCGAACGTCATCTCTCGACCGCCACGAACGCGGGAGAGGTCGAGACCGTTCTGCGCGCGTTCGCCACCGACTGGCTCGACGACACGGGAGAGTGGCTGGCCGGCATGGCACACTCGGCGGCGCACCGGGCGTTGATCGGTCAGGTCCAGGCCGAGGCCGCCCATCTCGGCACCGAGGTCATCACCCAGTGGTGGCAGGCCGGCCCGGGGCGGGTCCGCGCGGAGCTGGCCGCAGTCTTTCGCCGGTGGGCCGAGGACGGGCTGCTGCACATCGCCGACGCCGACCGTGCCGCGGTCCACTTCTCCCGGCTCGTCTCGGCCACCCCCGGACCGCCGGCGTCAGCGGTCGGCGCGGACGAGCGCGCCGCCTGGATCGCCGACGGCGTCGCGGTGTTCGTCCGCGGGCACCGGCCCTGACCGGTCGCACCGCGCCCGCAGACGCCGCCGGACGGGCCCGGGACGACCGGAGACCGGTCGCACCGGCCCGGAAACCGGCATGAATGCTGGCCGTCGACGACGACCCTGGAGACGCGAAACCCAGGCCGTCGGCGACGACCTGCAAGATTCGCCGTACGCGTACGGCGCGGACGCACCCGTACGCGTACGGCTCCGGGCCTCAGCCCAGCGCGGACTTCACCACATCGGCCAGCCGGCCCGCGACCGCCCGCGCCTGCTCGATGTCGGCGGCCTCGACCATGACCCGCACCAGCGGCTCCGTGCCCGACTGGCGCAGCAGTACGCGCCCGGTCTCGCCCAGCTCGCGCTCCGCCTCGACGACCGCGGTGGCCAGCTCGGAGGAGGTGTTCACCCGGGTCTTGTCGACGTCGGGGACGTTGATGAGGACCTGCGGCAGGCGCTGCATGACCCCGGCCAGCTCGGCGAGACTCCGGCCGGTGGCGGCGACGCGGGCCGCCAGCATCAGGCCGGTCAGCGTGCCGTCGCCGGTCGTGGCGTGGTCCAGGACGATGACGTGCCCGGACTGCTCACCGCCGAGCGCGAAGCCCTCGGCCTTCATCGACTCCAGGACGTACCGGTCGCCGACCCCCGTCTGGACCAGCCGGATGTTCTCGCGCTCCATGGCCAGCTTGAAGCCGAGGTTCGACATCACGGTGCCGACGACGGTGTCCTTGCGCAGCGAGCCGGCGTCCCGCATCGCGAGGGCCAGTACGGCGAGGATCTGGTCGCCGTCGACCTCCTCGCCCGCCGCGTCCACGGCGAGGCAGCGGTCGGCGTCGCCGTCGTGCGCGATGCCGAGGTCGGCCCCGTGCTCGACGACGGCGGCGCGCAGCAGCTCCAGGTGGGTGGAGCCGCAGCCGTCGTTGATGTTCAGGCCGTCCGGGTCCGCCCCGATGGTGACGACCTCGGCCCCGGCCCGCGCGAACGCCTCGGGCGAGACCCGAGCGGCGGCGCCGTGCGCCTCGTCCAGGACGACCTTGAGCCCGTCGAGCCGGTTGGGCAGGACGCCGATGAGGTGGGCGACGTACCGGTCGAAGCCCTCCGTGTAGTCGGTGACCCGGCCGACTCCGGCGCCGGTCGGACGGCTCCACGGCTCACCGGTGCGGTGCTGCTCGTAGACCGTCTCGATCCGGTCCTCCAGCTCGTCGGCGAGCTTGTGGCCGCCGCGCGCGAAGAACTTGACGCCGTTGTCGGGCATCGCGTTGTGACTGGCGGAGAGCATCACACCGATGTCCGCGCCGAGCGAGCCGGTCAGATACGCCACGGCGGGCGTCGGAAGGACACCGACGCGCAGCACGTCCACGCCGGCGCTGGCCAGGCCCGCCACGACGGCGGCCTCCAGGAACTCTCCGGAGGCTCGCGGATCACGTCCGACCACGGCGGTCGGGCGATGGCCCGCGAAGGTGCCGGCCTCGGCGAGTACGTGCGCCGCCGCGACCGAGAGGCCGAGCGCGAGCTCGGCCGTCAGGTCGGCGTTGGCGACACCGCGTACTCCGTCCGTACCGAAGAGTCGTCCCACTGGTGTCCTCCGAAGTGCTCCGAAACCACAAACAACCACTGCACAGCAAACGAAACGAACTGAGCAACCAAACAACGAAAGCAAGGAAGAAGCGCAAAAACGCACGTCGGGCGGCATGGCGCGGCCGACCTGCCGGATGCGCGACGGCGCCCACCGGGCCACGATCCCACCTGGTCCGATGAACGTCTTATGCCGTTATACGCCCGCGAGCGCTGATAAACGAACGCCCCAGCAGCACGGAGTGTGCCGCCGGGGCGAACGTGACAGTCGAGCAGGCGATATTTAGCGCTTGCTGTACTGCGGGGCCTTACGGGCCTTCTTGAGACCGGCCTTCTTGCGCTCGACCGCACGGTCGTCGCGGGAGAGGAAGCCGTTCTTCTTCAGAATGGCGCGGTTGTTGTCCACGTCCGCCTCGTTCAGCGAGCGGGCCACACCGAGGCGCAGGGCACCGGCCTGACCGGAGACACCGCCACCCGAGATGCGGGCCACGACGTCGTAACGACCGTCGAGCTCAAGAACCTTGAAGGGCTCGTTGACTTCCTGCTGGTGCACCTTGTTGGGGAAGTAGTCCTCAAGGGTGCGACCGTTGATCTTCCACTTGCCGGTGCCCGGGATGATCCGGACGCGGGCGATGGCGTTCTTGCGACGGCCGAGGCCGGCCGCGGGCTGCGGGTCGCCGAAGCGGCCCGCGAGCGACTCAGAGGTGTACTCACCCTCGACGGGGACCTCGGACTCGAAGGTGGTCACCTCGGCGAAGGTCTCTTCGCCCTCGGTGCCCGCCGTGTCGTCGGCGGTCGTCTCAACAGTGGTGTCGGCCACGATGCTCCTCAGATCTTTCTGTATGTCTTAGGGGGTGGCCGGAACTACTGCGCGACCTGGGTGATCTCGAACGGGACCGGCTGCTGAGCAGCGTGCGGGTGCTGGTCGCCCGCGTAGACCTTGAGCTTCGAGATCATCTGACGACCCAGGGTGTTCTTGGGGATCATGCCCTTGATGGCCTTCTCGACGGCCTTCTCGGGGTTCTTCGCGAGAAGCTCGTCGTAGCGCACCGAACGGAGACCGCCCGGGAAGCCCGAGTGGCGGTACGCCATCTTCTGGGTCTTCTTGTTGCCGGACAGGTGAACCTTGTCGGCGTTGATGATGATGACGAAGTCGCCCATGTCCATGTGGGGGGCGTAGATCGCCTTGTGCTTGCCTCGGAGGAGGTTCGCAGCCGTGGTGGCCAGACGTCCCAGGACGATGTCCTGAGCGTCAATGATGTGCCACTGGCGCGTGACATCGCCGGGCTTGGGGCTGTACGTACGCACTTCGCAGCCTTCGCTTCTTCAGTGGATGGGATCCAGACACACGGCACCTCTGAAGCGATATGCAGCTGGGGCTCACAATCGCCGGGGACGCTGCCCGTATGCGAGCCACTGGTAACTGCTCCAGGGAACCTACGTAAGGCCCTTCGCGTGAGAACGACGAAGCCAATACGTATAACAAACCGAGAGCCTACCCGGGACCCCCCGCGCGGGTCAAAACGCCCCTGTCACACCACCCCGCCCCCGCCACACCACTCCGGCGCTCGATGCGACCTTTCCAGCCCCGTCACACCGCCCCGTCCCGCCGCATCACCCCAGCCCCGCCGGCGCTTGAGGCGACCCTTCCCGGCCCCGCCGCACCACCCCAGCCCCGCCGGCGCTTGAGGCGACCCTTCCCAGCCCCGCCGGCGTTTGAGGCGCGGGGCCCGGGGGCAGCGCCCCCGCAACGGCGCCGCACGGCCCCCGCACCGCCCCCGTACCCCGCACGCACCCCCTGGCGCCGCCCGGCTCACCCCCACCCCGCCGCCGACCGCCCAAGGTCACCGCACCCGCTGAACCCTCCGCTCGTCCCACACCGGCTCCGTCGTCTCCCGCACGACCCCGTCCGACCCGAAGACCAGATACCGGTCGAAGGACTTCGCGAACCACCGGTCGTGCGTCACGGCCATCACCGTGCCGTCGTACACCTCGAGACCGTCCTGCAACGCCTCCGCCGACTCCAGGTCCAGGTTGTCCGTGGGCTCGTCCAGCAGCAGCGCCGTCGTGCCGGCCAGCTCCAGGAGCAGGATCTGGAACCGCGCCTGCTGCCCGCCGGACAGCTTCTCGAACGGCTGGTCCCCCTGCCGCTCCAGCTCGTAGCGCCGCAGCACCGACATCGCCCCGCCCCGGTCCTTGGCGTGCTCGGACCAGAGGATCTCCACCAGCGTCTTGCCGAGCAGCTCCGGGTGCGCGTGCGTCTGGGCGAAGTGCCCGGGCACGACCCGCGCCCCGAGCTTCCACTCCCCCGTGTGCGCCACCGGCTCACCGGCCAGCAGCCGCAGGAAGTGCGACTTGCCCGACCCGTTGGAGCCGAGGACCGCGACCCGCTCCCCGTAATAGATCTCCAGGTCGAACGGCTTCATCAGCCCGGTCAGCTCCAGGCCCTTGCAGGTCACCGCCCGGACCCCGGTCCGCCCGCCGCGCAGCCGCATCCTGATGTCCTGCTCGCGCGGCGGCTCCGGCGGAGGGCCGGCCTCTTCGAACTTCTTGAAGCGCGTCTGCATCGCGTGGTAGCGGTTCGCCATGTCGGGGCTGTTCGCCGCCTGCTGCCGCATCCGCAGGACGAGCGCCTTCAGCCGGGCGTGCTCCTCCTGCCAGCGCCGCAGCAGCTCCTCGAACCGGGCGAAGCGCTCCTTGCGCGCGTCGTGGTACGTGGCGAAGCCACCGCCGTGCACCCATACGTCGCTGCCCGCCGGACTCGGCTCGACGCTGACGATTTTCTCGGCGGCGCGGGACAGCAGCTCCCGGTCGTGGGAGACGAAGAGAACCGTCTTACGGGTCTCCTTCAGCTTCCCCTCCAGCCACCGCTTGCCCGGCACGTCCAGGTAGTTGTCCGGTTCATCGAGCAGCAGGACCTCATCGGGCCCGCGCAGCAGCGCCTCAAGGACCAGCCGCTTCTGCTCACCGCCGCTGAGCGTGCGGACCTCGCGCCACTGCGCCTTCTCGTACGGGACGCCCAGCGCGGCCATGGTGCACATGTCCCAGACCGTCTCGGCCTCGTAACCCCGCGCCTCCGCCCAGTCGCTCAGCGCCTGCGCGTACGCCATCTGCGCGGCCTCGTCGTCGACGGTGAGAATGCGTTCCTCGGCCGCGTCGACGGCCTTGGCTGCCTCTCTGATCCGAGGCTGGGCCACGGAGACCAACAGGTCCCGCACCGTCCGCTCGTCCCGCACCGAGCCCACGAACTGCGGCATCACGCCGAGCCCGCCACTCACCGACACCGTGCCGCCGTGCGGCTGGAGCTCACCGGCGAGCAGCCGCAGCAAGGTCGTCTTGCCCGCCCCGTTCGCCCCGACGAGCGCGACGACGGCCCCGTCGGCCACCCGGAACGAGGCGTCACCGAGCAGCACCCGCCCGTCCGGTAGGTAGTACTCCAGGTGGCCTGCTTCGAGATGTCCCATACAGAGCATTGTCACGGTCCGCGAACTCCAGGCCCAACCGGTTTACGTCGGTCCGCGAACTCCAGGCCCAACCGGTTTACGTCACCCCCTAAACTGCGCGCATGAGCTTTGGGCAAGGGGGGGCCTCCTGGGGGCCCGGGGGCGACGGGACTCCGGACTGGGCGGCGCTGGCGGAGGAATCCGCGGCGCGCGCCCGCCGGAAGAAGCTGATGGTGATCGGCGGTGGCGCGCTGGCCACCGTGGCGATAGGCGCGATCGTGACCACGGCCGTGGTCACGTCGAGCGGCGGCGGCACGGGCAAGGCGGACAAGAACGCGAGCCAGTTGCCCGCACCCGCCGAACTCCCCGAGGACACCTCGGCACCCGCGCCCTCGTTCTCCTCGGTCGCACCGCCGCCCCCGCCGGACCCCAAGGACTACATCTCCGGCGCCGAGAAGGACAAGGCGCCGATCACCGTGGAGGGGTTCTTCCCCGGCAAGAAGCTCACCATGGGCGACCGCGTCCACCTCAAGGGCGCGACGAGCGGCTCCGCGAAGTGCACGACGGGTACCCAGGGCGCCCTCGGCTCGGTCCTCACGAACAACGGCTGTGGGCAGCTCCTCCGGGCCACCTACCGCAAGGACGGGGTGGCGGTCACCGTCGGCATCGCCGTCTTCGCGTCGGAGGCCCGCGCGAAGAAGGCCGTCGAGCAGAGCTCGGGCGGCCTGGCCTCCCTCAGCGGCGACGGCGTCGACACCTTCTGCCGGGGCGGCACGGTCTGCCTGCGCACGGCCAACTCCTACGGCCGGTACGCCTACTTCACCGTCGGCGGCTTCCTGAACGGCCAGCGGGTCACCACCGCCGACAAGGACGTCTACGCGGTCAACAAGGACCTGACGAACTTCACCTTCCGTCAGATCCACCGCCGGGGCCAGATCCAGGCCTCCCAGGCGGCACAGGCCGGTTCGTAGCCGAGCGGCCTCGAGCGACAAGGGAATACAGAAAGCTGAACGTGTTCAATACTGGACACGCGAGGGCCCGTGCCCCGCCGGGGGGCGCGGGCCCTCCGCACGTCGAGACCACCGTGCGAAGGACGACCCCATGAGCAAGCCGACAGACTCGCCCGAGGCCAGATCGTGGAGCAGGCCCGGGATCTGGAGCACGGCCCGCCGCATCGCCGTCGGCTATATCGGCCTGGTCCTGGCCGTCGCCCTCGTCAATGAGATCGCCGGTCATCCTTCGGCCCTCGACGCGACGATGACTCTGGTCGCCTTCCCAGGCGACACCGTGGTACTGGTCACCCTCATCTACCCGCTGGCCATCCTGGTCGGCGACAACACGGTCGACGAGGAGGTCACGTTCAGCCTCCTGACCCCTCTGCTCCGCGGGGCCGGGGCCCTGGTCAACATCCTGGTCGTGTGGGGCGTCATCGCCTTCGCACGCCACTTCAGGAACGAGGCCCGCAGCAGCCGCAGCCGATGAAGGCCCAAGGCCCTAACAGCACCCCGCCCCCGGCAACGTCCGCACGTTCCGCGCCTCCACGGCACGGGCCGCCAGCAACGCGTCGGCCGGGTAGGCCACTTCCTCCAGCGTCAGCCCGTGCGGGCGCACCACGTGCACCCCGGGGTCGCGCACCTTCGCGGCGAGCACCTCGGCGGGCCAGCCGGCCGGCCGCCGCCCGTCGCCGACGAACAGCGCGGCCCCGATCAGCGCCCGCACCATGTTGTGGCAGAACGCGTCCGCCTGCACGGTCGCGGTCAGCACCCCGGACGCCGGATCCCGTACCCAACTCAGCTTCTGGAGCGTACGGATGGTCGTCGCGCCCTCTCGCTTCTTGCAGTACGCGGCGAAGTCGTGCTCCCCCACCATCAACGCGGCCGCCTCGTTCATCGCGTCCACGTCCAACGGCCGGTCGTGCCACAGCACATGGCCCCGGTTCAGCGGATCGACGCCGCCGGGCCGGTCCCCCACCCGGTACGCGTACCGCCGCCACAGCGCGGAGAACCGGGCGTTGAACCCGGCGGGTGCGGGGGCCGCGCGCCAGATCCGTACGTCCAGCGGCAGCCGCCCCGCCAGCCGTCGCAGCAGCTTCTCCTCGTGCTCGGCCCAGACCGCCTCCGGCAGGTCCACGTGGGCCACCTGGCCACGCGCGTGCACCCCGGCGTCCGTCCGGCCGGCCACCGTCAGGTCGTACGTCACGGCGGAGCGGGTCACGGTCCGCAGCGCGTCCTCGATCTCACCCTGCACCGTGCGCCGGCTGGTCTGCTTCGCCCAGCCGGAGAAGTCCTTGCCGTCGTAGGCCAGGTCCAGCCGCACCCGTACGAAACCGGGCTCCGCCTCGTCACTCACCGCGTCATCCTCTCCACTCCCCTGGTCAGCAGAACGGGCCCGCACCGCCCCGAAGGGTGGTGCGGGCCCGTCCCGTGGTCCGTCTCAGAACGCTCAGGCGTCCTTCGACTCCGCGTCGTCGGCCGGCTTGGCGTCCTCGGCGGACTCGGCCGCGGGGGCCTCGTCCTTCTTGAGGCCGTCTTCCTTGACCGCACGCTTTGTCGCGGCCTCGGCCTCACCAGTGGCCTGCTGGGCCACGGTCAGCGCCTCGACCAGCTCGATGACCGCCATCGGGGCGTTGTCGCCACGACGGTTGCCGATCTTGGTGATACGGGTGTAACCACCGGGGCGGTTCTCGTATCGGGGAGCGATCTCGGTGAAGAGCGTGTGGACGATGCTCTTGTCCGTGATCGTCTGGAGCACCAGGCGACGGTTGTGGATGTCGCCCTTCTTCGCCTTGGTGACGAGGCGCTCGGCGACCGGACGCAGGCGACGGGCCTTCGCCTCGGTCGTCGTGATGCGGCCGTGCTCGAACAGCGACTTCGCCAGGTTGGCGAGGAGCAGACGCTCGTGCGCGGCGCTGCCGCCCAGACGGGCACCCTTTGCGGGACGCGGCATGGTGATTCTCCTAGTGTGCTGCACCGGCCGTATCAGGTACCGGTGTCAGTTCCCGCGAGGCGGACGCCTCCCGGAAGTCATAGCTGCCGTTCGGGCCCGGAGTCCGGCATCAGCCACACTCCAGCCCGTCCGACGTTCGCCGGACTACAGCCAAAATCAAGCCCATCCGACGTTCGCCGGACTACAGCCAAATTCAAGCCCGCCCGACGTTCGCCGGTCATCAGCCAAATTCAAGCCCGTCCGGCGATTGAGGACAAAGCCTCGACCCCGGCCCGGGGCACCCTCAAAACCGGGCACCCCCGCCGGAGGCGATCAGTACTGCTCGGTCTCCACGAAACCGGCGTCCGCGTCGTCGTCGGCGCCGAAGGCGTCGGCGGCGGCGGTCGGGTCGAAGCCGGGAGGCGAGTCCTTGAGCGCGAGGCCCATACCGGCCAGCTTCGCCTTGACCTCGTCGATCGACTTGGCGCCGAAGTTGCGGATGTCGAGCAGGTCCGCCTCGGAACGGGCCACGAGCTCACCCACGGAGTGGATGCCCTCGCGCTTGAGGCAGTTGTACGACCGAACGGTGAGCTCCAGCTCCTCGATCGGCAGGGCGAGATCGGCGGCGAGCGCGGCGTCCGTCGGGGACGGGCCCATGTCGATGCCCTCGGCGTCGATGTTGAGCTCGCGCGCCAGACCGAACAGCTCGACCAGGGTCTTACCGGCCGACGCCATGGCGTCACGGGGACGCATGGCCTGCTTGGTCTCGACGTCGACGATCAGCTTGTCGAAGTCGGTGCGCTGCTCGACACGGGTCGCCTCGACCTTGTACGTGACCTTGAGCACCGGCGAGTAGATGGAGTCGACCGGGATCCGGCCGATCTCCTGGCCGACCTGCTTGTTCTGGACGGCGGAGACGTAGCCGCGACCGCGCTCGACGGTCAGCTCCATCTCCAGCTTGCCCTTGCCGTTGAGCGTGGCGAGAACGAGGTCGGGGTTGTGCACCTCGACACCGGCCGGGGGCGCGATGTCGGCGGCGGTGACCAGACCCGGGCCCTGCTTGCGCAGGTACATCACGACGGGCTCGTCGTGCTCCGAGGAGACGACCAGCTGCTTGATGTTGAGGATGAGGTCGGTGACGTCCTCCTTGACGCCCGGCACGGTGGTGAACTCGTGCAGGACCCCGTCGATCCGGATGCTGGTGACAGCGGCACCGGGGATCGAGGAGAGGAGGGTGCGGCGGAGGGAGTTGCCGAGGGTGTAACCGAAGCCCGGCTCCAGCGGCTCGATCACGAACCGGGAGCGGAACTCGTCGACGACCTCTTCGGTCAGCGACGGACGCTGAGCGATAAGCATGCGGTGATCCTTCAGTCGTGGGCACCCACTATTTGATGCCCGACAGATGTAACAAGGGTACGGGCGGTACGCCCCGTAAGAGGTGTACCGCCCGGACCGAACGCTACTGACGCACGGCCGTCACCGGCCGCGACGCATCAGACGCGGCGACGCTTCGGCGGACGGCAGCCGTTGTGCGGCGTCGGGGTGACGTCCTGGATCGAACCGACCTCGAGGCCCGTGGCCTGGAGGGAACGGATCGCGGTCTCACGGCCGGAGCCGGGACCCTTGACGAAGACATCGACCTTGCGCATGCCGTGCTCCTGCGCGCGGCGGGCGGCCGACTCGGCGGCCATCTGCGCGGCGAAGGGGGTGGACTTGCGCGAGCCCTTGAAGCCGACGTGGCCGGCGGAGGCCCAGGAGATCACGTTGCCCGAGGGGTCCGTGATCGAGACGATGGTGTTGTTGAACGTGCTCTTGATGTGCGCGTGGCCGTGAGCGACGTTCTTCTTTTCCTTGCGACGCACCTTCTTGGCTGCGCCCTGACGACCCTTGGGGGGCATGTCTTTACTCCAGATGGAGAGGGGAGGTGATCGGTCCTACAGCGAAGACCGCTGGTTGCTGCGGGTTCCCGGAGAACCGGAGATCCGCAGTGCGTCCGCTGAGGACTACTTCTTGCCCGGCTTCTTCTTACCGGCGATGGCGCGACGCGGGCCCTTGCGGGTACGCGCGTTCGTGCTGGTGCGCTGACCGTGGACCGGCAGACCACGGCGGTGACGAATGCCCTGGTAGCAGCCGATCTCGATCTTGCGGCGAATGTCGCCCTGGACCTCGCGGCGGAGGTCACCCTCGGTGCGGAGGTTGGCGTCCACGTACTCGCGGATCTTGACGAGGTCTTCCTCGGCAAGGTCGCGGACGCGGGCGTCCGGGTTCACGCCGGTGGAGGCGAGGATCTCCTTGGACCGGGTGCGCCCGATACCGAAGACGTAGGTGAGGGCAACCTCCACGCGCTTTTCGCGCGGGATGTCAACACCTGAAACGCGTGCCATTCAATGGCTCCAGTTGTTAGATCGGGGGTCTTCCGCAGTGCCACTCCCGGCCGCCGACCGCTCACGTGGAGCGGTGGTACGTCCGGGTCCCCGGCCCCCGCCGGAGGTGTCGTCAGCCGTGGCTTGGACGGGCTCTGCGTATGTACGAATTACGTGCGTCGCGCGAAGAACTGCGAGATGCAGGCGGTCGTGCGTCAGCCCTGGCGCTGCTTGTGGCGCAGGTTGTCGCAGATGACCATGACCCGACCGTGACGGCGGATCACCTTGCACTTGTCGCAGATCTTCTTGACGCTCGGCTTGACCTTCATGGGATGTCAGGTTCTCCGGGTCAGTGCCATCACCCGCCGAAACGGGGTGCGGGCAAGATCTACTTGTACCGGTAGACGATCCGGCCACGCGTCAGGTCGTACGGAGAGAGCTCCACCACGACCCGGTCATCCGGGAGGATGCGGATGTAGTGCATCCGCATCTTGCCGCTGATGTGCGCCAGGACCTTGTGACCGTTCTGGAGCTCCACCTTGAACATTGCGTTCGGGAGGGACTCGATCACGGTGCCCTCAATCTCGATGGCACCTTGCTTCTTGGCCACGCTTCGCCTTTCGAATCGGCTACCTTGATCGGCTCTTGCTTATCGGTGTGCTGATATGCGGGCACACTGATGCACGAGAGCCGACGAGTCAGTCTACGTCAGCGGACTCCAAAAGACGAATCCGTCAAGTTTGCCCAGCCGGGGTGATCGTTAGACCTCCCCGGGAGGTCACGTCACCCGAGAGGGCCGGGAGCCGCCTCGACCCCGGCCCCTCCTCCACGCAGCCCTCGCGGGCTCGGCGCCGAGGGCGTCTCACATGCTTCGGGCCGCCGCGCCGGACTCCGTCCGTCGGGTCACGTCACCCGAGAGGGTCGGGAGCCGCCTCGACCCCGTACTCCGCGAGCTTCGCCCTGCCGCAGTCCGGGGCGGTCAGGACCAGCGGGCCCTGCTCGGTCAGCGCGATGGAGTGCTCCCAGTGCGAGGACCAGGTGCCGTCCGTCGTGATGACCGTCCAGTCGTCGCTCAGGGTCTCCGTCCGCGCCGTGCCGAGCGAGACCATGGGCTCGATCGCCAGGCAGACGCCCGGGACCAGCTTGATGCCCTTGCCGCGCTTGCGGGAGACGTAGTTCAGCAGGTGCGGGTCCATGTGCATCTCGGTGCCGATGCCGTGGCCGCCGAAGTCCTCGATGATGCCGTACTTCCCGGTCGCCGGGCGGGGCTGGCGGCGGATGTAGGACTCGATCGCCCGGGAGATGTCGACGAGGCGGTTGTTCACCTTCATCGCGGCGATCCCGGCCCACATGGACTCCTCGGTCACCCGGGAGAGCTCGACGAGCTCCGGAGCGTGACCGGTGCCCACGAAGGCGGTGTAGGCGGCGTCGCCGTGCCAGCCGTCGACGATCGCGCCGGCGTCGATCGAGATGATGTCGCCGTCCTTCAGGACCGTCTTCTCGTCCGGGATGCCGTGGACGACGACCTCGTTGACCGAAGTGCAGATGGTCGCGGGGAACCCGCCGTAGCCGAGGAAGTTCGACTTCGCGCCATGGTCGGCGATCACCTTGCGGGCGACCTGGTCCAGGTCGTGCGTGGTGGCCCCGGGCACGGCCGCCTTGCGGGTGGCGGCGTGAATGGCAGCGACCACCAGGCCCGCCTCGCGCATCTTCGCGATCTGCTCGGGGGTCTTGATCTGCACCATTGCTCGGCGCCTCTCTGCATCGACGGTGACGGGTACGGCTCGGCGTGTTCAACGATACGGGCGCAAGCAGTCGGCCGCGGCGCCCTGGGGCGCCGCGGCCGGCTTGCACTACGGGTGGTGCGGTGGTGACGCTCAGCCCTCGTCGGAGGTCTCCAGCGCCTCCATGGCGCGGGCGGTCACGTCCGCGACCTTGCCCAGCGCGGAGATGGTCACCACGAGGCCCTGGGCCCGGTAGTAGTCGATGATCGGCTCGGTCTGCGTGTGGTAGACCTCCAGCCGGGTACGGACCGTCTCCTCGCTGTCGTCGTCCCGCTGGTACAGCTCGCCGCCGCAGGCGTCGCAGACGCCCTCGGTCTTCGGCGGGTTGTACGTCAGGTGGAAGACGTGCGCGCTGTCGTTGCGGCAGACGCGGCGACCCGCGATCCGCTTCACGACCTCGTCCTCGGGGACTTCCAGGTCGAGTACCGCGTCCAGTTTTACGCCCTCGTCCTTGAGCATCACGTCAAGGGCTTCGGCCTGTCCGACGTTCCGCGGGAAGCCGTCCAGCAGGAAGCCGCCGACGGCGTCCGACTGGGCCATGCGGTCCTTGGCCATCCCGATGGTGACCTCGTCCGGCACCAGCTGGCCTTCGTCCATGTAGGCGCGGGCCTGCTTGCCAAGGTCGGTGCCCTGGCTGATGTTGGCGCGGAAGAGGTCGCCCGTGGCGATGTGCGGAATCGAGAGGTTCTGAGCAAGGTACGCAGCCTGCGTTCCCTTGCCGGCACCCGGAGGCCCGACGAGGACGATTCGCATCAGCGGAGGAACCCTTCGTAATTGCGCTGCTGGAGCTGACTCTCGATCTGCTTCACGGTTTCCAGACCCACACCCACGATGATGAGGATGCTCGTCCCGCCGAACGGGAAGTTCGCGTTCGCACCGCCGAAGCCCGCCAACGCCATCGTCGGCACAAGAGCGATCAGGGCCAGGTACAGCGAGCCCGGCCAAGTGATCCTGTTGAGTACGTAGCTCAGGTATTCGGCAGTAGGACGACCTGCGCGGATACCCGGGATGAAGCCACCATACTTCTTCATGTTGTCGGCGACCTCGTCGGGGTTGAACGAGATGGCCACATAGAAGAAGGCGAAGAAGACGATCAGCAGGAAGTACGCCACCATGTAGTACGGCGCGTTCTGCTCGACGAAGTTGTCCGTGATCCAGGTGGCCCAGCCCGCCTGCGAGCCGGAGAACTGCACGATCAGCGCCGGGATGTAGAGCAGCGACGAGGCGAAGATGACCGGGATCACACCCGCCTGGTTCACCTTCAGCGGGATGTACGTGGACGTACCGCCGTAGGACCGGCGTCCGATCATGCGCTTCGCGTACTGCACCGGAATGCGGCGCTGGGCCTGCTCGACGAAGACCACGAGGCCGACCATCACGAAGCCGATGAGGATGACCGTGCCGAACTCGATCCAGCCGTCGGCCAGCTTGCCGCTCTCCTTGATGGCCCACAGGGCGCCGGGGAACGTGGCCGCGATCGAGATGAACATGAGGATCGACATGCCGTTGCCGATGCCGCGGTCGGTGATCAGCTCACCGAGCCACATGACGGCGGCCGTACCGGCGGTCATCGTGAGGACCATGATGACCGTGGTGAAGACCGACTTGTCCGCGACGATCTGGCTACCCACGGAACAGTTCTGGAAGAGCGCGCCGCTGCGTGCGGTGGCCACGAGGCCGGTGCCCTGGAGGATGGCGAGCGCGACCGTCAGATAACGCGTGTACTGCGTGATCTTCGCTGTGCCGGACTGCCCCTCCTTCTTCAGGGCTTCCAGGCGCGGGATCACGACGGTCAGCAGCTGGAGAATGATGCTCGCCGTGATGTACGGCATGATGCCGAGCGCGAAGATGGTGATCTGCAGCAGGGCGCCACCGCTGAACATCTGCATCAGACCGAGGAGACCACCCGAGTCGGCCTGGTCGATGCACTGCTGCACCTTCGTGTAGTCGACGCCAGGGGCCGGGACGTGCGCCCCGAGCCGATAGATCACGATGATGCCGAGCGTGAAGAGCAGCTTCTTGCGCAGGTCGGGCGTCTGGAACGCTCGGGCGAACGCGGTGAACACGGTGCCTCCTGCGACCCCCGCGCTATGCGTCAGAGGCGACGGGTCTGGATGGGACTGGATGGGATCGGATACAAGGCAGCCCTACATCGTAAGGAGGCCACAAAAGATTAACGGCGCCACCCTACCCGGCCCAGGACTGAGCGGGAAACACGTGCCGCACACCGGTGTACGGTCCGCTTCCCGGCCCGCGCCGCGAAAGACCGGCCAAGCCGCACCATTTGGGACGTGAACGCCCCTCCGCTCCCCCACCGCCGGTGCGGTGGACACCCGTTCAACCTTTCCCGAGCCTTTACGGTTCCCGTACAGCGGCACAAACGCAGAAAAGCCTGGCCGGCCACCTCCGAAGAGGCAGCCGGCCAGGCTCAGTTCTGTCCCGCGGCTCAGACGAGCTCGGTGACCGTACCGCCGACGGCGGTGATCTTCTCCTTGGCGGAGCCGGAGACGGCGTCAACCGAAACCTGCAGTGCCACGGAGATCTCGCCCTGTCCGAGGACCTTGACGAGGTGGTTGTTGCGCACAGCGCCCTTGGCGACCAGGTCGGCCACCGTGACCTCTCCACCCTCGGGGTAGAGCGTCGCGAGCTTGTCCAGGTTCACGACCTGGTACTCCGTGCGGAACGGGTTCTTGAAGCCCTTGAGCTTCGGGAGACGCATGTGGAGGGGCATCTGGCCACCCTCGAAGCGCTCCGGAACCTGGTAACGAGCCTTCGTACCCTTGGTACCACGGCCTGCGGTCTTACCCTTGGACGCCTCACCACGACCCACACGGGTCTTGGCGGTCTTGGCACCCGGGGCAGGCCGGAGGTTGTGGGCCTTCAGCGGGCTGTTCTCCGCCATGTCAGTCAACCTCCTCAACCGTCACGAGGTGGCGGACGGTCTGCACCATTCCGCGGAACTCGGGGCGGTCCTCCTTGACAACCGAGTCGTTCAGGCGCTTGAGCCCGAGCGAACGCAGGGTGTCGCGGTGGTTCTGCTTGCTGCCGATGTAGGACTTCGTCTGCGTGATCTTGAGGCGAGCCATTACGCACCCGCTCCCGCACGTGCACGGAGCAGAGCCGCGGGGGCGACGTCCTCGAGGGGCAGACCGCGGCGGGCCGCGATCTCCTCGGGACGCTGCAGGCCCTGGAGGGCCGCCACGGTCGCGTGCACGATGTTGATCGCGTTGGACGAGCCAAGCGACTTCGACAGGATGTCGTGAACGCCGGCGCACTCGAGCACGGCACGCACCGGGCCACCGGCGATAACGCCGGTACCGGGGGACGCCGGCTTGAGCAGGACGACGCCCGCAGCCTTCTCGCCCGTGATCGGGTGAGGGATGGTGCCCTGGATGCGCGGGACCTTGAAGAAGTTCTTCTTGGCCTCTTCGACACCCTTGGCGATGGCCGCGGGAACTTCCTTGGCCTTGCCGTATCCGACACCGACGGTGCCGTCACCATCGCCCACTACGACCAGCGCAGTGAAGCTGAAGCGACGACCACCCTTCACAACCTTGGCGACGCGGTTGATCGCGACGACGCGCTCGACGTACGCGGTCTTCTCGGCGGCGCTGGCGCCACCGTCACGGCCCTTCCGGTCCCGCCGCTCGCCGCCACCGGCACCGCTTCCGCGGCGCTGGGGTCCAGCCATGGGAATTACCTCTCTCTGTTACGGACGCTGTGCGTAGGAACCGGGGCTTAGAACTTCAGCCCGGCTTCACGGGCGGCGTCAGCCAGAGCGGCAATCCGCCCGGCGTACTGGTTGCCACCGCGGTCGAACACGACGGCCTCGACGCCTGCGGCCTTGGCACGCTCGGCGACCAGGGCGCCGACCTGCTGTGCCTGGGCGCTCTTGTCACCCTCGCCACCACGGATCGAGGTGTCCAGGGTCGATGCCGACGCGAGCGTGTGGCCCGCGATGTCGTCGATGACCTGGGCCACGATGTGGCGGTTGGAACGCGTCACGACCAAGCGAGGACGCTCCGGCGAACCGGAGATGTGCTTGCGGACGCGGATATGGCGGCGCTTGAGGGCGGCACGCTTGTACGCGTCGCCCTTGGCGATCTTCACACCGTATGCCATGGCTACTTACCAGCCTTTCCGACCTTGCGGCGGATGACCTCGCCCGCGTACTTGACGCCCTTGGCCTTGTACGGGTCGGGCTTCCGCAGCTTGCGGATGTTGGCGGCTACCTCGCCGACCTTCTGCTTGTCGATGCCCTCGACGCTGAGCTTCGTGGGCGACTCGACCTTGAAGGTGATGCCATCCGGAGCCTCGATGAGGATCGGGTGGCTGTAGCCCAGGGCGAACTCCAGGTTGGAGCCCTTCGCCTGGACGCGGTAACCGACACCGCTGATCTCGAGCGCCTTGGAGTAACCCGCGGTCACGCCGGTGATCATGTTCGCCACCAGCGTGCGGGACAGGCCGTGGAGGGCCTTGTTCTGACGCTCGTCGTTCGGGCGGGAGACGTTGAGCACGCCGTCCTCACCCTTGGAGACCTCGATCGGCGCGGCGACGGTGTGCGTGAGGGAACCCTTGGGGCCCTTCACGGCGACCGTACGGCCATCGATGGTGACGTCCACACCGGCGGGAACCTGGATGGGGAGCTTGCCGATTCGCGACATGAGCTTTCCTTCCTTTCCCGACTACCAGACGTAGGCGAGGACTTCCCCACCTACGCCCTTCTTGCCTGCCTGCTGGCCGGTCAGGAGGCCGTGGGACGTGGAGATGATCGCCACGCCCAGACCGCCGAGGACCTTCGGCAGGTTGGTGGACTTTGCGTATACACGCAGACCCGGCTTCGAAATCCGCTTGATGCCGGCGATCGAGCGCTCGCGGTTCGGGCCGAACTTCAGCTCGAGGACGAGGTTCTTGCCGACCTCGGCGTCCTCGACCTTCCAGCCGGTGATGAAGCCCTCCTGCTGGAGGATCTCCGCGATGTGCGACTTGATCTTGCTGTGCGGCATCGAGACATCGTCGTGATATGCCGAGTTCGCGTTACGCAGACGCGTGAGCATGTCTGCGATGGGATCAGTCATGGTCATGAGTTGGCCTTCGGCCTCTCTCGCCGGGGTTTCCTGTATGCGCCATCCCTCTCCCCACTCAGTGGCGGGACGGGTGCGGTGCGGGGACCTACGGCGTAGTAAGTCGGTCGTGGGCGGCAGGCGCCCAACCCTTCAAGCCTACGGCATGAAAGGACGGGCTCCTGCCGACCCAGATACTTACCGAGAGTCTCCGGAACTTCCCTGTGCCCGAGGGCAGAGGGGAGTTACCAGGAGCTCTTGGTCACGCCCGGCAGCTCGCCACGGTGAGCCATCTCACGAAGGCACACGCGGCACAGGCCGAACTTGCGGTAGACGGAGTGGGGCCGGCCGCAGCGCTGGCAGCGGGTGTACCCGCGCACGCCGAACTTCGGCTTACGGGCGGCCTTAGCGATCAGAGCCTTCTTCGCCACGGTCAGTTCTCCTTGAACGGGAAGCCGAGGTGACGAAGGAGGGCACGACCCTCGTCGTCGTTGGTCGCCGTGGTGACCACGGTGATGTCCATGCCCCGGACCCGGTCGATCTTGTCCTGGTCGATCTCGTGGAACATGACCTGCTCCGTGAGACCGAAGGTGTAGTTGCCACGGCCGTCGAACTGCTTCGGCGACAGGCCACGGAAGTCACGGATACGCGGAAGCGCGAGCGACAGCGTACGGTCCAGGAACTCCCACATCCGGTCACCACGGAGGGTGACGTGGCAGCCGATCGGCTGGCCCTCGCGCAGCTTGAACTGCGCGATGGACTTGCGGGCCTTCGTGACGGCCGGCTTCTGGCCCGTGATCGTGGTGAGGTCCTTGACGGCACCGTCGATCAGCTTGGAGTCGCGGGCGGCGTCGCCCACACCCATGTTGACCACGATCTTGACCAGACCGGGAACCTGCATGACGTTCTCGTACGAGAACTCCTCACGCAGCTTGCCGGCGATTTCCTCGCGGTAGCGCGTCTTGAGACGCGGCGCAGTGGTGGCAGTCATCAGATGTCCTCACCGGTCCGCTTGGCAACGCGGATCTTGTTGCCCTCGTCGTCAAAGCGGTAGCCGACGCGGGTGACAACCTTGTTGCCGTCCTTCTCCACGACCAGCTGCACGTTGCTGATGTGGATCGGGGCCTCGGTGGTGACAATGCCACCCGTCTGCGAACCGCGAGCCGTCTGACCGGCCTTGGTGTGCTTCTTGACCCGGTTGACACCCTCGACGAGGACGCGGTCCTGCGTGGGATAGGCCACAATGACCTTGCCCTGCTTGCCCTTGTCCTTACCGGTGATGACCTGAACCAGGTCGCCCTTCTTGATCTTCATGCTTACAGCACCTCCGGCGCGAGCGAGATGATCTTCATGAACTTCTTCTCGCGCAGCTCCCGGCCCACCGGGCCGAAGATGCGGGTGCCGCGGGGGTCGCCGTCGTTCTTCAGAATGACGGCGGCGTTCTCGTCGAAGCGGATGTACGAGCCATCCTGACGACGACGCTCCTTGACGGTGCGAACGATGACGGCCTTGACGACGTCACCCTTCTTCACGTTGCCACCGGGGATCGCGTCCTTGACGGTGGCGACGATGACGTCACCGATACCCGCGTAGCGGCGACCCGAGCCACCGAGAACACGAATGGTGAGAATTTCCTTCGCACCCGTGTTGTCGGCGACGCGCAGTCGCGACTCCTGCTGGATCACGTCTATCTCCTGATCGTCTGCCGGTTCCCGGCGGGTGCCTCTCCGTTACCGGGGAGGCACCCCACCGAGCCTGGCGGAACTGACCCGAGGGGAGAATCCCTCAGGAATTACTTGGCCTTCTCGAGGATCTCGACGATGCGCCAGCGCTTCGAGGCGGACAGCGGACGCGTCTCCATGATGATGACGCGGTCGCCGACGCCGGCACTGTTCTGCTCGTCGTGGGCCTTGAGCTTGTTCGTACGGCGGATGACCTTGCCGTACAGCGCGTGCTTGACGCGGTCCTCGACAGCGACGACGACGGTCTTGTCCATCTTGTCGCTGACGACCAGACCCTCACGGGTCTTGCGGAAACCGCGGTCGGTGTTGGTCTCAGTCACAGTCTTCTCGCTCATCAGGCGCTCTCCACCGTCTCGATGCCCAGCTCGCGCTCACGCATCAGGGTGTAGATCCGGGCGATGTCCTTACGGACGGACTTGAGCCGACCGTGGTTCTCGAGCTGGCCCGTCGCCGCCTGGAAGCGGAGGTTGAACAGCTCTTCCTTGGCTTCGCGGAGCTTGTTAAGGAGCTCCTCGTCGCCCAGCTCGCGCAGCTCGGACGCCTTGGTACCGGCCGACATCACGACTCACCTGCCTCGCGCCGAACGATCCGGCACTTCATCGGAAGCTTGTGAGCAGCGCGGGTGAGCGCCTCACGAGCAATCTTCTCGTTCGGGTAGGACAGCTCGAACATCACCCGACCCGGCTTGACGTTCGCGATCCACCACTCGGGAGAACCCTTACCGGAACCCATGCGGGTCTCGGCAGGCTTCTTCGTCAGGGGACGGTCCGGGTAGATGTTGATCCAGACCTTGCCGCCACGCTTGATGTGACGGGTCATCGCGATACGAGCGGACTCGATCTGACGGTTCGTCACGTACGCCGGGGTCAGCGCCTGGATGCCGTACTCGCCGAACGCAACCTGCGTGCCACCCTTGGACATACCGCTGCGCTTCGGGTGGTGCTGCTTGCGGTGCTTGACCCTACGGGGGATCAGCATTTCGGTCAGGCCTCCGTTCCGGTGCTCTCAGCAGCCGGAGCAGCGGCGGCGGGGGCGTCGGCCTTGGGGGCCTCGGCTGCCGGCGACTGCTGCGGCTTACGGCCGCGACCGCCACGCTCGCCACCACGGCCGCCACCACGGCCGGCCGGGCGGTCGGTGCCGCCACGAGCCGGACGGTTGCCGGCGCGGGCCGCGGCGTTCTCGGCGCGAACCTCGGCGATGTTCTTGACGTCGCCCTTGTAGATCCAGACCTTCACGCCGATGCGGCCGAAGGTCGTCTTGGCCTCGAAGAAGCCGTAGTCCACGTTGGCCCGGAGGGTGTGCAGGGGCACGCGGCCCTCGCGGTAGAACTCCGAGCGGGACATCTCGGCGCCGCCGAGGCGACCGCCGCACTGGATCTTGATGCCCTTGGCGCCGGCCTTCATCGAGCTCTGCATGCTCTTGCGCATGGCACGACGGAAGGAGACGCGGGAGGAGAGCTGCTCGGCGACGGCCTGGGCCACCAGCTGAGCGTCCACCTCGGGGTTCTTGACCTCGAGGATGTTCAGCTGGACCTGCTTGCCGGTCAGCTTCTCCAGCTCGCCGCGGATGCGATCGGCCTCGGCGCCACGGCGACCGATGACGATGCCCGGACGGGCGGTGTGGATGTCAACGCGGACGCGGTCGCGGGTGCGCTCGATCTCGACCTTCGAGATGCCGGCCCGCTCCATGCCCTTCGTCATCATGCGACGAATGGCGACGTCTTCCTTGACGTAGTCCTTGTACAGCTTGTCGGCGTACCAGCGGGACTTGAAGTCCGTGGTGATGCCGAGCCGGAACCCGTGCGGGTTTACCTTCTGGCCCATTACCGGGTTCCTTCCTTGCTGCTGACGACCACGGTGATGTGGCTGGTCCGCTTACGGATCCGGTAGGCACGGCCCTGAGCACGCGGACGGAACCGCTTCAGGGTCGGGCCCTCGTCCACGTACGCCTCGCTGATGACCAGCGAAGAGGCGTCGGGGTGGTCGTAGTTGTGTGCAGCGTTGGCGATGGCGCTGTCCAGCACCTTGCCAACCGGCACGCTCGCGGCCTGCGGGGCGAAACGCAGGACCGCCTGAGCCTCCGTGGCATCCATGCCACGGATGAGGTCCACCACTCGGCGGGCCTTCATGGGCGTGACGCGGATGTACCGCGCCTGGGCCCTGGCTTCCATGGTTGTCCCTTCGGTGTGAGTCATAGTCGTTTCCACCCCGCGCTAGCGGCGCTTCGACTTCCGGTCGTCCTTGACGTGGCCGCGGAAGGTGCGAGTCGGCGAGAACTCGCCGAGCTTGTGGCCGACCATCGACTCGGTGACGAACACCGGGACGTGGATCTTGCCGTTGTGCACCGCGATGGTGTGCCCCAGCATGGCCGGGATGATCATCGAGCGACGGGACCAGGTCTTGATGACGTTCTTGGTGCCAGCTTCGTTCTGTACGTCCACCTTCTTGACGAGGTGGCCGTCGACGAAGGGCCCCTTCTTGAGACTGCGCGGCATCTAAACCCGCTCCTAGCGCTTCTTGTTCGTCTTGCGGCGGCGGACGATGTACTTGCTCGAAGCCTTCTTCGGCGAGCGAGTACGACCCTCCTTCTGACCCCACGGCGAGACCGGGTGACGACCACCGGAGGTCTTGCCTTCACCACCACCGTGCGGGTGGTCAACCGGGTTCATCGCGACACCGCGGACGGAAGGACGAACGCCCTTCCAGCGCATACGGCCGGCCTTGCCCCAGTTGATGTTCGACTGCTCGGCGTTGCCGACCTCACCGATCGTGGCGCGGCAGCGGGCGTCGACCAGCCGGATCTCACCGGACGGCATACGAAGGTGGGCCATGGTGCCCTCCTTCGCCAGCAGCTGCACGGAGGCACCCGCGGAACGGGCGAACTTCGCGCCGCCGCCGGGCCGCAGCTCGATGGCGTGGATGGTCGTACCGACCGGGATGTTGCGCAGCGCCAGGTTGTTGCCCGGCTTGATGTCTGCGGCCGGACCGTTCTCGACGCGGTCACCCTGCGCCAGGCCACGCGGGGCGACGATGTAACGCTTCTCGCCGTCCGCGTAGTGGAGCAGCGCGATGCGCGCGGTGCGGTTCGGGTCGTACTCGATGTGCGCGACCTTGGCCGGCACGCCGTCCTTGTCGTGACGACGGAAGTCGATCACGCGGTAGGCGCGCTTGTGTCCGCCACCCTGGTGGCGAACGGTGATCCGGCCGGTGTTGTTACGGCCGCCCTTGCTGTGCAGGGGGCGGACCAGCGACTTCTCCGGCGTGGACCGCGTGATCTCGACAAAGTCGGCGACGCTGGAGCCACGACGGCCCGGGGTCGTCGGCTTGTACTTGCGGATACCCATTTCTCAGTCCTCGTCCGATTCCGGACGACTCGACCTCCGCTAGGAGGTCGGGCCGCCGAAGATGTCGATTCGGTCGCCCTCAGCGAGGGTCACGATGGCGCGCTTCGTGTCGGAGCGCTTGCCGAAACCGGTCTTGGTGCGCTTGCGCTTACCCTGCCGGTTGATCGTGTTGACCCCGGTGACCTTGACCGAGAAGACCGCTTCCACAGCCTGCTTGATCTGGGTCTTGTTGGAGCCGGGCGCGACGATGAACGTGTACTTGTTCTCGTCGAGCAACGCGTAGCTCTTCTCGGAGACCACGGGCTTGACGAGAACGTCACGCGGGTCCGAGTACGTCTTGCTGGTAACGGTCGCCTCGCTCATCAGGCGTCGCTCCCTTCGGTCTCAGCGGTCTGGGGGCCAGACACGAAGGACTCGAAAGCGGCCTGGGTGAAGACCACGTCGTCAGAGACGATCACGTCGTACGTGTTCAGCTGGCCCGGCTCCAGGATGTGCACCTGGGGCAGGTTGCGTGCGGACAGCCACGCGGCCTCGTCGGCGCGGTCGACGACCAGGAGCAGGTTCTGGCGCTCCGAGATCTTGCCGAGCAGCGTCTTGGCGGCCTTCGTGGAGATTCCACCCTCGACCACGCCGGTGACGACGTGGATACGGGAGTGACGCGCCCGGTCCGAGAGGGCACCGCGCAGAGCGGCGGCCTTCATCTTCTTCGGGGTCCGCTGCGAGTAGTCACGCGGCTGCGGGCCGTGGACGACGCCACCACCGGCGAACTGCGGGGCGCGGGTCGAACCCTGACGGGCGCGGCCGGTGCCCTTCTGGCGGTACGGCTTGCGGCCACCGCCACGGACTTCACCGCGACGCTTGGTCTTGTGCGTGCCCTGACGGGCAGCTGCCAGCTGAGCGACAACGACCTGGTGGATCAGCGGAACGCTGGTCTTGGCGTCGAAGATCTCCGCAGGGAGGTCGACGGTACCGGCCTTGTCGCCTGCCGGCGAAAGGATGTCAATGGTGCTCATTACCTCAAGCCCCCTTGGCCGCGGTACGGACCAGGACGAGGCCGCCGTTCGGACCGGGGACCGCGCCCTTGATGAGGAGCAGACCCTTCTCCGCGTCAACCGCGTGGATGGTCAGGTTCTGGGTGGTGACGCGCTCGTTACCCATACGGCCCGCCATGCGCATGCCCTTGAAGACACGCCCAGGGGTGGCGCAGCCACCGATCGAACCGGGGGAACGGTGCTTACGCTGGACGCCGTGGCCGGCGCCGAGGCCCTTGAAGTTGTGACGCTTCATGACACCGGCGAAGCCCTTGCCCTTGCTCTTGCCCGTGACGTCGACCTTGACGCCGGACTCGAACACCTCGGCAGTGACCTCCTGGCCCAGCGTGTACTCGCTGGCGTCAGGGGTGCGGAGCTCCACCAGGTGGCGGCGCGGGGTGACGTCGGCCTTGGCGAAGTGACCCTTGAGGGGCTTGTTCACCTTGCGCGGGTCGATCTCGCCGAAGGCGATCTGGACCGCTTCGTAGCCGTCGCTGTCGTTGGTGCGAACCTGCGTCACGACGCACGGCCCGGCCTTGACGACGGTCACCGGGACAACCCGGTTGTTCTCGTCCCAGACCTGGGTCATGCCGAGCTTCTCGCCCAGGACGCCCTTGATGTTCTTGCTCATCTCGGCCCGTCCCCTCAGAGCTTGATCTCGATGTCGACGCCCGCCGGAAGGTCGAGGCGCATCAGCGAGTCAACCGTCTTCGGCGTGGGGTCGAGGATGTCGATGAGGCGCTTGTGGGTGCGCATCTCGAAGTGCTCGCGAGAGTCCTTGTACTTGTGCGGCGACTTGATGACGCAGTACACGTTCTTCTCAGTGGGCAGCGGCACCGGGCCCGCGACCGACGCACCAGTGCGGGTCACCGTCTCGACGATCTTCTTCGCCGAGGAGTCGATGACCTCGTGGTCGTAGGCCTTGAGCCGGATGCGGATCTTCTGTCCCGCCATGGCTACTAGTAGTCCTGTCTCTCGTAACGCTCTGGAACCCGGGGGTTCTCTGGACTCCTCCTCCGACCCACGCGGTCGGGCGTGTCGCATCCCCTCTACGAAAATCTCCCGAAGGAGATCCCAACCAAGGGGGTGCGGACCCTGAGACCGCGGAACCGGGGGCGGAACACCCACCGGGTGCCTGGCCGGCGCCCTGCGTTGCTTCCCGAAAGATTCCCGTACGTCCGGCCCTGGGGGCCGACGAGTACTGTGAGACTCGCTTCCGGTCCTCCCGGCGGGAGGCGCGCAGCATTGACACTCAACCGAGCAACCTGGTCAGTGTGCCATACGGGGCGCGGGCCTGGCCAATCGAGTCGGGAATCCTACCCCGAGCGAGCGAATGCTCAAACGCGGGCGCGCATCCGGCGGCGCCGGAGCCGGAGTTCCGTCGACGTGTTCCCGGTGCGCGAGCCCGCGCCCTGACCGCGCAACCCTTCCGCCCCGATCCCCGTCTACTCCCCCGCGGGCACGGCTCGACCGGCCGATGGTCCGCGACAGAGCCAGGGAGTACGCAGGACAGGGCGACCGTTCGCCCGCTGCGGGGGAAGCGGGAGCGGACGGAGTGCGCGGCATGGTGGATCGGTCTGACCTGTCCCGGATACGGATGCCCCGGCGCGCCCTCCTCCTCGCGGCCACCGCGACCGCCGCCACCGCCGGATGCGCCGTACCGGCTCCACGGCGGCACGGTCCGGTGCCGGACCCGGCCCCCGGACTGGCCCTGGCGAGCGGCCGGCGGGCGCTGCTGATGCAGGTGCTGGCCCACCCCGACGACGACCTGTACCTGATGAACCCGGACACCCGCGAGGCCCTCGACTCCGGGACCCCCGTGGTCTGCGTCTACCTCACCGCGGGCGACGCCGACGGGCTCAACAAGGTCCCCAGGGCCCCGCGGCCGAAACCCGACCACGCCGCGTACGTCTCCGCCCGGCAGCAGGGCCTGCGCCAGGCCTACGCCGAGCTGCTCGGGCTCGACCGGTTCACCCCGTGGCAGAGGTCGGTGCTCACCCTGCGCGGCGGCCACCGGGCCGAGCGGGACGTCCTGGCCGACGGGGCCCGCCGGGTCGAGCTGGTCTTCCTCAACACCGCGATGCACACCGGGCGCGGTCGCCTCGGACTGCCCGGCCTCTGGGAGGACCGGCGGCTCGTGCTGCGTACCGTCGTCGCCGACGACTCCCCTCTGCAGAAGGCCGGTTCGTATACGTACGAATCCCTGATCGACGTCCTCGCCGGGTTGCTGGAGGAGTACCGGCCGACTGTCGTGCACACCCTCGACCCGGACCCCGACCTCCGGACCAGCAGCGAGTACGAACGCCTCCGGGACAGTGAGCAGCGCGGGTACTCCGACCACGCGGACCACACCCCGGCCGGGTGCTTCGCCTGGGCGGCCCTGATCCGCTGGGTGGCGGAGACGACGGGGCGCGGGGAGCCGGTGCCCGGGTTCGCCGTCGCGGCGTTCCGGGGGTACTACAACCACCACTGGCCCAAGAACCTGCCGCCGGAGGTGCTGGAGCGCAAGGCCGCCCACCTCGTCCCGTACGGCGGCGCGCCCGACTGGGAGTGCGGCCACCCGTCGGGCTGCGGCGACTACAACATCGGCGGCGACCGGCCACTGGCCAGCCGCAAGGGCTGGGTGCGCTCCACCCACCACCGCTACCCGGGCCCCAGGGCTCAGGTCGCCTCCGGGACCGACGGCCGGCTCACCGTCTACGGGGTGCTGGGGTTGCGCGCCGTCCGGTGGCGGGAGAGCACGCCCGGCAGCGGAGTCCTGGGCGTGCCGGACGACCTCGGCGGCGGTCCGCTCGCCCCGGTGCTGGGCTCGGCGGCGACGGCGGACGGACGGCACCTGTTGTTCGGGCTGCGGTTCGCGGCGCTCGCCGGGCACGGTTCGGACAACGACCGCGAGATCGTGCTGCTGGAGCAGCGCTCGCCGGGCGGCCCCTTCCGTGCCTGGCGGGGGCTGGGCAACCCGGCCACCGGCAGCGACCACGGACGCCGCGTCGGCGTGCCCGTCGCGGTGACCGCTCCGGACGGCCGCGTCCACCTCTTCGTACGGAACGCGGAGAAGGGACTGAGCACCCGGGTCCGAGAGGCGGCCACCGGACGCTGGAGCGGGTGGCGGGACCTCGGCGGTGGCGAGGTGCAGGACGGGCTGACGGCGGTCCTGGACGCGGCCGGGCGCGTCCACGTGTACGCGGCCGGGCACCATGCCGTGCACCACTGGACCCAGGACGCCCCGGACACGGACGTCACCGCCCGTACCCAGCTCAGCGACTCCCCCATTCCCGCACACGCGCCCGGCGCACTCCCGGCGCCCGACGGGTCCGTGGAGCTGTACTACCGGCCTGCCGCGCGGGAGCGGCTCGTCGCCGTGCGGGCCGACCGCGCACCCGCGCCCCGCTTCGGCGGGTACGGTCCGGTGACCGCCGCCGCCTCACCGAGCGGCCCGGTCCTGCTCGGCCGTTCCGCGGCGGGCCGGATCCAGCTGCGTACAGCCGGGGGCACCTCCGTACGATCCCGGGGGCCGGTCGCCCTGGACGGCGTCGCCCTGCACCTCGGCGCGGCGGGCGGACGGCCCGCCGTCGTGGGGTTCGGGCCGGACGCGGCGCCCTGGGTGTGGCGTCCGTAGAAGCGGACGCGCTCGGCCCAACTCCCGCTCCATAACGCCGTGTTATGCCCAAACGTTAGTACCCCGTCCTCGTCGCGCTCCGGCACCCTGTTGCCCACCATCCCCCACGGACACGCACACCCCAGCGTGTCGCGCGAAACGAGGAATCATGCGTATATCCAGGCTCGTGCCCGCTGCCGCCGCCGCAGCGGCCTGTGTCCTCGCCCTCTTCGCACCGTCCGCCTCGGCCGCTCCCGAGGCCCCGCTCCAGGACGCCCCGCCCCCGACCACCCAGATCATCGGCGGCGGCTACGCCCAGAACGCGCCCTGGGCCGCCCGCCTCTTCTCGAACGGCAGGGAGACCTGTTCGGCGACGATCATCGCGCCGACCTGGATCCTCACCGCCAAGCACTGCGTCACCGGCGGCGGCCTGTCGTTCCGCATCGGCAGCCTCGACCAGCACAGCGGCGGTGTGGTCGCGAACGGCGCCCAGACCTACACCCACAGCTCGGACCTGGCCCTCGTCCGGCTGGACCGCTCGGTGCAGGCCACCTACTCCCGCCTCGGCCAGCCCGGCTCGGTGCGGGTCGGGCAGGGCGTGCAGGTCTGGGGCTGGGGCGCCACCTCGCAGTGCGGCTCCGAGGCCAACTGCCAGTCCCGCTACCTGAAGGTCGCCAACGTGACGGTCACCGGCGGCTGCGGTGACGCGTACGGCGGCTCGGCGATCTGCGCCCGCCGAGGCAACGGCATCACCGCCGGCGGCGACTCCGGCGGCCCGATGACGGCGAACGGCATCCAGGTCGGCGTCGCCTCCACCAGCGACCGGCAGACCACGACCGCGTACACGAACGTCACCGCGTACCGGTCCTGGATCCAGTCGATCGCGGGCGTCTGACCGACCCCACCACCTGGGGCGGCGGGCACCTGACGGACCCGCCGCCCCGTGAACCGTAGGGCCCCCCTACCTCACCGCCCTGAGGTACCGGGGCCCTACACCCATTTTTGGTCCGCGGGGATACCGCTCCCTGCCGGCCCTCGCCGCCCGTCGCGTCACCGCGTACCGCGCCTGGAGGCCGACGGCGACGACGGTAGCCGCCAGCACCGCCAGCAGGGCGGCCGGCCGTGCCGCCGCCCCGGCGGGCCGCAGGTCGCGGTCCGGTCCGACGAGTACGGGCGTCAGGCTGCGCGCCGCAACCGGGTGGACCACGACGAGCCCGGCGAACAGCGCGTACTGCCACCAGGCGACATGTTCGGTGAACTGCTCGGCGGGGCCGATGCCCCTGACGGCCGCGGCACTGGCGTTCACCACCCACACGACCCAGGCGGTGACGGCCGCGTGGGCCACCCGATGGGCGAGCCGCGCTCCACGCACCTCTGCGGTCATGCCCATTCCTCCCCCCGGCCCGTTCGGTTCCCGCCCATCCGACCATGACGAAGGGCCCCGCACCTCTTTCGAGGTGCGGGGCCCTTCTTGCAGCTCAGTGAGCCACCAGGTCCAAGGACCAAGCAGAAACTACTTGATGATCTTGGTGACCTGGCCGGCGCCCACGGTCCGGCCACCCTCACGGATGGCGAACTTCAGGCCCTCTTCCATGGCGACGGGCTGGATCAGCGAGACGTCCATGAGGGTGTTGTCACCCGGCATGACCATCTCGGTGCCCTCGGGAAGGGTCACAACGCCCGTCACGTCCGTGGTACGGAAGTAGAACTGCGGGCGGTAGTTGTTGAAGAACGGGGTGTGACGGCCACCCTCGTCCTTCGACAGGATGTAGGACTGCGCCTGGAACTCGGTGTGCGGCGTGACCGAGCCGGGCTTGATGATGACCTGGCCGCGCTCGACGTCCTCGCGCTTGATGCCACGGAGGAGCAGACCGACGTTCTCACCGGCCTGGCCCTCGTCGAGCAGCTTGCGGAACATCTCGATGCCGGTGACCGTGGTGGTGGTCTTCTCGGTCTTGATACCGACGATGTCGACGGTCTCGTTGACCTTCAGGACACCACGCTCGATGCGGCCGGTGACGACCGTACCGCGACCGGTGATCGTGAAGACGTCCTCGATCGGCATGAGGAACGGCTTCTCGACGTCACGCTCGGGCTGCGGGATGGACTCGTCGACGGCCTTCATCAGGTCGAGGACGGTCTGGCCCCACTCCTTGTCGCCCTCAAGAGCCTTGAGCGCCGAGACCTTGACGACCGGAAGGTCGTCGCCCGGGAACTCGTACTCGGAGAGGAGCTCACGGACCTCGAGCTCGACGAGCTCCAGGATCTCCTCGTCGTCCACCATGTCGGCCTTGTTCAGCGCGACGACGATGTAGGGGACGCCGACCTGGCGGGCCAGGAGGACGTGCTCCTTCGTCTGCGGCATCGGGCCGTCGGTGGCCGCGACCACGAGGATGGCGCCGTCCATCTGCGCGGCACCCGTGATCATGTTCTTGATGTAGTCCGCGTGACCGGGGCAGTCGACGTGCGCGTAGTGACGCGACTCCGTCTGGTACTCGACGTGCGCGATGGAGATGGTGATACCGCGCTGGCGCTCTTCGGGAGCCTTGTCGATCTGGTCAAAGGCCGAGGCCTCGTTCAGGTCCGGGTACGCGTCGTGCAGCACCTTGGTAATGGCGGCCGTGAGGGTCGTCTTACCGTGGTCGATGTGACCGATGGTGCCGATGTTGACGTGCGGCTTAGTCCGCTCGAACTTTGCCTTCGCCACTGGGGTCCTCCTGAGTGGTTCTGTACGCCTTGCTTCATCGGCGCCAGGTGATCTTTGCTGGGGTGCCGGCGCCGGGGGCATTGCGCACAGTGCTGACGCGCTGTGCGCAATGCCCGCCCGGCTCCGGTGACAAGCCTAAAGCGTGAGCTCGGGAGAGTTACTCGCCCTTGGCCTTCGCGATGATCTCCTCGGCGACGTTCCGCGGAACCTCGGCGTAGGAGTCGAACTGCATCGAGTAGCTTGCGCGACCCGAGGTCTTGCTGCGGAGGTCTCCGACGTAGCCGAACATCTCCGAGAGGGGCACGAGGCCCTTCACGACGCGAGCGCCGCTGCGCTCCTCCATGGCCTGAATCTGGCCACGGCGGGAGTTGAGGTCGCCGATGACATCGCCCATGTAGTCCTCGGGCGTGGTGACCTCGACGGCCATCATCGGCTCGAGGAGCACGGGAGAGGCCTTGCGGGCACCCTCCTTGAACGCCTGCGAACCGGCGATCTTGAAGGCGAGCTCCGAGGAGTCGACCTCGTGGTAACCACCGTCGAGAAGGGTGACGCGGACGCCGACCATCTCGTAACCGGCCAGGATGCCGAACTGCATGGCTTCCTGAGCACCCGCGTCCACCGAGGGAATGTACTCACGGGGGATGCGGCCACCGGTGACCTTGTTGACGAACTCGTAGGAGGCGTCGCCACCCTCGATGGGCTCGAGGGCGATCTGCACCTTCGCGAACTGGCCGGTACCACCAGTCTGCTTCTTGTGCGTGAAGTCGATGCGCTCGACGGCCTTGCGGATCGTCTCGCGGTACGCGACCTGGGGCTTGCCGACGTTCGCCTCGACGCGGAACTCGCGCTTCATGCGGTCGACGAGCACCTCGAGGTGAAGCTCGCCCATACCACCGATGATGGTCTGGCCGGTCTCCTCGTCGGAGTGCACCTGGAAGGAGGGGTCCTCCTCCGAGAGGCGCTGGATGGCGACACCCAGCTTCTCCTGGTCGCCCTTGGACTTCGGCTCGATGGCGACCTGAATGACCGGCGCCGGGAAGTCCATGGACTCCAGGATGACCGGGTTCTTGTCGTCGCACAGCGTCTCACCGGTGGTGGTCTGCTTGAGACCCATGACGGCGATGATGTCGCCGGCGCCCACCGATGCGATCTCCTCACGCTTGTTCGCGTGCATGCGGTAGATCTTGCCGATGCGCTCCTTCTTGCCCTTGACGGAGTTCAGCACCGCGGTGCCGGCCTCCAGGCGACCGGAGTAGATCCGGACGAAGGTGAGCTTGCCCAGGTGCGGGTCGCTCGCGATCTTGAACGCCAGGCCGGAGAACGGCTCGTCGTCCGAGGGCTTGCGCTGGATGACCTTCTCCGGGTCCTTCACGTCGTGGCCCTCGATGGCCTCGACGTCCAGGGGGGAAGGCAGGTAGCGCACGACCGCGTCGAGCAGGGGCTGGACGCCCTTGTTCTTGAACGCGGTGCCACAGAACACCGGGGTGACGGTGACGGAGTCGGCGGTGCCCTTCGACGCCAGCGTGATGCGACGGATCGCCTCGTGCAGCTGCTCCTCGGTGGGCTCGGTGCCCTCCAGGTACAGCTCCATCATGTCGTCGTCGTTCTCGGCCACGGCCTCCAGGAGCTTGCCGCGCCACTCGGCGGCCGACTCCTTGAGGTTGTCCGGGATCTCGACGGTGTTGTACATCTCGCCCTTGGCGGCCTCTTCGGGGTACACGAAGGCCTTCATCGACACGAGGTCGACGACGCCGGTGAAGTCCGCTTCGGCGCCAATGGGGAGCTGCATGACGATCGGGGTCGCGCCGAGGCGGTCCACGATCATCTGGACGCAACGGAAGAAGTCGGCACCGGTGCGGTCGAGCTTGTTGACGAAGCAGATACGCGGCACGCCGTAGCGGTCCGCCTGACGCCAGACGGTCTCGGACTGCGGCTCGACGCCGGCCACACCGTCGAACACGGTGACGGCGCCGTCGAGGACGCGGAGCGAACGCTCCACCTCGACGGTGAAGTCGACGTGACCCGGGGTGTCGATGATGTTGATGGTGTGGTCAACATCGTTGAGCGGCCAGTGGCAGGTCGTCGCGGCAGACGTGATCGTGATGCCGCGCTCCTGCTCCTGCTCCATCCAGTCCATCGTGGCAGCGCCGTCGTGGACTTCACCGATCTTGTAGCTCACACCGGTGTAGAAGAGGATCCGCTCAGTGGTGGTCGTCTTCCCCGCGTCGATGTGGGCCATGATCCCAATGTTGCGGACCTTGGCCAGGTCAAGCGAAGTGGTGGCCATAAGGCTCAATCTTCTCTCGGTCTCGATGGGGGTAGCGACTACCAGCGGTAGTGCGCGAAGGCCTTGTTGGACTCGGCCATCTTGTGGGTGTCCTCGCGCTTCTTGACCGCTGCGCCGAGGCCGTTGGAGGCGTCGAGCAGTTCGTTCATGAGGCGCTCGGTCATGGTCTTCTCGCGGCGGGCGCGGGAGTAACCGACGAGCCAGCGCAGAGCGAGGGTGGAGGCGCGACCGGGCTTGACCTCGATCGGCACCTGGTAGGTGGCGCCACCGACACGGCGGGACTTGACCTCGAGCGAGGGCTTGACGTTCTCAAGCGCGCGCTTCAGCGTGATGACCGGGTCGTTGCCGGTCTTCTCGCGGAGGCCTTCCATGGCGCCGTACACGATCCGCTCGGCGGTGGAACGCTTGCCGTCGAGGAGGATCTTGTTGATCAGCGAGGTGACAAGAGGAGAGCTGTAGACCGGGTCGATGATGACCGGGCGCTTCGGGGCGGGGCCCTTACGAGGCATTCTTACTTCTCCTTCTTGGCGCCGTAGCGGCTGCGGGCCTGCTTGCGGTTCTTGACACCCTGGGTGTCAAGGGAGCCGCGGATGATCTTGTAACGAACACCCGGCAGGTCCTTCACACGGCCACCACGCACGAGCACGATGGAGTGCTCCTGCAGGTTGTGTCCCTCACCCGGGATGTAGGCCGTGACCTCGATGCCGGAGGTCAGACGCACACGCGCGACCTTACGGAGCGCCGAGTTCGGCTTCTTCGGGGTGGTCGTGAACACACGCGTGCAGACGCCACGCCGCTGGGGCGAACCCTCGAGCGCGGGCGTCTTGTTCTTCTCGACCTTGTCCTGCCGGCCCTTCCGGACCAGCTGCTGGATCGTAGGCACTACTTCTCCGGTTTCTGTGTGCCGTTCGTGAAACTAACCTGGAACATCGCCGACCCACGCGGTCGGGTGTGTCGAATACTGCGGACCTCCACCCCAAGGGCGTCGGTCGGCACAGATTGCGGTGGCTACTGACGGACTCGCGGTGCGGTTGAGGACACGCACCCGAGCCCAGGCACACCCCAGGCACAAGGCTTGAGCGTACCTACCTCACGGAGCTGGGTCAAAACAAATGCGGTCCACGCCGACACGCCGGGGCGTCGGAGCCCTCCGGCCGAAGCCGGTAACCACCCTCGTCCGCTCCGTACGCGCAGGTCCGCACCCCAGGGGCCCGGCATCCGCCGCCCGGCCCTGTCCGGGCCCCCCAGGGCACGGGAAGGCCGTCCTCCGCACACGCCGGAGGGCGGCCACCCCGTGACGTACGGGGTGACCGCCCTCCGGTCGTTTCAAGCGGCAAGCACTCGCCTACTGGTTGTACGGACCGTAGTCGTAGTCCTCCAGCGGGACGGCCTGGCCGGAGCCGGTGCCGAACGGCGAGTAGTCGATGTCGTCGTAGCCGACGGCCGAGTACATCGCGGCCTTGGCTTCCTCGGTCGGCTCGACCCGGATGTTGCGGTAGCGGGACAGGCCCGTACCGGCCGGGATGAGCTTACCGATGATGACGTTCTCCTTGAGGCCGATCAGGGAGTCCGACTTGGCGTTGATCGCCGCGTCGGTGAGGACCCTGGTCGTCTCCTGGAAGGACGCCGCCGACAGCCACGACTCGGTGGCGAGCGAGGCCTTGGTGATACCCATCAGCTGCGGACGGCCGGAGGCGGGGTGACCGCCCTCGGTGACCACACGACGGTTCTCGGTCTCGAACTTCGACCGCTCGACCAGCTCGCCCGGAAGCAGCTCCGCGTCGCCGGACTCGATGATCGTCACGCGGCGGAGCATCTGCCGGATGATGATCTCGATGTGCTTGTCGTGGATCGACACGCCCTGCGAGTTGTAGACCTTCTGGACTTCGCCGACCAGGTGGACCTGGACCGCACGCTGGCCGAGGATGCGCAGCACGTCGTGCGGGTTGGTCGCACCGACGGTGAGCTTCTGGCCCACCTCGACCGGGTCGCCCTCGCCCACGAGCAGACGGGCACGCTTCGAGATCGGGAACGGCGTCTCGTCGCTGCCGTCGTCCGGGGTGACGACGAGCTTCTTGGTCTTCTCGGTCTCCTCGATCCGCACGCGGCCCTTGGCCTCGGAGATCGGGGCGACACCCTTGGGCGTACGGGCTTCGAAGAGCTCGACGACTCGGGGCAGACCCTGGGTGATGTCGTCACCGGCCACACCACCGGTGTGGAAGGTACGCATCGTCAGCTGGGTGCCGGGCTCACCGATGGACTGGGCGGCGATGATGCCGACCGCCTCACCGATGTCGACCAGCTTGCCGGTGGCGAGCGAGCGTCCGTAGCAGAAGGCACAGGTGCCGACCGCGGACTCACAGGTCAGGACCGAGCGGGTCTTGACCTCCTCGACGCCGGCGCCCACCAGGGCGTCGATCAGGACGTCACCGAGGTCGACGTTGGCAGGCGCGATGACCTTGCCGTCGATGACGACGTCCTCGGCGAGCATGCGGGCGTAGACCGAGGTCTCGACGTCCTCCGTCTTGCGGAGCACGCCGTCGGCGCCCTTGACCGCGATCTTCAGCTTGAGGCCGCGGTCGGTGCCGCAGTCCTCCTCGCGAATGATCACGTCCTGCGAGACGTCCACCAGACGACGGGTCAGGTAACCCGAGTCGGCGGTACGCAGGGCGGTGTCCGCCAGACCCTTACGGGCACCGTGCGTGGAGATGAAGTACTCCAGAACGGTGAGGCCCTCGCGGAAGGACGCCTTGATGGGACGGGGGATCGTCTCGTTCTTGGCGTTCGACACCAGACCACGCATACCCGCGATCTGACGCATCTGCATCATGTTTCCTCGGGCGCCCGAGTCGACCATCATGAAGATGGGGTTCGTCTTCGGGAAGTTCGCGTTCATCGCCTCGGCAACCTCGTTGGTCGCCTTGGTCCAGATCGCGATGAGCTCCTGCGTGCGCTCGTCCTTGGTGATCAGACCGCGCTCGTACTGCTTCTGGACCTTCTCGTCCTGCTCCTCGTAGCCCCTGACGATGGCCTTCTTGGCCTCGGGCACGACGATGTCGGAGACGGCCACGGTGACGCCCGAACGGGTCGCCCAGTGGAAGCCCGCCGCCTTCAGGTTGTCGAGCGTCGCCGCCACGATGACCTTGGGGTAGCGCTCGGCCAGGTCGTTGACGATCTCGGAGAGCTGCTTCTTGCCCACCGAGTAGTCGACGAACGGGTAGTCCTCGGGCAGCAGCTCGTTGAAGAGCGCGCGGCCCAGGCTGGTCCGCAGCCGGAAGGTGTCGCCGGGCTGGTACTCCGGCTCACCCTCCTCGGCGACCGGCGGCACCCAGCCACGCGGCGGCATGGTGCCGACCGGGAAGCGGATGTCGACCTGCGCCTGGAGCGACAGCTCGCGGGCGTCGAAGGCCATGGTGGCCTCGGCCGTGGAGCCGAACGCGCGGTCCGTGCCCTTGACGTTGCGGCCCTCTTCGTCCGTGGTGAGGAAGAAGAGACCCAGCACCATGTCCTGGGTCGGCATGGTGACGGGACGACCGTCGGCCGGCTTCAGGATGTTGTTCGAGGACAGCATCAGGATGCGGGCCTCGGCCTGCGCCTCCGCGGAGAGCGGCAGGTGCACGGCCATCTGGTCACCGTCGAAGTCCGCGTTGAACGCGGTGCAGACGAGCGGGTGGATCTGGATGGCCTTGCCCTCGACCAGCTGCGGCTCGAAGGCCTGGATGCCCAGGCGGTGCAGGGTGGGGGCACGGTTCAGCAGCACCGGGTGCTCGGCGATGACCTCTTCGAGGACGTCGTACACGACGGTGCGGCCACGCTCGACCATGCGCTTGGCCGACTTGATGTTCTGCGCGTGGTTCAGGTCCACCAGGCGCTTCATCACGAACGGCTTGAAGAGCTCCAGTGCCATCGCCTTCGGCAGACCGCACTGGTGCAGCTTGAGCTGCGGACCGACGACGATCACGGATCGCGCGGAGTAGTCCACGCGCTTGCCGAGGAGGTTCTGGCGGAAACGGCCCTGCTTGCCCTTGAGCATGTCGCTCAGGGACTTCAGGGGCCGGTTGCCGGGACCGGTGACCGGGCGACCGCGGCGGCCGTTGTCGAACAGTGCGTCGACGGCCTCCTGCAGCATCCGCTTCTCGTTGTTCACGATGATCTCGGGGGCGCCGAGGTCAAGGAGACGCTTGAGGCGGTTGTTGCGGTTGATCACACGGCGGTACAGGTCGTTCAGGTCGGAGGTCGCGAAGCGGCCACCGTCCAGCTGCACCATCGGACGCAGGTCCGGCGGGATGACCGGCACGCAGTCGAGCACCATGCCCTTGGGCTTGTTGCTGGTCTGCAGGAACGCGGAGACGACCTTGAGGCGCTTGAGCGCACGGGTCTTCTTCTGGCCCTTGCCGGTGCGGATGATCTCGCGGAGGCGCTCGGCCTCCTCGTCGAGGTCGAAGGACTCCAGGCGCTTCTGGAGCGCCGCGGCGCCCATGCAGCCGTCGAAGTACGTGCCGAAGCGGTCACGCAGCTCGCGGTAGAGCAGCTCGTCGCCCTCCAGGTCCTGGACCTTGAGGTTCTTGAAGCGGCTCCACACCTCGTCGAGGCGGTCGATCTCGCGCTGCGCACGGTCGCGCAGCTGCTTCATCTCACGCTCGGCGCCTTCGCGCACCTTGCGGCGCACGTCCGCCTTGGCGCCCTCGGCCTCCAGCTCGGCCAAGTCGGTCTCGAGCTTCTTGGCGCGGGCCTCCAGGTCGGAGTCGCGGCGGTTCTCGGTCTGCTGGCGCTCGACGGAGACGTGCGCCTCCAGGGACGGCAGGTCGCGGGTACGACGCTCCTCGTCCACGAACGTGATCATGTACGCGGCGAAGTAGATGACCTTTTCCAGGTCCTTCGGCGCGAGGTCCAGCAGGTATCCGAGGCGCGAGGGAACGCCCTTGAAGTACCAGATGTGGGTGACGGGAGCGGCAAGCTCGATGTGGCCCATCCGCTCACGACGCACCTTGGCGCGAGTGACCTCGACGCCGCAGCGCTCACAGATGATGCCCTTGAAGCGGACACGCTTGTACTTGCCGCAGTAGCACTCCCAGTCCCGGGTCGGACCGAAGATCTTCTCGCAGAAGAGTCCGTCCTTCTCGGGCTTGAGCGTGCGGTAGTTGATGGTCTCCGGCTTCTTCACTTCGCCGTGCGACCAGGTCCGGATGTCGTCCGCGGTGGCAAGGCCGATCCGCAGCTCGTCGAAGAAGTTGACGTCGAGCACTTGTCGTCAATCCCTCTTTCGGGGTCTCGTCAAATCAATGGTCTGAACGGGTCCGGGGAGGGCCGGCCGCCTCGGGACGAGGCGGCCGGCCGGCCCGTCAGACCTCTTCGACGCTGCTCGGCTCGCGCCGGGACAGGTCGATACCGAGTTCCTCCGCCGCGCGGAAGACGTCCTCGTCCGTGTCGCGCATCTCGATGGACATGCCGTCCGAGGACAGCACCTCCACGTTGAGGCAGAGCGACTGCATTTCCTTGATGAGCACCTTGAAGGACTCGGGAATGCCGGGCTCGGGGATGTTCTCGCCCTTGACGATGGCCTCGTATACCTTCACGCGGCCGGTCACGTCGTCGGACTTGATCGTCAGGAGCTCCTGGAGGGCGTATGCGGCGCCGTAAGCCTCAAGGGCCCACACCTCCATCTCACCGAAGCGCTGACCACCGAACTGTGCCTTACCACCCAGCGGCTGCTGGGTGATCATGGAGTACGGGCCGGTCGAACGGGCGTGCAGCTTGTCGTCGACCAGGTGGTGCAGCTTGAGGATGTACATGAACCCGACCGAGACCGGCTCCGGGAACGGCTCGCCGGAGCGGCCGTCGTAGAGCTGGGCCTTTCCGGAGGGCTGGACCAGGCGGTCGCCGTCGCGGTTGGGGATCGTGGCCTGGAAGAGGCCGGTGATCTCGTCCTCGCGCGCACCGTCGAAGACGGGCGTGGCGACGTTGGTGCCGGGTGCGACCTGGTCGGCGCCGATGTCCCGCAGGCGCTGGGCCCACTCGTCACCGAGGCCGGAGACGTCCCAGCCGCGGCTGGCGAGCCAGCCGAGGTGGATCTCCAGGACCTGTCCCGGGTTCATTCGGGACGGGACACCCAGCGGGTTGAGGATGATGTCGACCGGGGTGCCGTCCTCCAGGAACGGCATGTCCTCGATCGGCAGGATCTTGGAGATGACGCCCTTGTTGCCGTGACGGCCGGCGAGCTTGTCACCATCGGTGATCTTGCGCTTCTGCGCGACGTAGACGCGGACCAGCTGGTTCACGCCCGGCGGCAGCTCGTCGCCCTCTTCGCGGTCGAAGACGCGGACGCCGATGACCTTGCCGATCTCACCGTGCGGCACCTTCAGCGAGGTGTCGCGCACCTCGCGCGCCTTCTCACCGAAGATCGCGCGGAGCAGGCGCTCCTCGGGGGTCAGCTCGGTCTCGCCCTTGGGCGTGACCTTGCCGACGAGGATGTCGCCGGCGACGACCTCGGCACCGATCCGGATGATGCCGCGCTCGTCGAGGTCGGCGAGGACCTCTTCGGAGACGTTCGGGATGTCCCGGGTGATCTCCTCCGGGCCGAGCTTGGTGTCACGGGCGTCGACCTCGTGCTCCTCGATGTGGATCGAGGAGAGGACGTCGTCCTGCACGAGGCGCTGCGACAGGATGATCGCGTCCTCGTAGTTGTGACCCTCCCACGGCATGAACGCCACGAGCAGGTTCTTGCCGAGGGCCATCTCACCGTTCTCGGTGGCCGGTCCGTCGGCGAGCACCTGGTCGGCCACGATCCGGTCGCCCTCGGAGACGACGACCTTCTGGTTGACCGAGGTGCCCTGGTTGGAGCGCATGAACTTGGCGATGCGGTACGTGGTGTACGTGCCGTCGTCGTTCGTGACGGTGATGTAGTCCGCGGAGACCTCCTGGACCACACCGTCCTTCTCCGCCTTGAGGACGTCACCGGCGTCGGTGGCGCAGCGGTACTCCATGCCGGTGCCGACGAGCGGCGCCTCCGACTTGATGAGCGGCACCGCCTGACGCATCATGTTCGCGCCCATGAGGGCACGGTTGGCGTCGTCGTGCTCCAGGAAGGGGATCATCGCGGTGGCGACGGACACCATCTGGCGCGGCGAGACGTCCATGTAGTCGACGTCCGTGCCGGGCACGTAGTCGACCTCTCCGCCACGACGGCGGACCAGGACGCGGGGCTCGGTGAAGCGCAGCTCCTCGGAGAGGGTCGCGTTCGCCTGGGCGATGACGAAGCGGTCCTCCTCGTCGGCCGTGATGTAGTCGACGTCATCGGTGACCTGGCCGTCGACGACCTTGCGGTACGGCGTCTCGATGAAGCCGAACGCGTTGACGCGGCCGTACGAGGCGAGCGAACCGATCAGACCGATGTTCGGGCCTTCGGGGGTCTCGATCGGGCACATGCGTCCGTAGTGGGACGGGTGCACGTCGCGGACCTCGAAGCCGGCCCGCTCACGGGAGAGACCACCCGGGCCAAGAGCCGACAGGCGGCGCTTGTGGGTGAGACCCGACAGCGGGTTGTTCTGGTCCATGAACTGCGACAGCTGGCTGGTGCCGAAGAACTCCTTGATGGAGGCGACGACCGGCCGGATGTTGATCAGGGTCTGCGGCGTGATCGCCTCGACGTCCTGGGTGGTCATGCGCTCACGCACGACGCGCTCCATCCGCGCCAGGCCCGTACGGACCTGGTTCTGGATGAGCTCGCCGACGTTGCGCAGACGACGGTTGCCGAAGTGGTCGATGTCGTCGGTCTCGACGACGATCTCGCGGCCCGACTCACCGGTCGTCTCGGTCTCACCGGCGTGCAGCTTCACCAGGTACTTGATGGTCGCGATGATGTCGTCGCTGGTGAGGACACCGGCGTCCAGCGGCTCATCGGCGCCGAGCTTCTTGTTCACCTTGTAGCGGCCGACCTTCGCGAGGTCGTAGCGCTTCGGGTTGAAGTAGAGGTTCTCGAGCAGCGTCTGAGCGGCCTCGCGCGTCGGCGGCTCGCCGGGGCGCAGCTTGCGGTAGATGTCGAGCAGCGCGTCGTCCTGGCCCTGGGTGTGGTCCTTCTCCAGGGTGGCGCGCATCGACTCGTACTCGCCGAACTCCTCCAGGATCTGCTCGGTGGTCCAACCGAGAGCCTTCAGGAGAACGGTGACGGACTGCTTGCGCTTGCGGTCGATGCGGACACCGACCATGTCGCGCTTGTCGATCTCCATCTCCAGCCAGGCACCCCGGGACGGGATGATCTTGGAGGAGAAGATGTCCTTGTCGGACGTCTTGTCGATGGAGGAGTCGAAGTAGACACCCGGCGAGCGGACCAGCTGCGACACGACGACACGCTCGGTGCCGTTGATGACGAAGGTGCCCTTGTTGGTCATGAGCGGGAAGTCGCCCATGAAGACCGTCTGGGACTTGATCTCGCCGGTCTCGTTGTTGGTGAACTCGGCCGTGACGAAGAGCGGCGCGGCGAACGTGAAGTCGCGCTCCTTGCACTCGTCGATCGAGTTCTTCGGGGGCTCGAAGCGGTGGTCGCGGAACGTAAGCGACATCGACCCGGAGAAGTCCTCGATCGGTGAGATCTCCTCGAAGATCTCCTCCAGGCCGGACTTGGTGGGGACGTCTTGTCCACTGTCCAGAGCAGCCTCGACGCGAGCCTTCCAGGCGGCGTTGCCCAGGAGCCAGTCAAAGCTCTCGGTCTGCAGCGCGAGGAGGTTCGGAACCTCGAGGGGCTCCTTGATTTTTGCAAAGGAGATGCGCAGCGGGGCGGTGCTGGCACCGTTGTTCGTATTCGCGGTCGAGGCGTTGCGCGAGGCGGCCAAGAGGGGGTCCTTCCGAGGGCTCGGACTCACTACGCGCGTACCGGTCCCACCCTGGCCACAGAGACAAACCGTTCCGAATCGGTCGCAAAACGACCAGGTCGGAGGGGGTCGGCCATCGGTGCTTCAGCGTGGGCATGCCTCTGGTGACGGGCAGGAGGCAGCTAACAGGCAGCGCAAAGGGTCAGTGTAGCCAAGCGGCACACTGATGTCCAGTCGGGGTTCTCAGAGACCCACGTTGCTCTCAACAGCTGTTCTCAACACCTATGTCTAGCCCTAGCCCTCGCGCGGGGTGCGCTCTTCTTTACTGCCCTCTTCACTCTCGATCCATGCCTCGGATACGGATCGAAGTGATGACGCGTCCTGAGAATTGCGCGCCGCGTCCGGTTCGTCAAGGCCCGCCGGTCCGATCGGACCTCCAGGAGCCTTCACCGGCCACCCCCGGGATGCCCGCAGGACGCCCCTGAGGGGCCCGCGAGAGGCGCACGGCGAAGATCACCCTACTCGTCGTCGGCGGAAGAGCAAGGCACCCGCCACGGGCACGCCGAAGGGCGACCACCCGAATGGGTGATCGCCCTTGGCGCGGGCACCTGAGGTGCCCAGGGAGTCCGGAGGACTCCCGAGGTGTTACTTGACCTCGACGGAGGCGCCGGCGGCCTTGAGGGACTCGGCAGCCTTCTCCGCGACGTCCTTGGCGACCTTCTCGAGGACCGGCTTCGGGGTGCCGTCGACGAGGTCCTTGGCCTCCTTGAGACCGAGCGAGGTCAGCTCACGCACGGTCTTGATGACCTGGATCTTCTTCTCGCCGGCACCGGTGAGGATGACGTCGAACTCGTCCTGCTCGGCCTCGGCCTCGGCCGGGGCGCCACCAGCGGCGGGGCCGGCGACGGCGACGGCCGCAGCGGCGGTGACGTCGAACTTCTCCTCGAAGGCCTTGACGAACTCGGAGAGCTCGATGAGGGTCATGCCTTCGAACTGCGCGAGCAGGTCGTCCTGGGACAGCTTCGCCATGATAGGCGTCCTTCCACTATTCGGCAGGTGCCGGATGTATATGTCGGCGGGCGTACGTGGAGCCCGCTGGACCGCTGAGCGAAATTACTCGGCGGCCTCGGCGGGAGCCGGAGTACCGGCACCGCCCTGCTCTTCCTTCTTGGCGCGAAGCGCTTCCGCGGTGCGGACGAACTTCGACGGCAGTGCCTGGAAGAGCTGCGCAGCCTGAGTCTGCTTGCCCTTGAAGGCACCGGCCAGCTTGGAGAGCAGAACCTCGCGGGACTCGAGGTCCGCGAGCTTCTTGATCTCATCGGCGGACAGCGCCTTACCGTCAAGGACACCGCCCTTGATGATGAGGTTGGGGTTGTCCTTGGCGAAGTCACGAAGACCCTTCGCCGACTCCACCGGGTCACCGGTGACGAAGGCAACCGCCGTCGGACCCGAGAACAGGTCGTCCAGCGTGTCGATCCCGGCCTCGTTGGCCGCAATCTTGGTCAGCGTGTTCTTCACCACGGCGTACTGGGCGTTCTCACCGAGCGAACGGCGCAGCTCCTTGAGCTGTGCCACGGTGAGACCCCGGTACTCGGTCAGCACGGCGGCGTTCGAGCTGCGGAACTGGTCCGTCAGCTCGGCTACCGCGGCAGCCTTGTCGGGCCTTGCCATGAGCGTCGGCCTCCTTCCGGGTGATGAGGACCGCTCAGAAGGGGCCGGGAAAGACGAAACGCCCCAGCACAAGTGCCAGGGCGCGGCTCGACCGAACAGAGTCCGGGAGCGTTCCACAGTCACCTGCGCAGGTCGTCCGATCTAGCGGAACCTTCGGTCACCGTCCCTCTGACGAGGCACAGTGACGACCAGCGGTCTTTGGCTTCTTGGTGAGACTACGCGACCGGATGCGGGACGAGCAAATCCGTCCCCGTTCGTCCCTTGCGGAAGGTGTCAGGAGGCGCCGCCCGGGGTAGCGCCGCCCTGCTTCAGCATCTCCTTGAAGTCCACGGTGTCCGAGGCCGCCGGCTTCTCGGAGGGGACCTCGGTGCCGTAGTCGCTGTAGAAGAGCGTCGAGTTGAACGCACCGGTCTTCATCTCGCCGCGTTCCGTCTTCTTCACGAGCAGGTCGTTCTTGTCGACCCAAATGTCGACGGTCTGGGTGGTCACCCCGGCCAGGGCGAGCTGCTCCTTGAACGCGGCCAGCTGCTTCGCGTCCAGGTCGCTGTTCTTCGCGGTCAGGCCGGCCACGTCGACCGTGCCGGAGTAGTGCGTCGCGGGGACCCCGCGGACGTCCTCCTGGCCGACCTTCTTCACGTCGCCGGAGGCCAGGAGCGCCTTCACGCCCTGCTCGGGCGTGCTGTTCTGGATCTGGTCCTTCATGACGTCGCCGGAGGCGCCGCCCAGCTCGGCGAGGTCCTTGTAGGAATAGCGGATCCAGTGCTTCCCGCCGGTGTTGGCCGCCATGGCGTCGCCCATGTTGGCGTAGTACTCGTCCTTGAAGTAGCGCGCCCGGACCGTTCCGTCGCCGCCGGTCTGCTTCAGGGCGTCGCCCATGGTGCCGCCGGTGTACGTGATGGCCAGCTCGCCCGAGAGCCCGTCGGCCCAGCCGATGGCCCCGGACTGCTTCATGGACATGACGCTGCCTATCTCCGTGGTGCCCTCGACCTTCGCCGACTGGGCGCCTCCGGTCTTCTGTCGCACCTGCTTCAGCGCGGCCACGGGGCTCACCTTGGAGACGGCGCCCGCCTTGTCCTTACCGGCGCCGTCGGCGCCCTTGGAGCCGTCGGCGCCCTTGGAGCCGTCGGAGCCGTCGGATCCACCGCAGGCCGCTATCGACGTCAGTGCCGCCGCGGTGGCCAGAGCCGTGCCCATGCGCCGTGCCGTGCTCGTCCTCATGTACCGTCCACCCCTCGTATCGTCCGTCGTCTCCCGCACAACAGTGGCACAGGGCACTGACAGACATGTCTTCTTACGGATACGAGGACGGGCCCCGCACCTCGAAAGGTTGCGGGGCCCGTTCACACAGTGCACGCGTACGACGCGGCTACCGGGTGAGCACGAAAGGCTCAGACGGAGGCCGGGTCCTCCTCGACGAGGAGGTTGCGGGTGCGGTTGGCGTCCAGCGGGATGCCGGGGCCCATCGTGGTGGCCAGCGTGGCCTTCTTGATGTAGCGGCCCTTGGCGGCGGACGGCTTCAGACGGAGGATCTCGTCCAGCGCCGCTGCGTAGTTCTCCACCAGCTTGGTCTCGTCGAACGAGGTCTTGCCGATGATGAAGTGCAGGTTCGAGTGCTTGTCGACGCGGAACTCGATCTTGCCGCCCTTGATGTCGTTGACAGCCTTCACGACATCGGGGGTGACGGTGCCGGTCTTCGGGTTCGGCATCAGACCACGCGGACCGAGCACGCGGCCCAGGCGGCCGACCTTGCCCATGAGGTCCGGGGTCGCGACGACGGCGTCGAAGTCCAGACGGCCCTTCGCCACCTCGTCGATGAGCTCGTCGGCGCCGACGATGTCGGCTCCAGCGGCTTCCGCGGCCGCAGCACGGTCACCGGTCGCGAAGACCAGGACCCGGGCGGTCTTGCCGGTGCCGTGCGGGAGGTTCACGGTGCCACGGACCATCTGGTCGGCCTTGCGCGGGTCGACACCCAGGGCGAAGGCGACCTCGACGGTGCTGTCGAACTTCGTGGAGGCGGTGTCCTTGGCGATACGGACGGCCTCGAGCGGGGCGTAGTTGCGCTCCCGGTCGATCTTGGCGTCCGCAGCGCGGAGGTTCTTGCTGCGCTTCACTTCTACTCCTGTGGTTTCAGAGTGTGGAGTCGTGGTGCGGACCAGCGCTTGGTCCTACCACTGGGGGTTACGGGGCTGAATCAGCCTTCGACCGTGATGCCCATGGAACGGGCGGTGCCGGCAATGATCTTCGACGCGGCGTCGAGGTCATTGGCGTTCAGGTCGGGGAGCTTCGTCGTGGCGATCTCGCGGACCTGGGCGGCCGTCAGCTTGGCGACCTTGGTCTTGTGCGGCTCGCCGGAGCCCTTGTCCACACCCGCGGCCTTGAGGATCAGCTTGGCGGCCGGCGGAGTCTTCGTGATGAAGGTGAAGGAACGGTCGTCGTAGACCGTGATCTCCACCGGCACGACCATGCCACGCTGCGACTCGGTCGCGGCGTTGTAGGCCTTGCAGAACTCCATGATGTTGACGCCGTGCTGACCGAGCGCGGGGCCGACCGGCGGGGCCGGGTTCGCCGCACCGGCGTTGATCTGAAGCTTGATAAGCCCCGTGATCTTCTTCTTCTTGGGAGGCATTGCTCTCTCCGGGTCCTATGAGAGTGTTTCGCCGCCGATTCCGGTCATCCGGATGGAGGCATACCGCACAACGATAACGGGTATAGCTGCGCGACCAAAAACCCAGCAGGTCAGAGCGGCTGCGAAGCCCCTCTGACCTGCTGGGTAGGCATGTGTCCAGAAACCGGCGGGAAGAGCTAGTTCTTCTGGATCTGATCGAAGCTGAGCTCGACCGGGGTCTCGCGGCCGAAGATCTCGACGAGGCCCTTGACCTTCTTCGAGTCGGCGTTGATCTCGTTGATCGTGGCCTGCAGGGTGGCGAAGGGGCCGTCCGTGACGGTGACCGAGTCGCCGACCTCGAAGTCCAGCACCTGGACTTCGACCTTGCGGGACGGAGCCGGCTTGCCCTCGGCCTCGGCGGCCTCGCGGGCGGCCTTCTCCTCGGCCTCCGGGGCGAGCATCTTGACGATCTCGTCCAGGGTCAGCGGGTACGGGTCGTAGGCGTTGCCCACGAAGCCGGTGACGCCCGGCGTGTTCCGCACGACGCCCCAGGACTCGTTCGTCAGGTCCATGCGCACCAGCACGTAGCCGGGGAGCTTGTTCTGCCGGACGTTCTTGCGCTCGCCGTTCTTGATCTGGACGATTTCCTCTTCGGGCACCTCGGCCTGATAGACGAACTCCTCCACGTTCAGCGAGACGGCACGCTGCTCGAGGTTGGCCTTCACGCGCTTCTCGTAACCGGCGTACGTGTGGATGACGTACCACTCGCCGGGGAGCGTGCGGAGCTCTTCGCGCAGGGCGGCGACGGGGTCGACGGGGGCGGCCGGCTCGGCCTCTTCCTCGTCGGCGCTCTCGTCGTCGGCCTCGACGGCCTCTTCCTCAGCGGCCTCGTCCTCGACGGACTCGGCTGCTTCGGCGGCGTCCTCGTCGGAATCCTCGGACTCCTCGGCATCGACGTTCACGGCGGCCTGCTCTGCGGGCTCGCCCGCAGCGGCGTCGGCGGCCTCGGCCTGGTCCGGGTCCACGGAGTCAGCAGCCTCAACGATGTCGAGCTCGTCCTTGGCGGACTCGAAGGCGCCAGCCTCGGGCTCGACGGCGTCGTTCAGGTTCGGGTCAGACACGATGGCTGCTTCTTCCTGGATACAAAGGGTGGAACGTGCGAAAGGGGCGCCCGGTCGGACGCCTTCCGCGAGATCAGCCGAAGACGTACTTGATGACCCGGGCGAAGCCCATGTCGAGAACGGTAACAAGACCGATCATGACGACGACGAACACGATCACCACGGAGGTGTACGTCGTGAGCTGGCTGCGGGTCGGCCAGACAACCTTACGGAGTTCGGCGACGATCTGGCGGTAGAACAGCGCGAGCCGACCCAGAGGGCCCTTCTTGCCGCGCTTGCCGCCCTTCCGAGCCTTCTTCTTCGACTCGGGAGCTTCATCCTCAGCATCAGGCATGTCGATGGAGCCCACGGCGTCCGTCACGCTACTCACCTGATTCCGGGTCGTGGCCGTGCCGCGCCCGGTGGAGCCGCGCACGGCTGTGCAATGAAGTACGTACATGCGCACACATCCTGGCGAAGGAGTGTGTAGCAGGGCCGGAGGGACTTGAACCCCCAACCGCTGGTTTTGGAGACCAGTGCTCTACCAATTGAGCTACGACCCTTTGTGGTTTCCACCAACCTACCGCATCTTCCCCGGTGACCGGGTGCAGGAACGGTGTGGCTGGTGAAGGCCAACGACAGGTGAGTGTACGGGTTCGGAGCCGCCGCGTCGAACAGACCACAACCGACCGGGCCTGTCCGCATGCTGTCCGGGTCCTGTCCGGTCCCTGAAACCCCTGTGCCGACGGCTTTCGCGGTCTGGGAGCATGGGGCCATGAGCGCTGCAACTTCACCGTCCGAGCGCCGGGTTTCGGCCCGCATCGGTGCGATCTCCGAGTCCGCGACCCTCGCCGTCGACGCCAAGGCCAAGGCCCTCAAGGCCGCCGGGCGTCCGGTGATCGGCTTCGGGGCCGGCGAGCCCGACTTCCCGACGCCCGACTACATCGTCGACGCCGCGGTAGAGGCCTGCCGCAACCCGAAGTACCACCGCTACACCCCGGCCGGCGGGCTCCCCGAGCTCAAGGCCGCCATCGCGGAGAAGACCCTGCGCGACTCCGGCTACGAGGTCGACGCCAGCCAGATCCTGGTGACCAACGGTGGCAAGCAGGCCATCTACGAGGCCTTCGCCGCGATCCTCGACCCGGGCGACGAGGTCATCGTCCCCGCCCCGTACTGGACCACCTACCCCGAGTCGATCCGGCTCGCCGGGGGTGTCCCGGTCGAGGTCGTGGCCGACGAGACCACGGGCTACCGGGTCTCCGTCGAGCAGCTGGAGGCCGCGCGCACCGAGAAGACCAAGGTCGTCCTGTTCGTCTCGCCGTCCAACCCGACCGGCGCCGTCTACAGCGAGGCCGACGCCGAGGCCATCGGCCGCTGGGCCGTCGAGCACGGCCTGTGGGTCATGACCGACGAGATCTACGAGCACCTCGTCTACGGCGACGCCACCTTCACCTCGCTGCCGGCGATCGTCCCCGAGCTGCGCGACAAGTGCATCGTCGTCAACGGCGTCGCCAAGACGTACGCGATGACCGGCTGGCGGGTGGGCTGGATCATCGGCCCGCGGGACGTGGTGAAGGCCGCGACCAACCTCCAGTCGCACGCCACCTCCAACGTCTCCAACGTCGCCCAGGTCGCCGCGCTCGCGGCCGTCTCCGGCCCGCTGGACGCCGTCGCCGAGATGCGGACCGCCTTCGACCGCCGCCGGGGGATCGTCGTGCGGATGCTCAACGAGATCGACGGCGTGTTCTGCCCGGAGCCCGAGGGCGCCTTCTACGCCTACCCGGCGGTGAAGGACCTGCTCGGCAAGGAGATCCGCGGCAAGCGTCCGGCCACCACCGTCGAGCTGGCCGCGCTCATCCTGGACGAGGCCGAGGTCGCCGTCGTGCCCGGCGAGGCCTTCGGCACCCCGGGCTACCTGCGCCTGTCCTACGCCCTGGGCGACGAGGACCTGATCGAGGGCGTCTCGCGGATGCAGAAGCTGCTGGGCGAGGCCAAGGCCTGACCGGTCACGTAACCGCTCGAAACGGAAAGCGCCCCGGGCCGCTGGAATCCTCCACCGGCCGGGGGCGCTTTTTGTTCGAGCGGCCCCCCGGAAAGGGAAAGCGGCTACCGCTCCGGCCCGCCCGTGCGGCAGGATCTTCGAATGGAGCGTGATGTACGTCTGTTGCCCAAGGCCCACCTGCACCTGCACTTCACCGGGTCGATGCGGCCAACCACCCTGCTCGAACTCGCCGACAAGTACGGGGTCCATCTCCCCGACGCCCTGACCGGCGGTGAGCCGCCCAAGCTGCGGGCGACCGACGAGCGCGGCTGGTTCCGTTTCCAGCGGCTCTACGACATCGCCCGGTCGTGTCTGCGGTCCCCCGAGGACATTCACCGCCTGGTGCGCGAGAGCGCCCAGGAGGACGTCGCGGACGGCTCCGGCTGGCTGGAGATCCAGGTCGACCCCACCTCGTACGCCCCGCTGCTCGGCGGGCTGATCCCGGCCATCGAGATCATCCTCGACGCCGTGGACAGCGCCGCCCGGGACACCGGTCTGGGCATGCGCGTGGTGATCGCCGCCAACCGGATGAAGCATCCGCTGGACGCCCGCACCCTGGCCCGGCTCGCCGTCCGATACGCGGACCGGGGCGTCGTCGGCTTCGGGCTCTCCAACGACGAGCGGCGCGGAATGGCCCGCGACTTCGACCGGGCCTTCGCGATCGCCCGCGAGGGCGGCCTGCTGGCGGCTCCGCACGGCGGGGAGCTCGCCGGGCCCTCCAGCGTGCGCGACTGCCTCGACGACCTGGACGCCTCGCGCATCGGACACGGGGTCCGGGCCGCCGAGGACCCCCGGCTGCTGCGCAAGCTCGCCGAGCGCGGGGTCACCTGCGAGGTCTGCCCGTCGTCCAATGTGGCGCTCGGCGTCTACGAGAAGCCCGCCGACGTCCCCCTGCGCACTCTGTTCGACGCGGGCGTGCCGATGGCGCTGGGGGCGGACGACCCGCTGCTGTTCGGTTCCCGGCTGGCTGCCCAGTACGAGCTGGTGCGCCGCCACCACGGCTTCACCGACGAGGAGCTGGCCGAGCTGGCCCGCCAGTCGGTGCGCGGATCGGCGGCCCCCGTGGACGTACGGGAGAAGCTGCTCTCCGGGGTCGACGACTGGCTCGCTAGCTGATCCCGCCCAGCAGCGTGCGGGCCAGGGAGGCGGCGAATGCGTCCAGGGGCTGCGGGGGCGTGCCGCCGGGGAGCGCGGCGTAGGCGAAGGCCCGCTGGGCACAGGCGCCCAGCAGCAGCGAGGCGGCGGCGTAACTGTCCGCTTCGGCCCGGATCCGGCCCGCGCCCTGTTCGGCGCGCAGATAGGCGTCGAGCTGCCGGATCGGCAGGTGGGGCCCGGCCTCGAGCCCTCCCACGCCCTCCTCGTGACGGCGCTTGAGCTGAGGTTCGGCGTACAGGGACGCGGCCATGGGGAAGGTCTGCTCGTAGAACAGCGCGGCCACCCGGGCGATCTCGGTGAGGTTGCCCTCGACGCTGCCCTCGCCCGCGCGCAGGTCTCCGAGGAGGTTCCCGAGGCGGGGCAGCCGCTCCGCGAGCACGGTGACGAACAGCTCCTCCTTGCCGGAGAAGTACTTGTAGAGCGCGGCCTCCGAGCAGCCGGCCGCCCGGGCGATCTCCTTGGTGGTGGTCCGGGCGAGGCCGATGGAGAGCATCAGCTCGTGCGCCGCGTCGACGATCCGGACGCGGGCGGGCTTCTGGTCCATGTGTGCTCCAACAGGCCGTGACCCGAAGATCTTGACGTCCGGGTGGGGAGCCACCCACTCTAGAGGTTAGTGAACACTCACCCACCAGGGGGCGCTATGAGAATCACCGTGTTCGGGGCGACCGGCGGCGTCGGTCAGGAGATCGTCGGGCAGGCGCGCGCGGCGGGCCACGAGGTGACGGTCGTGGTCCGCGACCCGGACCGGCTCCCGGAGCGGCTGGATCGCGCGGCGCCGCACGCTGTCGTCCGGCTGGACGATCCGGCGGCGGTGCGGGCGGCGCTGGCGGGGCGGGACGCGGTCCTGTCGGGGCTGGGCTCGCGCGGCCGGAAGGCGAACGGCGTCGCCGAACGGCTGACCGGGCAGATCCTGGCGGCGATGGAGGCCGAGCGGGTGCGGCGGCTGCTGGTGGTGAGCGCGGTGCCCGTCGGGCCGGAGCCGGAGGGCGATCCCCTGGTGGACCGGCTGGTGCGCAAGGCGGTCGGGGCGGTCCTGGCGGAGCTGTACGCCGATCTCGCCCGGATGGAGGCGGCATTGGCCCGCAGTGCGACGGACTGGACCGCGGTACGGCCGCCGAAGCTGACGGACGGGCCGCTCACGGGCGTCTACCGGCAGGTCGTGGGCGGTACGCCGCGCAGCAGCCGGTCCATCTCCCGGGCCGATGTGGCACACGCGATGCTCGCGTTGGCCGAGGACCCGGCGGCCGTGAGGCAGGGCGTGGGCGTCGCGTACTGACCCCGTACGTTCCCTGCGGGCCGACGCCTTCTCCTACGGCCGACGTCTCCTACAGGCTGACGCCGACCGTCACCGGTTCGTTGACCAGGGTGACGCCGAAGGCCGCGTGTACCCCGGCGACGACCTCGCGGGCCAGGGCGAGCAGGTCCTCGGTGGTGGCCGCGCCCCGGTTGGTGAGGGCGAGGGTGTGCTTGGTGGAGATCCGGGCGGGGCCGCTGCCGTAGCCCTTGGTGAATCCGGCCCGGTCGATGAGCCAGGCCGCCGAGGTCTTGGTGCGTCCGTCCTCGGCGGGGAAGGCCGGAGGTGTCACGTCCGGGCCGAGGCGCTCGCCGACCTGGGTGAGGAAGTCCTGGAACGCGGCCGGTTCGAGGATCGGGTTGGTGAAGAAGGACCCCGCCGACCAGGTGTCGTGGTCCTCCGGGTCCAGCACCATGCCCTTGCCTGCCCGCAGCCGCAGCACGGTCTCGCGGGCGGCCGTCAGCGGGACGCGGTCGCCCTGCTCGACGCCCATGGCCCTGGCCGTTTCGGGGTACTTCAGGGGCGCGGAGAGCCCGGCCGCCTCTTCCAGCTCGAATCGGACACGCAGCACCACGAAGCGGTCGGGTTCGGCCTTGAAGCGGCTGTGGCGGTACGAGAACGCGCACTCGGCGTTCGGAATCGTCACCGTCTCCTCGGTGCGCCGGTCGTAGGCGACGACCTCCGTGATGGTGGTGGACACCTCCTGTCCGTACGCGCCGACGTTCTGGATGGGCGTCGCGCCCGCGGATCCGGGGATGCCAGCCAGGCACTCGATGCCCGCGAGGCCCGCCTCGACGGTCCGGGCGACGGCGTCGGTCCACACCTCGCCGGCCGCCAGCTCCAGGGACGTCCCCGAGAACGCGAAGCCCTTCGTGGCGATCCGCAGGGCGGTGCCGTCGAAGCCCTTGTCCCCGATGACCAGGTTGGAGCCGCCGCCGATCACCAGCAGCGGGGTGCCGCTCGCGTCGGCCTCGCGCACGGCGGCGATCACCTCGGCGTCGGTGGTGGCGGTCAGCAGCCGGGCGGCGGGGCCGCCGAGCCGGAAGGTGGTCAGGGGGGCGAGGGGGGCGTCGTGGAGTTCCTGCACGGGGTCAAGAGTACGGTCCGGCCCCCGCCGTTCGTGCGGGGCCACGGACCGTACCCGGGGGCCGGGGCGTCTCCGGCGGACCCGGTCAGGGTCCGCCGGACACACCCGGGGCGGGCGGGTCAGGATCCGGCGGGCACACCCAGGGCGGGTCAGGATCCGCCGGGCACAGTCGCGGCGGGTCAGGCGGCCACCGGCTCCGGCTCCGCGGCGCTCCGGTCCACCGGCTCCGGGGCGGGGCGGCCGGTGATGCCGGCGCTGCGGCGGCCCGGGATCATGAGCGCGACGAGTGCGCCCAGGGCCACCGCGCCCGCCCCGATCCAGAGGGCGGGCGCCGTCCCGTCCGCGAACAGCCGCGGTGAGCCGTAACCGCCCTGCGCGGCGAAGACGGCGGCGAGCACCGCGACCCCGAGCGCCCCGCCGACCTCCCGCAGCGCGCTGTTGGCTCCGGAGGCGATGCCGTGTTCCCCGGGCCGGACGCTGGAGAGCACGAGGCTGGCGGCGGGCGCGAAGTACAGGGCCATGCCGACCCCGCCGAGGATCAGGGCGGGGAGCTGGGCGGTGTAGCTGACCCCGGGCTCGATGATCAGGGCGAACAGGGAGAGCCCGACGGCCTGGAGCGCGAGCCCGGTGACCACCACCGGGCGGCCCCCGAAGCGGTCGGAGAGATATCCGGCGAAGGGCGCCACGAGGATCGGCATCCCCGTCCAGGGCAGCATCCGCAACCCGGCCTCGGTGGGCGAGTGTCCGAGGCCGTTCTGCAGGAACTGGCTGAGCAGGAAGATCGATCCGAACATCCCGAGGAACATCAGCAGGCTCGCGGCGTTGATCCCGAGGAAGGCCCGGCTGCGGAACAGCCGCATCGGCAGCATGGGGTTCTCCCCCCGGATGCCGTGGCGGACGAACAGGGCGAGCAGCGCCGTGCCCGCGATCAGCCCGGTCAGGACGACGGGGTCGGTCCATCCGTGGCTCGCGGTGTTGACCAGGGCGTAGACGATGCCGAAGAGGCCCGCGCTGACCAGGACCGTGCCGCGGATGTCCAGGGGCGCCTTCGGCGCGTGGGACTCGGTGAGCCGCAGCCGGGCCAGCGGCAGCAGCGCCAGGCCTATCGGCACGTTCAGCCAGAAGATCCACTGCCAGGAGATGTGCTCGGTGAGCGCGCCGCCGATCAGCGGACCGCTGGCGACGGCGACCCCGGTCACCGCCCCGAAGACGCCCAGCGCCGCTCCCCGCCGCTCGGGCGGGACGGCGGCGCCGATCAGGGTGAGCGTCAACGGCATCATGATCGCCGCCCCCACGCCCTGGACCGCCCGGAAGGCGATGAGTTCCCCGATGCCCGGGGAGAGCGCGGCCGCGGCGGAGGCGGCCGTGAAGACGGCGAGTCCGGCCATGAACAGCCGCCGTCTGCCGAACCGGTCCCCGAGCGCGGCCCCGAGCATCAGCAGCACGGCGAAGGTCAGGGTGTACGCGTTCACCGTCCACTCCAGCTCCTCCAGCCCGCCGCCGAGGCTCGCGCGGATGGAGGGGAGGGCCGTCGTGACGACGAGGTTGTCGAGGGCCGCCATGAATCCGGCGACGCTCGTGATGACCAGGACCCAGACCGCTCCCCCGCGGCCGGTCGCGCCGTGCTGTGCGTCCACTTCTCCCCCTGCTGATTAGTTATTGATGACTAACTTCTGCGGACAGAAAGCCGGGCCGGGCCCGGCGCGCTTGTTCACTCGACGGGCATGGCCGGGTCGTACACTCCCGACCAGGCACGATGGCCGGGCGGGAAGCCCAGCGAGGCGAGGGTATTGACGAGCATGCCGAACGCCAGAAACGTCGCCGTCTCGTTCTCGTCGGCCCCGACCACGATGTGGATGTCGTCCCTCATCCGCGCCCAGGCCGCCCGCAGGGTTTCGCCGAACTCGTGGTTCCCGGCGGCCTCCGCGGCGGCGACGGCCGCGTACGTCTGCATCTGCATCATCAGCTTCTCGCCGTCGTGGACGATCAGCCGCTGGTACGCCATGGCCATGGCGTGCAGCGCCTCCTGGCCCTCCAGCCCCTCGGAGGCCGTCACCAAGACCTCGCGGGTGTCCTCCAGACAGCGTTCGGCGGCGGCGATGAAGATGGCCTGCTTGTTGGGGAAGAGCCGGAAGAGATAGGGCTGCGAGACGCCGACCCGCCGGGCGATCACCTCGGTGGACGTCCCGTTGTAGCCACCGCGGGCGAACTCGGTGATCGCCGCCCGGACGACGCTCTCGCGCCGCTCCTCCGCACTCATCCTTGCCATGAAAGTAAGTTATTGCTCAATAATCAACCTGGCAAGGCCTCGGGGGAACCAGCACAAGTGAGGGGCGCCCCTCCGCAGGAGGAACGCCCCTCACCTCCGACCACCGCGCGCCGGTACGTCTCAGGCGAGCCGGACCACGGCCCGGGACATCCCCAGCACCTTCTTGCCGTCACACAGGGCGACCAGGTCCACCCGGACGAGGTTGTCGTCCAGCTTCGCCGCGACCTTGCCGCTGACCTCGATCACCGCACCCTTGTCGTCGTTGGGCACGACGACCGGCTTCGTGAAACGCACCCCGTAGTCGACGACCGCGCCCGGGTCGCCGGCCCAGTCCGTGACCACCCGGATCGCCTCGGCCATCGTGAACATGCCGTGCGCGATCACGTCCGGCAGTCCGACCTCGAGCGCGAACTTCTCGTTCCAGTGGATCGGGTTGAAGTCGCCCGAGGCGCCCGCGTACTGCACGAGCGTGGCCCGCGTCACCGGGAACGACTGCGCCGGCAGCTCCGTACCGACCTCGACCGAACCGTAAGAGACCTTCGCCGTCATCACGCCTCCTCGGCGGCGCGCGCCACCAGCTTCATCAACGTCGAGACCACCAGTTCGCCGGCCTCGTCGTGCACATCCCCGCGGACGTCCAGGATGTCGTTGCCCGCGAGGGACTTGATGGCCTCGATCGTGGACGTGACCGTCAGCCGGTCCCCCGCCCGCACCGGACGCACGTAACTGAACTTCTGGTCGCCGTGGACGACCCGGCTGTAGTCCAGGCCCAGCTGCGGGTCCTGCACCACCTCTCCGGCGGCCCGGTAGGTGATCGAGAAGACGAACGTGGGCGGCGCGATCACATCGGCGTGACCCAGCGCACGGGCGGCCTCCGCGTCGACGTACGCCGGATGGGTGTCGCCCACCGCCTCGGCGAACTCGCGGATCTTCTCCCGGCCGACCTCGTACGCCGGAGTGGGCGGATAGGTCCGCCCCACGAAGGACTGGTCGAGCGCCATGAGCTCGCTACCTCCTGAGAAACCTGGTGAAAGACGGAGAAACCTGGTGAAAGACGGATAAGGGCACGCCCCTGTGCGGGAACGACCCCGTACAACGACACGAGGCCGCCCCCAAAGGGGACGGCCTCGTGTACGAGCCTGATTCAGCGCGTTTCGCGGTGCGCGGTGTGCGAGTTGCAGCGCGGGCAGTGCTTCTTCATCTCAAGACGGTCCGGGTTGTTACGCCGGTTCTTCTTGGTGATGTAGTTCCGCTCCTTGCACTCCACGCAGGCCAGCGTGATCTTCGGGCGGACGTCGGTGGCAGCCACGTGAGTGCTCCTTGGACGGACGGTGGACGGATGAACGCATAAAAGGGTAGCCGATCGAAGGACCGACCCAGCAATCGGCTACCGTTAGTAGCGGTGACCGGACTTGAACCGGTGACACAGCGATTATGAGCCGCTTGCTCTACCGACTGAGCTACACCGCTTTGATGATGGGTCCCCCCGCCGAAGCGGGGTTTCCCGATCACCAGAGCCCCAATGCGGAATCGAACCGCAGACCTTCTCCTTACCATGGAGACGCTCTACCGACTGAGCTATTGGGGCGAGCGATGAAGACATTACACGGTCCTCCGCGGTTGCCCAAATCCGTTTGTGCCGCTCTCTCCGGCCCTCCGTCCGGGGCCGCCCACACCCCCTGATCAGGCCTTGATCCAGGCCGCGTCCACCTCGGGAACGGGTCCCGTCGGCGGCCGGCGCAGGCGCACCAGTACGACTATTCCGCTCCTCCCGGACGCCGCCCCCGCACGCCCCTAGGGTGTGGTCACTCCGTGTGACCTTGCACCCCTCCCAGGAGCGCGATGCCTGACAGCCAGCCACGGCGGCCCGACGACAACGCGCCCGACAGCGCCGACGCGGCCGCCACCGCCGACAGCCCCGCCCTCGTCCTCGGCGCCGCCCGCCTCGTCGACGGACGGGCCGTCGACGTACGCCTGAGCGGCAGCCGGATCGAGGCCGTCGGCACCGCGGGCAGCCTCACCGCCCGCGGCCCCCGCATCGACCTCCGCGGCTACCTCCTGCTCCCCGCCCCGGCCGAACCCCACGCCCACAGCGACACCGCCCTCACCGCCGACAGCGCGGGCCCCGGCAGTCCCGGCCCCGCCTCCCACCGCGCCGAGGACATCCAGCGCCGCGCCACCGAGGCCGCCCTCCTCCAGCTCGGCCACGGCGCCACCGCCCTGCGCACCCACGTCCGCGTCGGCGACGTCCAGGGCCTCGCCCCGCTCGAAGCCGTCCTGGGGACCCGGCGCGCCCTGCGCGGCCTCGCCGACGTCATGCCCGTCGCGGTCCCCCGGCTCCTCACCGGGGTCGCCGGGGCCGACAGCCTCGCGATGCTCCGGGACGCGGTGAAGATGGGCGCGGCCGTCGTCGGCGGCTGCCCCGACCTCGACCCGGACCCCACGGGCTACACCGAGGCCGTCCTGGAGATCGCGGCGGAGCACGGCTGCCCCGTGGACCTGCACACCGACGGCGACGACCCCGCCCGCCTGGCCCGGCTCGCCGCGATGGCCGCGGGCCTGCGCCCCGGCGTCACCCTCGGACCCTGCGGCGGCCTGGCCCATCTGCCCCTGGACGCCGCTTCCCGTGCCGCCGACCAGCTCGCCGCCGCCGGGATCACCGTGGTCTGCCTGCCGCAGGGCGGCTGCGCCGGCGCCGAGCGCCGTACGACCGCCCCCGTACGCCTGCTGCGCTCCGCCGGCGTGCGCGTCGCGGCGGGCAGCGGTGCGCTGCGGGACACGGCCAACCCGGTCGGTCGCGGCGATCCGCTCGAAGCCGCCTACCTCCTCGCCTCACAGTCGGGGCTCCGCACCGAACAGGCGTACGCCCTGGTCTCCACGACCGCCCGCGCGGCCCTCGGCCTGCCCGACGTGCGCGTCGAGGCGGGCTTCCCCGCCGAACTCCTCGCCGTACGCGGCGAACGGCTCTCCGCGGTGCTCTCCCTCGCCTACAGCCGCATCGTCATCCACGGCGGCCGGGTCGTCGCCCGCACCAGCGCCGTACGCGAGTACTGCGACTCCGACGGAGACGCCGCCACGGGCCTCGGCGGGCTCCCGCGCCAGGGCAGGCCCGACTCCGGCGCGGGGCCGAGGAACTGAGCGCCACCCGGCCCCCGGGCGTACGGTCGGTGGTATGCGCATTGTCATCGCAGGTGGACACGGACAGATCGCACTGCGGCTGGAGCGGCTGCTCGCCGCACGCGGGGATGAAGCCGTAGGGATCATCCGCAACCCCCAACAGAGTCAGGACCTGACCGAAGCCGGCGCCCAACCCGCCGTGCTGGACCTCGAATCGGCCACCGTGGAGCAGACCGCGGAGGTGCTGCGCGGCGCGGACGCGGCCGTCTTCGCCGCGGGCGCGGGGCCGAACAGCGGTGTCTCCCGGAAGGACACCGTCGACCGCGACGCTGCCGTGCTGTTCGCCGACGCGGCCGAGGCGGCGGGCGTCCGCCGCTATCTCGTCGTCTCCTCGATGGGCGCCGACCCGGACCACCCCGGCGACGAGGTCTTCGACGTGTATCTGCGGGCCAAGGGCGCCGCCGACGCCGACGTACGCTCCCGCACCGCACTGGACTGGACGATTCTGCGCCCCGGCATGCTGACCAACGACGCGGGCACCGGGCAGGTCGTCCTGGCCGCCTCGACGGGCCGCGGCCCGATCCCCCGCGACGACGTGGCGGCCACGCTGCTGGAGCTGCTGGACACCCCGGCGACGGCGGGCCTCACCCTCGAAGCGATCTCCGGGAACGTGCCGGTGACGGTGGCCGTGAAGGACGTCGCGGGCAACTGATCAGCGGCGGGACTCCTGGCGGGAACCGCACGTCCGGACACGAGGAAGCCCCCGACCGGAAGAACCGGTCGGGGGCTTCGTTCGCGTGGCGGCGCCAGGGTTCGAACCTGGGTAGGCTGAGCCGGCAGATTTACAGTCTGCTCCCTTTGGCCACTCGGGCACACCGCCTCGAACGACGCGTTGGATCTCGTGGTGAGCTCCTTGGCGACGACGTAAACGATACCTGATGGCCAGGGGTGCTCCGCCACCTGATTGATCAGCGGCCCCCGGGGGCGGTGGTGGCTAGGCTTGCGCTGTATCCCCAGCATTCGACGCAAGGAGCCACACGTCATGGCCGACTCCAGTTTCGACATCGTCTCGAAGGTCGAGCGGCAGGAGGTCGACAACGCCCTCAACCAGGCCGCCAAGGAGATCTCCCAGCGTTACGACTTCAAGGGCACGGGCGCCTCGATCTCGTGGTCGAGCGAGAAGATTCTGATGGAGGCGAACGGCGAGGAGCGCGTCAAGGCCATCCTCGACATCTTCCAGTCCAAGCTGATCAAGCGCGGTATCTCGCTGAAGTCGCTGGACGCCGGTGAGCCGCAGCTCTCCGGCAAGGAGTACAAGATCTTCGCCACGATCGAGGAAGGCATCTCCCAGGACAACGCCAAGAAGGTGGCGAAGATCATCCGCGACGAGGGGCCCAAGGGCGTCAAGGCGCAGGTCCAGGGTGACGAGCTGCGGGTCAGCTCGAAGAGCCGGGACGACCTTCAGGCCGTGCAGGCGCTGCTGAAGGGGCAGGACTTCGACTTCGCGGTGCAGTTCGTGAACTACCGGTGATCAACCGCGTCGATCCGTACGGGCGTTGCCGGATCGCTTGAGCCGAACCGAGCCGAGCCGAGCTGAGCACAACGGGGGCACACCGCCGAGGCCGACCTCGACGGCGTGCCTCTTCGCGTGCCGGGGCCCGGGGCGCGGGCGCGATGTCCGAATACCGCCGGTGGGGGCGGAGTGAGCGGGCGCAGACTGGCTGTACCGACCGGGGAAGTGAGAAGGCATGACGACGACGGTGTACACGCGGGTCGAGAGTCCGCTGGGCGAGCTGCTGCTGGTCGGCGAGACGGTGGCGGACGGGCCGGATGCGGCTGGGGCAGCCGGGGTGGCCGGTGTCCGGCTGCGCTCATTGTCGATGCCCGGTCAGAAGGGCGGCACGGTCGTCCAGGACGGCTGGCTCCACGCCCCAGAGCCGTTCGCGGAGGTCGTCCGGCAGTTGGAGGCGTACTTCGCGGGGCGCTCGACGCGGTTCGACGTGCCGCTGACGGAGGGAACGGGCACGGAGTTCCAGCGGCGGGTCTGGGCGGTGCTGGAGTCGATCCCCTACGGGAGCACGGTGTCGTACGGGGAGGTCGCGGCGCTGGTCGGGGCCTCGGGTGCGGGGGTGCGGGCGGTGGGCACGGCGATCGGGCGCAATCCGTTGCTGGTCGTGCGGCCGTGTCACCGGGTGATCGGGGCGGACGGGGCGTTGCGGGGGTACGCGGGCGGGCTGGATCGGAAGAAGCTGCTGTTGGGGATCGAGGGCGGGGCGGGCTGAGCCGTGGCGCCAGGGCTTCCGCCGTCCTCGGACGGCCTGTTCCGGCGGGAGCGGAGGGTGCTCGCGCCGGGGGCCGTCCACGTCCCGGAGTGGCTGCCGGTGGAGCGGCGGGCGGAGCTGGTCGCAGCGTGCCGTCAGTGGGCGTCGGGGCCGGTCCCGTTGCGGCACACAGTGCTGCCGGGCGGTGGGGTGATGTCGGTGCGGACGGTGTGCCTGGGGTGGCACTGGCAGCCGTACCGGTACGCGCGTACGGCTGACGACGTGAACGGCGCCCGGGTGGCCGCGTTCCCGGACTGGCTCGGCGACCTGGGGCGGGCGGCGGTGGCCGAGGCGTATGGGGACGAGGATGCGGCGGAGGCGTTCGCACCGGATACCGCGCTGATCAACTTCTACGACGACGCCGCGCGGATGGGGATGCATCAGGACAAGGAGGAGCGGTCGAGCGCTCCTGTGGTGTCGTTGAGCATCGGGGCGAGGTGTGTGTTCCGCTTCGGGAACACGGAGGGACGCGGGCAGCCCTACACGGATGTGGAGTTGGCGTCCGGGGATCTGTTCGTCTTCGGCGGGCCGTCGCGTTTCGCGTTCCACGGGGTGCCGAAGGTGTACGCGGGACCGGCCGACCCGGCCGCGGGGCTGCGGGCCGGCCGGTTGAACCTGACGTTGCGGGAGACCGGGATGACGTCACGGAACGTGCGGTAGGGCGCGGTGCGCCTGCCGTTCACGGTTCCCTGCGTCCGCGTCCGCGCGCCGGGTCAGCGCCGTTCGCGGGAGTTGCCGAACAGCAGCCGGTAGGCGATGAGCAGGACCAGTGAGCCGGCGACGGCGGCGATCCAGGTCGGGGTGTCGTAGAAGTCGTTGCTGATGGGGCGGTCGAGGAACTTGCTGGAGAGCCAGCCTCCGACGAAGGCCCCGGCGATGCCGATCAGCGTGGTGCCGATGATGCCGCCCGGGTCACGTCCCGGGAGGAGGATTTTCGCTATGACTCCGGCGAGCAGCCCGAGAATGATCCAACTGATGATGCCCATGTCGCTGCACCTACCCCTTGCCTCGTCCTGGAATCCAAGACGTCGCGGGCAGGTGTTCGGTTGCCCCGGGGCCGACCGGGGCCGGGTCGGGGGCCTTGTCGGGCTACCGGGCGGCGAAGGGCTGGTCCGTGCGGACGATCTCCTTGCCGAAGGGCATGAGGGAGACGGGGATCAGCTTGAAGTTGGCGATGCCCAGGGGGATGCCGATGATCGTGATGCACAGCGCGATGCCGGTGGTGATGTGGCCGAGGGCGAGCCACCATCCGGCGAGGATCAGCCACAGGACGTTGCCCACGCAGGAGGGCGAGCCCGCGTCCCGGCGGTCGACGACGGTGTAGCCGAACGGCCAGAGGGCGTAGACGCCGATCCTGAAGGCGGCGAGCCCGAAGGGGATGCCGATGATGGTGATGCAGAGCAGGAGGCCCGCGAGCAGGTAGCCGAGGAACATCCAGAATCCGCAGAGGATCAGCCAGATGACGTTCAGGATGGTTTTCACGGGCGATGACCTGCCATCTGTTCTAGTCGGGCGATCCGCTCCGCCATCGGCGGGTGGGTGGAGAACATCTTCGCCATTCCCTGGCCGGGACGGAACGGGTTCGCGATCATCATGTGGCTCGCGGTCTCGATCCTGGGCTCGGGCGGCAGCGGGAGCTGTTTCGTCCCCGCGTCGAGCTTGCGCAGGGCACTGGCGAGGGCCAGGGGGTCGCCGGTGAGCTGGGCCCCGGAGGCGTCGGCCTCGTACTCCCGGGAGCGGCTGACGGCGAGCTGGATGACGGAGGCGGCGAGCGGTCCCAGGATCATGATCAGGAGCATGCCGAGGAGACCGGGCCCCTCGTCGTCGTTGGAGCGGCCCACCGGGATGAGCCAGGCGAAGTTGACCAGGAACATCACGACGGAGGCGAGGGCTCCGGCGACGGACGAGATGAGGATGTCCCGGTTGTAGACGTGGCTCAGCTCGTGGCCGAGGACGCCGCGCAGCTCGCGTTCGTCGAGGATCTGGAGGATGCCCTCGGTGCAGCAGACTGCGGCGTTGCGCGGGTTGCGGCCGGTGGCGAACGCGTTGGGCGCCTGCGTCGGGGAGATGTAGAGGCGCGGCATGGGCTGGCGGGCCGCCGTGGAGAGCTCGCGGACGATGCGGTAGAGCTGGGGTGCCTCGAACTCGCTGACGGGTCGGGCGCGCATGGCCCGCAGGGCGAGCTTGTCGCTGTTCCAGTAGGCGTAGGCGTTGGTGCCGACGGCTACCAGGAGCGCGACGACGAGGCCCGTGCGTCCGAAGAGACTGCCGATGACGATGATGAGTGCGGACAGTCCCCCGAGGAGTACGGCGGTCTTCAGCCCGTTGTGCCGGCGGTGCACGGTACGCCCTCCAAGTGGTGCAGCAGGGGAACCCTTTGCATGGTGGTGCTCCACTCCCCAGTGGAGCCTCCTGTACTGGTCAACGCCAGGCGAGAGGAGCTAGTTCCCTTGTGCGTGCGGCCGGCGGGCGAGGGCGGTGCCGCGTGTTCGCGCCGGTCGGGCGCCCGGCCCCGTACGGAGTGGCGCTGGGCCGTACGGGTGGCGGGGTCCCTCGTGGTGCGATGGTCCTACGGGTCTTCGTGCGTCGCTGGGCGGTCGGTAGCTGCCGGAGGTCGGTGCTGCTGGGCGGAGGTCGGTGCCGCTGGGCGTCAGGAGCCGCCGTGCACGCGATGCCGCTGTGCGGGTCCGTGCTGCTGTGCGGGTCCGTGCTGCTGTGCGGGTCCGTGCTGCTGTGCGGGTCCGTGCTGCTGTGGGGTCAGTGCTGCTGCGCGGGGAGCTTGGCGAGGGAGAGCGCTTCGGGGTCGGGCTCGACCTCGCTGGTGCAGTGGCCGCAGCGGGAGGCGACGGCGGGGATCTCGCTGAAGCAGCGGGGGCAGTCGCGGAGGGCTGCCTTGATGTTGACGGCCTCCTCCTCTTCTTCGTTGGTGAAGCGGTTCTGCACCTTGGCCATGGGGACCACGACGCAGAAGTACAGCACCGCGGCGGTGATGAGGAAGGCGATCGCGGCGGCGATGAAGAGGCCGTACGGGAACACGACACCGTCGACTTCGTAGGAGGCCTTGCTGAAGTCTCCCGTGCCCCGCGTGGCGAGGCCGATCAGCGGCGTGATGAAGGCATTGCTGAAGCCCGTGACGACGGCGGTGAAGGCGGCCCCGACAGCGAGACCGATCGCCATCGAGATGACGTTCCCGCGCAGGATGAAGTCCTTGAACCCGTTCAGCACTGCTCTCTCTTTCCTCTTGCTCCCGACACGTCCACGCCGATTACGTGACGTATGCAGCCAAGACCATGCCCTGCGGCGGGGGCCCCGGGCAAACCGATCTTCGGAGGTCGGGAGGCTCAGAAAAGGCTGACGGAGGCGAAGCGCAGGACGGTCTGCGGGGCCCCGGAGAGCAGGATTCCGGCGGTGGCGGTGAGCACGATCGCCGTGGTGAGCGGGGCGGGGGGCCGGTGGCGGCGCGGTGGAACGAAGGCCGTGGATCCGGTGGCGGTCCCGGTGGTTTCCGGGGCGTCCTCGGGCGCCCGGAAGAGGATCGCGGTCCACTGAAGGTAGTAGTAGAGAGCGATCACCACGTTGACGGCCATGACGACGGCGAGCCAGCCGAGGCCCGCGTCGACGGCCGCGGAGAAGACGGTGACCTTCGCGAAGAGCCCGATGATGCCGGGCGGCAGTCCGGCCAGGCAGAGCAGGAAGAACCCGAGGGCCAGGGCCGCGAGCGGACGGGTGGCGTACAGGCCCCGGTAGTCGGAGAGCCGGTTGCCGGGGTGGGTACGGGCGACGACGGCGGCGACCGCGAACGCGCCCAGGTTCACGACGGCGTACATGAGGGCGTACGCCACGGTGGAGCCGATCTGGTCGTCGCTGGAGTACGCGGCGGCGGCGATCGGGACCAGGAGGTAGCCGGCCTGGGCGACCGAGGACCAGGCGAGGAGGCGGACGGCGCTGCGGGCGCGGGCGGTGTTCTGGCGGAGGGCCGCGACGTTGCCGACGGTCATGGTGAGGGCGGCGAGGACGGCGAGTGCGGGCCCCCAGACGTCGGCGTAGGAGGGGAACGCGACGACGGTGACCAGAATGAGCCCCGAGAACCCGACGGCCTTCCCCACGACGGAGAGATACGCGGCGATCGGGAGGGGCGCGCCGACGTAGGTGTCGGGGACCCAGAAGTGGAAGGGCGCGGCGGCGGTCTTGAAGGCGAAGCCGACGAGGGTGAGGGCGACGCCGGTCTTGGCGAGGGTGTCGAGTACCGGGGGCACGTCGTCGAGGCGGGTGGCGATCTCGGTGAGGTGCAGGGTGCCGGTGGTCGCGTACACGAAGCTGACGCCGAGCAGCATGACGGCGGTGGCGACGACGGAGGAGAGGAAGAACTTCCAGGCCGCCTCGGAGGAGCGCCGGTCGCCGCGCACGATGCCGACGAGCGCGAACGCGGGCAGCGAGGCGACTTCGAGGGCGACGACGAGCGTGGCGAGGTCGCGCGAGGCGGGCAGCAGGGCGGCCCCGGCGGCGGAGGCCAGGAGCAGGAACCAGTACTCCCCCGCCGGCAGTTTCCGGGTGTCGTCGAGCGAGAGCAGGACGGTGAGGAACGCGCCGCCGAGGACGAGGGCCTGGATGACGAGGGTGAAGTGGTCGGCGGTGTAGCTGCAGGCCTGGGTGCCGGTGGTGACGCAGAAGGTGGCCCGGTCCCCGGCGCGCAGGGGGATCAGGAGCGCCAGGGCGGCGGCGAGGGCGGTGAGGGCGCCGTAGCCGAGGAGCCGCTTGCGGTGCGCGGGCAGGAACAGGTCGGCGACCAGGACGGCCAGGGCGGCCAGCGCCGTGAGGGTGGGGGGTGCGATGGCGAGCCAGTCGATGGACTGGACGAGGCTGGGGGCGTCGGCCGCCACGAGGATGCCGGCGGCGTCGCCGGTGCCGGGGGTCGGGCCGGGGGCGGTGCTGAGGTCCGCGGTCACGACTTGCCTCCTGCGAGGAGCTGCTGCACGGCCGGGTCGGTGAGGCCGAGGAGGACGGCGGGCCAGAGGCCGGCGAGGACGGTGAGCGCGGCGAGCGGGGTCCAGGTGGCGGCTTCGTACGTCTGGATGTCGGCGAGCTGCGGGGTGGTGGAGGCAGCGGGCCGGATGCCGGCGCCCTCGGCCGGGCGGGGGCCATCCGTGGCTTGCGGGCCGTCCGCCGCGTGCGGGGCCCGGTCGTCGGGTGAGAGCCGGGGGTGGGGCGGGTGCTCGCCCATGCAGACGCGGCGGACGACGATGAGCATGTACGCGGCGGTGAGCAGGGTGCCGAACGCGCCGATGGCCATGAAGGTGCGGAACGCGGGGCGGCTGAGGCCTTCGGCGGGGCTGTACGCGCCGAACAGGGTGAGCATCTCGCCCCAGAATCCGGCGAGTCCGGGGAGGCCGAGCGAGGCGACGGCGGCGAAGGCGAGCAGGGCGCCGAGGCGGGGCGCCCTGCCGTAGAGGGCGGCCCCGGTCGCTCCGGCGAGGGTGTCGAGGTCGGCGGTGCCGTAGCGGTCCTTGATGGCGCCGACCAGGAAGAACAGCAGGCCGGTGATGAGGCCGTGGGCGATGTTGGCGAAGAGCGCGCCGTTGACTCCGGTGGGGGTCATGGTGGCGATGCCGAGCAGGACGAAGCCCATGTGGCCGACGGACGAGTAGGCGATGAGCCGCTTGAGGTCGCCCTTGGCGCCGGTGCGGGCCAGGGCCAGGCAGGCGAGCGAGCCGTAGACGATGCCGACGACGGCGAACGCCGCGAGGTAGGGCGCGAAGGTCCGCATGCCGTCGGGCGCGATGGGGAGCAGGATCCGGACGAATCCGTACGTTCCCATCTTCAGCAGGACGCCCGCGAGGAGCACCGACCCGACGGTGGGGGCGGCGGTGTGCGCGTCGGGGAGCCAGCTGTGCAGGGGCCACATCGGAGTCTTCACGGCGAGGCCGAGAGCGATCGCGAGTACGGCGATGACCTGCACGGATGTGGTGAGGCCCCGGCCGTTGTCAGTGGCGAGTGCCACCATGTCGAAGGTGCCGCTCTTCAACCCGATGAGGAGGATGCCGAGCAGCATGACGACCGAGCCGAGCAGCGTGTAGAGGATGAACTTCCAGGCGGCCGCCTGCCGTTGGCCGCTGCCCCAGCGGGCGATGAGGAAGTACATCGGGATGAGGACCATCTCGAAGGCGAGGAAGAAGAGCAGCAGGTCGAGGACGGCGAAGGTGGCGAGGGTGCCGGACTCCAGGACGAGGACGAGGGCGACGAAGGCCTTCGGCGAGGGGCCCGCGGGCAGCTTGAAGTAGCTGTACAGCGCGCAGAGGAAGGTCAGCAGCGCGGTCAGGACCAGGAGGGGGAGTGAGATGCCGTCGATGCCGAGGTGGATGCGGACGTCGAGCGCCGGGATCCAGCTGATGTCGGTGGTCGCCTGCATCGTGGCGGGGTGGTCGTGGTCGAAGCCGACGGCCAGGACGATCGCGGCGATGAGGACGGCGCCGGTGATGGTCACGCCGTGGCGGAGCACAGCCTGGTCGGGATTCTTCCCCTTGAGTCCGGGCGGTGCGGGGAGCAGGGCCGCGACGGCGCCGAGGAGTGGGGCGACGACGACGAACGCCAGAAGGAACTGCATCACGGACGCACTGATATCGATCACGGTCACGACCCCGCGTTGACGTTGGCGAAGACGACGGCGGCGATCGCCAGGACGAGGGACCCGGCGAGCAGGGCGCTGACGTAGGTCTGCACATTGCCGGTCTGGGTCCGGCGGACGGCGGTGCCGAGGAGGCGGGTGACGGCGCCCGATCCGTTGACGTAGGTGTCGACGACCTCGCGGTCCAGGAAGCGGACGAGGCGGGCGGCTCCCTGGACGGGCCGGACGAACAGCACCGTGTACAGGGCGTCGAGGTGGAAGCCGGTGGCCGCGTGGCGGTGCAGCCGCCCGAGGAGGAGCCTGCCGGGGTCGGCCGGGTCGGGGGCGGCCGCGATGGTGCCGTAGACGGCGGTGTGGGACGTCATGGCCTCGGCTTCGACGAGGGCGGGTTCGACGCCGGGGTGGGCGGTGACGGCGCCGATGGGGGTGCGGGCGGCGAGGGCGGCGGTGTGCCGCCACGCGCCGTAGGTGACAAGACCGCCGACGAGCGTGACGCCGGTGGAGAGGACGGCGGTGGTGAGGGACGGCGTGAGGCCGTGCCCGTCGAACCAGTCGCCGATCGTGCCGACGGTGAGGCCGAAGGCGATGGTGGGGACGGCCAGGATCCACAGGACGGAGGTCATGGCGACGGGCTGCTTGCCGTGGTCGGGGACTTCGGCGCCGCGCCCGCGGAAGGCGAGGAGCCAGAGGCGTACGGCGTAGGCGGCGGTGAGGACGGCGGCGAGGAGTCCGGCGACCAGGATCGTCCAGCCGGCGGCGGCCGGGGCGACGCTCCGGTCCCCGAGGGCGGTGTGCTCGGCGGCGACGAGGACGGCTTCCTTGGAGAAGAAGCCGGCGAACGGCGGGATGGCGGCCAGCGCGAGGAGCGCGACGGTCATCGTCCAGAAGGCATCCGGGATACGGCGGGCGAGGCCCCCCATCCGGGACATGGCCGCGAGCGAGTTGGTGCCCGCGGCGTGGATGACGACGCCCGCGGCGAGGAAGAGGACCGCTTTGAACGCACCGTGCGAGATCAGATGGAAGACGGCCGCGCCCCGGTCGCCGACGGCCAGGGCGCCCGACATGTAGCCGAGCTGGCCGATGGTCGAGTAGGCGAGGACGCGTTTGATGTCGTCCTGGGCGAGGGCGGCGAGCCCGGACCCGATCATCGTGACGGCTGCCATCACGGCGAGGACGACGAGCGCCGCACCGGAGGCCGCGAAGACGGGCAGCAGGCGGGCGACGAAGTAGATGCCGGCGGCGACCATCGTCGCGGCGTGGATGAGCGCGGAGACGGGGGTGGGCCCGGCCATCGCGTCGGGCAGCCAGGTGTGCAGGGGGAATTGGGCCGACTTGCCGGCGACGCCCGCGAGGAGCAGCAGGGCGATGACGGTGGGGTGGTCGAGTCCGCCGTTGCCGACGGCGGCGAGGATCTTGGTGATCCGGAAGCTGCCGGTGTCGGCGGCTAGCGCGAACAGACCGATCAGGAAGGGGACGTCGCCGAGCTTGGTGACCAGGAAGGCCTTGAGGGAGGCGGCCCGGGCCTCGGGGGTCTCCCAGTAGTGGCCGACGAGGAAGTACGAGCAGATGCCCATGATCTCCCAGCCGACCAGGAGCACCATCAGGTCGCCCGAGTAGACGACCAGAAGCATCGCGGAGGTGAAGAGGGAGACGAGGGCCGCGTAGGAGGGGTAGCGGGCGTCGTCGCGGAGGTAGGCGGTGGAGTAGAGCTGTACGCAGGTGGCGACGACGGTGACGAGGACGGCGACCAGAACGGCGAAGCCGTCGAGGTGCAGTGCCAGGTCGATCGGGACCGAGCCGGTGGGCGTGAGCTGGGTCGCGGCGTCGATGGCCCGGCCGCCGCCCTGGCGGACGGCGACCAGAACGGCGAGCACGGCCGCGGTGAGGGTCGGGAGGATCGCCAGCGGGCGGACGAATCCGGGGGCGGTGCGGCCGACGGCGAGCCCGGCGAGCGCCCCGAGGAACGGGAGGAGGGGAACGAGGGCGGCGAGGGTCGTGGTGGTCACGTGGTGGCCTCTGCCTTCTTCGTCTTCCCTGTTCTTCCGTCGGCCCGGCCGGAGGTCGGCTCGGCGCCGTCGGTGTCGGCGGTTTCGGCGCTGTCGGTCCCGGCGGTGTCGGGGAGCGTCTCGGCGGCGTCGGTCTCGGCGGTGTCGCGGAGCCGGTCGATGTCGGAGGTGCCCCGGTTGCGGTAGACGGCCAGGACGATCGCGAGACCGATGCCGATCTCGGCGGCGGCGATGGCGATGGTGAAGAGGGTGAGCGCCTGGCCGGAGTGGAGGGTGTCGCGGAGCCAGACGTCGAAGGCGACGAGGTTGAGGTTGACGGCGTTGAGCATCAGCTCGACGGACATCAGGACCAGGATCGCGTTGCGGCGGGCGAGGACGCCGTAGAGGCCGATGCAGAAGAGGAGGGCGGCGAGCACGGCGGGATAGGCGAGGTGCATCAGCTCTGCTCCTCGTGACCGGGTGTGCCGGGTGTGCCAGGCGACGCGGGCGGGCGCGGCTTCACGGTCCTGGGCTTGGCCGTCCCGTTGGTGCCGGGGCGGACGGTGGTGTCCGTGTCGCGTTTGCGGGACAGGACGATCGAGCCGACGAGGGCGGCGAGCAGCAGGACGGAGAGCGCCTCGAAGGGCAGCACCCAGTTACGGAACAGGAAGGCGCCGGTGACCTCGGTGGAGCCCTGGACCGGCCCGTCGAGGTCGATCCAGGTGGTGCGGAAGGCGTCGACCACGACCCAGACGAGGGCAGCCGCCGCAGTGGCGGCCACTCCGAGGGCGACCCACCGATTGCCCGAATCGGCGTCCGGGGAGCGGCCGATGGGGGCCCTGGTGAGCATCAGGCCGAAGAGGAGGAGGACGACGACGGAACCGACGTAGATCAGTACCTGGACCCAGGCGATGAACTCCGCGGTGAGCAGGAGGTACTCGACGGCCAGTCCGCCGAGCGCCACGACGAGCCAGAGCGCGGCGTGCACCAGCTGCCTGGTCGTGACGGTGACGACGGCGGCTCCGAGGGTGGCGAGGCCGACGAGGAGGAACGCGATCTCGACGCCGGACGGGGAGAGGAAGCCGGGGTGGCCGCCGGCGGCGGAGGCGGTGGTGCCCACGGTCGCGGTAGCGGTGGCGGTGGCGGTGAGCAGCATCACGGGTTTCCTCCCTTCTCGTCTGCCTGGTCCCGCTGATTCCGCTGCTCCTGCTGCTCCTGGGCGCGTTGGGCGGCTAGCTTGTCCGCTCCCTTGCGTGCTGCGGCGATCTCCTTCGGTTCCTCGGCCCCGGGGTCGAGGGCGGGCGGCTCCGGCACGGTCCACATCCACTCGCGGAGCTTGTCGCGCTCGTGGGTGAGTTCGTGGATATCCGTCTCCGCGTACTCGAACTCGGGCGACCAGAACAGTGCGTCGAAGGGGCACACCTCGATGCAGATACCGCAGTACATGCAGAGGGAGAAGTCGATGGCGAAGCGGTCGAGGACGTTCCGGCTGCGCTCACGGCCGCCGGGGGCGACGGGCGGTGACGTCTCCTTGTGGGAGTCGATGTAGATGCACCAGTCGGGGCACTCACGGGCGCAGAGCATGCAGACCGTGCAGTTCTCCTCGAACAGCCCGATGACGCCGCGGGAGCGGGGTGGGAGTTCGGGCTGGGTGTCCGGGTACTGCGCGGTGACGGTCTTCCTCGTCATCGTGCGCAGGGTGACGGCCAGGCCCTTGGCCAGGCCGGATCCGGGGATAGGGGACATCAGTTGATCGCCACCTTCACGATGCCGGTGAGCGCGATCTGCGCGAGGGCGAGCGGGACGAGGGTGGTCCAGGCGAGCTTCTGCAACTGGTCCTCACGCAGGCGCGGGTAGCTCACGCGCAGCCAGATGACGACGAACGCGAGAAGGGCGGTCTTGAGGATGGTCCAGAGCCAGCCGAGTCCGTCGGCGCCGAACGGGCCGTGCCAGCCGCCGAGGAACAGGACTGTGGTCAGCGCGCACAGGACGACGATGCCCGCGTACTCGGCGAGGAGGAACAAGGCGAAGCGCAGACCGGTGTACTCGGTGTACGCGCCGAAGATGATCTCCGAGTCGGCCACCGGCATGTCGAACGGCGGGCGCTGGAGTTCGGCGAGACCGGCCACGAAGAAGACCAGCGCGCCGACGATCTGCCAGGGCAGCCACCACCACTCGAAGGCGTCGAGGATGCCGGTGAGCGAGACCGTCCCAGCCGCCATGGCCACGGAGGCGGCGGTCAGGAGCATCGGCAGCTCGTAGGAGAGGAGCTGGGCGGCGGTACGGAGGCCGCCGAGGAGGGAGAACTTGTTGGCGGAGGCCCAGCCCGCCATGAGCGAGCCGAGGACGCCGATGCCCATGACGGCGAGCACGAAGAAGATGCCCGCGTCGACGGCCTGGCCGACCGCGCCGTCGCCGGGACCGACGGGGATGACCACGAGGACGAGGAGGTACGGGAGGAGGGCGACGGCGGGGGCGAGCTGGAAGACGCGGCGGTCGGCGGCGGCCGGGACCACGTCCTCCTTCTGCGCGAACTTCACACCGTCCGCGACGAGCTGGGCCCAGCCGTGGAAGCCGCCCGCGTACATGGGGCCCAGGCGGCCCTGCATGTGGGCCATCACCTTGTGTTCCGTCTGGCCCACGAGGAGGGGGGCGACCAGGAACACGACGAAGACGATGGCCAGACGGAGGGCGACGTCGAGAACGTCGTTCACTCGGGATCGCCTCCGGCGGGCTGGTCTGGGGCAGGCCGCTCAGGGGCGGGGGCCGGCTTGTCGGGGGTGGCTTCGTCCGGGGTGGGCGTGGGGTCGTTCGTGGGTGCGGGCTCACCTTCGGCCTCGGCGGCCTCGCCGCGAGTGGAGGGTTCGCCGGGGGTGGGGCCGCTGCGCGGGGCTTCTCCCCTGCCCGCCCCTTCCCGAACCGGGGGCTCCGCCCCCGTACCCCCGCTCCTCGAACGCCGGAGAGGCTGAGAAGAATCGGCCTCCGGTCCCTCCGGTTCGTCGAAGGCCGGTCGGGCGTCGTGCCACGGGGCGTCCGTGCTGCGCACCCGGGGCGGCGGCCCCGGGGCATCCCCGGGCGCGTCCGACGCCGGACGCTGACTGGCCGAACCTTCCGAGACCGACCGGGAGCGGCGCGCCGGGGCGGGCGGGGGCGCAGCAGGGGCGTCCATGGGCGGCTGCTGGCTTGCCGAGCCCTCGGACGCCGACCGGGAGCGGCGCGGGCGGGTCGCCGTCGGGGTCACCTCCGGGGGCGCGGATACATCCGGCGTCGTGGGGACCTCCGTACGGGCCACCGTGGGGGCGGCCTCCACACCGGTAGCCGCAGGGGTCTCCGCGCCGCTCGCCGCAGGGCGTTGTGCCGCCGAGCCCTCGCCCGCGGTGCGGGTGCGGCGGGGCGGGCGGTCGGTCGCGGGGCGGGCGGCTCGGCCCGGACGGGCGGCGGCCGGGGGGAGTTGTCCCTTCAGGGGGCCCCATTCGTTCGGGTCGGGCACCCCGGGCGGGAGCATCGCGCGGCGCTTGGGACCGGTGTGGCCCTCCGCCGGCTCCCCCGGTTCCTTCGCCCCGGGCCAGGCCTTGGCGACGCGCGCGGCCAGGACGAAGTCCTTGCGCAGCGGATGGCCCTCGAAGCCTTCCGGCAGGAGCAGCGGTACGAGATGGGGGTGACCGTCGAACGCGACGCCGAACATCTCGTGCGTCTCGCGCTCGTGCCACGCGGCGCCCGCGTAGACGTCGATGGCGCTGGGCAGGACCGCCGCGTCGTGGGGCACGGTCGTGCGGACCATCAGCCGCCGCACCGTTCCCGTGCCCAGGGCCGCTACATGGGCGCAGACACGGAAGCCCGTGCCCGGTTCGTCCACGGCGCTGAGCCAGTCGAAGTAGCTGCACCCAAGCTCGTCGCGGGCCGTCCGCAGCGCGGTGAGCCAGGCGGCGGCGGGAACGTCGACGGTCAGCAGGTCGTACGCGGACTCCGCCGTGGCCTCGTCGCCGAACAGGTCGGTGACCGCGTCCGGCAGCCGGTCGTAGGCGTCGGCCGCGGATTCCGTGTGCTGGTCGCTGGGGCTCATCGCCGCTCCTCTTCCTGTGTCGGAGCCGGGGCCGACGGAGCCGGGGCCGACGGCGCGGCCACCAGGCCGCTGCGCAGGGCATCGGTGGACGGGCCCCCGCCCTTGGCCCCTGTGGCCCCGGTGGCGTACCGCTCGGCGAGGGATTCGCGCGCGATCTTCTCCTGGAGCTTGAGAATGCCCTGGAGCAGCGCCTCGGGCCGGGGCGGGCAGCCGGGTACGTACACATCGACGGGGATGATCTGGTCGACGCCCTTGGTCACGGAGTACGAGTCCCAGTAGGGGCCGCCGCAGTTGGAGCAGGCGCCGAAGGAGATGACGTACTTCGGTTCGGGCATCTGCTCGTAGAGCCGCTTCACGGCCGGAGCCATCTTGTCCGTCACCGTGCCGGACACGATCATGAGGTCGGCCTGGCGGGGGCCGGGGGCGAACGGGATCACGCCGAGCCGGATGAAGTCGTGGCGCGCCATGGACGCGGCGATGAACTCGATGGCGCAGCAGGCGAGTCCGAAGTTGAAGACCCAGAGGCTGTAGCGGCGGCCCCAGTTGAGGACGACCTTCATCGGCTCCGGTGCGAGCCGGGAGAGCACGCCGAGGCGCTTCGGCTCGGGAAGGAGGACCGGATCGGACGGGGGCGGGGGCGGGGGCGGCGGGGACGCGGGCTGCTGCGACGCGGGGGTCGGCCGGCTCGTCAGGCCCATGCGAGGACGCCCTTCTTCCATGCGTAGAGCAGTCCCACGGCCAGGAAGCCGAGGAAGATGAACATTTCGACCAGGGTTGTCGCGCCGTATCCGGGCGCCGCGAACACCGTGGCCCACGGGAACAGGAAGATCGAGTCGACGGCGAAGATCACGTACAGGAACGCGTAGACGTAGTAGCGGACCTGGGTGTGCGCCCAGCCCTCGCCGACGGGGTCAACGCCGCATTCGTAGGTGAGGAGCTTCTCCGGGGTGGGGACGACAGGGCGCAGCAGTCGTCCGGCCCCGAAGGCCACGGCGACGAACAGGACGCCGACCAGGGCGAGCAGGCCGATGACCGAATAGCTCTGGAAGTACTCCGCGGCGAGTGCGGTGGGTCCGGTGGGTCCGGCAGGTCCGGCAGGTCCGTTCACCGGAACTCCGGATACCAGGGACGCGCCGGATGCCCCGGTCAGGCCCACCGCGTCCGCCACGCCGGTCACGTCCGCCACGCCGGTCACGTCGGTCACGTCCGCCCCTCGCTCCCTCGTCGTCCGCATCTGTCCCGGGTACCTGCTTCTGTTCTGTACGCACGGGAGTCTAGGGCCTGATAAACGGAGCGTAAGCAGCCGCGTCGGGCATCAGGTGGGGTTATCCCTACTTCACTCCACCCATGAGCCCCATGGTGTGCGCGGGTGCGGCCCGGCAGGCTGTGTGTATGACCATGAGCCCTTCCGTGCCGGATCCCGACCGGCTGCCGCCCGCCCGCTTCGCCCTTGACCGGTGGACCTGGCGGGAGGTCGCGTATCTGCTCGCCAACCTGCCGTTGGCCGTCGTCGGGTTCGTCTACACGGTGGTCGTGATCGCTGTCGGCGCCGGGCTCTCCGTCACCGTGGTCGGGTTGCCGCTGCTGGTCGGCGGGCTCCAGGGGTCGCGGCTGCTGGGCCGGATGGAGCGGTGGCGGGCGCGGCGGATGCTCGGCGTACGGGTCGAGGAGCCGAGTCCGCTGGCGCGCGGCCACCAGGGGCAGGGGTTCTTCGTCCGGCTGTGGGCGGGGCTCAAGGATCCGGTGGGCTGGCGGGCGTTGTTGTACGGGTTCATCCGACTGCCGTGGGGAGTGCTGACGTTCGCGGCGACGCTGGCGAGCCTGTTCGTCCTGTGGCCGGTGCTGCCTTTCATCACGCGGGGGTTGACGACGGTGGACCGGGCGATGGCGCGCGGGCTGCTGTCGCCCTCGGACGAGCTGGAGCGGCGTATCGCCGAGCTGGAGTCGGACCGGGGCGTGGTCGTGGACACCGCCGCCGCCGACCTCCGCCGCATCGAGCGCGACCTGCACGACGGCGCCCAGGCCCGCCTGGTCGCCCTCGCCATGGGGCTCGGCCTGGCGAAGGAGAAGCTCACCGACGACCCCGAGGCCGCGGCCCGCATGGTCGACGAGGCCCACGGCGAGATCAAGGTCGCCCTCCAGGAGCTGCGCGACCTGGCCCGCGGCATCCACCCCGCCGTCCTCACCGACCGGGGCCTGGACGCCGCACTCTCCGCCATCGCTTCCCGGTGCACGGTTCCGGTCAAGGTGTCGGTGGGGCTTCGGGGGCGGCCGGCGGAGGCCATCGAGGGCATCGCGTACTTCACCGTCTCGGAGCTGCTGCAGAACGTCAGCAAGCACAGCGGCGCACGGTCGGCCACCGTCGACGTGTGGCGTTCGGCGGACCGGCTGATGCTCCAGGTCACGGACGACGGCGGGGGCGGGGCCCGGATGGGCGGCGGTACGGGTCTCGCGGGGCTCGCCGAGCGGCTCGATGCGGTCGACGGGGTGTTCGTCCTGGACTCGCCGGAGGGCGGGCCGACGACCATCACCGCCGAGCTGCCCTGGCGCGACCGCGCCGCAGCGCGGCCGGCCGCCTGACAGCCCGACGCCCGGGGTGGGGAAAACCCCCGGGCGAATACGGAGAGGGACCTCATGGCGGGAAAGGCCGCCGGCCAGGACCCTTGAGGGAGAACGGTCCGGGGTGACGGGCCGCCACCGGCGCCATCGCGGCGCAGGCCCCACGCACAGCCCACTGCCCCACGCACAGCCCACTGAGAGACTTCAGACAGAGACGGAACGGACGGGACTCATGGCCACGGCATACGGACCGGACACGCGGGACCGGCAGCATCAGGGTTCCGGCCCCGGCTTCGGGGCGAAGACCCCGGCGAAGACCCCGGCGCAGCATTTCCTCCCGGCACCGCTGCGTGCGCCGCTGGAGGCCCGTGCCTGGCGCGAGCTGCTCTACGCGCTGCTGAGCTTCCCGCTCGCCACGGCGGCGTTCGTCTTCGCGGTCACCATGACGTCGCTGAGCGCGGGCCTGCTGGTCACCTTCATCGGGATACCGGTCCTCGCCGCCGGCCTGGCCGTCTGCCGGGGCTTCGGTGCGCTGGAGCGGCACCGGGCGCGCGGGCTGCTGCGGGTGGAGGTCGCGGATCCGGAGCGGGTGCGGGGGAAGACCGGCGGCCCGTTGTCCTGGATGGGTGCGGTCCTCAAGAGCGGGGTGTCCTGGCGGCACCTGCTGTACACCCTGCTCCACTTCCCGTGGGCCACGTTCACGTTCGTCGTCGCGATCACGTTCTGGACGTACGGCCTGGCGGCGCTGACGTACCCGCTGTGGTTCTGGCTCTTCCCGGTGTTCGGGGGGCAGGACGGTCTCCAGCTGTACGGGGACCGCACCCACCAGGAGTACCTGGACTCGCCGGGCGAGCTGGCGGTGACCGGGGCGGTGGGCCTGGCGCTCGTGCTGGCCGCGCCGTGGATCGTGCGGGGGCTGCTGTCGGTGGACCGGTTGATGGTCACCGGTCTGCTGGGCCCGTCCCGGCTGGCCACCCGGGTGTCCGAGCTGGAGTCGGACCGGGGCGTGGTCGTGGACACCGCCGCCGCCGACCTCCGCCGCATCGAGCGCGACCTGCACGACGGCGCCCAGGCCCGCCTGGTCGCCCTCGCCATGGGGCTCGGCCTGGCGAAGGAGAAGCTCACCGACGACCCCGAGGCCGCGGCCCGCATGGTCGACGAGGCCCACGGCGAGGTGAAGGTCGCCCTCCAGGAGCTGCGCGACCTGGCCCGCGGCATCCACCCCGCCGTCCTCACCGACCGGGGCCTGGACGCCGCGCTCTCCGCGATAGCCTCCCGCTGCACCGTGCCCGTGACGGTCGAGGTGGACCTGGACTCGCGGCCCGCGCAGGCGATCGAGGGCATCGCGTACTTCACCGTCTCCGAGCTGCTCCAGAACATCAGCAAGCACGCCCGTGCGACCCGGGCCACGGTCGACGTGTGGCGAGCGGCCGACCGGCTGATGCTCCAGGTCACCGACAACGGCCGGGGTGGGGCGTCACCGGCCTCGGGCAGCGGCCTGGCGGGCCTGACGGAGCGGCTGGACGCCGTGGACGGGGTCCTCGTGGTCGACTCCCCGGCCGGCGGCCCGACGACGGTCACAGCCGAGCTGCCCTGGCGCGGCTGACCCCGAGCGCGGCGTCTCGTACCTCTCCCCCGGTCTCCCGCGCCCTCTCACCCCTCCTTCCTGCTCCTCCGCGCCGCTCCTACCTGCTCCTTCCTGCTCCCCCGCGCCGCTCCTCCCTGCTCTCCCGCCTCCCGGCTTCCCCGCCCGCCCGTCGTGTCCTTCCCGGCTCGCGTACGCCCCTTCGCCCGGCCTCCCGGTCCGGCGACGGGGCGTACGACCGCGACCGCGACGGCGTACGGCCGTGATCGTCAGGGCTGCGACCGTGCTCGTCCGGCGGCGCACAGCCGTGATCGTCCGGGGCACGTGGCCACCCCGGGCCCGGGCACGCGCCGCCTGTGCCCGGGGCATACGGCCGCCCGCGCCCGGGGGCGTGCGGGGCACTGCTGCCGGGCCGCGTGGGTTATCCACAGGGCGCCCCATCCGTCTCCGGGTCCTGGGATGCTTGTGCGGTCGGGGCGCGGTGTGCGGTGGTCGGGCGTGGTGCGTGCGGGGTCGCGGGGAACGCGGCATATTCGGAACAGTGGGGGACTCGCAGTCGTGGAGAACGTGGAGAACAGGGTGCGCGTGGTCATCGCCGAGGATTCGGTCCTGCTCCGGGAGGGGCTCACCCGTCTGCTCACCGATCTCGGGCACGACGTGGTGGCGGGGGTCGGGGACGCGGAGGCGCTCCTCAAGACCGTGGCGGACCTCGACGCCCAGCAGGCGCTTCCCGATGTGGTGGTCGCCGATGTGCGGATGCCGCCGACGCACACCGACGAGGGCGTGCGCGCGGCGGTGCGGCTGCGGAAGGACTATCCGGACATCGGGGTGCTGGTCCTCTCCCAGTACGTGGAGGAGCAGTACGCCACCGAGCTGCTGGCGGGCAGCAGCCGCGGGGTGGGGTATCTGCTGAAGGACCGGGTGGCCGAGGTCCGCGAGTTCGTGGACGCCGTCGTCCGGGTGGCGCAGGGCGGGACGGCGCTGGATCCGGAAGTGGTGGCGCAGCTGCTGGGCCGCAGCCGCAAGCAGGACGTGCTGGCCGGGCTGACGCCGCGCGAGCGGGAGGTCCTGGGGCTGATGGCCGAGGGCCGGACGAACTCCGCGGTCGCCCGCCAGCTCGTCGTGAGCGACGGGGCGGTCGAGAAGCATGTCAGCAACATCTTCCAGAAGCTGGGGCTCTCGCCCAGCGACGGGGACCACCGGCGCGTCCTCGCCGTGCTGACCTACCTGAATTCCTAGGCATCTGACACCCTGACAATCTGACGCATCGTCAGATGATGACGAGAGGACGAGGGGGGGCGAGCCCGGGCCGCACGCACCCCAGTGCCGACCGATGCCCCGAGGCTGCCCCGGGGCGCCCCAGGAGCATTACGGGAGCGCCCTGGGAGCGCCCCGGGGGCATTGCGGGCATCGTGCGGGCCCGAGGGTGTCCGGCGGGCGCCGGGCGGGCACCTCTGATCAAGGAAGGGTCGACGGAGGCCCGGGCGACCGAGGGCATGGGGGATGGGGGATGGGGATTCAGGGGGGCCTAGGACGAAAGACCCAGGGAGCGGCCGCCTCCATCCCGCGATCGGGGGGCTTGCGAAACGTGACAAACCTGACTCAAAGGGTGTCTCAAAAGAGCGTCCACCATATGATCGGTCCCTGGGAGGCCACCTACGCGGACGTAGGGTGGCCTCTGGGATCGCCGGCTGGCCGGACGGTTCCGAACCGCCGCCCAAGGGAGGTCCAGTTCAGTGACGAGCCAGGTCAGTAGCGCGGCAGAACAGGCCGAAGAGGCCAACGACGCCGTCCTCGGGGGTCAGCGAGCCCCCCTGTCAGGTACGACGGGAACCACGGGCGGCGGCGGGAAGGAGATCCGTCGCCTGGACCGGGTGATCATCCGTTTCGCGGGCGACTCGGGTGACGGTATGCAGCTCACGGGTGACCGGTTCACCTCGGAGACCGCTTCCTTCGGCAACGATCTCTCCACGCTGCCGAACTTCCCGGCCGAGATCCGCGCCCCCGCAGGCACTCTGCCGGGGGTCTCTTCCTTCCAGTTGCACTTTGCCGATCATGACATTCTGACCCCGGGCGACGCCCCCAACGTCCTGGTCGCGATGAACCCCGCCGCGTTGAAGGCGAACATCGACGACGTTCCGCGCGGCGCGGAGATCATTGTGAACACCGATGAGTTCACCAAGCGGCCGATGGCGAAGGTGGGGTACGCGACCAGTCCGCTGGAGGACGGTTCGCTGGAGGCCTACAACGTTCATCCGGTGCCGTTGACGACGTTGACGCTGGAGGCGTTGAAGGAGTTCGGGCTGCCCCGCAAGGAGGCCGAGCGGTCCAAGAACATGTTCGCGCTGGGCCTGCTGTCGTGGATGTATCACCGGCCGACCGAGGGCACGGAGACGTTCCTGCGGCAGAAGTTCGCGAAAAAGCCGCAGATCGCCGAGGCGAACGTGGCGGCCTTCCGGGCGGGGTGGAATTTCGGTGAGACGACCGAGGACTTCGCGGTCTCCTACGAGGTCGCCCCGGCCACGCAGGCCTTCCCCACCGGCACCTACCGCAACATCTCCGGGAATCTCGCCCTGTCCTACGGGCTGATCGCGGCCGGGCAGCTGGCGGAGCTGCCGTTGTATCTGGGGTCGTATCCGATCACTCCGGCGTCGGACATCCTGCATGAGCTGTCGCGGCACAAGAACTTCGGTGTGCGGACGTTCCAGGCGGAGGACGAGATCGCCGGGATCGGTGCGGCGCTGGGCGCGGCCTTCGGCGGGGCGCTGGGCATCACGACGACGTCCGGCCCGGGGGTGGCGCTGAAGTCGGAGACGATCGGTCTCGCGGTCTCCCTGGAGCTGCCGCTGCTGATCGTCGACATCCAGCGGGGCGGCCCGTCGACGGGGCTGCCGACCAAGACCGAGCAGGCCGATCTGTTGCAGGCGATGTTCGGCAGGAACGGTGAGGCCCCGGTTCCGATCGTGGCTCCGCGGACTCCGGCCGACTGCTTCGACGCCGCGATCGAAGCGGCCCGGATCGCCCTGACCTACCGCACCCCGGTCTTCCTGCTCTCCGACGGCTACCTCGCCAACGGCTCCGAGCCGTGGCGGATCCCGGAGACGTCGACCCTGCCCGACCTGAAGACCCCCTTCGCCACCGGCCCGAACCACACGCTGGCGGACGGAACGGAGGTTTTCTGGCCCTACAAGCGCGACCCGGGGACCCTGGCCCGCCCGTGGGCGGTCCCCGGGACGGCCGGCCTGGAGCACCGCATCGGCGGGATCGAGAAGCAGGACGGCACGGGCAACATCTCCTACGACCCGGCCAACCACGACTTCATGGTCCGCACCCGCCAGGCCAAGATCGACGGCATCGAGGTCCCCGACCTCCAGGTCGACGACCCCGCCGGGGCCCGCATTCTGGTGCTCGGCTGGGGATCGACGTACGGGCCGATCACCGCGGCGGTGCGCCGGCTGCGGGCCGCGGGGGAACCCATCGCCCAGGCCCACCTCCGCCATCTCAACCCCTTCCCGAAGAACCTCGGCGAGGTGCTGAAGCGCTACGACAAGGTCGTCGTCCCGGAGATGAACCTCGGCCAGCTCGCCCTGCTGCTCAGGGCGAAGTATCTGGTGGACGCCCACAGCTACAACCAGGTCAACGGAATGCCGTTCAAGGCCGAGCAGCTCGCCACGGCCCTCAAGGAGGCCATCGATGCCTGACACCGAGGAACTGCACCACAACGACCTGCTGCAGCTGGTGCCCAAGGCCGAGGCGAAGCAGTCCATGAAGGACTTCAAGTCCGACCAGGAAGTCCGCTGGTGCCCCGGCTGCGGCGACTACGCGGTGCTCGCCGCCGTCCAGGGGTTCATGCCGGAGCTGGGCCTCGCGAAGGAGAACATCACCTTCGTCTCCGGAATCGGCTGCTCCTCCCGCTTCCCGTACTACATGAACACCTACGGGATGCACTCCATCCACGGCCGCGCCCCCTCCATCGCGACCGGGCTCGCCACCTCGCGACGCGACCTGTCGGTCTGGGTCGTCACCGGCGACGGCGACGCCCTCTCCATCGGCGGCAACCACCTCATCCACGCCCTGCGCCGCAACGTCAACCTCAAGATCCTGCTCTTCAACAACCGGATCTACGGGCTGACGAAGGGCCAGTACAGCCCCACGTCCGAGCTGGGCAAGATCACCAAATCGACGCCGATGGGGTCGCTCGACGCGCCGTTCAATCCGGTGTCCCTCGCCATCGGCGCGGAGGCGACGTTCGTGGCGCGCACGGTCGACTCCGACCGCAAGCACCTCACCAGCGTGCTGCGCGCCGCCGCCGAGCACTCGGGCACGGCGCTGGTGGAGATCTACCAGAACTGCAACATCTTCAACGACGGGGCTTTCGAGGTCCTCAAGGACAAGGAGCAGGCCGCCGAGGCCGTCATCCGCCTCGAACACGGTCAGCCGATCCTCTTCGGCTCCCAGGAGCCCAAGGGCGTCGTACGCGATCCGGCCACCGGCGATCTGAAGGTGGTGGCCGTCACGGAGGAGAACCGCTCCCAGGTCCTCGTCCACGACGCCCACGCGGAATCACCGACGACAGCGTTCGCGCTGTCCCGGATCGCCGACGCCGACACCCTGCACCACACCCCCATCGGAGTGCTGCGCAGCGTCGAACGACCCGTCTACGACACGCTGATGTCCGACCAGCTCGACGCCGCCGTCGAGCAGAACGGCAAGGGCGACCTCGGCTCGCTCCTCGCCGGCAACGACACCTGGACCGTCGTCGGCTGAGGCCGGGGAAGGACCGTACGCGTACTGCCCCGGGGCCCGGGCCCGATCCCTCACGGGGTCAGGCCCGGGCCTCGTCGTATGCCTCGCGTGCCGCCTGCACCGCGCCCACCTGGCGTTCGGTCCAGCGGGCGAGCGCCCAGACCTGCTCGGCGGCCTCGATGCCGAGAGGGGTGAGCGTGTAGTCGACCCGCGGCGGGATCACCGGCTTCGCGTCCCGGTGGACGAAGCCGTCGCGCTCCAGCGTCCGGAGGGTCTGGGCCAGCATCTTCTCGCTGACCCCGCCCACCGCGCGGCGCAGTTCGCTGAAGCGGTACGAACGCTCCAGCAGTGCCGCCAGTACGAGGACGCCCCAGCGGCTCGTCACGTGTTCCAGGATCAGCCGGGACGGGCACATGGGCTGGTTGACGTCCCAGGCCAGGAGGGAGGACAAGGCCCCACCACTGCCTTCACTCGGATTACCCGGACGACCCGGGCGATCCGGATCACTCGGACGACCCGGATGACTCAGATGACTCGGATGACTCGGATGACTCGGACGGGGAATCTCCGCACTCTCTGCCATGCCGGTACCTTACTTCAAAGTGGGTACTTTCCTACAGTTAGCGCTGCCCGTAGGGTCGTAACCGAAGCGCAGAAACGGACCGAACCACCGAAACCGCATCATCGAACCACCGAATCGGAGACCCCTCATGAGCATCGTTGTCACCGGAGCCACTGGCGCACTCGGCCGCCTCGTCGTCGACGCCCTGCTGGCCGAGGTCCCGGCCGGCGAGGTCGTCGCGGTCGTGCGCGACAAGGAGAAGGCCGCCGCGCTCGCCGCCCGGGGCGTGGAGCTGCGCATCGCGGACTACGACCGCCCCGAGTCCCTCGCCGGAGTCTTCCGGTCCGGCGACCGGGTCCTGCTGATCTCCGGCAGCGAGGTGGGTAAGCGGGTGCCGCAGCACGCCTCGGTCGTCGACGCGGCGAAGGCGGCGGGCGTCGCCCAGCTCGCGTACACCGGCGTGCTCGGCGGGCCGGACGCGGACTTCGCACTGGCCGACGAGCACAAGGCCACCGAGCAGCTGATCCTCGACTCCGGGCTGCCGTACACGTTCCTGCGCAACGGCTGGTACACCGAGAACTACACCGCCAACCTGGCCCCCGTCCTGGAGCACCGCGCGGTGCTCGCCAACGCGGGCGAGGGCCGTGTCGCCTCCGCCTCCCGGGCCGACTACGCCGCCGCGGCGGCCGCCGTGCTGACCGGCGACGGCCACCTGAACACCGCCTACGAGCTGAGCGGCGACACCGCCTGGTCGCTCGCCTCGTACGCCGCGCTGCTGTCCGAGCTGACCGGCGAGGAGATCACGTACAAGAACGTCCCGGCCGCCACCCATCAGGAGGCCCTGGTCGGCGCCGGACTGCCCGAGGGCTTCGCCGCGATCCTCGTGGACGTGGACGAGGCGATCGGACGGGGACGGCTCGCGGGGACGAGCGGCGACCTCGCCCGGCTCATCGGCCGGCCGACGACACCCCTCGCCGAGACCGTGCGCGCCGCCCTGCCCACCGCCTGAGCCTCGCCACCGCCCCCTGCGCCGCCCGCCCCACCTCATCCCACAGGACCCCGTCATGAGCGCCATGAGTGTCATGAGTGTTTCCGTGAGACGGCTATGACACCAAGCCCTTCGGGCGCTACCGTCGTGCCGTCGGCGGATCCGTCGGCGCGGCCGGGCCGGGAGGGCACGTGGAGGGGAAGAACGAACAGCGGGCAGGCCTGCTGTACGGAATCGGCGCGTACGGGATGTGGGGCCTGGTCCCGCTGTTCTGGCCGCTGCTCAAGCCGTCCGGGGCGATCGAGATCCTCGCCCACCGGATGGTCTGGTCGCTCGGCGTCGTCGCCGTCGCCCTGCTGGTCGTAGGCCGCTGGGCCTGGATCGGCACACTGGTCCGCGACCGGCGCAAGCTGGGCCTGATATCGGTCGCGGCGGCGACCATCACCGTCAACTGGGGCCTGTACATCTGGGCCGTGAACAACGGCCAGGTCGTCGAGGCCTCGCTCGGCTACTTCATCAATCCGCTGGTCACCATCGCCATGGGGGTCCTGCTGCTGGGCGAACGGCTGCGGCCGGTCCAGTGGGCCGCGGTCGCCACAGGGCTGGTCGCCGTCCTCGTCCTGGCGATCGGCTACGGCAAGCCGCCCTGGGTCTCGCTGGTGCTGGCGTTCTCGTTCGCCACGTACGGCCTGGTGAAGAAGAAGGTCAACATGGGCGGCCTGGAGTCGCTGGCCGCGGAGACCGCCGTGCTCTTCGTGCCCGCGCTCGGCTTCCTGCTCTGGCTCGCCGCCACCGGCGGGTCGACGTTCGCGACCGGGGGCGCGGGTCACGGGTTCCTGCTCGCCGCGACGGGCATCGTCACGGCGGTGCCGCTGATCTGCTTCGGCGCGGCGGCGGTCCGGGTGCCGCTGTCCACGCTGGGGCTGCTCCAGTACCTGGCGCCGGTCTTCCAGTTCGGGCTGGGCGTCCTGTACTTCAACGAGTCGATGCCGCCCGAGCGGTGGGCCGGGTTCGCCCTGGTCTGGCTGGCGCTGTCGCTGCTGACCTGGGACGCGCTGCGGACCGCCCGACGCAACCGGGCGCTCGCCCTGAAGCTGCTGGCGACGGCGGCCGCCGCACCCGCGGCCATGCCCCCGGGCCCGGCAGCCATCACCCCGGACCACGCGGCCACGAGCGAGGACCCCGAAGCCATGACCCCGGACCCCACGCCCACGCCGCAGGGCAGCCCCGCCCAGCAAAAGGTTACCTAGTTGCTTTTTTTACTCAGTTACGTTTTCCTGTCCCTGGATGGATCGGGAGTGTGACCGAGGGAGAAGCATGGGCATGACCGACGTACTCATCGTGGGAGCGGGACCCACCGGGCTGGTGCTGGCCTGCGACCTGGCCCGGCGCGGCGCGACCGTACGGATCGTGGACCGGTCCCCCGCCCCGCCGCGCACCTCGCGTGCCAAGGGCCCCAACAGCCGGTCGCTGGAGATCCTGGACGATCTGGGAGTGGTCGAGGAGGTGCTCGCCGCCGGTTCGGCCCCGCTGCCGATGCTCAAGTACCGCGACCGCCTCCCGGTCGCGGAGGCCGATCCGTGGGCGGACTCCACGCCGTCGCCGGGCGTGCCCTACGACCGGGGGTGGCTGATCGCCCAGTGGCGGCTGGAGGGGATCCTCCGCGACCGGCTGGCCGGTTACGGCGTCCACGTCGAGCCGGGCCGCGAGGTCGTGGGGCTGACGCAGGCACGTCACGACGACGGCGGAGGCAACGAGGACATCAAGGACGTCGGGGGCAGCGAGGGCAGCAAGGGTTACGAGGGTTTCGAGGGCAACGGGGGCCACGTCGACGTCGCGTACGCCGAGGGGCCGGCCGGGCGGGCCCGGTACGTCATCGGCTGCGACGGCGCCCACAGCTCCGTACGGAAGCTGCTCGGGATCGGGTTCGAGGGGACCACCGACGACGACCAGGTGATGGTCTGCGGCGATGTCGACCTGGCCGAGGGCGCCCTGGACCGCACCCGCTGGCACCAGTGGTTCGACGAGGACGGCGCGGTGATGCTCTGCCCGATCCCCGGCACGCGGACGGGCTGGTGGTTCCAGGCCGGGCCGGAGCGGGACGGGCGGGGACAGCCGCTCGCGCCCACCGCCGACGGGTTCCGGCGGCTGCTGGCCCGCCACACCGCCCTGCCCGGCCCGGCGCTGACGCGGGCGGAACTGCTGTCGACGTACCGGGTCAACGTACGGATGGCGGACCGGTTCCGCGCGGGCCGGGTCCTCCTCGCGGGCGACGCGGCGCACGTGCACGCCATCGCGGGCGGCCTCGGGATGAACACCGGCATCCAGGACGCGTTCAACCTGGGCTGGAAGCTGGGGCTGGTGCTCACCGGTCACGCGGACGCGCAGCTGCTGGACACCTATGAGGAGGAGCGGCTTCCGGTGGCGGCCCGGACCCTGGACCTCACCTCGGAGCGGCTGCGGGCCACCCTGGAGGCGATCCGCCGCCCCGGTGGCGGCCTGGACGCGGCGATCACCCCCGACACCACCGGCCTGGACGTCGGCTACCGCTGGAGCTCGCTGGCCGCCGGGGACCGGGAGCCGGAGGCCGACAAGTCCGGCCCGCGCGCCGGGGACCGTGCCCCGGACGTCCCCTGTGCCGATGTCGTGACCGGGGCCCGGACCCGGCTGCACCGCGTCTTCGCGGGTCCCCGCACCACGGTCCTCGGTTTTGGCCCCGGGAGCACGGCGGTGCTGCGCGGGACGGCGGACGCGTACGGCGACGCCGGGGTGCGGATCTGCCGGGTGTACGCGGCGCACGAGGACCGGGCAGGGGCGGAGCCGGGAGCGGTGGTCGACGACGCGGGCCACGCGGTCGCCGCGTACGGAACGGAGGCCTCCGGTCGTACCGGTACGGGCACCGTCGTGGTCGTCCGCCCCGACCACCACGTGGGCCTCGTCGCCCCGGCGGACGACGCCCGCTCCGTACGGGAGTATCTGCGCCGGCTCCACGGAACGGGCCGGTCCGCGGAACGGTCACCCGACATGGTGGACGCCGTGCGGTAAAGGCTGATTGAGTGCCCGGATGGGGACTGTCCTGGGGGCCATGAGGAACGTGCGGTGGCACGAGCTGCAGCACGCGTACGGCTCCGCGTCCCAGGTTCCCGGTGTGCTGTCGCGGATCGCCTGGGGGGACGCGCCGACCTCGGACGAGGCGCTGAGCGATCTGGAGCGCTGGATCGGCACCCCGCCCGTCTTCGACTCGACGGCGGCGACGGTGCCGTTCCTCTGGGAGCTGGCGGCGACGGACACGGTCAGGGACCGGGCGGGAGTCCTGGACCTGCTCGCCACGATCCTGGCGGCCGGGAACCCCGATCACCCCGCGTGGACCCGCGCCGCGCACCACGCGGTGGCGGCGGGCCGCGCCACGGCGGCCCGGCTGGGCGCCGCGCCCGCCACGCCTGCCGCGACCAGCCCGCCCGACACACCCGAGGCCGGGGGCCCTTCCCCGGCGCGGACCGTACGCACGGCTGCCACGCGTCTGCTGACCGCGATCGACCGGCACACCTGCCCGGCCTGCGCCGGTCTCCGCCCGCGCGAGGCCCAGATGCGCTGACCCGGCGTCGTGGACGCCGGTGACGGCACACCCCTCGAACCGGCCGGGCGGCGTTGCATAGAGTTGACCCCATGTCGAAGCCTGACGAACTGCTTGTCGATATCGCTGCTCTGGTGGAGTCCGGGCACAGCAATCAGATGACTCTGACCGTGGTCGCCGGTGGTGCTGTCATCACCGGGCGACTGGCCCCCGAAGCGGTCTGGAGGCAGCGCGTGTCGGAGGTCCTGGCCGACTCGGCCCGCCTGAGCGAATTCTCCGCCGTCTTCACCGCCCCGACGCCTGTGGAGAAGACACCCACGCATCTCCACTTCCACGTGGCGCGGATTCTGCAGGGAACGGTGGGGATCCCGGACACGGGCGGGATGTACCGCGTGGCGATCGAGGACGTCAGCGCCTGGACCATGGGCGACTTCAGCTACTCCGACCACTAGAAATACGCCTCTGCGCTCTGACGGAACCCTGCCCGCGGCGAGGGCCCGACCGGCGCCTGCCGCTCGGGCCGCACCGTTTCCTGCTGGCGGGCGCTGCCGTGCTCGGCCACGAGTGGCACGACACGACAGCGGGCCGCCGGGCAGGGGGCGATGCCGCCTCAGCCTGCGGTCGTCGGGTTCTCCGACGTGGCGGCTTTGCGGTATTCGGCGTTGATGCGCTGGGCTTCCTCAAGCTGGTCTTCGAGGATGACGATGCGGCAGGCAGCCTCGATGGGGGTCCCCTGGTCGACGAGCTCCCGGGCCCGTGCGGCCATACGCAGCTGGTAGCGGGAGTAGCGGCGATGCCCGCCCTCGGAACGCAGCGGGGTGATCAGGCGGGCCTCTCCGATGGCTCGGAGGAAGCCCTGCGTGGTACCGAGCATCTCGGCGGCCCGGCCCATGGTGTAGGCGGGATAGTCGTCGTCATCGAGACGTCCGAACGAGTCGCCTGCTGTCATTTGCACCTCTCTGTGGAACGCGTCGAGGGGCCCGAGTGCCGTACGGCACTCGGGCCCCGAAGGAACTGCTACACCATCTGCCGGCCCTGTTACTGCGCCGGCCCTGTGTTTCCGCCGACCCGGCCTGGAATGCGCCGGGGCTGCGGGGATCGCGGTTGCTTGACCGGAGACCACCTCACTATCGATGTCCTGCGGTACCCGGGCTCTCACGGCTCCGCCCGGGCGATCCTGATGGCGCCTCGCTCCTCCGTTCTTCCCTCTGGGATCAATCACTTGCCTACTGCTGGTGGTGCTGCACTGCTGGTAATGCTCTGTACTGCTGTATTGCTGCACTGCTTCCGCGTGAACCGCGGTACTGCTGACGGCGGCCCCTGATCACTGCGGGCCACCCAGTGCGGCCGCCAGTCCCGTCGCCGTCTTGCAACAACCCTGGCTTCGAAACTCCGCCACCGCACCGTCCTGCGAACGGCAACTTCTTCTGTACTGCTGCCCGGCAGTTCGTCTCTGCCGGGCCCTTCTGTCTCTCTGGGCTACAAGAGAAACCATAGCCACCGCACCATCCAATGTCTACTCCGACGAGCACAGATTTCCGTGATCCATGCACAGAGATAGTCGGCATCGACCACAGGGTGGCGCCCGGCCGGCCATGACCGGCCGGGGCAGAGCCCCTTTCACTCCCCGTCGGCGGTGCGCCGGGCGCGGTGGGCCCGGACCTTGTGGCGGTTGCCGCAGCGCTCCATCGAGCACCAGCGACGCTTGCCGGGGCGGGAGGTGTCGACGAACAGCAGGCGGCAGCCGTGCGCGCCGCACGTGCGGACCCGGTGGGCGTACGCCCCGGTGAACAGGTCGACCGCATCGCGGGCGACGGTGGACAGCAGCCCGGCCCCGGTGCCCCCGGGGACCCATTCCCGGTTCCCGCCCGGGGCGAGCCGGGCCGTCAGGGGCGGGCGCGCCGCGGCGTCGTTGAGGGTGGCGAGGTCGTCCGGGCCGGGCGGCGCCCCCGCCACATGGCCCTCCGCCAGCCGCCACAGCGCGTCGCGCAGAGCACGCGCCTCCGCCACCTCCCCCGCGCTCACCACGAGCGCGGGACCCGGGCCGTAACCGGGCCCGCCGCCCGGGCCGAGCCCGTCCGGCAGCCGGCTCTCCTGCGCCCAGCGCACCAGGTCGGCCGGCTCGTGCAGCACCTCGAAGTACACCAAGGGGCCCGGACCCCCGGTCGGCAGGAGCTCCAGGCACAGCGCGCCCGGATCGAACCGGAACGAACTGCCGTCCGGATGCCTCAGCAACAGCCCGGAAGACTCCCGCCGTTCCGACCGATCCGGCGTGTCCGTTGCCTTTTCACTCATGTAACCACTATAAACGGTTTCCATGACACAGACACAGACACAGGCACAGAGACAGACACAGACACTGTCCTGGAAGCTCGTCATCGACTGCGCCGACCCGCACGCACAGGCCGGATTCTGGGCGGCGACCCTGGGCTATCTCGTCGAGGACAACAGCCCGCTGGTCGAGCAACTGCTCGCCGCCGGAGCCGTACCGGAGGCCATCACGACCCAGGCCCACGGCCGCCGCGCCTGGCTGGACCTCGCGGCCGCCCGGCATCCGGACGACCCGTACGACGAGGTCAGCGGTACGGGGCAGGGGCGGCGGCTGCTCTTGCAGCGGGGTACCGGAGCCGAAGACCGTGAAGAACCGCCTCCACATCGACGTGCACTCCGCGCCGGGGCAGCGCGACGGGGAGGAGGCACGGCTGGTGGAGCTGGGCGCGCGGGTGGTGCGCACGTTCGACGAGCGGGGCGGGAGCTGGGTCGTCATGATGGACCCCGAGGACAACGAGTTCTGCCTCAGCTGACGCGGGGGCCGGTGGACCGACACACCCAGCGCGGCCACACCTCGCCCCATCCGGGGACCAGCCCGTGCGTCAGCAGGCTGCCCGGGGTCGACACCACTCCGCCGGGCGCAAGCACCGTTAGCGCCGTTAGCGCCGTTAGCGCCGTTAGCGCCGTCAGGGCCTGTCGGCCTGGGCTCCCAGCCCGCCGCCCCCGTCGCGGTCGCGTCGTACGTCCTCCCGGATCCGCTCCGCCATCAGGTCGGCGAGCGGGTCTCTCACGTCCCAGGAGTGCGCGGCCGGGTGCCGGTCGTACAGCATGCAGGCGTCCCCCTCCTTGACGGACAGCCGGTGAATGACGGCCGGGCACGGCAGCAGTTCCGTGAAGCGGAACTTCCGGCGCCCATCGGTGTCGGTCCAGAACATCCACAGGTCCCGCCCGGCGGGAGCCGAGGCCGACCAGAGCTGGGCCGCGTGCTCGGCCCCCTCGTCGTGCTCGCCGAGTTCGCAGAGCAGGAAGTCGTCCAGGTCGGGCGCTTCCGACGCCTGGCCGGGTCCGTCCGCCAGGCCCATGAGCGCGACGCGCGCACCCATCTCGGGGAGTTCGCTGAAGGCGGTGCACTGCAACATGGCGCTCATCCTTGCCGGTGAGGAGGGGGAGGAACAGAGGGACGGGCGGCGGCGAGGGGGCGCATGACGAGCCCGTACCAGGCCGCCGCGTCCCGGGCGACGAACTCGTACGGCAGCCCCTCCGCGAGCCGCCCCAGCGCGTAGTCGTGCTCGCGGAAACTCTCCGCCCAGGACCGGAGTTCGGCCGGTGCGTCGCGCCGGCCGCCTGCGGGGGCCGGGTACAGCACACGGGCCGGGGCCCAGAGGGTGTACGGGTCCGGGTCGAGCGCGTCCGCGAAGCGCCGGGCCTGCCGCCGCAGCCAGCGAAGGGCCAGCCGTCGCGTCGGCGCGAGGACCCCGCCGAGCCGGACGGACCGCACCGCGTCACCGCCGTGGCTCTCGGCGACGTACCAACCCCCTTGCGCCCGGGCCGCGTTCACAGCACCTCGCCCCGGCTGCGGGCATTCAGCCGTGCGGTCCTGGCCCGAAGCTGCTCTATCAGGAGCGCGGGCCGGACCCGGTGCGGCTCCGCCTCCCACTCGGCCCCGCCACCCACCGGTCGCAGCGACCAGTAGGGGCCGGCGACCCCACGGAACTCCCCCACCCGGTCACCACGACCGGTGTCCACCACAAGCGTTCCGGGGGCCGGAGGGTCGGGAGGTTCCTCTGCATTCGGGCAACCGTTCTCGCCGTACACCTATCGCTCCTCTCTGTAGCCATATGACTACCGGGGCGATTCAGCGTGACCTACCGTGAAGAGCCATTCAACTTGCCCATTCGGCACGGAAGATCGGGACGGGGTCCGTGAACATCAAGGAGTTGAACCCGGAAAGCTCCGCGCAGGCGGCCTACGGTGCACGTCTGCGCGGGTTACGGGAGCAGCGGTGCTGGACACAGGAGGAGCTGGGGAACCGCAACGGCTACTCCAGCACGCACATCTCGTCGGTGGAAACTGGTCGTAAACTCGCGACCTTGCGCTTTTCGCGCAGTACCGACCGGGTGCTGGGGCTCACCGGGACCGAGGCGTCGTTCGAGCGCGAACTGGGCCAGATCAAGCACGGCAGCCTGCTGGAGGGCTTCCCGGAGTTCCTCGGTTACGAGCGCCGGGCGGCGGAGATCCGGCTGTACGAGGTCGGCGTCATCCCGGGCCTGCTCCAGACACCGGAGTATGCGACGGTCCTGGCAGACAGTGTCGTCAGGCGACAAGGGATCACCGCCGACCAGGCGCAGGAGCGGGTCGCGCTGGTCGCGGAGCGTCAGGCGGCGCTGGTCCGGGAGAAGCCGCCGCTGGTCTTCGCGATGCTGGACGAGAGCTGCCTCCGCAGGCCGGTCGGCAGGCCGGAGGTCATGAAGGCACAGATGGACCGGCTCATCGAGTTCGCCGAGCAGCCCAACACGGTGCTCCAGGTGGTGCCGTTCACCATGGGAGAGCACCGCCCGTTCAGTCTGCCGATCACCATTCTGACGATGCCCGACCGCTCGCTCATGTCGTACGCGGAGTCGGCGCAGCAGGGCTATCTGGAGCGTGAAAGCGGCTCGGTAGTCCCGCATCTGACGGCCTACCATCAGATGCAGGCGGTAGCGCCCTCCCAGGCCGCGTCCGTAGACATGTTCAGGCAGTTGCGAAAGGGCACCCCGTGACAACCGAGACCCCCCGTTGGTTCACGTCCTCGTACAGCGAAAACGGCGGCCAGTGCGTCGAGGTCGCCACCAACCTCGCCACCCCGCACGGCATCGTCCCCGTCCGCGACTCCAAGAACGTGAGCGGCCCGGCCCTCGACATCCCCGCGAGCGCGTTCACCGCCTTCGTCGCGGGCGTCCGGGCCGGAGACCTCGGCACCGTCTGAGCGGCCCGAAGGCCATACCGCGAGGCCCACCGCGTACGGACACGCGGTGGGCCTCGCGTCGCTCAGTCGGGCCACGTCCACTCGATCCCGTACACGCCCGGTACGCACCGCGTCGGCATGAGGTGGGTCGTGTGGAAGTCGTCCAGGGCCGTGCGGTGGCGGTGGCTGGGGTCGGCGCCGATCCGCTCGCGGCGGTATCCCCAGCAGTGGGTGGGCACCGCCCCGGGATCGAAGCGCACGTGGAGCAGGTACGCCCGCAGCGGAGCGGTGACGCGGCGCTCGTGCTGCCAGGAGGCCTCGCCCTCCGCGGCCAGCGTGTAGGAGACCACCGCCGTCTCCGTCCGCGCCAGCCGGCGCCCGAGCGGAATGTCGGCCGCCACGCAGCCCAGCTCCTCCAGAAAGCGGATGCGCGGTGCGGGGCGTCCGGGGACGGTGAGGACCGCCGTCCCGGCTTTCGGGGAGTCGAGGAAGTGGACGACGGTGAGGTGGTCGACGCCGTCGTGAACGGCCTGCACCACCGTGGTCACCGAGGTCTCGCGGATGGCCCGGCGGTCGTCCAGGCAGACCGTCTCCTGGACGGTCAGCGCGCGCAGACCCGCGTTGAAGTGGACGAAGGCGTCGCCAAGGGCCTGCTCGACGTCGGAGTCCTCACCGAAGACACCTCGGGCCGCGGCCGGATCTGGCGGCCGGGCCCCGCCCCGGGGGCGGTGCGGTCCCAGCAGCGAGCGCAGAGTGCCGTTCGGCAGGTCGAGCAGGGACTCCAGGGCGTCGACGGCGCGCAGCGACTGGGCCTTCTCGGGCTGGCTGCGACCACGCTGCCAGTGGCTGAGGGTGGCGAGGCTGACGGATATCTGCTGGGCCCGCAGGTGGTCGCGGATGCGTTCCAACGGCAGTCCGCGTCGGCGCAGGGCGTGCCGGAACACGGCCGCGAACGTCGCGTCGGTCCCTTCGAGGTCTTCGAGATCGAAGATGTGCGGCATGGCGTCTCTCAACGGTCTGCGGGCACCGGCGGCGCGGGGCCGCTCACCTTAGCCCGGTGGACGGCCCCTGGTCAGCCCTTCTGCCGCAGGTCAGTTGGTGTTGAGGGTCAGCCCGTAGTAGGCGAGGGTGTCGTCGAGCGGCTGGAAGTAGGAGGAGCCCCGGGAGTTGACTCCGCCGGTGCAGCGCTGGTTGGTGGGGCCGCCGGAGGTCATGCCCTGGGCCTGGTTCCCGGAGATGTACGCGCCGCCGCTGTCGCCGCCCTCCGTGCAGACGCTGGAGGTGGCGAGGCCGGTCACGACGGTGTCGGGCCCGCCGTTGAGGTCGACGTAGGTGACCGAGACGTTGTAGGAGCCGACCGACCCGCAGGTCCAGCCGGTGGTGGCGCCGGACTTGCAGAGCGAAGCCCCGGAGTAGGCCCGGCTGCTGCCGCGGACGGCGATCGGGTTGGTGTTGCCCCAGGTGCCGACGCTGGTGGTGATGGAGTGGCCGGAGTTGACGGACGCGATGCCCATGTCGACGCTGCGGGTGCCGAGGGCGTAGCGGGTCTTGGTGCCCTTGGCGAAGGCGGTGCCGTCGTAGCGGAGGGTCGGGAGGTTGGCGACGCAGTGTCCTGCGGTGACCAGGTACTGGTTGCCGGACCGGTCGCGGGCACCGTAGCCGACGGAACACCAGCCGGTGGTGTTGTTGATCGTCATCTTGCTGCCGGGGTATATCGCGGCCTGGGGTGCGACCTTCTCCTCGCCGCGCACGATCTTGACGGCGGAGCCGTGCTTGGCCGCTGCGGCGAGGAACGCCTTGGCGGGGGCCGAGCGGTCGCTGTTCACCTTGACGACAACCTGGTCGGTAGCGAGGTCCACGGACCAGGCCACCACTCCGGCCGGGGCGCTCTTCGCGGCGGCGGCGTCGAGCTGGGCCTTGATCCGGTCGAGGGTGCTCTCGCCGCGGGCGGGCAGCCGGGCGTCGAGTCCGGCCTGTTCGAACCGGGCGACGTCAGCACGTTTCTCGGCGTTGACGGTCAGGTCGCCGGAGGCGTCGAAGAACGCCCCGTTCTCGGCCAGTCCGCCTTTGCGCAGCTCGGCGAGCCGCTTCTGCTGGGCGTCCTGCCGGTCCAGCCGGTCGGTCGCCGCCTTCTCGTCCACGCCGAGCGACGCGGCGAGCGCCCGCACCATCTCGGGCTGGTAGAGCGGGGCGGACGAGTCTCCGGCGGGGGCGGCGCCCTGGGCCTGAGCGGTGACCTGGGTTCCCATGACCACGGAGGCCGAGAGCGCGGCGGCGCCGAGAGCGAATCTGACCTTGCCGGAACTGCGGGAACTGCCGGCACTGCGGGAATTACGGGAATTACGGGAATTACGCACGCTGATTCCTTCCGGATGGCAGGCGAAAACTCGCGAGGGGGGTTGATTCGGCGATACGTCAGCGCGTGTCGCCGGGAGTGGGTTTTCGCCCGGCGGTGGGAACGATGCCCGCCGCGAGATGAACTGTGGCCCAACGCCCGCGTGCCAACAAGGTGGTTGGCGGGAGCAAGTTTTTACAGAACACCGGGGAGACTGTAAAAGCCGGCAATCGCCTTTCGTCCGTCGGCAACGCACCGATCAGCGAGTCCGCGCCCGCTCGACTCGGCATTCCTGTCCGACCGACAGCCACTTCATCGAGCGCCGTCGGGGTGCACCCCCTTCTCGACGCGGCGTGCCCGCCCGTAGCCGCGACGACCAACAGCCGTCGCAAGCACGTGTCTTGACAGCCCCACTGGCGCAGCATGCAATATATTGCATGCCAGTTCCGCAGAACCGAGGTCTCGTCTCCCGGTCGCTCCTGCGCGAGAGCGCCTACCGGGCCATCCGCGACGCCATCGTCGACGGCACGCTCGCACCCGGCGAACGCCTCAACGACGGTGACCTGGTCGCCTGGCTCGGAGTCAGCCGTACGCCGGTGCGCGAGGCGCTGGCGAGGCTGGAGCAGGCGGGGCTGGTGCAGACGAAGCCCGGCCGGTACACCATCGTGAGCCCGCTCGACGTCCGCGCCGTGCGGGCCGCGCAGTCGGTCACCTCCGCCATGCACGAACTCGCCGTACGGGAGGCGGTTCCGCAGCTGGACGCGGTCGAGCTCGACGCCATGCGCGAGGCGAACGCCCGATTCGCCGACGCCTTGCGGCGCAACGACGCCGAGGCGGCGCTGGAGGCCGACGACGCCTTCCACCGCGTCGCCGTGACCGCCTGTGCCAACGCCGCCGTCACCACCGTCCTCGATCAGTTCACACCCGTGCTGCGGCGCCTGGAGCGGCTGCGCTTCTCCTCGCTGAGCGGACGCGGGTCGGTGGCCCAGCACGACCGGATCATCGGACTGTGCGCGGCCGGGGACGTCGAGGGCGCGGTGGACGCCACCCGGGCGAACTGGCAGACGCTGCTGCCGTTGCTCGACCCGTCCCCCTGAACGCCCTCCACCACGCGACCCGCCGCAGCGCCACCGTGCCGGACCCGTCCACACCCACGAGGAGCCCGCGATGTCCCTTGACGACTTCGAGCGTTACCCCCTGCTGTTCGGCCCCAGCCCGGTGCACCCGCTGGACCGGCTCAGCGACCACCTAGGCGGTGCGCGCGTCTGGGCCAAGCGCGAGGACTGCAACGCCGGTCTCGCTTACGGCGGCAACAAGACCCGCAAGCTGGAGTACCTGCTCCCCGACGCCCTCCGACAGGGCGCGGACACCCTCGTCAGCATCGGCGGCGTGCAGTCCAACCACACGCGGCAGGTGGCGGCCGTCGCCGCACGCGCCGGTCTGAAGGCGGTCCTGATCCAGGAGAGCTGGGTGGACTGGCCCGACTCGGTCAACGACAAGGTCGGCAACATCCTGCTGTCCCGCATCATGGGCGCCGACGTGCGGCTGGTGCAGGCGGGCTTCGGCATCGGCGTCAAGGACAGCTTGCGCCAGGCGCTGGAGGACGTACGGGCGGCGGGCGGCACACCGTACGCCATTCCGGCGGGCGGCTCGGACCATCCGCTGGGTGGCCTCGGATTCGCGAACTGGGCGCGCGAGGTGCAGCTACAGGAGCAGGAGTTGGGCGTCTTCTTCGACACCGTCGTGGTGTGCAGCGTCACCGGCAGCACCCAGGCCGGCATGATCGCCGGATTCGCGGGCCAGGACCGGCCGCGGCGGGTCCTGGGCATCGACGCGTCGGCAAAGCCCACCGAGACCCGCGACCAGGTCGCGAAGATCGCCCGCAGCACCGCAGAACTCGTCGGCCTGGGACGCGAGTTGAAGGATGACGAAATCACCGTCCTGGAAGGCTGGGCCGGAGACCTCTACGGCGTACCCGTGGCGTCCACGGTGGAGGCCATCAAACTCACCGGCCGGCTCGAAGGCGTGATCATCGACCCGGTCTACGAGGGCAAGTCCATGGCCGGGCTGATCGATCTGGTGCGCGGCGGCGAGATCCCCAAGGGGTCCAACGTCCTGTACGCACACCTCGGCGGCCAGCCCGCACTCAACGCCTACAGCGGCATCTTCCGCTGACACCCCCGCGGTTCACCGCCCGGCCGGGGCCATTTCGGTCCCCGGCCGGGGCCTTACCCGATCCGCCCCTGGCACGCAAGCGGCCGTTCGGGCCCTTCTAGGCTGGGGCCCATGCCCACGCCACCCGCATACGCCCCCGGCATCACCCCCGCATACGCCCTCGTCGCCACGGACCTGGACGGCACCCTGCTGCGACCGGACGACACCGTGAGCGCCCGGTCCCGGGCCGCGCTCGCCCTCGCCGCCTCCGCCGGGGCCCGGCACCTGGTCGTCACCGGGCGGCCCGCGCCCGGGATTCGGGCGTTGCTCGCGGACCTGGCGTACACCGGGCTCGTCGTCTGCGGGCAGGGCACCCAGCTCTACGAGGCCGGGGCGGGCGGCGGGCGGCTGGTGCGGTCCGTCGCCCTGGACCGGGAGGCCGCCGACACCGCGCTCGGGAAGATCGAGGCGGAGGTCGGGGCCGTGTTCGCCGCCGTGGACCAGGACGGCGTGGACGGGGTGACCCTGATCGAGGCCGGCTACCGGATGCCGAACCCGACGCTTCCCGCCCAACGCGTCCGCTCCCGGGCCGCGTTGTGGGAGCGACCCGTGATCAAGGTGCTGGTGCGCCACCCCGACCTGGGCGACGACGCGCTGGCCGCGGCCGCACGCGCGGCCGTGGGAGATCTGGCGACGGTGACCATGGCGGGTCCCGGCACGGTGGAGCTGGCCCCGCGCGGGGTGGACAAGGGCACGGGTCTCGCGGTGGCCGCCGAGCTGCTGGGGGTCGCGGCGGAGCGGATCGTCGCGTTCGGGGACATGCCCAACGACCTGCCGATGTTCGCCGGTTCGGGCCACCGGGTCGCCATGGGCAACGCACATCCGGAGCTGCGCGCGGCGGCCGACGAGGTGACCCTGTCGAACGCGGAGGACGGGGTCGCGGTGGTCCTGGAGCGCCTGTTCGGCGCGGCCGAAGCCCGGCAGCCGGGCACAGAGGTCACCTCGGACACTAGCTTGGTCTAGACCAAGCGCGGTACGCTTCCGTCGCTAACCGCGACAGCCCCACCGTCACGGCGTAGCTGCTTGACATGCGCATGCCTGACCCGCTGTCGCGCGGGCGGGCACGGACCCCCACAGAGGAGTTGTCATGAAAAGCAAGAGGCTCTTAGCCGTCGCCATCGGCGCGGGAATCGCCCCGCTCCTGGCCGTCACGCTGCCCGCGAGCAGCGCGAGCGCGCACGGCTACATCTCGTCACCCCCCAGCCGGCAGGCCCAGTGCGCCGCACGCACGATCCCCTGCGGCGCCATCCAGTACGAGCCGCAGAGCGTCGAGGGCCCCAAGGGCCTGATGAGCTGCAGCGGAGGGAACGCCGGCTTCGCCGAGCTCAACAATGACAGCAAGGGCTGGAAGGTCACCCCGGTCTCCCGGACGACCAGCTTCAACTGGCGGCTGACGGCACGGCACGCCACCAGCACCTGGCAGTACTACGCGGGCGGCCGGAAGATCGCCGAGTTCAACGACGGCGGCGCACGGCCCGGCGAGACCGTCACCCACCAGGTCAGCTTCGGCGGCCTGTCCGGCAAGCAGAAGGTGCTGGCCGTGTGGAACATCGCCGACACCGCCAACGCGTTCTACGCCTGCGTGGACGTGAACGTGAGCTGAAGCGGTACCGCGTGCACGTGAGCCGACTCGGTATCGCGGGAACGTGAACCGACTCGGTACCGCGTGAACGTGAGACGCCGGTACCGCGTGAACGTGAGCTGACGCGGTACCGCACCCGCCCGGCCCCGCCGGGACGAACAGAGCCTGTCCGGGGTCCCGGAGCGCGCCGGTCGCGGTCGTGAGGACGCCGCCCTCGCGCCGCGGTCGCCGGCACCCCGGGCAGGCCCCCGCCCGCAGGCCGACCCACCGGCCGCCCCACCGAGACGAGGCCCCCATGAACCGACACCGACTCACCGCCCACGCGGCCGTCGTGGCCCTGCTCGCCACCGGCCTCGCCGCTTCCCCGGCGCTCGCCGCCCCCACCGGCACCGGGGCGAAGGCCCGCGTCGGCGCCGACTGGGCGAAGCAGTCGATCACTTTCACCGCCGGCGCGGGACAGGTGAACGACCTCCACGTGGTTCCCATGGACCGGGGCGACGGAGTGCGGCGGATCGGCTTCCGCGACGCGGTCCCGCTCGTACCCGGCGACCACTGCGCCTACCTCACCCCCGGGGACGAGACCTACGTCGTCTGCGAGCTGCCCACCGACAGTCCCCGCCCGGACCGGATCCACGTCTTCCTCGGGGACGGCGACGACGAGATCGCCACCAGCGACCCCGGGGTCGCCACCGTCAGCGGCGGCTCCGGCGACGACATGCTGCACGCCCACACCGCGCACACGGTGCGGGGCGACGCGGGGAACGACATGGTCATGGGCCGCGCGGTCCTGGACGGCGGCGACGGCATGGACCACCTGATGGCCGTCGACGGCGACCAGCGGCTGTGGGGCGGCCGGGGCGACGACATGATCGAGGCGTACGACGGCAGAGACCTCGTGTACGCGGGCCCGGGCGACGACCACGTCATGGGCGGTGAGGGCGACGACATCCTGTTCGGCGGCTCCGGCGACGACATGGTGCACGGCCAGGACGGCGACGACCTGATCGTCGGCGGCTCCGGCAAGGACAGCGTCGACGGAGGCCCGGGCCGGAACATCGTCCTCCGGTAGGCGAGGCGGAGGGCTGGGGGCGGGCCGAGAGCCCCGGGGCGGCCGAGGGCCCCGGGCACCCGAGGACCCGGCCTCCGAAACCGCAGGCGCCCCTCGCCGCTACCGCCCGCCGCCCGCGTCGTCCGGCGCGTCACCCACGTCGCCCGGTTCGCCGTCCGCCTCGTCACCCACCTCGCCCGGTTCGCCGTCCGCGTCGTCCGGCTCGTCATCCGGCAGTTCCTGCTCGGTCCACAGCACCTTGCCGTCCGGCCCGTGGCGGGCTCCCCAGTGGGAGGCGAGCCGGGAGACGATGAACAGGCCCCGGCCGCCCTCGTCGACGGTCCCGGCGTGCCGCAGGTGCGGGGCGGCCGTGGAGCCGTCGTGGACCTCGCAGGTCAGCGCGGAGTCCAGCAGGAGGCGCAGCCGCAGCGGCGGGGTGCCGTAGCGGACGGCGTTGGTGACCAGCTCGCTGACGATCAGCTCCGTCGCCTCGACGGTGTCCTCGTCCAGCCCCCAGCCCTGGAGCCGGTCGCGTACGAACCCCCGGGCGGCGCCGGGCGTCGTGGGGTCCTGGGCCAGGTCCCAGGTGGCGACCAGGTGGTCGGAGACCGTGCCCGTACGGGCCAGGAGCAGGGCCGCACCGGCGGAGCGGGTGTCGTCCGGCAGCGCGTACACGATGTCGTCGCCCAGTTGCTGGAGGCTCCGGTCCGGCCGGGCGAGGGCCTCCGTGATGCGTTCGGTGGCGTGGTCCCCGGAGAGCAGGTCGGCGGTGCAGAACGCGAGGAGGCTGCCCACCTCCAGGGTGACGGTGGCGGGGGCGAAGAGAGCGCTGTCGGTGGAGAAGAGGCCGGGCCCCTCCGGCATGTCGAGGGCGACCGCCCGCCCGTCGGCGCCGACGATCAGCGGCGCGGGATGCCCGGCGCGCGCGACGGTGCAGGTCCGGGTGAACGGGTCGTAGACCCCGTACACGCAGCCCGCGCTCAGGGGTTCGCCCCGGAGGGCGTCGGCCGGGGGCAGGGCGGCGCGTTCGTGGGCGAGGCGGTCGGCGGTGTCCTTGAGCCGGGCGAGGACCTCCTCCGGCTCCAGGTCGAGACCGGCCAGCGCCTGGATGACCGTACGCAACTGGCCCATGGCGATCGCCGACTGGAGGCCCTCACCCGCGACGCCGCCCACGACGAGCGCGGTGCGCGCGCCGGACAGGGCGATGGTGTCGAACCAACAGCCGCTGTCCCGGCCGGGCAGCAGGACGTGCACGGTGTCGACGGCGGCCTGCTGCCGTTCGGCCTGCGGGAGCAGCCGCCGCTGGACCGTCGCGGCGATGACGTGCTCGCGCTCGTAGCGGCGGGCGTTGTCGATGCCGAGGGCCGCCCGGGTGGCCGCCGCGACCGCGAGGGAGAGGTCGTCGTCGTCGAAGGGCTCGGCCGCTCCGCAGCGGTAGAGGCTGACCAGCCCGAGGACCGCGCCCCGCAGGGTGAGGGGAACGACGATCAGGGAGTGCGCGCCGGTCTCCGCGACGGCGCGCGCCCCGTCCGGGTCGGTTTTCAGCCAGGAGGTGTCGGGCGCGAGCGGGACCAGCCGGGCCCGCAGGTCGGTGGTGGCGAGCGCGTACGGCGTACGGGCGGGGAGGCGGCGGGTCACCCCCGCCGAGCACTCCCGGTCTCCGCCCTGCCCCTCCACCGTGTCCCGGACGGAGTCGCACCGGCCGCTCGCGGCGCAGTGCAGCGGGGTGCCGGGCGGCAGCGGGCCCACCGGCGGGTCGGCGCCGCGCAGGACGTCGTCCACCACCTCGACGACGGCGAGGTCGGCGAATCCGGGCACCAGGGCGTCGGCGAAGGCGCGGCAGGTGGCGGCAACGTCGAGGGAGCCGCCGACGGCGTCCCGCACGGCGGCGAGTGCGGCGTCCCGGGCGCGGGCCCGTTGGCGCTCGGTGACGTCGACGACCGCGGTCAGCAGGCCGAGGGCGGGTGCGTCGGGGCCGCCGGGGCCGTCGAGGCGGTAGACGGAGACCAGGAACTCCCGGTCGCCGGGGATCTCGCGCAGCCGGCCGCGCACGAGGCGGTCGCGCACCGGGCCTTCGCCGGCGAGCACCCGCTTCATGAGCTGCTCGGCGCCGTCCGGGTCGTCGAGCCGGAAGGCCTCGGTGAACCGGCGGCCGATGTACTCCCCGGTCTCCACACCGTCGACGAGTGAGTTGGCCCGTACGAGACGGAGCTGCGGGTCGAGCACGACCAGGCCGACGGCGGACTGGGTGAACAGGGTCGCCAGCAGTGCCTCGTCCAGCTGGTCCGGGACGCCCCGGGGCGTCCCGCGCCCGGCCGGGGTCTCGGCGTCCGCCACGGCTCCACCCGCCCTCCGGCTCCGGCGCACCGGTGCACCGGAGCCGGTACGCGCCGGACCAGCATCACCCGCCGCACCGGGCCCGGCCACCGGTGGAGGGCAGAGGCGTGAACGACGGGCCCGGCGGGCCCGGGTCCGGCCGGTCACTGCGTCATCGAGTCCGGGTCCGATCGGTCACTGCGTCATCGAGTCCGGGTCCGATCGGTCACTGCGTCATCGGGCCCGGGTCCGGCCGGTCCCTGCGTCATACTGACCGCCGGAACACAGGGGGGCGTACAGCGCATGGAGTACGGGGCGGACGGCGGCGGGCTGCCGGAGCGGATCGGCGGGTACGCCGTGGAGCGGGAGTTGGGTGCCGGCGGGATGGGCACCGTCTATCTGGCGCGTTCCCGCGGAGGGCGCGCGGTGGCCGTGAAGGTGGCCCGCCCGGAACTCGCGAGCGACCCGCACTTCCGCGAGCGGTTCCGCGCCGAGGTCGCCGCCGCCCGCAGCGTGGGCGGCTTCCACACGGCCCCCGTGGTGGACGCGGACCCGGAGGCGGCAGCGCCCTGGCTGGCCACGGCGTACATTCCCGGGCCCACCCTCTCCGCGCTCCTGGAGGCCGGGGGGCCGTTGGACGAGGCGCGGCTGCGGGGGCTGGGCGCGGCGCTCGCCGAGGCGCTGGCGGCGATCCACGGCTGCGGCCTGGTGCACCGCGATCTCAAGCCCGGCAACATCATCATGGCTCCGGACGGCCCGCGGGTCGTGGACTTCGGCATCGCCCGGGCACTGGAATCGACCCGGCTGACGGCGACCGGCACGGCCTTCGGCACGCCGGGGTTCCTGGCGCCCGAGCAGGCCCAGGGGCAGGAGGTCGACGGCGCCGCCGACGTGTTCGCGCTGGGCGCGGTGCTCGTCGCGGCGGCGGGCGGCAGCGCGTTCGGGGCGGGTACGCCGATGGGCATGATGTACCGGTCGGTGCACGAGCAGCCGGACCTGGCCCGGGTGCCGGAGGGGCTGCGCCCGGTGCTCGCGGCCTGCCTGGCCAAGGACCCGGGGGAGCGGCCCACCCCGGCGGGCCTGCTGGACCTGTTCGTACAGGACGCGGTGACGCACTCTCCCGCCGCGGCGTACGCCCCCACCGTGCCCGTGCTTCCGCCGCCGCCGTCGTACGCCCCGTCCAACGCCCTCCCGCCGCACCAGGTCCCGACCGTCCTGGCGGGCGCCGCACCGGCCGACGCCGACCTCACGTTCGTGGCGGTCGGCCCGGGAGGCTCCCTGCTGATCGACGCCGCGGGCGTCACGCTGGGCCCGGAAGGCGCGGAGACGCACTACCCCTGGGCCGAGATCGGCACCGTGACGTACGCGGCCGAGGGCCCCAAGCACCTCAGGGTCGTCGTCCACCCGCACCGCGGCACGGCCCACCCGTGCCTCCTCGCCGCCCGGCGGCGGAGCCGCCTCCAGGAGTGGCTGGAGGATCTGCCCCTGATCCTGGAGTGCTTCGCGTAGCGGTGATCAGCAGGGCCTCGGGGCACGGCGTCGTCCACGCGCCGGCGAACGGCACGATGAACATCGGCGGCGAGAAATGAAGGGGCCCACGTGACCGACGAAGTGACGCTGCTCGCCGAGGCGGGCGCCGCGGTCGTGGTGGCGGCGATGGCCACGGACCCGTGGCAGGGCACCAGGGATGCCGTCCTCGGCCTCTTCCGCCGGAACGCTTCGCCGTACGGCACGGGGACATCCCTATGACGCGTGGGGCGAGCGGCGCCACCCGACAGGATCCGGACGGCGGGACTCAGTAGCCCGGCGCGCGCAGGGAGCGCAGCACGTGGTTCACCAGGGCGGCGATCGTCTCCTCGTCCTGGACGGGCTTGCGCAGTACATGGCGGTAGTAGACCGGGCCGTACAGCATCTCCACGGCGAGCGGGAGGTCCGCACCGGGCGGGATCTGGCCCTGTTCCTGGGCGCTGCGCAGCCGGCCGATCGCTTCCTCGACGCGCGGGTCGACCAGCTCCTCCCGCAGCTGCTGGGCCAGCAGGTCGTCGTGGTGCAGCTCGGAGAGGATGCCCGCGTAGGCGGGGCCGAACGGCGGGACCGAGAGCAGTCTCACCGCGCCGGCGACGTGGGCCCGCAGGTCGGCGCCGATGTCGCCGGTGTCCACGAACGGCGTGGCGTCGATCAGGGCGTCCGTGAACGCCTCCAGCAGCACCGCGCCCTTCGACGGCCACCAGCGGTAGATCGTCTTCTTGCTGACCCCGGCCCCGGCCGCGATGGCCTCTATGGTGACGTGTCCGTACCCCCGCTCCGTACAGAGATCGAGAGCGGACCGCAGGATCGCGCGGCGTGATCTTTCGCTGCGGCGCACACTGCTCGGCGATGTGATCATTCGGTGAGCATAGGGGGGTTCCAGCCAATCTCTTGTTGACATCTCGTCGCCAAAGACCGAACAATACCCAGGCGGAAACGGAACGTACCGTGTCGTGTCGTTCCCGGTGTCCGCACCGTTCGTGCCGTTCGTGCCGCGACGAGCCGATCGGGGGACGGCTCGCCCGGCCGACGGCGCGGACGGCCTCCCGCCGATCTGATCCAGCCAGGAGTTGCGCCCTCCCGGATCGTCTATCCCAGGCTCCCAGACCTGCCAGGCCTCTCAGGCCTCTCAGGCCTCCGAGACCTGCCAGGCCTCTCAGGCCGTGATGTCCTTGGCCGTGAAGCGCGCCCAGGCCGCCGAGCCGAACACCGCGACGTACAGCCCCTGCAGTTGGAAGTTCTTGATCAGGTCGTCCCAGTGGACGGGTTCGCGCAGGACGTCCGCGAAGGACATCCAGTAGTGCGCGAACAGATACGGGTGCACGCCGCTCAGCTGCGGAATGCTGTCCACGATCTGCACCGTGATCAGCAGTCCGACCGTGGCCGCCATCGCCCCGATCCCGCTGCCGGTCAGCGTCGAGACGAACAGCCCGAGCGCGGCGAACCCGGTCAGGGAGACCGCGACGACCAGCGCCGTCAGTGCCGCCCTTACCAGCCCCTCGCCGAAGCTGATGCGGGTCCCGGAGATCGTGGTGACCTCGCCCACCGGGAACAGCAGCGCACCCACCGCCAGCGCCGACGCCGCCACGACCAGGGTCGCGACCAGGCAGAAGGTGAGGACGGAGGCGTACTTCACCAGCAGCAGCCGGGTCCGGCCGGCCGGGGCGACCAGCAGGTAGCGCAGGGTGCCGCTGCTCGCCTCGCCCGCGATCGCGTCGCCCGCGACGACGCCGACGGCCATCGGCAGGAAGACCGGCAGGGTCGCGGCCAGGGCGGCGAAGACGAGGAACAGGCCGTTGTTGGTGACCTGGGCGAGGAACGCCGGCCCCGCCCCGCCGTCGGGGCCGCCCGCCCCACCGCCGCCGCCCGTCTCGATCCGGACCGCGATCCCGATGAGTACGGGCACGGCGGCGAGCACGCCGAGCAGGGCGAAGGTCCGGTGGCGGCGGAGCAGCGTGGTGATCTCGGACCGGAGGATGCCCAGGGTCCACAGCGGGTTGCGGGGGCCCGCGCTCCCCGCAGGTGTGACCTTCTCAGTCTGCGACATCGAATCCCTCTCCCGTGAGTGCGACGAAGGCGTCTTCCAGCGAGCCCCGCTCGACGCCGAAGAAGCGCACCCGCACCCCGCCGGACACCAGCGCCGCGTTGAGGTCGGCGAGGTCCACGGCGGCAGGCGGGGCGTCGGCGGTCAGCCGGTCGCCGTCGGCGCTCAGGCCGGTGAGTCCGTGCTCCTCGAGAATGCGGGCCGCGCCCCCGGGGTCGGGGGTGGTGACGGCGAGCCGGCCCCGGGCGCCCGCGGCGAGGTCGGCGACCGTGCCCTGGACGATCAGGCGGCCCCGGGCCATCACCGCGGCGTGCGTGCAGACCTGCTCGATCTCGTCCAGCAGGTGGGAGGAGAGGAACACCGTGGTGCCCTCGGCGGCCAGCTCCCGGACCAGGGCACGGATCTCGCGCATGCCCTGCGGGTCGAGGCCGTTGGTCGGCTCGTCCAGGACCAGCAGCCGGCGCGGCCGGAGCAGGGCGGCGGCGAGCCCGAGGCGCTGCTTCATGCCGAGGGAGTACGCCTTGGCCTTCTTCCCGGAGGCGGCGGCGAGCCCGACCCGCTCCAGGGCCTCGTCGACGCGGGCCCGGCGAGTACGCGGGTCGGCGGTGGGGTCGGCCCGGTCGTAGCACAGCAGGTTCTCCCGGCCGTTCAGGAAGCCGTACAGCGCGGGCCCCTCGATCAGCGCGCCGACCTGCGGCAGCACCGTGCGAACGGCCCCCGGCATCGGGCGGCCGAGCACCTCCGCGGTGCCGGACGTCGGGGTGATGAGGCCCATCAGCATGCGGATCGTGGTGGTCTTCCCGGAGCCGTTGGGGCCGAGGAAGCCGAAGACGCTGCCGCCGGGCACGCTCAGGTCGAGGCCGTCCACGGCGAGCTGGCCGCCCCGGTAGCGCTTGGTCAGACCACGGGTGCGAATGACCGGACCGGCCTCCTCCGCACCCGCCGCACCCGCCGTACCCGCAGCGCCGGTGCTCGCCGCGTCCGACGCACGCACCGCACCCGCCGTGCCCGCACCGCCCGACGCGGCTCGCGCGCCCGCCTCGGCAGACCCGGCCGATCCGGTCGCCCCGGCCGTTCCCGTCGTCGTCATCCCGGTCGCACCTCTCCCGTCCCGTCCGCACGGCTGGCAGCGCCCCTGCGGCACTGCCGCCCCGCCGCACGGTGCGCGACGGGGCGGGGTGCCCGGCGCCGGTCGTCCGGCAGGACGGGCGCCGGGGTGTCCTACTTGGCGGCGTCGGCGGCGCGGACCAGCGCGTCCTTCGTCACCGCTCCGACGTACACCCTGCCGTCGTCCGTCAGCAGGGCGTTGACCAGGCGCGTCTTGAAGACCGTGCCCGAACCGAACTTTCCGGTGACCTTGTCGCCGAGCGCGTCGAGGAAGCCCTGCGCCTCGGCCGGGACGTCGCCCGAGCCGGCCGTGGGGAGCCCCGTGCCGCCGGGGGTCCTGATCTCGGCGATCGAGGTCCAGCCCTTGCCGATGACGTTGAGGCCCTCGAAGCCGTCCAGCTCGGCCAGTTGCCCGGGGAGGGCCTGCTGCGCCGCGCCGTGCTCGTCCTTGCCGGTCTCCAGCTCGTCGGCCTCGGTCACCTCGGCCCCCTTGGGCGGGGTGAAGTCGAACGTGGACGCGGCGGGCCTGGAGAAGTCGACCTTGGTGAACCCGGCGTCGACCACGGCCTTGCCGCCGCTCGCCGCCGACAGGGTGAACTTCAGCGGTACGCCGTTCTCGGCGTCCACGGCGATACGGACCGAGCCGATCGTCGAACCGGACTGCTTCGGCTTGATCAGCAGCTGGTACGCGTCCCGCCCGGCGACCTGCGCCGTGCCGTCCACGGTGACCGAGGTGGTGTCCCCGGCCGCCGCGAGCGCCTGCTCGGCGAAGTCCTTCGGGGTGGCCGGAGCGCCCTTGGGCGCCTTCGGGGCCTTCTCCGCGTGCTTGCTGCCGTCCCGGCCCTCGGGAGCCTCGGCGTGGTAGATCTCGTCGGACTCGCTGTCGTACGCCCAGACCTCGCCCTGGTTGTGGATGAGGCTGTACTCGGACGCGTCCCCGAGGATGGAGAGCTTCTGCCGCTCCGGACCGTCGGCGGCCACGCGCAGCGTGTGCGTGCCGGACGTCAGCTCCATGAGCTTGTCCTGCGGGTCCGCCGCGCCGCCGTCCTTGTCCCCGCCCGCGCCGCCCGGTGCGAGCGAGCCCGCGAGGCCGTCGAGGGGCAGGCCCAGGTCGGTGCTGATCTTGAACGTGCCGGAGAGCTGCTCCTCGTCGGAAGCGGCGATCTTCTCGATGAGCTGCTGTGCGGTGATCTTCGGCAGGTCCGGGTCGCCGGTGCTGGCGAGCGCCGGGACGAGCCCGATGGTCGCGGCCGCCACCCCCGCGACCGCGACGGGGACGATGTAGCGCGCCGCCTTCCGGCGGCCCACGACAGTGCTCGTGGCCTCGCCGGTGGTCTCTGCGCTGTCGTTCGGTGCCATGGTGTGCCCTACCTCCGTGGTCGGCGGCTTCCGTTGTCAACCATCTGACCAAATAAGGCGGTCCGAAGCGTCAGCCCGGGGAATCAACTCCACGTACTGCTCCGGTATGACAACCGGGAGGGTCGTGTACGTCATCCAGTAGGGGTACGCCCCACCGGACGACGCGCCGTCAACGTCCCGCGCACCACGGCGAGGACCTCGCGCACCACGGCCAGGACCCGGCGCAGGCCGCCGCGGGCAGGCTCTCTCAGCCCGCGCGGTGCACCACCGCGTCGCACAGCTCTTCCAGCGCGGACTTCGCGTACCCCTCGGGCAGCGGTGCGAGCGTGGCGCGCGCCGCCTGGGCGTAGCGCACGGCGTCCTGGCGGGCCTGCTCCAGCGCCGGATGGACGCGCAGCCGGCGCAGCACCTCGTCCAGGGCGGCGTCGTCGCCGAGGTCGCCGTCGAGCAGCTCGACGAGCTCCAGGTCGTCGGGCTCGCCGTCGGCCGCCGCCTGGGCGCGCAGCCGCAGGACGGGGAGCGTCGGGATGCCCTCGCGCAGGTCGGTGCCGGGGGTCTTGCCGGACTCGTGGGAGTCGGAGGCGATGTCGAGGACGTCGTCGGCGAGCTGGAAGGCGATGCCGAGCCGCTCCCCGTACTGGGTGAGGACGTCCACGGTCCGCTCGTCGGCGCCGGACATCATCGCGCCGAAGCGGCCGGACACGGCGACCAGCGAGCCGGACTTGCCGCTGAGGACGTCCAGGTAGTGGTCGACCGGGTCGCGGCCGTCGCGCGGGCCCGCGGTCTCCAGGATCTGGCCGGTGACGAGCCGCTCGAAGGCCTCCGCCTGGATGCGGACGGCCTCGGGGCCGAGGTCGGCCAGGATGTGGGAGGCGCGGGCGAAGAGGAAGTCGCCCGTGAGGACGGCGACGGAGTTGCCCCAGCGGGTGTTGGCGCTGGGCACCCCGCGCCGCACGTCGGCCTCGTCCATCACGTCGTCGTGGTACAGCGTGGCCAGGTGGGTCAGTTCGACGATGACGGCGGCGGGGACGACTCCCGGCGCGCCGGGATCGCCGAACTGTGACGCGAGCATGACCAGCAGCGGGCGGAACCGCTTGCCCCCCGCGCGCAGGAGGTGCTGGGCGGCATCCGTGATGAAGGGCACGTCGCTCTTGGTGGCTTCGAGCAGCCCCGCCTCGACAGCGGCCAGGCCCGACTGGACATCGGCCTCAAGAGCCTGGTCCCGCACGTGCAGTCCGAACGGCCCGACGACGGTCACGAGGGCATCTCCTGTCTGCTGACGATCACACGCAATGTCGATGTGTCGCTGTCTCCCTTAGCAACTTCAGCGTATCCGGTCCGCTATGGATCACCGTGGGCGGCTTCCCATGACCGCCGGTATGTTCGGGATCAGCTCATACGATCAGGAGTCCCCGTTTTGTCGCACAGCACCGCCGGCACCGAGCCGACCAAGCCCCCTCCCGAGGACGACCACGCCTTCTTCGGGCACCCCCGGGGACTGATGACCCTGTCCGGCCTGGAGGTCTGGGAGCGGTTCTCGTTCTTGGGCATGCAGGCCATCCTGGTGCTGTTCTTCGCCGACACAGTGGCGAACGGCGGCATGGACATGGACCCCGGAACCGCCGCCTCCGTCTCCGCCGCCTACGGGACACTGGTCTATCTGGTCTCCGTGGCGGGCGGCTGGCTGGCCGACCGGATCCTCGGCTCGTACCGGGCCGTGCTGTACGGCGGCATCCTCATCGCGTGCGGCCACTACAGCATGGCCGTTCCCACCGACGCCATGACCTGGGTGGGCCTCGGTCTGATCAGCGCCGGAACGGGCCTGCTCAAGCCCAACGTGGCCTCCATGGTCGGCAAGCTCTACCGCACCGACGACGAGCGGCGCGACGCCGGCTTCGCCCTCTACTACATGGGCATCAACATCGGCGCGTTCGCCGGACCGCTGATCACCGGCTGGCTCGGCGACCACGTCAGCTGGCACTGGGGCTTCTCGGCCGCCGCGGTCGGCATGACCCTCGGTCTGATCCAGTACGTGGCGGGCCGCCGTCACCTGGCCGGGCGTAAGCACGCCGCCGAGTTCGCGCTGGCCCCCGACGCGATGCGCCGCGCGGTGCGGCTGATCATCGGCGGGGCCGTCGCGGTCGCCGCGGTGGCCCTGGCGGGCTGGCTGACGATGGACCGGTTCGTCGACGTCCTCACCGTCATCTCGGTGATCGCGCCGATCGTCTACTTCGTGGTGATGTTCCGCTCCCCCCGGGTCACCGCCGAGGAACGCGGCAGGCTCCGCCCGTACATCGTCCTCTTCCTCGGATCCGTCGTCTTCAACTTCATCCTCTTCCAGGCGTACTCCACGATGATGCTGCTCGCGTCGACGAACGCCCGGACCGAGATCCTCGGCTTCACCTTCCCGGCCAGCTGGTACGCCTCCGCGCTCGGCGCCTTCGAGGTCGCGCTCGCCCCGGTCGTCGCCGCGGTCTGGGCGAAGATGGGCCCCCGCCAGCCGCACGCCTCCAACAAGATCGCCTTCGGGGTGATCCTCGGCGGGCTCTCCTTCCTGCTGATGGTCCTGCCGACCTCCGGCCACGCCGACGACACGTACCGCATGGCGGCCTGGTGGATCGTCGGCTCGTACCTGCTGCTCGGGCTCGGCGACATCCTGCTGGAGACGTCCGGAATGTCCGCCACCAGCAAGCTCGCCCCGAAAGCGTTCGCCAGCCAGACGATGGCCCTGTGGTTCCTCTCGCTCGCCCTGGCCAACGGCATCCAGGCCCAGATCGTGAAGCTGTACGGCGAGGTCTCCAACCCCGCCTACTTCGGCGTCAACGGCGCGATCGCCGTGGCGGCGGGCGTGGCGATGATCGCCGCCGCGCCATGGCTGAAACGCACCATGCACCCCGTCCACTGAGCGCGCCTCCGCACCCCGTCGTCGTCCATCGAGGTGACCCACCCATGAACATCACGACCGAGTTCCCGTACGAGACCACCCGCGAGGACGTGTACATCCCGCTCCCCGACGGCACCCGGCTCTACGCCCGGATCTGGCGGCCGCTGACCGACGAACCGGTCCCGGCCCTGCTGGAGTACCTGCCCTACCGGCTCAGCGACTGGACCGCGCCCCGCGACTGGCAGCGCCACCCCTGGTACGCGGGCCACGGCTACGCCTCCCTCCGGGTCGACGTCCGCGGCCACGGCAACAGCGAGGGGCTGCCGGGCGACGAGTACGACGCGCGGGAGCTGGAGGACGGGGTCGCCGTCATCCACTGGCTGGCCCAGCAGGAGTGGTGCTCCGGCCGGGTCGGGATGTTCGGCATCTCCTGGGGCGGCTTCAACTCGCTCCAGATCGCCGCGCTCGCCCCCGAGCCGCTGAAGGCGATCGTCACGGTCTGCTCGGCCGACGACCGCTACGACAACGACGTCCACTACATGGGCGGCTCCGTCCTCGCCGTGGACATGCACGCCTGGGCCGCCACCATGCTCGCCTTCGTCTGCCGCCCGCCGGACCCGGCGCAGGTCGGCGACGAGTGGAAGGAGATGTGGCTGAAGCGGCTGGAGGCCGTCGACCCCTTCATCCACACCTGGCTGGCCCACCAGAGCCGCGACGACTACTGGAAGCACGGCAGCGTCTGCGAGGACTACGGCGCGATCAAGGCGAAGGTCCTCGCGGTCGGCGGCTGGCACGACCCGTACCGGGACACCGTGCTGCGGCTCGTGGAGCACCTGGACCCGGAGCAGGTGCGCGGGCTGATCGGACCCTGGTCGCACCAGTACCCCGACCGGGGGCTGCCGCCGGGGCCTGCGATCGGTTTCCTCCAGGAGACGCTGCGCTGGTGGGACCAGCACCTGAAGGGCCAGGAGACGGGTGTGATGCGGGAGCCGCTGCTGCGGTCCTGGATCAGCGGCTCGCACCCGCCCGCCACGGTGTACGAGACGCTGCCGGGCCGCTGGGTCGGGGACGCGAGCTGGCCCTCGGAGAACGTCTCCCCGGTGGCGTACGCCCTCCAGGGCGGCGAGCGGATCGTCGCCTCGCCGCAGCAGACCGGCGTGGACGCGGGCCGCTTCTTCCCGTTCGGCAACGACGCGGACCTGCCGCCGGACCAGCGGGACGAGGACGCGAAGTCGGTGTCCTTCGAATTCCCCGTCGAGGACGCGCCGATCGAGATCCTCGGCCGCCCCCGGGTGAAGCTCCGCGTCCGGATGGACGTCCCGCGCGGCCAGGCCATCGCCCGGCTCTGCGACGTCGCCCCCGACGGATCCTCCACCCTGGTCACCCGGGGCGTGCTCAACCTCGCGGCCCGGCACGGCCGCGACCGCGCCGACGACTGGCCCCCCGGCGAGACCGAGGACGTGGTCTTCGACCTCAACGGCATCGGGCACACCTTCCCGCCCGGCCACCGCATCCGGCTCGCCGTCTCCTCCTCCTACTGGCCCTGGATCTGGCCGCAGGCCGGCTCGGCGGGCTTCACCCTGGACGCGGACGGCAGCTTCGTCGAGCTCCCGGTCCGCCGCCACACCGAGGACCCGGCGATCACCTTCGGGGAGCCCGAGCAGTCCGAACCGCTCGGCGTGGTCTACCCGGTCACCCTGGAGGAGCCCCGCCCCGAACGCCTCGTCGTCCGCGATGTCGCCAAGGGCGAATGGCGCATGGAGGTCGACCCCCGCTACGGCGGTACGCGGGTCTACCCCGACGGCCTCGAATTCACCGAGGACGCCCTGGAGACGTACACGATCCAGCAGGACGACCCGCTCTCCGCGCGGACCCGGTCCGACTGGCGGATCCGGCTGCACCGCCCGGAGATGGCGTGGGACGTGGAGATCGAGACCCGCTCCGAGATCGCCGCCGACGACCAGGACTTCATCACCTCCAACGAGGTGATCTGCAAGGACGGCGGGGAGGTCGTCTTCCACCGCACCTGGGAGAAGCGCATCCCGCGCACGGCGGGCTGAGCGGCGCGCGGTTTCCCTTCGTCGGGTCCCCCGGTTTTCCGGGGGACCCGACGAACTTTCCGGGCAATGCGCACAGTTGGGGACAGTCGGGGCACTGCCGCTGGGTAGGAGCACCGACGTAACGTGTCCCCCAACGCGACCTGGAAAGCGAGGCAGCACCACATGCCCGAGCAGAGCAGCCCGCTCGATCCGGCCGAGGGCGACCCCTTCGGCCCGCACAACCTTCCGTACGGTGTGTTCTCCACCCCCGACCACCCCGACGACCGCCGGGTCGGCGTCCGCATCGGCAACCACGTCCTGGACGCCGGGGCCGCCGCCCACGCGCTGGGCTCCCCCTACGCGGGGCTGCTCGCGCAGCCGAGCCTGACACCGCTGCTCGCGGCGGGCCGCACCGCCTGGCGGGACGTGCGCCGCGCGCTCACCGCCTGGCTGACGGTCCCCGCCCACCGCGCGGACATCGAGCCGCTGCTGTACCCGGTGGACGCGGTGATCCTGCACCTGCCGTACGAGGTCGCGGATTATGTCGACTTCTACGCCAGCGAGCACCACGCCACCAACGTCGGACAGATCTTCCGGCCGGACGGCGACGCGCTCACCCCCAACTGGAAGCACCTGCCGATCGGTTACCACGGCCGCTCCGGCACCGTCGTGGTCTCCGGCACCGACGTGGTGCGCCCCAGCGGCCAGCGCAAGGCCCCCACCGACCCGGCCCCCGTCTTCGGGCCCTCGGTGAAGCTCGACATCGAGGCCGAGGTCGGCTTCGTCGTCGGCGTCCCCTCCGCGCACGGCACCCCGGTACCGCTGGCCGACTTCCGCGAGCACGTCTTCGGCCTCTCGCTCCTCAACGACTGGTCGGCCCGCGACCTCCAGGCCTGGGAGTACGTGCCGCTCGGCCCGTTCCTCGGCAAGTCCTTCGCCACCTCCGTCTCCGCCTGGGTCACCCCGCTGGAGGCCCTGGACGCCGCCCGCACGGCGCCCCCGGCCCGCGACGTCCCCCTCCTCCCCTACCTCGACGACGCGGCGGACGAGGAGCCGGGCGGCTTCGACATCCGCATCACCGTCGAGATCAACGGGCAGGTGGTCGCCGAGCCGCCGTTCGCCTCGATGTACTGGACGGCCGCCCAGCAGCTCGCCCATATGACGGTGAACGGCGCGTCGCTGCGCACCGGTGACCTGTACGGCTCCGGCACCGTCAGCGGCCCCGAGCCCGCCCAGCGCGGCTCGCTCCTGGAGCTGACCTGGAACGGCCGCGACGCGCTCGAACTCCCCGAGGGCAAGCGGACGTTCCTGGAGGACGGCGACACGGTCACGCTGACCGCCTGGGCCCCCGGCCCGCACGGCACCCGCGTGGGCCTCGGCGACGTGACCGGAAGGATCGTCACCGCGCCATGACGCATGACGCCCCCGCGCTGACGCTGCCGGAAGAGCTGATCCTGCTCGCCCTGGATCCGGACCGGGGCAAGCCGACGTGCGGGGCCCGCGATCTGGCGTACGGGACCGCCGGGGCGGCCCTCGCGGAGCTGGAGATCCAGGGCCGGATACGGGAGGAGGGCGGCCGGATCCAGGTGGTGAACCCGCTGGACCCGGCCGACCCGCTCCTCGCCGCCCTGCTCCGGACCCTGGACCCGCCGGCCAAGGGCCGCCGCCGCCGGGGGATCCGCGCCCGGCGCTGGGTGGGCGAGTACGACCGGTACGTACAGGAGAAGTACCTGGACTCCCTGGTCGAGCGCTCCGTCCTGTCCCGGAAGACCCACCGCTTCCTCGGCGTCATCCCGTACCACCGCCACTACCCGGGCGTGCCGGACCTCGCGCCGGGCGTCCTCGACCGGTTCGCGGCGGCCGAGGCGGCGGGATATCCGGACCACCGCGCCCGGGTGCTGGCAGCCCTGGCCTCCGCCATCGGCCTGGCCGGCGACCTGACCCGCCTCGGCCGCACGGGCCGGACGGTGATGAAGGTCATGCGCCGCTCCGAGTGGACCGCCGCAGCGGTCCGCTACAACGTGAAGCAGCACGAGTCCGGCAACGGCTGGAGCGGCGACAGCGGGGGCGGAGAGAGCGGCGGCTGCGGAGGGGGCGGCGGGGAGTAGGAGAGCGGGCCGGTCAGCGGTGCGTGAGGCGTTCGCACGTTCGGGGGAGCCTTATCCGGTTCCCGGCGGATACGCTGGTCGGGCCCGCGAGACTCCTCCCCATGGGAGCAATGATGAGCATCGAACCCGAGGCCTCCGAGCCGCGGTGGGCGGTCCCGCCCGAGGGCGGCTGGACCGCCGATGACCTGGACACACTCCCGAATCTGCCTCCGCACACGGAGCTGATCGACGGGAGTCTGGTTTTCGTGAGTCCGCAGAGCTTCTTCCACTCGTGGGCGGTTGATTTCTTCACCTGGCACCTGCGATCACTTGCGCCGCCGGAGCTCCAGATTGTGCGTGAGTGCACCATCGACATCGACCGCTACAACCGGCCTGAGCCCGACGTGGCCGTCTACGACAGTCGCGTAGCCCCGACGCCGGGCCAGACCCGTTACCCAGCCGACTCGGTACGCCTGGCCATCGAGGTCGTCTCACCGGAGTCTCGTTCGCGCGACCGGGAAACCAAGCCGGTCAAGTACGCCAGGGTCAAGATCCCCCACTACTGGCGCGTCGAGAATCACGACGGACGCGCCGTGGTCTACGTCTTCGAGCTGGAGCCCGCCACCGGTACGTACACCTCTACCGGGATCTTCCACGACCGGATGAAGGTCGCGGTCCCGTTCCCCGTCGACCTGGACCTCACCGCGATCGACCCAACCACCCCCAGGGCGGCGGACCTGGCATAGGCCCCGCCGCCCCTCCCCCACCGCCCGGTACGCCTCACTCGTACTCGGGCGGTTCCTCGTCCCAGCCGAACTCGGGGTCGCTGTGCTGCGGGGCCGGGACCGCGGCCGGGGCCTGTGTGCGGGCCGGGGCCGCCGCCGGGCGCGACGCGGGCACGGGAGCCGCAGGAGCGGCTACGGGAGCCGGGGCCGCCGGTGCGGGAGCCGGGACGGCCGGTGCGGGAACCTCCGCCGCCGCCCCCGGGGACGTCTGCGCCAGGACCTCCAGCACGCCCTCCCCGTACGTCGCGAGCTTCTTCTCGCCCAGGCCGCTGACGCCGCCCAGCTCCGCGAGGGAGCTCGGGTGCAGCGTCGCGATCTCGCGCAGCGTGGCGTCGTGGAAGATGACGTACGCCGGGACGCCCTGCTCCTTCGCCGTCGCCCCGCGCCAGGCGCGCAGCGCCTCGAAGACCGGGACCGCGGACTCGGGGAGATCGGCGACGGCCGCCTTGCCCTTGGCGCCCTTGGCTCCGCCGGCCGAGGACGACGACCGGGACGTCGGCTTCTTCGGCTCCTTGCGGAGCAGCACGTCCCGCTCCCGCCCCAGGACCGTCGCGCTCTCGTCGGTGAGGACCAGCGTGCCGTACTCCCCCTCGACCGCGAGCAGCCCCTGGGCCAGCAGCTGGCGCACCACACCGCGCCACTCCGCCTCCGCCAGGTCCTCGCCGATGCCGAAGACGGAGAGCTGGTCGTGGTCGAACTGGATGACCTTGGCGGTCTTGCGGCCCAGCAGGATGTCGATGATCTGGCCCGCGCCGAACTTCTGGTTCCGTTCCCGCTTCAGCCGCACCACCGTGGAGAGCAGCTTCTGCGAGACGACCGTGCCGTCCCAGGTCTCCGGCGGAGTCAGGCAGGTGTCGCAGTTGCCGCAGGCGGGGGCCGTGGGCTCCTGGCCGAAGTAGGTCAGCAGCTGCGACCGGCGGCATTGCACCGTCTCGCACAGGGCCAGCATCGAGTCCAGATGAGAGGCGGCCCGGCGGCGGAACGCCTCGTCGCCCTCGCTGCCCTGGATGAGCTTGCGCTGCTGGACGACGTCCTGGAGCCCGTACGCCATCCAGGCCGTCGACGGCTCCCCGTCACGGCCCGCGCGGCCGGTCTCCTGGTAGTACCCCTCGACGGACTTGGGGAGGTCGACGTGGGCGACGAAGCGGACGTCCGGCTTGTCGATGCCCATGCCGAACGCGATCGTCGCGACGACGACGAGCCCCTCCTCGCGGAGGAAGCGCGCCTGGTTGGTGGCGCGGGTCCCGGCGTCCAGGCCCGCGTGGTACGGCACGGCCTCCACGCCGTTGCGACAGAGGTACTCCGCGATCTTCTCGGTGGAGTTGCGCGAGAGGCAGTAGACGATGCCCGCGTCCCCGGCGTGCTCCTCCTTGAGGAAGGTGAGGAGCTGCTTCTTGGGCTCGGACTTCGGCACGATCCGGTACTGGATGTTCGGCCGGTCGAAGCTCGCGACGAAGTGCTTCGCGTTCGGCATGCCGAGGCGGCGGGTGATCTCCTCGTGCGTGGCGTGGGTCGCGGTCGCCGTCAGAGCGATGCGCGGAACGTCCGGCCAGCGCTCGCCGAGCACGGACAGGGCCAGATAGTCGGGGCGGAAGTCGTGGCCCCACTGGGCGACACAGTGCGCCTCGTCGATCGCGAAGACGGAGATCTCGCCCCGGGCCAGCAGGGAGAGGGTGGAGTCCAGGCGCAGCCGCTCCGGCGCGAGGTAGAGCACGTCCAGCTCGCCCGCGAGGAACTGCGCCTCCATCGAGCGGCGCTCGTCGAAGTCCTGCGTGGAGTTCATGAAGCCGGCCCGGACGCCGAGCGCCCGCAGGGCGTCGACCTGATCCTGCATGAGGGCGATCAGCGGGGAGACGACGACGCCGGTGCCCCGCCTGACCAGGGACGGGATCTGGTAGCAGAGGGACTTTCCCCCGCCGGTGGGCATGAGCACGACCGCGTCGCCGCCCGCCACCACATGCTCGATGACCGCGCCCTGCTCGCCGCGGAACGACTCGTACCCGAAGACGCGGTGCAGTGTCCGCCGCGCCTCGCTCTCGCCGCCCGTGTCGGTCTCGCCCTCGCCGCCCGTGTCGATGTCGGTGTCGGTCACCGTCCCGGTCACATCCATGGTCACACCCAATGCTCTGTCCCCCGAGGTCCGCACGCCCGGCCCTGTCCGTCCTGCTCTCGTCCCCGTCCACGATAGGCGGCGGCAACGACAACGCCGGACGGTCTGTGGATAACCGACCGTCCGGCGCTGCTGACCCGCATACCGCACGGGCTACCGCACGAACACTCCCGCCTGGCTCGCCAGGTCCAGGAAATACTGCGGGGCCAGGCCCAGCACCAGGGTGACGGCGACGCCGACCGCGATCGTCGTCATGGTCAGCGGGGACGGGACGGCGACCGTGGGGCCGTCCGCCTTCGGCTCGCTGAAGAACATCAGGACGATGACCCGGATGTAGAAGAACGCCGCGACGGCCGAGGAGAGCACACCGACGACGACCAGCCCGCCGGCACCGCCCTCGGCGGCCGCCTTGAACACCGCGAATTTGCCGGAGAACCCGGAGGTCAGCGGGATGCCCGCGAAGGCCAGCAGGAACACCGCGAAGACCGCGGCGACCAGCGGCGAGCGCCGGCCGAGCCCGGCCCACTTCGACAGGTGGGTGGCCTCGCCGCCCGCGTCCCGCACCAGCGTGACGACGGCGAACGCGCCGACCGTCACGAAGGAGTAGGCCAGCAGGTAGAAGAGGACCGAGGAGATGCCCTCCGGACTGGCCGCGATGACGCCCGCGAGGATGAAGCCCGCGTGCGCGATCGAGGAGTAGGCCAGCAGCCGCTTGATGTCGGTCTGGGTGATCGCGACGACCGCGCCGCCCAGCATCGTGACGATGGCCACCCCCCACATGACCGGCCGCAGGTCCCAGGCGAGGCCCGGCAGCGCCACGTACAGCAGGCGCAGCATCGCGCCGAACGCCGCGACCTTCGTGGCGGCGGCCATGAAGCCGGTCACCGGGGTCGGAGCTCCCTGGTAGACGTCCGGGGTCCACATGTGGAATGGGATCGCACCGACCTTGAAGAGCAGGCCGACCAGGACCATCGCGCCGCCGATGAGCAGCAGTGCGTCGTTGCCCATGGTGTCGGCGAGGGCCGGGTCGATCTCCAGGACCGACCCGTCGACGACATTGGCGATGTCGGCGTACGAGAGGGAGCCCGCGTAGCCGTAGAGGAGGGCGATCCCGAAGAGGAAGAACGCCGAGGAGAACGCGCCGAGCAGGAAGTACTTCACGGCGGCCTCCTGCGACAGCAGCCGCTTGCGGCGGGCCACGGCGCACAGGAGGTAGAGCGGGAGGGAGAAGACCTCCAGCGCGATGAACAGGGTCAGCAGGTCGTTGGCGGCCGGGAAGACCAGCAGCCCCGCCACCGAGAAGAGGAGGAGCGGGAAGACCTCGGTGGTGGCGAAGCCGGCCCGGACGGCGGCCTTCTCGCCTTCACCGCCCGGTACGGCTCCGGCCTGGGCGGCGAAGGAGTCGACCCGGTTGCCGTGGGCGGTGGGGTCCAGTCGGCGCTCGGCGAAGGTGAACACCGCCACCATGGCGACCAGGAGAATGGTGCCCTGGAGGAACAGGGTGGGGCCGTCGATCGCGATGGCGCCCATGGCCACGATCCCGGCGTCCGTGGTGCCGTATCCGCCGGCCGCGAGGCCGACGATCGCGGCGAACGAACCGGCGACCGCCACCACCGTCAGGAGGAGCTGGGCGTGGTAGCGGGCCCGGCGCGGCACGAAGGCCTCCACCAGGATGCCCAGGACGGCGGCGACCACGATGATCAGGACCGGCATCAGCTGGGTGTACTCGATCTTCGGCGCCGTGAACGTACTGCCCGGTGCCGCCGATGTCACCCCGCTCGCCGTCGTCCACAGACTGTGGACAGCTGTTGCGCTCACTTGGCGGCCTCCACCTCGGGCTGGGGGTCCTTCTTCTGTACGTCGGACATGGTGTGCTCCACCGCCGGGTTGACGACCTCGGTGAGCGGCTTCGGGAAGACGCCCAGGAAGATCAGCACGGCGATCAGCGGAAGCGCGACCGCCAGCTCCCGGGCCCTGAGGTCCGGCATGGACCGGACCGATTCCTTCACCGGGCCGGTCATCGTGCGCTGGTAGAGGACCAGGACGTAGAGCGCGGCGAGCACGATGCCGGAGGTAGCGATGATGCCGGCCACCGGGTACACGCTGAACGTGCCGACGAGGACCAAAAACTCACTGACGAACGGGGCGAGTCCGGGCAGCGACAGGGTGGCGAGCCCGCCGATGAGGAACGTCCCGGCCAGCACGGGGGCGACCTTCTGCACCCCGCCGTAGTCCGCGATGAGCCGCGATCCGCGCCGGGTGATGAGGAATCCGGCGACCAGCAGCAGCGCGGCCGTCGAAATCCCGTGGTTGACCATGTAGAGCGTGGCGCCCGACTGGCCCTGGCTGGTCATCGCGAAGATGCCCAGGATGATGAAGCCGAAGTGCGAGATCGAGGCGTAGGCGATGAGCCGCTTGATGTCGCGCTGGCCGACCGCGAGCAGCGCCCCGTACACGATGGAGACGAGCGCCAGGGTGATCACCACCGGCGTCGCCCACTTGCTGGCCTCCGGGAAGAGCCCGAGGCAGAAGCGGAGCATCGCGAAGGTGCCGACCTTGTCGACGATCGCGGTGATGAGCACGGCCACCGGGGCGGTGGCCTCGCCCATCGCGTTGGGCAGCCAGGTGTGCAGCGGCCAGAGCGGGGCCTTGATCGCGAAGGCGAGGAAGAACCCGAGGAAGAGCCACCGCTCGGTGCTGGTCGCCATCTCCAGGGAGCCGTTGGCCCGGGCCTCGGTGATCTCGGAGAGCGAGAAGCTGCCCGCGACCACGTACAGCCCGATGACGGCGGCCAGCATGATCAGGCCGCCGGCCAGGTTGTAGAGGAGGAACTTGACCGCCGCGTACGACCGCTGGGTCGCGGCGTTCTCGTCGGTGCCCGCGTGGGCCCGGTCGCCGAAGCCGCCGATGAGGAAGTACATCGGGATGAGCATGGCTTCGAACAGGATGTAGAAGAGGAAGACGTCGGTGGCGGTGAACGACAGGATCACCATGGCCTCGACCATGAGGATCAGGGCGAAGAAGCCCTGTGTCGGACGCCAGCGCGAGGACGTCGTCTCCTGGGGATCGGCGTCGTGCCAGCCCGCGACGATGACGAACGGGATCAGCAGCGCGGTGAGGCCGAGAAGCGCCACCCCGATGCCGTCCACGCCCAGCTCGTAGCGGACGCCGAAGTCGGCGATCCAGGACCGGGACTCGGTGAGCTGGTAGCGGTCGCCGCCCGGTTCGAAGCGGAGGAAGACGACGGCCGCCAGGAGGAGCGTCCCGAGCGAGAAGAGCAGCGCGAGCCATTTGGCCGCGGTGCGCCGCGCGGCGGGGACCGCGGCGGTGGCGATGGCGCCGATCGCCGGGAGCGCCGCCGTCGCGGTCAGGAGGGGAAAGGACATGTGATCAGACCGCCCTCATCAGCAGGGTCGCGGCGATGACGACCGCCGTACCGCCGAACATCGAGACCGCGTAGGTGCGGGCGTAGCCGTTCTGCAGCTTGCGCAGCCGGCCGGAGAGCCCGCCGACCGAGGCGGCCGTGCCGTTGACGACGCCGTCGACCAGGGAGTGGTCCACGTAGACCAGCGAGCGGGTGAGGTGCTCGCCGCCGCGGACCAGGACCACGTGGTTGAAGTCGTCCTGGAGGAGATCGCGGCGGGCGGCCCGGGTGAGGACCGAGCCGCGCGGGGCGACGACGGGCACGGGCTTGCGCCCGTACATCGCCCAGGCGATCCCGACGCCGATGACCAGGGCCACCACGGTGGCTCCGGTGACCGTGGCCGCGCTCAGCGGGGCGTGCCCGTGGTCGTAACCGGTCACGGGCTCCAGCCAGGTGATGAACCGGTCGCCGATCGCGAAGAACCCGCCGGCGAAGACCGAGCCGAAGGCCAGCACGATCATCGGGATCGTCATCGACTTCGGGGACTCGTGCGGGTGCGGCTCGTGGCCCTCCGCGTCCGGCTGCCAGCGCTTCTCGCCGAAGAAGGTCATCAGCATCACGCGCGTCATGTAGAACGCGGTGATCGCGGCGCCCAGCAGGGCCACGGAGCCGAGGATCCAGCCCTCGGTGCCGCCCTTGGCGAACGCCGCCTCGATGATCTTGTCCTTGGAGAAGAAGCCGGACAGGCCGGGGAAGCCGATGATGGCCAGATAGCCGAGACCGAAGGTGACGAAGGTGACCGGCATGTACTTCCGCAGGCCGCCGTACTTGCGCATGTCGACCTCGTCGTTCATGCCGTGCATGACGGAGCCCGCGCCGAGGAAGAGCCCGGCCTTGAAGAAGCCGTGCGTCACCAGGTGCATGATCGCGAAGATGTAGCCGATGGGGCCGAGGCCCGCGGCCAGGATCATGTAGCCGATCTGCGACATCGTGGAGCCGGCCAGGGCCTTCTTGATGTCGTCCTTCGCACAACCGACGATCGCACCGAAGATCAGCGTGACCGCGCCGACGATGACGACGACCATCTGGGCGTCCGGGGCGGCGTTGAAGATCGCGCCGGAGCGGACGATCAGATAGACGCCCGCGGTGACCATGGTCGCGGCGTGGATGAGGGCGGAGACCGGGGTCGGGCCCTCCATCGCGTCGCCGAGCCAGGACTGGAGCGGCACCTGGGCCGACTTGCCGCAGGCGGCCAGCAGCAGCATCAGCCCGATGGCGGTCAGCTTGCCCTGGCTCGTCTCGCCGGCCGACTCCAGCACCGGCCCGAAGGCGAAGGTGCCGAAGGTGGTGAACATCAGCATGATGGCGATCGACAGGCCCATGTCGCCGACCCGGTTGACCAGGAAGGCCTTCTTCGCGGCGGTGGCCGCGGTGGGCTTGTGCTGCCAGAAGCCGATGAGCAGGAACGACGCCAGACCGACGCCCTCCCACCCGACGTACAGCAGGAGGTAGTTGTCGGCGATGACCAGGATGAGCATCGCCGCGAGGAACAGGTTGAGATAGCCGAAGAAGCGGCGCCTGCGCTCGTCGTGCTCCATGTAACCGATGGAGTAGATGTGGATCAGGGTGCCCACACCGGTGATGAGCAGGACGAACGTCATCGACAGCTGGTCGAGCTGGAAGGCGATGTCGGCCTGGAAGCCCTCCACCGGAATCCAGCTGAACAGGTGCTGGTGCAGGGCCCGGTCCTCGGCGTCCTTCCCCAGCATGTCGGTGAACAGAATCAGTCCGACGACGAACGAGGCTCCGGCCAGGACGGTGCCGAGCCAGTGGCCGGTCTTGTCCAGTCGGCGTCCGCCGCAGAGCAGGACCGCCGCTCCGAGCAGGGGCGCCGCGACGAGCAGCGCAATCAGGTTCTCCACGTTTCCGACCCCTTACAGCTTCATCAGGCTGGCGTCGTCGACCGAGGCCGAGTGGCGGGAGCGGAACAACGACACGATGATCGCGAGTCCGACGACGACTTCCGCGGCGGCGACGACCATCGTGAAGAACGCGACGATCTGCCCGTCGAGGTTGCCGTGCATCCGGGAGAACGTGACGAGCGCCAGATTGCAGGCGTTGAGCATCAGCTCGACGCACATGAACAGCACGATCGTGTTCCGCCTGATCAGCACCCCGGAGGCGCCGATCGCGAAGAGCAGGGCCGCGAGATAGAGGTAGTTGACCGGGTTCACTTCGCGGCCTCCGAATTCTCCGCCGCGGACGGGGGATTGGCTCCGCGCGCCACGGCGTCCGCGTCCTCACGTCCGAGCCGCTCCCCGGAGCGCTGCTCCAGGGCCTTGAGATCGGCGAGGGACTGCTGCGAGACGTCACGGATCTGGCCGCGCTGACGCAGTGTCTGCATGACGGTCAGCTCGGACGGCGTGCCGTCGGGGAGCAGACCGGGGATGTCCACCGCGTTGTGCCGGGCGTAGACGCCGGGGGCGGGGAGCGGCGGGAGGTGCTTGCCGCGCACGCGCTCCTCGGACATCTCCCGCTGGGTCTTGGCCCGTTCGGTGCGCTCGCGGTGCGTGAGCACCATCGCCCCGACCGTCGCGGTGATCAGCAGGGCGCCGGTGATCTCGAAGGCGAAGACGTACTTGGTGAAGATGAGGTTGGCGATTCCCTCGACGTTGCCGCCGTGCCGGGCGTTGGCCGCGCCGAGCCCGTTGAAGGTGCTCAGGGAGGCGTTGCCGATGCCCGCGATCAGCAGCACGGCGAACCCGAGAGCGCACCCGAGGGCCAGCCAGCGCTGCCCCTTGAGGGTCTCCTGGAGGGAGTCGGCGGCGGTGACGCCGACGAGCATCACGACGAAGAGGAACAGCATCATGATGGCGCCGGTGTAGACGACGATCTGGACGATGCCGAGGAAATACGCCCCGTTGGCGAGGTAGAAGACCGCGAGGACGATCATGGTCCCGGCGAGCGAGAGGGCGCTGTGCACGGACTTCTTCATCAGCACCGTGGAGAGCGCGCCGATCACGGCGACGGTGCCCAGGATCCAGAACTGGACGGCCTCGCCGGTCGAGGTGGTGGTGGCTGCGGCCAGCGCGTTCACTCCCCCACCCCCTTTCCCTGCCGGGCGTCGGCGGCATGCGTCGACTCGATGGGGTCCTCGTCCTGGTCGGGCTTGTCGCCCTCGCCCTTGGACACGGCCGTCTGACGGACCGTGCCGGGAGCGGCCTCGGTGACCACGCCCCGGTAGTAGTCCTGCTCGTCCATGCCGGGGAAGATCGCGTGCGGGCTGTCGACCATGCCTTCCTCCAGGCCCGCGAGCAGCTCGTCCTTGGTGTAGATGAGGCTTTCGCGGGTGGTGTTGGCGAGCTCGAACTCGTTCGTCATGGTCAGCGCCCGGGTGGGGCAGGCCTCGATGCAGAGTCCGCACAGGATGCAGCGCGCGTAGTTGATCTGGTAGACGCGGCCGTAGCGCTCTCCCGGGGAGTAGCGCTCCTCCTCGGTGTTGTCCGCGCCCTCCACGTAGATCGCGTCCGCCGGGCAGGCCCAGGCGCACAGCTCGCAGCCGACGCACTTCTCCAGGCCGTCCGGGTGGCGGTTGAGCTGGTGGCGGCCGTGGAAGCGGGGCGCCGTCACCTTCGGCGTCTCCGGATACTGCTCGGTGAGCCGCTTCTTGAACATGGCCTTGAAGGTCACGCCGAAGCCGGCCACGGGGTTCTGGAACTTGTCCCCCGACTCCCCTGCCTGCCCCGCCTGGCCCGAGGACCCAGCGGATCCCGATGAGCCCGTGAGCTCTGGTTTCTCAGACACCGCCGGCCTCCTTTCCGTCACTCGCGCTTTCGTCACTCTGAGTATCCGCCCCGCCACTGACAACGAGCTCCCGCTCCCGCCGCGGTGTGCGCCTGGGCACCGGCGGCAGGGTCTGTCCGGGCAGCGGAGGCACCGGGAACCCGCCCGCCATCGGGTCGAAGGCGGGCTCCGGTCCGGCCGCTTCCTCCTCGGCCCGGTTCCTGCGGTCGCGGAACATGTCGACGACGAACGAGATCAGCAGGATCGCGATCACGGCCGCACCGACGTACAGCACGATCCGGGAGAAGTCGTAGCCCTCGTTGCGCAGGGCGCGGACGGTGGCGACGAGCATCAGCCAGACGACCGAGACCGGGATGAGGACCTTCCAGCCCAGCTTCATCAACTGGTCGTAGCGGACGCGGGGAAGCGTGCCGCGCAGCCAGATGAAGAAGAAGATCAGCACCTGGAGCTTCAGGAAGAACCAGAGCATCGGCCACCAGCCGTGGTTCGCTCCCTCCCAGAAGGCGGAGATCGGGTACGGGGCCCTCCAGCCGCCGAGGAACAGCGTCACCGCGATCATCGACACGGTCACCATGTGGATGTACTCGGCGAGCATGAACATCGCGAACTTGATGGAGCTGTACTCGGTGTTGAACCCGCCGACCAGGTCGCCCTCGGACTCCGGCATGTCGAACGGCGCCCGACTGGCCTCACCGACCATGGTCACCATGTAGATGATGAACGAGACCGGCAGCAGCATGATGTACCAGCGGTCCGCCTGCGCCTCCACGATGGTCGAGGTGGACATCGACCCGGAGTAGAGGAAGACCGAGGCGAAGGCCGCGCCCATCGCGATCTCGTACGAGATCATCTGGGCGGACGAACGGATTCCGCCGAGCAGGGGGTACGTCGAGCCCGAGGACCAGCCGCCGAGGACGAAGCCGTACACCCCGACCGCGCCGACGGCCAGGATGTAGAGCGCGGCGATCGGGAGGTCGGTGAGCTGCATCGTGGTGCGCTGCCCGAAGATCGAGACCTCGTTGCCCGCCGGGCCGAAGGGGATCACCGCGATCGCCATGAAGGCCGGGATCGCGGCGAGGATCGGCGCGAGGACGTAGACCGCCTTGTCCGCGCGCTTGACGATCACGTCCTCCTTCAGCATCAGCTTGATGCCGTCGGCGAGCGACTGGAGCAGCCCCCAGGGGCCGTGCCGGTTGGGGCCGATGCGCAGCTGCATCCAGGCGACGACCTTGCGCTCCCACACGATGGAGAACAGCACGATCAGCATCAGGAACGCGAAGCAGAAGACCGCCTTGATGACGACGAGCCACCAGGGGTCGGTGCCGAACATCGAGAGATCCTCGGCGGCGAGGACGACGCTCTCGGGCGCCGTCGTGAATGCGGCGAGGCCAGTCACGCTCGTACCTCCGATGGTTCGACGGGAGCACCCGGTGCGGCGGCGGGGCCGATCCGCACCAGGCCGCCGGGGTTCGCGCCGGTGTCGGCGGGGATGCCGCGCCCCACCGAGTTCAGCGGCACCCAGACCACCCGGTCCGGCATGTCGGTGACCGCGAGGGGCAGTTCGACGGTGCCCGCGGGGCCGGTGACGGCGAGCAGGTCGCCGTCCTTGACGCCGGACTCGGCGGCGGTGACCGCCGAGAGCCGGGCGACGGCCGCGTGCCGGGTCCCGGCGAGGGCGGTGTCGCCCTCCTGGAGCCGGCCGAGGTCGAGCAGCATCCGGTGGCCCGCGAGGACCGCCTCGCCGTCGCCGGGCCGGGGCAGCGGCTGCGCGCTCTCGCGCGGGTCCTGTGCGCGGCCGCCCTCCCAGCCGCCGAGCCGGTCCAGCTCGCGGCGGGCGGCGGTCAGGTCCGGCAGGGCGAAGTGCACGTCCATGGCGTCGGCCAGCATGTGCAGCACCCGGGAGTCCGTCGGCGCCAGCGTCCGGGGCATCTGCTCCGGCTTGAGCGCCGCCTGGAACATCCGGACCCGGCCCTCCCAGTTGAGGAAGGTGCCGGACTTCTCCGCGACGGCGGCGACCGGGAAGACCACGTCCGCCCGGGCGGAGACCGCGCTCGGCCGCAGTTCCAGCGAGACCAGGAAGCCGACCTCGTTCAGCGCCTGGAGGGCACGGTTCGGGTCGGGCAGGTCCTCGACGCCGACTCCGGCGACGAGCAGGGCGCCCAGTTCGCCGGTGGCCGCGGCCTCGACGATCTGGCCGGTGTCGCGGCCGTGGCGGGTGGGCAGTTCGGCCACGCGCCACACCCCCGCGACCTCCTCCCGGGCCCGTGGGTCGGTGGCCGGGCGGCCGCCGGGCAGCAGGGTGGGGAGCGCGCCCGCCTCCACCGCGCCCCGGTCGCCCGCCCGGCGCGGGATCCACACCAGGCGTGCGCCGGTGGCGGTGGCGGTGCGGACGGCGGCGGACAGCGCACCGGGCACTCCGGCGAGCCGTTCACCGACGATGATCAGGGAGTGCTCGGCGCGGAGCGCCTCGGCCGCGGCGGCCCCTTCGGCCTCCAGGCCGACGCCGCCCGCGAGCGCGTCCAGCCACTCGGTCTCGGTGCCGGGGGCGGCGGGCAGCAGCGTGCCGCCCGCCTTCACCAGGCCCCGGGTGGCGTGCGAGGCGAGCGCGAAGGTCTTCTGTCCGCTCTTGCGGTGGGCCTTGCGCAGCCGCAGGAAGACGCCGGGCGCCTCCTCCTCGGACTCGAACCCGACGAGCAGGACCGCGGGGGCCTTCTCCAGCGCGGTGTACGTGACCCCCTCGCCGTCCAGGTCCAGGCCTCGTCCGGCGACCCGGGCGGCCAGGAAGTCGGCCTCCTCGGCGCTGTGCACCCGGGAGCGGAAGTCGACGTCGTTGGTGTCGAGGGCGACCCGGGCGAACTTGCTGTACGCGTAGGCGTCCTCGACGGTGAGCCGGCCGCCGGTCAGGACGCCGGTACGGCCGCGGGCGGCGAGGAGTCCGGCCGCCGCGGCTGCCAGCGCCTCGGGCCAGCTCGCCGGCTCCAGCTCGCCCTCGGCGTTGCGGACCAGCGGGGTGGTGAGCCGGTCGCGCTGCTGGGCGTAACGGAAGCCGAACCGCCCCTTGTCGCAGAGCCACTCCTCGTTGACCTCGGGGTCGTTGGCCGCGAGGCGGCGCATGACCTTGCCGCGCCGGTGGTCGGTCCGGGTCGAGCAGCCGCCCGCGCACTGCTCGCAGACCGAGGGGGTGGAGACCAGGTCGAAGGGGCGGGAGCGGAAGCGGTACGCCGCCGAGGTCAGCGCGCCGACCGGGCAGATCTGGATGGTGTTGCCGGAGAAGTACGACTCGAAGGGGTCGCCCTCGCCGGTGCCGACCTGCTGGAGGGCGCCGCGCTCGATCAGCTCGATCATCGGGTCGCCCGCCACCTGGTTGGAGAACCGGGTGCAGCGCGCGCAGAGCACGCACCGCTCGCGGTCCAGCAGTACCTGGGTGGAGATCGGGACGGGCTTCTCGAACGTCCGCTTCTTGCCCTCGAAGCGGGAGTCGGCGCCGCCGTGGGACATCGCCTGGTTCTGGAGCGGGCACTCGCCGCCCTTGTCGCAGACGGGGCAGTCCAGCGGATGGTTGATCAGCAGCAGCTCCATCACGCCCTTCTGCGCCTTCTCGGCGACAGGAGAGGTGATCTGCGACTTGACGACCATGCCGTCGGTGCAGGTGATGGTGCAGGAGGCCATCGGCTTGCGCTGGCCCTCGACCTCGACGATGCACTGCCGGCAGGCGCCGGCGGGGTCGAGGAGCGGGTGGTCGCAGAAGCGCGGGATCTCGATGCCGAGGAGCTCGGCGGCGCGGATGACCAGGGTCCCCTTGGGGACGCTGATCTGGATGCCGTCGATGGTCAGCGTGACCAGGTCCTCGGGCGGGATCGCCGCCTCGCCGCCCCCGGAGGGCGCACTCGTGGTGACTGTCATGCGTTCACCCCCCGGTGAGCGTTCTTGCCGTCGGTGTTCTTGTCGTCGGCCCAGGCCGTGGACCGGGCGGGGTCGAAGGGGCAGCCCTTGCCGGTGATGTGCTGCTCGTACTCCTCGCGGAAGTACTTGAGCGAGGAGAAGATCGGCGAGGCGGCGCCGTCGCCGAGCGCGCAGAACGACTTGCCGTTGATGTTGTCGGCGATGTCGTTGAGCTTGTCGAGGTCGGCCATCTCGCCCTTGCCGGCCTCGATGTCGCGGAGCAACTGGACCAGCCAGTACGTCCCTTCGCGGCAGGGTGTGCACTTGCCGCAGGACTCGTGGGCGTAGAACTCGGTCCAGCGGGTGACGGCCCGCACGACGCAGGTCGTCTCGTCGAAGCACTGGAGCGCCTTGGTGCCGAGCATGGACCCGGCGGCGGCGACGCCCTCGTAGTCGAGGGGGACGTCGAGGTGCTCCTCGGTGAACATCGGGGTGGAGGAGCCGCCCGGGGTCCAGAACTTCAGGCGGTGACCGGCCCGGATGCCGCCGCTCATGTCGAGGAGCTGGCGCAGCGTGATGCCGAGCGGGGCCTCGTACTGGCCGGGGCTGGTGACATGGCCGCTGAGCGAGTAGAGCGTGAAGCCCGGGGACTTCTCGCTGCCCATCGACTTGAACCAGTCCTTGCCCTTGTTCAGGATCGCGGGAACCGAGGCGATGGACTCGACGTTGTTCACGACAGTGGGGCAGGCGTACAGACCGGCGACCGCAGGGAAGGGGGGCCGCAGCCGGGGCTGGCCACGCCGTCCTTCGAGAGAGTCGAGCAGCGCGGTTTCCTCACCACAGATGTACGCACCGGCGCCCGCGTGCACCGTGAGTTCCAGATCGAGTCCTGAGCCCAGGATGTTCGTCCCCAGATAACCCGCCTCGTACGCCTCTCGTACGGCCTCGTGCAGTCGTCGCAGCACGGGGACGACCTCACCGCGCAGATAGATGAACGCGTGCGACGAACGGATCGCGTAACAGGCGATCACGATGCCCTCGATGAGGCTGTGCGGGTTGGCGAAGAGGAGCGGGATGTCCTTGCAGGTCCCCGGCTCCGACTCGTCGGCGTTGACAACCAGATAGTGCGGTTTGCCGTCCCCCTGCGGGATGAACTGCCACTTCATCCCGGTGGGGAAGCCCGCGCCGCCGCGTCCGCGCAGACCGGAGTCCTTGACGTACGCGATGAGGTCGTCGGGCGCCATGGCGAGCGCCTTGCGCAGCCCTTCGTAGCCCTCGTGGCGGCGGTAGGTGTCCAGGGTCCAGGATTCGGGCTGGTCCCAGAAGGCGGAGAGGACCGGTGCGAGCAGCTTCTCGGGGCTCGTCCCGTTGTGGTCGATCTCGGCGGCCAAGGTCATCACTCCCCCTCCTCGGCTGCGGGCCCGGCCGGGTGCTCCGGGTCGGAGGCCGAGGTCTGCTGCGGTGCGTCGTGCGAGCTGAGGTGCTCGGACGGCGAAGGGTCGTGCGGTTGCCCGTCCTGGGGCTGCGCATCCTGGGGTTGCGCAGCCTGCGGCTGCGCGTCCTGGGGCTGTCCGGCGCGCGGGGAGACCACGCGCGCCTGCGGGAGCGCTTCGCCCTTGGCGAGCTTCAGCCCGACGAGGGAGGCGGGGCCCGCGCCGCCGGTCGCCTCGACGGCGCCGGGCCGCTCGTCGGGGAAGCCGGCCAGGATGCGGGCCGTCTCCTTGTACGAGCAGATGGGCGCGCCCCGGGTGGGCTCGACGGTCCGGCCGGCGATCAGGTCGTCGACGAGCTGCGTGGCGCTCTGGGGCGTCTGGTTGTCGAAGAACTCCCAGTTGACCATCACGACGGGCGCGAAGTCGCAGGCGGCGTTGCACTCGATGTGTTCGAGGGTGACCTTGCCGTCGTCGGTGGTCTCGTTGTTGCCGACGCCGAGGTGTTCCTTGAGCGTGTCGAAGATGGCGTCGCCGCCCATGACCGCGCACAGGGTGTTGGTGCAGACGCCGACCTGGTAGTCGCCGCTGGGCCTGCGCCGGTACATGGAGTAGAAGGTCGCGACGGCGGTGACCTCGGCGGTGGTGAGGTCGAGCGTCTCGGCGCAGAAGGCCATGCCCGTACGGGAGACGTATCCCTCCTCGGACTGCACGAGGTGCAGCAGCGGCAGCAGGGCGGAGCGGCTGCCGGGGTAGCGGGCGAGCACCTCCTTCGCGTCCGCGTCGAGCCGGGCGCGCACCTCGGCCGGGTAGGGGGTGGCGGGGAGCTGCGGCATCCCCAGACTGACGTCTTGGCGTGATGTGGTCACCGGTCGACGCCTCCCATCACGGGGTCGATGGACGCGACGGCGACGATGACGTCGGCGACCTGGCCGCCTTCGCACATCGCCGCCATGGCCTGGAGGTTGGTGAAGGACGGGTCGCGGAAGTGGACCCGGTAGGGGCGGGTGCCGCCGTCGGAGACGACGTGCACGCCGAGTTCGCCCTTGGGGGACTCGACGGCGGTGTACACCTGACCGGCCGGGACCCGGAAGCCCTCGGTCACCAGCTTGAAGTGGTGGATCAGGGCTTCCATGGAGGTGCCCATGATGTTCCGGATGTGGTCGAGCGAGTTGCCGAGTCCGTCCGGGCCGAGGGCGAGCTGGGCGGGCCAGGCGATCTTCTTGTCGGCGACCATGACCGGCCCGGGCTCCAGGCGGTCGATGCACTGCTCGATGATGCGCAGCGACTGGCGCATCTCCTCCAGGCGGATCAGGAAGCGTCCGTAGGAGTCGCAGGTGTCGGCGGTCGGGACGTCGAAGTCGTAGGTCTCGTAGCCGCAGTACGGGTCGCTCTTGCGCAGGTCGTGCGGGAGTCCGGCGGAGCGCAGCACCGGGCCGGTGGCGCCGAGCGCCATGCAGCCGGTGAGGTCGAGGTAGCCGACGTCCTTCATCCGGGCCTTGAAGATGGGGTTGCCGGTGGCGAGCTTGTCGTACTCCGGCAGGTTCTTCTTCATGGTCTTGATGAACTCGCGCAGCTGGTCGACCGCGCCCGGGGGCAGGTCCTGGGCGAGGCCGCCGGGGCGGACGAACGCGTGGTTCATCCGCAGGCCGGTGAAGAGCTCGAAGAGGTCGAGAACCAGTTCACGATCGCGGAAGCCGTAGATCATGATCGTGGTCGCGCCGAGCTCCATGCCGCCGGTGGCGATGCACACGAGGTGCGAGGCGAGCCGGTTGAGCTCCATCAGCAGGACGCGCAGGACGGTGGCCCGGTCGGGGATCTGGTCCTCGATGCCGAGGAGCTTCTCGACGCCGAGGCAGTAGGCCGTCTCGTTGAAGAACGGCGTCAGGTAGTCCATCCGCGTGACGAAGGTGGTGCCCTGGGTCCAGTTGCGGAATTCGAGGTTCTTCTCGATGCCGGTGTGGAGGTAGCCGATGCCGCAGCGGGCCTCGGTGACGGTCTCGCCGTCGATCTCCAGGATGAGGCGCAGCACGCCGTGCGTGGACGGGTGCTGGGGGCCCATGTTGACGATGATGCGCTCGTCGTCGGACTTCACCGCGGATTCGACGACCTCGTCCCAGTCGCCGCCGGTGACTGTATATACAGTCCCCTCGGTCGTGGCACGGGGTGTCGCGTGGGGAGTGGTCATCAGGAGTACGACCTCCGCTGGTCCGGAGCCGGGATCTGGGCGCCCTTGTACTCGACGGCGATGCCGCCGAGGGGGTAGTCCTTGCGCTGCGGGAAGCCCTGCCAGTCGTCCGGCATCATGATCCGGGTCAGGGCCGGGTGCCCGTCGAAGACGAGCCCGAAGAAGTCGTACGCCTCGCGCTCGTGCCAGTCGTTGGTCGGGTAGACCTCGACGAGCGACGGGATGTGCGGGTCGCTGTCCGGGGCGGAGACCTCCAGCCGGATCAGCCGGCCGTGGGTGAGGGACCGCAGGTGGTAGACGGCGTGCAGCTCGCGCCCCTTGTCGCCCAGGAAGTGGACGCCGCTCACGCCCGTACAGAGTTCGAAGCGCAGGGCGGGGTCGTCGCGCAGGGTGCGGGCGACCTGGACCAGGTGCTCGCGGGCGATGTGGAAGGTCAGCTCGTCGCGGTCGACGACCGTCCTCTCGATGGCGTTGGAGGGGAGCAGGTCCTGTTCCTCCAGGGCGCCTTCCAGCTCGTCGGCCACCTCGTCGAACCAGCCGCCGTACGGCCGGGAGGCGGCTCCCGGCAGGGTGACGGTGCGGACGAGGCCGCCGTAGCCGGAGGTGTCACCGCCGTTGTTCGCGCCGAACATGCCCTTGCGGACGCGGATGACCTCGCCGCCGGTGTCACGCGGGGCGGGTACGGCGTTGCCGTTCCGCTCGCCGTTCGCGTCGGAGTTCTCGGTCACCGCAGGAGCCCCTTCATCTCGATCAGGGGCAGTGCCTTGAGGGCCGCTTCCTCCGCCTCGCGGGCGGCCTCCTCCGCGTTGACCCCGAGTTTGCCGTCCTGGATCTTCTGGTGGAGCTTGAGGATGGCGTCCAGCAGCATCTCGGGACGAGGCGGACAACCCGGCAAGTAGATATCGACCGGGACAATATGATCAACACCCTGCACAATGGCGTAATTGTTGAACATTCCGCCCGATGACGCACAGACTCCCATGGAAATGACCCACTTGGGATTCGGCATCTGGTCGTAGACCTGCCGCAGGACGGGCGCCATCTTCTGGCTCACCCGTCCCGCGACGATCATCAGGTCCGCCTGTCGCGGCGACCCGCGGAAGACCTCCATCCCGAACCGGGCCAGGTCGTAGCGGCCCGCGCCGGTCGTCATCATCTCGATGGCGCAGCAGGCCAGTCCGAACGTGGCCGGGAAGACGGACGACTTCCGCACCCAGCCCGCGGCCTGCTCGACCGTGGTCAGAACGAAGCCGCTCGGCAGTTTCTCTTCGAGTCCCATGGTGTGCCCCTCAGCCCCTCAGTCCCATTCCAGGCCGCCGCGACGCCATACATACGCATAGGCGACGAAGACGGTGAGCACGAAGAGCAGCATCTCCACGAGCCCGAAGATCCCGAGGGCGTCGAAGGAGACCGCCCAGGGATAGAGGAAGACGATCTCGATGTCGAAGACGATGAAAAGCATCGCCGTCAGGTAGTACTTGATCGGAAAGCGGCCGCCTCCGGCGGGAGTCGGGGTGGGTTCGATACCGCACTCGTACGCTTCGAGCTTTGCCCGGTTGTACCGCTTGGGGCCGATAAGCGTGGCCATGACCACGGAGAAGATCGCAAACCCTGCCCCGAGGGCGCCGAGCACGAGGATGGGCGCGTAGGCATTCACGCTCCTCGCTCCTTCCAGTCGTCCTTGACCTGTGGACCGCATCGGGCGACCGGCTCGCCGCCTCACCAAGATCGTGCACATGTGAGGCAGTTCACAAGCCCGACTGCCCCGCATCCTATGCCCGGCCCCCTGTGATCTGCGACACGGGGTACGGCAACGGCTTTGTGATCTCCACCACCTGACGAAGGATCATGAAGTCGTATGAGCGGTGATCTTCGTACGCGAAGCGGCCGAGTGATCACGAGACGTGACATTCGACGGTGTTACCGCTGGTCAAAGGCGTGTCGCGCTATCAATCGACCGCCCGTACAAGCAAATTGGCGGTGGAATACCCCGGGGTGATAAGGGCCTCGGCCGAGATCGGCGACCGTCCGCACGAGGGGCGGCGGGGACCGATGCGGACATGTGCACGCATTCACGAACTTCCGGATCGCGCACCGGGAGCCCCCCTCCGCGCCGGCTCGGTACGCGAGTGGAGTCACCGCCTCCGCCGACACGGGACGACCGCGGGACGACCACGGGGCGATCACGGGGCGATCACGGGGCGATCATGGGGGCCCGCGAGTGACCGCGGGCCGCCCACGCGGATCGCGGCCGCGAGGGTTGCCCGTCCCGGTGGACCCACACTGTGACCTGCGCCACTCGGCCTCACGCCGCGGAAAGCCGGGCTTGGCCATCGGTGTGAACGGATGGTAAGCGACGGGCAATTCGGGCGTATTACCAAAAGACAATGATCACGGGCCTGATAGGCGACGTCCGATTTGCCCGTTACGGCGTCAATAAGGGTGCTCAGAAAGCGGATTCACAGATTCCGAACGTAACTGTGTCGCAACACACGTTTCTTGATGGGACCCCTACAGCCCTGATAGCGCTAGTACTCATGTCCCACACCGCTCACATACCCAGCCACCGGAAGCCCCGTCAGCGCGCCTCGAAGTCGGCACTGCGAGCCGGAGTTGCCGGTGGCGTCCTCAGCACCATCGCGGTCGCGGGTGCCGCCGGTCCGGCCCAGGCCGAGCCGGTGACCCAGACGATCGAGATGCCCACGATCACGTCCGGCTTCTCCACCGCTGTGGCCGCCTCCGCCCAGGCCACGCAGCAGGTCGCCCTCGACCTGGAGACGCAGGCCGACGAGGACGCCGCGGCGGAGAAGGCCGCCAAGACGGCCAAGAAGGCGCACGCCGAGGCCGTCCGCAAGGCCGAGGCCAAGAAGAAGGCCGAAGCCGCCGCGAAGGCCAAGGCCGAGGCGGAGGCCGAGGAGCGCGCCGAGCGCGCGTCCCGGACCTCCGAGCGCACGACGCTCAGCGCCTCCTCCGGCTCGTCGGGCTCCTCGGACTCGGGCAGCTCCGCCTCCGCACCCTCCTCCTCGTCGTCCTCCTCGAACGTGAGCGGCTCCGCCGCCTCCATCGTGGCGTTCGCCAAGGCGCAGGTGGGCGACGCGTACGTGCCCGGCGGCACCGGCCCCAACTCCTGGGACTGCTCCGGCCTGGTCCAGGCCGCGTACCGCACGGCGGGCATCGACCTGCCGCGCGTCTCGCAGTCCCAGTCGACGTTCGGCACCCAGGTCTCCCTGGGCAACCTCCAGCCCGGCGACATCCTCTACTGGGGTAGCGCGGGCAGCGCGTACCACGTCGCGATCTACATCGGCGGCGGCGAGTTCGTCGGTGCGCAGAACTCCAACACCGGCACGGTGCAGCGCTCCATGGACTACGACCGGCCGACCGGCGCGGTCCGCGTTCTCTGATTCACAAGCGCCCGTCGGCGCTCACGTCGACAGCCTCTGAGGGCCGCCGCTCCCCCGCTCGGGGGCGGCGGCCCTTCGCCGTCGTCGCGGCGACGAGCAGGGCCAGGACCATCAGCAGGGCGCTCACCCAGACCGGCGCCCGGTAGCCGAACCCGGCGTCCAGGGCCAGGCCGCCCACCCACGGGCCCACCGCCGCCCCCAGGTTGAACGCGGTCGTCGAGAACGCGCCGGCCAGCGTCGGGGCCCCCGACGCGAGGCCCAGGACCCGGGTGATCAGGGCGGTGCCCGTACCGAAGGCGAGCATGCCGAGGAGCGGGATCAGCGCCAGGGCGAGCACCGGGCGGCCCGCCGTCAGGGCGAGGGCCGCCCAGCCCAGGGTGAGGGCGGTCATCCCCGTGGCGACGACGGCGACCGGGCGGGCGTCGGCGAACCGGCCCGCCACCGTGACCCCGGCGAACGAACCCGCCCCGAAGAGCGCCAGGGACACCGGCACCCACCCCGCGCCCAGCCCCGTCTCCCGGGTGAGGAGGGGCTCCAGGTAGGAGAAGGCGCAGAAGGTCGCCCCCTGCACCAGGGCCATCGTGAGCAGGACCGGCCGCGGCCCGGGGCCGGTCAGCGCCCGCAGTTCGTCCCGCACGGGTACGGGAGCGGCGCCCGTGCCCGTACCCCGGCCGCCCGGGATGGAGCGCAGGACCGCGAGGAAGGCGGGCAGCGAGACGATCGCGACCGCCCAGAAGGCCGACCGCCACCCCCACCGCTCGCCCAGCACCGCGCCGGCCGGTACGCCCACGACGCAGGCGATCGTCACGCCGCCGACCACCACGGCGGTGGCCCGGCCCTTCAGTTGGTCCGGGACCATCGCGATGGCCGTGGTCAGCGCGACCGCCCAGAAGCCCGCGTTGGCGAGGGCCCCGACGAAGCGGGTCACCAGGAGCACCTCGTAGCTCGGGGTGAGAGCGCCGACGACATGGACGGCGACGAACACTGCGAGGAAGAGGAGCAGGGCGCGGCGCCGGGGCCAGGCGCGGCCGGCGAGCGCCATCAGGGGGGCGCCGACGACCATCCCGATGGCGAAGGCGGAGGTGAGGAGGCCGGCGGCGGAGAGGGAGACGTCGAGGTCGGCGGCGATGCCGGAGACGAGCCCGGACAGCATGAACTCGGAGGTGCCCTGGGCGAAGACCGCGAGCCCCAGGACGTAGACGGCGAATGGCATGGGTGAGTAGCCCCTTGGACGGAACCGTCGGGTGGACAGACAGACCGGAGTGCGGGGATACGGGCCGCGGAGACGTCCGCCGGTGGTCCGGCGGGGCGGTGCGGGAGAAGTGCCCGGCGGTGATCGGCCGGTGGCACGGAGAAGTGCCCTGCGGTGACGACCGGCCGGTGCACGAACCTCGCGTACGGCGGTGCTTCAGCGCGTACGCGAGGGGGGACGGCCCGTACCCGCGGTGAGCAGGGGGCGTGGAACCGTGACGAGGGAGGCCGGTGACCCGTGGGTCAGCCGACGACGCTCAGCACGAACACGGCCACCGGCGCACCGGTGGCCGGAGTCTGTCGGACTCGGGGCTGGCCATGGAAGAGAGGCTACCGGTCGGGCGGCGGGGCCTCCAGCGCTTTTCCGGGCCGGAGGGGACCGCCGCCCGGATCAGCGGCGGCGCGGGCGGCGGGTCGTCCGCTCCGGCTCCTTGGCCGAGGTGGTGGGCGCGGGCAGCGCGTCGTACGCGGCGTCGAAGTCCTCGTCCTCGTCCGTCGCGGTGGGATCCACGGCGAAGCGGGGCTCCAGGAAGAGCCCGTGGTGCTGGGGCAGGGAGGCGGTGGTCATGGCTGTCTGTCCTTGGGGTCGAGCAGCGCTGTATCGGCTTGTTCCGTACCCCGCTGGCCTGCGTTCGATGTGAGCGTGCGTCAAGAAGAGTGGCACGCACCGCGTGCCGCCACTGCGGGCGGGGGCGGGCGGGCGCCGTCCGGTCCGGTACTGCCGACGACCGGGGGCGCGCAAATCATCGCACACGATCACCTGGGGGGATGAGGATTAACACCGGAGGCGAGCGGAGCGCCGCGTTCGGGGTGCTCAGGGGACGACGCGGAAGTGCGTGGTCAGCCGCCGGTCCTCGCCCAGGACGTGGAACGCCAGGCCCGGCGGCTGCTCCCGGTCCGCCGGGCGGTCCCCCTCCCAGGGCAGGCGCAGGGTCCAGGTGACGGCGGGGCCGACGATCAGGGGGCGGCCGCCGAAGACCGAGGCGGCGGCCGTGTGGGCGTGTCCGGTGAGGACGGCGACGACCCGCGGGTGGGCGGCGAGCAGGGCGGCGAGCCGCTCGGGCTCCTGGAGCATCCCGGCGTCCGGCAGCGGGTGGTGGAGTTCGACGGGCGGCTGGTGGAAGGCGATCAGCGCGGGAACGCCGTCGGGCAGCCCGGCGAGCGTGGCGTCGATCCAGGCCAGCGTCTCCGGGGCGAGGCGCCCCTCGTCGCGGCCGGGGATCGTGGAGTCGCACATCAGGATGGCGCACCCGGCGATGCGGTGGACCCGGTTGACGGGGGCGGTGCCGGGGGCCTCCCCGAGGAACGCCGTGCGGTAGGCGGGACGGTCGTCGTGGTTGCCCGGGCAGGCGAGCACGGGGAACGGCGCGTCCAGAAGGCGTACCGCCTCCTCGTACTCGGTCTCGGCCGCGTGATCGGCGATGTCCCCCGTGACCAGCAACGCGTCGACGGGGTGGGGCAGGGCCCGCAGATGGTCCATGACGCGGGCGGTCCGCCGGGTCGCGCGTTCGCTGCCGTCCAGGTGCAGATCGCTGATCTGAGCAAGCAACATGAGCAGCACTCCCCCGCCTAATGGTTATTTCCCATGATCCGTTAGGACTCTAGAGTGGGTGGCTCGGACGTTCAAGAGGCGGCGGAGGGAGCAGGCGGTGGCACAGCGGCCCGTGATGGAGCTGGTGAGCACCATCCGTCACGATGGGGACGGCGGGGTGCTCGACGACCTGGACACGGTCCGGGGAGCGCAGCGGTGGCTCCGGCAGCAGCCCGGCCTGCCGGCCGTCGCGACCGCCTCCGGGGACCTGGTCGTCGACGAGGAGCTCCGGGCCGCGGTCGTCGGCGTACGGCGGGCCGTCCGGGCGCTGTTCGCGCGGGTGGTCAGCCCTGGCCCGCCCAGCCCGGCCGACGCCCACCGCCTGATGCCCGCCGACGAGGCCCTGGCCCGCCTCAACGCGGCCGCGGCCCGGGAGCCCGTCGCCCCCCAACTGCACTGGCCGGACGAAGGGGCCCCGGTGGCCCGCTTGTTGTCGGCCGAGGCCGACCCCCGCGTACGGCTGGTCGCGGCGCTGGCGCGCGACGCCGTCGACTTCCTGAGCGGCCCGGAGTGCGAGCGGCTACGGGCCTGCCACGCGCCGCGCTGCGTGCGCTACTTCATCAGGAGCCACGGCCGGCAGGAGTGGTGCAAACCCTCCTGCGGCAACCGGGCCCGGGTGGCCCGCCACTACGAACGCACGCGTGCGGCGGACCCTTCCTGAGCGGCCTCAGGCCTTCGGGGCCACCTTCGACAGGCCGTTGATGATGCGGTCCATCGCGTCGCCGCCCTGCGGGTCGGTCAGGTTGGCCAGCATCTTGAGGGTGAACTTCATCAGCAGCGGGTGGGTCAGACCGCGCTGGGTGGCGATCTTCATGATCTTCGGGTTGCCGATCAGCTTCACGAAGGCGCGGCCCATCGTGTAATAGCCGCCGTAGGTCTCCTTGAGCACCTTCGGGTAGTTGTTCAGGGCCAGTTCGCGCTGGGCGGGGGTGGCGCGGGCGTGGGCCTGGACGATGACGTCGGCCGCGATCTGGCCCGACTCCATGGCGTACGCGATGCCTTCGCCGTTGAACGGGTTGACCATGCCGCCCGCGTCACCGACGAGCAGGAGGCCCTTGGTGTAGTGCGGCTGGCGGTTGAAGGCCATCGGGAGGGCCGCGCCGCGGATCGGCATCGTCATGTTGTCCGGGGTGTAGCCCCAGTCCTCCGGCATCGAGGCGCACCAGGCCTTGAGGACCTCGCGCCAGTCCAGCTCCTTGAAGGCGGAGGAGGAGTTGAGGATGCCGAGGCCCACGTTGGAGGTGCCGTCGCCCATGCCGAAGATCCAGCCGTAGCCGGGCAGCAGCCGGTCCTCGGAGCCGCGCTTGTCCCACAGCTCCAGCCAGGACTCCAGGTAGTCGTCGTCGTGGCGGGGCGAGGTGAAGTAGGTCCGCACGGCGACGCCCATGGGGCGGTCCTCGCGGCGGTGCAGGCCCATCGCCAGGGAGAGCCGGGTGGAGTTGCCGTCGGCGGCGACGACGAGCGGGGCGTGGAAGGTGACCGGGGTCTTCTCCTCGCCGATCTTCGCCTCGACCCCGGTGATGCGGCCGGTGCGCTCGTCCTTGATGGGCGCGCCCACGTTGCAGCGCTCGTACAGCCGGGCGCCGGCCTTCTGCGCCTGCCGGGCCAGCTGCTCGTCGAAGTCGTCGCGCTTGCGGACCAGACCGTAGTCCGGGTAGGAGGCGAGGTCCGGCCAGTCCAGCTGGAGCCGCACGCCGCCGCCGATGATGCGCAGGCCCTTGTTGCGGAGCCAGCCCGCCTCCTCGGAGATGTCGATCCCCATGGAGACGAGCTGTTTCGTGGCACGGGGCGTGAGCCCGTCGCCGCAGACCTTCTCGCGGGGGAAGGCGGTCTTCTCCAGGAGCAGGACGTCGAGTCCTGCCTTGGCGAGGTAGTAGGCGGTCGTGGAGCCGGCTGGGCCCGCTCCGACGACGATCACGTCCGCGCTGTGCTCGGAGAGGGGCTCGGTCACGGTCGGATCTCCCGAAGACTCGAATTCGCGTGCCGCGCGGCACATGTCCCGTGCAGTCTATGGGGGCCTGCGAACCAACCCTCCGAAGGGCTCCCTCATGTCGACAGCACCTGTCACGCCCCCTGCTTCGGCCCCCGCCGTACACCTCCGTGTTCCGACCGACGAGGACGCCCTGAGCTGGCACCGGGTCTTCGACGACCCGCAGGTCATGGAGTTCTTCGGCGGGCGGAGCGCGGAGCTGTCCGCGTACGAGGAGCTCACCGCCCGCCAGCGGCGGCACGACGCGGAGCTGGGCTACTGCCTGTGGACCGTCACGGACGAGGAGGACGCCGTCCTCGGCTTCACCGGGGCGCAGCCGTGGCCGCACACGCATTACGGGCCGGTCGGGGCGACCGAGATCGGCTGGCGGCTGGGGCGCCCGGCGTGGGGGCGGGGGTACGCCACCGCCGCGGCCCGCACCACGCTGGAGCGGCTGCGGGTGGCGGGGGTGGGCGAGGTCGTCGCGTTGGTCCACTCGCGCAACGTCCGGTCGATGGCGGTCGCGGAACGGCTCGGGATGCGGCGGGCCGAGTCGTACGCCACTCCGCGCGGCCAGGAGGCCGTCTGCTTCCGGCTGGAGCTGTGAGCCCGGGGCCGTATCCGGGCCCGTGGACGGTCCGGGCCGGGTCCACGGGCGGGAGCCGTAGCCGGGGGTCGTCGTGACCGACCCCGGTCCGTGACCGTGACCGACCCGGGACCGTGACCGACTCCGGGCCGCTACGGGAACGTCAGGCGCGGGTGGCCCGGTGCAGGGCCACCACGCCGCCGGTCAGGTTGCGCCAGGCGACCTTCGACCAGCCGGCCTTCTGGAGCAGCGCGGCGAGGGCGGGCTGGTCGGGCCAGTCGCGGATGGACTCGGCGAGGTAGACGTACGCGTCCGGGTTGGAGGACACCGCGCGGGCGGCCGGCGGGATCGCCCGCATCAGGTACTCCGTGTAGACCGTACGGAACGGGGTCCAGGTCGGCTGGGAGAACTCGCAGATCACGACGCGGCCGCCGGGCTTCGTCACCCGGTACAGCTCGCGCAGCGCGACCTCGGTGTCCTGGATGTTGCGCAGCCCGAAGGAGATCGTGACGGTGTCGAACGTCTCGTCCTTGAACGGCAGCTTCATCCCGTCGCCCGCGGTGAACGGCATCCAGGGGTGGCGCTCCTTGCCGACCTTGAGCATGCCGAGCGAGAAGTCGCACGGTACGACGTAGGCGCCCGCCTTCACGAAGGGCTGCGAGGAGGTCGCCGTACCGGCCGCCAGGTCGAGGATCTTCTGCGCGGGGCGGGCGTCGACCGCCCGGGCGACCGCCTGGCGCCACAGCCGGGCCTGGCCGAGCGAGATCACGTCGTTGGTCAGGTCGTAGTTGGCCGCCACACCGTCGAACATCGAGGCGACTTCGTGCGGCTGCTTTTCCAGGGAGGCTCGGGTCACCCTTCCATTCAAGCAGCCCGGCGCCACGGATCAGCGGGGGCGGTCGACCGGGCCCCGCGCTCCCTCGAACTGATCTTCACTTCTCTTCAACCTTTTCGGCACACGGGTGCTCTGTAAGGGGTGGGAGTCCGCCCAGCGGCGGAGTTCGGGGAGCACGGAAGCGCGAGGAGAGGGGAGGGCGGATGCCGGCAGCGGCTGAGCCCGCCATGGCCGACGGCGAGGGCGCCGCGTTCGAGGCGTACGCCCGGACCGGGCAGCGCCGGCTGTACCGGACGGCCTACCTGCTGTGCGGAGACGTCGAGGGCGCGCAGGACCTGACGCAGACGACGCTCGCCAAGTTGTTCCAGCACTGGCGGAAGGCGAGCCGGGCGGACAACCTCGACGCCTACGCCAAGACCGTGCTCGTCCGCACCTTCGTGGCCGAGCGCCGCCGATCGGTCACCGATCTGCTCGCCCACAACCGCAACGCGCCCCGCCCGCAGCCCAACCCCGCGCCCAACGCCGACCTCCGGGTCACGCTGCTCGCCCTGCTCGCCGAACTCCCGCCCCGGGCCCGGGCGATGGTCGTCCTGCGCTACTGGGACGACCTGAGCGTGGAGACCGTGGCCTCGCTGCTGCGGTGCAGCGAGTCCACGGTGAAGAGCCAGTGCTCGCGTTCGCTCATCCGACTGCGCGCCCGGATGGGCGACGTCCAGCTCTACTCCACCGGAAGCTGAGGGCCGGTCATGATTCCTGAACCGCACGAGCACCTGCCGCCCCGCACCCACGACGAAGAGCTGTTCCGGGACGCCCTGCACCGGACCGTCGGCCCGCTGTCCCTCCAGCCCGATCTCGTCCCCGACGCCGTCCGCGAGGGGCACCGGCGGCGGGCCAGGACCCGGGCGTTCGCGGTCGCGGGCACCTTCGTCGCGGTCACCGCGGTGACCCTGGGCCTCGCCGTGCTCGGCCCCTGGCTGCTGGCGGGGCCGGAGGCGGGGCCCGCCGCGCCCGCCGGCCCGTCCCTCTCCCTGCCCGCTCCCACTTCCACCCCGTCCCCCCAACGTACGGAGCCACGCCCCGACATGCCGAGCCCCACGTCCACCCCCGTGCCTACGGAGTCCGCGGCCGTTCCTGCGACGCCGCCCCTCTCGACGCCCTCCCCATCGGTCCCGCCCGGCCTCGGCCCCGAGGAGGCCCAGCGGCTGGAGGACTTCCGGCAGTGGGCGGCCGGGGCGCTGGACGCCCTGCTGCCCGCGTCGATCGGGACGGTCCTGCCGGTCGGCGACGGCCCGGAGAGCTACCAGGGGCGGCGCGGCTCCACCGTGCACGCCGTCCGGCTGTCGGTGCGCCCGGAGCCGGAGGGCCCGGCGCCCGCCTGTCGCGACATCCCCGAGAAGGGGCTGACCTGCGAGGACCTCGCCCTGGACGACGGCACGCCCGCCCGGGTGTACCGGCAGCCGGCCGAGGACACGACGGGCACGGAGGTCTCCCTCCAGTACCGTTCCGGCGGCAGCACGGTGGCCCTCTCCGTCGCGCCCGCGCCGTCCGGGGCGGGTGGTGCTCCCGTCACCGCCGGGGACCTGGTCCGGGTCGTCCAGAGTCCGCGGTTCCGGGAGCTGGTCGCGTACGCCGACGAGAACCCGGTGGAGCGGAGCGGGGCCGCCTCGTGACGCGCCGCCGGTCCACGGGCACCCTGCCGCGCGCGTACGGGGAACCGGACCGCGACGAGGACACGTTCCGGCTGCGCGTGCCGCCGCCCCGGGCCCCGGGGCGCGCTCCGGGCCGCTCACGGTCGACGGCCCGCTCCCGGGTACGCCGCAGACGCCGCAACCGGCGCCGGGCGGCCTCGCTCACCGTGCTGGCCCTCGTGGTCGTGGCGGGCGCGGCCCTGCTGGTCGGCCGCCCCTGGCAGGACGGGGGCGGGCCGGCGGACACGGCGGCGCCGAACTCGTCCCGTACGGCACCGGCGGGTGGACCGGACAACGCGTCGGAGCCGCTGGAGGACCCTTCTGCGTCGACTCCCCCGCCGTCCCCGTCCCCGAAGCCCTCCGCCTCGGCCTCGGCCAAGAAGGACGCCGACGTCCGGGCCGAGGACATCCCCGCCTCGGGCCCCGGCACGTTCACCGTGGCCCGTGCGGGGGTCGACCCGAAGGGCAGGGGGAGCGCCTACCGGGTCGAGGTGGAGAACGGCAGCGGCGTCGACCCCGACCGGGCCGCCGCGGAGATAGCCGCCGTCCTCGCCCACCCACGCGGCTGGGGCCACGGCGGCGAGCACACGTTCCGCCAGGTCGCCGACGGACCGGCCGGGCTGGTGATCAAGATCGCCACCCCGGCGACCACGGACCGGATCTGCGGCGAGTACGGACTGAGGACGCGCGGCGAGGTCAACTGCCGGGTCGGCGAGACGGTGGTGGCCAACCTGAAGCGCTGGCAGCTCGGTTCACCGCAGTTCGACGGGCCCGTAACGGAGTACCGGGCGCTGATCGTCAACCACGAGGTCGGCCACTGGCTGGGGCGCGGCCACGAGACCTGCCCGGGGAAGGGGCTCCCCGCTCCCGCGATGATGCAGCAGATCGACGGGTTGAAGGGCTGCGTCGCCAACGCCTGGCCCTACGACACGAAGGGACGCTACCTGGGCGGCCCGAAGGTTCCGTGACCTGCGTCAGACACGACGTACGGGACAAACTCCGGATCAATCGGCGATTCGTGAAGAATGCCCGACTCTGGGGCAGAAACCTTCTGACAGTGACCGGAGATCACTCCCGTCGTGCGGGGAGAGTGCGTTGCTCGGGAGTGAGAAAAAGATCGATCCAGCCAGCAGAACTCCGACCAGGAGAATGCCGCCCGTAGGGGGGACCAGGGCCGATTCCGAGCGACTCGACCCGCCCCCTTCCCTCCCGGTGGTCCGGCACCCACGGCATTGACGTAGATGGCCACGTTCGCACCCATCGCACACGGGGACAGCTCGGCGCGAGCCGAGCTATCTGTCTGAATGACCGACTGCACATGCAGCTGAATTCGCCTTGATCGCTGCTGTGGTGAGAAGTGTGAGAACGCCTACTAGCCCGGCCGACGGGACGATGATGACAGTCGCATTCTCGGTATCGCTCAGCGTGAACGCCAGGCCGAGTGCCAACGAAATGGCACCTGTGACATAGGCGGTAAGGAAGGTTACCGTCAGCATCGGAGCCGCGGAGACGTGCCCTGCTTGCCATGCACGGTCGGAGGACATCGTCGCCTTAGTGCGAATTCCCATCACGGAATTACTTTCAATACTGCCGCTCGCAACTTGGCTCTTCATGTAATGAATCACCGCGCCCAGCACCATCAATCCCGCGCCGAAAGTGAATCCCGCGACCGGATCCATTGCTTTTCCTCCAAGAGCATAGATCGGCACTCCCCGTCCAGAGAGGCCTTACGCCATTGGCAGGGATCAGATCGCCTGCCAACACGCCGAATCCTCCCCCACTCCCCGCATTTGCCCGAACCTCAAGCGGGGCATTGCAGTGTCGCGAGAGTAACGTGATCGTTTGGAATAGCTTGAGATGGATTCAAGGCACTCGCGATGGATACATGGCGTATTACAGGTGGTTTGCATCCTGCACCGATTCGAGTGGAAGCCCGCAAGTGCCTAAAATTGTCAAGCATGCTTAATCTCGGCCAATGGGGACTCTTCACCCAGTTCCGCAGGGTCTCCGACGAACCCGGGACGGTTCACTCGCAGTTCAGGAGGACGGTGCGTCCGGGTTCGGCTTGCGCCTCACCTCAGTCACGGACACGCTCTCGTCTTCGGGGGCGCCGAAGGGTTCCGCGATCACGCCTGTTCCGGTGCCGATGACTTCCACTGCCAGGCCGGAGCCCATGAACCGAAGGTCCACTCGGGCGCGCGGGCCGCCGCCGAGGTCGGGCATCTTGTGGATGCGGTCGGTACGGTATCCGGCGGCGATAATGGTCTGCTGAAGTGTGCTGTAGGTGGTGTGCGACTCTCCGGCTGCTTTGGTGGTCAGGCGCTCGGCGTGCTTGGCGCCTGCGCACTTTTCGATTTCGCCGAGTTCGACTTCCTGGGGTGGGCCGGACTGCATGGGCTTGTCGGGCATCTCATTTGACTCATCGACGGGGATGGGTATGTCGCCGTTCGCATCAGGTGTCCCGGCGGGCTTGTCGGTGCGGGGGGCTACACCGCTGGGGATGCCGCCGGGCAGTGTCCCGGGATCTGGTGCGGCGCCGCTGCCGCTGGGGGCGTCGGGGGAGCATTGGCGCGCGAACTTGTTGAGGATGTCGAGGAACTGCTTATCGGTGGGCTGCCGGGCGGGCGAGGCGGAGACCTGGGAGCCGACCGGGGCGGTGGATGTGGATGAGGCTGTCTGGGTGCCGCAGGCGGTCAGGGCGAGGGAGCCCGCAGCCGCTATGACGACGGACACAGTGAAGCGCATTGATGGCATAGATGAATCTTTGCCACACGCTCCCATGGGGCGCATGAGTAAACGTACTCATGGCTTGATCACGGGCCGCCAGTAGTCGTCGAGATCTGTGGACCGATTGATCTCAGTCCCGTCGTGATGGCTTGATTTCGACGAGTTCGGTTGTGAAGCCGTCATCGTTCTCCAGGAACGGCCCCGGCCTCCCCGACCTGGGAGTCGTCCTCGTGGAAGGTGACGTCCGGGTCGGATCAGGCGGGCTCGGTGCTGGTCATGACGGGGTGGTTCTCCTGTCGGTGCCCTCTCAGGCTCACCCGCCGAAGCGGGAAGTCTCACCCAAGGCCGACAGAGAGGGACTCGATGACCGTCCCAGGACCATTCGGCAAGCTACCTGTTCCCGTACGAACGGCGATGCATCGGCGATCCACTCGCCTACTGCCAGCAGCGATGTCGCCCCGGACAGGACGGCGCAGGCGACGAGGGCGAGGACGACGGTCGGCCGGTGGCGCACTCCGCGCGGATCGCGCGGGTCGGGCACCTCGGCCAGCCGCTCCAGCAAACCGGCGAACTCCCCGTCCCCGGCCTCGGGGCGATCACGAAGTTGGTCAAGGGCCGCCGGGATCGGCGATGATACGCAGGCAGGCACCTTGCTGTCGCACGGTGAACAGTCCGCCCCGTCGAGCTCCCGCAGCTCGACGTCGACGTCGACGTCCATGACGCCCACCGTCCGGGGCGCGGGAGCCTGTTGGGCATGGCGCCCGGTGTCAGATCGCCTCCGCGGCCTTCCGTAGGGCGGCAACGCTCGCCGGAACGTCGTGGCTCAGCCGGACCGTCCGGTGAGGCAGCACGGCGAGCCGGGCCGACACCTCATCCCGAGCGCTCCGCAGCCCACCGCCGTCCACACCTCCGGCCAGCTCGAAGATGTCGGGGTAGCGGTCCTCCGTAGCGCCGCTCATGAAGTCGTCGTCCTCCAACGCCCGCACCGCACCGCCGACCACATCGGGCGAGGACTCGGCGTCGACCCGGGGGAAGAGGAGCGCCGCAGCGCGGCCACCCGTGGCCAGCTCGACCCCGAACAGGCTCGTGAACTGGTCCGGGAACACCTGGACCTTCTTCTCCCGCCGCTTCCCGTCTTCCCACAGGGGCGTGAAATCGCCGGCGAGGAGGGCCGTCGTCACCGCGTCGTGCTGCGTCGGATGGAAGGCTCCGCCCCTTCTGACGTGGCCGCGTGCAGCGGCACCCCACCCCAACGATTCCAGCAGGCCGAGGCCGACCGCAGCGGCAGACGGCCACGGCACCACCTCCACGCCCCGGGTACCGGTCGGCCGGACCAGCACCCGGTCGTTGGCCAGGAGCTGCCAACCGGAAGAGGCGAGCAGCAGGGCCGTCGTGGTCTTCCCCGCGCCTTTCCCGCCGAACGCGAGGAGCGTCGCCCCGTCCTGCGGGCGTACGACCGCCGAGGAGTGAAGCACTGCCCACCCGTCCCGCAGGAGGTGACCCCGGATCACCTCGCGGGCCACACGCGCGGTAGCGAGGGAGAGTTCCACGACGCCGATGCCCGTGAGCGTGAGCCGGCCGGAGAGGGGGCTGCTGCGGTACGCGATCGCTTCGTCCGGCGACGTCGCGATGACGTCCTCACCGTCCCGGGCAACGAGCATCCGGTGCCGCGCGTACTCGACCTCTTCCGTGTGCCGCCCGTCGTGGACCAGGAGGGTCAGCGCCTGGTACGCCTCCGGGTCGACGTCCGCCACAAGGACAGCCCCCGCACACACCGTGGCGGCTTCGACGGAGGTCGCGTTCCACCACTGGCCGAAGTACCGAGCCGCCCAGTCCGTCACCTCCGATCGGTTGCTCATGACGGTGACTGCCGCAGCAGCGGCCTCCAGCCGGGTAGCGGTGATCATGCGGGGATCCTCTCGGTCGGGTCAGGCAGACGGGTGTAGGCGTCGCGGAGACTGCTGGCCGCGGAGTCCAGGCACAGGAGTTCGTGACGAGTGAGCGAGGGAAGGCACGGGGTGGCCACACCCCCGGTGAAGCGCAGCGGGATGCCGAGCCACACGTCCCCGTACGGAACGGACAGCTCCTCGATACCGTCGACCAGGCCGAGGACCTTGCGGAGCGTCGACAGCACGGCACCGGCGGGGCCGCAGCGCGTGCGGCCGCTCCCGGCCCGGATCAGCGCCGGCCGCTGCCGGAGGTCTTCCGCGACAGCGCGGGCGGTGGCCGTCACCGGGTTGCCGTTCACGGTCGTGGTGGACAGGCACGGCACCGCGAGGTCGCCGTGCTCCCCGATCACATGGCCCTCGACCCGTTCCGGGGAGACCTGGGCGTACCGGGCCAGGAGAAGCCGGTACCGGGCCGAGTCGAGGTTCGATCCGATCCCGTAGACCCGAGCGCACGCGGACACCTGGGCGAAGCGGCGGGCCATCAGGTCCACCGGGTTGGTGACAACGAGGACGGCGCCCGGATACCCGCGTAGCTCCCTTGCCAGGGTGGTGACCGCGGGGGCGTTTGCCCTGGCACCGCCGCGACGTATGTCCCGGGCGTTCGTGTTCGTGAAGTCGGTGCGCAGGGTGACCACGACGGCGTCGCACGCGTTGAGGTCCGCGGTATCGCCGGCCTCGACCTGAGTGCGCGACCGGACGGACAGGGCCAGGTCCTGGAGATCGGCGACCAGTCCGCGCGCCTGCTCCTGCCGCCTGGACACGACGACGAGCCGCTCGGCAAGCGCCACCGACACCAGGCCGGTTGCCAGGGCCTGACCGACCGCGCCCGCGCCGATGACTCCCACCACCGGCCCGGTCACCGCAGGTCCAGCGTGGTGTGCTCGACCTCGTTGAAGATGGCGTCGATCAGGCCGAGCCCCGTCATCGACCCGATGAGGAGACCGCTGACCCGGTCCACGACCGTCGCGATCCGACGCCCCTGCGACATCAGCGTCCGCTGGTGGGCCGACAAGGGGAAGCCGGACGGCGCACTCAGGCACGACGTCAGGTAGTTCGTGGTGTCCATCAGCCACAGGACCATGACCTCGCGCAGCCGATCGACCCGATCCGTCTTGGGCATGCCTGCGAAATATCGGCTCAAGGTGTCCAACCCCCCCTGGGTGATCTGCCGTTCGACGCGCAGCTCGTGGTGGCACAGGGCCAGCATCAGAGTTCGGCCGCAGAGCTTCGCCACGTCGGGCTGCGGTCCGGCCGCCCACTGGAGCGCCGGGTCGATGAACGTCAGCCGGTGGCCGCCGAGAATGACGTGCTCGGGCTTGAGGTCCCCGAACACGGCAGTCCGGTGCCTGGCAGGGATCGCGGTCGTGAGCCGCAACAGTCGGCGTACCGCGCTCTCGATAAGGCCGACGACCGCCAGGCGTTCATTCTCCGGAAGTCCGCTGTCCCGGCCGAGGCCGACGACGTACCCCGCTACGGCCGGACCGTTGAACTTCCGGAGGAACACGTCCACGATGTTGCGCTCGTTTATCGGCCACGCGCCCCGCAGGTACCGCGCCCCCTGGTCGCCGTGCAGTTCCTTCAGCGACAGCAAAACCGAGTCCAGTAAGGCGGCGGTGTCCCAGGGGCGCGCGGTGATCTCCTCCGCAACCGTCGTCCCCGGCACCGCCTTGGTGAACAGGACGCCTGCTCGGAATGTGGCGCCCTCGCACACCCGGGGCCGCCCGAGCTCCCGCAGGAATTCCAGGTGCTGGTACTCCCGCCGCGTCACCAAGTCGGCGCTCCTGGTGTACGAGTGCTGCGCCTCCAGTACGTCGTCCCACGTCCCCCGCGCGCCGCGCAAGATCGACACCAGCGACGAACCCAGCCAGCTGTATTTGGCATACATCTCCTCGCCGTCGACCGTCACCGAGCAGACGTAGGAAGTGACGCTCGGGCACTGCGGCCCCAGGACAGCACCACGGCCCGGCCAGAGGTCATCGGCCGTGAGCGTGATCGCCCTCCGGCTCGCCTCATACAGCTGCTCTGCCTTCATTGCTGTGTCCCCGCTCGTGGTCAGCGTCATCAACCGTTCTTCCTCGGCTCGCGTTCATGTGTCGGCCGGGCGCGGCACAGCCGGGCCACGTACGGCTAGTTCTGGGGGCTTCCGAGACGGATCGCCGTGAGGAGCGAGGCAGGGCGGTCCAGTGCAGGACCTGTGCTGTTCGCTCACCCACCGGGCGTGGCCTCCAGGCCGAGCGTGGCCCAAACGCGTTTCCCCCACGGCAGGAGGTCGACGCCCCACTGGCCGCCGCTCAGCGTCTTCACGATCTCCAGGCCCCGCCCGGACTCCTGATCGCTGCCGGCATCCCGTGGCACCGGCCTGCCTTTCGACAGGTCGACCACGGCGACCCGGACCCGTCCCTCCCCGAGCCGGGTCACGGTCACCCGGACCGAATCCCCCCGGCGGGCGTGAAGCACGGCGTTCGTCAGCAGCTCGCTGACGACCAGCTCGGCGTCGTCCTGCACATCGGTAAGCCCCCACACGTCCAGGGCCAGGCGCACCAGTCGCCGCGCACGGTGCACGGATTCAGCGACTCTCGGCAGCGTCTCGGTGTACGCGGGCATCCGGCCCGCTACGGTCTCGATCATGACGAGCGCTCCGATCCTTCTGGATGAGCGTCTGCGGACTGCCAGGGGAGTCGACACCACGGGCGCGGCCACGCGAAGCAGCGACTCAAGCACCACGGCCGCCGCCCAGGCTGCTGTTGAGGACGTCGTGACCGTGGTTGACCAAGGTGGCGAGCGGCTGTTGGCCGCACAGCGCTCCGGGGCCGCCCGGGGGCACCACCCACCACACAGCACCCTGATCGGGGCGAACGTTCCCCGGGGCCGGAACCTCCAGCAGCGCCTTACGGTGGTGCGCCACTGAGCCGCGGACACCCCACGCCCTGGCCACGGACGCCGGGACCAGGGCGACGTAGCCGGGCTCACGTCCGAACTTCTGCTCGGCGTAGAAGACCGGCCCGCCGCACAGGCGCGTCCGCAGCGGATCCGCGCACTTGACCGGGTCGTCCAGGAGGAGCGCGGCGTGCACCACGGCGGCCCGGACGAGGACTGCGCCGAACAGGGCACAGGGCGATAGGAACGTGATGCCGTCTTCGGCCCAGTCGGCTCGTGCTGCCCGGACCGACGAAGCCGCCCCCAGCAGCCAGTGCTCGCCGGCGAGCGTCCGCTCCCGCGAGATGCCTTTTCCAGTTAGATCAGTCATCGCGTCAACTCTGCGATACGGAAATGAGTACTCTCACGCACGGCGACTCCTAGTCAGTCGTCACCCCGGGCAGGCGGGCGTCACCGCGCATGGGGCCTTGACGTCCGAGAGTCCTTCTCCTGCGAGTGCTCCGCCTGCCCATCGCGGGTGTACCCATGATGGGTACACCCCCGTGGGTGCCCCCCGTGCACAGTGGGACGAGCAGGCAGGAGAGCCGCATGACCTACCAGCCGCCGACAGCTCTACCGCGCGACCTCATCGACCAGGAAGAGGTGCACCGCGCGCTGGTAAGTCATGACTTCGGGGCGGTGTTCCGTCTCGCGCGCGAGCACGCGGGCATCTCGTACTCCAAGATCGCCACAGAGTGCGACATCAAGCCGAATCGCGTAGGAGAACTCGCCAAGGGCCGCGGGCGCATCACGACCTTTGAGAAGATCGTCCAGATCGCCGACGCATTACGCGTCCCGGGGCACGTGCTCGGCTTGGCTCCCCGCCCCTGGGAGGCGGGCTCTCCTGGTCATTCCAGTGAAGAGATCGGACCGCACGTGCGACGTCGAACCATCCTCCAGGCAGCCACCGCCACCGGCCTCGCCGCAGCGCTCCCCGCCCTGCACCACCCGGAGCCACCGAGCCGGATCACCCCGGTCTACGTTGAGGAGCTGCGCGCGCGGGCAGCCCGCCTCCGGCGCCTCGATATCTATCTCGGCGGTGGCGACACCTATCGGGTGTACCTCGCGGAGGTCCAGCGCACCAAGTCCCTTCTGCGCGCGGCCGTCTTCACAGACGACGCCCGCCAGAGAGCGACGGCGCTCCTTGCCGAGCTGGCCCAGCAGGCGGGATGGTCCGCATTCGACGGCGGCCGTACTCGGGAAGCGGTGGACCTGTACGAGGAGAGCCGCGACCTCGCGCGAGAGGCCCGGGACGCGGACCTCTACGGCAACGCGCTCGCGTTCCTCGCCTACAAGATAGGGCCCGACGACCGACAGGCCGCCGTCGCCGTCGCAGAGGCTTCCTGTGCCACGATCACAGCTCGGACCCCGTCCACCGTCCGCGCGCTGCTGCACGAGCGCCACGCATGGGCCTGCGCTGTCAACGGCCGGATCGGAGGCACTGAGCGTGCACTGGAGGCAGCCCGCGATGCTCTCGACAGCACGCAGAAGGACGAGCCCCAGCCTGACTGGGCGGCCTGGGTCGACCACGTCGAGCTGGACATCATGACCGGCCGCTGCTGGACGGAGCTCCGACGACCGCTCCGCGCCGTCCCTGCCCTCACCCGCGCTCTCGACCAGTACAGCGACGACCACGCGCGCGACAAGTCCCTCTACCTGTCCTGGCTGGCTCAGGCCTACCTAATTGCCGACGAGGTTGAGGTGGCCGCGCGGCACGTCGGCCGTGCGGCCACCCTTGCCAGTGGGGTCGCATCACAGCGTCCGGCGCAGCGTCTCGTCCCGCTGATCAACCACCTGCGCCCGCACGCCGACCTCCCCGCAGTCCGTGAACTCCTGGAAGGCACTGCCGCCTAGGAAGGGCCAACCGAAGTCCGGATCCATTCGAGGCACCGGTCAGCACCCTCGACGATCGGGACGGCGCACAGCTCCGGGTTGTCCCAGGGGTGCCGCTCCAGGAGATGTGCCTCCAGCTCGGCGTAGCGCTCCTTCGTCGTCTTGAGGAGGACTTGCCACTCCTCACCGGTGCCGTACTGGCCCAGGTGCCAGAAGACGCTGACGACGGGCCCCACGATCTGGACTCCCGCCGCCAGACGTTGCTGAACAGCCCCGCCCGCCAGGGCAATCGCCTGTTCCCGGGTCTCTGTCGCGGTCGACACCTGTACGCATTCAGTCATGGTCGCGAGCCTACGAGACAGGCCCCGCTGCGGGGATAGTTCGCTTCGGGCCGAGGAGACGCAGCCGTCACTGGACTGTCAGTCTCAGCTGTAGCCTTCCCCACGCTCCGAGCTTCTCGACTGGGCGACCGCCACCCAGGCTGGAAAGAGAGAGCGGGGCCGGCCCCGGTTGCACGCCTGCGGGTCCGCGACCGTCCGATGAACGGTACTGCCGCCGCGCGGACCGGGCATCGGCGAAGGGCTCAACGGAATACTCCGCTGAGCCCTTTCGTACATTCGGGAGGTGTACCGGCCCCGCCTCAGCGGGCGCGGTGCACGAGTCGCCCCCCGAGGACCGTCGCCACGCAGGCCCGGGTGCCGCCCGCGCGGAGGGCCGCCTCGTCGGGAACGTCGAAGACCGCGAGGTCCGCACGGCCGCCCACGGTCAGCGGGGCGCCCGCCGTGCGGGCCAGGTCGCCGCCCGTGGCGAAGGGGTCCAGGTCCGGTGGTCCGGGGGGCGCGGGCGACGGCGGGACCCGGACCAGGCCCGACCGGGCGACGGCCGTGCGCAGCGCGGGGTCCTCCGCGTCGAGGGGGCCCGCCAGGTGCGTCGTGCCGTGGCGCAGCATCCGCTGGAGCCCGCGCCGGACGGAACCGGCCCGCCTGGCCGTGTCCATCGTCGCCGCCAGGCGCTCGAACTCCTCGCCGAACAGGGGGAGTTCGCCCAGCTCTTCGGCCTCGCGGGGGTCGGGGTGGTAGCAGCGGGTGAGCAGCTCCCGGGGCCGGTCCTGGCGCAGTCCGGGCGTGAGGAGGCCGGGCCAGCGGCGGACCCGGGCCGCCGGGTGCGCGGCGACGACCTCCTCGTAGGGGCCGAGGGCGGCGATCCGTTCCCCGTCCACCGCGACGGCGCCGTCCACGACGGCCGCCGCGCCCACCGGGAGGACCAGGGGCGCGGCGTGGATCGTCAGCACGGGAAGCCGGGGCCTAGTTGGCGTTGAGGAGCTTCAGCTCCGGGTGGGCCGTGCCGCCCTCGATCGCGGTGGAGGAGATGTGCGAGACCACGCGCTCGTCGACCGGGTCCATCGCCGGGTCGTCGTGCACGACGAGGTGCTCGTACGTCGTGGCGCGCTGCGCGGGGACCCGGTCCGCCTTGCGGATCAGGTCGATGATCTCCAGCCGGTTGGAGCGGTGCTTGGCGCCGGCCGAGGAGACGACGTTCTCCTCCAGCATGATCGAGCCGAGGTCGTCCGCGCCGTAGTGCAGCGACAGCTGGCCGACCTCCTTGCCGGTGGTCAGCCAGGAGCCCTGGATGTGGGCGACGTTGTCGAGGAAGAGCCGGGCGATGGCGATCATCCGCAGGTACTCGAAGAGCGTGGCCTGCGTCTGGCCCTTCAGCTTGTTGTTCTCCGGCTGGTAGGTGTACGGGATGAAGGCGCGGAAGCCGCCCGTACGGTCCTGGACGTCCCGGATCATCCTCAGGTGCTCGATGCGCTCGGCGTTGGTCTCGCCGGTTCCCATCAGCATGGTGGAGGTGGACTCGACGCCGAGGCCGTGCGCGATCTCCATGATCTCCAGCCACCGCTCGCCGGACTCCTTGAGCGGGGCGATCGCGGTGCGCGGCCGGGCGGGCAGCAGCTCGGCGCCGGCGCCGGCGAAGGAGTCGAGCCCGGCGGCGTGGATCCGGCTGATGGCCTCCTCGGCGGAGACCTTCGAGATCCGGGCCATGTGCTCGATCTCGGAGGCGCCCAGCGAGTGGATGACCAGCTGCGGGTACGCCTTCTTGATCGCGGAGAAGTGCTCCTCGTAGTACTCGACGCCGAAGTCCGGGTGGTGGCCGCCCTGGAACATGATCTGGGTGCCGCCCAGCTCCACGGTCTCCGCGCAGCGGCGCAGGATGTCGTCGAGGTCGCGGGTCCAGCCCTTGGCGGTGTCCTTGGGCGGGGCGTAGAAGGCGCAGAACTTGCAGGCCGTCACGCACACGTTGGTGTAGTTGATGTTCCGCTCGATGATGTACGTCGCGATGTGCTCCGTACCGGCGTAGCGGCGGCGGCGTGCGGCGTCGGCGGCGGCGCCCAGCGCGTGCAGGGGCGCGGACCGGTAGAGGTCGAGCGCCTCCTCCGGGGTGATCCGTCCGCCTTCGGCGGCTCGGTCGAGGACGGGCTGGAGGTCGGCCTTCTCGGTCACCGGGCTGTCACCTTTCGGCGGTTTTATTGACGTTCCTCGGACCGATCCAGCGTACGCCAGCCCTTGGCGCCGTCAGCCGCCGGACCGGGTGAGCTTGCCGTACGGGAGACCCGCGGCGCGTTCCTTGGAGCGGTAGTCCAGGGTGCCGTCGCCGGCCAGGCGGAAGACCACGTCCGCCTCGGTGCCGGTGCACAGGCCGGGCGTGCTGGGGCGGTCGGGGTCGGTGCGCTCGCGGATGTTCAGCTCCTTCGCGGTGCCGGAGGCGAGGGTGCCGACGCTGTTGCAGGTGACGGTGAGGCCGAGCTGGGAGATCGTCGTGCTCATCCGGACGACCCGCTCGCCGCGTCTCCCCTCGGTGAAGACGGCGGTGAGGGTGCCGTGCGGCTGGCCGGTCGTCTTCTCGGTGACCGGGCCCTTCCAGGTGCCCAGGTACGCCTTCGGCAGCTCGCCGGCCGGGGCCCCGCTCGCGTCGGCGGACTCGGCGGGCGTCGGCTTCCCGGAGCCGGGCGGGGAGGCGGAGCCCGACGGGGTCGTCGCGGCGTCGTTGCCCCGGTCCCGGTCGGCGTCGCCCGGGAAGAAGCCGTCGAGCAGCCCCGTGTTGAGGGTGACGACCGCGAGCGCGCCCGCCACCGCCAGGGCGACCGTGCAGCTGACGCGGCGGCCGCGGCGCTCCCCGGAGGCCGGCCGGTTCTCGGCGCTGACCGTGAGGGAGAGTCGGGGGTCGCCGGCGCGCTGGCCCGGCAGCCCGCTCGCGCCGTGCGCGCCGTCGCCGCCCTGGCGGTAGGTACCGGCGTGCATGGGCGGCGGGGGCACGGTGGAGGCGGGTTTCGCGCGCGGAGGCGTCGGGGGCGGGGGCGGCGTCCCGTACGTGTCGTCCTGCGGATGCGGCGTGCCGTAGGCGTCGTCCTGCGGATGCGGGGTCCTGTACGGCGCGTCCTGCGTCGCTTCCTGCGGTGCTTCCTGCGGTGCTTCCTGCGCTTCCTGGGGGCGCGGTGTCCCGTACGGGGCCTCCCGCTGCGCCGCTTCCTGTGGGCGGGGAGTCCCGTACGGGGCTTCCTGCGAGCCCTGGGCCGGCGGGCCGAACTGCCCGCCCCTGCTCGGTGCGGCCGTTCCCGGGAGCGCGCCCAGCGACGCGCTGCTGAACGGCACCGGCCCCGACTGGACCGGCGCGTCCTGCGGTTCCAGGTCCAGCAGTGCCACCGCGGACCGGCTCACCTCGCGCACCAGCCCGCCCGGCAGCCAGCCGCCCGCCACCATCACCGCCGCCCCGCCGGGAGCGAGCACCCGGGCGAGATCGGCCGGGCCGGGCCGGGCCGCCGGGTCCTTGGCGAGGCAGCCCTCGACCACCTCGCGCAGTTCGCCCTCCAGGTCGCCCAGCTCGGGTTCCTCGTGGACCACCTTGTAGAGGAGCACGGCGGAGGAGTCGCCCGAGAAGGGGGCCGCGCCCGTCGCCGCGTACGCGAGGACCGCACCGAGCGAGAAGACGTCGGCCGCACCGGAGACGTCCCGGCCCCGGATCTGCTCGGGCGCCATGTAGCCGGGCGAGCCGACGGAGACGCCGGTAGAGGTGAGCGAGACGGTCGCGCCGAGGGCCCGTGCGATGCCGAAGTCGATGAGGCGGGGCCCGTCGAGGGCGAGCAGCACGTTGGACGGCTTCACGTCACGGTGGACGATGCCCTGCCCGTGGACGACGGCGAGGGCCTCGGCGAGCCCCGCGCCCAGGGTGCGCACCGCGTGTTCGGGCAGCGGGCCGTGCTCGGTGATCGCCTGCGAGAGCGGTGGCCCGGCGACGTACCCGGTGGCCACCCACGGCACCGGGGCGTCCGGGTCGGCGTCCAGGACCGGGGCGGTCCACTGGGCGCCGATGCGCCGGGCGGACTCCACCTCGCGCCGGAACCGGGCGCGGAACTGCTCGTCGAGGGCGAAGTGGGGGTGGACGACCTTGACCGCGACCGTACGCCCGCCCGCGCTGCGGCCGAGATAGACCCGGCCCATACCGCCCGCACCGAGCCTGCCGAGCAGCCGGTAGGAACCGATGGTGCGCGGTTCGCCCGCTTCCAGCGGCTGCATATGGACTCCCCCTGTGAACCCTGCGGACGGTGAACCCGTGGACGGCAAACCCGGTGGACGGTCCGGACCCGGACCGAAGCCTAGGGGGCGCCAACGGCGCGGTCACCGGGAAACGGCCGGACCATTCCCCCTTCTCCGGTCAGGAGGGGATCTTTTCGCCCCGGGGAAAGGCGTGAATGTGTTGTTGCACGGCCTCTCCCATTCCCTTTGCCGGCACGGACCCTTTGCGGGTACGGAGTTTGCGGGTACGGGCCCTTTGCGGGCACGGAAGGGAATTCCCTCCATTCCCCGGTTCAGCCGCCGAGCAGCTCCACGTGGACGTCGGCCGGGTAACCGGTGTCCCGGCCCGTGCGGCGGGCGAACTCGCGGACGCCGGCCAGCTGGTCCGGGCCGAAGCGGAAGTCGAGCGTCGTGAAGTACCGCTCGAGCACCTCCGCGTCGAAGGCCTCCCAGCGGGCCGCCTGCTCCGCGACCTTGGTGACCTCCTCCAGGGAGAGGTCCCGGGAGGCCAGGAACGCCTGGTGGACCTGGGCCGCCTGTTCGGGGTGGGCGGCGAGGAAGTCCTTGCGGGCCGCCCAGACGGCGAAGACGAACGGCAGCCCCGTCCACTCCTTCCACATCTGTCCCAGGTCGTGGACCTGGAGCCCGAGCCGGGGGGCGTCGTGCAGGTTGGCGCGCAGCGCGGCGTCGCCGATCAGCACGGCGGCGTCCGCCTCCTGCATCATCAGGCCCAGGTCGGGCGGGCAGGTGTAGTAGTCGGGCCGGACGCCGTAGCGCTCGGCCAGCAGCAGCTGCGCCAGCCGCACCGAGGTGCGGGAGGTCGAGCCGAGCGCCACCCGGGACCGGTCGAGCTGCTCCAGCGGGAGCTGGGAGACGATCACGCAGGACATGACGGGCCCGTCGCAGCCGACCGCGATGTCGGGGAAGGCCACCAGGTCGTCCGCGTTGCGCAGGTACTCCACGAGGGTGACCGGGCCGATGTCCAGGTCCCCCCTGATCAGCTGCTCGCTGAGCCGCTCCGGGGTGTCCTTGGAGAGCTCCAGGTCGAGCAGGGTTCCCGTCCGCGCCAGACCCCAGTACAGCGGGAGGCAGTTCAGGAACTGGATGTGGCCGACGCGGGGCCGACTGCGACGGTCGTCGTCGCCTTCACGGGGGGAGACGGTTGAATTGTCCACATCGCGAGGCTAGACCCGCGGCCGCCCGCGAGCATCACCGGGGCCCGCGCGCCCCGTCCTACGCCCTGCTCGCACCCCGGTCCGCGCCCCCTTTTCGGGGGCCTCCCGCCGGACCTCGGGGAGGGCCGTCAAACCTTCGGGTGAAGTGATCTTTCCCTCTACCGCTCGCCGGAGACTGCGTGCTAGGCTCGCCCGCAAGTTGCAGTTTGGTTTCCCTTGCAGTACAGAGCCTGCGGAGCATGTAACCCGCAGGCTTTTGTAGTTTTCAGACTTGTTTGCAGGTTCTGGAGCAGGGCAACCCTTTGGCCCAAGGAGGGCTTATGGCTACCGGAACCGTCAAGTGGTTCAACGCTGAAAAGGGCTTCGGCTTCATCGCCCAGGACGGCGGCGGCCCGGATGTCTTCGTTCACTACTCCGCGATCAACGCCTCCGGGTTCCGCTCCCTCGAGGAGAACCAGCAGGTGAACTTCGACGTCACTCAGGGACCCAAGGGTCCGCAGGCTGAGAACGTCACCCCGGTCTAGTTGCCCGGGTCGGTCGATCGCGGCCGTTCATAGCAGTGCCCAAGGAGCCCCGTTCCCCCGCCTCGGCGGAGGAACGGGGCTCCTGCCTGTGTACGACCGGATCGCCCGGGGACGACCGGATCGCCTGGGGCCGATCGGATCGCCGGGGGGACGACCGGACCCGTCAGGCCACGGCGGACCGGGCGGCGACCGCATCGGCCGGGTCCCAGCCGGCGCGCGGCACCGAGGCCAGCAGCAGCCGGGTGTAGGGGTCGCGGGGGTCGGCGAGGACCTCGGCGGTCGGGCCCTGTTCGACAGCCGTTCCCCGCCGCATCACGACGACCTCATCGGTGATGTGCTGCACCACCGCCAGGTCGTGGCTGACGAAGACCAGCGCGACCCCGGTGTCCCGGCGGATCCCGTCGAGCAGGTGCAGGATCTGGGCTTGGATCGACACGTCGAGCGCGGCCACCGCCTCGTCCAGGACCAGCACCTTCGGGTCGACGGCGAGCGCGCGGGCGATGGCCAGGCGCTGCCGTTGCCCGCCGGAGAGCCCGTGCGGCAGGGCCTCGGCCTCGCGCGCGCCGAGGCCCACCCGGTCCAGCAGGCCGTCGGCCAGCTCCGCCGGCCGGCCGTGCAGTCGCAGCGCCGTGGTGAGACAGCGGCGGGCGGTGAGCCGGGGGTCGAGCGAGAGGTAGGGGTCCTGGAAGACCATCTGGATCTCCCGCGCGCGGGCCAGCCGGGCCGCCCTGCCGCGCGGGGCGGCGAGTCCCCGGGCCCGGCCCTCGACCCGGACCGTTCCGGCGTCCGGGCGGACCAGGCCCACCAGCATCCGGGCCACGGTCGTCTTGCCGGAGCCGGACTCCCCGACGATCCCGAGCGAACCGCCCGCCGGGACGGTGAAGCCGATGCCGTCGGCGGCGGTCAGGCGGCCCTTGCCGGGCAGCGGGTACGTCTTGCGCAGCCCCTCGACCGCGAGCAGCGGCGCGGAGTCCCGGTCGGAGGAGAGCGTCATCGGTCGGTGCCCTTCATCTGTGTCAGCGGTACGGGGACGGGTACGGAGCCGAGTTCGGGCAGCCGGCGGCAGGAGGCGGAGCCCGTACCGCCGTCCGCGAGGGCCACCGGCTCGGGCCGCCAGGTCGCGCACTCCGGTTCGGCGTCCGGGCAGCGGTCGGCGAAGGGGCAGCCCGCGAAGGCGTCGGCCAGCGACGGCGGCTTCCCCGGGATCGGGCGGATCTCCCGGTGCTCCTCCCCCAGCGTCGGCGAGCAGGCCAGCAGCCCCCGGGTGTAGGGGTGGCGGGGCCGCTCGAACAGGTCGCCGGCGGTCCGCTCCTCGACGACCCGGCCCGCGTACATCACGTACACGCGGTCGCAGTAGGCGGCGGCCAGGTGCAGGTCGTGGGTGATGAACAGCAGGCCGAGGCCGCGTTCGGCGCGCAGGGTGCGCAGGAGGGCGAGGATCTCCGCCTGGGTGGTGACGTCCAGGGCGCTGGTCGCCTCGTCGGCCAGCAGCAGCCGGGGCTCGGCGGCCAGCGCCCCGGCGATGACGACGCGTTGGAGCATCCCGCCGGAGAGTTCGTGCGGGCGCTGGCGGACCCGGCGCTCCGGTTCGTCGAGCCCGACGGCCTCCAGCAGCTCGACCGCGCGGTCCCGGGCGGCCGCTCCGGTCACCCCGGTCCCGGCGGCGGCGAGCCGCTCGACGAGGAAGTCCCCGACGCGGCGGACGGGGTTGAGGGCGGCGCGCGGGTCCTGGTGGACCAGGGCGACGGTCCGGGCCCGGTGGGCGCGCAGCTCCTCGCCGCGCAGGGCGAGGACGTCGCGGCCCGCCACCCGTACGGAACCGTCGAGGACCGTCCCTTCGGGGAGGGTGCGGAGGGCGGCCTTGGCGGTCGTGGACTTGCCGGAGCCGGACTCGCCGACCAGGCCGACGACTTCGCCGCTCGCGACCCGCAGGGACACCTGGTCCAGGACGGGCCGGGCGGTGCCGGGGAGGCGGAGGGTGAGGTGGTCGATGTCGAGGAGCACGGTGTCACTTCCCGGTGCGGCGTGTTCCGCCGCTCTGTCGTATCCCGCTGCGTCGTACGGCATGGGCCCTACCTCCCGTTGGCGAGTCGGTCGGCGGCCCGGACCCCGACGACGTTGAAGGAGACGACCACCAGGGCGATGGCGATGCCGGGCACCAGGGCGGGCAGCAGCGCTCCCTGGACGACGGCGGCCTGCCCCTCCTGCACCATCAGCCCCCAGTCGGAGCTGGGCGGCTGGGCGCCGAAGCCGAGGTAGGAGAGTGTGGCCAGGGACATCAGGGCCTCGCCGAAGAGGACCACCAGATAGCCGATGACGGAGCGGCCGAGGTTGGGGACGAGGTGGAAGGCGCAGATCCGCAGGCCGCCCATGCCCTGGACGCGGTAGGCGTCGATGTAGGGCTTGCGCCGCTCTCCCATGGCCACGGAGCGGGTGTACTTGGCGACGGTCGGCGTGTAGGCGAGGCCGAGCGCCAGCACGGAGGTGGTCATTCCGGCGCCGAAGACCGCGATGATCAGCACGGTGAACAGCAGTCCCGGGAACGCGTACATGACGTCGGTGAGCCGGGAGATGACGGTGTCGGCCCAGCCGCCGCGCCAGGCCGCCAGGGTGCCGAGCGCGATGCCGAGCACGGCGGCGATGGCGAGCAGGAGCGCCGGGGCGACGAGGCTGGTGCGGGCCCCGTACAGCACCCGCGACAGCAGGTCCTGGCCGGAGGAGTCGGTGCCCAGGAGGTGGTCGCCGGTGGTCCCGGCGAGCGAGGCGGAGAGGTCGATGGCGTCGGGGGCGTACGGGGCGATCAGCGGGGCGAGGAGGGCGGCGAGCACCACCAGGCCGAGGACCGCGCCCGCGAGGATCGCCCCGTAGGGGCGCCGCGCGGCCGGGATCTCCACCGGGGTGAGGGCCGGGGCCAGGGTCGGGGCGGTCATACGGCGGCCTCCTTCACGCGCGGGTCGAGCAGCGGGTGGACGAGGTCGACGAGGGTGGTGACCACGATGTAACCGGTGACCATGAGCAGCAGGACCGCCTGGGCGACGGGGAAGTCGTGGGTGTTGATCGCGCCGACGAGCAGCGAGCCGATGCCGCTGATGCCGAACGCGGTCTCCACGACGACCGTGCCGGCGAGCATCCCTGCCATGACCAGGCCGCACATGGTGACGATCGGGCCGAGCGCGTTGCGCAGGATGTGGCGGCGGACGATCTCGCGCTCGGGGATGCCGGAGGAGCGGGCGGCCTCCACGTGGTCGGCGGCCCCGGCGTCGGCCATCGCCTGCCGGGTGACCCGGCTGATGATGGCGAGCGCGCCGAGCGCCAGCGCCAGGGCGGGCAGGGTCAGGTGGTGCAGGGTGCCGGTGAAGCCCTCGCCTCCCCCGGTGACGGGGAACCAGCCGAGCTGGACGCCGAAGACGGCGGCGAGCGCGATGGCGGAGACGAACGAGGGGACCGAGGCCGCCAGCGTCGTACCGCCGACCACGGCCGAGTCGACCCAGGTACCGCGCCGGACGGCGGCGAGGATGCCCGCGCCGACGCCGAGGACGACGAAGAGGACGGTCGCGTACGCCACCAGGGCCAGGGTGGTCGGGAAGCGGGCGACGATCAGGTCGGCCACCTGGTCGCTGTATTTGAAGGAGCGGCCGAGGTCGAAGTGGAGGCAGTCGCCGAGCCAGCGGCCGTACTGCACGACGAGGGGTTCGTCGAGGTGGTACTGCGCCCGGACCAGCTCCAGCTTCTCGGGGGTGAGTTTGTCGCGGCCGCCGGCCAGGAAGACGGCGGGGTCGCCGGGGGCCGCGTACACGGCGGCGAAGATGACGAAGGAGGCGGCGAGGAGGGTGGCCAGCAGTCCGGCCAGCCGCCGGGAGATCCGGGCGAGCATCGCGGGTCAGCCCTTCTTGGCGCCGAGTTCGGCGGCCCAGGGGTAGTAGAGGTACGCCATGGAGGCGGGCGGTCCGGTCAGCTTGTCGCCGAGGACGAGGACGGAGGGGACCTGGGCGACGGAGATCCAGACGGCTGCGTCGGTGAACTTCTTCTGGACCTCGGCGGCGAGCTTCGCGCGCTCGGCGTCGTCGAGGGTGGCGAGCGCCTTCTTGACCGTGGCGTCGTAGGCGGGGTCCGCGAAGCCGACCCAGTTGTTGGAGGAGCCGGTGAGCGCGTTGTCGTAGAAGCCCATCGGGTCGGCCTTGGAGATGTACCAGTCTCCGACCAGGACGTCGATGCCGCCGCGGGCCTCGGGGTCGCTGTAGAACTGCTCGAACTGGGCGGTGGGCACGGTCTTGATCTGCCCGGTGAGCCCGATCCGCTGGAGGGCGGCCCGGACGGCGTTGGCGACGACGGTGCGGCCCTGGCTGGCGTCGGTGCCGATGACGATCGGGGTGGCCGCGTCGGCGCCGGAGTCCTTCACCAGCTTCTTCGCGGCGGCGATGTCCTCGGCGTCGGGGCTGGCGGGGGCGACCGGTTCGGCGGCGCGCTGGGCTGCCTCGAAGGCCGGCTTCTCGTAGCCCCAGGCGCCGGAGCCGACCGGGGTGGACCAGGGCTGGACCATCCCGCCGTAGCCGGAGGCGGCGATGCCCTTGCGGTCGAGCGCGAGGGAGAGCGCGCGGCGCACGGCCGGGTCCTTCAGTCCGCCGCGTGCGGTGGGGATGAGGACGAGGGAGGAGGTGGAGGGCCCGTAGTGCTGGGTGAGGCCCTTCTTGCCGGCCAAGGCGGCGGCGGTGTTGGGCGATTCGGCGTACGCGCCGTCGGCGGCCCCGGTGGTGAGTGCGTTGACCAGGGCGCTGTCGGTGGCCCAGCGGAAGGTGACGCGCTTCGTCAGCGGTCTGTCGCCCCAGTAGGCGTCGTAGCGCTCGATGGTGATGGAGTCGCCGGACTTCCAGTTCGCCAGCCGGTAGGGGCCGGTGCAGGCGTCGGGCTGTCCGGGGGTGCCGAAGTCCCGGCCCGCCTTCTCGACCTGCTCCTTGTTCCAGACGATGCCCGCGTCCCCGGCGAGCGCCTTGAGGAAGAGGGCGTCGGGGGCCTTGAAGGAGAGGGTGATCTCCTTCTCGCCGGTCTTCTTCATGGACGCGACGTTCTCGAACTCGTCGCCCTGCTCCATGTCCGGGTCGGCGTGCCGCTGAAGGCTCCAGAGGACGTCGTCGGCGGTCATCGGGGTGCCGTCGTGGAAGGTGACGCCGGAGCGGAGCTTCAGGACGAGGGTGGTGTCGTCGGGTGTTTCGACGCTCTCGGCGAGGAAGGGCTTCGTCGTCATGTCCGGCTGGAGCTGGTAGAGCCGCTCGCAGACGTTGGTGAGGACGACCCGGCCGGCGCTGGAGCCCTGGGTGTCCAGGTCGAGGGAGTCCGGTTCGTCCTCCAGGAGCCAGCGTGCTTCGGCGAGTTCGCCCTTCGCGGCGGCCGTGGTCGGGGTGAGGGTGAGCCGCCCGGCATCGGCGGCGGAGCCGCTGCCGGCGGGCTTGGTGGCCCCGCTGCATCCGGCGGCGAGCAGGGCGGCGACGACGGCTCCGGCGACGGGGGCGGCGCGGCGGGCCGTGCGGCGGTCTGTGCGCTGGGCTGTGCGCTGGGTCATGGCTGGGTTCCTGTCGGTTCCGGGCCGCCGTGCGGGCCGTCGTAGAGGTTCCAGGGAAGGTGCTGGTACTCGCGGTCGCAGGGGGTTCCGGCGGTCACGTGGTAGTCGCCGGTGGTGAGGTCGGCGAGGGAGGAGACGAGGGTGGTCCAGTGCTCGACGGCCGGCCGGCGCGGGTCGGGGTGCGTGCACAGGGACTCGGGGTGGCCGAGGTGGTCGGACATGGCCCGGCGGATCAGCTTCCGGGACTCGTCGGGTCCGGTGGAGTGGCGCAGGGCGGCCAGGCCCTGTTCGGCGCGGGGGACGCGGACCAGGGAGTCGGAGGACATCGGGCGGTAGCCGGCGGCGGCGAGCGGGGCGGGGATGCCCGCCTGGTAGTGGTTGCCGTGCACCAGCAGGCCGTCGGTCGGATACATCCAGCCGTGCCCGGCGGGGGTGGTCTCCAGGTCGATGGCGAAGCCCTCCCGGCAGGTGAGCAGGGCGTTGCTGGCGATGTGGGCCCGGGTGCGGCAGAGCACGTCGAGGGCGTCGGCGATGTTGTCCTGGTCGAGGACGCTGCGCCGGACGACCGTCTGGGGCAGTCCGATCCGGTCGTCGAACCGGCCGCCGAGGCCGTTGGCGTTGAAGGCGATCCCGGCGGAGTTGGCGCCCTGGCGGCCGATCTGTCCGGCCTCCACCTGCATGATCAGGGTCGGTTTGGGCGGCTGGACGATCCGGATCATGACGACGGTGTCGGCGACCCCGGCCCGCCAGTCCCAGTTCTGCCCGGCGTAGACGTGGCCGTCGCCGCTGGCCGGGCCGTACGCGGCGAAGGAGGTGCAGCCCTCGGCGGGTTCCTCGTCGGGCGGCCCCTCCCCTGCCCCGTCGGCGGCGATCTCGGCGAAGGACTTGTCGTAGATGACCTCGCCGCGTGCGTTCAGCGCGAGGACGTCCAGGAGGTCTGCGCCCGCGCCGTCGGCGATGCCCCGCATCTCCTCCACGAGGTGGGGGGCGTAGGCGCTCACGGGCTCCAGCCAGCGGGCGGCGCGCGCGGTGACCTTGTCCCAGGTGAGCCCGGCGGAGCGGCCGAACGCCTCCTCGTAGTAGCCGAGGGCGGCGTGCAGTTGGGGGCGGACGGCCTCGCCGTACTGGCGGCCGCGCTCCAGCGGGGAGCCGGAGATCTCGATGACGGGGAGGACCCGGGCGGCGGAATCCTTGGGCGGGGGTGCGGAATCCGTGGGGACGGGGGTGGACTCCGTGGGAAGGGGTGCCATTCTTCTCCTCGCGACGGAACGCTTCGGCGACCGACGAACAGGGACCGGACCGGAGACCGGGCCCCGGGAACGGGAGACCGGAGACCAGAGACCAGGAACCAGCACGGTCCTGTAACGTCGATTTCAGGATGCGTTCCCTTTGGAACGTTCTGCCCAGGACAGTAACGCCGGTCACACGGAAGTCAATGCTTGTAATGGAAATTCCAGAGAACGAGACCGGAGTGACGCGCCTCCGTGCTGCCATTCGTGACCAATGGAACGATCTGTCCGCTTCGGAGCGTGCCGTGGCGCAGTACCTGGTGAGCGCGCCGGTCGAGCAGTTGCTCTTCGCCAGCGCTCAGCAGCTCGGCGCGGCCAGCTCCACCAGCAACGCCACCGTCGTACGGGCCCTGCAACGCCTCGGCTACGCGGGCCTCCCGGCGCTCAAGCGGGAGCTGGCCAACGACTTCACCTCGGCCGTCGCCCCCGAGGTGCGGCTCAAACGGCGCATCGCGCACGTGGGCCAGGACCTGGACTCCATCTGGACCGATGTCTTCGACGAGGCCCAGGAGCGCATCGACCAGGCCCGCCGGCTGACCGGCCCGGACTCCCTGAAACGGGCGGTCGCTGTCCTGGCGGAGGCCCGCGAGGTCTTCGCCTACGGGGTCGCCGCCTCCGAACCGGGCGCACGGCACCTGGCGCTGGCGCTCGGCCGGATCGGCCGCCGGGCCCGGGCCGTCTCGGAGACCGGGTTCGCGCTGGCGGACCAGCTGCTGGCGCTCGGGCAGGGCGACGCGGTGGTGATCTTCCAGCCGGGGCGGCGGCTGATGGAGCTGTCGGTCCTGATGGAACGGGCCCGCTCGGTCGGCGCGAAGGTGGTCCTGGTGACGGACGAGCTGGGCGAGGCATACGCGGACCGGGTCGAGGCGGTGCTCACCGCGCCCCACACGCCGACCGGCATAACGGCGGAGTCCCTGACCGGGCTGCTGGTGGCCGACGCGCTGCTGCTGGCGCTGGCCACCCTGGACGAGGACCGGGCCGTCGGCTCCTCGCACCAGCTGACCGCCCTGCGCGAACAGCTGCTGGACCCGAAGCGGCACGGCTGACGGACCCGCAGGAGGGAGAGGACGTCAACATCGGAGATGTCGCCAGATACGGACGGGTGTCGCCCCGGATGCTGCGTCATGACGACGCCATCGGACTGCTGCGCCCGGACCGGCCGTTCCGGCGGTCCGGGTGGCCCAGCTGACCGGGACGGCGGCGAGCTACCAGCCGCAGGACATCGGGCCGGTGTGCCGCCGTTCGAGGCGGCCACGATCGTGCACCGGGGCGCGATGGACGACGTCCTGTCGACGACCCACACCCTGGCCCGCCGGCTGGACGCCAACGGCTACCGCTCCACCGGCTACACCCGTGAGGTCGACCTGGAGTGCCCGCCGGACCGCGAGAGTGGGGTGACGGAGCTCCAGGAGCCGGTGGCGAAGGCCTGATCCGATCCGGTGCGTACGGTGATCCGATCCGCCCGCGTACAGGGAGGGGCGCGCCGCCCCCGCCCGCGTACGGGGAGGGGCGCGCCGCTCCTCCCCGTACGCGGGCCCGGCCCAGGCTCTACGCCCCCGCCCAGAGCCCGTCCTCGGTGAGCCCCAGCAGCTCGATCGCGTTGCCGCGCACGATCCGGTCGACGACGTCCGGGGCCAGGTGGCCCATCTGCTCCTCGCCGACCTCGCGGGAGCGGGGCCAGGTGGAGTCGGAGTGCGGGTAGTCCGTCTCGTACAGCACGTTGCCCACGCCGATCGCGTCGAGGTTCTTCAGCCCGAAGGCGTCGTCGAAGAAGCAGCCGTAGACGTGCTCGGCGAACAGCTCGGACGGCGGCCGGTGGACCTTCTCGGCGACGCCGCCCCAGGCCCGGTTCTCCTCCCAGACCACGTCGGCGCGCTCCAGGATGTACGGGATCCAGCCGATCTGTCCCTCCGCGTACATGATCCTCAGATGGGGGAAGCGCTCGAACTTGCCGCTCATCAGCCAGTCGACCATCGAGAAGCAGCAGTTGGCGAAGGTGATGGTGGAGCCGACGGCGGGCGGGGCGTCGGCGGAGGTGGAAGGCATCCTCGACGAGGAACCGATGTGCATGGCGATGACGGTGCCCGTCTCGTCGCAGGCCGCGAGGAACGGATCCCAGTCGTCCGCATGTATGGACGGAAGTCCGAGATGGGGAGGTATCTCGGAGAACGCGACCGCGCGCACGCCCCGCGCCGCGTTGCGCCGGACCTCGGCCGCGGCGAGCTCCGCGTCCCACAGCGGGACGAGCGTGAGCGGGATGAGGCGGCCGTGCGCCTCGGGGCCGCACCACTCCTCCACCATCCAGTCGTTGTACGCGCGCACGCCGAGCAGTCCCAGTTCGCGGTCCTTCGCTTCGGTGAACGTCTGTCCGCAGAAGCGGGGGAAGGTCGGGAAGCAGAGGGCGGACTGCACGTGGTTGACGTCCATGTCGGCGAGCCGGTCCGGCACCGAGAAGGAGCCCGGCCGCATCTGTTCGTAGGTGATGATCTCCAGTCTGATCTCGTCCCTGTCGTAGCCGACGGCGGTGTCCAGGCGGGTGAGCGGACGGTGCAGGTCCTCGTACACCCACCAGTCGCCGACCGGCCCGTCGTCGCCCTTCGCCCCCATCACGGGCGCGAACTTGCCGCCCAGAAAGGTCATTTCCTTCAGCGGTGCGCGGACGACGCGCGGCCCGGAGTCCGCGTACCTGGACGGGAGCCGGTCCCGCCAGACATGAGCGGGCTCCACCGTGTGGTCGTCCACCGAGATGATCTTCGGGAAGGTCTCCATGCGTTCCACGGTAGCGTCGATCTGACGAACCGTCAGCTACCGCGCGCGCATTGACATGACACATGGCAGGTGTGCGGCACGTGGCACGGTTCCCGAATCGTTGTCGAGGGCTTGTGCAGAGCATCACCCACTGCTGACGAGTCCACCCGGGACAAGGCAGACTGTTGAGCGCGATACCAGCGGTACCGCGCCATCCGGATGCCTACCGCACTTCGACGCACGGGCGGACATACGGACGCGGGCAGCACCGGCAGGATCCGCAGCCGAGCGGGACCGGCAGGCGAGCAGGACAGGGGGCATCAATGGACCGTGACAGCGGGCCACGCGTGCGCGTACCGGAGCAGCGAGCTCCGGAGAAACCGGCTACGACGGACGCCCTCAGATTCACCGTGCTCGGCCCCGTACGGGCCTGGCGGGGCTCGGAGCTGCTCTCCTCCGGCTCGCCCCAGCAGCGCGCCCTGCTGGCCGCGCTGCTGCTCCGCGAGGGCCGGACGGCCACCGCGGGCGAGCTGATCGACGCGTTCTGGGGCGAGGAGCCGCCCTCGCAGGCGCTGGCCACGATCCGGACGTACGCCTCGCGGCTGCGCAAGATCCTGGGCCAGGACACCCTGGTGAGCGAGTCCGGCGGCTATGCGATCCGGACCGAACGGACCGCGCTCGACCTGACGCTGGCACAGGACCTGGCGGCCGAGGCGGAGAAGGCCCGCGCGGCCGGCGACCGCTTCCAGGCCCGCACCCTGATCAACAAGGTGCTGGGCCTGTGGGACGGCGAGGCGCTGGCCTCGGTGCCGGGCCCGTACGCGGACAACCAGCGGACCCGGCTGGAGGAGTGGCGGCTCCAGCTCACGGAGGCGCGGCTCGACCTGGACCTGGAGGTCGGCTGCCACGCGGAGGCCGTCTCCGAGCTGACCGCGCTCACCGCCGCGCACCCGCTGCGCGAGAGGCTGCGCGAGCTGCTGATGGTGGCGCTGTACCGCAGCGGCCGGCAGGCCGAGGCCCTCGCGGTGTACGCGGACACCCGCCGGCTCCTCGCGGAGGAGCTGGGCGTCGACCCGCGCCCCGAACTGGCCCAGCTCCAGCAGCGCATCCTGCGCGCCGACGAGGAGCTGGCGCGCCCGGCGGACGAGCCGGCCCCCGCGCCCGCGCCGCTGAAGCCCGCGCAGCTCCCGGCCACGGTGCCGGACTTCACCGGCCGGTCCGCGTTCGTGACCGAGCTGGGCAGCCGTCTCGCGACCGCCGAGAGCTCGGTGATGGCCGTCTCCGCGGTCGCCGGGATCGGCGGCGTCGGCAAGACGACGCTGGCGGTGCACGTCGCCCACCAGGCCCGTCGGCACTTCCCGGACGGGCAGCTCTACGTCGACCTCCAGGGCGCGGGAGCCCGGGCGGCGGAGCCGGAGACGGTCCTCGGCTCGTTCCTGCGGGCGCTCGGCACGGCTGACTCGGCGATCCCCGACACCCTGGACGAGCGGGCCGCGCTGTACCGCTCGACGCTGGACGGCCGCCGCATCCTGATCCTCCTCGACAACGCCCACGACGCCGCCCAGATCCGCCCGCTGCTGCCCGGTACGCCGGGGTGCGCGGCGCTGGTGACGAGCCGGGTGCGGATGGTGGACCTGGCCGGGGCGCATCTGGTGGACCTGGACGTGATGTCGCCCGAGGAGGCGCTCCAGCTCTTCACCCGGATCGTCGGGGTGGAGCGGGTCGGTGCGGAACGCGAGGCGGCGCTGGACGTGGTGGCCGCGTGCGGCTTCCTGCCCCTGGCCATCCGCATCGCCGCCTCGCGTCTGGCGGCGCGCCGCACCTGGACGGTCTCGGTCCTCGCCGCCAAGCTCGCGGACGAGCGCCGCCGCCTGGACGAGCTCCAGGCGGGCGACCTCGCGGTGAAGGCCACCTTCGAACTCGGCTACGGCCAGCTGGAACCGGCCCAGGCCCGCGCCTTCCGCCTCCTGGGCCTCGCGGACGGCCCGGACATCTCCCTGGCCGCGGCGGCGGCCCTGCTGGACCTGGACCCGCATGCGGCGGAGGACCTCCTGGAGGCCCTGGTCGACACGAGCCTGGTGGAGTCGGCCGCCCCGGGCCGCTACCGGTACCACGACCTGGTGCGCCTCTACGCGCGTGCGTGCGCCGAGCGGGACGAACAGTCGCCGGTGGAACGGGAGCTGGCGTTGTCGCGGCTGCTGGACTTCTACCTGGCGACGGCTGCGGGGGTGTACGCACTGGAGCGGCCGGGGGACCGGCTGGCCGATCACCGGGAGCCCACACAGTACAGCGGGCTGACGTTCGCCGACCGGCACACGGCGCAGGACTGGCTCTACACGGAGGCCAACTCCCTGCTCGCGTGCGTACGTCAGGCGTCGGGGCCCGGAGGGGTACGCCGAGCGGTCGACCTGCTCTGGGCCACCAAGGACCTCGCGGAGTCGGGCGCGAACTCCAAGCAGTACGAGGCTGCGGCGATCACCATGCGCGATCTGGCCCGGTCCAGCGACGACGCGCGGGCCGAGGGGCGGGCGCTGATCACTCTCACCAACGCCCGCCTCGTCGCCGGACGGTTCGACCAGGCGGAGCGGGACGCGCAGCGTGCCATGCGGCTCGCCCACGCGGTGGGCGATCCCCTGCCGAGCTGCTGGGCGCCCAACGACCTCGGGATCATCGCGCTGTACCAGAACCGCCACGCGGAGGGCGAGGCCTACCTCGAACAGGCCATCGCCAACTTCCGGGCCGACGGCAACCGTCCGGGCGAGGCGAGCGCCCTGTGCAACCTTTCCCGCATCCACCTCGCGATGGGCCATACGACGAGCGCGGTGGCCCTGGCCCAGCAGGGCATCGACATATACGACGAACTGGGTCACGCACTGCGCGGCGCGAACGGCCGGTACGCCCTGGGTCTCGCCCTCACGCAGAGCGGACGGCTCACGGACGCGACGGAGCAGCTCCACGAGGCGCTGGCCGTGTTCCGGGACAGCCGGCAGCGCCTCTGGGAGGGTATGGCGACCTTCCGTCTGGCAGAGGTGGATCTGGCCGCCGGGCTTCCGGCCCAGGCTGCCACGAAGGCCGAGCAGGCGCTCGCGGTGCTGCGCGGTATCGGCGGGGAGTGGCGGCGCGGCAACGTCCTCACCGTCCTGGGCCAGGCGCTGAACGACATCGGCCAGCCGGGACGGGCCGCGGTGTGCTGGCGCGAAGCGCTGGACATATACGAGGCTCTCGGTTCGGCGGAGGTCGAAGCCGTACGGAAGTTGCTGGCCTCGACGCTGCCCGCGTGAGCCGACGAGGCGTTCATCATTCGTTTATCGCGCCCCGACATGGTGGTTCCAGTCGTTCCGTCGCGTCGGGGGGCAGACGGGCCGGCCTCGGCCGCAGAGGTAGGTTGAACGGCCGAACGACACCTGCCCGGCAACCCGACGGGGGAGTTGCCGGGCGGGCTCGTCGAGTCCGAGCACAGCCATTCAGGGAGCTGGAGAACACCATGAGCGATGCGCAGAAGAAGCCGGTCGTGAAGCCGCTCGACAACCACGCCACCGGCGGGGAAGCCACGACGCAGGACAACCACGCGACGGGTGGCGTGCTGAAGCCGCTGGACAACCACGCCACCGGCGGCACGGCCAAGCCGCTCGACAACCACGCGACGGGCGAGCCCGCCTAGACCTTCCCGACGGGGATACGGGGGAAGCGGCTGCGGTGGCACCGAGGGGGAGCCACCGCGGCCGCGGTACGGGGGAATGGCGAGGGGCCCGAGTCGGGGGAAGCGCTCGGGCCCTTCCCGCATGTCCGGGGGCGTGCCTACAGGCCCCGCAGCTGGACCCTCGGCCGGCACAGCTTCCGCAGGTCGTCCACGTCGGACGCGAAGAGCGCCGTCCGGCCCGGCTGCCGGTTCGCGATCGCGGCGAGGGCGGCGTCGATGGCGTACTTGTGGCCGTGCAGTCCGGCCTCGCGCAGGAGGCGGATCGCCTCGTCGGCGAGGTCCTTGGTGACGGGTTCGACGACCACCCGTGCCATCGCCCAGTTCCACGCCGGCATGCGGATCTTGCCGTGATACGCCTCGATGAGCGTCATGGAACTGGTCACCACCCGGATGCCCGACTGGTGGGCTTTGGTCAGGATGCCCGTGAACGTGCGATCCCGCAGCGCGATCCTGGACAGCGCCTCACTGTCCAGGACGAAGCACATGTCTTTCATCAGGCGGCAGCCGCCTGATCGCCACGGCCGTCGGCTTCCCGCTCCTCGAACCACCGCTCGATGTCGCGCAGCTCCGCGGCGGCCGCGGCCTGCTCCTCCTCGGTGAGCGGGCCGTCCTTCTCCTGCATCCAGGCGACCAGCTCCCCCAGCCGGTCATGCTCCCGCTGCCGCTCTATGGCCCGCGTGACATACGCGCTGAACGCGCCGGGGCCCACCTCGCTGCGGATCTCCTCCGCCAGCTCCTCCGGCAGGGTGACCGTGTATTTCTTGGTTGCCATACCCTCGACCATACCGCCACGAGGGTCGCGACGCCCTCCTCGTTCATCCCATGCAGCGCATCCGAACGAACGTCCCCGACCCGGGGTCTACCGCCCCCGCAGCTCCCCCTTCACCACCTTGCCGCTCGCGTTGCGCGGCAGCTCCGGGACGAATTCCACCGCCCTCGGCACCTTGAAGTTGGCCATCTCGCGGCGGGACCAGGCGATCAGGTCGTCCGCGGTGAGCGTCGCGCCCCGGCGGCGGACCGCGTAGGCCTTGCCGACCTCGCCGAGCCTCGGGTCCGGGACGCCGATGACCGCGACGTCGGCCACGTCCGGGTGGAGGCCGAGGAGCTGCTCTATCTCGGCCGGGTAGGCGTTGAAGCCGCCCACGATGAACATGTCCTTGATCCGGTCCGTGATCCGCAGGTTCCCCGCCGCGTCCAGGACGCCCACGTCGCCGGTGCGGAGCCAGCCGTCCTCGGTCATCGTGGCGGCCGTCGTGTCCGGGTCCTCGAAGTAGCCGCCCATCACGTGGAAGCCGCGGACCTGGACCTCGCCCGGAGCGCCCGGTTCCGCCAGGACGCGGAGCTCGGTGCCGGGGATCGCGCGGCCCGACGTGGTGGCCACGATCTCCGGCGCGTCGCCCCGGCGGCACATGGTGACGATGCCGCTCGCCTCGGAGAGGCCGTACGCCGTGAGGACCGTCGCGATGTGGAGTTCCTCGCGCAGGCGCTCCACCAGTTGGAGGGGGACCACCGCCGCGCCGGTGACGACCAGGCGGAGGGCCGAGAGGTCGTGGGCGTCGCGTGCCGGGTGGTCCAGGAGCGACTGGTGGAGGGTCGGCGGGCCGGGCAGGACCGAGATCCGCTCCGCCGCGATGTTCGCCAGCACCGTGTCCACGTTGAACACCGGCTGCGGCACCATCGTGGCCCCCCGCATCAGACAGGCGATGATCCCCGCCTTGTAGCCGAAGGTGTGGAAGAAGGGGTTGACGATGAGGTAGCGGTCGCCTTCGCGCAGGCCCGCCAGGTCGCTCCAGATCGCGTACGCCCGCAGCGTCTGCGCATGGGTGATCACCGCGCCCTTCGGGCGGCCCGTGGTGCCGGAGGTGTAGACGATGTCGGAGGGGTCCGAGGGGGCGATGCCGGCAGCCCGTTCCCGTACGGCGGAGGGCGGGACGCTCTCCCCCGCCGCCAGGAAGTCCGGCCAGCTCGTGTAGTCCTCGGGGGCCGTGTCCGCGAGGACCACGACCCGCTCCAGGTCCGGCAGCGCCATGTCCGCCCGCCGCAGCGACGCCACGTACGAGGTGCCCAGGAACGTGCCGGTGACGAACAGCAGCCTCGCCCGGCTGCGGCGCAGGATGTACGCCGCCTCCGCGCCCTTGAAGCGGGTGTTCAGCGGGACCAGCACCGCGCCGGCCGTCACCGCCCCGAGCGCGGAGACGATCCAGTCCAGGGTGTTCGGGGCCCAGATCGCGACCCGGTCCCCCCGCTCCACACCGGAGGCGAGGCACGCGGCCGCGGCCCGCTCCACCCGCTCGCCGAGCTCGGCGTACGAGAGCCGGTTACGGCCGTCGGCCACCGCCTCGGCGGAGCCGTACCGCCGCGCCGCCGACCGCACCAGCTCCGGGATGCTGCCCCATTCCTCGTCGCCCCGCATCACGCGCCCTCCTGCCGCCGCACTAGCTGACTATCCGTCAGATTAGCGGTAGCCTCTGCCGCTGTCAGCAGGGGCGACGGTGCGGGAGGTCAGCGGATGGCAACGCTCAAGGACGCGACGGCGATAGCCGGGATCGGGCAGACGGCGTTCGCGAAACGGCTCCCCGAGCCGGAGAAGACCCTCGCCTGCCGGGCGATCCTGGCGGCCCTCGACGACGCGGGCATCGCCCCCGCCGAGGTCGACGGCTTCGCCTCGTACACGATGGAGGAGACCGACGAGGTGGAGGTCGCCAAGGCGATCGGCGCCGGCGACGTCACCTTCTTCTCCAAGGTCGGCTACGGCGGCGGCGGTTCCTGCGCCACGCTCGCCCACCTCGCCGCCGCCGTCGCCACCGGACAGGCGAGCGTCGGCGTGGCCTGGCGGTCACGCAAGCGCGGCTCCGGGCCCCGGCCGTGGAAGAACACGGCCGTCCAGCTCCCCACGCCCGCCCAGTGGACCCGTCCCTACGGGCTGCTGAGGCCCGCCGACGAGATCGGCATGCTGGCCCGGCGCTACATGCACGAGTACGGGGCCACCCGCGACCACCTCTTCAACGTGGCGCTCGCCTGCCGCAACCGGGCCAACCAGAACCCGGCCGCGATCATGTACGACCGCCCGCTGACCCGCGAGATGTACATGACCTCCCGCTGGATCAGTGAACCCCTCTGCCTCTTCGACAACTGCCTGGAGACCGACGGGGCGTTGGCCTGCGTGATCGTCTCCGCCGAACGCGCCCGCGACTGCCGGCAGAAGCCCGTCTACCTCCACTCCGTCGCCCAGGGGCTGCCCGCCCAGCACCACGGGATGGTCAACTACTGGAACGACGACCCGCTGACCGGGCCCGCCTGGACCGCCGCCCGACAGCTCTGGAAACAGGCGGACTTCGGGCCCGACGACGTCGATGTGGCCCAGATCTACGACGCGTTCACCCCGCTCGTCCCGCTCTCCCTGGAGGGCTACGGCTTCTGCGGGCGCGGCGAGGGCGGCGCGTTCACCGAGGGTGGGGCCCTGGAGAGCGGCGGACGGCTGCCCATCAACACCGGGGGCGGCGGCCTCAGCGAGGCGTACGTCCACGGCTTCAACCTCATCACCGAGGGCGTGAAACAACTGCGCGGCACCTCCACCGCCCAGATTCCCGACGCCGCCACCTGCCTGGTCACCGCCGGTGAGGGCGTTCCGACATCGGCCGTACTGCTGAGGAGTTGAGGACATGGCCGTGAACGATTCCCTCCTGCTGCCCGTCGCCGACGAGGACGGCGCACCCTTCTGGGAGTACGCCGCGCGCGGCGAACTGCGCGTCCAGGCCTGCGCCTCCCCCGCCTGCGGCGAACCGCGCTTCCCGCCCCGGCCCTGCTGCCCGCACTGCGGGTCGTTCGAGAGCGAGTGGCGGGAGATGAGCGGGCGCGGCCGACTCTGGTCGTACGTGATCCCTCATCCGCCGCTGCTCCCCGCCTACGCCGAACAGGCCCCGTACAACGCGGTGTTGGTCGAGCTGGCGGAAACCCCGCACATCCGGCTGGCCGGGAACGTCGTCGCCGCCCCGGACGCTCCGCTGAACTCGGTCGACCCGGCGCGGCTGCGGATCGGGGCTCCGGTGCGGGCAGCGTTCTGCCCGGCGGGGCCCGGCGGTGGCGTCACGCTCGTCCGCTGGCTCCTGGAGGGGTGAGCGGATGGCCCTGCGCATCGAGCGGGACGAGGGGACGGGGGTCGCGCTCGTCACCCTGGACCGACCGGCGAGACTCAACGCGATCGACCTGGAGACGGCCGAGGAACTGGCCGCGCTGTGGCGGGAGTTGCGGTACGACGAGTCGGTGCGGGCGACCGTCCTCACCGGGGCCGGGACGCGTGCCTTCTGTACGGGGATCGACCGGGGCGTCACCGTCCCGCAGCCCCCGTCCCCGTACGCCCTCGACGACCCCCTCCTGCGGATCGGCCCCAAGGCGAACGACCTGTGGAAGCCCGTGGTCGCGGCGGTGGAGGGGATGGCCTGCGGCGGGGCGTTCTATCTGCTGGGCGAGGCGGAGTTCGTGGTCGCGTCCCGGGAGGCGACGTTCTTCGACCCGCACACGACGTACGGGATGGTCTCGGCGTACGAAGCGATTGCCATGGCCCAGCGGATGCCGTTCGGGGAGGTCGCCCGGATGTCCCTGATGGGCACGGCGGAACGGCTGAGCGCCGGGCGGGCGTACGCGATCGGGCTGGTCAGCGAGGTGACGGAGCCGGGCGGCGCGGTGGCGGCGGCGCTGCGGTCGGCGACGGTCATCGCCCGCTACCCGACGGAGGCGGTGCAGGGCACGGTCCGGGCGGTGTGGTCCGCGAAGGAGGCGGCCAGGGCCCAGGCGATGTCCCAGGCTCCGGCGCTGATCGCCCTGGGCAATCTGCCCCCGGATCGGCAGGCGGAGCTGTTCGAGGGGCGGGGCGGGGGTGGGGAGCCCCGGGTGCGGTGAGCATCCGAGGGGGCCCGGGCACGACGAGCCCTGTCCGTCCGTCCCATCCGCGCGAGGTACCCGGCCTCAGAGGACCTCGACGGTCACTTCGCAGCCCTTGACCTTGGACACCTTGCGGGGACTCTCCATACGCAGGGTGTAGGTGCGGACCTCGCCGCCGTCGAGGTTCACGGTGGTCTCGGCGGTGTCCATGGTGTTGCCGAGGCCGTCGACGAACCGCACGTCGATCTCGTACGCCTGCGAGCCCGGCTCGTTCGCCCGCAGCTCGATCAGCGACGAGGTGACCGCCTTGCGCTTGCCCTTGCGGGGCTGGGCGCAGCGGATGATCCGGTAGGCGGGGGCGTCGGACGCGGTGGGCGTCGGGGTTCCGTAGGAGCCGGACGAGCCGGAGGACGAGGAGTCGTCGTCGTAGTCCTCGTCGAAGTCGTTGTCCCGGTAGCCGTTGTTGCTCTTCTTCGAGCTGGAGCAACCGCCGCCCGAGCTGCTGCTCTTGCCGCTCTTGCCCTTGCCGCCGCTGGAAGAGGTGGAGAACCCGGTGAGCGCGAGCACCACCACGACCAGGACCGCCGCGAGTTTCGTCTGTCGCCGCATCATGGATGCAGCCCCCCTTGAGTTTCGTTGCCGTTGGCACGTCGCGCCGATGGCGTGCGTCGTCACCCTCAGCATGCCGCACGCGACCCCATGTCCAAGTCATGACCCTGTCACGGTCCCGTCATCGTCCGCATGGCGGGGGTGATCGCCCCGGCGTAGCGTCGGCTGCGGGGGTGCGTGTTCGCAGGACGACGCCCTGGAGGCTGACGATGATCCGCAATGTCCTCGGCTCCGTCGTCGCCCTGGCCGGGGCGGCCTCGGCCGTGCTGAGCCCGTTCCGCGACTGGTACGCCGGGCGGGCGGGGCAGGACTACCGGGTGGAGGACCTCTTCGGAGGCATCACCGCCGCGGAGTCGGGGGTGCTGGTCTCGATGCTGCTGCCGTTCCTCGGCGCGGCGCTGTTGGTGATCGTGGGCGTGGTGCTCCGCTCGCGGCTCGTGGTCGCCCTCGCGGGTCTGGTGGTGCTGGGCTTCACGATCCTGTGGATGGTCCGCCAGGGGCAGGCCGCGGGGTCGCTGGTGGTGGCCGGGGACGGGTCCGGGCTCCAGGTGGGGGTGGTGAACGCCTTGGCGGGCGGGCTGCTGATGCTGATCGGGGCGCTGCTGATGAGTGGGCGGGGCCGGCGGGGCCGGCGGGAGCGGCGAGAGCGGGAGCCGGTGGAGCCGTCTGCCGCGCCGGGGCCGGATCAGGTGGATACCTGGCCGCCGACGCAGGAGCCGGGGATGTCCGTGCAGACGTCGCCGTGGCCGGAGCCGGAGGTGGACCCGTACACGGGGCCCGACCCGCATGACCCCCGTACGCGGTCCTCTCCGAAGGCCCCGTCGGCGGAGGCCGACCCCCGCGACCCGGTACATCCGCCGCACCGGCCGCCGCAACAGGATTGACGGCCACCCCTCCGAGGATTCCGTCCTCAAGCGCCGGACGGGCTGGATCACCGCAGAGCCGACGCCCTTCCGGACGAGGGTTCCGTCCTCAAGCGCCGGACGGGCTGGAACACCGCAGAGCCGACGCCCCCCGGACGAGGCTTCCGTCCTCAAACGCCGGACGGGCTGGGTGAGCGCCAGGCCGACTGGCTGCGCGCCGGACCAGCTGGAACACCGCAGGGCCCACGCCCCCCGGACCAGGCTTCCGTCCTCAAACGCCGGACGGGCTGGGTGAGCGCCAGGCCGACTGGCTGGGCGCCGGACCAGCTGGAACACCGCAGGGCCCACGCCCCCCGGACCAGGCTTCCGTCCTCAAACGCCGGACGGGCTGGGTGAGCGCCAGGCCGACTGGGTGCGCGCCGGACCAGCTGGGTGGGTGGTGCGGACCAGCTGGGTGGGTGGTGCGGACCAGCTGGGTGGGTGGTGCGGACCAGCTGGGTGGGTGCTGCGGACAGAACCCCGGTCAGGCCCGGGCCCTGCTCCCCGTGCCCGTGCCCTTCAGTGCGTCCAGCGCGTACACGCAGCGGTCCTTGCTGCAGGCGTAGACCACGCCCGCCTGCGCCACGGGCGACCCCGTGATCTCGCCGCCCGTCGCGAGCTTCCAGCGCAGCTGGCCGCCTGCCGCGTCCAGGGTGTAGAGCACGTGGTCCGCCGAGCCGAAGTGGACCCGGCCGTCCGCCACCACCGGGGAGCCCACCACCTCGCCGCCCGCCGCGAAGCGCCACTTCGGCGTGCCGGTGACCGCGTCCAGGGTGTACAGCGCGCTGCCGCTGCCGACGTGCACGTTGCCCACCGCGACCAGCACCGGTTCGATGGAGGAGCGGGCCTCCGTGGCGATCCGCCAGCGGTCCTTGCCGGTCGTCGCGTCCAGCGCGTACACCGTGCCGAGGTAGTCCGCGAGGTACACCCCGCCGCCGGTCACCGCCGGGCCCGGCGCGAACGCCGGCGGGGAGAGGAAGACCGCGGGGGCCTCGAAGTGCCAGCGCACCCGGCCGGAGCCGGTCTCCACCGCCAGCACCCGGGTGCCCGCCGCGATGTAGACGTAGCCGTCGGGGGCCGGGGTGACCCGGACGGGGACGCCGCCGCAGGAGGCCGCGTCGCCGATCGGGTACGACCAGCGCTCGATGCCCGTACGGGCGTCCAGCGCGCGCAGCCGCGCGTCCTGCCAGACGTACACCGTGCCGTCGTGGATGACCGGGCCGGCCTCCGCCGTCTCGAAGTCGCTCTGCGCACCGGTGACTTCCCACAGCTTCTCGCCGTTGGAGGCCTCCCAGCCCTGGACGCCGCCGCCCCGGGTCGCGGTCAGGACCGTGCCCCGGTCGGCCTTGAGGGCGTACACCCAGGCGTCGGTCGCCAGCCGCCACTGCTCGGCGCCGGTCGTGGCGTCCAGCGCGTACAGCGAGGGGCCGTCCGAGGCGTGGATCCTGCCGCCCTCGACGGCCATCGCCCAGGCCACGTCCCGGGTCTTGAACTGGCGCCGGCCGTTGCCCACGTCCAGCGCGTGGACCTCGAAGGACGTCACGTAAAGCAGGTCGCCGGAGACGACGGGCGTGCCCCACACGTCGTTGGACATGCGGAAGCGCCAGGGCCGCCAGCGGTCGGGAACGGGTGCCGCGCCGTCCGGGGAGGCCGCCGGGGCCGGGACGGGTGCGGTGGGGGCCGTGACCGCCGACGAACCGTTCACTCCGGCGGGCGGCCGGACCCAGCCGGTCGCGGCGGCCGGGTGCGCGGCGGCGGCCCCGCGCCCCTCCCCCGCACGCGGACCGGGACCGATCGGCACCTTGGCGCCGGGCAGCTGGACGGGCCCGCCGTCGGGAGCTGCGGAAGGGCCCGCGGCCGGGCCGGGCCCGCCGGACAGCGGCGAGGGCGAGGACAGCGGGGAGGGCGAGCGCAGATCCGCCCCGCTGCGCCAGGCCGTGTCCCGCTCCGGAGCCCTGGGGGGCTGGTGCGGGGGTGGCGGGGGCACGGCCGGGGCGGGCGGCGCGGTGCGCCCGCCGCCCCTGCGCCGCTCGATCATCGCGGTGGCCACGGACGGCAGCCAGGCCGAGGCCGTGCCGCTGTCGTCGCTGCCGGAGGCGAAGAGGTGCGGGGCGAGCTGGGCCTGGAGGTCGGCGGGGCTCGGCCGCTGGGTGGCGTCCATCCGCATGCAGGACTCGATCAGCGGCCGCAGGTCGTCGGGCAGCCCCTCGGTGTCGGGGCCCTCCCTCAGCAGCATGAACACCGTCTCGACCGGGTTGGCCCCGTGGAAGGGGGCGTGCCCGGTGGCGGCGAAGACGAGCGTGGAGCCCAGCGAGAAGATGTCGCTGGCCCCGGTGACGCTGCGGGAGTCCCGGGCCTGCTCGGGCGACATGTACGCGGGCGTGCCGACGGCGACGTTCGTCATGGTCAGCCGGGTGTTGGAGACGCCGGACGCGATCCCGAAGTCGATCACCCGGGGGCCGTCCTCGACGACGAGGACGTTGGACGGCTTCAGGTCGCGGTGGACGAGGCCCGCACCGTGGATGGACTGGAGGGCCTCGGCGATGCCGGCGGCCAGCCAGCGCACCGCCTGGGTCGGCATGGGACCGCACTCGTTCACTATCTCTTCGAGCGAGGGCGCGGGCACATAGGCGGTGGCGAGCCAGGGCACGGCGGCCCGCGGGTCGGCGTCGACCACGGCGGCGGTGTAGAACCCGCTGACCGCGCGGGCGGCCTCGACCTCGCGGGTGAAGCGGACCCGGAAGAGCTGGTCCTCGGCGAGCTCGGTCCGCACCGTCTTGATCGCCACCCGCCGGCCGGACGCCGACCGCGCGAGATAGACCAGCCCCATGCCGCCGGCCCCGAGCCGTCCCAGCACCTCGAACGGGCCGATCCGTCTCGGGTCGTGCTGCGTCAGCTGCTCCACCACTTGCCTGCCACCTCCCCGTAGACGGACCTCGGCGACGAAGTCCGCGAATTACCGCCCGGTCGAATCCCGCACTGCGCAGCTCGCCCTGTGCAGGGTCTCACCACTGGGCATCACCTGGCGGTACGCACCCCGATTCTTCCTGGCCCGGGCCCCGGTTGCGAACCCGGGGGCGGATGGGGATGTCTCATGCCACTTCGGGCGGTATCCCCCACACCGGGGGTGCGGAGAGGGGGCGGGGGTGCGGAAGCCGAGGTTGCGAAGGTGCGGAAGCCAGGGGTACGCGGGCGCGTAAGCGGGGGTTACGAGGGCGCGCAAAGCCGGGGTTACGAGGGGTGCGCAAAGCCGGGGTTACGAGGGGTGCGCAAAGCCGGGGTTACGAGGGGTGCGGAAGCCAAGGGTTACGGACGCGGCTCGGCGGGCTCCAGCACGGCGAAGGCGGCCCCCTGGTCGTCGTGCAGCACGGTCATCCGCCCGGAGGGGATGTCGAAGGGTGGCTGGGTCACCCGGCCACCGAGCTGTACGGCGAGTTCGGCGGCGGCGTCGCAGTCGGCGACGGCGAAGTAGACGAGGAAGTAGCTCGGCATCTCGGCCGGGAACGCGTCCGTGATGACGCTGCGGCCGCCGACAGCGGTGTCCGGGCCGGGTTCGGCGGCCTCGGGGGACCACATCCGGAAGTCGACCAGCGCCTCGGAGTCGCCGGAGATGTCGTGGCCCGCCTCGTCCAGGTCGGTGCCGTGGAAGCCGAAGACCTTCTCGTAGAAGGGGTCCACCTTGTCCGGTTGCCGGGTGTAGACCTCGGTCCAGCAGAAGGAGGCGGGTTCGTTCTGTTTCTCGAAGCCCGCGCGCTCCTCCGGCTGCCAGAGTCCGAAGACGGCGCCCCCGGGGTCGGCCGCCTGCGCCACGATTCCGGCGCGCCCCGCCCGTACGGGGTCGGTGATGATCTGGCCGCCGTGCTCGCGGATCGCGGCGACGGTGGCCCGGATGTCGTCGGTGGCGAAGTAGACGCCCCAGGCCGTGGGCATCCGGCCGTCCTTCTTCGCGGCGAGGGCGGCGACGAGGCGGCCGTCGCTGAGCGCGTCCGCGAAGGGCATGCCGTCGCCGGCCCGGAAGGTCCAGCCGAAGAGCCCACCGTAGAAGCGCTTGCCCGCTTCGAGGTCGGAGAGCTGCACGTCCGCCCAGCACGGCGCGGAATGCGCGAATGCGGCCATGGGACCGGGTCCTTCCGTAGCAGTGACGCCCGTCACAGTCAACGTAACGTCGCGTCCGGCCCCGCGCGCCCCGGAGGCACCTAAAGGGAACTTTTGACCGATTGATGAAGGCGCGCTCACCATGTGGACGGAAGTTGTCCACCGAAGTTGTCCACAGGCTGTTGATAACATTTACTCCGGCCGCGCCCCTGAGACCTCGCCCTGACCGCGCTCCGGGCTCCGGCGCCTCTCGCACGGCGGCCGAAAACCGCCGCTCGCCGCCCCCGCGCACCCCGCCGGTCCTGCGGCGTTCCCCATTTGCAGTCGGCCGAATCGCGCTCCCATCACCCCTCGGTAAGCTGACGGCATGACAGGACAAGTACGTACCGTCGACGGCCGCGTGGCCGGTCGACGCGGTCAGGCGACGCGGCAGAAGCTGCTCGACTGCCTCAGCGAGATGCTCAGCTCCTCGCCGTACCGGGACGTCAAAGTCATCGACGTCGCCCGGAAGGCCGGGACTTCACCCGCGACTTTCTACCAGTACTTCCCCGACGTGGAGGGCGCCGTCCTCGAAATCGCCGAGGAGGTGGCCAAGGAGGGCGCCGGACTGACCGAACTGGTCGCCGGACGCTCCTGGGTCGGCAAGGCCGGCTGGACCACCGCCGAGCAACTCGTCGAGGGATTCCTCGATTTCTGGCGGCACAACGACGCGATCCTCCGCGTGATCGACCTCGGAGCGGCCGAGGGGGACAAGCGGTTCTACAAGATCCGTATGAAGATCCTGAACTCGGTCACCAACTCCCTCACGGATTCCGTGAAGGAGCTCCAGAGCAAGGGCAAGATCGACAAGGACGTCAGTCCGGCGGCGATGGCGGGCTCCCTGGTGGCGATGCTGGCCGCGGTCGCCTCGCACCAGAAGGGTTTCACCACCTGGGGTGTGAAGCAGGCCGAACTGCGGCCCAATCTCGCCCTGTTGGTGCATCTCGGCATCACCGGCAAGAAGCCGACGAAGTAAGCGGTCCGGGGCGCGGGAGGCCGACCGGCCCCGGGCGCCCCATGCCACCGGGCGGGCACCCGCCCACCCGGACGCCCCCGTCCTGTCTCACCGACGGCGGACCACCCACGCGCCCCTGCGGGTGGTCCGCCGTCGGCGTTCCCGGAGGAGGGGCCGCGCCGGGGCCGCCCCGCCCCGGTCCCGGAGCAGAGGCCGCGCCGGAGACCGCTCCGCCCGCCGCTACCGACCTGCCCGCCGCTGCCGCCGCTACCGCCTCTCCAGCCGGAACAGCCGGATCTGCCGCTCCAGCCGCCGCTGGTACGCCGCGTACGGCGGCCAGAACGCGAGTGCGGCCTCCCACACCCGCTCCCGCTCCTCGCCCTCCAGCAGGCTCGCGCGCACCGGGATGTCCCGGCCGCGCCAGTTGACGACGGCCTCACCCCCGCGGGCCAGCAGATTCACGGTCCAGGCCGGGTGACCCGGGCGCCCGAAGTTGCTGCCGACCAGGATCCAGCTGCCCTCCACCTCGCCCTCCGGCATGCAGGCCAGCGGCGTGGTCCTCGGCCGACCCGTGCGCGCCCCCGGCACCGTGAGGACGAGCCCCGGCAGCATCCGGGCGCTGAGCAGCACCTTTCCCCGGGTGAGCCGGTGCACGGCCCGGTCCAGGGCGGGGACCACGTGCGGGGCGATCCGTCCGAAGGCGCGGGTCGAGGAGACCTTCTGGATCAGACGCACTCCACGGGTGGCGGTCATCGGACGCCCGCCCCGGGTGCAGCGGCGAGCGTCATCCGGTCGGGCCCGAAGAGCCCGGCCCGCCGCGCCGCGTGGTCGCGCAGCCGGTGGACCGGGCCGAAGAGCAGTTCGTCGCCCGCCGCCCGCTTCAGATACCGGTGCGCCTCGTGCTCCCAGGTGAAACCGATGCCGCCGTGCAGCTGGACGGCCTCACCGGTGGTGATCCGGGCCGCCTCCAGGGCCTGGGCCAGCGCGAGGGGCCCGGCCTCCGGGTCCCGGGCGGCGTGGTACGCGGCGGAGCGGGCCGCCTCGACGCGTACGTACAGGTCGGCGAGGCGGTGTTTGACGGCCTGGAACGAACCGACGGCCCTGCCGAACTGTTCGCGCGCCTTCACGTACTCCACGGTGCGCTCCAGGGCGCTCGCCGCCGTCCCGACCGCCTCGGCGGCGAGGATCGCGGCGGCCGTGCGTCCGGCGGCGGCGAGCGCGGCGGCCGCGTCGGCGGTGTCGTCCGCACCGAGGAGCTCGGCCGGGGTGTCGCGCAGCTCGACGCGGGCCAGCGGGCGGGTCTCGTCGAGCGCGGTGAGCCGGGTGCGTGCCAGCCCCGCCGCTCCGGCGTCGACCAGGAACAGGAGCGTACGGCTGCGCGGGTAGCCCCCGGCGTGGGCGGCGACCAGGAGCAGTCCCGCGCTGTGCCCGTCCAGGACCCGGTCCGCCTCCCCGTAGAGCCGCCGGCTCCCGCCCTCCCCGGGCCCGCGGGCCTGGATGCCGCCGGCCCGGCCGCCGCCCGCCCAGACCCCGTCGGCGTTGTCCCCGGTGAGGCCGAGGGCGGTGGCGAGCGAGCCGCCGGGGACGGCGAGGGCTGCGGTCAGGGTTCCCCCGGCGATCCGGGGCAGCAGGGCGGTCCGCTGGTCCGGGGTGCCGAGAGCGGCGATCAGAGGTGCGGCGAGGGCGGCGGTGGCGAGCAGCGGTGTGGGCAGCAGCGCGCGCCCGGTCTCCTCGCAGGCGAGGGCCAGCTCGGTGGCCGTGCACCCGGCCCCGCCGTACTCCTCCGGGACGGCGAGCCCCGGCAGCCCGAGGTCTCCGGCGAGCCTGTGCCACAGGAGCGGGTCGTAGCCCTCGGCGGTGCGGAGGGCGGCGGGGATCGCGTCGGGGCCGGCGCTCCGGGTGAGCAGTTCGCGCAGGGTGCGGCGGATCTCGTGCTGTTCCGCGGTGAAGGCGGCGTCCATCTGCGGGCTCCTTCCCCCCAGGGACCGACAGCCGACCCCTGATCTGACGAGCCGTCATATTAGGCCCGGGGTGCGGCATTTCCCAGGGTCCCGCACGCGCTTGGGCGGCGGAAGCCGTCGCGCCCGAACGGTTGCGGCGGCCACCACTATCTGATGTACCGTCAAATTCATGGCCCCAGCCCCGGCTTCTTCCGACCCGGCTTCTTCCGACCCGGCTTCCTCCGCCCCGGCTCCCTCCCCCTCCTCCTCTGCCCCGGCCTGCTCCCGCCCGGCAAGCTCCCGCCCGGCATCCGCCGCCCCGGACCGCTCCGCCCCGGCCGCCTCCCGCCGTCCGCGCAAGGTCGCCGTCGTCGGCGTGGCGCTCGCGGACTGCGGCCGGGTCGACGACGCCACTCCGTACGCCCTGCACGCCCAGGCCGCCCGCCGCGCCCTCGCCGACTCCGGACTCGACCGCTCGGTCGTCGACGGCTTCGCCTCGGCGGGGCTCGGGACGCTCGCCCCGGTGGAGGTCGCCGAGTATCTGGGGCTACGGCCCACCTGGGTCGACTCCACGGCGGTGGGCGGTGCCACCTGGGAGGTGATGGCCGCCCACGCGGCGGACGCCATCGCCGCGGGCCGGGCCCGTGCCGTGCTCCTGGTGTACGGATCGACGGCCCGGGCCGATATCAAGGCGGGCCGCCGCACGTCGAACCTGTCGTTCGGGGCGCGGGGGCCGTCGCAGTTCGAAGTACCGTACGGGCACTCGCTGATCGCCAAGTACGCGATGGCCGCCCGCCGCCACATGCACGAGTACGGCACGACGCCGGCCCAGCTCGCCGAGGTGGCGGTGACGGCACGGGCGAACGCGGCGGCGAACCCGGAGGCGATGTTCCGGGACCCGATCACGGTCGACGACGTCCTCTCCGGCCCGATGATCGCGGACCCGTTCACCAAGCTGCACTGCTGCATCCGCAGCGACGGGGGCTGCGCGGTGCTGCTGGCCGCCGAGGAGTACGTACCCGACACGGCGAAAGAACCCGTCTGGATCCTGGGAGCCGGGGAGCGCGTCTCGCACTCCACGATGTCCGAGTGGGAGGACTTCACGGTCTCGCCCGCCGCCGTCTCCGGCCGCCTGGCCTTCGAACGGGCCGGGGTGCGGCCCGCCGACATCGACCTGGCCGAGATCTACGACGCGTTCACGTACATGACGCTGGTGACCCTGGAGGACCTGGGCTTCTGCACGAAGGGCGAGGGCGGCGCGTTCGTCGAGAAGGGCCGCACCGGTCTGCGCGGCGACCTCCCGGTGAACACGGACGGCGGCGGCCTGTCCGCCTGCCACCCCGGGATGCGAGGGCTGTTCCTGCTGGTGGAGGCGGTACGGCAACTACGCGGCGAGGCCGGCGAACGCCAGGTGCGCAAGGCCGGGGGCCGCCTCCCGGAGCTGGCGGTGGCGTCGGGGACGGGCGGCTGGTTCTGCTCGTCGGGGACGGTGGTGCTGGGGCGGGGGTGAGCAGGCGCGAGCGGGTGCCGCCCACGCGATCGGGCGCCGCTCAATCGCCCCCGCGCGCCCACGGGTCCCCACCGCCGACCCGATCCTCCGTGCCGAAGAAGTCGTCCGCCTCACGGCGCATCGCCCCACCGTCCACCCGCGAGTGCCCCTTCAGGAAGGCGCCCGCGTGGGCGGCGGCTTCCTCCGGCGTCGCGTACCGGACCTCCGCGTCGGCCGCCCCCCGCGCCCCGTCCGCACCCACGCCGGTCCACCGCCAGCCGCCGGACGCGGGCTCCCGGGTCAGTTCGGCCGTTCCGCCGCACAGTTCGACGGTCCGGTTCGCCGACGATTCCGGGGCCGCCGGGCGACTGACGGCTTCGGGCCACTTCTTCCGAGCGCCCTGCCGGGTGATACCCCATACGGACCCCAGCTGTTCGTAGCTCGCGCCATACGTTCCGGCAGTGCCCGCCGCGATCGCCGTCAGCCGCTTCACCTCCGTGTCCACGACCTTCCACGCGGCCAGGACGGACAACGCCACCTCGACGGGCTCCGCCTCCCACTTGCGGTCCTCGGGCAGCCCCGACAGCCGGGAGCGGATGGCCGACGCGAGGGGGTCGAGGGCGTCGTAGAGCGCCTTGTCGAGCTCCACCTGTTCTTCCGGAGTGATCCCGAATGCAGTCATGCGACAACCATAGTTACCATTCGACGGTTCGTAAACTGTTGTTGTCGACGGTTTCGCGTGAGGCGCGGCGCCGCCCACCCCACTGCCCCTCGCGGCCGGGACCGGATGAAATGGGGGCATGAGCGAAGCCGACTCCCCTTCCCCGCACCACTTCCGCGACCTCCTGCACGCCCAGCGCGTCTGGGACACCGAGCTGCCGTCCTTCGATCCGGCGTCCGCCCCGTCCGCCCCGACTCCTCTCTTCCACGCCTGGTTCGCCGAGGCCGTCGCGGCGGGGCAGCCGGAGCCGCACGCGATGTCGCTGGCCACTGCCGACGCCGAGGGCCTCTCCGACGTACGCACGCTGCTCCTCCACGAGGCCGACGAGCGCGGCTTCCACTTCGCCACCCACGCCACCAGCGCCAAGGGGCACCAGCTCGCCGCCCGCCCGCACGCCGCCCTCGGCTTCTACTGGCCCGCGCAAGGTCGGCAGGTACGGGTCCGGGGCCCCGTCGTCCGCTGCACGCCCGCCGAGAGCCACGCCGACCTGCACGCGCGGTCCACCGGGGCGCTCGCCGCCGCGCTGACCGGCGCGCAGAGCGAGGTCGTGGGCTCCGTGTCGGAGCTGCACCGGACGGCGGACGCGGCCTGGGACCGGGCACGGGCGGAGCCGGACACGGAAGCTCCGACCTGGACCCGGTACGTGGTCGAGCCGGCCGAGGTCGAGTTCTTCCAGGGCGACGCCCGACGCCGCCACATCCGGCTGCGCTACCGGCGCCCGACAGGCGGCTCCTGGACGCGCGAGCTGCTCTGGCCGTGAGCGGCGCGGGGCCCCCGAGCCGGTCCGCCGCCGACCGGTGCGGACGGCCCCGCACCGTTCGTCCCCGACCGGTGCAGACCGCACGCTTATCCGGTTCTCACCGTAAAGGGGCACTATGGGAGGCAGGTGAGAGGTGAGCTGTTGGGAGGCACCGATGCCACGAGCCCGTTCGCGCTACGCCCCCGACCGGGGGCTGACCGGTCGCATGGTCACCACCATGTTCCTGATCGGTCTGCTCTACGTCGTCTTCGTGGGCGTGCTGCTCGCGGCCCTGCGGGGCTCCTGGCCGATCATCCTGGTCATCACGGGCGGCCTGTTCATCGCCCAGTTCTGGTTCAGCGACCGCATCGCCGCGTACGGCATGGGGGCCCGCGAGGTCACCCCCGAGCAGGCCCCCGAGCTGCACGGAACCATCGACCGGATCTGCGCGCTGGCGGACATGCCGAAGCCCAAGGTGGCCATCGCCGAGAGCGACGTACCGAACGCGTTCGCCACCGGCCGGAGCGAGAAGACGGCCCTGGTCTGCGCGACGACGGGGCTGCTGCGCAGACTGGAGCCGGAGGAGCTGGAGGGCGTCCTCGCCCACGAGATGTCGCACGTCGCGCACCGGGACGTGGCCGTCATGACGATCGCCTCGTTCCTCGGGGTGCTGGCGGGCATCATCACCCGTATCGCCCTGTGGGGCGGGTTCGCCCGCAGCAGGCCCGGCAACGACCCCGCGGGCATCCTCCTGCTGCTGATCCCGCTGATCAGCGCCGTCGTGTACGCGATCAGCTTCCTGCTGACCCGGCTGCTCTCCCGCTACCGCGAGCTGTCCGCCGACCGGGCCGCCGCCCTGCTCACCGGCCGGCCCTCCGCGCTCGCCTCCGCCCTGACGAAGGTCAGCGGGCAGATGGCCCGCATCCCGACGGAGGACCTGCGGAAGGCGGAGCCGTACAACGCGTTCTACTTCATGCCGGCGTTCTCCGCGAAGGAGTCCCTGGGCCGGCTGTTCTCGTCCCACCCGACGCTGGAGCAGCGCCTGGACCAGCTGTCCCGCATCTCCGCCGACCTGTCCCGTTGAGTGACGTGAGGAGTTACGCCCGTGGGCCTGCTCGACGTGATCCTCGGCCGGAGCAAACCCGTCCGCCCCGACCTCGACCAGCTCTTCGCCGTCCCCTCGGCCGCCCTCACCCTCCAGGCCGGCGCCGGCCTCGCCCCGACCGGCCTGGGCTCGGTGTGCTTCGCGGGCGTGGAGGGCGGTGGCTTCGCCCGGCTCCAGGAGGACGTACGCGAACTGCTGGACGCGGACACGGAGCGCGGCGGCATCCCGGTGGAGTTCAGCCGGGACGCGTACGGCTACACCTGGCTGCTCGCCCGCCACCCGGCGGACGACTCCGCCGCCCTGGTCAACGACCTGCACGCGGTGAACACGCTGCTCCAGGACGGCGGCTTCGGCCCGCACCTGCTCTGCTCGCTGATCGGTTTCCGGGACGGGGAGGGCGCGGGGAGCCGGTCGCTGGCGCTGGTCTACCTCTACAAGCGCGGCACGTTCTATCCGTTCGCCCCGCTGCCCGGCGGTGCCGAGAAGCGGGACAACCAGCTGGAGCTCCAGGTGCGGGGCGCCCTCGGGGACGACCTCCGGGTGGAGAAGGACCTGTCCCGGTGGTTCCCGGTGTGGGGCGCGCCGGGCATGTGACCTCTAATTGTGGCACTTAGTGCAGCTTGTCATGCTGCACAATCTGCTGCACACTGTGCAGCATGGCACACGCGAAGGTCCGCAAGAGTGTCCCCCTCAGCCAAGAGGATCAGGCCCACATCGAACGTCTCCGAACGGCGGGGTCACCGGAACACGAGGCCCTGGAGCACATGGCGGGTATAAGGCTGCCCGACGACGCATCCGAAGCCGAGACCCTTCATGCCCTTCTCACCGCTGGACGCATTGCGGTGACCGAGCACGCCATGCTCACCGGCTATGCCGCTCTGGCCGCCGCCCAGGACGACGAAGACGCCTCCACGCGTCGCGCGATGCGCGCTCGCAGCGCTCGACTGGAGGACTGACCCCTGTGGGCAATGCACTCACCCCCATCCGGGGACGGGTCTACATGGCTGACATCGGCAGTGGGCGCAAACCGTGGCTCGTCGTCTCCAACAACGCTCGCAACCGAGCATTGCAGGACTGCCTGGCGGTCCGGCTCACCACCAGCACGAAACCCGAGTTGCCGACCATCATCGAGCTCGGGTCGGCGGACCCACTCGTGGGACGCGTGCTCTGCGACGACGTAGCCCTGCTGTACCGCACAGACTTCGAGGAGGACCGCGGCGCGCTGTCCCCGCAGACCATGATGAAGGTCTCGGCAGGACTGCGCGCCGCACTCGCGCTGTAGACCGCCGGACGAGGTCAGCCGTTGACGGTGGTGGCGTGGCTCAGGAACGCGTTCCAGGCAGCCGGGGCGACGGCGAAGGTGGGCCCGTCGGTGACCTTGGAGTCGCGGACGTGGACGGTGTGGGGGCAGGTGGCGACCTCGACGCAGGCGCCGCCTTCGTTGTTGCTGTAACTGGACTTGCGCCAGTCGTAGGCGACTTCGATGCAGGCTTCGCCCGTATTGCCGCTGTAGCTGGACTTGAACCAGGTCAGTCCGGGTCCGTGGCTCACAGTTGTCTCACCTTCGTCTCGATGATCTCCGCCGACTTCCAGGGGTTGAGCGCCTGGGCCCGTCGGAGGTCAGCCCCGGGGCCGGAACACCGCCACCGCCTCGCCGTTCTCGCCCTCCCCGGCACCCCGGAACGTGACCGTCAGCCCCATCCCGATCCGGAGGCCGTCGTGCGCGCACTCCACGATCTCCGTCATCATCCGGGGCCCCTCGGCGAGGTCGACGACGGCCGCGACGTACGGGACGCGGGAGCCGAAGGGCGGCAGGTCGTTGCGGTGGACGACGGACCAGGTGTACAGGGTCGCCTCCCCGCTCGCGCGCTCCCACCCGACGTCCTCGCTCCAGCAGTACGGGCAGAACTCCCGCGGGTAGTGGTGGGCCCGGCCGCACCCGCCGCAGCGGCGCAGGAGCAGGTGCCCCTCCGCCGCCGCGTCCCAGTAGGGGCGAGTGAAGGCGTCCGGCTCGGGGAGGTCGAAGCGCGGGGCCCCCGCGCGCTGCGGGGTCACGGGAACAGTCCGAGGGCGGCGTCCAGGGACCAGGTCTGCCAGGCCATCGCGAACAGGGCCACCAGCGAGATCAGCGCCATCATCGCGTTCTGTCCCTGCTCGGCCCAGTCGTGGATCATCAGGACCAGGTAGAGCAGGTTGAGGAGCAGGCCGGCAACGAGGGCGACCGGGGTCAGGAACCCCGCCACCAGGCCGAGACCGAGAGCCAGTTCCGCGTAGACGACGATGTACGCCATCGCCTTCGGGCGCGGTTCGACGACCCGCCGGAAGCCCGTGCGCACCACGCCCCAGCGGTGCTTGCCCGCGACCTCCGCCGCCCAGGCGATGCCCGTGCCGCGCTCGAACCAGCCCTTCTTGTCCTTGTGCCGCCAGCTCTCCAGCCACCACAGGCCGAGGCCTATGCGCAGGACGGCGAGCCATTCCGCGCCGCTGAGCCAGATCGTCTGCATCAGGCCTCCGGAGTCAGGTTTCTGACGGTACGTCAGTTCAGCGGATTCGATGGCTTGGCGCAAGAGGGAGGAGGGGTGGCACGTGCCGGGAGCATGTGGGGGCGCCGCTCGGCGTCGGCCGCGGCACGCGGCGTGGCCGGCCCGCCGCCGGGATTCCGAGACGTAGTACGGCGTAAATCCGGCCACCGGACCCCCTCGGCGTTTCGCCGCCCGGCCGGTTGGAAACTGACCAACCAGCCTGCAGAGGAGGCCCCTTGCTGGTTCTGCTGGATCATCCAGTGCCGACCTCCGTCGAGCCGCTGCTGAACGGCGCCCACGTACTGCACCGCCCCGCACTGGGGGCTCGGCCGGGTGCCCTCCGCGGCCGGGAACTGGCTCGGACCCGGCCGGACGTCCTGCTCACCCGGTCCCTGCCCGCGGCCGCCGAGACGGCCGCCTGGGGTGCGGCGGCGGGAGAGCGTCCTCTCGTCGTGGTCCTCCTGGACCGGGCGGCCGGGCCGGGCGGTCCACGCAGGAGCGCCGCGCGCGTCCACCGCCCGTCCGCCCGCCGATTACCCGGGGCCGGACCGGCCGGATCCCGATTACGCGTGACCGCGTGCCCGTCGGCCGGGGCGGCCGAGCCCCCGGCGGACCTCTACGCACGGGCGCTCGCCACGGCCGAACGCCGTTTTCTGGCCGAGCGGGTCGGCCCGGTGCTCGCCGGGCGCCTCGGCGCCGTCCGGCAAGAAGCGGCCTCGGTCGTCCTGGTGGGCGCCGGCGTGGTGAACCTGCTGACCGGACTGCGGCTGCTCCGGGCCGGCCACCGCGTGAGCTTCTACGACAGCGGCCCCGACCCCCGGTCCGACGCGCCGTGGACGTCCTTCGGATGCAGCAGGGGCGGCGGCGACGCCCGGATGTTCACGCTCACCGAGGCCGACGGCTATTTCGGGAGCCCCGGGGGCGGGCCCCCGCCCTTCACCCAGCCGGTGAAGGACCAGGGCTGGGGCCTGGCCGACCTGGCCCGCCTCGGGCCGGCGGAGGCGGCCTGGGCCGAGGACAACGCCCGGGTGCCCGACTGGCTGGCCCGGTCCTTCACCGAGGACGTCCTGGGCTACAACCTCGCCAGCGACCGGCTGTGGCGGGAGCTCCGGCACGACGCTCCGGAGCTGTTCCACGGAGTCGGCCTGCGGGAGGGCATCCTGCGGGTCTACAGCGACCAGGACGTGCTGGAAGCCCATGTGGAGCGTCAACACTCCCTCACGGACCGGCGCTTCGAGATCCTGTCCGCCGACCGGATCAGCGCCCGCCACCCGGCGCTGGCCGCGGCGCACCGGGCAGGGGCCTTCGTCGGCGGCATCGAGGTGAACGGGTTCACCGTGCAGGTGCACCGGTTCCTCGGCGCCGTGGCCGACGCGGCCGAGCGGGCGGGTGCGGTCTTCCACTGGGGGCGGCCGGTGGACGCCCTCGTCCCGGGCGAGGGCGGCGCGCCGGACGCGATCAGCTGCCGCGACGGCGAGACGGTCCGCGCCGACCACTACGTCCTCTCCACCGGCGCCTACGGGGAGGCGCTGCTGCGCGGCACCGCCTCCGCCGGGCTGATCCACGGCATGGTCGGCGCCTGGCTCACCCTCCCCGATCCCGGCCGGGGGCTGAGGAACTCCCTGAAGATCACCAGGAGCGGGCACACGGCGGCCGACGCCAACGTCACCGTCACCGAGGGGCCGGACGGCCGCTCCTTCCTCACCGTCGGATCGGGGTACGGCTGGACGGGCGCCGACCCGGACAACGTTGATCCGACGCAGCTCGAAGCGCTCTACGCGGCGGTCGAGGACACGGCGTCCTCCTTCTTCCCCGACGCGTTCGACGCGGCCCGCCGATCCGGTCTGCTGGAGCGGAGCAGAAGGTATTGCGTGCGGCCCTGGACCGCTTCGAGCCTTCCGGTCTTCGAGACCGCGAGGACCGCCGGAGGCGGGCTCCTCCTCATCACCGGCGGTCACAACACGGGCGGATTCGCCCAGGCCCCCGTGACCGCCGAGGCGGTGGCCTCGGCCCTTCGCGGGGAAAGCCACCCGATGCACATCGACTATCACCCGAATCGACTCCGTATGTTCTACGGACAAAAGGATGCGAGGCTCCCCGCATGACGGATGCTCCCCGAATGACGGACGCACAAGCCGCGGACGACACGACGGCATGGCAGCAGCGAGGCAGTTCCTTCGGCGACGGGGTCGACGCCTACGAGACCACCCGGCCGGGATATCCCGTCGAAAGCGTCCGGTGGGTCCTGGGGACCGAGCCGCGCGACGTGCTGGACCTCGGCGCGGGCACCGGCCTGCTCACCCGGGTCCTGGCGGCCGAGGGACACCGCACCCGGGCGGTCGAGCCGGACGAGGCGATGCGCGCCCGCATCACCGCCACCGCCCCCGGGACCGAGGCCCTGGCCGGCAGCGCCGAGAACATCCCGCTGCCCGACGCCAGCCTGGACGCGGTGCTGGTCAGCCACGCCTACCACTGGTTCGACCCCGCCCCGGCCCACGCGGAGATAGCGCGCGTACTGCGCCCCGGCGGAGTCCTGGCGACCCTCTGGAACCTCCGCGACGAGGAGGTTCCCTGGTCGGCGGCGCTGTCCGGGATCCTCGCCGACGAGGACACCGGGACCGACCCGCGCACCCCCGCGGCGATCATGCTGCACGGCGCGCTGAAGGCGCTGCGCACCCAGGACGCCGAGTGGCTCACCGGCTGGCTGCGCGACCCCACGTTCGGGCCGGAGTTCGGAGCCGTCGAACAGCAATTCTTCCCGCACTCCGAGACGAAGACGATCGAGTCCCTCATCACGCTCATAAAATCACGGTCGTACTACCTGACGTCTTCTCCGGACCGCCGTCGGGAAATCGAGGAACGCATACGTGAACTCGCCACCGTGCACCCGGAACTGAAAAGCGGCAACACCTTCGAGCTACCCTACGTAACGGTGGTATTCACCACGGTCCGCAACTGACGGACCGCACCGGAACACCGGAACACCCGGAAGCCCGGAAGCCCGGAGGCCCGGAACGCATAGGAAACCTGGGATACCGGGAAACCGGAGCACGGGATACCGAGCACGGGAAACCGGAAACGTCATCGCCGAAAGGGAACACGGTGCTCTCACCCGTCGCCGCGTCCGTCTGCTCCGCACGAGACGGCGCAGAGGCACGCTGGGAAGGCTTCTTCACCGGACACCGGGTCTGGGACGGGACACGGGTCGCGGAGAGCGCCAAACGGCTCCTCGGCATGGACACCGCGGCCGTGGCGAGGGCCGCCGGCGAGGTGGTGCGGCCGTACCGGGCCCAGCCGGGCCGCACCGCCCCGTCGCTCCTGCTGCACACCACCACGCCCCTGCTCAAGGCGTTCGACGGGGACCTGGCCGCTCTGCTGAGCGGCCAGGAGCCCCACGACGTGACCACGTACGTCGAAGCCAGATCGGTGTATCTGGGCACCCCCGACGACCTCACCCTGGGCCGTACCGCGCCCTGGGCCGAGGCCGCGGCGCTCCGGGGCGTCCCCGCCGTCGACATCGGCGATCTGGACCACTACTACCTGACCCATGCCCTGCTGCTGATGGCGGAGGCCCACGAGGAGCGGGCGGACACCCCCCTGCGCCACGTCATCGACTGGCTGCGCGACCGGCCCGACGCGGTGGTCCGGCTGTACGCGTTGGACGTGGAGACACAGATCTTCCTGCTCTGGCTGCTCCGCAGGACCGGGCTGGCCGAGCTGGCCACGGACGCCAACAGCCCGGCGGTCGCCACCGAATGGAACCGGAAGAACCACATCCACCCCACGGTGGCCGCCGCCCGTGCGATGCCCGCGGCGGCGCTGGAACTGCCCCCCGAGGAGCTGCTCGCCGCCGAGCAGCGGCTCGGCCGGGCCCATCAGCGGCTGGGGCTGACCGTCCCGGTCCTGCCCGGCTACACGATCGCCCGCAGCGGCGTCGACCGGGACGCCTTCGTGGCCGGCGTGCTCGACGCGGCCGCCCTGCTCCGCACCCGGTACGGCCTGAGCCGGGCCGCGCTCAAGCCCGCCGACGCGGGCGACGGGGCGCGCATCGTGGGCAACCTGGACCTCGCCGACACCGGCCGGCTGGCCGCGGAGGCCCGGACCGCGTACGCGGTCGGGGACGATCACCTCCTGGAGGCCTGGGCCACCTTCCTCACCGTCTCCCTGGGCGGCGAGGAGGACGCGCCGGGCTCCCCGGCGGCCGGCCCCCCGGGGCCCGGCTCCCCGACCGCCCGCCGCGTCCCGGTCGTGCCGTCGGGGCACATCCGCAACGGACAGGTCGCCGAAGGGCTGACCCTCCAGATGCTGGACGGCTACTCCTGGCGGGGCAACGACTACGTCGACGAGGCCGGCTGGGCCGCTCTCGGGCTGCCCCGGGACGCCTACCGGACCGTCCGCGCCGCGCTGGAGGCCGTCCGCGCGGCTTTCCAGGGCCCGGAGAGCATCGCGGACGGCAGCCACGGCGGGCTGGTCACCGGCGGCATCGACTTCGCCGTGGGCCGGCTCGGCGGCGCGTTCGGCGACCGCCTCCTCGTCGGGGCGATCGACTTCAACCTCTCCGCGCACGGGGCCGAGAGCCTGCGCACCTTCCGGGACCGCGCCCGGGAACAGGGGATCGACGAGCCGTACGCGGCCACCCGCGTCTTCCTGCCGCCGGCGGACCGGACGCTCCACCAGCTGGCCGCGACCGCCCGGTCCATGGCCGTGCCGGGCGCCCTGCTGGAGGCGGTGGCCTGCGTACCGCGACGGTGGGGCATGGTCGCCGCGACCGGCGCCGGGCCGGCCGTCGCCGCCGCCCGGGCCGAGGCGCTGGTAGCGGCTCTGACCACCCCCGGCCCCCGCCCTTGATCAACCGGCCCCCGCCCGTGATCAATTCGCAATCGATTTCGCTCTTGACCGAGACCCATCAACAGAGCGGACGATTACGCTCCGAACCATGCCCAACAGCCCGTCCCCCACAGGCCGTGACGCCGCCGCCCTCACCGACCGTACGGACGACCGTCCCGTCTACGTCATCGGCGGCGGCCCCGGAGGCCTCGCCGCCGCCGCCGCGCTGCGCGCCCGGGGCGTACGGACCGTGATCCTGGAGAAGTCGGACCGCGTCGGCGCCTCCTGGCGCGGCCACTACGACCGGCTGCGCCTGCACACGACCCGGCGTTGGTCGGCGCTGCCGGGGCTGCGCATGCCCCGCAGGTTCGGGCGCTGGGTGGGCCGGGACGACGTGGTGCGGTACCTGGAGAAGTACACCGAGCACCACGGGCTGGAAGTGGTCACCGGCGTCGAGGTGACGCGGATCGACCGGGCCCCCGACGGCTCCGGCGACTGGCAGCTCACGGCGACGGGCGGGCGGGTCCTGCGGGGCCGCGCGGTCGTCGTCGCCACCGGGTTCAACCACACCCCGCGCATCCCCGACTGGCCGGGCCGCGACACGTACACGGGCGAACTGCTGCACGCCGCGCAGTACCGCGCCCCGGCCCCGTACGCCGACCGGGACGTCCTGGTCGTCGGCATCGGCAACACGGGCGCGGAGATCGCCGCGGACCTCGCCGAGGGCGGCGCGTCCCAGGTCCGCATCGCGGTCCGGACGGTCCCGCACATCGTCCGCCGCTCCACCGCGGGCTGGCCGGCCCAGGCCACCGGCATCCTGGTCCGCCGCCTCCCGGTGCGGCTCGTCGACCGCGCGGGGGCCGTGATGTGCCGGATAGCCGTGCCCGACCTGGCCGCGCAGGGCCTCCCCCGCCCCGACACCGGCCTGTACTCCCGGGTCCGCCAGGGCGCGATCCCGGTCCAGGACGTCGGGCTGATCGACGCGGTCCGGTCCGGCGCGGTCACCCCGGTGGCGACGGTCGCCTCCTTCGACCGGGACACCGTGGTCCTGGCCGACGGCACCCGCCTCACCCCGGACGCCGTCATCGCCGCCACCGGCTACGACCGCGCGCTGGAACCGCTGCTCGGCCACCTGGACGTCCTGGACGGGCGGGGCCGCCCGGTCGCCCACGGGGGACGCTCACCGAAGGGCGCCCCGGGGCTCTACTTCACCGGCTTCACCAACCCGATCAGCGGCATGCTCCGGGAAATGGCCCTGGACGCCCAGAAGATCGCGAAGAGGGTGGCCCGGGCGCCGCACTGACGTCCCCGTCGGTCTCCGGGCCGTCCCCGTCGGTCTCCCGCACGCCATCCCCGTCGGTCTCCGCCGGGCCGTCCCCGTCGGTCTCCGCCGGGCCGTCCCCGCCGGTCTCCGGCACGTCGCCGCCGCCGATGACGCCGACGCGCCGCAGCACGACGGCGGACAGGAACGAGAGCAGCAGGGTGCACGCCGCGGCGACGATCATCGCGGTGTTCATCCCGGAGGTGGCCGCTTCCTTGGCGTGATCGAGCCAGCCGGCGGGCATCCGCTGTGCCGAGGAGACCGCGCCGGCGAGGCTGTCGCCCGCGACGGCGGCCACCTCCGACGGGACACCGGCGGGCATCGCGTCGTCGACCCGGTCGCGGTAGACCGCGGTGGCCAGGCTGCCCAGGACCGCCACGCCCAAGGCGAGGCCCAGCTCCTGCACGGTCTCCGACATCGCCGAGGCCGAGCCCGCCTTCTCCGGCGGCGCGGCTCCGACCACCAGGTCCGTGCCCAGCGCCGCGATCGCCCCGAGCCCGAGGTAGACGAGCCCGAAACCGATCACCATCAGCGCGACGCCGTCCGAGGCGTCCACCAGGGCGAGCAGCACGTATCCGACCGTGGACAGGGCCAGGGTGGCCGCCACCACGATTCCCGGCGCCACCCGGCGGGCCACCAGGGGTGACCCGATCGCCGCCAGGAACATCAGCAGGGCCGGCGGCCCCATCCACAGGCCCGCCTCCACGGGGGGCAGCCCCTCGACGAACTGGAGCTGCTGGGTGATCAGCAGCATCGAGCCGCCGACGCCTACGAGACCGACGAGCAGCACGCTCAGCGCGGCGCTGAACGTCCGGTCGGCGAACAGGCCCACGTCCAGCAGCGGGTTCGCCAGCCCCGCCTGGCGGCGGACGAACAGCACCGCGAAGACCGCACCGACCAGCGCGGCGGCGATCGTGGGCACGTCGAAGCCGTCCTCGGCGAACCGCTTCACCGCGTAGACCACCGGCAGGATCGCGGTCAGCGACAGCGCGACGCCGAGCAGGTCGAACGGGCCGCTCCGCGGCGCCCGGTACTCGGGGATCAGGACCGGAGCGGCCACCAGCAGCACGATCGCGACCGGGACCGCGAGGAGGAACACCGAGCCCCACCAGAAGTGGTCCAGCATCACTCCGCCGACCACCGGCCCGAGCGCCATACCGAGCGCGAAGCTCGTCGCCCAGACCCCGATGGCCAGGGAGCGCTGCCGCTGGTCGGCGAACATGTTGCTGATCAGGGCCAGCGTGGACGGCATCAGTGTGGCCCCGGCGATCCCCAGGGCCGCACGCGCGACGATGAGCAGCTCGGCGCTGGTGGACCAGGCCGCCAGCACCGAGACGGTTCCGAAGGCCGCGGCTCCGATCATCAGCAGCTTGCGACGGCCGATCCGGTCCCCCAGCGTGCCCATGGTGAGCAGGAAGCCGGCGATGAGGAAGCCGTAGGCGTCCATGATCCACAGCTCCTGGGTGCCGGACGGCCGCAGGTCCTCCGCCAGCGAGGGGAGGGCCAGGTACAGCACGGTGACGTCGAGGCCCAGCAGCACGGTGGGCAGGGAGAGGACGGCCAGTCCTCCCCACTCCCGGGCGCCCGCTCCGCGTACGGTCGTTGTGGTCATGGAACTCCCCTGCGTTTCGCGTCTCGGCAACGTGCACGCGCCACGGTGCCGTCCCCCACGCACGGTTTCCTGAGGGTCGTCGGGACAGCCCTTAGACTCCGGTCATGCGTTACGGGGTGCTCGGCCCGCTGGCCGTCTGGGACGCGGAGGGGCGGCCGGTCAGGGTTCCCGAGGCGAAGGTCCGCGCCCTGCTGGCGAATCTGCTCGTCCACGGCGGCGGGCCGGTACCGGCTGACCGCCTGATCGAGGACCTGTGGCCGGGCTGCCCACCGGGCGGCTCGGCCAACACGCTCCAGACCAAGGTCTCCCAGCTGCGCCGGGTACTGGGCCGGGAGCGGGTGGTCCGCGAGCCCGCCGGCTACCGGCTGCTGCTCACGGACGCCGAGAACAACGGGAACAGCGGGAACGACGTGGTCGGCACGGTCGACGCCCTGGAGTTCCAGGAGCTGGCCGAGCGCGCCCGCGCCCACCGGGAACCGGCGGTGCAGGCCGACCTGTTCGCCGAAGCGCTCGCGTTGTGGCGGGGCCCTGCCTACGCCGATGTGGCCGAGTCCCTGTTCGCCCGCGGCGAGATCACACGGCTGGAGGAGCTGCGCCTCAACGTCGTCGAGGACCACGCCGAGGCGCGCCTCGCCCGGGGTGAGCACACCGCGCTGGCGGCGGAGCTGGGGACACTCGTGGGGCGCCACCCGCTGCGCGAGCGGCTGCGCATGACCCATATGCGCGCCCTGTACCGGGCCGGGCGACAGGGCGACGCCCTGCGGAGCTTCCAGGACCTGCGACGGCAACTGGCCGAGGAGCTGGGGGCGTCACCCGGCCCGGAGGCCTCCGCGCTGCACGAGGCGATCCTGCGCCAGGAGACACGACTGGCCACACCCGCCGTCGGATCGCTGTCGTGCCGGACCAACCTGCCCGCCCCGCTGACCCCGCTGATCGGCCGGCAGGAGGCGGCCGATCAGGTGCTGGCCCGGCTGGACCCCGGCGCGGACACCCGTCTCGTCACCCTCACCGGCCTCGGCGGAGTGGGCAAGACACGGCTGGCGGTCGCCGCGGCACGCGACGCGTCCGGCCGGTTCGCCGACGGGGTGTGGCTGGTCGAACTGGCGGGCCTCGGCGCGACCTCGGCCCCGGACGACATCGCCGAACGGGTCATCACGACGCTGGGGCTGTGCGACACCGCGGCGACGGAGCCGGATCTGGACGACCTGGTGGGCTGGCTCTGCCGGGCCGTGGCCGACAGACGGCTGCTGATCCTGCTGGACAACTGCGAGCACCTCGTCGAGCCGGTCGCCGTGCTCGCGGGCGCCGTGCTGTCGGCCGTGCCCTCGGCACACCTCCTGCTCACCAGCCAGGAGCCCCTCGACATCCCCGGCGAGGTGGTGCATCCGGTTCCGCCGCTGACGCTGCCGGAGCGCACCGATCCATCGGCGATCGCCCGGGCCGGCGCCGTCGAGCTGTTCGTGCGGCGGGCCGCGGCGGCCGCGCCCGGCTTCGTCCTCGACGCGGACAACGCGGAGGCCGTCGCCACCATCTGCCGTCGCCTCGACGGCATTCCGCTCGCCCTGGAACTCGTGGCGTCCCGGCTGCGGACGCTGAGCCCGCACGAGCTGGCCGCCCGGCTGGACGACCGGTTCGCCCGGCCCGACGTCCGGGTACGCGGGCTCCCCGACCGCCAGCGGACGTTGCGGGGGATGCTCGACTGGAGCTGGCAGCTGCTGACCGGGGACGAGCGCACGGTGCTGCGGCGCCTGGTCGTGCACGCCGACGGCTGCGTCATGGCGTCCGCCCAGGCGGTCTGCGCCGACGCCGGCCTGGACGCCGGGCGGATTCCCGACCTGCTGTCCCGGCTGGTGGACCGCTCGCTGGTGGTCCGTGAGGGCGACCGGTTCCGGCTGCTCGAATCCGTGGCCGCCTACTGCGCCGAACGGCTGGCGGAGGCCGGCGAGGAGACCGCCGTACGCACCCGGTTCGTACGCCACTGCGCCGAGTCGGCCGAACGGGAGAGCGAGCGGCTGCGCGGGCCGGACCAGCGGCGCTGCCTGGAGCGCCTCGACGCGGAGACCGTCAACCTGCGCCGCGCCCTGGATCTCGCGGTCGCCCAGGACGCCGCCGGATACGCGGTACGGCTGGTGAACGCGCAGGCGTGGTACTGGTTCCTGCGCGGCCGGCTCACCGAGGCCCGCAGGTCGCTCCGGACGGCGCTGGCCGCCGGGGGCGAGGCCGCCCCGGCCGGGCGCGTGGCGGCGCGGGCCTGGCTGGCCGGTATGGAGCTGCGCTCCTCGGAGGGCGGTACGGCAGCGGCCCCGGCGGGCGAGGACCCCACCGCCGGCGTCGAGGACCCGGTACTGAGAGCCCGGTTGCAGTGGTTCGTCGGCACCGGGCTGACGGGCGGCGGCCACCACCGCGAGGGGCGGCGGCTGGTGGAGGCGGGGCTGGCCGGCGCGCGCGCCGCCCGGGACCACTGGGGCGAGGCCGCGGCACTGGTCGAGCTCGCGAGCCACGCCCCGGGCCGGGAGGCGTCCGCGGAGCTGGGCGCCGCGCTGTTCGTGGAGGCCGGCGACCGCTGGGGCAGACTGCGGGCCACCCGGGCCCTGGCGCTCGCGGCCGAACGCCGGGGTGACGGCGCCCGGGCTGAACGACTGCACCGGGAGGGTCTCCTGATGGCCGAGGAACTCGGCCTGTGGACCGAGGTCGTCGAGACGCTGACGTCGCTCGGCAGGGCCGCGCTGGCGGACGGCGGCGCCGAGCGGGCGACGGAGCTGTACGAGCGCGCGCGGTCCGTGTCGGCCGAACGCGCCTACAGCGCGGGCGAGATCCGCGCCGAGATCGGCCTGGGGCACGCGGCACGGCTCCGCGGCGACCGGGACGCCGCCAGGCACCACCTGAACCGGGCACGGGCCAAGAGCCACGCTTCGGGCCACGCCGCCCGCGCCGAGGCCGCCCTGGCGGACCTGAATCCCCCACCCCGGGCGTGAGCGGGCCCCCGCACCGCGCTCCGGGTGACGCCGGTCACTCCCCTCCCCCGGATGTCACATCCCCGGGGGCCTGTTCCGTCCTGTGTGTGTAGCCAGTGACGACAGCAGAGGGAGCACACCATGAACCCCCGACTCAACGCCTTCGCCAGCCCGGTCACGGGCAAGCTCGTGAAGCACCTGGTCTCGGCGAGCAAACTCGTCGAGGACACGACGCTGCCCGCCGTGACGCAGGAGCTGGTGAAGATCCGCGCGAGCCAGATCAACGGCTGCGGCGGCTGCCTGGACATGCACACCAAGGAAGCCGCGGCTGCCGGGGAGACCTCGCTGCGCCTGAACCTGATCGCCGCGTGGCGGGAGGCCACCGTCTTCACCGACGCCGAGCGCGCCGCGCTGGAGCTGACGGAGCAGGGCACCCGCATCGCGGACGCGGCGGGCGGGGTCCCGGACGACGTCTGGGCGAACGCCGCCAAGCACTACGACGAGGAGCAGCTCCTCGCTCTCGTCTCGCTGATCGCGCTGATCAACACCTTCAACCGGCTGAACGTCATGCTCCAGTACCCGGCCGGCGGCTACCAGGTGGGACAGTCCGCGTAACGGACCCACGGACGGGGCGGACCGGGCGGACCGGGGCTACGCCCACACCCCCGTGGCCGCGATGCGCCGCGCCCACGGTTCCAGGTCGGCGGCCTCCCGGCCGAGCACCTGGCGGACGCCGTCGGTCACCTCGGCCGAGTGGCCCGCGCGGTGCAGGGCGAACATCGCGCCCAGGGAGTCGGCGGCGGCCTCCGGCCATCCCTGGGCGAGGAGTTCCGCGCGGTACGCCTCCGGGGTCAGCTCCTCGTAGCGGACGGGGCGGCCCGTCGCGCGGGCGATGGTCTCCGCGGCCTCGGCGAAGGTGAGGGCACGGGGGCCGGACAGGGTATACGTGCGGCCCGCGTGGCCGTCCTCGGTGAGGACGGCCACCGCGACCGCCGCCACGTCGTCGGCGTCGACGAAGGGTTCGGGGACGTCCCCGATCGGCAGGCCGAGGCGGCCCTCGCGGAGCGGGGTCCGCCACAGGTCCTCGTCGAAGTTCTGGAAGAAGTTGTTGGGGCGCAGGAGGGTCCACTCGGCCCCGGACTCCCGGGCCGCGTCCTCCGCCGCCGCCATGCCCCGGCCGAAGCCCTCGCCCGCGTGCTCGATGCCGTGGCCGGACAGGACCACGAAGCGGCGGACCCCGGAGGCCTCGGCGCGGGTCACGAACTCCTTTACGGGGGACGGGTCGTCGGGGGCGACCAGATAGAGCGCCTCGGCCCCGGCGAGGGCGGGCTCCCAGGTGTCGGGGAGGGTCCAGTCGAACCGGACCTCACCGGAACGGGAGGCGGGGCGGACCGTGGTGGTTCCGGTCGTGCGCAGCCGGTCCACGACCCGGCGGCCGGTCTTGCCGGTGCCGCCGAGGACGAGGATCCCGGACGGACCGCGGTGCGTGCTCTTCGTCGTCATGGGACCAGTCCATCGCGGCGGACCCGCCGGGCCCATGGGCATCCGTCCGCCGTGCATAGGCGAGCGTCCGGGGCGCGGTCGGCCCTGCCTACAGTTGCGTCATGGACGTGTTCGACGAGCTGTTGCGGGGCGTGCGGGGCAGTGGCGCGGTGTTCGGCCGTTCGGTGCTGCGCGCGCCGTGGTCGGTGCGGTTCACCGACGGGGCGTATCTGACCCTGTGCCTGCCGATGCGGGGCGGGGGATGGATCGTGCCGGAGGGCGGCGAGCCACTGCGGGTGCGGGTCGGCGAGGCGGCGATCGTCCGCGGCCCGGCCCCGTTCGTCTTCACCGACGACCCGGCGAACGGGTCGGGGACGGGCCGGGGCGGCGGCGTACGGGCGGTGGGCAGGGGCGCGGCCCCGGACACCGCCCCCGCGCCCGCGCCCGCACCGGAAGCCGGACCCGGCCCTGGGCCCGAACCCGGCTTCCCCACCGTGCTGTTGGCCGCCACCTACGACGTACGGGCCCAGGTGCCCCAGCGGCTCCTCCAGGCGCTCCCGCCCGCCCTCGTGGTGCCCGACGAGCAGGACTGCGCGCCGTTGCGCGACTACCTGGAGGGGCAGATCGGCGGCGGGCGGCCGGGCGAGCAGATCGTGCTCGACCGGCTGCTGGACTGGTTGCTGGTGTGCACGCTGCGCGACTGGTTCGACCGGCCGGAGGCGGATCCGCCGGGGTGGTACGGGGCGCTCGGCGACCAGGTGGCGGGGCCGGCCCTGCGGGCGATGCACGCGGACCCGGCGCATCCCTGGACGACGGCGGAGCTGGCGGTCCGGGCGGGGGTCTCCCGGACGACCCTGGCGAAGCGGTTCACCGAGCTGGTCGGGGAGGGCCCGGTGGCCTATCTGACCGCCTGGCGGATGACGCTCGCGGCCGATCTGCTGACCCGCCCGGAGCTGACGGTCGCGGCCGTGGCCCGGCGGGTCGGCTACGCGGACGCGTTCGGCTTCAGCGCGGCGTTCAAGCGGCTGCGCGGCGAGAGCCCGACCGCGTTCCGGCGCGCGGCGGCGGCCGCCGACCCCGTGGGGACGGCCGCCCCGGCGGGGTGAGCCGCCCCACGGGCCCACGGAGAGGCGGCGGGTGAGCCGACCCACGGGCCCACGGAGGAGGGGCGGCGAGCCGGCTGCCCCCGACGGCCTGCGGGAGGCGGGCCGCCGCTACGGCGGGGTGCGGGGGCGGGGCGGGCCGGCTGCCGTCACGTCGCGCTGCTCCGACTCCGGCGCCGTTCGCGACGGCGCTCCCTCCTCCGCACCCGCGCCCGCTCCCGTCGCTCTTCCTGCGAGCGGCGCTCGCGCTCCTGACGCCTGACGTCGCGGACCGCATCGCTGTTGTACCGGGCCAGCCACGGAACGAGGCCGCCGATCAGCACGAGGAGGGTCGCCACGGCCCAGTGGCCGGCGGACGTGCCCATCCCCAGGGTGACCGCCGCCGCCGGGACCGCTCCGGCCGGGTAGCCCAAGGTGCGGCGCCAGTCCCTGCGGTAGAGCCCCGCCCTGACCATGATGCCCAGGGGCCAGGGCGCGGCCATGAACGCGGTGAAGTACTTGCCGCCCCCTTCCGGGACACGGCAGCCCTTGGCGTCCCAGTCGCACCCCACATCCACCAGCCCGGCCAGGCCCCAGCCGAACCACAGCACCAGCCCGGCCGTCAGAACGGCTCCCACCCACCCAGCACGCACGTGCGAAGGATACGAACCGCCGGTCACCGAAACGTCCGAATCGGGAAATCGGGAAAATGGGGGAATCGGGGAATCGGCCCCGGGGTACCGAAGGGCTCAGCCCCAGGCACCCCGCGCCGCCGCGTCCCTGACGAACGCGGCGAAGTCGCGCGGCTCCCGGCCGAGCGCCCGGCGCACCCCGTCCAGGACGGGCGCCTCCCCGCTCGTGATGATCGGGTACAGCGCGTCCGTCCAGAGGCCGGCCTCCACCTCCGGGAGGCCCTGGGCGACGAGCCCGGCCCGGAAGGCGGACGTGTCGACGCGGACGTACGCGGCGCGCTTCCCGGTCTCCTTCGCGATCTCGTCCAGGACATCGTCGATGCCGAGCGCGCGGGGGCCCGAGAGTCCGTACTCCTGGCCCGCGTGACCGTCCTCGGTGAGCGCGGCGACAGCCACCTCCGCGATGTCGTCGGCATCCACGAACGCGGCCTTCCCGTCCCCGGTCGGCAGGGCCAGTTCGCCACCGCGTACGCCGTCGAGGAAGACGCCCTCGCTGAAGTTCTGGGCGAACCAGCCGGGCCGCAGGATCGTCCAGGTCACCCCGGAGGCACGTACGGCCCGCTCCCCCTCACCGTGCGGGCCGCCGTTCTCGTAACCGGGGCCGAAGAAGCCGGGCACGTCCACGCCCCGGGCCGAGAGCAGCACCAGCCGCCGCACCCCGCTCGCGACGGCCTGTTCGACGAAGGCGGGTGTCGGGGAGGGTGAGGTGTCGAGCGGGGTGATGTAGACGGCGGCGGCCCCGTCCAGGGCGGCCGCCCAGGTGGTGGGGTCCGCCCAGTCGAACGGGGTGTCGCCGGACCGCGAGGCCGCCCGGGTCTCCACTCCCAGCTCACGGAGCCGGGCCACCACCCGGCGGCCGGTCTTGCCGGTGCCGCCGATCACGAGTACGGGTTCCTGCACGGAGGTCGTGTCTGTCTGTGTCATGGCACCAGCCTCGCCCGGTGGGGCGGCCCCGCCCATGGCCCAGTGACCGGGAGGGATGTCCGATCGTCCGGCGGAGGCGGCACTCCGGCGTTCCACCGGGGGAGACGAGCGAGGCCCGGATCCACAGGGATCCGGGCCTCGGTCGTGTTCTTCAGTAGCGGGGACAGGATTTGAACCTGCGACCTCTGGGTTATGAGCCCAGCGAGCTACCGAGCTGCTCCACCCCGCGTCGGTAAACACCACCCTACGCCACGGAATGTCTCTCCGTGACCACGCGAGGCTCCGCCCGCTCGATCGCCCGGCGCCGGGCGCTCGATCGCCCAGCTCCGGGCGCCGGGCGCCGGGCGCCCGCAGGAGCCTTTGCCTGCACGCCCATTCCTGACACAGCGTCAGTTCAGTAACCTGACAGTGTGTCAGCTAACCGGCCGGTCCCGCCTGTTCACCGGTGGGCCATCGAGCAGGAGTGGGCGGAACGATGCTTGGATCGACTCACGGCACCCTCACCACCGACTTCCGTGCCCGGGTGGTGGCCTGCGGCGAGGAGCCGCACGCCGCCGTCGTCAGCCTTCCGACGGCCTCGGCCCGGGGCGGCCTCGACGTCAGCGGGCGACCACTGCACCTGACCGTGCCCGACCTGGACCGCTTCTTCCGGCCCCGGTCCGTGGCCGTCGTCGGCGCCTCGGACGCCGAGGGCCGCCCCAACACCGGCATCACCCGGCAGCTCATCGCCTGGGCCGACCGGGTGGGGGCCCGGCTGCACCCGGTGCACCCGACCCGCCCGGCCGTGTTCGGCCGGGACTGCTTCCCCTCGGTCGCCGACGTGCCCGAGCCGGTCGACCTCGCGGTCCTGCTGGTCGCTGACCCGCTCCCGGTGATCGAGGAGCTGGGCGAGGCCAAGGTGCCCTTCGCCGTCGCCTTCGCCTCCGGGTTCGCCGAGACCGGGGAGGCGGGCGCGGAGGCCCAGGCCCGGCTGGCGGCGGCGGCGGAGCGCTCCGGGCTGCGCCTGCTCGGGCCGAACACCAACCTGAACGCCTTCGAGAGGTTCCGGGAGGACCTGGAAGGTCCCGCCATCGCCCTGATCACCCAGTCCGGTCACCAGGGCCGCCCGCTCCACGCCCTCCAGGAGCTGGGCATCCGGCTCTCCCACTGGGCCCCCACGGGCAACGAGGCCGATCTGGAGACCGCCGACTTCCTCGCGTACTTCGCCCAGCTCCCCGAGGTCGGGGCCATCGCCTGTTACGTGGAGGGGCTCAGGGACGGCCGTTCCTTCCTGCTCGCCGCCGACCGGGCCGCCCGCGCCAAGGTCCCCGTCGTCGCCGTCAAGGTGGGCCGCACGGAGGCCGGGGCCAGGACCGCCGCCTCGCACACCGGCAAGCTGACCGGGGCGGACGACGTGGTGGACGCGGCGATGCGGCAGTTCGGGGTGATCCGGGTGAACGGCCTGGACGAACTCCAGGACACCGCGGCCCTGTTGGCCCGCGCCCGGCCGCCGCAGGCCGAGGGGGTCGCCGTGTACTCGATCTCCGGCGGCACCGGCGCGCACTTCGCGGACCTGGCGACGGCGGCGGGGCTCTCGCTGCCCGCCCTCTCCGCCGCCAAGCAGGACGAGCTGCACACCTGGATACCCGGCTACCTGGACGTCGCCAACCCCATCGACAACGGCGGCCACCCGGTCGGCGACTGGCGCGGCCGGAAGATCATCGACGCGATCCTCGCGGACCCTGCGGTCGGGGTGCTGATCTGCCCGATCACCGGCCCCTTCCCCCCGATGAGCGACCGGCTCGCCCAGGACCTGGCGGACGCGGCGGAGGCCACGGACAAGCTGGTCTGCGTGGTCTGGGGCTCCCCCGTCGGCACCGAGGACGCCTACCGCACCACCCTGCTGGGCTCCTCCCGGCTCGCCACCTTCCGTACGGCTCGCAACTGCGTCACCGCCGTGAAGGCCTATCTGGACCACCACCGCTTCACCGACCGCTACCGCTCCCCCTTCGAGGACGCGCCGCGCACCCCGTCGCCCTCCTTCCGCAAGGCCCAGGGCCTGCTGCGGCCGGGACAGCAGCTCAGCGAGCACGCGGCGAAGCAGCTCCTGCGCGCGTACGGGATCCGGGTGCCGCGCGAGCAGTTGGTGACCAGCGCGGCGGCGGCGGTCCGGGCGGCCGGCCCGGTCGGCTACCCGGTGGTGATGAAGGCCTCCGGGCCCCGGCTCGCCCACAAGACGGAGCTGGGCCTGGTGAAGGTCGGCCTCACCTCGGCCAGCCAGGTCCGGGAGGCCTACCGCGAGCTGACCGACATCGCCCGGTACGAGTCCGTGGAGCTGGACGGCATCCTGGTCTGCCAGATGATCGACCGGGGCGTCGAGATGATGGTCGGGGTGACCCACGACGCGCTCTTCGGCCCGACCGTCACCGTGGGGCTCGGCGGGGTCCTGGTGGAGGTACTGCACGACGCGGCGGTCCGGGTGCCGCCGTTCGGCGAGCAGGAGGCCCGGGACATGCTCGGCGAGCTGCGCGGCCGGGCCCTGCTGGAGGGGGTGCGCGGCGGGCCGCCCGTCGACGTGGACGCCCTCGTCGAAGTGGTGCTGCGGGTGCAGCGCATGGCCCTGGAGCTGGGCGACGACCTGACGGAGCTGGACATCAACCCGCTGGTGGTGCTGGGGCGCGGGCAGGGCGCGGTGGCCCTGGACGCGCTGGCGGTGTGCCGGTGAGCGGGGAGGCGGCGGAGGCCGCCACCCAGGAATCCGCCACCCAGGAATTCGCCGGCCCGGAGGCCGCCACCCGGGAGTCCGCCGGCCCGGAGGCCGCCACCCGGGAAGCCACTCCCCCGGAGGCCGCCCCTCAGGAGGCAGCACCCCGGGACGCGACCGTCCTGCACTCCCTCGACGGTGGCGTCTCCTGGATCACCCTCAACCGCCCCGAGGTCATGAACGCCGTCACCTGGGAGCAGCGGGAGCGGATCATCGCCCTGTTGGCCGAGGCCTCCGCCGACCCCGCCGTACGGGCCGTCGTGCTCACCGCCACCGGCCGCGGCTTCTGCGCGGGCGCCGACCTGCGTGGCACCCCGGCCCCGGCACGCGAACGCGTCCCCGGGGACGTCGCCCGGACGATCCGGCTCGGCGCGCAGCGGCTGATCGCCGCCGTACTGGACTGCGAGAAGCCGGTGATCGCCGCCGTCAACGGGACGGCGGCGGGGATCGGCGCGCATCTGGCGTTCGCGTGCGATCTGGTCCTGGCGGCCGACACGGCGAAGTTCGTCGAGGTCTTCGTACGCCGGGGGCTCGTCCCGGACGGCGGCGGCGCGTATCTGCTGCCCCGGCTGGTGGGCCCGCAGCGCGCCAAGGAGCTGATGTTCTTCGGGGACGCGCTGCCGGCGGCGGACGCGGAGCGGCTGGGTCTGGTCAACCGCACGGTTCCGGGAGGGGAGTTGGAGGCCCTGGCCAAGGAGTGGGCGGGCCGGCTGGCGGAAGGCCCCACCCGGGCCCTCGCCCTGACCAAGCAGCTGGTGAACGCCTCGCTGGACGGCGACCGGGCCTCGGCGTTCGCGGCGGAGGCCGCCGCCCAGGAGATCAACATGACCACGCGCGACGCCAACGAGGGCGTGGCGTCCTTCGTCGAGCGCCGGTCGCCGGAGTACCGGGGTCGCTGAGGGGCGCCCGCCCCGGGCGGATCGGTTCAGCCGGCCACCGGCGGGTTGAAGCGGTGGAACGCGGGGTCCGACCAGCGCAGCGGGGAGGCGGCGGCGATCTCCCGCACGGCGGTCACCTCGAACTCCACGAGGCGCTCCGCCCCCGGTACGCGCGCCACCGCGTCCCCGTCCCAGACGGTGCGGGCGAAGCCGGTCAGATGGAGGGAGGCTCCGGTGTCCCAGTCGGGCACGAGGAGACCGGCGGCCGGGTTGAGTTCGAGGTTGCCCAGGGTCAGGAACATGCCGTTGCCCGCGTAGTCGGGCCAGCGCAGCAGGCGAGGTGTGAGCACCTGGACAAAGCCCGGGTTGCCGCCCCTGTGCGAGGCGTCGGCGTCGCCCCGGTCGGAGGCGGTGGCGACGAAGAAGGTGTCGGCGGTCCGCAGTGCCTCCTCCTGCGCGGGGCTCAGGGCGTCGCCGTCCGTGACGGTGGACCGCTGCCCGGTCTCCTCGCCCGGCGCGATCCGGCGGTGCCGGCGCTCCTGGATGTACTTGGGGCAGTTGGCGACGGCCTGGTCGAGGTCGACGCGGAGCCCGTTCCCGTCACGGGCCGCCCGGCCGTTCATCCGCATCCGGCGCCGGGTCGCCGGTTCGATGGCGATCATGCCGACGCGGGCGGGGGCGGACCCGCCCGTGCCGGCTCCGGACAGCAGACCGGCCAGCGGGTCGCCGGGCGGCGGCAGGGCTCCGACGACCAGGGTGTCCGGCGCGGGAACGCTCAGAAATCCCGGTTCGCCGGTGAGCTGGGTCGCCCAGATCCGCCCCCGGTCGTCCGCGCCGCCCAGCACCAGGAAGGGCTGCCGGGCGAGGAAGTCCGCCGCCACCTCGGGGATGTCGGAGCGGATGGCCCGCCCCGCGCTCGCCGCCCGCCGGGCGAGCCCCGCCCGCTCCTGCACGGCGACCTCACCCCGGTGGTATCCGCTCATGACCCCACTCCCCGATCCGATCCGATCCGACACAGACGAAAGGCGCTAGAAGAAGCCGCAGGTGGGAGCGGCTGCGGTCGGTGCGTCCGCCGGGTCGGCCCCGGTCGGCGCGTAGACCTCCAGGCGGATGCCGTCGGGGTCGGTGAAGAAGATCCCGCCCGAGGTGCCGCTCTCGCCGTGGGGTACGACGCCCTCGTGGGCGAACTCCGCGCCCAGCCCGCGCAGGACCTCCTCGGTGGCCCGTACCTCCTCGACGGAGTCCACCTGGAACGAGAGGTGGTGGAGGCCGGGGAGGGCCGTCGCGAACGTGCCTGTGCTCTGTTGCCACAGGGTCACCATGAGCCGGGTGTCGCGCCCAAGGAAGATCCAGCGGCGGTCGGCGTCCTTGCCCTCGGCCAGCACCTCGAAGTCGAAGACCTCGCGGTAGAAGGCGGCCGAGCGTTCCAGGTCGGTGACGTTCAGGCCGACGTGGCCGGTCGACAGGTTCTTCGCCTTGCCCATGGTCGATCCCACTCCTCCACTCAGGGTCGCGAGATGGTCTCGTAACCGCTGATATCGAGTTTGAGGGTTAGACCGGAGGGGAGTCAACCGGTGATCTTCATTTGGCTGGTTAAGATTGATGTACCCGCCACCCCCTCCCTCGCGGCAGAAGGAGTCCAGCCATGCCCCAACCCCCCGGCGCGGACCCCCGGCCGCTGACCGGCGAGCCGCTCGCCCTCGACCTGCTCAACACCCGCTGGATCGACGGAGGCGGCCCGCACGACCTGCTGGATTCCGTGGCCGGCCTGGCCACCTGGCTGAACAGCCCCCCGGTGCGCGGACACCTCGGGCCCGCACCCGCCCCGACCGCCGACCGCGCCACGCTGGACCGGCTGCTCCTCGCCCGGACGGCGCTCGACGCACTGGCCGCCTCGGCCGCCCGTCAGGATCCGGCCACCCCCGAGAGCGCCGACCGGCTGAACGAGGTCCTCTCCCACGGGCGCGTCCGCCGCGCACTGGGGCCCGACGGGGCGCCGGCGTCGGCGGTGGAGGTGGACGACCCGTCCTGGGCCCCCGCCTGGTACGCGGCGGAGAACTGGCTCCGCCTGATCGCCGACCGGCCCGACCGCATCCGCCCCTGCGCGAACCACGCCTGCGTCCTGCACTTCTACGACGTCTCCAAGAACGGGACGCGCCGCTGGTGCTCCATGGCGGGCTGCGGCAACCGCGCGAAGGCGCAGCGCCACTACGCCCGGCGCTCCGGGGCCTGACCCGCCCGCCCCACCCCGTCCGACCGGCCCGACCCGCCCGACCCCGCCGGCCCCACCCGGCCCGGACGCCCGCACGGGTTCACATCTGGCGGGCCGTCAGCTCTAATGGACGGCGTGATGGGACATGCAGGCATGGCCGCCACCGCCGTCCGGTACCTCAGGTCCGTCGGCGCCGCCACGACAGCCGCACCGGGGACACCTGCCGGGGCACCGCCCGAGGCGCTGCCCCGGCCGGATCTGAGGGCCGTCCGGGACGATGAGCGGCTGCTCGTCGCCCCGGCCGAATTCCGGCGCGTACTCGGGCACTTCGCCAGCGGGGTCACCGTGGTCACCGCCCGGGACGCGGACGGGCCGACGGGCTTCGCCTGCCAGTCCTTCGCCTCACTCTCGCTGGACCCGCCGCTGGTGTCCTTCATGGTCGCCCGTACGTCGACGACCTGGCCGCGCATCGCCCGCGCCGGGGCGTTCTGCGTGAACATCCTCGGGGCGGAACAGGGCGCGCTGTGCCGGGCGTTCGCGGTGAGCGGCGCCGACAAGTTCGCGGGCGTGGCCCACGAGGACGCCCCGGCGACCGGGTCTCCGCTGCTGGACTCGGTGCCCGCCTGGATCGACTGCCGCATCCACGCCGTCCACACCGGCGGCGACCACCTCATCGTGGTCGGCCGGGTGGAGGCGCTGGGGGCGGCGGACGAGGGGGAGCCGCTGCTGTTCCACCGGGGGGCGTTCGGCCGGTTCAGCCGCTGAGCCCGCCCGCGTCCACCGGCTCCGTGCGGTCCGGGGCCCCGCCCGCGTCCACCGGGGCGCGGCGGCGGATCACCAGGGACATCAGCGCCGCCATCGCGCACAGCGCCCCCGCCGCGTACCAGACCACGTCGTAATTGCCGAACACGTCCCGCGCGACCCCGCCGAGGAACGCCACGACCGCCGCGCCCACCTGGTGCGAAGCCAGCACCCAGCCGAAGACGATCGCGCTGTCGTCGCCGTACTGCTCGCGGCAGAGCGCCAGCGTCGGCGGGACCGTGGCGACCCAGTCCAGCCCGTAGAACACGATGAAGAAGATCATCGGAGGCTGGACCTCGGGGCCGATCAGCAGCGGCAGGAACAGCAGGGAGATCCCGCGCAGCGCGTAGTAGACGGCGAGCAGCCTGCGGGCGTCGAAGCGGTCGGTGAGCCAGCCGGAGAAGATCGTGCCGATGACGTCGAAGACCCCGATCACCGCGAGCAGCGAGGCCGCCACGACGATGGGCATGTGGTTGTCGTGGGCGAACGGGACGAAGTGGGTGCGGATCAGGCCGTTGGTGGAGGCCCCGCAGATCGCGAAGGCGCCCGCCAGCAGCCAGAACGGGCCGGTGCGGGCCGCGTCGAACAGCACGCGCACTGTCCGGCGCGCGGCTCCCCGCACCGGCACGGGCTTCGCCAGGTACGTGCCGCCGTAGGGGGCGAGCCCGACATCGGCCGGGTGGTCGCGCATCAGAAGCCAGACGAACGGGACGACGACGAGGGCGGCCAGGGCGACGGTGACCGAGGCGGGCCGCCAGCCGTGTCTGTCGACGATCCAGGCGCAGAGCGGAAGGAAGACGAGCTGTCCGGAGGCCCCCGCCGCGGTGAGGATGCCGGTGACCAGGCCCCGGCGGGCGACGAACCAGCGGTTGGTGACGGTCGCGGCGAAGGCCATCGCCATCGACCCGGTGCCGAGGCCGACGAGGAGTCCCCAGTAGATCATCAGCTGCCAGGAGGCGGTCATCCAGACGCTGGCGATCGCCCCGGCCGCCACCATGGTGAGCGCGATCGCCACGACCCGCCGGATGCCGAAGCGGTCCATGAGCGCGGCGGCGAACGGCGCGGTCAGCCCGTACAGCGCCATGTCGAGGGAGACCGCGAGCCCGATCTCGCCCCGGGTCCAGCCGAACTCGGCGTGGAGCGGGTCGATGAGCAGCCCGGGCAGGGAGTTGAACGCCGCACCGCCGATGATCGTCACGAAGGTGATGGCGGCGACGATCCACGCCCGGTGGACGCGGGGGCGGGGACGGGGGCGGCGACGCGCCTCGCGGGCCGGCCGCCGGCCGTCGTCCCGGGCGGTGCTTTCGATGGTCTCGGTCACGGGGAACAGCCTCGTGGCCTGCTCCCTTCGCCACGAGTGGCCGGGCGGACACGGTTCGCAGGGATCGGGCCATGGCCCGCCCTCAAGCAGGCAGTCTCGTGTCGATGACGCAGCTGATCTCGACGACCTGGCCGGGCAGGGTCAGTTCAGTAACACCCAGGACCGTGCTGGCCGGACGGTGGTCGCCGAAGTACCCCAGGTTGCCCTCCGCCGTCGCCGCGGCATTCTGCCGCAGGTTCACCACGTACAGGGTCTGCGAGACGACCTGGTTCCGGGTGGCGCCGTAGTGGTCCAGGACCTTGTCCATGTTGGCGTAGGTCCGCTCGAGCTGGGCGGCGAAGTCGCCCGCGTGGAGGAACTCTCCCGCCCCATCGAAGGAGAGCTGTCCGGAGACGTGGATCAGCTCGCCGGATTTGATCGCCTGTGAGTAGCCGAAGTCTCTCTCGGCCGGTACGTCGTAGGTGAAGGCATCGATGGTGGCCACGGTGCTCGCCCTTCCGTTGCGCTCTCTTGTAGTTACTCGGAAACTGTAGGAGAGTAAAGGCTGACCTGGAAGAACGCACTTTTCGGTGACTGAGGAACCTCATGGTGACCAAGCAACTGCTCAAGGGCCTGCCCGAGGACGCTGACCTGCGGCGGGCGGACTCCCTGGCGCGGGAGATCTTCTCGGACGTCGCCAACAAGTGGGCGCTCCTGATCATCGAGGCGCTCGGCGAGCGCACCCTGCGCTTCAGCGAGCTGCGGAACGAGGTCGAGGGCGTCAGCCACAAGATGCTCACCCAGAACCTGCGCATGCTGGAGCGCAATGGCCTGGTCGACCGGAAGGTGTACCCCACCGTGCCGCCGCGCGTCGAGTACACCCTCACCGAGCCGGGCCGGGCCCTGCGCACCGCGGTCGACGCCCTATGCGGCTGGACCCACCAGCACCTCGGTCACATCGAGAGGGCACGCGGCCGTTTCGACGCCTGACGGACACGCAGCGAGACCCTCGCGCGTCGCGCGATTCCTTTGATTTCGAAACCTCATCTGCCCCAGGGGTTTCCAGCGTCGGCGATTCGGCCAACTGACGCGTCCGGAGCGCGGCTCCGTACCGGTGCGCACACGCCCACCCCGTTGCTACGTATGGGCGCCCACGCGTCCGAAATCGAGTGCGTTCGATTCCGCGGCGGCGTCGTTATGCCGTGCACTGCCCGGGCCATCCAGGCGCGGCGTCGATCCCCACGGGAGGGAACAGGTGACTGTGACCGCCGCCTCGACCGAATCCTCCGAGACACCTCCCCCGCCACCCCCGGCCACCATCACCTTCAACGGCAAGCACGGCAAGAACCCGCTGGCAGACGCCAGTTTCAGCGCCATGTGCCGCCGCCTCCCCTCCGTGCTGGGGCGCACCGCGCGCATGGCGTGGGCCGTCGACAGAGCAGCAGCTCTGCTGCTCCTCGCCTGCCAGCTCCTCACCGGCGTCTCGGCCGGCGTCGTCCTCGCGTTCACCGCACAGGCCATGACCCACATTCTGGGCAACGACGAGGTGTCCGAACGCCTGCACAACGCCTTGCCCGCTCTGATCGTCGTCACGGCCGCTGCCGGAATCGGGCGCGTCAGCAGCGCCCTGTCCTCCTATGCCAACGGCCGGATCACTCCGCGGCTGATGACCGAGGCAGACGTCGCCCTGGTAGCCGCCGTGTGCCGGGTCGAATCCTCGGCCTACGGCCAGGACGGCTTCAAGGACCGGCAGGAGGCCGCGGAGGTCGGTGTGACGCGTACCTCGATGATGGTGCAGGACGCGCAGCGGTTCATGTCCGCTCTGGTTCGCATGATCGCTGCCAGTTCCGTCATCACGGCTCTCCACCCCCTGATGCTGCCGCTGTTGCTCCTGGCCGTCGTTCCCGCCGGCGCCGGGGCGGTCCTGTCCGCGCGCGTCGACTACGAGACCCACTACCTCAACGTCGGCGACCGTAACGTCCGTGCGCTCATGCGGTCGTGGGCCACCTTCTCCCGTCACGGGGACGAGGTACGGGCCAACGGCATGACCGGCTACCTCATCTACTGGTACCGGGCCCTCTCCGACCGCATCGACCAGCGGACCCTCACCACGGCCCCCCGCCTGCTGCGCATCACGCTCGCCACCAGCGCTCTCGGCGGAGTGTTCCTCTGCGGCACCTGGGCCACCCTCGCCTGGCTCGCCGCCACCGGTCGCGTGGGACTGCCCATCGCCGCTACCGCCGTCGTCGCCGTGCAGGCCACACTCGCCGCCCTCGGCAATTTCGTGATCTACGGGGCAGCGCTGTTCCACACCTCGCTCTACCTGGCCGACATGCGCGCGTTCCTCGACATGGCCGAGGAGCTGGCACCCAAGCGCGGCGAGCTGACGATCCCGGAGGTCGTCGAAGAGATCAGGATCGACGAAGCCGTGTATCAGTACCCCGGGAAGGACGAACCCGCCGTCGCAGGGGTCTCGCTCTCCCTGCGCCGTGGGGAGATCCTGGCCATCGTGGGCGAGAACGGCTCCGGCAAGTCGACACTGACCAGGCTGATCACCGGCATCCTCCTCCCCGACAAGGGCCGCGTCCTCTGGGACGGCATCGACCTGGCCCAGGCCAGTCCCGACGCCGTGTGGAACCGGACAGCACTCGTGCCGCAGAACTTCGCCTGCTGGCCCCTGCGGGTCCGCGAGAACATCACGCTCGGCCAGCCCCGCACCTTCGACGACGACGCCGTGTGGGACGTCGTCGACGCCGTCGGTATGCGCGACGCGGTGGAGAAGCTGCCCCAGCGGCTGGACACGCTCCTCACCAGGGAGATGTTCGGTGGAGCCGAACTGTCCGGCGGCCAGTGGCAGCGCTTGGTGTGCGGACGAGCCCTGTACCGCCGGACACCCCTGCTGATCCTGGACGAGCCGACGTCCCAGATGGACGCGCGCGGGGAGCACGCCCTGTTCCTGGAGATCAAGAGGATCGCCGCCGGCCGCATGACGATCGTCGTCACCCACCAACTGGAGAACACCCGCCTTGCCGACCGGGTGCTTGTCATGGACGAGGGCCGCGTCATCGAGCACGGAACGTACGACGACCTCGTCAGGGGCGGTGGCTTGTTCGCCGAGCTCGTCGCCCTGGCCAAGGACCGGTGACAGCGAGCACTTCCCTCCGGACCACCCGGCGCCCGCGCCTCCACCCCCGACCGGACTCCGCCCGAGCCCGTGCCGGAGGCGCGGGCGGGCGAGGAGCGGGTCCGCACCAGGGGGTGGGCCGAGGGCGGGCCACAGCAGGAATGCTGCGGGCGGTCAGCGGCGCTGTCCGGCCGCCCGGAGTATCGCCCACGCGCAGGCCGCGCCCACCGCGTACCAGAGAAGGTCCGGTGCGTTGAAGGTCGAGCCGAGCACCAGCCGGGCCGCCGCGCTGTGCGCCGACAGCTCCGCCGGTACGCCGGTGAGCTGCGCGAACTCGACCGCCCAGCTCAGGCCGAGCGCCGTCGCGCCCACCACGGCCGGCCGCGCGCGGGGCGCGCAGAAGGCGACGAGGGTGCAGAGCAGCACCGTGTAGAGCGCGCTCCCCGCGTACTTGGCGAAGGCGCCGTCCGCCCCGGCGCGCACGGCCAGGCCCGCGGCGACGGTGACGACGGCCGCCCCCGCCGCGACCGCACGGACCGCGGAAGGGCGGGCCGGGGAGGAGCGGGCCGGGGGCGTGCGTCGCGTCGTGGAGTCGTCCGTGCGCTCCGGGGGCCGGGCCGCGGGCCTCATCCGAGCCCGATCCTCTTGAGCTGCCGGATCGGCCGGGCCACCAGCAGCACCGCCACCACCCCCATGTTGATCACGGCCGCCGCCACCAGCAGTTCGGGCGCTCCGACCGCCTCGGCCACCGGGCCCGCCAGGGCTCGGCCCGCCGCGACCATCAGGAGCGAGCCGGCCACATCGTAGGCGTGCAGCCGGTTCAGGGCCTCCGGCGGGACGTGCGTCTGGACCGTCGTGGACCACATCACCAGCCAGAACGCGGCCGACCCGCCCGCCAGCAACTGCCCCGCCGCCAGCACGGGCAGCGGCATCCCGAGCGCCAGCACCAGCAGGCTCACCGCCACCAGCGGCAGCGCCACCGCCCCCGCCGCCAGCGGGTGCGACGGGCGCAGCCGCAGGGCGAGGAGTCCGCCGACGACGCTGCCCGCCCCGTTGACCGCCATCAGCGTTCCGTACGCCCCCGAGCCGTGCTCCTCGGTGACCAGGACGGCGGTCAGCGGGAGCATCGGGCCGAGGACCGCGAAGCCGTACACCGTCCAGACCGCGATCACTCCCCACAGCCAGGACCTGGCCCGGAACTCCCGCCACCCGTCGACCAGTTCCGCGGCGAACGTGCCGCGCGCCGCCTCGTCGTGCGGGGCCGGGGCCAGCCGCATCAGGAAGAGGCAGGCCCCGGAGGCCGCGAAGGTCGCCGCGTTCGCCGCGTAGACGGCGCCGGCGCTGGCGAGGCCGACGAGCACTCCCGCGAAGGCGGGCCCGGCCATGGTCATCAGCGCCTCGGCGACCCGCAGGACCGCGTTGGCGCGCTGGACGTCGGTGGAGACGCGCGGCACGGTCGAGGCGACCCCGGGCTGGAAGAGCGCCGCGCCCACGCCGGCCACCGAGCTGAGGACGTACACCGACCACAGTGGCGGGTTGCCCGTCGCGAAGGTCACCGCCAGCACGGAGGCGCCGATCAGCCGCAGGGCGTCGGCGATGATCATCATGCGGCGCGGGGTGAACCGGTCGGCGAGCACCCCGCCGAACAGGACGAACACCGCCAGCGGCCCCATCCAGGCGGCGAGCGCGAAGCCGACCGAGGAGGCGGGCCGCCCCGCGCCCAGCAGGCCGGCGGTCAGGGCCACCGGGATCATGCCGTCGCCGAAGAGCGCGACCGTACGGGCCACGAAGAAGTAGCGGAAGTTGCGGTTCCAGAGCGGCGCGGGGCCGGGGGCGGAACCGAAGGAGGACCCGGCGCTCAGGCCCGTCCCGGCGGGGCCGCCCGGTCCGCCGGGAGCGAGCGGGGGCAGGGCCGGGAGCGGGCTCGAATCCGGGAGCGGGTTCGTGGTCGTGTTCGTGTTCGTGTTCGTGTTCGTGTTCGTTCGGGTGTCGCACGCGGCGTCGGGAATGGACGCGCGCTCTGTCGGCTTCTCCATCACGTCGCTAACCTGTACCAGCTCGTGGTCTATACCACTACAGCAATTTCCTGTGATCTTCGAGGAGGCCGTCGTGCAGCACCGCGTCGTCGTTCTGGCCCTCGACGGACTGCTCCCCTTCGAACTGGGCATCCCCCAGCGGATCTTCGGCCGCAGTCTCGGCACGGAGTCCGGCGGGAAGGGCGGGAGGCTGTACGACGTGGTGACCTGCTCCATCCGCCCGCCGGGCCCGGTCCGGACCGACGCGGACTTCTCCATCCTCGTGGAGCACGGCCCGGAGGCGCTCGCCACCGCCGACACGGTGGTCATCCCCGCCTCCTACGAGCTGGGCCCGGTCTTCGAGGAGGGCCGCCTCACCGAGGAGCTGGCCGCCGCGCTCGCCCTGGTCAGGCCCGGCACCCGGATGGTCTCCATCTGCACCGGCAGTTACGTCCTGGCGGCGGCCGGCTATCTCGACGGCCGACCCGCCACCACGCACTGGTCGTCGGCCGACCACTTCCAGCGGACCTTCCCGCAGGTCCGCGTCGACCCGGACGTCCTGTTCATCGACGACGGCGAGGTCCTCACCTCCGCCGGGGTCGCCGCCGGGATCGACCTCTGCCTCCACCTGGTGCGGCGCGACCACGGGACGGCCGTCGCGAACGAGATCGCGCGCCGCACGGTCGTGCCCCCGCACCGGGACGGCGGGCAGGCCCAGTACATTCACCGCCCCGTCCCCGAGCCGCAGTTCGCGACCACCACCGGCGCCCGGGCCTGGGCGCTGGCCCGTCTCGACCGGCCGATCCTGCTGCGGGACATGGCGGAGCAGGAGGCGATGAGCGTACGGACGTTCACCCGCCGCTTCCGCGAGGAGGTCGGGATCAGCCCCGGCCAGTGGCTCACCCAGCAGCGGGTGGAGCGGGCCCGGCACCTGCTGGAGTCGACGGACCTGTCCATCGACCAGGTGGCCCGCGACGCGGGCTTCGGCACGGCGACCTCGCTGCGCCAGCACCTCCAGGCGGCGCTGGGCGTGCCGCCGACGGCCTACCGGCGTACGTTCCGCTCCTCGGCAGACATCGCGCCCCGAGGTCCTCGCGCCTCGGCCCGGGAGCACCCGTAGGAGACGCGGCTCAGAAGACCAGGACCCCCCGGGCCACCCGCCCGTGGTGCGCGTCGTCGGCCGCCTTGGCGAAGTCCTCCACCGGGTACGTCTCGGTGACCAGTTCGTCCAGCAGCAGCCGGCCCTCCCGGTAGAGGTCCGCGTACAGGGCGATGTCGCGCTGCGGCCGTGCGGAGCCGTAGCGGCAGCCGAGGATCGACTTGTCCAGGTACATCGAGGAGACCAGGAACGACGCCTCGGCGCTCGCCGCCGGCACGCCCAGCAGCACGGCCTGCCCGTGCCGGTCGAGGAGGTCGATCGCCTGGCGGATCAGCTCGGTGCGGCCGACGCACTCGAAGGCGTGGTCGGCCCCCTCGGGCAGGATGTCGCGCACGCCCTCCGCGCTCGTCAGGAAGTGCGTGGCGCCGAACTGCCGGGCCACCGCCTCCTTCGCCGGGTTGCTGTCGACGGCGACGACGGTGAGCGCGCCGGCCAGCCGGGCCCCCTGGAGCACGTTGAGCCCGATGCCGCCGGTGCCGATGACCACGACGGTGTCGCCCAGGCCGACCTTGGCCCGGTTGAGGACGGCCCCGACGCCGGTCAGGACCCCGCAGCCGATCAGGGCCGCCGAGGTGAGGGGCAGGTCGTCCGGGATCTTCACGGCCTGGACGGCCCGCACCACCGTGCGTTCCGCGAACGCGGAGTTGGAGGCGAACTGGAACAGCGGCTTCCCGCCCCGCGAGAACGGCCGCCCCGGCCGCCCGATGGCCTTCCGGCACATGGTCGGCCTCCCCCGGTCGCACGGGGCGCAGGCCCCGCAGTTGGCGAGGGTGGAGAGCGCGACGTGGTCACCGGGCTCCACGTGACCGACGCCGGGCCCGACCGCTTCCACCACGCCCGCGCCCTCGTGGCCGAGGACGACGGGGACCGGGAAGGGGATCGTGCCGTCGATCACCGACAGATCGCTGTGGCAGAGTCCGGCGGCGGCGACCGCCACCAGCACCTCCCCGGGGCCCGGGTCCCGTATCTCCAGGTCGTCCACGACCTCGGTCCGTGTGCCGTCGAAGACGACGCCTCTCATCTGGGCTCCCTCGGTAGGCCGAGCACCCGCTCGGCGATGATGTTCCGCTGGATCTCGTCGGAGCCGCCGTAGATGGTGTCGGCCCGGCTGAAGAGGAACAGGTGCTGTGCGCCGTCGAGTTCGTACGGTCGCCCCTCCGACCAGGGCTCGGGCCCGACGGCCCCCGCCTCGCCCGCGACCTGCACGGCCAGTTCGCCCAGCCGCTGGTGCCAGCCGCCCCACAGCAACTTCGCCACGCTGGGCGCGCCCGGGTCGCCGGTGCGGCCGAGGGTGCGCAGGGCGTGGCGGCGCATCGTGTCCAGCTCCGCCCACTGCCGGACGAGCCGGGCCCTGATGACCGGGTCCTCGGCGGCCCCGCTCGCCACGGCGGCGGCGACCACCCGGTCCAGCTCCTCGGCGAACCCGATCTGCTGGGCGAGGGTGGAGACCCCCCGTTCCAGGGCGAGGAGGCCCATGGCGACCTGCCAGCCGTTGCCCTCGCCCCCGACGACCTCGGTGGCCCGCGCCCCGTCGAGGAACACCTCGTTGAACTCGCTGGTCCCGGTCAGCTGCCGGATCGGCCGCACCTCGATCCGGCCCGGCTGGTCCATCTCCACCAGCAGGAACGACAGCCCGTGGTGGCGGGCGGAGCCGGGGTCGGTGCGGGCGAGGACGAAGCACCAGTCGGCGGTCAGGGCGAGCGAGGTCCAGATCTTCTGCCCGGTCACGGCGTAGCCGCCGGCCCCGTCCGGCACGGCCGCGGTGCGCACCCCGGCGAGGTCGGAGCCCGCACCCGGTTCGCTGTACCCCTGGCACCACAGCGTCTCGCCCCGGGCCACGGGGGGCAGATGGCGCTGCTTCTGCTCCTCGGTGCCGTACGTGATCAGGGTCGGGGCCAGGAGGTTCTCCCCGATGTGGCCGATCCGGGCGGGGGCCGCGGAGCGGGCGTACTCCTCGGCCCAGACGACCTGCTGGGCGAGGGTGGCCCGGCGGTTGCCGTAGCTCTCCCCGTCCGCGCCGGGCCAGCCGATCCCGATCCACCCGGCGCGCCCGAGCTCGCGTTCCCAGGTGCGGGGGTCGGGGGCGGGGGTGTCGGCGAGGTGGCTGTGCAGCCAGCTGCGCGCCTCGGTACGGAAGTCCATGCGTGCCTCCTGTGTTCCTGGGGGCTCCGCCCCCAGACCCCCGCTCCTCAATCGCCGGAGGGGCTTGAATGGGCTCGGCCGAGCGTCTGAGGACCGGGGCAACAACTCCAGCCTGTCCGGCGTTTGAGGACCGGGGGTTCGGGGGCGGAGCCCCCAAATCAAGCCCGTCCGGCGTTTGAGGACCGAGGTCCGGGGCAGCGCCCCGAGGGCTCCGCCCCCGGACCTCCGCTCCTCAAACGCCGGAGGGGCTGGATTGCTCGGGCCCTCCTCCTCAAACGCCGGGGCGGCTGGATTGCTCGGGCCCCGCTCCCCAATCGCCGGAAGCGCTTGGTTTGTTCGGCCGGTCGCCCGACCTCGCCGCCGTCGCCATCTCCTCCAGCCGCGCCAGCATCGGCATCGGGTCCACCCCCACCGTCCCCGGCAGGAAGTCCGCGATCCGTTCCGGGGTCCAGGGCCCCTCCCCGTACGCCGCCCGCAACTCCCTCGGCTGGGCCCAGACCGCGATCTTCGGGCCCGCGATCGTGTACACCTGCCCGGTGATCCGCTCGGCCCGCGCCCGCTCGCTGAGCAGGTAGACCACCAGGGCCGCCACGTCCTCCGGCTCCCCGATCTCCTTCAGCTCCATCGGCACCCCGGCCGACATCCGGGTCCGGGCGACGGGTGCGACCGCGTTCGCCGTGACCCCGTACTTGTGCAGGCCCAGCGCCGCGCTGCGCACCAGCGAGATGATCCCGCCCTTCGCCGCGCTGTAGTTGGCCTGGGAGACGCTGCCCTGGTGGTTGCCGCTGGTGAAGCCGATCAGCGTGCCCCCGCCCTCCTGCTTCCGCATGACCGCCGAGGCGGCCCGGAAGACGGTGAACGTGCCCTTGAGGTGCGTGGCGAGGACCGGGTCCCACTCCTCCTCGGCCATGTTGAACAGCATGCGCTCACGGAGGATCCCGGCCACGCAGACCACCCCGTCGAGCCGGCCGTACTCCGCCAGCGCGGTGTCCACGATCCGCTGCCCGCCCGCCATGGTGGAGATGTCGTCGGCGACCGCGACCGCCTCGCCGCCCACCGCCTCGATCTCCTTGACGACGGACCGGGCGATCTCGCTGGTCGGTTCGGAGCCCTCGACGGAGACTCCGTAGTCGTTGACGACGACGCGCGCCCCCTCCCCCGCCGCGGCGAGCGCGACCGCCCGCCCGATGCCCCGGCCGGCCCCTGTCACGGCGACCACCCTGCCTGCCAAGAAGTTCCCCATGCCCGGCCCCTTCCCGCGGTTTCTGACGGTCCGTTAGATTTTACGGGCAGTCAGACGCTCCGGCACAAGACCCAGGAGGTCCCCATGTCCCTGCCGGCCGAGTTCCACGAGATCGCGAAGCGCGTGAACAACTGGGGCCGCTGGGGCGGGGCCGACGAGATCGGGACGCTCAACCTGATCACCGACGCCGTCGTGCGCGAGGCCGTCGCCACCGCCCGCACCGGCCGCCGGATACCGCTCGCGCTGCCGCTCCGGCAGGACGGGGTGCAGAGCGGACTCATTCCGGGCCGGATCAATCCACTGCACACGATGGTCCAGATCAACCAGGAGATCTTCGGCCCCGGCACGGTCGCCACCAGCGACGACGCCGTCACGATGGGGCTCCAGGCCGCGACCCACTGGGACGCCCTGACCCATGTCTCGCACAGCGGGAAGATCTACAACGGCCGCCCGGCGGACACGATCACCGCCCACGGCGGGGCCCGGTTCTCCTCGATCGCCACCGTGGAGCACCTCGTCTCGCGCGGGGTGCTGCTGGACGTGGCCCGGGCCCGGGGGGTGGACCGGCTGCCCGGCGATCACGCCGTGACGCCGGACGACCTGGCCGCGGCGGAGGACTTCGGGGGCGTACGCGTACGGGCCGGGGACATCGTGCTCGTACGGACCGGGCAGGTGCGCCTCGCGCTGGCCGGGGACCGGCAGGCGTACGGCTATCCGTCGCCGGGGCTCTCGGTGCGCACGCCCGAGTGGTTCCGCGCCCGGGATGCCGCGGCCGTCGCCAACGACACCCTGACCTTCGAGATCTTCCCGCCGGAGATCGAGGACCTGTGGATGCCGGTGCACGCGCTGCATCTGGTCGAGATGGGCATGCCGCAGGGCCAGAACTGGAACCTGGAGGCGCTGTCCGAGGCCTGCGCCGAGGAGGGCCGGCACGCCTTCCTGCTCACCGCGTCCCCGGAGCCGTTCGCCGGGGCGACCGGCTCGCCGGTCGCCCCGGTCGCGATCCTGTGAAGGCCGCCCCGAGGAGGGAACGGGCCCGGCTCAGGACAGGACAGGACGGCTCAGATCAGGTCAGGTCAGGTCAGGTCACGTCACTTCAGGTTGGCGAGGTGAAGAGACAGGAGGGTGATGCGCACGGCTCGCCGCCCTGGCCGACGCCCGAGGGCGCCTCCGGAAGCCGCACCGGGCCGCTCCGGTCGACCTCGCACCAGATCTGCTTCCCCGCGCCCTCCGGCAGCCAGCCCCAGCGGTCCGCGAGGCCGTCCACCAGCTCCAGGCCCCGGCCGCCCGTCTCGTCGCCCTCCGCGTGCCGCTGGAGCGGCGGGCGGTCGCTGGCGTCCGCGACCTCGACCCGGACGGTCCCGGCCGCGCCGGACGCCCCGGTCCCGCCGAAGAGCATCCGCAGCACCGCGGGGCAGCCCGTGTGGACGACGGCGTTGGTGACCAGCTCCGAGATCAGCAGGATGAGCGTCTCGGCGAGAGGCTCGTCATCCCCTATCCCGGAACCGACCAGGCGCGACCGCGCCCACCTACGGGCCCGCCCCACTTCCGCGGGATCCGGACCGACCTCCAGCTGAACCTGAAGCACCTGCACCGCTCACACCATCCGAACCGGCGGACACATCGCCTCGCGCCTCCTCAGGGTCACGGAACGTGATTCCCTTACGCGACAGCATGGTTGACGTACAGTCACCGCAACAAGCGCTTCGGGCATATTCCAGCGCGAAGGAGTACGCGTGGTGCATACTGTGCGACGCACGCTGCGGGGAGTCGAACAGGAGCGCGCAGAGACCGCGAGAAACGCTCTTCGGGCAGGCCCGGCACATCTCCGACGAGAGCCCTCGCCCCGGACCGGGGCCGCCGCACAGGCCGCCCCCGGATCGCCCGGTTCCAGAACCACTCGCATTCCACGGAGCGTACCCGAGCCGGACACCGACTCCACCCGGTGACGAATCGCGCAAAGGACACAAGCCGGTACCGACGCCGCACGGCTGCGCTGCGTCACCCTCCACCCCCTGCTTCCGGGGTCCCTCCGCCGGACGCCGCCGAGCTGCCGGAACGCGGCCGCGCGGTCCCCAGGCCGGCGGCCAGGAGCTCCTCCGCGGCGGCCCCGCCGAGCCGGGCCGCGGCCCGGAGCCAGGCCCGTTTCAGGTGGAGGTGAACATCTGCCTCCCAGGTGAAGCCCATGCCGCCGTGGATCTGGAGGCAGTCGCGCGCGTTGCGTACGGCCGCCTCGTCGGCGAGCAGTTTGGCCGCCGCGATCTCCACCGGGTCGCCGGTCACCGCGGCCGCGTACACGGCGGCGCGGGCCGGTTCGGTGCGGGCGAGCATGTCGGCGCAGAGGTGTTTGACCGCTTGGAACGATCCGATGGGCGATCCGAACTGCTGCCGGTCCCCGGCGTGTTGAACGGCCATGTCGGTGGTCCGGGTGGCGCTCCCGAGTTGTTCGGCAGCAGTGAGAAGCGCCCCCTCGTACGGGACTGCGCCGGGGTACGCCTCTATCTCCGCCGTGCGCCCCGCCACCCGGTGCAGCGGTGTGAGCGGGTCCATCGACCGTACGGGCCGGGCGGCGGCGACGAAGGCGCGCAGCGGCTCCCCGACCAGGACATCGGCGCCCACCAGCACCGCGTCCGCCTCCGCCAGGTGGGCCACCGGGAGGTCCCCGTCCACGGCCGTCACCACCGCCTCGCCCTCGGCGGCGCCCTTCACCAGGCCCGCCGCGAGGTGGGTGGCGACCAGGGGCCCTGGGAGCAGCGCCCGGCCCGCCTCCTCGAAGAGCAGGACCGCCTCGGGCAGCCCGAGGCCCACCCCGCCCGCCTCCTCCGGCACCCGGAGCGCGAAGAAGCCGGCCGCGCCCAGCCCCCGCCAGAGCGCACGGTCCAGGGTCCCGCCCCGCTCCACCGCCGCCCGCAGCCGGTCCCGGTCGAACACCGCGTCGAGCAGGTCGCGCATACCGGACCGCAGGGCCCGCTGGTCGTCCGAGAGCTGGAAGTCCACGGTGGCCTCAGCGCCCCTTCGGCAGGCCGAGGATGCGCTCGGCGACGATGTTCCGCTGGATCTGGGAGGTGCCAGCGGCGATCGTGTAGGAGAGGGAGGAGAGCCGGTCCAGCACCCATTCCCGGTCCAGGTCGAACGCGTCGCCGCCGCCCAGCACCTCCGCCGCCGCCCCGTACAGCTCCTGGCGGGCCCCGGAGTAGCGCAGTTTGAAGACGGAGCCGCCGGTGCCGGGGACTCCCCCCGTGCGCTCCGACTCCGCCACGTTCCACTGGGTGAGCCGCCACAGGGCCCGGAACTCGGCGTTGAGCCTGCCGAGGCGCCGGCGCAGGACCACGTCGTCCCACCGCCCGTTGCGCCGGGCCTCGTCGGCGAGGGCGTCCAGGGTGCGGCGGCAGGCGACGACCTCGCCGACGAAGGCCGTGCCGCGTTCGAAGGAGAGGGTGACCATGGTGACCCGCCAGCCGTCGTTCTCGGCCCCGACCCGGTTGCGCACCGGCACCCGGACCTCGTCGAGGAACATCTCCGCGAACTCCCTGGACCCGGCCAGGGTCCGCAGCGGCCGGACCGTGATGCCGGGGGCGTCCATCGGCATCGCGAGCCAGCTGATCCCCCGGTGCTTCGGCGCGTCCGGATCGGTGCGCACCAGCAGCTCGCACCAGTCGGCGACCTCGGCGTGCGAGGTCCAGGTCTTGGCTCCGCTGATCACGTAGGAGTCGCCGTCGCGCACGGCCCGGGTGCGCAGGGCGGCCAGGTCGGAGCCCGCGTCCGGCTCGCTGAACCCCTGGCACCAGACCGCCTCGCCGCGCAGCACCGGGGGCAGCCAGCGGGCCCGCTGCTCGGCCGTGCCCTCGGCGGCGATCGTCGGCCCGGCGTGCAGCAGCCCGACGAAGTTCGCCCCGACGTAGGGGGCCCCGGCCTTCTCCGTCTCCTCCAGGTAGATCAGGTGCTGGGTCGGGGTGGCGCCCCGCCCGCCCGCGTCCGCCGGCCAGTGCAGGCCCGCGTACCCGGCGTCGTACAGCATCCGCTGCCAGGTGGTGTCGTACGCCCGGCGCGCGGGCCAGTCGTCGGGCGAGGGCTTCGGGGGCAGGCCGGGGAGGGCGCCGGCCAGCCACTCCCGCAGCCGTCGCCGGAACTCCTCCTCGGCCTCCGTGTACGCGAGATCCACCGCCGCGCCCGCCCTACTTGTCCAGGTCCAGGCCGAGCATCCGGATCGCGTTTCCGCGCATCAGTTTGTGGACGGTCTCCTCGTCGAGTCCCTTGACGTGGTCGAGGGCGACCTCCTTGGTGTGCGGGAAGGTCGAGTCCACGTGCGGGTAGTCGGTCTCGAAGGTGGCGTTGTCGCGGCCGACGACGTCCAGCGACGCGATGCCGTGCTTGTCGCGGAAGAAGCAGCAGAACATCTGCCGGTAGTAGTACGTGGACGGCGGCTCGGGGATCAGATCGCGCACCCCGCCCCAGGCCCGGTGCTCCTCCCAGACGTCGTCGGCGCGCTCCAGGGCGTACGGGATCCACCCCATCTGGCCCTCGCTGTACGCCAGTTTCAGCGTCGGGAACTTCACCAGGACCCCGCTGAAGAGGAAGTCCATCATCGAGGCCATCGCGTTGTTGAAGGAGAGCGAGGCCTGTACGGCGGGCGGTGCGTCCGGGGAGGCGGCGGGCATCTGGGAGCTGGAGCCGATGTGCATGTTGACGACCGTGCCGGTCTCCTGGCAGACGGCGAAGAACGGGTCCCAGTAGCCGGTGTGGATGGACGGCAGCCCGAGGTGGGTGGGAATCTCGGAGAAGGTGACCGCGCGGACGCCCCGGGCCGCGTTCCGCCGGATCTCCGCGACGGCGAGGCCGATGTCCCAGAGCGGGATGATGCAGAGCGGGATCAGCCGGCCGCCGCTGTCGCCGCACCACTCCTCGACCATCCAGTCGTTGTAGGCGCGCACGCAGGCGAGGGCGACCTCCTTGTCGTGCGCCTCGGCGAAGGTCTGCCCGCAGAAGCGCGGGAAGGTCGGGAAGCAGAGCGAGGCCTCGACGTGGTTGAGGTCCATGTCCTTGAGGCGTTCGGCCGGGTCCCAGCAGCCGGGCCGCATCTCGGCGCGGGTGATGCCCTCCAGGGTCATGTCGTCACGGTCGAAGCCGACGGCGGCGATGTTCCGCTTGTACGGGAACTTCAGGTCCTCGTAGATCCACCAGTCGGTGGGCGGCCCGTCCGGGTCCATGGTGATGACGTACTTCCCGCCCGTGTACGCCAGCTCCCCGATGCCCGCGGTGAGCGGCTGCGGCCCGCGCTCGCGGTACTTCGCGGGCAGCCAGGCGGAGAAGAGGTGCGCGGGCTCGATCACATGGTCGTCGACGCTGACGATCCGAGGCAGTTCCGTATCCGTCATGGTGTCGTCCCTCCGGCGCGCCCGGCGTGCCCGGCGCGGTCCCGGGTGCGGGCGGTCTCCGATAGTTTTCCGGGTTTTCTGATGGCCCGTCAGATGGGGTCGCAGCACTCAGGCTAGCTCCGCACCCCTGGACCGACAAGGCGCGGAGCCCTACGCTCTCCGCATTATCTGACTGGCCGTCAGTTCGGAGGAGGCGCTGTGACCGCCGTGAACGACGTGACCGCATCCGCCCACGCCCTGGGCGCCTCCCGCACCTTCTGGGAGCTGATCGAACGCCGCGCCGCCCTCACCCCCGACCGCCCGGTCCTGCTCCAGGAGGACCGTCGCCTGACCTTCGGCGAGCTGAGGGACCGCGCCGAGCGGGTCGCCGCCGGGCTGTACGGGATGGGCGTGCGGGCGGGCAGCGTGGTGGCCTGGCAGTTGCCGACCCGGCTGGAGACGGCGCTGCTCTCCTTCGCCCTGACCCGGCTCGGGGCCGTACAGACGCCGGTCATCCCGTTCTACCGGGACCGCGAGGTGCGGTTCGCGCTGCGCGGGTCGGAAGCCGCGTTCTTCGCCGTGCCCGGCGTGTGGCGCGGCTTCGACCACACGGCGATGGCCGAGCGGATCGCCGGGGAACTCGACCGCCCGCCGCGGGTCTTCGAGGCGTACGACACCCTCCCCGACGGCGACCCGGCGGTCCTGCCGCCCCCGCCCGCCCCCTCCTCGGGCGAGGAGGTCCGCTGGATCTACTGGACCTCCGGCACCACCTCCGACCCCAAGGGCGTCCTGCACACCGACCGTTCCCTGATCGCGGGCGGCTCCTGTCTCGCCCACGCCCTGAAGCTCTCCGCCGACGACGTGGGCTCGATGGCGTTCCCGTACGCCCATGTCGCCGGGCCCGACTACACGGTGATGCTGCTGCTGTACGGCTTCCCCGCGGTGATGTTCGAGCAGTTCGCGCTGCCGGACGCGCTGGCGGAGTACCGGCGGCACGGGGTGACGGTGGCGGGCGGCTCGACCGCCTTCTACGCGATGTTCCTGGCCGAACAGCGCAAGGCCCCCGGCCGGCCGCTCATCCCGACCCTCCGTCTGCTGGCGGGCGGCGGAGCGCCGAAACCGCCGGAGGTGTACCACGCGGTGGTGCGGGAGATGGGGGTCCAGCTCACCCACGGCTACGGCATGACCGAGGTCCCGATGATCACCATGGGCGCCCCGGACGACACGGCGGAGAACCTGGCCCTGACCGAGGGGCGGCCCCCGGAGGGTATGGAGATCCGGATCGCCGACGAACACGGCAAGCCGCTCCCGTACGGTGCCGAGGGCGAGGTTCGGCTGCGCGGGGAGGCGGTCTGCCGGGGCTATCTGGACGCCGGGGCCCGTGCCGCGGCCTTCGACGCCGAGGGGTTCCTGATCACCGGGGACCTGGGGCGGCTCCGGGAGAGCGGTCACCTCACGCTCACCGGGCGGCTGAAGGACATCATCATCCGCAAGGGCGAGAACATCTCCGCCAAGGAGATCGAGGACCTGCTCCACACGCACCCCGCCGTCGCCGACGCGGCGGTCATCGGGCTGCCCGACCCGGAGCGCGGCGAACGCGTCTGCGCGGTGGTCGAACAGCCGCCGGGCGCCCCGCCCCTGACCTTGACCGCGCTCTCCGCCCATCTGCGGGAAGCGGGCCTGTCCGTCCACAAGGTGCCCGAGCAATTGGAGGTCCTCGACGCGCTGCCGCGCAACGAGACGCTGCGCAAGGTGCTCAAGTACCGGCTGCGGGAACGGTTCGGCGGGTGAGGCGAGCGGGGCCGAGGGCCACAGGCGCCGCGGGAGCGGGAGGCGTTACGGGAGCGGCAGGCGTTACGGGAGCGACGCGCCGTCCCCGTAACGCCCCGGATCGCTACGCGTCCGGCTCGATCACCGTGAAGTACACGGCGAACGCCGCGACCACATCGCTCTCCGCGATCAACCCGTCCCGGTCCGTGTCCAGGCTCTGGGCGGCGATGCCCGCGATCTCGGCGCTGGCTCCGAGGACCCGGAGCGCCCGCTCCACGTCCGCAACCGAAGCCCTGCCGTCGTTCCCGCCGTCCGCGACCGCGATGGTCGCCCGCAGGAACGGCCGGGCGATCTCGGCGAACCGCCCGGGATTGTCCCGGAGCCGCTTCACCGCCCCGCCCACGAACTCCTCACGGGTGACCCGCTGGTCCCCGTCCACATCGGCGATGCCCGCCATGCCCTGCCAGAAGGCCTCGGCACCGGTGTAGAGCGCCTGCCCCTTGTCGCAGCGGGCCGTCGTACCGAACTCGGTGAGCAGACGGGCCGCCGCGGCGTTGAAATCGGCACGATCGATATAGCCGTTACCGTCCTGGTCGAAGGCTGCGAAGCGGTGCGCGATCTTTCGCTCGTACTCTGCGCTGTCCATGCGGGGAGCGTACGACGCCCGGGGCGCTCACACGTCACCGAGCAGCGCCTCCTGTGTGACAACCTCGCATCGGAGGAACCCGCTTCAGGCGCTCAGCGGCCTGCACTCCTCGTCGGTGGCGGACAGCGCGTCCGGGTAGACGTCGAACAGCCGGCGCACCCCGAGCGCCCCGAGCACCTTGTTGACGTGCGAACCGTCCTCCGCGCCCCGGGCCGGGAGGATCAGCCGCAGCCGACCGCCGCAGGACTTCATCAGCCGGCGCGAGGCGATCAGCACACCGACGCCGCTGGAGTCGCAGAAGAACACCTCGGACAGGTCGAGCACTACATCGTGCTGCCCCTCCGCCACCGCCTCGTGGACGGACTGGCGCACGACGGGTGAGGTCACCAGGTCGAGTTCGCCGCTCATGCTCAGCACGGTCCAGGAGCCCTGCTCCGCCTCGTCCACCTTCAGCGTCACGCGACTGGACCTCTCGTTCCGGGGCTCCCGGCACTCCGGAAGTTTCCGTTCCTCCTCGCGGCTGCCCCACCGCACCCCCATGAAACACCGACACGCCTGCCGACGCCCAGGAGGTTTCCTGCGGAAAGGCGCACGTCGGGCCGTTTCCGCTGCTCAGAGCGGGCAGCAGGCCGAAAGCGAGCGGACAGCGAGGCAGCCGGGCCGAAAATCGACTACCGTCGTCGGCCACGCGCCGCAAGAAGAGAGTTGCCGCAAAGGCGCGTGCGCCGCCCGCCCGGCGGACTACATTCGGTCCTCACGGGCACAGGGTGGATCACGGATTCGGGTGGACAGGGCCGGGGGCTGGGGGGTTCATGGCGAAGGAGACGGCACCCCGCTGGGACCGCAGGATGCAGCAGAGGCTGGCCTGCGGTGAGGCGGCGGCGCTCGGCGAGCTGTACGACCGGTTCGCGGCCCTCGTCCACAGCCAGGCGCACCGGATGCTCGATGACGAGGACGCCGCCGACCTGGTGACCCGCGAGGTCTTCGCCCAGGTCTGGGAGAACCCCGAGGCGTACGACCCGAAGCAGGGCTCGATGCGCTCCTGGGTGGCCCGCCTCACCCACCGCCAGTCCGTCCAGCGGCTGCGCCGCGCGACGGTCTCCTCGTACGCGGCGGAGCACGGCGAGGGCGCGGCGCCCGACCCGGAGGAGCTGGAGCGGCGGGTGCGCAGCGCCACGGCCGCCGCCCGCGCCGACTACATCGTCTCCTCCATGCCCGCCCCGCTGCGGCAGGCGCTGGAGCTGGCGTACATCCATCGCCGGGACTACCGGCAGACCGCCGCCGACCTCGGGGTGACCGAGGACGAGGCGCGCCGCCGGCTCCGGCTGGGGCTCCAACTGCTCTCCACGGCCAACGCCCGCCCGCTCGAAGGGTCCTCGCCACCCGGTTACGGACGGGTCCGGTGAGCGGCGACGGACGCGAGAGCGAGGGAGGCGAGGAGGAGGTGCGCGGCGCCCGCCGGATACCGGGCCCGCGCGGGGCGGCGGACGACCTCGACCTGGAGTCCGTGCCCCGGCCTGACCTGCCGCCGCCCGGATCGGCGGCCCCGGACGAGGCCGTGCCGGAGCAGTCCGCACCGGAAGAGGCCCTCCCCGAACAGCCGGAAGAGGCCCTCCCCGAACAGGCCGCCCCGGAGCCGCTCATGACCTCCGCCTCCGCTTCGCCCTCCGCCTCGCCCTCCGCCTCGGGCATCGACCTCCCCCACCGGGTGCTCAAGGCCCTCCTCGGCGCCTGGGCGCTGTCCGCCTGTTCGGCCGAGGAGACCGCCGCCGTGGAGGACCATCTCACCGCGTGCGCCCCGTGCGCGGACGAGGCGCTGCGGCTGCGGGACGCGGTGGGGCTGCTGCACACCGACGGCTCCCTGGATCTCGACCCGACGCTCCGGTCCCGGGTGATGGACGGCTGCCTGAGCCGCCGGCCGGCCCGGATCCCGGTGCCGGAGTACGCCGCCCCGTACGACGCCGAGACCGCCCGGCTCGACGCGCTGCTCCGCGACATCGCGGACTCGGAGTGGCACGCGCCGGTGCGCCTGCGGTGGTTCGAGGAGGAGCGCGAGGTCAGCCGCAAAACCACGGTCGCCGGGGTGATCGGCCACCTGACGGCGGTCGACGGGCTGCTGTCCGCCGCGCTCGGCCTCGACGACCCGCTCGGCGGCGGCGAGGTGCCGCTGGACCCCTCCGAGCGCACCGAGAGGCACTGGTCGTCAGCGCACCGGCCGCCCACCCGGGCCGTCCGCGAGCCCTGGCGGGCCCAGAGCCACGAGCTGATCCGCACGGCGTCCTTCGCCGGGCGGAACGTCGCCGAGGCCTCCGTCTCCTACGGGGCCTTCGCCCTGCCGCTCCAGGACGCGCTGCTGGACCGCGCCTTCGAGTGCTGGGTGCACGGCGGGGACATCGCCGACGCCGTCGACTACCCGTACGAGGCCCCGTCGGCGGCCCATCTGCACCGGATGATCGACCTGGCGGCCCGGCTGCTTCCGGCCGCCATGGCGGGGCGCCGCCGCGCCGGACTGGCCGGACCCGCGAAGGACCTCGTCACGGCCGGTGCGCCGGGCCGCTCGGTCCATCTGGAGATCGAGGGCCACGGCGGGGGCGACTGGTACATCGCACTGGACTCGCCGGCCGCCCTCGGCTCGCCCGAGCGCACGGTGGCGCAGGTGGCTTTGGACGGGGTCGAGTTCTGCCGGCTCGCCGCGGGTCACATCTCGCCGGTGGAAGCGGCGGCGGGCCAGGAGGGCGACCGCGAGGCCATCCGCGACGTACTGTTCGCGACGGCCTCGCTCAGCCGGCTGTAGGTCCTGCGGCCGGCTGCGGGACCTGCCGAACGGCGCCGGGTCCTACGCGAAGATCACCGTACGGCGGCCGTTGAGCAGGATGCGCCGCTCCGCGTGCCACTTCACCGCACGCGCCAGCGCCCGGCACTCCACGTCCCGGCCGATGGCGACCAGTTGGTCCGGCGTCACGCCGTGGCCGACGCGCTCGACCTCCTGCTCGATGATCGGGCCCTCGTCGAGGTCGGCGGTGACGTAGTGCGCGGTCGCGCCGATCAGCTTCACGCCGCGCGCGTGCGCCTGGTGGTAGGGCTTGGCGCCCTTGAAGCTCGGCAGGAACGAGTGGTGGATGTTGATGATCCGGCCGCTCAGCTGCTTGCACAGGTCGTCGGAGAGGACCTGCATGTAGCGGGCCAGGACGACCAGCTCGACGTCCTCCTCGCGGACCAGCTCCAGCAGTCGCGCCTCGGCCTCCGCCTTGTTGTCCTGCGTCACCGGGAGGTGCCGGAAGGGGATGTTGTACGAGGCGACGAGCTCGGCGAAGTCCGTGTGGTTGGAGACGACGGCCGCGATCTCGACCGGCAGCGCCCCGGTGCGGGACCGGAACAGCAGGTCGTTGAGGCAGTGGCCGAACTTGCTCACCATCAGCACGATCCGCATGCGCTCGGCGGGCCGGTGGATCTGCCACTCCATCCGGAAGGCCTCCCCGATCGCGGCGAAGCTGGCGCGGAGCTTGTCCACCGTCACGGTGGCGTCGGCCGAGAAGTGGACCCGCATGAAGAACAGACCCGTGTCGTGGTCCCCGAACTGCTGACTGTCCTCGATGTTGCAGCCGGTCATGAAGAGATAGCTCGACACGGCGTGCACGATGCCCTGCTTGTCGGGGCAGGAGAGCGTGAGGACGTACTGCTCGGTCGCGGCGGCGTCCGAGGCGGCGGAGGGGGCGGGCTGCGGCGCGGTCATCCTCGTAGGGTGCCACACCCGCCGTGTCTCAGGCGGCCCTGGTCATGATGCGGATGACGTCCAGCGAGCGGGGCGGTATGTCCGGATCCTCCGCGTCGTTGGTGGCGAGCATCACATGGGCCTCGCGGGCCGCGAGGACGGCCTCCGGCCAGCCGGGGTGCTCCAGATAGGCGGAGACGGGGGCGTCCGCACCGACCTGGTGCATGATCCGCAGCACGCGCAGGGCGGCGGCGTCCACGGCGGCGGCCTCGGCGGAGTCCTTGAATATGGTGCCGACGTACTTCTCGGCGGACCAGTTGTCGAGCCAGGTGTCCTCGACCAGGCGGTACACGGCGTCGGTGACGTCCCCGTACCCTTCCCGGCCGGCGAGCCAGCACTCGTGATGGAAGACGGGGTCGGAGAGCATGTGCAGCGCCGAGCGCACGTTGGTGCGCCAGCGCCACCACGGCATGTCAGTGAGCGGCATGCCGCCCATGGTGGACGAGCGACGGCCGCGACGGGAAGAGTTCTCCGAACCTTGCTGCACGGTCGTCGATCGTACGTTCCTTCACCGCGTCTCCGCACGGGCCCCCGTAATTCACCTGGACGTCACCGTGCGTTGAGAACGGCACACCGCGCCGTTACCCGGGGCCCGGAAGGGTCCAGTCCCATGACCGGACGGCGACGCCCCACCTTTCCCCGCCCCTTCCCGGGCGTCATCAGCGCGGCGGCGGCGGGAGCGGTGCTGCTGTCCGGCTGCGGCGTGCTCCCTGGGGCCTCGGGGGGGTCCAGGGGGCCCGTCACCGTGATGACGTGGGCGCCCGACCGGTCGGAGGACATCAACGCGGTGAAGATGTCCGGGGTGCCCGCCATGGCCCAGACGTACGCGCGCTGGGTCAACGACACCGGTGGCATCGACGGGCGCGAGCTGAAGGTGGTCGTCTGCGACGAGGGCGACACCGCGATCGGCGCCGAGCGGTGTGCGCGGGAGGCCGTCGAGAAGAAGGTGGCCGCCGTCGTCGGCTCGTACAGCCGCCACGGCCAGAGCTTCATGCCGGCGCTGGAGGCGGGCGGCGTCCCGTACATCGGCGGCTACGGCGCCTCCACGGAGGAGTTCAGCAGCTACCTCTCGTACCCCGTCAACGGTGGCCAGTCGGCGCTGCTGGCCGGTCACGGGCAGCAGTTGGGCCGCAGCTGCGAGCGGGTCTCGCTGGTGCGGCCCGACTCGATCGGCGGCGACGGCATGCCGCCGCTCCTGAACAACGGGCTGATGGCCGCCGGCCGGCCCGCCTCCACCGACATCCTGGCCCCGCTGGACGCCACGTCCTACGACGAGCAGGCCACGCAGGCGCTGGAACGGTCCGACGGCGGCTGTGTGACGGCGGTGCTCGGCGCCCGTACGGAGACGTTCTTCGACTCCTTCCGCCGTCTGGAGCCGGACGGCGAGCAGGTCAGGATCTCCTCCGTGCTGGGCAGCGTCAGCCAGCCGCTCGTCGACCGCACGGGCGGCCCGAACAGCCCCTTCGAGGGCGCCTACGTCACCGGTTGGTACCCGGACGCGAGGAACGCGCGCTGGAAGGAGATGCGCCAGGTGGTCGGTCAGTACGCCTTCGGGGACAACCGCATCGACCCGGACGACACCGCCGTGCAGACGACCTGGATCGCGTACACGGCGCTGCGGGCGGCCGTCCGGGCGATCGACGACGAGAAGGTCACACCGGGCCGGGTCGTGGCCGCCCTCAACCGGGGCGTCGAGGTCGACACCGGCGGCCTGACCCCGACGCTCCGCTGGCGCTTCGAGGACCTGGTCGGCACGTTGAACTACCCGCGCATCGTCAACACGAAGGTGACGTTCCAAGTGGTGCGCGAGGGACGTCTCACCGCCCAGAAGAAGGGCTTCGTGGACGTATCCGACGCCCTCACGGACGCCCCGCGCAGCTGAGAGCTGCCCCGCGGGGCCTCCCGTGTGGATCAGGCCGGAACCGGACCGGACCGGGCCCAGGGCTCAGAGTTCGGTGAACCCGTGCTTGGTCAGGCCGTACTTCGCCGCGATCACGTTCCAGAGCTTGGACGCCTCGCGCTTGGCCTGGGTGGCCACCCCGCTCTGCTGGTTGGCCTTGGCCGTCTCGCTCGTCGACCGGGCCTGGCCGCCCTTGCAGACGTGCTTCTGCTTCTTGGCCTGCCGCGCCCAGGTCGCGTAGTGGTCGTCGGCCGCCGCCGAGGCCTTCCACGCCCGGTTCAGCGAGGCGGTCAGCTCCGCGTTCTGCGGGAGCTTGTCCACGGTCAGCCCCTCGAGCCGGGTCACCAGGTCGCGGCGCTGCTGGGCGGCGCCCTTGAGGTCGTCGTTGGCCCGGTCGAGGTCCTTGCAGGACTTGATCTTCTCGACCGCGCTGATCACCGCGGCCCGGCTGTCGTTGCTGTCGGCGAGCAGCTTGTCCAACGCCTCGGCCTGCGGCTTCGCCGGGTCGGGTGCCGCCTCGGCGGTGGGCTCCGTGGCCGGTGAACTCTGCGAGGCGACCGGCTGCTTGTCGTCCTCACCGGGGTCGTCGCCGCCGCTCAGCAGCGCGCCCGCGCCGAGTCCGATGACGGCGCAGCCCACGACGACCGCAGCGATCAGCGGAACATGTGCGGACCGCCGGCGCGGGGCGTCGCCGCTCGGCTGCGGAACCGGTCCGTCCTGCTCCCCGCGGCCCTGGAAGCCCTGGAGGCCGGGCTGGTAGCCCCCGGGCGCCTGCGGGGGCAACTGGCCGCCCTGGGGCTGCCGCTGGGGCTGGTGGGGCTGCTGGGGCTGATAGCCCTGCTGCTGGTACGGGGGCGGGGGCTGCTGCCCCGCGTCGAACTGCGGTATCTGCTGTGTGGCGCCCGCGGGTTCCTCGGAACGGAACAGGTTGTCGAACTCCGCGGGCGGCTGCCGGTCCCCCGGCGCGCCCGGCCTGATCCCGTACGGGGCCCCTCCGGGCACCGGGGGTATGTACTGGGTCGCGTCGGCGTCACCGCCGCCCGGCGAGGGCCCCACAGGGCCGGGACCGCCCGGGACGGGCGCGATGTACTGCGTGGCGTCCGCGTCCCCGCCGCCCTGCGAGGGCCCCACGGGGCCGGGACCGCCCGGAACGGGCGCGATGTACTGCGTGGCGTCCGCGTCACCGCCGGGAACACCCTGACCGCCCTGACCGCCCTGGGCGCCCGGCCCTGCCTCCGGCGGCAGCGGCTGCGCGTACGGCTGAGGCTGCTGGTTCTGCTGGTGCTGGGGGTACTGCTGCGGGTACGCGCCGGGCTGCTGGTGCGGCAGCTGCTGCGGCTGCTGGTAGGAGCCGGGCTGCTGCGGCTGCTGGTAGGAGCCGGGCTGCTGAGGCGGCTGGTACGCACCCGGCTGCTGGGGCTGCTGATACGCCCCGGGCTGCTGGTACGCCTCCGGGCCCGGCGACTGCTGCGCGGGCGGCGGCAGGGGTTGCGCGGGCGGGTAGCCGTAGCCCCCGGCCGGCTGCTGCTGCGGTCCCGGCGGCCCCCACTGCCCGCCCCACGGCTGACCGCCCGCGGGCGCCGCCTGCTCACCCTGCTGCCCGCCCTGCCCGGCCCCGGGCGCCCCGGCGGTCCAGGGGGCTCCGCCGTCGGCAGGCAGCACGACACCCTCGTGCGCGGGTCGTGCGGCGGGGAGCTCGTGCTCGCCGCCCTGTCCGCTCTGCGTCACCAGGACTCCTACGTGTGAACCTACGGAACCGTCGGCTCACGCTATCGGGTGGTCACCCGCCTCCGCCAAGCGCGTGGTACCCCTCACGCCCCCTTCACAGGGCCGGTAACACCCCGCTGCCCCGCGACGCTGTTAACGGCCGGACCGTCACGAACACGGCCCGGACCGCATCGGCGACCCCCTGCCCTCAAGCCGCCTGGAGCTCCAGCCGCTCGCCGAACTCCCGCACCGCGGGCTCCTCGCCGTAGGGCACGAGCCGCTGCTGGAGGTCGTCGAGATATTCGGCGCCCCGGCTGGAGCGCACCGTCGACAGCAGCTCCATCGCCCGGGTGCCCGTGTGGCACGCCCGCTCCACCTCCCGCTGCTGCACCTGGGCCGAGGCCAGCAGCACCAGCGCGATGCCCCGACGCCTGGCCCGGGTCTCCGGCAGCGCGGCCAGCGCCTCCTTCGCCCGCCGGGCCGCCTGCTCCGGCTGCCCCAGGTCGCGGTGGCAGTGGGCCAGTTCGTCCGCGAGGTAGCCCGCGTCGAAGTGCGCGATCCAGACCGGGTCGTCGCCGGACTCCGGGCCCGCCTGCTCCAGCGCGGCGACCGCCCGCCCCGACACCGCGTGGCAGGTCCTGGCGTCCCCGAGCAGCGCGTGGCCCCGGGCCTCCGCCGCGTAGAACATCGCCTGGGCGCGGGGCGTGACGTGCCCCCTGGCCCCTTCCTGCGCGGCGCGGGCCAGTTGGGCGATCTCGCGGGGGTTGCCGAGCTGGGCGGCGAGATGGCTCATCGACGCGGCGAGCACATAGCCGCCGTACGCCCGGTCGCCCGCCGCCTGCGCGAGCCGCAGCGCCTGGATGTAGTAGCGCTGGGCGAGGCCGGGCTGGCCGGTGTCGACCGCCATGTAGCCGCCGAGCTCGGCGAGCCGGGCCACCGCGCCGAACAGCTGCCGCCCCACCTGTTCGCGGTACGCCCCCGAAAGCAGCCCGGAGACCACGCTGTTGAGGTAGTGCACGAGCACCGGCCGCACATGACCGCTGCCGAAGCGGTGGTCGAGGTCGGTCAGCGCGGCGGTCATCGCCCGCACCGCCTCCACGTCGGACATGCCGACCCGGGCCCCCGCCGTCCGCTCGACCTGTGGGTCCGGGCCCGAGATCAGCCAGTCCCGGCTGGGCTCGACCAGCGCGGACGCGGCGACCGCCGACCCGGCGAGCAGATCGCGGCGGCCCACGTCGCTGCGCCACAGCTCGCAGACCTGCTCGACGGCCCCGGCGACGGTCGGCGCGTACTGGAGGCCGACGCCGGAGGCCAGGTTCTTGCCGTTGGCCATGCCGATCTCGTCGATCGTGACCGTACGGCCGAGCTTGCGGCCGAGCGCCTCGGCGATGATCCCCGGGGCCCGGCCCCGGGGCTGCTGCCCCCGCAGCCAACGGGCCACGGAGGTCTTGTCGTAGCGCAGGTCGAGACCCCGCTCGGCCCCGACCATGTTCACGCGGCGCGCGAGGCCCGCGTTGGAACAGGCGGCTTCCTGGATGAGCGTCTGGAGCCGTTCGTTGGGCTGGCGGGCTACGAGAGGCCTTGCAGCCATATGTCCCCCTGAAACGTCGGTTATGTGCAGTGATCGGTGGAAGGGATCACTGCCCGTCACATACTCAAGAAATGCGCATATTCCATCGGCATTCGGTACGGCCATGGCGCGTTGCACCATCGCGGAGGTCCGGGAGCGGCCCTCGGCGGCGGTCCTGGAGGTGGCTACCCGCCCTTCGGCATGACGCCTCACGCGCGCCCCCGCTCGTGCTCCGATGCGCCCCGCGTGCGGGGTCGATGCGCCGGGTCCCTGTTCAGGGGAGGCCGTAACCCCAGGTGACGGCGGGAGTTGTGCTGGGCGTGGAAGAGCCCATCGGAGTCATGGAAGCCGCACAGGTCCCTCAGCAGCGGGGCGAGCATCTGCTCGACGCCGCGGTGCGGTATGCGGAAGAGCGTCATTGGGACGTGTTCCCCGGCGCCTGGCTGGAGGCGGTGGGCGGCGGGGAGCGGTGTTCGTGCGGCGACGCCGGCTGCGCCCTGCCGGGAGCCCACGCGGACCAGGCCGACTGGGCGGGCCGGGCGACCGGCAGCGGGGCCGCCGCCCGGCGCATGTGGAGCAGGCAGCCCCGCGCCTCGGTGCTGCTGCCGACCGGCCGGACCTTCGACGCGCTGGAGGTCCCGGAGTCCGCGGGGTTCCTGGCGCTGGCCCGGATGGAGCGGATGGACCTGACGCTGGGCCCGGTGACCCGCACGCCCGACCGCCGGATGCTGTTCTTCGTGCTGCCGGGTGCCGCCGCCAAGGCCTCCGAGCTGGTGCGCGGGCTCGGCTGGAGCGCCGAGGCGATCGATCTGACCGGTCTCGGCGAGGGCCACTACGTCGCCGCGCCGCCCACCCGGGTCGGCGCCCGGGGAGCCGTGCAGTGGGCCCGGAAGCCCACCCATGCCAACCGCTGGCTGCCCGATGTGGACGAGCTGATCAGCCCGCTGGCGTACGCCTGCGCACGCGAGGCGGCCGACGCCCGTACGCGCGTTCCGTAAGGAGCCCGGACGGCGTCTTCCCGGGCCCCGGTCAGGCCTTTCGTAGGGTGGTCCCCATCTATGGGGATATCGAAAGGCTGTGCCATGCCGGACCGGGCAGATGCACGTACGAGGACAGGCGCGGAGACAGCCGCGACGGCGGGCGGTGCCCAGGAGGCGCGGCCCGCCGTCCGCGTGCAGGGGCTGTGGAAGCGGTTCGGGGATCAGGTCGCCGTCGCGGGGATCGATCTGGAGCTGCCCGCGGGGAAGTTCGTCGGCCTGGTGGGGCCCAACGGGGCGGGCAAGACGACGACGCTCTCGATGGTCACCGGGCTGCTGCGGCCCGACATGGGGAAGATCGAGGTCGCGGGCCACGACGTGTGGACGGACCCGGTCGAGGTGAAGTCCCGGATCGGGGTGCTGCCGGAGGGGCTGCGGCTGTTCGAGCGGCTCTCGGGTCGTGAACTGCTCGCCTACAACGGGCGGTTGCGCGGCCTGCCGGGGGACGAGGTGGACAAGCGGGCCACCCAGCTGCTGGACGTACTGGATCTCGCGGGCTCGCAGCACAAGCTGGTCGTGGACTACTCGACCGGCATGCGGAAGAAGATCGGGCTCGCGGCGGCCCTGCTCCACAACCCCGAAGTGCTCTTCCTGGACGAACCGTTCGAGGGCGTCGACCCGGTCTCGGCGCAGACCATCCGGGGGGTGCTGGAGCGCTACACCCGGTCCGGGGCGACCGTGGTCTTCTCCAGCCATGTGATGGAGCTGGTCGAGTCGCTGTGCGACTGGGTCGCCGTGATGGCGGCGGGCCGGATCAAGGCGCAGGGCACCCTGGCCGAGGTGCGCGGCGACGCCCCCTCGCTCCAGAGCGCCTTCCTCGAACTGGTCGGAGCGGGCGGCCGGGACGCCGGCGACTCCCTCGACTGGCTGGGCGGCTCCCGATGAGCGTGCTGGACGCCCCGGTCACCTCGGCCGCCCCCGCGGCGCCGACGACGGGCCTGACCCCGATCTTCGTCCGGCTCAAGCTGACGCTGCTGCGCAACGGACTGCGGCAGTCCTCCGGGCGCAAGGCGGTGTTCATCACCTCCCTGGTCTTCACGCTGCTGCTCGCCGCGGGTCAGGTGCTCGGCCTGGTGCTGCTGCGCGGCAACGAGCACGCGGGCACCGTCGTGGTGCTGTTGACCGGTGTCGTGGCGCTCGGCTGGGCGGTGCTGCCGCTGTTCTTCCCCAGCGGTGACGACACCCTCGACCCGACCCGGCTGGTGATGTTGCCGCTGCGGCCGGAGCCGCTGATCCGGGCCCTGCTGGTCTCCTCGGTGATCGGCATCGGCCCGCTGTTCACCCTCTGCCTGGTGGTCGGTTCGGTCATCGCGCTGGCGCACGGGGCGGCGGGCGTGGTGTTCGCGGTGCTCGCGGTCCCGCTGACGATGCTGCTCTGCGTGGCGCTGTCCCGGGCGGTGGCCACGGCCAACGTCCGGCTGCTGAACTCCCGCAAGGGCCGCGACCTCGCGGTGCTCAGCGGGCTGGTGATCGCGGTGGGCATCCAGTTCGTCAACTTCGGCGCGCAGCGGCTCGGTCAGGCCGGCGGGCTGTCCGCGCTGGAACCCGCGGGCGACGTGGTCCGCTGGCTGCCCGGCGCCTCCGCCGTGGCGTCGGTGGACGCGGCCTCGGACGGCGCGTACGGGGTCGCCCTCGCCCAGCTCCTGATCACGGTGGCGGCCCTGGCGGCGCTGATGTGGATGTGGCGGCGGACCCTGGTGACGCTGATGACCTCACCGGACGGTTCGACCCTGGCGGCGGCGGAGCCGGCCCGCAAGGAGTCCGGCCGGGGCGGTCTGTCGGCGCTGCTGCCGGAGGGCCGCACCGCGACGGTGATGCAGCGCAGCCTGCGGTACGTGGCCCGGGACCCGAAGACCAAGGCGGCCTGGGTGACGGCGCTGGCGGTCGGGGCGATCGTGCCGCTGCTCAACGCGGTCCAGGGCACCGGCTCGGTCTACTTCGCGTGCTTCGCGGCCGGGATGCTCGGCATGCAGATGTACAACCAGTTCGGCCAGGACACCTCGGCCTTCTGGATGGTGGCGCTGACGATCTCCTCGCCCCGGGACGCGTACGTCGAACTGCGGGCGCGGGCGCTGGTCCTGCTGCTGCTCACCCTGCCGTTCACGCTGCTCGTCTGTGCGGTGACGGCGGCGGTGATCGGTGACTGGCAGGCGCTGCCGGGGGCGCTCGGCCTGTCGTTCGCGCTGCTGGGCTCGATGCTGGCGACGGGCGCGGTGGCCTCGGCGCTGTTCCCGTACTCGATTCCGCAGGAGGGCGCGTTCAAGAACGTGGTGCCGGGCCAGGCCGGCCTGGCCTGGATCTCGATCCTCGGCGGCATGGTGGCCGCCGCGCTGCTGGCCGCGCCGGTGATCGTGCCGACCATCTGGATGCACGTCGCGGACCACCACGGGGCTCTGTGGCTCCTGGTGCCGGGCGGGGTCGTGTACGGGGCGCTCGTCGGGTGGGCGGGGCTGCGGATCGCCGCGCGGCGCACGGCGGCCCGGCTGCCGGAGATCCTGGCGGCGGTCAGCAAGGGCTGAGCCGCCGACAGGCCCTACGGGACAGCCCTCAGCTGTTCCAGGAAAGGTTCGACCGCGGCCCGCCAGCCCTCCGGCTGGTCGTAGTGGACGAGGTGGCCCGCGTCCGCCACTTCCGCGTACTGGCCGCGGGGCAGGACCCGGACCATCTCCTGGGCCTCGGCGCGGCCCAGCTCCCCGTCGAGGCCGCGCAGCACCAGCGCGGGGCACTGGACCTGGGCCAGCTCCTCCCAGTGGGCGTCGAAGACCCAGGTGGCGCGGGTGCGGAGCATCTGGTGGCGGGAGAAGACGGGGCGCCAGCCGTCTTCCCGCTCGGCCATCACCTCCGCGTAGAACTCGCCGCGCGAGGGGTTCGGCCGCTCCACCCAGGGGTCGTCCTCGCCGAACCACTTCCGTACGTCGGCGAGGGTGGCGAAGGGCAGCGGCCAGGAGTCGAACCAGTCGCTCCACTCGCGCTGGGAGGCCGCCCCGAGGGCGGAGGCCCGCATGTCGCAGACGACGAGAGCGCGGACGAGGTCGGGGCGCTTGGCGGCGAGCTGCCAGCCCGTGAGCGCTCCCATGGCGTGGCCGACGACGGTGACGGGGCCGAGGCCGAGCTGTTCGATCGCGGCCTCGGCGTCGGAGACGTAGGCGTCGCGGCTGTAGGGCCCGTCGGCGGGCTTGTCGCTGCGGCCGTGGCCCCGCTGGTCGAGGCCGACCGCGCGGTGCCGTTCGGCCAGCCAGCGGGCGGTCGGGGCCCAGTGCGAGGCCCGGCCCATCAGCCCGTGCAGCAGTAAGACCCCGGGAGCGCTGTCCGCTTCCGCGCGCTCCTTGGGCGGATCGGCGAACTCCCATGCCGCGAGGCGTACGCCGTCGGTTCCGGTCACATCGATGCGCCGCACCATAGTCCTGGCACCCCCTTCTGGTCCTCGATCACCGTGTGGTCGCACCCCGCCAGGCTATCGAACTCTTATTCGAAAATGAGGTTCTGCCACCCAAGACCCCACGTTCGAGTGACACCGGTCAAGGATTGATGCCGACCGGCCTGGGGAGATCTTCAGCGGGAGGCGGGCCGCTCGGGGACAGGGGCCCGCGGGAGCTGACCTTGAGAGCTCGGGGCTCCAGGTCAGCACAGGGGAGGAACGGCCCCGGCGCCTTCGGACGCCGGGGCCGCCCCCTGTCCGGGCACCGCGCCCGAGACCCTCGACAACGATGGCAGGCCGCGGCACGAACCGCCCCTCACCTGCCGGGATCGGGGCGTTCCTCAGGCCATTCCTCAGGCCATTCCTCAGGCCATTCCTCAGGGCGTGGAGAAGCGCGCCGGGCACCGTGCGGTGCGCGCGTTGGTACGACGGGCGCATTCCCTGCTCCCTCCCCGACCGTGCCGGCCGGAGCCGGCCGACACCCCTCAGGTCCTCTGCCTGGCCTCAGCCTGGCATGTGACGCGTCCGGCCGCTGGCGTTCCGGACGGAAATCGGCGAGCGCACATCACGGTTGTGTTGCCGCGGCCGACGCACGGCCGGCCACCGGGCCGACCCGGGCGCCGAACGCGCCGGCACCGGGCGGCAGCGGGGTCAGCGCTTGGCGACGAAGACGTGCGAGGCGACCTCGGAGTCGAGCTCGGCCGCCTCCCCGCTGGAGCCGACCAGCACCCCGCCGGGCGACTCGGTCACGCTGACGACGGACCCGGGCTGCACCCCGGCCCTGCGCAGCGTGTACATCAGCTGGGCGTCGGTCTGGATCGGCTCCCCGATCCGCCGCACCACCACGGTCTTGCCCTCGACGCCCGGGTCCAGCTCGGCCAGGCTCACCATGGAGGCGTCCAGGAACGGGTCGGCCCCGGCCTTCTCGCCCAGCTCCTCCAGGCCCGGGATGGGATTCCCGTACGGCGACTCCGTCGGGTGACGCAGCAGCTCCAGCACCCGCCGCTCCACCGCCTCGCTCATCACGTGCTCCCAGCGGCAGGCCTCGGCGTGGACCTGTTCCCACTCCAGGCCGATGACGTCCACGAGCAGACACTCGGCGAGCCGGTGCTTGCGCATGACGCGGGTGGCGAGGCGGCGGCCCTCCTCGGTCAGCTCCAGATGGCGGTCCCCCGCGACCTGGACCAGTCCGTCGCGCTCCATGCGGGCCACCGTCTGGCTGACGGTCGGACCACTCTGGTCCAGCCGTTCGGCGATGCGGGCGCGCATGGGGACCACGCCTTCCTCTTCCAGTTCGAGGATGGTGCGGAGATACATCTCCGTGGTGTCGATCAGTCCGGACATACGTGCCCCTCGATGCTGTGACTAGAAAACGTCGTGCGATGGCCCTGCACCAATTCTGACGCATAGCGCCGACAACCGTGCCGTCCCGGTGGAAGACCGGTGGAAGTGCGTGCGGCCGGGGTCACAAGGCGCTATTGACAGTCCACTGGTCCAGACCGCAACGTGATCGGCGGCACCGGCATTCCCGCATGCGTTCCCGCACCGCGGGACGCCTGCCGCACCACCCGTCCCACCCCGTCCCCGTCCCCGTCGAAAGGGCTCTCCCGATGAGCGACAGCAAGCTGGCCGGTCAGTTCTTCGATGCGGCGATCGGCCTGCTGACGCGGGTGCGGGACGAGGAGGCGGACAGCATCGCCGCCGCCGGCGCGGCCGTCGCGGACACCGTCGAGTCCGGCGGCAGGCTCTTCGCCTTCGGCGCGGGCCACTCCTCGCTGGCCGCCCAGGACGTCGTCTACCGCGCGGGCGGCCTGGCGCTGATGAACCTGCTCACCGTGCCCGGCGTGGTCGGCGTGGACGTCATGCCCGCCACGCTCGGGTCGGCGCTGGAGCGGGTGGACGGGCTCGCCTCGGCCGTCCTGGACTCCAGCCCCGCCACCGCCGGGGACCTCCTGGTGATCGTCTCGCTGTCCGGGCGCAACGCCCTGCCCGTCGAGATGGCGCAGAACGCCCGTGCCCTCGGGCTGAAGGTCATCGGCCTCACCTCGGTCGCGTACGCGGAGAGCACCCGCTCCCGGCACGCCTCGGGCGGCTTCCTGCGCGACCACTGCGACATCGTCCTGGACAGCAAGATCGCGATCGGCGACGCGGAGCTGACGGCCCCCGGCGTCGACGCCCCCTTCGCCCCCGCCTCGACCGTGGTGACCAGCGCGATCATGCAGGCGATGCTGGCCGCCGCCGTCGAACAGCTGGTGGCCCGGGGCATCGAGCCGCCGATGCTGCGCTCGGGCAACGTCGACGGCGGCCACGAGTGGAACGGCCGGGTCATGACGGAGTACCGGGACCGGATCTTCTACCGCCACTGAGCGCCGGCGCGCGGCGTCGCACCACCCGGCGTTCCGCCGTCGAGCCCCGCCGTCGAGCCCCGCCGTTGAGCCCCCGCCGCTGAGCCGGGGCTCCGGGGCGGGTTGCCGGAAGCAGACAGCCAGCGGGCTCCCACCGCTGCCTGTTCCCGTGCCGGGTTCGCCGGTGGTCGAGCGGGACCGGCGGTGAAGCGCCTGCCGGAAGCGCGCGGCGAGAGCCCGCTTACGTTCCCGCCGTCACCTGGGCGAGGTCGACCGCTCCCGCGACCCGGGCCGCGACCGTCTCCGCGTACGCCGCGTCGGCACGTTCAAAGGCCGACCGGTTCGCCGCACGGAGGAACGTCAGCACGCCCAGCGTCCGGCCCCGGCTCCGGAGCACCGTGCAGAGCGCGTGCGCCGCGTCGCGGGGCCAGCGGCGTTCCGCGGCCCAGGCCTGCGCCGCGTCCCCGGCGCCCGCGCTCGTACGGACCGAGCCGGTGCGCTCGACCGACCGCAGGGCCGGGTGGCCGGGGCCGTAGCGGGCCGGGACGGAGCCGCCGGACACCGGGAGGCAGGGGCCGGGAGCGTCGTAGGGCGTGGCGGCCGTGCGCACCAGGCGCTCGCCCGCCACCAGGTCGACCAGGACATGGTCGGCGAACCCGGCGAGCGCGAAGTCCAGCAGGGCGGTCGCCGCCTCCATCGGGTCCTCGCACTCGGAGGCCGTACGGGCGGCGCGGTGCAGCTGGCTCGTCCGGAACCGCAGCCGGTCGGCCTCCTGCTCGGCGAGCTTCGCGGCGGTGACGTCCCGGAACAGCCACCCCACCCCGAGCGGGACCGGTGCCTCCGTCAGCGGCGAGGCCAGCCGCAGGAACCCGCTGCGCCAGCACCGGCGTCGTTCGCCCTCCGCGGCCCGCAGGGTCACCCACAGCTCGGCCGGGGCGGTCGGGGCGCCTTCGGCGAGCACATGGTGCAGGGCCGCCTCCAGCTCCTCGACGCCCTGGACCACCAGTTCGCCGAGCGGACGGCCGAGGAGAGCGGTGCGGCCCCCGCCGAGCGCGCGGGCCGCGTACGCGTTGACGACCGTCGGACGCAGGTCGACGTCGACGAGGACGACACCCCAGGACGCGTCCTCCAGCAGGGCCTCGCTCAGCGCGATGGCCCGCTCCAGGTCGATCTGGGCGTGCACCTCGCTGAACGCGCAGTAGACCCCGGCCGGCTTCCCGTCCGCGCCGCGCACCCCGGCGGACTGGGTCCGCACCAGCACCCGGCCGCCGTCCTTGCGCAGCAGCGCGAACTCGTGCACCTGCCGCCCCGGCGCGTCCATGGCCGACATCAGCCGCGCCCGCACCTCGTCCGCGTCGGCCCTGCGCACCGCCCAGCCCGCGAAGCCGGCACGTCCCACGGCCTCGGCCGCCGTCCAGCCGAGGACGCGTTCGGCCTCGCGGTTCCAGTGGGTGACCGTGCCGGCCGCGTCGAACGCGCAGAGCGCGGCGTCCATGCCGTCGAGCAACGCCGCCAGCAGTTCGGACCCGGGAGGCTCACCGGGGGTCCCGCCCTCGCCGTCCGGGGACCCGGGGTCGGCGGAGCCCCCGGGGGGCCCGCCGCCCGGATCCTCGTCCGGCCCGAGCTCGTCGGTGGCCCCTCTGCTGCTGAAAGCACCCACTCCGCACCCCCGCGACACGTGTCGGCCGTTCTCCCACGCGTCGCCGCGTGTATTGCTGCACGTCAGATCATTCAACTCGAACGTGACCCAGCACACATCAACTTCGCCGAAATCATTTCCCCCAGCGGTGGATTCCCGATCGCTTCTCATCGCTTTCGCGCCACACCGCGAACGCGGCCGGACCCCGTCGAGCCCGCCGGCGTGGGGAGTTCACCGGCGGCACGGCGGTGCGTGGTGACGACGTCACACGGAGTCCACCGGCCCCGCCCATCCTTGGGTCGCCTTCGCACACGCCTTCGCACACGTCTTCGTACACGTCGTCTTACACGTCTTCGCAGACCCCGGGTCGTCCTCGCATCGCCCCGGGTCGCCCCGGGCGTCGCGGGCGTCGCGGGTCGCCCCGGGCATCTCGGCACGCTGCGGCCCCGACCGCTCCCGGGCCGCAGCCCCACCCGCCCGCGCCACCCCGTCCGCACAGCCCGCCGGCTCAGCCTCTCCCGGCCGCTCCCGGCCCCGCTCCGCCGACCCTCGACCGCAAGGAGCTCCTCCGTGACGCCTTACCGCACCGCACGCCCGACGGCGACGGCGACGACGGCCCTCGCCGTCTGCGCCGCCCTCGCGACACTCGTCGCCGCCGCGCCCGCACCCGCCGCGCCCCTGGTGCCCACCACGCCCCTGGTGCCCACCACGCCCGTGGCGGGCACCACGCCCTTGGTCCCGGCCGCCCGGCAGGACGGCCCCGGGCCGCTCCCCGCCGTCACCCCGCGCGCCGAGACCGCCACGCTGTACGACGACGAGCAGGGCGGCAACGCCAACGCGGACGACCCCGCGATCTGGCGCAATCCCGTCGCCCCGGACGACAGCCTGGTGATCGCCACCGCCAAGGAGGGCGGGCTGCGGGTCTACGGTCTGGACGCCCGGCTGGTGCAGTCGCTCCCCGCGCCGGCCGCGCCCGGCCCCGACGACGCCCCGGGCCGCTTCAACAACGTCGACCTGGTGCACGGACTGCGCCTGTCCCCGGGCGGGGCGACGGACCTGGCCGTCACCTCGGACCGCGGCCACGACCGGCTCCGCATCCACCGCATCGACCCGTCCAGGCCGGGAGGCCCGCTGACCGACGTCACCGACCCGGCCGCGCCCCGGGTGTTCTCCGCCGACCAGGACGAGGTCAACGAGCAGGCGACGGCGTACGGCCTGGCCACCTGGACGGACCGCCGCAGCGGCCGTTCGTACGCCCTGGCCAGCCGGCGCAACCGCACCTCGGTCGCGCTGCTGGAACTGCTCCCGACCCGGTCCGGCACCGTGACGTACCGCAAGGTCCGGAGCCTCGACCTGCCCTCCGCATTCCGGCTGCCCGACGGCACGTCCTGGACGCCGTGCGGGGAACCGGGCGAGCTGCCCCAGGTCGAGGGGATGGTGGTCGACCCGGCCGACGGCACGCTCTACGCCGGCCAGGAGGACGTGGGTATCTGGCGGATGCCCGCCGACCTGCGGGGGAAGCCGGTGCTGGTCGACAAGGTCCGCGAGTACGGCGTGCCGGGGACGTACGACGAGGAGAGCGAGGAGTGCGCCCCCGGTGAGGACCCGGGCTTCGGCGGCAGCCGGATCTCGGCCGACGTGGAAGGGCTGACCCTGCTCCCCGAGCGCAACGGCGACCGGTATCTGCTGGCCTCCAGCCAGGGCGACGACACCTTCGCCGCGTACGCCCGTCGGACCGACCACGAGAAGGAGGCCGGTAGCGAGAACCGGACCGGGCGCGGGCACGGGGCCCTCCCCCGGTACGCGGGCGGCTTCCGCGTGACGGCGGCCTCGGCGACGCTCGACGGGTCCGAGGTCTGCGACGGCGCGGCGGTGCTGAACGCACCGCTCGGCAGCCGGTACCCCGGCGGCCTGCTCGTCGTCCAGGACGGCAGCGCCACCCCGGCGCAGGACGGACGGGAGGCCACCGGCTTCAAGTTCGTCGATCTGCGGAAGGTCCGGGGCGCTCTGGGCCTCACGGGCGCCGGGGGAAAGACCGGCTCGGAGAGAGTCACCGAATAAATCGGTTGAACCGCGAGCCGGGACGCTTTTAGGCTGTGGGCAGCGAAGAAAGGAGGTGTTCCGGAAGTGATTTCTTCTCGGACTCGTGAGGTGACTGCGGGCTGACGCCCGTCGTCGCGCTCTTTGCAGTGCATGGCCGGACGCCGGCCAATCCCTAGCAGTCACCGACCCGCAGGCTCGCCGGTAAGTCCGGCCGGCTCCTCTGTGCACGGAGGAACCAGAGCCTGCGGGTTTCTGCGTTCACCGGCCCCCGCTCACGGCTCACGGCTCACGGCGGCAGGGTCACGGGCAGAGCCGCTCCACGCGCCACTTTCCGGCGCCCGGCTCGTCGCCCTCCCTCACGTACCGCAGCCGGTCGTGCAGCCGGTTCTCGTGCCCCTGCCAGAACTCGATCGTCTCGGGCGCCACCCGGAAGCCGCCCCAGTGCGGCGGGACCGGGACCTTCTCGCCCTCCGGGTAGCGGGCGGCCAGCTCCTCGTACCGGCGGATCAGCTCCTCGCGGGAGCCGACGACGGTGGACTGGGCGCTGGCCCACGCGCCGAGCTGGGAGCCGTGCGGGCGGGTACGGAAGTAGCCCACGGTCTCCTCGCGGGAGGTGCGCAGGGCGGTGCCGGTGACGATGACCTGGCGGGCCATCGGGTGCCAGGGGAACAGCAGCGAGACGTACGGGTTGGCGGCCAGCTCGCGGCCCTTGCGGGAGTCGTAGTTCGTGAAGAAGACGAAGCCCCGCTCGTCGTACTGCTTGAGGAGCACCGTGCGCGAGGACGGGCGGCCGTCCGGGGCGGCGGTGGAGACGATCATCGCGTTGGGCTCGTGCAGCACGCCGCCGACGGCGACCTGACGGAACCAGCGGGCGAACTGGTCCATCGGATCGGGGCTGAGGTCGCGCTCGGTGAAGTCCTCCGAGCGGTACTGCTCGCGCATCGCCGCCGGATCGGTGGTGCAATCGTCGGGGAGGGGTCCCGAGGAATCTTCTCGTATGGGCACAGGCCCATCCTGCCGCAGCGGCAGAGTGTGCCCGGCGGGGAGGGCCCGTAACCACGCACCGCCGAAATGGGGTCCTGTGCCGGATGTCACGCTTCCCCGCTCCGTGGGAACCCGCCAATATCTTGGGGCAGGCCCCTGTGGTCTTCGCACAGCGGCGGCCTCCCGGGTACACGCACGCGCCTTCGGGTACATGCACACTCCGTACGCCACGGCCGCCGAACCGGGTCTGCCGCCCGCCCGCCGTCCGCCGAACTGAGGGAGCCGCCTGATGTCCGACTTCGTACCCGGTCTTGAGGGAGTCGTCGCATTCGAAACGGAGATCGCCGAACCGGACAAGGAAGGCGGTTCGCTCCGTTATCGCGGGGTCGACATCGAGGATCTCGTCGGCCATGTCTCGTTCGGAAACGTGTGGGGCCTGCTGGTGGACGGGGCGTTCGACCCCGGGCTGCCGCCCGCGGAGCCGTTCCCGCTCCCCGTGCACTCCGGTGACATCCGGGTCGACGTGCAGTCGGCGCTGGCGATGCTGGCCCCCGTCTGGGGTCTGAAGCCGCTGCTGGACATCGACGAGGCGACCGCCCGCGACGACCTGGCGCGGGCGGCCGTGATGGCGCTGTCCTACGTCGCCCAGTCGGCGCGCGGCCAGGGGCGGCCGATGGTGCCGCAGAGCGAGATCGACAAGGCGCAGTCGGTGGTGGAGCGGTTCATGATCCGCTGGCGCGGCGAGCCGGACCCGAAGCACGTGAAGGCGGTCGACGCGTACTGGACGTCGGCGGCCGAGCACGGCATGAACGCCTCGACGTTCACGGCCCGGGTCATCGCCTCGACGGGCGCGGACGTCGCAGCCGCCCTGTCCGGTGCGGTGGGCGCGATGTCGGGCCCGCTGCACGGCGGCGCCCCGTCCCGGGTCCTCGGCATGATCGAGGAGATCGAGCGTACGGGTGACGCGAGCGCGTACGTGAAGCAGGCCCTGGACCGGGGCGAACGCCTGATGGGCTTCGGCCACCGCGTCTACCGCGCCGAGGACCCCCGCGCCCGCGTCCTGCGCCGCACGGCCCGCGAGCTGGCCGCCCCGCGCTTCGAGGTGGCGGAGGCGCTGGAGAAGGCGGCGCTGGAGGAGCTGCACGCGCGGCGTCCGGACCGCGTCCTGGCGACGAACGTGGAGTTCTGGGCGGCGATCGTGCTGGACTTCGCGGAGGTCCCGGCGCCCATGTTCACGTCGATGTTCACCTGTGCCCGTACGGCGGGCTGGTCGGCGCACATCCTGGAGCAGAAGCGCACGGGCCGCCTGGTGCGCCCGTCGGCGACGTACATCGGCCCGGGAACGCGGGACCCGCGCGAGATCGAGGGGTACGACGACATCACGGGGTGAGAGGGGCGGGGGCGGACGCGGGGCTCGCGGCTGGTGAACGCGCGGGTACGGGGTAGACGTACCGGCGCACCCCGGGTACGGGGTACGCGTACCGGCACACCCCCGCACCCCCCGCGCATCTCGACCTCACCATCTCCCGAGCGAGGAGGCTCACCATGACCACCCCCCGACCGTCTCTGACCCTCTCCAGCACAGTGCTCGACGCCCCGGACGCGGCGGAGCTGGCGGACTTCTACCGCCGCCTCCTGGGGTGGGAGCCGGTGCAGGAGGAGCCGGGCTGGGTGAAGCTCCTCCCGCCCGGCGGCGGCTCCGGCCTGGGCTTCCAGACGGAGAAGGCGTACGTGCCTCCGGTCTGGCCCGCGTCCCCCGGCGACCAGCTGATGATGCTGCACCTGGACTTCGAGGTGACGGACCTGGAGGCAGGCGTGGCCCACGCGGTGGCGGAGGGCGCGACACCTGCGGAGTTCCAGCCGCAGCACGACGTACGGGTGCTGTTCGACCCGGTGGGCCATCCGTTCTGCCTGTTCGTCAACGACCCGGCCCCGGGCCAGACTCCGGCGATCAGCCCCGAGTGGGTGGCGGAACAGGCCCGGAACATCGGGGCGGAGGACCGGGTGGCGGAGCTTCCGGCGGCCACCCCTAAGCAGGTGCCGGAGGCAGGGTGAGAGGCAGGGTGACCTCGAAGCGGCAGCCGCCCATCACGTTGCGGACGGCGGCCCGGCCCTGGTGGGCTTCGACGATGCCCGCCACGATGGCCAGGCCGAGTCCCGCTCCCGCCGGCGGCGTACGGGCGTGGTTGCCGCGCCAGCCGGTGTCGAAGACGCGTGGCAGGTCCTCCTCGGGGATACCGCCGCAGCTGTCGGTGACGGACAGGACGACACCGTCGTCGGTGCGCCGCGCGGCCACCGCGACCGTGCCGTCGGAGGGCGTGCGGTGGATCGCGTTCACCAGGAGGTTGCCCAGAACGCGGCTCATCTCCTTGCTGTCGACCTCCACCGGCACACAGTCGACCGCCTCGCCGACCAGGCGCACTCCGTGCTCCCGGGCGAGCGGGTCGGCCCCGGCCATGGCGTCGGCGACCAGGTCGTAGACGGAGATCCGGGCGCGGCTCAGAGCGAGGGCGCCCGCGTGGATGCGGGACAGCTCGAAGAGGTCGCCGACCAGGGTGTCCAGGCGTTCGACCTCGGAGCGGATCTGGCGCAGATAGCGGTCGGGGTCGGCGGCCACACCGTCCTCCAGGGCCTCGGACATGGCGCGCAGACCCGCGAGCGGCGTACGCAGGTCGTGCGAGATCCAGGCCACCAGCTCTCGCCGTGATGCCTCCAGGGCGCGTTCACGGTCCCTCGACTCCGCCAGCTTGGCGCTGCTGGACTCCAACTCCGCGCTGAGCGCCATCAGTTCCGCGGTCGCCGCCCGTGCGGGCGCGGCGAAGCTGCCGCCGTCGCCGAACGAGCGGGCCGCCTCGGTCAGGGCCAGGCTGCGGGCGACCACCCAGCGGCCGAGCAGCAGCGCGGTGGCCAGGGAGACCACGGCGGCCATCGCCACGACGATCACGATCACGTTCAGGTCGTGCGGCGACAGGAACATCTCCCAGGCCACGGCCAGGGTTCCGAGCAGCATCGCGAGGACCGCGACGGCGGTGACGACCGTGAGTATGACCACGAGGGAACGGTGCCGCAGGAGCCGCAGCGCCAGGGCGCCCAGCAGACCGGCGACCGCGGCGCCCAAGAAGGCCAGCAGGGCGATGATGAGGATGTCCAGCATGGGTCCGTCAGCCTTCGGTCGTCGTGGAGTGACCCGGCCGGCCGGACCTGTGCCGCGCGGCGCACGCCGGGGCCGCCGGTCCGCCGTCGGCGCGGGGGACCTCGTCCACGGTGCGGCCCGGGTGCCCCGCGACGGCCCCGGCCACGGTCGGGCCGTCATCCACGAGGAGCACGCGAAGCCCTGCGTCCGGCGGTGGTGTCTGCATGGCCCCAGCCTCGCACCGCTCGGCGACGGCCGGGGCGTCCGGCCCTGCTCCAGCCGTCGACGTCCCGCTTCCGTAAGAACTTGAAGTCCCTTATGCCCGCTTCGCGTTCATAGAGTGGTGGCCATGCCCTTCACGGTGTCCAGCGACGCCGGCGCCCCCTGCCGCAGCGCCTCCCAGCAGTCCCCGCCCCCGCTCTCTTCCTCATCCCCGCCCTCTTCCTCGTCCGCGACTCCGCTGTCGGGGACGCCCGCCCCCGTCGCGTTACGGGCCGGGGACGAGGTGTTCCACTACCGCGAGGGCGACAACCCGGGAATCGTCGTCGGCGTACGCAGACCCTGGTGGGCCCTGTTCGGGCGCGTCTACTGGGTCCAGTGGCGCGCGGGCGTCCTTCCCGTACCGATGCACACCGGGTTACGGCTCGCACCCGACGACCGGCAGAGCCGAAGAGAGGCAACATCATGACTACGCACGATCAGCAGCACGCGGACGCTCCGAAGCGACGGCGATCGCGATCGCGCGGGCCGGTGCTCGCCGCCGCGCTGATCGCCGCCACGCTGGCCGTGAGCGTGGGTCTGTACTGGTTCCAGCCGTGGAAGCTGTGGCAGGACGAGACCGTACGCGAGGAACTGGCCGTCCCCACCGCCCCGTCGGAGACCGCGCCGCCTTCCCCCGGCGCCTCCCGGTCCACGGCGCCACCGGGACCGGAGACGCTGGCGACGGGTGAGCTGATCAGCCACGAACACCGCACGAGGGGCACGGTCAAGGTGGTCCGCCTGCCCGACGGCTCGCGCACGCTGCGCCTGGAGGGCCTGGACACCAGCAACGGCCCCGATCTGCACGTCTGGATCACCGACGCTCCGGTCAAGGAAGGCAGGGAGGGCTGGGGCGTGTTCGACGACGGAGCTTACGAGAGCCTCGGCAAGCTCAAGGGCAACAAGGGCGACCAGAACTACGCCCTGCCGGCCGGCATCGACCTCGACGAGTTCACCGGCGTGAGCATCTGGTGCGCCCGGTTCAGCGTCTCCTTCGGAGCGGCCGAACTCGCCCCTGCCTGACCCCGCTCCGGCGGACGTCCGCCTGCCACGCCCGAGGGCGGCTCAGTCCCGGGTATCGGCGCGTCGGACGGCGATGACGTTGTCGGTCACGGTCGCGGTCTCACCGCCGGGGCCGGTGGCGGTCCGCCGGGGCGCGTGGCACAGCTCGGTCCGCCATCCGTCGCCGAGCCGCAGCGACGCGAGTACGTCGTCGGGGGCGGGGAAGCGTACGTCCTGGTGGCCGTCCCGCCAGGACCAGGGGGCGAGCGAGGCGTGCTCGACCAGCACGAGCAGGCCGCCGGGGGCGACGGCCTCGGTGGCGCGCCGGAGCACCTGCTCGCGGGGGATCTCCACAGGGGTGTGGAAATAACTGGCGGTCACCAGGCCGAAGGTCCCGTCGGGGAAGGTCCGGGCCAGGTCGTGCCGGCTCGGGCGGACGCGGTCGGTCAGCCCGGCCGCGGCGGCTCCGGCGGCGACCCGGCCCAGGGCGGTGGACGAGACGTCGACGGCGGTGACGTCCCAGCCGAGCGAGGCGAGCCAGAGCGCGTCGCCGCCGTGCCCGCAGCCCAGGTCCAGCGCCCGTCCGCCGTCGCCCGGCGCGAGGGCCAGGGCGGTGACGGCCTCGGCGAGGACGGCGTTGGGGCGGGTGCCCCACTCCGCGTCGACGCCGGCGTAGTGGTTCTCCCAGAAGGCGGCGGAGTCGGTGACGCCGGTGGTGTCGCTGCCCATGGCTGTTCCCTTCATGCCCGTCGGGGCCGCTCCGGACGAGCCGCCCCGCTGGACAGAAAGGTGCGCCGCGGTCCGCCACGCTTGCAAGTTCCCATGCTGTTTCGGCAACCTGGCGGACATGGCAGCCGAAGAAGACGCGGTACGACAGACGCCCAAGGACACCGGCAACGCCAAGGACGGCGTCCTGGCGGCGGTAGGCCCCCGCCTCCGCGACCTGCGGCGCAGGCACGGGATGACCCTCGCCGAGCTGGCCGAGCGCACCGGGATCAACGAGAGCACCCTGTCCCGCCTGGAGGGCGGCACACGCAAGCCGACGCTGGAGTTGCTGCTGCCGCTGGCGGAGGTCCACGCGGTGCCGCTGGACGAACTGGTGGGCGCACCCCGCACGGGCGACCCGCGCATCCACCTCCGCCCGGTCACCCGCGACGGCCTCACCTACGTACCGCTCAGCCGCCCCGGCGGCGTCCAGGCCCACAAGCTGCTGATCCCGCCGGGCCCGGACACCGAGCCGACCCTGCGGACCCACGAGGGCTTCGAGTGGCTGTACGTGCTGGCCGGGCGGCTGCGGCTGATCCTGGGCGAACGGACGCTGGTCCTGAAGCCGGGCGAGGCCGCCGAGTTCGACACCCACGTGCCGCACTGGCTCGGCCCCGACGATGACCGGACCGTGGAACTCCTCGTCCTCTTCGGCCACCAGGGCGAGCGGGCCCACTTGAGGGCCCGCCAGGGGCCGGAGCGGGGGCCGGCCGAGGGCAGGGCTTGAGCCCCGCCGCCCGCCAACGTCAAGGGCACCGGCACGGGCACCGGCAGCCACCCGGCGCGGGCACCGGCACCGGCCCACCCGTCGGCAGCCACCCGCCGCCCCGCTGAATTCACGTGCCCCGGTGGCCGGGGCGAGCTAGGCTCGGCCGCATGAACGTCACCGGCCTCAACACCACCGCGACCGCGCGAGCGACCAGCTCGCCGGTTGCCGCCGCCTGACCTTCACTCCCCCCGGCGACCGGAAACGGTCCGTCGGCAGTGCCGTGGCGCCTCTGGCCCCGGCCGGGTGACCGAACGGTCCCGTTCTCCGGCGCCTTCCCGCTGCACGCGAAGGAGCCACCCCCATGCGTACGGACCAGCTGGTCAGCACGTTCGTCGAGTACTACGAAGAGCGCGGCCACCGCCGCATCACCGGCTCGACCCTGCTGCCGCCCGACGGCGACCCCGTGCTCTTCACCACCTCCGGCATGCACCCGCTCACGCCCTACCTGGAGGGCCGCCCCCACCCGCTGGGCCGGCGACTGGTGAACGTACAGCGCTGCCTGCGCACCACGGACCTGGACGAGGTCGGGGACGCCACACATCTGACGGTCTTCGAGATGCTCGGCACCTGGTCGCTGGGCGACTACGGGGGCCCGCTCAGTCTCGACTGGGGGTACGGGCTGCTCACCGAGGGCCTGGGCGTCGATCCCGGTCTGCTGCACGCCACCGCCTTCGCCGGTGACGACCGGACCGGTCCGGACACCGCCTCCGTCGACCTGTGGCAGGGCCTCGGCGTCCCCGTGGAACTCACCGTGGAGGACAACTGGTGGCCCAACGGATCGGCCGGCCCCTGCGGCCCCGACTCGGAGATCTTCCTGTGGACCGGCGAAGGCCCGCCGCAGTCGACGCCCACCCGCGACGACCGCTGGGTCGAGGTGTGGAACCACGTCACGATGACCCACCGCCGCCTCGGCGACGGCTCCCTCGTCCCGCTCCCCCAGCGCAACGTCGACACCGGCCTCGGCCTGGAACGGCTGGCCTCCCTGCTCCAGGGCGAGTCGTCCGTCTTCGCCTGCGACGTCTTCGCCCCCTGGCGCCACCTGGTGCCCGCCCTGTGGCCGCTGGACGAACCGTCACTGCGCCTGGTCGGCGACCACCTTCGCTCGGCCGTCGTGGTGCTCGGCGACGGTGTACGCCCGGCCAACTCGGGGCGTGGCTACGTGCTGCGTCGCTTGGTACGACGGGTACTCACCGTGCTGTGGCGCGACGATCCCTCGCGCAGCGTCGGGGACCTGCCGGAGGAACTGGTCGAGCACACCCTGGACCACTTCCGGCAGGACCTGCGCCCGGGCGACGTGCTCCGGATGCTGCTCGAGGAGGAGCACCGGTTCCGCGGGCTCCTGGAGCGCGGCCGAAGGGTGCTCGCCAGGCCCCGGTTCCAAGGCCCGCTGACCGAGGAGGACTTCCACTACCTCCACGACACCCATGGACTGCCCCGCGAGCTGGTCCTGAGCCTGCGCGAGGAGTGAGGACGTCAAGCGGATCGCCCGACCCCGGCGACGAGCGGCCCGGCTTTGCGCACGGCTGGGCCCGACGCACAGGTCACGCCCTGCTGGGCCGGACAACTTCGCCGGGGTCCCGGAGCCATACCTGCTGGCCCCGGTCGGTCACGGTCAGCCCGAACTGTTCGGCGTCGGGTCGCCCTGCCGACTCGTACTCCCACCAGACCTGCTCGATCTCCTCCCACAGGAACCCGGGCCCGTACTGCCACACCTCCTCCCCCGAGGCGGCCGTCGCAGCGCCTCCGTCCTCCCGGGTCACCCAGACCCGCGCCCCGTCGACGGTCTCCTGGTGGATGAGCCGCACGCCGGGCAGCCGGGCCCCCGCATACAGGGCGAATCCGAGATCGAGGAGCCGGGCGGGGTCCAGACCAGCGGCACGGGCCCGACCCTTGCCCCGCACCTCGTGGAGGTCAGGCACGCGATGGGCTCGCATCGGCATGTACGTGGCCCCGCCGCAGAACGGCCCCACCGCCGTGCCGTCGCCCTGAACGCGAAGTTGGACCAGCGCCCCGGACCAGAACTCCCGGGCGAGCGGAACCACGAGGACCCCACCGGGCCGGACCTGGCGGAGCAGCGCGTACGGGACATACCGCAACGCGCAGGTAGCGATCAGCCGATCCACGGGTCCCAAACCGGGCCACGGCTCCTCACCATCGCCGACCCGCAGGTGCGGACGATACCCGGCCTGCGCCAAGGCGTCGGCCGCCTGCCGGGCCACCACCGGGTCCAGCTCGACACTGTGGACCAGATCGTCACCGAGCCGCTCGCACAGCAACGCCGCGACATACCCGGTGCCAGTGCCGATCTCCAGCACACGCTGCCCGTCGACGACTTCGAGGAGCGTGAGCATCCGGGCGACCATCGAGGGCATCGAGTTAGACGACGTAGCGAGGCCGGGTCCGCCCTCGCCCCCGTCGTCGAGCTGGGTAATGACCGGCTCGTCGCTGTTCACCAACGCCAGCCACGCATCCGCCCCCACGACCGGCTCACACCGATCGGGCAACTGCCGCCACACAACCTCCGGAACGAACCGGCTACGCGGAACAGCCTCGAACACCCGCCGCCACCGGCCGGTCAGCAACCCACGATCGGCCAACTCCTGCACCAGAGACGGGTAGGTGGGTGCCTGGTGTGCGGCGCTCACCACTGCGGGAAGCACTGAGGGCGACTGCCGTCCGGAGTCGGCTTCGGCTCCTGGGGCGGCGTCCACGGCTTGTCCGAGGGCGGCCCACCGTGTTTACCGGCATCGGCCGATACGGGGGTAGTGATCATTGTCCATCTCCTCTGTTCTTCGGAACACTTCTATTGGCGGGGCGGTGGTGCAGCCGGTAGATGCCGTACGGCGGGAAGACGTCGACGCGGCGCGGACAGCCACTCTCCGCGCACGCCCGGCACAGCAGCTCCCGGCCGTGAGCGGTGTGCCGGGCGGCGGTCACCGAGGAACGCCAACACGCCTCACACGTACGCGCATCCGCAGCCGACAGGCTGACGCTCATCCGGCCTCCCGGAGAGCGGTGGCCGCCGCATGGCACGGACAGACACAATCAGGCCGCAGGCAGAGGGCGTGCACGTCGGCCAGACCCGTCACCAAGGCACTGCGGCAAGCAACGCCGTACGGACCATCCGCGCCCGCCGACAACCCGTCCAGGTCAACACCCGCCCCCTGAGGTACATCAGCGGCCGTGATCGGGTCCCCCCGCCACAACAGCGTCACCTCATGCTCCGGGCAGTAAGCACCCGACTCGTCCTCGATCGACGACCCGTGCGCCTCCCCCTTCACGTAGCACCTCATGCGCTTCGCGCCTCCCGCCAGGCACGGGCAAGGTCGACAGCGGTGGTGCAGGCGGTTCCGGCAAGGCAAGCGATGCAGGTCGTGGTGTGGTCAAGAAGTATCCGGTATGCAGCTTGGGGCTTGGGGGAGGGCATGGTCAGCGCGCTCATGGCACTTCCTTCGGGCCGGTGTGGACAGGAGCTGCACGCATCCGCGTGGCCATGACCGGCACGTTAGAGAGCTGAGGACAAGATGCGCTGGGTGATTGCGTCTGGTTGCGAATTCCCCTGTGCGCATTGGACACGGTTGGCTAATCGGGCTCCAACGACGCCCGTGCACGACCGATCAAACGGCGTGCCTGCGGCCCCTGGACCGCGGCTTCGGCCATAAGATCCCACGCCCGCTCATACAGGCCGACGTTCTCCTCGTCGTCGAGCCACATCTCGGTGTTGATCGTCTCGACGATCACACGACGGCGGTCATAGATCCAAAACCCGTGGCCCGGCGCACGTTTCAGTTGCACTCCGAGTGGAAGCACGCGGATCTCGACGGTGTCCAGACCAATCAGCCCGATGAGCCGGTCCAGTTGTGCGGCCATAACTTCGCGGGGGCACGTCAGTACGTACAGTGCCGCCTCCCACACCACGAACCGGAAGTGTTTGCCGGCCTCGTACAACGCCTCCTGGCGGCGCATGCGCGCCCGGACTGCTGCCTCGACGTCTCTGGGGATTCTGCGGAATTCGGCGTTCGCCTCGAACGCGTGCCGGGCGTAGTCCGCAGTTTGGAACAGTCCCGGAATGCGGGACACCTCCATACCCCGGATGAGCTGCGTAGCCATCGTCTCGGTGACAGCCAGCTCCTGGCGCGCCCGATGACCACCGGCGAGTTGCCGTCGCCACGACCGGTACTGCGATTCCAGTCCGACGAGCCGCGCCCGCAACTCGGTCGCGACACCAGGCCGCCCCACCGCCCGGGCCCACTCCAAGAGGTCACTCGCGGTGGGGGTCTGCTTTCCTGTCTCCAGGCGCGACACCTTCGAGCGTTGCCAGCCGAGCGCCTCGGCCACGCCCTTGCCGTTGAGGCCGGCCTCGCTGCGTAGCTCGCGGAGTCGCGCTCCGAGGGCGACGCGGGCGGTTTGGAAGTCGGTGCTCACCCGGTCGAAGCTACTGCCTTCGCGAAGTCCGCAGTGCGCGTCGCGTGGTGCCAGGCCGCGTCTCGCGCCTGGCACGCGAGAGCGACTTCGGCTGGGTCCTCGCTGAGTACGACGCCGAGGGTGGTGTCGTCCTCAGCGAAGACGAACCGGGCGATCAGGCGGGAGTCGAACAGCCAGAAGTCGTGGCCGGGCAGGCCAAGTCGGGCTGCCTGGGTGCGTGGCAGGTTGCGGATGTCCTCACCAGCTGCCACGTTGCCCTGGCCACTGGCAAGAAGAAACTGCTGCCCTTCGGTCAGAGGCTGGTCAACGAGCCGGACCCGCTCGAACCTCTTCCCCTGAGTCGTCTGCGCCCGGACGTTCTCGCGCCATGCGTTGTCCGGCTCAGCGGAGATGTCCTCGCCGCTCTTCCACTGTCCCCACTTCGGACTGTTGCGGTCGGAGGCGTATCCGTGTCGGGTTTCCAGTCGGAACGCGGTGTGCCTGAATTCGCGGAACAGCGGGGCGACCTCGGAGAACGGCACCATCTCAGGATCGGTAGTGCGTGGGGCGAAGCGGACCAGGAGGTCACGTGGCACGAGTACGACTGTCTCGCTGTCTTTCACATCGCGGAGCTGCGCCAGGTGTTCGGGGTCGGTAACCCGGTCACCCTGGACAAGGATGTCGGTGGTGCCCTCGACCTCGTACAGAGTGGGGCAGTCTCCCTCGTCGCTGGTGGTACCGAGAAACCTGAGAAGCGTCATAGTGGCCTCCGTCTACGCTGGGTGGGAATCCAGGATGCAGCGGATGGCGCGAGACCGAGGACAGATTGCGCGGAATTGCAGATTCTTATCAAGGCAGCGCAGTCGCGTACAACTGGCCATAGGTGAGCACTCGATGAGCCTGTAGAGGGACTCACGTACGTCACGGTGCGGATCCGACTCGTCATAGCGCTGGGGCTGTCTGGCGGTGATCGGACGAGCGCGTCCCGAAGCTCGGGTCCCGAGCCCTGAGCTTCGGGCTTCGAGCTTCGGGACGGTCGGGTCACTCTTCCGGGGGTACGTGAGCGGGGCCCCGGCCCGACGCTCGGGTGCCAAGACTCGGGCTTCGGGATGCGGGACCCGGGATTCGAGCGCCTTCTTTAACCGGTAGGTAGAAGAAGGAGGTTGGGAAATCCTCCCCTACCTCCCTACCCCGTCACGGTCAGCAAGTATGACTAATCGTGACAGCTTGCGGCACAGCGTCACGACTGCTTACGGTGCGAGAACCAAACGACCCCGACCGGTGTAGCAAGCACCAGGCCGGGGTCTCACCACAAGATCGATAACCCAGAAAGCCGATCCCATGGCTACCCAGCACACTAGCTCCGCCCTGCCCGCCCCCGCACTCTCCGCCGCGTACCCGATGGCCAAGCCCGGCTACGGCAAACGCTCCGCGCCGGACCAACACCCGCGTACGCGCAATGACTTCGCTCACCTGCCGACCCGCGAGCGCTACGTCGCCGGGTTCATCGACCACCTCCCCGAGGGCGCGGCGATGAGCGTGAAGACCCTGGCCAAACAGCTCCCGCTCTACGGCCAACAGGCCGTCTCCACCTCCCTGACCGACCTCTCCGTCACCGGCCACCTGCGGCGCGTCCGATGCCCCGTCGGCGCGGGCGACGAGACCCGCTGGGTCTTCCGCACCTTCTGGTCCCGCACCGCACGCGACAACGAGTGGTGGAACACCTACCTCGCCACCGAGCAGGCCGCCCTGGCCGCACGCCCCGCGCCCGGAGTGACGGCCTCATCCACCGCCGCCTCTCCGCCTCCCTGGGTCCCGGCCGAGGACCCGCCCCCGCCCGCGCTGCCGGACAGGCCCCAAGGAGAAGCCACCCAGGAATCGCCGGAGCCATCTCACGCGGACGCCGCCCAGGGGCCCGCAGAGCCTGCGGAGACCCCGGCCCCCACCTCCGTACCGCACCAGCGCACACCGGCCGACCCCCCGGACACGGCACCCGCGCCGGGCCCGGCCCGGAGCCCGGCTCCGGCGACGGGCCCGACGGCTCCGACCGCCGCACCCCACTCCCCTGCCTACCTCGCCCTGGCCCGACTCGGCCGCACGGACCAACGCCTGGCGTTGTCCGCCGACGACTGCGCCGCCTTGGAGGCGGGGGCTGCGGCCTGGTTCGCCCGGGGTGTGGACGCGGACTACCTGACCGCCGCCCTCGCCGCAGGGCTTCCCGAGCGCGTCGACTCCCCGGTCGGCTTCGTCCGCCGCCGACTCGCCGACAAGATCCCGCCCCGGCTGCCTGACGAGCGGGCCCTGCCCGACGCGCCCGCCCACCGCGTCCTGGTGGAGTGCACCGACTGCGGCGCCCCCGGCCGCCCCGAGGCCCTCCCCGACGGGCTCTGCCGCCCCTGCCGCGCCGCCCACCGCCCCGGGGCGGGCGCTTCCCCGGTAGGGACCGCCGAGGCAGCGGCCGGCGCCCGCGACATCGGGGCATACGTCGCCGTCCTCCGTGACATGCTCAGAGCCCCTTGACCTTGAGCATGTCCCAGAGAGGGAAAGGAACTTCCTGGATGGTAACCAAAGACGAAGCAGTGCGAAGTGCCCAAACATTCCTCCAGCAGGTCGTATACCCGGACCGAGCGGACTCCATCGTGATGCGCCCGGATACTGCTATTGAATTCACCTACGGCTGGACCGTCCGCTTCGATTTCAAGGAGCACCTGGAAACAAGCGATCCCTCGTACGCGCCGTTCACTTCCGTGGTCGTTGTTCCGCACGACGGGTCCGCAGCCGACTTCGCTCCCACCTCCATGCCGGCCGCGGAGTACATGGCCCTCCATGCCTCGGGCAACTGGCCGTCCAGGAAGGGGCAGTAGCCTGCTCCGCCCCGACCAACAGGCCGCAGCCTGGCTCGCCCGCACCTACCGCGGGCTCGCTGGCTGGTCAACGGGGTCACCACAGCGACCGGAGTACTGCTCCTCGACGGCTCGTCCGAGGAACCCGTGTCGTTCGACCCGACCGTCGTCCACGCGTTGCACGTGACCCGGTACCGCTGAGGCCGTAGCCGCTCCAGGTGGAGCCGGCCCGCTCCACCTGCCGCTGTCCGAGGCCCTCCCCGACAAGCTCTGCCGCCCTGCGTCGAGCAGTGCCGTCAGTGGCCTTTGCGGCGCTCTGCGTCGAAGCGACACAGAATCCCTACCAGACGCCACACGCCGACCGCCCCTCCGACCAGGGCTCCCCCCGTCCGTACACCTGTGGACGCCGCATCGGAGAGGTCAAAGACGAGAGTGAGGGTCAGCGCGACGGCGAAGACCGCCGCGGCAAGGGCAGCGGCGGTCACCAGGGCAAAGGCGATCTCCACCGTCATCGCATCCTTCTCCCACCGCGACTCGCGCCCCCTGTCCATGCCGGAAGTCTCGCAGCACGGTCAAGCCCCGGCACCCGGTTCATACGGCGTTTGGCCCCCACCGGCCGGGGCGCCGCTTCCCAGGGGGATCACATCTCAGCCTTGAGCAGTGCCGCCGTCCTGGCGGTCCGCTCGATCTTCGCGCAGTAGGCCGCCCGGGCTGCCTCGTCGATCTGCTGCTCGTGCTCGGCACGTAGGCCGGTCCGGCCGTCGATGCGCTCGCGCAGGATGTCGGCGTGCCCGGCATGCCGGTTGGTCTCGCCGAGGACATGGACCATGACGGCGAAGAGGTTCGTGTTGGTGTGAGGCTGCGGCCACCACGGCACGTGGCCGGGGGCGTCGAGGGGAAGCTCGTTGATCGTCGCGTCCGAGTGTTCCCACGTACGCCGGCAGAACCCGACGATCTGATCGCGGGTCTCGTCCTCGGCCGCCCACTGATCGCTGCCGTCGGAGTCCTGCCACCGGGGCAACGGTTCCGGGGAAGGGCGGCCGAAGACCTCGCCGAAGTACCTGGCCTCGACGGTAGCCACGTGTTTGACCAGGCCGAGGAGGTTGGTCCCGGTCGCTGTCAGAGGTCGGCGGGCGTCGTATGCGGACAGGCCGTCGAGCTTCCAGAGCAGCGCCTCGCGGTCCCGCCGCAGTCTCCTGTGCAGGTTGTCCTTCGCGAATCCATCGATCATGGGGCGCGAGCCTGCCACCGGCTGCTCGCGGTTTCAAGATTCCGTACGTGGCCCGCAGACGACTGGCAGAGCCGAGGCCGGGCCATAGCCACCGCCCTGACCTGCTTCGAGAAGCTCGCCCGAAAGGCGGTGTCTGTCTGAGCCCTCAGCCCGATCCGGCGACCAGTGCCTCGCCGAGTGGGGTACGCCGGTAGAGCACCGACCGGCCGGACCGCGCGCGGACCAGCAGCCCCGCGTTCCGCAGGACGGCGAGGTGGTCGCCAACCGCGCCGGGTGCCATGGCGAGGCTTCGGGCGAGGTGGCTGGTACTGGCCGGGGCGTCCAGCGCCGACAGCAGCCGGGCTCGGGCCCGGCCGACCAGGGCGGTCAGGGCGTCCGGTCGGGGGGCGGCCTCCTGTTCGCCCCACAGGGCGGCGGTGCCGCGGGCGCGATAGATCAAGGTCCGGGGCCAGGGGTCTTCCGTGTGGGCGGCGATATTCCTGACGAAGACCGAAGGGATCAGCAGGAGTCCGTCGCCGACGAGGCGGACCACTCCGACTCGGGGGAAGTGGCCGACCTCCATGCCGCCGGCTTGCCAGGTGATGCTCGCATGCAGGCTCTCGATGGTCGTGGCCCATCCGTGATCGCCGATCACCCCCACCCGGTGCACGACGTCGCGCTCACAGATCGCGCGCAGTTGCGGCCAGTCCGGGGCGAGCAGTTCGTGCCACGCCCGGTCCATCGCCTCGGCAATCCTGGAGACGGCGTCCGGTGAGTCCAGCACCGCACGTACGCGGGGATCACGGGCGGAGGGGCCGGTCGCGTTGGCGGCGCATTCGCGGCGGGCCGCTTCCGGCGGTGTGGCCCGGATCCTGGCCAGGTCGTCCGCCCAGGTCTGGTTGAGGCCGCGCGGGGGCGGAGCGACGAAGTTCGGTCCGCCTTGCGGGGTGAACAGGGTAAGGGCGGCGTCCAGTTCGCTCTCTCGGCGAAGCCGTTCAAAGGCCGGCAGGAGCCGGGCGGCCCAGGCTCGCGGCAGCGGCCCGCCCCGGCCGCCCGCGAGCGAGCCCAGCAGGAAGCACAGATCCATCGCGGGCGACAGTGCGAAGCGGCTGCGCAGCAGGTCCTCGACGGAGACTTCGAAGCGCAGCACCCTGCCACGCTACCGCGGGACGTGGCTCCGATTCGTCCAGCGACGAATCATTGGTGAGTGACGTGGGCACAGGGTGAGGCTGCGCGTCATGACCCCAACCGCCGAGCCCGCGCAGGGCAACCACCGTGCCACCTACCGGGAGGTACTGGCCGAGCCGCGATTCCGACTGCTCTTCTCCACCCGCGCCGTCGCGATCACGGCGGACGCGCTGCGGATCACCACGTTCTCGGTTCTGGTCTTCTCGTCCACCGGCTCCGCGCTGCTCAGCGCAGTGGCCTTCGGCATCGGCTTCATCCCGCAGCTGTTCGGTTCACTGTTGCTGGGCTCACTGGCCGACCGGCTGCCGCCCCGCGCGCTCATCACCGGCGGCTACGCCTTGACGTGCGCCACCGCCCTGCTGCTCGCCCTGGTGCGGATGCCGGTCGCGGCAAGCCTCGGTGTGGTGGCGCTGGTCTCACTCGCCACACCGGTGTTTCACGGCGCGTCGAGTCGGCTGGTCGCTCAGTCGCTGGAGGGTGACGCCTACGTGCTGGGCCGTTCGCTGAACAACATCGCCGGCGCCGGCGCGCAGTTGTTCGGCCTGGCGCTGGGAGGTGCGGCCGTCGCGGTACTCGGGCCACGCGGGGCGCTCGCGGTCAGTGCCGTCCTCTACCTCGGCTGCGCGCTCGCTGTCCGCATCCGGCTCCCTCGGCTGCTGCCGGGGGAGTTCGGCGGCACACCCGGCAGCGGCGGGGACGATGGCGGGGCGGATGGCCGGGCCGATGGCGGGGCGGATGGCGGGGCCGTCCGTGCAAGCTTCCATGGTGCGGGCCTACTGCTGCGCGGACGCACGGTGCGACGACTGATGCTGGCCCAGTGGCTGCCCGTCGCGCTCGTGGCGGGCGCGGAAGGCCTCATCGTCGCCTACGCGGGCGAACGCCGCTTCGCGCCCGGCTGGTACGCGGTGCTGATGGGCTGTCTACCGGTCGGCATGCTCGTCGGGGACCTGCTGGTGGGTCGGCTGCTGCGGCCCCGCGCCCGGGAGCGACTGGTAGTCCCGTTGGTCGCGCTGGCCGGGCTGCCTCTGATCGGCTTCGCCGCCGAGCCCGGGGTGGGCGTCTCGTCCTGTCTGCTGCTGCTCAGCGGCCTCGGATACGCCTACGGTCTCGGCCTGCAACGCCCGTTCCTGGACGCCCTGCCTCAGGACGGTCAGGGCCAGGCCTTCGGGTTGCTCGGCTCCGGCAGCATGACGTTGCAGGGCGTCGGACCGGTCTGCTTGGGCGCGGTGGCCGCGGGCATGGGGACAGGCGGCGCCATCGCCCTGGCGGGCGGCGCGGTGATGCTTACCGCCGGCTGGATCCTCACCTGGCAACCGCCCACCTCGACGACGTGGCGCTGACGTGGTCGGCGGGTGTTCCCGGCACCGGGGCCCGGTGCGTTCCCCGTGGCTCCCCCGGACCCGACCCGCGTCCCCCGGATCCGACCCGGGGCTCCCCGGACCGATCCGGACGGGCTCACAGCCGCTTGAGCCCGACGTACTGGAGGGCTGCGAAGCCGCCGACGGTCAGGCTCTGGAGCACGATCCAGACCGTGCCGACGCCGGTCGGGGACAGCACACCGGAGACCGCGACCACCAGGCTGAGGACGACCCACAGCAGGTTCGCCACGATGACCGCCGTCAGTCCCGTGCGGTTGATCTCCTTCCGCGTCCCGATGGCGAGCACTCCCAGCGCGTAGAGGAGCAGGAAGACCCCCACCGGGTACTGGACTGCCGTCGTGACACCGAAGAAGGAGTCGAGGACCGTGGCGAGTGCCAGGTACGCGATCCCGTTGAGGCCGGTGACCACCGCGTCCAGCTTGAGCGCCAGCCTCGCGAAACCGTCGGATCCCGTCGCCCTCGCGTATGCGGTAACCCCGTCGTACGGCGTCGAAGTCATGGTCGTCTTCCTCTCGTGCAGCAGGGAGTTGCCCGGATGGAAGCGGCCCCCTCCGTGGGGCCTCCGAACACTGCTGAAGGTAGGCGGCCCCACGGAGGGCCTCAATTACCTCCGAGGTAATCAGCCCATCGCATCCAGCGTCCCCCGCTCACGGTCACGGCCACGGCCACGGCCACGGCCACGGCCGACGACCCCCGTCCCGCGCTGCCCCGAAGCCCTGCCCCCGGGCCGGAGCCCCGTAGCCCAGCGAGGCCCGACCATCATGAAGTTCGAGGCGTCGCCCCCGAATGCGCGTCGCCCTCGACGTTGGCGATCATCTTGCGCAGTACCTGGAGCGCGGCCACGTACTCCTCGTCGCTGATGCCCTTGTGGACTTCGGCGCGTACCTCGGTCGCCAGCTCACGCAGCCGCACTCTGGCGGCCTCGTTCATGCGGGACGCCGCGCGAAGACGAACGATCACTCGGACGCCGCTGGGGGCGCAGGATGCCCCGCCCTGTGTGGTGCCGCCCTGGCCCCCGTGCGGTGCCGCCCTGCGACGGCGGAGCGTCAGCCCTGGTCGGTGTCGTCGCCCGACTGTGCGGTGTCGTCGCCCGTCTGGCCGGTGCCCTCGGCCGTGCCGGTCTTCTCGCGCATCTTGCGCACCAGCTCCGCCTTCTGGTCGGCGGCACTCCGGCGGTCGAGATTGCGGTGCGGGCCGTTGTTCTGCCGTTCGGCGCGGGACAGCTTCTTGCGCTGGCCGCCACCCTGGCCCACAGGGTTGTTGATGTTCTTGCTCACGGTCACGGGTTCTCCCGGTTGTGATGTGAAATGATCTACGGATTCACCGGTGGGGGACGGGCGGCGACGTCGGCAGGACGTCAGCGGCGGCCCATCACACGCTCACTCGTAAATCGGCGTCTGGAATGACAAAGACGTTACCCGGTTCCGTCGCCCCCCGCACACCACCCGTTTCGGTGGGTCCGGCATCGGCCGAGCCTGCGGCGAGAACCCGGGGTCAGCCGTTATGGCCGCTTCAGGTGAGTAGCCGTACTCAGGCGGGTGGCTGCCCGTCCGCCGCACCATGGTGTACATGCCGAAGTGGGTCCTGGATCTTGGACTGGCCGTCCTGTTGTCGGGGGTCGTGGCGGGGGCGCTGATTGTCTTCTGGTTCGTCGAAGGCCTGAAACTGTGGGCCACCAAGGGAGGGACGGTTCCGGGCCGCACGCGCCGGCTCATCCTCGCACTGAGCCTGGGGGCGACTTCCTCGGCCCTGATCAGCTATGGCCTGTCCGAGGCCGAGGCTGATCTGCCGGTGGCCCACGCGTCCCAGGCGGTCCTGGCAGTGCTCTGCGCGGTGCTTGTGATCCTGGTCGCGGGTGACGAGGGCTACGAGCGGATCGCCACGTACCGGCGTCGGCGTCGCCTTCGCCGTGAACGTCTTCGGCGGCACGTCACGCAGCCCCCGGGGGGCTCCTTCAGGTGCCGCCGCGACCGATGAGTTCCGCTCCCCCATGCGGTCAGCATCGGTGAGAGCAACCGCACGAAGACAACCGCACGAAGGCAACCGCACCGACAGGAGCAGCAGCACATGGGTCAGCTGGTCGTGGTCAACTTCGTCTCCTTGGACGGCGTCATGCAGTCGGTCCTCTCGGCCGACGAGGACCGGGGCGGTGGGTTCGATCAGGGCGGCTGGGTGATGCCGTACGTCGACGACGTGGTCGAGCGGTTCATGAGCGAGGCCACGGCCGGTGCCGGCGCTCTGCTCCTGGGGCGCAGGACCTACGAGATCTTCGCCGCCACCTGGCCGTACGCCGACCCGAACGACCCCGCTGTGGCAGCCATGAACGCGATGCCCAAGTACGTCGCGTCCCGCACGCTCAAGGAGCTGGACTGGGCGAACTCCATCCTCCTCGGGGCCGATCCGGTGGCGGAGATCAGCCGGATCACGGCCGCGTCCGGGAGCGAGACGGTGGTGCTGGGCAGCGGAGAGCTGCTCGCGACCCTGATCGAGCACGACCTCGTCGACGAGTACCGGCTGCTCGTCTTCCCTCTCCTCCTGGGCGGTGGGAAGCGGCTCTTCGCCGATGGCGGGGGCCCTCGTCACCTGAAGCTCACCGCAACGGAGCCGACACCGTCCGGCGTCCTGATCAACACCTACCGCCGCCCCGCCGAAGAGTGAGAGCCTCATCGGCGGCAGCGAACGCACTGCTGCTCGCGCACAAGGAACAGGCGCGGCTCTGTGACGTTCGGCGGGGAGATCGGGAAGGCTGGGGCGCATGGTTTCGGTAGTACAGAACGTGGCGATCGACTGTGCGGACGCCTACGGGCTCGCACGGTTCTGGAGCGGTGTGACAGGCCGTCCCCTGCACCCGGAGGACAGGCCGGGCGTCCGGGAGGCCCAGGTGCTGTTGGCGGAGGGCCCGGTGCTGCACTTCAATCAGGTGCCCGAGGCCAAGACGATCAAGAACCGGCTCCATCTGTGCCTGCGCCCGGAGACCTCGCGCGATCAGGAGGTGGACCGGCTGCTGGAGCTCGGCGCCACGTTCGTCGGCGATCATCGGAATCCCGATGGTTCGGGCTGGGCGATCCTCGCCGATCCCGAAGGCAACGAGTTCTGCGTCCTGCGGAGTGAGTCCGACCGAGCCGCCATGCTCTCCTGACGCTCACGGCGTCCGGGACGGATGACGCCCGCCCGGGCCTCCTCGTCGGCGACGATGGCCGAATGAGTCAGGAACACGAAGACGTGAGTGCGGCGATCGACGGCGAGTTGCGGCTGATGGACCCCGCCGTCCGTCTCTCCCGGTCCATCGCCGAGACACTGCTCGACCCGGAGTTCGTCGAGATCGGGGCTTCCGGAAGGCGGTGGACGTACGAGGAGGTGCTCATCGCCCTCCCCGACCTGGACGGCGGAGGCGCGGACAGCCCGCGCTACGAGCCCTCCGGTATGACCGGAGTGGTGCTGGGGCCCGGGCTGGTGCACCTCACGTACGAGACCGTCATCGGCGGCGACCGGGCCCGCCGGAGTTCGCTGTGGCGCCGGCGGGCCGGGGAGACGTCGTGGCGGATGTACTACCACCAGGCGACGCCGGTTCCGGCCGGGGAGGAGCCCCGGGACCGCGCCCCGTCCGACTCCGGCTGACGCCGGCCCAACGCCGCCCGACGCCGCCCGACGCCGGTCCCGACGGCCCCGACGCCGCCCGTCCCGACGGCCCCGAGGGCTCCGTGCCGCGCGGCGCCGAACGAGTGGACTTCGCAGGGCGCGGCCGGCATGCGGTACGGAGGCCGGGGGCAGGGTGGTGTCGTTGCCGTCGCTCCGCTCCCCTCCCTCCCCCTCCCGGTCCGGAAGAGGCCCCCTGTGCGACGCTCCCCCACCCGACGCCTGTACGCCGCGATGCTGCTCGCGGCGTCCGTACTGGTCCCGATGGCCGTGACTCCCGCCCCGGCGGTCCACGCCGCTGGGCTCGACCGGCACCATCAGCACCATCAGCACACCGGGAACGACCGACCCGGCGGACACGACCGGCACGGTCAGGACGACTGTCCGCCCGGCGGTCTCGGTCCCGAGCTGACCGCCAAGCTGGACCAGGCCATCGCGGACGTCCGCGAGCAGGCCGGTATTCCCGGCGTCGTCGTCGGACTGTGGATGCCGGGGAAGGGCAGCTACGTCCACGCCGACGGCGTCGCCGACACGGCCACCGGTGAGCCGATGTCGGCCGACACCCGGATCCGGATCGGCAGTGAGACCAAGACGTTCACGGTCACCGCGCTGCTCCAGCTCGTCGACGACAAGCTCGTCAAGCTGGACGACCCGATCTCCCGTTACGTCTCCGGCGTGCGCAACGGCGACCGGATCACGCTGCGCCAGCTCGCCGGGATGCGCAGCGGCCTGTTCCCGTACACCGCCGACGCGGACTTCGTGCACGACCTGCTGAGCGATCCGTACCGCTCGTTCACCCCGCGGGGCGTGCTCGCGTACGGCATGAAGCACAAGAACACCTTCGAGCCGGGTGCGGAGTTCCAGTACTCCAACTCCAACCTCGTCCTCCTCGGCCTGGTGATCGAGAAGGTCACCGGCCAGAAGCTCCGCGAGGTCATCCACGAGCGGGTGCTCCGCCCCGCCCACCTGCACAACACGCTCTTCCCGACCGGGGCCGAGTTCCCCGAGCCGCACGCCCGCGGCTACACCGACCAGACGCTGAGCGGCGAGACCGAGGACGCCACGGAGTGGAACCCCTCGTGGGCGTGGGCGGCCGGCGCGATGATCTCCGATCTGCACGACCTGCGCCGCTGGGCCAAGGTCGTCGCCACCGGGGAGCTGCTGAGCCCCGCTACCCAGGCGCAGCGGCTCAGGACGCAGCCGACCGGCTTCCCGGGGCTCAGCTACGGCCTCGGCATCTTCGACGCCGACGGGTGGATCGGGCACAACGGTTCCCTGCCGGGGTACGAGACCGTGACCGTCTACCTGCCCTCGCAGAAGGCCACTCTGGTCATCATGATCAACACGGACTCCCTGAGCGATGGCCAGGAGCCGTCCACCCTGCTCGCCCGCGCGGTCACGCGGATCGCCACCCCGGACCACGTCTACGACGGCAGCGCCTCCCGGGAGCCGGCCGCCCCGGCCACTTCCTGAGGCCACCCCCGGACCCCGTCCGGGCTATCGCCCCAGCCCCTCCTCCACCAGCGCCGCCCACTGCGCCACCACCCGGGCCCGCCGGGCGGCGTCGTCGGTGAGGAGGTTGGCGAGGCCGAGGCCGCGGGCCATGTCGAGGAGGCCCTGGACCGTTTCGCGCGCCCCGGGGCGGGATTCGTCCGCGCCCAGCAGCTCGACGGCGATCCGGTGCGTCTCCCGGCCCACCCGCGCCTCCAGTTCCGTCACGCGCGGCCGGAGCTGGGCCTCGTTGGAGGCGGCGACCCAGAGGTGGAGCGCGGCCCGGAACAGGGGGCCGGTGTAGAGGTCGACCAGGGCCGCGACCACCTCGGCGCGGCCCTGGACGGGGAGCGTGCGCAGCGCGGCGGAGCGTTCCTCGGCGACGTACTCCACCGCCCCCGTGAACAGGTCCTCGCGGGTCGGGAAGTGGTGCTGGGCCGCGCCGCGCGAGACGCCGGCCCGCTCGGCGACGACGGAGACGGTGGAGCCCGCCCAGCCGTGTTCGGCCAGGCAGGCCACCGCCGCCTCCAGGAGCCGCTGCCGGGTCGCCCGGCTGCGGTCCTGCTTCGGCGCGTGGGCGGATTTCAGAGGGCTGGAAGGTGGTGTCACCGCACCCATGCCGGGTCCCGTCGTTCGATGAAGGCCGTCATCCCCTCCCTCGCCTCGTCGGAGGCGAACAACGCGGCGGATCGGGCGACGAGGTCTTCGGCGTACTGGTCGAAGCTCCTCAGCACGGTAGCCGTGACCAGCTCCTTCGATGCGGCCAGCCCCTGCGGCGAAGCCCGGCGCAGGCCGTCCAGGATGGGGACGAGTGCCTGGTCGACGTCCTCGGCGGCCACCGTGACCAGGGCGATCCTGGCCGCCTCCGCCGCGTCGAAGCGCTCACCGGTGAGGTAGTAGCGGTTCGCCGCCGTGCGGTCCAGGCGCGGCAGCAGGGTGAGGGAGATGACCGCCGGGGCCAGGCCGAGGCGGGACTCCGTGAGGGCGAAGGTCGAGGCCGGGCCCGCCACCGCGATGTCGCACGCCGCCAGCAGGCCCAGGCCGCCCGCCCGGACATGGCCCGTCACCCGGGCGACGACCGGTTTGGGCAGCGCGACGATCTCCCGCATCAGGCCCACGAACGCCTCCGGGTCCGGCGGCTCCTTGAGGTCCGCCCCGGCGCAGAACGTCGTGCCGGTGTGGGTGAGCAGCACCGCCCGTACGGTGTCGTCCGCCGCGCACGCCGCCAGTGCCGCGCGCGCTTCGCCCACCAGGGAGGCGGAGAGCGCGTTGCGGTTCGCCGGGGAGTCCAGGGTCAGCGTCGCCACTCCCCGGTCCGCCGTCCGTCCGATCAGGGTCACTTCTCCTCCGTCCGGTCTGCCGTCCGTCCGATCAAGGTCACTTCTCCTCCGTCTTCTCCCGGTCGCGCAGCTCGCGCCGGAGGATCTTGCCGGACGCCGCCCGGGGCACCGCCTCGACGAACTCGGCCTGCCGCACCTTCTTGTACGGGGAGACGCGTTCGGCGACGTACGCCAGGACGTCCTCCACCGTCAGGCCGTCCGCCGCCGGGCCCCGGACCAGGAACGCCTTCGGGACCTCGTTGCCGTCCGCGTCGTACACCCCGATCACCGCCGCGTCCGCGAGGTGCTCGTGGGTGAGGAGCAGGGCCTCCAACTCGGCGGGGGCCACCTGGTAGCCCTTGTACTTGATCAGCTCCTTGACCCGGTCGACGACGAAGAGCCAGCCGTCCGCGTCGACCCGCCCGACGTCGCCGGTGTGCACCCAGCCGTCCGCGTCGATCATGTCGGCGGTGGCGTCGGGGCGGCCCAGGTAGCCCTTCATCACCTGGGGGCCGCGGATGAGGATCTCGCCGTCGGCCCCCTCCTCCGCGTCCGTCGCCGGGTCCTCCAGCGACACGATCCGCATCTCGGTGCCCGGCAGCAGCTTGCCGACCGTCCCCGGCGGCGGCTGCTCGACGGAGAGCGGCACCACGTGCGTCCCCGGCGACAGCTCCGTCATCCCGTACGCCTGCCGCACCGGCGGCAGTCCCAGGCGGGCCGAACAGGCGGCGGCCAGGTCGGCGTCGAGCGGGGCGGCGGCGCTGACGATGTACTGGAGCGAGGAGAGGTCGTACTCCCCCACCAGCGGGTGCTTCGCCAGGGCCAGCACGATCGGCGGGGCCACGTACAGGCCGGTGATCCGGTGCGTCTGGATGGCCTCCAGAAACTGCGCCAGATCGAAGCGGGGCAGGACGACGACCGTCGCCCCGCAGCGGAGCGGGGCGTTCATGAGCGCCGTCAGACCGTAGATGTGGAAGAAGGGCAGCACCGCCAGGATGCGGTCGCCCTCGCCCATCGGGATGAACGGTCTCAGCTGCTCCAGGTTGGTCGCGATCGAGCGGTGCGTGAGCATCACGCCCTTGGGCGTGCCCGTCGTGCCGGAGCTGTACGGGAGCGCCGCGATGTCCTCGCCGGGGTCGATGGCGATCTCCGGAACGGGGGCGGTGGAGGAGAGCATGTCCAGGATGGAGGTGTGTTCCTCCGCCTGGTCGCAGACGTAGATCTGCCGTATGCCGCCGGTGAGTTCGGCCGCCCGGCGGGCGGTCGTCAGGAGCGGGGAGACGGTGACGATCCACTTCGCGCCGCTGTCGGCGAGCTGTTTGGCGAGCTCCTCGGGTGTGGCCAGCGGGTGGACGGTGGTGACGGAGGCCCCGGCGCGGGTGGCCCCGTAGAAGACCGCCGGGTAGGCGATGGTGTTGGGGCTGTGGAGGGCGAGGACGTCGCCCTTGCGGAGACCGGCCTCGGCGAGCGCGGCGGCGATGCGCCGGTGGAAGCCGTCGAGTTGGGCGTACGTGAGGGTGGCGCCGTTCGTCCCGTCGATCAGGGCGACGGTGTCACCGAACCCGGCGGCCTCGCCGAGGACCGCGTCGTGGATGGGCGTGTCGAGGGCCGGTACGTCTGCGTACTCGCTGCGGAACACCATGGCGGTCCCCTGTCGTCGCGGATGCCCGCGCCGCCCGGGTGGCGGCGCGGGTCGCCGTGCGGGTGTGGAGGGTCAGAATCGCCCCTGTGGGGAGGGATGGGGAGAGGTCGGACGGAAGCGGATCGGGAAGGGCCATGGGCCAAGGGCCAAGGGCCCGGGAAGCTCAGTACGACTTCGGCAGGCCCAGCGTCTGGTGCGAGACGTAGTTGAGGATCATCTCGCGGCTGACCGGGGCGATCCGGGCGACCCGGGACGCGGTGATCAGGGAGGCAAGGCCGTACTCGCGGGTCAGGCCGTTGCCGCCGAGGGTGTGCACGGCCTGGTCGACCGCCTTCACGCACGCTTCCCCGGCCGCGTACTTCGCCATGTTCGCCGCCTCGCCCGCCCCGACGTCGTCGCCCTCGTCGTACAGCCGGGCCGCCTTCTGCATCATCAGGCGCGACAGCTCCAGGTCGATGTGCGCGGTGGCCAGCGGGTGCGCGATGGCCTGGTGGGAGCCGATCGGGGCCTTCCACACCTGCCGGGTACGGGCATACTCGACGGCCTTGCCGAGCGCGAAGCGGCCCATGCCGATGCCGAACGCGGCCGTCATGATCCGTTCGGGGTTGAGTCCCGCGAAGAGCTGGAGGAGGCCCGCGTCCTCGTCGCCGACCAGGGCGTCGGCCGGCAGGCGTACGTCGTCCAGGACCAGCTCGAACTGCTTCTCGGGGGCGTGGAGTTCCATGTCGATCTGGTGCCGGCCGAAGCCCTCGGCGTCGCGCGGGACGATGAACAGGCAGGGTTTCAGCTTCCCCGAGCGGGCGTCCTCGGTGCGGCCGACGATCAGCGTGGCGTCGGCTATGTCGACGCCGGACACGAAGACCTTGCGGCCGGTGAGCAGCCAGTCGGCGTCCGGGCCCGTGCCGTCGCGGCGGGCGGTGGTGGTGATGCGATGGGAGTTGGAGCCGGCGTCGGGCTCGGTGATGCCGAAGGCCATGGTGAGGCTTCCGTCGGCGAGGCCCCGCAGCCACGTCCGCTTCTGTTCGTCCGTGCCGAAGCGGGCGATGACCGTGCCGCAGATCGCGGGCGACACGATCATCATGAGGAGGGGCGAGCCGGCCGCACCCAACTCCTCCAGGACGATCGAGAGTTCGGCCATCCCGCCGCCTCCGCCGCCGTACTCCTCGGGGAGGTTCACCCCGAGGTAGCCGAGCTTGGCGGCCTCCGCCCACAGCTCGTCGGTGTGGGCGCCCTCGCGGAGGACGGTGGTCATGTAGTCGCGCCCGTACCGCTTGCCGAGGGCGGCGACGGCGGCGCGCAGGGCCTGGTGCTCTTCGGTCTCGAGGGTGGTGCCGGCGGCGGTGCGGGCGGTGCTCATGCGGTCTCCTCCGGTACGGGGATGGCGGCCGGGTCCTCCTGGACCACGGCGAGCAGCGCGCCGACCTCGACCTGGAGTCCGGGGGCGGCGTGCAGGGCGGTGAGGGTGCCGGAGGCGGGGGCGAGGATGCGGTGCTCCATCTTCATCGCCTCCAGCCAGATCAGCGGCTGCCCGGCCTCGACGGGGGCCCCGGCGGCCAGGCCCTCCGCGAGGCGGACGACGGTCCCGGGCATCGGGGCGAGCAGGGAGCCCGGTTCGGTGTGCGTGGCGGGGTCGGTGAAGCGGGGCAGGGCGGTGAAGGCGTACGAGGTGTCGGCGGTGTCCACGTACACCCGGTCGCCGTCACGGTCGGCGGTGACCGTGAAGGGCCGTGCCACGCCGCCCACTTCGAGGGTGACCCGGTCCGGGGTGACGGTGAGGACCCGGACGCCCGGGGCGTCGTGCGGTTCCGGGACGCCGGTGCGCGGGGTGCGGTAGGCGGCCTCGTACTCGGTCCCGTCGGGCTCGCTCCGGTAGCGCTTGACCTGCGGCCCGGATGCCACGTTGCGCCAGGCCCCGAAGCGGGTGGGGGCGGGGCCGCCGGAGGCGGTGGTGCGGACGGCTGCCGCCAGGGCCGCGGCGAGGGCGGCCGTCGCCGGGTCCCGGCCGGGGGCCGGGGCGGTCAGGGCCGCCAGGTGCCGGTCGTAGAACCCGGTGTCCAGGCGCGGCGCCGCGAAGTCCGGGTGGCGCAACGACCGTACGAGCAGGTCGCGGTTGGTGACCGGGCCGTGGACCCGGGCCCGCTCCAGCGCGCGGGCCAGCAGCCGGACGGCCCCGGCGCGGGTCGGGGCGTGGGCGATCACCTTGGCCAGCATCGGGTCGTAGTGCACGCCGATGGTGTCGCCGCCGGTGTACCCGGTGTCCAGGCGCAGGCCCGGCGCTTGCGGGACGTCCAGGGCGAGGAGCGCGCCGGTCTGCGGCTGCCAGTCCCGGGCGGGGTCCTCGGCGTAGAGCCGGGCCTCGACCGCGTGGCCCGACGGCGACGGGGGCGCCGGCTCCAGCGGCTCGCCCTCCGCCACCCGCAGTTGCAGGGCGACCAGGTCGATCCCGAACACGGCCTCCGTGACCGGGTGTTCGACCTGGAGGCGGGTGTTCATCTCCAGGAAGTAGGGGTGGCCTTCGGCGGAGACCAGGAACTCCACGGTCCCCGCGCCCCGGTAGCCGACCGCCCGGGCAGCCGCCACCGCCGCCTCGTGGAGCCGGGTGCGCAGGGCGTCGTCCAGGCCCGGGGCGGGGGCCTCCTCGATGACCTTCTGGTGGCGGCGCTGGAGCGAGCAGTCCCGGGTGCCGAGCGCCCACACGGTGTCGTGCTCGTCCGCCATCACCTGGACCTCGACGTGCCGGCCGCGCTCCACGTACGGCTCGGCAAAGACCTCTCCGTCCCCGAAGGCGGCCGCGGCCTCGGCGGCGGCCGCGAGCAGTTCGCCGGGGAGCGCGTCGAGTTCGCGGACGATCCGCATGCCGCGTCCGCCGCCGCCGGACGCCGCCTTCAGCAGCAGCGGCAGATCGTCGGGGTCCGCCGTCGCCGGGTCCACGGGGGCCAGCAACGGGACCCCGGCCCCGCCCATCAGCTCCTTGGCCCGGGTCTTGGACGCCATCAGCTCGATGGCCTTCACCGGCGGGCCCACCCACACCAGGCCCGCGTCCCGCACGGCGGCGGCGAAGGCGGCGTTCTCGGAGAGGAAGCCGTAGCCGGGGTGCACGGCGTCCGCCCCGGCGGCCAGCGCGGCGGCCACGAGGAGGTCGCCGCGCAGATACGTGTCGGCGGGGGCCGCGCCCGGCAGGCGTACGGCGAGGTCGGCCTCCCGTACGTGCAGGGCGCCGGCGTCCGCGTCGGAGTGCACGGCGACCGTGGTGATGCCCAGGTCGCGGCAGGTGCGGAAGATCCGGCAGGCGATCTCGCCCCGGTTGGCGACGAGCAGGGTGTCGATGGTCATCTGGGCCTCACATCCGGAAGACGCCGAAGCCGCCGCGGGCGCCCTCGACCGGTGCGGTGTGGATCGCGGACAGGCACATGCCGAGGACGGTCCGGGTGTCGCGCGGGTCGATGACCCCGTCGTCGTACAGCCGCCCGGACAGGAACACCGGCAGCGACTCCGCCTCGATCTGCTGCTCCACCATCGCCCGCAGCCCGGCGTCGGCCTCGTCGTCGTACGGCTGCCCCTTGGCGGCGGCGGAGGCGCGGGCGACGATGGACAGGACCCCGGCGAGCTGCTGCGGTCCCATGACGGCGGACTTGCTGCTCGGCCAGGCGAAGAGGAAGCGCGGATCGTAGGCACGGCCGCACATGCCGTAGTGGCCGGCCCCGTAGGACGCGCCCATCAGGACCGACAGGTGCGGGACCTTCGAGTTGGCGACCGCGTTGATCATCATCGCGCCGTGCTTGATGATGCCGCCCTGCTCGTACTCCTTGCCGACCATGTAGCCGGTGGTGTTGTGGAGGAAGAGGAGCGGGATGTCGCGCTGGTTCGCCAACTGGATGAACTGGGCGGCCTTCTGGGACTCCTCGCTGAACAGCACCCCCTGGGCGTTGGCGAGGATCCCGACCGGGTAGCCGTGCAGCCGAGCCCAGCCGGTGACCAGGCTCGTCCCGTACAGCGGTTTGAACGTGTCGAAGTCCGAGCCGTCGACGAGCCGGGCGATGACCTCGCGCGGGTCGAAGGGCGCTTTCAGATCGCCCGGCACGATGCCGAGCAGCTCGTCCTCGTCGTACTTCGGCGGTTCGGCGGGGCCCGGATCGGGGTGTGCCTTGCGCCAGTTGAGGCGGGCGACGATCCGCCGGGCCTGCCGGATCGCGTCGTGCTCGTCGACGGCGAAGTGGTCGGCGAGCCCGGAGATGCGGGCGTGCATCTCGGCGCCGCCGAGGGACTCGTCGTCGCTCTCCTCGCCGGTCGCCATCTTCACCAGGGGCGGTCCGCCGAGGAAGACCTTGGACCGGTCCTTGATCATCACGGTGTGGTCGGACATGCCGGGGACGTACGCGCCTCCGGCCGTGGAGTTGCCGAACACGACGGCCACGGTGGGGATTCCGGCGGCGGAGAGCCGGGTGATATCGCGGAAGAGGGCACCGCCCGGGATGAAGATCTCCTTCTGGGACGGCAGGTCGGCCCCGCCGGACTCCACCAGGCTGATGGCAGGGAGCCGGTTGGCGAAGGCGATCTCGTTGGCGCGCAGGGCCTTCTTCAGCGTCCACGGGTTCGAGGCCCCGCCGCGTACCGTCGGGTCGTTGGCGGTGATCAGGCACTCGACGCCCTCCACCACCCCGATCCCCGTGACGAGCGAGGCGCCGACCGCGTAATCGCTGCCCCACGCGGCCAGCGGCGACAGTTCCAGGAACGGGGTGTCGGGGTCGACGAGCAGCTCGATCCGCTCGCGGGCCGGGAGCTTGCCGCGCTTCCGGTGCCGGGCGACGTACTTCTCGCCGCCGCCCGCGAGCGCCTTGGCGTGCTCGGTCTCCAGCTCGGCGAGTTTGGCCACCATGGTGGCCCGGTTGGCCGCGTACTCGGGGCCGTCGGTGTCGAGCCCGGTGGGCAGGCCGGTCATGCGGTCACCTCCGGGAGGGGGACGCCTTCCAGCAGCGGTACGGGGACGGGCAGCGACCGGGACCGCAGCCACTCCCCCAGCGCCTTGGCCTGCGGGTCGAAGCGGGCCTGCGCGGCGACGCCCTCGCCCAGCAGGCCGTGGACGGTGAAGTTCAGGGCGCGGAGGCCCGGCAGCACATGGCGCACGACGGTCAGGGCGGCGGTCTCCGGCAGGAGTTCCTTCAGCCGCTCGACGGTCAACTCGTGCGCCAACCAGCGCCAGGCGTCGTCGTCGCGCACCCAGACGCCCACGTTGGCGTCGCCGCCCTTGTCGCCGCTGCGGGCGCCCGCGATCAGACCGAGGGGTGCGCGCCGGGTGGGGGTGGAGGCGGGATACGGCTCGGTGAGCGGCGGCGCGTCGGGTTCGGCCAACTCCTGGGTGCGGGAGGGAGGTTCCTGTACTTCTCTGCGGCCGTCCGGCAGTACGGCGGTGTGCTCGACGTCCGCCGCCGGCACGGCCCTGGCCTCGAACACCCCGTAGGGCGCGCCCCTTCCGGGTGGGGCGGTGACGTGGAAGCCCGGGTAGCTGCCGAGGGCCAGCTCCACGGCGGCCCCGGAGACGGCCCGGCCGACCGCGTCGGCGTCCCTGTCGCGGACGACGAGCCGCAGCAGGGCGCTGGCCCGCTCCTCGGTGTCGGCGTCGGCGTGGTCGGTCCGGGCCAGCTCCCAGCGCACCTCGGCCGGCGGGCGCCCGCCGACCCGTGCCAGGGCATCGGCGAACTGGGCTTGCACCAGGCCCGCTTTGGCCTCGATGTCCAGGCCGGTGAGGACGAAGGCGACCTCGTTGCGCCAGCCGCCGAGCCGGGTGAGCCCCGCCTTGAGGCTGGGCGGCGGGGCCTCGCCTCGTACGCCGTCGATACGGACCCGGTCCGGGCCGTCCGGGGTCAGCGTCACGGTGTCGAGGCGGGCGGTGACGTCGGGGCCCGCGTACCGGGCTCCGCCGGTCTCGTAGAGGAGTTGGGCGGTGACGGTGCCGACGTCGACGACCCCGCCCGTACCGTCGTGCTTGGTGATGACCGAGGAGCCGTCGGCGTGGATCTCGGCGAGCGGGAAGCCGGGGCGGCGCAGGAGGCGGGCGTCGTGCTCGCGGAAGAACGCGTAGTTCCCGCCGGTCACCTGCGTGCCGCACTCCAGGACGTGCCCGGCGACGACGGCTCCGGCGAGCGCGTCCAGGTCGTCCGGGCCCCAGCCGAAGTGGGCGGCGGCGGGCCCGGTGACCAGGGCCGCGTCGGTGACCCGGCCGGTGACGACGACATCCGCCCCGGCCCGCAGACAGGCGGCGATCCCGGAGCCGCCGAGGTAGGCGTTGGCGGTGAGGAACCCGTCCGGGACGGGCAGGCTGTCGCCCTCGACGTGGGCGACGGTGACGGGCACGCCGACCTTTGCAGCCAACTGCCTCACCGCGTCGGCCAGTCCGGCCGGGTTGAGGCCGCCCGCGTTGGCGACGATCCGCACCCCGCGCTCGTGGGCGAGGCCGAGCCCTTCCTCCAACTGGCGCAGGAAGGTGGTGGCGTAGCCCTTGTCCGGGTCCTTGAGGCGGCTCCGGCCGAGGATGAGCATGGTCAGCTCGGCGAGGTAGTCCCCGGTGACGACGTCGAGGGGGCCGCCGATCAGCATCTCGCGCAGCGCGTCGAACCGGTCGCCGTAGAAGCCGGAGGCGTTGCCGATCCGGAGGGGCGCGGGGGCGCTCACTGGGGGTCGCCCTGCTCCGCGCGGGGCGGGCGGCCCGGCCCGGGAGGCCCCGCGAAGGCCTGGGCGATCCCGAGCCACTGGTCGGCGTCGCGCCCCTCGGCGGTGACCGCGAGGTCGGAGCGGTGGGCGCGCTGGGTGACCAGGAGGCAGAAGTCGAGGAGCGGTCCGGTGATCCGCTGGACGGCCTCCTCCGGCCCGTACGTGATCAACTCGCCGCCCGGGGTGTGCAGTTCGACGCGGAACTCCTCCTCGGGCGCGGCGATCCCGCGCACCCCGTAGGCGTAGTTCCGGGCCCGGACGCCGATCCGCGCCACATGCCGGAGCCGGGTGGTGGGGGTCCGGGTCACCCCGAGGGCGTCGGCGATGTCCTGGCCGTGCGCCCAGGTCTCCATGAGCCGGGCGGTCGCCATGGACGCGATGCTCATCGGCGGCCCGTACCAGGGGATCCGGGTGCCGGCCGGGGCGTCCCTCAGGGCCTTGTCGAGCCGGTGCCGCCCCTGCCGCCACCGGGCGAGCAGGGCGTCCGGGTCATGGGCGGCGACCAGCGCCTCGGCCGCCTCGTCGACGAAGGTCTCGGGCGCGGCGAGGGCCTTGACCACCTCGTCCCCGAACCGGTCCGGCTCGGTGGCCGCCAGCAGCGCGACCTCGTCGGTCCAGCTGAGGTGGGCGATCTGGTGGGCCACGGTCCACCGCTCGGCCGGGGTCGGCCCGCGCCAGCCGGGCACGTCCAACTCGCGTACGAGTGCGTCGAGTTCGTCGCTCTCTGCGCGCAGATCGTCGATCACGGCTATGACAGCGGACACGTGCGCTCCCCTCGGGACCGGGTGTGGTGCCCAGGAGCATGGCAGCGCACCAGGAAACAATCAAGCACGCTTGCATGATTTTCTGACCGGGGTGTGCGGGGTGCGGGTGTGCGGGTGTGCGGGGTGACGCGCAGGTGGGCTGTCCGTCCTTCTCGGCGCGAGGACGTAATCCGCCACGGGCGTCGAGGAGGAAGTTCTGCACGACGATCTGTCGCAACGCTTCCGCGCGAGGCCCCGCCCGTGGTACGGAAGGCGATCTAGGAGCCGGCGGGCGTCCGCTCCCGCCTGCTTGAGCCGGGTGACAGGGTGACTCGGCTGACTGGGGAGTCGGACTGGACGCCCGTGGCGGGTGGCCCACTCGGCATCCACCAGGCCATCGAGGATGTCCGGTGCCCGCTGGGCGGCTTCTTCCAAGGCCGCGCGCACCGCTTCGAGTACGAGCTCCAGGCGGGTGAGGTCTCGCGCGGCGGCCGGGACTCGGGTGGAGTCGGTGCGCTGCCTCCCGCGTCCGGGGACCATGCCGGCTTCCCGCATCCGTGTCAGCGACAGGAGGAGCAGCTGGTCCGCGCGGTCGTCCTCGCACAGGCGATCACGGAAGTCCGTCAGCACGCTGTGGTGGAATCCCGGGTCGTCCAGGTCCAGGGCGTGTGCGTACGTGAAGTCGATGCGGCACGGTTTCGGCCGCCTGCCGGTCGGAGAGATTGAGCAGAAACTGCAGGACACAGACCGTGGCCAGCTGGGCCGGCGAGAGTCCGGGGCGGCCATCGCGCGGGTACCAAAAAGCGAAGTCCCTGTCGTCCCAGAGACCATCGAGGTGATCACGTACCCACATCGCCGTGGTGCCGCTGGGGTTACTGGCCCGCGCCATCTGGGCTGTGAGCTCGGGAGCCACCGCACCGGACCGCGGACGAACGGACACTGATCACCCCAGGAGGACGGAACTACGGAGGACCATCCGAAAGGTTCCAAGCGCCAACAGCCCCCGTACCGAGAACTCCAAGATCCCCGAAAGAGTCGCTCAGTAGTAGATGACTGAATCGATGTAGATCTTCGGGTCATCCGGCAAGACACCCTCGTAGGCATCTCCCATAAGTACGGACTCTCTGCCAATTTGGCCTGGCGCTATTTGCTTGAATTCAAACTTTGTGGTTTGCACCCAGTCCGTTCCGTTGCCTATGCTGACAGTGACCCTAATATTGTGATTCAAGTCAGTCTTATTGGTGGCGTTGCAGGCAACTCTGATGCCGATCGCATCGCGAGTGGCTCGCACCTCAGTGTCGCCGAGCGTCACGACCTTCGTCTTCCCCAGGTAGCTGATGACCGGCGACGGCTCCTGACTGACTTCAGCTGCCGTCGGAGCACTTGGGGCACTACTCGGCGCGGTAGAGACAGAGGCAGGGGCAGTAACCGATGAATCAGGAAGAGGGCTCTCGCCGTTCGAGCACCCGGTGACTACCAGCGCGGTAGTGACCAGTGCTGCGCCCCAGAAGATGGGGCGCAGCAGCAAGTTGAAGTCTGGCACTAGTTGCAGGCTCCTACACCGAGGGTGTTGTCGACGACCACCTTGCTGCCGACCTTCATGTAGGAGTACACCACGCCGCAGTAGCCCTTGTTCTGGTATACCGGCCCGGCGTAGGTGCTGTACGTACCGAAGTCCTGAACATCGGGCGTGGAAGTGTAGTTGTCCTTTAGCGGGCAGCCCCGACAGAGATGGTGTAGCCGGATCCGCAAACGTTGGCAGCAGCTGCAGCTACCGTCGGTTCAGCCCTGTCACCATGGGGCGTTACTCAACCGCCCTCCCCCGGTTCACCCGCCGCTGAAGGCGACGTCGTGGCGCCCGTCGCCGCGGAAGGCCATGCCCGGCAGGGGCATGGCCTTCCATGATCCGGTAGGCGCAGGCTCAGGCCTGCCGGGCCGCGAGGCGCTCGGCGGCCCGGCGCCGCTGCGACTGTGCCGGGTCCACCTGAGCCCCGGCGCCGAGCCCCGGAGTGTGGTTCCAGCCGCGGATCTTCGCTGCGGTCTTCTTCAGGCGCTCGTCACCCGGCGGCACGTCGATGGAGAAGAGCGACTCGTCCGGCTTGCGGTCGTCACCGCCCCAGCGCACCACGCCCTCGCACTCGGCGAGGATGTCGCGGACGACCAGCTCCTGCAAGGGGAAGAATCCCCCACGGGCCCCGGAGGGGTAGGACCGGGGCCGGATCTGCACCGCCGTGCCGGAAGCCAGATTGGACTCCGGGAGTCCCTTCCGCACGGAACCCGGTGCCCGCCAGCCGGTCACCTCCCCGGCGCGCAGGGCGTCGATCTCGTAGTGGAACCGGGTGACCACATGGACGAGAACCGTCTCGACGTCCCCCATGCGCATCCGCACGCCTTCGAGAGGGGTCCCCGGGACGGGTCTGGTGTAGACGCTGCCGCGGTCGTCGGCGAGTTTCTCCATCTCCCAGCCGTTCTCGGACGGGATACCGCTCAGGACCCGCTTGTTGCGTTCCTGTGCCGCCGCGATCTCCTTGCGCAGCGTTTCCGGGTCGGGGGCGCGGTCCGCGGCGCGGGCGGGAGCGGACAGCACCTGCGATCCGACGGCGGCGGCGGCCACCACGAGCGCCGCACGCGTCAGCGCGGTCCGGCGGGATATGTTCACGGTCACTTCTTCGTCTCCTCGAGCCAGTTCTTCGGGCGAGCGGCGTAGGTCAGTGCGGCGGCGGTCACGCCGAACAGCCCCGCCGCGGGATTCACATATCCGGGCACGACGGCGTCGTACGTCTGCCCGCCGGTGAGGTGGCACCTGAACTTCACAGGGAGGAAGGCGTATTCGTATCCGTCGACGGACCGTGCCCGCTCGGCTCCCAGCCGCTCTTCACAGGCCTGGGCCTGGCGGCTCTCGTCCAGGGTCACGAAATGCAGCAGCCCCCAGGTGTAGAAACCGAACGCGCAGGCCCACGCGACGGCTGCGGCGCCCCGGACGAGGGTGCGGGCGTCGCGCCCGCCGCGTCTCCCGAGCAGCAGCCGCAGACCGCGGACGGTCATCCACAGCGTCAGACCGATACCCAGCGGCGTCAGCAGGAACACGAGACCGATGTAGAGGTCGTCCGAGGTGTCTGTCACCAGCATGCGGCGGGCCCTGTCAGTTGTGCCGGGAGATGGAGTTGTACTTCTCCATGATCTGGTAGAGAGCCATCCGCTGTCTGGCGTGTTCCACGGCCTCGGCGTTGGTGCCCTGGTACCGCCGGAGGATCTGGAAGACCTCCGAATCGGTGTAGTTCAGGCGCATCGAGCGCAGCGGCGTCTCCTCGGGGTCCGCGCCCGGTGCCCCGTCTGCGTTCCACAGATGGATCAGCGGCACTGTCGACATGGAGAACTGGTCGTCGTGTCGGCAGTCGGCCCAGATGTTGTACTTGGCCTCGTCGTTGGTGACATCGCGGATGGTGCCCTCCGCGTAGCCTTTCCTGACGGCGTTGTTCCAGGCCAGCACCGCTGTCTTGCCGAAGATCTGCGCGAGGCCCGTGGAACTGTCCCGGAAGCTCCTGGTCGTCAGGAACTCGAGGGCGATCTCCGCGTCCCAGGACAGGTCGACCGGGTCGATGTGCCGCATCTCCCAGTACGCGGTCGTCTGGATCAGCGCCTTGCGCATGTTGTAGCGGTAGGCGAGGAGGGTGGTGACGCTGTCGTATTCGAGGACCACCCTGCGGAAGCACTCCTCGTGAGTGTGGGACCGCAGGCCCCCGTCGTTGGGGAAGCCGATCGACTCCATGTACTTGCCGACGTCGGTCCGCATGGCAGTGATGAGGTCGGAGTCCAGCGAGGTGTCGGGGAGCTGGCCCCGGGGGGCGTCGAACGAGCCCTGGCCAGTGTCCCGGCCCGAGGCGATGTTGATGTCGATGTTGATCGATCCGGCCCCGCTGCCCACGGTGCGGGTGACGATCTGGTCGTAGGCCCAGTTCGTCGGCAGGGGGTAGCCGAAGTTGCCGGAGAAGCCCGAGGACATGTCGGAGACGAACGACGCGGTGGCGTGGCCCGCCTCCCCGACACGGGTGCAGACGTTGCGCGGCCCGTACACGCCGACGCCGAAGCGATTGCCGTCGTCGGCTATGGCGTCCCGGATGCCCTTGAAGTGCGGCAGGACGTTCCTGGTGACGTCCTCGTCCAGGGCGTCGAAGTCGACGGCGAAGAAGATCCGGCTGCCCGGCTTGAAACCGTGATCCAGCGCCGCGTTGATCGCTGCCTGTCCCGCCGCGCGCCCCTGCGGATAGCTGAAGTTCGCTGCGGCCCGCCCGAAGGTCTGGTAGATCGGGAAACAGCGCAACCCGTTCTCGGCGATCGTCTGCAGTTCTCCGGGCTGGATCTCCTTCTCCGGGAGCTCGGGGTCGTCCGGGATCGGGTTCGTGAGATAGCGGCCTATGTAGGTGATGCCTTGGGCCTTCAGGGTGGCAGCGCGCGCTGCGGTGATCTTGGTTACTCCGTCGCAGGCCTCACCGTTGCGGGACTGGTCCCCGTAGGACACCAGGAGCGAAGCCCATGTGGAGAAGTTGCCGGTGCCCGTCACGGCCAGCTTCACGAAGGACTGGAAGGTGGAGACAGCCGAGGCCAGGGAGCTGGTGAAGGTCCCGGAGAAGGTCACTCCCGGACGCTGGTTGAGCACCATGCCGGCGGAGAAGAGCTGTACCCAGGGGCCGGAGTCACCCGTGGACACGGTGTGGCTCTTGAGCCCGCTCTGGGTGCCGGGGCCGAAGACGCCATTGGCCGTGCCGTCGGCCATTCCGAGCTCGTACTGCACCGCGAAGAGCATCGACTTGGCGACATCGCGCGAGTGGTTGCCGTCGGCCGGGATGATGTAGAAGTCCCTGCGGGACACGTACGAGCCGTTGAGCCACCGCTGCACCGCCCGCACGGTTTCCGTGCCGCCGTTGACGGTCACGTAGGCGTCCATGTTGAGGAGGCCCTTAAAGACCTTCGGCACCAGGTTGCCGCCGGGGTAGACGAAGTCCACTCCCATGTTCTGCTTCAGACGGGCCATCGACGAGGCCACTCGCGAGTTGTAGGTGCCGTCGATGTCACCGCCGTCGTAGCCCTTGCAATAAAGAGCCGACTGAATGATTTTGGTGAAGTTCTGCGACGGGACCGTGTCCCCGTTGAGCACCGGGTACTTGGAGGTGAGGGTCGTCAGCGTGGTGGGCCCGAACGCGTCGGACAGACTGGTGATGCCCAGTTCGTACTGGAGGGCGCGAGTCAGGGCGAACATGGTCGACCATCCGGTCTCCCCGGTCTCCGGCAGACGGCCGATGCCTAGCTTTCCTCCATATACGCCATTGATGAACTGCTGCGCCGTGCGCACCATCTCGTCGGCCACGGGGGCTCCTTCGGTCACGCTGGGAGAGACGTTGCAGGCGGCCGAGAGAGGAGGCACAGAGGTGTGGAGTGCGTGGCCGGCCTTTTCCGGCCCGGCCGACTCACCCCGTGACGCTCGCCCCCGCTCGTACGTCGCCGCGCGCCGAGGCTCTGCGGAGGCTGCGGCGTGCCCGGTCAACCTAGTTGTTTGACCGAACCCATGGGGGAGTGCGAAATCTGAATGACTTCCTCCATGTCCCGAAAAAATCCATTGACGTGAAGACGTGAGTGTGAGGCGCCTTCGATGGCGCCGTCGTCGAGATTCGCGGGTGGGGGCCTTTCATTTCCGGGCGCGGGGAATGGCTGATTCCCGACGTCGTGAGGGCCCTGTCGGCGGATCGAGCCACTCCGCCAGCACTCCAGTGTGGTTTCGTGATCACGTGCGGGTCAACTGCGCCCGGGCCGGGCCGAAGTTCGTTGAGTCGCCGAGTGCGACTACGTCGACACCGCCAACTGGACCGTAGAGTGGAGCATGGGCGGCCAGACCACCCTGGTGAGTCGCTGGAACCGGCCGCTGCACGCGATGATCGAGGCTTTCACCGGGGCCGGTTTCCGGATTACGGTCATCAGCGAGCCGGAGCCTGATCCCGCCGCCCGCGAGCTGTTCCCCGAGGCCATCGCGGCCGAGCCGCGCCCTGTGCTTCCTGTTCTTCGTACTGCAAGCGGATTAGTGCTCCGGTGTGCAGTCTCGCCATGGCCCAGGCGACGACGGCGGCCGTCCTGCGTGAGCTCGACGAGGAGACCGGACTGGCGGGGACCGTGGGGCCCGAGGTGGCGCGCGTCTGGAAGGGCGGACGCCGCGAGCACTACTTCACCGTGTCCACGACGGGCGAGATCGGCCCACCGGAGACGCTGGACAACTACGGCGGCGCCCCGGTCTGGATACCGGTGGAGCACCTGCCCGGCACCCCGCTCTGGCCCCGGCGGCTGTCCTGGCGCATCGAGCACTGGCACCGGACGGGGTGGCCAGGGCGCCCCGCCGAACTGGCCGACTCCATCACCGAACTGCACCGGCCGTGCAGTTGGTGAGCGGCCCGCGGAAACGCTCCTGGCTAAGGGCTGTCCCGCAATTCCCGGTGGATCAGCGCGCGGCGTCAGATGCGGTGCATCGCAAGGCGGAGGGACGTCCGCATACTGGATGTATGCGGACGTTCCGACAACGCGGCGAGGTGCCGTAGCTGCCGTCGTGCGCCCGCCGGGAATTGCGGGACAGCCCTTAGGGGCTGTCGCTGTCCAGCGCCGGGGCGAGGAAGGCGAAGGCCCGGTCGGTGAGCGCGGCGGGGTCCTCGACCCCGTCGCTGTCGCTCCAGCGCCGCAGCACGGTGTCGAACGCCGCCAGCGCGGCCCCGGCGGCGAGGCGCGGGGAGAGGTCCGTCTCCGGGTCGAGCCCGAGGCGGCGGGCCGTCTCCACGGCGAGGTCGTCGCGCCACTGGGCCTGGTGCTCCAGGAAGCGGGCGCGCAGGGCAGGTGTGCGCAGGATCAGCTGGACGACCCGCAGGGCCCGGCCGGAGTGCTCGGCACCGTCGGCGCAGGCCGCCATGGCGACCCAGACGGCGTGCCGCAGGGCCGCGGAGAGGGGTTCGGCCTCGGGGCGGGCGGCCAGCTCGGCGCGCATGCCCGTTCCCATGTCGGCCAGGAACTGGACCACCACGTCCTCCTTGGACGCGAAGTACCGGAAGAACGTCCGCTTGGACACGCCGGCGTCGGCGGCGATCGCGTCGACCGTGACCGCGTCGAACCCTTCGCGCGCCATCAACTGGAGCGCCGATTCGGTCAGTTCGTCGGTGACGAGCTGCCGTTTGCGCTGGGCCATGGTCACTGCGGGGCGGGTGCTCACGCCCACCATCGTAGCGCCATGCCACGCTCGACACCCGGTACCTTTTTGACGCCTGGTATCGCCTTGACACCGAGTGACACTCACGACAACGTGTGCCACATGACAGAACAGGACGGGAAGCAGAAGAAACCGCGCTGGACCGCCGAGCGGATCCCCGACCAGGCCGGCCGGGTATCCGTGGTCACCGGGGCCAACAGCGGCCTGGGCCTGGCGACCGCCCAGGCCCTCGCCCGCCGGGGCGGGCACGTGATCCTCGCCGTGCGCGACGAGGAGAAGGGGCGCCGGGCCGTCGCCGACATCACCGCCGACCGGCCGGGGGCCTCGCTGGAGGTGCGCCGCCTGGACCTGGCCGACCTCGACTCCGTACGGGCGTTCTCCGACGCCCTGCACACCGACCACGCGCGACTGGACACGCTCGTCAACAACGCGGGGATCATGGCACCGCCCCGCACGGCCAGCGCGCAGGGGCACGAGCTCCAGTTCGCCTGCAACCACCTCGGCCACTTCGCGCTCACCGGGCTGCTGCTCGACCTGCTGGCGGCCGGGCGGCGGGACCCGCGCGTCGTCACGGTGACCTCGGTCAACCACCGTAAGGCGCACCTGCGCTTCGACGACCTGAACAGCGAACGCGACTACGGGCCGATGGCCTGCTACGACCGGTCGAAGCTCGCCAACGCCGTCTTCGGGCATGAGCTGCACCGGCGGCTGACCGCGTCCGGCAGCCCGGTCCGGAGCCTGCTGGCACACCCGGGCTACACCGCGACGAACCTCCAGACGAGCGGGCCGACCGGTCTGGTGAAGCTGCTGTTCGGCCGCGTACTGCGGCCCCTCGCCCAGCACCCCGCTGCGGGCGCCCTCCCGCAGCTGTACGCGGCGACCGCCCCGGACGCGCGGGGCGGCGACCTCATCGGCCCGGACGGCCCCGGCGAGCTGCGCGGCGGACCGACCCGGGTGGCCCTCGCCCCGGCGGCCGTCGACGCCGCGACCGGGCAACGGCTGTGGGAGGTTTCGGGGCGGCTGACCGACGTCCGCTTCCCCTTCCCGGCGGCCGAGTGACGGGGCCGGGGGCCCCGGTGCCCCAGGACCCGCGGCGTCACCCTGCCCTACGTAGGGCAGGGTGGTAAAATCAGCGGCATGAGAAAGACGACCGTGTACCTTCCGGAAGAACTGGAAGTGCGACTGGATGCCGAATCCTCCGCGACCGGCGTCAGCAAGGCCGAGCTCATCCGGCGGAGCATCGCCCTGCTGCTGGACAGCGCGGAGCGGCCGAAACGCACCCGGGAACTGCCCGTCTTCGACAGCGGACGCTCCCGCACGCCTGACGAGATGGACGAATCGGTGTACGAACACATCAAGGACCGGACGGCACGTCGTTGATCATCGTTGCCGATACCTCAGCTCTCTACGCCGCTTTCGACGCCGCACAGGCAGAGCACTCGGAGGCGGCCCGGATCCTGGAGAACGAGAGGCTCGCCATCTCCCCCCTGGTCGTCACCGAGCTGGACCACCTGGTCCACCGGGACCTGGGGTTCCCTGCGGCCATGCAAGTGATGGAGGCGTTGAATTCCCGTATGGACGACGGGCAGTACCGCCTCGCCGAACTGAGGCTCGCGGACCTGCGTACCGCCCAGGAAGTCCGTCAGAAGTACGAAGGCCTCCGGCTCGACCTGGCCGACGCGGTCGGAGTGGTCCTCGCCGACCGGTACCGAACGGACCGCATCTTCACCTTGGACCAGCGCGACTTCCGCGCCATGTCACCGCTGACTCCCGGACTGGAAGCCTTCCGTATCCTGCCCGCCGACGGCTGAGGGCCCCGCCGCGGCTCACCCCTCGCGGCGTGGGCCCGTCCGGCTGCGCACCGCGCCGACGCTGGCCCCGATGACCAGGGCGATGGCGAGGGCGTCCGTGGTGGAAAGGGCCTGGTCCAGGATCAGGAAGCCCGCGCCGGCGGCGATGGCCGGCTCCAGGCTCATCATCACGGCGAACGTGGGCGCGGGCAGCCGGCGCAGCGCCATCAGCTCCAGGGTGTACGGGAGGACCGAGCTGAGGAGGGCCACCGCCGCGCCGAGCGCCACGGTGGACGGGACCGTGAGCTTCGCGCCGGACTCGATGATGCCCAGGGGCAGCGAGAGGACCGCGGCGACCACCATCGCCAGCGCCAGCCCGTCCGCCTGCGGGAAGCGGCGGCCGGTGCGGGCGCTGAAGACGATGTACGCCGCCCACATCGCCCCGGCCCCCAGGGCGTACGCCGCGCCGACCGGGTCGAGGCGGTCGAAGCCCCCGCCGCCCAGCAGGACGACGCCGACGAGGGCGAGGCCCGCCCACACGAGGTTGATCAGGCGGCGCGAGGCGAACACCGAGAGGGCCAGCGGGCCGAGCACCTCCAGCGTGACGGCGATGCCGAGCGGGATCCGGTCCAACGCCTGGTAGAAGAGCGTGTTCATGCCGCCCATCGCGACGCCGAAGGCGAGCACCGTGCCCCAGTCGGCACGCGAGTGGCCACGCAGCTTCGGGCGGCAGATCACCAGCAGGATCAGCGCGGCGGCCGCCAGCCGCAGGGTGACGACGCCCAGCGCGCCCGCCTTCGGCATCAGGAGCGCCGCGACGGCCGAGCCGAACTGGACGGACAGGCCGCCGGCGACCACCAGCACGATCGGCGTCAGCGCCGCCCGGCGCTCGGCCCCGGTCCGCCCGGCGGGCGCGGCGCCTTCGAGTGCCGTCACCGATTCGGGTACGGCGACGGCTGCGGCGGCCGGTTCGGCGGCGCTGCGCTGGTCGTTCACGGGGGACCTTCCGAGGGAACGGGGACGAGACGGCTCAGTACACTGTAATGGACTAGCGGTACGGCAAGGCATACTGCTCCGCCGTCGGCTTCCCTTCACCGTAAGGACGCCCGCGCGTTCCGTGAAATACCGATCACGCTCCCGTTATGCTCCCCACGCATGAACGAAGCGCCCCCCACCGGCCGCCCCGTGGAACTCCGGCACCTACGGGCCTTCCTCGCGGTCGCCGAAGAGTTGAACATCACGCGTGCCGCCGCCCGCCTCCGGCTCACCCAGCCCGCCGTGTCCCGCACCCTCGCGGCGCTGGAGCGGCACCTGGGGGTCCGGCTCGTCGACCGTTCCACCCACCATCTCGCCCTGACCCCCGACGGCGTCGCCTTCCGTGACAAGGCCGCCGCCGCGGTCGCCGCCTTCGACGAGGCCCTCGACCCCGGCCGGCTGCGCACCTGGCCGCTGCGGCTCGGGCACGCCTGGTCCGCGTTCGGGCCGTACACCACGCCGCTGCTGCGGGCCTGGCAGGAGCGCCACCCGGGGACCCCCCTGGAGCTGCTCCGGATCGACGACCGCACCGCCGGCCTGACCCGGGGCGAAGTCGACGCGGCGTTGCTGCGGGGGCCCGTGGACGCGCCGGGACTCGTCGCCGAGGTGCTGTTCACCGAGGTCCGGGTGGCGGCGGTGACCGCGGACGGGCCGCTCGCGGGACGGGCCTCGCTCGCCCTCGCCGACCTCGCGGAAGGTCCTGTCGTCCTGAACACCGTCTCCGGCACCACCACCGCCGGCCTGTGGCCGCCGCACGCCCGGCCGGCCACCACCGTCACCGTCGGGAACACCGACGACTGGCTCACCGCGATCGCCGCCGGCCGCGGCAGCGGGGTGTCCACGGCCTCGACCGCGTCCCTGCACCCGCACGCGGGGGTCGTCTACGTCCCGCTCGACGACGCCCCGGGCGTCCCGGTCCTCCTCGCCCGCCGCGACGCCCCCGGCCACCCCGCCCTGCCGGAGCTGGCCGCGCTGGCCCGCGAGATCGTCACCCGGGGCACGACGCGCTGAGCCCCGGGCCGGGCCCTACCCGCCGCCCCCCGGCCCCTCGTCGACGGCCGTCGCAGCCACCTCCTCGATGGCCTCCGCGACGACCTCCGCCAGGTGCCGGGCCCGCCGCCCGGCCAGCTGGTCGAGCTGCGTACGGCAGGAGAAGCCGTCCGCGAGGAGTTCCGTACCGGGTTCCGCGTTCCGTACGGCGGGGAGCAGCCGCTCCTCCGCGCAGGCGACGGACACCTCCCAGTGGCCCTTCTCGAAGCCGAAGTTCCCGGCGAGCCCGCAGCAGCCGCCGCTGAGTTCGCCGGTGAGGCCCATCCGTTCGCGCAGCCCGCGTTCCGCCGCGTCGCCGAGGACCGCGTGCTGGTGACAGTGCGTCTGGCCGGCGGCCGGCCGGTCCAGGCGGGGCGGGGTCCAGTCAGGGGCGTACTCCTCCAGGTACTGGGCGAACGTCCGTACCGAAGCGGCCAGTTCGGCGGCGCGCGGGTCGTCGGGGAGGAGTTCGGGCAGGTCGGTGCGGAGCGTGGCGGCGCAGCTCGGTTCGAGGACGACGAGCGGGTGGCCGGGCGGGAGGTGGAGGCGGTCCAGGGTGCGGCGCATCACGCGGCGGGCCGCGTCGAGCTGTCCCGTCGACACGTAGGTGAGGCCGCAGCACAGCCCGCTCGGGGGCGGCAGCACCGTACGCCCGGTCGCCTCCTCCAGGACCCGGACCGCGGCCCGGCCCACCTGCGGGGAGAGGTGCTCGGTGAAGGTGTCCGCCCAGAGCGCCACCACCCGGTCGGTGGAGAGGACGTACGTCCCCTTGCCCTGCCTGCGGCGCAGCCACCGGCTGTACGTCTCCGTCGCCAGCACCGGAATCGTGCGCTCGGGCGCGATCCCGGCCAGCCGCTTCGCGAGCGCGGCGAGGGGGCGCAGCCGGGCCAGCGCGTTGAGGGGGCGGGCGAAGGGCCGCGCCAGGCGCAGCCACTGCGGCAGGCGGCCCATGGCGTAGTGGGCGGCGGGGCGGAGCCGGCCCCGGTAGTGGTGGTGCAGGAACTCCGCCTTGTACGTGGCCATGTCGACGCCCACCGGGCAGTCGCTGCGGCAGCCCTTGCAGGAGAGGCACAGGTCGAGCGCGTCCCGGACCTCCTCGCTGCGCCAGCCGTCCGTGATGACCTCGCCCGCGAGCATCTCGTGGAGCAGCCGGGCCCGGCCCCGGGTCGAGTGCGCCTCCTCGCCGGTCGCCCGGAAGGACGGGCACATGACGCCCGCGCCGCTCGCCTCCGCCGTACGGCACTTGGCGACGCCGACGCAGCGGCGGACCGCGCCCGCGAAGTCCCCGCCGTCCTGCGGGTAGCCGAACTCCACGTCCACCGGGCGTTTCGGGAGGACGGCGAAACGGAGATTGGCGTCCAGGGGGGCGGGGCGGGCGAGGATGCCGGGGTTCAGGCCGCCGTCCGGGTCCCACAGGTCCTTGAAACGGTGGAAGAGGGCGACGAGCTCGTCCCCGTACATCCGGGGCAGCAGTTCCGCGCGGGCCTGGCCGTCGCCGTGCTCGCCGCTGAGGGAGCCGCCGTGCGCGACGACGAGAGAGGCCGTCTCCTCGGAGAACCGGCGGAAGCGGGCCACCCCGGCGTCGGTCATCAGGTCGAAGTCGATACGGACGTGGACGCAGCCGTCGCCGAAGTGGCCGTACGGGGTGCCGCGCAGGCCGTGTTCGGCGAGGAGGGCCCGGAAGTCGCGGAGGTACGCGCCGAGCCGGGCGGGCGGCACCGCGCAGTCCTCCCACCCGGGCCAGGCCTCGGATCCGTCGGGCATCCGGGTCGCGGTTCCGGCGGCGTCCTCGCGGATCCGCCACAGGGCCCGCTGCCCGGCCGGGTCCGTGACGACCGCCCCGTCCACCGCGTCGGCCCCCCGCAGGACGCGTTCGGCGTGCGCCCTCGCCTCGGCCGGGGTGTCGCCGCCGGTCTCGACGAACAGCCAGGCGGCCCCGCGCGGCAGCCCGGCGGACGCCGTGACGAGGTCGGCGGCCATGCCCTCGACGGTGAGCGGGCGGTACGGGAGGAGGCCCGGGGCGGCGTCGGCGGCGGCGGACTCGTCGGCGTACCCGAGGACCGCCAGGGCGCGGGCGCGCGGGGCCTCGACCAGGCGGACGGTGGCCTCGGTGACGATGCCGAGGGTGCCCTCGCTGCCGCAGAACGCCCGGACCGGGTCGGGGCCGCCGGGGTGTTCGGGGAGCAGGGCGTCGAGCGCGTACCCGGAGATGCGGCGCGGGAGGCCGGGGTAGCCGGTGCGCAGCAGGGCGAGGTGGGCGGCGACCAGTGCGCCGACGCCTTCGGGCCCCTCGCCGCTCCCCTGCTCCAGGTGCAGGGCCTCGCCCCCGTAACGGACGACCGACAGCTTCCGCACGTTGTCCGCCGTCGTGCCCCAGGCCACCGAGTGGGCGCCGCAGGAGTTGTTGCCGATCATTCCGCCGAGAGTGCAGCGGCTGTGGGTGGAGGGGTCGGGGCCGAAGGTCAGGCCGTGGGGTGCGGCGGCGGCCCGCAGGTCGTCCAGGATCACTCCGGGCTGGACGACGGCGGTGCGGGCGGCGGGGTCCAGGTCGAGGATCGTGCGCAGATGGCGGGTGAGGTCGAGGACCAGTCCGGTGCCGGTGGCCTGTCCGGCGATGGAGGTGCCGCCGCCACGCGCCACCACCGGCACCCCGTGGTCCCGGCAGACGGCCAGGGCGGCGGCGATGTCGTCGGCGTCACGCGGGGCGAGCACACCGAGCGGCACCCGGCGGTAGTTGGAGGCGTCCATCGTCGTCAGCGCCCGTGCGGCGGCCCCGAAGTCGCTCGTGCCGCGTACGGCGGAGCGGAGGGCAGCGACGAAAGCCGGGGAAGCCGCCCGGGGAGTCGCCGGTCGGGTGTCGGTACGCGGTCGATGCTGTTCGGCCATGGTCCCAGCATGCCGTCGGGACAGGTGAACTCTTGGGATACGGGCGGACCAAAGCACGTAAGCAGTACAAAAAAGCCCACAAGATCTTCCCAAACAGACCGTCAAGTCTCCTATAGTGACCAAGACTTGCGCAGGAATTGGCAGCTCCAGTTGCGCAGGATCGCCCACACCCGTGCCGAACTGTCCTGAATTCGACTGGTCGATTTCACCCGGTTCACACCACTCCGAGCTGTCTCGCATGACGCCGCACCGCCCCGCATGACGCCGCACCGCCCCGCAGACTCCGCACCGCCTCGCACCGCCTCATACCGTCCCGCACCGTCCGCCACCGAGGACTCCGATTGCGCCCCTCACACCGGCCCACCGCACTCGCCCTGCTGATCTCGGCAGCCGCAACCGGCACGCTGACCCTGTGGGGCGTTGCCGCGGCCCCCGACGCGGTACGGACCCCGCTGGCCTGGGGCGCGGGCGCAGCCGCCGTGCTGCTGAGCGTCTGCGTGGCCGTCACCGTCCACACCCTGGGGACCGCGCGGACCCTGCGCGCCCTGCGGGCCGCCGACGCACAGCGGTTCACCTCCGAGACCTCGCGCCTGGTCTCCGCCTCCGCCGTCGAGGCCCAGCGCTTCACCGCGGAGACCGCCCGGATCAAGGGCGCCGCCTCCGCCGAGACCGCCCGGGTCGTCGCCGACGCCCGCGCCGAGAACGAGCGGATCGCCGCGGCCGCCGCCGCCGAGCAGGGCCGGCTCGCCGTCTCCGTCGACCGGCTGACCGCCCGTGCCACCCGCGCCGAGACCGAGCGCTCCGCGGCCGTCGCCGCCTGCGCCAACGCGGCGGGCCGGATGCAGGCCCTGGCCACCAGCATGCTGGCCGACCTCCGCGAGATGGAGCACCGGCACTCCGACGAGTCCGTCCTCGGGGACCTGCTCCACCTGGACCACCGCACCGCCCAGGCGGGCCGCCTCGCCGACTCCATCGCCGTGCTGACCGGGGCCCGCTCCGGCCGGCGCTGGGCGAAGCCGATCGTCATGGAGTCGATCCTGCGCGGCGCGATGGGCCGGATCGGCAGCTACCAGCGGGTCCGCCTGCACTCCACCAGCGATGTCGCCATCGCCGGTCACGCGGCCGAGGGCGTCATGCACGCGCTCGCCGAACTCCTCGACAACGCTGCCAACTTCTCGCCGCCCACCGCCGAGGTCCACGTGTACGTGGAGGAGGTCCCGGCGGGCATCGTCATCACCGTCGAGGACAGCGGGCTCGTCATGAGCGAGGTGCAGCTGCGCCGCGCCGAGAAGGCGGTCTCCGCGGAGAACCAGGACCTCACCAACCTCTCCGGCACCCGCCTCGGGCTCGCCGTCGTCGGCAGGCTGGCCCGCAAGCACGGACTGACCGTCTCCTTCCGGCCGTCCGCCCGGGGCGGCACCGGCGCGCTGATGATGCTCCCCCAGGACCTCATCTCCCGCTCGCCCGCACCGACCGCGACGACCCCGGCCCAGTCGGTCGCTGCCCCGGCAGCCGCCCCGGCCGCCCTCACCGCCCCCGCCGAGCCGGAGCCCTCGCACGCCTCGGCCGCCGGAACGGACACCGCCGGCGCCGCCCCCGCGGCCCGGTCCCTTGCCGAGGACGACGCCTCCAGGCCCCTGACCCCGGCGGCGGAGTCGGAGCCCTCGGGCTCTTCGGCGGATTCGGAGTCCGAGTCCGAGACCACGGGCGCCGTGCCCGCGTTCGGCGAGAGCGGCCTGCCCAAGCGCCGCCGGGGCCGCACGCTGGCCGCCGCCGAGTCCCGTACCGGCAACGCCACCCCCGGCGGAGCCGACACCCCCCGGGCCCGCACCACCGACCCGAAGGTCCAGGCAGCGCGCTTCAGCACCTTCAGCAAGGCGGTACGGGCCAACTCCACGCACCCGGAAGGCAACACCCGATGACCGCGACCACCGACGAGAAGCTCAACTGGCTGCTGGAGGGGCTGCTCGACCGCACCCCCGGTACCCGCCACGCCCTCGTCCTCTCCCGCGACGGCCTCAAGCTGTGCCGCACCCCCGAGCTCTCCGTCGACCAGGCCGACCAGCTGGCCGCGATCTCCGCCGGGATCCAGAGCCTCTCGCACGGCGCGTCCATCGAATTCGGCGACGGCACCGGCGGCGTACGGTCCGCGATGGCCGAGTTCTACGGCGGCGTGCTGTTCATCGTCGAGGCGGGGGCCGGGGCCCACCTGGCCGTCGTCGCCGACGAGGACTCCGACGTGGGCCTCGTCGGCCACAACATGAGCGAGCTCGTCGAGCAGCTCGGCGAGCACCTCGTCGCGCCGCCGCGCGAACCCGCCGAGGTCCCGGCCGTATGACGACGGCACCCCGCCCCCGGCCGGGCCGCGACGAGGACCCGGACCGGCTGTACACCCTCACCGGGGGCCGCAGCCGCTCCGACTCCGCCGCGTTCGACCTGGTGACGCTCGTCGTCGCCGAGTGCGACCCGGCCCCCGGGATGCAGTCCGAGCACGTCGCGATCCTGCGGATGTGCCAGGGCCCCACCGCCGTCGTCGAGATAGCCGCGACTCTGAACCTGCCGGTCAGCATCGTTCGCATCATGCTGTGCGACCTGCTCGACACCGGCCGGATCAGCGCCCGCCACCCCCGTACAGCCCGTGTCGCGGACCGGCTCCCCGACCCCGACATCCTGGAACAGGTGCTCGTTGGACTCCGCAACCTCTGACCGCGCCGCCCTGAGCGCGACGGCCGACAACGGACTGAAGATCGTTGTCGTCGGCGGCTTCGGGGTCGGCAAGACCACCATGGTCCGATCCGTGAGCGAGATCCGTCCGCTCAACACGGAGGAGACCATGACCCGCGCGGGCGAGGCCGTCGACCACCTCGACGGCATCCAGGCCAAGTCGTCCACCACCGTGGCGTTCGACTTCGGCCGGATCACGCTCGACGCACGCTCCGTGCTGTACCTCTTCGGCGCGCCCGGACAGGAGCGCTTCTGGTTCCTGTGGGACCGGCTGTTCTCCGGCACGCTGGGCGCGGTCGTCCTCGTCGACACCCGGCGGCTCGCCGACTCCTGGTACGCCATCGACCGCCTGGAGCACCACGGCACACCGTTCATCGTGGCGTGCAACGACTTCGGCGGGCCGCTCCACAGCGAGCAGCAGATCCGTGAGGCCCTGGACCTCTCGGAGGACGTGCCGCTGGTGGAGTGCGACGCGCGCGACCGCTCGTCCAGCAAGTACGTGCTCATCACGCTCGTCGAACACCTCGCCGCGCTCTCCGCCGCCCGCCTCCGCGCCCCCGAGGCGGCCCTGGCGGCGGCCGCCCCGACCCCGGAGCCCGCCCCGTGACCCCTGTCTCCGGCTGCCCCGTCACCCACGGGTCCGTCCCCCTGTCCGGGCCCCGCTTCCAGAGCGACCCCGTCCAGCTCTACCGGGACCTGCGGCGCGACCACGGGGCGATCGCCCCGGTCGTCCTCGACGGCTCCGTGCCCGCCTGGCTCGTCCTCGGCTACCGCGAACTGCACCAGGTCACCGGCGACCCGGTCCTCTTCAGCCGGGACTCCGACCTGTGGAACCAGTGGGACCGCATCCCCGACGACTGGCCGCTGCTGCCGATGATCGGGCGCAAGCAGCCCTCGATCCTCTACACGGTCGGCGAGCGCCACAGCGTCCGCGCCATGATGATCAGCAACGCGCTGGAGGGCGTCGACCCGTTCTCCCTGAAGCGGTACGCGGAGGAGTTCGCCGACGAGCTGATCGACCGGTTCTGCACCAAGGGCTCGGTCGACATCATCGCGGAGTACGCCAAGCTGCTGCCCGCCCTCGTGCTGGCCAGGATCTACGGCTTCTCCGACGAGAAGGCCCACCCGCTGGTCGGCGCGATCAACGACATGATCGACGGCCGGGAGCGGGCGCTCGCCGGACAGCAGCACCTCGGCACGTCGATGTTCCAGCTGCTGGCCGACAAGCACGCCGAGCCCGGCGACGACGTCGCCACCCGGATGCTCGCCGACCCCGGCGGCTTCACCGACGAGGAGGTCGCCCAGGACCTCATGGTGATGATGGCGGCCGGCCACCAGCCGACCGCCGACTGGATGGGCAACTCGCTGCGCCTCATGCTCACCGACGACCGATTCGCCGCCTCGCTCTCGGGCGGCCGGCACAGCGTCGCCGAGGCGATGAACGAGGTCCTCTGGGAGGACACCCCCACCCAGAACGTGGCCGGCCGCTGGGCCGCCCGCGACACCCACCTCGGCGGCCGCCACATCCGCGCCGGCGACCTGCTGCTCCTCGGCCTCGCCGCCGCCAACGGCGACCCGCAGGTGCGGACCGACGGCTCGACGCTGACCGGCGGCAACAACGCCTTCCTCTCCTTCGGCCACGGCGAGCACCGCTGCCCGTTCCCGGCCCAGGAGACCGCCGAGGTCATCGCCCGTACCGGCATCGAGGTCCTCCTCGACCGGCTGCCCGACGTCGACCTCGCCGTCCCCGCCGAGCAGCTCACCCGCCGCCCCTCGCCCTGGCTGCGCGGGCTGACCGACCTGCCGGTGCTCTTCACACCCACCCCCGCCGTAGGAAGACCCGGAAGCCTCGGAGGCCCCGCATGACCCGCATCGCGCTCGACCCGTTCGTCACCGACCTCGACGGCGAGAGCGCCGCGCTGCGGGCCGCCGGCCCGCTGGCCGAGGTGGAACTGCCCGGCGGTGTACACGTGTACGCGGTCACCCGCCACGCGGAGGCCCGCGCACTGCTCACCGACAGCCGCCTGGTCAAGGACATCAACGTCTGGACCGCCTGGCAGCGCGGCGAGATACCCATGGACTGGCCGCTGATCGGCCTGGCCAACCCGGGCCGCTCGATGCTGACGGTCGACGGGGCGGACCACCGCCGTCTCCGTACGCTGGTGGCGCAGGCGCTCACGGTGAAGCGGGTGGAGCGGCTGCGCACCGGGATCGAGGCGCTGACGAACGCGAGCCTGGAGAGGCTGGCGGCCCTCCCGGCCGGACAGCCTGTCGACCTGAAGGCCGAGTTCGCCTATCCGCTCCCCATGAACGTCATCAGCGAGCTGATGGGCGTGGACGCGGCGGACCACCCCCGGCTGAAGGAGCTGTTCGAGAAGTTCTTCTCGACGCAGACGCCGCCGGAGGAGGTCCCGCAGATGATGGCGGACCTCGGGGCCCTCTTCACGAAGATCGTCGACTCCAAGCGGGCGAACCCGGGCGACGATCTGACCAGCGCCCTGATCGCGGCCTCCGAGGACGGCGACCACCTCTCCGACGAGGAGATCGTCAACACGCTGCAACTGATCATCGCCGCCGGGCACGAGACCACGATCAGCCTGATCGTCAACGTCGTGGAGGCGCTGGCCACCCACCCCGAGCAGCGCAAGAAGGTGCTGGAGGGGGAGATCGGGTGGGACGGCGTGATCGAGGAGACACTGCGCTGGAACACCCCGACCTCACACGTGCTGATCCGCTTCGCGACGGAGGACATCGAGGTCGGCGACAAGGTCCTGCCGAAGGGCGAGGGGCTGATCGTCTCGTTCGGCGCGCTGGGCCGCGACGAGGAGCAGTACGGCCCGACGGCCGGCGAGTTCGACGCCACCCGCACCCCGAACCGCCACATCGCCTTCGGCCACGGCCCGCACATCTGCCCCGGTGCGGCGCTCTCCCGCCTGGAGGCGGGCATCGCGCTCCCGGCCCTGTACGAGCGGTTCCCGGAACTGGACCTGGCGGTGCCGGCCGCCGAGCTGCGCAACAAGCCGATCGTGACCCAGAACGACCTGCACGAACTGCCGGTGGAGCTGGGCTGCCCGTTCGGCCACACGTCCTGATCGCTCGTCGTGAGTGACGATGGGTGACGTCCACGGGCCGGAGCGCGCGTCTCATCCGACGGACACGGTTGCTGAGCCGTGCCACCGAGGGACTACGCTCCGTCCCGTGGCCGACATCCAGATTCCCGCTGACATCAAGCCCGCCGACGGACGCTTCGGCGCCGGTCCTTCCAAGGTGCGGACGGAGGCGCTCGACGCGCTGGCCGCCACCGGCACCTCTCTCCTCGGCACGTCCCACCGCCAGGCCCCGGTCAAGAACCTGGTCGGCGAGGTACGGGACGGCGTGCGCAGCCTCTTCTCCCTCCCCGAGGGATACGAGGTCGTCCTCGGCAACGGCGGCTCCACCGCTTTCTGGGACGTCGCGACGCACGGTTTGATCGAGTCGAAGTCCCAGCACCTGAACTTCGGCGAGTTCTCGTCGAAGTTCGCCAAGGCCGCGAAGCTCGCGCCCTGGCTGTCCGACCCCACCGTGATCGCCTCCGACCCGGGCACCCACCCGGACCCGAAGGCCGAGGCGGGCGTCGACGTCTACGCCTTCACCCACAACGAGACCTCCACCGGTGTCGCGGCCCCGGTCAAGCGCGTCGCGGGCGCCGACGAGGGCTCCCTCGTCCTGGTGGACGCCACCTCCGGTGCGGGCGGCCTGCCGGTCGACATCACCGAGTCCGACGTCTACTACTTCGCCCCGCAGAAGTCCTTCGCCTCCGACGGCGGCCTGTGGATCGCCGTGTTCTCCCCGGCCGCGCTGGAGCGCGCCGCCCGGATCCACGCCTCGGGCCGGCACATCCCGGAGTTCTTCTCGCTGCCCACGGCGATCGACAACTCCCTCAAGAACCAGACGTACAACACCCCGGCGCTCTCCACCCTCTTCCTGCTGAACGAGCAGCTGAAGTGGATGAACACCCAGGGCGGCCTGGACTTCACGACGGGCCGCACGGCGGCTTCGTCGGGTCACCTCTACGGCTGGGCCGACGAGTCGAAGTACGCCACCCCGTTCGTCACGGACCCGGCGAAGCGCTCGCAGGTCATCGGCACGATCGACTTCGCGGACGAGATCGACGCGGCGGCCGTCGCCAAGGTGCTGCGCGCCAACGGCATCGTGGACACCGAGCCGTACCGCAAGCTGGGCCGCAACCAGCTGCGCGTGGCGATGTTCCCGGCGATCGACCCGGCGGACGTGCAGGCGCTGACGGCGTGCGTCGACTACGTGATCGAGAAGCTGTAGCTCCTACCGGTTCACGGCTCGGCGGCTGTACGGAGACGGCCCGGCACCCACGCGGTGTGCCGGGCCGTTTCTGCTTCACTCGACCGGGTGGCATATGCCAGAAGCGCGATCTCGGCCCACTCCGCCCTACGATGATGCTCTCGACACCAGCCCATTCCAGGAGGCCCGCAATGTCTGCAGCAGCAGTCGAGCACCCCTGTGACGATGAGCCGGAAACGCTGCTGGAAACGGCCAACCGTCTCACCGAGCAGCTTCCGGGGCATCGCGTCGAGATCATCGGAGGCCTCGTCACCGTGGCACCACCCCCGGACGGCCCGCACGCCGACGCCCTGACCACACTCACGGTCCCCTTCCTCGCCGCCGGTCTGCACGGCGAGGAGTCGAGAGTCCTCCAGGGCATCGGTCTCTGGCTCCCCAGCGGACCCGAGGACTACGTGATCCCCGATCTGGCGGTCGTCGACGCCGACTACGGCGAGCACCCGATCGAGAACAACAGCTACGACCCCGCCTGCTTCCGCCTGGTCCTGGAGGTCACCTCCGGGAACTACCAGACCGACCTGCGCCACAAGGTCACCGCCTACGCCCAGGCCAAGATCCCGGTCTACGTGATCGTCGACCGCAAGCACGGCCGCGTCCACGTCCTGACCGAACCGCTTCCCGGCGGCTACGACCGCCACGAGGTCTACGCCCCCGGCCAGCAGGCCCCGCTCCCCGCCTCGATCGGCGCCGAAGTCTCCCTGGACGTCGACGAGATCGTGCGCGCGGGCCGCTCGAAACGCTGAGGACGCGGGTCCACGGTCCGGTCTCACCGCACGCGGGAACCGCCTCTTCCGGAATCGGCGTCGTCCGAGCCGTCCGCGTCGTCCTCGTCGTCCTCGCCCGGGATGTGCACGTCGAAGACGTTGATGTTGATCTCGACGACCTCCAGCCCCGTCATCGTCTCCACGGCGTCGACGACGTTCGCGCGGATCCGGTCGGCCAGCTCATGGATCGGAACCCCGTACTCCACCTCGACGTCGACGTCGAGCGCCGTCTGTTTCTCGCCCACCTCGACCTTCACGGTCCGGCCCCTGCCCGAGGACCCGGGCATCCTGCCCGTCACGGCGCCCAGCGCCTTCGACGCGCCCTTGCCCACCGAATGAACGCCTTCGGTCTCGCGGATGGCGATTTCCGCGATGGTGGCCACGACGCCGTCGGCGATGGTGGTTCTGCCGCGCACGCCGCTTCCCTGATTCCCGCCGCTCGTCGCCGGGTTTCCGCTCCGAGATTCGATGTCGACCATGTCCGCCTCACAGAGAGTGATGACCACGGGCGCTCCTCCCGCCCGTGCGGCCCCCTCATTCACTCTCCGCCCGCCCATGGCCATCCGCCATTCGGGGTACCGGGACTCAGTCGCGGGGCAGCAGCGTCCCCAGCGGTCCGAGGTCCAGGTTGAGGTCCTCGGGTCGCACACCGTGCTGGTCGCAGAGCTCCTTCATCCGCTGGTCGAGCAGCATGAGCGTGGTCCCGATCTCCTCGACCTGCTCGTCGCTGAGGTCGCCCTGTTCGACCCGGCGGATCGCCTGCCGCTCCATCAGCTGCCGGAGCAGCTCGACCACGGTGAGGACCAGGGCCACCAGGTCCCGCCCCATCTGCTCCGAGTCCAGATCGACCCGTGAACCCGGGGCCCGGCCCGCGCCCGTCACAACGGCCCCCCGTCAGACCAGGGTGCCGGAACCCGCTCGCTGACCGACGAGAGCAGGGCGTGCAGTGACACCCGTACCAGAGGTACGTCGGCGATGGCGATCACCAGGTCCCCGCTGACGACGACACCGGTCGCCAGGACACGGTCCAGCAGGTCCACCAGCGGCACCCCGATGGGACCGCTCAGGGGCTCCGGGCTGTCCCAGGGGACCACCGCGCGCTCAGACGCTGCCACGGCTACACCTCCCCGACGAAGGAGTACGGCACCCAGGGGCCGGTCAGCTCGATCCGCGCCCCGGTCCGCTCGCCCAAGCCCCGTACCAGAGAGCCCAGTTCCTCCGATCTGTGCTCGGCCACGAGGTACGTGGCGTTGAGCACGTGCACCGGGCCGTCGCCTCCCGGCACGGCTCCGTGCGTACGGAGGCGGCGCGACGCGGCAGCCAGTTCACGGAGTCCGGCGTCCACGGATTCCGCGACGGACAGGGCCTGTTCCCGGCGCCGCTCGCGTCGCTCCTGGACCCCGCGTCTGCGGTTCAGATAGGCGAGCCCCGCGCCGGCGGCGGGAGCCTCGCGCCCGCCGCCTCCGGAGGTGACGGGTTCCGTTTCCTCGGAGGCTGCCGCGGGTTCCTCGGAGGCTGTCGCGGGCTCGTACACCTTCACGCCCCACTCGGCGTGGTGCGCGATGCGCTTCAGCACCCGGTGGAAGCGGTGTGCCTCGTCGTCGAGAGCACGGCGGGCCCGGTCGTCGTCGTGGTAGAGCGTGGCGAGGGGCAGCGGTACGGCGGGCCCGTGAGCGGCCGCGGCGGACACGACCTCGTGGTGGGCCCGGGCGTACCGCTCGATCTCCCGCGGGTCGGAGAGTCGCGCCTGCCAGACCTCGTCCGTGAAGTCGGCGGCCGGGACGGTCTGGACGACGGCGGTGAGCGGCCCGGAGGGCAGCAGCCGGACGGCCGCGCCGCCGGGCATGCCGACCAGACCGGTGACATCGGCCGTGTGCGTGGCACGGGTGCCCCGGCAGACGGCGAACACGTACGTGACACCGGTGTCCGGCGCCTGGTCCCGCTGGGCGCGATAGGTCATCTCTGCGCGGTCTCCTTGCTGTCGTTTCTGTCGGCGCTTCGGTTCGGGTGCGGGCCGGGGTCCTCGTCCGCGTCCGCCCCCGGTTCGAGGGCCTGGAGGCGTTCCCGCAGTCGGCGGTTCTCGTCCTCCAGGGCGTTGCGCGAGGCTCGGGAGCTGAGGGCGGGATCGGTCTCCCACCAGTCGATGCCCGCCTTCTTCGCGGTGTCGACGGATGCCACGAAGAGGCGGAGCCGGATGGTGAGGAGTTCGATGTCGAGGAGATCGATCTTGATGTCCCCGGCGATGACGATGCCCTTGTCCAGGACGCGTTCGAGGATGTCGGCGAGGTTGGTGGTCTGAGGGCCGTTGGCGGGCGGTCCTCCCTGCCGGAAGTCGAGGTCGGTCACCGCGAGGCCCCGGACCGGCGCCTGCGGCTCGCGCGCTTCTTGGCGGGCGGCTCCTCCGGCTCGTCCTCGTCCTCGTCTTCGTCCTCCTCAGACTCCGGCTCCTCCTCGTCCGGCTCCTCCTCGTCCTCGTCCGGCTCCTCCTCGTCCTCCTCCGGCTCCTCGTCCTCCTCGTCGTAGTCCTCTTCCTCGTCCTCCTCCTCGCCTTCCTCAGGCTCCTCTTCCTCGCCTTCCTCAGGCTCTTCCTCGTCCTCCTCCCCGTCCTCGTCCTCCTCCTCGCCGTCCTCAGGCTCCTCCTCGCCGTACTCCTCGTCCTCGTCCTCCCCGTCCTCGGCCTCTTCCGCCTCCTCGCGCTCGACGGCCTCCTCGTGGCTGACCACGACCTCGCCGTCGCGGATCTCGCCGCGCCACCCCTCGGGCTCTTCCTCGGTGAGGGTCACATAGCGCTGGAAATGCTTGAAGTCCAGCCGCACGCGGCGGCCCTGGGCGCGCCAGAGGTTGCCCGTCTTCTCGAAGAACCCTGACGGGTAGTACTCCAGGACCAGCACGATGCGGGTCAGGTTCGGGGCCAGCTCATGGAAGCTGATGGCTCCGCGCGTGCTGCCCTTGGCGCCCTCGGAGGTCCAGACGATCCGGTCGTCCGGCACCTGTTCCTGCACCGTGGCCTTGAAGCTGCGGGTGGAGGGGCCGACCTTGACCTTCCAGTCACTTTCCTCGTCCTCGCCCTTGGAGACGCTCTGGACGCCCTTCATGAAGCCGCTGAACTCTTCGTACTGCGTCCAGGCGTCGTAGGCGGTACGCAGCGGCACACCGACGTCGATCACTTCGATGATGTTCATGAACTTGCCGCCGCCGGCCTTGCGGTTGCCCTTGCCACCGCCGCCGCCGCCGAACGCGCTCTTCGCCTTGTCCACCACCGCGTCCTTCGCGCCCTTGGCCTTCTCCGAGACGAACGCCTTCACCGGCGATTCACCCTGAAGCACGCGAGAACCGATGGCGGGCAGTGAGCCGCCGTTCTCGGCTGCGTCGGTCAACTGGCTGGTGAGGTCGGAGAGTTTGCTGCCCGCCTTCTCGGCAAGCTGCTGGACCTGAGCACCGGCGAATTTCGACAGCTCTTCCTTGATGCGGCCGACACCCGACTCCGCAGGAGCCTCGGATTCGTCCCTGTCCGTCGTTGCCATGGCTGACTACCTCCGGCGATCGGCGCGCTTGGATGCTGACCGCTTCGACGTCGCTGTCTTCTTCGCGGCAGACTTCTGAGGGGCGGACTTCTTGGCTGCGGACTTCCTGGCCGGAGCGGTCTTCTTCGCCGTCTTCTTGGCCGGAGCGGACTTCTTGGCTGAAGCAGCTTTCTTGGCTGGAGCAGCCTTCTTGGCCGGAGCCTTCTTGGCCGGAGCCTTCTTCGCGGGAGCCGCCTTCTTGGCTGGAGCAGCCTTCTTGGCCGGGCCCTTCCTCGCGGGAGCCGCCCTCTTGGCTGGAGCCGCCTTCTTCGCGGGTGCGGCCTTCTTCGCTGCTGTCTTCCTGTCCGGAGCGGCCTTCTTCTCGGCCTGCTTCCTGGCCGGGGACGCCCTCCTGGCGGAGGACTTCCGCGCCCTGGACGGCTGCGGCGGGGCCGCCTCTTCCTCTTCGGGCTCGTCTTCGTCCTCTTCGTCTTCGTCTTCGTCTTCGTCGTCTCCCTCGGGCTCCTCGTCCTCCTCCTCTTCGTCTTCCTCGGGCTCCTCGTCCTCGCCCTCGTCCTCTTCGTCTTCCTCGGGCCCCTCGGGCTCCTCGTCCTCCTCCTCGTCCTCTTCGGGCTCCTCGCCCTCCGGCTCCTCCTCGCCCTCGCCGTCGTGCTCGCCCTCGTCCTCTTCGTCCGCCTCGTCGTCCGGCGTCGCCGTGAGCCGGGCCGTCCGGTCGCCGATGGCGTCCGCCAGGGAGGCCATGGAGCGGTTGGCGGCGGCCGTCACCGCCTGGCGTCCCGCGTCGAGGACCTCGCCGCGCAACTGCTCCTGCAACTCGGCGACTTGCGGGACTTCACCGAGCCTGCGCATTCCTTCGGCCGCCAGCTGGCGGGGTTCGAGTCCGAACCGGCGCCCCGCCAGATAGGTCGCGACGCTCAGCGCGACCCGGCCCTTCTTCGTCCGGCCCAGCACATATCCGCCCACTACCGCGGCCGCGAGCGTCACCTTTGCCTGATCATCCATGTCTGTCACCTTCTGTCGTCGGTGTCCGGCCGGCCTGTGTTGCGTACAGCCGGTCGAGCAGCCTTTCTTCCTGCGCCTCGAACTCCTCCAGCCCGATGTGCCCCTCGTCGAGCTCCTGGTTGAGGGCCGCCAGCTGCGCGCGGATCACCCCGGGGTCGTAGAGTTCGCGCTCGGCGGCGTCCTGCAACCGCTCCGCGACCCACACCACGCCCCGGGCGGGTGCCAGGGGGAGCATGAGCAGTCCGGAGATCAGCCCCATCGTCAGCCTCCACCGACCGGCGCGGGCGGCCTCGTGGTCCCGGCGTCGACGAAGCTGTAGCAGGGCAGCGGCCCCGCGAGGCGGAGCTCGACGTGGTCGCGGTGGGCCGCCGCGAAACGCTCGGCCGTTGCACGGAAGCGGTCGCTGTCCGCCCGCGCCACGAGGAACGACACGTTGAGCGCGCAGCCGGGAACCTCGGGGCCCCCGGCCGTCGCCCGGGCCATCGGGGCCAGATCGCGCAGCGCCCGCCGTCCCGCCTCGCCCGCCCGGCGTGCCAGGGCGGACGCTACGGCCGCCCCCAGCCGCACATTGGCCTCGTACCCGGGCCGCCGACGGGTTTCCTCGCGCAGCCGCCGTACGGTGGCGTCCCCCGCCACCAGTGCGGCGAGGGAGTCGTGGGCCGGCAGGGCCTTCACGTTCATCTCGATGTGCCCGGCGACCCGGTCCAGAGCGGTGAGGTGGCCCGCCTCCGCCCCGGCCAGCTGGGCGCGCAGCGCATCCTCGTCCGGTGCGACCATGCCGAAGCGCATCGGCAGGACTGGTCCGCTGTCCGCCAGACGCGTCAGGAGTTCCTGGTGAGCCAGCAGATCACGCCGCCGGGCCCGCAACTGCGCGGGGGCGGCGCTGACGACGGCGGCCACCGGGCCCACTGCGACCGTCCGCAGCGGGGCGGGCGGGCTGCCGACGCCTCCGGACTTCCCGGGCAGCGGCGTTCCGGCCCGGACGACCGCGTACACGTACAGCCCCGTTCCGGCGGCCTGGCCCGTCCCCGGGCCGTCCACGCGCACGTCAGGCCTCTGCCCTGCGGCGACGGCTCGTGCCACCGCTGCCGCTGCTGCGGACGGGGGCGCGACGCTTCTTCGGGCGCGCCGGTCGTTCCTCCGCCTCTTCCTCGTCGTAATCGTCGTACTCGTCGTCATCGTCGCGGCCGCCGGCCCCGACCGCCTTGCGCACGGTGTCGCCGACGGACTCCGCGGCCTTGCGCACCTTCCGCTTGCCGATGGAGCGGGCGGCGGAGCCGCCGAGCAGCTCGGGGACGGTGGTGCTGCCGGAGTCACGTTCGAGGTCGAGACGGTTGCACGCCTCGGCGAAGCGCAGGTAGGTGTCGACACTCGCCACGACTATGCGCGCGTCGATCTTGAGGATCTCGATGCCGACCAGGGAGACGCGTACGAATACGTCGATCACCATGCCCCGGTCGAGAATGAGCTCCAGCACGTCGTAGAGCGTGCCGGCGCGGGGCGGGCACGGAGCGGCGCCGTCGACGTAGGTCGTGGTCGTCATGGGGGGGGTCCTTCCAGCTGTCGGACGAAGTGGGGTCACTCGTCGGCGGCACCGCGCCGGTAGCGGCGAACCCGGGTGTACTCCACGAGTTCGCAGGCGCCGTCGAGCCGCACCTCGTACGAGGCGAGGAGACTGGTCGTGTCCGGGATGCGGGGCACTTCGAGGACGTCCACGACGACGCACCAGCCGTCGTCGTCGGATCGTCGGATCGCGGAGACGCCCTCGGCCGGGTGGCTGATCAGCGATTCCAGGCTCTGACAGGCGGCGCGGGCCGCGTGCTCGGGCCCCTTCCTGGCCGAGGACTTCTTCCGGGTCCCCGGGGAGGAGCGTTCGGCGCGCGCTGAACGTTGTTCTGCCATGGTGACCAGTCTGGTCACCACGGGGGACTTCGCATCCTGAGTGAGCCGGTGGTGCGACATCCCGCCCGCCCGGGCCGGTCAGCAGGCAGGGCGGCCGGGCAGGGCAGAAGGCGGGCGAGGTCGGACGACAGCCGGGGTCAGAGACCGGCAGGGCAGAAGGCAGGCCAAGACGGACGACAGCCGGGGGCAGAGACCGGCAGGGCAGAAGGCAGGCGGAGACGGACGACAGCCGGGGTCAGGCCGCGGGCGGCCTCCTCGCCAGCACAAACCCCTGCGGCACCCGCTCCGGGAACGGCCCGTCCGTCTCCCGCTCCCGCCACACCCGGGACACCACCTCCAGGCCCGCGTCCCGCAGCAGCTCGGCGATCCGCTCGGGCTGCCGCCGGTGGAAGTCGAGCGAGACCTCCATGCCCCACGCCTCCGTGAACCGCAGCGGCTCGTCCCCGACCTGGAAGCCCAGCTGTACGTGCGCCCCCGGGGCCAGTACGCGGTTGAACTCCCCGAAGGCGCGCGGCAGTTCCGCGTCCGGAACATGGATCGTCGAGTACCAGGCGAGCAGCCCGCCCAGCGAGGCGTCCGGCAGCCCGAGGTCCAGCATGGAACCCTCCTCGAAGCGCAGACCCGGGTGCTCCTCCCGCGCCACGGCGACCATCCGCGGGGAGAGGTCGATCCCGAACACGTCCAGCCCCAGGCCCAGTCCGTGGAGGTGCGCGGTCACCCGCCCCGTCCCGCAGCCGACATCGGCCACCGGGAGGCCGCCGCCGCCCGCCGCCGCGAGCTCGGCGAACGCGCTCAACAGCGCACGCTCCAGGGGCTTGGCCGCCAACTCGCCTCGGGCGAAATCGACGTAGGCGGGGGCCATGGCGTCGTACGAGGACCGGGTGGCGTTCAGGAAGTCAGGCTCGGAGTTCATGGACCGGAACCCTACGACAGGCCTGATACCGCGACTCCGCACGGGCTGAGCGCGTGACCTGCAACTCCCAGCGCGAGGCTCCGGGCTCTTGTCCCGTGCGGGCCGGCTGCGCCGGAACAGAAGCGGAGCATCTGCTTCCACCCTTGGTGGCTCGGCTTTTGCGGTGAGCCGCAACAGCATGGCCGGGCCACTGCCACCTGGGCGATTCTTCCCGTGGACGGGGTGCCCCGACCGGAGGAGAGTCCCCGGACTTCCAGGACTCGACTCCGGTCGTGCGCCCCGGCGACGGAAAGGCGCCGAGGTACCGGCGCCGTGTCGAAGGGAGCGGCGATGAAGAGGGTGTACGTGTCCACGTGCGCCGGGATGGCGGCCATGGCGGCCCTCCTCGCCGGCTGCGACGCGGACGCCGGTACCGCACCGGAGCGCGCCCACCCGGCGGTTGAGGCGCAGGTCACCGGAGGGGAACTGTCCCCCGCCGAAGAGCTTCTGGTGCAGCGCGCGGAACAGCTGATGGTGAAGGAGTGCATGGAGGAGGCCGGCTTCAGCTACTGGGCCGGTGTCCTGCCGACGCCCGACGATCTGCGGGGCGGAGGTTACGTGCTGACCGACGCCGCCTGGGCGAAGCGCAACGGGTACGGGAGCCGGGTCCGTGAGAGGCTCCAGCGGCTGCAGCGCGACGACCCGAACCACGCCTACGCCAACGCGCTCCCCGAGCACGAACGCGCTCGCTACGCCAAGGCGCTCGAAGGGGACTCGTCGGACGGCGTGGTGACGGCCGAACTGCCCGGCGGGGGAACCGTCGGCATCCCACGGGACAGCTGCCTGTCGGATGCGAAAGGCCGGCTGTACGGCGACTTCCAGACCTGGTACCGGGCGGACAAGACCGTCACCCACCTGGCCCGCCTCTACGCGGCGGAGGTCATCGAGGACGGTCGCACCGCGACGGCGTTGGAGGCGTGGTCCGCGTGCATGCGGGAAGCGGGCCACGACTACGCCGACCCGCCGTCGGTCCGCGCCGGCCTTCCCTCGCTCACCGAAGGGCTGACCACCGCCAAGGCGTTCGCCGTCGAGAACGGCCTGGCCGTCACCGAGGCCCGCTGCGCGACGCGTACGCCACTGGCCGCGACCCTGCGGGCGCTGACCGCCGAGTACCGCTCCCCCCTCCTGGCGGAGTACGGCGACGACGTCGCCGCGCACCGGCGGATGGGTCTCGCCGCTCTTGCACGGGCCGAGGACATCACCGGCGCGACCGCCTGACCGAGCGGCCGCGGGGCGGGCGCCCCGCTGATGACGACTTCCGCGGCCCCGTGCCGCGGGTTCCGCACAACACCCGAACACACAAGGAGTGATGCACCATGCGCAAGACCCTGGCCACGGCCGCCACCCTGGCACTCGCCGGCCTCGGAGTTGTCCTTCCCGCCGGAGGGGCGCAAGCGTCCGACACATGCAACCGGGCCTACCAGACGGCCCTGGGCGGCTACTTCTACGCCTACTCCGGCGACCACTGCAGTGGCTACCTGGGCAAGACCACGAGCTGGGACTCGGACTGGGGCAACAGCTCCGGACCGTTCCAGGGCGGCGACACCAACAACGCCCAGTCGATCCTGCACAAGGGCACGTCCGGGCTGGCCGTACAGGTCATCAACGGGACCGGACAGGACTGGGGCGGCGGCTACACCTGCCTCACGAAGGGCGAGAAGTACATGAGCGACCTCGGCGGCTACACGTTCAGCAGCGGAGAGCGCGTCGACAACGGGATCAGCTCCCACCAGTGGATCTCGGAGAGGTCGTGCGGGGACTGGATCCTCGACTCCTGAACCGCCCGTCCTGACCGGCTCACTCTCTGAGCCGGTCAGGACGGAGGGCCACGCCCCGGTCCGCGGCGCACGAGGATCAGCGGGTCGGAGTCCCGCCGCAGGGCTCCGACGCGCTTGCTCACCTCGGGGTAACCACCCACTAACAAGTGGGTACTTGATCACCTCCAGGCCTGCGACCAGCATGATCCGCATGGCAAAGAACACTGTTGAGAAGACCCCCGTCACACTGCTGGGCCTCGGCGCGATGGGCACCGCACTGGCCCGTACCTGGCTCGCGGCCGGCCACCCGCTCACCGTCTGGAACCGTTCCCCGGCCCGCGCCAAGGCGCTCGCCGCCGAGGGGGCAGAGGTCGCGGACACCGTCACTGAAGCGGTCGCGGCGAACACCCTCGTCGTCGTCTGCCTGTTGGACGACGCCTCGGTCGCCGAGGCGCTGGCGGGCGCCGACCTGGCCGGCAAGGACCTGGTCAACCTGACCACCAGCACCCCTGCCCAGGCCCGCGCCCGCGCCGAGTGGGCCCGTGAGCGTGGCGCCCGCTACCTGGACGGCGGGATCATGGCCGTCCCGCCCATGATCGGAGTCCCCGAGGCCGGCGGCTACGTCTTCTACAGCGGCTCGCCGGAACTCTTCGAGCGACACCGGCAGGCCCTGGGCGTACCGGTCGGCACGACTTACGTCGGCGAGGACGCGGGATTCGCGGCCCTGCACGACGTGGCCCTGCTCAGCGCCATGTACGGGATGTTCGCCGGGGCCGCCCACGCCTTCGCCCTGATCCGCAAGGAGGACATCGACCCCGCGACGCTCGCCCCGCTGCTCGCCGACTGGCTCGTCGCGATGGCCCCGTCGGTTCACCAGACCGCCGACCAACTGCGGAGCGGTGACTACACCAAGGGTGTCGTCTCCAACCTGGCCATGCAGGTGGCGGGCACGCCGACCTTCCTGGACACCGCCGCGCAGCAGGGGGTCAGCCCCGAACTGCTCGACCCCTACTTCGAGCTGATGCGGCGCCGCCTGGCCGAGGGCAGTGGCGAGGAGGACCTGACGGGCGTGATCGACCTGCTGGTGCGCTGACCGGCCACTTGCTGCCCGATGGCTACCGTGCGCCAGGACGGCGGGCCGAGCCTGCTCGCCGAGGCAAGGCGAGGTCAGACGGGTTTGAGCAGGTCGCGGAGGTTGCTCATGTGTGCTTTGACGTCGGGGATCTCGGCTGGGCGGATCGAGTTCCCTTCGCCCGCTGAGTGGGCGACGCGGCAGGAGCGGCAGAGGCCGTCGGGGAGGGCTTCCGGCCGTCCGGGGCGTCCGCAGTCGGTGCATTCCACGAGGAGGAGGCGGCGGCTTGGGGCGGCGGGGGTGGCGGGTTGGATGTTCTCGGTGGGAAGCCGGGGTGGGATCTTGTCGGTGAGGCGGCGGCGGACGAAGCCGAGAGGACTGTCGACCTGGGCGGGGAGCCCCGCCGTCAGCGCACTGGTCAGGTAGTCGACGCTCACGCCCCGCGCGAGCCACTCCGCCCCCTGTGCTTCCAGGGCGGCGCAGTCGTCGGCGGAGAGGGCCAGACGGTGGTCTTCGCGGCCGAGGCGGGCCAGGGCGAGGTAGGCGGGAGACCGGCCGGCTTCGGAGGCCGGGGACCTCGCGTGAACGGTGGCTGGGGGCGGCGCGGGCTCGGTGTCCGGGGCCTGAACCGGGGTGCGTTGCCTCGGTACGGCGGTGGGTTCGGGAGCCTGATCGGTACCGGGGCGCTCCGGAGCGGGCGGAAACGAGGGTTCCTCGGCCGGGGCCCAAGGTGGCGGCGGTGCCGTGTCGGGGACAGGCGTCTTCGGTACGGGGGCTGCGGCCTGGGCGGCCTGTTCGGTGGCGAGGTAGGTGTTCCACCACTCGTTGTCGCGGGCGGTGCGGGACCAGAAGGTGCGGAAGACCCAGCGCGTCTCGTCGCCCACGCCGACCGGGCACCGGACGCGCCGCAGGTGGCCGGCGACGGAGAGGTCGGTCAGGGACGTGGAGACGGCCTGCTGGCCGTAGAGCGGGAGCTGTTTCGCCAGGGTCTTCACGCTCATCGCCGCGCCCTCGGGGAGGTGGTCGATGAACCCGGCGACGTAACGCTCGCGGGTCGGCAGGTGAGCGAAGTCGTGGCGCGTACGGGCCTGCTGGTCCGGCGCTGAGCGTTTGCCGTAGCCGGGCTTGGCCATCGGGTACGTGGCGGAGAGTGCGGGGGCGGGCAGGGCGGAGCTAGTGTGCTGGGTAGCCAAGGGATCGTCTTTCTAGGGTATCGATCTTGCGGTGAGACCCCGGCCTGGTGTGGCAACACCGGTCGGGGTCGTTTGGTTCTCGCACCGTAAGCAGTCGTGACGCTGTGCCGCAAGCTGTCACGATTAGTCATACTTGCTGACCGTGACGGGGCAGGGAGGTAGGGGAGGTTTCCCCAACCTTCCTCTTCTACCTACCGGTTAGAGAAGGCGCTCGAACCTCGGGTCCCGTATCCCGAAGCCCGAGTCCCGGCACCCGAGCTTCGGGCCTGGGCTTCATTCACGTACCCCCGGAAGAGTGACCCGACCGCCCCGAAGCCCGGGACTCGGGACCCGAGCTCCGGGCGGGGCGTCCCGGACTCGCGGGCTGTTTGAGGGGCTACTTTGTGGCGACGACGTAGACGCTGCCCCAGCGGCGCTTCGGGTTGGCAATGGAGGGGTCGAACGTCCAGGGCTCGACGGTGGTGAAGTCGGCCTCGGTGAAGAGCTGGACGAGCTTCTCGTGGTCGTAGGCCCACAGGTGTGGGGTGTACGTGGGGTCGTCGTCCTGGTCGCGGAAGACGATGTTGACGAGGTCGAGTCGCGTGTTGATGTCACCGCGGCAGTTGCGCTTGGCGTACCAGCGGTCGATCGTCTCGTCGGTGGCGCCCAGGGGGCCGGCGTACTGGTTTAGGGCGAAGGCGGCGTCGGGAACGCCGGTGATGATCCGGCCGCCGTCCGCGAGGACGCGGTGGGCCTCGCGGACGTAGGACTTGGCCGAGCGCGGGTAGTCGATGTGTTCCAGGAAGTGCTCGGAGAAGATCTAGAGCTCGCCTGGGTGACCCACGGCGAGATCGTGCAGTACGTGCCGTACGGACTGTTCGAGCCCGTACAGGCTCACCTCAACGCAGCACTGCTGTAAAGGGTTGGCATGTCGGCCTGGTACTGGGCCTATATCCGCCATAAGCCGTTTGAGTGGGTCCGTCACTGGTGTCATGTGCATGCCCGATGAAGCGGACTGGGTGCGGACCATACGGTCTCGCAGCTGCTCGACGAGCCAACAGCCCGGAGCACCCTAGATTTCTCCGACCTCTCCTCCCAGGAGCAGGCCGCGCGGACGAAGGCGCGCCAGTTTTGTCATCACACATGGCATCGACCTGACCTCGCGCGACGTCCACCTCGGCCACGCGGTGCCGACTTCGGAGCCAAAGCCGTCCACCGACGGCAGCCGTCCCCAGCGCTTCCCTCAGCCGTGAGCACCGCGCAAGAGTCCCTACGTACCCGTTGCTGGTGCAGGAGTTGGTGGGCCGGACCACTTCCTCGGGGCACCGGAGCCCTACCTGCTGTACCCGGCCGGTCACGGTAAGCCAGAACTGTTCGGCGTCGGGTCGCCCCACTGCTTCGTACTCCCTAGAACCCGTTCCGAGTTGGCCGGTGGTGTCGCGGCGTGCCGCATCGGAACCGGCCTTAACTGACCTCCGGTACGGGCGGGTTGCCCGCCCAGCGTCGCTCGCCGTCCTCCCACTCCCCGGTCGGCCGCAGGCCCGCCGCCGTGGCCACCGCCTCGGACGCGGCGTGGTCGGGGTGGATGTGGGCGACGAGCTCCCGGATGCCTCCGGCCGCGACCAGGTGGGCCGTGAGGCCCCTCGCCGCCTCGCTCGCGTAGCCCCGGCCCTGCCAGGGCGCCCCGACCACCCAGGCGATCTCCGCCCGGGGTCCCCGTACGGTCGCCTGCACGTATCCGGCGAGGCTTCCGTCCGCGCGGACCCGGAGCACCCAGTTCCACCACAGCTCCCCCGAGTCCGGCGAACCGGCGCTCTGCCGCTCGTACCGGGACCGCAGCGCGGCCGGGTCCGGCGGGCCGCCGCCGGTGAACACGTACAGCGCCGGGTCCGCGAGGACGACCGCCATCTCCTCGGCGTACGCCGGTTCGAGGGGGAGCGCGTCGAGGCGGGCGGTGGCGAAGGGCAGGGGCGCGACAGTGGACACGGCCCGACCTTACGTGCGCCCGACCCGCCCCGCGCACGTCCCCGCCCCCCTGCCCCCAGCCCCTCAGGCCCTCACCGGCTCAGGCGCTGGAAGCGGCGCACCGCCAGCGGCAGGAACACCAGCGTGATCACGAGCGGCCACACCACGGCCATCAGCAGGGCGTGCTCCTCGACCCAGGTGCCGCCGCCCGCCACGGGGTTGCCGAACAGCTCGCGGGCGGCCGTCGCCGTCGAGGAGATCGGGTTCCAGGCGGCGATCGTGCCCAGCCAGCCGGGCATCAGGGACGGGGCCACGAAGGTGCTGGAGATCATCGTGACGGGGAAGGCCACCGCGTACAGCCCGCCCGCCGCCTCCGGCGTGGGCACCAACATGCCGAGCCAGACGCCCACCCAGATCAGGCTGAACCGCAGCAGCAGGAGCAGCCCGAACGCCCCGAGGGCGGCCGGCACCCCGCCGTCCGCGCGCCAGCCGATCAGCACCGCGGTGACGGCCAGGATGGTCAGTTCGGCGGCGGCCACCACCAGGTCGGCCGCTCCGCGTCCGGAGGCGAAGGCGGAGGGGGCCATCGGCATGGACCGGAAGCGGTCGACGACCCCCTTGGCGGCGTCGGTGACGACGGCCACGGCGGTGTTCATGAAGCCCATGGCCATGGTCATGGCGAACATGCCGGGCATCAGGAACTCCCGGTAGTCCCCGCCCCCGGGCACCTTCATCGCGCTGCCGAAGACGTATCCGTACAGCAGGACGGAGAGGATCGGGAAGCCGAGCTGCCAGACGACGGCGGAGGGGTGGCGCTGGTAGTGGGTGAGGGTGCGGCGGGTGATGTTCCAGCAGTCGGAGACCGCCCAGAGGACAGAGGCGCGGTCGCGGACCGGGCCCGTCGCCTCGGCGGGGTTCGTTTCGAGTGCGGTCATGCCGCCGCCACCTCCGCGGTGTCGTGATTGTCGGTGTCGTGGTTGTCGGTGTCGTGGTTGTCGGTGTCGCGACGCCCGGTGTCGCGGCCCTCGGCGTCGCGCCCCTCGGCGTCGGGCCCCTCGGCGTCGGGCCCCCCGGCGTCGGGTGCCGTGCCGTGGCCCGTCAGGCGCAGGAACACGTCGTCCAGGCTGGGCCGGCGCAGCCCGATGTCCTCCACCGCGATCCCTTCGTCCTGGAGGCTCCGGGCCACCTCGGTGAGTGCGGCCACCCGGTCGGCAACCTGGGCGTGCACCCGACGGGCGGCGGCGTCCGTGACGACGAGCCCGCCGCCGGCCACCCGGTCGACGGCCCTCGCCACCGCGCCGAGGTCTCCCGCGTCGGTGGCCACCACCTCGATCCGGTCGCCGCCGATCCGGTTCTTCAGCGCGTCCGGGGTGTCGTCGGCGATGGCCCGTCCCCGGTCGATGACGGTGATGTGCGAGGCGAGCCTGTCCGCCTCGTCCAGGTACTGCGTGGTCAGCAGCACGGTCGTGCCGCCCGCCACCAGCGCCCGGACCGCGTCCCAGACCTCGCCCCGGCCGCGCGGGTCGAGCCCGGTCGTCGGCTCGTCCAGGAAGAGCACGTCGGGCTGGAGGATCATCGAGGAGGCCAGGTCGAGCCGTCGCCGCATGCCGCCGCTGTACTCCTTGGCGCCCTTGTCGGCGGCCTCGGCCAGGTCGAACCGGTCCAGCAGTTCCCCGGCGCGCTGCCGGGCCCGGCGGTTGCCGAGGTGGAAGAGCCGCCCGAACATCTCCAGGTTCTGCCGCCCGGTGAGGCCTTCGTCGACGGCCGCGTACTGGCCGGTGAGCCCGATCCGGCTCCGTACGCGGCGGGGTTCGCGCGCCACGTCGAGCCCCGCGACCTCCGCCCGGCCCGCGTCGTACCGCAGGAGCGTGGCGAGGACCCGCACGGCGGTGGTCTTGCCCGCCCCGTTCGGACCGAGCAGGCCGTGGACGGTGCCGGGGCGCACGGCGAGGTCGAATCCGTCGAGCGCCCGCTTCTCCGTCCCGCCCTTGCCCCGCCCCCGGTACCGCTTCACGACGCCTTCGGCGAGCACCGCGTACCCGGACGCGGACCCCGACCCGGTTTTAGACATGAGCATGGCGCAACCCCCTGTTTCTCGAACCGATCGGAAGCTAACTGGGTACACCGTACCCCGTATTGGGTACAGCGTACTCCAATACGAGTACGGCGTACCCACATCTGTTCCGGAGCACTACGCTGACCCCATGGCGAAAGACGGATCGACAGCGGCGACGGACGGCACGGCCACCGGGAGCGGCGACATCGCGCGCAGCCTGGAACTCCTGTGGGGCACCGGGGACCGCCCCAGCCGCGGCCCCAAACCGGGGCTCTCGCTGGACCGGATCGTCACCGCCGCCATCGCCGTCGCGGACGCGGAAGGGCTGGCCGCCGTCTCCATGCGCCGGCTCTCCACCGAGCTCGGCACGGGCACGATGTCGCTCTACCGGTACGTCCCCGGCAAGGCCGAACTGCTGGACCTGATGCTCGACCGGGTGCTGGGCGAGCCCCTGCCCACCGACACGGAGCATCCTGTCGAAGCGCCCCCCGCCGACTGGCGGGCGTCCATCGACGCCATGGCCCGCACCTACCTGGACAACCTGCGCGCCCACCCCTGGCTGCTGAAGATCAACCAGGCCCGTACGGTGCTCGGCCCCAGCGCCCTGCGCGGCCTCGAACTCTCCCTCACCGCCCTGCGGTCCATGGGCCTGCGCGACCCCGAGCTGATCGGCGTGATCATCACGGTCAACAGCTTCGTGGAGGGCCTCGCCCGCACCCAGGCCGACGCGGCGGAGGCGGTACGGGAGACGGGGCTGAGCGACCAGGAGTTCTGGGACAACCAGCGCCCCTACCTGGAGCGGGCCATGCTCAGCGGCGCGTACCCGATGATGGCGGGCCTGTCGGAGGATGCCTTCAGCGCCGAGTTCGACCACTTCGCGTTCGGGCTGCGACGGCTGATCGCCGGTTTCGAGGCCCTGGTCGCGGAGCGGGCTCCGGACTGGGCCACGGACGGGACCACGGACCCGGCCACGGACCCGGCCACGGACCCGGCTATGGACGGGACAACGGACGCGACCACGGACGGGACCACGAAGCGGACCGCAGCCCGGAAGTGACAGCGCCACCGGCCCGTGCCCCAATGGATATATGGACGCCAGCCGGGAGCTCGCTCCTTTCGCCAAGCAGTACGCCGTCCTGCTGAGCACCCACCGGCAGGACGGGACGCCCGTCGGCACACCGGTCAACATCGCCGTCGAGGGCGATCACGCGTTCATCCGCACGTTCTCCTCCGCCTGGAAGGTCGAGCGGATGCGTAACCACCCGCAGGTGGAGATCGCCCCCTGCACGGTCCGGGGCAGACCCACCGGACCGCAGATCAGGGCACACGCACGGCTGCTGCGGCCGGGCACGAAGGAGAACACGCACGCGGCGCGGATGCTGTCGCGGAAGTACCCGGTGGTGCAGGGCGTGCTCGTCCCGTTCGCGCACCGGCTGAAGCGGGACCGGACCCTGCACTACGAGGTGTGGCCGGTGACGGACGACGACACCTGAGCCCGAGCGAGCCGCGAGCCCCCCGGCCGCTGGAAGCTTCGCCTACTTACGCCGCCGCTTCAACGCGAACCAGACGGCCACGGCCCCGACGAGGACGGCGGCCCCGAGGGCCGCATTGCCGCTGCCGCCCTCGCCCGCATCGCCTGCGCCCTTCCGGTCGCCGCCCTTCGAGGGAGCCCCGGAACCCTCGCCGGACCCACCGCCGGGCCCGGAACCCCTCCCCGGCCCGCCCTCCGTCTCCACGCGGACGACCTCGCTGCCGGCCCCCTCCGAGCCGAACATCAAGGCCGATCCGTCCGCCGTGTACGTCACCGACTCGGCCTGCCGCTGGAACGGGGCGGCGACCGACCGGTCCTCACCGAGGCGGCCGTTCTCGAAGGCGTACGCGCGGGCGCTGAAGTACGAGCGCAGCACCAGCCGGGTCCCGTCGGGCGAGAAGGCCCCGTCCGTGACCCACGGCACCTCGCCGACCCGCCGGAACACGTTCGGAGAGTCGGCGGTGAGCTTCGCGGGGCCCTCATAAAGGCCGCCGCCGTCCTCGTTCTTGGAGGCGATGTAGACGCGGCCGGTCTTCGGGTGGGCCATCAGCGCCTCGGCGTTGCGGGCCCCGTCGGCGTACGTCACGTCGTACTGCACGGCCGTGACCGTGGCGTCGCGCAGGGTCTTCGGCTCGGGGAAACGGTAGATCCAGACGTGGTCCCAGGTGCCGTCGAGATTGTCGCCGATGTCCCCGACGTAGAGGTCGCCGTCCGGCCCGATCGAGATGCCCTCGACGTCCCTCGGCTCCCCCACGCCCCGCATCGTGATGGTCGCGAGGGTCTTCCCGGTGCGGGAGTCGACGGCGTAGACGTAGGGGCCGTCGTCGCTGTCGTTGTGCGTCCAGTAGACGCCGGGGTGCGCGCGGCTGGCGGCGAGGCCGCTGGACTCGGTGATACGGGGGTCCTCGATCGTGAAGTCACGGTCGGGCCGTCCGTCGTCGGCCACGGCCGGACCGGCCCCGGCGAACAGCGGAAGGGCGACGGCGAGAGCGGCGGCGAGGGTGGCGGCGGCGCGGCCCACCGGGCCGGTCGGATACGAGGGCATGGCCCAAGTGTCCACCGTCACGTCGCAGGCCGGAGCCGTGATCGGCCATGATGACGCCATGCGTTTTCTCCCGGTCGGCGATTCCATGACCATCGGCGCCACCGGCGACTTCACCTGGCGCTACCGGATGTGGCAGCACTTCGAGGCGTTCCCCGGCCTCCGGTACGAGATCGTCGGCCCGCGCGCGACGCTGTACGACGTCGAGGCGGACGCCCCGGTCTCCCACGCGTACGCCGACCCGTCCTTCCCGCCCGCCGCCCGCCGTCACCTGTCCGGCTGGGGCGAGGGCTGGCTGCACATGGCCCCGGTGATCGCGGACGCGGTGCGCGCGGCGGAGGCGGACGTCCTGCTGGTCTCGCTCGGCCTGATAGACCTCGGGTTCTACACGGACGCCGAGCAGACGGCGGCCAACGCCCGCGCGTTCATCACGGCGGCCCGCACGGCCAACCCGCGCCTGCGCATGGTGCTGCTCCCGGTGATACCGAACATCCGGGCCGTGACGGACGCCCCCTTCGCCGCCTCCTGCGCTCACTTCAACGAGCTCCTCGCCAAGTCCGTGGCCGACCTCGACGAACCGTCCTCACCACTCCTGCTGGCCTCGCACCCCACGGCGTACGACATCCGCACGGACACCTACGACGGCACCCACCCCGGCCCGACGGGCGAGCACAAACTCGCCGCCGCCTTCGCCGACGCGATGCACCAGGCGTGGGAGCTGGGCGGCCCGTACGCGGCACCGCTCCCGGCCTCCTCACCCCCGGCCTCGGTCTCGGTCTGAAGCGCGGGCGCCGGCTGAAGGGCCCCGCACGGGCCGGACGCGGCCGCGGTGCTACTCGGTCGGTGCGCCGACCTTCCCCGACGCCGGCTCCCACACCGAGCAGTCGTGCGCGAAGAGCACCCGCGCCGGGTCGAAGTCGGCCATCCGGTCCATCCAGGGCCGATACGGAGGAAGCGGCTGTGCCGCTCCATCGAGCGCGGCGCGGCGGGCCAGTTCGTCGGAGGCGTAGTGCGAGGCGAAGTCGTGGGCCTGGCCGGCGAGGACGACGACCGTGCCGTCGCCCCGGCGGACGGCCAGCGACTGATGCCCGGCCGTATGCCCGGGAGTCGGGACGACATACACCCCCGGCCAGAGCTCCGCTTCCCCGTTGAGCTCCTCGTACACCGCGCCGGGAAAGTCGACCAGTGCGTCGATGGTGTACCCGCTCCGGCGCGCGACGGCCGGCTCGCTCTCCTGGACCAGGATGGGCACCCCGGCCAGCAGGGGGTTGCCGCCGATGTGGTCGAAGTGAAGGTGGCAGTTCACCACGACGGTCACATCCTCAAGCGCCACTCCCACGGCGGCCAGCGCGCCCTCCAGCCGGCGGCGCCGGGGACGGTAACGCGCTTCGGCCCCGGGGTCCCCCGCGCCAATGCCCGTATCGAAGAGGAGCCGCCCGCGTTCGTGTTCCACCAAGTAGGCGAGTACCGGCTCCACCCTCGGCTGCGGGCCTCCGGTCTCCGCTGCCGGACGGACGAAGTAGCCAAGGTCCATCCGGTGAACGGCGGTCGGGTTGCTCTTCATGCCCACCAGACTCTCCGCCCGGTCGGCCCAGAGCAAGGCCCGCGCCGATGCGCCGCCGACGTTCCCGCCGGCCACGGGAGCCTCGGCCACCCCGGCTCCCGCGCCCCGGCGCGTACGGCTGGGCCCCGAGCTTCAACCGCTCCGGGCTTCAACCGCCCCGGGCTCACCCCGCCCGCTCACCCGCTTCGCTGCGCACCCAGCATCGACAGCGCCAGCTGGGTCAGCTCCCCCGAGACCTCCCCGGGGCGGGCCCGGCGGCTGCGGCGGGTGTGGTGGGCCATCAGCTCGTGGACCGTGCCGACCATCACCATCACGTCGACCCGGTGGTCCCGGTCCTCCGCCTCGCCGCGCTCCACCGCCCGTTCGGCCTCCCCGGTCAGGAACTCCGTCCACAGGGCCCGCCAGAGCTTGCAGTGCTCGTCCACCACGGCGCTCACACCCAGCACTTCGACGAACGTCACCCGGGCCTCGCGCGGGTCCCTGGTGACGGCCTCCACGTACGCGTCGAAGAGCAGTTGGACCCGCTCCGCGATCGAGCGGTTCTCGATGCCATCGGCCAACAGGGCGCGCTCCGCAGCCCGTAGTCCGGTCGTCGTGACCCGGTTGTGGAGGGCGATGAGCAGCCCCTCCCGGGAGCCGTACTCCTGACGCAGCACCTCCACCGGCACACCGGCCGCCGCGCACACATCGTGCTCGGCGGTGGCCCGGTATCCGTTGATGCCGTACAACTCCCTGGCTGCTTCCAGAAGTTGTTCGCGCGCCTGTGTGCGCGCGGCATCCCCGGGCCCGGTCCGTTGAACCGTCCAGCTCTCCGCCACCGGTCCTCCTTGAGCGCAAGGTGCGGGAGAGGGGCCTGCGCGCCTCTGCACGAACCGCCGCCCCATTGTGCTCGCCCCACCGGCGTCCGGACGGCCACGCCACACCCATTTGGGGGAATACCCGCACGCGGAAACGCTTCTTCTTTACGCGCCCCGGATGCGCCCCAAACTCACCCCGCACTCGCCCGGTACTCGTCCGGTACTCACCCCGCGACAGCTTCGCGGAGCCCGGCAGAGCCCGGCAGGGCCCAGCGAGCCCCGGCAGAGCCCCGCCACCCCCGCCTTGAACGCGTTCAAACAGCTCTGCCACCATGGGCCGTAGCTGCCGCCCCGATGGGGACGTGCCGCGTGCATCGCTGTGCGCAAGGGGGACTGAAACAGTGGAGAAGAAGCGTCCGTACGGGCTGTCGCTGCTCCTCTCGATGCTGACCCTGTTCATCGAAGCGGTCATCGCGCTCATCGTGTCCGTCGTGTACGGCTTCACGCAGGAGTCGCCGAACGCGGGCGGCGGTTCGGTGTTGTTCCTCTTCTTCCTGCCTGTGCTCGCCCTGTTCGGGCTCGCAGTCGCGGGCATGCTGTCCGTGCTCCTCGTCTTCCCGACCGCCTGGCTGAGCGGCGTGCTGGGACGCCGGTTCGGCGGGCGGGAGGCGTGGTGGTGGGTGCCGGCGGTGGCGGCGGCCGTCTCCCTCGTGCTCGTCGTCGCTCTGTCCGGCGGTACGGGGCCGGCCGGCATCGCGGTGGCCTGGCTGCTGACCACGGCCGCGCTCACCGTTCCGGCGCTGCTCTGGCGGTCGCGCCGGGAGCGGGTCTTCGGGCCGGTGACGCTCTGGGGTCTGGTCGCCGTGGTCCTCACCGCCGTCCTCGGCGGCGTCGGTCTGGCGACGGGACTGATTCCCGAGTACCGCCCGCCGTCGGTCACCTCGGCGGATCTCGTCGGATGCTGGTCCGACGGGCGCGGCGGAACGCTCACCTTCACGGCCGACGGCCGGGTCACCGCTGTCGATGTCGGCGTCGACGCCGACATCGACGGCGGTAGCCGCGAACCCGACGCGTGCAGCCCCGCCGGCCATGGCTCCCGGCTCAGCCCTTGACCGTGAACTCCCCCCGCAGCAGCGCCCCGTCGCGGGAGGACGGGCCCACCAGCAGCTCGAAGCGGCCCGGCTCCACGACGCGGAGGCCCTCCGCGTCCACGAGGGTGCAGTCGGCCGCCGGGAGTTCGAAGAGGACCTCCTGCGCCTCCCCGGGGGCCAGCGCCACCTGCCGGTAGGCCTTCAGCTCCTTCTCCGCCCAGGTCACCGAGGTCACCGTGTCGCTCACGTACACCTGCACGGTCTCCAGCGCGGGCCGCGTCCCCGTGTTGGTCACCGTGACCCTGGCCCGTACGGTCTCCGACGCGTCGACCACCGACGTCAGCACCTCCAGGTCCGTGTAGTCGACCGTCGTGTAGCTCAGCCCCTCGCCGAACGCGAACGCCGGGCGCTGGGTGAGGTCCGCGTAGCGCGAGCCGTGCTGGCCGCGCACCTGGTTGTAGTACGTCGGCTGCTGGCCCGCGTGCCGGGCGAAGGACAGCGGGAGCCGGCCGGTCGGCTCGATCAGGCCGAGCAGCAGCTCCGCGACCGCCCGGCCGCCGAGCATCCCCGGGTTGGCCGCGTACACGATCGCCGCCGCACCGAGCGCGGACGGCGGCAGCACCAGCGGCTTCGAGCTGATCACCACGACCACCAGCGGCTTGCCCGTCGCCGCCAGGGCGTCCAGCAACGCCACCTGGTCGCCGACGAGTTCGAGTGTGGCGGTGGACTTGCCCTCGCCGATCAGCTCGATCCGGTCGCCCACGACGGCCACCACGTGGTCGGCGGCCTCGGCGGCGGCGACCGCCTCCGCGATCAGCCGGACGTCGGGGGCCGCCGGGACGACGACCTCCGGGCGGGGCTGGCCGTCCGGGAAGAACGCGCCCTCCGGATCGGGGCCCACGTCGAGGATCCGGGCCCCGGGCGCGTACGCGACCGTCCAGTCGGCGGGCACGTGGTCGCGGAAGCCGTCGAGGACGGTACGGATCATGGCGCGCGGCTGGCCTTCCGGCAGCCAGTCGGCCTGGCCCGAGGAGCCTGCCCAGTCGCCCAACTGGGTCTGCGCGTCGTCCGCGTTGGGGCCGATGACCGCCACCGTACGGGGACGGGGGCTGCCGGAGGCGAGGGGCCTGCCCCGGCCCGCCTCGTCCGCCGTCAGGCCGCCCGCGAACGGCAGCGTGCCGTCATTGGTCAGCAGCACCAGGGAGCGGCGGGCCGCCTCCAGGTTCAGTACGGCGTGCGCCCCGCTGCCGATGACCTCGGCCTGCCGGGCCGCGTCGGGGTGGCGCGGGTCCTCGAAGAGGCCCAGCTCGAACTTGAGCGTCAGGATCCGGCGTACGGCGGCGTCGATCTCGGCCTCCGTCAACGCGCCCTGCGCCACGGCCTCCTGGGCTCCCGCGAAGAAGTTCGACGTGGTCATCACCATGTCGTTGCCCGCGCGGACCGCCGCCGCCGACGCCTGCGCGTAGTCGGCGTAGACCTTCTGCTCCCACACCATGCGGCCGACGTTGTCCCAGTCGGTGACCAGGGTCCCGGTGTAGCCCCACTCACCGCGCAGCACCTCGTTGAGCAGCCAGTTGTTCACGGTGATCGGCACGCCGTCCATCGACTGGTAGCCGAGCATGAACGTGCGGCAGCCCTCCTTGGCGACCCGCTCGAACGGCGGCAGGAACCAGGAGCGCAGCTTGCGCCGCGAGATGTCGGCCTCGCTGGCGTCCCGGCCGCCCTGGGTCTCCGAGTACCCGGCGAAGTGCTTGGCGCAGGCCAGGATCGCGGTCGGGTCGCCGAGGCCGTCGCCCTGGTAGCCGCGCACCATCGCGGAGGCCAGCTCGCCGATCAGGAACGGGTCCTCGCCGAACGTCTCGCTCACCCGGCCCCACCGCAGGTCCCGGGTGATGCAGAGCACCGGCGAGAACGTCCAGTGCACCCCGGTCGCCGCGACCTCGACCGCCGTGGCCCGGGCGATCCGCTCCACCAGCTCCGGGTCCCAGGTGGCGGCCATCCCGAGCTGCGTCGGGTAGATCGTGGCCCCCTCCCAGAAGGAGTGCCCGTGGATGCAGTCCTCGGCGACGAGCAGCGGGATGCGCAGCCGGGTCTTCCCGGTGAGCACGGCGGCCTCACTCACCCGTTCCGGCGAAGCGTGCAGGATCGAGCCCGCGTGCAGGTCCTCGACGAGGTGCCGCACCCCCTCCTTGGCGTTGAGCTGGAGCATCTGGCCGACCTTCTCGGGCAGCGTCATGCGCCCCAGGAGGTCGGCGACCCGCTCCGCGACGGGCAGCGCGGGGTCGAGGTACGGCGGCTTGAGGCCCACAGGAGTTCCTTTCACGAAAGCACTCCGCCGTACCGTACGCTCAATCCCGACCGCTTGGTAAGTATTGAGGGAACCGGGATTCGCTCCTGTGAGAATCTGGGCCGGAGCGGAGGGAGCGGCGGTGCGAGAGAGGTGTCCGATTCCGATGACGACGGTGAGTACGGGTTCAGCGGGTTCCCCAGGTTCAGCCGGCCTGGCGGGTTCGGCGGGTTCCACGGGCCCGGCGGGCAGCCTGGCGAGTTCGGCGGGTGATCGCGCGTGACCTCCGGGACGCCGCGCGGCTACGCCAAGGGCCGGGCCAAGCGGACCGAGATCCTCGACCAGGCGATGGCCCTGTTCGGCGAGGCCGGCTACCGGGGTGCGTCGCTCCGGGTGATCGCCACCCGCTGCGGCATCTCCCACCCGGGTCTCCTCCACCACTTCCCGACGAAGGAGGCTCTGCTCCTCGCCGTGCTCCAGCACCGCGACGACGTGGACGACGCGTGGCTGGCCCTGGGCCCGACCCGGGGCGTCGACCATCTGCGCCGGCTCACCGACCTCGCGGAGCTGAACGCCAAGCGGCGCGGGATCGTCGAGCTGTTCTCGGTGGTCGCGGCGGAGGCCACCTCCCCCGACCACCCGGCGCACGCGTACTTCGAGGCCCGCTACCGCACCTCGCTCGCCAACACCGAACTGGCCTACCGTCAGGCCCGGGAGGCGGGCGAACTCCGGGAGGACGTCGACCCGTCGGCCGCCGCACAGCAGCTCATCGCGCTGATGGACGGCCTCCAGATCCAGTGGCTGATCAGCGACTGCGCGACGGACATGGCGGCCGTGCTGCGGGCGCACGTCCAGACGCAGCTGACCGTACGGTTCTGACGCCCGCTTCAGAACCGTACGGTCAGGCCCGCCCGCCCCGCCCCACGGCCGGGCCCGCCCGCCGCGATCCTCAGCCGCCCAGATACCCCGCGCACCGCAGCGGCCCCAGCACCGGCCCCTCCCCCGGGCGGATGATCACCTCCACCTCGTCCGCCCGGACCCCGGCCTCGCGCACGGACTGGAAGCTGGCGAGCGTGCAGACGAGCTGCCCCGTCACCTGTTCCCGCGCCTCCGCCCAGTACGAGCCCTCCAGCTCCACGGTGACGCGGGTCCCGTCCCCGGTCACGGTGTAGCCGCTGGGAGGGTGGAGCAGGGTGGTCAGCCCTTCGCGCCGCTCGGCGGCCACGTACGGGTTCGCGCGGGCGCAGGGGTGGACGACGGTGGTCCCGCCCTGGTCCCTGGCGGGCGGCTTGGCCGCGACCCTGCTGATCGGCGTGGTCGCGGGCCTCTACCCGGCGATCCGCGCCTCGCGCCTGCACCCGACGGTGGCGCTGAACGCGACCTGAGGAGGACAGACGTGAGAACGGGAGCTGAGGAGGACAGACCTCGGGAGGACGGGCCTCAGGAGGGCAGACGTCAGGGGCTGACCCGCTCGATGCCTCGACGCTCCGCGATCTTCGCCATGGTCAGGCAGTACAGCGGGGCGAAGACGAGTTCGAGGACCAGGGCCTGCCAGGGGGCGTCGGCGGCGGTGCTGGTGTCGTCGAGCTCCCCGAAGCCCGCCGCCAGGCCGAAGGCCAGCACGTTGTTGGCGACGTGCAGGACGATCACCGCTTCGAGACCGCCGGTACGGATCACCAGCCAGCCCCACCACAGCGCCGAGTAGAGCAGCAGGAGGAAGCCGGAGAGTTCGCCGAACCCGTGGGCCAGGGCGAACAGGAGGGACGCCAGCACGACCGCGGGCCAGGGTGAGCGCACGACCCGGCCGATCACCTGGACCAGCCAGCCCCGGAAGACGTACTCCTCGGCGGCGGCCTGGAACGGCACGAGCGCCAGCACCACGGCCAGGCTCAGCAGAAAGTAGGGCCAGCCCGGGAAGCCCGTACCGGACTCCGTGAGCGGTTCCGCGTCCCACGTCCAGGCGATCAGCAGCCCGATCTGGACGGCCATGAGCGGGAAGCCCACCGCGGCGCAGCGCCCCAGCCAGCCCCAGCGCAGCCGCCCGACGACGGAGGACACGGTCCCGGCCGGCCGTCGGCCGAGACCGTGGGCCACCCACAGGACGATGGGTATGCCGACCGCGATGCCGACGAGCGAGATGGCCAGTTCGGCGACCGGGTCCTCGAAGAAGAGTTCGCTGTCCGGTGAGGCGGGCCCCGCGTCCAGCACCCCGGCGATGATCGCGCCGACCAAGCTGACCACCAGGACGCCCAGCACGACCAGCAGCACCGCCAACACCAGTTCGCCCAGCCAGCCGAACCGTCCACCCTGCCCGTTGCGCCCCTGCTCCTCGTAGCGGGAGCCCGAGGGTGCCCGCACCGGCCCGGTCGGCGGGCGGCTCCATTCCGGGGGCCGGTCCCAGCCCTGCCAGGCGGAGTCGGGCGGACGGGGCGGTTCGGCCGAGGACGGCGGCGGGGACCAGTGAGAGGGGGGAGGCGCGGGAGACGGGGGCGGCGAGGGAGACGAGTTCGGAGGCTGGGGCACGTCAGGAGGCGGGTTCACACCAGCGATCTTCGGTTGCCGCCCGGGGACGGGTCAACGCGGATGCCCGGCGGGACGGACCCGCGTGCGGCCGGGCGTAACCGCAGGGCGGGCGCGGGGACGCACCGAGGCCCGAACACCCTTCCGCTGCAACGCTATTGCTGTGGCAGACTGCGTCGACCGATTGGTCCACACCACGTGTATCAGGAGTCCGGCATGACGGCAGCGACGCCCCACCCCCCGATCGACACCAGCAAGCCCCACTCGGCCCGGGTCTACGACGCGCTGCTCGGCGGCAAGGACAACTATCCCGTGGACCAGCAGGTGGCGGAGCTCCTGCCCGTCGAGGCGAAGGTCGGCGCCCGGCAGCAGCGCTCCTTCATGAACCGCGCGACGGCCTGGCTGGCGGGCGAGGGCGTGACGCAGTTCCTGGACATCGGGACCGGCATCCCCACCGCGCCGAACCTGCACCAGACGGCCCAGGAGATTCGCCCCTCCGCCCGGGTCGTCTACTGCGACAACGACCCCATCGTCCTGCGCCACGCGGAAGCGCTGCTGGTCAGCCGCCCGGAGGGCGTGACGGACTACGTCCACGCCGACGTCCGCGAGCCCGCGATCATCCTCGACGCGGCCCGCGAGACCCTGGACTTCGACCGCCCGATCGCCCTGTCCCTCCTCGGCCTGCTCCACTTCCTCCCGGACGCCGAGGACCCGATCGGCATCATCCGTACGTTCACGAGCACCATGGCCCCCGGCAGCTACGTCGTGCTGTCCCACGGCGCGTCCGACGTGAACGAGGAGGTCGGGCAGCAGAGCGAGGACGAGTACAAGAAGGGCGGCATCCAGCTGGCCCTGCGGAGCCGCGAGGAGTTCTCCCGATTCTTCGAGGGCCTGGAGATCGTCGCCCCGGGCCTGGTGAAGGCCCCGGAGTGGTTCAACGGCACGCTAGCGCCCACCCAGGAGTTCAGCGGCATCTACGTGGCCGTGGCCCGGGTCCCGTAACCGGGAGGCCCCTCAACGCCCCCGCCCGCCCTGGCCTCGGCGGCGACGAGCTCCCGCCAGGGCGGACGCGGTGGTTCGGGGTCGGCCTCGGCGCGGGCCAACGCGTCGGCCCAGTGGGCACGTTGCTGCTCGCGGTGGCAGGGCCCGCACGTGGTGACCCACGACGCGTGCGGGCGGAACATGTGCTCTCCGCCGGGCCCGTCGCAGGCGATCGGGAGCAGCGGTGGCGACGGTGCGGGCTCTGCCGCCACCAACAGGTCCGCCGCCTCCTCCGGGTGCGGGGGCAGCTTCTCCACCAGCCGGTGCGCCAGGAACCCGAACGCCGAACGCACCCCGCCCTCCGGCAGCGCGCTGCTCAGCGCCAGCCGCAGGTCTCCGGCGCTGACGCCCCGCCGCAACCACTCGGCGGCGAGCGCGCCGAGCTTGCGGGCCTCGCGCACCCCGAGCGAGAGCTCACGCGTCTGGTGCCGCAGCGAGAGCAACACGCGCTCAGCGAGGAGAACTTCAGCCGGGTCCGGGTCCTGGACCAGGTCCGGGTCCAGGTCCCGACCCTGGCCCGGGTCCTGCTCCTGCTCCCGCTCCTGCTCCTGCTCCTGCTCCTGCTCCTGCGACTCGCTTTCCGTCTCCACGGTCACTTCGGTGGGTGGGTGGGAAGAGTCTTCGCCCCGTTCTTCGTCTGCGGGTAATTGACCACCGGCCGTCCGACCGGTCGGCTCACCGACCGTCGGAGAGTGCGTACTCGGAGCGGGCCACGCGTCCGGGCGGGCGGAAGGGCCCACGTTCCCGTACCCGTCGGCGGGAACACCGGCGCGGACCCGTGCAGCCTGATCGGCCGTCAGCGGCTCGTTGCTGAACACCTGGACGGTACGCCAGCGCCCTGCGTCGAGGCTCTCCCGCTTCTCATGCACGTACCCGTGTGTCACGAGGTCGGACTTGGCCTTCTGGTAGGCACGACCGGTCATACGGAGAGCGCGGGCGTGCTCGCCCAGAGCCTTGTCGCGGTCCTCTTCGGGCAGCCCCTGGACGTAGAGGACCAGGACCTTCGCGTCGCTGCCGAGACGCGGATGACGCACGAGGCTGTTGGGGGCCTTCGTATAGCCCCGAGGGGGCGGGATAACATGCGAAAGCATCGCGGGTGGACTCCTGATCCACTAGTGGTGAAGGCCCTCGGGTAGGTGCGCAAACACCCCCGGGGGCCGCCCTATGCGCTGCGAAAAGCTGCGCGCACGGAGCGTGATGTCACGATCACCGTACCGCAGAGAGTTACCCCCCCCAACACTCTCCGCTCGACCAGGTGAGACATATGTACATCTGCCACATCTGTCACATTGGCGTGCATAAGTGAGCCCGTGACCGAATCCATGGCAGAGGTACGCAAGCACCTCGCGGACGTCATCGACCGCGCGCGCCGTGACGAGACGCCCACGATCATCACCCGCCGAGGCAAGAGTGAATACCGGCGCCTGCGCGAGGCCGCCGAGCGGTACGAGGACGAGTGGCTCAACCGACTCGCGGACGAGGCCGAGGCCGAGGGAACCGATGGATCAGTATCCCTCGAAGAGATGGCCGCACTCCTCCGGTCGGCCAACTGACCCATGGGCCACGTCACACGATTCACGGCCCACGCACAGCGTGACCTTCTCAAGGTTCCCCTGCCGGAAGCCCGACGCGTCCTCGGCCGCCTGTCAGACCTCCAAAAAGCCTTGGACACGGGAGACCTCTCGGCGTTCGACGTCAAGCCGCTCCAGGGCCACGAGGCACGATGGCGCCTCCGACTAGGTGGCTACCGGGCCGTCTACACCGTGGAGGGCGGTCGGCTCATCGTCTGGGTACTCGCCGTGGGCCACCAGCGCGAGATCTATCGATCCCGCTGAGCTCACCGTTCGCCCCCCCTTGGCCCGGCACCGAGTGGGAGCGCGGCCGGGCCCTGGTGATCAAATCGTTGCCGCACCGCGCACAACCGCACACCCCCGCCCCTGGTCTCCTGGTCAGCCGCGAGGAAAACCTCGGGCGCGCGCGCCTGCGCGCGCAGCCCCGGGCGGCTGGGGAGAGGACGGGATCGACGTGAAGAGCGTGAAGAGAACGACGCGGAGAGCGGTGGTGGCCGGCGCGGCCGCGGCCGTGTTGACCGGGGTGGCGGCGGTGCCGGCCGGGGCGGCGGAGGGCGGGGTCGCTTTCTCCCGGGTCACGGTGAACGGCGGGAAGCCGATCGTGATCGGGGTCAAGAAGGAGGTCGAGCTGTACGTGACCTTCCGGATGACGACCAAACTCAAGCACAAGTCCTACCCGACGGTGTTCCCCTACCGGGGCAAGCTCGGCTCCAGCGAAACGCTGTGGAATTCCATCCTCGTCAACGACTGCGTGGTCGTGAACAAGGCGAAAGGGATCTGCGACTTCGAGGAGTGGCTGACCATCGACCCGCGGCACTACGACTTCGGGAACGAGGACGCCGGCGCCTGGAAGACGGCCGCGCAGCTGTACCTCCCCAAGGGCGCCGAGGACATCGACGACGAGAAGCTCCCGTTGCAGGTGAAGCGGGCCACCCGTGTCACGGTCAACGCCTCGCCGGAGCCGATCGTGAAGGGGAAGACGCTCACCGTGACCGGAAAGGTCAGCCGGGCGAACTGGGACACCCACACGTACCAGGGGTACGGGGGCCGCTCGGTGAGCCTCCAGTTCAAGGCGGCGGGCTCCTCCTCGTACAAGACGGTCAAGAAGGCGACGTCGAGCAAGACAGGGGCGCTGAAGACCACGGTGAAGGCCACCGGCGCGGGGACGTGGCGGTGGACGTACTACGGCAACACGACGTCCGGCGCGAGTTCGTCGACCGGGGACCGGGTCGCCATCCGGTAGACGGGGGCGTGTCGGGGGCGAGGTGACCGGGGTCGCTGAGCGCGGGCTGCGGAAGCGTTCCTCCGGTGAACTCGCGAGCCCGTACGGGTGATTGCGGACGCACAGGCTACGCGAAGCCGGAGCGCGGCCGGTAGAACGCGCTGGTGATCAAGAACCTCGCGCGCGCTATCGGCGCGCTCACCCTCGCCCTCGCCCCCCTTCTCCCATCTCCCGCCGCTCAGGCAGCTCCGGCCGCTCCCGCCGCTCCGGTGGCGGAGGTGACGACCCTGGCCGACGCGGTCGGTCTGCTGAAGGTGACCGAGGAGAACCGCTCCGGCTACACCGCTTCGTCCTTCCGGCACTGGAACGCGGGTGAGGACCCGACGGACGGGTGCGACACCCGGGCCGAGGTCCTCCTCGCCGAAGCGGTCGTCGCACCGACCGTGGGGTCCGGCTGCAAGCTGACCGGCGGCAGGTGGACGTCCTACTTCGACGGCCAGGAGGTCACCGACGCCGGGTCCCTGGACGTCGCCCACCTCGTCGCGCCCGCCGAGGCCTGGGATTCCGGCGCCTCCGCCTGGACCGCGGAGCAGCGGGAGGCCTACGCGAACGACCAGGGGTCGGACGTCTCCCTGGTCGCGGTCACATCGCGCACCAACCGCCAGAAGGCGGACAAGGACCCGGCGGACTGGATGCCGCCGTCCCCGGAGGTCCAGTGCCGGTATACCGCGGAGTGGGTGTCGACCAAGCTCCGCTGGCAGCTCACCGCGGACGACCGCGAGCTGGAAGCGCTGAAGGTGTACGCCGAGGGGCCGTGCGAGGACGCCATCGTCCGCTACGCACCCGCGGTCTGACCCACCCGAGAACGACAAGCCGGCCTCGCTCACTCCCTCACGGCGCACCCCGCCCGCAGCCAGGCCATCTCGTGCAGCAACCCACCGTCCACGAAGGGATCCTGGGCGGTGGGCCGCGACCGCCAGTCCAGCGGCCAGGTCCCCCCGTCCAGCGCCGGAACACCCACGAACGCGGCCCCGCGCGCGTTCCTGCTCATCGCCTCCACCCCGGGGGGCCACCGGTGCCCGGCAGCGGTGCCGGGCGCGAGCAGGAAGTACATGCTGCGCTCGCCGATACCTGAGCGGACGATGGGCCCGGCGTGGAAGTCGGTGAACTGCATGACCTCGTACGCGATTTCCTCGCCGAGCAGGCCGACGGCACGGACGGCGTCGAAGTGGATGCCGACGTGACGGAGGGCGTGGCCGGCGGCGGGGATCCAGGAGGGCACCGGATCCGGTGAATTCTTCAGTTCCATGCGCTCAGCTTTATGCCGAACACGTACCGTGACCAGGGTCACAAGCGAGTTGTGGACAGTGGTGTACATACGAGGTGAGCCCGTGCACTCCCGTGATCAGCCCGAAAGCACCGCCGAGATGTTCGGCCTGCTGCTCAGGCACTTCCGCGAGCGGTCCGGACTGTCCCAGGAGCAGTTGGGCAAGCGGATCGGCTACTCCAAGTCGCAAGTGGCGATGGTGGAACGGGGCGCGCGACCGCCGACAGGCGTCTTCGTGCAGCGGGCCGACGAGGTGCTGGGTGCACAAGGTGCACTGATCGTCGCGGCACCGAAGCCGCCGAAGAAGCGCAGCCCGCTGCCGGAGTGGTTCACGCCCTTCGCGGAAGAGGAGGAGAAGGCGTGGGCCCGGCACTCGTACGAGAACCAGGTCATGCCAGGTCTGCTCCAGACGGAGGCGTACGCACGGGCGGTCTTCACGATCCACTACCCCACCTATGACGACGACGAGATCGAGGCGAAGGTCGCGGCGCGGCTCGAACGGCAGAAGCTGCTGTCCCGCAGGCCGCTGCCCGACATCAGCTTCGTCCTGGAGATGATCGTGCTCACCCGGCCGATCGGTGGCCGCCGGGTCATGAAGGCCCAGCTCCACCACCTCGCCGACGTGGCGCGGCTCCGGCATGTGCGGATCCAGCTGATGGATCCAGACCGCGAGGACCACGCGGCGCTGGACGGCCCCTTCGTCCTGTTGGAGACCGACAAGCGTCAGCAACTCGCCTACATCGAGGGTCAGGGAGGTAGCTTCTTCGTCACCGAACATCCGGAGCTGGGCAACCTGTTCGGCACGTATGGCGTCACGCGAGCCCAGGCATACACTCCGGAGAGGACGCTGGAGACGATCGAGAAGATGGCAGAGGAACTATGAGCACCGACCTCCACTGGTTCAAGTCCAGCTACAGCGGCCCCCAGGGCGGCGACTGCGTAGAGGTGGCGCTCACCTGGTCCAAGTCCACCTACAGCGGCAGCGAGGGCGGCGACTGCATAGAGGTCGCCACCTGCCCCCACACCGTCCACATCCGGGACTCCAAGGACCTCGCCGTCCCCGCGCTCGCCGTCTCCCCCACCTCCTGGACGTCCTTCGTGGAGTTCGCCGCCTCCTGATTCCGGACAAGGCGGACCAGGCCCGCAACCGCAAGAACCTGGGCTCGCGTGGTGGCCGGCCGCCCACGTTCGACGCCGAGGACTACAGAGCCCTTCACGCAGTCGAGTGCGGCATCAATCGCCTCAAAAGACACCGTGCCGTTAGCCACGAGATACGACAAACTCGCGGTCCGCTACGAGGCGACCGTCCTCGTAGCGGCCATCAACGAGTGGCTGTGACCAAGCGGTTCAGGACGGGGAGTACACCGCGCAGATCGTCGCCATCCACCGTGACGGTCGCCGCCGCCCGTGCTCCTACCGAGGCGTTGAACGCCACACTCAGTGGGACGGAGGCGAACAAGGGCAGGTCGGAGCGGCTGTCTCCGACGGCCCCGCACGAGGATGGATCCGCCCCGAGCTCTCGGGCCTGTTCGAGGGCGAAGTCTCGTTTGTCGTACTCGTCGAAGTGGCGGGCGACGCGACCGGTGAACCGGCCCCCGTCTGTCTCCAGCCGAGGTCCGCTGAACGCGTGGAAGCCGAAGCGGTCGGACAGGTAACTGCCAACCGGCGACCAGGCCAGAGTGGCCAGCACGGGCACCAACCCGTTCCGCCGGCACCAGCCCACGGTCTCCGCGATGCCCGAGACCAAGGGAAGTCCAACGAGCCAGCCAGAGACCTGCTCTTCGGACACACCCGCCCAGCCCTTGGCATCCAGCTCCGAGACTTGTCGATTGTCCAGGTCACCGGAGGCGTAGGCATCCTCGGCCTTGGCCAACTCGTCCCGATGGCCGAGGAAGCCGGCCAGAAAGACCGACGAACTCGTGCCTGGGACGAGGGTGCCGTCGACATCGAAGAACACGACGCCCGCACGATCGGATGAGAACACCGGTCAAGGATGTCACCGCCACGCAAGACGCCAGATCCGGGGGTACCCCACGTACTCCCGATACACGCCCTAGCTAGGAGGCGTCCAGCTTGCGTCGTTCCCGCTTGTTGGGGTGGCGGATGACCACTCCGCCCATGGTGCCGGACCCGGTGAGCCGGATCAGCGGGGTTCCCGGGAGCCGGTCGGAGGTGGTCTTGTCCGTCAGCCCGCCGATGCCGGGGTCGATGCCGCTGGTGTCCGCGACCCAGCCGTCGGGGATGACGACCGTGACCCCGGATGTCTCCGCGTAAGCCTCCACGACGACCTCCGCGAGACGGCACTCGACCCGGGTGAAGTCCAGGGTCACGCCCCCCACGCCTCCGTGGGCGATCACGTGTCCCGGAACCTCCCAGCGCCCGGGGCCCAGGGACGCGCCGAACATGCCGCCCTTCAGCACCAGTGGCGGTCGGCTCCCCGCTGCGGAGGCCGAGGCGGTGGCCGAGGAGGAGTGCGGCACCGGCAAGTCAGCAGTGAGGGTCGCCAGTTCGCCGTGCGTCTTGGCCGTCAGCGCCAGCTCCAGGCGTGAGTCCAGCTCATCGAAATCGATGCGCCCCTCGGCCGCCGCATCACGCAGCCGCTCCACCACGGCTTCCCGGTCGTCGTGAGAGGCACGGATTCCACCTGGAGGAACCGGGCGCGGGGAGGGCTCCGGATACTGGGCTGTCATAGCCGCAAGGATAGGCAGCCGGCGCGGCGACTGCGCAGAGACAACCCGCGAAGGTCCTGGGCGCACCCTGCCCGGGGTATACCGGCTCTCTCCCCGTCCGCGCCGCCGCCCCCAGGGCACCGAGGGACGACTACCGCAACCGCCTCCGCCACCAGCCGTTCGAGGCTGGTGGCGGAGGCGGTTCGTACGGAGTACGACGTGCTGTGCCGGTGGGACTAGTTGGCCGGCGGCGGGGTCAGGACGGGGGTGCCGAAGCTGCCGTTGCCCTTGCCCGGGTAGGCGAGGATGTTGCCGTTGGCGTGCAGGGCGACGAGGTCGTGCCTCTTGTCGGCGTTGAAGTCCGAGGAGTCGAGCAGGCGGATGTTCTGCCAGCCGTCACCGGTCTTGACGCCGGCGCTGAAGGTGCCGTTGCCCTTGCCCTCGTAGAGGTTCAGGCTGCCGTTGTCGTGTACGGCGTAGATGTCGATCCGGCCGTCGCCGGTGAACTCACCGCCGGCGATCAGGCGCATGCCGCCCCATCCGGTACCGGCCTGGACGCCGGGGGCGAAGCCGTTGCCCTTGCCCGCGTAGAAGAAGAGGGTGCCGTTGGTGTGGAGGGCCATCAGGTCGGCCTTCTTGTCGCCGTTGAAGTCACCGGCGCCGAGCAGGCGGAAGTGGTTCCATCCGGTGCCGACGATCGAGGACCCGGTGACGCCGCCCGTCCCGTTGCCGGGGTAGAGGTAGAGGCTGCCGCCGGTGTGGGAGCCGAGGATGTCCGGCTTGCCGTCTCCCGTGAAGTCGGCGGTGCTCAGCATGCGCATCCCGCTCCACCGGCCCGGGCTGACCTTCGCGGGCGCGCCGAATCCGCCCTGGCCGTCACTGGGGTGGAGGTAGAGGAGATCGTCGTCCGCGTCGACGGCGAGCAGGTCGCCCTTGCCGTCGCCGTTGAAGTCGGTGGACGTCATCAGCAGCGCCCACGACCGCTTCACGGTCGTCGCGATCCAGTCGGTCACGTCGTCGGTGCGCGTGGCGAGGGCGTCGGTGCGGGTCTCGGTCTCACCCAGGCAGCCGCCCTGGAAGGAGCGGGTGGCGATGCCCCGGAGCTCGACGCCGCCGGCGGTCTCGCTCAGCAGCGGGGCCCCGGTGTCCCCCTTGCACAGCGCGTCGTTCGCGGTGGCGCCGGACACGGACAGCTCGGTGGCGGAGACCGAACCCACCGTCATCGATGCCGCGTGGGCCGTGCCCGGCACCCACTCCGTCTTGGTGCGGCCGAAGCCGACCGCCCGCAGGGTGTCGCCCTGGCCCACGGGAGAGGCGCTCACCGTGAAGGGCGTGCTGCCGGTGGCGGGCTCGGCGAGACGGGCCATGACCAGGTCGCGTCCGGCGGAGGGAATCAACTCGACGACTTCGGAGACGTGTCCGCCGGTGCCCGACAGCGAGCTGCGGCCGATGGTCGCCGTGGTCTTCAGCGCGGGCTTGCCCGCGGGGATCTCCACCGATCCGCCGGGGGCGGCGGCGAAGCAGCTTGCCGCGGTCAGTACCCACTGGCGGTCGACCAGCGCGCCGGAGCAGGAGCGGGCGGTTTCGCGGTCACCGATGTGGAGGCGCGCGGTGGATGCCTGAAGAGCAGCGGGGGCCGCGGAACCGGCGACGGCCACGGCCTGCGTGCCGGTGAAGGCGGCAGAGCTCGCGGTGGCTGCCAGAACCGTTCCGAGTATGGCGAGGCGGGTGCTTGTGCGTGTACGTCTGCGGGGCACGGGCGGGATCATCCTTGCTGTAGTACGAAGGACGACGGGGAGGGAGCGTCGTCCGCTGCGGCTGGTGCGACGAGCTGCTCGGTGCCCGACCCGCCCGACGTCCCTCCCGTCGTCATACGGATCGACGCGTCGGCGTGATCCCGCCGAAAGAAATCCACCCCCTGGCCCGGGCATTGCCGATCATCGAATGAAATCAGCCGCTGGGAGATCCGAACAAGTGAAAGCCGACGAGTAAAGCATGGCAAAAACCGCTTCGCGGACGTGAGTTGTGTCACTCGCGCAAAGCTTGTAGAAATTCTGCACAGAATTCCGACCTGAGCGCTGCCGTCCGGCCGTCCGGCTGTCCGGCTGTCCGGCTGTCCGACCCTCCCGGTCAATCGGCCATCCGGCTATCCGGCTATTCCGGAAATCTCAGTCGTCCTGGCACTGAGTGGTGGACAGCACCAGGGAGACAGGCTCCGTCTGCTGGTTGGAGGCGGAGACACGGGTGGTCTGGCGGCTGAGGCGCAGCCCCATGGCCGTGAGGGCGTCCGTGTCGTAGAGCGCGCACAGGAGCGCCGCCGCGGCGGGCAGCGACAGCGGGGTGGCCGGATTGTGCCCGAGCAGGGCGGCCGTGTCCGGGTCGTTGAGGGCGGCCTGGCCGGCGTGGGCGAGTACCTGGCGGGGGTCGTCGACGACGAGCTCGTCGATCTGGATCCGCTGGGCACGGACGCGCAGGTCGAGCGGGCGGGCCGGGGTGGGACTCGGGATCCCCACGACGGACCGGAGCTTCGGGTGGGACGGGCGGTTCAGGTGGGACGGGTGGTTCAGGTGGTTCAGGTCGGTCAGGTCGGTCAGGTCAGTCATGTTGTTCATGCGGTGGGCTCCAGAGAACGGGCCGCCGGAACGACGGTGCGCGGAACGGCAGTGCACGGAACGGCTGGGGCGGGCGGCGGGGCTGGGGCGGGAGCTGCTGGGGCCGAGGACGGGGGCTGGCTGCGTACGGTGTTGGCGGTGGGGGCAAGATCGGTCCGGTCTCACCGAGTTGGCGTGTGGTCGAGTCGGACATGCTTACCTTGAGAGCGCCGTGCGACCGTCGCAAGATGCGCTGTGTGCACTGTGCGCAGACTGCGCGGAATGTCGGGTAGATCGAGCCGAAACGGGACCGGAGCGGTACGGCAGCGGGATCGGGACGGGACCGGAACGGGGAGGGGGAAGCCGTGGCGCGCGAGAGGTCGGGGCGGACGGCGCGGCATCTGGTTCTCGTGGCCCGCCTGCGGCGACTGCGTGAAGGCGCCGGTCTCTCCGTCCCCCAGGCCGCCACGCAGCTGGGGTGGCATCCCACGACGCTGCGGCGGCTGGAACAGGCGCAGACCTCCCTCGACGTGGGGCAGGTGTCCGCCCTGCTCGCCGCCTATGGGGCGGGTGCGGCGGAGGCCGACGACATCATGGGGCGGCTCAACGCGGCCAACATGCCCGGCTGGTGGCATCCGTGGCGCGATGCGATGGCACCCTGGCTGATGGACCTGATGAGCGTGGAGTCGGCGGCCGGCGTCGTACGCACCTGGGACCCGGCGCTGGTTCCGCTGCTGCTGCGGACCCCGGCCTACGCGATGGCCGTGGACGAGATCAGGTGCCCCGACCGGGACGCGGCCGGGCGCCGGCGCCGGGCGGACTTTCTGGTCGAGCGTCAGAAACGGCTCCAGGAACAGCAGACCCGGCTCTGGGCCGTGCTCCCCGTCACCGCGCTGCGCGTCCGGGTGGGCGGCGACGACGTGATGCGTGAGCAGCTCAGGAGCATCCAACGGCTGGCGGAGCGGGGCGATGTGACGGTACAGCTGCATCCGGAGTACGCGCCGCCGCACCCGCTGACCGGCGTCCCGGCGCTGACCCTCTACCGGGTGGAGATCCGGGAGATCGCCGACCATGTGGTGCGGGAGGGCGGACTCCCCGGCACGGCGGAGGTGTGGGACAGCCCCCACCCCGTGCAGACGTATCAGGGAATGCTGGACGTGTCGTGCGTGATGGCGATGCGGCCGGCCCGAACAGGAGAGGTGTTACAGGATGAGTACGACCGGAAATGGGCCTGAACTGCCCGCGCAGATCGATACGAGCGTCGCGCACTCCGCACGTGTCTGGAACTACTGGCTCGGCGGCAAGGACAACTTCCCGGCGGACCGGTCGGCGGGCGACGCCTACCGTGAGAAGTACCCGCTGATCGAGACGTTCGCGAAGGAGTCGCGGGACTTCCTCCGCCGTACGGTCACCCACCTCGCCCGGGACGCCGGAATCCGCCAGTTCCTCGACGTGGGCGCCGGGTTGCCCACCGCGAACAACACGCACGAGGTCGCCCAGCGGATAGCCCCGGACTCCCGGATCGTCTACGTCGACCACGACCCCCTGGTGCTCCTGCACGTCCACGCGCTGCTGACCAGCACCCCCGAGGGCGCCACCGCCTACGTCGAGGCGGACATGCGCGACACCGAGACCGTGCTCACCGGGGCGGCCAAGACCCTGGACCTGACACAGCCCGTCGCCCTCGTGATCAGTGACGTCCTCGGGCACATCGTGGACTGGGACGACGCCCTGTCCCTGGTGCGGCGGCTGGTGGACCGCCTGCCCTCCGGCAGCTACCTCTCGCTCAGCCACTCCACCGCCTCGGACGACGCCCACCGGGCTGTCCAGGACGAGTACAACGCGAGCGGCGCGATCCCGTACATCTTCCGGGAGCCGGAGACCACGATCGCGTTCTTCGAAGGGCTGGAGATGGTGGAGCCGGGCATGGTGTCCTGGCCCAACTGGCGGCCCGACGCGAACACCGGCACCACCACGGCCCGGGCCGGGTGGGGCGCGGTCGCCCGCATTCCCTGACCCACGTCCGCAACTGCCGCGCCGCGCGCGGAACTTCCCGCGCGCGGCGCGCGCACGGCCCGCAGAGGCTCGCCCATGAGCAGCACAGGCACGACCGGCCACGGGGCCACCGGCCCGCGGGATGCCCGGCACGAGCGGGAGGCTGCGGCCAGGCACGAGTGGGAGGCTGCGGCCCGGCTGCTGCGGGCAGCGACGCGCTCCGGTGCGCACCTGATCGCCGAGGCCGCGTCCCTGGTCCAGGGGTGGGCGGTACTGGCCGACCCCATCGCCGGGGCCGTCTACAGCACCCCCGCAGCCGCTGCGGCCGACGGCGTGCACGCGGCCGCCGCGCCACTGGAACACCCGCACTGCACGCAGCACCCGGCGGCCGGAGCCGTCCTCGTCCTGGCCCCGGCGCCCACCGTGCCCCCGGGGCACGCCTGCCACGTCGCCACGACCACCGCGGCCCTCCTGGAGGTGCGCGGCCAGCGGGCGGCGGAGCTGCGGGGCGAACAGATGCGGCTGCACACCACCCTCATCCGGCTGCTACTCGCGGGCCACACCGCCGCCGTCACCGAGACCCTCGGCGGGAACAGGCTCACGCATGTCACGGTCTACCGGCTCTCGGGCCCCGACCTGCCCACCGCCCACGAGGTGCTCTGGCGGGCCGTGCGCCCTTCCCTCGCCCCGCACGCCGACGCCTGCACCCTGATCGGCCGGCCGGACGGCGAGCTGGTCGTCGCCGAGCTCCACCACGGCGGCGACGACGGGCGGATCCTGCGCCTGGTCTCCCGGCTGTGTGAGCGGCACCACCTGCTCGCGGGCATGGCCGGGCCCCTGCCCCTGGCCGAGACGCCCACCGCCCACAGCGACGCCGCCGCCGCCCGGCACAGTGCCACCCCCGACTCCCGCATCGTCCCCGCCGACGCCGTGGGCACCTCCCGGCTCGCCCCCCTCCTGCCCGCCGCCCCGTACGCCCGCTGGGCGGCGTCCGTGCTGCGCCCGCTGTCCCCGGCCCACCAGCACCTGCTCCTGGTCTGGCTCCGCGCCGGCAGCAAGCCCCGCGCCGCCGCCGCGCTGGGCCTGTCCGCCGGCACGGTCCGGGCCCGGATACGCGACCTGTCCCGGCTGCTCGGCGCGGACCTGGAGGACGCCACCGTGCAGGCGCATCTGCTGCTCGCCCTCCGCGCCCCAGCCCCCGCCCCCGACCTGGACCTCGCCGACGCCGGGGCCGGAGCCGACGCCGATGCCGGCATCCGCCTCAGCAGCAGCCGTAACCGCAGCAGCGGCGGCCGTCCGGCCGGTCCCGCCCGGCTGGAGGCGCTGCCGGACGAACTCCTGGACACCGAGGCGGCCCGGAGCTGGGCCGCCGGCCTGGTCGGCGGTCTGGAGCCGCACCTGCGGATCGCCCTGGCCTGCTGGCTGCGCCACCACGCCCGAACCGCCCCCGCCGCCGCCGAACTGCACGTCCACCGCACCACCCTGGCCGGCTGGCTCACCCGGTGCGCCGACCACCTCGCGCGCAACCTCGCCGACGCCACCGTGCGCGCCGAGGTCCACCTCGCGCTGAAGGCCACCCGGAACGGTCCCGACGACCCGACGGCGCTCCCCCGGCGCGGCGGCCGCACCTACCGCCGCCTGTGACGGACGTCGAGCGGGTGGCCGGTTGCACGACAGGGCCTAGCGGGCGGCGGCCAGGCCACCGATCAGGCGGCCCAGCTCCGCCGGTGCCTGGAGGTGTGCCATGTGCCCCTGGCCGGGCAGCTCATGGACCCCGGCGTGGGGAACGCGCCGCGCGACGTCGTCGAACGACGTGCCGTACGGGGCCCTTCCGCGGCTGGTCCCGCCGACGATCAGGTCGACGCGGTCCGCCCGCCGGGCGAGGGCCTCCGGCGCGGGCTCCCCGTACAGCGCGGCCAGCTCGGCGTACAGCGGCCCGGCGAGCCGGCACAGGGCCGCCCACACCTCGGGGTCGGCGCGCAGGGCGTCGACGGCCGCCCCGTCGAGGCCGGCGAGGCGCCGGTGCACGATCTCCACCGCCCCGCCCGGGTCCGCCGCCTCCTGTGCGGCCTTCAGTCCCGGCAGCACGTCCAGGCCGAACGGGCGCATCACCGGCTCGTAGGCGATCACCTGGCGCAGGGGCCGTTCGTCGGCGGCCACCAGGGCGATCAGCCCGCCGTAACTCCAGCCGAAGAGCGCTTGGGCGCCGCCCAGTCCGTCCAGCACCACGCCGAGGTCGGCCACCTCGGTCCGCAGGGAGTACGCGCTGGTCATCGGCCCCGAAGGCGCGCGGCCCCGTCGGTTGACGACCGCCACCGACGGCCAGGCGTCCACGGCGGTCGCGACCGTACGCCAGCCGTAGGCATCGCTCATCGCCCCGGGGACGACGACGAGGCCCGGCGCGTCCGGCTCCCCGTACACGTCGACCGTGACCCAGCTGCCGCCGGCCACCGAGAACCTTTTCCGAATCGATTGCTCCATAAATTCATTATGGTGCGATCGCTCTACAATGCAAGGGTGCCCCAGCCGAAACGTGGACGCCCACGAGCCTTCGACCGCGACCGCGCCCTCCTGGACGCCGCCCGCCTCTTCTGGCGACGCGGATACTCGGGGACCTCGACCCGCGACCTGACCGCACTGCTCGGGCTCTCCACCTCCAGCCTCTACGGCACCTTCGGCAGCAAGGCCGGCCTGTTCGAGGAAGCGGTACGGACCTACGCGGAGCGCTACCGCGAGATCTACCAACAGGCCCTCGCTACAACGGACTTCCGGGCCGCCGTCGAACGCGTCCTCGTCGACTCCGTCCACGAGTTCACCCGGCCCGACGACGAACACCCCGGCTGCCTGCTCAGCAGCGCCGCCATGGCCGACAGCACCGGCACACTCGACACCAGCGCCTACTTCGCCGAACTCCAGCACTCCAACGAGCGGGCCCTGAAAGCCCGCGTCGAACGCGCCGTCCAGGAAGGGGAACTCCCCGCCGACACGGACGCGGAGGCCCTGACAGGACTCATCCAGTCCCTCTGGCACGGACTGTCGGCGCGGGCCAACCTCGGTACGGACCGCGAGAGTCTCCTCGCGACGGCACGGCTCGCCCACGAGCTGATCTGCGGGCGCCGGGGGCCGGCCGCGTGACCCGCGCGGCGGCCGGCCCGGACGGGGGAGGTCGCACCACACCGCGACGCCCCCGGGCGAACGGTCCGCCCGCAGCTCAGCGCAGGCGCAAGAGCGTCGCCCGCGTGTCCGGAAAGGCCATTGACGTACGCGTACGGGTCACGAAGGATCACCGCGTGACGAACACCGAACAGCCCCCGCCCGCCTCCGGACCGGGCCGCCCCATCGCCCTCATCACCGGCGTCGGCCGCAGCATCGGCATCGGCGCGGGCATCGCGCGGCGGCTGGCGGCCACCGGCTGGGACATCGCCTTCACCTACTGGACGCCGTACGACCGCCGCATGGACTGGGGCGCCGAGCCCGGGGCCGCCGCGTCCATCGAGAAGGAGCTGGCGGAGGCAGGGGCCCGTACGGCGGCGATCGAGGCGGACCTGACCGACCCCGACGCGCCGACCCGCATCTTCGACGAGGCGGAACAGAGCCTCGGCGGGCCGGTGACCGCACTCGTCCTCTCGCACGCGGAGTCGGTGGACTCGGGGCTGCTGGACACCACCGTGGAGGCGTTCGACCGGCACTTCGCGGTGAACTCCCGGGCCAGTTGGCTGCTGATCCGCGAGTACGGGCTCCGCTTCCGCAGCACGCCCGGCACCGTCCCCGGCACCCCGACGGGCAGGATCGTCGCGCTCACCAGCGACCACACCGTGGGCAACCTCCCCTACGGGGCCAGCAAGGGGGCCCTGGACCGCATCACGCTGGCCGCCGCGCACGAGCTGGGCCACCTCGGGGTGACCGCGAACGTCGTCAACCCCGGCCCGGTGGACACCGGCTGGATGAACGACGAGTTGCGCGAGACCCTGGCGCGGGGCACCCCGCTCGGCCGTCTCGGCACCCCGCTGGACACCGCCCACCTGGTGGGGTTCCTGTGCTCCCCCGAAGGCCAGTGGGTCAACGGCCAGTTGCTGAAGAGCAACGGCGGCGCGGCGTCCTAGGCTCCCCTCCGTACCGCCGATCGCCCGGGCGCGAACCGGCACCTCGCGCCAGCGCGTCCGAGCAGGACGTAACGTCTAATCTGGCGTGGTCCATGTAGTGCACAGGGGGTCGTATGCACAACGAAGACAGGACCGGCAGAGCGGGCGACGAGGCCAGGGGTCCCGAGGACCGCCGGTCGGACGACGACCCCCGACGGCCGGACGCCGGGGCGCCGCAGGAGTGGCCGAGCACGCCGCCTCCGCCGCACGACGATCCGCCCTCCCCCCGGACCGTGATCGACGGCCGCTACGAGCTGCTGGAGCCGATCGGCAGCGGTGGGATGGGCGAGGTCTGGAAGGCCCACGACCGGCGGCTGCGCCGGTTCGTCGCCGTGAAGGGCCTCCTCGACCGGAACTCGATGACCGCCGCGACGCAGACGGCGGCCCTGCAACGGGCGCGGCGCGAGGCGGAGGCCATCGCCAAGATCGAGCACCAGAACGTGGTGACGGTCCACGACCAGGTCGAGACCGACAACCAGGTCTGGATCGTGATGAAGCTGCTCGAAGCGAGGTCCCTGGGGGACCTGTTGAGCGGCGACGGGGTCCTCCCCGTGCCGAGGGCCGCGAACATCGGCCTCCAGGTCCTCCAGGGCCTGCAAGCGGTCCACGCGGCATCGGTCGTCCACCGCGACGTCAAGCCGGGCAACGTCCTCGTCCGCGACGACGGCCTCGCGATCCTGGTGGACTTCGGCATCGCCACCTTCGAGGGCGCGGACCGGGTGACCCGGTCCGGAAGCGTCATCGGCACCTCCTCCTACCTGGCACCCGAACTCTTCGCCCCCGCCTCCCCGGGCCCCACCCCCGCCTCCGACCTGTGGGCGCTGGGGATCACCCTGTACGAGATGGTCGAGGGCCGCGTGCCCTTCGCCGGGCACGAGGTGTGGGAGGTCCAGGAGAACATCCGACAGTCCCCCGACCCGGCCCTCCGCTACGCGGGGCCTCTCGCCCCGGTCATCCAGGGGCTGTTGATCACGGACCCGCGGGAGCGCCTGGACGCCGCCGAGGCGGAGGCGATGCTCCGCGAGGTGCTCGGGGACCCCGCCGCGCCGAACGCGGCCCGGGCCGCCGCCGCGGCGACGCACCCGCCGACGGCCGTCTCCCCTCCGAACCCTTCCACTCCGAACCCCTCGACGCCCACGCCCGCGCCGGTGCCGGCGCCCGGCCCCGCCGTCCCGCCGCCCGCACCGGCGCAGGCGTCGGGCGGGCCGCCCGGCCGGTACCGGGGCTGGAAGGCGGCCGCGGCGGTGGCGTGCCTGGCCCTGCTGGCCGGCGCGGGCTGGCTGGTCTCCCAGGGCGACGGCGAGAAGGGCGGGGGCGGCGACGACCGGGCGGGCTCGGTGCAGGGCCAGGGTGACGACGGGGGCGCCGCCGGCAGCGGCAGCAAGGAGCGGTGGAAGGACACCCACCCCACCCTGAAGATCGGCGTCAAGGACGACCAGCCCGGCCTGAGCAAGTTCGACAAGAAGACGCGTACGTACCGGGGGTACGACGTCGACCTGGCGTACGCGATCGCCGAGAGCATGGGCTACGGCAAGGGCGAGGTCGCCTTCACCACGGTCGCCACGGACTACCGGAGCACCGCGCTGAAGACCAAGCAGGTGGACCTGGTCATCGCGTCGTACAGCATCACCGACGACCGCAAGACCGCCTCGCCCGGCGGCTACAGCGTCGACTTCGCGGGCCCGTACTACGACGCGAGCCGGAGCTTCCTGGTCCGCGAGAAGTCGCGCAAGTACACGATCAACGACTCCAGCGACCTGGTGGACCTGCGCGTCGAGGTGTGCACGGCGCGGGAGTCGACGTACGAGACGGAGCTGCCGAAGCGGGGCTTCACCATGGCGAAGTCGCAGCCCAACACCTACCAGGACTGCCTGGACAAACTGCTGGACCCGGAGTCCGACGTCTACGCGGTGGCCTCGGACGACATCATTCTCGCCGGATACGTGAAGGCCAACCCGGGCAAGGTGCGGCAGCTGGAGCCCATCAACGGCGCGGAGGGCTACGGCGTGGCGATGCGGCCGAAGAGCCCGCTCCTGAAGGGCGAGGTGTGCTCGGCGCTCAGGACGATCCTGGCCGGCCGGATCTGGGAGGACATGTACACGGAGAACCTGGCCGACCTGGTGGGCAAGGACAATCCGCCGGGCCGCCCGGATCTGACGGAGTGCGAGGGGTTCTGAGGGGTCGCGGGACCGACGGTGCACCAGGGCTCCGGCCCGCGAGCCGACGGTGCACCAGGGCTCCGGCCCGCGAGCCGACGGTGCACCAAGGCTCCGGCCCGGGCCGCCCCGGGCTCAGCGCTCGGGGAACCGCTCCCCGCACCGGCTGCAGAAGACCGGTGCGGGGTCCTGGGAGAGCCGCCCGCACTCCGGGCAGACCCGGTCCAGCATGCAGGGCCCCTCGCCGCCCTCGTAGGCCCCGGCCGGCGGCTTGATCGCGAGGCCGGGGCGGCGGCGGTGGACGGTGAGGTACACGAGCCCGGCGGGCCCGGCGACCAGCGCCCGCCGTGACGTGCGGGGCAGCCAGAGGACGGCGCCGGGCCCCAGCTCCAGGGCCCCTCCGCCCTCCGCCGTCCTGACGCTCCCCCGGCCCTCTAGCACGACGAGGAGCACATCGAGCACGTCCTCCTGATGCTCACCGACCGCGGCGCCCGCCGGCAGGCGCACCAGGTTGGCGTCCAACTCCCGCCCCTGCTCGGCCAGATGCCACAGCGCGCCACGCGCGCCGGGCTCGGCGGAGGCGAGCAGTTCATCGAGGACGGCGAGGATCCGGGGAGCGGCGTTCACGGCGTCCAGGCTACGCGGCCGCCGGGGTGGGCGCGCCGGCCGCCGCCACGCAGAACTCGTTGCCCTCCGGGTCGGCCATCACCACATGGTTCTCGTCGACCTCCGCCAGCACGGACCCGCCGGCCGCCACCAGCCGCGCGGCCTCCGCCCGGACGCGGGCCCACCGCTCGGCGGGGGTGCCGTGGCCCGCGATCCGCACGTCGATGTGCAGCCGGTTCTTCGCGGTCTTCGGCTCGGGGACCTTGAGGATGGAGAGCCGGGGGCCGACGCCGTCCGGGTCGCAGAGCCAGGCCCCGTCGTCCACCGTCTCACCCTCCGGCAGCTCGAACTGGGCGAGCCACTCCTCCCGGGTCGCGTACGGCGGCGGCGGGGGCAGGTCCACATAGCCCAGGGCCGACTTCCAGAAGGCGGCGAGGAGTTGGGCGTCGACGGCGTCAAGGGTCAGATCGATGCGTGCTGTCGTCATGGGCAGGACCGTACGGGAGGCCCCGGGCGATCGCATCCACGTAAAGTGACCCACCGCCCGCTGCCCACCGCCCACTACCCGCCCGCCCGCCTCGCCCGGAGGGCCCGGAACGGACGGACGGACGCGGCACGACAGGACAGGGCCCCGCTGGAGGAGAGACTCCGCGGGGCCCGGTGTCGGCGCACAGTGACGACATCGGTGTCGTCGCACAGTGACGCCGTCAGTCCTTCAAGGTGTCCTTGATCTTCTCCTTGGCCTGGCGGCCATCCCCCTTGGCCTGCTCGGCCCTGCCCTCGGCCGTGAGGCGCTCGTTGCCGACGGTGCGCCCGGCGACTTCCTTCATCTTGCCCTTGGCCTGCTCGGTCTTGGCCCGGCTCTTCTCGTCGGCGGCCATGTCACTCACCTCTCGCTGGGCTCGGCGTTGCGGTCTCCCAGCGCCTGACCCCCGCAGGCCGCTTCAAACATGCCGACCAGGCACTCGACCACGACGGCCGCCGGGCCCCAGGCCTGACCTGCGCACGGCAGGGCATACGGCGTAGCGCCCGGAGAAACGGCTCCGGCAGAACCGCCGCACGGCGGAGCAGACGTGGGGGGACCAGATGGAGACCACCGTTCCGGCGAGAGGGACCGGCGGGCCAGGGGCACCCGCCCCTCGGCGCCCCGGCCGCTCCCCCGCCCTCTCCAGTGGCGCCGCCCGGGCCGCGGCCCGGGTCGCCGCCTTCGCGGTCTGCCAGGCGGCCCTCGTGGCAGGGGCCGGCCTGCTGGTCACCGGACCGGCCCGTGGGCTGTGGCCGATGACCGAGGAGGACGCCGTCGTCGAGGCCCTCGTAGGCGCCCGCACCGCCACGCTCACCACGGCCTCCACGATCGTCTCCGCCCTGGGGGACACCGGCACGGTGGTGGGCCTCACCTTCCTGGCGTGCGCCGCCCTGGTCCTGGTGCCGCGGCTGCCCCTGTGGCGCGAGACGGTCTTCCTCGCCGCCGCGGTGTCCCTCCAGTCGGCGGTCTTCCTGCTGATCACCGCCTCCGTGGACCGGACGCGCCCGGACGTGGAGCGCCTGGACGACTCACCGCCGACCTCCAGCTACACCTCGGGGCACACCGGGGCCGCCACCGCCCTCTACGCCGGCCTCGCCGTCCTGGTCCTGTCCCGGGTCCGCTCCCCGTGGCGGGCACCCCTGGCCGCTCTCCTGCTGCTCGTTCCGCTCCTCGTGGGGCTGGCACGGCTCTACCGCGGCATGCACCACCCGACCGACGTGGCCGCAGGGCTGATGAACGGCTCGCTGTCCCTGCTCGTCGTGGGCCGGGCCGCGCTCGCCGGGCACTCCTGGGCGGCGCGGCCCCCGGCCGATGCGATGGGCATCGCCGTGGCCACCGCCGAACGCCGGTCCGCCCCCGTGCGGAAGCACGCCGCCGTCATCGTCAATCCGACGGTGACCGACGCCGCGACCCGTGACCGGCTCCGGCTGGTGCTGGCCCAGCACGGGTACCACGACACCCCGTTCATCGACACCACCGCGCAGGACCCCGGCGGCGGCCAGACGGCCGGGGCCCTGCGCGCGGGGGCCGAGTTGATCGTCGTCTGCGGTGGCGACGGCACGGTCCGCACGGTCGCGGACGCGCTCGCCGGCACCGGCGTCCCGCTGGTCCTCGTACCGTGCGGCACCGGCAATCTGCTGGCCCGCAACCTCGGACTGCCGCTGCGGCCCGCCGACGCGCTGGCGGCCGGTCTGACCGGCGAGCCCCGCGCCCTGGATCTCGGCCTGATCGAGGGGGACGGGTTCCCCGCCGTCCACTTCACGGCGATGGCCGGGGCCGGACTGGACGCGGCCATGCTGGAGGAGACCTCCGACCGCGCCAAGTCGGCGCTGGGCTGGCCCGCGTACGTGCTGGCCGGGGTCAAGGGGCTGCGCGCTCCCCGGATGCGGCTGACCGTCAGCCTGGACGGCGGCCCGGAGCTGCACCGCACCGCCCGTATGGTCCTCATCGCCAACATCGGGACGGTCCAGGGGGGTGCGGCACCGGTGCCCGCCGCCAGGCCCGACGACGGCACGCTGGACCTAGCGGTCTTCGACCCCCGGGGCGCGGGCGGCTGGCTGCGCACGGCCGGGGTGCTGCTGCGCGGCAGCGGAGGGGGCCGGGACGCGAAGGAGCCCGGCGCGAACGGTCCGGTCCCGGGGACGGGCGGTCGGCGGACGGCCGGGACCTCCCGCGCCGCGGACTCCGCCCGGGGCCCCGTCGAGTTCCACACCTTCCGCCGCGCCGAACTGCGCTTCACCCGGCCGCAGCCGCGCGAGGTCGACGGGGACCCGGTGGGACCCGGCCTGCGCCTCGCCGCCGAGGTCAGGCCCGGCGCCCTCACCGTCCTGCTCCCCGCCCGGGAGCGGTGATGGGGACGGCGACCCGGGTCCCGGTGACCCGCGACATGAGCGGGGACGAGCTGTCCGGCGACGAGGCGCTCGCAGCGCTGCGGCGGTACGGCCGCTGGCCGCTCGTGCGCGACGCCTTCGCACGCTTCCGCTACGCCGACGGCTTCAGCCACGCCCGCGCGCTGGCGTTCCAGACGATCCTGGCGATCGTCCCGCTGGTGATCGCCTTCGTCGGCCTGTCGGCCGAGCTGCACAGCGAGAGCGTGGGCAGGCTCGCCGAGCTGACGATCCGCGGCATCAGCGAGGGCCCGAGCGCCCAGGTGGTGGACGACGCCCTCAACCGCCACCGGCGGAGCGACGGCGACGGGCCCGAGGTCGCCCTCTGGCTGGGGCTGGCCTTCTCCCTCGCCAACGTCACCACCGCCATGTGCCAGATCGAGCGGGGGGCCAACCGGATCTACGGGGTGGAGCGGGACCGCGTCTTCCACCACAAGTACCCGCGTGGGCTGGTGATGGCCCTGAGCGCCGGCATCCCGCTCGGTATCGGGTCCGTCATGATGGTGGCCGGCGGAGAGCTCGTCGCCGCCGCGGACTCCGTGTACGGTCTGGGCGACACGGCCCGGGAGACGTTGACCCTGCTGCGCTGGCCGCTGGGTTTCCTGCTCGCGCTGATCTCTGCGAGCGCGATCTTCCGCCGCTCCCCGCGCCGCCGCCAGCCCGGTTACACCTGGCTGGCGTTCGGGGCCGCCGTCTACCTCGCCCTCTGGACGGTACTGACCTGGCTCCTGAGCCTCTACCTCGGGATCAGCGGCTCCTTCGACACCGTCTACGGGCCCCTCAGCGCGTTCATGTCGCTGCTCCTGTGGGCCTATCTCACCTCCATAGCCCTCTTCGTCGGGCTGTCCTTCGCCGCCCAGCTGGAGGCCGTCCGGGCCCGCCGGCCCGGACCGGTCACCGCCGACCCCGGAGCATGACGTGCCACGATCCCCCTCCGAACCACCCACCCCGGAGCCGCACGGCGCGGAGCCCCGGTCCGAGCGGAACCGGACCCGCCGCGCGGACCGCCGCCTCGGTGTACGACTGGCGGCGGCGGTCGGAGCCGGCGCGGTCGCGGCGGTGCCGTTCGCGCTGCTCGTGATCCTCGTCGAGGGGACGTGGCCTCCCCTCCAGCGCCTGGACGCCGGTGCGGCCCGCCGGCTGCACGAGGTGGCCCTGGAGCACCCGGGGTGGACGGCCACGCTGCGCATCCTGTCGGACTGGGTCTGGGACCCCGCCACACTGCGCACAGCCGTCGCCCTGCTCACGGCGTGGCTGCTGTACCGGCGGGCGTGGCGGCTGGCGGCGTGGGCCGCGACCACCGCGATCGGCGGCGCGCTGACCGGGGTGCTCGCCAAGGTCGTGGTGGAGCGGGCCAGGCCCTCGCTCCAGGACCCGGTGGCCCGCGCGCCCGGCTACTCGTTCCCCTCGGGCCACGCGATGACGGCCGCCACGTCGTGCGCCGTACTCCTGCTGGTGCTGCTGCCGCTGGTGCCGCGCAGGTGGCGGGGGCTGTGCTGGGGAGCGGCGGGGATCTCCGTCCTGGGCGTCGGCTTCACCCGGATCGCGCTCGGCGTGCACTGGTTCAGCGACGTCATCGGCGGATGGCTGCTGGGAGGCGCGGTCGTCGTCCTGACCGGCTGGGCCTTCGAAGCCTGGCGGAGCGATGCCGGCCGCCGTCGCACGGACGCGTCGGAAGGCCTCGAACCCGAGCTGGTGGACGAGCACCCGGAGCCGGAGACGTACGGCATCCGGCGCGGCGCGCGGGATCAGTAGCCCTGGCCGACCAGGAACGAGTCGAATTCCAGCGTCAGTGACCGGGCCTCGGAGAGGTGCGCCTCGCTGTCCCCGTCGACCAGCACGAACGCGCAGACGTTCTGTTCCGTCCGGACGACCCACATGGCCCGGTCGCCCTCGCGCAGCAGCGCGAGCTCCAGGTCACGCCCGGTGACGGCGTCGGAGACCAGCTCCCGGCTCTCGCGCTGCCAGGGCACGCCCGCGATCCACAGGCCACGGGGGTGGACGGCCTCCTCGCACACCGTGCCCAGGGCCTCGACGTCGTCCGGCGCCCCGCGCTCCGGACCCGTGCCGCCGGCTCCCGCGACCTGCGCCATCGACCGGAAGTACGGCCACCCGTCCGCACCGCCGCGCCCCGCGACGGCGAAGAACCCCGCCTCGGCCGAGAACGCCGCGGCGGCCAGGACCGGCGATCTCTCCTCGCCGAGAGCCAGATGCGTGCGGAGAACTTCGTCCCACTGTTCGGTCACCGGAGACATCGGTGCGTCCTTTCGTCGGCTTCCGCCGGGCCGTGGTCACGGTCTCGGCGCTGGTCGGCCCCCGGGCAAAGCTCGGCTCCCCCGGTGACCCCGCTTCTCCTGCCCGGGTATCTCCTCGTCAGACCGTTCTGCCACCTCGCGCGGAAGGACGCGTCCGGCACCGCCCGAGAGCGCCGGGCGACGTGGCGCCGGGTTCGAAAGTCGCCGACGGGGCACACGGCGCAGACACCACCCGCGAACACCATCACCGTGAAAAGGAGTTGCCATGATCGTCGTAGGGATTGTCGCAGTCTGTGTCGTTCTCGCCGTACTCGCCTTCTTCGTTCCGCGGCTCTCCCGCCGTCCGGAGCGCGGTACGCAGCGCACGCTCGGCCTGGGCTCCCGCGCGGGCGGCAAGGCGCCCGGCGTCCTGGGCCGCCTCTTCAGCAAGCCGTTCCGCAGCAGCTCCAAGGCCGTCGGCCGGAGCGGCTCGGCCGGCCGGCGCACCCGCGGCCACATGCCGTTCTGAGAGACGCCGACGAACGAGTCCGGTCGGCAACGGAAGAAGCGGGGGCCTCCCGGCACGGCGACCGGAGGCCCCCTTCTCCCCGCTCACGCCCCTACCAGGCGAAGGCCTCCGGCGAAGGCCCCGGGCCAGGGAAGATCTCCTCCAGGCCCGTGAGGACGGCCTCCGGGAGGTCCAGTTCCAGGGCGCGCAGGGCGCTGTCCAGCTGGTCGGCGGTGCGCGGGCCGACGATCGGGCCCGTGATGCCGGGGCGGGTCAGCAGCCAGGCCAGGGCCGCTTCGCCGGGTTCCAGGCCGTGCTTGTCGAGCAGGTCCTCGTACGCCTGGAGCTGGGACCGGGTGGCGGGGTCGGCCAGGGCGTCGGCGGCGCGGCCCGAGGCGCGGCGGCCGCCCTCGGTCGTCTTCCTGATGACTCCGCCCAGCAGGCCGCCGTGCAGCGGCGACCACGGGATGACACCGAGGCCGTAGTCCTGCGCGGCCGGGATGACCTCCATCTCGGCGCGGCGCTCGGCGAGGTTGTAGATGCACTGCTCGCTGACCAGGCCGAGCGAGCCCCGTCGGGCGGCCTGCTCGTTGGCCTGGGCGATCTTGTAGCCGGGGAAGTTCGACGAACCGGCGTACAGGATCTTGCCCTGCTGGACCAGGACGTCGATCGCCTGCCAGATCTCGTCGAAGGGCGTGTTCCGGTCGACGTGGTGGAACTGGTACAGGTCGATGTGGTCGGTCTGGAGACGCTTGAGCGAGGCGTCGACCGCGCGCCGGATGTTCACGGCGGAGAGCTTGTCGTGGTTCGGCCAGGCATCGCCGTCGGCGGCCATGTTCCCGTACATCTTGGTGGCCAGGACCACCTTGTCCCGCCGACCGCCGCCCTGGGCGAACCAGGTGCCGATGATCTCCTCGGTGCGGCCCTTGTTCTCGCCCCAGCCGTAGACGTTGGCCGTGTCGAAGAAGTTCAGGCCCGCGCCGAGCGCGGAGTCCATGATGGCGTGGCTGTCCGACTCGTTGGTCTGCGGGCCGAAGTTCATCGTCCCGAGGACGAGCCGGCTGACCTTGAGTCCCGTGCGTCCGAGCTGTGTGTACTTCATGACGCCCCAGCCAACTCCTTCGAGTCCACTCCAGGCAAGCATGTACGCCGACGGACGCGCCGTGCGGGCACGGCTTCCCGGCGGCCCGCCGGTATCAGCCGCCCAGGGCGGCCCCGACGGCGACGACGACGAACATCAGCACGAGCACGGCCGCCATGATGCGGTTTCTGGTCTTCGGGTCCACCCTTCGAGCGTAACGGCACCGCTCACCGGCCGAGCGCCCAGGCCCGCACCGTCTCGTAGCGCGGCCGCTCCCCCGGCACCCCGGACACCGGCGGATCGCTCCGTACGAGACTCAGCTCACCGGCCTCCCAGCGTTCCCCCTCGAACCCCGCCGGCGCCGCGGTGAAGGGCCGCAGGTCCGCCTCGCCCCGGCTCCGGGCCGGCGTGAGGTGCGGGGTGCAGCGGCGGTGGCTGCTCATGCGCGCGAGTCTCGCAGGTCCGGGCGTGTCCGGGGCGCCGGGCCTATCGTTGTACTACGCGGCTGCCCGCACGCCCGTGCGGCAGCGGGGAGGAGCGGCACGATGACCGTCGTAGACACCGACAGGATCGACATGGCCGACATCAGCGACGAGCGCACCCTGGACATGATGTTCGAGTGGCTTGAGCCCGTCCCCGAGGGATTCAAGGTCGAGATCGTCGAGGGGAACGTCTATATGTCGCCACAGCGGGACACGCACTGGCGGATCATCTTGGGCATCATCAGGCAGCTGCTGCCCCGCTATCAGGAGGACCGGCTCCTTTCCGACGTACGCATCGACTTCCCCGGCCTCCTCAACGGCTTCGCCTCCGATGTCGCAGCCCTTGCCGCAGGCGCCGCCAAGACCGCCGACGGCCGCTGGCGCTACCAGGACATCGAATTCGTCGCCGAGGTGATCTCCCGGAGCACCGCCGCCAACGACTACGGCTCCAAGAAGGCCACCTACGCGCTCGCCGGTGTCCCCGTCTACCTCATCGTCGATCCGTACACCGGCACCTGGCACCTGCACACCCTCCCGAAGGAGGACGAGTACCGCAGTGTCCTGAGTCTCGACTTCGGCACCCCGGTCGACCTCTCCTCGACCGTCGTCGGCCTCGTCCTCGCGACCGACGCCTTCCCCCGCGACTGACCCGCGACTGACCCGCGTCCGCCCTGGCGACCGACCCCGCCCGGGCATACGAGAACCGCCCTCCTCCCGGTCCGGGAGGAGGGCGGTTCCGTGCGGGTCACGCCGCCGTCGCCAGCTGCTCGCGCGGGACGAAGCGGACGTGCGGGCGGCCCGGGCGGAGGTCGACCTTCAGGCGGAGGCCGCCGACGCGGGCGAGGGCGAAGCCGACGCCCAGGGCGGCGACCACCGAGATCGCGCCGCCGGCCGCGAAGCCGGTTCGGGGGCCGTACGTGTCGCTGATCCAGCCGACGATCGGGGCGCCCACCGGCGTACCCCCGGCGAAGACCATCATGTACAGGCTCATCACCCGGCCCCGCATCTCCGGGTCGGCGGCCATCTGGACGCTCGTGTTCGCGGTGATGTTCGTGGTCAGGCCGAGCATGCCGATCGGGACCAGCAGGATCGAGAACATCCAGACCGACGGGGACAGCGAGGCGGCGATCTCCAGCAGCCCGAACGCCGTGCCCGCGATCACCAGCATCCGCAGCCGCGTGGAGCGGCGGCGGGCCGAGAGCAGCGCGCCGGCCAGCGAACCGGCCGCCATGAGGATGTTGAAGAACGAGTACAGGCCGGCGCCGCCGTCGAAGATCTCGTCGGCGTAGGCGGTCAGCCAGATCGGGAAGTTGAAGCCGAACGTGCCGACGAAGCCGACCAGGACGATCGGCCAGATCAGCTCGGGGCGGCCCTTCACGTAGCGCAGGCCCTCGCGGAGCTGGCCCTTGGCGCGGGGGACGGTCACCGAGGCGTGCATCTCGTTGGTGCGCATCATCAGCAGGCCGACGAGCGGGGCCAGGAAGGAGAGGCCGTTGAGCAGGAAGGCCCAGCCACTGCCGACCGTGGTGATCAGGACGCCCGCGACGGCGGGGCCGATGAGCCGGGCGGACTGGAAGTTCGCCGAGTTCAGGCTGACCGCGTTGCGCAGTTGCGCGGGGCCGACCATCTCGGAGACGAACGACTGACGGGCCGGGTTGTCGACGACGGTCACCATGCCGAGGAGGAAGGCGACCAGATAGACGTGCCAGACCTCCACGACACCGGACAGGGTCAGGACGGCCAGCGCGATGCCGCACAGGCCGAGCAGGGCCTGGCTGACGAGCAGTATCTGCCGCTTCGGCAGGCGGTCGGCTATGACGCCGCCGTACAGGCCGAAGAGGAGCATGGGGAGGAACTGGAGGGCCGTGGTGATGCCCACGGCCGTCGCGGAACCCGTCAGGCTCAGCACGAGCCAGTCCTGCGTGATGCGGGACATCCAGGTACCGGTGTTGGAGATCACGGCGCCCGTGGCGAACAGGCGGTAGTTACGGATCTTCAGCGACGAGAAGGTCCCGCCGGTCTTGCTCTCGTGGGTGGAAGTCGGTGCGGGGGCGGAGTCTGCTCCGGATCCCGTACTCAAAAGGGTTCGCCTCCTCGGGCGTCTGCGGCGTTCGGTCCGACGAGGACGTGACGACGGGCGCTCCGGCGGTGATCCGGGGCGGACCGGCTGGTGCTTCCGGTCCGGCGGCGGATCACCGTCGGCGCGCCCGCGGGGTCACAGGTGGGCGAGCTTCTCCAACACGGGCGCGGCGGCCCGAAGCGTCTCCCACTCGTCCTCGTCCAGGCCCTCGGCGAGGTGGGACAGCCAGGCGTTCCGCTTGACGCGGCTCTCCGCGAGCATGGCCTCGGCCTGCTCGGTCTGGCTGACCCTCTTCTGCCGACGGTCATCGGGGTGCGGTTCCAGCCTGACCAACCCCTTCGCCTCCAGCAGCGCGACGATGCGGGTCATCGACGGGGGCTGCACGTGCTCCTTGCGGGCCAGCTCACCGGGGGTGGCCGAGCCGCAACGGGCAAGGGTGCCGAGCACCGACATCTCGGTGGGGCTCAGCGACTCGTCGACACGCTGGTGCTTCAGTCGACGGCCCAGCAGCATCACGGCGGAGCGAAGGGAGCTCACGGCGGCGGCACTGTCGCCGTCGTGGATCAGGTCAGGCATGTTTGTTAGCGTAACTCATTACCCAAACTAAATACCACCCGGTGGTACACGCGCGAGAAACCGATCACCCGAACGAGTGAGTTAGAAGCGGAAAGTGACGCGGAGAACGCCCCGGGGCGGCGACCCTGCTGACCATGGGATCGACAGTGCTCAGCCTGCGGATAGACGGTGAGCTGCTCGACCGGCTCCGGCAGCACGCCGCGAAACGCGGAATGAGCGTCCAGGACTATGTGGTCCGGACGCTCATTCGCGACGACTTCGACGAACGCTTCACGGCGGCCGTCGAGGAGACGGAGAAGTTCTACGGCGACGCCCGAGGGAGCGTGACGCCACCGATCACGTGAGACCGGCCGGCGGCATCACGGCGAAACCGATCACGTCAGGCCGAGCGCCGGCATCGCGTAGTAGAAGACGAACACCGCCGAGACCACGTACATGGCCACCGGCACCTCACGGCCGCGCCCGGCCACCAGGCGCAGCACGGAGAAGGCGACGAAGCCGATGCCGATGCCGTTGGTGATCGAGTACGTGAACGGCATCATCACCATCGCGAGGAACGCCGGGACCGCGAGCGTGTAGTCGCTCCAGTCGATGTCCCGCACCGAGCCCGCGATGATCAGGAAGCCGACCGCCAGCAGGGCGGGGGTGGCCGCCTGCGACGGGACCATGGTCGCCAGCGGTGTGAGGAACAGCGCCACCGAGAAGAGCAGACCGGTCACCACGCTCGCCAGTCCGGTGCGGGCGCCTTCGCCGACGCCCGCGGTGGACTCCACGAAGCACGTGGTGGCGGAGGAGGAGCTGCCGCCGCCCGCGGCGACCGCGATGCCGTCCACGAACAGCACCTTGTTGATGCCGGGGAAGTTGCCTTCCTGGTCCATCAGCTTCGCCTCGTCGCCGACGCCCAGAATGGTGCCCATCGCGTCGAAGAAGCAGGACAGCAGCACGGTGAAGACGAACAGGGCCCCGGTCAGGACGCCGACCTTCTCGAAGCCGCCGAACAGGCTGACCTCGCCGAGCAGCCCGAAGTCCGGCGCCGAGACCGGGTTGCCCGGCCAGGCGGGCGTCGTCAGGCCCCACGACCCGTCGGGCAGGTCGGCCACCGCGTCGATGACCAGGGCGAGAGCCGTCATGGCGATGATCGAGATCAGGATCGCGCCGGGCACCTTGCGCACGATCAGCGCGAGCGTGAGCAGCGCGCCGAGGACGAAGACGAGCACCGGCCAGCCGTCGAGGTGGCCGCTGCCGCCGAGCTGGAGCGGCACGGTGGTGTGCGCGGCGTCCGGCATGCGCGAGACGAAGCCCGAGTCGACGAGACCGATCATCAGGATGAAGAGGCCGATGCCGATCGCGATGCCCTTGCGGAGCGACTTGGGCACGGCGTTCATCACGCGTTCCCGCAGCCCGGTGGCGACCAGCAGCATCACCACGATGCCCGCGAGGACGACCATGCCCATCGCGTCCGGCCAGCTCATCCGGGGAGCGAGCTGGAGCGCGACGACCGTGTTGACGCCGAGACCGGCGGCGAGTGCGATCGGCACGTTGCCGATGACGCCCATCAGCAGGGTGGAGAAGGCGGCGGAGAGCACGGTGGCGGTGACCAGCTGGCCGTTGTCGAGCTGGTTGCCGTACATGTCCTTCGCGCTGCCCAGGATGATCGGGTTGAGCACGATGATGTACGCCATCGCGAAGAACGTGGCGAATCCGCCGCGGAACTCGCGGGCGACGGTCGACCCCCGCTCGGAGATCTTGAAGAACCGGTCCAGGCTGCCCTGGGACTGCGGAGTCGCGGGGGGCGGGGAGTCGACCGGAGCGGTGGCCGAGGGGGGCATGGGTGACCTCAGTCGTACGTAGAGGGGTGGGCGCTATGGGACAGAAGGCGATCGAAATTGGATGTTCAGACGAACGAATCGAGCCAACCCAAAGCAGATTCAGTATGAATACATGAAGCGAAGATCGCTATCTCCGCGCGTAGACCCGCGTGGCCCCTTGGGCCGACCGGGCCGTACACCCCCCGATCAGGTGGGCCCCATACACTGAACTCATGGAGAAGTGGACACCGAAGCACGAGGCGCCCGAACCCCTGGAGGGCCCCGTCGTCGCCACCGTCGTCGGCGGCACGATCCTCTGGTTCGTCCTCTTCCTCGCCCAGCTCCCCTTCTACGGCTGGTTCGCCGACCGCGGCCACACCTGGTGGGTGTGGACCCCGCTGGCCGGCGCCGGGCTCGGCCTGATCGGCATCTGGTACGTCCGGGGGCGCGACGCCGCCCTCAAGCGGCACGCGGCCGCGGTCGAGGCCAAGGACGCCGCAGGGGCCGCGGCGACCGACGGCGCGCTGGGCGGCGACCCGGCGGGCCGCGCCGACCGGACCGCCTGACTCCGTCCCCGTAGGACACCCCGCGAAGCCCTCGTACGACCACGGGACCGTCTTCGTCCTCCCCTGGTCGGATCTTCGACCCTCCGGTGGGTGATTCGGCGCGCCCGCCCGTACCGTCGGAACCATGACGCAGCGGGCACTCGACTCCTCCGGGGAGCAGACCCCCGGGACCTCCCGGCCGGCCATGATCGACGCGGGGGCGGAACTCGACCCCGTGCACCCCATGAAGCCACCGCCGGCCCGTCGGCCGGACGGGCTGAGCACCGCCGAGGTCGCCGAACGGGTCGCGCGCGGCGAGGTCAACGACGTACCCGTACGTTCCTCGCGCTCGGTCACCGAGATCGTCCGGGCCAACGTCCTCACCCGGTTCAACCTGATCATCGGCGTGCTCTGGGTGATCATGTTGTTCGTCGCGCCGATCCAGGACAGCCTCTTCGGCTTCGTGATCGTCGCCAACACCGGCATCGGCATCATCCAGGAGTGGCGGGCCAAGAAGACCCTGGACAGCCTCGCGGTGATCGGCGAGGCGAAGCCGACCGTGCGGCGCGACGGGGCCGCCGCCGAGATCTCCACCTCCGAGATCGTCCTCGGCGACCTGATCGAGCTCGGTCCCGGGGACAAGGTGGTCGTGGACGGCACGGTCGCCGAGGCCGACAGCCTGGAGATCGACGAGTCGCTCCTCACCGGGGAGGCCGACCCGGTGGTCAAGCAGGCCGGCGACCCGGTGATGTCCGGCAGCTTCGTCGTCGCGGGCGGCGGCGCGTTCACCGCGACCAAGGTGGGCCGCGAGGCGTATGCCGCACAGCTCGCCGAGGAGGCGTCGCGCTTCACGCTCGTCCACTCGGAGCTGCGCAGCGGCATCAGCACGATCCTGAAGTACGTCACCTGGATGATGGTGCCGACCGCGATCGGGCTGATCATCAGCCAGCTGGTCGTGAAGGACAACAACTTCAAGGACTCCGTCGCCCGGACCGTCGGCGGCATCGTCCCGATGATCCCGGAGGGCCTGGTCCTCCTCACCTCCGTCGCCTTCGCCATCGGCGTCGTACGGCTGGGCCGCAAGCAGTGCCTGGTGCAGGAGCTGCCCGCGATCGAGGGCCTCGCCCGGGTCGACGTCGTCTGCCTGGACAAGACGGGGACCCTCACCGAGGGCGGCATGGACGTCACGGAGGTCCGGCCGCTCAACGGGAGCGACGAGGCGTACGTGACGCGGGTGCTGGGGGCGTTCGGCTCCTCGGACCCACGGCCCAACGCCAGCCTCCAGGCCATCATCGACGCGTATCCGGCGGGAGGCGGAGACGCGCCCCCGGCGGGCGGTGGCGGCGTGCTCCCGGTGGCCGACGGCGCCGGGCTCCCGGCGGCCGACGGTGCCGCGCTCCCGGCCGCCGGCGGCGGCGTGGAGGGCTGGACGGTCACCGACGCGATGCCGTTCTCCTCCGCGCGCAAGTACAGCGGCGCGGCGTTCGCCGAGGCCGACGGAACGGCCTCCGCGTGGCTGCTCGGCGCCCCCGACGTCCTGCTGTCCGAGGGCGACGCGACCCTCACCGAGATCGAGCACCTCAACGAGCAGGGCCTGCGGGTGCTGCTGCTGGCCCGCGCCCAGGGCGAGCTGAACGCTCCCGGCGCGGCGGCCGGAGCCGCCCCCACCGCCCTGGTCGTCCTGGAACAGCGGCTGCGGCCGGACGCGGGCGACACGCTCGCCTACTTCGCCGACCAGAACGTGGCCACCAAGGTCATCTCCGGCGACAACGCGGTCTCGGTCGGCGCGGTCGCCGGGAAGCTGGGCCTCGCGGGCGCCGAGAACACGCTGGACGCCCGCAGGCTGCCCACCGATCCGGACGAGATGGCCACGGCCATGGAACAGAACGCGGTCTTCGGCCGGGTCACCCCGCAGCAGAAGCGGGACATGGTGGCCGCCCTCCAGTCGCGCGGCCACACGGTCGCCATGACGGGCGACGGTGTGAACGACGTCCTCGCCCTCAAGGACGCCGACATCGGCGTCTCGATGGGCTCGGGCTCGGAGGCGACGCGGGCGGTGGCGCAGATCGTGCTGCTGAACAACAGCTTCGCGACGCTGCCCTCGGTGGTCGCCGAGGGCCGCCGGGTGATCGGCAACATCACCCGCGTCGCGACGCTCTTCCTCACCAAGACGGTCTACTCCGTGCTGCTGGCGATCCTGGTGGTCTGCACCCAGGTGGAGTACCCGTTCCTGCCGAGGCACCTGACCCTGCTGTCGACGCTGACCATCGGCGTCCCCGCGTTCTTCCTGGCGCTCGCGCCCAATAAGGAAAGGGCCCAGCCCCACTTCGTACGCCGGGTCATGCGGTACGCGATCCCCTCGGGCGTCATCGCGGCGACGGCCACCTTCACGACGTACCTCGTGGCGCGACACCACTACAGCGGCGAGGGCGCGCTGGCGGCCGAGACGAGCGCCGCGACGCTGACGCTGTTCCTGGTCTCGATGTGGGTCCTGGCGATCATCGCGCGCCCGTACACCTGGTGGCGCGTCGGCCTGGTGGCGGCGATGGGGCTCGGCTTCCTGATCGTGCTCGTGGTGCCGTGGCTCCAGGACTTCTTCGCGCTGAAGCTGGTCGGCACGACCATGCCGTGGACGGCGGTCGGCATCGCGGTGGCGGCGGCCGCCCTGCTGGAGTTCGTCTGGCGCTGGGTGGGGCGGCGCTTCGGGATGTAGATGCGGGCGCGGACAGCCGGAAGCCCCCGGGAGGACCGTTGTCCTCCCGGGGGCTTCCGGGCGCTTCCGACTGTCCGGACTACTTCACGTCGAGGTAGTCGCCCTTGGCCGAGACGGCCGGGGTGGTGGACGTACCGCCGAAGCTGTAGCGCCAGTAGCCGTCGGCCGAGGCCTTGACGGTGGTCTTCAGGGTGCCGGTGGAGCTCGTCTTGACGGTCTTGACCGTCGTGTAGCTCTTGGCGCCCTTCTTCTTGAACTGGAGCTTCACGGGCTGCTTGGTGTAGCCCTTGTACGTGTTGGTGTCCCAGTTGGCGCGCGTGAGCTTGCCGGTGACCGTGATGGTCTTGCCCTTCTTCACGGGCTCCGGGGAGGCGTTGACGGTCAGCTTGGAGAACCGCTGGACGCGGGTCTTCGCCTGGGTGTCGTTCCAGATGAAGTCCTGGTCGCTGCCGGTGGCCGCGAGCGCTCCGGCGCCGACCTTCCAGGTGCCGGCGAGGCTGCTCGTGTAGAGGTCGTCGGATCGCGGGTCGACCGTGATCGAGACGGTGCAGGTGGAGGTGGTCGGGTCGGCCGAGACCTTGCAGCTGCCGAACTCCTGGGTGGGAGCGAGGAAACCGTCGACCTCGTCGATGTGACCGTGCCACAGGTAGGCGAACGCGTCGGCGATGCCGGAAGGCGACGAGGCCGTGATCGCGACGGTGAACTTCTTCTTGGACTGCGTGCCGACCACGATGTCCTTGCCGCCGTTGACGACGACCTTCTTGATCACGGGCGTCTCGGCCGCCTTGGCGGCGCGGGCCCTGGCGGCGGGCGCGCCGCCGGGCTCGGAGGCGAAGACGTCGGCGCCGGACGGCACGCTCAGACCGGCGTCGGGCTTCTCGTCGGCCTGGACGGCCGGTACTGCGAGAGCGGAAAGGGCCAGGGCGCCGGTGACGGCAGCCACGGTGGCACGAATACGCATGTGTCCCCAAGTGGAGAAGGGGCCCCGGGGCGCGCTTGCGTCGTCAGCCCGGCGGGGCCCATCTGATCCATGAGCCTCTTGGCTCACAGGAACAGACGGGCGAACAAGGTGAACGGTTGTGCGAACCTGTGACTTTTCTGTGAACCCGCAGCTCACTGCCGGGAACCTGGGCAGCTCACTGCCCGGAAACTTGGGCAGCGAGCCGGCTCACCAGCTCACTGCCGGGAACCTCCGGCCCTCAGTCGAACCAGCGGTCCCGGGCCAGCTCCTCCGTCCGGGACGGGTCCTCCAGCAGGGCCGCGACCTCGAAGCGGCGGGGCCACTGACCGGCCGCCCAGGCCAGGCCGGCCGCCACGCCCTCCAGGGTCGCGGCGTGGACGATCCCGTCCGGGGTGCGGCGCCAGTCCAGTTCGACGCCGCCCGCGCGGAGTTCGGGGTGTTCGACGTACGTGTCCGGGGTGCCGGGTCCGAGCAGGACGCGGACCGGCTCCGGTACGCGGTGCTCCTCGCCCTCGCTCGTCACACCCGCCTCGATCGTCTCGCCGAGCCGCCGCACCTGGAGCAGCTCGGCCAACTCGGCGGCCCGGGAAGGGGCTACGGGGAGCAGCGGCAGCCCCTCCGTCAGCGGCAGCACGTCGGGGGCGTCCGCGATCACGGCGTCCGCCGCGTCGACCACGGCCACGCCCCCGTCCACCACCGCGCGCAGCTCGTCGGGCAACGTCACCTGGTCCGGGTCCAGTTCGGCGAGCGCCGTGTAGAGCGCGTGCAGTTGTACGGGGGTGACGGGACGGTCCTCGTCGGCGAGCCGGCCCAGCAGCTCCGCCGCACCGCCCGGCTCGTCCAGCAGGGCCGCGACCGAGGTGCGCACCCCGAGGGCCCGCAGCACCTGGGCGTCGTCGAAGCCGGTCGCGTCCACCGCGTCGTAGAGCCCGGCCAGCCGGGGGTCGCCGCCCGCCGCGCGCAGTCCGGCCGGGCGGCGGCCGTCCAGCACGGGGTGGTCGCGCAGCCACCACGCGGTGTACGGGCGCAACGACTGCGTCGTCCCGTCCGGGAGCAGCACCCGCACCGGCTGCGTCAGCGCGTCGCGCAGCGGCGGCTGCGCCAGCATCGCGAGCGCCTGCGGCCAGGCGTCGTCGTCGACCAGGTCCAGATCCCGTACGGCGACGATCTCGGTGGCCACGGGCGGCACCGGGGTCTCGGGCAACTGGTCGAGGAGGTCCTCGCACCACACGTCGACGGCGTCCAGCAGCCCGGCGTCGTCGGGTTCGGCGAAGTCGCTGTCGCGGGGCTCCAGTTCGTCCGGGTCCAGGACGACGTCGGTGGCCCGCACGAGGGCGAAGGTGGCGAGCACCCCGCAGGCGGTGAGGGGCCCTTCGCCCCAGCGGTCGGCCAGCTCCTGGTCGGCGAGGGCGAGTTCACCCTCGCGCATGACCTGGGCGAACAGGCTCCCGGGGAGGACGAGTTCACCGGCCGGGGCCGGTTCGCCGTCCTCGTCGGGGAGGGCGAGCGCGCCGAGCCAGGGCTCGTCGCCGGGGGCCAGCTCGGCGTCCCGGACCAGGGTGAGCACGGTCTCGGCCAGCTCGTCGCCGTCGAGCGCATCCTCGTCCCAGATCTCCCCCGCGTCCAGCGAACCGGCGACGGCCGCCCGCACCTGGGGAGTCCTCAGCACGGCGCGCGGCGTGGCGGGCAGGGCCCCGAGCTTCTCCAGCAGCGGGTGTGCGGCGTCCGGGTGGGCCACCTTGAGGCCGAGCCGGGAGAGCCGGGCGAGGACGGGGCCGGTGAGCGCGTCCGGGAGCGGCAGCAGGACCTGGCGCGGTCCGATCGTGGTGCGCGGCGGACGGCCCGCCCGCCCGTCGTCCGGGTCGCCCGCGAGGGGGACGGGGAGGCCGGTGAGCCGGTCGGGGTCGGTGCCCGCGAGGCTGTCGTAGAGCCGGTGCCACCAGGCGGGGTCGCGCTCCAGACCGGCGAGGCGGTCGATGGCCTCGGTCAGGGGGACGCGGGCGACGCCCAGGGTCCGCAGCTCGGTGCGCCGCTCCAGGCCCGCGGGCAGCAGACAGGGCAGCACCTCGGCGAGCACCCGTACGGTCTCGGCCCCGACTCCCTCGACGACCTCGGCCTCCACGGGCCGCAGGGCGGAGGTGTCGGCAGCGCTCTCCGTACCGTCCCGGTCCCAGTCGTCCGCCCAGCCGGGCTCGGCCTCAACGTCCCGGGGCGCGGCGGGCTCCAGGAACGCGACCCGGGGCAGCCGGGCCAGGATCGCACCGCGCAGGGCCCCGTCCAGGCCGCCCTTGCCCAGCGGGCCCGGCACCAGGTCGATGGTCCCGGTCGACACCGGCCGCCAGGAGCCCAGCAGCTCCGCGTACGCGTCGGCCGCCCGCTCCACCAGGAAGTCGGTCAGCGGCCCCGGCGCGGGGTGCCTGCGGGCGGTGTCCAGCGGGAGGGAGGCGATGAGCAGGGCGGGGATGCCGAGCGGCTCGTCGGTGGGCGTCGGGGCGTGCACGACGGGTGCGGTACGGGGGTGGAGCGGGGCGCCCGCCTCGTCGACCGGGACCGCCCAGGTCACCGACCAGTGCGGGCGCAGCCGCTCCTCGACCGGGCGGTCGGCGAGCAGGGCGGGCTCGATGGGCCCGTGGTGGAGCACGGTGCGCCAGCGGCCCAGACCGCGGGCGGAGTCGTCGACGTGCGTGTACGGGCCGTGGGCCGAACGGCTGAGGGTCCGCGTCCCGTCCGGGGTCTCGATGACGACCTCGTCCAGACCGGGCAGGGTGAGCAGCAGCGCGTCGTCCACGGCGGCCAGCAGCCGGGCCACCAGGTCCTCGGCGGTGCCGTCGCGCAGCGGCAGCACGACGACGGTGTCGTACCCGTCGGGCGCGGAGCCCTCGGCGGGCAGCGGCAGGCGCAGCAGCGGTACGTGTCCGTCGCGGCGGCGCAGTTCGTCGCCGAGGCCGGGGCTGCCGACGGCGGCCTCCCGGGCCAGCTCGCGCGCCTCGGCCAGGGACCAGCGCACACCGCCGTGCCGGCCGAGCACGGCGGGCTCGTCGCTGACCGCGAGGACGGCGGCGAACCCGACGCCGAAGCGGCCGACGGAGGACTCGTGGCCCTCGCGCTTGGCGGAGGCCCGCAGGGTGCTCAGGGACTCCACACCGGTGGCGTCGAGCGGCGCGCCGGTGTTCGCGGCGGCCAGCACGCAGCGGTCGTCCGGATCGCCGGGGGCCGCGGGGTGCAGGGTGAGGCGGAGCCTGCCGGGGACGCGGGCGCGGGCGGCGGCGTCGGCCGCGTTCTGGGCCAGCTCGACGACGAGGCGGTCCCGGTAGCCGCCGAGCGCGAGGTCCTCCTCGGCGTTGGCGTCCTCCCGGAACCGGGCGGGCCCGGCCCCCCACGCGTCGAGCACGCCGCGCCGCAGCCGTGCCGTCCCGAACGGATCGGCCCCCTCGGTCGCCTTCATGCTCACGCTCTCGACTCCGTCCGCTGGGTGGGTGACCGCGTATGCCTGTGCGGCCCAGTGTGCGCCCGAAGGTACCGCGCGCGCCGCCTCCGCCGTACCGGCATTCCCAGCCCGCCCGGCACCTCGGTGACCGACAAGCCCGGCATTCCCAGCCCGTCCGGCACCTCGGTGACCGACAAGCCCCGGCATTCCCAGCCCGTCCGGCATCTCGGTGACCGGCAAGCCCGGCATTCCCAGCCCGTCCGGCGATTGAGGACGGAACCCTTGCCCGATTGGGCGTGCACGAAGAAGGTCCCTGGAGCCCAGCACCCTCGCAGCGGCAGCCGTCACCACGTCAACGGTTCCGTCCTCAAACGCCGGACGGGCTGCAGGGGTCACCGCACACCGCTGGTGGGGGCACCGCTCGGAAATCAAGCCCGTCCGGCGATTGAGGACCACGTGCGCGCCCCCTCAGGAGTGGCCCAGGTCCTCCGACGCCCCGTCCGTCTCGGCCGGCACGGAGCCCCCGCCGCGCTCCGGCCGCAGCGAGTACGTGTCCACCCGCATCGTGTCCATCGCGTGCGGCGCCGGCTTCGGCGGCGTCGGCATCACCGCGGCCTCCGAGTGCCCGCCGCAGCCGTACGCCAGCGACACCACATGCCCGTCCGCCGGGCCGAACTCGTTCGCGCACACCCCGAAGGCCTGCTTCAGGGAGCCCGCCATCGGGATCAGGAACGCGCAGCTGACGCACGTCGCCGGGGCCGCCTGGGCCATCGGCGTCTTCGGGCCGAACTCCTCGTCCCAGCGGTCGGCCGCCGCGTACAGCCCGTACCGGGACAGCACCCGCGCCCGCCGCGTACCGAGCTCGTCCGCGACCGCGGCGATGGACCCGCGGCTGGTGGCGGCCACCGGCCGGTCCGTGAGCTCGGCGTCCTCCGAGTCGACCAGCTCCGCCAGCTCCCGGGAGACCACGGAGTTCGGCGGCGGCTCGTCCTCGCCGGTCCAGCCGGGCTCCAGGCGCAGGTCCTCCGCCTCGGTGGGCAGCAGGTCGCCGGGGCCCATGTCGCCGGGGCGCAGCCGCTCGCTCCACGGCACCCACTCCGGCGCCAGGATCGCGTCGTCCCCCGGCAGCAGCACCGTTTCGTCCAGGGTGACGTTCTTCGCGCGGGAGGCCCGCGCCACCGTCACCGCCCAGCGCCAGCCCCGGTACCCGGGCTCCTTGGCCTCGAAGTAGTGCGTGACGACCCGGTCTCCCTCGGAGACCACGCCGATGTGCTCACCGACCACACCGGGCGCGGCGGCCTCCTCCGCGGCCGCACGCGCGAGGTCCACCGCCTCGGCGCACAGGCGGTCGGGAACGGGGGTCCGGGCCGTACGGCTTCGCGTCGTCGTCGCAGCACTCACAGGTCTTCGCTTCTCTCCATACGCCAGTCTCACGAGCGCGCCAGCTGCTGCACGATTGCCGTTTCGGCCAGACAGATGCGGGCGGAGCGGACCTGGGGGCCGCGTCGACGTCCACACCCGTTGTGCCTGCCTCGGGCGCGCCTTCTGCCATCCATTCTGCGGGATCGCCGAGAGGCGCGCGGCCAAGAACAACCGCCGGTGGCGCGTTACGCACGCTACCCTCTCCGCCGCGCTGCGCCCACCTGCCCGCCCCAAACGTGCCGTATCCGTTCCCGCCGGCTCCCCGCGGATGCCGATCGGACGGCGGTGGCGGCAGGGCCCCGGACGGTTCCGGCGGGCTCGTCCGACAGGGCGTCACACGCGCGTCCGCGGCCGATCGCCGTTCATACCGGCCAGGGTTGGGGCACTATGACGGGGTGACTGCCGCCAGGTCGCACGACGGTCCCGGCCCGCTCCGCAGGGCGGGACGGGCGACGGGCCATGCCCTGCGCGCCCCGTTCACCGGCACGGCGCGCGGTATCCGCAAGGCGACGCACGCCCACGGCGCGGGGGAATCCGGCCTCGGAAAACTGATCGAACTGCACGCGGTGAACGGCGCGGGCGACGTCATGATCACGGTCGCGCTCGCCTCCACCGTCTTCTTCTCGGTGCCCACGGACGAGGCGCGGGGCCGGGTGGCCCTCTACCTCGCCATCACCATGGCCCCCTTCACTCTGCTCGCCCCGGTGATCGGCCCGCTCCTGGACCGGCTGCCGCACGGCCGGCGCGCCGCGATGGCGGGCGCGATGCTGGCCCGGGCGCTGCTGGCGATCACCATGTCGGGCGCGGTCGCCACGGGGGGTCTGGAGCTGTATCCGGCCGCGCTGGGCGTCCTGGTCTCCTCGAAGGCGTACGGCGTGGTGCGCAGCGCGGTCGTGCCACGGCTGCTGCCACCCAAGTTCTCCCTGGTGAAGGCCAACTCCCGGGTCACCCTGGCGGGGCTGCTGGCCACCGGGGTGGCGGCCCCGATCGGGGCCGGTCTCCAGACCATCGGCTCGCCCTGGCCGCTCTACGGCGCCTGCGCGATCTTCGTCGCGGGCACGTTCCTCGCCTTCACCCTGCCGCCCAAGGTCGACTCCGCGAAGGGCGAGCGCCGGGCGCGGCTGATCGTCCCGCACCACGAGGACGCCACGCCGCGGCCCGCCCCCGGCAGGGGCGGCAGCACCCGGGCGGGCCTCCGCAGGGGCGGCAACGGGGAGAAGCCGGCCAAGGAGCGGCCACCGGGCCTGCGGTCCGTCGGCGGGTCCGTCCTGCACGGGCTCCAGGCCAACGCCGCGCACCGGGCCCTCTCCGGCTTCCTCATCTTCTTCCTGGCGTTCCTGCTGCGCGAGCACCCGCTGGCCGGGCAGAGCGCGGCGGTCTCGCTCGGCATCGTCGGCGTGGCGGCGGGCGTCGGCAACGCCTGCGGTACGGCGGTGGGCTCCTGGCTCCGGGCCCGCGGCCCCGAAATGATCATCGCGACCGTGCTGGGGATCGCGCTGAGCGTGGCGGTCCTGGCCGCGGTCTTCTTCTCCACCGTGCTGGTCGCCGCGCTCGGCGCGGTCGCCGGCTTCACCCAGGCCCTGTCCAAGCTGTCGCTCGACGCGATGATCCAGCGGGACGTGCCCGAGGAGGTCCGCACCTCCGCGTTCGCCCGGTCCGAGACGTTGCTCCAGATGGCGTGGGTGGTCGGCGGCGCCATCGGCATTCTCCTGCCGCTCAACGCGGTGCTCGGCATGTCGGTCGCCGCGGGCATTCTCGCGCTCGGCGCGGCCACGTCCGTACGGGGCCTCCTGGGGTCCGCGCGGCGCGGCACGCCGCACCCCCGCGTGGCATGAGCCGGGGCGACCGATAGCCTTCGGCCCATGACCGTTGCGTTCTTCTCCGGTAAGGGCCGTCGAATCGGCGTCGCTCTTGGTGCCGTGTCCGCGGGACTCCTTGTCCTGTCCGCCTGCGACAAGCCGACGCCGCTCGCCACCGTGACGGTCGGCAGCGACTCGGTGAACACCGAGGCCGCCTGCTACAACGACGGCGAGGCGATCAAGGAGTCCCTGATCCAGGGCTGCCTGAACAAGAAGGCCGAGAAGTCCCTCACGGTCTCCATGGATGACAAGGTCCGCTTCGGCGTCGACCCGGAGATCGCCGAGAACGGCTGGACGCTCTTCATCAACGGCCAGCAGGCCGAGCAGGAGCCGTACGACAAGACCTACCGGACGATCCCCGGCAGCGCCTTCTTCGCCAGCCAGACGGGCAAGCCGGCCGAGAAGACGAACATCTCCATCGTGGAGACCAAGGGCAAGAAGCTCACGGGCATCTGGCAGTTCGAGCTCAAGAAGGACTGACCCGCTCGACCGAGAGCGCCCCTCCCCCCGTCCTCGACCCTGAGGCTGTACCCGTGCGTGTGCTGGTCGTGACCGCTGTCCCGGTGGAACGGGACGCGGTCACGCGTGCGTTCGGGGGCACGCCGCAGACGGTGGCGCTGCCGGGGGGCGAGCTGCACCGCGCCGGTGTGTTCGACGTCCTGGCGGGCGGTGCGGGCCCGGCCGCCGCCGCGGCGGCCACCGCCTTCGCCCTGGCGTCGGCATCCACACCGACATCCACGCCGACATCCACGCCGTACGGACTCGTCGTCTCGGCCGGGATCGGCGGGGCGTTCACCCCGCTGACGCCGCTCGGCTCGCTGGTCGTGGCGAGCGACATCGTCGCCGCCGACCTGGGCGCCGACACCCCCGACGGCTTCCTGCCGGTCACCGCGCTCGGCTTCGGCCGGGACCGCTTCGCCGCCCCGCCCACGCTCGTACGGCAGGTGGCGGCCGCCGCGGGCGCCGCCGCGGGACCCGTCCTCACCGTCTCCACCGTGACCGGCACCGCCGAGCGCGCCGGGGACCTGCTCGCCGCGCACCCGGGGGCGCTGGCCGAGGCGATGGAGGGCTTCGGGGTCGCGGAGGCCGCCGCCCGGGCCGATGTGCCCGTGCTGGAGCTGCGGGCCGTATCGAACGCCGTGGGCCCCCGCGACCGGGACGCCTGGCGCATAGGCGACGCGCTGGCGGCGCTCACGGACGCGTTCGGGAAGATCGCACCCGTACTGGAAGGCTGGAACCGGCATGACCACTGAAGCGACCCCGGACCCGATCGAGATCGCGTTCTCCCCCTGCCCCAACGACACCTTCGTCTTCGACGCCTGGGCGCACGGCAGGGTCCCCGGCGCGCCCGCGCCGGCCGTGACCTTCGCCGACATCGACATCACCAACGGCATGGCCGAGCGCGGTGAGCTGGACGTCCTGAAGGTGTCCTACGCGGTGCTGCCGTGGGTGCTCGACGACTACGCGCTGCTGCCGTGCGGCGGGGCGCTGGGCCGGGGCTGCGGTCCGCTGGTCCTCACCAAGGAGCTGGGCCTCGACCTGACCGGCCGGACCGTCGCCGTGCCGAGCGAGCGCTCGACGGCGTACCTGCTGTTCCGGCTCTGGGCGGCGGAGACGGTCCCGGGCGGCGTCGGCGAGGTCGTCGTGATGCCGTTCGACGAGATCATGCCCGCCGTACGGGACGGCAAGGTCGACGCCGGCCTGGTCATCCACGAGGCCCGCTTCACGTACCGGAACTTCGGTCTGCACAACCTCGCCGACATGGGCCGGCACTGGGAGGACACCACGGGCCTCCCGATCCCCCTCGGCGCGATCATCGCCAAGCGCTCCCTCGGCCAGGAGACCCTGCGCCGCCTGGCCGACACGATCCGCAGCTCCGTCCGCCTCGCCTGGGATCACCCGGAGGTCTCCCGGCCGTACGTCCTGGAGCACGCCCAGGAGATGGACCCGGCCGTCGCGGACCAGCACATCGGGCTGTACGTGAACGAGTTCACCGCCGACCTCGGCGAGGACGGCTACGCGGCGATCCGCGGCCTGCTGACCCGCGCGGCGGCCGAGGGACTCGTCCCCCCGCTGGGCCCGGACGCACTCGCGTTTCCCTGACCGAGCGGACCGGAAGGAGACCCACGGTGCACAACACGTCGACCGCCGCGTCGACCGCCCCGTTCACCCTGGTGTTCTGGAAGGAAGGCCGCACCCACGAGCGGCGGGCGGGCTACCGGGGCACGGCGGCGGAGTTCGGCGAGATCGTCCTCACCGCCCCGCTGCCCCGGAAGCACACCCCGGGCAGCGTGGTCTCCGAGGTGCGCGGCCCGTCGGTCCCCACGGCGGTGTTCGAGACCCGCGGCATCCACACCGAGGCCGCCGACCTGCCGACGCTCAACCGGTCGGTGCTCCGCGTCGGCGACGCCCCGGTGCACCTGAGCCGCAACCGCTTCGGGCTGACCCACCGGGCCCGCGCCCTGCACTTCCGGTACGGCGGCGACCACTACCGGCTGCGGGCGGTGAACCGGAAGCAGTTCGTCCTGACCCGCCGGGCCGATGCCGAGGGCCCCGGTGCGTCCCTCACGGCGAAGCTGTCCGGGCTCGGCGGCGGCAAGAGGCTGGTGGTGCGGGCGACGGGCCGGGCGGTGGCCGCGGACATCGTGCTCGTCACGCTCTTCGCCGGTGTCGACCGCGCGCCGCTGACCCGCTCGGGCGCTGTGCGCGCGGCCCTGGGCAGGTCCACCCGGCTCTTCGCGGAGAGCCAGGCCTGACCCGGCGGGGGCCGCGCTACGACAGCGCCTCGGCGGGGTGCGTCCCGCTACACGTCGAGCTGGTCGGCGACCGCCCTCAGCAGGCCCGCGATCTTCGCGCCGGAGGCCTTGTCGGGGTAGCGGCCCCGCTCCAGCTGCGGCGTGATGTTCTCCAGGACCGTCGTCAGGTCCTGCACGATCGACGCCAGCTCGTCCGGCTTGCGGCGCTGCGCGGCCGCGACGGACGGGGTGGGGTCGAGGACCACCACGGAAAGGGCCTGGTCGCCGCGCTGGCCCGCGACCACGCCGAACTCCACGCGCTGGCCGGGCTTGAGGGCGTCGACTCCGGCAGGGAGAACCGACGAGTGGACGAAGACGTCGCCGCCGTCGTCGCGGGAGAGAAAGCCGAAGCCCTTCTCGCTGTTGAACCACTTGACCTTGCCGGTGGGCACGTCTGTCCTCGTCCTCGTACTCGTCGGTGTGCGGAAGAGCCGGTCCCCAGGGAAAACGGCTCCGGATAGCAGTGCAGCGGGTCACCGTGACCCGCCCGGTCCCAGGCTAATGGGCCCCCGGCCGGTGACAAGACGTCGCCGGAGAGTTCCTCCGGGCTGGGAACTACCCTGGTCGCGTGAGTACTACTCCTTCAGGCGCAGGTGACCGGCTCGTTCGGGTCGGCGCGATCGTCTTCTTCCTCGGCGCACTGGCCACTCTGGTCACCGTGGCCCCCTTGTTCCTGGGCACGGACCCGTTCCCTCCGGTCGCGTACGCGGTCTGCATGCTGATGGGCGTCGGGTTCCTGATCGCCGGGGCGGGCGTCGTGCGCTCGGCCTGGTCCAACTCCCCGAAACGGGCCGCGAACCGCGCCTGACGCCCCTCCGGGTCACGCCACCCGGGCCGCCTCGAAGCGCGTCACGCCACCCGGGTCGCCTCGAAGTGGGCCAGCCAGGCCGGGAAGCCCGTCAGGTCCTCCAACACCACGTCCGCGCCCGCCGTCCGCAGCTCCGCCGCGTCGCACGGGCCCGTCGTCACCGCGACCGACAGCGCTCCGGCCGCCCGGGCCCCCCGTACGTCGCCGGTGTGGTCGCCGACGTACACCTGCGCGCCGTGCTCGCGCAGCGCCTCGCCCTTGGCCTCCGCCCACAGCCAGCCGGCCACCGTGTCCGGCTCGATGCCGAGGTGGGCCAGGTGCAGCTTCGCGTGCGTCGCGAACTTCGCCGTGACGACGATCGCCCGGCCGCCGAGCGCCTGAACCGCCGCCACCGACTCCCGCGCCCCGGCGAGGGCCGTGCTCGGGGCTATCGCGTGGTCGGGGTAGAGCTCCCGGTAGCGGTCGGCCGCGGCGGACACCCCGTCGGCCGGAAACCAGTGCGCCAGCTCCGTCTCCAGCGGCGGGCCGAGGCGGTTCACCACCAGGTCGACGTCGATCTCCACCCCCGTCTCCGCGGACAGGACCCGGAAGGCGGCGGCGATACCGGGCCGGGAGTCGACGAGCGTCATGTCGAGGTCGAAGCCGACCGTCAGAGGGCGTCGGGGAGAGAGCTCAGGGGAGTGCTCGAGCGGGTGCTGGGGAGTGTTCTGATCCGAGGAAGCCATGCCTGCCATTGTGCCGACCGGCCGGGGGCGGTCCCGAAGCCCCCGTCGGCCGCGAAATCCAGCCGCTTAGACTGAGACGCGCACTTAGCCAAGCCTTACCGTCCTGGCCCGCGCCCCAGCGTTCCCTCACCTCCCGTCACGTCCGCGTCCGTCCCGATTGGGTGAAATGTCAGCGTCAGCGCCCGTGCGGACCGCCGCGCCACCCCGTACACCCCGCCTCTCCCGACGCGCCGCCTCGACCGCCGGGGCCGTGCTCGCCCTGCTGCTGGCGGTCCTGCTGAGCCTCGCCGTCGGGGCGCGTTCCATTCCTCCGGGCGAGGTGTTCGACGTCCTGCTGCACGGCGGGCACTCCGACGCCGCCGAGGTGATCCGCACGATGCGGGTGCCGCGCACGCTCATCGGGCTGATGGTCGGCGCGGCGCTGGCCCTCGCGGGCACGGTGCTCCAGGGGATCACCCGTAACCCCATCGCCGACCCCGGCATCCTCGGCATCAGCCAGGGCGCCTCGGTGGCGGTGGTGATGGCCATCGCGTTCGCGGGGGTCCACACGCTCACCGGGTACGTGTGGTTCGCCTTCGCGGGCGCGGCGATCGCCTCGGTCGCCGTGTATGCCATCGCCTCCAGCGGGCGCGGCGGCGCGACCCCGGTGAAGCTCGCGCTCGGCGGTGCGGCGATCAACGCGCTGCTGGTGTCGGTGACGGTGGGGATCCTCACGACGAACGCCGCAGCGCTGGACGAGTTCCGCTTCTGGCAGGTCGGCTCGATCGCGGGGCGGGAGGCGGACGTCGTCCAGCAGGTGTGGCCGTTCCTCCTCCTCGGGGCGGTCCTCGTGCTCTCCGTCGCCCGCGGCCTGGACGCGCTCGCGCTCGGCGAGGACGTGGCGAAGGGGCTCGGGCAGAACGTCGCCGCGGTCCGGATCGTCGGCGGACTCGGGGCGACCGTGCTGACCGGGGTCGGGGTCGCCGCCGCCGGGCCGATCGCCTTCATCGGTCTCGCCGTCCCGCACATCGCTCGCGCGGTCGTCGGCAACGACCACCGCTGGGTGCTGCCCATGGCGGCGCTGATCGGGCCCGTGATGCTGCTGGTCTCGGACGTCGTCGGCCGGATCGTGTTCCCGCCGAGCGAGGTCCCGGCGGGCGTGATGACGGCCCTGATCGGGGTGCCGTTCCTGGTCGCCCTCGTACGCCGGAAGGCGGTGCCCGCATGAGCGAGACCTCAACGGCCGTGACCGCGCCCGTGAAGGCCGTACGGGTCCGGCCCGCCGGCTACTCCGTCGTGAAGGCCGGTCCGCGCGGCCGGTTCCTGCTGCACCGGCGGGCCTCCGTCGTCGCGGCCGCCCTCGTCGTGCTGCTGGCCGCCGTCTGCGTCGTCTACCTCTGCGTCGGCGAGAGCTTCGTCGCACCCGGCGAGGTCGTGAAGGTGATCCTCGGGCAGCCGTCGTCGGCCGAGCTGGTCGTGGGCACGCTGCGGCTGCCGCGCATGGTCGTCGGGCTGCTGGTGGGCGCCGCGTTCGGGATCGCCGGGGCGCTGATCCAGACGGTGGCCCGCAACCCGCTGGCCAGCCCCGACATCATCGGCATCAGCCAGGGCGCGAGCGCGCTCACGGTCGGTGCGATGACCTTCGGCATCACCTCGTACACCGTCCTGCCCTACCTCTCCGTCGTCGGCGGCATCGCGGCGGCGGCCCTCGTGTACGTCTTCGCGTGGCGCGGGGGCCTGCACGCCACCCGCTTCGTCCTCATCGGCATCGGCTTCGCCATCGCGCTGCGGTCGGTGACCCAGCTGTTCCTGACCAAGGGCGACTACCTGGTCGCCCAGCAGGCGCAGATCTGGATGACCGGTTCGCTGAACGGGCGCGGCTGGTCGGAGGCCACCTCGATCGGCTGGACGCTGCTGATCCTGCTGCCCGCCATCGCCTGGGCGGCCCGCGCGCAGCGCACCGTCGCGATGGACGACGACACCGCCATCGCGCTGGGCGTGCGCCTGGGGCGCGTACGGCTCGGACTCGTCGCGCTCGGTGTGGTCCTGGCGTCCGTGGCGACGGGCACGGCGGGCCCGGTGGACTTCGTGGCGCTGCTCGCCCCGCAGGTCGCCCGCCGGCTGACCCGGACCGCGCAGATCCCGCTGCTGTCCTCGGCCCTGCTGGGCGCGGTGATCGTCGTCCTCGGCGACCTGCTCGCCCGCAGGCTGTTCTCGCCCACCGAACTGCCGGTGGGCGTCCTCACGGCGGCGGTCGGCGCCCCGTACCTGATCTGGCTGATCATCCGCGGTCACCGCGGCCGCAGTGGAGGCACCGCATGAGTCCGAGCCCGAGCCCGACGAACGACACGGCGCAGCGGACCGGCAGGCTCGCCGCGCGCTCCTTGACCCTCGCGTACGAGGACCGCACCGTGGTCCACGAACTCGACCTCACCGTGCCCGACGGGCAGGTCACCGTCATCGTCGGCCCGAACGCCTGCGGCAAGTCGACCACCCTGCGGGCGCTCGGCCGGCTGCTGAAGCCGCGCGGCGGGGCGGTCCTGCTGGACGGTACGGAGCTGGCGCGGATTCCCACGAAGCAGATCGCCCGGTCCATCGGGCTGCTCCCGCAGACCCCGGTCGCGCCCGAGGCGATCACCGTCTCCGACCTGGTCGCGCGGGGCCGTCAGCCGCACCAGAGCTGGTGGCAGCAGTGGTCGGACGAGGACGAGCGGGCGGTGACCGACGCGATGGCCCGTACCGACGTCACGGCGCTGGCCGACCGGTCGGTGGACGAGCTGTCGGGCGGTCAGCGCCAGCGGGTGTGGATCGCGATGGCGCTGGCCCAGGAGACGGACCTGCTGCTGCTCGACGAGCCGACGACGTATCTCGACATCGCTCACCAGGTGGAGGTCCTCGACCTGGTACGCCAGTTGGCTTCCCCTGCCGCCGACGGAACCCGGGGCCGCACGGTCGTCACCGTCCTCCATGACCTCAACCAGGCAGCCCGTTACGCGGACCGCCTGGTCGCCATGAAGGAGGGCCGGATCGTCGCCGAGGGCCGGCCCGGGGACGTCGTCACCGCCGGGCTCGTCGCCGAGGTCTTCGGCCTGGAGGCGGTGATCGTCCCGGACCCGGTGACGGGTTCGCCACTCGTCGTCCCCAGCGCTCCCTGGGCCCCGTCCCCGCTGGTTTCCCCCTCCCAGAAAGGTCTGTGACATGACTCCCCTCCTCCGCGACCGCCGCCGCACCCTCGTCGCCGGCTCCCTCGCCGTGACCGCCGCGCTCACCCTCGCCGGGTGCGGCTCCTCCGACCCGGCGGCGGACTCCTCCTCCGGCTCCCCGGCGAAGACCCGCACCGTCTCCACCGCGAACGGGGACGTCGACGTGCCCGCGTCACCGAAGCGGGTCGTCGTCCTGGACTCCGGCGAGCTGGACTCCGCGATCACCCTCGGCGTCCGGCCGGTCGGCGCGACGCACTCGGCGTCCGAGGACGCCTTCCCCTCCTACCTCCCCGCGAGCGAGACGAAGGACATCACCCCGGTCGGCGAGATCGCCAACGCGAACCTGGAGTCCGTCGCCGCGCTCGAGCCGGACCTGATCCTCACCAGCAAGGTCCGTGACGGGGAGCGCTACGAGGAGCTCAGCAAGATCGCCCCGACCGTGATGACGGAGGCGACCGGCAGCGCCTGGAAGGAGAACTTCCAGGTACACGCGGAGGCGCTCGGCAAGCAGGCCGAGGCGGAGAAGATCCTCGCCACGTACGACACCCAGGTGGCGAAGGTGACGGAGGCGCTTGGCGGCAAGGAAAAGGCGGCCGCGACGGACGTCAACTTCGTCCGCTTCGTCGAGGGCGCCGAGATCCGCATCTACGGCAAGCAGAACTACATCGGCTCGATCCTCGCCGACATCGGCACCGGCCGCCCCGCGATCACCGACAAGGCGAAGGACGGGTTCTCGTACGACGTGTCGCCCGAGAAGATCGACCTCGCGGACGCGGACGTCATCTTCACGTCGACGTACGGCGACCCGGGCAAGGCCGGAACGACGAAGACGATGAACAGCGGCCTGTGGAAGGGGCTGAAGGCGGCCAAGAACGACAAGGTCTTCAAGGTCGACGACCGGCTGTGGATCGCGGGCATCGGCTACACGGCCGCCGGCAAGATCCTGGAGGAGTTCGAGACCAGCATGACGAAGTAGCGCCTCGTCGGGTGTCTCGCCGGGGCGGGCCGGCCGAACCGGCCGCCCGCCCGGCGCCGGGAGCACGCCGTGGGCGGCCGACTCAGCCGGCCCGCCTCCGCGCCCGCCACACCAGGTAGAGCGCGGAGGCGACGGCGGCGATGCGGACGACGACCGGCCAGGTCTCCAGCAGGACGTCCCGCATCGCGCCCTCGCGGATCGGCTCGCCCCAGCGCCCCTCCATCCGCCCCCAGACCCACGCGAGGGCCCCGGCCGCCACCACGCCCGGCAGGCCGAGCGCGGCCCACTTCGCCTCCGTACGGGAGAGGGTGCGCGAGCTGTACGCGATCAGCCAGCCGCCCGCCAGGGGCAGCCAGGACCCGGTGACCACACCGGCGACGAGCAGGACGGCGGCCAGGAGCAGCAGCGGGTGGGTGAAGCCGCCACGGGGGCCGGAGGCGGCGGCCTCGGGCTCGGCGACCACCGCGGCGGTCTTGCGGCGGCGGAGCTTCAGGAGGCGCAGGGCACGGCGGCGCCCGGCGGTCCCGGCCTCCTCCCCCTTGGCCCCGGCCTTCCCGTCCGCTACGTCGGCCCCGCCCGCCGCGCCTTTCTCGTCCTGCCCGTCCTGCCCGTCCTTCTCGAGGGGCCGCGACCGCCTCCCGAGCAGTTCCGGGGCCTCGATGCCGCCGAAGAACCCGGGGACGGCGGTCCCCTCGTCGAAGGGGCCCGGCTCCAGGCGCCACCAGTCGGTCGCGTCCGCGTCCCCCTGCTGGTCCTGGCCGAGCATGTGCGGGGCGGAGGGGTCGGGCCAGGCGCGGACGGGGACGCCTTCGTCGTCTGCCGCCTGGTCGTCGGGGGCGGGAGCCGGGCGGGGCACGGCGGCGGACCGCGCACCGGACTCGCCGCCGGAGGCACGGTCGGAACCGCCGGACACACGGCCGGGAACACCGCCGGAAGCACGGTCGGAAACATCATCTGATGCGCGGGCGGAAGCACCGCCGGGCGCGCGGCCGTGATCGCCCCCCGGAGCACTGCCGCCGTCCTCGGGATCACGGCGCGACGCGCCCCACCCGAAACCGGCTTTCGGCTTCCTGAGGGCCTTCGCCGCCCGGCCGTCCCCCGCCCCCGGAGCGGGCTCCTTCGGCTTCCTCGGCTCCCTCGGCTCCTTCGGCTCCTTGCGGAGGAGTCCGCCCCGGGGCCGGGGGAGGGAGGCCCGCCGCTGCTGCTCGCCGCCCCCCGTCCCGGGCCCGGCGGCCGGCAGGGTGACCGTGCCGTCGGCCGACTCCGCCGCCGCGGCGACCAGTTCGTCCGGGCTGCCCAGCCTGCCGATGATGCGCCGCACGGTCGCCGGGGAGTCCGCACCCTCCATACCGCGCTGCCGGTCGATCTCACCCCGAAGTGTCGAAACCAGGCGCATCCGGGCGCCCGACGACAGGTGTTGCTGCTGGGCCAGGTCGCCGACCCGGCTCAGGTAGTCGTAGACGAGCTGGTCGCTCTCGATCCCCACGCGGTGCATCCCCTCTACCGGCCCTGCCCCGACGGTAGCGTTCCAGCGGCTACCGTGGGACGGATGGGGACGACCACACCACCGCGCACGCTCGCCGAAGCCCTGCGCGCCCGGGGCGACGAATCGCTGGCCGGGCTGCTGCGTGCCCGCCCCGATCTCCTCAACCCGGTGCCGAACGACATCACCCAGCTCGCCACGCGGGCCGGCACGCGGGCGTCCGTCGTCCGGGCGCTGGAACACCTGGACCGGTTCGCACTCCAGACCGCCGAGGCGCTGGCGGTGGCCCCGGACCCGGCCCCGTACGACACGCTGCTCTCCCTGCTCACCGGCGACGGCCTGGACGACGGCGACCAGCGCGACGACGCGGGGGCGGCGATCACCGCCGCACTGCCGGGCGCGCTCTCGACGCTGCGTGAACAGGCCCTGATCTGGGGCGAGGACGACCGGCTGCGGCTGGTGCGCACCGCCCGGGAACTGCTCGCCCCGTCCCCGCAGCACCCCTCGCCCACGGGCCTGGGCCCCACGGTCTCCGAGGCGACGGCCGGGATGTCGCCGGGCCGGCTCCAGGAGATCCTGGCGACGACCGGTCTGCCCGCCACGCACGACCCGGTGTCCGCGGTGGCCGCGCTCGCCGCCCTGTTCACGGACCGGACGCGGATGGCGGAACTGCTGGACACCGCCCCGGTGGAGGCGCTGTCGGTCCTGGACCGGCTGGTGTGGGGCCCGCCGTACGGGGAGGTCACGCCCAACCCCACTCCCCCCGTGAAGTGGCTGCGCGACCGGGGCCTGTTGCTGCCGGTCTCCACCCGTACGGTGGTCCTGCCGCGCGAGGCGGCCCTGCATCTGCGCGCCGGACGCGCGCACCGCGTACCGGAACCGGTCCCCCCGGCCGTCGCGGCGGCCGCGACACGCGATCCACAGGCTGTGGACAGGGCGGCGGCGAGCCAGGCGTTCACCGCACTCTCCACGGTCGAGGAGCTGCTGAAGCTCTGGAACGGCGGCGGCCCGGCGATCCTGCGCGCGGGAGGGCTGAGCGTACGGGAGCTGAAGCGCGCCGCGAACTCCCTCGACGTGACCGAGCCGATCGCCGCGTTCTGGATCGAACTGGCCTACGCGGCAGGCCTGCTGGCCTCCGACGGGGAGCCCGAGGAGCGGTACGCGCCGACGCCGGCCTCCGACGAGTGGCTCGACCTGCCCGCCGAGGACCGCTGGACGCACCTCGCCACCGCCTGGCTCGCCGCCACCCGGACCCCGGGCCTGGTCGGCGGCCAGGACGCCAAGGGCCGGGCGCTGTCCGCACTCGGCCCGGAGCTGGACCGTTCGGCCGCCCCCGACGTACGCCGCCGGGTCCTGGCCCTGTTCGCCGAACTGCCGCCGGGCACCGCGCCGGATGCCGAGACGCTCCTGCGAAGGCTGCGCTGGGAACGCCCGTTGCGCGGCGGAGCGACCCCTTCCGGGGCCTCGACGGAGGGGACGGACCTCCGCTCCCGCCTCGCCCTGTGGACGCTCAACGAGGCGGAGCTGCTGGGCATCACGGGCCGGTGCGCGCTCTCCGCACAGGCCCGCGCACTGCTGGACGAGGGCCCGGACGCGGCGGCGGCCCTCCTCGCGCCGCTCGTCCCCGAGCCCCTGGACCACGTCCTGCTCCAGGCCGACCTGACGGCGGTGGCGCCGGGCCCGCTGGAACGCCCCCTGGCGGAGACGCTGTCGGTCCTGGCCGACGTGGAGTCGAAGGGCGGGGCGACGGTGTACCGCTTCACGCCCGGTTCGGTGCGCCGCGCCCTGGACGCCGGGCAGGCGGCGACCGACCTGCACGCGTTCCTGGCCGCGCACAGCCGTACGCCGGTTCCGCAGCCGCTGAGCTACCTGATCGACGACGTGGCCCGCCGCCACGGCCACCTGCGGATCGGGTCGGCGTCCGCGTACGTACGCTGCGACGACGAGGCGGTCCTCAACGAGATCCTGGCCGACCGCCGCTCCACGGGGCTCCGCCTCCGCCGCCTGGCCCCCACGGTCCTGGCCTCCCAGGCCGACCCCGGCTCCCTCCTGGAAGCCCTGCGCGACATGGGCTACGCGCCGGCCGCCGAATCCGCCGAGGGCGACGTCCTGATCACCCGCGCCGGCGCCCGCCGCACCCCGCCCCGCACGCCCCCGGTCCCGGTCCCCGAGGGCCCTCCGGTCCCGGACGACACCCTGCTCGGTGCGGCCGTACGCGCCATCCGCGCGGGCGACACGGCCGCCACGGTGATCCGCAAGGACACGTCCGAGGACCCGTCGTCCCCCACGCCTTCCGGCTCCCTCCCCCGCACCACCTCCGCCGAGACCCTGGCCACCGTCCAGGCGGCCGCGATGACGGGCTCCGCGGTCTGGATCGGCTACGTCAACGCGGACGGCGCGGCCAGCCAGCGCGTGATCGCCCCGGTCCGCGTGGAGGGCGGCTTCGTCACGGCCTACGACCACACGGCCGACGAGGTCCGCACGTACCCGCTGCACCGGATCACGGGGGTGGCGGAGCTGGCGGACGACGGGAAGCCCTGAGGGCCGCGCGGGTGCGGTTTTCCGCAGGGTGCGCGGGAAGGAGTGCCTGCCGCACCGGTCTCATGGATGCCGCGCTGCTCTCAGCAGGGCCACCAGCCGATCCACGTCTGTCCAGGGGTTCTGCCGGTACCCCTTCGATGCCCGTAGCCTCAGCGCCTCCGCACGGTCTCGCGCCTGAGCGAAGCCATCGCGCAACGCGTCGTACTCCACGTTTTTTCGATGGGCAGCGTATCCGCAGGCGTTCAGTTGCTCCAGCGCTCGCTGCGCCTGGTCCGATGTGCTGTAGCCCGTGACGTCTCTGAAGTGCAGCATGACCCACAGCTCGAAACAGGGGTTGGTGAGCGCCACCTCGACTTCGTGCTGCCGGGCGAGTTCCAACGCCTCGTCCAAGCCGTCGTGGGGCCTCGGCGCTTCGACATCGATCACGCACCAGACCTCGTCGTAAGCTGTACGACGGTCGCGAGGGGACTGAGGGGCACGCTTCTTGTGCTCGACCGCCGCGCGGACGAGTGACTGAGGTTCTCCGTGCTCCCCGCCGAGGCAGATCGACACGGGCAGGGTCCGCAAATCCGCACGCAAGCCCTTGAAGTACTGGACTTCGGTGCGCTCCCCCTCGCAGTAGATCAGGAACCTACGCTGCTCCGGGCGCACGCCCTTCGTCCGCTTCAGCGGCCTTCCCCGCTTCACGCCCACCCCCATGCCGGAACGCCACGGTTACTTCCCGCAGCAGGTCATCGTCCAAATGCGGCACCGCTCCGTAGCGCCCTCCCAGATAGCGCCTCTCCAGATTGTCGGCCGAAGCCCGCACCGAGAAGTCGGTCAGCGGAAACAGCCTCGTGGCCAGCGTCAGCGGATCCTTCTCCGTGAACCAGACCTGATCCCTGAACAGTTCGGTACGTACGTTGCGCCCGAGCAGTGCTGCCTCGTGCGTACTGAAGACCAGTTGCGCCCCCGTACGATTGGTCTCGGGTGACTGGAACATACCGACGAGAGCGTCAACCAGGTAGGGATGCAGGCGGGCATCCAATTCGTCCACGCAGAGCACCCCACCGTGGGCCAAAGTGGTGGTGACGGGGCCGATGAGGCCGATCCACGTACGCGTGCCGCTCGACTCGTACGCGAGATCGAGAGGGTAAACGCCCTCCGCGGTGCGGTGCTCCACCCTGACCCGGTGTTTGGCGTCCTCCTGGACGCGCACCTTGTCCCCGAGCGCCTCGCGGAGCGCTTGCGTGATCCGCTCATGGTCCTCTCGGATACTTTCGTCCCAGTCCTGGATCTCCAGCCCGGATACGCCGAGGTCGGCGAAGCGAAGAAGGTCCAGCACCGGCTGTGACTCCTGTCCGCCCCTTCCTTCGAGACAGAGCCGGACCGTGTGATCGAGACGCTGGGAAAAATCATGGTCGGTGGCCATCCGCAGACCGGATCGAAACCACCGGAACACCTCACCGAGCTGATCGTGCCCCTGCGCCGCGGCGACGGACAGATAGAGGCTGTTGGGCCTGAGCAGTTCCGCAATCAGTTTGCGCCGGCCTGTGAGCCACCGCCCGAAGGTGACCCGGTCGTCGGCACCACGCTCGTACAGACGGCGCTGACGCCCTTCGGGGTAGTAGTACAACCACTCCTCGGTGACCCGTTCGCCGTCGACCGAGAAGCCGAACTGGTGGTGCACCCCACCGACGACGAAATCGACCGCGAACGAACTGGGCCGTTCGGCAGCACCGCGACCGAGTGCGAAGGGCCGACGTGGAACTCCGCCGCTGGGATCCCAGCGGCGGAACGAGCTGAGAACCGCTGAACGCATCCAGCGGATGGAGTCGATGACGTTCGACTTCCCCGAGGCATTGGTGCCGTAGACCGCGACGACAGGAACCGCGAACTCGCCTCCGCCCGGTGACGGGAACTCGGCCCGCTCCGGGTGACGGTCGGCGGCGACGAGCGACAGTTCCTGTTCGTCCAGCAGCGAAGCATGATTCGTGACCTGGAACCGCAGCAGCATGGCCAGCCTCTCCAAGCATCGAAAGATGTCTTTCCAGCGCTCATATCGTCATAGCCTGACGATAGTGCCAGTGAAACGACGTTGCATAGAGCTACCACTCGTACGTGTGGGCCCCTGGTCCGTCCTGACGAAGGCACCGCCGCCCGCCGGCGCGCTCGCTCTGCTGCTCCTGCGTTCCACGAAGCGACCCGCACCGGTCACCCCGCCCGTCTGGGATGCTGCGCATATGTTCGCCGCCTCCCGGCGCCCCCTCGATCGGGTGCCGCCCGAGTCCGTGTCCCCGGATCCGCCCCCCGCCCCGATGCCGCCCCTGCTCACCCAGTCCTGGCTGGACCTGGCGTTCCTGCACTGGGCGGTCGATCCGGCGGACGTGGCACCGCTGCTGCCGCCGGGGACGGTGCCGGACACCTTCGACGGGGCGACCTACGTGGGGCTCGTGGCGTTCCGGATGTACCGGGTGGGTGGGCTCGGGTTGCCGGGGCTTCCGTACCTCGGGACCTTCCCCGAGACCAACGTCCGGCTGTACTCCGTGGACGAACACGGCCGGCGCGGGGTCGTCTTCCGCTCGCTCGACGCCTCGCGGCTCATCCCGGTCCTCGTGGCGCGGGCCGCGTTCCGGTTGCCGTACGTCTGGTCCCGGATGGACATCGAGCGCTCCGGCGACACCCTCACGTACACGAGCACCCGGCGTTGGCCCGGTCCTCGCGGGGCGCGGAGCAGGATCGTGCTGCGGGCGGGGGACGCGATCGACGAGCCGACGCCCCTGGAGCACTTCCTCACCGCCCGGTGGGCCCTGCACAGCTCGTTCTTCGGGCGGGCCGCCTATCTGCCCAACGCCCATCCCCGCTGGCCCCTGCACCGGGCGGAGCTGCTGGAGTGCGACGAGGACCTGGTGGCGGCGGGCGGCCTGCCCGCGCCGGTCGGCGAGCCGATGAGCGTGCTGTACTCCCCGGGCGTCCCGGTGCGCTTCGGGCCGCAGCGCAGGCCCCGCGCCGGAGGCTGACCGCACGGCCCACCCCGCCCCGCCCCGCGATGCGGCACACTGGACGTTTGGCCGCATCCGTGGCCGCACCCCGCAGAAAGGGCCGAAGCGCGTGACCGGACCCCTCATCGTCCAGAGCGACAAGACGCTGCTCCTCGAAGTCGACCACGACCAGGCGGACGCCTGCCGTCGTGCCATCGCACCGTTCGCGGAGCTGGAGCGTGCACCCGAGCACATCCACACGTACCGGGTCACCCCGCTCGGGCTGTGGAACGCCCGTGCCGCCGGGCACGACGCCGAGCAGGTCGTCGACGCCCTGGTCGAGTACTCCCGCTACCCCGTGCCGCACGCGCTCCTGGTCGACATCGCCGAGACGATGGCACGGTACGGGCGGCTCACCCTGTCCAAGCACCCCGTGCACGGGCTGGTGCTCACCAGCACCGACCGGCCCGTGCTGGAGGAGATCCTCCGGTCGAAGAAGGTGCAGCCGCTGGTCGGGACGCGGATCGACCCGGACACCGTGGCCGTGCACCCCTCCGAGCGGGGGCAGGTCAAGCAGACCCTGCTCAAGCTGGGGTGGCCCGCCGAGGACCTCGCGGGGTACGTCGACGGCGAGGCCCATCCGATCGAGCTGGCCGAGAACGGCTGGTCGCTGCGGCCGTACCAGAAGCAGGCCGTCGAAGGGTTCTGGCACGGCGGGTCGGGCGTCGTGGTGCTGCCTTGTGGGGCCGGGAAGACCCTCGTGGGCGCCGGTGCCATGGCCGAGGCCAAGGCCACCACCCTGATCCTCGTCACCAACACCGTCTCCGCCCGGCAGTGGAAGCACGAGCTGGTGAAGCGGACCTCGCTGACCGAGGAAGAGATCGGCGAGTACAGCGGGACGCGGAAGGAGATCCGGCCGGTCACCATCGCCACCTACCAGGTGCTGACCACCCGGCGCAAGGGCGTCTACCCGCACCTGGAGCTGTTCGACTCCCGCGACTGGGGCCTGGTCGTCTACGACGAGGTCCACCTGTTGCCCGCGCCCGTCTTCAAGTTCACCGCCGACCTCCAGGCCCGGCGGCGGCTGGGGCTCACGGCGACGTTGGTGCGGGAGGACGGGCGGGAGTCCGACGTGTTCTCGCTCATCGGGCCGAAGCGGTTCGACGCCCCGTGGAAGGAGATCGAGGCGCAGGGCTACATCGCGCCCGCCGACTGCGTCGAGGTCCGGGTCAATCTCACCGACGCGGAGCGGCTCGCCTACGCGACCGCCGAGAAGGAGGAGAAGTACCGGTTCTGCGCCACCACCGCGACCAAGCGGAAGGTGACCGAGGCGCTGGTGCGCAAGCACCAGGGCGAGCAGACCCTCGTCATCGGCCAGTACATCGACCAGCTCGACGAGCTGGGTGAGCATCTGGACGCCCCCGTGATCAAGGGCGAGACCAGCAACGCCCAGCGCGAGAAGCTCTTCGAGGCGTTCCGCCAGGGCGAGATCAGCGTCCTCGTCGTGTCCAAGGTCGCCAACTTCTCCATCGACCTGCCCGAGGCGACCGTCGCCATCCAGGTCTCCGGGACCTTCGGGTCGCGGCAGGAGGAGGCCCAGCGGCTGGGCCGGGTCCTGCGGCCGAAGGCCGACGGGCACGAGGCCCGGTTCTACTCGGTCGTCGCCCGCGACACCATCGACCAGGACTTCGCGGCGCACCGCCAGCGGTTCCTGGCCGAGCAGGGGTACGCGTACCGCATCGTCGACGCGGACGAGCTGCTCGCCGACGGCTGAGGCTCCCGGGAGGGGCGGGCGGTCAGCGGCCCCGGCGTGCGACGCCCGCCTCCTCCGCGTACTCCCCCAGGACGACGACGCCGAACGCCGCCATCACGAACACCTTCACGGCGCGCACCGCGTCGCCGACGCGGTGGGGTCGGTGGTGACCGGTGGCCGCGGTCGCGCCGTGCGCGGGGCCGGTCCTGCGTGGGTTCAGAGTGGCTGTGCTCATGCCTCCATGGTGCTCCTGTCACCTGTTCGGGCGCGTCGGTCCGCAGAGGGAACCCCGGGGCCGGGCGGGTAGCCCTCCGGTACCGCTCCCGGTGCGCGCGTCCCCTACGGGTACCCCGGGCGTCTCCGCCCCGGGAAGCGCCCGGCAGGGGCCAGAGGTCAGAGGCCCGGTCGGCCCGCGCGGGCCGTATTCCGGTTCGCCGCCGACCCGCTCCGTGGCTACAATCGCGGATCTGCCCGCCTCCCGCGCCGTGTCATCGGCCCCGGGAGCGCCGCCGACCGGACGGAAACCGGCCGACACCCAACGGATACGTACCTTCCCAGCGGACCCCGCCGCTCCGCGTGCCGCACGCCATGGCACCGCAGCGCGTCCGGTCCGCCGTCCTGCGTTGAAGAGCCGGAGGCAACACCGTGCCCGCGCACGTAGCAGAGAGCGATTCCACCCCCGATCCCACCCGCGCCACCGACCCCACCGGCGTCACCGACCCCCTGGCGCACGAGCGCGCCCATCTCGCCGCGTCCCGCGCCGCCCTGCGCGGGATGCGCGAGGACGCTCAGGCCCTCGACATCCGCGACGTCACCGCGAACTGGGTCAACGCCGCCGTGCTCCAGTCCCAGATCGACGACCGCATCAAGGCGCTCGCCGACCTCTCGCACACCCCGCTGTTCTTCGGCCGCCTCGACTATCTGCACGCCGTCGGCGGCGAGCTGGCCGAGGGCGCGGAGGGCGAGCGGTTCTACATCGGGCGCCGGCACGTCCACGACGCCGTCGGGGACCCCATGGTCATCGACTGGCGTGCGCCGGTCTCCCAGCCCTACTACCAGGCGTCCCGCAAGAACCCCCGGGACGTGGGGCTCCGCCGCCGCTTCGGCTACACCGCCGGTGAGCTGACCGCGTACGAGGACGAGCACCTCACCGACCCCGCCGAGGCCGAGCACACCAGCCGGCTCCTCCAGACGGAGATCGAGCGGCCGCGCGTCGGCCCGATGCGCGACATCGTCGCCACCATCCAGCCCGAGCAGGACGAGATCGTCCGCAGCGGTCTCGGCGGGACCGTCTGCGTGCAGGGCGGGCCCGGCACCGGGAAGACCGCCGTCGGCCTGCACCGGGTGGCGTATTTGCTGTACGCGCACCGCGAACGGCTCGCCCGCACCGGCACGCTCGTCATCGGGCCGAACCGTTCCTTCCTGCACTACATCGAGCAGGTCCTGCCCGCCCTCGGCGAGCTGGAGGTGAAGCAGGCCACCGTCGACGACCTGGTGCGTACCGGCGTCGAGGTCCGGGGCGAGGACGAGGCGGCCACCGCCGTCGTCAAGGGCGACGCCCGCATGGCCGAGGTCCTGCGGCGGGCCATCCGCTCGCACGTCACCCCGCCCGCCGAGCCCGTCGTCGTGGTGCGCGGGTCCCGGCGCTGGCGCGTGCCCGCGTACGAGGTCCAGGAGATGGTCGACGAGCTGCTGGCCCGCGACATGCGGTACGGGGCCGCGCACGAGGCGCTGCCGCAGCGGATCGCGCACGCCGTCCTCGTACGGATGGAGGAGGCCGGGGAGGCGCCCGACGACCGGGTGCAGAACGCCGTGGCCCGCAGCCCTGCCGTGAAGGCGGCCGTCAAGGCGGTCTGGCCCGCCGTGGACCCGGCAAAGCTGGTGCTGCGGCTGCTCTCCGACGCGGAGTTCCTGGCCGCCCACGCGGAGGGCCTGCTGGACGGGGACGAGCAGAAGCGGCTGCTGTGGGCGAAGCCCGCCCGCAGTGTGAAGTCCGCGAAGTGGTCGGCGGCCGACGCCGTGCTGATCGACGAGGCGGGGGACCTCGTCGCCCGTACGCACTCCCTCGGCCATGTCGTGCTCGACGAGGCGCAGGACCTCTCCCCCATGCAGTACCGGGCGGTGGGGCGGCGGTGCTCGACCGGTTCGGCGACCGTCCTCGGGGACCTCGCCCAGGGGACGACCCCGTGGTCCACCGAGAGCTGGGGCGACGCGCTGTTCCACCTGGGCAAGGCGGACGCGGTGGTGGAGGAGCTGACCGCCGGTTTCCGCGTGCCGCGCGAGGTCATCGCGTACGCCTCCCGGCTGCTGCCCGTGATCTCGCCGGGGCTCGCGGCGGTGGAGTCGGTGCGTGAGTCGCCCGGTTCGCTGGTCGTACGGGAGGTGGCGGGCGGTGCGGACGGTACGGACGGTCTGGACGCGGCCGACCCGGCCGACCCGGCCGACGCGTCGGATGCGCTGAACGCTGCCGTCGTCGCCGCCTGCGAGGAGTCCCTGCGCCACCTGGGGTCGATCGGGCTGATCGCCGCCGACGCCCGGATCCCGGCGCTGGGGGCGGCCCTGACGGCGGCGGGTCACGCGTATCTCTCCCCTGGTGAGGAGACGACCGCCGCGTCCCGGCTGACGCTGGTGCCCGCGTCGCTCGCGAAGGGCCTGGAGTACGACTACGTGGTGCTGGACGAGCCGGCGGCGGTGGTCGACGGCGAGCCGGACGAGCGGACCGGGCTGCGGCGGCTGTACGTGGCGCTGACCCGTGCGGTCTCCGGGCTCACGGTGCTGCACGCGGCGCCGTTGCCGCGGGCGCTGGCCTGAGGACCCGCGGTGGGGCGGGGCCCTTGCGGTTCCCGCCCCACCGACTCGGCGGCTCAGGCGTCCAGCGCCTCGCGCCACTCCCGTACCGCTGCGGCGTCCACCGGGGCCGTCCAGCCCCCGGGCCGGGCGGCGCCGCCGATGTGCACGGCGTCGATCCCCGCCGCCCGCAGCCGGGGCAGGTGCCGCAGGTGGAGGCCGCCGCCGACCAGGACCTGCGCCTGGTACCCCGGCTCGCCGGCACGGGCGGCCTCGGCCAGGAGGACCGGGATGCCGGAGTCCACCCCGTCCGGGGAGCCCGCCGTGAGGAACGTGTCGAGGCCGGGCAGTTCCGCGAGCTGCTTGCGCAGGGCGTCGCGGTCGGCGGCCCGGTCGATGGCCCGGTGGAACGTCCACCGGCAGCCGTCCAGCTCGGCGACGAGCCGCTCGACGGCGACGAGGTCGGCATGGCCCTCCCCGTCGAGGAAGCCGAACACGAACTCGTCGGCTCCCGCCTCCCGCATCCCGCGGGCCTTGCCGACCAGTACATCGATGTCACCGGCGGCGAAGCCGTCCGCCACCCTGAGCATCACGCGCAGCGGGATGTCCACGGCGGACCTGATCGCCGCGAAGGTCTCCCGCGACGGGGTCAGACCGTCGGCGGCCATGTCGGTGACCAGTTCGAGGCGGTCTGCACCACCGGCCTGGGCAGCGACCGCGTCCTCCGCGTCGAGAGCGATCACCTCCAGGACTGCACGGTTGCTCATGGGTCCCCATTCCTCCGATACGCAGCTATAGGTCTAGTCCAATGGCCAGCCTACGGGTCGGTAGACGGGCAGCGCAGCCCTCTATCTGAACGCACGACCGCGACGACGCGCGAGCCGGCCCCGCAGACGAGTGACGCGTAACCTCGCGCCCACCGGGGCGGAACGGGCGCACAGCGGCGCAGAACGGGCGCATTCGCTGCGATCATCCCTTGCGCTTCATAGGGGCGGGGGGTATACATGAGAGAGAAAGAGATACCCCCTAGGGGTATCCGGACGGCTTCAGGGAGGACCCCGTGTCCGCGCACTCCGCCACCACCGCCCCCACCGCTGCCGGCTCCGATGCCGACACCGCCGCGGTCGAGCTCGCGATCGGCGGGATGACCTGCGCCTCGTGCGCGGCCCGTATCGAGAAGAAGCTCAACCGGATGGACGGCGTCGAGGCCACGGTGAACTACGCCACCGAGAAGGCGAAGGTCACCTACCTGGGCGCCGACGTCTCCGTCGAGGACCTGATCGCGACCGTCGAGGCCACCGGCTACACCGCCCGGCCACCCGCACCGCCCGCGTCCACCGCCTCCCCCGGGGGCAAGGGTACGGACACGGCGGGCGCGGCGGCGGAGAGCGAGGACGACGGGCTCACCTCCCTGCGCCAGCGACTGATCACCGCGGTCCTCCTCGCCGTACCGGTGATCGCGATGGCGATGATCCCGGCCCTCCAGTTCGACTACTGGCAGTGGCTCTCCCTGACGCTGACCGCACCGGTCGTCGTCTACGCCGCCTGGCCCTTCCACCGGGCCGCCTGGACCAACGCGAAGCACGGCGCGGCGACGATGGACACGCTGATCTCCGTCGGCACGTCGGCCGCGTTCCTGTGGTCGTTGTGGGCCCTGTTCTTCGGGACCGCGGGCATGGTCGGCATGACGCACCCCTTCGAGCTGACCATCGCCCGCAGCGACGGCGCCGCGAACATCTACCTGGAGGCCGCGGCCGGGGTGACGGCGTTCATCCTCGCCGGGCGCTACTTCGAGGCACGCTCGAAGCGGAAGGCCGGGGCGGCGCTGAAGGCGCTGATGGAGCTGGGGGCGAAGGAGGTCACGGTCCTGCGCGACGGCGTCGAGACGACGATCCCGACCGCCGCGCTCCAGGTCGGGGACCGTTTCCTGGTCCGTCCCGGGGAGAAGATCGCGACGGACGGGACCGTGGTCGAGGGCGCGTCCGCCGTCGACGCCTCGATGCTGACGGGTGAGTCCGTGCCCGTCGAGGTCACCGTCGGCGACACCGTCACCGGAGCCACCCTCAACGCCGGAGGCCGCCTCGTCGTCGAAGCCACCCGCGTCGGCGCCGACACCCAGCTCGCCCGCATGGCCCGCCTCGTCGAGGACGCCCAGAACGGCAAGGCCTCCGCACAACGCCTCGCCGACCGCATCTCCGCCGTCTTCGTCCCCATCGTCATCGCCCTCGCCCTGGGCACCCTCGGCTTCTGGCTCGGCAACGACGCCGGACTGACCGCCGCGTTCACCGCCGCCGTCGCCGTCCTCATCATCGCCTGCCCCTGCGCCCTCGGCCTCGCCACGCCCACCGCCCTCATGGTCGGCACCGGCCGCGGCGCCCAGCTCGGCATCCTCATCAAGGGCCCCGAAGTCCTGGAGACCACCCGCCGCGTCGACACCATCGTCCTCGACAAGACCGGCACCGTCACCACCGGCCGCATGACCCTCCAGACCACCCACACGACCGACACCACCACCGAAGCCGAAGTCCTGCGGCTGGCCGGAGCGCTGGAGAACGCCTCCGAACACCCCATCGCCCAGGCCGTCGCCACCGCGGCCGCCGACGCCACCGGCCCTCTCCCCACCCCGGAGGACTTCCAGAACGTCCCCGGACTCGGCGTCCAGGGCGTCGTCGAGGGCCACGCCGTCCTCGTCGGGCGCGAACAGCTCCTGGCCGAGTGGGAGATCCGTCTCCCCGACCACCTCGCCGAGGCGAAGAAGGCCGCGGAGGCCGCCGGTCGCACCGCCATCACCGTCGCCTGGGACGGCGAGGCGCGCGCGGTGCTGGAGGTCGCCGACGCGGTGAAGGACACCAGCGCCGAGGCCGTCCGCCGGCTCCGCGCCCTCGGTCTGACCCCGATCCTCCTCACCGGCGACAACCGGGCCGTGGCGGAGTCGGTCGCGGCCGAGGTCGGCATCGACGAGGTGTACGCGGAGGTCATGCCGCAGGACAAGGTCGACGTGGTCAAGCGCCTTCAGGCCGAGGGCCGTTCGGTCGCGATGGTCGGGGACGGGGTCAACGACGCCGCCGCCCTCGCCCAGGCCGACCTCGGCCTCGCGATGGGCACCGGGACCGACGCCGCCATCGAGGCCGGCGACCTCACTCTCGTCCGCGGCGACCTCAACGCCGCCGCCGACGCGATCCGCCTCTCCCGCCGCACCCTCTCCACCATCCGCACCAACCTCTTCTGGGCCTTCGCCTACAACGTCGGCGCCCTGCCGCTGGCCGCCGCCGGGCTCCTCAACCCGATGATCGCCGGAGCGGCGATGGCCTTCTCCTCCGTCTTCGTGGTCGGCAACTCCCTGCGGCTGCGCACCTTCAAGGGCGCGTGAGGCCCGAAGCAGCACGACACCTGGGCGCGGCGGGACCTTCCGGTCCCGCCGCGCTCACGCGCGTACGAAACGCAGCCGGGTTCCCGGCACCGCCTGCGCCGCCCCGGCGAGGGCCCGTTCGGGGACGACGCCGACGACCGGGTAGCCGCCGGTCGTCGGATGGTCGTTGAGGAAGACGACGGGCCGGCCGTCGGGCGGCACCTGGACGGCGCCCAGGACCATGCCCTCGCTGGGCAGTTCCCCCGTACGGGACCGCTCCAGCGCCGGGCCCTCCGTACGCAGGCCGATGCGGTTGCTGTGCGGCGAGACCCGGTAGGCGGCGGTGTGGAACGTACGGAGCGCGGCCTCGGTGAACCAGTCGTGGCGGGGCCCCGGGTGGACCGGGAGCACCAGCTCGGCGGGGGCCCCCGGCCAGGGAACGGGGCCGGCGGGCGGCAGCGGACCGCCCGGCGCCGCCGGATCGCCCAGCGGGATCACGTCGCCCTCGCCGAGGGGGGCGGGGCCGAGTCCCGAGAGGAGGTCCGCCGAACGACTGCCCAGCACCGGCTCCGGCACCAGCCCGCCCGCGAACGCCAGGTAGCCGCGCAGACCGCCCTCGGCGGGGCCCGCGTCCAGCACCGCGCCCGCGGGCACCCGCACCGGCGCACCCCACGCCACGGGCCGCCCGTCGACCGTCACCCGGCAGCCCGCCCCGCCGACGACGGCCACGACCGGCCGGTCCGGGCGGACCGCGCATCCGGTGAGCGTGGTCTCCAGGACGGCGGCGTCCGGCGGATTGCCCACCAGCCGGTTGGCCAGCCGGGCGGCGGGCGCGTCCAGAAACCCGGCGCGCCCGACCGCGAGGTGCGCCCAGCCGGGCCGGCCCGCGTCCTGCACGGTGGTCAGCGCCCCGGCCCGGACGACGTACAGCCGGAAACCGGCGGGCGGCGTCACGCGCCCGCCCCCACCGGCACGAATCTGACCGGCGTACCCGGCACCAGCAGCGCCGCCGGTTCCCGGGCCGGGTCCCACAGGGCCCCCGGGTCCGGCATCCGCCCGACGAGCTGCCAGCCGCCGGGCGAGGGGCGCGGGTACACCCCGGTGTAGGGCCCGGCGAGGCCAACCGCCCCGGCCGGGACCCGGGTGCGCGGGGTCGTGCGCCGGGGCACGTGCAGCGGCTCCGGCAGCCCGGTGAGATAGCCGAACCCGGGGGCGAACCCGCAGAACGCCACCCGGAACGCGGTACGGGAGTGCAGGGCGGCCACCTCCCCGGCAGGGACGCCCCAGAGCGCGGCGACCTCGTCCAGGTCGGGGCCGTCGTAGACGACGGGGATCTCCACCGGGTCGCGCCCCTCCCGGCGCGGCGGCTCCACCCGCCACGAGGCGAGGTCCCGGGCGAAACGGTCCCGCGCCCCGGGCGTGCGCCCCCCGATCCCGGCCCCGTCCCCGTCGTGAATCCCGTCGTGAATCCCGTCGTGAATCCCGTCGATCAGGACGGTGCGGGCGGCCGGGACGATCTCGCGTACGGCGGGGAGTTCACCGCGCTCGCGGCGGCGGAGCAGCTCGGCGTGGAAGGCCTCGGCGTGCTCGCCGTCGGCCAGCTCGACGAGCAGCGCGTGCGGCCCGGCGGGAAGGACCCGCACCTCCCCCGGAAGCACGCGCACGGGCCCGGGGCCGACCTCGCGGGCGCTCACGTGAACGCCCGTACCTCGACGCCCGCTTCCTCCAGCGCGGCCCGCACCCGGCGGGCGAGGGCCGCCGCGCCCGGGGTGTCCCCGTGGACGCAGAGCGAACGCGCCGCGACGGGGATCCGGGTGCCGTCCACCCCGGTCACCGCCCGCTCGACGGCCATGCCGACGCTCCGGCGTACGACGTCGTCCGGGTCGTGCACCACCGCGCCCGGCTCACCGCGCGGGACGAGGGTGCCCCGCGGGGTGTACGCGCGGTCGGCGAAGGCCTCCTGAACGGCGGGCAGTCCGGCCTCGGCCGCACGGTCGAGCAGCCGCGATCCGGGCAGCCCGAGCACGGCCAGGTCTCCGCCCGCGAGCCGGACGCCCGCGACGACGGCGGCGGCCTGGTCGTCGTCCCAGACCGCCCGGTTGTAGAGGGCGCCGTGCGGCTTGACGTACGAGACGGTGGACCCGGCGGCCTCCGCGAAGACCCGCAGCGCGCCGATCTGGTAGGCGATCTCGGCGGTCAGCTCGGCGGGCGGCACGTCCATCGACCGGCGCCCGAACCCGGCCAGGTCCCGGTAGGAGACCTGCGCCCCGATCCGTACCCCGCCGGCCGACGCCGCGTCGCAGACCCGCCGCATCACGGAGGCGTCGCCCGCGTGGAAGCCGCAGGCCACGTTGGCACTCGTGACACAGGCGAGGAGCGCGTCGTCGTCGGTCAGGGTCCAGTGGCCGAAGCCCTCGCCGAGGTCCGCGTTGAGATCCATCATCACGGGCGCACGGTAATGACAGTCCAGCGGGGCGACAAGGGGCCATCCGGGGGCCGGACGGGCGGCCCCCGTCCCGGAGCCGCCCGTCCTAGAGTCGTCCCATGACGGACAGCCCCCGCCCGCACGACTCCCCTTCCCGCGACGCCGACCCCGGCGGCACCGGACTCGACAAGGCCTCGTCCCACGACGCCCGCCTCCGCGCCCGGTGGCGCGACACGCTGCTCGCCGCGCGCGCCGGGGCGGACGGCCCCGATCCGTTGCCGTACGCCGAGAACCTCCTCGCCCGCTGGGCCGAGCCGCAGCGCCGCTACCACACGACCGCCCACCTGGCCGCGGTCCTGGACGGCATCGACACCCTGGCCGGGCACGCCGACGACGTGCACGCGGTACGCCTCGCCGCCTGGTTCCACGACGCGGTGTACCGGCCCGACCGGACGGAGAACGAGGAGCGCAGCGCCGCCCTCGCCGAGCGGGCGCTGTCCGAGGCGGGGGTGCCGGAGGCGGTGGTGGCGGAGGTCGCCCGGCTGGTCCGCCTCACCGTCACGCACGACCCGGTGGACGGCGACCGCAACGGCGAGGCGCTGTGCGACGCCGACCTCGCGGTCCTGGCGGGCGGCCCGCAGGAGTACGGGGCGTACGCGGCCCGGGTCCGGGAGGAGTACGGCTTCGTCCCGGACGGAGCGTTCCGGGAGGGCCGGGCGGCGGTGCTGCGGCAACTCCTCGACCTGCCGAGGCTGTTCCGTACCCCGCACGGCGCGGCGGAGTGGGAGGCCCGGGCCCGGCACAACCTGGCGACGGAGCTGGACCTGCTGACGTCGTCCGGCGCCGGCTGACCGTCTGTCCGCCCCGCCGACCGGTGACGACCGACCGGTGACGACCGCCCGGCGACGACCGACCGGTGACGATCGCCCGGTGACGATCACCCGGTGAATGTTCCGGTTCGTTCACGGTGTCGTCCCGGTCGCGCCCTGGCCCGACCGGTGGGGCCCGGCGACCGCTAACGTCTCGCATCGCAGATGCACACACGACTCCACGGGGGTACAGCGACATGTCCAAGGGACTCGGCACGACGGTCGGCAGATCCTCCCGGCGGCGCGTACTGCGCCTGGCCGGCGGCGGGATCACGATGGCAGCGCTCGGAGCCGGGCTGACCGGCTGCGAGGACGAGCTCGCGACGGGCGGCGAAGACAGCACGCCGCCGCCCAGCGCTTCCCCCGAGGACGGGAAGGCGCCCGAGGACGGGAAGGCCCCCGAGCCGCTGTGGACGAAGTCGACGTCGGCCCAGACCTACGGGGACAACGACGAGCTCGTGGCCGTGGACGGCGTGGTGATCGCGAGCGGCGATCCGCTGACCGCCTTCGACAGTGCGACCGGCGAGGAGCGGTGGTCGCTGCCGGGCGGCGCGGTGCCCGGGGCGCCGCTGCTGCTCGGCGACGGCACGCTGTACCTGGAGAGCGGCAAGTACGACGGCAGCGTCGCCGGCTACGTCCCCGGGTCCGGCAAGGAGGCCTGGCGCAGCCGCCTCGGCAAGGAGTACCGGCAGCCGAGGCCGGTCGCGGTGGACGCGGAGCAGGTGTACGTCATCGCCGAGATCCTGGAGGCCGACGGTTCGTCCCGCACCAATGTGATCGCCGCGCTGAACAGCGGTACGGGCAAGGTCGCCTGGAAGGAACAGCGCGACCTCGGCACCCAGCAGAACGGCGTCCACGCCGCCGTACAGGGCCGCTATCTCGTCTACACCGACTTCAAGAACAACCTCACGGTCCGCGACACCGCCACCGGCAAGCAGGTGTGGACACAGAAGACGACGAAGACGAGCTACGGGCCGTTCGTCGTCCACCAGGATCTGGTGATCGTCCCGCAGGGGCAGCGGCTCCAGGCCTTCGCGCTGTCCGACGGGTCCGAGAAGTGGTCCGTGCGGGCCGAGGAGTTCACCACCTTCCGGGAGCCGACCCTCCTGGAGGACGTGCTCTACATCGCGGACAGCGGCCGCACGCTGTGGGCCGTCGAGCCGGGGACCGGCAAGAAGGTCTGGCAGTCCACGGCCCTCAAGGACGCGGGCGGGCAGGTGCCCCGGCAGTTCGTCAAGGTGGGCGGCACGCTCTACGGGGCCACCGACCTCGACAAGCAGGGCGGCGTCCACGCCTTCGACGCGAAGGCCGGCGGACTCCGCTGGACGTTCAACGACAAGTCCGGCGATTACCACGCCTGGCTGGTGGCCACCGACGGCAAGCGGGTCTTCGCCCTGCACGGCAAGAAGCTGCACGCCCTTCCTGCGTAAGCCGCACGCCCTTCCGCATGACGCGGGTAGGAAGCCTTCCCGCATGACGCGGGTGTGAAGCACGTGTGAACAGGCACGTTCTCGTCCGACGCCGGGAATGCGGAGGCGCTCTCCGGCGTTGGGACGAGTCATGCCCGACTCTCCCTCCCGCCGCGCACCCATGCCGCTGGCCGTATACATTCTCGGCCTCTCGGTCTTCGCCCTCGGCACCAGCGAGTTCATGCTGTCGGGCCTGCTCCCGCCCATCGCCGACGACATGAACGTGTCGATCCCGCAGGCCGGACTCCTCATATCCGCGTTCGCGATCGGCATGGTGGTCGGCGCCCCGCTGCTGGCCGTCGCCACGCTCCGGCTGCCACGCCGCACCACGTTGATCGCGCTGATCTCGGTGTTCGGCCTCGGCCAGATCGCCGGTGCGCTGGCCCCGACGTACGAGATCCTCTTCGTCTCCCGGGTCCTGAGCGCACTCGCCTGCGCGGGCTTCTGGGCCGTCGGTGCGGCCGTGGCCATCGCGATGGTCCCGGTGAACTCGCGGGCGCGGGCCATGGCCGTGATGATCGGCGGGCTGTCCGTCGCGAACGTGCTGGGCGTGCCGCTGGGGGCCTTCCTCGGCGAGCACTTCGGCTGGCGTTCGGCGTTCTGGGCGGTCGGCGCGGCCTCGGCGGTGGCCCTGGTCGGCGTCGCCACGCGCATCCCGCACATCCCGCTGCCCGAGAAGAAGCCCGAGCTGAAGCGGGAGCTGGCGATCTACCGGGACCGGCAGGTCTGGCTGGCCATCGTGATCACGGCGCTCGCGGCGGGTGGGGTGTTCTGCGCGTTCAGCTACCTGGCGCCGCTGCTCACGGACGTGGCGGGCCTCGACTCGGGCTGGGTGCCGTGGATCCTCGGCCTGTTCGGTGCGGGCGCGCTGATCGGCACGGTGATCGGCGGCCGGGTCGCGGACGCGCACCTCTTCGGGGTGCTGCTGAGCGGCATCACGGCTTCCACGGTCTTCCTGGTGGCGCTGGCCCTCTTCGCCTCCAGCCAGGTCGCGGTCATCGCGCTGGCGTTCCTGCTGGGCCTGTCCGCCTTCTTCACGGCCCCCGCGCTGAACGCCCGGATGTTCAACGTGGCCGGAGCCGCCCCGACGCTGGCCGGGGCCACCACGACGGCGGCGTTCAACCTGGGCAACACGAGCGGCCCGTGGCTCGGCGGCACGGTGATCGACCTGGACTTCGGCTTCGCGTCCACGGCGTGGGCGGGCGCGGCGATGACGGCCCTGGCCCTCGCGGCGGTGGGGGTGGCGCTGCGCCTCCAGCGCGGCGGCGGCGAGAGCGGCGGGTCTCGGTCGCGGCTGATCGCGAAGGGCGCGGCGGCCCGTGAGGCGGACGTCCCTAAGGACGGCCGCCCGGCGCCGGCCGCCCCTTCGGCCTCCTCAGTCCCGCATCCGTCAGGCGCCTGACCAGCTCCTTCGAGCCGATCTCCCGCGCCCCGGCGCGCACCGCGTCCGCGTAGTGCGCCTGGGGGACGTCGTAGTGGTCGCGTTCGAAGGCGCGCGGCGGGCAGCCGATCGCGGCGGCGAAGGCGTGCAGCTCCTCGAACGACACATCGCTGACCAGGTGCGACCAGAGGCGGCCGTGTCCGGGCCAGGTGGGCGGGTCGATGTAGAGCGTCACCGCCGCAGCACCTCGCCCAGCGCCCCCACCGGCGCGACCGCCACGGCCGCCTTGGTGCAGACCCAGTGCGGGTCGGGCCCGAGCTCCGGCTCCACGTCCAGCGCGTGCGGCTCCTCCTCCGCCGAGCACGCTGGGCACAGCGGCCACCGCCCGTACCGCTCCAGCAGCGCGTCCTGCACGTCCTGGGCGACCAGCCCGGCCAGGAACTCCGCCCCCTCGGGCCACTGCTCCACCCACCAGCGGCGGTGCGTCACCGCGTCCTCGACCAGCGAGACGATGTCCGCCTCGGCGACGCCGCCCGCCGCCAGGTCGGCCATGACGAGCGCGCGGGCGGTGTGCAGGGCCTGCTCCAGGGGGTTCAACTCCATGCCCCCATTGTGCGCCCGCCCGGGAATGGCCCCGCCAGAGGTAGGGACCAAAGGGGGGTTGACGGACCCCGAGGTTGAAAATATCTTTCAGATGTGACCAGTGACGTGAAGGAAATTTTCAGCGGCGACTCCCCGCCGGCCCCCGCGGCCCTCGCCGCCAAGGTCCGGACCCTCGCCCCCTCCATGACCCGCTCGATGCAGCTGGTCGCCGAAGCCGTGGCGGGCGACCCCGCCGGGTGCGCCGCCCTCACCGTCACCGGTCTCGCCGAGCTCACCGGCACCAGTGAAGCCACCGTCGTCCGCACCGCGCGGCTCCTCGGCTACCCCGGCTACCGGGATCTGCGCCTGGCGCTGGCCGGCCTCGCCGCGCACCAGGAGTCCGGCCGGGCCCCGGCCGTCACCGCCGACATCGCGGTGGACGACCCGATCGCCGACGTGGTCGCCAAGCTCGCCTACGACGAGCAGCAGACCCTCGCCGACACCGCCGCCGGGCTCGACACCGTACAGCTGGGGGCCGCCGTCGCCGCCGCGTCGACCGCCCGCCGCATCGACGTCTACGGCGTCGGCGCGTCCTCCCTCGTCGGCCAGGACCTGGCGCAGAAGCTGCTCCGGATCGGACTGATCGCCCACGCCCACATGGACCCGCACCTCGCGGTGACCAACGCCGTGCAGCTGCGCGCCGGCGACGTGGCCATCGCGATCACGCACTCCGGCTCCACCGGCGACGTCATCGAACCCCTGCGGGTCGCCTTCGACCACGGCGCGACGACGATCGCGATCACCGGGCGGCCCGACGGACCCGTGACGCAGTACGCGGACCACGTGCTGACCACGTCCACCGCGCGCGAGAGCGAGCTGCGCCCCGCCGCCATGTCGAGCCGCACCAGCCAGCTGCTCGTCGTGGACTGCCTGTTCATAGGCGTCGCGCAGCGGACGTACGAGACCGCCGCGCCCGCCCTGGCCGCCTCCTACGAGGCGCTCGCCCACCGCCACAACCCGCGCACCCGCTGACCGCCCCGGCCACGACCCGGGCCAGGGCCAGGGCCACGACCACTGCCAGGGCCAGGGCCACGCACCACCCGTACGCGTACGAGACCGAGAACACCGAGAAAGCTGAGCCGCACCTCATGACCTCCACCACCGACGCGAACACCGACACCCCCGAGGCCTCCGGGACCTACGGCGAACTCCGCGCCCAGCTGGCCACCCTCACCACCGAGGCGTTCCGCCCCGAGCTGGCCGAGATCGACCGGCAGCCCACGCGGGAGATCGCGCGCATCATGAACGGCGAGGACGCCACCGTCCCGGCCGCCGTCGCCGAGCGGCTGCCGCAGATCGCCGCGGCCATCGACGCCACCGCCGAGCGCATGGCCCGCGGCGGCCGGCTGATCTACGCGGGCGCGGGCACCGCGGGCCGCCTCGGGGTGCTGGACGCCAGCGAGTGCCCGCCCACCTTCAACACCGACCCGTCCGAGGTCATCGGCCTCATCGCGGGCGGCCCCTCCGCCATGGTCACGGCCGTCGAGGGCGCGGAGGACAGCAAGGAGCTGGCCGCCGCCGACCTCGACGGGCTGAAGCTGAACGCCGACGACACGGTGGTCGGCATCTCCGCCTCCGGCCGCACGCCGTACGCGATCGGCGCCGTCGAGCACGCCCGCGAGCGGGGCGCCCTGACCATCGGGCTCTCCTGCAACGCCGACTCCGCGCTCGGCGCCGCCGCCGAACACGGCCTGGAGGTCGTCGTCGGCCCCGAGCTGCTCACCGGCTCGACCCGGCTGAAGGCGGGCACGGCCCAGAAGCTCGTCCTGAACATGATCTCGACGATCACGATGATCCGGCTCGGCAAGACGTACGGGAATCTCATGGTCGACGTCCGCGCCTCCAACGAGAAGCTGCGGGCCCGCTCCCGGCACATCGTCTCGCTGGCCACCGGCGCGTCCGACGCCGAGATCGAGGCCGCGCTCGCCGCCACCGACGGCGAGGTCAAGAACGCGATCCTGGTCATCCTCGGCCAGGTCGACGGCCCCACCGCCGCCACCCGCCTCACCGAGGCGGACGGCCACCTGCGCGCCGCACTCACGGCCGTACGCACCACCTGACCCATCCGGGTACCCCGCCCCACCCCCCGCACAGCAAGGCACCAAGCACCATGGCCACAGAAGACAAGAACCGCGCCACCGCCGCCGCGATCCTGCCGCTCGTCGGCGGCGGGGCGAACGTCGCCTCCATCGCCCACTGCATGACCCGGCTCCGCCTCGGTCTGCACGACCGGTCCCTCGTCGACGACGAGGCGCTGAAGGCCCTGCCCGCCGTCATGGGCGTCGTCGAGGACGACACGTACCAGATCGTGCTGGGCCCGGGCACGGTCGCCCGGGTCACCCCGGAGTTCGAGCAGCTGGTCGACGAGGCCCGCGAGGCCGCGCCCGAACCGGCCCCCGCGCCCGGTACGGCCCCCGTCTCCGCCGAGGAACTGGCGGCCCAGGGCGCGGCGATCAAGGCCCAGCGGAAGGCGAAGAACGCCACCCCGTTCAAGCTGTTCCTGCGCAAGATCGCCAACATCTTCGTGCCGCTGATCCCGGCGCTCATCGGCTGCGGAATTATCGCGGGCCTCAACGGCCTGCTGGTGAACCTCCAGTGGCTGCCCGCCGTGACACCCGCGCTGGCGGCGATGGCGTCCGGTTTCATGGCGCTGATCGCGGTGTTCGTGGGCTACAACACGGCGAAGGAGTTCGGCGGTACGCCGATCCTGGGCGGTGCGGTGGCGGCGATCATCGTCTTCCCGGGCGTCGCGAACATCGACGCCTTCGGCCAGACGCTCTCCCCGGGCCAGGGCGGTGTGCTCGGCGCGCTGGGCGCGGCGGTCCTCGCGGTGTACGTGGAGAAGTGGTGCCGCCGGTGGGTGCCGGAGGCGCTGGACGTCCTGGTCACCCCGACCCTGACGGTGCTGATCTCCGGCCTGGTGACGATCTTCGGCCTGATGTACGTGGCGGGCGAGGTGTCCTCCGCGATCGGCACGTTCGCCGACTGGCTGCTGTCCAACGGCGGCGCGGGCGCGGGCTTCGTGCTCGGCGGCCTGTTCCTGCCCCTGGTGATGCTGGGCCTGCACCAGGCGCTGATCCCGATCCACACCACGCTCATCGAGCAGCAGGGGTACACGGTCCTGCTGCCGATCCTCGCGATGGCCGGTGCGGGCCAGGTGGGCGCGGCCGTGGCCGTCTACTTCCGCCTCCCCCGCAACGAGTCGATCCGCCGCACCATCAAGTCGGCGCTGCCGGCGGGTCTGCTGGGTGTGGGCGAGCCCCTGATCTACGGCGTCTCGCTCCCGCTCGGCCGCCCGTTCGTCACGGCGTGCGTCGGCGGCGCGTTCGGCGCGGGCTTCGTCGGCCTGTTCAACCAGCTCGGCGACACGGTCGGCTCGACGGCCATCGGCCCGTCCGGCTGGGCCCTGTTCCCCCTCCTCGACGGCAACCACGGCCTGGGCTCGACGATCGCGATCTACGCGGGCGGCCTGCTCGTCGGGTATGTCGCCGGGTTCGTCGCGACGTACTTCTTCGGCTTCGGCAAGGACCTGCTGGCCGAGTTCAACGTCTCCCAGGAACCGACCCCGTCCACGGTCGCCGCCACGGGCAACACCCACCCCGCCACCACTCCGGCCGCCCCCGCCGGCACGGGCTCCGCCTCCGACGGCACGGACCCCGGCACCTCCCCGGCCAAGGCTCCGGCGGGAGTCTGACTCCGCCCCCGGCCCCGCCCTCCGGCCTGCCCGACCTGCCCCCGGTCCTCCCCCGCCTTCCCGGCGGACGGGAGGACCGGGGGCGTCCTGCGCCGCCTCCCGTATGCCTAAGAGGGCCGGGAGCACAGGGAGACCACGGAAGCGTCAACCTGACGTTCCGCGCCCACCCGGAAAGGCGAAGCCAACGGGATCGAACTATCATGTCGTCCACGACATATTATGGTGCCGGGCGTGACATACATGCACGTCATCGAGGTAGAGCCCGAAGTTCGTGACTGGCTGGAGCTTCTCCCCGAGAAGCACTACGTCAAAGTGGAGGAGTACGCGGCCCTGCTCGCTTCGATGGGAACAAGCACTCCGATGCCGTTCAGTCGCCCCCTCGGGACGGACTGTACGAACTTCGGCCGACGCTGAACGGCGAGGCCACAAGAAGCACGTACTGGTTCGCCTCGGAACGCCGCATCGTGCTCCTGACCGTCTTCCGCAAGACGCGGATGCGGGAGGCGGCCCAAGTGGCTCGAGCCGTGCGGGCCCGGGCGCTGTGCGAGGCCGAACACGAACCGGCCCACACGACGTACACACGCGGAGAGAGCAGGGAGACCTCATGAACCACAGCCGCTGGAAGCTGCAGCGCGAACAGGAACTCGCCTCCAGGCCCGACGAGTCCGAGGAGACCCGCGCCGAGCGCGCGGAAGTCCGGCTCGCCATGGCCTTCGCCAAGGCGGTGTACGACCGTCGCAAGGAACTCGGCCTGTCCCAGCAGGATGTCGCCGAGCGAGCGGGCCTGACCCAGGCGAAGATCTCCCGCGTCGAGGGTGCCGACGCGGTGCCCACCCTGCTCCTGCTCCGGCGACTGGCGCTCGCCCTGGACGCCTCCCTCAGCATCGCCCTCGACGAGGAACAGGAAGAGGTGGCCTTCGTGGCCCGTACAGCGGCGTGACCGGTGCGGGGCGGGCCCCGGGGTCGCCCCACGCACAGGGGCGTCCTGCGGACTAGGCCTCAGGTGCCGCCCCGCCCCGGTCTCCAGCCCGATACGCCCCGGGGCCCCGCTGGCTAGCGTCTCCCCCATGCGTATAGGACTTCTCGGTACCGGAAATGTCGCCCGCGCCCTGGCCCACGGCTGGCGCGCCGCAGGACACGACGTCCTCCTCGGATCACGTCGGCCCGAAGAACGCACCGGCCTCGGACTGCCCGTCGCCGGCCTCGACGAGGCGGCCGCGCATGCGGAGGTGCTCGTCAACGCCACACCTGGCGGGGTCTCCGTGGACCTGCTGCACTCCATCGGAGCCCCGGCCCTGGCCGGCACGCTGCTGATCGACGTCGGCGTCGGCCTCTCCGACGACTTCAGCGCGCTCACCCACCCCAACAGCAGCCTGGGCGAACTGATCCAGGAGGCGTTCCCGCTGACTCCGGTCGTCAAGACGCTCTGCACGATGGACTCCACCACCATGACCGCCCCGGGCGACCTCACCGAGCCGGGCACGGTCTTCCTCTCCGGCGACGACGCCGAGGCCAAGCGCACCACCGGCAGGCTGCTCACGGACCTCGGGTGGCCGGACTCCTCCCAGCTCGACATCGGCGGCATCACCACGGCGCGCGGCCAGGAGCACTTCGCGTTCCTCTTCATGGGGATCGCGGGCGGGGTGGGATCCCACACCTTCAACATCAAGGTGGTCACCCGCCCGCCGGCGGGCACCCGCTAGACGGCGGGCCCCGGGAACTCCCCCGTCATCAGCTGCACGTCGAACGGGGACGGCAGGGCCAGCGGCTTGCCGAACGGCACCGCGTCCGTGTGCTTGTACGTGCCGTCCTCGTTCGGTTCCGTGAACAGCGTGGCCATCGGCCCCCGGGTGTCGAACCGGTCGATCAGCAGGTACATCGGGACTCCCGCGCGGGCATACGCGCGGTACTTCTTGGTGCGGTCCTCCCGCGCGTTCCCCCGCGAGGTGATCTCGACGACGAGCAACGCCTCCGCCGCGTCCATCGGATCGCTGATCTCCGGATCGGCCGCCGCGATCAGCTCGGTCGGCATGACGACCAGGTCGGGGACGTACAGCTTGCCGAGCGGGGCGACGTGGACGCCGAGGGTCTGGTAGATCCCCAGGTCATCGGGCAGCGTCGCGTAGAGCCTGCGCTGCACCTTGGCGGCGATGCCGTTGTGGTGCGCGTGCGGCGGTGGCCCCAAGACGATCCGCTCGTCGTCGATCTCGGCGCGCCATCCCTCGGGCACGTCCAGTTCACGCCAAGTCCGCAGAAGGTAGTCCCACGCGCGCCCATCCGAAGCCGGGCCGTTCTCGACGAACGCTGCGGTCATCGCGGGTCCCTTCTTCCGTGGCCTTGCCGACGAGGCTAGATCGGGGCGTTCACGGCTGTCCGCCGCTCCTCCCAGCGTCCCACGAACGAGTGGCCCCGCGCAGGGAAGCGCGCGGCGACCACCGGTCACGAGTGATATCGCGCCCCGTTCCCTGACCGGTCGGGGGGAATTCATCGGCACCCTTCATGTGTAGGAGAAATGTAAGCGGGAACCTGAATGTCCGGAGGTTGATCATCATGGTTCCCCTGCTTCTCGTTCTATTGCTCGCCCTGGTTCTCTTCGGTATCGGTTTCGCGATCAAAGCTCTCTGGTGGATAGCCGTGATCGTCCTGGTGCTGTGGCTCGTAGGGTTCTTCGTCCGTCCCGCCGCGAGCGGCGGCCGACGGGGCCGGTGGTACCGCTGGTAGTCACCTCTGACCAGCATCCGCCGCTGACCGGCGGCACCGCCCAGGTGTACGCCGTCTCTCCCCGGGCACACGGAGTTCAGCGGAAGTAATCGTTCGGCGATCGCTCGATAACGCATTGCCGATACGCGACACTAATGAATTGGGCGACCTTCACGAAAGGAGCCACAATGAGCGACTCCCTGTGGGGCTATCAGCCGTCGAGCGGTCACACCGTGGGCGCCGACCTGACCGGCTATGCGGTCGAGGCCACCGACGGCGGTATCGGAAAGGTCGACAAGTACTCCGACGAGGTGGGTTCGGCCTATCTGCTCGTCGACACCGGAGTCTGGATCTTCGGCAAGGACGTCCTGCTGCCCGCGGGCACGGTGAAGCGCATCGACACCGAGGACCGGAAGGTCTACGTCGACCTCACCAAGGAACAGGTCAAGGACTCCCCGGAGTTCGACCGCCACCGACAGGCGGACGACCCGGGCTACCACGAGCAGTTGTCCGCGTACTACTTGGCGTACCGCATCATGTGACCCGGCGTGCGCCCCCCCGAGCGGCGGCGGGCCCGACCCCGAGGAGGGGCCGGCCCCGCCGCCTCGCGCGTGGTGATCCGCCCGCCCTCAACGCGGCAGCTGCCCCTCCCTGTTGATCTCCGTCACCCGGGCCCGCAGCACCACTCCCGGTGACGCCGGCCGCACCGCCTCCGGCGGGCATTCCCACTCCGGCCCGCCACCGGGCGGCCGCAGCCGCACGTTCGGCCCGGACCGGCCCGTCACCCGGCCGACCCGCCCGTCCCGCGCGTCCACCACGAATCCGCCCGCCTCGGGCACACCCGGCCCGCACCCGTCACCCGTCATGACCGCTCTCCTTCTCCGCCAGCACCTCGCACAGCCGCAACGCCGTGTCGATGTTGCAGCGGCCCAGGTCGACCAGGGGCGCCGGTTCGTCACCCGCACACGAGACCGGATCGATCCGCAGGGACGGCAGCTTCATCCCGAACTCCGCAAGCCCTTCCTTCAACCGCTCCACGGCGTCCTCCGCCACCCGCACCCGGTCCGCCGCCGCCCTGCGCCGCTCCATCGCTTCCATGCCGCACACCTTCCACTCTGAGTGATGGTCATGCATACCCAGCGTGTCCAACGCGCAGTTGGCCCCGAAGAGGCGCAGTTCGAGCAACCGGACCGCGGGGCGATCAGCCCAGCCGGGAGAAGTACCCCCAGCCGCCGGTCCCCACCGCCACCCCGCCGGCCTCCGCGAACGGTGTTCCGCCCGGGTGGAACACCAGGTCGGCGGCGACTGTAGTGGTCCAGAGGTCGGCGTGCCCGTCGCCGTCGACGTCACCGAGCGAGAGCCCCAGCGGGCGGGACTCCTTGGGGAGGCTGCCGAGCGTGATGGGAGCGCCCAGGGTCCGCGTACCGCTGTCGTAGGCGTACCGCTCGACCGTCCCCGCGGTGTCGCGGGCCCAGACCTCCGCCTTTCCGTCCCCGTCCGTGTCACCGGGGACGAGAACCTCCCGGTCCTTCCACTCCGCCGGGCCGATCCGTACGGCACTGAAGGACAGCCAACCACCGTCCGCCGCCACCCGCCCTCGGTGGAGCCACAGTCCGGTGGAACTGGTGGCCAGGACGTCGGGGCCGCCGTCCCCGTCGATGTCGCCCGCCGCAACCGGTGAGGCGTGGGCCCAGCCGGTCTCCGAAACCTTCATCACCACGCCCGGTTCGAGGTCGCCCGTGCCCGTGTTCCGGTGGAGCAGCAGTTGGTCGCCCTTGCGGGCGACCACATCCTCGTCGCCGTCGCCGTCCCAGTCCCCGCGGTGGCTGACCACCGCGCCGCTCCACTCGGGCCCGCTGCCGATCACGCGCGGGGACCCGAAGGCGCCCCGGCCCGTTCCGGGATACAGGCGGAGCGTGTCGTCCTTGCGGACGGCGAGCATGTCGGGGCAGAGATCGCCGGTCAGATCGCCCGGCACCTGCGTGGCGCCCCGCTCCAGGGGCTTCGCCTCCGCCCACACCAGCTTGTGGTCCTCGCCCGGCGTCAGGTCGATGTCGGCGGTCCTGGCGCGTAGTTCCGTGAAATCCCTGCTGCCGAAGAAGGCGTGGTCGTACTTGAGGCGGTAGCTGAAGGGCGCCGCGCTCGCATAGGCGGTCGGGGCGTTCTTCCCCGCGTCCGCCTCGACGAACGGACCCGTGCCGCACAGCCCCGTCCGCATCGGCACGAGCCCGGAGTGGCCGGGTATGGCGTTGAAGTCGCCGGTGATCAGGGCAGGTGCGCCCGCCGCCCACCGCTCCATGTTCGCGAGCACCACCGGCGTCCCGTTCAACGGCAGCGAAGGGGACAGATGCGTGCCGCAGGCCAGAGTGGTCCGGCCACCGACCGGCCCCCTGAGGCACAGCATCCACCGCTGCTGGGCGATGGAGGTCTCAGCGGGGTTGGCGAGGGCTCGGTACGCGGTGAAGTCCGCGGCCGCGCCCTTGACGAACAGCACCTGCCCGAACTTCGTCGAGCTGCCGCCCCACCGGCCGCACCCCGCGGGCTCCTGCTCGCCGGCCCAGTGCGCGCTGTAGCCGGTCAACACCTTCTGCAGGGCCTCGTACTGGCCGGTACACATCTCCTGCAGCGCGATCACGTCGGCGGGACCGCCCTCGGCGTTCATCCGCGACAGGAACTTCGCCGCCCAGGTGTCGGCGCTGTCCACGGTGTTCTGGCAGGTGTGCGCGCCGCAGGCGTTGTACGAGACGGTGCGCACCGGCTGGGGCGGCGCCGGGTCGGCCGCCACCTCGTGCCGGCCCCCCGCCGCCACCAGGCCCATGAGCAGTGCCATGCCGACGGTCGCCCGGGCTGCCGCGCTGCCGCGAACTCCTCGCAGGACTCCCATGGGTTCCCCTAACGTCAAATGTGATGATCGTATGAAGTATGGAGGTCGCCCAGAGCGGAGCGGGGGCATCCCCACACTTCACGGCCCAGTAGCGTGCCTTGGCTCCCCTCGCACCTTCCGGCCCTCCCCTGGAAGCGCTCTCAGGCCTGTCAGTTCCCGGCGCTAGGCTGTAGGCGATCCGGCGGCGACACCGAGTACGCGCACAGCACCCCGCGCACCAGCCCGCGTATCGCCGCCCCCGTCGACGAGGAGCGACCGCCTTGCCCGAGCAGCCCCCCGGGTCCCGGCCCACCCTGGAAGCCGTCGCGACACGTGCGGGGGTGTCGCGGGCCACCGCCTCGCGGGTCGTCAACGGGGGTGACGGAGTCCGCAAGCCGCTCGTGGACAAGGTGCTCAAGGCGGTCGACGAGCTGGGCTACATCCCGAACCACGCGGCCAGGACCCTGGTGACCCGGCGGACGGGAGCGGTGGCCGTCGTCATCGCGGAGCCGGAGATACGGATCTTCTCCGACCCCTTCTTCTCCCAGCAGATCCGGGGCATCAGCAAGGAGCTGACCGCCCACGACACCCAGCTCGTCCTGCTGCTGGTGGAGGGGCCCGGAGACTTCGACCGTATCGCCCTCTATCTGTCCGGCGGACACGTCGACGGGGCGCTCGCGTTCTCGCTGCACACCGACGACCCGCTGCCCGCGATCACCCGGCGGGCCGGGATTCCCACGGTGTACGGGGGCCGGCCCAGCTGGACCGCCGATCCCGGGGATCAGGCCGTCCTCTATGTGGACGCGGACAACCGGGGCGGCGCGAGGGTGGCCGTGCGGTATCTGAAGGACCTCGGGCGGCAGCGGATCGCGCACATCGGCGGACCGCCCGACCAGACCTCGGCGGTGGACCGCTTCGACGGCTACCGGGACGTCCTGCTGGACGTGGACCCGACGCTCGTCGCCGAGGGCGCGTTCACCGTGGAGAGCGGGGCCCGGGCGATGGCGGAGCTGCTGGAGCGACGGCCCGACCTGGACGCGGTGTTCGCCGCCAACGACCTGATGGCGTCGGGTGCGTTGCGCGTGCTGCGGGAGCGCGGGGTGGCCGTGCCGGAGCAGGTGGCGATCGTCGGGTTCGACGACATGGACTCGGTGGCCGGGACCACCGATCCGCCGCTGACCACGGTCAACCAGGACATCGAGGGGCAGGGCCGGCTGATGGCCCGCCTGCTGCTGCGCGGACTGGACCGGGACCGTACGGGCAGCGGCCCGGCGCCCGCCTCCGTGATCACCCCGACGACCCTGGTGCGACGGGCCTCGGCCTGACCGCCACGTGAGCGCGGACGCACCGAAGTGCGGCGGGCCTCCGCCCTGAGGAGCCGGAGACCCGCCGCACGCATCGTTCCCGTACGGGTCACGCCCTACACGTACGGATCCCGCCACCTGTCCGGTTGTCCGGATGGGGCGGCGCGACCCGGACATACGGGATCCCGCGCGACCCGGGCTCACGGGATCCCGCGCGACCTACACGTACGGGATCTTCAGGACGGCCGCGTCCGTGCCGGTCTGCACCTGGGACGTGCCGCTGCCGAGCGCGTTCCAGACCTCCAGGCGGACGGTGCCGTTCTTCAGTTCGCCCAGGCTCCCGGTGACAGCCTTCGCACCGACCGCCTGCGTGTACTCCTCCCACCCGTTGACCGGGTCGGTCGCGAAGTAGCGGAAGGTCTCGGTCCGGTCGAACGTGCCGTCGCCGGTGAGGTCGTAGCTGACCCGGACCTGCGGGGCGAGCCCGACCTTCGTGCCCGCGTCGACCCGGAGGCGGAACGCGGTGGCCGCGCCGGGAGCGACCTTGCCGTTGACCTGCTTCACCTCGTAGGCGGTCGGCCGGTACGGGGTGCCGTCCCGGTTGACGCCGTCGGCCGAGGCGATGGTGTCCGCGCCCGCCGGGTCGGTGGTGGCGGTGGTGAGGACGCCGCCGGTCTTGAGGCGGAAGGTGTTGCCGGTCGGCGGGTCCGGGTCCGGGTCGGGGTCCGGGTTGCCGCCGCCGGGGCCCGTGCTCGTGGCCGTCGAACGGGCCGGAACCGACAGGCTCTTCCCGTCGGAGAAGGTGACCGTACGGGCGGTGGAGCCGTGGTTGTGGGCGGTGTAGGTGCGGACGCCGTCCTTCGAGAAGACGGCGGAGGTCGGCAGGTCGCCGCTGACCGTCATGTCGGGCGCGCCGACCGTGTTCAGGGTGTTGATCCAGTGGTAGGTGTGCGCCTTGGACTCACCCTGCTCCGGCTCGTAGTTCCCGTTCACCCCGTCCCACTTGGCCTTCGCCGCCGCCGGGTCCGACAGCGACTCGAACTGCCAGAGCAGGTCGCGCCACTCCTGTGCGGGACCGCCGTTCTCGCGCTCCATCTCGGCGATGTTCCGCTTGATGGCCGCCTTCTCGCGGGCCAGGTGGAGTGAACCACCGGTCACCGGAAGGACGTTGATGCCGTGGATCTCCTCCGGGTTGGCGGTCCACCAGGTGGAGTACGCGCCGCCGCTGCCCCAGACCATGCCGACCGTGTCATGGCCGAAGGAGCCGGGGAAGACCTGCTGGTCGGCGTCGAACCAGTACTGGGTGATCGCCTCGGACTCGGTGGTCAGCAGATAGCTGCCGAGGTCGCGGAGGTTGGTGTCGCCGGTGGCCGCGCCGTAGAGGACGAGTCCCGCGCTGAGGTTGATGGACTCGGAGGAGGACTCCTGGTTGTTGCCCGCCGCGAAGCCCTGGTGGCCGGAGGCCCAGCTGTGGCCCGCGTACACGTCGAAGCCGCGCAGGAACGGGTAGGCGGAGTCGGTGCGGCTGGCGTTGGCGGTGTCGCGGATCAGGTGCTTGATCATCGTGCCCCAGGCGGAGTCGGCGACCCAGGCCTGGTCGTACTGGGCGATGATCCCCGCCGCGTAGACGTAGTAGCTGTAGTGGAAGTGGTGGTCGTTCAGCTCGGTGTCGCTGCCGTACGAGGCCGGGTAGCCGGTGAGGGTCTTCCAGTCCTTGTCGTAGCTGAACTCACTGGCCCCGCCCGCCGTGAACCACTCCTGGAGCCGGCCCTTCATCAGGCCGAGGAGCTTGTCGCGGGTGGCGGTCTGGCCGATCTGATCGGCGACGGGCACCAGCTGGGCGAGGCGGCCGAGGGCCTTGCCGGTCCAGTAGGTGTCGGCGGCCCCCGAGAACGGGTCGGAGGCGTTCGCGACCTCGTTGAGGTAACCGGCCAGCCGGGCCTTGTCGACGCCGCTGGAGGCGGGCAGCGCGGGCACGACGCCGTTGTTCTTCTGGCTGGTGGTGAAGGAGGCGGACTCGCGCACCTTCATCGTGCCGCGCGGTGACACGTACGTGTAAGGGGTCAGCGCGTCGGTGGTGTGCAGCCACTGGTGGCGGTAGAGGGCCTGGAGCGTGCCGCGTTCGGTGCCCTCCTTGGCCTCGGTCGTCAGGCTGTAGGTCGCCCGTACGTTGCCGCCGGTGGACTGCCAGGCCACCTGGGAGCCGGTGACGAAGCTGAAGGCGTACTTCTTGTAGGTCGCGAGCGCGTCCGTGGAGGGCAGCACGGCGAGCGAGAAGTAGTCCTTCCCGCCGAGACCCGCGGTGATCGCGGTGCCGGAGACGTTCCAGTCGCTGCCGGTCGGTGCGAAGAGGGCGTAGTGGTGCCCGGCGACGGTGATGCCGAGGACGTTGCCCTGGTCGGAGAAGACCGTGGGCGTGGAGGCGGTGGTGATGCGGGCGTCGCCTCCCGAGCCCTTGGCGTACACGAAGGGCATGCCGTGGCCGATGGTGGCCCGGAAGGTGCGGGAGCCGTCGGCCCAGTAGGGCGTGACCGTCCAGTCGGACCAGGCGTCGGCCTTGGTGTCGGGTGAGTTCAGGCCGCTGAGGCCGACGGTGAGGTCGGCCTTGTGGGCGTACTCGTACTGGCGGCCGTCGCCGACGATCGCGGGCGTGGTCGGATAGCCGACCTCCAGGCCGGACGCCTTGGCCTGGTAGGTGAGCGGGTGACCGTACATGGGGGTGCTGTACGGGTTGTCGCCGTAGCGCTGGTAGGCGAGCGAGGACCACCAGTCGTTGGTCGGGACCGGCTTGTCCCGGGCGGCGGCGGTGAGCTTGGGGGTGACGGGCGCGCCGGTGTTGGTGGTCGGGCCCGAGGTACCGGCGGGGCGGGAGTCGGAGTAGCTGCCGGCGCCGGCGGGGATGGTGGCGGCGGCTGCGGGCGATGCGGCGGGGCCCAGGCCCACAGCGGCCACGGCGATGGCGAGGAGCGTCGCCGCAGCGGGTCTGGAGGCGAGTCTGGAGAGGGAGGTTCGCACGAGCAGCACCTCGATCATGGGGGGGACGAGCGCTTCCGAGAGCGCTCTCAGGTGCCAAGGAACGTAAAACTCCTGAAACGTAAGTGTCAATAGATCGCGCACAGACGGCAATTGGATGGGCGTCGCGTGCGACCCCAAGCTGTTATGCGTTCGAGTCTTGACGGGGCGGGGGCGGTGGGGGACGCTCCAGACGCAGGTTTGAGAGCGCTCTCAAAGCGCTCGGTTCATCCCGAAGCCAAGGGAGGCTTCCCATGCCCATCGCCCGAGCCGCCAAGAGAGCCACCGCCCGCCTCGGCGCGGTCGTCCTCGCCGGGGCGCTCCTCGCCGCCTGTGGATCCAGCGACTCGTCGGACTCCTCCGACAGCGCGGGCGGAAAGGTCACGCTCAACGTCGACCTCTTCGGGTCGTTCGGCTTCAAGGAGGCCGGGCTGTACGAGGAGTACCAGAAGCTCAACCCGGACATCACGATCAAGCAGAGCGACACCCAGGACGAGGCGGACTACTGGAAGTCGCTCCAGACCCGGCTGGCGGGCGGCGGCGGTCTCGCCGACGTGCAGGGCGTCGAGGTGGGCCGCATCGCCTCGGTCACCCAGCAGCAGTCCGACAAGTTCCAGGACCTGAAGGAGTTCGGGGCCGACAAGCTCAAGGGCGAGTTCGCCGAGGCCAAGTGGTCGGCGGCGACCACGAAGGACGGCAAGATCCTCGGCCTCGGCACGGACGTCGGCCCCGAGGCGATGTGCTACCGCACCGACCTCTTCGAGCAGGCCGGGCTGCCCACGGACCGCGAGGAGCTCGCGAAGAAGTGGGCCACGTGGGACGGCTACCTGGAGCTGGGCAAGCAGTACAAGAAGAAGGCCCCCGCCAAGAGCGCCTGGCTGGACAGCGTCGGCTCGCTCTACGGGATCATGATCGGCCAGGAGAAGGAGCGGTACTACGACGCCTCCGGCGAGCTGATCTACGAGAAGAACCCGGCGGTCAAGGAGGCCTGGGACACCTCCGTGGCGGCGGCCGAGGCGGGCCTGAGCGCCAAGCTGGACCAGTGGTCCCCGCAGTGGAACCAGGCGTTCGCGGCCGGTTCGTTCGCGACGATCCCGTGCCCGGCCTGGATGCTCGGCTACGTCAAGGGCCAGGCCGGCGACGCGGGCAAGGGCAAGTGGGACATCGCCAAGCTCCCCGGCGGCGCGGGCAACTGGGGCGGCTCGTACCTGTCCATCCCGCGTGCGGCCAAGCACAAGGAAGAGGCGTACAAGCTGATCGAGTGGCTGACCGCCCCCGAGCAGCAGGCGACGGTCTTCCAGAAGCAGGGCAACTTCCCGTCCTCGACGGGCGCCATCGAGACGATCGCGGGCGCGAAGGACGAGTACTTCTCGGGCGCCCCGATCGGCCAGATCTTCGGTGAGGCGGCCAAGGAGTCCCCGGTCCAGGTGCTGGGTGTGCACGACCAGAACGTGATGCAGCAGATCACGAACGCGCTGAGCGAGGTCGAGCGCAAGGGAGTGTCGTCGGACAAGGCGTGGCAGACGGCGAAGAAGGGCGTGGACAACGTGATCGGCTGACGCCGCTCACCGACCCACCAACCCACCGCCCCACCGCCTCACCCCCGCCGGCCAGGGGCCGGTCCGCCCGCGCACGGCGGACGGGCCGGCCCCGCCCCCGTACTCTCTCCGCCCGCGCAGGGCGGGGACGGGCCGGCACCGCCCCCGCACCTCTCCCCGCCCGCACAGGGCGGGGACGGGCCGGCCGCGCCCCCGCGCCTCTCCCCGCCTCTCCTCCGCGCCACCCCCGTACCTCTCCTCCGCGCCACCCCCGTACCTCTCCTCCGCCCCCAGCCCGCTCCCGATCCCGAAGGGCCGCACCGTGTCCCTCACCGCCACCGCGAAGGCCGGGCCCCGCCCGTCCGGAACCGGGCCCGGCCCCGACGACGGCCGGGCCGCCGCCCTCCGGCGGACCTGGCGCAAGGCCTCCCCGTACGCCTATATCGCCCCCTTCTTCACCCTCTTCCTGGCCTTCGGACTCTTCCCGCTCCTCTACACGGCGTTCGTCTCGCTCTACCGGGTCGAGCTCCAGACGAGCGGCGAGATGGAGTGGCGGGGCATCGCCAACTACACGGCGCTGTTCACCGACGAGTACTTCTGGATCTCGCTGCGCAACACGTTCACGATCGGCGTGCTGTCCACCGTCCCGCAGCTCGCGATGGCACTCGGCCTCGCGCACCTGCTCAACTACAAGCTGCGCGGCCGGACCTTCATCCGGACCGCGATCCTGCTCCCGTACGCCACGTCGGTGGCCGCGGCCACGCTCGTCTTCGCACAGCTCTTCGGCCGCGACTTCGGGCTGATCAACTACGTGATCGGGCTGGTCGGCTTCGATCCGGTGGACTGGCAGACGGGCACGGTCGCCTCGCAGATCGCGGTCTCCACCATCGTGATCTGGCGCTGGACCGGGTACAACGCGCTGATCTACTTGGCGGGCATGCAGTCGATCCCGCACGAGCTGTACGAGGCGGCGGAGATGGACGGGGCGTCGCGCTGGCGGCAGTTCATCCACGTCACCCTTCCCGGACTCCGCCCCACGATCGTCTTCACGGTGATCATCTCGACGATCGGGGCGACCCAGCTCTTCGGCGAGCCGCTGCTGTTCGAGGGATCGATCTCCGGCGGCATCTCGCACCAGTACCAGACCCTCGGCCTGTACATGTACGAACAGGGCTGGGGCTTCTTCCACCTGGGCCGGGCCGCGGCCATCGCCTGGGTGATGTTCGTCCTGATCGTGGTGCTCGTCGGGGCCAACGCCCTGCTCGTGCGCCGCCGCGCACGCAAGGAGGCCGGCCGATGACCGCGCTCGCCGCACCGCCGACCGCGCCCGGGAAGGGCCGCCCGCCGCAGGACCCGCCGCGCAAGCGGATCCGTAAGGAGGGCGCGGGCCGGACGATGAAGGGCGGCTGGCTCTCCTACCTCATCCTCGGTGTCGCGCTGCTGATCTCCGCGTTCCCGTTCTACTGGACGATCGTCGCGGCCAGCCGGTCCAACGCGGACCTGGCGCAGGTGCCGCCGAGCCTGCTGCCCGGCCCGAACCTCATCAAGAACTTCGACGCGGTCCTCGAAGAGGCCGACATCGGCAAGGCCCTGCTGAACTCGCTGATCGTGTCCGGCTCGATCACGCTCGGCACGGTCCTGTGCTGCACGCTGGCCGGATTCGCCTTCGCCAAGCTGAAGTTCCGGGGCCGGGGCGCGCTGCTGACGCTGACGATCGGGACGATGATGATCCCGCCGCAGCTCGGCGTGATCCCGCTCTTCATGCTGATCGCCGAGCTCCAGTGGGTGAACCAGCTCCAGGCGGTGATCCTGCCGGGCCTGGTCTCGGCGTTCGGGGTGTTCTTCATGCGCCAGTACCTGGTGCAGTCGCTGCCGGACGAGCTGATCGAGGCGGCCCGGGTGGACGGGGCGTCGACGGCCCGGATCTTCTGGTCGATCGTGATCCCGATCGCGCGGCCGGGGATGGCGGTGCTCGGGATGCTCACGTTCATGACGGCGTGGAACGACTTCTTCTGGCCGATCATCGCGCTGTCCTCGCAGGAGCCGACCGTGCAGGTCGCGCTGCGTCAGCTCGGCGGTGGTTACGTCAACGACCAGTCGGTGATCATGGCCGGCACGCTGCTCGGCACACTGCCCGTGCTGCTGGTCTTCGGCCTGCTGGGCCGGCAGATCGTCGGCGGCATCATGCAGGGCGCGGTCAAGGGCTGACGCCGAACGCCGATCCGCCCTGCGGGACCCCCCTCCCTGCGGGGCCGCCCGCCCTTGCTGCGGGCCCCGCCTCTCCCTGCGGGCCCCGGCTCTCCCTGCGGGCCCCGCCCCTCCTGCGGGCCCCCGCCCCCTCCCTCACCTCTGGAGTGTCAGTCCATGACCGCTGTCGATGCCCGTCCGGCGAACTCCGCGGGTCCCCGCCCCGACACCGTGGCGGAACTCCGCTTCCCCACCGCGTTCCGCTGGGGGACCGCCACCGCCGCCTACCAGATCGAGGGCGGAGCCACCGAGGGCGGCCGTACGCCGTCCATCTGGGACACCTTCAGCCGGACGCCCGGCAAGGTGCGCAACGGCGACACCGGGGACATCGCCGCCGACCATCTGCACCGGATGCCGGACGACGTACGCCTGATGAAGGAACTGGGCGTCACCGACTACCGGTTCTCCGTCTCCTGGTCCCGGGTCCAGCCGACCGGCCGGGGCCCGGCCGTGGAGCGCGGCCTGGACTTCTACCGCCGCCTGGTGGACGAGCTGCTGGCGGCCGGGATCAGACCGGTCGCCACGCTCTACCACTGGGACCTGCCGCAGGAGCTGGAGGACGCGGGCGGCTGGCCGGAGCGGGACACCGCGCACCGGTTCGCGGAGTACGCGGGCCTGGTGGCCGGGGCGCTGGGCGACCGGGTGCCGACCTGGACGACGCTCAACGAGCCCTGGTGTGCGGCCTTCCTCGGGTACGGGAACGGGGTCCACGCCCCCGGCCGGACCAGCGACCTCGCGGCCCTGCGCGCCGCCCACCACCTGAACCTGGCGCACGGCGCGGGCGCCCGCGTCCTGCGCGACCTCCTGCCGGACACCGCCGAGATCTCCCTCACCCTGAACCTCCACGCGCTGCGCCCGCTGGCGGACACGGAGGCGGACCGGGACGCGGTGCGCCGGATCGACGCGGTGGCGAACCGGATCTTCCTGGACCCGGTCTTCCACGGCCGGCTGCCGCAGGACCTGGTCGAGGACACGGCGGAGGTGACGGACTGGTCGTTCGTCCGGGACGGCGACCTGGAGGTGACGTCGACGCCGATCGACTCGCTGGGCATCAACTACTACTCCCCCAGCGTGGTTTCGTCGGGCACGTCGGAGTCCCCGTCGCCGTGGGCGGGCGCGGAACAGCACGTGGCGTTCACCCCGGCGGCCGGCCCGCGCACCGCGATGGACTGGCCGGTCGACGCGAACGGCCTGTACGAGCTGCTGACCCGCCTCCGCGACGAACTCCCCTCCGTGCCGCTGCTGGTGACGGAGAACGGGGCGGCGTACGACGACTACGCCGACCCGGAGGGCGAGGTCCACGACCCGGAGCGGGTGGCGTACCTGGACGCCCACCTGGCGGCGGTGCACCGGGCGATCGCGGACGGGGTGGACGTACGCGGATACTTCCTGTGGTCGCTGCTGGACAACTTCGAGTGGGCGTACGGCTACAGCAAGCGGTTCGGCATCGTGCACGTGGACTTCGCGTCCCAGCGCCGCACGGCGAAGGACAGCGCGCGGTGGTACGCGGAGGTGATCGCGCGGGGCGGCCTGGAGCGCTGAACCGGGGACGGGGAGTGCGGGGCGGCTGACGGCCGCCTGCTGCCTGCCGGTCACGGCTTACGGGTACGGGTACGGGTTGCGTAGGGGCTCGGGGCGGCATGCGCTCCGGGCCCCGACGCGTGTCGGGGGGCTGCTCGGGGTGCGCCCGGGTCCTGCGGGCGGTGTGCCCGGCCGAACAGTACGGGCGATGAGAATTTTCTCCCGGAATCGGCCGGGCTAATTTCGGCCGGATGAAGCACCGGTGAAGTCCCCCGCACGGGCGGGTAGCAGGTGTGGAGGGCGACGGCGCACCCGCATGGCCCGAAGAGGCCGTGGGAGCAGGGCCCGACCGACGCCCCCGGCTCGCGACGGGACCAGGAGCCGGGAGAAACGGGGCTGCTCAGCCGAGGGGCGGACCGGAGCCCGTCCGTGCCGGTGAGCCGGGTGGCGGCCCCATCGGCACGGCCGGCTCCGATCGTCTCCGCGGCTGATCTGGCGGGCGTCGGGCGCGCGGCCAACCAACTCCCTTGGCCCCGGTGCAACTTGGCGCGAATCCGTTGCCTCTGACAGAGGCCGCTCCGTACGCCTCTTGACCTCCGGACCCCCGTCCGTATGGTCTAGACCAAGCAGTGAGAGGCAGTCGGCGGTGGTGGTCACGCGCCGCCCCTGCCTCGGCCACATACCCGGCCAGGCGCGTTCGACCTCACCTTACGAATCCTCCAGATCCTCCAGATCCCCCAGATCCCCCAGATCCTCCAGCCGAGGAGAACCCCAGGGCACAGCGAGAGGCCCGACACCCCGTGCGCCGAAGCGACAAGAGCCGACGCTTCCCGCAAACGCCCCACAGGCGCCCGCGCACCCGCGCGGACCGCCCATGCACGCTTTCCCACCCCCACGGACACAGCGGGAGATCGCACATGAGGAGCCACACCGCCGAGCCGAGCCTTCCCCCGCCCGGCAGCGCACCTGAACCTCTGTCCCACCGGCCCCGGTTCGCCCGCGAACGCCCGGCGACCACCGGAGCCCGAGCAGCCCTTCAACGGCTGGCCGACCACGTCAACGCGCGCGCCGTCGTCCTGTTGAGGGTGACCGTCGGGATCGTCTTCCTCGGCTTCGGCGTCCTGAAGCTGTTCCCCTCGGCCAGCCCCGCCGAGCAACTGGCCGTCGACGCGGCCACGAAGATGACCCTGGGCCTCGTACCGGAGACAGTGCTGCTGCTCTCCCTCGCGGCAGTGGAGACGGCCATCGGGATCGGTCTGATCGCCGGGGGCCGCCTGCTGCGCCCTGCCCTCGTCGCGTTCTTCCTCCACATGGGCGGCGTGTTCTCGACGCTCGTCCTCCTGCCCGACGCGATGTGGCAGCCCCACTCCCCCGCGCCGACCATGGAAGGGCAGTACGTCGTCAAGAACGTGGTCCTGGTGGCCGTGTGCCTGATCGTGGCCGCTGACGCGTGGGGCAGCGGGTCCAGCTCGTCACGGCGGCCGGACGGTACCGACCGAACACCGCCGGGGTGAAGGGAGCCCGGCCCCCCCCCACCCTCGGACTGCTCCGGCACGACAGTGTCAGCACCCATGGCAGCACCAGCACCAGCCCCGCCCCTGCCCCGCCCCCGCGACAGCAACGGGGACGGGGCAGGGGGGCGGCGACGGGGACTGGGGCAGGGACGGGGCCGGCGATCAGCCGGCGTGGACCGGCACCTCGGCGAGCTGCTGCGGGGTGACCGAGGGGCGCGGGCCGCGGAGCATGGTCGCCGCGACGATCGCCGCGACCACCAGGGTGACGGCGGTGGCGAGGAACACCGCGGAATAGCCCTCGGTGAGGGCGGCTCCCCGGCCGGAGCCGGCCGCGGCGGACCGTTCGACGGCGCCGAGGTAGATCGTGGTGAACACCGAGAGACCCACGCATCCGCCGATCTGCATGGCGGAGTTGACCAGGGCCGATGCCGCGCCCGCGTCGTGGTGGCCGACGCCGGCGAGCGCGACGTTCTGTACCGGGATGATCACGAACGCGATCCCGATGCCCACGACCACGAGGCCGCCGAACACCTCCGTCCAGTAGCTCCCGTCGGCCGTGACGAAGGTCAGCCACACCATCCCGGCCGCGGCGATCAGCGGCCCACCGGTCATCAGGACACGCGGCCCCCGGGTGGGCAGCAGCCTGGCGGCCACGGGCGCGGTGATCATCGTCGCGAAGGTCATCGCGAGGCTCGCGAGTCCGGCGAGCAGCGGGGAGAGCCCGAGCACGATCTGGAGGTGGAACATCAGGTAGAGAGTCATCCCGATGTAGACGGCGCCGATGGCCGCCTGGATGAGGAACGCTCCGGCCCGGGCGCGGTCACGCACGACCCGCAGCGGCAGCAGCGGCTGCGCGACGCGGGACTCGATCCACACGAACACCACGAGCAGCACCAGGCCGGCGGCGAGGAAGCCGATGGTGTCCGGCTCGGTCCATCCGGACTCGGCCAGGGTGAACCCGTAGACCAGGGCGGCCAGGCCGAGGGTGACGGCGAGGGTGCCCCAGATGTCGTACCGGTTGTCGCCCTCGACCCGGCTCTCGGAGACGAACAGCAGCGCGCCGATCAGGCCGACGACGGCGAAGACGATGTTGACCAGCAGGCACCACCGCCAGTCGGCGTACTCGGTCAGGACGCCGCCCAGCGCCAGGCCCACCGCGGCACCGGTGCCGGCGACGGTGCCGAAGACCGCGAACGCCGTTCCGCGCTCGCGCCCGGCCGGGAACGTGACCGTCAGCAGAGCGAGCGCGGCGGGGGCCAGCAGCGCCGCGAAGGCGCCCTGGAGGCCGCGCGCCGCGATCAGCTCGGTCCCGCTCTGCGCGAGACCGCCCCAGACGGAGGCTGCGCCGAACCCGAGCATCCCGACCATGTAGCTGCGCTTGCGCCCCCAGTAGTCGGCGACGCGTCCGCCGAGCAGCAGCAGCGCGCCGAACGCCAGGACGTAGGCGGTGATGACCCACTGCCGCTCGGTGTCGCTCAGCTCCAGTTCGAGCTGGGCCTGGGGCAGGGCCACGTTGACGATGGTCGCGTCGAGCACGACCACCAGCTGTGTCAGGGCGATCACCGCGAGCGCCCACCATCGGCGGGGATCGGGGGCGGAGGGCTGGGAGGGCAGGGGGACAGACATGAAGAAACCTCCGGGGTTCTGTCCAGATGAGCGCCGGAGGTTTCAAGCCTCGGACCGGACACCGGAAGGCGGGGTCCGACCACCTCGACCACGGGGCCGAGCCCAACAATCTAACCACCGGTCTCCGCCTGGTCCGCGCCATGTACGGCCGTGATCCGTCTCATACTTCCGGTGAGGCCGTTCATACCTCCGGTGTGGCCGTCCTGGTCCGCACAGCGCACCCCGAGGCCGGGGCGGGCCTGTCGCGCTCCGTCGCGACGGGGACGGGGCGGGTGCGGGCCCAGTACGAGCGGGTGGCGGCGACCAGGGCGCATCCGTAGACGCCGAACGCGACCATGCCGATCCAGCCGACCAGCAGCGCGTCGCCGGGCGAGGAGAAGTCGCCCTGGCGCACCGTGACCACGTCGGCGGTGGCCAGAGCCAGGTAGCCGGCGCCGAGCACCCCGTACGGGGCCAGGGTGGCGGCGCCCACCAGGGCCGGGACGAGAGGGAGCCTGCGGGGGACGCGCCTGCCGCGCAGCCACGGTGTCCAGCGCGGGTAGACCTGGCCCCATGGCCGGACCAGACCCCACAGCAGGAAGACGCCGAGCGCGGCCAGCAGCACGGTGCCGTCCAGGCCCCAGGACTCCAGGGTGAGCCAGATCCCCGAGGCTCCGTTGTGCTCGGAGATCGCGAGCATCTGCTCGCCGGTGTTGCCGGCGAAGGTGCCGCCGGACACCCATACGAGCTTCATGGCCACGTAGGGCAGGAAGGCCACCGTGCCCGCGCAGGCGGCGAGTTGCACCGGCCGGGTGGCAGCGGACGGGGCCGGTGGCTCGGCCTCGACCGCTACGGTCGCGGCGCCAGGGCCGCCGGCGGCCCGGGCAGTGGTCGCGAGCAGCAGGCACCCGGTCGCCGCCAGGGCGTGGTTCGCGGCGGCCGGCGCACTGTCCACCCCCTGGCCGAACATCAGCGTGATGACGTCCATCAGCAGGCCGAACGCGGCGATCCCGGCCAGTACGCAGGTCACCCACAGCAGTGCGCGCAGGCCCGGCCGCACCCCGTACCGCGTCACCGCGCCGGAGGCCGCCGCGGCCAGCATCCCCACCACCACGACCGCCCAGCTCAGCGCCGGGGAGGCCGGAGTGTCGCCCATGGAGAACAGTGGCGTTCCCCCCAGCGCGCACACCAGGCCGAAGCCCGCGTACGCCACCGCCCATACGGTCGTGGCCCGGTCCACCCGGCACCGCCACCGCTGCCACCCCGCGCGCCGGAGCGCCCTCGTACGCGCCTCGGCCCCTGTCTCCGCTACTGCTTCGGCCTCCATGGACCGAACATCGCACCGGCAGAGCCGTGTGCCATCAACCGCCGGAACGAGCCGCCTCCCCCGCACGGTGATCCGCCCTCGTCCTACCGGCCCCCTTCGCGAAAAGGCCGGTGGCGTCCTTCACGTCAGGTGAATCACGTGCTTGCCCCGCACCCCACCCGCCTCCAGTGCGCGGTGGGCGGCGGCGATGTCCGCCAGCGGGTGGACCGTGTCGACGACGGGGCGCAGGTCCCCTCGTTCCACGTACCCGGCCAGCTCGGCGAGCAGGTCGTGCTTCGGATTGCCGCTGAAGAAGCGGACCCGCCGGCGGCCTTGAACGGCCGAGCCTGCGATATAGCCGATGCTCCGGACCGGACGATCGATGTCGAACGCGATGGACACCAGCCGACCGCCGCTCGCCAACCGCTGCTGCAGCGCGCGGTGTTCGGTGCCGACCGTGTCCAGGACGACGTCGAAACGGTCCAGGCCGGCCAGGGGAGTCGCCCGGTGGTCCACGGCCTCGTCCGCGCCCAGGTCACGGACGAAGCCGAGGTTCTTCGCGCTCGCGAGGCCGGTGACGTGCGCGCCGAGGGCCTTGCCGAGCTGTACGGCGACGCTGCCCACGCCGCCGGAGGCCCCGCGCACGAGGAGGCGTTCACCCGCCCGTAGACGGGCTTTGTCGCGCAGGGCGGTGAGGGAAGTGGTGCCGCCGGCCACGAGCGAGACGGACTCGGTCAGGGTGACGTTCTCGGGGGCGTACGCGATCTGGCGCGGGCGGACCGAGACGTACTCGGCCGCGCTGCCGAAGGTGCGCCCCAGGAGGCCCCACACCCGGTCTCCAGCTCGCAGACCGGTGACCGACGCGTCCACTTCGGCGACCTCGCCGGCGAAGTCGAGGCCGGCCCGCTGCGGGAAGCGGCGGCCGGTGACCAGGCGGATCTTCCCGGCACGGCCGTGCAGCTCGCCGCCGTTGACGCTCGCCGCGTGGACCCGGACCAGCACCTCGCCCGGCCCGCGTACCGGCACCGGCACCCGGCCCTCGTAGAGGACCTCGGGCGGTCCATAGCTGTCGTAGAGCGCAGCGCGCATGTCGTTCACGATGGAGGTTCCTGTCCTGTTCCGTCGGTGTGTCGTACGTCCTCTTCGCCTTCCTCGCGTTCCACGGTAGGCGGCTAAACGGAAGACCCCCTCCATTTACCCTAAAGTGAGAGACATGCTGGCTCAGCCTTCTCACAACCCGCCACCGACCGGTTCGGGCCCTGCCACCGACGCCCTCCGGGCGGACGCCCGGGAGAACCGGGAACGCATCCTGCGGGCCGCCCGCGAAGCGTTCGCGCTGCACGGCATCGACGTGCCGATCAGCGCGATCGCGCGGCGGGCGGGAGTAGGTGTCGCCACCCTCTACCGGCGCTTCCCCAGCCGGGGCCTGCTGATCACCGAGGCGTTCGCCGAGCAGCTCGCCGAGTGCGCGGGCGTACTGGACGAGGCACTGGAGGACCCGGACCCGTGGCGCGGCTTCTGCACGGTGCTCCGGAAGGTATGCGCGATGCAGGCCGCCGACCGGGGCTTCACCCACGCGTTCCTGTCCCGCTTCCCGGGCGAGACGGCCTACGCCGGGGAGCGCGACCGGGCGGAGGAAGGGCTCGCGCTGCTGGTGCGGCGGGCACAGGAGGCGGGAGCGCTGCGCCCGGACTTCGACGTCTCCGACGTGGTGCTGGTACTGCTGGCCAACAGCGGCGTGGTGAACGGGACAGGCCCGGAGGCCGCCGCAGCGTCCCGCCGACTGGTCGGCTACCTGCTGGAATCCTTCCGGGCGACGCCCTTGAACCACTCGCTCCCACCGGTCGCGGAGCTGGAGTTGGACCGGCTCTATCAAACACCGGGGTAAACACCCTTCCCTCGATCGAACTCCAGTACTTCACAGCGCACCCGTACTGGCCAAATAGCCGACGTGACACCGTTGTTGGCCTGGGCGTCACTGGTAAGTTGGACCACCCAGGAGGGGAGGTCGGCAGCGTGGTCAGACCCTGGGAAGCCGATCCTGAAACCGGCTTCAAGAGACGCCTCGGAAAGTCGGCCCTGGAGCTGCGCGCCACCAGCACCGGACCCGAATGCCCGGATATCTGGGAGCTGGACAACGGCGACATCGCCGTGATCGGACGCGATCTCACCGGCTCCCTGGGGACGCGCCTGCCCGATGGGGTCTCCATCGGCCCCGATGAGCGGCTCGTGGTCATCCCCCGCAGAATGCTCGTCGCGGCGAAGGCGGACATCCCTGATGTTTGAATGCTTCCGCAGCGGTGCCGGCGAAATCCTCACACGAGCCGACTACCTCGCCGAGTTCAGTCGGGTCCACCAGGGCGACATCAACCTGCTCGCCAAGATCGAGCGCGGCCAGACGTTCAAGGAGCAAGGCTCTCCCAGCTGGGACGCCTTCGCCTCCGGGGACTGGGCCGGGGCCCTCCGGCTGATCGAGAACGAGCGGGATGCGATTGCCGCCTACTTCCGGGATACCTCCCAACGCGGCCTCGTCTTCCGCAGGGTTCGTGTCGTGGAGTTCCCGGTGTCTCCCTATCTGCAGTGGGAGATGAACGTCTTCCGGCTCAGATCGGAGCTGGGCGAGGAGATCCGCGTGCTGGACGCCCGGAAGATCTCCGACCTGGAACGGGAGGCGCCCCTGCCCGAGGTCATCGTCCTCGGGCATTCGGTGATGTACGCCGTGATCTACGACGACGAACTGCAGGGGGCGGGGGCCCGTCGCTTCACCGACCCCGGCCAGATCAGCCGGACGACCCGGGAGTTCGAGGCCCTGTACGCGATGGGCGAGGGGTTCCCGGAGTTCTTCGAGCGGGAGATCGCCCCGCTCGCCCCGCCCACCGTCCGCTGACCGCGCGCACGCCAACGCCGACCGCAACGGAAGGAGCCTGCGTCATGAACCCGGAGCTGGTCACGCTCGCGCAGAGCGCGAGCGTGACGCTCGTCGGTCTGATGGCGACCGACGCTTGGGAGCACACCAGGGACGGCTTCGTCACCCTCTGGCGGCGGGCCCGGCCCGAGCGCGCTGACGCGGTGGCCGCCGAACTCGACAACACCCGGGAGGATCTGGCAGCGGACGCCACCGTCGAGGACGAACTGGCGGCCGAGTGGCAGGGCCGGATCCGGCGTTTGCTGATCGACCGACCTCAGATCGCGGTGGAGCTCCGAGGGCTGCTCGACGAGCTCGCCCCCGGTGGGGCAGCGCCCTCCACGACCGTCTCCCAACGCGCCACAGCCGCCGGGCACTCCAGGGTCTACCAGGCCGGCCGGGACCAGCACATCACCGAACGGTGAACGGATCGACCGAGGGTCGGGCGGAGGGCAACGGCCGCGTCTTCCAGAGCGCCGGTGACCAGCACATCACCGAGCACCACCACCATGGACAACGGGCGTTCCCGCCCGGGCCCGCTCCCGACTCCGTGCGGCGACCGGCGGTAGGGCGCGCACCGGTCGTCCTGCGCGACCGGCTGGAGCTGATGACACAACTGCGGTCGGCCCTGGAGGACGGCGGAGCGGAGCAGGTCTACGTACTTCACGGCCTGGGCGGATGCGGCAAGACCGCCGTCGCCTCGGAGGCCTTTCGTATCGCGACCGGCGAAGGCGACCGCGTCGGCCTGTGGGTCAACGCTCCCGACCTGGCCTCACTGCGCGCGGGAATGCTCGCCGTCGCCGCCGACCGAGGTGCGGGCGAAGGCGAGCTCGCCGCTGCCCGCAACGGGCTGCGTGCGGCTGCGGACCTGGTGTGGGAGAGGCTGGACCGCTCCGACCAGCCGTGGTTACTGGTGATCGACAACGCCGACGCCCCGGCCATCCTGCGCGAAGGCAACTGGCTGCGCACCAGTCCGCGCGGCATCACTCTGGTCACCACCCGCCAGGTCGCCGCCCATTGGTGGCCCGGTGCGACCCTTCATCACGTCGGGGTACTGCCGCGCGAGGACGCGGCTCAAGTGCTGTGCGATCTGGCGCCGGAAAGGGGCACCGCGGAGGAGGCGGCCGAGATCGCCGATCGGCTGGGCCGGCTGCCACTGGCGCTCACCCTCGCGGGCGGCTTTCTGGCACATCAGGTGATCAGTCCCTGGAGCATGGCGGAGTACGGACAGGCCCTCGACCGCGGCAACGAGGTGGACCACATCGAGCTTCTTGATCAGGGGGCCGCATACAGCGGCGGCGACGCCTCCCGCCATCTCGCCAGCACCACCTGGGAACTGTCGCTGGACGCTCTGCGTGCTCAAGGGCTGCCGCAAGCCACGATGCTGGTCCGCCTGCTCAGCTGCTGGTCCCACGACCCGCTGCCCCTCCAGCTGCTGACAGGGTCGGACATCGATACGGTCGTGCCCCGGGCGCGGGTGGAGTCGGCGCTCCGGGGCCTGCTCGACCACTCCCTCACCCGTCTGGCTCCCGGCCCGCCCCGCTGTCTGCGAACCCACGGCGTGCTGCTGGACAGCATCGCCCGCAGCACCCCGGCCGATCAGCACGACGTGCTGGTGAGGACCGCCGCGGAGCTGCTCGGCGCGGTCGTTCCGGACGTGTCGCGGCCGTGGGCGCGTGAGGACCCGACCCTCGCCCCGTACGTACCGCACACGCTGGCGTTGCTGCGGCGGGCGACCCAGTGGGCGGGGGTGGGGCCGGCGGCCCTGGCACGCGTACTGGAATGCACGTTGCGACTGGCGGTCGCACTCCACCGAGCCGGGGACTACGCGTCCGCCCTGTCTGTGGCGCAGGATGCGGTGGCACGCGGGACGCAGGTACTGGAGGCGAGCCACCCCGCGGTGATCGCCATCCGCCAACGCGCGGGCCGTTCCCTCTACCGGCTCGGGCGGTATGAAGAGGCGGAGGCGGCCCATCGCCTCGCCCTGGCGGATTGCACCGCCGTGTTCGGTGCGAGCGCCGTCGAGACACTGGAGAGCTGCGCGGGGCTGTCACCGGTGCTCGTCTGGGTTCTCGACCAGAAGGACGAGGCGGTGGCGCTGGTGCGGCGCGCGGTCGAGGGCCGCACCGCCCTGCTCGGCCCGACCCACCCGTCCACGCTGATCGCGCGGACGTACCTGCTGGAGTTCACTGCCGGTCCTGAGACACATCCGGACGCCGGAGCCGCCTTGGTGGCGGACTGTCGCAGCGAGGTCGGTCCCGGGCACCCCATCACCCTGGACGCCGAGCTGAACCACGGCTTCGCCCTCGTCACCGCCGGCCGCCAGTCCCAGGCTCTTCCTCTCGTCCGCGGCGTGGTCACGGGCTCCGAGCACACCTATGGGATCGAACATCCGAAGACGCTCGCCGCCCGTTCCCTGCTGAGTCGCGTACTCGGCGAGCTCGGACAGTTCCAGGAGGCGGCAGAGCAGGCAGGCTTGGTGGCGGAAGCACGGGCGCGCGTACTGGGGGCCGGGCATCCATGGACCCAGTGGTCGCTGGATCGTCTCGCAGAGCGCCGGCACGCCCTGGACGACGGCCGAAGCACTGGCGGTGGAGACGAAGGACAGACGCCGTAGCCTGCCTCGTCCGCCGAGTCCAGCCGCTCACCCCGCCCGCCTCCTCGTCAGGAACGTCAGCGCGACGAGCGTCGCCACCGGTCCGGCCACCCACAACAGCGGCCAGTCGGCTGCGCCCAGCAGGCCGTCATCTCGGCTCTGCCCGGAACGCCCGGCGGTAGGCGCCCGGCGTCGTGCCCAGGGCGTCGAGGAAACGTCTGCGGAGGTTGGTGGCCGAGGAGAGCCCGACGCGGCGGGCGACGGTGTCCACCGGAAGATCGGAGGATTCCAACAGCTCCCGGGCGGCGGTGACCCGCTGTGCGAGCAGCCACCGTCCCGGGCTGGTGCCGAGCTGCTCGGTGAAGCGACGGGCCAGGGTGCGCGTGGAGCAACCGGCCTGTGCGGCCAGGTCCTCGACGGCCAGCGGTGCGTCGAGGCGGCCCGTCGCCCACTCGACCAGCGGCGCGAGCGAGCCGTCGACCTGGGAGGAGTGGGGCGGCGCGGCGTACTGGAGTTGCCCCCCTTCGCGGTGGGGCGGCATGACCATGTTCCGGGAGACGTGTGCGGCGTACTCGGCGCCCTGGTCGGCCCGTACCAGGTGCAGGCACAGATCGATCCCGGCCCCGGCGCCCGCGCTCGTGGCGACGTCGCCGTGGTCCACGTACAGTACGTCCGGGTCGAGGCGGACGGCCGGGAACCGCGCGGCGAACTCGTCCGCCAGGGCCCAGTGAGTGGTCGCCGAGCGGCCGTCGAGCAGACCGGCGTGGGCCAGGGCGAACGCGCCGGAGCAGATGCTGACCACGCGTGCGCCCCGCTCGTGCGCACGGCGCAGAGCCCGTACGACAGCGGGCGACGGGGGTTCGTCGGTGGGCAGCCAGCCAGGGACGATGACGGTGGCCGCCCGGTCCAGGGCGTCAAGGCTCTCCGTGACGAGCATGTCGTATCCGGCGCGCGTGGCGACAGGGCCCGGGGTCTCGGCGCATACGCCGAAGCTGTAACGGGTGGCCAGCTCGCGTCGCGCGATGCCGAACACCTCGGCGGCACAGGCGAGTTCGAAGGTCGATTGGGGTGCGTGGACGAGTGCCGTTACACGGTGCATGGCAGGAAAGTACCGGAGAACGTCAATCGAGACACTGGGCGGGGCGTCGGCAGTCGACGAGGCTTGCCCCATGACGAAGCAGAAGCCACGAACGGCACAGAAGACTCAGGCAGAAGACACTTCGATGCGGGCGAGCGGACAGCTGCCCGGCTATGTCTGGTCCACCGCGCACGACGCTCCCACGCATGAGCTTTTCCCCGGCATTCGCCTGCGCCCCCTGTGGAGCGGCGGGAACGGCGCGAAGGCACAGCTGCTGGAGATGGATCCGCACACGTGCTGGGAGGGCATCGACGTGCACGAACCGGGGCCGGAAGAGGTTTTCGTGGTCTCCGGTGTCTTCAACGACGGCCAACGGGACTACCCCGCAGGCTCGTTCATCCACGCTCCCGCCGGCTCGTGGCACATCCCGCAGACGACGTCGGGCTGCACGCTCTTCGTCTTCTACCCCGAAGGCTGAGCGCCCGAGACCCGGGTGCCGCGCTTGCTGCGGCCGGTCACGGCAGGTCTTCGAGGCGCTCCATGTGCTCCTCGCCCCACTCGCCGAGCGGCATCAGCGCGGCGACCAGTGAGCGGCCGAAGTCGGTCAGCGAGTACTCCACCTTGGGCGGCACCTGCTCGTGCACCTCTCGGTGGACGAGCCCGGCCGCCTCCAGCTCGCGCAGTTGCAGCGTCAGCATCCGCTCGCTGATCCCGGCGACCGTCCGCCGCAACTCCCCGAAGCGCAAGCGCTCTTCCTCACCGAGCCAGAAGAGGATCAGCCCTTTCCATTTTCCGCCCATGACGGCGATGGCGGCGTCGAATCCGCAGGTGTACTTCCGCACGGCCCCTCCCACTTCCCCTGACAAGAGTGTGGGTACCGAACAAAAATGTCGGTACTTGTGCAATCTATCGTGCCGCCACAGCATGGAGATCACCGAAGCCCGGGACGTCCGAGCTTCCCGCAACTCCCCTTACAGGAGCGGAAGATGCCCATGCATAACGAGAGCCAGAACGAGAAGCAGAAGCAGAACCAGCACCAGCGCCCGACCCCCGTGACCGTCATCGGCCTGGGCGCGATGGGCAGCGCACTGGCGGCGGCCTTCCTGGCGGCGGGGCACCCGACCACGGTGTGGAACAGAACCGCGTCGCGGGCTGCCCCGCTCGTCGCCAAGGGCGCCGCGCATCCGGAGACCGTGGCGGAGGCCGTCGCGGCGGGCCCGTTGGTGATCACCTGCCTGACGACGTACGAGGACACCATCGAGGCCCTGGGGCCGGCGGCCGCCGCGCTGGAGGGCCGGGACCTCGTGACGCTCAACAGCGGTTCCCCGGCCGGCGCCCGCCGCACGGCGGAGTGGGCGCGAGGGCACGGCGCACGGTACCTCGGCGGTGCGATCAAGAACGTACCGCCGGCGGTGGGCGCCGAGGACACGCTCCTCTACTACAGCGGCGACGCCACGGTCTTCACCACGCACGAGCCGGTACTGCGGGTGCTGGGCGGGGACACCGTGTATCTCGGTGCGGACCCGGACCTCGCCGCCCTGTACGAGATGGCGGTGGGCGGCACGCTGCTGCCCGCCCTCGTCGGCTTCTTCCAGGGGGCGGCGGCGCTGCGGGCACGTGGCCTGGAGGCGGCTTCGATGGTGCGGTTCAGCGAACAGTGGTTGCAGATGATCGCTTCGGTGCTGCCCGTGCTGGCCCGGGAGATCGACAGCGGCGACTACAGCGAGCCGCTGTCGTCGGTGAACGTCTTCGTGGCCGGGGCAGCGCACGATGCGGAGCTCGGGAAGGAGGCGGGGCTCGACGTGGAGTGGCACAAGCCGTTCCACGAGCTGTTGGAGCGGGCGGTGGAGGCCGGCTACGGGACACAGAGCATCGCAGCGCTGACGGAGATCCTCAAGGATCCCCGGCCCGCCGCGTAGAGCCCCATCGGGCCGCATAGAGCCCCGGCGGGCCGCAGAGGCCCACCCCGGGGCGCGTCATCGGCACGGGTGCCGCAGGCCGGACGTGCTCACCCCGCCCACCTCCCCGTCAGGAACGTCAGCGCGACGAGCGTCGTCACCGGCGCGGCCACACTCAGGTACGCCGTCCTGAACCACGGCCTCCGCAGGCTCAGCGCCGCCAGGCCGATCCACAGCGGCCACCACAGCAGCGTCGCGCGCGGGATCGACGTGTACCAGTACGAGGTGCCCAGGGCCCAGAGGCTGAGGGCCACGTACAGTGCCTCGGGCCAGCGGCGGCGATACAGGAGCACGGCCACCAGCGCGAGCCCCACCAGCATCGCCAGGAGTTCCGCCTGGAACATGAGCGCGTAGCCGGTCGTCTGCGTGTGGCCGAACGCCCCGCTCCACGTGTTCGCCCACGCCTCCCACGGGGTGTGGAACGTCCGGTGCCACCCGCGTTCCTGGGCGTGCGTCCACGCCATCCAGTCGCCGGTCCGCGCATGCAGATACCAGCTGTACGCGGCCGGGGGCAGCGCCGGAAGCAGCGTCCAGCCCGCCGCTCGCCAGCTCCGCCGGTCCCGCTTCTCCCGGGCGGTCAGCACGAAGAGCAGGGCGATGGCGGCGGCGAGGAACAGGCCGCTGACGCGCACTGTCGTCGCCAGCGCCGTCAGCACGGCGGCGAGCGCCCAGCGGTGCCGCACGGCGGCGAGCCAGGCGGGCAGGGCGAACGCGAGGAACAGCGCCTCCGTGTAGCCGGCGGCCAGGAACACCGCGCAGGGCGAGAGCAGGAAGAGAACAGCCGTACGGCGGCCCGCCGCGTCCTCGGGCAGATACGCCCGCGCGATACGGGCCAGGGCCAGTACGGCCACCGCCCCCGCGACGAACGAGATCAGCAGCCCGGCCGCCGTCCAGTCCGGCACCACCGTGTGCACGGCCCGGAGCAGGAAGGGGTAGCCGGGGAAGAACGCCTCCCGGTTGTCCCAGCCGCTCGTCCACGGGCCCGTGTCGGCGGGGAAGTAGCCGTCGCGCGCTATGTGGAGGTAGTGGTTCGCGTCCCACCGCTGGAAGGACGCGAGTACGGGCGCCGCCTCTCGCGTGCCGGGGCGGGCGGGGAACAGCCAGCGGGCGAAGTAGGCCGTGATCCACAGGGATATTCGGGTCAGGAGGTAGAGCCACAGCACCGCCCGGTCGTCCGGGGTCAGGCGGGCCGCCGCCCGGCGGAGCCGCCCCGCCGGGGGCTCGGCCGGTTCGGCGATCCGGCGCCCGGAGCGCGAGGGCGTCCGGGGCTCGGGTGGTACGGGGTGGCCGGCGGGAGGCCGCAGCCCGGGAGAGAGCGTGGACAACTGAGGCGCCTTTCGGGCGTGCCTCGCGGATACGCGGATACGTCGAGGCGTAAGGGATCGCCCGGTGAGGTCGCCGGGGCGGGATGGGAGAGAGGAAGGAAGGCGTGGGGGCTCGGGCCGACTCGGGTACGACGGCGGCGCGGCATTAGTCGGTGCCAGTCGGTGTCCGTCGGTGCCAGTCGGTGTCGGTCGGTGTCAGGGCATCGACGTCGTCCCATCGGTCGTCGCCGACGGTGTGGACGTCGGCGACAGCCGCGTCGTGCTCGCGGTCGTCTCCCTGCCCGTACTCGTACCCGTACCCGTGCCCGTGCCCGTGCCGGTACTCGTGGGCGCTCTGCCCGGCCCGGTGGACCGGCCCTCCGGCAGCGTGGTGGCCGGCGTCGGCGGCAGGGACGGCGGCTGCGTCCGCAGCGGGTCCGACGGTACGGGCGACGGGTAGCTGGGCGACGGGACCGTGGCCGGGAGGACCGGTTGCGGACGGACCGGCAGCAGGCCCACCGCGACCGCTCCGCCCCCGCCGACGACGACCAGGCACACTCCGACCGCCACCAGGGCCATCCTGCGTCGCTGCGCGCGCATTCCGCGTTGCGTGATGCTCGACGCGTCGTCCGCGTCGGAGCGGGTCCGCCCGAACTCACCGGCCTCCCGGAACAGGGACCGCAACGGGTCCCGCGGGTCAGACATCAGGGGCCTCCTCGATGCGGGGGTCCCGCAGACGGTGGGCGAGCGCCGCCCGTCCGCGAACCAGATGCGTCTTGATCGTGCTGCCGGAGAGCCCGGTCTCCCCGGCGATCTGCTCGACCGTGAGGTCGCACAGGTAGTGCAGGGTCAGCGTCCGCCGCTGCTGCGGGGGCAGCTCCCGCAGCGCGTCGACCAGGACCACATGGCCCGGGTCCGGCGGCTCCACGTGTCCGGGCGCGCCGCTCCCCCGGCTCCAGGCGTCCGCCGAACGCCGCCGGAACCGCCAACGGCTCACCGCCAGCCGCCAGGCGACCGTACGGATCCACGCCTCGGGGCCGCCGTCGCGGTCCAGCCGGCCGCGCCGGACCCACGCCTTGACGAACGCCTCCTGCACGACGTCCTGCGCCTCCTGGAGGTCGCCGGTCATCACGTACAGCTGGCCCGTGAGACGGGCGACCGCCCGGGCGTAAAACTCTTCGAACTCCTCGACGGTCAAAAGTTGCTCCCGGATCTTTCGCCTCACCGGGTATACGCCCGCCGCAGGTCATCCGGTCGACACTACCCAGGAGGAATCGAGGGTGACAGTCGTCACAGCGGCACCGCGTCACAGCTTCACCGCGTCAACGCGGTTGGAGGGCGCGGCGCAGCGCGACGATCGCGGCCGGCCGGACATCGTGCCCGTGCTGTTCCATCCAGGCGAGCCACGCCTCGACGTCGTCGTCCATGTCGGGCTCCTCGCCCTTCCCGGCGTCGGTCGTCCGCTCCCGCAGCCACGCGACGGCGTCCTCGCGCCGCTCCACCGCGTGAGGGACAAGCTCGCCCACGGTCAGCACGAGTTGCTCCGCCACCGACAGATCGGGCTCGTCCTCGAACCGGGCCAGGAAGCGGTCGACGAGGTCGTCCGCCCGGTGGATGGCCCGTGCGAGTAGGGCGGCCACTCCGACCCGGATGTCCTCGTCGCCTTCCACGTCGTCGGCGAGGAGCGGCAGCAGCGCGTCGACCGCCCGATCCCAGGCGGCGGGCCAGGCGGCTGGTGCGGTGCGCCACCGCCCGCCGTGCCCCAGGCCGAGTTCCGCGGCGCGGGCGGCGTTCCCGGCTCGGGCGAGAACGACGAGCGTCTCCAGGATCTGCGGACGCACGTTCACGGCCGGGTCCCGGACGGCCTCGACGAGGAACGGAAGCACCTCGGGCGCCGCGGGCCGCACCGAACCGCCGTCGCCGGAGCACGTGAAGTGAAGGGTGGCGTGGGCGTTGTCGGCCGTTCGCAGATCGGGGGACCAGAGCCGCTCCAGCAGGTCCGGCCCGTACTGCCCGTCCGGCTTGGGGATGGAGGGGTCGACCACCTTCGCCCAGTCGACCTCCGCGACGAACCGGCCCGTCAGCTCGGCACCCGCACCCGCACCCGCACCCGCATGCGCACCCACACCCGCACCTGCGCCCTCTGTGTCCTTCATACCGCCCCCCGTTCCGCTTCGACCTCCCGAAGCTCAAGCCGTGAGCTCCGAGCCCTCTTAACAAGGATGGGGTGGATGGGTCAGTTGTCCCACCCACCCACCCTGGCTACGAAGTTGACAATTTGTGATCGAGTTGCGACACACGGTCGCCAGGCTCTAGCGTGCGGAGGACCTGGACCAAAAAGTCGACCCCCGCCGGTGCTCCAACACCGACAGGGGTCTGACCACCGAAGATCGACCCAACTCCGAAAGAAAACGATCCCCATGGCTGCCAGCCAGTTTAGTGATGCCCACCGCGCCCCGCGCGAGACCCCGCCCACGAGCACCTCCGCGACCTCCCACCCCCTGGCCAACCCCGGCTACGGCAAGCGCTCCGCCCCCGGCGAACGCCCCCGCACCGACCGGGACTTCGCTCACCTCCGCCCCCGCGACGCCGCCGTCGCCGCCTACATCGACCGGCTGCCCGACGGCTCCGACATCTCCGTGAAGACCCTGGCCAAGCACCTGCCGTACGGCCAGTGCGCCCTGGGCACGACCCTCAACCGGCTCCAGGACGAGGGACACCTGCGGCGCGGCAGCGAGTGCGTGATCACCGACGACGTCATGCTCTGGGTGACCCGCACCTTCTTCTCCCGCACCGCACGCGAGGACGACTGGTGGAACGCCTACACCCGGGGTGACGCCCCGCCGGACGAGCCCCGGCGGCCGACCCGTTCGCGGGCGTTCATCCTGCTGGCGGCGCTCGGCCGGACCGCCCCCGCGCTGACGCTGTCCGCAGCCGACTGCGTCCATCTGGAACCGCAGGTCAGCGAGTGGTTCGCGCGGGGTGCCACGGAGGCGGAGCTGCTGCACGCGCTCACCGTCGGGCTGCCGTCGCCCGTCCACTGCGCCGCCCGCCTCGTCGAACGCCGCCTGCGCGACAAGCTGCCGCCCGAGCGGGTTCTGCCGGGCCCCCGTACGGTCCTGCGCACCCTGGAGTGCGGCGAGTGCGGGGCCCCAGGCGCGCCCGAAGCGCTGCTCGGGGGCCTCTGCCGGCCGTGCCGGGGGCCGTCCCCGCAACCGCCGGTCGGCCCGCCGGGAGCCGTGCAGCCGCCCGGCGTACGGGACCGGATGAACGCGGTCCGGGCGGGTCTGATTCCCCGATCCGAGAGGACATACCGATGACCGTGCGGCTCGCCCAGAGATCCGACGGGGCACGATGGAGGGGAGGAGGCGACGCCATGACCCCCAGCACCGCCGATCACGTACCGCACGCCCAGCTGTCCGTCGAGGAGTTCGAGCAGCTCGCCCGTACGTCCCCCGAGACCGTGACGCTTGAGCTCATCAACGGAAAGCTGGAGGTCAAGCCCGTGCCGGACGGGGACCACGACGAGATCATCATGTGGGTCGCGATGCAGTGCATGCGGCACCAGCCGGATCTGCGGCTGTACCGCGAACGCGGGCTGCGGATCGGCGGATACCGCAACGGCCGCGCCCGCCCCGACGGCACTCTGGCCCGCGCGGGCCGGTTCGCGGGTGACGGCGAGTGGTCGAACCCCGACCGCATCCTCATGACCGTCGAAGTGACGTCGCACGACCACGACACCGACAGCCGAGATCGCACGGAGAAGCGTGACGGGTACGCCGCAGCGGGCATCCCGGTCTACCTCCTCGTCGACCGCGACCACGGCACCCTCATCGTCCACAGCGAGCCCGACAAGGGCCGCTACCGGCAGCAGCACTCGTACGACTACGGCGACGCCGTCCCCCTCCCCGGCCCCGTCGACATCACCCTGGACACCGAGGAGCTCAAGGACTACGCCCGCTGATCCCTCCCTCCTCTCCCTCAACCCTCCGTCCGCCGCTGCCCCTCGCCCCACCCCGCGTCCCTGGCCACCACCACCGCCTGCGCACGGTGCTCCACCGCCAACTTGCCGAAGACGCTGGACACATGGTTGCGCACCGTCTTGTCCGCGAGGCACAGCGTCCGGGCGATGTGCCGGTTGTCCGCGCCTCGGGCCATCAGGTCCAGCACCTCCCGCTCGCGCTCGGTCAGCGTCGCCAGCGGGCCCGGCGACGGCATCCGGCGCGCCCCGCCGCTCCCCTCGCCCAGCAGCAGGGACGTCACCCGCTCGGCGACCTCCGCCCCGAACACCGCGCCCCCGGCGGCCGTCGCGCGTACGGCGTTGAGCACCGCGTCCCGGCCCGCGCCCTTGACCAGGTAGCCCCGCGCCCCCGCCCGTAGCGCGGCGAGCAGGCTGCCGTCGTCCTGGGACATGGTGAGCATCAGCACCGGAAGCCCGGGGAAGGCCGCGGTGAGCCGCCGCACCGCCTCGCAGCCCGGGACGCCCGGCAGATGCAGATCCATCACCACCACGTCCGGCCGGGCCCCGGCGACCAGGGCCTCCACATCGTGCGCGTCCCCGGCCTCACCGACGACCCGCACTCCCTCCCCGCTGTCGAGCGCGGCCCGCAGGCCGGAGCGGAAGAGCGGGTGGTCGTCGACCACCACCACCCGCACAGGGGCGGGTTTCCCCGGTTCGCCGACTTCATCCACGACCGGATGCTAACTGTCATCCCATGAATACGGAGAGCGATAACGGCGGCTCGCGAGGGCTCCGGACGGCGCATCGGGAGCGCGAAACCCTGGCCGCCGCGCTCTGCCTGACCTCCGCGCTCCTCGCGTTCCTGGGCTGGTGCGTCCTCGCGGTCGCCGTCTTCCCCGGCACCGCCGTGCCGGACAGCGTCGCCCGGCTGCCCGACGTCACCACCGGCCTCACGCTGCTCCTCGTCGGCCTGCCCGGCACCGCCCTCGGCTTCCTGCTCGTCGTGCGCGGCGAGGCGAGGGCGGCCGGATGGCTCCTGATGGCGGGCGGTACCGGGTCCACGGTTCCGCTCCTCACCGGACTGCTGGTGGCCGTGCTCCCGGCCCGGGACGCGCTGCTGCTCGGCGCCCTCCTGGTGCAGTGGCTCGGCTCCACCGTCTACGCCTACGCGCTCCTCTCGATCCCGCTCCACTGCCCCGGCCGTCCCCTGTCCCCGCTGCCCCGGCGAGCCGTCCGGGCGTACGCGTTCGCGTTGCTCGTCGCCTGTCTGCTCATCGGCGCGGTGGCCGCCGGTGCGCAGGAACAGGTCCAGGGCCGGGCCAACCCGCTGCACCCGACCGCGTGGGGGCACTGGGCGCGCGCCTGGTTCACGCCCTGCATGCGGGCCGCTCCATGGCTGCTGGTGGCGGGCAGCGCCGTCAACGTCCTGGTGCTGGCGGCCCGCAGGGCGTTCCCCGCACCCCGCCGCTCCCGTGCCGCTGTCTTCACCGCCGCTTACGTCATCTGGCTCTGGGCCGAGTTCGCCATGGAGCACGACTGGCTGACGCCGTGGGCCTCGACGTCGACCTTCGCCGCGCTGACCGCCGCCTGGCTGACGGCGATCGGCTACGCCGCGAGCCACGACGGCCTCTGGCGACCCGACCGGAACGTACGGCGGCTACTGATCACCGCCGTGGTCGTCACGGCCGTCACCGGCGGGCTGGTGACGGCCTCCTTCACCGTCTCCGCCGTACTGCCCGGCGCGGCCACGCCCGGAGGGCTCGCCCTGGCCGCCCTCGCCCTGGCCATCGGCAGCGGGGTGCGCCCGCTGGCGGGCTGGGCGGCGCGGCGCGTGGACCGCGTCTTCCACGGCGTACGGGCCCTGCCGTACGAAGCCGTACGCACCCTCGCCGACCGGCTGCGCCTGGCACCGGACCCCGGCGGGGTGCCCGAGGCCCTGTGCCGGTCGGCGACGGACTGCCTGCGCTTCCCGGGAGCGGCGGTGGAGGTGGAGACAAGGGCGGGGCTGCGGCGGCTGGCCGCCACCGGGACCGGCCCCGGCCCCGCCCCGCACGTGTTCGCACTGCGCCACCTGGGATCCGTCGTCGGAGCGGTGCTGGTCGCACCGCGCACGGGGGAGGCGGAGCTGCATCCCCTGGACGCGGACCTCCTTCAACTGCTGGCCGACCAGGCGGCCCCGGCCGTGGAGGCCCTGCGGCTGCTGGAGGACGTCACGGCCGCACGCCGCGATCTGGTGATGGCGCGCGAGGAGGAGCGCCGCCGGCTGCGCCGGGACATGCACGACGGGCTCGGGCCGCTGCTCGCCGCCGTACTCCTCCAGCTGGACACCGCCCAGGCGGTGTCGGGGCCGGCGGCCGGGGACCCCGCGCCGCTGCCCCACGCCCGTCACGCGCTGGAGGAGGCGATCGGCGAGGTGCGGCGCCTCACCTCGGGGCTCGGCCCCGCCGCCCTCGACGAACGGGGCCTCGGGCCGGCCCTTCGGGAGCTCGCGGCCCGGCTGGGCCCGGGGGCGGGCGGCCCCCGGGTCGCGGTCACGGTCGCCCCGGAGCCGCTTCCCCCGCTGCCCGCCGCGGTCGAGACGGCGCTGCACCGGCTCGCCGCCGAGGCCCTCAGCAACGCCGTACGGCACGCGCACGCCACGGAGGTCGCGCTCACGCTCGCGGTCTCGCCCGGTCAGGCACTCCTGACGGTCACCGACGACGGCAGAGGTCTGCCGGGCACGGTGCGGCCGGGCGCCCTCGGGCTCTCCACCATGACCGAACGGGCCCGCGAACTCGGCGGCGACTGCACGGTGGGACCGCCGCCGGTGGGCCACGGCACCCGTGTCCGCGCGGTCGTCCCCCTGACCCCGCCGCCCGCGCCGCCCGAGCCGGCCACACCGGTCGCATCGGCCGCTTCGGCCACGCCGCGCACACCGGCCGCTTCGGCCGCTTCGGCCCCGCCCCGGCCGGCCAGGACGCCTCCGTGCCCGGGACCGCGCCCCGAGCCGACCGTGCCGGGACCGGGACCTCGTCCCAGGCCGGGCCGGGCGAAACCAGGACCGGAACAGGACAACGGCCCCGGGCGCCCAGGACACCGGGCGACCGACGCTGGAGCCACGTAACCGGAAGGCGGCCAGTCCCAACAGTCCCAACAGGGCCGACAGGGCCGACAGGGCCGACAGGGCCGACAGAGCCGCCCAGCGCGAAAGGCACCAGCGTGCGCATCGAAGAGCACACCGAAGAGCACACCCCCCGCCCGTCCCGGCGTCTCCACGCCACCCTCGCCGCACTCACCGCCGTCGGCGCGACCCTCGCCCTCTCCTTCGCCGCCACACCGGTCACCTCGGCCGCCCCCGCCACCCCCACCACCTCCGCGGCCGCCTCGGAGACCGCGGCGAAGAGGGCTGCCGACGACTGCGCGCCCGGATGGGTCTGCATGTGGAGCCATCGGCACTACGGCGGCACCCGCTTCGACTGGAACCCGGACATGGGCAACGTGTTCCTCGGCGAGCACGACTTGGCCGACAACATCGCCTCGTTCATCTCGAACGCCTCGGGCTGCTTCCAGGACTCGCCGACCGGCGGGGGCCGGGGCGACTGGTACAAGTTCGACGAGAACCACCAGTCCGCGGACTTCGCCTTCGGCCGGCTGACCGACCGGATCAAGCCCTCCTGCTGAGACCCCCCGTCACGGGACGTCCGCCGCGAGCTGGGTGGTCGCCAGCTCGCGGTACAGGTCGTCCCCGGCGATCAGCTCCTCGTGCGTGCCCGCCGTGCGGACCCGGCCGTCCTCCAGGACCACGATGCGGTCCGCGTGCCGGACGGTGGAGAGGCGATGCGCGATGACCAGCACCGTGGTGTGCTCCGCCAGTTCGAGGATCACGTCCCGCAGCGCCTGCTCGTTGACCGCATCCAGCTGCGAGGTCACCTCGTCGAGCAGCAGCAGGCGGGGGCGGCGCAACAGGGCCCGGGCGATGGCTATCCGCTGGCGTTCGCCTCCGGAGAGGGTGACGCCGCGGTGGCCCACCGCCGTGTCCAGGCCCTCCGGCAGCCGGCCGACCAGGCTGTCCAGGCGGGTCCGGGCCACCGCCAGGGCCACCGCCTTCTCCTCGGCGTCCGGGGCGGCGAAGACGAGGTTCTCCCGCAGCGTCCCGGCCAGGACCGGCGCGTCCTGTTCCACGTACGCCAGCGAGCCCCGCAGCTCGGCCAGCGGCCAGTCGCGGATGTCCCGGCCGTCCACGGTGATGGTGCCGGAGTCGTGGTCGTAGAAGCGTTCCAGCAGGCTGAACACCGTCGACTTGCCCGCCCCCGACGGACCCACCAGCGCGACCAGGCCGCCGGTCGGGACGTCGAAGGACACCCCCTTGTGGGCGGGCGCGCGCTCGTCCCCGTAACCGAACGCCACGTCCTGGAACGTGACGCCGAGCGGAGTCGCCGGAATCTCCTGCCGTACGGCTCCGGGATCGGCGGCCGGTTCGCCGGGCAGCGACTCGACCTCGTCGATCCTGCGCACCGCCGCGAGCCCGCTCTGCAAGCCCGTCCAGCCCTCGACCAGACCACCGATCGGGCCCATCAGGTAGAAGAGGTAGAGCAGGAACGCGATCAGCGACGAGATCTCCAGCGAGCCGGACGCGACCCGTGCGCCGCCCACGCCCAGCACCGCCAGGAACGCCAGCTGGATCGACATCCCCATCGTGACGTCGGAGACCGACGACCACCGCGCCACCGAGACGCCCCGGTCGTGCGCGTGCCGGGCGGCCGCCGCGACGGCCGCCGTCTCCCGCTCCTCCGCCCCGCTCGCCTTGACCGTGCGGAACGCCTGAAGCACCCGGTCCAGGGCCGCGCCCATCGCGCCCACGGACTCCTGGGCGCGGAGCTGGGCCCGCTGGATGCGCGGCATCAGCAGCGAGGTCACGGCTCCGATACCGACGATCACGACCAGCGTCACGCCGAGCAGCGTCAGGTCCATGTACGCCATGAAGCCGATCGTCCCCAGCAGCATCAGCACGCTGTTGAACGACTCCACCAGACCGCTGGAGAGAACCGTCCGCAGGAGGGTCGTGTCGCTGGTCACGCGTGACTGGAGGTCGCCCGGGGTCAGCCGGTCCACCGCCGGAACCTTCAACCGCAGGATGCGGCCCACGAGTTGCTCGCGTGCGCGCAGGACGACGCCCTCTCCCGTACGGGACATGAGATAGCGCCCGTACGCGGAGAGGCAGGCTCCCACCAGCACGAGCGCGGTCAGCGCGACGAGCGGTCCCGCGGGCGAGCGGTCCGCGGCGAACGCGTCGACCGCGTGTTTCGCCATCAGCGGCATCGCGAGGCCCGCCCCGGATCCGGCGAGCGAGAGCAGCCCCGCGCGCACGAGCACGCCCCGGTGCGGACGGACCCGGGAGAGGAGGAGCCGGAGAGGGGACGGGCCGGCACTCGGCCCGCCCTTGGCGGAACCCTCGGCGGCATCCGGGGCGGGCTGCTTCTCGGCGGCCCCCTCCGCGGACCGCTCCGCGGCATCCCGGGCGGGCTGCTTCCCGGCCGGCTGCTTCCCGGCGGACCCCTTCGCGGACCGCTTGGCGGACCCCTTGGCGGCCCTCTTGGCGACCTCCTCCGCGGCCCCCTTGGCCGGCGCCTCTGCGGCACCCCGCGCGGGCGGCGCGGCGGTCCCCTCATGCCCGCCGACCTCGTCCGTCCTCCCCTCGGCCCCGCCGCCCTCGTCCGTCTCCGTCGTCCCCGCCACCGTGCTCACCCGGACCCCCTCCGTCTGCCGTCACCACTATCAAGGGACGCAGATCCGCCGGTTCCGCCTGCTCGCCGACCGTGCGGCCCCCCGCCTGCACCCAAGCATGCGGGGAGAACGGCGGAGCCGCCCGCACCCCCGCGCACCAGTCGGGCCAGACTCCGGACATCCGGCAGGCCAGGGCGACGGCGACCGAGCGGGGCAGGCAGCCGTAACGGCCCGCACAGCGGCGGCTGGTGGCGACGACCGCACCGAACACCTCCAACGTCTCCGCGTACGAGGCCGGGCGCGCACCCCGGGCGCACCCGGCCAGCACCCGGCGCAGGCGCCCCGGCTTGAGGCGGGCCAGAACGAACGCGGCGGCGATGGCCGTGCGCAGCCGTAACCCGCCCGCTCCCGCGCCCCGGCGCGGCATCGTCATCTCGGTGGTCATGGGTGCAGGATCCTCGCCTCGACGAGCAGGCGGGTCAGCTCCGCCACGTCCGACTCCGCTTCGGCCCGCTCGACGTCGAAGTCGGCGAGGATCCGCTCCACGGCGATCTCGGGGGTGTGCCCGGAGGCGAGGGTGTCGACGACGATGACGCCGGTGTCGTTCAACTGCCAGTAGCTGCCGTCCTTCTCGTCGAGGAGGACGCCGCCGTACTCGGTGGTCGTGACGGCGATGCCTTTTCTGAGCTTCATCGGATGCCTCGCTGGTGGTCAGATGGGCGGTGTCGGCGATGTCGGCGATGTCGTACGTGTCCGAGGGGCCGGCCAGGCGTCCTCGGCCGTGCGGAGCCAGGTCTCCCCGGCCACGGTGGAGCTGATGGAGTGTTCGACCAGGACCGGTGAGAAGGGTTCGGCGGCGAGCCGGAGCAGTCGGCGGGAGTCGACCAGACCGCGTTCCGCCAGCCGGGAGCCGGTCCACAGAGCGGCCAGTTCCGGCGCGTGTTCACGCAGACCCTGGTGTTCGTCGGCGGACATGTGGTCCTTCGTGGTCCGGGCCAGGAGCGTGTCCGGGACCACGCCGCGCATCGCCTCGACGAGCAGCGGTTTGTAGCGCCAGGGGCTGATGCGCTCCGGCAGGCGGACGGCGAGGGTCGCCTCCAGGACGCGGTCGTCGTAGAACGGCGCGGCGACCGGCAGCCCGATCGTCATGCCGATGTCCTCCATCGCCTGGAAGTGCCGGGCCCCCATCCGTACGGCGTCGATGTCGACGTGCCGGCCGCGCCACGGGTCGATCGGCTCGGCGTGCTCGGCGGCGGCCCGGAACTCCGCGGTGATCAGGGTGTTCGCGTGGTCGGTGAACCAGGGCCGCAGCGACTGCCGTACGCCCCAGGAGAGCAGTGGGGTCCGGGCTACCGGCTGGGGTTCGGCGGTGACCGCCCCGGCGAGCCAGCGGGGGAACGTGGAGCGGTTCAGCAGGGCCCTCACCGTCGGCAGGAGCGGCCAGCCGAGCTGGTGGCGCAGGCCGCCGAGGTGGCTCCAGGCGGTGAACGGGTTGCCGTGGAAGAGGTCCTGGTAGGCGTGGGGCAGACCGAGGAAGAGTTCGTCGCCGCCGTAGCCGGTGAGGTGGTAGCGCGAGCCGGTGGCGTGGGCGCGGCTGAGCAGGAGGTGCGCGCGGGCCCGGCCGGGGGCGACGGGAAGCGGTTCGTCGTTCAACTCGTCGGCGCAGGAGGCCAGACCGGCGTAGAAGTAGGGGACGTCGTCGGCGGGGATGACCTGGTGGTCCAGGGCGGTGGACGCGGTGCTCGTCGTGCTCCGCCCGGCCGCCTCGCCCTTCCCGGCCGCCTCCACCGCCCTCCGCGCCCATGTCTCGTCCTCGCTGTAGCGGTCCCGGGCGGCCACGGTGAGGAGGGCCAGCTCGGCAGGTCCCGTCGCTCGGGCGGCGAACGTGAGCGAGGTGGAGTCCAGTCCGCCGGACAGCTCGCAGCTGATCCGGTCCAGGCCGCCGATATGGGCCCGTACGGAGGCGGCGACGGCGTCACCGAGTCTTCGGGCTCCCTCGTCCAGGGAGAGTTCGGCGGGCGGCGGCTCCCACCAGCGGTGCTCCGTGGGGCCGGGGACGGCGGCCGTGCCCGGTGCTGCGACGGGCAGGGCCAGGCCGTACCCGGCGCCGGTCTCGTACACGCCCCGCCACACGACGCGGCGGCTCAGCGGGTGCGGCAGGAAGTCGAGCATGCGCAGGGCCAGCGCGCCGTCGTCCAGGGGCGCGCCGGTCAGGCGGGCCAGGACGGCGGGGCGGTCGGAGGCGATGGTTCCGGCCTCGGGGTGCCGGGCGTGGTAGATCCGGCGCAGCCCGGAGGCGGTGCCCCGGATCCAGGTCTCGCCGGAGAGCCGGGCGATCACGTGGTGGAGGCCGGGCAGCCGGGCGAGGCGGCGTTCCAGGCCGGCCCGGTCGCGGGCGCCCTCCAGAAGGCCGGCGAGCACGGCCTCGGGGACCCGGCCCGGGCCGATGAGCACGAGGGCGTCGTCGCCCCGGCGGAGGTGGCTCACCTCGCGGACCAGCGGGCGGGCGATGACCCAGGGCCGTCCCGAAGCGTGGGCGACGACCGGCGTCCCGCCCGTACCGGGGCGAAGGCGCGCACTCAGGGAGAGGCCCGCGCCCGCAGGGAGGCCCGTGCCCGGGGAAAGGCCTGTGCCCGGGGGGAGTTGCCCGGCCACCGCCGCTCCCGCCGCACTGTCCGGCAGGACGACGAAGTAGTCACGCGGGTGGCCGGGCATGTTCACCTTCCGGAAGTTCTCATACGGCGCGCAGGAAACCGGGGGCCGGATCAGCTGATGCGACGGACCCAGTACTCCTTGTACGAGCCGTAGAAGTAACCGGCGGTCTTCTTCGAGAAGTCGCCCTGCTTGAACAGCGACGGCTTCACGTAAGCCTTCTTCTGCGGCTTCATGACACCTTCCCTTCTGTGCGGTTGACGACCGTTATGCCCAGTGAGTTCTGCATGACGGACGTTCTTCATGCGACTGGTGTTCACCACGTGAACACCAGAGCCATCATGTCCCGCAGCCCAACCGGTACGCATGATTCCGACTTACCGTCCGAAGTTGGCTGGATAGCGCGAGCGGCGAGGTCCGGGGCGGTCCGCTCCGGGCCGTCTCCACCGGGGCCGGGAACGCCGGTCGGCCGCCGTGTGCAGTCGCACACCGCCGGGTCGCAGACGCGAGGTGGACTGGACCACTGACCGGCTGCGGGCGCCCGACCGGGCGGTGAGCTGCCAGGAGGGGGAGCGGCCCACCGGGGCAGCGGGGAACCAGCCGGAACGGGTCTCCGGGCGGCTCCGCGTCCGCCCTGCCTCCGGGGGCGCGGGCGCACCACCGTGATCGGCACGACCGCGCTGACGCGTGCTGCCTCACCGGGAAGGGCGCGGCAAGTAGCCATTCGGCCACGTGCCCGCACGCGGGGCGGCCGGCGTCGGCGCGCGTCGGGGGACGTCGGGGAACGTCGGGGAACGTCGGGGAACGTCGGCGCGCGTCGGGGAACGCCACAGGGGCGGCACCTCCGTGAAGGAGATACCGCCCCTGTGGGACGTACGGCGAACTTCGATCAGCCGGAGGGCTTCCGGGCGGGCCCGGGACTCCGCGGCGGATCAGAAGTCCATGTCACCGCCCGGCATGCCGCCCGGAGCGGCCGCGCCGGCCTTCTCGGGCTTGTCGGCGATGACGGCCTCGGTGGTGAGGAAGAGCGCGGCGATGGACGCGGCGTTCTGCAGAGCGGAGCGCGTGACCTTCGCCGGGTCGATGATGCCCTCGGCGATCATGTCGACGTACTCACCGGTCGCGGCGTTGAGGCCGTGACCGATCGGCAGGTTGCGGACCTTCTCCACGACGACGCCACCCTCGAGACCACCGTTGACGGCGATCTGCTTGAGCGGGGCCTCCAGCGCGAGCTTCACGGCGTTGGCGCCGGTCGCCTCGTCGCCCGTGAGGTCGAGCTTCTCGAAGACGGCCGAGGCCTGGAGCAGAGCCACGCCACCACCGGCGACGATGCCCTCCTCGACGGCGGCCTTGGCGTTGCGCACCGCGTCCTCGATGCGGTGCTTGCGCTCCTTGAGCTCCACCTCGGTGGCGGCGCCGGCCTTGATGACGGCCACGCCGCCGGCCAGCTTCGCCAGACGCTCCTGGAGCTTCTCGCGGTCGTAGTCCGAGTCGGAGTTCTCGATCTCGGCGCGGATCTGCTTGACGCGACCCTGAACCTGGTCGCTGTCACCGGCGCCGTCGACGATCGTGGTCTCGTCCTTGGTGATGACGACCTTGCGGGCACGGCCGAGCAGGTCCAGGCCGGCGTTCTCCAGCTTGAGACCGACCTCCTCGGAGATCACGGTGCCACCGGTGAGGATGGCGATGTCCGCGAGCATGGCCTTGCGGCGGTCGCCGAAGCCCGGGGCCTTGACGGCGACGGACTTGAACGTGCCCTTGATCTTGTTGACGACCAGGGTGGAGAGCGCCTCGCCCTCGACGTCCTCGGCGATGATCAGCAGGGGCTTGCCCGACTGCATGACCTTCTCCAGCAGCGGGATCAGGTCCTTGACGCTGGCGATCTTCGAGTTGACGATCAGGATGTACGGGTCGTCGAGCGACGCCTCCATACGCTCCATGTCGGTCGCGAAGTACGCCGAGATGTAGCCCTTGTCGAAGCGCATACCCTCGGTGAGCTCGAGCTCCAGACCGAAGGTCTGGGACTCCTCGACGGTGATGACGCCTTCCTTGCCGACCTTGTCCATCGCCTCGGCGATCTTGGCGCCGATCTCGGTGTCGGCGGCGGAGATGGAGGCGGTCGAAGCGATCTGCTCCTTGGTCTCCACGTCCTTGGCCTGCTCCAGCAGAGCGGCGGAGACGGCCTCGACGGCCTTCTCGATGCCCCGCTTGAGGGCCATCGGGTTGGCGCCTGCGGCGACGTTGCGCAGGCCCTCGCGGACGAGAGCCTGAGCCAGAACGGTGGCGGTGGTCGTACCGTCGCCGGCGACGTCGTCCGTCTTCTTGGCGACCTCCTTGACCAGCTCCGCACCGATCTTCTCGTACGGGTCCTCGAGCTCGATCTCCTTGGCGATGGAAACACCATCGTTGGTGATCGTGGGCGCGCCCCACTTCTTCTCGAGGACGACGTTACGGCCCTTGGGGCCGAGGGTGACCTTGACGGCGTCGGCGAGCTGGTTCATCCCGCGCTCGAGACCGCGCCGTGCCTCCTCGTCGAACGCGATGATCTTGGCCATGTGAAGTGGTCCTCCCGGACAGGGGTGGATTCTCCGGACCGAGAGGCGCCCGCGACGGACGGCCTGCCTGCGTGGTGGTTCCTTGCCCCACCGCGCCTGCGGGCCTCACCGGCCCGGTCCAAGTTTCTGTCACTCTCACCTGGAGAGTGCTAACGCCAATGATTAGCACTCGACCCCTGCGAGTGCAAGCGTCCCTCTCCGGATGTGGACAGCGGCGCGCCTCGGAGGCGGACAGGGGCGCGCCTCGGACGGGGACGGGGGCGCGCCTCGGATGGGGACGGCGGGGACGGCAGTACGCCTTGGACGGGGACGGCAGCGCGCATCGGATGGGGACGGCTGCACGCTCCTCCCGGTCGCAGGGCCGCCGGGACGCACGAAGGGCCCGGTCCCCTGATCCGGGGGCCGGGCCCTGCGTGCGTGAGTAGTGTCGTCGGACGACCGCGCCGAGCTCAGCCGACGGCGAGCTTGACCATGTCGGCCTGGGGCCCCTTCTGGCCCTGCGAGATCTCGAATTCAACTCGCTGACCCTCTTCGAGGGTGCGGTACCCGTCCATCTGGATCGCGCTGTAGTGGACGAAAACATCCGCACCACCGTCGACCGCGATGAAGCCGTACCCCTTCTCCGCGTTGAACCACTTGACGGTGCCCTGAGCCATGCCTAACTCCCCTATTACTGGCCCTTGCACGGGACCGCACTTCGCGGACCCGGGTCGGAACTCACCCCCCGACAGGAGAGGGTGGGCGGCGCCGCAGCGCGTCGACCGCGGCCGAATGTATCCGCCCAACTGCCCTCTGCAACAGGTCAATCGGACGAGAATTCCGGGCACGGAAGAACACGCGAATATGCGGGTTTGCTGAGATTTGCGGGCAAGTCGGGCCAGACAAAGGGCACTTATGCCGCAAGAGGTTCACGTACTTTGGCTGCTTCTTATCGGGGCCGGGCGCATTCACATATGCGGGCGGCACGAGCAGCGGACGGGGCTTCCCCAACTGTACCGTGCTCAACCATGCAGAATTGCCCCCTCCGCTTGTCTCGCGGAGGGGGCAACTGTGGTCACTCAGAGGTGCGGTGGGCCGCCGCGCAGCGGCCCTTGACGGTTCAGCAGCCGCCGGCGACCGCGGGGATGATCGAGACGCCCGCGCCGTCGGGCGTGGCCGCGTCCAGGCCGCCCTCGAAGCGCACGTCGTCGTCGTTGACGTACACGTTCACGAAGCGGCGCAGCTTGCCCTGGTCGTCCAGGACGCGGGCCGCGATGCCCGGGTGGTCCTTCTCCAGGGACTCGATGACCTCGGAGAGCTTGGCGCCCTCCGCCGGGACCTCGGCCTGGCCGCCCGTGTACGTACGGAGGATGGTGGGGATACGGACCTTGACGCTCATGGTGGGTGCCTTCCTGAAGTCTCGGGTGATCAGCCGGCGGCGAGGCCCGCGGCGCGGAACGCGTCCAGGCTCGGCTTGATGGTCGCCGTGGCCTGCGAGGTCGCGGAGACCGCGTCCAGCGTCTTGAGGCCGTCGCCGGTGTTCAGGACGACGGTGGTGAGCGCCGGGTCGATGACGCCCGCCTCGATGAGCTTCTTCGTCACGCCGAGCGTCACGCCGCCCGCCGTCTCGCCGAAGATGCCCTCGGTGCGCGCCAGCAGCTTGATCGCGTCGACGACCTGCTCGTCGGTCACGTCCTCCACCGCGCCGCCGGTGCGGCGGGCGATGTCCAGGACGTACGGGCCGTCCGCCGGGTTGCCGATGGCCAGCGACTTGGCGATGGTGTTCGGCTTCTGGGGCCGTACGACGTCGTGACCGGCCTTGAAGGCGGCGGAGACCGGGGAGCAGCCCTCGGCCTGGGCGCCGAAGATCTTGTACGGCCGGTCCTCGACGAGGCCGAGCTTGATCAGCTCCTGGAACCCCTTGTCGATCTTGGTGAGCTGGGAGCCGGACGCGATCGGGATGACGATCTGGTCGGGCAGCCGCCAGCCGAGCTGCTCGCAGATCTCGTACGCCAGCGTCTTGGAGCCCTCGCCGTAGTACGGGCGCAGGTTGACGTTGACGAAGCCCCAGCCCTCGCCGAGCGGATCGCCGATGAGCTCGGAGCAGAAGCGGTTGACGTCGTCGTAGTTGCCCTCGATGCCGACCAGTTCACCGCCGTACACCGCGGCCATGACGACCTTGCCCTGCTCCAGGTCGTGCGGGATGAACACGCAGGAGCGCAGTCCGGCCCGGGCGGCGGCGGCGCCGACGGCTCCGGCCAGGTTGCCCGTGGAGGAGCAGGAGAGGGTGGTGAAGCCGAAGGCGCGGGCGGCCTCCACGGCGATGGCGACGACGCGGTCCTTGAAGGAGTGCGTCGGGTTGCCGGAGTCGTCCTTCACGTACAGGCCGCCGGTGACGCCCAGCTCACGGGCGAGGTTGTCGGCCTTGACGAGCTTGGTGAAGCCGGGGTTGATGTTGGGCTTCTCCGCGACGTCCGCGGGCACCGGCAGCAGCGGGGCGTAGCGCCAGATGTTGTTCGGGCCGGCCTCGATGCGCTTCCGCAGCTCCTCCGGGGAGCCGGTGGGCAGCTCGTAGGCCACTTCCAGCGGCCCGAAACAGGACGCACAGGCGAAAAGGGGGCCGAGCTCGAAACGCTCGCCGCACTCGCGGCAGGAAAGCGCCGCGGCGGGGCCGAGATCGGCGGCCGGGGCGGAAGAAGCGGTGCTACCTGCAACGGTCTGAACAGCCATGATGGCGGAGGTCCCTTTCTCCTCATCTTCCCTGCGACGCATTTCGCCGCAAGACGGAATTGGCACCTTCCCCACCGTGACCTCGCGGTCGGCAGGAGGGTTGCCGGGACTTCAACGGGCCGTTCCCTCAGTCCCTCTGGATGAGCTCTTATGGCGCTGGATCTTCGATCCAGGCGTTTATGTGCGCTCCGACCCCGACATGCGACGGCCATCCGCGTTGTTCAAGACTGTAACCGAAGCACCGGACCGTTGAGATAGTCGTCCGAACCGCGAGATGGATCACACACAGGGAGTGCCGACCGTGCTCGAAGAGGTGGAACGCTGGCTGACCAGGCGTTCCTGGTCGTCCGGCGACCGCCCGCTGAACCGGCTCACCGACGCCCGGGACACCGATCCGCACCGCACGTCCGTGAGCGTGGTGCTGCCCGCGCTGAACGAGGAGGCCACGGTCGGCGCGATCGTGGCGACGATCCGCCGGGAGCTGATGGAGAAGGTCCGGCTCGTCGACGAACTCGTGGTGATCGACTCCGGCTCCACCGACGCCACCGCCGCCGTGGCCCGGGCGGCGGGTGCCCGGGTGGTCCACCGGGACGCGATCCTGCCCCGGATCCCGGCCCTGCCCGGGAAGGGCGAGGTGCTGTGGCGGTCACTCCTGGTGACCAGCGGCGAGATCGTGTGCTTCATCGACGCCGACCTCAGGGACTTCTCCGCGGACTTCGTCTCGGGCACGGTCGGACCCCTGCTCACCGACCCGTCCGTCCAGTTCGTCAAGGCGATGTACGACCGCCCGCTCGGTGACAGGGCAGGTCAGGGCGGTCGGGTCACCGAGCTGGTGGCACGCCCGCTGCTCAATCTGCACTGGCCCCAGCTGGCCGGGTTCGTACAGCCGCTGGGCGGTGAGTACGCGGTGCGGCGGTCCCTGCTGGAGCGGCTGCCGTTCCCGGTCGGTTACGGAGTGGAGCTGGGCCTGCTGGTGGACGCGCTGCACACGGTGGGCCTGGACGCGCTGGGCCAGGTCGACGTCGGCGTGCGCGTCCACCGCCACCAGGACGGGCAGGCGCTGGGCCGGATGGCGGCGGCGATCTACCGCACGGCGCAGCTGCGGCTCTCCCGGGGCCATCTGGTGCGGCCCGCGCTGACCCAGTTCGAGCGCGGCGAGGACGGCTTCGTGCCCCGCACCCATGCGGTGGACACGGAGGAGCGCCCGCCGATGCGGGAGATCGCGGAGTACGCGGAGCGCCACGCGGCGTGAGGCGGTGGGCCGCATGACGCCCTGAGGCGTTTGGGGGCTTCCCGAACGGGCTAGGTTCCGCTACATGGTCTCCGAGCACGCCGAACACGCACCCGCACCCGAACCCGGATCCGCGGCCGCCTCCACGGCCCAGGTCCTCGTCGCGTCCAACCGCGGCCCCGTCTCGTACACCCTCGGCGAGGACGGGACGCTCGACGCCAAGCGCGGCGGCGGCGGGCTCGTCTCCGGGCTGAGCGCCGTCGACGACAAGCTGTGGGTCTGCGCGGCCCTCGGCGACGGGGACCGCGAGGCGGTGCGGCGCGGGGTCGGCGAGGCGGGCGTGCGGATGCTCGACATCGACGCCGAGGTGCACGCCGACGCGTACAACGGCATCGCCAACTCGGTGCTGTGGTTCGTCCACCACCTGCTCTACCAGACGCCCGTGGAGCCGGTCTTCGACGCGGAGTTCCGCCGCCAGTGGGCCTCCTACGAGACGTACAACCGGGCCTTCGCCGAGGCGCTCGCCGAGGAGGCGGGCCCCGGGGCGTCGGTCCTCGTCCAGGACTACCACCTGGCCCTGGTCCCCGGCATGCTCCGTGAGCTGCGCCCGGACCTCAGGATCGGCCACTTCTCGCACACCCCGTGGGCGCCCGTCGACTACTACCGGCTGCTGCCCGACGACATCGCGGAGCAGTTGCTGCGTGGCATCCTCGGCGCGGACCGGGCCGCGTTCCTGACCCGCCGCTGGGCGGACGCGTTCATCGGCTGCTGCACGGAGATCCTCGGCGGGACGGGCCGGACCAGGGTCGGGGTGCACGGCCTGGGGGCCGACGCGGACTTCCTGCGCCGGCGCTCGCACGAGGCCGACGTGGACGAGCGGATGGCGACGCTGCGGGAGCAGGTGGGCGAGGGCCGGAAGACCATCGTCCGGGTGGACCGCACCGAGCTGTCCAAGAACATCGTGCGCGGCCTGCACGCGTACCGGGCCCTGCTGGACGCCCACCCCGAGTGGCGCGAGCGCGTCGTGCACATCGCCTTCGCCTACCCCTCGCGGCAGGACCTCGCCGTCTACCGGGACTACACGGCGGCGGTGCAGACCCTGGCCACGGAGATCAACCAGTCGTACGGCACCGAGACCTGGACGCCGGTCGTCCTCCACGTCAAGGACGACTTCGCTCGCTCGCTGGCCGCGTACCGGCTGGCGGACGTGGCGCTGGTCAACCCGATCCGCGACGGGATGAACCTGGTGGCCAAGGAGGTCCCGGTCGTCTCCGACCACGGCTGCGCGCTGGTGCTGTCACGGGAGGCGGGGGCGTACGAGGAGCTGGGCGAGGACGCGATCGTGGTGAACCCGTACGACGTGGTGGGCACGGCCGAGGCCCTGCACGAGGCACTGACGATGAGCGCCGACGAGCGGTCCGGCCGCACGGAACGCCTGGCCGAGGCGGCGACCGCGCTGCCGCCCCAGCAGTGGTTCCTGGACCAGCTGGAGGCGCTGCGGCAGGGGTGAGCAGGCCGGTCTCCTGACGCGGCTCAGAGCCGCTTCACTCGGCTCGGAACCGCCTGAATCGACGCTCAGGGCGACCTGACTCGGCTCAGAGCCGCTCGGCCAACGCCGCCAAGAAGTCCACCACGGCGGCCGGGCCCGGCACCGAAAGGTCCGCGCGCTCGGCCAGTTCGGGCACCTCGGTGCTGCCGCTGCACACCAAGAGGCCGGGGATGCCGTCCGGGCCCTCGGTCCGCAGCTTCTCCACCGCGGCGAACGCGGCGAGGTCCCCGAGGTCGTCGCCCGCGTAGATGACGGACTCGGCGTCCAGCTCGGCGACGAACGTGGCGAGCGCGACGCCCTTGTCCATGCCGGGCGGGCGCAACTCCAGGACCAGACGGCCCGGTTCGACGATCAGCCCGTGCTTCGCGGCCAGCTCGCCGAGGGGGCCGCGCAGTGTCTCGAAGGCCGCCTGCGGGTCCTGCGCGCGCCGGGTGTGGACGGCGACGGCCTGCCCCTTCTCCTCGATCCAGGTGCCGTGCCAGGAGTCGAGCTCGTGCAGTACGCCCGGGAGTTCGGCCCGAGCGGCGGCGACACCGGGGTGGGGGGCGGGGGCGTTCACGGTGCCGGTCACGGCGTCCCAGCGTTCGGCGCCGTAGTGCCCGAGCACGACGAGGTGCTCCAGACCGGGGACGCCCGCGAAGCCTCCGTAGCGGACCGCGACGCCCGCCGGGCGGCCGGTGATCACGGCGATGGCGGCGACCTTCGGCGCGAGCGCGGCGAGCGCGGTGACGGTGCCGGGGTGGGCGCGGGCCTGCTCGGGGTCCGGGACGATGTCGGCGAGCGTGCCGTCGAAGTCGAGGGCGATGACCGCGCGGTCGGGCCGGGCGAGAACGGCGTCGAGCCCCTCGCGGCCGGCCGGGGTGGTCGGGTTCGGCAGATGTGCGGAGTGGCTGCCCATGGGGCGAGCCTATGCCCTGGACGGGTTGATCACGAGCCTTGTGGATGCGTCGTCGGCTGCTCACGGGCGTAATGGATCCGGCAACGACGCCTCTCAGGCGTTGACGCGGCAACGACGTCTCTCAGACGTTGCGGATCCGGCAACGACTCCTCGCAGGTGCAGGTGAGCAGCCGACGGCGACTACTCCCGGCTGCCCGCAAGTTCGACCGGCCGGGTCCGCAGGGCGAGCGAGGCGGGCAGGACGGCGGAGACGGCGGCCAGGAGCGCGGCGGCCGCGACGACGAGGCCGAGCGTTCCCCACGGCACCACGACGGCGGACATGACGCCCAGCAGCACCAGCGCACCCCACACCACCAGCAGGTTCACCGCCGCGACCACGCCCCCGAGGAAGGCGCCCACCCCGACCGCCACCACCGCCTCGGCCGCGACGAGCCGCAGGACCTGGGGGGCGGTGGCTCCGGCGAGACGGAGCACGGCGAGATCGCGGACCCGGTCGGAGGTGGCCATGACCAGGGTGTTGGCCAGGGCCGTCGCCGTACAGAGAAGAGCGATGCCGAGGATCATCCGGAGCCCGGTCCTGGTCTGGCCGTTCGTCCCCGGGCCGTTCGCGGCCAGCCACTCCGCCCGGGTCGTCACCCGCGTACCGGTGGCGGCCCCGGCGGTGTGCAGCGCGGCGGCGACGGCCCGCCGGTCGGCGCCCTCGGCGACCTTGACGTCGATCCGGTCGACGCCCGCACCCCCGGCGTTGCGCCGGGTGACGTAGACGCCGTTGTCGCCGGTCCCGGTGGCCAGGACGGCGGCGATCCGCAGCGAGGCCTTGCGGCCGTCGCCCAGCCAGACGGTGACCCGGTCGCCGACCCGCGTGGTCAGCCACTCCTCGTTGACGACGATCGCGCCGTCGTCGAGGTCGGAGAGCCGGCCCGCCGTCACGGGCAGCTCCGACACGGCGGCCAGCCGGGCGGGGTCGACCGCGCGCGCCTCGGAGGTGACGAGCGCCGTGTCCTCTTCGAGGGCGGTGACGGCCGTGGACCGCGAGACGCTGACCACGGCCCCCTCGACGGCCCGCGCCCGCTCCACGAAGTCGGGCGTCAGCGGCCGGCCCTCCTGTCCCGAGGTCACCACGAAGTCGGCGGTCGTGGCGGTGCGCGCCTCGGTGGTCCTGGCCTCCTCCAGGGTGGCGACGGTGCCCGTCAGGGTGGCGGCGAGGGCGACGGTGATGAGGACGGGCGCGGCGACGGCCGCGGTCCTGCGCACCCCGGCGGCGGTGTTCTCCCGGAGGAGTACGCCAATGGCGCCGGGCAGCCGCGCGGGCAGCCAGGTCAGCAGCCGGCCGACGGGGCGCACCAGGACGGGGGCCAGGAGCGCGAAGCCGACGACGAGGAGCATGGGCCGGGTGACGTAGGACTTGCGGCCCAGCAGATCGCCGGGGTCGACGGCCAACGCCAGTGCGGGCAGGCCCAGTCCGGCGAGCAGGACCAGGACGGCGGCCGCCCAGCGGCTTGCCGGCATGACGCGGCTGTCGACGGCCGCCTCGCGCAGCGCCTCGGTCGGGGCGGTCCGCCCGGCCCGGTGGCAGGAGACGAGCGCCCCGGCCGTGGCGACGAACACCCCGGTCCAGAAGGCGGTGTGCAGCGGCCAGGAGGCGTCGCCGAGGGCGAACCAGGGTGGTGCGAGCCCCGCTTCCGTCATCCGGCCGACGAGCAGGGGCGCGCCCCCGGCGCCCAGCCACGAGCCCGCGGCCGAGGCGAGGACGCCGACGAGGACCGCTTCGGCGCACACCGTACGGCGGATCTGGCCCGGCGTCGCTCCGACCGTGCGCAACAGGCCGAACTCCCGCCGCCGTTGGGCCACGGCGAAGGAGAACGTCGAGGCCACGACGGCGGCGGAGACGAACAGGGTGATGCCCGCGGCGGTGCCGAGCAGGGCGTTGACGGAGACCAGGGCCCGGGCGTCGCGGTCGGGGTCGGGGTCGGCGCGGCGGCGGTCGTGGCCGGTGAGGACGTCCATGCCGCTGTCCGGCCCGAGCGCCCTGCGTACGGCGGTGGCGTCGGCGTGCACGACGAGGGCGTCGATGTCCGGGGAAATCCGGGCGGCCTCGTCGTCGGTGAAGAAGACGGCGTCCTCGAAGCCCCGGCCGGCCACGGTGCCGACGACGGTCCGGGGGGCGTTACCGGCCGGGGTGCGGACCAGGACGCGCTCACCGGTGCGGAGCGGGATGCCGCCGCCGGGCCGGGTGGTGACGACGATCTCGCCCGGGGCGGCGGGGGCGCGGCCCGAGATGAGGCGGTACGGGGCCGCGGCGGCGACCGGCCACGGGTGCCCGACCCGGGCCTCGGCGGCCTGGCCGGGACGGGGCCCCCTCGCGTCGGCGCCGGTACGAGGAGCCGTGGTGTCGGGGCCGGTTCGCGGCTCCCTCGTGTCTGCGCCCGTTCGAGCAGCCGTGACGTCAGGGCCGGTACGAGCAGCCGTGACGTCAGGGCCGGTACGCGAAACCGTGACGTCCGCCGGGAACGTCCGGTCCTCCACCGTGCGGCCGAGGGCGGCCAGTCGGTCGGCGGTCCGCGGGCCGACCGGTCCGGGGTGGTCGAGCGGCTTGCTCCGGGTCCCGGTCGGGGTGTCGACCCGGAGGTGATCGGCGGCCCGGACGACGACGGGGGCGGCGGCGAACCGTTCGGGCCCCCGCTCCGGCGCGTCGAACGTCGCGGCGAGGGCGAGTCCGGTGGCCGCGATCAGGCCCACTCCCAGGGCCAGGGCGACGAACGACCCGACGAAGGTGACCCAGCGCGTGCGCATCCCGCGCAGTGCCTGCATCAGCACGGGACCACCGCCGGACCGCTGCAGAGCATCGGTGCCGTCGGGGCGGCGCCCGCCGCCATGCGGGCGGCGACCCGCTCCGCCGTGGGCGCGTCCAGCTCGTCCCGGACGCGGCCGTCGGCGAGGAAGACGACCCGGTCGGCGAAGGAGGCGGCGACCGGGTCGTGGGTGACCATGATCACGGTGCGCCCCTCGTCGGTCATCGCCCGCAGCAGGCCGAGCACCACGCGCCCGGCGGTGGAGTCCAGGGCCCCGGTCGGTTCGTCGCCGAAGAGCACCTCGGGCCGGGTCACCAGGGCGCGGGCGATGGCCACCCGCTGCTGCTGGCCTCCGGAGAGCTCGCCGGGCCGGTGACCGGCCCGGTCGCGCAGCCCGACCTGGTCCAGCGCGTGGAGAACCTCGGCCTTGCGCGGCCGTCGGCCGGCGAGCCTCAGGGGCAGGGCCACGTTCTGCGCGGCGGTCAGGGAGGGCAGCAGGTTGAACGCCTGGAAGACGAAGCCGATCCGCCCCCGGCGCAGCCGGGTCAGCCGGGCCTCGCTCAGCCCGGTCAGATCGGTGTCGCCGAGCAGCACCCGGCCGCCGGTCGGCCGGTCCAGGCCCGCGACGCAGTGCAGGAGCGTCGACTTGCCGGAGCCGGAGGGCCCCATGACAGCGGTGAACGTGCCGCGGTGGATGGTCAGGCTGACGTCGTCGAGCGCTTTCACCGTGCGGCCGTCGCCGCCGTCGCCGCCGCCCTCGCGGCCGTCACGGACACCGCGGCCGCCACGGACAGCGCTGCCGTCACGGCCACCGCTGCCGTAGGAACGGGTCACGGACCGGAGCCGGACGGCCGGTACCTGACCGGGGCTTGCTACTGGATTCATGGGGTCCACTCAACCGGCGACGCCCGCACGGCACATCGCAGCGAGAGGGGGTTCCCATGGTGGAGCCAGCTCCACCATGGGAGGGGCAGAGAACAGGGTGGCCGCCCGGGGAACCGTCTCGTAGCGTGCCCGGCATGCTCTCCCCCAGCCCGCCGCCTTCGTCGCCGGAGCCGCGAACCGCCCTCCCCCGGGCCACCCGCCAGGCCCTTCCCCGAGCCGTGCCCCGGGCGCTGTCCCGCCGGCTCCTCGGCGGCCGGCCGTGGCGTGCCGCGCTCTACCTCCTGACCAGCGTGCCCCTCGGCGTCGCGACGCTGGTCGCGCTGCTCCTGCTGGCTGTCGTGGGCAGCGCGCTGACCGTCCTCGTTATCGGGGTGCCGCTGCTGCTGACGCTCGTCCTCGCCGGGATTCCGCTGGCCGCGCTGGAGCGGCGCAGGCTCCGGCTGATCGACCCGGCGCCTCTCCTCGATCCGCACCGCGAACCGCCCGAGCCGGGCCTGGCGTCCTGGCTGCGGACCCGGCTCCAGGAGCGGTGCACCTGGCGGGAGCTGGCGTACGCGCTGCTCTTCGCGTTCGTCCTCTGGCCGCTGGAGGCCCTGGCCGTCGGCAGCGTACTGCTGGTGTGCGGCGGGCTGATCGGGACCCCGGTGATGATGGCGGCGGGCGGGGACGGGGAGGCGCGCGTCCTGAAGCTCTGGCTCGCCGACTCCTGGCCGGAGGCGTTCGCGGTCCTGCTGGCGGGCGTGGTGCTGCTGCCGTTGCTGACCTGGCCGCTGGGGGTGGTGGCCCGGGGCCGGGCCGTACTGACCCGGGCGCTGCTCGCCCCGCCGGACTCCGCGCTCGACTCCCGGATCGCGGAGCTGGACCGGTCGCGTACGCGGTTGGTGGACGCGTTCGAGGCGGAACGCCGCCGTATCGAGCGCGACCTGCACGACGGGGCGCAGCAGCGGCTCGTGGCCCTCTCCATGACGCTGGGCCTCGCCCGGCTGGAGCGACCCGCCGAACCGCTGGGCGGGCTGCTGGACCGGGCGCACGAGGAGGCGTCGGTCGCCCTGGTGGAGATCCGCGAGCTGATCCACGGGATCCACCCCCACATCCTCACCGACCGGGGCCTGGAGGCCGCCGTCGAGGACCTGGCGGACCGCTCGCCGGTCCCGGTCGAGGTGCTCCTGGCCGTACCGGGCCGACTGCCCCAAGCCGTCGAGACCGCGGTCTACTTCGCGGTCAGCGAGGCGCTGACGAACGTGGCGAAGCACAGCGGGGCGAGCCGCGTGACGGTGACCGGAGTGACCGTGCGGCACTCGCTGTCGGTGGAGGTCGAGGACGACGGGCGCGGGGGCGCGCGGCTGGGCGGGACGGCCGACGGGGGCAGGAGCGGGAGCGGGACGGCCGACGGGGGCAGGGGCGGGACGGGCCTCCAGGGCGTCGCCGATCGCCTCTCGGTGCTGGGCGGCACCCTGCTACTGTCCAGTCCGCCCGGGGGGCCGACGGTGTTCCGGCTGGAGGTTCCCTGCCCGCCCGCGGATTCGAGGACCTGATGCTGCGCGTCGTACTGGCCGAGGACAGCGTGCTCCTGCGCGAGGGCCTGGTCGGCCTGCTGGAACGCTTCGGGCACCGGGTCCTCGCCGCGGTGGGCACCGCCGAGGAGCTGACGGCCGCCGCCCTGGAGCACCGCCCGGACATCGTGGTGACCGACGTCCGGATGCCGCCCGGCTTCTCGGACGAGGGCCTGCGGGCCGCGGTCACGCTGCGCGGGAAGCTGCCGGGGCTGCCGGTGCTGGTGCTCAGCCAGTACGTCCAGCGCACCTACGCCGAGGACCTGCTGGACGCCTCGGACGGTACGGGGGTGGGCTACCTCCTCAAGGAGCGCATCGGCCACGTCGAGGAGTTCGCCGACGCGCTGCGCCGGGTGGCCGAGGGCGCCACGGTGGTGGACCCCGAGGTCGTACGGCAGCTGATCCGGCGCCGCCGCGACCCGCTCGCCCGGCTCACCGCCCGCGAGGTGGAGGTGCTCGCGCTGATGGCGGAGGGCCGGTCCAACGCGTCCGTCGCCGAGGCCCTGCGCGTCAGCGAGGGCACGGTCAGCAAGCACTTCGGGTCGATCCTCACCAAGCTCGACCTCGACGTCTCGGACGCCACCAACCGCCGGGTGCTCGCGGTCCTGGCGTTCCTGCGCGGCTGAGCCCGCCACCTCTCCCTCCCGCTCGTCAGGCTTGACAGCCATTCCCCCACGACTCCATGATTCCATTAATTGACTAATGGAATCGAGGCGAGGCGCGTGGCAGACACGAGCATCCCGAACGCGACGTCCGGCAGCTGGGCGCTGGAAGCCCGCGGCCTGGGCAAGCGCTACCGGCGCGGCTGGGCGCTGCGCGACTGCTCCTTCCGGATCCCGGCCGGCCGCATCTGCGGTCTGGTCGGCCCGAACGGGGCGGGCAAGAGCACCCTGCTCGGACTGGCGACCCGGCAGGTGCAGCCGACCACCGGCGAACTGCGGGTCTTCGGCGTACCGGTCGACGACCCCGCCGTGATGCCCACGTTCGCGTTCCTCGGCCAGGAGAAGCCGCTGTTCAAGCGGTTCACCGTCGCCGACACCCTGCGCATGGGCGCCGAACTGAACCCCGCCTGGGACGCGGCCGCGGCGACGCGGATCGTCCGCTCGGGCAACGTCGCGCTGGACGCGAAGGTCGGCACGCTCTCCGGCGGCCAGCGCACCCGCGTAGCCTTCGCTCTCGCCTTCGGCAAGCGGCCCGACCTGCTGCTCCTGGACGAGCCGATGTCGGACCTCGACCCGCTGGCCCGCGACGAGATGAGCACCCTGCTGATGGCGGAGGCCGTCGAGCGGGGCACCACGGTGGTGATGTCCTCGCACATGCTGACCGAGCTGGAGGACATGTGCGACTACCTGCTGGTCGTCTCCGAGGGCCGGATCCGGATGGCCGGTGACGCCGACGCGCTGGTCCCGGCCCACGCGCTGGTCACCGGGGTGGCCCGGGACGGCTCGCTGCCGCCCGAGCTGGCCGACCACACCGTCGTCGAAACCCGCCTCCAGGGGCGGCAGTTCCAGGCGATGATCCGGCCGAAGGCGCCGATCCCGGCCGACTGGGAGAGCGCCGAACCCTCCCTGGAGGAAGTCCTCCTCGCCCATCTCCGCTCCCCGGACGCGCCCTCGCTCTACACCCAGGGCGCCCGCGTCGAGGCCGAAGGGACCCAGGCCGCATGAGCACCACCCTCACCGAGAAGCCCGCCGCAACCGCCTCCGGACGCCGCCTGCTGCGCGGAATGCCGTGGCTCGTCGTACGCCAGCACCGGACCGCGCTGACCTGCGTCCTGGGCCTCACCCTGCTGACCGCGCTCTGGATCGCGTACGAGCGCCACGAACTGGGCCAGCTGCTCGACGCGAAGGGCTGGCCGGAGAAGGACGCGGGCCAGCCGCTGGAGAACCACCGCGGCTACGAGTACATCACCTCCATCCTCGGCGGCCTCCCCCTGATCCTCGCCGTCTTCATCGGCGCCCCGCTGATCGCGGGCGACCAGGAGAACGGCACCGCGCAGCTCGTCACCACCCAGTCGGCGACCCGCCGCCAGTGGCTGATCGCCAAGCTGGGCCTGGCCTACACCCTCGCGCTGGTCTCCGGCGTGGTGCTCTCGGCGCTGTTCACCTGGTGGTGGAAGCCGTACCGCTCAGTCTTCCTCAGCGAGTGGATCGACGGCGTCATCTTCGACAACACCGGGCCCGTCCTGCCGGCGCTCCTGCTCTTCCTCACCGCGGCCGGGATCACCATCGGCGCCCTGATCCGCCGGACGCTCCCGGCCATGGTGGTCACGTTCCTCTTCACGGTGATCACCACTTTCGTCTGGGACGAGATCCGCGTACGCCTAGGCTCCACGCACCTCTTCACGTACCCGATGGGCACCGAACTCCCGGCCCGCTACGCCGAGTCGTACGAGGTGGACCGCTGGGTCGGCAGCGCCGACGGGACCCTGTACGGCTGGGGCACCTGCGCCGAGGCGACCGATAAGGCGCAGAACGCGTGCATCAAGGAACACGGCATCGTCAACGACGTGATCGAATACCTCGACTACAGCCAGATGGCGCCGATGCAGTGGACCGCCGCAGGCATCCTGCTCGCCGGGACAGCCCTGCTCACGGCGTTCACTCTGTGGCGGGTCACCCGCCGCCCGCTGTGAAGACCGCCCTCTCCTCCTACGTAAAATGTCGCAAGCGAGCGGAAGGTGAAGACCGTGGTCGTGTTCCGCATCGACCGGCGCAGTGGAGTGGCGACCTATCTCCAGATCGTCCGGCAGGTCGAGCAGGCGCTGCGCATGGGCGCGCTGGAGGAGGGCGACCGGCTGCCCACCGCCGCCCAGGTCGCCGCGACCACCAAGGTCAACCCGAACACGACCCTGAAGGCCTACCGCGAACTGGAGCGCATGGGCCTCGCCGAAGTGCGCCAGGGAGCGGGCACGTTCATCACCCGCTCCCTCGCCCAGCCCCAGTCCGGCCCCGGCTCACCGCTGCGCTCCGCGCTCGCCGAATGGCTGGACCGGGCCCGCGCCGAGGGCCTCACCGGGCAGGACGTCACGGCCCTGTTCCACGCGGCGTTCGAGAGCGCGTACCCGGGCGAGGCGCCGGGCTGACCGACCCGGACCGAGTGTCCCGGACCGACTGACTCGGACCGACCGCCTTCGGACCGACTGACTCGGACCGACCGCCTTCGGACTGACCGGCGCCGGTTCAGGCGCGGTTGTAGCGGTAGCCGCTGCCGTGGGCGGGACCGACGTCGTGCTGGATGCCGGACCCTGCGACGGCGAAGAACGAGGGGTCGGTGTCGCGGCACATACCGGTGGAACGGGCCTGGTCCACCACGGCGGTCCCGACGTTGATCCGCTGCCCGCCGTCCGCCACGGACGTCAGCTTCGCCGTGTACTCGCAGTGCCCGGAGCCCTGTACGTCGGCGACGAGGGTCACCGCGCTCTGCCCCGGCGACACCCGCCGGACGACCACGGTGTGGGGCTGGAGGGCGTTGTACTGGGACGCGATGGCCCAGGTCCCGACGAAGTGCTGCGGCACCCGGCCGTCCGGGGCCGCGGGGTCCGGGTCCGGGGCGGGCGGTTTCGCGGCGCCCCCCGAGCCGCCCGCCCCCGACGCACCGGTCTCGCCCTGCGCGGTGTCTCCGCCGGAGGCAGCCGCCCCGTCGCCTCCGGACGGCCCCCCTCCGGAGGCGGAGCCACCGCCGCTACCGGCGTCCTGCCCGCCCTGACCGTCACCACCGTCGCCGCCTTGGTCCTTCTCCTCCCCGTTCTCCTTGCCCTTCTCCTTCTCCCTCTCGCCATCCTTGGCGCTGTCCTTGTCGTCCGCGTCGTCGCTGTCCCCGGAGGGGGAGGCGGCAGGGCCGGAGGGGGCGCCGGCGGCGGGCGGCGCGGTGGCCCCTCCGCCCCGGGCGTCGGTGGCGCCACCGGGATCGCGGTTGAGGAAGGCCGTCGTGCCGCCGGCCGCCAGCACGGCGACGACGACGGCCGCGACGATCCAGGTACGCCGACGGCGATGCCGAGGCCGGCCCCCGGTCGGCGCGGGCGGGAGCGCGGGCGTCGAGTCGGCCGTCGGCGTACCTGGACCGTCGCCCTTCGCCGGTGCCGGCCGCAGATCGACGGTGCCGAGGTCACGAGGAGCGGGAACGGGAGCGGGAGCGGGGGCGGCCGGGGGCTCGGCACTCCCCGGTACGTCGACGGCGTCCTCGGCCTCCGGCGCGCCCGCACCTGGCGGAACCTCCGGGGCCTCCGGGGCCTCCGGGGCCTCCGGGGCCTCCGGGGCACGCCGTGCGTCCAGGCCCACCGGCCTCTCCGCAGCATCAGCGGCATCCTCGGCCTCCGGCACGTCCGTACCTCGCGCCACCTCTGCGGCCTCCGGCGCCTGCGGCACCTCCGCGTCGAGCAACAGCGCCGACTGCTGTGCCAGCCGGGCCAGGAGTACCGGCGGCAGCCAGGCACCGCGCGGCGAGGCCGAGGACGGCGCGGGCGTCAGCGCCTCCAACAGCGCCTTCACACCCGGGCGTTCGGCGGCGCTCTTGGTCAGGCAGCGTTCGATCAGCTCGCGCAGGGGGGTGTCCGTCACCGCAGCGAGGTCCGGCGGGGACTGGACGATCCGGAACATCACCGCGTGCTGGTTGCTCACCCCGGCCCCGAACGGCAGGCGTCCCGTGGCCGCGTACATCAGCACACAGCCGAGGGAGAAGACGTCCGCCCCGGGCCCGGTCTCCTCTCCGAGGATCTGCTCGGGCGCCATGAAGCCGGGCGAGCCGATGACCATGCCGGTGCTGGTCAGCAGGGACTCCACGGAGACCTGGAGTGCGCGGGCGATGCCGAAGTCGATGACGCGGGGGCCGTCGACGGTGAGCAGGACGTTGGACGGCTTCAGGTCCCGGTGGACGATCCCGGCGGCATGGATGCCGCCCAGCGCCCGCAACAGCCCCTCGGCCAGGGCGTGCACCGAAGCGGCGGGCAGCGGACCGTGCTCCCGGACGGCCTGTTCGAGCGAGGGGCCGGGCACATAGCCGGTGGCCACCCACGGCGGCTCGGCGTCCGCGTCGGCGTCGAGCACGGGGGCGGTGTAGCGCCCGCCGACCCGCCGTGCCGCCGCGATCTCCCGCCGGAAACGGGCCCGGAACTCCCCGTTCGCGATGTGCTCCTCGTGCACCACCTTCACGGCCACGGTGCGCCCGCCCGCCGAGCGGGCCAGATAGACCCGGCCCATCCCGCCCGCACCGAGCCGGCCGAGCAGGGGATACGGCCCGATCCGGACCGGATCACCGGCCGCGAGCGGACGTATGCCCTCCATCGCCGTGTAGCGCCCGCTGTCCTCGCCCGTGCCTTCGCCCATGCTGACCCGATCCCCCGATGGCCTTGTCCCCTGCGGTCGTTCACGCCCGGCCGGAGCCGTGTGCGCCCGCCAAGGATAGGAGCACAGGGGGCCGGTGCTTCATGCGGATCCCGGCGGGAGGCAGGGTCAGGGAAAGCGGGGGCCGTCGTCGGCAGGGCGCAGGCGGGCGAGGACCGACCGGAGCAGTGGCTCGCGCTGCTCGACCAGGTAGAAGTGGCCTCCGGGCAGGACGTCCAACCGGAAGCCGCCGGACGCGACGTCGGACCACGCCGACATGTCCTCCACCGAGGTGCCCGGGTCCTCGTCCCCGATGTACGCGTACACGGGGCAGCTGACCGGATCGGCGGGGCGCGGACCGTAGGTCCCGACGATCGTGAAGTCGCCGCGGATGGCGGGCAGGATGATCTCCCGGAGGTCCGGGTCGCGGAGGACCGACTCGTCGGTGCCACCGAGCCGGCGCACCTCCTCGATCAGCGCTTCGTCACCCTGTTCGTGCAGGGCCCGCGGGGTCAGGCGGTGCGGCGGCCTGCGGCTCGACACATGCAGCGCCGCCGGGCTCCTCCCGCGCCGGTGCTCCAGACGCAGCGCCACCTCGTAGGCGAGCGAGGCTCCCATGCTGTGGCCGAAGAGGGACAGCGGTGCGTCGTGGAAGGGGAGGATCACCTCGGTCACCCGGTCGGCCAGCTCGTCCATCGCCGTGATGCAGGGGTCGCCCAGCCGGTCCTGGCGTCCGGGATAGCGCGCGACCAGCAGCTCCGTACCGCTGTCGAACGCGGTGCCCCAGGAATGGAAGAAGCCGGCCGAGCCGCCCGCGTGCGGCAGGACCAGCAGCCTGCGACGGACGCCCGCCGTCGCGGGGTAGCGGCGCAGCCATCCGTCCGCGACGACGTTGGCCGACGGTGCGGTGCGGGGGGTGCCGACGTTCATACGGTCATCCTTCGGGCTCTGCGGCTCCTGGCGATGGGGGGCCGCTCGACTGAGAGTTGGAGTGATGGGGAGCCGGATGACGGGTGTATCCGCGGCAGGGTCATCGCCACGTGGTCCTCCGCGGGCAGGCTCACCGACCGTTCGAGGCGTGCCAGGTCGAAGAATATCGCGCCGCGCACCAGCAGTTCGGGGTTCCCGGCACCACCGAGCTGACAGACGAAGGAGAACCTGACCTGACGGAATACGGAGAATCCGGGAGGTGGGGACGAACACGGCGAACCGCGCCCGAGGCCGCCTCCGGGATCGCGCCGTCAGCCCGTTCTGCGCAGCCCTGGCGTCCTTCGCGGTCGTGGTGCCGGCCGGTCTCCTGACGGGCCCATCTGCCGGTTGGCGCGCGGTCCTGCCCATGATGGTCGCGGTGCTGGGCGCCCTCGCCGTGGCCACACTGGACGGCAGGGACCGGCTCGTCCCGGCGGCCGCCGCCGTGGTGGCCGTGAGCTCCGCCCTCGGCACCCTGTTTCGGGGACCCTCCGGCCCCCGAGACGGCGACCGGCGTTGCCACCCTGGTGGAGATCACGGGGCTCCTGCTGCTCGTCTGCCTGGTCGCCCGGTACGCCGGGACCCGGCAGGCCTTCGTGCTTTGTACCGTGCTCGGGGTTCTGGCATCGACGGCGCTCCTGCGGCTCCACCTCCCTCCGCCCCCGCTGGAAGCCGCCGCGCAGAGCTCCTTCTTCGCGCTCGGCGCCATCGCCGCGGCCGCCGCGGGCGGCGGTCTGCGCGCCCTGGAGACCCGGAGGCTCCGGGCGGTGCACGACGCCCGGCTCAGTCAGCGACTCCAACTGGCGGGCGATCTGCATGACTTCGTGGCCCACGACGTCTCGGGCATCGTCGCACTGGCGCAGGCGGCCCAGGTGATCGGCGCGGACCGGCCGGAGAAGATCATGCCGCTCCTCCAGCAGATCGAGGCCTCCGGCCTCCAGGCCCTCGGCTCCCTGGACCGTACGGTCCACATGCTCAGGTCCTCCGACGGAACCCCCGCAGCCGGCCCGGGCCCGTCCGACGCTTCACAGTCGGCGGCCTACGGTCTGGAGGACATCGTGGACGTCGTGGACCGGTTCCGCGCGACCGGCGGAGCCGAAGTCCGCCTGGACACTGACGAGTTGGCCGAGCAGCCCGGCCGAGTCCCGCGCGAAGTGGCGAGCATGGCCCACCGCGTGGTGGTGGAGGCGTTGACCAACGTACGGCGGCACGCCGGCAGCGCACCGTGGGTGACCGTGTCCGTGACGCTCGGCCCCGAACACTCGAAACCGGTGCTCACCGTGTCCGTGGCCAACGGCTCGCCCGCCATCAACGAGAAGGGCGGCAGGCACCTGGGCGACCGGGGACGGCACGGTGCCAGCGGCCTGGAAGGTCTCGCCGAACGCACCCGGGCGCTCGGGGGGAGCCTGGAGTTCGGCGTTCGCGGGGAACACGGCTGGCGGGTCACCGCGGTCCTGCCACTGAGCTGAGCCCCTTCTGCCGTGCCGGTCCACCCCACACCCGCTCGGCTCAGCCGCGGGTGCAGCGCTTGCACGCCCCGCGCCGCCGGAAGTAGTAGGCGAGCGCGGCGGCCGCCAGGGCGATGCCCCAGACCGGCCAGATCATCTCCGGAACAGTGGCCCTCCAGTCGTCCTTCTGGTTGTCGAAGGCCCCCTGGAAGCGCAGTCGGATGTACATGACCCCGGCGATCGTCACCATGACGGAGACCAGCGTGGCCGGAACGACAGCCAGGCTCAACGGCACCCGTCGGCCCCTGAGACCCACCATCCACCGGGGGAAGACCTCGCCCCAGCGCTGCACCAGGCCCAGGGTGAGCAGCGAGCCGAGCGCTCCCATGGTGGCGAGCGCGGCGCCGGCGATCCAGAGGTTGTCCTCCTTGCCCTCCTCCCACAGCTCCTCGGAGATGCCGAGCGGAATGCCCAGGGCCCAGGCCCACCGGGTGCCGGCGTACAGCAGCGGGACGACGACTGCCGTGCGGGCGGCCCACTTGCCCCAGCGGGACGCGGCCTCCGGCGAGGTCCATCCGGCGCCCGAGCCGGTACGCCCGCAGCCGGTGCACGCGCCGGAGGTGCGGCGCTGGTAGATGATCGCCGAGACGAGCATGAGGCCCACCGAGACCACCGCGAACAGTTGATTGATCACCGTCCAGTTGATCGCGCTGAACTTCAGCATGAAGACATAGGCGAGATTGCCGAGGATGCGGAAGTCGGCGAGCGTGCAGAACACCGCGCCCGCCGAGAACGCGGAGGCGCCCACCAGTACCCGGGCGGGTATCCGCCGACGGCCCGGCAGCGCGAGGAGGAGAGCGACCGCCGCGCTGCCCAGGAACCCGCCCGCGATCCACGGCGCCAGCCGGTCGCGGCCGACTTGCTCGAAGGCCGAATACTCCGGGTTGGCGTCGTCGGCGCCGAACGGGAACCCGTCCCCGCCGAAGGCCCAGTAGGCGTGGGCGAGCCCGTAGAAGAGGAGCGCGAGAAAGGCCAAGTAGCCGATCAGGGACGCACGCCACGGGTCGCCACGGGTCGCCACTGATGAAGTGCAGCTTCTCCCGGACGGGTCAGAAGTCGGCGTCCCTGGACGGATCGCGCTTCGACGCGTCCAACAGGCGGCTCATCGCCTTCCGAGGCGCCCGCCAAAGGGAAGCCCGCGGTGTCCGTCGGGAGGACCACTGTACGAAGGACCGCTCGCTGCCCTCACCACGGCTGCGCATCCTTGCGGCGGCCCGCGGCGCATCGCCGGAACACGACACCCGCGCACGAGCGGACCCGTCGTGTCAGGGGCGCGTCGCCCGACCGAGTAGTAAGCCGTGCCCTGCGGTGGGGTAGCTTGCCTGTCGTGTTCGGCCGGAAAGTCGTGTCGCCAGGCACGTACACGCGGGCACGCCGGCGGGAGGTCGCTTCCATGCGGGACAGCGAGAAGGACGGCCTGGGTGAGGCGCTGGCCGCGGCGGAGGCCGCGCCGCCGGTGGAGTCCGTCGACGTCATAGCCGCTTCTTTGCGCAGACAGCTCAAGGCTCGGTCGGTGTCGTTCCTGATCACCGACTTCACGGGCGCCTCCGTCGTCCGCCTGGGCACCGCGCACGACATCGACCTGGAGCGTTCCGCAGATCCGATCCCCGTCTCCGGCACCGTCTACGACAAGGTGATCCGAACCCAACGGCCGCACGTAGAGGCCATAGAGGGCGGTACGTGGACGCGGGTGATCGCACCGGTCACCAATCGCGGGGACGCGCTCGGGCTGCTGGAGCTCCATCTGCCCCAGTACCCCGGGGCGGACACGTTGCTGAGAATCAGCCGGAGCGCCCACGCCCTGGCCTACATCGTTATCGCGAACCGGCCCTTCACCGACCTGTACCAGTGGGGTCGGCGTACCTCCCCACTGGGCCTGGCCGCCGAGATTCAGCACCGGCTGCTACCCACGTCGCTGGCCTGCGAGGCGGCCCAGTTCGCGGTCGCCGGGGCCTTGGAGCCGGCCGAGCATGTCGGCGGCGACACCTTCGACTACGTCATAGACCGCGACTACGTCCAGCTGTCGGTCACCGATGCCATGGGGCACGACGTGGATGCCGCGCTCCTGGCCACTCTCCTCGTAGGCGCACTGCGCCGCGCCCGCAGGCAGGGGGCCGACCTCAACGAACAGGCGCGAAGCGCCGACCGGGCCGTGGTCGAGCACAGCGGCGGCCGCTACGTCACCGGCCAACTGCTGCGGATCAGCCTGCACGACGGTCGAACCGAGTTCATCAACGCCGGCCACCCCTGGCCCCTGCGCCTGCGCGGCGGGAAGGTCGAGGAGATCACACCGGCCGTCGACATGCCCTTCGGCTTCCTGGCGCCCCACACCTACTCGGTCCAGGAGCTGGACTTGCAAGCCGGCGACCGGCTGGTCATGCTCACCGACGGAATGCTGGAGCGCAGCGCTGCGGACCTCGATCTGCCGGCCCTCGTCGAGAGCACCCAGGACCTGCACCCGCGGGAGGCCGCCCGCGTCCTGATCGAGCACGTCGTCCATGCCCATGACGGGCGCCTGGACGACGACGCCACCGTGATGTGCCTGGACTGGTACGGCACCGGCGTCACCCGCCGCGACGCCGACCACGGCGCCGACGTCTCCGAAGCATCCCCGACGGTCGGCCGGCACACCTATCCCCCAGAGCCCGCTGAGCCTGCAAGCTGAAGTAGCCGGCCGGGCCCATCCCCCGTATCGGAGTGTGCGCCGAGCCCAAAGGCCGACGCGACAGGGTGGTAAGCCGACTGGCTCCCGAAGCCGTCTGGAGGCAGCGGGGGTGGGAGGTCCTTGCGCACTCGGCCCGCCCGGGCGACTTTTCCGCCCGGATGCTCCGAACGGACCCTCACCACTGCTCGTCGGCGGCTCAGGCCTGCCCGTCGCTCAAGCGGCCACAGGAGCCCCGAGCATCGCGGAAGCCTGCTGCAACGGGTTGACCACCCGAGTGGGTGTGGGGGCGGGGGCCAGGTCGCGGCAGGTGAAGCCGAGGCGGGCCATGGCCCGCAGGACTTCTCCGGCGCTGAAGTCGCGGCGGTCCTGCCGTGTGATGACCTGTCCGACCTGCTTGACGGGGTAGGTGCGTCGGCCGATGATCACGGACTCGCCGGGAGCGTGCTCGGGCTTGATGCCCTTCATCGATTCCAGGACGCCGCTCCTGGTGAGGTCGAACGGGAAGCGGGCGATGACACAGCGCATGATGCCTCACAGGGAGAGGAACGAAGAGGAGTGGTTCTGCCGCAGATCGGACGGCTCAGCGGGCGAGGGCGAGGACGCCCAGGACACTGCCGTGTTCGTCGACCACGGGCACGGCATCGACGTCGCTGTAGCACATCATGTGCCCGGCTTCGGCCATGGTGGTCACGGGCGAGGTGAACGGCCCCCGGTCCCCTCGGTCGCCGAGGATGTCCCGCAGCCGGACCCTGTCCGAGTACGCGGAGCCGTCGCGAACTGCTGCGAGCTGGGCGTGGGTGACCAGTCCGGTACACCGGCCGCTGTCGTCACAGACGAGCAGATGCCCGGTACGGGCACTGGCCATGACGGCCAGGGCAACCTCGACGGTCATGTCATCACAGACCTGCGGCCCGGCGGTGTCCATGGCGTCGGCCACCGTCCTGCCCGCGGCAGTGGCGTTCGTCGAACGGGGCTGCATCTGGACCAGCGTCAAAAGGTGCCTCCGGCAGTGGTGGGTGAGTTTCCGGATCACGGAGTTCTCAGGCTGCGGCGTCGAAGGAGGACTGATGTGCGGTCACGCGCCGTGCCGCGGAGGCGGGGCTGCGCCGGCCGCGAGAGGATGCGCTGCGGCTGCGCTCACGCCGCGCGGCCACCGGCGCGGTGATCGTCACGGGAATACCGGAGGGTGCCTGGGCGCCGGTGATGCGGCCGAGTGCCTCTTCGCCGGATCGGACCTGGGTGGTCTGGGGCACGATGCCGGCGGCGGTCATGAGGCGGGTCATCTCGCGGCGCTGGTTGGGGGTGACCAGGGTGACGACGCTGCCGGACTCCCCTGCCCGGGCGGTTCGGCCGCCGCGGTGAAGGTAGTCCTTGTGGTCGGTCGGCGGGTCGACGTTGACGACGAGGTCGAGGTTGTCGACGTGGATGCCACGAGCCGCGACGTTCGTGGCCACGAGTACGGTGACGTGCCCGGTCTTGAACTGGGTCAGGGTCCGGGTGCGCTGGGACTGCGCCTTCCCGCCGTGCAGTGCGGCGGCCCTCACTCCGCTGGCCAGCAGGTGGTCGGTGAGCTTGTCCACGGCCCGCTTGGTGTCCAGGAACATGATCACCCGACCGTCGCGGGCCGCGATCTCGGTGGTCGTACGGTTCTTGTCCGCGCCGTGCACGTGGAGCACGTGGTGCTCCATCGTGGTGACCGCACCGGCGGAGGGGTCGACGGAGTGGACGACCGGGTCGCTGAGATAGCGGCGGACCAAGCGGTCGACGTTACGGTCCAGGGTGGCGGAGAACAGCATCCGCTGGCCCTCGGGGCGGACCTGGTCCAGAAGCGCGGTGACCTGGGGCATGAAGCCCATGTCGGCCATCTGGTCGGCCTCGTCGAGCACGGTGATCGCGACCTGGTCAAGTCGGCAGTCACCGCGGTCGATGAGGTCCTTGAGCCGGCCCGGCGTCGCCACGACGACCTCGGCACCACCGCGCAGTGCGTTGGCCTGCCTTCCGATCGACATGCCGCCGACGACGGTGGCCATGCGCAGCCTCACCGAGCGGGCGTAGGGGGCCAGGGCGTCGGTCACCTGCTGGGCCAGCTCACGCGTCGGCACGAGGACCAGGGCCAGCGGCTGACGGGGCTCGGCACGCTGACCGGCGGTGCGGGCCAACAGGGCCAGTCCGAAGGCGAGGGTCTTGCCCGAGCCGGTGCGCCCGCGTCCCAGGGCGTCGCGGCCCGCGAGGGTGTTGGGCAGGGTCGCCCCCTGGATCGGGAACGGAACGCTCACCCCCTGCGCGGTGAGCGCCGCCAGCAGCTGTGCAGGCATGTCGAGGTCGGCGAACGCCTCGACGGCGGGCAGCGCGGGAGTGACCGTGACCGGCAGGGCGAACTCGCCCTGGACCGCGGCGGGCCGCCGCCCATGGCCACCCGAGCGGCCCGAACCGCCGGAACGGGCCGGGGCAGCGGAACGGGTCGGGGCGGTCGAGTTGAAGCGGCTACCGCCCCGGCCGAAGTCGGCGGTACGACTGCGGGCACGGGAAGAGCGATTGTTCGTACGAGTGGGGTTCATTCAGAACCTTCCTTGATACGGCACGTATCAAGGAATTCCCGCAGCGGAAGAACAGCGCGGGGAATCACAAGAACGGGCCGAGCAGAATGGGGAATCACATAAAACCTGCGGATGATCCCGGATGGGGAGGCAGGCCATGGAACGGGCGACGCCATTGAGGCGAGGAATCCAGTCCCACCGGTAGGCGGGACTCGGAAAGAGTGGACTGCGAGAAAACTCTGCGGGGGCGGGCTTCACCGCAGGTGGCACCAGTCCGGGAGAATGCCCGGAGCTGGGGCCCGCACCCCGAAGGATGCGGGCCCCAGCTCCGAAGTGCGCGTCAGTGTCAGGCGGGAACGATGTTCTCGGCCGTCGGGCCCTTCTGGCCCGGTGCGATGTCGAAGGTGACTTTCTGGCCTTCGATCAGCTCACGAAAGCCCTGGGCGGCTATGTTCGAGAAGTGGGCGAACACGTCAGCGCCGCCACCGTCCTGCTCGATGAAGCCGAAACCCTTGGCTGCGTTGAACCACTTCACAGTGCCTGACGCCATGTCATATCTCCTTCGGGGCAGGTACGTCGGGATCCGTCGTGCACGGATTCCGCGTCGCCGCGATGATGCCCCGCCCGGAGAAAAACCGGATATACAATGAAGCTTCCTATGGTCGAAAATACCCACGGGGAAGCTTGAAGTTTTGGGAACCACAACTGCAACCGAGATCGACAGTAGCATGCCGTAATGGTCCGCGTACGGTGAAAGATTCGAGCCTCTTAGCTGCGGTAAAAAGGCTCCCGGCGCGGCGCATTGAACCCTCACATCGTGGCCATAGATATCGGCCGGCCCCGAGCGCAGCATTGCCGGAAGGGTGTTCACCCTTCACAGCGCGGGATGCCGACCGTTGGTCGGCGGCGAAGGGCTGGAGTTCACCGTAGTCCGAAGGGCACCTCACGAACGAGGCGGTACGCGTCCGGGAAGCTGCCTCTGACACCCCAGCCGAAGCCCTTCACCGCGTCGAAACCGCCCGCGGACGCCGCCCCGACCAGCCGACGGACATCCTGCGCGAAGAAGCATCGGCGCAACAGAGCACCCACACCGAAGGCGAGAGCAGCCTTTCGGGCGTGACAACCGCAGGGGAGATGGTCCTCGGCTCACTTCCGGCAGGTGTGTCCGGCACCTGCCGGCCTTCCACCGGACGCGCAGCGCTTCAGGCCGAGGTCGGCATGCCGGGCGGCTTGGTGTCTCGGTGGTGTTCGGCGTTGATCCGCTGGGCTTCCTCGAGTTGGTCCTCAAGGATCACGATGCGGCAGGCGGCCTCGATCGGGGTGCCGCCGTCGACGAGTTCGCGGGCGCGGGCGGCGATGCGGAGCTGGTAACGGGAGTAGCGGCGATGGCCGCCCGCGGAGCGCAGCGGCGTAATTCGTGGTCCGCTCCGTCGTCGCCCCCGCCGCCCTCATTGCCGACCAAGCCGAAACCACGGTCCTCGTCGCGGCCTACCAGTCACCCAAGATCCCCAAAAAGGCGCATTATACGCGCTTCGTAGCAGGGCGGAAATCGGTCTCGGGAGCAGCGTCCCCCGAACGGAGGAGGACGCCTGTTCCGCCCTCGCCAGGGCGACTACCACCGAAAGCAGAACGTCCTCGGCCGGTGGTTACGTCAAACGGTCCCGAGGTCTGGACCCAACTCCTGCGTCGAAGGAGCAAGACCATGGCGAAAACAGCAACAGGTGTTACTCCCGTCGGCGTCACCAAGCACCTAGCTTCTCTGCCTCCACAGCCCGAAGCCCTCAATCCCGAAGCAGGAATGCAGGCCCGTGTCGAGCAGGATTCCGCCCGCATCATGGCTGTCGTCAACGACCCACCACCGTGTTCGAGGTGCTCACCGCTACGCATGGCATCAAGGTGGTGGAGTTGACAGGTCCATTCGACGGCCTGTACGGGCACTACCTGCAGCTCAAGGACGGCACCCGTCTCCTCGCTGTCCCCGCCGGACAGGCTCCCGCCACCCGCCTGTGGGCCGCACGCGCCCTCCTCGCCCACCAAGGCGTGATGCCGGTATGACCTCCTCCGGCTCAGACAAGGCCACCACCACCGCCCCCACCACGTTCCTCGACCGGCTCGCCGCCGTCCTCCCCGGGGCGGTCGACGAGGCGATGCGGAAGTCCCTCCCGGACGTGTACACCCCGGAGAAGGCCAAGGAACTCGCGGACGACATCTTCCTCCGCCTCCGCCAGCTGTACACCGACAAGGCCACGGAGGTGACGCTGTGACCGTCTCCGCCACGAAGCCGTCCGCCGACCATCTGATGGACACCCCCCTGCCCCTGCTCATCAACGAGTTGGGCGTCACCCTCACCGACTCCCCGGCCATCGACCGGTCGTTCTTCGGTGCCGTCATCATCCAGCGCACGACGGGTGAGCTGCGGCTCACCATGCCGACCGGACGCAGCGAACTGGAGCACGACACTGGCGCCCGGTACCTGCTCGCCGAGGCGCTCGGAGTACCGATGCCTGGCATGCCCGCGCCGTTCGTCACGACCCGTATCCCCACCAAGCAGACCGAGGTGACGCTGTGACCGCCACGATCCCCCTCGACCTCGCCCTCACGGTCCGACGCGGAACCACCTCCCCCGGCAAGGCCGCCGACATACGCGACTTCAGTGCCGCCGACGGCACCGCCACCCTCGTCTACGACAGGCACCTCACCGATCCCGGCACCGCCGTCTGGCTCGCCCGCGCCTTGCTGCGCCGGCACGGGTACGCCGTCCGCGAGGTGATCCTCGACGGCATGGGGCCGGGCATCACCGCCCTGTTCCGGGAAGCGTCCCGGCTCCGCCTGGACGTCCACCTGGGCAGCGGCAAAGGTACTCCCAGGGTCGTCACCTACGACGACTGCCCGGCGGCATACCAGGTCCCGGCTGGCTGGGACCTGGCGAACGCCACCGACCGGCTGCCCGCCGCCCATGCGGCGGCCCGCCCCCACGTTGTCCGCGCCCTGCGCGCCATCGACGTAGAAAAGGAGAACAACGGCGGGCGTATCGACAAGGCGCTCGACGTGGCAGCCGGGATGATCCTGGAGACCGGGGACCCCGACCAGGTGTGGGACACGCTCACCCGTGTCCTCTGCGAGACCGGGTCCGAGCGGGCGGAAGTGTCGGCATGACGACCGCCGCCAACGCCGACGCCGCCCGCATCATCGCGCAACTCCGGGAAGGGCACGCCGGGATGAACGCGGCTGGGCTCGGCAGCCCCGCACTGGACGACTTCAGCAACCTGCTCATCGAAATGATCGCCGAGGCTCCCGACCCGAAGTTCCGTCTCCACGAAATCGCCGAGCTCCTCGCCCGAGAATGCGGCACGACTGCCAAGTCTGCCTGAGCGGCACCCCTTAGATGGCTCGGGGCTCAGCGACTCCACCGCTGGCCCTGGGCCAGGGGCTCGACCATTCACCAACAAGAAGTCAGACCTTGTGCAGGCCAGTAACCACCTCTGGGAGCACGGCGAGGCCGAGGGATGGTGGCACTGGAGCCGCCTTCGGGATTCGAACCCGAGACCTACGCATTACGAGAGCCTACAAGATCATGACGGGTGGTGCCGCGCGATGCCGCAGAGTCTCGTTTCCGCTGGTCAGGCGAGCGCAGCCACAAGTCGTGTGACGTTGGGTCCACACTGATGCCAACCTGTCCGCTCACGCATCGCTCACGCATCGCTCACGCAAGACACGCGAAGCGTGGCGGTTCTGAGCTAAAGAGCTCCAACGCCAGTGCCCTCCGGCATCATTGCGGGCATGATCCCTACCTTCGATGTTGAGATTGAACTCGACTACGAAATAGCCGAACTGCGTGATGACTTGACCGCAGAGGACGTGGCCAGCGGCTTCACGGAACACCACGGGTATGAGTGCGTTGGGCTGCCCAGTTGGGAAGACGTCGTGGCGTGCCTCAAGGATGAGGCGGAGATCCTCGCCCAGGCTGCAAAGTCAGGCGCGCAGGACGGCATCACAGAGATCCTGGATGCCATACAAGAAGCGGACGATGTGCACTACGCGGATCGCATGTCCGTGTTCCAGTTCAACGACGTCGGAGTGGGCGGACTGAGCCTGGCCCTCAGCGCGGCCCGAGCCGCGACCTTCTACTCCTGCTCTGGCAGCCACGACACCAGCCACCACGCAGATCACCCGCTGGTGGGCGTCGTCCCAGATGCTGAGCGGGCTCAGCTGCTCGCTGAGCTCACGGAGCGCGCAGGCTGCGGCATTGGGCAGGAGTGGGGTCGTTGGTACGTGTATGCCGCGTCTGTAACTGAAATGCACGCTCTTGCGCAGTTGATCTTGGCTCAGCGAGACGTCCTCGATGCCCTTCCGGAGCCGCAGTGGGCCCACGGACTTGTGGAGCAACTTGAGCTGATGCAGGACTAGCAACCAGAAGTTCCGGAACCTAATCACCACCATTAGCCGCTGCCCGCTGTCGGCACCACCCAGCACGCTCGACCCGCGGCCCCACCTACATCGAGTGCGTCCGGCGGCGGGAATGCACCCCACTGCCCCGCCGTGAGAGCTGTCGCGGACGCCCTCCGTGAACGCCACGCAGAGACGCGAAGCACTCTCAAAAGGTGCGGCACCATCATCTGTCGGCCCAAAGGGTTTCGGTTCCTTGTTCCCCTGCATCCTGTGCCGGACGCGTGTTCACGCAGTTCACCTCTGCTGCTAACGCTCGCCTTGGTGCACAAGCCATCGGTTTGGGATCCCAGGGTCCCCGTGTCCAGCCGGGCGATGCCTCCGTTGACGCAGGTGTCCGCCGGCCAAGCGTTGACCGGCAGGGGCCGAGATTCGGCGATCCTGTCGGTGCTAGGCCGTATGATCGATCACCTCAGGAAGTACCAGGACGCCGCAACAACCTCAGGAACTGAAACCTTCATAATGTTCCTGGGTCGCCTAGGGCGACCCACAGTTGGTCTTGTTCTTCCTGGTAGGGACTGGTTCCCTTGCCCGCGCCAGAGGTTCTGTGATCTCCTGGTGCTCGTTCTTCTCATCCCGTGGAGGTTTGTACTGTGACGCAGCAGTACTACGGCGTGCCTCTTGAGCGGAGTGACTGTCTGGAGCTCAAGCGTCACAGGAAGAGCTGCACGCCTGCGACGTTCGACAGGTGGCTGAAGAACTTCGGCAGCGACAAACGTCTCGCGCTCGACCTCTTCTCCGGCGCCGGCGGCTTGAGCCTCGGGCTCGAGAGGGCTGGTTGGACCGTCGCAGCTGCAGTCGACTTTGACGAGCGGGCCTTGGAAACGCACGCCGCAAACTTCCCGGGTATGAGCCTGCGTATGGATTTGGGCGATCCGGAAGAGCGCGACAAGCTCGTGGAGATGCTGAAGTCCGCCAAGATCGATTTGGTCGCCGGCGGGCCCCCCTGCCAGCCGTTCAGCAGAGCTGGACGAAGCAAGATCCGCAGCCTCGTGGAACATCACGGACGGGACCCGCATGACCGGCGCAAGGAGCTCTGGAGCGCCTACCTCGACGTCGTAAAGCGGGTCCAGCCTCGTGCGATCCTCATGGAGAACGTGCCCGACATGGGGCTCGGTGACGACTTCTTCGTGGTGCGCACGATCGAGCAGCAGCTTGAGGAGCTGGGCTACGCGACACAGGTCCGTCTCGTCGATGCATGGCGTTACGGAGTGCCGCAGCATCGGAAGCGTCTGATCCTCCTGGCCAGGAACGACGTAGAGAAATTCGAGTGGCGTAACGCGTTGACGTCTGAGCAGCGCACCACTCTGCAGGACGCCATCGGCGATCTGCCAGTTCTCCCTGTCGAGCCCAGGGAGCGCATCGGGCAGCGTGAGCTGCCGTACAGCAAGGTGCCCAAGCTTTCCTGGTTCGCAAAGGAAATGCGTAAGCGGGCACCGAAGGACCGCGTCTGGGACCACATGACCCGTCGGGTCCGTTCAGACGACTGGGAAATTTTCTCCGGGATGGACTCCAAGACGCTGTATTCGGACATCGCTCCGGAGCTGCAGCGCTACAAGGCGAACCACTTCACGGACAAGTACAAGAAGCTTGACTGGGCGGACCTCAGCAGGTCAATTACCGCCCATATCGCCAAAGACGGCTACTGGTACATCCACCCGGAGCAACACCGCACCCTGACCGTGAGGGAAGCCGCTCGAGTTCAGACCTTCCCCGACCGGTTCCGTTTTGCGGGTACACGTAGTGATGCTTTCCGCCAGATCGGCAACGCGGTGCCACCATTGCTCGGGCAGGCAGCAGCAGAGGCGCTGCTGCCCAGGGACGATGACCCCAAGGTTGAAGGCGAGCTCCAGCCGCACTGGCGCACGGTGCGCCGAGACTTGACCGCGTGGGCCGAGGCACAGACCAAGACTGATGCTTGGTATCAACTGCCGGGCGAGCAAGTGTCCACGTTGCACGCCGCGGTAGTGGCGCTGCTTTCCGGTACCAGGGTGCAGCCTGCCCAGCTTGAGAAGATGACCAAGATCGTCAAGGGGCGTAAGTCCCTGCCCCAGGCCGCGTTCCAGGCTCTCGCAGACGCAGCCCCCTCTGTCGCAGCGCGGGCTCGGATCGAGAGGCTGGCCGAGGTCGTGGACAAGCCGAGCGTCTGGGGGGCGCCAGAGGCGGTCCCCGAGCGCCTGAAGATGAAGCCTGCGGAGACGAACCTCTACCGGCTACTGATCGGCGAGGACCTTCTGCTGGTGGGACAAGGATCCCTGCGAGTCGCAGCTCGCCTGAGTGGCAGCACCTCAGATCGTACGAACAGGCTCAGTGACGGCCGGGTGAACCTGGTGAAGTTGGTTGGAGCCGGGGAGAAGGCTCCGCTGCGCATGGCAGCGCTACGGCTCCTCGGGAACACCACGTGCAGGTCGAAGCAGCCGTTGTGCAACGAGTGCCCGCTGCGCGAGTACTGCGTCGACAGAGACAGGGTCTCCGATGACCTATTCAGTGATGCGTTGAGCAGGACCCATGGCCGGGATGCGGTCCCAGGCCAGGCTTGCGAGACTGCGCCCACGGCGTAGCCGAAACGTCGAAAGGCTGCTCGGGCGGCATCGACCCGCGTCTCGCACTTTAGAGGTCATCTCATTTGGCGCACTTGGTAATCTGTGGGCCATGGTGGGGATCGTGGAGCGGCTGGTGCCGGACGAGTTGTGGGAGTTGTTCCAGCGGGTGGTGCCGGAGGCGCCGTCGCGGTCTCAGGGTGGTGGGCGGCGGCGGCACGGTGACCGGGAGGTGCTGGCCGTGATCGTGTTCGTGGCTACGTCGGGTTGTACCTGGCGGCAGGTGCCTTCGGCGTCGTTCGGGCCGTCGGGAGTGACAGCCCATCGGCGGTTCTCGGAGTGGTCGAAGGCCAGGGTGTGGGCCAAGCTTCACCGCCTGGTCCTCGACGAACTCGGTGCCCGTGGCGAGTTGGACTGGTCGCGGTGCGCGATCGACTCGGTGAACATGAGGGCCCTGCGCAGGGGGACCTGACAGGTCCGAATCCTGTCGACAGGGGCAAGTACGGCTCGAAGATCCACCTGATCACGGAACGGTCGGGTCTGCCCATATCCGTCGGGATCTCCGGTGCCAACCTGCACGACAGCCAGGCCCTGATCCCTCTCGTGAAGGGCATCCCACCGATCCGCTCACGCCGCGGACGGCGCCGGCGCAAGCCCGCCAAGCTCCATGCCGACAAGGGCTACGACTACGCCCATCTGCGGCGATGGCCTACGCGAGCGGGGCATCACGCACCGCATCGCCCGCAAGGGAGTCGAGTCCTCGCAACGGCTGGGCCGCCATCGCTGGACCGTAGAACGCACGATGGCCTGGCTCGCCGGCTGCCGCCGCCTCCACCGACGCTACGAACGCAAGGCCGATCACTTCCTCGCCTTCACCAGCATCGCCTGCACCCTCATCTACTACCGCAGACTCACCAAATGAGATGACTTCTTAGGACCTGGGCCTTGGCGCATCCCCGTGGCCTCGGCCGACTCGGTCTTGCGCCCGTACCGCGTGTTGTTCGCTTCGATCTTCGCCTTCACTATGCGCCGTGCCGCCCACGAAACACCATGGGCGCCACGGCCGTGTTAGATGCCCTCGCCGACGAAGAACGGCCACCCGGTACCGGTGGAGAGTCACCTACGGTCCTGGGGTGAATCCGAGGGAGAGGGCCTCGTTGCGAGCATGCAGGGCCTGACCCGCCTGCGGATCCGGGACCTCCTGTCCGAGTTCGAGACGCCTTCCGACGTACTGGGCCAGCTGCCGCTGAGCGGGTTCGAGGTTGCGAGTCTCCTTGGCCCACCGTTCGATCGCGTACCACTCGTCGGCAGGGACTGACATCACCTCATCCCAAGCGCCATCGTCGCCCTCGGCGCCGCCGGCGAGCGCCTCCTCGTCGAACGGGTGGTCGCGGAGTTCCAGCTGTAGTTCTTGCGGGACGGACCAACGAACTCGTGAGACCGCGTCCCAACAAGTGGACTTCTTGGCCCATTCGCCGACGTGATTGCCCTCGCGTGGATCGGTCACGACTGCCATGACCCGGGGGCATAGGTGGTCGATCGCGTCCTCTAGCGTCGGGGAGATCCGCTGTTCGCGCCAGATCCGGTCGAGGTCGATGCGCCTGTTTACGGCAAGGGACAGACGGGCCACGGTATAGGTCGTGATCATGCTCTTGTAACTACCAGCCTCGTGTGTCGACGCAATGCGGTCGACCGCCTTGAACAGGATGGCCATAGCAATCACACGCTGGCAGTACTGGACATCGACGCGCGGGGGTGCCTCGTCGACACGGACCATGAATGCGGCAAAGTTCTTTTGCGCTCCCCGGCTGACCTGAAACGGTAGGTGGTTCCAGGAGTTGACGTACTTCGCGAGGTCCGCCTTCGTGAACTTCTGCTTAGTAGGGTTGAGCTTCTTGAAGGTGCGCTGCTTCGCGGGGGTCCTAGCCTTGGCAACCTCGTCGGTGTACTGGCCACGAGCACGCTCGTAGAACCAGTGGGTCTCCTGACCGCTACCGTCCGTCGCTGGGGCCCAGAGCGACCGGGTAATCCGCTGGACGCCCACGTGGTACTCATGGTTCGAGCTGAAATCGACCAGCGTCACCCGGTTCTGGGTGTTCGAGTACTCAGAGATCATCGGGACGATGTCAGCGAGCCGTTCCGGAGCCACTTGCGTCAGCTTCATCTGGACCGAGACCTGAGACAGGTCCGCTTTGTCCCGGCTCTGCGCGTAGTGGAGCGAGGCCGTCGTCTGGCCGCCATTCACCACTTGGAGTCCGTGGACGCGGGATATGCCAGTCGGCTCTCCGCCTGGGCCATGCACGAAGTCGACTTCTGATGCCGTCGCCGTAATGCCGTTGTTGTATGCGAGGAACTTACCTGGCGCGTTCAGCAAGGTCTCTCTGATGCCCCGGTTCACCGATCCGCGCGCCTGGAGGAACGAGCGGACGTTGAGCTCAAGGAGTCGGGTTCCGTATTCCCCGTACAATGAGGCCAGCCTTTGGCCCGGGATGACAGCCAAGGCCACCGAGTGGTCCTGCTCGCTGCTGGGTGCGGAGACGCACGGCAGCGGAGGGTCGAAGGTGACCACGATGGGCTCGCTGATGCTGCCTGAGGTCGCGTGGCGATGCAGCCGCGCCAAGTCCCACACCTCGTGTGACAAGGGCAGGCCATCGAACTCCGTGGGTGGGACCACAGCGCCGGTGCTGACGCGGTTGCTGAGGAGGAAGAGGCGGATCCTCTGCACTTCGGTGAGGGCCTTCTCGACCGCCGCGCACATGTCATAGACGTCGAAGGACTCGTCGATGTGTTGCCGCAGCCCGCCTCGGCACCGTCCGACGAACGTCAGCAACCGTTTGAAGGCTGTCTCCGTCTGGCCCTTTGTGAGCTTGGACTCCGACGGCTCCAGAGTGAAGTCCGTGACGAACAAATCGAGGCACTCCCCCGACTCCCCGATGCCGTATCCGTGGACCAAGTGCCCGTGTGCCATGTGATATGCGGTGAAAGTGTTGGAGGCGATACCGGCCTGTTCCAGATCCTCAAAGACCCGCCGCGTGAATGCCTCCGGGGTGGTCGTCCTCTCGGCGTCAGCGGTCGCTTGGACATCCGCGACAAGGTCTCGGGAGTACTCGGACAGGTCGAGCTCAGGCATGGGGTCTCCTGATCATTTCGGTCACCTCGTCGGTCGTGGCACGGAACTGGCTCAGCCCGGAGGTGATCACGTGATAAGTGCAGTCACCGACACCCTCGGGGAGATCCGCTTCGACGATTCTCGGAAAGTCTCCCCGCACGTGCCAAAAGCGCAGGTCACGGAGGGTGTACCGGGGCTCGTCATACATGTCTCGCTGGCTGGCGAGGTAGCCGACCTGGACGAGTCGCCCGTCGAACCCAGCGCGTGCAACTGAACTAGTGAGCCGCTCACGTATGCGGTCCACCAGCCGGTTCAGGCTCTCGCCCGACCCGCCACGCCGTTCGTCAAGCATCGCCAGCGCAAGCAGCAGCGAAGGGGTACCGGTGTCGTCCAGCTGCCGCTCGCTCGCAATGCGGATACTGCGTGGGCGCTTTGCAGTGCTGGCCTTCACCTCGACGGCAACCCCAGGCAGCTGGAAGTCCTGATTGGCCCCACTCGGGCCGGTCCACGCCTCCACAGCATCCGCCGGATCGAGACACGGGAGGAAGTGCTCCCGCAAAACCAAGAGCTCGCCGACCAAGCCGCGCCGCGCCTCGGGGCCCAGTCCATCCCTGCTCACAGCGCGCAGGAGGTCCTGCCAGCGCTCAAACCGGGTCACAGCCGCGCTCAAGGCGGTCGCGGGCTCAGGCGCGTCTCTGACAGTGTCGGCGACGTCGGTGACGAGGGGATTGAACACCTCACGCAGGGCGTTCTCGGTCAGGACCACTTGGAGCTCGTATTCGAGCCGTGACACCGCACTCAGGTTCATCTCGAGTCCGGCAGCCCGCGGCAGGCGCCCCACCGATCGCACAATGTGGTCCGCGGAGCGAGCATCGGTCCTAAGGACCAGCATCCGCTGGTGGCCGGGGTGGGTCACGGACAGGAAGACATCAAGGGGGGCCTCGGGGTGCAAGCGGAGCCTGGATCGACCCGGCACGCTCTGCGGGGCTTCCAGGTCCCGCCACTCCGCCTCAGTGACGGTCACTCCCCGTCCTCCTCGTCGAGGCCGTTGTCCAGCCCCTCCTGCTTCCAGATGTTGTTGACCACGTACTCGGTGTCCGACTGGTACTCCGAGTGGGGGAAGCTCACCTTGAACCCCACTAGCGGAGGCTGGGCCGGACCGTCCGCAGACGCCGGGCGCTCAACCAGGTAAATCAGCAGCAATGCCTGATCGGGCCTACGGTGCCAGCGCAGGTGATCACCCGAGGGAGACTGCGGAACCTTCTCCTTCTTCTTGAGGGCTGCAGCTTTCCGGGTTGCCTCCAGAGCGGCCTCCACCTGGTCTTTGTCAAGGTCGAGGTACTCATCAGGAGGACTGAGCAGGCGACGGATCGTGTACCGTCCCTCAGCCTCGACATTGGGTTTGAGAGCCGACCGGGTCACGGGGCCGATCTCGTAACCGGCCACATGCTTGTGATCTGTTGACGCGGCCTTTCCGACCAGGCACACCGTCCAATTGGGAAGCTCGCCGAACGCCACGCATTGCTCGATGTACTTCGCGATGAACCGGGGGCGGACTCTCTGCGCCAGATCGTCGGTCTCGTAGCGGGAGAGGAAGTCGAGGATGGGCCCGACGGTCACGCCCCTCCACTCCACGTTGCCTCCCACGACCTCCTGCTGCTTGGTCTGTTCGGCTTTGCCGGCCTGCGCGGCCTTCGCGGCGCCGTCAAGCTGTCGAACGAAGTCATCAAGTGCCTTGAGATTCCGGTCGACAGTCCCCTTGGCGAGTTTGAAGAGCACCGTCTCGGGGCCTTCGCCGGAGTAGCTGAGAAGGACCTTCGTGCTCTGGCGCATCTTGCTGGGAGCCGTCACTGCCAGTCCGAGGGAGGAGGCGCGTACCTTCAGCCCGAAGTTCCGCGGCGTGAGGTTGAGCGCGGCCATCTCCTCGACTTCGCGGCGCAGTTCGTCGGTAGCTACGGTGACTTCTGCGTACTTCGCCTGGAGCACTGGAGTGGTGTAGAGACGGCAGACGTCTTCGTAGCCGGGGCGGTAGCCGAACCACCGGCCCATCTGGAGCAGCCCGTCGTACGTGGTGGACTCGCGGAGGTAGTAGCTGACGGTCAGCCCCTCAAGGGTGAGTCCTCGGGAGAGCTTCTGGCCGCCGATGGCAATGACCGAGAGCCCAGTCCTTCGGTGCTCGTAGTAGTCGAGCGCGTCGCGTGAGGTGCCGTTCACTGTCCTGACCGAGATTTTGCGCAGGGCAGGGAGGACTTGCGTGGACACTTCTTCCCAGCTCAGAGGCTCGACCTCGTCTACGGGAAACTCGTCCGTGGTGGGAACGAAGTCCTTCTCCCAGAGAGCTTCGAGCTCGGCCCACCGTCGGGGAGCAGCGCCATGGCGGTCACGAAGTGAGTCCAAGAGGAGGCTCAGGTGTTCGTCCACCTGGTCGCAGACGATCTTCTGGACGTCGGTGAAGCGCGTGACGTGCACCAGCATGGAGTTGTGCACCTTCGTCTGCCCTCGGGCTCTGCGAGCGGCGCATGCAAGCACGAAGGAGGCGAGCGCGTCTTGGAGAGACTGAGGTAGGTCGTCCGGCGGCTCGTAGCTCGACTTGTGCTTGGTCGGAACCCAGCGCTCGGCGTCGCATACATCCCGTACCAGTGGCAGAGGAGACACGTCCTCATCGTCCTCGTTGTCGACCTTGAGCCCGAAGACCCTCTCAGGGCCAAGGTAGTTGGACGGCGAGGGGAGACTTCGGATGAAGCTGTCGGGGAAGAGGTCGAGGCCGAGCTTCGTGTGTTTCGCGTCCGGATCGATATAGATGTTGGCGAACGGCGTAGCTGTGTATCCGACGTACGCAGACTTCTCGAAGCTCTTCATGAGAGCACGGATCGCCTCGTTGGTCTTGGTCGGATCCGCTTCGGGGTCGCGCTTGGTGTTGATGGAGGCGTTGTCCGCCTCATCGTCGATGATGAACAACGGAATGTCTCGGACGATCTTGTCGCCCTTTTCGTCCTCCGTGCCCTGAACTTCCGTCACCCATGTGCGCAGATACTCAAGGATTTTCCAGTGCTTCTTGACGACGAGAACCACTGGAAAGCGACCGAGCGGGAAGTTAACTGCATTCGCCGCCTGTCGACCGAAGTCGCCCTTCTCGGAGCTGTTGGTCGGCGAGGCAATGTCCAAGCGCGTTGCGCCGGGCATCCGACCAGCACCCATCAGACGGGACTTACCGTTCTGATTGGAGCGCTGCTGGTGCTGGGTGTCGAATCCCAGGAGGCCCTCATCGACACGCAGCTGGGTCTGACTTCGAAGGTCGTTGTGGATGCCGGCGAGGATCACCACAAACTGGTACCCCGCGTCGACCGCCTTGGCGGCCAGCCCGATGTACTGGCCGGTCTTGCCTGACTGAACCTGACCGATCACAAGCCCTGCACGACGCCAAGGGCCCTCACGGCGCGGGTCCTCTAGCTGGCTAAGAACGTCGTCAGTGCTCTGCTCCAACCGCCGCACGACGAGCGGGGGCAAGTTCCGGACGTCTTCGAGGTATCGCCGGTATCGCTCCCAAAAGTCCCACGCGCGGTCGTTCTTTGCTTCGGGCAGCCACGCTTCATGTCCCTGGTCGCTGGTCAGCCCAGACGAGCCCTCCTGGAACACCGCAGTTATGGCTTCGATCTCCTTGGCCAACCGATCCCGGTCGAGTGCCTCACCCTGCCCAGCCAGCATCGCGAAGATGATCGTCACCGCAGTCTGTACCTCTTCAGAGGAGGGCTGACGGTCCTGGGAGAACATCGCGAGAACCAACCGCCGCGCTTTGGCGAGAGATTCCTCGGATTCCTCAGGGGTGGGGCTCACAGTGGACCTCCGGCTGGACGGGATAGGTATCGGGAAGAGTAGGGGCGACCACTGACAACGAGCTCACGAGTTCCAGAAACCCTGCATCTGGTCGAAAGGGGGCATGGTTCGCAGGCGTTCCCGGGCAGCTGCCGGAGAGCGACCGTCAGTGACCATCGCTTCGTAGATCCTCTGTGCGACCTCCGAAGCCCCGTCATCGGCAGGTCCAGGACCACCGAAGGGTTCGGGGTCGTCACTGGTGTCGGTCTCGTGCATCACTCGAAGCGCGGTGATCGGCACCGTCTCCTCCAAGAGGCGGATCAGTGCACGCACATCGTCCGGGTTCCCGCCGCCGGGGCGCAGCGCCGCCTTGACGAGTGGGTGCCCACGATTGATCCGACACGTGACCGTGTCGTCAGAACGCTGTACCTTCCACGCGTATAGGAGTGGATCTCCATGGGTGCGCGCAGCGACCTGTCCGCGGTGCCGCAATACGTCCGAGGCCCGTCTCCGGGTCTGCATGGCGATGCGCCGGAGGTGAGGACGAAGCCCGACGGGCGGGACGACGCTGGACTTGCGGACGTCGACACCCCATTCGACGTCCATCTCCGCGGGGATGTCCACGGCGATTCGAGCCAGGTTGTACTTCTCCTCCCGGCGCACGCCGCGCTGTCCGAGCCAATCGCCCGCGAGGATCAGGCGATCCCGGCGGTAGACGTAGAAACCCTGCTGGTCAAGCCAACCCCGTGGTCCTCCAGCCTTGTCACATTCGGCCGACGTGAGCCGCTGTGCGCTGGGTAGCACGAACGCTTCCACGCGTACGGAGCCCCCGCCGAACGGAAGGTCCTCGACAGGGAGGCGCTGCACGGAGGGGTGGGTCGAGAGGAAGGGATCCCAGGGGTCGACCAAAGTGCCAGACACCCGCATGGTGCGGCGGCGGCTTCCTGTCAGGAACCGGGTAAAGACCATGCCTAGGTGTGACTCCACGCGCGTGGCCTCGGCGTAGAACTGCTTCTGCGTGCGTTCGTCATCCTCCGTGACGTCGTGATAACCGTTGAGTCGGCGCCACAGTACAACCGTGCCGTGGTTCGTGGTGCTGCGGATCTTGTCGAGCAGGGCGGTCGTCGACTTGTCCGCTCCACGCAGCAACCGCCATTGGCCGAACTTCTCGACGACGTCAAGGTCCCACGTACGTACATTCCACTCACCGTCTGTGGCCGTAGCGACGGTGAGCTGTCTGGCCTGGGAGAATGATGCGGACTTCAGGCCAACGCCGAAGCGGCCCAAGTCCGATGCGCTGCGTTGTGCCGCCGGGCCGCGCGCTGCAACGGTCATGGCGGTCACGAGATCGTCTGCGGTCATCCCTTCGCCGTTGTCGATGACCGCGATCCACGAGTCCGGGCCAGCCCAGGTGAATTCGACGTCGATAGTGGACGCCTTGGCGGAGATGCTGTTGTCCACGAGGTCGGCTATGGCAGCCGGCAGAGAGTAGCCGAGGGAACTTAGCGAGGCGACCATGCCTGCTGGTTCCGGGGCCGCGATGTCGTACGTCATGCCCAGTTCCAGCCCTGCTTCTCTGTTCTGGCTACTTGTCTGACTACAGATGCCCTGGAGATAGTGCAGAACCAACCGGGTGAGCGTCTAGGGCAGATCGTAGTTCAGCTCTAGGACCAAGGTCCTGCAGTTCGCCGGGCCCGTACCGTCAGCCAGGCTCCGAACAGGATGATCTCTGTCTTCGGCGCGCGATTTGGTTGGACTTCGGGCTGGCCCAGGACGTACGCCTGCAAGAGCTCTTGAAGCTACTACCAGCCGTCGAGGGTGACTTGCGGCCCTGCCACGAGGTACCGATGGAGGGCAGTGGCGGTATTGTCCACGAACTTTTCCGGGATGGCGTTGGCATCTACCCAGCACACCTGGGCGTGCTTCCGCGGCTCCCGATTCTCGGGTTCACCGGTCCATTCGTCGGCAGTGAAAACGACAGTGAGGAACCCGTTGGGTGCCTCGACACCCCACGCACTGTGGATGATGTGCGCGACCTTGAGCGACTCCGGCTTCACCACCAGGCCCGTCTCCTCGTACAGCTCCCGCACAGCCGTCTCCGTGATCGGCTCGCCCGGTTCGTTCTTGCCGACGGGGAGGTCCCACATGCCCTGGGCGAACTTGGCGGTCTCGCTGCGCTGGAGGAGGACGACGCGGTTGGTGGCCTTGTCGTGGACGATGACGGCGGCGACCAGCAGGGTCATGGATTCGAGGGCGGGCTTGAGGGCTTGGGGGTGGTCATCGGTGTGGGGCTGGGCCACGGGATTCCCCCCGTCGGGGTGGTAGTTGGGCATGTTAGGCGAGTGCTTCGCGGGCTCGGCGGGCGAGTTCGGTGGCGCCGGAGACCTAGCGGCGTTGGTAGACGGCGAGAGTGGAGCGCAGGGAGGTGATGGCCTTGCGGGTGCGGTCGGAGGTCATGCCTTCCATGAGGGTGAGGGCCTGGGACCAGGCGGCTACCGCTTCGTCTGCGCGGGCCTGGGCGGCGAGGCTGTCGCCGAGGTCGGCGTGGGTGAGGGCGTGGACGCGTTTGTACTTCACCGGGTCCCAGCGGGTGAGGGCGTCGCGGTGTTGTTGTTCGGTGCCGGTGTGGTCGGCGAGGTCGGTGAGGGTGCGGGCCGTGTGGCTGGCGACGGTGCCGGCGGCCGGGCCGCTGACGCGGGAGTAGCTGGGTTGGGGGCCGTCCTCGCGGAGCAGGGCGTCCTCGGCAGCGAGGAGGGCTCGGGCGGCGGCAGGTCTCTCGCCGGTGGCCGCGTACGCGCGGGCGTGGGCGATGTGGAGGAGGGCTTCGGTCTGGCCGTCGACGTGGCCGAGGCCGGTGGTCAGGGCGCCTTCGGTGAGGGCGATGCAGTGGTGGGGCTGTTTGAGGCTGAGGGCCTAGTGGGCGAGGGCGCGCATCATCCAGGCGGCGTGGCCGTGCGGGTCGGCTTCGCAGGCGAGTTGGTAGCCGACCTGGTAGTAGCGCTGGGCGGCGCCTTCGTGGCCGAGGTCGTGGTGTTTCCAGCCTGCCAGGTAGGCGAGTTCGGCGACCGCGCCGAAGGCGGACGCGCGTATCGCTTCGGAGGGGAAGCGGGCGCACCCTCGCTAGCACCCCACACCCGCCCTGAGCTGCGACCTAGCGTCTAGCAGCCCACCTGCGGAAACACCCGGAAACCCGCCTGACGAAGGGATGTGAGCCCCTCGTGGCACTCGCTAGCCTCCTCATCCTCCTCACCGCAGTCGGTTACGCAGTGTTGTGCGCGGTGAAGCCGTTCGCCCCGTGCCGGAAGTGCTCCGGCATCGGCATCCGCACCCGCCGCCGCACCGTGACCGTCTGCCGCCGCTGCCACGGCAACCGCGCCCGACTCCGCATCGGGCGACGGCTGCTGAACAACAGCCGCAGCATCCACGCGGCCGGCACCCGACCCCACGCCACCGACCGGAAGGCCACCCCGTGGCAGTGACCCTCTCCCTCGTCGCCCTCTTCGGACTCGTCCTGTTCTTCCTGCTGCGCTCCGGCAGCCTCACCCCCGGCGGCGCGTTCACCGCCGCCGGGTTCGGGTTCTTTCTCACCCATCAACCAGATGGCCACCGCCCTCATCGACGCCCTCCCCAACTCCTGAGGAGCACCCCGTGCGACTGCGCATCCAGCTCACCGGCTGGGACCGCCGGACCCTGATCCTGACCGACACCCCCCGCCCCGACTGCCCGCTCTGCGACGGGCACGGCGGGTTCGCCTACGACTACGGCGACCACAAGGGGAGTACGCCGGCACCGAGTGGGACCCCTGCACCTGCTGGGACGAAACCCGCCGCTGGACCCTGCTCTCTCTGCCCCGCATGCCCCGCCGACGCCAGGCCGACCGCGACCCGTGGAGCAACGAACCGCCCTTCTGACACGGCCAAGGGCGGCCCCCGCGTCTCGCCAAAGAACCGGGGCCGCCCTCGTCTGCCAGCACTTCTCACAGAACTGGAGACACCAGCATGACCCAACCCACCCCCATCCGGCGAGTGCCGGACGGGACCTTGAGAGGCGGCGGTTGCCCCGCGTGCCGGGCTCGGCGGGGCAGGGGGCGGGGCGGCCGGTGATGTGTTCGTGCCGGTCGCCTACGCCGAGAACGACCCCTACGCCGCGAAGGTGTTCGCCGCCCACCACCCCGGGGTGCCGAACCTCGGAGACATCACCCGCGCATCCCGCGCAAGGAACAGCTCCGCATCCTCGGCAACGGCGTCATCCCCCGCCAGGCCCACCACGCCTACGGACAACTCCTCGGAGCCACCCCCGCCGCCTGGACCAACCCCCGGGCGGTGGCCGCATGAACACCCACCTCCTCAACGCCGCCCTGAACGCGGCCGAACGCGGCTGGCACGTCTTCCCCCTGCGGCCGGCCGACAAGCGGCCCGCCCTCCACGGTGAAGTCGCCTGCCCGGGAACCGGTGTCTGCGTGGCCGGTCACCGGAAGTGGGAGCAGCGGGCCACCAACGACCCCGACCGCATCCGCAAGGCGTGGTCGGCCGGCGCGTTCATCGTCGGCCTGGCCGCGCCGCTGTTGTCCGTCGCGGACGCGGCCGGGGGCGGCTGGCCCGAACGCGCCCGCACCGCCTGCGTGGAGCTGGTCAACGCCGCCCGCGCCGACGACAAAGGGTCCCTCGGTATCCGGCTACTCACGGACCTGCGGGACCACGTGATGGCAGGCATCGACCGGATGCCGACAGTCGCGATCCTGGACCGGCTGTGCGCCCTGGACGAAGCACCGTGGGCCGACATGAGCGGCCGGCCGCTCGACTCCCGGGGCCTGGCCAAGATGCTCGGGGAGTACATGACCGAGGACAACACCCCGGTCAAGGCCCGCAACATCAAGACCGCCGGAACGGTCCTCAAGGGCTACTACGCCGCCGATCTCCACGACGCCTGGCAGCGGTACTGCCCCCCACCCCCCTCAGGAGCCGCTACCTCCGCTACCTCCGCTACCGCGCAGGTCAGCGACCCGGAAACGGTAGCGGCAACCCTCTTCCCCTCCGCTACCTGAGCGCTACCCGCTACCGGCCCCACCACGGGGCGGGGCCGGTAGCGGCACCCATCCGCTACCGCTACCCCATCCGCTACCACAAACAAGCCCCTGACCAGGGCGGTAGCGGAGGTAGCGGACCTGACAGGAAGGGGGCAGCGCCCCCAGCATCGCCACCGAGGAGGCATGTTCCGTTGAGCACCGCGACGCGAGTCATCGAGCCCCTTCTCTACACCCCCGAGGAAGCCGCCGAAGCCCTCCGACTCGGCCGGTCCACCGTCTACGAGCTGATGGCCGATGGTGTACGTCAAACAGGGTCGCTGCCGCCGCATCAAGGTCGCCGTCCTGAAGGCGTTCGTCGCAGGGATGCCGTCGGAGACCACCACCCACTGACCACAACGCCGAAGCGTGGACCGGAGAGCGTCTCCGGTCCACGCTTCGGCGTGCAAGGAGCACGATGAGCCCCCGCAAAGCCAACCTCGAATCGTCCATCTATCTCGGCAACGACGGCTGGTGGCACGGTCGCGTCACCATGGGCACCAAGAACGACGGCAGCCCCGACCGCCGCCATCGACGCGCCAAGACCGAGACTGAGATCAAGCGCAAGGTCCGGGAACTGGAGAAGCTGCGTGACGAAGGCCGCGCCCCCGTCGCCGGGCGCAAGCCCACCGTCGAGCAGTGGATGACGACCTACCTGACCACGATCGCGAGCCTGAAGCTCAAGCCCCGCTCGCTGGACGACTACTGGTCCAAGACCCGCAACGACATCATCCCCGGGCTCGGACAGCACCGGATCGACAAGCTCCAGCCCGAGCACCTGGAACGCTGCTACGCCGACATGCTCCACGCCGGCCACGCCCCGTCCCACGTCCTCAAGGTGCACCGCATCCTCTCCCGCGCCCTGAAGATCGCCCACCGCCGCCGGATGATCGTGGAGAACGTCGCCACCCTCGTCGACCCGCCCACCGTCGATGAGACCGAAGCGAACCCGTTCACCATGGAAGAGGCAAAAGCCTTCCTGCTCGCCGCGGCTAAGCGGCCCACGTTCATGCGCTGGCTCATCGGCATCGGCATGGGCTTCCGCCAGGGCGAGAGCCTGGGTCTCCGGTGGAAGTACGTCGACCTGGAAGCCGAGCTGTCCCACCCGCAGTGGCAGCTCCAGCGCCTCACCTGGCGGCACGGCTGCACCGACCCGCATCTCTGCGGCGAGCGCCTTCACCATCTCGATCCCTGCCCGACCGGCTGTACCCGGCACAAGGGGTACAAGCGCGGTTGCCCGAAGCCATGCCCGAAAGGCTGCGTGCGCCACGCCAGCACCTGCCCGGACCGGAAGGGTGGCGGGCTCGCCTTCACCCGGCCCAAGACCAAGAAGAGCCGCAACGCCGTCCCCATCCCCGCCCCCTTCATCCCCTATCTCCAAGAACACAAGGAGCAGCAGACAGTCCAACGGGCGACGGCCGGGGAGGAGTGGCAGGAGTTCGACGCGGTGTTCACGCGCCCGGACGGCCGGCCGATTGATCCCCGGTCGGACTGGGAGGGGTTCAAGGAGCTGCTTGAAGAGGCAGGGATCAGCGATCGGCGGCTCTACGACGGCAGCCGCCACACCGCCGGCACGATCCTCAACGAACTGGGGGTGGACATGCCGACCATCATGGAGATCCTCCGTCACACCCAGATCAGCCAGACCCGCCGCTACGTGAAGGGCCGCTCAGCACTGTCCAAGGACGCCATGCTCCGGATGGGAAACGCCTTCGCGCCGGAGCAGCCGGCAGGACCGTCTGAGACCAGAAGTGAGACCCCCGGCACCCGCACGGAGCGCTCACGGCGTCGCCGCCGCATCCGCTGAACCAAAGAAGCCCAGCTCAGAAGGATCTGAGCTGGGCTTCGGATGGAGCCGCCTTCGGGATTCGAACCCGAGACCTACGCATTACGAGTGCGTTGCTCTGGCCAACTGAGCTAAGGCGGCGCGCCCTGTCGCACTATGGTGCGATCAGCAGCGGAGCCAAGTCTACACAGTTTCCCGGGGTGCTCCGCACACAGCATCCCCGGAGGCCTTCGCGCTGGTCAGGGCAGGTCGGAGGGGCAGGGGGTCAGGTGCACTTCTTGCCGTCGGTGGGCGGGGTGCCCTCCAGGAGGTACGTGTTGATCGCCGTGTCGATGCAGTCGCTGCCCCGGCCGTACGCGGTGTGGCCGTCGCCCTCGTAGGTGAGCAGGGTGCCGGAGGAGAGCTGCTCGGCGAGGGCCTCGGACCACTTGTACGGGGTGGCCGGGTCGCGGGTGGTGCCGACGACCACGATCGGGTCGGCGCCCTTCGCCTCGGTGCGGTGCGGGGTGCCCGTGGCATCGGTGGGCCAGTAGGCGCAGTTCAGGGAGGCCCAGGCGAAGCCGCGACCGAAGACCGGGGAGGCCTTCTCGAAGTCCGGGACCGCCTTTTCGACCGCGTCGGGGCCGTTGAAGGCGGGCGGCAGGTCGAGGCAGTTCACGGCGGCGTTGGCGAACATCAGGTTCGCGTACTTCCCGTTCGGCTCGCGCTCGTAGTAGCTGTCGGCCAAGGACAGGAGGCCGGAGCCATCGCTGCGCTGCGCGCCCGCCAGCGCCTCGCGGAGCTGTGGCCAGGCCGCCTCGTCGTACATGGCGGCGATCACCCCGGTGGTGGCCAGGGACTCGCCCAGCTTGCGGTCGTCGCCGGACGGGATCGGCTTGGCGTCCAGGTCCTTGAAGAGCTGCTTCAGCGCGGTCGCCGCGTCGGCGGTGGACGTGGTGCCGAGCGGGCAGTCCGGCTGCTCGACGCAGTCGGCGGCGAAAGACTGGAAGGCCCCCTCGAAGCCCGCCGTCTGGTCGCGGTTCATGTCGATGGCCTGCAAGGAGGGGTCCATCGCCCCGTCCAGGACGAGGCGGCCGGCCCGCTCCGGGAAGAGGTCCGCGTAGGTGGCGCCCAGGAAGGTCCCGTACGACGCTCCGACGTAGCTCAGCTTCTCGTCGCCGAGCAGGGCCCGCAGGACGTCCATGTCACGGGCCGTGTCGACGGTGGAGACGTACGGGAGGATCTCGCCGCTCCGCTTCTCGCAGCCCGCCGCGAACTTCTCGAAGGACGCGCTCAGCTTCTTGACCTCCGCCTCGTCATCGGGCGTCTGGTCGACCTGGGTGTAGGCGTCCATCTCCGGTCCCGTGAGGCACTCGACGGGCTCGCTGCGGGCCACGCCGCGCGGGTCGATCGCGACCATGTCGTAGCGGGCCCTCACCTGGGCCGGATAGCCGAGTGCCGCGTACCCCTGGAGATAGCCGATCGCCGAGCCGCCGGGGCCGCCCGGATTCACCAGGAGGGAGCCGATCCGCTTGCCCGGGCCTGAGGCCTTCTTGCGGGAGACGGCGAGGTCGATGTCGCCGTCATCCGGCTTGTCGTAGTCCCTCGGCGCCTTCATCGTCGCGCACTCGAACCCCTCCACCCCGCAGTCACGCCAGCCCAGCTTCTGCGCGTAGTACGACGACAGCCCCTCGGGGGCCGCGGTGCCGGTGGCCGAAGCGCTCGGCGACGAGCCGCTGCCACTGCAGCCGGAGATGAAGAGGCCGGCAGTGCCGATCCCGATGGCGAAGGTGCGGAGCAGCCGACTGGTATCCATTCAGGGAGCGTATCCGCCGGGTGACGAGTCGTCCGATTCCCTGCTCATTCGGGTGAACAGGGACCGTCGTGAAGGCCTTCAGCCCGCCCGCAGCGCCATCGTCATCGCCTCCACCGCGAGCAGCGGCGCCACGTTGCGGTCCATCGCCTCGCGGCAGGCGATCACCGACTCGATCCTGCGCAGGGTCTGCGCCGGCGTCGAGGACTCCGCGATCCGGTCGAGGGAGTCCTGCACATCGACGTTGGCGATCGCCAGCTTCGAACCGAGCTGGAGCGCCAGCACATCGCGGTAGAACCCGGTGAGCTCGGTCAGCGCCAGATCGAGGCTGTCCCGCTGCGTACGCGTCTTGCGGCGCTTCTGCTTGTCCTCCAGCTCCTTCATCGCCCCCGCCGTACCGCGCGGCATCCGGCCCCCGGCCACCCCGCCGAGCGCCGCCTTGAGGTCCTCGGTCTCCTTGACGTCGACCTCCTCCGCCATCTGCTTGGCGTCGTCGGTGGCCGTGTCGATCAGCTCCTGGGCCGCCTTGAGGCAGCCGCCGACATCGGCGACCCGCAGCGGAACCTTCAGCACCGCCGCCCGTCGCGCCCGCGCCCGCTCGTCCGTCGCGAGACGGCGGGCCCGGCCGATGTGCCCCTGGGTGGCGCGCGCCGCGGAGTGCGCCCGCTCGGGGTCGACGCCGTCGCGGCGGATCAGGACGTCGGCCACCGCCTCCACCGGCGGGGTGCTCAGGGTGAGGTGCCGGCAGCGGGAACGGATCGTGGGCAGGACGTCTTCGAGCGAGGGGGCGCAGAGCATCCAGACCGTGCGCGGCGCGGGCTCCTCGACGGCCTTCAGCAGGACGTTGCCCGCGCCCTCGGTGAGGCGGTCGGCGTCCTCCATCACGATGACCTGCCACCGGCCGACCGCCGGCGAGAGCTGGGCGCGCCGGACCAGGTCGCGGGTCTCCTTCACGCCGATGGAGAGGAGATCCGTACGGATGACCTGGACGTCCGCGTGCGTCCCGATCAGGCTGGTGTGGCAGCCGTCGCAGAACCCGCAGCCGGGGGCACCGCCCAGCGCCCGGTCCGGGCTCGTGCACTGGAGAGCGGCGGCGAAGGCGCGTGCCACCGTGGACCGGCCGGAGCCGGGCGGTCCGGTGAACAGCCAGGCGTGCGTCATCTTCGAGCCCTGGTCCAGCGGTTTGCCGTCGGACACGGCGGTGACCAGGGCGTCGGCGTCCTTGGCGGCGGCGGCGAGCTGTTCCTGCACGCGGGTCTGTCCGACCAGGTCGTCCCATACGGTCATGGGTCACCGCCCTTCCGGTGGTGTCGTGCCGTGCTGTGGTGCGGCGGAGGCGTGGAGCGTTCAGCGTCGTCCTGCGGGCGGGGGCGCGGCGCGCTGTCCGTCTCGTCGCTCTCCATTGTGGGGGACGCCACTGACAGTGCGGCCCGCCCGCCCCCGGAGGGACGGACGGGCCGGGACTTCACCGTCGGCGCTGGGCGGGCGTCAGCCGCGCGGGCGACGTCCCCGGCCCGCGGGGCCGTCGTCCTCCTGGCCCCCGAGCAACTCGTCCGCCAGGGTCGGCAGATCGTCCAGCGGGGTCTCCTCCGCCCAGTCCGGGCGGGGGCGCTTGCGGCGGCCCTGCTGCCGGTCGGGCGTCTCCCCGGCGTTAGGGTCCTCGACCTGCGGCAGTTCCCGGGTGCGCTCGTTCTCGTTCTCCGCGGGCGAGGCCGCCCGGCTCTCGTCCCGGAAGAAGCCCTGGGGCACCCGGTCGGAGGGCCGGTCGGCGGGGACCGGCGGCAACACGGCCGTCTCATCCGCGTCACGGGGCTGCCGCCGGTCCGCCGGCTGATCCTCCGGCCGCCGGTCCGAGAAGCGCGGCAGCATCGCCGTGTCGTCGTCCCCGAGAGCGGACCCTGAACGTGCACCCCTGCCCGTGCCCGTGCCCGTGCCCGTACCCGTGCCCGCACCGGATCCGGAAGGACGGTCGTCCTCCGGCCGGACCGCCGGGACCGGCTGCGTGATCTCGTTCGGGTTCACGATCGGTGTGGGCACCGTGAGCTCGTTCTCCGGAACGGACGGGCCTTCCGACCGCGAGGACGACCGCGAAGAGGTCTCCGTACGAGAGTCACGGGAGTCGCGGGAGTCGCGGGAGTCACGGGACGCCCGCGCCTCCTCCGCCCGCCGGGCCTCCGCACGCTCGGCCTCCGCACGCTCGGCCTCCGCACGCTCGGCCTCCGCACGCTCGGCCTCGGCGCGCGCCGCCTCCGTACGGGCTGCGGCTTCGGCCTCGGCCCGGCGGCGAGCCTCCTCGGCGCGCATCAGGGCTTCTTCGGCCCTGCGCTGCTTCTCCAGCCGCTGTGCCTCGGCCTCCTTGCGGAGCCGGGCCTCCTCCTCGGCCTGCTTGCGCAGGCGTTCCTGCTCGGCCTCGCGGACCCGCTCCTCGGCCTCCAGCCGGAGCCTGTCCTCCTCGGCACGGCGGCGGGCCTCCTCGGCGCGCTGCCGGGCCTCCTCCGCCTGGCGCTCGGCCTCGCGGCGGCGGGCCTCCTCCAGCTCGCGCTGCTTGCGCTCCTCCTCCTCGGCGCGCAGCCGGGCGAGCTGCTCCTGGCGCTCCTTCTCCAGGCGCTCCTCCTCGGCCTTGCGGGCGGCCTCTTCCTCCGCCTTGCGCCGGGCCTCCTCGATGGCCTGGCGGCGCGCCTCCTCGATGGCCTCGATCTCGGCCTCGGAGAGCGGCAGGAGCTGGTCGAGCCGGTGACGTACAACCGTGGTGATCGACTCCGGCTCCTGGCCGGCGTCCACCACCAGATAGCGCGTCGGGTCGGCGGCGGCCAGGGTCAGGAACCCGGACCGCACCCGCTCGTGGAATGCGGCCGGCTCCGACTCCAGCCGGTCCGGCGCCTCGGTGAACCGCTCCCGCGCGGTCGCCGGGTCGACGTCCAGCAGCACCGTCAGATGCGGTACGAGGCCACTCGTCGCCCACCGCGAGATCCGGGCGATCTCGGTCGGGGCCAGATCCCGGCCCGCGCCCTGGTAGGCGACGGAGGAGTCGATGTAACGGTCGGAGATGACGATCGCGCCGCGCTCCAGCGCCGGGCGGACGACGGAGTCGACGTGCTCGGCGCGGTCGGCGGCGTACAGCAGGGCCTCGGCCCGGTTGGACAGACCGGCGGAGGACACGTCGAGCAGGATCGACCGCAGCCGCTTGCCGACCGGGGTCGCCCCGGGCTCGCGGGTCACGACGACCTCGTGGCCCTTGGACCGGATCCAGTCGGCGAGCGCCTCGACCTGAGTGGACTTGCCGGCTCCGTCCCCGCCCTCCAGGACGAGGAAGAAGCCGGTGGCCGCCGGCGCGACCGCCGGGTCGCCGCCGCGCAGTGCCTCGCGCAGGTCCCGGCGCAGCGGCACGCCCGCCCGGTCGTCCGTCTTGGCGAGGACGAGGGCGGCGACGGGCAGCAGCAGCGCGCCGAGGAGCATCAGGGTGAACGCGGCCCCGCCGTGGGCGAAGACGAAGTCGCCGGCGACCAGGCGGTGCCGGCCGATCGCGGCGGCCAGCAGAGGACCCGCGACCGCGCCGAGCGCGACGAGCACCCGGACGACGGCCTGGAGGTGCTCGGTGGTCCGGGCCTGCCGGAACGCCTCGGTCTCCTGGTCGATCAGGGTGTGCCCGGTGTTCGCCGCGACCCCGGCGGCGTAACCGGCGAGCAGGGCGATGGCGATCCCGGTCGCGGTGTCCGGCACCAGGCCGAGCGCGAGGAGCGCGAGGCCGGTGACCATGATGGCCAGCGCCAGCAGACGGCGGCGCGACAGGGTCGGCAGCACATGGCGCGCGGTGCGGATGCCGAGGGCGGTGCCCCCGGTCAGCCCGAGGACCAGCAGCGCGAACGTCGCGGGCCCGCCACCGAGGTCGTACGCGTGCAGTACGGAAACGGCCGCGGCAGCCGCGACGGCTCCGGCGAGGGCCGCGCAGACCGCGACCAGCAGGGGGACCGCGCCGGTGCGGCCCTTGTCGGGGCCGTTGCCGGTGGCGGGGCGGCGCAGCCCCTCCAGCGGGGAGCGCGGCCGGGGCGTCGCCGTGGCCGGGAACCGAAGGAAGTACAGGGTGGAGATGGAGGCCGAGAAGAGTCCGGCCGCCACGTAGGACCCCAGGGCCGCCTGGTGGAAGGAGAACCACTCCAGGCCCGAGCCGAGGAGGTTGCCGACCAGCGTGGCGGCCAGCAGGACCAGCGCGGCGGCGGGCACGGCGAGGAAGTTCGTACGCAGCGAGAGGCGGCGCAGGGCGTCGAGGTGGTCGGGCAGGGGGCGTACGGCCGCGCCTTCGAGGGGCGGGGCGGGCAGTAGCGCCGGGGCGGCGCTGTCCTTGGCCACGGCCCAGAGGCGCTCACCGGCGCCGGTCACGAAGACGGTGATGAGGATCATCATGAGCGCCTTGTCGGGCGTCCAGTCGATCCACAGCGGGGCGACGACCAGGAGCGCCAGGCGCAGCCCGTCCACCCCGATCATCAGCCATCGCCGGTCCAGCTTTCCGCCGGGCCCCGTGAGGGACGTCAACGGCCCCAGGAGTACGGCTCCGAAGAACAGGGTGGACAGGATCCGGGCACCGAAGACGGCGGCGACGGCGAAGGCCGCCCCGCGGTATCCGGTGCCGAATGAGCCCTCAAGGACCGCCGCTTGCAGCGACAGCAGCACCAGCACGAGAAGGGCGAGTGCATCGCCGATACCGCCGACGAGCTGGGCACTCCACAACCGCTTCAGCGGGGGAATACGCAACAGGGCCCGTACGGCGCGCTCGCGTGAGTCTGCGGCAAGTGTGTCGGAGGTGGGGCTCACGACCGTTGGCTGCTCGGCTCGCGTCATCCGCCCAGCCTATCGGCAGCGGTGCGGTGAACGTCGGCCCGTCCGAACATATGGACGCAGACAGCTTCCGGCCATGGTGCACGAGACCCTCTTGCGCACTGCCGCCAGGCCCCCCTTCGCGCCCCACCGCCGCGCACGCTTTCGCACGGCCGCCCGGCACGCCTACGCGCCACCGCCCCGCGCTCTTCCGCACCACCGCCCCGCACACCGACGCACCACCGCCCGGTACCTGGATCACAAGGATCGAGGTACCGGGCGGCTGGGTGCGATCCGCGCGACGGCTGGGTCAGTCGTCCGACGGGGCGGCGGCGGAGGACGAGGCCGAGGCCGTCTTCTTCGCCGTCGCCGTCGTCTTCTTGGCGGCCGTCTTGGCGGTCGTCGCCTTCTTGGTCGTCGTCTTCTTCGCCGCGGTCTTCTTGGCGGCCGTGGTCTTGGTGGCCGTCGTCTTCTTCGCGGCCGTCTTCTTGGCCGTCGCCTTCTTCGCCGGGGCCTTCTTGGCCGTCTTCTTCTTGGCGGGCCCCTTGGCGCGCTTCTCGGCGAGCAGCTCGTAGCCGCGCTCCGGCGTGATGTCCTCGACGCTGTCGTCGGTCCGCAGCGTCGCGTTGGTCTCGCCGTCGGTGACGTACGCGCCGAAGCGGCCGTCCTTCACCACGACCGGCGCACCGCTGACCGGGTCGGTGCCCAGCTCCTTCAGCGGCGGCTTGGCCGCGGCCCGGCCGCGCTGCTTGGGCTGGGCGTAGATCGCGAGGGCCTCTTCGAGGGTGATGTCGAAGAGCTGGTCCTCGGAGGTCAACGACCGGGAGTCGGTGCCCTTCTTCAGGTACGGGCCGTAGCGGCCGTTCTGCGCGGTGATCTCGACGCCCTCGGCGTCCTCGCCGACGACGCGCGGCAGCGACATCAGCTTGAGGGCGTCGGCGAGGGTGACCGTGTCCAGGGACATGGACTTGAAGAGGGAGGCGGTCCGCGGCTTCACCGCGTTCTTGCCGGTCTTCGGCGTTCCCTCGGGCAGCACCTCGGTGACGTACGGGCCGTAGCGGCCGTCCTTGGCGATGATCTGGTTGCCGCTGACCGGGTCGGCGCCCAGCTCGAAGTCGCCGCTGGGCTTCGCCAGCAGCTCCTCGGCGAGCTCGACGGTCAGCTCGTCGGGTGCCAGGTCCTCGGGGACGTCGGCCCGCTGGTGGCCCTCGGCGTCCTTCTCGCCCCGCTCGATGTACGGGCCGTAGCGGCCGACGCGGAGCTTGATGTCGTTGCCGACCGGGAAGGAGGAGATCTCCCGGGCGTCGATCGCACCGAGGTCGGTGACCAGGGCCTTCAGGCCGCCGAGGTGGTCGCCGTCGCCGTTGCCCGCGTCGGAGGCCGCTCCGACCGCGGCGGTGTCGTCACCGGGCTGGGCGCCGAAGTAGAAGCGCTTGAGCCACGGCACGGACTGGGCCTCGCCCCGCGAGATGCGGTCGAGGTCGTCCTCCATGCGGGCGGTGAAGTCGTAGTCGACGAGCCGGCCGAAGTGCTTCTCCAGCAGGTTGACCACGGCGAAGGACAGGAAGGACGGGACGAGCGCCGTGCCCTTCTTGAAGACGTAGCCGCGGTCGAGAATGGTCCCGATGATCGAGGCGTACGTCGACGGGCGGCCGATCTCGCGCTCTTCCAGCTCCTTGACCAGCGAGGCCTCGGTGTAGCGGGCCGGAGGCTTGGTGGCGTGCCCGTCGACCGTGACCTCATCGGCGGACAGCGCGTCGCCCTCGGCCACCTGCGGCAGCCGGCGCTCACGGTCGTCCAGCTCGGCGTTCGGGTCGTCCGCGCCCTCGACGTACGCCTTCATGAAGCCGTGGAAGGTGATCGTCTTGCCGGAGGCGGAGAACTCGGCGTCCCGGCCGTCGCTCGCCCGGCCGCCGATCTTGACGGTGACGGAGTTCCCGACGGCGTCCTTCATCTGGGAGGCGACGGTCCGCTTCCAGATCAGCTCGTAGAGCCGGAACTGGTCGCCGGTGAGGCCGGTCTCGGCGGGGGTGCGGAAGCGGTCGCCGGAAGGGCGGATCGCCTCGTGCGCCTCCTGCGCGTTCTTGACCTTCCCGGCGTACGTACGCGGCTTCTCGGGGAGGTAGTTCGCCCCGTACAACTGCGTGACCTGGGCCCGGGCCGCGGAGATCGCGGTGCCCGAGAGGGTCGTGGAGTCCGTACGCATATAGGTGATGAAGCCGTTCTCGTACAGCTTCTGCGCCACCTGCATGGTCGCCTTCGCCCCGAAGCCCAGCTTGCGGCTCGCCTCCTGCTGGAGGGTCGTGGTCCGGAAGGGGGCGTACGGGGAGCGGCGGTACGGCTTCGACTCGACGGACCGGACCGCGAAGGAGGAGTCGGCGAGCGCGGCGGCCAGGGCGCGGGCGTTCGTCTCGTCCAGGTGCAGGGTCTGGGCGGAGCCGGCCTTCAGCTGCCCGTCGGGACCGAAGTCGCGGCCCTGGGCGATCCGGCGGCCGTCGACCGCGCTGAGGCGGGCGGTGAGGGTCGAGGGGTCGGAGGCGTCACCGGCGCGGCCGGTGGCGAACTTCCCGGTCAGGTCCCAGTACTCGGCGGAGCGGAAGGCGATGCGCTCGCGCTCCCGCTCGACGACGAGCCGGGTGGCGACGGACTGGACGCGGCCCGCCGAGAGCTTCGGCATGACCTTCTTCCACAGGACCGGCGAGACCTCGTAGCCGTAGAGGCGGTCGAGGATGCGGCGGGTCTCCTGGGCGTCGACCATGCGCTGGTTGAGCTCACGCGGGTTGGCGACGGCGGCCCGGATCGCGTCCTTGGTGATCTCGTGGAAGACCATCCGGTGGACCGGGACCTTGGGCTTGAGCACTTCCTGGAGGTGCCACGCGATGGCTTCGCCCTCGCGGTCCTCATCGGTGGCGAGGAAGAGTTCGTCGGACTCGGCCAGCAGCTGCTTGAGCTTCCTGACCTGGGCCTTCTTGTCGGCGTTGACGACATAGATGGGCTGGAAGTCGTGTTCGACGTCCACCCCGAGACGGCGTACCTCGCCGGTGTACTCGTCCGGGACCTCGGCCGCGCCGTTCGGGAGGTCGCGGATGTGCCCGACGCTCGCCTCGACGACGTATCCGGGGCCGAGATAGCCCTTGATCGTCTTCGCCTTGGCAGGCGACTCGACGATGACGAGTCGGCGGCCGCCCTGTGCGGTCTCGCTGGTCGGGGACAACTTCGCTCTTCTCTCCGGTCGACACTCGATGGGCATCCGGGCAGCGTCATGACGCTGCCCGCGGTGCTGTCGCTGCGGAGTGTGACGGTACAACCCGCCCCCGTGTCAAACGGCAAAAGCCCGCAACGGCCACTCGAACGGTAACCCGACTTCCGCCATTCCTGCCGCCCGGACCGCCGGGTCCGCGCCGCACGGAGGCTTGGCCAGTGCCTTTTCGGAGGTGGTCGCGGTGTCCGCCGGGCAACCTGTCGGCCCGGGCGCCGCACTGCCGGGGGCGGGGATCAGACGAGCGTGAAGCACCACACGCCGAGGCCGAGGAAAACTACGCCGAAGAGCGTCGTGAGTGCGGTGGAGGCGACGGGGCTCACACCGTGCGCCACCGGCGCGCGGTGCAGGGCTCGCGCCCCTGTCCAGATCAGGAGGGCCGCGCCGAACAGCGCCAGGGCCGTACCGGCGAAGACTGCTGAGACGCTCTCCATGTCGTACTCCTGGACCGTCGTGGCGAACCACCCGGGGCGGGCCGGCCGGTCCCGGAGCCGGACCTGGGCGGCCCGGCACGGGGAGGCTGTCACCCCGGGGCATCGCCCACACGAACCCCGGGTGAACAGCACTCCCCAGCCGACCAGCGGAACCCCATCGGCCGCATACGGACCGCTTGCGGACGGCTTGCGGACCGCTTGCTGACGGCTTGCGGACCGCGCAGGGACCGCGCAGGGATCGCACGACCGGAATGCGCGGCCCGGGCGGTCCGGAAAGCGCGCCGAGCGGGAACGCACTGGTGACGAGGCCGGCACCGTCCGACCGAGGGGCGCCCCACCCCGTACCGGAAGGCGGTCGCGGTCACTGTCCTACGGACACGGCCTCCAGCTCACACCGTCGTACGGAAACGGCCTCCAGTTCGCCGACCGCCGCACCCTCCGCACTCGCCGCGCTCTCCACACCCCCCGTACTCGGCGCGCTCTCCGACGCCTCCACGCTCTCCGCGCTCTCCGCGGCCTTCGCGCACTCCGCGTCCTACTGGCCCCGCGGTACGGCGCCGGGCGCCGGTTCCAGGAAGCCCTCCTCGACCAGCAGCCGGATCGCCTGCGGGGTACGGTCGCGCAGGAGCACCGGGTCTTCCGCCATCAACTGCGCGATGGCGTCCAGGATCCGCCCGGCGGGCAGCGATCCGTCGCACACGCCCGCGAACCCGGCGGCCACCGCGTCGACCTTGGTCGCCCGCATCATGCCGCCGTGCTGACGCAGCACCACATGCTCGGGGTCCTCCGCGCCCGGCAGGCCGACCTGCTCCTGCACGACCTCGGCGGCGAGGACGAAGTGCCCGGCGAGCAGCGCCGCGTCGTCCTGGTCGCGGAGGTAGTCCTGGCGGGCGAAGTGCTCCTGAACGGCCTGCCCGAGCGGCTGCCGCACCGCGTGCGGCCACTCCTCGATCACGATCGAGGGGTTCCCGGCCTCCGCCGCGGCGGATTTGCGGAGGGTGATCCAGCCGAATCCGACGGCCGTGGCGCCCCGTGCCTCGAACTCATCGAGCCACGCCTCGTACCGCTCGGTGTACTCGGCGGGGCCGCTGCGGTGGTCGCCGCTGTCCCGCAGCCACAGCTCGGCGTACTGCGTGACGTCCTGGACCTCGCGCTGGACGATCCAGGCGTCACAGCCGTACGGCACCCAGGAGCGCAGCCTGTCCTGCCACTCCTCGCCCTCCACGTGCTGCCAGTTGGCGAGGAACTGGGCGTAACCCCCCTCGTTCAGATGGGCGCCGGACTGCTGCACCAGCGCCCGGCACAGGTCGTCGCCGCCCATGCCGCCGTCCCGGTAGGTGAGGCGGGCGCCGGGCGAGATGACGAAGGGCGGGTTGGAGACGATCAGGTCGAACGTGTCGGAGCCCACCGGCTCGAAGAGGGAGCCCTCGCGCAGTTCGGCGGGGGCGGCGCCGGACAGGGCAAGGGTGAGCCGGGTGAACTCCAGGGCACGGGGGTTGAGGTCGGTGGCGGTGACCCGGGTCGCGTGCTGGGCGGCGTGCAGCGCCTGGATGCCGGAGCCCGTACCGAGGTCGAGGGCCGAGGCGACCGGCGCCCGGACGGTGATCCCGGCGAGGGTGGTGGAGGCCCCGCCGACCCCGAGGACGACACCCTCCTCGCGCGAGCCGATCCCGCCCGCACCGCCGACCGCGCACCCGAGGTCGGACACGATGAACCAGTCCTCGCCGTCCGGCCCCCCGTACGGCCGTACGTCGACGTCCGCACGGACCGTCCCGTCGGCGTGGCTCACCCAGCCGTCCGCGACGCACTCGGCGAGCGGCAGGGCGGCACGCGCCTGCTCCTCGGCGACGGGACGCTGCAGCAGGAACAGCCGCACCAGCGTGTCGAGCGGGGTGTCACCCCGGGTGGCCCGCAGGGCGGGGACCGTCTCGCTGCGGGCGAGGGCGGCATAGGCGGGCGCGCCGAGGCGGTCGAGGAGCCCGTCCGCGGTGAAGTCCGCGGCGAGCAGGGCCTCACGGAGGGCGGCGGCGTGGTCGGGTGCGGGAAGGCTGCTCTTACTCACCCACCCATTGTGTCCGCTCCCACCGACAACGGCAGCGGCCCGGACACCCACGTGGGTGTCCGGGCCGGATGAACGGCGCTCAGCCCTTCTTCTCCGCGGAGTCCTTGTCCGCGGAGTCCTTCTCCGTCGAGTCCTTCTCCGTCGCATCGTTCTTGTCGGCGTCCGTGCCCGCCGGCGGCGCGTCGGAGCCGGCCGCCGCGGAGCCGGAGGGGCCGGTCGAGGCAGTCGGCTTCTGGCAGCCCTTCTGCTTCGACATCGCGACGCCGACCTCACCGGACTGGAGCTTCTTCAGGGCCTGGTCACCGCTGGTGCTGATCTTGTTCAGCTCGTCGGCGATGCCCTTCAGCCCGTCGGCGAACTTCGCCTGGTCCTTGGTGTCGAGCGCGTCGACCTCGGTCTTGAGGTCGGCGTACGCCTTGGAGGAGGCGTTGAGCTCCTTGACCGCTTCCTTCTGCGTGGTCTCGCCGTCGTCCACCGGCGGCGGACCGGCGGAGTCCACGGCGGTGCCCAGCGACTTGTACGCCTGGGAGATCTGCTGGAAGGCGGCCGAGTCGGTCTTCTGGACGTCGGCGGGCTTGCTGTTGTCCGCGGTCTGCTGCTGGATGGAGGCGTTGGCGTTGGCGATCTTCTGCAGTTGCGGCTGAACCTGGTCGCAGACCTTCTTGGCCCAGTCGTTGACCTTGTTGTCGCTGTCGTCGCTGCAGCCCGACAGCGTCAGTACGAGTACCGCACCGCCGGACAGTGCGGCTGCAAGCTTCTTGTTCACCGGATTGGTCCCTTCCAAGGCTCTCGGCCCCGGAACTTACACGCCGAGGGGACGACAGCCGGGTGCCGGTCATCCGGTGTGCACGCTTTTGAAGCCATTTGCACCAAGGGAAATGAGGGAGACGCCACTCGCGCCGAGAATCAGACGCACGATCGGTAACTCATCCGAAAGGCTGCTCCCGATCATCGGGAGGGACAGCGGAGGCGGAGAAGGAGCGGACGGACGCGGAGGCGGAAGCGGAAGCGGAAGCGGAGACGGGACGGAGGCGGGACAGAGGCGGGACGGACGGCGCGTCAGCAAACACCACCGCCCGCCCCTGACCGCGCGTCACACAGCTGCGCGCGCCCGGCGCGCCCCGCTACGTACGGCTCACGGGGCCGCCGCTGGATCCGGCGCGCGGACCGAGGGACCACCATCCCCCGAGGCGTCGTCGTCGCCCACGGCGATGCCGCGCCGCTTGGAGACGTAGACCGCGACGACGATGATCCCGATGGCGACGACGGCCACCAGCGCCCGCACCCAGGGATTGGCGTCCGCTCCGTAGCTGAACTGCACGATCGCCGGGGCGATGAGCAGGGCGACCAGGTTCATCACCTTGAGCAGCGGATTGATCGCCGGACCCGCCGTGTCCTTGAACGGGTCACCGACCGTGTCGCCGATGACGGTCGCGGCATGGGCCTCGCTGCCCTTCCCACCGTGGTGGCCGTCCTCGACGAGTTTCTTGGCGTTGTCCCAGGCGCCGCCGGAGTTGGCGAGGAACACGGCCATCAGCGTGCCCGTGGCGATCGCGCCGGCGAGGTACGAGCCGAGGGCGCCGACGCCGAGGGAGAAGCCGACGGTGATCGGCGCCAGGACCGCGAGCAGTCCCGGCGTGGCCAGTTCACGCAGGGCGTCGCGGGTGCAGATGTCGACGACGCGCCCGTACTCCGGCTTCTCCGAGTAGTCCATGATCCCGGGGTGCTCGCGGAACTGCCGCCTGACCTCGTAGACCACGGCCCCGGCGGACCGCGACACGGCGTTGATGGCCAGGCCGGAGAACAGGAAGACGACCGCTGCGCCCAGGATCAGGCCGACGAGGTTGTTGGGCTGCGAGATGTCCAGGCTCAGCCCCAGCTCGCCCGCCCCGGCCCCGACCTCGTCCACCGCCGTGGCGATGGCGTCGCGGTAGGACCCGAAGAGCGCCGCCGCCGCGAGGACGGCGGTGGCGATGGCGATGCCCTTGGTGATGGCCTTGGTCGTGTTGCCGACCGCGTCCAGGTCGGTGAGCACCTGGGCGCCGGCCCCCGTGACGTCCCCGGACATCTCGGCGATGCCCTGGGCGTTGTCCGAGACCGGTCCGAAGGTGTCCATGGCCACGATGACGCCCACCGTGGTGAGGAGCCCCGTCCCGGCGAGCGCGACCGCGAAGAGCGCCAGCATGATCGACGTACCGCCCAGCAGGAACGCCCCGTAGACGCCCAGGCTGATCAGCAGCGCGGTGTACACGGCCGATTCCAGGCCGATGGAGATGCCCGCCAGCACCACGGTGGCCGGGCCGGTGAGCGAGGACTTCCCGATGTCCCGGACCGGGCGGCGATTGGTCTCGGTGAAGTAGCCGGTGAGCTGCTGGATGAGCGCGGCCAGGACGATGCCGATGGCCACCGCGACCAGGGCGAAGATCCGCGGATCGCCACCGTGCCCGGCGATCGCCTCGTCGGTGACCCCGTCCAGCTCGGCGTACGAGGAGGGCAGATAGGTGAAGGCGGCGACGGCCACCAGAACGAGCGAGACCACCGCGGAGATGAAGAAACCGCGGTTGATCGCGGTCATGCCGCTGCGGTCGGCACGGCGCGGGGCCACCGCGAAGATCCCGATCATCGCGGTGAGGACGCCGATCGCCGGGACCATCAGGGGGAAGGCGAGACCGGAGTCGCCGAACGCGGCCGTACCGAGGATGAGCGCCGCGACGAGCGTCACGGCGTACGACTCGAAGAGGTCGGCGGCCATGCCCGCGCAGTCACCGACGTTGTCGCCCACGTTGTCGGCGATGGTGGCGGCGTTGCGCGGATCGTCCTCCGGGATGCCCTGCTCCACCTTGCCCACCAGGTCGGCCCCGACATCCGCGGCCTTGGTGAAGATGCCGCCGCCGACCCTCATGAACATGGCGATCAGCGCCGCGCCGAGGCCGAAGCCCTCCAGCACCTTGGGCGCGTCGGCGGCATAGACGAGCACCACGCAGGAGGCCCCGAGCAGGCCGAGTCCCACCGTGATCATTCCGACCACGCCACCGGTACGGAAAGCGATCTTCATCGCTTTGTGCGAGACGGCGGTGAGATCCTTTTCCGGCTCGCCTTCCGCTGGAGTCGCCTCACGTGCGGCTGCGGCCACCCGCACATTGCTCCGTACGGCGAGCCGCATGCCGATGTATCCGGTCGCCGCGGAGAAAAGCGCACCCACCAGGAAGAAGAGGGAACGCCCTGCGCGCTGCGACCAGTTGTCGGCCGGCAACAGGAACAAGAGGAAGAACACGACGACGGAGAAGACACCGACCGTGCGCAGTTGTCGGGACAGATAGGCGTTCGCGCCCTCCGAGATCGCCGCGGCGATCTCCTTCATGCGTTCGGTGCCCTCGCCGGCCGCCAGGACCTGGCGTACGAGCAACTGGGCGACGATCAGCGCGGCGACGGCGACGACCGCCACCACGATGACGATCAGCCGGTTGCCGTCGGTGAGTACCGCCGCCGCGAGTGAGACGGGTCGGTCGGAAAGTGCGGATTCTTGCGTCAGTGCTGCCATTGGGGTGGTGAAGAACTCCGCCATACGTCCTCCTTGACGCTCAGCGCTCAAGTCGTGGACGGATTGTAGGGAGCGGAACCTGATCAAAACAGTGGGTGGGAAGAGAATTGATCGCTCTCCCCCCAACGCCGGAAGATCAGCGGAGAGATTGTCCTCGAATGCAGTAATGAGACAGACGCATTACGCGAAGATAATCAAGAAAAAGGCCCTGCTCAGCAGGGCCTGGTAAATCGAAACATCATCCGCGCGGCTCAACGCCCACGATCCTCAACGCGCACGGACCGGTGGACGGATCTCAACACCTCGGCACCTGGAATGACGGACAGAGGCACCGGAGCGGCGGCCACGGGCACGGACAGCGCCACGGGGTACCGGGCACGGGCACAGACCGCCCCAGCACGGGCGCCCCCACCGAGCAGCAGGTACGAGCAGCAGGTACGGGCACAGGCGCAGGTACGGACCCTCAGGGGCGGACCGCGGCGTCGGCCGTCGGCCAGCTCATGCGGATCACTCCGCCGGTCGCGCCGGACCGAACCTCCACGTCGTCGACGAGACCGCTGATGACCGCGAGGCCCATCTCGTCCTCGCCAGCATCGTCCATCTCAAGGTCGGGCCGGTCCGGGCCCGCTCCGGGAGCACCGGAGCCGTTACGCGCCCCGGACGCGGCGGGATCCCCGCCGGGGCCGGGAACACTGTCCCCGACCTCGATGGAGAACGCCTTCTCCTCCTCGGTCAACGCGACGCTGACCGGCTCGGTGATGCCGTGACTGAGATGCAGCCCGACCGCGCGGCTGCATGCCTCCCCGACGGCGAGCCTGACCTCGTCGAGCACCGCCTCGTCGACGCCGGCCCTGCGCGCCACGGCGGCCGCCACCAGGCGGGCCGTCCTGACATGTTCAGGCTGGGCGCTGAAGCGGAGTTCAACGGTGGCCATGACATCCCCCTCGAACGTTCGGGCGTACGCCTCAGAGGCCCCGGGCATAGCGCCCGGCACCCCTGCTCTCCTCCTCCGGAAGCCGACGAAGCCGACAGCCGACCCAAGGGTCGACCGCCTGCCCGTCACGGCCCATAAGCTGCCGCTGCCGGCCTGTTCACTGCCTGCCGACCGACCCGGGGGCCGGTCCGCTCCGACCTCAGTCGGTGGCGGCGACAGCCTCGTCGACCGTGGTGTGAATCGGGAACACCTTGGTCAGACCTGTGATCCGGAAGATCTTGAGAATGCGCTCCTGGTTGCAGACCAGGCGCAACGAGCCCTCATGGGCCCGGACACGCTTCAAGCCGCCCACGAGCACGCCGAGGCCGGTGGAGTCGAGGAAGTCGACGCCTTCCATGTCGACAACCAAGTGGTAGCTGCCGTCATTCACCAACTCGACCAACTGCTCGCGCAGCTTGGGCGCGGTATACACATCAATCTCGCCACCGACCTCGACGACCGTACGGTCGCCACCAGGCCCGGACACATTGCGAGTCGACAGGGACAGGTCCACGGATCCTCCAGCACCTTGCTATCGAGCGGTCGCCCCTCGGTCTCCCCGACGGAGGCCAGGGGACGGATCGCCAGCCGCGATGGCATTCAATCACTTACCAGCAGCCATGCACGACGCCTTGGGACCATTGTCCGTCACGCCAGTGACACACTCGGTGCCGATGGCCAAGAATCACCGTCCCGGACGACCACCCGAGAGTGGGGGCTCGCACCCCTCTCCCGCCATGATCCTCGACCGGCTCGCCGCAGGGGCGGGCCGGGCCGCGCGCATCACTCATACGGAGCACTTGCCCCCGCGATCGGGAACCCATGCCATCTGGCCGGATCGCATCCGGCCAGAAGTGATCTCGGCGATCGAGAAGGCCGGGATCACCCATCCGTGGGCCCACCAGGCGGCCGCGGCGGAACACGCGCTGGACGGCGAATCGGTCGTGATCGCCACCGGCACGGCCTCCGGGAAGTCCCTCGCGTACCTCGCGCCGGTCCTCAGCACCCTCCTGGACGGCTCGGAGGCCCCCAATGGCCGCGGGGCCACCGCCCTGTACCTCGCCCCGACCAAGGCCCTGGCAGCCGACCAGCGGCGCTCGGTGAAGGCGCTCGCGGCCCCGCTCGGCAACGCCTTCCGGCCTGCGGTCTACGACGGTGACACCCCCGTCGAGGAGCGCGAATGGGTGCGGCAGTACGCGAACTACGTCCTGACCAACCCCGACATGCTGCACCGCGGAATACTGCCCTCCCACCCCCGCTGGGCGTCCTTCCTGCGCGCCCTGCGGTACGTCGTGATCGACGAGTGCCACACCTACCGGGGCGTCTTCGGCTCCCACGTCGCCCAGGTCCTGCGCCGTCTACGCCGTCTGTGCGCCCGCTACGGGGCCCATCCGGTCTTCCTGCTCGCCTCAGCCACGGCGGCCGATCCCGCGGTCGCAGCCGGGCGCCTGACGGGTCTGCCGGTCCGGGAGGTGTCCGACGACGCGTCCCCGCGCGGTGAGCTGGTCTTCGCCCTCTGGGAGCCCCCGCTGACCGACCTGCACGGCGAGAAGGGCGCACCCGTGCGCCGTACCGCGACGGCCGAGACCGCCGACCTCCTCACCGACCTGACCCTCCAGGGCGTCCGCTCGGTCGCCTTCGTACGCTCCCGGCGCGGCGCGGAACTGATCTCGGTGATCGCCAAGGAGCGCCTCGCGGAGGTCGACCGCTCGCTGCCGAAGCGGGTCGCCGCCTATCGCGGGGGTTACCTCCCCGAGGAGCGCCGGGCCCTGGAGCGGGCGCTCCACTCCGGCGAGCTGCTCGGTCTGGCGGCCACCACCGCCCTGGAACTGGGCATCGACGTCTCCGGCCTCGGCGCGGTCGTCATCTCCGGCTACCCGGGCACACGGGCGTCCCTCTGGCAGCAGGCGGGCCGGGCCGGCCGCTCGGGGCAGGGCGCCCTGGCCGTTCTCGTGGCCCGGGACGACCCGCTGGACACCTACCTGGTGCACCACCCCGAGGCCCTGTTCCAGCAGCCCGTCGAGTCGACGGTGCTGGACCCGGACAACCCCTACGTCCTCGCCCCCCACCTCTGCGCCGCGGCCGCCGAGCTGCCCCTGACCGAGCCCGACATCGCCCTCTTCGGCCCGGCCGTGCCCGAGCTGCTGCCGCAGCTGGAGGCGGCGAAGCTGCTGCGCAGACGGGCCTCGGGGTGGCACTGGACCCGCCGCGAGCGGGCCGCCGACCTGGCCGACATCCGGGGCGGGGGCGGCCGCCCCGTCCAGATCGTCGAGGAGGGCACCGGCCGCCTGCTGGGCACCGTCGACGAGGCCGCCGCCCACACGGCCGTCCACGAGGGGGCCGTCCATCTCCACCAGGGCCGCACCCACCTGGTCCGGAAACTGGACCTGGAGGACTCCGTGGCCCTGGTCGAGCAGGCCGACCCGCCGTACTCGACGGTCGCCCGCGACACCACGGCCATCACCGTCCTGGAGACCGACACCGAGATCCCCTGGGGCCAGGGGCGGCTCTGTTACGGCTCCGTCGAGGTCACCAACCAGGTCGTCTCCTTCCTTCGCCGGAAGCTGATCAGCGGGGAGGTCCTGGGCGAGACGAAGCTCGACCTGCCGCCCCGCACCCTGCGCACCCGCGCCGTGTGGTGGACGGTCACCGAGGACCAGCTCGACGCGGCCCGCGTCAACCCGGAGATCCTCGGCGGCGCACTTCACGCCGCCGAGCACGCGTCGATCGGCCTGCTGCCGCTCTTCGCCACCTGCGACCGCTGGGACATCGGCGGCGTGTCCGTACCGCTGCACCCGGACACCCTGCTGCCGACGGTCTTCGTCTACGACGGCCACCCAGGAGGAGCCGGATTCGCGGAGCGGGCCTTCCACACCGCCCGTGCATGGCTGACGGCGACCCGGGAGGCCATCGCGTCCTGCGAGTGCGAGGCGGGCTGCCCCTCCTGCATCCAGTCCCCCAAGTGCGGCAACGGCAACGAGCCCCTGCACAAACGCGGAGCCGTACGCCTGCTCACCGAACTCCTCAGGGCCGCGCCTCCGGAACCGAACGAACCTGTATAGCCCGGCTATCGGCCGGGGCCCCGGGATCGACGGGAGGGCCGGCCCGGGCCCTGACAGCGGGCAGGTAGGGCCCGAATTCCGAGCGGGCGGTCACGTCAGCGATCTCCCCGCGCACGGCGCAGCGAACGAGCACGGCCCCTTGTGCCAGGGCCACTCGCCGAGCCGTCGCACACGCGGCCACCGTCCCTTCCAGCGCCCGGTCCGCGGCCGCGAGGGCCGCCAGATCCGCGGCCCCACCCGCCCGGTGACGGGCAGCCACGGCCTGTCCCAACGCGAGCACCACGGCGAAGACCGTGCAGAGACCGGCCGCGGTGACAGCCACCCACACCGTCGCCACACCTCGGTCCGCGCCAAGACCCGCACGCCGGTTCGCGATCCGGCGTGCAATCCGGGCCCCGAGCCAGGCCCCGAGCCGGGCTACGAGCCGGGCTGCAATCCAAGCCCCGAGCCAGGTTGCGACCCGATCCATTCGCCGGCCCGCTCCCCGGTCCGCTCCACGCCCCATCCTCCAGTTCATACCTCTGTCCTCGCTCTCGCCCTCGTCCTTCTCCCCGCCCAGATCCACCCGCCCCGCCTCGACCCGACCCGACCGCGGGAAACCTGACCCACCGACGACGCCCCGCCCAGTCCCCGGCCGCGGGTCTCCGTTTCCCTCGCCCTCACGGCCCGGAGTCCCCGACCGTGTCCTCCGCCAAGGCGGCCGCCTCGGCGCTCAACGTCAGGGCCAGCACGCCCGGCCCCGGGGTCGGGGCCTCCACCCGGACGCGCCACAGGTCTCCCGCCCGCCCCACCTCGACCCGGGCGCCGTGGGGTGCCGCGTCACGGGCGGCTTCCCGTACCGCCGCCTCCGGCTCCGAGCGGGCCGCCGCCCGTGCCCCCGCCCGCGCCGCGTCCACACAGCGGATCTGGTCCGAGGCCGCCATCAATGCCCACAGCAGCGCCATGGTGAAGGCCACCAGCACCGGGATCACCACGGCCGCCTCCGCGGTCACAGCGCCCCGGTCGCCGCGCCCGTCGCCACGCATGGCCGGGCACCCGTATGGCCCCCGCTGCCGCCCCCGGGGAAGGCCGTGGCCCGATGCCACGGGCCCCTCCCCCGGGCAGTGCCCCGGCGGGGTCTCAGAATTTCGCATCGAGCGCGTCCTCGACCAGCGACTGCAACGCCGACAGCACCGGCCCGCTGTTCACCACCTTGTAGAGCACCGCCGCGAAGGCGCACGCGGCGATGGTGCCCACCGCGTACTCGGACGTGGTCATCCCTCGGTCGGACCGGCCGAGCCGCCCCGCCCACCGTGCGGCCCACTTCGCCCTCCGGTCCGGCCCGCCTGCGGACAGCCGGCCTCCGCGCACAACGTCGACGGCCCAACCCCAGCACTTCGTTTCCATTTCATCCCCCGATAAGCATCGATGACGAGCGGGCGTCCGAACGGAACACCCTTGAGCGACAGCGAAAGTGAATGACCGCCAAGTCGTCGGCGGCCGCGAGAGCCCGGCAGGCCCACCAGCCCCGCAGGCCCACCAGCCCGGGAGGCCCACCGGCCCGCGCAGCCTCACCGGCCCGGACGGCTGGTCGCGAGCAGGTCGCCGGCCAGGCCGATGATCACCGGCGCCACCCCGACTGCCAGGAAGGCGGGGAGGAAGCAGAGGCCGACCGGCGCCGTGATCAGCACCCCGGCCCGTTGCGCCCGCGCCACCGCCGCGGCGGCTCGCTCGGCGCGCATCGACGCGGCCAGCCTGGCAACCGGCTCCGCGGCCGGAGCCCCCGTCGAACCCGCCCGGTGCAGACAGCGGGCCAGCGGGCCGGCGCCCGGTATCTCCCCGAACCGACCCCACGCCTCGGCCGGTTCGCCGCCGAGGCGAATCTCCGCGGCCGCACGGGCGAGCCGATCACCGACCGGGCCGCCGATGGATTCGCCCACCTCGGCTGCCGCCTCCCGGGGGCCTGCCCCGACCGCGATACAGGCCGCCAGCAGATCTGCGGCCAGGGGAAGCTGCCCGGCGATGGCGGCCCGCTCCGGATGGCTACTGCCGGGACGAGCGACGGGCCGGGTTCGCCGCCACCACCACAGCCCGTACGCCACGGCCGAACCGACCGCGCAGCCCATCACACCGCCGACCAGAATCCATCCGGCCAGCCAGGCCCCGGCCGGGGCCGCCCACCGCCGGGCGGACTCGGAGAGACCCGAACCACCACTCGCCCGGAACGGTGCGATCAGCCGGCTCCTCCTGCCGGGCCGTGCCGCGATGACCGTCCCCAGCATCAGGGCTCCCCGCCCGCGCACCGCTCGCTCACGAAATCCGGCGGCGATCACCGTTGCCAGCTGCGCCGCCACGCCCAGCACCGCCACCGCCATCCCCAGGCTGTGGAGAACTTCTCCGTCCGCCGCGTTCACGCCGCCTCCCCTCCGCGCACGATCCGGCAGGCCCAGTACAGCCCGGCCGCCTCCAGGAAGACCCCAACAGCCAGGCAGGCCAGGCCGCCCGGGGTGTGCAGCAGTACACGCAAGGGTTCGGCCCCGAGTGCCGCTCCCAGCCCCAGACCCGCAAGCGGGAGCAGTGCCAGGACCACGACCGTCGACCACGCTCCCGCCAGTTGGGCGCGTAGCTCCTCCCGTCTGCGCCGGTCATCCCGCAGCGCCGCCTCCAGGCGCTCCAGCCCGGCCGCCAGCCCGGCCCCGCCGTCCACGGCCACGCGCCAGCACGCGGCCATCCCGGACAGTCCCCCCAGCCCCGGGCCCTGCGCCGCCTGCCGCAGCGCCGCCGGCACATCGCCGCCGAACCGCGCCGCCGCCAGCACCGCGGCCTCCGCCTCCCCCAGTCGGCCGCCTGCAGTGGGCGTAGCCGATGAGCCGGCCTCCGCCGGACCTTCGCGGAGCGCGACCAGTAACGCCTGTCCCGGCTCGCGGCCGGCCCGGAGCTCCCCGACCACGGCCCCGCACAACGCCGCCACCGCGGTCGCGGCCAGCTCCGCCTCCCGCGCTCCTGCCCGCCTCCGCAACCACCGGCGCACCGACGGGACCGCCACGGCCCCCGCGAGCAGCGGCAGCACCGAATCCCCCAGCACCGCAAGCAGCACCGCGACCGGAACGCACCACCACTCCCAACGCCCCCGGGCCGACTCCCCCACACGCCTCAGGGCCTTGAGCAGATATGGCCGCCATCGGCTCCATGGCCGCCCCGACTCGGCGGGAGCGTCCACGAACAACACTCGCGCCCGCCGAACGCCCGTGTCCCGCACCATCGCGAGCCACACCGCTGAACCCGCGCAGAGAGCCACCGCATGGGCCGCGTGCGCGGACGTCGCCCCCGTCACAGCGCACCCCCGACCAGCGACCGCAGACGTTCCCATCCGCGCTCCGGAACGAATCCGCCGACGCCCCAGCTCAGGGCCGGAACCGTGAGGACCAGTCCCGCCGCGTCCCGTTCCAGGACGTGCACCTCGGCGACTCGCCGTTGCCCCGCGCGGTCCCGCACGAGATGCACGACCACAGAGAGCGCGGCCGCCAACTGGCTGTGCAGCGCCGCCCGGTCGAGACCGGCCGCGGTGCCCAGAGCCTCCAGTCGGGCGGGAACATGCTCGGCGGCATTGGCGTGGACCGTGCCGCACCCACCTTCGTGTCCGGTGTTCAGGGCGGCCAGCAACTGCGTGACCTCAGCTCCTCGCACCTCACCGACCACCAGCCGGTCGGGCCGCATGCGCAGTGCCTGCCGCACCAGATCCCGCAACGTCACCCGGCCCGCCCCCTCCTGATTGGCCGGACGGGACTCCAGGCGGACCACATGCGGATGGTCCGGCCGCAGCTCGGCGGAGTCCTCGGCGAGCACGATCCGCTCGTTGGGGCCGACCGCGCCCAGCAGACTGGCGAGGAGCGTCGTCTTGCCCGCTCCGGTGCCGCCGCTGATCACATAGGAGATCCGCGCTTCCACGAGCGCCCGCAGGATCCGGTCCCCGCCCGGCGGCACCGTGCCCGCGTCCACCAGCTCCGCCAGCGAGAAGGCCCGTGGCCGCACCACGCGCAGGGAGAGGCAGGTCGAGCCGACGGACACCGGGGGCAGCACGGCGTGCATCCGTGTGCCGTCGGGCAGTCGTGCGTCCACCCACGGACGTGCGTCGTCCAGCCTCCTGCCCGCCACTGCGGCGAGACGCTGGGCCAGCCTCCGCACCGCCGCCGCGTCAGGGAAGGTGACGCCCGTCAGCTGGAGCCCACCGCCCCGGTCCACCCACACCCGGTCCGGCGCGGAGACCAGCACATCGGTCACCTCCGGATCGGCGAGCAACGGCTCCAGCACTCCCGTGCCGACGAGTTCGCCGCGCAACTCCGCCGCCGCCCCGAGCACCTCGGCATCCCCCAGCAACCGCCCCTGGGCCCGTAGGGCGGCGGCCACTCCGGCCGGGGTGGGAGCGGCACCGCTGCGTGCCAGCCGCTGGCGTACGGCGTCGAGCAGTTCGTCCGTCATGCCGTTCCTCCCCCGGGCAGGCCGGTCACGGAGCTTGCGTCACCGGCCGCCGCGGCCTGTTCCCAGAAGGCCGAACAGAACCGGGCCAGCGGCCCCCGGGCACTGCCTCCGGGCGGGGTGCCGTCGTCCTGGGAGACCAGGAGGTCCGCTTCCAGCGGAAGTTCGCCGACGAGCGGGAGGCCGGTGGCCCGGGCGACCCATCGCCCGTCCAGCCCTGACGCATACGGTCCCCGGGGCACCACTCGCAGGTCGTCCAGCACCATTCCGGCCGTGGCCGCGACGCGCCTGGCCGCTGCTACCGCGCGCAGTTCGCCCGGCACCACGAGCAGCCCGAGATCGAGTTGGGCCAGTGCTTCGGCGACTGACTCGTCGACCCTGCGCGGAAGGTCCACGACCACCACCCCGCCGAGTCGTCGCGCGGCGGCCAACACCGCACGCATCGCCTGCGGCGGGATCACCACCTCGTCGTCCCGGCCCCAGCTCAGCACCCGCAACCCATGGAGCGCGGGCAGCGAGTCCTCAAGGGCTCCGCCCCCGAGCCGGCCCTTCGACTGCGCGAAATCCGGCCACCGCATGCCTTGTGCCCGTTCGCCGCCGAGCAGGACGTCGATCCCGCCCCCCAACGGATCGGCGTCGATCAGCATCGTCCGCCTACCGGACCTCGCCGCACTCACGGCAAGGGCGCAGGCCAGCGTCGATGCGCCGGAGCCGCCCCGGCCGCCCATCACGCCGACGGTGAGAGCGGGCCGTCCGACGCCTTCGGCGGCGTTGGCGATCTGGTCGACGAGCCAGGCCTCGGAATCGGGCAGTCGCAGCACATATTCGGCCCCGATCTCCACCGCCCGCCGCCACACGTCCGGGTCGTCCTGGTCCCGGCCCACCAGCATCACCCCCTTCCTGCGGCCGGCGCCGCGGCAACGCACGGCGGCGTCATCCCCCACCAGCACCATCGGAGCCCGCTCCCAACTGCCCCGGCGCCCGGGCGGCCCGTGATGAACTTCCGGCTCGGCTCCGGCCGCCGCGCAGAGCCGCAGCAGGTCATCGAGCAGTTCCACGTCCTCCGTCACGATCAGCGGGCCTCCGCGCCGCTCCCCGTTGACCGCCGATCCTTCTCCTGCGATGGATCCAGCCACGATCTCCGCCCCCTTCTCACTGCCCCTTCAGTGCGGTTCGCGGTGTTCTCGGAGCGTTCCGAGATGCGCGATTCCGGCACCCGCGGACTTCGCGGGTGGAATCAACGTGCAGCACCTCGGAAAATTATGTGGATCTTGATGAAAAGCTGTGGACAACTTCGAGGCTGTGAATAACTTCGTCACCCGAACCAGCGACTTCCGGAGCGCACCCCTATGGCTACACACTGTGACGAGACGAGTCGCACGACACCCGGCTCGCACATTCAGGCCGATGGACGGCCAGACGGGAGGCTCAGGTGGTTTCCACCCCTAAAACGCGTCCGGACATGCGACGACCCCCGCCGGGGGGGAGAGCGGGGGTCGTCCCCACGGCCGACTCGGGGGGGGAGGAGTCGGACCGGGTTAGCACGGTCGCGAACGATCCGTGACTTCCATGGTGTACCCGAGGGCCTTCTCAGGCAAACCCACGCGCCGGAGTTTACGCCGAATGGTGGGCCCCTATGCTCAGCGTTGTGGAAAACTGCTTCTCGCCGCGCACAGCAGCCTTCTTTGACCTGGACAAGACGGTCATTGCGAAGTCTTCGACGCTGACCTTCAGCAAGTCCTTCTATCAAGGCGGACTGATCAACCGCCGCGCTGTACTGCGCACTGCGTACGCACAGTTTGTGTTCCTCGCCGGGGGCGCAGATCACGACCAGATGGAGCGGATGCGTGAATATCTCTCCGCCCTCTGCAAGGGATGGAACGTCCAGCAGGTCAAGGAGATCGTCGCCGAGACCCTGCACGACCTGATCGACCCGATCATCTACGACGAGGCCGCCACCCTCATCGAAGAGCACCACACGGCGGGGCGCGATGTGGTCATCGTTTCGACCTCGGGTGCCGAAGTCGTCGAGCCCATCGGCGAATTGCTCGGCGCCGACCGCGTCGTCGCCACGCGCATGGTCGTCGGTGACGACGGGTGCTTCACGGGCGAGGTCGAGTACTACGCCTACGGACCGACCAAGGCCGAGGCCGTGAAGGCGCTCGCGGTCTCGGAGGGGTACGACCTTTCGCGCTGCTACGCCTACAGCGACTCGGCGACCGATGTACCGATGTTGGAGTCGGTCGGCCACCCGCACGCGGTCAACCCCGACCGCGCGCTGCGCCGCGAAGCGACCCTCCGCGAGTGGCCGATTCTCGTCTTCAACCGCCCGGTCCGACTCAAGCAGCGACTGCCCGCCTTCTCGATGCCTCCCCGCCCCGCTCTCGTGGCGGCGGCCGCGGTTGGCGCGGCGGCCGTCACCGCCGGGCTGGTCTGGTACGCCAGTCGTCGACGTGCCACCGGCGCCCCCCTGCCTGGGTGAGAGGGTGCGAAGCACAGCAGGGTGAACACGGGCGCTCCACCGGAATGGCGCCTCGCCCGATTCGCCCTTGATTGAACCTAAAAGTAAAGAAGCGGGGCCAGGGGTATCCCTTCCCCTGGTCCTGGAGTACAAAGGACTTAACGGCCCGCGAGACCAAGGACATCCGCGAGGATGACCTGTACCGCAGAACGGCCCCACGGACCGCGCACGAAAGCCGAGCACCCACGCGACGTCGACCCGTCGATTACGGGCCAGCCGCACCAGGTGACGGGCAAAGTACCCGACCTGATGGGCAATTTACGAGGACGCTTGGTAACTGGGCGGACGTGCCAGCGGCGGTACCGCACGTCGGTGCCGCCGCAACCCTTGCCCCGGGCCATCACCCCACGGCCGCCCGGAAGTCGACTGCTTCACCCGGCAGCGCCTTCGGCGCCACTCGCATCCTCCGACGGGGACGTCTGCAGCATCGGGCCCTTGGGCCGCTTCCGCCCGGAGACACGTCGAGCGATGAGCGATGAGCGTCGCGGCCACATGCGCCCCCGAGGCCGCGTCGACCTCGCTCCCGCGCCGGCCCTGATCCGGCATCGGCCCGATCCGACATCGACCCGGGTCGGCATCGGCCCCGGGCAGCGGCAGGGTGCCTCAGGCTGCGCCGCGCTGAAGCGCCTCGCACACCGCGGTCGACTCGCGCACACCCAGCTCGACGGAGCGCCCGCAGTGGATGATCCAGGCTGCCATGCCCTCCGGGGTGCCGGCCGTATAGCCCTCGAACGCCGCGACATAGGCCGCCCGGCCCTGCTCCGCGTGTCCCACCTCGGCCGGGCAGATCGACTTCGGGTCAAGCCCGCTGCCGATCAGCACGATGCGCTCGGCGGTCCGGGCCACCAGACCGTTGTGCGAGCCGAACGGGCGCAACGCCAGTAGCTCGCCGTGCACCACGGCGGCCGTGACCAGGGCGGGGGCGCTGCCGCCCGCAATGATCAGCCGCGAGAGCCCTTCGAGTCGTCCGGCGACCTCCTCGGCCCCGGGAATCGGTGCCTCGATCAGCGGCTCGTCGACGGATTCACCCGCCAGCCGAGGGCGCCCCACAAGCGCGTCGTCGGGAGTCGCTCCGCCGGCCGCCACCAGATGCAACCGAGCCAGCACCCGCAGCGGTGACTGTCGCCAGATGGAAAGGAGTTGCCCAGCTTCCGCGGTGAGCCTCAGCGCGGCGCCGACCATGCGCGCCTCGTCCTCGCCGCTGAAGTCGGTACGCCGACGCACTTCCTCGAGGTTCCAGTCGGCACCGGCCAGCGCGGCCGAACCACGAGAGCCCCGAAGTGCGGCTTCGGCCGTGACCTCGTTGCTGCGGCGTCGCATGACGCGATGACCGTAGACCCGGTCGACGGCCTTGCGCACGGAGTCCACGGCATCGGGAACGCCGGGCAGGGAACCGAGCGCGGCGAGCGGGTCAGAGGCAGTCGTACTCATAAGTAGCGAGGCTACGCGCCCACCACGCCCCTACCACCCCCAGCCGCACGTGGCCTTCTTCACGAACAGTGACAGCACACCGCAACGGACCCGCTACCCTAGGTGAACATGAAGATCGCTTTCGTCGGGAAGGGCGGCAGCGGAAAGACCACGCTGTCCTCGCTCTTCATCCGCCATCTCGCCGCCAACGAAGCCCACGTCATCGCCGTGGACGCCGATATCAACCAGCACCTGGGGGCCGCTCTCGGCCTGGACGAGGCAGAGGCCGCCGCGCTGCCCGCGATGGGGGCGCACCTCCCCCTCATCAAGGACTACCTCCGGGGCGCCAACCCTCGTATCGCTTCCGCCGAGACGATGATCAAGACGACTCCGCCCGGCGAGGGCTCCCGGCTGCTGCGGGTCCGCGAGGACAACCCGATCTTCGCGGCCTGCGCGTGCACGGTTCGGCTGGACGACGGGGACGTCCGGCTGATGGCGACGGGGCCCTTCACAGAGTCCGATCTCGGAGTGGCCTGCTATCACTCCAAGGTCGGGGCCGTGGAGCTCTGCCTCAACCACCTGGTCGACGGCCCCGACGAGTACGTCGTGGTCGACATGACGGCGGGCTCGGACTCGTTCGCCTCGGGCATGTTCACGCGCTTCGACATGACGTTCCTGGTTGCGGAGCCGACCCGTAAGGGGGTGTCCGTCTATCGCCAGTACAAGGAGTACGCACGCGACTTCGGCGTCGCCCTGAAGGTCGTCGGGAACAAGGTGCAGGGCCCGGACGACCTGGAGTTCCTGCATGCGGAGGTCGGCGACGACCTGCTGATCGGGATCGGCCACTCCGACTGGGTACGGTCGATGGAGAAGGGGCGGCCGTCCAGGTTCGAGCTGCTGGAGGCCGACAATCGGATGGCCCTGCAGACGCTGCAGGACGCCGCCGAGGACTCGTACGGGTCGCGTGACTGGGAGCGCTACACACGACAGATGGTGCACTTCCACCTGAAGAACGCCGAGAGCTGGGGCAACGAGAAGACCGGCGCCGACCTGGCCGCCCAGGTCGACCCCGCCTTCGTGCTCGACGAACGCCACGCAGCAGCGGGCGTGACCGCGCCCGCCTGACTCGTCGCACGGGACCCCCTCGTCGGCCACCTCTCAGTGGCCGACGAGGGTGCGAACGATGCGGCGCGCGTGATCGGCCGATACTCCGGCCGACGTTCCCTCGATGCTTCAGCCCGTCGCTCCGGCGGGAGCCGAACCCGCGTCACCCTGACCCGAGGCAGTACCCCTGGCCTGGTCCGGGGCCTGGTCCGGGGCCTCTCCGGCGTCCCCGCCCGGAGCCTGACCCGGGGCCGCCCCGGCGTCCTCGGCCGGCGCCTGGCCCTTACCCTCGCCCTTACCCCTGCCCTCGCCCTCGCCCTGTTCCTTGCCCTTGTCCTTGTCCGTGGGCTGCGCGGCGGCCTGCTGGGTGCCGAGGTAGGAGGACCAGCCCGCCTTGGGGGCCTCGCCGACGCCGAGCGTGGTGAGCTTGCCCAGCATCTTCGGGTCCTGTGCGTCCAGCCAGTCGGCGAGCTGGCGGAAGGACACGCAGCGCACGCCCTCCTTGGTGCACACCTGCGCGATGGTCTCCTCGATGGCGCGCATGTAGGTGCCGCCGTTCCAGGACTCGAAGTGGTTGCCGATGATCAGGGGCGCCCGGTTGCCGTTGTACGAGCGGTCGAAGGCCTGAAGCAGCCCGTCCCGCATCTGGTTGCCCCAGTACTCGTGCTGGGAGGGGTCTCCCTGGGTGGCCGTACCGGACTGGTTGACCATGAAGTTGTAGTCCATCGAGAGGGTCTCGAAGGCGCGGCCCGGCATCGGCACGAGCTGGAGCGGAATGTCCCAGACCCCGTCCTTCTTCTTGGGCCAGACCTGGTTGCCGACGCCGCTGGAGTCGTAGCGGAAGCCCGTGGTCCGGGCAGCGGCGACCATGTTCTTCTGGCCTTCGAGGCAGGGGGTGCGGGCGCCGACCAGTTCCTTGTCGTAGTCGAAGGGGAGCGGGGCCTCGTTCTTCAGCTCCGGAGTGTTGGTCTTCCAACTCTTGACGAAAGCTTTCGCCTGGCTGATCTCGCTCTTCCACTCATCGACGGACCAGGTCCCGACGCCGCCGTCCTTGCCACAGAAGTGGCCGTTGAAGTGGGTGCCGATCTCGTTGCCTTCCAGCCACGCGGCACGCACCTCGTTGAGGGTGTCACGGATGCCCTCGGTGTCGTTGAAGCCGATGTCGGAGCGGCCCGGCGCGTGCTGGGGCGGGTTGTAGAGGTCCTTCTTCTCCTCCGGCAGCAGGTACACGCCGCTGAGGAAGTACGTCATCTTGGCGTTGTACTTTTTGGCCACGCCGCGGAAGTGCGAGAAGAGCTTCTGGCTGTCCTCTCCGGCGCCGTCCCAGGAGAACACCACGAACTGAGGAGGCTTCTCGCCGGGCGCCAGACGTTCGACGGCCGGCATCTTCGGCTGGGCCCCGGTGAAGGCGGTGGACCCGTCCCCGATGAGCTTGACCGCGTTCTTCGGGGCGGCGGCCGGGGGGTTCTCCTTGGCGCCATGGGCGCCCTTCTCCGTGTCGGATCCGGCGCCCTCCGAGGCGGACCCCCCGGATCCGGCTCCGGAACAGCCCGCGAGCACGGCGACCAAGGCCGTGGACATGACGCCCAAAGCGATCCTCTTCGTGGCGGCCATCATCCGCCCACCCTCTTCCTTGCAGGTTATTTGCGTTGAAGTGCCGACACGGCGCGGCCAAATTCGCACGCGGTTCCGCACAGCAAGGGCGACATACCGAATGAAAAGCTGCCTATTCACTGATAAGAGTTATCAACTAGCCCGAACGCCTCCGCCCTGAACCGGGCGAGCACCGGAGCCGTGCAACCGGGTGACCCCGTTCCGCGTCGCACCCCGCCACATCCCCGAACCCGCCATACCGGCCGACACGCCGCGACGCGCCCCGCGACGCACCCCGACGGGGACGGAACTGCCGCGCGCCACGCGTCGTACGGCGACCCTCGACCGCGGAGCGGGATCATGGCTCCATACACGAAGACACAGGTCTAAACCAATTCCCGGCAGGCCCTTGTCACCTGGCCCCGCGCCTGATGAGCTATGCACCGGGACACAACGGACACCCTGGGACTGGGAGAAGTCGTGAGCAACGAGAGCCTGGCCAACCTGCTTCGGGAAGAGCGGAAATTCGCTCCGCCTGCTGAGCTGGCCGCCAACGCCAACGTCACCGCAGAGGCGTACGAGCAGGCCGAGGCGGACCGGCTGGGCTTCTGGGCCGAGCAGGCCCGCCGCCTGACGTGGGCCACCGAGCCGACCGAGACCCTCGACTGGAGCAACCCGCCCTTCGCGAAGTGGTTCGCGGACGGCAAGCTGAACGTCGCGTACAACTGCGTGGACCGCCACGTCGAGGCGGGCAACGGCGACCGGGTCGCCATCCACTTCGAGGGCGAGCCGGGCGACAGCCGGGCCATCACCTACGCGGAGCTGAAGGACGAGGTCTCCCGCGCCGCCAACGCCCTGACCGAACTGGGCGTCGGCAAGGGCGACCGGGTCGCCGTCTACCTGCCGATGATCCCCGAGGCCGCGATCGCGATGCTGGCCTGTGCCCGTATCGGCGCCGCGCACTCCGTGGTCTTCGGCGGTTTCTCGGCCGACGCCATCGCCGCCCGTATCAAGGACGCGGACGCCAAGGTCGTCATCACGGCCGACGGCGGCTACCGCCGCGGCAAGCCGTCCGCGCTCAAGCCCGCGGTCGACGACGCCGTCTCACGGTTCGAGAACGTCGAGCACGTCCTCGTCGTCCGCCGCACCGGCCAGGACACCGCGTGGACCGAGGGCCGCGACGTCTGGTGGCACGAGATCACCGCCCGGCAGTCTGCCGAGCACACCCCCGAGGCCTTCGAGGCGGAGCAGCCGCTCTTCATCCTCTACACCTCGGGCACCACGGGTAAGCCGAAGGGCATCCTGCACACCTCCGGCGGCTACCTCACCCAGGCGTCGTACACGCACAACGCGGTCTTCGACCTCAAGCCGGAGTCCGACGTCTACTGGTGCACCGCCGACATCGGCTGGGTGACCGGGCACTCGTACATCGTCTACGGGCCGCTGGCCAACGGTGCGACGCAGGTCATGTACGAGGGCACCCCGGACTCCCCGCACCAGGGCCGGTTCTGGGAGATCGTGCAGAAGTACGGCGTCACGATCCTCTACACCGCCCCCACGGCGATCCGTACGTTCATGAAGTGGGGCGACGACATCCCCGCGAAGTTCGACCTGAGCAGCCTCCGCGTCCTGGGTTCGGTCGGTGAGCCGATCAACCCCGAGGCGTGGATGTGGTACCGGAAGAACATCGGCGCCGACAAGTGCCCCATCGTGGACACCTGGTGGCAGACCGAGACCGGCGCGATGATGATCTCGCCGCTGCCTGGTGTGACGGAGACGAAGCCGGGAAGCGCCCAGCGCGCGCTGCCGGGCATCGCCGCCACCGTCGTGGACGACGACGCCAACGAGGTGCCGGACGGCGGGGGCGGCTACCTCGTCCTCACCGAGCCGTGGCCCTCCATGCTCCGCACCATCTGGGGTGACGACCAGCGGTTCCTCGACACCTACTGGTCGCGTTTCGAGGGCAAGTACTTCGCGGGTGACGGCGCGAAGAAGGACGAGGACGGCGACATCTGGCTGCTCGGCCGGGTCGACGACGTCATGCTCGTCTCCGGGCACAACATCTCCACCACCGAGGTCGAGTCCGCCCTCGTCTCCCACCCGTCGGTCGCCGAGGCCGCCGTGGTCGGCGCCGCGGACGAGACGACCGGCCAGGCCATCGTGGCGTTCGTGATCCTGCGCGGTACCGCCACCGCCTCCGACGAACTCGTCGCCGACCTGCGCAACCACGTCGGCACGACTCTCGGCCCGATCGCCAAGCCCAAGCGGGTCCTGCCGGTCGCCGAGCTGCCCAAGACCCGCTCCGGCAAGATCATGCGCCGCCTCCTCCGCGACGTCGCCGAGAACCGCGAGCTGGGCGACGTCACCACGCTGACCGACTCCTCCGTGATGGACCTGATCACCACCCAGCTGCCGTCCTCCTCGTCCGAGGACTAGGACCGACAGCGCAGACGACAGCGCAGAACAGAGCAGGTACCGAACAGAGCAGGTACCGAACAGACACATCACTACGGAGTACGGCTCCGATGGGCATCCGGCAACGCGCCGGGTGCCCATCGGGCATTTAGTCTGAAGATCACCTCATACGGTCCCGCTCTTCACGCCCCCGGTAGAGTGGGCGCTTCACCACAACTGCAGAGAACATCTCCACAGGGGCGCCGGGAAGTCTGGTCGGCATGTCCATCAGCCATGCCCTCATGCCGCCCCTGACCTGGAGGTCCTCTCGTGGCACCGCCCAACTCGCCCGCGCCGCCCGCCCCGCCCCGGCGCCCGCTGCTCGGCCGGCTCTCCCTCACCGAGCGGAACTACGTGGCGGAAGCGCTTCGCACCGAGACGGTCGGCGGGGTGCTTCTGCTGGCCGCGGCGGTCGCCGCGCTCGTCTGGGCCAACGCCTTCGGTGACTCGTACGAAGCGGTCAGCAAGTTCCACTTCGGCATCGACGCCATCGGCCTGGACCTCTCCGTCGCACACTGGGCGGCGGACGGGCTGCTCGCGGTCTTCTTCTTCGTCGCCGGCGTCGAGCTCAAGCGCGAGCTGGTGGCGGGCGAACTCCGCGATCCGAAGGCTGCGGCCCTCCCGGTGGTGGCGGCCCTGTGCGGCATGGCCGTGCCCGCCCTCGTCTACTACTTCACCGTGGTCGTCGGCGGCGGCTCGACGAACGGCTGGGCCGTCCCCACCGCCACCGACATCGCCTTCGCGCTGGCCGTCCTCGCGGTGATCGGCACCTCGCTGCCGTCCGCACTGCGGGCCTTTCTGCTGACCCTGGCCGTCGTCGACGACCTCTTCGCGATCCTGATCATCGCGGTGTTCTTCACCTCGGACCTGAACTTCCTGGCGCTCGGCGGTGCCGTGCTCGGCCTGGCCGTCTTCTACCTGCTCCTCCGCTTCGATGTCCGGGGCTGGTACGTCTACGTTCCGCTCGCCCTGGTCATCTGGGGTTTGATGTACAACAGCGGCATCCACGCCACCATCGCCGGGGTCGCGATGGGCCTGATGCTGCGCTGCAGCCGTCGCGAGGGAGAGAAGCACTCCCCCGGCGAGCACATCGAACACCTGGTCCGCCCGCTCTCCGCCGGGATCGCCGTCCCGCTGTTCGCCCTGTTCTCGGCCGGGGTCGCGCTGAACGGTGAGGCGCTGGCCGGCGTCTTCACCCGGCCCGAGACGCTCGGCGTCGTCCTCGGTCTCGTCGTCGGCAAGACCGTCGGTATCTTCGGCGGCACCTACCTGGCCGCCCGCTTCACCAAGGCGGAGCTGAACAAGGACCTGGCCTGGGCCGATGTCCTGGCGCTCGCCTCGCTCGCCGGCATCGGGTTCACCGTCTCGCTGCTCATCGGGGAGCTGGCCTTCGAGGGCGACCCGGAGATGATCAACGAGATCAAGGCCGCCGTACTGCTCGGTTCGTTGATCGCCGCTCTGCTTGCCTGCGTACTGCTCAAACTCCGGGTACGCAGGTACAAGGAGTTGTACGAGGCCGAGGAGCTGGACGAGGACGAATCCGGGGTACCCGACGTCTACGAGCAGGATGATCCGGAATATCACCTGCGGATGGCCGCCATCCACGAGCGGAAGGCGGCAGAACACCGCCGTCTCGCCGAAGAGCGGGCGGGGGCAGCGCGCGACGAGCCGAACAGTCCGGCATGATCTGACATCGGACGTGTCGAAGACGGAGAGGGAGTCAGGGATGAGCGACCCCGGCAACTACGCGGGCAGTGCGGACCGCAGCATCGGGCAGCTGGTCGCCTCGGCGACGGCCGAGATGTCCGCGCTGGTGCACGACGAGATCGCCCTGGCCAAGGCGGAGGTGCGGCAGGACGTCAAGCGCGGGGCGATCGGCAGCGCGGCGTTCATCGCCGCGGGCGTGCTGCTGCTGTTCACGATGCCGATGCTGAGCTTCGCGGCCGCGTACGGGATCCACAACCTGGGCCTGGGCCTGGCGTGGTCCTTCCTGATCGTGGCGGGCGCCTTCATCCTCCTGGCCGCCCTGATCGGGTTCATCGGCCTGCGGAAGTTCAAGAAGATCAAGCCGCCGGAGAAGTCCATCGCCTCCGCCAAGCAGACCGCCGCCGTCCTGCAGAAGGCCAAGCCGCACCCGCGCCCGTCGATCGCGGCCGCCGCGATCATCGAGCGCTCCGGCAGCACCCTGGCGAAGACGAGCATCGAGAGCGGCTCCGCAAAGGACGCCCGTAAGGACTCCGGTACGGACTCCGGTAAGGGCAGGGCCGACGCTGTGGCACGCTCATCCACATGACGGTTCCCGATTCCAGCGCATTCGGCCCGACGGGTCCGGTGGACCCGGAGGGTCCGGCAGCTCCGGCCGAACCGGCCACGAGCCGGGCGGGCCGGGCCGCCGCGGGGGGCCCGGTGCGCCTCGACGGCCCCTGGACCCACCGCGACGTGGCGGCCAACGGTGCGCGGTTCCACATCGCGGAGATGGGCGAGGGGCCGCTGGTGCTCCTGCTGCACGGCTTCCCGCAGTTCTGGTGGGCCTGGCGCCACCAGTTGACCGCGCTCGCCGACGCGGGGTTCCGGGCGGTCGCGATGGACCTGCGCGGGGTGGGCGGCAGCGACCGCACACCCCGCGGTTACGACCCCGCCAACCTGGCCCTCGACGTCACCGGGGTGATCCGCTCCCTCGGGGAGCCCGACGCGGCCCTGGTCGGCCACGACCTCGGCGGCTACCTCGCCTGGACGGCCGCCGTGATGCGGCCCAAGCTGGTCCGCCGGCTCGCCGTCTCCTCCATGCCGCACCCGCGCCGATGGCGCTCGTCGATGCTGTCCGACTTCGCGCAGTCGCGGGCCGGTTCGTACGTCTGGGGCTTCCAGCGCCCGTGGCTTCCGGAGCGTCAGCTCCTCGCGGACGACGCGGCACTGGTCGGAAGCCTCATCCAGGACTGGGCGGGTCCCCGCACCCCGGAGTTCCCCGACGAGGAGACCCTGGACGTCTACCGGCGGGCCATGAGCATTCCCTCCACCGCCCACTGCTCGATCGAGCCGTACCGCTGGATGGTGCGGTCGATGGCGCGCCCCGACGGGATCCAGTTCAACCGGCGGATGAAACGTCCGGTCCGGGTGCCGACGCTGCACCTGCACGGGTCGCTCGATCCGGCGGTCCGCACCCGTAGTTCGGCCGGGTCCGGCCAGTACGTCGAGGCGCCCTACCGGTGGCGACTTTTCGACGGTGTCGGGCACTTCCCGCACGAGGAGGATCCGATCGGCTTCTCCACCGAACTCATCAACTGGCTCAAGGACCCCGAGCCCGACCGGTAGCCGCCCGCCCGTCACAGGCACGCGTGTCCGACGAACAGCCAATTGCCTGCCGCATAGGCCGATTGGCTGACTCGCGCACGATTACCGACCTTGGGTCACGGGCAGACGTCGGGGTATGGGCTGGACGCACGACTTCACTGACGAAGCACGCAACCGCCGCTCCACCGCGTCAGCCGGTGTGAGCACTCATGAGGGGGGCGGCCCCCGGGGCCGGGTGCACGACGTGCATGACCTTCACCGTTCCCGTCTCGGGATTCCGCGCATCCTCCGCCGGCGGGCCCGCTGGGTCTCGGCACGGCTCCGGCACCCCCGCAACTGACCCTCACCGGCTCGGCCGGGGCGGGCCCTCCCTAGAGGGCGCAGCCCTGGCTGTCGACCTGCTGGTTGGCCTCGCGGCCGATCTCGATGTCCTCGCGGATCTCGTCGGCCGTCAGCGCGTAGCCGGTCTCCGGGTCGTCGAGCGACTTGGCGAACACCACTCCGTACACCTTCCCGTCCGGAGTGAGCAGCGGGCCGCCCGAGTTGCCCTGGCGCACCGTCGCGTAGAGCGAGTACACATCGCGGCGCACCGTGCCCCGGTGGTAGATGTCCGGGCCGTCGGCGTCGATGCGGGCGCGGACGCGGGCCGAGCGCACGTCGTACGCGCCGTTCTCGGGGAAGCCCGCGACGATGGCGCTGTCGCCGGTCTCCGCGTCGTCGTCCGGGCCGGTGAACTGCAGTGGCCTGGCCCGGAGATCGGGGACGTCCAGGACCGCGATGTCGCGCTGCCAGTCGTAGAGGACGACCTTCGCGTCGTACAGCCGTCCTTCGCCGCCGATCTGCACGGTGGGCTCCTCCACGCCGCCGACCACATGGGCGTTGGTCATCACCCGGCGCTCGGAGAAGACGAAGCCGGTCCCTTCGAGGACCTTGCCGCAGCTCGGGGCGGTGCCCACGACCTTGACGATCGACTTCTTGGCGCGGGCGGCCACCGGGCTTCCCACGAGGGCCGGGTCCGGGGCCTTGACCTCGGTGATCGGCTCGTTGGCGAACGGGCTGAAGACCTGCGGGAAGCCGTTCTGCGCGAGGACGGAGGAGAAATCCTGGAACCAGCTGGGCGCCTGCTTCGGCATCACCCGGTCGACCCCCAGCAGCACCGAGGAGCTGCGGACCTCCTTGCCGAGGGTCGGCAGCGAGGTGCCCGCCAGCAGCAGGCCGATCATCCAGGCCACCAGCAGCATGGCCACCACATTGACCAGGGCGCCGCCGGTGGCGTCCAGGGCGCGCGCGGGCGACCACGTGATGTACCGGCGGAGTCTGTTGCCCAGGTGGGTGGTGAAGGCCTGGCCGACCGAGGCGCAGACGATCACGATGACGACCGCGCCGATGGCGACGGCGGTGGAGACCTCGGCGTCCTCGGTAAGCCGGTCCCAGATGACCGGCAGCAGGTAGACGGCGACGAGACCGCCCCCGAGGAAGCCGATCACCGACAGGATGCCGACGACGAAACCCTGGCGATAGCCGATGACCGCGAACCACACGGCAGCCAGCAGCAGCAGGATGTCCAGCACGTTCACCGTCTGTACCCTCGCAGTTTCGTCACCTGGCCCGTCGGTGGTGACGGGGTCCGGGCCGGGCCCGGAACAGCGCAGCAGGACAGCCAGCGTGTCATGCGCGCCAGTCGAGCGGCACCTGTCTGGCCCTGTCCCAGGGGCGTTCCCATCCCGCGAAGTGCACGATCCGGTCGATCACTCCGGCGGTGAAGCCCCAGACCAGGGCCGATTCGACCAGAAATGCCGGGCCGCTGTGCCCGCTCGGGTGGATGGCCGTGGCCCGGTTCGCGGGGTCCGTGAGATCGGCCACGGGGACCGTGAAGACCCGGGCCGTCTCGGCCGGATCGACCACCCCGACCGGGCTGGGCGCGCGCCACCAGCCGAGCACCGGCGTCACGACGAAACCGCTGACCGGGATGTAGAGCCGGGGCAGCACGCCGAAGAGCTGAACGCCCCGGGGGTCGAGCCCGGTCTCCTCCTCGGCCTCGCGCAGGGCCGCCCGCAGGGGCCCGATGGTGGCCTGGTCGCCGTCCTCGGGGTCCAGCGCGCCGCCGGGGAAGGACGGCTGCCCGGCGTGGGAGCGCAGGGTCACGGAGCGCTCCATCAGCAGCAGTTCGGGCCCGCGCTCCCCCTCGCCGAACAGGACCAGGACGGCGGACTGCCGGCCCACCCCGCTCTCGGGCGGCAGGAAGCGGCTGAGCTGCTGCGGCTGGACGCTGCGCGCGGCCGCCGCGACGGGGTCGAGCCACGCGGGCAGGCCGTCCGTGGTGACGGCGACGGCCGGGTCGGGAGCACGGCCGCCACCGCTGTGACCCGGCCCCTCGGCGAGCTGATTCCCGGCATGCGCCGTGCCGTGTGTGTGCGTGTGCGTCATAGGCACCCCCGTCGATTCACAACGCCTGTCATCGGCCATTTCGTTCCGAGCCGTTCCGTCCTGAGGGGTGAAGGTGCGGGGGGCGTGGGCCGTACGTGGGCCGTACGCGGGGCGTCGCCCTCACCCGGCCCCGAGCGCGGGCGCGGGCTTTCCCGGGTAGTCGGCGGGCGGACTGAGCCGCTGGCCCGGATAACCGCCCATCTCGTACTTGAGAAGCTTCCCGGCCTTCTCCGGATCGGTCTCGCCCTCTCCGTACGAAGGACAGAGCGGAGCGATGGGGCAGGCGCCGCAGGCGGGCTTGCGGGCGTGGCAGATCCGGCGTCCGTGGAACACCACCCGGTGCGAGAGCATCGTCCACTCGCTCTTGGGGAAGATCCCGGCGACGACCGCCTCGACCTTCACCGGGTCCTCCTCGTCGGTCCACTTCCAGCGCCGCACCAGGCGCCCGAAGTGCGTGTCGACGGTGATGCCGGGGACGCCGAAGGCGTTGCCCAGGACCACGTTGGCGGTCTTGCGGCCGACGCCGGGCAGCTTCACCAGGTCCTCCAGGCGCCCCGGGACCTCGCCGCCGAACTCGTCCCGGAGGGCGGCCGAGAGACCGAGCAGCGACTTGGTCTTGGCCCGGAAGAACCCGGTCGGCCGGATGATCTCCTCCATCTCCTCCGGCACGGCCGCCGCCATGTCCTCGGGGGTGGGGTAGGCGGCGAAGAGCGCGGGGGTGGTCTGGTTGACCCTCAGGTCCGTGGTCTGGGCGGAGAGGACCGTGGCCACGAGGAGCTCGAACGGGTTACGGAAGTCCAGCTCGGGATGGGCGTACGGGTAGACCTCGGCGAGCTCGCGGTTGATCCGGCGCGCCCGGCGGACCATCGCGAGGTGCGACTCCGCCTTCGGCGCCTTGCGCGCCGCGGCACCCTTGGCCGTTTTATCGGATTTGCCAGATTTGCCAGATTTGCCGGGTTGGTCGGGTTGGTCGGGCATTGACGATGACGATGACGATGACACTGCGGACCTCCTGGCCGACTTCCGGAGCGGACCCCCCGGCTCTCCGGGGGAGCCGTGCGCCCCTCCGAGGAGGCCATTCGCGGCATTCGCAGGACGCGGCCAGGGCTGTTCGCCCACAGCGGAATCGTCGCCCTTCAGAGCCTCGTCCGCCCCCTTGGCCTGCGCTCTCCCCGGCGTTCTGGACACCCGGCCAGCCTAGAGCCAGGCACCGACAACCACCGCTGTCACGGCGTATCCACCCCCGATCGGCCCCCTGCCGTCAGCTCCGGCACGCCCGTGCGTCAAACTGGTTTGTGATTGATCGCACTGTTTTACCGTCCGGCATGATGGGGACCACGGTTCCCTGAACAGGCCGACAAGGAGAGAACTCGTGGACGACGTTCTGCGGCGCGCCCCGCTTTTCGCGGCGCTCGATGATGAGCAGGCCGCGGAGCTCCGCGCCTCGATGAGTGAGGTGACCCTCGCGCGCGGAGACGCGCTGTTCCACGAGGGCGACCAGGGTGACCGCCTGTACGTGGTCACCGAGGGCAAGGTGAAGCTCCACCGCACCTCGCCCGACGGGCGCGAGAACATGCTGGCCGTGCTCGGCCCCGGCGAGCTGATCGGGGAGCTGTCGCTCTTCGACCCGGGCCCGCGTACGGCTACCGCCTCCGCGCTGACCGAGGTCAAGCTCCTCGGCCTCGGCCACGGCGACCTGCAGCCCTGGCTGAACGCCCGGCCCGAGGTGGCCACCGCGCTGCTGCGCGCGGTCGCCCGCCGGCTCCGCAAGACCAACGACCAGATGTCCGACCTGGTCTTCTCCGACGTGCCGGGCCGTGTCGCCCGCGCCCTTCTGGACCTGTCGCGCCGCTTCGGCGTCCAGTCCGAGGAAGGCATCCACGTCGTGCACGACCTCACCCAGGAGGAGCTGGCCCAGCTGGTCGGCGCCTCCCGCGAGACGGTCAACAAGGCGCTCGCGGACTTCGCGGGCCGCGGCTGGCTGCGCCTGGAGGCCCGTGCGGTCATTCTGCTGGACGTGGAGCGGCTGGCGAAGCGTTCGCGCTGACCTCGTTTCCGTACGCGAAGGGCCCCGCCGACCGGGCAGGTAGCGGAGTACGCACCGACCGGGGCACGTACCGGAGTACGCACTCCGGTACGTCCGTCGGGGGGCCCTTCGCCGCCCGGGGGCCCGATCAGCTCTGGATCAGCCCGTGCTCGGTCAGATACTCCAGCTGCGCCCGCACCGACAGCTCGGCGGCCGGCCACAGGGAGCGGTCCACGTCGGCGTAGACCGTGGCCACCACCTCCGACGGCGTACGGTGCCCGGCCTCCACCGCCGTCTCCACCTGGGCGAGCCGGTGCGCGCGGTGGGCCAGGTAGAACTCCACCGCCCCCTGGGCGTCCTCCAGCACCGGGCCATGGCCCGGCAGCACCGTGTGGACGCCGTCGTCGACCGTCAGCGACCGCAGCCGCCTGAGCGAGTCCAGGTAGTCGCCGAGCCGCCCGTCCGGGTGCGCGACCACCGTCGTGCCGCGGCCGAGGATCGTGTCGCCCGTCAGCACCGCCCGGTCGGCGGGCAGATGGAACGAGAGCGAGTCCGCGGTGTGCCCGGGCGTCGGCACGACCCTCAGCTCCAGGCCGCCGGTGGTGATCACGTCGCCCGCCGCGAGGCCCTCGTCGCCCAGCCGCAGCGCGGCGTCCAGGGCTCGCACCTTCGTCCCCGTCAGCTCCGCGAACCGGCCCGCGCCCTCCGCGTGGTCGGGGTGGCCATGGGTGAGCAGCGTGAGGCCCACGCGCCGCCCGGACCGCTCCACCGCCCCGATCACGGCCCGCAGGTGGACGTCGTCGAGCGGCCCGGGATCGATGACGACCGCGAGATCGGCGTCGGGCTCGGCCACGATCCAGGTGTTCGTCCCGTCGAGCGTCATCGCGGACGGGTTGGGGGCGAGGATGTTGACCGTGCGGGTGGTCGCGGGGCCGGAGGCCACGGTTCCGCGCGGCTGTCCGGGCAGGGCTGCCGCGTCGCTCACGCTCCACCGCCTGCCGGGCCCGCAGCGGGTACGTGCTTGGTGAACTCGTCGTGCCCCGGCCAGCTCAGCACCAGTTCGCCGCCCTCCAGACGGGCCTGTGCGAGGACGGGGGTCAGGTCCTGCCCGTCGGCCGCCCCGAGGGCCTCGGCGGCCGTCCTGTACGGCGCGAGGGCCCGCAGCGCGGTCACGGTGGGCGGCATCATCAGCAGCTCGCCCCGGTCGTAGCGGCGGGCCGCGTCGGCGGGGGCGATCCACACCGTGCGGTCGGCCTCGGTGGAGACGTCCCGGGTGCGCTGCCCCTCGGGGAGCGCGGCGACGAAGAACCAGGTGTCGTACCGGCGCGGTTCGAACTCCGGCGTGATCCAGCGCGCCCAGGCGCCCAGCAGGTCCGAGCGCAGCACCAGGCCCCGCCGGTCCAGGAACTCCGCGAAGGACAGCTCCCGGGCGACCAGCGCCTCCCGGTCGGCCTCCCAGTCGTCGCCGGTCGTGTCGCCGACCACGGTCCCCGCGGTCGGCCCGGCGAGGAGGACGCCCGCCTCCTCGAACGTCTCGCGCACCGCCGCGCAGACGACGGCCTGCGCCTCGGTGACCGTCGCCACGCCGAGCCGGGCGGCCCAGTGCTCCAGCGGGGGCCCGGCCCACCCGATCAGCCGGTCGTCGTCGCGCGGATCGACCCCGCCGCCCGGATAGGCGTACGCGCCCCCGGCGAAGGCCATGGAGGTCCGGCGGCGAAGCATGTGCACGACAGGGCCACCGGGTACGCCGCCCGTCCCGCCCGCCCCGGGCCCGCCCGGATCGCGGAGCAGCATCACGGTGGCGGCCCGCCGGGGTGTCACGGCCGTCAGCTCACCGGCGGCGAGGGCCCGGATCCGGTCGGGCCATTCCGGGGGGTACCACTGACCTTGGGACATGGCCGGAGGCTATCCGGAACCGCGCCGATGTTCGAGGGTTCCGTGATCGTCGCGGTGGCCCGGCACGCCCCGCCCCCCGCCCGACGTGTCCCGTCCCCACCCGACCTGCCCCGTACACGCGCGACCCGCCTGGCCTGCCCGGCCTGCCCGGACACGGAAGACCTGCCCCGGCCCCCGCCCGACCCGCCCCGGACACGGACGATCCCGCCCGGTCGCGAGGACCGGACGGGATCGAAGGGCAGAGCGAGACGGGATTCTCAGGCGTCGGCGAGCTCCACCTGGACCTCGACCTCGACCGGTGCGTCCAACGGCAGCACGGCGACGCCCACGGCGCTGCGGGCGTGCACGCCCTTCTCGCCGAGGACCGCGCCCAGCAGCTCGCTGGCGCCGTTGATCACGGCGGGCTGTCCGGTGAAGTCGGAGGCCGAGGCGACGAAGCCCACGACCTTCACGACGCGCTCGATCCGGTCCAGGTCGCCGGCGACCGACTTCACGGCGGCCAGCGCGTTGAGCGCGCAGGTCTTCGCGAGCTCCTTCGCCTCGTCCGGCGTGACCTCGGCGCCGACCTTGCCGGTGACGGCGAGCTTGCCGTCCACCATCGGCAGCTGGCCCGAGGTGTACACGTACACCCCGGTCTGCACGGCCGGCTGGTACGAGGCCAGCGGTGGCACGACGGCGGGCAGGGTCAGGCCGAGCTCGGCGAGCCGCGCCTCGACGGCGCCCGCCACTACGCCTTCTCCCGCTTCAGGTAGGCCACGAGCTGCTCGGGGTTGTTCGGGCCGGGAACGACCTGGACCAGCTCCCAGCCGTCCTCGCCCCAGGTGTCCAGAATCTGCTTGGTCGCGTGCACGAGAAGCGGCACGGTCGCGTATTCCCACTTGGTCATGGGCCCGACTGTAACGCCTGGCATGTACGGTCCCGTGCGTAGCCCGGGGCCGGACTGGTTAGGCTCGAATACGTGAGCAGGTTCCAGGTCGTCAGCGGCAAGGGCGGCACCGGTAAGACCACGGTCGCCGCCGCCCTCGCGCTCGCCCTCGCGACCGAGGGCAGGCGCACCCTCCTCGTCGAGGTCGAGGGCAGGCAGGGCATCGCCCAGCTCTTCGGTTCCGAGGCGCTCCCCTACGAGGAGCGCAAGATCGCCGTCGCGCCCGGCGGCGGCGAGGTGTTCGCGCTGGCGATCGACGCCGAGCGCGCGCTCCTCGACTACCTCCAGATGTTCTACAAGCTCGGCAGCGCCGGCCGGGCGCTGAAGAAGCTCGGCGCGATCGACTTCGCCACCACCATCGCGCCCGGCGTCCGGGACGTCCTGCTGACCGGCAAGGCGTGCGAAGCCGTACGCCGCAAGGACAAGCAGGGCCGGTTCGTCTACGACCACGTGATCATGGACGCCCCGCCGACCGGCCGGATCACCCGCTTCCTGAACGTCAACGACGAGGTCGCCGGGCTGGCCAGGATCGGCCCTATACACAACCAGGCCCAGGCCGTGATGCGGGTCCTGAAGTCCCCGCAGACCGCGGTCCATCTGGTGACCCTCCTGGAGGAAATGCCGGTCCAGGAGACCGCCGACGGCATCGCCGAACTGCGCGCCGCCGAACTGCCCGTGGGCAGCGTCTTCGTGAACATGGTCCGCCCGCATCTGCTCGACGAGGATGCCCTGCGCACCGCCGCGGGCGGCCGCCGCAAGGAGATCGCCAAAGCGCTGACCCGGGCCGGAGTGACCGGCTCCGCGGCACTCGTACGACCCCTGGTCGAACAGGCGGCCGAGCACGCCGAGCGGGTCGGCCTGGAGCGGGAGCAGCGCGCCGTGCTGGCCGGTCTCGGGCTGCCGACGGCGGAGTTGCCGCTGATCGGCGACGGGGTGGACCTCGCCGCGCTGCACGACCTGGCCACGGAGCTCCGTAAGCAGGGCGCGGGGGAAGAGGGAGAGGCATGACGGCGAACACAGCCGGTGGGGGCCCGTCAGCGGCGGGGCTGGACACGGACGCGCTGCTGGACGACCCGGGCATCCGGATCGTCGTGTGCTGCGGCTCCGGCGGGGTCGGCAAGACCACGACCGCCGCCGCCCTGGGCGTACGGGCCGCCGAGCGCGGCCGGAAGGCCGTCGTCCTCACCATCGACCCGGCCCGCCGGCTCGCCCAGTCCATGGGCATCGACCGGCTGGACAACGTGCCGAGGCGGGTCGACGGCATCGACGGCCAGGGCGAACTGCACGCGATGATGCTGGACATGAAGCGGACCTTCGACGAGACCGTCGAGGCCCACGCGGACGCCGAACGGGCCAGGGCGATCCTGGATAACCCCTTCTACCAGTCCCTGTCGGCCGGTTTCGCCGGTACGCAGGAGTACATGGCGATGGAGAAGCTCGGGCAGTTGCGGGCGCGCGACGAGTGGGACCTGATCATCGTCGACACCCCTCCCTCGCGCTCCGCGCTGGACTTCCTGGACGCGCCGAAGCGGCTCGGATCGTTCCTCGACGGGAAGTTCATCCGGCTGCTGATGGCGCCCGCGAAGGTGGGCGGCCGGGCCGGGATGAAGTTCCTCAACGTCGGTATGTCGATGATGAGCGGAACGCTGGGCAAGCTGCTCGGGGGGCAGTTCCTGCGGGACGTCCAGACGTTCGTCTCCGCGATGGACACCATGTTCGGCGGCTTCCGCAGCCGCGCGGACGCCACGTACAAGCTGCTCCAGGCGCCCGGCACGGCCTTTCTCGTGGTGGCGACGCCGGAGCAGGACGCGCTGCGCGAGGCGGCCTACTTCGTGGAGCGGCTGGCCGCCGAGAAGATGCCGCTGGCCGGTCTGGTCCTCAACCGCGTGCACGGCAGCGAGGCTTCGCGGCTCTCCGCCGAGCAGGCACTGGCCGCCGCAGAAAATCTTGACGACGCCCGCATTGTGGATCAGAGGGCCGGGAAAGCTGGCCTTGGTGCCCAGGAAGCCCCCGACCCGGCGGTCACCGCTTCCGGACCGACCGAGCCGCCCCTCTCCCCCGAGGCCGGGCAGGCGTCCGGCCCCGACCCCACAGCCGAGCACCAGGACACGACGGAGAACGAGCCGCCCCACGAGAGCATCGCGACATCCGCGAACCCCCCTGACGACGCGACGACCCCCGCGGACGCGGCCGGCTCTGCCGATGCGACCGCCAACGCGGCCGTGGACGTTGAGGCCGTGGACGACGAGTCTGTGGCCGACGAGGCCGTGGGCGTCGAGGAGCTGACGGCGGGTCTGCTGCGCCTGCACGCCGAGCGCATGCAGATCGTCGCCCGCGAGCACCGCACCCGCGACCGCTTCACCGCGCTGCACCCCGAGGTGCCGGTGACGGCCGTGGCAGCGCTGCCCGGCGACGTACACGACCTGAACGGCCTCCGGGCCATCGGCGACCGCTTGGCGGGCGGTTCCACTCCGGCCCCTGCCGGAGCGGCGTAGACACCACTCCCCGGACTCCCCGGGCCTGATGACGCACGGGCCGCTCAGCGGTGGCGAGGCCTGCCCGACGGCCGCGCACGGCTACCCGACGGCCGCGTACGTCTCGTGCAGCTCCTCGTCCTCCAGCCCGATGACGCCGGGCAGAACACCGGTGGACCGCTCGTACTCGCTGCGCGCGGTCTCCAGCAGTCGGCGCCAGGACGTGACGGTGGGCCGACGCCGCAGCAGTGCGCGGCGCTCCCGCTCCGTCATTCCACCCCACACGCCGAATTCGACGCGATTGTCGAGCGCATCGGCCAGGCACTCGGTCCGCACCGGACATCCGGTGCACACCGCCTTGGCCCTGTTCTGCGCTGCCCCTTGTACGAATAGTTCATCCGGATCGGTAGTGCGGCAGGCTGCCTGCGCACTCCAGTCGGTTACCCAGCCCATCCCGGCGCCGTCCTCTCCCGAATCGAGGCTCCCCCACGGCGGTAGCGGCATATTCACCGCTGCCAGTTGAGGACGTTACGGAAGGTGGGGACAGCACAACACCCCCTTCGGGCCCAATCTTGAATGGTCCGAACGGACTATGCGTATGCGGCAGATCACCCAGAGGAGTGAGCCGAGGACATGCGCGACTATCTCCGCGAAAAGGGGACAGTGCACTCAAGTTGCAAGGGACTTCTCGCGACATACAGGGCGATTTCGGGAGCGCCTCGATGGCTACGTGAAGAACGATGCGGTTACTCATCCGCCGGGTGAAGAATGACCAGAAGATGCGCATGGGGTTGCAGGGGGCTTGATACGGAACCGGTCTGCTGTGACAGTTGAGAGCAGCTTAGGCCAAGGCCTCTCCGTCTGTCCGGCGAATGAAAACGTAGGCGCTCCGCGTCCGCGCGCCCGCGCCGCGACGCCTGGCAGGCTCTCGCCGGAAGGCCGGGGCATGCCTCGCGAGACCGGCGCCCGGCCCCTTCGGATATCACGGCCGACCCGACCGGACGTCGTGGCCGACCCCTTCGGACGTCACGGTGTGCCCGTGCGGACGACACGGCCGACCGGTCCGGATGTCACGGTCTGCCCGTGCGGAGGAGGACACGTCCGACGGGCCCAAATGCCACGGTCTGCCCGTTCGGAGGACACGGCCGACCGGTCCGGATGTCACGGTCCGGTACCCGAACGCTCCGAGAGGCCCCTGCTCCTGCGACACGTTCATCACTACGGATTAGGCTGCCCCCTATGCCAAAGAAGCGCTCGGGCGGGGGTCTCACCACGACCCAGCAGGCCGCCAAGTTCCTCGGTGTCGCCGCGCTCTCCGGAGCTGTCCTGGCAGGCATCGCGCTGCCCGCAGCCGGAGCGCTGGGGCTCGCCGCCAAGGGGACGGTCGAAGGATTCGACGAGATCCCCTCCAACCTCAAGACTCCACCGCTCAGTCAGCGGACCACGATCCAGGACCGCGACGGCGGCACCATCGCCACGGTGTACTCCCGTGACCGCACGGTCGTCCCGCTCGAGGACATCTCGCCGCACATGCAGGCCGCGATCATCGCGATCGAGGACTCCCGCTTCTACGAGCACGGCGCGGTCGACCTCAAGGGCATCCTCCGCGCGATGAACCGCAACGTACAGGCGGGCGGGGCGGCGCAGGGCGCGTCGACCCTCACCCAGCAGTACGTGAAGAACGTCTTCGTCGAGGAGGCGGGCGACGACCCGGAGAAGGTCGCCGAGGCCACGCAGCAGACGCTCGGCCGCAAGGTCCGCGAGCTGAAGTACGCGATCCAGGTCGAGGAGGAGCTCGGCAAGAAGAAGATCCTGGAGAACTACCTCAACATCACGTTCTTCGGCCAGCAGGCGTACGGCGTCGAGGCCGCCTCGCAGCGTTACTTCTCCAAGCACGCCAAGGACCTCGAGCTGGAGGAGGCCGCGCTGCTCGCCGGCCTCGTGCAGTCGCCGAGCCGCTACGACCCGGTCAACGACTCGGAGGAAGCGACCAAGCGCCGCAACATCGTGCTGGCACGGATGGCCGCGGTCAAGACCATCTCGCAGGCCGAGGCCGACAAGGCCATGGAGACGCCCATCAAGCTGAAGGTCTCCCGGCCGAAGAACGGCTGCATCACCGCCGTCAGCGGCTCCGGCTTCTTCTGCGACTACGTCCGCAAGACGATCCTCACCGACCCCGCCTTCGGCAAGACCGACGAGGACCGGGCCAAGCTCTGGAATCTCGGCGGTCTGACCATCCGGACCACGCTGGACCCGCGCGCCCAGAAGGCCGCCAACGAGGCCGCCACCGCGAGGGTCAACAAGGACGACAAGTTCGCGGCGTCCGTGGTGCAGGTCCAGCCGGGCAGCGGCAAGATCCTCTCCATGGGCCAGTCCCGCCCGTACGGCCTGGACCAGAAGCAGAACGAGACCGTGCTGAACCTCGCCGTCAGCAACAAGATGGGCGGCAGCACGTACGGCTTCCAGGTCGGCTCGACGTTCAAGCCGTTCACCGCGGCCGCGGCGCTGGAGAAGGGCATCAGCCCGGCGACGACGTTCTCGACGGACTGGAAGATGACGCTCAAGGAGCGGGACTTCCGGAACTGCACCGGCTCCCCGGCCGGTTACGCGGACTGGGCCCTGCAGAACGAGCTGGAGTCCGAAAAGGGCACCTGGGACATGACCAGCGCGCTCGGCAAGTCCATCAACACCTACTTCGCGCTGCTGGAGCAGAAGGCCGGCCTCTGCGAGACCGTGGAGATGGCCAAGAAGGTCGGTTACGAGCGCGGCGACGGCAAGAAGGTCGGCGAGTACCCCTCGATCACCCTCGGCGGCGAGGTCAGCACCCCGCTCTCCATGGCCGGCGCCTACGCCGCTTTCGCCAACCGGGGCACCTACTGCACGCCGATCGCCATCGAGTCCATCAAGGACCCGCAGGGCAAGAAGATCTCCGTGCCGAAGACGTCCTGCTCGCGGGCGATGAGCGAGAAGACCGCGGACACGATCAACCAGATGCTCAAGGGCGTCGTGGAGGACGGCACCGGTACGCAGGCCGGACTCAGCGACCGGGACAACGCGGGCAAGACCGGTACGACCAACGACCGCAAGGACGCCTGGTTCGTCGGGTACACGCCGAACCTCTCCACGGCGGTGTGGGTCGGTGACGACGTCGGCGAGAAGAGCTCGATGTTCGGTGTCACCATCGGCGGCCAGTACTACGACAAGGTCTGCGGCGGCTGCCTGCCCGGTCCGATCTGGCGCATCGCGATGACCGGAGCCCTGGACGCGACGGAGACTCCCGGGTTCAACCCGGTCGCCGTCCCCCGGGGCAAGGAGAAGAAGGAAAAGGACGAGGAGGAGGGCAACCGGGACCGCGACCGGGGCCGCGACGAGGACCGCGACGACGCCAAGCCCGGCGACGACGGCAACCGGTTCCCCGGCATCGAACTCCCGGACGGCGTGGTCGGCGGACCGGGCGGTGGCGGCGGGCGAGGCCAGAACGGCCCCTGACCCGTATCCGTACTCCTGCCTCCCGCAGCCGTACAGACAGGAAAAGGGTGGGCACCCCGGTCCAGAACCGGGGCGCCCACCCTTTCTCCGTCTTCTCCGTCTTCTCCGTCTTCTCCGTCTTCTCCGCGTGCCTCAGCCGGCGAGGAGCTTCTTCACCGCGGCGGCGACCCGGCCGCCCTCGGCGAGCCCGGCGACCTTCGGGTTGACGATCTTCATGACGGCGCCCATCGCACGCGGCCCCTCGGCCCCGGCGGCCTTCGCCTCCTCGACGGCGGACGCCACGATCGCGTTCAGCTCGTCGTCGGAGAGCTGCTGGGGCAGGTAGCCGTCGAGCAGCTCGCCCTCCCTCTTCTCCCGCTCGGCCTGCTCGGTCCGGCCGCCCTGCGCGAAGGCCTCGGCCGCCTCACGACGCTTCTTCGCCTCCTTGGCGATCACCTTCTGCACCTCGTCGTCGGAGAGCTCGCGCGCCGACGTGCCGCTGACCTCTTCCTTGGTGATCGCGGTGAGGGTGAGCCGAAGGGTGGACGAGGTGAGCTCGTCACGCGCCTTCATGGCCGTGTGGAGGTCTTCCTTGAGCTTGGACTTGAGCGTGGTCATGCCGCGATTGTGACAGGTACGGGGCCGGGGCCGCCCACCGGTTTTCCGGCCGCCCCACCGGTTTTCCGCTCACGGTTCCGCTTCTGCGACGATGGGCTCATGCGCGCACGCTACGGAGTACCCCTGAAAGTCACGGCAGTCGGCGCGGCGGTCGGCGCCGCCGGACTCGCCTACGCCGCCGGGTTCGAGGCCCGCTCGTTCCGCCTGCGACGGGTCACCGTTCCCGTACTCCCGCAGGGGGCACGCCCGTTGCGCGTGCTCCAGGTCTCCGACATCCATATGGTGAGCGGTCAGGGCAAGAAGCGCGCCTGGCTCCAGTCGCTCGCCGGACTGCGCCCCGACTTCGTCGTGAACACCGGCGACAACCTCTCCGACCCGGAGGCCGTGCCCGAGGTGCTCGACGCGCTCGGCCCGCTGATGGAGTTCCCGGGGGTGTACGTCTTCGGCTCCAACGACTACTACGGCCCCAAGCTCCGCAACCCCGCGCGCTACCTCCTGGAGAAGACCCGGGGCAAGCACGGCCTCAACGGCAACGCCCCCGCGGTCGGCGTCGTCCACAACCCGTGGGAGCCGATGCGCGACGCCTTCGACGAGGCGGGCTGGCTGAACCTGTCGAACACGCGGGGCCGGCTCAAGCTCGACGGCCTGGAGCTGGCGTTCACCGGTCTGGACGACCCGCACATCAAGCGGGACCGTTACGCCGAGGTCCAGGGCGGCCCCCCGAGCGGCGCCGATCTCTCCATCGGCGTGGTCCACGCCCCGTACCTGCGCTCCCTGGACGCCTTCACGGCCGACGGCTACCCCCTGATTCTGGCGGGCCACACGCACGGCGGACAGCTGTGCATCCCGTTCTACGGGGCGCTGGTCACCAACTGCGACCTGGACACCGACCGGGTCAAGGGCCTGTCCAGCCACACGGTCGGCGACCGGCGCGCCTACCTCCACGTCTCCGCGGGCTGCGGCACCAATCGCTACACCCCGGTCCGCTTCGCCTGCCCGCCCGAGGTCACCCTGCTGACGCTGACGCCGAAGGCCTGAGCGGGCACCCGGGGCGGGGCCACAGCGCGGGGCGGGCGTCTCGGCGCGGGGCGGGCGTCTCGGCGCGGGGCGGGCGTCTCGGCGCGGGGCGGGCGTCTCGGCGCGGGGCGGGCGTCTCGGCGTCGGCGCCCCGGCGTGGCCCCGCGCCGGGGCGCCGACGCCGAGACGGGGCGCCGACGCCGAGACGGGGCGCCGACGCCGAGACGCCCGAGCGAGGAGTCACCCACGACGGGCGGACGAATCGCGGGGCTCTTCCCACCCGCTTACGGTACGAACCATGACCCCGCCCCGGACCCCCCTGCTCCCCCGCCCCCGGGCGGCAGAGGTGCTCCCGGGCCCCGCAGCGCCCCGCCGCCCCTGGGCCACGACCCTGCGCGTGACCGCGTGCGGGGCAGCGGCCGCGGGCCCGGTCATCGCCCTGGCGACCGGCTACGCGTCACCGACGCTGATCCACTTCACGGTCCTGGCGAACCTCCTGATCGCGGGCGCCTTCGGATGGTCGGCCGTACGTTCCTGGCGAGGCGGTCCACCACTGTCGCCGGGGCTGTCGGGCGGGGTGCTCCTGCTCGCCGCGGTCACCGGCCTGATGTACCACCTGGTGCTGGTGAACCACGGCGGCTCCCCGATGAGCGCCTCCCGCGCCGGTCCGGACACAGGGACCGACTGGTCCACCACCGCGAGCCTCCTCCTCCACACGGTGACCCCCTCGGCCGTCGCCGCGGACTGGCTCGTGCTGACCACCCCCCGCACCCTGCGCCTGGCCCACGTCCCCCTCTGGCTGTCCGCCCCCGCGGTCTACCTGGGGGCCGTCCTGACCCGCGGAGCACTGCTCTCCCCCGACGCCCCGGCCCGCTACCCGTACCCGTTCCTCGACGTCGACACGTACGGCTACGTCGGCGCCCTCACCCAGGCCCTTGCCCTCGGTCTCCTCTTCGCCGCCCTGGGCGTCCTGATCACCACCGTGGACCACCTCCGGCCGAACGTGGCGGGGTGGGTCCAGCACCGGAGAAACCGGATTTCGCCTCCGGCCGCCGGTGGGCTAAAGTAATCGATGTCGCCGGGAGTCCGGTGGACATCGGGGTGTAGCGCAGCTTGGCAGCGCGCTTCGTTCGGGACGAAGAGGTCGTGGGTTCAAATCCCGCCACCCCGACAGCTAAGTAGCAGGTCAGAGGGCCCAGTGTGTAAGTTGCACAGGGCCCTCTGACTTTGTGCGTGTCTATCTGCGTGACTGACTACCGCTCCGGAGATGCCGGAGTGCCGAAGATGCCGTCCATGGCCGTAGCGCCGGTCTGGATCACCGGACGGATCTGCTTCCGGTAGACCTTTGCCGTGGCGGGCCGTGCTGAAGTGGCCGACCAGCCGAGATTCCTGCCACTGATCACCGGCCGCGAGACGCTGCCAGCCTGATCCTCACGCTGGATCTGGGAACACTTGCATTCACGCAGCACCGTCCACGTGCGGCTCGCCCTCCTTACTGCCCCACCTGGATCAGCGCGTGTGTGCCACTGGTACGCCAGGCATCCCCGGACTGCTCGAGAGTGTCCAGCGTTCCCTCCTCCAGGCCGACGATGACGTCGGACTTCAGGGTCCGGAGCGCCGCGACGGCGCCAGGGAAGTACGTGGTGAGATCGGCGAAGGACGCCGTGGGGTCCCACAGCTGGTCGCCCACCAGGCGACGGTAGTTGAGGTCGCCCTTCAAAATGGTGAGCGTGGCGCACTCGAACTCGCCGCGCAGGTCCTCCGGCATCTCCCCGTACGGGTACGGAGCGCAGAAGAACGGGTGAGTGCGGGCCTCCAGGTTTCCTGCCGCCATGGCCTTCCACAGTCGGCCGCCGATCCGGCCGGCTTCGCCCGGCGCCTCGATGAGGCGACGTAGGCAGTCGACGACGTCGGCCGTCATCGCGTCGGAGACGTAGTAGGGGTAGGGCTTCACGTGAAGCACGACCTGGTCGGCATGCCGCTGTTCGAGGAGGTGGTCGATGAGGATCAGGTCGGGGATCAGCTCTCGACCCGCGTTGTCCGCCACCACGGCGACCGTGGAGCCGGCTCCGACGGGCAGGAGTTGCCACAGCAGGACGCTGTCATCGGCGACCAACGCAGGGGCGGCGGTGTCTCCGGCCTCCGGTTCACCCGCCGCGACGCGGAAGCCGAGGTCCGCGCGGTTGCCCCAGAGCGAGGCGTGGAGCAGGGCCGTGGCCCGCTCCTCGGCCGGAACGTTCGCGAGCGAGTCCAGGGCGCGCAGTTCTTCTTTCACCGCGCCGCCTTCCAGTTCGGCCTTCTTGAAGGGCGCGAATGGATCGACTCCCTGCCATGGGCCGGCGCCGAAGTACCCGACCGCGCCGAGGAGCCTGCGGTAGAAGTAGCTCTCCGCCCACAGGAACGGAGCGTCGTACCAGGAGCGGCCGAAGTGCTCCTGGCCCGAGACCGCCCAGCGCTCGTGGTCGCGTTCCGCGGGGGCAAGTGGTTCGACAACCCCGTTGGTGATCTCGTTCAACAAGGCGTCGAGGGCCTCGTGCTGACGTCGGCTGTAGGGGAAGGCGTCTCGTACTTGCTGGATAAGAGCAGGGTGGCGCTTGGCCAGCACACCCCAGGCGAACGAACCGGGCTCGTTGCTCAGGATGACCGGAGCATGCGACGCGACGGCCGATGTGGAGGTGCGCGGCCCCTCTTCGCCCGAGGCGCGGGAGGTCTTCTCTGTCATGGTGTCCAAGCCCTTCGTTTCTCGCTCATGTGTCCGGGATCCCCAGGGTGACGACGCCGGCCGCACTCCCCACCAGCACTTCGCCCGTCCCGGGTTCGCATGCCGCGCAGTGCAGTGAGGCGTCCATCCTGGCCTTGGTGACCTGTCGCTGCTCACCGAGCGGCCACAGGCGCGCCGTTCCGTCGCCGCGGCCGATACCAGGCGGTCCTCGTCGCTCGTGAACCCGAGCATGAGGATGCGGCCCGTGTGGCCACAGACGTGGGAGGTGAACCGGTCCCTCCCCAGATGCCGTACCGAGATATCGCCGGCTCCCGCCCTGACCGCCACTCGGTCGCCCGGTCCGTTCACGGTGACGGCGCGCGCCCACCCGCTGGGGGGCTGCTGAAGCGGCTCCGGAACTCCCCGGTGCGGCCCGTGCCACACACGTACCGAACCGCCGCCACCACAGGCGGCCAGGAGGTCTCCGCCGTCGTCGAAGGAGAGCGACCGTAGGCGTCGAACGGGCCATCGCCACGGCCCACGTACGCGGGGTGTCCTGGGAAGACCCTCGACACGCTACCGGTCAGGGGTGACGTCCTGGAGCTCACCTGCGGCACGAGCCCGGAAACCAAGTTGCTCCTCCCCCAGGCCCACAGCCTGACCGCGCTGAACGCGGCACCGGAGATGCTCCGCCGGGCACGCGACCGTATGCGGGGCACCGCGACCCGTTTCATCGAAGCGGACATCTTCGAATGGGTTGCCCACTCGGGTGCTGGACGAGCCTTGCCGACTTCAGAAGACCATCACCTTGGCCAGCCTTGAGTGCCTCAAGCCGGTGAAGACCGGTTTCGTCGGCCTCCCGGAAGCTGTCTTGGCCTGTGCCGAAGACTTTCGCCGGAACCAGGGGGAGTCAGACCCCGGCTGATGGTCCTCGATCAATGTGACGCACCCCGTCGAGGAGATCTCAAGGGCAATCCGCCAGCAGGATTCAGCTCCTGGGCACCACTCGATTCGAGCAGTCCCGAGGCATGCCTGTTGACATTGCCAACGCACCAACTATCAGGTCTCAGGCGAACAGCGTGTACGGTGGAACCATGAAGGAATCAACTCCCCCAGCCGCCGATTCGCTGATCACCGGAGCAGAGATCGCCAGGCTGGCGGGGGTGACCCGGGCCGCCGTCTCCAACTGGCGACGGCGGTACAGCGACTTTCCCGCCCCTGCCGATGCCGGAGCGAGCACGCCGCTCTTCTCTCTCGCCGAAGTGCGTTCCTGGCTTGCCAAACAGCAGAAGGGCACGGACGTCTCGGACGACGTCCGCCTGTGGCAAGCGCTACGAGGTGGCTTCGGCGACGACATCATCACCGGAGTCACGGGCGTCGCCCGCCTCCTTGCGCGCGACGACGCAAGCGGACTGGACGAGGATCTGGCCGAGCTGGCCACGGGTCTGGCCGCGAAGGAATCGCCGGCCCAGGTCGTCGAGCAGCTGGTGGAGCGTTTCCGCGACTCCTCACGACGCGTCGGCTCCGATCAGGTCACTTCGCTGCGCCTGGTCAAAGCAGTAAGGCACTTCGCGGGGGCCGTGCCCGGCGACTCCGTCATCCTCGATCCTGCCTGCGGTATCGGGACCCTTCTCCTGTCCGTCGGACCCGCCGAGGGCCCTCTACGGCGTGGTCAGGAAATCGATCCGGGGGTGGCGGAGCTGACGCAGGCGCGAGCCGACCTCGCCGGGTACCGGAACACGGTCATCGAGACCGGAGACTCCCTGCGCCAGGACCACTGGTCCGATCTCCGTGCCGACCTCGTCCTGTGCGACCCGCCGACCGCCGGCCCGGACTGGGGCCGTGAGGAGCTGCTTCTCGACTCCCGCTGGGAGCTGGGCACACCCTCGAAGGCGGAGGGGGATCTGGCCTGGCTCCAGCACTGCTACGCCCGCACCGCGCCCGGCGGCAGGACCGTCGCCGTCATGCCCGCATCGGTGGCCTACCGAAAAGCCGGCAGACGTATTCGGGCGGAGATGGTCCGTCGGGGCATCCTCACGGATGTCGTGGCCCTGCCGGCCGGGATGGTTGCCTCACACGCGCAACCCGTTCATCTGTGGGTCCTGCGCCGCCCGGCCGACGCGTCCGGCGGCGTCAGGTCGGTGCGCATGGTGGACCTGACCTCCAACTCGGCCGACGGCCCGGTGGATCCCGCGGCCGGGCAAGCCGTCGATGTGCCGCTCATCGACCTGCTCAACGACTCCGTCGATCTCACCCCGAGTGCCCATGTGGACGCCGCACGCGAGGATCTGCCCGCGGAATACCGTGCCCTCCGGCAACGCATTGAGGAGAGGCTGGGACAGCTCAACGCCCTGCTGCCCGCCCTCTCGGCGGGCGAGGGGCCCGGGACGCTGGACGGCGCGACGGTCAGCTTGGGCGATCTGTCCCGCGCCGGACTTGTCGAGCTCACGGATGCCGAACCACATTCGACGAGCGACCAGTTGAACACTGACTACCTTCAGGGCTTTCTGCGCAGTGCGTCCAACAAGCGGCGCTCGACCAGCAGCAGCGGGACCTACCGCCTCGACGTGAAAGGCGCGCGCGTCCCGCAGATGGCTGTGGAAGAGCAACGGCGTTACGGTGCTGCCTTCCGTGCCTTGCGGGAGTTCGAGACATACGTGGGGGAAGTCGCCCGGTTGGCCGAGCAAGCGAGCGCTCTCGCTCGCGACGGTCTCACCAACGGGGCCCTCGTGCCGCCTGAGGACCCCACCTGACGGACGCGTCCCCAGTCCCGCCCGCCATCGTGTGGGCAAGGGCGGCGATCTCGGCCAGCAGCTCTCCCGGCGGGCGGTCCAGGGCCAGGGCGTGCTGGTGGATGCGGATTCCGGCGTTCCGCACCTGGTGCTTCACGCTCGGCTCGTACCCCCTCGCGTACACGAGGTGGCCGTCCGGAAGGCCGAGCGCCGTGCAGTAGGCGAGCATCTGGTAGAGATCGGCGTCGGGAAATCCCTCGGGCTTCTCCGCCTTGTACTTGGCGTCCGCGACAGCCCGTGGTTCACCGCCGTCCCCGTACCAGACCAGGTCCGGACGCATCGTTACGTTCCGGTCCTCGTCCAGGTGCACGCCGCGGGCCTGGAGGGCCGTGCGGCCGCCGTGCTGCGCCAGCGCCTCCCGCAGGGCCACGCAGACGAAGTCCTCGAAGATCTTGTGGGTGTCGATGAGATACCCGTCGACGGACACCCCGCCTGCGCCGTGCTCCACCGACGAACCGCGCAGGATCGTCTCGGCCAGCCGTAGTGCGGGCTGGTAGCGGTGGTTCAGCCGGCCGGCCCGCCACCGAGGCAGGTCGCGCACCCCCCGCCTCAGCGGTTGTACGTCCAGCAAGCGGCCTCTGTGGTGGCGGAGTCGGCGGCGTACGTCGTCGGGTACACGGTCCAAGGGGAGCAGCCGCTCCACCGCGCCCTTCAGGAGGCGGTTCTCCGGAATGTCGGTGCCGTAGTCGTCGTAGGCGATCTCGACCGGGAAGGCCCGCCCGTGGTGACGTTTGACCTGGTCGGCCTCCCGAATGCGTCCGCGGACCACCGGTGAGGTCTCCTCGGTGTGCCGGTAGCCCTGGAGAACGCCTTGACGCAGCGCGCGTTCGACAGCCCTCTCGAACCCGTGGGCCAGTGCCGGAAGGACCTCGTCGTGCTCGGTCACGTCCACCTCGCCGTCCCGGTGCACCCGGGGGTCGGCGGCGTAGCCGATCAGGAAGAACAGCCGCCGCACCGGCACCTTGGGCGCGATCCTGAGGGTCACGGGATCCTGCCCCGGCACGCTCACGGACACCGCTCCGACCTTGCCGCCGGCCCTCAGCCGCCAGGCGCCCGGCAGATACGGGTCGGGGGCCGCCTCGACGATGCGGGCGGCGGCGAACGCCCGGCCGACCTCGTCCGGGAGCGGCACGCTGACGGCGGCTCCGTGCTCGCCCAGTTCGACGGTCGTCACGGGGTCGCGGCGCCCGGTCCGCCACCGCCCTCGCCGAGGGACCGGGACAGGGCGTCGAGACCGTACCGCTTCGCGATGTCGAAGGACTCACCGTAGTGGTGCTCCTCCAGCAGCGGGAGGATCTTGGTCCGCCAGATCCGGTCCAGGCCGCCTTCCCGGTGCACGCTCTTGTTCATCAGGTACGAGGGGCCGATGAGGAAATCCGGGTCGTCGATCCGGGAGTTGAGAGCGTCCAGGAGGTCCGCCGGGCGGCTGTCGAACCCCTGCCGGCCGAGCCAGCGCCGCAACAGGCCACGGGTGGGCTCGGCGCGGGGTGACAACTCCACGAAGGCGAAACGCCTGCGCATCGCGGCATCGACCAGTGCGATCGACCGGTCGGCGGTGTTCATGGTGCCGATGACGAAGAGGTTGAGCGGGAGCAGGAAGTCATCGCCGGAGTACGTGAGCCGCACGGACCTCCTGCGGTACTCCAGGAGGAAGTACAGCTCGCCGAAGACCTTGGCCAGGTTGGCCCGGTTGATCTCGTCGATGATCAGGAAGTGCGGGATGTGGTGGTTGCCCTCGCGGGACGCCAGGTCTGCCAGCTCGCGCAGGGGCCCGGCCGTCAGGCGGAAGGCGACCTCACCCGTCTCGGGGTCCTCGCGGGGCCGGAAGCCCTCGAAGAAGTCCTCGTAGGAGTAGGAGGGGTGGAACTGCACGAGCTTCACGCGCTCGGCCCCGCCGCCGAGGTACTCGGCCAGTGCGAGGGCGGCGTACGTCTTGCCGGTGCCCGGCGGGCCGTAGAAGATCAACTGCTTCTCGTCCCAGAGCAGGTCGCGGACCTCCCTGAGCCAGCCGGCGTCGTGCGTCAGCAGCTCGTCGGCGAGGGCCTGGCCGGGGACGGGCAGCTCCAGCTCGCGGCGGGCGGCGAGCGCGGGTGTCGTACCACTGGGGTCGCGCTCCGTCTCCACGGCCTCGTCCGCCAGTTCCTCGTCGGTGCGGCCGAGCCCGTCGATGTGCGGCTGTACCACTGTGAGATCCACGACGTCGTGCTGGGCGGCGAGGCGCTGCTTGATCTCCTCGGGCAGGGTGTCGTAGGGGTGGCCCTTGCTCTGCCATTCGACGGGCCGCCGGAGATTGGACAGGCCGCTGTCGGACGCGGCCTGTTCGGCCGGGCCGGAGATCTGTCCGACGTAGAGCCGCCCGCCCGAGAGCGTGCACACCGCGTCGCCCGGCTTCATCCGGGACAGGAACGCGTGCAGTTCCTCGACCAGTTCGAGCTTCTGGTTGTACGTGGCGGTGGTGCCCCAGTCCTCCTCCACGATGGCGCGCAGACGCTCCTTGCTCACCCCCTGGCCGACGCCCTGGCGCAGGCGCGGGGCGGCGAGGGAGACGCGCCCCTCGGGAAGCCACAGCTTCTGGACGAGGTCGGCGCCGGAGACGTTGTTGCCGCGTACCAGCCAGGAGCGGGCGGGCCCGGACCGGACGCCCTCCATGAAGTCCGAGAGCGGTATGTCAGCTTCCGTCTTCCAGTCGATCCACCCGTTGCGAGGCGCCCCCACCAGCACCCCGGCGGCGAACGAGGGCGAGCCGCAGTCGATGTCCTCGGCCGCCTCCAGCCATCCCGGCCAGCGCATGGACGGCCGCAGAACCCCCTGCTGCTTCAACCCCGCACGCGTCCTCGCCGTACCGGCGAAGTGGGTCGAGAAGGACGGCATCTCCCGGTCCCGGGCCGGCGAGCCGGCGAGGATGCGGAACTTGCGGCTTCCGTTGGTCCCGACCGCGTCCAGCAGGACCCCTCGGGCCCGGTCGACCTCGCCCGCGCCAGGCAGCCGGAGCAGGAACTCGGGCGTCTCGTCCGGGCTGCCGGGCCCCGGCTCGTTCCCGCTCATGCCCACTTCTCCGTCCCGGAGGAGGATCGCATCGCCACTTGTCCCAACGCCCATCCCTTTCCACCTAGTTGAGCGCATAATCTCCGCCCAGGGGAGCACGGTGTGTGCCACCCCACAGGGGAGGGGCGTGGTCGCCATGACCATCATGGATCAGTTCGTTCTGCGACGGGACGGCTTGGTGCCGAAGGGCGTCGCGGCCACGTGTTCCGGCGCGCGGTGCGGGGGTACGGCGCTGGTGTGGCGTGTACGGCTGGAGGGCCGGCCGGAGCTCACGATCCATGACACCCGGTGGGAGAACGGCGAGCGCGATCTCGTCCTGTACCAGCCCGCCGTGGTCCCGGAGATGCCCGCTCCGCTGTCCAACCTGCACAACCGTCGTCGCGCGGGTGTCCAGGAGACCGCCCCGGGGAACGAGGAACTCCGTGTCATGGGGTGGGTCGCGGTGCCCGGCGACCGGCCGACCGTCAAGAAGACGTTCACCACCGCGGATTTCGTCGAGGTGTGCGGCCTGGACGAGCTACGGGAGCTGACCAGCAGGCCCGACGTGGAGCTGGACACGGCGTTCGTGCTCGCGGACCCCGTCCACGTCGATCTGGACGACCCACAGGACACCGTCGCCGTACAGCACGCGCTCTTCTTCCCCGAGGAGGACGAACGGACGCCCGTCGTCTTCTTCCTGCTCAGCCGGGTCATGCCGACGCTCCGGCACATCGGGTGGCTGCCGAAGCCCGTCCGGCGGATGCCCGTCCGGTCGTGAAGGTGCGGGGTGCCGTCCGCCGCCGGCCGTGAGGCGTGCGGACGGCCCTCCTTTACGCTCACGGACCGCCGACGACCGGAGGCGCGGCCCACCGTCCCGGCGGCGGGCCGGGCTTCGGAACGGTCCCGCTCGGCTGCCGGCCCGGCGCGGCGGGGGTGGCGGCCGGTCGCCCCGCCTGCTGCGGCGGCGAGGGCGGGGCCGTCACGGGGTACGGGGCCGTGGGCCCCTCGTCGAGCGTCTCCAGCAGGGCCACCACCGCCGGCAGGCGGCCCTGGATCTCCGAGGGCGCAGGAGGCATCTCCTGCGTCCGGTAGTGACAGGCCGTGCTGAGCGCGGACCAGGTGAGGTAGCAGAGCCTGGCGGTCTCCCGGTCGGTGTACGCCCCCAGACACAGGATGCGGTGCTTGTTGGTTCTCGTCATACCGGGGGTCACACCCCGCCAGAAGTCGTCCAGGCCGCGTTCGAGGGCCCGGCGCAGCAGCAGGGCCGCCGCACGGGCCCGCACACCGGGGCCGAGCGAGGTCATCGTGCCGGCCGAGGGGCGCAGGAGGGACTGGGCTGCGGCCACGTCCGCGCGCGCGGTGTCGTCCGTCATCGGGCGCCTCCCTGCGGGCCGACGGCGCCCCGGCCGAAGCGCCGGACGCCCTCGGCCAGCCGTTCCGTACGCCGCACCAGCTCCTTGCGGTCCGTGACGGTGGCCAGACCCCCGTGCGCTCCCCTGTTCAGTTCACCGATCAGCGCCCCGCCGCCGGGATGCAGTCGCTCGACGGCCGCATGGGCATCACCTGCCGGGTCTCCCAGCAGCGCGAAGGCCACGTACTCCTTGGTCCGCGCCTGTTCGGGCACCCGCTTCTCGAACTCCGCGAGGCTCAGGCGGCGGCCCTGCTCGTCGCGCAGGGTACGGCGGGCGGTCTCCACGCAGGCGACCTCGAGGGCGGCACGACACATCGCCGGGACGACCCGGTCGGCCACGACCTGGGGCAGGGAGCAGTCGAGGGAGACCTCCCTGGCCTCCTCGATCGCCTGCTTGACGGGGTCCTTCATCCGCTCGACGGTCACGTGCGACTGCTCCTCGCGGGAGATGCGGTGGACCGTCGCCTCGATCCCGAGGTGGGTGATGGCCTGTTCCAGCCGGTTGTCGTGGGTGAAGACGACGACCTGGCGGTGCCGGGCGCACTCGCTGAGGACGGCGGCCAGCCCCTCCACCTTCTGGGTGTCCATCGACTGCACCGGGTCGTCGATGACGAGGAAGCCGAACGGGCTGGCCTCGTGCGTGGCCCGGGGGATGAACAACGACAGGGCGAGCGAGTGCAGTTCGCCCTGGCTCATCACGCTGTAGGCGGCCGCCTCGTGGTCGTCCACCGAGACGTCGAGCTCCACACCTCCCTGCTTGGCCGTCCCCTTCAGCATGACGCGGCCCAGGGAGACGCTGCTGCTCTCGCAGAGCTTCGCCCACACGTCCTGGGCGTGCTTGCCGAAGCGCTCCATCCGCTCGGCCCTCAGCTCGTCCGTAAGCTTCCTGAACCACTTGCGGGCCGCCTCAGCCGACTTGCGCCGGCCGGTCGCGTCCCTCGCCTTCTCCGCCGCCTCGACCCACTCCGCGAGCCGCACGGCCACGGGCCTCCAGACGGTGTCACGGTCGGTCAGCCTCCGTGCGGCCTCCTCCCCGACCTGACGGCAGGCCGCAGCCAGCGTCGGCGCGAGGAGCCCGGCCCGCCGGGCCAGCTCGGCGGGGTCGGTGAGACTCCGGCAGAGCGACCACTCGCGCCACAGCCCCGCCAGGTCGGATTCCTCCCCCCTCAGCAGGTCGGGAACGGGCTGCACCAGGTCATGCACGGCGCGCTTGGCACCGCTGAGCGTCCGGCGCACGGCCTCGGCCTCGGCGGCCTCCGCCTGGAGCCGCTCGATCTCGGCCCGTGTCGCCTCGGCCCACGCCTGGTCGAGAAGATCCTCGGTACCGCAGAGCGGGCAGTGGGCGTTTCCCGACCGGCGGCGATGTTCGAGGGCGGTCTCCAGGAGCCCGGCCAGGCGGTGCGCGTCCTCGGCATCGGAGTGCCGTACGTCCTCGAAGGCAGCGGTGGCTGCCCTCAGCCGGGCCAGCGCCCCGGTCACCTCCGCCTCGTCGGGACCCGCCAGGGAGGCCAGCGCCCGGAGGCGGGCGGCGTCACCCTGGTCGGTGACCGCGTCACGGTCGAGCAGGTCCCGTACGGCCTCGACGTCGGGAGTACGTCCACCGAGGGCCCGCATCGCGTCGACGGCACGCCGGTCGTCCAGTCCGTCGAGCGCCTCGACGGCCAGGGTCCTCAGCGGATCGGGCCTGGCCTCCGTCTCCTTGCATTCCTTCACCTGAGCGGCGAGCTTCGCGTCCATCTCCGCGAGCTGACCGAGCCCGATGAACGTGGAGATCTTCCGGTACAGGTCGCTCATCGTCCCGTCCACCATCGAGCCCAGCTCGCTGTAGGGCAGGAACGGCCGGTAGACGTCGAGCATCGAGGCGTTCACGCACTCGTCCAGCTTCAGCTCGGTCCCGTCCTCCCGGACCACCGTCGTGCGCGCGTCCTCCACCTTCTCCCCGTGCCAGGTGCGCCGCACCGTGACCGGCTCGGCGGCGTCGCCCAGGGTGAGGCTCACGGCGACCTGGGGCGCCGTGGCCTCGTGCAGGTTGCGCCATCCCTCGCGCCAGACCTTGACCCGGGGCTTACCACCGTTGCTGCCGTCCCAGCGGGCGTTGAACCCGGTGAGCGCGATCTCGGCGGCCTCCGCGAAGCTCGACTTCCCGGTCCCGTTGCTGCCCGAGACCACGGTGAGGCCGGGGCCGTACGGGAGGTCGAGCGTCGCCTCGGGGCCCACGCCGCGCCAGCCGGCCGCCGTGATGGACCGGAGGTAGACGGGACCGGCCCGCCCCTCCTCCTCCGGAGCGGGCTCCGGAAGCGTCTCGTGGAGCAGGGCGGCGGCCTTGGGGGACAGAGTGGACGGCTCGGCGTCCTCGATGCGCTCGGTGATCAGTTGGCGCAGGGGCGTCTCGTCGTACATGAAGTGCTCCTCACAGGAGTGGGCGGCGGCCGCGACGAACACGCCGAACCGTTCACTCCTGAATGATCACTTACACGCGTTGGCAATGTCAACAGATGTTTCTTGGCGTGCGAGTCGCTCACACTCGCGTTTACGGAACCTTCGTTCGAGTCGCACGCTCCCGGCGCCGGTCGCCCACGCCGGTTCGTGCCCGATCGACGCTGGAAGGTCTCCAGGATGTAGTCCGTGTCGGCGCGGCTGATGCCGTAGAGGTGGAAGAAGTAGGCGTCGAGTTCGGCACGGATCTGGGCGCGGCGGGTTACGTCCCAGAAGAAGGGGGCGCCCTGGTCTCCGAGGTCACGGGCGAGGGGGCCCATGTCGTACGCCGTATAAACAAGTTCACATACGCGCGGGATGACGAACGACGTGTGAGGCGCGATCCAGTTCAGCGGCAGAGCGGCACGAGCGCGATTTCCTCCGGACCCAACGCGCCCTGCGAAGCCGACCCGCTCCGCACGCCCCGGTCCAACGTGCCCGAGGCCGACGCGCCGGCTGCCCGGAGGTCAGTTCCGGCCACCCCGCACCGCCTGTCGGACCCTCCACGTAACCTCGCGGACATGGAGGAACCCGCGCCCGGCACACCGCCGGAACCCCGCGGCGCGCCCTCGGCACCCGACGCCGACGAGACGCGCCGTCGCCTCGACGCGTACGCGTACCTCAGCGCGCCCGAACGGCTGGAGTACCTCGCGGTCATGCGGGTCTTCTGCGGCACGCTCCTGGCCGACCTGGCCGTCCCGGACGTGATGGCGAAGCTGAGGGAGGGCGGCGGGCCCGCCGCCGGGCTCGACGCCGACCCCCTCACGGCGCGGCTGGAGCAGCTGGTGACGTGGGGGAACCTGCTGCGCGGCAGCCACACCGTAAAGGCATCCAGCATCACGGAGTACCAGCGTTCGCGGGCCCGCTACCAGCTTTCGCGGCTGGGCGAGCGCGTCCAGCGGGACGCCGACGGGGTCCTGGCCGAGGCCGACGCCGCCCGTGAGGTGAGCAACGAACTGCTGGCCCTGGTCGAGCGGGGGCTGCTGGAGCTGGCCGAGCTGGTCGCCGAGCCGGGCGACATCGTCCCGCAGGACGGGCTGGAGCGGATCAGCACTCTGTTCGTGCAGTTCGCCGGGTTCGCGGACTCCGTCCGGGACTTCTACGCCTATCTCGGCCAAGTGCTCGCCCGGTACGACCTGGACAGCGGCGAGTACCAGGGCTTCAAGGAACTCCTCCTGGACTACGTCGAGGCGATCACCGAGGACGTGTCCTTCCGCGCCCCCCGCATCTCGGCAGCCCTGGACGCGCTCTGGCCCCACCTCCCTGGCCTGCTGGAGCAGCTGGACGCTCACGCGCAGGGGCTCGCCGGGCTGCCGGCGCAGAGCGCGAGCCGTACGGAGACCCGCGTACAGCGCAGCCGGGGTCGCGAGCTCGCGGACTGGGAGGGGCTGCGGGGCTGGTTCAGGAACACCGACGGGCAGGGCAGCCAGGTCGACCAGCTGCGCGACGCCACGCTGCGGGCCCTTCAGTCGCTGCTGGCCAACGCCAAGCGGATGCTGCGCTCGGCCACCGGAGAGATGTCTCGGCGCCGGGACCTGCTGCGGCTGGCCCGGTGGTTCGACGAGGCCGCGCCGCAGGACGCGCACGACATCGCCGTCGCCGCCTTCGGGCTGTACGGCGCCCGTCACCTGGGCATACCGCCCGCCACGGACGAGGTGGTGCCCGCCTACACCAGCTGGTGGACGGGGCCTGTGGTCGAGGTACCGGTGGCGCTGCGCGAGAGGGGCAGCCGCGCCCAGCGAGGCCGGACGGCGTCGGTGGAGGACCATTCCGCGCAGAAGGAACGGCTGCGTCAGGCGGCGCGCCGCCGGGCCGCTGACAGAAGCGCCGCGGCGGACGAACTGTGCAGCGCGTCCGCCCGTTTCGACGGCGTACGGCTCACTTCGGCGGCGCTCGGCCTGCTCCTGGAACTGCTGGCAACGGCGCTCGGCAACGCGCAGCTCAGGTGGCGCACCGAGGGGGACGAGCGGGGTTTCGCGCTGGACGCCGCGTGGAGCGAGGACGCCGATCTGGGCATCCGGCTCACCGTGCACCGTACGGCGGGAGCGCGCACACTCCTCCGTTCGGCCGACGGGGACCTGCTGCTGGACGACCTGGAGCTGGTGGTCCACAGGGCGGCCGTCTCGGAGGACGGAGCGGAGCCGACCGGCAACGAGCCTCCTCCCCCTCGGTCGCACAGTGCGCCCGCCGGCGGTATGGAGGAGGTGAGCGTGTCATGACGCTTCCCTCCGCCCACGACGTGTCTCTGGCCACCGAACGCCGCACCGCGGCAAGGCTGTTGCTCGCCCACCCGCTGGTCACATCGGACGGCCCGCACGCCGACCTCTTTCCGCTGGTCCGCAGGCACGCCGATTGGCTGGTCGGCCGGTTCCAGCAAGTGCTCGGCTACCGCCTCCTGGTCGACAGCTCCTACGCCCGGCTGTTCAAGGCCGGGCTCGGAGCCCGGTCGGGGCACCGGCTCGTACGGTCCACCGGCACACCCTTCACCCCGCACACCTACGCCTGCCTGGCGCTGGCGCTGTCGGTGCTGGTCACCGCGCCGGAGCAGTTGCTCCTGTCGCAGCTCGTCGCCGACATCCGGGCCGCGGCGGCCGATGCGGACGTCGAACTGGAGGAGACCGGACGTGCGAGCGGTAAGCGGACGCTGGTCGCGGCTCTGCGGCAGCTCGTCCAGTGGGGTGTCCTGATCGAGACCCACGGCCACGTGGGCGTCATCGCCCAGGAAGCCGACGGGGAGGCGCTGATCACGGTCGACCGGGAGCTCGCCCGCGTCGTCGTGGCCGGACCGCTCGCCCAGTCGCGGGACGGCGCCGACCTGGTCCGGCGGGCGGCGGACCCGGGGTTCGGAGGGCCGCGCACGTACGTGCGCCGGATGCTTGTCGAGACCCCTGTCGTCCACCTCGACGAACTGACCGACACCGAACGCGACTGGCTCCGCACCCGCCAGCGCCGGGAGGCTCATGCATTTCTCGAACTCCTGAGCCTGGAGACGGAGATCCGCGCCGAAGGAGTGGCCCTGGTCGACCCTGAGGGGGAGCTGACCGATCTCCATCTGCCCGGGACGGGGACCGTCGCCCAGGCCTCGTTGCTGCTGGTGGAACGACTGGTGGAGCGGCTCGGCCCGGCTGAACCCGGGCATCCCGCGACCGGCGGGGTTCTCGTCGTCGGGGTCGCCGTTCCGGACGGTGCGGTGGATGAGCTTCTGGCCGAGCTGGTCGCCGGGTACGGGCAGCGCAGCGGCTGGCAGCGCGGTTACCTCGAAGACCCCGATGCCCTGCGTGAAGCCGTGCTGGACCTGCTCTCCCGTATGCGTCACCGGGAAGAGGTGTCCGACAGCCTTCTCCTCAAACGCCACACGGCGCTGCGCGATCAACTGGCGGGCGGCTACGACGCACAGCTCGACGAACACGACGGCGTCAAGGTGTGCCGCCTGCTCGACGACCACGGTTCGCACGACGTCGCGGTCGTGGGCGAGCGGATCGCCGCAGAGGCCGCGGCGGCCCGAGGACGGCTCACCGAGCGCGAGAGCGACGTGTTCCAGCGCTTCCTGACCGGCGAGCTCGGCGACCACCTCTCCGCGCAGGTCATCACGGCGACCCATCTGGTCGCGGCCCTCAACGACACCCTGAAGACCGTGCGGACCTCGCACGGCCTCGGCGTGGAACTCGTCTGGAAACTCAACGAGGACGCCGACGCCGACGTACGGGTGGCCGTCGAACTGCTGCGCAGCCCGTCGAGCCTCCGGACGCGCGAGCAGACCGAGCAGCTCCGCGACGTAACCCAACGCCGCATCGAGGACGCCCGCCGCGCCGACCCGTCGGCCGGCTACACCGCCCACCTCCGCACCGCGCTGGACTACCGCTCCTGGTTCACCTTCCACACCTTCGTGGTCGAGGACGCCGCCCCCGGTCGCAGAAGGAAGCTGACCGGCCGCACCGGCCTGAGCCAGGGAGAGCAGCGCGTGCTCTCGTACCTCGTGCTCTTCGCCGCCGCTTCCGCCCACTTCACCAGCCTCGCCGACTCGGCCCCGCACGCGCCCCGGCTGATCCTCCTGGACGACGCCTTCGCCAAGGTCGACGAACCAACGCACGGGCGCCTGGGCCGCATTCTGGTCGATCTGGACCTTGACTTCGTGCTCACGAGCGAGCGCCTGATGGGCAATTGGGCCGAGGTGCCCTCCCTGCACATCTATGAGTGCCTGCGCGACCCTCATGTACGCGGAGTGGCCACGTTGCACTACACGTGGAACGGTCGCCACCGGCGGTTGGCGTCGGCATGAGCGCCCTTCCGCCCGCCACCCGTGACTGGCTGGCAGGTCCCGCTCTCGCGCGGCTCTGGAGCGGCGCGCGGCAACGCCTGGAGAGCAACGGGGTGCAGTCCACCGGCTCCCTCCGGCTGACGGCGGTGAGCTCTCGGGAAAGGAGCGACCTGTCGCTCCTGCTGGGCAAGCCCCTCACGGGTGCGGCGGTGACCGTGAGACTCGACGCGCTCGACGAACGCCTGCGGACCTCGGCCGCCGGACTCGGGCTCAGGCAGGTCCTGGAGGAACTGGGCCCTCCGCTCGTCGACCGACGTGCGGCCCGTGAGGAGAACGCGGCAGAGCGGCAACGCGTCCGGGCCTCGCTCGCCTCGTCCCTCGACGCATCGCCGCTGGCCGGGCTGGAGTGGGTGGGGCGGTGGTCGGATGCGCTGCGCCGCACCGGCATCCCGAAAGGCGTGACACCGGAAGCAGCCGTACGGACGTTTCAGCAAGCGGTCCAGGTACTGGGCGTGCTGCTCGACCCGCACCGTACCGACGCATGCGGCCGCGGCGAGCTGGCCGCGTCGGTAACGGGCTCGGCGCACGGGCTGGACGACGGTTCCTGGCTCGCCCGCCTCGTCCAGCGCGGTATCGCCCTGGCCCACGGCACGGACCTTCCCGGCGACGCGGCCGGCCGACGGGCACTGTGGCGGCTGGTCTCGGTCACACCGGACGAGGTATCCAGCACCGTGCTGACGTACGGCCTCCGGCCCGTCGGCGAGGACTGGCGCGCGAGGTCACTGCGGGAGCGGGCCGATCACCGTGCGGAGACTCACCTGACGTCCCGGGACCTGCTCGACGTACGGCTTCACCTGCCCGCCGGAACCACCGTCCACATCTGTGAGAACCCGCGCGTGGTGGAGGCCGCAGCGGAGGCAGGCGGTTCGCACCCCCTGGTCTGCACCTCCGGCAGCGCCGCGACGGTGGTCCTCGCCCTTCTCGACACCCTCGCATCCACCGGCAGCCGCTTCGCCTACCACGGCGACTTCGACTGGCCGGGCCTCGCGCTGGCGAACCGGATCATCCGCCGTTACGGAGCCCAGCCGTGGCGCATGAGCGCCGACGACTACGAGCACCTGGCCACACGCAACCAGGCCGAGAAAATCCCCCAGCTGCCACTGGCCGGTCAGCCCGTCAGCGCCGTGTGGGACGCGGGGCTCGCCCCTGCCATGGCAGCGCTCGGGGTGGCGCTCCATGAGGAGGCGGCACTTGATCTGCTGGTGGACGATCTGCGGGGCGCCCCGTAAGGGGGACGTAGTATGGCCGGCCCGGCCAGGCCTGAGCCGGTCCCGCCCGCGCTGCCGATTCAGTAGGCGCGATCACCCGTATGTTGACCCGCCGCCGCGCTCTGACGGCATGACACGAGTCGGCGGTCCTGCGGGGGACGCTCATCGGCCGCCCCGCCCCCACCCGTCCGGGTGAAATCGCCGGTGCGGTGACGCCCGGACAGGGCCCTTCCGCACCGCGTGTCGCCGCCCGTCCGACCCTTCCTGGATGCGCAGGACTTCCCCGAACTTGCCTATTTCGACACGGCGTTGAGGGTTTATCTACGCGCGGAGCCTGGGCCGCCGAACGATCATTCGGGCATATGAGACGACTTCTCGCGCGGGCATTACCGGCGGGTACCGCGAGCTGCTAGAAACTGCATCGCTCCCCCAACCCCCCACCTGTCCCCCGCAGCTCGTCCTCCCATCCCCTCATCCCCCCACACTTCGAAGGGCTGGCAGCAGCCATGTCAGTACGTAAAATTCGCGCATCCGTCGTCACTCTCGCACTCGCCGCCGTGGCCGCACTCGGCGTCGCGGGACCGGCCTCCGCGACCGGCTCGGCCGCCGCGGGCGGCTATGTCGCGCTCGGCGACTCCTACTCCTCCGGTGTCGGCGCCGGAAGCTATCTGCCCGACAGCGGCGAATGCCGGCGCAGCACCAACGCCTACCCGTATCTGTGGCAGGCGGCGAACTCTCCCGCCTCGTTCGACTTCGTCGCCTGCTCGGGAGCGACCACCTCGTCCGTGGCCAGCACCCAGCTCGGCGTGCTCAGCGCCTCCACGTCCCTGGTCAGCGTTACCGCCGGAGGCAACGACGTCGGGTTCGCCGACGTCATGCAGGACTGCGTGCTGGCCGGCGAGGCCACCTGCATCAACAGCGTGAACAACGCCGTCTCGCAGATGAACAGCTCCCTGCCCGGCAGCCTCGATGCGCTCTACGACGGCATCCGGGCCCGCGCCCCGCAGGCCCAGGTCGTGGTTCTCGGCTACCCGCGCTTCTACCAGCTGGCCGGCAGCTGCATCGCCGGGCTCTCCGAGGCCGAGCGGACCGCGATCAACAACGCGTCGGACGTGCTGAACGACGTCCTCGCCAAGCGGTCCGCCGACGCCGGGTTCACCTACTCCAGCGTCGTGGACGAATTCACCGGGCACGAGCTGTGCTCCGGGGACGCCTGGCTCCACAGCGTCACGGTCCCGATCCACAACTCGTACCACCCCAAGGCCGTGGGGCAGTCGGGTGGTTACCTGCCCGCCTTCCGCTCGGCGGTGTAGATCGGAGTTCGGCGGGGCGCAGCTCGGTGGGGCAGTGGGGGGCACTTCGGCGGTGTGACTCCGGGCCGCGGCTCCGCGGCACGGCTTCGCGGGTAACGCCTCGTACGGAACGGCGGTTCATCGGGCGATCGGTGGGCCGCCGTCTCAGTACCGCTCGACCAGGTGCTCGCGGCCGGCCGGGGGCTCGTACGACTCGGGCCAGAAGTCCGTCACCCCGGCGATCAGACCCTTCGCGTCGAAGGTGAAGAAGTGGATCGCGTCCATCTGCTCTGGCGGCCCGCCCGGCTGATCCCCCGCCACCGTGAACTCGGTCCGGGCGGCAGCCTGCCGGCCCTCCGCGTCGACGACGATCCGCTCGACCCGTGCGTGCCAGTCGCCCGGATACTCCTCGTTGAACCGGAGATACCGGTCCTTGCCGTGGATCCGCTCGCGGCTCTGCGGCAGTTCGTACACCACGTCCTCGGCGAGGGCCGCCCCGAACGCGGTCCAGTCGCGCGCCTCGGCCGCCGTCCAGTAGGCCTCGACCACCCCGCGCAGCGCGGCCGCCGTCGTCCCGGAAGCCGTACCCGGAGCCGTGCCGGGAGTCGGACCCGGAGCCGTACCGGGCGTGGTGCTGTGAGCCTTGACGGGCCTGGCTCCGCCCGCCGTTCCACCTGTCGTGTCGGTCATGGAAACGAGTGTGTACCCCACCACTGACAATCGGCCGGAGAAGCCCCGAGGGGTGGCCCCGGCCCCCGGTCACCCCTGCTGCTCCGCGGGCCGCGACGCCTTGACCGAGTACATCAGCGGGATCCTCGGCCGGTCCGCCGGGAAGCGGTAGTGGCCGTCCGCGTGGCGCTCCAGGGTGCCGAACCGCTGGACGAGCGTGGAATCGTGCTCATGGAGGAACTCGATCCGCAGGCCGACCGCGGCGAGCGCCGTCACCACCCGGCCCACCGGGTGCTGCCACTCGACGCTGCGGTTGTGCACGGTCGGCGCGTCGACGTCGGCGTACGTGCCCGGCGTCTCGTCCACCCAGGCGTCGCGGCTGAAGTAGTCGTCGGTGACGACCGAACCGGTCTCGTCCATCGAGTCGGTCAGCGGATGGAACTCCGCGAGGTAGAGGAACCCGCCGGGCGCGACCAGCGAAGCGGCGGTCTCGGCCCAGCGGTCGAGGTCGGGCAGCCAGCCCAGCGCGCCGATGCCCGTGTAGACGATGTCGTACGCGGAATCGGGGACGGCGACCGGTGCGTCGTACACGTCGGCCGCGACGAACAGCGCCCGCTCCGGGCCCAGTTCCAGTGATCTCGCCAGGCCCCGGGCGGTCTCGACGGCGGGCTCGGAGAAGTCGAGGCCCACGACCTGCGCCGCACCGCGCCGCGCCCAGGAGAGGGTGTCCAGGCCGAAATGGCACTGGAGGTGCAGCAGCGTCTTCCCGGTGACGTCACCGACCTCGGCCAGCTCGAAGGCGCGCAGCACGTCCTTGCCCGCCAGGAACGCGTCCAGCTCGTAGTAGTCGCTCGCCGCGTGGATCGGCACGCGCTCGTCCCAGCGCGCGCGGTTGGTGGCGTGCCAGTCGTCCGGAGTCGGGGAGTACATGTCCGGAAAGCTACCCAGGGGGTGGGAGTGGTGCGAGTGGATATTCGGTGTTCCCCCACCCCGGAAGGGGGCTCTTCCCCTCCCTCCCCTTCCCTTCCTTTTTCCTCCCTTTTCCTCTCTTTCCCTTTCGTTCGGGCTTGCGGCCTTACGGGGAATTCGGTCCCGCTACGGACCCCGCCCCCGGATCGGGTTGGATGGAGGTATGACCACTGATGCAGCAGCTGTGCCCGACTGGGAGATGCGGTTCCGTGCGCCTCGCGTCTCCCTGCCCGACTGGGCCGAGGACGCCCCCGACCGCGCGCTGTTCGTCTCCAACGCCACCGGGACCTACGAGCTGTACGCGTGGGACCGGGCGAGCGGGCGGCAGCGCCAGGTCACGGACCGGCCGAACGGCACGACGGACGGCGTGCTGACGCCGGACGGCGAAGCCGTCTGGTGGTTCAGCGACACCGACGGCGACGAGTTCGGTGTGTGGATGCGCCAGCCGTTCGACGGCGGGGAGGACGAGCCGGCCGCCCCTGGCCTCGCGCCCTCCTACCCGGCGGGGCTGGCCATCGGGCGGGACGGTTCGGCGGTGATCGGCCGCTCGACCGACGAGGACGGCACGACGATCCATCTGGTGCGGACGCCGGGCGCCGAGCCCGTCGAGATCTACCGGCACCGGGAGTCCGCGGGGGTCGGGGACCTCTCCCACGACGGGACCCTGATCGCGCTGGAGCACACCGAGCACGGCGACGCGATGCACTCGGCGCTGCGCGTGGTGCGCCCCGACGGCTCCACGGTGGCCGAGCTCGACGACACCGAGGGCGGCACGAAGGAACTGGGCCTCGCCGTCCTGGGCTTCGCCCCGGTCGCCGGTGACACCCGGCTCCTCGTCGGACATCAGCGCCGCGGCCGCTGGGAGCCGATGATCTGGGACCCGGTCGCGGGCACGGAGACCGCGCTGCCGGTCGACCTGCCGGGCGACGTGGGGGCCGAGTGGTATCCGGACGGCTCCGCGCTGCTCGTCGAGCACGGCTTCGAGGCCCGCAGCGAGCTGTGGCGGTACGAGCCCGGGGCCCCGGCTCCCGTGCGCGTGGAGACCCCCGCAGGCACCGTGTCGGGCGCCACGGCCCGCCCGGACGGCACGGTGGAGTACCTGTGGTCCTCGGCCGAGCGGCCGCCCGTGGTGCGGTCGACGAGCGGTGCGGTGGTCCTGGACCCGCCGGGCGCGAAGGCCCCGCCGTCGGTGCCCGTCGAGGACGCCTGGGTGGAGGGGCCGGGCGGCCGGATCCACGCCCTCGTGCAGAAGCCCGCCACCGGTGAGGGCCCCTTCCCCACGATCTTCGAGATCCACGGCGGGCCGACCTGGCACGACAGCGACGCCTTCGCCTCCGGCCCCGCCGCCTGGGTGGACCACGGCTTCGCGGTCGTGCGCGTCAACTACCGGGGCTCCACCGGCTACGGCCGCGCCTGGACGGACGCGCTGAAGCACCGGGTGGGCCTGATCGAGCTGGAGGACATCGCGGCCGTACGGGAGTGGGCGGTGTCCTCCGGGCTCGCGGACCCGGAGCGCCTGGTCCTGGCGGGCGGCTCCTGGGGCGGCTATCTGACCCTGCTGGGGCTCGGCACCCAGCCGGACTCCTGGACGCTGGGCCTGGCCGCGGTGCCGGTCGCGGACTACGTCACGGCGTACCACGACGAGATGGAGGCCCTGAAGGCGATGGACCGCACGCTGCTGGGCGGCACGCCGGAGGAGGTCCCCGAGCGCTTCGAGGCCTCGTCCCCGCTGACGTACGTGGACGCGGTGCGCGCCCCCCTCTACATCTCGGCGGGCGTCAACGATCCGCGCTGCCCCATCCGTCAGGTGGAGAACTACGTGGACCGGCTGGCGGCGCGCGGCGCGGTCCACGAGGTGTACCGGTACGACGCCGGGCACGGCTCGCTGGTGGTGGAGGAGCGGATCAAGCAGGTGCGGCTGGAGTTGGAGTTCGCCCTGAAGCACCTGGGCGGAGGCCCGGTCCAAGCCTCCCCGGCCCCCGAGGCGGGCGTAAAGGCCGAATAAATCACGGACCCCGCTCCGGGAGCCCGGGGCGGGGAACCGTACCTTTGAGGGGTGTACCGGTTCCTGCTGACCCCGCGATGGTGGGGGATCAACCTCTTCGTCGCGCTGGCCATCCCGTTCTGCGTGTTCATGGGCATGTGGCAGCTCGGCCGCTTCGAGGACCGCGTGCAGTCGCACGAACAGGCGGAGAAGCAGCCCGATCCCAGCACCCGGGCCGCGAAACCCCTGGACGAGCTGCTGCCCGTCGACAAAGTGACGTCCGGCCGCCCGGCCGTCGCCACCGGCACGTACGCCGACCAGTTCCTGGTGCCCGGCCGCGAGCTGGACGACCGTCGGGGCTTCTACGTCCTGAACATGCTGCGTACGGACAGCGGCAAGGCCCTGCCGGTGGTACGGGGCTGGCTGCCCGGTTCCGCGAGCGGCGCCCGGGTCCCCGCCGCGCCGGAGGGCGAGGTCACGGTGACCGGCGACCTCCAGGCCTCCGAGAACTCCCGCAGCAAGGGCGTGGACGCCCGGGGCGGGCTGCCCGGGGGCCAGGTCGGCGTGATCAGCGCCGCGACCCTGGTGAACCTCGTGCCGTACGACGTGTACGACGCCTGGGTGACGCTTCCCGAGGCCGAGGCGGGCGGTACGGGCGGTGCGATGAAGCCGGTGCCCGCGGCGGCCCCCGAGGGCAGCGGCCTCGATCTGAAGGCCTTCCAGAACCTGGGGTACACGGGCGAGTGGTTCGTCTTCGCCGGCTTCGTGCTCTTCATGTGGTTCCGGCTGGTGCGCCGCGAGGCCGAGGCCGTGCGCGACATCGCGCTCGGCCTCGTACCGGAGGACCCGGCGGCGGTCCCGTCCTCGCAGGAGGCACCGGAGGCGCAGGAGGCGCAGGAGGCGCAGGAGGCGCAGGAGGACCCGGCAGCCCCTGGGGCGCCCGGGGCCCCTGAGGCGGCTCGGAAAGCCCCGGCGGCCCCGTAGGAACCCGGCGGTCGCCGGACTACGACGGTGAGGCCCGTCGTCGCCGGGGCTGCGACGGTAGGACCCGTCGTGCCGGGACCGTCGTGCAGGGACCGTCGTCGCCGGACTACGACGTGGCGAGCACGCCCGTACGGTAGATGGTGCCCGAGCAGGCGTTGGGGATCTTCGTCTCCGCGGTGGGGGCTCCCGTCTCCGGGGTGTGCGTCACGGCGACGCTGCCCTCCGCCGCGCCCCCGCCGTCCTCGTTCAGCGCCTGCGTGTCGACGCCCGAGGGCTGGTCGGTGTCTCCCTCGCCGACCGATCCCCCGGCCCCGTCCGCCGACGGGGACGGGCTCGGTGACGGACCCACGGTCGGACAGGTGTCGGTCGGCACCCAGGCGAACCGCACCTCGTACGCCATGGCCGGCTTCAACAGCACCGTGCCCGGCTCCTGCGAGGGGTCGGGCAGCCCGGGGGCCGCGTCGCCCGCGGCGTGCTGGACCACGCCGATCTTGAGCGGGTCGGCCGCGCCCATGGCGGTGAAGCCCACCGTGCCGTTGCTGCTGACCGTGCAGTCGGTGCCGGACACGTTGGCGATCTTGAAGCTTCCGTAGACCGTGCCGTCGGCTCCCGGTGCGTCGGTGCCCGCGGACGCGACGCCGAGCTGACTCGGGTCGCAGACCGGCAGGGAGGCGAAATCCGCGCTCGGGGAGTCGGTCGCCTCACCCGTCGCCGCGCCGTCGGGGTCACTGCCCTCGCCCTGGGTGGGGCTGGGGTCCGGGTCGACCTCGCCCGCGCTGCCCTCGCTCTCCCGCTCGGTGGGCCCGACGGTCCGCAGGCCGGGCGCCTCGGGGCCGGTCTCGTCCCCGTTGCCGCCCTGGGCCTGCTCGCCGTGTCCGGCGATGGCGGGGCGGGCGTCGGACGGGCCGTCCGAGGTCGCGACGTGGACGAAGGCGGGGACGGCGGTGCCGATCAGCAGGACCGCCGCGGCCGCCCCGACGACGGCCTGCCGTCGCCTGGCCCGGCGGGCGGGGACCGCTCGGTGGAGGTGGTCGAGGGTCCCCTCGGAGGGGGCCAGCTCCCGCACCGCACCGTGCAGCATGCGGCGCAGGGCCACCTCGTCCAGCTCGTCGGAGGCGGGGGCGCCCCGGTCACGGCCGAAGAGGTCGGTCAGCGTGCCGACGAGGTCGTCATCGTCCGGCGCCCCGGAGACCTTGCCTGAGGCCTCGCCTGAGACCTTGCCTGAGACCTTGCCTGAGGCCTCGCCTGAGACCTTGCCTGAGGCCTCGCCTGAGGTCTTGCCGGAGGTCTTGCCGGAGGTCTTGCCGGAGGCGGGGATCTCGTTCGTACCGCCGGCGGGGATCTCGTTCGTACCGGAGGCGAGGCTCTTGCTCGTACCGCCGGCGGCGGTGTCGGCGCCCGCGGAGCGCCCCGTACTCGCGTCCGCCGCGGCCTCCGCCGTCCCCGGGTCCTGCTCGTCGGGGTCCTCGGCGGCCTCGTTGTCCACCCGCGCGGGTGGCGTCGGTTCCGGGGTCTCGCCCTGCTCAAGCCCCGTGTTCCCGTCGTGCGGGCGGTCCGGATCGGTGTGCGGAGTCTTCTCCGGCCCGTGGTTCACAATTCCGTTTCCCGTCGGGTCATTCTCGTGCCTGTGCTCGTCGCGCTGCTCGGGCCCGCTCATGCCTGGGCCTCCATCACGACGCGCAGCGCCGCGATACCCCGGGAACCGTACGCCTTGACCGAGCCCAGCGAGACACCCAGCGTCTCGGCGACCTGGGCCTCCGTCATGTCCGCGAAGTAGCGCAGCACCAGCACCTCGCGCTGGCGTCGCTGCAGCCCCTTCATGGCCTTGATCAGCGCGTCCCGCTCCAGCTGGTCGTAGGCGCCCTCCTCCGCACTCGCCATGTCCGGCATCGGCTTGGAGAGCAGCTTCAGCCCGAGGATGCGGCGACGCAGTGCGGAGCGCGAGAGGTTGACGACCGTCTGCCGGAGATAGGCGAGGGTCTTCTCCGGTTCGCGGACCCGGTTCCGCGCGGAGTGCACGCGGATGAACGCCTCCTGCACCACGTCCTCGCAGGACGCGGTGTCGTCCAGCAGCAGGGCCGCGAGGCCGAGCAGGGAGCGGTAGTGGGCTCGATAGGTCTCGGTGAGATGGTCGACCGTGGTTCCCGCTGCCACCGTCTCTTCAGCATTCCCGCGCTGCGAGGGCAACTGTGCCGGGCGCGCGGCGGGCATGGGCGCGATCACCGGCATGCCGCCGGGCGTACGGGGCCGCCGGAGCGGACGCGCCGACGCGCCTCGCAACGGGCCCACCACTGTGATGTCGAGAACCTCTGCTGCCACGCCTGTTGGACACGCTGCCCCCCGTCAGGGTTGTACGCGTACGGCGTCACGTTCGACGCTGTGCGACATGCCCTCATACGTACCTGCTCTTCCCCAAATGCCCCGTCTTAGCGTCTGGCCACGCAAGAAGTGACCGCGTAGACGCAGCCCGACCAGGAAGCGGTTGCAGATGGCCGGGAGATCATCGTCGGATACGACAACGCCCCAGCTCAAGAGGTTCAGACCAGCAAATTGCTCATAGGGCGTTCACAGATCCTACAAAACAGGTTCGATCAGGCCCGGGGAAATTCGGCGGCGACCGATTCGGCGATCTGCGCCACGTTCAAAGCAGCACCTTTTCGGAGATTGTCACCGCAAAGGAACATTTCCAGGGCATGCGGGTCGTCCATCGAACGCCGGACGCGGCCCACCCAGGTGGGGTCGGTGCCCACCACATCGGACGGAGTGGGGAAGTCTCCGGACGCCGGGCTGTCGAAGAGGACCACACCGGGGGCGGTCGCCAGGATCTCGTGCGCCTTGCCCACGGCGACCTCGTTCTCGAAGCGGGCGTGGACGGACATCGAGTGCGTGGCGATCACGGGGACGTACACACAGGTCGCGGTGGCCTTAAGATCCGGCAGGCCCAGCACCTTGCGGCACTCCTCGCGGATGGCGATCTCCTCGGAGGACCAGCCGTCGCCGGCGTCCGTACCCGCCCAGGGCACGACGTTCAGGGCGACGGGAGCGGCGAACGGGCTCCCCGCCGCCTCCGCGCTGTCCCCCAGGGCCCGGCGCACGTCCCCGGGCTGGGTGCCCAGCTCCGTGCCGGCCACCAGGGCCAGCTGCTCGCGGAGGGCGGCGACGCCGTCCCGGCCCGCGCCGCTGACGGCCTGGTAGGAGGAGACGATCAGCTCGCGCAGTCCGAACTCGGCGTGCAGGGCGCCGATCGCGACGATCAGCGACAGCGTGGTGCAGTTCGGGGACGCGACGATGGAGCGCGGCCGGAGCCGGGCGGCATGGGGGTTGATCTCCGGGACGACCAGCGGCACGTCGTCGTCGAGCCGGAAGGCGGCCGAGTCGTCGATGACGACGACGCCCTTGGCGGCGGCGATCGGTGCCCAACGGGCGGCCACCTCGTCCGGCACCAGGAAGAGGGCCACGTCGATGCCCTCGAACACGTCCTCGGCGAGCGCGAGGACCTCGATCTCCTCACCGCGCACGGCCAGCTTGCGCCCGGCCGAGCGCGGTGAGGCGACGAGTCTGACCTCGCCCCAGACGTCCGCGTGCTGCGAGAGGATCCGGAGCATGACACCGCCGATCGCCCCGGTCGCGCCGACGACCGCGAGCGAAGGGCGGTGTCCGGTCATCGGCCGGTGCCCCCGTAGACGACGGCCTCGTCGGAGTCGCTGTCGAGACCGAAGGCGGTGTGCACGGCGCGCACGGCCTCGTTGACGTCGTCGGCCCGGGTGACCACCGAGATGCGGATCTCGGATGTCGAGATCAGCTCGATGTTCACGCCCGCGTCGGCCAGCGCCTCGAAGAATCCGGCCGTGACGCCCGGGTTGGTCTTCATACCGGCGCCGACCAGGGAGATCTTGGCGATCTGGTCGTCGTAGCGGAGCGAGTCGAAGCCGATGGAGTTCCTGGTCCGCTCCAGGGCGTCGATGGCCTTGCGGCCCTCGGCCTTGGGCAGGGTGAAGGAGATGTCCGTCAGGCCGGTCGACGCGGCGGAGACGTTCTGCACCACCATGTCGATGTTGACCTCGGCGTTGGCGATGGCGCGGAAGATCGCGGCCGCCTCGCCGGGCTTGTCCGGGACGCCGACGACGGTGACCTTGGCCTCCGAGACGTCATGGGCGACTCCGGAGATGATCGCGTGCTCCACCTGCTGGTCCCCTTGCGGCTCGTTGCTGACCCAGGTGCCGCGCAGTCCGGAGAAGGACGAGCGGACGTGGATCGGGATGTTGTAACGGCGTGCGTACTCGACGCAGCGGTGCAGCAGCACCTTGGAGCCGGACGCGGCCAGCTCCAGCATGTCCTCGAAGGAGATCCAGTCGATCTTCTTCGCCTTCTTCACGACCCGGGGGTCCGCGGTGAAGACGCCGTCGACGTCGGTGTAGATCTCGCAGACCTCGGCGTCCAGCGCGGCGGCCAGCGCGACGGCGGTCGTGTCCGACCCGCCGCGGCCGAGGGTCGTGATGTTCTTGCCCTCCTGGCTCACGCCCTGGAACCCGGCGACGATGGCGATGTTGCCCTCGTCGATCGAGGTCCGGATGCGGCCCGGCGTGACGTCGATGATGCGCGCCTTGTTGTGGACCGAGTCGGTGATGACACCGGCCTGGCTGCCCGTGAACGACTGGGCCTCGTGGCCCAGGTTTTTGATCGCCATCGCCAGCAGGGCCATGGAGATCCGCTCGCCGGCGGTCAGCAGCATGTCGAACTCGCGGCCGGTAGGCATCGGAGACACCTGCTCGGCGAGGTCTATCAACTCGTCCGTCGTGTCGCCCATCGCGGACACCACGACAACCACCTGGTTGCCGTTCTTCTTGGCGTCGACGACTCGCTTGGCGACCCGCTTGATGCCCTCGGCATCGGCTACGGAGGAGCCTCCGTACTTCTGCACGACAAGGCCCACGTGCGCTCCTCGCTCAGTCATTACTGCGGTCGGCTCAGTCTAACGAGCGGCCCGGAATAGACCCGCTCATATCGGATGGTGAGATGTCCCGCTCACCACTCGGTACGGCGTGTCGCCCGAACCGCTCGTACGTGGCTGTTGCCCGCCCAGCCCGGGAGCACTCCCGTTTGTGTCCCAGCCCACACGATCGGGGCCATCCCAGCCCACACGATCGGGCGGCGTCCGGCGAGCCGGGAGGGTCAGTCGGCGTACGCCTTCAGTCGACGTAGGCCTTCAGTCCGCGTACTCCTTGAGCTTCTCGGTGTCGAGCGTGAAGCCGACCGGCCCGGGCAGCTCGACGACCGCGCCGAAGGGCCGGGTGGTGGCGGAGCGGTACGTACCCTTCTCCGGCTCGGTGAAGACGGTGACCGAACACGCCTCGCGGTCGACGAGCAGGTAGACCGGAATGCCGGCCGCCGCGTAACCGTCGGGCTTCTCGACCCGGTCGCGCCGGTTGGTGTCGGCGTCGCGGGAGGTGACCTCCACGGTCATCAGTACGCCGGTGGGAGCCGCCCACTCCCCCGCCCCGGCGAAGTGCTCGTCGGGCGCGAGGACGCCGTCGGGGCGGGCCCGGCCCTTGCGGTACGTCTCGACGGCGAGGCCCTGCTCGGGATAGAGCCACAGGTCCGGCCGGTGCTGCATACAGAGCTTCTGCAGCCACTTGACGATCTCCGCGTGATTCCCGTTCGGCACGGGCTTTACCTGGACCTTTCCGTGGATGAACTCCAGCCGCACCAGTTCGGGAGCTCGGCGGGCGAGTTCCTCGAACTCCTCGACACTCATCTGGGGCTGAGCGGTGGTCCTGGGGGTCATGGCGTCGCCTCCTTGCCTCCATGGTGCCCCGACCGGGACCTCCCGCACGCTCACCTGCGCGGCCTCGGGGCCGGGAGGACCGGGCGGACGGTGGCCGAGCGGAGTTCGGCCATGCGGGCGGCGACGTCCACCTCGGCGCGCGGGCGGGCCAGGAAGGTGTCCGGTACGTCGCCGGTCAGGCCGGCCGCCTCGTCGCGGGCGATGTCGGCGCGGCAGTCGCGGCAGACGCCGTGGTCCAGCGTGGTCGTCGTCTCGTCCTCGTCGCAGAAGAGGCACATCATCACCTTGCCCACGATCTCCTCGCGCGGGTGGTCCTTCTCCGGCCGGGGGGCGGGGCTGGGCGGCATCTTGGTCTCCAGTCGTTTACGGAGGAGGGGTCCGGCGGAGTGCACGGACGCCGGCAGGCCCGAGGTCAGGGCCTGGGTGATCTGTTCGCGGCCCACGCCGCGCGCCAGCCACTCCCCGACCAGGTGTTCCAGCTGCACGCAGTCGCCCTCGGAGAGCTGGAGCCGGGGCTCGCGGCGGCCGAGCCCGGCGAGGACGTCGTACGCCTCCGAGCGCGGGGCCCGGACGCCGGGCCGGGGCTCCTCGGCCGTTTCCGCGGCAGCGGGTGCCGGGGGGCGGCCGACGGCAGCGGGCGCCGGGGGCTGGCCGGGCGCGTCCAGGCCCCGGACGAACCGCACATGGGCGGCCCACCAGTCGGCGTCGCGCGCGGTCCGGGAGAAGTACGTACGCGTCACCCAGCGCATCTGGCCGTCGGGCAGGGTGACGTGGACCCTGACGCGCCGCAGGTGTCCGGTCCGGGTCAGCCAGTCGAGCGAGCTGCGACACGCCTGTTGCCCGTAGTCCGGCAACTCCTCGGCGAGCACCTTGTAGCCGATCGCCGCGCCTTCGGGGAGCCCGTCGATGTACGAGGCGATGGCCGCCTCGCGCGGCTCCAGACCGGCGAAGTCGTCGGCGCGGGGCGGGGCCTGGTCGGGGGCCTGACGCTTTCCGTACCCGGCTTTCGCCATGGGGTGGGCGGGCGCGCGCAGGGCGGCACTAAGGTTGGCAGTAGCCATGGGGATCGTCTTTCTAACGGGTGCGATCTCTTACGGTCAGACCCCGGTCGGTGTTGCGAGCACCACCGGGGTTGTCCGTTTTACGGATAGTGGGTTGCTCATCGCGAACCTAGAGCGTGCATACGCTCCGACGCAACCTGGTCACCAACCGTCACTTCCGATCGAATTCGCGCAGCCCGCAGGGCGGTTCGGAACCTGGTCAGGGATCAGGAAGGGAGGGTGGGTGGGTTGAACCCAACCACCCATTCCTACAGAGAAAGCTCGAAGCCCGGGACTCGGGGCTCGGGGCTTGAGCCTCGGGCGGACCTGCGGGATCGCGTGGTTGCGGGATCGCGTGGTTGCGGGATCGCACCCTGACCGGCTCAGCCCGTCGTCAGCGTCTCCACGTCCAAGACCTGGGTGTTCTGCGCGGCCGCGATACGCCAGACCCCGTCGTCCTTCGCCAGGAAGTAGGTCGGGGTGCCGGGGACCGACTCCGGGTGGGCGGCCATCAGCTCGGAGGGGTCCTCCTGGCCGTGGAAGATCTCGTCCAGGAACACCCCGTCCCGGGTGGCCGGGCGCTGGCGGATCTTGACGGCGGCGATGTCGGGGCGGATGAAGAGGATCAGGTCGACCGTGTACGTGGCGGTCACCGGGGAGTCCGCCTGCGGGGGCAGCACCTTGCGAGTGAAGGCGCTGATCTCCGGCAGGCCGGTCAGCCGCTTGCCGTGGCCCGTGGTCCAGATGGCGTCCTCGCGGAAGCCGTCCAGGAAGGCTTCCGGCAGCGCGTTCTGCTGGGCGTGCTGCACGCCGGCGACGAACGCGACGATGGCGTCCACGTCCTCCTGCGGGGCGGGCACTCCGATGACGGTGGGTGTGGCGGCGGTGGGTGTGGAGGCGGTGGGTGTGGCGCTCATGAGGAATCTCCTTGCGGGGCGCGGCCGTTGCGTCGGCCGTTCACCAGGAGCCTCGGCCCTCAAGCGCGGTTGAGGTCAAGTGGCGGAGGCCCCGCCCAACCGGCCGGATCTGAAGGGTGGGGCGTTCCGCGAAAACCGCCCGTCAGGCCGCCCCGACCGTTCGATCCCCGTACTCGATGGACACCTTGATCCTGGCACCAAGCGCTGCCGCGTAGGTACGCATGCTCTCCAGGTTGTGGATCTCGCCCCGTTCGATCTGGGAAACCCGCGCCTGCGAAATGCCGACGGACTTGGCCACCTGTGCCTGGGTCAGGCCCTGCTCCTCGCGGATCACCCGCAGATGGTGCCCCAGCACGTACGCCTCGGTGACAGTACGCGCCGCTTGCCTGCGACCTTCCCGTTCGGCGTCGGTCGCCTCCGGGGCGGTCCCGCGCATCCGCTGTTTCACCTCGGTCCAACTGCTGTGCTCACCCATCGGACGCCTCCAGGATCCCGGGCGCACTGGACGCGGCCCGATATTCGTCGTATCGGCGTTCGGCCACCGGGATCGACTCGCGATACCAGTCGCTCCACCGGCCCGCCTTGTCGCCGGCTACCAAGAGGATGGCCCGCCGCCCCGGATCGAAGACGAACAGGATGCGGACCTCGCTCCTGCCGGAGCTGGCCGGCCTCAGCTCCTTGAGGTTATGGATACGGCACCCTTGGAGCCGGTCCACAAGCGGTCGGCCCAACGTTGGCCCGCTGTCAGCCAGCATGTCGACCGCCGCTTCGACAAGGTCAGCCGTCACGGGATCCTCCTCCGCCAGCCTGAGCAGCCACAGCTCCACCGATAAGTGAAGGTTGATCTCCCAGTTCATGCTTCGTACCTCAGCGTACGCTGCAACTGGATAGAAGCTTTTCCTTATATCCTCTGCTCAAACGAGTGAACGAGAACCCGGGTCCTGCACGTTCCGGCTACTTCACCGGGCGCAGGCCCAGCGGTCCCGCGATCTCCTCCAGCATCACGCGGCCCGCCTCCTCGGCGAGGTCCTCCTCGCCCGGGTCCTGGTCGGTGTCCAGGCCGTCCAGCTCCTCCAGGGGCTGGCCGAGGCGGATGTGGGCGACCAGGGACTGGAGGGCGCGGAGGGTGGCGGAGGCGGTGGAGCCCCAGTTGGAGAAGTACGAGAACTGCCACCACCACAGCGCCTCGGCGGTGCGCTCGGCTTCGTAGTGCGCGAGGCCGTGGCCGAGGTCGGTGACCAGGTCGGCCAGGTCGTCGGAGATCCGGTGCGGGACCGGGGCCTTGCGGGGCTCGTACGGGTCGAAGACCTCGGAGTAGACGTCGATCGGCTCCAGCAGCGCCGCGAACCGCTCGCGCAGGCCGTCCGCGTCCGGTTCGGGGCCGAGGTCCGGTTCGTACCTCTCGTCGGGCAGGACGTCCTCGTACGCGCCGAGGCGGCCGCCCGCGAGCAGGAGCTGCGAGACCTGGAGGAGCAGGACCGGGACGGCCTCTTCCGGCTCGTCGACCTTGGACACCTCGGTGACCGCGACGATGAACGTCTTGATCTGGTCCGCGATCTGGACGGCGAAGTCGCCCGGGTCCTGCGTGACGGAGTTCAGCGTGGCGTCAGACATCGAGGGGACCTCCCGTGGGCGCGGTCACAGACGGTGAAGCGGACGACGAAGCGGACGACGAAAACGGAGCGGGCGGCAGAGCGGGCTGCGGCACGTGACGGGGGCGTACGGCGGTGGTGTCAGACATCCAGCAGCCGCCTCCCCTCGAAGGCGCGGCCCAGGGTGACCTCGTCGGCGTACTCCAGGTCGCCGCCGACCGGCAGGCCGCTGGCCAGCCGGGTCACTCTGAGGCCCATCGGCTTGACCATCCGCGCCAGGTACGTCGCGGTGGCCTCGCCCTCCAGATTGGGGTCGGTCGCGAGGATCAGCTCCGTGATGGAGCCGTCCGCGAGCCGCGCCAGCAGCTCGCGGATGCGCAGGTCGTCCGGGCCGACGCCCTCGATGGGGCTGATCGCCCCGCCCAGGACGTGGTAGCGGCCCCGGAACTCACGCGTCCGCTCGATCGCCACGACGTCCTTGGGCTCCTCGACCACACAGATGACACTCCGGTCGCGGCGCGCGTCCCGGCAGATCCCGCACTGCTCCTGCTGCGCGACGTTGCCGCACACCTCGCAGAACCGGACCTTGTCCTTGACCTCCAGGAGGGAGTGCGCGAGCCGTCGTACGTCCGTGGGCTCGGCCTGGAGGATGTGGAAGGCGATCCGCTGCGCGCTCTTGGGACCGACGCCGGGCAGCCTGCCCAGTTCGTCGATGAGGTCCTGAACAACGCCTTCGTACAACGGAACGCCTTTCTTTGCTTCCTGCTCCGTACCGTAGTGGGTACGGGTCGGTACCAGTAGGCCTCGTGGGCCTGGCTCCATCCGGTCCGGTCAGAACGGTCAGGCCGGTCGGCCCGGTCGGCCCGGTCCGGTCAGAACGGCAGGCCGGGGATGCCGCCCCCGCCGCCCAGGCCTTGGGCCAGCGGGCCGAGCTTCTCCTGCTGGAGCGCCTGCGCGTTCTCGTTGGCCGCCTGGACGGCCGCGACGACGAGGTCGGCGAGCGTCTCGGTGTCCTCGGGGTCCACCGCCTTCGGGTCGATCACCAGGGCGCGGAGCTCGCCGGAGCCGGTCACGGTGGCCTTCACGAGACCGCCGCCCGCCTGTCCGTCGACCTCGGTCCTGGCCAGTTCCTCCTGGGCCGCTGCGAGATCCTGCTGCATCTTTTGGGCCTGCTGGAGCAACTGCTGCATATTGGGCTGACCACCACCGGGAATCACGGTCACTCCTGGCATTTCGACGACAAATGTTTCGGTAAGCCGAGCCTACGTGCTCCCCGGTCACCGCGCTCCACCCGCCAGGGACCAACTCTTTCGAGTGAGATTCAGGAAGCGGCGTGATTGCTCCTATACCTGACCAGCGGCCGTACGCAGGCGGGAATCCCGCGATTTCGACCCCGCGGCCCACCATTCGGCGGTAGGAAGGGCATGCACATCGACACACGAGCGTGCATGTGCGGTGACGCAGAGTTACCCCGCGGGGGTCGTCGGTCGCGCGGCCCGCCCCGCCCTCTCCGGGCCGGTCGGGTCCGGTTCCGGGAAGCCCTACGCGTCCGTCCCGTCCGTCAGAGTGCAGAGGAGTGCCCCGGTGAGTCAGCCGGAGATGCAGCCCGAGGGGCCGCCCCGCAAGGAGTCCGATGCGGGATCCGGTGAAAACGGAGTTGAGCATTCCGCTTCCGGCCCGGGCAGGGGACACCCCGGCGGGGGTGATCTGACCGGGCGCCCGTTCCCCCTCGGCGACTGGGGTGAGCCGGCCGAGCGGCTCGACGAGCTCTACCGCTGGGTCGAGACCGGGGCGCTGAACACCGCCGACTGGTATCTCCACGACCGGGTCCGGAAGCGCCGGGCCGCCAGGGCCCTGCGGATGGGCACCGCCGCCGGGGTGGTCGCCGGGGCCGCCCTGCCGCTGCTCGACCTGACCGGCGCCCTGAGCGGCTCGGCGGGCTGGGGCTATCTGTCCCTGCTGCTGGGGGCCGCCTGTATGGCCTCCGACCGGTACTTCGGTCTCACCTCCGGGTGGATAAGGGACCTCGCCACGGCGCAGGCCGTGCAGCGGCGGCTCCAGGTGCTCCAGTTCGACTGGGCCTCGGAGTGCGTACGGGAGATGCTCGGGCCGACCGAGGGCACGGCCAGCGAGGCGGCCGAGCGGTGCCTGGGGGTGCTGCGGAGGTTCTCCGAGGACGTCACCGAGCTGGTGCGGTCGGAGACGGCGGACTGGATGGTGGAGTTCCGGGCGGGGCCCGCGCCGATGGGCATGCAGGCCCTGGCGACGGGGAGCGCCGGGGGGCGCGGTGAGTCGGCGGCGCCGGGGCGGTTCTCGATGCCGTCGGTGGCGGCGCGGCCGAACATGCCGCGGCAGCGGCCGCCGGAGTCGCCGCCGCGGTGAGGAGACCGGGGCCGGGGGCCGGGGTGCGGCTTCGGGGGCGCTGCCCCCGGGCCCCCGGTCCTCAATCGCCGGACGGGCTTGATCTTCCCGGTTCGCGGCCGGAAGCGGCCGGGCTGGGTGTCGTCCTAGCTGAAGATGATCATTGAGCCCTGGGCCAGGCTGCGGGTCGCCGCCGCGTGCAGGCCGAGCCAGACGTGGCGTTCCCGGGCGAACGGGCTGTCGTCGTAGGGGATCGGGTCCGCCGGTTCCTCCAGGGCCGTGGGGCCGGAGGGCGGTTGCGGGGCGGCCGGCGGGTTGGACGGGTCGATGCCGATGGACGGGGCGACGAACTCCAGCTCGCGCAGCAACCCGTGCGCGGAGCCCAGCGGTCCGCCGCCCGCCAGGAGCGCGTCGTCGGCCAGGGGGGCCGGGAAGTCCACCGGAACGTACGCCCCGGCGTGGTCGTAGTGCCACACCAGATGCGACTGCTGCGCGGCCTGCTCGAACATTTCGAGGAGCTGCTCGTAGTCGCCGTCGAGACCCGCGACGGGCGTGACGGCCAGGCCGCTCAACTGGAGCAGGTAGGCGCGGCGCAGGAAGTGCAGGGCGTCGTAGTCGAAGCCGGCCACGGGGGCGACTTCCCCGTTGAGGCCCGGCATGTAGGCGTAGACGGGGACGGGCGGCAGCCCGGCGTCGTTCAGCGCCTTGTCGTAGACGGCGATCTCTTCGGCGAACGGATTGTCGGCGCTGTGGCACAGCACATCGACGAGGGGGACCAGCCACAGGTCACAGGCCACGAAGTCTCGCTCTCGGAAGGGTTCGGGCGCTCGTCGGGACAGCGTAATGCGGGGCGAACCTCACGCACAGTGTCCCGGGGCCCTAGGTGCCTCCGGGGAGTGCCCGGACGCCCCGAACTCCCCAGGCTGCCCGGGCTCCGGAGGGACCGGCGGGACCGGCGGGACCGGCGGTCCTGGAGCGTCTCCTCCGGCTGCCCGCGCCTCCAGCCGGTCCGCCCAGGCGAGCGCGTGCGCGTAGTAGGAGTGCATGGCGGCGTGGACCTGCTCGTGGTCGCCCCGGGCGATGGCCTCGACCAGGTCCTCGTGACCGAACCAGAGCACGTCCTCGTCCATGCCGTCGCGGCGCAGCCGGTGGACGGCGAACACCCAGGCCTGGACGCGGAGCCGGGTGAGGAAGTCGGTGACGTACGGGTTGAGGACGAACTGCCCCAGCTCCCGCCAGAACCGCAGGTCGTACCCGATCAGCACGTCGAGGTCGCCGCCCTTCGCCGCGCGGACCGCCTCCGCCGCCCGGCGCCGGATCGAGGCGAGGCCCTCGGGCCGGACCGCGACCCGCTCGGCGGGGTTGCGGAAGAGGCCCTCGACGACGAGGGCGCGGGCCTCGGCCATCGCACGGAAGTCGGCGACGGTGAACTCGCGCACCTGGAAGCCGCGGTGCTGGTCGGAGGCGAGGAGCCCCTGTGCGGAGAGGTCGAACAGCGCCTCACGGACGGGCGTCGCGGAGACCCCGTACTGCTCGGCTATCTGCTTGACGGTGAACTCCCGGCCCGGCGGAAGACGCCCTGCCAGCACCTCGTCACGCAGCGCGTCGGCGATCTGCTGGCGCAGGGTGTTGCGCGTCACACCTCCGCTCGGACTCATACCGGCCCCCATCCGTCCGTCTGTCCCTGCCCGTACCCGATCCCCGTACGCCGACCGTTTCCGGCGTCGGCCGTTTCCGGCGTCGGCCGTTTCCGGCGTCGGCCGTTTCCGGCGTCGGCCGTTTCCGGCGTCGGCCGTTTCCGGCGGGGGTCATTTCTGGTTCGGGTCACCTTAAGCCAGGGCCGCCGCCGTGCCCGATTCCGGGCACGGCGGGGATGCGCACCGGGTTGATCCCGTACGGAATCGAGTCGTCCGGTTACTCGGCGTGCGGGCCGGGGAGATCGTTACGCGCCCTGCACCGTGTACGAGTCGGCGACGGTGAGAGCGACGTCCAGGGCCGCCAGCCCTTCCTTGGCCTCGGCCTCGGAGACGTTGCAGGCCGGGACGGCATGGGTCCGGTTCATGTTGATGAACGGCCACAGCCCCTGCTTCTTCGCCGCCGCGCCGAAAGCCGCCATCGGGGCGTTGGCCTCCCCCGAGGCGTTGTACGGGACGAGCGGCTCGCGGGTCTCCCGGTCGCGGACCAGGTCCAGCGCCCAGAACGCGCCGAGGCCGCGCACCTCGCCCACCGAGGGGTGGCGTTCGGCGAGTTCGCGCAGGCCGGGGCCGAGGACCTTCTCGCCGATCCGGGCCGCGTGCTCGACGACCTTCTCGTCCTCCATCACGCCGATGGTGGCGACGGCGGCGGCGCAGGCCAGCGGGTGTCCGGAGTAGGTGAGGCCGCCGGGGTAGGGGCGGGTCTCGAAGGTCGCTGCGATCTCGGCGTTGATGGCGACGCCGCCCAGCGGTACGTAACCGGAGTTGACGCCCTTGGCGAAGGTCAGCAGGTCCGGCACGACGTCGAAGTGGTCGGCGGCGAACCAGGCGCCGGTGCGGCCGAATCCGGCCATCACCTCGTCGAGCACGAAGACGATCCCGTACCGGTCGCAGATCTCGCGGACGCCCGCCAGATAGCCCGGCGGCGGGGTCATGATGCCCGCCGTGCCCGGGATGGTCTCCAGGATGATCGCGGCGATGGTGGCCGGGCCCTCGAAGGCGAGGGTGTCCTCCAGGTGCTGGAGGGCGCGGGCGCACTCCTCGGCCTCGGTGGCGGCGTAGAAGGGCGAGCGGTAGAGGAACGGGGTCCAGAAGCGGACGACGCCCGCCGAGCCGTTGTCGGAGGGCCAGCGGCGCGGGTCCCCGGTGAGGTTGATCGCGGTGGAGGTGGCCCCGTGGTACGAGCGGTAGGCGGAGAGCACCTTCGTGCGGCCGGTGTGCAGCCGGGCCATGCGGATGGCGTTCTCGACGGCCTCGGCCCCGCCGTTGGTGAAGAAGATCTTGTCCAGGTCGCCCGGGGTGCGCTCGGCGATGAGGCGTGCGGCCTCGGAGCGCGCCTCGATCGCGAACGCGGGCGCGAAGGTGGCGAGCTTGCCCGCCTGCTCCTGGATCGCGGCGATCACGGTGGGGTGCTGGTAGCCGATGTTGGTGTAGACGAGCCCGCTGGTGAAGTCCAGGTAGCGGTTGCCGTCGTAGTCCCAGAAGTAGGAGCCCTCGGCGCCGGCGACGGCGAGCGGGTCGATGAGGCCCTGGGCGGACCAGGAGTGGAACACGTGCGCGCGGTCCGCGGCCTTCACGGCCGCACCGGCCGCGGGGTCGGCGGACGGGGCATGAGGGGCATGAGGGGTCATGCGGCGAGCGTAGGCGCTGGTGGGGGCGGCCTCCATGGCCACCTTGTACGGCCTGGGGCGGATGGGTCGGCAGGGTGTCGGGTCCGGATCGGTGAATGCGGTGGATGCGGTGGATGCGGTGGATTCGATGCGAGTCCTACATTGACAGCCTGCTGTCGTTCTGACAGTCTTCTGTCATCGAGCTGAGGAGGTCACCATGACCAGCAACAGCAGCAGCAGCAGCAGCAACACCGTGCATCTCGCCGTCTACGACACCTTCGCCGACTGGGAGACCGGGCACACCACCGCCCATCTCGCACGGCACGGCTACACCGTCCGGACCGTGGGCCCTTCCCGGGAGCCGGTGACGACCATGGGCGGCCTGCGCGTCCAGCCCGACCTGTCGTTGGACGAACTACGCCCGCAGGACAGCGCGTTGCTCATCCTGACCGGTGCGGACACGTGGGACGCGGGCGACGGGCTGGCCCCGTTCGCGCGGGCGGCCCGGGGCTTCCTGGACGCGGGGGTCCCGGTCGCGGCCATCTGCGGGGCGACGGCCGGGCTGGCGCGGGAGGGCCTGCTGGACGGCCGCACACACACGAGCGCGGTCTCCTTCTACCTCGCGGCGACGGGGTACGCGGGCGGCTCACGGTACGTGGAAGCGGACGCGGTCACCGACGGCGGGCTGATCACGGCCGGGCCGACGGAGCCGGTGGCGTTCGCGCGGGAGGTCTTCGCGCTGCTCGGGGTCTACGGGCCGGAGAAGCTGGACGCGTGGTACCGGCTGTTCCACGACTCGGACGCCGGCGCGTACGAGGTGCTGGAAGGTGAGTGAGGCGGCGGAAGCGGGTGATGTCCGGGCCCAGCAGGATCTGTTGAGCCGTACGGCGTTGTCGGTGTTCCGGCTGAACGGGCAGTTCCTCGGGGTGGCCGACGAGCTGGCGCGGCCGGGCGGCCTCACGGCGGCGTGGTGGCAGGTGCTGGGGGCGGTGCTGCGGGAGCCGTTGCCGGTGTCGGGGATCGCCCGGGCGATGGGGATCACCCGGCAGAGCGTGCAGCGGATCGCAGATCTGCTGGTCGGGCGGGGGCTCGCGGAGTACGCGGAGAATCCGGCCCATCGCCGGGCGAAGCTGTTGCGGGTGACGGAGGCGGGGCGGGAGGCGGTCTCCCGGATCGGCCCGCCGCACGCGGAGTTCGCCGCGAGGCTCGTGGGGGAGCTGGGGGTGGAGGGGCTGGCGGAGACGGTGCGGGTGCTTGAGCGGTTGTCGGGGGCGGTGGAGAATCTGACCGCTGCGGGGGCGGCCGATTCCGGCCCGGGCCACGCCGGCCCGTCCGGCGCCTGAGGACGGGGCCGTGTCGGTGTCGGGCCCCGGCCCCGGCCCCCGTGCGAGGTTGCCCCACCCCGGCCCGTCCGGCGCTTGAGGATGGAACCCTGCCGGCGTCGGGCCCCGGCCCCCGTGCGAGGGCGCCCCACCCCAGCCCGTCCGGCACTTGAGGACGGAACCCTGCCGATGTCGGGCCCCGGCCTTGTCGGGTTGGCTCCTCCGGGGCACCGGCGTTGTTGAGTGCGTCGGCCCTGTCCGATCAAGGGTTCCGTCCTCAAGCGCCGGACGGGCTGAAATGTGCGGGCCCACCCCGTCCCGGGCCAGGGGTCCGTCCTCAAACGCCGGACGGGCTGGAGAATGCGGGTCCGTCCTCAAAGGCCGGACGGGCTGGGGAGTGCGGGGCAGGGGTGCGGCGCTATCCTCTTGCGGGCCGCACGGGGAGGAAGCGCACCATGGACAAGCTCGGGTCCGACGACCCGCACCGCATCGGTGCGTACCGTCTTCTCGGCCGCCTGGGCGAGGGCGGCATGGGCCAGGTCTTCCTCGCCCGCTCCGACCGCGGCCGCACCGTCGCCCTCAAGCTCGTCCGCCGCGAGCTCGCCGAGCAGCCCGAATTCCGGGCCCGCTTCCGCCAGGAGGTCCGTGCCGCGCATCGCGTCGGCGGCGCGTGGACCGCACCGGTGCTGGACTCCGACACCGAGGCACCCGTCCCCTGGGTCGCCACCGGTTACGTCGCCGGGCCCTCCCTCCAGCGCATCGTCTCGGGACGCTCCGGCGCCCCGGTCACGGACTCGGGGGCGTACGGGCCGCTGCCGTTGCGTTCCGTACGGTTCCTCGGCTCCGGGCTCGCCCACGCGCTCCAGCACATCCATGGGGCCGGGCTCATCCACCGGGACCTGAAGCCCTCCAACGTCCTGATGACCATCGACGGCCCCCGGGTCATCGACTTCGGGATCGCCCGCGCCCTGGAGTCCGTGCCCGACGGTGATCTGACCCGTACCGGGGCCCTGGTCGGCTCCCCCGGCTTCATGGCCCCCGAGCAGGTGCGCGGCGAGCGCGTGACCACCGCGTGCGACGTGTTCTGCCTCGGGTCCGTCCTCGCGTACGCCGCCTCGGGGCGGCTGCCGTTCGGTACGACGGAGAGCGGCGGGGTCCACGCCCTGATGTTCCGGATAGCCCAGGAGGGCCCGGACCTGACCGGGGTTCCGGATGACCTGGCCGGCGTCGTCCGGGACTGCCTGGCGAAGGACCCGGCGGCCCGCCCCGGCACCGGCGAGATCCTGGCCCGCCTCGGCGAGGCGGAGGCGGAGACGCAGACGCAGGCACAGGTGGACGAACCCTGGCTGCCCGCCACCCTGATCGCCCAACTCGGCCGACACGCAGTGGGGTTGCTCGACGCGGAGGACCCGGCGGACCCGGAGGGCCGGGATGGCCGGGATGGCCGGGATGGCCCGGAGGACCCACGCGGTCGGCAAGCTCCGCACGGACCTCAGGGGGCCCATGGACCTCAGGGTGCCCACGGGCCTCCAGGCGCCCAGGGCGCTCAGCATCCGCAGCGCCCCTACACCCCGCACCACTCGCCGTACGGCACCCCCGCCGCCCCGCACCCGGCCCCTCACCCGGCGCCGCAGCCGGCCCCCGGCCGTACCGACGAACAGGCCTCCCCTCCGGCCTACTTCGCTCCCACCGCTCCCCCGCCCGCCCGGGAGCGCCGCTCCGCCGGGGCCACCGCCGCGCTGGTCGCCGTCGCCGTGGTCGTGGCGATCGGGGCGGGCGGATCGGTGTACGCGTTCATGAACGGCACCGCCCCGGGGACGACCGCCTCCCCCGGCCCGTCGGGCTCCACCGCAACCGGCGGTGGCGGCGGGCAGCAGAGCGGCGAAGGAGCCGTCCCGAAGGGCTTCCTGGGGACCTGGACCGGCTCCATACCCGGCGAACAGGGCACTGCCTCACGGACGTTGACCATCCGGCAGGGAAAAGTGGGCGACCAGATCCTCGTCCTCACCGCCGAGGGTCCCCTCGCCTCCGGATCCACGTACCACTGCGAGTTCACCGCCCCCCTCTCCGACCGGCCCGCCGAGGACGGCCCGGTCCGAATCGGGCCCTCCACGGTGTCCTCCGGCCGCCCGGCCTCCTCCTGCACGCCCGGGAAGCCCACCGAACTGACCCTGCTCCCGGACGGGGACCTGCGCCGGTCCACTGCCGGGACGGGCGAGAGCCTGATCTACACCAGGTCGGACTGAGAGACCCCGGGAACCTGCGCACCGGGCGGCTCCACGCCCGCCCCGGAGGACGGCGTCCGCAGCGCCCGGGTGATCAGCGCCGCGCCGGCCAGCAGGACGAGCACCACCACCATCGCGTTCCGCAGCCCCACATGGTCCGCCAGGAAGCCCAGCGAGGGCGGGCCGACCAAGAACGCCGCGTAGCCCGCCGTCGACACCGCCGCGACCCGGGCCGAAGCGTTCCGCACGCCCTCGCCCGCCGCCGAGATCGTGACCGGGAACCCGAGGGAGGCGCCGAGCCCCCACAGCACCACGGCCGCCCCGGCGAGCAGCGCGCTGTCGGAGAAGATCACCAGGGCCACGCCGACCGCCGCCACCAGGGCGCTGGCCCGGACCACGGCCGCCGGGCCGTAGCGCACCAGCAGGGGCCCGCCCGTGAACCGGCCCGTCGTCATCGCGACGGCGAACAGCATGAACGTCAGCGAACCGGCCGTCGCACTCGTCCCGTGGCCGTCCACCATCAGCAGCGGCAGCCAGTCGTTGGCCGAGCCCTCCGCGAAGGCCATGGCCAGCACGATCAGGCCGATCAGCACCAGCCGCCGGTCCCGCCAGACCTCCACCTGCGCGCGCACGCCCCCGGTCCGCCCCCCGTCACCGGCCTCCCCGTCACCGGCCTCCGGCCCCTCCTTCCCCGTGCCCGCCGGCAGCGCCCGTACGGTCCACACCCCGGCCGCCGCGACGGCGACGGCTATCACCGCCAGGTGCCGGCCGACCGGGAACCGGACCGCCGTCAGCCCCATCCCGACCAGCGCGCCGACCACGGTCCCCAGGCTGAAGCAGCCGTGCAGCACCGGCAGGACCGGGCGGCCCACGGCCCGTTCGACGGCCGCGCCCTCGATGTTGAACGCCACCTCCGCCAGACCCATCCCGGCACCGAACAGAGCCAGTCCGCAGAACACCCCGGCCGACACCTCCAGCGCCGCTCCCCCGGCGATCACCAGCAGCCCGGCCACGAGCAGCCCCGCACCGACGGCGATCACCAGCCGCCCGCCGTGCCTGCGCACCAGCCCGCCGGAGACCAGCACCCCGGCCATCGACCCGACGGAGAGCCCGAACAGCACCAGACCCATCGATCCGGTCGTCACGTCCAACGCGTCCCGGACGGCCGGGGTGCGGGCGACCCAGGACGCCATGCTCACCCCGGTGGCGAGCATGAAGAGGAAGAGCGCCGCGCGCCAGCGGCGGGTGGTGGCGTCCATGACCGGCGGGTTCTTCACGGGAGTCGGGCCTCGGCAGACAGGTGGGAAGCACTTCCGGCGTACGAGCGTACGCCCGAGGCGTACGTTCGTACATTCCCCTCGGCGGCCCGTCGGCCGCACGGCCGCCCCTCTCCCCCGCGCTCTATGCTGCGAGCAGGACCGAGCCCACCGAGGAGGCCCCGCGTGGCGACAGGGCGCACCGACCCAGAACGGCGGGACCGCATCATCGACGCCGTGCTGGACCTCATCGTCGACGAGGGCGTCGCGGGTGTCTCGCACCGTAAGGTCGCCGCCCGCGCGGGCGTGCCGCTCGGCTCGATGACGTACCACTTCTCCGGCATGGACGAGCTGCTGCACGAGGCGTTCACCCGTTTCTCCGGCACGATCGTCGCCGTCTTCGAGGAACGCCTCGGCGCCGCGAGCACCCCCGACGAGGCGCGCGGGGCCGTCGCCGATCTCGTCCACCACCTCTCCGGCGGCAACCAGCGCGAGCTGATCCTCACCCACGAGCTCTACACCCTCGCCGCTCGCCGGCCCGCCTACCGCGAGCTCACCCGCACCTGGATGGGTCGCAGCCGCCGCGCCCTGGAATGGCACTTCGACCCGGCCACCGCCCGTCAGCTCGACGCGCTCATCGAGGGCCTGTCGATCCACCGCGCCCTGGAGACCGAGCCCCACGAGCGCGCCCTGACGGTCGAGGCGATCGCGCGGATCACGGCGCCGGACCCCGGCACCCCGGACGCGGCGGCTTCGGCTCCCTGACTCCAGGAGCGAGGGACCGGCTCCGGGCCCGGCGAACATCCCGAAGTCGTCCAGAGGTCGGCAAGTAGGAACGGGATGCTGTGCTTCGGCAGCGCGGGCTGTTGCTATGAGGTGGTCGCTTTCCTCTGTGGAGAAGGGAGTTCTCGCAGGATGCGAACCACAACACTGGGCAGGGACGGGCCGGTCGTCGGACGGCTGGGACTGGGCGCGATGGGACTCTCGTACCGCTACGCCCCGTCCCTCAGGGACAGGAGCAAGGCCGTATCGCTGGTCCAGGAGGCGGTGGACCTCGGGGTCAACCTCGTCGAGACGGCGGGCGCCTACGCGGCCGGGGACAACGAGCGGCTGATCGGTGAGGCCATCCGCGGGCGCCGGGACGAGGTGGTGCTGTGTACCGGCGGCGGCCTGCTCGGCGACGCCGACGGGGCGCTGCGGCCCGCGGGCGGTCCGCAGGCGCTGCGGGCCGCGGTCGACGAGAGCCTGCGCCGGCTGCACGTGGACCACATCGACCTCTATCTGTTGCGCCGCGTCGATCCGGGCGTGCCGCTGGAGGAGAGCTGGGGTGCGCTGGCCGAGCAGGTCTGGGCGGGGAAGATCCGCATGCTGGGGCTGCCCGTCGTCACCGTCCCGGAGGCGCGCGCCGCCGAAGCCGTGCACGAGGCGGCGGCGATGGCCGCCGAGGTGTCGCTCTTCACCCGCTGCGGTCTCGACGACGTCGTGCCGTACGCGGTGGAGCGCCGGATCGCGCTGCTGGCCGGCGCTCCGCTCGGCCGCGGTCTGCTGACCGGCGCGCTGTCCCGCGCCGACGACCTGGCCCCGGACGACTGGCGGCGCACCCAGCCCCGCTTCGCCCCGCGCGCCATCCGCCACAACTACGCCCTCACGCAGGCGGTCGCCCAGGTGGCCGCCCGGCACGAGGCCACCTCCGCGCAGGTCGCCCTGGCGTGGCTGCTCCGGCTCGGCGAGCACGTGGTGGCGCTGCCCGGCACGACGGTGCCGTACCACCTCGCGGAGAACCTCGGCGGCGACCGGATCCGCCTGACCGAACAGGACCTGACCGACCTGGAGTTCCTGCCCTACCCGGCGGGCGCCCCCGAGGTGTGAGCCGCGCCCGGCCCACGCACCGCCCGCCCCTGTCCCTGGCTCCCCACCACTCCTGGAGTTCTTGACATGACGACCTCTCTGGTACGGCAGGTCCTCCCGCGGCCCCGGCCCCGGCCGACGACGGCCGGCGTCCACGGAACCACGGCGCCCGGGTTCGCCTCCGTACGCCATTCCTTCGAACGCGCCTGCCGGGACACGGGTCCGGCCGGTTCCCAGGGGGCCGCGCTGGCGGTCGTACGGGACGGTGAAACGGTCGTCGACCTCTGGCACGGAACCGCCGACCCGGTCACCGGGACTCCGTGGACCGGCGACACCCTCGTGCCGGTGCTGACGGGCTCCCACGGGATCCTGGCCACGGCGGTCCTGCTCCTCGCCGACATGGGCGCACTCGCGCTGGACCGGCCCGTCGCCGACTACTGGCCGGAGTTCGCGACGCGCGGCAAGGGCGCGGTGACGCTGCGGGACGTGCTGACGTTCACCGCCCGGCTCCCCGGCATGGCGGCGGACCTCGACCAGCGCGATGTCGAGAACCCGCAGATGATGGCCGCGCTGCTCGAACTGCACAGCCCCGAGGAGGACCCGCGGGCGGGCGGCGTGCTGCACGGGCCGTGGACCGCCGGGTGGATCGCCGCCGAGGTGATCCGCCGGGTCGACGGCCGCGATCTCGACCTGTTCTTCCTGGAGGAGATCGCGGGCCCGCTCGGTCTCGACATCCATTTCGGCCTCGTGCCCGACCAACTGCCGTACGCCGCCCGGATCTCGTACGACGCCGGCTTCCGCGCCCGCTTCCCGGCGCCGGAGGGCGGAAGGGGCGGGGGGACGGGACGCGGCGGGACGCGCGACAGCGGGACGGGACGCGGCGGGACGGGCGACAGCGGGGCGGGGCTCTCCGGGCGGGTCTGGAACAACCCGTCTCCGTTCCCCGCGGACGCCGGGGTGTGGAGCGAGAGCCGACGGCGGTACGCGGTCATCCCCTCGTTGGGGGCGTACGCGTCGGCCCGCGGCCTCGCCCGGCTCCAGGGCGTCCTGGCGGCGGACGCCGTACGGGCCCCGGGCGAGGAGCCGTTGCTGTTGTCGCGCCGCACGCTGGACCAGGCGCGGAGCTTCTGGGTCGAGGGCCTGGATCCGCTGCTCGGCGGGGTCAGCGCATACGGCGAGGGCGGCCTCCAACTCCTCGACGAGGGCCTCCACCCGGACGTCCGCTCCGGCGCCTTCGGCCACCAGGGTCCCGGCGGGATCGCCTACCAGGCCTGGCCGCAGGCCGGAGCCGGCGCCGCCCTGGTCCGCAGCCGGCTGACGGCGGGCGCCGGCGCGCAGCTCCTGGACGAGGTGGCGGACGCGATGGCGAGATCGCTGCGGACGACCGCCTGAGACCGGGCGGAACGGGGGCCGGAACCAGCCTTCAGGCGGGTTCCGCCCCGCACGCGGTCACATCCGCGGCGTCGGGCGCGTCTGCGGCGTCGGGCACGTCCGTCATGTCCGTCCGGCATGTCCGGCTCGCTTGCCGCGCCAGCCCTTCTTGCCCAGCCCGGCCCACCTGCTCCGCCCTCCCCGCCTGACCAGCCCCGTCCGCCTGACCAGCCGCCCCGTCCGCCCGACCAGTCCGGTCGGCGGCGAGGCCGTGCAGGACGACGTTCCAGACGGAATCCCCGACCGAGTCCCAGACCGAGTCCGGGGCCGATTCCGGGGCCGAGTCCCGAGCCGATTCCCGGGCCGAGTCCGTCGCCGATTCCGTCGCCGAGTCCCGGGCCGCTCCGTGTGCGGCCATAGCGCCCTCCGCGAGATGCGCCAGCAGGGCCACCGCGTCCTCCGGAGACACTCCGGGACGGAGCTTTCGCGCGTCGTGGGCCCGGTCGAGCAGGCCGCGGAGCACGGGGAGCCAGACCTCGGTCAACGGCGATACGTCCCCGGGGCCGTCGGCCTCCAGGCGGCGCGTGGCGCGCACGAAGGCGTCCTCGTGCGCCATCCGGGCCAAAGCACCGATGAGGGTGCGCAATTGACGTAAGGGGTCGGGGGCGGCCGCGAGGTCTTCCAGACAGCGCTCGAAGCGGGCCCGCCCCGTCGTGCGCACCTCCTCGGCCAGGGTGGTCTTGTTCCCGAAGTGAAAGGTCAGAGCGCCGATCGAGGTCGCGGCCCGCCGGCCCATCCGCTGGAGGGAGGCGCCCTCGTAGCCGCGCTCGGCGAACTCGTCGGCGGCCGCTTCCAATACGGCCTGGCGCGTCCTGGCCGCCCGTTCCTGCATGCGCCTTCTCCCTTGGACCTCGGCAAGTAGTCGTGCTCTGCGTAAGAAATATAACGAACATTCTCTATGTTTGTTAGTCTGCTCAGCGACGCTCACCTGGGAGGGACCTGCAGTGACGACGACGCACGAGATGCCCGACATGGCGACGGGCCGGCCGCCGGGCGATCTGTCCCGGCTCCTGTTCGGCCACTTACACCGCTCCGACCAGCAGCGTTGGGGGCGCGTCTATCTCCAGGGACTGCTGCGGACGGACGGAAAGAAGACGGTGCGCCGGATGGCGGCCGTCGTGACCGGCTCGGAGGCGGCGTCGACGTCGCTGCACCAGTTCGTCAACGCCAGCCCTTGGGAGTGGGCCCCGGCGCGCGGCGAGCTGGCCCGCTGGGCCTCCCGGACGCTGCCGGTGCGAGCCTGGACACTGGCGCCGGCGGTGCTGCCCAAGCGCGGCAACTGCTCGGCCGGGGTGCACCAGCGCTTCCTGCCGGAGTCCGGCCGCACCGTCAACTGCCAGCTCGGACTCGGCCTGTTCCTGGACGCCGGGCAGACGCACGTCCCCGTCGACTGGCGACTCTTCCTGCCTCCCCGGTTCACCCGCGACGAGGCCGTACGCGACCGGGCGAAGATCCCCGCGACGACGCAGGCCCAGCCGCTGTGGGACCACGCCCTGCGCCTGGTCCAGGAGATGACGTCCTGGTCGAACGGGCGGACGGCGCCGGTGGTGGCCGACCTGACGGCCCTGTGCGACGTCGCGCCACTGGCACAGCGGCTCCAGGGCGGCGAGCACCCCTTCGTCCTCGCCATCCCGGGCCAGACAGCTCTCGCCGGGCCCGAACTGCCGCCGGGTGAGCGGGAGTCGGCGCGCGGCCTCCTGATCCGCCGAGGTGTACGGCACCCGGCAGGGTCGGGCCGGCAGGTCATCTCGTACGACACACCCGTACGCGGGCTGCGTCCGGACGGCGAGCGCAGCCACGGGGCGGGCCGGCTGATGGCCGAGTGGGACACGAGCAGCGGGCGTCCGGGCCGGATCTGGCTGACGAACATCACCGACCGCCATCCGGCCGAACTGCTGGAGCTGGCCCGTTCGCCGCAGGGGGCGCAGGCTTCGATCGACCGCATGGGCGAGGACTTCGGACTCCTCGACTTCGAGGGCCGCTCCTACCCCGGCTGGCACCGGCACATGACGCTCGTCTCGGCCGCTTACGCCTGTAGCACCCTGGGGGGCATGAGCGACGACTGACCTTTTACTTGCTCCTACAACTATACAGGGGTCGGGGTCCCTTTCCTGAGCACTACCACTCCCCAGATGATTGCATGGGCATGTATCTTGTTGTTCATCGCAGTCGAGAAGGGGAGCCGTTCCATGACGATCCACAAGCAGCCGCGCGCCGCCTCCGACCAGACCATGTGGGAGGCCGTCCTCGGCCTGCACGCCTTCGTGGAGCGTCAGCTCGCACACACCCTGCAGCGGCGCTACGGCGTCGGCCTCTCCGAGTACCGCGCCCTGGAGGCCCTCACCCAGGCCGAGAACGGCGAATGCCGCATGCAGGAGCTCGCGGACCACATCGGCCTGGGCCAGAGCTCCGTAACCCGGCTGGTGGGGCGGCTGGACAGCGCCGGCTACGCCTACAAGGACAACTGCGCCGACGACAAGCGCGGGGTCTTCGCCGTCATCACCGACGAGGGCCGCAAGCACTACCAGGACGCCCGCGCCACGTACGCCGACGTCCTCAGCTCGGCCCTCAACACCGCGAGCGCGGACGACCAGCTCGCCCGCGCGGTACAGGCACTGCGCAGCGCCGCCTGACAAGACCACGACAGACGGCGGGAGGCCCGGGCGACCGGGCCTCCCGCCGTCTTTTGCATGTTCGGGGCTCCTTTTCAGAACCCGGGCGAACTGTGACCTGGATCACTCGATCCTCTGATGTAGTTGCTTGACCATGCAAATAAAAGGCCGTAGGTTCTCTCTCGTAGCCAGACTGCGCATCCACCTAGGGGGGACCGTTGCCTTCGCCTCGCCTGTTGCAGGCATTCGACAGACACGTGCAGGAAAAGCCCGACAGCACCGCGCTCGTCTTCGCCGGCCGGCGGATCACCTACGCGGAGCTCGACCGGCTGACCCACCCCGCCGCCGGGGACCTCGACGGCGCCGGCTTCGGATCCGTACGCGCCCTGTGCGTTCCGGCCCACAAGTCGCCGGAGACCGTCGCCCTGCTGCTGGCGGCCTGGCGCCAGGGGATCAACACCCTGGTCCCGTCGCCAGCCCTGGGCGCCGCCGCCCTGTCCACGCTCATCGCCCAGGCCCACGGCCCGCTGTCGGCCGCCGCGGTTCCCGGCGGCGGTGCGACCCTGTCGCGGGAGGAGGCCGACCCCACCCTGTCGGACGGCTTCAGCGTCCCCGACCCCGGGGAGTCGCTGCTGACCCTCACCACCTCCGGCTCCACCGGCGTACCCAAGCTCGTCCCGGTCCGCACCGAGGCCTTCGACCGCTTCGGCGACTGGGCCACGGAGAAGTTCGGGATCGACGGCGGCACCCGATCGCTGAGCTTCTCGCCGCTCAACTTCGACCTGGCCCTGCTCGACGTCTGGACCGTGCTGGAGGCCGGCGGCACCGTCGTGCTGGCCGACGCCGGAGCCAGCGGGGACGCCGGCTATCTGCGCGAGCTCACCCGGAGCAACGAGGTGACCCTGATCCAGGGGGTTCCGCTGCTGCACCGGCTCCTGGCCGCGGACGACGCCCGCTATCCGACGGTCCGCACGGTCGTGTTCACCGGGGAGGCCGTCTCCGAGCAGGGGCTGCGGGACGCGTTCGCCGCCTGCCCGGCCGCCCGCTTCCACAACGTCTTCGGCTGTACGGAGACCAACGACAGCTTCATCCAGGACATCGATCCGGCCGCGTACGTGCACCCGCTGCCCATCGGCGCCCCGATCGACGGCACCGACGCCGTGCTGCTGATCGAGGGACCCGACGGCACCGAGGTCCTGCGCGGGCCCGGCACCGGCGAACTGCTGGTGCACACGCCCTTCCAGACGTGCGGATATCTGGAACAGGCCCGCAACGCCCAGGCGTTCATGCCCGACCCGCGGGGCGGCGGCGCCATGTTCTACCGCACCGGCGACCTCGTCCACCGCGACGCCGACGGCCGCTACTTCCTCCAGGGCCGTACCGACTTCCAGGTCAAGGTGCGCGGCGTGCGCACCAACACCCTGGAGGTCGAGACCGTCCTCGGAGCGCATCCGGACGTCGTCGAGGCCGCCGTCGTCGCCCTGCCCTGCCCCGAGGCCGGCACCCGGCTGCACGCCGAAGTGGTGCGCCGGGACGGCACCTCCCTCAGCTCACTGGGCCTGCGGGCGTACGCGGCGAAGCACCTGCCGCGCCACGCCGTGCCCAGCTCGGTGGGGCTCGCCTGCACCCCGCTGCCGAAGACCGCGACCGGCAAACCGGACCGCAATTCGATCAAGAAGACCCAACTGAACGGAGACGTCTGATGAGCACCGTCACCAACGACCCGATCCGCGCCTACATCGTCAACGAGTTCCTCGCCGGTGAGGACGCCGAGGACCTGACCGACGACTTCGACCTCATCGAGAGCACCGTCGTGAACAGCCTCGGCCTGGTCCGCCTCATCTCCTGGATATCCGAGACGTACAGCATCCCCGTCGACGACATCCCGCTGGAGCCGGCCGCCTACCGCACGCTCGCGGACATCCGCGGCTTCGTCAGCAAGGCCGCCCCGGCCGCGGTCTGACGGCCCTTCCCCTCCCCGCAGAGACAACCTCCGCGAACACCGCGTACCCCACACCCCCACACCCTCACGAACCTCGCGTACCGCGCAAGGCCTGCCCTCGCGTGCCCGCGCGTGCCCCTCGCCCCCCACACGCATCGCACCAGCAGCACACGTCCAGAAAACAACGATGACAGGAGTACTTCCATGATCGTCCGTTCTCTCTCCGACGTCCCCGCGATCGAGTGGGGCAGCGGCACCAGCCACCGCCTGCTCACCGAGGCCGACGGCATGGGCTTCACGGTCTGCGAAACGCTGGTCCGCCAGGGCACGTCGAGCGCGTTGCAGTACCTCGGCCACCTGGAGGCCTGCTACTGCATAGGCGGATCGGGCGAGGTCGTCACCGTGGACGGCGACCACCACAAGATCACGACCGGGACCATCTACGCCCTGGACAAGAACGACGCCCACCACCTGATCGCCTCCGACGACGAGGACCTTCTCCTCGTCTCCGTCTTCAGCCCGGCGCTGCGTGGCGACGAGAAGCACTCGCTCTCCGAGGACGGCTTCTCCCGCTACTGATCCGCACAGCCGGGTGCGGGGCCGCGACGGCGCGGCCCCGCACCCGGCACCCGGCCCCCGGCGTCCAGCGCCCAGCGCCCAGCGAAAGGCAAGGCGAAACACCCATGGCAGCAGAGAAGGCCCCGGACACGTACGGCATCACAGCGCCCTACGGTGACGAGCTGAACGACGACGTCACCCACTGGGACCGGATCGGCGAGTTCCCGCACGACAAGTGGAAGCCGCTGCAACGGTCCGGTCTGTTCACCCTCCCCTTCGCCCCGGAGTACGGCGGCGCCGGCCGGACCCTCACCGAGACCATGGCGGCGCTGGAGGGCCTCGGCCACACCAGCCGGGACGCCGGCCTCAACTTCTCGGCGTCCACGCAGATCGTCAGCGTCGGCATCCCGCTCCAGGCGTTCGGCTCCGAGGAGCTGCGCGGGCGCTATCTGCCGCAGGTCACCTCCGGCGAGGCCATCACCGCGCACGCGATCACCGAGCCGAGCCACGGCTCGGACGTGATGAACATCCGGACCACCGCCGTCCGCGAGGGCGACGAGTACGTCCTCAACGGCGGCAAGATGTTCATCACCAACGCCCCCGTGGCCGGCCTCTTCCTGCTCTACGTCCGCACCGGCAAGCCGGGCGCCTTCGGGCTGAGCACCTTCCTCGCCGAGCGCGACACCCCGGGCCTCACGGTCGGCGAGCCGCTGGAGACGATGGGGCTCCGCACCTCCCCGATCAGCGAGGTCACGCTGGAGGACGTACGGCTGCCCGTCGGCAACCGGCTGGGCAGCGAGGGCGCCGGCTTCCTGATCATGGACTACGTGATGAAGCGGGAGGTCCTCTTCTCCTTCGCCGTGAACCTCGGCGAGATGACCCACCGCCTGAAGCGGGTGGTCGAACACGCCACCACCCGGCAGCAGTTCGGCAGCGCCATCGGCAAGAACCAGGCGGTCGCCCACAAGATCGCCGACATGAGGATCGCCGTGGAGACGGCCCGCAAGTGGCTGTACGACACGGGCCTCAAGGTCCAGCAGGGCAAGGACGCTTCCCTGGACGTCGCCGCCACCAAGATCGTGGTCAGCGAGGCCAACCAGCTCACCGCCCAGCACGCCATCCAGATATTCGGCGCCCGCGGTTATCTGACCGGCACGGGCATCGAGCGCGAGCTGCGCAACGCCACCGCCGGCTCCATCTACTCCGGCACCAACGAAATCCAGCGCAACTGCATCGCCGCCCTGATGGGCCTGTGACGAGAGGCATCCGCATGACCGACACCCTGGCCCCCACCCTGTCCGAGCAGCAGACCGCCGACGCCGCGGCCGCCCAGCCGGACGCCGACGACCTCGCCCGCCTCACGGCGGCCACCGACTTCCTCGACCACGAACACGCGAGCGTCAAGGCCTTCGTCGACAAGGCCCTGGACGGGATCGACCGCGAGACCGCCACCCAGGTCGACCTCGCCGTCGCCCTCTACTACGCGGTGCGCGACGGCATCCACTACGAGGTCTACGGCGCCGACCTGTCGCCCGAGGGCCTCCGGGCGTCCAGCATCATCGCCGGCGGCATGGGCTTCTGCCTGCACAAGTCCGTTCTCTACGCGGCCTGTTGCCGCGCCGTCGGCATCCCCGCCCGGCTGCACTACAGCGACGTCCGCAACCACCTCGCCTCCGACCGGCTGCGCTCCTACATCGGCGGCGACGTCTTCTTCCACGGCCTGGCCACCGTGTATCTCGAAGGCCGCTGGCTCCAGGTGACCCCGGTCTTCAACAAGCTCCTGTGCCGGCTGTACGGGATGACCCCTCTGGAGTTCGACGGCCGCTCCGACAGCCTCTACCACCCCTTCGACGCGCAGGGGCGGCAGAGCATGGAGTTCCTCACCGACCACGGCGACTTCGACGACGTCCCGTACGCGTTCGTGATGGCCACGATGCGCCGCAAGCACCCGAAGTTCCTGGCCGAGGGCGGCACCGGCACCGTCAGCGGCGGCTCACTCGCCGACGAAGCGGCCTGATCCGCGCCCCCCACCCGTAGCGGTACAGCGCACACAGCGGGCACAGCCAACAACACAGCAGCCACAGCAGGCACAGCAGAAGAACGGCAGAAGAGGAGAAGCAGCCCATGACGCAGTTCCAGGCCCGCGAGGACGGCTGGGGCGCGGTCGCCCGCGTCGGCGTCGTCGTTCCGCACGCGGACGTCGGGCCCGAGTCCGAGCTTCAGGCGATGGCGCCGAGCGACGTCTTCATCCACGGTTCGCGCGTCCACTTCGGGGCGATGCGCCCCGGTGGGGAGATGGACCCGAAGATCCCGCACGACCCGGTGCGCGCCTTCATCGACCCGCCCTTCATCGACGACGCCGTCGAGCTGCTCGCCGCCTCCCCGCTGGACTCCATCGCCCTGGGGTTCACCAGCTCCGCCTACGTCCTGGGCGCCGACGGTGAACAGAAGCTGTTCGAGCGGCTGGCCGAGCGGACCCGCGGCATCCCGCTCACCGGCACGACCCACGCCGCCGCGGCCGGCTTCCACGCCCTGGGCGCGGAGCGGATCGCCCTGGTCAACCCGCCCTGGTTCGACGACGAGTTGTCGGCGCTGGGTGCCTCGTACTTCGGCGAGCGCGGCTTCGACGTGGTCCACCACGCCCCCTGCGGCCTGCCCAGCAACCAGAAGCTGATCACTCCGGAGGCGCTGGTGAAGTGGATCGAGACCGCCGTCGCCCCGCAGCGGCCGCAGGCGGTTCTGGTCGCCGGCAACGGCATCCGCGCCGTGGGGACCATCGGGGGTCTGGAGGAGCGCCTCGGGTTTCCCGTGCTCACCGCGAACCAGGTGCTGTTCTGGCACGCGCTGCACGCCGCGGGCGCAAGCGAGGCGGCCGCGCGGATCACCGATTACGGCGCCCTGTTCGGCGTCCGCCCCGAGGGTGCGGCCAGAGGCGTCGCCGTGGGGGCGGCCCGATGAGCCTGCTGCCCGCGTACGGCTACCAAGCCGCCGTGCAGGAGACCTGCGACACGCCGGAGTACCACCTCCCGCTCGTGTGCTGGCACGACGACGGGACGGGTGTGCGCGGCATGGTGCTGTACCGCGGAGCGCTCCGCCCGGCGGAGCAGGTGCCGGGGTTCCGGCGCTATCTCGCCTCCGAGGACCTGGAGCAGTACGCCTCGACCGGCCCGTGGCCGCTGCTCGCAGCAACCGCCTGATCCGAACCGTGGCGGGGGCCGGCCGGGTCCCCGTCACATCAGGAGCCGTATCGATATGACACACGACCTCAAGTGGTCCGACGCGCCTCCGGGAGAAGTCCTCGATCCGGTCGGCATCTGGATCGTCCGGGCTCCGGCCGGACAGCTCCTCACGCCCGGCGAGGACCCGCCCGACTGGCTGGACGAGAAGGAGCGCGGCCGGCTGGCCTCGATACCGCAGCAGACGGGCCGGGATGCCTACGCCTTCACCCACTGGGCGTTGCGGAGCGTTCTCGGCTCCTCGCTCGGCTGCTCCCCCAGGAGCGTCGGCTTTCTGCGGCAGCCGTGTCCCGGCTGCGGCGGGGCGCACGGAAGACCGGCCATCCGCGATCCGGACCCGGACGGCGAGGCACCGGAGTTCTCGATGTCGCACAGCGGGGACCACGTCGCCATCGCGGTCGCCGAGGCCACCATCGGCATCGACATCGAGTCCTGGCCGACCCCGGAATCCGTCGCCGGGTATCTGCCGTTCCTCCATCCGAAGGAACAGCAGTGGCTGGGCGGTCGCCCGGAAGACGAACTGGTCCGGGACTTCGCCCGCCTGTGGACCCGTAAGGAGGCCATGGCCAAGGCGACGGGACAGGGCATGGCCGCCGTCATGAACCGGCTGGATCTCACCGGCCAGCCGCTCGGCTGGCGGGTGCGGCAGCTGCTCGCACCTCCCGGGTACGAGGCCAGCTTCGCGGTCCCGGCCTCGGTGCACGTCGCGGTCACGGTGCACGAGGAGCTTCCGGAGCCGATGCCGATACCGGAGCCGATGCCGACGCCGGTGCCGGCCTGACGACCGCCGGCGGGCGGCCGGTGTCCCCCCACGGAGGGGATACCGGCCGCCCGCCGCGTCGCGTGGTGCGGCCCGGCACGCCCTACAGGCCGGTCGGCCTCTGGACGTTCACCTCGGAGGTGAAGACGCGGACGCCGTGCTGCTCGATCGACACGTTCACACGGCTGCGGCCCGTGCCGTCGGGAACGGGGTCGCCGGCCACGACGACGGCGGGGGCGTCGAGTTCGACGTACCGCGCGAAGTCCGTCCGCATCCCGGTGACCGTCGACGCGCCGTCGACGGCGGCGTGCGCGGCCTGTCGGGCGGCTTCGAGGAGAAGCATCCCGGGCACGTGGTCGACGGCGTGGTCGAACAGCACCGGGTGCCCGGGATCCACCCGTAACATCCAGCGGCCCGGCGCCATGCCCGGCGCCGGTGAGAGCACCACGTCGGCCGGGGAGTCCCGGCCCACCCGGTGCGGTTCCACGGGCGGGCCGGCCGGGAGGCAGGCGGCGAGCGCTTCCTCGGTGTCCGCGTAACTCCCGCGCAGTCGCCGGTATATGGCCGCGGGCTGGTTGTTGAAGCGGGTGCGCGCGGTGCCCATCAGCCGCTCCCCCAGGTGGATGTCGACGCGCATCGTCATACCGGCGAACCTGCTGCCGCGGCGGACCACGTCCGAGCAGGACACCGCCAGGCGCACCTCTTCCTCGACGGTGGTGACCAGCGACGCCGACGGCTCCACCGCGAAGCTGTAGTCCTCCCACGCCTGCTTGAACTCCCGCGGGACGTCGTGCACGGCGTGGGACAGCAGGGGGACCGTCTGGCGCACGCTCTCGGCGATCAGCATCGGGTCGTACGACCCCCCCGACGGACGGTAGAAGGCGTGCCCCCGGGGCCAGCGCGCGGTGACTTCGTAGCATCCCGGATTCGTCTCGGCCCACGACGTGAGCAGGACTTCCTCTCTCCGAAGTTTGTGCACCTGCCACTGGTGCACCTGCCGCCGCTGGACTGGTCTCGCTTCACGGTTCAGTACAGAAACAGACAACTTGGCCCCCCAAGATCGGTTGTTTGAGCGAGCGACTACACAGAGGCGCATGAGAGCAACCGTGTGTGCCCGACTCAAAAAATAATGTTCCTTTTCTTTTGGCAAGTCAAGGGCGGCGAACCACTGGGTCACATTGGTGATGCTTTGTCGCCTTATGCAACTCATCTTCACCAGAACGGACTTGCTCCAACCCCTGTTCACTCAGATAACATAAGGAGCATTCTTTTTGGGAAGGTGAGAGGCATGGCACTGAAGCAAGAGCGGGCAGAACAGACCCGTCGAGCACTCCTGCTCGCAGCGGCGGAGGTCTTCGACGAGCACGGCTACGCGGGGGCCAGCATCACGCGCATCCTCAAGCGCGCCGGGGTGACGGCGGGGGCGCTCTACTTCCACTTCGGCTCCAAGGAGGACCTGGCCAAGGCGGTGATGAACAGCCAGCCGGACACCCTCGTCCCGCTGATCGCCGCCAGCGGACTGCAGCGGCTCATCGACCTCACCCTCGTGTGGTCGTGGCAGTTGCAGCGCGACCCGCTGCTCCGGGCCGGCGTGCGGCTGACGAACGAACAGTCCTCCATCGGCGACTCCCTGAACTCCGACCCGTACGAGAAGTTCCGCGGGATCATGAGCTCGTGCCTCGACGAGGCGCGGGAGCACGGCGAGTTGCAGCCGGGGATCGAACCGATCGTGGTCGCGGAGTTCGTGATCTCCGCCTGTACCGGGATGCAGATGTACTCCAACGTCGTCAGCGGCCGCAGGGACCTTCCCGAGCGCACCCAGCAGATGTGGAACCTGCTGCTCCCGGGCATCGCGGTCCCGGCCGTGATCACCCGCGCCGAAGCGGCCCCGGCCCGCGGCGCCGCGATGATGCCCTGACCGCCGGACCGCCCGCGCGCCCCGCCCTGCCCAGTCCCGCCCGGCCCTGGCCGACCCTGGCCCGACCGGCCCTGGCCCGACCGGCCCTGGCCGACCTTGGCCTGGCCTGGCCTGCCCTGCCCTGTTCCGATCCGTCCTGACCCGTTCCGCCCTGTCCTGACCGCCCCGGCTGTTGTGCCTGCTCTGCCTGTACCGAACGTCCACGACGATCATCTACGGAGCCGCATGATCTCCCTGCGCCTGGCCGCCCTGAACATCGACGGTGTCCTGCTCAACGACACCTTCAGCCCGGTCATCCACCACTTCATCGTCAGCAGAGGCGGTACGTACTCCGCCGAGCTGGAGCGATCGATCTTCTCCCAGCCGCAGCACATCGCCGGTCGGCTGCTCTCGGCCGCCGTGGGTGGCGGCATGACGGGTGAGGAGGCGCTCGCCGCGTACTTCGAGGACCGCGCCGCCCACCTCGACCGCCACCCGGTCACGATCACGCCGGGCGCGCGTGACCTGCTCGTCCGGCTGCGGGGCGCGGGCCTGCGCACGGTCTGCTACGGCGGTCTGAGCAAGGACCACTTCGACCGCCATCTGGGGTCGTACGCCGACCTGTTCGACGGGCCCGGCTACGTCTGCACCAACGACATCCGACCCGGCCTCAAGGAGATATCCGAGGACGTGTTCGGGCTCCGTCCCGGCCAGTCCCTCTTCGTCGACGACGTCGCCCGGGTCGCCGACGTGGCCCGCGAGCTCGGCACCGCCTTCGTCGGCCACCCCTCCTCCTTCGTCCACAGCCACCAGCGCGCTCTGATGCGGGAGGCGGGCGTACGCCACGTGATCAGCGGTCTCGACGCGCTCGACGACGAGCTGCTGCACCGGATCGACCGGGAGATGAGCTCGGAGGAGTTCTGGAGATCGCCCCTGTCCGCGGTCGGCCCGGCCCGGTGCGCGTGACGCCGGGTGGGCGCCTGCTGCAAGGGAAAGTGGCGCTGATCACCGGTGCCTCCAGCGGCATCGGCGCCGCGGCGGCCCGGCACTTCGCCGACGAGGGAGCCGCCGTCGTGCTCGTGGCCCGCAGGGCCCGGCTGGTCGAGGAGGTGGCCGAACGCATAAGGAAGGACGGCGGCCGGGCGGTGGCCGTACCGGGCGACGTCACCCTCCAGGCGGACATGGAGCAGGCCGTGGCCATGGCGGTCGCCCGGTTCGGCAAGCTCGACTGCGCCTTCAACAACGCCGGTTACGCCAGCGCCGGAACGGTTCTGCACGAACTCCCCGACGACGTCTTCGACCGCACCATGGACGTCAACGTGCGCGGCGTGTGGAACTGTCTGCGCGCCCAGATACCCGCCATGCTGCCGGGCGGAGCCGGCTCCGTCGTCAACACCTCCAGCGTCGCGGGCGTGCGCGCCACCTCCGCCTCCGCGCCCTACGTGGCCGCGAAGCACGCGGTCATCGGGCTGACCAGGGCGGCAGCCGCCGAGTACGGCGAGCACGGCATCCGCGTCAACGCGCTCGTGGTGGGCAGCACCGACACGGAGATGATGGACGGCGTCCTGTCGGCCGGACCCTCCGTGAGCGCCGGCTTCGGCGGCAAGGCGATCCAGCAGCGCCTCGCCGACCCGACCGAGATCGCCCGCGCCGCCGCCTGGCTCTGCTCGGACGCCTCGTCCTTCACCACCGGATCCGCCCTCGCGGTGGACGGCGGCAGAACAGCGAAGTGACGGGTACGCCGCAGGCGCCCGCGGCCCCCTCGTGAGGGGCGGCGGGCGCCTGCGGCGTACCGGCGGAGCGAGGAACGTCAGACCTGAACCGCACTGGGCCGGTCCGCGATCTGCTCGGAGCGGGGCGCGGTGGCCGCCTCGGGCTTCGTGCGGTCGGCGAGCTTCAGCCAGATGACCCCGACGATGATGACGGCCAGCCAGATGCCCTTGGCCAGGGTGAGGGTCTCGTCGAAGAAGAACGGGCCGAGCACCGCGGCGCCGACCGCGCCGATTCCCGCCCAGACGGCGTAGCCGATGCTCACGTCGATCGTGCGGAGGGCGAGGCTCAGTGCGTAGAGCGTCAGCAGGAAGAACACCACCGCGACCAGGGACCAGGTCAGAACGGTGAAGCCCTCGCTGCCGCCGACGGCGAGCGCGTACCCGATCTCGAAGCCTCCGGCGAGCAGGAGGGAGAGCCAGGCGTTGGTGGAGCTCTTGGCTGCGTTGGACATGGGAGGTGAGTCCTCTCTCAGGGAAGGCGTCAGGTGGTTACGCGGGGTGCGCAGGGTGCGCGGGGTGCGCGAGGCGTGCGGGGCCGGAGGCTGGGCTCCGGCTCAGGCGGAGCCGCTCAGCTGCAGGCCGACGACGCCACCGATGACGAGGAGAATGCCGATCGCCTTGTTCGCGTTCAGACGCTGGCCGAAGAACAGCGCTCCGAGGACGGTGATACCGACGCCCGCGACGGACGTCCACAGGGCGTAGCCGACGCCGACGTCGAAGGTCAGCAGCGCCTTGCTGAGGAAGAAGGTCGCGGCGGCGCCGCTGGCCAGGGTGATGCCGGTCCACTTGCGGTTCTTGAAGCCCTCGGCCTTTCCGGCGGCGATGGCGACCACGATCTCGAGGGCGACGGCGATGGCGAGGTAGAGCCAGTGCATGGGAGGTCCTTCCGTGCGGTGAATGAACGGGGTGGGCGGGAAGTGCGGGTGAGCGGGAAGTGCGGGTGAGCGGGAAGTGCGGGTGAGCGGGAAGTGCGGGTGAGCGGGAAGTGCGGGTGAGCGGGAAGTGCGGGTGAGCGGGAAGTGCGGGTGAGCGGAGTCAGCGGCGCCGGGTGGCGATGCCGCGTGGCGGAGGTCCGGTGGCTAGCGAGGCGATCGACTCAGGGTGAGGAAGTCCTGGAACGGCTGCTCGGCCTCGGGGAGTTGCAGCGCGGTGACCTTGATCGGCCACTTCTCCGGGTCCTCGGCGAAGACGGCGTACGAGCTCGTGTAGTCGAAGCCGTACCGGGCGGCGGTCCTGCGGTCGGCGGCGTGCACGATGTGCCCGATGCCGGCGAACCGGGCCGCCAGGTAGCACAGGGCGCAGGGCTCGCCGGAGGCGAAGAGGGTGGCGCCCGCCACGGCGTGGATCCCGTACTTGGTGGCGGCTTCCCTGAGGGCGACGACCTCGGCGTGGGCGGTCGGGTCGTTGTCCTCGCGGACCCGGTTGAAGCCCGTCCCCAGAATCCGTCCACCGGCCACGACCACGCCGGAGAAGGGGATACCGCCCTGCGCGACGTGCTCGCGGCTGATCCGGACCGCCTCGTGGGCGTAGCCCAGCAGTTCGCTTTCGTGTGTACCCATCAGCAGTTCGTCTCCCGAGTTGCCCTGCGTCGATCATTTCGCTCAGTCATTTGCCTGCACATGCAAGCGGATACTTCCGCAACTCTCCGCCGGCAACTTGCCCTGCGGGAACTAATCTTGCATGTGCATGTAACCACTGTCAAGCACGCGCGTACGCACGGGCGTTGTCCAGGGTCGCCAGCGGCTCCAGCAGCCGGGGGTCGAACGCGGCCTGGACCGTCCCCGCGGCCACCCTGCGCGGCAGGTCGGGGTTGGCCAGCGCGCCCGTCCCGACGGCCAGGACATCGGCGTGCCCGTCGTCCAGCACACGCCGCGCCACGGCTTCCTGGTGCAGCCCGCCATTGGCGATCACGGGGAGTCCGGTGACCGACCGGGCGAGCGCGGGCAGCGTCCGCCCTTCCGGGAACCAGTCCCGTCCGCTTCCCGCGAGATGCAGATAGTCGGCCCCGGCCGCGGCGGCCGTCGTGAAGACCGCTTCCGCTTCGGCGCCCCCGCCCGGCCATCGCCAGGCGGGATCGTTGATCTTCCCCTGGGAGAAGCGGACGCCGACCGGGAAACCGGACCCGGTCGCGCCTCTGACCTCGGCCGTCACCTCCCGTACGAGCCGCAGGCGTTCCTCGACTCCTCCGCCGTACTCGTCGGTGCGGAGATTGGTGTACGGGGTCAGGAACTGGTCGAGCAGATAGCCGTTGGCGGCGTGGATCTCCACCCCGTCGAAGCCGGCGTCGCGGGCGCGGACCGCGGCGGCGGCGAAGCCGTGCACGGCCTCGGCGATCTGGCGGCGGGTCATCTCCATCGGCACGGGCCACGGGCCGGTGCCGCGGTACTTGGCCAGTTGCTCGCCCAGTGGCCTGACCGCCGACGGGCCCGCGGCCCGGTCGCGGAACCGGTTGCCCTGCGAGACGGCCCCGGCGTGCATCAGCTGAAGAACGACGCGCGCGCCGGCGGCATGCGCTCTCTCCACGACGGGCCTCCAGGCTGCGGCCTGCGCCTCGTCCGTGATGCCGGGCTGGTGCAGGTAGCCCTGGCTGAAGGCCCGGTCGGTGTAGGTCCCTTCGGTGATCAGGAGCCCGAAGCCGCCCTCGGCGTAGGCCGCGTAGTACGCGGCCATCTCCTGGGTGGCCCGGCCGTCCTCGGTCGCGGAGACCCGGGTCATGGGGGCGACGGCGTATCTGTTGCACAGCTCCAGCCCCGCGAACCGGCAGGCCTTGAGCGCGGGATGCGTGGCGGGAAGCATGGGGGGATGCGTGGCGGGATGCGTGGCGGGCACCTCAGCAGCTCCCGTCGATGCCGCAGGAGGCGCCGTACACGTCGCCCTCCGCCTGCTGTGCCCGGGCGTCCAGGATCGCCTTGCGCAACTGGGCCGGACGCGGAACTCCCTCGATCCGGGTGTCGCCGACGAGCATGGTGGGAACGGACTGCACGCGGTGGGCCGCCGCCTCCCGCAGGGCCTCCTGGTGCCGGGCGCGATAGGTGCCGTCCGCCAGCGCGGCCCGGAAGCCGGCCTCGTCCAGGCCGATCTCGCCGGCCAGGGCGACGAGGACGTCGATCTGCCCCAGGTCCTGGTTCTCCTGGAAGAAGGCGCGGAACATCCGCTGGTTGTAGGCGGTCCCGAGGCCGTGCTCGGCCGCGTACTGATAGCCCTCGAAGGCGAGAGCCGTGTACGGCTGAGGAGAGACGGCGGGGAGCGTGATGTCGACGCCCAGTCGGCGCGCCATGGGGTAGACGGCCCGTTCCCAGATGCTGGGGAGGTACTCGTCCTCCGGCCGCAGGGTGGGCTGGGGGTGGGGACGCAGCTCGAAGGGCATCCACTCGACGTCCACCTCGACGCCGACGTCCTTGATCGCCTCTTCGAGCGGACCTTCGGCCAGCATGCAGAAGGGGCAGACGTAGTCGGACCAGATCTTGATCTTCACGGGTTCAGCCATGCGCCGACCTCCAGGTCATTGATCGCGCAAGCAACAACATCCCCCGACGGTGCGGCAGGAGTTGACGGACGTCCAGAAGGTTGCACGATCATGCACTTTTGTGTCAAGTCTCCCCGCCGCCGGTCGAGACGGCAACCCGGGAGAGCGGACCAGCCCCGGCCCGCTTCGACACAGCGCTCCGTCGCATCGCCGAGATCGCTGCGGCAACGGCGGTAAGGCACGGGGGACGGCCAGGGGCCTACTGGAGAGACAGAAGCCGCGTGAGGGTGCGCGCAGCTTCGGCGAGCCTGCGGATGAGGTCGTCGATGTTGAGCTGTTCTGCCTGGTGGCGGGGGATGGTGGCAGTGACGGAGCCTGCGACCGAGTGGTTGATGAAGTAGGGAACGGCGATGCCGAACGCATCGGCAATGCGCTCTCCGTCTCCCTGGGCCCAGCCGCGTTCGCGTACTTGCCGTAGATCGTCGCTGATGTGCGTGCGGTCCAGTGGAGTGTTGTCGGTGTACATCACCAGGGGCAGCTGGGACAGGGTGTTCTCGGGCAGGAACGCCAGGATGGCTTTACCTGCGGCGCCTGCGGCAAGCGGAGTTTCCGTATCGGTGGGCAGGCTGTAGTGGATCGGTTTGGAGCCCGAGACGACGGTGGTCATGTGGGCGGTGCGGGTCGCGGGCCTGTACTCGGTAAGGCCGATGGTTTCGCCGGTCTCATGGGCCAGGGCTTCAAGCACAGGTGCGGCGATCACGCCGGCGGAGGGCAGCGAACCCAGTGATGCCGCCCAGCGCAGGAGCAGAGGGCCGACCTGGGCCTGGTCATCGCGGGGTGCGGCCAGCCCTGTCGCATAGGCGGCGTCCAGAAGACGGGCGGCGGTGGCGGGGTTGCCGCTCAGGAGGCGGGCCAGCGCGCGGCCTCCCGTGGGGAGGGGCGCGCCGGTGGCCAGAGCGGTCAGCAATCGTTCGAGGCGGTCCGCGGCCGATCCTCTTTCGTCGACGCCGCGGCCGGTCAGCGAGACAGGCTCCGCAGTGTGCTGGGCCGCGGGCACGGCTTCACGGGCGAGCCGGCTGATCTCGTCGACGGTGTTTCGTACGTGTACCGCGAAGCGCTCAAGGTCTTCGGTCGTGGTTTCATGTCGCAGGCGCGTGGCTGAAATCGCGCCCGTGAGTCCTGCTACGCGCAGTGGTGCTGCGACTCCCGCAGCCAGGGCGACGTGCTGACCGATGCTGATCGTGATGCCGTCCTGGTGCGACTGCCGGGTTGACCGGGCCAGGGTGGCGCGGTCGGTGACGGTGTCCGCGGTATAGGCGATCAGGTCGAGGCGTTCGAGAACCTCGGGTCCCAGTTCGGCGAGGATGGCGCGGCCGGCCGCGCCCGCGTGCAGGGGAATGATCTTTCCGGGGTCGAGCCGATAGCGCAGTGGTCCGTCCGGCACGGCGGCGAGGGCGACGAAGGCCTCGGTGCGGATCGGGTCGTAGAGCGACAGAAGGATGGTGGCGTCGCAGGTGGCCGCGAGTTGCTCCGCCAGCGGTCGGGCCTGGCAGAACAGTGGGTGAGTGCGGTGGACGTTGTCCATCAGCACGCGCAGGCGCGGCCCGAAGCTGTAGGTGGCGTTGGCGGTCTGGGCGGCCAGATCGCACTCGGTGAGAGCCTGCAGGACACGATGGACGGTACTGCGGCTCAGGTGTGCTTCCGCAGCCAGCTCACGCACGCCCCACGGCTCGTTCACCGGTCGGCGGGTGAGGGCGTCAAGGGTGACGACGAGCCGGTCGTTGACGGCCGATCCGCTCATACGACGCGCCGGTCGGCGCGCGCTCGCGGGCTCCGTGGCGACGTCAGCATTGCGGGCCTCCCCGTCCTGTCGCGCCCGCGGTTCCGGGCGGCTCGGCCATTTTACGCGGCGCCCCACGGGTCTTGCGGGCGATGTCGTTGCTGCTCAGAGGGGCGGTCAGTTGTTTCGCCAACGTTTCTCCTGCCTTGCGGCAAGGGGTTGACACCAGGCCAATCCCAGCCAGACACTCACTGAACGCTTTACAGGACAGTGTCCCATTTTTTGCACAGGGAGGTGCGAGATGTCAGTCTCGACAGACACTGCAGGGGTGAGCCCGCCCGCCACCGAGGAACACCGGCGCAAGGCCAAGAAGGCGACAGCGGTCGCTGCCTTCGGCACGTTCATCGAGTACTACGACTTCAGCGTCTACGGCTACGTCGCCGCGACGCTCGCGATCGTCTTCTTCCCCAGTGACAACCCGACCGTCGGCCTGCTCAACACGTTCCTGGTCTTCGGCTCGGCCTTCGCCGTCCGCCCCCTGGGCGCACTGTTCTTCGGCCGCCTCGGCGACCGCGCCGGCCGTCGCGTCAGCCTCATCGCCAGCATCGGCCTCATGAGTCTGGCCGCCGCTCTGACCGGCCTGCTCCCCGGCTACGCCAGCATCGGCGTAGCCGCCCCGATCCTGCTCATCATCCTGCGCATGCTCCAGGGCTTCTCCACCGGCGGCGAGATCGGCGGCGCGGCCAGCTACATCCGCGAGTGGGCGCCCAAGGAACGCCGCTCGCTCTACATCTCCTTCATCCCCGGCGTGGCCGTGTTCGGCAAGGCCTGCGCCGCCGGCATGGCCGCCCTCGCCGCCACGTTGATCCCCGAGAGCGCCATGGAGTCGTGGGGCTGGCGCATCCCGTTCCTGCTCGCCGTCCCGCTCGGCCTGCTCTGTCTGTACCTGCGCCTGAAGATCGAGGACACCCCCGAGTTCCGCGACACCCAGTCGGCCGACCGCTCCGCCCGCCCGGACCGCAAGCCGTTCAAGGAACTGATGGCCGACTACCCCGGCCCGCTCGGAAAGGTCATGGCGATCTCCACCGTGCAGAACGTCGGCACCTACGTGGGCACCGTGTTCGTGGCCTCCTACCTGAGCAGCGTCCTCGACTTCAGCGAAGGCGAAGCCGCCACCATCGTCCTGCTCGCCGTCCTCGCGGCCGCCGTCTTCATCCCCCTGTGCGGCCAGTTCGGCTCCCGCGTCGGCGGCAAGCGGGTCCTGATCGTCTCCTACATCGCCTACGTGGCCCTCACCATCCCGTCCTTCTGGCTCATGGGACGCGGATCGGTGGGTCTGGCCATCGCCGGCCTCCTGCTCGGCATGATCCCCTACGCGCTGTGCCAGGCCGGTACCTACGCCGCCATGCCCGAGTTCTTCCCCGTCCAGGTCCGCCACACCGGCGTCGCCTTCGGCCACAGCGTCGGCGCCGTCATCGGCGGCGGCGCCGGCCCCTACGCCTCCACCTGGCTCATCGACTCCACCGGCAGCACCCTGGTGCCCGCCTACATCCTCGTCTTCTTCGGCCTGTTCGGACTCGCCGTCGTCCTCGGTCTCATGCGCCCCAGCGCCTCGCGCGACCACCTCTACGCCTGACCGCCCTTCTCTGACCGAACGGACCAGAACGCATGACGTCCCTCTACGTCTCCGACGCCATCCACACGCACGTGCTCGCCCAACTGCGCGAGATCGGCGAGGTTCACCTCGGCTACGGCCCCTCGGCAACCCCGTACGCGGCCGTCCAGGATCGTGTCGACGCCGTCATGCTGCGCGCCGAGCAGTTCACCGCGGACAAGATCGAAGCCTCACCACGCCTGAAGATCATCGCCAGGCACGGGGTGGGCACCGACAACGTCGACATCCACGCCGCCACCCGCAGCGGCGTGTGGGTCACCGTGACACCGGGCAGCAACGCCCGCTCCGTCGCCGAGCACGTCTTCGCCCTCACGCTGGCACTCGCACGGCGCATCCCCGCCGCGGCCGCCGGTACCGCCGCGGGGCAGTGGTCGGCGATCAAGCCGGGCCTGACCGGTTTCGAGCTGCACGGCCGCACCCTGGGCCTGTTCGGCTTCGGCCGCATCGCCTTCCTGACCGCCGAGATCGCACGGGGCTTCGGCATGCCCGTCCTCGTGTGCGACCCCTACGTGGCCCCGGAGTTCGTCCGACAGTACGGCGCCGAACTCGTCGCCTTCGATGAACTCATCACCCAGTCGGACGTGCTCAGCCTGCACGCGCCGCTCACCGCGGCGACCAAGCGGATCATCGACGCCGACGCCATCGCCCGCATGCGCCCCGGCACCGTACTCATCAACACCGCACGCGGTGCGCTCATCGACGAAGCGGCCGTGCTGCTGGCCCTGGAGTCCGGGCACCTTGGCGGCGCCGCCCTTGACGTCATCGAGGGTGAGTCCGCCGACATGCAGGACCCCCTGCCCCACAGTGACGGCATCACCGCGCGCAACGGTCACCTCGACAACCTGATCGTGACCCCGCACGTGGGCGGACAGACCACCCAGTCCCTGCTCGCCGCCGGCACCCAGGCCTTGCAGTGCATCCAGCAGGTTCTGACCGGCGGCACGCCGCAGCACGCCGTCAACCACCCGGCCTCCGCGGCCTGAGCCAGGCGCTGAGCGCATCCCGCCGCACGACCAGAATCGAGACCTCCGTTGTTCATCAAGGCCCCCACCGACAACATCGAGATCGCCCCGCCGTGGCCGCGCGCCGACCTCGACGAAGTGAAGAAGCTCGCCCAGTACCCGGTGGCTCTGATCGGCGACGCCCAGTCCCGCCTGGGCATGATGGCGTCGCCCATCCGCCCCGTTACGCCCTCACCACGCCTCGCGGGCACGGTCCTTCCCATTCACGCCCGTGAAGGCGACAACCTCGCCATCCACCGCGCCCTCGACGACGCCCTCCCCGGCGACATCCTGGTCATCAACGCCAACGCCGAGACCAACCGCGCCGTCTTCGGGGACATCCTCGGCGAGATCTGCCTCGCCAAGGGGGTGACCGGCATCGTCGTCGACGGCTCCATCCGAGACGTCGACGAACTCGCCGGGCAGGGCCTCGCCGTCTACGCCCGGGGCATCTCCCCCGCCGGCCCGTGGAAGAACGGCCCTGGCCGTATCGGATTCCCGGTCGCCTGCGGCAACATCGTCTGCAACCCCGGCGACGCCATCATCGGCGACAACGACGGCATCGTGGTCATCCCGCAGCACGCCCTGTCGGACACGATCGAACGCACCGAGGCGCAGGAGCGGACCGAGCAGAAGATGCGTGACGCCATTCACGCGGCCGTCTGAACACCGCCTCAGCCACGACTCCGGCTTCTCCACGGGCGCCAGGCGCACCGAAAACCGGGCCGGCGGCAGGACTCCACACCGCGGTAGTCATACACACCACCTCCACCGCACCGAGGTCGGGTGAGACGCGCTGGGGAACAGGGTGGGTGGGCGGCGATCGAGGGCGCGCGCCCACCCACCAGCAGCTCTCCTGCCTGCTGCCTCCTCACCCATCGGGAAAGGCCCCCTGCGCCCCCTGCGCTCTCACCTCAGCGCACAGAGCCGGGAGCCGAGCCTCACGCGGATCTACGTGCCCCTTCGCGGCAGCTTCGGGAGAACAGGACCGAAACCCCTTGCGGGAGCGCTCCCGCACCTGAAGGATCCCCGCATGACTTCTCCGTCGGCCGTGCTGCGCCCGTACCGCCCCGAGGACCGCGAGGCCCTCTTCGACATCTGCGTACGCACGGGGCACGAGGGTGGGGACGCCCGCCACCTCTACCCGGACCCGGGCCTGCTGCCGAACATCTTCGCCGCGCCCTACGCCGCCCTGGAGCCGGAGCTGGCGTTCGTGGTCGAGGACGGCGGGCGCGCGGTCGGCTACATCCTCGGCACGGCGGACACCGCGTCCTTCGTCGACCGCTACCGCGCCGAATGGCTCCCCGGCCTCGCCGAGCGCTACCCGGCCCCCGTACGCGAACCCGCGTCCCCCACCGAGCGGATGACCGCCCTGATGCACGACCCCGAGCGCATGATCGTGCCGGAGCTGGCCGACTATCCGGCCCACCTGCACATCGACCTGCTCCCGACCCACCAGCGGTCCGGGCACGGGCGACGGCTCATGGAGGCCTTCCTCGCCGCCCTGCACGGGCAGGGCGTCAAGGCGGTCCATCTGGGCATGCTCACCGCCAACACCCGGGCCCGCGCCTTCTACGACCGCGTCGGCTTCCACGAGATCGCCGTTTCGGACGCGGGACCCGTGACGTACCTGGGCCGCTCAACTCAGTAACGTGTACGCCGCGTTGAACAGAATCAGCGTGTGCACGAACCGTCCCGCGCGCGTGGGCGGGTACCGCCACATCAGCGGCCAGGTGTCACCCCCGAGCGCCGGTACGGGAACATAACTGATCCGACCCGTGGCCCCGTTGAACGTCGTCACCGCGCGCGGCCACGGCCGCCCGGCCGTGGAGCCCGCCGGCACGAGGAAGTACACCCCGCGCCGGCCGTTCGACTCGGTGACGACGGGTCCCGGTTCGCCGCCGACCAACTCCTCCATCAGGTCGGCCAGCCGCCGCCCGTCGTCGCCGTCCACGCGGACGGCGTCGAATTGCACGCCCGCCTTGCGAAGGTGAAATCCGGAGTCCGGAATCCACTCGGCCCTCAGCCCACCATTAAGTGCGTTCACGAGACGATTGTGACCCCGATCACCTAGCGTTCTCCGTACCTGCCGAGGTGCGTCGTACAGCCGTTGACCTGCTCGAACTTCTGTGAAGTGGGGTGGAATTCAACGACTTCGAGTAATGACCGGTTGAGTTCGGTTGAGTCGAAAAGAGATCGCGTAATGGCGAGTGCTGAGAACAAGCAGACCGCGAGCCCGATGGCCCTCATGGTGGCGGAAGTGGTCCGGACGATGCGTATCCAGCGGGGGTGGACACAGGAACAGCTCGGCCTGGAGCTGGGCTACTCGGCAGCGGCGGTGAGCGCCATGGAGACGTGCGCGCAGCCCGCTAGCGACGCGATGCTGGTCGAATTGGGACGGGTATTCGGCAACGGGGCCGCCATGTTCGAGAGCGCGCGGCGGTACATGCGGATGGAGAGGTATCCGCTCCAGTTCCAGGACTACGCGCTACTGGAGCAGGCGGCACTGAGCCTTCAGCTGTTCGCGACGAACGTCATCCACGGGCTGTTCCAGACGGAGGCGTACGCGCGTGCGCTGATCGGCGGCGGATGCCCGCCGCTCTCCGACCAGCGCGTGGAGGAGCTGGTCCAGCTGCGGATGGAGCGCAAGGCGCTCTTCGACCGGGAGCCGGTCCCGATGATCGAGATCATCATCGACGAGTCCGTCCTGCGCCGGGTCATCGGCGACGAGGAGATCATGCGGGAGCAGCTGCTCCACCTCGTGGAGTGTGCCCGTCGCCGCAATGTCACACTGCTGGTGCTGCCGCTGGACGCCGGTAAGTATGGGGAGTACGCAGGAGCTCGCGGCGAGATGAACTTGGTGGAGACTCCGGCGCACGAGCATCTCGTCTATCTGGAGGTGCAGGACGAGAGCTTGCTGATCAGCGACCCGGCAAAGGTGAGCACCTACGCTCAGCGCTATGCGAAGATCCGGTCACAGGCTCTGGGTCCTCGTGAATCGCTGGACCTCATCAAGCGGTTGGCAGGAGTAGTGGAATGAGCAGCACCCTCCGATGGTTCACGTCGAGCTACAGCAGCGACAGCGGCGGCAACTGCATCGAGGTCGCCTACGACTGGCACAAGTCCTCCTACAGCAGCTCCAGCGGCGGCGACTGCATCGAGGTGGCCACCTGCCCCCACGCCGTCCACGTCCGTGATTCCAAGGTGCCCGCAGGCCCCGCCTTCGCCGTCGCGCCGGACGCCTGGTCCGCGTTCCTCGGCTGGACGGGCTGACAGCCCGGCACCACCACTTCGGCGGCCTGCCTCCTGGCGTGCATCACCACCACGCCAGGAGGCAGACCGCTCACGAAAGGCGCGACTCCGTCACGCGGCCAGCTTCACGGAGTTGATCGGCGTGAAGTCGTAGTCGTAGTACGTGCCGGCCGCCTGGTTGCCCCCGCAGCCGGTGCCGTTGGAGCCCGTGCACCGGTACGCCTTGGCGCCGCCGGTCTGGTTGTTGAACCAGCGCTTCATGCCGATCTGGTCGTAGATCCTGTGGGTCCCGTACGAGTAGAACGCGTGGCTCGGCCTGTCGCCGTTCCAGCTCGCGTTGGGATACAGACAGACCGCACCGGACGGGCAGCCGTGGATCGTGGCCGCCGCCTCCACCGCGGTGGCCGATCCGCCCAACGTGAGTACGGCGCCGGTGGCGAGCGCCGTGGCGGCCATCGCTGTCCTCTTCATGGTGCTCCGAAACTGACGCATGCGCGTTTTCCCCCATCTGGTCGGTCTTGGGTCCTTCCCCGCTCCTTCAGGAGCTTCTCCATCGATGATGAAGAAGCCCGTGAAGACGGGTCCAAGGGTTTTCGTCGCACGGCAAACGGATGTGTTCATTCGGGGGATCCATGGAACTCCGTATCCATTTCACAGCAGACGATCTGACACGCATCACGGTGGCTCCCCGCCCCGACCCCATGTGGGAGCTGGTCACCAGCCTGCATGCACTTCAGGCCCCGCGACCCGCCCCCGACCACGCGCCGTGGCGGGAGCACGTGCGCAGCCGGCTGGCCAGAAGCGACCTGAGAGAGCCGATCCGCCTGCTCACCGCGTTGGTGCCGGACCGGGGGAAATTCCCCGACTTTCTGACCCCACCCCACAGAGGCGGAATGGAGATAGCCCGTGACCTGATTCTCGCCACGCCGACGGAACGCGTGCGCGCCGAGTTAGCCGCATGCTGCACGCAGCGAAAGCCGCCCGACCGGCTCCGGCGGCTCGCGGAAGGCGACCGCGCCGCCCGGCAGGAGCTCGACGCCGCCCTTGCCGTCTACTTCAGCGAACTCCTCGCCCCACAACGGCGACTGATCGACGACGCGGTGCACAACCACCGCGCGCACCACAGCCGGGATCTGCTGGAAGGGGGCGCGGAACGGCTACTGAGGGCGCTGTCGCCCTGCATCCGCTGGGAACCGCCGACGCTGATCGCCGACTATCCGCGCGACGGCGACCTCCACCTGCGCGGCCGCGGTATCTCGCTGATCCCGTCCTTCTTCTGCACGGGGCGTCCCATCACGCTCATCGACCCCGGCCTCCCTCCCGTTCTGGTCTACCCCGCGAGCCGTCGCTCCGACGGTGCGGACACCCTGGACGGCCTGCCCGAACTGCTGGGCCGCACACGGGCCATGGCTCTGTGCGCGCTGTCCTCACCGTGCTCGACGGGCGAGCTGGCCGTGCGGATCGGTGTGTCGATCGCGAGCGCGAGCAAGCACGCGTCGGTGCTGCGCAGGGCGAGGCTCATCACCAGTACGCGCAGGGGCTGCGAGGTGGTGCACGCCCTGACGCCGCTCGGGCGTGAGGTGGCGCAGGGGCGGCGCCGCGGATCGTGGTGCGGTGAGTGACGACTGCCGGCCTTCTGCGCGGGCACGCACCAACGCGACGTCCGTTTTCTGCCAGCAACCGCCCGCGCGCCGCTTCAGCATGGGCGCATGACCACCTACACCGTGCTCCCTGTCGACCCGGCCGTCCTGAAGGAACTGCGGGTCCTCGACGACGCGGGCCGCCCCTGCGCCCCGTACACCGCGACCGGCGACGACGCGGGCTCTCCGCTGCGCTGCTGCCTGCGCCCCGTCACGCTCGGCGAGCGGATAGCCCTTGTTTCTTACGCCCCTTTGCGCCGCTGGGCCACCACGAGGGGCGCAGACCCGGGCGCGTACGACGAACAGGGCCCGGTCTTCATCCATGCCGACGACTGCGGCGGGTTCACTCCCGGCGAGGGCTACCCCTTCGCTCGGCCGGGAGCCCTGCGTACCGTGCGGCGCTACGACGCACGGGGCCATATCGCAGGCGGCCGCCTCCTGGAGATCCCGGCCGACGCCACGGCCGGCTTCGACGCGGCCTTCGACGACGCGTTCAACGATCCGGACGTGGTGCTCGTACACGTCAGGGCACTGGAGTACGGATGCTTCCACTTCGAGGTGCGACGGCCCGCCGCCCCGGAGCAGTGAGCTGTCCGCCACGCAGCAGTGAATCGGCTGCGGGCACCAGGCGGAATCGATCGTCCAACGGCGGCTGCCCGCGTCAGGCGGAAGCGAGTGACGAGGCAGGCACCTACCGTGTTTTCGCCCAGCTCAATCGTGTTGATCATCACCCCGTCAGACGTGATCGATCAGGCTAGTTTTCTTCCGTGTGACTGACTCTCAGATCCCGGATACCGCACACGCCTCCACCGCCCTCGCCGACGCCCTGTTCGCCGGTCAGCTGGGCACGACTCACGAGCGATGGAGGCACCTCTTCAGCTCCGCCCCGTTCCGCTTCGAGGAGGGGCTGACCCACCGAGAACGCATAGACCTGAGCTACGCCCGACTCCGCCTGGTCAACGAGGCCGTGGAGGCACCGCAGGTCCTGGCGAACGATCCGGCCGAACTCACCGCCATCCACGAGTGGGCCGGTGCGGTGGACCCGGGCATGGCGACCATCGTGGCCATCCACTACAACCTCTTCTTCGGCAGCCTGGCAGACCACGAGGCGGCCGGGCGGGACCTGAGCGAGTACATCCGCGGAGACCGCATAGGGACTTTCCTCTGCACCGAGATCGCCCATGGCAACGATGCCGCGCACATGGAGACCACGGCGACATACGACCGGGCGACGCGCGGGTTCGTGCTGAACACCCCCACACCCGCCGCGGCGAAGTTCATGCCCAACACCAGCCCGGCCGGTGGGGCGAAGGGGGCCGTCGTCGCTGCCCGCCTGATCGTCGACGGCACCGACCACGGCGTCTTCCTGTTCCTGACACCGCTCAGCGACAGCGACGGCAGCCCGTTGCCAGGTGTGGAGGTGCGGCCGCTGCCCCAGACGGCCAGCAGCCCCGTCGACCACTGCGCCACGACGTTCCACCACGTCCGCCTCCCGCACAGCGCTCTCCTCCAGGGCGACCACGGCCACCTCACCCCCGCCGGCGAGTTCACCAGCACGCTCGGAAGCCCCCGCCGACGGTTCCTCCAGTCCATCGGACGAGTCACGATGGGCAAGCTCTGCATGACCGCCCACAGCCTCGGCGTCATGCGGCACGCTCTCGACATCGCCATGCGCTACGCCCACACCCGGGTCACCTCGGGCATGACCAACGGCCAGCGCGTCCCGCTGATCGCCCACCGCGGGCACCACACCCCTCTGCTCGACGCCGCGGCGACGACCTACGCCGCCACGCTGCTCCAGCGGTCGGTCGTGCGGCAGTGGGACCGGGCGACCGGCGAGGAGCGCGAGGCGTACGAGCGGCTGACAGCGATCAGCAAGGCATGGATCACCTGGCGGGCCCGCGCGGTCATGACCGAGTGCCGCGAACGGTGCGGCGCCCAGGGCCTGATCCAGGCGAACGGCATCGCGCTCCAGCTCGCCTCCATCGAGGGCACGATCACGGCCGAGGGTGACAACCAGGTCATCATGCAGAAAGCCGGGGGAGAGATGCTGCTCGGCGGCGTCGACCTCAAGCCGGAGAGCGAGATCCCACCCGGGGGCCGGGAGCTGACCGACCCCCAGTTCCTCCAGGACCTCTTGGCCGACATCGAGCGCATCTCCCACGCCCGTGCGAAAGCCCGGCTCCGGCAGCGCGCCGCGTCGCCGCTGGCCCGATGGAACGCGACCGTGACGCCCGCCGTGGCGCTGGCCGACGCACACGTCCACCGGCTGGCAGCCGAGTCCCTGCTGACCGCCGCCGACCAGGCCCCCTCCGGGCTGCCGGCGGACCTGCTGCGCGGGCTGCACGCCCTGTTCGCGCTGCGCCGGGTCGCCGCGCACAGTGGGGACCTGCTGGCACGCGGCCGGTTGACGGCTCATCAGGTCGAGGGCTTGCCCGACGCGGTCGAGGCGGTCCTCATCTTCCTGGAACCGCACGCGCTGACCCTCACCCGCGCCTTCGCCGTACCCGAGGCGCTGCTGGAGACACACCCGATGCTCAGCGCCTGAGCAGGCCCACGGGAGCAACCGGCCCCCGGCCCGCAGGAGGGGGGCGTACGAACAGCGGGACAGCTCCTCAGGCCGCCGCGCCCAGGTCGCGGGCCCTCAGCGCCAGCCACAGGTCGTAGCGGGCGCTCGGGGGCCGCAACAGCGAGCGCTGGAGGACCGTTTCGAGCCGGGTGAGGCGTTTGCGGGCGCCGGGCACGCTGATGCCCAGCTCGGCGGCGGCCGGCCCCAGGCGGCCCTCGCAGCGCAGCCAGGTGCGCAGGGTCTCCTCGGCCCCGAGGACGGGGGCCAGTTGCTGGTCGGCCCAGTGCAGTACGGCAGGGCGACGCAGGACCTCGTCGAGCGCCCGCGCCGCCTCTCGCGTACCGGCCCCGGTGGGGGCGTACGGGGCGGGCTCGGTGGTGCACGCCGGGGCGGGGGTGGCGCGGACGCGCAGGGCCAGGTCGAGGGCGGCCTGGTCAGCGAGCCGGTGCAGGTCGAGGCCGAGCAGCTCGCCGATGAGCCGCAGCCGGGCGGCCAGGGTGTTGCGGTGGACCTTGAGGTGGGCGGTCGCGTGCGACGAGAACGCCAGCCAGGAGCCGGCCGTGGCCGCCAGCTCCTGGGCCCCGGGGTCCTGCGCGCGGCGCGGCACATGGGTCAGGAGCGGGGTCAGCAGGTCGTGCGCCCACTGCCGCCCGGCCGGTCCGACGACGAGCGCGGGATCCGGCGAGATCCCGAACCGAGCGTGCCGGGAGGGTAGTTCGCGGGCGACGGCCAGGGCGTGGAAGGCCTGGCGGTAGCCGGTCGCGGTGTCGGCCAGCGGCACGGGTTCGCTGACGCCCACGACACAGTCGCCGACCTGGGCTGCGACGGCCTCGTCGGTCGGGGCGGCCCCCTCCTGCGGCTCCTGCGCGGGCATCACCAGGATGAGGTGGCGGGCGTAGACGGGGCACCGCACGATCCAGGACCGGGCGCCGTCCGCGTCCAGGCAGATCCGGGCCACCTCGTCGCGGCCGTCGCCCGCGCACTCCACGACGCACACCCGTACCGGATCGGGCAGCCGGGGGCGCAGCGCACCGGCGACCTGCTGGGCGATGGAGAGCTGGCCCGTCATCAGCAGGTGCAGCACCGCCTCGCGGCCCCGCGACTCGGCGAGGTCGACCCGGCGGCGCTTGCGCTCCAGGGTCTCGGCCTGCCGGCACAGGGACAGCGGCAGGACCACGTCGGCCAGCAGCGTGGCGAGTCCGGCGGCCACGGGCCGGGGGGTGACGACGGCGAGCACGGGGGCCGCGCGGTCGTCGGCGTTCAGGGGGAACAGCAGGGCGGTGTGCGCGCCGGTGTCGAGGGAGTACGCCCGGGCCGCGCGCTCCGTGAGGGCGCTCGCGCCCTCGGCGACGAGCCCCGCGATGTCGGGAACCACCACCCGTGCCGTACGGGCCGCCGCGTGCAGCACCGTCCCGTCCGGGCCGACGAGCCCGGCCCAGCCGCCCGCCCGCCCGGCCAGCCAGCGCAGCAGCTCGGCGGTTCCGCCGGTGCGGGCCAGCCGGTGCATCAGCAGAAGGTCGTCCGCACGCTCCCGTGCTCGCACCTGTTCCCCCGTTCCCGCCCTGGACACGGCCGTGGAGCCGGCGGACCGCCCCGCACGACTGACTGTGCGGACCGATACCCCCGTGACCGTCCCACTGGGCGCATTGAATCTCCCGTCTCCCTACCCTGCGTTCTATCGTCCCAACGTGTTCCAGCCCGTCGGGGGACGGCTCCGGAACAGGGGGCGCGGGGGTACGGGGGTACGGGGGTACGGGGGTACGGGGGTACGGGGAACGCGGCGGCAGCGGCTCACGGGGGTGGTCGCTGTCGTCGGCTCCCGCCCCGCGCCGATTGTCAGTGGTGCCTTTTATCGTCGTCGTCATGGGAGCCGGCCTCCGGCTCCGGCTTGCGACGCGCCAGGAAAGGCCCCCATGGAGTTCCGTATCGAACGCAGTGCCCTGACCGAAGCCGTCTCCTGGGCGGCCCGGGTCCTGCCGGTGCGCTCGCCCGTCCCCGTGCTGGGCGGGCTGCTGCTGGACACGGCGGGCGGGGGCGAGGGCGGCGGCGGGCCCCTGCGGATCTCCGGGCTCGACTACGAGGCGTCCGCGCGCATCGACGTGGACGCCGAGGTCGTGCGGCCCGGGAAGGTGCTCGTCATGGGGCGGCGGCTGCTGGACATCTGCAAGGTGCTGCCCGAGGGGCCCGTGGAGTGCGCCGTGGAGGGCTCGCGGTTCACGGTGTCGGGCGACGGGGCCCGGTTCGGCCTCTCCGTGCTGCCGCTGGACGACTATCCCGCCCTGCCCCCGCTCCCGCAGCTCCGGGGCGCGGTGGACGCGGGGCTGTTCGCGGCGGCCGTGGCCGATGTGGCGGTGGCCGCGGGGCGCGACGACACGCTGCCCGCGCTCACCGGGATCCGGCTGGGGCTCGACGGCGACACGATGACGCTCGCCGCGACCGACCGGTACCGCTTCGCCGTACGGACCCTCCCGTGGAAGGCGACGACGCCCGGCGAGACCGCCGACGTCATCGTCTCCGCCCGCCGCCTCACCGAGATCGCCCGCTCACTGGGCCGCTCCGGGCTCGTGAGCGTCGCTCTGGACGCCGGTTCGGCGGGCTTCGAGCACTCCGGGATGCGGACCACGGTGCGGCTGCTGGAAGGCCGGCTGCCGCGCCACGAGAAGCTGTTCGCGATGGTGGACCCGGCGGCCGCGGTGGTGGACCGGGTCCGGCTGACGGAGGCCGTCAAGCGGGTCTCCGTCGTCGCCGACGGGGACAGCCCGGTGCAGATGACCTTCTCCCGCGCCGACGCCTCCGTGACCCTCCGCGCGGGTTACGAGGACGACGTGGCGTCCCAGCGCCTGCCGGCCACCCTGGAGGGGGCCGAGGAGCTGACCGTGGCCTTCAACCCCGGCTATCTGGCGGACGCCCTGGCGTCCTTCACGGAGCCGTCCCTGCGGCTCCTGCTGCTGGGGGCCGGTCAGCGCGCGATGATCACGGACGAGACGGGCACGGACGTCCACCGGCACCTGCTGATGTCGGTGAAGCCGCAGTTGGGGTGAGGGGCGCCGGACGCCGGAGCGGGGGTGCACCCGGCGTGAGCCGGACACACCCCCGTTCGGGTGGGGTCTCTCGGGGATCCTCAGGGCCCCTCAGCAGCCCTCGCGGGCCGGTGAGGGGCGGTCGGAGCGGTCAGCAGCTCAGGTTCGGACCCGTGGTGGTGCCGAGGATCTGGGTGAACTGGGTGAACTTGTTGATGCGGCTCTGGACCTGCGCCGGGTTGCCGCCGTTGCACTCCAGGGCGCCGTTGATCGAGCGGATCGTCTCGCCGAAGCCGGCGTTGTTGACGATGGCGTTGTGCGGGGTCATGGTGCCGGGGCCGTTCTGGGTGTTCCAGTACCAGAGGCCGGTCTTCCACGCCACGGCCGGGTCCTGCTCCACCAGGTACGGGTTGGCGAGCAGGTTGATGCCCAGGGCGTCACCGGCGGCCTTGTAGTTGAAGTTCCAGCTCAGCTGGATCGGGCCGCGGCCGTAGTAGGCGGCCTGGCCGGCCGGGCAGCCGTAGGACTGGGTGGTGTCGCAGTAGTGCGGGTAGTTCGCCTCGTTGACTTCCTTGATGTAGTACAGCCCGCCGGTCTCGTGGCTGACGTTGGCGAGGAAGGCCGCGGCCTCGCGCTTCTTCACCTCGTCGGTGCCGGTCTTGGCGAAGGCCGGGAAGGCGCTCAGGGCGTCGGTGAGGCCCTTGTACGTGTAGAAGGCGTTCCGGTTCGGGAACATCTGGTTGAACTGGGCCTCGCTGACGACGAAGCCGTTGTTCTCGCCCGGGTTCTCGCCGCCGGTGCCGCAGGCACCCTTGTCGGCCCAGACGTCCGACGTGCCCGGACGCTCGTTCTGGGTCCACCACTTCGCGGTGTAGTTGCGGCCGTTGTACGAGACCGCGCCGCCGTTCGTGTAGACGGAGGAGGAGCTCCAGGCCGTGGCGCAGGTAGCTGCCTGCGCGGTGGTGGCGGGAAGGACGACGAGCGCCGCGACGATCGCGGCGAGCGCGACCAGCAGACTCATGACACGTCGGATCACGTGATCACACTCCTTGGACGCGGCGCGACGTCCGGCCTGCGCCGCAGTGGGGGTGCCGACACTCAAGCGAGGATGGTCTGGACCTGTCAAGGTCTAGACCATCCTCGAAGAAGATGCCGGTTCCACCGGTTCCGACCGCCGCCGCCCGGGGCGATCGCGTCAAGAGGGCCCTCAACAGCCGCTACTCCGGAGGGAGTCCGTCCGGGGCCCCGGCGAACGGGGGCGGAACCGAAAGTAAAATCTTCCGGCCCGCCCAGCATGCGGACGGTTCCGGATGACCTACGGGCACCCGGGCCCGGCAGGCTCAGCAGGTGAGTCCGGCCCCCGGGGCCACCCCGACGATGCCCGTGATGCGCTCGTACCGCTCCACCCGCGCGGTCACCGACCCCGGGTTGCCGCCGTCGCACTCCAGGGCCCCGTTGAGCGAGCGGATCGTCTCGCCGAAGCCGGCGCCGCCGACCATCGCGTCGTGGGACGTCATGGTGCCGGGCCCGTTCTGGGTGTTCCAGTACCAGAGGGCGGTGGCCCAGGCGACGGACGGATCCCGCTCGACCAGCCAGGGATCGTTCAGCAGGTCGAGCCCGAGGGCGTCACCGGCGGCCTTGTAGTTGAAGTTCCAGCTGAACATGATCGGGCCGCGCCCGTAGTACGCCTCGCGCCCCGCCGGGCAGCCGAAGGGCTGGGTGTCGTCGCACTTGCGCCAGTAGTTGGCCTCGTTGATCTCCTTGACGTACTGCAGCCCCACCGACTCGAAGTCCGCGTGCGTCAGGAACGCCGCCGCCTCGCGGGCCCGCGTCTGCGGCGTACCGACGTTGGCGAACCGCGGGTAGGCGTGCAGCGCGTCGATCAGGCCCTGGTACGTGTAGAACGGGTCGCGGTCCGGGAAGATGTCGTCGAACCGCTGCTCGCTGATGACGAAGTCGGACACCCCTCCCGTACAGGCGCCGCGGTCCGACCAGGCGGATCTGGCCCCCGGATTCTCCCCCCGCGTCCACCACTTGGCGCTCCAGTTGCGCCCGTGGTGGGAGACGGTGTCCCCGGCGCGGTAGTCGACCGAGGCGCTGTGGAGCGGCGCGCAGAGCCCGTCGGCGGGGGCGGCGGCCGACGCGGCGGGGGCCGCCGTCACGAGAGCGGCGGCGAGGGTGGCCAGGGCCGCAGGGACGGTCAGGAACCTCTTGGCACGAACAAGGCGAACGATGCGAACGCGGCCAACGATGCGGTCGATGCGGTCGATGCGGTTCAGGCTGCTCACTCCTTCGGTGCGGCACACCGAGCACCCCGGCAGGCCGACATGACGGGTCACCACCCAAGCCCGCATGGTCTGGACCTGTCAAGGTCTAGACCAGACATGCCGGGTCGCGCCCGCCCCGCCCGGGCTGGATACCCGCCCCGGGTATATGGCCGGTCAAGCCATTGCGGCGAGTGACGCCCCCTCCATAGCGTCGTCGGGTGATAACCGCGCACCCCCGCCGACAGGCCGCACTCGTCGTTCTCTGCTTCGTCCAGTTCATGCTGGTGCTGGACGACACCGTCGTGAACGTCGCCCTCCCCAGCATCAGGAGCGACCTCGGCTTCAGCACCACGGACCTGACCTGGGTCGCCAACGCGTACTTCCTCGCCTTCGGCGGACTGCTGCTGCTCTTCGGCCGCCTCGGCGACCTGATCGGCCGCCGCCGGGTCTTCCTCTGGGGCGTGACCCTGTTCGGCGCCGCGAGCCTGCTCTGCGGACTCGCCCAGGAGCCCTGGCAGCTCGTGGCCGGACGGTTCGCCCAGGGGGCGGGCGCGGCCATGGCCAGCCCGGCAGCCCTGGCGCTGATCACCCTGCTCTTCCCCGGCCGCGAGGAGCGCGCCAAGGCGCTCGGCATTTGGGGCGCCATCGCCGGTCTGGGCGGCACCACCGGGGTGGTGATCTCCGGGGCGCTCACCGGGCTGGCGTCCTGGCGCTGGATCTTCCTGATCAATCTGCCGGTCGCCGTCCTGGCCCTGGTGCTCCTGCCGCGCCTGGTCGGCGAGAGCCGCACCGACCGCCCCGCCCGGCTGGACGTCCCGGGCGCGCTGCTGGGCACCGGCGCCGTCGTCTCCCTGGTCTACGCCCTGCTCCAGACCGAGCGGGCGGGCTGGAGCGACCCGCCGGTCCTGGTGCCGCTGCTGCTCGGCACCGCCCTGGGGGCCCTCTTCCTCGTGGTCGAGGCACGCACGGCGGATCCGCTCATCCCGCTGTCGTTCCTCGCCGTCAGGATCCGCGTCGTCTCCAACGCGGCGGGCCTGCTCTTCGCCGCCGCCTTCTTCTCCCTGTCCTTCCTGCTGATGCTGCATCTGCAGACGGTGCTGGGATACGGGCCGCTCACGGCCGGCTTCGGCTTCCTCCCCTACGGCGCGGGCATCCTCACCGGCGTCTGGTGCTCTTCCCGCGTCGTGGTCCGGCTCGGGCTGCGGTGGGCGCTGGTGCTGGCGTTCCTGATCAGCGCGGGCGGACTCCTGCTGCTCTCCGGGGTGTCGCCGAACGACAGCTACGCGATCGGCGTGCTGCCCGGCATGCTGGTGGTGAGCTTCGGCTCCGGCCTCGGCTTCCCCGCCCTCGCCATCGCCGGGGTCTCCGGCACCGACGAGGAGAACGCCGGCCTCGGTTCGGCGGTCCTCAGCTCGGTGCAGCAGATCGGCGGCGCCGTGGGACTGGCCGTCCTGGTCTCCGTGGCCACCCGGCGCAGCGAGGAGCTGACCGGTTCCGTCGGCCCGCTGCGCGCGGCGACGGAAGGGTTCTCCCTGACGCTCACCATCGCCGCCGGGCTGCTCGCTCTCGGCGCCGCGCTCATCGCCGTACTGCTCGCCAAGGACAGCGCGGCACAGCCGGAATCCGCCGCGCGGGAGCCGTCACCGAAGCCGGTGTAGTCAGGGCTGAGGAACATCGCACGGCCGTGCGGGGCAAGGGTGGTACGCAGGGCCGCCCGCCGGGCAGTTACCGGTTCGGACGCGGCGCAGTTCCCGGTTCGGACGCGGCGGGACGCGGCGGGCGTTCCACTGCGGCGCCGGGTCCGCCGGGCGGCCGTCACTGATGCGGAACGGTGATGCCGGCCGCGCGCAGGTCCGCCTCGACCAGCGTGTTCAACCGGGCGATGGACGGCGACTGGTCTTCGCGGTGGTGGTTGACCAGGGCGTACCGGGAGGCGGCGTCGGACTGGTTCCCCAACCCTGCCGGCATCGCCAGGAGCGTCCGGTCGGCCAGCAGCTTGCCGGCCAGCGCGGACGCCAGTTCCTCGATCCGCGGGTCGTCCGGCTCCCAGGACCTCGCATCCCAGGCCCGCTTGGTCAGCTCGACGGACTCGGGATCGTCCAAAGCACGTTCGAGCCGGGTCAGGAAGTTGTGGAAGATCTCCGGGACCAGCGCTCGGGCCAGCACCAGGGCCTCCCGTTGAACGGCCACGTAGTCGGGAGCGAAGCCGAGTCCGGCGAGTCCGTCCAGGACCGCGCAGGCTCGGTCGGGCAGCAGGGCCCGGTCGCCGTGGTCGAGGCGGTGCAGCCTGTCGCGGCGAGCGATCAGGTCTTCGATCCGTTCGGTGAGCTGGTGATGGACGTCGTCCAGGGTGGCGGCGAACGTCCGGGGATCGGCGTCGAGCAGGTCACCGATCTCGCCCAGCGGCACGCCGGCCGCGGCCAGGGTCCGGACCTGGACCAGACGGAACAGCTCGCCCGACCGGTAACGGCGGTAGCCGGAGCCGTCGCGTTCCGGCTCGGCGACCAGTCCGAGCCGGTGGTAGTGCCGCACGGTCTTGATCGTGACACCGACGTACGCCGCCGCCTGACCGATCGTCAGTCCGTCTGCCATCGGCTCAGCACCTCCGGTTCGTGGACGGCCGCGGTCTCGCGAAGCGCGTCGGCGACGGCCGGGAAGCCCGGACGATCACCGGGGCGAGGATAGCGCGCACCCGCTCCCGCCCGCCCCCTGCCGCCGAGCAGGGCCGGGACGCCTGCGGCCGGCGCCTGGCAACCCTTGGCGCACGACGGGGGGGGTTGACCTTGACCTCGGGTCAAGGACGCAGGCTCTGCACAGGGCCGCTCGAAGGGCCAGGCAGCCACCGGGGCCGCCGTGAGAACTCACTCCGCGAACAGGAGATCCACCATGGGAACCAGCGACAACGGCTTCTCGGACGCAGGGCTGCGCCGACTGCGCGAGGTGCTGGCAGGGCACGTCGAGTCCCAGAGGATTCCCGGCCTGGTCGCCCTGGTCAGCCGCGGCGGCCGGACGCACGTCGAGGCGATCGGGACGATGCGCCATGACGGCGGTCCGCCGATGCACCGGCACACGATCTTCCGGATGGCGTCCACGTCGAAACCCGTCACGATGGCGGCAGCGATGATCCTGCTCGACGAGTGCCGGCTGCGGCTGGACGACCCGGTGGATCAGTGGCTGCCCGAACTCGCCGACCGGCAGGTGCTGAAGCGGCCCGACGGGCCGCTGGACGAGACCGTGCCGGCTCGGCGGCCGATCACCGTAAGGGACCTGCTGACCTCCACGTTCGGGCTCGGAGTGGACTTCGAGTCGATGGCTTCCCCGATCAGGGCCGCGACCCACGAACGTCTCGACTACAGCGTGTCATCCGGGCCCGCGCCCGGTCCGGACGAGTGGATGCGCCGCCTCGGCGAGCTGCCGTTGCAGTTCCAGCCCGGAGAGCGGTGGCAGTACGACCTCAGCAACGAGGTGGTCGGTGTCCTCGTCTCCAGGGTCACGGGACAGCCGTTGGAGACGTTCCTGCGGACGCGCGTCCTCGATCCCCTGGGGATGAAGGACACCGCCTTCCACGTGCCCGCCGACAAGATCGACCGACTGCCGCCCCTGTACGGGCCCGACCCGCGGACCGGCGAGTTCGTCGTGTGGGACGAGGCGGCAGGGGGGAGGTCCAGCGCGCCTCCCGCGTTCCAGGGCGCCGGCGGCGGGCTGGTCTCCACCGCCGACGACTACCACGCCTACTTCCAGATGCTGCTGAACCACGGCATGCACGGGAATGAACGGATCCTGTCCCGCGCCGCCGTCGAGCTGATGACCACCAACCGTCTCTCGCCCGGGCAACTGGCCGCCCGGGAAGCCATGTTCAGCAACGTCGCCCACCTGTCGTCCGGCCAGGGGTCGACCGGCGGCTGGGGCATCGGCATGGCGGTGCGCACCCATCGCGGCGACTACGCGCCCATCGGCCAGTTCGGCTGGTTCGGCGGTACCGGCACTACCGCCTTCGCGGACAGGACCAACCAGCTCACCGGGGTCCTGCTCACCCAGGTCGGACTGTCCACCCCGGATTCGCCCCGCGCCATGAACGACTTCTGGACCAAGCTCTACCAGGCCATCGACTGACGACGAGCCAGAGGCCGGCACGGACAGGACCACGAACAGGACCACGAACAGGGCGGTGATCGCGCCGCCCTCCCGGCCTGACGAACACACACACGCGGCGGCGGACGACGGGGCCTCCCCGTCGTCCGCCGCCGCGTCGCTGTCCGGCCGTCCCCAGGAGGCGTCCCTACAGGAACGCGTCCCCAGGAGGCGTTTCTACAGGAACGAGTTGATCTCGATGGTCTCGGTCCGGCCGGGGCCGACGCCGATCGCGGAGATCGGTGCGCCCGACATCTCCTCCAGGGCCTTCACGTAATCCTGCGCGTTCTTCGGCAGGTCGTCGAAGGTCTTGGCCTTGGTGATGTCCTCGGACCAACCCGGCAGGTTCTCGTAGATCGGCTTCGCGTGGTGGAAGTCGGTCTGGTTGTACGGGAGTTCCTCGACGCGCTTGCCGTCGATCTCGTACGCCACGCAGACCGGGATCTGCTCCCAGCCGGTGAGGACGTCCAGCTTGGTGAGGAAGAAGTCGGTCAGGCCGTTGACCCGGGTCGCGTACCGCGCGATCGGGGCGTCGAACCAACCACAGCGGCGGTCACGGCCGGTGGTGACACCGCGCTCGCCGCCGATGCGCCGCAGCGCCTCGCCGTCCTCGTCGTGCAGCTCCGTCGGGAACGGACCGGCCCCGACCCGCGTCGTATAGGCCTTGAGGATGCCGATGACCCGGCTGATCTTCGTCGGGCCCACGCCGGCGCCGGTGCAGGCGCCGCCCGCGGTCGGGTTCGACGAGGTGACGAAGGGATACGTGCCGTGGTCGACGTCGAGCAGGGTGCCCTGGCCGCCCTCGAAGAGGACGACCTTGCCCTCGTCGATGGCATCGTTCAGGATCAGGGTCGTGTCGGCGACGAACGGCTTGATCTGCTCCGCGTACTGGAGCATGTCCTCGACGACCTTGCCGGCCTCGATGGCCCGGCGGTTGAAGACCTTGGCCAGGAGCTGGTTCTTCTGCTCCAGGGCCGCCTCCACCTTCTGCACCAGGATCGACTCGTCGTAGAGGTCCTGGACGCGGATCCCCACCCGGTTGATCTTGTCGGCGTACGTCGGACCGATACCCCGGCCCGTCGTGCCGATCTTGCGCTTCCCCAGGAAGCGCTCGGTCACCTTGTCGAGCGTGACGTTGTACGGAGTGATCAAATGAGCGTTGCCGCTGATCAGAAGCTTGGACGTGTCGACGCCTCGCTCGTTCAGACCGCTCAGCTCGGAGAGCAGGACCGCCGGGTCGACCACGACACCGTTCCCGATGACCGGGGTACACCCCGGCGACAGGATTCCGGAGGGGAGGAGATGCAGTGCGTACTTCTGGTCGCCCACGACGACCGTGTGACCGGCGTTGTTACCGCCTTGGTATCGCACGACATAGTCCACGGATCCACCGAGGAGGTCGGTGGCCTTCCCCTTGCCCTCGTCACCCCACTGAGCACCGAGCAGCACAAGTGCGGGCACAGGCGTACACCCCTTCCGGGCGGGGCATGTCCAAGGTCAGGGGGCGTACGTAAAGGTCGTACCTGCCGTACGACGATGTACGGCAAAACCTGAGCCGTCGAACCGGGTGCCCCGGAATAGACGAAGCCCCTGGCGCAATAGCGCAAGGGGCTCTTGCACCAAGATGCTACCCGAGGAAGGACCGAGGTGTCGGCTGCAGAGCCCCCCGGCGACGGCGACGACCAGCTTCTGGTGGTCATCGACCCGGTCGCCCGCCGGACCGACGGCGAGTCCGTCCGTATCGCCAAGGACGTGCTGAGCGCCGGCTCGCACGCCAAGATCTGCCTTCCGGACACCCCCGAGGAGTTCGCGCGGGCCCTGTCCCGGCGGGGTTCGCGCAGGCCCGTGGTGGTCGGCGACGATCACGCGCTGCTGCGCGCGGTGGCCCAGCTCCACCGCGAACGGGAGCTGGCCGACGGCGTCCTCTCCCTGATCCCCGTCGGCGCGGCGCACGCCCTGGAGGTGGCCCACGCCCTCGGCGTCCCCCGGGGCGCCGTGGCGGCCGCCCGGACTGCGCTGGACGGCGCGGTGCGACGTCTGGACCTCCTGGTCGACGACAGCGACGGCGTCGTCCTCGGCCGCCTCCGCATCCCCGCCCCGGCCCCGCCGTCCGGCCCGGGGGGCCCGCACACGGGCGTCACGGCCGTCTGGGACACCTGCCGCTCGCTGATGACGTCCCTGGTCCGCCCGGCCCCGGTCGCCGCCAACACGCACCCGGGCACGCACCGGCTGCGCGTCGAGGCGGACGGGGTGCTGCTGAGCGACCTGGACACCCCTGTCCGGGGCGTCCAGGTGACCTCCCAGGGCGACGGGGGCCAGGCCGACGTCGTCGTCCGCACCGCCTCGGGCGAGGACGTCACGGCGGAGGCCAAGGCCGTCACGGTCTCCGGCGCGGATTTCCGCTACCGGGCGGACATACAGACCGGGGGGCCGGTACGCACCCGGACCTGGACGGTCCGGGCGGGCGCCTGGGGGCTGATGCTGCCGGGCCCGGCGAGCGCGGTCGGATCAGCGGGCGCACGCTGGTAGAAGACGGCCCGAGACGTCCCGGAGGTGACCGTCATGACCAGGATCGCTGTCGGATGGCACATCGACCTCGCCTTCGAGGAGGACACCCACCGCACCCGCGCGGCGGCGCTCGTCCGCCTCTCCGACGGAACAGAGGTACGCGCCCACGGCTACGCCAGCCGCCATCCGTCGGACGCCGACCAGCAGAGGGTCGGCGAGGAGATCGCGGGGGCCAGGGCGCTGAACGAACTGGCGATGAGACTGCTGACCAAAGCGCACGACGAGATCGACGAGGCGTCGGGCAGGTCGTCGTACCCCCTGACGTAGCACCGGGGCTCCGCCCCGGACCCCGCTCCTCAATCGCCGGAGGGGCTGAGTGTGCCGAGGAGCGGGGGTCCGGGGGCAGCGCCCCCGTAAGCGGAACCGCGCCCGCACCCCGCCGCGTCCTCCACCACATGGAGATCCAGAACGCGCGGCGGGAAGCCGTCGTCGGAACCGCCGGCTGTCTGACCGCCTTCGCCGGAGCGCTCGCGGGCATCGTGCTCTGGGCCCCGCACGGCAAGGGCGGCCTCCTCGACGGCTTCGAGGGCGCCTCCAACTGGAACGTGCTCTGGGTCGGCCTGCCCCTCATGATCCTCGGCGGGATCGCGGCGGCCCTGGCCCTGTTCTTCCTGGTCCGGGGTGAGTGGAAGCGGGCGCTCGGCCTCGTCGCGGCCATCGCCGCACTCTTCGCGATCGGCGTCGGCGTGGACGCGCTGGCCGGAGCGCCGAGGCCGGAGTGCTACGACCCCTGCTGAGCCACCGGCGCAGGCGCTACACCTCCGCCCGCAGCTCCTTCAGCCCCCGGATCACATACCCCGGCTGCCACTCGGGCTCGGCCGTCATCCGCAGCGCCGGCGCCTTGCGGAGCAGCTCCCCGAAGGAGGCGGCCAGCTCCAGCCGGGCCAGCGGGGCGCCCAGGCAGAAGTGGATGCCCGCGCCGAAGGTGATGTGCGGGTTGTCCTCCCGGGACAGGTCCAGCGTGTCCGGGCGCGCGAACCGCTCGGGGTCCCGGTTGGCCGAGCCGAACAGCAGCGCCACCTCCGCGCCCCGCCCGATCACCTGGCCGTCGATCTCGATGTCGTCGAGCACCCACCGCTCGAACATCTGCAACGGGGTGTCGTAGCGCAGCAGTTCCTCGACAGCGGTGGGCAGCAGCGCGGGGTCGGCGCGCAGGGCGGCCAGCTGCTCCGGGTGGTGGAAGAGGGTGCGCCAGCCGTTGACGGTGGTGTTCACCGTCGCCTCGTGGCCCGCGTTCAGCAGGAGCACACAGGTCGAGATCATCTCCTGCTCGGTCAGCCGCTCGCCCTCGTCGTGGGCGGCGATGAGCGCCGAGACCAGGTCCTCGCCGGGGTTGGTGCGCCGCTCGGCGATGAGCCCGCGCAGATACGCGGAGAAGTCGACGGAGGCCCGGACGGCGGCCTCGGCCGTCCCCTCCGACGGGTTCAGCTCGAACATCCTGCAGATCGCCGCCGACCAGGGCCGCAGCAGGCCCCGGTCCGCCTCCGGAACGCCCAGCATCTCCGCGATCACGGCGACCGGCAGCGGCTCCGCGACCTCCGCGAGAAGATCCCCGCCGCCCTCGGCCACGAAGGCGTCGACCAGCTCGGCCGCCAGCCGCCGGACGGTCGGGGCGAGGTTCTCGACCGTACGCGGGGTGAACGCCTTGGAGATCAGGCGCCGGATCCGGGGATGGTCGGGGGCCTCCAGATCGAGGAGGCCCTGCCCGTTGAGCGTGGTGAACGGCTCGTGCGCTGCGGGCGGTGGGGTCCGGCCGAACTCCTCGTGGCTGAAGCGGTGCAGATACGTCCGGCCGAGGCGGCGGTCGCGCAGCAGAGCCGACACGTCGGAGTGGTGCGGGATCAGCCACTGCCCCGTCGGCTCGAACCAGTGCGCCCGGCCGGCGGCGCGCAGCGCGGTGTAGGCGGGGTAGGGATCGGCGACGAACGCGGGCGACCAGGGATCGAAGGACACGTGCATGACCCGACGCTACCCGCGCCCGCCGCCACCGCAAGGGGTGATCCCGCCCGGGCCTCCCCGGGACCGCCCGCCGCCACAGCAAGAGGTACGTGCGCCTGCCCCGGGCGGTCCCGGGACCGCCCGGGGCCGCCGCAAGAGGTGCTACCCGGGCGTCACCAGCCGCGCCTCGTAGGCGAACACCGCCGCCTGGGTCCGGTCCCGCAGCCCCAGCTTCACCAGGATGCGGCTGACGTGCGTCTTGATCGTGGACTCGGCGACGATCAGATGCGAGGCGATCTCCGCGTTGGAGAGCCCCTGCGCGATCAGGACGAGCACCTCCGTCTCGCGTTCGGTGAGATCGCCGATCCGGGCCAGGGCGGGCGGGCGCGGGGTCTCGGCGAGCTTGGAGAACTCGGTGATCAGCCGCCGGGTCACCGTCGGGGCGAGCAGCGCCTCGCCCGAGGCCACCACCCGTACCCCGTCGGCGAGCTGCCGGGCGGACGCGTCCTTGAGGAGGAAGCCCGAGGCCCCGGCCCGCAGCGCCTGGTAGACGTATTCGTCGAGGTCGAAGGTCGTCAGCACCAGCACCTTCGCGTCGGCGTCCCGCGCGACGATTTCGCGGGTCGCCTCGATGCCGTTCATCTCCGGCATGCGGATGTCCATGAGGACCACGTCCGGGCGGAGGGCGGCGACCTGGGCGAGGGCCTGACGCCCGTCGACCGCCTCGCCCACGACGGTGATCCCCGGCATCGCGTTGAGCAGGACCGAGAAGCCCTCGCGGACCATCATCTGGTCGTCGACGATCAGGACCCGGATGTCGGTGCCGCTCATGCGCCGCCACCCCGTTCGACGACGACCGTGTCCGCGTCGCCCGTCGCGCCCGTCGCGCCCGTCGCGCCCGTCGCGTCCGCCGTGCCGCCGGCCGTCTCCCGTGGCTCCGGCCCGTCCGACAGCGGGACGGGGAGGAACACGGAGATCTCGTATCCGCCGTCCTCCGTCGCCCCGGCCGTCATCTCGCCGTTCAGCATCGCGACCCGCTCCCGCATCCCGGTGATCCCGTGCCCGGCCCCCGGCGAGGGCTTGACCAGACCGCGCGGGGGCCCGTTGACCACCCGCAGCCCGAGCCCGCCGAGGACATAGCCGAGCTCGACCCGGGCCGAGGCTCCCGGGGCATGCCGCAGGCTGTTGCTCAGGGCCTCCTGGACGATCCGGTACGCCGACAGCTCGACGCCCTGCGGCAGCTCGCGGACGGCCCCGGTGATCACCTTCTCCGTCTCCAGGCCCGTCTCGCGGACGTTGTCCAGGAGCCCGTCGAGCGCGGCGAGGGTGGGCTGCGGGGCGTCGGGGGCCTCGTAGTCCTCCGCCCGGACGACCCCGAGGACGCGGCGCAGCTCGGTGAGGGCGGCCACCGCGTTCTCCCGGATGGTGACGAAGGCCTGCTCCAGCTCGGGCGGCGGGTTCTCGACCCGGTAGGGGGCGGCCTCGGCCTGGATCGCGACGACCGACATGTGGTGGGCCACCACGTCGTGCAGCTCCCGGGCGATGGTGGTGCGCTCCTCCAGCAGGGTGCGCCGGTCGCGCTCGACGGCGGTGACGGTGCGCTGCACGGTGACCTCGCGCTCGGCGTCGCGCCGGATCTGGACCACGGCGACGACGAGCAGCGCGAAGGCGGACAGCGTCACCAGGGGCGCGGTGATCGACGGGTCGCCGCCCTCCACCAGCACCCCGAACAACAGGGTCAGCAGCCACATCAAGGCGGCCGTACGGGGCCGGGTCCGGGCGGCCACGACCACCAGGACCACCACCTGCGCCGCGAAGGTGCTCGGCCCCCACAGCTCGCTGCCCAGGATCCCGCAGAAGACGGTCGCCAGCATCGAGGCCCAGAAGGCGGCGACCGGCCTGATGAGGGTCATCGCGACCGGGATCGCGGGCACCACGCCCATCAGGAAGCGGTGGTTCCACTCGGCGAACCCGGCCATCATCACGAGGAAGGCGGCGAACAGCACCAGCGCGTGCGGGGTCCAGACGGTGGCCTTCCGCAGGCCCTCGGGCAGCCGCCGTATCAGCCGGCCGTCGGGGTTCAGCGGCGGCAGCGGCCGGTAGGCGAGTACATCACGCATCAGGTCGTTCCGCAGGCCGTCGATGGCCCCTGCGGCCGCCCGGAACTCCGGGCCACTGGTCTTCGTCTGGGTCTCGGTCACGCTTCCACGGTAGGCGGCGGCGGACGGCGGGTCGTCAGCATCGCTACGGATTCCGGGGCGTCCCCCTCAAGGACTACCCGCCTCCGCCGTACTGTCCCGAGGACCGGAAAACCCCTGGTGGCAGCCTCCTCAGACCCCCGCGCGGAAGTGGTCCGCGTGCTCCTCGGCCCACTGGGCGAAGGTCCGGGCCGGCCGCCCGGTGACCTTCTCCACCGTGTCGGTCACCGTCCGGCCCTCCGGCGGGGTGTCCCGGTAGACGTCGATGAGGAACGCGATCACGTCCTCCGGCATGCCCTGGTTCCGCCAGGTCTCCAGCGCCTGCTCCTCGGTCAGCTCGACCAGCTCCACGTCCGCGCCCCGCGCCGCCGCGACGGCCGCCGTCTTGTCGCCGACGGTCAGCGCCTGCGGGCCGGTGATCAGGTACTGCCGGCCGCCGTGGCCGTCCTCCGTGAGGGCCGCCGCCGCCACCGCCCCGATGTCCGCCTCGTGGACCATCGCGCTCAGCCGGCCGACGAAGGGCTCGCGCACCACGCCCTCGCTCCTGATGCCGGGCGCCCACTCCAGGGCGTTCGCCATGAACTCCACCGGCATCACGACGGCCCAGGCGAAGTCGCTCGCCCGCACCGCCGCCTCCATCGGGGTCTCGCCGCCGCCGTGCAGCACGGTCACCCGGCGCACGCCGGCCTTCCGGGCCAGGGCGAGGATCTCCTCACCGGTCTCCAGCGGGACGAAGAGCTCGCCGCCGAAGGTGATGAGGTGCAGCCCGCTCACCCCGTCCAGCGCGGGACCCAGCGACGCCGGGTCCGTGAGGTCGCCGGCGACGACGTCGACCCCGTCCGGGAACTCCGCCTGCGCCGGGTCGCGGGTCAGGGCCCGGACGTGCTCGCCGCGCTCCAGCAGCTGCTCGACCACGCGGCGTCCGACCGTTCCCGTGGCTCCGGTCACCAGGATCGTCATGTGGTTCCCCTTCGTCGGTACCGGCTCCCTCTGAGCGGCAACAGGACCAACGTAGAGACCCTTGCGGACAGCTTCCGTCCGCAATCGCGACGGGGGGCCGGAAAACATTCACCAGGCGAGCTGGGTGATCTCCTCGGCCACGACAGCGCAGGCGTCGGCGGCCGGATCGATCAGCGGGAAGTGCCCGACGCCACCGAGCAGCGTCAGCCCCACCATCTCGCCGGCCCTGGCCGCCGCGTCGACGTACGCCTCGGAGACGGCCTGCGGGACGACGATGTCCTCGACGCCCTGCACGATCGCGGTGGCGATCCCGGTCGGCAACAGCACCCCGGGGTCGGACTGCGCCGCCCGGCCCTCGAAGTCGGCCCCCGTGCCCAGGAGTTGGGCGACCGCACCGCCGCACACCCCCAGCTCGGCCGCCACCGTGAAGTCCGCGATCGGGGCCAGGGCGACGGCCCCGCGCAGCGGCGGCGGGGCGGGCAGCCGCCACGGCGACCCCTCGGGCAGGACGTGCCGCGCCGCCGCCCACAGGGCGAGGTGCCCGCCCGCCGAGTGGCCGGTGACCACGATCCGCCGCACATCGGCCCCGGGCAGCTCGCGGGCGGCCAGCACGGGCATCGCGTCCATCGCCGCGGCCACGTCGTCGAAGGTCTCCGGCCAGCGCCCCGCGACCGGGTCGGCGCCGCTCGGCCGGGTGTTCTCCCCGCCGCGCTGCTGCGGGATGTCCTCGCCGCCGCGCCGGTACTCCACGCTCGCCACGGCGAAGCCCCGGCGGGCCAGGAAGTCCGCGAACGGGGAGACATGGGCCCGGTCGTACGGGGTCCGCCAGGCGCCGCCGTGCAGGAGGACGACGAGCGGGGCGCCGGTGCGGCCGTCGCGCGGCGCGTAGAAGTCGATGACCTGGTCGGGGTGGTCCCCGTAGGCGGCGGACCGGTCGGGCGCGACCTCCGGATGCGCGAGCGCCGACTCCGTCTCGGCGACGTCCCGATCACGCGCGGCAGAATCCGACATGCTGCTCAACCGTCCTATGCCTGTGTCCAGTGCCTGTGTTCTTGCCCAACTGGGCTGACCTGCGGGGACGGTACCAGCACTCGGCACCGTCCCCGCCCGGTCGAACAGACGGTGACGACCCGTCAGCCGACGGTGTTGTCGGCGAGCGCCTCGGCATACACCTCGGCGAGCACCTCGGCGAGAATCCGCGCCGCCCGTTCCGCGTCGGCGTATCCCACGTACAGCGGGGTGAAGCCGAACCGCAGCACGTCCGGCCGCCGCAGATCGCCGACGACGCCCCGCTCGATCAGCCGGCGCATCACGGGCTCGGCCCCGTCGCAGCGCAGGGCGACCTGGCTGCCGCGTTCGGCGTGCGCGGCCGGGGTGACGGAGGTGACCCGGCCCGCCGGGACGTACGCCTCGACGCACTCCAGGAAGAAGTCCGTCAGGGCGAGGGACTTGGCCCGCACCACGTCGACCAAGACCCCGTCCCACACGTCCAGCGCCGCCTCCAGCGTCAGCATGGAGACGATGTCGGGCGTGCCGACCCGGCCCCGTACGGAACCGTCCGCGGGGGCGTAGTCGGGCGTCATGCCGAACGGGTCGGCGTGCGAGTTCCAGCCCGGCAGCGGCGAGTCGAAGGCGGCCTGGTGACGCTCGGCGACGTACAGGTACGCGGGCGAACCGGGGCCGCCGTTCAGGTACTTGTAGGTGCAGCCGACCGCGAGGTCCACCCCGTGCTCGTCCAGGCCGACGGGCAGCGCGCCGGCGCTGTGGCAGAGGTCCCACACCACGACCGCCCCCGCCGCGTGGACGGCGGCGGTCAGTCCGGGCAGGTCGTGCAGCCGGCCGGAGCGGTAGTCGACGTGGTTGAGCAGCACGGCGGCGGTACGCGGCCCGAGCGCGGCCGGGACGTCGGCGGGCGCGACGGGCACGATCCGGTGGCCGGTGAGCCGGGCGGCGGACGAGGCGATGTACCCGTCCGTGGGAAAGGTCGTCGCGTCAACCAGTATCTCGTCGCGTCCCTCCCCCGCGAGCCGGCCCGCGGCGACGACGGCCTTGAAGACGTTCACGCTGGTCGAGTCACCGACGACGATCTGCCCGGTGGCGGCCCCGACGAGCGGGGCGATCCGGTCGCCGATCCGCTCGGGCGCGGTCCACCAGCCGCTCTCGTCCCAGGACCGGATGCGCAGCTCGCCCCACTGGCGGGTGAGGACGTCCTGGACGCGGGCGGGGACGTGGACGGGCAGCGCCCCCAGCGAGTTGCCGTCGAGGTAGACGCCGTCGTCGAGGGCGAAGAGCTTCCGCCGCGCGGCGAGCGGATCGGCGGCGTCGAGGACGAGCGCTCGCTCCCGGAGGTCCGTACGCGGGGTGGAGGCCTCAGACATGGCTGCGCGCCGTCCACAGCTCGGGGAACACGTTCTTCGTGGCGCGCTTCTCCAGCCAGGCCACCCCGGCGGAACCGCCGGTGCCGGTCTTGGAGCCCATCGCGCGCCGGGTGGCGACGAGGTGGTCGTTGCGCCAGCGCCAGACGAGCTCGCCGACGTCGGTGAGCAGTTCGCCGAGGCGCACCAGCTCGTCGTTCTGGTCGTCGGAGGCGTAGATCTCCGCCCAGGCGCCCTCGACCTCGGGCGACGGTTCATACCGCTTGGTCAGGTCCCGGCCGGTGACCGACTCGGGGATGGCATAGCCGCGCCGGGCCAGCAGGGCGAGGGTCTCGTCGTACAGGCTGGGCTCCCCGAGCGCCTTCTCCAGCTCGGCGTACACCCGGGGCGCGCCCCGGTGCGGCACCAGCATGGAGGCGGACTTGTCGCCGAGCAGGAACTCCATCCGCCGGTACATCGCCGACTGAAACCCGGATCCCTCGCCGAGGGAACCCCGGTAGGAGTTGAACTGGGCGGGGGTGAGGCCGGCCAGCGGCCGCCAGGAGTCGTTGAGCGCCTCCAGCTCGCGCAGCGAACGCTTCAGGGCGTCGCGCGCGACGGGTATGCGGTCCTCGCGCAGGGCGCGGGTCGCGGTCTCCCACTCATGGACGATGACCGTGAACCACAGCTCCATGACCTGGGTGGTGACCAGGAAGACCATCTCGCCGGGATCGTCCGAGCACAGGTGCTGGAGGTGGGTCAGGACATCCGCCTGGACATAGTCCTCGTACGGAGTCGTTCCCTCGAAGTCCAGGTGCGGGGTGTCCGCACCGGTGGCTTCGGGGTCGGGGTGATTCGTCGACATTTCTGTCTCCTCGACACGAGCTTCCGGGTAGCGGTCCGCCCCTTCCGTGAGGTGATGGAGCTCCGGTCCCCTGCTCGCATACTAAGCCGCTCCCCGCCCGGTTCGCGTGGGCAGGGAGCGGCTCGGGGGAGGACTGCTCAGCTCAGGATGTCGGCGGCGGTCGGCGAGGAGTCCCGCAGGAACGTCGCGCAGCGCTCGTGCTCCTCGGTCTCCCCGATCGACCCGGCGGCCCGCGCCAGGGCGTGCAGGGCGCGCAGGAAGCCACGGTTCGGCTCGTGCTCGAACGGGACGGGGCCGTGGCCCTTCCAGCCGGCCCGGCGCAGGGAGTCGAGGCCGCGGTGGTAGCCGGTACGGGCGTACGCGTACGACTCGACGACCCGGCCGCCCTCGAACGCCTCGTCGGCGAGCTGCGCCCAGGCGAGCGAGGAGGTGGGGTACTTCGCGGCGACCTCGGTGGGCGGGGTGCCGGCGGCGAGCAGCTCGCGCGGCTCCGGGTCGTCGGGGAGGTGGGTCGGGGCGGGGCCCCCGAGCAGGTTCTCGTGGATGGACATGGCTCAAGTGTGCCTGCCGCGACGGACCGGCGGCACCGCGCCCCGACTCGGCCGCCCGGGCTCCGGGGCCTGACCCGCGGGCGTACGTCATCCGTCGCGGCGCTCCGGCTCCAGCGGCGGGGCGGCGACCCCGCAGTGCACCGCGCACTCGGGCCGCTCACCGCGGACGGCGGCGGTCGGGGTACGCACCGTCCACCAGGCGACGACCGCGCCCGCCACCAGCAGCCCGGCGCACATCGGCATCGCCCGCCGGAAGGTCGCGGCGAACTCGCCCGCGTCCCGGTACGCCTCGGGCCCCATCCCGGCGAGCAGCGGCAGAGCCGCCACCGCGATGAGCCCCGCGGCCCGCGCGGCGGCGTTGTTGATGCCGCTGGCCAGCCCCGCCCGCCCGGCGTCCACGGCGGCCAGGACGGTCGCGGTGAGCGGCGCGACGACCACGACGAGCCCGGCGCCGAGCACCGATACGGCGGGCAGCACCTCACCGACGTACGAACCGACGGACGGGGTGCCGGGCCCCACCCGGAGCATCAGGAGCATCCCGGCGGCGGCCAGCAGCGGCCCCGCGGTGAGGGGGATACGGGGCCCGATCCGCCGCCCCAGCTCCCCCGACCAGGCGGAGAACAGCAGCATGAGGACCGTGGTCGGCAGCAGCGCGGTGCCCGCCCCCAGCGCGGAGTATCCGGCCACCACCTGGAGCTGGATCGCGGAGAGGAAGAAGAAGCCGCCGAGGGCCGCGTAGACACAGAAGGTCACCAGGTTGACCGAGGTGAACAGCCGGGAGCGGAAGATCGACGGCGGCAGCATGGGATCCGCCCGCCGACGCTCGACCAGGACGAACGCCACTCCGAGGGCCACCCCGCCGAGGGCCGACCCGATCACCACCGGCGACGCGCCCCGCCCCGGGGCCTCGATCAGGGCGTACGTCACCCCGGCGAGCGCCAGCGCCCCGAGGACGGCCCCCAGCACGTCGAACCGGCCGTGCGCCGCCGGATCCCGCGACTCCGGTACGTGCCGGAGCGCGACGGGCACGCAGATCGCGGCGAGCGGCAGATTGAGCAGGAAGACCCACCGCCACCCGGGCCCGTCGACGAGCCACCCGCCCACGAAGGGCCCCACGGCCGCCCCGACCCCGCCGAACCCGGACCAGAGCCCCACGGCCCGGGCCCGGTCGTCCGGATGGAAGCTCGCCTGGATGAGCGCGAGGGACCCGGGAGTGAGCAGCGCGCCGCCAACCCCTTGCAAGGCCCGGGCGGCGACGAGAACCCCGGCGTTCGGCGCGATCCCGCAGAGCAACGAGGCCAACGCGAACCACACCACCCCCACCACGAACACCCGCCGCCGCCCGTACCGGTCCCCGAGCGCCCCGCCGAGGAGGATCAGCCCGGCGAGGGTGAGCATGTACGCGTTGACGGTCCACTGGAGCGCGGCCATGTCGGTGCCGAGGTCCTCGCCGATGCGAGGAAGGGCCACGTTGATGACCGTGGAGTCCAGCATCGCCATGCTGGAGCCGAGCACGGTGGTCAGAACGACCCACCGCCCGACGGACGAGGCGACCCGAATCTCTCCGGGTGCGGGGGCAGCAGCCATGGGAGCAGCATGCCCCGATTCACGCCTTTCGGCGCATTTCCATCCCCTCCGGGGACACCATTCCAGCCCCTCCGGCGATTGAGGAGCGGGAGCACGGGACCGAAGCCCGCATCTCCAGCCCCTCCGGCGATTGAGGAGCGGGAGCACGGGACCGAAGCCCGCATCTCCAGCCCCTCCGGCGATTGAGGAGCGGGGGCGCGGGACCGAAGCCCGCATCTCCAGCCCCTCCGGCGATTGAGGAGCGGGGGTGCGGGGGCAGAGCCCCCGTAACGGGGGCCCGGGGGCAACGCCCCCGAAACCCCCCCTACCGCACGGCCCCCACCGCCCGCACCAACGCCGACACCCCCCGAACCACCTTCTCCCGAGGACACCCCACGTTCAGCCGCACGAACCCGGGCGCCCCATAAACGGCACCCCCCATGATCGCCACCCCCTCCCGCTCCACCAGCACCCGCTGCAACGCGGCGTCGTCCACCCCCAGCGGCCGCAGGTCGATCCAGGCCAGGTACCCGGCCTGCGGCGGCGCCCACCCCAGCTCGGGGAAGGCCTCGCCCAGCCGCTCCGCGACGTACCCGAGATTCCCCGCCACATACGTCCGTACCGCGTCCAGCCACGCCGCCCCCTCCCGGTACGCCGCGATGTGCGCGGTCAACGACAGCACGGCCGGGGACGCCAGCCCCTCCCCCGTCTCCATCCGGCGCACGTACTCCGCCCGGTCCGCCGGATCGCCGATCAGCCCGTACGAACCGGTCAGCGCCGGAAAGTTGAACGCCTTCGACCCGGAGGAGATGAGCGCCCAGCGCCCCGCGCCCGCCACCCGCGTCCACGGCACATGGGCGCGCCCCACACCACCGTCGTGCACGAAGTCCGCGTGGATCTCGTCGCTGATCACCGCGACCCCGTACCGCTCCGCGAGCTCCGCCGTCCGGGCCAGCTCGCCGGCCGTCCACACGCGCCCCGTCGGGTTGTGCGGCGAGCACAGCACCAGCACCTTCGCGTCCGCCCGCGCCAGCTCGCGCTCCAGCGCCTCCTCGTCCCCCACCGGCACCCCCCGCAGCTCGCGCCCGAGCCCCGTGATCGCCTTGCGGAAGCCGTCGTACGTGGGGGTGTGGACGACGACGCCGTCCCCCTCCACCGTCCACATCCGCAGCAGCTGGGAGAGCTGGTTGAGCACGGACGGGCCGTAGACCAGCTGCCCGGTGTCGATGGTGGTGTCGTACCGGGTCGCGTACCAGTGGGCTATCGCCGAGCGGAAGTCGTCCTGCTGCCAGGTGGTGTAGCCGAACACCCCGTGCTCCAGCCGGTCCCGGAGCGCGGCCAGGACCTCGGGGGCCGTGGCGAAATCCATGTCGGAGATGGTGAACGGCAGCAGCCCGTCGACCCCGAACCGGTCCGCGACCCCGTCCCACTGGACGCACCAGGTGCCCCGGCGGTCGACGACGGTGTCGAAATCGTAAGTCGCACCCACAGCGGGGCCTCTTCTCTCTTCTGGTCTCTTCTGGTCTCTTCTGGCACGGCCTGGCACGGCAGCGGGCCCGGCCCCCTGAAGGAGGACCGGGCCCGACACCGTGCGTCCGTGCGTCCGTGCGGACGGGGATTACTTCAGCTTCGTACCCGTGGAGCGCAGGTGGCCGCAGGCCTCGGTGACGCGCTTGGCCATGCCCGCCTCAGCGGCCTTGCCCCAGGTACGGGGGTCGTAGGTCTTCTTGTTGCCGACCTCGCCGTCGACCTTCAGGACACCGTCGTAGTTGCGGAAGATGTGGTCCACGACCGGGCGGGTGAAGGCGTACTGGGTGTCGGTGTCGAGGTTCATCTTCACGACGCCGTTCTCCAGCGCGGTGGCGATCTCCTCGGCGGTGGAGCCGGACCCGCCGTGGAAGACGAAGTCGAACGGCTGGCTGCCGGCCGGCTTGCCGTACTTCTCGGAGACGCCCGCCTGAAGGTCCTTCAGCAGCTCGGGACGGAGCACGACGTTGCCCGGCTTGTAGACGCCGTGGACGTTGCCGAAGGAGGCGGCCAGCAGGTAGCGGCCCTTCTCGCCCAGGCCGAGCGCCTCGGCGGTGCGCAGCGCGTCGTCGACGGTGGTGTACAGCTCGTCGTTGATCTCGTGCGTGACGCCGTCCTCCTCACCGCCGGTCGGGGTGATCTCGACCTCGAGGATGATCCTGGCGGCGGCGGCCTTGGCCAGCAGCTCCTGGCCGATGGCCAGGTTGTCGGCGAGGGTCTCGGCCGAGCCGTCCCACATGTGGGACTGGAACAGCGGGTTCAGACCCTTGGCGACGCGCTCCGCGGAGACGTCGAGCAGCGGACGTACGTAACCGTCCAGCTTGTCCTTGGGGCAGTGGTCGGTGTGCAGCGCGATGGTGACGTCGTACTTCGCGGCGACGATGTGCGCGAACTCCGCCAGGGCGACCGCACCCGTGACCATGTCCTTGTTGTACTGGCCGCCCAGGAACTCCGCACCGCCGGTGGAGATCTGGACGATGCCGTCGCTCTCGGCCTCCGCGAAACCGCGCAGGGCGGCGTGCAGGGTCTGGGTCGAGGTGACGTTGATGGCCGGGTAGGCGAACTTGCCCGCCTTTGCCCGGTCGAGCATCTCGGCGTACGCCTCGGGGGTTGCGATGGGCATCTGACCGCTCCTTGGGATGTGCGGGTGTGCAGGCTTTGAGTCCCTGACCTGGGGGCGACGTCATCGTCGCCCCCATCTTCCCAGACTCCTCATCCGGCTCCACTCGGCGGACCCGGTTTCACGTGAAACCGTCGGTCCCCCGCCTCAGCCCAGGTCGAGGTCGGCCACCGAGTAGACGTGGATGTACGGCAGACCGGCCTCGGCGATCGCCGGGGCGGCACCGCGCTCGACGATCACGGCGACGGCGACGACCTCGCCGCCCGCCTCGCGCACCGCCTCGACGGCGGTCAGCGGTGAACCGCCCGTCGTCGAGGTGTCCTCGACGACCAGGCAGCGGCGGCCCTTCACGTCGGTGCCCTCGATCCGGCGCTGCATCCCGTGCGCCTTCTGCGCCTTGCGGACGACGAACGCGTCCAGGCTCTTACCCCGGGCGGCGGAGGCGTGCAGCATCGAGGTGGCGACCGGGTCGGCGCCCAGGGTCAGCCCGCCGACGCAGTCGTAGTCCAGCTCGGCGGTGGCGTCGAGCATGACCTGGCCGACCAGCGGCGCGGCCTTGCCGTCCAGCGTGATCCGGCGCAGGTCGATGTACCAGTCGGCTTCCAGCCCCGAGGAGAGGGTCACCTTGCCGTGCACCACGGCCTTGTCCTTGATCTGCTGGAGCAGGTCAGCGCGTACGTCAGTCATGTGCACGAGGGTAAGCGGTACCGCACCGGCCCACCGCCGGGCACCGGCTCAGAGCCGCGTCCAGCTCCAGGTCGTCGTGATCTCCAGGGGGTCGATAGGAGTCACCAGCCGCGGCGCGGTGTTCAGCCCGTTCGGCGGCCCGGACTGCGGCTCGACGCAGACGGCCTCGTCCTGCTCGTCGTAGACGACCACCCACTCGCTGCGGCTCTTCACCGTCAGCTCCAGCCGCTCCGGCCAGGTGAGCTTCACGTCCACGCCGTCGGGCATGCCGAAGCAGTCGTCCCACGGGCCGGGCAGGGGGTCGATGCGACGGCCGGTGGGCAGATGGTCCGCGCCGCGTTCCTCCTGCCAGGCGGCGTCGAAGGAGAGCTCGGCGGCCACGCCGTCGATGGTGCGGTGGAACCAGGGGTGCCACCCGGCCTGGGCCGGGAAGGAGTCGCGTGACGTCTCGACGGCGAGGCCCAGCGTCAGCGCGTCCCCGGTCAGCTCGAAGGTCTGCGTCACCCGGCCCCGGTACGGCCAGGGCTCGGCGAGGTCGTAGTAGAACGCGGCCCGCCCCTCCTCCAGGTCGGCGGCCGTGAACGCCGGCTGCCAGGAGGTGTCGCGGCCGGTGCCGTGGATGGCGTGGGGCGGGGAGTTCAGCGGCAGCCGGTGGAGCTCGTCGCCGTTGCGGAACTCCCCGTTCCCGGTGCGCCCGCACCAGGGCACCATCGGGAAGCAGCCGTAGCGCTCGCCCTGGCGGAGCAGCTCGGCGCCCCCGATCCGCAGGCTGCTGATCCGGCAGCCGTGCCCGGGGTCGACGGTCAACTCGGCTTCGCCGACGGTCAGCCTGACGTTCTCTTCGCTCCTGCTCACCCGACGACCCTACTGGCCCGCTCCGCCTCCGGCGCCCGTCGCCACCGATCACCATGGCCTCCGGCGCCCGTCGCCACCGATGACCATGGCCTCCGGCGCCCGTCGCCACCGGTCACCGCTACCTCCGGCGTCGCAGCGCCCGGCTCAGCACCACGGCGGAGGCGAGCGCGAGGGCGGCGGCGGGGGCGACCCACCGCAGGGTGGTGCTCGCACCGCCGGCCTCCGGGGAGGGCACGGGGGCGTAGCGGCCCCGAGGGGGCGCGTGGTCGACCTCCTCGGCGCTGCGCCCGATCATGGTGCGGCGGGCGTGTGCGGCCTCGGCGGGCGGTTCGTCCGGAACGGTGAACTCCACGCCGGCGACGGGGTCGAGCGAGGGCGGCGGCACGGGCGAGTCGAACACGGACCCGGGGTCGTCGTCGCTCTCGTCGCCCTCAAGCCCCTCCGCGGCCACGGCGTCGTCCACATCGGCGTCCACATCGGCGTCCGTGTCCGCGTCCCCGTCCCCGTCCGCGTCCTCCCGTGCCGCCAGCGACTCAGTCACCAGCTGCTGGGTGAACCGGTCCAGGAGCCGGTGGGCGGCCGCGAGCGCCGCGCCCTCCTCCAGCTCGACCAGCCGCCCGTCCCCGTCGGCCGTGCCGCTGTAGGCGATCGTCGTCCCGCCGTCCGTCGCCGTGAGGCCGATGGTCAGGGCCACTTCGACCGCACCGGTGCCCCGGGCCTCCACGCCCTTCCCGGTGACGGAGAAGCGGTCTCTCTCCGGGCCGGTGAGCCGCAGCTCGCCCCGGTAGGTGATGGTGTGGCCGCCGGCCCGCAGCTTCAGCCGGCCCGCCAGGGGCGATGCCGACGCGTCGGCGTCCTGCTGGAGGCCGGGGACGCAGCGGGCGACCCGGGCGGGATCGCCCAGCGTGCGCAGCAGGGTCGGGACGGGAACCGGAACGAACACCTCATGCTCCATGGAGCCCGAGCCTAATCGGCCCCGGCCCGGACGTCAGCGCTTCCGCCCGCCGAAACGCTTCCGTCCGCCGAAAGCCGGGCGCGTTCACACGTCCTCCCAGTACCGGGGATGGATCAGCGTCGACGGAATCAGCCCGGGAAGCCGGGCGTCGTCCGCCGCCCGCGCCCCCTCGCGCAGCTCCCGGCCGCCCAGCGACCGCGGGACGGGCCCGCCCGGGGCCAGCGCGAGCCGCGGAGCCACGCCCGGTCCGGCGAGGAGGAAGCCCCAGTCCTCCCGCTCCCGGTCCTCGCCGCCGCCCCGGTCGGGGCTCGCGGCGAGGCCCGTGTACCGGCCGGTGACGCGGTACGGGCGGGTCGCGAGGCCGCCCGCGCGCACCGAGGCCTCCACCGTCCAGAAGGTCCGCGGCCGGGCGCCCAGCGGCCCGGCGTGCACCACGAGCCGCCCGTCCGGGGCCAGGGACTCGGCGACCAGCCCGTAGAACTCGGCGGAGTACAGCTTCGTACTGGCGGTGATGCCCGGGTCCGGAAGGTCGGAGATCACCACGTCGTAGCGTCCCCGGTCGGCCCGGAGCCAGGTGAACGCGTCCGCCCCGACCACCGAGACGCGGGGGTCGCGGAAGGCGTGGTCGTTCAGCTCGGAGAGGGCGGGGTCCGTGCGGGCCAGTCGGGTGACGGCCGGGTCCAGCTCGACGACGGTGACCGAGCGGACATCCGCGTAACGCAGCATCTCGCGGGCGGCCAGTCCGTCGCCGCCGCCCAGGATGAGCACCCGGGCGCGGGGCCCGTTCATCGCGGGGTGCACCAGCGCCTCGTGGTAGCGGTACTCGTCGCGGGCGCTGACCCGCAGCCGGCCGTCCAGATAGAGGTCGAGGGAATCGCGGTCGGCGCCGGTCAGGACCACCTCCTGCACCCCGGTCTGCACGGCGACCCGCACCTGGTCCCCGTACACCGCCCGCCGCGCCGCCCGCTCGAAGTCGTCGACCAGCACCGTGGCCGTGGCCAGCACCGCGATCACCGAGCCGTTGACCATGATGAGGAGCCACCGGGAACGCGTGGTGAGGTCGCGCCGGAACACCCACAGAACCAGCGCGCCGCCCGCCGCCGCGTTGACCGCGCCGGTGAACAGCGCACCGGTCAACTGCCCCAGCACCGGCAGCAGCAGGAACGGGAACGCGAGCCCGCCGACCAGCGCGCCCACGTAGTCGGCGGCGAAGAGATCGGCGACGGCACCGCCCGCGTCCTGCCGGTCGACGCGCTGGATCAACGTCATCAGCAGCGGGATCTCCGCGCCGATCAGCACCCCGATCGCCAGCGAGAACCCGACCAGCGCGTACTGCGAGTCACCGAGCCAGGCGAACGAGGCGTAGAGCACCAGCGCGGAGGAGCCGCCGATCAGCGCGAGGGCCGCCTCGACCATCCCGAAACCGACGGCGGCACGGCAGCGCAAACGTTTCGCGAGAAGGGAGCCGATGCCCATCGCGAACACCATCACGGAGAGCACGACGGAGGCCTGGGTGACCGAATCGCCGATCAAGTAGGAGGCGAGGGCCACCAGTTCGAGCTCGTAGACGAGACCGCAGGCGGCGCAGACGAAGACCGCGGCCAGCACGAGGAACCGGCCGGTCCTCGGCCGTACGGGAAGCCGCGCCGCGCCCCCTCGCAGCGACATCTGCTGGTCGATCATGATGCGAACGCTACGTCACCGCGCCATCGCCACCTGTCACCCACACGGGTGTAAGTACCGCCGCCGGTCGGGCCACGGGTGCCGGAGCCCCGTGCCCCTGCCGGTCAGGCCGCGGGCGCCGGAGCCCCGCGTCCCTGCCGGTCAGGCCGCGGGTACGGGAATCCGCACCCCCACCCTGGTCCGGGTCACCACCAACTGCCCCTCCTGCGGGTACGCGTGCCAGGTGCGCCACCGCACCTGGCCCTCGGTGCGCTGGGCGAGCATCGCGGTGAAGGCGTACGGGCTGCCGGGGAAGGTGCCCGCCAGGCCGTGCGGGTGGTCGCTCACCAGGGCGAGCAACTCCTGCGCGCGCCCGGCAAACTGTCCCTGCGTCAGGTTCTCGACGCGCGCCGCGAATTCGTACTCCCAGTCCCCGAGCCGCTTCGCGACGCCGAGGGGCAGGGGGGTGCTGCTGCCGGGCATACAGGCCACGGTCTCGGAGCAGACGCCGCGGTCCTCCTGGAGGAGGACCTGGTGGGAGGCGCCGAGCAGCCTCAACTGGAGTTCGGCGCCGCCGAGCTGGAGATCGAGGACCGCCAGGGCGGGCAGCGGCTCCCGCCCCAGCATCCAGGCCAGGTCGGCGGCGCGGGTATCGGTATAGGCCGTCTGGAGGGTGGTGAGCATGGGTGGGCTCCGCAAACACACATGGACGCATGGACAGCAGGACGCCCCGAGTTGCCGCACGTGGGAGGTGGGGAGCGCCCGATCTGGTCCGACTGGGGTCCGAGGGCTGATTGTTCTCTTCCACGAGGGAATCACGAAGTACGCCCACTCACAGCGTTTTCGCCCAACTTGCCGTGGTTTCCATCCCACCGGGGGCCCACCGGTTCACTTGTTCAACCAAAAACGTCCGCGTCGCTCAACAAAAGAGCGTCCGGAGGGAGTTCACCCTCCGGACGCTCGGCGGCACGTCACTTTCGGTGACGGTGCGCCGGCGGCCCGGTCAGCTGCCGCCCCCGCCGCAGCCGCCCCCGCCGCCCCCGCACGACGAGCCGCCGCCGCAGGAGTGCCCGCCGGAACCGTCGCCGCCGGAGTCACCCCCCGACCACCAGCCGCCGGAGCCGCCCCCGCCGTCGGCGGAGGCTCCGCTCGCGGAGCGCCGGCGCCCGGCGCGCGGCTTGGCCGGTCCGCGTCCGCCGGTGACCCGCAGACCGGCCAGCAGTGCTCCGATGACGACTACGGCGACCAGCACCGCGGTGAAGACGCTCATGCTCCCCACCCGCCTTTCCTTCCCCCGAAGCGAGGTCCCCCGTCGCTTCCCCGTTGTTGTGACAGGGGGATTCCCCGGCCCGCCCCGCGCCAAAGCGGACTTGAGCAACTCCAGAGCTTCGGCCCAGGATGGCGCCCATGACACAGGGACGAGCGACCCAGGGAACCCCGGCAGAAGGGCGGCCACTGCTCAACCGCCGCCTCGCCGCGTTCGGCACGACGATCTTCGCGGAGATGTCCGCGCTGGCGGTGCGGACCGGCTCCATCAACCTCGGCCAAGGCTTCCCCGACACCGACGGCCCCGAGGAGATCCGGGAGGCGGCGGTCCGGGCGCTGCGCGCCGGGCACGGCAACCAGTACCCGCCGGGCCCCGGCGTCCCGGAGCTGCGCGCCGCCGTCGCCGCCCACCAGGAACGCTTCTACGGCCTGACCTGGTCCCCGGAGACGGAGGTCCTGGTGACGACCGGCGCCACCGAGGCGATCGCCGCCTCGCTGCTCGCCCTCCTCGAACCGGGCGACGAGGTCATCGCCTTTGAGCCGTACTACGACTCGTACGCCGCCTGCATCGCCATGGCGGGCGCGAAGCGCGTACCGCTCACCCTGCGCGCCCCGGACTTCCGCCCGGACCTCGGCGAACTGCGCACCCTGATCACCCCGCGCACCCGCCTGCTGCTCCTGAACACCCCGCACAACCCGACCGGCACGGTGCTCACCCCCGACGAGCTGGCCGGGATCGCGGCCCTCGCGGTGGAGCACGATCTGCTGGTGGTCACCGACGAGGTGTACGAGCACCTGGTCTTCGCGGGGGCGCACCACCCGATCGCCGCGCTCCCCGGGATGCGCGGGCGCACTGTGTCGATCTCCTCCTCGGGCAAGACGTTCTCGTACACCGGGTGGAAGATCGGCTGGGTCACCGGGGACGCGCCGCTGGTGGCCGCCGTGCGCGCGGCGAAGCAGTATCTGACCTTCGTCAGCGGGGGCCCGTTCCAGTACGCGATCGCCGAGGCGCTCGCCCTGCCCGACGCCTTCTTCACCGACTTCCGGGAGTCCATGCGCCGCAAGCGGGACCTGCTGGCGAAGGGGCTGCGCGCCGCGGGCTTCCGGGTCTACGAGCCGGAGGGGACGTACTTCATCACCACCGACATCTCCCCGTTCGGCGACGAGGACGCGGGCGCCTTCTGCCGCGCGCTCCCGGAGCGCTGCGGGGTGGCGGCCGTGCCGGTCTCGGTCTTCTACGACGATCCGGAGGCCGGCCGCAGCCAGGTCCGCTTCACCTTCTGCAAGAAGGACGAGGTCCTGGAAGAGGCGGTGGAGCGCCTGGCCCGGCTGGGCTGAACACGGAGACGGCCCGGGCGGCGGTCATGGTGACCGCCGCCCGGGCCGCTGCCGTGGGCCGTGGGTTCAGGCGCCCGCGGGCTCCTCGCCCTCCGTCTTGTCCTCGGCGGACTCGATGCCGAGGCGCTCGACGAGCCACTTGTCGAACTCGATCGAGGCGCGGACCCAGCTCACCGTCGAGGAGACGAAGTGCTCCAGGCTGACGCCGGTGCCGATGAGCATCTGCGCCTCACCGATCAGCCGGACGGAACCCGCCTCGCCCTCCTCGCCCTCGTGGGCGTGGGTGTAGACCTTGGGCCACAGGGTGCGGCGGTTCCAGTCGTCGATGGCGTCCAGCAGGACGGGACGCTGGTCGACGTCGTGGGGGCGGTCGTAGAACGTGCGGACCGAGAAGACCTGCTGCTCGTCCTCGCCCCGGAACATGAAGTACGTCCGGAACTCTTCCCACGGCGCCGCGAGGTCGCCCTCGTCATCGACGACGTACTTCAGCTCCATCTGGTCGAGGAGCTGCTTGACGAGGTCCTGGTCAGGGACGACGGGGCCCTCCGGTCCTGCCGCCTGCGGTTCGGGCTGGCCCCCGAAATTAGGAATCGAGGACGGATCGATGCTCACCGTTATTTCCCTTCGTGACGAGTACGGCCATCCTCTCCCATGGCGGGCGGGGCATGGCAAGCCCGGGCGGCCCCGATCCGCCACAAGCTGACAGACAGCGCGTGGGGAGGCCGCTACGCGGCGGGGCCGACGATCAGCCCGTCCTCGGTCCGCTCCACCCGTACGGTGTCACCGTCGCGGACCTCGCCGGACAGGATCTCCTTGGCGAGCCGGTCGCCGATCGCGCTCTGGATGAGCCGGCGCAGCGGCCGTGCCCCGTACGCCGGATCGTTGCCCTCCTCGGCGAGCCAGGCCAGCGCCTCCGGCGAGACCTCCAGGGTGAGCCTGCGGTCGGCGAGGCGCTTCGCCAGCCGGTCGATCTGGAGCCCGGCGATGTGCGTGAGCTCGTCGCCGGACAGGGCGGAGAAGACCACCAGGTCGTCGAGCCGGTTGATGAACTCCGGCTTGAAGGAGGCCCGCACCACCTCCAGCACCTGCTCCTTCTTGACCTCGGGCTTGACCAGGGGGTCCATCAGGAACTGGGAGCCGAGGTTGGAGGTGAGGACGAGGATGGTGTTGCGGAAGTCGACCGTACGGCCCTGGCCGTCGGTGAGCCGGCCGTCGTCGAGGACCTGGAGCAGGACGTCGAAGACCTCGGGGTGGGCCTTCTCGACCTCGTCCAGCAGCACGACGCTGTACGGGCGGCGGCGGACGGCCTCGGTGAGCTGGCCGCCCTCCTCGTAGCCGACGTAGCCGGGCGGGGCGCCGACGAGGCGGGCGACGCTGTGCTTCTCGCCGTACTCGCTCATGTCGATGCGGATCATGGCCCGCTCGTCGTCGAACAGGAAGTCCGCGAGCGCCTTGGCCAGCTCGGTCTTACCGACGCCGGTGGGGCCGAGGAAGAGGAACGACCCGGTGGGCCGGTCGGGATCCGCGATCCCGGCCCTCGTGCGGCGTACGGCGTCGGAGACGGCCTGCACGGCCTCGCTCTGCCCGATCAGCCGCTTGCCCAGCTCGGACTCCATCCGCAGCAGCTTCTGGGTCTCGCCCTCCAGCAGCCGCCCGGCCGGGATGCCGGTCCAGGCGCCGACGACGTCCGCGATGTCGTCCGGGCCGACCTCCTCCTTGACCATGGTGTCCTTGGAGGCCTCCTGCTCCGCCTCGGCGGCCTCCTCCAACTCCCGCTCCAGGCCCGGGATCTCCCCGTACAGCAGCTTGGAGGCGGCGTCGAAGTCGCCGTCACGCTGGGCGCGTTCGGCCTGGCCCCGCAGCTCGTCGAGGCGCTCCTTCAGCTCACCGACCCGGTTGAGGCCCTGCTTCTCCTTCTCCCAGCGGGCGTTGAGGCCGCGCAGCTCCTCCTCCTTGTCGGCGAGGTCGCGGCGCAGCTTCTCCAGGCGCTGCTTGGAGGCGGGGTCGGACTCGTTCTTGAGTGCCAGCTCCTCCATGCGCAACCGGTCGACGGAGCGCTGGAGTTCGTCGATCTCCAGCGGCGAGGAGTCGATCTCCATACGGAGCCGGGAGGCCGCCTCGTCGACGAGGTCGATGGCCTTGTCGGGGAGGAAGCGGGAGGTGATGTAACGGTCGGAGAGGGTGGCGGCGGCCACCAGCGCCGAGTCCGCGATCTGCACCTTGTGGTGGGCCTCGTAACGGCCCTTGAGCCCGCGCAGGATCGCGATGGTGTCCTCGACGGAGGGCTCGGCGACCAGCACCTGCTGGAAGCGCCGCTCCAGGGCGGGGTCCTTCTCGATGCGCTCGCGGTACTCGTCGAGCGTCGTCGCGCCGACCATGCGCAGCTCGCCGCGGGCCAGCATCGGCTTGAGCATGTTGCCCGCGTCCATGGCGGAGTCGCCGCCGGCGCCCGCGCCGACGACCGTGTGCAGCTCGTCGATGAACGTGATGATCCGGCCGTCGCTCTCCTTGATCTCGGAGAGGACGGTCTTCAGGCGCTCCTCGAACTCGCCGCGGTACTTCGCGCCGGCGACCATCGCGCCGAGGTCCAGCGAGACGAGCCGCTTGTTCTTCAGGCTCTCGGGAACGTCGCCCTTGACGATGCGCTGGGCGAGACCTTCGACGACGGCGGTCTTGCCGACGCCGGGCTCACCGATGAGCACGGGATTGTTCTTCGTCCGGCGGGACAGCACCTGCACGACGCGGCGGATCTCCTGGTCGCGGCCGATGACCGGGTCCAGCTTGCCCTCGCGCGCGGCGGCCGTGAAGTCGGTGCCGAACTTCTCCAGGGCCTTGTACTGGCCCTCCGGGTCGGGTGTGGTCACCCGGCGCCCTCCCCTGCTCGTTTCGAAAGCGGCCAGCAGCTTCTTCGCACTGGCGCCCTGCCCGTCGAGGATCTCACCGGCACGGCCGCCCTTGGCCGCGATGCCGATCAGCAGGTGCTCGGTGGAGATGTAGTCGTCGCCCAGCTCCCGCGCCCGCTGGGCGGCGTCCTGGATGACGGCCAGCAGCTCGCGGTTGGGCGCCGGCGGGGCGACGGTGGAGCCGGTGACGCTGGGCAGGCCCCCGAGCAGCCGCTCGGTCCCGCCCCGCACCGCGGCCTGGTCGGCCTCGACGGCGGCGAGCAGGTCAATGACGTTCTCGTTGTCCTCACCCTCCAGCAGCGCGAGGAGCAGGTGCCCCGGGGTCAGATCGGCGTGCCCGTCCTTCACGGCCCTGCTGGTGGCCGCGTTGATGGCGTCCCGGCTCTTGTTGGTCAGCTCGGCGTCCACGTGTGGTTACTCCTCCTCGCAGCTGGTGGGTCGTACGTGCTTCGTTGACTCAATTAACGTACACAAAGTTGAGTCTATTCCACTCAAGGCGTTGTGCGCACGCGCTGCGGGCACGCGGGGACCGGCCTCGTACGCTGCCCCCATGGCAGACGTACACCACCCCACTCCCGCATACGTCGCGTTCTGGCGCGAGAGCCACCTCTCCACCCTGACGACCCCCCGCCCGGACGGCACGCCGCACGTGGTGCCGGTGTGCGTGACGTACGACCCGGAGGCCGGGGTGGCGCGCGTGATCACCGACGGGGGCAGCCGCAAGGTCGCCAACATCCGGGCCGCCGGCCACGGCGGGGCACGCGTGGCCGTCTGCCAGATCGACAGGGCCCGCTGGGCGACCCTGGAGGGCCTCGCGGTCATCCGGACGGAGCCGGAGGCCGTCGCGGACGCGGAAGCCCGTCACGAGGCGCGCTACGGCCGCGCCCCGCGGATCAACCCGACCCGGGTCGTCATCGAGATCACCCTCGACCGGGCGCTCGGCAAGGCCTGACCCCCGGCTCCCCCGGGCGCCGCCCCCGTACGGGGACAGCACAACGGCGCCACCGTGTTCAGGTCACGGTGGCGCCGCTGTGTGGGGGAAGCGCCGGAGCGATAGGTGACGACGGGGGAATCGCTCAGGCACTGCGGGGGGTGGCGGAAAGGGGTTCTGCGTCGAACAGCTCGTGGTCCCGCTGATCGAGATTGACGAAGATCATGCCGTACCTGACGGCACAGCGGACCGGCTGCGGCGCACCGCGCGGCCGACGGAGACAGCGATAGGCGCGGACGTCCTCGTCCTCTTCCATCACCACGACGACCGGCTCTCCGAACAGGGTGACCATCAACGAGTCGCCACGGCGGGGGAGTGCCGTGAGCAGATCGATGAAATGCCACCCTGAGCGATAGGCGGTCGCCATCTCGCGCCGGAAGGTGCGGTCGTCCGGCGGGGTGCTCATACCCGGCCCCGTGCTGCAGGGGCGTTCTCCAGCAGCGACCCGGGGGCTGCTTCCGCCCCCGTCGTCCGTGCGGGCATCGAGTCCCAGGCCAGGTCCGGAGGCGGAGCGGCCTGCACCTGTGCGCCGCCCGTACCGTGGGTCACGCCGCCCTCAACGAGGTCAAGAACACTCAGCGCCCCGGTCGTCAGCCCAAAGGAGAAGGCAACAGCAAGCACCGAGCGAAGCGTTTTGTTACTCATGATGGGCTTCGTCCTCACTTCCAAGGTTTCCTCTCCCCCGCAGAACAAGACGATGGCCCATCCAGGCACGTCAACGCCACAGAAGCGATGCATCATGTTCCTGCTGATTCATGTTCCTGGGGGGTGGAGAATTGACCACAGACAGCACCAAAGCGGTACATCCCCACTCGGTTAGTGCCTTGTGTGACGAGGGAGCACGGCTCTACGCCAGTGCGCTGAGCGTGGGCAAAATAGCTCGCGTCGAGGCGGAGGACGCCCCTTGTCTGCTGGAATTCGCCCTGCTCCATCCCGATCCCGACGACCCCACCTGGCTGCGGCCGGTGCCGCCGTCCGCGGCGCTCACACAGCGGCTCCACCCGATCGAGCGGGAGATCCAGGAGCGAAGGCGGCTCTCGGTGGAGCTCACCGAGGCGTTCGAGCCCTTCATGGCGATCAGTGCCCAGGCTCCGCCGACCACACACGCCATCACGGTCCTCGAAGGCATCGGCCGCATCAACGCCTCGATCGAACTCGCCCTCGCCGAGTGCCGTTCGGAAGTCCTCACCATTCAGCCGGGCGGCGGGCGCAGCGAGAACGCGCTCACCATCGCCATGGAACGCGGCAAGATGCTCACGGAACGTGGCGTCGGCATGCGCACCCTTTATCAGCACACCGTCCGCCACAGCCACGGAACCCTCAATTACGCGGCCCGAATGGCCGAGAGCAAGGTGGAGATCCGAACACTCGAAGAGCTGATAGAGCGGCTCATGATTTTCGACCGCACCGTCGCCTTCATACCGGCCACCGACGACCGCACCGTAGCCCTTGAGCTGCGACACCCCGGCATCGTGGAGTACCTCGCCAAGGTCTTCGAGCAGTTCTGGCACCGCGCGGTACCCCTCCAGGAACAGATTCCGTACGACTCCACGACGGACGGCATCTCCGGGGTGAGACATTCGATCGCCAAACTGCTCGTCGAGGGCCACGTCGACGAGGCCATCGCCCGCCGCCTCGGCATGAACGTACGCACCTGCCGGTCGCACATCGCCAAACTCAGCGTCGCGCTCGGCAGCAACAGCCGCGCCCAGCTCGGCTATTTGATCGCACGGTCCGGAATCCTGGAATCAGGCCCCGATCACGCGCTCAACTCCCAGCCCGGAGCATGAAGCACTCCGTGGCGGACGACCGGCGACATGGCCGACGGCCGGTGGAATCCCGAACTCCCCTGCCGCCTGCGAGAATTCCCTACGTCAGGCCTGACCGACCTGGCGCGTTCCCGCCACGCCACAGAAGGACCTCGAAGACCGGATGCACGACACCACCCCCATACCCGCCGCCGTCGAGGACGACCACCACGGGGAGATCCTGGTCGAACTCGCGGGCAAGCAGAGCGAGATGCTCGTCGTGAGCGGCGAGAGGATTCCCCGCGTCGTCCTCACCCGCGCTCCCGGCACGGAGGTCGACGACCACATCGCCATCGGCACCCGCGACCCCCGCCGCCTCACGCTCACCGTGGACGGCCAGGAAGCGACGATCAAGCCCGGCAAGGGGAGACTCCGCCGCCGCTCCTACCGGGTCGACGTCCGCTGCGCGGGTACGTCCTACCGGCTCGTGCCCGACTCGATCCCGAGCAGCCGGCTGACCCGGAACGGCAAGCGCCTCGGGGACTTCTCCTCGGGCGGCGACCGGCGGGTGCTCGCCGAGTGGCGGCCCGGGGCCGCCGTCCAGCCGCGCGACGCGGCGATCGGCTACGCGCTGGCCGCCGCGTTCGGGACCGGGGGCCAGCCGATGTGGATGATGGCGGTCGAAACGGTCAGCGAGTTCCTGCCGTAGGCCCCGCGCCCCGCACACGCCAAGGGGCCGGGAGAGCGGATGAACGCCCTCCCGGCCCCATGGTCGTACGAAGGGACCCGCCGGACGCCAAGGACTGTCCTCGGCCCGTCGGCCGCTTCCAGTCCGTCGGCCGCTTCCAGTCCGTCGGCCGCTTCCAGTCCGTCGGCCGCTTCCAGTCCGTCGGCCGCTTCCAGTCCGTCGGCCGCTTCCAGTCCGTCGGCCGCTTCTAGTCCGTCGGCCGCTTCGGCTTCGGCCGCCAGACCACCAGCGCGCTGGTCTGCTGCACGTCCTGGTACGGCACGAGGTCCCGGCGGTACGAGGCGTGCACCTGGGCCTCGCGCTGCTGGAGGGCGACCGCCGCGCCGTCCACCGCCGCCGAGAGCTCGGCGACGCGCTGCTGGAGGGCCGCGACCTGGTTCTCCAGCTCGATGATCCGCTTGATGCCCGCGAGGTTGATGCCCTCGTCCTGCGACAGCTGCTGCACGGTGCGCAGCAGCTCGATGTCGCGGGCCGAGTAGCGCCGGCCGCGCCCGGCCGTACGGTCCGGGGAGACCAAGCCGAGACGGTCGTACTGGCGCAGTGTCTGCGGGTGCAGGCCCGAGAGCTGGGCCGCGATCGAGATCACGTACACCGGTGTCTCATCGGTCAGCTGGTACGGATTGCGTCGACGGCCGTCCATCTCAAGCTCCCTTCGCAGCCTGGAACAGTTCCGCCCGCGGGTCCTCGTCCGCGGTCGCCTTCCGGTAGGCCTCCAGGGCGTCCCTGGCCTCCTGGCCCAGCTCCCTGGGGACCGCGACCTCCACGGTGACCAGCAGGTCGCCGCGGGTGCCGTCCTTGCGCACCGCGCCCTTGCCCCGGGCGCGCATCGTACGCCCGTTGGGGGTGCCGGCGGGAAGCTTCAGGGTGACCGGGGGGCCGCCGAGGGTGGGGACCTTCACCTCGCCGCCGAGCGTCGCCTCCGGATAGGTGACGGGCACGGTGACCGTGAGGTTGTCGCCCTTGCGGCCGAAGACCGGGTGGGCGTCGACGTGGACGACGACGTACAGATCGCCGGCCGGACCGCCGCGTTCGCCCGCGCCGCCCTTGCCGCGCAGCCGGATCCGCTGGCCGTCGGAGACGCCCGCCGGGATCCTCACCTGCATGGTGTGCGCCGACTTCGCCCGGCCGCTTCCCTTGCAGACGTCGCAGGGGTCCTGGGCGATGAGGCCCCGGCCCTTGCAGTCCACACAGGGGTCGGTGAGCGAGAAGCCGCCGCCGCTGCCGCGCGAGACCTGGCCGGTGCCGACGCAGGTCGGGCAGACCCTGGGGGTGCCGTTCTTGTCGCCGGTGCCGGAACACGCCTTGCAGGGCGCCTGGCTGGACATCCGCAGCGGGACCGTGGCCCCGTCGACCGCCTCGGTGAAGCTGAGCGTCACCTCGGACTCGATGTCCTGGCCGCGCTTCGGCTGGACACGGGTGCCCGTGCCGCCGCGGTTGAACAGCCCGCCGAAGACGTCGCCGAGACCGCCCCCGCCTCCGAAGCCGCCGCCCGCTCCGCCCTGTCCGCCCCCGCCGGGGGCGCCGCCTCCGAAGAGGTCGCCCAGGTCGAAGTTGAAGTTGCCGCCGGCACCACCGGGGCCGGCCCGGAAGCCGCCGTTGCCGAAGAGGGCGCGCGCCTCGTCGTACTCCTTGCGCTTCTTGGGGTCACCGAGGACGTCGTTCGCCTCGGAGATCTCCTTGAAGCGCTCCTCCGCCTTGGCGTCGCCCTTGTTGGCGTCCGGGTGGAACTCGCGGGCGAGCTTCCGGTACGCCTTCTTGACCTCGGCGTCGGTGGCGTCCTTGGGGACGCCGAGGACCTTGTAGTAGTCCTTCTCGACGAAGTCCTTCGTGCTCATCGACGTCCCTCCTTCCGGACGATCGGCCGAGCGGCCGGCCCGTGGGCCGGCCGCCGGGCCGGTCGGTGGGCACCGTGGTGGTCAGACGCGTTGCCGTCAGACCTCCTCGGTGCCACCGCTCTCCTCGTCGTCTGTCTTCTCTTCCTTGGCCGCGGCGGGCGTGGCGCCCGGCTGCGGCTCGGCGACGGCCACCCGCGCGGGGCGGATGGTGCGCTCGCCGATGCGATACCCCGGCTGCAGGATCGCCACGCAGGTCGTCTCGGTGACGTCCGGCGCGTAGCTGTGCATCAGGGCCTCGTGGATCGTCGGGTCGAAGGGCTCGCCCTCCTTGCCGAACTGCTGGAGGCCCAGCTTCGCGACGGTGGTCTCCAGCGATTCGGCCACCGACTTGAAGCCGCCGACCAGCTCGCCGTGTTCCCGCGCGCGGCCGACGTCGTCGAGGACGGGCAGGAGCTCGGACAGGAGGTTCGCGACAGCGATCTCCTTGACCGTGACCCGGTCCCGCTCGACGCGGCGGCGGTAGTTCTGGTACTCGGCCTGGAGCCGCTGGAGGTCCGCGGTGCGCTCACCGAGCGCGGTGCGTACCTGGTCCAGCTGTGCGGTCAGACCGACGGTCGGGTCGAGGTCCCCGGCCGGGGCTGCCGTCTCCTCCTCCTCGGAGGAGTCGGCAGCCTTCGGCTCGGCGTCATCAGGGGTGGCGCCGGAGGGGACGTCGGGCTTCTCCTCGAAGCCCGGAGTCTCCTCGGTCACGCCGCACCGCCCTTGGTGTCCTTCTCGTCGTCCACGATCTCGGCGTCGACGACGTCGTCGTCGGCCTTGGCCTGACCGTCGCCCGGGGCGTCGGCGCCCGGGGTCGCACCCTCGGCCTGGGCGTTGGCGTACATCGCCTGGCCCAGCTTCTGGGAGACGGCCGCGACCTTCTCGGTGGCCGTGCGGATCTCGGCGGAGTCCTCGCCCTTGAGCTTCTCCTTCAGCTCGCCGACGGCGGTCTCCACCTCCGTCTTCACGTCAGCCGGGACCTTGTCCTCGTTGTCCTTGAGGAACTTCTCCGTCTGGTAGACGAGCTGCTCGCCCTGGTTGCGCGACTCGGCGGCCTCGCGGCGGGCGTGGTCCTCCTCCGCGTACTTCTCGGCCTCTTCGCGCATCCGGTTGACCTCGTCCTTCGGCAGCGAGGAGCCGCCGGTGACGGTCATCTTCTGCTCCTTGCCGGTGCCGAGGTCCTTGGCGGCGACGTGCATGATGCCGTTGGCGTCGATGTCGAAGGCGACCTCGATCTGCGGCACACCGCGCGGGGCCGGCGGCAGACCGGTCAGCTCGAACATCCCGAGCTTCTTGTTGTACGCCGCGATCTCGCGCTCGCCCTGGTAGACCTGGATCTGCACGGACGGCTGGTTGTCCTCGGCCGTCGTGAAGATCTCGGAACGCTTGGTCGGGATCGTGGTGTTGCGCTCGATGAGCTTGGTCATGATCCCTCCCTTGGTCTCGATGCCGAGGGAGAGCGGGGTGACGTCGAGGAGCAGGACGTCCTTGACCTCGCCCTTGAGGACACCGGCCTGGAGCGAGGCGCCGATGGCGACGACCTCGTCCGGGTTCACACCCTTGTTGGCGTCCTGGCCGCCGGTCAGCTCCTTGACGAGCTCGGCGACGGCGGGCATACGGGTGGAGCCACCGACGAGAACGACGTGGTCGATCTCGGAGAGCTGGATGCCCGCGTCCTTGATGACGTTGTGGAACGGGGTCTTGCAGCGGTCCAGGAGGTCCGAGGTCAGCTGCTGGAACTGCGAGCGCGTGAGCTTCTCGTCCAGGTGCAGCGGGCCCTCGGCGGACGCCGTGATGTAGGGCAGGTTGATCGTGGTCTCGGTCGAGGACGAGAGCTCGATCTTCGCCTTCTCCGCGGCCTCGCGGAGACGCTGGAGAGCCATCTTGTCCTTGGACAGGTCCACGCCGTGCCCGTTGGCGAACTGCTTCACCAGGTAGTCGACGACGCGCTGGTCCCAGTCGTCACCACCGAGGTGGTTGTCACCGTTGGTGGCCTTCACCTCGACGACGCCGTCGCCGATCTCCAGGAGGGACACGTCGAAGGTGCCGCCACCGAGGTCGAAGACGAGGATCGTCTGGTCGTCCTTGTCGAGGCCGTACGCCAGCGCGGCGGCGGTCGGCTCGTTGACGATGCGCAGGACGTTCAGGCCCGCGATCTCGCCGGCCTCCTTCGTCGCCTGACGCTCGGAGTCGTTGAAGTACGCCGGGACGGTGATGACCGCGTCGGTCACCTTCTCGCCCAGGTAGGACTCGGCGTCGCGCTTCAGCTTCTGCAGGATGAAGGCGCTCATCTGCTGCGGGTTGAAGCTCTTGCCGTCCAGGTCGATCTTCCAGTCAGTGCCCATGTGGCGCTTGACGGAGCGGATGGTCCTGTCGACGTTGGTGACCGCCTGGCGCTTCGCGACCTCGCCGACGAGCACCTCGCCGTTCTTGGCGAAGGCGACGACGGACGGCGTGGTCCTGGCGCCTTCGGCGTTGGTGATGACGGTGGGCTCGCCGCCTTCGAGAACGCTGACGACGGAGTTAGTCGTGCCCAGGTCGATGCCGACCGCACGTGCCATTTCAATTCCTCCAACTGACTACTTGAGTGGATCTGACTCAAGGATGCATGACGCCGACGCCGGAGTCAACAGACCTGAGTCTCTTACGCTCAACTTAAGTGCTCACGTAGAGCACACCCAGGGCACGTCCACCCGCCGCCCGCCCTCCCAATCCACCCCATGACCGCACCGGCGCACGCCACGCCCCTCGCGCACCACCCACCCCACCGTCTCACCGTGGGATCGTTCTGTCACAAAATGCCGCGAGACGGTCACAACCGTCACCGACCGGCAGGTTTCACCGTGGATCGTCAGTCACCACCATCGAACCTCGAACCCGGGCGGGCGCGATGCAGAACGCGAGGAAGCCGCGCGTACGGCGGAAGAACCAGAGAAACCAGAAGAGCCAGAAGAGCCAGAAGGACCGGAAGGACCGGAAGGACCGGAAGGACCGGAAGGACCAGCAAGGCAACCAGGGCCGACAGGGCCGGCAACCGCGACACCAGCCGCTCCCCCTCCCGCCCCAGCCCCTCCCTGCCCAGCCGCATCCGGCGCCGCCCGGCACGGAGCCGCAGAGCCCGGAACCGTACGAGGCGCACCCGCACCCACATCCGTACGCGGCCCCGCACCCACGTCGGCACCCGCACCCGCACCCGTCCCCGTCCCCGTCCCCGTACAGGACAGTGACAGGGACGGTCAGGGGCCAGTTCCCCTCGCGCCCCATGGCACACCTGGACGGCCTCGCCGACCGGGCCGGGCGGCTCGCGGACCGCTTCCTCCCGCGCACACCCGCCGAACGCGTCCTGGACCTGACCCTCGGCACCGCCCTGCTGATCCTGACCGCCCCGGCCGTCGCCGTGGCGGCCCTCGCCCTGAGCGTGCGGCGCACCCCGGGCGGCGCCTGGGACCGCCGGCCCCGGACCGGCCTGGGCGGGCGGGTCTTCGAGCTGCGCACCCTGCGCACCCGGAGGCTCCGGCTGGACCTGCTCTCCCGCCTGCCCCACGTCGTACGCGGCGACCTCTCCCTGGTCGGCCCCGCACCGCTGGCCCCGGGCGACCCGCGGGCCGCCAGGTCCGGCGCACGGCAGTGGCGACAGGAGCTGCGGCCGGGGCTGACCGGTCTCGCGCAGGTGCGCGCCCGCTCCGGCATGCCGTGGGACGACCCCGCTCTGCTGGACCAGCACTACGCAGAGCACCATGGAGTGGTGCTCGACCTGGCGATCCTCACCGAAGCCGCACGCGCTCCCCTGCGGACGCGGCTCCGGAAGGCCCGTCGGACCAAGGCGCACCTGAGCGACGCAGATCACCGACGACCCGGCTACAGCACGGTGGAATAAGTGGATAGTGTCAGCACAGACTAATTAAGTTACTGCTTAGTAGTAGTGGGCAGTAGTAACTGGATCCCGCTCTCGCAGGCCCGAGGAGCCCCGAAATGCAACTCGCCGCGATCATTGTGTCGCTGGTGCTGACGGTCGTCGGCGTTGCGCTCATCACCCGAGCCGTCGCGCAGATCTACCGCTTCGTCCGTCTCGGACAGCCGGTACCAGCAGGCAGCCGCACCGACGACCCCAAGCAGCGGACGATCACCCTGGTCAAGGAGTTCCTCGGCCACACCCGGATGAACCGGTGGGGAATCGTCGGTTTCGCCCACTGGTTCGTCGCCATCGGCTTCCTGACGCTGCCGCCGACGCTGCTCCAGGCGTACGGACAGCTCTTCCAGGCCGACTGGGTGCTGCCGATCATCGGCGGCTGGCTGCCGTTCGAGATGTACATCGAGTTCATCGGCCTGATGACGGTCGTCGGCATCGTGACCCTGATGGCGATCCGGCTGCTGAACCTCCCCTCCCGGGCCGGCCGCAAGTCGCGCTTCGCGGGCTCGAAGGCCTGGCAGGCGTACTTCGTCGAGTACATCATCCTGATCATCGGCCTCGCGATCCTGGTGCTGCGCGGCCTCGAGGGCGCGATCCACCACGTCGAGAGCTACGACGCCGCGTACTTCGTGTCGTACCCGCTGGTCCTCGCCTTCGAGGGGCTGAGCCTCGGCACGCTCCAGACGCTCATCTACTTCACCGCGATGATCAAGATCGGCACCTCGCTGATCTGGATGATCACGGTCTCGCTCAACACCAACATGGGTGTCGCCTGGCACCGCTTCCTCGGCTTCCCGAACATCTGGTTCAAGCGGAACGCCGACGGCGACGTCGCGCTCGGCGCGCTCCAGCCGATGACGTCGGGCGGCAAGGAGATCGACTGGGAGGACCCGGCCGAGGACGCGGTCTTCGGCGTCTCCCAGGTCGAGCAGTTCTCCTGGAAGGGCATCCTCGACTTCTCCACCTGCACCGAGTGCGGCCGCTGCCAGTCCCAGTGCCCCGCCTGGAACACCGGCAAGCCCCTCTCCCCCAAGCTCCTGATCATGTCGCTGCGCGACCACGCGCACGCCAAGGCCCCCTACCTCCTGGCCGGCGGCGGCAAGGACATGGAGGGCAACGAGAAGGCCACCGAGGAACAGCTCAAGGACGTTCCCGCGGCCGCCCTCGCCGAGGCCGAGCGCCCCCTCATCGGCACCGCCGAGGAGAACGGCGTCATCGACCCGGACGTCCTGTGGTCCTGCACCACCTGCGGCGCCTGCGTCGAGCAGTGCCCGGTCGACATCGAGCACATCGACCACATCGTCGACATGCGCCGCTACCAGGTGATGATCGAGTCCGCGTTCCCGTCCGAGGCGGGCACGATGCTCAAGAACCTGGAGAAGAAGGGCAACCCCTGGGGGCTGGCCAAGAAGGCGCGCGTCGAGTGGACCAAGGAGGTCGACTTCGAGGTCCCGATCGTCGGGAAGGACGTCGAGGACCTCACCGAGGTCGACTACCTGTACTGGGTCGGCTGCGCGGGCGCCCTGGAGGACCGGGCCAAGAAGACGACGAAGGCCTTCGCGGAGCTGCTGCACATCGCGGGCGTCAAGTTCGCGATCATGGGCGGCGACGAGAAGTGCACCGGCGACTCCGCCCGCCGCCTGGGCAACGAGCCGCTGTTCCAGCAGCTCGGCCAGGAGAACGTGGCCATGCTGAACATGGCGTACGGCGAGGACGATGAGGACACGACGACGAAGAAGCCCAAGTCGTCGAAGAAGATCGTCGCGACCTGCCCGCACTGCTTCAACACGATCGCGAATGAGTACCCGCAGCTCGGCGGCGAGTACGAGGTCATCCACCACACGCAGCTGCTCCAGCACCTCATCGACGAGGGCAAGCTGATCCCGGTGACCCCGGTCGAGGGCCTGATCACGTACCACGACCCGTGCTACCTGGGCCGTCACAACAAGATCTACACCCCGCCGCGCGAGATCATCGCGAAGGTCCCGGGGCTGCGGAACGAGGAGATGCACCGCCACAAGGAGCGCGGCTTCTGTTGCGGCGCCGGTGGCGCCCGGATGTGGATGGAGGAGCGGATCGGCAAGCGCGTCAACAACGAGCGCGTCGAGGAAGCCCTCGCCCTCAACCCGGACATCGTCTCCACCGCCTGCCCGTTCTGCCTCGTCATGCTGACCGACTCCGTCAACGGCAAGAAGAACGACGGCCAGGCCAAGGAGTCCATCCAGGTCGTGGACGTCTCGCAGCTCCTCCTGGAGTCCGTGAAGACCCCGGCCGATCCGGCCGGCGAGTCGGAGCAGGTGGACGCGCCGGAGCCCGAACCGGCAAAGTGACGTAACGCGTCGACGCGATGAGCGGCCGGACCTGCCTCGGGGGCAGGACCGGCCGCTTCTCCGTGGGCACAGCGGCCCCGCCCGCCGGACGTGACGAGCGCCGCACGCGAACGGTGAACTCGGGCATATACGCGACGGCGTATCTGGAGCATCATGTGCCCCGGAGCCGCCCGGTCACGGGTCGGGAACCCCGCGCCGGCCGAAGGCGGACAGCGAACGCCGAAGGCGGACAGCCAACAGCAGGCGGCGGGCGGCAGCACACGACGAACAACGAACGAGCGACGAACGAGGCCCCGTGCGCCCACGCATCACGCACCCGAAGGCAGCGGTCACCACCAGGGCGACGGCCGCCCTCGCCACAGGCTGCGCCGGTCTGCTGCTCGCACTCACCGGCTGCGGGAGCCCCTCGGCCGCCGACGCACCCTCGTCCGCCGCCTCCGGGGACAAGAACGGCGACACCCCGCCGAAGGCACAGTCCGGGACCCGGGCGGACACGGCACGCATCCCCGTACCGCACGGCACCGGCAGCCGCGTCCCGTACGACTTCAACGGCGACGGCCACCGCGACCTGGTCATCGACGACCTGGTGAAGGCCCCCGAGGACAGCCACGGCGACGACGCGGGCATCGGCGTCGTCTACGGCTCCGCCGACCGCCCCCTGGACCCGGCCACCCGGCAACTGCTGAGCGCCCGGGCGAACGCGGCGAAAACCGGCGACACCCTGCCCGCCGCGTTCGACGCCGAGTCGGCCTGCGACCTGGACCGGGACGGCTTCACCGACCTGATCGTCTCCACCGACCCCCCGTACAACGGCATCGGCGCCCCGCCCGTCCCCCTCCAGATCCTCTTCGGCTCCCCCCAGGGCCTGACGGGCAAGGCGGTCACGGTACGCATCCCGCAGAAGGCCCGGTTCGGCGACGAGTGGCCCGAGCAGCCGGTCTGCGGCGACTTCGACGGCGACGGCAAGGCCGACCTCGCGGTCACCGCCAGCGCCGGCCGGGTCACCTTCCTGCGCGGCCCCTTCACCCGCACCGGGGCCCCGCGCAGCGCGGAACTGCTCCCCGACGGCGGCCAGTACCTCTACGCCCCCGAGCCCCGGCCCGACACCGACGGGGACGGCTATGACGACCTCGTCACCGCCGCCCGCCCGCACGCCCCCGGCCAGGCGGCCAAGGGCACCCTGCTCCTCGGCTCCGCGGAGGGCCCGGCCCGGCCGGGCGGCGCGTACGCGTTCCGGGCGGAGGAGCTCCCCAGCGCGCCGCTGAACGTGACGGGCACCACCCGCACCGCCCTCCTGGACCACGGCGACTACGACGCCGACAAGAAGCAGGACACGGTGGTGCGGACGTACCGGGGCGAGCGCCAGGACCTGATCGCCCTCTACACGGCGGGTAACACGGACGAGCCGGTCCTCACCTTCTCCACGGCGCTGTTCCTCCCCTGAACTCCCCCTGAGCTCCCCCTCCCGGGGCCCGGGGTGCGGCCCCTAGGGGATGTCACAGCTCGGCCGCAAAGGCGCACGGGTTCCCCCGGCCCCCACCCCTCGCCCCCGGGGACCAGGTACGTTCGACGGGTGGCTGGATTCAGGATCGGACGCGGCCGGGACAACCGCACCCCGCAACAACCGCAGCAGCAGCGGCAGCAGCCGTACGGAGGGCAGGCACCACAGCCGCCGTACGGTGCTCAGCCGTGGCCGACGGCAGGAGGCCCCGGCAACGGCGGAGCGCCACCGCCGTACGGCCCGCCGCAAGGCGCCCCGTACAACGCGGGCGGCGGCTACGCGGGCCCCGGACCGGGCGGACAGGCCGGACACGGCCAGGGCCCGCACGGCCACGGCGGCCACGGCGAGCCGGAGTACTTCGGCGACCCGTACGCGGCCCCCGCCCCCCATGACCCGTACGCCAACAACCCGGGTCACACGCAGGCGTTCCGCGTCGACGAGGACCCGTACAACGGCGGCAACACCTACCAGGCCGGCTCCGCCCCCGCCCCGCCGCCGGGCCCGCGCCTGCGCTGGAAGGAACTGCTGACCGGCATCGTGGCGCGCCCGGGACCGACGTTCTGGCAGATGCGGGACTACCCGGTCTGGGGCCCGGCGCTGGTCATCACGTTCGTCTACGGCCTGCTCGCGCTGTTCGGCTTCGACCAGGCACGCGAAGAAGCGATCAACGCGACGATCTCGACGGCCATCCCGTACGTCCTGTTCACCGGCGTCGGCTTCGTCATCGGCGGCCTGGTCCTCGGCGCGGTGACCCACACCCTGGCCCGCCAGCTCGGCGGCACGGGCTCGTGGCAGCCGACGGTGGGCCTGTCGATGCTGATCATGTCGATGACCGACGCCCCGCGCCTCCTCTTCGCCCTCTTCCTGGGTGGCGAGAACCTCCTGGTCCAGATCGTGGGCTGGCTGACCTGGCTGGCGGCCGGGGCGCTGTTCACGTCGATGGTCAGCAAGTCGCACGACCTGCCGTGGCCGAAGGCGCTGGGAGCGTCGGCGATCCAGCTGATCGCGCTGCTGTCGATCATCAAGCTGGGCACGATCTAGTAAGCCTCGTTACGCACGAGAAGGCCCCCGGAGCGCAGAACGCGCACGCGGGGGCCTTCTCCCGTACACGGGGATACACGAGACCGTGTGGCCCCACCGGGCCACCGGGCCACCGGGCCACCGGGCCACCGGGCCACCGGGCCACCGGGCCACCGGGCCACCGGGCCACCGAGGGACCCTAGGGAGCCTAGGGAGCCTACGCGTCGAGGACCTGCCTGTCCCGCCGCACGACGGGCTTCTCCACGCTCCACGGGAAGTTGATCCACTGATCGGTCTTCTTCCACACGTACTCGCACTTCACGAGTGAGTGGGACTTCTCGTAGATGACGGCGCTGCGCACCTCGGCGACATGGTCGACGCAGAAGTCATGGACGAGCTTGAGCGTCTTGCCCGTATCGGCGACATCATCCGCGATCAGAACCTTCTTCTTCGAGAAGTCGATCACGTTGGGCACGGGCGCCAGCATGACGGGCATGTCCAGAGTGGTGCCCACCCCCGTGTAGAACTCCACGTTGACCAGATGGATGTTCTTGCAGTCGAGCGCGTAGGCCAGCCCCCCGGCGACGAAGACACCACCCCGAGCGATGCTGAGGACGACGTCGGGCTCGTACCCGTCGTCGGCGACGGCCTGCGCCAACTCGCGCACGGCCCGCCCGAAGCCCTCGTAGGTCAGGTTTTCCCGCACATCACTAGCCATGGTTGATCACACCTGGGTCCGATGGAAGTTCTGGAACGACCGCGAGGCCGTCGGCCCCCGCTGCCCCTGGTACCGCGACTCGTACCGCTCGGAGCCGTACGGGAACTCGGAGGGCGAGGTCAGCTTGAACAGGCAGAGCTGCCCGATCTTCATACCCGGCCAGAGCTTTATCGGCAGGGTCGCGAGATTCGACAGCTCCAGGGTCACGTGCCCGGAGAACCCGGGGTCGATGAACCCGGCCGTCGAGTGCGTCACCAGCCCGAGCCGCCCGAGCGAACTCTTCCCCTCCAGCCGCGAGGCCAGATCGTCGGGGAGCGAGATCACCTCGTACGTGGACGCCAGCACGAACTCCCCGGGGTGCAGGATGAACGCCTCGTCGCCCTCCGGCTCGACCGTACGGGTCAGATCGGGCTGCTCGACGGCCGGATCGATGTGCGGGTACCGGTGGTTCTCGAACACCCGGAAGTAGCGGTCCAGCCGCACGTCGATGCTCGACGGCTGCACCATCGAAGGGTCGTACGGATCAATACGGACTCGGCCGGTGTCGATCTCGGCCCGGATGTCCTTGTCTGAGAGAAGCACCTCCCGAGGATACGCAGAACGCGCGAGCCCACCCCAACCGGACCACCCGCGCGCCTGCAGAACACCTCCGCCCCGCTACTTACGCGCCCCCTCGCACCCGCCGCCACAGCTGCCGACCACGACGCACATGCCCACAACGGCTACCGCCACCACTCCCCGAGCCGGCTGTCCCGCGACTACTGCCACCGCCACGGCCTACCGCTGCCTACTCCCCCTGCTGCTACTACCGTTGCTACCCCTGCGCCCTACCGCTTCTCGAACGCCACCGGCACGGCCTGCCGCAACCGGGCACACCGAGGACACCGGATCAACCGCCCGGGCCCGATCCGGTCGGCCCCGAGCTGCTGCAGCGGGAACGACGAGGTAGCGAAAACATGCCCTTCGGCACAGCGGACGACGGTGCGCTCCATCGGATCCATCAAGTCCCTTCCCCAACCACATATGGACGAGAAAGCCACACTAGGGGATGAACGGGACGCCACTCCACACGGCACTCCGACCACCCACGCTACGCCCCCAACTCCCGCCCATCACACCCCCGTCCACACGCCCTCCCCCACCGGACACACAACACGGAGGCCCCACGGCTCATCCGCCGGGGGCCTGGCATGGGGTAGAGTGTGGAACGATGCAGCGCCGGTGATCGGCACGCTTCGCGGGTGTAGTTTAATGGTAGAACATGAGCTTCCCAAGCTCAGAGCGCGAGTTCGATTCTCGTCACCCGCTCTTTGATGAAGGCCCTGGTCAGCGACCGGGGCCTTGTTTGTTGTCTGGACCTGTCTAGGTGCCGGGTGCCCTCAGCGTGAACGAATCAACGGCTCTTCTCTGACCGGAGCTGGGAGAGGGTGTGCACGACCGGCAGGTCGAACTGGTCCTTGTCCTGCTCCCAGTAGGCGAGCACCCGAGCCGTGGCTTCGGCCATGTCCGTGGGCAGGTCAGCCGCGCGGAGAGTATCGGTGACCTCTTCCATCTCGGGCGCCCAGCGCCAGGCTCGGGCTGCCACGCTCGGTAGATACTCCGGATCGGAGAGGATCGCGGAGATCATGACCTCGGCTTCGGCTGTGAGCTGATCACCGACTCCATGGGCGTCGGCGAGCGCGTGAGCGACTCCGGCGAGGGTGCGGGCGGCCTTCTGGTAGCTGGCAAAGGCCATCTTCAGCGCGGAAGCGGAACCGAGTGTGTCCCCGACGCGGCACACGTGCAGCGCAGATTCCGTGAACAGCGACGCCACCAGCTCGACGGCAGAGTCGGCCCCTGCGAGATAGAGCCGTGTGGCACGCCCCTCGCCTGGCGGCTGACCGAAAACGGCACCGTCGACAACTGCGGAGCCGGGGCGGATCTCGTCAGCGATGCGCCGTACGCGTTGAGGGCTGATGGCGTTGACATCGGCATACACCCCCGCGAAGCCGTGCGCGGCCACCGCCGCCGCAACGTCCTCCGCCGCCTGCGGTGGGCAGACTGAGAGAACGACTGCGCTTCGGGACAGCGCTTCCGCAAGCGAGTCGCAGGGCGTGGCACCAGCCTCCCTCCCGCGGAGCCAGGTGTTCTCACTGCGGCCCTTGGTCACCGACAGCGCCTCATGGCCGCCGGCGACGAGCTCGGCGGTGATCGCCGCGCCCATGGTTCCAGGGTGGAGGACGGTCACGGTGATCACTGGCTGCCTCCGGCGGTGCGCGACGTGGAATGTTCCTCATCCTCATGATCCGCTGTCGCTCGGCGCCGGCGGCTTCGGGCTCAATGCCTGATGGCAGTCCGGGCGCTGATGGCGGACAGAAGTGCCTCCGGTCTCGGACTCGCCGTTCAGGACGGGACAGCGGTACACGGGCCGCGGCCCCGACTGTCCTTGCAGCTCGTCTCACGCTGAAGCCGCGTCATGGGTACCGTGCAGGAGACGAACTCTGTACGGACAGACCGGCGGTCGCGCCGGATCGTCCGGCGGCTGGGAGGTGTCCTGATGCTGGAGGAAGCCGAGGAGATCGGCAAACGCGCTCGCAGGGCGAGGCTGCGACTGGGCATGCCGCAGGCCGACCTGGCGACGGCCCTCGGGAAGTCGCAGGGCTGGGTGTCGAAGATGGAGCGTGGACTGATCGAGCTGGACCGGGTCGGCCTGCTCAACCAGGTGGCCGCAGAGCTGCACGTCCATCCGAACGACCTGATCGGACGCCCGTACAGCAGCTCCCCCGACGACAGCCAGTGGCAGATCGCCGCCTCGTCGATCCTGCGCGAGCTGCGTCGCTACGACCTCGTTCCCGTCTTCGACGGGGATCCCCGACCGGCCTCACAGCTATGGCGTGAGGTGACCCGGCTACACCGCCTGCGGGACACCGCCTCCAACGTCGCGATCCTCCGAGTTCTCCCGGACCTGTTCCGGGAAGCGCGCGCCCTGGCGGAGGACTCGGACGGGCACGAGCGGGAAGAGGCGTATGCCGTCTACGCCGTGTGCTGCAAGTTCGCGCACACCGCCGCGCACGCCCTCGGACACCCGGAGCTGGTGGCCATGGCGTGCGAACGGGCCGCGTGGTCTGCCAGGTTGTCGGGAGATCCGGTGCTGCCTGCCGTCGCCGACTGGATGCGCGTCTGGGACATGTGGGCGACCGCTGACTGGGCCGACGCTCTGACCCTCTCGGACAAGGCGATCGCCTCGGTGCAACAGCCTTACGAGCAGGGTGATCCGCTGGCCGTGCGGGCTTGGGGCACGCTTCAGCTTCGGGCGGCCATCTCCGCCGCTCGTGCCAACCGTCCATCGGAAGCGGAGGACCGGATCGGACACGCAAAGGACGCGGCGGAACGCATGGACGCGTACGTCGGCGCACCGGTGTATGACCGGCATTCGCTGACGTTCTCCGCCGGAAACGTGCAGATCCACGCGATCAGCGTGGCCCTGGAAATGGGCAAGCAGAGCAAGGCGCTGGAGATAAACCGCCGCACCAGCCCGGGCTTGGTCGGGGCACTGCCCAACTCCCGTCAGGGACACCACCACATGGACGTCGCACGAGCCTGGCTGTGGGACGGAAACCGGGCAAAGGCCCTCACCGAGCTGGAGACGGCTGAGCGGATCGCGCCGCAGCTCGTACGGAACCATCCCATCGCCCGTTCAACGCTTCGCAGCATCGTCTACGCGGAACGAGCAGCCACGAGGGAGAAGCTGCGGCACATGTCCGACCGCTTTCACCTGGACGGATAGGGGTCGTATTCCTCCGGCTCATATTCGAGGCCCGCGCTGTCCCTAACTTCGGGGCATGACGCGACGACGTTCTTCTCATCTTCCTTCGCAGGGAACCGAGTTAGGTACGGCAGCACCCTTCCGCCCACTGCTCGGCGACCTCGCCACGGACAGCGCTCGCGATGGCCGTGTCGGGGTCGTGGTCGCCCTCCCCGGCGAGGGCTCCGCCACGACGTACCACCTGCGTCCGCCTGGGGGCGGGGCCCCGTGGTCCGCGCCCGCCGACGGGACGACGCTCAGTCCCGTGCCGGTGAGGGCCACCCACGCCACGCTCTCGGCCGGACGGGACGCGGTCTACGACCCGAGGGCCCGGCAGGGATCGGTTCCCATCGAGTTCCACCTGGATGACGGCTCGACCCTCGATGGCGCGCTCATCCTCACCTCTGCCGAGGTGGAGTGGCTGCACCAGCAGATCAGCCGCCTCGTCGACGCACACGAACGCGCCATCGGCGGCACCCCGTGACCGAGCCTCGGCGACGCCACGCCCGAAAGGCCGCGCCGCGCTCCGTACGCCCCGAAGGCGGAGGCATCGCGCTCATGCTTCTGGCCGTCGCCGGCCTGGTGGGACCGGCCTGGGCACTGCGTGAGCAGGCCGCCCCGCTCCTCAACGGCCTCGGTCATCAGCCCGCCGCCGTCTCGGCGGACGCGAGCCCGCCCTCCGACCACTGACTCCGCTCCGCTGTCCGGGACGTTCACCCCACGCTCCCGGCAAACGGAGCCTGCCATGCACCCGGAACATCCAGGCGTGATTCTCCAGGGAGAGATCGTGGACATCCCGTACATCGTCATCGACCAGCTCACCCCCGACCAACAGCAGGTCTGGAAGACCTACTTCGGCGACGCCGACCGACCCCGCTACATCGAGGAAGGCATCTGGCGTCGTACGCAGGAGAAGGCCACGGCTGACCAGAGCGGCTGGACGGCCGCCGACGACGCCCGGCGGCGGATTATCCACTACCGCTACCGGTACGGCCTGGTCCCCACCACCGCCGCGCCGGCCATCGGCCTGACCGACCTGTACCTCTACCACTCCGCTACCGCTCCTGCGGACGAGATCGACGCGCACCACGACGCCCTCTGGGACTCGCTCGCCACCGGCGGCTGGAAGGAGGCTCCCGGTGGATTCTTATGGACACGTCGGGATCTGAAGTGCCGGATCACCGAGCACGACGTCCACCCCCAGGACGCCGCTGCGGGCCGTACTCTCCCCGTCGGCTACCGGAGCCTGGACGTGCAGATCGCCTCGGTGTCCTACGCACCGCCGCCCGCTGTCCGGCAGCTGCCGTGGAACGTCCTCTCCACCGGGATCAGGTCCAAGGACCGCCCCGGTACGCCGACCCGCGTCCCGGACCTGTCCGTCCTCGCGGACCTGCTGCCGTTCCAGGTGGAGATCGGCTGCGGTATGTCGGTCGAGGCGGGTATCCCGCCCCTGCACCGTCTCCACGAGATCTACCGGGTCACCGACCGCCAGGGCCACGAACCGCGGGAACACCGCTTCACCCTCTCCCCGACAGCGGACACCCTCCTCCACGAGCTGCTGACAGAGCCGGAGGAGAAGGCGGCGGAATTCGTGGAGATGTTCCGCGCATGCTTCCTGGCCGAGCCGACCCCGGCCATGTGGGCGCTCAAGGAACTGAAGGACGCCGGGCACCTCGTCGGTCCGGTCATCACCAACAACTTCGACGTGCTCGCGGCGCGCGCCGGGCTCGACGAGTGCTTCATGCGCCGGTACGACCAGGCCGTACCCGATGTCGAGTGGGTGGACGGCGCCAAGGCCCTTCTCGTCGTCGGCCTGCACGCCGACCGACGCAAGGTCCAGGCGCGCGCCCGCGCTCGCGGCATGCAGGTCGTCTACCTGGACCCGGAGGGTTTCTGGCGCGACGGCCAGTTCCTGCCCTACCCCCTGGAAGGGCCCCAGGACGGCGACCTGGTGTGCCGGGCAACCGCCGCCGAGGCACTGCCCGCTCTCGTCAACCTGCTGAATCAGCATGCTGGTTGATTCACCTGCACGAAGAGGGCCATGCCGGGTGTTGGCGCTAGCGTGACGCACCCGGCCGGCCCGGACTCCTCTGGGCGGGCGAGAGGCAAGGAAAGGAGCGTCGACCCCATGCGCGTATCCGTCATCGGTTGTGGTCACCTGGGCATTCCCCACGCCGCTGCCATGGCCGAGATCGGCCACGAGGTCATCGGCGTGGACCTGGACCAGGCGAAGATCGACCGTCTCAACGCCGGTGAGTGCCCCATCTACGAGGACGGCCTGCCCGAACTCCTCAGCACCCACACCGCCACTGGACGCCTGCGGTTCACCACCAGCCTCGCAGAGGCAGCCGAGTTCGCCGACATCCACTTCCTGGCCGTGGGCACGCCTATCGACGCGGATGGACGAAGCTACGACACCGGGCAGGTCTTCGGCGCAGCCCGCGCCCTCGCCCCGCACCTGACCCGCCCGACCGTCATCGTCGGCAAGTCCACGGTCACCGTCGGCACCTCTCGTGACCTCGGTGCTCTGCTCGCCCGTCTCTCCCCGGCCGGTGAGGACGTGGAAGTCGTTTGGAACCCGGAGTTCCTGCGCGAGGGCCACGCCATCGACGACACCCTGCGCCCCGACCGGATCGTCGTGGGCGTCCCCTCGGCCCGCGCCGAGGACGCGGTACGCCAGGTCTACGCGCCCCTCCTGGCGAACGGCATCCCGCTGTTCGTGACCGACCCCGCCACCGCCGAACTCATCAAGGGCGCCGCCAACGCCTACCTCGGCATGAAGATCTCCTTCATCAACGGCGTCGCCGACATGTGCACCGCCGCCGGAGCCGACGTCCAGCAGCTCACCGAGGCCATCGGCCTGGACCCCCGCATCGGACGCGGCGGGCTGAACGCCGGCCCCGGCTACGGCGGCGGCTGCCTCCCGAAGGACGTCCGCGCCTTCACCGCCTCCGCCCACACGCTGGGCGCCGCCGAGGCAGCTACCATGCTGCGCGCTGCAGAGGAGGTCAACGAATCCCGCCCCACCGCCGCGCTGAAGCTCATCGAGCAGACGCTCGGCCGCCCCGTCGACGGCGTACGCATCACCGTCTGGGGCGCTTCCTTCAAGGCCGGAACCGACGACGTCCGGGAATCCCCGGCCTTGGCGATTGCAGCGCTCATGCACCAGCGCGGCGCGACCGTCACCGTCCACGACCCGCACGCAGTGCCTACTGCACTGCGCCGCCACCCGGAACTCGACTACTGCGAAGACCTCGAAGCCTCCCTCAGGGCCGCCCAGTTGATCGTCGTGGCCACCGAATGGCCCCACTTCCGCGAGGCCGACCCCAAGGCCCTCGCCCCTCTGGTCGCGGACCAGGTCCTCGTCGACCTCCGCAACCTCATCGACGCCGAGGCTTGGCGCATGGCCGGATGGACCGTACGTCAGCTCGGACGACCCGCACAGGAATAGCCGAACCCATCGATCGGAGGTCCGACGTGGACACCCTGTGGGACAACATCGAGAAGCTCTCCGCCGTCTACCGAGCAGCCGGCGCCCACCTCCCCGACGAAGAACTCAAAACCCTCCAGGTCGGTAAGGTCGCCGAGGAAGCCGGCGAGGCGATGCACGCCCTCCACGGCCTGAAGGGCCTCACGACCTGCGGCGACGACCACGACTGGTCCGAGGTCCAGAACGACCTGGTCGGCGCCGTCATCGCAGCGCTCTTGGCGATGCACTACATCGGTCCTACGGGCGCCCGCGCCACCTTCGACGAGATTTTCCACCGCCGGACGCGCAGGGGCCGCGAGGCCGCTGCGGCGGCCTGACGGCCTTCGGACGTGGTCGTCGACCGCTCCAGGTGAGCGCGGTCGACGGCCACATCAGACCCACAAGTTGCGGCAGGCACGTGCTCCCAGCGCGGTAGAACTTTCCCTACTTCATCAAGGCATCCGGCTCTGGTTGGGCCCGGGCTCCTGCCTTCGGTCCCCTCGGCGCTGCCGCCGTCAACGCCCGCCAGCAGTAGGTAGACCAGACGGGCATGAGCCGAGAACTGAGCCCGTGCAGTCACCACAGCGCCTCCGAGGTGACGCCGAAGCGCTAAAAAGTCAGAGATCTCAGAACTGAGGCCCTAGCAGAACGCCTGACAAAACGCTCAGAAACGTAGTTGCCTGCCTTGCTATTTGGTCGAGAGGAAGAGGTCAGCACTCAACGCCATGCCCGTCATTGCTAGCCACAGCTGTGCAACCAGCTAGAATCGCATCGATTCCCAAGTCTAGAACTTGAGTTCGATTTTCGCCAGCCGCTCTCATGTGAGGTCCCAGGTCGTCGGCCTGGGACCTCATCGTCGTGTAGATCTGATCAGGAGTTAGTAACCCTCGACCAACAGGAGAGCAGCACCGGTTCAGGGCTGTGCAGACCGGTCGTGTCCACGTCGAAGACCTGGAGGGCGCGAAGGATCCGGATGGCGTCGGCGGCTTCCGGCCCAGGGTCCAGGCCGGCAGCGCCGACGGCTGCTTCCAGGTCCTCGAACGGCAGGCCCTGCTCTGTCATGAACTCCAGCACAGCGGTGAACGCCGACCATCGGAACGTCTCCGGTACGAGACCCACCTGGGCCAGGAAGTCGGCCGCGCCCTCGATACTCTCCAGCCGACCGCGTACGGACTTCAGGGCAGCGCCCTCCGAGTCGCCGCGGGATACCTGTTCGGAGAGTTGGTCGACGAGCAGCGGCCAGCCGCCCGTGGTCTCCGCCACCCGTTGCAGCGCCGCCTCCGACGTGAAGGAGTTCTGGTCGAGGGACCAGGTACGCAGCCCGTGTCGGGTGAAGCGCCGCAGTGGAACGACTCCCACGCCGGACGTCTGCTCGTCCGACAGCAACGAGGCCCACAGGGTGAGCTGCTCCAGACCTGCCACGACCACGGCGGAGCGAGTGACCCCCGGGCCGTCCGGCAGTCGGGTGGTCGCCAGCTCCGGGGAGATGAGGCAGGACTGCTCGCCGGGGGACTTGACGGTCAGGTCGGAGACTACGAGCCTGCTCATCCCCGGCTCGCCGCCGACGAGCTCACGCTCGAAATCGGCCCTTCGGGCCACATGCGGCATCTTCCAGCCGGTGGTCTCAGCGATCTCGCGCAGCCCCGTGGTGACCCGGTTCACGCCGGTGGCGGGAGAGCCGAGTACGATCCGAGCCAGGTTCCGGCGGCCCGGTTCCGAACCGGAGACCTGCCTGCCTGGCAGGATGTCCGCAATCTGTGCGGCGGTCAGCGGACAGTGCGAGTGCGACTTCGCGGACTTGTGCCGCGTCTCCAGGGCTGTCAGCCGCTCGGTGACCTGCCGACTGGATGTGTTCTCCAACTGCGCGTCCACGTCCTCCAACGTTCCGATCATGCTGAGGGCGTTGGCGCTTCGCAGATGCCAGCCCCGGTGGTCCGGGTCGGGGGCGAGGACGCCGAGGCCCTCCATCTCCGTGAGGTAGGCGCGGAACTGGTCCGGGTCCAGGTCCCTGAAACCCTCCGCCCACCAATAGGTGCACTCGTCGCGCAGTTCGGCGTGGGTCATCCGGGCGTCGATGCCGTGGTGATGAGCGTGATGCGCCACCACGTTTGCGATCATGTTGTACCGGGAGTCGAGCCGCAGGGTGTCATGGAAGGCTGCGGTGATGCTCCGCTGGAGGTCCTTGTCGGACTGTACGCGTTCGACGTCGTCGCGGGCGATGAAGTGCAGCGGCCCCGACTTCGTCTCCCGCCTCTTGGCGTGCATGGTCTGCACAAGCCGGTGCGCGAACATCTGGAGCAGGAACGGCTGATACGAACAGTGGCCCAGGATGCGGTGCACCAACTGCGGTTCCAGGAACTGGTATCCAAGGGCGGCCAGCGGTTTCAGCAGCAGGTTCGCGGCGTCCTGGGGCTGGAGCGGGCCGATGACCGTCGGGTGCTGCGAGAGGTGGCTGAACGGATTGTTCGCCGCGAGGGTGGCGTATCGCTGTACCGAGTGGAGCCCGGCAAAGACGATCTTGACACCGTCGTTGGTCTCGGAACTGAGATCACGCAGCCGCCGGGTCTCGGTGAACCTCGGCGAGTCCGACTCGAAGAAGCCGTCCGCCTCGTCCAGCATGATGAGCATCCGCCGACTGCTGTCGGCCTTCAGCCAGGTCCTGATGCCGGTCAGCACGTTGTCGTAGGTCAGGGTAGCGTCGCCCCGTACACGCTTGGGCAGCGGAAGGGCGTCCTCTTCCAGCAGCCTGCGCCCGATGAGATTCCACACGGCCGAGGACTGGGCACTGGTGCCGTTGTAGGTGGAGTCCAGGCTGAGGGCCATGCTGATGTGAGCCGTGGGCGCCTGCGCGGTGAACTTCCGGCCCGCTTCCTTCAGCAGCGCTGACTTGCCGAGCCCCCGGCCTCCGAACACCACCTGGTTGCCCACCGGGTTCTGTACGGAGCCGAGTTCCTCCAGGCGTCCGAAGAACATTTCCTCGGCCACCCGGCCGCGCTTCTCACTGACGTACGGATTCACGGCCGAGAACGGCAGCAACACCCGCATCGCCGGGTCGAGCAACTGGTTGCCCCGGGCGGCGAGATAGGCGAGGGCCGCATCGTCCAGCACCACCATGGGCCGGCGGCCGACGCTGAGCGCGGCCAGCGATGTCCGGGCGTGCGCGGAAAGGGTGCCAAAGTATGCGACGAGCAGGCTCTCCTGGCTGGGGTCCTGTTGCACACGGGCCATCAGCGCCTCTGGAGTCGGCTGGCCCCACGCGAGCATGACCCGCAGCCTGCCGCGCAGGGCGGACCCGAAGGACGGCACCAAGGCTTCTCCTGTGTACCGGACCTCCTGGAGGTCCAGAAAACGGTGCTCGGGGGTCGTGCTGCGCTGGCGGTCACGTTGCGGTTTGCGCAGGCTTCGGTATCCGATGAGACGGAGCGCCGGCATCAGCAGGTTCTCCTCACTCAGGCCCTCCGTCCTCCTTACGCCCCGTCGTGAGGCCATCTCTCGCCAGCCTGCGAGGCCGTTGGCCGCCTGATCGGTGAACTCCTGGGACATGGCGGAAAAGTCGAGTGCGTCAAGGTTCTGGAAGCGCTGCCGGTCCCGTACCGCCCGAATGAGTTCCTCGGTGATGCCCTGGGGCAGGGCATCGGGTACCGAGGGGAAGAAGGCGTTCAGCGGGTGATCCCCGTAGCGCGTGTCGGGGATGCTCTCGCCGTTGGAGAGGTGGGAGATCAGCTCCTCAGCGGTCAGCAGATCGCCGTCGTCGAGTAGGGGAGTCACCCGTGCGGAGTCCTCGGCCTTCAGACCGGGGATCTCCATGAGCCGCGCCCGCAGCTTGGCAGTGGCCGTCGCATGAGCGCGTTCAAGCTCCTCCGACAATCCGCTGAGCCGCCGCCGTGCGGAGGCGAGGTCGGATTTTGTGGTCACCGCGGTTGCCTGAAGGCGTTGCTCGAAGTCGCGCTCCTCCTCTTCCTTGAAGACGCCGTTGACGCGCGTGCGGCGCAGCGAGTCCTCCAGTACGCGCCGCTTGTCTTCTAGAGCGGCCGCCGTGTGGCTTGCCGCCTCCCCCACCGCGAGGTGCACACTCTCATCGGCCAACTCTTCGTGGCCGTTCGGGCCAGGCGGCAGGAGGCGCATCTCGGAGAGACCCAGGAGGTGAGCCGCGAGGTCGAACCGTTCGGCCGCCCGATGGCTGTCGATGACGTCCAGCCACGACCGTCGGGCGCTCTCAATGATTCTCTCGGCGGTCAGTTCAGGTGGAATCACGCGTCCCGTCGCCTCTTCCACCCGCACGCCGGGGAGCTTGAAGAGGTCCATGCCCAGGACGACTTCCGCCGGATACTCGGCGGGATCGAGCCGCGTGTCGCCCGACAGCAGATCGAAGGTGAGCCTCAGCGAATCCGCTGCCGCTCTCATGGCGGCCTGGGTGTAGGCGTCATCGGCGAGCGACTGCGCCGCCAAGTCGTCCAACACCTGGTCGCGCAGAGCCAGCACGGCCGCGCGCATCGCCTGGACCTGGTCGACGCTCCAGTCGTTCGCTCCGACGTCGAGCGCGCGAGCCGCGACGACCCACTTGTCGACCGAGCGCAGTCGGTCGTGCATCAGCCGAAGCAAATTCTGCCTGGCGGGGCCTTCCAGTCGGCTCCTGTTGGATCTCATCAGCCTGCGGTCAACCTCGTTGAGTTCGTCCTGGAGTGCAGACCCGTTGGCCAGCTTCCGCACGCCGTCCGCGACCTCGTCCAGGCCGTCCCTGTGGTCGTCGGCGGCCCGCTGGAGCAGGCTGCCGATGAGTCCGGAGGGCGCGAGCCAGAGCCGGGTGATTTCGGTGGCCCGGTTGAACCGGATGCGGGGCAGTTGGTCCAAGCCCTGTTGGCATTCCTCGCGGGCCTCCTGGAGGGAGCGTTCCAGTTCGGCCGTGCCGCGCGCCAGGGCGAGCGGCGGGGAATGCAGCAGCATGGACTGAAGCGCGCACCGGGAGACCTCGTCGGCCACGGACACGAGGCTCGGCGGCAGTACGGCGGCCACCTGCTGAAGCGGGGCACTGGTCTCAGCGTCCCCGGTCACGAGTACGACCCGCAGCAGAGCGGCCGTTACGAGAGCCGCGTCGGGGCGGCTTCGGACGAGGGAGTCGACGTCGATCCCGGCTAGTTCGGCGCGTACCCGCGATGCGCACTCTCCGCTGGAGGAACGCAGCGCGATGGCGTACCCGGAGATCCGCAGGGCGGCGGAACGGAATACGGGTTCGGCGTTCTGCTCGGCCAACGCCGCGGCGGCTCCGTAGCGGTGATCGGCCACCAAGGGGGCAAGGACGGCCTGCGGGGCACCCGACCCGAGCGCTGTGTCCGTCTTCACGGCCGGATGCGGGCGCTGCTGTGGCAGGTGGGCGCTCGAACCGGGGGGCTGCGCGGAAGCGGGGGCAGGGGGCGGGGGCCGGTGCCGCCCGGCAGTGAGCAGCGAACCGTCCGCGGCTTCGGTAGAGCGGGACGGCGCTTCGGGCTGTGCAGAGAGCTCGGCGGTCTGCCGGTTCTCCCCCGGGGTGGGGTCACGGCGCGGTCCGGATGCGACGCCACGGTCTGCGAGGGCCCCGGCCCTCTGCGGGCCAGGCTCCGTCGTAGGGGGGCTCCCCTGTGGGTGCGGGGCGGAGGTGTCAAGGCCGCCGTGAGCCCGTGCGGCATCGCCGTCGGCTGCTTCGCTGGGCTCGGGCTCCGCTGCCGTTCCCCCTCCCGCGGCCGGCTCCACCACCGCTCCTGCCGCTCCGTCCACGGTCGTGTCCTGGGCTGGCTCCGAGCCGGTACCGGGGGAGGAGGCGAGATCGGCGTCCGGGGCGGGCCCGAGAGTCAGATCCCCGCACTGCGCTGCCAGCACGAGGAATGCGGGGGCCTTCGCTGATATCTGCTGGAGAAGCCCGAGGATCTCGGCCGAGCGTTCCTCGCCGCTGTGGGCAAGTTCCACCATCGTCAGTAGAATCCCGAGGGCCTCGGCGTCCGACTTGTCCTGCTGGGACCAATCGGCTCGGGCCAGCAGCGCACGGGCGGCCTCCCGGGCTTCGGACACGGCGGTGGACAAGGCGGAAGCGGACCCCGGCTCACGGCGCAGCCCGTCGACGTCGGCAAGCCGGGTGCGCAGTGCTTCGGAAGCGAGCGTCTCGGCCACCGACACCGCGCGTTCGCGCAGGCTGCCGAGGTTGGGCGCAGGCTCTGCACCGAAGGTCCTGAATCCAGCCAGCGCGTCATCGAACGCCGCCGTGAGCTCGTGGAGCGAGACGAGGTCCGCGTCGGCCGGCCGGCTCTGCGCGGACACCGAGCCGGCAACCCGCCGAACCGGCTCGCGGGCCGCCGTCAGCGCCCGTTCCACTCGCTCGACGGCTACGGTGAGCGCGGCGGCGTCGGGCCGGAGCCCTACGCTCCTGTCGTGGTCCACGGGCTCATGTAGGGGCGTCGTCACGGCCGGTTCCGCGCCGGAGCCGGTGGAGTCGTCCTCTGCTCGCGGGGGCTGTGGCACCGGGGCGAGCTCCACCACGCGTCGGGCGGCCTCACGCACCTCCGCAACCGATTTGACCGGCAACCCGTCCGTCATCCAGGGCTGGTCAAGGGCCCAGAGCCACAGCGCCCCGTCCTCCTCGCTGACCTGCAGATGCGCCCACCCGGCCAGCCGAAGCAGGCCCGGGCTCCAACGCCGGGTGAGCGGCTCACCCGAATCGGCTGCCATCAGGAGGTCGCTCAGGAGAGGCTGGGTCAAGTGGCTAGCCACATGGCGCGAGTTAGCAGAGGCCGGATCCCGGCTCATCCGCGCGAGCACATCACGGCACAGGGCCGGGCTCACGCGGGTTCCCGCCACCGGGATCCGTAGCGCGCCGAGGATGTGGCGTCGCCACTGCATCGGCGTCGAGTTCAACGCATGTTCTATGTCAGCCTGTTGAAGCTGTTCGACGGCCGCGCCGACCGGCGACGGCAGAGCACGGAGCGCCTGGGCCAGCGCTTCCAGGGCGTCGGTGAGAGCCGGGGTGTCCGACGCCCCCTCCACCACGGAGAACGGCATGTCCGACTCTCCGCACGAGTGCATTCCACGACGGGGTGATGTCACACAAACTCCTGCGAACTGAATTGCTGGGGAGCGACCGTTCAGCGGCCCCGTTGATGCGGCCGTACGTAGGTGTAGCCGGGGGGCAGCTCAGGGCTGCCGACGAGGCCGAACCTCAGAAAGTCCTGTCGGAACAAGCGTCGCTGTTCCGCGCTCGCTTCGTACCCCAAATGGCCTATGTAGCGTAAAGACCCCGGCACATGGTGTACGGCCTTCGCACGGACCTGCGAATCGTCACCCCCCGTATCCCCGTGGCCTCGGGGACGGCCCTCCACCACCTGTGGTGCGTAACAGAGCAGTTCGACGATGCGTTCTCCGAGTCGTGTCGGATGGTGCGGTCGCCCGTCGTCGCCGCGGCTGCCCGGCAGGCTGGTCAGCGCCCCGGCCGAAAGCAGTTCGGCCACCGCCGCGTCCACCAGCTCGACCGTGGGGTCCTGCGGGGCATCGGTCATGACCAGAGGCAGGACGGGGGCCAGAAGTTCACGGGCCAGCATGGCCCGGCCGACGACATCCAGCAGGCCGAACCTCCGTACCGCCGTCATAACCAGCCACCGGGTTCGGTCGAGGGGTGTGTCATCCAGTGGCCGCTGCCGGGCACCGTCCCTTGTACGCACTCGCTGGTCGTACCGGTACTCGATCGACTCCCCGTCAACTGTCTTCGGCCGGAGCAGCGCGGTCGTCCGCGCCTCCACGGTCCGGCTGCCGCGCTGCCAGGAGAGGTCGAGCAAGATGCCGGGGAAGCAGGTGGACGGCCAGTGCAGTCCCACGAGCCATCCCTCCTCGTCCATCCGGACATGCTGTACGCAGGACGGCTGACCGTCGTGCTCCAGGTGGAAGATGACGTCCGGGCTCGGACCCGAACTCGGTAGCAGGCCCGATCCGTCGCGTGGTGCGCGGCCGGGCGGTTGCACGGCGCCCTGCCTGGTCGTCACAGCCAGAGGCATCGGCAGGTAACCGCCCTCCAGTTGTCGAGCGCGCAGGGGCTGCTGCCACTCCAGCCGGTCCGGCCCCTCATGAACCAGTACAGATCCCCCGAGGTCGGGCTCGTCCGGCCACAGCATCCCTGGGTGCGAGTCTCCGGGCTCCGGCTCCACCACGGGCACCACCGGAACCTGGCGCTCTCTGCATTCCGCCCAACCCCACCCGGTCGGCTCCTCCGAGGCCCCCCGGAGCACGTCCGACGCCGAACCGGCCCCCACGTGCTCGGCCCGCCACACTCCGCCGCCCTGCCAGCGGTCGTCGAGGGCGACCCATACGCCGGTGGGCAGCAGGCCCGTCCTCTCGTCGGCCTCACGCCGTACGTGGTCCATCAGTACGGCGTTGGCGTGGAGGACGGCCGAGGGGTACCTCGTGCCCCGCATCAGCCTGCCGGCCTCGGGCAGGGAACACAGTGCGGGCCCGAGGGCGGTGTAGACCGGCCGCCTCCGCACCGCTGTCCCGCGACTGACGATCGGCGCCGCGCCGCGGGCCACGGACCGAGCGAGTGTCTCCAGGGCGTCACGTCCCAGCGGCCCATCATCGGCGAGACGGTCCGCCATCGAGGCGCGAGTGAAGGCGTACTCTCCCCACAGGCGAATCCCCGGCAGCGACGCGAGAGCGCGCCGGACCACGTTCACAAGGTTCCGCAGCCCCGCCTCCCTGTCCTGCGAAGTTGCACCGGGAGGCAGCAACAAGGGCAGTGGCATGGGGGCGAGGGAGCTGTCCAGCTGCTCCCTGCCGCGCGTCATGAGATAGCGCAGGTAATACGACGTGTCGTCTAGGTCGCTCTGGGGCAGGCCGTCGTCGGACCGTTTGTACAGACTGTTGACGACCAAGGACTCGTGCGCGTCGAGAGTGCCGCGGCGGATCAGCCTGTTCAGGCGTGCAGCGGAAGCAGCCAGCCCGGGCCCGAACGCGTCGGCGTCGAAGACAAGTCGCTCGCGCAGCGAGGTGGCCTTCGCCCCGTCGAACTGGTCCGGCCCTTGTGCGCCGGCGGGGGCACCCGACAACCAGCCCGGTATATCGCCCTCGGCGCCGAGTGCCTCGTGGGCGCCCTCCTTATATACGATCTCCGCAGGCAACAGATCACCGCCGGTCCGCACGTTGATCATCGCGCCGACCGGTAACGCCGCCATCTCGTCACCGAGGGCGACCGAGGGGAAGTCACCGATGTCCAGTGGCCCGCCTGCGTATCCTGCAGTGTCCGTGTCGAAGCCGAAGTACACGGCGTTAAACGCGACTGCGACGTGGACGGGAGCGGCTCGCCGCTCGACGAGAGCAAGGAGATATCGACGCAGCCGCGCTTCGTCCGCCGGCTCGCTGGCTCCCGGCCGGATCATCCAGGGAGTAATCAGCGGAGGGTCTATGTAGGGCCGCCAAACCCCGTCCGAAGTCCCCTCCGACGAAGCTCCGGCCACCGGTTTTCTTCGCATATGCCCTCATACTCACGCCTCGCCGGAGGAAAGGAAAGAGCCTGGACTCGCGCATGTGCTCCTCTGGCCGCCCAAGGAGACTCGGGTCACAGTTGACCAGGTCGTCACGGCAGGGGGCGATCCAGCCGCGGGCGAACAGGGTGCCCTTGGAAAGCATGACCAGAAACCCAAGGCACATGCATGCCCATCGGCGGAACGGCCCCCGAGGTCTCTCGCCAGCCGAATCGGGACGCCCTCCTCACGCCCGACAGCGACGACATGACCAAACTCTGTCGCTACGAGATTCGCATCATCCCTCTTTGACACGCCGGCCCACCCCTAAGCACACCGCCTGACAGGGTCCGCTGCATCGCCGCCCTCGTGCCCCGTCCGTGCCCAGCAGAGCGGACAACAGCGGTCAGATACGGCTCCCAAAGACCAGGACCCATCCACCTGCAACAGACAAAGGTGCAGGTGAGGGCAGCTCTACCTACCCAAGCACCGTTGATTCCCAAGCCCAGAGCGCGAGTTCGATTCTCGTCACCCGCTCTTTGATGAAGGCCCTGGTCAGCGACCGGGGCCTTTTTGCGTTCGGTGCTGGCCTGCGGTGGCGGCTGGAACCAGGTGGTTGCGGGTGGGCGTGGTGTCCTAGCGTGTGGGGAAGTGAAGAGTGACGACTTGCGTACGGGGGAGGCTTCAAGTGGGTGACGGGGCGGCGCTGGCGGATCGGATATACGAGCGGCGGGCCGGGGTCGGGGATCCGCGGGCTCTGGTGGGTGAGCTGCGGCGGTCGTTGGTCCTGGTGCCGTTTGACGGTGGCGGGCTCTGGACCGCCGAGTTCGGTGGGGTGCGGTGGGTGTGCGGGTTCACCGATGAGGCGGCGTTGGCCCGGTTCGCCGAGGCCCGGACCGCTGTGGACGGGGTTGGGGCTGCGGAGCGGGCATGGGAGTACGCCGTGTTCCGGGGTGCGCGGTTGCTTGACGAGGTCATTCCGGCCATGGGAGTGCCCGCCGGGGTCGCGGTGAACGTGGCCGATCCGGACGGGTCGATGTTGTTTCCGCCGGTGATGGGGATCGTGCCGGATGCCGTCGCCGTCGATGCGGACGCACCCGATGCGGCGGCCGTCGATGGGCAGGGCCGGGACGGGGGGTCGGGTCGATGAGCGGTGGCGGTGCGGAAGACCTCGACGTCGATCCGGTCAGTGTCCAGAAGATCACCACCGGGCTGCGGGAAGCCGTGGCGGAGTTGAAGGAGATCGGGAACGGTACGGGGGCGGTGCTCGGCAAGGGGCTTTCGGACCTGTCGATGACCGGGATGGAGGCCGGGCACCACGGGTTGTCGATGGACTTCGAGGACTTCTGCGAGCGGTGGGAGTGGGGAGTCCGGGCGTTGGTCCAGGACGCCAACGCGATCGCGGCGAAGCTCGGGCTGGCCGCGGGGATCGTGTGGGAGGAGGACCAGTACGTCCAGGGCACCCTCAAGATCGCCGTCAACGCCGGCATCGGCAATCCCCATGCGCCCGAGGACGACATCGTCAAGCAGAACTGGGGCGATGTGTTCACCCCGGACTACCTGAGCCCGGACTACAGCCGCGAGTCCTTCGAGCGGACAGCCGACGAGGCCGGACAGACCTGGAAGGACACCGGGCGTGCGCTCGTCACCGAGGGCAACGGCGGCCGGCAGGCCGACCAGCTCAACGAGATGCTCGGCGTGGACCAGGAGGCGTTCGACCGGTCCGTGGACGACACGTTCGGGCCCTCACCCGAGGAACGCGCCCGGCAGCAACAGGAGCAGGGCGGCGGGGGAAACTAGGTCATGGGGTTCGGGGATTTCGTCAGTGACATCACGCCCGATGTCGTCGAGGACGCGGTCGAGGACGGCGTCGAGTGGGCCGGTGACCGGGTCCAGGACGCCGGGAACTGGACCGGTGACCGACTCGACGACGCCGGCTGGAAGTCCGGGGCGGACTGGGTCCGGGAGAAATCCCGGTCCGTCGCGAACCGGATGGGCGCCGAGGTCGACGAAATGGACCTCGGGCAGACCGAGGACAAGACCAAGCTCATCTACGGCAGCCCGTCCGAGATCCGGTCCACCGCGACCCATCTGCGGAAGTTGCAGGGCTCGTTCGACAAGGTCGGCGGCGGGCTCAAGGGGATCGACTCCTCGGCGCTCAAGGGGCAGGCTGCCGACGCCTTCCGGGGCTCGGTGTCGATCGAGCCGCCCAAGTGGTTCAAGGCCGCCGACGCCTTCGAGAAGGCCGCGGGAGCGCTCGACTCGTTCGCCGGGACCGTGGAGTGGGCGCAGGGGCAGGCGCAGGCCGCGATCGACAAGTGGAAGGCCGGGACGAAGGCGTCGGAGGAGGCCAGGGACGCGTACAACGAGAAGGCGGACACGTACAACAAGGCCGTCGACGTCTACAACGCCAAGCCCTCCGACGAGCGTGATCCCTCCACGCTGCCGCCGAAGCCGGGCACCTTCAGCGACCCGGGCACCGGGCGGATGGAGGAGGCCCAGGAGCTGCTCGCCGAGGCCCGCAAGCAGCGCAACACAGCGGCCGATACCGCCCGTGCAGCGGTGACGGCGGCCCGGGACTCCGCGCCAGCGAAGCCGCGGTACTCCGAGCAGGCCATGGACGGCCTCGCCGAGTACCAGGTCATCAAGACCCATATCGCGGGCGGCGTCGTCAAAGGCACCGCAGGGATCCTGAACTTCGCGCGCAGCGTCAACCCGACGGATCCGTACAACATCACTCACCCCGCCGAGTACGCGCTCGCGCTCAACAACACCGCCGCCGGGCTCGTCCGGGTCGCCAACGACCCCTGGGGCACCGGCAAGCAGATGATCGACGGGTTCATGAAGGACCCCGCCGAAGGGTTCGGGCGGCTCCTGCCCGACCTGGCCCTCACCGCCGCCACCGGAGGCGCTGGGGCGGGTGTCAAGGGGGCGCGGGTGGTGAAGGAGGCCGCCGACATCGCCTCCGACGCCCGCAAGCTGGAAAACGCCGCACCCGAAGGCACCCACAACCGCCCCGACAGCGAGCGCACCAGCGGGGGCACCGACCCCGTCGACCTCGCCTCCGGCCGCATGTTCCTGCCCCAGACCGACGTCAGCCTCCCCGGCGTACTGCCACTGGCATTCACGCGTCGCTTCGAGTCCGGGTACACAGCCGGCCGGTTCTTCGGCCCTTCCTGGTCCTCCACCGTCGACGAACGCCTGGAGATCGACGCCACCGGCGTCATCCACGTCACCGACGACGGACTGCTCATCACCTACCCCCACCCCGTTCCCGGTCTGCCCACTCGCTCGGAGACCGGCACCTCACGCAGCATTCTGAGCCGCGACGGTTCCGGCGACTACACGGTCACCGACCCCGCGACCCGGCTGACCAAGCACTTCGCCGGTCCTCTCGGAGCGGAGGGCGGCGAAGACGGCAGGGCCTGGCTCGTCCAGATCGCCGACCGGAACAACACCATCAGCATCGATCGCACCGACGACGGCACTCCGCAGCAACTCGTCCACTCCGCCGGATACCGCGTACACCTGACTGTGTCGGAGGACCAAGTCACGCGTCTCGCGCTGGTCACCGAGACTGACCGTGGCGAGACGATTGCGCTCGACACGTGCCCGAGTGAGACGGGCAGCGGCACAAATGCAACTCGCCTTCTGCGCTCCTACGAGTACGCGGACGGCAACCTCACCGCCGTCGTAAAACCGTCTGGTGCCCGCCTCCAGCTCCAGTACGACGACCGGCACCGCATCACGGCCTGGATCGACTCAAACAATCGTCGCTACGACTATGTCTATGACGAGCATGACCGGGTGATTGCCGAAGGTGGCGGAGCCGGCCACCTTCAAGTGACTCTCGCCTACGGTGAACTGGTCTCGGCCGGAAGCCACCGCACCACCACTCTGACCACCCCGGACGGCCGCACCACCCGCTACCTGGCCGGTGAGGGATGCCGGGTTGTGGCCACCACCGACCCTCTCGGCCACACCACCCGATTCACCTATGATGCGCTGGGCAATCGGCTGACCCACACCGACCCACTGGGCCGCACCACCACCTCCAGGTACGACAAGGAGGGGCGGCCGGTAGCCGTCACCCTGCCCGATGGCAGCGAACTCCGCACCTCACGCGACGCTCTGGGGAGACCGACGGAATTCTACGGTCCGGACAACTCCCGTTGGACCCAGGAGTTCGACGAGCACGGTAACCGCACAGGTATCACCAACCCGGCCGGCCGCACCACCCATTACGCCTATGACGACCTCGGGCACCTCGTCTCCATCACCGACGCAGTCGGTGAAGAGACCACGGTCCACTGCGACCCTGCCGGGCTACCGCTCAGGTACACCGACCCGCTCGGCGGTACCACCTGGTACCAGCGCGACGCGTACGGCCGCCCCGTGCTCGTCACGGACCCGCAGGGATCAGTCACAGCCCTGGGGTGGTCCCTCGACGGGCACCTCGCCCATCGCTCAGGCCCAGACGGCAGCACGGAGTCGTGGACCTACGACGGCGAAGGCAACCGGACCAGTCATACCGACGCCATGGGCCGCACCACCTCCTTCGAGTACACAGAGTTCGACCTGCTGGCAGCCCGTGTCGATCCCGACGGACGCCGCCACGAGTTCACCCATGACTCGGAGTTGCGCCTCACCCAGGTGGTCAACCCTCAGGGAGATACCTGGTCATACGGCTACGACCAGGCAGGTCGACTGGTCTCCGAGAGAGACTTCGACGGCCGCACGCTCTCGTACACCATCGATCCGGCCGGGCACATCACGGAGCGCACAACCCCGCTGGGCGAGACCATCACGTACGAACGTGACGTGCTGGGCAGGGTGATCCGCAAGGACGCAATGGGAGAGGTGACGACCTACGCCTACGATCCGTCCGGGCGACTGGTCCACGCGGCCGGCTCAGGTGGCGAGTTGTTCTACCAATACAACCGACTCGGCCAGGTCAAGACAGAGCTCTCCGACGGACGCGCGACCACATACGCGTACGACGCACTGGGCCGCCGCACACGACGCACCACCCCCAGCGGCCAACTCACCACATACTCCTACGACGCCGCCGGCCGCTCGACCGTCCTCACCGCGGGCGAGCGCAGAATCACCTTCGACCACGACGCGACCGGCCTCGAACGCAGTCGTTCCATAGGCGATTCCCTCACCATCGACTTCACCTGGGATGAAGCCGGTCGTCTCGCTTCCCAGCATCTCACCAGTGGCAACCGCAGCCTGAATCACCGCTCGTATGCGTACCAGGCGGACGGCCACCTGACGGAATGGACCGACGCCCTCCGCGGCCAGGCTCGCTTCGACCTCGACACTGCCGGTCGGGTCACCGCGGTCACCGCCACAGACTGGGCCGAGGAGTACGCCTACGACGCGCTGGGCAACCAGCTCTCCGCGGCCTGGCCCGAGAGGCACGCTGACAACGACGCGACGGGTGAGCGTGCATACGCCGGCACCCGGGTTCTACGAGCCGGCCACAACCGGTACGAGCACGACGCTGCGGGCCGCGTAGTGGTACGCACCAAGACCCGCCTGTCCAAGAAGCCTGCCACGTGGCGCTACACCTATAACGCCGGAAATCAGCTCACCGCCGTCACAACCCCTGATGGCGTCCGATGGAGGTATCGCTACGATCCTCTTGGCCGCCGAAGCCTCAAGGAGCGCCTTGCCGACGACGGCGTCACTGTGGCTGAACAGACCGCATTCACCTGGGACGGCACCATCCTGGTCGAACAGACCACCGTCCACCCCGGGCGGCTGCCCTACCCGGTGACGCTGACCTGGGATCATCAAGGACTCACACCTGTCGCCCAGACCGAACGGCTCACCGATGCCGCCGACCAGAGCGAGGTGGACGCACGATTCTTCGCCATCGCTACCGATCTGGTCGGCGCCCCTACCGAACTCATCGATGAAAACGGCGACATCGCCTGGCATTCCCGCACCACTCTGTGGGGGACCACGACCTGGAATTCGGACGCCTCTACCTATACTCCCCTGCGCTTCCCGGGCCAGTACTACGACCCCGAAACCGGCCTCCACTACAACCACCACCGTTACTACGATCCGCAGACGGCTCGGTACCTCACCCCCGACCCGCTGGGCCTGTCCCCCGCCCCCAACCCGGTGGCCTACGTCCACAACCCCCACACGTGGAGCGACCCCCTCGGCCTTTCGCCCTATCGCCCGGGTCCGCCCCAAGGAATCTCGCAGGAAACCTTCGACACAGCGGCCAGGATGTTGCGTGAGAGGGCGGGGCATCTCGGCGACGACATGGTCGTCCAGGGCAGTCGAGCCGGAGGAACGGCGCGCCCGGACTCCGACATCGACTTCGCCATTCGTGTCGACTCTGACAGGTTCGACCAGTTGGTCGGAGAGCGATTCGGTACACCCAACCCTGAAAGCGCCAAGGAGAGAACGATGCTGCACGCCATGGAGACAGGGAAGATCCAAGCGGGCGAAGCCGGTCTACGGAGTCTGAGGAAGGCGTTGGAGGCGCAACTGGGAATGGAGGTTGATCTGTCCATCATCCGCAGGGGAGGCCCGTTTGACAATCCCCCTTACATCAGGGTCCCGTGATCCCCATGAGCAGATACTCCTACTGCAAGATCCTGGTCGCGAACATCACGGTCGACGAAACGCAGCGCCTACTCAGCAGTCTCTGCGGTGGGGCCTTCGAGCGGCGCACGCTGACGGTTGGCGAGATGGAAATCGAGGTGCGTCGAAATCCTGACGCCCAAGCCGACGGTGTTCAGCCCGATGACTTTGTCCGGTGGCCTGTCCAGATCGAGACGGAACCGATGACGCCGCACGGCGAGACCACTGCGGTGAAAACCGTTTCACGTATTCTCGAAGCCCTCTGGGATGCACAGGCACAGGCCGTCGCAGCGTGTGACTTCGAGGATGAACTTCCCTGGATGGGAGGCATCCAGCGACTGCGGCAGTCCGACGACAGCTGAGGTTTCGGTGACGGGTGCGGTTCCCGGGAAACCGAACGAGGGCGCCCCAGTGCGCCCACCCATCGTTCTGCCCTGCTGGTATTCCCTGTCGCGCCAACTGGAGGGATCAAGGGCCTGTTGGCGCCATTCCGCGGCTACGCTGAGCGAAGAGCCACCCTATGGCCCTGGGGACCGAACGCCGCGATGTCGTAGCGGTGGTGGCCGGGGCGGCCTCGACACTTAGCATGCTAGGTGTATTGATCACGAGCGTTGTTAACGCTGGTGGGGCTTGATCATGACGAGGGCCCCCGTGTGTGGTGGAGGTGTCGAATCTTCACCGGACGGAGGCCCTCGTGTCCCACCGTAATGCCCGGCTGACTGTTCATGGCAGGCGGCTGCTCGTCGACCGTGTCTGTTCCGGTCGTCCTGTCGCGCACGTCGCCGCGGAGATGGGCATCTCGCGTCCCACCGCCCACAAGTGGCTCCGGCGATGGCGGTCCGAGGGTGAAAGCGGACTCATCGACCGCTCCAGCCGCCCGCACCGAACACCACACCGGACCAGTGCCGCAACCGAAGCCCGGATATGCCGCCTGCGCCAGGAACGCAAGCTCGGACCCGCACGGCTCGGGCCGGTCCTCGGCATGCCCGCCTCGACGGTGCACCGTGTCCTCACCCGGCACGGCCTCAACCGCCTGTCCTCCCTCGACCGGCCCACCGGCCAGGTCATCCGCCGCTACGAGCGTGAACGCCCCGGCGAGCTGATCCATGTCGACGTGAAGAAGCTCGGCCGGATCCCCGACGGCGGCGGCCACAGGACCCTGGGCCGCCAGGCCGGCCGCGCCACCCGCAGCAACGTCGGCTTCGACTACATCCACTCCGCGGTCGACGACCACTCCCGCCTCGCCTACAGCGAGATCCACCCCGACGACAAAGTCGCGACCTGCGCAGCCTTCCTGACCCGGGCCGCCGCGTTCTTCGCCGACCTGGGCATCACCCGGATCGAGCGCGTTCTGACGGAAAACGCGTGGGCCTACCGCAAGGGCCTGGTCTGGAAGCAAGCCCTGGCCGACATCGGCGCGACCGGCAAACTCACCCGCCCTTACCGGCCCCAGACCAACGGCAAAGTCGAACGCTTCAACCGCACCCTCGCCGACGAATGGGCCTACCAGCGGCCCTACACCTCCAACACCGAGCGCACAGCAGCCCTGGCAGACTTCCTGCACACCTACAACCACCACCGCTGCCACACCGCACTCGGCGGCCAGCCACCCATCAGCCGTGTGAACAACGCTGCGGCTCAATACAGCTAGGGCCGAGCCTCCGGACGTGGTGCCTACCATGTTCGCTCGTGCCCCGTCCGTGCCCAGCGGAGCGGACAACAACGGTCAGGTGCGGCTTCCACAGACCTCGGTCATCTAAGCCGTCTCACGGGAAAGCGCAGGTCAGAACCTCTTCGGTGGTCAAAGAACCGCTGATTCCCAAGCTCAGAGCGCGGGTTCGATTCTCGTCACCCGCTCCACGACTGAGGCCCAGGTCATCGACCCGGGCCTTGTTTGTTGTCTGGACCATTCCAGGCGTCGCGCACCAGATCCGGACCAGGTGGCGCACCCTCAGTACGGACCGGCCAGCCAGCGGCCGCGCCCCTCCGGCACCCGGCCTCCGCCGGGACGCCCCCTCAGGCGTACGGGCCTCCCTTCCGTCGCCTCGACGCCTCGCCCCGCCGCGAGAAACCGGGCGCCAGACGTCAACAGTTTCACCTCGCAGCTGCCTGCCCGCCCACGCACGCCTCATTTAAACGATCTTGGTATCACGGCCCAGGAATGAGATCCTGTTCGCACCTGCATTCAGTGAACGCAGCTTTGTACGGGGGGACTTCGCACTGTGGCCGTAACCGTGCCCGATTGGGCCGACACCATGCTCGACCTCATCGGGATCAACTGGCCGAACGTCGACGAAGACGCGTACCGGGACATGGCCGACGCTCTCCGGGAGTTCGCCGACGATGTCGAGGACGACGGTCACCTTGCCAACCAGCACGTGCAACGTCTGCTGTCCTCCGGCAGCGGTGAAGCCCTCGACGCGCTCAACGGTCACTGGGGCAAGGTCAAGAACAAGCACGTGAGGGACCTGGCCAGTGGCGCTCGCACGATCGCCGGCGCGCTGGACAACGCGGCCACGGCGATCGAGGCCATGAAGTACGCGGCAATCGTCCACCTGGGCGTGCTCGCCGGCAAGGCGGGCATCTCCATGGCGTTGATACCGGTGACCGGCGGGCTGTCCATGCTCATCGGCGGGGCAGCCATCGCGGTCGCCCAGCAGGCCATCCGCCGGATCATCAAGGAGTGCATGGAAGAGGTCGTCGGTTACATCGTCTCCGCCCTGACCGAGCCGGCCGTCGCCGCGCTGGAGAACATGGCCGCGGATCTCGCCGTACAGGTCGGTGCCAACGCGCTCGGCCTTCAGGACGGCGTCGACATGAACCAGGTCGGCCAGTCGGGCAAGGAGGGCTTCAACGAAGGAGTGGCGGGGGCCAAGGATTCCCTCCAGCTCGCCTCGGCCGACGGCCCCGGCCCCGCGCCCGGCAAGGGCGTGCACATCGAGCACGCGGAGCACACCCGCGCCGGCACGAAGCTGAACCTGGTCAGCGTCGACGTTCACGGCAAGACGGCGGGGAAGTTGTCCAAGGCCAGGACGCATCATGGACGAAGTCGAGGCAAGGACGACATCGCCGGCGCCCTGGACCCCGTGATCGACAAGGCCATGAAGGCGCTCGGCAAGGCCAACAAGGCCATGGGCGACCACTTCGGCAAGACACTCCCCAAAGCGGTCAAGGAGATCTCCGAGAACCAGAAGAAGATCGAACTGGACATCAAGGAGATGATGTCCAAGGGCGTGAAGGTACGTAAGGGCGACAAGGAAGACGGCCCGCGCCCCGATGCGCCCCGGAGCTCCGCCCGCACCAAGGCCGACGCGCTGAAGAACGCCAAGGACGAGCCGCGCCGTAACGCCATCTCGCTGGAGAAGAAGACCTGCGAGAACGACCCGGTGGACGTCGCCACCGGAGAGATGACCCTGCCGCAGACCGATCTGGCCCTGCCTGGAGTCCTTCCCCTGGTCCTACGCCGGACTCATCTCTCCGGCTATCGCTACGGCCAGTGGTTCGGGCGCAGCTGGGCCTCCACGCTGGACGAGCGGATCGAGCTGGACCCGCTCGGCGGGGGCGCGGTGTGGTCCCGGGAGGACGGTTCGCTCCTCGTCTATCCGCGGCTGCCACTGGCCGAGGACGACGACGGGGTACTCCCCGTGGAAGGCCCACGGCTGCCCCTGCGGCACGGAGGCCAGAGCAACGGCGAAACCACCTATCTCGTCACCGATCCCCGTACCGGTCTGACGCGCTCATTCCGCGGCGGCCCGTACAACGCGTCCCCCGCCTACTGGCTCAGGGAGATCGAGGACCGCAACCTCAATCGGATCGACTTCGCCCGCCTCGGCGACGGGAGTCCGACCGCCGTCGTCCACTCCGGGGGCTACCGGGTCGCTCTGGCCGTCGAGGACTCCCGCGTACGTGAGCTGTCCTTGCGTACGCCGGGCGGTCCCGTCACCGTCATGCGCTACGGCTACGACCCCCTCGGCAACCTCGACGCCGTCATCAACTCGTCCGGGCTGCCACTGCGTTTCACGTACGACCCGGACGACCGCATCACCTCGTGGACCGACCGTAACGACTCCACGTTCCGCTATGTGTACGACGATGCCGGCCGCGTGATCCGCACGGTCGGCCCGGACGGCTATCTGTCGTCGACGTTCGCCTACGACGTCCATCCGGAGACGGGCGACCGCGCCACCCGGTACACGGACTCGCTCGGCGCGACCAAGGTCCACCAGTTCAACGACCGGCTCCAGGCCGTCGCGGAGAGCGATGCGCTGGGCGGCGTCACCTACCGCAGCTTCGACCGGTACGACCGGCTCCTGTCCCGGACCGATCCCCTCGGTCGTACTACGGCATACACCTACGACGACCATGGAAACCTCACCCGCGTCGAGCACCCCGACGGCAGCTCGGCCACGGTCGAGTACACCGAGCTGAACCAGCTCACCGCCGTCACCGGCCCGGACGGCGCCACCTCACGCCAGGAGTACGACGACCGGGGCAACCCGACGGTCTTCACCCGGCCGGACGGGTCCACCACTCGCCTCACCCACGGCCCGAACGGCCACCTCACCGGCGTCGACGACTCCTTGGGCGCGCTGGACCGGCTGCGCTGCGACGCTGCCGGCCTTCCCCTGGCCATCCGCGGCCCACGCGGCGCGGTCACCCGCTATGCCCGTGACGCCTTCGGACGCGCGATAACGATCACCGATGCACAGGGTCACACCACCGAGCTGGAGTGGACCGTCGAAGGCAAGCTCGCCCGGCGTACGGACCCGGACGGCGCACAGCAGAATTGGACCTACGACGGCGAGGGCAACTGCCTCCTGCACACCGACGCGGCGGGCGGCGAGACCCACTTCGAGTACACCCACTTCGATCTGGTCTCCGCCCGCACCACGCCCGACGGGGTACGCCAGGAGTTCACGCACGACACCGAGCTCCGCGTCTCCCGTGTCACCAGCCCTCAAGGCCTGACCTGGGACTACACCTACGATCCGGCAGGCCGCCTCAGCTCGGAAACCGACTTCGACGGCCGCTCGCTCCGCTACACACACGACACCTGCGGGCAGCTCACCTCCCGCACGAACGCTGCGGGGCAGACAGTCCGCTACGAGCGCGACACGGCGGGCCGCGTCACCGCCAAGGGCGCGGACGGCGCGGTCACGCACTTCACCTACGACATCCACGGCCGTCTCGCCTCGGCGGCGGGGCCGGATACCGAGCTGACTTACCTACGAGACAGCTCGGGCAGGATTCTCCGCGAGACCTGTGACGGCCGCCAACTGAGCAACACCTATGACGAGACCGGGCGCCGCCTCCGTCGGATCACCCCGTCCGGGGCAGTGAGCACCTGGTCCTTCCCGGCCGGCCGGGAGGCGGAACTGAACGCCTCGGGCCATCAGGTGGTCTTCGCCTTCGACGAAACAGGCCGCGAGACGAGCCGCCGGATCGGCGACGCTCTGACCATCGAGCATACCTACGACCTCGCGGGCCGTCTGACCGACCAGCGCGTCCACACAGCCGACGACCGGCTCCTCCAGCGTCGCTCGTACACCTACCGCGCCGACGGCCACCTCACCTCGGTCGACGAGTTGACCGGCGGCCGCAAGCGGCTGGAGGTGAACCAGGCGGGCCGGGTTACGGGCGTCACCGCCGAGAACTGGTCGGAGCGGTACGCGTACGACGAGGCCGGGAACCAGACCAGTGCCTCCTGGCCCGGTGCGGGCGACGCCTCCGGTCCGCGCGAGTACACCGGAACGCGCATCACCCGTGCAGGCCGGGTCCGGTACGAGCACGACGCCCAAGGCCGGGTGATCCTGCGCCAGAAGACCCGTCTCTCCCGCAAGCCCGAGACCTGGCACTACGACTGGGACGCGGAGGACCGCCTCGTCTCGGTCACCACGCCGGACGGTACGCGCTGGCGCTACCTCTACGACGCTCTGGGACGGCGCTCGGCCAAGCAACGCCTGGCCGAGGACGAGGCGACGGTGGTCGAGGAGGTGACCTTCACCTGGGACGGCGACACCCTCTGCGAACAGACCACGTCCACGACGGGCTCCCCGGATTCCGTCGCCCTCACCTGGGACCACGACGGCGTGAAGCCGGTGACCCAGGTGGAACGCAGGCTCGTGGACCAGGCGGAAGTCGACAGCCGCTTCTTCGCGATCATCACCGACCTCATCGGCACACCTCGTGAACTGGTCGACGAACAGGGCGAGGTGGCGTGGCGCACCCGTTCCGCCCTGTGGGGAGCCACGTCATGGAACCGCGACGCCGACGCGTACACGCCCCTGCGCTTCCCCGGCCAGTACTTCGACCCCGAATCGGGCCGCTACCTCTCCCCGGACCCACTCGGTCTGGTACCAGCCCCGAACGCGGTCACCTACGTCGACAACCCGACCCGGTGGACCGACCCTCTGGGACTGGCAGGCTGCCCCCACAGAGGTGGGGAACACCGGCACAGTGTGGTGCTGGGGGTAGCCATCGAGCCGGACGTGGCGTCGGATTCGCTGGCCAAGTACCTTCGCAACGACCTCTCGGACTCCGGCCACGATCCGACCCGTGGCCGCGATCCGGGAGCACACACCTACAACGGCCCGGACTACTCCGCCGACGAGGCGGGAGGCCCGGTATGGATGACGAATGTGATGGGCGCCGTAGGAGACCGCGCCACCACCCTGTCAATCACCCTGGACGGAATGCCCAACAGTAGGGGCGAGAAAGGAAACTGGAGCGAGCCGGCGGACATCGTGGACGCCTTCCAAAGGGCAGCGCAGCACGGTTCCCAGTTCAATACCTCGCATGAGGATAACTATCCGGGCCAAGGTGATGGAACTGCCTGGGAAATGAGCGAAGTAGCTTACGCCGTGCGCAACTACGATGGAGCCGCCGCGTGGGGCGATCCTGATGGCGAACGCCCAGGCCGGCCATGGGAAGAGATCCATTGGTACACCCGTGACGGAGACGACGGAGCTTACAAGGAGGTCAGCGTGCCCAAGCCGGACATTCCTGAGGTCAAGCCGAACCTGGCAAATCTTCCAGAACACTTGAGGTAGGTACCCCATGACGAGTAATGAAGCCTCCCGGAGCGATGCTGAAGTCGTTGCTGCGGCTTGGTCTGTTGTTCTGTCCTACGGTACGGATCGTATCGATCCGGTCGTTCCCAGAACTGCCTACAGCCACGCGTCCCTGCGAGTGCTCTGGCCTATGGTCAGCCACGGCGTCCTGTACCTGAGCCGGTGTACCCAGTACCCGTGGTCACGTGATGTGGGAACGGCTTTCCCTCAAAGCGCGGGCGGCTACCGAGTGCGCCGTGAGTCCGATAGGACCCTCATCGGTGTGGCCGCCACTGTCGAAGAGGCCTACGAGTTGATCGCAGCCAATCTCCCTGACAACTGCGGACCCGCCGTAGTCGGTACTGCGGACGACCTGTGATCGCAGCGCCTTCCCACAGGGGGTCGCTTTGGCCTCTGGCCCCTACAAGCCTGGCGGCCCCCACACCGTGGACCTGGCCGGCGGACGCGGCTGGCTCATCTACACCTTCATGCGGCGCCACGCCGAGCCGCAGAACGTCGTCACCGAAGCCTTCTGGGCCTGACGTCTGCGCCACCGGAACGTCTGCAGCATAGGTGGCCTCTGTTCCGTTTCCGGTCACCGCTCCGGCACAGGACCTCAGACTGAAGACCCGCCGTCGACGTGCCCCATCCGTGCCCAGCAGAGCGGACAACAGCGGTCAGGTGCGGTTCCCAGAGACCGTAGCCATACACCTCTTCCAGCACGAAGTTGCAGGTAAGAGCCCCTTCAACGGCCCAAGAACCGCTGATTCCCAAGCTCAGAGCGCGAGTTCGATTCTCGTCACCCGCTCCACGGCTGAGGCCCAGGTCATCGACCCGGGCCTTGTTTGTTGTCTGGGCCTGTCTAGGCGTCGCGCGCCACATCCGTGTCATGCCTGCGATTCCCGCCGCCCTGCGCCGTGCCCGAGCAAGCTGGTCGAGGCCGGCGGCCACCTCACGCTGCCGGTCGGTGTCGGAGTCCTGGTAGATCAGCGAGGCCCGTTCGGTCGACTGCCCCGCGCGGACCATCGTGTCCTTCAGCGTGGCCCCGGAGCGGGTCCCTGGCCTCGAAGCCGAGTCGCTCATGATCCTCCAGGACCGCGCTGACGAGAACCGGCCGCAGCAGCTGATCTCAGCGGCCGACCGCGCAGGCGCCCCCGTTCAGCGTGAAGCGCGGCGGTGGTGATGAGTCGCCGGTATGGGCGGCGAGATAGCCGAGGGTGATGCTCGCGCCGGGAGCGATCGTGGCGTTGTGCGAGGTGTTGGCGGCCGTGATCGTGTTGCTTCCCTGGGTGAGGTCGGTGTTCCAGTCGGAGGTCACGGTCTGTCCGAGGGCCAGCGGAAGCTTCAGTGTCCAGCCGTTCACCGGAGTGCTGCCGGTGTTGGTGACCGTCAGGTCGACAGTCGTACCGGTGCCCCATGCCCGCACGGTGGGCTGCACTCGGCAGGTGGGTTCCTCCTGGGCGAAGGACACGCGGTGCAGGCCGCCTGGCAGGTCGTTGACCGCGTAGAGCTCCCCGTCGACGGTCGTACCGATCGCCGTCACCTGGGTGGGCATCTCCCCAATCTCGGCCTGCTCATAGCCGCCATCGCCATCGGGGCGCAGCGCCCAGACGGTGGAGGAGCAGTAGTCGGTGGCGATGTACGTGCCGCCTACGAGGTCGGCGTGGTTCTGGCCCCGGTACACGTGACCGCCGATGACCGAACAGCCACCGGTGTAAGGGGAGTAGGTGAAAACCGGCGCGGTGTACGTTTCGCCGGCGTCGCAGTCGCCGCCGGCGAACTTCTCCAGTCCCTCGTAGCAGGACCAGCCGAGGTTCAGACCTCCCTGTCCGGGCCTGATGTGATCGACCTCCTCCCACCGGCCCTGGCCGACGTCGCCGATCCACATCGAGCCGTCGACGCTGTCGAAGGAGAATCGCCACGGGTTGCGCAAACCGTACAGCCAGATCTCGTCGCGGGCGCCGGGGGTGTCCACGAAGGGGTTGTCTTCGGGCACGCAGTAGGGGAGCCGGCCGCAACTGCGGCTCACGTCGATGCGCACGATCTTGCCCAGCAGGGTGTCCAGTCGCTGCCCGGCACGGAGGGGGTCCGCGGAACCGCCGCCGTCACCGATGCTCCAGTACAGGTGACCGTCCGGGCCGAACGCCAGCTGGCCGCCGTTGTGGTTGCTGAACTCGGCGTGCGGCTGGGAGAGCAGGACCTCCAGGCGGGAGTCGTCGAGCCGGTAACGGGCGACGGTGACCGCACCGTCGGGCAGTGCCGTGTACGCCAGGTACACGCTACGGCTGTCGGCGAAGTCGGGCGGAACGGCGATGCCGAGCAGGCCGCGCTCGTTGCCCGATTCGTCCACGGCCGAGGTGATGTCGATGAGCGGCTCCGGGGCCAGGCCGGTACGGGGGTGGTAGGCCCGTACGGTTCCGGACTTCTCGGTGATGAACAAGCGCTCCGTGCCGTCATCGGGAGCGACGACGGCGGTCGGCCGCCTCAGTCCGTAGGCGACCTGGGTGGTCGTCGCGCGGAGCGATGGAAGGGGGACGGACGAGGAGTTCGTCGCCGCGTCGGCCGGCGTGGCGGTAACCGTCGCGGGAGGGGCCGCCGCGAGGGACTGGGCGGCGACGGGCAACGCGGTGAGGGGGGTCAACAGGAGGGCCAGCAGGAGCTGCCCGGTCCAGCGGTGTCGCGACATGTCGGCTCCGGAGTCGAGGACGCTTGCACGGCGGTGGCGTCGGTACGCGAAAGGGCGTCGGGACGCGGGAGACCCGCCGGGTGTGTGGCGTCCGGCGGGATCACCCGGTGAGCGGTGAGGTCAGTCGAAGTTCACATCGCTGCACAGGAAATACGTCTGGTCCATGTGCGATGCCTGCCAGATCGTGTAGACGACGTGGTGACCGGTGTAGCCGGACGTGCTCACGGGGATCGAATAGTTCTGGCTGGGCCCGTACCGGCCGGTCTGCGCGACCAGTTCGAGGTCACTCCAGCGCAGCGCCTGGGTGGTTGGGTCGAAGCCTTGTCGGCTGACGTAGACCTTGAAGTAGTCCGCGCCGTGGCTGGCCTGGTCGTACAGCTTGACGGTGAAGTCATCGGTGATGTTCGTGGTCTTCCATGCGCCCACGGTGTCCAGCGCGTTGTAGCGACCGCCCTCGGTCCGACCGCCGCTGCACAGCTGTCCGTCCGGTATGACCGCCTGGAAGTCGCCAGCGGAGCCGTTGCGGTACAGGCCGTTCCAGTTCCACATGGCGTTCGGGTTGGCCTGCCACGCCTGCCAGCACATCGGGTCCTGCTGTGCCATGGCCGGGTTCTGGAAGTCGCTGCCCCAGCGCTGCCAGCAGTCGTAGGCGCGTGATGCCGGGTCGACGACCGACCCGTGAGCCATGGCTGTGCCGCTCCAGGTGGTCATGCTGAGAAGCACCGCTGCCACGGTGCTCAGGACGAGCGTTAGAGTGCGCCACGTTCGAGTGTTGCGTACATGACAATTCATGATCTCTTCCTTCGGTGGGGGGGCCGGGAAACCCGGCAGGGTCAAGGGCGTGGGAGCGCTCCCGCGCTTCCACAGTGCGCATGGCATGGCGGGACGGGCAATATCTGTTCACGCCACTTCAACGCCGCATGGCGCAAAGCGATTAGGCTCCGAGGACGGACGCCGGGCCCTGCGCCCAGGGGCTTCCTCTACCGCGCCCCGCACCGGCCGCGGGCTTACCATGTCCGCGCCCGCTGGATCGACGTGCCCGACGACACCATGGTTTCCGGGCCACCCGGGCAGCGGACGGCCCCTTGGTCACCAGGGTCGACGAGGGGCACCGATCCTTGCTGAGGAAACTGCTGCAACGTTGTCGTCGTGACGGTTGGGCAGGTTCGGGTGGTGTGTGGCCGCGTCGTTTGTAGTGGCTGACGCGGGCTTGGTGTTGGCGTCTGCGTTGCCAGTGGGACCAATGCAGGACCTGGTCGACGGACGCCGGGCGGCGGTGGGTGAGGCGGTTGATCAGGCGGCTTGGCTCGGGGAGGCTGAGAGGGATGAGCCCGGGTGATCCGCTTCTGCTCTCCCGGAGACGATCTCGCGGGCTCGCAGGACGGTGAGGCAGGCGTGGCCCGGCAATGCCAGGGTCATGCGGCGGTGCCAGCCGGGTAGCGGCGGACCTGATAGTCGTCCAGCTCGCATTCCTCACCCGGGTCACCAACCCCAAGGATCTGACCTGGACTACACCTACGACGCGGCAGGCCGCACCAACGCGGAGACCGACTATGACGGCTGCACCCTCCGCTACTCCCACGACTCCTGCGGCCAACTCGTCTCCCGTACGAACGGACTCGGCCAGACGGTCCGCTACGAACGCGACCTCGCGGGCCGGGTCACCGCCAAGGACGCCGTCGGGAGCGTCACGCGCTTTGCCTACGACATCCACGGACGCCTCGCCTCGGCGACGGGTCCGGACAGCGAGCTGTCGTACGTACGCGACAGCTCGGGCAGGGTCCTCCGGGAGGTATGCGACGGGCGCGAACTGGTCAACACCTACGACGAGACCGGGCGGCGCACCCGTCGCGGCACCCCGTCCGGTGCCGTCAGCACCTGGTCCTTTCCGGCCGGTCGCACCGCCGAGCTGACCGCCTCCGGCCACCGGCTGGGCTTCCAATTCGACGAGACGGGTCGCGAGACCGCCCGCCGGATCGGTGACGCGCTGACCGTCGACCTCGCGTACGACCCGGCCGGGCGCTTGACCGACCAGCTCGTCCGGACGACCGGTGACCGGGTCCTCCAGCGCCGCACGTACACGTATCGTCCCGACGGCCATCTCGCTTCGGCCGAGGAGCTGACGGGAGGCCGCAAGCGGCTGGAGGTCTCCGGTGCCGGTCGGGTCACCGGTGTCACGGCGGAGAACTGGTCGGAGCGGTACGCGTACGACGAGGCCGGGAACCAGACCAGTGCCTCCTGGCCCGGTGCGGGCGACGCCTCCGGTCCGCGCGAGTACACCGGAACGCGCATCACCCGTGCAGGCCGGGTCCGGTACGAGCACGACGCCCAAGGCCGGGTGATCCTGCGCCAGAAGGCACGCCTCTCCCGCAAGCCCGAGACCTGGCACTACGACTGGGACGCGGAGGACCGCCTGGTCTTGGTCACCACCCCGGACGGTACGCGCTGGCGCTACCTCTACGACGCCCTGGGACGGCGCTCGGCCAAGCAACGCCTGGCCGAGGACGAGGCGACGGTGGTCGAGGAGGTGACCTTCACCTGGGACGGCGACACCCTCTGCGAACAGACCACGTCCACGACGGGCTCCCCGGATTCCGTCGCCCTCACCTGGGACCACGACGGCGTGAAGCCGGTGACCCAGGTGGAACGCAGGCTCGTGGACCAGGCGGAAGTCGACAGCCGCTTCTTCGCGATCATCACCGACCTCATCGGCACACCTCGTGAACTGGTCGACGACTCGAATTCTCTCGCAGCACATCTCCGCGCCAACGGTGATCCGGGGGCCCACACCTACAACGGGTCGGACTACGCCGGGGTCGAGGCAAGCGGGCCGATCTGGATGACGAACGTCATGGCCGCAGTGGGAGATCGCGACACCACCTTGTCCATCACGCTCGACGGAATGCCCAACAGTAGAGGCGAGTACGGCAACTGGAACACCCCGGAGACCATCGTGGACGCCTTCCAAACCGCTGTCCGGAACGGGCAGCCGTTCGGCACCGCACCCCAGAACTGGCCGAGTGACGGATTGGGGACGGCCTGGGAGATGAGCGTCGTCGCACGCAACGTGCGCATGTACGAGTCGAGCTTGATGTTCGACGATGACGAACCGATCGGCCGCCCGTGGGAGGAAATACGGTGGTACTCAGGCAATGAGGAGATCAAGGAAGTCCCGAAGCCGGACATCCCCGAGATACAACCCCCTAAGCCCCGAAAGTAATGGACTGACTAATGACAAATGATGAAGCTCTCGCGCGGGCTGCGGAGATCGTCGCGACTGAGTGGAAGGACATCCTCGACTCCGAGGACGGCCTGATCGATCCCGCCATGCCCCGGGCGGCCTACGCAAACCCTCGCCTGCGGGAACTGTGTCCGACCGTCAGCCACGGCGCCCTGTACCTCAGCCGATGCATTCGCCACCCGCGGCCGCACGACGTGGGCAGCCTGTTCCCACGCGCCGGGGGCGGGTTCATGGTCGTCCGCCAGTCCGACGGCACGGTTCTCGGGGAGCCCGAGACGGTGGAGGAGGCAGTGACGTTGATCGCCGCGAACCTTCCAGAAGGCTGCGGCCCAGCCATCGACGGATCGGCTAACGATCTGTAACCACAGAGGCAGCCATCTTGACCGCCCCTGCCGTGAGCACTCTAGGTTGGCGTGGAACGAGGCTGCTTGAAAGGTGCGCGCCGCACTTGGTGAGGGACAGGATTGCGAAGCAGCCCACGGATGCGGGCACCCGGGCCCCATCCGTGACCAGCTGAGCGGACACCTCCCGGCACACGTGAGGTAACGAAATCCATGGCGAGCAACGAAAAGGGCCGAAGCGCGGCTGAGGTCGTGGCAGCAGAGTGGTCCGATATCCTGTCCTACGGCACGGACCTCATCAATCCGGCCGTTCCCCGAGCTGCTTACCAGCATCCGTCGCTGCGCGAACTCTGGCCCATGGTCAGCCACGGCGTCCTGTACCTGAGCCGGTGTACCCAGTGGCCCTGGACAAGAGATGTCGGTACGGCCTACCCGCTGGTCGAGGGTGGGTACCGAGTACGTCGGGAGTCTGGCAAAACCATGCTCGGCGAGGTCGACACCGTCGAAGAGGCATACGAGTTGATCGCCGCCCGCCTTCCTGACGGCTGCGGGCCGGCCATTGACGGTACTCCTGACGGTCTGTGACCGTGGGGCGCTCTCGCAGACCTCACATTAACGTCGTCGCCATCGGGGAGGGGGGCACATGCGAAGCAATCCTGTGATGCGGGACATCCTGCGGACGGCGGGTCTCACCGGCCTGAGCGATCGGGATATCCCGCCTGTGTTCCGTGAAGTGGTGGAACGCGGGTGGTCCGTCACGGCCTCCGGTGGGCGCGTGCTGACCGCGCTCCGTCCGGAGATACCCGGCCCTTACTTCGACCGGCTCGCGGAGGAGACTACGAGCAATGGGAGGGGGATGACCGACTACGACCTCCCGGCCCCTCCGCACGAACGCACGCCCCGCCTCGTCCGGAGGTGCATGGCTTACGTGTGTGCCTGCCTTCGGACGGCACAGGAGGAGTTCGGTGACGCCGAAGTGAGGGCGTACGTCTTCCTCTCCTTCGCCGATATCGACAACGATGCGGATGCCGACATCGATGCCGATGCCGACCCGGGTCTCCTCACCTCTAACGTCACCTTCTGCACTCCGCTTCCCGACGTTCGCCCCTACATCCCGGCACTGGAGGATGTACAGGATGCGGCTGTCGCGGAGATCTCCGTGGAGGACTGCTCGGCATGGTCGTGACCGATGCGCTCGCCCCCGACGGGCAGTGGCGCTACAGCGAACACTGGCTCTCGGCGGGGGACAAGAGGATCGTCCCGGTTCCGGCAGGCAGCCACACCGACGCCTCCCTCGCCAGGCGTATCGCCGGGGGGTGCCGAACAGCGGGCGTCGACGCCGTACTGCTCGTGCGTCCGGACGGCGGGGCAGCTTCCGCGGCAGACCGTCTACCGCCGGCCGACCCCCGCCTTCTCACGCTGCCTCCGCCCCTGCTGCTCATCACCGCGAGCCTGGAGGGAGCGATCCTCTTCGCCCGGCCCGGCTTCGCACTGGTCGCCGGTACGTCGGTGTTCCTCGCGGGGGCCGCTCCGGAAGGAGTTGACCAAGGCCGGGCCCGATTCGCCCGGTATGCACGCGTCGCGGCACGGCAATGGCCCGATCTGGAGGCGACGGTGCGGGCGTTCCGCCCCGCGCACTTCGTCTGGAAGAGCCCGGGGGACGTTCCTGTAGGTACCGCCACGGCCCAGCAGTTGGCGTTCATGGGCGACTTCGCAGCAGGACGGTGCACGGCTGCGGATTTCGCTGTCGGTTGGCTGGACGCGAGACGGCGCTCGCAGCGGCGGGGCGAACGGGTCCGCGGTCCGTTGGAGACCCACCTCGACCATGTCTTCTCACTGCTGGAGGACTACTCCATCGACGAGCGATTCAAGGGGCCCGACGACCTGTCGGGCGACGAGCTGAAGAACGCCGTGATCGGACTGCTGCGGGAGGCGGAGTGATCAGGGGCAGGGTCTGTCTGCCGGGCCGGCACGGCAACGGTTCCGCAGTTCGCCGACCCGGGCCCGGCGGACGTAGCGGTTTCGTGCTCTCCGCCGCCCCGCGCCGCCTGCATTCCGACGACGCCCGCTGCTCAGCCTGAGGCGTCCCCTATTCCGTGGCCGGATGCCGCGTTCCGCGGTCGGCGCCGACCCCGGTCGGTGCGTCTTCGGAGGGCACGTGCTCGGCCGGCACAGCCCCGGCCGGCGGCCCAGCGTGCCGGAGCCCGGGCGTGAGAGCGAGGGTGACGGCGACGGAGGCGGCGGCCATCACGGTCATGGCGGTCGCCGGCGACGTGAACTGCGCGAGGCCGCCGGCGGTCGCCGCCGCGACGCCCTGCATGGTGAACATCCCCGAGTGGTGCAGTCCGAAGGCGTGTCCCCTCAGCTCGCCCGGGACCATGGTCATCAGGCGTTCCTGAAGCAGCAGGTTGGCGGAGAAGCCGACCGAGGCGAGGGTCACGGCGGCGAGGGCCACGGGCAGCGCCGGGTGCAGGACGAAGATCAGGTAGGGGGCGGCGAGCAGCAGCAACAGCAGAGGTGGCGCACCGAGTCTGTCGCGCCACCGCGGGGGCAGGAAGCGACCCGTCAACGTGTCTCCCGCCAGCATGCCCACCCCGGCGGAGGCGAACAGGAGCCCCGCGTGGTGGGGGGCGTGGGAGACGAAGAGCGACTCGCAGCCGACGACGAGACCGTTGGGCACCCACAGCGCCAGGTAGACGCGGCGCCGCGGCTTCGACGCCCACAGGCGGGCGTTGCCCCGCCAGGTGTCCCGCACGGACGGACGCCCCTGCGCGCGCGGCGGCCGGCTCGTGAGACCGATGCGGGCGACGGACGCGGCCACGACGAAGAGCGCGGCGCCTGCCAGCAGGGCCCCGCGAGGCGTCAGGACGTTGACGAGCACGGCGCCGACGGCGTACCCGAAGATCTGCAGGGTTCCCGCGCTCATGTTGAGCACCGAACGGCCGAGCCGGTAGCCCTCCGCGGGGACGATCTCGGTGAGCAGTCCGTAGCGCACCCCGCCGCCGACCGAGCCGAGCATGCCCTGCACCGCCAGGATCGCGAAGATCGTCGCGATGGACAGGCCGGGCAGGGCCAGGGCGGTGGTGGCCGTCGCGAAGAAGAGTGCCAGGCCGGTGGTGGCGGCGCGCGGCGGCAGACGGTCCGTCGCCGACAGCAGGAAGGTCGCACCGATGATCTGCGCCAGCAACGGGCCGAACATACTGAGGGCGGTGAGGAACGGTGAGCCCGTCGCGTCGTGGACGAGGGTGCCGATGGCCGTTCTGCTGATCGTCTGTGCCGCCACGTGCGCGGCGGTGGCCGAGAGCAGCGGGGAGAACTCCGGAGTCCTGAAAAGCTCCTGGTAGGTGCGCATGGCCGGAGTGTCGGCACGCGTTCCGGCACGGAGGTAATGTTTCGCGGGGAGGCGAAACCATTGGGCTGCTGGGAAGTCAACGCGGATACGGTCGCGAGCAGCCGGTTCGTCGTATCGCCCCTCTGCGAGACGATCGCGAGCCTGATCGCCCTGGAGAGGGAAACCCCCGCGCACACCGCCGAGCGCCGCTGGCTGGACAGACACGGACCCGCCTACCGTGAGCGGCTGACCGCCGATCCGGTCACCGCCCTGCTGGTACGTGTCGCCCTGGGCAGGTATCGGTGGATCGCCGACTTCGTGACGCCGGTGCCGTTCCGGGAGGGTGAAACGCAGGGCGGTGCGGAGTTCCATGACGAGTTGGCGCGGATCCGTGAGACGCCGGCCGACACCGCACGCACCGACCTGGAGATCGCCCACCGGGGTCCGCTGCCGGGCCCGTTGCTGCGCGCCGATCTGCCGGAGCGCATCGCCGACCTGCTGGAGTGGGTGTGGCGGGAGACCGTTGCGCCCGACTGGTCGCGACGACGGCGCGTCATCGAGGCCGATGTGGTCGCGCGTACACGCCAGTTGAGCCAACAGGGCTGGGCAGCGGCTCTGGACGGCATGCACCCGGAGATGCGATGGCTGGGCAGCAACCGGCTGCAGATCAACACTCGCGCCTTCCCGCCCCGGCAACTCATGGGCGCACAGCTGCTGTTCGTGCCGGTCACGGCGCGCAGGGGGTGGATCTCCACGGACCGCCCGGACTCCCGCGGCGCGGTCCACCGCAACGCCGTGGTGTACCCCTGCTCGGGCACGCTGGCGGAGCAGGAGCGAACCGCCGCTCCGGAGGCACTGGCCAGGCTGCTCGGTGCCGGGCGGGCGAGCGTTCTGATGCTCCTGGACAGCCCGATGAGCACGACGCACCTGGTGGCGATGACGGGCCAGGGCCTCGGTTCGGTGGGACGCCACTTCAAGGTGCTCCTGGATGCCGGGCTGGTCGGCCGGCGCCGTGCGGGGCGGTCCGTGCTCTACTACCGCACCTCTATCGGCGACGGGCTGGTGCGGGCGCAGGACTCCGCCCTCGACTCCGCTCCCTGGGCGAGGGCCTGACCCTGCGGCCTGATTCAGGGCCTGACCCCGCGGCACGGATGCGATCCCGACGCCGCCCCCGCCCGCGCTGGCCTCGCCCGCGTCGCCGCGCGGGTTCGGACCGTCTTTCCGGGCCGCTGCCGCCCGTAGCCGAGTAGCCAAGTAGCCAAGTTGTCGAGTTGCCCGGGCAGGGTGTACTTCCTCGTATGACGCACACCACCGACAGCCTGGCCGCCGAACTCCGACGCCTGCGGGACCGCCCGAGTGCCTCTGCCGCGCCGCCCGTTCTCTCCCTTTTCGCCGTTGACGTCTCCGGGGGCGCGGCGGAGTACGGACGACGCCTGCGGTCGGCGCTCTCAGCCGCGGTGCGGCTGGGCCGGGCCGCGGATTTCGAGCAGGAGAACCTCCCGGCCGACGGTGTTCCGGACTGGTTCGCCGCTGTGAGTCCCGGGAGCGAGGAGCGGGCCGCCCCGCAGTTCGCACGGGCCGGCCGCGACGGGTACGTGAGGCACACCGGGGGCGGCCGGCCGTGGGAGCTCCACGACTGGCTGCACCGTTTCGCTCCCGACGAGAGCTCCCGGGGCTGGGAGTGGTGGGACGCCACACAGGCCGGGCCGTCCCGCGTCCACCTCTGGGTGGACAGCTGGGGGGAATCCTTCTTCGGATGCCAGGAACTGCTCTGGGCCGTCTGGACGGCGGGGGCGCTCCGCCTCGACGGTCCCGTGGCTCACCGGTCCGCCGTGTGGTCGGCGGAGCGGAACGCCAAGCCCTGACACGCGCTGCTCACTGACGTCGTCGGCCCGCGGCGGGCGCCCTCGTCATGGCTGACGCACAGCCCGGTCCCCCACGGCCCGGCCGTCGGGCAGCGGTATGACGTCCCACCGCAGCCGCTGTTGCTCGTCCACCTCGGGCCTGAAGTGTTCGACGGGCCGGCCGGTCTCCAGCGACGCGGCCACGGTCTCCATGAGCACGGGCAGGGACGCCCACACCTCATGGGATCCACGCCTGACGCCCTCCACGGCCTCGGCTTGATGGATACGCCCCCGGTCGATCTCCGGGCGCTGGTCCAGCACGAGGTAGCCCCCGCTCACGTCCCGTGCGATGGGGATCAACCGAGGATGTCCGTAGAGAACGCTGCTGGACCCCCCGCTCATGAAGTCGAAGTCCACCTCGTCGTCCCCGATCTCCTCCGCCGTGCGCCTGTCGTAGTAGTAGGTGAGGCGCCGCCACTCGTCCGCGATCCGGCGTGCGCCGATCGGCCTGTAGAACCCCGGCAGCAGTTCCCCTCCCTGGTCGCGGAGGCCGTCGTGCCGCAGTAATGACGTCACCAGGGGCCTCGGGAGCGGGTGGCCGATGTCCCGTTCGGTCGCGGCGATATCCGCCGGATCGGCGGGCGGCAGCAGCGCCGCGTAGGTCGTCGGCGCGTGCTCGGCCAGCCAGTTCTCGATGCGCGTCCACGACTCACTGATCGGTGCGGTCATGGCACGGGATCCTGCCAGTGGGTACTGACAATCACCGGTGCGGCCCCGGCCCGGGTAGCTCCTTGCCGACGCCCCGCGTCACCCGTTCATCGCGGACGTGTACGCGAACAGCGCGATCACGCCGGCGACGCACACCAGGATCACCCATGAGCTGAAACCGGTGTGCCTTCGCCTGCCGTTCCGCCGCGCGGACCTGCGGGGCCGCCGCGACCGCCGGGTCCGCCCCGTGTCCGCCCGGTCCGGAGCGGGCCGCGACGCGTCGGCCGCCGCGTCGGCCAGCAGGCGCCGACAGGTCGCGGCGAGCACGCTCGTACCGGCGGAGAGGGGCACCACGGCCTCCGAACGCGCCGGAGCGGTGGTGCCGCCGTCCAGGATGCGACCCGCGCGTACGAGAATCTCGTCCCGGCCGCCCGCCGGAGCAAGGCTGATCCACCGCCGTACGTGCTCGCCCCGGATGACCATCCCCCCGGACCGTTCCCGGTACACGGTGTGCTCCCGCCACAACACCGCCGCCAACTTCTGTGCGGTGTCCCTCAGTTGTGTGCCCACCATCCGTCCCCCCACCTCGCATCGAATCGAACAAGCATCGAACTCTACTGGCGGGTGCGGATCCCCGAGCATCAGCCCCACCCCAGGACGGCCCGGCCCGCCCCACCCTGCGGCTCCGTCGGGCCGGTCGCGGACAGTGGCCGTTACAGTGGCCGTCGACGGTGGGGGCAGGAGCTGTGGACTTCGGGGTACTGGGTCCGCTGACCGTGTGGCGGGCCGGATCCGGACCCTGATCGCGCGGGACACCTACTGGCTCGGCCAGGCACAGCTCGCACTCGGCCGGCCCGCGGAGGCCGAGGCGTCGTTCACCGAACTGGCCGCGTGCGCCCGGAACATCGGGTCGTCCGGCACGTTCTACACCGCCCATGCCTGGGGCTGCCTCCACCTGGCCCGGGGCGAGTACGCCGAGGCGCGCCGCCGTCTCCTCGAAGGCGTCGAGATCGCGCACGCACTCCATGACCCCATGTTCGAGACCCGTGTCCTCATCGACCTGCTCGATGCCCGCCTGCACGGACCCCGTGATCTGCCGGCCGCGATCGGCCGGGGAGAACGCGCGGTCGAGGTGGCCCGCGGAATCGACTACCCGTACCTGCTCGCGGGCGTACTGGAGAAGCTCGCCCGGCTGCGGGACGCGGCGGGCGACGCCACCACCGCGGGGCGACTGGCCGACGAGGCGGCCGTCGTGCGGGGCAGGATCCGCTGAGCCCCATGGCACGGCACGGCACCGCACCGCGCGGCACCGCACGCACGTGGTTTCGGTGCTTCCGGCGTCACCCCGGACGTGTACCAGCCGTATTCCGCACCGTGCCACCCTGCGCCTCAACGACGGAACCGTTCTCCTGATCAGTGAGGTAGCAGTAGTGCACAAGCGACGTATCGTGTCCGCGGCCGCTGTGGTCGCCCTGGGACTCGGGCTCTCGGCCTGCAGCGACGACGACGGGGAGCCCGCGGCGACGGACTCACCGGCGGCGTCGGCCCCGGCCCCGTCCCCGTCCGAGCCGGACAGTGAGGCGGACAGCGAGAGCCCGGCCGCCGACAGCGGAGACGGCGACGACGCTCCGGCCGGGGGCGAGGGGGACGTCGCCGCCCCGGGCACGGAGCTCGAGGTCGGCGACAGGGCCGTCCTGCCGTTCGCGTACACGAGTGACAAGAAGGGCACCATCGCCGTGACCGTCACGGCGATCGAGAAGGGCGCCGAGGCCGATATGGCCGCCTTCGGTGACAAGGCGAAGGGGATGACGCCCTACTTCATCAAGATGAAGGTGGAGAACGTCGGCGGCACCGACCTGTCGTACGCGTCGCTGAAGCTGGACGGTGTGCTCGAAGGAGGCGCGGGCACGGGCGTCGTGCTGATCGGCGACATCCCCGGCAAGTGCGACAGGGAGAGCGCGCCCCGCGAATTCACCACCAAGGGCGCGTCGTACGAGACCTGCTCGCTCACCGCCACGAAGAGCGCGCCGGTCACGGCCGCCCAGTTCGACGAGGGCGACACGTACAGCGACAGCCCGGTCGTCTGGGCCAACTGACGCTCGGCGTGGCGGGATTGACGGGGACGGATCGCGTGGGCCGCGATCAACGCACGGGGAATCCGAAGGAGTAGCCCTGCTCCTCCAGCCAGGGCAGGGCCTCGCGCAGAGCGGCCAACGTCTGGGAGCGTTCCCCGCCCGCGTCGTGGAAGAGGACGGTCGGCCCGTTCGAGATCTCGCGCTTGACGGTGGCGACCATGGTGTCCGCGCCGGGCTGTTGGAAGTCCTTGGTGTCGACGTTCCAGCCCAGCGGTCGCATCCCGTGGGACGCGGCGAGCTGTCGGCTGTACGGGGTGAAGGCGCCGCCCGGGGCCCGGTAGTACTGCGACCGCACGCCTCCGGACGCCTTGATGATCATGCGTTCGGCGTCCAGGATCTGCTGCGACTGGTAGGCCTCGGACTTGGTGTCCATGGCGGTGTCGTGCGAGACCGTGTGGTTGCACAGCCGGTGGCCGTCCGCCACGACCTGCTTGACCAGGTCCGGGTACGCCCGGGCCTGGGTGCCCACCATGCAGAACGTGGCCTTCACGCCTTCGTCCTTCAGCAGGCGCAGCACCTGCGGCGTCCAGACGGGGTCCGGTCCGTCGTCGATGGTGATGTTGACGCCCCGGTCCCCGCGGTCCGAGGCGTGCGCGATGTCCGCCGCCACCTTGGCCACCGGCCGGTCCCGCTCGTCCGGCGAGGCGACACTTCCCGACGGCCGCCCCCCGGTGGTGTCGGCCTGTGCGGTCCATACCGAGGTGGCGGCGGCCAGCGCCGTCCCGCCGAGCGCCGCCGCGAGGAGCCGGCTGTGCCATGCCCTTCCCTTGTGCTTGCCCATGTCCGCCCGCCCCTTTTTTTGCTGTCTCCACCGATGCCGTGCACTCACCGATGCCGCGCACTCACCGATGCCGTCCACCCACCGATTCCGTTCGCCCAGCTAGACGGGCGAACGCTCCGGTGGGATGCCTCGGTTACCGAGCGCGGACATAGCTGCAGGGAGCCGGCGACAAACGCGGGCTGTCGGGAGACCGGGTCAGCGAGCCCTGCCCTCGGCAAGGGTGTGCGCGACCAGGGCGTTCGCGTGGCCGTGGCCCAGTCCGTGGTCGGACTTGAGCCAGGCGACCAGCTCCATGTGGCTGGTCAGCGGGGAGGCGCGGATGAGGTCCTTCCACTCGGAGACCGGGCGGCCGTACTTCTTCTCGATCGAGGGGAAGTAGCTGGCAGGGCCCTTCACGGCGTCGGTCATGGCGTGTCCCGTCTGTCGTGCCCTCCCCGTCCGGAAGGTGTCGGGGGTATGACCGGCGGCGGACGGTGAAGTCAGCGGCGACCGGAAGTGGTTCGGGTCACAGTCCCGCTGCGCCACGCCGCGCCGACGGCCACCGGTCACCGGAGGCTGACTCCGTTCTTTGCCCAGACTTTACCCGGATCGGGGCCGGTGCCGGGATGCCCACGCGGCGGGAGCGCGTTGGCGCCGGATGGACACCCCCCGGCTAGCGACAGGAACCCGACGTGACAGACGTGACGGCACACGCTCCGACCAACGTGGCGACAGGCCCGACCACCGGCGTGACGACCGACATGACCACCGGCGTGGCGACCGGCGTGGCGACCGGCGAGACAGGGACGGCAGCCCGCGCGGCGGACGCCCTCTCCCGCCCGTTCACCGTCCGCGGGCTCACCAGCCGGAACCGGATCGCGATGGCGCCCATGACCCGGCAGTTCTCCCCGGACGGCGTGCCGGGACAGGACGTGGCGGACTACTACACCCGGCGAGCCGCCGGTGACGTCGGGCTGATCATCACCGAGGGCACCTACGTCGACCACGAGTCCGCGGGAACCAGCGACCGGGTCCCGCGCTTCCACGGCGAGGCGGCGCTCGCGGGCTGGGCAGACGTGGCGGACTCCGTGCACCGCGCGGGCGGCGCGATCATCCCGCAGCTCTGGCACGTGGGCGTCACCCGCACCGAAGGCGCCGGGCCCGTACCGGACGCCGAGCCGGTCGGCCCCTCGGGCCTGTCCCTGAGCGGCGAGCCCAAGGGGCGCGCCATGACACAGCAGGACCTCGACGACGTCATCGCCGCCTTCGCCGACGCGGCGGCGGCCGCCGAACGCCTCGGCTTCGACGGCATCGAACTGCACGGGGCCCACGGCTACTTGATCGACCAGTTCCTGTGGTCCGGAAGCAACCGGCGTACCGACGCCTACGGTGGCGACCTGGTCTCCCGGACCCGTTTCGCGGCCGAGATCGTCGCGGCCTGCCGCGCCGCCGTCTCGGACGCCTTTCCTCTCTTCTTCCGGATGTCCCAGTGGAAGATGGACTCCTACGAGGCGAAGCTCGCCGGGACGCCGGAGGAGCTGGAGGCCCTGCTCACGCCGCTGGCCGAGGCCGGTGTCGACGTCTTCCACGCGTCCACCCGCCGCTACTGGCTGCCGGAGTTCGAGGGCAGCGACCTGAACCTGGCCGGGTGGGTGAAGAAGATCAGCGGCAGGCCGACCCTCACCGTCGGATCGGTCGGCCTGGACGGCGACTTCTTCAGCGCCTTCCAGGGCAACGACTCCAAGGTCACCGGCATCGAGCAGCTGCTGGACCGGCTGGAGCGCGACGAGTTCGACATGGTCGCCGTCGGCCGGGCGCTGATCGCCGACCCGGAGTGGGCGGCGAAGACCCTGCACGGACGCGCTGCGGACATCACCCCGTTCACCGCGGAGATGCTGACGACCCTGCGCTGACCCGCGAGGCCTCGCCCCGGCGCCTGTGCCCTGTTCGCCGCCGCCGGGAGGTCCGCGCGGATGGCGGTGATCAGGGCGCGGCCGGCCTCGTGGGCGGCGGCGCTGCCCTCGGTGGGGGTGGTGCCGCGGCCGCGTACCACCCGCCCGTACCGGCCACGAGCACCACGGCGGCGGTCAGCGGTACGAGGACCGAGCGGCGGAGTTTGGCCACCGTCGTGACGCCGCCTGTGCGCCCGGCCGCCGCCTCCCACGCGGTCGTCGCCGGCTCGGCCCGTGCCTGCCGCCGGTGCGCACGGCTGCCGTCGGGCGCGCCGGTCACCCGGTGAAGCGGCCGGTCTTCGTGAGCGGGCCGTACGCGTCCGGGCGGCGGGTGGTCAGGAACGGGAACAGCTCCAGCCAGTCGCGGCGGGCGTCGAGATCGAGATCGGCGACCAGCACGGCGGGCTCGTCGCGCGGGGCCTGGGCCAGGACGCGGCCGTACGGGTCCACGATGAAGGAGCTGCCGTAGAAGGTGAGGCCGTTCTCCGCGCCGATGCGGTTCGGCACGATCATGAAGGTGGCGTTGGCGATGGCGTTCCCGGTGATCACCTTCTGCCAGAGCGGCTGGGAGTCGAAGCCGGGGAAGCCGGGCTCGGAGCCGATGGCGGTCGGGTAGACGAGGACGTCGGCCCCGGCGAGCGAGTAGGCGCGCGCCAGCTCCGGGAACCACTGGTCCCAGCAGGTCGGCAGGCCGAGACGGGCCTCGTCGACCGTGACCAGCGGGAAGGCGTCGTCGCCCGCCGGACCGGGGCGGAACCAGTCGTCCTCGTAATACCCCTCGGTGACCGGGATGTGGGTCTTACGGGTGCGCTGGGCGAGGGTGCCGTCGGGGGCGACGAGGATCGCGGTGTTGTAGCCGAGGCCGTCGTCCTCACCGCCGGGCGCCGGAGCCTTCTCGTACAGCGAGGCGTGCACGTACACGCCGTGCTCGCGGGCGGCCTCGGCCGCGAAGGTGAAGGTGGGGCCGGTCAGCAGCTCCTCCGGCCCGGCGGGCCCGGGGTGGTCGGCCCGGCGCACGACGGCGAAGTACGGCGACAGCGTCAGCTCCTGGAGGCAGACCACGCGGGCGCCCTCGGCCGCGGCGAGCCGGATGCCCTCCAGCAGGGCGGCCCGGTGCTCGGCGGGGTCCCGGTGCCAGCGCTGCTGGACCGCCGCCACGCGCAGGGGGGCGCGCTCGGCGGGGCGGGTCCGGGTCGGGGAAGCGGGCGGGTTGTACGCGGTGATCAGACGCATGGCGGGGTTCCTGGGGAGGGAGGGACCGACGGCCCTCGGGGAGGGAGGGGCCGACGGGGCGGGTGCGAGGCGGGGAGTGCATGCCGGAACGTTCCGGCACTGCCCGGGAATCTAACCCTGCCGGAACGTTCCGGCAACCCCCGCCCCACCCACCGGCGAACGTCTAGACTTCACCCCCGTGACCTCCCGGACCGTGACCCTGCTCGATGTCGCCCGCGCCGCCGGGGTCTCCAAGAGCACCGTCTCCGACGCGCTCCAGGGCTCGGGGCGGGTCGCGGAAGCCACCCGGGACCGGGTCCGCGCGGTCGCGGAGCAGCTCGGCTACCGCCCCAACAGCGCCGCCCGGCGGCTGCGCCGCGCCAGCACCGGAGCCGTCGGGCTGCATCTGCCGACGACCGCGACCCGGCTGGACTACTACATGAACCTCGCCTTCGGGGCGGTCGAGCGCGCCCAGGAGGACGGGCTCGACATGGTGCTGCTCGCCCCCTCGGCGGCGGCGGGCGGGCGGATCGCCTCACGCGTCGACGGCCTGCTGGTGATCGACCCCGAGGCCGGCGACAGCGCGGTGCCGGGGCTGCTCGAAGCGGGCGTCCCGGTGGTGACCGGCGAGCGCTACCTCGGCCCGGCCACCGGCCCCAGCGGCGCCGTGGTCTGCGACAACGCCGCCTCGCTGACCGCCCTCCTCGACCATGTCACCGAGCACGGCGCCCGCCGCCCCGCACTCCTCGCCCCGTCCGGCTCCTCCGCCTGGGCGACCGCCCTGCGCGCGACGGCCGGATCCTGGGGGCGGGCCCACGGGGTGGCGGTGACCCTGCGCACCGTGCCCTTCGCCGCGACCCCGGCCGAGGCCGAGGCGGCCACCCGGGAACTGCTCGCCGCCGACCCCGCCGTGGACGCCGTGATCTGCGCCCCCGACGGCTCGGCCCCCGGCGTCCTGCGCGCGGCGGCGGCCCTCGGCCGGAAGGTCGGGGGGAGCGGCGGAACCTACCCGGGCGCCGCACCCACCGGAACCCACCGGGGCGGCGTACTCGACGGAAACGACCCGAGCGGCACACCCACCGGAACCCACCCGAGCGGCGTACCCGCCACAAACGACCCGGGCGCCCCGCCCGGAGGTGGCCTCCTCGTCGCGTCCTGCGTCGACGGCACCGCCACCCGGGGCGCGCAGCCGCCCGTCACCGCCGTCGACCTGCGCCCCGCCGCGTACGGCCGCGCCTGCGCCGAGCTGCTCTGCGACATCCTCGGGGGCCGCGCGGCCCCCGACACCGTCCGCCTGCACGCCTGGACCCTGGAGACCCGCGCGTCGACAGCGTCGACGGGCTGACCAACCTCGGGCGAACGGCGACCGCTTGCCGTCCTCCGCGTCTCCGCAATGTGAACGTTGTGAGTCGACTGGCAACTGGCGTGGCGGCCTTGACATTTCACCGCGCGGCCGATGATAAGATCATCTTACTTCCAGTGGGCTGATGGCGTATGGGGGCATTCCGGGAGGGATGAAATCCTCGGCCCCACCTTCGGAGGGGCACCTCCCGAAGCGGCGCACGGTCGTGGCGAACGAGCCCTGACTGCGTGCCGCCTGACGGGGTGTCAAGCCGTTTCCGCCATGGCACTTGAAGTGAGTCTCATGACATTTCCACAGGGCCCCGTCATCTGGGCGCTGGTTGTCGTAGCACTGGTCGCCGTGGGTGCCGTTCTGCGGGCTCGCGCGACCAACGTCAAGCTCCGCAGACACCATGCGGAGCTGCGCCAGGAGCGCGATGCGCTCCTGCACCAACGGGACGAACTCCACGTCGTCCACAACGGTCTGCTCCAGCGTCAGTCCACCGAGCTGGCGGAGGTCCGCAAGGACGCCGAGGAGGAGACCAAGGCCGTCCTCAAGGCCGCCGTCCGCACCCTCCAGGGCCTCGCGGACGAACAGCAGGTCGTGATCGAGAAGGCCCAGCGCAAGTACGGCGACGACCCCGGGATCCTCGCCGACCTGATGGCCATGGACCACGCCAACAGCCAGTTCGGCCGGCGCGCCCAGGGCATCGCCGTGCTCTGCGGCGGCTGGCTCGGCCGGCGCGAGACCGTGGCCTCCGTCTTCGACGTGGCCCGCAGCGCCCAGGGCCGTATCCGGCACTTCGACCGGGTCCGGGTCAACGGCCAGGTGAACTTCTCCGTCGTGAGCCGGGCCGTCGAGCCGGTCGCCGTGGTCCTCGCCGAGCTGCTCGCCAACGCCACGAACTACTCCGCCCCCGGCACCCCGGTCGAGATCAACATCCAGGCCGTGCCGACGGGCGTCTGCCTCATCGTCGACGACGCCGGCCTCGGCATGGGCCAGGAGGAGAAGGACCGCGCGGCGGCACTCCTCTCCCCCCAGGCCGCGATCAGCGTCTCCAGCCTGGGCATCCCGCCGCAGTTCGGGTTCGCCGTCTCCGGGATGCTCGCCGCCCGCTACGGCTTCCGGGTCTCGGTGGACTCCGTTTCCCCCTATGGAGGCGTACGCGCGGTGGTCCTCATCCCCGACGAACTGCTCACCACCGAGGCGCCGCCCACCGCGGCGCCCGTCGAAGCCCCCGAAGCGGCGGCCCTTCCCCACCCGCCGCAGGAGCAGCGGGTGCGGCAGGCCGACCAGTGGCAGGCCCCGGCTCCGGCGCCCACCCCGCTCTTCCCGCCCGCCCCGCAGCAGCCCGACACCGCCACCCAGCCGCTGGCCCAGATCACCACCACCCCCGGAGGGCTGCCGAAGCGTCGTCGTAAGAGCCCGGTCTCCGCGGTGCCATCGGCGGAACCGGAGCCCGTGCGCAGCAACGAGGAGACCGCCTCCCGACTGGGCGCGTTCCAGCGCGGCACCCGGTCGGGACGCGACACGACGACGACGGAAGGACCCGAGTTCCAGTGAACCCCGATCTGTCCTGGGTGCTCAACGACCTGCTCCAGGTGCCCGGCGCCCGGCACGCGATCCTGGTGTCCGCCGACGGCCTGCTGCTCGCCAACTCCAGCGAGATCGGCCGGGACGACGCGGAGACCGTCGCCGCGGCGATGAGCTCCATGCAGTCCCTCAGCCGGGCCGTCGCCCCCTTCATCGGGACCCGTGAACCGGGCCGCTGGCGGCAGACGCTCCTGGAGTACGAGGACGGCTGGATCTTCCTGATCGCCGCCGGCACCGGCGCCTACCTGGCCGCCACCGCCGCCGCCGAGGTGGATATGGAAGCGATGTCCTTCCGGATGCAGCAGCAGGTCACCGCACTGGGGAAGGCGATGACCACGCCGCCCCGCCAGAACGCGAGCAGCGAGATATGACGGCGCCGGGCGAGGAGCAGCAGGTCAGCAGCGGGTTCGTCCGGTCCTACGTCATCACCGGCGGACGGGGCCTGCCCGACGCGGACGACCTCTCCCTGGTCACCCTGGTCACCCTCGCGCCCGACCGCCAGCCGCCCCCGAGCCAGAGCCCCGAGGTCAAGGCGATCTGGGAGCTGTGCTCCGGCGGCTATCTGTCGGTGGCCGAGGTCGCCGGCCACCTCGGCCTGCCGGTCGGGGTGGCCCGTCTCCTGCTCCAGGATTTAAACCAGCAGGGACACCTGCTGCGCCGGAAGGCGCCGCCGCCTGCCCAGCTCGTTGACAGGAAGATCCTCGAAGAGGTGTTGCATGGACTACAAGTCCGTTTCGGCTGAGAGCATCTATGTGCCGGACGCGGTGCAGCGCGCGGCGAAGATCCTCGTCGTCGGGCACTTCGCCGTGGGCAAGACGACGCTGATCGGCACACTGTCCGAGATCACCCCGCTGCGCACCGAGGAGCGGATGACGCAGGCCGCGGCCCAGGTCGACGATCTGCGCGGCGCCCCCGACAAGAAGACGACGACGGTCGCTCTGGACTTCGGACGCCTGACGCTCAGCGACGAACTGGTCCTGTACCTGTTCGGCACGCCGGGCCAGCAGCGGTTCGTGGAGCTGTGGGAGGACATGGCGCGCGGCTCGCTGGGCGCGCTGCTCCTGGTCGACCCGGCGCGGCTGGCCGATACGTTCCCCGTCATCGACCTGGTCGAGACGTACGGGCTGGAGTACGCGGTCGCCGTCAACAGCTTCGACCCGTACTCGCAGCACGCCGAGAACGAACTGCGCGAGGCGCTCGACCTGCTGCCGGACACCCCGGTCGTCTTCTGCGACGCCCGGGACCAGAACTCCTCCGCACAGGCCCTGATCATCCTCGTCCGCCATCTTCTCGCGCACGCGGCCTGACCCACCCCCAGACGTATCCCGAGCCGGGGCCGACCGGGCCCCGCGATCACACCGAGGAAGCCGACATGGACCCGCAGCCGGGAGCCACCCCGTACAGCGCGCCCGCCGGGTGCCCCATGCACCAGCAGCAGACGTCGCTGTACGGACCGGAGTTCGCCGCCGATCCGCACCGCTTCTACGACGCGTCCCGGGCACACGGCCCCGCCGCGCCCATCGAGCTGGCCCCCGGGGTGGAGGCCACGCTGATCGTGCAGCACGAGGCGGCGCTGCGGGTGCTCCAGAACCCGGCGATCTTCGCCCGGGACGCGCGGCGCTGGGCCGCGCTGCGCGAGGGCGCCATACCCATGGACAGCCCCGTCCTGCCGATGATGGTGTACCGGCCCAACTGCCTGTTCACCGACGGCGCGGAGCACCTGCGGCTGCGCAAGGCGGTCACCGAGTCGCTGTCGCGGCTCAACAGCTCCCGGCTGAGCCGGGACGTCGAGCGGATCGCCGACTACCTGATCGACCAGTTCATCGAGCGCGGCACCGCCGATCTGCTCAACGAGTACGCCAAGCTCCTGCCGCTGCTGCTGTTCAACCAGCTCTTCGGCTGCCCCGGCGACATCGGCGACCGGCTGACCCGCTCGATGTCCGCCATCTTCGACGGCGAGGACGTCCTCCGCGCCAACGCCGAGCTGACCGAGTGCCTGATGGAGCTGGTCGCGATCAAGCGCCGCCAGCCCGGCGAGGACATCACCTCCTGGCTGATCCAGCACCCGGCGGGGCTGCGGGACGAGGAGCTGAAGGACCAGCTGGTGATGCTGATGGGCGCCGGCGTGGAGCCGGAGCGCAATCTGATCGGCAACGCGCTGCTGCTGATGCTCGCGGGCGACCAGCCGGGCACGCCCGAGCGGCGCGGCTCGGGGATGCTCGTCGAGGACGCGCTGGACGACGTCCTGTGGAACAACCCGCCGATCGCCAACTACGCGACGCACTACCCGGTGCGGGACATCGAGCTGGACGGGGTCGTGCTGAAGGCGGAGACCCCCGTACTGATCAGCTTCGCCGCCGCGAACAGCGACCCGGGGCTCACCGACGCCCGCCAGACCCTGAGCAAGGGCGCCCACCTGGCCTGGGGCGCGGGCCCGCACGTGTGCCCGGCGAAGTCGCCCGCGACGCTGATCGCGCTGACCGCGATCGAGAAGATCCTCAACACCGTCCCGGACCTCGCACTGGCCGTGCCCGCCTCGGGTGTGGCCTGGCGGCCCGGCCCGTTCCACCGGGCCCTGGTCGCGCTGCCCGTACGGTTCACCCCGACGGCCGCGCGGCGTGCGGGGACCGGGACGCAGCCCCCGGCCCCGACCTCGGCCCAGCTGCCCGACCCGTTCCGGAACACTTCCGCCGCACCCTCGGTGACGCCCCGTCACGCCTCGGAGCCGGCCAAGAAGCAGAAGGGCTGGTGGAGTTCGTTCCTCGACGTGTTCCGCGTATGACCCACACGCCGACAATTCGCGTATGACAACGGGCATTTAGTGACGATTGCATGTGACGGGGGCAACAAAGAACGATGCTTGGCGCCGATATCCGGAGGGGTAGGTTCAGTGCGGTAACCACGGGCCTAGGTCGAGGAACTCTGCGTGAGCATCACTGGCGGTACATCCAGGACGCCCGACGGACGGCGCGCGGTCATCGGTCTGCTCCGCAGACTCCATTCCCCGGAAGGACAGGCCGAGCCGTACGGAATACTCGCGGAGCTCCGGGCGATGGGTGACGTCGTCCGCGCTCCGTGGAACGGGTATTTCGTCACCGGCTTCGACGCCTGCAGCCAGGTGCTCCGGGGCCGCAACTGGCTCGCCCCGGATCTCGCCTGGCAGCAGCGGCAGGACGACTCCAAGCAGTGGGACGCGATAGCGACCCGGGAGATGACCACCACGCTCGCCCGGCTCAACGCCCCCGAGCACACCTGCCAGCGCCGCTCACTGGGCAACCTCTTCGACCGTTCCACCATCGAACGCCTCACCCCCGACGTCGAGCGCGACGCCGACCGGCTCCTGGACGAGCTGGCGGGCAAGCTCCGCTGGGGCGAGGCCGACTTCGTCTCCACCGTCAGCGAGCAGCTGCCGATCAGCACGGTCGGCGGCTGGCTGGGGATACCGCCCGAGGACCATCCGGACATCCTGGAGATCACCCACAACCAGGTGTTCGCCCAGGAACTGCTCCCCACCAAGTCGCAGCTGGCCGTCTCCGCGGAGGCGACCCTGCGGCTGCGGGCCTACTTCACCGGTCTGGTCGCCCGCCGCCGGGCGGAGCCCCGCCACGACGTGCTGACCGGCTGGATCCACACCTGGGACGCGATGGAGCCGGACCGGGAGCGGGCGGACGAGATCCTCTACCGGCTCACCATGTTCGTCACCATCGCCTCGCTGGAGACCACCGCGACGCTGCTCACCTCGATGACCTCCCTGCTGACCGAGCCTGGCCGGTGGGCGTGGCTGCGGAAGTACCCGGAGCACATCGACGCGGCCGTGGACGAGGTCCTGCGCCACGACCCGCCCATCCACATCAACACCCGGATCGCCGCCGAGGACACCGTCCTGGCCGGGGTCCCGATCAAGAAGGACAGCATGATCCACGTCCTGTACGGCGCGGCCAACCACGATCCGCGGCGGAATCCGGACCCGGGCGCCTTCGACATCCTGCGCGGCGGCAGCCACCTCACGTTCGGCGGCGGGGTGCACTACTGCCTGGGCGCGGCGCTGGCCAAGCTGGAGGCGCGGACGCTGCTGGCGCGGATGCTGGATCGTTTCCCCACGCTGCACACCGTCTCGCGGCCGGTGTACGCCCCCCGGATGGTGTTCAGACGGATCACCTCCCTGGGCGTGGCCCTGTGAAGCTCCCGCTCCCCGAATTCCTCATGCCGGCCGGCCGCTCCGAGGAGCACTCGCCGACGGTACGCGCCCGGCGCGAGGGGCCCGTCCTGTACGTGGAGCTGCACGCGCCGGACACCGGCAACGCGGTGACCGAGGCGATGCTCGACGAGCTGCTGGACATCGTCGCCGCCCCGGACCCCGAGGTGCGGGTGCTGGTGCTCAGCGGCGCGGGGGACGACTTCTGCCTGGGCGGGAACCGCACCGAGTTCGCCGAGTGGCTGGAGGAGGACCCCGCCGGCCGGGGCATCCGGGTCGCCGGGGAGAAGGCCCGCCGGGTCTGCGAGGCGATCTCCGGCGGCCGGGCGGTGACCATCGCCCGGGTGCAGGGCAAGGCGGTCGGCGCGGGGTTCGCGCTGGCCCTCGCCTGCGATCTGCGGGTCGGCGCGGACACCGCCGCCTTCCGGCTGCCGGAGCTGGCGCTCGGGCTGCCGACCGCCTGGGGCGGGCTGCTGCCCCGGCTGATCCACGAGGTGGGCGCGGCCCGGGTCCGCGAGCTGATCCTCACCGGCCGGGCCTTCGGCGCCGCCGAGGCGTACGCGCTGTCGGTGCTCCAGCGGGTGGTGCCCGAGGCGGAGCTGGACGCCGCGGTCGCCGCCTGGGCGAAGCCGGTGGTCCGCCGCCCGGAGGCCGCGCTGCGGGTCACCAAGGCGCTGCTGAACTCCTACGCCGCCGCCACCCGGCTGGCCGACCCCTCGTTCCTCGACGCGGAGCTGATGGCCTCGGTCGCGGCGGCCACCCGGCGCTCTCCGGCGGGCGGCAACGGGGCGGGCGGGGCACACTCGTAAAAACCCGAGTGGGAGGTCTCCGGCGTGGACGTACCGGTGTGGCTTTGGATCGTGTTCGCCGTGACCGTCGTCGTCTCGCTGGCGGTCGACCTCCTGGCGCACCGCAAGGCGCATGTCATCGGCTTCAAGGAGGCCGGGCTGTGGAGCGCGCTGTGGGTGAGCCTCGCGCTGATCTTCGGTGCGGTCGTCTTCCTGACGCTCGGGAGCACCGCCGGAACGGAGTACACGACCGCCTGGCTGCTGGAGAAGAGCCTCTCGGTCGACAACCTCTTCGTCTTCGCGCTGATCTTCACGTACTTCAAGGTCCCCCGGGAGTATCAGCACCGGGTGCTCTTCTTCGGCGTCATCGGCGCACTCGTGTTCCGCGCCGTGTTCCTGACCCTCGGCGTCGCGGTGGTCAACCGCTTCACCTTCGTCCTGTTCCTCTTCGCCGCGATCCTTTTCTACAGCAGCTATAAAATCCTCAGCGGCCAGGAAGAGAATTTCGACCCCGGTAAAAGCTTCGCGGTGCGGTTGCTGCGGAAAGTGATGCCGGTCCAGGAGCACTATTCCGGGACGCACTTCGTCGTCCGCGAGGAGGGGCGGCGGGTCGCCACTCCGCTGCTCGCGGTGGTCGCCGCGATCGAGGCGGCCGACCTGATCTTCGCGGTCGACAGCGTGCCCGCAGTGCTCGCGGTCAGCGACGACCTCTTCATCGTCTACACCAGCAACGCCTTCGCGATCCTGGGGCTGCGGGCCCTGTACTTCCTGCTGGCGGGGCTGCTGGACCGCTTCCACTACCTGAGCCACGGGCTGGCGATCATTCTCGCCTTCATCGCGGTCAAGCTCCTCCTCCAGGCCTGCCACAAGATGATCAGCACCTCGATCCCGGAGATCCCGTCGCCGGTGAGCCTCGCGGTGATCATCGTCATTCTGGCCGTTTCGGTGACCCTGAGCATGCGCCGTCCGGCGGAAAGTACGGGCTCCACGGAAGCGTCCGACGCCTCCGACACCGATACGGACAAGTAGGGTCACGGAAAGCAACGCCTTTCACGGCAGCGCGAGACGCCATGCATCGGCAAGGCAAAGGGAAAGACTTTCCAAAATCTCCCGCCCCGCCTATCGTGAATAAATGGCAAGCAAAGAGCGTGACACCCGACAGCGGGCCGCTTTCATGTGCCCGACCTGCAAGCAGCCCGTCCGTTCCGAGATCCACCGCCACAAGTCCCTCGGGATCTTCGTCCCCGTCTGGCGCGCGGGCCCCTGCGAGAACCCCGACTGCGCGGAGTACGCCGCGCAGGAGCAGCCCGCCCGGCACCGGACCGGCTCCGCCTGACCGGTAGTCCCGGCCCTCCCAGCCCGCGGCCAGGCGCTCTCAGCCTGTTGCCAGGCGCGCGGTGAGACGCGCCTTCGCCGCGGGCCACTCGTCGGCCAGCAGCGAGAAGTAGACGCTGTCCCGCCAGCTCCCGTCCGGCCGCCGCCGGTGCCTCCGGAGCACCCCTTCGCGCCGCGCCCCGAGCCGGGCGATGGCCGCCTGCGAGCGCTCGTTGCGGTGGTCGGTCTTGAGCTGGACGCGCCCCATCCCCAGCTCCTCGAAGGCGTACGTCAGGAGCAGGAGCTTCGTCTCGGTGTTCACCGCCGAGCGCCAGTGGGCCCGGCCGTACCAGGTCCAGCCGATCTCCAGGCGCTCGTCCGCCACCGCCACGTCCAGATACGTGGTCCAGCCGACGGCCCGCCCGCTCGGACGGTGGACGACGGCGAACGGCACGTACTTCGCGTTGCCGAGCACCCTCTCCATGCGCTCGCGCAGCTCCTCGCGGGTCCGTGGCGCCGGGCCGCCCTGCCAGCGCCACACCTCCTCGTCCCCGCCGCCCGCCGCGAAGAGGTCGTCGAGGTGGCCGAAGCTCAGCGGGACCAGTTCGACGTGCTGCCCGGTCAGTGTCACGGGCCGAGGAGGAAGTGCGGACATGAGCCGATCCTACCCTCCGACCACCTTCGCACTAGCGCACACTGCATATGCACTAGTGCATAAATGCGCCCGGATGACCCGACGCGCGGACCGGCCTCCCGCTGACTAGCGTGGCCGGTGCGGGCAGGGGGCCGCGCGGGTGGGGCCGACGACAGGGACTCCAGGGAAGGACCGGCACCATGGCTGTACAACCCGAGGGCACTCCATGCTGGGCGGACGCCATGTTCGCCGACGTCGAGGGTGCCAAGAGCTTCTACGGTGACGTACTCGGCTGGACGTTCGGCGAGAGTGCGTCGGAGTTCGGCAACTACACGCAGGCGTACGCGGACGGGAAGGCCGCGGCGGCCGTCGTCCCGCCGATGCCGGGCGCGGAGGGCCACTCGGCGTGGTGCCTGTACCTCGCGTCGCCGGACGCGGCGGCCACCGCGGAGAAGGTCCGTGCGAGCGGCGGCGAGGTGCTGATGGAGCCGATGCGGGTCGACGACTTCGGCACGATGGCCCTGGTCCGTGACCCCGGTGGAGCCGTCTTCGGCATCTGGCAGGCCGGCAGCCACGAGGGGTTCGAGACGGAGATGGGCGCGCCCGGCGGGTACTGCTGGGGCGAGGTCTTCACCCGTGACCCGAAGAAGGCGGACGCGTTCTACCCCTCGGTCTTCCCCTACACCGTGCGGAAGTTCGACGACGAGTCGATGGACTTCTCCCTGTACGACGTCCGGGGGGAGACGGTCCTGGGCCGGATGGCGATGGGCGACGACTTCCCGCCGGAGGTACCCGCGTACCTGAACGTCTACTTCGCCGTGCCGGACTGCGACGCCGCCGTGGCGAAGGCGACCGAGCGCGGCGGGGTGCTGCGGTTCGGGCCGGAGGACAGCCCGTTCGGCCGGTTCGCGACGCTCAGCGATCCGCAGGGCGCCTGGTTCACCGTGATCGACGTGACCACCACCGAGGGCGAGATGCCGACGACGAGCCCGGTGACCTGACCGGGGGCCGACCCGGGGCCGACCCGGGGCCGTCACACCGCACGGGCCGCGACCGGAGAACCGGCGCGGCCCGTACACGCGCCCGGCGGGTTTCGGCGGCTCGCCCGGGCTCGCCCGTACACGCTCCCCGCACCCACACCCGTACGCCCCGTCGTACGCCCCTTCGTACGTTCCTCCTGCACCCCTCGCACCTGCTGTGGATCATCGTCCAGAGAGTGGTAAGTGCCAGCCCATATGGCCTAGCGTGTCGCACATGCAGTCCTACACAATCGGCCAGGCAGCACGACTTCTCGGGGTCAGCCCCGACACCGCACGCCGCTGGGCGGACGCCGGCCGGGTCGCGACCCATCGCGACGAGGCCGGCCGCCGTCTGATCGACGGCCGCGCGCTGGCCGCCTTCTCGATCGAGGTCGGTCAGGGCGCGGGCGGCGAGGACGAGGCCGTGTACACCTCGGCCCGCAACGCGTTCCCGGGCATCGTCACCGCGGTGAAGCTCGGCGACGTCGCGGCCCAGGTCGAGATCCAGGCCGGACCGCACCGGCTCGTCTCGCTCCTGACCCGGGAGGCGGTGGAGGAGCTGGGGCTGGAGGTCGGCATGCGGGCGACCGCCCGCGTGAAGTCGACCAGCGTGCACATCGACCGCGTCTGAGACCGGCCGACGACGAGCATCGAAGGAGCCCAGACCCGCATGCCCCCGCTGATCAACCACCGCAACATGATCGACCACCGCCACGTGATCAACCACCGCCGCGCGGCCGCCGCCGTCCTGACCACCGCCCTCCTGATCCCGCTCGCCGCCTGCGGCGACGACTCCGGCCCGGCCAAGGGCGAGGGCAGCGGCTCGGCGGACGCGACGGGCGCCCCGGAGGCCGACCTGACCGTACTGGCCGCCTCCTCCCTGACGGACGTCTTCAAGGCGGCCGGGGCCGCGTACGAGAAGGAGAACCCCGGCACGAAGGTGACGTTCTCCTTCGCCGGCTCCCAGGAACTGGCCGCCCAGGTCAAGCAGGGCGCCCCCGCCGACGCGCTGGTCACCGCAGACACTACGACGATGGACGGCCTCTCCGGCGACACCGGAAAGCCGACCGTCATCGCCAAGAACCGCCTCGTCATCGCCACCGGCGAGGGCAACCCCGAGAAGGTCGAAAGCCTGGAGGACCTCGCCGACCCGAAGCTGAAGGTCGTCCTGGCCGCCCCCGAAGTGCCGGTGGGCCGCTACAGCGCGCAGATCCTCGACGCGCAGAGGACCGAGGTGCGGCCGGTCTCCCAGGAGCCCAACGTCCGCGCGGTGCTGTCCAAGGTCTCGCTCGGCGAGGCGGACGCCGGGCTCGTCTACAGGACCGACGCCGCGACCGCCGCCGACAAGGTCGACGCGATCGACATCCCGGACGAGCAGAACGCCATTGCCTCCTACCCGGCCGCCACCCTGAAGACGTCGCAGCACAGCGAGGCCGCCGCCGCGTTCGTCGCCTGGCTCTCCACGCCCGCCGCGCAGAAGATCCTCCGGGGCGCGGGCTTCCAGCAGCCGTGACCGCACCCGGCCCGGCAGCCCCGTACCGTCCGACAGGCCCGCTGGGCACCGCCCGTCCAGTCCCACGAGGTCACCGATGAAACGTCCCGGCCGCCGCCGCACCGCAGGGGCCCGCGCACCCCTGCTGCTCACGGTGCCCGCCCTGCTGGCCGTGGCGTTCCTGATGCTGCCGCTCGCTGGGATCCTGGTCCGCACCTCCTGGGGCGAGCTCGGCGCCCACCTCACCGCCGAGGCCACCACCGAAGCGCTGCGGCTCTCGCTGCTGGTCTCCCTGTGGGCGCTCGGGCTCTCCCTGCTGCTCGGGGTGCCGCTGGCCTGGCTGCTGGCCCGGGTGCCGTTCCCCGGCAAGGGGTTCGTCCGTTCGCTGGTGCTGCTGCCGATGGTCCTGCCGCCCACGGTCGGCGGCGTCGCCCTCCTGCTGGCGTTCGGGCGGCGCGGACTGCTCGGCCCCTGGCTGGAGGACACCTTCGGCGTCACGCTCCCCTTCCACACCTCGGGGGCCGTGCTGGCGGCGACGTTCGTCGCGATGCCGTTCCTGGTCATCTCGCTGGAGGGCGCGCTCGGCGGACTGCGCCCCCGGTACGAGGAGACCGCGGCCTCCCTGGGGGCCTCGCCGGTCCGGGTGTTCCTCACCGTGACGCTGCCGATGGTCGCCCCCGGACTGATCGCCGGAGCCGCCCTGACCTGGGCGCGGGCGCTCGGCGAGTTCGGCGCGACCATCACCTTCGCCGGGAACCTCCCCGGCACCACGCAGACCCTGCCGCTCCAGGTCTATCTGCTGCTCCAGGAATCCCCGGAGGCCGCCACCTCGGTGTCCCTGCTGCTGCTGGCCATCGCGATGATCGTGCTCATCGCGCTGCGCGGCCGGTGGACCGGGACCCCGGGCGTCCACCGGAACCCCGCGAGCCGGGCGGCGGAGGCCCGCCCGGAGGAACCGGCGGCCCCCGCCCCGGCCCCGCTCCCCGGGCCCGCCGCCGACCCGCGGCCGAAGGCCGAGCCGGAGCGCTGGCCGCTGCACACCGACGTCACCGGCTTCACGCACCTCACGCTGGACGCCCCGGGCTCCACCACCATCGCGGTGGTCGGCCCCAACGGCGCGGGCAAGACGACGCTCCTGCGGGCCCTCCTCGGCCTCACGCCCCGCGCGCACGCCACCCTGCGCCTCGGCGACAGCGACGTCACCGCACTCCCCCCGCACCGCCGGGGCGTCGCCTGGGTCCCCCAGGACGGGGCGCTCTTCCCGCACCTGAGCGCCCTGGCCAACACGGCGTACGGGCTCCGCGCCCACGGCGTCCCCCGCGTCGCGGCCCGGCGCGAGGCCCAGGGCTGGCTGGACCGTCTCGGGGTGGGCCACCTCGCCCACCGGAAGCCCGCCCAGCTCTCCGGCGGCCAGGCCCAGCGGGTCGCCCTGGCCCGTGCGCTGGCGGCCCGCCCCCGCCTCCTGCTGCTGGACGAACCGCTCGCCGCCCTCGACCAGACCACCCGGGCCCGGGTCCGGCACACCCTGCGCGGGCACCTCGCGGACTTCGGCGGGGTCTGCCTGATCGTCACCCACGACCCGGTCGAGGCGGTCTCGCTGGCCGACCGGGTCCTGGTGCTGGAGGACGGCCGGGTCCTCCAGGACGAGCCGCCCGCCGAGGTCACCCGGCACCCGCGCTCGCCGTGGGTGGCCCGGATGCTGGGCCGAAACGCCTGGCCCGGCACCGCCACCGCCGACGGCCTGGCCCTGGCGGGCGGCGGACACCTCGTCGTCGCCGAACCCCTCCCGGCGGGCACGGACGCCCTCGCGGTCATCGCGCCGGAAGCCGTCTCCGTACACCGGGAACGCCCCACCGGCTCCCCCCGCAACGTCTGGCCCGGAACCGTCCGTGAGATCACCTCGGGCGGCAGCCGGCTGCGGCTGCTCATCACCTCCGCCGAGGCCCCGGACCTGGTCGCGGAGATCACTCCGGGGGCCGCCGCCGAGCTGGGCATCGCCGACGGGACCGCCGTCTGGACCAGCGTGAAGGCCACCGAGGCGACGATCGTCCCGCTGTAGGCGCGAGGTATGGGCCGGTCCGGCCCGGGAACCAGAACCCCACCGCACACGTACTCCAGTACGACGCGAAAGAACACGCGACGGAGAAACACCGAGAAACGGGGACCTCATGGCACTGTTCGGCAACGCCCACACGATCAATCCGGCCACCGCCCATCAGGATTACGCGCGGCTGCTCGGACAGGGCGAGCAGGTGCACGCCGCGTTCCTGCTGATTCGCGACACGATCCTGTTCACGGACCGTCGGCTGATCCTCGTCGACAAGCAGGGCATCACCGGCAAGAAGACGGAGTACCACTCCGTGCCGTACCGCAGCATCACGCACTTCTCCGTGGAGACGGCCGGCACGTTCGACCTCGACGCGGAGCTGAAGATCTGGATCTCGGGCAGCGCGACCCCGCTCCAGAAGACGTTCACCAAGGGCGTCGACATCTACGAGGTGCAGGCCATACTGACCCAGTTCGTCGCCCGGTAACCGAGCCGTACGGGCTCAGACCTACGGGCTCAGACGTACGGGCGCAGCCGGGCCGTCGCCGAGTGCCCGGGGGCGGCGGCGCGCAGCTTCGCGGCGCGCTCCCGCAGCTCGGGCAGCAGCCCGTGAAGCGCGTCGCCGGGGCAGCGGGTCTCGAAGCTGTCGCGGTGCCCGGAGATGACGTGCAGCCGGGCCACCTGGCCCTCGTCGAAGCGGCTCTCGTCGTTCGTCGAGACCAGGTCGACCATGCCCAGCGGATCCGCCCCGGGCCGCAGTTTCCAGGCGGCCAGCTTCACCAGCGCGTCCATCATCGGCTTCGGGACCTCGGCGCCCGCGCCGAAGTTCCCGATCGCCGCGATGCCGACCGTGTCGGTGTTGAACCCCTTGGTGTGCGCCCCGAGCACCGAGCGGCCGACGCCGCCGGCGCGGCCCTCGTAGATGGTGCCGCAGCGGTCGACGAGGAAGTTGTAGCCGATGTCGTCCCAGCCGTCCTGCCGGATGTGGTCGCCCTGGACGCCCCGGATCAGGCGGGGCGCGTCCGCGCAGTCGTAGTCGCCGGGGTTGCCGGTGTGGTGGACGAACACCGCCCGCGCCGCGCCCGTGTAGTGCGGCCCCTCCCGGACCAGCTCCTCGTCAGCGTGCCACTCCCGGCGGCTGACGACGGCCGGCTGCGGCAGTCCGCGCGGCGGGCGGGGCCCGGAGGCCAGCTCCGTCCCCGGCGCGCGGAACGCCGGGCCGTCCCCGAACACCAGGAGGGCCAGGGGCAGGACCAGAGCGCCCAGGACGATTCGGCGGGACCACATGCACTCCACCCTGCGGCCCGGCCTCCGGCTTCGCAGAGGAGCGGGCCGTTCGGGTGACAGGCCACCGGCGGGGGCGCTTCATCCGAATCAGGCCTCACCAGGCCTCCCCGGTCTCCGCCGTCCGGCCCGGGACGGCCCTGCCCCCGTCGCCCTCCTCCCGGCGCAGCAGCCGGAACGCCAGCAGCGGGAACACCAGCACCGACACCATCGCGGCGGCGACCAGGGCGGCGGCCTCTCCCGCCCCGATCACCTTCTCGTCCAGGCCGATCGCGGTGATCGCGACCACCAGGGGCAGACAGGTGGACGAGAACAGCCCGAGCGCGGCCCGCGGACCGCGCCCGGTCAGGTCGTGCGGGGCCAGCAGATACGCCGGGACCCCGCGCACCAGCAGGAACAGCAGCAGGAAGACCGGCAGGAGCAGCAGCGGGCGTCCGTCGTCCAGGAGCGCCGCGAGGTCGAAGTCGATGCCCGTGACGATGTAGAAGAACGGCACGAGGAAGCCGAAGCCGATCGCCTCGATCCGCTCCAGGATCTGCCCGCTGCGCTCGGGCACCGCCCCCTGGAGGACGAGCCGGGTCAGCATCCCGGCGGCGAACGCGCCGAGCAGGGTGTCCAGGCCGAAGACGTGGGCGAGGCCCAGCATCCCGGCGAGCATCAGCATCACGAAGCGGACCGCGAACTGGCCGCTGGAGTGCAGGGTCACGGCGATGAGCCGGGCGAACCACGGCGGCCGGGGCCGCATCGCCCAGAACACCGCGCCCGCCGTGACGACCGCGAACACGGCCAGCACCACGCCCGCCGCCCCCGGGCTCCGGCCGCTGAACAGCAGGGCCATCGCGATGATCGGACCGAACTCCCCGACCGACCCGAACGCCATCACCACCGACCCGAACCGCCCCTCCAGCCGCCCCGAGTCCCGCAGGATCGGCAGCACCGCGCCCAGCGCCGTACTGGTCAGCGCGGTGCCGATGACCAGGCTCTTCGCCAGGTCCGCCCCGCTGAGCAGCAGCGCCACGCCGAGCCCGGCGGCGAACGAGAGGACCCACGCCCCGCCGGCCCGGCGCAGGGTTGGCCCGCGGACCTCGGCGAACCGGATCTCGTAACCCGCCAGGAAGATCAGCATCGAGAGCCCGAGGTCGGACAGGGTGTCGATGACGTGGTCGTGGTGGGCCCAGCCGAGCACATCGGGCCCGGCCAGGATCCCGAGGACGATCTCGAAGATGACGACGGGGACCGGCAGCCACCGCCCGGTCGCGTAACCGAGCAGCGGGGCGAGAACCGCCAGGGCCATGATCAGGACAAGAGTCCCGGGGTGCTCCATCGCTCGTGTATAGCAAGGAACACCCCGAAAGCAGCCGCTATGACACCCTCTGCGCACTCTGCACCCTCTGCACCCTTCGGGGCCGCCGGTTCAGTCCGGGCAGTGGGCATCCCTGGCGGGGCGCTTCCCGGTCACCAGGAAGTCGCTGACCACCCGGTCGCCGCAGGCGTTGCCGTTGCCCAGGTACATCCCGTGCCCGCCCTGCTCGACGGTGACCATCCTGGCCCGCTCGCCGAGCGCCGCCCGCATCTTCAGGGCCCCGGCCAACGGGGTGGCCGGGTCGCGCAGGCTCTGGATCATCAGGACGTTCGAGGGACCCTCGTCGGTCATCCGGGTGGGCCTCGGCTCCTCCTCGTACTTCCAGTAGGCGCACGGGGAGATGTTCACGGGCATCCCGGCCGTCAGCGGATACCGCGCCCGGTCGGCGGCGACCCGGCGGGCGTACCCGGAGTCCGGCCCCGGCCAGCGCACATCGTTGCAGACCACGGCCATCGTCAGCGTCGCGTCCTCGTCGGGCATCGCGCCCGTCAGCTCCGGCGGCAGCACCGGGCGGCCCGCCGGATCCTGCGCCGCCCGGATCAGCCGGGCCAGCGGCGCGAACGCGGTATCGCTGTTGAGGCTGCCGTGGAGCGCCTGCCGCAGCCGGTTACCGGTCAACGGGGCGCCGGGGGTCCCCGACTCCTTCGGGTGCCGGTCCAGCTTCCGGGCCAGCGCGAGGAACAACGGCTCCACGTCCTCGGCACGCCGGGCCAGCCGGAGCCCCTCGGCCTCCCGGGCGGGGTCCGCCGCCCAGGCCGCGAAGTCGGGGAAGCGGAGGGCGACGGCCGGGCCCACGTTGGCCATCCAGCCGTACGCCACCCGCGTCGGGTCCGGGTCGCCGACGCTGTCCAGAACCAGCCGGTCGACGCGGTCCGGGTACTCCTGCGCGTACACGGCCCCGGCGTAACTGCCGTACGAGTGGGCCCAGACCGACAGCTTCCGCTCGCCCAGCGCGGCGCGCAGCCGGTCCATGTCGCGGGCCTGGTTCCGCGTGGTGAAGGAACGCACCTCCGGGCCGCCGTTGCGGGCGCACGACTCGGCGGTGCGGCGGGCGCGTTCGGCATTCTCCGCGATCGAGCCGTCCGCCGCGGGCCAGGCGCGCAGTGTCACCATGTGCCGGTCCGCCTCGGGGATCCCGCAGGTCGCCCGGGTGGAGCCGCCGACGCCGCGCGGGTCCAGGCTGACCAGGTCGTACGCCCCCTCGGTCGCCGTCCGCAGCGCCTCGCCCTTCTGCGCGAGGCGCTGCACCCCCGAGCCGCCGGGGCCGCCGGCGAGCACCAGCAGGGTGCCGCGCCGGGCCTCGGGCCGGTCGGTGCGCAGGCGGGTGACCGCCACGTCGACGGTGCGCCCGCCGGGGGCGCGGTAGTCCAGGGGAACGCGGAGCGTCGCACACTGCTGCCCGTCGAGGGCGGGCGTCCCCGGGATCGGGTCGCAGGCCCCCCAGCTGAGCGGGGGCGCGGCGGGGCCCGCCGGGCGGCTGTGCGCCACGGGCGCGCCGACAGCGGTCAGCGTGCCGGCCGCGGCGGCCGAGACGGTGAGAAGTAAGGCCTTTCGGCTCCAAGTCGTCATGGACACAGCCTTGTTGAACCGGGACGCGCCGCCCATGGGGGAGCCTGGTGAACCGGGGTGGGGGTCACCCCCCGGAAGGTCCTCCGGCCCGCCCCCACACCCACCCGAACGGACGTGACGCACGCCATAGCAAAGGGAGGGAACGCCTCCGCGTTCCAGAGGGTCAGGGCACCGTTCTAGGGTGTCAGGATGCGTCCCCCCCTCACCTCCGAGCAGCCGCGCCCCACCGCCGCTGCCGGCGCCCCGGCGACCGGAACGCCACCGCCCGACGGCCGTGACCACTTCTTCGACAACGCGAAGTACCTGGCGATCGTGCTGGTGGCGATCGGACACGCCTGGGAGCCCCTGCCCCCCGGCCGCCTCGTGGAAGCCGCGTACACCTTCGTCTACACGTTCCACATGCCGGTGTTCATCCTGATAGGGGGCTACTTCTCGCGGAACTTCGAGCTGCGGCCGGACCGGGTGTGGAAGCTGGTCACCGGTCTGCTGGTGCCCTACGTCCTGCTGGAGACCCTGTACACGCTCTTCGAGCGGGCGACACGCGAGCCGGAGTACGCCCTCTCGCTGCTGGAGCCCTACTGGCTGCTGTGGTTCCTGCCCGCCCTGTTCCTCTGGCGGCTCTCCACCCCGCTGTGGCAGACCGTGCGCTTCCCGGTGCTGGTCTCCCTCGCCATCGCCGCCCTGGCGACGGTGTCACCGGCCGCCGACGGAAGTCTCCAGATCCAGCGCATCCTGCAGTTCCTGCCGTTCTACGTGCTCGGCCTGCGGCTGCGCCCGGAGCACTTCACGGCTCTCCGCTCCACCTGGGTGCGGGTCGCCTCGGTGCCGGTGTTCGTGGCCGGGATGCTGCTGGCGTACTGGCTGGTGCCCCGGATCTCGACCTCGTGGTTCTTCCGGAAGAACAGCACCGAGGTGCTGAGCGTCTCCGAGTGGACGGGCCCGACCACCACGGTCCTGCTGTTCCTGGCCGCGATCGTGCTGGGCGTGTGCTTCCTCGCCTGGGTGCCCCGGGGCCGCAGCTGGATGACCACGCTCGGCACCTGCACGCTGTACGGGTATCTGCTCCACGGCTTCGTCGTCCGGAGCCTGAAGTACGGCGGCTTCTACGACGACCCGTTCTTCGACACCACGATGGGCACGGTCGCCGTCACCCTGGGGGCGGTCGTCATCATGACCCTGCTGTGCACGCCCCCGGTTCGGTGGCTGCTGCGTCCGCTGCTGGAGCCGCGCATGGAGTGGGCCCGGCAGAGAACACCGGCCGCCCGCGCGTCCTGAGACGCCGAACGGCCGGGAGCCGGAGGGGGTCGCGGGGGAGAGTTCAGTCCACGATGATGTTGTGGCCGAGGACCGCGACGTGCTCCAGGACGTCCTCCAGCGGATCGTCGATCTGGCCCGTCGAGATCAGGGCTATCTGCGGGCCGTTGTGAGCGTCGGTGTGTGTCTCGTCGGCGTACGCGGCGGTGGCGGGCAGCATGAAGGCCGCCACTGTCACGCCCAACGCGATCAGCTTCCTCATCATGACGGCGATCATCGCACGCCCCGCGACACCCGAAGTCGGCGTCGCGGGGCGGAAAAGCAGGTCTCAGACCCCGTCGGCCCGGGGTGCGGACACCGCTTCGGGAGCCTCGCTCCGCGCCTCGGCCGGAGTCCCCAGGAGCGCGGAGGCCGTCTCCAGCGGGGTACGGGCGGGGGCCGGAGCCGGCACGGCCGACTCGGCGGTACGGCAGGTGAAGCCGAGCTTGGACAGCGCCCGGACCACCTCGGCGGAGCTGAAGTCCCGGCGGTCCTGGCGGGTGATGACCTCACCCACCTGCTTGACGGGGTAGACCCGGCGGCTGATGACCACCGCGTCGCCGGTCACGGGTTCGGGCTTGATGCCCTTCATCGAGTCCTCCACCTCGTTCTTGAACAGATCGAAGGGGAAGCGGGCGATGACACAGCGCATGGTTCCTCAACAGGGGTCGAGTGCACGGGGACGTGTCGAGTGCACGGAGGAGACGTAAGGGAGCCCGGGCGAGGGGGCCCGGTGCACGCGCCGGCGGGGGGATTGCCGGGCGTGCGGGGCGGCCGGCGGCGGACCGCCGGCCGCACGGATCACGCGGCGCGGTTGTTCCGGCGCTGCGTCGCGGCCGCACGGGCCTCGGGCGTCGGCACGCCGGGGCGGCGGCCCCGGGCCGGAGCCCCGCTGCCGCCGCGCTTGGTGCCGCGGCCCATGAACGCGCCGCCGCGGCTGCTGCCGCGCTCCTTGGCCGGGGCGGAGATGATGACCGGGACGCCGGAGGGCGCCTGCGCACCGGTGATCCGGCTCAGCTCGGCCTCGCCGGAGCGGACCTGGGCGATCTGCGGGGTGATCCCGGCGTCCGCCATCAGCCGGGTCATCTCGCGGCGCTGGTTCGGCAGCACCAGCGTGACGACGCTGCCGGACTCCCCGGCACGGGCGGTACGGCCGCCGCGGTGCAGGTAGTCCTTGTGGTCGCTCGGCGGGTCCACGTTGACGACCAGGTCGAGGTTGTCGACGTGGATGCCGCGCGCCGCCACGTTGGTGGCGACCAGCACCGTGACGTGCCCGGTCTTGAAACGGTCCAGGGTGCGGGTGCGCTGCGGCTGGGACTTGCCCCCGTGCAGTGCGGCCGCCCGGACCCCGCTGTGCAGGAGGTGGTCGGTGAGCTTGTCCACCGCGTGCTTGGTGTCCAGGAACATGATCACGCGGCCGTCGCGGGCCGCGATCTCGGTCGTGGTGGCGTACTTGTCCGCGCCCTGGACGTACAGGACGTGGTGCTCCATCGTCGTGACGGCGCCGGCCGCCGGGTCGACGGAGTGCACGACCGGGTCCTTCAGGTACGTCCGCACCAGCAGGTCGACGTTGCGGTCCAGGGTGGCCGAGAAGAGCATCCGCTGCCCGTCCGGGTTCACCTGGTCGAGCAGCTCGGTGACCTGCGGCATGAAGCCCATGTCGGCCATCTGGTCGGCCTCGTCGAGGACGGTGATGGTGACCCGGTCCAGCCGGCAGTCGCCGCGCTCGATCAGGTCCTTGAGACGGCCCGGCGTCGCGACGACGACCTCGGAGCCACCGCGCAGCGCGCTGGCCTGGCGGCCGATGGACATGCCGCCGACCACGGTGGCGATGCGCAGCTTCAGCGACCGGGCGTACGGGGTGAGCGCGTCGGTGACCTGCTGGGCCAGCTCCCGGGTGGGGACGAGGACCAGGGCGAGCGGGCGCTTGGCGTCGGCGCGGCGGCCGGCGGTGCGGGCCAGCAGCGCGAGACCGAAGGCGAGCGTCTTGCCCGAGCCGGTGCGGCCGCGGCCCAGGACGTCCCGGCCGGCCAGCGAGTTCGGCAGGGTGGCCGCCTGGATCGGGAAGGGCACGGTCATGCCCTCGGCGACCAGCGCCGCCTTCAGCGGTGCGGGCATCTCCAGCTCGCCGAAGGTCTCGGCGGCGGGGAGGGCCGGGGTGACGGTCACCGGCAGGGCGAACTCGCCCTTGAGGCCGGAGGCGGAGCGGCGGCCGTAGCCACCGGACCGGCCGGAGCCGCCGGAGCCGCCGGAGCGCTTGGGTCCGCCGCCGAAGCCCGCGGCGCGGCGCTCGCCGCCGCCACCGGAGTAACGGGGGGCAGCGCCGCCGGAGCGGGTGCGGGAGAATCGGTCGTTCGAGCGGGGCGTGCGTTCGCGGTTCATCTAGAACCTTTCCTCGATGGGGCACGTATCGAGGGATTCTTTTTCGGGAAGCGACCGTGAACGGCACCCAGAATCGCAAGAACGAGCCGATGAAATGACAAAAGAAAACGAAGCCCGGCCGCCGGGAAACAGAGCACCGGACGCGGCTTCGTCGGGGGGCGCGCAGAGCGGGCCCCGGAAACGACAACGAGCCGGGGCCCGCACCCCAAGGTGCGGGCCCCAGCTGCGCAGTACTACCTGAGTGATCAGGCGGGGGTGATGTTCTCGGCCTGCGGGCCCTTCTGGCCCTGCGTGACGTCGAAGTTCACCTTCTGGCCCTCCTGCAGCTCACGGAAGCCGGAGGCGGCGATGTTGCTGTAGTGAGCGAAGACGTCGGCGCCGCCGCCGTCCTGCTCGATGAAGCCGAAGCCCTTTTCCGCGTTGAACCACTTCACGGTGCCAGTAGCCATGTCATATCTCCTTAGGGGCAGAGCCCGCGGGCCCACACTGTGCGGACCCAACGTCGCCGCGATGATTACCCCGTCCGGAAGTACACCGGAAATACAAAAGTGTGCCCGCCGACATCCGACCGGCAAGAACACTTGAAGTTTTTGGGAACCACAACTGCAACTGAGATCAACACTAGCACGAGGGGGCCGGGAGAGGCGGGTGCCTAATATCACCGGCCGTGTCGGAACAGACCGGGAAGAGAAAAGCCTCATCGCGCATTGCGCGAAATTCTGTGCTGACGAATGCAGATATCTCCCCGGGGTCGCGCGGCACCCCGCGTGACCTGCGGCGCGGCGCCCGTCAGCACCCGTCAGCACCCGTCAGCACCCGTCAGCGCTCGGCGGGACCGCCGGAGCGGGCGGGCCGGCCGCGCAGCTCCTCGTTGAGGCGCAGCGCCTCCTCCAGCTGGTCCTCCAGGATGACGATGCGGCAGGCGGCCTCGATGGGCGTGCCGGCGTCGACCAGGTCGCGGGCGCGGGCGGCGATGCGCAACTGGTAGCGGGAGTAGCGGCGGTGGCCGCCCTCGGACCGCAGCGGGGTGATCAGCCGGGCTTCGCCGATCGCCCGGAGGAACCCCGGCGTCGCACCGATCATCTCCGCGGCTCGCCCCATCGTGTAGGCGGGGTAATCGTCGTCGTCGAGCCGGTCGGTGGCGTGCGAGGGGGTCTCCGGGGGCATCTGCACCTCTTCCGTCACGCGCGACCGGAGGAGCCGGGCGGCGCCCGCCTGCGGGGTGCGCCTCTGCTGCGTACACCTGTTTCACGTGACTGCACAAGAAACCCTAATCGCCCGGCAAGGCCATGTCTATCGCGGCTGGAACAGATTTGGGCCCTGGGGAAGGACACGGCGGACACACCCCCGGGGATCACTGACCGACCGGTCAGTTGTCGCCGGGAGGACCGTGGGGCCATAATGCACGCGTAGCCCTTCACGCATCCCCCGTCGTGAAGGGCTACACCCCTGTCCGGTGTCCGGAGCCCGCTCCGGGCGCCGCGGGGCACAGGATCATTCACGGGCAGGGGACTCCCCTCGTGGTCCCCTGCCCGTGTTTTTTCGAGTTAACAGTGACGTAGAGTGTTTGCGCAAGCTCAGTTCCGACTCCGAGGTGATCGTGGAGGCCCGGATGGCCATGGACGACGGCGACGAACGCGGTCCGGAACCCGTCGAACCCCCCGGCCCGGACGAGCTCCCCCGCCTCGGCTCACTGCGGGAAAAAGTCGAGTACATGGTCGAGAAGACCTTCCCCGGCCAGAAGATCTCGGGCCGGGTCTTCGCCGAGCTGGTCCGCGACCGCGGCGGCTCGCTGTCGCACAGCTACTTCTCCAACATCCTGGCCGGCAAGGTCACCCAGCCCTCCGAGGACATCCTCAAGGCCCTCGGCCTGGGGTTCGGCGTGGACTGGCGCTTCTTCAAGGAGGAGTCCGAGGTCGTCGACGACGTCGTCGCCGGACTCCAGTTCCTGGCCAAGCGGCGCACCGGGGAGATCAGCGGCCTGGCCGGCCGGGGTCTGGACGACGACGGGCTTCCGCCGGAACTGCTGCGGTTCGCCCTGTCCCTGCTGGAGGACGCGGCCCGGGAGAAGGACGGGCCGGAGGGGGAAAGCGGCGGCAACGATTCCGCCGCGAACCACCGCCCGGCGGGTCCGGCAGCGTAGCGTCTTGGTCATGTCCCTGCGGAAACTGCGGAAAGAGTGCGAGGCCGGGCTCGCCGACCTGCCCATCCCGGTTCCCTTCACGCTGGACGGGCTCGTCGCCAACATGGAGGAGGCGAGCGGGCGCACGATCCGGCTGCACGAGATGCCGGACCGCCTCGCCCGCGTCAACGCCGCCTGCGGACTGCGCCTGAAGGCGGGCGGCACCAGCCTCGTCCTCTACCGCCGTCGGCCGACCGCCTACCAGACGCAGCACGTGATCCTGCACGAGCTGTGCCACGAGTGGTTCGACCACGGGACGACGCTCGACGCGGAACAGCTCCGGGCCCTCCTCCCGGTCTTCGACACCTCGCTGATCGCCCGGATGATCTCTCCGGCCGCCGCCGCGTCCTTCGCCTCCGGCGGCGGCACCGTCCAGGCCCGAGCGCAGTACGCGACACACGACGAACGCATGGCCGAATTCGGTGCCTCCCTGATCCCCCGGATGGCGCGGGATCTCACCACCGATGACATGGTGGGGCGGCTGGACAACTCCCTGTCCCGCCCGGTGGCCCACCGACGGCGCGGTCTCTTTCCCGGAAGACGGTCCGGCGACGCCTGACACGTGCCACCTGCCCACCCGCGGGCCCCCGCCCCGCGCTCCCGACCTCGAGGACGAACACCGCCGTGACCCCCCTCGATCTCGCCGGCTACCTGATAGCCGGCCTGATGACGGCCGTTGCCCTGTGGCGTATGCCCGCTGCCCTGTGGGGCGACGAGGAGGACCGCAGACGCCGGGCCCTGTGGGGCTGCTACGCCGGATTCGCCATCGCCCTGTGGACGAAGACCGAGGCGGTGCGCATCGGCCTCAACAACAGCGCCGTCACCGACCTCGCCGTCCTCATCAAGCACTACACCGCCACCGTGGCAATTCTGGCCATCCTCAGCTACATCGTGGCCATCTACGGCAGCTACCCCGAAGCGGGCGCGGTCCCCCGCCACGTACGGTTCGCGCGGCTCGTCCAGAAGCTGGCGGCCAAGGCCTCCGTCGCCACGCTGATCCTGCTGACCGTCCTCTTCTTCACCGTCGTCGACCGCTCCGAGCCCTCGGACCGCTTCGTCTCCGACCACGCCGGGGAGTGGGGCGCCACGCTCTACATGAGCGTCTTCTACCTCTACCTCGGGGCCGCGTCCGCCGTGTGCGCCTTCCAGTGGGCGCTGGCCACCCTCGACACCCGGCGGCGCCACCTGCGCATCGGGCTCGGGATGATGACGTTCGCGATGTTCATCGGCGTCGGCTACACCGTCAGCCGCACCCTCTTCCTGTGGATCAGCGTGGTGGACGAGCCGAGCGAGGCGTTCGCCCTGCGGTTCGACCAGGTCACCGAGGCCGCGCAGCTGGTGCTGTTCGCCTTCTTCGCCCTCGGCGCGTCCGTCCCCGCCTTCGCGGCCGGCGCCCGCCGGGCCCGGCTGTGGCGGGCCCAGGTCCGGCTGCACGCCCTCTGGTACGAGCTGATGGCCGCGTTCCCGGACCAGCCGTTCGACCCGCCCGCCCCGCTGGCCCGCGAGCTGACCCGGTTCAACGTCCCGGCCGACCTGCGGGTGGACCGCTGGGCCGCCGACATCGCGGACGCCGCCGAGAAACTGCGCCACTACGTGCCCGACGGGCTGCTCGACGCCGCCGAAAGGGCCGCCGCCCGCGACACGGACGACCCGCGCCGGGCCGAGTCCCTCACGGACGCCTACTGGATCCGGGCCGCCCTCCTCGCGAAGGACTCCGGCGCGCCCGCCGGAGCAGCCGCGACGGTCGCCGCGCAGCACGCGGCGGACCAGGACGGCGAGGTGGCCCGGCTGGTCCGGGTCGCCGCCGCGTACCGGACGGTCGACGAGGAGCGCGCCCGCGCCGTCCTCGCGGCCGCGACGGCCGGAACCACCCGCACGACGGAGACGAGCGCATGACCGGCACCACCACCGGCGAGGGGATCCCCACCGCCTCCGCCCGCACGGCCTCCGTGGCGCGCACCGTCACCGACGCCCTCCAGCCGCGCAACGTCCTGCTGGCCGGCATGCTCTCCATCGGCCTCGCGGCGGCGGGTGACTGGACAGGACTTCTCTGGGGCTTCCTCGGGGCACTCTGCGCCGGACTGATACCGGCGGGGTACATCGAGTGGGAGCGCGGGCGCGGCACCTGGGGCGACCGCCATGTGGTGGACCGCACCAAGCGGGCGCCGATCTTCTTCGTGATCCTGGGCTCGATCGGCGCCGGCTCGGTGGTGATGGTGCTGGGCAACGCGCCCACCGGCATCCTCGTCGCGATGCTCGCGCTGTGGGTGATGACGATCGGGCTGCTGGCCGTCAACACGGTGTGGAAGATCTCGGTCGACTCGGCGGTGGCCTCGGCGGCCGTCTCCCTCCTCGCCGTCGTGCACTCCCCCTGGTGGATCGCCGCCTACACGGTGACGACGGCGGTCTGCTGGTCCCGGGTCGCCCTCGGCTACCACACCGTCGCCCAGACCGTGGCGGGCGCGGGCCTGGGCGCGGCGACGACGGTGGCGTACGTGTTCGTCTGAGTCCGATCCTTCCGAGCCGAGTGCGACGGCGTCCGGGCCGGCGTCACCGGGTCAGAGCGCGGCGCACTGCCCGGTGCGCGGTCCGCCCACCTGGCCCGCGCGGCCGGTGTCGTCCACGCCCGGCCGGTTGGCGGAGCACACCAGCGGGCCGGTGATTGTGTTGGCGGCGAACAGCACGCCGCCGGTGTTGCCGGTGAGCACGACGGGGCCGACGACCGTGTTCGCGGTGCAGCCCGGACCCCCCACCCGTACGGGACCGGCGGTGCGGCTCACGGAGACCGGGCCTTCGACGCGCGAGCCGCAGAGGTGGACGGCCGCCGCCCGGTCGGCCTGGAGCGGGCCGTCCACCGTGGAGCCGGTGACCACGAGGGCCGCTCCGGGGCGGACGACGACCGGGCCGCGCTGGGCGGCGCGGTCCAGGCAGGTGACGCCGCTCGTGACGGTCAGCGGTCCGTTGCGGGGGCCGGTGACCGTGCGGGTGCAGGCGGGGGCGGGCAGGACGCGGGCCTTGTAGTCGAGGGCCTCGGCGAGCTTGCCCGGCTTGGGGTCGCTCAGCGGCCTGGCCAGCTTGGCGAACTCCCCGCCGGTCTCCTTCTTGCCGCCGTTCCACGCGTCGATCCGGCCGAGCTGGGCGGCGGTCCTCCCGTCGTCGACGACCGCGTCGGCGTCCAGGGCGGCCATCGACTTCGAGGCGCCCTTCACCAGGTCGAGGTACGGGCCCGGGGCCGTCAGGTCGTACGCGCTCGTGTCGTGCTCGCCGCGCAGCCACGCCCCCCAGGCGAACTCCAGGAACTCCGTGGCCCCGTCCGGAACCTCGTAACCGATGTCCCGGGTGAAGTAGACGAGGCTGCGGTACGGGTCGTCGCGGAAGTGCGTGATGCCGAGCCGGTCCGGCAACCGGTCGACGCCGAGCGGCCGGTTGTTCTCGTCGCGCAGCCACACCTTCTTCTGTTCGGTCATCCGCTGCCAGAAGGCCGGGGTCGACAGGGAGCTGAAGTTGTCGGTGACGCGGAGCCGGATGCGCAGGTCGGCGGAGCCGTCGGGGCCCTCCAGGAAAGACGTCAGCGTGTGGTGCCCGTCGGTGAGGTACAGCTTGCCGCCCGGCCCGACGACGGCCGTCTTCATCTCCTCGACCGTCCCGGCCGTCTCCTGCCCGACCGGGACGGTGCAGGAGAAGCTCGCCGGGTCGTCCAGCCGGGCGCCGGGACCGGCCGTGGCCGCCTCCTCCTGGCCGTTGGTCTCGCACCAGTCGTCGAACCGCTTGTTGACGTCGCCCGCCGCCTCGTCGCGTTCGCCGCCGTACCGGCCGAGCTTGTAGAAGACCTGGTCGAAGCCGAGTACGGCCTGTGTCGGGTGCAGCTCGCCGAGCCGGACGTCGATCAGCTCCCCCGGCTGAGCGCAGACGCGCGGCAACGGCCCGCCTCCGGCGCACGGGTCCGCGGCGGCGGCTCCTGTGCCCGCACCGGCCACGACCGTGCCCGCCGCCAGCGCCCCGGCCAGCAGCAGCGCCCCGCTCCGAGGCATCCGTGCCCTCGCCCTGGATCCGTTCATGTACGTCCCCTCCCGCGTGATGGTCTTCCGCAGGGACGATCGCAAGGCGCGACGACCCCCGTGCGGACGTGGTGTGAACGAGGGATGGCGCCGGGGCGCCACGGCGGGACGGGCCTGGCGCGGCGTCCGCGCGGACCGTCCCGTTTGCGGGGGCGGCGGACACCCGGTTACGTGTACGGGGAGGGCGGCCCGCGAACGGGGGCGGCCCGCAGGCTGGAGGTACCTCCGATGGCGAAGAACCGGTCCGCGCCCGCCAAGGGCCTGCGCGGCAGCAAGGCCGGGCTCGTGCTGAGCCTGGGCAGCAGCGCGCTCGCGGTCATCAGGGCGTCCAAGCAGGTCCGCCGGGCCAAGGGCTCGCACGACAAGCTGAACACCGCCGACGCGGTGGCGGGGCTGCTGCCGCTGATCACCTCGGCCGCCCTCGTACTGCGCCAACTGCGCGGCCGGCGCCGGAAGAACCCCGAAGCGGCCTGAGCACCGGCCCGGCCTGTACGGCATCACGGGGCTCGGACTGGGCTGACCCGGCACAGCAGCCCGGTCCGTCGCTCCGCCACTCGTCATTCCGGAGGGGTCGGCCGCACCACCGGCGGGCCCTCGCGGATCCGGGAGGCCAGCACGGCGATGTCGTCCTCCGCGTCATCGCCGAACCGGTCCAGCACCTGGTCCAGCAGGTCCTCCAGATGCCCGCCCGGCGGGAGGGCCAGCGAGGCCAGCCGCCCCACGGACACGTCGATGTCCTCGCCCCGGCGCTCCACCAGGCCGTCGGTGTACATGAACAGCACGGTCCCGGGGCCGCAGGGCACGGACGCGGTCCGGTACCCGCCGAACCCGGTGCCGAGCGGCGGCCCCACCGGCACCGGCACGAGCCGGGCACCGGCGGGAGCGGGGTCGATGAAGACCGGGGGCAGATGGCCCGCGCTGGCCACCTCGCACACCCCGCCGAACCGGTCGACGACCGCGAGCAGACAGGTCGCCGCCCGGTCCAGGCCCGACCGCTCGACCATGCCGTCGAGCTGCTCCAGGATCTGGTGGGGGTGCAGGTCGTCCCCGGCCAGGAGCCGCAGCAGCGAGCGGTACTGGCTCATGGCGACGGCCGCCTCCACCCCGTGGCCCATCACGTCGCCCATCGCCTTGAGGTGCCGGCCGTCCTTGAGCGGCACGACGTCGAACCAGTCGCCGCCGACCAGGACGCCCTCGTCGGCGGGGAGGTAGCGGGTGGCGATCTCGACGTGCGGGTGGGGTCCCCAGGGCTCGGAGAGCAGGGAGCGCTGGAGTTCGCGGGCGATGCTGTGCTCGTGGTCGTAGCGGCGGGCGTGGTCGAGGTCGACGGCCGCCCGGACGGCGAGTTCACGGGCAACGGCCACGTCCTGGTCGCTGAAGGCCGGTGAGCCGTCGGCCCGGACGAGGCTGAGCGTGCCGAGCGGCCGGCCGCGGGCGGCGAGCGGGACGACGAGCGCCTCGCGCAGCCCGAGCGCCCGGGAGGCGGCGATCCGGTCCGCGGTGACGACGCTGCGCCCGCTGCTGTGGTCCTCCCAGCCGTCGAGGACCGGCTCGTTCTCCGCCAGGCAGCGGGTCACCGCGGAGTCCGCCGCGAAGTCGATGTACTCCCCGGGGTGACCGAACCGCTGCACCTGCTCGTCGAGTTCGCCGTCGCCCCGCACCGCGGCCCGCCGGAGCCGCATGACGCCGGGCACCGGACGGCGTACGGAGTGGCCCACCTCGGACGGGAACACGTCGACGGCCGCGGCGTCGGCGAAGTCGGGCACGACGAACGCGGCCAGCTCCCGGCAGGTGGTGTCCATGTCGAGCGTCGTGCCGATCCGGACGGCGGCGGTGCTGAGGAGGGCGACGTGGCCGCGGGCCTGCTCCAGCTCTTCGCGCTGCCGGGTGAGGTCGGTGATCTCGACGACGATCACCATCAGACCGCACGCCGCCCCGTCGGAGTCCAGCCGGCTGTACGTGGCACGCCAGAACCGCTGGTCCGCGTCGTCCGCCCCGTCCGCCGCCCAGGTCTGCCCGTGAAGCGTCTCCTCGCGGGGCTTTCCGTCGGCCAGGACCGCGCGCAGGGCCGAGGCCTGACCGCGCAGCCCGGGCAGCACCTGGAAGAACCTCCGCCCGATGTGGGAGCCGGCGGGGAGGCCGTTGAGCCGTTCGAGCGCCGGGTTGACGTAGGTGTAGCGGAGATCGTGGTCGAGGACCGCGACGGCGGCCGGGTTCCCGTCGAACAGGGCCGCGACGGTCCTCGGGTCGAAGGACGACGGCATCCCGTCGTCACACGTGTCGGCCTGCAAGAGCATGCCTCCCGCCGTCGTCGGTTCTCCCGGCTTCCATCGTCGGCCGCCCGCTCACGTACCGCATCCTCAGCGCGGCCGGTCAGCGCGGGGCGCCCGCCCGGTCCTGGAACGGGCCGGGGCCGGGGCCGAGATCGGTGTCCAGGTCGAGGGTGCCCTCAGTGGCCTCGGCGGTGGGCGGCAGGGCGAGGGCCTTGGCCACCGGGCCCGGCAGACTGCCGGAACCGAGCAGTCCGGTGACCAGCGCGACGGTGAGCCGGTGCCAGGCGGCGGCCCGGCGGATCATGGCGTGGTCGCCGCCCCGGACGGTGACCATGCAGCTACGGGCTCCTGCGCGACGGGCCCGGGCGGTGAGGGACTGGCTGGCCTGGGGGCTGGTCATCCGGTCCCGGTTGCTGTGGACGAGGACGACGTCGCGGCCCGCGAGCTGGGTGACCGGGTCCCCCGGCGGACACCAGGGGGCGAGCCCGACGACACCCCGCACCAGGGGATGCCCGGCGGCGCGGAGGGCGGCGCGCGCCCCCATGGAATGGCCCAGGAGCACCACCGGCAGCTCCTCGCCCGCTTCCTCCCGCAGCGCGTCGAGGGCGGCCACGGCGTCGTGGAAGGGGTCCGCGCGGGTGCCGTTCCAGCCCCGGTGGACGTACCGCACCTGCCTCACGAGGATGTCGTCGCCGGCCGCGCGGGCGGCCCGGGCGAGGGCCCGGACGAAGGGACGCATCCGGGTACCGGGCAGATTCAGCAGCCCCGACGGCGGGGGTCCCGTACCGCTCTCGCGCCCCCCGTGCAGAACGAGAACCGCTGCCGACGGCGGTCGTTGGGCCACGCGTACCTCCAGGTGCGGGTGCGGGGCGTGCTGCCCCCTCTCCCCGTATTCGGCGCCGAGGCCGCTCCGGATGGGCGTACGGATCACCGGATCGCCGGATCGAGGGATCGCCGTCGCCGGGCCGACGGTCCGCCGGGCCGCCGGCTCGACCGGGGCCCGGTGCCCTCCACTGTACGGTCACGATCGCGGAACCATCCGTGCCCCCGGCACCATCCCCGTATATGACAGCGAAGGAGCCTCCCATGGCATCAGGCCCTCAACTCGGCAGCCCCGCACCGGACTTCACCCTCCCGGGCGGGGTCCTTTCGGGCGATGCCTTCGAGCGCGCCGACTACCGGCTGTCGTCCGCCCGAGGCCGTTCCGTGGTGCTGGCGTTCTACCCCGGGGACAACACCAGCGTCTGCACGAAGCAATTGTGCTCGTACTCCTCGGGCATGGAGGCCTTCGAGGGGCTCGACGCCGACGTCTGGGGAATCAGTCCACAGGGTGTGGACAGCCATGAGTCGTTCGCCCGCTCCTTCGGGCTGCGCATGCCGCTGCTGGCCGATGACGGCCGGGAGACCGCCAGGGCGTACGGGGTCTCCGCGCCGGGCATCGGGGTGCGGCGGGCGGTCTTCCTCATCGGCCCGGACGGGGTCCTGCGCTGGAAACACGTGGCCCTGCTCGGTGCGACGTTCCAGTCGCTCACCACGCTCACGGACCGCCTGTCCGGCATCAAAGACGCGTAAAGGTTGCCGGAATCCGGCAGTGACCGAAGTAGGTGCTGTATGGGATCATCCAGCCAGATCGACGGAAAACGTTCGGGGGAAGTCGGCAGCGGGAGCAACAGGGGAGTGATCGCGTGACCATCTTTCTCGGTCTCGGCATTGCGGGGATCGTGCTGCTCGCGCTCTCCCTGATCTTCGGCGGGATCCTCGAAGGGCTCTTCGACGGGGTGCTCGACGGCCTCTTCGACGGACTGCTGTCGCTTCCGGTGATCGCCGGCTTCATCTCGATGCTCGGCTTCGGCGGAGCGATCGTGCTCGGCTCGACGAGCGCCGGAACGCTCGTGGCCACGGTCATCGGCGTCGCCGCGGGCCTGGTGGCGGCCTGGCTCACCTGGAGACTCAGCAAGGCCCTGATGCGCGACCAGACGGACGCCACCCCGCGCGGCTCCGACCTGATCGGCACCTCGGGGTCCGTCGTGACGGCCATCCCGGCCGAGGGTTACGGCGAGGTGCTGCTGCGACTGGGCGGTCAGCCCGTGAAGTACTCGGCCAAGTCGGCCGCGCCCGTCGCGCGCGGCACCGAGATCTGGGTGGAAGAGGCGCTGTCGACCACGTCGGTCGCGGTCCGCCCGGTGGAACGCTGACCACGTAACCCCACTGATCCCACCGATCCCCACTGATCCCACTGATCCCCACTGACGACCCACCGTTGCGCAGCACACCGCACCGGTCAACTCCACAGCACCACCCCGCTCCACAACAATCTGCCGTCCCCCACGGGAGGCAGGGGGGACACATCACATGAGTCCAGTAGTCATCGCCGTCATCGGCATCGTCGTACTCCTCGTTCTGCTCGGCCTCGTCGTCATCACGCGCTACAAAGTGGCCGGGCCCAGCGAGGCGTTCATCATCACCGGCCGCCGCGGCAAGAAGTCGACGGATCCGGTCACCGGACAGACCAGCATCGACAACAGCGGCCAGAAGGTCGTCGTGGGCGGCGGCGTCTTCGTCGTGCCGTTCGTCCAGCAGAAGTTCACCCTCGACCTGTCCAGCCGGCACATCCCGATCGCCGTGCGCGGCGCGGTGACCCTGCGCGGCGTCAAGTCGAACCTCGAAGGCGTCGCGATCGTCAAGGTCGGCGGCAGCGAGGACGCGATCCGCGCCGCGGCCCAGCGCTTCCTCCAGCAGCAGGACGGCATCGTCGGCTTCACCCAGGAAGTGCTCTCCGGCGCGCTCCGCGCGATCGTCGGCCGCATGTCGGTCGAGGACATCATCCGGGACCGGGCCGCGTTCGCCGGACAGGTCGCGGAGGAGGCCGAGGCCAGCCTCTCCGGCCAGGGCCTGATCCTGGACGCCTTCCAGATCCAGGACATCACCACCGAGGGCTCCTACCTGGAGGACCTCGGCCGCCCGGAGGCCGCCCGCGCCAAGCAGGAGGCGGACATCGCCGAGGCCATTGCCAAGCGGGCCTCGGAGCAGGCCCGGCTGAAGGCGGCCGAAGAGATCGCCATCGCCGAGCGGACGTACTACCTGAAGCAGGCCGAGATCAAGGCCGAGACGGAAGCCGCGGCCGCCAAGGCCAACGCCGCCGGCCCGCTCGCCGAGGCGGCACGCCAGCAGGAAGTGCTCCAGGAGCAGGAGAAGGTCGCCGAGCGCCAGGCGGCGCTGACCGACCGCGAGCTGGACACGAAGGTCCGTAAGCCCGCCGACGCCGCCCGCTACCAGGCCGAGCAGGAGGCGGAGGCCCGCCGCATCGCCCAGGTCAAGGAGGCCGAGGCCGACGCGGAGCGCTCGCGCCTGACCGGTCAGGGCGAGAAGCTGCACCGTTCGGCGCTGGCCGACGCGGTCCGCATCGAGGGTGAGGCGGACGCCGCGGCGATCGCCGCCAAGGGTGCGGCCGAGGCGGAGGCCATGCGGAAGAAGGCCGACGCGTTCGCCCAGTACGGCGACGCGGCCGTCCTCCAGATGCTGGTCGAGGTCCTCCCGAGCGTGGTGGCGAAGGCCTCCGAGCCGCTGAGCGCCATCGACAAGATGACGGTCATCTCCACGGACGGCGCGAGCCAGCTGGCCCGCACGGTCACCGACAACGTCGCGCAGGGCATGGAGCTGCTCACCTCGACGACGGGCGTGGACATGGCGTCCCTCCTCCAGAACCTGAAGGGCCGCGTGGGCACGGTGCCCGCTCCCGCGACCTCGGACGCCCCGGAGGCGGACGCGTCGACCTCGAAGAACGGCGAGATCGAGATCAAGGGCTGACGCGCGAGGCGTCACCAGGGGCTTGGCCCCTTACCCGTGCCCGGCAGCGACCTGTTCGCCGCCGGGCACGGGCACGTGGAGGGTGACTACGCTTCGCGAGACCGACTTCCACGCCCTCACCGACTTCGCACGCGCCCTGTACAGCCCCGAAGGCCCCGAAGGCCCCGAAGGCCCCGACCATCTCAGCTGTCATGAGGCGAGGAGCACGTGAACACACCCGAGTACGTGCGTTGGAACGGCCTGGCTGTCCGGCGCCCGGACGACGTCCGCAAGACCGCCGGCGGTCGGATCCCGCTTTCCTGGCAGATGGAAAAGCGCGTCAAGCACGTCGACCGGCTGATGAACAGGACTCTGCCCGCGGACTTCCCGGACCTGGTCGAGCGGGGAGGTGCCGACGACGTGCTGGCCGTGCTCGCCTTGTCGGAGTCGATCCGGCGCGACCTCACTGCCCGCCGCGGGGGCGACATCCGTGAGGCCATCCTGCTCGGGGCCACCTGGGCGGAGGTCGCAGCGGCGATGGACACCACGCCGGACGAGGCCCGCGCCGTCCTGCGTGACTGGACGGATCGTCAGCACAGCCTCATCCAGACCGGTGCCACGCCGGACGAGGCCCAACCGCGGGGCGTCGAGGAGGACCGCCACGCCGCGGTGCTCGCCCTGATCGAGATGGCCGACGGCCGGCGGACGGAGACCGGCAGGCATGACTGACCAGCCTGTTCAGTGGCGGGGCAGCGCATCGGCCACGGCGGTCTGCGAGGGGGCGATGGTGGTCCGCCCGTCCTCGATGTCCCACAGCGTGTTCTGCAGCAGCCGGGCCAGGGTCCAGCCGGCCGCGCGTTGGCGGTCCAGCCCGAGCGCTTCGGTCAGCAGGTCGAAGCGGCGCCGCACCACCCGGGGAGCGTCCCCGGTGGCGTCGAGCTTCTCCCAGCCGGTGTCCAGCGCCGGCCACAGGTCGAAACCCGGGTCGCCGACGAGGGGTTCGGGATCGATGGCCAGCCACGGCTCGCGCTCGGCAGCGAGCACGTTGTCATAGTGCAGGTCCCAGTGCAGCATCCGGTTGCCGGGCTCGCCGGCCAGTTCGTCGACTGCCGACGCCCAGCCGTGCAGACGCCGCCGGTCCTCGGGGTCCGGCAGGGCGGCGACGGCCGCCGGCACGGACGCCAGCATGTCGCGGGCGACGTCACCGAGGCCGCGCAGGCCCTCGGGCGCCGAGACGGAATGCAGCCGGGCCATGAGTCGGGCCAAGGCGTTCATGGCCAAGTCGTCGTCCTCGACGGAAGCCAGGGTGCGGGAGCCGTCCAGGCTTTCCAGCAGCATGGCGCTGCTCTCCGGGTCGTGGTCGAGGAGCCGCACGATGCCGTCGCCGTTCCACGCCCGCAGCCCGATCAGCGCGGCGGTCGTCTCCTCGCGGGGCATCTGGAGTTTGAGCGCGGCGCGGGCGTCGTCCGTGCGGCGCACCGGCACCACCAGTGAAGCCTCACCGGACCTGGTGTCGCCGTCGCGCTCCAGTTCCCATCGGTCGAGCAGCTCCGCCACGAGTGCGGGCAGCCGGGCGATCCAGGCGCGTTCCTCTGTGCCCCCGTTCCTCGTGTACGACGCCACCAGGGCGTCGGGGACTTCGATACCGTGCGTCGAACTCATAGGAGGTCGCCCTTCGGAGGAGTGGGCTTCCCACCGCGACCACACGGTGGGAAGACGGTGGCCGGCCAAGCGGTCGAAGGACCATTCGATACTCCACGAAGCACCAGGTCGTCGTCGACGCCGACACCCGTCTCATCGTGCCGGTCCTGCCGGAAGAAGCCCGCGCCCGCCTCGTAGCGCGTGCTCCGCACACCCCTCAGCTCTCCCCCCGGTCCCGCCCCACCGCGTACAGGTGGCTGTCCCGGAACTGCTCCGCGCCCAAGGTCCGGCCCACCATGATGACCGCCGTCCGGATCACCCCCGCCGCCTTCACCTGGCCGGCGATCGAGTCCAGCGGGCCCCGCAGGATGATCTCGTCCGGGCGGGACGCCATCGCCACCACCGCCGTCGGGCAGTCCGCGCCGTAGTGCGGGAGCAGTTCGTCGACCACCCGGTCCACGTACCTCGCCGCCAGATGCAGGACGATCAGGGCGCCGCTGCGGCCCAGTGTCGCCAGGTCCTCGCCCTCCGGCATGGCCGTGGCGCGCTGCGCGATGCGGGTCAGGATGACCGTCTGGCCGACCGTCGGGACCGTCAGCTCGCGCTTCAGTGCCGCCGCCGCCGCGGCGAACGCGGGGACTCCGGGGACCACTTCGTACGGGACCCCCGCCTCGTCCAGGCGCTTCATCTGTTCGTTCACCGCGCTGAACACCGACGGGTCGCCCGAGTGCAGCCTCGCCACGTCGTGGCCGTCCGCGTGGGCCCGGACCAGCTCGGCGGTGATCTGCTCGATGTCCAGGTTCGCCGTGTCGATCAGGCGGGCGTCCTCGGGGCACTCGGCCAGCAGTTCCACCGGGACCAGGCTGCCCGCGTACAGGCAGACCGGGCTGGCGGCGAGGATGCGGGCGCCGCGCACCGTGATCAGGTCGGCCGCGCCCGGCCCCGCGCCGATGAAGTGCACCGTCATGATCGATCTCCCTTGTGCGAACGTGCCCCGGAAGCCGGGGGCTTGATAACCGACCACTGCGTTACGGGCATGGCCTGGCGCCAGCCGGTGAAGCCGCCGACCGGGACGGCGTGGGCCACCGCGAGGCGCACCAGCTCGCCGCCGTGCGCCTTGTGCCGCTCGGCCAGCAGCGCCTCCGACTCCAGCGTCACCGTGTTCGCGACCAGCCGGCCCCCCGGCCGCAACGCCTCCCAGCACGCGTCGAGCAGACCCGGCGCGGTCAGGCCGCCGCCGATGAACACCGCGTCCGGCGCCTCCAGCCCGGCCAGGGCTGCCGGGGCCGGCCCGGTGACGACCTCCAGCGCGGGGACTCCCAGGCGTTCCGCGTTACGGGTGATCCGCTCCGCCCGTACCGGGTCCCGCTCCACGCTCACCGCCCGGCAGGACGGATGCGCCCGCAGCCACTCGATCGCGATCGAGCCGGAGCCGCCGCCCACGTCCCAGAGCAGCTCGCCGGGCGCGGGCGCCAGGGTCCCGAGCGTGGCCGCCCGGATGTGGCGCTTGGTGAGCTGGCCGTCGTGCTCGTACGCCTCGTCCGGCAGCCCGGGGACCGTGCCCAGCCGCAGTGCTTCCGCTGCCGCCGACGCCCGGCAGTCGATCGCGATGACGTTCAGCCGGTCTCCCGGAGGGTGCTCCCACGTCTCCGCGAGGCCGTCCACGTACTCCTCGCCCTCGGCGCCCAGTTGTTCCAGCACCCGCAGCCCGCTCGGGCCGAAGCCGCGCTCCGTGAGGAGTGCGGCGACCGTCGCGGGGGTGCTCGCGTCCGCGCTCAGGACCAGCAGGCGCCGGCCCTCGTACAGCGACGCCGCGAGGCGCGCCGCCGGACGGCCCACCAGCGTCACGACCTCCGTGTCCTCCAGCGGCCAGCCGAGGCGCGCGCAGGCGTACGAGACGGAGGACGGGTGCGGCAGCACACGCAGCCCCTCCGGGCCCAGCTCCTCCGCCAGCGCCCGCCCGATCCCGTAGAACATCGGGTCCCCGCTCGCCAGCACCGCGATCCGGCGCTCCCGGTGCTCGGCCAGCAGCCGGGGGACGGCCGGCCGCAGCGGGGACGGCCAGGCCACCCGCGCACCGGCGCACTCCGGCGGGAGCAGGTCCAGCTGGCGCGCCCCGCCGATCAGCACCTCCGCCTCCCGCAGCGCCTCGCGGGCCGTACCGGACAGGCCGGGCCAGCCGTCCGCGCCGATCCCCACAACGGAGACGGGGCGCGGGGGAGCGGCGGGGGGAGGGGCGGCAGACACGGTCGGGACCTCGTTCGGCGCGGCGAGAAGGAATAAGGAATCAGGAGGAGGTGGTAGGAGGAGGTAGCTGGAAGAGGTAGCTGGAAGGCGCGGGGCGACGCTGCCGAACTTTACTGACCCTCGCGTTCCGCCCCCTCCAGCGGGTGAATCCGAAAGAACTTCGCGCGTGGTGTCGAGAAACCCGCACCGGCCCCGACGTCCCCTGTGCAGGAGGAAGAAGCACCACCGCACGAACGCACGATCGAGCGAACGATCGAGCGAACGATCGACCAGGAGGCGACGGTCATGAAGTATCTGGTGATGGTCCAGGGCAGCCAGGCGGACTACGACGCGCAGACCGGCAAGGGCACCGCGGACAGCCCGGCCTGGGACGAGAAGGCCATGCAGGAGATGTTCGCCCACATGGGCAGCATCAACGACGACCTCGCCGAGTCGGGCGAACTGGTCACCGGCTACGGGCTGCGGGAGCCCGCTTCGGGCCGGGCCGTCAGCGTCGATGCCGAAGGCCGCCCAGTGGTCTCGGACGGGCCGTACAGCGAGACGAAGGAGCTGCTCGCCGGGTTCTGGGTGCTCGACTGCGAGAGCCTGGAAAGGGTGACCGAGATCGCGGCCCGCGTGGCACGCTGTCCGCAGCCGGCCGGGGCGCCCGACTACCCGGTGCTCATCCGGCCCGTCGACGGCGGGACCGACGACTGACACACCACGACTGACACACCACGACGGAAACACCCCCCGAGGACGCGGATGGAAGGTACGGCCGACGTCATCATCGAGGACCTGCTGCGCCGCCACGCGCCGCAGGTCCTCGGCGCGCTCGTGCGCCGGTACGGGCACTTCGACCCGGCCGAGGACTCCGTCCAGGAGGCCCTGATCGCGGCCGCCGAGCAGTGGCCGCGGGACGGGGTCCCCGACAACCCGCGCGGCTGGCTGATCCGGGTCGCCTCCCGCCGCCTCACCGACCGGCTCCGCAGCGACGAGGCCCGTCGCCGGCGGGAGGAGACGGCGGCGGCCCTCACCCCGGCGGACGCGTTCGTCGCGCCGCCGCCCGGGGAAGGCCCCGTTGGCCTGGACCGGTCCCCCTCCGAGGACGACACGCTCACCCTGCTCTTCCTCTGCTGCCACCCCGTGCTCTCCCCCGCCGCCCAGATCGCGCTCACCCTCCGCGCGGTCGGCGGTCTCACCACGGCGGAGATCGCCCGCGCCCATCTGGTGCCGGAGGCGACGATGGCGCAGCGGATCAGCCGGGCCAAGCGGACGCTGCGCGGTACGCGGTTCCGGCGGCCGGACGCCCAGGACCTCGACCAGCGGCTCGGCGCCGCGCTCCAGGTCCTCTACCTGATCTTCAACGAGGGCTACACCGCCACCGCGGGCCCCGACCTCACCCGCACGGACCTGGCACGCGAGGCGATCCGGCTGACCCGCGCCGTCCGCCGGCTGCTGCCCCACGAGGGGCGCGTGACCGGGCTGCTGGCGCTGATGGTCCTCACCGAGGCGCGCACCCCGGCGCGCACCGGGCCGGGCGGTGAGCTGATCCCGCTCGACGAACAGGACCGGGCGCTCTGGGACCGTACGGCCGTCGCGGAAGGCACCGCCCTGGCCGAGGAGGCGCTCGCCCAGGGCCCGGCCGGGGCCTACCAGCTCCAGGCTGCCGTCGCCGCCCTCCACGACGAGGCGGAGCGTGCGGAGGACACCGACTGGCCGCAGATCCTCGCCCTCTACGACCTCCTCGTGCGGCGCACCCCCGACCCCGCCGCCGCGTTGGGCCGGGCGGTCGCCGTGGCCATGGTGGACGGGCCCCGGGCGGGGCTGGCGGCGGTCGACGCCCTGTCGGGGACGGTGGAGCCGCACTTCCGCCTCGACGCCGTACGCGGGCATCTCCTGGAACGGGCCGGGGAGCCGGCCGCCGCTCGTGCCGCCTACCGCGCGGCCGCCGACGGCACGCTCAGCGAACCCGAGGCCCGCTATCTGCGCATGCGCGCCGACCGGCTGGACCCGTAGGAGCCCTTCCGGCACGCCCGTTCACTCCCGCCGGCCTTCCGGCACGCCCGTTCACTCCCGTCGGCCTTCCAGCACGCCCGTTCACTCCCGCCGACCCTCCGGCACGCCCGTTCACTCCCGTCGGCCGAAGAACTCGATCTCCGCCACCGCCGTACGCCGGTCCTTCCCCGAGCCGTACGCCGACTCGACCGTGAGCCGAGCCTTGACCGTGTCCGAACCCCGTACGTCGAAGGTCTGCTGCCCCGCCTGGTCGCGCAGCCGGATCGTCCGGTCGGTCTTCTCCCCGTCCTTCGACGTCAGCTCGACCGTGAGCCGCGCCGGGCGGCCCTGCGTCAGGAACTCGTTCTGGCGCCCCGACGTCCCGGAGAACACCACGATCTTCATCATCCGGACCGGCTGCGCGAACGCGCACTCCAGGTGCTCCCCGACGCCCTCGCCGGTCTCCTCGGGGGCCCAGTAGCGGTTGTTGAACCCGTCGAACGCCGCCGTCGCCGGGTGCCCGCCCGCCTCGCTGGAGCCCCGGCAGACGGCGGGCGGCACGGACTCCGGGGTTCCGGTCTCCTCCTTGGCGAAGCCGAACAGGCCAGGGAGATGCGGCAGCGCGAACCACACCCCCACCGCCAGCAGGATCAGCACGATGGGCAGCCCGACCCTCGGCCGCCGCCACCCGCGCCGCGGACGGGCCCCCGCCACGCGCGCCTGCCGGGCGCGGCGGCGCAGGATCCGCCGCCACCACGGCAGTCGGCGCTCGGGGGCGGGCCCCGGGTCCAGGAGCAGGGCGCAGCGGACGCACAGCGTGCGGCCCGGGGCGTTCTCCGTACGGCAGTTGGGGCAGACGACCGGTGCACCGGCGGGTCCCGGACCGGGCGGCTCGGTGGCGGGCCCCGGCCCCCCGCCCGGCCACGCGTCGGGCCCGGGAGCCGGACCGGGCGGCCCTTCGCCCGGACGCCGGGGTCCCGCTGCCCGCGGTGGCGTCGGCGGTCCGGGGGGCGTCGTGGCGGACGGGGGCAGCGGGGCCGTTACGGGCATGGGCGCGGGCGACGCCACGGGGGCGGGCGCGGGCGGCGTCACGAAGGGAACCGCGGGCGGTGCGGTGGGCGGGGGAGCGGACGAGGTCCCCGGTGCGGATGGTCTCTCCGGCACGGGAGGGCCGGGTGCGGGCGCGGGCGGGCCGGGTGCGGGCGGGCCGGAACCGGCAGGCCCGGCGGGAGTGGATGGCTCGGCGGAAGCGGGTGCCCCGGGCGGCCCCGCAGACCCGGTGGAAGCAGCAGCAGGCCGCCCAGCAGTCACGTTCGGCGCGTGGGGCACGTGGGGCGCGCGGGGAGCATTCGGCACGTGGGGAGCGTTCGGTGCGTTCGGTGCGTTCGGCGCGTTAGGCGCGGGCGCGGTCTCCCCCTCCTCCCACCCCAGGAACGCCTCGCACGCCACGCAGAACTCCCGCCCCGGCGGGTTCCGGTGTCCGCACTCGTCGCAGATCACAGCAGCTCCAGGGTGAATCCGACGTGCGCCGGGACCTCCGCGCCGATCAACTCCTCCAGCCGCACCCGGTCCGGCTGCCGCCCGACGGGCCCGGGCCCGGGCGCGTCCCGGTCCCCGCCACCGACGCCCCCGTCGCCCCCTCCCCCATCGCCTCCGGACGCCCGGATCCGGATGGTCACCCAGGGGCGGTCCTGGCCCGGCAGCGGGGTGCCCGGGCCGGTCGACCAGGCGGTGCCGCCGCTCTCGACGATCTCCGGCTCCGTACCGGTCTCCAGCCGGAGCGCCTCCGCCAGGCCGCCCACCGTGCCCCGGCGGGCGTGCCGGGCGACCGCGCCGCGCACCGCCGCCCGGCGCAGCTCCGGCGGGCTGCCCTCGTGGGGGTCGACGGCCACCCACTGGGCCAGCCAGTCGAGGAAGTCGTCGGGGGCGCTGCGCGGGTCCAGGTGCGCGGGCAGGTTGTCGATGGAGAGGAGGACGGGGGCGAGGACGTCGTCCAGGGCGGCCAGGAAGCGCTGGAGGAAGTCCTGTTCCAGGTAGACGGCGGGCAGTTGGTCGATCAGGGGGTGCGGGGTCGGCAGCCCCGGGATTCCGTCGCGCATCGGATCAGGCCCCCCTCACCCGGAGCTGGTGCTCGTAACTGAAGACCAGCGCGTGCGGGTCCAGCGCGATCTTCGCGGTGGCGTCGGTGCGTTCGCCGGTGACCGGGTCGGCCCGGTACAGCCGGACGTCCTCCACCAGGTCGACCCCCGGCACGCGCTGGAGCACGGCGAACGCCTCCCCGGACTGGACGGGCCTGCCGAACGGCCAGCCGTCCCCGGCCGGCCCGCCGGTGAGCGGGTTGAAGTACCCGTACAGCGCGGCCAGGGCGCTCTCGCGGACCTTCTCCGCGACCGCCCCGCGCTCCGCCTGGACCAGGGCGACGACGGTGACGCCCTGGTAGAACGGCGGCTCGACGACCAGCCGGGCCCCGATCGGCCGCCGGGCGTCCAGGTGTCCGGCGATCAGGGCGAGCGTGTTCGCGGGCGGGATCAGCTCGTCGAACTCGATCCGGCCCTGCGCGTCGCCGCTCCCGGCGGGGACGACGAGCAGCCGCACCCCGCCCGCGTCGGAAGCCTCCGCGCTGTCCTGCGTACCGGCCCGGATGCAGTGGACCCGGGCCGCGTCCGGGGCGATCTCCCGGGCGAGGAGTTCGTAGTCGTGCGGGACGACCGCCCGGTGCAGGGTGCGCAGGGTCATGGGCCCGCGCACCCGGGCGCTGTCGACGGTCTCGCCGTCCACGCCCCCGAGCGCCGGCCGGCGGTTCTCGACCCGGGCGACGTACGGGATCGCGCTGCGCAGGACGCGGAGCGTGGAGCGGGCGACGTTGCCGCGCAGCCCGCCGCCCCTGCGGTAGGAGCGGACCCGGACGGTGGCGCCCTTGACCGGGACCCGGCCGTAGTGGCGTACGGAGCCGTCCCGTTCGCGTACGGCGGGGCCGAACTCGACGCGTCCCTCGTTCGGGTCCAGCGTGACGTGCCGGTCCTCGGGGCCGGAGTGCGCGAAGTCGTCGACCCGGCTCCAGCGGGTGACGTCCGAGCCGGCGACGGCGTCGGGCACCGCCGGGTCGGTCACCTCGACCACGAACTCCCCCGGTACCACCGGCGGCCTGGCCAGCCGGAACACCTGCCCGGGGACGCCCTCCGCCTGGCCCAGCACCTCGTCGGTGACGGTCTCGGCGTGTTCGGCGGCGACCGTCGCGCCGATGGTGAACGCGGTGATGGAGCGCACGACGGGCGGGGCCATGTACGTCGGCCGGCCCGGCTCCGCCTCGACCAGCCGGCACCGCAGCCAGCCCCCGGTGCGGCGGACGACGGCCGCCGGGACATGGGTGCGCGGGAGGTGGAGGATCAGCTCGCCGGAGCGGTTGAAGCCGCCGGTGTCGTCCTTCTCCACCTCGCAGGCCGCCCAACTTTCCCCGTCCCAGGCCTCCCAGAGGATCGGCGGCCGTGCCGGGTCGACCCCGACGCCGTCCACCGTGCAGTCCAGCCGGAGCGCCAGGACGCCTGCGGGCACGGCGGCCGACAGGCCGACGTACAGGCAGTCGCCGGGGGCGGGCGTCGCACCGAAGACGGGCACGTCCCGGCCGAGCGTCAGCTCCTCGGTCCGGTCGACGGCCTCCCCGGGCGAGGGCCAGGTGGCCAGGTGGGCGAAGGCGCACGGCACGATGGAGAGCGGTTCGGAGGTGGTGAAGACGACCGCCTCCTCCGTCTCCGTACGGACGGTGGCGACCTCCGTGCCGGCCCGCACCAGCACCGGTTCGGGGCGGGGGGCGGAGAGCCGGAACGTCACCTCGGTGTGGGCGGCGGTCGGCGGGTGGAGTTGAACCCCGATGAGGTCGAGGAAGGTCAGATAGCTCTTCTCCGGGACCCGGTTCACCCGGTAGACGAGCTGGTCGACCATGGTCGCGAACGCCTCGATCAGCGTCACCCCGGGGTCGGAGACGTTGTGGTCGGTCCACTCCGGGCAGCGCTGCTGCACCAGGCGCTTCGCCTCGTCGACCAGGCCCTGGAAGGTGCGGTCGTCCAGATGCGGGCTGGGCAGGGTCATGCCCTCGCCTCCTCGTCGTGCGTACGGGAACGGGTCACGCGCCCGCCTCCGGCTCGTCCGGTGCGTCCTCTGCGTGCTGCGGGATCACGTAGAACGGGAAGACGAGGTTGCGCGGGTCGTTCGAGCCGCGCACGGTGTAGCCGATGTCGATGTAGAGGACGCCGTTGTCCGCCTCGTCGAACCGGACGACGACCTCGGTCACCTCGATCCGGGGCTCCCAGCGCTCCAGCGCGAGCCGCACCTCGTACGCGAGCTGGCCGGCGGTCCCCGCGTCCGCCGGGGCGAACACGTAGTCGTTGACCGCGCAGCCGAACTCCGGCCGCATGGGCCGCTCCCCCGGCGAGGTCGCCAGGATCAGCCGGATCGACTCCTCCAGCTCGTGCTCGCCGCGCACCAGGGCGATGGACCCGGTGGCGTCCGTGCGCGGCGGGAACGCCCAGCCCGCGCCGATGAACTGCTGTCCCATGGGTCCGGATCACCCGCCGATCAGTACGGTCGGGCAGCCGGACAGCACCGGGGAGCCGCACCCCGCCAGGTCACCGGCGCGGGCGGCCGGCTGCCCGCCGATGAACACCGTCGCGCTGCCGGGCGGCGCGAGGACGGTCGGCGGATGGGCGGCGGGCGAGGAGCACAGGTGGGCGGTCCCGACGGTGGCGGCGGGCTTCCCGCCGATGAGCACGGACAGGACTCCGGGCGGCCCGACCGTGCCGGGGTGACCCGTGGGGTCGCCGACCCGGGCTGCCGGAGCGGCTGTTGCGTCGGACATGCGGCGTGCTCCTCCCGTACGTCTTGACTGACGTAACGTCAGTTGAGTTTGATCATCGACGCGTTGACGTTCACCGAGCCTCCGCTCCTGATCTCCGTGCGGCGGCTTCCTTCGACGGTGACCTCGCCGCCCCGCACCTCCACCGGGCCCTGCGCCGCGATGCCGACCTTCCCGGTGCCGCCGTCCACGGACACGCCTCTCCGCGCGGTCAACGTGACGCTCTCGCCGCTCAGTTCGAGCGCCCCGCGCCCCGCTTCCAGGGCGACGCCGTCGGCCGCCCGGATGGAGACCTGCTCCTTGGCCTCGATGGTCACGCTGCCGTCGCTGCCGATGACGATGGCGGTGCCCTTGCGGTCGAGGTCGATCGTGAGCTTGCCGTCACCGGTACGGAGCCGGACGCCCTGGGGGCCGTTCGCCGCGTCCAGCAGCTCCAGCTGGTTTCCGCTCCTCGACGCGAAGGCGCGGCGGTTCACCGCACCGGTGGTGGGATCGACGAGTGCGTCCCCGCCTCCCGCACCTCCCGCACCACCAGAAGCACTAAACGCACTGGACGCACTGGGAGTACCGGGAGCACCAGGGGTGCCGGCGGATGGGCTCCCGCCGCCCCCCGGCCGGTCCTGCCCGTTGTACAGCCCCGCCAGGACGTACGGCCGGTCCAGATGCCCGTGCTCGAAGCCGACCAGCACCTCGTCGCCCACCTCCGGGATGAACGCCTCGCCGCCCCCCGTACCGCCGGACTGCGCCGTGCGCGCCCAGTCGCTCGCGTACTCGTCGGAGAGCCACGGGAACCGCACCTTGACCCGCCCGGACCCCTCCGGATCCTGCGTGTCCGTCACCGTCCCGCTGACCAGCCCCGCGCACCGTCCTCCACCCGCCGCCGCCGGAGAGCCGCCCGTCAGCCCGAAGAGCGACCGCTCCTGCTGCCCCGACACGGTGATCCAGGTCTCGTACCCGCGTACGGCGTCGAAGACATGGCGCGAGGTCGTCACCGTGTACCGGCCCTCGAACGGCGCGCCCACCGCGTTCAACGCCACCGCACTGCCCGCCCGCACCTCCGGATTGCCCCGGATCACCGCCTCCAGCTCCGCGAACGACCCGGCGATCCGCTCCGCCAGCGCCTTCGCCGCCTGGTCGACCTGGGCCTGCGCCCCGTACGCCGCGTCGGTCACCACGAACCGGGCCTCGCCGAACGGGGCCGACACCTCAGCCGCCGTCACCCCCAGCTCCAGCGTCGGGGACGAGCCCGCCGGGGCCCGGCCCACCAGCGGCTGCTTCGCCCGGACGTCCCAGCCGCGCACCTCCACCTCGGAGACCTGCTCGGCGGCCGACACCCCGGCCCGGCAGCGCAGCAGGTTGCTGCCCAGCTCCAGGACGAGCGGGTCGCGGTCGGCGCGCGCCGAGGCGTCGGGCGCGCCGCCCGCCTCCGCCGGCTTCGTGATGTGCAGCTGCCCGTCCCGTACGTACGCCTGCGCGCCCGCCTCCTCCGCGAGGCCGCGCACGAACTCCCAGTCGGTGATGTTGGGCTGGGCGATGTGTTCCAGTACGGGCCCGGCGATGTCGACCGGCCCCGGCTTCAGCCCGGCACGCTGGGCGACCTGGCCGCAGATGTCGGCGAGGGTCATGTTCTGGTAGCTGGCCACCCGGCGGCCCCGGAACAGCCGGTGCGACTCGTCGAGCCCCCGGACGACGGTGAACGTGCCGGACTCGTCGAGCTCCACCTCCAGCGCCGTGACGACCCCCTCCAGCAGCGGCTTCGGCTCGGTGCCGCCGCCCGCGCGGGCCAGCAGCCGGGCCTCGGTGCCGATCTTCAGCCCGGCCTGCTCCAGCAGCACCCGGTCGGGGTCCCGGAAGCGCAGCAGGAACAGGTCGGGGAGCGTACGGCTGTCGTCGACATAGCCCTCGACCAGCGTGTTCACGAACTTCGCGGGCAGTGGCGTGCCGTCGAACTCCACCGTCAGCGCCGTGGAGACCCCCTGCTGCGCCATCAGCCCCGCCCCCTGCCCCGGCCGGCCCCGGCGGCGCTCCGGCCCGAGGAGTCCCTGAGCCGGGCCAGCTCGTCCAGGGCGGGCAGCAGAAGCTGGGTGCCGGGCGCGAGCCGCATCGGGTCGTCGATCCCGTTCGCCTCGGCGATCACCCGCCAGGCCCCGGGGTCCCCGTACTCCCGGTGGGCGAGCGAGGGCAGCGAGTCGCCCGAGCCGACGCGGTGGACACGCCGGGCGGCCAGCGCCCCCGAGGTCGGGTTCTGGCCGGGCGTCTCGCCGCTGATCTCCTCCATGGTGACCTGGCAGACCGCCCGGATCGGCACGCCGGAGGTCGTGAACAGGGTGTACTTGGCGGCGACTTGGCTCACGTAACCGGGAAATCCCGTCAGTCCGCCCCAGTGGAAGACGACCCACGGCGGGGACGACCGCTGCTGCTGCCGGGTCTCGTCCGTCGGCACGCAGCAGGCGAAGAGCTGCTCCACCGAGGTGACGACCCGGGTGTCCTGGGTGTCGCTCGCGTCGAAGAACATCTCGACGGTGAGCTTGCTGGGCTGGGATCCCTGGTACTCCGGCGGACCCGAACTCTTCGCCCCCTTCGCCGGACTCCGCTTCCAGGAAGCCGCCTTGGTCAGGCTCAGCTCCTTGGGGTTGAACTGGAAGTCGATCCGGCCGCACGGCCCGCCGGGTGTCAGCCCGCCCCCGGTCGGCGGGGTCCGCAGCTCCAGGTAGGCGTGCTCCAGCTTGGGCCGCGCCGAGCCGCCCTTCGCCGCCGAGGCCACCCCCGACGTACCGGCCGCGCTGAACGCGATGGGGCCCGCACCGCTCATCGTCCTCAGCCCTCCATCACGTAGCCGTGGTGGGCGATCTCGATGGTCTCGATCGCGACCTTCGGCGACTCGGGTGTGAACGAGGGCCCGGTCCACCGCACGGGCACGACCTCCAGCAGCCCCCACTGGGCGACCTTCTGGCCGTCCCCGGTCCGCGCCTCGATATGCGCGGTCTTCCGGCTGAACCCGGTGGTCATCGTGGCGAACCAGCGCGCCACCTTCTCCGTCTCCCGGGTCAGCGGCCGCGACAGTTTCACGTTGGAGTACTTCAGCCGGGTCGGCAGCTGCCACAGATGCCCGTTGTTGCCGCCCTCCTCCCGGGTTTCGAGGACCACTTCGCAGCCGAGGCCCTCGCACGTGTTGAACGACCCGAGCTCGATGTCGTCGATCGTCACGACGAAGCAGACGCTGACGGCGGGGTCGCTGTCCTGGGCGGTGGCCATGACACGTACCTCTCAGTTCGGTCGAGCAGCCGATCGTTCGGGGGCGGCCCGGGCTTCACCCCGGTCCTCAGTGGCGGGTGTTGATGAGATGACCGGCGCGTTCGCGTTCCAGCCGAAGGTCGTTCTTCAGAAGCCGGCTCAGCGGGGCGTACAGGGCCCGGACCAGCTCGTCCGTGACAGCGGGAGCCCCCTTGCCGTCCTTCGGCGCAGCCGCGTCCGTTACGGGGCCGGGCCCGGGCCCCACGCCGTCCTCCGGTTCCGTTACGAGGTCGGGCTCGGGCTCGGGCGGCGGCGGTGCCTCGACGACTTCGGCGACCTCGGCGACCTCGGCGTCCCGCTGGACGACCGGCCGCGAGGTGCCGGAGACCGGCGCGCCCCCGAAGACGACACTGCCGTCGGCCATCCGCTGCGCCACCCCGGCCGCCACCGCCACGGCCCCGGCCGAGGGCAACCGGCGCTCACTGCCGGAACCCGGCAGGGAACGCGCCACCGAGGCCGGCACCGGAGGCCCTCCGACTGCCCGCCGCTGAAGGGACGCGGCGGACGCGGAAGATCCGGAGGCCACGGAGGATCCGGAGGCCACGGAGAGCGGACCTGCGGGGACGGACAACGGGGGCGCGGGCCCCAAGGAGACACCGGGACCGGCCGCCGGCCCCCCGCCCGCCGCCTCGGTCCACCGGACCGGTACGCCCTCGGGAGGCGGGGCGGAACCGCCAGGCTCCGTCGCGGGCCCCCCGTCGGGCCCGGAACCCGGCTCGGCGGCACGCTGTACGTCGACGTTCCGCGGAACCAGGGGCCGGTCGCCCAGCAGGGGGACGACGGGCCCGCTGTCGGCCGGGGCAAGGGGGGAATGCGGGACGGACGACGGACCGGAGAGGGCAGGCGGGCCGACCGACCGCTGGACGGGACGTCCGGCATCCCCGGTGGCCCCGGTACCTCCGGAAACCCCGGTACCTCCGATCCCCTCGGCGTCACCCGCACCGCCCACAAAGCCCGCACCGGGCCGGCTGGGGGACGCCTCGCCCACCAGCGGGCCCTCACCGAGCAGGGGAGCGATGGGCTGGTCCGCGCCCCCCGCCAGAACGGCATCGGCCGGGCCGGGCACAGCCGGGGCAGCAGGCGGAACCTGGCTCCCGGGGGCTTCCGGGCCGGAGGCGGCCCGCCGCTGGGCGGTCGGCGGCAGACCGGGCAGCGGCGCACCGAGCCCGGGAGCCCGCCGGGGCAGCTCCCCCGCCGGAGGCATCGCAGCCCGTTGAACACCGACGCCGCCGGAGGCCGGGGCGGGCAGCGGCTCGGGCGAAGGGGCCGGAGGCGTGGGCTCCGCCACGACGGCCCGCTCCCCCACGAGACGCCGCACGGGCAGCTCCTCCGCACCCCCGGCGACGGACGTCAGGGCCGAGTGCTCACCTCCGTACAAACGCTGTACGGGTACGGGTACGGGTACGGGTACGGATGCGGATGCGGATGCGGACACCATCCCCGGCACGGCCTCGGGCCCGCCCACTCGCCCGAAGTGGGTCGCCGCCCCCCGCATCGGCATGTCCACGGACCGCTGAGCGGCGACGGACGACGGCGACAACGGCGACGACGACGGGGCGGACTCCGCTACACCGACCCCGCGCACAAGTCCGGCCGGAGCATCAGGGCTCACCAGGTGCCCGAGCGGGGTCCCGAGCGCGGTGTCCTGACGGGTGGTGAGCGTTGCCTCGAACTCCGCTGGAGCCACAGTCAGTTGCTGCCCGGACACCACCCGCTGGATCGGCTCCAGCCGGTTCGGGTCAACCCGTTCGCCACGCTCGGCCACAGGCACGGGCGCAGGGACGACGGCGGGCACATCGTCGGAGCGGTCAGCACCGCCGGAGCGGCCACCCCGCAGCCAGGCCATCAACCCCATGAGCTCCTCGTCCCCCCCTGCACGGTGTGTTCCGTCCGGCCGCCGGCTAGTGCCCGTTGAGGCGGGCGACCTGCGCGACGAACTTCAGGCGTTCCGGATGTTCCAGGTCCAGCAGGTCGTCCAGCGGCCAGTGGAAGTGGTAGGCGAGGTACGCGACCTCCTCGTAGAGCAGGTCGGCCGCGTACGTCACGATTCCCCCAGGCGGCCACCGGCGAGATTCACCGCGAACTCCTCGTCGCAGGACGGGCAGGTGACGGCGGCGCGGGTGTGGCCCTCGGCGTTGATCCGGCGGTAGAAGTCCTGGAGGAAGGCCAGGTCGGAGGCGAACAGGTCCTCGATGACACCGGGGTGGATGTCCTCGACCGTGCCGATGCGCGTCACGACCCGGGAGATGAGGACCACCGACAGATAGGCGGAGTTCTCCCTGACCCGGTCGTCCCGCAGGGGGACCAGTTCGTCGCGTGCGGTGGCGAGGCGCATCACGCCCGTACGGTGGACGGTCCCCGACTCGTCGACGTAACCGCGCGGCAGCTCGAAGCCGAACTCCGTCCGTAACGTCTCCTGTTGGCGAGCCGAACCGCCCCGCGCTCCGGCTTCGCCGACCGCCCCGGCCTGCTCCGGGCTCTGGAACTGGACCGAGCGGCGCATCAGTCGAGTTCCATGGCCTCGTAGGTGATCGCCAGCTTCTCGGTCAGCACCGAGGTGTCGCCGGCCTTCAGGGTGCCGATCTCCAGGGACTTCGGCCAGGCGTTGATGAGCTTGTAGCGCTTGATCGGCAAGCCCTCGTAGTCGTAGACGATGACGGCGCCGTTGCGGCGGGCGTTCGTCATGCGGCCGAACCGCGAGTCCTTGATCCACCGCTCGAAGCTGTTGTCCTCGGTGAGCCCGCGCGTCACGGTGACCTCACCGGCCTTGGGGCGGCCGGGCAGCTTCTTGATGGCGTACTTGCCGTCGAAGGTGTTCTGCTTCAGCTCGATGACGTCCTGTTCCATCTTCAGACCGCTGACCTCGGTGATCTGCTTGATGATGACGCTGTCGAATTCGAGGCCGAAGGAATGCCCGACGGAACTGTCGAGATCGGGAAGTGGCACAGCAGACTCCTTACGCCGGGCTCAGGAAGGGACTGTCAACGGGGCTCTCAACGGTCCACGGTCAACGCGTCCGCGGCAGGTCGTCATTCGTCGACACCACCGCTGCCGCCGGTCAGCTGGGAGAGCCGGAAGACCACGAACTCGGCCGGTTTGACGGGGGCGACCCCGATCTCGCAGATGACCTGACCCGCATCGATGCTCTCCGGCGGGTTCGTCTCGCGGTCGCACTTCACGTAGAACGACTCCTCGGGGGTCAGCCCGAACAGCGAACCCTTGCGCCACTCGTTGACGAGGAACGCCGAGACCGTGCGTCGGACACGGGCCCACAGGGCGTCGTCGTTCGGCTCGAAGACGACCCACTGCGTACCGGCGAGGATCGACTCCTCCAGGTAGTTGAAGAGCCGGCGGACGTTCAGGTACCGCCAGGCGGGGTCGGACGCCAGTGTCCGTGCGCCCCACACCCGGATGCCGCGGCCGGGGAAGGCCCGGATGCAGTTCAGTCCGATCGGGTTGAGGAGGTCGTGCTCTCCCTTGGTGAGCTGGGTCGCCAGCGCGACGGCTCCCCGGACGACCTCGTTCGCGGGGGCCTTGTGCACGCCCCGCGTAGCGTCGTTGCGCGCCCAGACCCCGGCGATGTGCCCGCTCGGCGGTACGAGGGCGGCGCGGCCGGACGCGGGGTCGGCGACGCTGATCCAGGGGTAGTAGAGCGTGGCGTACTTGGAGTCGAAGTTGGCCTGACCGGTGCGCCAGCCGCGGATCTGCTGCGGGGTGAGCCCGGGCGGCGGGTCGAGGATGGCCACCCGGTCGCCCATCAGCTCACAGTGGGAGATCAGCCCCTGCTGGACGGCGATGACCGACTCCAGGTCGAGCAGCCCGCGCTCGTACGCGCTCATCAGGTCGGGCACGGCGATCATCGTGACCTCGTCGACCGCTTCCAGGCCGCCCAGCCCCGTACGGCGGTCGGCGTCGCCGACGTACACCTCGGGGGCCATCGCCCCGAAGCTGCCGGCGGCGGGGGCGGCCGGGGCGAGGACCACCGTCTGCGGCGCGGGCGGGGCGGGGGCGGCGCCGCGCCCCGACTCCCGTACCTCGATCAGCTCCGACTTGGCGTTGACGCGGGTGGCGACGTTGTCCTTGCTGCGCTTGGTGGTGACCGAGGGGTACGTCTCCACGACCTGGCCGTCACGCTTCACGAGGAACCGGAAGACGTCGGCGGGCGGATCGTCTCCCTCCACCGGGGCGACCTCCACGCTGATCTCGCCGCTCACACCCGGCCGGGGCCGTACGGCGTAGGGCCCGACCGGGACGTCGGCGCCGACGGGCAGTGCGCCGGCTCCCCCGGCTCCTTCTGCTTCCCCCGTGCCGCCCTCGTCGGCCCCGACGTGAGCCGCTGCCGTGCCGTCGTCGACCCGAACGATGTAGCAGACGCCGCCACCGTTGGCGAAGAAGCCGTAGACGGCGGACGCGAGGTAGGCGCCGCCGACGAAGTCGCCGAACGTGGCGACGAACTGGCTCCAGTTGGTGATCAGCGTTGGCTCGTCGAACGGCCCCTTCTGCGCGAAGCCGACGAAGGCGGCGACCGAGGTGCCCACCCCTTCGATCGGCCGGGATCCGGACTCGACCTCTTCGACGTAGACGCCGGGGGACAGGTACGACGGCATAAGGCCTCTCCTCGACACACTCCTGGACGCACTGCTCGACCGTGGGACGCGGGCCATTCTCGTCACGGGGGCGATCACCGGGAACGGACGGTCGGCCGCCCCGCCGCGCATCGAGGGCTGCCCGATGAGGCAACGCGACCGCGCCATGAGTGCCGCCCCGCCCTGCCCGGTAAGGGGTCCGCGCGCGCTGCGTACGTCCCCGGATTCCCCGGCACGGTGGCGACCACCACGCATGCCCCCCACCCGGACCGTCCGGGCCATCCGGGCCACCCGGGCCACCCGGGCCACCCGGGCCACCCGGGCCATCCGGGCCATCCGGACCACCGGGGCCGTCCGGGCGGCCTCCTGGCCGGCGGGAGCGGGAGGGGCGGGAGGAGCGGGAGGGCGGATGAAGGCGGTTCCGGAGAAGCCTTCCGCCACGCCCCCACACCACGACGCCATACGCACCCCGGAGCTCGACGCCGTACGCGCCCCGGACCACGGGCCGGCACACACGCCGGCCCTCGACTTCCCCTTTTCCTCCTCCCCCTCCTCACACCCCCCGGCCGTCGAACTCTCCCGCTCGGCAGCGCCGCGCACGGAGCGGGCGGCCACGGCCCCGCCCCCCGCCCGCCGCCCCGACCGCCGCTCCATCCAACGGCTCCAGCGGATGGCGGGGAACGGGGCGGTGTCGCGGCTGGTCGCCCAGCGGTACACGGCGCCGGTGAAGCCGTCCCCGGCGCAGTCGGCGGGCTTCCGCAAGGTGAAGGCCGATGTGGCGGGGAAGAAGACCCGGCTCGCCGCGCACGCCCCGGCAGCCAGTGAGTCGAAAGCCTCGCAGGACGCGGCGGTGGCCCCGCCGGACGACAAGGAGGCCCAGGGCAAGGCGGCGAACGCCGAGAAGATGAACGCGGCGAAGCCCGGGGAGTTCGACAAGAAGGCGTTCATCGACGCCGTGAACAAGGCGATCGACTCCCAGGCCCCCAAGAACCTCGACGAGGCCGACAAGTTCGCCAAGTCCGGCAAGGCGGACCAGGTCAAGGCGGAGGTCGACGGCAAGGTCACCGACGGCAAGGAGTCGTCGGCCAAGGACATCGACACGGCGACGAAGGCCCCGCCCGACACCTCGGCCGCCAAGGACAAGGACGTCACCCCGCTCTCCCCCGACCAGCCTCCGGGCAACCCGGGCGCACCGTCCGCCACGGACGCGGTCCCCGCAAAGCAGCCCGCGGCCGTCACGGACTTCTCCGAGGGCCCGGCTGAGAACGACAAGGCGATGGCGGATGCCGAGGTCACCGAGGAACAGCTGGCCAAGGGCAACGAACCGGACTTCAACGAGGCGCTGTCGGCGAAGAAGACCTCCGAGGCGGACGCGGCGAAGGCCCCCGCGAAGGGGAAGGCGGCGGAGGACCAGCAGCTCTCCACCGCCCAACAGAACGCGGCGGCCTCCGGAGCCCAGGCGATGGCGGGACTCACCGCGACCCGGGCCACCGCCGGCAAACAGGTGGACGGCGGCAAGAACGACACGAAGTCGAAGGACGAAAAGAAGCGCGCCGAGGTCACGGCGAAACTCCAGAAGGTCTACGACGGCACGAAGAAGGACGTCGAGGACACCCTGTCCGGCCTGGACAAGAAGGTGGACACGGCGTTCACGTCGGGCGAGAAGTCAGCGCGGGACGCGTTCACGGCCGACCACAAGAGCCGGATGAAGAAGTACAAGGACAAGCGGTACTCCGGCCTCATGGGCAAGGGCCGCTGGATCAAGGACAAGTTCGCCGGCCTGCCGAAGGCGGCGAACGACCTATACCAGGAGTCCCGCAAGCTCTACGTCTCCCGCATGCAGACGGTCATCTCCTCGGTCGCCGACATCATCGGCGCCGAACTCGGCAAGGCGAAGGCCCGCATAGCCAAGGGCCGCACGGAGCTGAAGGCCGAGGTCGACAAACTCCCGGCGGACCTCCGCCAGTTCGGCGAGGAGGCGGCGAAGGACTTCGCGGGAAAGTTCGACGACCTGGAAGCCACGGTCAACGAGAAGTCGGAACAGCTGGTCCAGGACCTGGCCCAGAAGTACACCGCCGCCCTCAACAAGATCGACGAGGAGATCAAGAAGCTCCAGGAAGCCAACAAGGGCCTCATCGACAAGGCGAAGGACGCCATCGTCGGCGCCATCAAGACGATCAACGAACTGAAGAACCTGCTCCTGGGCATTCTCGCCAAGGCCGCCTCCGCGATCATGAAGATCATCAAGGACCCGATCGGGTTCCTGGGCAACCTGGTGAAAGCGGTCGGCGCGGGCCTGAACCTCTTCATCACGAACATCGCCGACCACCTGAAGACCGGCGTCGTCTCCTGGCTGCTCGGCACAGCGGTGAAGGCGGGCCTGGACCTCCCGGCCCGCTTCGACCTCAAGGGCATCATCCAGCTCATCGGCTCGATGCTCGGCCTGACCTGGGACAGCATCCGCACCCGCATCACCCGCAAGGGCGTCCCCGACGAAGCGATGAGCGCGGTCGAAACGTCCGTCCCGGTGGCCGGCTCCCTCGCCCGCGAGGGCCCGGCCGGCGCGGTCAAGGAGATCCAGGCCGAGACGGGCGACCTCAAGGCCACCATCCTCGGCAAGCTGACGACCTACCTGATCCCCACGGTCCTCATCGCGGGCATCACCTGGATCATCTCCCTGCTCAACCCCGCCTCCGCGTTCGTCCGCGCGGTCAAGGGAATCATCGACATCGTCACGTTCATCGTGACGCAGGGCGCCCAGATCGCGGACTTCGTCAACGCGGTCCTGGACGCGGTCATCGCCATAGCCAACGGCGGCCAGGCCGGCGTCCCCAAACTCATCGAAGCCGCCCTCGCCACGAGCGTCCCCCTCCTGATCGGCTTCCTCGCCGCCCTGCTGGGCATCGGCGGCCTCGCCAACAAGGTCAAGTCGGTATTCCAGTCGGTGTCACGACCGGTCACCCGAGCCATCGACAAGATCGTCGACTTCATAGCGAAGAAGGGCAAGGCGCTCTGGAGCAAGCTCCGAGGAAAGCAGAAAAACAAGGAAAAGAACGAGAAGGAAGAAGTGAAAGGAAGAGACGACGCGCTACATTTACCGAAGAAGAGATTTCACACCACGAGCGGCGACGGACATCTTCTAACATTTTCCGAGAACAAGCCAAAAGCGGAACTCATGATTCACAGTAATCCGCTCACCGTGGAGAATTTTCTTCAGAATTGGCGTGAGGACATAGAGAGGAGCGAGGAATCCAACGAGCGCAAGGCCCAGGAGGACGCACACATCGAAGCATTTAACAGACACAAAGAAGTGAAAACAGAACAGACTTCCCTAGCGCGCAGCACGGGATCAGTTAGGCAGGCCCACCTCCAAGCATTGGTCGGCCTCCTCAATAACTTGGCAAACGCCGTTGCGAAGCATGACCCAGGCCTGATGGCCCCAATACCGGGACCCGTCCTCCCACCTTTCGTCGATCACGTGATTGCTACAAAATTTACCGCGCATTACGTCAATAACGACCTGAAAGGCAGCCCCTCCAACAAACACAAGCGACACGACGGGGTACTCAACGTCTGGAAGCACATGAAGACCCTCAATAGAGGATCAAATCATACGGCTTGGGTCAAGATGCATCTACTGCCGGACTTCCTCGGAGGTTTGGCGACCGACTCCAATCTTGTTCCAGCTCGCGGATTCACCAACAATCCATTATTCCTCGACGCCACCGAAAATCCCGCCAAGGAGGCCCTGGAGAAAGGAACCGAAAAAATCATCTGGTACAGGATAAAAGAGTTGACTTTCCATAATAGTCCCAACGGCGAGTTCCCGGACGGAGTCTTCCCTCACCAACTAGCCGCAGAGTGGGGAGGATACAAAATATCCGACGGAGAATGGAAAGCAGAGAAGGCAAGTGGATCATTCTCCGACGATCAAGACCCACCCAACGTCAACTACTGGCGAATAAATGTCGAGGGCAGCACGGCAGCAAACAACCGACTCGGACTACCGAAGAAGGATAAGACGGGAGAGGCCATTAAGAAGGGGCGCCCGTACTCCGGAATAACCGAACTGACGACTAAGCACCCAGAAATAAGGGACGCACTCATAGAGATAAACACTCAAGGCTTATTCCGCTGGGATTGAACCACAGAATAAATCGAGCACCGCCAGTCTACTAACGGACGGGATGGCACGAAGAAATGCTGGAGTACGAAGCCGAACTGATCAACATGGTCGAAGAGACAATCAGCTGTACAGAAATCCAGATCCTAGAACAGGAGGAAGGGACTCTAGGTGATTTCCTCGGCGACGCCGACAACGCCTTCAGAAGGCTTAAACAAATCGAAGGGGTAACACTGAGCCCCTCGCTGAAGAACACCTTTCACCGCTTCAATGGACTAGGGCTCCAGTGGTCTAAGTCAGGAGAGAATGAATGGCCGGGCGGCGAGTTCCGCCTAGTGCAACTGCTCGACGCTATTATAGGCGGCGCCCCGGCATGGCTAACTCAGGAAGGATGGCCAGAAGAGCAACGAGTGCTTCACTCTGATTTTCGAGTTTTCGACAGCCAATTCTACGGCGGCGTCGGGACTTTTTCCGCACTGCGCCTACAGGACGGAGTCGAGAATCCTAAGATCTGGTACTTTAACATCACTTACGGAAGCATCGAGATGGAGATAGATTACGAGGGTTACATGAACCAATTGCTACTCACTCGCGGAGTCTATTATTGGCAGTATTTATTTACTGACATACCGTTTGAACATTACAATTTTGAGGCTATCGCATCAGGCTTGAGATCTTCAATCGACTTCCTTGAGGAAAACTTCCCGGACCATGACTACAGCGAGTTGACCGCACGCCTGGATGAACGGATCAACCGACGGAGAGAAACTTGAACGTGCCCCTACACTAACCACGTGGGACCGGATGAAGATGCTGTCTTCAGCTGGCGCATTGCTGTATGCATGGTCACTCCCCGGTGATCGCAGCAGGCGCATCTCTGTTACCCGCGATCGAGTGGGTGCGGATTCCCATGCGCTGCCGGGCGCCTCGTACTAGTTGATATATTAGAATGGGCCCATGAGCGACGAAGTCACCTACAGACCAGGCGAAGGCCCCACCGCCAACGTCTCCGTCAGCCTGCATTCCGGCAACATCGCCGCCATCCGGGCGCGCGTCGGGAAGCGCGGGTTCTCCGCCTACGTGGACGCCGCCGTGCAGCGTCAGATCGAGCGGGACAACCTCGCCGAGCTGACCGCCGCGCACGAAGCGGAGCACGGTGCGTTCAGCCAGGCGGAGATCGACGCCGCCCGTGCCCTGCTGCGCGGGGACGCCGACGGCGGCGTAGGGAGCGCGGCTTGATGAACCGGCCGGGCACCCTCGTCCTCGACAGCGAAGGGCTGTCGAAGGTCGTCGCCGATGACCGCCAGGTCATGGCCCTGGTACGCGGGGCCGAGCAGGAGGACATGCGGGTCGTGACCAGCATCCTCACCCTCATCGAGGCACACCACGCGCGGGTGAACTCAGCCCGCTTCAACTGGGCCGTCTCCCGGCTGAACGTGGAGCCGGTCACCGAGGAGATCGGGCGTACGGCGATGGCACTGCTCGTCGATGCGGGCCTGCACGGGCACAAGTACGCCATCGACTCCGTGGTCGCCGCCACCGCACTCCACGCTCCGAAGCCGGCCGTGATCCTGACATCCGACCCCGAGGACCTGACCATGCTCTGCGGCGACCGCGTGCGCATCGTCAAGGTCTGATCCCCACCCTCGGGGCCGCCCCACATTTCGACCCCGCCTCAGGTCACCAGCCCCAGATACGGCCCGAACTCCGAAGCCAGCGTCAGCCGCCCCAGCTTCTGGTACTCCCGCTGGATCGCGTGGATCAGCGTCTCCATCGTCACCGCGCCCCCCGCCTCTGCCGCCAGGTACGCCGAAGTCACCGCGATCGAGCGGATGTTGCCGCCCGCCAGCTCGAAGTTCTCGGCGCAGAAGGGCAGGTCCAGGTCCGTGCCGCGCGGGAGGGTGGGGCCCAGGCAGCGGTCCCAGAGGAGTAGGCGTTGTTCGGGGTCCGGGACCGGGAAGTCGATGACCAGGTCCAGGCGACGGGTGAAGGCGTCGTCCAGGTTGGCGCGGAGGTTGGTGGCGAGGATGGCCAGGCCGTCGAAGGACTCCATGCGTTGCAGGAGGTACGCGCTCTCCACGTTGGCGTAGCGGTCGTGCGCGTCCTTCACGTCCGAGCGTTTGCCGAAGATCGCGTCCGCCTCGTCGAAGAGGAGCACGCCGTTCACGCCCGCCGCCTCCGTGAAGATCCGCTCCAGGTTCTTCTCCGTCTCGCCCACGTACTTGTCGATCACCGTCGCCAGGTCGACCGTGTACAGGTCCAGCCCCAGGTCCGCGGCGATCACCTCCGCCGACATCGTCTTGCCCGTGCCGGAGTCGCCCGCGAACAGCGCCGACACCCCCCGGCCCCGGCCCCCGCCCGGCCGCATCCCCCACTCCCCCAGCACCCGGTCGCGGTGCCGGGCGCGGGCCGTGAGCTCGCGGAGCTGGGTGTGAGTGTCGGGCGGGAGGACCAGGTCGTCCCAGGTCACCGTGGGTTCGATGCGGCGGGCCAGCCGGTCCAGGCCCGCCGCGTTCTGGGCGCGGGCCCCCCGCCGTACGTGGTCCGCCGTGAGCTCACCGCCCGCCAGCCGGGCCGCCTGGGCGGCGGAGCGGGCGGCCCCCGTGATCTGTTCCGGGGTGAGGAGGAACGGGGCCAGCAGCTGGTCCGGGGCGATGGCGGGCGGAAGCGGCGCGTCCTCCCGGAGCCGGTACGCGTCCCGCCACAGCGCCCCCCGCGCCGACGGCTCCACCCGGGGCGCGTGCAGCAGCAGGGGCGGGGCGACCGACCAGGACGCGTCCCAGGGCGCCCGGCCCACCAGGACCGTCGGGACCGGGGTGGCCGTGAGGAGCCTCAGCAGCCCCGGGCGCTCCCTGGACACCGCGTCCAGCGGCGCGCAGACCAGGCCCGCCCCCGTCAGGCGCGCCTCCCGGACCAGGGCGCTCACCGCCTCGGCGGGCGACGGGTCCTCCGCCAGCCGGGCCAGGTCCAGGCCCAGGACCCCCCGGCCCGCCCGCGTCAGCGCCGACGCGGCGAGCGCCGTGCCCGCGCCGCCCTGGTCCTCGCTCAGGTAGGCCAGCCGGACGCCGTCGGCGAGGACTCCGGCGAGCGGGGCCGGGTCGCCCACCCCGGGCACGGCCTGCCACGGGGCCAGCAGCTCCGCCAGTCGCGGGTCCGGGGTGTCGTCGCCCAGCAGGTGCGCGGCCACCCGGTCCGGCACCCGCAGCGCCCGGCTCAGGAACGGGCGGTGCAGGTCCTCCGCCAGGAGCAGACCGCCGGCCCGGAGCGGCGCCCCCGCCGCCAGCCGGGCCCGGGCCGCGGGGTCGGAGAGCGCCGCGCCGCACAGGCCCAGGGCCAGTCCGATGGACGGGCGGCGACGGGACACGTCGTCGTTCAGATAGCCGTAGAACGCCTCGAAGCGGTCGTCCAGATCCGGTACGAGCGCGATGAGCAGGATCTCCGTGTCGAGCGGGGTGAGTCCGAACTCCCGCGCAAGGCGCGCCAGTCGGGAATCCTTCTCCGCCTCGGCGGCCCCCTCCCCGGCCGGCGCACCCTCGGCCGAGGGCTCGTCCAGCTCCGGAAACGCCCTGGCCCCCGCCTCATCCAGTAGCCGCACGATGTTCTCGTCCGTCAGATACAGCCCCCGGAAGTCGTCGTCCGGGTCCGGATCGGTGCTCCGTCGCAGCTCCACCGCCTGCCGGATGCGCCGCTCCACGGCCGCCGCACGGGCGAGCAGCTGACGGAGGTCCGGGCCGACGACGTCCAGGACCTCCGTCATACGTCCCCTTCCTCGGATGGCGTACCCCGTCTCCCGGATGGCGTGCCCCGTCTCTCGGGTGGCGTGCCCCGCCGCTCCGTGATCCGCAGCGACACCGCCCGTCCGTGCGCCCCGCCCGAGGGCACGGAGGAAGGCTCCCGGACCGGCCGCCCGGGACGCGACCCGTACACCGGCAGCCCCGGCCGGCCCGGCTGCGCCTCCGTCGCACCCGCACCCGCACCCTCCCCGGAAACCGGCGCGGGTACGTCCCCGAACTGCGCCCGCAGCCCCTCGTCGCCCACCGGCGGGCCCGCCTCGTAGACCGGTGAGGCCGTCACCGGGACGCTGATCACCAGGTCCAGCGAGGGCTTCAGCTCACCCCCGAGCGCGCTCCACACATCGGCGAACGACCGGTCCTCCGGCGGCGGCAGCGCGATCGACATCGGGACGGCGGCCCCGACCTCGGCCAGCGTGCCCGCCAGCCGCTCCGGCGGCAGCGCCTCGTACCGGAGCAGACAGCCCAGGAGGGAGGAGAGTAGCCGGTGTTCGTCCTCGGGGCGCTTCGTCCACGCCGTGATCAGGTACGACAGTTTGAAGAAGCGCGGCGGGCGGCGCCGGGCGACGATCGCCCCGCGCTCGTCGTACTCGTTGTGCAGTCCGCGCTCCCGCCGCCGCATGTCCTCGCGGATGTCGTAGAGGTAGAGGTTGACCATCGGGGCGTTGACCTTGGCCGCCCACTCCCGGGTCGGGGCGTCGAAGACCACTGCGATCTGGCGGCCCTCCAGCACCTCGGCCCGGATCAGGGCCCGCAGGACGTCGTCCACCTCGTGGATCATCCGGTGACCTCCTCCCAAGCGAAGAGCCCGCTCATGACCGGCCCGCGAAGTCCGGGGGCTGGAGGTTGTGCTGGACGACCAGGACCGGTTTCCGGAGGCGCGGGAGATCGCGGGCCTCGGCACGCAGGACGCGCGGGCCCAGCGTGTCCTTGCGCAGGACCAGCACCTGCACCTCGAAGGTGCCGTCCCGACCGACCCGTACGCCGGACCGGTCCGCGGTGATGCCGATGTTCCACGTGAAACGTACGGTCTCGCCCGGCGGATAGTCCTTGCCCCGGGCCAGTACCGGCTGCCCCGGTTTCGCCACCTGCGGGGTGACCGTCAGCGAGGGCTTGAGGACCCTGAGCCGGTCCACGTCCCGGTTGTTCGCCGCCCGCCCGTCGGGCAGAGTGCCGCGTACCGTGGCCCGTACGTCGCCGGTGACCGCCGCCCGGTAGGTCGCCGTCTGCGTCACCACGACCCGGTCCCCGGCGGCGATCGTGCAGGGCCGCGCCGCCGTGCACCGGCTCAGGCCGGGCAGGCTCCGGTCCTTCAACTCGTCCGTCCTCGGCCAGACCGTCCCGAGGACGACCCCGGTCGCCGTGTCCGGGCCCGCGTTGGTGATGGTGAACCGGGCGGTGGCGGGCCGCCCCACGTACGTACGGTCCGGGCTGACATCGGCCCGTACCGCGAGGTCGGAGGCCGGGGGCGGGGGCGGCGGCGGAGGCGCAGGCGGGTCCGGCGGGACCACGGGCTCCAGCACCTCGAACCGGGCCGTGTCCGCACCCGTGTTGCCCGCCGAGTCCGTAGCGGAACAGGTGACCGCCGTCGTTCCGACCGGGAAGAGCGATCCCGACGGCGGGGCACAGGTCACCGGCAGCGCCCCGTCCTGCGGGTCCGTCGCCGTGGCCGTGTAGTCGATGCGGACGCCGTCGTCGTCGGGCGCCCTGGCCGTACGGTCGTCCACGGTGACGACGGGCACGTCGACGTCGTTCACGGCGATGCTGATCTGCTGCTGGAAGTCGGGGTCGGGTACGGCGGCGGGGCCGAGCGCGTCCGTCCCCGGCACCTGGGTGCCGAGGAGGAACTGCACGGTGCAGGTCAGCGTCGTGCCCTGCGGGGCGTCCTCCGCCACATCGACGGTCTCCGCGAAGTGCGCGGTCTCCCCGCTGGTGAGCTGCCGGGTGGGCGGGTCGAGGGCGACGGTCAGATGGGGGTCGCAGGCGTCGAGGCGGTAGCCGACGGAGGTGGGGAGGTTGTCGAAGCCGTCGATGATGGCCTCGGCGACCCGGTCCCCGTCGATGCTTTCGAGCAGCCTGCCGCCGGTGGCCTCGATGATGCGGGTGGCCTGGCCCGGCGTGGTGGGCGGGTCCTCGACGTAGTTCGGGTTTCCGGCGTCGCCGTTGCCGTTGAGGCCGTCGCCGATCGTGGTCGCCACGTCCACCCCGATCACCCGGACGCCCTTGTCCTGGAGGGCGAAGATCGTGTCGTCGATGGTGTGGCCGTTGCTGGGCGCGTGGCTGGAGGCGTCGCCGACGAGCACCACGACGGGGCTCGCGCCGTCGCGGAACACCGTCGTGCCGCCCGCGCCGTCGGCTATCTGCCACAGCCCGTTGATCCAGTCCTCCGAAGGGCCGCGGCTGCCGTTGCCGAGATCGGTCCTCAGCTCGCGGACACCGGCCTCCACCTTCGTCAGGTCGTCGGTCAACTCCGTGAGCACCCGGAATCCGGCGCCGGGGTCGACCTCCTGGTCGCCGAACGTGGCCACCGCGAACCGCGATTCGGGCTGCCCGGCCAGGATCTTGCCGGTGATGTCAGGCAGGTTCTCCCGGACGCTGGTGATCGCGTCGACCATGCTCGCAGTGCCATCCACCAGCAGGACCACGTCCGGCCGGGGCGGGATCGCCGGGGTCCGCACCTGCTTGTCCACGCCCGTCGAGCCGCCCGGGTCGAGCGTCTCCTCCAGCGCCGCCGGGGTGACCCACGGCTCCGGCGGCACGGGCACGGCGGACGCCACCCCGCTCACGCCCGAGGCGGGGGCGAGTCCGGCGGCCAGCAGGAGCAGAACACACGCGGCCGACCGGCGGCGTGCCCCGGTGCGGCTGCCCGGCCGCCCTCCCGGCCCGGTCCCTGGCTGAAACCACCGCACAGCGTTCCCCTCCCCGCGTCCTGCCCGGTTCCCGGAGACCACCGTCGCGCGCCGGCCGCCCCCGCACCGAGGGAGGCGAGTCACTCACTCGGGTAGCTTCAACTGCCCTATGGGGCAGAAGCACTCAGGAAACAGCCGTCGGACGGAGCCACCGGACGAGACGTCAGGCGGGTCGTCAGGCGGGTCGTCAGGCGGGTCGTCCGATGGCCCGTCAGACGGATCGTCAGACGGGCCGTCAGATAAGCCCCTGACGCATCGCGTACGCCACCGCATGGGAGCGGTTGCGCAGTTGCAGACGGGTCATCACCGAGTGCAGCACGTTCTTGATGGTGCGCTCGGAGTACGCCAGCTTCGTCGCGATGTCCGCGGTGTCGTACCCCTCGGCGACCAGTCGCAGCACGTCCACCTCACGCGCAGCCAGGCCGGTGAAGTGCAGGCCACGCGGACCGAGCACCTGCCCCTGGAGCCTGCCCACCTCTTCGAGGAGGCGTCCGAGCAGGTCGGAGGGGAGATGCCCCTCGCCCCGCGCCACCGTTCCGATGACCTGAACCAGGTGGTCCGGAGTCGACTCGGACCTCCTGACGACCCCCGCGACCCCGCACTCCGCCGCGCTCACCAGCTTCTGTTCGTCGATGTCCGTGGTCACCAGCACCGTGCGGCAGGTGCTGGTGCGCTGGATGTTGCGCAGGACGCGCAGGACCTCGTCGTCCACCGCGTCCACCACCATGACCACGACCTGGGGCGTCGGCTCCCCGTCATCCCGGTCGACGACAGCGACCTCGGGACGGGCCCGTAGCTGACTGGCCACACCGGCCTGGGAAATCGGGTCCTGCGCGCGTAAAACGACAGTAATGCGCTCCATGCGAATGCTCCCCCTGGGCACCAGCCGGAAGCATCACACTGCAGGCACAAGCTCCACAGCTGTACTCGTCCGCCCCAGCCGTTGTGAGGCGGTCTAAAGATTCCCGTTCTTACCCGTGAGGAAACTAAAAGGTCACCTCGGGCATCGCATCTGCCCGAAAGTGTTCCTCCGTGACCGGTGCCCGCCCTCCGGCCCGGTCCTACGGTCCGCGTATGAGTCTTACCGCAAGCCTCGACGCGTCATCCGTCACCGTCGTACCGGGTGAGGAGACGACCATTCCCCTCCAGATCCTCAACTCCGGCCGGACCGTCGAGGAGTACCACTTCGAGGTGGTCGGGACCTGCGCCGCCTGGTCGGCGATCGAACCCGCGGTCCTCCCCCTGTACCCCGGCGACTCCGGAACCGTCTCCCTGGTCATGCGCCCGCCGCGCGAAGCGACGGTCCTCGCGGGCGAGAGCACCTTCGGGATCCGGGTGATGCCGACCGGCGACCGGAGCGACACCGTGGTGCCCGAGGGCCGGGTGACCGTCCTGCCGTTCACCGAGACGACCGCCGAGCTGGTCCCGCGCGGCTCGAACGGCTCGCGCGGCGGACGGCACCAGTTCGCCGTCGACAACCGCGGCAACACCCCGGTGACCGTACGGCTCGGTGCCCAGCCCGGTACGGAACAGGCGCGGGTCGTGTTCGCCGCCTCCGAGCTGCGGATCGAACCGGGGCACGCGGAGTTCGCGAAACTGCGGGTCCGCCCGGCGAAGCGGATGTGGCGCGGTACGCCGGTGACGCACGCCTTTCAGGTGTTCGCCGCCCCGCAGCCGCCCGAGGGCGAGGAGGCGCCGGCCCCGGTGCTGGTGGACGGCTCCTACCAGCAGGACCCGATCCTGCCGCGCTGGCTGCCCCGGGCCCTGCTCACCGCCGCTCTGCTGCTCCTCGTCCTGGTGGGACTCTGGTACGCGCTGCTGCGCCCGGCGGTGAAGTCCGCGGCCCGGGAGGCGGTCACTCCAGAAGCGGTACGGTCGGCCGCCGCGGCCGACAAGAGCAAGGCCCCTGAAGAGGGCGAGCAAGGCGGCACGGGCTCCGGAGGCGGCGCCTCCGCCGGTGCGGGCACGGGCGGAGGCATGGCCGGCCCCACCCCGTCACCGGGTCCGTCCGCCTCGGGCGGCAACGGCAACGGCGGGGGCGGCGGAGGTGACGCGGCGGCGGGCGCGCCGACCAGCGCGCAGGCCCGGGTGCGGGACGCGGTGGGCGGCGGCCCGAACAGCGGGACGGCCCTGGAGGTACCGGCCGGCCACACCTTCCAGCTCACCGACATCGTGGTGCAGAATCCGCAGGGCGACGCGGGCACGGTCACCGTCACGGCCGGCGAGGACACCCGCGTCCTGAGCCTCGGTCTGGAGAACTTCCGCGACTCCGACTACCACTTCGTGACCCCGATCCTGGTGCCCGCGGGCGGCAAGGTCACGATGACGATCGACTGCAGGCGGGTCGGCAAGCCGGTGGGCACCCCGGCCCCCTCGCGGTGCTCGTCCTCGATGTTCCTGGGCGGGACGATGCGCCCGGACACCCCGGCAGGCTGAAGCCCGCGCCGGAACCGGCCGACCCACCGGCCGACCGACCAACCCACCGACCCACCGACGCACCAGCCGACTGAAGCGGGCTCCCGTCAGGCCGGGGGCTTCTCCTCCTCTTCCTCCTCTCCCGGCTGCTTCTCCGCCGCACGCTGCACGAACGACCCCTGGACGTCAGCTGGTTGCTCGTCCTCGTCCTCCGTGGCCGCCCGCTGCACGGCGGAAGCGGCGGCGGGCGCAGGGGCGGACACGGGGGCAGCCGGGGCAGGCGCGGGATCGGACAGCACCCGGTCCGCGTTCGCGACGGCTTCGCGCTCGAACCGGTCCGAAGGGTCGCTGACCCGGATCCCGCCCGGGGCCTCCGTTCCCTCCACCGGGCCGTTGCGCTGCTGGATCACATGGGTCAGCTCGTGGGCCAGCGTGGTGCGGCCCTGCGGCGATCCGGGGTCGTAGGCGTCGCGCTGGAACACCACGTTGTTGCCCACGGTGTACGCGTGCGCCCCGACGCCCTTCGCCGACTCGTGCGCGGCGGAGTCGTGGTGGACGCGCACGTCGGAGAAGTCCGCGCCCATCCGGCTCTCCATGTCCGTACGGGTGTCGGTATCCAGGGGCGAACCGCCGGAGGAGACCACGTCGTGCACCGGCGACCGCTGTTCCTCGGCCAGCCCCGCCTGCTCTGTCCGCTCGGCCTGGTTCGCCTGGTCGGCCTGCTCGGCCTGCTCGGCGGCGGATTCGGCGGCCCCGGACCGGGAGCGCTGGACCATCGCCCCGATCGCCCCGTTGCCGGCCGTCCGCTGGAGCAGCCGCATCCCGGACGCCCCGACCACGTCGGCGCGTCCTGTGGCGGCCGCCCGGAAGACGTGATGGGCCTGCTCGCCGGACGCCTCCGCGGCGGTTTCGCCGCGCTGCTCATCGCGCTCGTGGGCCTGTTCCCGCCCACCGTGCCCATGGTGTCCACCATGCCCGTGGTGCTCGTGGTGCTCGTGGTGCTCGTGGTGCTCGTGGTGCTCGTGCTCGATGTCGTGCGCGTCCATGCTCATCTCTCCCCTGACCGCGCTGTCCTCGGCATTCCACGATTACGGCGCGGCCCCCGCGCGTCCAGCCCGCCCCCCGACCCGGCCGGGGCATCCGGAACTGCCTCATCGGGCACCGCCCCGACACGGACGGGCGCGCGCACTACGGCCGCCCCGCTGCTCGCCGCTCCTCCCCGCTTCTCCTTACTCCCTTCGGCCGACAGGGGAGAGGCCATCGGCGCAGTCCCGGTCGCCGTCGTCCGCCGTGCTCGCGATGATCGGCAGCATGACCACGAGCGACAGCGGCAAGGACATCACCCTGCGGATCGCCCAGAATCCGGAGGCCGACGAGCTTCTCGGCCGCAGCCCGCTGGCCGCTCTGGTCGGCATGTTGCTGGACCAACAGGTGCCGATGGAGTGGGCGTTCACGGGCCCGTACACCCTCGCTGAACGCATGGGCTCCGACGACCTGGACGCGGAGCGGATCGCCGCCTACGACCCGGACGCCTTCACCGAGCTGTTCACCACCAAACCGGCTCTGCACCGCTACCCCGGCTCCATGGCCCAGCGGGTGCAGCAGCTGTGCCGCTTCCTGGTGGCGGAGTACGACGGCGACGCGAGCGCGGTGTGGCGGGACGCGGCGACCGGCGACGAGCTGCTGAAACGCCTCAACGCGCTGCCCGGCTTCGGCGAACAGAAGGCGCGGATCTTCCTGGCGCTGCTCGGCAAGCAGTTCGGGGTGCGGCCGGCGGGGTGGCGGGAGGCGGCGGGCCCGTACGGGGAGGCCGGATCGCACCGGTCGGTCGCCGACATCACGGGCCCGGAGTCGCTCGTCGAGGTGCGCGCGTACAAGCAGGAGGCCAAGGCGGCGGCCAAAGCAGCGAAGAAGCCGGGCGGGACAGCGAAGAAGCCGAGCGGACCCTCGCCCGGAAAGTCGGGCGGCTCACCGCCCAAGAAGTCTGGCAGGTAGTCGGCCTGGTCCGACGCTCGGCCGAGAAGGATGCGGTCGAGCGTCGGATCCGGCCGACACCTCCCTCTCACCGATCGAATCCGGCCACATCTGTTCACAGGCATCACCCCACTCGCTAGCTTTCGCAGCACATTTGTTCAGCCGTTCAGGTACTGAGCCGCTCGGAGCGCCGGCGATTCAGGTACTGAGCCGCTCAGAGCACCAGCCGTTCAGACCGGAAGGACTCCTGTGCACGCAACACGTCGCAGAGCCATCGCTGTCGTGGCCGCCACCGCCCTGGCCACACCGCTCCTCCTGGCCGCGTCCCCGCACCCCGGCCGCCCCGCGCCGCACGACCCCGGTAAGGAAGCGGCGAAGCTGTCGAAGGAGTTGGTGAGGAAGGGGTCCGCACGCGACGCCCACCGCCACCTCCAGCAGTTCCAGGCGATAGCCGACTCGACCGACGGTCACCGCGCCGCCGGCTCGCTGGGCCACGACGCCTCGGCGGCGTACGTCTACCGCCAGCTCCAGCGCGCCGGGTACAAGGTCTCGTACGAGAACTTCCGCTTCACCTACACGGAGACGCTGGCCGAGAATCTCGCCGTGGTGACGCCGACGCCCCGCGACGTCACGATCAAGGCCATGACGTACACCCCGTCGACCGAGGTGGGCGGCCTGACGGCGGCGCTCGTCGCGGTGCCCGTCGACGGGACTACGGGCTGCGAGGCCACCGACTACGCGTCCACGACCTTCACCGGCAAGATCGCGCTGATCAAGCGCGGCGGCTGCTCCTTCGCCGAGAAGCAGGCGGCCGCCGCCGACGCGGGCGCGGCCGGGGCGGTCATCTACAACAACGTCGAGGGCGCCCTGTCCGGCACGCTCGGCGAGGTCGCGGCGGGCAGGATCCCGACCGGAGGCCTCACTCAGGCGGAGGGCGAGAAGCTGGCCGCCGACCTCGCGGGCGGCGAGGTCACCGTCTCCTTCGAGATCCGCGAGTTGCAGGAGGACCGCCCCACCCGCAACGTCATCGCCGAGACCCCCGGCGGCAGCACGGCCCGGACGGTGATGCTCGGCGCCCACCTCGACTCGGTGACCGAGGGCCCCGGCATCAACGACAACGGCTCCGGATCCGCCGGTCTGCTCGAAGTGGCACTGGACCTGGCGAAGTCGAAGAGCAAGCCCGCCAACAAGGTGCGGTTCGCCTGGTGGTCGGCCGAGGAGAACGGCCTGATCGGCTCGGAGAAGTACGTCGCGGCGCTCTCCGCGAAGCAGCGCGAGCAGATCGCGCTCTATCTGAACTTCGACATGATCGCCTCGCCGAACGGCGTCCAGTTCGTCTTCGACGGCGACAACTCCGACAACGTCGGCGAAGGCGCGGGCCCGGAGGGCTCGGCCCAACTGGAGCGTGACATCAACGAGTTCCTCGACGGCAAGGGCAAGCCGCACGAGGGCACGGACTTCACCGGCCGCTCGGACTACGGACCGTTCATCGAGGTCGGAATCCCGTCCGGCGGTACGGACACCGGGGCGGAGGGCATCAAGACGCCGGCCCAGGCCGAGGTGTTCGGCGGCGAGGCGGGCATCGCGTACGACCCCTGCTACCACGCGGCCTGCGACGACCTGGACAACATCGACATGGGTCACTTCGACACCAACATCGACGTGATCGCCAACGCGGTCGGAACGTACGCCCACGACCTGCGCTCCCTGACCCGCCCGGTCACCCCCGACACCGGCACGGGTACGCCCGGCAGCGGTGGCAGCGGCGGCGGCCTACGCGAGGGGCACGGCCGGGTCGCGGAGTAGGAGCGGCGGCCCGGAACACGTCCGTCCCGCAAGCAGCAGTCCCGTAAGCGGTCCCGAAAGCAGTCCCGCAGACGGTCCCGCAGACGGTCCCGTGGACCGTCCCGTGGACCGTCCCGTGGACCGTCCCGTAAGCAGTCCCGTAGACGGCGCAACGCGAGCCCGCACGGTGGACCACCAGCGGGCCCGGTGCGGAATCCCCACGGAATTCCGCACCGGGCCCGCTACCGCGACCTCCCACGCCCCCAGGGTCCGACGGGGCGGGCAGGACCTCCCGCCACTCCATTCCCACTCCCCCTGCACGGTTATCCAGCCCAATACGGCGCTATACCCCCTTTGCACCGTCATCGCGGTGAGCTTGCCTGGCTGCGCCCGGTGGCCCTTGCCCGGTAGGCTTTCCGTGTGATCTTCAAGCGCATCGGAAATGGGAAGCCATACCCCGACCACGGCCGGGAAAGCACCCGACAGTGGGCGGATGTCGCGCCGCGTCCGGTTCGCCTGGACCAGCTCGTGACCACCAAGGGCCAGCTGGACCTGGAGACCCTCCTCGCCGAGGACTCCACGTTCTACGGCGACCTGTTCGCCCACGTCGTGAAGTGGCAGGGCGACCTCTACCTGGAGGACGGCCTGCACCGGGCGGTCCGGGCCGCGCTCCAGCAGCGCCAGGTGCTGCACGCCCGCGTCCTCGACCTGGGCTGACGCCACCCTCGGCTACCTGCGCGCACCTCCGCGAGGGCGCCCGCGCACCCCAGCCGGGCTCCGCACTCCACCCGGGCTCCGCACCCCACCGAAGCCCAATTCGAGCCTTTCGGGTGTTTTCACGCTCATCCGGGTGCCATACGTTGATCATCTTGTACGCATGAACACAGGGTCGCATTACGCTGCCTCCATGAGCATGCTCACTCCCCCCGGCATGGGCGGAAAGTACCGCATCACGGGCGACGCCTATCCCCGTATGCGCCGCCCCCGGCACCGCCGCAGGCTGGTCCTCGCGGGCATCGGAGCCGTCGTCGCCCTCAGCCTGGCCGGCTGGGGCACGCTGCAGCTCATCGACGTCTTCACCGGCGGCGACAAGAGTGCCAGCGCGGCCGACCACAAGCGGGACTGCCCCACCCCGAAGCCGTCGGCGGCCCCCGCCAAGGCGCTGCCGAAACCGGCCGCCATCAAGGTCAACGTCTACAACGCGACGACGCGCAGCGGCCTGGCCAAGTCCGCCGCCGAGGAGCTCAAGAAACGCGGTTTCACCATCGGCGAGGTGGGCAACGCGACGAAGGCGTACGACAAGAAGGTGCCCGGCACCGGCGTGCTGCTCGGCGCACCGACCGCGACGAACGGCAGCTTCACGGTGCTCGGCACCCAGCTGGCGGGCGCGGTACAGAAGACCGACACCCGCAGAACGGGCGAGGTCGACCTGATCCTCGGGACGAAGTTCAAGGCGTTCAGCACCCCGCAGGAGGCCACTGCCGCGATGGCGGCCCTGACGAAGCCGGCCCCGGCCCCGTCCCCCTCCTGCTGAACCCCGTCACACACGCACACGCACGCTCCTGCTGAACGCGCACACGCTTTCGCGCCCCGCCCCGGCGCCGTACGGATACGTACGACGCCGGGACGGGGCGCGAGAGCGTGGAAGGGCCCTGACCGGACCTTGCCGTCCGGACCTATCCGGACTCCGAACCTGTTCGGGCGTCTTGGACGACCCACTCGGCGGCGTCCCAACCTATGCGGCCCCAACCTATTCGGCCGTGGCCTATTCGGCCGTGGCCTATTCGGCCGTTCCGTACATCCGGTCGCCCGCGTCCCCGAGGCCCGGCACGATGTAGCCGTTCTCGTTGAGCCGCTCGTCGACGGAGGCGGTGACGACGGTGACCGGGGTCCCGGCCAGCTCGCGCTCCATCACCTCGACGCCCTCGGGCGCCGCGAGGAGGACGACGGCGGTGACGTCGTCGGCCCCGCGCTTGATCAGCTCGCGGATGGCCGCGACGAGGGTGCCGCCGGTGGCCAGCATCGGGTCCAGGACGTAGACCTGGCGACCGGAGAGGTCCTCGGGCATCCGGGTCGCGTACGTCTCCGCCTGGAGCGTCTCCTCGTTGCGGATCATGCCGAGGAAGCCCACTTCGGCGGTCGGCAGCAGCCGCACCATGCCGTCCAGCATGCCCAGACCGGCCCGCAGGATCGGGACGACCAGGGGCCGGGGGTGCGAGAGCTTCACCCCGGTCGTGGGCGTCACCGGGGTCTCGATGTCGACCATCTCGGTGCGCACATCCCTGGTGGCCTCGTAGGCGAGAAGGGTGACCAGCTCGTCGGCGAGCCGCCGGAAGGTCGGGGAATCGGTGCGCTTGTCGCGCAGCGTGGTGAGTTTGTGCGCCACCAGCGGGTGGTCGACGACGTGGATCCGCATGTGTCAACAGTAACCGCGCCGCCCGGCACTCTGCGCTGGCATCAACCACCTGTTCGGGGGGAAGGTGGGGGCATACGGACCCAGCACTGGGGTGGTGTGTCGATGGTGGACGGGGAACTGCGGCGCGACCCGGCCTCGCGCGGGCCGCGCGACGGGCGCGACGCCGAGGGCGCGGCCAAGGACGTCGAGGACGCGCAGGAGAGTGACGCCGCCCGCCGCCGTCGACGCGCCCAGTTCCTCCGTGAGCTTCACGAGGCCAAGCAGCTGCGCGACCGCGTGCAGCCGCGCCGGGCCCGTGCGGCCCGTATGCGGCAACAGATGCGGATGCGCACGTTCCGTTGGTGAATCCTCCCCGTACCACTCCACGTACCACCGGCGCACTCCCCCGCCGTTCGCCTCGTCAGGGCGACGGCCGACCAGGCACTCCTGGAACTGATGGCCGACGCAACGGCCGAAGAGGTCTCGCACGGCGCTTGTTTCTGCCACGATGCCGATTGGGCGGGGCGCAGGACGGACGGATCACCGTTCGCCCTCCCGCCGGACCGATTCGCCTATGACCAGTGGGAGAGTCACGGTGTACTTCGCCGCACTGCTCGCGCGCACCGAAGACGGGTGGGAAGCGAGCGATACAGAGCTCGACGATGTGGAGACCCTGTCCGATCTGACAGATCTGGCCCGGGAGGCCTCGGTGGACGAGGACACGGTCCTGGTCTACATCGAGCAGGAGGACGCCTGGTTCGGCGTCGTCCGGGTGGACGGTGAGGAGGACCCCCGAATCTACGTCTCGGACGCGTCCGCCGCCGCCCGCTCCTCGTACGGGGAGATCCTGCTCACCGACGAAGTGCTCGGCCGCGAACCAGGGGCCGAGGACGAGATCGCCGCCCTGGAGGAGCTCGTCGACCTCGACGGCACCGAGGACGGCGAACCGGAACGGCCCGCCCCCGCGGCCGTCGACCCGGACGAGGACGGCCCCGACCCGGACGCCGTACCGGCGGGACCGATCGGCGAGCTCGGGGTCCTCGCCGACCTCGGGATGTCCGAGAAGGAGCTGCTCACCCTGCAGACCGACGCACTCTCCGAGATCGCGGAGGCCGTGGGAGCGGCGGAGGTCCTGGAGTCGGTCCGCTAGCCGGCCCGTACACCCGCCCTTCCCTCACCACCTGTCCCGTCGTACATGCCCGTCCGTCCTGCCCGTCCGTCCTGATCCCGTCCGTTAGGGTCCGCAGGTGACCGCACGACCGCCGGACCCCTCACCCGAGCCCGCCCCGGATCCCGTACGCGTACCCGAGCCCGACCCCGTACGCGACCCCTGGCAGGCACCGATGCGCCGCGCCCTGGCCGAGGCCGGGCGGGCGGCGTCGGCCGGCGATGTGCCGGTCGGCGCCGTCGTCCTCGGCCCCGACGGCGCCGAGCTGGCCGCCGCCCACAACGAACGCGAGGCCACCGGCGACCCCACCGCGCACGCCGAGATCCTGGCCCTGCGCCGGGCGGCCGAGGCCCACGGCGAGTGGCGCCTGACCGGCTGCACGCTGGTGGTCACCCTGGAGCCCTGCACGATGTGCGCGGGCGCCCTGGTCCAGTCCCGCGTCGCCCGGGTCGTCTACGGCGCCCGCGACGAGAAGGCGGGCGCGGCCGGCTCCCTCTGGGACGTCGTCCGCGACCGCCGCCTCAACCACCGCCCGGAGGTGATCGGCGGCGTACTGGAGGACACGTGCGCCGAACAGCTGACGGCCTTCTTCCGGGCGCTCTGACCGGTACGGCCCCGCCCCCGACCAGGTGCGCCCCGGCTGCCTGACCAGGTAGGGCCCCGCTCCCGAGAACCGATTTCTGTCCACGCCCCGGGATGGTCTAAGCTCTCTCTCGGTAGCGTGTCCGAGCGGCCGAAGGAGCTCGCCTCGAAAGCGAGTGTGGCGTAACCCGTCACCGTGGGTTCAAATCCCACCGCTACCGCTCTTACAAAGCCCCCTTGATCTGCGGAGACGCGGTCAAGGGGGTTTTTGCGTGCGATACGTGCTGCATGGCCGCAAGAACGCGAACGCGACTGGACAGCAGTCCTACTCCTGGTGGGGTAATGCGGGTGTGGCTGCCGAGTACGCACCTCTGGACGAGACCACCGCCAAGAAGTCCGTCACCATCCCCAGACCGCTTGACGGCGAGACCGAAGCCCGCACAGGCGCCCACGCCCTCGCCTTGGCCAGAACCAGAGAGATCGTCGAGGCATACGAGGACGCACACGGCCCCTTCACTCCCGAGGAGATCGAGGAGGCCCGCCGAACATGGCACGGCGAGTAGCCCCGGCGTTCCCCCGCGCCCCTCCTCGTCCTTGACGCGCAGCGACTTTCCTCCCGGCCGACCAGGACCGCAGGATGACGCTGATTCTCAAGGTCGCCGAAGCCGAGGGGTACGCGGCCTCCATCTCTACGGTCAGCGTCGCCGGAGTCCGCTGCACCGGACCATGCCACGAACCACCTGCGCCGACTCCGTCCTCGCCCTCGCCCGGCGCCGCGTCAACGTCTTCTGGGCCATGATCCGCGACCACGCCCCCTTCCAGACCGCCCCAGCCGCTGGTGCCCAGGACGGCATCTCTGCGGCCGCGGCACCGGCTCCGTCCGGCCCGGGGAGGAACGGTCTGAACAGCTCCTCCTTGGATCTCGTCGTGCAGACGAACACCCCCGTCTGCTGTCCGACCGCCTTGGTAGAACCTCTTCATGACCTTTCGATTCACCGCCCGCGCCGCCGGAGCCGAGGTCGATCCCGACGGCTACTTCACCGAAGCCGGCCTGGCGGAGGCCGAGGACGGCAGCGGCTTCATTCTGTCGTTCATGTCGGGCGAAGAAGATCCCGACGACCAGGAGGTCGCCCTGGGAATGGACACACACTGCCTGGTCACGGCAGGGCAGGGGACGGCCTATGGCTGTGTGCGCGAAGCCGTCCTGCAGGGCAATGTCCTCCGCGTCGTGCTGGACCCCGAGGCACTGGAGAGCCTCCGGCTGGAGGACAGCGAAATCGAGGCCGTCATCGAGGCACCGCCGCACGACGTGGTCCGGTTCCGGGACATCCTCGCCCAGGTGCTCGCCTATGGGAGGGCGGACGCCTTGCCCACCCGAGTAGCGGTCTGATGCGAGGAGTGGAGCCAGCCCGCGGTTGACGAGCGGCATGGGGAAGTTGCGTACTCGCGTGCGTACGCAGCTCCTCCTGGTCCCCGCGCACGCGGGGCTGTCCTCAAGACCGACTGCCGGGCGTGCCGCTCATCGTCCTGTTGCTCCGCATTTTGCGCGGCTGACACGATCCGCGTCTCAGTCGCCGAGTCGGCGCGTAGACAACAAACAGCGGGCTGCACAGACGACCTGCCGAGGGTTATGTCCTGCTGGGCCGGATGACCTCGGCGGGTTCGCGCAGCCATACCTGCTGGCCGCGGTCGGTCACGGTCAGCCCGAACTGCTCGGAGTTGGGCCGCCCCACCGACTCGTACTCCCACCAGACCTGCTCGATCTCCTCCCACAGGAACCCGGGCCCGTACTGCCACACCTCCTCCCCCGAGGCAGCCGTCGCAGCGCCTCCGTCCTCCCGGGTCACCCAGACCCGCGCCCCGTCGACGGTCTCCTGGTGGATGAGCCGCACGCCGGGCAGCCGGGCCCCCGCATACAGGGCGAATCCGAGATCGAGGAGCCGGGCGGGGTCCAGACCAGCGGCACGGGCCCGACCCTTGCCCCGCACCTCGTAAAGGTCAGGCACGCGGTGGGCTCGCATCGGCATGTACGTGGCCCCGCCGCAGAACGGCCCCACCGCCGTGCCGTCATCCTGAACACGAAGCTGGACCAGCGCGCCGGACCAGAACTCCCGGGCCAGCGGGGCCACGACGACCCCACCGGGCCGGACCTGCCGCAGCAGCGCGTGCGGGACGTACCGCAGGGCGCAGGTGGCGATCAGCCGATCCACCAACCCCAGACCGGGCCACGGCTGTTCACCGTCCCCGACCCGCAGGTGCGGCCGGTACCCGGCCTGCGCGAGGGCATCGGCCGCCTGCCGGGCCACGACCGGGTCGAGCTCGACGCTGTGGACGAGATCGTCGCCGAGCCGTTCGCAGAGCAGCGCGGAAACGTACCCGGTGCCGGTCCCGATCTCCAGCACACGCTGCCCGTCCTGGACATCGAGGAGCGTGAGCATCCGGGCAACCATCGAGGGCATCGAGTTCGACGACGTAGCGACACCGGGCCCGTCCTCGGCCCCGTCGTCGAGCTGGGTGATCACCGGTTCGTCGCTGTTCACCAACGCCAGCCACGCATCCGCCCCCACGACCGGCTCACACCGATCGGGCAACTGCCGCCACACCCTCGCCGGAACGAACCGACTGCGCGGAACAGCCTCGAACACTCGCCGCCACCGGCCGGTGAGCAATCCACGATCGGCCAACCCCCGTACCAGGTCCGGGTAGGTGGGTGCCTGGTGTGCGGCGCTCACGGCTGCGGGAAGCACTGAGGGCGGCTGCCGTCCGGAGTCGGCTTCGGCTCCTGGGGCGGTGTCCACGGCTTGTCCGACGGCGGCCCACCGTGCTTACCGGCATCGGCCCGTACGGGGGTGGTGATCATCGTCCTTCTCCCCTGATCGTTGCAACAGTTCGTTTGGCAGGGTCGTGAACCCCGTAGATCCCGTACGGCGGAAAGACATCGACCCGGCGCGGCCAGCCACCCTCGGCACACGCCCGGCACAACAGATCGCGGCCACCCTCAGTGCGCCGTACGGCAGTAACCGGATCGCGCCAACACGCCTCGCACATCCGCACATCCGCTGCCGAAAGGTTGGCGCTCACGCCGCTTCCCGGAGAGCGGTGGCCGCCGCATGGCACGGACAGACACAGTCAGGCCGCAGGCAGATGGCGTGCACGTCGGCCAGACCCGTCACCAAGGCGCTGCGGCAGACGACTCCGTACGGGCCGTCCGCCCCCGCACGCAGCCCACCCAGGTCGGCCACCGCGCCCTCGGCCACATCAGCGAAAGTGATCGGCTCACCACGCCACAACAGAGTCACCTCATGCTCCGGACAGTACGCACCGGTGTCGTCTTCGACCGGCAACTCGTGCGCCTCCCACTCTGCGTAGCACCTCATGTGCTTCGGACCTCCCGCCAGGCACGACCAAGGTGGACAGCGGTCGGACAGGAGGCTCCGGCACGGCAGGTGGGGCAACACTGGGTGTGGCCGAGCCAGATCTTGTACGCGGTGTCGCCGCCCTCGCACCGACTGCTTCTTCCGGAGCTTGCCCCGACATGTGGCCAGGCGATGCGCCGTCCCTCAACCCGCACGGGAATAAGCATTCCGTCTCCTCAACTACCCGTCTGGTACGGACGGGTAGAGCATGGAGGCAGGGGCCAGGCCTGACTGCTACGGCTTGTAGCAGCAAGGCGTGGTTCAGACCGCTCCGACCCAGTGGGCGAAGTGCGTCAGTCTTTCGCAGTCGGAGCGATGGAAGCGGCGAAGGTTTCGGGCGACCTCGCGCGCCCAAGGGTGCTCGCGCGTGTGCTGGGGTGCCGCAGCACGCGCCATCCGGAGGCTGGTGAAGGCCTCTACGGGGCGGCCTGCCCAATCCTGAGCCCTGGCAAGTTCGATGTAGAACCCGCTGCGGCGTTCGGCCGGCAGATCGATGCCCGGTGCCCATGCGGCAGCGGCGCGGAGAGCCCGGTCGGCGTGGTCAGGTCCGAGGCTGACCGCGACGGACACTTCGTGGATGCGCACACTTTCAGGCCCGAAGGCCGTGCCCAGGTAGCGGTCCTCTCGGCCGACTTGTTTGCCTAGCTGTCGGGCATGGGTCAGGTGAGTGTCGGCCGCCCCTACGTTCTGGGCGCGGCTCGCGATCACTGCGGCCCTCATGTGGAGTGCTCCGCGAGCGGCTGCCTGCGTGCGCCCGTCCGGTGGCGGGGCGGCCTCGATGGCCTGCTCCAGCGCTACCAGGCCGGCTGCGTGAGCGCGGGCGGCGAAGAACGTCTCGGCGCGAACGTACGAGGCGGTCGCCTGGACGAGAGGGTCCGCAGCACGGTCGGCTGCCCAGCGCATCAGGTCGATGAGGCGCGCGGAGAGGTCGTGTGCCCCGTGCTTGTAGGCGACGGCATCGGCGGTTCGAGCAGCGGAGGCCAGCATCCGCGCGGCATCCTGGTGTTCGGCACCGGGCGCAGTATGGACGTACCGAATCGCATCGGTCAGCAGACCAGGGATGACGGTAGCGATCCGGCCGTACTGGGCGGCGAGACGCCAGCCCACCGCCGTGATGATCCCATCGGCCAGTTCTTCCGGCCCACGCGCCGGTGGGCCCAGGGCCAGGTCGTAACCAGCGATCGCTTCCGACAGGGCAGGTAGCGCCCGATGGACACGTCGCTCCGTGCCGACGTGATCAGTGCGCAGACGCGTGACGTCCACCTCAAGGGCGTCCGCGATCGCTTCGAGCACCTCGTCGCTGGGTCGGCGTGCACCTCGCTCAACGGCGCGAACCATGGCGTAGGACACATGGGAGGCCGTCGCAAGTTCGGTTTGGGTGTACCGGTGTGCACGGCGGCAGGCGGCGATGCGCCTGCCGATCTCGTGCGGGCTTTCGGAAGACACCCACTGACCGTACTCGCGCGATGACGTTGCGGAACCTGATTCTTCTACTTCTCGGCGATCGCGATGAGGTCTGTGAGCGACTGGATCACCCAGTCGGCAGTCGCGTGCACCTGGTCGTCGGCGCCCCAGAGGTTCCCCCAGGGGCCGCGGCGGATGTGTGCGGTGCGAAGCCCGGCCCTGGCTGCGGGGAACGTGTCGTTCGCGGGGTGATCACCGACGTACACGGTGTCTATCGCGGGGACGCCGGACGCCTCCAGAACCTTTGCGAAGAACTCCGGCGAAGGCTTGGCGCAGCCCCACTCCTCGGAGGTTGCGACGAGATCGGCGGGCAGGTCGAGCGCCCGGAGCAACTCACCCGCGCGCACGGTCTGGTTGCCTGCGACGACGACGCGCATCCCGAGTTGGCGTAGCTTCGCAAGCGTGGGTCGGACGTCTTCGTACAGGTCGGACTCATCAAGGTGCTCACCTCGTCCGGCTGCCTCGCGGGCCTCGTATTCGGCCGGGATGTCGATGCCCGGCTTCACCAGCTTCAGCGCTTCGGAATTGTCGAGCCGCTGGGCGGTCACGGCGCCGACAAGGGCGGACAGAGTATGTCTGGGGGTGCCTAGCCAGTCGGCCCAGGAACCCCAGTAGCGGTCGTCGCGGACGAGAGTCTCGCCTATGTCGAACACGAACGTCTTCACATGTCGAGCCTAGGGGCGACAGGCAGGCATCGCGACATCCACTCGCCCACGGGCCAGTACTCCGTGGCACGATGCCCCCGGTCGCCCGAGACCATACGGAAATCCTGGTGCCGGTGGCCGAGGGGAACTGAGGACGGGCAGGGATCGCGGCGGCGCACCAGACACAGCCTCACAACTCCGGATCAGCGCAGGCAGATCCGCCTCGCCGAGGCGTGAGAGGAGAGGGTCGTGGCTGACGATCTGTCCGCAGTGGGCCGCTTCCTGTACGAGGCGGGCACGCTCAAGCAGACGCGGCGTACCGGCTGGTGGATGGCCGGGGTCCGTGATCCCGAGAGCGTTGCCGAGCACTCGTGGCGTACGGCGCTGATCGCCACATCCCCGCGAACCTGAGCGCGCGGCACCCGCGCGCGCCGTATACCTCGCCGTCCGGCACGAGAGACGGGAGACCGGGACCGGGGACGTGCACCACCCCGGGAAGAGGTACGCATCCGCCGGCGACCCGCAGGAAGCCACCGTCGACCAGACGGCCGGTATGCCCAAGGTACTGGCCTCGGCAGTGCGCGAAATAGTCGTGGAGTACGAGGCGCAGAAGTCGCCGGAGGCGGTCTGCGCCCGGGACGCGGACGAGCTGGAGTGCATGCTCCAGGGGATCGAATACAAGGCCCAGGGCTACGAGAACGCCCGGCGCTGGATCGACAACAGTCGAGTCCGCCTCGTCACCGAGACCGCCCACCGCCTGGCCGACGAACTTCTGGCGCAGGGGGGCCTTGATTGGCTGCGTAGCGCTCTTGGCGGGGGTAACGGGGAGGCCTCCCTCCGAAGCTCGGGTCCCGAACCCTGAGCCTCGGGCTTCGGGCTTCGGGACGGTCGCGTCACTCTTCCGGGGGTACGTGAATGAGGCCCCGGCCCGAAGCTCGGGTGCCGGGACTCGGGCTTCGGGATGCGGGACCCGGGATTCGAGCGCCTTCCCTAACCGGTAGGTAGAAGAAGGGGTTTGGGGAAACCTCCCCTACCTCCCCGCCCCCGTCACGGTCAGCAAGTATGACTAATCGTGACAGCTTGCGGCACAGTGTCACGACTGCTTACGGTGCGGGAACCAAACGACCCCGACGCGGTGGTTGCACACCAGGCCGGGGTCTCACCACGAGATCGATAACCCAGAAAGCCGATCCCATGGCTACCCAGCACACTAGCTCCGCCCTGCCCGCTCCCGCACGCTCCGCCGCGTACCCGATGGCCAAGCCCGGCTACGGCAAACGCTCCGCACCGGACCAACAGGCCCGTACGCGCCACGACTTCGCTCACCTGCCTACCCGCGAGCGTTACGTCGCCGGGTTCATCGACCACCTCCCCGAGGGTGCCGCGATGAGCGTGAAGACCCTGGCCAAACAGCTCCCGCTCTACGGCCAGCAGGCCGTCTCCACGTCCCTGACCGACCTCTCCGTCGCCGGCCACCTGCGGCGCGTCCGATGCCCCGTCGGCGCGGGCGACGAAACGCGCTGGGTCTTCCGCACCTTCTGGTCGCGCACGGCCCGGGACAACGAGTGGTGGAACGCCTTCCTCGCCACCGAGCAGGCCGCCCTGGCCGCAGCCCCCGTACCGGAGGCGCCCGCCCTCGACACGGCACCGCCGCCACCGTGGGCCCCGGCCGAGGAACCGCCGCCTCCGCCCGCTCCGGAGCGCCCCGGTACCGATCAGGTCCCCGAACCCACCGCCGTACCGCACGTACCGCACCAGCGCACCCGCACCCCGGCCCAGGCCCCGGACACCGAGCCCGAGCCGCCCGCGCCGCCCCCGGCCACCGTTCATGCGGCGCCCCACGCCGTCGAAGTCGGCCCCGCCTACCTCGCGCTGGCCCGTCTCGGTCGTGCCGATCACCGGCTCGCCCTCTCCGCCGACGACTGCGCCGCCCTGGAAGCACAGGCAGCGGAATGGCTCGCGCGAGGCGTGAGCGTCGACTACCTGACCAGTGCGCTGACGGCGGGGCTCCCCGCAAAGGTCGACTTCCCCGTCGGCCTCCTCCGCCGCCGCCTCACCGACAAGATGCCTCCCCGGCTGCCCACCGCCGGGAGCCCCTCGGCCGACGCCTCGGCCCCCGCCCGCCACCTCCTCGTGGAATGCGCGGACTGCGGCCGTCCCGGGCCCCCGCAAGCCCTCCCCGACGGCCTCTGCCGACCTTGCCGTACAGCTCACTCCGGAGCCGCCGAGGACTCGCCCCGCCCCTCCCAGATCGCCGATGCCAAGGCGCACATGACCAACCTCCGCGACCTGCTCAGATCAGTCTGAGCGCGACGACCTCTTCTGACGCGCCCCGCGCGTGCGGAGCTGCTCACGGCCAGCCGCACGGCATCGCTCGCGGTCATTCCCCGGTCGCCGCCCGTGGTACTGCGGCAGGCGCCCGGGAACAGCAGAGCGCCCGGTCGCCGTACAGAGGATGTACGGCGACCGGGCGCTCCGGTTCACGGTTCAGGTCGGGGGAAGCGGCATCGGGGGGACAAGCCGCTTCCCCCGGTGAGAACAGGGCCTGCTGGTCCTCCGCCGCGGTCAGGGGGGATCGCGCGGCGGTGACCCCACAGAGAGGCCCTGTTCCGGCCCTCCGGGTCCTGCCTGGTCCCTTTGGGCTCGGTGTCCATCCTGCCGGGCGGCGGGAGCCGTGTGGTCGGGCGAAAGGCCTCGATGGTGGGGACGTAGGTCCTTAAAAGACGCATCAGTGATCGAGAACAGCCACCGGATACGGCCATCCGTGCGGATAGAATCGCCCGATCGCACATGGGGTCGACGGGGAGGCAGGATTGTGGCCAAGGCTAAGACGATCATCATCTACCTAGTGGTGGTCTTCGTGCTGTACACGATCATCATGTCTCCGCAGCGGGCCGCCGAGCTGGTCCAGGTAGGGTTCGAAGGCATTTCCACCGCCGCGCAGAGCGTCGGTGACTTCATGTCAGAGCTGGTGAAGTAGGAGTAGTGCGATGATCCGCCACCTGGTCCTTTTCAAGCTGAACGACGGCGTCGAGCGGGACGACCCGCGCGTCGTCGCCGGGGACCGGGCCTTCCGGGAGCTGGAGGGGCAGGTTCCGGAGCTGGAGTTCTGGGAGTGCGCCTGGAACATCACCGACCGGCCGATCGCGTACGACTACGCCATCAACTCCGCCGTCGCCGACGAGGAAGCGCTCAAGCGGTACATCGAGCACCCCGCCCACCAGGCCGCCGCCGGACAGTGGCGGGAATTCGCCACTTGGGTGATCGCCGACTACCCCTTCTGACGTCTCCCCGGCGCCGGTTCGGTCCGGTCCCTGCAACCCCTCGCCCGTCGGGCGGGGGGTTTCCTTGTTCCGTTTAAACCCTTATGACCTCAACACGGCACTTTGAGGTGCTTGCACACAGTGGACATGTCTTGTGATGCTATGACCGCTTTTGACGGATGAGTTGACCGTAGTTGACCGCGAAGGGGTGGCGTCACCGTGCCGGCCAGTACAGCGCCTCAAGTGCCTCCCCAGACCGTCCAGACCGCCCAGACCGCCCAGACCGTCCAGACCGTCCAGACCGTCCGGGCCGAGGACATCCAGACCGAGACCCCGGACCCCTCCGCCAGGCCCGCCAGGACCCGCGGCGCCGACACCAGGGCGCTCACCCAGGTCCTCTTCGGCCAGCTCAAGAACCTGGAGCCGGGCACTCCGGAGCACGGGCGGGTCCGGGCCGCCCTCATCGAGGCGAACCTGCCCCTCGTGCGGTACGCCGCGGCGCGGTTCCGCAGCCGCAACGAACCGATGGAGGACGTCGTCCAGGTCGGCACCATCGGCCTGATCAACGCCATCGACCGGTTCGACCCGGACCGCGGGGTCCAGTTCCCCACGTTCGCGATGCCTACCGTCGTCGGCGAGATCAAGCGGTACTTCCGCGACAACGTGCGCACCGTCCACGTCCCCCGCCGGCTGCACGAACTGTGGGTCCAGGTCACCGGCGCCACCGAGGACCTGACGACCGCCCACGGGCGGTCCCCGACCACCGCCGAGATCGCCGAGCGGCTGAAGATCTCCGAGGATGAAGTGCTCGCCTGCATCGAGGCGGGGCGTTCGTACCACGCCACCTCCCTGGAGGCCGCCCAGGAGGGCGACGGGCTGCCCGGACTCCTCGACCGCCTCGGTTACGAGGACCCCGCGCTCGCGGGTGTCGAACACCGCGATCTCGTCCGGCACCTCCTCGTCCAGCTCCCCGAGCGCGAGCAGCGCATCCTCCTCCTGCGCTACTACAGCAACTTGACCCAGTCTCAGATCAGCGCGGAGCTGGGCGTCTCCCAGATGCATGTGTCAAGGCTTCTCGCCAGAAGTTTCGCCCGACTGAGATCCGCAAACAGGATCGAGGCGTAACCGGAACGGGTAGACCGTTCACAGAGCAGTTCTGACGGCATAAAAGGCCTACACCCCCTGTTTCCAGGGCGGATTCCCCGCTGACTTGTCGACATGTCACTACAGCGTGTTGCCGACATGTGACATTCTGCTCGAAGCGCGTTTGCCGCAGCCCCGCCTCCGGTATTCAGGTGGAGGCTGCGTTCCTCCGATGGTCGCGGCCACCGCGACCGTCCGCGACCTCAAGGGGGTGGCATGTCCGAAGAACAGGGCAGCTCGAAGGTGCTCACGCTCACGAAGAGCGTGCCGGCACCCGCCGTGCTCACCAGCTCGCCGGAAGCCATCGACACCCGTACGCTGTCCCGCTCCCTGTTCCTGCGGCTCGCCGCGCTCGGCCCCGCCTCGGGCCCCGAGGGAACGGACAGTCCGGAGCGGACCTACGTGCGGGACACACTGATCGAACTGAACCTCCCGCTGGTGCGGTACGCCGCGGCTCGGTTCCGCAGCCGCAACGAACCGATGGAGGACATCGTCCAGGTCGGCACGATCGGCCTGATCAAGGCGATCGACCGCTTCGACTGCGAACGGGGCGTCGAGTTCCCCACATTCGCGATGCCCACCGTCGTCGGCGAGATCAAGCGCTTCTTCCGCGACACCTCCTGGTCCGTGCGGGTCCCCCGCCGCCTCCAGGAGCTGCGGCTCGCCCTGACCAAGACCAGCGACGAGCTGGCGCAGAAGCTCGACCGCTCGCCGACCGTGCCGGAGCTGGCCCGCGCGCTCGGGGTCTCCGAGGAGGACGTGGTCGACGGTCTCGCCGTCGGCAACGCCTACACCGCCTCCTCCCTGGACTCCCCCTCCCCCGAGGACGACGGCGGAGAGGGCTCCCTCGCCGACCGCCTCGGGTACGAGGACTCGGCGCTGGAGGGCGTCGAGTACCGCGAGTCGCTCAAGCCGCTGCTGGCCAAGCTCGCCCCGCGCGAGCGCCAGATCATCATGCTGCGGTTCTTCGCGAACATGACGCAGTCGCAGATCGGCGAGGAGGTCGGCATCTCCCAGATGCACGTCTCCCGGCTGCTGACCCGCACACTCGCGCAGCTCAGGGAAGGGCTCATCGCGGACTGAAGCCGGTCGGCCGAGTCCGCCCGGACTCCGCCGGTCCCTGCACCGGGGTTCAGATTTGACGGCCCGTCAGCCACACTGGCGCGATGCGACGTCAGACATTCGGCTCCACCGGCCGCCGAGGCACCGTCATCGTCGCCTCGGCGGCCGCCCTGTGTCTGGGCGGCGGCCTCCTGGCCGCCTGCGGGGGCGGACCGGGCGACGACGGGTACGTGGCCGTGGGCGCCGCCGCCGAGGGCGGGGACCGGCCGGCGGGCGGCGACGGGAAGCCCTCGGGCGAGGTGACGCTGGTCCCGCTGGACGGGAACGGCGGCAGCGGCGGCCGGAGCGGTGAGCCCGGCCCCGGCGGCCGCGGGTCCGGCAGCCCCTCGTCTGCACCCTCCGGCCCGGGTGCGAGCGAGCCCGGGCGCGCCCAGGGCCCTCCCGGCGGGGCGCGTACGGAGACGCCTGGCGGTGGTCAGGGGGGTGGTTCGCCCGGCGGGCCGGGCGCGAAGCCCTCAGACCCCGTGAACCCCGTGAACCCCGCAAACCCCTCGAACCCCGCGGAGCCGGGCAGCGGGCCCGGCGCCCCTTCACCTCCGGGCGACGGCGAACCCGGCGAACCCGGCACCCCCGGCACTCCGGAACCTCCCGCTCCGCCCGCGGCCCCGGCCGCTCTGACGTTGAGCGCACCACAGCGCGCGGCGGCGGACAAACGGTGGTGCGAGAAGGTGACCGTGGAGTTCCGCAACACCGGCGGCTCCCCGGCGCGCTCGGGGACCGTCACCTTCGCCACCCACATCATCGGCGCCCTCGGCGTCGACTGGGCGACCATCACCTCGTCCCAGCCCCTGCCCGCCCCGATCGGCGCGGGCTCGGCGCGCTCGGAGACGTACACCGTCTGCGTGGAGTCCTGGCGGGTCCCGCTGGGGATGCGCGTCGAGACACAGGACGTCTCCGCCGTGTGGAAGTGACCTGACCGGCTGACCGGACGGCGGCGGCAGGTCCCTGACGCACGAAGGCCGCCCGAGGGCGAAGCGGCGGCCGACGGTGCGGCTCCGCTCCTCCGTCCCCCGTGCGGCCGGAACCGGAACGTAACGGTCGTATGTGTTGTGCGTGGCGCGGGCGCGCACGCACCCCGTACGTATCGCGCCGTCGCGGGCGCGCACGCACCCCGTACGTATCGCGCCGTCGTGGGCGCGCACGCACCGTCCTGGGGCGCGGCCGTGCGAGCGCGGGTCAGCCCAGTGCGAGCCAGGCGACCGCGCCGAGGACGACGACGACCGCGATCACCGCCGCGATCACCCCGGCCTTCGGCCCGGAAGAGGTCGCCGCGGGCTGCTGCCGGCGCTGCGGCTCGCCCTCGTCGACGAAGGCGCGGAACATCTGCGTGCTGCCCGCCGGGTCAGGGGTGCCCTCGGGGCCCGGCTGAGGGGCGTGGGGGTTGTGTGCCATGGGGCAGGACCCTAGCGAACTCGGGCCCACCGCCCAACCCCCGGGCCACCCCGCGCCCCGTCCGACCCGGGTCGCCACAGCCGGCGAACGGGCTTGACCCGGACCCTACGGAGGCTTTTGCGTTCCTTTACTTCTGCAAGGCCGTTTTCGTTTGCCTGTAGCAACCAACGGCTTCTATCGTTGCCCTAAGCAACAACATAGTCGTGAGTGTGCTGGGGGTTCCCGTGGCCGCACGGAGTAGTTACGAGGAACTGGCCCGGCAGCTCAGCGCCGTCGGGGCCGTCAAAAGAGGGCTCGCCCGCGCACTGCCCCACGAATGTCCCGCGGGATCCGCCGCCGTGCTGACCCTCCTGGACCGGCACGGCGAGATGCGGATCAGCCGGCTCGCCGAGCTGCTGTCCGTGGACATGTCGGTGACCAGTCGCCATGTGGCCCATGTGGCCGATCGCGGCTGGATCGAACGGTCCGCGGACCCGGCGGACAAGCGGTCCCGCATCCTGCGGCTGACCCCCGGCGGGCACGAGCAGCTCGACGAACTGACCCGGCGGACCACCGAGGTGTTCGCCCACAACCTCCAGGACTGGTCCGACGACGACGTCGGCCGGCTCATCGCGCTGCTGTCCCGGCTCCGCGACAGCTTCGCCTGTCGCGGAGCCGGCGGCTGCGCCCCCGGAACCCACACCGGTGAGTGCAGGACCCGCCTCGGCGACGAGGCTCACACCCGTACACCTGTGTAACAGAAGCAAATACGCACGGATAAGGAACTCAATGGCTACGACCACACCCACCGGTGTGCGGGGCGGCCACGCCAAGCACGGAGGGCACGGGAGCGCCACCGCCTCCGGTGCCTCCGACGGCACGCCGATGACGCACCGGCAGATCATGGAGGCGCTGGCCGGGCTGCTGCTCGGCATGTTCGTCGCGATCCTGTCGTCGACGGTCGTCTCCAACGCCCTGCCCGAGATCATCTCCGACCTCGGCGGCGGTCAGAGCGCCTACACCTGGGTCGTGACGGCCTCGCTGCTGGCCATGACCGCCACCACCCCGCTCTGGGGCAAGCTCTCGGACCTCTTCAGCAAGAAGCTGCTGGTCCAGATAGCCCTGATCATCTACGTCCTGGGCTCGGTCGTCGCCGGTCTGTCGACCAGCAGCGGCATGCTCATCGCCTGCCGGGTCGTCCAGGGCATCGGCGTCGGCGGTCTCTCCGCCCTCGCGCAGATCGTCATGGCCGCGATGATCGCCCCGCGCGAGCGCGGACGTTACAGCGGCTACCTGGGCGCGGTCTTCGCGGTCGCCACCGTCGGCGGTCCGCTGCTCGGCGGCGTCATCACCGACACCAGCTGGATGGGCTGGCGCTGGTGCTTCTACGTGGGCGTGCCGTTCGCGATCATCGCGCTGATCGTGCTCCAGAAGACCCTGAAGCTCCCGGTCGTCAAGCGCGAGGGCGTGAAGGTCGACTGGACCGGCGCGTTCTTCATCAGCGCCGCCGTCTCCCTGCTGCTGGTCTGGGTGACCTTCGCGGGCGACAAGTACGACTGGCTGTCGTGGCAGAGTGGCGTGATGGTCGCGGGCTCCGTCCTGCTCGGCCTGCTCTTCGTCCTCGTCGAGTCGCGCGCCGCCGAACCGATCATTCCGCTGCGCCTCTTCCGTAACCGCACCATCACCCTCGCCTCGATCGCCTCGCTGTTCGTCGGCATCGCGATGTTCGCGGGCACCGTCTTCTTCAGCCAGTACTTCCAGCTGGCGCGCGGCAAGTCGCCGACGATGTCCGGCGTGATGACCATCCCGATGATCACAGGGCTCTTCCTCTCCTCGACCATCTCCGGCCAGGTCATCACCAAGACCGGGCGCTGGAAGGCGTGGCTGGTCACCGGTGGCTTCCTGGTCACGGCCGGGCTCGGGATGCTCGGCACGATCCGGTACGACACGACGTACTGGCACGTCGCGGTCTACATGTTCGTCATGGGTCTCGGCATCGGCATGATGATGCAGAACCTGGTCCTCGCCACCCAGAACCAGGTCGCCCCCGAGGACCTCGGTTCCGCGAGCTCCGTCGTCACCTTCTTCCGCTCCCTCGGCGGTGCGATCGGCGTCTCCGCGCTCGGCGCGGTCCTGGGCAACCGGGTCACCCACTACGTCCAGGACGGCATCACCGCCCTCGGCCCGGAGGGTGCGGCGTTCGGCCACGGCGGTACCGGCGGCGGGGGCATCCCCGACCTGGACAAGCTGCCCGAGCCCCTGCGCCTGGTCATGGAGGCCGCGTACGGGCACGGCGTCGGCGACGTCTTCCTGTACGCCGCCCCGGCCGCACTCGTCGCCTTCATCGTGACGATCTTCATCAAGGAGGTCGCGTTGAAGAGCAGCGTGGCGACCGACACCACCGCCGAGGCCTCCGCGACCGGTGAGACGGCCGAGGTCCCCGTGCCGGCCGCCGTCGGCGCGGCCACCGGTCCGGTCTCCGAGGGCGCGGCCGGGGTCACCTCGGTCGACACCACCGGCGTCCCCGCCACCGCCCCCGCCCCCGCCTCCGCCTCGTACGACACCGCCCACAGCGGCGGCGGCGTTCAGGGCACCTCGGTCCACGGTGTGGTGCGGGGTGCGGAGGGTGCTCCGGTCGCCCGTGCCGCCGTCACCCTGATCTCGCTGGGCGGCCGGCAGCTCGGCCGCTCCGTGGCCCGGCCCGACGGCGGCTACGCCCTGGACGCCCCCGGCTCCGGCAGCTATGTGCTGATCGCCTCCGCCGACGGCTTCCAGCCGCAGGCGTCCACGGTGGTCGTCGGCGAGGAGCCCCTGGGCTTCGACATCCTGCTCTCCGGTACGAGCGGACTGGCCGGAACGGTCAAGGCCGTCGAGTCCGGCGCAGCCGTCGACGGCGCGATGGTCGTCGTGACCGACGTTCGGGGCGACGTGCTGGCCACCGGCGTGTCCGGCCCGTCCGGGGAGTTCGCCTTCGGCGAGCTGATCCCGGGCTCCGTGACCGTCGCGGTCAACGCCGCCGGCTTCCGTCCGCTGGCGCTGCCGGTGGAGATCGGCGGCCAGGGCGTCACCCGCGTCGAGGCCGCGCTGCGGTCCGGGGCGCTGGTCCGGGGCGTCGTGCGGGCCGGGTCCGCCCGGAGCCCGCTGACCGACGCACGGGTCACGCTGATCGACGCGGCGGGCAACGTGGTCGCGACCGCGACGACCGGCGAGGACGGGGCGTACGCCTTCACCGACCTGGACGCGGGCGAGTACGCGGTCATCGCGACCGGCTACCCGCCGGTGGCCGGATCGCTGACCGTGAGCGGCCCGGGAGTCGACGGGCACGACATCGAACTCGCCCACCCGGGTGAGTGATTGATTCCCGCGGACTGATTCCCACGGATTGGTCCGTCGGGACTGGTCCGTCGGGACTGGTCCGTCGGGATTGACCTCTCGGGACTGACCCCTCGGGACTGACCCCTCGGGACTGATTCCTGGGGACTGATTCCTTCGGCACCGGCGCGCGAGCACCTATAGGGATGCGCGCGAGCACGTGAAGGGATCGCGAAGACCCCTGGTCGGACGGCACTTCCAGCGGAGAGGCTGTCACGACCGGGTGGAAATGGGCCCCGGTGGCGGGCACGGCGAGCAGGGGACGGCCTGCCGTGCCCGCCCCGGGGCCCGACCCATGTGGCCCCGGGTTCCTTCGGGCCGGCCGCGGGGTCATCGAGCTAGGAGAGAGATACGGGATGGGACTTCGCGCACAGGTACGGACACGGGACGGCTGGGCGGTCCAGCACGCCGTCGTCACCGTCACCGACATGACCGGCGCCCAGGTGCTGCGCGCCGCCGCCGACGAGAACGGGGCCGTCCGGACGGACGGTTCCCTGGCGGCCGGTGCGTACACGGTGATCGTCACGGCGGTCGGGTACGCGCCCGCCGCCTCCACCGCCCTCGTCACCGCGAGCGGCCGGATCGAGGGCGGCCAGATCGTGCTGGCCCGCCAGGGCGGGGTGGAGCTCCCGCCGCCGGGCGTCTGGTCGCTGGACCCCGCGCACTCCTCGGTCGGCGCGGTCGCCCAGCACCTGGGGATCTCCAGCGTGCACGGCCGCTTCACCGACTTCGGCGGCCGGATCGAGATCGCCGAGGACGTCTCCCGCTCCCGGGTCGACGCGGTGATCAGGGCGGCCGGAATCGACACCGGCAACGAGATGCGGGACAAGCACCTGCGCTCTCCGGACTTCCTGGACGTGGACCGGTACCCGGAGATCGCCTACCGCTCCACCGCGCTGGACCCGGCGGGACCCGACCGCTGGACCGTGCACGGCGAACTGACCATGCACGGCGTATCGCGCCCCGTCGACCTGGACCTCAGCTACCTCGGCACCGGGCCCGACCCGTGGGGCGGGGTGCGCGCGGCCTTCCACGCCACCGCCGAACTGCGCCGCGCCGACTTCGCGATGAACTACAACCAGGTCGTCCAGGCGGGCATCTCCGCGATCGGGACGACGCTGCGCGTGGAGCTGGACATCCAGGCGGTACAGGGCGAGGCGCTGCCCGGTTAGTCCTCGGCGGGGCGCTACCCCGGCCTTGGCCCGGCCCGGTCGTAGGGTGGTGGGCATGGCACCGAACATCGCGACCAACACCGCCGTGGAGCTCGACGAGTTGCTGGCGTTCGTACGCCCCCGGCACCGGGCGGTCCTGCTCACCACCCGGGCCGACGGCCGCCCCCAGGGCTCCCCGCTGACCTGCGGCGTGGACGGCGCGGGGCGGATCGTCATGGCGACGTACCCCGAGCGCGCCAAGACCCGCAACGCGCGGCGCGACGAACGGGTCAGCGTGATCGTGCTGTCGGACGAGTGGGACGGGCCGTGGGTGCAGGTCGACGGTTCGGCGGAGGTCATCGACGCCCCGGACTCGGTCGAGCCGCTCGTCGAGTACTTCCGGAACATCTCGGGCGAGCACCCGGACTGGGACGAGTACCGGGCGGCGATGGTGAGGCAGGGCAAGTCCATCATCCGGGTCACCCCGGAGCGCTGGGGCCCCGTCGCCACCGGCGGCTTCCCGGCCCACCTGGCCCCGGGGAGCTGACCGCGCGATGACCGGAGAAGCCAGAAAGGCCGGAGAGACCGGGAACACCGCAGAGGCCGCAGAAGCCGCAGAAGCCGCAGAGAGCGGGGAGAACGGGGAGAACGAAGAGGGCGGGAACGCCGAGCCCGTTCCGCCGATACCCGTCCCGGGGCAGCCCCACTCCCTCCTCGCGTGTGGGATGCCCGTCCCGGCCCCGCTGCCCTCGCCCGACGCCCTCGCGAGAGCCCGGCTGCTGGTCGCGCCCTCGCTCGACGGCGGGCTGGTACGGGAACTGGAGCGGATCACCGGTCGGGGCGCGGAGCCCCTGGAGAACGTCCCGCCGCCGTCCGACGCGCCCCTGCTGTGCGTGGGGGAGACACTGCCCGACGCGCTGCGGACCAGCCGCCTGCTCTGGTTCCACAGCGTCAACGCGGGGACCGACCCGCTGTTCGCCGGAGGCCCCTGGCCCGGCTCGGCGCTCCTGACCCGGACCGTGGGCCGGATGGGCGAGCGGATGGCCCAGTACGTCCTGGCCTGGGTGCTCGCCGAGTGCCAGTCCGTACCGGAGTTCACGGCCCTGCACGCCCGCGCGCAGTGGGAGCGCCTCCCCTCGGAGCTCGTCGCCGGGCAGACCGCCCTGATCTACGGGACCGGCCGCATCGGCGCGGCCGTCGGGCGGCTGCTGGGCGCCTGCGGGGTACGCACCGTGGGCGTCGCCCGCACGACGCGGTTCGGGCCCGCGCCGGGCGCCGCCCGGGTGGTGCCCGGCTTCGACCGCGTGATCGGGGCCGCCGAGGACGACGGGGTGCTGGGCGAGGCCCGTTGGGTGATCTCCACGCTGCCGTTGACCGGGGCCACCGAGGGCTTCTTCGGCGCCGACCGGTTCACGGCGGTGCGCGGGGCGACGTTCGTCAACGTGGGGCGGGGCGCGACCGTCGACATGGAGGCGCTGGAGACCGCGCTGCGGGACGGCCGGGTGCGGCGGGCGGTGCTGGACGTCCTGCCGGCGGAACCGGCCGCGCCCGGCGACCCGGTGTGGAAGCTGCCCCGTACGGTCATCACCTCGCACTCCTCGGGGATCACCACCGACGAGGACGTCTCCGTCGACTTCACCGCCTGCTGGGAGGCCGTGACGGCGGGCCGCAGGCCCGAGCTGACGGTGGACGCGGGGCGCGGGTACTGAACGCCCCCCGAAGGGACCGGCACGAGCATGGAGCGTCTCTCGGAGGACTCACGCAACCACCGAGCGGCCCTCGAAGGACCGGCACGAGCACTGAGCGGTCCTCGGAGAAGGGCTACTGAGTCGCTGACCCGCTCCGGTCGCGCACCGCCTCGATGCCCGCGATCAGCAGGTCCAGCGCGAAGACGAAGTCCCGTTCACGCATCTCCTCGACCGTCTCCCCGCCCCGGGCCGCCATCAGTTCGTCCGAGGCCTCGGTGATCTGCCGCAGGTGCGGCTGTGCCCTGATCGTGTTCAGCGCCTGGTGGTGGTACTCGTCCTGGGTCAGCCCGGTCGCGTCGCACCGCGCCTTGAAGTGGCCCTCGACGGTGCCGAATCCGTACACGAACTGGAAGACCGCCGACAGCGCGCCCGTCTGCCGTTCCAGGGGCAGCCCGGTGGCCCGGACGATGTCCTGGACGGCGTACGAGAACAGCATCGAGTTCGGGCCGATGTTGAGGAACGTCCCGGCCAGCGGGGAGATCCAGATGTGGCGGACGAGGAGTTCGCGGTAGCTGCGGGCCAGCTCCCGCAGCCGGTCCCGCCAGTCGGCGTCCTCGCGGGGCGGGGCGATCTCGGCGTAGACCGAGTCGAGCGCCAGCTCCAGGAGGTCGTCCTTGGTGTCGACGTACCAGTAGAGGGACATCGCGGTGACGTCCAGCTCGGCGGCGAGCCGGCGCATCGAGAACTTGGCCAGGCCGTCGGCGTCCAGCAGCCGCACCGACGCCTCGGTGATCCGGTTGCGGTCCAGGCCCGCCGGGGACTCGGTCCTGCGCGAGCGCGAGGGGGCCCGGTGGTCCAGCCATACGCTGGTCCGCGCGGCGTTGTTCGCCAGGTCGGTCTCGGTCCCGGTCCCGGTCCCGGCCCCCGCCCCAGCCCCCGCCCCGGGTCCGGACTCCGGCTCAGGTTCAGGCACGGACTCCCGGTCGGAATCGCGGTCGGACTCGGACACCATGGCGCACTCTCCTCGTCTTGCGCGGACCGCTCCGCCGTTCGATCCTGCCGGAAGGGCGGGACGAAGTCGTCCTGCCGGAAGGACGGCGTACCGGACGCTGACGGTCCGGTACGCGCGCCCGGTCCGATGCTATGCCGCCGGTCCCGTCGAGTCTGCCCGGTCCCCGGCCTCCGCAGCCCCGGCCACCGGCGTCCTCGCAGCCCCGGCCACCGCCGTCTTCGTGGCGCCGGCCGGCGGCGCCTTCCTGGCGTCGGCCACCGGCATCTCCGCAACGTCGTCCAGCGGCGCCTTCGCAGCCCCGGCCGGCGACGACTCCGCCCGCTCGGCCCGGCGCAGCAGCAGCGCGGCGAGCAGCCCGCCCGCCAGCACCGCGACCGCGCCGAACAGTTGGCTGACCTCCAGGCCCGAGGCGAAGGCGTCCTTGATCTGCTCCCGGGCGGCGGGGCCGTCGGCGGCGGCCAGGGCCGCGGGCAGCGAGGCGGCGCCGACGGCGGCCGGCACGAGAGCGGCGAATCGGGCGTTCAGCACCGCGCCGAGCACCGCGACCCCCAGTCCGTTGCCGAACTCCGCGAGCATGCCGTTGACCCCCGCGCCCACTCCGGCCTTCTCCGGCGGGATCGCGCTCATGATGGCGTTGGCCATCGCGGGCATCGCGAGGGCGACGCCCGCACCCATCACGACCAGGCCGAACAGCATGCCGCCGTACCCGCCGTCGCCCCCGCCGAGCACCGCGATCGCGGCGAGGCCGGCCGCCAGGCAGCTCATCCCCGCCGCGATGACGACGGGCGTGCCGAACTTCTGGACCATGCGCGCGCCGAGCCCCGTGAGGTTGAGGGCGACCACGGTGAGCGCCATCGGAGCCGTCCGCAAGCCGGCCTCCAACGGCCCGTAACCGAGGACGAACTGGAGGTGCTGGGTGAGCAGGAAGAGCGATCCGGTCATCCCGAAGGCGACCAGGATGGCCCCCGCCACCGCTCCGACGAACTTCTGGTTCCGGAAGAAGTGCATGTCGAGCATCGGGTGGGGAACGCGCAGCTCCCACAGCACGAATCCGGCCAGCACCGCGACTCCGAGGGACGCCGTCAGCAGCACCTGGCCGGACGCCCAGCCGTGCTCGGGCCCCGAGATGATGGCGAAGACGACGGCGGTCATGCCGATCGTGGAGAGCAGCGCGCCCAGCAGGTCCGGCCGCTCTCCCTGGCCGCTCTTCGACTCCGGTACGAGCCGGGCGACGGCGGCCAGGGCGATCAGGGCGACCGGGATGTTGATGAGGAAGATCGCACCCCACCAGAAGTGGTCGAGGACGAACCCGCCGAACAGCGGACCCGCCGCGAAGCCGAGGGAGGAGACCGTGGACCAGATCCCGATCGCCTTGACCCGCTCGGTGTCGTCGAAGATCTGGACCACGACGGCGAGCGTGGTGGTGAGCAGCAGCGCGCCGCCGACACCCATCCCGGCGCGGGCCGCGATGAGTTGGCCCGAGGACTGGGAGAGCCCGGCCGCGAGCGAGCCGACGCCGAAGAGGGCGAGGCCCACCATCAGCAACTTCTTGCGCCCGTAGCGGTCGGCGGAGCTGCCCGCGGTGAGCAACAGCCCTGCCTGGACGAGTGAGTAGGCGTTGATCATCCACTGCACATCGGCGGTGGAGGCGTCCAGCTCCGACGTGAGGGAGGGAATCGCGACGTTGAGGACGGTGTTGTCGAGCAGCACCGTGAGCTGGGCCAGGCAGATGACACCCAGGATCAGCCAGCGCTGCGGATGCCCCTGATGGGCGAGGTCTGGTCGTGGTGCGGCGGGTGCCGTCATGCGGACTCCTTGGGCTCCGGGGTCCGGTGCGGTGACAGCTCGCTCCGGAGTGGTCGTACGGCACGCGCAGCTCGGCACTGTACGGCGTAAGGCAGGTCGTTGATATACAGCGTAAGATGACTCCTGTACATCGTACAAGTCAATTCCGTGCCACCGGACCGGCCGCGCCGGTGGGACCCGCGCGGCGGCCGAGCGGTACGGTTCTCGACGCTGACCTGACAAAGTGCGCGATTTTCGGCCGGTTGGAGAGCCATGTCGCTGCGTCGCCGTACCTCTCGTATCCCTCAACTCCTGTTCGCCGCGTCCCTCTTGGGCGCGCTCATCGCGCCGCCCGCGGCCGCCGTCACCACGACCCGCCCCCCGTCCGGCGGGGGCGTGCCGCTGCGGGTCGCCACGTACAACATCCACGCCGGGGCGGGCGTGGACGGAGTCTTCGACCTGGACCGCTTGACCGCCGAACTACGTTCCCTGCAAGCGGATGTGATCGGCCTTCAGGAGGTCGACCGGCATTGGGGCGACCGCAGCGAGCGGCGGGATCTCGCAGGAGAGCTGGCGCGGCGGCTGCGCATGCACGTCTCCTTCGCCCCGATCTACAGCCTGGACCCGGCCCGGCCGGGCGGCCCCCGGGCGGAGTACGGGGTGGCCGTGCTGTCGCGGCACCGGATCGTGAGCGCCGAGAACCACGAGATCACCCGCCTCTCCACTCAGGACCCGAATCCGGCCCCCGCTCCCGCACCGGGGTTCGGCGAGGTCGTCGTACGGGTGCGAGGGCTGCCCGTGCACGTGTACGTGACCCACCTCGACTACCGGCCGGACCCCGCCGTCCGCGTCGCCCAGGTCGCCGACACCCGGCGGATCATGGCCGAGGACCGGGGCCCGCACATCCTGCTCGGCGACTTCAACGCGGAGCCCGCCGCCCCCGAACTGGCCCCGCTGTGGCGGGAGCTGGCGGACGCCGACCCGGGCGCGCCCACCTTCCCGGCGCAGAACCCGGTCAAGCGGATCGACTTCGTGGCGGTGTCGAAGGGCGGGCCGGGCGCCGCGATCACGGTGCGGAAGGCGTGGGTCCCGGAGAGCGTCGCCTCCGACCACCGGCCGGTGGTGGCGGACCTGCTGGTACGGGGAGGAAGGGGCCGGTGAGCCCTGGGCTCGGCCCACAGCACCCCCGGCCCGGGCCGATGAGTCCCGGGCGGGCCGGGAGTCATCATTTTCGGTCCGCATGCCTCCTTTTACGGCCGGCGCGCGTCCTCCTGTCCGAGGGCCGCGCCCGGTCCACCACCACCCGCGGTCGCGCGCCGCGGGGCCCCGGGGGCATGCCTCCGACAGCACACGCGGTACCGGTACCGGACGAAGGACGACCCATGACCACCACCTCCCTGCACGAACTGCTGGACGCCCACATCGCCGAGGGGTCGATGCCGGGCGCGGTGGCCCTGGTCGCCCGGGGCCGGAGGGCCGAGGTGGCGGCGGCCGGTACGGCCGTCCTGGCCGGGTCCGCGCCCATGCGGCGGGACTCGATCTTCCGCATCGCCTCGATCACCAAGCCGATCGTGGCGGCGGCCGCCATGACGCTCGTCGAGGACGGCCTCATCGCCCCCGCCGACCCGGTCGCGGCGTGGCTGCCGGAACTGGCCGCGCCCCTGGTCGTACGGACCCCGCAGAGTCCGGTCGACGACGTGGTGTCGGCGGTCCGCCCGATCACCCTGCTGGACCTGCTGACCTTCCGGGCCGGCTACGGCTTCCCTTCCGACTTCTCCCTCCCGGCCGTCGCCCCGCTCTTCGCCGAGCTGAAACAGGGCCCGCCGCAGCCGCAGACCGTCCTCGCGCCGGACGCCTGGATGGCCGCGCTGTCCCGGGTCCCGTTGCTGCACCAGCCGGGCGACGGCTGGCTCTACAACACGTGCTCGGACATCCTCGGCGTCCTCATCGCCCGAGTCGCCGACCGCCCGCTGCCCGGGTATCTGGCGGAGCGACTGTTCGAACCCCTCGGCATGACGGACACCGGGTTCGCCGTGGAGCCCGCCGCGCTGGACCGGTTCACCGGCTACTACCGGGCCGGGGCGGACAGCGGAAGCGATCCGGTGCTGGTCGACGCCCCGGACGGGCAGTGGAGCAGCCCGCCCGCCTTCCCGTCCGGCGCGGGCGGGCTGGTCTCGACCGTCGACGACTGGGCCGCCTTCGGCCGGATGCTGCTCGCCGGGGGCCTGAACGACGGCGGCCACCGGGTGCTGGCCGCCGAGTCCGTCCGCCAGATGATCACCGATCACCTCACCCCGGACCAGCGCGCCGCGAGCGGGCTGTTCACGGAGGGGCAGGGCTGGGGCTTCGGCGGTGCGGTGGACATCGAGATCGCGGCCCCCTGGAACGTTCTCGGCCGCTACGGCTGGATCGGCGGCACCGGCACCACGGCCCACGTCATCCCCTCCACGGGCACCGTCGCCGTCCTCCTCACCCAGCTGGAGATGGCCGGGCCCGCGGCTCCGCAGGTGGTGCGGGACTTCTGGACGTACGCGGCCGGGTTCTGAGCCCGACCGCGTACGCCCGGTCCTCAGCCGGCGGGCTGCGTCAGGTCGTAGAAGGTGGTGCCGCCGACGGTGACCTCGGTGAAGTTCTCCGTCACCCAGGAGGAGATCTGCGACGAGGTACCGGAGTTGCCGCCTCTGCCGCCACCGCCACCTTGCGTCCCGCCTCCCGTTTCTCCGCCCATTCCGCCTCCCATTTCTCCGCCCGAGACGAAGTAGTGGATCTTCCCTTCCGCGACGTGGCTCTTGAACTGGGCCAACGTCGGTGACGGGTCGCTCCCGTTGAAGCCGCCGATCGCCATCACCGGCTCGCCGGTCGCGAGTTGGTAGCTGGCCGCGTTCTGCGCGCCGACGGCGGCGGCGACCCAGGTGTAGTCGTCCGCGTCCTTCTCCAGCAGCGCCTTCGCCTTGGCGTCGACGGACGCGCCGTTGAGCAGCCCGCCCATGCCGCCGCCTCCGCCGCCGTCACCCCTCATCCCTTCACCGAAGCCGGGGTTCGTCCCCGCCCCTGTGCTTGCACCGCTGGGTGCGGTTCCTCCCGGTGCGGCCCCTCCCGGCAACGTAGGCATGCCGCCCTGCGCCTGCCCCTGCCCCCGCGCCTGGCCGGGAGGCTGCTGCATGCCACCGCGCTGCCCGTCGTCACCGCCGCCGGGCCAGCCCCGGCCGCCACCGCCCCCGGGTCCGCCCCTGCCGAAGCCGGCCGAAGGACCGGCGGTCACGATCGACCCCTGGTGGGCGCTGTTCAGGGTGGAGACGGTGTACGCCGCCGGCCCCGCCAGCGACGCCGCGCAGCACAGCCCGACCACGGCGGCCGCCAGACCCCGGCCGCCGAACCGGCCCACGGCCGGCAACCCGAGCGCGCCGACGATCCCTGCCGCCAGTACCGCCCACCGCAGCCACGGCAGGTAGTCCGGCGTACGGCCCAGCAGGACGTACGCCCAGACCACCGTCACCACGACCGTGCCCGCGAGCACCGCGCGCGGCCACCACGCGCCCCGCTCCTCCCACAGCACCGTGACGCCCATGGCGACGAGCGCCGCGACGTACGGGGCGAGGGCCACCGTGTAGTACTGGTGGAAGATCCCGGCCATGAAGCTGAACACGGCGGCGGTCATGATCAGCGCACCGCCCCAGGCGACGAACGCGGCCCGCGCGGAGTCGGTCCGCGCCGCCTTCCGGGTCAGCCAGAGCCCGGCCGCCAGCAGGATCAGCGCGGCGGGGAGCAGCCACGCGATCTGGCCGCCGATCTCGGAGTCGAACATTCGGCCGATGCCGGTCTCACCCCAGCCACCGCCGCCTCCGCCCCCACGGCCGCCGCCTCCCCCGCCGACGCTCCCGGTCTCCTCGCCGTTGATCCGGCCGAGCCCGTTGTAGCCGAAGGTGAGTTCCAGGAAGGAGTTGTTCTGCGAGCCGCCGACGTACGGGCGCGAGGAAGCCGGCATCAGCTCCACGATCGCGACCCACCAGCCGCCGGCGACGACCATCGTCAGCGCGGACAGGGCGAGTTGACCGATCCGCTTCCGTACGGGAACGGGGGCGCACACCGCGTACAGCCCGGCCAGCGGCGGCAGGATCAGGAACGCCTGGAGGGTCTTCGTCAGGAACGCGAACCCGACCGCCGCGCCCGCCCAGAGCAGCCACTTCGTCCGACCCTGCTCCAGGGCCCGCAGCACGCACCAGACGGTGACGGTCATCAGCAGGGCGAGCAGCGCGTCCGGATTGTTGAAGCGGAACATCAGCGCCGCGACGGGCGTCAACGCGAACACGCCCACCGCGATCAGCCCGGCGACCGGTCCGAAACGACGGCGTACGGCGGTGTTCAGCACGGCCGCCGTGGCGAGCGCCATCAGGACCTGCGGTGCCAGGATCGCCCAGGAGTTGAGCCCGAACAGCCGCACCGACAGGGCCATCGGCCAGAGCGCGGCGGGCGGCTTGTCGACGGTGATGGCGCCTCCCGAGTCCAGCGAGCCGAAGAAGAGGGCCTTCCAGCTCTGGCTGCCCGCCTGGACGGCTGCGGAGTAGAAGGAGTTGGCGTACCCGGAGGCGCTGAGGTTGGAGAAGTACGCGAGGCCGACGGCCAGCAGCAGCCCGTACAGCGCGGGGCGCGCCCAGCGAGGGCCTTCTCTCCCGGCCGGCGGCGCGGCGACGGGCATCGCGGGGGCGGCGGTCGTGGTCATCGGACGTCCTCGGGGTCGGGGCAGGCGCTGGCCGGGAAGACCCAGGCGCGCAGGAGCAGGAAACGCAGCACGGTGGCCGCGAGGTTGGCGGTGATCAGCACGGCCAGCTCCGTGCCGTGCGAGGGCGATCCGCTCGCCGCCCCCAGCGCGGCGAGCGAGCCGCTGGTCAGCGCGAGGCCGATGGCGAAGACCACGAGCCCCTGCGCCTGGTGGCGGACGGCACCGCCCCGGCCGCGTACACCGAAGGTGAGGCGGCGGTTGGCGGCGGTGTTGGCGACGGCGGAGACGAGCAGCGCGCCGGCGTTGGCGAACTGCGGTCCGACGCCGAGCCGGAAGAGGGAGTACAGGGCGAGGTAGAACAGCGTCGACAGCGCGCCCACGAAGCAGAACCCGACGAGCTGGCGGGCCAGTCCGCGCTCCGCCCCGGTCAGCGTCCGGTCGCGCGGGTCGTCCCCGAAGGGCCGGGCCAGCCGGTCCAGCGGCAGCGCGCCGACGGCCAGCGACCGCCCCACCCGCCACACGCCTCTCAGATCCTCGGTGGCCGTCCGCACGATGTGGACGGTCGATTCGGGGTCGTCGATCCAGTCGACGGGCACCTCGTGGATGCGCAGGCCGGCCCGCTCGGCGAGGACCAGCAGCTCGGTGTCGAAGAACCAGCCGCTGTCCTCCACCATCGGCAGCAGCCGCTCGGCGACCTCGCGCCGGACCGCCTTGAACCCGCACTGGGCGTCGCTGAACCCGGCGGCCAGCGAGGAGCGCAGAATCAGGTTGTAGGCGCGTGAGATGAACTCCCGCTTCGGCCCCCGCACCACCCGCGAACTCCTCGCCAGCCGGGAGCCGATGGCCAGGTCGGAGTGGCCGGAGATGAGCGGGGCGACCAGCGGGAGGAGGGCGTTGAGGTCGGTGGAGAGGTCGACGTCCATATAGGCGAGGACCGGCGCGTCTGACTCGGCCCAGACCGTACGCAGCGCCCGCCCCCGCCCCTTCTCCGCCAGCCGCACGTACCGCACCCCGGGCAGCTCCGCGGCGAGCGACGCGGCGACGGCGGGCGTGGAGTCGGTGCTGGCGTTGTCGGCGACGGTGATGCGGAAGGGGTACGGGAAGGTCCGCGCGAGATGGCCGTTCAGGCGCACGACGCAGGGGCGGAGGTCCTTCTCCTCGTTGTACACGGGGACGACGACGTCGAGCACGGGGACGTCGGCGGCGGTGGCCGGGCCACGGGCCGGGAGGTGCTCCCTGACCGGCAGACGGGCGCGGTGCACGCCGGCCCCGCTGCTGCGGCCGGTCGCGCCGGGGCCGCTCCGGAGGCTGTCGGTGGTCATGCTCCGACGTTCGCCGACCGCGCTGTCACACCGGTGTGCTGAGCCTGTCCCTGCCCTGTGAGTCCGCCCTGTCCTTGCCCTCTGAGTCCGCCCTGTCCTTGCCCTGTGCGTCCGCGCGGAGCGCTTCGTCCGCTTCCGCCGCCGGCAGCTCGATCACGAACACCGTGCGGCCCGGCTCCGACTCCACCCGTACGCGCCCGCCGTGCGCGGAGACGACGGCCTGCACGATGGCCAGGCCGAGCCCGGTGGACCCGGTCGCCCCTCCCGTACCGGCCCCGCGCGAGCGGGAGGCGTCACCGCGGGCGAACCGTTCGAAGACGTGCGGCAGCAGCTCCGCCGGGATGCCGGGCCCGTCGTCGCCCACCTCCAGCGTGACCGGCCCTCCGGCGCGCGCGGACGGCCGTACGGCCACGGTGACGGTGGTCCCCGGCGGGGTGTGGGTGCGGGCGTTGGCCAGCAGGTTGACCAGCACCTGCTGGAACCGGTCGGGATCGGCGCGTACGGTCACGGGCTCGGCGGGCAGCTCAAGCCGCCAGCGGTGCAGGGCCTCCCGGCCCGGCGCACCCCGATCGACCGCGCTGGCGCCCCGGCCCGGCGCCCCCTGGTCCACCGCCCTGGCACCCCGGCGGTCCACCGCGCCGGCATCCCGGCCCGGCGCCCCCTGGTCCACCGCCTTGTCACCCCGGCCCGGCGCCCCCTGGTCCGCCGCCCGGGCGTCGCTGATCGCGTCCACGACCAGCGGCAGCAGATCGGTGCTCCCGTACGAGAGCGGACGCCCGGCGTCCAGTCGCGCCAGCAGCAGCAGATCCTCCACCAGGCCCGTCATCCGGGCCGCCTCCGACTCGATCCGCCCCAGCGCGTGCCGGGTGACCGGGTCGGGCCCCGGCGCTTCCCGGCCCCCGGTGGGGCGCCGCTCCGGCGCGTCCCGTCCCGCTCCGGCGCGGCGGGTCAGCTCGGCGTAGCCCCGGATCGAGGCCAGCGGGGTGCGCAGCTCATGGCTGGCGTCGGCGACGAACTGCCGGACCCGCGTCTCGCTCTCCTGGCGGGCGGCGAGTGCCGAACCGACGTGCCCGAGCATCCGGTTGAGCGCCGCGCCCACCTGCCCGACCTCCGTGCGCGGATCGGCCTCGGCGTCCGGGACCCGCTCCAGGAGGGCCACCTCACCGCGGTGCAGGGGGAGTTCGGATACCCGGGTGGCCGTGGCGGCGACCCGGCGCAACGGCCGCAGGGCGACCCCCACGAGCGCGCTTCCCGCGATCGACGCGGCCAGCAGCCCGGCGGCGGTCACGCAGACCTCCACGACGATCAGGGTGGTCAGCGCACCGCTCACCTCGGCGCTGGGGATGCCGACGAGGACGGTGTGCCCCTCGGTGGTGGTGGCGGCCTCGACCCGGTAGCCGCCGAGCCCTGGAAGGTCGACGCTCCGGGCTCCCTCACCGGTGGTCGGAGCGGCCGCCTCCAGGGCGCTCCGCTCCTCCCCGGTCAGCGGCTTCGCGCTCTCCTGGGCGCGCAGCCCGCTGTCCTCGACGACCTTCGACGCGGTGACGTCCCCGTCCTCACCGAGTAGGGCCCCGAACGTGCCGAGCGGCTGCCCGCCCCCGCCGACGAAGCCGAGCGGTCCCGCCTCGCGCAACGCCTGCGGCCCCGGGCCCGGCGGACGTTGGGCGCGCTCGGCGACGGAGTGCAGCTGATCGTCGAGCTTGCCGTACATGTAGCTGTGGAAGGCGATCGCGGTGACGGACCCGATGACGGCGGCGACGACGGCGATCAGCGAGACCGCCGACACGACGAGCCGCGTCCGCAGCGTCCACGGCCGCCGCGGCACCCGGACACCGCCCCGGCCCCTACTCACCTACTCACCGGGCTTGATCAGATACCCCGCGCCGCGCCGGGTGTGGATCATCGGCGTGCGCCCGGCGTCGATCTTCTTGCGGAGGTAGGAGATGTAGAGCTCCACGACGTTGGCCTGGCCGCCGAAGTCGTAGTTCCAGACCCGGTCGAGGATCTGCGCCTTGCTGAGCACCCGGCGCGGATTGCGCATCAGGAAGCGCAGCAGCTCGAACTCGGTGGCCGTGACGTGGATCGCGTCCCCGCCCCGGCTCACCTCGTGGCTGTCCTCGTCGAGCACCAGGTCCCCGACGACGAGCGTGGACTCGGTGCGGCCGGCGGCGACGGCCGAGCCCGAGCGGCGGATGAGCCCGCGCAGCCGGGCCACGACCTCCTCCAGGCTGAACGGCTTGGTCACATAGTCGTCGCCACCGGCGGTCAGCCCGGCGATCCGGTCCTCCACGGCGTCCCGGGCGGTCAGGAAGAGGACCGGCACATCGTCGTACTCGCGGCGCAGCCGGCCCAGCACGGACAGCCCGTCCATGTCCGGGAGCATCACGTCCAGGACCACCGCGTCCGGGCGGAAGTCCCGCGCGGCACGGACGGCCCCGGCCCCGTCCCCGGCACTGCGCACCTCCCACCCCTCGTACCGCAGGGCCATCGAGAGCAGCTCGGCGAGCGGAGCCTCGTCGTCCACGACCAGGACCCGCACGGGGGTACGGTCCGGCCTGCGCAGTTCGGTACGCCCCTGGGGCGAGGTCGTCGTCGTCATGGGGACCACTCTGTGAGGCACCCGTGAGAGAAGCCTGACCCGTTCCTGTGAATTCCCTGAGAAAGCGGCGCGGGTTCTACTGGCCCTGAGCGGGGAACAACGCGGCGGCGTTCCCATGGCAGACCGCCCGCAACCACTCATCCCCCAACCCGAGCCGCTCCAGCGCCTCCAGCTGATGCACGTACGGGTAGGGGATGTTCGGGAAGTCGGTCCCGAGCAACACGCGGTCCCCGAGGTCGGCGAGCCGCCCCCGTTCCGCCGCCGGGAAGGGGCTGAACCCCTCGCTGAAGTCGGTGAACGCCATCGTCGTGTCGAGCCGGACCTCCGGATACGCCTCCGCCAGCGCCAGGAACTCCGCGTACTCCGGCATCCCCAGGTGCGCGACGACCAGCCGCAGCCGGGGATGACGCGCCAGCAGCCGCCCGATCGGCCCGGGCCCGGTGTGCGCGCCCGGCGCGGGCCCCGACCCGCAGTGCGTGACCACCGGGACCCCGGCCTCCGCGAGCAGCCCCCACGCGGGTTTCAGGAGCGGGTCGTTGGGGTCGTACGCGCCGACCTGGAGGTGCGACTTGAAGACCCGCGCCCCCGCCTCGACGGCCTCCTTCACGTACACCTCCACACCGTCCTCCGGAAAGAGGGTCGCGGTGTGCAGACAGTCGGGGGTCCGGGCCGCGAAGTCGGCGGCCCAGCCGTTCAGCCAGCGGGCCATGCCGGGCTTGTGCGGGTAGACCATGGAGGTGAAGCGCCGTACCCCGAACGACCGCAGCAGCTCCAGCCGCCGCTCCTCCTCGTACCGGTAGGTGATCGGCCACTCCAGGCCGGTGAGCGGTCCGACGGCGTCGAAGTAGGCCCACACCTTGCGCAGGACCTGCTCCGGCATGAAGTGGGTGTGCACGTCGATGATCCCGGGCAGCCCGAGCCGCTTCCAGAACCGCACCACGTCATCGCTCTCCGGCCCCACGGACGCTCTCCCTCGGTCGGCGGTCAGAACAACCCACCCTGCACACCGCCGCCGCCGATGTCGATGAGGGGGACACGAACACCACCCTGCGCCACGGCGGGCTCGGCCCCCACAGACGCAGCCCCCGTGGACGCGGCCTGCGCAGATACGCCCTTCGCAGTTACGCCCTCCGCGGGCACGGCCTCCGCGGGCACGGCCTCCGCGGCCACAGCGGCGAGGTCCCACCCGGTGATCAGCCGCGTGTCCAGGACGACCACGCCCACGCCGTCCACCGCCAGGTGCAGATCGGGCCCGGCCGCCGCGACCAGCCGCCCCGCGAGGACGCCCCCGTCGACCAGCTCCCGCACCGACCGCACCGGAGCGGGCGCCCGGTCCAGCCCGAACAGGGCGGCCTGATCGACGACTTCGAGGGGCAGCCGCTCCAACGACTCGGGCCAACCACGCCCTTCGAGGCGCTCGGCCCGCCCGTACAGCTCCGCCACCTCGGCAGCCCGCTCCTCGCGCCCGGGAAGCCGCCCGCGCACGGCCCGCTTCCTGGCGTACGGGATCCGGTCGGGCACTCCGAGGGCCGCCCGCAGCACCTCCTCGGTCCGCCGGGCCGCCATGAGGGGCCCGCGCCCCAGCCAGCTGAAGACCACGGCCCCCTGCTCCCGCAGCCGGGCGGCCCCGCGCTCCTCCCCGGTGATCCCGACCTTGACCATGCCGGGCCCGAACCAGGCGAGGTAGACACGGTACGTCCGGGGGTCGTCCGCGATCGTGTCGGCGGCCACCGAGTGCGCCCGGTCCAGCCGCGCGCACTCGGCGCACCGCCCGCCGGTGGAACGCCCCGGCACCACCGCGCCCAGCGGGCACGCATTCCCCCGGGCCCCCACACAGTGCCGCTCCCCGACGGCCCGGAACCCGAGACCGGTCCCGTACGCGAGCACGCTCACCCGCCGGTCACCGCCCCTGCTCCACCCCAGCTCCGGCACCTGCCCGGGCCACCGCACCCCGGCGCACCACCACCCACCGGACACCCGGACCCCGCTCTCTCCCACCGGCACAAGACCACCGGTCGAACCGGTCCGGCGATGCTACGCGTAGCCTCCGACACCCTCGATCCGCCGCCGCATCGCGGCCATGCGCCGTTCGAACCGCCGGTTGAACCAGATCATCCAGCCCATGAACCCCACGCCGAAGCCGAGGCCCCACAACCCGATCGGGACGTTGCCCGCGGCGAACCAGAAGAGCGGCATGGTGAGGAAGAGCAACCCGAGGGAGGGAAGGGCCCACCACCGGTTGCGCCGCAGCTTCTCCTCCCGGCGCCGGATCAAGCGCACCATGGCGACCTGTTCGGCCGGGTCCTCGGGCAGTTCGCCGTTCTGCGCGATGCGCCGCTCCAGCTCCGGCACCCGGGAGGCCTCCGTACCCACGGCACGCGCGTCCCACCGCCGACGCCGCATCAAGAGCCACGTCATCAGACCCGCGTAGACGAATCCGCCGACCAGAATGCCCGGCCACCCCGACCACCCGTAGAAGGCCAGCTGGATACCGACCCACACCACCAGCACCAACAGCCCCATCGCCCACCACCGGTCCTGCCAACGCTCTTCCCACCCGTGCTCCTTCGACCTCATCGCCGACCTCCGAGAGGAACGCGTCCGTCACGTCCGTACCCCGTCGGGTACCCCGCTCCCAGCCCTCCGAACGACCGCCGCGGAGGGCCGTTATGATCCGGCCCATGGCGCTGACCGGGAACCAGGTGGATCTGTTCGAGGCGTCCATGCCCCGGCTGAAGGCCATCGCCTACCGCCTTCTCGGCTCCGCGAGCGATGCCGAGGACGCCGTCCAGGACACGTTCCTGCGCTGGCAGTCCGCCGACATCGACCGCATCGAGGTCCCCGAGGCCTGGCTGACCAAGGTCCTCACCAACCTCTGCCTCAACCAGCTCACCTCGGCACGCGCCCGCCGCGAGACCTATGTGGGCCAGTGGCTGCCCGAACCGCTGCTCGTCGGAGACCCGATGCTCGGCCCCGCCGACACCGTCGAACAGCGTGAATCCGTCTCGTACGCGGTCCTCGCCCTCATGGAACGCCTCACCCCCAACGAGCGGGTGGTGTACGTGCTGCGGGAGGCCTTCGGCTACCCGCACCGGAGGATCGCCGAGATCCTCGACATCACCGAGGCCGCCGGCCAGCAGATCTTCCACCGCGCCAAGAAGCACATCGCGGAGGGCCGGACCCGGACCGAGATCGACGAGGCCGCCGCCCGGCGGATCGTCGAGGAGTTCCTCACGGCCGCCACCAGCGGCCGGACCGAACCGCTCGTCCGGCTGCTCACCGCGGACGCCGTCGCGATCGGCGACGGCGGCGGGAAGGTACCGGCCCGCGCGAAGCCGTTCGAGGGCGCGTCGGCCGTCGCGAAGTTCATGCGCAGCCTGTTCACCCCCAACCAGGCCGCCCGCAACCTCCTCGGCGGCACGGCGGAGGTCCACGTCTCGTACGCCAACGGCCTGCCCGCGCTCGTGGTCACCGTCGACGGCCGGGTCATCGGCGTCATGTGCCTGGAGATCACGGCGGACGGCATCGCCGCGTTCCGCAACCAGGCCAACCCCGACAAGCTCGACCGCGCGACGCGTCAGTGGGCGGCGACGGCCCACGGAGAACCGGCCCTCCGCATCAACTAACCCTCTGTGGCGCACGTCACATTCTTCACCTGTCAGGAATCGCCGAGCTGCCCGGTTCAAGGGGCGAAACCGCGCGAGACAGGAGCGAAGGACATGCAGCAGAATCTCCAGCAGCACCGCGTCATCGTCATCGGAGCCGGCTACACCGGAGCGAGCGCCGCCGGACGCCTCGCCAGGCGACTGCACCGCGAGGACGTCTCCATCACCCTCGTCAACGCCGAACCCGACTTCGTCGAGCGCGTCCGGATGCACCAGCTCGCGGTGGGCCAGGACCTCCGCCCCCGCCCCTTCCACGAGATGTTCGCCGGCACGGCCGTCCGGCTGCGCCTCGGCAAGGTCACGGGCATCGACGTCGACCGCCGAACCGTGTCCGTCGCCGACCCGGACCGAACCGGCGAGCCGGAGACCTTGCCCTACGACACCCTCGTGTACGCCCTGGGCAGCGCCTGGAACACCCACGCCGTCCCCGGCGCCGCCGAACACGCCCACGACATCGCCGGCCGCCCCGGCGCCCTCCGCCTGCGCGACCGCCTGGCCTCCCTCACCCCCGGCACACCCGTGGTCGTCGTCGGCGGCGGCCTCACCGGCGTGGAGGCCGCGACGGAGCTGGCCGAGACCCGCCCGGACCTGGACGTCTCCCTGGCCGCCCGAGGAGCCCTGGGCGACTGGCTCTCCGCCAAGGGCGCCAGGCACCTGCGGAAGGTCTTCGCCGACCTGCGCATCACCGCCCACGAACACGCCGACGTCACCGCCGTGCACGCCGACCGTGTCACCACCACCGAGGGCGACATCCCGGCCGCGGTCACGGTCTGGACGACGGGCTTCGCGGTCCACCCGATCGCCCGTGCCACACCACTGCGGACCGGCCACAACGGCCAGATCGTGGTCGACGGCACCATGCGCTCGACCTCCCACCCGGACGTGTACGCCATCGGCGACGCGGCCCTGGTCGCGGGCCCCGGCGGCAAGCCGCTGCGCATGTCGTGCGCCTCGGGCGTCCCCACCGCCTGGCAGGCCGCCGACGCCATCGCCGCCCGCCTCACCGGCACCAAGCTCCCGACCATCTCGGCCCGCTACTTCAACCAGTGCGTCTCCCTCGGCCGCAAGGAGGGCCTGATCCAGTACGTCACCGCAGACGACCGAGCCGTCAGCACCGCCCTGACCGGCCGCGTGGCCGCCCTCTACAAGGAACTGGTCTGCAAGGCCGCGGCCTGGGGCGTCGCGAACCCCACCATGGGCCTGCCGACCCGCCGCCGCCGGATCACGGCGGAGCCGGCGCAGGCGACCGCCACAGCCGCTGCCGCCGAAGCGGCCTGAGGTTCCGGCCGGCCAGGGCCGACGGACGGAAGAGGCCCCCAGGATTCCTCCTGAGGGCCTCGGACCCGCTGGGCGCACGGGCCCGAGACCGTCGGCCGCGAAGAAGCCCGAGCGTAGCCCGGGGCGGAAGAGCGTCGACAGTCGTCGTCCGCCTGGTCGTGGGCCACCCGCCAGTGGCACCATCTGGGGGATGCCTCCTTCCCTTCAGGTCGGCCCGTACACCGTCATCGCGCTCGACGATGGCGCGGGCCCCTTTTTCTCTCCCCGGTCGGAGGCGTTCCCCGACGCCACCACCGAGCAGTGGGCGGAGGCCGACCGGCTCGATCCCGGCGCGCTCGACGCCGAAGGGCGCTGGCAGCTCCAGTTCCGCGCGTTCGCGATCCGCAGCGACCAGGGCGTGACGCTGGTCGACGCGGGAATCGGCCCGGCCGACAGCCCGGCGGCCCCGTGGGCGCCCGTGCCCGGGGCACTCCCCGCGTCGCTGGCCGCCGCCGGCATCGACCCGTCCGCAGTGGACACCGTGGTGCTCACGCACCTCCACACCGACCACGTGGGCTGGGCCGTCGTCGGCGGCGAGCAGCTGCGGCCGTTCTTCCCGAACGCCGCATACCTGTTGCAGCAGGCCGAAGTCGAAGCGATCGAGACCATCAACCCGCAGCTGCGGTCCGCCGTCATCGACCCACTGCGAAAGACCGATCAGCTACGACTGCTCGACGGCGACACCCCGCTGCGCAGCGGGGAGCGCGTGCTCGCCACCCCCGGTCACACACCCGGGCACCAGAGCGTGCTCCTCGCGTCCGGGCGAGAAGCAGTCGCCATCACCGGTGATCTGCTCGTGCACGCGATCCAGCTACTCCACCCGGAACTCGCCTACGCCCACGAGATGGACCCTGAGCAGGCAAGGGCCTCAAGAGAACAGGTGCTCCACAGCCGGTCCGCCGACAGCCTCTACCTCGCGACCCCGCACCTGACCGAGCCGTTCATGGCTCGCTGACTCACCCGGAGGGGCCCGGTCTCAACATCTCTGGACTGACCGGCATTTCCCCAAGAGGGCCGACGCGAGAGGCCCCCAGGATTTCTCCTGGGGGCCTCTGGCCTGCTGTGCACTCGGCAGGATTCGAACCTGCAACCTTCTGATCCGTAGTCAGATGCTCTATCCGTTAAGCTACGAGTGCTTGGCGTTCCGGGCTTTTTTCTCCCCGGTCGGCGTTGCGAGAACAACATTACATGACCTGCGCCGTGACGCGAAATCCATTGGCCGCACCGCTGCCGACCTGCGGAAACGGCCTCCTGAGGCCCGTCCCGGCCACCCTCTCGAACCAGCCACGAACCGGCACCGGCACCCCCTCCGCGCGCTCGCGCGTCCCGGAACGGCCGAAGCCCCGTGCCAGGGGCACGGGGCTTCGGGGTGGGGCGGAGGCGGAGGGATTTGAACCCTCGATGGGCTTTAAGACCCAAACCGCATTAGCAGTGCGGCGCCATAGACCGGACTAGGCGACGCCTCCAGCACACCTCGCGCGGAGGCGAGTGGTGCGTGCAGATGATGACACAGTCGAGCGTCGTGCCACCAATCGCCGCACACGTTACTAGGCCCCCGGGGGCCAGGGCAAAGCAGTTCGGCGTGTTACCGCAACGTCCGGGCGCGGTGCGCGTTAGAGAGGGGTGGGGACTCCGGTCTCCGTCAGTCGTCCCGTCGTCGTCGCCCGTCAGTCGTCCGTCAGCCGTGGCGCCCGGGCGGGTCGGTGATCACCCGTGACCGCCGCCCGTGGCCGGCCCCGCTGCAGAGATCCTGGAGCTTCCGCATGCTGCGCCGTCTCGCCCTCACCGCCGTCGTCTCGCTCGCCGCGCTCGCCACCGCCGTGCCGGCGTCCACCGCCACCGCCTCCGGCCCCGGATCCTCCGGTCCGACGCCCGCCGCGGTGCCCACCTCCGGGCCGTTCGCCGCCGCCCGGCCCTCTCTCGGGCCGCTGCCCATGCCCATCCCGTTGCCCGGGTTCCTGGAGGGCGGGGGCGGGAAGGGCGCGGGTGAGGCGAGCGAGGTGCTGACGCGGCTCACCGTGTCCGTCGAGAACACCGGGGTCGCCGGGGCCGACGGCACCTTCGAGCTGGAGTGCGGGCCCATCGGGGGCAGCCACCCGCGGGGGCAGGCGGCCTGTGACCGGCTGGCGGAGGCCGGCGCCACCCGGTCCGGGCGGCAGGAGCTGTTCCGGCCGACCCCCGAGGGCACGATGTGCACGATGATCCACGGCGGCGACGCCACCGCGCGCATCGTGGGCACCTGGGAGGGACGGGCCGTGGACACCACCGCGAGCCGCCGCGACGGGTGCGAGATCGCGCGCTGGAACAGTCTCGTGCCGGTGCTCCCGGACGTGCGATAGCCCGTCGGCCACGGCGTAAAAGCGTTCGCCTCCGCGTATCCGCCGCAGACCGCTCCGGGGGCCCGCGCGCCCCGAAGGACCTGGCCACGCCGCGCGTTCGCGCAGGTCACAGGGTGCGCGGACGCTCACGTCATGGGCCCGCGGCGTACCCACCGCGCACAGAACCTTGGTGAGAGCTCCCCCTCATCCGCCGCCCCCGGGGCCTCCCCTGCCCTTAGACTCCTCCAGTGACAGTCTGCGGCCCGAGGGGCAAGATGGGGCCCGCTGTCGGCAAGGTGCGGTAATCAGGGAGGAAGCGTCGTCGTGAGCAGCAGGCCATCCCGAGGCACTGCTCGCCTCGCAGCCATACTCGATGCCCTTCCTGACGGGCTTCTGCTCGTCAATTGCAACGGCACGGTCGTCAACGCCAACGCCATCGCCCTCGAAATGTTCGAGACCCCGGGCACCGCGCTCGTCGGTCGCGGACTGCTCGATCTGCTGCCGGAGTTCGACTCCACGCTGATCCCGGGTTCGATGCGCCGACCCGAGGCTGCGGACGAGCAGGGCAGGACCAAGCCGACGCGGATGACCGCGCGGCGCACCGACGGCCACGAGTACCCGGTCGAGGTCACCAGCGCGAACGTCGACAGCGGTCAGGCCGCGTACAACGACATCCACTCGAGCTACACCGGTGACGAGCTGCTCATGCTCGTCGTGCGGGACCTCTCCGGCACCGTCGACACCGAGGCGGAGCTGGCCCGTTCGCAGCGGCAGACCGAGATGATCCTGCGGGCCGCCTCCGAGGGCGTCGTCGGCACGGACACCGACGGGCGCGTCGTCCTCGTCAACCCCGCCGCCGCGCAGATCCTCGGCTTCCGGGCCAGTGACCTCGGCGGTCAGGAGCTGCATCCGCTGATCCTGCACTCGCGGGCGGAGGGCGAGCCGTTCCCGTACGAGGACTCCCCACTCGCCGACACCCTCAAGTCCGGGCGCAAGCACCGGGTGCGCGGGCAGGTGCTGTGGTCCAAGAGCGGCGCGCAGGTGCCGGTGGACCTCACGACCGCGCCGGTACGGGACGGGGACCAGCTCGTCGGCGCGGTGATGACGTTCACCGACCGCCGGCCGTACGAGGAGTTGTCGGCGCAGCACAGAAGCGTCGTCGCCGAGCTGACCACGAGCCACTCCGCCGAGGTCACCGCGCTCAAGGAGGCGCACGCCGCCGAGCTGGAGGCGTTGAAGGAGGCGCACACCGCCGAGCTCGCCGACCGTAGCGAGCGGTACGCCGCCGAGATCGAGGGACAGGCCGAGCTGCTCGCCTCCCTGGGCGCCCAGCACTCCCAGCTCACCGCCGTCCTCGGCGGTTCGCTGCGCGGGCCCCTGGAGGAGCTGCGCGGCGAGCTGTCCACGCTGGCCTCCGACCCGGCCGGTCAGCTGTGGCCCGAGGCCAACCAGATCCTGCACCACCTCGCCGCCGGGTACGCACGGATGACCACGCTCGTCGACAACGTGCTGGGGTACCAGCGCCTGGACGCGGGGGTGGAGGGGCTGCACAAGGCCCCGGCGATGGTGGACGGCATCGTCACGGGCGGTATCGACGGGGCGGTCGAGCTGATCGGTCCCGGGCGCGCCCAGTTCGCCGTGCACGCCCCGCCGATCGAGGCCGAGGTCGACGCACCCCGGCTCGCGACCGCCATCGCCCACCTCGTCGCGGACGTCTGCGGCGTCGATTCGACCGGCAAGACCCGGGCCGTGCCCGGGGGCGGCTATGTCGACTCCACCGTGGTCGTGGCCGCGGCCCAGCGCGGGGACGTCGTACGGATCGAGGTGCGCGGCCCGTTCGCCGGGGGCGACCCGGTGCACGAGCCGATCGTGCGCGGCATCGTCCGGGCGCACGGCGGGGTCCTCCAGACGCACGAGATGCCGGGCATGAGCGGCAGCGCGTACGTGCTCGACCTGCCCATCGGCACCGCGTCCGGCACGATCGCGCCCCCGGAGACGGACGGCACCGCCCTGCTGCCGGAACCTCCCCCCGTCGCCTCGTCGCCCGAAGGGCTGGGAGCTCCCGGCGTCACCAGCGGCGGGCGGCGCCGAGCGCGCCGGTCCTCCACCGACGCGTTCCTGGACAGCCACGGCGGTACGCCGGAGGGCGTCGGCGACCACGCGGTCGGCGCCGTGGCTCCCTCTCCCGACGACCGCCCGGCCGCCGAGCCGACCGGGCGGCGGCGGGCGCGCCGTGGACCGGCCGCGCCCGAGGAGCAGCAGGCTCCCGAGCTGATCCCGGCCCAGCAGGGTGAGGGTTCCGGGCGTCGCCGCGGCAGGCCCAGCCCGGCCGAGGCGCCCCCGGGCACGGTTCCGGCCGACGGCGCCCGGGAGCAGCCCCGGCCACCGCAGCGGGGGGCGCTGGCCCTGACCTCCGCCCCGTCCGCGGCGGCGCCCACCGCCCCTTCCGAGGGGTCGGTCGTCACCGCGGCCGAGAACGCCCAGGGCGGCGGCCGCCCGCAGCTCGGGCAGACCGTGCCGCCGCAGGGCGTCCCGGTGGACCCGCAGCAGCCCGTACCGCCCACCGGGCGGCGGGCCCGTCGTGAGGACGAGCCCGCCCGCCCCGCCCTGCCCGCCCTCCCCTCCGGAAACAGCGGCAACGGCGGCGGCGACAGCGGCAACAGCGGAACTGACAGCGATGGCGGGCGCCCCGGGCCGGAGCAGTCCCAGCAGCCCGGGGGGCGGCGTGCCCGGCGTGCGCTGGCCGCCGCCCAGGAGCGCACCGCGGCCGAGGCCGGACCGCGCACCGCCTTCGCCCTGCCGCCCGCCGACGCGGACCGGGTGCCGCTCGCCCCCGACGCCCCGGCGGCCCCGGTGGCCCCCAGCGACGGGACGGGCACGCACCACGCGCGTACCGCGCCGGAGGCCGGTCACACGCCTCTGCAGGCGCACCCCATCACCCCGGCACACCCCGGCCCGCAGACGGACGGAGCCTCCGGGCAGGGCTTCCCGGCCGCGCCCGGAGCGGCCCACGCCCCCCGCCTCCCCGGGGCGACACCCCCTGCGCCCGCCCCGCACGACGGCGTACCGGAGTCTCCGAGCCCGGGGCCGGGCCTCGCGCCGTGGGGCGACACCGGGCAGGACGTCCACCCCGACACCGGACAGGACGGCGCCGGGCGGACCGCCCACACCACCGGCGTCGCGGGCGTCGCCGATCCGGTGGCGCACCCGGCCGACGGTGTCGCGGGCGTCCCGGCCCCGGACGCGCGGCGGCAGCCGCTGCCCGCCGAGGAGCCGATGCCGGACGGCAGCAACCCCGACTCGACGCAGGGGAGGGCCTTCAGCGTGCGCACGCTGGGCCAGGGCGTGCCGTTCGCCCAGCACCTCGCGCACCAGCAGAACCAGCCGCATCAGAGCCTCGGCGGGGCCGGCCGGCGCCGCAAGCTCGCCGCCCCGCCGGAGGGCGACCGGCCGGGCCCGGCCCAGCCGACCGGCTCCGCGCAGCCTCCCGGGCCGCAGCAGCACCAGCCCCGCACCCACCCCCAGGACCAGGGCCAGGATCAGGGGCCGGACCAGGCGCAGGAGCCCGGACGGCCGGGTCAGCCAGGTCAGCCGCAGGGTGGGCCCGGCGCCGCCTACGGCGAGGGGCAACTGCTCGCGCCGCCCGTCGCGGAGGGGCGCGCGTACGCCATAGGGGCGCCCGACGAGGGGGCGGAGGGTCCCGAGCCGCTGGACGGGCCCGGAGGCGCGGTCGAGGTCGCCAACCGGCCGCACCCGCACCCGGTCGACGACGAGCTGCCGCCCGAGCCGCTGGACAACCCGCGTCGGCTGCTGGTCTGGCCCGCGCCCGACGTGCCGACCCAGCAGGCGCTCAGCGACCGGGGCTACCGTCCGGTGATCGTGAACTCCCGCGAGGAGGTCGACGCCCAGATCGCCGCGTTCCCCGCCGCGCTCTTCGTCGACCCGCTGACCGGCCCCATCACCCGGACCGCGTTGCAGTCGCTGCGTCAGGCGGCGGTCGCGGCCGAGGTCCCGGTGCTGGTCACCGCCGGTCTGGGGCAGGCGACCCGGGAAGCGGCGTACGGCGCCGACCCGGCCGTCCTGCTCAAGGCGCTGGCCCCCCGCGACAGCGAACAGCATCCCTCGCGGGTGCTCCTGATCGAGGAGCACGAGGAGATCGCGGTGGCGCTGACGCAGACCCTGGAGCGGCGCGGGATGCAGGTGGCGCGTGCCGCGACGGACAGCGAGGCCGTCGACCTGGCGGGCCGGATGCGGCCGAACCTCGTGGTGATGGACCTGATGCAGGTACGCCGCCGGCGCGCGGGGATCATCGACTGGCTGCGGGCCAACGGGCAGCTGAACCGCACCCCGCTGGTCGTCTACACCTCGGCCGGGATGGACCAGGCGGAGCTGCCGCGGCTCGCGTCGGGGGAAACCGTCCTCTTCCTGGCGGAACGGTCGACCAGCGACGAGGTCCAGTCGCGGATCGTGGACCTGCTGGCGAAGATCGGCACCAACTAGACGGACGCAGGGGGACGGAACAGGGCGGGGGCGGAAGAGGGCGGGGGCGGTACGGGTGTCCCGTACCGCCCCCGCCCTTGTTTCACGTGAAACCGGAAAAGGGCCCGGCGCCTCAGAGCTGGGTGACGTCCAGCTCGCCTTCCGCGTACTGCTTGCGGATCACCTTCTTGTCGAACTTGCCGACGCTCGTCTTCGGCACTGCGTCGATGACCGACCAGCGCTCCGGCAGCTGCCACTTGGCGATGCCCGACTCGGCGAGGAACTCCTTCAGCGCCTCGTAGTCGGTCCCGGTGACGCCCTCCTTGAGGACCACCGTCGCCAGCGGCCGTTCGCCCCACTTCTCGTCCGGCACGGCGACGACGGCCGCCTCCGCGACGTCCGGGTGGGCCATCAGCGCGTTCTCCAGCTCGACGCTGGAGATCCATTCGCCACCCGACTTGATGACGTCCTTGGCCCGGTCGGTGAGGGTGAGGTAGCCGTCGGTGCTGATCACACCGACGTCGCCGGTCTTCAGCCAGCCGTCCTCGCTGAACTTGTCCTCGGGGCGCAGGTGCTCGCCGTCGGCGCCGCCGTAGTAGGCGGCGGCGATCCAGTTGCCCCTGACCTCCAGCTCACCGGCCGACTCGCCGTCCCACGGAAGGCGTTCCCCGCCGGGGCCGGCCAGCCGCGCCTCGACCCCGGCGGGGAAGCGGCCCTGGGTGACCCGGTACGGCCACTCCTCGTCGGCGCTCAGGCCGGCGGGCGGGTGGGCCATGGTGCCGAGGGGCGAGGTCTCCGTCATGCCCCAGGCGTGGCAGAGCCGGACGCCGAGCTTGTCGTACGCCTCCATCAGCGAGGGCGGGCAGGCCGCGCCGCCGATGGTCACGTTGGCCATGGAGGTGAGGTCGCGCGGGTTGGCGGTGACCTCGGCGAGCAGGCCCTGCCAGATGGTGGGAACGGCGGCGGCGTGCGTCGGGCGCTCGCTCTCGATCATGTCGGCGAGCGGAGCGGGCTGGAGGAAGCGGTCCGGCATGAGCATGTTGACGCCCGTCATGAACGTGGCGTGCGGCAGCCCCCAGGCGTTCACATGGAACTGGGGCACGACGACGAGCGTGGTGTCCTTGTCGGTCAGCCCCATCGACTCGGTCATGTTGATCTGCATCGAGTGCAGGTAGATCGAGCGGTGCGAGTAGACGACGCCCTTGGGGTCGCCCGTGGTGCCGGAGGTGTAGCACATGGCCGCGGCCTGGCGTTCGTCCAGCTCCGGCCAGTCGTACGTGGTGGGGCGGCCCGCGATCAGTTCCTCGTACTCGTGCACGCGCGGCGTGACGCCGGCGAGGGCGGAGCGGTCGCCGGGGCCGGACACGACCACGTGCTCGATGCTCGGCAGGTGGGGCAGCAGCGGCACGAGGAGCGGCAGCAGCGAGCCGTTGACGATCACCACCTTGTCGTCCGCGTGGTTGACGATCCAGGCGAGCTGCTCGGGCGGCAGCCGGAGGTTGAGGGTGTGGAGCACGGCGCCCATGGAGGGAATGGCGAGGTACGCCTCGACGTGGACGGCGTTGTTCCACATGAGCGTCGCGACCCTCTGGTCGCCGTCGACGCCCAGCTCGTCGCGCAGCGCGTTGGCCAGCCGGGTGGCGCGTGCGCCGATCTCGGCGAAGGTGGCACGGTGCGGCTCGGGTTCGCCGGTCCAGGTCGTGACCTGCGACTTCCCATGAATCGTCATCCCGTGGTGCAGGATGCGGGTGACAGTCAGCGGTACGTCCTGCATGGTGCTCAGCACGGCGTCCTCCCGGTAGGCGCTACGCGGCAGTAAGGTTCCGCTGATTCTGCGCACATACCAAGCGGTATGTCACTACTCGCGAGAAGATTCCTGCCGGGAACTCCTCGCTGGGGAGCCGGGTCAGGACCTCCTGAGGGACCTCGCCGGGCCGTCCGGATCAGCGGACCGGCGTCAGCTCCGGGTCCTCGCGGAGCTTGCCGAGAGCACGGGAGACCGCGCTCTTGACCGTACCGATCGACACGCCGAGCACCTCCGCCGTCTGGGCCTCGCTCAGGTCCTCGTAGTAGCGCAGGACGACCATCGCGCGCTGGCGGTCCGGGAGCTTGAGCACCGCGCGCCACATCGCGTCGTGCAACGACTGCTGCTCGGCCGGGTCCGGCGCCGGAAAGGCCTCCCCCTCGGGCAGTTCCTCGCACGCGAACTCGTCGACCTTCCGCTTGCGCCACTGCGAGGTACGGGTGTTGAGCAGCGCCCGGCGGACGTAGCCGTCCAGCGCCCGGTGGTCCTCGATCCGCTCCCACGCGACGTACGTCTTGGCGAGCGCGGTCTGCAGCAGGTCCTCCGCGTCGCACGGGTTCGCGGTGAGCGAGCGCGCGGTACGCAGCAGGACCGGACCACGGGCCCGTACGTACGAGGAGAACGACGCGTAGGGCGCGTGGGGGTGGCCGGCGGCGGTGGCAGAGGCCGCCCTGGAGGCGCCCGTGCAGACTGGCGTGGTCATGTACTCCACGCTAGGAGCGGGCGCCGCCGAGGGGATCGCCCCCAGGTCCCGAAGGCTCGTCCGCCTCAGGTTGTAGGGGGTGTGCACCCTGCACCTCCTGAAGGTGGACGGGCCTGCGCCCGGCCGTAAGGGTCCGCCCCCGAGAGCCCCCGGGGGCCGGGCCTCGCCGCTCAGCGGTCCGCGCCGATGACCAGGCCCGACGTCGGAACCCCCGTACCGGCCGTGACCAGCGACCTCGCCGCCCCCGCCACCTGGTTCACCGAGGTCCCCCGGATCTGCCGGACGGCCTCCGCGATGCCGTTCATCCCGTGGAGGTACGCCTCCCCCAGCTGACCCCCATGGGTGTTCAGGGGCAGCGCGTCCGCGGCGACGAACGCCCCGGCCTCCCCGGGACCGCAGAAACCGAACTCCTCCAGTTGCATCAGGACGAACGGGGTGAAGTGGTCGTAGAGGATGCCCACGTCGATGTCGGCCGGCGACAGTCCGGAGCTGCGCCAGAGCTGCCGGGCGACCACGGCGGTCTCCGGCAGGCCCGTCAGCCCGTCCCGGTAGAAGCTCGTCATCTGTTCCTGCGACCGGCCCGCGCCCTGGGCCGCCGCGACGACGACGGCGGGCGGTCGGGGCAGGTCGCGGGCGCGCTCCAGGCTGGTGACGACGAGGGCCTGGCCGCCGTCCGTCTCCTGGCAGCAGTCCAGCAGCCGCAGCGGCTCCACGATCCAGCGGGACGCGGCGTGGTCGGCGAGCGTGATCGGCTTCCCGTGGAAGTACGCCGCCGGGTTCCGTGCCGCGTGGAGCCGGTCGACCACCGCCACGTGCCCGAAGACCTCCGGGTCGAGGCCGTACGCGTGGAGGTAGCGCTGGGCCGCCATCGCCACCCAGGAGGCGGGGGTGAGCAGCCCGTACGGCAGGTTCCAGCCGAGCGCCGCGCCCTCGGCGGTGGACTCGCGCCGCTGGACGCCGGAGCCGAAGCGGCGGCCGGAGCGCTCGTTGAAGGCCCGGTAGCAGACGACGACGTCCGCGATCCCGCTCGCCACCGCGAGGGCGGCCTGCTGCACGGTGGCGCAGGCCGCGCCGCCGCCGTAGTGGACCCGGGAGAAGAACGACAGCTCGCCGATCCCGGCCGCCTGGGCGACGGTGATCTCGGGGCTGGTGTCCATGGTGAAGGTGACGAGCCCGTCCACGTCGCCGGGGGTGAGACCCGCGTCGTCGAGGGCGGCGCGGACGGCCTCGACGGCCAGCTTCAGCTCGCTGCGGCCGGAGTCCTTGGAGAACTCGGTGGCCCCGATGCCGACGATCGCGGCCTTCCCGCCGAGCGAGTCGGCCCTGCGGATGCTCATGATCCGGCCCCTTCTTCTTCGCCGCTCGGGGCCGGGAGGGTCACGATGACCGTGCCGGTGACGTGGCGGCCGATGCCGTTGTCGCCAGTGACAGTGACGGTGACGGTGATCGTCGCGCGTACGGGCTCTTCGCCGGCCGGCCAGGCCACCTCCGTGACGCGGCCGGTCAACCGCATGGCGTCTCCCGGGTAGTTGGGAACGCCCAAGCGGATCGCGACCTTGCGGAGGACGGCATCCGGCCCGAAGTGGTCGGTGATGTAGCGGCCGACGAGCCCGTTGGTGGTGAGGATGTTCATGAAGATGTCGGGGGAGCCCTTCTCCCGGGCCAGGTCCGCGTCGTGGTGCACGTCCTGGTAGTCACGCGAGGCGATGGCCCCGGCGACGATCAGGGTCCGGGTCAGCGGGATCTCCAGGGGCGCCAGCTCGTCACCGACGCGGTACGTGCGTGTCACGAGGCGCCCTCCTGGCCGCTGTCCGCGAGCAACCGGCCCAGTTCCTCCAGGACTTCGCTGCCGCAGCCGAGATACGCGTCGAGCTGACGGCCCCAGAGGAAGTGCCGGTGGACCGGGTGGTCGAGGTCGGACCCGGTGCCGCCGTGCAGATGCTGGCCCGCGTGGACGACCCGCTTGCCCGCCTCGGAGGCCCACCAGGCAGCGGTCAGCGCCGCTGCCCCGTACTCCCGCCCGTCGTCCCGCCGCCAGGCCGCCTCGTACGCGGTGACCCGGATCGCCTCGGTGTCCATGTGGGCGTCGGCGGCGCGGAGCAGGACGCCCTGGTTGGTGGAGAGCGGGCGCCCGAACTGCTCGCGGGTGACGGTGTGGTGGACCGCGCGGGCGAGTGCGCCCGCGCAGACCCCGGCCTGGAGCCCGGCGAACGCGGTACGGGCGGTGGCGAGGACGGCCGCGTATACCTCCGGCCCGCGCCCAAGTCGCTCCCCGCGTACGCCGTCGAGCACCAGCCGCCCCGCCGCCCAGGGCGCGGTCGTCTCCACCGGCACCACGGCCACGCCCGGCGAGCCCGCCTCGACGATCCACAGGGCCCGGTCGGCGTCCGCCACCAGCACCAGGGAGGCGTCGCGCAACCAGGGCACCCAGGGCACGGCCCCGTGCAGCGCACCGTCCGACGCGTGTACGCCGCCCCGCGCCGGGAAGGCGCCCGTCGCCACCGCCGTACCGTCGCGCAGAGCGGGGAGCAGGCGCTCGCGCTGCTCCGGCGTCCCGTGCTCGGCGAGCGCGAGCAGCCCGTACGCACAGGTGGCCGCGAACGGGACCTGAGCGGTGGTCCGGCCCTGTTCCTCCAGGAGCAGGACGAGGCCGAGCAGCCCGATGTCCTCGACCGCGCCGGGCAGTCCGGCCGCGCACAGCTCCTTCCACAGTTCCGCGTCGGTGCCCGTTCCTGCCGCCGCCAGCCGCTCGTGGGAGGACAGGTCGCCGAAGATGCGCGCGGCCAGTCCCTGTGCGGCGGACTGCTCCTCGCTCGGGGTGAAGTCCATCTCAACCGCCTTCGCTCGCCCGGAAGACGGGCAGTTCCAGCTCGGGGTCCGTGACGAGGAACTCCAGGTGTACGGGCATGCCGACGCGGACCTTGTCGTACGGCACACCGATCACGTTGCTGACGATGCGTACGCCCTCGGCCAGCTCGATGAGCGCGACGGCGTACGGTCCGCCCTCGCCGGACGGGCTGAAGGCGGGAAACGGCGGGTGATGCATCACGACATGGCTGAAGACCGTGCCCCGACCGCCCGCCTCGACCGTGTCCCACTCCGCGCCGCCGCAGGCGTTGCAGCCCGGCAGCCAGGGGAGGCGCAGGGTCGCGCAGTCGGTGCAGCGCTGGATGAGGAGCCGGTGGTCGGCGACTCCGGCCCAGAAGCCGGCGTTGTCACGGTTGATCACGGGTCGGGGGCGCAGAGGAGGATCGACGGGCTTCTCCCGTTGCGCGGGGCGGTACTTGAGGATGCGGAAGCGGTGCCTCCCGGCGGGCTCGCCGTCGGCCCGGACGTCCGTGCGGGTGGTGACGAAGTAGCCGGTGCCGAGCTTGGTCGTCTTGCGCCGGGAGACGGACTCGATGACCGTGTCGAACGTGATCCGGTCGCCGGGGCGCAGCGGGCGCGCGTACTCCTGCTCGCAGTCGGTCGCGACGACGGAGGTGTAGCCGCCCCCGTCGAGCAGGGCGAACATCTCGTCGTACGCCGCGGAGCGCCCCGTTCCGTCCGGGTGCCCGGAGAGCCCGCCCATCGTCCACGCCTGGAGCATCGTGGGCGGGGCGACGGCGTCCGGGCCCCGGTAGGCGGCCGAGGTATCGCCCATCGCCTCGCACCAGTGCCGGATCATGGGCTCGTTGACCGGGTCCTTGCCCCTGCCCCCGGTCGCGGCGGCGCGGCCCTCGTAGGCGGCGAGCCGCTCGTACAGCTGATCCCGGCCGTCAGGCGCCTGACGCACCTGGCCGTCACGCTCCCGGACCTCACGCTCCCCGTCCTCCCTTTCCCGCGCGTCACGCTGCCGGGGCTCGCTCTCTCGGTCCTCGGCATCCCGCACGTCACGCTGCCGGACCTCACGCTCCGGGCCCTCGGCATCCCGCGCGTCACGCTCCCGGACCTCGTACTCGGCCTCGTACTCCCGCTCGCTCATCGCTTGCTCCGGGTCATCCCGAGCCGGGCCGTGGCGACGATCTCGCGCTGGACCTCGCCGACACCGCCCCCGAAGGTGTTGATCTGCGCCGCGCGGTTCATCCGCTCCAGCTCACCGCCGGGCCCGAAGCAGCCGGGAGAACCGCCCCGGAGCAGAGCGGCTTCCCCGACGGCCTCCTGGCACATCCGGTAGACCTCGACCGCGCTCTCGGTGCCCGCGAACTTCACCCCGCTGGCCTCTCCGGGGGCGGGCGCTCCGGCACCGACGGCGTCGACCAGCCGCCAGTTCAGCAGGCGCGTCGCCGTGAGCCGGGCGTACGCCTCCGCGAGCCGCGCGCGCACCCACGGTTCGTCGATCCGGCGGCGCCCGGTCACGGGATCGGGGGTGCGCGCGTGGGCGAGGGCCTCCTCGTAGAAGTCCTCGGCCTGCATGCCGATCGCGGCCAGGGCGACGCGTTCGTGGTTGAGCTGGCTGGTGATGAGCTTCCAGCCACCGTTCTCCGCACCGACGAGGTTCGTGGCCGGGACGCGTACGCCGTCGTAGTAGGTGGCGGTGGTGGTGACCCCGCCCACCGTACGGATCGGCGTCCAGGAGAAGCCGGGGCAGTCCGTGGGCACCAGGATGATCGAGATGCCGCGGTGCTTGGGGGCCTCGGGGTCCGTGCGGCAGGCGAGCCAGATCCAGTCCGCCTGCTGGGCGTTGCTGGTGAAGATCTTCTGGCCGTCGATGACCCAGTCGTCGCCGTCCCGCACGGCACGGGTCCGCAGCGCCGCCAGGTCCGTACCGGCATCGGGCTCGCTGTAGCCGATCGCGAAGACGAGGTCGCCGCCGAGGATGCGGGGCAGGAAGTACGCCTTCTGCTCCTCGGTCCCGTACGCCATCAGGGTCGGGCCGACGGTGTTGAGCGTGACCATGGAGACCGGGGCGCCTGCCCGGTACGCCTCGTCGAAGAAGACGAACTGCTCGTCGGGGCCCCGGCCCCGGCCGCCGTACTCCTCGGGCCAGCCGAGACCGAGCAGGCCGTCGGCGCCGATCCGGCGAAGCAGCCGCCGCTGTTCGCCCGCGTCCGGCCCACCGCCCCCGCTCTCCCCCTTCCCCTGGCCTTCCCCCGTCCCTCCGCCCGCCGCATCGGGCATCAGCGCACGGAAATACGACCGGAGTTCGGCACGGAGCCGCTGCTGGCGTTCCGTCGGAGCGAGATGCACGGAGGGGCCTCCAGAGCTGCGGATACGGAAAAGCCGGAGCGCTCCCGTCCGGCTACCGGCGTACCCGACGACCGGCGGCCCGCGATCCGACGTTTCTGACTGTCCGTCAGATACTGACCCCTGTCAAGACGGCGACAGCCCGCGCGAGGACACCTGAGTGCCTTCGCGCGGGCTGCCGTTCGGTCTGCCGGAACCCACCCCCCGGGAGGTCCCGACGGCCGTGTTCACCCGAGGAGGGTCACCAGAAGATGGGCGTGAAGTTCACCGCGACGCTGTGGTCGGACTGGTCGATCGGCACGAAGGCCGAGTCGTTCACCTGGGCGGACGTGTTCTGGTTCGACGCACCGGCCCCGACCGCCTGCTGCTGGGTGGTGGACGAGTTGCCGGTGTTGATGCCGCCGACACCGCTGCCGCCGACCGTCGCCACAGCCGCGTTCGATCCGTCGTTCGCGAAGGAGCCGTTGTCCGCCATGGCGACACCGCCGCAGAGCGCGACGGTCAGGGGCAGAGCGGCGACAGCGGCGAGGGCGCGAGCGGTACGGATACTTGCCATGTCATTTCCTCCAGGAAACGGAATTGCGGCTTCATATTCGGCTGGTCCCGGGGGAGTCGGCCGACCACCCCGGTGCTGTTCACAACGTCGCGAGACCAGAGTTGCCCAGCACGTCCCCGACGAACCCCTCCCCATCTCCCGATTCCCCCTCACGTATGACGAAGAGCGGATAAACCTCCCGAGCCGCGCGAAAGTCGAGGTCAGCGAAGTGGCCTCGGCGACCCGTTGGCACGCCCGGGAAGAAGCGTTCCGCCACCCGCCCCTCCCGAGCGCCTCCGCGCCACTCCCCACCTCCCCCTCTTCCTTTATTCGAACGCGTGTACGAAAATGGCTGCATGGCCACCATCGACCGGCAGACCCCCACCCTGGCCCTCGCCCACGCCCTCGCCGCCGCCGGGCGCGGCCTCCCCGTCTTCCCGCTCTCCGCCACCAAGCTCCCCGCGCTGCGCTCGCCGCACCGGGGCGAGCAGCCGTCGGCGCACTGCCGGGGGGAGTGCGGGCTGCCAGGCCACGGGGTGCACGACGCCACGACCGACCCCGCGGCCGTCCGCGCCCTCTTCTCCGCCGCGCCCCGGGCCACCGGCTACGGCATCGCCTGCGGACGGGCCCCGCACCGCCTCATCGGCATCGATCTGGACGTCGACCCCGCGTACGGCAGCGACGCGGCGGGCGCGCTGCGCCAGCTGGCCCTCCAGCACCTGTTCACCATCCCGCCGACGGTCACGGTGCTCACCCCGAGCGGCGGCCGCCACCTCTGGCTGACCGGCCCCGCCGACGCCACGGTCCCCAACTCCGCCGGCCGCCTCGCCCCGGGCATCGACATCCGCGGCACCGGGGGCTACCTGGTCGGCCCCGGCTCGGTCACCGCCCACGGCCGCTACCGCCTGGCCCCCGGCACCGCCCACCTCACTCCGGCCCCCTGCCCCCGCGCCCTGCTCCGCCTCCTGACCCCGCCGTCCGGCCGCGCCCCGCGCACGGGTACGAGCCCGGCCTCGGGCACCACCTCCGGACCGGCCACCGGCTCGGGCGCACCGGCGAACGCGGCCCGTCGCGGGGAGGGCCTGATCCAGTTCGTGCTGGCCGCCCACGAGGGCCAGCGCAACACCCGCCTGTTCTGGGCGGCCTGCCGCGCCTACGAGCACGGCTTCGGCGACGCCCTGGCCGACGGGCTCACCGCCGCCGCCGTCCGCACCGGACTGCCGGAACACGAGGCCCGCGCCGCGATCGCCTCGGCGGCACGGCTGACCTCGGGTCGGGGCGAGGAGCACGACGGCGCGGCCTGACGGGGTTCTCCCCGACAGGAGGCCGGCGACTCCCCGCCGCCGGGGCCCGCGGCCCCCGCCCACTGCCGGATCCCGGCAAGAAGCAGCCTCAGGACATGCGGACATCACTCATATCGCTTCCGCTCCCACCGGCGCAGAATGCGGAGGTGACCCCGACACCAAGCCATGAGGCAGCGCCCGCCCGCCGTGGGCCGGTACGCGCCTACCTGGCAGTCGGCATCCTGTTCTCCCTGGTGGCGGCCTGGCTGCTGCTCCTCACCGCACCGGACGCCCGCGACGACGAGCACGCTTTCACCACGGCAACCGCGTGTACGGTCCCCGGCGGACGGGGGTCCGACTGTCTGCGGACGGTCACGGCGGTGCTCGACCGCACCGAGAAGGAGACGACGCGCAAGACCCCGTCGTACTGGCTGTACCTCACCGAGGCCGACGGAACGTCCACGCGCACCCGGATCGAGAGCGACCTGGAACGGCTTCCGGCCGCCCGTCCGGGAGCGAACATCGAGGTCACGTACTGGCAGGACCAGATCCGGTACGTCGACTTCGGGCCGGACCGCCACTACACGAACGCGGACCCGCGCGAGTCCTTCCGCATGCCCCTCGCCATCGGTCTGCTCCTCGGCATCTGCGGGGCGATGTTCCTGATGGCCGCGATCACGACAGCCCGGAGCGGCAGGCGCGCTCGCCCCGGGCGCTCCCCTGGCAGGTCGGCCTGACGATCACCGGCGGCACGTTCCTGCCCCTGTTCGGCGCGATGGCTGCCTGGAACAGCGACTGGGTCCCTGGCCGTGGCTCGGTCTCGGGGCGCTGCCCGTTCAATCGCGGCTTGGGGTCTGTTTCCTGGACCAGGCGGTGGCGTCGACTCCGTATCGAGTCAGGAGCCGTGCGAACTGGGTTCGCTCCTCCGGTGACCAGGCGACAGTGATCTCCAGGAACGCTTCTCGCTGTTCGGCGGCGAAGCGGTTGCGTTCGGCTTCGCCGTGCTCGGTGAGTTCGAGCACGGTGCGGCGCCCGTCGGACTGGGATGCCGCCCGCCGCAGCAGCCCGTCCGCTATGCAGGCGGCGACGGTCCGGCTGGCGACCGGCTGCGCGACGCCCATCTCGGCGGCAAGCCCGCCGACGGTCGTCTCGCCCGGCGCGTCGGCGATGACGTTGAGCACGAGGTTGCGGGAGAGGTCCCTGCCCGTTGCGGGTGCGCGTCGCCGCAGACGGGACAGCGCCGGGCCGATCTGATCCAGCGTCCGGTCGTCGGGGGGCTGCTCGGAGGAGGAGGTGCTGCTCATGTGCCGAGTCTAGGCCCGGCCGGCACATTTGCATACCATTCGATAAGTCCATAGCATCAGGTATGTAAATCTTGAACGAGCCAGGAAATGAGGCGGACCGCCATGGCGCTCACCGCGATCACCAACGCGCAGATCTTCGACGGGGAGAAGGCGGTCGGCGTGCGGACCGTGGTCATCGACGGCGGGAGGATCGCCCGCGTCGGTGGCGACGCTCCCGAGGGCAGCGAGATCGTCGACGGCAGCGGCGCCACACTGCTGCCGGGACTCATCGACGCCCACGTCCACTCCGCCCCGGGCTCCCTGGCGCTCGCCCTGCGGTTCGGGGTGACGACCGAACTGGAGATGCAGGGGATGAACACCCGGGAGAACCGGGGGCTCATCACCGACGACGACACACAGGCTGACGTGCGCTCCTCCGGCTTCGCCATCACACCGCCCGGCGGTCACCCGAGTGAGCTCATGCCCGAAGGGTTTCGGCCCAAGTGGGACCTTCCCCCGGTCATGCCCCTGATGCCGTTCTCCACCACACCCGAGGAGGCCGCCGCCTTCGTGCCGCAGCTCCTCGCCCGGGGGTCCGACTTCATCAAGTTCATGATCGACGACGGCAGCGTAGAGGGACACCCCGGGCTGCCCACGCTCGACCGGGCCACCGTGCACGCCGGTGTCGCCGAAGCCAAGAAGTACGGCGCCCTGACCGTGGCCCACGCGCTGACCGTGGAGGCCACCAGGACGGCCGCCGAAGCCGGCATCGACGGCGTCACCCACGTGTTCATGGACCAGCCGCACACCGCCGAAATCATCAGCCTGATCAAGGACGCGGGCATGTTCGTCATCCCCTGCGTCACTCTCAACGCCTCGATGATGGGGATCACCGGCAGCGAACTCGCCGACGACCCCCGGGTCGCCGCACGCCTCGACGCCGACTGGGACCGGACCCTGCGCTCCAGCTATGACCGCTACCCGCAGGGCAAGCTCCACGACGTTTACGACACCGTGCGCGCACTGGACGCTGCCGGTGTCGACGTGCTCGCCGGAACCGACGTCTCCATGCCCGAGACGTTCTTCGGGGGCCTGGCACACGGAGCGAGCCTGCACCACGAACTGCAGTACCTGGTGACAGCCGGCCTCACCCCCGCACGGGCCCTGCGCGCGGCCACGGCGACCACGGCCCGCCGCTTCCGCCTGAGCGACCGGGGCCGCATCGCCGAGGGCCTCCGCGCCGACCTCCTACTGGTCGACGGCGACCCGACCAGCAACATCAGCGACACCCTCAACACCCGTGCCGTCTGGCGCCGCGGAACCCGAATGGCGGCATGACCACAGTCTCCGGGACGGGATCCTTTCGGCGACAACACGCCGTACCGGTCCGCGACCCACGTCCCGTGCGAGGCGCGGAGATCGTGCGGCGTGACGTCGGTGAGCCCGGCAGCCGCCACGGCGGGATCGAGGTACGCCTTGCGCCACTGGTTGTTGCGTAGGGGCTTGCCGCCGGGCGTGACGAAGAGGAGAGCGTCCTCCCCGCCTGGCCGCGCCCGGCGGGGCCCGGGCATGGCAGAGGCCCCCGACCATACCTACTGGTCGGGGGCCTCTCGCCCGCGGTGGGTGTGGGATTTGAACCCACGGTGACATCGCTGCCACGACGGTTTTCAAGACCTTTTACTGATCGTTTCAGAATGAGATCGGTGTGGTGGCTTGGCAGTTGGGAGTTGGGTCGGCAGGATCTGTTGGGTGTCTGCTGATCTTGTGCCTGATGACCTGTGGGAACGCATAGCCCCGCTGCTGCCGGTTCGACCGCCTCGACGACACCGGTATCCCGGGCGGCTGCCGGCCGATGACCGTGCTGCTCTGCGGGGCATCGTCTACGTGCTGCGCAAGAGTGTGAGCTGGCGCGACGTTCCCGCAGAGCTGGTGGGCTGCAGCGGCGTGACAGCCTGGCGGCGCCTGCGGGACTGGACCGAGGCCGGAGTGTGGCCCCGCCTGCATGAGGTTCTTCTGGCGGAACTGGGTAAAGAGGGCCTGCTGGAGATGGACGACGCCGCGATCGACGGCTCGCACGTCAGGGCTCTCAAAGGGGGGCTCACACCGGACCTTCGCCGGTCGACCGGGCCCGGCCCGGCAGCAAGCACCACCTGATCGTCGACCGGCACGGAACCCCGCTCGCCGTTTCTCTGACCAGCGGAAACCGTCACGATGTTACCCAGCTCATGCCTCTGCTGGACGCCATACCCCGCATCCGCGGCCTGCGGGGCCGGCCACGCCAGCGGCCCCGGCGACTGTTCGCCGACCGCGGGTACGACTACGACAAGTACCGGCGTCTCGTCCGCGCCCGTGGGATCACACCCAAGATCGCCCGACGCGGCACCCCGCACGGCTCGGGACTGGGCAAGACACGCTGGGTCGTCGAGCGGACCTTCGCCTGGCTCCACCAGTTCAAACGACTGCGCATCCGCTACGAGATACGAGCCGACCTCCACCTCGCACTACTCCAACTCGCCTGCAGCATCATCTGCTTGAGACGACTCCGTACCTCATTCTGAAACGATCAGTTAGTGCTCAGAGGCGGTACGGGCTCCGTCGCAGGTCAGATAGCAGCAAAAGTCCCAGCGCCCATGTCGGCGCCGTCGACGTGCCCCTGACGTGCCCCACCGACCAACGCACCCGGCTTCCATAGTGCGTCAGCAATTGGTGGAGAAAAGTGTGTCCGCCTGGGCCTCAGTGATGTCGTTGCCATGCTCCGTCGTGGACAACACAGCCATGAGCGCCGCTACCGCAGTCGTGGAGTCCCGGCTGTACATTGAGCACATCCGCAGCCGGTCGGCGTCAGACAAGGCGAGCCAAGCCATATCCAGCGCTAGCGGCGGCTCTTCGTACCCTCCACCATCGCTATCTTCGTGATCGCTGCCGTCGTAGTCGGTGCCGTTCTCGGCCTCTTCCCGAGCAGCCTTCACATCGTCGGCCATCTCGCTGTAGTCCTTGCCGCGTATCTGATCGAGCTTCCCGTTCACGCAGTCCGACTTCTGCTCCACGCCGTGAAACTCGATGGTCCAGAAGGGATCGTCGCCCACATCAATGTAGTCAGCCTTCGCCCAGCAGACCGTCCATGACTCGTAGCCTTCCAGCGGCGCATTGTCACTGAAGGTCAGCAGTTCTGCCATGCCGCCAGCTACATACCCCTTTGGGATGTGGTAACCAGCCTCCTCGGCGTTCTTAGCCGCTTCGGCGAGCGTGTTGCCCGTCTGGTCGGCCAGCTTCGGCTCCGGCAGAGTCTCGGCGCACCCGGTCAGCAACAGGGCTGCAACCAGGGCAGCCGGGACGAGCCGCTTCGCAGAGACGGTTTTCATGGGCGGAACGTTAGCTCAGTGGATCTCCCATGGGGGACTGAATCGGACATGACGTGTAACTCAACTCGTGTGGTCTGTGCGTTGGTTGGGCTTTCCATGAACGAAGCTCTCGCGGAGGACCATCCGCGTACTGCTCCACTCCACGAGCACCTGTGAGGCCAGCAGGACGCCCCTGGCCGATGTACCAGGGGCGTCACCATATGCGCTTGTCTCAGCGAGCCTCGCCCACCTCGGGGGCCTGATGCTCATCCTGCCCGCCGAGCCATGCGTCAGCAGCCTCAGCCACCTGTTCATCACGGCCAGCCACAGGCCGGGCGTAGTGCCGAGTGGTCACGCTCGCGTTCGAGTGCCCGAGCCGGTGCGCGGCGGTCATCACGCCATACCGGTCGGCGACCCACGTCCCGTGCGAGGCGCGGAGATCGTGCGGCGTGACATCGGTGAGCCCGGCAGCCGCCACGGCGGGATCGAAGTACGCCTTGCGCCACTGGTTGTAGCGCAGAGGCTTGCCGCCGGGCGTGACGAAGAGGAGAGCATCCTCCCCGCCGGGCAGCGTCTCCAAGTGCCGGCCGATCCGCGCCGCGAGTGACGGCCCGATCCGCAAAACCCGTTTCTGATGGGATTTGGGAGTGTCGAAGACGAGGGTGCCGTTCGCTTCGGCCAGGTTCTCATCGACGAGGACCAGGCCGCCGGACACATCGATGTCCGCTCGCCGCAACGCGAACGCCTCCCCGACCCGCAGACCCGCGTAGGCGAGCAAGGAGATCAGCAGGTCATGCGGTTTCGTCGCACTGCACACGATCCGTGAGGCTTCCAGCGGGGTGAGGATGTGCGGCTCGGTCTGCGGCATTCGAGGCAGCTTCACGCCCCGGCACGGGGTCTGCCCGATCATCTCGTTGTCGACGGCCGCCCGCATGATCTGCGAGAGCACCCGGTAGGCCTGTCTGATCCGCGATGCGCTGAGACCACGGGTCTTCATCGCACCGACCCATTCGACGATGGTGATAGGCCGGAGGCTGGAAAGCTCACGGTCACCGAGCGCCGGAACGATCAGCGAGTTGATCAGGGATCGGTACGACGCCTGTGTTTTGTGCTTGAGCTGCGGGGAGACCGCGGTGAGCCATCGTGCCGACCAATCGCGGACGGTGGTCCGCCCCTCGGCGGGGTCGAGCCAGCGGCCCTCCTCCATCTCGATTCGCTTCCGTGCCAGCCAGCGATCGGCGTCCGTCGTTGTCGCGAACGTCTGATCAGCGGCACGCAGCACGCCGTCAGGCCCCGGATACCGAGCCTGGAACCGGCCGGACGGCAGCTTCCGGATCCGGCCGAAGGCACGTCGGGACTTGCGCTTGGCGGGCATCAGGCAGCCCTCCGGAACGAGTACGCCGAGGCGGGCCGCAGGACGATCGGCGCCACCGTGTGGGCACTGACGTACTCCTCCACGGCACTCTCGGGGATGCGGACATGTCGGCCGACCTTGACGAACGTGATGCGGCGTTCCTCGATGAGCCGGCGAGGGAAGCGGAGACCGGTGCCGAGTCGTTCGGCGACCTGGTTCACGGTGAGCAGTCGGTCCGCCACGGTCACCACTCCCCCTCGTTGGCAGTGCGCTCCTTCAGTGCATCGCGGGCGGTCTCGCGATTGGTCTGGAGGTCTCGGGCGATGGTGGCGGCGAGAGCTCCTTCGCCGGGGGTGTGCCCGTGGCCGACGTACTGCCAGTCGGTCAGGACGAGGACGGTGTCCGCTTCGCGGTCGGCGAGGCCGAGAGCAGGCGCTTCCTGGGCGGCGCGGTAGTCGGCGCGTTCCTGACGGAGGGCGCCGGGTGGTGGAGTAGGTGCGGGACTTGGACGAGAAGTGGCCGCGGAAGCCGAGCATGTGGGCCCAGGCCCAGAGACGTCGGTCCGGATAGAGGCTGTCGAGCTCACGGCATGCGGTGATGAGCCGACGGGTGTGATCGGGAACGCGGTGGCGGTCGAGTTCGGCAAGTTCACCGATACGGCGGTCCAGGGTGCCGGTGTTCTCGGCGGCTTTGGTGGCGTACTTGGCCACGTACGAGGCGACGGCCTGTTCGGTCACATCTGAACCGTCGCCGAAGGCCTTGACCGGGCGGACGTCGAGCTGTCGGCCCCACCGGAAGGTCCGGGCCGACTGTTCACCGGCAGCAGGGACGGAGACCGACGTGTACGAGTGCGCGGCTGCGGCGCGTATCGCGTCGGTGAGGAGGTCGACCGTGGCCCACACGGGCGGCGGAGTACAAGGTCCCTCCGGGCCGTCGAGACGTACGACGGCGTGGAAGTGGAGGGCTCCACGCTTCTGGAATTCGGCGACCTTGCCGAAGGAGACGCGGAGGTGGTCGCCCAGCTCACGGCGGGGGACGCCCGCGTGGATGGCGAGTTCGCGGCGGAGTCGGGTGGTGAAACGCTGCCAGAGCTCCCCGGCGTGGTTGTTGAAGAGCACGGCGCCCGCGTAGTCGTAGGTCTCCGGATCAAGGGCGGAGCCCAGGTCCCCGGCGTCCGAGGCGTGCGCCGTGCCGCACCGGCAGGTGTCCCGGTCGGGGCGGTTGTGGACGGGGCCGAACGAGGGTGCGGTGAGGGTGGCGAAGACGCGCGGGTGGTCGCGGACGGCGGCGGTGATGTCGCGGCGGTCGTCTCCAGCGAGGCCGGCGCGGATCAGGTGGTAGGTGTCGCCCGCGTAGGTCCAGGCGCAGGAGGGGCAGCGGGAGGCGCGGCGGTTGCCACAGGCGATACGGAGGCGTCCGCCCGGCTCGTACGCGGTCGAGTAGCGGTGCAGGGTCTCGCCGGTGGTCTTGTCCTTGTGGGTTACCCAGCCGCTCAGATGGACAGGGTCGGCACAGCCGCCGGTGCGGCGGATCTGGTCCTCCCAGCGCGTGTAGTCGGAGGCCGAGGCCACGCGGAGGACGTCCCCGAGGACGGTCGGGTCGAGCCGTGGGGCAGGCATGAACCGCTTCTGTTTCGAGGGTGCGGGCCGGTGGGCCATGCTGGGGGTTCCTTCCGGTTGCGAGATCGATCGGTGGGCACGGCTCCCGGGCGGCGGATGCTTGGCGGTATCGAGGCCGCCCGGGGGCCGGTCAGCGGCGTTTGGCGTCGGACGCGATCAGGGATCGCAGGACGACCGCGCAGACCGCGACCGAGGCACTGGTGACGGCGACCGCCAGGAGCAGCGAGACCAGGACGGTGCCGACGACCAGGACGACGGCAGTACCGGCACCGACGAGCGCGACCGCAGTGCCGGGGGTGAGCTGTACGACCGGACGGGACGGCTCAGGGGCAGCGGCGGGTGCCGGGGCAGGCGTGCCCGGCGTGATGGTGGTCGGCTGGACGACGGCGGGTGGGGTGACCAGGCCCGAGGGCTGCGGCATGGTCGGGATCTTGGTCTGGAACATGGGTGGTTCTCCTCTCCCGGGCGCGGGTTACTTGACGGCGGTGTCGATGACGGAGGCGAAGAGGCTGTCGGCGAGGAGGTAGCCGCCGAGGAGGAGCACGCAGATCAGCCACACCGGCGGACGGAAGAGCTTGATGCCGAGGTAGCCGACGACCAGCAGGGCGATCCAGAGGGGGACGTCCATGGACGCTGTCTCCTAACGGGCGGTGCAGCGGTGGGTACGGGCGGCGAGTTGGGCGGCGGTCCGGCTGGAGTAGTCGGCGGACCAGCCGCAGCGGTCGGCAGAGCAGACGGCGGCGTGGGCGGTACGGCCGGTGCGGTCGCGGTGGGTGCCGATCTGCACGGGGCCGATACGCATCACGGAGTGGAAGCTGTCGTGGGCGGGCATGCCGGTCAGCCCCTGTCGGTCGTCGGGTCGGTGTACTGGGCGCGGATGCTGCGGGCGGTGGCCGGGTCGTCGACGCGTCGTGCGGCTTCCTCGGCGAGCAGGTGGGCGAGGAAGAGGCGTCCGGCTGCGGCCATCTCACGCGCTCCGTCGAGGTAGTCGGCCACGGTCAGGTCGGCGGGATCGTGGGTCATCTCAGTTCTCCTTTGCAGTCAGCTGAGGCGGGCGGCGATGGCGTCTGCGAGGTGGGGCGGTACGCCGAGGCGGGAGCGGAGGGTGTCGGTGTCGATCGGTGATCCGGTGCGCGTGCGGTACTCGTCGGCGACCTTGCGGGCGTGGTCGATCAGCACGGCGGGAACGGGCGCATCCGGGGACGGGGACGGTGGCGAGGACAGGGCCGTTGTCGCAGGGGGTTCATCGGCCGGGGATGGGGTCGGGGCGGCGTCAGGCACACGCGCCGGCTCGATGTCCTTCGTCTCCGTGACGGCGGCTGACGGAGCTGGATCCGGCCTCCCCGACGAGTGGGCGAGGAGAGTGCCACCGAGGAAGGCGAGTGCGGGCCATCCGGCGATGCCGAGCCGGAGCGGGGCCGGCGGGTCGGCCAGGTCGAGGAACCCGGCGGTGGCGACGTTGGCGCCGAGCGACGCGAACAGGGCGATCAGGAACCAGCACCAGGCCAACCGGGACGGACCCTCGCTGGGCAGCCGACGCCAGGCGGCGACAAGGAGCAGGTCGACGCTGACCGGGTAGGCCCATGCCTTCCAGCCGTCCTGTCCGGCCGCGGCGGCGAGGTCGTGCAGGTGCGCGAAGGACAGAGCCCCGGCGATGACCGCCTGGATCAACACCGCGTCGATCCGGAGAACGTGCCGGGCGCCCATCAGGAGTCCTCAGCGGGGTCGGAGTCGTCCGGGAACGTGCCCGGCGGCGGCTCCGGCAGCGACACGGCGAGGGACGGGCTGACGGCGTCCACGAAGTCGAGGTCGGCGCCGGCCATATCGGCGTACAGGGCGAGTTGGCCGAGCAGAAGCACGGTCCGGGCGAAGTCCTCGCAGTCGGGGCACATGGCGGTTCTCCCTTCTCTGGGCATGGCAGTGGTAGGGACTCGGCGCGAAGACGGTCACGCCTACCGGGTGGGGGGAGAGATCAGGCGGTGGCCGGAGAGGCCTTAGCCGATGGCACAAGCTCGGTGGCGGTGCCGGTGGTGGGCCGGAAAGGGGCCAGCTCGGGCAGGTCCGGGGTCCTGTCGGCGTACCGGTTGCAGAGGTTCACGGCCTGGCGGAGCGAGGTGTGCGGAGCGCGGATGCGGTGCCAACCGCCGGACGCGTCTCCCGCGATGGCGAGGCCTCGCAGTTCGGCGGGAATCTGGATGGCGGCGAGGACCGCGTCGGGGGCGATGTCGCCGAAGGCCATGTTGGCGGAGGTCTCGTCGTTGAGACGGTGGGCGATGCGGCCGGTGAGTTGGGCGCGGAGCATGGTGATGCCCTTGCCGAGTTCGGAACCGAAGCGCTGTCCGCAGATTTCGAGGTAGATACCGGCGGCGCGGCCGAGCTGCGCGAGACGGACCAGGGCGGTGATGATGCGGTCCCGCCGCCTCTCCTCCTCCTTCGTTGCGTAGAGGGCGAGTTCGGCCACCTCGTCGACCAGGACGACGACCGGGGTCGGGCGGAGCTCCTCAGGCAGGTCCCAGATGTCGGCGGCGATCTCCGCGTCCGGCACATCGACGGTGATGCGCTGTTGGGTACGTATGAGGCGGTAGACGTCCGCCATCCGCGCCACGAGTGCATCGAGGAGTTCGGCGGCGGTGTCCGGGCTGTCGGCCAGCGCTGAGAACCGGCGCGCCAGCGGGAAAAGCTCGACCCCTTGCTTGCAGTCGATACCGACGAGGGCAACGTCCAGAGGAGCAAGGCTGGCGACCAGGTTGCGTTGGTAGACGGACTTGCCGGACTCCTTGGCGCCGAGGGTGAGGGCGTGAGGTATCGCGCGGTAGTCGCGATAGTGCACCGACCCGTCCTCCCGAAGGGCGACCGGTACCCGCATCGCCCGGGTCTCCGTCTCAGCAGGCATCTGCACCCGCTTGAGCACGTCGTATCCGGTCATCCGCACCTCGACGACACCGGACCGCACCTCACGCGAGGTCACGCCGAACATCGAGAACGAGTGCCGAAGCCGGTCCGAGGCCGCAGCGATGTCGAAGACGTCTTGGCCGGGGCGAAGCTTGAGTCGGAGGACCAGGCCGGTGCGAGTCGGCCGGAGTCGCCGGATACGCGGTGGGCGGGGCTCAGGTATCGGCCGGTTGGTGGCCCGAGCCAGAGATAACCGCCACCGCGCCGGCGGAACGGTCAACCCGCACGCGTCCATGACCGAGCGGTACCGGACCAGGACCCGCAGCGCGGCCAGGGTGACCCCGAAGGCCAGCCAGTACCAGGCGGGCCGCCGCCACCGCAGGAGACCCGCAGCGGCGACGACCAGCACCAGAGCGACCGTGAAGGCGGTCATGATCAGGCTGCCTTCGACCCTGCGGCGGCGACGTCGGCGAGCGAGGTGACCGCGACCGCGCGGAACGCGATGCCGTGCCGCCGCTGACCGTTGAAGTCGTTCTCCCACGGACGGGCGACCAGGCCGGTGAGCGCGACCGGCGTACCCATGGCCAGCTCACCGGTGATCCCGGGCTCCGGAACGGTGACGGACAGGATCTCCACCTCCTCGTTCGCCGCGAACATCACGTCCACGGTCATGAGCTGAGCACCGGTCTCCATGTCGGTGGCGATCTCACCGGTGCGGCGGTCACGGACCTTGACCTGCGGAGTCTTGGCGACCATCACGACAGCGCTGGAGGTGTCGACGGGAATCTGACGCACAGCTGATCACTCCTCTATAGATGCTGGACTTCGTCACTCATGTATATGAGTGACATGAAGAAGAGTGCATGACTCCTGTACATGAGTCAGCCCGCCGCGAAGAAGAACTCGCGACGGGTTGAGGGAAGTTGAGCGGACGTCAGTCGTCGGCAGGGATCCGATACTCGAAAACGAACTGGTCAGCGGCCATGAGCGTGTCGCACACCTCGACCACCCGACCCGCAGCCGTACGAGCCTCCCGGATCAGGTGAACCACGGGCGCACCAGGGCTGAGCGCCAGTTCCGACGCCTCCGACTTCGAGGCCGGGCGCGCTTGCAGCGTCTCGACGAACTCCGCGAACTCATGTCCGTGGTCTTCAAGTCGGGCGTAGATGCCACCGCCCCCCGGGTTCTCGGCGAACAGCTCCGGGATCTCCTTCACCACGTCCCAGGGCAGGTACGACGAGGCGGTTTCCACCGGGGTGCCGTTGCGGAAGTAGAGGCGCCGGCGGGCCAACACCTGGGTACCGGCGGGAACACCCAGCCGCTCGGCGGCGTCCTCGGGCGCGTCCATGGGACCGATATAGAGGACGCTGACTTTCGCGGTGGCGCCGGACTGTGCGGACTCCGCGAGGTAGGCGGCCTGGCCACCTTGCCGGAGCGAGCGCCGGAAGCGGTCGGAGGAGCGGTGCCGTACGGGGGGCCGGTTCTTCACGATCGAGCCCTTGCCGTGCCTGGTCTCGACGAGCCCACTCGCCCGTACCTCGACCATGGCCTTACGGATCGTCCCGCCGGAGACGCCGTAGCGGTCCACCAGCTCGGATTCGCTCGGCACCATGTCACCGGCCTTGAGAACCCCTGCCCGGATCTGCTGCACGAGGTCATCAGCGATCTGTACATACCGAGGACCGGAACCGGCCCCTCCCGCCGCAGTTCCCATAGTCCTTCCCTGCCTCCTATGCTCCTCTACATGAGTCAATCACAGGAAGCGGCACCCACTCCCCTGCACTCCGTGTCCGTCGCCGGAGTAGTGGTGCGCGAGGACGGCCGCCTCCTGGCGATCCGCCGAGCCGACAACGGCACCTGGGAGCTCCCCGGCGGCATCCTCGAACTAAACGAGACACCGGAAGCCGGCGTTGCCCGCGAGGTCTGGGAAGAGACAGGCATCCACGTCAAGGTGGACCATCTCACCGGGGTCTACAAGAACACGACGCGAGGCATCGTCGCCCTGGTCTTCCGCTGCAAGCCCTCCGGCGGCACCGAGCGCACATCAAGCGAGTCGACAGCCGTCTCCTGGCTCACACCCGACGAGGTCAGCGAGCGCATGGCCGAGGTCTACGCGGTCCGCCTCTTGGACGCCCTGGACGGCAACGGCCCTCACGTGCGGAGCCACGACGGCAAGCAGCTCATCACAGCGGGATAAGACTTTCTCTACTTCATCAAGGCCCGCGCACGGCGCGGGCGCGCGCCGCCTCTGCGGCGCGGCCTGCCTCCTGTCTCCGCCCCGGCTGGCCGCGCCCGGCGGCGCGCTCGGCGGCTGCGGGCATGAAGTGGGGGACACCCTCTGTGGCTGGGGCGGTCGGCTCCACGGCTTTAGGCAGCCACTTTGGGGCGAGCCTCGAAGATCATGGCCCCAACGTCGTGCTTTAACGGGCAGGTCCACAGACTGCCCGACTCGCCTGAAGCTTAAGGGGCCATGATCACTCACCCCAAAGCAGCTCCCGCCCAAAGCCGCTCCACCGACCTAACGCTTCGCCGTTCCCGCAGACCGTTGAAAGCAGCAGTCCCTGGAACTGCGTCGGCGACGCTAGGCCTCTCCAGGTGTCTCGCGTTCGAGCAGCTCCACTACCAGATCGTTCATTTCTGCGGCAATCCCCTCTTGCTCAAGATGGTTAGTGACAATCTGACGAGCACGGACAAAGTAGAGGTCTGAAACATCTACTTCGGATGCCACTTGAGAAGCACGGCGGGCGACCGCCAGGATGCGGGCGTGCAGAGAGTCGCCTGGGGCATACTTGGCCCACGGAACGGCGAATACCGTCTTGGCGAAGTCACGCTCATCCTTACTGCTCGACATTAGAGGAGTCACGAGATCCTCAACAATGTCACTGTTGAGAATTCCACACAGAAAATGCGCCTCTTCTTCGGACCCTACCGCTGCCCAGTAAAGGCCATTATCTACTACCGCATCGCGATCACCAAGATACGAAGCGAACAAATGCAGCCCGGACTTATTGTAGACTACTCGATGTTCCGCAATCGGATACTGGGCGCTCAAATTGTGCTGAAAATCCAACCTTCCCCGCAGGGATAGGTTTTTGCTCTTAGTTTCCTTATGCTTATCCCACAGGCGTTGCGCTTCTCGCCACCACTGCGCTAGAGCAGGATACAAATCGATTCTTTCATGACCGCCATCGAGGAGCTCACGGGATTCTTCATCCCAGGGAATGACAGCATTTCCAGGTTCGATAAGCCTGTACGGCAGCAGGGTATTTCCAGTGTAATACCGATGCAGAAACTTACGCTCGATCGTGCCGCGCAAATTGGGAACGAATTTCCACGGCTTCTTCTCATTGTTGCTTCGCGCGCTCTCAATTCGGACACGTCCAGCACCCGCCCCCATTAGTCCACCAGAGGTCTCGTTTACCGAAATCAGCACTCGCGGATACAGTGTTGCCCCGTTCGAGAACTCGGCGAAATAGGGATGCGCCCGGTAGTCTCCGACTTCAGCCCTAGGGAGCGGAGTCCTTGCAATCACACTCTTTACCGCATCCCAGGTAGCTCGCCTCACCTCAGCAATACGACCGACCCAAGATTCCATTGTGTGCGGCATATGAGCTTCTTCGCGGGCCGCAAAGTAATCCACACGCCCAGCAGCCCCAAAGATTACACTTCCCGGGTAAGGGAAGAAATGTGGCCGAACCCGAAACAAGTCCCACGGTTCACTAAAACGGGCTCGCAGGTAGTCGCCGGCTTCAAGCGGCCAAGTCCCCTTGCGAAAACCTGCGTATTGCTCTCTTGACAACACAGATCTCGGCATTACGAACGCGAACTTTCCTCCATTACGGAGATATAGCTCACAGGCGCGAATAACGAACATCGCTGACAAATCCATTTGAGTGGCGTTATGGCCGCCAGCCCAAATACCGTATCCCACCGTACGAGCCTTAAAGGCCTCTTGCATCGCTGGGGTCATGAACCTATAGCCCAACCATGGGGGGTTTCCCATCAGCAGATCTACCTGCTGACTCTCCTGACTGAGCCAAGCGGGGCGGACGAGATTTCGTACATAGAAACCCCATATTCCATCCCTTCCGACATCATGCAGGTGACACATATGTCCGAAAGTCTCGACCAGAGTCGGCCTGTCAGATGCTGGGACCTTGAACCGATCAAGGACGGGGTCGATGTTCGGACGAGGTGCCGCAGTGTCAGGCGTGCGCGAAGTCGCCCTAATAGCAAGCTCAGCAACAAGCTCGTCGAACCTACCAGCGTCGGCCAACAGCCTCCGAGGAAAACGAAGCTCTTGCTCGTATGAGCTCGATCCCACCTTGGTTGGCACAACAACATCGTCGACTGCAAGCAAATCAGAGGACTCATTCCATTGGAGCGAGTCCCCGAGGTAAACAGGGATGGTGATCGAACTACGTTCCTGCGAAGAGAGCCTATCCGCTCCAATAGCGAGAAGGTATGTCACGCGCGCTAGGACGACAGCTACCGGATGAATGTCAATTCCGGAAATGTGCCTGGTTACCTCCACGGCAGCGACACCGGGGGACGCTCCACCCTCCTCCGCACTGGCAAGGTATTTTCGCACAGCATGAAAGAGGAAGGTACCAGATCCGCATGAAGGGTCATGGATGCGCATAGAAAGCGGCTCATCCAGAGAGGTGTCGACTACAGCAGCCGCAAGCCAGTCAGGAGTGTAGAATTCACCAAGCTGTTTCCGCTGCTCCTCGTTAATTACCGACTCATACAAAACCTTCAAGATATCATGCTCGACATCCGACCACGCGAAGCGGTGAATGCGACGAGCAAGGCGGCGAACAAATCCGTTTCCTCTCGGGCTATCAAGCACCCAGTCGAAGAAGCCAGCTTCGACGACGTTGTACACCTGAGAATCGGAAAATTCTGATCCTCTGAGCAGAGACTCGACGGTACGACTTGTTTCAGTTACGTCAATTCCCAGCAGTTCGTGAGCGATGAGACCGGAAGAGATGACCAGATAAGTGTGCTGAACGAACAACTCATCCGTGTCTGGGAACTGGGTTCCGAGTGCCGTGGCGACTAGCCTTGCCCAGAGTTGTCGCTTCACTTGCACTTCTGAATTACTTTGCGAACTTTCCCAAATATCCCACAGGGCAGCTTCGTCCAAGTCATATGACGGGGAATTCACTCCGAGGCGGCATTCAATTTCATGAGGCGAGGGACGAACAGAGGCCTGAGTCGAGAGAACGGACTCTAGCCAAGAGCACAGGTTGCTTGTTGCTCCATCCGGTCGACGCGCGTCAACGATGAAGGTGCTTCCTACTTGCCGAAGGTTCCCATCGCTGAGGTGCAAAGCGCGCCACTCGACCCCATCGGTGATGATTCCGACGTAAGGCTGTCCAGTCGCTGCCGACCTGTCGGTCACATACCCGGCCAACTGAGTAATGGCATCCTCTCGAACGCTATCCGGCCGTAGGTCCTTTTTCACCTCGATGACGGTCGTACCGATCTCGATGTCGATACGCCTGCGCATGCTGGCAGCCGACTCCAGGCGAACGCTCACGTCTTCGACATCTGCAGTGTTTAGGTTGAGTCCGCCGTAGAGCAAGAGGGATCGGATGTCGGACGTCAAGTCCGCTTCGCTACGACCACTGTCCCGCGAGGCGATCCTGCTAACAAGCTGGGGCAAATCGACCGAAACCATTAATCCTCCAACGTCCCTACCAAGGCGGTCCACCCTGCGCCTAGGCTCCCATCACACCATGCAACCATGCACTTCGGAGCGGTTACTGGAAGTCCCACCAGAGCACCGATGTGCGCTGCTCATCGGTCATTACCGGGCAGAGACCAAGTACCACGAGCACGCCCTAGCCTCGCGCTTTCATGAGCATGCTGTCCGAGGCTTGATCAAATAAGCGGAGAGTGCTTCTGACCTGCAACGATGGGACTTGTCTAAGGTCCAGTCAGCCGCAGGAAAGAAGCACTCTCCAGGTGAAGAAGGGTATCGGGTCCTACCCGCGTGTCCGCATCGAGGGCGGAGGCCGGGCGGTGGTCTCGCAGGCCGGGGGCGTGCTGCTCGTTGAGACCGTTCGCAAGGCCGGTTTGGATACCGCGATATCGGCGGCGCTGGCGCCGTGGCGGAAGCCGCGGGCCGTCCACGATCCGGGCAAGGTCCTGTTGGATGTGGCCTTGGCGGTCGCGGTGGGCGGGGGCTGCCTGGCGGATGTCGGGATGCTGCGGGCAGAGCCGGCGGTGTTCGGGCCGGTCGCCTCCGACCCGACGGTCTCCCGTCTCATCGATACCCTCGCCGCCTCCGGGGAGAAGGCCCTGGGGGCGATCCGTGCCGCGCGGGCCGAAGCCCGCTCCCGTGTCTGGAAGTTGGCGGGCGCCGGGGCGCCCGATGGCGGCGGGTCGGTGACCGTGGGCCTCGACGGGGTGCTGGTTCTCGCGCACTCCGAGAAGGAGGACGCCGCGCCGACCTGGAAGCGGACCTACGGGCACCACCCGTTGATGGGATTCGTCGACCACGGGCCGGGCGGCACGGGTGAGCCGGTCGCGGCCCTGCTCAGGCCGGGCAACGCGGGCTCGAACACGGCGGCCGACCACATCACCGCCGCCCGGCTGGCCCTGGCGCAACTGCCGAAGGAGTACCGGCGTGGGCGGCGGACCCTGATTCGCACCGACTCCGCGGGTGGCACCCACGCCTTCGTCGCCTGGCTCGCCCAGCGGGGCCGGTGGCTGTCCTACTCGGTCGGCATGACGGTCACCGAGCAGGTCCACCAGCATGTGCTGAAGGTTCCGGCATCGGCCTGGACGCCGGCCGTCGAGACCGGCGGCCAAGTCCGTGACGGGGCCTGGGTCGCCGAGCTCACCGGTGACGTCCTTCACGGCTGGCCGAAGGGGATGCGGCTGATCGTCAGGAAGGGACGACCTCACCCCGGAGCCCAGTTGAGGATTGCGGACGCGGACGGCATGCGGCTGACGTGCTTCGCCACCAACACCACCAGCCTCCCGATCGCCGAACTCGAGCTCCGTCACCGCCTGCGGGCCCGCGCCGAGGACCGCATCCGGGCCGCCCGGGCCACCGGCCTGCGCAACCTGCCTCTGCACCGCACCGCGCAGAACCGGATCTGGCTGGAGATCGTGCAGATCGCCCTCGACCTGCTGGTCTGGATGCCGATGCTCGCGCTGACCGGCAAGGCTCGGCTCTGGGAACCCCGCCGACTGCGGCTACGTCTGTTCACCGCGGCCGGACAGCTCGTCACCACCAGCCGCCGGCGAATCCTCCGCCTCGCCCGGCACTGGCCCTGGACCCACGTGATCACCGACGCCCTCGAACGGCTCGCACTCCTGCCGAACCCCGGCTGACCAGCAACTTTCCCGTCCCTACGACAGCAGCCCGACACCGGAGCAGTGGAACCCGGCGCCACCCCGAGGCGACACTCGGGCCCTCAACCTGTCCACTCTCCGCCCACGGCACGAAAACGGCCCACCGACTCCGTCGGCGGACCGTCACGAAACTTCGAGGCTAGATTGCCGTTCCTGCTGCTCAGGGGACTTGGGACCGCAAGCTGACCAATGATTCCCAAGCTCATCGCATGCGTGGTGACTTACTGACCGGCTGACAAGGCTTCCTCTGATCGACGGCGCCAGTACAAGAGCTACGCCTACTGCACCAGTTCGCGCCGCAAATCCGTGCGGGCACAGCACTGCGGGGAGGGGCGCCCCGGTTCTGTGCTCGGGTTCCCCTCCCCGCGCGGAAGAAGGCCGTCTCGCCTGCGTCTAATCAGATTCGGTGAGCCTTGCCCGCCGCCGGGAGATGACCCCGGCTGACTGCAACACGGAGCACGTCCCTCAGGGCGCCGGCTAGGGCGTGGCCCAGTCGGCGAAGTTCAAACGGCTCAGCGTCCTCGTCGGCAAGGCTTTCCGATGCCATCTCCAGCAGTTGTGCCGCCGTGCCTAGTTGGACCGCTTCGACGTTGTCCGCCAAGCGCGACATGTAGCCACCGGGGTCGTCCGTGCTCAGGTAGCAGGGTTTGCCCCCCGGGCCCGACCACGGGAGGAGCCGAAGTTCGTTCGGTGTCGTCATCCTTGGGTTGGCCTCTCGTTGAGCACGTGGTGGGCGGTGAAGACGGCGTCGACTCGGTCTCCCGGGAAGGCCAGCAGCGCGGCTTCAACGACGCGACCGGTGGCGTCGGTGGCGATGCGCGTGATCGAGAGAACGGCCATGCTGCTTCCGAGCCGGAGTGCCGACGCTTCGTCTGGGGTGGGAGATCGGGCGCAGACCGTCTCTCGGATGGTGGCCGGCGATGGGCCGAGGACGGCGAATCTCGTGGCTGCCGCCCGGCACACGGGGTCGTCGTCGAGGACTCCGGCCGGGGCCAGGTCGCGCGGGATGTAGATGCGGGCCAGCCCGTGCGGTGACCCGTGTTCGAGGCTGAGGCAGGTGTACTCCGCGAGGGGGCTGCCCGTTGGCACCTTCAGCAACGCCGTCAGCTGCAGGGAGGCCGGAACCGTGGCGCTGCGAACCGTGATGCGCAACGTTGGCTCAGCCGCGGTCCAGGGGTCCAGCGTGCCCCAGCCGCCGACGTACATGATCTTGCGGCGCGGGTGACGGACGTAGTTGCCCTTGCCGTGGATCTTCTCGACGAGTCCTTCGCCCTGGAGCACGGCGAGAGCACGTCGCAAGGTCACCGTGCTGACCCTGTACCGGGCGGCCAGGCCGGCTTCGGACGGGAGGCGTTCGCCAGGCTTGATGCTGCCCGTCGTGATCTGGTGGCGTAGGTCGTTGGCGATGTCGTGATGGCGTCGGTGCACGGAGTTGGTCACCGCCTTCTCAGCAGTCGCAGGGCGATGAGCCGGGTACGGGCGTGTATGGCCAGCAGTTCGCCCGACTCGAAGACCAGTTGCTTGGCCCCTTGAGGGAGCTGGAAGAGGTCGCTCACTCGGCAGGCCTGACCGCCAAGTTCGATGATGTCGCCGCGCTGCACGGTGGCCGCAGTGACCTCGACGGAGGAGACCAGTGCGCCGCCGGGGGCTGGGACCCTCATGCAACCACCTGCACGGGCACGAACGGGTCCGGGGTCGAGTGGCAAGGGCAGATGCACTCCTCGTAGATCACCGGTACGTTGTCCGTCGTCGCAGGCGCGGAAGGCTCGATGCATGAGTGATGCGTCCCGATCCAGCAGGCGATCGAGCGGTAGGGGACGGAAGTCATGCCCGTTGGGTGCGGTTGTCGGCGAGAAGGCATCAGTGGGCCCCCGCGAGAACCGACCATGCGTCGATTGGCAGATGCGGGGCGACGAGCACTGTGCGCGTCCGTGCACGCTGCTCTTCCCACGCCAGCAGGTACGGGCGGACAAGCGCGACGTCCTCTCCCCTCAGCGGGTATCGGTGGACCGTGCCGGCCGGAGCCCGCCCCAGGGCGACGGTCGAAGGGTCAGCGGGCGCGGGGCAGGTGAGAGGGACCAGCGGCCGGGAGGGAGTTAAGGGGCGGCGGTGCCGACCGTTGGGGAAGCACCGCGCTCTGGTGCGCGAGATGGCTCGGCGGATACGGTTGAGCATGCTGTTCAGCTCCTATCGCTGATAGCCCGGTCCCCCGACGTCGCCTGTCGTGGGGACCGTTTTACGTACGACCGCCCATAAGGTGCGGCCGTTCAAGCTGGTGGCCACGAGCCCGAATCGATCGGCATCGGCCACCGCGTCCAGGACCTCCCGCCATGAGTCGGCGGAGAGCGTGTCCGGTACTTCTGCCTCGACCGTCGTGAACTGGGTGTGCTCTTCCACGCGCGGGCGGAGGCCAGCGGCAGACAAGCGGGCGGCGATAGCCGCCGCGGTCACTTCCGAAGCGGACACAGCGCACCCTCCGTTGCCAGCGATCACTTTCAGTGAAGCTAGTTAACTAGATTAGAGCTAGTGGACTAGATTTTCCATATGTCTGAGCAACCGCCGTACCTCCGCATCGCCGACGAACTCCGGCAGCGCATCGCGGAGCACGTCTGGGAACCGGGCGACCGCCTCCCATCCCGCGCCCAGATCGGCCAGGAGTGCGGCGTGGGTGAGAACGTGGTGCGCAGGGCGCAGGAGTTGCTGATCTCCCAAGGCGTGCTGGAAGGCCGGGCCGGATCGGGGACCTACGTCGCCGAGCCCCGGGAGCGCGTGAGAGTCGTCCGGTCGTCGGCACGTGAGCAGCCCAGTGGATCCCCCTTCCGCCAGGACATGAAGGCCCTTCGCCGACAGAGCGACTGGGAGAGCCGGACCGACGCGAAGGTGCCGGCCCCGGCGGAGATCGCGACGCGGCTCGGGATCATCGAGGGCGAGCCGTGCGTGCGGACGACGTACGAGTTCCTTGCGGACGGGAAGCCGGTCCAGTTGTCGACGAGTTGGGAGCCGTACGCCGTCACTGGCGGAACCCTCGTCGTTCTTCCCGAGGGAGGGCCCCACGCGGGGGCCGGGGTCGTGAACCGCATGGCCGAGATCGGAGTCACCATCAGCCACGCGGTGGAGCAGCCCGAACCGAGGCACGCGACCGCCGAGGAAGCATCGCTACTCGGCATCCAGAAAGCCGCGCTCGTAACGCACATCCGGCGGACGTACTACAGCGACGACGGCCGACCCGTGGAGACAGCGGACATCGTGGTGCCCGCAGCGCACTGTGAGATCGTCTACGAGATCCCGATCAACCGCTGACGAGCTGCCCAGGCAGCTCCAAAGCCGTGGCCCAGCCGTGCCCCCTGCGTGCCCCTTCCGTGCCCGACAGAGCGGGAAACCAGGGGGAACAGCGGTGCCCGGCAGGGAACGGGCATGGCAAAGGCCCCCGACCATACGTACTGGTCAGGGGCCTCTCGCCTGCGGTGGGTGTGGGATTTGAACCCACGGTCACATCGCTGCGACGACGGTTTTCAAGACCGTTCCCTTAGGCCGCTCGGGCAACCCACCTCGCGTCGGCGGTCCGGTCGCTGAGCAAGCCGATGGGCCGTCAGGCCCGCGTGGGGCCGGTTCGACGCGTGGGACAGCCTAGCCGGTCAGCTGTCGCCCTCGCGCTGGCCCAGGGTGACTTCGGCCGTGGCCGTCTTGCCGTCGCGTTCGTACGTCAGGGTCACCTTCTCGCCCGGCTTGCGGGTCCAGATCTCGCCGATCAGGGTCGGGCCGCTGTCGATCACGGTGTCGTTGAACTTCGTGATCACGTCGCCCGCCTTGAGGCCCGCCTTGGCCGCCGGGCCGTTCGGGGTGACCGCGGGGGTGCCGCCCGCTCCCTCGGCGGAGATGGCCGCGCCGCCCGTCTTCTCCTCCATCGTGACCGTCGCGCCGATCACCGGGTAGACCGGCTTGCCGGTCTTGATCAGCTGCTCGGCGACGTTCTTGGCCTGGTTGATCGGGATCGCGAAGCCGAGACCGATGGAACCGGCCTGGGACTGGCCGAGGCCGCCGCCGGTCGACTGGATCGCGGAGTTGATGCCGATGACCGCGCCCGTCGCGTCCAGCAGCGGGCCGCCGGAGTTGCCCGGGTTGATCGACGCGTCGGTCTGCAGGGCGCTCATGTAGGAGTTCTTGTTGCTGGAGCCGTCCCCGGAGGCCACCGGGCGGTTCTTCGCGCTGATGATGCCCGTGGTGACCGTGTTGGAGAGGCCGAAGGGCGCGCCGATCGCGATCGTCGAGTCGCCGACCGCGACGCCCTCCGAGTTGCCCAGCGGCAGTGGGGCGAGGCCCGCGGGCGGGTTCTTGAGCTTCAGTACGGCCACGTCGTAACCCTGGGCCCGGCCGACCACCTCCGCGGCGTACTTCTTGCCGTCGGAGAAGGTCGCCGACAGTTCGCCCGACTCCGCGGCGGACGCCACCACGTGGTTGTTGGTCAGGATGTGGCCTTCCTTGTCGTACACGAAGCCCGTGCCCGTGCCGCCCTCGCCCTCGCCACCCTGCGCGTCGATGGTGACCACGCTGGGGAGCGCCTTCGCCGCGACCCCGGCCACCGTGCCCGCCGGGCGCTTCAGGTCCCTCGGGGTGTCCGACGCCGAGATGGTGGTCGAGCCACCGCCGTTGCCGTCGTTCTGGTCGGCCGCCCAGAAGCCGAGGGCTCCGCCGATGCCGCCCGCGACGAGGGCCGCGACGGCCACGGCCGCCACCAGACCGCTCCCGCGGCCCCTGCCGCTCTTTCCACCCGGGGACTCGGAGCCGGGCGGGACCGGAGCGCCCCAGACCGGGCCGTGACCGCTGCCGTTGCCGATACCGCCGGACGCGTGACCTGCACCCCCGTCGGCGTACGACGGGACGGCGGGCGGAGGCGGCGGCCAGGACGCGGCGCCCGTGGGAAGCCCGGGCTCCGCTCCGTATCCGGGCGTCGCTCCGTACGGGGAGTGCTGCGGGGGCTGCGGCGGCTGGGACGGCGTCGGGTGGGCCCCCTGGGCGTACGCGGGCGTGACCGGAGCGCCCGGGGAGGCCGGGGCGCCCTGGTGCGTGGGGTCGTGGCGCGGTGCCTCGGCGTGCGCCGGTGCTCCCGGTGCCGGGGACTCCGCGCCGGGGGCATAGGGAGCCGCCTCCCCTGCTCCGGTGCCGTGCACGGGAAGGCGCGCGGTGTCGTGCGCGGGGTCGTGCGCCGCCTTGTGCGCGACGTCCTGGGCCGGGTCGGGGGCCGACGGCGGCGTGACTCCGTCGGTCGCCGGTTCGGGAGTGACGGCCGGCCCGGGAGGTGCGGACGGCACGGCCGGTACCGCGTTGCCCTCGTTGCCCTCGTTCTCGGTGCTCACAGCTCTTTACTCCTCGGTTCCACTCGGCATCCAGTCGGCGTTCGGCAAGAAATCCGCTGTGCACGTGTCTGCGGTCAGCTTTTCCCACGACACGTCGGGCCACTGTAAGCAGGACCTGTGCATCCGCACACCAATCTTTACATCCGACAAAACAGACCTCCAGGGTGACATGTGCTCAGCCTTCCCCGCGGCGGTGACACCATGGCGCGGGTGACCCACGCACGGCAGCGCAACGCGCACACCTCCATCCAGGTCGTCGCCCACCGCGGGGCCTCCGACGACGCCCCCGAGCACACCCTCGCCGCCTACCGCAAGGCGATCGAGGACGGTGCCGACGCCTTGGAATGCGATGTCCGGCTCACCGCCGACGGACACCTCGTCTGCGTCCACGACCGGCGGGTGAACCGTACGTCCAACGGGCGCGGTGCCGTGTCGGCGCTGGAGCTCGCCGACCTCACCGCCCTCGACTTCGGCTCCTGGAAGGACCGCGAGGAGTCGCCCGACTGGGATCCGGCACCGGGCGAGCTCACCTCCGTACTCACCCTGGAACGGCTCCTGGAGCTCTTCACCGAGGTCCGGGCCACCGGGCGGCCGTTGCAGCTGGCCATCGAGACGAAGCACCCCACCCGTTGGGCCGGACAGGTCGAGGAGCGGCTGCTGCATCTACTGAAGCGCTTCGGGCTGGCCGATCCACCCGCGGACGGGCCCTCGCCCATCCGCGTCATGAGCTTCTCCGCCCGCTCCCTCCACCGTGTCCAGGCCGCCGCGCCCACGCTGCCGACGGTCTACCTGATGCAGTTCGTCTCGCCCCGGATGCGCGACGGGCGGCTGCCCGCCGGGGCCCGGATCGCGGGGCCGGGCATGCGGATCGTACGCAGCCACCCCGGGTACATCGAACGGCTGCACCGTGCGGGGCACCGGGTGCACGTGTGGACCGTGAACGAACCGGCCGATGTCGACATGTGCGCCGAACTCGGCGTCGAGGCGATCATCACCAACCGGCCCAGGCAGGTTCTGTCGCAACTGGGCCGCATTTAGTACGGATAAGGATCCATCAGGGCCCCGACCTCGCCCTTACGGGGTGTGCCCCGGCGCACTCACTGCGCGTTCGATCGTTACGAGTGCGTCACCGGGAGTGCATTGGCCGGTTTCCGGTGCAGCTCAGTGGGGCATCCAACCCGTGGCGTGGGGCAAAGGAGGTCTCGGGGGTGGCGTTGGTGGTGGCACAAGAAGTGCCCGCGTCGTCGAGCATGGCCATTCCTCATGGCCCTGCCGGCGTGGGGCAGGCACGACACCGGATGCGTGAACAGTTGCGCGGCAACGGGGTGTCGGACGCGGTCGTCGACGACGCTGTTCTGATCCTTTCCGAACTCCTCAGCAACGCCTGCCGGCACGGCAGGCCCCTGGGGTGGCACACCGACGTCGGCGACGGAGACATCCGCGCCGCCTGGCGGGTGGACACCGCCGGCGCGCTCACCGTGGAGGTCACGGACGGCGGCGGCCCGACCCGCCCGGTTCCGGCCACCCCCTCGGTGACGGCACGCGGCGGCCGGGGCCTCAACATCATCAGCGCCCTGGCCCAGGAATGGGGTGTGCGGGACGGATCATCCGGCGAGGTCACCGTCTGGGCCCTGGTCTCCTCGAAGAAGCCCCCCGGCATCGGCGGCAACGGCTCCGAGGTGAACGGCACAGGCGCGAACGGCTCCGACGCGAACGGCATCGGCGCGAACGGCGCCGGCGGGCTGACCGGTTTCGAGGGCCTGGACCTCTCCGAGGCCTTCGACGACGTGGGCTGAGCGCACGGACGAGCGCACGGACGACATGGGCCTGGCCGCGCGGATGACGTGGGCCGAGCCCGTACGGCGGGCGAGCGGGGCTCCCAGGGCGGCTAGGCTCGCGCCGAGTCCGCACTGTCGCAATCGGGAGAATGCCCACCATGGCCAAGAAGCGCCCTCAGTCCAAGGCCGGGAAGCAGCAGCTCAAGGACGGTGAGATCCCGGTCGTCGGGGCCCGTGAGCCCTGCCCGTGCGGATCGGGCCGCCGTTACAAGGCGTGTCACGGACGCGCCGCCGCCCAGGCCGTGACCGAGCTCGTGCACCGCCCCTTCGAGGGACTCGCGGGCGAATGCGACTGGGTCGCGCTGCGCGAGCTGGTGCCCGCCGCCACGGTCGAACTGACCCTTGAGGACGGGCTGCCCGAGGGAGTTCCGTCGGTGACGCTCGCGACGGTCCTGCCGATGGCCTGGCCGGCTCTCCGCCGGGACGACGGTTCCGTCCTGCTCGCCCTGCAGAACGACACCTCATCCGGCGACCTCAGCCGCGACCTCGCGGACACCCTCCAGCGCGCCCTGGAGGCGGAGCCCGGCTCCCCGGTCACCGCCCGCCGCGTGCCGGCCGACGGTCCGCGCCTCCAGGACCTTCTCGCCCCGGACGCCGTGTTCGAGCCGAACGTGCACTCCGGGTTCGAGTTCTGGGTTCCGGACGCGGAGAACGCCACGCCTGAGGTGTCCGCCTCGCTGGAGCGCGCGAACGCCGCCGCGATCCCGACGACGCTGCTGTCCGGCGTCGACGCCGCGTACTGGTGCGAGACCCCGGAGAAGAACCACCTGCGCTGGGTCATGCCGCACCCCGAGGAGGAGCTCCTCGACGCGCTCGCCCGGCTGCACGCGGCCGGCACCTCCTCGCTCGGCGACGACACCCGCCTGGTCGGGTCGTTCCGGGCGCACGGGCTCGTGGTCCCCGTCTGGGACCTGCCCAGCTCGATGGGGGCCGAGGCGTGCGAGAAGCCCGCCGTCGAGTTCGCCGAGCGACTGGCGGCGGCGCTCGCGTCCGACGCCCCGCTCACGGCCGAGGAACGCCGCGCCCGGGGCGGTCTCACCAACCGCCAGGTGACCCTCAGCTGACAGTGACGACAGGGCGCCGCAGTCGGTGACCCGCGTCACAACTCGCCGTACTCGTAAGTAAATCCGCGTCCCTACAGGCGAGATCGAATTTGCGAACGGCAGATCTCTTGTTACGGTTCTAGAAGCCCGGTCGCTGGTGCATCCCCCGTCGCCAGCGACCGGGCGTCTTCGTTTCCGGCTGCGGACCGCCCTGTGAAACCCCCGGGCGTGGAGACCGCGCCTCCCTGAAACCCCGTCCGGCGCGCCGGAGCCCGTTCGGGTCCGGCGCGGAGCAGCAGCGGTGCCTCGTCCACCGTCCCGGCTCCCATGAACTCCGCCACCACCGTCGCGGCCCGGGGCGCACCCGAGGCCAGGACGCGCGGCGTCTCGCAGATGCCGGGCTCATCGTGCGCGGCCGGCTCTCAGTACAGCTCCACGGTCTGCCCGCCCGGTCGGCCCCATCAGGGTCAGCACGGAACGGAGTTCCTCCCCGGTCGCGTTCCTGTAGGAGACGCGCGCCCAGGCCTCGCCGCCCCAGGAAAAGAGGGCGAATGATCAAATTCGGGCAGGGATCCTGCTTCTGTGCTCATTCTCGATGGCGATTTCAGCAACGTCGGAGAAAGGGAGGCGGATTGGAGACGAATCGGCGGGGTTCGGAGACCGATCGGCGGGGTTCGGAGGCGGATTCATCTCCGGATGGGCCATCAGAAGGCTTTGTCCGCACGCTTTCAGGCCATCCTCCAGGTGATCTCTCACCGGATGATGCCGGAACACCCGGTCCGGCATCAGGAGCACCAGCGGGATCCGCGTAAGCGACCGACGGAACCCGTTTGCCGGTGATCCGGCCCGGCTCACACCCGTTCGAGTGAGCCGGGCACCATGAGCCGGGTCAGTGGGCGAGCCGACTACCGCCGCCCGGGGCGCCGGTGCTCGCCTCGACCAGGGCGTCCAGGACCGCTTCCACATCCGGGAGCCAGGGCACCGCGCCCCTTGGAGCCCCGCCCTTCGCCCGGCCCTGGGAGACCGGGACGGCGGCGGAGGTCGCCGCCGGCGCGGGGGGCCGCTCCCAACGGACCTGGCCCGTGCCGGTCCGGGACGGCGGCAGGACGAGATAGCCGCCCTCACCGTGGAACCGGAGCGAACTGGGCACCCAGTCCTTCGCGTACAGCAGTTCGCCGAGCCGTTCCAGGCCGTACGGGGCCACGAGCAGCGACCACCGGGTGGGCGTCGCCACGACGGGGCCGAGCCGCATGCCGAGGTCGTCGAGGGCGCTGAGTGCCCTGGCGCCGGCCACGGCGGGCAGGCTCACCGCGCAGGGCGCGCGGCCGCCGGTCGCCAGCATCACGGGGGCGGTGGGGCGGTGGGCCCACCACCAGCGCACCATGCGCTCGTCCGTGGTGGCCGCCAGCAGGCCGGGATCGAAGGGGTGTGCGCCCGGTACGGCGCAGTCGGGTTCGGGGCAGGCGCAGCCGAGGCCGCCGCTCTCGCCGCGCGGGCCGGCCTGTGCCGTCCCCACTCCGGGGAGCACGGGCCACCGCCATACGGTGGCGCAGGTCAGGGCCGCGTCGAGCTGGGCGGCCCCCTCCTTGCGCCGGAGCCGGAGCCTGCGTCGCCTTCCGAGGATCTCGCGCATGAGCGCTCGTTCCTTTCCGTTGAACGCCGAGTCCACATGACACACGCGTGTGTGACACCACGTGCGTATCTCTTCGCTGTGCGTACGTGCTCATCACTTCCGCGGTACGGGCGTGCCGCCGCTACCGAGCGTGAGCCGAGCCGAGCCGAGTGGAACCGATCCGAATAGAACCGATCTGGGGTGGAGCAGAGCCGAACCGAGCAGAGTCGAGCGGAGTCGAACCGGACGGCGCCGAACCGACCGAACGGGCCGGACTGACCGAGCGGAGTCGTGCTGCTCTGTGCGGAGTCGTGCGGGTCGAACCGAGCGGGTCGAGCCGGACCGGCGATCGCTGGGCGAGGGCGGCATGCGCCTCGCCTGCCGTCCCTGGTGCGAACCCCGCCGTCCGGGGCGAGGGCGTCACCTTCACGGGTAAGGACGCCTGAACCCGCTGCCGGGTTCCTGGGCGATCACAACCGCACCCGCGCATCACCGTTTACGTACCCAGCATGCCCGGAATGACGCTCCTCCGGCGACTTGACCCCGGAGGCACCCCTGTTGAGCAGCCCCAGTCGATCGCAAATAGCGTCCATAGGGTGCAATTTTTGGCCAAGTTAACCGACACTGGGAGAGAACGAATCGCCCGGTCCTCGAAGGGACAATGCTGGACATCGGGTTACTTGTGCGTGTACATGTGGATGTATTGATAGTGGCGCAGAATCACATGGGGGTTTGCGATGCTATTCGACGAATCACACCGGTCGGAAAGCTGGCTGCCATGAGCGCCCCACATCTGCCGAAAGTGGCTGGAATCGATCCAAGGGTTCCGGTTTCAACGCACACTCCCGCTCCCCTGAAGGAGGTCCCAGGACCTCCCGGAGCCTTCATCCAGGACCGGCTCGCGGGCTGGGTATCGGACCTCACGACCCTGCACGAACTCACCGAGCGGCTGGCCGGGACGAGCGCCCTCGACGACGCCTTGAACGAGCTGCTGCACGCCGGTGCCGCCCTCGTCGGCGCCCGCCGCGGACTTCTCGTTCTGGAACCGGCGAACGGCGAAGGCCCCTCCGCCACCCTCGGCCTCGGGCTCAGCCACGCCGAGCTCGGCCACATCGAGACCGTGCCGCGCGCGGCCACCGCGCTCGGCCGGGTCCTCGACGGGCTGCCGGGCACCGCCGACGGGGTCACCAGCCCCGACCTGCTCGGCGAGAAGGACCTGGACCCCCGGCACCGCGAGGTCGCCGCCCGGCTCGGCTACGCCGCCAGTTACGCTGTCCCGCTCGCCTCCGAGGCGGCCGGCCGGCTCGGCGCGGCCGTCTGGCTCTACGACGAACCGGCCGAGCCCGCACAGAAGCAGCGCCACCTCGCCGGCCTCTACGCGCGCTACGCCACCGAGCACCTGGCCCGCCTGATCGAGCTGGAACGCGCCCGCGCGGACGTCGCCGCCGTCGCCGAGGAGCTGCTCCCCAGCAGGCTGCCCCGGATCCCGGGCGTCCAGCTCGCCGCCCGGCACCGCACCGGCCCCCGGGGCGGCGGCGACTGGTACGACGCGCTGCCGCTCCCCGACCGCGCGCTCGGGCTCGCCGTCGGCTCCGTCGGCGGGTCCGGACCGAGCGCCATGGCCGCGATGGGCCGGCTGCGCGCCAGTCTGCGGGCGTACGCCGTGATGGAGGGAGAGGACCCCGTCGCCGTCCTCTCCGACCTGGAACTGCTGCTGCGGCTCACCGAGCCCGCGCGGACCGCGACCGCCCTCTTCGCCTACTGCGAGCCGGCCGCCCGCAAGGTCGTGCTGGCCGGGGCCGGTCACACCCCGCCCCTGGTGCTCGGCGAGCGGCGCTGCGAGTTCGTCGAGACCACGCTCTCCGCCCCGCTGGGCATGCTCGCCTGCTGGGAGGCGCCGAGCGTGGAGTTCAGCCCGGCGCCCGGTGAAACGGTGCTGCTCTACACGGACGGGCTGCTGCGCCGCACCGGGGACGCGATGGACCGCGCCTTCGCCCGGCTGCACTCCGCCGCCGCCTCCGTACCGAAAGCGGACCGGCGCGATCCGGCGGCCGTCGCCGACCACGTCCTGCGCACGATGCTCCCCGACGGCCTCGACCGGAGCGACTCCGCCGAGGACGTCGTGATCCTCGCCGCCCGCTTCGACTGACAGTTCCCCCGTCGAGCGACGGCCCACGCCGCGTCTCCGCCCACGTCGATCGACCGCCCACGCCGCGTGGCCACCCACGTCGGCCGACCGCCCTGGCCGACCCGCCGACGGGCTCCTTCGGCCGATCCGGCGGCGGTCTCCGGTAACAGGTCCTTCGGCCCTGGGCCCCCTTCCGCACGCCCGTACGATGGGTGATGGTCCAGTGTCGTACTCAAGGAGAAACACATCGTGTCTGAGGAGCTCATCCCGGAGAACCCGGAGCAGGAGACCGAGGAGAACGAAGCAGAAGCGGTCAAGCAGCGGAAGAACGGCCTGTACCCGGGCGTCTCCGACGAGCTCGCCGAGAACATGAAGTCCGGCTGGGCCGACACGGAGCTGCACGGCCTCCAGCCGATCGCCCAGGCCGAGCACACCGCCGCCCGGCGCGCCGCGCTCTCCGCCCGCTTCCCCGGCGAGCGCCTGGTCGTCCCCGCGGGCAACCTGAAGACCCGCTCCAACGACACCGAGTACGCCTTCCGCGCCTCCACCGAGTACGCGTACCTCACCGGTGACCAGACCCAGGACGGCGTGCTCGTCCTGGAGCCGACGGGCAGCGGCCACGAGGCGACCCTCTACCTGCTGCCGCGTTCCAACCGGGAGAACGGCGAGTTCTGGCTCGACGGCCAGGGCGAGCTGTGGGTCGGCCGACGGAACTCCCTCTCCGAGGCCGAGCAGCTGCTGAACATCCCCGCGAAGGACGTCCGCGAGCTGAACGCCGTACTGACCGAGGCCACCGGCCCGGTCCGCAACGTGCGCGGCCACGACGCGTCCGTCGAGGCCGCCCTGACCGACAAGGTCACCGCGGAGCGCGACGAGGAACTGCGCGTCTACCTCTCCGAGGCCCGTCTGGTGAAGGACGCCTTCGAGATCGCCGAGCTGCAGAAGGCGTGCGACGCCACCGCGCGCGGCTTCGAGGACGTCGTGAAGAGCCTGGACAAGGCCGAGGCGACCAGCGAGCGCTTCATCGAGGGCACGTTCTTCCTGCGCGCCCGCACCGAGGGCAACGACATCGGCTACGCCTCGATCTGCGCCGCCGGTCCGCACGCCACCACCCTGCACTGGGTCCGCAACGACGGCGACGTCCGCGCCGGTGAGCTGCTGCTCCTGGACGCCGGCGTGGAGACCAACGACCTCTACACCGCCGACGTGACGCGCACCCTGCCGATCAACGGCACGTTCTCGCCGCTCCAGCGCAAGATCTACGACGCGGTGTACGAGGCCCAGGAGGCGGGCATCGCCGCCGTGAAGCCCGGCGCCACCTTCCGCGACTTCCACGACGCCTCGCAGCGCGTGCTCGCCGAGAAGCTCGTCGCGTGGGGTCTGCTCGGCGACCTGGACGTGGACAAGGTCCTGGAGCTCGGCCTCCAGCGCCGCTGGACCCTGCACGGCACGGGCCACATGCTCGGCATGGACGTGCACGACTGCGCCGTCGCGCGCACCGAGGCGTACGTCGACGGCGTCCTGGAGCCGGGTGTCTGCCTGACCGTGGAGCCGGGTCTGTACTTCCAGGCCGACGACCTGACCGTGCCCGAGGAGTACCGGGGCATCGGCGTCCGGATCGAGGACGACATCCTCGTCACCGAGGACGGCAACCGGAACCTCTCCGACACGCTGCCCCGCCAGGCGGACGAGGTCGAGGCCTGGATGGCTCGGCTGAAGGGCTGACCCACCGCCGTACCTCTCGCGAGGGCGCGCCGCTCACTACACCGTGAGCAGCGCGCCCTCGCGCCATTTCAGGACCTTGTCGAAGCGCACCACCGCGCCGTGGCCCGGCCGGTTGCCGAACTGGACGTGGTCCGAGAGCTGCTGGATGAGGTCGAGGCCCCGCCCGCTCTCGGCTTCGGCGTCCCGCGGGGGGAGTGACTGCTGCGGATACTGCGCGTGCTGCGGGTGCTGTTCTGCGTGCGCGGCTGGGCGAAGCGCGCGGCGGGCGGGAAAGCCCGGCCCCGAGTCGCTGACCTCGATACGGCATTTCTCGCCGTCCAGATAGGCCGTGACCCGGTACTGCCCGGAGTCCGCCGCAGGGCGTCCGTACCCGGAATCCCCCTGCTCCCCGAGGGCCGTCCGGTCGCCACCGTGTTCGACGGCGTTCGCACAGGCCTCGCTGAGCGCGACCGACAGGTCGAAGGAGATGTCCGGATCCACCCCTGCGGTTTCCATGGTGCCGAGCAGAAAACGGCGGGCGAGCGGGACGCTCGCAGCTTCGCGCCGCAAATGGAGAGACCACCAGATGCTCATCTTCCAGCCTCCTGGCTGCGGCTCGACGTATCGATACGTATTGCCGCCCTCGGCACTTCGTAAGCACGGACGGGGTGGGAAAGCCCTCATTCGGCGGATGTGGATATTCGGCCGCCCGGTGTATGGACCCGCTCGGCACCAGGTCACCGGGCGTCCGTCCGGTGACCTGGTGGGCGCGGCCCCGGTCCGTACATCCCCCGCGAACGGGCTCAACAAGCACGGTTGGGGACGGACTTAGATCTTCCGGACCTGCCGTACGGGACAGGGGGGTGCAGTGCGATGATGTTCCGGCCATGTCCACGCCTCTCGCACACGCAGGAGCCGGTCTGCGGCTCATGAGGGCCGCGGTGTTCACCGCGGCCTGCGTCGTGCTGTCCGCGGCCGGTCACGCGCTCGCCGCCGGAGCGCCCGTCCCGGCGTGGACACTGCTCGCCGGATTCCTCGGCGTCCTCGCCGTCGCCACGGTCCTCGCCGGACGGGAACGCTCCCTTCCGGCGATCGTGGGCGCGCTGGCCGGCGGGCAGGTCCTCCTGCACGTGCTCTTCGCGTACGGCAGCCACGCCGGTGCGTCTGCCGCCGCGGCGCCCACGGGCGGCGACAATCCGGTCATCCGGTTCGCCGCCGGTCTCGTCTGCGGTGCCGGCCCGGAGCAGCTGACCGCGACCGACGCCCACCGCATCGTCTCCTCCGCCGGCATCGACCCGTCGACGCTCACGGGGGCCCACGGCCATCTCGCGGACGGCGGGGCCGGAGCGGTCGGGACTGCCGCGTCGGCGGCCCCGGACGGCGTCTCCGGCATCGCGCAGGTCTGCGCCGCGGTCTCCGCGCTGCTGCCGAGCCTGTCGATGTTCCTGGCCCACGTCCTCGTCGCGCTCGCCACCGGCTGGCTGCTGCGGCGCGGCGAGGTCGCCCTCTTCCAACTGGCCCGGCTCTCCGCCCACAGCGCCCAGGCACTGGCGGCCGGGGCCCGGTTGCGGTCCCTGCGGGCCGCGCTCGCCCTCGTCCGCGCCCTGCGGGCCGGGGCGCGCGAGCAGCTCACGGCCGGGCCGCGCGTTCCGCGTCACTCCGACGACGTGCCGCCACCGTCCGCCGGGGATCCTCTGCAGCACCTGGTGATCAGGCGCGGGCCTCCGGCCCCGTACGCCCTCGCAGCCTGACGCGACGCCTCCACCGACCCCGCAGGACCCGTCCGTGCACGTCCCTGTGCACGCCCGCCCGCGGAACCGGACCACGAGGTGTCGTGATGCCGCCGCGCACCCGCGCGCCGGACCACCGTGTTCCGTTTCCCCTGTGGAGATTCCTGCCATGAAGCTTTCCCGTATCGCCCTCGCCGGCGGCGTCGCCGCGTCCACCGTCCTGCTGATCGCCGGCCCGGCCGCCGCCCACGTCAGCGTCCAGCCGGTCGGCGAGGCCGCCAAGGGCGGATACGCCACGCTCAACTTCAAGGTCCCCAACGAGCGCGACCAGGCCTCGACGGTGAAGCTCGAAGTCAACTTCCCGGCCGACCACCCGCTGTCGTCCGTCACCCCGCAGGCCGTCCCGGGCTGGAAGATCGCCATCTCCAAGAGCAAGCTCGACAAGCCTCTTGAGGTGCACGGCAAGAAGATCACCGAGGCCGTCTCCAAGGTGACCTGGACCGCGGACGAGGGCGAGATCGCCCCGGGCTACTTCCAGCAGTTCCCGGTCTCCGTCGGCGCGCTTCCCGAGGACGCCGACCAGCTCGTCTTCAAGGCGATCCAGACGTACGACAACAAGGAAGTCGTCCGCTGGATCGAGGAGCCCACAGCGGGCGGCGAGGAGCCCGACAGCCCGGCCCCCGTCCTGAAGCTGACCGCCGCCGCCGAGGACGGCCACGGCGGCGCGGCCGACGACGCCGAGAAGACCGACGACCACAAGGCCACCGACACCGCCGCGTCGGCCAAGGAGAGCAGCACCGCCGCGTCCTCCTCCACCAGCGACACCACCGCCCGCACGCTGGGCATCATCGGCATCGTCATCGGCATCGGTGGCATCGCGTTCGGCGTGCTCGCCGGACGTCGCCGTTCGGCCTGACCGGCCGGTTCCCTCACCCGCACCACGTTCAGGACACCTCACCCCATGCGCAACAAAAAAGCAGTGACGGCCGTGGCGTTCGCCGCCGCGGCCGCACTGGCCCTCTCCGCCTGCGGCACCAGTGACGACAAGGCGGATTCCTCGTCCATCGCCGACATCAGCGCCGCGCCGAAGAACAAGGCCGCGACCGTCCTCGACCAGCCGTTCACCAAGCCGAACCTCGTCCTCACCGACACCCACGGCAAGGAGTACGACCTCCGCGAGGCGACCAAGGGCAAGCCGACGCTCATCTACTTCGGCTACACCAACTGCCCCGACGTCTGCCCGCTGACCATGAGCAACATCTCCCTCGCCAAGCGGGAGCTGCCCAAGGCCGACCAGGAGAAGCTCCAGGTCGTCTTCGTCACCACCGACCCCGAGCGCGACACCCCCGCCTCGCTCGGCAAGTGGCTCTCCGCCCAGGACCCCTCCTTCACCGGCCTCACCGGCGACTTCCCGACCATCCAGGCCGGGGCGCGGCAGATCGGCATCGGCATCGACGCGCCGAAGAAGGAGAAGGACGGGACCGTCGTCTCGATGCACGGCGCCCAGGTCATCGCCTTCTCCCCGAAGACGGACAAGGGGTATGTCCTCTACGGCGAGGACACCTCCGCCGAGGAGTACACGAAGGACCTCCCCAAGCTCCTCGAGGGGGAGGCTCCGTGAACCGCCGGGCGGCCCTCGCAGGCGTCCTGGCCCTCGCCACGGGGCTGACGCTGGCCGGCTGCTCGTCGGACAGCTCGCCCGACCTGAAGGTCGTCGGCGCGTATCTGCCGCAGCCCGTCAGCGACATGGCCGCCGGGTTCCTCGTCGTCCAGAACAACGGCGATGCCGGGGACCGGCTCACCTCGGTGACCAGTCCGCTCTCCGACGACGTCACGATCCACGAGACGAAGAACCAGAAGATGCGCGAGGTCTCCTCGTTCGAGGTGCCCGCGGGCGGCGAGCTCGACCTCGAACGCGGTGGCAACCACATCATGTTCATGAAGCTCAAGCAGAAGCCCAAGCAGGGCGAGAAGGTCTCCGTCGAGCTGCACTTCGAGAAGGCCGGCCTCATCACGGTCGACCTGCCGGTGAAGGAAACCACCCACAACCCGAAGAAGCAGTGAGGGACTGAATCGATGTCTGCCACCGCCCCGTACGCCGGACCGTCCCCGATACGACGGCCCGTCGCCGCCGCCGCGCTCCTCGCCGCGCTGCTCAGCCTGGTGTTCGGGCTGCTGCTGGCCGGCGCGGGCCCGGCGGCCGCGCACGCCGCCCTCACCGGGAGCGACCCGCAGGACGGGGCGGTGGTGGACACCGCGCCCAAGGAGGTCACCCTCAGCTTCTCCGAGGCCATCGCCGTGGGCGACGACTCCATCCGCGTCCTCGACCCCAGCGGCAAGCGCGCCGACACCGAGGCCGGACCGCGCGACCTCTCCGAGGGCTCCACCGTCCGCTACGGCGTCGCACTCCACTCCGGTCTGCCGGACGGCACCTACACGGTGGCCTGGCAGGCGATCTCCGCCGACAGCCACCCCATCTCCGGCGCGTTCACGTTCTCCATCGGCGCCCCGTCCGCGACCACGGTGGCCCTGTCCTCCCAGGACGTGGGCGGCGGCCCGGTCGGCGTCGTCTACGACATCGCGCGCTACGCCGCGTACGCCGGATTCGTGCTGCTCGTCGGCGGCAGCGCGTTCGTCCTGGCCTGCTGGCGGCGGGGCGCGTCCGCCCTGCCGATGCAGCGGCTCGTGGTCCGGGGCTGGCTCACGCTGACCGCGGCGACCCTGGTCATGCTGCTGCTGCGCAACCCGTACACGGGCAGCGGGAAGTTCGCCGACGCCTTCGACCTCGCCGGGCTCCAGTCCGTCCTGGACACCAAGCCCGGCGCCGCCCTCGTCTCCCGGCTGCTGCTGCTCGGGGCCGCCGCCCTGTTCATCGCCGTGCTCTTCGGCACGTACGCCCGGCGCGAGGACGAGCGGGAGAAGAAGGACCTCACCTTCGGCCTCGCCGTCGGCGGCGGGGTCGTCGCGGCGGGCATCGCCGCCACCTGGGCGATGTCCGAGCACGCCTCGACCGGCATCCAGGCGTCCATCGCCATGCCGGTGGACGTCCTGCACCTGCTGGCCGTCGCCGCGTGGCTCGGCGGGCTCGCCTCGCTCCTGGTCGCGCTGTACCGGACGCCGGACATCGGGAGCGCCGCGGTCCGGCGCTTCTCCGCGGTCGCGTTCGGCAGTGTCGTGGTCCTGGCGGCGACCGGGATCTACCAGTCCTGGCGGCAGGTCGGCTCCTGGTCGGCGCTGACCGGGACGCGCTACGGGCAGTTGCTGATCCTCAAGGTGGCGCTGATCGCCGTCCTGCTCGCCGTCGCCTGGTTCTCCCGGCGCTGGACAGGGCGGCTGACGGACACCGCCACCGCCTCCTCCGGCGCCGAGGAGGAGGGCGCCGCGACCGAGCCGGAGAACACCGCCCCGGCCGCGTCGGCGGAGGCTTCCGACGCTTCTGCGTCTTCTACGGCTTCTACGGCTTCTGACGCCGACGTCGCCCCCGAGCGCGCCGCGCAACTGGCCCGTCAGCGGGCCGTGCTGACCGCGACGAAGAAGAAGCGGGTACGGGACGCCGACCCGGAGCGCTCCGGGCTGCGCCGCTCGGTGCTGGCCGAAGCCGCCGTCGCCGTCGTCCTGCTGGCCGTCACCACCATGCTGACGTCCACCGAACCCGGCCGTACGGAGGAGGAGGCCGCGGCCGGCACCACCGCGGCCACCGCCCCCGCCGCCGGCGGCCCGGTCAACTTGAGCATGCCGTTCGACACCGGCGGCGAGAACGGCAAGGGCACCGTCCGCATCGACATCGACCCCGGCCGCACCGGATCCAACGATCTGCATGTGTGGATCGACGGCAGCGACGGCGAGCCGATGGACGTTCCCGAGCTGAAGGTGGCCCTCACTCTGGAGTCGAAGGACATCGGCCCGCTGCCGGTCGTCCCGGACCGGCTGGCCGAGGGGCACTGGACGGCGAGCGGCGTACAGATCCCGATGGCCGGGGAGTGGAAGGTCGACGTGACGGTACGGACCTCCGAGATCGACCAGGTCACCATCGACAAGAACGCGAAGATCGGCTGAGTACGGTGAGCAGGACCAAGAAGCAGACCCCGGACGAGACCGCCGCCACCGGCCCCCCGGGCAGCCACGCCCCCGGTTCCCCGGGCGCCGACAACGCCGGCGGTACCGGCGTATCGCGGCGGCGGCTGCTGGGCACGGCGGGTGCGGCGGGCGCAACGGGGCTGGTGCTGGGGGCCGGTGGCGGGGCCGCCGGGTACGCCGCCACCCGTCCCGAGGAGACGGCCGCGCTGACGAGCGTCGGCGCGACCGAGGCGATGTTTCACGGGAAACATCAACCGGGGATCACCACTCCGCTTCAGGCCCGGGGCCATCTCGTCTCCTTCGACCTGGCGGCGGGCGCCGGGCGCAAGGAGGCGTCGGCCCTGCTGCGGCGCTGGTCCGCGGTGGCGAAGGAGCTGATGGCGGGCCGCCCGGCCGCAGGCGGGCCGGACGGCCCCGGGCACGACACCGGGATCGCCCTGGACGCGGGGCCGTCGTCCCTGACCGTCACCTTCGGCTTCGGCCGTACGTTCTTCGCGCGCACCGGTCTGACCGCCCGCCTTCCCGCCGCGCTCGACCCGCTGCCCCCCTTCTCCGCCGACGCCCTCGACGCCGAGCGGTCGAACGGCGACCTGTGGGTGCAGATCGGCGCGGACGACGCGCTGGTCGCCTTCCACGCGCTGCGGGCGCTCCAGAAGGAAGCCGCGGGCACGGCGCGGGTGCGGTGGCAGATGAACGGCTTCAACCGCACCCCCGGCGCGACCGCGCGCCCGATGACCGCCCGCAATCTGATGGGCCAGATCGACGGGACCGGAAACCCGAAGCAGGACGACGAGGACTTCGACCGGCGCGTCTTCGTCCCCGCGTCCCCCGGGAAGCCGCAGGAGTGGATGGAGGGCGGTTCGTACGCCGTCGTCCGCCGGATCAGGATGCTCCTGGACGACTGGGAGAAGCTTCCGGTGGAGCGCCAGGAGCGGGTCATCGGGCGGCGCAAGGCGGACGGGGCGCCCCTCAGCGGAGGGACGGAGACCACGGAGATGGACCTCGACAAGGCGGGCCCGGACGGCAGGCTCGTGATCCCCGACAACGCCCATGCCCGGATTTCCTCGCCCGAGGAGAACGGCGGGGCCGCCATGCTGCGCCGCCCGTTCTCGTACCACGACGGCATCGCGGAGGACGGCGCTCCGGACGCCGGACTCCTCTTCGTCTGCTGGCAGGCAGACCCGTTCCGCGGCTTCGTGCCGGTGCAGCGCAAGCTCGACCGGGGCGACGCGCTGTCGCCGTTCCTCCGGCACGAGGCGAGCGGGGTGTTCGCGGTCCCGGGTGGGGCGGCGGAGGGCGAGTACGTGGGACAGCGGCTGCTGGAGTCGTAGAGGGCGCGCCCGTCCGACGCCCGCCCGGCCCTTCGGCGCTATCCCCCGCGCTCCCGACCGCATTCTGAGACAGCGCGGCGGGCCTCGCGGGGCCCATTAGGGTGACCGTATGTCAGCCACGCGCTACGCCTATCTCGGTCCCGAAGGCACCTTCACCGAGGTCGCCCTCCGTACGCTCCCGGAAGCCGCCACCCGGGAACTCGTCCCGATGGTGTCCGTACCGGCCGCCCTGGACGCCGTGCGCAGCGGCGAGGCGGCGGCGGCGCTCGTGCCGATCGAGAACTCCGTCGAGGGCGGCATCACCGCGACGCTGGACGAGCTGGCCGGCGGGGAACCGCTGATGATCTACCGCGAGGTGCTGCTCTCCATCACCTTCGCGCTGCTGGTGAGGCCGGGGACCAAGCTGTCGGACATCAAGACGGTCACCGCGCACCCGGCCGCCCAGCCGCAGGTGCGCAACTGGATGGCGACCCACCTCCCGCGGGCCCTGTGGGAGTCGGCGGCGTCCAACGCGGACGGGGCCCGGCTGGTCCAGGAGGGGCGGTACGACGCCGCGTTCGCCGGGGAGTTCGCCGCCGCGACCTACGGCCTGGAGCCGCTGGTGACGGAGATCCACGACGCGGAGAACGCGCAGACGCGCTTCGTCCTGGTGGGCCGGCCCGCCCGGCCCTCCGCACCGACCGGCGCGGACAAGACCTCCGTGGTGATCTGGCTGGGCGACGACCATCCCGGCGCCCTCCTCGAGCTGCTCCAGGAGTTCGCGGTGCGCGGCGTCAACCTGATGCTGATCCAGTCCCGCCCGACCGGCGAGGGCATCGGCAACTACTGCTTCGCCGTGGACGCCGAGGGACACATCGCGGACCGGCGGGTCGGGGAGGCCCTGATGGGGCTGAAGCGGATCAGCCCGAAGGTGCGGTTCCTCGGCTCGTACCCGCGGGCGGGCGTCTCCCCGGACGAGGTGGGGCCGCTGCGGGCGGGCACGTCGGACACGGCGTTCACGGAAGCATCCGACTGGCTGGCGCGCAGCCAGGACGGCCGGATCTGACGTTCGGGCAGGAGAAGCCCCGGTGCGAAGGCTCCCGGGGCGGCCTCCTTGCGCGCTCCGCAGCGGTGCGATCTACAGATAGTCATGCACTCCGGAGAGTTATCCACAGGAAGGCTCTCAACCTGGGGACAAGTCGACATCGCAATGCGACATCGTCGACAAATCAACCCAGCTGGCCCGGAGTCATCCACAGAGACCTTGGGCGGCGCGAGGCACCCACGCCGCTCCATTCTCTTGATCAACTCTTTAGGGCGACGAATTCCCACCCGAACGAGCTCGCGGGACAGGTTTGAGTGGGGCTTACGCAGGGCTTCGCCCGAGTTCCAGAGCAAATGCCCTCCGGAATCCACAGAACTTCCACACAGCCTGTGGATAACTATTCCGACACAGGGCCGCCTGTGGACAACGGCGACCGGCGCGCGCTCAACTCCCGCCCCACTCAAGGCGGGTACGTCAAGAAGGATCACACCTTCTGCCCTGTTCAGGGGAGTTAACCACCGCTATTGACCCGCATCCGCACCCCTCTCCCCTCAGAGATATCAATTCCGGCAATTCGGTCAAAGTGACACGCTCGGTAATATCGGTTCCCGTGCGAGAACCGCGCACCGGTAGCCTGGAGGGGTGATTGACCTTCGCCTGCTCCGTGAGGACCCCGACCGTGTTCGCGCCTCCCAGCGCGCCCGTGGAGAGGACGTCGACCTCGTCGACGCCCTGCTCTCCGCCGACGAGCTGCGCAGGTCGTCCGGCGTCCGCTTCGACGAACTCCGTGCTGAACAGAAGTCCCTCGGCAAGCTGATCCCCAAGGCGACCCCCGAGGAGCGCACCGAGCTCCTCAAGAAGGCCGAACAGCTCAAGGCCGGCGTCAAGGCGGCCGACGCCGCCCAGGACGAGGCCGACGCGGACGCCAAGCGGCTCCTGCTCCAGCTCGGCAACATCGTCCACGAGGACGTGCCGGTCGGCGGCGAGGAGGACTTCGTCGTCCTGGAGACCCACGGCACCATCCGGGACTTCGGCGCCGAGGGCTTCGAGCCCAAGGACCACCTGGAGATCGGCGAGGCGCTCGGCGCCATCGACATGGAGCGCGGGGCCAAGGTCTCCGGCTCGCGGTTCTACTACCTCACGGGCATCGGCGCGCTCCTGGAGCTCGCCCTCGTCAACGCGGCGATCGCGCAGGCCACCGAGGCCGGCTTCATCCCGATGCTCACCCCGGCACTGGTCCGCCCCCGCGCGATGGAGGGCACCGGCTTCCTCGGCCAGGCCTCGGAGAACGTGTACCACCTGGAGAAGGACGACTACTACCTGGTCGGCACCTCCGAGGTCCCCCTCGCCGCGTACCACATGGACGAGATCATCGACGCCGACAAGCTGCCCCTGCGGTACGCCGGGTTCTCCCCGTGCTTCCGCCGCGAGGCCGGCACGTACGGCAAGGACACCCGCGGCATCTTCCGCGTCCACCAGTTCGACAAGGTCGAGATGTTCTCGTACGTCGACCCCGCGGACGCCGAGGCCGAGCACCGCAGGCTCCTGGACTGGGAGAAGCAGTGGCTCACCGCCCTCGAACTGCCCTTCCAGGTGATCGACGTCGCCACCGGTGACCTCGGCTCCTCCGCTTCGCGGAAGTTCGACTGCGAGGCGTGGATCCCGACCCAGGGCAAGTACCGCGAGCTCACCTCCGCGTCGAACTGCGACGGCTTCCAGGCCCGCCGCCTGTCCGTCCGGATGCGGGAGGGCAAGAAGATCCAGCCGCTGGCCACGCTGAACGGCACGCTCTGCGCCGTACCGCGCACGATCGTGGCGATCCTGGAGAACCACCAGCTTCCCGACGGTTCGGTCCGGGTGCCCGAGATGCTCCGTCCGTACCTGGGCGGGCGCGAGGTCCTGGAACCGGTCGCCAAGTGACCTTCCCCTACAAGCTCGTCGCGACCGACCTCGACGGCACACTGCTGCGCGGGGACGACACGGTCTCCGAGCGCACCCGCGAGGCTCTGGCCGCCGCCACGTCGGCCGGCGCCGCGCACATCATCGTCACCGGACGTGCGGTCCCCTGGACCCGGCACATCCTGGACGACCTCGGTTACGAGGGGCTCGCGGTCTGCGGTCAGGGCGCGCAGGTCTACCACGCGGGCGAGCACAAGCTGCTGACCTCGCTGACCCTGGACCGGCAGCTCGCCGGTCTCGCGCTGTCCAAGATCGAGGCGGAGGTCGGCCCGCTGCATCTGGCCGCCAGCCGCGACGGGCTGGACGGCGAGGTGCTGGTGGGCCCCGGCTACCGGGTGCAGGAAGGGCCGCTCCCGTATCTCTTCGTGGACGACGCCACCGAGATGTGGACCGCCCCCCTCAACAAGGTCTACATCCAGCACCCGGAGCTGGACGACGACGCGCTCGCCTTCGCCGCGCGGGCGGCGGTCGGCAGCCTGGTCGACGTGGTCATGGCCGGCACCGGCGTGGTCGAGATCCTGCCGCTGGGCCTGAGCAAGGCGACCGGCCTCTCGCTGGCCGCCCGCCGGCTCGGCGTGAAGGCGGCCGACACGATCGCCTTCGGCGACATGCCGAACGACATCCCGATGTTCGGCTGGGCCCACCACGGCGTGGCCATGGCCAACGCCCACGACGATCTGAAGGCCGTCGCCCACGAGATCACGGCCTCCAACGAGGACGACGGCATCGCGGTGGTTCTGGAGGAACTGCTCCGCTCGGCGCCCGTGCAGTAGGACGCCCCACCGGACAGCGCGACAGCGGCCCGGCACCCGTACCCACGGTGCCGGGCCGCCGGTGTGTCAGCGCTGCTTGCGCTACCCGCGCTGCCCGCTACGGCGGCGCAGATCCTTCAGCTGCCGGGCGAAGGAGTCCAGCCGCCCGTCCAGGCGGGCGACGTCCTGCCGCACATCCGTCAGCCGCAGGCTCATCGCCCCGACCACCTGGTGCGTCACCTCCACCTTGCGGTCCAGACTGTCGAGCCGCTCCGACATCCGCACCAGCACCGGCCCCAGCTCCTGCAGCGCACTGCCGACGCCGGTGAGGCAGCTCTCGATGCGCGTGACGCGCTGGTCGAGGGAGGCGTACTGCGTGCGCAGCGACTCCTCGGCGTCGAGGAGGTACGTACGCACGCAGCGAGCAATGTCGCTGTCGCGAAGAAGCATGGCGACGTTGAGGACGGTGCGGCGGGTGTAGAGCCGCAGCTGCGTGGCCGCCTGTGGATAACTCTCCACCCCTTCGCGGGCCCATAGCGACATCATGTCGCCATGGAAGGACTGCAGGTCAGCGCCGCGCAACACGCGCAGCCCACTCTCGGTCAACTCCTCCTGGTGCCGATCGGTCAGCCTTTTGACCGCACCTGTGGATACTTCGAAGTAACGAGCCACCTCCTCTGTGCGAACGTGAATTCCGTCCGGGAGCATGACCAGGCTCTTCACCTTGTCGAGGACGTCGACGCGCCCCATCTGCTCCACGCGCAACGCGCGCGATTCGAGCAGGGCGACTTCCGTGGGCATGGGTGTGCCTTTCGTACGAGGGAATGACAAGGACGGCCCACACCCCGGGCTTCAGGGGTGGAGGACGCTCACGGTTGCCACTCACTCGATGACCGATCCGGTGGGCTGAGCCTCACCCGGTACCGGCATTCCCCTATTTCACGATCGCTACGACGCCACGGATTCCAGTTGCCTCCACGCACCCTGCCCAACGACCCGATAAACGTACGGTCACGCGCACATCTGTCCGCTCATACGACGACCCCCGCCCATGTCCGAAAGGGCGGGGGTCGTCGGGGCGCGCGGAGCTCAGGCCGGAAGGCTCACTCCTCGCCTGCCAGCTTCAGCGCCCGCAGCTTCTGGCCCGCGTACCAGGTGGCGGCGACCGTGACCGCGACCAGCAGGACCGTGGCGAGCGGCAGGCCGACTTCCGAGGTCACCGCGCCGTCGCCCGCGACCTTCTGGGCGACCGCCAGGGACCACTGCTGGACGCTGAGCGTCCGAGCCCCGGCCACCAGGCTGCCGAACAGGGCCTCCCAGACCAGCGCGTAGACCAGGCCGAGGACGACCGCGTGTCGGCTGACCGTGCCGAGCAGCAGGAACAGCGCGCTGTACGCGATCGAGGCGACCAGCGCCGCGATCGTGTAGGCGACGGCGACCTGCTGGCCGTTGCCGTTGAGGATCAGGCCCGCGAGAAGCGTCGGCAGGGCGGAGAACACCATGGTCACCGCGATGGCCACGATCAGCTTGGTGAAGATGATCGTGGGCCGCTTCACGGGCTTGGCGAGCAGATAGACGATCGAGCCGTCGTCGATCTCGGGGCCGATCGCCCCGGTGCCCGCGATCACGCCGATCAGCGGCACCATCGTGGCGATGGCGAAACCGCCGAGGACGTCCGAGGCGATCTGGTCATCGGCTCCGGCGAACATGCGCACGGCCGCGGCGATGAGCAGCAGCAGTGCGGGCAGGACGAACAGGATGGCGGCCCGGCGCCGGCCGAGCAGGGCCCGGTAGGTGAGCCGGGCGACTGTGGGGTCGTACATGACGGTGCACAGCTCCTTTCAGGCCACTACTCAGGCCGCTACGAGGTAGGAAAAGACCGATTCGAGGGACTCGTCGGACGGTGAGACGGTGAGCAGCCGGATGGACTGCTCACGGGCCACCCTCGGCAGCAGTTCGGTGAACCGCCCGAAGTCGACGGCCTGGATACGCAGCGCCTGCTCGGTCACGTCGACCTCGATGCCCGCCGTGGACGGGTCGGCGATGAGCGCGGCCGCGAGGGCCCGGTCGTCGCTGGAGCGCACCAGATAGCGGTGCGGGCGGTCCGTCATCAGCCGGCGGATCTTCCGGAAGTCGCCGGACGCGGCGTGACGGCCGGCCACGATCACCTCGATGTGCGAGGCCAACTGCTCGACCTCTTCGAGGATGTGTGACGAGAACAGGACCGTGCGCCCCTCGTCCCCCATCCGCCGCAGCAGTTCCATCAGCTGCATCCGCTGGCGCGGGTCCATCCCGTTGAACGGCTCGTCCAGGAGCAGCACCGAGGGCTCGTGGACCAGCGCGGACGCCATCTTCACGCGCTGGCGCATGCCCTTGCTGTACGTGGAGATCTTGCGGTCCTGCGCGTACTCCATCTGGACCGTGGCAAGCGCCTTCTGCGCCTCGGCCCCGCCCAGGCCCTGGAGTTCGGCGTTGGCGACGACGAATTCCTTGCCGGTGAGAAAGTCGTACATCCCCTCCCGCTCCGGGACGATGCCGATCTTCTTGTAGACGGCTTCGTTGCGCCAGATCGGCCGGCCGTCGAGCGTGACCTTCCCCGTCGAGGGGGCGAGGAATCCGCCCATCATGTTGATGAGGGTGGACTTTCCGGCGCCGTTCGGGCCGAGAAGTCCGGTGACGCCGGGCCCCACGGTCATGGAGACGTCGTTGACGGCGACCACGTTGCCGAACCAGCGCGAGGTGTGGTCGATCTCGATGGTGGTCACAGCCCGACCCTCCGGTAGCGGCGCATCAGAACGGCGTACGAGCCGGCGACGAGCGCGAGAACAACGAACAGATAGACCACGCCGGTGCCGGCGTCCGGGCCTTCCCCTCCGGGGAAGGCGGAGGGGGCGCCGAGGAACGCGGTCTGGACGCCGTCGATCAGCGTGATCGGCGAGAAGAGGCCCAGCCACTGCACGGCCCCCTCCGACCCGGTCTCCCAGGCGATGGCCTGGACCGTCGAGACGGCGCCGTAGGTGATGGTCAGGAGGGCGATCACCGCGGCGACGCCGAAGCCGCGCCGGGGGGTCAGGGCGGCCATCACGAGGCCGAGGCCGGCGAACAGCACGGACAGCAGCGCCACCGACACCAGTCCCTGGCCGAACCACTTGGTCTGATCGGCGAAGTCGAACTTCGCGAGCAGAGAGCCCACATAGAGGACGAGCAGCGGCGCGCCGGTGAGGATGAAGAGCGCGGCGGCGGTGGCGGCGAACTTCGCCCCCACGTAGTCGGCGCGTTCGATCGGCCGCGAAAAGTACAGGGGGACGCTCTTGAACCGGAGGTCCCTGGACACCGCCTGCGGCGCCTGGGCGGCGATGAACAGGCCGATGACGGCCTGGAGGTAGATCGCGTACGAGGTGTACTCGACCACCAGCTTGCTGGCGTCCGGGGCGGCCATGGAGACCGCCACCAGGATCGCCGCGACCAGCGTCATCACGCCGAACAGCAGCATGGGGAGCACCTTGGACTTGGCGGAACGGCCCAGTCCGAAGGAGCCCCGCAGCGTCTGCGAGAACAGGGAGCGGCGGGCGTAGGCCCGGCCGAGCCGCGGTCCGTCGTAGGAGCGGTAGCCGATGTTGTGGATCCGGGAGGCGTCGCGCCCGGCCGCGGTCCCGGTCTCAGTGCTCATCGCGACCGCTTCCCTTCTGCTGTACGGCCCCGGCGGTGGCGGCCGCGGCCGGGACGGCGGTGCTGTGCGCCCCGCCCTGTTCGGTACGGAAGACCTCGGCGATGTGGTGGCGGCGCTGTTCCATGCGGACCAGGCCGAGCCCGAGTCCGGCGACGCTGTCGCGGACCAGGTCGTACGTGTCCTCGCCGGCCGCCTCGATCAGCAGGATGTGGCCCGCGCCCGGCAGCCCCTCCGCGTCGATCCCGTCGTGGCCGATGAGGGTGACCCCGGCGTCGGTGAGGATCTTGCGCAGCGCGCCGGTGCCGTCGGGATGGGCGTCGCTGTCGGTCACCTCGACCGCGAGGGTCGCGGTGGTCTGCGTGAAGTCGCTGGTGGAGCTGGAGCGCAGGAGCGTACCGCCGTCGATGACGACGACGTGGTCGCAGGTGCGTTCCAGTTCGCCCAGGAGGTGCGAGGTCACCAGCACGGAGATGCCGAAGTCGGTGTGGATCCGGCGGATCAGGCCGAGCATCTCGTCACGGCCGACCGGGTCCAGGCCGTTGGTCGGCTCGTCGAGGAGGACCAGCTGGGGGTCGTGGACGAGGGCCTGGGCCAGCTTGACCCGCTGCTTCATGCCGGTCGAGTAGCCGCCGATGGGCCGGTAGCGCTCCTCGTAGAGGCCTACGTGGCGCAGGGTGTCGGCCGTGCGCTCACGGGCCGCGGTGGGAGGCAGCCCCGACATCCGGGCCATGTGCACGACGAACTCGGTCGCCGAGACGTCGGGCGGCAGGCAGTCGTGCTCGGGCATGTACCCCACCCGTTCCCGGATGGCGGCGCCGCTGGTCGCCACGTCAAGCCCGAGCACTGCGGCCCGGCCCTCGGTGGCGGGGGAGAGACCCAGCAGGATCTTGATCAGTGTGGACTTGCCGGCTCCGTTGGAACCCACCAGACCGGTCACACCCGGTCCGATGTCCAACGTGAGCCGGTCAAGCGCGGTCACCCGGGGGAACCGCATGCTCAGGGCTTCGGTAGCGATAACGGCTGTCACGGCAACGACGTTAGTGGCGCGGGCCACAGGGGTCGTCAGCCCTGATGGCTGGATCCACGTCAGACTCCAGGAGTACGCGCCCGTAGGGGGACCCCGCGGAGGACAAGGCCCGGACTCCGGGGCGTGGGTGCGCCCGGGGCCGGGGCGTGGGTGCGCCCGCGGCCGGGGCGTGGGTGCGCCCGGGGCCCTCCAGAGGGGCCGGTTGCCCGGGTTCCCACGGGCGGCGGCGGTGCGCAGTCCCCACAGGCGGGGTGGTGCCCGTTCCCACCGGCGGGGGGCGGAGTTCTCCACAGGCGGGGCGCCCGGCACCCCACTTGTCCACAGGACATGCGGCCCCCTTGACGCAGCCGCCGGACATGGTCACATTCATCAGTGTCACGTTACGGACGCGTACCGCACACGGCAGGGAACGGACGGTGGCATGACCGGCTTGACCGCGGGAGTACAGCACGAGATCACCCCGGAGCTGCGGGGGTTCAGGGAAGTCCAGAGTCTGGCCGCTGCCTGCGCGGAGGCGGTCGCCGGTCAGCTGCGTTCGGGGGTGACCGAGCGCGAGGCGGCCCGGATGCAGCGCACGTGGCTGCGCGAGCGCGGCGTGCGCGACTGGTTCCACCTCCCGTTCGCCTGGTTCGGGGACCGTACGGCCTTCGCCGGGGTCAGGGTGCCGCTGCGGTTCTTCCCGACCGACCGGAAGCTGGAGCCCGGGATGCCGTTCATCCTCGACCTTGCCCCGGTGTACAAGGGCTTCACCGCCCATGTCGGGTATGCGGGGTGCCTCGGCCTCAATCCCCTGCACGACAGACTGCTGGCCGATCTGGAGGCCCACCGCGAGCTGATCCTGCGCGAGGTGCGCGAGCGCCGTTCGCTGCGCGAGATATACGAGGACGTCGAACGCCTCATGACCGCGCAGGGGTACGCCAACAGGCACCGGGCCCACCTCTTCGGCGTGCTGGCCCACAAGGTCAACCGCGTCGCCGAACCCCGTTGGTCGCCGCAGGTGTTCGGGTTCGGCGCCCAGGCCATCAAGGGGCTGATGAGCGACGCGGTGCACGGTCATCGGGACGGCTGGTCGCCGCTGTGGAGCCCGTACCGCTTCTCCGACCACCCACCGCAGCCGGGCCTCTGGGCGGTCGGACCCCACCTCGGATTCCGGGGTACGGGCGCGAAGTTCGAGGAGATCCTGGTCGTCACCGACTCCGGGGACCCCAAGCAGAGCGCTTTCTGGCTGGACGACGATCTGCCGCACGTGCGGCGCTGGGCCGAGGAGAAGGTGGCGGCGTGAATCTGTCTCAGGCGCGTGAGCGACGCGTGCTCACTGGAGGCGTCGATCTGTGCGTCGCCGAACTGGGCGACGCGGGCCGGCCGACCGTGGTGCTGGTCCACGGCTATCCGGACAGCAAGGAGGTCTGGTCGGACGTCGCCGTCCGGCTGGCCAAGCACTGGCACGTGGTGCTGTACGACGTGCGGGGGCACGGCAGGTCCACCGCCCCGAAGCCGCTGCGCGGCGGCTTCACCCTGGAGAAGCTGACCGACGACTTCCTGGCCGTGATCGACACGGTCAGCCCGGACCGGCCGGTGCACGTGGTCGGTCACGACTGGGGGTCCGTCCAGGCCTGGGAGTTCGTCACGGTCGGCAGGACCGAGGGCCGGATCGCCTCCTTCACCTCGATGTCCGGTCCGTCCCTGGATCACTTCGGGCACTGGATCAAGCGCCGGATGGCCCGCCCCACCCCGCGCCGGGTCGGCCAGCTGCTCGGCCAGGGTGCGAAGTCCTGGTACGTGTACATGCTCCACACCCCGGTCCTGCCGGAGCTCGCCTGGCGCGGCCCGCTCGGGAAGCGGTGGCCCCGGATCCTGGAGCGCATGGAGAAGGTGCCCGCGGGCGACTACCCCACCGCCTCCCTGCCGGACGACGCGGCGCACGGCGCCTGGCTCTACCGCGACAACGTCCGCGCCCGGCTCAGCAGGCCCCGCGCGGACGCCTACGCCCACGCCCCCGTCCAGCTGATCACGCCGACCGGGGATTCCTTCCTCTCCGAGCGGCTCTACGACGGGCTGGAGGACTGGGTCCCCACACTGCTGCGCCGCTCGCTTCCGGCCAAGCACTGGGTGCCCCGCACCCGACCGGACCAGCTGGCCGCCTGGATCGACGAGTTCGTCACCGCGATCGAGTCCGCCGGACGGGAGGGCGCGCCCGCGCAGCTGACGGGCGCGCAAGGCCCCTACGCACAGCGGTTCGGCGGTCAGCTGGTCCTGGTGACGGGCGCGGCCTCCGGGATCGGACGGGCCACCGCGTTCGCGTTCGCCGAGGCGGGCGCCCGGATCGTGGCCGTGGACCGGGACGCGGAGGGGGCCGCCCGGACGGCGGAGATGGCACGGCTGATCGGGGCGCCCGCGGCCTGGGGCGAGGCGGTCGACGTCAGCGACGAGGCCGCGATGGAGAAGCTCGCCGCCCGGGTCGCCGCCGAGTACGGCATCGTCGACGTCCTGGTCAACAACGCCGGGATCGGGCTGTCCGGCTCCTTCCTGGAGACCACGAGCGAGGAGTGGAAGAAGGTCCTCGACGTCAATCTGTGGGGGGTCATCCACGGCTGCCGGATCTTTGGCAAACAGATGGCGGACCGGGGCCAGGGCGGCCACATCGTCAACATGGCGTCGGCCGCCGCCTTCCAGCCCTCCCGGGTGCTGCCGGCGTACAGCACGTCGAAGGCGGCCGTGCTGATGCTCAGCGAATGTCTGCGGGCCGAGCTGGCGGAGAAGTCGATCGGCGTGAGCGCGATATGTCCCGGCATCGTCAACACCAACATCACCGCCACCACGCGTTTCGCGGGGACCGACGCGGCGGAGGAGGAGCGGCTCCGGAAGCGGACGAGCCGTCTCTACGGGCGGCGCAACTACCCGCCTGCGAGGGTCGCCGACGCGATCCTGCGGGCGGTCGTGCGCAACCAGGCGGTGGTGCCGGTGACCCCCGAGGCGCGTGGCGCGCGGCTGCTGTCCCGGCTGAGCCCCGGGGCCCTGCGCTCCGTCGCCCGGCTGAAGCCTCCGCTGTGACCGGGGCCGGGGCCCGGGCCGCCGAGTACCGGATCGAGGACCTGGCCCACGCCAGCGGTGCCACGGTGCGCACGATCCGCGCCTATCAGGACCGGGGACTGCTCCCGACGCCCGAGCGGCGCGGACGGGCCAATGTGTACCGAGAGACCCATCTGACCCGGCTGCGGCAGATCGCGGACCTGCTCGACCGGGGCTACACCCTGGCCAGCATCAAGGAGCTGCTGGAGGCGTGGGACGCGGGACGGGGGCTCGGCGGGGTGCTCGGTCTGGTCGCCGAGGTGCACGGCCCGTGGACGGACGAGGAGGCCGACCGGATCAGCCGCCGGGAGCTGGACGCGAGGTTCGGCGGCCGGCAGGACGACGAGGCCATCGCCGAGGCGGTGGAGCTGGGCGTGCTGGAGCGGGTGCCCGGCCGGGACGACGAGTTCCTCGTACCCAGTCCGCAAGAGCTGGCGGTGGCAGTCGAGTTGTACGGGGCCGGGGTCCCGCTGTCCGCGATCTCCGGCCATCTGCGGGAACTGCGCGGTCAGGTGGAGCACATCGCTTCCCGTTTCCTGGAGTTCACCACCGAGCACGTCTTCGCCCGCTATCTCGGCCACCGGCCGCCCACCGACTCCGACGCGGCCGAGGCGGCGTCTCTCGTACGCCGTCTGCGGCCCCTCGCACAGCAGACGGTGGACGCGGAACTGGCCCGCGCCATGCGGACGTTCGCGACACGTCATCTGCACCACCACCTCGGCGCGGAGGAAAAGGCGATCCCCGAGGACGCGGCGCGTCCCGTGCTGCTCCCCGTTCGGACAACACGGGCCGTGCAGAAGCTGGTTGGCGCGGAGCGGGTCGCCGCTTTCGTGGCGGCGGCCACCGAACGGGAGGTGCAGGCGCGCGCCTTGGACAACCTGACAGCAACTCACCCCAAGGAGGGCGAAATCAACAGAAGCCCCTAAAGCGAAAGAGTGTTGTCCACAGAACTGCCATATAGCCTGTGGATAACTGGAGTTGGCTGTGGATCAAACCTGTCCGAGGAGAAAGGCCGAAGAACCTCGGAAGAACGAAGAACCGACGAGGTGACGAGGTGAGGAGCCGACGAGCCGAAATGCGGATGCACGGGCAAGCCCGCCACGGGCACTCTGACGCCATGGACGAACGTCGCACCGTCAAGGTGTCCAAGTACCTCTCGACCCATCTGCGGCATCAGCCGGAACGCATCGGCCTCACCCTCGACGAGAACGGCTGGGTGGCCGTCGAGGAGCTGCTGAGCGCCGCGGCCCGGCACGGATTCACCCTCTCCCGCGCCGAGCTCGACCACGTCGTCGCCGCCAACGACAAACGGCGCTTCACCGTAGAGCGCGGCGCCCGGAGCAGCGTAGGGAGCGGCGTCCAGGGCGGCATCGAAGGTGACCGCATCCGCGCCGATCAGGGACACACCGTCGCCGTCGACCTGGACCTGCCGTCGGCCGAACCGCCCGCGTACCTCTACCACGGCACGGTCGCCCGGGTCATGGACGCGATCCGGACCGAGGGCCTGCGCCCCATGGCCCGCCACCACGTCCACCTGTCCCCCGACCGGGAGACGGCCACCCGGGTCAGCGCCCGTCGCGGCCGCCCCCTCGTCCTCACCGTGGACGCGGGCGCGATGCACCGCGCCGGCCATGTCTTCCGGGTCAGCGCCAACGGGGTCTGGCTCGCCGACGCCGTACCTCCGCGGTTTCTGCGCCTGCGCGCCTGAGAGACGGCCACTACGCCACCGCGTCACTACGCCAACTGCGCGGGCGCTTCGGTGGCGATGCGCTCGAAGACCTCCGGGTCAACGTTGAAGACCGAGTCCGGGATCGGGGCGTGGATGACGATCTCGGTGAAGCCCAGCTCCGCGTGGCGCCCCGCGAAGTCGACGAACGCGTCCACGGACTCCAACGGGCCGTTGCGGTCCGGTGTGAAAGCGGTGAGCAGGATCCGGTCCAGCTCGGATGCGTCCCGGCCGATCTCCGCGCAGGCCGCCGTGAGCCTCTCGTTCTGTCCACGCAGCGCAGCCCGTGACTCCTCCGGGGTGCCGTTCTCGTACAGCTTGGGGTCGCCGGTGGTGACCCAGGCCTGCCCGTGGCGGGCGGCGAGCTTCAGGCCGCGCGGTCCGGTCGCGGCGACCGCGAAGGGCAGTCGGGGCCGCTGGACACAGCCGGGGATGTTGCGGGCCTCCTCCGCCGCGTAGTACGTCCCGTGCTCGGTCACCGCGTCCTCGGTGAGCAGCCGGTCCAGGAGCGGGACGAACTCGGCGAAGCGGTCGGCGCGTTCGCGCGGGGTCCAGGCGTCCTGGCCCAGGGCGGTGGCGTCGAAGCCGCTGCCGCCCGCGCCGATGCCGAGGGTGACCCGGCCGCCCGAGATGTCGTCCAGGGAGATCAGCTCCTTGGCCAGCGTGACCGGGTGGCGGAAGTTCGGCGAGGTCACGAGGGTGCCCAGCCGCAGGCGTTCGGTGGCCGTCGCCGCGGCGGTGAGCGTGGGCAACGCCCCGAACCACGGTCCGTCCCGGAAGGTCCGCCAGGACAGGTGGTCGTAGGTGTAGGCGGTGTGGAAGCCCAGTTCCTCCGCGCGCTGCCAGCGGTCGCGACCGCCCTCGTGCCAGCGATGAACGGGGAGGATCACGGTGCTCAGGCGGAGACTCATGCCCCTGAGCCTACGACCGTACGCACGGGTGACGGCGACCTGATGGCCTCGGCATATGCCAGAGGACTTTTCCGCAGATCAGCGTCCTGCCCACTCAGATGTGCGCCCCTCCGCACGCACGTGCACCATTGTGGGCGAGAATGGGCCGGTGACCTCAGTGACCGATACGCCTCTTCCCGCCGTGACCCGGCTGATCGCCACCGACCTCGACGGCACTTTGCTACGCGACGACAAGACGCTGTCCGCGCGCACGGTCGCGGCCCTCGCGGCGGCCGAGGAGGCCGGGATCGAGGTCTTCTTCGTCACCGGCAGGCCGGCCCGCTGGATGGACGTCGTACGGGACCACGTCCAGAGCCACGGTACGGCGATCTGCGCCAACGGCGCCGTGGTCACCGACCTGCGGACGGACGGCGACCTGCTCTCCGTACGGCCGCTGGAGCGCGCGGCCGCCCTGCACGTCGTGCGCGCCCTGCGCGAGACGGCCCCCGGCACCTCCTTCGCCGTCGAGATGACCACCGGCATCAACTACGAACCGGCCTACCCGCCCTTCCACCTGGATCCGGGCGCGGCCGTGGCCGGAGCCGAGAAGCTGCTGCACGAGGAAGCCCCGGGCACCGGCGCGCCGGTGATCAAACTGCTGGCCCACCACACCGAGCTGTCCCCCGACGCCTTCCTGACCCTGGCCCGTACGGCCGCCGGCGACCGGGCCGCCTTCACCCGCTCCAGCCCCTCCGCGCTCCTGGAGGTCAGCGGGCTCGGCGTCTCCAAGGCCACCACGCTCGCCGCCTGTTGTTCCGAGCGCGGCATCTCGCCCGCCGAGGTGGTCGCCTTCGGCGACATGCCCAACGACATCGAGATGCTCAGCTGGGCCGGCGCCTCCTTCGCGATGGGCAACGCCCACCCGGACGCGGTGGCCGCCGCCTCGGGCCGGACCGCGACCAACGAGGAGGACGGGGTGGCGGTGGTCATCGAGCGGATCCTCGCCGCCCGCGCAGAGACCCGCTGAAACCTTTCGGCACACCCGCACACCCCGCTATCCGCACACCCGCGCATCAGCACACCCGCACACCGCCTCGCAGGCCCGGCGGGGCCCGTGAGGCCTGCCCCGCCCGCCCTGCGGGATCACCGTCGGGCCGCCCTCACAACGGCGCCTCCCACACCACCGTCGTACCGCCGCCGTCCTCCCCGATCCCCGGTTCGATCCGGCTCGACCCACCCAGGGACTCGGCCCGGCGGGCCAGGTTGCGCAGCCCGCTGCGGCGGCCGCCCTCAGGGATGCCCACCCCGTCGTCGGCGACCGAGAGGCGTACCGCCGCCCGCCCGTCCGGCAGGGTCACCGTGGCGTCGACGACCACATCGATCAGCGACGCCTCCGCGTGCCGGAATGCGTTGGAGAGGGCCTCGCGCAGCGCGGCGACCAGGTTCTTGCCGGTCAGCTCGCCGACGAGCGAGTCCACCGGGCCCAGAAAGCGGTGCGAGGGCTTGAAGCCGAGCGGGACGGCCGCCATGTTGATCTCCCGCAGTACGCGGGTGCGCAGCCCCGACGGGGCTTCGGCCGGTTCCTGCTGGAGCGCGAAGATGGCCGTGCGGATCTCCTGGATCGTCACGTCCAGTTCGTCCACGGCCCGGCCGACGCCGGTCCGCACTTCGGGCACCACCGACCGGCGCTGGGCGCTCTCCAGCATCATCCCGGTGGCGAAGAGCCGCTGGATGACCAGGTCGTGGAGGTCGCGGGCGATCCGGTCACGGTCCTCGTACACCGCGAGCCGCTCCCGGTCCCGCTGCGCCTCGGCCATCATCAGCGCGAGCGCCGCCTGGGAGGCGAACTGGGTGGCGAGCGTCCGCTCGGTCGCCGTGAACGGGCGCCCGCCCCGCGCCCGGGGGGTGGCCAGCGCGCCGAGCACCCGGCCGCCGCTGTGGAGCGGCAGCATCATGCTGGGGCCGAACCGGTCGGCCAGCCTGGTGACCATCCGGCTGTCGGTGGCCGAGTCGTCGATGAACACCGCCTCGCCGGCCAGGAGTTTCGCCACCACCGCGCTCCGGGGCGGGATGATCACGCCGAGCGAGGACGCGGGGTCGTCGGACGAGACGGCGACGATCTCCAGGCCGCCCTCCTCGGCGGGCAGCAGCACGATCCCCGCGGCGGAGTCGGCGAGCCGACGGGCCTGTTCGGCGACCACGGACAGCGCCTCGTCGGCGTCCCCGCCCGACAGGAGGGCCGTGGTGACCGCGACCGAACCGTCGATCCAGTGCTCCCGCTGCCGCGCCGCCTCGTACAGCCGGGCGTTGCCGATGGCGATCCCGGCCTCCGTGGCGAGCACCCGGACCATGTGGAGGTCGTAGTCGGTGAACTCCGCGCCGTGTCGCTTCTCGGTGAGGTAGAGGTTGCCGAAGATCTCCCCCTGGACCCGGATGGGCACCCCCAGGAAGGTCCGCATCGAGGGGTGCCCCGGCGGGAAGCCCGCGGACCGCGGATCGGTGCACAGATCGGCCAGCCGGACCGGGGCGGGGTCGTGGATCAGCGCGCCGAGGAGACCCCGGTGGCCGTCGGGGCGACGCCCGATCGCGTCGGCCACCTCCTGCGGAACCCCGTACGTGACGAAGTCCGACAGTCCCTCACCCAGCTCGTCGACGACGCCGATGGCGGCGTACCGGGCGTGGGCGAGCTCGGCCGCCGTCTCGCAGATCCGGTCCAGGGTGGAGTGGAGTTCCAGCCCCGCGCCGACGGAACGCATCGCCTCCAGGAGCTGCGGCACCCGCGCGGTCAGCTCGGTGGAGAGACCCTGGAGGCTGCGGGTGGCCCGGGTGGTGGCGTCCAGGGAGTCCTGCGGGTCGGGCTCGGCCATGGACCGAGCCTAGTTAGTACCGATTGGGGGCGAAAGTCGAGAATGCGCTCGCCAGGCGAAGGGGCGCCGGCCGTCCGGGGCCCGGACCGGGGGCGGCCGCCGCTACCGGACCCCCGCCCCGACCGTCTCCCGTTCGCGCTCCACCATGCGGCGCAGCGGCCCGTCCTCGGCGGCGAGTTCGGCGTACGGTCCGCGCTGCACGACCCGGCCCGCGTCCAGCACCAGCACCTCGTCGACGGTGTCGAGGCCGGTCAGCCGGTGGGTGATCAGTACCGTCGCGCAACCACGGGTCGCGTCCAGCAGGTCGGCGGTGAGGGCGTCGGCGGTCGGCAGGTCGAGGTGTTCGGCCGGCTCGTCCAGGACGAGTACGGGGAAGCCCGCGAGCAGCGCGCGGGCCAGCGCGAGGCGCTGGCGCTGGCCGCCGGAGAGCCGCGCGCCGTGCTCGCCCACCGGGGTGTCGAGCTCCTCCGGCAGGGCCAGCACCCAGTCCAGGAGCCGGGCCCTGGAGAGCGCGTCGCGCAGTTCGGCGTCGGTCGCCCCAGGGCGGGCCAGGCGCAGGTTCTCACGGATCGTGCTGTCGAAGACGTGCGCGTCCTGGGCACACAGCCCGACCGAGCGCCGGACCGTCTCCGATTCCAGCGCGGACGCCTCGACGCCGCCCAGCCGGTACGTCCCCGTCGAAGCGTCCAGAAAGCGCAGCAGGACCTGGGCGAGCGTCGTCTTGCCCGAGCCCGAGGGGCCCACGACCGCGATGCGCCGACCGGGCGTCAGCGTCAGGTCGAGCGAGGCCAGCGCGTCGTGCCGGGCCCCCGGGTAGCGGGCGCTCAGCCCCCGTACCTCCAGCGGGAAGGGCGACGCGGGCTCCTCGGCGGGGGCCTCGGGCTCCCGTACGGGCACGGGGGCGTCCAGCACCTCGAACACCCGCTCGGCGCTCCGGGCGACGCGCTGGCGGTACTGCACCGCGAGCGGCAGCCCGGTGACGGCCTCGAAGGCGGCGAGCGGGGTCAGCACCACCACGGCGAGCGCGACACCGGACAGCCGGCCGTCCTGCACGGCGGGGACGGCGACGGCCGCGGCGGCCACCACCGTGAGCCCGCAGACCAGGGCGGACAGTCCGCCGCCCAGTGCCGTCGCGGCGGCGGCGCGCGAGGCGATCCGGGTCAGCAGCGTGTCGGCCGCGCGCAGCCGCGCCTGGCGGGCGGGCAGCGCGCCCGCGACGGTCAGTTCGGCGGTGGCGCCCAGGAGGTCGGTGACCCGGGTGGCCAGGGCGGCACGGGCGGGTGCGAGCTGCCGCTCCGTACGGCGGGCACAGGCACCGCTGACGAGCGGGACGCCGACCCCGGCGACCAGCAGCCCCACGGCCAGGACCACGCCGGCCTCCGGGAGCAGCCAGCCGGTGAATCCGGCGGCCGCGGCCCCCACCACGACGGCGGTGCCGACCGGCAGCAGCCAGCGCAGCCAGTAGTCCTGGAGCGCGTCCACATCGGCGACGAGCCGGGACAGCAGGTCGCCGCGCCGCGTGGTGCGCAGGCCCCCGGGGGCGATGCGTTCGAGGCCCCGGTAGACGGAGACCCGCAGATCGGCGAGGAGCTTCAGGACGGCGTCGTGCGAGACGAGCCGCTCGGCGTAGCGGAAGACCGCCCGGCCGATGCCGAAGGCGCGGGTCGCGGTGACCGCCATCATCAAGTACATGACCGGCGGCTCTTCGGAAGCGCGGGAGATCAGCCAGCCGGAGACCGCCATGAGCCCCACGGCCGACCCGACCGCCAGGCTGCCGAGCAGCAGGGCCAGGATCAGTCGTCCGCGCTGCGTACCGGCGGACTCGCGAACCCGGGCGAGCACCCGCCCGGAGCGGGCACCGGTCCTCCGCGGTCCGCCGTCGGCCGCGCGCAGTTCCTCCGCCCGGTGGGCGTCCAGGAGCTCGCCCCCGGCGAGCGGCTGCGGGACGGCCGGTCCGGCGGCGGCGGCACGCGTACCGCGGCCCCCGTCCTCGGTCCGCTCCCGCACGTCGGTACGCGGCTCCAGGGCCACCACGCGGTCGGCGACCGCCAGCAGGGCCGGGCGGTGGACGACCAGCAGCACGGTCCGCCCGGCGGCCAGCCTCCGTACGGCGTCGACGATGCCCGCCTCGCTCTCGCCGTCCAGGCTCGCGGTCGGCTCGTCCAGCAGCAGGAGCGGCCGGTCGGCGAGGAACGCCCGGGCGAGGGCGAGGCGCTGGCGCTGGCCCGCGGAGAGTCCGGCGCCGTCCTCGCCCAGGGCCGTCCGCATCCCGTCGGGCAGCGCCGCGACGAAGTCGTACGCGCCCGCGTCCCGCAGCGCCGCGAGGACCGCCTCGTCGTCGGCGTCGGGCCGCGCGAGGCGCACGTTCTCGGCGATGGTGTCCGCGAAGAGGTGGGGGCGCTGGGGGACCCAGGCGATACGGCTCCGCCAGCGTTCGAGGTCGAGGTCCTCGAGGTCCCGGCCGCCGACCCGGACGCGCCCCTCGTCGGGTGCGGCGAACCCGAGAAGCACGTGCAGCAGCGTGGACTTGCCGACCCCGCTCGGGCCGACCAGGGCGACGGTCTCCCCCGGCTCCACGGTGAGCGACGCGGCGTCCAGCGAGGGTCCGGTGCGGCCCTCGTGGCGTACGGTCACGTCCGCCAGTTCCAGGCGCAGCGCGTCCGGGACGTCCTCGGTGCCCGAGGCCCGGGGTGCGGTCTCCAGGACCGTGAAGATCTCCTCGGCGGCCGACAGGCCCTCGGCCGCCGCGTGGTACTGCGCTCCGACCTGGCGGATCGGCAGATACGCCTCCGGAGCCAGGATCAGGACCACCAGGCCGGTGTAGAGGTCGAGTTCGCCGTGGACGAGCCGCATGCCGATCGTGACGGCGACGAGGGCCACCGACAGGGTCGCCAGCAGCTCCAGGGCGAACGAGGACAGGAAGGCGATCCGCAGGGTTCGCAGGGTGGCCCGGCGGTAGTCGGAGGTGATCGTGCGGATCGATTCGGCCTGCGCCTTGGCCCGCCCGAAGACCTTCAGGGTCGGCAGCCCGGCGACGACGTCCAGGAAGTGCCCGGAGAGCCGGGACAGCAGCTGCCACTGGCGATCCATCCGGGACTGGGTGGCCCAGCCGATCAGGATCATGAAGAGCGGGATGAGCGGCAGCGTGACGACGATGATCGCCGCCGACACCCAGTCCTCGGTGACGATCCGGGCGAGCACCGCCACGGGCACCACGACGGCGAGTCCGAGCTGCGGGAGGTAGCGGGCGAAGTAGTCGTCGAGCGCGTCGATGCCCCGGGTCGCCAGCGCGACGAGCGAACCGGTGCGCTGCCCGCTCAGCCAGTCGGGGCCCAGTCGCGCCGCCCGCTCCAGGAGCCGGCCGCGCAGTTCGGACTTGACGGCCGCGCTGGCGCGATGGGCCGCCAGTTCGGTGAGCCAGGCGACGAAGGCCCGGCCGAGGGCGACCGCGGCGAGCAGCAGAAGAGGGGTGCGCAGCGCGGTGACCGTGAGCCCGCCCTCGAAACCGCCCACCACGATCTCGGCGATGAGCATCGCCTGGGCGATCACCAGCAGGGCGCCGACCAGGCCGAGGGCCACCACGGCCGCCAGGAAGAGGCGGGTGGCGCGTGCGTAGTGGAGCAGACGCGGATCGATCGGTTTCACGTGAAACATCCCCCCGGCGGGGTCGGTGAACTCTGCGGGCTGGTGAGCTGCCGCGCGCCTCGCGGGGCCCGCGGCAGCTCACCGGAGTCAGTGCGCGTCGGCGATGTGCTGGGTGCCGATGCGCTTGCGGAAGACCCAGTAGGTCCAGCTCTGGTACAGCAGCACGATGGGCGTGGCGATACCCGCGCACCAGGTCATGATCTTGAGCGTGTACGGGCTGGACGAGGCGTTGGTGACCGTGAGGTTCCAGGCGTCGTTCAGCGAGGACGGCATGACGTTGGGGAAGAGCGTCAGGAAGAGCATCGCGACCGCCGCCGCGATCGTCACGCCCGAGAACGCGAACGACCAGCCCTCGCGGCCCTTGGCGATGGCCCCGATCGCGGCCAGGAGCGCCACCCCCGCCACGATCATGGCCCCCAGGCTCCAGGCGTCCCCGTTGTCCGCCTGCGTCCAGACCAGGAAGCCCAGCGCGAGCACCGCGGTGACCGGTCCCAGCTTCAGCGCGAGTGAGCGGGCCCGGGCCCGGATGTCGCCCGCCGTCTTGAGGCCGGCGAACACCGCCCCGTGGAAGGTGAAGAGGGTGAGGGTGACGAGACCGCCGAGGATCGCGTACGGGTTGAGGAGGTCCCAGAAATTGCCGACGTACTCCATCTCGGCGTCGATCTTCACGCCCCGCACGATGTTCCCGAAGGCCACGCCCCAGAGCACCGCCGGAATCAGTGAGGTCCAGAAGATCGCGGTCTCCCAGTTCGTCTGCCACCGCTCCTCGGGCCGCTTGGCGCGGTACTCGAAGGCGACGCCGCGGACGATCAGGCAGAACAGGATGATCAGCAGCGGCAGGTAGAAGCCGGAGAACAGGGTGGCGTACCACTCGGGGAAGGCGGCGAAGGTCGCGCCGCCGGCGCTGAGCAGCCAGACCTCGTTGCCGTCCCAGACGGGCCCGATCGTGTTGATCAGGACCCGGCGCTCCTTGCGGTCACGGGCCAGCAGCTTGGTGAGGACCCCGATGCCGAAGTCGAATCCCTCCAGGAAGAAGTAGCCGGTCCAGAGGACGGCTATGAGCACGAACCAGACGTCGTGGAGTTCCATCTCTCAGCTCCTGTGCTCAGTACGAGAAGGCCATCGGCCGGTCGGCGTCTTCTTCGTCGTGGCCGCCGATCCGGGTGGGCGGGTTGAGGTCGTCCTCGGTGAGTTCCGGGGGGCCGGCCTTGATGTACTTCACGAGCAGCTTCACCTCGATCACGGCGAGCACCGCGTACAGCAGGGTGAAGACGACCATCGAGGTGATGACCTCGCCCTGCGAGACACCGGGGGAGACCCCCGCGCGGGTCTGGAGCACCCCGTAGACGACCCACGGCTGGCGGCCCATCTCGGTGAAGATCCAGCCCCAGGAGTTGGCGATCAGCGGGAAGAGCAGCGTCCAGAGCGCGACGACCCAGTAGAGCTTGGTGAGCCTCGGGCTCAGCGCCTTGTTCCTGAAGAGGACCAGATGGGGCACCTCGTCCTCACCGGTCCGCAGCGCCGGTGGCAGCAGGAACTTCCTCCGGGTCAGCCAGAGCCCCAGGAGGCCGAGGCCGAAGGAGGCCATGCCGAAGCCGATCATCCACCGGAAGCTCCAGAACGCGACCGGGATGTTGGGGCGGTAGTCGCCGGGCCCGTACTTCTCCTCCATGCTCTTGTTGATGTCGTTGATGCCGGGGACGTACGAGTTCGGGTCGTTGTTGGCGAGGAAGGAGAGCACACCGGGGATCGAGATCTCGACCGAGTTGTGGCCCTTGCTGACGTCCCCGTACGCGAAGATCGAGAACGGCGCCCCGTCCTGTCCGTCCCAGAGGGCCTCGGCGGCGGCCATCTTCATCGGCTGCTGCCGGAACATGACCTTGGCGAGGCTGTCGCCGCTGACGGCGGTGAGCATTCCGGCGACCACGACGGTGATCAGGCCCAGGCGCAGCGAGGTCCGCATCACCGGGATGTGCTTCTTGCGCGCCAGGTGGAACGCGGCGATGCCGACCATGAAGGCCCCGCCGACCAGGAACGCCGCCGTGATGGTGTGGAAGAACTGGGTGACCGCGGTGTCCTGGGTGAGCACCCGCCAGAAGTCGGTGAGCTCGGCGCGGCCGCGTTCCTCGTTGATCCGGTAGCCGACCGGGTGCTGCATCCAGGAGTTGGCCGCCAGGATGAAGTAGGCGGAGAGGACCGTGCCGATCGAGACCATCCAGATGCAGGCGAGGTGGATCTTCTTCGGCAGCTTGTCCCAGCCGAAGATCCACAGGCCGATGAAGGTGGACTCGAAGAAGAAGGCGATCAGCGCCTCGAAGGCGAGCGGAGCGCCGAAGACGTCACCGACGAAGCGCGAGTAGTCGGACCAGTTCATGCCGAACTGGAACTCCTGGACGATGCCCGTGACGACGCCCATGGCGATGTTGATCAGGAACAGCTTGCCCCAGAACTTGGTCGCCCTGAGGTACTTCTCGTTCTCCGTCCGCACCCAGGCGGTCTGCAGGCCGGCGGTGAGCGCGGCGAGCGAGATCGTCAGGGGGACGAAGAGGAAGTGGTAGACGGTGGTGATGCCGAACTGCCATCGCGCCAGGGTCTCCGGCGCCAGAGCGAGGTCCACGTCGTCAGTCTCCTTACATCGCCGTGGTCATACCGGCACTACGCCCCTTCGATCCCACCGATTACGGGAGAAAGCAGGCGAGCTTGTGAAAGCGTTCACATTCACAAGCAATTATGACGCACATACTTTCGGACCCATCGCCGGGGGTACCCCTTTTCGGCCCCCGCCCCACGAACCCGGCCCCCGCCCCACGCAAAAGGGCCCCGGACCTCGCGATCGAGGTCCGGGGCCAGTCGGCACTACAGGCGCGTGCGGGTCTACAGCTCCGCGCGGAACGCCTCCGCCGTCTTCAGGAAGAGGTCGTTGCCCTCGCTCTCACCGATCGAGACCCGGACGCCCTCACCCTTGAAGGGCCGCACGACCACCCCGGCCCGCTCGCAGGCAGCGGCGAAGTCGAGGGTCCGCTCGCCGAGCCGCAGCCAGACGAAGTTCGCCTGCGACTCCGGCACCGTCCAGCCCTGGCGCACCAGCTCCGCGCTCACCCGGGCGCGCTCGGCGACCAGCGAGCCCACCCGGCCCAGCAGCTCGTCCTCCGCGCGGAGCGAGGCCACCGCCGCGTCCTGGGCGAGCTGGCTCACCCCGAAGGGGACGGCGGTCTTGCGCAGTGCCGCGGCCACCGGCTCGTGGGCCACCGCGAAGCCGACCCGCAGCCCGGCCAGGCCGTACGCCTTGGAGAAGGTCCGCAGCACCGCCACGTTGGGCCGGTCCCGGTAGATCTCGATGCCGTCCGGCACCTCGGCGTCGCGGATGAACTCCTTGTACGCCTCGTCGAGCACCACCAGCACGTCGCTCGGCACCCGGTCGAGGAACCGTTCCAGCTCGGCCCGGCGCACCACCGTGCCGGTGGGGTTGTTGGGATTGCAGACGAAGATCAGCCGGGTCCGGTCGGTGATCGCCTCCGCCATCGCGTCGAGGTCGTGCACCTCGCCGTCGGTCAGCGGGACCTTCACCGAGGTCGCGCCGCTGACCTGCGTGATGATCGGGTACGCCTCGAAGGACCGCCAGGCGTAGATGACCTCGTCGCCGGGCCCGGAGGTGGCCTGGAGCAGCTGCTGGGCCACCCCCACCGACCCGGTGCCGGCGGCGAGGTCCGTCAGGGGCACACCGAAACGGTCGGCCAGCTCGTTCATCAGGCCGGTGCACGCCATGTCCGGGTAGCGGTTGAAGTTCCCCGCGGCGGCGAGCGCCGACTCCAGCACCCCCGGCAGCGGCGGATAGGGATTCTCGTTGGAGGACAGCTTGTACGCGACCGGTCCACCGGCCGCCGCGGGCTTCCCCGGCACATAGGCGGGAACGCCGTCCAGTTCGGCGCGCAGCTTGGGGCTCGTCTCGCTCACCGCAGGTCCTCCTCGACCGTCCGTTCACAGCAATACTGCACACCTTAAGAGGATTGGGCCCCGCTGCGAATGGCCCGAGCGGGAAATCGACCGCAGTGCCCGGGAATGGGGCCTCGCGTGGGGCCGGTCCGGGCCCTCTCCCGGGGGGAGCGTTTCGCTTTTCGGCGCGCGCCGGTGGCTCGCGCCGTGGCGCGCGTCCCCCGAAGTGGTGAGTTGAGACCTCTTCGAGACATCGCACATACAGCAGGCTGCCGCCCTCCAGCACCTGAAACACCTATGCAAGAGCGGCCAACTCCCTTGCATTGCAAGGATTCTGATGGTTAGTGACCTTGCAGAAACGTGCCTGTCAACGTGCGCATATGCGACCGGACCGACCACCCCTCGGAGCCCTACTATCGGCTCGCCATGACAGCAGCAGGGAAGCACCAGGTGAGCCGGACGGAGACCCCCCGGCGCAGCGGCCGGCCAGGACGGGCGGGGATCCGTGATGTGGCCGCCGCGGCCGGAGTCTCGATCACGACCGTCTCCGACGCGCTCAACGGCAAGGGCAGGCTCCCGGACGCCACCCGCCGCCATGTCCGCGAGGTCGCCGAGCGCCTGGGCTACCGCCCGTCCGCCGCGGCCCGAACCCTCCGTACGGGCAAGTCGGGCCTGATCGGCCTGACCGTGACCACGTACGGGAATGAACCTTTCACCTTCACCGAATTCGCGTACTTCGCGGAGATGGCGAGAGCCGCGACCTCCGCGGCGCTCGCCCGCGGCTACGCCCTCGTCATCCTCCCCGCCACCTCCCGGCACGACGTCTGGTCGAACGTCGCGCTCGACGGGACCGTCGTCATCGACCCCTCCGACCAGGACCCGGTCGTCACCGAACTCGTCCGCCAGGGACTGCCCGTGGTCTCGGACGGCCGCCCGGCCGGGACGCTCCCCGTCACCGCCTGGGTCGACAACGACCACCGGGCCGCCGTGCTCGACCTCCTCGACCACCTCGCCGCCGCCGGAGCCCGCCGGATCGGCCTGCTGACCGGCAACACCACCGACACGTACACCCGGTTGTCCACCACCGCCTACCTCCACTGGTGCGAGCGGGTCGGCCAGGATCCCGTCTACGAGTCCTACCCGGCCCACGACCCCTGCGCGGGGGCGGTCGCCGCCGACCGGCTGCTCGCCCGCCCGGACCGCCCCGACGCGGTCTACGGGCTCTTCGACCCCAATGGGACCGATCTCCTCGCCGCGGCCCGCCGCTACGGGCTGCGGGTCCCCGAGGACCTGCTGCTGGTCTGCTGCAGCGAGTCCACCGTGTACGCGGCCACCGAGCCGCCCATCACGACGCTCTCGCTGAAGCCCCGCCGCATCGGCACGGCCGTCGTCCAGCTCCTCATCGACGCCATCGAAGGGGTCGAACACGACGGGCCCGTGGAGCAGGTCATACCGACGGAGCTCATCGTCCGGACCTCCTCGCAACGACGTCCGCCGCGCACCACGGTCAGCGCACCGCGCTCCCCCAGCGGGGACTGATCATCTCTTTTCGGACCAATCGGCCGGTGAACCGTGCGTGCGCCCGGATTCACCACCCCTGGTGCGTCACACAGATCGATCCGCATTCCTATGATGGGCGCACGACACCGCGGACCACCTCTACCAGGCAAGGCCCGTCAGGTGTACGGCGGCGCGACGGTGGTGGAGGGGTCGATGACTCAGGGGGCCGGTCAGGAACCCGTGGTGCGGACGGCGACGTTGCGTGACTTCCGGGTTCCGCCGTATGCGCAGACACCCGTGCCACCGCCAGCACAGGCGGCACCTCCTTCCCCGGTGCCACCGCGGGCGCCGGAACCGAACCCTCCGGCGCCCGGTGCCTCGGTGCCCCCGGCAGTGCCGCCGCGCGCTCCCGCCCCGCCCCGGCCGCCGCATCCCGGTAACGCCGTCGTGGGCGACGAGCAGCCGGAGGGCTACACCCCGACCGAGCGGGACCTCCCGGTCATCCGTCGCGGCGACACGGTCCAGGTGCAGACGGTTCCCGAGCCGCGCCTCGTGGCCGAGGAAAGCCGCGGCCCGCTCTTCGTCGTCGGCGACGTCCACGGCTACCTCGACGAGCTGATCGCCGCCCTCGGCGCGCAGGGCCTCATCGACGCCGACGGGAACTGGGCCGCGGGCAACGCCCGCCTGTGGTTCCTCGGCGACTTCACCGACCGCGGGCCCGACGGCATCGGGGTCATCGACCTCGTCATGCGACTCTCCGCCGAGGCGGCGGCGGCCGGCGGCTACTGCAAGGCCCTGATGGGCAACCACGAGCTGCTGCTGATCGGTGCCAAGCGGTTCGCCGACACCCCCGTCAACTCCGGGGCGGGCACCGCCACCTTCCAGGCCGCCTGGCTGCTCAACGGCGGCCAGAAGACCGACATGGAGCGCCTCCAGGACGTCCACCTCCAGTGGATGTCCCGGCTCGACGCGGTCGTCGAGGAGGACGGGCATCTGCTGATGCACTCCGACACGACGGCCTACCTCGACTACGGGTCCACCATCGAGGACGTCAATGACACGATCACGGCCATTCTCACGCGCAATGACGCCGACGAGTGCTGGGACCTCTTCCGCAAGCTCACCAAGCGGTTCGCCTTCCGGGACGAGGGCGGCGCCCAGGCGGTGCGCGAGCTGCTGACGACGTACGGCGGACAGCGCGTCGTCCATGGTCACAGCCCCATTCCGTACCTCCTGGGCGAGGTCGGCACGGAGGACGGCGAGGACAGCGCAGGGCCCGTGATCAACGGCCCGCACGTGTACGCGGACGATCTCGCCATCGCCATGGACGGCGGAGTGACCATGGCCGGAAAGCTGTTGGTGGTGCAACTCCCGCTGCATGACTGACCGTCGGCGGGGAAGGCGCTTCAGGTTCCGCCTGCGCCGACCTCGCCGATCGACGGGCCCGTCACCGGGCCCAATTCTGGAAACACCCTGTCACCCCGTGCCGTGAGCGCTCTACCATCGGCGTATCAGTGGCAGGCTCTCCTCCGTTTCCGCCCGATCGCCCGGTCCACGCGGGCAGCCGGGCACCGACGGAGCATCGGGGGATGCAGATGACAAGCGCTCCGCACCTGCTGGCCGAGGACGGACCCGAGTACGAGCGGATCCTGGGCGACGCACTGCGCCACGCTCATGAACGCCCGGACCTGGAGGGCGTCGGGGACCGGCTCAACACCGAACAGCTGCGCACCATGGCGCTCAGCGCCACGGCGCTGATCACCGCAGCCGCGGCCACCGAGTACGAGCACTACGTGAAGGCCCGCGGCGAACTGCGCCGCGCGGCGAGCGCGGAAGGGATCGACGGCGGCCCGGCCGCGGACGGGCCGCAGAGCACGGCGGCCGGTGCGGGCGCCGGCGTAGGCGCGGTCATCACGGTTCTGACCCCGCTGCTGGCCGGCTCCGCCGCCGTCATCTTCCTGCTCGTCGGCTATCTGCTGAAGGCGGTCAGCCCGTCGGTGACCTTCGGCGGCTCGATGGTCGCGGCCGGGTGGTTCTTCGCCGCGGTCGCCGCCGCGGCGATCCTGGTCGCGGCCGTCGGGCTGCTCGTCACCGCGCTCCGCAACGGCGCGACGTCGCTGGCCGCCGAGAACGAGGAGCAGGAGCTTCCGGAGGACGTCGCGCGGGCCAGGGAGGCGTGGCGCCACGCCCTGCTGGAGCGCGGCATCCTCCCGTTCCTCCGGGACGCCCTGGCCGACCCCACCGCGGGACCCGCCGCACGGACCCCGCACCGTTCGCCCAACCGCATCCCGAAGATCGGGTACAGCAGGCCGGACTTCTCCGGCCCGGACGACGGCCCGGCTGCCGGTCCCCGACCGACCTTCACCAGCCCCGATTTCACGAGCCCGGACTTCGGCGGTCCGGAGCACCGGCCGGACTGAGGTCCGGGTACGGCGAAGGCCGGGGCGGCTGTGTGCCGCGCCCGGCCTCACGGTGCTCCGGAACGTACCGGAGCTGCTGGTCAGACGGCCGGAGCCAGCTTCGGGTTGGCACCGTGCTGGTTCGTCTCCGGCTTGCCCTCCGAGGCGAGGAAGACGAGCAGGATGATGGCGCCGACCAGCGGGACGAACGAGATGAAGAACCACCAGCCCGAGCGGCCGGTGTCGTGCAGACGGCGCACCATGACCGCCAGCGACGGAACGAGGACCGCGGCGAGGTAGAGGTAGTACGGGATCTGCGTGTCGATCGCCAGGCCGAGCACCGTCAGCACCACGGCGATGATGAAGTTGAAGAGCGCGAACATCCAGTACTCCTTGCGGCGCGCGCGTCCGCTGAAGCCTGCGTAGTTCTTGAGTACGTCCAGGTACCAGTTCACTGTGATTCCCTCCCCGGCCCCCGTTCCGAGGGGGCGCCAATTTCAAGCCAAGCAAGCCGGAAAGTAAGCCACAGATAAGGAAGGGGTCAAGCACAGGTGAGCTGCGGACCAAACGTACATACAGCTGCCACACGACTGTGTCCATACTGTCGCTTAACAAGGCAGCCAACCATGTCAAACCAACGCGAAATGGCTGTAGTTACTCGTTAAGCCATACACCGCCCACAGGCTCCTGGCCGGATCGGGCCTCAGTCCTGCGGAGAAGCCGACCGCCGGGGACGGGCCGGCGGCCGGCCCGCATCAGTCGGCGATGGGCAGGTAGACCCGGTTGCCTGCGGCCGCGAACTCCTTCGACTTCTCGGCCATGCCCTCCTCGATCTCCTCCTGCGAACCGCCGTGCTGACGCCGGATGTCCTGGGAGATCTTCATCGAGCAGAACTTCGGCCCGCACATCGAGCAGAAGTGCGCCGTCTTCGCCGGTTCGGCGGGCAGCGTCTCGTCATGGAACTCCCGTGCCGTGTCCGGGTCGAGGGCCAGGTTGAACTGGTCCTCCCAGCGGAACTCGAACCGTGCGTCGGAGAGAGCGTCGTCCCACTCCTGCGCACCCGGGTGCCCCTTGGCCAGGTCGGCCGCGTGGGCGGCGATCTTGTAGGTGATGACGCCCGTCTTCACGTCATCCCGGTTCGGCAGCCCCAGGTGCTCCTTGGGCGTGACGTAGCAGAGCATCGCGGTGCCCCACCAGGCGATCATCGCGGCGCCGATGCCCGAGGTGATGTGGTCGTAGGCGGGCGCGACGTCCGTGGTCAGCGGGCCGAGCGTGTAGAACGGCGCCTCCTCGCAGATCTCCTGCTGGAGGTCGATGTTCTCCTTGATCTTGTGCATCGGGACATGCCCGGGGCCCTCGATCATGGTCTGGACGCCGAAGCGCTTGGCGATCGTGTTCAGCTCACCCAGCGTGCGCAGCTCGGCGAACTGCGCCTCGTCGTTGGCGTCAGCGATCGAACCGGGACGCAGTCCGTCACCCAAGGAGTAGGTGACGTCGTAGGTCGCGAGGATCTCGGAGAGCTCCTCGAAGTGCTCGTAGAGGAACGACTCCTTGTGATGGGCGAGACACCAGGCCGCCATGATCGAGCCGCCGCGCGAGACGATGCCGGTCTTACGACGGGCCGTCAGCGGGACGTACGGCAGGCGCACACCGGCGTGCACCGTCATGTAGTCCACGCCCTGCTCGGCCTGCTCGATGACGGTGTCCTTGTAGATCTCCCAGGTCAGCTCCTCTGCCCGGCCGTCGACCTTCTCCAGGGCCTGGTAGAGCGGGACGGTGCCGATCGGCACGGGGGAGTTGCGCAGCACCCATTCTCGGGTGGTGTGGATGTTGCGGCCGGTGGACAGGTCCATGACCGTGTCGGCGCCCCACTTCGTCGCCCAGGTCATCTTGTCCACCTCCTCCTCGATGGAGGAGGTGACGGCCGAGTTGCCGATGTTGGCGTTGACCTTCACCAGGAACCGCTTGCCGATGATCATCGGCTCGATCTCGGGGTGGTTGACGTTGGCGGGCAGCACCGCCCGGCCCTGCGCGATCTCCTCGCGGACGACCTCGGGCTCCACGTTCTCCCGAATCGCCACGTACTCCATCTCCGGGGTGATCTCCCCTCTCCTGGCGTACGCGAGCTGGGTGACGGGACGTCCGTCGCGGCTGCGGCGCGGCTGGCGCGGGCGGCCGGGGAAGACCGCGTCGAGGTTGCGCAGTCCGCCGCGCGGCGAGGTGTGCTTGAGCCCGTCGTCCTCGGGGCGGGCCGGCCGGCCCGCGTACTCCTCGGTGTCGCCGCGGGCGATGATCCAGTTCTCCCGCAAGGGCGCGAGCCCCCGGCGGACATCGGTGTCGATGGAGGGATCGGTGTACGGCCCGGACGTGTCGTACAGCGTCACGTCCTTGCCGTTGGTGAGGTGCACCTGTCGAACCGGCACCCGGAGGTCCGGGCGCGAGCCCTGGACGTACCCCTTGTGCCAGCCGATGGACTTCCCGGCCTCGTCGTTCCGCGTCCCGTCGCCCGGCGTCGTGCCGTCCGGCGTTCCGTCGTTCTGTTTCGAGGCAGGCGTGCGTGCGTCCGCTGTGGTCATGAGACCTACTCCCTACGCCGGCATTACCCGGTAACAGGTTCGGCGGTCGGCGCAGCGTGTCCCGTACGGATGTACGGCGATCAGCGCCCTCTCAGCCCGGTGCTCCGAGCTCCCGCGTGTGCAAAGGTGCCTCCACGCTAGCGTCCTTTCGGGCGAGCTGACCAGAGGGGCCGCCCGTTCTTGCGATGATCGCCAGGTGACCTCCCCCCAAAGCGACCCCGCACCCCAGCCGCCCCAGGGCCACAGCCACGGCCACACCCACAGCCACGGGCCGGCCGCTCCGGTCTCCCGGCACCTGCGCAAGGTGATTGCCGCGGTGCTGATCCCGTTCGCGACGGCGGTCGTCGTCGGCCTGATCGCGTTCTGGCCCGGCGGCGCGCCCGACCACGAGCGCACCGGCGTCGGATTCGACCGGCAGACCCAGGACGGCAAGGTCGTCCAGGTCGTGAAGGTCGACTGCGCGGACGTCAACGCCGCGCAGGTGCCCCCGACCGGCGACACCTCCACGCCCTCGGGCCGCGAGGCCGTCAACGAGCAGGAGGGGGAGTGCGCGAAGGCCACCATCGAGGTGACCAGCGGCGACGACAAGGGCCGAAAGTTCGTCGAGGTGGTCCAGCCGGACGCCCCCCGGCAGCTGAAGGAGGGTCAGGGCGTGGTCGTCGCGTACGCCCCCGACGCGCCGCGCGACCTCCAGTACTCGGTGACCGACGTGGACCGGAAGATCCCGATGGCGGTGCTGGCCGGGATCTTCGCGCTGGCGGTGGTCCTGGTGGGCAGGATGCGGGGGGTGATGGCGCTGGTGGCGCTGGCCGTGTCGTTCGGCGTGCTGACCCTATTCATCCTGCCGGCGATCCTCCAGGGCTCGAACCCACTGGTCGTGGCGGTGATCGGGGCCAGTGCGATCATGCTGGCGGCCCTCTATCTGTGCCACGGGGTCACGGCCCGCACGTCGGTCGCGGTCGTCGGCACGCTGATCTCGCTGCTGCTGATCGGGCTGCTGGGCTCCCTGTTCATCGGCTGGGCGAACCTGAGCGGAAATACCGACGACAACACCGGCCTCATCCACGGCCTCTACCCGGACATCGATATGAGCGGTCTGCTGCTGGCCGGCGTCATCATCGGTTCGCTCGGAGTGCTCGACGATGTGACGGTCACCCAGACCTCCGCCGTCTGGGAACTGCACCAGGCGGACCCGCGGATGGGTTGGAAGGGGCTGTACCGGGCAGGTATCCGGATCGGAAGGGACCACATCGCCTCGGTGGTCAACACCCTGGTGCTGGCGTACGCGGGCGCGGCGTTGCCACTGCTGCTGCTCTTCTCCATTGCCCAGAGCAGTGTGGGGACGGTGGCCAACAGCGAGCTGATCGCCGAGGAGATCGTCCGCACGCTGGTCGGGTCGATCGGCCTGGTCGCCTCGGTGCCGGTGACCACGGTGCTCGCGGCGCTGGTCGTCTCCGCGGACCGTCCGGGGTCCGGCGGCGCCCAGGCGGCTACGGCCGCACCCGCGCGGACGGGTCGGGGCCGTCGTCGTAAGACGGGGTGACGGGACATCGGGTGCGCGCCCGGTCAGCCCGCGTTCTGCTCCTCGGCGAGGATGCGGCCGAGCGCATCCTCCAGGTTCCCGTCGAAGTCACCCAGCGTGTGCTCCTGACCGAGCGGCACGAGCTTGTCCGTCCGGTCGAGAAACGCCACCAATGGCGCCGTCCCGGCCCGGAACAGCGCACGGTCCGCGCCGACCTGAAGCCGGATGTGCACATCGCCGAGGCCCTCGGGCTCGGTCGGTCCGATGTGCACATCGCCGTCGCCGCTCGGGCTGTTGAGCCCGTCCAGCAGCAACTCGCGGCCGAACGCCCAGGTCACAGGGGCATCGCCGGGAAGGTGGAACGTCATTCGGATGGCATACGGATCGCTGACCTCGTACCGGAGCTCCACCGGAATACGGAAAGAGAGCTCCTCGGAGACGAGGAAGCTCATCATGACCTCTGCTTGAACCGACTCGCGCATCGTTCAACCCCGCAGTAGATGAATCTGGCCAGGAATGATCCCCCATGGCCCTATTGACGCCATCGTGGTGCACGCGATAGCAGATCACAAGGAGTGATTTTTCAGATACTGATAGAGAACACGAGCGAACGCAAGAGGCTGGCGACTTCGCCACGTAGTTGTTCGACTGCGGGCAGCAACCGATCCTCTCGGTCGAGAGGTACGGAAATGGCCATCGCCGCAATGGTGGCACCGGCCGTGACGGGAATCGCGGCGCACACGGTCCCCAGTGCGTACTCCTGGCGTTCGATGACCGGTTCACCTCGTCGGAGGGTGCGCAGCCGTTCCAGAAGCGTGGCGCGATCTCGCACTGAGTAACGGGTGAGAGGGCGCACGGGGTGCCGGTCGAGGTGATCCTCGCGGGCTCGCTCGTCGAGTTGGGCGAGCAGACACTGGCCGATGGCGTGCGCGTGCGCGGTTTCCCGGAACGAGGCCCACTCCTCCACGGCCGGGGTTTCGGGGGCGTCCGCGACCGCGATGAGATCGATCTCGCCGTCGCAGTAGACGGCGCAGTACACCGGGGCTCCGATGGCGTCCCGCCAGCGGCCGAGGGAATCGGCGACGGAGGCGGGGCGCGGGCGGCTCCGGACCCCGGGGGCGGCGGTCAGGTTCTCGGCGGCCGCGCCGAACAAGAAGACACCGTTCTCGCGGCGGAGATAGCCCTCATGCGTCAGGGTCCGCAGCAAGTGGTACGCGGTCGGGAGCGGAAGCCCCGCCTCACGTGCCAGTTGCTTGGCGGGCGCCCCGTCCCGATGGGTGCCCACAGCCTCCAGCAGCCTCAATGCTCGCTGAACCGAACCGATCAACGTCGGCACAGCGGTGCTAGATGCCGTGGTCAAGGGCCACCCCCAGGCATGGTGACGGGCCGTCGGCCCTCCCGTGGGGGCCGCCCCCACGGGCCTGCCGCGATCCCGAGGACCGGAGATCCGGCCCGTGACCGGCGAGGACCGGTCCGGGCGCCGACGATGGAAGGCCAACGACCGGACTGTCGTACCCAGGACCGATCAGGCGATCGATATGGTGACGGAAGGTCACATTCCGGATGGCGGCAGTGTTTTGTCACTGTATCGGCCGCCTACGGCAGACGGGTGGTTTCCTCCGGGACTTAGCTCTGCTGGGCTAATCTCCCCCGCCGGCGCTGACCTCACCTCGTCCTACGGGCCCGGGACGGACGGGCCGGACGGACGGACCTGCCCCGTGCCGACCGGCGTTCCGTGTGCTACCAGTCACCGCGCGAGGACGACGACGACATGAACTTGCGGACGACGAAGATCAGCCCGCCGACCACGACGACGAAGACCAGCGCCTTGAAGAGCAGGCTGATCACGAAGCCGACGACGCTGGCGATCAGCCCGCCGAACACGAAGATCGCAATGACGGGCACCGCGATCCACTTCACCCACCAGGGCATTCCCGCGAATATCTCCCGCACGGCCATCGCCTCTACCTCGTCTCTCTGAGTCCTTGCCTCGATGCTAAAGGCGCCAAGGCCTCCCGCGGGGGCGGGCAGCCCTTGAAGACCCCTGATCGAGCCCCTAGGGATCCCCGGGACAGCCGCGTCGGGTCCCCGGACGGAAGCTCACCTTTCGGACGGGCGAGAATCAGCCCTCGGGCGGCGAGAAGACAACCATCACCCGCAGATCCTCGGTGATGTGGTGGAACTTGTGGGCCACGCCCGCGGGCACGTAGACGACGCTCCCCCTGCCGACCTGCGTCGTCTCCGTCCCCACCGTGATCGATGCCCGCCCGCTGACGACGAAGTAGACCTCGTCCTGCTGGTGCGGCTGCTGCGGATCGAGCGCTCCCGCGTCCAGGGCGTACAGGCCGACCGACATATTGCGTTCCCGCACGAACTGCAGGTAAGCGCCGTCGTTGGCGGCCCGCTCCGCCTCCAGCTCGTCCAGTCTGAATGCCTTCATGGCCCGTCCCGCCCCTTGTACTCACGCTGTCGCCTGTACCCGCGCTGCCGGTGTCCGCCACCGATCATGTCTGCCACGATCAGACACATGAAGAATTTCGTAGTCAAGACGATCGCCAACGCGGGTGCGCTGGCCGTTGCCATCTGGCTCATCGGCAACATCACGCTGGAGGGCGGCAGCACGGGCCGCAAGGCCCTCACCCTGATCCTGGTGGCGCTGCTCTTCGGCCTGGTGAACTTCCTGGTGAAGCCCGTGGTCCAGCTGCTGACGTTCCCGTTGTTCATCCTGACACTGGGGTTGATCACCCTGGTGGTCAACGCCCTGATGCTGATGCTGACCTCCTGGCTGGCCGGAGTGTTCGATCTCAGCTTCCACGTCGAGGGGTTCTGGACGGCGGTGCTCGGCGGACTGATCATCTCGGTCGTGTCCTGGGCGCTCAACGTCGTCCTGCCCGACGAGAAGTGATTCCGGTATTCGGTATTCCGGGCCTCCGGGGAAGGCCGCTCCGGGTGCCTCTGGAAGAGTGCGGGGGACGCCGGTGCACCACCGGGAGAGCAGCGAAGGAGCAGGCATGAGCACCATGGGCGACGGAACGCGCGCAGTACGCGCCGGGCTTCCCGAACCGGAGCAGTTCGGACCCACCCTCCCCGGCCCGGTCTTCGCCGCGCACTTCCACCTCTCGGGCGAACCGGTGGGTCCCTACACCTACGGCCGGGAGACCAACCCGACCTGGACCCACCTGGAGCGGGCCATCGGCGAGCTGGAGGCTCCCGGTGAGGAGGTGGGCACGACCGTGTTCGCCTCGGGCATGGCGGCGATCACCGCAGTACTGCTCTCCCAGGTCCGCTCGGGTGACGCCGTGGTCCTGCCCGACGACGGCTACCAGGCGCTGCCGCTCGTACGGGAGCAACTGGAGGCGTACGGGGTCGAGGTCCGGACCGCGCCGACCGGCGGCGACGCCCAGCTGGCCCTGCTGACCGGGGCGAAGCTGCTCTGGATCGAGAGCCCGTCCAACCCGGGCCTGGACGTCTGCGACATCCGGCGGCTGGTCGATGCCGCGCACGCGACGGGCGCGCTGGTCGCCGTCGACAACACTCTGGCCACCCCGATCGGCCAGCGCCCGCTGGAGCTGGGCGCCGACTTCTCTGTCGCCAGCGACACCAAGGGCATGACCGGGCACGGCGACATTTTGCTCGGCCATGTGACCTGCCGCGATCCCCGGCTGACGGCGGACGTGCGGCGCTGGCGCAAGGTCGTCGGGGCGATTCCGGGGCCGATGGAGGCCTGGCTGGCGCACCGCTCGCTGGCCACCCTCCACCTGCGCATCGACCGGCAGTGCACCACCGCCCTCGCTCTCGCCGAGGCGCTGACGAAGCGCGCGGAGGTCACCGGGCTGCGGTATCCGGGACTGCCCACCGACCCGTCACATGTCGTCGCGAGGCGCCAGATGCGACGCTTCGGATCCGTGGTGTCCTTCGAGCTGGCCGACCGGGAGACCGCTGAGCGCTTCCTGTCCGCGCTGCGCCTGGTCGACGACGCGACGAGCTTCGGCGGCGTCCGGTCCACCGCGGAGCGCCGGGGCCGCTGGGGTGGCGACGCCGTCGCGGAGGGCTTCATCCGCTTCTCGGTCGGCGCGGAGGACCCCGAGGACCTGCTCGCCGACGTCGAACAGGCGCTGAACACGGCGGTCCGGTAGGTCGGGGGAGTTTCAGACGGTCCTCCACGGGCCACTCTCTTGCCATGACCGAACGTCCTGTGGTCAAGCGCACCGCACGCGCCGTCCTGCTCGACGGCGACGATCTCATCCTGATCAAGCGCACGAAGCCGGGGGTCGATCCGTACTGGCTCACGCCCGGCGGCGGGGTCGAGCCGGAGGACGCCACCGTCGTGGAAGCGCTGCACCGCGAGGTCGACGAGGAGCTGGGCGCCAAGATCGTCGACGTGGTCCCGTGCTTCGTCGACACCGTGGAGCACATCGCGGACGGGGGCGTGACGGGGGTGAAGGTCCAGCACTTCTTCGTCTGCCGACTGGTGTCGATGGACGTCTCCCTGCGGCACGGCCCGGAGATCGACGAGCCCACCGGGGAGTACGAGATCGTCCGGGTGCCGTTCAGCCGGGTCGGGATCGCGGCCGTGCACCTCGTTCCGCTGTCCCTGCGGCACTACCTCGACGGCAACATCGAAGGCGTACGGGCGATGCACGCCCCCGACCTGGGCTGACACCCTCCGCGGCGGGGGCGCGCCGGGGCTCTGCCATGGCCCGTACTCCGCAGCGGGTACCCGTGGAAACTCCCGCCGCCGGACGCCCCGGGGAGCCCTGCTCGGCGTCGTGTTTCACGTGAAACCACTCAAGCGCCCGTACCTCAAGCCCTGGGGACTCACCCGGCACGGCAGGCGGCTGCGGATCTCGGCCAGTTCCGCGAAATCGGTGGACGCACGATCATCCCGTCAGACAGCCTGACCCCATGCACAGCCCATCACCCCTTCCCCTCGTCGAGCTGCCGATCCGGCGTCTGAACCGGGGAGACCTGGTCCCGTGCGCCGATCTCTGCGATGACCGCGGCTGGCCGCGCGACGAACACCGGTGGGGGCTGCTCCTCTCGGCCGGCACCGGATACGGGATCGACGCTCCGGACGGCAAGGGCCTGGCGGCGACCTGCCTGACCATGCCGTACGGATCCGACCTCACGGCGGTCGGCATGCTGCTCGTCGCCGACCGCTACGGACGCCGGGGGCTCGCCCGCCGACTCATGCGGCACGTGATGGAAGCCGTGGGGGACACCCCGCTCATCCTGTACGCCACCGAACAGGGACAGCCGCTCTACGAGGACCTCGGCTTCTCCCCGGTGGGCCGGGCCGCACGCGTCGGCGGCCATTTCGGGGCGGGCGGCTCCGACGTCTCCCCCTCCGGCTCTCCCTCCCCCTCGGCCTCTCGCCCGTCCGTGACCACCCGCCCGGCAGCGGCAGACGACCTGCGGGCGTTGGTCCGGCTCGACCTCCCCGTCTTCGGCGCCGACCGGACGCATCTTCTCGCCCGGCTGCCCGCCTTCTCCGACCGGCTCCAGGTCGCCGAGGAGCACGGCGAGCTGATCGGCTACGCGGCGCTCTGGCCGAGCGGGCAGACCGAGGTCGTCGGGCCGCTGATCGCCCGGGACACGGCCACCGCGCAGGCCCTGGTCACGGCCGTGGCCGCCACGACGGACCGGCCGCTGCGGATCGATGTCGAGGGCCGGCACAAGGAACTGCTCGGCTGGCTGGCGGAGAGCGGGCTGGAGCCCCTCTCCCGGACCACCGTGATGACGCACGGCATCCCGGACCTGCCCGGCGACGCAGCCCGCAGGTTCGCTCCGCTCACCCTCGCGACGGGCTGACGCGCAGCAGCCGCACCGCCCTCGTGGCGGTGCGGCTGCTGCGCGATGCGGGTCCCCGGGGAGCGGGCGACTCAGTGCCGGGCCGCTGTCGCGACGGCCGGCTCGGGACTGCTCTCGGCGACGATCCGGCTCTTGCCGGCCTCCCGGCGCTCCAGCAGGCTGGAGAACACGGCCAGGACCAGGGCCGACGCGGCGAGCGCGGCGCCGACCCAGTTGGGGGCGGTGTAGCCGAGGCCTGCCGCGATCACGAGACCGCCGAGCCAGGCGGAGAGGGCGTTGCCGAGGTTGAACGCCCCGATGTTGACCGCGGAGGCCAGCGTCGGCGCACCCGCCGCCTGGTCGAGGACCCGCTTCTGCAACGGAGGCACGGTCGCGAAGCCCAGGGCGCCGATCAGAACGATGGTGACCGCCGCGGCGATCTTGTGGTGAGCGGTCACGGTGAACAGGCCGAGCACCACGGCGAGCGAGCCGAGCGATACGTACAGCAGGGGCATCAGATGGCGGTCCGCGAACCTGCCGCCGATCAGGTTGCCCCCCACCATGCCGAGGCCGAAGAGAACGAGCAGCCAGGTGACGGACGAGGCCGAGTAGCCGGCGATCCCGGTCATCATCGGGGTGATGTAGGTGATCGCGGCGAAGACTCCGCCGAAGCCCAGGACCGTCATGGCCATGGCCAGCAGGACCTGGACATTGCGGAACGCGGCCAGCTCGTGGCGGATGCGCACGCCTTCCGGCCCGGGCTGGTCCGGTACGAGCTTCGCGACGCCGAGCAGCCCCACGACGCCCAGAACGGCGACGAGGAGGAACGTGGTCCGCCAGCCCGCGGTCTGTCCGATGAAGGTGCCCAGCGGAACGCCGACGACGTTCGCGACGGTGAGCCCGGTGAACATCATGGCGATGGCCCCGGCCTTCTTCTGCGGGGCGACCAGATCGGCCGCGACCACCGAGCCGATGCCGAAGAAGGCACCGTGCGCGAGGGAGGCGATCACCCGTCCGCCGAGCATGACTCCGAAGACGGGGGCGAGCGCGGACACCACGTTGCCCACGATGAAGAGCCCCATGAGGAGCATCAGCATGCGCTTGCGGGTGACACGCGTGCCGAGCAGCGTCATCAGCGGGGCGCCGAGGACCACGCCGAGCGCGTAGCCGGTCACCAGGAAGCCCGCGGTCGGGATCGAGACCTGGAAGTCACCGGCGACCTCGGGGAGCAACCCCATGATCACGAACTCGGTCGTTCCGATCCCGAATGCCCCGATGGCGAGGGCGAGGAGCGCGAGCGGCATGGGTTCACCTTCCCTGAAGATTGCGTCTGCGCCTTACGAGCGTCCACAATAATTGCAGACGCCTACTAATTGCAAACGCGGGCTATTGCAGACGTCCCCTATCCTGGAGTCACGCAGCTCCCGCCCGGAGGAGAGAGACATGACAGCGACCGACCCCGCCCTGACCGCCATCGCCCAGAGCTGGTGCGCGCTCTCCCTGCTTCACGGAAAGATCGAGGCCCGGATCGAGCGGGCCCTCCAGGCCGGCCACGGACTCAGCGCCCGCGAGTACTCCTTGCTCGACGTGTTGAGCCGGCAGCACAACGGCACCGGCGGGCATCTCCAGATGAAGCAGGTCGCCGACGCCGTCGTCCTCAGTCAGAGCGCCACCACCCGGCTCGTCACCCGGCTCGAGGACCGGGGGCTGCTGACCCGCTACCTGTGCGACACCGACCGTCGCGGCATCTACACCGACGTCACCGAGGCCGGTCTCACGCTACTGGAGGCCGCCCGGCCGACGAACGACACCGCGCTGCGGGCGGCACTGGACGAGGCGGCGGAGAACCCTGAACTCGCGCCTCTGGTCACGGCCGTCGAAGAGCTGAAGGTCCCGGCCTGACGGACTCCGATCGGGCGGGATATCCCCTGAAGCCGTCCTAGGATGCCGATCATGAGTGATCTCGCCATACGATCCGCCGTCCCGGACGACCTGCCCGCTGTGGTCGCGATGCTCGCCGACGACCCTCTGGGTGCACAGCGCGAGTCACCGGACGATCTTGCCCCCTACCGGGAGGCGTTCCAGCGGCTGGCGGACGACCCGAACCAGCACGTGGTCGTCGCCGTGCGCGAGGACCGGGTCGTCGGCACACTACAGCTGACCATCGTCCCGGGGCTGTCCCGCCGCGGCGCGACCCGCTCGATCATCGAAGGGGTCCGCATCCATGGCGACGAGCGCGGCAGCGGCCTCGGCACCCAGCTCATCCAGTGGGCGGTCGACGAATCCCGCCGCCAGAACTGCCAGTTGGTGCAGCTGACCTCGGATATCACCCGCGAAGACGCGCACCGCTTCTACGAGCGGCTCGGCTTCACAGCCAGCCATGTGGGCTTCAAGCTGGCGCTCTGACGAGCGCGGACGGGTGGAGGTTTCACGTGAAACGCGGGTGGGGTTTCACGTGAAACACCCACCCGCGACCCGGCCGGAAGCTCAGCCGGCGAGCCCGCGCCAGCCCTCCGCGTCCACGCCGCCGGGAACGGCCGCGCCGGCCTCGTACGGCTGCCGGGTGAAGACGAACGAGCCGAGGTCGAGGTGGTCCACCGAGCCGTCGTCCTTGCGCACGACGCGCAGGGTCTCCCCCGCGTAGTAGTCGTTCTGGCCCATCCAGGTGCCGTCCGGGCGGTACGTAAAGGCCGCGCCTCGTCCCTTGCCCCCCAGCGGTGTGAGCTGCAGGCCCCGGTCCCCCGTGAGCCTCAGCGTGACCGGGTGGGTGCCCCAGTACCAGATCCCGGTCAGCGCCAGCAGCTCTTCGTCCACCTCGGGCAGCGGGCGCCAGGGCTCCGGGATCCGCGGCTCGGCCTCGGCCACGATCCCCAGGAGCTCGGCGGCCACCATCGCGGCGGGCAGCCCCGAGGTGACGTTGGCGAGAACGACCGCGGCCACGTCGTCCTCCTCGCTGACCCAGAGGCCGGCGACGAACCCGGGAAGCGATCCCGAATGCCCGAAGAGCACGCGCTCTTCGCCCCCGACGATCTGGAGTCCGAGACCGTAACCGCTGCCTCCCGTCTCGGCGGGTGCGGCGGGCGTCCGCATCTCCTGTACCGAGGAGGCCGACAGGACGCGGTCGTCGCCCTCGGTCAGAAAGGCGGCGAACCGCAGGAGGTCCGCCGCGGTGGACCAGAGCTGACCGGCGGGCGCCATGATCCCGAGGTCCTCGGCGGGTTCGCTCAACATGACATCGGCCCAAGGGTGGACGGCCCAGCCGCCCGCGTGCGGAGCCACGGGCCCGCTCGTCGTGCGGTGCATACCCAGTGGCTCCAGGATCTCGCGGCGCAGCGCCTCCTCCCAGGAGACGCCACGCACCGCTTCGACCAGTGAACCGAGCAGGGTGTAACCAGGGTTGGAGTAGTGATGGCGATGACCGGCCGGATGCCTCCGCGGCCGGTCGCCCAGCACGTCGGCGATCTCGGGCCGCAGGCCGCCGGGCGTCCGCTCCCACCAGGGCGCGGGTGCTTCGGCGCCCAGCCCCGCGCTGTGGCCCAGCAGCTGAAAGACGGTGACCGCGCCCGCCCCCGCGCCCGGGAGGTGCTTCTCCAGAGGGTCGTCCAGGTCGATCAAGCCCTCGTCCCGCAGCCGCAGAACCAGAACGGCAGTGAACGTCTTGGTGATCGAACCGATCCGGTACTGCGTATCGGCGTCGGGAGCATGCCCCACGACGCACGTACGCGCCCCGCTCCAGGCCGTACGCCCCTGCCGCCGCACCGCGGCCACGAGGGACGGCGCGCGGCCGTCCCGCTGGGCGACGGCGATGCGATGCAGCAGGGCGCGTCGGGTACTGGGGAGCAGGTCTGCGTCGCTGGAAGTCATGGTCCAACCCCTACCCGACGAACGGCTCCCTGACGAACCCTTTTCCACGGAGCCACGGCTTGGACCAGCGTCGACGACGCTTCCGCTCAGTCGGTGCCGAACTCCATCGCGGCGTGGTCGAGCATCTCGTCGCCACCGGACACCCTGCCACGTGAGGCGATGACCTCGGCGCCGCCCTGCGGCATCGCGCCGATCAGCCCGGTCGAGGCCGCCTGAGCGGCGCCGATGAGGGCGGGGTGGGTCGATCCGACCATGCCGAGGCCGGCGTACTGCTCGAGCTTGGCTCGCGAGTCGGCGATGTCGAGGTTGCGCATCGTGAGCTGGCCGATCCGGTCCACCGGACCGAACGCGGAGTCCTCGGTGCGCTCCATCGACAGCTTGTCCGGGTGGTAACTGAAAGCCGGTCCGTCGGTGTCCAGGATGGAGTAGTCGTCGCCGCGCCGCAGCCGCAGGGTCACCTCTCCGGTGACCGCCGTGCCCACCCAGCGCTGCAGCGACTCGCGGATCATCAGCGCCTGCGGGTCGAGCCAGCGGCCCTCGTACATCAGCCGGCCGAGCCGCCGCCCCTCGTTGTAGTAGTTGTCCAGGGTGTCCTCGTTGTGGATCGCGTTGACCAGCCGCTCGTACACCACGTGCAGCAGCGCCATCCCCGGCGCCTCGTAGATGCCGCGGCTCTTCGCCTCGATCACCCGGTTCTCGATCTGGTCGGACATGCCCATGCCGTGCCGTCCACCGATCGCGTTCGCCTCCATCACCAGGTCGACCGGGGTGGCGAACTCCTTGCCGTTGATCGTCACCGGGCGGCCCTGTTCGAAGCCGATCGTCACGGTCTCGGCAGCGATCTCCACCGCGGGGTCCCAGAACCGCACGCCCATGATCGGCTCCACGGTCTCGATGCCGGCGTCGAGGTGCTCCAGAGTCTTGGCCTCATGGGTGGCGCCCCAGATGTTGGCATCGGTCGAGTACGCCTTCTCGCTGCTGTCGCGGTAGGGCAGCTCGTGGGCGATCAGCCACTCCGACATCTCCTTGCGGCCGCCGAGCTCGGAAACGAAGTCCGCGTCCAGCCACGGCTTGTAGATCCGCAGATGAGGGTTGGCGAGCAGCCCGTAGCGGTAGAACCGCTCGATGTCGTTGCCCTTGAACGTCGACCCGTCGCCCCAGATCTGTACGTCGTCCTCCAGCATCGCCCGGACCAGCAGGGTGCCCGTGACGGCACGGCCGAGCGGCGTGGTGTTGAAGTAGGCGCGCCCACCCGACCGGATGTGGAACGCGCCACAGGTGAGCGCGGCCAGTCCCTCCTCGACCAGCGCCGCACGGCAGTCGACCAGGCGGGCGATCTCGGCACCGTACGTCGACGCGCGCCCGGGCACCGAGGCGATGTCCGGCTCGTCGTACTGGCCGATGTCGGCCGTGTAGGTGCACGGGACGGCACCCTTGTCGCGCATCCACGCGACGGCGACCGATGTGTCGAGACCGCCGGAGAAGGCGATGCCGACACGCTCGCCGATGGGCAGGGAGGTGAGAACCTTAGACATAGGAAGAGTATGCATCTGAACGCATGATCATGCAACGTGGCGCGTCCAAGCACTTCCGTACCGTCCGAGAGGACGCCCCGTCGGGCCCGGATGAGATGCCCCTCGTTCGCGAGCTCACAGCTTGCTGAGGAACTGCCCGCGAACTCCGCCGGAACGGCCGCCAGCTCGTTGAGCACGCCGCCCATGTCGCTCCGGTCGATGCCGGAACGCTTGTTCAGCTCGGCCTGGCTGCCGGGTCCGTTCAAACGTTAGTGTCGCCGACGTAGCGTCATGAACGTAAGCGCCGTGTACGTCAACGGCGAACTCCCAGGAAGGCAGAGCCGCCATTCCCACCAGAACCGTGCAGATCTCCACCGCGGACGGCCTGGCCGACGCCTTCGCCGTCTACCCCGAACACGGCGGCCGGCACCCAGGGGTGCTGATGTACCCGGACGCCTTCGGCATCCGTCCCGTACTGCGGGAGATGGCCCGTGAACTGGCCGGGCACGGCTACTACGTGCTCGTCCCCAACTTCTTCTACCGCAACGGGTCGACACCGGTCGTCGATCTTCCCGAGCACATCGGAGAAGAGGACCGACCCGCTCTCATCGGCCGGCTGATGCCCTTGATCGAGGCACACACCGCCGAACGCGTCGCGCGCGACGCCGACGCCTACCTCACGTTCCTCTCGGCCCAGCCCGAGGTGGACGCCGGGCCGGTCGCGGTGACCGGTTACTGCATCGGCGGCCTCCTGGCGACCCGTACCGCCGCGGCCCGCCCCGGACAGGTGGCCGCCGTCGCCGCGTTCCACGCTCCCGTCGCCGCCGACGGACCCGACAGCCTGCGCGGCATCACCGCCGAGGTCCACTTCGGCCACGCGGCGACGGACATCACGCCCGAGGCACTCGGCGAGCTCAACGGGTTCCTGGACACCGCGGGCGTCGGCTACACCTCCGAGATCTACCCCGGCACCGTCCACGGCTTCACCATGTCCGACACCGACTCCTTCGACCCGGCCGGACTGCGGCGCCACTGGGACCGCCTGCTTCCCCTCCTCGCCCGCACCCTGACGGACGCCTGAGGTCCGCAGCGCCCCGCTTCCTTCCCCTGAGCCGGCATTTTCCGTGGGCTCGGGGTCGGGTGAGTCCTGCGCGGGCAACCCGTCAGGTCTGCGCCATGTCCACGAAACGGGAGTAGTGCCCCTGGAAGGCCACGGTGATGGTGGCCGTCGGGCCGTTACGGTGCTTGCCGACGATGATGTCGGCCTCGCCCGCGCGCGGAGACTCCTTCTCGTACGCGTCCTCGCGGTGGAGCAGGATGACCATGTCGGCGTCCTGCTCGATGGAACCGGACTCACGCAGGTCGGACACCATCGGCTTCTTGTCCGTGCGCTGCTCGGGTCCACGGTTCAGCTGCGAGAGAGCGATCACCGGCACTTCCAGCTCCTTGGCCAGCAGCTTGAGGTTTCGGGACATGTCCGAGACCTCCTGCTGACGGCTCTCGGAACGCTTCGATCCACCGGCCTGCATCAGCTGCAGATAGTCGATGATCACGAGCTTGATGTCGTTGCGCTGCTTGAGCCGGCGGCACTTCGCGCGGATCTCCATCATCGACAGGTTGGGGGAGTCGTCGATGTACAGCGGAGCGGCCGAGACCTCGGGCATCCGTCGGGCGAGCCGCGTCCAGTCCTCGTCCGTCATCGTGCCGGACCGCATGTGGTGCAGGGCCACCCGCGCCTCGGCCGACAGCAGACGCATCGCGATCTCATTGCGCCCCATCTCGAGGGAGAAGATGACGCTGGGCAGGTTGTTCTTGATCGACGCGGCGCGCGCGAAGTCCAGCGCCAGCGTGGACTTACCCATGGCGGGGCGGGCCGCGATGACGATCATCTGTCCGGGGTGCATGCCGTTCGTCAAGGCGTCGAGGTCCGTGAAGCCCGTCGGCACACCGGTCATCTCGCCGCTGCGCGACCCGATGGCCTCGATCTCGTCGAGCGCGCCCTCCATGATGTCGCCGAGAGGGAGGTAGTCCTCGCTGGTGCGCTGCTCGGTGACCGCGTAGATCTCGGCCTGCGCGGAGTTGACGATCTCGTCGACGTCCCCGTCGGCCGCGTATCCCATCTGTGTGATCTTCGTGCCTGCCTCGACCAGCCGTCTGAGCACCGCCCGCTCGTGGACGATCTCCGCGTAGTACGAGGCGTTGGCCGCGGTGGGCACGGACTGCACCAGGGTGTGCAGATACGGTGCTCCGCCGACCTTGGTGATCTCTCCGCGTTTGACCAGCTCGGCGGCGACCGTGATCGGGTCGGCCGGCTCGCCCTTGGCGTAGAGGTCGAGGATCGCCGTGTAGACGGTCTCGTGGGCGGGGCGGTAGAAGTCGTGCCCCTTGATGATCTCCACGACGTCCGCGATGGCGTCCTTGGACAGCAGCATGCCGCCGAGGACGGACTGCTCGGCGTCGAGATCCTGGGGCGGCACCCGCTCGAACCCGGGAGAGCCGCCTTCCCAGGCCTCGTCCGAGCCGCGGTCGTGGCGGTCCTCACGCCCCTTGCGGTCCCCCCGACGCTGACGGGAGACGGGCAGACGGTCCCCGGGACCGGTCTCGGTCCAGGGGTCGTCCAAAGGCTCGGGAATGCTCACCGGGCCGCCTCCTCCCGTCCGCATCGCGGACCTAGCCGTGCCACTCTTTCTTACGGCACGGCACCGACAAACAGGTCGCCCGACTCCACTTCCGGCGCATCTGGTTCGGTGGATTCCGGTGCCGGAACGGAGTGCGGGCGCCGCACCACGGTAGGCCCCTCCGCACCGTCAGCCAATCTGGTTATCCACAGGGCATGTGGACGACGGACCAGATGCTGTGGAGAACCCTGCCGAACCTGTGCACGGACCGGGGGACAGCACTGTGGACAAACTCATAGCGCTAGCGGCGTGACCCTGCTGACCTGCACATTCTCCATCCACTGACTGTGGGGGAGAAAAACTTTCGCCCTCATTTCAAGATCACCGCAAACGGCGCCGGGAGGAAGGCCCTACCGGTCCACAAGTAAGGACTGTAGGTCGATTGCATCTCTTACCTGTGGAAGATTAGATTGACCCTCATGACCAAGGCCCCCGCGACCCCGAAGAACGGCCGCCGACGGCACGACCGCGAGATCATCGCTCTCGCCGTCCCGGCCTTCGGCGCACTCGTCGCCGAGCCCCTGTTCGTGATGGTCGACAGCGCCGTCGTCGGCCACCTCGGCACCCCGCAACTGGCCGGCCTCGGCATCGCCGCAGCCCTCCTGATGACGGCCGTGAGCATCTTCGTCTTCCTCGCCTACGCGACCACGGCGGCCGTCGCCCGCCGCGTGGGGGCGGGCGATCTCCCCGCCGCCATCCGCCAGGGCATGGACGGCATCTGGCTCGCCCTGCTGCTCGGAGCGGCCGTCGTCGCCCTCGCGATCCCGACGGCCCCGTGGCTCGTCGACATCTTCGGCGCGTCCGACACCGCGGCTCCGTACGCCATCACGTACCTGAGGATCTCCATCCTCGGCATCCCGGCCATGCTCGTCGTGCTCGCCGCCACCGGCGTACTGCGCGGCCTCCAGGACACCCGCACCCCGCTGTACGTCGCCATCGGCGGTTTCACGGTGAACGCCGCCCTCAATGTGACCCTCGTCTACGGTGCCGGGCTCGGCATCGCCGGATCCGCCTGGGGAACGGTGATCGCCCAGGTCGGTATGGCCGCCGCCTATCTCGTCGTGGTGATCCGCGGAGCCCGAAGGCACAACGCCTCCCTGCGCCCCGACGTGGCCGGCATCAGGGCCAGCGCACGGGCCGGCGTGCCTCTGCTGATCCGGACCCTGTCCCTGCGCGCCGTCCTGATGATCGCCACCGCCGTCGCCGCCCGGCTGGGAGACGTCGACATCGCCGCCCACCAGATCATCCTCTCCCTCTGGAGTCTCACAGCCTTCGCACTCGACGCCATCGCCATCGCCGGGCAGGCGATCATCGGCCGCTACCTGGGGGCGAACGACGAGAAGGGCGCCCGCGAGGCCTGCCGCCGCATGGTCGAGTGGGGTATCGGTTGCGGCATCGTGCTCGGCCTCCTGATCGTGCTCGCCCGGCCTCTGTTCATCCCGCTCTTCACCAGCGACCCCTCGGTGCAGGACACCCTGCTCCCCGCGCTCCTGGTCGTGGCGGTCTCCCAGCCGATCGCCGGCGTGGTCTTCGTCCTGGACGGCGTCCTGATGGGTGCCGGCGACGGACGCTATCTCGCCTGGGCGATGCTGGTGACGCTCGCCGCCTTCGCGCCCGTCGCGCTCCTGGTGCCCTCGCTCGGCGGCGGGCTCACCGCGCTCTGGTGGGCAATGACGCTGATGATGGCCGTCCGCCTCATCACGCTCTGGCTGCGTACGCGGTCGGGCCGGTGGATCGTCACCGGAGCCACGCGCTGATCCGTACGCTTCGCGGCCTGTTTCACGTGAAACAGGCCGCGGTGTTTCACGTGAAACACCGCGCGACACAGAAGACAGAAAGGGCCGCACCCAACGGGTGCGGCCCTTCACTGACTCAGCTGAGCTCTGCCCTTAGGCAGCAACGACCTCGACGCCGAGCTTCGCTGCGACCTCGGGGTGCAGACGGACGGACACCTGGTGTCCGCCGAGCGTCTTGATCGGCGAGCCGAGCTCGACGCGACGCTTGTCGACGTCGGGACCACCGGCGGCCTTGATCGCCGCAGCGACGTCAGCCGGGGTGACCGAGCCGAAGAGACGGCCGGCGTCGCCGGAGCGAACAGCCAGACGGACCTTCACGCCCTCGAGCTTGGCCTTGATCTCGTTGGCCTGCTCGATCGTCGCGATCTCGTGGATCTTGCGGGCGCGGCGGATCTGCGCCACGTCCTTCTCGCCGCCCTTGGTCCAGCGAATGGCGAAGCCACGCGGAACCAGGTAGTTACGGGCGTACCCGTCCTTGACGTCGACGACGTCGCCGGCGGTGCCGAGGCCGGAGACCTCGTGGGTGAGGATGATCTTCATGCTCTTGTCACCCTTCCCTTATCGCGCGGTGGACGTGTAGGGCAGCAGCGCCATCTCACGGCTGTTCTTGACAGCCGTGGCGACGTCACGCTGGTGCTGCGTGCAGTTGCCGGTGACGCGGCGGGCACGGATCTTGCCGCGGTCGGAAATGAACTTCCGCAGCATGTTCGTGTCCTTGTAGTCCACGTACTGGGTCTTGTCCTTGCAGAACGCGCAGACCTTCTTCTTAGGCTTGCGCACAGGCGGCTTCGCCATGGTGTTTCTCCTGTGTGATCAAGAAGTGGGGGTACGAGCAGCCCTAGAAGGGAGGCTCGTCCGAGTAGCCGCCGCCAGAGGCACCGCCAGAACCACCAGAACCGCCGGAACCGCCGGAGCTTCCGCCCCAGCCGCCTCCGCCGCCCTGCTGTCCCCCGCCGCCCTGGCCGCCTGCCGGCGCGCCGGTCGCCCACGGGTCGTCGGCGGGTGCACCGCCGCCGCCCTGCTGGCCACCGCCACCGGGACCGCCGCCCCAGTTGCCGCCGCCCTGCTGGCCGCCGCCGTATCCACCCTGGCCGCCCTGGCCACTGCGACCGGTGGTCTTGGTGACCTTGGCCGTGGCGTTCTTGAGGCTGGGGCCGACTTCCTCGACGTCCAGCTCGTAGACCGTGCGCTTGACGCCCTCACGGTCCTCGTAGGACCGCTGCTTCAGCCGGCCCTGCACGACGACGCGCATGCCTCGCTGAAGCGACTCCGCGACGTTCTCCGCCGCCTGACGCCAGACCGAGCAGGTGAGGAACAGGCCTTCGCCGTCCTTCCACTCATTGGTCTGCCGGTCGAAGATGCGGGGAGTGGACGCGACACGGAACTTCGCGACCGCCGCACCGGACGGGGTGAAGCGCAGCTCGGGGTCGTCGACGAGATTGCCGACGACCGTGATGACGGTCTCGCCTGCCATGGGTGAACCTCTCGGCGGGGATTGCTGCTGGCTGCTTGCTGCTACTCGGACCCGAAAACCGCTGAGCTAGAAGCTCAGTGGATCTCGGGACGGAGGACCTTGGTCCGGAGGACCGACTCGTTCAGGTTCATCTGGCGGTCGAGCTCCTTGACGACCGCAGGCTCGGCCTGCAGGTCGATGACCGAGTAGATGCCCTCGGGCTTCTTCTTGATCTCGTAGGCGAGCCGACGACGGCCCCAGGTGTCGACCTTCTCCACCTTTCCATCGCCCTCACGGACGACGGAGAGGAAGTTCTCGATCAGCGGGGAGACTGCTCGCTCCTCGAGATCGGGGTCGAGGATGACCATCACCTCGTAGTGACGCATGTGGAACCCACCTCCTTTGGACTCAGCGGCCACGGTCGTTCCGTGGCAGGAGGGTCGTGATGCGTGTTGCAACGGCGTTCCCGAGGAGAACACCCAGCACTGACAATCCGCTCCCGAACGATCCCGGAGACGGGGTTCGGGGGAGGCTCGCCGTGCTGGCCTGGGCAGACACCGGTGCAGACCGTACAGACTACCCGTAGACAGGCTTCCGGTTGAAATCAGGAGCTCAGAGGGCACAATCGAGACAGATGCGGTGTGAGAGGCGCTCCACCCGCCGCGGTGCGCAGGGCGCTGGATCCACCGCCCATCCGTCCGGCCAGGAGGTACTCCATGGCACAGACCATCCGCCCCGCCGGCTCCCGGTCCCCGACCGGCCGCCGCGCCACCGGTTCACTCTTCGCGACGGACGGCAGACCGCATCCCGTCCAGGACGTCCTGATGGTGGTGACCGGGGTGCTCGGCGTCCTCGCGTTCGTCACGGCGATGTTCCACCATCTGCATCTGATCAGCTCGTGGGCGGGGCTCGTCGGGATCCTGACCGGGGCCTACGGCCAGTACATCTCGAAGACCACATGGGAGCGGTTCGGCCTGATCATGGGCATCGGGGCCTCTGCGATCGGCTTCTACCTCGGCATGGCCCACGGCGGTCTCTTCGGCGGCGTGATCACCTGACCGGAGCACCGACCGGAGCACGGACCGGTGCGGGTGCCCGGGCGCCCGCACCGGTCCGCCGTACGTTCCGGCCCCCGGGGCCAGGCCGGGCGCCCCTCGGTCACAGTAGGCTTCGGCGCGAGAGCCGGAGCCCCTGACCGATGGGGACACACCTGCCGAGGAGCCCCCCGCATGAGCCTGACCCTGAGGACCATCAGCCGAGAACAGCATCTGGCGTACATCCAGAGCCTGCCCTCGGCCAGTCACTGCCAGGTCCCGGCGTGGGCTGATGTGAAGACCGAATGGCGTTCGGAGAACCTGGGCTGGTTCGACAAGAACGGCGAGATCGTCGGCGCCGGCCTCGTCCTGTACCGCCAGCTGCCCAAGATCAAGCGCTACTTGGCGTACCTCCCCGAAGGCCCGGTCATCAACTGGTACGCACCGAACCTGGACGACTGGCTCCAGCCGATGCTCGCGCACCTCAAGCAGCAGGGCGCCTTCTCCGTGAAGATGGGCCCGCCGGTGGTCATCCGCCGCTGGGACTCGGCGGCCATCAAGTCCGGCATCCAGGACCCCGACGTGAAGCGCCTGCGTGACGTCGAGGCCACGCACATCGAGCCGCGCGCCTTCGAGGTCTCCGACCGGCTGCGGAAGATGGGCTGGCAGCAGGGCGAGGACGGCGGGGCCGGATTCGGTGACGTACAGCCCCGCTACGTCTTCCAGGTGCCGCTGGCCAACCGCTCGCTCGAGGACGTCCTCAAGGGCTTCAACCAGCTGTGGCGCCGCAACATCAAGAAGGCCGACAAGGCCGGCGTCGAGGTCGTCCAGGGCGGCTACGAGGACCTGGCCGAGTGGCAGCGGCTCTACGAGATCACCGCCGTGCGCGACCACTTCCGGCCGCGCCCGCTCTCGTACTTCCAGCGCATGTGGACCGTCCTCAACTCCGAGGACCCCAACCGGATGCGCCTCTACTTCGCCCGGCACAACGGCGTGAACCTCTCCGCGGCCACGATGCTCGTCGTGGGCGGCCACGTCTGGTACTCCTACGGCGCCTCCGACAACATCGGGCGCGAGGTCCGGCCGTCGAACGCGATGCAGTGGCGCATGCTGCGCGACAGTTACGCGATGGGCGCGACCGTCTACGACCTGCGCGGGATCAGTGACTCGCTGGACGAGACCGACCATCTCTTCGGCCTGATCCAGTTCAAGGTCGGCACGGGTGGCGAGGCCGTCGAGTACGTCGGCGAGTGGGACTTCCCGCTCAACAAGCTGCTCCACAAGGCGCTCGACATCTATATGTCGCGCCGCTGATCCGCTTCGCCCCACATCTGGGCCGCACACATCTCGGCACAGACCGTTCGTTCCTGATTCACCGCAGCCACCAGAAAGGTTCCGGGCCGGCCATGGCGCTCTCCCTCTACGTCGACACCGCGCGCTGGCGGGCGCACCAGAAGTCCGTGATCGACCAGTTCCCCGGTCTCGTACCCGTCTGCAAGGGCAACGGCTACGGCTTTGGTCACGAGCGCCTCGCCGACGAGACGATCCGCTTCGGATCCGACACCCTCGCCGTCGGGACGACCTACGAAGCGGCCCGGATCAAGGACTGGTTCAGCGGCGACCTGCTCGTCCTGACCCCGTTCCGGCGCGGCGAGGAGCCCGTACCCCTGCCGGACCGCGTCATCCGGTCCGTCTCCTCCGTCGACGGGGTGCACGCCCTGGTGGGCGCCCGGGTCGTCATCGAGTGCATGAGCTCGATGAAGCGCCATGGCGTCAAGGAGGAGGAGCTCGGGCAGCTGCACGCGGCGATCGAGGACGTACGGCTCGAAGGCTTCGCCCTGCATCTGCCCCTGGACCGCACCGACGGCTCCGACGCCGTCGAGGAGGTCATCGGCTGGATGGACCGGCTGCGCGCGGCCCGGCTGCCGCTGCACACCATGTTCGTCAGCCATCTGCGCGCCGAGGAGCTGGCCCGGCTCCAGCAGCAGTTCCCCCAGACCCGGTTCCGCGCCCGTATCGGCACCCGGCTCTGGCTCGGCGACCACGAGGCCACCGAGTACCGGGGGGCCGTCCTGGACGTCACCCCCGTCGTCAAGGGCGACCGGTTCGGCTACCGCCAGCAGAAGGCCGCCTCCGACGGCTGGCTGGTCGTCGTGGCCGGCGGTACGTCCCACGGGGTCGGTCTGGAGGCGCCCAAGGCGCTGCACGGCGTGATGCCGCGGGCCAAGGGCGTCGCCCGCGCGGGGCTGGCCACGGTCAACCGCAACCTGTCGCCGTTCGTCTGGGCGGGCAAGCAGCGGTGGTTCGCCGAACCGCCGCACATGCAGGTATCGATCCTGTTCGTGCCCTCCGACGCCCAGGAGCCGCGGGTCGGTGACGAGCTGGTCGCCCACCTGCGCCACACCACCACGCAGTACGACCGGCTCGTCGACCGCTGAGCCCGCCCGGGCGCGGCCTGAACGGCCGCGTCCGGGCCCCGGGTCAGCCGTCCCGGGTCGGCGCGGCGCCCCACTCCACCTGTGGTCCCGCCACCGCCGGGGCCTTGTGTCCGGACGGACGGGGATCGGGCGCCAGCACGAACGCGTCCGCAGCCCCGTCGAGGACACCGCCCGACGGGTCGTCCGACCCGTCCCCGCGCACCGGGTCCTTCTCGGGCTGCAGGATGTCCCGGACGATCAGCGCGCACAGGTACAGCGTGCCCAGCAGATGCAGGGCGATCGCGACCTGGTAGCCCTCCTGCGGCAGCCCCTGGTGCTTGTCCGCGCCACTGGTGTAGGCGAGGTAGAACCAGATCCCGAGGAAGTACATGACCTCGCAGGCCTGCCAGATGAGGAAGTCGCGCCAGCGCGGCCGGGCCAGGACGGCCAGCGGGATCAGCCAGAGCACGTACTGCGGTGAGTAGACCTTGTTCGTCAGGATGAACGCGGCCACCACCAGGAACGCCAGCTGGGCGAAGCGCGGTCGGCGGGCCGCGGAGAGCGCCAGGCCCGCGATGCCCGCGCAGAACACGGCCATCAGGACGACCGACGCGGTGTTGACCGTCTCCACGTCGATGGGCTTGCCGGTGCGCTGGGTGATGATCAGCCAGAACGAACCGAAGTCGATGGGCCGCTCCTGGCTGAACGTGTAGAACTTCCGCCATCCCTCGGGGGCGAAGAGCATCACCGGGAGATTCACCACCAGCCAGGCCGCTCCCGCGCCCAGCATCGCCGTCCCGAACTCACGCCACCTGCCCGCCCGCCAGCAGAGCACGAGGAGCGGGCCGAGCAGCAGGACGGGGTAGAGCTTGGCCGCGGTCGCCAGGCCGATGAGGATGCCGAACGCGAGCACCCGGCCCCGGGACCACATGAGCATCGCCGCGGCCGTCAGGGCGACGGCAAGCAGGTCCCAGTTGATGGTCGCGGTGAGGACGAACGCGGGGGCCAGCGCGACCAGCAGGCCGTCCCAGGGGCGACGGCGGTGCGTGCGGACGGTGCACACGGCGACGACGACCGCGCAGATCATCAGCATGCCCGCGTTGACCATCCAGTACATCTGCTCGCGCTGCTGGATGGGGTCGCTGTCCGGCGTCAGTGTCAGCCAGGACGCCACCTGCATGAACACCCCGGTCAGCACGGGGTACTCCAGGTACTGCATATCGCCGCTCAGCCGGTCGAAGTACGGCACGAGACCGTCGGCGAACCCGCGCCCCATGAAGAGGTGCGGAATGTCGGAGTAGCAGGCGTGGGTGTACTGCGAGGTGGCCCCGCGGAACCAGGCCCATTCGTAACAGGGGATCTTCTGCACCATGCCGAGGGCGAACATCCCGATCATGACCAGCGCGACGATGCGCACGGGCGTGAGCGGGCCGTCGCCGAGCCGCGCCCAGCGTCCCACCCGGCCACCGAACAGCTCGCTGCCGGCCGCCGCGACCTCGTCCTGATCGGTGGGCCGCACGACGGGCCGCTCCTGGTGCACGCTCGTGTCTTCTCCGCTGGGGCTTGGCATGCCGCACATCCTGCCGTACGGGGCTGTGCCCGGGGCAAGGGCCGCCCGGGGGACACAGACACCGAACCAGGATGCCGCACGTCACCGCCGGTAACACGGCGAGGGCCGCCGCACCCGGGTGGGTACGGCGGCCCTCGCCGCTGTGCTGGGCCGGCCGGTGAGGGCCCGGCCGGGGCGTCCGGCTATCCGTTGTTGCCCCAGATGGAGCCGGTTCCGCCCGAGTTGCCGTTGGCTCCCTGAGCTCCGCCGTTGTCGGCGCCGTCGGTCGCTCCGGTGTTGTCGCCCCCGCCATCCGCTCCGGTGTTGTCGCCCCCGCCATCCGCTCCCGTGTTGTCGCCCCCGCCATCCGCCCCGGCGTTCGCCCCGCCGTTGGCCTCCTGGCAGTTCGGGTCCCAGATGCCGCAGGTCCTGCTCGGCGACGGTGACGGCGGACTCGGCGTGGTCTGAGTCGGCTTCGGACTCGGCGGCGGCTTCTCCTCCTCGTCCTCCTCCTCGGAGGGCGTCGGCGAAGGTGTGGGGCTGGGTGTCGGGCTGGGGCTCTCCGCACCACCGCCCCACACCTTCTTGCCCAGGTCCTTCGGTTCCGGGAAGGAGACGGCCTTCTTGCCCTTCATCGCGCCGGTCATGTAGTCGTGCCAGATGGTGGCCGGGAACGAGTTTCCGTGGATCTTCTGCTCGCCTCCGGTGCCGAACATCTTCAAGAACTCGCGTTCTTTGTTCGTCTCGTCGTCGTCGTACCGGAACATGCTGATGGCGGTCGAGATCTGCGGTGTGTACCCGACGAACCAGGCGGACCGGTTGCCGTCCGTCGTACCGGTCTTGCCCGCGGCCTCACGGCCCTCCAGACGGGCGGGCTTGCCCGTTCCGTTCTCCACGACGTTCTTCAGCACGTCCGTCACGTTGTCGGCGATGACCGGGCTGAAGGCGCGCTTGGGCTTCTTCTCGTGCTTGAAGACGGTCACGCCCTCCTGCTTCACCTCGGTCACCGAGTAGGTGTCGTTCTGCTGGCCACTCGTGGCGAAGGTGGCGTAGGAGCCCGCCATGCGGATGGCGCTGGGCGACGAGGTGCCGATGGAGAACGAGGGAACGGTGGCGTCCGCCATGAAGTCGTCGTCCTTCAGACCGGAGACAACGGCGACGTCCTTGACCTTGTCCGTACCGACGTCCATGCCGAGCTGCACGAACGGGGAGTTGGCGGACTTCTCCATGGCCGTCCGCAGGTCGATCTCGCCGTAGTCCTCATCGCCGTCGTTGGTCTGACGCCACACCTCGTCGTTCTCGTTCAGCCAGACCTTGCCCGTGTAGTCCCTGATCTGCAGCTTGTTGTCGCCGTTGTAGATGCTCTTCGGCGAGACCTGGGTGCGCTGGGACTCGCTCTGCTCCTTCCCGCCGGAAGGGTCGCGCACGCCGTACTGCATGGCTGCGGCCAGGACGAACGGCTTCCACGTCGAACCGACCTGGGCACCGGTGGCGTCCGCGTTGTTCATGAAGTGCGTGGTGGCGTTCTGGCCGCCGTACGTGGCGATGATGGCGCCGGTCTTCGCGTCGACGGACGCCCCGCCGAACTCGACGTGCGTATCCGTCTTGGGGCGCTCCTCGGGCCGGATCTTGGCCTTGTAGACCTTGTTCACCGCTGCTTCGAGCTCCTCCACCCTCTTCTTCTGGAAGGTGGTGTGGATCTCGAAGCCGCCCAGTTCGAGCTGCTTGGCGTCGATGCCGCGGTCGTTGTTGGCGAGGAAGTACTTCTTGGCGAGCTCCACCAGGTAGCCGGTCTGGCCGCCCAGCTTGGCGTCCTTCTTCTTCGGCAGCGGATTCGGGAACTTCTTGAACTCGGCGCGCTTCTCCGCCGTCATGCGCCCGTCCTTGACCTGCTCGTCAAGAATCCACTTCCAACGTTCTTTGGCCCGCTCGGTGTTCTTCGCCGCGGTCGCGTTGTTCTTGTCGATGTCGGGGGCCCCGGCGGGGTCGTAGTAGCTCGCGCCCTTGAGCAGGGTGGCCAGGAAGGCGCACTCGCTCGCGTTCAGCTCGCCAGCGTCCTTGTTGTAGTAGGTGCGGGCAGCCGCCTGCAACCCCGAGGCCCCGCGCCCGTAGTAGGAGACGTTGAGGTAGCCCGCCATCACCTCTTCCTTCGACTGATCGCCGGCAACCTTGAGCGTGATGAAGAGCTCCTGGAACTTCCGCTTGAGCGTCTGGTCCTGGGTGAGCATGGAGTTCTTCACGTACTGCTGGGTAATGGTCGAGCCGCCCTGGGTCTCACCGCCCGTGGCCATGTTCAACACCGCACGGCCGATGCCCTTCGGGTCGATGCCCTTGTCTGTTTCGAAGCTCTTGTTCTCGGCCGAGATCACGGCGTTACGCATCTCCACCGGGATCTGCTCGTACTTGAGCATCTGACGGTTCGCCGCCCCGCCGGTCGCCACCATCTGCGTGCCGTCGGCCCAGTAGTAGACGTTGTTCTGCGCCTGGGCCGTCTTGTTGATGTCCGGTGGGACCACGAACGCGTAGGCAATGCCCGCAATGCCCATCAGCACGCCGAGGAAGCCCAGGCAGAGCCCCGACACCAACTTCCACGAGGGCACCCAGCGGCGGAACCCGTACCTGCCGTGGCGCGGGTAGTCGATGATGCGCTTCTTGCCGGGGTCACCGTGGTCGTGCCCCCGCCCCCCCGGCCCGTCGGAACCGCCGCCACCACGGCGTCGGCCACCGCCCTTCTGGGCCGCGCGGCGGGCCTCGGCGCGGCTGCCGTACTGGCGTTCCTCGCCGTGCGACTCGGACGGCGATTCGGAAGGTGATGCCGACGTGGCTCTGCGTGACGGGACTGCTCGGCGTCCGGTCGACTGCTGGGCGGCTCGTCTGGCCGCTGCACGCCCGCCACCCTGTGGCTGCGGCGTTTTGCGACGGTGCTCGCTCATGGAACGACTACTCCTCGGGCAGGCGAGAGCGCCTGGAAGCGGCAGTTGAGATCCGGTCCCCCCGAATTACGGACAAGCCACTGCGGAAGGCTCATCCGCAGTACATCCGGCAGTCCGCGATGACTGACGCGCGAAAGCGCCTCGCGGTTCCCGGTGGTCTGCATGCCGCACAGACTACGCACGGTCAAAACCCGCCTAGGGCCGAACTTCACCCCAAACAACGCAAGTCGAACCCTGGGAATCGCCGATGTGACGCCGTTCACGAAGGTCACCCTTGTCGAACAGGTCGGAGCGATCTATCGTGCTGATGTATCGAGTCGATACATCAGCACGGCATAAGTACGCCGGTGGCCCCGGTTGACCGTGCCGACGGAAGCAGCGGGAGAAGGGGGAGGCACCGGTGAGCAGACGCTCCGGCATCCTCGAGTTCGCTGTTCTCGGCCTGCTCCGCGAATCGCCGATGCACGGCTATGAGCTGCGCAAACGCCTCAACACCTCGCTGGGAATCTTCCGTGCGTTCAGCTACGGAACCCTCTACCCCTGCCTCAAGACGCTGGTAACCAGCGGCTGGTTGATCGAGGAACCCGCCGGTGACCCGGCGGACACCGCGCCGGTCACCGGGCGTCCGGCCACTGCGTCCTCCTCACTGACGGGACGCCGGGCGAAGATCGTCTACCGGCTGACGGCAGAAGGTAAGGAGCACTTCGAGGAGCTGCTGTCGCACACCGGTCCGGACGCCTGGGAGGACGAGCACTTCGCAGCGCGCTTCGCCTTCTTCGGCCAGACCGAGCGCGAGGTGCGGATGCGGGTGCTCGAAGGCCGGCGCAGCCGGCTGGAGGAGCGCCTGGAGAAGATGCGCGCCTCTCTCGCCCGCACCCGTGAACGACTCGACGACTACACACTTGAGCTGCAGCGACACGGCATGGAGTCCGTGGAGCGCGAAGTGCGCTGGCTGAACGAGCTCATCGAGAGCGAGCGGTCGGGACGGGATCAGCGACGATCCTCGCCCGAGGGCTCTGCTCAGCAGGACACACCTGGAGAGACGGGCGGCCTGCCCCGGCACCGGGACAACACCCGGCCGGATCCGTCCGACGACACCGCCAAGTGAAGTCATCGCACTCCGCGGCGACTTCATCGGAATCACCGATTACACAGGGAGCAACCGGAATGGGTTCGGTTCGCGTAGCCATCGTAGGCGTGGGCAACTGCGCCGCCTCGCTGGTGCAGGGCGTCGAGTACTACAAGGACGCCGATCCGGCCGGCAAGGTGCCCGGTCTGATGCACGTCCAGTTCGGCGAGTACCACGTCAGTGACGTCGAGTTCGTCGCCGCCTTCGACGTCGACGCGAAGAAGGTCGGCCTCGACCTCGCGGACGCCATCGGCGCCAGCGAGAACAACACCATCAAGATCGCGGACGTGCCGAACACGGGTGTGACCGTCCAGCGCGGCCACACCCACGACGGCCTGGGCAAGTACTACCGCGAGACGATCGAGGAGTCCGCGGACGCCCCGGTCGACGTCGTCCAGATCCTCAAGGACAAGCAGGTCGACGTCCTCGTCTGCTACCTGCCCGTCGGTTCCGAGGTCGCTGCGAAGTTCTACGCGCAGTGCGCCATCGACGCCAAGGTCGCGTTCGTCAACGCCCTCCCGGTGTTCATCGCCGGCACCAAGGAGTGGGCGGACAAGTTCACCGAGGCCGGTGTCCCGATCGTCGGCGACGACATCAAGTCCCAGGTGGGCGCCACCATCACGCACCGCGTGATGGCGAAGCTCTTCGAGGACCGGGGTGTCGTCCTGGACCGCACGATGCAGCTGAACGTCGGCGGCAACATGGACTTCAAGAACATGCTCGAGCGTGAGCGCCTGGAGTCCAAGAAGATCTCCAAGACGCAGGCCGTCACCTCGCAGATCCGTGACCGCGAGCTCGGTGCGGACAACGTCCACATCGGCCCCTCGGACTACGTGGCCTGGCTGGACGACCGCAAGTGGGCGTACGTGCGCCTCGAAGGCCGCGCGTTCGGCGATGTTCCGCTGAACCTGGAGTACAAGCTCGAGGTGTGGGACTCCCCGAACTCGGCCGGTGTCATCATCGACGCCGTCCGTGCGGCGAAGATCGCCAAGGACCGCGGCATCGGTGGCCCGATCCTGTCGGCTTCGAGCTACTTCATGAAGAGCCCGCCCGTGCAGTACTTCGACGACGAGGCGCGCGAGAACGTCGAGCGGTTCATCAACGGCGACACCGAGAGCTGAACCGGCCCTCTCGGCCGAGAAGCCTCACCGGAGCGCTGAGCGGAGACGCTCACCTCTTCCTGCCGCACGTCGGGGGTCCCCGGGCAATCCGCCCGCGGACCCCCGACGTGTGTGACGCTTGCTCCCATGTCTGTCGCGCGTGATCTGCGCACCCTGCTGCGCCTGCGGAACTTTCGCCGCCTGCTCACTGTGCGGCTGCTCTCCCAGTCCGCCGACGGCGTCTACCAGGTCGCCCTCGCCTCGTACGTCGTCTTCTCCCCCGAGAAGCAGGCGTCGGCCGCCGCCATCGCTTCCGCGATGGCCGTGCTCCTCCTGCCCTACTCCCTGATCGGCCCCTTCGCCGGGGTTCTGCTGGATCGCTGGCCCCGACGCCAGGTCTTCCTCTACGGGAACCTCCTTCGGGCCGCCCTGGCCTGTTCCACGGCCCTGCTGATTCTCACCTCGGTGCCCGACTGGCTCTTCTACGCCTCGGCCCTCTGCGTCACCGCCGTCAACCGTTTCGTGCTGGCCGGTCTCTCCGCCGCCCTGCCCCGGGTGGTCGACACCGATCGCCTCGTCGTCGCCAACTCCCTGTCTCCCACCGCCGGAACTCTGGCGGCCACCGCGGGAGGCGGTCTCGCGTTCGTCGTACGGCTGGTGGCCGACGAGTCCGACGCGGCGGTCGTGCTGTTGGGGTCGGTGCTCTACCTGCTCTCCGCGCTGGCGTCCCTGAGCCTGCCCCGCGCCCTGCTGGGACCGGATGCCGACGGGAGCCCCCTGCGGTTGCGGGCCGCTCTGGCCGTCACCGCGCGCGGGCTCGTCGCCGGGCTGCACCATCTGGCGCACCGGAGACATGCGGCCGAGGCGCTGGCCGCGATGACCGTGCTCCGCTTCTGTTACGGCGCCCTCACCGTGATGGTGCTCATGCTCTGCCGCTACGCCTGGTCGGACACCGAGTCCGACGGGCTGGCCCTGCTCGGCCTGGCGGTCGGGGTCTCCGGTGCGGGATTCTTCGTCGCCGCCGTCCTCACCCCATGGGCGGTGGGGCGGCTCGGCCGGTACGGGTGGATCGTGGGCTGTGCCGGGGCGGCGGCGGTCCTGGTGCCCGCCCTGGGCCTCTCCTTCGCCCTTCTCCCGATGCTGATCGCCGCGTTCGTGCTCGGCGTCGTGACCCAGGGGTCGAAGATCGCGACCGACACGGTCGTGCAGACCTCGGTCGACGACTCCTTCCGCGGCCGCGTCTTCTCGCTCTACGACGTGCTCTTCAACGTCGCGTTCGTGAGCGCCGCAGGAGTGGCGGCTCTCATGCTCCCGCCGGACGGCAGATCGGTCACCGTCGTGGCGGTCGTGTCGGTGCTGTACGCGGTGGTCGCGGTGACGATGTTCCGCCGACGACGGATCGACGGTTACCGGTAGCCGGTCACGGATGTGGCGAGGGGCGTCGTTTCACGTGAAACAACGCCCCTCGCCATATCCGGCGGCTGATGTTTCACGTGAAACATCAGCCGCCGGGCTCAGTTCTGCGCCGCCCACCACCCCTTGAGCGCGGCCACAGCGGCGTCCCGCTCCATGGGCCCGTGCTCCAGGCGCAGCTCCAGGAGGAACCCGTACGCCTTGCCGATCACCGGACCTGGGCCGACCTCAAGGATCCGCATGATCTCGTTGCCGTCCAGGTCGGGGCGGATCGAGTCGAGCTCCTCCTGCTCCTGCAGCTGGGCAATGCGCTCCTCCAGCCCGTCGTAGGTGCGGGAGAGCGCGTTCGCCTTGCGCTTGTTCCGGGTCGTGCAGTCCGATCGGGTCAGCTTGTGTAGACGTTCGAGCAGCGGCCCCGCGTCGCGCACATACCGGCGCACCGCGGAGTCGGTCCACTCGCCGTCCCCGTACCCGTGGAAGCGCAGGTGCAGCTCCACCAGTTTCGACACGTCCTTGACCAGCTCGTTGGAGTACTTGAGCTCGGTCATGCGCTTCTTCGTCATCTTCGCGCCCACCACCTCGTGGTGATGGAAGGAGACCCTGCCGTCCTTCTCGAAGCGGCGGGTCCTCGGCTTGCCGATGTCATGGAGCAGCGCCGCCAGACGCAGCACGAGGTCGGGTCCGTCCTCCTCCAGGTCGATGGCCTGCTCCAGGACGGTCAGCGAGTGCTCGTAGACGTCCTTGTGGCGGTGATGCTCGTCACTCTCCAGGCGCAGCGCGGGAAGCTCGGGCAGCACCTGCTCGGCCAGTCCCGTGTCGACCAGGAGCCCCAGACCCTTGCGCGGGTGCTGGGAGAGCAGCAGCTTGTTGAGTTCGTCGCGGACCCGCTCGGCGGAGACGATGCCGATCCGCGCGGCCATCTCCGTCATGGCGGTCACGACGTCGGGGGCGACCTCGAAGTCGAGCTGCGCGGCGAAGCGGGCGGCGCGGAGCATGCGCAGCGGGTCGTCGGAGAAGGACGCCTCGGGCGTTCCCGGGGTGCGCAGCACCCGCTCGGCGAGGTCCTTCAGACCTCCGTACGGATCGACGAACTCCTTCTGCGGCAGAGCCACGGCCATCGCGTTGACCGTGAAGTCACGGCGCACGAGGTCGTCCTCGATGGAGTCGCCGTAGGAGACTTCCGGCTTGCGCGAGGTCCGGTCGTAGGCCTCGGACCGGTAGGTCGTGACCTCGATCTGATACCCGTCCTTCTGGGAGCCGACGGTGCCGAAGGCGATCCCGACCTCCCACACCGAGTCGGCCCAGGGGCGGACGATCTTGAGCACGTCCTCGGGGCGGGCATCGGTGGTGAAGTCCAAGTCGTTCCCGAGCCTGCCCAGCAGTGCGTCGCGGACCGAGCCGCCGACCAGCGCGAGGCCGAATCCGGCCTCCTGGAATCGACGGGCGAGGTCGTCGGCGACCGGGGACACCCGCAGCAGCTCACTCACCGCGCGGTGCTGCACCTGGCTCAGTGCACTGGCGTTCTCTTCGTTGGCATTCGGCACAACAGAAAAGGGTACGTGCACGGACCGGCCGCGGCGTCATCGTTTACGGGGGCCCTGCGGGATACCCGCGATCATGTGCGATGGACCCCAGCACTTCGGCCCGCCGCACCTCGTTACCATGCGGGGACGCAGGACCGAACGATCGACAGCATTTGATGACGACGAGGGACGGGTAGGCGCGTGGCCGAGGCGGCAGACTTCCAGGGGACTCGTCCCTCTCCTGCCCGCCGGTGGCTCCGGCGCACAGCCTCGGCGGTGCTCGGAGCACCGCTGCTGGCCGGTCTCCTGGCCGTTCCGGCGGCCGGTGCCGCCCCGGCCGCCGAGCCCGCCAAAGCCCCCACCGGCTCCCGTACGGTCGATGTGTCCCTGAACACGCTCTCCCCGAGCGTTCCGGCGGAGGACGACACCCTGACCGTCTCCGGAACGCTCACCAACAAGGGCAAGAAGACGATCAGCAGCGCCGAGGTCGACCTGCGGGTCGGGCCCCGGCTCTCCGGCCGCGGAGAGGTCGACGACGCCGCGAAGCGCTCCGCGTACGTTCCCGGCGTCGACCCGGCCACCGTCGGGGACAAGTACACGGTGAAGTTTCCCAAGCTCGCCAAGGGCATCAGCCAGGACTTCACGCTCACCGTGCCCGTCGACAAGCTCGGCCTGGACGACCCGGGCGTCTACCAGCTCGGCGTCTCGGTCTCCGGCCGCACGACCACCACTCCCTACGAGCAGGTGCTGGGCATCGAGCGCTCGTTCCTGCCCTGGCAGCCCGAGGCGAGCGACAGCAGGACGAAGCTGACCTTCCTCTGGCCGCTGATCGCGTCCCCCCATGTCACGGCGGAGACCCGCTCGGACGAACAGCAGACCCCCGTGTTCACCGACGACGACCTGGCCAAGGAGCTGGCGCCCGGCGGCCGGCTGGAGCAGCTGGTGTCCCTGGGCAGCCGGCTCCCCGTGACCTGGGTCGTCGACCCGGACCTCCTGGCGAGCGTCGCGGCGATGGCCGGAAAGTACGAGGTCGAGTCGGGTGACACGACCGTCCCGGGCAAGCATCAGGCCGTCGCCAAGCAGTGGCTCAGCGCGCTGGAGAAGGTGGTCGAGGACGGCAAGGTGATCGCGCTGCCCTTCGCCGACCCTGATCTGGCCTCCATCGCGCACCGCGGCAAGAACGTCTCCGGAACGCTCAGCCATCTGCAGAACGCCTCCGCCGTGGCCGCGACCACCGTGGAGACCATCCTCCATGTGAAGCCGTCCACCGACTTCGCCTGGCCCGTGAACGGCGCCGTGGACTCGTCCATCGTCGATGTGGCGACCTCGGCGGGGGCCCACAACGTGATCGCCCGCAGCGACAGCTTCCGGGAGACCACGAAACTGCCCTACACACCGACCGCGGCGCGGCCGATCGGCGGGGGCACTACCGCGGTCGTCGCGGACGCCCGGCTGTCGACCTTGTTCGACGGCGACATGTCGAGGGCGGGCTCCTCCACCCGCGCGGTCCAGAAGTTCCTCGCCCAGACCCTCGCCCTGACCGAGCAGGCACCGGACAACGAGCGCAGCATCGTCGTGGCCCCGCCGCGGATGCCCACCGCCGCACAGGCCCAGACGATGGCCCGCGCGCTGGAGGGCCTGGCGGGCAACCGCTGGACGCAGCCCCTGGACCTCGTCGCCGCCGCCGAGGCGAAGCCCGACCCGAGGGCCACCACCGAGGTCCCCCGGGCCTCGGCGTACCCCAAGAAGCTCCGATCCCAGGAGCTGCCCACGCAGGCGTTCCAGGACATCCGCACCACCCAGGGCTCGCTCGACAGCTTCGAGACGATCCTGACGCAGCCCGAGCGCGTGGTGACGCCCTTCGGCAACGCCGTCAACCGCTCGATGTCGACGTCCTGGCGCGGCCGGTCCCTGGAGGCGCAGCAGTACCGGGACGCGGTCCGCGACTACCTGCGGAGCCTCACCTCCGAGGTGCAGCTCATCGAGAAGTCCGACGTCACCCTCTCCGGGCGCAGCGCGACGATCCCCGTCACCGTGCAGAACAAGCTGGTGCAGGGCGTGGACCGGCTGGTTCTCCAGCTGACGTCGGACAACATCCGGCTCAAGTTCAACGACGACGGAAGCATGGCCGAACTGCCGGTCAGCATCGCGGGCGGCCACAGCCAGTCGGTGAAGTTCGACACGGCGACCAGCGCCAACGGCCGCGCCCAGGTGACCGCCCGGCTGTACACGGAGGACGGCACCCAGTACGGCGAGGAGATGACCTTCACCGTGAAGGTCTCCGAGGTGACGCCCACCGTGCTGCTCGTCATCGCAGGCGGCCTGCTGCTCCTGGTGCTGGCGGGCATCAGGATGTACAGCCACCGCAAGCGCGCCGTGGCAAGCGACACGGCGGACGGCAACGGCGACGGACCCGAGCAGCCGAGTGACCCGACTCCGGACACCGGTCCGGAAAGCGGGGCCCCGTCGGGAACGGGTGAGAAAGTGAACCGTTGAGCGATGTCTGTCGTGGCCGGTCGGCCGGGGACGATGAGGTAGGGGTTTCGATGAACGCGCCGTACGACGGAGACCGCGGGCAGGGCGCGGGCGGAGCAGCGTCTCCGGGCGGGCCTCCGGTTCCTCCGGACGCGGGCCGGGACGGCTCAGTGCCGCCGGACCCGTACCTCCAGCACGCCTACGAGGACGACCCCTACCGGGCGCGGGACCTGGCCGCCCAGGACCCGGTGGGCGAGGCGCTCTACGACCGCGCCGCGCACCCGCCGCCGCCTCCCGGCACGTACCAGGAGCCGGGGCCGCTCTACCAGCAGCCGCCCGCCGCCCCCTACGCCCCCGACCCGCGCATCTGGGCCCAGACCCCGCCCCCCGAGCCGGCGGGTCCCTCCCGGCACCTGCCGTACGGGGACGACCCGGCGACCACGCAGTTCGTCGGCGTCGACGCGCTCGTCACCCAGGCGTCGGACGACCGGCAGGAGCCGGACGCCTTCGCCCATCTCTTCCGGGACCAGGAGGGATCGGGGAAGCCCCCGGTACCGCCCCAGCCCGAACCGGCTCCCGCACCCGTGCCCGCCAAGGGCGGCGGCGGCAAGGTCTCCGGACTCCTCAGGTCCAGCGCGGTCATGGCCGCCGGCACGCTCGTCTCCCGGCTCACCGGGTTCGTACGGTCCCTGGTGATCACCGCCGCACTCGGCGCCGCGCTGCTCGGCGACAGCTTCACCATCGCGTACACCCTGCCGACGATGATCTACATCCTCACCGTCGGCGGTGGCCTCAACTCGGTCTTCGTCCCCCAGCTAGTCCGCGCGATGAAGAACGACGAGGACGGCGGTGAGGCCTTCGCCAACCGGCTCCTGACCCTGGTGATGGTCGCGCTCGGCCTGATCGTCGCCGCAGCGGTCCTTGTCGCACCTGTGTTGATCAAGCTCATGTCCAGCACGATCGCCGACGACGTGGCCGCCAACAGCGTCGCCGTCACCTTCGCCCGCTACTGCCTGCCCACCATCTTCTTCATGGGCGTACACGTGGTGATGGGTCAGATCCTCAACGCCCGCGGCAAGTTCGGCGCGATGATGTGGACTCCGGTCCTCAACAACATCGTCATGATCATCACGTTCGGACTGTTCATCTGGGTCTACGGAACCTCCGCCGAATCGCAGATGGGCGTCGACACCATCCCGCCGGAAGGCGTCCGGCTGCTGGGCATCGGCACCCTGCTCGGCCTCGTCGTCCAGTCGCTGGCGATGATCCCGTACCTGCGCGAGGCAGGCTTCCGCTTCCGCCCCCGGTTCGACTGGAAGGGCCACGGGCTCGGCAAGACCGTCAAGCTCGCCAAGTGGACCGTGCTGTTCGTCCTGGCCAATCAGGCAGGCGTCCTGGTCGTCACCCAGCTCGCCACCGCGGCCGGCACGGCCTCGGGCCACGACGGCACCGGGTTCCTGGCCTACTCCAACGCCCAGCTGATCTGGGGCATGCCGCAGGCCATCATCACCGTCTCGGTCATGGCCGCGCTGCTGCCCCGCATCTCCCGGGCCGCTCATGACAACGACCCGGGCGCGGTCCGCGACGACATCTCGCAGGGACTGCGCAACTCGGCCGTCGCCATCGTGCCGGTGGCCTTCGCCTTCCTCGCGCTCGGCCTGCCGATGGCCACCCTGCTGTACGCATCCAGCGGCATCGAGGCCGCCCGCTCCATGGGCTTCATCCTCATGGCCTTCGCTCTCGGCCTGATCCCGTACTCCGTGCAGTACGTCGTCCTCCGAGGGTTCTACGCCTACGAGGACACCCGCACCCCCTTCTACAACACGGTCATCGTGGCCGCCGTCAACGCCGCCGCCTCCGCTCTCTGTTACGTCGTCCTGCCCGCCCGCTGGGCCGTCGTCGGCATGGCCTTCTCCTACGGTCTGGCCTACGCGGTCGGCGTCGGTGTCGCCTGGCGCCGACTGCGCAACCGGTTGGGCGGCGACCTGGACGGCGCGCACATCGTGCGGACCTACGCGCGCCTCTGCATGGCAGCGGTGCCCGCCGCCCTGGTCGGCGGCGCCGTCGGATTCGGGATCCTGGAACTCGTCGGCACCGGCGCACTCGGCTCACTGGCCGCGCTGATCTGCGGCGGCGTCATCCTCCTGGGCATCTTCTTCGTCGCGGCGAAGAAGATGCGCATCGAAGAGGTCAACGGCCTGGTCGGCATGGTCCGTGGACGGCTCGGACGCTGAATGAGCGCTCGCCCGCACAACCATCGCCGCACTCCGCGTGTCGTGCATAGCGCCGGAGTGTGGGCACAATTGGCGTGACTGTGCAGAGCTGGCTGGCATCGCGCAACGGATGGGGAGGCAGGAACGACGGTGGCGGAACGTAGCACGGCTGCCGTCGACGTGGCTGACAACAGCGGCGACGAGCCGCTGACCGCCAAGGCGGACGAGGTCACGACCGACGGGACGGCGCAAGCCGAGGAAACCGAGGGCGCGAGCCCCAAGGACACCGAGACATCGGACGGTGGGCGGGAGCGTTCCGAGGCTGTTCCGGCCTCACCCGATCTGCACAGCGGTCACAAACTCGCCGGGCGCTACCGCCTGGAGGAGTGCGTCACCCGTCTGGACGGCTTCAGCAGCTGGCGTGCTGTCGACGAGAAGCTCCGCCGCGCGGTGGGCGTGCACCTGCTGCCCGCGGCCCACCCGCGGGCCCGCTCGGTGCTGGCCGCCGCCCGCTCCTCAGCGCTGCTCGGCGACCCCCGCTTCGTCCAGGTCCTGGACGCCGTCGAGGAGAACGACCTCGTCTACGTGGTCCACGAATGGCTGCCGGACGCCACCGAGCTCACCGCTCTGCTGGCCACCGGGCCGATGGAGGCCCACGACGCCTACCAACTCGTCAGCCAGGTCTCCCAGGCGATGGCCGCCGCCCACCGCGAGGGCCTGTCCCATCTGCGCCTCACCCCCGGTGCGGTCCTGCGCAGCTCCACCGGGCAGTACCGCATCCGTGGCCTCGCCGTGAACGCCGCCCTGCGCGGCATCACCGCCGAGCACCCCCTCCGGACGGACACCGAGGCCATCGGCGCCCTGCTGTACGCCGCACTGACCCACCGCTGGCCGTACGGGGACGACGCCCACGGACTCGCCGGGCTGCCCAAGGGCATGGGACTCATCGCCCCGGACCAGGTCCGGGCCGGCGTCCACCGCGGTCTCTCCGAGCTCGCCATGCGGGCGCTCGCCAACGACGGCGCCACCGCCTCCCGGCAGGAACCGCCCTGCACCACCCCGGACGAGCTGGCCAAGGCCGTCGCGTCCATGCCGCGCATCCTTCCTCCGGAACCCACGTTCACCGCGCCGCCGGCCTACCAGCGGACGACCTATCAGCAGGGCACGTACGGACGGCCGTCCTCCCACCCGTCCGCCGTCACCCAGCCCGTGATGCCAGCCCCTCCGGCCCCCCTGCAGAGCCGTGCCGGCCGCGCGCTCAAGTGGACCGTCTCCGCGCTCCTCATCGCCGCGCTGGGCCTCGGCAGCTGGCAGCTCGCGGAGGCGTTGCTCGACCGCACCAAGGCCTCCGACGACAGCGGCGTCGCCGAACCGAACGAGGACGACAAGAACAAGGACGACAAGCCCGCGCCGTCCGCCGACCCGCTGAACATCGCGGGGGCCACCGAGTTCATGCCCGACGGCTCCGGCATCAAGGAGCGGGAGGTGCAGAACACCATCGACGGCGATTCCGGAACCCACTGGGTCACCCCTCGGTACCAGGGGTTCGCCAACTTCGGGAACCTCCCCCAGCGCAAGCAGGGCAGCGGAATCGTCATCGACCTCGGCAAGGTGCGGGACGTCTCCGGCGTCGACGTGTCCATGTACCGGAAGGGGCAGACAACGGCCGTGCTCGCCGCCTCCCCGGACGCTTCGTACCCGTCCACGACGGCCGACTTCGACCAGCAGATCGTCAAGCGGACGGTCGCGGGAAAGACGCTGGAGGAGAAGCTGGACGAGCCCGTCCGCACGCGCTACGTCCTGGTCCACGTCACGGAACTCCCTTCGGACGGCACCGGCGGCTACCGCGGTGGCATCACCGACATCTCCGTCCTCGGCTGACGCCGGGCCGGTCCGGGCCACCCGTGCCGGTCCGTGATCACCGGCGCCACTCGCCCGCTACTGTGGGGCGACCGCCCACACCACCGAGCGCCTGCGGTGACCAGGGTTGCGTCCGTCACACCCGTGACGGCAGGCTTCTCCCCGTCGCACCGCTTCACCGGGTGCGGCCCGCATGTGACATCGGATCCGGTTCGGAGGGGGAGCACGGTGGATTCCGTTCCACCCGAGGCACCGAGCGACTCGGACCTGCTCGCCCAGCATGTGGCGGGCGACCCCGACGCCTTCGGTGAGCTCGTACGCCGCCACCGCGACCGGCTCTGGGCCGTGGCGCTGCGCACCCTGGGGGACAGGGAAGAGGCGGCCGACGCCGTCCAGGACGCCCTCGTCAACGCCTTCCGCGCCGCCCACACCTTCCGCGGCCAGTCCGCGGTCACCACCTGGCTGCACCGGATCACCGTCAACGCCTGCCTCGACCGGGTCCGCAAGGCAGCTTCCCGCAAAACGTCCCCGGTGGACGACGCCGAACGGCTCGATCAGCTCCTGGAACCCCACGAATCGGCCGAGGCCCCCGCGGTCCGGCAGGACCTCCACCGCCAGCTCCAGGAAGCCCTGGCCACTCTGCCCGCCGAGCAGCGGGCAGCCCTCGTCCTCGTCGACATGCAGGGCTACCCCGTCGCGGAGGCAGCCAGCATCCTCGATGTGCCGTCCGGCACCGTGAAAAGCCGATGTGCCCGGGGCCGGGCGAGACTGGCCCCCCTGGTCCGCCATCTGCGCGCGGGAACCGGGGGGCAGACCCCCGACGGGGAGAACGGCGCGGCCGGAAGGAACCGGACGCCCGGAGCATCCGTCCCACCTGCGTCAGGTCCCAAGGACGCAGGAGCAAGCGATCCTGCCGCTACGAAGGGAGGAGGTGGGCGCCCGTGACATCCACGGCCGACACGGCTCAGCACCCGGAGGTCTCCGAGATCTCCGATCTCACCGAGGGACTGCTCTCCCCTTCCCGGGCGACGGAAGTCCGGCAGCACGTAGCGGGATGCGACCTCTGCTCGGAGGTGCAGGACTCCCTGGAAGAGATCCGTGGGCTCCTCGGAGCGATGCCCGCCCCGGAGCCGATGCCCGAGGACGTCGCCGCCCGTATCGACGCGGCTCTCGCGGGGGAGGCTCATCCCACTGCTCCCGCCGTGGCCGAGCCGGTCGTTGTTTCACGTGAAACAACGACCGCCGAGGACAGGACGACCACCCCTGGGGCGCGCGAGCCCGCTTCCAGGAGCGTCGGCTCGTCCGTGCGGGATCGTCCTGCGGGCCGGGCCTCCACCGCCACCGGACCCGGCCGTCAACCCTCCCGTCGGCGGCGGCGCGCTGTGGTCCTCGGCACCGCGTTCGGCGCGGCGGTCATCGGGATGAGCGTCTTCTTCCTCCAGTCCATCGCCCCGTCCGGCGACTCCTCCAAGACTGCGGCCGACAGCGGAGTCAGCGCCGGAGAGAGCCGCGCGCACTCCTACGCCGACGGCACGCTGGAAGCCCAGGTGCAGGACATCCTCGGCAGCGGGGCCGCACAGGAGAGCCCCGGCGCCCAGAAGGTGCCGCCGGGCGCGGACACCAAGTCGACGAGCGAGGCGATCACCCCCGAGTCCGAGACGTCCAGGAGCCCCTTGAAGGCCCCTGCCGTCGACGTTCCCCCCTGCGTTCAGCAGGCCATCGGCCGCACCACGCCGGCCCTCGCCCTCGACAAGGGGACGTACCAGGGCACGGACGCCTATCTCGTCGTCCTTCCGCACACGAGCGACCCCTCACGCGTGCAGGCCTATCTCGTGGCCTCCTCCTGCGTGGACACCGCCCCGGAGTCCACGGGGCAGCTGCTGCTCACCCGGGCCTACGACCGCCCCTGAAAACCGTCCGCGACCGCCGCGGCACGTTCGGGAATGCATCAGCCGTAGGATCCGTTGGGTGGGGTGTGAGTCGTTGAACCGACCCCGTAGGCAGTTAGGCAGTCTGCAGAAACGAGGAAGAAACCCGTGAGCGACGTCCGTAATGTGATCATCATCGGCTCCGGACCGGCCGGGTACACCGCCGCGCTGTACACCGCCCGCGCCTCGCTGAACCCGTTGGTCTTCGAGGGCGCCGTCACGGCCGGCGGTGCGCTGATGAACACCACCGACGTGGAGAACTTCCCCGGCTTCCAGGACGGCATCATGGGCCCCGAGCTCATGGACAACATGCGCGCCCAGGCCGAGCGCTTCGGCGCCGAGCTGATCCCCGACGACGTGGTCGCGGTCGACCTCACCGGTGACGTCAAGACGGTCACCGACACCGCGGGCACCGTCCACCGCGCCAAGGCCGTCATCGTCACGACCGGCTCCCAGCACCGCAAGCTCGGACTGCCCAACGAGGACGCCCTCTCCGGACGCGGCGTCTCCTGGTGCGCCACCTGCGACGGCTTCTTCTTCAAGGACCACGACATCGCCGTGATCGGCGGCGGCGACACCGCGATGGAGGAGGCGACCTTCCTCTCCCGCTTCGCCAAGTCCGTCACGATCGTCCACCGCCGTGACACCCTGCGCGCCTCCAAGGCCATGCAGGACCGGGCCTTCGCCGACCCGAAGATCAAGTTCGCCTGGGACAGCGAGGTCGCCGAGGTCAAGGGCGACCAGAAGCTCTCCGGTCTGACCCTGCGCAACACCAAGACCGGCGAGACGTCCGAGCTCCCGGTGACCGGACTGTTCATCGCTGTCGGCCACGACCCGCGCACCGAGCTCTTCAAGGGCCAGCTGGAGCTCGACGACGAGGGTTACCTGAAGGTCGAGGCGCCCTCCACCCGCACCAACCTCACCGGCGTCTTCGGCGCCGGAGACGTGGTCGACCACACCTACCGTCAGGCCATCACGGCAGCGGGCACCGGCTGCTCCGCCGCCCTGGACGCCGAGCGCTTCCTCGCGGCCCTGGCCGACGCGGAGCCCGCCGAGCCGGAGAAGACCCCGGCCGTCTGAACGTCCGCACCGCACCCCACCACCCCGAGAGACTAAGGAGGCCGCCGTGGCCGGCGACCTGAAGCACGTTACGGATGACACCTTCGACGAGGTCGTCCTCAAGAGCGACAAGCCCGTTCTGGTCGACTTCTGGGCCGCCTGGTGCGGCCCGTGCCGCCAGATCGCCCCCTCGCTGGAGGCGATCGCAGCGGAGCACGGCGACCAGATCGAGATCGTCAAGCTCAACATCGACGAGAACCCGGCCACCGCCGCCAAGTACGGCGTGATGTCCATCCCGACCCTGAACGTGTACCAGGGCGGCGAGGTGGCCAAGACCATCGTCGGCGCCAAGCCGAAGGCCGCGATCCTCCGCGACCTCGAAGGCTTCATCAGCGCGTAAGCGCGCAGCGGCGCCTCGGCGCGATGTTTCACGTGAAACGGGCCCACCCCTTGAAGGGGTGGGCCCGTTTCACGTGAAACATCGCGGCAGGCAGCGACGGCCCAATCTCACAACGGCCGCAGCACCGGTTCCTTCTGAACCGCCCCCAGAAGCCGGTCGAGCGCCATCTCCACGTCTTCCTTCCAGGAGAGCGTCGTCCGCAGGTCCAGCCGCAGCCGTGGGTACACGGGATGCGGGCGCACGGTCTTGAAGCCGACGGCCAGCAGATGATCCGCGGGGAGCACGCAGGTGGCTTGCTCGGACCGCGCGTCACCGAACGCCTCGATCGCCTTGAAGCCCCGGCGCAGAACGTCTTTCGCCACCGTCTGCACCATGACACGGCCCAGTCCCTGACCCTGGTACTCGGGAATGATCAGCCCAGTGATGAGCTGGACGGCATCAGGGGAGACCGGGCTGGTCGGGAACGCCGTCGAGCGGGGGACATACGCGGGCGGGGCATAGAGCACAAAGCCGGCCGGCACGTCGTCCACATAGACCACCCGGCCGCAGGACCCCCACTCCAGGAGGACTGCGGAGATCCAGGCCTCTTTCTCCAGTTCCGGCTTGCCCGCCTTTACCGCGGCTTCCCCACTGACCGGGTCAAGCTCCCAGAAGACGCACGAGCGGCAACGCTCGGGGAGATCCGGAAGGTTGTCGAGGGTGAGTGGTACGAGCCGACGCCCCATGACAGCGATCCCTCCGTTCCTTCGCCCGCCGCACCGCGTGCGGCTGCCAGTGTGCTCCGTTCATGGAACAGACTGCCGACGAATCCCCCGACGGCGCCCAGGCCCAGCCCGACCGTGACGAGCCGACTGCGGCTCACTCTTCGCAAGGCCTCCGCCCTCCTCTGAGGTCGATCACCGTGGATGCGCCATCCCAGAACGCATCGTATCCACCCAGAGGTGATGCGGATACCGAGAGAGCGCAAAGGGCGGGCCGTGTTCCGGTATGCACCCGGCTCACGGTCCGCCCTTCCTCGGGCCCCGCTGCTCAGCCCTCGTCGTCCTCCTCGGACGTCTCGGCGAGCCGACGCTCCAGCACACGGCCCTCTCCCGGGGCGAGACTGGTGAGGATCCGGTCCAGGTCCTCCATCGAGGCGAACTCCACGACGATCTTGCCCTTCTTCTGCCCCAGGTCGACCTTTACCCGGGTCTCGAAGCGATCGGAGAGACGGGTCGCCAGGTCGGTCAGAGCGGGGGACAGCCGGCCGCCTGCCCTCGGGCCCTTCGGCTTCGCAGCGCTCGTGGGGCGCGAGCCCATAAGCGTGACGATCTCCTCGACCGCGCGCACCGAAAGCCCCTCGGCCACGATGCGGTGCGCCAGCCGGTCCTGCTCCTCGGAATCGTCCACGGACAGCAACGCGCGGGCATGACCGGCCGAAAGAACGCCTGCGGCGACCCGGCGCTGCACCGGCGGCGAAAGCCGCAGAAGCCGCAGCGTGTTCGTCACCTGTGGACGCGAACGGCCGATCCGGTCGGCCAGCTGGTCATGGGTGCACTTGAAGTCCTTGAGCAGCTGGTCGTACGCAGCGGCCTCCTCCAGCGGGTTCAGCTGAGCCCGGTGGAGGTTCTCCAGAAGCGCGTCCAGCAGCAGCTTCTCGTCATCCGTAGCGCGAACGATGGTGGGAATCCGCTCCAGGCCCGCTTCACGGCAGGCCCTCCACCGACGCTCACCCATGATGAGCTCGTAGCTGTCCGGGCCCACCTGCCGGACCACAACCGGCTGGAGAAGGCCGACTTCCTTGATGGAGACGACCAGCTCGGCCAACGCGTCCTCGTCGAAGACCTCACGAGGCTGGCGGGGGTTCGGGGTGATCGTCCCGATCGGCAGCTCGGCGAAGTACGCACCGGACGTCCCGGCTTCCTGCTCGGACCGGCCCTCCGGAGTGGACGCAGGCTCCGGCACCACCGGGACGGAAGGCAGCGCGGTCACCTTCGCGGCGGCCACCCCGCGCTCCGCTGTCAGAACCGGACCCGCGCCGGACGACCCCGCGCCGCCTCCGGGCGCTGACACCTGCTTCTCCTGGGGAGCGGCGGGGATCAGCGCACCGAGCCCACGCCCCAGTCCTCTACGACGCTCACTCACTGAATGCCCTCCGAAACGTTCTGCTGGCTGTTCTGACTGCTCGTGTGGGCGTGCTGAGCCTCGTAGTGCATCCCGACACCCCGCAGGGCGATCTCCCGGGCGGCCTCAAGATACGAGAGCGAGCCGCTGGACCCCGGGTCGTAGGTCAGCACGGTCTGCCCATAGCTCGGCGCCTCCGAGATGCGTACCGACCGCGGGATGCTCGTCCGCAGCACTTCCTTGCCGAAGTGGGTACGGACCTCCTCGGCGACCTGCGAGGCGAGCCTCGTCCGGCCGTCGTACATCGTCAACAGGATCGTCGAGACGTGCAGATCCGGATTCAGATGGCCCCGCACCAGGTCGACGTTCCGCAGGAGCTGCCCCAGGCCTTCCAGCGCGTAGTACTCGCACTGGATGGGGATCAGCACCTCGGCCCCGGCCACCATCGCATTCACCGTCAACAGACCCAGCGAGGGAGGGCAGTCGATGAGGATGTAGTCCAGCGGCTGCTCGTAGGCCTGGATGGCCCGCTGGAGCCGGCTCTCCCGTGCCACCAGCGAGACCAGCTCGATCTCCGCACCGGCGAGATCGATGGTGGCGGGGGCACAGAAGAGACCTTCGACGTCCGGTACGGGCTGGACCACCTCGGAGAGCGGGCGGCTCTCCACCAGGACGTCGTAGATCGAGGGGACATCGGCGTGGTGATCGATGCCCAGAGCCGTGGAGGCGTTGCCCTGCGGATCGAGATCGACCACCAGAACACGTGCACCGTGCAGGGCCAGGGAAGCGGCAAGGTTGACCGTCGTGGTCGTCTTCCCGACCCCGCCCTTCTGGTTGGCCACCACCATGACGCGGGTGCGGTCGGGACGGGGCAGCCCTTCGCCGGCGCGGCCAAGGGCCTCGACCGCCAGCTGAGCGGCTCGGCCGATGGGTGTGTCGTCCATGGGCGGCGGTGTTTCACGTGAAACACCCTCGCCCACGGACTCGGTTCGGGGACCGGGGACCGGGTCGGTCATCGGTCCCGCGATGTTGGCGTCGGACCGCAAGGATTCACTCTCCTCGACTTCAGGCTCACAATGAACAGAGCCTGCCATGCTTTCGGGGTCGTGAACCAGCGAGGCCCGCTGTTCTGTGGATGAATCCGTGCGTGTGGACAACTCGGCAACCCGTCCGGGCTTGCGGTCGCGCGGCGTGGCAGCCGCACGACCGCGGCCGATGATTCCCTGCAGCAGAGAGCGACGTTTCACGTGAAACACGATGCCCCCGCGAAGCAACTACCAGGCCACGACACTCCGCACGGGGTACGTATCGCTACCTTCCGGTAGAACCACTGCTAAGCGGCTCAAGAGCCAACAGAACCCGCATACCGACCTGCCGGACAGGGCCCTGACCGGGCGGTGCCGCCGTCCCGCAGCGCCCCTCAGCGACGCCTGCGCGTCCGCTCCGTCCGAGCGGCCTTGGCCTTCTTTGCGGCGAACCTCACACCACCCGGGCTCTCTCCCACCACCACGCGGACCACGGTGGCGAGCGGATCGACCAAGCCTTCACCGACCTGGAGCACCTCGGTCTCCAGGACACCGAGCTTGCTGAGCGCGGCCCTGGCGCCCTTGAGCTCCTCCTCGGCGGTGTCGCCCTTGAGCGCGAGCATCTCCCCGTACGGCTTCAGCAAGGGCACCCCCCAGCCCGCCAGCCGGTCCAGAGGCGCCACCGCACGGGCGGTCACCACGTGAACGGGCTGGAGCGTCCCGAGGACCTCCTCGGCCCGGCCGCGCACGACCGTCACATGGTCCAGTCCGAGCAGTTCGACGACTTCCTGGAGGAAATTCGTCCGCCGCAGCAGCGGCTCCAGCAAGGTGATCTTGAGATCGGGGCGCACCAGAGCCAGCGGGATGCCGGGCAGACCCGCGCCGGAGCCCACATCGCAGACGGTGACGCCCTCGGGCACGACCTCGGAGAGCACCGCGCAGTTCAGCAGGTGCCGCTCCCATAGCCGGGGGACCTCACGCGGCCCGATGAGGCCTCGCTTGACCCCGGCATCCGCGAGAAGCTCCGCGTATCGGACAGCCTCCGGGAAGAGCTCTCCGAACACCGCCTGCGCCTCCGCAGGTGCCTGGGGGAGCTCTGCTGCCTCCGTCACGGGAACCGTCCTTCCATACCGCACTAGCGCACTGTGGGTGGCTGACTATCAGGCTGACAAAGATCGGCCCCGCCTGCGAACAGACGGGGCCGACAGTACAAGGATCCGGTCAGGCCGGGAGAACGACGACGAAGCGCTGCGGCTCCTCGCCCTCCGACTCGCTCCGGAGACCGGCCGCGGCGATCGCGTCGTGCACGACCTTGCGCTCGAACGGCGTCATCGGGTCCAGCTTCACCGGCTCGCCCGAGCTCTTGACCTCGTCCGCGGCCTTGGCACCCAGCGCCGCGAGGATCTCGCGCTTCTTGGCGCGGAAGCCACCGATGTCCAGCATCAGACGGCTACGGTCGCCCGTCTCCCGGTGGACGGCCAGCCGGGTCAGCTCCTGGAGCGCCTCCAGGACCTCGCCGTCACGGCCCACGAGCTTCTGGAGGTCACGCGCCGATTCGCTGATGATCGACACCGCGGCCCGGTCCGCCTCGACGTCCATGTCGATGTCGCCGTCGAGGTCAGCGATGTCGAGCAGTCCCTCGAGGTAGTCGGCCGCGACCTCGCCCTCCTGCTCCAGGCGGGTCAGGGTGTCGCTGCCGGCCTCAGCGGCGGCCGTGGAGGTGGTGCCTTCCGTCACGGATGGACTCCTTCTTACTTCTTGGACGGGTGCTTGGGCCGCTGCGGGCCCTTGCGCTGTCCGGACTTGGCTTGGCGTGAGGAGCCGGAGGCGGGCTGCCCCGCCGACTTCGGCTTTTCGTCCTGCGGTGCGTCCTGCTTCTCGAGCGAGGTCTTGGAGCCGGCTTCCGCGGGCTCCGTGTCCTTGACTCCACCGGCCGTGGCACCGGCCGTCTGGCGCTTCGCCTTGGTCTGGCGCTTGGGCTGCTGGCGCTTGGGCGCCTGGCTGCTCTCGGCGTCCACGGCGGCGGTCTCGCTCTTCTGCACCGTGCCGTCCTCCTGGGCCGCGAAACCCAGCTTGCCGAGGCCGGTGATGAACTTGCGCTCGATGTCGTTGCGGTCGGGACCCTTGGCGACGATGGCCTTGACGGTGTTGCGGCGGGTGCGGCCGCGCACCTGCTCGCGGGCGGTCACGCTCTTGAGGACCCGCTGCAGGTAGGCGTCCTGCGCCTTGCTGCCCGGCGTCGGGTTCTGGTTGATCACGTACATCTGCTGACCCATGGTCCAGACGTTCGTGGTCAGCCAGTAGACGAGGACACCGACGGGGAAGTTGATGCCCATCACGGCGAAGATGACCGGGAAGATGTACATCAGCATCTTCTGCTGCTGCATGTACGGGGTCTTCACCGTCAGGTCGACGTTCTTCGTCATCAGCTGGCGCTGGGTGAAGAACTGCGAAGCCGACATCAGGACGATCATGATGGCGGTGACGACCCGGACGTCCAGCAGGTCGGCGTTGAGCTGGGTGACCTTCTCGACGCTGTCCGTGAACTTCGCGGCGAGCGGGGCGCCGAAGATGTGGGCCTCACGGGCGCTGTCCAGCAGGTCCTGGTTGATCGCCCCGATCTTCTTGCCCGAGGCGATGGACGAGAGTACGTGATAGAGGGCGAAGAAGAACGGGGACTGCGCCAGGATGGGAAGGCACGAGGAGAGCGGGTTGGTGCCCGTCTCCTTGTACAGCTTCATCATCTCTTCGGACTGACGCTGCTTGTCGTTCTTGTAGCGCTCCTGGATCGCCTTCATCTTCGGCTGGAGCACCTGCATGTTGCGGGTCGACTTGATCTGCTTCACGAAGAGCGGGATCAGGCAGATCCGGATCAGCACCACCAGGGACACGATCGACAGGCCCCAGGCCCAGCCGGAGTCGTCGCCGAAGAGCGCCCCGTAGACCTTGTGGAACTGAACGATCACCCATGAGACGGGTGTGGTGATAAAGCTGAACAGACTGGCAATCGTGTCCACTAATCAGGCTCCTTGAGCATTGGGCGAGGTCTCTGCGGCCGGGCTCGGAGGTTCGGAGACCGACCCCCCGGACGGCACATCAGCGGCGGACTCCCCGCCCTTTTCGCCGCGCAGGGCATTGCGCAGCAGCTCGTGCCACCGCGGACGCTTGCGTGGCGGGACATGATCCACACCGCCGGGTGACCACGGATTGCACCGCAGGATGCGCCAGGCTGTCAGCGCTGTTCCCTTGATCGCACCGTGCCTGTCGATCGACGTATATCCATAGTGGGAACACGACGGGTAATAACGGCAGACAGGCCCGAGGAGTGGACTGATCGTCCACTGGTACAGCTTGATGAGAGCAAGCAGCGGGTACTTCATCGCGCGCCCCCTCCCAGCAGCCGCTGAAGGGCGGCGTCCAGGTCTCGGGCCAGCTGTGCATGGTCGGCGTCGCCCGCACCGGGCAGCGCCCGTACGACAACAAGGCTACCGGGGGGCAGCTGAGCCAGCCGGTCGCGGACCAGGTGGCGAAGCTTCCGCTTCACCGCGGTACGGACGACTGCGCCCCCCACTGCCTTGCTGACAACGAAACCCGCACGCGGCGGGGGAACAGTCTCCCCCGTCACGTGCGGGTCCGTATCACCGCTGCGTAGATGGACGACGAGCAGTGGACGTCCGGCTCGACGTCCTCGTCGTACCGCGGTCGCGAAGTCCTCGCGCCGCCTCAGCCGATTCTCGGTAGGCAGCACGTCATGGACCTGTTGGCGATCAGGCGGACAGGCTGCTGCGGCCCTTGCCACGGCGGTTCGCGAGAATCGCACGGCCGGCACGGGTACGCATGCGCAGCCGGAAGCCATGGGTCTTGGCGCGACGACGGTTGTTCGGCTGGAAGGTGCGCTTGCTCACTCGGGGGCTCCAGAAATGATTCGTGTGTTGGCGGGACATCGCCTGGCTGTCACCGTGCGCCCACGAGGAACTCGCGTAAACGCCTTAGTGCACCGCTTCACAATCACAGATCGTGATCTTTGCCCATCGGAGGCAGGCGGCAGCAGCCATCGACAACTCGACCTGGTCACGGTACGCGCGGCTACGCCATCCGGTCAAACCGGCTTCGCGTGACCCCTCATTGTGCACAGCCTGTGGACAACAACTTGAACCGCGCGGCTCCGCCTGACTACCGTGGCTGAACTCCGGTTCTTTTCCTTCCCGACTGCCGGGCCTCACCCGACCCGACCCATCCCGTCCCGAGAACCACACATTCGTGGGACATGCGAGAGAGCGTGCCTTGTGGCTGACGTACCTGCCGATCTTGCCGCAGTGTGGCCGCGAGTGCTGGAACAACTCCTCGGGGAGGGTCAGCAGGGCATCGAGCCGAAGGACAAGCAGTGGATCGAGCGCTGCCAGCCCCTGGCACTCGTCGCCGACACCGCGCTGCTGGCCGTTCCCAACGAATGGGGCAAGCACGTCCTGGAGGGCCGGCTCGCGCCGCTCCTCAGCGAGACGCTGACCCGCGAGTGCGGCCGCCCCATCCGGATCGCGATCACCGTCGACGACTCCGCGGGCGACCCGCCCGCGCCCCCGATGCACCAGTCGCACCAGAGCCAGCAGGGCCGCCGCTACCCGGCGCAGCCCCGCGACGACGGCCCGCGGGGCGACACGTACGACGGATACGGCCACCGGCCCTCCGACGACGGCATGCCGACGGCCCGGCCGGCCTACCCGGACTACCAGCAGCAGCGCCCGGAGCCCGGCGCCTGGCCGCGTACCCAGGAGGACCTCTCCTGGCAGCAGCCGCGGCACGGCGCGTACCAGGACCGCGAGCAGCCCTCCGGCGAGCCGTACCGCGAGAGCGAGTCGTACCGGGAGCGCGAGAACGAGCAGTACCGGGAGCAGCCCCCGGAGCAGTGGCGCGAGCCCTACGGCACCGGCCGCCCCCAGCAGCACGACTACCGGTCGCAGCCTCCCGAGCACCAGGGGTACGAGCAGCAGCGCCCCGACCGCCAGGACCAGCAGCAGCCGGGGCCCCGCCAGGGCGGCCACGGCCCCGGGCGGACCGGCGGTTCGGTACCCGGTCCGATGGGCGCCCAGCCCGCCCCCGCGCCCGGCCCCGGCGAACCGCACGCCCGGCTGAACCCGAAATACCTCTTCGACACCTTCGTCATCGGGGCGTCCAACCGGTTCGCACACGCCGCGGCCGTCGCCGTCGCCGAGGCTCCGGCGAAGGCGTACAACCCCCTCTTCATCTACGGGGAGTCGGGGCTCGGCAAGACCCACCTGCTGCACGCCATCGGGCACTACGCGCGGAGCCTCTACCCGGGGACCCGGGTGCGGTACGTGAGCTCGGAGGAGTTCACCAACGAGTTCATCAACTCGATCCGCGACGGCAAGGGCGACACCTTCCGCAAGCGGTACCGCGACGTGGACATCCTGCTGGTCGACGACATCCAGTTCCTGGCGAGCAAGGAGTCGACGCAGGAGGAGTTCTTCCACACCTTCAATACGCTGCACAACGCGAACAAGCAGATCGTGCTCTCCTCGGACCGGCCGCCCAAGCAGCTGGTGACGCTGGAGGACCGGCTGCGCAACCGCTTCGAGTGGGGTCTGACGACCGACGTCCAGCCGCCCGAGCTGGAGACCCGGATCGCGATCCTCCGGAAGAAGGCGGTGCAGGAGCAGCTCAACGCCCCGCCGGAGGTACTGGAGTTCATCGCCTCGCGGATCTCGCGCAACATCCGTGAGCTGGAGGGCGCGCTGATCCGGGTGACCGCCTTCGCCTCGCTGAACCGGCAGCCGGTGGACCTCGGGCTGACCGAGATCGTCCTGAAGGACCTGATCCCGGGCGGCGAGGAATCGGCGCCGGAGATCACCGCGCCGGCCATCATGGCGGCGACCGCGGACTACTTCGGCCTCACCGTGGACGACCTCTGCGGGTCCTCCCGCAGCCGGGTCCTGGTGACGGCGCGCCAGATCGCCATGTATCTGTGCCGCGAGCTCACCGACCTCTCGCTGCCGAAGATCGGTGCGCAGTTCGGCGGCCGCGACCATACGACGGTGATGCACGCGGACCGGAAGATCCGGGCGCTGATGGCGGAGCGCCGCTCCATCTACAACCAGGTCACCGAGCTGACCAACCGCATCAAGAACGGCTGACGCCGGCTTCCGGGGCTTCTCCCGAAGCGTTTCTCAGGGGCGCCTGGCGCGGACCTCCACGGTCCGCGCCAGGCGCTTTTCGCGTACCCGGGGCCCCGCAGAGGGCTGCCCGGAGCCACCATCGGGCTGTTCGAGGCCCTCGTCGAGCGCTCCGTCGAGCCCGCGCTGTTCGAATAGGGGCTGCTCAGAGGCTCTTCTCCACAGATGTGGGAGAAATCTTCCGTCCACAGCCTGGGGACTGGGAAGTTGTCCATATTGCGTCCACAGGGCGCGCTGCCGATACTCCATCAGGCCAGGTCACCCGGCTGGGGATTTGTGGTCAACCGTCATCCACAGGCTGTGGACAGAATTTTCGTCCACAGGGGGCCGTCGCGGTTGTCCACCGGCGACCCACAGGCTGAGCCTTGTTGTCCCCAGCTTCGTCCCGCTTCTCCACACCTCTGTCCACTGTTCGGCAACGCAACACACGCTCTCACCGCCCGGAGTGAAAGGCGTCACACCAAGGGGGTCGGTTGGGCTGTGGGGAACGTGGGTAAAGCTGGGGACAGGCCTGGGGAGAAGTGGCCCCCTCCTGTGCATCGGGTGTGCAGAACTTTCGCCCGTCCACAGAAAGCCCCGGTTGTCCACGGGCGCCACCCACAGGACCGGTGGACAAAAAACAGTCGCTGACCTGCGCAAACGACGTTATCCACGGTATCCACAAGGCCTACTACTACTACCACCCAGAGTTAGCTAGGAATCAGCTTCGAAGTGGGTGCTGTGGACAACTCGGCCCTCGACCGCAGCGAAGCTCGTGGCCCGACTTGACCCCGAGCAGCAACGACTGTCGGTGCCGTACGTCAGACTGGACCCCGGAGCCTCCCCAGCCCTCGGCAGGGAGCTCCGGTCCAGACGACGAAGGCCAGCAGGGCGAGCGAGCAACAGCAGGAGGCGGTTCCGGTGAAGATCCGGGTGGAGCGCGATGTACTCGCGGAGGCGGTGGCCTGGGTGGCCCGCAGCCTCCCGGCCCGTCCGCCGGCGCCCGTTCTCGCGGGCCTTCTGCTGAAGGCCGAGGACGGAGCTCTCAGCTTCTCCAGCTTCGACTACGAGGTCTCCGCCAGGGTCTCCGTGGACGCGGAGATCGACGAGGACGGCACGGTGCTCGTCTCCGGCCGGCTGCTCGCCGACATCTGCCGCGCCCTGCCCAACCGCCCGGTGGAGATCTCCACCGACGGTGTGCGGGCCACGGTCGTCTGCGGCTCCTCCCGCTTCACCCTCCACACACTGCCTGTGGAGGAGTACCCAGCGCTGCCGCAGATGCCGACCGCCACGGGCACCGTCCCCGGTGAGGTCTTCGCCTCGGCCGCCGCCCAGGTCGCCATCGCCGCCGGCCGCGACGACACGCTGCCCGTGCTCACCGGTGTGCGGATCGAGATCGAGGGCGACACGGTCACCCTCGCCTCCACCGACCGCTACCGCTTCGCGGTCCGCGAGTTCCTGTGGAAGCCGGAGAACGCCGACGCCTCGGCGGTCGCCCTGGTGCCCGCCAAGACCCTCCTGGACACCGCCAAGGCGCTCACGAGCGGCGACACGGTCACCCTGGCGCTCTCCGGCTCCGGCGCGGGCGAGGGCCTGATCGGCTTCGAGGGCGCCGGACGCCGGACGACCACGCGCCTCCTCGAAGGCGATCTGCCGAAGTACCGCACGCTCTTCCCGACCGAGTTCAACTCCGTCGCGGTGATCGAGACGGCTCCCTTCGTCGAGGCCGTCAAGCGCGTGGCCCTGGTCGCCGAGCGCAACACCCCCGTACGGCTCAGCTTCGAGCAGGGCGTCCTCATCCTGGAAGCCGGTTCCAGTGACGACGCACAGGCTGTGGAGCGCGTCGACGCGGTGCTGGAGGGCGACGACATCTCGATCGCCTTCAACCCGACGTTCCTGCTGGACGGTCTGAGCGCGATCGACTCCCCGGTCGCCCAGCTCTCGTTCACCACGTCCACCAAGCCCGCCCTGCTCAGCGGCCGCCCGGCGGTCGACGCCGAGGCGGACGCCGCGTACAAGTACCTGATCATGCCGGTCCGCCTCTCCGGCTGATCCCGGCTTCCCCCGGCCGACCGGGGGAGCTGTCCGCAGCAGTTTCCGGCGGGCCCGCTCGGCGCGGAGCGGGCCCGCCGCGCTGTCCCCCGCCGGGCGTAGGCTCGGTCCTGGGCGCAAACGCCCCGACGCTTATCGCCACGACGCTTAAGGAATCTCTGATGGAGCTCGGTCTCGTCGGCCTCGGCAAGATGGGCGGCAACATGCGCGAGCGCATCCGCCGCGCAGGCCACACCGTCATCGGTTACGACCGCAACCCGGATGTCGCCGATGTCCACAGTCTCGAAGAGCTTGTGGGCAGGCTGAAGGGCCCGCGGGTCGTCTGGGTCATGGTCCCGGCCGGTGCCGCGACCCAGTCCACGATCGACGAGCTGGCCGAGCTGCTCTCGCCCGGCGACGTCGTCGTGGACGGTGGGAACTCCCGCTGGACCGACGACGAGAAGCACGCCGCCGAGCTGGGCATCAAGGACATCGGTTTCGTGGACTGCGGCGTCTCCGGCGGCGTCTGGGGCCTGAAGAACGGTTACGCCCTGATGTACGGCGGCACCGAGGAGAACGTGGCGAAGGTCCAGCCGATCTTCGACGCACTGAAGCCCGAGGGCGACTTCGGCTCCGTGCACGCGGGCAAGGTCGGCGCCGGCCACTTCGCGAAGATGGTCCACAACGGCATCGAGTACGCCATGATGCAGGCCTACGCCGAGGGCTGGGAGCTCCTGGAGAAGGTCGACTCCGTCACCGACGTGCGTGAGGTCTTCCGCTCCTGGCAGGAGGGCACGGTCATCCGTTCCTGGCTGCTCGACCTCGCGGTCAACGCGCTCGACGACGACGAGCACCTGGAGAAGCTGCGGGGCTTCGCCGCCGACTCGGGCGAGGGCCGCTGGACGGTGGAGGCCGCGATCGACAACGCGGTGCCGCTGCCCGCGATCACGGCGTCGCTGTTCGCGCGGTTCGCCTCGCGCCAGGACGACTCGCCGCAGATGAAGATGATCGCCGCGCTGCGCAACCAGTTCGGCGGCCACGCGGTCGAGTCCAAGTCCGAGAACTGATCGGAACGCCGGCGACGCGTCGGCAGCGCAACAACCTGCGAAGCACCATCGGGAGAGGTCGGCCACCATGCACGTCACCCATCTCTCGCTGGCCGACTTCCGCTCGTACGCCCGGGTCGAGGTCCCTCTCGACCCGGGCGTCACCGCGTTCGTAGGGCCCAACGGGCAGGGCAAGACCAACCTGGTCGAGGCGGTCGGCTATCTCGCCACCCTCGGCAGCCATCGGGTCTCCTCTGATGCCCCGCTGGTGCGGATGGGCGCGGAGCGGGCGGTGATCCGTGCGGCGGTCACCCAGGGCGAACGGTCCCAGCTGATCGAGCTGGAGCTGAATCCCGGCCGCGCCAACCGGGCCCGTATCAACCGGTCCTCGCAGGTCAGGCCGCGTGACGTGCTCGGGATCGTACGGACCGTGCTGTTCGCGCCGGAGGATCTGGCCCTGGTCAAGGGCGACCCCGGTGAGCGGCGGCGGTTCCTGGACGAGCTGATCACGGCGCGGTCGCCCCGGATGGCCGGGGTCCGCTCCGACTACGAGCGGGTGCTCAAGCAGCGCAACACCCTGCTGAAGTCCGCGGCGATGGCCCGGCGGCACGGCGGTCGCTCGATGGACATGTCCACCCTCGACGTCTGGGACCAGCACCTGGGCCGGGTGGGCGCGGAGCTGCTCGCGCAGCGTCTCGATCTGATCGCCACGCTCCAGCCGCTGGCCGACAAGGCGTACGGGGACGTGGCTCCGGGCGGCGGTCCGGTGGCGCTGGAGTACCGCAGCTCGGTCGGCGAGGACGTGGGCCCCGAGCGCACCCGCGACGAGCTGTACGAGCAGCTGATCGCGACGCTCGTGGGGGTCCGCAAGCAGGAGGTCGAGCGGGGTGTGACCCTCGTCGGCCCGCACCGCGACGATCTGGTGCTCGGTCTGCGGGGGATGCCGGCGAAGGGGTACGCGAGCCACGGCGAGTCCTGGAGTTACGCGCTGGCGCTGCGGCTGGCCAGTTACGAGCTGCTGCGCTCCGAGGGCAACGAGCCGGTGCTGGTGCTGGACGACGTCTTCGCCGAGCTGGACGCCCGTCGCCGTGAGCGGCTGGCGGAGCTGGTGGCTCCGGGCGAGCAGGTGCTCGTGACGGCCGCGGTGGCGGAGGACGTTCCGGGCGTGCTGGCGGGGGCGCGGTACGCGGTGTCCTCGGGCGAGGTGGAGCGCGTATGACCGGCCGGGGCGAGAGCGGGGCGGGCCGACGGGGATCGGCCTCCCGCGCGGGCGGTACGGGAGCGGCGCGGGCGAAGGGCGCGGGCCGGGCCGGTGGGCCGGCAGAGGCGTTGCCGGATCCGGCCGCTTCCGGGACGACGTCCGGGACGGCCTCCGGGGCGCCTTCGGGGGCGTCGAAGCCGCTCGAGGTGACCGGCGTCGATCTCGCCCGGGTCGCGTTGCGGGCGGCGAAGGAGCAGGCCAGGGCACGGGGGGCGGCGGCGCAGCAGAAGAAGCAGGCCCGGCGGGGCGGCGGGCTGCGCTCGGGCGCCCGGTCGGACGGCCGGGATCCGCAGCCGCTGGGTTCCGCGATCAACCGGCTGATCACCGAGCGGGGCTGGGAGACGCCCGCGGCGGTCGGCGGGGTGATGGGGCGGTGGCCGCAGATCGTCGGCGACGATCTGGCGAACCACTGCGTACCCCTGCGGTACGACGACGATCCGGACGCCCGGGTGCTGACCGTCAGCTGCGACTCGACGGCGTGGGCGACGCAGCTGCGGCTGCTGGCTCCTCAGCTGGTGGCCCGGCTGAACGCGGATCTGGGGCAGGGCACCGTACGGATGATCAAGGTGGTCGGGCCGGGGGGCCCGGAGCGCCGGTTCGGGCCGTTGCGGGCGCCCGGCAGCAAGGGTCCTGGCGACACCTACGGGTGAGGGTGCGGGCCGCCGACGGGAGGGGGGCGGGCCCTCGTGGCCCCGCCGTCGGGTTCCCGCTCCGTACGCCCCTTCCGTAAGAATCATTGGTCACCGCGCTGAGCTGCACTTTTGGCGTAAACTTGTCGTGTACCGGGCGGGCGTATGGGTGGGTTCGTCGTGGTTCGCGCGAGAGGAAACCGGGCGGTACGGCCGGAGCGTCCCTCACCGTAGCGAGAGGTTGACAGCCCGAAGCGCTCAAAGCCCTTCAGGGCCTCTTGGAGCCCCTTCCCGAATATGGGGAGTCGTCAGCCGCTCATTCAGGGCGGCACATGCGTACTCAGGTACCGGCAAACCCCCATTCATGTCAGTGCTACCGGTAGACTGGTGAGTAATCCCGCCGCTGAGGCGGGAGTCGTCGATACAAGCCGAACGACGCAGCCGCTCCCGCCTGTCCGGAGAACGGCCTGTGCTGTGCCAGAAAGGGCGCTTCGTGGCCGATTCCGGCAACCCCAACGAGAACATTCCGTCCACAGCGGGCGAGCACGGCGAGGTCGCCGCCTCGTACGACGCCAGCGCGATCACCGTGCTGGAAGGGCTGGACGCGGTCCGCAAGCGGCCTGGCATGTACATCGGCTCGACCGGTGAGCGCGGCCTGCACCACCTCGTGCAGGAAGTCGTCGACAACTCGGTCGACGAGGCGATGGCGGGCCACGCGGACACCATCGACGTCACGATCCTCGCCGACGGCGGGGTGCGTGTGATCGACAACGGTCGTGGCATCCCGGTCGGCATCGTGCCGTCCGAAGGAAAGCCGGCCGTCGAGGTCGTGCTGACCGTGCTGCACGCGGGCGGCAAGTTCGGCGGCGGCGGTTACGCCGTCTCCGGCGGGCTGCACGGCGTCGGCGTCTCCGTCGTCAACGCCCTGTCCACCCGGGTCGCCGTCGAGGTCAAGACCGACGGCCACCGCTGGACCCAGGACTACAAGCTCGGTGTCCCGACCGCCCCGCTGGCCCAGCACGAGGCCACCGATGAGACCGGTACGACGGTCACCTTCTGGGCCGACGGGGACATCTTCGAGACTACCGAGTACAGCTTCGAGACCCTCTCGCGCCGCTTCCAGGAGATGGCGTTCCTCAACAAGGGCCTCACCCTCAAGCTCACCGACGAGCGGGAGTCTGCGAAGGCGACGGCGGGCGCGGACAGCGCGGACGCGGTCGAGCCCGCCGAGGAGGAGGCCGCCCGCACGGTCACGTACCACTACGAAAACGGCATCGTCGATTTCGTGAAGTACCTCAACTCCCGCAAGGGCGACGTCATTCACCAGTCGGTGATCGACATCGAGGCCGAGGACAAGGACCGTCTTCTCTCGGCCGAGATCGCCATGCAGTGGAACACGCAGTACACCGAGGGCGTCTACTCCTTCGCCAACGCGATCCACACGCACGAGGGCGGCACGCACGAGGAGGGCTTCCGTGCGGCGCTGACCTCGCTGGTCAACCGGTACGCGCGCGACAAGAAGCTGCTCCGCGAGAAGGACGACAACCTCACCGGCGAGGACGTCCGCGAGGGCCTCACCGCGATCATCTCGGTGAAGCTGGGCGAGCCGCAGTTCGAGGGCCAGACGAAGACCAAGCTGGGCAACACGGAGGCCAAGACCTTCGTGCAGAAGGTCGTGCACGAGCAGCTGACGGACTGGTTCGACCGGAATCCCAACGAGGCCGCCGACATCATCCGCAAGGGCATCGCCGCCTCGACCGCCCGGGTGGCGGCCCGCAAGGCGCGTGACCTGACGCGGCGCAAGGGGCTGCTGGAGAGCGCCTCGCTGCCGGGCAAGCTCAGCGACTGCCAGTCGAACGACCCCACCAAGTGCGAGATCTTCATCGTCGAGGGTGACTCCGCCGGCGGTTCGGCGAAGTCCGGCCGTAACCCGATGTACCAGGCGATCCTGCCCATCCGCGGCAAGATCCTGAACGTCGAGAAGGCCCGGATCGACAAGATCCTCCAGAACACCGAGGTCCAGGCGCTGATCTCGGCGTTCGGCACCGGGGTCCACGAGGACTTCGACATCGAGAAGCTCCGCTATCACAAGATCATCCTGATGGCGGACGCCGACGTCGACGGTCAGCACATCAACACCCTGCTGCTGACCTTCCTCTTCCGCTTCATGCGGCCCTTGGTGGAGCAGGGGAACGTCTACCTCTCGCGCCCGCCGCTCTACAAGATCAAGTGGGGCCGGGACGACTTCGAGTACGCGTACTCGGACCGGGAGCGCGACGCCCTGGTGGCGCTCGGCAAGCAGAACGGCAAGCGGATCAAGGAAGACTCGATCCAGCGCTTCAAGGGCCTCGGCGAGATGAACGCCGAAGAGCTGCGCATCACGACCATGGACGTCGACCACCGGGTGCTCGGGCAGGTGACGCTGGACGACGCGGCGCAGGCCGACGACCTGTTCTCGGTGCTCATGGGCGAGGACGTCGAGGCGCGGCGCTCGTTCATCCAGCGCAATGCCAAGGACGTCCGCTTCCTCGACATCTGAGTCGGCCGTACCAGCGACGCCGCAGCTCGAAAGGACTTTGACCAGCAATGGCCGACGAGAACACCCCTGTGACACCTGAACCCGCGACGCCCGAGGAAGTCATCGTCCCCGGTGTGGGCATGCGCGTCGAGCCCGTCGGGCTCGAGACGGAGATGCAGCGCTCCTACCTCGACTACGCGATGTCCGTCATCGTCTCGCGTGCGCTGCCCGACGTACGGGACGGCCTCAAGCCCGTCCACCGCCGGGTGCTGTACGCGATGTACGACGGCGGGTACCGCCCCGAGAAGGGTTTCTACAAGTGCGCCCGCGTCGTCGGCGACGTGATGGGCACGTACCACCCGCACGGCGACTCCTCCATCTACGACGCCCTGGTGCGCCTCGCGCAGCACTGGTCGATGCGCATGCCGCTGGTTGACTCCAACGGCAACTTCGGTTCCCCGGGCAACGACCCGGCCGCCGCCATGCGGTACACCGAGTGCAAGATGATGCCGCTGTCCATGGAGATGGTCCGGGACATCGACGAGGAGACCGTCGACTTCCAGGACAACTACGACGGCCGCAACCAGGAGCCGACGGTCCTGCCGGCGCGCTTCCCGAACCTGCTGGTCAACGGCTCCGCGGGCATCGCGGTCGGCATGGCGACCAACATCCCGCCGCACAACCTCCGCGAGGTCGCCTCCGGCGCCCAGTGGTATCTGGAGCACCCCGAGGCCTCGCACGAGGAGCTGCTGGACGCGCTGATCGAGCGCATCAAGGGCCCCGACTTCCCCACCGGCGCGCTGGTCGTGGGCCGCAAGGGCATCGAGGAGGCGTACCGCACCGGCCGTGGCTCCATCACGATGCGCGCGGTCGTCGCGGTCGAGGAGATCCAGGGCCGTCAGTGCCTGGTCGTCACGGAGCTTCCGTACCAGACCAACCCCGACAACCTCGCGCAGAAGATCGCCGACCTGGTCAAGGACGGCAAGGTCGGCGGGATCGCGGACGTCCGCGACGAGACCTCCTCGCGTACGGGCCAGCGCCTGGTCGTCGTCCTCAAGCGGGACGCGGTCGCCAAGGTCGTCCTGAACAACCTGTACAAGCACACCGACCTTCAGACGAACTTCGGCGCGAACATGCTGGCGCTCGTCGACGGGGTGCCGCGCACGCTGTCGATCGACGCGTTCATCCGCCACTGGGTGACGCACCAGATCGAGGTCATCGTCCGGCGGACGAAGTTCCGGCTGCGCAAGGCGGAGGAGCGGGCGCACATCCTGCGCGGCCTCCTCAAGGCCCTGAACGCCATCGACGAGGTCATCGCCCTCATCCGGCGTTCCAACACGGTGGACATCGCGCGCGAGGGCCTGATGGGCCTGCTGGAGATCGACGAGCTCCAGGCGAACGCGATCCTGGAGATGCAGCTGCGCCGGCTGGCCGCGCTGGAGCACCAGAAGATCACCGCCGAGCACGACGAGCTCCAGGCGAAGATCAACGGGTACAACCAGATCCTGGCCTCGCCCGCCAAGCAGCGCACCATCGTCAGCGAGGAGCTGGCGGCGATCGTCGACAAGTTCGGTGACGACCGGCGCTCCGCGATGGTGCCCTTCGACGGTGACATGTCCATCGAGGACCTGATCGCCGAGGAGGACATCGTCGTCACGATCTCCCGCAGCGGTTATGTGAAGCGCACGAAGACGGACGACTACCGCTCGCAGAAGCGCGGCGGCAAGGGCGTGCGCGGGACGAAGCTGCGGGAAGACGACATCGTCGACCACTTCTTCGTCTCGACGACCCACCACTGGCTGCTGTTCTTCACGAACAAGGGCCGGGTCTACCGGGCCAAGGCGTACGAGCTCCCGGACGCCGGCCGGGACGCGCGCGGCCAGCACGTCGCCAACCTGCTGGCCTTCCAGCCGGACGAGAAGATCGCCCAGATCCTGGCGATCCGCGACTACGAGGCCGTGCCGTACCTGATCCTGGCGACGAAGGGCGGTCTGGTGAAGAAGACCGCGCTCAAGGACTACGACTCGCCGCGCTCGGGCGGTGTCATCGCGATCAACCTGCGCGAGATGCCGGACGGCGGCGACGACGAGCTGATCGGCGCCGAGCTGGTGTCGGCCGAGGACGATCTGCTGCTCATCAGCAAGAAGGCCCAGTCGATCAGGTTCACCGCGACGGACGACGCGCTGCGCCCGATGGGCCGTGCCACCTCGGGCGTCAAGGGGATGAGTTTCCGCGAGGGCGACGAACTGCTCTCGATGAATGTCGTCCGGCCCGGTACGTTCGTCTTCACTGCTACCGACGGCGGGTACGCGAAGCGGACCCCCGTCGACGAGTACCGCGTCCAGGGCCGCGGCGGCCTCGGCATCAAGGCCGCCAAGATCGTGGAGGACCGCGGAACGCTCGTCGGTGCGCTGGTGGTCGAGGAGACGGACGAGATTCTCGCCATCACGCTCGGCGGTGGTGTGATTCGTACGCGAGTCAATGAAGTCAGGGAGACGGGCCGTGACACCATGGGCGTTCAACTGATCAATCTGGGCAAGCGCGACGCCGTCGTCGGCATCGCGCGCAATGCCGAGGCCGGCCGTGAGGCGGAAGAGGTCGATGGGGCCGATGACGTCGATGGCGAGCTGGCCGAGGTTCACGCCGAGGGCGTGAGCGAGGGCACTGTCGAGGGCATGGAGCCTTCGACCGGGGAGCACGAGGAGTAGAGCGTGAGTGGAGCCACGGGCGCCGGTTCGGCCGCTTCCGGAGCTGGAGCGAACGGTGCCCGTGGCCCTGCCACGGACTCCCAAGGGGGCACTGTGACGGACACACGAGGGCCTCAGCCCCAGTACGAGGGTTACGCGACCGGGCCCCTGCCCGGCGAGCGTGAGCCCGCACCGGGGCCGTCGGGGCCGTACCACCCGCCCAAGGCGTACCAGGGGCCCGGCGGCGACACCCAGGGCGGCCAGCGCCCCGGAGAGCCGGTCGGCGGCACGCTGGGGGGCGCGCAGGGCGTGGGCGGCGCTCAGGCGACGCGCAAGCCGCGCACGGGGGCGCGGACCACTCCGCGTACCCGCAAGGCCCGTCTGCGGGTGGCCAAGGCCGACCCGTGGTCGGTGATGAAGGTCAGCTTCCTGCTGTCGATCGCGCTGGGCATCTGCACCGTGGTGGCGTCGGCGGTGCTGTGGATGGTCATGGACGCGATGGGCGTCTTCGAGACCGTCGGCGGCACGATCAGCGAGGCCACCGGCTCGAACGAGAGCAACGGCTTCGATCTGCAGTCGTTCCTGTCGCTGCCGCGCGTGCTCATCTTCACCTCGGTCATCGCCGTGATCGACGTGGTGCTGGCCACCGCGCTGGCGACGCTGGGCGCCTTCATCTACAACCTGTCGGCGGGCTTCGTGGGCGGCGTCGAGCTCACGCTGGCCGAGGACGAGTAGCGCGCCGAGTATCGATTTTGGGACTGGCCCCGACGTGCGCTAATCTTCAGAAGTCAGCGCGACAGCGCGGCGGGGCTATAGCTCAGTTGGTTAGAGCGCATCCCTGATAAGGATGAGGCCACAGGTTCAAATCCTGTTAGCCCCACAGAACGAAGACCCCCAGTCACCAGTGGCTGGGGGTCTTCGCGTTGACGGGGCCGGTGCGGTCGGTCGGTCGGCTCTCGGCCGGACGGGGCTGGGTCGGGCTGGCCTGGGCTGGGTCGGGCTGGGTCGGGCTGGCTCGGGTCGGGGCTGGCTGAGGCCGGGGTCGGTTCGCGTGGGCGAGTTGGGTCGGGGAGCCGGGCGTACGGGCGGGTCCTTGGGGGCGGCCCGGCCCGGGGAAGGCCCCGGGCCTGCGGGACGTTGCCCGCCCGGTGTCCATGGGAGGTCACCGGGGCGCAGAACCGGCTCGGGACACACGGAAAGGGCCCCCGGCCGGTGTGAACCGGACCAGGGGCCCCGGAGTGCGGTGGGCGCCGGGATCAGGGGGGTGGCGCCGGGGAGTCGCCTTCCGGGGCTGCGTGGTGGGAGCCGGCCGGTCCGGTCGTGCGGGCGGCCTCCGCGGGGTCGAGCGACAGGTGCCGGGTGGCCGGGGAGGAGCCGTGGGCCTCCGCTCGGATGCGCTGCTTCATCGTGGGCGGAAGGGCCCGGTCACGCGGAAGGGTCCATCGGACCGAGGGGGCGATCGGGGTTGCCGCGGCGGCTGCCGTGTGCTCCTGGGTCGTGGTGCTCGGCTGCGCCGCGGCGTTCGCGGTACTCGCCGTGGCGGTGGCGAGGCCCAGCGACGCCAGGAGGGCGAAGAACGCGGTGATGAAGGCGGTCCAGAGGTTCTTGGGCTGGAAGGTGCTCATGGCCCCTCGCTTTCGGACGGTCCGGTTGCTGACTTCTCCGATCATGTGGATCCGGCCCGTGATTTCGAGGAGCGACGCCCGCTCCGCGCCGATCTTCGGATGAACACCACTCGTATGGTGCAACTGGAGTGGACAGGCCCTCGCGGACGGTCGGAAACGGGTGCTCGGAGGTCCTTCCGGACGCCGTGGAGGGGGTGCTCCGGGGCCCCCGGGCAGGTAACCGATCGGTATCGGCCGGTGTGTATAGTCGGCGACAGAAGGCCCATACGCCAAGGAAAGACGAGGTCGCGCGGTGAAGAAGCTTCTCCTGGTCGCACTGGCTGCCATCGGCGGGCTCCTCGTGTACCGCCAGATCCAGGCGGATCGCGCCGAGCAGGATCTGTGGACGGAGGCGACCGACTCCGTGCCCGCAGGTTCGGGTGTGTGAGACGGCACAGTCTGTTACGGGCCCCGGTCGCTGAGCGGCCGGGGCTTCGTGCTGTCCGGGGGCCGTTCGGCGGCGTGCGGGCCCCTTGTCGTGCGCGCGTGAGCCCGCGTCTCTTGGTCTTCCGGCCTCTTGAGTTCACTGGAGCACATACATAAATTGCTCTGGTGAACTCCGGTGGGGTGTCGGCCGGGGCCGGAACGCGGACAAGAGGGGCAATGCAGCTGTGGCCGGAGACACCGGCGGTGCGGGCGGGGCAGGATGGACCGGCATCGCGGCCGGGCGGTCGACGGCACCGGCGCGTGAGGACGACGAGGGGAAGCGCGTGAAGAGGCAGCGCAACAGGGGCCGGGTGGTGGCCGCGGTACTCGCGGCGATGTGTGCGGCGGCGGCCCTGCCGGGGCAGGCGCACGCGGCGGGCCCCGGGGTGTACGCGTTCGACCCCGACGCGAAGAACGTGCAGGGTGCGGCGACCAACGTCGAGGCGTCCACGCTGGACGAGGGCGTCCCGTACCGCAGCACGATCAAGCCGGGCGAGAAGCTCTACTACCGGGTCACGCTGGACGACGCCTCCGCCGCCTATGTCTCGGCGGTCGCGGTGCCCGGCGACAGCGGCGCGGTCGCCTACGGCGACGGCATCAACGTCAGCCTCCGGGAGAACGACGACACCCAATGCAGCGCGGAGCGGGCGAACTTCGGCGCGGGCGCGTACGCGCGTCCCATCGCCGCGTACGTCTCCCGGACCGTCAAGGAGGGCAGCCCCACCTGCCAGGAGAGCGGCCAGTACGACGTCCTCGTCGAGCGCGAGAGCAAGGAGACGTCCAACTCCGATGCCTGGGACCTGGAGTTGCGCTTCCTCCAGGAGCCGCGGTTGAAGAGCGGGGCGGCCATGCCGACCGACGGGCCCGAAAGCTGGCCCTCGGCCTCGGCGAAGCCGCTGACCGGGAAGCAGCAGAAGCGGTCCGGTGGGTCCGGGTACTCCGAGGCCACCAGCCTGGAGAACGGCCGCTGGCAGGACACGGTCGCCCCGGGGCAGACCCGCTTCTACCGGGTGCCGGTGGACTGGGGGCAGCAACTCCACGCCACCGCAGGGCTCTCCAACAGCACGGGCACCGGCAAGGAGTTCGTGGGCAACGCGCTCACCCTGTCGTTGGAAAACCCCGCCCAGGGGCATGTCTCCGACGCCACGCTCTCGTACTCCGGAGGGCCCGCTTCCGCGTCCCTGAGGCCGCTGCCCCCGGTGGCCTACCGCAACCGGTTCGCCCCCTCGACCCAGGTCAGCGCCGTGCGCTTCGCGGGCTGGTACTACCTGTCGGTGTCCCTCAGCCCGAAGCTCAAGGAGTCCTACGGTGCCGAGCCGATCCCGTTCGAGCTCGCGGTCCAGGTGAAGAACAAGGCCGAGACGTCCCCGTACGAGGGTGACGCCGGGGTCTTCGGCGTCACCGACCAGGACCGGGAAGTGGCCCGGAAGGGGAAGAACGCCCGGGAGGCCGCGCAGAGCGGCCCGATGACGGTGGTCGCCGCGGCCGGGATCGGCACGGGGTCCGTGCTGGTGCTCGGGCTGGGCGTCTGGACGCTGCTGGCCCGCCGCCGCGCCGCCGGGGCCCCGGCGGCGGGTTCGCCGACCGCCGGGGGCCACCAGCCGCCGCAGGGCTGGTAGCCGGCCCGGCGGCGGGGCGGTCAGATCCGGGTCAGGGCCCAGATGCCGACCGCGAAGCAGATCAGCGCCACCACCAGCACCGCGGCAGCCACCTTCGGCGGCGGTCCCGGACGCGTCACCCGTACGGGCGCGTGGGGCGCGGCGTGCTGCACCGGCGGGGCCGGCACCGGTGGTTGCCCCCGCTGGGCGGTGTAGGCGCGGGTGGCGACGGGATCGTGCGGTACGCCGGAGGTCGGTGCCTGGGAGGCATCCGGCGCGCCGACGGCGTACGGGGGCGGCGCGTCCGCCGTGAACGGTGCGGCCGGCGGCTGCTGGAACCCCGGCTGCTGGTACGGCTGTTGCTGCGGGGGAGAGGCCCCGGGCGGGGGCGCGAGGTGGAAGCTGCCCGTCTCGGACATCGACGTGGGGGGCGGTGCGGAGGCATGCTGACCGGGCCCCGGAACGGCCGGCCGCGCCGGGGCGGCCGTGGGGGCGGGTGCGGGCTCCTCGGGCTGCTGAGGGGTGGTTACGGGCCCGTCGGGGCCGAATCCCGCCGGCAGCGGCCCGATCTGGTCGAACACCTCCACCGGCTCGTCGTCCGGGCCGGGTTCGGGCAGCATCTCGACCGCCGCGGTCAGGGCCTTGCGGGCGCCCGTCGCGGTCCGGAACCGGGCGTGCGGGTCCGGCTGGAGCAGCCCGGCGAGAACCTGCCACAGCGGCTCGGGAATGGCGTTGGGCGCGCTCGGGGTGCCGTGCGCGGCGAAGTGCTCCACCAGCGCCTGGGAGTCGGGCTTCTGGCCCTGGAGGAGGTAGAGCGCGACCAGCCCGACCGCGAAGAGGTCAGCGGGGAAGTCGGGCTCGGCGCCCATCATCTGCTCGGGGGCGAAGTAACCGGGCGTACCGACCACGTAGTTGGTCTCGGTGAGCCGGGGTTCGCCCTTGCGCATCGAGATGCCGAAGTCGGAGAGGCGCAGATGCGGGCGGCCCGTTCCGGTCGCCTCCATCAGGATGTTGGCGGGCTTGATGTCGCGGTGCACCACCCCTTCGGCGTGCACCGTGGAGAGCCCCGAGAGCAGCTGGTCCAGCAGCAGACAGACGAAGCGCGGGGGCAACGGGCCGTAGTCTCCGATGACATGGGCGAGCGAGCCGCCGCTCACCAGGTCCATGGTGAACAGGACCTTGTCGTCGTCGGCGGCCCAGCTGGCCGGGGCCAGCACGTGCGGGTGCTCGATGCGCAGGGCCTGTTCGCGGACGAAGCGCAGCAGCGTGTGCGCGTCGCTCTGCTGGAGCACCTTGGCCGCGACGTACCTGCGGCGGCGGTGGTCCCAGGCGCGCCAGACGGCGCCGACCCCGCCCCGTCCGATCGGATCGATCAGCTCGTACCGACCAGCGAAGACCTCACCCATTGTGCTGCGCCCGCTCCCCGTTCCCGTGGTGCCGCGGCGTCTGCCGCGGCCCGTGTCCGGCCCCCGTGCCCTGCCGGCACCAGGGCGCCGCACGGTGTGCGCGTGCCCTGGCTCCGTCGTCCGTCGCGGTCCGGAGCCGCTAGCTCTGGTGCCCCTCGTAGTGCGCGACCGCGTCCGCGGTGCGTCCCGCTCCGTACACCTTGAGGAACTCTGCCAGCTCCGGGTGGGTCGGGGCGAGGGCGTCCGCGGCATCGATGATGTCGCCCGCCGCCGCGACCGACCGCAGCAGGGACTGGATCTCGCGCACCACGCGGCGGACGGTGGGAGCGCCGCCGGTGGAGGTGGTCTGGCCGGTGGCGGTCAGCACCGACCCACCCTGCGACTTCTTGACCTCCTCCATGCGGTCGGTGGCCTCGCCCGCGCTGACGCTGCCGTCGGCCACCTGGCTCGCCAGCTCCTGGAGGGCCTGGACGCGCTGGACCACCGCGGGATTCCCGATCTTGGCCCGCTGGCCGCTCATCAGTTGGGAGAGCATCGGGGCGGAGAGCCCGAGAACAGCGGCCAGCCGGGCCTGGTTCAGGCCGAGATCATCGATCAGCCGACGGAAGAGCGCCCCCAACGGCTCCCCGTACCAACTGCGTTGAAGTTCTCTGGCTCTTGCCGTCGCCTCTTGTTGCGCTGCGTCCATGGCGTCTCCCCATCCCTGCGGCTTCGCTGCTGCGAACCTTGCGAGCATCTTACGGAGCGTGGTCGTCCACGGGGAGTCCCTATCCTTTTGCAGGATTACGGGGGTCACCCGGTACTCTGGTCTGCGACGGTAGCCTTGGCACGGACGTGCTGGGCGTTGCCCTCGTTCGTTGTGGCCCGGGGCCTTAGCTCAGTTGGTAGAGCGCTGCCTTTGCAAGGCAGATGTCAGGAGTTCGAATCTCCTAGGCTCCACAATCCCAGCCCCCTGAACTGCGACAACGCGGTTCAGGGGGCCTTTCTCGTTCTGTCGCGGCCTGCGTCCGCGTTGGCGTACTGCCGAGCGCTTGGGCTCCTGCCGGGCTCCTGTCTCGTACGATCCGGAACCGGCGCGCTTCCTACGGGGCCGGGTGCCGGAGGTACCAGGCACACTTCATACGTAAACAGTCGAGCCACAAAAAGGACTCAGGCATGATCACGTTGACGAAGGAAGACGGCCCGGCCGACCTGGGTGGGGTGACCCATCTGTCCATCGGGGCGTCCTGGGACCCCACCGTCGGGAGCAGCGGCGGCCTGATGGGGAAGCTCCGGCAGAAGGCCGGCACGGACCTCGACCTGATCGCCATCGCGCTGCAGGGTGGGGACCCGGTGCGGCTGGCAGGTCTGGACTCGCTGGACCCGCTGGGCAACGGCTCGCTGGTGCACAGCGGGGACAACCAGAGCGGGCACGGTGACGGAGACGACGAGACGGTGACCGTCGAGTTCGCCAAGATTCCTTCGAACATCACGGCGATCGTCTTCATCGCCGCCGCGTACAAGAAGCGCAGCGCGTTCAGCAACGCGCGCAACATCAGCTTCAAGGTGTACGACGCGACGGGCGGCAGCACGCAGCAGGTCGCGGACATCTGGCCGAGCATGCTCACCCAGGACAACGGGGTCGCCGTGGCCAAGGCGATCCGCGAGGGCGCCGGCTGGAAGCTCCAGGTGATCAACGAGACCGGGAAGATCAAGCAGGGCGACGAGCAGGCCCTGATGCGCTTCGCCGTAAGCCGGTAGTCGCCGGTGGATCGGGGCCCCGCCGCCGTCTTACGGTGGAGCGGGGCGGGTCGGGGGCACGAACGGACGCGGCTGCGGTAACCGCCAGGGCGGTTACCGCAGCCGCGTCCGTTCTCTCAGGGGGTAGGCAGGCCCGGGGCGCTCCGGGTCAGGGCCGGTCGTCGAGGCCGGGGGTGTCCCCCTCGCCCGACTCGGCCTCGGCCTGCTTGGCCTTGACCTCCGGGTCGAGGTCGGCCCGGGCGCTGCCGTCGACCGAGCTGAGCGGCGAACGCTCGTCGCCCACCTCGGTGGCGACGGGCGGTTCGACCAGCCAGTCCGGGTTGGCCTGCTTGTCCCACCAGCGCCAGGCGGCGTAGGCGCCGCCGGCCAGGACGCCCAGCACCAGGAACCCCTTCGCGGCCCGGCCCGCCTTGGCCCGCCGCTGGTGCTTTCTGGCCAGCTTCTGGATCTCCTTGGCCGTCACCTGGGTGCGCAGCGCCGCGAGGGCGGCCGCGCTGCGGGCGGAAGCCTGCTCGGCGACGGGCAGGGCCACCGACCGGGCGTGCTCGACGCGGGGGGCGGTGTAGTCGGCGGCGCTCCGTGCGGCCTTACGGGTGGAGGCCGCCGCGCGGTGCGCGGCCTCGTCGACCCTGGGCGGCACGTGGGTACGGGCCTGTTCGAGGCGAGGTGCGAGGTGGGACGCGTACTGCACACGGGCCTGCTTGGCGGCCTTCGTCACCTTCGGCGCGAGTTGCGTACGAGCCTCGTGCGCGTAGTGGGCCGCCTGCTTCTTGGCTGTGTCGGCGTAAGGCGCCACCACTTCCGCGGCGTGCTGCGCGCTGTCCTTCGCCGAGTCGGTTGCGGCGCGCACGCTGTCGATGCGGGTCACGAGATCCTCCTCCTTGGTGGCGGGTAGGTACTCCGCCTGTCCGCCCAGTTCGAAATCATGCCTGTTGGGTCCACGCCCGGCATGCGGGACGGGCATCCGGGTCATGATCGCCCTTTGCGGCCCATACGGTTCATGTGAAGTGTGCCGACGACAATGCCATGGTTCGGTGCCGAACGCGCCGTTTCGTCCGGCATCCGGCCGCATGTTTCCCGGTCCGTGGGAGGATCGGCGGACGTCAGCGATGGATGTGACGTCAGGTGAAGGACGAAGGAAGGCAGACCGTGGCCGAGCAGCTTTACGCCACCTTGAAGACCAATCAGGGCGACATCGAGATTCGGCTTCTGCCGAACCACGCGCCCAAGACGGTCCGGAACTTCGTCGAGCTGGCCACCGGGCAGCGCGAGTGGGTCAACCCGGAGACGGGCGAGAAATCCACGGACCGGTTGTACGACGGCACCGTCTTCCACCGCGTCATCAGCGGTTTCATGATCCAGGGCGGCGATCCGCTGGGCAACGGCACCGGCGGCCCGGGCTACAAGTTCGCCGACGAGTTCCACCCGGAGCTGGGCTTCACGCAGCCGTATCTGCTGGCCATGGCGAACGCGGGCCCGGGGACGAACGGGTCGCAGTTCTTCCTGACCGTGTCCCCCACCGCCTGGCTGACCGGCAAGCACACCATCTTCGGCGAGGTGTCCGGCGAGGCCGGCCGCAAGGTCGTCGACGCCATCGCGGCCACCCCGACCAATCCGCGCACCGACCGTCCGCTGCGGGACGTGGTGATCGAGTCCGTGGTCGTCGAGACCCGCTGACGTCCGCTCCCGCCGGATACCCGCGCGGGAACCAACCGCCCCGGCCGTCCGTACTGATACATAGCGGACCAGCGGGGCGGCCCTGTTCGCGCCGCCGAGCGACGAGGACCGAGAGGCAGGCCAGGACCGATGGACCAGCAGCCGCCGGGGGACCGTGCCGCCACGGGAAGCGGGGCGCCGACGCCGACCTGCTACCGCCACCCCGACCGCGGGACCGGCATCAGCTGTACGCGCTGCGAGCGGCCCATCTGCCCCGAGTGCATGGTCAGCGCCTCGGTCGGCTTCCAGTGCCCCGACTGCGTACGCCAGGGCTCGGGCACCGGGCACCACCCGGCGGCCGGTCGGCCGCGGACGCTGGCGGGCGGCCCGGTGGCCGCCGATCCGCGCCTGGTCACCAAGATCCTGCTCGGCATCAATCTGGCCGTCTTCCTCCTGGTCTCCGTCCGCCCCGCGCTGGTGGGCGATCTGACGCTGCTCGGGCTGGCGTGGGACCCGAGCCCGCCGCCGGGATCCGTCGAGGGCGTCGCCGAGGGCCAGTGGTACCGCCTGGTGACCTCGATGTTCCTGCACCAGGAAGTGGTGCACATCGGGTTCAACATGCTGGGGCTGTGGTGGCTCGGCGGACAGCTGGAGGCCGCGCTCGGCCGCTCCCGCTATCTCGCGCTCTATCTGCTGTCCGGTCTCGCCGGCAGCGCCCTGACCTATCTGATCGCCGCGCCCAACCAGGGTTCGCTCGGGGCGTCCGGTGCGGTCTACGGCCTGTTCGGCGCCACCGCCGTGCTGATGCGCCGGATGAACTACGACATGCGTCCGGTGCTGGTGCTGCTGGCGATCAACATGGTCTTCACCTTCACCTGGGGCGGCATCGCCTGGGAGGCGCACGTCGGCGGTCTGATCGCGGGCGTCGTCATCGCCATCGGCATGGTCCACGCCCCGCGCGAGCGGCGTACGGCGGTGCAGGCCGGTGTCTGTGCGCTCGTCCTGCTGGTGACGGCCGGGATGATCGTCGCCCGCACGATGTCGCTCACCTGAGCGGAATGGGGTCCTCCACCCCCCGGTGGACCGAAGTTGTCCACAGTCTGCGCAGAATCTTGTGCATGGCAAGAGGAACATGCGTTCCCCTCGTCGCTGAACTGGGTCTTTCCTTCTGGGCAACGGGGTGCAGCCCCCCTCGACGAGGGAGGCTGCGGTCACACCGGCGTCAACGTGAGCGGAGGTTATCCACAGATCGTCTGACCTTTTCCCCCGACTGTGGATAACTCTGTGGGTAACTCAGGGCAGGGCTTGCGCGCGGAGGTGGTCCGTCACTTCCACTGCGTCGACACGGCGAATCCGCCGGCGATGAAGCCGAAGCCGACCACGATGTTCCAGTTGCCCAGGGCGTCGACCGGGAGATCACCCTCGGTCACGTAGAACACCACGATCCAGACCAGCCCGATGAGGAACAGGGCCAGCATCACCGGAGCGACCCAACTGCGGTTGGTCAGCTTGATGGTCGTTGCCTGCTTCGCCGGGGGCGGCGTGAAGTCGGCCTTCTTGCGGATACGTGACTTCGGCACGAGGGACTCTCCTGTCGATGCGCTGCGTGACCGCGCAGGGATCTGTGGCGGGCGCCGGGGGCGGGTGCCAGGGGGAATGCTGCCTCCCCCGAGCGTCCGTTAGCGTAGTGCTTCTCTGGCGCCTGATGAGATAAGGGTACGTTGAGCAATTCCGCCGACTCCCCAGAAGGCCCGGCCCGGCGCACCTCCGCGTGGGCGGTCCGGGGCCTCACCGCTGCGGTTTTCGCCCTGGCCGGACTCATCTTCGTCACCAGCGCCAACACCGCCAAGGGCACCAATCTGCGCAGCGACTCCTCCCTGCTCAAGCTCTCCGACCTGATCAGGGAGCGCAGCGAGAACAACGGCGAGCTGAACGACGCGGTCGCCGGCGCCCGCGCGGACGTCGACGCCCTCGCCCAGCGCGACGACGGCTCCACCAAGGCCGAGGACGCCCGGCTGAAGGCCCTGGAGAAGGCGGCCGGCACCACGAAGATCAGCGGCGACTCCGTCAGCGTGACGCTCGACGACGCGCCCCCCGACGCCACCGCCAACCCCGGCTACCCCGAGCCCCAGCCCAACGACCTGGTCATCCACCAGCAGGACCTGCAGGCCGTGGTGAACGCGCTGTGGCAGGGCGGGGCGCGGGGGATCCAGGTGATGGACCAGCGGCTGATCTCCACCAGCGCCGTCCGCTGCGTGGGCAACACGCTCATCCTCCAGGGCCGCGTCTACTCCCCGCCGTACAAGGTCACCGCGGTCGGTGACCCGGGCAAGCTCAAGCAGGCGCTCAACGACTCCACCGCGATCCAGAACTACCTGCTGTACGTGAAGGCGTACGGGCTGGGCTGGAAAGTCGACGACAACGAGGCGGTGACTCTTCCCGGGTACTCGGGCACAGTGGATCTCCACTACGCGCAGCCTGTGGAGTGAGCCCGAGCTGAGCCCCGGGGAGGCCGTCCGGTGTCGGTGCGAGTCGTCGTCAGAACCTTCAGCGAACTCTGCATCACCGCGGGGGCGCTGATCATCCTCTTCGTCGTCTACTTCCTGTTCTGGACAGGTGTGCAGGCGGCCGACGCGGCCGAGGGCGAGATCGACACCCTCCGGAGCCAGTGGGCCCATGAGCCCGTGGCGCCGGCCCCACCGCCCGCCTCCCCGGAGACGTCCCCCTCCACGACCCCGGACGCGGACCGGACCCCGGACCCGGGCCCAGCCCCGTACCGCGCCGGAAAGCCCTTCGCGACGATGCACATCCCGCGCTTCGGCGCCGACTGGGAGTGGCCCGTCCTGGAGAACACCGCGGTCACCACCCTGCAGAAGGGGCTCGGGCACTACAGCGGAACGGCCCGCCCCGGTGACACGGGCAACTTCGCGGTGGCCGGGCACCGGCGGACGTACGGTGACCCCTTCAAGGACTTCCCGCGGCTGCGGCCCGGGGACGCGGTGGTCGTGAACGACGGGACGACCTGGTTCACGTACCGCATCGCGAGGAAGCCGTACCGGACCGTGCCCACCGACACCGCCGTCGTCGCCCCGGTGCCCCGCGGCTCCGGCTTCGAGGACGCCGGACGCTATCTGACGCTCACCACGTGCGAGCCGGAATGGGGCAGCAGCCACCGGCTGATCGCCTGGGCGCATCTGGACGCCACGCGGCCGGTGAGCGGCGGAAGGCCCCCGGAACTCTCCGGCTGACCGTGCTCGTCCGTGCTTTTCCACAGCTGACCCCCTCCCCGGCCGCGGCCCTCTAGTCTGGTGCCGGTACCGAATGGAGGGGTCAGCATGTACGGCTGGATCTGGCGGCATCTGCCGGGCAACGCATGGGTGCGGGGTGTCATCTCGCTCGTGCTGGTTCTGGCGGTCGTCTACGCGCTGTTCCAGTACGTGTTCCCCTGGGCGGAGCCGCTGCTGCCGTTCGGTGATGTGACCGTCGACGGCGAGAGCGCCGGTGGAGCAGGAGCAGACCAGTGAGCGCACGCGTCCTCGTCGTGGACAACTACGACAGCTTCGTGTTCAACCTCGTCCAGTACCTCTACCAGCTCGGCGCCGAGTGCGAGGTGCTGCGCAACGACGAGGTGACCCCCGCCCACGCGCAGGACGGCTTCGACGGGGTCCTGCTCTCCCCGGGCCCCGGGACGCCCGAACAGGCAGGTGTCTGCGTCGAAATGGTGCGTCACTGCGCGGACACCGGCGTCCCGGTCTTCGGCGTCTGCCTGGGAATGCAGTCGATGGCGGTCGCGTACGGCGGCGTCGTCGACCGGGCCCCCGAACTGCTGCACGGCAAGACCTCCCCCGTGACCCACGAGGGCAAGGGCGTCTTCGCCGGACTGCCGTCCCCCTTCACCGCGACGCGCTACCACTCGCTCGCCGCCGAACCCGGCGCGCTGCCCCCGGAGCTGGAGGTCACCGCCCGCACGGCGGACGGCATCATCATGGGGCTGCGCCACCGCGACCGGGCGGTGGAGGGCGTGCAGTTCCACCCCGAGTCGGTGCTCACCGAACACGGCCACCTGATGCTCGCCAACTGGCTGGAGCAGTGCGGAGACCAGGGGGCCGTCGCGCGGTCGGCGGGGCTCGCGCCGGTGGTGGGCAAGGCCGCCGCGTGACCGTAGGCCGCCCCGGGCACGAGGCCGGACCGGAGGGCCCCCACGCGCAAGGGGGGTACGGGGCCGACGGCGCGTTCGTGGCAGCGGTGGACGGCCTCGCGGATCCGCTGAGCGATCCGCTGCCCGGCGGGCACGCCTCACCGTGGTTCCGGGCGGACAACATCCCGGACGGCCCGGGGCCGGGCCCCGGGTCAGCTCCCGGGCCGGTGCCCGCACCAGGCCCCGGAGCGCCGGAGTCGGTGTCGGCGTCCGTGCTCGGCCACGTACCGGATCCCGTGCCCGGACACGTACCGACGGCGGTGTCGTCGCACGAGGCCGGTTACACGGCTCACCAAGGGCCTCAGCGGCCCCAGGGAGCCCCGAACGAGTGGTACGACCCCGCCGGGTACCAGCGCGACTGGTACGGGCCGCAGGAGCCGTCTGCGCGCATGGCTCCGGCCGAGGGACCGGCCCCGGACCTCCCCGCCGAACCGCGCACCGAAGTCATGGCCGCCGTCGCCGGAGGGCCCGCCGAGCCCCGCACCGAAGTCATCAGCCGCATACCGGCCGAGCCCGGTCCCGGTCCCGGGACGGCTTCCCGCCCCGGGCCGCCTCCCTCCGGTGGGCGGGCCGAGCGGAGGCGGGCGGCCAAGGGACGCGGCCGGCGGCGCCCGGAACCGGTCGTCGAACAGGCCGCCCCGGCCGCCCCGATGTCCCGGATGGAGGCCCGGCGCGCGGCCAAGGCGGCCAAGGACAGCCCGGCGGTCGTCGCCAGCCGGGTGGTCGGCGAGGTGTTCATATCGCTGGGCGTCCTGATGCTGCTGTTCGTCACCTACCAGCTCTGGTGGACCAACATCCGGGCCGAGCAGATCGCCGGCAAGGAGACGAACCGCATCCAGGACGAGTGGGCCAAGGGCGACCGGAAGCCCGGGGTGTTCGCACCCGGCCAGGGCTTCGCGATCATGCACATCCCCAAGCTGGACGTCGTCGCCCCGATCGCCGAGGGCATCGACAAGGAGAAGGTGCTCGACCGGGGGATGCTCGGCCATTACGGCGAAGGCAGGCTCAAGACCGCGATGCCCTCCGACAAGCAGGGCAACTTCTCCGTGGCCGGCCACCGCAACACCCACGGCGAGCCGTTCCGCTACATCAACAAGCTCGAACCCGGCGACCCGATCGTGGTCGAGACCCAGGACGCGTATTACACGTACGAGATGGCCAGCATCCTCCCGCAGACCGCGCCGTCCAACATCTCGGTGATCGAGCCGGTACCGGTGGGTTCCGGGTTCGACGGCCCGGGCCGGTACCTCACGATGACGACCTGCACCCCGGAATTCACGAGTACCTACCGGCTGATCGTCTGGGGCAAGATGGTCGACGAACGGCCGCGCAGCCAGGGAAAGCCCGACGCGCTCGTCGGCTGAACATCCTCACGACAGGGACGGTGCGGTGGCAGCGAGGACCGAGCACGACGAGCGGGCCGACACGTCTCCCTCCCAGTTGGACGCGCCCGCGGCGCGCCGGCGAGGCCGCCACCCCGTCCAGACGGCCGTCAGCGTCTTCGGCGAACTGCTGATCACCGCGGGCCTGGTGCTCGCGCTGTTCGTCGCGTACTCCCTGTGGTGGACCAATGTGCTCGCCGACCGCGAGGCCGGCAGACAGGGCGACACGGTCCGCAGCAGATGGGCGGACGGACCCGGCGCCCTGGACACCAAGGACGGCATCGGCTTCCTGCACGTGCCCGCCATGAAGAACGGCGAGATCCTGGTCAAGAAGGGCACCGAGCCCGAGACCCTGAACAACGGCATCGCGGGCTACTACACGGACCCGGTCGAGTCGGCCCTCCCCTGGGACGACGAGGGCAACTTCACGCTGGCCGCGCACCGCGACGGGCACGGAGCGAAGTTCCACAACATCCACAAGCTGGAGAACGGCGATCCGGTCGTCTTCGAGACCAAGGACACCTGGTACGTCTACAAGGTCTACAAGAAGCTCCCCGAGACGTCGAAGTTCAACGTGGACGTGATCCAGCCGGTCCCGGAGGAGTCGGGCGTCAAGGAACCGGGCCGCTACATCACGTTGACGACCTGCACGCCGGTCTACACCTCGAAGTACCGGTACATCGTGTGGGGCGAGCTGGAGCGTACGGAGAAGGTCGACAAGGACCGCACCAAGCCGGTCGAGCTGCGCTGAGCCGCCGAGGAACTGCCGCTCGCGCCCGGGCACACGGGAAGGGCCCCGGTCACCGTCAAGGCGACCGGGGCCCTTCCCATGTCGGGTGAGGTGGGCGGAGGGTCAGTCGTCGCCCAGGCCTCCGATGAAGCCCCCGCCGTTCCCGCCGTTCCCGTTCCCGCCGTTCCCGCCGCCCTCGATGGTCACGAGGGTGACGGTGCTGCCCTTGTCCGCCTGGGTGGTCGGCGCCGGGCTGCTGGTGATCACCTTGGCGTTCGGCTTGTCGACCGAACCCTGGGAGAGCGCGACCACGAAGCCGAGCCCTTCGAGCTGGGCCTTCACGTCCTGGTACGGCCTGTTGCCGATGTCACCGGGGATCGCGACCTGCTCCGGCTGCGCCGGGCCCTTGGAGACCTTCAGGACGATCTGCGCGCCCTTGGCCTGCTTGCTCGGGCCCGTGGGCGTCTGCTCGATCACCTCTCCGGCCGGCTTCTCCGAATCCACGTCGGTGCGCGAGATGTTGGTGAAACCGATGCCCCGCAACTGCTGCTCCGCCGCCTCGTACGTGCGGGTCCGCATGTCCGGCAGGTCGAGAGTCGCCTGGGTCGCCACGGTGATGGTGATCTCGGCCCCGTCCGCGGCCTTCTCGCCGCCCTTGGGGTCCTGCTCGATCACGGTGCCCTCGGTCTTCTCGGACTCCTCCGTGGTGACGTTGACCGTGAAGCCCTTGCCCTCCAGGACCTCGCGGGCGCCGTCCTCGGACTTCTCCAGGACGTTGGGGATCTCGATCTTCGGCGCTCCGGCGGAGACGACGACCGTGACGGTGCCGTCCTTGTCCATCAGTGCGTCGGCCGCCGGGTCCTGCGAGCAGATCTCGCCCTTCTCCTGCTCCTCGCACGGCTCCTCGGCGCCGACCTTCACGGTGACGTCGGTTCTGGCCGCGAGTTTCTCCGCTTCCTGCACCGTGGAGCCCACCAGGTTCGGGGCGTTGATCTGGCCGTCGTCGCTGGTCGGGGAGAAGATCACCTGGCCGATCAGGATCGCGCCGACCAGCACCAGGATGCCCGCGACGACCAGCAGGATCGTCGAGGTGTTGCTCTTCTTCTGCTGGCGTCGGCGGCCCTGGCGGTCGTCGTAGCCGTAGCCGCCGTCGTCCGGGTTGACCGGGGGCAGCATCGAGGTCTGCGCGTTGTTCGGGTCGGCCGGGCGCAGGGCGGCGGTGGGCTGGTCGGTGTGGTAACCGTCGTAGCCCCCGTACCCCGCGGCGCCCATCGCCGCCGTGGCCGCGACCGGCTGGCCGTCGAGGCAGGCCTCGATGTCGGCGCGCATCTCGTCGGCGGACTGGTAGCGGTAGTCCGGGTCCTTGGTGAGCGCCTTCAGCACGATCGCGTCCATCTCGGGCGTGATCTCGGAGTCGAAGTTGCTCGGCGGCTGCGGCTCCTCCCGGACGTGCTGGTAGGCCACCGCGACGGGCGAGTCCCCGACGAAGGGGGGTCGCACGGCGAGCAGCTCGTACAGCAGGCAGCCGGTGGAGTACAGGTCGGAGCGCGCGTCGACCTGCTCGCCCTTGGCCTGCTCCGGGGAGAGGTACTGGGCGGTGCCGATGACCGCGGCGGTCTGCGTCATCGTCATCCCGGAGTCGCCCATGGCGCGGGCGATGCCGAAGTCCATGACCTTGACCTGGCCGTTGCGCGTCAGCATGACGTTCGCCGGTTTGATGTCGCGGTGGACGATCTGGGCGCGGTGCGAGTACTCCAGGGCCTGGAGGATGCCGACCGTCATCTCCAGCGTGCGCTCGGGGAGCAGTCTGCGACCGGAGTGCAGGAGCTCCCTCAGCGTCGACCCGTCGACGTACTCCATCACGATGTACGGGATGGAGACCCCGTCGACGTAGTCTTCGCCGGTGTCGTACACGGCGACGATCGCGGGGTGGTTGAGCGAGGCGGCCGACTGGGCCTCACGGCGGAACCGGGCCTGGAAGGACGGGTCGCGGGCCAGATCGGCCCGGAGCGTCTTCACAGCTACGGTGCGGCCGAGCCGGGTGTCGTGCGCGAGGTAGACCTCGGCCATGCCACCACGGCCGAGCACCGAGCCCAGCTCGTACCGGCCGCCGAGGCGACGCGGCTCTTCCATCTGTTCCAGCCCTCTCCGTCAGTCCCGACCGCACCCGTGTGTGGTCCGCGGCGGTGCGCTGTTCGCGCATACGCTACCGGGCACGGGTGACGTGATCAGCCCGCACCCGGCAGCCGATATCCGACCGGTATCCGATGTCCGGTATGACGGGCGGCCGCCGTGACAGGTCTCACTTCTTGCTGTCGATGACCGCCTTCATCACGTCGCGCGCGATGGGGGCGGCCAGCCCGCCGCCGGAGATGTCGTCCCGGTTGGCGTTGCCGTCCTCGACCACGACGGCGACGGCGACCGGTGAGCCGCTGTCGGTCTTCGCGTACGAGATGAACCAGGCGTACGGCTTCTCGCTGTTGTTCAGACCGTGCTGTGCCGTACCGGTCTTGCCGCCCACTGTGACGCCGGGGATCCGCGCGTTGGTTCCCGTGCCGTCCTTGACGACGGTCTCCATCATCTGCTGGACCTTCTGGGCGTTCTCACCCGAGAGCGCGCGGCTGAGCTCTTCGGGCTCGTGGGTGTAGACCGGGTCCAGGTTGGGCGCCTGCCGCTCCGCGACCATGTACGGCTGCATCAGCTTGCCGTCGTTGGCGATCGCGGAGGCCACCATGGCCATCTGGAGCGGGGTGGTGCGGTTGGACGCCTGGCCGATGCCGGCCATCGCGTTCTGCGGCCTGTTGTCCTCGGGGTAGATGCTCGCGTCGGCGCGGACGGGCGTGAAGACTTCCTTGTTGAAGCCGAACTTGTCCGTCTGCTCGATCATCTTCTTGTTGCCGAGGTCGTCGCTCATCTTCCCGAAGACGGTGTTGCACGACACCCGCAGGGCCTCACGCAGCGTGGCGTTCTCACAGGGGATGTTGCCCTCGTTCTGGAGCTGCGTGGTGGACTGCGGCAGCGTCCAGGGCAGCGGGGAGTCCGTCTTGGCGTCGATGTCGTCGTAGAGCCCGTTCTCCAGGGCGGCGGCGGCGGTGACGACCTTGAAGGTGGAGCCCGGGGGGTAGGTCTCGCGCAAGGCCCGGTTGAGCATCGGCTTGTCCTCGTCCTTCAGGAGCTTCTGCCGGTTGTCCGAGTCCTTGAGCGAGTTGCCGGCGAAGACCGAGGGGTCGTAGGACGGGGTGCTGGCGAGGGCGAGGATGGCGCCGCTCTTGGGGTCGAGGGCGACCACCGCGCCCTTCTTCTCGCCGAGCCCCTTGAAGGCGGCCTTCTGGGCATCGCCGTTCAGCGTGGTGACGACGTTGCCGCCGCGCTTCTTCTCGCCGGTGAACATCGACAGCGTCCGGTCGAAGAACAGCTGGTCGTCGTTGCCGGTGAGGATGCCGTCCTCCAGGTTCTCCAGCTGCGAGGAGTCGAAGGCCTGCGAGGAGTAGCCGGTCACGGGGGCCCACAGGGGGCCGTCCTTCCATACCCGCTTGTACCTGAAGTCGCCGTCCTCGGTCTCGGCGGAGCCGGTGATCGCCTTGCCGTCGACGATGATGTCGCCGCGCTCGTGGGCGTACCGCTCGATCTCGACGCGGCGGTTGTACTTGTGGCTGGTCAGCTCGTCGGCGCGGACGTACTGGAGCCAGTTGTCCCGGATGAGCAGGGCGAGCATCAGGAGACCGCAGAAGATCGCCACCCGGCGCAGGGGCTTGTTCACGGTCGGACCACCTGCGTCATCTCGGCGTCGGTGGAGGGCGCGGGAGCCGGTGCGGGACGGCGGGCGGTGTCGCTGATACGGATCAGAATGCCGATCAGGGCCCAGTTGGCGATGACCGACGACCCGCCGGCCGCGAGGAACGGCATCGTCATACCGGTGAGCGGGATGAGGCCCATGACACCGCCGGCGACGACGAATACCTGGATGGCGAAGGCTCCGGAGAGCCCGATGGCCAGCAGCTTGCCAAACGGGTCGCGTGCGGCGAGCGCGGTGCGCACACCGCGCTCGACGATCAGCCCGTACAGCAGGAGGAACGCCATCACTCCGGCGAGCCCGAGCTCCTCGCCCACGGTGGCGAGGATGAAGTCGGTGTTGGCCGCGAAGAGGATGAGGTCGGAGTTGCCCTGGCCGAGACCGGTCCCGAGCGTGCCGCCGGAGCCGAAGGCCATCAGCACCTGGGCCATCTGCTCACTGGCTGCGTGGGTGCCCCAGCCGGCGAAGGGGTCGAGCCAGGCGGTGACCCGGTCCTGCACGTGCTTCTCGAAGGAGGCCACGCCGACCGCGCCCACGGCCGACATGGTGAGGCCGAAGACGATCCAGCTGGTGCGCTCGGTCGCCACGTAGAGCATGACGACGAACATGCCGAAGAAGAGGAGCGAGGTGCCGAGGTCGGTCTCGAAGACGAGGATCAGGATCGACATCGCCCAGATGGCGAGGATCGGACCGAGGTCCCGCCCGCGGGGCAGGTACATGCCCATGAACCGGCGGCTGGCGAGGGCCAGGGCGTCGCGCTTCACCATCAGGTAGCCGGAGAAGAAGATCGTGATGACGATCTTCGCGAACTCACCGGGCTGGATGGAGCCGATGCCGGGGATGGTGATCCAGATCCTCGCGCCGAACTGGGCCGGGAAGAACATCGGCAGGATCAGCAGGATGAGCGCGACCACCATGGAGATGTAGGTGTAGCGCTGGAGGATGCGGTGGTCCTTGAGCAGGAGCAGCACACCGATGAACAGCGCCACGCCCATCGCCGAGAAGATCAGCTGCTTGGAGGCGGCGGGCGCGAAGCTGGGGTGGGCGAGCAGCCGCTCCGACTGGTCCAGGCGCCAGATCAGTGCCAGGCCCAGGCCGTTCAGCAGGGTGGCCAGCGGCAGCAGCAGCGGATCGGCGTACTTGGCATATCTGCGTACCACGAGGTGGGCGACGCCGCCGAGCAGGGCGAGGCCCGCTCCGTAGCCGAGCATGCCCGCGGGCAGTTCGCCGTTGAGGGCGAGGCCCACGTTGGCGTAGGCGAACACCGAGATGGCGACGGCGAAGACGACGAGTGCCAGCTCGGTGTTGCGGCGGCTCGGTGCGTCGATCGCGCCGATGGTGGTCGTGTTGGTGACAACGCTCATGGTGCTGAGGCCCCCTACGGCTTACTGCTTACCGCACTGCGGGACCAGCTTCTTCTCTTCCTCCGAGAGGCTGGGGCCGGGAGTGGGAGCGGTGGTCGGCTTGGTCCCCTTGGCGGAGGACGTGGCGGAAGTCCTGGTGGCGGGGGCTCCGGCGGTGCCGCCGGCCTCACCCTCGCCCGTACGGGCCCGGTTCTCGGCGTCGGCCGCGCGGCGTTGCGCGTCCTTCTTGCAGGCGGAGGCCTGGGCGGCGAGCTCGGCGACCTTCTCGCGGGCGTCGGTGATGTTGCCCTCGGCGATCGTCGCCTCGACCTGCTTGCGCTGGTACGGCGGCAGGTACTTGAGCTCGATCTCGGGGTGGTTCTTCTCGACCTTCGAGAGCGAGATCCAGGCGAGGTCCTGGCTGATGCCCTGGAACAGCGCGACGTTCTCGTCCTGCGCGCCGACGTAGTACTGCGTCTGCGTCCAGCGGTAGCCGCCGTACAGACCGCCGCCGATCACGGCCAGTGCCAGCACGATGTAGACGGAACGCTTCAGCCATGTCCGGCCGCCGCCCGGCTTGACGAAGTCCTCGTCCGTGTAGGTGTCGTAGGAGCCGTCCGGCATGCCTCCGTAGCCGACGTCGCCACTGCCGGGTGGGCCGAAGCCGCCGGCGGGCGGGGGCACGGGGCGGCCGAGGCCGGCCGCGCGGCCGGCGGGCGTCTGCATGGCCCCGCCGTCGCCGAGCTGGGCCTGGTTCTCCGCGACCGCGCCGACGACGACCGGGGTGTCGTTGAGCTGCGCGGCCAGGGTGTCGTTGCTGTCGACGTCCAGGACATCGGCCACGATGCAGGTGATGTTGTCCGGGCCGCCGCCGCGCAGAGCGAGCTGGATCAGCTCCTGGATGGTCTCCTGCGGGCCCTGGTAGCTGGCGAGGGTCTCTTCCATCGTCTGGTGCGAGACAACGCCGGAGAGGCCGTCCGAGCAGATCAGGTAGCGGTCGCCGGCGCGGACTTCGCGGATGGAGAGGTCCGGTTCGACATGGTCGCCGCTGCCCAGCGCCCGCATCAGCAGGGAGCGCTGCGGGTGGGTGGTGGCCTCTTCCTCGGTGATCCGGCCCTCGTCGACGAGGCGCTGCACCCAGGTGTGGTCCTGGGTGATCTGCGTCAGGACGCCGTCCCGCAGCAGATACGCGCGGGAGTCGCCGACGTGCACCAGGCCGAGGCGCTGACCGGTCCAGAGCAGGGCGGTGAGCGTGGTGCCCATGCCCTCCAGTTGGGGGTCCTCCTCGACCATGACGCGCAACTGGTCGTTGGCCTGCTGCACGGCGGTGCCGAGCGAGGTCAGGAGATCGGATCCCGGTACGTCGTCGTCGAGCGGGACGAGCGTGGAGATCACCTCGGAGCTGGCGACCTCACCGGCCGCCTGACCGCCCATGCCGTCGGCGATGGCGAGGAGCCGGGGACCGGCATAGCCGGAGTCCTCGTTGCCCTCCCGGATCATGCCCTTGTGCGACCCGGCGGCGAAGCGCAGCGACAGACTCATGCGCACCTCGCCCGTCGGCTCGGGGTACAGCCTGTCTCGAGCCACACTGCCCACCCTCCGGTCGGGAACCGGGCAGCGTCCGCCGTCGGGACCGCCGCGGCTCGCTCGCTCCGCTCGCTCATTGTCGTACTACTTCCGCAGCTCGATGACGGTCTTGCCGATACGGATCGGCGCGCCCAGCGGAACTGGTGTCGGGGTGGTGAGCCGGGTCCGTTCCAGATACGTGCCGTTGGTGGACCCGAGATCCTCGACGATCCACTGACCGTCACGGTCCGGGTAGATCCTGGCATGCCTGCTGGACGCGTAGTCGTCGTCCAGCACGATCGTTGAATCGTGGGCGCGGCCCAGGGTGATGGTCTGCCCCTGGAGCGCGACCGTCGTACCCGTGAGCGTGCCTTCGGACACGACCAGCTTGGTGGGTGCCCCGCGGCGCTGCCGCCCGGGCTGCTGGCGCTGCTGGGGCGGCGCCGCTTGTTGTTGTTGGCGGCCCTGTTGGGGGCGCGCGTCGGCGGCAGTGCGGCGTGAGCCGCGCTGCGTGACGCGCGTTCCGAACAGGTCGCTGCGGATGACCTGAACGGCCACGATGACGAACAGCCACAGAACAGCCAGGAAACCTAGCCGCATGACCGTCAGGGTCAGCTCTGACATTGCCCCCGCTTCACCCTTCGGCTTGCCGGTAAACGATGGTGGTGCTGCCCACGACAATCCGCGAGCCGTCGCGGAGCGTAGCGCGGGTGGTGTGCTGCCCGTCTACCACGATGCCGTTGGTAGACCCGAGATCCTGGATCGTCGAGGGCGTTCCGGTCCGGATCTCACAGTGCCGGCGCGATACGCCGGGGTCGTCGATCCGCACGTCGGCGTCGGTGGATCGTCCCATCACCAACGTCGGGCGGGAGATCTGATGGCGGGTGCCGTTGATCTCGATCCAGCGCCGTGTCCGGGCGTCCGGCAGGGGGCCGGGCGTGGCCGGCGGGCGCCGGTCGTTCGTGGGGGCCGAGGGCCGTCCGGCGCCGGGCGGCGGGGCCGCGGGCATCGGCGGAGCGGCGCTCGGGGGGTAGCCGTAGCCGCCGGGAGCCTGCGGGGCGGCGGGCCGCCCGGCCGCGGGCTGCTGGGGCTGGGACTGGGGCTGCGCAGATGGGTCCTGCTGTGACGAACTCGATGCCAGCGTGCGGCTGCGGACCCGGTAGAGCCCGGTGTCGAGGTCGTCGGCCTTCTCCAGGTGGACCTTGATCGGCCCCATGAAGGTGTAGCGCTGCTGCTTGGCGTAGTCGCGCACCAGGCCGGAGAGCTCGTCGCCCAGCTGACCGGAGTACGGGCTGAGCCGCTCGTAGTCGGGTGTGCTGAGCTCGACGATGAAGTCGTTGGGGACGACGGTCCGCTCACGGTTCCAGATTGTCGCGTTGTTGTCGCACTCGCGCTGGAGGGCGCCGGCGATCTCGACGGGCTGCACCTCGGACTTGAAGACCTTGGCGAAGGTGCCGTTGACCAGCCCCTCGAGGCGTTGCTCGAAACGCTTCATGACCCCCATGGGGCACCTCCTCCGTTGTCATCGTCCCTGTACTGCTTACTGATCGTATCCACGCGTCGGGAAATCGGCTGGTTCCCCTTGTCTGGCCTGTGGATGAGTGTCACCCCTCACACGGATCGTAGAGGTGACCTCCTCACAGTGTCCCGCACCCGGGACGCACTCTGGAGGAGTGGGGGCGATGGTTCGGGGTTCCCGCTTCCCTGGCCGGAGGCGACGAAACAACGGATGTGATTCCACCCTGTTCACCGTGCTAATCTTCCGGATGTCGCCAGGCGCTCGCACCACACGGTGAGAGAGTCTGAAAACACCACTCATGCGCGAGTGGCGGAACGGCAGACGCGCTGGCTTCAGGTGCCAGTGTCCTTAGGGACGTGGGGGTTCAAATCCCCCCTCGCGCACGACGGACCCCGAAGAGGGTGTCCTGGTAGCACCGACGAAATGGTCGGCATCGTCATGACGATGCCGACCATTTCGCTTTCCCGCGGTGGTTCCACGGCGGCTTCCCCACGGGCGATCGCCTCGCGGGCCCCGACGGTCGCCCGGACCACTCGCCGGATACGTCCACCCGCCAGATACGTCAGGCCCTGGCCGAGCACCACCGCTGAGACAGGACGCTCCGGGAGGCGGGGGTGCTCGGCTGTAGCCTGAGGAGCCTCAGTCGTATGCGGACAGCTGGTTTTCCTCGCATATTCTCAGTCGCTCGCGACTGTCGGGTTTGGTCCGCCAGAACCCCCGCTTCGAAGAGATCCGGAGCGGGGGTTCTGCCGTTGTTCGGTGGTTCCCTGCCGGGTATACGTGTGTTCCTCCCCCTCCGCGTTCTCGCGGGTCCGTGTTTTTGATGGACGTGCGGGGTACGGACAGGCGGATGAGGAGGAGGCGGCGGCGGTGTCCGCGGGCGGTGATCCACCGGGTGTGGGCACGGTTTCCGGACAGACCGATGGCCCGTGCAACGGCGTACTTGCATACGCTGGCCGCAGAGGTTGGATCGACGGCGACTCGGCGGTGAAGGGCTGAGCGCACAGAACGTCCCGGAGGCAGGAAATGGCGAAGCAGGCTCGCGCAGTCCAGACGTGGCGGTCGATCGTGGATGCCGCGGCGAGTGTCTTCGACGACTACGGCTACGAGCGTGCCGCCATCTCGGAGATTCTCCGCCGCGCCAAGGTCACCAAGGGGGCCTTGTACTTCCACTTCGCCTCCAAGGAGGCCATCGCGCAGGCGATCATGGACGAGCAGACCTCCACGGTCGAGTTCGAGCAGGAGGGGTCGCCGTTGCAGTCCCTGGTGGACGGTGGCCAGCAGTTCGCTTTCGCTCTGCGCCACAACTCGATGGCCCGGGCCGGCACCAGGCTCTCCATCGAGGGTGTCTTCCTCGGTGGACCGCATCCATGGGGCGACTGGATCGACGCGACGGCCCGGATGCTGGAGCTGGGCCAGGAGCGCGGCGAGGTGTTCCCACAGATCGACCCGATGGTGTCAGCCAAAATCATCGTCGCTTCGTTCACCGGTATTCAGCTGGTCTCGGAGGCCGATTCCGGTCGGGCCGATCTGCGGGAGCAGGTGGCGGAGATGTGGCGCCACATTCTGCCGTCGATCGCTCACCCCGGCGTCATTGCCCACATCAAGCCGGAGGGCCGCGTGGATCTGGCGGCCCAGGCGCGCGAGAAGGCGGAGCGTGAGGAGCAGAAGGCCAGGATCGCCGCGGAGGCCAAGGGTGCGGGCTCCGATGCCGCGACCGACTCGGGCTCCCGATCGGGCGGGTCAGGTCTGCGGGGCGGTGGGTCGGGCCGTGGTCCGCGGGCCGGGGGGGCCGGAGACGAGGGCGATGAGGAGCCCGCAGGTGCGGGGGTGGCGGCCGGAGGGGTCGTCGCCTGATTCGCTCCGGGCGTGCTGTTGTTTCACGTGAAACGTCCGGTTGGTCATGATCATCATACGGCAGATTCGCGGTGCTCCTGGAGCCTCCCCAGCCGTGTCGGAGTTCACCGAGCGGCTACTTACCTTTAGTAAGCCGCTAAGTGCGGCCCGGTATTCTGGGGAGATGGCGGATGACGGCGAGCAGCCCTGTCGGCCGGTCGACCGGGGGATCAGCCGCGTCTTCGCGTTGTTCGGCAAGCGCTGGACCGGCCAGATCGTCTCGGTGCTGCTCCAGCGACCGGTGCACTTCGCCGAGCTGCGACGGGCGATTCCCGGAATCAGCGAGCGCATGCTCTCGGACCGGTTGGCCGAACTCGGCGCGGCCGGCCTGGTGATCAGAGAGGCCGACGCGGGACCGCCGCTGCGCGTCGCGTATCGGCTCACCGAGGCGGGCGCCGCGATGGAGCCCGCGCTCAAGGAGCTGGGGCGGTGGGCGGACACCTATCTGACGCGGGACGGCACGGCCGGCTCCGGGGCCGGCCGCTGACCTCGTCCGTCCGCTGACCTCGTCCGGCCGCCCCGGGCGTACCACTGCCGTCCACCGGACCCACTCCCGGCGTAGCGTCTGTCCACAGGCCCGGCGGGTGTCGGGCATCCGGCGGTACCGTCGTGCTCGGTCGCTGGAGGACAGGGCCGCTGACCGGTCGGACAGCCGGGCAGCCGGAAGCGGTACGAGGGTGGGGGAGGCGACGCTCCATGAGCGGAACCGAGGCGACGGTGCCTGAGCGGCGAGCCGGGGGAACGACGGGAACCGCAGGGACCGGGGCAAGTGCGGCGACGGAGCCAACTGCGGGCGGAGAGCCGCGCATTCCGGTCGTGCCCGGCTTCGCCCGGCGTGGCGCCGCGAGTTCACCGAAGGCTGCGGGCAAGGCCCTCCGCGACCGGGTGCCTCGGTCCTCGCACGCCTCGCTGGTCCTGCCACCGGGACGGCCGGACGCCGTGCGGGCGGTCGAGGAGTCGAACCGGGGCCGGGTGCCGGGCCTGACACCGATACGGGTGGGCCGGATGGCGGCGACACCGTTCGCCTTCCTGCGCGGTGCGGCCGGGCTGATGGCCCACGATCTGACGGGCACTCCGGTCACCGGCGTGGGCGCCCAGCTCTGCGGCGACGCGCACGCGGCCAACTTCGGCCTCTACGGCGATGCCCGGGGCGGCCTGGTCATCGATCTGAACGACTTCGACGAGACCGTCTTCGGGCCGTGGGAGTGGGACCTCAAGCGGCTCGCCACCTCCCTGGTGCTCGCGGGCCGGGCCGCCGGCGCCGACGAGGACACCTGCCGCCGGGGCGCGCACGACGCCGTCGGCGCCTACCGGCGCACGATGCGGCTGCTGGCCCGGCTGCCCGCCCTCGACGCCTGGAACGCGATCGCGGACGAGGAGCTCGTCTCGCACACGGACGCGCGCGACCTGGTCGGCACCCTGGAGCGGGTCTCGGAGAAGGCCCGCAACAACACCAGCGCCCGCTTCGCCGCCCGCTCCACCGAGGAGTGCCCCGACGGCGGCCGGCGCTTCGTCGACGCCCGGCCGGTGCTGCGCCGGGTGCCGGACGCCGAGGCTGCGGTCGTGGCCGCCGGTCTTGGCGGCTATCTCTCCACCGTCTCCGAGGACCGGGTGCCGTTGCTGGCCCGGTACACGATCCACGACGTGGCGTTCCGGGTGGTCGGCACCGGCAGTGTGGGGACCCGGTCGTACGTGGTGCTGCTGCTCGACCACCGGGGAGAGCCGCTGGTCCTCCAGGTGAAGGAGGCGCGCCCCTCGGTGCTCGCTCCCCATCTGCCCGCGGTCGGCTTCGACGTTCCGGAGGTGGCGCACGAGGGCCGCCGGGTGGTGCTCGGGCAGAAGCGGATGCAGGTCGTCAGCGACATCCTGCTCGGCTGGGCGGACGTGGACGGCAGGCAGTTCCAGGTCCGGCAGTTCCGGAACCGCAAGGGCAGCGTGGACCCCGCCGCGCTCGCCGCCGACCAGGTGGACGACTACGGGCGGATGACGGGCGCGCTGCTCGCGCGGGCGCACGCGCACAGCGCCGACCCCCGCCTGCTGGCGGGTTACTGCGGCAAGAACGACGAGCTCGACGGGGCCGTGGCCGCCTTCGCGGTGACGTACGCCGACCGTACGGAAGCGGATCACGCCGAGCTGGTGCGGGCGATCAAGGCGGGCAGGCTGGCCGCCGAGTTCGGTATATGACGGCTCCCTGAGGCGGTGGGGCCCGCGCGGTGGGCCATGTCCGTGAGGCGCGGAGGCCTGTTCGTGGAGGGGTGGGGCCTGTTCGTGACGGGGTGGGGCCCGGGGCCGGGTCCCACCGTGTGTGCCGTGCCGCCGGGCCGTGGCCATACGCTGGACGGGTGACCCACGAAGCCGCCGGGGTGCCGACCACCCGGAACGATGAAGACCGGCAGGACAACGACCGGCCGGACGCGCCCCGACCCGCCCCCGGAGCGGGGGATGCCCCGGGGGCTGAGGACGCTCCGGGGACCCCGGACGCTTCCGGCGGCGCGGACGCCGCGGATGGTGCTGCCGGGGAGCCCACCGGCCCCGAGGACGCCGCACCACGCCCCGAGGCGCGGCTGGCCAGGGCGGTGCAGGTCGCCGAGCAGGCGTTGATCGAGTTCGAGATCGCGGTGGAGACCTTCCGGGTGGAAGTCGAGAACTTCTCCCGGCTGCACCACCAGAGGCTCGGCCCGATGTACACCCGCCTCGACGAGCTGGACGCGCTGATCGCCGAGGCGCGGGCTGCCCGGACCGGGGACCCGGAGGACGAGCGCAAGGCGCGGGAGGCGCGGGCGGTCGTCATGCCGATGCCCGGGGTCGACGAGCTGTTCCACGACTGGATGGACACCGACGGGCTGTCCCCCGAGGCCGCGGCGATGCTCACCGAACAGCCGGTCCGGCCGCCGAAGCGGGTCAGGCCGAGCGAGGAGGCCCGCAAGCTCTACCGGGAGCTGGCCCGCAAGGCGCACCCGGACCTCGCCCAGGACGAACCGGAACGGCAGCGCCGGGACGAGTTCATCGCCCGGGTGAACGCCGCCTACGGGCGCGGCGACGTCGACCTCCTCAAGGAACTCGCGGCGGAGTGGGCGGCCGGCCCGGTGCAGCCCCCGGCCCCGCTGAGCGAGAGCGAGGAGCTCTACGCCCGGCTGGAGTGGCTCAGCCGGCGCAAGGAGCTGCTGACGGTGCTCGCCAAGGAGCTGGAGGACGGCCCGATCGGCTCGATGCTCCGGATGGCCCCGGACGACCCGGATCAGCTTTTGGAGGACATCGCGGAGCAACTGCTGGGCGAGGTGTCCCGGCGCGAGGCCGAGCTCGCGGAGACGGTGCAGTAGCGTTCCGGGTGACTCTGCCGCGTACGGACGAGGCCCCTGCACGAGGCCCCGTGTACGAGGTCCAAGACCGCACGAGAGAAGGCATGACCCATGAACTTCGCCCCGCTGCCCTCGGTGGACGCCGCGGCGGTGCCGTCGGACGGCTTTGTCCTGGACGTCCGTGAGAACGACGAGTGGGCGGCCGGTCACGTCGAGGGCGCGCTGCACATCCCGATGAGCGACTTCGTGGGCCGGTTCGGCGAGCTGACCGAGTCCGCCGAGGACGGCCGGCGCGTACACGTGATGTGCCGGGTCGGCGGCCGGTCGGCCCAGGTCACGCAGTACCTGGTCCAGCAGGGTATCGACGCCGTGAACATCGACGGTGGCATGCAGGCCTGGGACGGCGCCGGACGCCCGATGGTCACGGACAACGGGACGCCCGCCTTCGTCCTCTGACCCCCGGGCGGCCTGGTCGGGGCCGTCGGCGATGTCGGTGGTATCCGGAATGTTCGTGCTGGCAGTGCTGGCAGTGCTGTCGGTCAGCCGAGCGGGTGGGCGGCCAGCAGGTCGCCCAGGGCCTCCTCATGGGCCGAGGCCGGGCCCAGGGAGAGCTCGATCTGCTTCGCCCACGCGTGGAAGCGGTGGAGTGGGTAGTCGGTGTCCGCGCCGAAGCCGCCGTGCAGGTGCTGTGCGGTCTGCACGACGCGGCGGACGCCGTCGGAGGCCCAGATCTTCGCCACGGCGACATCGCCCGCCGCGGGCAGCGGCCCCCCGGCGTCGGCCGAGATCCGCCAGGCGGCCTGCCAGAGCGTCGCCTCCATCGCCCGCAGATCGATGTACCGGTCGGCTGCCTGGACGGCCACCGCCTGGAACGTGGCGACCGGGTATCCGAACTGCTCGCGCTTACCGGTATACGCGGCGGTCATCGCGAGCACCCGCTCGCCCAGCCCGAGCGCGAGCGCGCAGGTCCCCGTGGTGAGCAGGGACCGCAGCCACTCCCAGCAGCCCGGGACGTCGATCAGCTCGCGGTCCGTCACCCGCACGCCGTCGAGCCGGACCTCGGCCAGGCGCTCACCACTGGTGGAGACCTGGTCCGCCAGGCTGACGCCGTCGCGGGTACGGGGCACGAGGGCCAGGACCGGTCGGCCCCCCGCGGTGTGCGCGGGGATGGCGATCCAGTCGGCCACCTGGGCCCAGGGAACCGCGGACTGCACCCCGTCGAGCACCCAGCCGGAGCCGCCTGCCGACGCCCCGCGGCTCTCTTCGTTCTCGCGGCTCTCCCCGTACGGCCGTGCGGCGACGGCGAGTTCGGCGGGATCGTGGCCACTCCGCCCATTGGCGCCGACGGTCAGGATCAGTTCACCCCGGCCTGCCGGGGGCAGCAGCTCCGCCGCGAGGGTGCTCCCGCCGTACCGCTGGACCGCCATGGCCACCGCACAGCTCTCCAGCAGCGGGACCCTGGCCAGCACCTTCGCCGACTCCCGGAGGACCAGGCAGAGCGCGATCGGGTCGAGGCCCGCGCCTCCGTGGTCCGGCGACAGGGTGAGACCGAGCAGATCCGTGCGCGCCAGCTCGTTCCACAGTTGTCGGTCGATGTCATCCGCCACGGCGCCCGGGGTCAGGGCGGGACTGGGGGCGCGGTCGGGTGCGACGTCCGAGAAGACCGTCCTGGCCGCCTCGACGGCCGCCTGCTGCTCCTCGGTGAAGGTGAAGTCCACTGTCCCGGCCTCCCGCTAACCGTGCACGACCTGACGGAGCGTCAAGATAGAACAGGTTCTAGGGGAAGGGAACAGTGCGGAGAGATGTGGGTGTACGTCAGCGCCCCGGCACCGGAGGGTTGCAGCGACCTCAGCGACCTGAGTGATCCCAGCCGCCTCGGCGACCTCAGCGGTCGAAGTCCAACTCCACCTCCGGGGTGAGCGGATGCGACTGACAGGCCAGTACGAAGCCCGCCCCGGTCTCCTCCGGTTCCAGCGCGAAGTTGCGGTCCATCCGGACCTCGCCCGAGACGAGGAACGCCCGGCAGGTCCCGCACACCCCTCCCTTGCAGGCGTACGGAGCGTCCGAGCGGCTTCGCAGCACCGTCTCCAGCAGGGATTCGGTGTCCTGCACGGGCCAGCTGCCCGAGCGGCCGTGGAGGGTGGCCGTCAGCACGGCGTCGGACGGGGCGGCGACCTTGACCACCGTCACGTCGGTGGGGCCCTCGTCGACGTGGAAAATCTCCTGGTGGATCCGGGAGCGGTCGACGCCGAGGTTTTTCAGGGCTTTCTCCGTGGCCCGTACGAGGCCGAGCGGCCCGCACAGGAACCAGCCGTCCACCTCCGCCACCGGAACCACGGCGGGCAGCAGGCCGGTGAGCCGTTCGGCGTCCAGCCGTCCGGAGGGGAGTCCGGCCGACTGCTCCTCCCGGGAGAGCGCGGTGACCAGCTGGAAGCGGGCCGGATAACGATCCTTGAGATCGGCCACCTCGTCGAGGAACATCGTCGAGGCCGCTGTGCGGTCGCTGCGGATCAGGCAGAACCGGGCCGTCGGTTCCCGGTCGAGCAGGGTGGCCGCCATGGACAGCACCGGGGTGATGCCGCTGCCGCCGACCACCGCCGCGAACAGCCCGGGACGCGGCTTCAGGACGAAGCGGCCCATCGGAGGCATGGCCTCCACCCGGTCCCCGACGGCCAGTTCCTTCAGGGCGTACGTGGAGAACGCCCCGCCGTCGACCATGCGGATGCCCACCCGCAGGACCGGTTCGCCGGGCTGTTCGGTGGCCGGTGCGCAGATCGAGTACGAACGGCGGATCTCCTGGCCGTCCACGGTGTAGCGCACGTTCAGATGCTGGCCGGGAGTGTGGCGGAAGGTCTCGCGCAGCTCGGCCGGCACGGCGAGCGTCACGGCCACCGCGTCGTCCGTGATCCGTTCGATCGCGCTGACCCGGAGCGGATGGAACATCTACAACTCCTTGAAGTGGTCGAACGGTTCACGGCAGGCGACGCAGCGGCGCAGGGCCTTGCACGCCGTGGAGGAGAACCGGCTGAGCAGTTCCGTGTCCGTGGAACCGCAGTGCGGGCAGCGCACCGAGAGCGTCAGCGGCACGGGGCCGCCGGCGGGGCCCTGGGCGCGCGGCGGGGCGATGCCGAACTCGGCCAGCTTGCGGCGTCCTTCGGCGCTGATGTCGTCCGTCGACCAGGCCGGCGCCAGGACGGTGACCACGGAGACGTCCGGTACGCCGTGGTCGTGCAGCACCCGCGCGATGTCGGCGGACATCGCCTCGATCGCCGGGCAGCCGGTGTAGGTCGGAGTGAGCTGTACGGTCACCCGGCCCGCCCCGTCCAGACGTACGTCCCGCAGGACGCCGAGCTCAGCCAGGGTCAGCACCGGCAGTTCGGGGTCGGGCACGGAGCCGGCGAGGTCACGCAGCTCCGCCTCCAGCTGGGTGTCGGTCACCATGACGCCCCCGGATGGCTGCGGTGCAGATGCTGCATCTCGGCGATCATGCGGCCGAACGGCTCGGTGTGCAGGCCCTGCCGGCCCGCTCCGGCCGCCCAGCCCCCGGACCGCCGGCCCGCCGGAAGGTCCAGACCGGCCCGCTCGACGACATCGGTGACGGCGGCGAGCCAACCGGCCTCCAGAGCCTGCCAGTCGACACCGGAGTCCGGGGAGTCGAGCCCTTCGACCGGCTGGAACATCTCCCCGGTGAACCGCCACAGCGCGTCCAGGCCGCTCCGCATCCGGACGCGGCTCTCCTCGGTGCCGTCGCCGAGTCTCAGGACCCACTGCTCGGCATGGTCGCGGTGGTAGGCCACCTCCTTGACGGCCTTGGCGGCGAGGCCGGTGAACTCGCTGTTGCCGGCTGCCAGTCGCTCGTACAGCAGGTGTTGGTAGACGGAGAAGTAGAGCTGCCGGGCGATGGTGTGCGCGAAGTCCCCGTTCGGCTGCTCGACCAGCTGGAGGTTGCGGAAGGCCCGCTCCTCGCGGAGGTACGCGAGCTCGTCCTCGTCGCCGACGAGCGAGAGCAGCACCCGGGCCTGGCCCAGCAGGTCGAGGGCGATGTTGGCGAGGGCCACCTCCTCCTCCAGGACGGGGGCGTGGCCGGCCCACTCCCCCAGCCGGTGCGAGAGCACCAGCGCGTCGTCGCCGAGGGCGAGGGCGGCGCTCACAGGTGCTTCACCCCGTCCGGGATCTCGTAGAAGGTCGGGTGGCGGTAGGGCTTGTCGCCGGCCGGCTCGAAGAAGGAGTCCTTCTCGTCGGGGGAGGAGGCGGTGATCCCGGTGGACGGGACCACCCAGATCGAGACGCCTTCCGAGCGGCGGGTGTAAAGGTCGCGGGCGCTGCGCAGGGCCATCTCGGCGTCCGGCGCGTGCAGGCTGCCCGCATGGGTGTGGGACAGTCCGCGGCGCGAGCGCACGAAGACCTCCCACAGAGGCCAGTCGGTCGAGCTGCTCATGCCGTCTCCTCCATGTGGTGCGCGGGCGCGCTGTGCTGTGCCGGTGTCCGGGGCGATGACCGCGCCGGGGCGTGCTTGGCGGCGTACGCCGCTGCCGCGTCCCGGACCCAGGCGCCCTCCTCGTGGGCCCTGCGCCGCTGGGTGATCCGCTGTTCGTTGCAGGGGCCGTTGCCCTTGAGGACCGCGTGGAACTCGGCCCAGTCGATCGCGCCGAACTCGTGCCGGCCGAGCTCGTCGTTCCACCGGATGTCGGGGTCGGGGAGCTCCAGGCCCAGCGCTTCGGCCTGGGGAACGCAGATGTCCACGAAGCGCCGGCGCAGCTCGTCGTTGGAGTGCCGCTTGATCTTCCAGGCCATGGACTGCTCGGAGTGCGACGAGGCGTCGTCGGGCGGGCCGAACATCATCAAGGAGGGCCACCACCAGCGATTCACCGCGTCCTGGGCCATGGCGTGCTGGGCCTCGGTGCCGCGGCTGAGGGCGAGGAGCAGCTCGTACCCCTGGCGCTGGTGGAAGGACTCCTCCTTGCAGATGCGGACCATCGCGCGGGCGTAGGGGCCGTAGGAGCAGCGGCAGAGCGGCACCTGGTTGGTGATCGCCGCCCCGTCCACCAGCCAGCCGATGGCCCCGACGTCGGCCCAGGTCAGCGTGGGGTAGTTGAAGATCGACGAATAGCGCTGTCGGCCCGCGTGGAGCTTGTCGAGCAGCTCCTCGCGGCCGGTGCCCAGGGTCTCGGCGGCGCTGTAGAGATACAGGCCGTGGCCCGCCTCGTCCTGCACTTTGGCCATGAGGATCGCCTTGCGGCGCAGCGAGGGCGCCCGGGTGATCCAGTTGGCCTCGGGCTGCATGCCGATGATCTCCGAGTGGGCGTGCTGGGCCATCTGGCGCACCAGCGTCGCCCGGTAGGCGTCGGGCATCCAGTCGCGCGGCTCGATCCGCTCGTCCGCTGCCACGGCCGCGTCGAAAGCCGCGATGCGGTCCGCGTCCACCGCATCCTCCGCGCCGATCGTCTTCTGCGTCCTCTGGTCCGCAGTCACTGCCGCCATCCCGGGCTCCCTACCGACCGATCGTTCGGTTCCTTGACTTCAATGGTGAGTCGGAGGCCCGTAGGGTGTCAACCCTGTGGATAACTGAGTGGTGATCGACGGTGATCGGGGCGGGATGGATTCGGACCACGACAGGAGCTCTGCGGGCGGGGGGAAGGACGTCTGGCCGCAGGCGTTGAACCGGCCGGCGGAAGCGCAGGACGCCCTCGAAGCCATACCGCCGTCGCCCCCGCCGACCCCACCTTCGCCTTCGGCGCCGGTCCCGGGTCCTGTGCCCGTACCTGTGCAGGGTCCTTCGGCCACCGGCCGGGGCATAGCCGGGCTCTCCGCTCCCTACCAGGTGGTCGCCGCTCTGGCGCTGTCCCTGATCGGGCTGCTCGCCTGCACGCAGGTGGCCATGGTGTTCCTGCACGTCGCCCCGTCCAACACGCTGTCCAAGCAGCACGGGAAGACGATCGACCAATGGATCTACCCGGAGTTCGAGCAGAACTGGAAGCTTTTCGCTCCCAACCCGCTCCAGCAGAACGTCGCCGTCCACGTGCGGGCCGAAGTGGTGGGGGCCGACGGCCGCCGTACGACCAGGTGGATGAACCTGACGTACGAGGACGGCGAGCAGATACGGGGCAACTTCTTCCCCAGCCACGTGGACCAGAACGAGCTCCGCCGGGGCTGGGACTTCTACGTCAATTCCCATGACGGCGAGAACCGCCCCAACGGTCTGCGCGGGGACCTCTCCGAGCGCTACGTGCGGCGCATCACGATGCTGCGGCTGAGCGAGCGCGACTACGGCGGCGCGATCGAGCGCATCCAGCTCCGCTCCGCCACCAGCTCCATCGCCCCGCCCCCGTGGAGCAACGAGAAGATCAGCACCCGGCCGGTCTACCGCGTACTCCCCTGGTGGACCGTGACGCCGGACGATCTTCCCGAGCGTGCCGCGGACCAGGACCGGGACGAGGCGCGCGGTGTGGAGGAGAACCAGTGACCATCCCCTCGCCCTCCGGCCCACAGAACACCGGCCCGCGGAACTCCATCTCCCAGAACACCATCTCCCAGAACACCGGCCCTCAGAACACCGGCCCTCAGAACGTGGGCATGCAGCCTCCGGCTCCCCGCCCGGCCGTGCCCCCGTCCGGCGGCTTCGGCGGCTCCGGCGGTCCCGGCGGTGGCCCGGCCCGTGCCCTCCAGCGCGTCACCGCCTCGGCCCTCGGCCCGTACCAGAGCGCCGTCGTCCGGATCGGCTTCGCCGCCACCTACCTCTTCTTCCTGCTGCGCGAGCTGCCGAACCGCCATGAGCTGTACGGCCCGGACAGTCCGTGGCACTGGGACCTGGCCCGCCAGCTCACCAAGGGCAACGAGGCCTTCTCCGTCCTGATGTGGACAGACAACACGGTCTGGTTCGAGGCCGTGTACGCCCTCACGCTGCTGTCCGCTGCGGCCCTGCTGCTCGGGTGGCGGACGCGGACCATGTCCGTCCTCTTCATGGTCGGCGTGCTCTCCGTGCAGAACCGCAGCATCTTCATGGGCGACGGCGGCGACAACGTCGTCCACCTCATGGCGATCTACCTGGTGCTGACGCGCTGCGCCCAGGTCTGGTCGCTGGACGCGCGGCGTGCGGCGCGCGACGCGCAGCGTGCCGCGGCGGGCTTGCCGCCCCCGCGGGACATCGTGGGCCCGGTGCTCTGGGTGCTCCTCGGCCACGTCCTCGTGGCGGCCACGTTCATGGGCGGACTCGGCGGCACCTGGTGGTTCCCCACCCTGCTGTGGACGATCTGGCTCTCCGCAGCCGCGTGGTGGGTCGTGAACCGCTACCTGCCGCACGGCGAGCCCCGCACCCTGCTCGATGTGCTGGCCAACCTCGCGCACAACGCCACGCTCGCCGTGATCATGGCCGAGGTCTGCCTGATCTACGCGACTGCCGGCTGGTACAAGATCCAGGGATCGCGCTGGCAGGACGGCACCGCGCTCTACTACCCGCTGAACCTCGACTACTTCACCCCGTGGCCCGCCCTGTCGGACGTCCTGGGCGCCAGCGGGCTGATGGTGATGGTGCTGACGTACGGCACGGTCATCGTGCAGGTCGCCTTTCCGTTCACGCTGTTCAACCGGCGGGTCAAGAACGTCCTGCTGGTCGTGATGATCTGCGAGCACGCGGGGATCGCCCTGCTCCTGGGGCTGCCGTTCTTCTCCATGGCGATGATCGCGGCCGACGCCGTGTTCCTGCCCACGGCCTTCCTCATGTGGCTGGGAGCCCGCGCCACGATCGGCAGACGGCGGCTGCTCTCCGGGCTGCCCGGCCGGTCGCGCACACCGGGGGAGCCCGGGGAGCCCGGCGCCGCGTGCGGGCCCGCCGACCCACCCGAGGAGGCCGGGCCGGTGAAGGACGGCGGGGGCGGTACGGAGGAGCCCCGGCGCCAGGGTGGCGGCGGGGGCCATACGCTCGTCGGGTGAGCAGCGAGACCGGCAGAACCCATGAGACCCCGACATCGGCGGAACTCCGCCCTGCGGAACCCCGCCCGGCGGAAGGCTCCCCGGCGGGGCCTCTTCAGGAGGAACCCCTCCAGTACGACGACGGCTACGGCCAGCCGGTCGGTGTCGGGCCGCACCCGCTGCCCTGGCCCGAGGGCGAGCGCTACGACCCCGAGCTGCTGGCCCAGGGCGACCGGCGCAACGTCGGTGACGCGTACCGCTACTGGACGCGGGAGGCGATCGTCGCCGATCTCGATCTGCGGCGGCACGGCTTCCACGTCGCCGTGGAGAACTGGGGCCACGACTTCAACATCGGCTCGGTGGTGCGGACCGCCAACGCCTTCCTGGCCAAGGAGATCCACATCGTGGGCCGGCGGCGCTGGAACCGGCGCGGGGCCATGGTCACCGACCGCTACCAGCATGTGCGCCACCACCCCGACACGGCGGACCTGACCGCGTGGGCGGCGGCCGAGGGGCTGCCGATCATCGGGATCGACAACCTCCCCGGCGCCGTACCGCTGGAGCGCACCGAGCTGCCGCGCCGCTGCGTCCTGCTCTTCGGCCAGGAGGGGCCGGGCCTGACCGAGGAAGCGCGTGAGTACGCCTCCATGGTGTGCTCGATCGCGCAATTCGGCTCGACCCGGTCCATCAACGCCGGCGCTGCCGCGGCCATCGCGATGCACGCGTGGGTGCAGCGCCACGCCGATGTCCCGGACCCGCGAGAGACCCTCTGATCACGCCTGGCGGCGCACCTCCACCACGCGGAAGCGGTTGGCGACGAAGGCTCCGTCGCAGAGCGCCGCGTTCGCGGCGGGGTTGCCCCCGGAGCCGTGGAAGTCGGAGAAGGCCGCGGTCTGGTTGACGTAGACCCCACCGGTCAGGTTCAGCGAGAGCTGGGCGGACTCGTCCAGGCAGACCTCCTCGACGGCACGCTCCACCTCGGGGGACGTGGTGTAGGCGCCGACCGTCATCGCCCCCTTGTCGCGGATCGTCCGGCGGAGCAGCTCCACGGCGGCGGACGTCGAGTCGACGGCGACGGCGAAGGACACCGGCCCGAAGCACTCCGAGAGGTAGGCCGCGCCGTCGTCGGTCTTGGTGCCGTCGAGCTTCACGAGCACCGGCGTGCGGACGACCGCGTCGGGGAACTCGGCGTTCGCGACCGTACGCGAGGGAAGGGCCACCTCGCCCAGCTCACCGGCCGCCTCCACCCGGGCCCTGACGTCCGGGTTGACCAGCGCGCCGAGCAGGGCGGACGCGCGGGCGTCGTCGCCGAGCAGTCCGGTGACGGCGGCCGCGATGTCGGCGACCACGTCGTCGTAGGACTTGGCGCCGTCGTCGGTGGCGATGCCGTCCCGGGGAATCAGCAGGTTCTGCGGGGCGGTGCACATCTGACCGCTGTACAGCGAGAGCGAGAACGCCAGGTTGGCGAGCATGCCCCGGTAGTCGTCGGTGGAGTCGAGCACGATCGTGTTGACGCCGGCCTTCTCCGTGTAGACCTGGGCCTGGCGGGCGTTCTCCTCCAGCCAGTCGCCGAAGGCGGTGGAGCCGGTGTAGTCGATGATCCGGATCTCGGAGCGGACCGCGAGGGTCTTGGCGATGCCCTCGCCGGGCCGCTCGGCGGCCAGCGCGACCAGATTCGGGTCGAAGCCCGCCTCGGTCAGCACCTCGCGGGCGATGGACACCGTGAGGGCCAGCGGAAGCACGGCGCGCGGGTGCGGCTTGACCAGCACCGGGTTGCCGGTGGCGAGGGAGGCGAAGAGGCCGGGATAGCCGTTCCACGTGGGGAAGGTGTTGCAGCCGATGACCAGCGCGATGCCGCGGCCGGACGTGATGAACGACTTGTGCAGCTTCAGCGGATCGCGCTTGCCCTGTGGCTTGGACCAGTCGGCGGTCTCCGGGGTGCGGACCTGCTCCCGGTAGGCGTACGCGACGGCCTCCAGGCCGCGGTCCTGGGCGTGCGGGCCGCCCGCCTGGAACGCCATCATGAAGGCCTGGCCGCTCGTGTGCATCACGGCGTGGGCCAGCTCGTGGGTGCGGGCGCTGATCCGGGAAAGGATCTCCAGACAGACCAGGGCCCGGATCTCCGGTCCCGCCGCCCGCCAGGCACCCGTGCCGGCCTTCATCGCCGGAAGCAGGACGTCCAGGTCGGCGTGCGGATACTCGACGCCGAGCTCCGGCCCGTACGGAGAGACCTCGCCGCCGGTCCAGCCGTCCGTGCCCGGCTGCCCCAGGTCGAGACGGGTGTTCAGGACGGCGTCGAAGGCGGCCTTGCCCTCGGCCGCGCCGAGACTGCCCGCGGCGCCGCCCTCCCCGTAGGCCTTCGGGTGCTCGGGGTGCGGCGACCAGTACGCGCGGGTACTGATCGCGTCGAGGGCCTGGTCGAGCGTGGGCCGGTGGGTCTCGGACAGCTGCTGGGGGGTGAGCGCGGCGGCCATGGCGGACCAACTCCTCATCGAGCCGGGCGGGGAGGTACGGACGGAGTTAGAGTAACCGAACGATCGGTCGGGACAAGGGGCCCCGGGGAACCTGTGGACAACTTCGACGCTCCCCGCCTGTGCGGGGCTGATACCTCATGGGGGAGGATCGCGGACATGACCACGGCCAAGCGGGACACGTACACACCGGAGACCCTGCTCACCGTCGCCGTCCGTGTCTTCAACGAGCGCGGCTACGACGGCACCTCCATGGAGCACCTCTCCCGGGCGGCGGGCATCTCGAAATCCTCCATCTACCACCATGTGGCGGGCAAGGAGGAGCTGCTGCGCCGGGCCGTGAGCCGGGCGCTCGACGGGCTCTTCGACATCCTCGACGAGCCGGGGGCGCAGCGCGGGCGCGCGGTCGAGCGGGTCGAGTACGTCACGCGCCGGACGGTCGACCTGCTGATGGCCGAGGTCCCCTACGTCACCCTGCTGCTGCGCGTGCGCGGCAACACGAAGACGGAGCGCTGGGCGCTGGAGCGGCGTCGCGAGTTCGACCAGCGGGTGTCGGAGCTGCTCCAGGCGGCGGTCGCCGAGGGCGACCTCCGGGCGGACGTGGACATACGGCTGGCGACCCGGCTGCTGTTCGGCATGGTCAACTCGCTGGTCGAGTGGTACCGGCCGCAGCCGGGCGGTTTCCCGGGGGAGGAGCAGCTCGCGGACACCATCGTCCAGCTGGCCTTCGAGGGGCTGCGGGCGAACGGCAGCTGAGCCCGCCCGTCGCGGTCAGGCGAGCTCGGCCGGCCGGTCCGGGCGCGGACCGAGGTCCGTCTCCTCGAACACCAGCAGGGTGCGCGTCGAGAGCACCTCGGGTATGGACTGGATCCGGGTGAGGACCAGCTCCCGCAGCGCCCGGTTGTCCGGCGTGTGCACCAGGAGCAGTACGTCGAAGTCGCCGCTGACCAGGGCGATGTGCGTGGCCCCCGGCAGCGCCTGAAGCTGCTCGCGCACGGTGCGCCAGGAGTTCTGCACGATCTTGAGCGTGATGTACGCGGACGCCCCCTGGCCCGCCCGCTCGTGGTCGACCCGCGCGCCGAAACCGCGGATCACGCCGTCCTCGACGAGCCGGTTGATCCGGGCGTAGGCGTTGGCGCGCGAGACGTGGACCCGCTCGGCCACGGAACGTATCGACGCGCGCCCGTCCGTCTGGAGGATGCGCAGGATGTCGCGGTCGATGGCGTCCAGCGGCCGCGCGGGCGGAACCGGGGGCTCCCCCGCCGGGCCGGCAGGTGCGGTCGTCGGGACGGCCGCGGATGCGGCCTGCGGTACGACGGCGGGCGCGGTCCGGCGCGGCTCCTCGCCCCTGTCGGCCATTTGTTCAGCTGCCATCTGCCCGCGCCTCCCTGTTGTGGACGACCTGTACCTATCCCAGGCTGTGGAGAACCGTTTGTCCACAGGCTGGCGGTGCCTGTAGCCAAAATGCCCCCACGACCGAACAATCGGTAGGTGAGGCACACCACATCTGCGCCTCGCCCAACGCTTGATGTCTCGCTCCCTGTCGACCCACGATCGACCACCCCCGATCTCCCTCGATGCCAGGAGGTGCTTCTCATGACGGTCCAAGAGCTGCCCGGCGCGGCCGCCTACCGGCCCACGCCGCCCCCGGCCTGGAAGCCGATCACCGACCCCGCCCCGCTGCTCCCGGACCCGGAGCCTCACCGGGTGCTCGGTACGGACGCGGTCGCCGACGTCGATCCCGGGCTGTTGCTCCGGCTCCACGCCGAGCTGGTCCGCGGGCGCCGCTACAACGCCCAGGCCACCGCGCTGACGAAGCAGGGCCGGCTGGCGGTCTACCCGTCGAGCACCGGCCAGGAGGCGTGCGAGATCGCCGCGGCCCTGGTTCTGGAGGAGCGGGACTGGCTCTTCCCCAGCTACCGCGACACGCTGGCCGCTGTCGCGCGCGGCCTGGACCCGGTCGAGGCGCTGACCCTGCTGCGGGGCGACCGGCACACCGGCTACGACCCGCGCGAGCACCGCATCGCTCCGCTGTGCACCCCCCTGGCCACCCAGCTCCCGCACGCCGTGGGGCTGGCGCACGCCGCCCGGCTCAAGGGCGACGACGTGGTGGCGCTCGCCATGGTCGGCGACGGCGGCACCAGCGAGGGCGACTTCCACGAGGCGCTGAATTTCGCGGCCGTCTGGAAGGCCCCGGTGGTCTTCTTCGTCCAGAACAACGGCTTCGCGATCTCCGTTCCGCTGGCCAAGCAGACCGCCGCCCCCTCCCTCGCCCACAAGGCCGTCGGATACGGGATGCCGGGCCGCCTCGTCGACGGCAACGACGCGGCCGCGGTGCACCAGGTCCTCGGCGAGGCCGTGGCACGGGCCCGGCGCGGCGAGGGGCCGACCCTGGTCGAGGCGGTCACCTACCGCATGGAAGCCCACACGAACGCCGACGACGCCACCCGCTACCGGGTCGACAGCGAGGTCGAGGCATGGAAGGCGCACGACCCGGTGCGGCTGCTGGAGCGTGAGCTGACGGAGCGCGGGCTGCTGGACGACGAGGGCATCGCGCAGGCGAAGGAGGCCGCGGAGCGCATGGCCGCCGCCCTGCGCGACCGGATGAACGCGGATCCGGAGCTGGTCCCGATGGACCTGTTCACCCATGTCTACGCCGAGCAGACCAGCCAGCTCCGGGAGCAGGCGGCCGCCCTGCGTGCCGAGCTGGACGCCGAGCAGGACCATGACGAGCACGACGCGGAGGCGGGACGATGACGACCGCGGCAGTGACGGCCGACGGACGTCGGACGAAGGCGAAACCGGCCACGATGGCGCAGGCCCTCGGGCGCGCGCTCCGCGACTCGATGGCAGAGGACCCCACCGTCCATGTGCTCGGTGAGGACGTGGGCACGCTCGGCGGGGTCTTCCGGATCACCGACGGGCTGGCGAAGGAGTTCGGCGACGACCGCTGCACGGACACCCCGCTGGCCGAGGCGGGCATCCTCGGCGCGGCCGTCGGCATGGCGATGTACGGGCTGCGGCCCGTGGTGGAGATGCAGTTCGACGCGTTCGCCTACCCGGCGTTCGAGCAGCTGATGAGCCATGTCGCGAAGATGCGCAACCGCACCGGCGGGGCCATGCCGCTGCCCATCACCGTGCGGGTGCCGTACGGCGGCGGGATCGGCGGGGTCGAGCACCACAGCGACTCCTCCGAGGCGTACTACATGGCCACCCCCGGCCTGCACGTCGTCACCCCGGCCACGGTCGACGACGCGTACGGGCTGCTGAGGGAGTCGATCGCCTCGGACGACCCGGTGATCTTCCTGGAGCCCAAGCGGCTCTACTGGTCCAAGGCCGACTGGTCGCCCGAGGCTCCCGCCGCGGTCGAGCCGATCGGCAAGGCCGTGGTGCGCCGTCCCGGGCGCAGCGCCACACTGATCACGTACGGGCCCTCCCTGCCGGTCTGCATGGAGGCCGCCGAGGCGGCGCTCGCCGAGGGCTGGGACCTCGAAGTGGTGGACCTGCGCTCATTGGTGCCGTTCGACGACGAGACGGTGGCCGCTTCGGTGCGGCGCACCGGGCGCGCGGTCGTCGTCCATGAATCGCCCGGATTCGGTGGGCCCGGCGGTGAGATCGCCGCCCGGATCACCGAGCGGTGCTTCCACCATCTGGAGGCTCCGGTGCTGCGGGTGGCCGGGTTCGACATCCCCTACCCGCCGCCCATGCTGGAGCGGCACCATCTGCCGGGAGTGGACCGGGTGCTCGACGCGGTGGCCCGGTTGCAGTGGGAGGCGGACAGCTGATGGCCAAGGTGCTCGAGTTCAAGCTTCCGGACCTCGGTGAGGGACTGACCGAGGCGGAGATCGTCCGCTGGCTGGTGGAGGTCGGCGACGTCGTCGTCATCGACCAGCCCGTCGTCGAGGTCGAGACGGCCAAGGCCATGGTGGAGGTGCCCTGCCCCTACGGGGGCGTGGTGACCGCGCGGTTCGGGGAGGAGGGCACGGAACTTCCCGTCGGCGCACCGCTGCTGACGGTCGCCGTCGGAGCGCCGGAGGGGCTGGATCTCTCCGGGGCATCCCCGTCCTCCGCCGCATCCTCCGTCTCCGCCACGGAGACCTCGGGCGGCTCGGGGAACGTGCTCGTGGGGTACGGGACGGGCGCACCCGCCGCGCGGCGTCGGCGCATCAGGCCGGACCGACTCGACCGGACGGTCGCCCAGGCCCCGGGGCCCGACGCGCCGGCATGCGACGCTCCGGTGCCCGACGCACCCGCGCTCGCCCCGGCCGTGTCCGTCACCGCTCCCGCGACCGCTGCCGTCGAGACCGCTCCCGCGACCGCTGCCGCCGAGACCGCTCCCGCGGGTGGGGCTGTCGCCGTGGTGAACGGGCAGGGGCCCGTGCCGGTGGTCTCACCTCTGGTACGCCGGCTGGCCCGGCAGCACGACATCGATCTGCGGCGGCTGGCGGGCTCGGGTCCCGACGGGCTGATCCTGCGCGCCGACGTCGACGGCGCGATCCGGCAGGCGGAGGAGACCGCGGCGGTGACGGCACGTGTGGCCCAGGCACCGGCACCGGGCCAGACGCCAGCCCAGGCATCAGCCCAGAAGCCAGCCCAGGCACCTGCGGCTCCCGCTCCGCCGGCCGCCGAACGGATTCCGCTGCGCGGGGTGCGCGGAGCGGTCGCCGACAAGCTGTCGCGGAGCCGGACCGAGATCCCGGACGCCACCTGCTGGGTCGACGCCGACGCCACCGAGCTGATGGCGGCCAGGGCCGCGATGAACGCCGCCACGGGCCCGTCCGCCGGACCCAAGGTGTCGGTCCTGGCCCTGCTGGCGAGGATCTGCACGGCGGCACTGGCCCGTTTCCCCGAGCTCAACTCCACCGTGGACACGGAGGCCCGGGAGATCGTCCGGCTGCCCGGCGTGCACCTCGGGTTCGCGGCCCAGACCGAGCGGGGCCTCGTCGTTCCCGTCGTCCGGGACGGGCACACCCGCAACGTCGAGTCGATCGGGGCCGAGATCGCCCGGCTGACCGAGCTGGCGCGGACCGGGAAGCTGAGCCCGGCCCAGCTGACCGGAGGCACGTTCACGCTGAACAACTACGGGGTGTTCGGCGTCGACGGTTCGACGCCGATCATCAACCACCCGGAAGCGGCGATGCTCGGCGTCGGCCGGATCATGCCCAAGCCGTGGGTGCACCGGGGCGAACTGGCCGTACGTCAGGTCGTCCAGCTGTCCCTCACCTTCGACCACCGGGTGTGCGACGGCGGAACCGCCGGCGGCTTCCTCCGGTATGTGGCGGACTGCGTGGAGCAGCCGGCGGTGCTGCTGCGCACCCTGTAGCCGACCGGTCGGCTTCCCGCCGGACGCGCCCCTCAGGGACCGGACCTTCCGGCCACCCCGGCGGGGGCGTCGCTCAGGGCCGCCGCCCATACTCGACGTATGACCGCCTATGACGTGATCGTCCTTGCCGGCGGGGCCGCGAAGCGGCTCGGCGGCGCCGACAAGCCAGGAGTCAGGGTGGGCGGCCGGGCGCTGCTCGACCGGGTGCTCGCGGCGTGCGACGGCGCGGCGCTCACCGTCGTGGTGGGCGGTCGTCGCGCCACCGCCAGACCGGTGCTCTGGACCCGGGAAGTGCCCGAGGGCGGCGGGCCGTTGGCGGCGCTGGGGGCCGGGCTGCGGCTGACGACGGCGGAGCGCGTTCTCGTCCTCTCCGCCGACCTTCCGTTCCTCGGCGCGGGGACGGTCGACACGCTGCTCGCCGCGGCCGGACAACCCGGCCGGGAAGGGGCCCTGTGCACCGACCCCGACGGGCGTGACCAGCCGCTGGTGGCCGCCTACCGTGCCGAGCCGCTCCGCCGGGAGCTGGCCCTGCTCGCCACCGAGTACGGGGGCCTTGCCGGGCTGCCGCTCCGGCTTCTGACGGCGGAGCTCGATCTCGCCCGGGTCGACGCGGGCCCCGACGCCGCGTTCGACTGCGACACTTGGGACGACATCGCCGCCGCCAGAGCCCGGATCAGGGAGCATGGGGCTGTGCTGGACGAATGGATCACCTCGGTCAAGAACGAACTGGGAATCGAACTCGACGTCGACACCGGTGTCCTGCTCGACCTCGCCCGTGACGCCGCGCACGGAGTGGCCCGCCCCGCCGCACCGCTCACGACCTTCCTGGTCGGGTACGCGGCCGCCAGGGCGAGCGCAGGCGCGGGTCCCGACGAGGCCGCGGCAGCGGTCGCGGAGGCCGCTCGCAAGGCCACCGCCCTGGCTCTGCGCTGGGAAGCGGAAGTGAGCCCGGAGGCGAACGCGGAGGCCAACGCGGAGACGAAGCCCGACGCGGGGCGCGAAGGGACCGGGACACCATGACCGGCCCCGACCCGGTCGGCCCCGGTCGCTCCCGCCGCGACCCGGACGACCTCGCGCGTGCGGAGGCGGAGCGGGCCGTCGAGCAGGCGCTCGCCCTGGTCGGCGGGGCGCGATCCGGCCCGGGCCGGGACCACGACCGCCGAGGGGACGACGCCTCCGCGGGCGACCCGCGCGGTGACGCGAACGACGCCTCCACCGGCAGCCCCCACTCCACCCTGAACAGCGCCAACAGCGCCACCCCGGGCGGCGCCACTCCGACCGGTGCCCCGCCCCCGCACCCGTCGCCGCCCCCGCCCCCGCCCCTCTCCTGGGACCGGGCGCGGGCGGTCGCGGCGCGGGCCGGGCGGGCGGGTCCGCTCGCGATGATCCGGTTGCCGCTCGACCGAGCACTCGGGCACGTGCTGGCCGAGCCGCTCGGCGCGCTCACCGATCTGCCGTCCTTCGACACCTCGGCCATGGACGGCTGGGCGGTCGCGGGGCCGGGGCCCTGGGTGTTCGGGGCCGGGGCGGGGCTCCTCGCCGGACGTGGCCCCGGCACCGCGCTGCCCGACGGCACCGCCGTACGGATCGCCACCGGCGCCCGCGTCCCGCCCGACACCACGGCGGTCATCCGCAGCGAGCACGCGCACGCCGACGAGGCCAAGGGGCTGCTGCACGCCCGGCGGCCGGTGGCCGCCGGGCAGGACATCAGGCCCCGGGGCCAGGAGTGCCGCTCGGGCGAGCAGCTCGTCCCGGCCGGGACGGTCGTGACCCCGGCCGTGCTCGGTCTCGCCGCGGCCGCCGGGTACGACGCGCTGCCCGCCGTCCCCCGTACGCGCGTCGACATCCTCGTCCTCGGCGACGAACTGCTGGCCTCCGGCCTGCCGCACGACGGGCTCATCCGGGACGCCCTCGGCCCCATGCTCGGCCCTTGGCTACGGGCGCTGGGCGCCGAGGTCTCCGGGCCCCACCGTCTCGGCGACGACGCGGAAGCGCTGCGCGACGCCCTCACCGCCTCCGACGCCGACCTGATCGTCACCACCGGCGGCACCGCCTCCGGCCCGGTCGACCATGTGCATCGGGTCCTCGACGCCCTCGGGGCCGAACTCCTGGTGGACGGGGTCGCCGTCCGCCCCGGCCACCCCATGCTGCTGGCACGGCTGCCGGCTCCAACACAGCCGGAGCGACAGCCAGTGCGGCAGCCGGAGGGACCGCCGAACGGACAGCCGCAGGGGCAGTCGCAGGGGCAGTCGCAGGGCCCGCCGGACGGGCCCTATCTGGTCGGGCTGCCCGGCAACCCGCTCGCGGCCGTATCAGGCCTGCTGACGCTCGCGGAGCCGCTGCTCGCGGGGATCGCGGGCCGCCCCGCCCAGGACGCGTACCGGGCCCTCGTCCATGCCGAGGTACACGGACATCCGCACGACACCCGCCTCGTCCCCGTGGTCCACCGCGCGGGCCAGGCTGGGGGCCGGGACCATGTCGCGCCGCTGCGCTACAACGGCCCCGCGATGCTGCGGGGAATCGCCGCGGCGGACGGGCTGGCCGTGGTGGTGCCGGGCGGGGTACGGTCCGGCACCGAGGTGGAGATTCTGGATCTCCCATGGGCCCCGGCGACGCCGTGGACGGAAGGGTGTTTCACGTGAAACTTCCCGGCCACGATGCGATGGCCAGGCGAGCGGACGAACTGGTCGTGCCGACCCGGGTGATGCTGCCCCGCCGGGTCGTCGACGGCCCGGCCCGTCAGGTCGGCAAGCGCCTGCTGATGGCGCTGCTCGTACTGACCGCGACCGTGCTGATCGTCTGGCTCGACCGCGGCGGCTACAACGACAACGCCGACGGCAAGGTCGATCTGCTCGACGCGATCTACTACGCGACGGTCACCCTCTCCACCACCGGGTACGGCGACATCACGCCGTTCAGCGACGGGGCCAGGCTGATCAACGTGGTGCTCGTGACACCGCTGCGCGTGCTCTTCCTGATCATCCTGGTCGGTACCACTCTCGAAGTCCTCACGGAACGGACCCGCGAGGACTTCCGGCTGAAGCGTTGGAGATCCAACTTGCGTGACCACACCGTCGTCGTCGGCTTCGGTACGAAGGGCCGCTCGGCGATCCTGACTCTCTGCACCACCGGCCTGCGGAAGGACCAGATCGTCGTCGTCGACCCGGCCACCAAGGTGATCGAGGCCGCCAACGCCGAGGGCTTCACCGGCGTGCTCGGCGACGCCACCCGGAGCGATGTCCTGCTGCGCGCCGAGCTCCAGAAGGCGCGTCAGATCATCATCGCCACCCAGCGCGACGACACCGCCGTCCTGGTCGCCCTGACCGCACGACAGCTGAACCGTGGGGCGAAGATCGTGGCGGCGGTGCGCGAGGAGGAGAACGCTCCCCTGCTGCGGCAGTCCGGCGCCGACGCCGTGATCACCAGCGCCAGTGCTGCCGGGCGGCTGCTCGGCCTCTCCGTCCTCAGCCCCAGCGCGGGCACCGTGATGGAGGACCTGATCCAGCAGGGCAGCGGCCTCGACCTGGTGGAACGGCCGGTCATAAAGGCCGAGGTGGGCAAGAACGTACGGGAGACGGACGACCTCGTCGTCAGCGTCCTGCGCGGGCACCGGCTGCTCGGCTACGACGACCCGGCGGCCAGCCCGTTGCAGCTGACGGACCGGGTCATCACCATCGTGCGGAAGAGCCCCAGCTCCGTCTCCGCGCAGAACAACTCGATGCCGCCGCGTCCCTGAACGCACGCCGTGCCGGAGTAGCCTCGCGGCCATGTATGCGATCACGATTCCCGAACCCGGCGGCCCCGAGGCGCTCGTGTGGGCCGAGGTGCCCGATCCCGTACCCGGCGACGGCGAGGTCCTCGTCGAGGTCGTCGCCTCCGCCGTGAACCGCGCCGATGTGCTTCAGCGCCAGGGCTTCTACAACCCGCCGCCCGGCGCGTCCCCCTACCCCGGTCTGGAGTGCGCGGGCCGCATCCTCGCGCTCGGCCCCGGGGTGACCGGCTGGGCGGTCGGCGACGCCGTGTGCGCGCTACTGGCGGGCGGCGGCTACGCGGAGAAGGTAGCCGTGCCGGCGGGCCAGCTCCTCCCCGTACCGGAGGGCGTCGACCTGGTGGAGGCCGCGGCGCTCCCCGAGGTCACCGCGACGGTGTGGTCCAACGTCTTCATGGTGGCCCACCTCCGCCCCGGCGAGACCTTCCTGGTGCACGGCGGCTCCAGCGGCATCGGCACGATGGCGATCCAGCTGGCGAAGGCGGTCGGGGCCCGGGTCGCGGTCACGGCGGGCAGCCCGGAGAAGCTCGCCCGGTGTGCCGAGCTGGGGGCGGACATCCTCATCAACTACCGCGAGCAGGACTTCGTCGAGGAGCTGCGGGAGAACACTGCCGGGTCGGGGGCCGACGTCATCCTGGACCTCATCGGCGCCAAGTACCTGGACCGGAACGTCACGGCGCTCGCCGTCAACGGCCGCCTCGCGATCATCGGGCTCCAGGGCGGGGCCAAGGGCGAGCTGAATCTCGGCGCCCTGCTGACCAAACGGGCCGCCGTCACCGCGACCTCCCTGCGGGGCCGCCCGCTCCACGAGAAGGCAGCCATCATCGCCGCCGTACGCGAGCACGTGTGGCCGCTGATCGCGGACGGGGTGGTCCGGCCGGTGGTGGACCGGGCGCTGCCGATGGCGGACGCCGCCGAGGCGCACCGGGTGCTGGAGTCCAGCGCGCACATCGGGAAGGTGCTGCTGGTCGCGCCGTCGGCCGGCATCTGACCCGCAAACGGCCGCGCGAACGACGAGGGGTCCGCAAACGACCGCGCACACGACGAGGGGCCCGGCGCACACGATGTGTGCGCCGGGCCCCTCGCGGTCGGTCCTCGGACTTCAGGAGGCGGATACGGGGGATACAGGGGGGACGGGACAGGGGGCAGGGGGTTACAGATACGGGCCCGAACGGATCGGGCCGTGCGGGTCCGCGCCGCCTTCCTCGTCCTCGTGTCCCGTGCCGGGCGGCAGGGCGCGGCGCATCTGCTCCAGCTGGGCGCGGGCCGCCATCTGCTGCGCGAACAGCGCCGTCTGGATGCCGTGGAACAGGCCCTCCAGCCAGCCCACCAGCTGGGCCTGGGCGATCCGCAGCTCGGCCTCGGAGGGCACCGACTCCTCGGTGAACGGCAGGGAGAGCCGCTCCAGCTCCTCGACCAGCTCGGGCGCCAGGCCGTCCTCCAGCTCCTTCACGGAGCTGGCGTGGATCTCCTTGAGCCTTACCCGGCTCGCCTCGTCGAGAGGAGCCGCCCTGACCTCCTCCAGGAGCTGCTTGATCATGCTGCCGATGCGCATGACCTTCGCGGGCTGTTCCACCATTTCCGTCACCGGGACCTCGCGCGACTCGTCGTCACTGGCACCGCCGCCGATAGCCATTCCGTCCTGGCCCACGACAAGGACCTGCGGGTGCTCCTGCGACCGGTCATTCCTCGGCATTTCCATGCCGCCATTGTCTCGCACACGTGCCGTACCCCACGTTGGTGCCCCCGAAAACGGAAGATCCACCGTCCTCGGGGGCACCGAAAGCCTTCCAGCAGCACCAGCAGCACCAGCAGCACTGGCAGCGCCGGCAGCACCGGAAGCCTCCGGCAGCGCCTCTCACCCCGCGCGTCGGGCCAGGGTCAGCCGGGAGCTGGTGAGGTCGGCGGCCAGGAGTCCGGCGAGCACCGGGACGACCACGGCCAGCAGCCCGATGGTCTCCCACGGCATCACGATCGGCGTGTAGGCCGACTGCATCGGGTCCTCCCGCATGTCCGCGAGGGCCGCGCGCAGGTCGGTCAGCCGCAGGGCCACCGCGGGCACGAGCCCCGCCACCGTTCCCAGGAGCACCCCGGTCAGGGCGACGACCAGGCACTGGAAGCCGGACAGCGAACGCCGTACGCCCGGGGGCGCGCCCACCGCGCTGAGCGTGGTGAGGTCGGCCTCCGCGTCGGCCTTGGACAGCCCGGTCGTGATCGCCGCCGCGCCCAGGGTCACCACTCCGGCGAAGAGGGCGAGGATCAGCAGGATCGTGTCGTCGTCCGTCCGGGACCTCTCCTCCGAGGTCATCAGGTACGCGCGGTTCCCCGCTTGGTCGAGTGCGGCTTGGACCGACTGGTTCTCGGCGTCCGTGGGCTCGCGGTTCAGCGTGAAGAAGCTGCCGTACTCCTTGACGTGCAGGCCGAGCCGCTCGGCGGTCTTCTCCGGCATGACCATCCGGATGCCCGGCGTCGCCGCGTAGTGGTCCGGAGCGACGTACACCTTCAGCCGGTCCGTGGTGGTGCGGGCCTTGCCCGGGTGCAGGGCCCGGTTCTTCTTGTCGCGCGCGTTGTAGATATGGGTGGCCTTGAGCGTGACCTCGCCACCCTTCGCGTACGCCGGGTTCAGCAGGACGGGGGTCCCCTCGGCGATGGCCTTCGCCGCCGCCGGGTCCTCCAGCTTCACGTACGAGTCGAGGACGTCCGCGCCGCCGATGACGATCTTGTGCTCATCGGTGCCGAACGCGACCATCGTGTAGTTCTCGTCCATGCAGGCCGGGGAGTTCATCAGCCGTTTGTGCTCGTCGGCCGAGATCCGCAGGGCGAGTTCCTTGGCTCCCTTGCCCTTCAGCGGGCAGGAGTGGCCCTTGCCGGTGGGCTTCACGAGTTCGAGGGTGCCGCAGCCGTTCTCCTCCTCGTAGTACACGGAGCAGTCGCTTCCGGCCCAGACGCGTCCGATGTCGGCGCGCCCACCGCTGACCGGGAGGTTCTCCTCGACGGCGGCCCGGGAGCGGGGCAGGTCGGCGTTGTCGCGGTCGTCGGAGGCCATCAGCGCCGCAGTGCCCGGGGTCATGTTGGGCGTGTAGTCGTACGCCTGCTCGGCGGCGCCGCTGCTGGTGTACGTGGCGATGGCGATGCTCCCCGCGACGGCCGCCATCACGGCGGCGACGGCGGGTGCGGTGCGGCCCCGGTTGCGGGCCGCGTCGCGCAGGGCGATGCGGGGCGTCAGCGGGAGCCTCCGGCCGAGCCGGCCGAGGAGGCCGACGATCACCGGAATGCAGCCGAGGACGCCCAGTTCGGCGAGGATGGAACCGCCGGCGACGAGATTGGTGCTGCCGTTGACCCCGCCGTAGACGGCGACGGCGACACCGGCACCGAGTGCGGTGACGCCGATGACGGGCAGCACCCGGGAGCCGCGGCGGGTGCCGCGCCGGCCGGTGAGCGACTCCAGGACCGACTGGCGGCCCGCGACGATCGCCGGGGCGAGTGCGGCGAGGACGCCGGTGACCAGGCCGAGCACGGCGATGCCGAGGATCTCCCAGGGCCGTACGGTCAGTTCGCCGAAGCGGCTGCCCGCGTAGTCCTCGATCATCGGGCGGAACAGGGCGGTCAGACCGAATCCGGCGCCGACCCCGACCACCGCGCCGACCGCGCCCAGCACGGCGCCGCCCGCGAGCACCACGGCCCGGACCTGGCCCCGGGTGCCGCCGCACGAGCCGACCAGGCCCAGCTGCCGGCGGGAGCGGCGGGCGCCGACGGCGAACGCCGGGCCGGCCAGCAGCACGATCTCCAGGAGGGCCATGGCCGCCACCGTGAGGGCCGCCGCGGTCAGCGCCTTGTCCGTGGCGTTGTACGGGTCGCCCATCATGGCGGCCATCGGGATCTCGGAGTCCGGCGGCGGATCCAGGGCGACCCGGCGGGACATGACCACCACGCCCTTGTCGTTGGCGGCGAGAACGTCCTGCCAGGTCACGCCCGCGCCGGTCGGGGCCTGGACCAGCCACCTCGGGTCGCTCGCCTGGGGCGGCAGGACGTTCTTGTCGCGGTCGGCGGTCTTCTGCCAGGGGTCGATGACCGAGCCGGGGAGCGCGTACAGGGAATCGGCCCGCAGGTCGGCGGGGAGTTCGACCGCGCCGGTGAGCGTGTAGGTCTGGTCGGGGCCGCGCACCGTGACGCGGTCGCCGACGGACAGCCCGGACGCCTCGATGAAGTCCTCGGTCGCCGCGATCTCGTCGTCGGCCCGGGGGTAGGCGCCCTCGGTCAGTTCGATGCGGCCGCGCAGCATCGGGTCGGAGACGCTCAGTTCGGTGATCTCGGTGTCCGTGATGCCGTGGCGGGTGGTCACCGACGCCGGTGCGGTCCGCTCGGTGAGATACCGCGAGCCCTCGGGGAAGGCCGCGGGCACGTCGACCGGCCTCTCCTGCTCCTCCGGGGTGGGGTCCGGGGCGCCCTGGGGTGTTCCCCAGGTCGCGCCGTCGGGCATCTGCTGGAGCTTCACCGGGCCCATGCTCGTGGCGGAGAACCGGGCGTCGGCCGCCCCCAGCTCAGCGGTCAGTTCCTTGGCCTTGGTGGGCAGGGCGCTGCGGTAGGTGAGGTCGGCGGCGGTCACGCCGAGGACCGGCAGGGCGATCATCGCGACGACCAGGGCGCTGCGGCCCTTGGCCCGCACGGCGTCGCGCCGGGCTATGCGGAAGGCGGCGCGCCAGCCGGGGAGCGGGTTCACGTGGCGGCCTCGGCGGTTCCGGTGGAGAGCAGGGAGTCGGCCCCGGTGGTCAGCGTCTGGTCGACGATCGAGCCGTCCCGGAGGAACACGACCCGGTCGGCCCAGGCCGCGTACCGGGGCTCATGGGTCACCATGACGCCGGCCGCGCCCTGGTCGCAGCGGGTGCGCAGCAGGGCGAGGACGGCCTCGCCGGTCTCGGAGTCGAGCGCTCCGGTCGGCTCGTCGGCGAGCACGAGGCGCCGGTCGCCGACGAGGGCGCGGGCGATGGCGACGCGCTGCTGCTGGCCGCCGGACATCTCGTCGGGGAAGCGGTCGGCGATCTCCTCCAGCTTCAGCTCGGCCAGTGCGGCGAGGGCCTCCTTGCGGGCCTTGCGCACGGAGACGCCGTCGAGTTCGCGGGGCAGCGCGATGTTCTCGGCGGCGGTGAGGGCGGGGATGAGGTTGTAGTCCTGGAAGACGTAGCCGACGCTGCGGCGGCGCAGTGCGGCCATCCCCTTGGGGCCGAGGGCGGCGATGTCCTGGCCCTCGATGACCACCTGGCCGCTGGTGGCGGTGTCCAGCCCGCCGGCCAGGGTCAGCAGGGTGGACTTGCCGGAGCCGGAGGGGCCCATCACGGCGACCAGTTCGCCCGGGTGCACGGCGAGCTGGATCCCGCGCAGGGCGTGCACCTCGGCGATGCCGGAGCCATGGGTACGGGTCAGCGCCCGCAGTTCGAGTACGGGGCTGCCGCCGGGCGTCCCGGAGGACGGCGGGGGCGGGGGTGTGGCGGACGAAGGCATGGCGAGTGGTTCCCCCCTGGGAACGGACGGGGTCAGGTGCGGGCGGTGGTGGCGCCCGGGATGGGGGCGGCGGCGGTGCTGCCCGGAGGTATGGCCGGCGGCGGTGGTGCCCGGGATGTGGGCGGCGGTGCCGGGAGAGGCGTCCGCCGGTGCCGCGGGTGCCGGCGTCAGCGCCTGGACCGGGTCCGGCCGGCCAGGGAGCGGGCCGGGCCGCGGGTCGCCGTGGGGCCGGGCTCGGCGGAGGGTTCGGTCGCGGCGGCCTCGGCGAGACGGACGAGCCGGGACTCGCAGTGGTCGAGCCAGCGGGCCTCGGCCTCCGCCTGGAAGATCAGCTGCTCCACGACGAGGAGCCAGGCGACCTCGTCCCGGTTGGCCGGGACGTCGGCCAGGGCCTGTGCCTTGAGGCGGGTGTAGTCCTGCATCGCCTTGAGCGTGTGGTGGCGCTGGGCCTGGATGACGTCCCGGATGTCGACGCCGGGCGCGCCCACGGCCATGGCGAGCTTGATGGCCAGTTCGTCGCGGGGCGGACTGGTGCGGTCCACGGGCGTCTCGAACCAGGTGCGCAGCTCCGTGCGGCCGTCGTCGGTGATCGCGTACAGGTCGTGCCCGGCGTCGTCCGAGCCCTCCTGGACGATCATGCCGTCGCGCTCCAGCCGGCTGAGCGTCGTGTAGACCTGCCCGACGTTCAGGGGCCAGGTGGAGCCGGTGCGTGACTCGAACTCGGTGCGGAGCTGGGACCCGTAACGAGGGCCCCGCTCCAGCAGGGCCAGCAGGCCGTGGCGAATGGACATACTGAGTATGTATACCGAGTATGTTCGTCCTGGCAAGTCGCATCGGTACGGTTCCGCGCAGCGCGACAAGGTGTTATGCGCAGCGCGACGAGGGGGCGCGACGCTCAGTTCGCCTGACGCATACGGAAGGCGAGGAAGCCGAGCCCCAGCCCGACCAGCGCGATGCCCGTACCGAGCGAGACCTGCTGTATCCGTTGTACGGACGCGGCGTCCAGAGCCTGTCCGGACCGGGGCCCCGGATCGGTGAAGGCGCTGGGCGGCGGGGCGGAACCGGGCAGGTCAACCGGTTCTACGAGGTCCGCATCGGGCTCGTCCTCCGGCACCGGCTCGTCGGCCCGCGCCAGCTCCAGCGGCGTCAGTGAACGCCCCGGCCGCGCCTTGCCCGCCCCGGCCTCGCGGCCGGCCAGGGGGGCGGTCGACCCGGATACGCCGGGGGAAGCGGAAGGGGAGGAGGAGGCGGAGTCCGGCGAGTCGGACCCGGGCCCGGCGGGGGCCTGCGCCCCGTGCCCGGTCGTCGCCGGGGAGGACGGGTCCGGGCCGCTGCCCGGAGTTCCGGAGACAGGGACGCCGGACCGCCCGGGCAGGGCGGACGGGAGCGCCGAGGGGGACGCGGAGCCCGACGGTACGGGCCGTGGCGCGGCCGGACGGGCAGGGGCCGCGGACGGGGTGGCGGCGGGGCTCGACGTGCCGGGGGTGGGGGGCGTGGCGGAGTGGGGCGGGCTGGCGGGCGCCGGTGAACCGTGGGCGGAGCCGCCCAGCGGCCCCAGCGCCGCTCCGGCTGCAGCCATCAGACAGACCGCACACCTCGACGGCCATGCGGCCGGAAGTCCTGGACCCATGAGATCAGCGTCACACGGGCCCCCTCATCCGGCATCCCGGACGCGGTATCCGGAAATTCGGGCCCTGATAGTGCCCTGATAGCGGTCCGGGGCGGAGATCCGTGGGCCCGTAACGGTCACCTCCGGACACCGCCCGGCCGGACGGATTCGACAGGTGGCCGGCGGATCAGGAGGGCTTGCCGGTGGAGACCTGCAGCTCGAAGTGGGCGCCGCGCTCGGAGACGGCCGCGCCGGAGGACGGGAACTGGCCGACGACCTGGCCGTCGGCGTAGGTGTTGCCCTTCTCCTCGATCTCCTTGACGGTCCATCCCGCGGCGGCCGCGCACGCCTTCGCGGACTGGATGTCCTTGTAGACGAAGTTCGGCGCCTGGACCTTCGCCGGGTCGTTGGAGTCCTCGGAGGCATTCGTGCACTCCGTGCTCTTCATCGTCCGGTTGCGCTCCGGCGGGCGGTATCCCTCCACCTCGCTGGTGCCCGGGTCCCCGCCCTTGCCCGCCTCGTCGTCCTTGCCGTCCTTGCCGTCTTGGAGGGCGATCGCGGTGATCAGGCCGCCGATGGCCAGCAGCGCGACGACGATCGAACCGACGACGACCGGCATGTTCCGCTTGGAGCCGCCGCCGGCGGCCGCGCCCACGGCCGTCGCGTGCTGCGGGCTGATCGAGTACGGCGGCGGGGTCTGGTGGGCCAGTGGTCCCGAGGTCTGGTAGCCCTGGGCCGCCTGCGGGTAGCCGTAGCCCGGCGTGGGCGCCGGGGTCGGTTGGCCGTACGGACCCGGCTGGTGGGGCTGCTGCTGCGGATGCGGCTGGTACGGCGTCTGGACGCTCTGGGGCGACGGGGCGCTCTGGTCGACCGGCGGGAACACCGCGGAGCCGACACCGGAGCCGCTGTTGGCGGGTCCGCCGCCGGCCACGATCACGGGGGCGCCGGTCTGGCCGCCGGAGGCGTTCAGCACGCGGGCGATCTCGTCGCGCATCGCGGCGGCGCTGGGGAAGCGCTCGTTCGGGTTCTTCTTGAGCGCGCGGGCGACGAGGGCGTCCATGGCCGGGGTGACCGACCGGTTGATGCTGGACGGCGCGACCGGCTCCTCCTGCACATGCGCGTACGCGATGGCCAGCGGCGAGTCCGCGTCGAACGGGATCCGGCCGGTGAGCAGCTGGAAGAGCATGATGCCGACCGAATACAGGTCGGACCGGGCGTCGACGCCGCGGCCGAGGGCCTGCTCGGGGGAGAGATACTGCGGGGTGCCGACGACCATGCCGGTCTGCGTCATCGAGGTGACACCGGACTGCATGGCACGGGCGATGCCGAAGTCCATGACCTTGACGATGCCGCGCTTGGTCATCATCACGTTGCCGGGCTTGATGTCCCGGTGGACCAGGCCCATCTCGTGGCTGGTCTCCAGCGCGGCGAGCACGTCCGCCGTCACCTTGAGGGCCTTGTCGGCGGGCATCGCGCCGTGACTGCGGATGTCGGCTGCCAACACCGAGCCGAGCGGCTGCCCCTCGACGTACTCCATGACGATGTACGGCATCAGCGCACCGCCGAGCTCGTCCTCGCCGGTGTCGAAGACGGAGACGATGTTGGTGTGCTGGAGCTTGGCGACGGCCTGCGCCTCACGCCGGAAACGCTCACGGAAGGACTGCTCGCGGCCGAGCTCCGTGTGCAGGGTCTTGATCGCGACCTGGCGGTCGAGGGCGGAGTCGTAGGCCAGGTATACGGACGCCATCCCGCCCTCGCCGAGCAGGTCGCGCAGCTGGTAGCGGCCGCCCGCGACCGCCCCGCCCGCGTAGCGGCCCTGTGCGCCGTCCTGGCTCATGACTTGCTTCCCCCTCGGCGGCGCGCGGTCGCACGCGGTATATCCGTCTGACGTCGTTTCTGTCTGACGTGGTTGCGTGCGACGCGGTTCCGTACAACGCGATTACGCGCCAAGTCTGCCGCAGGGGTCCGACACGTCAAGCCGGGTGCCCGTTCCGTGACCCTACGCACAAGAAGCGTCTCGGAAGCGTTACAGGAAACGCATCAAATCCATGTGTACGACGCGCCGGGTGGCCCGATGATCCTGCCGCAGCGGAACCGTGGTGTCCGGTGGAGGCTGTAGCGTGACGCTGCAATGCAGCAAGGCACCGTGAGAACCCGCGGACGCGCGGACAGATACGACGGCGAGGACTGATGGCACCCGATTCCGAAGCAAACGGCGGCGGAGTTTCGGATGGCTCCGACGCCTGGGGTGTCGGCGGCGTGGTCGGTGACGGACGTTACCGGATGACCTACCGGCTCGGCCGGGGCGGCATGGCAGAGGTCTACGCGGCGGAGGACGTCCGGCTCGGACGTACGGTCGCGGTGAAGCTGCTCCGTTCCGACCTGGCCGAGGATCCGGTCTCCAAGGCGCGCTTCACCCGCGAGGCACAGTCCGTCGCGGGCCTCAACCACCACGCGATCGTCGCCGTCTACGACTCCGGCGAGGACGTCGTGGGCGGCCAGACCGTCCCCTACATCGTGATGGAGCTGGTCGAGGGCCGCACCATCCGCGATCTGCTCCTGACCGCGGAGGCCCCGCCTCCCGAGCAGGCGCTGATCATCGTCTCGGGGGTGCTCGAGGCCCTCGCGTACTCGCACCAGCACGGCATCGTGCACCGCGACATCAAGCCCGCCAACGTGATCATCACGGAATCGGGCGCGGTCAAGGTGATGGACTTCGGCATCGCCCGCGCGCTGCACGGCGCGCAGTCGACGATGACCCAGACCGGCATGGTCATGGGCACCCCGCAGTACCTCTCCCCCGAGCAGGCGCTCGGCAAGGCCGTGGACCACCGGTCCGACCTGTACGCCACCGGCTGCCTGCTCTACGAACTGCTGGCGCTGCGGCCCCCGTTCACCGGTGAGACCCCGCTCTCGGTGGTCTACCAGCACGTCCAGGACATCCCGGTGCCGCCGTCCGAGGTCTCGGACGTGGTGCCGCCGGAGCTGGACGGGATGGCGATGCGCGCGCTGGCGAAGGACCCGGACGACCGGTTCCAGAGCGCCGAGGAGATGCGCGGGCTCGTCCAGTACAGCCTCCAGATGCTCCAGGTGCAGGGCGGTCACACGGGCACGTGGAACACCGGCCCGGTCGCGCTGCACGAGGGGGGCCAGACCTCGCCGCACGGGATGTCCGGCTCCACCCGCGCCATGGGCCACCCGACGCACGGGGACACCTCGCAGGGCCCGATCCTGCCGCCGTACAACCCGGACGACGGGGGCTACGACGGCGGCGGCCGACGCTCCGGCGGGCGCGGCAAGATGTGGCTCTTCGTCCTGCTCGCGCTGGTCGCGATCGGCGCGGGGGTCGCCTTCGCCGTCAACGCCGCGAAGGACGACGGCGGGAAGAAGGACCCGGTCACGCCGTCCACCTCGGTCAGCCAGTCCGAGAAGGAGAAGCCCTCGGAGTCGCCGTCCGAGGAGGAGGAGAGCGACGAGCCGGAGGCCCCGGACACCTCCTCCACCGGCGGCCAGACGCAGCCGAATCCGCCGCCGTACAACCCGGACCCGATCCCGAGCAAGCCGTCGTTCACCCCGTCCCCGGACCCGACCGGCACGGCCCCCGGGACCTCGGACGGCAACACCAACGAGGGCAACAGCGGCGAGCCCACCGGTGAGCCCACCGAGCCGACCACCGACCCCGGCACCCCGGGCGGAGCCGGCGGCGACGACGAGGGCGGGGCCGGCGACGACGGCGGTACGGGTACGACGCCCGGCGACACGTCGCTCGGCGCCACCACGCCGTAACGCACCACCGCACCACCCTCTGAGCCCGGCGTGCGCCCTCGTGGCGCGCGCCGGGCTCACGCGGTGGTGCAACCGCGTCACTCCGTGAAGGCCGCATACACCGCTTCGTACTCCCGCGTCCACCACACCGCCAGGGCCGACACCGCGGGGAACTGCGGGTCGGCCCTGCGGTCGTCGAGGCGGTAGCGCCAGCGGAGTATCCAGAAGTCGTTGAGCCGTTCCCACCACACCCGGTGTACGGCGGCCGCCAGCTCGGCGGCGCCCGCCCCCGCGGCGCGCCGGTACGCGCGGGCGTACGCCCGTACCTTCGCGAGGTCCAGCTCCCCGGCCGGGCGGACGAAAAAGATCGCCGCCGCCCGTACCGCCTCCTCGGCGCGCGGCTGTACGTCCAGCCGGTCCCAGTCCACGATCGCGACCGGGTCGGCGCCCCGGTAGAGCAGGTTCAGCGGGTGGAAGTCCCCGTGCACCCAGCCGGTGGCGGGCCCCTCCGGGGTGGGCGGGCGGCGGTGGGCGTGCTGTTCGAGCAGGGCGCGGCGCTCCACGAGCCGGTGCACGGCGAGTTCGTCGAAGGCGTCGCGGGGGGCGTCCCGCCCGCCCTGCCCGCGCGCGGCGGCCAGCAGGTCGTCGATCAGCGCGAAGGTGTCGGCGGCGTCCGGGCTGCGGTGGCCCGGCCGGGCGGGCGGGCTCGTCGGGTGCGGGCCGTCGCGCGGCGCCATCACCTGTTCCAGGCCGGTGTGCACGGTCCCCAGGAGCGCACCGAGCCGGCGCGACTGGGAGAGGGTCAGCTCGGAGCCGACCCGGTGGAGGCCGTCGACCCAGGGGTGCAGGGCGTAGCACCGTTCGCCGATCACGGTGACGGTGTCGCCCCGGGTGTCCGTCAGGGGCGGGACGACGGGCACGCCGAGCGACTTCAGGCGCTGGGTGGCGCGGTGCTGGCGCACGATCGCGGCACGTTCGCCGCTGGTGTCGTCCAGGTGCTTCTTGTCGAGATGGTGCTTGAGGAAGTAGGACCCGCTCGTGGTGGAGACGCGGTATCCGTGGTTCAGCAGGCCCTTGGTGATCGGGTCGCAGGCGAGCGGCTCGCCCACGTTCGGGTAACGGCGCAGCACCTCGCCGACCGGGGGAACAGGTGGACGAGTGACATATGAGCGCGGCACTTACCAGATGTTAGATCACTCTGCGTGGCCGCTCGGCGGAGTTGCGGTCACGCCCGGAGGTGCGCTAAGGCCGTCTGACGCCGTCCGACGCCGTCTGGAAGGCCTGGATGCCTCAGAACTTCAGCGTGTGCTCGGTGACGAAGTGCGGATCGACCCGGAGGTAGGCCGGCGCGAAGGGCTCCCCGTTGACGGAGACGGGCGCGGCGCCGAACAGCCGCTCCTGCTCGGGGCAGGGGTGCACGATCTCGGCGGGGCCGGTGAACTGCACCGACCACAGGTCGCCGCCGTCGGCGCAGGCCGCGTCGTTGTAGTGGTCCGCGCCGTACGCGACGGCGTTGTAGTTGTCCGCGCCGTACGCGACGACGCTCCCGTTGCACGCCTCGTGGTGGCCGAAGCCCCTGTGCATCCGCAGCAGGATGCGACCGTCGCACACGATGTGCCGGGCCACCGTCAGGAACGGCAGGGCCCGCATGCTGGTCGCGAGGCGGCCGTACGGGACGCGGCGGAGCAGTTCGATGGGCTCGGCTCCCCGGGTCGGCTCGGCCCGCTCGATCGTGCCGGTCGCGGGAGACCCTGGCGTGCCGGCCGGGGCCCGCCGGATCGTCCCGGTCGCGGGGAGTTCGTCGAAGGACATGGATTCCACTGTCCCCCGGCCGTAGGGACCGCGTAAGAGTCGCCTGCCCCGGGTGGCCCGGGACCAAAGTCCCGGCGGGCGACGGGACTCAGCGGCGCTCGGCCTGGAGCCGCGCGACGTACGCGGCGGCCTGCGAGCGGCGCTCCATGCCCAGCTTGGACAGCAGGCTGGAGACGTAGTTCTTGATGGTCTTCTCGGCGAGGTGCAGACGCTCCCCGATGACCCGGTTGGTCAGGCCCTCGCCGATCAGGTCCAGGATCTTGCGTTCCTGTTCGGTGAGGCCGGCGAGCTTGTCGTCGCCCCTGCCGCTGCCGCCGTCGCGCAGCCGCTCCAGCACCCGGGCGGTGGCCACCGGGTCCAGCAGCGACTTTCCGGCCGCCACGTCCCGTACGGCGTTCAGCAGTTCATTGCCGCGGATCGCCTTCAGCACATATCCCGACGCGCCCGCCATGATCGCGTCGAAAAGCGCCTCGTCATCGGCGTACGAGGTGAGCATCAGGCATTTGATGTTCTCGTCCTGGGAACGGATTTCCCGGCACACCTCCACACCGCTGCCGTCCGGCAGCCGCACGTCGAGCACCGCCACATCGGGACGCGTCGCCGGGATCCGCACCAGGGCGTCCGCGGCCGTACCGGCCTCGCCGACCACCTCGATGTCCGCCTCGACGGAGAGCAGCTCATGGACGCCGCGCCGGACGACCTCGTGATCATCGAGCAGAAATACCGTGATTTTTCCATCTTCGCGCACGATCGCAGTCTCACACACTCGCCTCTCCTCCGCTCTTCCCTGGCGCTGATCCGCGGGATAACGTGCCGTTGTTCCGGCGGCCCGCAAGGCTGCTTCCAGTGCCCTGACCAGCAGAGGTTCGCGATTTTTTCGATTTACTTGGAAATCCAAGCAAAATCGCAGGTCAGATAGGGTTTCGCAGTTCTGCGACGCTGTGGGTAACGTGCCTATGACAGGGCACTCGCCGGGGCACCTGTCACGCCTGACTCCGGCCGACCGGCACCCACCCCGTGCACGGCTCCGGATCCAGGCGAGCCGCACTGGTCCCCGGTAGACCCCGGGGGCCGGACCGACGGAGGAGCACGCACGTGACCGTGGAGAGCACTGCCGCCGCGCGTAAACCGCGACGCGCCAGTAAGCGGACCAGCGCCGCGAAGAAGCCGCAGAGTGCCGAGCCTCAGCTCGTACAGCTGCTGACGCCCGAGGGCGAGCGCGTCGAGCACCCGGACTACAGCATCGACCTGAGCGCCGACGAGCTGCGCGGCCTGTACCGGGACATGGTCCTCACCCGCCGCTTCGACGCCGAGGCGACCGCCCTCCAGCGCCAGGGCGAGCTGGGCCTGTGGGCCTCGCTGCTCGGCCAGGAGGCCGCCCAGATCGGCAGCGGCCGGGCCCTGCGCGACGACGACTACGTCTTCCCGACCTACCGGGAGCACGGGGTCGCCTGGTGTCGCGGCGTCGACCCGACCAACCTCCTCGGCATGTTCCGCGGGGTGAACCACGGCGGCTGGGACCCGAACAGCAACAACTTCCACCTGTACACGATCGTCATCGGCTCGCAGACGCTGCACGCCACCGGGTACGCCATGGGCGTCGCCAAGGACGGCGCGGACTCCGCCGTGATCGCGTACTTCGGTGACGGGGCCTCCAGCCAGGGCGACGTCGCCGAGTCGTTCACCTTCTCCGCGGTCTACAACGCCCCGGTCGTCTTCTTCTGCCAGAACAACCAGTGGGCCATCTCCGAGCCCACCGAGCGCCAGACCCGCGTGCCGCTCTACCAGCGCGCCCAGGGCTACGGCTTCCCCGGCGTCCGGGTCGACGGCAACGACGTCCTCGCCTGCCTGGCCGTCACCCGCTCCGCGCTGGAGCGCGCGCGCCGGGGCGAGGGCCCGACCCTCGTCGAGGCGTTCACCTACCGCATGGGCGCCCACACCACCTCCGACGACCCGACGAAGTACCGGGCCGACGAGGAACGGGCCGCGTGGGAGGCCAAGGACCCGATCCTGCGGCTGCGCGCGTACCTGGAGAAGGACAAGCTCGCGGACGAGGCCTTCTTCACCGCGCTGGACGAGGAGAGCGAGACCCTCGGCAAGCGGGTACGGGAAGCGGTGCGTGCGATGCCCGACCCGGACCCGATGGCCCTGTTCGAGCACGGCTACGCCGACGGCAACTCCCTCGTGGACGAGGAGCGGGCCCAGTTCGCCGCCTACCAGGCATCGTTCGCCGATTCCGCCGAGGAGGGCAAGTAGCCATGGCCGTGGAAAAGATGTCCATCGCGAAAGCGCTCAACGAGTCGCTCCGCCTCGCCCTCGACAACGACCCCAAGGTCCTCATCATGGGCGAGGACGTCGGCAAGCTCGGCGGCGTCTTCCGTATCACCGACGGGCTCCAGAAGGACTTCGGCGAGGACCGGGTGATCGACACCCCGCTCGCCGAGTCCGGCATCGTCGGCACGGCGATCGGCCTGGCCCTGCGCGGCTACCGCCCGATCGTCGAGATCCAGTTCGACGGCTTCGTCTTCCCCGCGTACGACCAGATCGTCACGCAGCTCGCCAAGATGCACGCCCGCGCGCTCGGCAAGATCAAGCTGCCGGTCGTCGTGCGTATTCCGTACGGTGGCGGCATCGGCGCGGTCGAGCACCACAGCGAGTCCCCCGAGGCGCTCTTCGCGCACGTCGCGGGGTTGAAGGTGGTCTCGCCGTCCAACGCGAGCGACGCCTACTGGATGATGCAGCAGGCCGTCCAGAGCGACGACCCGATCATCTTCTTCGAGCCCAAGCGGCGTTACTGGGACAAGGGCGAGGTCGACACCGAGTCCATCCCCGGCCCGCTGCACAAGGCCGTGACCGTCCGCGAGGGCAGCGACCTCACGCTCGTCGCGTACGGGCCGATGGTGAAGGTCTGCGTGGAAGCGGCCGCGGCCGCCCAGGAGGAGGGCAAGTCGATCGAGGTCCTGGACCTGCGCTCGATGTCGCCGATCGACTTCGACGCCGTCCAGAGGTCGGCGGAGAAGACCGGCCGGGTCGTGGTCGTCCACGAGGCGCCCGTCTTCTACGGCTCCGGCGCGGAGATCGCCGCCCGGATCACCGAGCGCTGCTTCTACCACCTCGAAGCGCCCGTGCTGCGGGTCGGTGGCTACCACGTCCCCTACCCGCCGGCCCGGCTGGAGGACGAGTATCTGCCCGGCCTGGACCGGGTGCTCGACGCCGTCGACCGCTCGCTGGCGTTCTGAGGAGAGGGTTCGTGACGACGATGACCGAAACGTCTGCTCGTTTCCGTGAGTTCAAGATGCCCGACGTGGGCGAGGGACTGACCGAGGCCGAGATCCTCAAATGGTTCGTCCAGCCCGGCGACACCGTCACCGACGGCCAGGTCGTGTGCGAGGTCGAGACCGCGAAGGCGGCCGTCGAGCTGCCGATCCCGTTCGACGGGGTGGTGCACGAGCTGCGCTTCCCCGAGGGCACGACCGTCGACGTCGGCCAGGTGATCATCGCGATCGACGTGGCCCCGGGCAGCGGCGACGCGCCTGCTCCGGCCGCCGCCCCGGCCCAGGAGCCGGTGGAGGAGCCCGAGGCGGAAGCCGAGCCGAAGGGCCGTACGCCGGTCCTGGTGGGCTACGGCGTCGCCGAGTCCTCCACCAAGCGCCGCCCGCGCAAGGGGACGACGGCCGCACCGGAGGCCGCCGCCGTCGCGGCGGCGGTGCAGGCCGAGCTGAACGGGCACGCGGCGCCGGCTGCTTCTCCCGCTCCCGCTTCCGCGCCTGTGGCCGACGCTCCGGCCGGCGGCCGTCCGCTCGCCAAGCCGCCGGTCCGCAAGCTCGCCAAGGACCTGGGCATCGACCTGGCGACGGTGGTGCCGACCGGCAGGGACGGCGTCATCACCCGCGAGGACGTCCACGCGGCGGCGGCCCCGGCCGCTACGACTCCGGTGGCTGCCCCGGCCCCCTCGCAGGCGGCCCCCGAGGCCCCGGCAGCCGCCGTGGCCTCCGACTCCGCCCGGGAGACCCGTATCCCGGTCAAGGGCGTCCGCAAGGCCATCGCGCAGGCGATGGTGGGCAGCGCGTTCACCGCGCCGCACGTCACCGAGTTCGTCACGGTGGACGTGACGCGCACGATGAAGCTCGTGGCCGAGCTGAAGGAGGACAAGGACATGGCGGGGGTGCGGGTCAACCCGCTCCTGATCATCGCCAAGGCCCTCCTCGTCGCGATCAAGCGGAACCCCGAGGTCAACGCCGCCTGGGACGAGGCCAACCAGGAGATCGTGCAGAAGCACTACGTCAACCTGGGCATCGCTGCGGCCACCCCGCGCGGTCTGATCGTGCCGAACATCAAGGACGCGCACGACAAGACGCTGCCGCAGCTCGCGGCGGCCCTGGGCGAGCTGGTCACCACGGCCCGGGACGGCAAGACGTCCCCGGCGGCGATGGCGGGCGGCACGGTGACCATCACCAACGTCGGCGTCTTCGGCGTCGACACCGGTACGCCGATCCTCAACCCGGGCGAGTCCGCGATCCTGGCGGTCGGCGCGATCAAGCTCCAGCCGTGGGTCCACAAGGGCAAGGTGAAACCACGTCAGGTCACCACGCTGGCCCTGTCGTTCGACCACCGCCTGGTCGACGGCGAGCTGGGCTCCAAGGTGCTGGCCGATGTGGCGGCGATCCTGGAGCAGCCGAAGCGCCTGATCACCTGGGCGTAACTGCTTTTCCCCGTGGGCCCGTACGTTTCTCCGTACGGGCCCACCGGCATGTCCGGCCCTCACCGCACGGCGAGTTCGGCGTACACGGTCTTCCCCACCGTGCGCGGCTCGACGCCCCAGTCGTCGGCGAGCTGCGCGACGACCAGGAGCCCGCGCCCGTAACAGTCTTCGGCGTCGGGCCGCCGGACACTGGGCAGCCGCTCCCCGCGCGGATCGCTCACCGCGATACGCAGTGCGCTCGCGGTGAGGGCGAGATGGACCCGGAAGAGCCGCCCCCGGATGGCCCCGTGCAGCAACGCGTTGGTGGCCAACTCACTGACCAGGAGCGCCGCGTCACCGGCGAGCGCGGGATGCCCCCACTGGAGGACGAGCCGGGCGGCGCGGTGCCGGCTGCGTACGACGCTGTGCGCGGTGGGCGTGTAGTCGACGCGGTCCTCGCGGAGGAGGGGGGTGGGGGCGGGTACGGGGGTCTCCTGGGCTGCGGACATGGGTGGGTGCCTCCGGGGTGGGGTGGAGTCGGCGGTGTGCCTGGTTGGCTCCGCTGTGCGAGCGGATGAGCGCCGAACGTAGCGGTAGAAGGCTCCCGCGCTCAAGTAGTCCGGGGAATATATTCCCCGTACGAGCGAATGGTGGGTGCCGTCAGCGTGTTTCCTGGCACACTGGGCGCGATCAGCGGGAGGGCGAGATGCGGAATTCTGGAGCTGCGCCACGTGGCAGTCGGACGTCAACTGTGCTTGGGCGACGCCTCGGTGGCGAGCTGCAACGTCTGCGGCTCGGAGCGGGTATGACGCAGCAAGAGGCTGCCGAGTACCTGAGCGCGACGGCGACCAAGGTGGTGAAGATGGAGAGCGGGTGGGTTCCGGTCCGTGATCCGGACATCCGGGCGCTGTGCCAGCTGTATGGGATGACGGACGACCAGGTCATCATCGGGCTGCTGGATCTCGCGAAGACGGACCGAGAACGCCGGAAGGTAAAAGGCTGGTGGGACAACGGCCTCGTTCCGGGCGGCGTGGACTACATCGCCATGGAGGATGGCGCGTTGCGCAATAGGCAGTGGCAGGTTGCCTTGATCCCGGGGCTGTTTCAGACGGCCGACTACGTTCGGGCGATGGCCGTTGCGGATATGCCGTGGGACGACATCGAACAGCTCGAAGCGGTGGTGGAGACACGGGCGAGGCGGCAGCGAAGGCTGCATGGCGACAACCCGCTGTTGATGCACGCGGTGATCTGGGAGGCTGCCTTGCGACAGCTCATCGGAGGTCCCGACGTCATGCGGCGGCAGCTTAACCACCTGTGTGAGCTGTCGGAGCTGCCTAACATTCACATTCAGGTGCTGCCGTTCCGGGCAGGTGGGCACAGCGGTGTCGGCGGTCCGTTCAACATCCTGTCCTTCGGTGAGGAGAGGGCTGTGGACGTGGTCCACATGGACGCGTCGCGCTCCGAGATCTGGATCGAGGACGCGGAGCGGAGCACGGTATTCATCGGGATGTTCAACAGCCTGGTGAAGTCGAGCCTGTCGCCGCACGACTCGCACCAGTTCATGCAGAGCATCGCCAAAGGAATGAGTGAATGACAGCGTTCAAGTTCGCCAAGTCCAGCTACAGCACCAAGGAACACGACTGCGTCGAGGTCGCCCGCAACATCCCCCGCACCGTCGCCGTCCGCGACTCCAAGCGCCTCGGCGGCCCGGTCCTCACCCTCGCTCCCGCAGCCTGGGACGCCTTCACGGCCGACCTGCGGCGCCGGCAGCCGTAGGCCTCGGCAACGGCGAAGGGGCCCGGCCCGCACACACCGTGCGGGCCGGGCCCCTTCGCCGTACAACGCGTGCGGGCTACTTCTTGAAGCCGTAGTCCATCAGCTTCTTCGCGTCGGCGGTGCGGTTCGCCTCGGAGGACGACGTCAGCACCGTGCCGATGACCGTCTTGCCCTTGCGGGTCGCGGCGAAGACCAGGCAGTACTTGGCGGTCGGGCCGGAGCCCGTCTTGACGCCTACGGCACCGCTGTAACTGCTGAGCAGCTTGTTGGTGTTGCTCCACGACATGTAGCGGTAGCCACCGCTCTTCGTGGTCACCTTCTGCTTCGTCGACTTGGTCTTGACGATCGAGCGGAACGTGGAGTTCTTCATCGCCTTGCTGGCGATCTTCGTCAGGTCACGCGGGGTCGAGTAGTTGTTGCCGCCCCCTATGCCGTCGAACGAGTCGAAGCGGGTGTTCTTCAGCTTGAGGCTCTTCGCCGTGGCGTTCATCTTGCCGATGAACGACTTCACGCGGGCCGCACGGGTCTTGCCGGAGCCGAACTTGTCGGCAAGGGCGTACGCGGCGTCGCAGCCGGAGGGGAGCATCAGGCCGTAGAGGAGCTGGCCGACGGTGGGCTTGTCGCCGACGATGAGCCGGGCGGACGAGGCGTTCTTCTTGACGATGTAGTCGCTGTACGCCTTCTGGACCGTGACCTTGGATTTCAGGTTCACGTTCTTCTGCGACAGGACCACCAGCGCCGTCATGATCTTGGTGGTGGAGCCCGTGGCGCGACGGGTGTCCGCGGACTTGGTGAAGAGGGTCTTTCCGGTGCCGTTGTTCATCACGAAGCCGCCCTTGGCGACGATCTTCGGAGTCGGCGGCGTGGCGGCGTGCGCCGTGGAGGCGAAGGCGCTGCCCGCGAGCACCGCACCGGCGGTGAGCGTCACGGTGGCCGTGACGGTGACGCGATTGATGCGCTTGATGCCGATATTCAACTGAACGCTCCAAATGCCCCTGATATGCGGCCACATAAGGGTGCCGCTCGGAGGTGAGACTCCTGAGAGCGGGCAATGGATGTGTTACTGATCGGGTGAATTTGCGCAGGCTTGACCATGGGCCGTCGGGGCGCAGCAGCCCTTGCCCTGCCAGGCCTGGCGCCCCTCCTTGACGGCGAGGCCGGCGATGGCGAGGGCGGCGACCGGATCGGCCCAGGTCCAGCCGAGCGTGGCGTTGAGGAGCAGTCCGACCAGCAGGACGGCCGACAGGTACGTGCACAGCAGGGTCTGCTTCGAGTCCGCGACGGCGGAGGCGGACCCGATCTCGCGTCCCGCCCGCCGTTGGGCGGCCGACAGGAACGGCATGACGGCCAGCGAGAGCGCGGCGATGACGATGCCGAGGGGGGACGGTTCGGCCTCGCCGGTGCCGGTCAGCGCTCGGACCGCGTCGATGGCGACGTACGCGGCGAGCGCGAAGAACGATACGGAGATGATCCGGAGAGCCGTCCTCTCCCGGCTCTCGCGCACCGCGTGCTCCCGGGCGGAGAACTGCCACGCCACCGCGGCGGCGGAGGACACCTCGATGACGGAGTCCAGGCCGAAGCCGATCAGGGCGCTGGAGGAGGCCATCGTTCCGGCGGTGAGGGCCACCACCGCCTCGATGACGTTGTAGGCGATGGTGATCGCGACCAGGAGTCGTATCCGGCGGGCGAGCGCCTCTCGGCGGGCCGGGGAGGGGCCCAGGGAGAGCGTGGTCATCAGCAGCAGCCCTTCGTCTCCGCGTCCGGGCAGGTGCGGTCGGTCTCGACGGCCACCACTGCGGAACGCAGGTCGCCCAAGGCGCTGCCGAGGCGTTCGTCGGCCAGTTCGTAGCGTGTCCGGCGGCCGTCCGGCACGGTGACGACCAGGCCGCAGTCGCGCAGGCAGGCCAGGTGGTTGGAGAGTCGGGTACGCGAGATGCCCAGGGTGTCGGCGAGGTCGGAGGGGTACGCCGGGGCCTCGCGGAGCGCGAGCAGCAGGCGGCAGCGGATCGGGTCGGCGAGCGCGCGGCCGAACCGCGCGAGCACCTCGATGTCGGAAGCGACGGTCAGCATGGGCTGATAGTACAGCCAAGTCTGAATTCAGAAGAGGGTGAACTGTTGACCTCTCGGTCGCCCCGGAGGTCCAGAATCCGGACGCGGGCCCACATGCGTGCATGTTGTATCTATGCTGTGCGCATGCCTGCCGCACCCTCCGCCCCCGTACAGCCGCCGCCCTCCTCCCTCAAGCGCCCGCCCGCCGCCGAGCGCGTCTACACGCACATCAAGGAAGCCGTCCTGGGCCGCCGCTACGAGGGCGGGACGCTGCTCACCGAAGGGGATCTCGCGGACGCGGTCGGCGTCTCCCGGACGCCCGTGCGCGAGGCGCTGCTGCGGCTGGAGGTCGAGGGGCTGATCAAGCTCTACCCGAAGAAGGGCGCCCTCGTCCTCGCCGTCTCCGCGCAGGAGATCAAGGACGTAGTGGAGACCCGGCTGCTGGTCGAGGAGTTCGCCGCGCGCAGGGCGGTGCCCGCGTCTCCGCAGTTGATCGCGCGGCTGGAGCAGCTCCTGGAGGAGCAGCGGCAGTTGGCGGAGGTCGGGGACCTGGCCGCCGTGGCGGTCAAGGACCGCTGCTTCCACGCCGAGATCGTGAAGAACGCCGGCAACGAGATCCTCTCCCGCCTCTACGACCAGCTGCGCGACCGTCAGCTGCGGATGGGCGTCGCGGTGATGGAGTCCCACCCGGGCAGGATCGAGGCCAACATCACCGAGCACGGTGAGCTGCTGGAGGCGATCCGCGCCGGGGACGCCGAGGGGGCGGCCCTGGTCGTGCGCCGCCATGTCGGCCGGGTGCGGGTGCTGGTGCGGGGGGAGGACCGGTGAGTTCGGCCGCCCCCACGCTCTCGCTGCCCGGTGACCCGCCCGGCGGCCGGACTGCCGCCTGGGTCTGGGGCATCGGGGTCGCCGTCTACTTCGTCGCGATCATCTTCCGTACGAGCCTGGGCGTCGCCGGACTCGACGCCGCCGACCGGTTCGACGTCAACGCCTCCGCGCTGTCCACGTTCTCGATCCTCCAGCTCCTCGTCTACGCGGGCATGCAGATACCCGTCGGCCTGATGGTCGACCGGCTCGGCACCAAGAAGGTCCTCACCATCGGGGCCGTTCTCTTCACCGTCGGGCAGCTCGGCTTCGCGCTCTCCCCGTCGTACGGCATGGCGCTGGCGGCCCGCGCGCTGCTCGGCTGCGGCGACGCGATGACGTTCATCAGCGTGCTGCGGCTCGGCAGCCGCTGGTTCCCGGCCCGGCGCGGACCGCTGATCGGGCAGGTCGCGGCGCTGTTCGGGATGGCGGGCAACCTCGTCTCGACGCTGTTCATCGCGCGGGCGCTGCACAGCTACGGCTGGACCGCGACGTTCGTCGGCAGCTCGCTGGCCGGTGTCCTGGTGCTGGTGCCGCTCCTGCTGTTCCTCAAGGACCACCCCGAGGGCCACGAGCCGCCGCCCGCCGAGCACGCCGGGGCCGCGTACGTCCGCCGCCAGATCGCCGCCGCCTGGCGGGAGCCGGGGACCCGGCTCGGGATGTGGGTGCACTTCACCACCCAGTTCCCGGCGATGGTGTTCCTGCTGCTGTGGGGGATGCCGTTCCTGGTCGAGGCGCAGGGGCTGAGCCGGGGCACGGCGGGCACGCTGCTCACTCTGGTGGTGCTGTCCAACATGGTGGTGGGGCTCGTCTACGGGCAGATCATCGCCCGCCACCACGAGGCACGGGTCCCCATCGCGTTGGGCACGGTGGCCACGACGGCCCTGCTCTGGGCGTCCGCGATCTTCTATCCGGCCGACCACACGCCGATGTGGCTGCTGGTCGTCCTGTGCGTGGTGCTCGGCGCCTGCGGACCGGCCTCGATGGTCGGCTTCGACTTCGCCCGCCCGGCCAATCCGCCCGAGCGGCAGGGCACCGCCTCGGGAATCGTCAACATGGGCGGCTTCATCGCCTCGATGACCACCCTGTTCGCCGTCGGGTTCCTGCTGGACGCCACGGGCGACAACTACCGCGCCGCGTTCGCCTCGGTCTTCGTCCTGGAGGCGCTCGGCGTCACCCAGATCCTGCGGCTGCGCCGCCGGGCGGCGCTCAGGGAACGCGAGCACCACGTGGTGAGCCGCGTCGAGGCCGTGCACGTACCGGCGTAACCGTCTCCTTCGCGCTCGGCGGCGCGCCCGTCGCCCATGGTCCGGGACGGGCGCCGCCGGGGCGCTGGGGCGGTGTTACGAGGTCACGAGGTCAGGTACTCACGGGGCCAGGGGGCCAGGGGGCCAGGGGGTCAGGTAGTCGCGAGATCACGGGGTCACGGCGAAGTTGTCCAGGATCGCGGTGGCCAGCTCCTGGTCGCCCTCGACCTTGATCCGGTCCGCGACGGCCGTGTGGCGGACCCGGCCGCAGGCGAGCCGGACGTACGTCTCCCAGTCCACCGACAGCGTCACGGCGGGGCCGAGCGAGGGCGCGCCGTCCACCGAACCGCGGCCCTCCGCGTCGACCCGTACCGTCCGCAGGAACTCCACCGGCCCGTGCACGTCGAAGACGACCGCCGAATTCGCGGGGGCGCCGGCCTTCTTGGCCACCACCTTCGGCAGTCCGGCGAGCAGCATGTCGCGGGTGATCAGGGCGCCGGGAGAGTCCAGGTTGCCGGGCTGCCCGAGCGTGGCGCGCAGGTCCTGCTCGTGCACCCAGACATCGAACGCCCGCAGATTGAGCGCTGTTTCGAGGGTCTGCTCGGCGCCCAGCGGCGCGCGGACCTTGGTCTCGGGGCTGCGCGACTCGTTGCGGATCTGGCGGGCCCGGCGGATGAGGACGTACTCCAGCTCGGAGGTGATCTCCGGGGAGGTGTGGTGCCGCCGGACGTCGACCTGCATCTCCATGTAGCGGGCGAAGTCGCTCTGCACGTGGTAGAGGTCGCGCGGCAGGGTGTGGATCGGCCGGGGATCGCCGAGCATCTCGCACTCCATGCCGATGACGTGCGACACGATGTCGCGCACCGACCATCCCGGGCAGGGCGTTCGGCGGTTCCACTCACCCTCGGGGAGGGGCTTCACCAGCTCGGCTATCGCCTCGATGGAGTGGGTCGCGGCGTCGGTGTAGGGCTGGAGGCTGGGATGGACGGTCACGGGACCCCTCGTGCGGTTCTGCGGTGCATGGGCTGGAGAGCAGGAGTGCTGGCGGGCGGGCTGGCACTGACGGCGCTGTCGGCGAGCTGCGTGGGAGGTTCGACCGCCGGACCCACCGACGATGGGTCCAAGTTACGCTGCGAGCAGGCACCCCGGCAGTGCTTTGGTGTGACGATCGTAGGCCCGTGTTGACGGCTCGAATGCCAGGACGGTGGTAGTGTGCGCGCCTCCCTCATCCAGATCGCAGTGGACCCGGACGAATCCGTCGATGCCCGCAGGGCGCGAGCGGCCTCGTTGGTAGTCGCCCAGCGCGGCGCTGACCTGGTGGTTCTCCCAGAACTATGGCCGGTCGGGGCATTCGCCTACACCGCCTTCGAGGCGGAGGCCGAGCCCTTGGAGGGCCCCACGCACGAGGTGATGGCGAAGGCCGCCGCCGAGGCCGGGACCTGGCTGCACGCCGGCTCCTTCGTCGAACGGGCGGACGACGGCACCCTTTACAACACCAGCCTGGTCTTCTCGCCCCAGGGCGAGCGCACGGCCGTGTACCGCAAGATCCACCGCTTCGGCTTCGACAAAGGCGAGGCGGTGATGATGGGCGCGGGCGAGGAGCTGGTGACCGTCGCCCTGCCCGACACCACCCTGGGCCTCGCCACCTGTTACGACCTGCGCTTCCCCGAGCAGTTCCGGGGGCTCGTCGACGCGGGTGCCGAGATGCTGGTCGTCGCGGCGGGCTGGCCCGAGCGCCGGCGCGCCCACTGGACGCTCCTGGCACAGGCCCGTGCCGTGGAGAACCAGGCGTACGTGCTGGCCGTCGGGACGGCGGGCACCCACGGCGACATCCAGCAGGCCGGCCACAGCATCGTCGTCGACCCGTGGGGCGAGGTGCTGGCCCAGGCGGGCGCGGACGAGGAGGTCCTGACCGTCGAGCTGGACCCGGCGAAGGTGCGCGCGACCCGGGAGCAGTTCCCGGCGCTCAAGGACCGCCGACTGGGGCTCGCGCCGCCGCTCTGAGGGCTGCCCGGTGCGGGCGGGCGGGACGCCCTGTCTACAGTGAGCGCCATGGCTGAACAGGGCGCCGCCGAATCGACGTTGCTGCGGGGCACGGCGATCTTCGCCGCCTCGGTCACGGTCGTTCTCTACCTCTTCGGCCTCCTCCTCGTGGGCCTCACGGTCAGCGAGGTCGGGTCGGGAACGAACTCGACGCCCATGCACCAGTGCGTGTACGCGCCCAACGTGCCGGAAGGCACTCACGTGGAGACGCACGAGGTGAGCTACCTCCCGGTGCACATCCTGTGCCGCACCACCGACGGCGGGGAGTTCACCAGTCGGGTCGTCCCCTCCTGGCTCAACCCGACGCTCGCGGTTTCCTTCGCGGCCACCGTCGCCCTCACGGCGACCGCCTTCGTCCAGGCGGACCGGCGGGCCGCCGCGCGACAGGCGGGATGAGCACCCCCGCCCCCGGCTCTCGGGGACCTTACGGCCCGTGCCCGACGTTTCACGTGAAACAACGAACTCCCGTGCGCGGGCGGGCGCTCAGTCCTCGTGCTCCTTGTCCGCCAGCACGATCACGCACATCGCCACCGCGATGAGCAGCGCGGTGTCGGCGTCGTCCCGGACGACGTCGATGCCGTACGTGTCCCGAAGGGTCAGCCAGCGGCGCGAGATCTGGGCCAGCAGCTCGCCGTCGTACTCGATGGCGAACTCGCGGTCCAGGATCCTGCCGCTGACGTCCAGCTCCGTGCCGTCCACCAACGTCACCCGGTAGTGGTTGCGGAGCAGCGACAGCCGCTTGCGCTTGACCTTGGCCAGCTCCTCCCCGCCCCGCTCGATGAGCATCGTGTCGCGCAGGCTGACCAGCTTCTGCCGTAGTTCGACCAGGACCCGGCCGTCGGCGTCCTTCAGCTCGAAGGTGTCGCGCAGCCGCATCGCCTTGCCGTCGACCAGGAAGACCTTGCGGCCCCCGTCGTCCTCGATCCAGTAGTCGTCGCCGATGGCGAACAGCCGCTCACGTACGAGAAGTCTCATGCGTCACAGGTTCCCGCGGGGTCCTGCGGAATGCGTGCAGGCGGTCACGGTGTTGACTGGTGGCATGGCATCACGTGCACGCGTCCGCGCCCCCGAACTCATCGGCAAGGGCGGCTGGCTCAATACAGGCGACCGGCAGTACACCCTCGCTGACCTGCGGGGACGCATCGTCATCCTCGACTTCTGGACGTTCTGCTGTGTGAACTGTCTGCACGTCCTGGACGAGCTGCGCGAGCTGGAGGAGAAGCACCGCGACACCGTGGTGATCGTCGGCGTCCACTCGCCGAAGTTCGTCCACGAGGCCGAGCACCAGGCCGTCGTCGACGCCGTCGAGCGCTACGAGGTCCACCACCCCGTCCTCGACGACCCCGAGCTGGCCACCTGGAAGCAGTACGCCGTACGCGCCTGGCCGACGCTCGTCGTGATCGACCCCGAGGGCTACGTCGTCGCCCAGCACGCGGGCGAGGGCCACGCGCACGCCATCGAGAAGCTCGTCGAGGAGCTGGAGGCCGAGCACGGGGCCAAGGGCACGCTCCGCCGCGGTGACGGCCCCTACGTGGCGCCCGAGCCCGTCGCCACGCATCTGCGCTTCCCCGGCAAGGCGCTGCTCCTGCCGGACGGGGGCTTCCTGGTCTCCGACACCACCCGGCACCGCCTCGTCGAGCTGGACGCCGACGGCGAGACCGTACGCCGCCACTTCGGCACGGGCGAACGCGGTCTGCACGACGGCGGCCCGGACGAAGCCCGCTTCAGCGAACCGCAGGGGCTCGCCGTCCTCCCCGACGGCCGGGTCGCCGTCGCGGACACCGTCAACCACGCCCTCCGCGCCCTGGACCTCACGACCGGCGTTACCAGCACCCTCGCCGGGACCGGCCGCCAGTGGTGGCAGGGGACGGCGACCAGCGGTCCGGCGCGCGAGGTGGACCTCTCCTCGCCGTGGGACGTCGCCTGGTTCGGCGACCGGCTGTGGATCGCCATGGCGGGCGTGCACCAGCTGTGGACGTACGACCCGGAGAGCGCGACCGTACGCGTCGCCGCCGGGACCACCAACGAGGGCCTGGTCGACGGGCCGGCCGCCGAGGCCTGGTTCGCCCAGCCGTCCGGACTCGCCGTCTCCGCCGACGGCGAGCGGCTCTGGGTCGCCGACTCGGAGACCTCCTCACTGCGCTGGATCGACCGCGACGAGCACGTCCGCACCGCCGTCGGCACCGGCCTCTTCGACTTCGGCCACCGCGACGGTGCCGCCGACCGGGCACTCCTCCAGCATCCGCTCGGCGTGACCGCCCTGCCCGACGGGTCGGTCGCGATCAGCGACACGTACAACCACGCCCTGCGCCGGTACGACCCGGCCTCCGACGAGGTCACCACCCTGGCCACCGACGTCCGCGAGCCCAGCGACGCGGTGCTGGTCGACGGCGATCTGGTCGTCGTCGAGTCGGCCCGCCACCGGCTGACCCGGCTCCGGCTGCCGGAGGAGGCGGTCCGGGTCGCCGACCAGGCGCACCGCACCCAGCGGGCCGCGACCGAGATCGCCCCGGGCACCCTCCGCCTCGACGTCGTCTTCCAGGCGCCCGCGGGCCAGAAGCTGGACACCCGCTACGGCCCCTCGACCCGGCTGCTCGTCTCCGCGACCCCGCCCGAGCTCCTGGCGGAGGGCTCCGGCGCGGGGACGGACCTCGGGCGCGACCTGGTCCTCGCGGACGGGGTCACCGAGGGCGTCCTGCACGTCTCGGCGATGGCGGCGTCCTGCGACGACGACCCGGCCAACGAGTACCCGGCCTGCCATATGCACCAACAGGACTGGGGCGTCCCCGTCCGCGTGACCGCCAAGGGAACGCCCCGGCTGCCGCTGGTGCTGGCGGGCATGGACGAGCAGGGCTGAGGCAGTCCCCCAAGGGGCCGCCATTCCGGGCCGCCCTTGGGGACCGCCCGCGCTTGTCAGCGGTGGTGCGGGCCGGTTGTCGCACGGGCCGTCCGGTGGTGCGGGCGCGGCCGTCAGCGGTAGCGCTGTTCGTCGTCCGATACGACGGTGGTGGTGGTGGGCGGCACGACCATACGGCGGCGCCGCGCGATGCTCATGTAGACGAAGACCCCCACGAGGCCGACGAGCATCATGATCCAGCCGACCAGGTCGACGTTGACGGTGTCCATCTGCCAGTCGGTGGCGAACGCCAGGATCGCGCCCGCGCCGATCAGCAGAATGCATCCTCCGAGTCCCATGAATCACGCCTCCTCGACCGCCCGGTCAGTCCGGGCCGGTGTACGGGTCGCGTACCCGGCCCGGCAACAACCATGTGTGCGAGGGCGGTTGGGTGGGCGGGTCAGCCCGCGAGGAACGAGGTGAGCGCGTTCGCCAGCAGATACGGGTCGTCGGCGCCGCACAGCTCACGCGCGCTGTGCATCGAGAGGATCGCCACGCCGATGTCCACGGTCTGGATGCCGTGCCGGGCCGCGGTGATCGGTCCGATCGTGGTGCCGCAGGGCATCGCGTTGTTGGACACGAAGCTCTGCCACGGCACGCCCGCCTTCTCGCAGGCCGCGGCGAACACCGCACGGCCGCTGCCGTCGGTGGCGTACCGCATGTTGACGTTGACCTTGAGGATCGGCCCGCCGTTGGCGACCGGGTGGTGCGTCGGGTCGTGCCGCTCCGCGTAGTTGGGGTGCACGGCGTGGCCGGTGTCGGAGGAGAGGCAGACCGTGCCGGCGAAGGCACGGGCGCGGTCTTCGTACGTGCCGCCGCGCGCGAACACCGAGCGCTCCAGCACCGAGCCCAGCAGCGGCCCGTCGGCCCCGGTGTCGGACTGGGAGCCGTTCTCCTCGTGGTCGAAGGCGGCGAGCACCGGGATGTACGGGATGTCGGCGTCGTTCTGCCCGGCGACGGCGGCCAGGGCGGCGGTCGCGGCGTGCACCGAGAGCAGGTTGTCCATCCGGGGCCCGGCCACCAGCTCCCGGTCCCGGCCCAGGTACGAGGGCGGCTCGATGGCGTGCGGCATCAGGTCCCAGCCGGTGATGTCCTCCGCGTCGACACCCGCCTCCTCGGCGACGAACCGGATCAGGTCGCCCTCCTCGACCTCGCCGAGCCCCCAGATCGGCTGCATGTGCTTCTGCCGGTCGAGCTTGAGCCCCTCGGTGTTGGCCGACCGGTCCAGGTGCACGGCCAGCTGTGGCACCCGCAGCAGCGCCCGGTCGATGTTGACCAGCCGGTGGGTGCCGTCCCGCAGCGAGATCCGCCCGGCCAGGCCCAGGTCCCGGTCGAGCCAGGTGTTCAGCAGCGTGCCGCCGTAGACCTCGACGGCGATCTGGCGCCAGCCGTGCGCCCCGGTGTCGGGCAGCGGCTTCACCCGCAGGTTCGGGGAGTCGGTGTGCGCCCCGGCGATCCGGAACGGGGTGTGCGCCTCGGCGCCCTCCGGCACGTACCAGGCGACGATCGCCCCGCCGCGCAGCACGTACTTCCCGCCGGCCGACGCGTCCCAGGCGGCGGTCTCCTCGACCTGCCGGAAGCCGGCCTCCTCCAGCCGCGAGGCGGCGTTCCCCACGGCGTGGTACGGGGACGGGCTGGCCGCCAGGAAGGACATCAGGTCATCGGTGTGCGCGCGGTCGAACCGGGGAGGGGAACTCATGTTCTTCACTGTAACGAGGACTCGGGGTCCGGTATCCGGTGACCGGGGAGTTCGGTGGCCCTACAGCTCGTCGATCGCGGTCAGGTCGATGTCGATGTCGTACGGGGCGGAGAGCTTGAGCCGGTCGTGGTGGACGCCGGTGGAGACGTACGTCTTGTTGACCGGGTCGAGCTCGTAGGTGATGACCATGGGGCGGTCGTTCTCGCCGGCCATCTCGACGAGCCAGAAGTGCTGGATGCCGGCCGCCGCGTACTTGTGCGGCTTGGTGTCGCGGTCGCGGTCCTCGGAGTCGGGGGAGACGACCTCGACGGCGAGGAGGACGTCGGCGGCCTCGTAGCGGGTCTGGCGGCGGCCCTTGATCGCTTCCGCCTTGACAACGACGAGGTCGGGTTCCGGGGCGTTTCTCTTGCCCAGCACGATCGCCATCTCGCGACGCACGCGCAGGTCGTTCGGCACGTGCTGCCGCAGCCCCTGCTCCAGCAGATACATCGCCAGCGTGTGGAAGTCTCGCTGCGGACTCACGAAAACCAGGCTCCCGTCGATCAGCTCTGTGTGCGGCGGGAGGTCGTCAAGCGTGAAGAAATCGTCCACGGTGTAGCCGTCCGGTGGCGGGACCGGCCACCCGGGGTTGGTGCGCCGCTGCTGCGACGCTTCGGACTGTGCCTCGGCGGTCATGGTTCCTCCCATGGAAGGGATCCTGGCCCGTGCACTCAGCGTACCCAGCTGATACGACAGCGCCGCCACCCGAACGAATTCCGGATGGCGGCGCGTGTTGACGAAACAGGCGAGCGATTCCTTAGAACGCGGCCTCGTCCAGCTCCATCAGGGAGTTGTCGATCGACTCGGCGAGCGCGCGCTCGGTCGAGACGCCCGGCAGGACGTTCGCGGCGAAGAACTTCGCGGCGGCGATCTTGCCCTGGTAGAAGGGGACGTCCTTGGCGGAGGCGGTCGGCAGCTTCTCGGCCGCCACGGCCGCGCCCTTGAGCAGCAGGTAGCCGACGACGACATCGCCGGAGGCCATCAGCAGGCGGGTCGTGTTGAGGCCCACCTTGTAGATGTTCTTGACGTCCTCGCCGGTGGCGGTGAGGTCGGTGATCATCGTTCCGACGATCGCCTCCAGGTCCACGGCGGCCTTGGCGAGCGAGTCCAGCGCCGGGGCCAGCTCCTCGTTGCCGTGGGCGCCCGCCAGGAACTTCTTGATCTCCTCGGAGAGCGTGTTGAGGGAGGCGCCCTGGTCGCGGACGATCTTCCGGAAGAAGAAGTCCTGGCCCTGGATCGCCGTGGTGCCCTCGTAGAGGGTGTCGATCTTGGCGTCCCGGATGTACTGCTCGACCGGGTACTCCTGGAGGTAGCCGGAGCCGCCGAACGTCTGGAGCGACTGCGCGAGCTGCTCGTAGGACTTCTCGGAGCCGTAGCCCTTCACGATCGGCAGCAGCAGGTCGTTGAGGCCGTTGAGCGCCTTGGCGTCCTCGCCCGCGGCCTCCTGCTCCTGGATCGCGTCCTGGACGGAGGCGGTGTACAGCACGAGGGAGCGCATGCCCTCGGCGTACGCCTTCTGCGTCATGAGCGAGCGGCGCACGTCGGGGTGGTGCGTGATGGTGACCTTGGGCGCCGTCTTGTCCATGAAGTTCGCCAGGTCCGGACCCTGGACACGCTCCTTGGCGTACTCCAGCGCGCTCAGGTAGCCCGCGGAGAGGGCGGCGATGGCCTTCGTGCCGACCATCATGCGGGCGAACTCGATGATGCGGAACATCTGGCGGATGCCGTCGTGCTTGTCGCCGATCAGCCAGCCCTTGGCGGGGTGCTGGTCGCCGAAGGTCATCTCGCAGGTGTTGGAGGCCTTGAGGCCCATCTTGTGCTCGACGTTCGTCGCGTAGACGCCGTTGCGCTCGCCCAGCTCGCCGGTGGTCCAGTCGAAGTGGAACTTCGGGACCATGAAGAGCGAGAGGCCCTTGGTGCCGGGTCCGGCGCCCTCGGGGCGGGCCAGCACGTAGTGGAGGATGTTCTCGGACATGTCGTGCTCGCCCGAGGTGATGAAGCGCTTCACACCCTCGATGTGCCAGGAGCCGTCCTCCTGCCGCACGGCCTTCGTCCGGCCGGCGCCGACATCGGAGCCGGCGTCCGGCTCGGTCAGCACCATCGTCGAGCCCCACTGCTTCTCGACGGCGATCTCCGCGATCTTCTTCTGCTCGTCGTTGCCCTCGTCGAAGAGGATGCCGGCGAACGCCGGGCCGGAGGAGTACATCCACACGGCCGGGTTCGCGCCGAGCAGCAGCTCCGCGTAGCCCCAGATCAGGGAGCGGGGCGCGGTGGTGCCGCCGATCTCCTCGGGGAGGCCCAGGCGCCAGTACTCGGAGTCCATGAAGGCCTGGTACGACTTCTTGAAGCTCGCCGGGACCGGAGCGGTCTTCGTCTCCGGGTCGAAGACTGGCGGGTTGCGGTCGGCGTCGGCGTAGGACTCGGCGAGCTCGTTCTCCGCGAGGCGCGCGACCTCGTCCAGGATGCTCTTCGCGGTATCGACGTCCATCTCACCGAACGGACCGGTGCCGTACACCTTGTCGCGCCCGAGGACCTCGAAGAGGTTGAACTCGATGTCGCGGAGATTCGACTTGTAGTGCCCCATGGGAAGGCTCCGTAATCAATAGCAGTGGCGCACAGCGCCCCGGGGAGTGATGCGGGTCGGGCGACAGGCAGGCGTAGGTCTATCAGCTGACCTCTACGATGATGCTACCCGTCAGTAATAAGGCGCAACCCCTCAAGCCGCAGATGTGTCCGATTACTCTTTGCAGCATGTACGGCTACGACCAGAACCCTGGTGCTCAGCAGCAGATGGGTCAGATGGGCCAGATGGGTCAGATGGGCGGCGGCTACGGGGAGCAGCCGCTGTATCCCGAACCGTCGCCGCCCTCCCTGGCCGACGCGGTCCGGGCCTTCACCACCGGCTCCCTCTCCGCCGAGGACTTCCAGCAGATCTTCGCCACGTCGAAGGTCTACTGCCCGCGCGGCGACAATCCGGGCTTCCTCGCGTTGCACAACACGCAGCAGCCGGTGATCCCGATGTTCACCACGTTGAAGGAGCTGCGGCTGTACGCGGGCAAGGAGTCCAAGTACTTCGTGATCACCGGGGCCGAGGTGATCGACCTGCTGCCGACGGGGTACGGCTTCGTCCTGGACATGGAGGGTGATCACCGGATGGTCTTCGACGCCAAGGCCGTCGAGCAGATGGTCGACTTCGCGATGCGCCGTATGTACGGGTAGGCGCCTATGCGTAGGGGGGACCTACAAGCGGGTCGCTGACCTGCTGTTTCGTTGTTCGGACGCGGGTCCGTGCCGGGAGTGGCGCGGGCCCTTTTCGCTGTCGGGTCACGGGCGGGCCCACCGGCGTGGCCGCCCGGGAATGCGTGACGCCTTGCGGGATGTTCACCATTCAACTAAATTGATCGCAGAACACTCGCCCGGAGGTGGCTTCCATGCCCGCAGTGACCGTCGACAACCCGCTGACCCTGCCCAAGGTGACCGCTTCGGGTGAGGCCCTGGCCCGTCCCGTCCTCACCGTCACGACCGCGCCGAGCGGATTCGAGGGCGAGGGCTTCCCCGTCCGCCGCGCGTTCGCGGGCATCAACTACCGGCACCTCGACCCGTTCATCATGATGGACCAGATGGGTGAGGTGGAGTACGCCGCCGGCGAGCCGAAGGGCACCCCCTGGCACCCGCACCGCGGCTTCGAGACGGTCACGTACCTGATCGACGGGAGCTTCATCCACCAGGACTCCAACGGTGGCGGCGGCACCATCGAGAACGGCGACACCCAGTGGATGACCGCCGGATCGGGCCTGCTGCACATCGAGGCCCCGCCGGAGTCGCTCGTCATGTCCGGCGGGCTCTTCCACGGCCTCCAGCTCTGGGTGAACCTGCCCAAGGCCGACAAGATGATGGCCCCGCGCTACCAGGACATCCGCGGCGGCGAGGTCCAGCTCCTCGCCTCCCCCGACGGCGGTGCGCTGCTCCGGGTCATCGCCGGTGAGCTCGACGGCCACGAGGGCCCCGGCATCACCCACACCCCGATCACGATGATCCACGCCACCGTCCGGCCCGGCGCCGAGGTGACCCTCCCGTGGCGCGAGGACTTCAACGGCCTCGCCTACGTCCTGGCCGGGCGCGGCACGGCCGGCGCGGAACGCCGCCCCGTCGCGATGGGCCAGACCGCGGTGTTCGGAGCCGGCGGCTCGCTGACCGTCCGCGCGGACGAGCGGCAGGACGCCAACACCCCGGACCTGGAGGTCGTCCTCCTCGGCGGCCGTCCGATCCGGGAGCCGATGGCGCACTACGGACCGTTCGTGATGAACAGTCAGGCCGAGCTGAAGCAGGCCTTCGAGGACTTCCAGGCCGGCCGCCTGGGCACGGTCCCCGCAGTCCACGGCATGTGACCCCTCCCGCCGCTTCCGTCAGGTGACTCCCCGTCACCCGTACGGGGGCGGCGGACGGGCCGACCGCCGTGCCCCGTGATCGGGTGGAAGGGTGCCCGCACCCAAGCCCCTCCTTCCCGAGAGCGCCCGCCGCGCGGCCGCCTGGTGCGGTGTCGTCCTGCTCGCCGTGGGCGTCGCCGCCGTCGCGATCTGGCTCGTCGTCGCCCTCAAGACCGCGGTCACCCCGGTGCTGCTCGCCCTGCTCGGCACCGCGCTGCTCGGCCCCGTCCACCGGTGGCTCATCGCCCGCAGGCTCAACCGGTCGCTGGCCGCGGGGCTGACCTGTGCGGCCCTGATCGCGGTGGTCGGGGGTGCCGGGTACATCGTCGTCACCGCTCTCGTCGACTCCGGCGCCCAGATCGTCGACTCGCTGAAGGACGCCGGCCAGTGGGTCGTGGACCATCTGGACATCGCGGGGGCCACGGACGTCGACGACCTGGCCGACAATGCGAAGAACCTGGTCGAGAAGTTCGGGGCGAGCGCGGCGGGCGGTCTGCTCAGCGGCATCAGCCTGGTCGGTTCGCTGGTGGCGACCAGTGTGCTGGCCCTGCTGCTGACCTTCTTCTTCCTGCGCGATGCGGACCGGGCGGTCAATCTGGCCCACGCGGTGGCCCCGCGCGGCACCGGGGACCTGGTCGAGGCCATGGGGCGCCGGGCGTTCGAGGCCGTCGAGGGCTTCATGCGCGGCACCACGTTCATCGCCCTGATCGACGCCGTGTGCATCACGGTGGGCCTGCTGATCCTGGACGTCCCCGGGGCGGTGGGGCTCGGCGCCCTGGTGTTCGTCGGCGCGTACATCCCGTATCTCGGGGCGTTCCTCTCCGGCGCGGTGGCGGTGCTGGTCGCGCTGGCCGACCGGGGGTTCGTGATCGCCCTGTGGGCCCTGGGGGTGGTCCTCGCGGTCCAGGTGCTGGAGGGCCATGTGCTCCAGCCGATGATCCAGAGCCGTACGGTCCAGATGCACCCCGCCATGATCATGATCGCGCTGACGGCGGGCGCGAGCGTGGCGGGCCTGCTCGGCATGCTGCTGGCCGTGCCCCTGTGCGCGGCGGCCTTCGGTGTCCTGGGGGAGCTGCGCAGGGGGTACGGGCCACCGCCCGGACCACCCGGAAGCACGTCGGGTCCGGAAGGCAGCCATCCCAGTCCGTCTGGTGGCGGCCCCGGCCCTTCGGGCAGCCACCCCAGCCCGTCCGGCGTTTGAGGACGGAACCGTTACGGGGGTGAGCCCGAGCGCTCCGGAGGCCAGGGCCGCAGGGGCCCGGGAACGCCGGCGCGGCCGCGGGGCCGGGCAGGCAAGGGCCGGGCAGGCAAGGGCCGGGCCGGGCAGGCAAGGGCCGCGGAGCCCGTGGGCAGGGCTCAGGAGACCGCGGCCTCCGCCGGCTCCCCCGGCCCGGCCGCCTCGTACAGCTCGAACCAGATCGACTTCCCCTCCCCGCGCGGATCCACCCCCCACGCGTCCGCCAGCATCTCCATCAGCACCAGCCCCCGCCCGCTGGACGCCATCTCGCCCGGCCGCCTCTTGTGCGGCAGTTCGTCGCTCGCGTCGGCGACCTCGACGCGCAGCCGCCGCTTCCCCTGCTCGCCGGAGATCTCCGCCACCATCAGCGCGTCCCCGTCGGTGTGGACGAGCACGTTGGTGGCCATCTCGGAGACCATCAGGACCGCCGAGTCGACCTGCTCGGGATCGCGCCAGTCGTGGAGCAGTTCGCGCACGAGCTGCCGGCCGACCGAGATCCGCTCGGGCTCGGCCTGCGCGATGGTCATGACGCTGCGGCGGGGCGGCGTCTCCCGGGCGAAGATGCTCTCGCGCCGCAGCACCAGGACCGCGATGTCGTCCTCCCGCCGGTCCGCGAGCGGCCCCGTCGTGTAGTGCGAGGTCGGCCCGTGCACGGCCTGGACCAGGGCGTCGGCCAGCAGTTCCAGGTCCTCGACGGGCTCCTCCAGGACCGGGCGCAGCCGGTCCCAGCCGGTGGCCATGTCGTGCCCGCCGGTCTCGATGAGACCGTCCGTGCAGAGCATGATCGTCTCGCCGGGCTCCAGGACCACCCGGGTGGTGGGGTAGTCGGAGTCCGTCTCGATCCCGAGCGGCAGCCCGCCGGCCGTCTGCCGGATCACCGCGGTCCCGTCGGCGCTGATCACCACCGGGTCGGGGTGGCCCGCGCGGGCGATGTCCAGGGTCCCGGCCTCCGGGTCCACCTCCGCGTACAGGCAGGTCGCGAAGCGCGGCGTCGCGGGCTCCTGGTCGCCCTCGACGCTCTCGTACGCGTCGGTGAGCCCGGACAGGAAGCGCGAGGCCCGGGCGAGCACGGCGTCCGGGCGGTGCCCCTCGGAGGCGTAGGCGCGCAGAGCGATGCGGAGCTGGCCCATCAGCCCGGCGGCCCGCACATCATGGCCCTGGACGTCGCCGATGACCAGGGCGATGCGGCCGTTGGGCAGCGGGATCATGTCGTACCAGTCGCCGCCCACCTGGAGCCCGCCGCCGGTCGGCACGTACCGCGCGGCCACCGTCATGCCGGGGATCTGCGGCCCCAGGGTCGGCATCATCGAGCGCTGGAGCCCGAGGGACAGCTCGCGTTCCGTCTCGGCCACCCCGGCGCGGGCCAGGGCCTGGGCGAGCATGCGGGCGACCGTCGAGAGCACCGCGCGCTCATCGGGGGAGAACCCCACCCGATGCTGGAACCCTGCCATCCAGGCGCCCATCGTGCGGCCCGAGGACACCAGGGGCAGAAAGGCCCAGGACTGCCGTCCGAAGCGCCGGGCGAGCGGCCAGGTGGCCGGGTAGCGGCGGCGGTACTCGTCGGGGGAGGGGAGATAGATCGCCCGGCCCGTGCGGACGACCTCGGCGGCCGGGTAGTCCGTCTCCAGGGGCATGTCGGTGAAGGGCTCCTCGTCCTCCGAGCTGTGCCCGTGGTGCCCGATGATCGTCAGCCGCTCCCCGGCGGAGCCGAAGACCGCGAGGCCGTCCGGGGTGAAGCCGGGCATGGAGAGCGAACCGGCGACCCGCAGCACCTCCGCGGTGGACCGGGCCTCGGCCAGCGCCCGCCCGGCGTCCAGCAGGAACGCCTCCCGGGACCGGCGCCAGTCCCCGGTGATCGGCGTGTGGGCGGCGTCGGTGGAGCCGGGCTGCGCCTCGGCGACCTCCTGGAGCGTGCCGAAGAGGACGTAGCTGTCGGCGTCCCGGTCCGGCGGCACGACCGGCTTGGAGCGGCTGCGCACGGTACGGAGCACCCGGCCGCGCTCGTCCACGATGCGGAGCCGCGCCTCGGCGAGAGTGCCCTCGGCGACCGCGAGGTTCACCACCGCGTAGATCTCGTTCCAGTCGACCGGGTGGAAGCGGGAGCGCACCGTGGACTCCCGGTAGCTGCCCGGCTCGGCGGGCAGCCCGAGCAGCCGGGCCGCCTCCGCGTCGAGCGTGACCGTGCCGGCTGCGTTGTCCCAGCGCCACAGGCCCGTCGCGATCGCGGCCAGGACTTCCTCGGTGCGCATTGCCCCACTTTAGGAAGATGTGCTCGGCGGACGCCACCGAGGGGCCGCCACCTGCCCCGGGGGCCGGCGAATACGGCGACGTAAAGGGAAATGAAGCGTCCCGTCCCGGGCGGTAGCCTGGGGAAGCTCAATCCACCCCCAACCGCGAAGACTGGATGAACGACGATGCATCGGTACAGGTCCCACACCTGCGGCGAGCTCCGCGCCTCTGACGTCGGCACCGACGTCCGGCTGAGCGGCTGGCTGCACAATCGCCGAGACCTGGGTGGCATCCTCTTCATCGATCTGCGCGACCACTACGGTCTGGTGCAGCTCGTCGCCCGCCCCGGCACCCCCGGCAACGAGGCCCTGGCGAAGCTCACCAAGGAGACCGTCGTCCGGATCGACGGCAAGGTCTCCGCGCGCGGAGCCGACAACGTCAACCCGGAGCTGCCGACCGGCGAGATCGAGATCGAGGTCACCGAGGTCGAGGTGCTCGGCGAGGCCGGCCCGCTGCCCTTCACGATCAACACCGAGGACGGCGTCAACGAGGAGCGGCGCCTGGAGTACCGCTTCCTCGACCTGCGCCGCGAGCGCATGCACCGCAACATCCTGCTGCGCTCGGCCGTGATCGCCTCCATCCGCTCCAAGATGGTGGCCCTCGGCTTCAACGAGATGGCGACCCCGATCCTCACCGCGACCTCCCCCGAGGGCGCCCGTGACTTCGTCGTCCCGTCCCGGCTGAACCCCGGCAAGTTCTACGCGCTGCCGCAGGCCCCGCAGCAGTTCAAGCAGCTGCTGATGATCTCGGGCTTCGACCGCTACTTCCAGATCGCGCCCTGCTTCCGCGACGAGGACGCCCGCGCGGACCGTTCCCCGGGCGAGTTCTACCAGCTCGACGTAGAGATGTCCTTCGTCGAGCAGGAGGACGTCTTCCAGCCGATCGAGAAGCTGATGACCGAGCTCTTCACCGAGTTCGGCAACGGCCGCGAGGTCACCTCGCCGTTCCCGCGCATCCCGTTCCGCGAGTCGATGCTGAAGTACGGCAACGACAAGCCGGACCTGCGCGCCAAGCTGGAGCTCGTCGACATCTCGGACGTCTTCGCCGACTCCGGGTTCAAGGCGTTCGCCGGCAAGCACGTCCGCGCGCTGCCGGTCCCGGACACCGCGGGCCAGTCCCGGAAGTTCTTCGACGGCCTCGGTGAGTACGCCGTCGAGCACGGCGCCAAGGGCCTTGCCTGGGTGCGCGTGGGCGAGGACGGGGCGCTGGCCGGACCGATCGCCAAGTTCCTCACCGAGACCGACGTCAAGACGCTCACCGAGCGCCTCTCGCTGGTCCCGGGCCACGCCGTCTTCTTCGGTGCGGGCGAGTTCGACGAGGTCTCCAAGATCATGTCGGCGGTCCGGGTCGAGGCCGCCAAGCGCGCCGGCCACTTCGAGGAGGGCGTCTTCCGGTTCTGCTGGATCGTCGACTTCCCGATGTACGAGAAGGACGAGGAGACCGGGAAGATCGACTTCTCGCACAACCCCTTCTCGATGCCCCAGGGCGGCCTCGCCGACCTGGAGGAGAAGGACCCGCTCGACATCCTTGCCTGGCAGTACGACATCGTCTGCAACGGCATCGAGCTGTCCTCGGGAGCCATCCGTAACCACGAGCCCGAGCTGATGCTCAAGGCCTTCGAGATCGCCGGTTACGACCGCGAGACCGTCGAGCACGAGTTCGCGGGCATGCTCCGCGCCTTCCGTCTCGGCGCCCCGCCGCACGGTGGCATCGCCCCGGGCGTCGACCGCATCGTGATGCTGCTCGCCGACGAGCCCAACATCCGCGAGACGATCGCCTTCCCGCTCAACGGCAACGCCCAGGACCTGATGATGGGCGCCCCGACCGAGCTGGACGAGACCCGCCTGCGCGAGCTCAACATCCAGCTGCGCAAGCCGGTCGCCGCGAAGGGCGCGTCGGAGAAGCCCGCCTCGGAGAAGTAGTCCGCGCAGGACCGGCGGCTCCGGTCCCGCTCTGCGGATGTTTCACGTGAAACAGCCCCCGATCACCCGATCGGGGGCTGTTTCGTTGCACGCGACGGCGAGCCGGTGACGGCAGGGCGACGCGGTACAGCCGGATGGCCCCGGTTCGGGTTCGGGCGGGCCGGGCCCGGCAAAGACTGGCACCGAGACACCCCTCTCGCACCCCGCTGCCGCGTCGAGCCGCCGCCACCCGAGGAGCCCGCCACCGTGTCCGTCCCGCGCCGCCCGCCCGCCCTGCTCGCCGCACCACTCCTCGTCCTGGCCCTGCTGCTCACCGGCTGCGCTTCCGGCGCCGCTCCCGCGAAGGCCCCCGTGGGCGCTCCGGGGCAGGGTGCCGCGGGCCCGCAGTCCGACGCGGCGTCCGCGCTCCGGGCCTCACCCAGCGCGGCGCCCACCCCGAGCCCCGCCGAGATCCCGGACCTGGGACCGGAGACCCTGGCCCACATCCCCGCCGAGGCCCGGCAGGCGTTCGTGGTGACCGGCGAAGAGGTCGACTCCAACCAGTCCAGCGCGGTCCTGTACAGCCGCGAGGACCCGGTGAAGGGCTGGGAACCGGTCGCGGGGCCCTGGCCGGCGCACAACGGCATGGAGGGCTGGACCGACCACCATGTGGCGGGCGACCTGAGGTCCCCCACGGGCGTCTACCCGCTCACCGACGCGGGCGGCCGGCTCCCCGACCCGGGAGCGCTGCTGCCGTACGACGAGCACCCCCGGTTCGCGGTGGACGGCGAGGGCTTCTTCGGAGAGCCGCTGGAGGGCTCCTTCGACTACGTCGTCGCGATCAACTACAACCGCACGGAGGGCGTCAGCCCCCTGGACCGCACCCGCCCGCTCGGCCTCGAACGCGGCGGCGGCATCTGGATCCACGTCGACCACGGCGGGCCGACGCAGGGCTGCGTCTCCATCCCGGAGGCGAACATGGAGGAACTCCTGCGCACCCTGGACCCGGCCATGAGCCCGGTGATCGTGATGGGGGACCCGGCGACGCTGGGGCGGTGAGCCACTGATCGGGCGTACGGGCGGGGAGCGCATCCGTACGCCGGCGGTGTTTCCAGGTGACCCTGGCGACTCGGTGATCCCCGTCACCCTCGCCGACCCGGTCGGGATCGAGCTGGACACCGGGCCGCTCAAGAACTGGACGCGCTGACCCGACGCAGTACGCGAGGAGCCCGGGACCACCGCTCGTGGTCCCGGGCTCCTCGCGTACGCACGGGGGGGCTACGCCGGCTTCTCCTCCAGGCGCGGGAACAGCACCGCGCCCTTCGTCACCGTCGCGCCTACGGGCAGTACGCCCCACGCGCCCGCGTCCTGGACCTTCTGGTCGGCCAGCGCGCCCAGGGACTCCTCGGCCCCCAGGGACTCCCACAGGCTCTGCGAGGTCTCCGGCATCACGGCGTTGAGCAGGACCGCGACCCCGCGCAGCGCCTCGGCGGCCGTGTACAGGACGGTCGCCAGGCGGGCCTGGCCCTCCGGGCTGGTGTCCTTGGCCACCTTCCACGGCTCCTGCTCCGTGATGTAGCCGTTGACCTGCTTCACGAAGTCGAAGACCGCCAGGATGCCGGACTGGAAGTCCAGCTCCTCACCGATCTTCCGGTCGGCGGTCGCCACGGCCTTCGCCAGGCCCTCCTGCACGGCCCGCTCGGCGTCACCGGCGGCCGTTGCCTCCGGCAGCGCACCGCCGAAGTACTTGCCGACCATCGCCGCGACCCGCGAGGCGAGGTTGCCGTAGTCGTTGGCCAGCTCGGAGGTGTAGCGGGCGGTGAAGTCCTCCCACGAGAACGACCCGTCGCTGCCGTACGCGATGGCCCGCAGGAAGTACCAGCGGTACGCGTCCACGCCGAAGTGCGAGGTCAGGTCCTGCGGCTTGATGCCGGTCAGGTTGGACTTGGACATCTTCTCGCCGCCGACCATCAGCCAGCCGTTGGCGACGACCTTGCCGGGCAGCGGCAGACCCTGTGCCATCAGCATCGCGGGCCAGATTACCGAGTGGAAGCGGAGGATGTCCTTGCCGATCAGGTGCACGTTCGCGGGGAACGTACCGTCGAACTTCTCCTGGTTCGCGCCGTAGCCCACGGCCGTCGCGTAGTTGAGCAGCGCGTCGATCCACACGTAGATGACGTGCTTGTCGTCCCACGGAACCGGGACGCCCCAGTCGAACGTCGAGCGCGAGATCGACAGGTCCTGGAGCCCCTGCTCGACGAAGTTCACGACCTCGTTGCGCGCCGACTCGGGCTGGATGAAGCCGGGGTTCGCCGCGTAGAACTCCAGCAGCTTCGGGCCGTACTCGCTCAGCTTGAAGAAGTAGTTCTCCTCCTTGAGGAGCTCCACCGGCTTCTTGTGGATCGGGCAGAGCTTCTGCCCGGCGAACTCGCCCTCGCCGTCGATCAGATCGCCGGGGAGCTTGTACTCCTCGCAACCCACGCAGTACGGGCCCTCGTACCCGCCCTTGTAGATCTCGTCCTTGTCGTACAGGTCCTGCACGAACTCCTGCACACGGTCGGTGTGCCGCTTCTCCGTCGTCCGGATGAAGTCGTCGTTGGCGATGTTGAGGTGCTCCCAGAGGGGCTTCCACGCCTCCTCGACGAGCTTGTCGCACCAGGCCTGCGGCGTGACGTCGTTCGCCTCGGCCGTGCGCATGATCTTCTGACCGTGCTCGTCCGTGCCGGTGAGGTACCACACCTTCTCGCCGCGCTGGCGATGCCAGCGCGTGAGCACGTCGCCTGCGACGGTCGTGTAGGCGTGGCCCAGGTGAGGAGCGTCGTTGACGTAGTAAATGGGGGTCGAGACGTAGTACGCCTTCGCCCCCTGCTTCTCGGATCCAGTGGCCGCCATGGTCGAAATCCTAACGGCCAGATCAAGATCCACTCACATCGATAAACGTGGGGCCCCGTGCGGGCGGAGCGGCGGCCTCCGGTGGAGAGCTTTGCGAAACATCCGTTCCCGTAATGGTTCCCGTAGGAAAGTCGCATCCTGGGAGGGAGCGGACAAGCGTGCACGAGGCAGGGGACATCACCATGCGGGTACTGGTCGCCGAGGACGAGGAGATCCTCGCGGAGCTGGTCGCCACCGGACTGCGCCGGGCCGGCTTCGCGGTCGACACGGTGTACAGCGGGGACGCGGCCCTCGCCTACCTCGGCCTGCACGACTACGACGTCGTCGTGCTCGACCGCGACCTCCCCCGGGTGCACGGTGACGACGTGGCCCGCCGGCTGGTGGCCTCCGGCTCCCGCACCCGGATCCTGATGCTCACCGCCTCCGGCACCATGGAGGACCGGGTCGCCGGGCTCGATCTGGGGGCCGACGACTACGTGGCCAAGCCGTTCGAGTTCCCCGAGCTGGTCTCCCGGGTGCGCGCCCTGCGCCGGCGCAGCGCCAGACCCGTACCGCCCCAGCTGGAGCGCCACGGCATCCGGCTCGACACCGTACGGCGCTCCGCGCTCCGCGACGGCCGGGACCTGGACCTCTCGCCGAAGGAGTTCACCGTGCTGCAACTGCTCCTGGAGGCCGACGGCGGCACGGTCAGCGCGGAAGAGCTGCTGGAGCGGGCCTGGGACGCCAACGCCGACCCGTTCACGGGCGCCGTGCGCGTCTGCATGAGCAAGCTCCGCGCCAAGCTCGGCGAGCCCGCGCTGATCCGCACCGTGCAGGGCGTCGGGTACGCCCTGTGATGCGGCCGTCCCTGCGGCGGCTGGTGGACGCCTCGAAGCTGCCGCACTCGACGATCCGGACCCGGATCGCCCTCGTGTACGGCGGTGTCTTCCTGGTGCTCGGCACCGCCCTGCTGGCCACCGTCAACCTGGCCTCCCGCGCCGGCACGGAGACCGAGGCGCGTTCCATCGCCTCGTCCGCCGCCGTCGCCCAGCCCGGCTACGCGGTGAACGGTCCGCTGATCTCCCGCCGGCACCTGGGGCCGCCCACCGTCTACGACCTCACCGACAACGTCAGCAACGCGGCGGGGCAACAGCTCCTGTACTGGTCGATCGCCGCCCTGCTCGTGATGACGGGGTGCGCGGTCGCGGTGGGCTGGTGGACCGCCGGGCGGGTGCTGCGACCCGTCCACGACATGACCGAGAAGGCCCGCCGGCTCTCCGCGCACACCCTCCACGAACGCATGGCGCCCACCGGGCCCGACGACGAGCTCAAGGAACTGGGCGAGACGCTGGACGCGCTGCTGGCCCGGCTGGAGAAGGCGTTCGACAGCCAGCAGAGATTCATCGCCAACGCCTCGCACGAGCTGAGGACCCCGCTGGCCACCCAGCGCGCCGCGATCCAGATCGGCCTGGACGATCCGTCCCCCGAGGACCTCGTACGCACCCGGCAGACCCTGCTGGACACCAACCGGCGCAGCGAGCGGCTCATCGAGGGGCTGCTCGTGCTGGCCCGCAGCGAAAGGGGACTGGCCGCGGACGAGCGCGAGAGAGTCCGCCTCGACCATGTGGTCCGTGAGGAGGCGGCCCGCCGTGCGGCGGTAGGGGGTGCGAGCGGCGGTCCGCAGGGCCGGGGAGCGGAGGGCGGCGGTCCGGCGGTACGGGAGCCGGGCGGCGGTCCGGCGGTACGGGGCGTGGAGGGCGGCGGTCCGGCCGTGAACGTCGTGGTGGCGGCCTGCTCCGTGCGCGGCAACCGGCTGCTGCTTGCCCAGCTGGTGGCGAACCTGCTGGCCAACGCGGTCACGTACAACGTGCCGGGCGGCTCGGTGGAGGTCTCGCTGACCGGGGAGGGGGCCCTGCGGGTGCGCAACACCGGACCGGAGGTCTCGGAGGCCGATATCGCGGTGTTCTTCGAGCCGTTCCGGCGGGGCGAGGGCCGGGACCGGATGGGCCCGGGGTCGGGCCTCGGTCTTTCGATCGTCCGGTCGATCGCGGTGGCCCACGGCGGTACGGTCACGGCGGTACCGGGCCCGGAGGGCGGCGGTCTCGCCGTGACCGTACGGCTGCCGGTCGATCAGGCCTCGGAGCCGGCGGGGCGCGCGGCGGTCCAGGCCGGCAGCCCGGCGAGGATCTCGCGGTAGAGCTCGGCATCCGCGACCTCGCGGGGCGCGGGGCCCGCGTGGAAGAAGCCGGTGTTCGGGGCGTCGAGCTTCCGCAGGAAGTCGAAGCCCTTCGCGTCCTGCTCGCCGAAGGCGACGAACTGGAAGAACAGCGGCAGCCGGGCCGCCTCCGTGAGGGCCTGCCGGGCGGCCTGCTTGGCGTCCGGCGGGCCGTCCGTCTGGAAGATCACGAGAGCCGGACCGGTGGCCTCCGTCTTCTCGTAGTGCGCGACGATCTCCTCGACCGCACGTTCGTAGTGCGTCCGGCCCAGCCGGCCGAGGCCCGCGTGCAGCTCGTCGACGCGGCCCTCGTGTCCGGAGAGCTCGATCGTCCCGGTGCCGTCGATGTCCGTCGAGAAGAAGACGACCGGCACGGTGGCGTCCTCGTCCAGGTGCGCGGCGAGCGCGAGCGTCCGGTCGCCCAGGTGCTGGGCGCTGCCGTCCTTGTAGAACGGCCGCATCGAGCCGGAGCGGTCGAGCACCAGGTAGACGCGGGCGCGGAGACCGGTCAGCCCGTGCGCCTTGAGCGCTGCCTGTGCCGCCTTGTACGGGGCGACGAGCTGCGGAGCATGCGTCTTGACCCGGGCGAGCGTGGTGGCGGGCTTGCCGGGGGCGGCCTCCGGCGCGGTGACCACGGACTCGGGGGCGGCGACGACCGGCTCGGGTGCGGTCACGACGGGCTCCGGGGCCGCCGGGGTCTCCGTGATGGTCGGTGTCTCTGCGGTCTTCGGTGCCTCTGTGGCTGCCGGTGCCGCTGAGGCCTCGGGGACCTTGGGGGTCTCGGGGGCTTCGGCGGGGGCTGCCTGAGGTGACTCGGGGGCGGTCTCAGGGGCCTTGGTCTCCGCTTCGGGGGCGGCTTCCGCTGAAGCCTCCGCTGCCGGCTTCGCTGAAGCCTCCGCTGCCGGCTTCGCTGAAGCCTCCGCTGCCGGCTTCGCTGAAGCCTCCGCCTCCGCTGCCGGCTCCGGCTCGGCCTTCGGCTCCGGAGTGGGCATCGGGGTCTCGTCGAGGTCGAGGTCGATCGTGATGGGCTCCGGCGCCGACTCGGGTTCCTCGGCGGCCTTGACAGGAGCCACGGTGGTCACCGGCGCCTCGGGCTCGACGGCTTCCTCGGCGGGCGCCGCCTCTTTCCCCGTCTCTGCCTTCTCCGCCTTCTCCGCGAACGGCGTGTCTTCCGGGGCCGACTTCTGCGCGGGGACGGTCGGCGACGCCGGCGCGGCGGCCGCCTTGTCGAAGGCCTCCGCCACCAGGTCGGTGGCCGGCGAGTCGTCACGCTCCGTGGAGTCGGCGGCGGAGGAAGCCGTGGACGCGGTGGAGGGTGTTTCCGTGGAGGACGCGGAGGGCGTGGAGGACGAGGTGGAGGACGAGGGCGAGGCCGGGGCCGGGATCGACACCTTCGGCTCCGCCGCTGGCTCGGCCGCCGAAGTGGTCTCCGGCTCCGGCTCCTTGGGCTGAACGCGCTCGGCCTGGGGCGGGACGGTGGCCGTGGTCGGCTCGTCCTGCTCCGTGCGGCCGAACACCTTACGCAGCAAGCTCCGAATGCCCATGGGCGAGGCCTTTCGCATGAGTTGGGTGCGGTGAATGTCCGACCTGGGTGAATTCATCCCTGGCCAGGACGGATACGTAAGGTTAGCGGCCGGATCCGGCCGTTCGCCGGTGCGGCCCGCCCCTGCGTCAACCGAGCCGAAACCGTACCCGGACCGAGTCCACGACGGTGTCCACCACCGGACCCCAAGGGAACAGCAGTGGCCCGGACTTCACCCGCCGTTCACCGGGAGTCCCTCGGACCGCGTGGGGGCACACATACCGTCACGCACGACACCAGACGGAGGGAATCCACGTGCGCAACCTGCTGCCGTTCATCAGCTCGCATCCCGGTGGGCGTTCCGCGCTGACCTGCCGCTTCCGCTGCGGGGACGCCTGCTTCAAGGAGACGCCCAACAACAGCGACAACGAGTACGCCGGCGACATCATCGCCGGTGCCGTGTCGCGCCGCTCGATGATGCGCGCCGCCGCCGTGGTCACCGTCGCCACCGCCGCCGGCACCGCGGCGCTGACCGGCCCGAACGCCCCGCAGGCCGAGGCCGCCGCGCTCGCCGGACACGGTCACAAGCCGGGCCACCCCCACAAACCGGCCCCGTCCGGTGCGCGTGGCCTGCGGTTCTCGCCGGTCGCGCCCAACAAGGACGACAAGGTCACCATCCCCGACGGGTACGCCCAGAACGTGGTGATCCGCTGGGGCGAGCCGATCCTGCGCGGCGCGCCCGCCTTCAACCCGGACAAGCAGACGGCGAAGGCCCAGGCCGGCCAGTTCGGCTACAACAACGACTTCCTCTCCCTGCTCCCGCTGCGCGGCGAGCGCGGCCGGCAGGTCATGGTCGCGAACCATGAGTACACGGACGAGATCCTCATGTTCCGCGGTTACGATCCGGCCAACCCGACGCGTGAGCAGGTGGAGATCGCCTGGGCGGCGCACGGACTCTCCGTGGTCGTCGTCCAGGAGGAGCACCGCACCGGCAGGCTGGGGCCGGTCAACCGGCACCCGCTGAACCGCCGTCTGACCGCGACCAGCGAGTTCCGCATGACGGGCCCGGCCGCGGGCAGCACCCTGCTGCGCACCTCGGCGGACCGGTCCGGCCGCAAGGTGCTCGGGACCCTCAACAACTGCGCGGGCGGCACCACTCCGTGGGGCACCACGCTGCACGGCGAGGAGAACTTCAACCAGTACTTCGCCAACGGCAACACCGACATGCACAAGCGGTACGGGATCGGCACGAGCGCCACCGAGCGCAAGTGGGAGCAGTTCGACCGGCGGTTCGACCTGGCGAAGGAGCCCAACGAGGCCAACCGCTTCGGCTGGGTCGTCGAACTCGACCCGTACGACCCGGACTCCACCCCGCGCAAGCGGACCGCGCTGGGCCGGTTCAAGCACGAGGCGGCAGAGCCCCGGCTCACCTCCGACGGCCGCCCGGTCGTCTACATGGGCGACGACGAGAAGTTCGACTACCTCTACAAGTTCGTCTCCAGCAGGCGGATGAAGAAGGGCAACTCGCGGGCGGCCCGCGAGCACAACCTGACGCTGCTGGACGAGGGCACCCTGTACGTCGCCAAGCTGAGCGGCGACTCGCCGGTCACCGAAATCGACGGCACCGGAAAGCTGCCGGGCGACGGGGAGTTCGACGGCAGCGGCGTCTGGATTCCGCTGGCCACCGGCACCACGTCGCACGTGCCCGGTATGACCGCCGAGGAGGTGTACGTCTACACGCGCCTCGCCGGCGACAAGGTCGGCGCGACCAAGATGGACCGCCCCGAGGACGTCGAGCCCTCGCCGCGCACCGGCCGGGTGTATGTGGCGCTCACCAACAACACGGACCGTGGCAAGGCGGGCAAGGCCGGTGCGGACGAGGCCAACCCGCGCAACAACAACAAGCACGGGCAGATCCTGGAGCTCGCGGAGAACTGGGACGACCCTGCGGGTGACGGATTCGCCTGGCGGCTGTTCCTCGTGGCGGGCGACCCGGACGACCCGTCGACGTACTTCGCCGGCTTCCCCAAGGAGAACGTCAGCCCCATCTCCTGCCCGGACAACGTGGCGTTCGACGACCACGGCAACCTGTGGATCTCCACGGACGGCAACAAGCTCGACTCGCACGACGGCCTGTTCGGCGTGGCGACCCAGGGTGACCGGCGTGGCGAGCTGAAGCAGTTCCTGACCGTCCCGGCCGGGGCCGAGACCTGCGGTCCGGTCATCCAGGACCGCCGGGTCCTGGTCGCGGTCCAGCACCCGGGCGAGATCGACGGGGCTTCCGTCGAGAAGCCGGCGAGTGTCTGGCCCGACGGCCCGGGCAAGATCGTCCGCCCCTCGGTCGTCGCCGTCTGGCGCAAGGACGGGCGCGACATCGGCGTGTGAGGTCCGGTGGGCGGGCGGCTTTATTGCCGCCCGCCCACCACCGGTCCGCATTACAGTCGGACCCATGGTTTCCGGTGACGCGCCGCAGGCGGAGGGAAGCGTCCGGGTCGACGTGTGGATCTGGTCGGTCCGGCTGACGAAGACCCGTGCGCAGGCGGCCGCCGCCTGCCGGGCGGGACATGTGAAGGTCGGCGGCGAGCGGGCCAAGCCCGCCCAGGCCGTGCGCGTCGGCGACGAGGTGCGGCTCCGGCACGCGGGGCGGGACCGGGTGGTCGTCGTCTCGAAGATCGTGAAGAAGCGGGTCGGCCCGCCGGTGGCCGTGGAGTGCTTCGTCGACAACAGTCCGCCTCCGCCGCCCCGCGAGGTCGCGCTCCAGGTCCCCGTACGGGACCGGGGTACGGGCCGTCCGACCAAGCGCGACCGCCGGGAGATGGAACGCCTTCAGGGACACCCGCCAGAGCGCTGAGGCCGCCCCGGTGTTTCACGTGAAACACCGAGTGGCTGCCCCAGGCGCACCCCCGGGGCACTGGTCAGCTCTGGTACCCCTCCACCTCGTCGGCGGGGCGGACCTTCGCCGTCGAGGGGTCCTCGCCGTACTCGCTGAGCGCCCGCCGTCGGCGCAGCAGGTCCCAGCACTGGTCGAGCTGGACCTCCACTGCCCGCAGCCGGGCCTTCTCGTCCGTGGACAGACCCATCTTCGCCACGGAGCGGTCGCGTAGCTCGCGTTCCTCGGAGACCAGGTCGTCGATGTTCTCGAAGATGTCGCGGTCGGCCATGACGCCTCTCCCGGTCGCTCGGCGGCGGTCTCGGATCCCACTCTCGCCCCGGTGCCGTCTCATCGCACGTCGGCCGCGGACCGTCTGCCCCGCAGGAGCACCCGGGTCAGCACCGCACCCACGAGCAGGGCCACACCGACTGCCAGCACCACCCACACCGTGGTCCGCAGGGAGGCGGTCAGCGCGTCGACCACGGCGGCGGCCGCGTCCCGGTCGCTGCCCGGCACCTCGTCCAGCACCCGGCTCCGGCCGACCGCGACCAGCACCCGGAGCACGATCGCACCGAGCACGAACCCGGCGCCCACGGTCGCGGTGGCCCACAGCCCGGCCCGCAGCCCACGCCGTACGGTGGCGATGCCCACCACCAGGACGAGGAACACCAGCGTGGCGACGGCCGGCCAGATGCTGCAGTAGCGGAGCCAGCGGAACGAGTTCCTGAGGACGTCGGCCTGATCGGGGCCGAGCACAGTGATCTCCGTCCGCTCGACCGGAATCTGGTCGGCGAACGGCACACCGTCACGGACCAGGTCCTGTCTGACCTGGTCGATCACCGGGGCCAGATCGATCGTCACGGCCTCCCCGCTGTCACCGTCCAGGGCGGCTGCCACGGCCTTGTGAGCGGCCCGGTTCGCGGTGTCCCAGGCGTTCCGGAAGGCCTCGGTGGTGGTGAACGACCGCACGGTCTCGTGCAGGAACTCCCGGACCGTGTCCTGGAGCGGGCCTAGATCGATCTGCCGCATCGCCTCCTCGGTGACCAGGTCAGCGACGGTGCTCCGGACCGCCGGGTCGGAGGAGAGCGGCGACACGGCGGCGACGTACCGGTCCGTGTCGTCGATCTCCAGATCGGCCCAGGCGGAGAGCGCGCTCAGCGGCACGAGGACGGCGAGCAGAACGAGCAGGAGCGCCGAGAAGGCCGCGGTGGTCGCCGGGATCGTCGAGTGAGAGGTCCGCACTCCTCCAGGGAATCCCGTGCGGGGCCGGGCCGCTCCGGGCCGTACGCCATTCGAGTTGCCGGGCGGCGCGGTCGGGTGTGCTCTGGAGGAACGGGGGCGTGCGACGGGGGCGACGGAAGGAGCTGTCCGCGATGGCCACACACGCAGCCATGCCCGGCCGAAGAGGTTCCCGCGCCCCTGCGCGGGCCCGCCACCACACCCCGCTCGCCTGGGCGCTGCCCCTGGTGCTGGGCGTCGCCTACGGGTTCTACGCGGCGTTCATCCGTCGCGACGGCGGCCCCAGCACCGGCGGGCAGGTCCTGCTGGGGCTTCTTTCCGGTGTCGCTCTGGCGGTCCTCTGCTTCGCGGTGGGCCGGATCCAGCGCTCGCTGCCGCGCGAACTGCGGGCAGCCGTCTACGGCGCGCTGACCGCATGCGCCATCGGCTTCCTGGTGAGCCTCACCGACACCAGCGTGCTGAGGTCGACCGTTCTGGGCCTGGTGGTCGGGGCGGGCGTCTTCTGCGTCTCGTTCTACGTCTTCTACACGAGGGAGCCCTGAATCCTGTCCGCCGCCCGGGACCGGGTTCCGGCCGTCCTCACCGACCGCGTGCGCGGCCGCCAGATTCAATCTGGCGGCCGCGCCCCCGCGTCTGGCGCCCAAGAGGTGAGGGAGCGGAACGGGCCGGGCCGGACGGGAGGCCCGGAAGGTCCGGAAGGCGACGGAGGTCGCGGGAGGAGGAGCGGGTGATGACGACGGACGGGACCACCGGCGGGAACGCGCACGAGAGGCCCGGCGGGAGCACGGACGAGAGCCCCGGCGGGAGCCGGGACGCGGGAAGCGGCCTTCCCCTCCGTGTCGCGGTGATCATCGGCAGCACCCGAGAGGGGCGCATCGGCGACGCGGTCGGCCGCTGGTTCATGGAGCGGGCCCAGGACCGGAGCGAGCTGGACCTCGCCGTGCTGGATCTCGCCGCTTACGACTTCCCCGTGCACTATCCGGGGCGGGCGACCGAGCAGATGACGGAGTTCACCGAGGAGATCGCCAGGGCCGAGGCCTTCGTCGTGGTCACCCCGGAGTACAACCGCTCGTTCCCCGCCTCCCTGAAGCAGGCCATCGACTTCGCCTACGAGGAGTGGCAGACCAAGCCGGTCGCCTTCGTGAGCTACGGACACGGTTCCGCCGGGCTGTACGCCGTGGAGCAGCTGCGTTCGGTCTTCACCGAGCTGCACACGGTGACCCTGAGGAACGGGGTCGCTCTCGACTTCCTCCGGCAGCCGCTGGAGGGGCACCCCGGCGACACCGGCCGTGACCGGTCCGTGGGGCTGATGCTCGACCAGCTCGGCTGGTGGGGCCGGGCCCTGCGCGAGGCACGCGCCGCCCGCCCGTACGTCTCCTGAGCTCCCGGTATCCGGACACGGATCACCACCGACCCCCCTCCCCGACAACCCACAAGGAATGGATCATGAGCACTGAACTGGCCATCGAGACCACGGGGCTGGTGAAGGTCTTCGGCGACAACCGCGCGGTGGACGGCATCGACCTCGCCGTCCCCACCGGCACCGTCTACGGCGTCCTCGGACCCAACGGCGCCGGGAAGACCACCGCCGTCCGCATGCTCGCGACCCTGCTGCGCCCCGACGGCGGCACGGCCCGGGTGTTCGGCAAGGACGTCGTGAAGGATGCCGACGCGGTCCGCAGCCGGGTCAGCCTGACCGGGCAGTACGCCTCGGTGGACGAGGACCTGACCGGGGCGGAGAACCTCGTCCTGCTCGCCCGGCTGCTCGGCCACTCCAAGCCGGCGGCCCGCGACCGGGCGACCCAGCTGCTCGAAGGATTCGGGCTGAGCGAGGCGGCGGGCAAGCAGGTGAAGAACTACTCGGGAGGCATGCGGCGGCGCATCGACATCGCCGCGTCCATCCTGAACACCCCGGACGTGCTGTTCCTGGACGAGCCGACCACCGGGCTCGACCCCCGCAGCCGCAACCAGGTCTGGGACATCGTGCGGGCGGTCGTCGACCACGGCACCACGGTCCTGCTGACCACCCAGTATCTGGACGAGGCCGACCAGTTGGCCGCCCGTATCGCGGTGATCGACCACGGCAAGGTCATCGCCGAGGGAACGAAGGGCGAGCTCAAGGCGTCCGTCGGCGCGGGCACCGTCCATCTGCGGCTGCGGGACGCCGACCAGCGGGCCGAGGCGCAGCAGGTGCTGGCGCTCGCGCTGGACACGGAGGTCCAGCTGGATGCGGACCCGGTGGCGCTGACCGCCCGGGTCGACGGGCAGAGCACCGAGCAGGGGGCCGCGGAGGTGGCCGGGCGTGCCCTGGCCGAGCTGGCCCGTCGCGGCATCACGGTCGACAACTTCTCGCTGGGACAGCCCAGCCTCGACGAGGTCTTCCTCGCACTCACGGACAAGAAGGGAGCGGCGGCATGAGCACCGCGACCGCCAAGACGGAGCTCAAGACGGAGCTGGAGGGCGTCGAGCTCGCCGCACCGGACCAGGAACGCCTCTCGGCGCTCCTGGTGGGCCAGCAGCCGCCACCGAGGCCCAGCGCCGTGTCGGCATCGATGACCTTCGGCTGGCGCGCCATGCTGAAGATCAAACACGTGCCGGAACAGCTCTTCGATGTGACGGCTTTCCCGATCATGCTGGTCCTGATGTACACGTACCTCTTCGGAGGGGCGCTGGCCGGCTCCACCGAGGAGTACATCCAGTTCCTGCTGCCCGGCATCATGGTGATGAGCGTCGTGATGATCACGATGTACACGGGTATCGCGGTCAACACGGACATTGCCAAGGGCGTCTTCGACCGGTTCCGCACGCTGCCGATCTGGCGGCCCGCTCCGATGGTCGGCTATCTGCTCGGCGACGTCCTGCGCTATCTGCTGGCGTCGGCGGTGATGCTCGCCGTCGGCATGATCATCGGGTTCCGTCCGGACGGCGGTGTGCTCGGTGTGCTGGCCGGTGTCGCTCTGCTGGTCGTGTTCTCGTTCTCGTTCTCCTGGATCTGGACCATGTTCGGGCTGCTGCTGCGCTCCGAGAAGTCGGTGATGGGCGTCAGCATGATGGTGATCTTCCCGTTGACGTTCCTCAGCAATGTCTTCGTCGACCCGAAGACGATGCCGGGCTGGCTCCAGGTCTTCGTGAACAACAGCCCGGTTACCCACCTCAGCACGGCGGTGCGTGAGCTGATGCAGGGCAACTGGCCGGCCGCCGACATCGCCTGGACGCTGGGTTGGTCCGGGGTGCTCCTGGTGGTCTTCGGCGCGGTGACGATGCGGCTCTACAACCGGAAGTGACCTGCGGCGGGCGGGCTCGTATGCCCGTGCGTCGCGGAGGCATCCGCCGCGTGCGTCCTTGACCTTCCCCGCAGGGGAAGCCCCAGGATCGGTGGGGCCGGGCGGAAGGCGCCCGGTACGAGGAGGTACGGGGTGGAACGCGAAGGCCGCGCGGTGGGCGCCGGGAGCGGAGAGCTGGTGACGATCGGGGAGTTCGCCCGGTTGTCCCGGCTCTCCGCCAAGGCGCTCCGGCGCTACGACGAGCTGGGGCTGCTCCGGCCCGCCCTGGTCGACCCGGTGAACGGTTACCGGTACTACGACCCGGCGCAGGCGGAGGGGGCCCGGCTCGTGGCGTGGCTGCGCAGGATCGGCATGCCCCTGAGCCGGATCGGCCGGGTCGTGGCGCTCGACGCGGGCGCCGCGGCCGTGGAGATCCGGGCCTACTGGGCGCGGGTGGAGGCCGAGACGGCGGCCCGGCGCGATCTGGCGATGTACCTCGTCGACCATCTGTCAGCGGAGGGCAGGGTCATGTCGCGGATACCGGGCAACACAGGCAACACAGGGAACACGGAGAACACGGGCAAGACAGGGAACACGGGGGATGCAGGCAAGACGGGCACCACAGGGGACACAGCTAGCGGCCCGGGGGCGGTGGCGCTCGCGGTCCGGTGTGCGGCGCTGACCGATACCGGGGCGGTGCGTACGGCGAACCAGGACGCGGCGTTCGCGGGGTCCCGGCTGCTGGCGGTCGCCGACGGTTTCGGGGAGGGCGGGGCCGAGGCGAGTGCGGCGGCGATCGAGGCGCTCAAGCCTTCCGCGTGGGGCGCCCGTGAGGGTGCGCTGTCCGCGGCGGATCTGCTGAACGCCCTGGAGGACACGGCGGATTCCGCTTCGCGGGCGGTCCGGGACGCGGTCGCGCCCTGTGCGGACCCGGACGGTTCGGGGACCACGCTCACCGCGATGCTGTGGACCGGATCGCGGCTCGGGCTCGTGCACATCGGGGACTCGCGGGCCTATCTGCTGCGGGGCGGGGAGCTGTTCCGGATCACGCATGACCACAGCCTGGTCCAGTCGATGATCGACGACGGTTCGCTGAGCCGGGAGGAGGCCGCTTCCCACCCGGGGCCCGCGCTGCTGCTGAAGGCGCTGGTCGGGGAGGCGCGGTCCGCCCCGGTGGCCGTGGCGGGCCGCCCCGACGTCAGCTTGCGGGAGGTGAGGGCAGGGGACCGTTATCTGCTCTGCTCGGACGGGCTGTCCGCAGTGGTGGACGAGGCGGAGCTGAGGGCGACGGTCATCGCGGCGGAGGACCCGGAGGCGGCCGTACGCCGGTTGGTCGGCCTGGCCCGCGAGGCGGGCGGACCCGACAACGTGGCGTGCGTCGTCGCCGACGTCGTCGAGGAGTAGCGGTGAAGAGGAGCAGAGGAGTAGCCGCGAAGAGGCGTAGCGGCTCGGGTCAGAGGCGCCAGTCGGGGGTGTGCTCGGGACGGTAGGCGCAGGTGGTCCCGGTCGTCACGGAGGCCTTCAGATGGGCTGCCAGCGCGGGGTGCAGGGTGTCCAGCTTCCGCAGGGTGTCGCGGATCCGGGCGGTGACCGTCTTGCGGGCCCGCTCGGTCTGGTCGCCCAGTCGGCGGGTCCGGCCGCCGAGACCGGCCGCGGTGCGGAGCTGGTCGAGGAGGGCCTGCCGCTCCCGGTCGTATGTCTCGACCCCCCGGACGTCGTCCCGGGCGGCGGCCCGGTCTATCTCGGCGTCCAGCCGGGCCAGGTGTTCCTTGTAGCGGCGCTTGGCCTCCTCGTCGAGCACCGGATCGCCGCCGAGCTGTCCGGCGGCGGTCACGAGGTCCCCGCCCTCGGGCGCGAGGAGCCGGACGGCCGGGACGTCGGCGCCGGGCAGCCCCAGCAGGCTGTGCAGGTCCCGCAGGCCCTTGGCGTCCGGGACGTGCACGGTCACCCCGTCCCAACGCAGCTGCCACACCGGCCCGTTCCGCCGGAACTCGGCGGACGGCACGGCCCGGTCCCCGGCCGATGACGACCCGGTCGATACCCCTGCCGATGATGATGCGGCCGCTACCCCGGCCGTGCTCCGCTCCGGAGCCGCGACCGGGTCCTGGGCCGGCGAGGCGGCGGGACCGGAGGCGGCGGGGCCGGAGGCGATGGCGAGGCGGGAGGCGGCGGAGGCGTCGATCGCCGTAGTGCTACGGGCAGCCGTGATGGGCGGGGGCGTGCGGAGGGCTGCGGCCTCGGCGGCCATGTGGGCCAGGGCCAACTCACCCGCCTCCCGCTCCACTTCACCGAGCAGCCGACGGGCCTGCCCGGCGTCACCGGCTGCCCCGGCACCGGTTGCCCTCTCACCGGCTGCCCCGGCACCGGACGCTTCGGCGCGGGCGAGCAGGGAGCGGGCCAGGCACAGCCGGGCGCGTACGGCCCAGGGGCGGGCGCCGAGGCGGTCCGAGGAGGCGGCGGCCTCGGTGAGCGCCGCCACCGCCGCGTCCTGGTCGTCGCGCGCGGCGGCGAGCATCCCGAGCCAGAGGTCGACGGGGCCGCCGATGTCGCACCCGTACAGCGAGACGACCCACTGGCCCGTGTAGGGCGTCAGCTCGTCCTCCGCGCGGGTGATGAGCCGCGGGTCGCGCTTGATCGCGGCCGTCTGGGCCAGCAGCCTGAGCCACAGCGGCATGAACGCCCGCGGATAGGGTGCGGCGCGGTCCGCGTGCTCGGCGATCAGGCGCAGCGCGGGAGCGGCGTCGCCCTGCTCCGCCGAGGTGACCGCTTCCAGCAGCCCGGGATAGGGATACCCGGAGCCCGGAAGCTCGCCGAGGGTCTCCTCGGCCTCGGCGAAGTGGCCCCGGAGCAGGTGCATCGCCCAGCGCAGGTGGTACCCCATGAAGCCGAAGGAGGCGTGGTCGCTGTTCTCCTGGGCGAGTGCGTCGTCCTCCAGCGCGGTGGACGCCTCGGCGAACCGGCCCTGCAGGGAGGCGATCAGGCTGGTGTCGACGGCGACCCCCAGGGCGAACCGGGGCAGCCCGGTCAGCTCGGCGAGCCGGACGAACGCCCGGAACTGGTCGAGGAAGGCCGGGTCGCCCAGCTCCAGCAGGGTCACCCAGCGCATGGACGTCGCGTTCAGTTCCATGTCCTGGTGCTGGGTGCGCCGGCCGACGACGGTCATCTCGTCGGTCAGCCCGAGCCGCTCCACCGCCGAGCCGAGACCCCACACGGAGTCGTGGCGCGCCCAGAGCGAGAAGGCGAGCGCCTCGTCGTCCGAGCCGCTCCGGGCCAGCGCCATGATGTGGATGGCCAGTTCCTGGGCGAGCCGGTCGTCGGAGAGTCCCTCCTGGCCCTCCTTGCCGGTGATCCTGCGGTGTGCCTCGGCGAGGAGGCCCATCGTGGCCACGCCGTGGCCGCCGAAGGACCCGTCCCGGTGGATGGTGATCGCCACCCGGGCCAGTAGCTCCGGTTCGTCCAGCTCCCGGGCCAGGGCGACCGACCGGTCCAGCAGCCGCTCCGCCTCGGCCGTCTCCCCCGCGTGCCGGAGCTGTCCGGCGAGGTCGAGACCGATCAGCGCGGCACGCCGCAGGTCCGGGCCCCGGCCCTCGGCCCCCGCCGGGCCCGTCCCGGCCACCGCGAGGGCGCGCCGGTAGTGGCCGGAGGCCTCCTCGTCGGCCAGGCGTCCCGAGGCGTCCCGGGCGGCCGCCAGCAGCAGGTCGATCCGGCGGTCGCGGTCCAGGGCCTCGCCGGCGAGGTGGGCGTGCCGGGCGAGGTCGCCGGGTCGGACCGCGTCGCCGAGGCCGCCGTGCGCGTCCAGGGACCGTACGGCGGCGGCATGGCGGTCGCGGGCCTCGGCGTCGTCCAGCGAGGCGTACAGCGTCTCGCGCAGCAGGTCGTGGGTGAAGGCGTACTGCCCGGAGGGGCGGGGGACGACGACACGGGCGACGACGGCGGGCTCCAGCAGCCGGTCCACGTGGGGGACCGGTGCGCCGTGCACCACGGCCAGGACCTGGCGGCGGAACTCCCGGCCGAGCAGGGCGGCGCTGGTCAGCAGGGCGACGACGGGCTCGGGCAGCAGGGCGAGCCGCCGGCGGACCGCTTCCCGCACGCCGGGCGGAATGGTGGAGACCGGGCTTCCGCTGTGCCAGAGCCGGGCGGTCTGTTCGACGAAGAAGGGGTTGCCGCCGGTGCGCCGGTGGACCTCGTCGACCAGTTGCGGTGTGGGCTCGCGGCCCGTCGTCACCGTCATCAGCGCCCCCACTTCGTCCCGGCCGAGACCGGTCAGGGTGAGGGTCGCGGCGGCGCGCGAGACCAGCGGCAGAATCAGCTGCTGGAGCGGGTGCCCGGGGGCCTCCACCTCGACGTCCCGGTAGGTGCCGATCAGTAGCAGCCGCTCGAACCAGGCGTGCTGGGCGGCGAATTCGAGCAGGCGCAGGGAGGCCGGGTCGGCGCTGTGCAGATCGTCGAGGACGACCACCAGCGGCCGGCTCTGGGAGACCGTGACGAGAGCCGTGGTCACCGCGTCGAAGAGCCCGAAGGCCTCGGCCCCCTCCGACGAACCGTCGCCCGGCGAGCCGCCGCCCGGCGGGCTCGTGCCCGTTTCCGTGCCGGAGCCGGAGCCGCCGTCGTGCGCCCCCTGGGGGCCCGAGCCACCGGCGGCGCCCGGGGTCGGCCCTGGAGCCGGAGCCGGAGCCGGAGCCATAGGCACGCTGGGACCGTCCGTCCCGCCCATGGCGACCCTGACCGGGTCGCCCAGGAACGCGGCGAGCCGGCCGTCCGACGCATCCTGGGCCGCTGCCCATTCGGCCGCGGTGGCGGACCTGCGGAGGCCGCGCAGGATCTGGACCCAGGGCCAGTAGCCGGGGGTGCTGTCCGAGTCCCAGCAGGAGCCTCCGACCACCAGAGCCCCGCGCCGCCGTGCCTCGTGGGCGGCGTCGGTGACGAGCGTGCTCTTGCCGATCCCGGCCTCGCCGGTGACCAGCACGAGACCGCCGTGGCTGTCCGTGGCCCGGGCGATCTCCGAGCGGAGAACGCCTGCGGGGTGGTCGCGCCCGAAGAGAGCAGGGGTCATGACCACACGATAGGAGCAGCCACTGACAACGGCCCCTCCGTTCTCTGACCGGCGAGACGGCTCTGTCGCGTACGACTGGAGGGACGCCTCGGTCGCGTACGACCGGGGAGACGGCTCTGTCGCGTACGACCGGCGAGGCGGCTCGGTCACGTACGAACGGAGAGACGCCTCCGCCTCGGTCGCGTACGACCGGGGAGACGCCTCAGTCGCGTACGACCGTCACCGGGCACGGCGCGTGCTGGGTGACATGGAGGCTGACCGAGCCGAGCAGGGTGGCCTTCAGGCCGGTGTGGCCGCGGGCTCCCACGACGAGCAGGTCGGCGCCCTGGGCGCGGTCGAGCAGGGCCTGGGGCGGATTGCCGATGACCACGACCTTGCTGACCGCGGCGGCCCCCTCGGCGCCGAGGGCCTCCTCCAGCGCCTCGGTGAGGGAGACGGTGGCCAGGGCCTGCGGGTCGAAGTCCTCCGGCAAGCCCGGCATCATCGACGCCCAGCTGGTGGCGGGGTACTCCCAGCTGTTCACGGCCTCCACCGTGGCGCCGGTCAGCTCGGCCTGCCGCACGGCCCAGTGCAGCGCCTTGATCGAGGAGTCGGAGCCGTCGACGCCCACAACGATCCTGCCCATAATGTGCCTCCAGCTCGGTACAGCCCAGTGAGTCCGAGTCCGTACAGCGCGGTCCCGTTCTGTCCCGCTCGTACAGCGTTTGATCTCACTGTAATCACATCGGACAAGTGGGGGTGGTTCGGTGGGAACCACCCCCACGGCCTCAGTCCAGCCGCAGGTCCGCGAGCTGCTGCTCGAACGGGACGACCGCGTCCTCCCCGTCGTCCAGGCCCGGGGACCGCGAGGCGCCGGAGACCGTACGGCCCAGGACCGCGGAGGCCAGCTCGCCGCCGGCGCGCCGGATCCGGGACGGCAGGCCCTCGGTGTACTCGTCGCCCGAGGAGCCCCAGTCCTCCGAGGCCGCGTAGACGGAGGTGGGCACGGTGACCGCCCGGAGGTAGGCGAAGAGCGGGCGCAGCGCGTGTTCCAGGACCAGCGAGTGCCGGGCCGTCCCGCCCGTCGCGGCGATCACCACGGGCTTGCCGGTCAGCGCGGTGTTGTCGATCAGGTCGAAGAACGACTTGAACAGACCGCTGTACGAGGCGGTGAACACCGGCGTCACGGCGATCAGCCCGTCGGCCTCCGTCACCGCGTCGATCGCTTCCCGCAGCGTGGCCGAGGGGAAGCCGCTGAGCAGGTGGTGGGCGATGTCCACGGCGAGGTCGCGGACCTCGATGACCTGGACCTCGACGTTCCGGTCCTGCTCGGCCGCGAGGCGCTCGCGGGTGGCGGCGGCCAGCCGGTCGGCCAGCAGCCGGGTGGAGGACGGCTGGCTGAGCCCGGCCGAGACGGCGACGATGCGCAGGGGGGTGGTGGCGAACATCGGGGTCAGGCCTCCTTTCCAGAGGCTCGGGCGGCGGCGACCGCCGGGTGGAGGGGCGCGGACTCCGGCACTCCGGCCGGCCGCAGGTTCGCGAACTCCTTGCGCAGCACCGGTACGACTTCCTCGCCGAGGATGTCGAGCTGCTCCAGGACCGTCTTCAGGGGGAGCCCCGCGTGGTCCATCAGGAACAGCTGGCGCTGGTAGTCGCCGACCGCGTCCCGGAACGTCAGGGTCCGCTCGATGACCTCCTGCGGGGAGCCCACGGTCAGCGGGGTCTCGCGGGTGAAGTCCTCCAGGGACGGGCCGTGGCCGTAGACCGGCGCGTTGTCGAAGTACGGGCGGAACTCCCGTACCGCGTCCTGCGAGTTCTTGCGCATGAACACCTGGCCGCCGAGTCCGACGATGGCCTGGTCGGCGGTGCCGTGCCCGTAGTGGGCGTAGCGGCGCCGGTAGAGGTCGACCATCTTCCTCGTGTGCTCCATGGGCCAGAAGATGTTGTTGTGGAAGAAGCCGTCGCCGTAGTACGCGGCCTGCTCGGCGATCTCGGGGGAGCGGATGGAGCCGTGCCAGACGAACGGCGGGACGCCGTCCAGCGGGCGCGGGGTGGCGGTGAAGGACTGGAGCGGCGTACGGAACTTGCCCTCCCAGTCCACGACGTCCTCGCGCCACAGCTTGTGCAGCAGGGCGTAGTTCTCGATCGCCATCGGGATGCCCTGGCGGATGTCCTTGCCGAACCAGGGGTAGACCGGTCCGGTGTTGCCCCGGCCCATCATCAGGTCGACGCGGCCGTCCGCGAGGTGCTGGAGGGTGGCGTAGTCCTCCGCGATCTTCACCGGGTCGTTGGTGGTGATCAGCGTGGTGGAGGTGGAGAGGACGAGGTTCTCGGTGCGGGCGGCGATGTAGCCGAGGGTGGTCGTCGGGGAGGACGGGACGAACGGCGGGTTGTGGTGCTCGCCGGTCGCGAAGACGTCCAGGCCGACCTCCTCGGCCTTCTGCGCGATGGCCAGGGTCGCCTTGATCCGCTCGTTCTCGGTGGGGGTCCGGCCGGTGGTCGGGTCGGTCGTGACGTCCCCGACGGTGAAGATCCCGAACTGCATGGCGTCCGCCTTCCTGAGTCCCGGCCGTGGTTCCGAGCTCCGTTCCGAAGCTCTGGGTCGAAGCCCTGGCCGATTTGGTTGAACGTTGAACTACACCCTACAACGGGACCCCCCTCCGGCCTATTCCTGCCTGTTCCACGCGGCCCGGCGCCCTGCGGCCGCTACACTCGGCCCATGACCTCCGTCCTGTGCCGAAACTGGTGGCGCTCCTTCTAGGAGCGGCCACAGCATCTGCACGGAACCAGGGCCGTTCGACATGGACGGCCCTTTTCGCTGCCCCCGCAAAGCGCTCTCGTACGGCGTTCTCGTACGGCGTTCTCGTACGGCGTTCTCGTACGGCGCGGACACGGAGACGAAGCGCAGCGGCGCTCACCGGCGGGGCCGTCCTCCACGCACCATCCACGCGAGGAGAGACCCGATCCCATGACCAGCACCGCACCCAGCACCGGCACCGCACCCGGCACAGCGCCCGCCGCCACCGGCACGGCCCCCGCCCCGGCCGCCCCCACCGGGCTCCCCAGCGCCGAGCGCCACAGCGCCGGGCTTTCCAGCGCCGAGCTGGAGCGCCGCATCGCCCAGGACCCCGGAAGCTTCCGGGTCCTCACCGGGGACCGCCCCACCGGCCCCCTCCACCTCGGCCACTACTTCGGCTCCCTGCTCAACCGGGTCCGCCTCCAGGACCTCGGCGTGGACGTCATGGTCCTCATCCCCGACTACCAGGTGATCACCGACCGGGACACCGCCGAGCGGCTGGGGGAGTACACCGACGGGCTGCTCCTGGACTATCTGGCCCTCGGTATCGATCCCGCCCGGTCCACCGTCTTCTGCCACAGCGCCGTCCCCGCGCTCAACCAGCTCATGCTGCCCTTCCTCAGCCTCGTCTCCGTCGCGGAGCTGAACCGCAACCCCACGGTCAAGGACGAGATCGCGTACTCACGGCAGTCCACGGTCAGCGGGCTGATGCTCACCTACCCGGTCCACCAGGCCGCCGACATCCTGTCCTGCAAGGGAAACCTGGTTCCGGTCGGCCGGGACCAGGCGCCCCACCTGGAAGTCACCCGGACGATCGCCCGCCGCTTCAACGAGCGGTACGGCGACGTCTTCCAGGAACCGGACATCATGCTCTCCGCCGCGCCTCTGCTGCTCGGCACGGACGGTACGAAGATGAGCAAGAGCCGGGCCAACTCCGTACCGCTCGGCGCCACCGCCGACGAGACGGCTTGCCTCATCAAGGGCGCGACCACGGACGCCGACCGGCACATCACCTACGACCCCGACGCCCGCCCCAACGTCTCCTCCCTGGTGCTGCTGGCCGCCCTCTGTCTGGAGCGGGACCCGCACGAGGTCGCGGCGGAGATCGGCGACGGCGGAGCCGCCGCTCTCAAGCGGACGGTGACCGACGCGGTCAACAGCCACCTGGCCCCCTTCCGGGTCCGGCGGGCGGAGTACGCGAAGGACCTGACGTACGTACGGTCGGTGCTCCGCGCGGGCAACGAGCGGGCGAACGCACTGGCGGAGGCCACGCTGGACGAGGTGCGGGAGAAGATGGGCGCGTTCCGGTAACGCGGTAGGCCGGGTAGCCGGGTAGGCCGGGTGCCGTCGGGCCTCCGCCCGCCCGGCGCCCCCTCTGCCCGGCCCCCTGCCGCCCCGCGCCCCCTACCGTCTCGGCGCCACCGGCCGCTGCCGCCGCAGCAGCTCCGCGAGCCCCCGGCGGGTGGCGGCGATCACCACCCGGTCCGTGGCGCGCAGGACGTAGCCGGGGTGCAGGTCCCAGACCAGTCCGGACGGCGGCGGCTCCGCGTCGCCGTCCGGGTTGTACGGCGGGATCGCGGCGAGGTCCGGGGTCCGGTCGGCCGGCGGGGTGGCGTCGATGGCCAGGACCCGCCAGGCGCCCGCGCGGAAGGCCTGCTCGACCGTGTGGCCCTCCAGCTGCGGGTGCCCCGCCGCCTCCAGGGCCGCGAACAGCATGACCTTGCGCTCGACCGGTATCGCGCCCAGGATCTGGCGGCCCATCATGGCGCCGGCGAAGGCCGGGGCGGCCAGGTGGGAGACGGAGCGGGAGCGGGTCAGGGCCCCGGGGTGCGCGGTGCGCAGGGTGCGGTAGACGGCGGTGGCGAACTCGTCGTCGTACAGCCGCAGCGCGACCCTGAGTTCGGGCTTCACCGAGCGGGCGTACAGCGCCGCTTCCAGGTTCGTGGTGTCGATGCTGGTGAGGGCGAGGAGAGCGCGGGCGCGGCGGATCTTGGCCGCCTCCAGGACGCCTTCCTGGGTGACGTCGCCAAGGACGGTCGGCACGTGCAAGGAGCGCGCCAGCGGGATGCCGCGCGCGTCGGGGTCCTCCTCGACGACGACCACGGGGACGTCGAGTTCGCGGAGCTGTACGAGGACGCGCGTGCCGATCTTGCCGAGCCCCAGCAGCACCACGTGCCCCGACAGACCGCGCGGTGGGCGGCGCAGCGAGGAGGCGGTGCGCAGGGTGCCGAACGCCTCCAGTACGGCGGCGACCAGCAGGGGGAGCAGGAGGAGGCCGGCGACGCCGGAGAGGAGCTGGATGATCTGCCGGGCGTCCCTTTCGCCCTCGGCCGGGTCGCCCATCGCCAGCAGGTCGAGCAGGGTCAGGTGGGTGGAGTGCACCACGCTGTCCTCGGTGGTCACGACCGAGGCGATCACCAGGGCGACCACGGAGGCCGCGACCCCGAGGGCCGACCAGCGCAGCCTGCGGGAGAAGACCTGCGAGAGCGGGGCGCCCCTGCCGCCCATCCGGGTGGCCGGACGGGCCGGACCGGCCCGGCTGACCGCTTCGAGGACCACCGTGCCCCGGCCGGTCGCTGCGGCGACGGCGCTCGCGTCGGGCAGCAGTTGCGGGGCCTCGTCGCCGCTGCTGTCCGAACCCTCCGCGCCCGCCGGGTCGTTGGTGGTGGAGGAGAGCAGGGCGAGGGTGCACAGGCCGGGGTCGGCTGTCTCCCCCGAGCGCGGCGGTGGGCGTTCGGCGGCGCGCAGGAGCAGCCCCTCGGCCTGGATGATCTTGCTGCTGCCGGTGAGGGCGGTGGCGGCGAGGGCCGGGGCGGCGGTGTCGGCGTCGGACAGGACGGTGGTGGAGGCGTCCAGCAGTGCCGGGTCAATGCCGGGCATGGCGACGGCCGCCGCCTGGTCGAGCAGCTCCTCCAGGTGGAGCCCGAGCTTGCGGTTGTAGAGCCGGATCACCAGCCGCAGACGGGGGTTGAGGCGGCGGGCGGTCAGGGCGGCGCGGATGTTGCGCTCGTCGTCGTCGTAGACGAGCGCGAGGGCGGCGGCCCGGTCGACGCCCGCCTCCTCCAGTACGTCGTCGGACGGTTCGGGGGCCTCCATGATGCGGACGGCCTCGACCCCGGCGTTGGTGTCGCCGCTGCCGTCCCCGGCCGTCCCGTTGCTGTCGCCGCCCCCGGTCGTCCCGTTGCCGTTGCCCGCGCGGTTCATCGCCGCCGACATCCGGCCGAACAGGGCCGCCGCCCGCCCCCGTTGGGTCAGCGGCGTCTCCGGGCTGTTGGCGTCCCGGCCCGGGGGCAGGAGCAGGGTGACCCGTTCCCCGTAGACGTAGCGCAGCTCTACGGCGAGCCGGCGCGCCAGGGCGTCGTCACCGCAGACGATCATGTGGCCGGCCGACGGTGGGCGTCCCGGCTGCTGAGGAAGTGGAGGCACGAAACCCAGCATGCCGTGATCCTTCGGCTCGGTCTTCCCGGTCCGTGTGTCTTCCCGGTCCGTATGTCTTTGCGGTCCGAGTGTCTTTGCGGTCAGTGTGGAGTGTCGGTGATCTCCGCGTGGTGCTCCGGAACCGCCCGGTCGTTCAGCGCGCCCACCGGTCCGTGGTGTCCGCCCGCCAGCAGGTGCCGGGGGTCCGCCGCGCGCTGGATCGCCGCCTCGACCGCCGCGATCCGGTCCGCGAGCAGCCCGAGCGCGGCCACCGCCCTCGTCATGGGGTCGCCGTCCGGGCCGCCGAGCGCCTGCGTGCGGACGTAGGACGCGGTGATCGCCGCCCACCGTTCGGCCTGTTCGGCGGTGAGCGTCCCGCGCAGGGCGGCCAGCTTGAGGAGATTCGCCTCGGCCCCCGTGGTGAGCGTCTGGGCCTCGCCGGCGTAGTGGTCGTCGACGACGGCGGACAGCTCGTCGTCGTTCATGACGGGCACGATCCGCTCGGCGATCTTGTTCATGTTGCGGTAGGAGCCCTGGAGCCGGAACGGCGGCTCGGTGCGCGTGGCGTCCGTCCGCGCGGCCGAGGCGATGTACGCCGCGTTCACCGCGAGCACGGTGTCCCGGGCCGTGAGCAGATGGCGCAGCACCGCCAGGATCCGGTCCAACTCCGCAGCGCTGTACGGGTGGTCCATGTGCTCCGCGCGCGCCGCCGGGTCGCTGCCGCCCGCCAGCCGCACCAGCAGCGCCAGGTCGTCCCGGGACCGGGCGGCCAGCGGGGCGAGGACCGGGTTGGCGGTCAGGGCGTTCTCCACGAAGCTCAGCGCGAAGACGTCGTCCCGGCCGCTGAGGACCTCGCCGAGGTTCCAGACGTCGGCCCGGTTGGCGAGCATGTCGGGGATCCGGAACTGTTCGCCGGACTCGGTGTACGGGTTGCCCGCCATGCACACCGCGAACCGCTTGCCGCGCAGGTCGTAGCTGCGCGGCTCGCCGTCCCGCACGCCCTCGATCCGGCGTGTGGCGTCGCACAACGGGATGAACTTCTGGAGCAGCTCGGGCGAGGTGTGCTGGATGTCGTCGAGGTAGAGGAGGGTGTTGTTGCCCGCCTCCAGCGCAAAGTTGATCTTCTCGATCTCCTGCCGGGCGGTGGCGCTCGGGGCCCGGGTCGGGTCGAGGGAGGTCACGTCGTGGCCCAGGTTCGGCCCGCTGATCTTGACGAGCACCATGCCGAGCCGCTCCGCGACGTACTCCATCAGCGTCGTCTTGCCGTAGCCGGGCGGCGAGACGAGCAGCAGCAGCCCCTGCGAGTCGGTGCGCCGGTCGGCGTCGGCGGTGCCGAGCTGCTTGGCAAGGCTGTCGCCGATCAGCGGCAGGTACACCTCGTCGAGCAGCCGGTTGCGGACGAAGGCCGACATCACGCGCGGCCGGTGGTCGTCCAGCCGCAGCCGTCCGCGCTCGGCGGTCACCAGGGAGGTGCGCAGCCGCTGGTAGGCGCGGAAGCCGGGCACGGTGTGCGCGCGGAACGCGGCGGTACGGGCGAGGAGTTCGTCGATCCGTACGGTGAGGGCCCCGCCGCCCTCGATGCGCGGGTGGTCGCCGAGGAGGCCCTCCAGGCGCTCGGTGAGCGGCGCGTCGCTCGCGTACCGCTCCAGCTCCGGGCAGAGCTCCACCGCCACGGCCTCCGCCAGGTCGCCGCCGCCGAGACCGGCTCCGCCGCAGGCCCCCGCCGTCTCGGCGTACGGGGCGAGCCAGCCCTCCACGAGCTGCCGGCGGGCGGCCTGGTCGTCGCCCAGGGCCGCCAGGTCCTCGGCGTACGCGTCAGGGCCGACCGCCCGGTGGAAGGCCTCCAGGAAGGCGCGGACCGAGGAGCCCACGACGAATCCGGCGGGCCCGGTGGTCAGCTCATCGAAGAGGTACGCGGCGACGGCGTGACCCGGCGCGGACGGGCACGGGGAGCCGATCGCCGCCGCCCACTCCCCCTGGAGCACCGCGATGGCCGGGGCGAGCCCGAAGGTGTCGCGGGCACGCGCCAGCGAGACCGCGCGCCTGGTCCAGGAGGTGCGCAGCGGGTCGTCGGCGTCGTACACCCAGAAGAGCTGGGCCGCCGCGCGGACGGCGGGCTCGTGGCGCAGCAGCCCCGCGTCCGCGTGCAGGCGCAGCAGTGCGGCCAGGATCGCGGTGGCATCCTCGTCGTGGACGCCCCGCGTGTACCCCTCGTCGTACGCATCGGAAGCTGACTCCCGCACGAGACGCGCCAGTTCGGGATCGGCCAGCGAGGCGAGGTGTCCGGCCCCGTGCTCGTCGAGGAGGCGGGCGGCGAGGTGCTCGGCGCGGTAGACGGAGGCGTTCTCGGAGGGGAGCAGCTGCTCCCAGTACGGCCGGGCCGCCGCGAACGCCGGGTCGGTGACCGGGGCCCGGTAGTCCGTCCCGGTCAGCGCGAAGGCGAGGCTCTCCCCTGCGGGCACGAGCGTCAGGTCGAACGGCTGGGTGTTCACCGCGAACCGGTGGCGGCCCAGCTTGATCACGGAGCCGCCGTCTGCGTACAGCTCGGTGCGGTCGCGCAGGGCGCGGCCGGCCTCCTGGCGGGCCGCCTTCAGCCGCCCGTCCAGCTCCTCCGCCCGTACGGGGTCGCCCAGTTCACGCAGCTCGTCGGCGGTCCGGCGGACCTTGGCGACCATCGGGTCGGAGGCGAAGTAGGTGTGGACGGCGTCGAGGTCCTCCAGCGAGGCCAGTCGCCGGGCGATGGTCTCCAGCACCCGGCCCGCCGACCCGGCCAGCCGCTCCGCGCGCCGCGCCCGCTCGTCCTGGAGGGTCTGCTTGCGCGCCGAGAACGCCTCGTACACCTCGGTGCGGCGCTCGGCCAGCTCGGCGAGGAAGTCGTCGAACTCCGCGAACCGCGACTCCAGGTTCTCCCACTGGAGCAACAAGCGAGCTAGTTGGTCGTCACATGTCTCCGGGGTGTCGGCAGCGGACAGCGCGCCCGTCACCGCCTGTCCGAGCAGCGCGAACTCGGCGGCGAACTCGGCCCGCCCCTCCTTCGACAGCAGCTCCCGGCGGCGTGCGTCGAGCGTGGCGCGGGCCCGGTTCGCACCGCCCAGCACCTCCGCGATCCGCTCCAGGATCGACGTACGGACGGTGGCGTCGCCGATGTCGAGACCGGCGACGACATCCGTGACGGTGGCCAGCCCCTCCGTCATCGCCGACAGCCGGTCGGTCACGGCGGATGCGTCCCGGACGGTCTCCAGCGCACCCGCGTCGGCCACGAGCCCCGCGATGTCCTTGTGATACCCGTCGAACGCGTCCTCGCGGGCGAGGAACGACACGGCCCGCTGGGCGGCCGATGCGATGTCGTCCTCGGTCCGGGCCGACAGTTCCGCGACGCGCTCGACGTCGGCGTACCGCATCTCGCCGACCGTCGCCAAGTGGCCGTGCGCCCGGCGGAGTTCGGTCAGCCGCTCGATCCAGGCGGAAGCCGACCCGGGAGCCTCGCCGCGCACCCGGCGCACCAGTGCGGTGATGCGGGCGGCGGTCTCCTCCAGCGCGTCGGCGGCGCGCCGGGTCAGCTCCTGTACGGCGGTGAACTCGGCCAGCACCTGCTGCGCGGTGACCCGCAGTTCGCGCAACGGTTCGTCGAGCGCACCCAGTTCGGGGTCGGACAGCCAGTGATACCGGTCCTGGGCACGGGCGCAGTCGGCCGCGAGCCGGCCGTAGACAGCGGTCGTCGGCGTCATGTCCCGTACGCCGTGGGCGAGGGCGAGGCAGTCGGAGATCCCGCGTACCAGGTCGGCGTTGCCGGTCCGGGCGAGCGGGCCGGTCCCGGCGGGCCGGGCGGCGGCGTAGGTGTCGGAGACGTACGGGGTCTCCCAGCGCTGCAAGGGGTGCACGCGCGCGGGCCCGTCCGGGGCGTCCCGGAGCAGGACCAGCGTCCCGTCGTCCAGCAGGGCGTGCCCGCGCCCGGTGAGCGGGGTGGCGACCTCCTGACGGATCAGGTTGTACGGGAGCAGGAGGCTGCGCAGCCCGTCGCGGGAGCGGAAGACGTAGAGCACGTCCTCCCCGTTGGGCGAGCGGACCGCGCCCTCGAAGACCGGCTCGGTCAGCTCCTCGGCGGTGTCGAAGGTCTTCGCGGTGCCGGTGGTGAGGTAGTAGCCGCCGGGGAAGATGATGCCCTGGTCCTCGGGGAGCCGGTGGCAGGACGGGCCGATGCCGTCGAGCCGCTGGACGGTGGCGAGCAGCGAGTTGAAGACCAGGTGCCGCCAGGCGTCCTCCTTGTACGGGCGGACGCGCAGCAGCACCAGCGGCCCGACCTCCGCGTACTCGACGTCGGCGTCGGCCAGCGACTGCAACGGCTCGTCGACGGGCTCCTCGTAGATCCCGTCCGGCGACTCCGTGTCGTCGGTGACCTTGACGGTGAGGGTGCCGCCGAGCGTGTCGACGAAGAGCCCGCCGCCCTTGCCGACGGCGATGTGCGGATGGCGTCCCGGGACGTGGGCCTCGCGCCCCGCCACGATCCACGCGAAGTCGTGGGAGGGCGGGAAGACGTGGTCGCGCTCGCCCTGCGCGTCGAGGAACGCCCCCGGCGACCCGTCCGGCCCCAGCGCCCAGCGCAGCACCCGGATGTCGTCGGCGTTCTCGCCGGTCCGGAAGACGGCGAGGAGCCTGCCGTCGACGCGGCGTAGCCGCAGCAGGCGGGCGTCGCGGAAGTAGCGGTGGAGGGAGGCGAACTCGCGCCGGAAACCGTCGTCGTCGAGGAGGGCGGTCTCCGCACCGGTCTCCGCACCGGACTCCGATGCCGGGGCGTCGTCCGCCGGGGCGGAGTCCCGTACGAGGAGGACGTCCTCGACCTCGGCCTCGCCGCGCGCGCCCGGCCCGCGCTCGAAACCGAAGAGCAACTGGTCGCCCACCGCGACGAGGTCACGCGGCACGGAGGCCCGCTCGGTGCGCACCTGCTCGGTGGCCAGCAGCCGCAGCCCGGTCGAGCCGAACTCCTCGGTCCGCCGTACGTTGAGCGCCTCGGCCCGCCGCACCAGCTCCCCGGCCTGCGCCGAGAGCCGCCGCCGCAGCACCTCGTAGGCACCGGTGTCCACGTCGTCGGCGGCGCTCGGGGTGTTCTGCGGCGCGGTGGCGGTGGCGGTGGTGGTGGCGGTGGTGTCGCTGTCCATGGGTACGGCTCCCTACGTGTTCCATCGTCTTCAGCCGGCCCGGCACCCCCAGCCCGTCCGGCGTTTGAGGACGGAACCGTGCGGCCGGTGGTCCCGCCTCCTGGCGTGCGGGGGCGGGCCCGGGATTCCAGCCGGTCCGGCGTTTGAGGACGGAACCCTCGGCTCGGTGAGCCAGCCCTGACGGGCAGACCGGTCCCTGGTGCGCCCGCCCCCGTGGGACGCACACCCAGTCCGGTGGCCCCCGGGCCAGGGGTTCCGTCCTCAAGCGCCGGACGGGCTTGATGTGGCCGCCCTCGTTCGGTCCTGGGCCCCCGGGCCGAGGGTTCCGTCCTCAAGCGCCGGACGGGCTGGGAGTGGCCGAGGGCTTGTCCTCAAGCGGCGGACGGGCTGGGAGTGGCCGAGGGTTCCGTCCTCAAGCGGCGGACGGGGTGGCGTGCGCTACCCGAGCGCCCCGGCCCCGGCCCCCGCCCCCGCCCCGTTCCGGGAGGCGGTCGTGGCCGCCGGAGCCACCGGCGTACCGGTCGTCAGCGACGACACCGGCAGATCCGCCAGCCCCAGCTCCTTCGCCGCCGCCAGCAACTGCTGCACCTGCCCCGACGCCGCCCCCGACGCCCCCGGCCCCATCAGCCGCATCAGCAGCGCCGACACCGTCAGGTTCTGGACATCGCCCGTGGAGAAGGATCCCAGCACCCGGCTGATGTCGTCGGTGAAGGACGACGAACCGTCCAGCCACGGCCCCGCCAGCGCCTGCGCGGTCCGCGAGTTGTCGACGAACCCGTCCACCGCCTTGCCGAGCGAGATCGACGAGACGAGCCGGTCGAAGAAGACCGAGTCGCCGCCGACGATGTCGATGTCGGCGTTCTCCAGGCCCGTCGCCAGGATCGTCGCCTGTGCCTCGGCGACCTGCCGCTGCACGTCGAGACCGGCCAGCCGGATCTCCTTCTCCGCCTCCAGCCGCAGCCGGTACTCCTCGTGCCCGCGCGACGCCTCGTCCAGCGCCGCCATCGCGGCCGCCTTGTCCGTGAGCCCCGCGGCCTCCGCCTTCAGCTTCTCGCCGATGACCGCCGCGTCGGCGGTCGCCTGGGCTGCGGTGCCCTCCGCCGTGGCGAGCGCCTTGAGCCGCGAGCCCTCCGCCTCGGCCTTGAGCCGGGCCGCCGTCGCCCCGGCCTCCGCGAGACCGGCCTTCTCGGTGACGTCCGCCTCCGCGTCCGCCACCTGTACGGCGGCGAGCCCGGGAGCGGCCGTCTCGGCCTGGATGCCCTCGGCGAGCCGCAGCTTGGCCTGCGCGTCGAGGTCTGCGGTCTTGAGCCGGGCCTCGGCGAGCGTGAGCTGCTCGGCCGCCAGGTGGGTGGAGGCCGCCTCCGCGGCCTCGGCCGCCTTGATGTCCTTGACCAGCTTCTCCTGGGCCTCCGCCTCGGCCGCGATGATGACCGACCTGCGGGACCGCTCGGCGTCCTCGACGGCGCGCAGGGTGAGGATCGACTCCTCCTGCTCGGCGACCGTGCGGTCCACCGCGATCCGCTCCCGGATGACGTCGGCGACCTCGCGGCGCTCGGCCTCGACCTCCTTCATGGCGGCGATCCTGTTCAGCTCGGTCTCGCGCTCGCGCCCGATGACCTCCAGCATCCGGTCCTTCTCGATGCGCTCGCTCTCGACGGCGATGACGCGCTCGCGGTTCTTCTGCGCGACGGCGATCTCCCGCGCCTGGTTCTCGCGCTGGATGCCGAGCTGCTCCTCGGTCTTGATGAACGCCGTCTGCGAACCGAGCCGCTCCTCCTCCTGCACCCGGGCGGTGGCCGCCTCCTCGCGGGCCCGCAGGACCTCGACCTCGCGGCGCTGCTTGATCTCCGCCTCGGCCTGCCGGCGCTCCAGCTCCAGGATCGTCTCGCGGGCGTCGACGTCCTGCCGGGTGATCTCCTTCTGCTCGGTGCGCTGGAACTCGTTGGTCCGCACGTGCTCGATCGCGGTCAGCTCGGTGATCTTCCGGATGCCCTGGGCGTCCAGGATGTTGGCCCCGTCGAGCTGGGCCATCGGGGTCTGCTCGAGGAAGTCGATCGCGGCGTCGTCGAGGTGGTAGCCGTTCAGGTCGGTACCGATGACCTGGATGATCCGGTCGCGGAACTCCTCGCGCTTGGTATACAGGTCGACGAAGTCGAGCTGCTTGCCGACGGTCTTGAGTGCCTCGGAGAACTTCGCGGCGAAGAACTCCTGGATGGCGACCTTGTCGCTGGCCCGTGCCGTGCCGATGGACTGCGCGACCTTGATGACGTCCTCGACGGTCTTGTTGACCCGGACGAAGAAGGTGATCTGGATGTCGGCGCGGATGTTGTCCTGGCAGATCAGACCCTCGCGCCCGGCACGGCGGATCTCGATCGTCTTCACCGAGATGTCCATCGTCTCGGCCTTGTGGAGCACGGGCAGGACGACGGCTCCGGTGAAGGTGACGTCGACCTTCTTGGTCTTGGAGATGATCAGTGCTTTGCCCTGCTCGACCTTGCGGAACAGCCGGGTGATGACGAAGGCGATGGCGATGACGATGAGCAGGACAACGGCGATGAGCACGCCGATGCCCAAGGAGATGGCATCCATTGAAGAGTCCTTGGCGGCTTGTCGGTACGGAGAGGGAACAAGCGAAGTAGAGGTGGCCTGCCTGTCACGGGGGCGGGCGGCCGGTGGGCGGCGACGACGGTGGTACCCGAAGGCTTGAAGTCCTGGTGGCCCGGTGGCCCGGTGGCCCGTCCGGGTCAGCCGGTCGCCCCGCCCGGCAGTTCGTGCGGTCTGGCGCTCGGACCCGGATCGAGCGCCGCGTCATAGGGCGAGACCCAGAAGAACTCGCCGTCCTCGTCGTACGCGTAGAGCAGTCCGGAGCCGCCCATGACCAGCGGTGCTTCTTCGGCGGCCGGGCCGGAGAGCCGGGAAGCGGACGGGAACGGTCCGGCCGTGCGGACCTGCACGATGGCCGTCGATCCGTCGTGCGACACGACCTCGGCCTGGCCGAACGTGGCGGTGACGGAGCCCGTGCGGATCGTGCAGACACTTCCGACGAAGTCCAGCCGCGATGGCGGAGGTTCCGCCGGGAAGTACCGGCGGAAGCGGTGGACGAGGAGGCGGACGGCCGCCCAGGCGAGGAACAGCGACCCGGCGAGTACGGCGACGGAGAGCACGGCGCGGGTGGCGCTGCCGGTCTCGCTCCGGTGCAGCAGGACCGTGCCGGTCACGCTGCCGAACCAGGCGAAGACGACCAGCAGGGAGACGGAGACGGAGACAGGGACGCCGCCGAGACCGGCCGGGCCGGTGTCGAGATCCGCGTCGAAGGAGTCGTGGCCGGCGGCCCCGGCGAGCACCAGCAGCCAGAAGCAGACGACGACCACCAGAGCGGCGCCGAAAACGACGGCGGGGAATCCGAGTGTCGCGCTCAGGAATTCGCCGATCGGTCCCACCCCCTGCGGTTCTGCGCACGGGCCCTGAGGCGGTGCGCGTCCGTGTGATTCGGCACGGGGGCGGCGAGCGGTCGCTCGGCGGGCGGGTGGCGAGGCTCGGCGCCGCGGCGTTGTCCGAACCTGCCGCGGCGGCCGGAACGCCCCTCGGGACTCCTCCCGCCGGATCCCGGATCCCGGGCCCTGGACCGTCCCCGATCCCCCGTGGACGGTCCGGCACCCGGGATCCGGAAGGGGCTTCCGCCCCCGTGCTCCCCCGTGCTTCCCCCGTGTTGTTGCTGACCTGATCGTGTCATCCGACACCGGCCCAGCGCATTGCCGGAACCCGGCAATCTATACGCTTCGCTCATGCCGGGCACCGGCACCGCCCCGTGTGCGTCGGGGAAATGACAAGACTGTTGCAAGGCTGAAGGAGAGTGCGTGGCCGAGCTGAGGATTCCCGAGGAAATGCTGGGCAATTATGCCCACATTCTGGGCGAAGTCGCCCTCACCGGCCGTCGCTTGACCCGCGACGAACTGGAAGCTCGCCGTGCGCTGGGCCGTGCGGCGGCGGACGCGGGTCATCAGCTCCGCGCTCTGGTGACGATGCATCTGGCACAGACTCGTGAGTCCTGGCCACGAGGAGCTGCCGGAAACTCCCCCGCCACGACCGACGCCGTTCTGGCCGCTGTGGAGCAGGCGGTCGACGCCTTCGCCGAGGGCTTCGAGCGTGCCCAGCGGCTCACCGTGCGACGGGAGGAGGCGGCGCGCCGCGAGTTCATCGACGACCTGCTCTACGGGCGCAGCGATCTGGTGCGCCTCGCGGAGCGGGCGACCCGCTTCGGCCTGCGGCTTTCCCGGGCGCACGCGGTGGCAGTGGCGGCCGGCCCGGAGGCGTACACGGAGACGGACGCGGTGCCGCGCAGTGTGGAGGCGGCGCTGCTGGCGCGGTTCAGCGGCCGCAAGATCCTGTTGACGACGAAGGACGGCCGGATCGTCTGTATCGCACCGGGCAGTCAGCCCGACGTCCTGCGCTACTTCGCCAAGCAGGCGCACGCGGCGACGGACGGCGGCCAGGTCGCGGTCGGCCGCCCGCACAAGGGCCCCGGCGGGGTGGTCCACTCGTACGACGAGGCGCTCGAAGCCCTCGACCTCGCGGGCCGGATGGGGATGGACGACCCCGTGCTGTACGCCTCGGACCTCATGGTCTACCCGGTGCTGACCCGGGACCGGCAGGCGATGGCCGATCTGGTGCGCAGTGAGCTGGGCCCGCTCCAGAAGGCCCGGGGCGGCGCGGAACCGCTGCTGAACACGCTGGCGGTCTACTTCGACGCGGGCTGTGTCGCCGCCGAGACCGCCCGCCGACTGGCGTTGAGCGTGCGGGCGCTGACGTACCGCTTGGAGCGCATCCACCAGTTGACCGGGTCCGACCCTTCGGATCCGATGCACCGCTACACCTTGCAGACGGCGGTCATCGGGGCCCGGCTGCTGGACTGGCCGGCCAAGGAGCTGTGACGGACGGCCGCCCGGCGGAGGAACGTGGGGGCGGGGGACGGAAGGTGTGGCCGGGGGTGCTCAGGGGGGTGACGCACCCCCGGCCTGCCGGTGGGGAGGGGACGCGGGCCGATGGTCTGCCGGCCCGAGCGACCGCACCGGCGGTCCTGGTGGGCCCTACAGGTCGAACTCGTGCGGCGGCAGGTCGAGCGCGAAGCACGCCTCCCGCACGACGGCCTGCTCGGACGGGTCGAAGTCGCCGTCGGCGCCGCCGATGACGATGCCGATCTGGACCACGGCACGGGCCTCGGTCGGCTTCTTCTTCGCCTTGGCGATCTCCTGGAGGACGTTGACCTTGCCGAACGCGAAGTCGGCGGTGAGCTGGTCGACGTAGGCGTTGAAGCGGCGCTGGAGGTCGTCCGCGGGGAAGTTCCGCAGGACGTCGTTGGTCGAGATGAGGGTGGCGACGCGCTGACGCTCCGACGGGTCGATGGAGCCGTCGGCGGCGGCGACGAGCGCGCACATGGCCATGCTCGCGTCCCGGAACGACCCCGACTTCAGGTCGTTCTTCTTCGCCTCCAGCTGCGTCTGCATCGACGACGCGGATTCTTTGATGCGATCCCACAGAGCCATGACGTCTCCCTACGTTGCGGTGCGAATCCGGGACCGGAACCGGAACGGGTGCAACTCTACAGGCGTGTAGATATCGATGATGGGGTGCGGGGTGCCTTCGCGGAGAAGCCTCGGACACGGCGAAGCCCCCGGACGCGGTGAGGGCATCCGGGGGCTCCGGCGGGGGTTGCGAGCGACAGGGCCGCAAGGCGGCTACTCGCGCGTCTCGCCCGCCGGTTCGGGGGTGAGGTCGTCGTGTGACGCCAGTCGGCGCTCGGGAGCGGACTTCGCGGGGGGCTCCTTCTCCGCGCCGCTCGCGCCCTGGCTCTTCCCGCCGCCGACGTGGTCTCCGTCTCCGTCGCCGTCGCCGCCGGCGCGACGGGCCTCGATCTTCGCCGCGAGGGGCTGCGTCCACCGGGCGGTGAGCGGGCCGACGATGACGAGGATCAGGACGTACGCGGTGGCGATGGGGCCGATGCGCGGCTCGGTGGCCACGGCCAGACCGGCGATGACGATGGAGAACTCACCGCGCGCCACGAGGGTGCCGCCCGCCCGCCAGCGGCCGCGCGAGCCGATCCCGGCGCGCCGGGCCGCGTAGTAGCCGGTGGCGATCTTGGTGAAGATGGTGACGATGGCCAGCAGGGCCGCGGGCAGCAGCACCGGCGGGATGTCGGCCGGGTTCGTGGAGAGCCCGAAGAAGACGAAGAACACGGCGGCGAACAGGTCCCGCAGCGGGGTGAGCAGCTTGCGGGCGCCCTCGGCGACCTCGCCGGAGAGCGCGATGCCGACGAGGAACGCGCCGACGGCCGCGGACACCTGGAGCTGCTGGGCGACTCCGGCGACGAGGACGGTGAGGCCGAGGACGACCAGGAGCAGCATCTCCGGGTTGTCGGAGGAGACTGCGCGGCTGATCAGGCGGCCGTGGCGGAGCGCCAGGTAGAGGACGAACCCGACGGCGCCGAGCGCGATCACGAGCGCGAGGCTGCCGCCGGCCAGGCTGACCCCGGCGAGCATGGCGGTGAGCAGCGGCAGGTACACCGCCATCGCCAGGTCCTCCATGACGAGGACGCCGAGGATGACGGGTGTCTCGCGGTTGCCGAGCCGGCCGAGATCGGTCATGACCTTGGCGATCACCCCGGACGACGAGATCCAGGTGACCCCGGCGAGCGCGACCGCGCCCACGGGGCCCCAACCGAGGATCAGGGCCGCGACGGCGCCGGGCGTCGCGTTGAGCACGAAGTCCACGGCGCCGGACGGGTACTGCGTCTTCAGGCTGGTGACCAGCTCGGACGCGCTGTATTCGAGCCCCAGCAGGAGAAGCAGCAGGATGACGCCGATCTCGGCGCCCACCGCGGTGAACTCTTCGCTGGCCTTGAGCGGAATCAGCCCGCCGTGTCCGAACGCCAGCCCGGCGAGGAGGTAGAGCGGGATCGGGGAGAGGCCTATCCGCCCGGCGAACCGTCCCACGAGCCCCAGCCCGAGGATGACGGCTCCCAGCTCCACCAGCAACGCAGTCGTGTCATGCACGGTCAGCCCTCCGCAATGATCTCGGAGAGCGCGTCGACGCCCTCACGCGTACCGACGGCGACGAGTGTGTCCCCGATGGCCAGTCGAAAATCCGGTTCCGGCGACGGGTGCGCGCTGTGGGTGCGCAGCACCGCCACGATGGACGCCCCGGTCCGAGTCCGTGCCCGCGTCTCCCCCAGCAGCCGCCCGCCGTACGGGGAGCGGGACCCGAGCGGGATGTGCTCGGTGACGAGGTCGATGCCATCGGTCCGTACGGCGTCGATGGGCGCCGCATCGATGAGGTGCGCGAGCGCGGTGGCCTCGGACGTCGACAGAGGGACGGAGAGTTGGCACGAATCAGGATCGTCCTGTTCGTAGAACCCGATGAACCGGCGACCGTCGTTGTGGACGACGACCGAAATGTGCTGGCCCGTCTCGGTCGTGAAGTCGTACTGAGCACCCACTCCGGGCAGTGACGTGCGGCGGGTTCCCATGGCTTCCTCCCGAGACGTGCGGCGGTGCGCGCGCACTTGGCGATCTCTTTATCCGGCCATGACCTTATCGGGCGGCGAAAATCCGCCTGGGGCCGCGGCCGGAAGCCGTACGGGCACGTATGACGGAGTGCTCCCACGAGCCACCGCCGTGGTCGGCCTCGCCGCCCTGGCCGAGAATCGCCCTGGTCGTTCGGTTCGCGTACGCGGGAGGGGATGGGCTACGTGCCGACCGAGCCCGCCGCCCGGCGGGCGGTGTCCACCAGACCCTGGAGCGCCGCGAGGTGCCGGGCCAGCGCCTGCCGCCCGGCGGGGGTGAGGGACAGCCAGGTCCGGGGCCGCTTGCCGACGTGCCCCTTGCGTACGTGGAGGTAGCCCGCGGCCTCCAGCGCGGAGGCGTTCTTGCTGAGGACCGAGTCGGAGACCCGGCACCCTTCGCGTACGGCAGCGAACTCGGCCTCGTCGCAGGCGGAGAGGAAGGCGACGAGGGTCAGCCGGGTCGGATGGTGGATGACTCCGTCCAGAGCGGGGGCCTCGTCCTGCGCGGCCCTGTCGTCTCGCGGGGGGCTCTCGCCCAGGGCAGCTCTGTCGCTCACGCGAGCCTCCGCAGGGCCCGCCGGACGGAGGCGTTACGGGCGAGGCAAGCGCCCCAGACGCCGATCCCCCATACGCCGAACACGCCGATCCGGGTGGCAGATTGGCCTGCGCCGGCCGCCCAGCAGACGAGCCCCGCGATCGCTCCGGCCGCGAAGACGGCGGGCAGCACGACCCGGCTCCGCCGCAGGCGCGAGGACCAGGACCGCGCCACCAGAACCACGGCCCCCCGTCGGGCGGCCCGCGCGAGCGCGACGACGACGCCGAGCCCGAGCACCGAAACGAGCAGCGCGATCACCGTCGCGACTCCGCCCCGGCCGTCGCTCCAGGCCCGCACTACGCTCGGCCCCACCAGGCAGACCGCGGCGGCCGGCCCGTACCAGGCAGGCGTCAGCCCCGCCCGGAGCCCGGCCCGCTCCTGCGCCAGCCGCACGTCGCTCAGCGCACCGGCCGCGTACTCGGCCGAGGCGACGGGGCGCTCGCCCGCGTCCTCCTGCGACGGCGACGGCGACGGCGACGAGGGCGTGGGCATGGACATGCGGGGACCTTCCGGGAGCACGGGTGACCTGCAGATGTTCATGATGACATCTACTTTCCCCCAGGGAAAGTACTTTCTTCAGTGACGCGGCGCCTCCCATCGGGGCCGCCCGGCCGCAGCAGCCGCTCAGGTCCGCGCGGAGAGCACGGGCGCGAGCAGCTCCAGGGCGTCCTTCCAGGGGAAGGGAGCCGCCTCACCGGACTTGGGCGTGTGCGGGGTGTGGGGGCTGACGAGGACGCCCATGCCGCGCAGCCTCCGCAGGCTCTCGGCGTACGCGGGATGCGCGGCGAGGGAAGAGTTCACGGCCGGGAGTACGACGGTGGGGACGCCGAGGCCGTACGCCTCGCAGAGGATGCCGAGGGCCAGGGTGTCCGAGATCCCGGCCGCCCACTTGTTGACGGTGTTGAACGTGGCGGGCGCGACGGCGATGGCGTCCGGGTCGGGCAGCGGGCGTGGTTCTCCGGGGGAGCGCCAGGCGGAGCGGACCGGGTATCCGGTCCGCGCCTCGACGGCCGCCGCGTCGAGGAAGCCGAGCCCCTGCGGGGTGGCGACGACGCCGACGTCCCAGCCGGCGTCCTGCGCCGCGACGAAGAGCCGGTCGACGTCACGGGCGACGCCGGCCGCGCAGACGATGACGTACAAGAACGGCTTCCGGGCCGGCCGGTCGGGCTGATCGCTCATGGGCTCCCCTGTTGATCGCTGAGGCGGTGCGGCTCAGCAGCGTACGGGGGGTGCGGACGGCGATAGTGAGGGAGAGGCCTGCGGACGCGACCGCCGTACCGATGAGTTGAGGCGGCGATCCCGGTCTCACAACGGAGTACCCCCAGAGCACGGAACACAGGAGGACGGACGGCATGACTCAGCTTCTGCGAGTTCAGAACTTCACGGTGTCGAGCGACGGCATCGCCGCCGGTGAGGACCAGACGCTGGAGCGGCCGTTCGGCCACGTCGACCCGGGCCGGCTCTTCTCCTGGGCGGGCGCCACGGCGAGCTGGCCGAACCGCACCGATCCCGGCGGGAGTCGTGGCCTGGACGACTACTTCACGCGGGACTTCGCGCAGAACATCGGGGCGGAGATCATGGGCCGCAACAAGTTCGGCCCGCAGCGGGGCCCGTGGGAGAACCACGATTGGCAGGGCTGGTGGGGCGACGAACCTCCGTTCCACACACCGGTGTTCGTGATGACCCACCACACGCGCCCTTCGGTCACGCTCTCCGACACCACGTTCCACTTCGTCGACGCCGACCCGGCGGCGGTGCTGGACCGGGCGCGGGAGGCGGCGGGCGGCAAGGACGTCCGGCTCGGCGGCGGCGTCACCACGATCCGCGAGTTCCTCGACGCCGACCTGATCGACACCCTGCACGTCGCGGTCGCCCCGGTGAAACTGGGCACCGGCCTGCACCTGTGGGACTCACCGGACGACCTGCGCGACCGCTACCACCTGGACGTCGTCCCGAGCCCGAGCGGCATGACGCATCACCTGTTCTGGCGGAAGTGACGGCGAGGGTCGGCCGAATCCACGAAGTGCGGGGCGGAGCCGTCGGGGATCGTGGAGAGTCGTTTGCGTAGTCGTCCGGGTGCGCAGAGGTACGGAGCGTACCCGGGCACAGCGTGCTGCCCACCCGCAGCCACCCCGAAAAGGACTTCTGCCATGTCGCTCTTCGAACCTCGACACGCTCCCGCCGGCGATGTGGGCGCGGCGCTCATGCTGATCGACTCCCGGCTCAGGACCGTCCACGCGGGCAAGAGCGGGACCGACCCCGAACAGGAGCAGCTGATCCAGCAACTGCTCTCGTCACTCGGCCCGGAGGGCATCGACGACGTGCGGGACGGAACATGCACGCTCATCTACCTGTACATGAAGTGGCTCCGGGAGGCCCACGAGGCGCACGAGAAGGACGTCGTCGAATACGTGGTGCCGACTCTCGTCACCTCCCTGAAGATGCTGCCGAGGAGCGTCCCGCCCGAGGCCGTGCCCACGATGGCGGGCCTGGCCATTGCGGCTGCCACCGGCCTGAGCCCCACCCTCTGGCGCAAGCAGTACGGCGACTGGACGGAAGCGGAACTGACCCCGCTGGAGGCGACGGCGTTCCTGCTCGCCGAACACATCAACCGCATGACGGGCGACCAGAACTTCGCGACCTGCATGATCACGGAGGCGCTGACGCAGGTGGAGTCGGGGGCGGAGTAGGGGGGCGAGGAATGGCGCTGCGGGGCCTTGGAGGAAACCAGTCCGGGCCTCGCAGCCCCGGCCGTTCAGGCGGACCGGGGGGGCGTCGTCGAAAAAGAAGCCGTGTTCGCGGTAGCCGGGCGGGCAGGCCGGGGCGGCGAAGGGGTTCAGTACGCCGTCCACGTCCAGGAGGAGCAGCGGACGCGGAGGATGCGCCCCGGGTGTGTGGTCGTCGTCGCGCATGCGCCCACGGAATCAGCAAGTCACCTGGTCGGGTGGGGTGTTCCACCTTTTTGGTCCTCGCGCCTTCGCGGCTGCGGTACCGTAATCGCGTCATCACGCTCTGTGTGTTCCCGCGCATGGGGCGGCCCCCGGTGGTGTTCACAGCACCGATCCGAGGGCCTTCACCCAACTAGTGGAAGAACAGGTCCCACCGGGATGCTTTGGCATGCTATCGCGCCGTCTCGGCGCTACACGAAGGCTTCGCACGACGTCGTGCGTCATCCGCGTCTGTGCAGTGACGCGAAGGTTCTGATTCTTTACGTTCAGGGGTTGCCGGACGGCGGCACGGATCTGGCGTTGTCCGAGCATGCCCGGAAGCTGGGCATCAAGGGGCGGGCGTACCAGCGGGCCAAGAAGGAGCTGGTCATGTGCGGATTCGTGCATGAGCGGAAGGTCCGCGGAGAGCGGGGACATTGGGCGACACAACAGGTGTTCGCCAACGTGCCGTTGGCCGAGGCCGAGGTCCTGGGGCTGTGGTGCGACGCGGGTATCGATGCCGGTGACGCCTCGCCTCCGAGTGCGCGGTTTCCGACCGTCGGTCAGCCGAGGGGTCGGGCCGTCGGTCATCAACTACCGGTAGACGAAGAACGGGAGAAGAACTCTTCCCACCCACCCACCGAAGCCCCGGACGCGAACGCGGCACAGGTGGTGGAACCGCTGCTGACCGCCGAAGAAGTCGAAGCCGAACGGGTGTTGTTGTCGCTGCGGCATACGAGCCACGGGCTCCGCCTCGGTGTCGCCGAGGCTCGTTCGCTCCTCGCGCAGACGGTGGAGTGGCTGCGGCGAGGGGTCTCCGGGGGTGAGTTGCGCCGTGTGCTGAGCAGCGATCTGCCGCAGGACGGGGTCCGGTGCGCCGTGGGGTTCCTGCGGCACAGGCTGGAGCAGAAGCTGCCCGAAGCCGTCGTCTCCGTACCCGACGCCGAACCGGTGCGTGCGCCCTCGGACCCGCCGCCCCCGTCCCCGCCTGCCGTCCCCCAGTACGTCGCACCCCTCGTCACCTGCGCCGGACCCGGGACCGAGCATGTCTTCCGGGCCATGGCCGAGGAGACCGAGTGCCCGGACTGCCAGCAGGCCGCCGCCTGGGCCCGCTGGGCCGAGCGCCGGGCCGCGGACCTCGGCGTCGACCTCGCCGACGACGCGGCGGCCGCCGTGGAGGCCGGGCGCGATCCGGACGGGTGGCGGGGGCGGCTCGCAGCGGCTGCGGCTGCTGCGGGGGTGCCCGGGGGAGCTGGTGCTGCCGACGGGGCAAGAACTGTGTGCGAGCAGGCACGTAGTGGTCTGCGTTCGGAGCCAGTCAGGGGTGCGTAGCCGAGGGCCTGGCCTGACCCCATGCGTTCAAGAAGGCCCAGGGGCACAGCGGAGCAGCCCCGGGGCAAGGGCACGGTCAGCGGCCCGGCGAGCGGGGAACCTCCCAGTCGCAGATGTCCGCGATGAATTCCTGGTAGGAACGATTCGACCCCGTGGGCTTCCGTGCAGCGTAGACCGTGCGGCTGACACCCTCGATCGTGCCAAGCGTCGGTGCCCGTTGCCCTACCCCCGCCCCACCACCACCCCCGCCCGGTCGATGCAGATCACGTCGACCGCGACCGGCGCGCCCCGTAGCACCGCCAGGGCCTCGTCGCGGGCTCGGGCGGCGACCAGGTCGCCGAGGGGGACGCCCGCCGCTTCGCAGAGGCGCAGGGCCTCCAGGCCCGTGTTGGCGGTGGTGATCCGGGAAGCCAGCTCCTCGTTCGCCCCGCCCGTCCGGGCCAGCTCGGCCAGGAAGGGCTTGTCGACCTGGGAGCGGGCCGAGTGGAGGTCCAGGTGGCCCGCCGCCAGTTTGGAGAGCTTGGCGAAGCCGCCGCAGATCGTGAGGCGGGCGACGGGATGCCGGCGTACGTATTTCAGGACCGCGCCCGCGAAGTCGCCCATGTCCAGCAGCGCGATGTCCGGCAGGCCGTACTCCGACACCACCGTCCTCTCCGACGTCGAGCCCGTGCAGCCCGCCACATGGGCCAGGCCCGCCGCCCTCGCCACGTCCACGCCCCGGCGGATCGAGTCGATCCACGCCGAGCAGGAGTACGGGACCACCACCCCCGTCGTGCCCAGGATCGACAGGCCGCCCAGGATGCCGAGCCGGCCGTTCCACGTCGAGCGGGCGATCTCCTCGCCGTGGTCGACCGAGACCGTGATCTCCACGTCCCCCGTCCCGCCGTGCTCCGCCGCCACCCGCTCCACATGCTCGCGCATCAGCCGGCGCGGGACCGGGTTCACCGCGGGCTCACCGACGTCCAGCGGCAGGCCGGGGAGGGTGACCGTGCCCACGCCCGGGCCCGCCCGGAACACCACACCGGAACCGGGCGGCAGTCTCCGTACGGTCGACCGGACCAGCGCCCCGTGCGTCACGTCCGGGTCGTCGCCCGCGTCCTTCACCACTCCGGCCGTCGCCACCGCCTCACCCGGCCCGGCCGTCAGCTCCTCCACCGCCAGCGCGAACGCCGGTGTCTGGCCCTTCGGCAGGGTGATGGTCACCGGGTCCGGGAAGTCGCCGGTCAGCAGCGCCGTGTACGCGGCCGTCGTCGCCGCCGTCGCACAGGCCCCGGTCGTCCAGCCGGGGCGCAGGCCGGTGTGTTTGAGTTGGGCACTGCGACCGCCCCGCGCCTCAGCGTTCATGAGAGAGTCCGTTTCGATGCTGCGTGTTCTGCCTGTTCTGCCTGTGCATGTGCTTCTTCTGGGGGGTACGACCGAGGCGCGCCGGCTGGCCGAGCACCTGGTCGCCCATGACCCGGAGGTCCGGGTCACCACCTCGCTCGCCGGGCGGGTCTCCGCTCCCCGGCTTCCGCCCGGTGACGTGCGTGTCGGCGGGTTCGGGGGGCCCGAGGGGCTCGCCGCCTGGGTGCGTGAGCACGGTGTGGACCTCCTCGTCGATGCCACCCACCCCTTCGCCGCGACCATGAGCCGGAACGCGGCCGAGGCCGCCGCACAAACCCATGTTCCTCTCCTCGCCCTCCGCAGGCCCGGCTGGGTCGCCCAGGACGGTGACCGCTGGCACATCGCCGGATCGCTCGCCGAGGCCGCCGAGCTGCTGCCCGCACTCGGCGAGCGGGTCTTCCTCACCACCGGGCGGATGGGGCTCGCCGCCTTCGCGGGAACGGGACTCGACGCGTTGTGGTTCCTCGTGCGGTCCGTCGACGCGCCGGAGCCGCCCTGTCCGGCCCGGATGGAGGTGCTGCTCGACCGGGGGCCGTTCGATCTCCCCGGGGAGCTCGATCTCATCCGCCGCCATCGGATCGATGTGCTCGTCACCAAGGACAGCGGCGGGGACGCCACCGCCCCCAAGCTCACCGCCGCCCGTGAAGCCGGGATTCCCGTCGTCGTCGTCCGGCGGCCACCGGTACCGGAAGGGGTGCCGGTGGCCCGTACGCCCGACGAGGCCGCCGAGTGGGTGCGCCGGCTCTACGCCTCCGGGTAGCGGCGCGGCGTCCACACGATGGACCGGTCCGCGCCGGAGCCGCCCCTCCGCACCCACCGGGTCTGCGACGAGCCCACGATCAGCAGCGTCCGCATGTCCACCTCCGCCGGGTCGACATCGGCCAGCCGCACCGTGCGTACGCTCTCCGCCGGGCCGCCCACATCGCGCGCCAGCACCACCGGGGTGTCCGGCGAGCGGTGCTCCAGGAGCAGGTCGCGGGCCTTGCCGACCTGCCACGTACGGGACTTGGAGCCCGGGTTGTACAGGGCCAGCACCAGGTCCGCCGAGGCCGCCGCGCGCAGGCGCTCCGCGATGACCTCCCACGGCTTGAGCCGGTCCGAGAGGGAGATCGTGGCGTAGTCGTGGCCCAGCGGCGCACCCGCGCGGGCCGCCGCAGCGTTGGCCGCGGTCACGCCGGGGAGAACCCGTACGGGGATGTCCGCGTACGCGTCCTGCGAGGCCACCTCCAGCACCGCCGTCGCCATCGCGAAGACCCCGGGGTCGCCGCCCGAGACCACCGCGACACGGTGGCCGCGCCGGGCCAGGTCCAGCGCGAACTCGGCGCGCTCCGACTCCACCTTGTTGTCCGAGCCGTGCCGCGCCTGACCCGGACGGACCGGCACCCGGTCCAGGTAGGTCGTGTAGCCGACCACGGCGTCGGCCGCCGCGAGTGCTCCCCGGGTCTCCGGCGTCAGCCACAGCGGGCCCGCCGGTCCTGTGCCCACGACCACGACCTCGCCCGAGTCGCCCTGCCCGGACGGGCGCGGCGCGTCGACGCGGCTCGGCAGCACCGCCACCGAGAAGTACGGGACCGACGCCGGGTCGATGTCCGCCAGGTCGCCCGTGCGCTCCCCGGCCATCGTCGCCCGCTCCACGTACCGCGCCTCCGCCAGCCTCCCCGACGCCTCGAACGCCCCGCGCACCGCCGGGAACGTACGCCCCAGCTTCATCACCACGGCCGTGTCCGTGGCGGCGAGACGGGCCGTCAGCTCCTCCTCCGGGAGGGTGCCGGGGAGGATCGTGAGGATCTCCTCGCCCTCGACCAGGGGGGTGCCGAGGCGGGCCGCCGCCGCGCTGACGGACGTCACGCCCGGGATGACCTCGGTGGTGTAGCGGTCGGCCAGGCGCTTGTGCATGTGCATGTACGAGCCGTAGAACATCGGGTCGCCCTCGGCGAGCACCGCGACGGTCAGGCCCGCGTCCAGGTGCGCCGCGAGACGGGCCGCGGCCTTCTCGTAGAACTCCTCCAACGCGCCCCGGTAGCCGCCCGGGTGGTCCGTGGTCTCCGTCGTGACGGGGTAGACCAGGGCCTCCTCGATGTGGTCGGGCCGCAGGTGCGCCGCCGCGATGGACCGGGCGATCGAGCGGCCGTGCCGGGCGCTGTGGTACGCGACGACGTCGGCCTCGCCGATCGCCCGGACGGCCCGCAGCGTCATCAGGTTCGGGTCGCCGGGGCCGAGCCCGACACCGTAGAGCCTGCCGGTACTGGTGTCCTTCACCGGAGAAGTCACTACTCTTCCTCGCTCGCGATGGCGTTGAGCGCCGCGGCCGCTATCGCGCTGCCGCCGCGCCGGCCGCGCACGATCAGGTGCTCCAGGCCCGACGCGTGCTCGGCCAGGGCCTCCTTGGACTCGGCCGCGCCGATGAAGCCGACCGGGACGCCGATGACCGCGGCCGGGCGCGGGGCGCCCTCCTCGATCATCTCCAGCAGGCGGAACAGGGCGGTCGGGGCGTTGCCTACCGCGACGACCGCCCCCTCCATCCGGTCCCGCCACAGCTCCAGGGCCGCCGCGCTGCGCGTGGTCCCCATCTTCGCGGCCAGCTCCGGCACGGACGGGTCGGACAGCGTGCACACCACGTCGTTGTCGGCGGGCAGCCGCTTGCGGGTGACCCCGCTGGCCACCATCGCCACGTCGCAGAGGATCGGAGCGCCGGACCGCAGGGCCGCGCGGGCGTCGGCCACGGCGTTCGGTGAGAAGGCGAGGTCAGCCACGAGGTCGACCATGCCGCAGGCGTGGATCATGCGGACGGCGACCTGGCTCACGTCGGCGGGCAGCCCGGCCAGATCCGCCTCCGCGCGGATGGTGGCGAAGGACTGGCGGTAGATCGCCGGTCCGTCCTTCTCGTACTGGTGCACAGTGCTGTCGCTTTCTTCTGCCGGTCGGGGAGGGAGGGGAAGCTGGGGGAGCGTGCTCAGGCGCGGGCCGCGGCCACCGCCGCGGCGAGTTCCGCCGGGTCGTCGCGGACCGCTGCCCGGGGGTCACGGTGTTCGCCCCGTACGTGCGCGATCCGGTGTCCGTCGGGCGTGACGACCACGTCGATCCACTCGCCGTGGGGGTGGCCGCAGCGGCGTTCGCACCCGGACCAGTACACAGGGAGCCGGCCGACCGGTCCGACAGCGGCCCCCGCTTCGGCCCGTACGTCGGACAGCGACTTCGCACAGCCGGGGTGGCCGATGCAGGCGCCGACGCCGGTCCACGGGGAGTCCGGGCCGGTGATCAGTCCGGCTGCCGCCAGCGTGTCCAGGGCCTCCGCCGCGTGCCCGGAGCGCCCGGAGGGCCCGGACTCCCCGAAGGAGCCGGGGATGATGATCCCGCGCCACGGGGTGAGCCGCAGCTCGTGCCCGTACCGCTCGTTCCCGTACCGCCGGGCCGTCTCGGTGAGCAGCCGCCACTGGGCGGGGGCGAGCCGGCCCAGCGGCACGCCGACGCTGATCGCGGTCACGGTCGCGCGTGCTGTCACGGTCGCGGTCGCGAGTGCTGTCGCGGTCTCGGTCGTGCTGTGGGTTCGTGCGGTGACCGGGCCCGGGGCCGGGGCCTTCGCCGTACGCGGACGGGGACGGTGGACAGGGGGGCCCGCCGCCGCCCCGATCGTGCGGACCAGTGCGGCGCGTACCTCGTCGGGCAGGTCCTTCACGCGCCACGCGCCGGAGTCCCGGGCGGCGCGGAGGAATGCCTCGGCGGCCAGGAGCGCGGCGCGCGGGCCGTCCGCCGCCGGCAGCCGGAACACCTCGTCGGCGGCCCCGACCCGCAGGAGGCAGGCACCGCCCTCCGCGATCAGCGTCACGTCAGCGCCCAGCGCGTCCACGTCACCGCCGCCCGCGTCGAGGGCGAAGAGGAAGCGGCCGGAGAGCGCGGCGGTGGCGGCCGACCCGCACACCAGGCCGTCCAGCTCGGACAACCAGCCGCTGACCGAGGGCGATCCGTCGAGTCCGGCGAGCGGCGAGGCCACGATGTTGCGGGCCCGCTCGTGCGCGGCGGACGGCAGCAGCCCGGCGGCGCCGAGCAGTTCGGCCGGCCCGCCGCCGCACTCCGCGTCGAGGCCGCGCAGCTGGACGTTGCCCCGCGAGGTGAGATGCAGCTCACCGTCCCCGAACCGGCCGGCCACCGCGAGCAGCGCGTCCGCCCGGTCCGCGCTCAACACCCCGCCGGGGACGCGTACCCGGGCCAGGCCACCGTCGTCGGCCCGGTGCAGCCGCAGCGTCCCCGGGCAGGCGTCGCCGCCGTCGCGGGGGGATGTGCCGCCCACGGAAAGGGGCGAGGGGGCGGAATCGGGCATGGCGGCGAGCATACCGACCGGGCCGGTCCCGTCGGCAGGCTCGCTCCTGTGACCTGCGGGACAGCGGGTGAGGCCGGTCCGGGACAGCGGGTGGGGCCGATCTGTGGGGCAGCGGGTGGGGCCGATCCGTGGGGCAGCGGGTGAGGCCGGTCCGGGACAGCGGGTGAGGCCGATCGTGGGAACGGCGTGGGGTCGGCTTGCGGGGACGGGTGAGTCCGGCCTTGTGGGAACGGCGTGGGGCTGGCCTGCGGGAACGGCGCGGGGCCGGCCTGCGGACATGGCGTGGGGCCGTCCTGCGGGAACGGGTGGGGCCGGCCTGCGGGTCAGACCTGCGGGTCAGACCCGCGGGACAGACGCGCGGGACAGACGCGCGGGCCCGCCGGGACGGGCACGGCAGGCTCGACCCGCTGCTCAGCGGGGTGCGGAGAGCCGCCGCGCCCGTGCCCAGTGATCATCACCGCACCCCCGCCCCCTGCCCCCGCCCCGCCCCCGCCGCTTAGGATGCAGGCGGTGGTCCGTTCAGGCCGCCATCGCCAGACGGCGACAGGGGAGGAAGCCCGGTGAGATTCCGGCGCGGTCCCGCCACTGTGAGCACGGCCGCCACCACCGGCCGGGCGAGTCAGGAACTCCCTTCCCCGAGCGCCCGGTTCCCGAGCCGGACGTGGGGAGACCCTCCGACACCGCCCGGGGCGTGGACACCCCGAGGAAGGCCTGACGCAGCATGATCCTGCTCCTGTCGACGTCCGACACCGACCTCCTGAGCGCCCGCGCTTGTGAGGGACCCGTCAGCTACCGGTATGCCAACCCCTCCCGCGTCTCCCTCGACGGACTGCCGGACCTCCTGGACGGCGTCGACCTCGTCGTCGTACGCCTCCTCGGCGGCGTCCGGGCCTGGCAGGAAGGGCTCGACGCGGTGCTGGCCACCGGCCGCCCCGTCGTCGTGCTGACCGGGGAGCAGGCCCCCGACGCCCAGTTGATGGCCGCCTCCACCGTGCCGATCGGCATCGCCGCCGAGGCGCACGCCTACCTCGCGCACGGCGGGCCCGCCAACCTGGAGCAGCTGGCCCGGTTCCTCTCCGACACCGTGCTGCTGACCGGCCACGGCTTCGAGCCGCCCGCCCCGGCCCCCGCGTGGGGGCCGCTGGAGCGGGAGGCCCGTGAGGTGGCCGAGGGCGCGCCGACGGTCGCCGTCCTCTACTACCGCGCTCACCACATGAGCGGGAACACCGCGTTCATCGACGCGCTGTGCACCGCCGTCGAGGACGCCGGGGCCCGGCCGCTCCCGCTGTACGTCGCCTCCCTCCGTACGCCGGAGACCGAGCTGATCGACGCGCTCCGCGCCGCCGACGCCATCGTGACCACCGTCCTCGCGGCGGGCGGCACCAAGCCCGCCGAGGCGTCGGCCGGCGGCGACGACGAGTCGTGGGACGCGGGCGCGCTCACCGGGCTCGACGTGCCGATCCTCCAGGCGCTCTGCCTCACCAGCCCGCGCAGCGCCTGGGAGGAGAACGACGAGGGCGTCTCCCCGCTGGACGCGGCCACCCAGATCGCGGTGCCGGAGTTCGACGGCCGGCTGATCACCGTCCCCTTCTCCTTCAAGGAGATCGACGAGGACGGGCTCCCGGCGTACGTCGCCGACGCCGAGCGCGCGGCCCGGGTCGCCGGGATCGCCGTACGGCACGCGAAGCTGCGGCACATCCCGAACGCGGAGAAGCGCATCGCGCTCGTACTCTCCGCCTACCCGACCAAGCACTCCCGGATCGGTAACGCGGTCGGGCTCGACACGCCCGCCAGCGCCGTCGCGCTGCTGCGGCGGCTGCGCGCCGAGGGGTACGACTTCGGCCCGGAGGCCGACATCCCGGGGCTGGTCTCCGGCGAGGGCGACGAGCTGATCTACGCGCTGATCGAGGCGGGCGGCCACGACCAGGAGTGGCTGACCGACGAGCAGTTGGCCAAGAACCCGGTCCGTATCCCGGCCGCCGACTACCGCCGCTGGTTCGCCACCCTCCCCGAGGAGCTGCGCCTCGCCGTGGAGCGGCACTGGGGCCCGGCTCCCGGCGAGATGTTCGTCGACCGGTCGGCCAACCCGGAGGGCGACATCGTCCTCGCGGCCCTGCGGCGCGGCAACCTCCTCATCCTCATCCAGCCGCCGCGCGGCTTCGGCGAGAACCCGATCGCGATCTACCACGACCCCGATCTGCCGCCCTCGCACCACTACCTGGCCGCCTACCGCTGGATCGCCGCCTCCGCCGACGACAACGGCTTCGGCGCCGACGCCATGATTCACCTCGGCAAGCACGGCAATCTGGAGTGGCTGCCCGGCAAGAACGCCGGTCTCTCGGCCGCCTGCGGCCCGGACGCCGCCCTCGGCGACCTGCCGCTGATCTACCCGTTCCTGGTCAACGACCCGGGCGAGGGCACGCAGGCCAAGCGCCGCGTCCACGCCACGCTGATCGACCACCTGGTGCCGCCGATGGCCCGCGCCGACAGCTACGGCGACATCGCCCGCCTGGAGCAACTCCTCGACGAGCACGCCCAGATCGCCGCGATGGACCCGGCGAAGCTGCCCGCGATCCGCGCGCAGATCTGGACGCTGATCCAGGCCGCGAAGCTCGACCACGACCTCGGCCTGGAGGACCGGCCGGAGGACGAGGGCTTCGACGACTTCATCATGCATCTCGACGGCTGGCTCTGCGAGATCAAGGACGTCCAGATCCGCGACGGGCTCCACGTGCTGGGCAACCCCCCCGCCGGGAACGACCGGGTCAACCTGGTGCTCGCCGTGCTCCGCGCCCGCCAGATCTGGGGCGGGACGGCCTCGCTGCCGGGGCTGCGCGAGGCTCTCGGCCTCGACGAGTCGGCCGCCACCCGCACCGCGGCCGACACCATCGAGGAGCAGGCCCGCGCGCTGGTCCAGGCGATGGACGACGCCGACTGGGACCCGGCCGCCGTGGCGTCCGTCGCCGCCGGGCTGCCGGACGCGGTCGCCGACATCCTCACCTTCGCGGCCACCGAGGTCGTCCCGCGCATGGCGGCCACGACCGACGAACTCACCCACGCCGTCCACGCGTTGAACGGCGGCTTCGTCCCGGCCGGCCCGTCCGGCTCGCCCCTGCGCGGCCTGGTCAACGTCCTGCCCACCGGCCGCAACTTCTACTCGGTCGACCCGAAGGCCGTCCCCTCCAAGCTCGCCTGGGAGACCGGCCAGGCCCTGGCGGACTCCTTGCTGACCCGCTACCGCACCGACAACGGCGACTGGCCCACCTCGGTCGGCCTCTCCCTCTGGGGCACCAGCGCGATGCGCACGGCGGGCGACGACATCGCCGAGGCGTTCGCGCTGCTCGGCATCCGCCCCGTCTGGGACGACGCCTCGCGCCGCGTGACCGGCCTGGAGCCCATTGCGTACGAGGAGCTGGGCCGCCCCCGGATCGACGTGACGCTGCGCATCTCGGGCTTCTTCCGCGACGCGTTCCCGCACACGGTCGGCCTGCTCGACGACGCCGTACGGCTGGCCGCCTCGCTGGACGAGCCCGCCGAGCAGAACTACGTACGGGCACACACCCAGGCCGACCTGGCCGAGCACGGCGACGAACGCCGGGCCACCACCCGGATCTTCGGCTCCCGCCCCGGCACCTACGGCGCGGGCCTCCTCCAGCTCATCGACTCCCGCGACTGGCGCACCGACGCCGACCTCGCCGAGGTCTACACGGTCTGGGGCGGCTACGCCTACGGCCGCGAGCTGGACGGCCGCCCGGCCCGCGAGGAGATGGAGAGCGCCTACCAGCGCATCGAGGTCGCCGCGAAGAACACCGACACCCGCGAGCACGACATCGCGGACTCCGACGACTACTTCCAGTACCACGGCGGCATGGTGGCCACCGTGCGTGCGCTCAAGGGCAAGGCCCCGGAGGCCTACATCGGGGACTCCACCCGCCCCGAGACCGTCCGCACGCGGACCCTCGTCGAGGAGACGTCCCGCGTCTTCCGCGCCCGGGTCGTCAACCCGAAGTGGATCGAGGCGATGCGCCGCCACGGCTACAAGGGCGCGTTCGAGCTGGCGGCCACCGTCGACTACCTCTTCGGATACGACGCCACCACCGGCGTCGTCGCCGACTGGATGTACGACAAGCTCACCGAGACGTACGTCCTGGACCCGGAGAACCGGCAGTTCCTCCAGGAAGCCAACCCCTGGGCCCTGCACGGCATCGCGGAACGCCTCCTGGAGGCCGAGTCGCGCGGCATGTGGGCCAAGCCCGACCCGGCGGTGCTGGACGCGCTGCGCCAGGTGTACCTGGAGACGGAAGGGAACCTGGAGGGCGAGGACTGACTCCGGCGTATTTCTTCCGCCGCCCCCTGCCCCGGATCGCCCCCGACCGGCACAATCACGGTCATGGGGAAAACGGGGCAGGGGGCGGCGGCGCAGGACGCCGCTGAGGGCAACGCGCAGGCTGTACAAGGCCGTTCGACGCCGGCCGCAATTCTCGTCGGGCTGCGCCTGACGGTCACCTCGGGCGTGACCGGGGCGGCGATCGCGGCCGTCGTGGTCGGCGTGATCCTGGAGCGTGCCCCGGTCTTCCTCTCCGGCGGCGGAGTGCTGGTCGTCCTCATCCTGATCGGCTTCGTCGCCGGGCGGCGGCCCCCGGGGCCCGTCGTGCCGCCGGCCACCCGGACCGCCCTCGCCCGGATCGAGGACCTGCGGGCGACGAGCGGCGAAATGGCCGACGTACCGGTGGACTTCAGGCTGACCGTGGCGCCGGAGCCGGAGGACGGCCGGCCGGCGTACCGCGTGAACACCACCCAGCACATCAACCTGGTCGACCTCCCTGCCTACCGGCCGCGCTCCATCGCCGTCGTGGAGTACCGGCCGGACGAGCCCTGGGAGGTGCGGATCGTCACCCGCCCGACCCCGGAGTGGAGCCGCCGGGCCGATGAGGCGGAGATCGACTCGGCGCCCGAGTCCACGCTGGTGGAGAATCCGGGGCTGAGCGAGGGCTCCTGGTGCATGCTGGTGCTCTTCACCTGCCTGGCGGGTGCGGCGTTGGTGGTGCTCCTCTTCCGGGGCGAGCTGTTCACGTCCGACGGTGACACGGGGCCCTCGTCGAAGCAGCCCTCCGTCACGTCGTCCGCCTCCTCCTCCCGGACGTTCACCTCCTCCACCACCGTCTCCGGGCCCTCCTCCTCGCTGCTGGTCCTCGGGCGGATGCGGGAGACGGCCACGGAGCTGGAGGCCCGCGTGGGCACCTCGGAGGTCACCGCGATCACCATCGAGGAGCGCCACATGAAGATCCGTGGCGACGCAGCCCGCCCGGCCGCCGAGACGATGCACGTCCAGATGCTCCCGTACGAGCTGTTCCCCGCGCTGGTCCACGAGGCCCGCACGACCCTGGGCGTACGCGAGCCGAAGAGCTGGCGCATCGACGTGACACCCGGCGCCGGTCCGGGCGAGGGCCCCCGGGTCCGGGTCGCGGTGACCGGGAAGGAGGGCACCGCCCACCTGGACGCGGACGCGACGGCCCGGGTCGTGGACCGGCGGCCGGTGGGAGAGGCGGCGAAAGGCGGCTGACGCGGGCCGCCGGCTCGCGGGCCGCCGGCTCGCGCGACCCGGTCCGACCCGGGCCGTGCGGGCCGCGGTCGACGCGCTCGGCGGCTGACGGACGGGCCCGTGCCACCGGACGGCGGTCAGGTGAGAACGATCAGCAGGAGGAAGCCGATGACGATCGCTCCGATCCCGACGAGGGCAGCCACGAACAACTTCTCCCCGAGATCCGACCGCTGGGATGTTCCGTCCCTTGCCGAGGGGGACGACTGAGCCACCTTCGGCGGGGGAGTGGCCGGTCGCGCCGTCGGCATCGGCGCGCTCTTCGGCAGCGGTGTGGTGGACGACGCCGATGCGTACGAGGGCGGGAGGGACACTGTCGGCTTGGCGGGGGCCGGCACGCCGGCGGGTGGCGCGGGTTCCTGGGTCCGTGCCGGTGCCGGTGCCGGTGCCTGCACGGACCCAGGTGCGGGTACGGACGCGGGGCGGGTGAGGAGGTCGGTCACGACCTGCTGCCACAGCTGCGGGGGCAGGTCGGGGGCCCGGCCGCCCGGGGGCGTGACCAGGATGCGCCGCAGCCACTCCATGCCGGTGGTGCGACCGTCCTTGAGGACGATGTTGAACAGCGGGCGGAGATCGGGGGCCCGGAGGGGGTCCCGTACCAGCGGGGCGACGGCCCAGGAGAAGAGATCGGCCGCACGCTCCCGCATCTCCGGGGCGGACGGACTGTCCGCCTCGGGCCGGCCGGGTCGGAAGTACAGGTTGTGCCGCAGCACTTCGGTGCAGAGCGCGTGAGCGGTCGCTTCGTCCCGGGACCGCTGTCGCTCCGCGAAGGCCAGTTCGGCCAGGACGAGATCGCGGGACGCCCACGGCAGCCCGTCGGCAGACAGGAGGGTCAGCAGATCGGTGTCCCGGAGGTTCCGGAGCCGGGCGGCCAGCCGTGCGGACTGGGCGGCGTCGGCGCGCTGGTGAACCAGCAGCTCCTGGTGCAGGCGATGGAGTTCCTGCTTGTGGTGGGACTCCCGGTCCTGGCGCGCGTACCGGTCCTCCTCCCGGTCCTGGCGCGCGTATCGCTCCTCCTCCCGGTCCTGGCGCGCGTACCGGCCCTCCCGCCGGGGCTCGGCCGCGTACCGGTCTTCCCGCCGGGGCTCGATCGCATACGGGTCTTCCCGCCGGGGTTCGATGGTGTAGCGGTCCTCCCGTCGGGGTTCGATCCCGTATCGGTCCTCCTGCCGGTCTCCCCGCCCGTACCGGTCCTCTTCCTGGTCCCCCCGCCCGTACCGGTCCTCCTGCCGTACGCGGCGGTGGCGGCCCTCCTCCGGTGCTGGTGCCGGTGCTGGTGCCGGTGCCGGTGCCGGTGCGAGGGTCGGGGCGTGCCGGGCGTTCAGCATGCGGCGCAGGGCCTCGCGCCGTTCCTGCCGGGGCAGGCGGGCGGCGGAGAGGAGTTCGCCGGTCAGCAGGGGCACGCCCGGAGCCGCGCCGGGGCGGTCGAGCACGTACTCGACCATCTCCTTCGCCGCTGCCATCTCGACGTCCCCCTCGGCGGGCAGCCGCAGCCGGATGCGGGCCAGCGACCGGGCGCCCGCCGCCTGGGACGACCACTCGGGCACGCAGGTCAGGCGCAACGCGTGCGTGTCCACCGTGTCGTACGTGGCGTAGCTCCACTCCGTGCCGAACCAGTCGCCGAACACCGACAGCAGCCCCAGGTACAGCAGGGGGGCACTGTTCTGGCGCGGCCAGCCGGGCAGTTCGTGCTCCTCGGCGAGGAGGGAGAGCGGTCGGGAGGGCTCGCGCAGCCACTCGGCGGTCACCACCATCAACGGCTTCTTCACCGTGGGGAGTTCGTCGAACATGTCGCGCAGCCGTTCGGCCGCCGTCGCCCGCAGCCGGTCCCTGTCCAGCGTCGGCAGGCCCCCGGCGGCGTTCTCCGCCACGGCCTGGTCGCTCCAGGCGGTGCCGCCCAGAGCCAGGCAGCGCAGCGGCGTCAGGGTGTCCGCGTCGCCGAACACCGCGTGGCAGGCCGTGCTGGGCCGGCCGCCCCGGTCCAGGGTGGGCCACCGCTGGAGGAGCACGGTCCCACAGGCCTGGGATGAGACCCGGACGCTGCTCGGGCGGGGCGCCGGACCGGGGCCCGACACCCAGAGCAGCGGGCCCAGTTCGCGGCGGAGGGACTCCGCACGCTCGGCGGAGCAGGAGTGCGCCACCGCTGTCATCCCCGTACTGGAGCGGCCCTGGTTCCCGTTCCAGCGGAAGACCACCTGGTCGAGCCGGCCGCCCGGGCCGCTCTGCTCGCGCCGATCTAGGGCGTCGTTCACCGGTTCTGCCTTCCCACGCCGAATGATGCGGCGCCCCCGGGCGCCTCGATGATCCCGTGCATCGCCAGCAGCGACACCAGGGGTTCCAGCACCCGGCGCGGCCCCGTGCCCGCCGGGTAGCGGCCCTGGCTCTCCTGGCCCCCGGTCGCGGACGCGATGTGCAGGGTGCAGCGGCGGAACGCGTCGAAGGGCCGCAGCCAGGCCTGTCCGGCGTGCTGCCGCAGCAGCGCGTAGACGTCCCCGCTCTCCTCCCGGAACTGGTCCGGGCCGATCGCGGCGGGCGGCGGCTCGCCCAGCCAGCGGTCGACCGGCGGCTGGAACCGGAGCAGGTCGGACTTGCCGAGCACCATCGCCGCCGGGGTCTCCAGATAGGGGCCCCGGCGTGGCAGCCGGTCGAGGACCGTGCCGAATGCCGCGTCGCCGTCCCGGTCCACCTCGGTGCCCCAGCGCTCGCGCACCCCGTCGAGCTGCGGCAGCGGGAGCGCGAGCGCCGGGTCGACGACGAAGACCAGGGCGTCGATGCCGAGCAGGAAGCGCAGCGCTCCGTCGGTGCGGACGAGGTCCTCGCCGCCGAGGTCGAAGAAGGCGACCGGGCGCACCCGCCCGCGCGCGTCGGTGAGCAGCAGCGACTCGACGAACCGGGCGAAGCCGTCCAGGCCGACCCCGCTCGTGTGGTCGAGCACCTTGCCGCTGCGCAGCGGCTGCACCCGCTCACGGACGAAGCGGGCGTGCTGCTCCGGGTTGACGGACTGCCAGCCCACCCCGTACCGCTCCAGGCCTCCGTCGGTGATCTCGGCGATCATCTGGGTCAGCAGATGGCTCTTCCCGGTGCTGGACTGGCCGATCATGGCGACCGTCAGCGGGCGGCCGTGGGTGAGGTAGGGCACCGGGATGTGGTGGTCCGGGAAGCCCTCCGTGTCGGCGGTGCACTGCTGGACCGCGCCCCGCATCACGTCCTCGCGCCGGACCGGGTTGCCGATACGGGAGAGGTCCAGGGGCCGGTACAGCATCTGATCGTCCGTCACGAACAGCTTGTCGAGATCGAGGTGGATGCCTTCCAGGCAGTACGGACAGGTCACCTCCCCGGGCGGCCGGTCCTCGGGTGCTCCGTCCGCCGGGCCCTCCGGGGGAGCGGGCGTCCGCCGCTTGGCGTCCAGCGCCCGGTCGAACGCCTCCTGGTGCGGGCGGGAGCCGTCCGCCGGGGTCGCGGACCCCAGCCGCCGCGCCTCCTCGGGGGCCAGCAGCTCCAACAGGGCCCCGGGAGTGGGGCGTCCGGCCGCCGTGGGGGCGAAGGCGCGGGGCAGCGTCCCGGCGAGTACCCGGTGCCGGTCGAGGTCGGCGGGGGCCCGGTCGGCGGGGCCGGGCCGGCCGGTCACGAGCTGGTAGAGCACCTGGGCGGCGCTCCATACCGCGTCCCGGGGGTCGACGACCCCCTCGCCCCGGTGCTGTTCCGGCGAGGCGAACGGGGCCCGGCCCCACGGGACCCGGGGCCGTCCGGCGCGGGTGACGCCCTCGACTCCCCACAGCTGGACCGACGTACCGTCCCAGAACACGGTCGCGGGGGAGATCCCGCGCGCCACGAGACCCTGGCTGTCCAGCAGGCACAGGGCCAGCGTCAGGTCCCGGGCGAACACCCGCTGGTCGGACGCGGACATCACATGGGTGCGTCCGACGGGGGCGCCGCGCGGGGCGGCGTACAGCAGGAACGGCTCGGCGGTGTCCAGCTCGTAGCCGATGACGGTGGGGAACAGATACGCGTACGGGGTGTTCTCCAGGGTCCGGTCGAGGCGCAGGGCGGTGCCCGCCTCGGTGTCCAGCAGGGTGCGGGCCGCCTGGTTGGCGGCGTCGGCCGCCGACAGGAACACCTGGACGCACTGCTGCCCCCGGTCGTCGAGCAGCCCGTTGCGGATGCGCTGGGGCAGCGCCGGGTCCCGCCGCGAGGCCGGGCCGAAGCGGGCCGGGGCGGTGCGTCGCCGCCCGGCGGGGTCGGTGAGGACGAGGTGGGGGCGCCGGGCCCCCGGTGGCTCGGGCCGGCCGAGCGGGGTGGTGGTCACCACCGGTCGTCCTCCCTGAACTCGGCGTGGACGGAGGGTTCGGAGCGGTCGGAAGGCTCGGCGCGGTCGGCGTCGGTCCGGTCGCCGCCGCCGGTGCTCTGCCGGGGCAGGACCGTGTCGACGACGCCCATCCGCAGCGGGGTGAGCCGGATCAGCCCCGCGTACCGCCCGGAGGAGGTCCACAGCGCCTCCTCGGCCGGCGGCGAACCGCTCTTGCGCCAGGCGGCCTCGATCTCGCCCTGGAGGGTGCCCGGGGCGAACCGGATCCACAGGGCGGCCTCCGGGTCGCGGCTGAGGAGGGCCCCCTGTTCCGGTGAGGACAACTGGACGACGGCCCCCCGGTCCGTCTCCCGGCCCACCAGCTCGGCGACCCGCAGCGAGTCGGTGCCCAGCAGTCCGGCGGCCGTGGTGCGGGCCCGGTGGTCGGCCGGGTACGGCGGTGGGGCCAGCACCCCGTAGCGCCACAGGTGGTGGCGGGCGGCGGACAGCAGCTCGCGGACCCGTTCCTCGGTCCGTGCGAGCGCGAGCGCCCCCGCCTGTCCGCGTTCGACGGCGCCCCAGTAGGGGGCCATGGCGGCCATCGCGGTGTTGCGGAGGTCCCCGGCGAGGGTGGCGACCAGCTCCGGTCCGCCCTCACCGATCTCCCGGTCCAGCCAGCGCGGTGCGCGGTCGCCCTCGCCGCTCCCCCACGGGGCGTCGTCAGGACCGGCGGGATACGCGGCCGGGGAAGGCGTGCCGTACGGTCCGGGGTCCCCGCCGTCCGGGTCGCGGTAAGGGGCGCCGTACGGGCCGCCGGAGGGGTCGCTGTTCCGGTCGGCCTCGGGGTCGCGGTGCCGGTCCGGGGTGTTGTCCCAGGCGTAGGCGGCGGCCCAGTCCCCGTCGTCCGCGCCCCCGTCGGCGGCGTCGGACTCCGGGGTCTCCAGCGCGGAGGGCGCGGAGAGCCAGTCGTCGTCCTCGTAGGGACCGGCGCCGCCCGCCCCGGCCGGGGCGAGGGGTTCCGGTGCGGCCTGGGCGTCGGCGGCGGCAGCGGTCGCCCGCAGCATCCCGGCGACCGAACGCGCGGCGTCCGCGCAGTACAGCCGCTCCTCCGCCGCCCAGTGCTCGCGCACCAGCTCCGCCAGCAGGGTGTCGAGCCCGTCCAGCGCGGTACGCAGCGCGGTCGTGCCGCGTCCGGCGGCCCAGGAGTCGGCGGCGTCCCGCCAGAGCCTGCGGACCGCCTCGGCGGTGAGACCGAGACCGACCAGCAGCCCGGTCCCGCCGAGCCAGAGCGGCGGGTCGGCGGCGTACCCGGCCGCCGCCCCGGCCACCGCGCCGGCGACGGCGGCGATCCGGGGGCCCATCGGCCACCGGGCGGCGCGCCGGCCCGTGCGCAGCCGGTTCGCGCCCAGCAGTGCGACGACCACGAACAGCACCGGCACCAGCAGCGCCGCCAGGACGGCGGGCCACTGCCACAGGCCGCCCAGCAGCCCGGCCGCGCCCGCCATGAGCAGTACCGGACCCGGGGCGCGGGGCGGCGCGGCGTACTCGGTGGCGGAGCCGCGGGTCACCGACTCCTCGGAGTGGTCGGCGAGCCGGTGCAGCAGGGCGGTGCCCGGCACCGGCTCGACCCGTCCGGCCAGCGCGGTGAAGTGCTGGGCCACCGAACGCAGCGCGAGCCCGTCGCCCAGCAGCCTGCCCGCCAGCTCGCGGAGCCCCTCGCCGACGCGTTCCCCCGCACTGTCGGCCGCCGGCACCCGCAGTCCGAGCGCGCCGAGCCGGGCGGCGGCCTCCGCGGTGGGCGCCGCCGCTCCGCCGCCGCCCTGGAGGGCCCGTTCCACCAGGGCACGGAACCCGTCCAGATCCTCGCGGGCCTGGTGCAGATCCGCCTCCAGGGCATCGCGCCGGGCCGGGTGCAGCAGGCCGGGGAAGGACCGCAGCGCGACGAGGTCCTCGTCCGCGCGGTCCAGGGACTCCGCGCACGTGCGGTGCGCGAGGTTCGCCCGGCCGTCCGGCCGCCGGTGCCCGTGGCCCCGGCCGTCCCGCCCCGTCACGAGTGCGCGCAGCGGTTCGGGCAGCTGGGCGTCCGGGACGATGTCGACCGGGTCGCCCGCCCCGCTGTCCTCACCCGCGAACCGGGTCAGCGCGTCCCGCCAGGCCCGGTCCCTGACCTCCGTCGGCAGGTCCTGCTCCAGCAGCCGTACCCCGGGTGCGGCGATGGAGTCGGGCAGCTTCCGCAGGCCCTCCAGGACCCGGACGAAGACGTCCGGGACCGACAGGAGGTCCACCAGGACGGCCAGCGCCGCGGGGTCGTCCGGCTCCGGCCGGTCCAGGGCGGTACGGGCGGAACGCAGATCACCGGCCCACACCAGGCCGGTCGTCGCGGCCCGCAGGGTCGTGGGCCGCACCAGCCGCCGGTCGGGGAGGTACGCCTCCGCCCCGCCGGCGTACGAACCGGGGGAGCTGCCCACCAGCAGCACCAGGATCCGCGTCTCGCCCACCGCCCGGTAGCCGGAGAGCAGTTCGTACTGGAGCTGGTGGTCGGTCAGCCCGGCCGGGACGTCCGTGACCAGGAACAAGGGGTAGTCCGGTTCCGGCAGTCCGGCCCGGCCCAGCTGCTCGGCCACCCGGTCGCGCACGGCCTGCGGGGTCGCCAGGGCCGCGGCCCCGGCGCGCAGGTCGAGACGGACCACGGCGGTGGTGTCCTCGGGAGAGGTCACTGCGGGCCCCCGTTCCGGGAGCGCCCCGCGCCGCCCTCGTCGTCCGTGCCCCAGCCGTCGCCGTCCCAGCCGCCCGCGGCCGGACGGCGGGCCGGCGGCCTGTCCTGTTCGCCGAACCCGTCGGCGGCGCCGTCGTCCCTGCCGCTGATGTCCCTGTCACCGATGTCCCTGGCACCCATGCCCCTGTCACCGTCGTCCCTGCCACCGATGTCCCTGTCACCGACGTCCCGGGCACCGACGGGCTCGCCGCCGCCGAACCGGTCGTCGCCGGGGGAGCCGCCGAACCGGGCGTCGCCCGCCCGCGACTCCGGGTACGGGTCGGTGAACCGGTCGTCGCGGGGCCGCTCGTCGGCGAACCGCTCGTCCCGGCGTCCTTCGCCCCGGACCGGCCGGTCCTCGCGCGAGGCGTCCGGCCCGTACCGCTCCTCCCCGTACCGCTCCTCCCCGTACCGCTCCTCCCCGTACCGGGCGTCCAGGTGCCGGGCGTCCAGGTGCCGAGTGTCCGTGTGCCGGGTGTCCGTGTGCCGGTGCGCTCCGGCGTACCGCTCCTCCGCGTCGTACGGGGCCGAGTGGGGAGCCGAGCGCGGACCGGGCAGGGTGTCGTCGCCCAGCCGCTCGTCGGTGCTCGGGGCCGCGGTGCCCCAGTCCTCGTCGTCGACCACGACCCGCCGGCGCTCCGGCGCGGGCCGGGCGGGGGGCGGCTTCGGGACGCCGCCGCGTGCGTACTCCAGCAGCGTGCGCAACGTGGGCTGGATCGCTTTCTTGTCGCCGAACTCCATGTCCAGGGCCGCGGGCAGGGTCTCCGCCCAGAACTCCCACAGCGGCCGGATCCAGCCGTCCACGCGCCGCCCGCCGAGTTCCCGGCGCTCCTCCAGGAGTTCCAGCTGGCGCGGGGCGATGCGTTCGACCAGCTCGACGAACATCGGGTGCGGTTCGGTGCCCGCCCGCCCGACGCCGAGGGGCTGGGCGCTCATCAGCTTGCTGCAGTAGTCCTCCACGGTCCGCTCGTCGTCCAGCACCGTCCAGCGTTCGTAGGAGCGCAGCAGCTCCGACCAGCTGGAGATGGAGCCGGGAAAGTCCCCGAGCCGCAGCCGTACGCCGGGGACGCTCGCCCCCTTCTCCGGGAACAGCCGCAGCCGCACCCGGGAGGGCGAGGCCGTGTCGCCGTCCAGGACGTCGACCTGGCCGTTCCACATGCAGCACAGCAGGCGGTGCAGGATCGTGCGCCGGTCCTCCTCGCTGCTGACCATCCAGTCGTCCTCGAACCCGAGGCGCTGCCGCCAGCGCAGCACGTCGTGGGCCTGCTCGTCGTCCTTGGCCCTGGCCCACTGGCGCAGCACCTTGCGGGCCTCGGGCACCTGGGTGAGGCTCATCTCGCTGCGGAAGAGGACCACGGTGATCGAGTCGCTCTCCACGCCCCGGTACTCGACGGAGTTCTTCGCGTCGGACGGCAGCCGCAGCGCCTTGGAGAGGTACTCCTGCACCTCCTCCGCCGCCTGGACCCGCGGGTGGGTGACCAGGACCCGCAGCGGCCCGGTGCCCTCCGGGGTGAAACCGACCGGCAGCAGACCGGTGAGCTTGCGGCTGAACAGGTCGAGCGCCTCCTTGCTGACCTGGTCGGTGGCGTCCGCGTCACCGGCGGCGGCCGCCAGCAGGGTGCTCATCGAGGGCAGCAGGGGCCGCTCCTCCACCTGCGCGCCGCTCTCGGCGAAGAGCCGGGTGATCCGCCCCTCCAGCCGCGCCTTGACGGCTCCGACCGCCCCGTCGGCGTCGCGGTGGCTCCGGGCGTGCACCTCCCGCCAGGTGTCCCCGTCGATGAGCCGCAGCAGCAGCGACGCCTCGTCGTCGCTCTCGCGGAGGCCCTCGCCGCGGACGAGCCGGGCCACGACGTCCTCGTAGAAGTGGTTGAGGCTGCGCTGCGGCGGCAGGAGGTAGGAGATGCCGGTGCGCTCCGCGTACAGCTCCAGGCCCTTGTCGCGGGCGGACTTGGGCTCCCGGTCGGCGTGTTTGCGGAAGGCGTTCACCAGCCGCGCCAGGTCGGCGCCGGCCGTGTCCGCCTGCGACTGCCAGCGCTGCTGCTGCTCCCGCCAGGCCTCGTGCCACACGGCCCGGCTGCGCCAGCGGTACCAGCCGTCCTGGGCCTGGAGGACAACCCGTACGTCGTCGTCGCCCCACCGGGCCGGGGACATCCCGGCGATGCGGCCCTTGATCCGGGGGGTCTTCGGCGGCTGGTCGGTGACGCCCGGGGGCCGCTTCGGGGAGCGGGAGCGGGCGGTGAGCATGCCGAGGAAGCCGAGCCGGGTGATCTCGTCCTCGCTGTCCGGGACGCCCCGGACGAGGCGTTCGGCGAGGAACGGGTCGACGCTCTGGAGGAGCTTCTCGATCGCCGGGCGCGGGCTGAACCGGGCGGCCATCGCGGCGGCCTGCCGGTCGGCGATGGACTGGAGCTCGGACAGCAGGCGCTGCATGTCCCCGATCCGCTGGTTGAGCGCCTCCTCGATCGCCTTGCCGCCGCGCGGCAGCGGCTGCGGGTCCTCGACGGGCAACTGTTTGCGCTCCCAGAGCTCTTCGAGCTGGGAGTCGGCGAACAGCTGCCGGACCAGCGGCACGGTGTCGTCCTTCACCGGGTTGCGCGGCCGCTCCACCAGTTCGGTGACCGCGACCCGCAGCAGCCGCCCGGCCACCAGGTCGGCCAGCTGGTCCATGGGGGCGGTCATCGAGGCGACCAGGCTGGTGGAGACGCCCTGGCGGCCGATGCCGGTGGGGGACGGGGCGCTGCGCTGCACACCGCGGTTGATGAAGCTCGCGGCGAAGGTCTGGAAGTCGTCGTCGCCGGCCATCGACCGGCCCTGGGCCCGGCTGTCGCCCAGTTCGGTGCCGATCAGCGACATGACCAGCGAGACGATGGAGCGGCGCAGGTCGTCCTGGCGGATGCCCGCGGTCGGGCTGAAGAGGAACGCGGTCGGCAGGATCCCGGTGCGCAGCCGGACCGGGGTGATGCCCGGGTAGCGGATGCCGAGGCCGGTCTCCTGGTCGAGGTCGCCGATCTCCGCCCCGGCGGTCGGCGCGTTCTGGCCGTCGACCAGCCGGAACAGGTCGACGAGGGAGCGGGCGGCGTTCAGCTCCGCCTCGCGTCCGCCGCCGGTGGAGGCGGGGAACGAGGACGGCATGACGACCAGCGGGTAGATCTTCACCCCGTTGAAGCGGCGCATCTTGAACGCCTGGTTGATCAGGTGCAGATAGTCCAGGAAGATCCCGGCACCGGTGCCGCCGGCGACGGAGAACGCGACGAACACGTCGCAGCCGGCGACCCGGCCGCCGCCCAGTTCGCTCAGCTCGCCCGCCGACTTGGCGATGGCGTCGATCGCCTGGAGGAGGGGTTCCAGGACCGGCTGGAGGGAGTGCCGCAGCGTGGCGAAGAGCGCGGCGCGGCCCACCGTGGGGAGCTGGCCCGCGCCGTTGTGCAGCGGGGTGACGCGCGGTTCGCCGTCGCGCGGGGGCAGCCAGCCCGCGACCTCGTCGCGCAGGCTCGCCCGCAGCATCTGCGTCACCTCCGGCGAACTGTCGAAGTTCGGCAGGAGGTTGTGGGTGGCCCGCGAGGTGCGGGCGTACGCCGCGCGCAGCGAGGAGTCCACATTGAACTGGGGCAGCCGCTGGAGGTCGGACTCGCTGAAGTCCGCGTACACGAACTGCAGGCAGTCGGGCAGTTGGTAGGGGGCGAGGCCGCCGATGTGCTGGAGGGCGGTGCCGTCGGGGCCGCACAGGTCCACGCGCAGCTTGCGTTCCAGTTCGGCGCCGACGAGGCCGCCGGTGCCGCCCAGGCCGACGAAGAGCATCGGCTGGAAGATCTTCATGTGTTCCTCCCGCTTCCGGCCGGGGTGGGGCCGGTTCGTCCATGGGCGTCGCCGCACGGCCGCGAGGCTCGCGGCCGTGCGGCCCGCCGGGTCCTGCGGCGCCGCCCGCCGGGTGGCGGGCGGCGCGCGCTTCACAGGTAGTCGTCGCTCCCACCGGTCGTGGGCACCGGGTCGGGCCGCCCGGGGGTGGTGGTGCGTACGGAGTCCTCGCCGAGGGCCAGGCTCAGCCGGTCGGTGAGGTCGACCCGCCCGGTCGCCGTGAGCCGCTCCCGGGTGCGGCCGCCGCGTCGGCGGAGCACCGCGCCGCCCTCGGGGCTGCGCTGCACGGCGTACCGGCCGTTGGTGCGCCGTTCGATGCGCGGGTTGCTGTGCGCCTCGGCGATGTCGAACGCGTACCACTGCTTCTGGCCGTGTCCGGCGGTGTGGACGCCGAGCACGTCGCCGTCCTCGGAGAGCAGGTGGAGCGTCAGCCCGTGCGGGTCGCGGCGGCCCCGCCGCTGCCGGAGCCAGGCCAGCGCCACCAGAACGCCGACGACGATCAGCGCGACGGCGCCGACCAGCACCCACCAGTACCGGTCCAGCAGGCTGGGTTCGGGGGTGACCTGGACGGACAGCGGGGTGCGCACCAGGGTGCGGTCGCCGTCGGTGGCGTCCTGGACGGTGACGGTGCCGCCGATGCCGAGGGGGCCGTCGTCGAGCCGCCCGTCGAAGGACTTCTCCGGGCCGATCCCGAGCCTGACCTCATGGGTGGAGGACGCGCCGGGCTTCACCACGATCTCGGCGGGGCTCACCGTGAGCAGCCCGGCCCGGACGTCCGCGAGGGACAGCTTCAGGGTGTGCGGGGCGTCGGTGGTGTTGGTGACGGAGAGGTTCGCGGTGACCGTGTCCCCGGGGTGGCCGTCGCCGCGGACCGGGGAGAGCGCCGTGGTGACGGGCAGGGCCCCGGGGGCGACCCGGCCGCCCTCGCTGCGGGTGTCGGCGCTGAGCCCGGAGGCGGTGAGGGTGCCGCTGACCTTCAGGGCGCCGTCGGCGCTCTTCGGGACGGTGACCGTGCCGCTGAAGGAGCCGTCGCTCCTGGTGGGGTCGGGCCCCTTGCCGTCGTCGGTGAGCCGCAGCGGCAGCGGGGCGAAGCCGTCGCCGGTGAGTTGGCTGCTGACCTTCAGACCGGCGTAGTCGGCCGGGTCCTTGATCTCGTAGCCCTCGCGGGTCTGGAGCCGCATGGTGACGGTCGCCTTCTCCCCGGCCTGCGGAGAGGGCGGGTCCATCGTGATGGAGCCGCGCAGCTCCCCCTGCCACAGGACGCTGACGCCGACGGGCAGCGAGCGGTGGCCCTCGGGGGCCTTCACGTCCACCTTCCACCGGCCGGGCACCGGGTCGACGATCTTCAGTGCCTCCACGGTGCCGCCCCCGCCCGCGAGTTCGAAGGTGGAGTCCTTGAACTTCCCGGCGGTGGGCACCTTGTTGCCGAGCGGGTCGGTGTAGGTGACGGTCACCTCGGGGGAGCCCTTGTCGACGACGATGCTGCCCACGGTCGCCAACGGCGAGATGGTGATGGGCAGGGTGGCGGGCGGGCGCTTGCTCGGACCCGCCTCGTAGCGCAGACAGTGCGCGGCGGCGAAGATCTTCTCCAGCGCCCGCCCGACGTCCTTGGCCCCGGAGACCTTGCGGGCGGTGGGGCGGGCGGACGGCAGCTCGACGCAGCCCGTCTGGAAGCCGCCGGCGGCGATCTTGTCGAGCTGCTCCTTGTCCGGGTCGGGACCGAAGCCGAGCGGCCAGATCTGTACGTTCTTGGCGGCGGCGTTCTTCAGCTCCAGCTCCAACTGCCGCTTCCCCTCGGCCTCGCGGTGCGCCGGGTCGCCGTACTGGGGGCTGCCGCTGACGTCCATCTGCCCGTCGGTGAGCAGGAACAGCACCCGGGGGGCCGACGGGTCGGTGCCCGAGCTCAGTTCGTGCACGCCCTGGCGGATCGCGCTCGGGAAATCCGTCCCGGTGCCCTCGCTCTTCTTGCGGCTGCGCAGCTTCTCCACGCAGCCCCCGACCGACTCCCGTCCCGCCGCGTCCAGTCGGGTTCGGGGGCACACGGGGTCCACTGCCCGCTGGTCGGCGGATTCGGCGGCGGCGAAGCCGAACACGCTGATGTGGGAGGTCGCCGAGACGTCACCGAGCGCGATCCGGGAGGCGGCGGCCTTCTCCGCCTTGATGTCCGCGGGCGCGAGGCTCGCGGACTGGTCGACGGCCACCGCGTAGTTGACGGAGGCGGAGGTGGGTGCGGCGGTCGCGGCGGGCTCCGGATCGGCGGCGGCCGGTGCCGTCAGGGAGGTGAGCAGGGCCGCACCGGCCAGGACGGCCAGCGCCGCCCGCCCGGCCCCGCCGGTGGAGGCAGGGCCTCTTCTTCGGTCATTTCGCACGACCGTCCCCTTTTACTGTCGTTGCCGTGTGTGCGTGGTGTCGGTGTCGGCTTCGGTGTCAGCTTCGGTGTCGGCTTCGGTGTCGCGAAGCGCTCGGCCGGCTGCTCCGCGCAGCCGTCGGTGGTGTGCCCCTGGACGCGGCACACCCGTGCGGGGCGGTCAGCGCCCGGCCAGGCTCCAGGCGAGAGCCAGCGCGGCCGCCGGGGCGAGCGTGGCGACCGCCCAGCGGATCGCCCGGTACTTGGCGGACAGGATGGCGCTGACGTCCACGGCCTGGACGAGCAGCCAGCCGACCGGGTCCCGGCCGGCCTCGTTGATCCGGGCGGCGAGCACGTCGTAGTCGAACGGGGCCAGCAGGTCGCCGAAGTAGGTCACCCCTTCCCGGTCGCGGACCGTGCCCGTACGCGGCAGGAGCGCGCGGACCAGGGCGGCCACCGCGACCACCCACAGCACGCCCGCGGCCACCAGCGCCAGGTCGCCGGGGCCCCGCCAGTCGGGCGAGCCGTGCCGCCCGATGAGGAAGGCGGGCAGGGCGAGCGCCCCCGAGAGCAGCACGGCAGCCTTGGAGTCGGCCCTGCCGAGGTCCTCCCGGACGGTGACCAGAAGCCTCTCCGCGATGCGTTCCCCCGCCCTGTCCGGCCCGTGCTGACCCCCGTCCGGCACCGGCGCGGTCGGGGCGGGGGAAGTCCGTGTGGTTCCGTCGGCGCTCATCCGTCGCCCTCCACCCAGCCCCAGCCGTCGTCGCGGTTGCGGTTGCGGTCGCGCGGCGCGGGCGGTTCCGGTTCGGCGTCCCGGACGGGCGGGCGGGGCTGCCGCACGGGAGGCTCGTCCTCCACCCAGCCGGGGGTGAACGGCTCCTCGGGGGCGGGCGTCAGCTCCCCATGGGCGCGGCGGACGGGCTGGGTGCCGATGGCACCCTGGATGCCGAGGTGCTGCCGGCTGAGGTCGTCGAGTACCCGGGTCTCGATCGCGTCGGAGTGGATCCGGCCGTCGGCGATCATGGAAAGGACCCGGTCGACCCGTTCCTTCTCGTCCTGCCGGCCCTCCTGGCGGATCTTCTCCAGGAAGTTGTTGGCCTCCTTGGGGTTCGCGGCCAGCATGTGGCTGAGCTGCTCCAGCTCACCGCCGCGCAGCATCCTGAGGTATTTCAGCTGCCGCATCCCCGCCAGCTGCTCGTCGCTCCGCTCGCTGCGGACCGCGTCCTCGTGGCTGATCGTCCGGTCGTCCACCCGCAGCCGTACGAAGAGTCGCACCCGCAGGCCGAGGTCGGTGCCGAGGTCGTTCCATTGGCCGGAGACGCAGGCCGCGGTGATGGCGGTGCGTGCCTGCTCCGCCTGGTGCACCGGGTGCTGGGCGGAGATCTCCCACAGCCGCTCCAGGGTCGGCGCGGTGAGCCGCTCGGCAATGTCGGTGACCACCCGCACCGCCACCAGATGCGGGTCCTCGACGGTCCAGTGGATGTCCACCTCCGCCTTGAAGAACGTCGCGCCCCCGGACGCGGGCAGCTCCATCCGCAGCGTGGTGACGAACGTGCCGGTGGCGATCTCGCAGATGGTGTGCGGCCTCGCCAGCGGCGGCTTGTCGTAGTGCTCGATGCCGGAGACACCGGCCACGCTGTAGCCCCGCCGGTAGAACAGCACCGACGTGGTGCGGGCGCCGCCCTGCCGGAACGCACCCGTCGGCGTGTACTCCCGCAGGAACGGGCCCAGGGGCCGCGAGGGGTCCACCGCCCCGCCCTCCGCCGCGCCGTTCTTCTCAGACATGACTCTCCTCCTCTTCGGACCGCCGCTGCCGCGCGGGCACGGCGAGCCTCCACAGGGCGCGCGCCCGTTCCTCGGCGAGCGGACGGTCCTGATCCCTCATCATTCGGCGCAGCAGCCAGTCCAGCCGCCGCCGGTCCTGCTCCTCGGCGGTCAGGGCGGGCAGCAGTGCGGCCAGCCCCTCCCGCGTCCACGCGCGGCCGTCCTTGCGCGAGGCGGAGCGCAACAGGGTCTCCAGGGCGTCGAGCGCGACGTCCCGGGATCGCGCCGTGTTGAGCGCCGTCCAGAACAGGTCGGCCAGCTTCCCGGTCAGTTCGGGCCGGGTCGCGGCCAGCGCGAGCAGCAGCGGCCAGTCGCCCCGGTCGCCCAGCGGGGTGCCGGGCTCGTCGTCGAGGACCTCGTCCACATCGGTCAGCGCCAGCCGGACGATGCTCACCAGCGCGAGGTCCTGGTACTCCTCGCGGCGGTGCCCGGTCCAGTCGGCCAGCCGCCGCAGCACGGTGGCGCACTCCGGGAGCGTCAGCAGCCGGACCACGTTCAGCGAGGCCACGGCCAGCTGCTCCCCGCCGTCGCGGACCCCGATCCCGGCCAGCGCGTCCAGGGTGTCGTCCATCGAGTCGGCCGACCGGCCGTAGCCCAGCGCCATGGCCGCCGTCCAGCGCAGGGCCGGCGTGCCGTGCCGCGACCAGTTGTCGACCACCTTGCGCACCGCCCGGCGGTGCGAGGCGTGGCCGGCGGCCTGGTCCAGCGCGGTGGCGGCGAAGACCCTGCGGCGGGGCGTGGGGGCTTCGGCGAGCGGCCGGATCAGCTCGCCGTACCCGTGCTCGAAGTCGCGTACGGACAGCTCCCCGGCGGCCACCGCGGCGCGCATCGACACCTGGGGCCGGGGGTCGTCGGCGAGCAGCCGCAGCCAGCGGACGACCGGGGCGCGGACGGGGAAGTGCCGGTCCCAGACCTCGGCCAGCACGGCGGCGGGCAGCGCGGACCCCCGGTAGAAGATCAGCCGTCCCGTCACCTCGGCGCCTGCCACGTCGACGGCCCCGTCGGCCGGCCGGGCGCGCGAGAGCGCCAGGTCGGATTCCGGATCGTCGCAGAACAGGGGGCGGGCCGGGGTGCTGTCCGGATCGCTCTGTACGGACAGTTCCCAGGTCAGCAGGTGGGCGGCGGCGGACACCGCGCTGTGCGACGCGCCGCCGAGGACCGCGAGCGCGATCCGGAACGCCACCGGGTGGAACAGGGCGGCGGTTCCGGAGCGCGCGGGCGTCCGGCCGTCACCGGGTGGCGGGGCGGCCAGGGCCCGGTCCACCCCGGCGAACCACTCGTACGCCTGGACGGCCGCCAGGCCGCGACAGCCGGACAGCAGCTCCTCACGTCCGACGGAGCCCAGGAGATGCCCGGCCAGCAGCGAGGCGAACAGCTCGGCCTCGGCGGGCCGCAGGTCGTCGAGGCCCACCGCCTCGGTGACCTCGGGGTCCTCGCGGAGCTCCGCCGCCCGCTCCAGCAGCCGGGAGAGCGCCCCGTCCCGGTCGGGGCGGCGGTCCTGGTCCCGGCTGCCGCCCCGGTCCCGGTCCGGGCTGCCGTCCCGGTCACGGTCGGCTTGCCCGTTCGGACCGCTGTCCCGGTCACGGTCCGGGTCGGCGTGCCCGTTCGGGTCCCGGTCCCGGTCCGGGCTGCGTTCCCGGTCCGGGTGGGCGCGCCCGTTCGTACCGCTGTCCTCGCCCCCGTCCCGGTCCCGGTCGGCCTGCCCGCCCCCGTTCAGGCCCCCGTCCCGTGCCGGGTCGCCGTGTTCCTCCTCCAGCCGCTGACGCAGCCGGACGGCGACCAGTTCACGGGTGGGGGCGGGCGGGCAGATCGCCCCGTACCGCCCGGCCAGCAGCGGGTTGGCCGCCGAGCCGACGCTCACCACGACCACCGCGTACGAGCCCTGCTCGGCCAGCGCCGAGGCCAGCTGGTCCAGGTCCATCCCGTCGGGCGGCAGGGTGCCCGGCCGGTCCAGGAACGCCTCCAGCAGGTACCCGGTGCCGCGCAGCTGGCCGCCCTCCCCGCCCACCACCCGCGTGGCCAGCCCGCGAATCCCTCGCTCCGGGTCGGCGCGGCGCACCCGCTCGCTGTTCTGCCCGCCCCCGCCGTCGCGGGTGACCTCCTCCAGGAGCGCCAGCGCGGTGCTGGCCCGCCCGGTGCCGGGAGCCCCGCCGAGCACCAGCAGCCGACGGGCTTCCAGCGCCCGGCGCAGCCGTACGTACCCCTCCGGCTCGATGTGGGTCCGGCGAATCCGCAGCAACTCCTCCTCGGGGACCGGGCCGTCGCGCGTCATGAGGCCCGAACGCCGGGCGTCGAGACCGATGTTGATGTCGCCGATGTGGAGCTGGCCGACGTCGGAGCGGTCGAAGCCGATGAGGTCCCGGCCGCTGGCGAGGAGCTTCTGTCCGGACCGCCGGGCGCGCGTGGCGGCGGCGGCGTCGGTCGGCTCCTCCTCCCCCTGCTCCTCGGCGAGCGGGTCGCGGGTCCGGTCCTTGAAGCGGTCCGCGGCGCGTTCGCGCTCCTTCTCCCGCTCGGCGGCCTCGTCGTCGGCGGAGTCGGACGAGCCGGCGGCGTCGGAGGAACCGGGCGCGTCCGCGCCGCCCGGGGCGTCCCCGGCCCGGTCGTCCCCCCGCGCCCCACCGCGCGGCGGGGGCTCGGGGGAGCGGGCGTCCTTCGCCTTCGGGGCGGCGGGCTCGGCGGGGCGCTCGGCCACTGCTTCGTCGGCCATGCTCAGTCCTTCCGGGGGCCGGCGCCGGTGGTGCGGCCGATGTGCACGGGCTGCTGGTAGACGTTGTGCTGGTGCACGGACAGGTCGCCCTGCGCGGTGTACCGGGCGGACGCGTCCCCGCCCCCGTCTTCGTCCCCCTCGTCGTCCCGGTCGCTCCGTACGCGTTCCGGAGCAGCGGCGGCCGGAGAGGTGCCCGCCCCGCCGGCCGGTCCGGACGCCGTCGGGCCCGGCTCCTCCGGGGCGCTCGGCCCGATGCCCGGCGCGGGCCGTCCCGGCAGGTGGAACCAGGCGGAGACCTCCCCCTCCTTCAGGGCGAGCCGCGCCCGGGAGAAGCGCGCGGGCTCGATGAACTTGCCCCCGGCGGAGACCACGTCGACGTAGAGGGAGTCGGAGACGGCGAGCACCAGATTGGCCTGTTCGCGGTCCAGCAGCTGCCGGGCGACGGACGAGTCGGCGAGCCGGCAGGTCAGATCGACCGCACGTCCGCTGATGCCCCGGCTGTCATGGCGTACGGGACCGACGTGCATGGCCACCCGCAGCCCGAGCGGCACGAGGAGGGAGCGGTTCTCCTCGCGCAGGTTCTCGTGGACCTCCACCATCCACAGGCCGAGCAGCCGTGTCACCGCGATCCGGCCGGGGACCGACACCAGCACGCCGTCCCCCCGGTCCTCCATGTGGACGGCGTCCCGGCCCACCCCGGCCTGGGCGAACGCGGTCTCCAGGACCCGGTAGATCCGCTCCCTCATCCGCGGCTTGTCCGCGTCGCTGTACTGCCCGGAACGTCTGGCGTCCACGCTGATGACCAGCTCGTAGCGTGCCTCTCCGGCATCCGACGCGTCGTGCTCCACCGCGGGTCCCCGTTCTCTCTGCGCTTGCCGTCCCGTACAGCTTCCGGCCCGGGACGGAGGCCGTCTGTAGCCGTTTACACACGGCAGCCGTTTACACACGGCGGGCGTCCTACTCCCGATGTCCCTCCGCGAGGAGGGCGAGCAGCGCGGGGTCGAGGATCTCGACCCTGCGCGTACCGGTGCGCACGATCTCCTGGGTGCGCAGCAGCCGCAGCGCCTTGGCGACCGCCTCACGGGTCGCCCCGACGGTGGCGGCCAGTTCGTCCTGAGCGAGGTGGACGACGGCGTCGGTGGCCCCGGGGCCGGGCGCGGGCGGCGCGTAGGGGCCGGTGGGAGCGGTCCGGGCGAGCTCGGTGAGCCGGCTCGCCAGGCGCTGGAGGACGGTCAGGGAGGCGAGGGCGGAGCGCTCCTGGTCGGCGCTGCGCAGCCGGAAGGTCAGCTGCCGGATCACCAGTCCGCTGACCCGGGGGTGGGTGGCGAGGAACCGGCGGAACGCGTCGCCGCCGATGACGCTCGCCTCGACGGTCCCGAGGGCCCGTACGGTGGCGCTGCGGGGGTGCTGGTCCAACGCGGCCATTTCTCCCAGGAGTTCCCCGGGGCCCCTTAACCCGAGTATGAGCCGGGTGGCGCCGCGGTCGGTGACGTGGGAGACGGTCACCCAGCCGCGCAGCACGATGACCACGTGGCCGGTCCGGTCGCCCTCGGTCAGGAGCGGGGCGTCGGCCGCGTACTCCTTGCGGTGTCCCAGGGCCATGACGCTCTCGTACTCCGAGGCGGTCAGAGCCCGCCCGAACGCCAGCTCATCGCCGAGCAGCCCCATGGCCACTCCCCCCGCGGCGGTATGTATGGCCCGATCTCGTTGGCGTAGATGTTTCCAGAACCACCCCTTGAGGGGAGTGAATTGCGCCACACATGCACTACGCATGAGTAACTGATGCGTTGCCTGGTCGGCGGCGGTGTCCACCCAAAGCGCCTTCCTCGCATCCGCGCGGTGGAAGGGAGCCGTCCGTGGTTCCCCGGGCACTGTGGGTGCGCCTGGCCGTGTCCCTGACCGGCGGAGTCGTCGCGGGGCGGGGGGCGCGCCCGCGGAGCCGCAGTGGGGTGGGTCCGGGGTTACGGGTGCACGGGCGAGTTGGCGAGAACTCAGGTTTGTCCCGGCATGCCGCCGGCCCCGGGAACACCTCCCCGGGGCCGGCGGAACGAACGGTACGTAGCGCTTCAACGCACCTTAGGCGGGAGCTAGTTGGCGTTCACCAGGTGGTGGGCGGGGACCTTCACGGTGCGGGCGCCCTTCTTCCCTCCGAGGACGACCTTGCGCAGCGCGCTGTTGTTCTTGTGGTTGGTCTCCTTGAGCCGGTTCTCCGGGTTGGCGAGGACCTGGATGTAGTACGTGCCGTTCGGCAGATCCGTGATGTCGAAGGACTGGCCGGGCAGGTCCTGGGTGTAGGTGTCACCGGAGCCGACGTCGAGCACCTCGCGGACGGAGATCGAGTTCTCCTGGCCGCACGCGGTGGACAGGTCCGTGTTGTCCGGGTGCCAGTTGGCGTTCTTCACCGTGTAGTCGACAGCGTCGGTGTTGGCCAGGCAGAACGCCTCCTTGCCGCTGCGCACCGACTCCTTCTGGTCGGCCTTCAGCAGCCGGTAGCTGGCGAAGTCCGTGAAGTGCCAGTGCTCGTGGCCGGGGCGCGGGTCCCACTCCATGGTGCCGGTCGGGGTGTAGCCGACCTGCTTGCCGGCGGCGTCGTAGAAGTACTGGTAGGCGTCCATCAGCTCCTTGCCCGGGGAGCGGAAGCCGTCCACGACGAGCTTGGCCGGGCCCGCGTTCCACACGTTGGCGCTGAAGGCGAGGTAGTCCTTGCCGGGCACCTCCTCGTAGCCGTCGCTGACGGTGATGCCGTACGCGGGCAGCGAGCGCAGGTCGGGCTTGGGCACGTCGGGCACGACCGCCTTGCCGGTGGGCCGCTTCGCGTTGGGCTTGACTCCCGGCGCCTGGCGCGACCCGTCGGTCTGCCCGGCACGGTCGCCGGCCTTGGCCGAGGAGAAGGCCTCCCGCTGGAGCGACTCCTTCTTCAGCGCCCAGGGCAGGGCGGCCGGAGCCGGCGGGTAGGGCCCGTGGCCGACGTTGAACGTGGAGCCGGCGCCGGTCGTCCGGGCGGCGGGGGCCTCGGTGCGGGCCGGGGCGCCGTGCGCGTGGGCGGAGGGCGCGGCGGCCTTCTCGTGCCCTTCGTGCCCTGCGTGCCCTGCGTGCCCTGCGTGACCTTCGTGTCCACCAGGTGCGGACGCGGCGCTGCGACTGCCGGCGGGAACCGGGGGCGGCTCCTCCCAACTGCGCTCGCGCACGGTGACCTTGACGGTGCGCGTCTGGTTGGCGATGCCGAAGAGGTCGCGGTACTTCTTGGTCACGTTGATCTTGGCGGTGTACGTACCGGCGGCCAGCTGGACCGGCTTGGAGTAGTAACCGGCGTAGGTGTTGGACGCCCAGCCGTTCTCCACGCCCCACACCGAGCCGAGGGTGAAGGGGTTCACCGGACAGCTCTGCGGATACTTCGATTGTGCGGGGGCGTCCGGCCGGACCCGCCCGGACGCGTTGTTGGGGCAGAACGCCTCGGTCTGGCTGAGCACCGTCTTGCCCGCCGCGTCGGTGAGCTTGATCTGCGCGAAGCCCGGCAGCCCGGAGAAGTCCTTCACGAGCCCGGCGGGGAGCGCCTTGGTCGTGGTCTTCTTCCCGTTCCGGAAGACCTGCGAGGCGACGACCGGGTCCTTGTAGGACTTCCGGGTCACCTTGAGCTCGAAGGCGCCGTTCTCGGAGGTGAGATACGTCCCGAGATCCAGGTAGACGCCCGGATCCTCCTTCCAGGAGTCGAGCGTCACCGAGGTGGATGCGGCGATCAGGCTGAGCTTCGGCGTCGGCTCCGCCGTCTTGGCGTCGGGCGCGGCGGCCACGACACCCGCGGTCACGGCGACGGCCGCGGCGACGGCGATCGAGGGGCGGGTCAGACGGTTCGTGCGGCCCTGCGGGGATCTGGTCATCATTCCTCGTACTTCCGGCTTCCGGGTGCGTGACGGAACGTGGACGAGCAGCACGGCCCCAACTCGCCTGTGGCGACGCTGTGTCCGGACTGTGAGAGGCGGCACGGGGGCCTGCGGGTTGTCTGCACTCACCCGGACGGCCCACAGTTGTCCGAAAAGTACCGCCCGGCTCTCCGCACCGGAGTCCGGCGGGAAGCCTCGGCGCTGCTACTGCGCAGCGGCTCTGCCGGACGGCGCCCTCACTCGCTTTTCGGCCAGGGTCGCTGGCGGAGGCCCAGTTCGCCCGGCTCGACGCGGTGATCGCGGCGGCTGAGGCGGAGGCCGCCGCACTGGCGCCGCTGCCCGGTCGCTGACGACGAGCTCACGGAGCAGGAGCGGCAGGAGGTGCAGGAGCAGGACGTGCACGTGGTGCGGATCTGAGCACCGGTCAGCAGTTGCTCAACGTCGAAGGCCCCCGCGGCGAGCTGCGGGGGCCTTCGACGTAGGGCCCGGTGAGAGCAGTGGCGGAGGATACGAGAATCGAACTCGTGAGGGGTTGCCCCCAACACGCTTTCCACATGTTCGTTTGGGGGTCCGGAAGTGATCAGGAGCGTTCTGACCTGCGGGCTGGACGAGGGTGAATGAGACCAACACCGAGATCGGAGAGCCGGGTCAGACCTTTTTGACGATGATCGACTCCGGGACCAGCTTCTCCAGGTCGTCCACGTCCGAGGTGAAGACGGTGACCTGACCCTTCTGCTGTCGCGCGATGACGGCGAGCACCGCGTCGATCGCGTACTTGTGGCCGTGCAGCTTGGCGTCGGCCAGGAGTCGGCGGGCCTGGCGGGCCTCGTCCTTTCCGATGTCGGCGACCTTGAGCCGGGAGAGCACCCAGTCCCAGCGCTGCTCGGTGGTTCTGCCGTCGTACGCCTCTACCAGCGTCAGCGGAGACGTCACCACCTCGGCTTCACCCCGGGCCGCGAGGTCGAGCCAGGCGATCATTTTCCGGTCGCCTCTCACCGCCAGGGACAGGGCTTCGCAGTCGAGCACGAAGACGCGCAATGGCCGCTGCTTGTGCTCAGTGGCACGCTTCTTCACGCGGCCTCTCCGGCGTTGTGCTTTCCAGCGGCGCGGCGGCGCTCGTGTTCGGCGTCGAGGTCCTCCAGTTCCTCGAACGCATCTGTGCGCTCCTCCTCAGTGAGGGGGCCGTATTCCTCCTGCAGCCAGTCGGACAGTTCCCGCAGCCGGTCCCGGTCGCGCTTGAAGCGCAGCGCCTCGGCGACGTACGCCGACATTCCCCGTTCTGCCGCCTCCGCGCGGATCTCGTCCAGGAGATCCTCGGGAATCGTCACAGTTACCTTCTTCGTGGCCATACAAGAGACCATACTCTTGGTATCACACCCGGTACCAGTGCGTGCGCGTGACCGCCAGGTCGGCGTTCAGGCGGTCGTGGCGGGACGCGGGCTGCCTTGGAAGACCTGGCTGGCGTGCCAAGAACGATGGGCGGCGGCGATGGGGCGGATGCCCGACTGGGGGCCGATGACCGGACGGCCGGCGAGCGTGATGACGTGCTCGCGGGCAGCGGTGCTGCGGCCGACGAAGCTCTGTGAGACCAGGATGCGGTGGGCCTCGCCACGGCCCTCGCCGAGACCGAGTACGCCTTTATCGAACAGCTTGTGGTGCAGCGAGCACAGACACAGCCCGTTTTCGAGGTCGTCCGGTCCGTCGAACGCCCACCAGCGGACATGGGCGGCCTCAAGCCCGACCGGCACCGTGCCGATCCTGCCGTCGTACCCGCAGAAGGCGCACTGGTATTCGTACGCCGTCAGGACCATCTCCCGCATGCGCCGGTCCCGCTGCCTGCGCTTGGCCGAGACCAGTCCGGTCTCGGCCTCCTCCAGTTCCAGGCCGACGGCTTCGCACAGCTCGCCGTGGAGGGAGGGCGGGAAGTTCAGATCGAGGAGTACGCGTGTCATTCGGCCGAGCAGGGGCGGATCCCGCCGCAGCGCCGTCCGTAGCTCCGGCGTCAGCCGCCCAGCGGCACCGGTTGCGCGCAGCTCCCTGACCCCTGTCCCGGGGCTGCCCGCACCGCGCTCGGTGCGCACCTCCCACACGCCGTCACTCACCAGATGATGGAAGGGATAGGCGGGCGTCGTCCGGTTCCCAGGACCGTACTCGGCGAGCAGCCGCCGCAGGTCCTGCTCCACCGTGCTGTACCGCAGCTCGTCGTCGGCGTCCTGCTGGAACCGGCTGAGCGCGTACAGGAACAGCAACGGCTTGTGCGGAGCCCGCACCCCGCTCCTGGTCCACTGCCTCAACTGCGCGGTGCGCTCGACCCAGTCCATGGTCGGCGATCGTAGTGGCGGCACGTCGCAGCGCTTGATCGTGGGGTATCGCTGCAGTGGCCGGCCGAACACCGGGCCACGGTGCGGGGCCCGGCTACCCGGGCATGACGCTGTGAATGCGGGAGAGGGTGAAGCCCCGAGCGTCGTCGCGCAGTCGGCCAACGTCGAAGGCCCCCGCAGCGAGCTGCGGGGGCCTTCGACGTATTGCCCGGTGAGAGCAATGGCGGAGGATACGAGATTCGAACTCGTGAGGGGTTGCCCCCAACACGCTTTCCAAGCGTGCGCCCTAGGCCACTAGGCGAATCCTCCGCCGCAAACAATACAAGACGTTGGAGGGTGCTCGCGAACACGTTCGCCGGAGATCGTCCGGAGAGGGGCTGAGGGGTGGTTCGGCTGTCGTTCGGCGGGGCGGGTGGGTGGACCGGAGGGGGTGGGGATCCGCTAAGGTGGGCGTCAGCCCCTCACGTGGCGCTATCTGACTGAACTCCCCCAGGGCCGGAAGGCAGCAAGGGTAGGTCGGCTCTGGCGGGTGCGTGGGGGGCCCTTGCGTTCCCGGGGGCCTTGGCGTGGGTGATCGGGCGGCGTGGGGCCGGTTGTCAGTCGGCCCCGATAACCTCGTAGGTGTGTCGTCCCTTGCGCTGTACCGCCGCTACCGCCCCGAGTCTTTCGCCGAGGTCATCGGTCAGGAGCATGTCACTGACCCGCTCCAGCAGGCCCTGCGGAACAACCGGGTCAATCACGCGTACCTGTTCAGCGGGCCGCGCGGCTGTGGAAAGACGACCAGCGCGCGCATCCTCGCCCGCTGTCTGAACTGCGAGCAGGGGCCCACGCCGACCCCGTGCGGGGAGTGCCAGTCCTGTCAGGACCTCGCGCGCAACGGGCCGGGTTCCATCGATGTGATCGAGATCGACGCCGCCTCGCACGGTGGTGTGGACGACGCCCGTGACCTGCGCGAGAAGGCCTTCTTCGGGCCGGCCTCCAGTCGTTACAAGATCTACATCATCGACGAGGCGCACATGGTCACCCCGGCGGGCTTCAACGCCCTGCTGAAGGTGGTCGAGGAGCCGCCGGAGCACCTCAAGTTCATCTTCGCGACGACCGAGCCCGAGAAAGTCATCGGGACGATCCGGTCGCGTACGCACCACTATCCGTTCCGGCTGGTGCCCCCGGGGACCCTCCGCAGCTATCTCGCCGACGTCTGCGGGCGGGAGAACAGCCACGTCGAGGACGGCGTCCTCCCGCTCGTCGTGCGCGCCGGGGCCGGGTCCGTGCGTGACTCGATGTCCGTCATGGACCAGCTGCTGGCCGGTGCGGGCGACGACGGTGTGACGTATGCCATGGCCACCTCGCTCCTCGGGTACACCGACGGCTCCCTCCTCGACTCGATCGTCGACGCCTTCGCCGCCGGCGACGGTGCCGCCGCCTTCGAGGTCGTGGACCGGGTCATCGAGGGCGGCAACGATCCTCGTCGGTTCGTGGCGGACCTTCTGGAGCGGCTGCGCGATCTGGTGATCCTCGCCGCCGTGCCCGACGCCGGCGAGAAGGGGCTCATCGACGCCCCCGCCGATGTCGTCGAGCGCATGCAGGCCCAGGCCTCCGTCTTCGGCGCCGCCGAGCTGAGCCGCGCCGCCGATCTGGTCAACGACGGACTCACGGAGATGCGCGGGGCCACCTCGCCGCGGCTCCAGGTGGAGCTGATCTGCGCCCGGGTCCTGCTGCCCGCCGCCTACGACGACGAGCGGTCGCTGCAGGCCCGCCTCGACCGGCTGGAGCGCGGGGCCTCGGCCGCCGCTGCCGCCGGATTCGCCGCGCCGCCCGCCGCCGCGGCGCCGATGGGGTACGCACCGGGCCCCGACGCCCACGCCCCGCAGGCCTACGCCCCCCAGGCACACGCCCCGCAGGCCGCGGGTCCGGACGCGGCCCATGCAGCCGTACGGGGCGCGGCTCCCGCACCCGCGACGCCGCCCGCCTACGCACCGCCCGCCGCCCCGCAGGCTCCCGCCGAGGTCCACCCGCCCGCTCCGCAGGCCTCCGAACCCGCCCAGCGGCCCGGGTCCTGGCCCGCCGCGGCCGGTGCGGACCAGGCCCGTCGTCCCGGCGGCTGGCCCACCGCGTCCGCCCCCGGCAGCGGCCCGGCCCCCGCCGCCACCCCGCCGCCCGCCGCGGCTCCGGCCGCCCCGGCGGCCCCCGCCGTTCCGGTCGCACCCGAGGGCGGTCAGAGCATGGCCCAGGGCGCCGCCCAGGTGCGGAACATGTGGCCGGACATCCTGGAGGCGGTCAAGAGCCGCCGGCGCTTCACCTGGATCCTGCTCAGTCAGAATGCCCAGGTCGCAGGGTTCGACGGGACGACGCTCCGGATCGGTTTCCTCAACGCGGGAGCCCGGGACAACTTCGCGAGCAGCGGCAGCGAGGAGATCCTCAAGCAGGCCCTCGTCGAACGGTTCAACGCCCAGTGGCGCATCGAGGCGGTCATCGACACCTCCGGTGACGGCGGGACGCCCCCGGGCCCCGGTGCGGGCGCCGGACGTCCCACCCCGCAGTACCAGCCCGCCCCGGCAGCCCCCGCCGCCCCGGTCGCGTACGAGCCCCGGCCCCAGCACTCCGCCCCGCAGCAGTCCCCGCCCTCGCCGCAGGGGCAGCACGCGCCGCCTCCCCAGCAGCAGCAGCCGCCTGCCTCCGCGCCGCCGCAGCGCCGGGAGGCCGCACCCGCACCCGAGGCCTCCCACAGCTCGTACGGGGCGGAGCCGCCGCGCAACGTCGCCCCCGAGGACGACACCCCGGAGGCAGACGATCCGGATCTCGTCGACTCCGCCCTCTCCGGTCACGAGCTGATCGTCCGCGAGCTGGGGGCCACGGTCGTCGAGGAGTTCACCAACGAGCAGTGACGCGGTGACGCGCGGGACGCGTCGACGCGGTGAGCGCGAGAACGCGAGAACGCGAGGCCCTCCGTCCACGGACCGGCGGCCGTCCGGCCTCCTCGCGCCCGGCGGCTAGGCTGCACCCGTGAAGGTCCTCGTCATCGGCGGCGGCGCCCGCGAACACGCCCTGTGCCGCTCTCTGTCCCTCGACCCCGATGTCACCGCTCTGTACTGCGCCCCCGGCAACGCCGGCATCGCAGAGGTGGCCGAACTGCACCCGGTCGACGCGCTCGACGGTGACGCCGTCGCGCGCCTCGCGACCGAGCTGGGCGCCGGGCTGGTGGTCGTCGGCCCGGAGGCGCCGCTCGTCGCCGGGGTCGCCGACGCCGTGCGCGCGGCCGGTATCCCCTGCTTCGGCCCGTCGGGCGAAGCCGCGCAGCTGGAAGGCTCCAAGGCGTTCGCCAAGGACGTCATGGCCGGCGCCGGCGTTCCCACCGCCCGCAGCTACGTCTGCACCACCCCCGCGGAGATCGACGAGGCCCTCGACGCCTTCGGCGCCCCGTACGTCGTCAAGGACGACGGCCTCGCGGCCGGCAAGGGCGTCGTCGTCACCGACGACCTCGCCGCCGCCCGCGACCACGCGCTCTCCTGCGACCGCGTGGTCATCGAGGAGTTCCTCGACGGCCCCGAGGTCAGCCTCTTCGCGATCACCGACGGCACCACCGTGCTGCCGCTCCAGCCCGCCCAGGACTTCAAGCGCGCCCTCGACGGCGACGAGGGCCCGAACACCGGCGGCATGGGTGCCTACTCCCCGCTCCCGTGGGCGGACCCCAAGCTGGTGGACGAGGTCCTCCAGTCCGTGCTCCAGCCGACCGTCGACGAGCTGCGCCGACGCGGCACGCCCTTCTCCGGGCTGCTCTACGCGGGCCTCGCGATCACCTCGCGCGGTGTGCGGGTCATCGAGTTCAACGCCCGGTTCGGCGACCCGGAGACCCAGGTCGTGCTGGCCCGGCTGAAGACCCCGCTCGCCGGTGTCCTGCTCGCCTCCGCCAACGGCACGCTCGACGTCCTGCCGTCGCTGAACTGGCGCGACGACGCCGCGGTCACCGTGGTCATCGCCTCGTACAACTACCCGGACATCCCGCGCACCGGCGACCCGATCGACGGGCTCGCGGACGTCGCGGCGCAGGATGCCCCCGACGCGTACGTCCTGCACGCCGGAACCCGCGCCGAGGGCGACGCGGTGCTCAGCGCGGGCGGCCGGGTCCTCTCGGTGACCGCGACCGGCAAGGACCTCACGGCGGCCCGGGAGCGTGCCTACACCGCGCTCGGCCGGATCCGCCTGGACGGTTCCCAGCACCGTACGGACATCGCCCTGAAGGCCTCCCGGGGCTGACCCGCCCCGGTCACCGGCCCCCCGCGCACCGCAGCCCCTCCGCCCGCCCCCGTACGCCACCGGCGTACGGGGAAGGCGCGAGGGGCTGCCCCTTGTCCGGGCGCGGCGGCGAGCGGTCGGCCGGGGCGCTTGCCCATGGACGCGACCACGTCCCGGGGCGCTTGCTCATGGACGCGAACACGTCAGCAGCTTTGCCCAAAGCCATTCCATCGGGTGACGACTGCGCCATCCGGATGACGGGTGCCGGAGCCCCAACTAGGGTGCGGCGCAAGCGTTCGGGCACTTGGCCCACCGGCATTGCGATGTCGGTGACGGGTGCCACAGTGGGGGAGTGAGCAACACCGTCGCGTGGCAGAGGGGGTGACGTCCGGCCGTGTCCGGTATCGATGTGGGTGAGGAGCTGGGGGCGCGGGCCGCACAGGCCCGAGCGCTCTCCCTGCTGCGGATCCGCAGCAGAGCACTGGCCGTGGCGATCCTGCCCGCGGCCGTCGCCGTCGTGCTGTTCGCGGCGGGCGCGCAGGGGCACCTGGCCGGTCCGGCCTGGGACACCGTGCGCTGGACGGTCCTCGGCGTCGCGGTCCTCGTGCTGCTGGTGACCGTCCTGGTCGCCGTCTCGGTGGCCCGCGCGCGGCCCGCCATGAGTCCGACCGTGCCCGTGCCGGAGGAAGGGGCCCCCGACCTCTACCGCCTGGTCCGGGACCTGGCCGACCGGCTCGACGTGCCCGCGCCCTCGGCCATAGCGCTGACCCCGGACTGCGACAGCTGGCTGGAGGACCGGACGCACCGCGCGCTCCGGAGGGGCCCGGTGGGCGCGGCGGAGGCCGGGGGCGCCGCGCCCGTCCTGGTCATCGGCTCGCCGTTCCTGTGGTGGATGCGGGTCGCCGAGCTCCGCGCGGTCCTCGCCCCCGTGGTGGCGGGCACCGGCCCGTCCGCGCACCCCGACATAGCCGCCGCCCGCCGCTTCGTGCGCGGCCTGGACGCGTCGATCGCCGATGCCGCCGCCCCCGGCCGGGGCGCGGTGCGCGGGGCGTCGCTCGCCTTCGCCGGCTGGGTCTCCCGGCTGCTGCTGCGGGCCTGCCGGGGCCATGCGGCCGAGATGGAGCGCTGTGTGGCGGCCGCCGCGTCCATGCGGGCCCAGACGGTCGATCACGGGCTGCGGATCTCCGCCCAGGAACAGGTCGGCCTCGCCTATGCCGGCTGGGACCGGCTGCTGACCCGGGTGGCGCTGCCCGCGTGGCGGATGGGCCGCTGGCCCTCCCGGCTGGACGCCGGAGTCGTCTCCGCGCTCACCGAGCTGTCCCGCCGGGACCGGCTGGCCGACGGCTTCGCCCTGCGCCTCGGCGAGCGGCCCGCCTGTGACCTGCTGGAAGAGCCGGGGGTGGCCGACGAAGCGGCGTCCCTGCTCGCCGCCCGGCTCTTCCACGGAGGCCCCGCCGAGAGCGGTCCGGGCTGGGCGCCGGTGGACTGGCAGCAGTATCCCGACGAGGTCGTCGACCGGAAGTGGCGTACGGAAGCGGCCCGGCTGCACCGGGTCCTGGACACCTTGGGTGTCCCCCGGGCCTCCGCCGCCGACCCGGCCGTCCCCACGCTGGCCCGGGTCATGGAGCATCTGTCCGGTTCCGGACGGCCCGGGGGCCCGGGCGAGGAGCTCGCGGCGGGCATCGGCGCGGCGGTCGCCCGTGAGGAGGCCGAGGCCCCGGAGCGCGACGGCCCGGAGCACGGCGGCCCCGGTCACGGCGGTAGGGGGTCCGGCGCGGCCGACGACCCGCTCGACCTCTGGGGGCCGGGACCGCTGCCCCTCTTCCCGCTCCAGCCGCCCCGTACGGGCGCCGAGCTGCTCGCCGACCACGTCGCGGCCATGGTCTGCTGCGCCGCCGTGGACACGGCGGGCGCGGCCCCCGGCCTCGACTGGCTGGACGGCCCCGCCCTGCTCGTCGGCGGCCAGCGCCGGGCGGACCTCGCGGCCCCGGTCCTCAGCCTCGTCGAGGACGGCGATCCGGACCCGCTGCTGTCCTGGCTCGCCGAGGTGGGAGTGCGCTCCGACAAGCCGGTCCGGCTGGTCTGAGTCCAAGCCGGTCCGGCTGGTCTGAGTCCAAGCCGGTCCGGCTGGTCTGAGTCCAAGCCGGTCCGGCGGGTCTGAGCCCAAGCCGGTCCGGCTGGTCCGAGCTCAAACCGGTCCGGCTGGTCCGAGCTCAAGCCGGCCAAGCCGGCCCCCGTCCTGCTGGTCCGGCTGGTCCGAGCACAAGCAGCATCCGGCTGGTCCGAGCACAGCCCATCCTGCTGGCCCCGCCGCTAGCCCGTCCGGCTGGTCCGACCAGAGGGTCGACGGGTTCGAGCACAACCCGTCCGGCGGTCCCACGGCAGCGTCGACCGGTCCGACGACCAGCTCCGGCCTGGTACGGAGCCCACGACGGCCAGGTGCAGCAAGCCCACGGACAGGATCCGGAGCCTCCCCGGTCCCGCCAATTAGCGACGAAGGGTGACGAACCGCGTGCGTTATGTGATGTGCTGGGGATCGGCGCTGACATTCGGCGCACCAGAGTTGTCCGGGGGACTCCCAGAGCTGTCCGGGGGATCCGAGGGAGGGGCGCGGCATGGGGGCGGAGCAGATTCGCCGGTGGGAGTCGGGCGCCCTCGCGCACGCGGTGAGCGATCCCTTCGGGCAGGGCCCGCTGCCCTGGCTGCGCGGCAGCGAGAACTACTTCGACGACACCGGCCAGGTGGTCCCCTGGTACGCCGACCTCGCCCGCTCCACCGGCGGCGGCACCCGTCCCGCCGACGACGTGCACCGCCAGATCAAGGGCTTCGCCTCGCCCGGCGCGGCGGCCCCCGGCGAGGCCATCGACTTCCACATCACCGTGGACCCGCCCCAGCAGTTCTCCGTCGACGTCTACCGGATCGGTCACTACGGCGGCGACGGCGCGTCCAAGATCACCACGAGCCCGCGGCTCTCCGGAATCGTCCAGCCCCCGCCGCTCGCCGCCGACCGGACCGTCTCCTGCCACCACTGGTGGATGTCCTGGCGGCTCCAGATCCCGGGCTACTGGTCCGTCGGCGCGTACGTGGCCGTCCTGACCACCGCCGACGGCTACCGCTCTCACATCCCCTTCACCGTCCGCCACGACCACCCCGCCGACCTGCTGCTCCTGCTGCCCGACATCACCTGGCAGGCGTACAACCTCTACCCGGAGGACGGCCGCACCGGTGCCAGCCTCTACCACGCGTGGGACGAGCGGGGGCGGCTGCTCGGCGAGGAGGACGCCGCCGTCACGATCTCCTTCGACCGCCCGTACGCCGGGGCCGGCCTGCCGCTGCACGTGGGGCACGCGTACGACTTCATCCGGTGGGCCGAGCGGTACGGCTACGACCTCGCCTACGCCGACGCCCGCGACCTGCACGCGGGCCGCGTCGACCCCAGCCGCTACCGGGGCCTGGTCTTCCCCGGCCACGACGAGTACTGGACGCTGCCGATGCGCCGGGCCGCCGAGCGCGCCCGGGACTCCGGCACCTCGCTCGTCTTCCTCTCCGCCAACACCATGTACTGGCAGGTGGGCCTCGCCCCGTCGGCCTCCGGCGAGGCGGACCGGCTGCTGACCTGCCGCAAGCGCCGGGGGCCCGGCAAGTCCGCCCTGTGGCGCGAGGTGGACCGGCCCGAGCAGCAGCTCCTGGGCATCCAGTACGCGGGCCGGGTGCCCGATCCCCGCCCGCTGGTCGTGCGCAACGCCGAGCACTGGCTCTGGGACTCCACGGGCGCGGTCGAGGGCGACGAGATCCCTGGCCTGGTCGCCGGTGAGGCCGACCGCTACTTCCCGCGCACCAGCCTGCCCGAGCACGACAACCGGATCCTGCTGGCCCACTCCCCGTACGAGGATTCCGAGGGCGCCACCCGGCACCAGGAGACCTCGCTCTACCAGTCCCCCTCCGGCGCGCTCGTCTTCGCCTCCGGCACCTTCGCCTGGTCCCCGGCCCTGGACCGACCCGGGCACACGGACCCCCGGATCCAGCGGGCCACGGCCAACCTCCTCGACCGGATCTGCAAGCGTGACTGACCGGGTCCGAGGAGCGTGACTGACCGGGTCCGAGGAACGCGACCGGGTCCGAGGAGCGTGACTGACCGGGTCCGAGGGACGCGACCGGCGCGCCGCCGGGCCCGGCGCGCGCCGCGTGCCCTCCGTACGGGACAATCGGAACCGCTCCTGGATCAATCTACGCGGAGGCACCGTGTCCGGTTTTGTAGAAAAGCCCGAGCCCGTACAGGTTCCGGGCCTCACCCACCTGCACACCGGCAAGGTGCGTGACCTGTACCGGAACGAGGCGGGCGACCTCGTCATGGTCGCCAGCGACCGCATCTCCGCGTACGACTGGGTCCTGCCCACCGAGATCCCCGACAAGGGCCGTGTCCTCACCCGGCTCTCGCTCTGGTGGTTCGACCAGCTCGCCGACCTGGTGCCCAACCACGTCATCTCCACCGAGCTGCCCCCGGGCGCCCCGGCCGACTGGGCCGGCCGCACCCTCATCTGCAAGTCGCTGCGGATGGTCGAGGTCGAGTGCGTGGCCCGCGGCTATCTGACCGGCTCCGGACTCGTCGAGTACGACGCCACCCGTACGGTCTGCGGCATCGGTCTCCCCGAGGGCCTGGTCAACGGGTCCGAGCTGCCCGGCCCGATCTTCACCCCGGCCACCAAGGCGGCCGTCGGCGACCACGACGAGAACGTCAGCTACGAGAACGTCGCCCGCGCGGTCGGTGCGGAGACCGCCGCCGAGCTGCGGCGCACGACGCTCGACGTCTACCGCCGGGCCCGGGACATCGCGCACGGGCGCGGGATCATCCTGGCCGACACCAAGTTCGAGTTCGGCTTCGAGACCACCGAGGACGGGACCGAGCGGCTGATCATCGCCGACGAGGTGCTGACCCCGGACTCCTCGCGCTTCTGGCCCGCAGCCACCTGGGAGCCCGGCCGGGCGCAGCCCAGCTACGACAAGCAGTTCGTGCGCGACTGGCTCACCTCGCCGGCCTCCGGCTGGGACCGCGCGAGCGAGCAGCCGCCCCCGGCGCTGCCGCAGGAGATCGTGGCGGCGACCCGCGCCAAGTACATCGAGGCGTACGAGGTGCTGACCGGCACCAACTGGTCGTAACGGCAGCCGGATACGCGGGAAGCCCCGGTCCGAAAGGACCGGGGCTTCCTCCATCTGGAGCGGACGACCAGGTTCGAACTGGCGACCTCAACCTTGGCAAGGTTGCGCTCTACCAACTGAGCTACGTCCGCAGTGCGCCGAAGCGCGATGCCTACTATACCCAACCCCGCTCGCGGGCGAGACGCACTGCCGTGTGCCGGTTCTCCGCACCGATCTTGGTGGCGGCCGAGGAGAGGTAGTTGCGGACCGTCCCCTGTGAGAGCGAGGCCCGCTCCGCGATCTCCGCGACCGGAGCCCCGTCCGCCGCCAGTTCGAGCACCTCGGCCTCCCTGGCGGTCAGCGGGGAGTCCCCGGCGGAGATGGCGTCGGCCGCCAACTCGGGATCGACGTAACGGTTTCCGGCGTGGACGGTACGGATGATCTCCGCCAGCCGCCGGGCGCTGACCGTCTTCGGCACGAACCCCCGTACGCCGGCGGCCAGGGCCCGCTTGAGGTGGCCGGGGCGGCCGTGGCTGGTCACGATCATGGTGCGGCAGTGGGGCAGCTCGGTCCGCAGCGATGTGGCGACCTTCACACCGTCCGCGCCCGGCATCTGGAGGTCCAGGACGGCGACGTCGGGCCGGTGCGCCAGGGCCATCGCCAGGGCCTCGGGGCCGCTCGCCGCCTCCGCGACCACCACGAGGTCCTCCTCCAGGGCGAGCAGTGCGGCCAGCGCGCCCCGGATCAGGTGCTCGTCGTCGGCCAGCAGGACCCGCAGGGGCTGCGCGGTGGTCATCGTTCCTCCGGGTGGGCGGAAGGGGCGGGGGAAGGTCCGGGCTCGGAGGACGGAGCGAGGGGGCCGTTCGCATCCGGGCGGGGCGCCGTGAGCGGCACCGTGGCCGTCACCCGGAAGAGGTCGTCCCCGACGGCTCCGGCGCTGAGCGATCCGCCGAGCGCGCCGAGCCGTACCCGCAGCCCGGCCAGGCCCGAACCGCCGCCGCCGCCGTCGTCCGCGCCGCCGAGCGGGCGGGTGGCGCCGGCCCCGTCGTTCTCGACCTCCAGGACCACCGCGTCCCGCGTCCGCGCGAGGCGGATCCAGCAGTGGCGCGGGTCGCCGTGGCGCAGGACGTTCGTCGCGGTCTCGCGCACCACCCAGCCGAGCGCGGCCTGGACGGCGGCGGGAGCCCCGATGCCGGCCGGGCCGTCCGCGCCCTCGACGGTGCAGGTGATTTCCGCGGCCTGCAACACGCCCCGTGCGCCCATGAGTTCGGTGGGGAGGTCGGCCTCCCGGTAGCCGCGTACGACATCGCGGACCTCCTGCTGCGATGCACGGGCGATCCGCTGCACCTCGACCATCTGATCCATCGCCGCGGGGTTCCCGCGCTGGGCCAGCTCCACGGCCAGCTCGCTCTTGAGGGCGATCACCGACAGGTTCCGGCCGAGCACGTCGTGCATGTCGCGGCCGAACCGCAACCGCTCCTCCGCCACCGCCAGCCGGGCCTGCATGTCCCGCGCCTCCTCCGCCTGCCACATCACGGACAGGCTCCAGACGCTCGGCCGGGCCGAGGTGAGCACCAGCAGGGTGACGACGACCAGCGAGACGACCGCCCCGAACAGCAGTCCGCCCGGCACGCCCACGGCCGCCAGGAGCGCCAGGACGGTCACCGAGAAGGCGGCGGAGTGGAGCAGGAACCTCCGGACGGGGACGACCAGGACGTACGGGATGGCGAACGCCACGGGCAGGTCCAGCACCAGCAGCACGAGCCCCTCGTCCTTCACGCCCCCCACCGCCGCGAGTGCCACCAGGAAGCCGGTCATCGCCACCTGGAGCGCGGCGGGCAGGCGCAGCCGCCCCGGCGGGAACGGCGCCGTCCCCCGGTAGTCGTCGAAGGCGGGGGTCAGATTGCGGTTGCTCAGTACGGACTGGGCGAGGTTGGCGGCGAGGAACGCTCCGGCCAGAGCCACCGCCACCGGCCCCTCGTCGAGGGTGTCGCCGAGGGGCAGCAGCCCCCAGGACACCGCGAAGAACCAGGTGATCGAGCAGAGCGTCACCCGCGTGTAGAGGTCGATGCGCTGGAGCTTGCTGCGCTCGTGCCAGCCGCGCCGCCAGCCCCGTACCCGACCGATCACACCCCTCAGCCCCTTCATGTCAGCCGCGCGGGTCCCAGCGGAACCACCGTCGCACAGCAAACACGCCGAAAGCGGTCCAGGCCAGCGCGGTCACCCCGGCCGTGAGCAGGTCGCCGCTCTCCACGCCGCCGAGCCAGCCGTGCCGGATCAGGGTCATCACGCCCGTCATCGGCAGCAGCTCCAGGGCGGAGGCCAGCTTGTCCGGGAAGATCGCCAGCGGGATGAACAGCCCGGAGCCGAACATCGAGACGAAGAAGAGCGGCAGGGTGGTGAGCTGCGAGGTCTGCACCGTCCGGGTGAGCACGGTGGTCGCCGCCGCCAGGGCGGACATCAGGAAGAAGGCCAGCAGCAGTCCGGCCAGCAGGAGGGCGGGGCGGTGCGGGGCGTTCAGGTCGAAGGCGATCGCCCCGGCCACCACCAGCAGCACGCACTGGGCGAGTGCCAGCGCGACGGACGGCAGCGCGGTGCCGATGAGGATCTCCCGGTCGGAGATCTCCCCGGTGCGCAGCCGCTTCAGGACGAGTTCCTCGCGCCGGGCGACGTACGCGGAGACCAGGTTCATGTAGACGACCTGGACGAGCACCATGCCGATGCCGCCGGTCAGGGTGGCGCCCGCGACGGTGAGCCCGGTGCCGCCGAGGTCGATCTGTTCGAGCGAGGACCGCATCGCGAAGATCATCGTGATGGGCAGCAGCAGCGCGACGACGATCGCGGTCCGGTTGCGCAGCAGGAGAATCAGCTCGGCGCGGCCGAGGGCGGTCAGCCGCCGGGCCACGGCCGCCGCGCCCGTGGGGGAGGGGGCGGACGTCCGGTCGCGGACGGGGGTCGTGGTGGTCGTCATGCCGTCACCCTCTTCGTGTTCTTCGTGCCGCCGGACCGGTCGGAGCGGGCGGAGCGGTCGTGGAGCTGGCGCGGGTCCTGGTCCCGGGGTGCGTGCTGGGCCTTCGCGATGTCGAGGAACGCCTCCTCCAGGGAGGCGGAGCGGGCGTCGAGGCCGTGCAGCCGTACGCCGGACTCCCGGGCCCACTCCAGGAGTTCGTGCAGCGACTCCTGGAGCTCGGGGGTGCGGATCTCGACCCGGGACCCTTCCGCCGCCGCCCGCAGGGAGAGCGGGAGGCGCGCCGCCGGCACGGCCTCGGGCAGCACGAACCGGATCCTGGCGGGCTGCTGCGCGGTCACCTCGGCGATGGTCCCGGTCGTCACGATCCTCCCCTGATGCATGATCGCCAGCCGGTCCGCGAGGGCCTCGGCCTCTTCCAGGTAGTGCGTGGTCAGCAGAACGGTCGTGCCGTTGTCCCGCAGCGCCCGGACGAGCTCCCAGGTCTCCTGCCGGCCCTCGGCGTCCAGCCCGGTCGTCGGCTCGTCGAGGAAGAGCACCTCGGGCCGGGAGGTCAGGGCGAGCGCCAGGTCGAGTCGGCGCTTCTCGCCGCCGGACAACTGCTTGACCCGCACGTTTCCCCGGCCGGTCAGACCGACCATCTCCAGGACCTCGCCGGCCGGGCGTGCGCCGGTGGTGCAGGCCGACCACATGCGTACGGTCTCCATGACCGTGAGGTCGGAGGGGAAGCCGCCCTCCTGGAGCATCACCCCGGTACGGGGGCGGACGGCGGCGCGTTCGCGGTACGGGTCGTGGCCGAGGACCCGTACCGTCCCGTCGGTCGGTGGCGCCAGGCCTTCGAGGAGTTCCACGGTGGAGGTCTTGCCCGCGCCGTTCGTCCCGAGCAGGGCGAACAGTTCGCCGCGGGCCACGGAGAAGGAGATCCCGGACACGGCCTCGAAGCCGCCGGCGTAACGTCGGCGGACTCCGTTCGCCTCGATCACGGGACCGTCCACGCGGTCGCTGAGAATGTCGTCGCTGGTCATGCTTCAAGGTTTCCGCCGGAACCGGCCCCCGAGCAGTGCGCGCTGTCATCACTGCTCATGACAAACGTCATGAGGGCGGCGGGGGAGGAGCGGGGCGGGAGCACGACAAAGGCCCTGACCGTGAGGGTCAGGGCCTTTGATGCTGAGCGGACGACCAGGTTCGAACTGGCGACCTCAACCTTGGCAAGGTTGCGCTCTACCAACTGAGCTACGTCCGCAGTGCAGCCACTCGGCTTTCACCGGTGGAGCGAGCACTACTCTACCTGATCCAACGAAGTGGTTCGAAGAGTTGTGCAGAGCGGGTGACAGGAATTGCACACTGCGCCTTCCCCCTGGAAGGGGGATGTTCTACTACTGAACTACACCCGCACGCTGCGTGGGATTCGGCTTTGCGGCCTCGCCCCTCGGCGTGCTCCAGACTCTAGCCGACCTGCGGGGGTGTCGCGCAAGTCGGCTCCCCGAGGGCCCTGCGGAACGGGTCACCGGACCCGGCCGGCGGGGCGCCCGGGGACGCCTGACGGAGCGTCCGGCTCCCGGACCCGCCGCGCCCGACGGACCGGCCCGGGCGGTCGGCCCGCGCGGCCCGTCGGCCGGCCCGGAATCACCGTGGCTCGTCCTGCCGGCCACCACCGCGGTCCGGCCGACCGCCACCGTGGCGGCTCAACTCGCCGCGTCGAACGCCTCGTAGACCTTCTTCGGGATGCGGCCCCGGGCCGGCACCTCCATCCGGTGCGAGCGGGCCCAGGCGCGGACGGCCGCCGGGTCCGGTGCGAGGGAGGTGTGGTGGTAGGCCGTGGGCGTCCTGCCATGCTTGCTGGCATTTGTCTGCTTTCGACCGGCGGCCACGTAAGGAGCCAGGGTCTTCCGCAGTTTCTTCGCATTGGCGGGATTGAGATCGATCTCGTACGTCTTCCCGTCCAGGGCGAAGGTCACCGTTTCCGCCGCTGCTCCCCCGTCGATGTCGTCGGAGAGCGTCACCACTACGCGCTGAGCCACGGATATCGGTCCTTTCCTACGGCGCCCGCGCGTCCATCGTGCGCGGATGCCTGCCTTCCGGCTGCCAGGCGGGCGGATGTGGATCGACGAGATGTCGACTGTTCCGTTGTCCCGGGGGCAATGTTGCTTTCCCCGGTAATCATTTGTACAGCGGTGGGTGCCGCATTGTGAAGCCCAGCCAATTGCATCCGCGTGTCCGTGTGCAATCCGTGTGCAATCCGGACGTGATTTTTCCAGACCTTTTCCCGTGCGGTGTCGCGCCTGATATCTCGACGTGATCTGCGCAGGGCCCCGCGATGTCCGTCCCGCCCGATATCTACCCGCGTAGAAATTTTGGCCAGGTACGCTGAGTGGACCCGCGGGGGTCTGGGGAACCCCCCGGAGAGACAGCCGCACCACACCACCACACCGGGAGTGCCAGTGGCACGCGTCGTAGTCGACGTCATGCTCAAGCCCGAGATCCTCGACCCGCAGGGACAGGCGGTGCAGCGCGCACTGCCCCGTCTCGGCTTCGAGGGAATCGCGGACGTTCGTCAGGGAAAGCGTTTCGAGCTGGAGGTCGAGGGGCCGGTCGACGACGCCGCCCTCGCCCGTATTAACGAGCTGGCCGAGACGTTCCTCGCCAACACCGTCATCGAGGACTTCGTCGTGAAGGTGGAGGAGGAGAAGTGACCACCCGTATCGGCGTCGTCACTTTTCCCGGCACCCTCGACGATCAGGACGCCCTGCGCGCCGTCCGGATCGCGGGCGCCGAGCCCGTATCCCTGTGGCACCGCGACAAGGACCTGCACCAGGTCGACGCGGTCGTCCTGGCGGGCGGTTTCTCCTATGGGGACTACCTCCGCGCCGGTGCGATCTCCCGCTTCTCGCCGGTCATGGAGACCCTCATCGAGCAGGCGAAGGCCGGTATGCCGGTCCTCGGCATCTGCAACGGCTTCCAGATCCTGACCGAGGCGCACCTGCTGCCCGGCGCGATGCTGCGCAACAACCACCTCCACTTCATCTGCCGCGACCAGAAGTTGCGGGTGGAGAACGCGGAGACCGCCTGGACCTCGGACTACAGCGCCGGCCAGGAGATCAGCGTCCCGCTCAAGAACGTGGACGGCCGGTACACCGCCGACGAGCGCACGCTCGACGAGCTGGAGGCCGAGGGCCGCGTCGCCTTCCGCTACCTGGACGGCAACCCCAACGGCTCGCTCCGCGACATCGCGGGCATCACCAACGCCGCTGGCAACATCGTCGGCCTGATGCCGCACCCGGAGCACGCCGTGGAGCCGCTCATCGGCACCGGCCGCACCGACGGCCTCGGTTTCTTCACCTCGATCATCAAGAAGCTGGTCAACGCATGAGCCTGGATACGGTCAAGCACGCGGCCGGGACCCCGGACGCCGAACAGCCCTGGAAGGAACTCGGCCTCAAGGAGGACGAGTACGCCCGGATCCGCGAGATCCTGGGCCGCCGTCCCACCGGCGCCGAGCTCGCCATGTACTCCGTGATGTGGTCGGAGCACTGCTCGTACAAGAGCAGCAAGGTCCACCTCAAGCAGTTCGGCGAGAAGGTCCCCGCCAACGACGCCATGCTCGTCGGCATCGGCGAGAACGCCGGCGTCGTGGACGTCGGCCAGGGGTACGCGGTCACCTTCAAGGTCGAGTCGCACAACCACCCGTCGTACATCGAGCCCTACCAGGGCGCGGCCACCGGCATCGGCGGCATCGTCCGCGACATCCTCGCCATGGGCGCCCGCCCGATCGCGGTCGTGGACCCGCTGCGCTTCGGCGCGGCCGACCACCCCGACACCAAGCGCGTCCTGCCGGGCGTCGTCGCGGGCATCGGCGGCTACGGCAACTGCCTGGGCCTGCCCAACATCGGCGGCGAGGTCGTCTTCGACGCCTGCTACCAGGGCAACCCGCTGGTCAACGCCGGTTGCATCGGCGTGATGAGGCACGAGGACATCCACCTCGCGCAGGCGTCCGGCCCCGGCAACAAGGTCATCCTGTACGGCGCCCGCACCGGCGGCGACGGCATCGGCGGCGTCTCCGTGCTGGCGAGCGAGACCTTCGAGTCCACCGGCCCCGCCAAGCGCCCCGCCGTCCAGGTCGGCGACCCGTTCCAGGAGAAGCTCCTCATCGAGTGCACCCTGGAGATCTTCAAGGAGAGGCTCGTCGCGGGCATCCAGGACCTCGGCGGCGCCGGGCTCTCCTGCGCCACCAGTGAGCTGGCCTCCGCCGGTTCCGGCGGCATGCGCGTCGAGCTGGACACCGTGCCGCTGCGCGACTCCTCCCTCTCGCCCGAGGAAATCCTCATGAGCGAGTCGCAGGAGCGCATGTGCGCGATCGTCGAGCCGCAGCACGTGGACCGCTTCCTGGAGATCTGCGAGAAGTGGGACGTCATCGCCACCGTCATCGGTGAGGTGACCGAGGGCTCCCAGCTGGAGATCTTCTGGCACGGCGAGCAGATCGTGGACGTGCCGCCGCGCTCGGTCGCCCACGACGGACCCGTCTACCACCGCCCGTTCGCCCGCCCGTCCTGGCAGGACGCGCTCCAGGCGGACGACGCCGGCAAGCTCGCCCGCCCGGCGAACGCGGCCGAGCTGCGCGAGCAGGTCCTGAAGCTGGTCGCCTCCCCGAACCAGGCCTCCAAGGCGTGGATCACCGACCAGTACGACCGCTTCGTGCAGGGCAACACCGTCCTGGCGATGCCCGAGGACGCGGGCATGGTCCGCATCGACGCCGAGTCGAACCTGGGCGTGGCCATGGCGACCGACGGCAACGGCCGGTACGCCAAGCTCGACCCGTACACCGGCGCGCAGCTCGCGCTGGCGGAGTCGTACCGCAACGTCGCCGCCTCCGGCGCGAAGCCGCTGGCCATCTCGGACTGCCTGAACTTCGGCTCCCCGGAGGACCCGGACGTCATGTGGCAGTTCGCCGAGGCCACCCGCGGTCTCGCGGACGGCTGCCTGGAGCTGGGCACCCCGGTCACCGGCGGCAACGTCTCGCTGTACAACCAGACCGGTGAGACGGCGATCCACCCGACGCCGGTCGTGGCCGTGCTCGGCGTGATCGACGACGTCAACCGGCGTACGCCGATCGCCTTCGCGGAAGAGGGCCAGCTCCTCTACCTGCTGGGCGACACGACCGAGGAGTTCGGCGGCTCGGCCTGGTCCGAGGTCGTCCACCAGCACCTGGGCGGCCTGCCGCCCAAGGTGGACCTCGGCCGCGAGAAGCTGCTCGCCGAGATCCTCATCTCGGCCTCCCGCGACGGCATGATCGACGCCGCGCACGACCTGAGCGACGGCGGCTTGATCCAGGCCGTCACCGAGTCCTGCCTGCGCGGCGGGAAGGGCGCCCGGCTGGTCGTGCCGGACGGCCTGGACGCGTTCACGTTCCTCTTCTCCGAGTCGGCGGGACGCGCGGTCGTCGCGATCCCGCGCAGCGAGGAGCTCCGCTTCAACGACATGTGCGGCGCGCGCGGTCTGCCCGTCACCCGCATCGGTGTCGTGGACGGCGAGGAGATCGAGATCCAGGGCGAGTTCAGCATCCCGCTGAGCGAGCTCCGTACGGCGCACGAGGCGACGATCCCCGCGCTGCTCGCCTGAGCCGCGCGCCGACCGGCGTCTTCGAAGCCCCCGCCCGGGTCCTCCGGGCGGGGGCTTCGGCCTTTTCCCTCACACTCTTGCAAGAGACTCTTGTGAGAGATTACGTAATTACGTAAGGTTGGTGTCATGGAGTTGGAACGGCGGGTCGCCGAGCTGGAGAGGCGGCTCACGGCACTGGAGCGGCGGGACTCCGAGTCCCCCCGCCTGGGCGACGGCGACTTCTGGGCGCTGGACGGGCTGAAACAGCAGCTCTCCGAGGTCGGGGAGGCCGCGGCCGACGGGGGAGTGCTCTACACGGGCTCGGTACGGCTGCCCACCGGCGAGAGTTACGAGTGGCAGTACGGCGCCCTCACCGAGGCCCTGTTCGACGGGGACTGGGCGGACGCCGCCGATTCGTTCGCCGCACTGGGCCACCCGGTCCGGCTGCGGCTGCTCCGCGAGATCCTCGGCGGCCTGAGGACGACCGCCGAACTGGCCGCGCTCGACGAGCTGGGCACCACCGGCCAGATCTACCACCACCTGCGCCAGCTGACCGGCGCGGGCTGGCTGCACGCGGCGGGGCGAGGCAGGTACGAGGTGCCGCCCACCCGGGTCGTACCGCTCCTGGTGGTGCTGACGGCGGCGCGGCCCTGACCTGACCACGAGAAGACACGAAGCCATGGGGGAAACATGTCTGTCCGCACCGCCGTTGCGATCGCCGTGAGGCTGTCCTGGCTGGTCCTGTTCGCGCTGATGATTGGCGAGTTCGTCACGGATCTGCCCGGACCGGGCTGGGCGACGACCTTCCTGCCCGCGGTGGTCGTCTTCGCCCTCATGGTGGCGACGACGGTCCTCCAGGTCGGGGCCGCCGCACCGCAGGGCGCACCGCGGCCCCCGGTGGAGGTCGACCCGCCGGTCACCGGTCGCTGGACGGCCCTGAACAGCCCGGCGGACAAGACGCCGAGCCACGGGACACACGTCTACGGGCAGACGTACGCGATCGACATCGTGGCCGACCCGGAGACGGGGGAGGGCGAGCCCCCGGCCCGGCCGGCGTTCCGTTGGCTCTGGCCGTTCTTCCGCCGCAACCGCGCCTTCCCTGCCTTCGGCGCCCCGCTGCTCGCGGTGGCCGATGCCACCGTCGTGAAGGCGAGCGACGGCCAGCGCGACCACTTGAGCCGCAACTCACTTCCCGCTCTCGCCTATCTGATGCTCATCGAGGGCAACGTCCGGTCGTTCGCCGGCGTGCGGCGGATCATCGGCAACCACGTGATCCTCGACCTCGGTGACGGTACGTACGCCGCCTACGCGCACGCCCAGCGCGGCTCGCTCCGGGTGAAGGCCGGGGACACGGTCCGCGCCGGGCAGCAGCTCGGCCGCGTGGGCAACTCCGGCAACACCACCGAACCGCACCTCCACTTCCAGCTGATGGACGGCCCGGACCTGGACAACGCCCGGGGCGTCCCGTTCACCTGGCGGGGCGTGGGAGTCCCCGCCAACGGCGAGGCGTTCACGGTGGAGGAGCATGTGGAGGGGCAGAACGCACCGGCCCGACCGGGCGATGTCAGTGGGGCCCGCTAATCTCGGCCCCATGCCCCCGGCCAAGAAGCGCCCGCGCGCCTACGACCACCTCAGGACCCGGACGGCGGTCCTCGCCCAGTTCGCGCACGTGCGTGACGCCGTCGCTGGGTTGACGCCCGACCAGCTCGCCCGGCCGACCCGGCTCGGCGCGTGGACGGTGCGCGAGCTCGCCGTGCACGTCGCGATCGGGCTGAGCAGCGTCACCCGGGCCCTGGCCCTGCCGGAACCCCCCGGGCCCAAGCCCCAACTCGCCCTGCTGGAGTGGCCGTCGGCCACCGCCGCGCACGCCGCCGGGATCGCCGAGGGCGTCGAGGAGGTGGCGGCCGCCCGCCCCGACCTCGCCACGCTGTTCGAGGAGGCGGAAGCGGGGTTCACCGGGGCCGTCCCGGCCACCGGCACGGGGGAGCGGCTGCTGTCCGTCCGGGTCGGCTCCATGCGGCTGACCGACTACCTGGTCTCCCGGACCGTCGAGCTGATCGTCCACACGGACGACCTCAACGAGGCGCTCGGCTCGGAGATCCCGTACGACCGCCAGGCGCTGGCCGCCTGCACCCGGCTGCTGGCCGACACCCTCGCGGACCGGGCGCCGGGCGGTTCGGTCGAGGTGCGGGTCCCGCCGTTCGCGGTGGTCCAGTGCATCGGCGGGCCCAAGCACACCCGGGGCACCCCGCCGAATGTGGTGGAGACCGGCCCGCTGACCTGGATCCGGCTCGCCACCGGGCGTACGGAGTGGGCGCGGGCCCTGGCGGACGCCGAGGTCAGCGCCAGTGGGGAGCGCGCCGACCTGGCCGAGCTGCTCCCGCTGATGGGCTGAGGCGCCCGCCGGGAAGCGGAGTCGGCGGAACCGGATCGGCCCCCCGCTCCGTCACATCGCCATGCACACACAACGGATGACCCTCAGCGTCAGTGCCCTGGCCCTCCTCACCCTCGCCGCCTGCGGTACGGAGTCGGGTTCCGGCTCCGGCAAGGGATCCGGCGAGGGCGGCGACAGCGTGCGGACCGACGTCCCCGTCACCGGGGTCGCGTGGCGCGTCGACTCCGTGACCGTCGGCGGGAAGAAGACCGAGGCCCCGGAGGGGGCCCGGCTGGAGATCGACCCGAAGGGCCGGGCCGAGGCCGACTTCGGCTGCAACCACATCAGCGTGGACGCCCGGGTGAAGGGCGACCGGATCACCCTGGGCAAGCCGGTGACCACGCAGATGGCCTGCGAGGAGAACGTCGAGAAGTTCGAGAAGGCAGCCATCGACGCGATGGGCGGCGAGCACACCGCGAAGCTCTCCGGCGACCGACTGACCCTCACCGCCGAGAGCGGCGACTCGATGGCGCTCAGCGAGGAGAAGCCCGCCGAGCTGGTCGGCACCCGGTGGGCCGTGACCACGCTGCTCAGCGGCGAGACCGCCACGACCGTACCGGCGGACCTGCCCAAGGAGAAGGCGCCCCATCTGACCCTCTCCGAGGACGGCACCGTGCAGGGCGACTCCGGCTGCAACTCCTTCCGCGGCCAGGCGACGGTCAAGGGCTCCACGATCACGTTCGGACCGATGGCCGGCACCCGCAAGATGTGCCCGGAGGCCGAGATGGAGACGGAGCGCGCCGTGCTCGCCGCCCTGAACGGCAAGGCCACGTACACGATCAAGGGCAAGGCCCTCACGCTCACCGCCGCCGACGGCAAGGGCATCGGCGCCACCGCCACACCTGCCGGCGCCGAGAACAGCTCCCGGCACGGCTGATCCCGGCTCCTCGGTGTGAGGCTCACCACGAAACGAGCGTTCGGCCAGCGGGCGGGGCGGCGATCGGGCAGGTTCACCGAGCGCCACGTCCCCCCGTCCGCCCCCGTCAGCCTCTACCTGTCGGTAACCGGTCTCCCGGCCCGGAAGGGAGCCCCGCACTCGCCTCGCGGGGCCCGCCCCGCCCGCACGATGGTCACACAGCGTCACCGGTCGAAGTCCCGCGAATCGCCCGCCCTGGGTGGCGGGCGGGCCCGTTCCCCAGGGACCGGCGACGGTTTGCCCACCGGCCCCCAATTCGGACCAGTGGTCGATCTCGCCTACACTCGGTGCCGTGCCCCGTGGTGATGGACGACTCAACCACGACCTGCTCCCCGGAGAGAAAGGCCCCCAGGACGCTTGTGGCGTCTTCGGTGTCTGGGCTCCGGGTGAAGAGGTCGCCAAGCTCACCTATTTCGGACTGTATGCCCTGCAGCACCGCGGACAGGAATCCGCGGGCATCGCAGTGAGCAACGGGTCCCAGATCCTGGTCTTCAAGGACATGGGACTGGTCTCGCAGGTCTTCGACGAAACGTCTCTGGGTTCTCTCCAGGGCCATATCGCGGTCGGTCATGCCCGCTACTCCACCACCGGCGCCTCGGTGTGGGAGAACGCGCAGCCGACGTTCCGTGCCACCGCGCACGGCTCGATCGCCCTCGGTCACAACGGGAACCTGGTCAACACCGCCCAGCTCGCGGAGATGGTCGCCGACCTCCCGCGCAAGGACGGCCGCGCCACCCAGGTCGCCGCGACCAACGACACCGACCTGGTGACCGCGCTGCTCGCCGGGCAGCGCGACGAGAACGACAAGCCGCTCACCATCGAGGAAGCCGCCGCCAAGGTGCTCCCCGACGTCAAGGGCGCGTTCTCCCTCGTCTTCATGGACGAGCACACGCTCTACGCCGCCCGCGACCCGCAGGGCATCCGCCCGCTGGTGCTCGGCCGTCTCGAGCGCGGCTGGGTCGTCGCCTCCGAGTCCGCCGCGCTCGACATCTGCGGTGCCAGCTACGTACGCGAGATCGAGCCGGGCGAGCTCGTCGCCATCGACGAGAACGGCCTGCGCACCACTCGATTCGCAGAAGCGAAGCCCAAGGGCTGTGTTTTCGAGTACGTCTACCTGGCGCGCCCCGACACCGACATCGCCGGGCGCAACGTCTACCTCTCCCGGGTGGAGATGGGCCGCCGACTGGCCGCCGAGGCCCCCGCCGACGCGGATCTCGTCATAGCGACCCCGGAATCCGGCACCCCCGCGGCCGTCGGTTACGCCGAAGCCAGCGGAATCCCGTTCGGCGTCGGACTGGTCAAGAACGCCTACGTCGGCCGGACCTTCATCCAGCCCTCGCAGACCATCCGCCAGCTCGGCATCCGGCTCAAGCTCAACCCGCTCAAGGAAGTCATCAAGGGCAAGCGCCTGGTGGTCGTCGACGACTCGATCGTCCGCGGCAACACCCAGCGCGCCCTGGTCCGGATGCTCCGCGAGGCGGGTGCCGCCGAGATCCACATCCGGATCTCCTCGCCGCCGGTGAAGTGGCCCTGCTTCTTCGGGATCGACTTCGCGACCCGCGCCGAACTGATCGCCAACGGCATGACCGTCGACGAGATCCGCACCTCCATGGGCGCCGACTCCCTCTCGTACATCTCGATCGACGCGATGATCGAGGCGACGACGATCGACAAGCCGAACCTCTGCCGTGCCTGCTTCGACGGCGAGTACCCGATGGAGCTCCCGGACCCGGAGCTGCTCGGCAAGCAGCTGCTGGAGACCGAGCTGGCGGCGGGCCCGGCGGCGACCGCCGCGGCCGACGCGCTGCGCCGTCCGTGACCCGGACGCGCCGCCGCGTCCCCCACCAGCCCCGTATCTCCACACGAAAGATCCCAGGCCATGTCTGAGACAACAGGTGCTTCCTACGCGGCGGCCGGCGTCGACATCGAAGCCGGTGACCGTGCCGTCGAGCTGATGAAGGAGTGGGTGAAGAAGACGCAGCGCCCGGAGGTCGCGGGCCTCGGCGGCCTCGGCGGTTTCGCCGGCCTCTTCGACGCCTCCGCGCTGAAGCGCTACGAGCGCCCGCTGCTCGCCTCCGCCACCGACGGCGTCGGCACCAAGGTGGACCTGGCGCGGCAGATGGGCGTGTACGACACCATCGGCCACGACCTCGTCGGCATGGTCGTGGACGACCTCGTCGTCTGCGGCGCCGAGCCGCTGTTCATGACCGACTACATCTGCGTCGGCAAGGTGCACCCCGAGCGTGTCGCGGCCATCGTGAAGGGCATCGCCGAAGGCTGTGTCCTGGCGGGCTGCTCCCTGGTCGGCGGCGAGACGGCCGAGCACCCGGGTCTCCTCGGCCCGGACGACTTCGACGTCGCCGGAGCCGGTACGGGCGTGGTCGAGGCCGACCGCCTGCTCGGCCCGGACCGTATCCGCAAGGGTGACGCGGTGATCGCCATGGCGTCCTCCGGTCTTCACTCCAACGGGTACTCGCTCGTCCGCCACGTGGTCTTCGACCGGGCCGGCTGGTCCCTGGACCGCGAGGTCGAGGAGTTCGGCCGCACGCTCGGCGAGGAGCTCCTGGAGCCCACCCGGATCTACTCCCTGGACTGCCTGGCCCTCACCCGGACGACCGAGGTGCACGGCTTCAGCCACGTCACCGGCGGCGGCCTGGCGAACAACCTGGCCCGGGTGATCCCGGACGGCCTGCACGCCACCGTGGACCGCTCCACGTGGACGCCCGGCGCGGTCTTCGACCTGGTCGGCAAGGCCGGTCAGGTCGAGCGGCTGGAGCTGGAGAAGACGCTCAACATGGGCGTCGGCATGATCGCGATCGTCCCGGCCGACTCGGTGGACGCCGCGCTGACGACGCTGGCCGACCGCGGGGTCGACTCCTGGGTCGCCGGCGAGATCACCGACCGCGGGGAGCACACCTCGGGCGCCGAGCTGACCGGCGACTACGCCCGCTAGACACCGTCACGCAGTGGTGCGCCGGGCGGCAGCCCCGCCCGGCGCACCACGGCAGCACGGCACCAGGGCAGCACGGCACCGGGGGAAAGCCGGATCGGGACACACAGAACCCGGCCCGGGGCAGGCCCGGACCGGGTTGATGTGTCAGCGCGAGGTCAGGCGCCGCGGCGCTGTGACGACGGACCGGACTGATCGTCCTGATCCTCGTCATCGTCCTGGTTGTAGCGATCCGCGTACTGTGCGTACGGGTCATCTTCCTCGTCGTCGTCCTCGAACGGCTCTGCGTTCGGTGGCTGACTCGAAGGCGATGCGCCCAGCTCATTGGCCAGACGCGACAGGTCAGTCCCGCCGCTGCTGTACTTCAGCTGGCGGGCGACCTTGGTCTGCTTGGCCTTTGCCCGGCCGCGCCCCATGGCTCGACCCCCTCGGTGACGGGGCTCGACGGCCCCAGAGTCTTGACACGCGTTCATGTTTCAGGACGGACTCTCGGGAGAGAGACCGTGCCTGTAGAGCTTTAACGGTACCTGCTTCCGTGGCCATACGGTACGCCGCCCGCATCCCGGTCCCGGCACAGGGCCAGCGAGGAGCCCCGTCCTCCCTGGTCAACTGCGATTTTAACCTCTTGTGGAGGTACGACCCGCCGACCGGCGTGACTCTTGTCTCGCCGGTCGGCGGGCCGTGGGGGTGGCCGAGGGCCCGCCCGGTCAGTGGGCGCGCGCCTCCGCCATCCGCTGTTCGGCGAGCCGGTCGGCCGCCGCCGCCGGCGGAATCCCATCCGCCTTCGCACGTGCGAATATTTCCAGCGTGGTGTCGAAGATCTTCGTCGCCTTCGCCTTGCACCGGTCGAAGTCGAACCCGTGCAGCTCGTCGGCCACCTGGATGACGCCCCCGGCGTTGACCACGTAGTCAGGCGCGTAGAGAACCGACCGGTCGGCCAGGTCCTTCTCGACGCCCGGGTGCGCCAGCTGGTTGTTGGCCGCGCCGCACACCACCTTCGCGGTGAGCACGGGCACGGTGTCCTCGTTCAGCGCGCCGCCGAGCGCGCACGGCGCGTAGACGTCCAGGCCCTCGGTGCGGATCAGCGCGTCGGTGTCCGCCACCACGGTGACCTCGGGGTGCAGATCGGTGACCCGGCGCAGCGACTCCTCGCGGACGTCGGTGATCACGACCTCGGCCCCGTCGGAGAGGAGGTGCTCGACGAGGTGGTGGCCCACCTTGCCGACCCCGGCGACGCCGACCTTGCGGCCGCGCAGCGTCGGGTCGCCCCACAGGTGCTGGGCCGAGGCCCGCATGCCCTGGAAGACGCCGAACGCGGTGAGCACGGAGGAGTCGCCCGCGCCGCCGTTCTCGGGGGAGCGGCCGGTGGTCCAGCGGCACTCCCGGGCGACGACGTCCATGTCGGCGACGTAGGTGCCGACGTCGCAGGCGGTCACGTAGCGGCCGCCGAGCGAGGCGACGAACCGGCCGTAGGCGAGGAGGAGTTCCTCGCTCTTGGTCTTCTCCGGGTCGCCGATGATGACGGCCTTGCCGCCACCGTGGTCGAGGCCGGCCAGGGCGTTCTTGTACGACATCCCGCGCGACAGGTTCAGCGCGTCGGCGACGGCGTCCGCCTCGGAGGCGTACGGGTAGAAGCGGGTGCCGCCGAGGGCCGGGCCCAGGGCGGTGGAGTGGAGGGCGATGACGGCCTTGAGGCCGGTGGCACGGTCCTGGCAGATCACGACCTGCTCGTGACCTCCCTGATCCGAGTGGAACAGGGTGTGCAGGACGCCGTCGGTCACATCGGTCACTGTGGTGACTCCCAAGTACGAAGCGGCGGAGACCCTCCTGGGGGTGGGGAGGGCCCCGGACCGACCGGCACGGCCGGTCCGATGGGCAAGAGCGTAAGTCCTCCGGCGGCGCGGATCCGTCCCCGTGCGGAGGATCACCCCCTGGGGGTGTACCGCCGTGACACGATGCGCTGTATGTCGGTGGTGTCTTCGGTGCTCGTCCCTTACACGTCCTACCTCCGGATCTACGAGCCGCTCGCCGCGTTCGCCGAGCCCGAGCGGAGCCACTGGGCGCGCTACGCGCGGCGCGAGGACCTTCCGACGGCCCAGGACGAACTGCGTCGCTCGCTGGCCGACTTGGCGTCGACGCCGCCGGTCGGGGTGCCCGTGCACGAGAGCGGCGACGCGTTCGTGGCGGAGCTGGGCGGGGTGGTCTGCGTCTGCCCGTGGCGGACCAGGTTGCGGGGCTGGCTGGCCCTGGAGGAACTGGGGGGCATGTTTCCGGCCAACGTGCTCGACGTCGTGCTGCCCGCGGTGGTGCGAGGCCAGGCGGCGGCGGATCACGAGCGCTGGCAGCGGCTCCATCCGGACGCGAGGCCCTGGATCCGCACGACGGTGTGGCAGGTGCCGGTGCGCTGGTTCGTCCTCTTCCGCGATGAGGAGCGGGAGTACGCGGCGGCGGACGGCGAGGGGCCGGGGCCGGTGCTGCGTTACCGCACCCCGATGGTCGAGGCCCGGCGCCGGCTGGCGCGGGCGCTGCGGACGCTGCGCGGACACGTTCCCGAGGGCCCGCTGACCGAGGGCCTGGTGGACGTGGGTCGCTGGCTGGAGGAGTTCCATCCGCGCTCCCTGGTCGAGCTGGACTACGGGGGCCTGGTGCACGCGTTGCCGGCGGAGCGGCTCGCCGGGGACCGGTCGGCGGCGGATGTGGCGGAGGGGCTCGCCGCGCTGCGGGACGGCGACGGCGAGGGCGCGGGGGAGGCGTACGCGCGGCTCGCGGAGCGCTGGCGGGCGGTCCGGGACCTCCAGTTCACCAATTGACGTGAAAAGGCCCACAGCGGCATCAAGGTGATGGAACCGGGGCATCCTTCATCCAGGACGGCCGAGGGGCCGGCGGACGGGCCGCGAGTCCGGAGCGTACGGAAGGAGGAGGAGGCCGGGTCGCCTCGACGGAGGGCGACGAAGAGGGGCTCGGCAGAGAGTTGACGGGCCGTGAACCTGCGTCCTGTGTGGCGCGTGTGATGTGTGGGGCGGAAGCGTACTCCGCTGGGCCCAGGACCTACGTCCTGAACCGGGCCTTTGCCTCAAGCGTGATGGACAGCACTTACGGGGCCCTTGCGTCTATCCCTACCCCTCATGCCAAAATAGGACAAGGAGTCCGCCCAGGGCTCCTTCTGTCCAAGTAAGGGCAGAATGCTCGACATCGCACCCTATGGGGGGTCTGACGACTCCTGTTCGCCCCTGTGACTGATCGTCACTGGGGCGTGACTGTCCGTTATGGCATGGTCCATCGGCTTCCGTCGCTGATGAACACCTGGGAGGGCAATTCCATCGGTTTGGCCGACGTGGCTGGACGGATGGTGTAGTTGTAGTGCCGAGGACAAGCCGTTCGTCCTATAACCGACTCGGCCCGCGTCCGCCATTTCGGGCAACGCGGGTCAAGGTGCAGAATTTAGAGGAAAGAACCGAGAAGGTTCGGTTCTCCCGAGGAGGCCGCTCATGACCGCTCGCACCCCTGATGCCGAGCCGCTGCTGACCCCGGCTGAGGTTGCCACGATGTTCCGCGTGGACCCGAAGACGGTCACCCGTTGGGCCAAGGCTGGCAAGCTCACGTCCATCCGCACGCTCGGTGGACATCGCCGGTACCGCGAGGCCGAGGTCCGCGCACTGCTTGCGGGTATTCCGCAGCAGCGCAGCGAGGCCTGACACACCCCTGCCCCGCAGCAATACAGCAGCACAGCATCACCATCCGGGCAGCTGCAAGGTCCCCCAACCCCAGCCGCCCACCCATAGCTCCACTCGACGGACGCCTGCCCCAACGGGCGTCATACCTGTGTCCTACGGGTGCCGTCGTATCGATCGCGCTGGACTCCGCCGGGTCCAGCGCGATCTTTTTTGTGCCCGGGAGCGGCCGCCCCGGCCGCTCCCGGGCCCCTTCCGGTCCTCGGGGCGCCCGGGATCAGAACCGGGCGGTCGGTCGGCTTCAGGGGGACGACGGGGGTCTTCGTGGGTCTGTGAGCGGGTCTGTGCGGGAGTGTGGGTGAGCGTCCCGGACGCGTTGGGACAGCCCCGGACGGAACGGTCTCCGCGAGCCCATCGCCCCCGTGCAATTGCACATATTAAATTCACCAGTTGTAGGGGAGGTGTAAATTCCCCCGGTCGGAAAAGTCTTTCGGTGACTACCGTCACACCGCCCGGCGCTTGCCAACTTCCAGGCTGCCACTGACCGAACGCGGAAGCACCCGGCCGATGGTCATGGAGCGGAGGGTCTTTCGGTCCCCTCCTCTGCCTCGGCCTCGTCCCCATCGGGCCGTCCGGCGGGGGCCCGGCCTCCGGCGGCTTCCTGCGGGGCGCCCGCAGGGCTCCCGGAGGCTTGCGGCCGCCCGTCGCCCCCGGGCTCCATGGCGAGCCGCAGGAGGCGATGGCAGACCGCACAGTGCCGGGTGAGGTGGCGATAGGCGGAAGCGGCCGCCAGGTGGGCGCGCAGCAGCGCGCGGGTCTCATGTCGTGCTGTGGACGCGGACATACGAGCCACCTCCGGTGAGCCCGGCCGTCCCCCGCCGTGTGAAGCGCCGAGGAACGCCGGGAAGCAGGGCCGGCCTCTGCTTCTCCGGGGTACCCGCGGCAGGTGGAGCCGTCAAGACGCGGGGCAGAACGCGAGAAAGCCCGGATCGAAACGATCCGGGCTTTCTTCTACTGCGGTCCTGACGGGATTTGAACCCGCGGCCTCCACCTTGACAGGGTGGCGAGCACTCCAAACTGCTCCACAGGACCAGGTTTTCGCCGCTTGCCTTGCGGCTTGCTGCGAAACCAGACTGTACAGGAGGTGGGAGGCCCAGGTCGACTTCACTCCTGGTGGTGACACCGTCACCGCTCCACGAGCCCCCGCGAGGAGCCCCGGTGGGGCCCCGCGTCAGGGTGCGAGGGCGTCGATCGCCTTGACGATCCGCTTGTCCGAGACGGGGAACGCGGTGCCCAGCGCGTGGGCGAAGTAGCTGACCCGCAGCTCCTCGATCATCCAGCGGACGTCCCAAGCCTCCTCCGGCACCGGCCGGCCCTGCGGGAACTGTTCGAGCAGCCAGGCGTACTCGTCCTGCATCTCGTGGACCTTCGCCATCCGCGTGGTGTCCCGCTGCACCGCCGTCGGCATCTGCTGGAGCCGCCGGTCGGCCGCCACGAGATAGCGCATCAGGTCCGGTAGCCGGCGCAGACCGGTGGCCGTAACGAAACCGGGCGGTACGAGACGGGCCAGCTGATCCCGTACGTCCGTGACGTTGGCCACCAGCGTCAGGCTGTTCGTCGACTTCAGCCGGCGCTCGCAGGCCTGCCACGCGGCCAGGATCTGCTGCACCTGGTCGATCGTGCGGACGGTCAGGTCCACCAGATCGGCGCGCACCTTGTCGTACAGCGTCCGGAACGCCTTCTCGTCCCACGCCGGCCCGCCGTGCGCGGCGATCAGCCGGTCGGCCGCGGCGGTCGCGCAGTCCTCGAAGAGGGCCTGGACCGAGCCGTGCGGATTGCGGGACAGGGCCAGCTTCTGCTGGTTGGAGAGCCGGTCCGAGGCGAACTTCGCCGGGTGCACCGGGATGTTGAGCATGATCAGCCGCCGGGTGCCGCGCCACATCGCCTGCTGCTGCTCGGCCTCGGTGTCGAAGAGGCGTACGGCCACGGTGTCGCCCTGGTCGACCAGCGCCGGATAGGCCTTGACCGGCTGCCCGGCACGACGCGTCTCGAAGACCTTGTTCAGCGCGCCGATCGTCCAGTCGGTGAGCCCGGACCGCTCGATGGACTCCCCGGACGGGCCCGCGGTCGCCGCGGCCGCCTGGGAGAGCGCCTGCCGGGCCTTCGGCCGCAGCTGGAGCTTGAGCGCCTCCAGGTCCTTGTCCTCGGCGACCTTGCGCCGCCGCTCGTCGACGATCCGGAACGTGATCTTCAAGTGGTCCGGGACCCGGGAGAGGTCGAAATCGTCCGCCGTGACCGGCACGCCGACCATCCGCTGGAGCTCCCGCGCCATGGTGAACGGCAGCGGCTCCTGGAGCGGGACCGCCCGGTCCAGGAACTTGTCCGCATAGTTCGGCGCGGGGACGTAGTGCCGGCGGATCGGCTTGGGCAGCGAGCGGATCAGCTCCGTGACGACCTCCTCGCGCAGCCCCGGAATCTGCCAGTCGAAGCCCTCGGACGTGACCTGGTTGAGCACCTGGAGCGGTACGTGGACGGTCACGCCGTCCGCGTCCGCCCCGGGCTCGAACTGGTACGTCACCTTGAACTTGAGCTTCCCCTGCCGCCAGGAGTCCGGGTAGTCGTCCTTGGTGACGGCCCCGGCCTTCTCGTTGATGAGCATGGAGCGCTCGAAGTCGAGCGCGTCCGGCTCCTCACGCTTCTTGCTCTTCCACCAGGAGTCGAAGTGCGCCCCGGACACGATGTGCTCGGGAATCCGCTGGTCGTAGAAGTCGAACAGCGTCTCGTCGTCCACGAGGATGTCGCGGCGGCGGGCGCGGTGCTCCAACTCCTCGACCTCGCCGAGGAGTTTGCGATTGTCATGGAAGAACTGGTGGTGGGTGCGCCAGTCGCCCTCGACCAGGGCGTTGCGGATGAACAGGTCCCGCGAGGCCTCCTGGTCGATACGACCGAAATTGACCTTGCGCTGGGCGACGATCGGCACCCCGTAGAGGGTGACCCGTTCGAACGCCACCACCGCGGCCTGGTCCTTCTCCCAGTGCGGCTCGCTGTAGGTGCGCTTCAGCAGATGCGCGGCCAGCGGCTCGATCCACTCGGGCTCGACCCTGGCGTTGACCCGTGCCCAGAGCCGGGAGGTCTCCACCAGCTCCGCCGACATCACGAACCGGGGCTGCTTCTTGAACAGCGCCGACCCGGGGAAGATCGCGAACTTGGCGCTGCGCGCGCCCAGGTACTCGTTCTTCTCGGTGTCCTTCAGCCCGATGTGCGACAGCAGCCCGGCCAGCAGCGAGGTGTGCACCGCCTGCTCGGGGATGGACGCCTCCGCCTTGGGCTCCTCGACGGTGATGTCCATCTGCTTGGCGACGGTGCGCAGTTGCGCGTAGATGTCCTGCCATTCGCGGATGCGCAGGAAGTTCAGATACTCCTGCTTGCACATCCGGCGGAACGAGGACGAGCCACGTTCCCTCTGCTGCTCGCGGACGTAGGCCCAGAGATTCAGATACGCCAGGAAGTCGGAGGTCTCGTCCTTGAACCGGGCGTGGTTCTGGTCGGCCTGGGTCTGCTTCTCCGCAGGGCGCTCGCGCGGGTCCTGGATGGAGAGCGCGGCGGCGATGACCATGACCTCGCGGGCGCAGCCGTTCTTGTCGGCCTCGATGACCATCCGGGCCAGGCGCGGGTCGACGGGCAGCTGGGAGAGCTTGCGGCCGAGCGGGGTGAGCCGCTGCCCCTTCTTCCCCTCCTGGGGGGACTTCTCGCCCTGCTCGAGGGCGCCCAGCTCCTGGAGGAGCTGCACGCCGTCGCGGATGTTGCGGTGGTCCGGCGGGTCGATGAAGGGGAACTTCTCGATGTCGCCGAGCCCGGCGGCGGTCATCTGGAGAATGACGGAGGCCAGGTTGGTCCGCAGGATCTCCGGGTCGGTGAACTCCGGCCGGGTGACGAAGTCGTCCTCCGCGTACAGCCGGATGCAGATGCCGTCCGACGTACGGCCGCAGCGGCCCTTGCGCTGGTTGGCGCTGGCCTGGGAGATCCGCTCGATCGGCAGCCGCTGGACCTTGGTGCGGTGGCTGTAGCGGGAGATACGGGCGTTGCCCGGGTCGATCACGTACTTGATGCCGGGGACCGTCAGTGAGGTTTCGGCCACATTGGTCGCCAGCACGATGCGGCGGACGATGCCGTTGGGGGTCCGCTGGAATACCCGGTGCTGCTCGGCGTGGGAGAGGCGTGCGTAGAGGGGGAGCACCTCGGTGTGTCTGAGGTTCCGCTTGTTCAGCGCGTCCGCCGTGTCCCGGATCTCGCGCTCGCCGGAGAGGAAGACCAGGACATCGCCCGGGGCCTCGTGGCCCAGCTCGTCCACGGCGTCGCAGATCGCGGTGATCTGGTCGCGGTCGGAGTCCTCGCTGTCATCTTCGAGCAGGGGGCGATACCGCACCTCCACCGGATACGTCCGCCCGCTGACCTCCACGATCGGCGCCTCGCCGAAGTGGCGCGCGAACCGTTCCGGGTCGATGGTCGCCGAGGTGATGACGACCTTCAGGTCAGGGCGCTTCGGGAGCAGCCGGGCCAGATAGCCGAGCAGGAAGTCGATGTTCAGCGACCGCTCGTGGGCCTCGTCGATGATGATCGTGTCGTACGCCAGCAGCTCGCGGTCCGTCTGGATCTCGGCGAGCAGGATGCCGTCCGTCATCAGCTTCAGATACGTCGACTCCGGGTTCACCTGGTCGGTGAAGCGGACCTTCCAGCCGACCGTCTCGCCCAGCGGCGTCTTCAGCTCGTCCGCGACCCGCTCGGCGACCGTACGGGCGGCGATCCGCCGGGGCTGGGTGTGCCCGATCATGCCCCGGACGCCGCGCCCCAGCTCCATACAGATCTTGGGGATCTGCGTGGTCTTGCCGGACCCGGTCTCCCCGGCGACGATCACGACCTGGTGGTCGCGTATCGCCTCCAGGATCTCGTCCTTCTTCTGGCTGACGGGCAGCTCTTCCGGATACGACAGGGCCGGCAGCCGGGCCGCGCGCGCCGCGAGCCGTTCGGCCGCCCTGCCCGCATCGGCCGCGATCTCGTCCAGCACGGACTGGCGGGCCTCGGGCTTGCGGATGCGGCGCGCTCCTTCGAGGCGCCGGCCGAGCCGGTTCGCGTCACGGAGCGAGAGCTGTCCGAGCTGGGACTGGAGATCGGCGAAGGAAGTAGACATACGGCTCCCAGGATCTCACCCGAGCGCACGGAGTGGCGACCTCATTTCGCGCGGGCTGCGTCACGCGGCACGTACCATTTCGGGCAGTCGAACGCTCAGCCCCGCTTCCAGGGGGAAAGGCCGGGTCCCGTGTCCCGAACGCAGTGGTGGAGCCTGACGGCGCTGATCGCGGTCGTCGTGGGGCTGCTGTGCGGACCGGCGGTGCTCCCGGCAGCCGCGCTCGGGGCTCCGGCTCCCTCCGCTTCGGCTCCCGCTGTTCCGGCTGCCTTCGTTCCGGCTCCCTCCGCTCCTGTGCCCTCCGCTTCCGTGCCCTCCGCTTCTGTGCCGGGGGCCACCGGAGTGCGCGGCACACCGTCCGCCCCGGTGACCGAGGCCGCCGACGCGGGCACCCCGGTCCCCGGCTGCGGGAAGCTCCGCGACCACGACGGCGAGCCCGCCGTCCCCTCCCGCGCCCGCTCCGCGCACGACCAGGCACCCGGCCTCGCCCCGTGGGGGCTGCCCGCCGCGACGGGCGCGCTGCCGGCCGAGCCGCCGCCGGGCACCCGGGCCCGCGCCCCGGCGCCGTACACCCCGACCCCCGTGGAACTCTCCGTGCTGCGGGTGTAGGCCGGGCGCCAGCCCGACTCGCGCCCTTGCCCTCTCCCTCCCGCACCACCAGCCCGGAGTGCCGCATGCCCACGCCCAAGAAGCCCGTCTCCACGGGTCAGAAGTCCTCCTCCCGCAAGCCCCTGGTCTACGGCGCCGTGACCGTCGTGGCCGCCGGTCTCCTCGGCTTCGCGTCGTACCGGGCCACCGCCCCCGACGACACCGCCCCGGACACCTCGTCCGCCCCGGCCGCCGAGGTCTCCGCCGACCCGAACGAGGGCGTCTACCCGGAGCTGGCGAAGCTCGCCCGCCGGGACGCCGACGACAAGCTGGCCGTCGGCCGCGCCGACGCCCCGGTCGTCCTGATCGAGTACGCCGACTTCAAGTGCGGCTACTGCGGCAAGTTCGCCCGGGACACCGAGCCGAAGCTGATCGAGAAGTACGTGAAGGACGGGACGCTGCGCATCGAGTGGCGCAACTTCCCGATTTTCGGCGAGGAGTCCGAGAATGCCGCGCGCGGCGCCTGGGCCGCCGGGCAGCAGAACCGCTTCTGGGAGTTCCACGGGGCCGCCTATGCCGAAGGGGCGAAGGAGAAGGGCTTCGGCAAGGACCGGGTCAAGGCGCTCGCCGAAGAGGCCGGGGTGAAGGACCTGAACCGGTTCATGAAGGACCTCGACGGGGACGCGGCCCGTGCGGCGGTCAAGAAGGACCAGGAGCAGGCGTACAGCATCGGCGCGACGTCCACCCCGTCGTTCCTGATCAACGGCCGCCCAATCGCGGGAGCACAGCCGGACCAGACGTTCACGCAGGCCATCGAGGCCGCCGCCGAGCAGGCGAAGGCCACGGGCAACGCGGGCAAGGACACCGGCAACGCGGGCAGCGACGCCGAGGGCTCCGCCAAGTGACGGCGGACATCGGCTACTTCGCGGCCTTCCTCGGCGGGCTGCTCGCCCTGGTCAGCCCGTGCAGCGCGCTGCTGCTGCCGGCCTTCTTCGCGTACTCCATCGACTCCACCTCCCGGCTGCTGGCCCGCACCGGCATCTTCTACGCCGGGCTCGCCACGACCCTCGTCCCGCTCGGCGCGGCGGGCAGCTACGCGGGACGGCTGTTCTACGGACACCGCGACGCCCTCGTCACGGGCGCGGGCTGGCTGATCATCGTGCTCGGCGTCGCGCAGATCGTCGGCCTCGGCTTCGCGTCCCGGCGGATCGCGGCCCTCAGCGGCCGGATCCGCCCCACCACGGCGTTCTCCGTCTACGCGCTGGGCGCGGTCTACGGTCTGGCCGGATTCTGCGCGGGCCCGATCCTCGGCAGCGTCCTGACCGTCGCGGCGGTCAGCGGCAGCCCGGTCTACGGCGGGCTGCTGCTGGCGGTCTACGCGCTCGGGATGGCCGTACCGCTCTTCCTGCTCGCCCTGCTCTGGGAGCGCTTCGACCTCGGCCGCCGGGCCTGGCTGCGCGGCCGTGCCGTCCGGCTCGGCCGGTTCGAGCTGCACACCACGTCGCTGCTGTCGGGGCTGTTCTTCATCGGGCTCGGTGTGCTGTTCCTCGTGTACGACGGGACGACCGCGCTGCCCGGTCTGCTGGGGGTCGACGCGTCGTTCGAGGTCGAGCAGTGGGCGCGGAACCTGGGCGAACAGGTGCCGGACGGGGTGCTGCTGGGCTCCGTGGTGCTGGTGGTGCTGCTGGTCCTGGGCGCCCGGGCACTGCGTCGGCGCGGCACGGAGGCACCGGCGGAGACGACCGAGGAGACCGAGGAGACCGAGAAGACCGAGAAGACCGAGAAGGTGTGACACGGCGAGGGCCCCGCGCACCGGGCCCCGTCGGGGGAACTTCAGGAAGGGGCGGAGCCCAGGACTCTGGCGGTGAAGTTCGCCAACTGCGCCCGCATCCTTTCGGGTGACCCGCGCTCATGCCCGGCCAGATGCTCGACCAGATCGGCCCGGACGGCTGCGAGCAGGGCGTGAGCGGTGAAATCGCTGTCGGTCAGGCCGGGGATCTGCCCCAGCATGGCGGCCAGCAGGCCGTGCCACCGTTCGTAATGATCGGCCTGGTACGGGCTGCCGCTGCTTCCGCCTTCCTCCAGGGCCAGCATGAGGCGGCGGTTGTCGAGTTTGAAGCACAGGAGGGTGTCGAGCAGGGCGGGTACGCGCTGCTGCGGCGGAGTCGCGGGGCCCAAGGGCGGAGGTCCGGCTTCGACGGCCTCCCTGACTGGCTCCAGCCGTGCTTCGTACAGCGCGCGCAGCAGGCCGGGGCGGTCGCCGAAGGCCCGGAAGAGCGTGCCCTTGCCGACGCCGGCCGCCGCTGCGACGGCGGCCAGGGTGACGCCTTCCGGGCTCTCGCAGCGGGCGAAGAGGGCGTCGGCGGCCGCCAGGACGGCCTGCCGGTTGCGGGCGGCGTCCTTGCGGGGTTTGCGCTCGGGCATGCCGCACCTCCGGTTGCAAAGCGGACCGAGGGTCCGTATCGTCAAAGCGGACCTGCGGTCCATATTCTCATGAGGCGGAGGATACCGATGCCCGCACCCCTGCCCGTATCGACTTCTCCGGCGGCGGTCCTGAGGCCATCGCGGTCGAGATGCGGGGCGTCGGCCGCCTGGCGGAATCCGGCCGCCCCTCCGACATGACCTGCATCGCCGTCGTAACAGTCCGGGACGGGCACCTCACCTCCTACCGCGACTACGGGAACCCCCTCGCCGTCCTCGAACCCGGCACCGATCTCACCAGGAGCAGCGGATGACGCCCACCAACACCTCGGACACCAGCACCACCTCGGGCACCGGTACCACCTTGGTCATCGGTGCCACCGGCACCACCGGCAGCCGCACCGCGGCGCGTCTGTCGGCCTCCGGCCACCGCGTCAGAGCCGCCAGCCGTCGCGCCGCCGACGTCCCCGGCGCGGAGTCGGTCGCCTTCGACTGGTACGAACCCGCCACCTACGCCGCCGCCCTCGACGGAGCCGACCGCGTCTACCTGATACCGCCCGTGGGCGACGCCGACCCGGCGGCGGTCATGGTGCCCTTTCTCCGGCAGGCCCGCACCGCCGGCGTGCGGCGCGCGGTGCTCCTCAGTTCCTCGGCCATCCCCGAGGGCGGCCCGGCGGCGGGAACCGTGCACCGGGCCCTGCCCGGTCTGTTCGAGCAGTGGGCGGTGCTGCGGCCCTCGTGGTTCATGCAGAACTTCACCGGCACGCACGCGCACGCCGTGAGCATCCGCGAAGAAGGCACCATCTGGACCGCGGCCGGGAGCGGCCGGGTCGGCTTCGTCGACGTCCAGGACATCGCGGCCGTCGCTGTCCATGCTCTGACCGACGAACACGCCCCCAACACCGATCTCGTCCTCACCGGGCCGGAGGCGCTCGGCTACGACGACATCGCCACCACCATCACCCAGGTCACCGGCCGGCCCGTGGACCACCGCCGCCTGTCCTACGAACAGATGCGCGACCGCCTCGCGGCGCACGTGCCGCTGGAGTTCGCCTCGATGCTGGCCGGCATGGACCGTGCCATCGCCGAGGGGGCGGAGGACCGCATCACCGACACCGTCCAGCGCCTCACGGGTCGACCCCCGCGCAATTTCCACGCTCTCCTCGAAGGAGAGACGGAATGAAGCGGCCGGGCACGGGCATCAGCTCCGCTGCCTGCTTGCCGCTTGGTCGCGGTCTCGTCGCCGCGACGCCCCGAGTCTGCCTGCCCGGCACATGAGAAGCGCCTCGGACGAGAATTCCGTCCGAGGCGCTTCTGTGTGGTGGCTGGGGCCGGGATCGAACCGGCGACCTATCGCTTTTCAGGCGATCGCTCGTACCAACTGAGCTACCCAGCCACGCAGCCGCTGGGGCTGCAGCGGTCCTGACGGGATTTGAACCCGCGGCCTCCACCTTGACAGGGTGGCGAGCACTCCAAACTGCTCCACAGGACCAAGCGGTGTGCGAAACAAGTCTCGCACACGGTGAAACGTGCCCCCAACGGGATTCGAACCCGTGCTACCGCCTTGAAAGGGCGGCGTCCTGGGCCACTAGACGATGAGGGCTATTGGCCCGCCTGTTCGCTTCGCAGCGCGTCGGGGACGTGAGAAGCATATGGGATGGGTGGAGCTATCGCCAAAACGGTTTACGCCGAGGGGGCGGGGCGCGCCGGGGAGCGGGTGGCGGAGGGTGAGGAGGGTGGCGACGGGGTGGGGGAGACGGGGGCGTCCTGCTTCAGGTTCTCCTCCGGAAGATGGCGGCTGACCTCGGCGGTCGTCAGTCCGAGACCGCCCAGCGTGATCTCGTCCCAGGCCTGGAGCCGACGGGTCGAGCGGTCCATGTAGAGCACCGAGGCGTGCACCTTCTCCGGCTTCTCGTTCTGCACGGCGCGCAGCCCGCCGCCGCCCGTGGAGCCCTCGACCTTCAGCCGCGTGCCGAGCTTCAGCTGCTCGTTGATCCGGCGGTGCAGGTGGCCCGAGAGCACCAGCGGGACCGTGCCGTCGGTCTCCCGGGCGGTGTTCGGGTCGTGGGCGACGGCGATGTCGACCGGGGTGCCCGCGCGTTCCTGGTCGCGCAGCGCGGAGGCCAGCCGCGCGCCTTCGAGCTGTGCGGCCTCCTTGCCGCCGACCGGGGCGGTCCGGTCCGGGGTGAAGGAGGCGTCGCCGGTGCCGGCGATCCGCAGCCCGCCGACGTTCACCGCGCTGCCGTCGTCGAGGACGCTCACGTTCTTGAACTTCTTCAGATAGGCCTGGGTGATGGGTGAGTCGTGGTTGCCGCGCACCCAGACGTAGGGCGCGCCGAGGTCGCGGATCGGGTCGAGGAAGCCGTTCTCGGGGGCGGAGCCATGGTCCATCGTGTCGCCCGAGTCGACGATGACGTCGATCTCGTACTGCTCCACGAGCGAGGCGATGATGTGCCAGGCGGCCGGGTTGAGGTGGATGTCGGAGACGTGCAGGACCCGGATGGTCCCCGGGTCGGGCTGGTAGACGGGGAGCGTGGAGGTCGCGTCGTACAGCTTGGTGACGTTGGTGACCAGGCGGGCCAGCTCCTGCTGGTAGATGTCGAACTCGGTGACGATGGAGCGGGCGTCGCCGACCAGGGACGGGGCGCTGGAGAGCAGCCCGGAGAACTTCGGCTCCAGGACGGACTTCGGGTTCCAGGTGGCGTACGCGCTGACGCCGGACGCCGCCAGCAGAGTGAGGGCGAGCCCGCCGGCGGCCAGGGCGCGGCGGGGGCGGCGGTAGACGACGAGGCCGAGCGCGGTCGCGCCGGAGACGACGGCGACACAGGAGCGTACGGCTAGCTCCCGGGTGCCGGCGGCGACGTCCCGGGTGACCTCGTCCTGGAGGTTGGAGAACCGTTCCGGCTGGTCGACCAGGGCCTGGGAGCGTTCGGGGTCGAGGCGGTCCACGTCCACGTCGAGCCGGAGCGGCGCGCTGTGCGAGTCCAGCTCCAGGGCGCCGAGCGGCGACACGTTGATCTTGCTGCCGCCGGTCAGGGAGGGGCGCAGCGTCATGTTGGTGTCCATGGGGCCGACCGGAGTACGGATGGAGCCCACGGCGAGCAGCCCCAGCCAGGCCCCCAGCACGACGACGGCGAGCATGCCGAGGCCGCGGAGGTACGGGCGGCGGACGGGGCCCGTCAGGTCGCCGGGGGCCGCCGCGTCGGTGCGGGCGGGGGCACGGCGGCGGGTGCGCGCGGAGGCGTGGCCCCGGGGCTTGGGGCGGACGAGCTGGGTGAGGCGGTGCCGGACGCGGTCGGCTGCGGCACGGAACGGGACGCGGACCATTGGGCCCGTATGCCCCGGTACGGCCTCCGCCATGCCGGGCGGCCTCCCCGGTCATGAGTCCGGTTCGGCCGCCGTCTGCCCGCACCCCGCCCCCGTACGGGACAATGGCCGGGTGCTGGAGATGACGCGCGAACAGTTCGAGGAGCTGGTGAGCCAGGCTCTGGACCGGATCCCGCCGGAGCTGACACGGCTGATGGACAACGTGGCGGTGTTCGTCGAGGACGAACCGGAGCCGGGCGACCCCGACCTGCTCGGGCTCTACGAGGGCACCCCCCTCACCGACCGGGGCGAGTGGTACGCCGGGGTGCTGCCGGACCGGATCACCATCTACCGGGGGCCGACGCTGCGGATGTGCGAGACGCAGGAGGACGTCGTCGCGGAGACCGAGATCACCGTGGTCCACGAGATCGCCCACCACTTCGGCATCGACGACGAGCGGCTGCACGCCCTGGGCTACGGGTGAGCGAGCAGGCCCCGGCGGAGCTGCCGGAGCCCGGCCCGCCCGCCGCCCCGCAGGGACGCGTGCTGGCGGCGGTCGCGGCGGGCGGCGCGCTCGGCGCGCTCGCCCGCTACGGGGCCCTGGTGCTCTGGCCCGGCGCGGGCGGCTTCCCGTGGACGGTGTTCGCCGTCAACGTGAGCGGCTGCGCCCTCATCGGCGCCCTGATGGTGCTGACCGTCGAACGGGGCCGGGTGACCCACCCCCTGGTGCGGCCCTTTCTCGGCGTGGGCGTGCTCGGCGGCTTCACGACCTTCTCGACGTACGCGGCCGGCGTCTCGGACCTTCTCGTGCGTCAGGAGGCCCTGACCGCCCTGGCGTACGCGGCGGCGACGGCGGTGGCCGCGCTCGGGGCGGTGTGGGCGGCGGCCGCGGGGACGAGGAGGTGGCTGGACCGGGGCCCCCGGGGCTCCAGTGGCCCCCGGGGTCTGCGGGGTTCCAGCGGTTCCAGTGGTTCCAGTGGCTTCCGGGGCGGGGGGCGGGCCGCGTGAACTGGCTGCTGGTGGCGCTCGGCGGGGCGGTGGGCGCGCCGCTGCGCTATCTGACGGACCGCGCGGCGCAGGCGCACCAGGGGCCGGGCGTCCCGTACGTCTTCCCGTGGGGCACCTTCACCGCGAACACGGCGGGCAGCCTGCTGCTCGGGCTGCTGACCGGCGCCGCAGTGTCCTCCCCGGCGCACGCCCTGCTGGCGACGGGCCTGTGCGGGGCGCTGACGACGTACTCGACGTTCTCGTACGAGACCCTCCGCCTGGCCGAGACGGGCCGGGGCTTCCTGGCCGTGGCCAATGTCCTGGCATCGCTGCTGGCGGGCCTGGGCGCGGTGTTCCTGGGGGCGGAACTGACGGGCGGGTTCGGGGGGTAGCGCGGTCGGTCCGCACGGGCGCCGGGCGCGGTGGCGGGCGTGGTGTCCCGGGGCCGTTCGCCGGCCGCCGCGCGGGCGGGTGACGTTTCGGGCGTGTCTCCGGCGGGGTCGGGGGAGTTGGGCACGGTGCGATGTCGCACCGCTCGCTGCTGTTCCCGCTCCGCCCCGGCGCCGGGCTCTGCGCTTTCGCCCATAAGCCCTGTCTCCCGCTTCCCGCTTCCCGTTTCTCGCTCTCCGCTCCCTCGCCCCGGAGGTGCCACTCGTGCGCCAGTTGTCCGCCCCTGCCCGCTGGGCAGCCGTCACCGCGCTGACGATCGCCGCTTCCACCGGCTGTATGAGCGTCGGCGAGGACGATGCCGGGGCGCCGGGGCCCTCACGGTCCGCCGGCCCGAAGGGTTCCGCCGCCGATCCTGCCGGGGACACGGTTCCCGGCTCCGGACGGACCGGAGGGCGGGCCGGGGGGCGCGTCGGAGGTGTCCACCCCCAGTCGGACCGGGCCGCGCCCGGGAGCGGCCCGAGCCCGGACGCCTCCGGTGCTGTGCCGTCGGCCACTCCCGAGGACCCGCGCCCCGAACCGGCCGCGCCCGAGCCCACCCGGGGTGGCCCCCCGCCCTCGCCGACGCCCTCGACGCCGGGGCCGGGGGAGCCGCCGCCGGCCACCCCGGAGCCCCCGGCGCCGCCGACGCCGGACCCGGATCCGGAGCCCGAGCCGGAGCCCACCGATCCGCCGGAGCCGGCCCCCTCGGCCTCGCCCGCCGCGCAGCTGCGGGCCCATGCGATGAGCGGCCCGGACGCCGCCGGGCCGCAGCGGACTCCGGAGGCATCACCGCAGGTGGGGCCGGTGTAGCCGGAGGTCTTCAGGGTCTGGTTTGCGCAATCTGGGTGAGAGTGCGTATGGTAGTAGATCGTTTGATCCCATTGCCCGGCGCCGACACAGAAGAGCGCCGTGTGGCGCGTACTCTCCCTTGCCGTGGCTGGACCGCATTGAGGCGGTCGAAATTGCGAATCACGGAGTTATGGGCGCGTGCCGAGACTCCGGAAGGTTTCGCATTTCGCATGTCAATTTCCAGTTCTGACCACACCGTCATGCCCGAGAACATCGACAACGCCGAGCTCGCCGAGCTCGTCGAGGCCGCTGTGACCGAGGCCCCCGCCGGCGCGACCGCCCCGGTCGCCGAGAAGGCCCCGGCCGTCGAGACCGTCGTCGCCGAGAAGTCCGTCGCGGACTTCATCACCGACGTACAGGCCGACGTACAGGCCGACACGCAGGCCGAAGCCCCCGCCGAGGAGACCGCCGCTCCCGTCGAGGGGACCGTCGCTCCCGCCGACGAGATCGCGGACTCCGCCGAGCAGATCGCCGACGAGGCCGACGCCGAGCCGACCATCACCTTCGGTGCTCTGGGACTGCCCGAGGGCATCGTCCGCAAGCTGGCGCAGAACGGTGTGACCGCCCCCTTCCCGATCCAGGCGGCGACCATCCCGGACGCCCTGGCCGGCAAGGACATCCTCGGCCGCGGCCGTACGGGCTCCGGCAAGACGCTCTCCTTCGGTCTGCCGCTGCTGGCCTCGCTCTCCGGTGGCACCACCGAGAAGAAGAAGCCGCGCGGCATCATCCTCACCCCGACCCGTGAGCTCGCGATGCAGGTCGCGGACGCGCTGCAGCCGTACGGCGACGTGCTCGGCCTCAAGATGAAGGTCGTCTGCGGCGGTACGTCGATGGGCAACCAGATCTACGCGCTGGAGCGCGGTGTCGACGTCCTCGTCGCCACCCCGGGCCGGCTGCGCGACATCATCAACCGCGGCGCCTGCTCCCTGGCGAACGTCCAGGTCGCCGTCCTCGACGAGGCCGACCAGATGTCCGACCTGGGCTTCCTGCCCGAGGTCACCGAGCTGCTCGACCAGATCCCCGGTGGCGGTCAGCGGATGCTCTTCTCCGCCACCATGGAGAACGAGATCGGCACGCTGGTCAAGCGCTACCTCTCCAACCCGGTGACGCACGAGGTCGACAGCGCCCAGGGCAACGTCACGACCATGTCGCACCACGTCCTCGTCGTGAAGCCGAAGGACAAGGCGCCGGTCACGGCCGCCATCGCCGCCCGCAAGGGCCGCACGATCATCTTCGTCCGCACCCAGCTGGGCGCGGACCGCATCGCCGAGCAGCTCATCGAGTCCGGCGTGAAGGCCGACGCGCTGCACGGCGGCATGACCCAGGGCGCCCGTACGCGGGTCCTGGAGGACTTCAAGAAGGGTTACGTCAACGCGCTCGTCGCGACCGACGTCGCCGCCCGCGGTATTCACGTCGACGGCATCGACCTGGTCCTGAACGTGGACCCGGCCGGTGACCACAAGGACTACCTGCACCGCTCGGGCCGTACCGCCCGCGCCGGCAAGTCCGGTGTCGTCGTCTCGCTGGCGCTTCCGCACCAGCGCCGCCAGATCTTCCGCCTGATGGAGGACGCTGGCGTCGACGCCTCGCGCCACATCGTCCAGGGCGCGGGCGTCTTCGAGCCCGAGGTCGCCGAGATCACCGGTGCCCGTTCGCTCACCGAGGTCCAGGCCGACTCCGCGAATAACGCCGCCAAGCAGGCCGAGCGCGAGGCCGCCGACCTGACGAAGCAGCTGGAGCGCGTCCAGCGCCGCGCCGTCGAGCTGCGCGAGGAGGCCGACCGCCTGGTCGCCCGCGCCGCGCGCGAGCGGGGCGACGACCCCGAGGCCGCGGTGGCCGAGGTCGCCGCCGAGGCCGAGGCCGCCCTCGTGGCAGCCGTTTCCGTGCCGGAGCAGCCGGCAGCCCGCGACGATCAGCGCCGCGACGAGCGGGGCAACTACGAGCGCCGCGACAACCGCGGTGGCGACCGTGGCGGCTACCGCGGCGGCAACGACCGTCGTGACGAGCGTCCGTCGGGTGGTTTCCGTTCCGGTGGCAGCAGCGACCGTCGCGATGACCGTGGTGGCCGTTCGTTCGAGCGTCGGGACAACGACCGTCCGGCGTTCAACCGCGACCGTCGTGACGAGCGTCCGTCGGGTGGTTTCCGTTCCGGTGGCAGCAGCGACCGTCGCGATGACCGTGGTGGCCGTTCGTTCGAGCGTCGGGACAACGACCGTCCGGCGTTCAACCGCGACCGTCGTGACGAGCGTCCGTCGGGTGGTTTCCGTTCCGGTGGCAGCAGCGACCGTCGCGATGACCGTGGTGGCCGTTCGTTCGAGCGTCGGGACAACGACCGTCCGGCGTTCAACCGCGACCGCCGTGACGAGCGCCCCTCCGGTGGCTTCCGCCCCGGCGGCAGCGACCGCCCGTTCAACCGTGACCGTCGCGACGAGCGCCCCTCGGGCGGCTTCCGCCCCGGCGGCGGCACCAGCGACCGCCCCACCGGCCGTCGTGACGACCACCGCGGCGCCAACACCGGCACCAACACCGGCTCCTTCGGCCGCCGCGACGACAAGCCGCGCTGGAAGCGCAACGGCTGATCCCCGCCCGGTCGGCAACCGACCGAGCAGGTCCGCCTGACAGACCGGCAGGGCCCGTACGCCACCGAACCGACTCGGTGACGTACGGGCCCTGTTGCTGTTCCCGCCCCCCGGAGAACCCGCCTCCCGGGACCCGCGACGGGCCCGACACCGATACCGGATCGGCTGCCGGGACCGGGCGGGCTATGCTCGGGGGGTGATCCGTCGAGGGCCGTTAGCTCAATTGGTCAGAGCAGCGGACTTTTAATCCGTTGGTTGTGGGTTCGAGTCCCACACGGCCTACCCCTCGGCCCCAGGCCAGAGCGCTTCTCTGGTCCGGGGCCGCTGCTTGTTCGGGTTCATTTCGGGCAGATGCTCCACCCCAGTTCCATCGAAGTGCAAACGATCACACGAAGCAGCCCCTGCCGCGCGAGAGGCAGGGGCTGCTCGGCCAGTCCGGGCGGGCTACGCCTCGGGCTCGGCGGGGATCGTGAACCCCCGCACCGGCCGAGGCTCCCGCGGGTCGCGCGAGTCCGGCTCCTGCCCAGCCTTCCACGCGGCCACCATGTCCGCGTACCGCGGGTCGATCCACTCCTGCGCCATGAGGCACCTCCTGCCCAGCAGGCTACTTCGGCTTCGGCTTGGGGATGATGACGATCGTGCAGTCCGGGGCGTGCTGGCACTTCGCCGCTACGGAGGCAAGCGTCTCGTCGGACGGCTCACCCCACAGCTCCGCGTCCGCGACGTACCCCAGCCCCGCGATCGCCTGGCGGGTGCGGTCCAGGATTTTCGGGTCGCAGTTCGTCGGGTCGTACCCGGGGAAGTGATGGACGAAGTTCCCGCCCAGCCCCTCGCACAGCTCGGCGTACATCGCGGTGTGCAGGATCAGGGCGTGCCACCCCTCGTCCACGATGCGCGACGGGGCCAGGCCGACGCCCGAGTTGCGCGAGCAGGCGGCCACGAACTTCAGCCCCTCCTCGACGATCCGGCCGGCCATCTCCTGGGACATGTCGGGGTTGGCGTCCATGACGGTGCTGCGGCAGCTGGTGAACCGCTCGTCGGGGATGAGCCCCCGGGCGATGACGGGTAACTGGCCTACGCTCATGGTGATTTCCTTCTGTCGGTTGGGGATCGCCCGCCCGGCTGCGGTCCTTCCAGGGAATGCGCGGCCGGGCGGGAGTCTGGGGGCGGTTCGACGTGCCAGAGCAGGGCGATGCCGTGCTCGGGGCAGTAGACGCCGGTGTCGTCCTCAATGGGGAACTCGTGCGCGCCGCCGTCGGCGAAGCACGTCGTCACCGTGCGGTCGTCCTGCACTCGGGACACTCGCAGGCGGGAAACTGGTGCGAGGCCTCCGGCTGTTCGAGGGGCACGACCTCCGCCTCCTCGCGCACGATCCGGGTGAGCCCGTCGCGGTTCACCTTGTACACCTTTATCGTCATCGCCATGGGCCTCTCCGCATCGCCGGCAGTTCCGTCGCCATATGAGCGTCGGCCCAGCGGTCCCCTTTCGGGATGACCAGCGGGGGTTACCTAGGCGGTAATACACTCGTTGGCGCTCCAGTAAGGCGCCTGCGCGTGCATAGGATCGCAACGGAAGTCAGCCCATGGATGCCGCCACCCCCGGCCTGCTCAGCCTCGATGTGCTCGACAGAGCAGACGTCCGGACAGCACTCATCGAGCACGACTTCGCCGCTGTCTCCGCACTGATCAAGAAGTGGAGTGGGCTTTCCCAGAACCGCATCGCGTCCGCCTGCCAGCTCACCCCCGGCAAGGTCTCCACGATCATCAGCGGGTCCCAGCGCGTCACCAGCTTCGACGTCATCTGCCGAATCGCCGACGGCCTCCGCATCCCCGGTGGCCTGCTCGGCCTCGCACCGCGCCCCTGGGAGGGGGACCACTCCCCTGCACCGCAGGACCAGCCAGACGCTCCAGGTGACCGGCCAGACACAGACGAGATTCCGTGGCGGCCCGACGCCACCGTGAGCCTGGCCGCCCACCTCACCAGGAGTGATCTCGTGATGGACCGAAGGGCCCTCACCCACGCCCTCGCCGGTGCCGCAGTCACCGGCGCCGCGCTCCTCGACAGCCTCGAAGGATGGCTCGTCCCGGCCGCCCACGTACCAGCGCAGCGCCGCCCGGGCCGCCTCGGCATACGGGAAGTCGAGGAACTGGAAACCACCGCGCGCGCCTTTCGCCAGTGGGACCATCAGTACGGCGGCGGTCTCCGAAGGAAAGCTGTGCTTGGCCAGCTCGCGGAAGTCTCCGGCGCCCTCGATGACCACCAGGCCCCGGCAGTGGCGGACCGGCTGTACCGCGTCATGGCGCAGCTGGCCGGCACCGCAGCAACCATGGCGTGGGACTCCGGACTGCACCGGCGCGCGCAGGACTACTACCGCCTCGCCCTGCGAGCCGCCCACGCTGGCGGCGACGTCGTCTTCGGGGCCAACGTTCTGGCTGGGATGGCCCGGCAGATGCTCTATCGCGAGCGTGCCGACGACGCACTCCAACTGATCCACCTCGCCCAGGAGGGTGCCCGCGACGTGATCGGCCCCCGAGCCCGCGCCATGCTCCACACCCGCGAAGCCTGGGCGTATGCCGCGCAGGGGCGCATGGCCGGATTCCAACGGGCCACCGCCAAGGCGGCCGAGGAACTCGCCAGCGCCGCCGGGCACACCGACGAGCCGTACTGGATCGCCTACTTCGACGAAGCCGAGCTCGCGGGCGTCACCGGGGGGCGGCTTCTCGACCTCGCCCGCGCCGAACCCCGTCCCGCGGCGCAGAAGCAGGACGTTCCCACGCGCTCGACCGCATCGGCCTGGCGGAATGCCAGTTCCTCGCCGGGGACATCCAAGGCGCGGCCGCTGAGACGGCCCTAGCGGTGCAGGCCGCGCGCGGCACACAGTCAGGGCGTGTCCGCACACAGCTGGGGCAGCTGTACCCCTACACCGTGGGCCACAGCGCGTCGCGGCCGGTGCGCGAGGCGCGCGATAGTATCCGCGACCTGCTGTCGAGCTGAGGAACGGGCACATGACGACACTCGCCGTAACCGGGCACATGGACCTGACCGAGGAGAGCGTGCCGCTGCTGCGCGCTGCGCTGCGTGAGCTGCTCGCCAAGTACAGCGAGGACCTGACCGGCGTGTCGTGCATTGCTGCGGGTGCGGACAGCCTCTTCGCGGAAGAGGTCTCTGCCATCGGCGGGCGCCTGATTGCGGTGATCCCTTCCGAGGACTACCGAGCTGCCAAGGTGAAGCCAGCCCACGCTGCTGTCTTCGACCACCTGGTCGAGACAGCCGAGCACGTCGTGACTCTGCCGCATGCGACTGCGGGCCGGGCGGCCTACGAGTCGGCCAACGCCGAGCTGCTGCGCCGGGCGGACCGCCTCGTAGCCGTGTGGGACGGCAGGCCTCCTTCGGGCAAGGGAGGCGGCACCGCCGATACCGTGGAGCAGGCCCGGGAAGCTGGTCTGCCCGTGGACGTGGTCTGGCCGGCGGGAGCCACTCGACGCGTGTGAATCCGGACGCACAAAACCGCCCTCTGCCTGGCCGCGATGGCCGAGGCGGGGGCGGTTCAGTGATGAAGCCCGATGACGATTCTCGGCTCCCGTGCAGGTCAACAGGCTAGAGCCCCACCACCTTGTGCCATCCCGTATCGGCAACTTCAGCGCGCCCGTGATCACTTCTGTGACCACGTGACCACCGCGCCCCGGTACGAAACGGCACCACCCGTACCCCAATCGCTGGGCGGCTCCTTGGCCCGAATCCCTTCGGGCTGGTGGTTCCGGCGCATGCCGGGGCCGGGCGAGGAAACCCTTCGCCCGACGCGAACGCCCCGGCCTGCTGCGGCAGGCCGGGGCGTTTCGCTGTGCACGGCCTCGCGTACCTCCCGGCCCGAGCGCCTCAGGCGCGGCTGCCGGTGAGGGTGGCGTAGACGACGACGTTGTCGGCGTAGCGGCTGTCCGCCTCGGAGTAGTCGCCGCCGCAGGTGATCAGACGGAGCCCGGCGTGGTCGAGGTTGCGGTAGACCTCGACCGTCGGGAACGCGTCCTTGGGATACACGGCGGTCCGGTCGACGGTGAACTCGGCCGTGCGGCCGTCCGCGCGGCGGACGGCGATGCGGTCGCCGGGGTCGAGCGCGGCGAGCTCGAAGAAGACCGCCGGCGCGCCGTCCCAGGTCACATGGCCCGCGATCACCGCCGGCCCCATGGCCCCGGGCGTCGGGCCGGGCGTGTACCAGCCGGCCTTGTCCGGGTCGCGCGGGGTGTCCATCGCCCGGTTCTCACCGAGTCCCAGGTCCTCCAGCGTGGAGTCGACCTTCAGGGAGGGGATCGTGATTCCGACGGGCCGGGAGGAGGGCAGGGCGGCTACGGGCCGCCTGTTCCGGGCTCCGCCCCCGCTCCCCTTCTCCGGTGGCGCGGACGTCCCCGCGTGGGGCGGGGGCGTCCGGCCGGCCGGGGCCCCGGAGCTTCCCTTGTCTGCCGCCGGGGGAGGGGCGGGCTGCTGGCGGTCGGTTCCCAGGGCCAGCAGCAGCCCGCCGGTCAGGAGCAGGGCCGCGACGGCGGCGGTGAGCGCGAAGGCCCGCCGCCGTCCGGGGGGTGGCGTTGGCCCGTCGCCCGGGTCCGTCGCGTTCATCGGGGGTCACCTCTTCCTGGTCGCTGCCGCTGCGGAGCCCGGTCGGTGCGGGGCGGCGGTCGGACGCCGCGCCTGCCGCCGCCGGGCCGGACCGGGCCGGTCAGGCGTCGTGCCGGGCGTGGGCCGTACGGGTCTGGCGGCGTACGGCGAACAGTCCGCCGGCCGCGAGCACTGCGGCGCCGCCCGCAGCCAGGAGCCCCGGCGACTCGACGCCCTCCGTGCTGCCGCCGCCGGTCTCGACGCCGCCGGCCGGCATGGAGCCGACGGCCGCGCCCTTGACCATGCCGCAGTTGGCCGGAGCGGTGGCCTCCTGGGGAAGCTTCGGGTCGAGCTCGCTCTTGCCCGCGCCGAAGTCGTACGTCCCGTCGTCGTTGCGGTCGATGCCGTGCTGCACGACGTGCAGGTCCTTGAGGTGGTCCGCCACGTCCTGCGAGACGGTGATCGTGCGGGAGTAGGTCAGCTTGCCGTCCTTGTCGGCGACGGGCATCCGGTCCACCGCGAGGCCGCTCTTCTTGGACGTATCGCCCTTCGTCGTCAGGGAGATGTTGATGTCCCCGTACATCGGCAGGCCCTCGGCGGTGGTGACGATGCCGTCGCCGTCCTTGTCCGCGCTCCTGTCCGGGCAGCGGAAGTCGTGGCCGTCGGTGGAGCCGTGGATGTGCTGGGCGTGCGGCTGACCGGGGACCAGCCCCTGTGCGTCGATCTTCACGGTCAGCTGGTCGCCCTCCAGGCTGACCAGGGCGGCACCACTGGCGCCGGAGTCGTTCAGCTGCTCCAGGTCGATCTGGTACGTGTCGCCCTCGGCCGCCTTCGTGGTGCCGGCGGGGTGCCCCTCGTGAGCCAGGGCGGGCCCGGCCACCCCGAGGGTGAGCGCTGCGGGCAGGACGAGCAGTGCGGCGAGGCGAGTTGTACGGCGGGCTATCACGAAGACGCATCCCCTTCCGGAAGTTCCGGCGCGGGGCCGGAACGACGTTCGGTCGCTGATGTCGTCTATTCGGAGCCGCGGCTCGGGCGGATTGGCCCGGGCACGACAAAGTTGTGCGGTCCCCCCGCCCGCCCGCCGCGGGGGCGAGCGATCCCGTGGTGGGGGACGCGCTGTCGGAGTAGCTGGTGTCCACGCCGATCAGGAATCCGAGGCCCTGGACGATGCCCGCGTACACGGCGACGAGCCACTGCCGCCGCTGCGCCTGCCCCAGCACGCGGTCCCGTGCGGACTTTCGCGGAGATCTCATGCCGAACAGCGCGAAAGCCATGGAGGATTCCCCGAGGGTGGCGCCCCGGCCCCCGGCCCGGAGGCGCTCCGCCGTAATTGGTCAAAGGCGCGCCGGGAATGCCGTAGAGTTGTGTTTACCGACGCGGGGTGGAGCAGCTCGGTAGCTCGCTGGGCTCATAACCCAGAGGTCGCAGGTTCAAATCCTGTCCCCGCTACTGAAGGCCCGGGCCCGGCACGCACAGCGTGCCGGGCCCGAGTCGTTTCCTGGCGCCGTGATGGTGCGGCTTGACCTTGACGCAGCGTAAAGATCTAGCGTTTCCGGCATGGAGTGGTCCATTCAGGAAATCGCCAGACAGGCCGGCACCACGAGCCGCACGCTCCGGCACTACGGAGACCTCGGTCTTCTCACGCCGAGCCGGATCGGGAGCAACGGCTACCGCTACTACGACCAGGACGCCCTCGTCCGGCTGCAGCGCATTCTGCTGCTGCGGGAGCTCGGTCTTTCGCTGCCCGCCATCAAGGACGTGCTCGTGGGGCAGCGGGACACGGCGGTGGCGCTGCGGGCGCATCTGCGACTGCTCGAACAGGAGCAGGCGCGCATCGGGCGGCAGATCGCCTCGGTGCGGACCACTCTCCACAAGACGCAGGAGGGGATGGAGCTCATGGCTGATGAAGTGTTCGACGGCTTCGACCACAGCGCCCACGAGCAGGAGGTCACCGAGCGCTGGGGCCGGGACGCGTACGAGGAGGGCGACCGCTGGTGGCGTTCGCTCGGGGACGAGCAGAAGAAGGCGTTCCAGGACGAGCACGAGGCCATCGCGCGCGCCTGGGGCCGGGCCAGGGAGGCGGGGTTCGCCGCCGACGGGGCCGAGGCGCAGGACCTCGCGCGGCGGCACTGCGCCTGGCTGTCCTCGGCCAAGGCGCCCAGCCGTTCGTACGTGATCGGGCTCGGTGAGATGTATGTCGCCGATCCCCGCTTCGGAAAGAACTACGATCGGTACGGGGACGGCACCGCCGCCTTCGTACGGGACGCACTGACGGTATACGCGGAACACCGGCTCTCCGACTGACCACGGAAGGCCGGCCCGCCGTCCGCCTTCCCCCTATTCGGCCGATGCGGAGTAGCCGCTCGGCGCGGCTCCGGGAAGCGTGGGCGGGGCGCGGTACCGTCCGCAGCCGTGGGTGGACCGGGCAGGAGTGCACAGGTGGGGATGGCCGACGAGCGGCGCAGCGGTACGACGGGGAGTTTCGACGCCGTGGGCCGGGTGGTGTTCGGGTCCCGGGAGGGTCAGCTGACGTCCGACGGGCGGCGCACGGGGCGGTTCGTCCGGCTGTTGCCGGCCCTGCTGATCCTCGGTGGGCTGGTGTTCGACTCGCTGGCTCCGCCCAACTTCACCGCGGTCCCCCTGTTCGTCGCGGCCCCGCTGATCGCCGCGCCGTTCTTCTCGAAGTCCCGGACCGTCCGTACGGGGATCGCGGCGGTCCTCTCGGTCATCGCGATGCGGCTCTCCGACGGGACGACCACCCAGGTGGTCCCGGTCATCGAGATGCTCACCGTGCTCACGGCCTCGGTGCTGGCCCTCGTCATCAACGGCGTCGTGCGGCGCGGCAACGAGCAGCTCGCCTCGGCCCGGGTCATCGCGGAGACCGCCATGCGGGCCGTGCTGCCGACCCCGGCCGAGCGGATCGGCGGACTCCAGGTGGCCGCGCGGTACGAGGCGGCCCAGGCCGACGAGTTCGTGGGCGGCGACCTGTTCGCCGTCGCGGACACCCCGTACGGCGTACGGGTGGTCGTCGGCGACGTGCGCGGCAAGGGGCTGGACGCCGTCGAGGCGGTGGCGGTGATCATCGGGGCGTTCCGGGAGGCGGCCGAGCAGGAGCGTTCGCTGGAGGGTGTCGCGCAGCGGCTGGAGCGGGCGCTGGCCCGGGAGGGGACGCGGCGGTACGGCCTTGACGCGATGGAGGGGTTCATCACCGCCGTGCTGGCCGAGATCCCGCCCGGTTCGGCCTCGTTGCGCCTCGTCAACCGCGGTCACCCCGAGCCGCTCCTGCTGCACGCCGACGGCGCCCTGGAGGTGCTGGCGCCCTCGGTGCCCGCCATGCCGCTCGGGATGGACCTGGGGGTGTGGCCGGACCGGTCCGACGAGTGGGCGATGCCCGCCGGGGCGACGCTCCTCGCCTTCACGGACGGCCTGTCCGAGGCCCGGGACCCGAACGGGGTCTTCTACGATCCCGCGGCCCGGCTGCGCGGCCGGATCTTCCCCGGCCCGGAGGAGCTGTTGTCGGCGCTGACGGACGACGTACGGCTGCACACCGGCGGGCGGACCACGGACGACATGGCGCTCATCGCGGTCGGCCGGCCGGCGGAGGGGCAGCCCGTGCCCCGGACGACGGTGAAGATCGTGGGCCGGGGGCGATGACGCCGGGCGATGACGCCCGGCGATGACGCCGGGTGATCGGGCCGGGTGATGACGGGGCATCGGAGAGGCGTCGGCGGGACGACGACAGCGTGATGACACGGTGCGTAATCAAAGGGCACCGCTCCGCATAACGTTTGACACACCGTCAGAAAAAGTGGTGTAGCTGAGTTGCGGTCAAGTCGCCCGATTGCGCCCGGTTGTCACCCGTACATCCCTGCCCTGTTCGTTAATGATCAACAGGAACAGCTTGGAATACGGCCCGTCCGTCTATTAACGTTCGATAACGCAGCGCGGTCGTCACAGCCGTCGTCAGAGACGGCGCCGCGCGCGAGCGCCGAATTCCGCAAGGGAACCGGGGAACCACCTACATGGGGTGAATCGGACGCCTGCGTCTCGTCAGAGACGGAGGGGCCCGTAGGAGACCTTCCTGCTCCGAACCCGTCAGCTAACCCGGTAGGCGAGAAGGAAGGAAAGGAGTGCGCCCACGTGGCGTCCAACAAGCCTGCCCCTGAGGCCCCGTCACCCTTCAGTGCCGACACCTTCGGTGGCGAGGAGCGCACCTGGGAGGAGTGGAACCCCACCGCGGAGTCCATCCGTCCCGTGCGCGGCAAGCACCGCGTGGCCAAGCAGCGTGGTCTCGCCCGTAGCTCCACCGTCCTCGGGGTCGGTGTCATAGCGGCTGTCGGTGCCGGCGGCATGGCCACCGCGCAGGACAAGGCGCCGGTCTCCATCTCTCTTCCCGATTCCATCGTGGACAACCTCCCCGACGCCAAGTCCCTTCCCGGCGTCGGGTCTTTGATGTCCGACGAGGCGGAGCCCGCCCCGGTCGCCGCGACCGCGCCGCTCACCACCGCCGGCCTCACCACCGCCGAGGCCGAGCAGGGCACCGGCGCCGGCGAGGCGCTGCGCGCCCGGATCCTCCAGCAGGCCGAGCAGCAGCAGGCCAGCGCCGACGCCGAGGCCAAGGCCGCCGCCGAGAAGGCAGCGGCCGAGAGCGCCGCCGCCGAGGCCAAGAAGCAGCAGGACGACGCCGAGGCCGCGGCCGCCGCGAAGAAGAAGGCGGCCAAGGAAGCGGCGGAGAAGAAGAAGGAGGCCGAGCGGCTCGCCAAGCTCGCCGCCAGCTTCTCCCTCCCCGCCTTCTCGTACACGATCACCTCGACCTACGGTCAGTCCGGCGCGCTCTGGTCCTCGGGCCAGCACACCGGTCTCGACTTCGCCGGGTCGGCCGGTGCGCCGCTCAAGGCCGTGCACAGCGGCACGATCACGTCCGCCGGCTACTCCGGTTCGTACGGCTACCGCACGGTCCTCGAACTCGAGGACGGCACGGAGATCTGGTACGCCCACCAGTCCTCGATCGAGGTCTCCGTCGGCCAGAAGGTCACCACCGGCCAGACCATCGGCCGCATGGGCGACAGCGGCAACGTCACCGGCGTCCACCTCCACCTGGAGGTCCGCACCGCGGGCGGTTCCGCGATGGACCCGATGGCCTGGCTCAACAGCAAGGGCCTGAACGTCTGACCTTCCCGGCCCGAGGCTTCTGACCTTCCGACCCCGCGACCGGCGTCCTTCGTCGCCGCCCCGCAACCCCGGCAGCCCTGACGCACACCCCCCGACGTCAGGGCTGCCGGTCTGTCCGGGGACGGTACGGCCGGCGGGCGACGGAATACCGTCCCCGCCCCGGCCCGTTGAACATCCACATGACTTCTCCGCGCACTCTCGGCAGCTCCGACCTCCAGGTCTTCCCCCTCGCCCTCGGCGGCAACGTCTTCGGCTGGACGGCGGACGAGGACCAGTCCTTCGCCGTCCTGGACGCGTACGTCGCGGCCGGCGGCAACTTCATCGACACCGCCGACGCGTACTCAGCCTGGGTCGAGGGCAACGAGGGCGGTGAGTCGGAGACCGTCATCGGCAAGTGGCTCGCCTCCCGCTCCAACCGGTCCGACGTCGTCGTCGCCACCAAGGCCGGCGCCCACCCCGAGCACCGGGGCCTGGCCGCCGGCACCCTCAAGGGCGCGGCCGAGGCATCGCTGCGCCGCCTCGGCACCGACCACATCGACCTCTACTACACGCACTTCGACGACGAGACCGTCCCGGTCGAGGAGATCATCACCGCGCTCGACCAGCTGGTGAAGGAGGGCAAGGTGCGGCACATTGCCGCCTCCAACATCAGCCCCGAGCGCCTGCGGGCCTCCCTCGACTTCTCCGAGCGCGAGGGCCTCGCCCGGTACGTCGCGCTCCAGCCGCACTACAACCTGGTCTCCCGCGACACCTACGAGGGCGACCTCCAGGACACCGCGGCCCGCGCCGGCCTCGCCGCCGTCCCGTACTACGCGCTGGCTTCCGGCTTCCTCACCGGCAAGTACCGCCCCGGTACGACCGTGGAGAGCGCCCGCTCCGCGAAGGCGGGCGGCCACCTGGAGTCGGAGCAGGGCCTCAAGGTGCTCGCCGCCCTCGACCGGGTCGCCGGGGAACGGGGCGCCGAGATCGCCACGGTCGCCCTCGCCTGGCTCGCCGCACAGCCGACCGTCGCCGCTCCGATCGCCTCCGCCCGTACGGTCGAACAGCTCCCCGCCCTCGTCGCGGTCGCCGACCTGCGGCTGACCGACGGCGAACTCGCCCTGCTCACCGAGGCATCGGCCTGACGGAGCCGGACGCCGCCGCCGTTCGCGGACGCCGAGCTGTTGCTGTTGCTGTGGCTACGTCGGCGGGCGGCGGTGGCTGGGGGGTGTGCCGCCATACGGCTGGGGCGGCGGGTAGGAGCCGGGGCCGTATCCCGGTGTGGGCCCGGGCGCCTGCCCGTATCCGGGCGTGTGGCCGGGGCTGTACCCGTACCCGTACCCGTACCCGTACCCGTACCCGTACCCGTACCCGTACCCGTTTCCGTTTCCGTTTCCGTTTCCGTACGGCGGCGGCATGGGGTGGCCGTGGTGGCCGTGGCGTGGGCGGGCCGTCAGGCGGGCCGCATGGGTGAGGGCCGGGGCCGCGAACTCCCGGCGCTGCCAGAGGTGGTGCAGCAACTCCCGCTCCCGGGCGCCGAAGTCCGGGCCCACCGCGCCGTGGCGGGCCCGGCGGCGCAGCCCCGCCAGGGAGGTCGCGAACGACTCGTACTCCGCGACCGCGCGGGCCGCCGCCCGGCCCCGCGTCCGGTCCGGCTGCCAGTGGCGGGCCAGGTCGCGGGCCATGCCCCGGGCCCGCATGGAGGAGAGCGCCGACGGCTCGGCGGGGGTGAGCCAGCCGGCCGCCGCATAGGCGGGCAGCTCGGCCGCGAGGGTGCGCAGCTCCCGCTGGCGCGACCAGATCGCCAGCCAGGTCACCAGGCCGAATGCCGGGACCATGACGATCCCGTACACCGCGTAGAAGCCGTACGGGCCGAAGGACGACGAACCGTTCCACAGGGCGTGCAGGCCCATCGCCAGGAGCAGCCCCAGCACCGGCAGGGCGATCCGGCGGACCCGGTGACGGCGGGCGCTGACGGCCGCGAAGCCGAAGCCGAGGCCGGTCAGGACCGTGAACAGGGGGTGCGCGAACGGCGACATCACGATCCGCACGAAGAACGTCCCGGCCGTCACCGAGGCGAACCCGGAGCTGCCCAGCTGCTGGTCCTCGCCGAAGGCGTTGCCCAGATAGAGGATGTTCTCGGTGAACGCGAAGCCCGTCGCGGTGAATCCGGCGACGACGACACCGTCCACCACCCCGCTGAACTCCCGTCTGCGGAAGAGGAAGATCAGCAGCACGGCCGCCGCCTTCGCGCTCTCCTCGACCACGGGGGCGATCACCGTCGCCCCCAGGGTGTCGGCGCTCGCCGGATCGGCCGTCGCGGTGGCTATCCAGCGCGTCGCGAACGAGTTGGCGATGATCGCGACGAGCGCGGCGGCGCACGCGCCCCAGGCGAAGGAGAAGATCAGATTCCGCCAGGGGCCCGGCTCGACCCGGTCCAGCCAGCGGAACGCCGCCATCAGCAGAGGGACCGGCAGCACCGCCAGACCGAGGCCGACCAGGAACCCCTCCGGGCCGGTCTGTTCGCGGACGAGGGCGAGGATCACCAGCCCGCACAGCACGAGCGCCACGATGACGGCCCCGGCGCGGAACACCTTGCTGCGCCACACCATGCCGACGCGGCGCGGCCGATAACGCGCTCGGCCGCGCTCCGGCGCGGCCCCCAGGACCTCGTCGAGCCGCTGCTCATGGAGGACCGGGACGGCGGGTCGCGCCTGCTGATGCTGCACGGAGGGGTCGGACACCTCTCGACCCTAACGAGGAGCACCGACACCCGGCGACGGCGCGTCCGGCCGGGACGCGGCCGCACACGGTGTGTCAGACGCGGGCGAACAGCAGGTCGTGGACGAGGTGCCCCTTGTCCAGGCCCTGTCCCTCGAAGCGGGTGAGCGGCCGGAACGCGGGGCGCGGGGCGTATCCGCCGTCGGCCGCGGTGTTCGCGAAGCGGGGGTGCGCGGTGAGCACCTCCAGCATCTGCTCGGCGTACGGCTCCCAGTCGGTGGCGCAGTGGACGACGGCGCCGGGCTTCAGCACCGGGGCCACCAGGTCCAGGAACTCGGGCTGGATCAGGCGCCGCTTGTGGTGCCGGGCCTTGGGCCAGGGGTCGGGGAAGTAGACCCGCAGGCCGTCGAGCGACTCGGGGGCCAGCATCTCGCGCAGCAGGATGACCGCGTCGCCGTTGGCCACCCGTACGTTGGTCGAGTCGGCCTTGTCCGCGAGGCCCAGCAGATTGCCCTGGCCCGGGGTGTGGACGTCGACCGCGAGGATGCCGGTGCCCGGGTCGTCGGCCGCCATCTGCGCGGTGGCCTCGCCCATGCCGAAGCCGATCTCCAGGACGACGGGCAGACCGTCGAAGAGGTCGGCCAGGTCCAGGACCCGCTGCCCGTCGATGTCCAGGCCCCACTTCGGCCACAGGCGCTCCAGGGCGTCCTGCTGGCCGGTCGTGACGCGGCTGCGGCGCGGCTGGAAGCTGCGGATCCGGCGCTCGTGGTGCGAACCGGCGGGGTCGGCGGCGGGGCCGCCGGGGAAGCGGGGCTCCTGGCGCAGTCGGCGCGCGCGCTCGAAGGAGGCGGCCCGCAGCGCGGCGGCTTCGTCGGCCGTGACGTCGGTCGCGGCGTCGGCGAGCGCGTCGGCCGCCGTGGAGCCGGTCGCCGTGGAGCCGGTCGGCACGGTGCCGGCGGGCGCCGTGCCGGGCGCGTCGTCGTCGGGGGCTTCGGCGGGGGTGGGGGTGGGGTTCAAGGGCTGCTCAGACACAATGACCGGATTCTACGGCGGGCGGCTTCCACCCCGCCCCCTGAGCCCGGCGCAGCGCGAGCCGTGCCACCTCCCGGCCGATGGGCAGGCACGCCGTCGCGGCGGGCGACGGGGCGTTGAGCACGTGCACGGTGTGCGGGGCCTCGCGGATCAGGAAGTCGTCGACCAGCGTGCCGTCCTTCAGCACCGCCTGGGCCCGGACCCCGGCGGGCGACGGGCGCAGGTCGTCCTCGGTGACGGCGGGCAGCAGCCGCTGGACGGCCCGGGTGAAGGCGGACCGGGACAGCGAGCGGTGCACCTCGCCCGCCCCGTACCGCCAGTGTCTGCGGGCGATGTGCCAGGTGCCCGGCCAGCTCAGCGTGGACAGCAGTTCGGCGGGGCGGACCTGCGGCCAGGTGTATCCCTCGCGGGCCAGGGCGGGGACCGCGTTCGGCCCGACGTGGACGGAGCCGTCGAAGCCCCGGGTGAGGTGGACGCCGAGGAAGGGGAACGCCGGGTCCGGCACCGGGTAGACCAGGCCGCGCACCAGCTCGGGGCGGGCCAGCGCGTAGTACTCGCCGCGGAACGGCACGATCCGCACCCCCGGATCGTCCCCGGCGAGGCGAGCCACCCGGTCGCTGTGGAGGCCCGCGCAGTTGACCAGCACCCTGGACCGGACGACCGTGCCGTCCGCCGTGCGCACCGCGACGCCCCAGGGGCGCCGGTCTATCGCGGTGACCTCCGCGCCGTACCGCACGATGGAACCGGCGGCGGTGACCTCGGCGGCGAAGCGCCGGGCGACGGCCGTGAAGTCGCAGACGCCCGTCGTGCCGACCCGGATCGCCGCGAGGCCCCGGACCTCCGGCTCGTACTCCGCGATCTGGGCGGGGCCCAGCTCCCGCACGGGCAGTCCGTGCTCGCGGCCGCGCTGCACCAGGCCGTGCAGCCGGGGCAGCTCGGAGCGCTCGGTGGCGACGATCAGCTTGCCGGTGGTGGCGTGGGCGATGGAGTGCTCGGCGCAGAAGTCCGCCAGCTCGGCGGAGCCGCGCAGCGCGTACCGGGCCTTGAGGGAGCCGGGGCGGTAGTAGATGCCGCTGTGGATCACGCCGCTGTTGCGGCCGGTCTGATGGCGGGCGGGGCCGTGCTCCTTCTCCAGGACCGTCACTCTGGTGCCCGGCGCGGACCGTAGAAGCGCATACGCGGTCGACAGACCGACGATCCCGCCGCCGATCACCAGCACATCGCAGTCGTACGCCGCGTGCGTCATCATCACGCCACCTCCCACCCCGATAGTGCACTGACCCACTGACAACCGGCTCAAACCCCAGCCGGGCAGGGCGTGGCGCACACTCCGCCCGGCGGAGCCCCGCCGGGCGACTTCCGTCGCCCGGCTCATCCCGGCTCGGCCCGTTTCGGCCCTGCTCAGCCCGGGGTGACCAGCAGCGGGCGGGCCCGCTCCCGCAGCTCCGCGACGCGGGGCTCGTCCCCGTACGGCTCCAGGCGGTGCAGCAGATCGCGCACGTACTCCGTGGTGCGGGCCGAGGAGATCCGGCCGGCGACCTCCACCGCCCGGGTGCCCGCCGCGCAGGCCGCGTCCAGATTGCCCGACTCCAGCTCGGCGACGGCGGAGACGACGAGCCGCAGTCCGTGGCTGCGGACGAACTCCTCGGTCGGCCGGGACAGCGCCTGCTCGGTGAAGCGCCGCGCCTGGCGTGGGGCCTTCAGGTCCCGGTAGCACTCGGCGGCGTCGGCGGCGAACCGGTCGTAGCCGTAGAAGCCGAGCCAGGGCGGGTCGGAGTCGCCCGCCCGGGACCGCTCCAGCCAGCTCTCCGCGCCCTTGAGCGCGGCCCCCGCGGCCGGTGCGTCGCCGGCCTTCGCGTGGGCCCGGGCCTCCACCAGCCGGAAGAAGCTCATGGTGCGGGCGGTGGCGAGACCGCGGTTGCGCTCGACGGCGGCCTGGGCGAGGTCGACCCCCTCGTCGGCGAAGCCCCGGTAGGTCGCCTGGAGGGACATCGAGGCGAGGACATAGCCGCCGAGCGGGACGTCGGCGGCGGCCCGGGCCAGGCGCAGGGCCTGGATGTAGTAGCGCTGGGCCGCCTCCTGCTGGCCGGTGTCGAAGGCCATCCAGCCGGCCAGCCGGGTCAGCTCGGCCGACGCGCCGAACAGGGCCCGTCCGACCTCGTCGGTGTACGAGCCGAGGAGCAGCGGTGCGGCGTCGACGCGTAAGCACTCGGGAACCATGGAGGAGCGCCAGTCGCCGCCGCCGTACTTGGAGTCCCAGCGCCGGGCGTCCTGCGCCGCCTCGCGCAGCTTCGACACGTCGCTGTGCCCGACCCGCAGCGGTGAGGCGTCCGCCACGGCCTCCGGGCCGGGCTGGAGCGGGACGGAGCCCGCCGCGCCGGGGGTGGAGCCGCCGGTGTGGAGGATGTGTGCGCCCCGGGCGTCCGGCGCGGCTCCCGGTCCACGTGCGCCGGCCCCGCCGGGGCTCCCGGATCCGCCGCCGCGTGCTCCCAGGATGGCGGCCTGCGCCGCCGTCGGGTCCCGGGCCACCGACGGATCGGCGGGGGTTATCAGCCAGCGCGAGGCGGGCGTCGCGTAGGCGCTCACGGAGAACGATCCCGCCAGGGACTGCCAGATCCCGCCGCCGCCCCGCCGCCCGGCCAGATCCAGCCGGTACAGCTCGGTCGCCGACCGGACCGCCTCGCCCACGTCCCGGGGGAAGGCGAGGCCGACCTCCGGGGCCGGGTCCGCGTCGGCGAGGCCGATCTCGTGCAGGGGGACCGGCCGGCCGAGCTTGGCCCCGATCGCCGCCGCGATGAGATGCGGCGCCGCGCCCTGCGGCACCATTCCCTTGGCGACCCACCGGGCCACCGAGGTCTTGTCGTAGCGAAGTGTCAGACCGCGCTGTGCTCCGAGGTCGTTGACCCGCCGGGCGAGCCCGGCGTTACTGATTCCCGCGAGGGCGAGAACCGTGCCGAGCTTCTCGTTCGGCCCGCGTTGCTCCCTGGACATGCGCCACCCCTCGACACACAGACAGCCGCCGCGTCACCGAGGACGGCGCGCGGCATTCGTACCGATGCCTCCCCAGGTTCGAACCTCCGTACTCCGCCTGCACACGCATGTGGCCGAGCCCCGAGGAATATGCCCCCTGCTGAGAACACCAGTAAACACAGCGTAGTTCTCCCTATCCCTACCGTTAAGGGGCAGACGTCCGGATGGCGGGATTGTTGTCCGTGCGGGTGGTCCGGGCCGCCCGGGCGGCGGCGCGCGGGCCGGGGTGCGGCGTGCTCCCGGCGTGTGGCCGTGCGCCCGGCTGTGCGCTCTGGCCCGCCGATGGCCGGAAGGCTTGTCTGGGACCTGCGTGGGTCGGCCCGCTGCACTGGACTCAGTGGGCTGGGGGAAACCGCCGCTCCATTCCCCGCGGGCGGTGGACCGGTCCGGGAGGTGAGGCCCACCTCCCGGACTGTGCGTGGAAGGGTCCGCCGGGGGGCGCGGCACGACATGCGCGCAGGGTGGCGCTTCGAGAGAATGGCCGAATAGCGACGGTCCGGTGAGGGTCTGGCCAACGGTCCGACTATGGCCGGATACCGGCGCTGTTTCCGGGCGGCGCCGGCCCCTCCCCTTCCGCGGGGGGCGGGCCGGGGCGGCTCGGAGGCCGGACGGGCCCGCCTCCGCAACTCCCGGAACCGACGCTTCCGTTACTGTCGTCCCGGTGAAGACCGCGCCGGGCCTTTGCCAGGGGCGCATGCTCTTCCGGTGTGCGCCGCCCGTACACCCTCCCCTGCGGCATTGTCGTGGCAGCATGTCCCGCAGCGGCGCTTCGCTCGTCAAGTGCGCCGTTTGTCCACAGCCTGTGGAGGCGGCGATGCGTTGGTTGGTGGGATGGAGCAGTATCGCCGCGAGCTTCGGCACCGTCGGCGCTGTCGGAAACGGCGGAGAGGGGCGCACGGTTCACCCCGTGGGCTCCCAACTCCTTTGGGGAGACCCGGATCCGCTGTGGGCGGTCGGCGACTGGCGGCCCGACGAGATCCGCGTCATCGGCGTCGCGACCCCCGAGGGGGCGCCCACCGCCCGCCTCGCGGTCCTCGGCTGCTGCGGCGCCACCGACGAGCAGCTGCGCGTCGGGCTGCTCGCCGCACGCGGCGGCGCGATGCGCCATCTCACCGCCTGGCCCGGTAGTTACACCGCCGTCGTGCAGATCGGCCGCCGCATCACCGTCGCGGGCGACCTGGCCGGAGCCCGTCCCGTCTTCCACACCCCCTGGGCCAACGGCACCGCCTTCGCCACCGCCGCCCTGCCGCTCGCCGACCTCATCGAGGCCCAGCTCGACATCGGGCACCTCGCCGCCCTGCTCGCCTGCCCGGAGACCCCCGAGGCCCTCGGCGACGGCACGCCCTACGTGGGCGTGAAGCGGGTCCCGCCGGGCCACGCGCTCATCCTGCGGGAGGGCTCGCGGGAGATCACCGGCTACGAGGCCGTCGCCTCGCTCGCCGTCGCCGCACACCAGGCCGACCCGGTGCACGCCGTGGAGGGCGTACGGGACGCGCTCGTCGAAGCCGTACGCGCCCGGCTCACGGCCCCGCGCCACGCGCCGGAATCCCAGCCGCCGGACCCGGGGCCCGTCCCCGGCATGGGCCCCGCCGACCGGCGCGCGGCCCGGGGCGGACCCGTGGCGGGCATCGGCGCCGACCTCTCCGGAGGCAGCGCCTCCGCCACCCTCGCCCTGCTCGCCTCCGGACTGCCCGGGCTCCCCGGCACCCTCCTCGGCCACGGCACCGGCGCGGGGGAGCGGTTGCTCGCCGTCACCTTCAACGACCTCACCACCCGTGGCGACGAGGACGAGCTGGAGCGCGCCCGCGCCATCGCCGCCAACCCGCGCCTGCACCACGTCGTCGTCGCGGCGGGAGAAGAGGCCCTGCCGTACGCCTCGTTGGAGGTCGGCGCGCTCACCGACGAACCGGCCCCCTCGCTCGTCCTCGCCGAACGTCACCGCCGCCGGCTCTCCGCGGGCAGCGCCGACCACCTCGTCGGGCACGGGGCCCGACAGGTCCTGGACGCCCACCCGGCCCGTCTCGCCGACCTCCTGATGGACCGGCGCAGACGCCATCTGCTGCGCCCCGTCGCCGCCCTCACCAAGGCCGAAGGTCCCACGGCGCACTCCCTGTTCGTCCCGCTGACCGTCTACCGGGCCGCCCGCCGCCTGGCCCGTACGTCGTACCGCACCGGCCTGGAGTCCGCCGCCGGACTCCTCCCCGACGCCAACCGTTACGCCCCCGACCTCGCCACCCCCGCCGACGCCTCGCTCGCCGCCCTCGCCTGGTCGCGCCCGGGGCCGGCGGCGCGCTGGCTGACGGGGGAGGCGCTGGCCGAAGTATCGGTTCGTCTCCAGGAGGCGGCGATCCGGCCCGCCTCCGTCCAGCGCCCCGGGGAGGCCCGGGCCCGCGCCGCCCTCGCCCGGGGGGCCGCAGACCACCGGATCCTGGAACAGGCCGCGGAGATCCGCAGCCAGCGGCTGCACGCCCCGTTCCTCGACAACCAGGTCGTGCGGGCGGCCCGCGCCCTGCCCGAGTCGCTGCGCGTCCAGCCCGGCGCACGGGCCGCGATCCTGCGCCGGGTGCTCGGCGGGGCGGGCATCCACGATCTGCCGCCCGGCTGGGGCACGCCGTCCCAGGCGACCTCCACCGCCGTCACCCGCACCGGTCTGCGCATCGCGCTGCCGGAGCTGATGGCCCTCTTCGACGCTCCGCTGCTGGCCGACGCGGGCCTGGTCGAGGCCAGGGTGGTCCGCAAGGCCCTGCGCGCCGCCTCCGAGGGCGAGCCGCTGCCCCTGGACGGCCTGGCGGACCTGGCCTCCACCGAACTGTGGCTGCGCCGTCTGGTGACCCGCCGCGGCACCTGCTGGACGGGGACCGCCGCTCCGCGCCAGCGCGCGGTCGCCGGCGGTGTGACCCCGGCCCGGCGCACCCTCCAACCCTGACCGGAACGGGCTCCGGGCCTGGCCGGAAAGCGACGCCGGGGAGCCCGGTCGGGAAGCCCGGCATGGAAGCCCGGGCGGGACATGCCGTACGGCTCAGGCGCAGCTGATCCGGGACTCCGCCCAGTCGGCAAGGGCCACCCCGCCGAACGGCGTCTCCGGCTCCACCACGAGGCGGATCGAGGACTGGCCGGCGATGCTCACGCTCACCGGGGCGGCCGGATCGCCGCCCTCCATCACCGGGGAGCGCCACAGCCGGGCCCCGTCTCCGTCGAACACGGAGAAGCGCACCGCGCCGAGCCCCATGGTCAGGTCGTCCACGCCGACCATGGCCTCGTAACGCGTGCACGCTCGGTTCAGCTGGATGGTCACCGAGGAGCGGGCGTGCACGGTCACCCCGTGCGCGTAACGGGTGGAGGCGATGGACACGTTCGAACGCTGCCAGATCCAACTGCTCTGCCCCATTACGACCTCCGGCTCGCTCCGGTCGCCGAACAGGGAGTGCGCCAGCTCGCTGACCTGGTACACCTCCGGGGCGGGCGGGGGCGGCGTGGGTTTCGGCGGCTTCGGCGTCGGCTTCGGGGGTGGTTTCGGGGACGGCGGTGGGCTCGGCGCCGGGGGCGCGGGCCTCGGCGGCGGCTCGGGGGAGGGCGTGGGGCTCGGCGTCGGCTCCGGGGCCGGCTCGGGCGGGGCCGGCGCCGGGGGCGCGGGTGGCGCGGGGGCGGCCGGAGGCTTCGGAGCCGGCTTCGAGGGCGGCGGGGGAGGCGGTGTGGGCACGGCGGGCGCCGCGACCGGCGGCTTCGCGACCGGCTTGGGCTCCGGCTTCGGCTGGTCGTCACCGACGAGCGCCCACACCAGACCGGCCGCGGCGGCCACCGCCACGGCGGCGGCGATCCCCGCTTTGGCCGGGGCGCCAAGCCCCTCGGAGACCGCGGCGCCCCCGGCGGCCCCACCGACGGAGCCGGACCCGGTGGCCGCCGCGGCGGCTCCCGCCCCGGCGGCCCCGGCCGCGCCGCCGGCCACGACGCCCGCGGCCTTGAGTGCGTACCCGGCGGCGAACCAACCGATGACCGCGACGGGCAGCAGCGCCGGAATCCCGGCGTTCACGTGGTCCAGCTCGCCCGCCGCCATCCGGCACTTGGCGCAGGCGTCGAGGTGCTTGCGCAGCCCGCGCTCGGCCCGGGTCCGGAGCCCGCCCCGGGCGTGGGCGCCGAGCCGGTCGGCGTACTGCGCGCACTCCCCGCCTGTGGTGAGCGCCTGGCTGACGTGGGCCTGGAGGTAGGCCTGCTTGAGCCCTTCGCGGGCGCGGCTCGCCAGGACGGCGGTGGCGTTGGCGGTGAGGCCGAACAGCGGGGCGATCTCGCTCGGCGACTCCTCCTCCACCGTGGTGTGCCACAAAACCGCCTGCCAGCGCTCCGGGAGGCTCCGGAAGGCCTGCATGGCCATCGTCTGCTCGGCTTCGTGCATCGCGAGGACGTCGGCGCCGAGGTCGAGGGTGTCGTCGTCGGAGAGCTCGGAGGAACGGGAGGCCTGGGCGGCGAACACCGCGAAGTCGTCGACCAGATGCTCACGCTTCGCGCTCTTCGTCCAGGCGGCGGCGACATGGCGGACGGCGGTCATCAGATAGGCCCGGACCGCTTCCGTCGGCCCTTTTCCGCCCCGTACGGCCTGGAGCGTGCGGGCGAACACCTCGGCCGTCAGGTCGTCGGCGGTGTGCGCGTCCCGGCAGCAACTGCGGGCGTAGCGCGCGACGGCGGCCGCATGCCGCCGGAACAGCTCCTCGTAGGCCTGGTCGTCGCCGGCGCGCATGTCCTCGATCAACCGGGCGTCGGACACTCCGAGTTCGGGTGCTCCGCCGCGGCCCGCGCGCTGCTGCGGAACCGCGTGGGCGCCGGCCGCGCCGGAGGCGTCCTCCTCGGCGACGGCGGGCCACGGGCCGGGCAGTACGGTGCCACCCCCGGCCGTCTCGTCCGACGAGCCGCGTACGGCCTGGGCCGGCACCTGACCGCCGGACGGCCCGTCCGCTTTCGTGTGCTTGTCGGCCGCTGCGATCTCGCCGAGCGGCTCTTCCTGCTGCTCGTTACCGCTCATCGCGGAAGCCCCCGTATGCACCCTCGGACTCGAATACCGGCCAAGACTGCCACATGGCTCAATCGCGCTGGCCCCTCAGTCCCGCCAACCACTCATCCGGGGCGTTTTCTCGAATGCGAGTACTAGAGGCCCTGCTTTCGGGGAATGACTCTCCGCGGATCCGTCCCCCGGAACCCGCTCAGCGGCCACCTCACGGGCGGCACGCCGCCCGTGCCCGTCCGCCTCGCCCGGCATACGGGCGGAGCGGACGGAACAGCGGATGCGGGACGACCGCAGCCCGGGACGACCGTTGCCCGAACGACCGCCGCCCGGGACGACTGATAACGACCGCCGCCCGGGACGACTGATGCGGAACGCGTGGGGCCGCGGGCGGGCGGCCGGACGTCACGCCGGGCGTGACCTCAGCCCCTCCAGCAGGATGTCCAGCAACCGGGTCGAAGCCGCGGCCTGCTGAGCGGCGTCCGGCAGCGAAGGAGCCGCCGTGGCGATGACCAGCAGCACATCGGCCACCGTCACGTCCCGGCGCAGCTCACCCGATTCCCGCGCCCGGTCGACCAGCCGCCCCACGACCTCCAGCAGCTCGACCGCGCCGGTGTCCTCACCGAGGCCGTCGAACCCGTCGGCGCCCCCGGAGCGCCGGCCGGCGACGCGGAAGCCGTCCTGGCCCACTCCCTGCCGCTGCTGCGGAACGCGGGTCTCGTCCACCGCGCCCGGAGCCGACGCCGCCCCGGAAGCCGCCGGCACACCCGGCTCCTCCCCGTCGACGCCGACCCGCAGCACGTGCGGCGGCAGCAGCCTGCCCGCGCCCGACGCCACGGACGTACGCAGAAAGCGGGAGAGCGCCGACCAGGGCTTCTCCTCCTGCCCCAGCGCCGTACGCGCCTGCTCGGTCAGCCGGGAGGTCTCCTCCTCGGCTATCCGGCGCACCAGCACGTCCTTGCTCGGGAACCGCCGGTAGACGGTGCCCACGCCGACGCGCGCGCGACGCGCCACGTCCTCCATCGGGGCGCCGTAACCCAGCTCCCCGAACACCTCGCGAGCCGCCCGCAGCACATGCTCCAGATTCCGCTGCGCGTCGACGCGCAGCGGAGCCGAGCGCGGCGCGCTCGCGGTCCCCGCCGCTCCCATCGTCGCCATTCCCGACGTCGTCGCCCCGCTCGGGGCGTGTCCCGCAGCGGCCGAACCCATCGCCGCGGCACTCACCGCCGCCGCGGAACGAACGGCGTCCGCCGAGCTCATGACGCCGAGCGCACCCACGGAGCCGAGGCGCCCTTGGTCCTCGGACGCGCGAGAGAGCGCAGCCTGGCCATGCTTATCCTGAATATGCATAACTTCCCCCGGTTATGACGTCTCCCCCCGGAGACTTCCCGCCGTTTCGGTCGGGGAGCGGAGCACAACGAAATCCGCACCCGACACCCCGACGGGTTACGAACATAGTTGAGCCTGCGTCAATTCAGAAGGGGGTAGTTCCGCATGGAGCGCCCCCCGATCGGACCAAGATCCGATCCACACCGGAACATCGCCCCTCCACTCGCCCCGTGCGCACTGCCTGACCTGCACGGCTGTCGCCCCTCACCGTTCCCGCGCCCCAGGTGCCGTCGGAGAACCTCCGGTCACACAATTTGCCGGGCCTGTGGACAAACCACTGACTCCGTTGCGTCATGGGGTGGTGATGGCTCCAGATTCCCGGGGGACGACCCCCGGCACCCGGCCAGGTGTACGCATTCTCGTCGTCGGCGGCGGCTACGTCGGGATGTACACAGCGCTGCGTCTCCAACGGAAGTTGAAGCAGAGACTGAGGAGCGGCGACGCCGAGATCGTGGTCGTCACGCCCGAGCCGTACATGACCTACCAGCCCTTCCTCCCCGAAGCGGCGGCCGGCTCGATCTCGCCGCGCCATGTGGTCGTGCCGCTGCGCCGCGTCCTGAACGACTGCACGATCGTCATCGGCGAGGCCCAGCGCGTCGACCACGCCAAACGGACCGCGACCGTCACCACCCTCGCCACCGGTGAGGACGGCACCGGAGCGCTGGAGATCGCGTACGACGAGATCGTCATCGCCCCCGGGTCCGTCTCGCGCACCCTGCCCGTCCCCGGCCTCGCCGAATTCGGCATCGGTTTCAAGACGGTCGAGGAGGCCATCGGGCTGCGCAACCACGTCATCGAACAGATGGACATCGCCTCCGCGACCCGCGACCCCGCGATCCGCGACGCCGCTCTCACCTTCGTCTTCGTCGGCGGCGGCTACGCGGGCGTGGAGGCGCTGGCCGAACTGGAGGACATGGCCCGCTACACGGCGCGGTACTACCACAACATCAAGCCGGCCGACCTGAGATGGATCCTGGTCGAGGCCTCCGGGCGCATCCTTCCCGAGGTCGGCGAGGCCATGGGCACGTACGCCATCGGGGAGCTGCGCGGCCGGAACATCGACGTACGCCTCGAAACCCGCCTCGACACCTGCGAGGACCGCGTCGCCGTCCTCAGCGACGGCTCCCGCTTCCCCACGCGCACCCTCGTGTGGACCGCGGGAGTCAAACCGGCCCCGCTGCTGGCCGCCACCGACCTGCCCCTCACCGAACGCGGCCGGCTCCGCTGCACCGCCACCCTCGGCGTCGAGGACATGCCACACGCCTGGGCAGCCGGCGACGCCGCGGCCGTACCCGACCTGACCGCATCCGAACCGGGCCGCGAGACCGCCCCCAACGCCCAGCACGCGGTGCGCCAGGCGAAGGTCCTCGCCGACAACGTCCTCGCCTCGATCGACGGCCGGCCGCTCGAGGAGTACCGGCACGCGTACGTGGGATCGGTCGCCTCCCTCGGCCTGCACAAGGGCGTCGCCCACGTCTACGGCCGCAAGCTCAAGGGCTACCCCGCCTGGCTGATGCACCGTGCGTACCACCTCAGCCGGGTCCCGACGTTCAACCGGAAGGCACGCGTCCTTGCCGAATGGACCCTGTCCGGACTCTTCAAACGCGAGATCGTCTCCCTCGGTTCGCTGGAGCACCCCCGCGCCGAGTTCGAACTCGCGGCGGGCGGCGGCTCCGGCACCCCGGGCTTCCCGCCCCTCGGCCGCCCGAAGGGGCCCGGAGAACCGCCGGACGACCGCCGGGCGGACGCCCCCCGGACGGACAGCTGACGGACAGCCGGAAGGACGGCCCTCGCGCGGCCCCGCCGGATCGGCCGACGAAGCCCCGGCCGCGCATCCGGCCGACGTCGGCACCGGACCGATCGAGGGTCGGAACGTCGCCGGCGCGGCGACTGTCAGTACGGTCGGTCACACTGGACGTGTGACCATAGGTGGGGCCACACCTGCACAGAGTGACCCGGTCGGCAGTGACCAACAGTGACCAGCAGCGACGCACCAACAGAACGACGAGGCCCGGCTGCGCCTTCCCGGGGGTACGGCCCCCGGTGCCCCCGAACACGGCAGAAGAAGCAGCCCGCCCGAGCGGACCAGACCGACACACGAGGCCAGAAATACCGTGAACTTCACGCGTTGGAGCGCCCGCCTTCCCGGAACGCAGCGCCGAGCCGCCGCACGGGACGACCGTAGTTCCGTGCCGGCGGCCCGAGCCGAGTACGCCCGGACGGACGGCTCGCCCGCCCTGCCCGACGACGCCTCCCCGGCGCCTTCCGGTCCCGCCTCGACGGAGGCCCTCCCCGGGCCCGCCCTCGATGACCTCTCCGCCCGCGAGATCCTCGGCCGGCTCCCCGCCCCCGTCGCCCTGCTGCACGGCCCGGACCACCGCATCGCCTACGTCAACGACGCGTACGAGACGGCGTTCGGCCCCCGCCCGTGCGGCGTTCCCGCGGCCGAGGCCATGCCCGAGCTCGCCCAGCTCAGCGTGGTCCCGCTGCTCGACCAGGTCCTGCGCAGCGGCACCGCCCGTACGGTCAAGTCCCGCAGGACCGCCGAGGGCGGTTCGTACACCGTGACCTGCACCCCCGTCGCCGCCTGGGGCAGCGCGGAGGACGAGGGGGACAGGGGAAGCAAGGCAGACAAGGCAGAAAAGGGAGACAAGGGAGACAAGGCGGAAAAGGGAGGCGACAAGAGCGAGGGCAGGACCGACCGCAAGAGCGAAGGCGGCGTCCTCGTGTACGCCGCCGACGTCACCGACCACGCCGAAGCCGCCGAACGCCTGCGGACCAGCGAGCGCCGCCACCGCGAAACGGCCGTCACCCTCCAGCGCTCCCTCCTTCCGCAGGAGCTGGAACAGCCCGACGACCTCCGGATCGCCGCCACCTACCAGCCCGGCGGAACCGACGCCGCGGTGGGCGGCGACTGGTACGACGTCATCACCCTCGGCGCGGGCCGCACGGCCCTGGTCATCGGCGACGTGATGGGCCGCGGTGTCCGGGCCGCCGCCGTGATGGGCCAGCTCCGCACCGCCGTCCGCGCCTACGCCCGGCTCGACCTCCCGCCGCACGAGGTGATCCAGCTGATGGACGGCCTCGCCGCCGAGATCGACGCCAGCCAGATCGCGACCTGCGTCTACGCCGTCCACGATCCGAACGAGGGGCAGCTCGTCTACGCCTCCGCCGGGCACCTCCCGATCCTCGTCTGCGACGAGGACGGCACCGTCCACCGCGCCGCCGACCCCACCGGCCCCCCGCTCGGCACCGGCGGCTGGGTCCACACCTCGGGCACCATCGCGCTGCCGCCCGGCTCCACCGCCGTCCTTTATACGGACGGCCTGGTCGAACGGCGCAGCGAGGACATCGACGAGGGCGTCGCCTCGCTGGCCCGCGCCCTCTCCGGCGCCAAGGGTTCACCGCAAGTGGTCTGCGACCGGCTGATCCGCTCCCTCGGCGTGACCGCCGAGCACGACGACGACGTGGCGGTCCTGGTGGTCCAGCACCCCGCCCGTACGGGACCGAACGCGGAGCTGTTCCACAACGCCGCACTCGATCTCCTCGGCGGCATCGAGGCAGCCCCGCGGGCCCGCGCCTTCGCCACCGGCGTCCTGACCTCCTGGCGCTTCCCCGTCGAACTCCGCGACCTGGGCGTCCTCGCCACCAGCGAACTGGTCGCGAACTCCCTCCAGCACGGCAGCCCGCCGATGCGCCTGGGACTGCGCCGTACGGACCGCCGGCTGATCATCGAGGTCACCGACGGCGACGACCACCTGCCGCGCCGCCGCCAGGCCGAACCGGCGGACGAGGCGGGGCGCGGCATCTCGATCATCGCCTCGATCGCCACCTCGTGGGGCAGCCGGCGCACGCCGGGCGGCGGCAAGGCGGTCTGGTGCGAGTTCGCCCTGCCGCGGTGAGCAGATCGCTCCCTCAGTGAGCGGCGGGCGCGGACACCGGGGCGGAAACCGAGGGCGCCCCCGATCCGGTGGTTCCGGACCCGCTGATGGCGGACCCGGTGGATGCGGATCCGGTGGATGCGGATCCGGTGGATGCGGACCCGGTGGTCGCGGATCCGGTGGTCGCGGATCCGGTGGTCGTGGTCTCCGCGCCGTCTCCGCCCTCGGGCAGTGACACCGCCACCACCCGCGACGGGACGCCGGCCAGCGACGGCTGGTCCTGTACGGGGGTGAGCCGGCGCCCCAGCCGCAGGGCGAGCCAGGTGATGCCCAGCGAGAACAGCACGAACGTCACGATGTACGGGCCGTGCAGCGACGCACCCATCGGCCCGCCGACGGCCGGACCGACCGCGAGCGCGAGCTGCTTGCACAGGGCGAACGCCGAGTTGTACTGCCCGACCATCGACTCCGGCGCCAGATCGGCGACCAGCGGGGCGACGGTCGGCGAGAGCATCGCCTCACCCAGCCCGAAGAGCGCGTACGTCGTGATGAACGCGGCCGTCGCCATGGTCTGGCTGCCGTGGCCCAGCCCCGCGTACCCCGCCACGATCCAGGCGAACGCCCAGATCAGGCCGACCGCGGCGATGACCCGGCTGCGCCGCCGCCGCTCCACCAGCCGCAGCACGACGAACTGCGCCACGACGATGACCGCGGTGTTGGCGGCCAGCGCGAAGCCGAGGGTGGAGGGCTCGATCCCGGCGGCCTCCGTGCCGTACGCGGCCAGGCCGGACTCGAACTGCCCGTAGCAGGCGAAGAACAGCACGAACCCCAGCACACACAGCTGCACCATGGCCCGGTGTGAGAGCAGCGCCCGCAGGCCACCACCCTTCGCGGCGGAACCGTCCGCAGGGCGGGCCCCGCCGAGCGAGGCCGGACGGGGCATCCGCACGGTCGTCACCACGACGCCGAGCACCACGAACATCACGGCCTCGATCAGGAACAGCATCGTGAAGCTCGACGGACGGTCCACGTCCACCAGCTGCCCGCCGACGAGCCCGCCGAGGCCGAGCCCCAGGTTCTGCAGGAAGAACTGCGTGGCGAAGGCCCGCGTACGGGTCGCGGCGCTGGAGCACCACACGAGCATCGTGGCGAGGGCCGGCTGCATGACCGCGGTGCCCGCGCCCAGGACAGCGGCGGACAGCACCGCCGCCGGAACACTGCTCGCGAACCCCAGGGCCGCCGCGCCCACGGAGGCCAGAACGGAGGCCACCACCAGCACGGGCAACGGGCCCCGCCGGTCGATGGCCCGCCCGGTGAACGGCAGAACGGCCAGCGCTGCCATCGCGAAGGCTGCCAGGACGACTCCCGCCGTCCCGGCGCCCAGATCCCGTACCTGCGCCACGTAGACGTACAGATACGGGACGGTGAACCCGAGCCCGAACGCGCTCAGCGCGCTGCCCAGCTGGATCCGCCGCAGCGCTGCGCCCATCTCCCTGGTCACACTCACCTACCTCAAGAACTCGAAGGCCTCGATCGCGGAGCGTCGAGACCTGGCACGAAGAAATCAGACTCGAAGACTTTAGCACTAAAGTTAGAAGGTGAAAACTACAGAGTGAAGGACTTCAGGGGGTGGGGGCGTGCCATACTGCCCGCCATGTCCGAGAGCACCGAGGAGCCCGGCCCCAGCGAGCCGAGCCTCGACGAACAGATCGCCGCTTACCAGCGCGAGTTCCGCGACCTCGACCCTCAGGTCGAACAGGTCGTCTCCGCGCTGGGCCGACTGAACCGCCGGATGAACGTCGCGTACGGGAGACAAGTCGCCGCGCTCGGCATCAGCAACGCCGAGTGGGAGGTCCTCAAGACTCTGGTCCTGGCCGGCGCTCCCTACCGTCTGGGACCGGGCGAACTGGCGAAGCGCCTCGGCCTCACCCCGGCCGCCATGACGCACCGCATCGACCGGATGGCCGGCGAGGGCCTGGTCACCCGCGACCGCGACGAGAACAACCGGGTCCGCGTCATCGTCGAGCTGACCGACGAGGGCCGAACGAAGTGGCTCGAGGCAATGCGCATGGCGAGCGACTTCGAGGAGGACCTCCTCCAGGACCTCTCCGGCAATGAGCGCGGTGTCCTCGGCGAGCTGCTGGTCCGCCTCCTGCGCCGCGTGGAGCACGCCCAGCCGGACGCCGGCGGTCGGCTCACCGACCTGGACTGAACGGCCAGGAAGGGGCCCCTGCGGAGGCCGCCGGGGGAGGGTTGACACACCCCTGGTGGATCCGTAACGTTCTCCGAGTTGTCACGTAGCCAGAAGGTTCCGCGGCAGCCGATCCCGCCGCGGACGCGGCAACCAAACTTCAGCACGATCTCCCACTCGGGATGATTTCGGCATGCCGGAATTCATTACGAAGGCCCGATTATGAGCCGCCGGGAGAATCCGCTAGAGTTTGAGCGTCGGAACGGCCCAACAGCCGGGAAGACAAACCCCGCTGACCGGGAATCAGGCCCGAAAGGATCTGATAGAGTCGGACTCGCCGGAAAGGGAGAACGCGAAAGCGAAGGACCTGGAAAGCGAGATGCGAGACCCGCTTCGACCGGGAATCGGACACGAAAGAGTCTGATAGAGTCGGAAACGCAAGACAGCAAGACAAAGAAGTAAACGAAGGGAAGCGCCCGGAGGGCCCCGGTGAAACGGGACCGAAGGAAGCGTCCGTTCCTTGAGAACTCAACAGCGTGCCAAAAGTCAACGCCAGATATGTTGATACCCCGGCCTGCTTCGGCAGGTTGGTGGTTCCTTTGAAAGTCCTGTCGTTCCGCTCCTTGTGGGTGGCGGCAGGCAATTACACAGCGAGGACGCTGAGAACAACGGGTCTTATTCCGACCGGTTGTTCCGCTCTCGTGATGTGTGCACCCGATTACGGGTAAACATTCACGGAGAGTTTGATCCTGGCTCAGGACGAACGCTGGCGGCGTGCTTAACACATGCAAGTCGAACGATGAAGCCTTTCGGGGTGGATTAGTGGCGAACGGGTGAGTAACACGTGGGCAATCTGCCCTTCACTCTGGGACAAGCCCTGGAAACGGGGTCTAATACCGGATAACACTCTGTCCCGCATGGGACGGGGTTAAAAGCTCCGGCGGTGAAGGATGAGCCCGCGGCCTATCAGCTTGTTGGTGGGGTAATGGCCTACCAAGGCGACGACGGGTAGCCGGCCTGAGAGGGCGACCGGCCACACTGGGACTGAGACACGGCCCAGACTCCTACGGGAGGCAGCAGTGGGGAATATTGCACAATGGGCGAAAGCCTGATGCAGCGACGCCGCGTGAGGGATGACGGCCTTCGGGTTGTAAACCTCTTTCAGCAGGGAAGAAGCGAAAGTGACGGTACCTGCAGAAGAAGCGCCGGCTAACTACGTGCCAGCAGCCGCGGTAATACGTAGGGCGCAAGCGTTGTCCGGAATTATTGGGCGTAAAGAGCTCGTAGGCGGCTTGTCACGTCGGATGTGAAAGCCCGGGGCTTAACCCCGGGTCTGCATTCGATACGGGCTAGCTAGAGTGTGGTAGGGGAGATCGGAATTCCTGGTGTAGCGGTGAAATGCGCAGATATCAGGAGGAACACCGGTGGCGAAGGCGGATCTCTGGGCCATTACTGACGCTGAGGAGCGAAAGCGTGGGGAGCGAACAGGATTAGATACCCTGGTAGTCCACGCCGTAAACGTTGGGAACTAGGTGTTGGCGACATTCCACGTCGTCGGTGCCGCAGCTAACGCATTAAGTTCCCCGCCTGGGGAGTACGGCCGCAAGGCTAAAACTCAAAGGAATTGACGGGGGCCCGCACAAGCAGCGGAGCATGTGGCTTAATTCGACGCAACGCGAAGAACCTTACCAAGGCTTGACATATACCGGAAAGCATCAGAGATGGTGCCCCCCTTGTGGTCGGTATACAGGTGGTGCATGGCTGTCGTCAGCTCGTGTCGTGAGATGTTGGGTTAAGTCCCGCAACGAGCGCAACCCTTGTTCTGTGTTGCCAGCATGCCCTTCGGGGTGATGGGGACTCACAGGAGACTGCCGGGGTCAACTCGGAGGAAGGTGGGGACGACGTCAAGTCATCATGCCCCTTATGTCTTGGGCTGCACACGTGCTACAATGGCCGGTACAATGAGCTGCGATGCCGCGAGGCGGAGCGAATCTCAAAAAGCCGGTCTCAGTTCGGATTGGGGTCTGCAACTCGACCCCATGAAGTCGGAGTTGCTAGTAATCGCAGATCAGCATTGCTGCGGTGAATACGTTCCCGGGCCTTGTACACACCGCCCGTCACGTCACGAAAGTCGGTAACACCCGAAGCCGGTGGCCCAACCCCTTGTGGGAGGGAGCTGTCGAAGGTGGGACTGGCGATTGGGACGAAGTCGTAACAAGGTAGCCGTACCGGAAGGTGCGGCTGGATCACCTCCTTTCTAAGGAGCACTTCTTACCAGGCTTCGGTCTGGTCAGAGGCCAGTACACCGGCGAATGTTCGGTGCTGGTTGCTCATGGGTGGAACGTTGACTATTCGGCACGATGAGCACGGTTTCGTGAGTACTGCTTCGGCGTGGAAAACGGGAACGGGTTGATTGTGTCGGGCACGTTGTTGGGTATCTGAGGGTACGGGCTCGTTTGAGTCTGTCCTTCGGTTGCCGGCCCCAGTGAACTCGCCTGTATGGGTGGGGTGATGGGTGGCTGGTCGTTGTTTGAGAACTGCACAGTGGACGCGAGCATCTGTGGCCAAGTTTTTAAGGGCGCACGGTGGATGCCTTGGCACCAGGAACCGATGAAGGACGTGGGAGGCCACGATAGTCCCCGGGGAGCTGTCAACCAAGCTTTGATCCGGGGGTTTCCGAATGGGGAAACCCGGCAGTCGTCATGGGCTGTCACCCGCTGCTGAACACATAGGCAGTGTGGAGGGAACGAGGGGAAGTGAAACATCTCAGTACCCTCAGGAAGAGAAAACAACCGTGATTCCGGGAGTAGTGGCGAGCGAAACTGGATGAGGCCAAACCGTATGCGTGTGATACCCGGCAGGGGTTGCGCATGCGGGGTTGTGGGATCTCTTTTTCACGGTCTGCCGGCTGTGAGACGAGTCAGAAACCGTTGATGTAGGCGAAGGACATGCGAAAGGTCCGGCGTAGAGGGTAAGACCCCCGTAGCTGAAACATCAACGGCTCGTTTAAGAGACACCCAAGTAGCACGGGGCCCGAGAAATCCCGTGTGAATCTGGCGGGACCACCCGCTAAGCCTAAATATTCCCTGGTGACCGATAGCGGATAGTACCGTGAGGGAATGGTGAAAAGTACCGCGGGAGCGGAGTGAAATAGTACCTGAAACCGTGTGCCTACAAGCCGTGGGAGCGTCGCTGTATGTGCTTGCACATGCAGTCGTGACTGCGTGCCTTTTGAAGAATGAGCCTGCGAGTTAGCGGTGTGTAGCGAGGTTAACCCGTGTGGGGAAGCCGTAGCGAAAGCGAGTCCGAATAGGGCGATTGAGTTGCACGCTCTAGACCCGAAGCGGAGTGATCTAGCCATGGGCAGGTTGAAGCGGAGGTAAGACTTCGTGGAGGACCGAACCCACCAGGGTTGAAAACCTGGGGGATGACCTGTGGTTAGGGGTGAAAGGCCAATCAAACTCCGTGATAGCTGGTTCTCCCCGAAATGCATTTAGGTGCAGCGTCGTGTGTTTCTTGCCGGAGGTAGAGCACTGGATAGGCGATGGGCCCTACCGGGTTACTGACCTTAGCCAAACTCCGAATGCCGGTAAGTGAGAGCACGGCAGTGAGACTGTGGGGGATAAGCTCCATGGTCGAGAGGGAAACAGCCCAGAGCATCGACTAAGGCCCCTAAGCGTACGCTAAGTGGGAAAGGATGTGGAGTCGCAGAGACAACCAGGAGGTTGGCTTAGAAGCAGCCACCCTTGAAAGAGTGCGTAATAGCTCACTGGTCAAGTGATTCCGCGCCGACAATGTAGCGGGGCTCAAGCGTACCGCCGAAGTCGTGTCATTCATACACATAGGGCCAACGCCCGTATGGATGGGTAGGGGAGCGTCGTGTGCCGGGTGAAGCAGCCGCGGAAGCGAGTTGTGGACGGTTCACGAGTGAGAATGCAGGCATGAGTAGCGATACACACGTGAGAAACGTGTGCGCCGATTGACTAAGGGTTCCTGGGTCAAGCTGATCTGCCCAGGGTAAGTCGGGACCTAAGGCGAGGCCGACAGGCGTAGTCGATGGACAACCGGTTGATATTCCGGTACCCGCTTTGAAACGCCCAGTACTGAATCAGGCGATGCTAAGTCCGTGAAGCCGGCCCGATCTCTTCGGAGTTGAGGGTAGTGGTGGAGCCGATGAACCAGACTTGTAGTAGGTAAGCGATGGGGTGACGCAGGAAGGTAGTCCAGCCCGGGCGGTGGTTGTCCCGGGGTAAGGGTGTAGCCCGTGTGGTAGGTAAATCCGTCACACATCAAGGGTGAGACCTGATGCCGAGCCGATTGTGGTGAAGTGGATGATCCTATGCTGTCGAGAAAAGCCTCTAGCGAGTTTCATGGCGGCCCGTACCCTAAACCGACTCAGGTGGTCAGGTAGAGAATACCGAGGCGTTCGGGTGAACTATGGTTAAGGAACTCGGCAAAATGCCCCCGTAACTTCGGGAGAAGGGGGGCCATCACTGGTGATAGCACTTGCTGCTTGAGCTGGGGGTGGCCGCAGAGACCAGCGAGAAGCGACTGTTTACTAAAAACACAGGTCCGTGCGAAGCCGTAAGGCGATGTATACGGACTGACGCCTGCCCGGTGCTGGAACGTTAAGGGGACCGGTTAGCTGCCTTTCGGGGTGGCGAAGCTGAGAACTTAAGCGCCAGTAAACGGCGGTGGTAACTATAACCATCCTAAGGTAGCGAAATTCCTTGTCGGGTAAGTTCCGACCTGCACGAATGGCGTAACGACTTCTCGACTGTCTCAACCATAGGCCCGGTGAAATTGCACTACGAGTAAAGATGCTCGTTTCGCGCAGCAGGACGGAAAGACCCCGGGACCTTTACTATAGTTTGATATTGGTGTTCGGTTCGGCTTGTGTAGGATAGGTGGGAGACTTTGAAGCGGCCACGCCAGTGGTTGTGGAGTCGTCGTTGAAATACCACTCTGGTCGTGCTGGATGTCTAACCTGGGTCCGTGATCCGGATCAGGGACAGTGTCTGATGGGTAGTTTAACTGGGGCGGTTGCCTCCTAAAGAGTAACGGAGGCGCCCAAAGGTTCCCTCAGCCTGGTTGGCAATCAGGTGTTGAGTGTAAGTGCACAAGGGAGCTTGACTGTGAGACCGACGGGTCGAGCAGGGACGAAAGTCGGGACTAGTGATCCGGCAGTGGCTTGTGGAAGCGCTGTCGCTCAACGGATAAAAGGTACCCCGGGGATAACAGGCTGATCTTCCCCAAGAGTCCATATCGACGGGATGGTTTGGCACCTCGATGTCGGCTCGTCGCATCCTGGGGCTGGAGTCGGTCCCAAGGGTTGGGCTGTTCGCCCATTAAAGCGGTACGCGAGCTGGGTTTAGAACGTCGTGAGACAGTTCGGTCCCTATCCGCTGCGCGCGCAGGAATATTGAGAAGGGCTGTCCCTAGTACGAGAGGACCGGGACGGACGAACCTCTGGTGTGCCAGTTGTCCTGCCAAGGGCATGGCTGGTTGGCTACGTTCGGAAAGGATAACCGCTGAAAGCATCTAAGCGGGAAGCCTGCTTCGAGATGAGTATTCCCACCCTCTTGAAGGGTTAAGGCTCCCAGTAGACGACTGGGTTGATAGGCCAGATGTGGAAGCCCGGCAACGGGTGGAGCTGACTGGTACTAATAGGCCGAGGGCTTGTCCTCAGTTGCTCGCGTCCACTGTGTTAGTTCTGAAATAACGAACGGCCGTGTTTTCATCCGGTGTTGGTTAATTTCATAGTGTTTCGGTGGTCATTGCGTTAGGGAAACGCCCGGTTACATTCCGAACCCGGAAGCTAAGCCTTTCAGCGCCGATGGTACTGCAGGGGGGACCCTGTGGGAGAGTAGGACGCCGCCGAACAATTTTTCCGGGAAAGCCCCGCACCTTCTGGTGCGGGGCTTTTCTGCGTTCCAGGACCTTTGAGCGGATGTTTCCGTACCCGTCCACGCACCGCCTACATAGGGGCGACGAGGCGGGTGTCGTAGGCCAGGATGACCGCCTGGACACGGTCCCTCGCACCGGTTTTGGCGAGGATGCGGGTCACGTGCGTCTTCACCGTGGACTCGGCGAGGTGGAGGCGGGCGGCGATCTCCGTGTTGGACCAGCCCTGGCCGATCACGGTGAGGATCTCCCGTTCCCGTTCCGTCAGCGCGGTGATGCGCGGGTCCGCTGCGGACGGTGTACCGGGGGTGGCCGGGAGGTGGTGGACGTAGGCGTCGAGGAGGCGGCGCGTCAGGGTAGGGGCGACCACCGCGTCGCCCGCGGCCACGGCGCGGATGCCGGCGAGGAGTTCCTCGGGCAGGGCGTCCTTGACCAGGAAGCCACTGGCTCCGGCGCGCAGACCGTCGTAGGCGTACTCGTCCAGGTCGAAGGTCGTGACGATCAGGATGCGGCTCCTGGCTCCCGACGCGATGATGCGCCGGGTCGCCTCGATGCCGTCCAGCCCCGGCATACGGATGTCCATCAGCACGACGTCCGGGTGGTGGCGGGCGACCAACCCGACGGCTTCGGTGCCGTTGCCCGCCTCGCCGACGACCGTCATGTCGTCCTGGCTCTCCAGCAGCATGCGGAAGCCGAAGCGCTGCATCGGCTGGTCGTCCGCGATGAGTACGGTCGTCACGGGTGCGTGTCCTCCAGGGGAAGGCGGAGCCGTATCTGCCATCCGCCGTGGTTCGGCAGCGGGCCGGCCTCGACGGAGCCGTCGTACAGCGCGGCGCGTTCGCGCATGCCCATGATGCCCTGGGCCGGCAGTGCGGCTTCCTCCGCGTCCGCGGTCGGGCCGGCTCCGGCGCCCGTATCGGTGATGCGGGCGTCGAGGTGGGTGCGCGAGTAGGTGAGCGTGACCGTCGCGGACGTGGGCCGGGTGGCGTGCTTGAGGGTGTTGGTCAGGGCTTCCTGGACCACCCGGTACACGGTGAGTTGGCGGCCCGGGGTGAGCGACCGCTCGCGGGGTTCGCCGTGGAGCTCCAGGTGGACGGGGAGTCCCGCCCGGCGTACGCGTTCGATGAGGGGGGCCAGTTCGTCGAGCGTCGGCTGCGGGGTGCGCTCGGCCCCGGGATGGTCGTCGCGCAGGACGCCCAGGAGACGGCGCAGCTCGGACAGGGCCTGCCTGCTGGTGGTGCCGATGGCTTCCAGCGCCTGGCCCGCGCGTTCCGGGTTCTTCCGGGCCGCGTACGCGCCGCCGTCCGCCAGGCCCGTGATGACGGACAGGTTGTGGCCGATGATGTCGTGCATCTCCCGTGCGATGCGGGTGCGTTCGGCGGCGGCGGCGAGCCGGGCCTGCTGGTCGCGTTCGTGTTCCAGCCGGTGGGCCCGCTCGACCAGGGCCTCGGTGTACTCGCGACGGGTGCGCACCGCGATCCCCAGCAGGACGACGAAGACCAGGCCCCAGACGTACGAGACCACTTCCTGCCCCCAGGCGGAGGGGATGCGGACGCCGATGGCCAGGACCGGGGCGACGAACAGCGCGGCCGCGGTCCCGACCGTACGGAAGGAGGAGCGCAGAACAATCTGGAACACCGGGATCAGCTGGAGGAGTGCGGCCTGGACCACGGCCCCCGTCCAGATGTTCACCAGGGACGCCGGGGCCATCAGCAGCAGTACGGCCATGGGGTGCGTCCGGCGCCACAGCAGTGGCAGCGAGAAGCAGAGGCTCATCAGGAGCACCAGCGGTTCGGACGCCGTCACGTCGTCGCGGGCGACGTTCCGCCAACCGCCGGAGGTGTAGTCGAGCACCGCCGCCACCGCCCAGAACGCGGTCACCGCCGCGTCCCAGACCCGTGGCCGACGCCGGTCGAAGGCGCGGAGGTGGTCCAGGGCGCTCCTGATGATCCGGGTGAGGGGGGCCGTTCCGTCGGTGTCGGCGGTGCCACCGGTGTCGGCGGGGGAGGACGGGGGCGGTGCTGTGGTGGCTTCGGGTGCCGGGGGCGTGCCGGCGGCCTGGGGGTGGTCCGTCACCTCGTCGCTCTCCTCGCGTCAGACGTCGCGGCGGTTGAGCGCCAGCGCTGCCGCTGCCAGTGTCGTGCCCGCCCACAGGGACAGGGCGAGCAGGGCGGGGCCGGGGGAGATGGTGCCCGGGATGGGGGTGGCGGAGCCCAGGGCGCCGGCGGCCTGGGTGGGAAAGTACATGATGGCGCGCTCCACGGCGTCGTACGGGAGCATCCCGAGGATCTCCGGCAGGATCATGACACCGCCGATGAACGCGCCGATCGCGCCCGGTACCGAGCGCAGCAGTGCGCCGAGGCCGAGAGCCAGCAGGCCCATCAGGGTGAGAGCCGCCGCGTTCCCCGCCAGGGCGCGCACGATGCCCGGGGCGGTGAGCGAGGCGGCCTGGTCGGTGTCGTGGAGGAAGGCCTGGGCCGCCGCGAACGTGACCAGGGCCGTCGCGAACATGACCGTGAAGACGGTGGCGGCGAACACCGCGGCCTTGGCCCACAGGACGGGGAGCCGGGCCGGTACGGCGGTGAGCGAGGAGCGGATCATCCCGGTCGCGTACTCGCCGGCGGTCATCAGGATGCCCAGGACGACCAGGCACAACTGGCCGAGCAGGCTGCCGTACAGCGTCAGGACGATCGTGTCGACGTCGGAGTCCCCGCCGCCGGAGGTGTAGGTCCCGCCCATGATCAGGCCGACGCCCAGGACCATCACGACCGCCGAGGTGACGGTGATCCAGGTGGAGCGCAGCGAGTGGAGCTTGTGCCACTCCGAGCGCAGGATCCGGGGGGCGGTGATGCGGTACTGCGGTGGAGGTGGGGACGGAGATGGGGGTGGGGATGGCGGTGTGCTCGAGCCTGGGGACGGAAGGGTGGGGTGGGTCGTGGTCATGCTGCTGCTCCTGGGAGAGAGGAAGAGGCGGGACCCGCCGCTGTTCGCTGCTGCGGCCGGTGGTCCACCGATTCCTGGGTGAGTTCCATGAACGCCTGCTCCAGCGACACGGTCTGGGGGGTCAGTTCGCACAGCGTGATCGCGTGTGCGGCGGCCACGCCTCCGATGTGAGCGGCGTCCACTCCTCGGATCCGGAGTTCGTGGGTCCGGGCACCGGCGGTGGGGCTACGGGTGGCGGTGATGGTCACGCCCGGGCCCGTCAGGTGGGCGCCCAGGTCGTCCGGCTGCGGGGTGACGACCTTGACGGATGCCCCGCCCGCCGAGCGGATCAGCTCGGCCACCGTGGTGTCGGCGAGGAGTCTGCCGCGGCCGATGACGATCAGGTGGTCGGCGGTGAGGGCCATCTCGCTCATCAGGTGGGAGGAGACGAGGACCGTACGGCCTTCGGCGGCGAGGGAGGTGAGGAGGGTGCGGATCCACAGGACGCCTTCGGGGTCCAGCCCGTTGACCGGTTCGTCCAGGATGACGGTGGCGGGGTCGCCGAGGAGTGCGGCGGCGATGCCGAGCCGCTGGCCCATGCCGAGGGAGAAGCCCTTGACCCTCCGGCGGGCGGCGTCGGTCAGCCCGGCGAGGTCGATGACCTCCTCGACGCGGCGGCGCGGGATGCCGTGGGTGTGGGCGAGTGCCATCAGGTGGTCGAGGGCGGACCGGCCCGGGTGGACGGACCGGGCCTCCAGCAGGGCGCCGACCTGGGTGAGGGGCGCGGGGTGGGTCGCGTAGGAGCACCCGTTGACGGTGGAGCGGCCGTGCGTCGGGGCGTCGAGGCCGAGGAGCATGCGCATCGTCGTGGATTTCCCGGCGCCGTTGGGGCCGAGGAAGCCGGTGACGGTGCCGGGGCGGACGGTGAAGTCGAGGTCCTGGACGACGGTTCTGTCGCCGTACCGCTTGGTGAGTCCGTGTGCCTTGATCATGCGGTCGACGCTACGGAGACGGCGCGGCACGGTCGTCCGACCGGGGGCTGGACGTGGGCCCGGGGCGTAGTACCGGGGTACGACGGGGTGCCGGTGTGGGGTGGGGCGAGGGTGGTGCGGTGCGGTCGCTCTGTGGGTGGTGGCGGTGGGGTTACTCGGTTGAACGTCGGGCGGGAGGGGGTGAGTATCGGGGGATGGATTATGTGATGCGTGCGGTGCGGGCCGATGAATGGCCGCAGGTCAGGCAGTTGCGGCTGGACGCTCTGACGGACCCGGCGGCCCCGGTGGCGTTCCTGGAGTCGTACGAGGAGGCCGTGGCGAAACCGGACGCCTTCTGGCAGGAGCGCGCCGCGGCTGCCGCCGAGGGCGGGGGCGATCGTGTCCGGCAGTTCGTCGCGGAGTCGCCCGAGGGGGCGTGGGTGGGTTCGGTCACCGTGCTCGTGGAGAGCCCGGAGGACGATGTGCGCTTCGGGGAGGCGCCCGCGGTGGAACAGGCGCACTTGGTCGGTGTGTTCGTCCGTCCCGAGGTCCGGGGGACCGGGGTGACGGACGCGCTGTTCCGGGAGGCCGTCGCGTGGGCGTGGTCGCTGTCCTCGCCCCGGCTGGAGCGGGTGCGCCTCTATGTCCACGAGAGGAATCCGCGAGCCGCCGCGTTCTACCGGCGGTTCGGATTCGTCCCCTCCGGGCAGCGGATCCCGGCCCCGGGCGACCGGGGCGAGCTGGAGCTGGAGTATGTCCTCGGGCGCGAGGGGTAACGGCGCTCCGGGCCCTTAGTCCGGCCGGCCTCCGGGCCCTTCGTCCGGTCGGCGCTCCGGGGGCTTTCGTCCAGTCGCTGCTCCGAGGGCTTTCGTCTAGCCGGCGCCCGGGGCGGAGGCGTGCAGGCGGTCCTGCCAGCGGGCCCGTCCCTGTTCCCGGGAACGGAGCAGCACGAGGGCGGGCATGCCCCGGTGCTGGCCGGTCGCGAGCAGTTCCGGGAGCTGGGGAAGGGGCGCCACGGCCGCGATGTCGTCGAGGACGAGCGTCATTGGTGGGTCGAGCCGACCGTCGGATGACCGTGCGGCCATGCGGCGGCCGTGCTCGACCACGTCTGCGGCGAGCGCGGTGAGGAGGGGCATCGCGCCGGGGCGGGAGCGGGGATCCTCGATGGATTCGCCCACCAGATAGAGCGTTCCCCCTTCGGCCGCAAAAGATTCCAGCGCGAGGGAATCCGCTCGGTTCGCCGTGCAGGCCTCGCGGATGTGCACCGTGGACAGGGCGGCGAACGCCCGTACCGTCAGTTCCTGGGCCACCTCGCGCCGTTCGGGGTAGGCGGTGAGGGCGGACTCCAGGAGCCCGGCGAGTCCGGATGCGGCCTTGGGGTGCGTACGGAGGAGGCGTACCGGTTCGTGGGCGCCGGACCCGGAGGCCCAGCGGAGGACCTGGCGGAAGGGGCGGCCGTCCACCGCTGCGGCGTGCAGCCAGCACTGGAGGAGCGTCTGCGCGGTGTCGGCCACCGCCGCGTCGATCCGGGCCTGCGGGCGTACCGGGGCGAGCAGGGCGGCGGCGCGTGCGGCGGCGACGTCGGGGAGCTCGCAGCCTGTGGTGGGCGACCAGTGGAGGCGGGCCGGGGTGTCGCAGAGGTGGCCCGGGTCGTAGACGAGGACCGGGCCGAGCTTGGCGCGGGCGTCTTTCGTCTCGGCCCAGACGGTGGGGTCCGAGGTGACGACGAGGGTGGGGCCCTCGGCGTCGTGTACGGCCCGGACGACGGTGGGGCGCCTAGCGGGGGCGGGAGCGTAGACGAGGAGGGGGGTGCGGGGGGAGGGCAGGGAGAGGGGGAGAGGGAGAGGGGCGCCGGCGGGGGTGATTCCGGAGGGCTCCTCGGAGATCCCGGGGGCTTCGAGGGCCCCGGGGGCGTTGGGGGTTTCGCGGGCCTCGGGGGGCGTGGGTGTCTCTGTGGCCGCGGGTGTGCCTGCGGCTGTGGTGGGGTGAATTTTCGTCAGTGCTGGTGCCGGTGCGTGGGGCTGGACCGGGGCCGGGGGCGGGCTCTGTGCGGGGGGCTGCTTCTCCGGCGTTGCGAAGGCTCGTTCCTCGCGGCGGCCCTCCCGTACGGCACGACCACGGGCCACGACTCCGAGCGTGAACACCACGAGGACCACCAGCACCATCAGTTCGCCGATGAACAGGCCCCAGAACAGGCCGTACCCGGAGAGCTGGGCCGGAGGTGTCCCCGGCCAGGCCGCGGCGAGGTCCTGGGGGGCGGTGGCCAGTTCACGCAGGGCGAGAGGGGACCCGGTGAACGTCACGCCGTCCGGCCAGGCCCCGTGGGCGAAGAGCCCGGCGAGGCCGGTGGCCGTCCAGCCGACCAGGGTGGCGGCGAAGAGGAGGCCCAGGAGGCCGATCAGCAGGCCATCCGGGACGCCGCCGCCCTGGGGCCGGTCGCGTCCGTCGTGATGGGCCGGGCCCCGGCCGCGTGCTGCCTGGCGTGCCATGTCATGCCACCGTTGACTCTGACGACTCGTTGATCCGTTGCTGGTTCTCGATCCGGGCCGCCCGTTGTTCCGCCTCCAGCTCGGCGGCGCGGATGTCCTCGGGCAGGAGGTCGTCCGTCGATCCCTCGGTCATGGCGCGGTCGGTGAAGACCAGAGGGCGTTCGGCTTCGGTGATCAGGTGCTTGACGACCTGGACGTTGCCGTTGACGTCCCAGACGGCGATGCCGGGCGTGAGCGTCGGAATGATCTCGACGGCCCAGCGGGGCAGGCCGATGACCCGGCCGGTCGCTCGGGCCTCGTCCGATTTCTGGGCGTAGATCGTGCGGGTGGACGCCATCTTGAGGATGGCCGCCGCTTCCTTCGCCGCGGCCCCGTCCACCACGTCGCTGAGGTGGTGGACGACGGCGACGAAGGAGAGGCCGAGGCGGCGTCCGAACTTCAGGAGGCGCTGGAAGAGCTGCGCGACGAAGGGGGAGTTGATGATGTGCCACGCCTCCTCGACCAGGAAGATGCGCTTCTTGCGGTCGGGCCTGATCCAGGTGTGCTCCAGCCAGACGCCGACGATCGCCATCAGGATCGGCATCGCGATCGAGTTGCGGTCGATGTGCGAGAGGTCGAAGACGATGAGGGGCGCGTCGAGGTCGATGCCGACGCTCGTGGGGCCGTCGAACATGCCACGCAGGTCACCGTCGACCAGGCGGTCCAGGACGAGGGCGACGTCCAGGCCCCAGGCCCGTACATCGTCTATGTCGACGTTCATCGCCTCGGCGGACTCGGGCTTCGGGTGGCGCAGCTGCTCCACGATGTCCATCAGGACCGGCTGGCGGTCGGTGTTGGTCGCGGTGACGTAGGCGTGGGCGACCTTCAGGGCGAAGCCGGAACGTTCGTCGAGCCCGTGGCCCATCGCCACTTCGATGATCGTACGGAGCAGGGCGAGCTGGCCGGTGGTGGTGATGGAGGGGTCGAGGGGGTTGAGCCGGATACCGCCGTTGAGGGCTGCGGTCGGGTCCAGGCGGATGGGGGTTATGCCCAGCTCCTGGGCGATGAGGTTCCATTCGCCGACGCCGTCCTCGCCCTGGGCGTCGAGGACGACGACCTGGCGGTCACGGAAGCGGAGCTGGCGCAGGACATAGGTCTTCTCCAGCGCCGACTTGCCGTTGCCGGACTCGCCGAGGACGAGCCAGTGGGGGGCGGGGAGCTGTTGCCCGTACAGCTGGAAGGGGTCGTAGATGTAGCCCTTGCCGCTGTAGACCTCGCGGCCGATGATCACGCCGGAGTCGCCGAGGCCGGGGGCGGCGGTGGGGAGGTAGACGGCCTGGGCCTGGCCCGTCGACGTACGGACGGGGAGGCGGGTCGTCTCCACCTTGCCGAAGAGGAAGGAGGTGAAGGCATCCGACAATGCGGACAGGGGGTCTCGCATGGTGGGGGTGCCCTCTCTTGTTGCGGTTCTTCCTGCGGTTCTTCCTGCGGGTGGTGCAGGGGTGATCGATCGGATGGGGAACGGTGATCGATCGGGTGGTGCGGCGGGGATCGGTACGGTGTCAGGTCGTCACCGGCGGATGCCGGTGGCGAACGGGAGCGTGTTCACGAAGGCCCGGTGGTGCTCGCGGTCGCACCATTCCAGCTTGAGATACGACTTGCCCGCCGAGGCGCGGATGGTGCGCTTGTCGCGGGCGAGGGCCTCCGGTGAGCGCGACGACACCGTGATGTACCCCACCAGGTTCACTCCGGCCGCTCCGCTGGCGAGATCTTCACCCCGCTGGTCGAGCCGGCCGTGGGCGGCGATGTCCCGGGGGTCGACGGTGCGGTTCATCTTGGCCTGGCGGCTGGCCTCGGCGTCGTCGTTGGTCTTCTCGGTCAGCATGCGTTCGATGGCTACCTCGGTGGGTTCGAGGTCCATGCAGACGGCGACCGTACGGATGACGTCGGGGGTGTGGACGAGGAGCGGGGCGAGGAAGTTGACGCCGACGGGGGTCATGGGCCATTCCTTCACCCAGGCCGTGGCGTGGCACCAGGGGGCGCGGGTGGAGGACTCGCGGGTCTTGGCCTGGAGGAACGTCGGCTCGACCGCGTCCAGTTCGGCAGGCCAGGCGTTGCGCTTGGTCATGGCCTGGATGTGGTCGATGGGGTGGTCGGGGTCGTACATGGAGTGTACGAGGGAGGCCAGGCGGCTCTGGCCGAGCGGCTGGCGTACCCGGATGTCGGCCTCGGCGAGGCGGGCGCAGATGTCGGTGAGCTCGCGGGCCATGACGACGGCGAGGCCGGCGTCGCGGTCGAGCTTGCGGCCGCCGTGGGGGCGGGCGGCGCGGGCCATGGCGTTGGCCTCGGCGGCCAGTTCGCGGCTGTAGTGCATGCAGGCGACGAGGTAGGCGCGGTGCTGCTCGCTGGAGGTGGAGACCATGGACTGGAGCTGGTCGTAGGACTCCTGGAGCCAGCCCGGGGACGCCTTGTCGCCGCGCTGGGCGACGTCCTTGGCGTGGGCGTCGGGGTCGGCCGGGAGGGTGCGGGCGAGCATCTGGAGGCGGGTGACGAAGCCGTCGCCGTTGGCCACGTGCTTGAGGAGGGTGCCGAAGCGGTCGACGAGGGCTTCCTGGTCCTCGCTGTCGCGGAGGCCGACGCCGGGGCCCTCGATCTCGATGGCCGCGGTGACGGTGCGGCGGTCGGCGTGGAGGAGCACGGCGATCTCGTCGGGGCCGAAGGGGGCGGCGAGCCAGCTGATCCGGCCGATGCCGGGGGGCGGGCCGATCTCGACCTCACGGCCGTCGGAGCTGACGCCCGCTTCCATGGCGGTGGAGCGGTAGGCGGTGCCGCGGCGCAGGGAGCGTTTGAAGCTGCGGTTGATCTCGAACCACTTGTAGAAGGTGCGGCCCTTGTACGGGACGTACACGACGGCGAGAGCCAGCATGGGGAAGCCCACGAGGCAGACGATGCGGAGGGAGAGGACAGGGACGAGGAGTCCGCTCATCATGCCGAGGAACGCGCCGGCGATGATGAGGGCGATCTCGCCGGTCTCGCGGTTCTTGCCGACGATCGCGTTCGGCCGGGCGCGGCCGATGAGATACGTGCGGCGGGGCGTCATCGTGTGGGACTGGGTCGTCAACGCCCTCCACCTCCTGTGTTCGAGTTACCTGTGGTGCCGAAGCCGCCTCCGCCTCGGGAGGAGCGGCTGCTGTGGGGGGTCCCGGAGGTGGGTGTGGACCCGCTGCGGGGTGAGGGGGCTGCGCCGCCCCCTCCGCCTCCGCCGGTGGTGCGGGAGCTGTGGGCGGCGACGCCGCCGCTGGCCGGGTTGGCGGGGCGGGCGCCTCCGCCTCCGCCGCTGTTCTGGTCGTTGCGCCCGCTGTGGGTCTTGATGCCCTGGGAGACGAGGGCGGCCGGGGAGCTGATCATGGCGGCGGCCTGGGCGCCGTCGGTGGCCTGCTTGCGGTTGGTGCGGGCGCCCTGGATCTCGTCGCCGAAGCCGGGGACGAAGCGGTAGATCATGGCAGAGGCGAAGATGGCCAGCAGGATGATGGAGAGGCCGGAGACGACGGCGGAGAAGGCGTCGGGGCCGTCGCCCGTGGAGAGTGCTCCGGCGAGGCCGAGGACGATGACGATGACCGGCTTCACCATGATCACCGCGATCATGATGCCGGCCCAGCGGCGGACGTGGCCCCACATGTTCTTGTCGACGAGGCCGGCGTAGACGACGATCCCGAGGAGCGCGCCGACGTAGAGCAGGGCGGCGCGGATGACGAGCTCCAGCCACAGGATGCCGGCGGCGAGGATCGAGACGAGCGAGACGACGATCAGCATGATCGGTCCGCCGCCGATGTCCTCGCCCTTTTTGAGGGCTTCGGCGAACGAGCCGAAGAAGACGTCGGTCTGGCCGCCGGTGGCGGAGGAGATGACCTCGGTGACGCCGTCGGTGGCGGAGACGATCGTGTAGAGGATCAGCGGGGTGAAGGCCGAGGCGAGGACGGTGAGCCAGAGGAAGCCCACGGCCTCGGAGATCGCGGTGGTGAGGGGGACGCCGCGGATGGCCCGCTTGGCTACGGCGAGGAGCCAGAGGACGAGGGTGAGGATGGTGGAGGCCGCGAAGATGACGGCGTACTGCTGGAGGAACTTGGGGTTGGTGAAGTCGACGTTGGCCGTGGACTCGACGGCCTCGCTGAGCTTGCCGACGATCCAGGAGGCGGCGTCGGCGCAGCCTCGGGCCAGTGCGGAGAGGGGGTCGAGGGACTCTGTCGGGTCGGGAGATCCCGGCACGCTGCTGGGAGCGCTGTCGCCGTCGCCTTCCTCGCAGAACTTCTTCACCTCGCCGAACAGCAGACTGCAGTCATTGCTGGCGCTCGGTGAAGGCGTCGGGGTGGGGGTCGGTTCCGCGGCCGCGCGTCCGGCGAACGTCAGCGCGGCTGCTTGCAGTCCGGTCAGCGTGGTGGTCACCGTACGGAAGCGGTGCTGGCGACTACGGCGCTGGGGACTTGGGCGCTTGGGGCTACCTGGCATAAGTGAAGCCTCCGTACTCCTCGACGGCCTTGCTGATCGCGTCGGACTGGGAAGCCGCGACATCACCGGGAACCGGCGCCGGGCCGTCGCTCTCGGATGCTCCCGTCACTTTCCAGTCACCGTCCAGCCACGCCAACTGAGCCGTCCACGTCTTCCAGGTCGTGCTCACGGGTTTGGTGGAGTCCTGCCCGGACATGCCGATGAGCCCCGTGTACCAGACAGCTACCTTTGCGGTGTCGCCGTCGAACGCCAGCACCTTCGTGCCCACGGGAACGGTCCTCGAGATGAAGGTGCTGCCCTGTGGGGCATTGCCGTCGGGGTCGAGACCGAGGTGCGCGAGGAACTCGGCCGAGTAGGCCAGGTCCTGACGTGCTCGGAGTTGATCCGCCGCCGCGGGCGAGTAGACCGTGTCGAGGATCTGGTGGCGGCTCTCCTTCGTGAACATCTCCGCAGACCCCAGCGCCACCGCATAGTTCGCCGCAGCGCTCTGCGCCCCCTGTTCGTCGTGGGCGAAGCCGGAGGCGATCGTGCCGTTCTTGCCCTGGACGGGTTGGGTGCCGGTGGCCGCGGTGGGGGCGCTTCCGGTGGTTCCGGGCTTTTTCGCGCCCGGCGCGGCGTCCTCGTCGCTGCCACCGCCGCGGTTGGCGAAGGCGATGGCGGCGACGAGGAGGACCACGACACCGGTGATCGTCAGGAGGGAGCGGGAGGTGCGGACCGGGCGGCGCGCGTGCGGGAGACCCGCATCGCCGTCGGGGAGACGGGTGCGGGTCTGACGGGTGCCGCCGAGGGTGCTGTACGGGTCGTCCGGGCGGCCCCCCTGGTCCTTGCCGCGGTAGTCGTGCTCGCCACCGGGACTCATGCCGCGTTCGCTCCCTCGGTCGTGTGCAGATCCGCGCAGGACGACGGTAGCTGTGCTGGTTGCCGCTTGAGCGCGGTGTGGTGACTCGACATCAGGGAAACGCAACCTCAGCCGGTGGGCGCGACGGGCGGATGGTGGGGAGCGGGCTGGGACGGCCCGGACGGGACGGCCGACGGGGATGGCCGACGGTGGGTCAGACGGCCATTCCGTAGACGATGGTGAACAGGGTGCCCAGGGAGCCGATGATGAAGACCCCTGTCAGCCCTGCCACGATCAGGCCCTTGCCCTGCTCCGCGCTGAACGTGTCGCGCAGTGCCGTCGCTCCGATGCGCTGCTTCGCCGCGCCCCAGATCGCGATGCCGAGGCAGAGCAGAATGGCAATGGCCATCACCACCTCGATCATGATGCGCGCCTCGTTGCCCAGCGTCCCGAACGGCCCCCAGTCCGGAGCGATTCCGCCGATGATGGTGGTGATGTCGCCCTTCTCTGCTGCCAGGATCATGTAAGTCACCGCCCCTGTTGGGTAGTTCGCTGCCCGTGCCGTCCGGCACGGGTCGCCTTCTATCTTCGCTGATGAAACCGCGCTCGCACGACGCCTTACCGGGTCTCTTTACCCGGATCTCGCACGTTTGACCGGGGCGCCCGTCCTGACCTGCGGCTCGTCCGGCTCTTCACGCACACGCCTGGTTACTCTATGTATCACGGGGTGTGACCAGGAGCAACGACGGTGGCCATGGGTTCCCGCCGCGGTTGCAGCGTTCGCGGAGCACGGCGTGTTCGTATGCGCCGTTCGAGAGCCGTCGGTGCGCCGGTCGGCCTCCTGCTGGTGAGGGTGGTGGTGCTCGGCTCCCCCTTCGTTCGGGTGAACCGGGCGGCTCGGCGGGGACCGGTGCCCCGCTCGGCCCGGCCGGGAACCACGGGACCGGTGGCGTACGGCGCCGGGACCCGACGGGTGTGCGTACGGCATGTCGCTCACCGCGTATTTGGCACAGTGCCGCTCCACGATCAGAGGAGCGGGGTGAGCGGTGTGGGCGGAGTGACCGTGGTCGGGCAACCGAACGATGGCGGGGAGCGGTTCGGGGCGCCGGCCGGATCGGCGGGAGCGGCGGCCGGGGGCGGGGATCTTCGGCACAGCGGCGGTCCGTGGCTGCGTGCCGCCGGCGGAGCCGATCAACTGGTCGCGCACCTCCGCCCGGTGAGGGGCGAGCTGGAGGCGGCGCACCGGGGCTTGATCGCCGGAGCCGGGGCTCTGGACGCGCTGGCAGAACTGAACTCCGTGCGTGCCTCGTGGGAGCGCCGGATCGAGGGCGCGCGAGGCGAGTGCGGGAGCCTCGCCGAGAAACTGCGGGCGGTCGTCCGGGGCCAGGCGCAGGCCAACGAGGCGGTGAAGAGCGGCTTCGACGGGGTGAAGACGCCGGGCGGTGGCGGCGAGTGGTGAGCGGACGGGGCGGTGGTGCCGGTTCAGCCCTGACCTGGACCGCGTTACGTGAGGTGAAGTGCGCCGAACTGGAGCAGGCGGCGGACGGCTGGGGGCGGGTCAGCAACCGTGCCGACGCGGCCCGGGACCGTGTCGAGGGCCAACTCCTGCCCGTTCTGCGCAACACCCAGAAGGGAGAGGCGGTGGGCGCGGCCGTGGGGCGGCTGCGGAGGCTGGGGACGAACTTCCAGTACATCTACACCGAGTGCGGGCTGCTGCGGACCACGCTGAACAGCCTCGCCCATGAGATCAGGGCCCAGCAGCGTGTGTTGCAGGGGGCGCTGGACGATGCGGCGGCGCTGCGGTTCACCGTGCACGCGGACGGTTCGGTGGCGTATCCGGCGGCGGGCGAGGGTCTGGTCGACGGGAAGCCGTTGGCGGGCGGGACGGCGTCCGGGGTTCCGAACCCGGGCATGGTCACCCCTTCGGGTCTCGTAGCGCCCAACCCGAACGCCGGCAAGGCCCAGGACATCGCGGACCGGGTGGCGCAGGCCGTACGGACGGCGGCCGACGCGGACTGGCGGTACACCAGGATTCTGCGGTCGCTGAAGGCGCAGGAGGGACTGGGCGTCCCGGCCGCGACTTGGAAGGACGCCGCGGCCGATGCGGCGGCGGTGCGGGAGGCGGCGGGCAGCTACCTGAGGAACGCGATCCCGCACGATGCGAGCCCGGCGGAGCGCAAGGCGTGGTGGGCCGGGCTGACGGACGAACAGCGGGAGGAGTACCTCGCGGTGTACCCGGATCAGATCGGCAACCTGGACGGGATCCCGGCCCTCGTACGGGACGCGGCGAACCGGGACAACCTTCAGCTGCTGATGGGGAAGCTGGAGGGGCGGGACGACGAGGATTCGGCGACCAAGCTCGCGGCACTGCGGGAGATCGACCGGCAGTTGAGGGCGGTGCCGCGGGCGGGGGAGCCGCCGATGTACCTGCTCGGCATCGGGGATCAGGGAAACGGTCGGGCGATCGTCTCGTACGGGAATCCTGATACGGCGCGGAATGTGGCGGCTTATGTTCCGGGGTTGAATACCTCGTTGGATGAGGAGTTTGCCACGAACGACCTGAAGCGAGCTCGTGACCTGTCCATCGTATCGAATCGTCATGGTGAACCTGCCGCTGCAATCACGTGGCTCGGATATGACGCACCGCAGTCACCGGATGGGCTCGGGTCTCTTTCTGTCGCTGCGGATGGCAGAGCGGAAGATGGTGGCTTGGCCTTCCGTGAATTTATGGGCGGAATCGAGGTAGCTAACGAGAATCAAGATCCTCACATGACGGCCATTGGTCACTCATACGGCTCGCGGACCGTTGGGTCCGCTGCGCAGTATCCAGGCGGAATTCCCGGTGTTGATGACATTGTGTTCGTCGGGAGTCCGGGAGTGGGGGTCGATAGTGCGGACGCACTCGGAGTGGGTCGGGATCATGTGTTCGTCGGAGCAGCTGCCAATGATGTTGTGACCAAACTTCCATCCAAGGGCGAGTTCGCGGTAGGAGCGTCCGAGATGCTGGTCGGCGGGCCAGTCGCAGCTTATGTCTTCGGTGGACTAGCCGACAGAGGGGACGACGATGTCTGGTTCGGCAAGGATCCGGCCAGTGAAGCATTCGGGGCCCAACGATTCGAGGTAGGAGCTGGGCCGCCCCTGGTCGGTGAGGGGAGGGTCACGATCGATGCCCACTCGGAATACTTCGACCCCGAGCTCGATAGGACGTCGGTCGAAAATATGGCCTTGATCGCCGCAGGGCACGCGAACAGGATCCAAAGAGAAGAGCCTCGCTAATGGATAGAGCCCGATTGATTATCGTTATCACTCTTTTGGGGACATTGCTGGCAGGGTGTGCAGGGGATCGGGGTGGAGACATGGATATGCAGGATGCGGCTGAGCGCGCCGATGGCTTGCTCGACAGCGTTCTAGCCGAGATCGAGCCGAGTGTACTTTGGGTGCACGGTCCGACGACGACGGGAAGTTGCACGGTTACTCGGAGGCGGACGGTCATGACAGTCGTCTCTGCTCAGCGAAGAGGAAGTCTCCTGGGTGTAGTGGATCGGTTCTGGCGGAGGAGCGGCTATCGCGTGACGGCCATCAATAGCCATTTCGATGCTCCCGCGATCTTCGTGAAGACGCAGGAGGGGTTCCAAGTGAGCCTGACTGTCGCTGACAAGGGTCAAGTGCATTTCGATGTGGACAGCCCCTGCGTCCGCCGTTCCGAAGTCGCCGACTCCACCAGCCGTGCCACAGCGTTTCTCGATCCGGAAGCGCGGCTCATCCCCCGCCCCAACATTCACTCCGAATTCTGGTCGGCAGGAGCCCCCGGGGTGGCGGCATCAGGGTCGTGATCGGGGCAAGCTGGCTCAACTGGGTCGGTAGGTAAGGGTTTTGAGCCCTGTATTGGGCCCTGGGGCCCATGTCGTGTCCCCTGCCCGTGTGGTCGCATACGCGGAGTGACTGATCTGTCGCCCGTTCCGCCCACTCACGAGGTAGGGGACTGCTCTTGTCCGGCATACGAAGAAGCGCGGTCCCTGTTGGCGTCGATGTAAGCGCTGCCGTAGCGGATTCGGGGCGGTTGATGCCCCGGCCGTTGCAGGCGGTGCTGATCCTTCTTCACGTTCTCTTCGTGGCCACCCTGGTGGGCGCGGTCAGGGCCCTGTCGACGGCGGCCTCGGTGGACGCTGTCGACGGGTACCTCCTCGGGCTGTTGCTCTACGCGTCGTTACCCGGCATCGGCGCCTTCGTGCTGTCGCTGTACGTCCGTAAGGGCGGCGTCCGGGTCTGGTACGGGCTTCTCGCCGTTCAGGCGTGGATCGTCCTCGGCGCCCTCGCCGAGCTGAGCGGCGGGGCCGGGGCGGGGGGTGTCGCCCGGCTGGTGATACCGACGGCCGGCATCGTGCTGCTGTGCCGGCCGGGGAGCCGTCGATGGTTCCGGAGCGGTCTGGAGCAGCGGGCCGAGCAACGGCTGTTCAGCCTCGGCCGGATGATGAAGCTCCGCCGCGACGCCGGGCAGACCGCGCTGGAGTATCTGGGCCTCGTCCTCGTGGTCGTCGCGCTCGTCGGCGGGCTGACGGCCACCGGAACCGGCAGGCAGCTCACCGCAGAGATCCGTAGCGCGATCTGCGAACTCACCGGTGGCTCGTGCCCGGCGTCGGGGCAGGACGTCGTGGCCGGCGGCGGAAGCGCCGGCGGGAGCGGCAACGGCAGCGGCGGCGGTGACGGCAGCGGTGTCGGCAGCGGTGACGATGATGCTTCGGGTGCCGGTACGGACGGGGGTGCTGGTGCCGACGGCGGCGGTGGTGACGAGTCCAGTCTTACCGGGGGTGTCGGCGGTGCCGATACCAGCGGTGGCACGCGTGACACCGGAGGGACCGCGACCACCGGAAGCACTGGCGGCACTGGCGGTACCGGCGGCGCTGGTGGAACTGGGGGAGACCGCGGCAGTACCGCCGGGAGCGCCAGCAGCGGCGGCAGCGGCTCCGGTGACGCCGTCGGCTCCGGGAACGCTTCAGGTGCCCAAGGGGGTGACCAAGGCGGCGGTGCCTTTCCCCCGAGCGATTCCCTTGTGCCGGTCGACGCGGGTAGACCCGCGGACCCCCATGGCGGCGGGTTCCTCGACGGGTTCCTCAGGGACGGGCTGGGCGGCGACGTGCAAGGGGTCGTCGACGCGGTGCTGCGGCCGGGCGAGAGCGGTCAGCGCATCGTCGACCAGTGGGGGCGCGACACCCAGGGCGCGGGTGAGAAATGGGGGCGGGGCGACTACGTCGGCGCTGTCTGGGACTGGAACAAGGCGGTCGGCGGCGCCGGCGCCGGGCTGGCGATACCCGGCTCCGGGGCGCGGGTCGACGCCGAGGTGCGGGACGCCGAGCGCGCGCACCTGAGCGGGCGGATCCCGCAGAACGCCACGCCCGCCGGGAACAAGGCCTGGTGGGACGGGCTCTCGCCCGAGGAGCGCGATCGGTACATCGAGCTTGTCCCGGAGCGGATCGGCAATCTCGACGGCATCCCGGTCCTCGCGCGCGACGCCGCCAACCGCAGGAATCTCCCCGCGCTCATCGACAAGCTGGAGGGCGTCGACACCGACAAGGCCCGTGACCAGCTGGCCGGGCTGCGGGAGATCGAGCGGCAGCTCGAGGAGGACGGGAAGCCGCCCATGTATCTCATCGGGATCGGTGACGAGGGCAACGGGCGGGCCATCGTCTCGTTCGGCAATCCGGACGCCTCCCAGCACGTGTCGGCATACGTACCGGGGCTCAACACCTCGCTCGACGAGGAGTTCGCCAAGAACGACCTCGGGCGGGCCCGGGACACCGCGATCGGGGCGCAGGGGTACGACGACTCGACTGCGTCCATCGTCTGGCTCGGGTACGACGCGCCGCAGCTGCCGGACAAGGACGGGGCGGCGGGCTACTTCGCCGTCATGGGCACGGGGCGCGCCGAGAAGGGCGGGGCGGCCTACCGCGACTTCATGGGCGGGATCTCCGTGACCAACCAGAACAAGGACCCGCACATGACGGCCATCGGACACTCCTACGGGTCCCGGACCGTGGGCGCCGCCGCGGCCCGGCCCGGCGGGATCCCCGGGGTCGACGACATCATCCTGGTCGGCAGTCCGGGGGTCGGCGTCGACCACGCCGTGGACCTCGGTGTCGGCAGTGAGCACGTCTTCGTGGGGGCCGCCGCCAACGACCCGGTGACCAAGCTGCCCTCGAAGACCCAGGTGGTGGTGGGCGGCATCGGGCTGGCCCTGGGCGGCCCCGGTGGGGCCTATCTGGGCGGCGATCTGGCCGATCCGGGCGACGACGACCTGTGGTTCGGGAAGGATCCGGCGAGCAAGGCGTTCGGGGCGCGGCGCTTCCCGGTGGCCGACGGACCGCCGCTCGTCAGTGGGAGCGGTGTCAGTCTGGACTCGCACTCGAACTACTTCAGCCCGGAACGCGATGCCGTGTCCGCGGACAGCATCGCCCTGATCGTGTCGGGCAACGCCGACCGGCTCAAGATGGAGGAACCGAAGTGAGTCGAGCGAAGCGGGCTCTGCCCCTCGGCGCGGTCGTCCTTGCCCTGGGGGTGGTGCTGTCCGGGTGCGGCAGTGAGGACGGAAGCGCGCGCGACGGCGGCGTGAGCACCGGGAAGGAGCGCGGGATGGACATGCAGGAGGCTGCCGAGCAGTCCGACGCGATGCTGGACGCCGTCCTGAAGGGCATCGACCCCGATGTGCGGTGGGCGCACGGGCCGACCACCACCCGCGCCTGCGGTGTGACCCGTCGGCGGGCCGTCATGACCGTCGTCTCCCCCGAACTCCGTCAGACGTTCCTGGACCGTGCGGAGACGTTCTGGCGGAAGAACGACTACCGGATCAAGGCGGTCAACAAGGATGAGAAGTTCCCGGCGGTCTACGCGGTCACGAAGAGCGGTTTCGGTGTCAGCGTCTCCTTCCGGGGGAAGGGACAGGCCTTCCTGGAGGCCGACAGCCCGTGCGTGAAGGAGTCCGATGTCGCCGCTCCCACCGCCGAGCCGAACGGTCCGGCGTACAAGGACGTCTATCCGCTGCCCCGTCCCAACGTGCGCTCCGACTTCTGGTCGGGGGACGGCGGCTGAGGCCGCGTCACCCATGGTGCCGGTGAGCCGTCGGCGCCCCCGTGTGCTTCGGGTGCGCCGGGTGTGCCGCGGATGACTCGTACACACCGTCGAAAACGGCTCTGAAGCGCGCCCCGATGGGGGATGGTTGAGGGGTGCGGAAATTCTGGGTGTTCGGTGGCATCGGCGTCGGCATGGTCATGTGCTTCCTGGCGCTGCTCGTCGTCGGTACGTACTCCGCCGCCGCCGGGCTCGCCGGGCCGGGGGGCGGCGGTGCAGTCGCGCTGGCCAAGGGGGCGGTCCCGGCGCGGTTCCAGCCGCTGGTGCAGAAGTGGGGCAACCTCTGCCCCGCCATCAACCCGGCGCTGCTGGCCGCGCAGTTGTACCAGGAGAGCGGCTGGAACCCGCAGGCGCAGAGTCACGCCGCCGCGCAGGGCATCGCCCAGTTCATCCCCGGTACGTGGGCCACGCACGGGATCGACGGCAACGGCGACGGCAAGCGGGACGTGTGGGACCCCGCCGACGCGATCCCCTCGGCCGCCTCGTACGACTGTGAGCTCGCCGGGTACGTGAAGAAGGTGCCGGGCGACCCGACGAGCAACATGCTCGCCGCGTACAACGCCGGCGCGTACGCGGTGATCAAGTACGGCGGCGTCCCGCCGTACAAGGAGACGCAGAACTACGTCAGGATCATCCGCTCGCTGGAGAAGAGCTTCGCCCGGCCCGTCGGCCGCGTCACGCCCTCCCGGCAGGCCGCCGGGGCCCTCTACTTCGCACAGAAGAAGCTCGGCACGCCGTATCTGTGGGGCGGTAACGGGACGCCGGAGCAGCAGGGCCGGTTCGACTGTTCGGGACTGACCCAGGCGGCGTACCGGACCGTCGGCATCGAGCTGCCGCGCGTCGCCAACGACCAGTACAACGCGGGCCCGCATCCCTCGCGGGACGAGCTGCTGCCGGGGGATCTGGTGTTCTTCTCCGACGACCTCACCAACTCGCGTGCGATCCGGCACGTCGGGATGTACGTCGGGGGCGGCTATATGATCAACGCGCCGTTCACCGGCTCGGTCATCCGGTTCGACAAGATCGATACGCCGGACTACTTCGGTGCGACACGGGTCACGAAGGACGGCGCCGCCGCCCTTCCGACGGATCTGCCCACGGGGTGACGGATGTCTCCCGGATGTCTCCCGCGCATCCCCTGGCGGTGCCCGGCGGTTCCCGGTGTCCTTCCGTAAGGGTGTACCGTCCGGGGCTTCCGGAGCGGCCCAGGGTGCTGACGGGCAGTCGGCCGTGGTCGGAACTCTCTGTGAAGCCTGGGCCCTGAGCTGCGATGACGAGTCACTCTTCGATAACGTCATGGTGATCATTCGGTGGAGAGCGGAACGCACACGACGACCGGGCCGTTCCCTGGACAGGGGACGGGAACGGCAGCGCACCGACCATGCGTCCGCACTGACCACGCGTCGCAGCAGTGATGCAGTACGGCGATGGTGTGCAGTGCGTTAGCGGTCAGCACCGGACACGGGGGTTCGACCACGGCGGCGTGCAAGGACGCGCGTCGCAGCAGAAGAAGCAGACAAGGCAAGGGGCCGCAGCAGATGGCTGGACTCGAACTCGACGGGTCGAACCCGGACGTCAGTCTGCTCTACGACATCAACGGCCTTGCGAAGGCCGCTCCGACCTGGTTCGACCGGGTCATGGAGTTCGTCGGCGAGTACGGGATCATGTTCGGCCTGGTGCTGGTGGGCCTGTGGTGCTGGTGGAGCATGCGCAAGCGTGGGACGGCCGAGGACTCGGTGACGGCTGCCGCCGCCATCGTCTGGGCGCCGCTCGCCGCCGCCATCGCGATCCTCGTCAACGTCCCGATCCGCGGTTTTGTCGAACGGCCGCGCCCGTTCAACGACCACGAGGGCCTTGAGGTCCTGATCCACGGCAAGACCGACTTCTCGTTCGTCAGCGACCACTCCACCCTGGCGATGGGCATCGCCGTCGGCATCTTCGTGGCGAACCGGAAGTTCGGCTTCGTCGCGATCGGCCTCGCGCTCTTCGCCGGTTTCAGCCGGGTCTACATGGGCGTCCACTACCCGACCGACGTGATCGGCGGATTCGCCCTCGGTACGGCGGTCGCCCTGCTGCTGGCCCCGCTCGCCATGGCGTTGCTGACCCCCCTGATGGCGGCGATCGCCCGCTCGCCGCGGGTGGGCTGGTTCGTCCGGTCGAAGAGCGCGCCCGTCGCGTACGCGGACGAGCACGGCGAGGCGATGGGCATCCCCGAGCCGCGGCCCGGTTCCGGACGGGCAGACCCGGGGGAGAAGGACCTGGCCGCCTGACGGTCTCCGTCGGTCTCCGTCAGCCCCCGTCAGTCCTCTGGATCTCGGTCGGCCTGGTTCTGTCTCCGTCCGTCTTCCCTCTCTCTCCCCGCCCGCCCCCTCTTCAACTGATCGAACGGTTCTTACGATCCCCCGGACGCCCCCGCGCGTCCGGGGGATCGTGCTCAGGCCCCGCGCCGCGAGCGGGCGGGTCAGGGGGTGGCGAGGTGTTTCGCCGCGTCGGTACGGGCCAGGTCCCGGGACCTGCGCGCCGGGCCCGACCAGCCGCAGGTGCAGCGGGCCAGGCAGAACGAGCCGCGTTCGATCGTCGTGGCGCTGTGCCCGGCAGGCGGGCCGGGCGGGGGAGCGGAGGCGGAGCCGGACGGGGGCCCCGGGGCGGTGGGGGCCAGGACCACGACGGGGGCCGCCGAGGGAGCCGGGGCTGTCCGGGTGCGGGTGCGGGGGACGGTGGTGCGGGCCGGGGCGGGGAGATCCTCATGCACCCGACCACGGTACTGGCCACAGCCGGCGAACGGGGGGCCGCGTACGGGCTGCTGCCCACCGGGCACCGCACCCGGTGACGGGACCCACGCTCCCCCGCCGGGCCACAACGCGCCGGGGGCGCGTGACGAGGGGCGTCGGCGGTCGTTATGCGGGGCGGGTGAGGGCTCGGCCGGGCGGTAGTCGTTGGGGGTTGGCAGGCGATGGCGGTGCAGCAGTACAGGGACGGAGGCAGGGCCCGTGCTGTGCGCGCCCTCGCCGCGGCCGGAGTGATCGCGGTCAGCGCCGGGTGTTTCGGCGGGGACGCGGGGAGCGGCGCGAGCGACGGTTCCGGGCGGCGCTCCGTGGCCGCCGATCGTCCGCTCGATCTGCTCGGGCAGGCGGCGGACGTACTCGTCGAGGCGGGCGGCGCGGAGACCCGTACGTCGATGGAGACGGCGGCGGGCGGGACGCGGGTGACGATCCGGGGGCAGGGCTCGTACGACTTCCGCCGGCAGCTGGGGCGGCTCAAGGTGGTGCTGCCCGAGGAAGCCGCGGGTGCGGACGGACACCGGCCGATCACCGAGCTGCTGGCCCCGGGGACGTTGTACATGAAGAACCGCGGTGCCGGGGTGCCCGACGACAAGTGGGTCAGGATCGACACGACCACGCTGAAGGACGGCAACCTCCTCACCGGCGGGGCCACCGACCCGATGGCGGCGGCCGAACTGCTGCGCGGCGCGGCCGATGTGACCTATGCGGGGAAGTCCGAGCTGGCCGGGGTGACGGTGCATCACTACCGGGGGGTCGCCGATCTGGGCCGGGCGGCCCGGGCCGCGTCACCGCAGTCGCGCGGGGCGCTGAGCGCGGCGGCGAAAGGGTTCAGCAAGGACGCCGTCCCGTTCGACGCCTACCTGGACGAGGACGGCCGGCTGCGGAAGGTGCGGCACCGGTTCACGTTCTCCGCCGAGGGCCCGGAGGTGTCGGTGGTCTCGACACTGCTGCTGTACGGGTTCGGGCTGCCGGTCACGGTGACCCTGCCGGACGAGGACGCCATCTACACCGGCGAGATCCGGCAGGGGTGACGGTGGCGGGGGCGACGACGGGGCGGCCGGGCGACGGGACCGGGCGGCGTCGGTGTTACGGGGCGGGCGGCGTCGCGTGTTGGCGGCCGGGGCGGACCGGGCCGGGGCGGGGCGGGGCGGCCGGGACGGGCCGGGTGGTGGGGCCGGTTGGGAGGGGGCGCAAATGGCCCGTCCGTGCCATGCGCGGTGCCTATCGCGCTCCCTAGGCTGGGAAGCCGGTGTGCCAGGGGCAGGTGACGGCCGGGAGACGGCAGAGAGAGGTGACGCAGGTGGTGACGCTCAGCGCTCCGAACGCTCAGGACTGTGTGGCCCTCGCCGAGATCGAACTGTGCGGCGAGCTGATGATCGCCGCGTCGGCGGCGGGCGAGGAACGCCTCAGTCCCGACCGGATCGACGAAGTGCTCGACGTACGCGGTGCGGAGTCCTGGGCGACGGTCCCCCGGCAGGCCGCTCGCCGGGGGTGACGCCCGCTTTCCTCCGCACCGCCACCGCTCACGGGGTCGCGCGTCTCAGGTGCGGAGCAGGCGGGCGATGGCCTTCGTGGCCTCCTCGACCTTCGCGTCGACCTCCTCGCCGCCCTTGACGGCCGCGTCGGCGACACAGTGGCGCAGGTGCTCCTCCAGGAGCTGGAGGGCGAAGGACTGGAGCGCCTTGGTGGACGCCGATACCTGGGTGAGTATGTCGATGCAGTAGACGTCCTCGTCGACCATGCGCTGGAGGCCGCGGATCTGGCCCTCGATGCGGCGGAGCCGTTTGAGGTGCTCGTCCTTCTGGTGGTGGTAGCCGTGAATGCCGCGGTCGTGGTCGGTGACGATGTCCACGGGGGCGGCCGCCCCCGCGTCCGGGGCCGCCACGCCCGTTGATTCCGTCCCCGTGGTCCCGGTCGTGGTCATCTGCGTCCTCCCGTTGCTGTCCTCTGAGTGTCCCTGCCGGTAAGTGTCCCTGCCGGAAGGGGGAAATGCGGAACCCTCGGGCCCGCTGTTGTGCCGTGGGGGCCGTGCCGGACGGTTCCGCCGCCCTGCCCCGCCCTGCCACGCCCGCACCGCACCGTGCCGAGTTGATACCCCTGCCGGGTATATGGTAACGAATCCCGCCGAACCGTGACCGGGGGTCCGTGCTGATCGACGTGTCCGATGGGCGACACTGAAGAACGCCGGTTAGCCGTGGCCGGATGATGCGCCTAGCATCAGCCTGACCGAATCCAAAGCACCCCGAGGACCCCACGTGCGCTTTCGTCTGACCCCCAGGGAGACGAGCTTCTACGACATGTTCTCCGCGTCCGCGGACAACATTGTCACGGGCTCGAAACTCCTGATGGAACTGCTCGGGGCGGATTCTGCCTCCCGAGTCGAGATCGCGGAGCGTATGCGGGCAGCGGAGCACGCGGGGGACGATGCCACCCACGCGATCTTCCACCAGCTGAACTCCTCCTTCATCACGCCGTTCGACCGCGAGGACATCTACAAGCTGGCGTCCTCGCTCGACGACATCATGGACTTCATGGAGGAGGCCGTCGACCTGGTCGTCCTCTACCAGGTCCAGGAGCTCCCCAAGGGCGTCGAGAAGCAGATCGAGGTGCTGGCCCGGGCGGCGGAGCTGACCGCCGAGGCCATGCCGGGGCTGCGGACCATGGACAACCTCACCGAGTACTGGATCGAGATCAACCGCCTGGAGAACCAGGCCGATCAGGTCCACCGCAAGCTGCTGGCCCAGCTCTTCAACGGCAAGTACGACGCCATGGAGGTGCTGAAGCTCAAGCAGATCGTGGATGTGCTGGAAGAGGCGGCTGACGCGTTCGAGCACGTCGCGAACACCGTGGAGACCATCGCGGTCAAGGAGTCCTGAACCTCGTGGACACCTTTGCGCTGATCGTGACCATCGGGGTCGCGCTCGGCTTCACGTATACGAACGGCTTCCACGACTCCGCGAACGCCATCGCCACCTCGGTCTCCACCCGGGCGCTGACCCCGCGTGCGGCTCTGGCGATGGCGGCGGTGATGAACCTCGCCGGCGCCTTCCTGGGCCAGGGGGTCGCCAAGACCGTCAGCGAGGGCCTGATCGCGACGCCCGTGGGGCAGAAGGGGATGGGGATCCTGTTCGCGGCGCTGGTCGGCGCGATCATCTGGAACCTCATCACCTGGTACTACGGCCTCCCCTCCTCGTCCTCGCACGCCCTGTTCGGCGGCATGGTCGGGGCGGCGCTGGCCGGCGGCACGGACGTCATCTGGTCCGGGGTGCTGGAGAAGGTCGTCATCCCGATGTTCATCTCCCCGTTCGTCGGTCTGATCGCCGGCTATCTGGTGATGGTCGGGATCATGTGGATGTTCCGGAAGTCCAACCCGCACAAGGCCAAGCGCGGCTTCCGGATCGCGCAGACGGTCTCGGCGGCGGGCATGGCGCTCGGCCACGGCCTCCAGGACGCGCAGAAGACGATGGGCATCGTCGTGATGGCCCTGGTCATCGCGGACATCGAGGGCCCCAACGACGAGATCCCCGTCTGGGTCAAGATCGCCTGTGCGCTGATGCTCTCGCTCGGTACGTACGCGGGCGGCTGGCGCATCATGCGGACCCTCGGCCGCAAGATCATCGAGCTGGACCCGCCGCAGGGCTTCGCGGCGGAGACGACCGGCGCCTCGATCATGTTCGGTTCGGCGTTCCTGTTCCACGCGCCGATCTCGACGACGCACGTCATCACCTCCGCGATCATGGGCGTCGGGGCCACCAAGCGGGTGAACGCGGTGCGCTGGGGCGTCGCGAAGAACATCATCCTGGGCTGGTTCATCACCATGCCGGCCGCGGCGCTGGTCGCCGCGCTGAGCTACGGAGCGGTTCTCCTGCTCTTCGGCTGAGCCGCCGGTGCCCGGTGATCCGACCGGGTTGGTTACACGTGTGGGTCCGCCCCCGTTCTCGTACGAGAACGGGGGCGGACCCTTTCGCCTTGTGGTGGCACCGCCATGCAGCACCGCAAGGCTGTCTGTGGGGTGGGACGGAGAGGCGTGGTGGCCGGGGTGGCTCAGCCGAAGCGGCCGGAGATGTAGTCCTCCGTGGCCTGGACCGACGGGTTGGAGAAGATCCGCTCCGTCTCGTCGATCTCGATGAGCCGGCCGGGCTTGCCGACCGCCGAGAGGTTGAAGAACGCGGTGCGGTCCGAGACGCGGGCCGCCTGCTGCATGTTGTGCGTCACGATGACGATCGTGAAGCGCTCCTTCAGCTCGCCGATCAGGTCCTCGATGGCGAGCGTCGAGATCGGGTCCAGCGCCGAGCACGGCTCGTCCATCAGCAGGACCTGCGGCTCGACCGCAATGGCGCGGGCGATGCACAGGCGCTGCTGCTGGCCGCCGGAGAGTCCGGAGCCGGGCTTGTTGAGGCGGTCCTTGACCTCGTTCCAGAGGTTCGCGCCGCGCAGGGACCTCTCCACGACGTCGTTGAGCTCGCTCTTGCGGTAGCTGCCGTTGAGCCGCAGCCCGGCCGCCACGTTGTCGAAGATCGACATGGTGGGGAAGGGGTTGGGGCGCTGGAAGACCATGCCGATCGTGCGGCGCACGGTGACCGGGTCGACGCCCTGGCCGTACAGGTCTTCGTCGTCCAGCAGCACCTTGCCCTCGACGCGGCCGCCGGGGGTGACCTCGTGCATCCGGTTCAGGGTGCGCAGGAACGTGGACTTGCCGCAGCCGGAGGGGCCGATGAAGGCCGTCACGGAGCGGGGCTCCACGGTCATCGAGATGTCCTCGATGGCCTTGTGGCTGCCGTAGTAGGCGTTCAGACCGCCGATGTCGATGCGCTTGGCCATGGAAATCACTGCTTCTTTCGGGGGTCGCTGTTGGCCGCGTCAGCGACCGGTCTTCGGGGCCTTCCAGCGGGCGATGCCGCGAGCCACCAGATTGAGGATCATGACGAAGGCGATCAGGACCAGGGCCGCGGCCCAGGCGCGGTCGTAGGACGCGACCTCGCCGACCTTGTACTGCTCGTAGATGTAGAACGGCAGCGAGGACTGGTCGCCTTCGAAGGGGTTCGCGTTGATCTGCTGGCTGCCGAAGACCACCAGGATGATCGGTGCGGTCTCCCCGGCGACGCGGGCGATGGCCAGCATGACGCCGGTGGTGATGCCGCCGATCGCGGTGGGCAGGACCACCTTCAGGATGGTGCGCCACTTCGGGATGCCGAGGGCGAGGGAGGCCTCGCGGAGCTCGTTGGGGACGAGCTTGAGCATCTCCTCGGTGGAGCGGACCACGACCGGCACCATCAGGATGGTCAGGGCCAGGGAGCCCATCAGGCCCGACGACTCGATGCCGACGATCAGCATGATCGACAGGATGAAGAGACCGGCGACGATGGACGGGATGCCCGTCATCACGTCCACGAAGAAGGTGACGGCCCGTGCGAGCGCGCCCTTGCCGTACTCCACGAGGTAGACGGCGGTCAGCAGGCCGATCGGCGCGGAGATCACCGTGGCGATTCCCACCTGCTCCAGGGTGCCGATCAGCGCGTGGTAGACGCCCCCGGTGTGCTCGGCGCCGAGCACACCGTTCATGGAGTGGGTGAGGAAGTGGAGGTCCAGACGCTCCATGCCCCGACTGGCGGTCGTCCAGATCAGGGAGACGAGCGGGACGACCGCGATGAGGAAGCAGACCCAGACGACGCTGGTGGCGAGGCGGTCCTTGGCCTGGCGCTGGTTCTCGACGACCGTCGTCGCGATGTACGAGATGACCACGAAGAGGAGAGCCGAGAGCAGCCCCCACTGGATGCGGCTGTGCAGACCGGCGGCCAGACCCGTGCCGACGCCGAGCGCGATGGCGACGGCGGCGAAGCCGAGGGGGGCCCAGCGGGGCAGCGTCCGGCTGGAGAGGCTGGTCCCCCGGGGCGCCGAGGGGGGCGTCTTCCGGTCCTGCAGGGCGGTGGGTGCGTGGCTCATGCGTTGGCCCCCGAGTACTCCTTGCGGCGGGCGATGATGAGCCGGGCCGCGCCGTTGACCAGCAGGGTGAGGACGAACAGGACGAGGCCGGAGGCGATCAGGGCGTCGCGCCCGACCTCGTTGGCCTCTCCGAATTTCGCCGCGATGTTCTGGGCGAAGGTTCCGCCGCCCGGGTTGAGCACGTGCAGGGAGATGATGAAGCTCGGCGACAGGACCGTGGCGACGGCCATCGTCTCGCCGAGTGCGCGGCCCAGCCCCAGCATGGAGGCGGAGATCACGCCGGAACGTCCGAAGGGCAGGACGGAGAGGCGGATGACCTCCCAGCGCGTGGCGCCGAGGGCGAGCGCGGCCTCCTCGTTCATCTTCGGGACCTGGAGGAACACCTCGCGGCTGACGCTGGTCACGATCGGCAGAATCATGATCGCGAGCAGGATGCCGACGGTGAAGAGCGAGCGGGCTACGCCGACCTCGGTCTTCTCGAAGATGTAGGTCCAGCCGAAGAACTGGTCGAGCCAGAGGTTCAGGCCCTCCAGATACGGGACGAGGACCAGGGCGCCCCAGATGCCGTAGACGATGCTGGGCACCGCGGCGAGCAGGTCGATCACGTAGGCGAGGGGCGCGGCCAGCCTGCGCGGCGCGTAGTGCGAGATGAACAGGGCGATGCCGACAGCGATCGGAACCGCGATGACCATCGCGATGATCGAGCTGACGACGGTGCCGAAGAGCAGGACCGCGATGCCGAAGACCGGCGGGTCGCCGGCCGGGTTCCAGTCGAAGGTGGTGAGGAAGTTGCCCTCGTTCTCCGAGAGGGCGATGGCGGAGCGGTAGCTGAGGAACACGGCGATCGACGCCATGATCACGAGCAGCAGGATGCCGGAGCCGCGGGAGAGGCCCAGGAAGATCTTGTCGCCCATGCGCCCGGTGGGCCGGGGGCTGGGCCGGTGGGCCGGCGGCGCCGGTGGCGTGTCTATCGGTGTGGTGGAAGCCATGGTCTTTCCGGTCTGTGTGGGGGAGCGGTGAGCTCCCCTGGCGGCGGTGCACCGGATGGAGAGTGGGGCGGGAGGCGGGCCGGTCCGGAGGGGTGCGCCGGGCCGGCCTGCCGGTGGCGCGTCACGTCGGTGGCGCGGGGCGCCGGTGACGGGTTGCGCCGGTGGGCGGGCGGGCCCGGTGGGGGCCCGGCCGCCCGGGTGTTACGAGAGGGAGCCGATGGTCTCGCGGACCTTGGCGTTGATCTCGGCCGGGATCGGGGCGTAGCCGGCGTCGGTCAGGATCTTCTGGCCGTCGTCGGAGGCGGTGTAGGAGAGGAAGGACTTGAGCGTGTCGAGGGTCTCGGCCTTGTTGCCGGTGTCGCAGACGACCTCGTACGTCACCAGGACCAGCGGGTAGGCGCCCTCGGCCTTGGTGGTGTAGTCGAGTTCGAGCGCCAGGTCCTTGCCGGTGCCCTTGACCTTGGCGGCGGCGATGGCCTTGGAGGCGTTCTCCGAGGTGGCCTTCACCGGGGTGGCGCCACCGGTGTTGATGTCCACCGTGGTGATGCCCTGGGACTTGGCGTAGGAGAGCTCGAAGTAGCCGATCGCGCCGTCGACCTGCTTGACCTGGGCGGCGACGCCGGAGGAACCGGACGCGGCCTGGCCACCGGGGGCCGGCCACTTCTTCTCGGCCTCGTACTTCCAGTCGCTCGGGGCGGCGGCGCCGAGGTACTTGCCGAGGTTCTGCGTGGTGCCGGAGTCCTCGGAGCGGTGGAAGGCCTGGATCGCCTTGTCCGGCAGCTCGACGCCGTCGTTCAGCTTGGCGATCGCCGGGTCGTTCCACTTCTTGATCTTGCTGTCGAAGATCTTGGCGAGGGTCGGGGCGTCCAGGACGAGGGTGTCGACGCCCTCCAGGTGGAAGCCGACCGCGACCGGGCCGCCGACCATCGGGAGGTTGATGCCCTGGCCGGTCTTGCACATCTTCTTCGACTGGGCGACCTCGTCGGGCTTCAGCGCCGAGTCGGAGCCGGCGAAGCCGACGGTGCCCTGGTTGAAGGCGACGATGCCCTCGCCGGAGGAGGAGGAGTTGTAGTTGATCTGCACACCGTCACAGGCGGCCATGTAGTTCTTGACCCAGAGGTCCATGGCGTTCTTCTGAGCGCTGGAGCCGGAGGCGCGGAGCTGGCCCTTGGCCTTGCCGCAGTCGACGTCCGAGGCGGCGGTCGTCTTCTCGCCCGCCCCGGCCGTTCCGCCGCCGGTGTTGTCGTCCGAACCGCACGCCGTGAGGACCAGGGCGCCGGAGACGGCGAGGGCACCGAGCGCGGTGGCACGAAGCCGGTTCTTGCGCTGAAGCTTCACTTTCGGGTGTTCCTTCCAGGAGCCGCCGTGGTCAGTTCGTTCTACGACGGCGTGCGATGAGGAGCGGTGCTGTGGCTTGCCGCCGCGCACCGTGTACGTCCGAAATTAGGCAGAACAGGTGAAGCCGCCGACGGGGGCGGGTGAACGGCAGGTGAACCGTGTCGGGCAGGTGGGTGCGGGCCGGTCCGGGGCGGTGGCCGGGGCGCGGTGCCGAGCGCGATCGGGGCGCGGCTGCGGAAGGTGGTGCAGGGCGGGCCGGAGCGCAGGTCAGGGCGCGGCGAGGGTGTCCAGCAGGGCGGTCAGCTGCCGGACGTCGCGGGGCTGGGTGAGCCGGACCCGGGCGGCGTCGGGGGTCAGCCACAGGATGCGGTCCACCTCGTCGTTGGCCGTGAAGGAGCCGCCGGTCGCCTCGGCCGCCCAGTAGGCGACCTCCTTGGGCCGGCCGTCCACCGGGTAGCGGGAGGTCGGCAGCCGGTCCCCCGGGGCGCAGTGGTGGCCGGTCTCCTCCAGCACTTCCCGTACGGCGGCGGCCAGCGGGTCCTCGCCGCGCTTCAGCTTGCCCTTGGGGAAGGACCAGTCGTCGTAACGGGGCCGGTGGACCAGGCAGACCTCGACCCCGGCCCCGTCCGGGGCGCGGCGCCACAGCACGCAGCCCGCGGCCCGGACGGGGCCCATGCGGTCCTTCACGGGCCCGGTGGCCCCCGGGTCCCCGCTCATGGGGTGCTCAGGGCCGCGGCGTACGGCCAGGTCTCCCGGAAGACGGCCCGTGCCGCCTCCACCTCGTGGCGCTGGTCCGCGTGGAGCACGCCCAGCGCGTACGCCGTGGCCGGGGCGATCCGGGGGGTGCGGGCCGCCGCTGCCGCCGCCCCGGCCGCCTCCACGGCGTCCCGGTGCAGGTCGAGGGCGTGGCCCGCGCCGGTCAGGGCCGGGTCGGCGGCGCCGAGGACGACCTCGTGGGCGTACCGGTGCAGCCGCAGCAGCAGGCGGGTCTGGTGCCACGCCGCGTCCTGTGCCTCGTTGTACGGCTCCGTGTCGTCGGGCGGCAGGGCGGCCACGGCGGTGAGGAGGCGTTGCTCGGCGTGTTCGGCGGGCTCCATGAGGGCCTCGGCGGTCCGGCCCGCGGGGCCGGGAGCCAGGGGGACGTCGGAGGCCAGGAGCGCCACGGCGTCGGCGACCGCGTGGAAGCGGGAGGAGCCGAGCGCCTGGAGGGCCGCGGAGTGGGACCGGGTCCGGGCGAGGGTGAGGCGGCGTTCCAGCAGGGCCCCCGCCCGTGCGGCGCCGACCCCGAGGGCGGCGCGGCCCTGGAGGTCGGAGGCGGCGCTGTCCCCGGCGGCCCGGACGCCCCGGGCTGCGGGGAGAGCGGGGCCGGAGAGCTGGTGCAGGGCCTCGACGAGCCGGGTGAGGCGGCCCGCGTAGGCGTGTTCGCGGGCGAGGATGCCGGAGAGCCAGGCCAGTTCGGCGCGGAGCTGATCGGCCCAGAGCGGGTCGAGCGCGGCCCGGAAGGTGTGCAGGCAGCCGCTGATCCGGCGGGCCGAGCGGCGCAGTGCGCGGGTGGCGGCCGCGGCGTCGCGGCCGCCGGACTCCGCGGGGGCGCTGTGCTCGTGGTGCAGGCGCAGGCTCCGCAGAAACTCGGCGGCCTGCCCCCGGAGGTAGGGCGCGAGGACCGCCTCCGTGGTCAGGTCCCCGGTGGGGCGGGAGCCGGTGGGGTCCGGGGGGCGAGCCGCACCGGTGGCGTCGGCGAGGCTCCGTGTCCGCGGTCCCGTGGCGTCGGCGAGGCGCTGTGCCCCCGGTCCGGTGGCCTCGGCGAGGCCCTGTGTCCCCGGTTCCGGGGGGTGTGCCCCCACTCCCGTGGCCTCGGCGGGCGGCGCGTCCGGTGGGGTGCCGGGGGCCGCGTCCGGCGTCGGCCGGGTCGTCGTCTGCTGGTCAGGGCGTCGCACGCCTGCGCCTCCGGGCGTCGATGAGCATTTCCTGGACGTGCCGCAGCGGCTGGCCGTCCGCGTCCGTGGCGTGCCGGGTCCAGTTCCCGTCGGGGCCCAGGTGCCAGGAGGCGGTGGTGTCGGCCATACCGGTCTCCAGGAGTCGGCTGAGTGCGGCGCGGTGGGCGGGGTCGGTGACCCGGACCAGGGCTTCGATCCGGCGGTCGAGGTTGCGGTGCATCATGTCGGCGCTGCCGAACCACACCTCGGGCTCGCCGCCGTTGCCGAAGGAGAAGACCCGGGAGTGTTCGAGGAAGCGGCCGAGTATGGAGCGGACCCGGATGTTCTCGGAGAGCCCGGCGACGCCGGGGCGGATCGCGCAGATCCCGCGCACCCAGATGTCGACGGGGACGCCCGCCTGGGCGGCCCGGTAGCAGGCGTCGATGATCGCCTCGTCGACCATCGAGTTGACCTTGATCCGCACGTAGGCGGGGCGGCCGGCGCGGTGGTGGGCGATCTCCTTGTTGATCCGGGCGATCAGCCCGTCGCGCAGGGACTTCGGGGCGACCAGGAGGCGGCGGTAGGTCTCGCGGCGGGAGTAGCCCGAGAGCCGGTTGAACAGGTCGGAGAGGTCCGCCCCGACCTGCGGGTCGGCCGTGAGCAGGCCGAGGTCCTCGTACAGCCGGGCCGTCTTGGGGTGGTAGTTGCCGGTGCCGACGTGGGAGTAGCGGCGCAGCGTGTCGCCCTCCTGGCGGACGACGAGGGAGAGCTTGCAGTGGGTCTTCAGCCCGACGAGGCCGTACACGACGTGGCAGCCGGACTCCTCCAGCTTGCGCGCCCACTTGATGTTGGCCTGCTCGTCGAAGCGGGCCTTGATCTCGACGAGGACGAGGACCTGCTTGCCGGACTCGGCGGCGTCGATGAGGGCGTCCACTATCGGGGAGTCGCCGGAGGTGCGGTACAGCGTCTGCTTGATGGCCAGCACGTCCGGGTCGCCCGCCGCCTGCTCCAGGAACGCCTGGACGGAGGTGGAGAACGAGTCGTACGGGTGGTGGAGCAGGACGTCGCGCTCGCGCAGGGCGGCGAATATGTCGGGCGCGGAGGCGGACTCCACCTCGGCCAGGTCCCGGTGGGTGCCCGCGATGAACTTGGGGAACTTCAGCTCCGGCCGGTCCAGCGAGGCGATGGCGAACAGCCCGGTCAGGTCGAGCGGTCCGGGCAGCGGATAGACCTCCGCGTCGGACACCTTCAGCTCGCGGACCAGCAGGTCAAGGACGTACGGGTCGATGGCCTCCTCGACCTCCAGGCGCACCGGCGGGCCGAACCGGCGGCGCATGAGCTCCTTCTCCAGGGCCTGGAGAAGATTCTCCGTGTCGTCCTCCTCGACCTCCAGGTCCTCGTTCCTGGTGACCCGGAACATGTGGTGCGCCAGCACCTCCATGCCCGGGAACAGCTCCTCCAGGTGGGCCGCGATGACGTCCTCGATGGGGACGTACCGCTGGGGCGAGGCCTCCAGGAAGCGGGTCAGCAGCGGCGGGACCTTGACCCGGGCGAAGTGGCGGTGGCCGCTGACCGGGTTGCGGACGACGACGGCGAGGTTGAGGGAGAGCCCGGAGATGTACGGGAAGGGGTGCGCGGGGTCGACGGCCAGCGGGGTCAGGACCGGGAAGACGCGCTGCCGGAAGAAGGTGAACAGGCGGGCCTGCTCCTTCTCGGTCAGGTCCGGCCAGCGGATCAGCTGGATGCCCTCGTCGGACAGGTCCGGGGCGATGTCCTGCTGGTAGCAGGCGGCGTGCCGGGCCATGAGTTCGCGCGACCGGGTCCAGATGAGGTCCAGGACCTCGCGGGGCTGGAGGCCGGAGGCGGAGCGGGTGGCGACGCCGGTGGCGATGCGGCGCTTGAGGCCGGCCACCCGGACCATGAAGAACTCGTCCAGGTTCGACGCGAAGATGGCGAGGAAGTTGGCCCGCTCCAGGATGGGCGTGTTCGGGTCCTCGGCCAGCTCCAGGACCCGTTCGTTGAACGCGAGCCAGCTGCGTTCGCGGTCCAGGAAGCGGCCCTGGGGCAGCTCGTCGCCGTCCCGGTCGGGCTCGTAGGCGTCCGCGTCGGCGTCCAGATCGGGATCCAGATCGGCGGCGGTGGAGAAGCCGACCCCGTGGGAGGCGGGGGTGGCGTGCGGCCGGTGTGCGGCGAGTGAACCGACGGACGGCTGGGCGGCGGGCTGGACCGGGACCTCGGAGCTGGGCTGCTGGCTCATGGACCTATTGTTCCGCGCTGAGCGCTCCTCAGGCGCGTCGGAGCCCGGAAAGATCGCGGAAGGCCCGGGAAACCCCGGGTCACGGCCGGGGGAGCCCTGAGTGGCGTTTCCCCGGGCTCTCCCGTTGCGGCGGGGGGCGGGCACAGCTGGCTGCATCCCGCGAGCGTCGCAAGGGCGTCTGAATGGCCGGTAACGGCGACATGACGTACAGGAAGCGGTGTGCCTGCGGGTGGGCCTCGTCGTCACTGTACGTGTTCAGCGCGCCGGGTTGCCGAGCGGGGGCGGGCGTGCGTGTTCGGCGCGCTGGGCCTCCGGGGGCGGCCGTACGTGCTCGCCGTCCGGGCCCACCCTCGTGGGGCCCGGACGGCGGTCCTTCCGCGGGCGGGTGCGCTCAGCCGTGCAGGCGGCGCAGGACCCGGAAGGCGGCGAACACGGCGAGGGCGGCGAGGGCGAGCAGGATGCCGGTCTCGACGAGCTGGAGGGGCCAGTAGTGGGAGGCGGGGTGCACCTCGGCGAACGGGGTCACCCCGCCCCGGTCGCGCATACAGGCTTCGTAGCCGTCCACCGAGCCGGCGTGGTAGCAGTCCCGCCAGTACACCTTGCTGCCCGACGCCGTGAGCATGCCGCCTTCCAGGTGCCAGTCGCTGTCACGCAGCAACTTGGGGCCCTCGCCCTGACGGAGGACGGCGGGCCACAGCAGGTACCGCCGCGTGCTGAGCCCGATGCCCACCGCCGCGAGCACGAGCGCGCTCAGGGACATGGACAGCAGGGTGCGGCGGACGAGCACCGCGCACAACGCCCCGACCGCCACGGCCAGCAGCGCGTAACCGAGGATCGCGGGCCCGGTGCCGGGGAACACTCCGTCGGCGTGCCATCTGAGCCCAGGGCTGTACGGGCCCGCCCGCAGAGCCCACAGCCCCCAGCGGTAGGCGAGGACCAGGACCGTCAGGCCGGTGACCGTGAGCGCGGCGGGTACGGCCAGCCGGGCGGCCAGCCAGTGGGCGGGGGAGACCGACTGCGTCCAGGCCGGCCGGAAGGTGCCGCTCTCCAGTTCGCGGGCGATCATCGGGCCCGCCACGAAGATGCCGATGAGCGCGGCCAACAGCACCAGCGCCGTGCCGCCGTCAGCCAGATACGTCTCGGTGGACGTATGGGCGTTGCTGGAGACGAAGACGTCATCGCCGCACGGAGTCGTGTCGCCGTCGGCGCACAACACCTTCGAGGAGGCCATCCAGACGCGGTGCGCGACGACGATGCCGATGCCGAGGACCAGCAGGGCGGCTCCGGCCCAGAGGGCCTTGCGGTGCACCCGCAGCAGCACCCGCACGGGCCCCCGCAAGGTGGCGCGGGCGGGCGTGGGGGCGGTGGCCGCGTCGGGTTTCGGGGGCGTCAGCGTGCTCATGCGGCTGCCACCTCCGCACGGGCCGCGTCCGCGACGACGCTCGCGCTCGGTGTCAGCAGCGGCGGGGCGTCCGGGGAGCGGAGGTGGGCCAGCAGTAGCTCCTCCAGGGACGGTTCCGTGACGGCCCAGGCGGCGGTGTCCACGGGGCCCTCCTTCCTGACGAGTGCGGTGAGCTGACGGCCCGTCGTGCGAGATTCGACGACGGTGTGCGGGGAAAGGTCCTGCGTCCGGCCGGTGAGGAGGGCGTGGGCGGAGACGATGTCCTCGGCCTCGCCGCCGAGCCGGACGCGTCCGCCGTCGACGAACAGGAGGTAGTCGCAGGCGCCCTCCAGCTCGGTGAGGATGTGCGAGGACATCACGATGCTGGTGCCGTGCTCGGCGGTCTCCGCCATCAGGACGCCCATCAGCTCGTGCCGGGCGAGGGGGTCGAGGTCGGCCATCGGCTCGTCCAGCAGCATCAGTTCGGGCCGCTTGCCGAGTGCGAGGGCCAGCGCGAGGCGGGTGCGCTGCCCGCCGGAGAGGGTGCGGACACGGGCCTTGCGCGGCAGCGGTCCGGCGATCCGGTCGGCGGTGGCGCGGTCCCAGCGCCCCGGGTTCAGCTCGGCCCCGGCCCACAGCGTGTCGGCGACGGTGAGCTGCGGGTACAGGGGCTTGTCCTGGGAGACGAAGGCGACGCGGTCGCGTACGTCGCCGCGGGTGGTGGAGCCGAGGACGGTGAGGGACCCGGCGCTGGGGCGGTCCAGCCCGGCCGCCAGGTGCAACAGGGTCGACTTGCCGGCGCCGTTGGGCCCGACGAGGGCGCAGACGCGGCCGGCGGGCAGCCGGAACGAGCAGTCGTGCAGGGCGCGGTGGCCGCGGCCCCCGCGCCCGTAGGTCCTTCCGAGGCCGTGTGCCTCGATCGCGACGCCGGTCATCGTTCCTCGTCCCCCTTGTACGTGCTGTCGAGTACGGCGGTGAAGAGCGCGCCGACGTCGTCCTTCTCCAGGCCGGCCGCCCGGGCCCGGCGGGCCCAGTCGGCGAGTTCGGTGCGCAGCGGTGCGTCGGCGGCGGTCGCGTCGGCCGCGCCGCCCAGCGTGCCGAGCGTGCCGAGCGTCCTGCGGACGAAGGTGCCGAGCCCGCGGCGGGCCTCGACGAGGCCTTCGCGCTCCAGCTCGCGGTAGGCCTTGAGGACCGTGTTCGGGTTGATCGCGGTGGCTTCCACGACCTCACGGGCGGTCGGCAGCCGATCGCCCGGTTCGAGCACGCCCAGGCGCAGGGCCTGCTTCGTCTGCTGGACGATCTGGAGGTAGGTGGCGACGCCGCTGCGCCGGTCGATGCGGAACTCGACCGCTGCGGATCCGGGTGTCATGTGCTGCACCACCCTTTCACTAATTGAGTAGTGAAAGGGTGGTGCAAAGAAGGGGCGGCGTCAAGTGACGCCGCCCCTCGCCGGTCTGCCGGGGTGTCAGGACTCCGTGCGGTACATCAGGTCCACCTCGTGCGTGGTGAAGCCCATGCGCTCGTACACCGTCACGGCCGCCGTGTTGTCCGCGTCCACGTAGAGCATCGCGGTGGGCAGCGTCTCGGCGGCCAGGTGGCGCAGCCCGATCGAGGTCAGCGCCTTGCCGAGGCCGCCGCCCTGGGCCTCGGGCAGGACGCCGACCACGTAGACCTCGCCGATCCGTTCCTCGGCGTGGACCTTCGTCCAGTGGAAGCCGACGATCTCCCCGTCCCGCTCGGCCAGGAAGAAGCCCTTCGGGTCGAACCAGGGCTCCGCCTTGCGGTCGTCCAGGTCCTGCTGGGTCAGGGACCCCTGCTCGGGGTGGTGGGCGAACGCGGCCCGGTTCACCGCCAGCCAGGCGGCGTCGTCACGGCCCGGCTCGAAGGTCCGTACGGTGACGCCCTCCGGCAGCACCGGCTCCGCGAGGTCGAGCGGGACCAGGCTCCGCCGGAGCTGGCGCAGCTCGCGGAAGAGGGAGAGGCCGAGGACCTGGGCCAGGTGGCGGGCGGCGGAGCTGCCGCCGTGCGCCCAGACCCGCAGCCGCTTGCCGGTCGCGGCGAGGAGGGCCGCGCCCAGCGCCCGGCCGTGCCCGGTGCCGCGCCGGTCGGGGTGGACGACCAGTTCGGCGGCCGGGGCCTCGACCGGGTCGGTGTCCTCCAGCTGGGCGTAGCCGGCGAGCGTCCCGTCGATGGTGAGGAGGAAGTGCCGTACGCCGTCGCGGTGACCGCCCCGGATGCGTAGCCTGCCCTGCTCGGAGACCGCCTGCCGGCCGTCCGACCGGGCGGCCTCGGCGAGCAGGGCGAGGACGGCGTCGGCCTGCGCGGAGTCGAGTGCGTCGAGGGTGTGGACCTCGCGTCCGGGAGCGGGGAGGGGTGCGTCAGTCGTCATGCCTCCGAGCGTACGGCGACGGGCGCGCCGGGCGGCGGCGCGGCGGGGCGGCGGTGCCGCGGACCGTGGGGGAAACCGGGTCGGTGTGCGGCCTCGGACGGAGGGGCGGTCAGCTGTCCTCGGACGGAGGCGTGGCGTTGAGGACGTGGTCCGCGATGCGGGAGAGGTCCTCCGCACTGGGCAGCAGCTCTCGCACCCCTTCGGGGAGCCCGGCGTACGTGCTGACGGCCAGCGGGGTGTTGTACCCGCGCAGGGCGTACTCCACCATGGCCCGGTCCCGGCTCTCGGCGATCAGGATGCCGAGTGTGGGCTCGTCCCGCTCCTTGTCCCTGACCAGGTCGTCCACCACCGAGACGTAGAACCCGAGCTGCCCGAAGTGCTCGGCCCGTGCCTTACGGGTCTTCAGCTCCAGCACGACGTAGCAGTGCAACTTGCAGTGGTAGAAGAGAAGATCGATGCGGTACTCCGAGTCGCCGACCACGATCGGGTACTGACGCCCGACGAAGGCGAACCCGACGCCCAGTTCGGTCAGGAACCGCACGAGGTTGTCGACCAGCGCGTCCTCCAGATCGCGCTCCGCCGGCCGGCCCGTGAGTTCGGTGAAGTCGAGACGGTAGGGGTCCTTGAGGATCTGCCGCACGGCGTCGGACTTCCCGGGCAGGCTGACGTCGAAGTTGTTCGCGGCGGCGCCTTCGGCGAGGTGCAGCTGCCGGTGGATCACCGACTCCAGATGCGTACGCGACCAGCCGTGGTGGACGGCGTGCTGGGCGTAGAAGTCCCGCTCGAAGCGGGTCGCGCACTTGCCCATGATGAGGACGACGTGGCCCCAGGGCAATTGTCCAACAGGCTGTTGGACAATTGTGTCGGGCCAGATCCGGGCCATCTGCTGCATGTAGTGAAGGTTGGACCGGCTGAATCCCCGCTGCTGCGGGAACTCCGTCCGCAGCTCCGTGGCGATCCGCTCGATGACCTTCGTGCCCCACCTCTCCCCGCGCTGGCGCTCCAGGATCGTCCGTCCGATCTCCCAGTACATCCGGAGCATCTCGGTGTTGACCTTGAGCTGTGCCCGGACATGGGCGCCGCGGACGATCGTCTTGAGGTCGTCGACCATGTCGAGGAAGCCGTCGGGAAGTCCGGCGGAGTGTTCTGCTGACGGCTGCTGCTGCTGTTGGCCCGGCACCTTCGCCGTGGCCGTGAGTTCGTTCTCCATGGCGTACAGGTTTCCGGTGGTGATGCGTGCCGTGACGTTTCTGCCCGGATATGTGAGCCATACGGGTGATGCGAGCGGCTTGTGGGGGCGTTCCTGACGAGCCATTTGGCCGGATGGCAACCAGTCCGTAACCCCGAACACCTGTTGCGCTACGCGCGTTGACTCTAGGCTGCGGCACGCAGGATCCCAGACGTGACACCAGCGACACGACTGCCACCACCGACACCACCGACAGCACTGACACACAAGGGGACCGATGTCAGCGACTCCGCAGAAGAACCGGGCGACACGGCGGGTGCTCGCCGCCGCGGCCGGTCTGGCCACCGTGGGCGCGCTCGTCGCCGCGATGCCGGCCGGTGCCCACGACCGGGGCCCCGGGCACGGTCACGGCCACAAGCCCCGTACCGTCGACGTGCAGTTGCTGTCGTTCAACGACCTGCACGGCAACCTGGAGCCGCCGGCCGGTTCGGCGGGCAACGTCTCCGAGACGCAGCCCGACGGCACGGTGAAGGCGATCCCGGCCGGTGGCGTCGAGTACCTGGCGACCTCGCTGCGCACCGCGCGCAAGGGCAACCCGTACTCCGTCACGGCGGCCGGCGGCGACATGGTCGGCGCGAGCCCGCTGCTGTCGGGCCTCTTCCACGACGAACCGACGATCGAGGCGCTCAACGGCCTGGACCTGGACGTCACGGCGGTCGGCAACCACGAGTTCGACGAGGGCGCGGCCGAGCTGGCCCGCCTCCAGAACGGCGGCTGCCACCCGGTCGAGGGCTGCTACGAGAAGGGCAAGGAGTTCGAGGGAGCCGACTTCCCCTACCTCGCGGCCAACGTGACCGAGGAGAAGACCGGCAAGCCGCTGCTGAAGCCGTACACCGTCTGGAAGAAGAACGGCGTCAAGATCGGCTTCATCGGTGTGACGCTGGAGGGCACCCCGGACATCGTCACGGCGAACGGCGTCAAGGGCCTCGCGTTCCACGACGAGGTCGAGACGATCAACAAGTACGCCCGCGAGCTGGACCGCAAGGGCGTCAAGTCCATCGTCGCGCTGATCCACGAGGGTGGGGCCCCGGCCTCCACCTCGTACAACTACGACTGCGACAGCCCCGGCGCGGGCGACGGCATCTCCGGCCCGATCGTCGACATCGCGAAGGGCATCACGCCGAAGGTGGACGCCCTGGTCACGGGCCACACCCACCAGGCGTACGTGTGCACCGTCCCGGACCCGGCGGGCAAGCCGCGCATGGTCACCTCGGCCTCCTCGTTCGGCAAGGTGTACACGGACACCACGCTCACCTACGACCGCCGCACCAAGGACATCGTCCGTACGTCGGTGAAGTCCGCGAACCACGTCGTGACCCGGGACCAGGCCAGGGCCACCGACATGACGCGCCTGATCGACCGCTGGAACAAGCTCGCCGCCCCGATCGCGAGCAAGCCGCAGGGCTGGATCAGCGCCGACATCAACGGCCGCGGCTCCACGGCCCCCGAGAAGCCGCTCGGCAACGTCATCGCCGACGCCCAGCTCGAAGGCCTCGCCCCGGCCGACAAGGGCGGCGCGGAAGTCGCGTTCATGAACCCGGGCGGCATCCGCGCGGACCTGGTGCACAAGGCGTCCGGCGGTGAGGGCGACGGCGTCGTCACCTACGGCGAGGCGTTCACCGTGCAGCCGTTCACCAACATGATGAACGTCGTCGACCTGACCGGCGCCCAGTTGGTCACCGCGCTCCAGCAGCAGGTCAGCGGCTCCAACGCGGCCAGCCCGAAGATCCTCCAGGTCTCCGAGGGCCTCACCTACACCCTCGACCTGACGAAGAGCGGCGCGGACCGCGTGGTCGCCGGCACCATCAAGCTGAACGGCGCGGCGATCGACCCGGCCAGGACCTACCGCGTCGCGATGAACGAGTTCCTCGCGGGCGGCGGCGACGGCTTCGCGGCCCTCGGTGAGGGCACGAACAAGCTGGTCGGCGCCTCCGACCTGGATCTGTTCAACGCCTATCTGGCGGCCCACTCCACGGCCACCGTCCCGCTGGCCCCGCCGGCGACGGACCGGATCACGGTCATTCAGTAACCCGTTGGTGGATGGAGGGGCGGTGGGTCTTCGGGCCTGCCGCCCCTTCCTGCTTTTCCCTAAGGTGGGGATCCGGTCGCCGGACACACCATTTCCCCGTTCCTGAGGAGCCCGCCGGGTGAGCAACGTACTGAGGATGAACGGCGACCGGCGAAGGCGCCGGAAACTCACGTCCACCACGGTCGCGGACGCGATCGACTTCTCCGACGGACCGGAACCGGCCCGCACGGTCGCGTACCCGGAGCGCGAGCTGCCGCCGGGCGGCCTGCCCGCCTATCTCGCGGCCCGCAAGAGCGGCGCCCGCTCCTTCGTGCTCTGGGCCGATGAGCACCGCCGGGAGCGGGTGGCCACGGTGGTGACCCGGTCCGCCGCCGGTGGCGTCGCCACCTTCCACGTCCTCGGCGCGCACGGCGAGCACCTCGGCACGATCGTGCGCGAGAAGGCGTTCCGCGGCAGGGGCCTTCGCACGCGCTGGACCGTGACCCCGGCCGGCGGCCCCGAGGCGGTGGGCTACAAGGGCCGGATCGTGTGGTGGTTCGTGTGGTGGCTGTGTCTGCCCCTGATGGTGGTGGTCGTCATCTTCTCCGTCCTCGACGGCATCCCCGGCAACGAGGGCGGCGCCGCGCGCGCCCCCCGGCGCATCCGATGGCGTGCGGGCGGCAGGATGCCCCTGGAGTTCAGGTCCCGCGGCAGCAAGCTGCATCTGCACGCGCCGGAGACGGACTGGCGGCTCGGGGCGGCGCTGGTCGCCCTGGTGCGCAGCTTCAGCGCCGACAAGTGGGACGGCCTGAAGACGTGAGGGTGGTGGTGTTCCGGGTCCGGGCACAGGAGAATTGGGCTCCATGTCCGACCAACAGCCTCCCCCGCACTGGGGCCCGCCGCACGTTGCGCCGCCCGTCGCGCCGCCCGGGGTGTACGCGCCACCGCGGGCTCGTGAGGTGACCGCTTCCTACCGGCGGTGGACGGTCGTTCTCACCTGGGCCGCCGTCGTCGTCGCCGCCCTCATGGCGTTCGCGCTCGTGATGAGCATCGTCTTCCTCGTATGGGCGGACCAGGACACGCGCAACGCCGCCTACGGCTACCTCGCGCTCGTTCTCTGGGTCGGGATCGCCGCGGGGGTCCCGGTCCTGATCGCGGTCACGGTCTCCGCCCGGGACATGAGGCGTCGGGTGCGGCAGCAGAACTGGACGGGGAACGGGTGACGGGCCCCTGAGGCGGCTTTTCGCCTCTTGGTCGCCGAAGGCATCACCGGTCTTTCGCTGCGAAAGGTCGCCGCCGAGTCGGGGCTGGACATCGGGTCGGTGCGGCATTATTTCGACGATCACCGCAACCTTCTCGTCGCGGCCGTGACCGAAGTCGGCGACCGCATGGGGAAGAGGCTCACCCGCTATTCGACCGACACCCTCGTCGGACTCGACGGCGAGCCTGCCGTGGACGCGTTGCAGGCCCTCGTCGAGGAGTCGCTGCCGCTCGACGGCGAACGGCGCGTCGAGTCGATCGTGCTGCTGGAGTTCATCGTCGCGGCACGGGTGAATCCGATCTTCCGCCCGGTGACCGCGCGGCGGACGCCCGGTGACCTGACCTCACAGCCTGTCAGGCCTCTGCCGTGTACGCGAGGTGGCTCAGGGCCGGTACAGCGACGTCAGGCCGGTCACCCGGCCCGTGCCGTCGAAGATCAGGTCGTACCCGATGCCGCCGGAGAGCGCGGGGTCCAGCCGGTTGATCAGGGTGACGAGCTGGGCCGGGGAGTGCCCGAGCAGCTCGGCGCGGCTGGTACCGGGCACCTCGCCGCGCACCGGGACCGCCAGCAGTACCTGGCCGTTCTCGGCCATGGGCACCGTGGTGTAGGAGCCCGTGCCCGGAGTGATCTCCCACGTGTCGAACCGGGTGTTGATCTTCTTCTGGGCGGACCGCACGGACAGGTAGGTGCGGCCGTTGCTGCTCCAGGCCTTGCTGATGGTCACGAACTGCTCGGTGCCGGCGAAGGGGGCGTTGAGGGCCGGTGCCGCAGTGTCCTCGGAGGCGTTGGCCGTCGGTGCCGAGGTGGCCTTGGGGTCTGCCGGCGCGGCCGTCCTGCGGGTCGGCTCGGAAGACGGCTCGGGAGACGGCGCGGAGGACGGGGCAGCGGCGCTGGGCTTCCCGCCGGTGTCCGTCCGGTCGTCCCGCGCAGAAGGAGAGGCCTCGGCCGGCTTGGCGGACGTGGCGGACGAGGAGGACGAGGAGGACTCGGCGGCCGTGGCGGGCCCCAGGTCTTCGGAGGGGTTCTGACCGCAGCCGGTCAGGACGAGGGCGCTGAGAGCGATAGCGGTGATCCAGCCCTTGGCGGAGTGACGGAGGAAAGCGTTCATGGTCAACTGCTCCTATTGTTCGGTGCGTTGGGGTTACACACTCTCTACGCCTCAGCTCCTCCGCCGGGTTGCATCCGGATCAGACTATTTTTTCTCTCGAGTCGGACAGCCCTTGGCTGCCCCGGAAAAAAGAGAGATCCCATCGTCAAGAAGACTGGTGGGATCTCGGCGAACAGTGCGCACAGTGCGGACCGGGCGCGTCGGAGAGGTGTCGTCGATGTGCAGTGGGATGCCCGTCCTGCCAGGTCAGAAGCTCATTTCACCGTCAGCCAGTAGGCTTCCCGCAGCGACTGCACGCGGCCCTCACCGTCGTAGTCGAGGGCGAACACCCACTGCGGTCGGGCGCTCAGCCGGCCCACCAAGGCGCCTATCCGTATGTCTCCTGCTTCTCCGTCCGTCACATGTTTGACTTCGACCTGAGTTTCCGGTCGCAGCGTTATTCTGTGCACCACTCCGGTGCGTATGACGGCGTCCTTTCCGGTACGCACCTGCGCCACGGTGACCCGAACCGTTTTTCCCTCCCCTGCCACCGCGTCGTAGACGAAACCGAGTTCACTCGCGTATTCCTCTCCTTGTGCGGGCGTCGGGGCCACGAACGGGGAGGCGCTTGCCGCTGCTGTCGGCTTCGCGGCGGACCGTGCCGCCTCCGGTCCGAGCCGGGCGACCGACAGGACTCCCACGGCCAGAGCCGCCGCCATCATCACGCCGCCCGACGCCCGGGCCGCCCGTTTGCGCCGACGGCGCCGATCGCCGCGCACGCGGACCTGCTCCGCGGTCTGTGGGGCGGCGTGTTTCCGGCCCGAGGCGGCGAGGCCGGCAAGCCGGCCCTTCAGATCGGTTTCATCGTCCATGCCTCACCTCCGCTGCTGTCCCCGGCGGATTCCGGTGGGCCAGGGCACCCGGTGTGCTCGGCTCACGGCTTGTACAGGGACTGCACCTTGGTGGCCCGGCCCTCACCGTCGAAGCTCAGGTCGAATCCGGCGCCTTCGCGGGTCCGGGGGTCCAACCGCGTCAGCAGGGTGATGAACTCGGCCTGTGAGGCCGGCAGGGGCTCCCCGCCCCCGGCCCCCGGGGTGTCATCGCCGCGCACCGGCACGGTCAGCAGCACCCGGGCGTCCTCCGCCAGGGTCACCGTGGTGTACTTCCCCGCGCCGGGGGCGATCTCCCAGGTGTCGAACTGGGTGTTCACCGTCTTCTCGGCGAGCCGCACCGACAGTTTGGTCAGTCCGCCCTCGGCCCAGGCCTTGTCGATCGTCACGAACTGCTTGGTACCGGCGAAGGGGACGTCGGCGGTGGCGTCGGCGGCCGGTGCGGTGTCCTCGGCGGCCGGTGCGGCGGCCGCCGTCCCGGCGGGGGAGGGGGCCGCGGTGTCCTCGGTCGTCCCGCCGCAACCGGTCAGGGCAAGGGTGCCGGAGGCGACGACGGCGAGCAGGCGCAACGTGGCCCGACGGCGTGCGGCGTGCATGATCAACGTACTCCTGGAAGCCGGTGTGGACGGGTTACACGGTCTCTACGCCCCACACCGCCCGCCGGGTTGCATCCGGGCCGGACCAATCTTTCGAGCGGGTCCGGACGCCGTACCGGCCGGACCTCCCGGCCGGACCTCCCGGCCGTCACCCCACGGTCAGCCAGTGGGCTTCCCGCAGCGACTGGACCCGGCCCTCACCGTCGTAGTCGAGGGCGAACGCCCACTGCGGCCCGGCCCGCAGCCGGCCCACGACGTCCTCCAGCCGCTTGTCCCCCGGTTCCCCTCCGGCCAGGCGCTCCACCTCGACCGGGGTCACCGCCGGCAGGGTCAGATCGTGCACCACGCCGGTGGGCACGGCCCTCCCCTTCTCGTCACGGAGCTGCTGGACGGTGACCCGGACCCTGCCCCCGCCCACGTCCACCGCGTCGTACACGTAGCCGAGTTCGCTGGCGTACTCCTCGCCCGGCGCGGGCGTCGGGGCCACGAACCGGGGAGCGCTCACGGACGGGCTCGGATCCGCGGCGGTCGGAGCCGGCTCGGACGCGGGCCGAAGCAACGACAGACCCCCCACGACCACCGCGGCGGCCAGCAGCACACCGCCCGACGCCCGGGCGGCCCGCTTGCGCCGCCGACGCCGGTCCCCGCGCGCCCGGATCAGCTCGGCGGCCATCGGCGCGGCCCCCTGGCGGCCGTCGGTGGCAAGGCCGGCGAGCCGCTCGTCCAGGCTGGTCCCGTCAGCCACGTTCCACCTCCGACACCCGGTCCGCCCGCGGATCCAGCTCAGTATCGGCCAGAATCCTCGCCAGCGCAGCCCGCCCCCGGCTCAGCTGCGCCTTGACCGTGCCCACGGGGGAGTTGGTCTCCTCGGCGACCTGTTTCACTTCCAGGTCGCACAGGTGGTGGAGCACGACGACCCGCCGCTGCGCCGCGGGGATCTGCTTCAACGCCGCGACCAGCAGCACATGGTGATCGTCCGGCGGCGGTACGTTCGGAGGCGGACCCTGCCGTTTCGCGAAGGTGAGAGAGGTACGCACGCGCCGCCACCGGCTGACGGCCAGCCGGTAGGCCACGGTGCGCACCCACGCCTCCGGCGCCCCGTCCTTGTCCAGCGCGGTCCGGCGCTCCCAGGCCCGCACGAAGGCTTCCTGAACCACGTCCTGCGCTTCGGCGCGGTCACCGATCATGGCGTACAGCTGACCGATGAGCCGACCCACGCTCCCGGCGTAAAAGGCGTCGAACGCCTGCTCGTCCATCCCCACCTGGTCTTTGGGAAGATCGCCTACCTGTTCGGTCGTGCGAACACTGCCATTCGGCCGTCGCACGGCGCAAGGATCCGCGGAGAGGAATGTGCACCCGCCGGAGCCCGGGCCGCGGTGGTTCACATCGCGGCGGAGGCCCAGGAGACGGCGAAGTACCTGACGCGTTCGTCCTCCCCGACCGGAAGCATTCCCGCCGCCGTCATCACGTGGTGGGACGCGACGTTGTCGTGGTCGGCGTCTCCCTTCACCGAGACGACGCCGCCCGCCCGGGCGAACGACAGCAGGGCGCGGAGGGCTTCGGATGCGTAGCCCCGGCCCTGGGCGGACGGGACGACGCCGTAGCCGATCGTGACGTGACCGTGTTCGTCCGGAGGGGTGTGGAAGTCCACGCCGCCGATCACCCGGTGGTCGGAGCGGCGGCGGATCGCGTACGGGCCGAACGGCCGGGGATCGCCCGTGGCCGAGCAGCGTGCCAGGAAGCGCTTGGCCACGGACACGTCGTCCTCGGTCGGGAACCCGGGCGCCCAGGCCGTGCCGGCGTCCGGCTCGCCCGCCACCATCCGTTCGGCCTCGGCCACGGATATCGGGTGCAGGACGAGCCGCTCGGTCACCAGGTCGGTCATGGCGTCACCAGGTCGGTCATGGCAGGGAGGTGTATCACGCGGTACGGAGGGGGCGCGCGTGGATTTTCCGGCCCGGGGCCGCCCCTCCCCGGTTACCTCAGGGACTCCTGCGTCGGGACGACCACCCCGTACAGGTCGCCGATGGTGGCCAGCGCGGCGTGGTGCACCTGCTGGGCGTCGAGGTCGGTCCCGGCGACCGGCAGTGACCGGGTCGCGCAGGCGTCGGCGACGACCGTGGGGCGGTTGCCGCGCAGGAACGCGCCCTGGGCCGTGAACGCCACGCACATATGGGTCATCCAGCCCGCGATGATCACGTCCCCGCCCGCCGGGACGTGCTCGCCCAGGTCGGTGCCGTGGAAGGAGTCCGGAGCCTCCTTGACGACGACGGTCTCGCCGTCGGCCGGGGCGACGGCCGGGCAGATCTGCCCGATCTCGGCCCGGATGTCGTACGGAGTCCCCTCGCCGCCGTCGTTGATGACGTGGACGACCTTGGTCCCCGCCTCGCGGGCCCGGGCCAGCAGGTGCGCGGCGGCGTCCAGCGAGTCCTGCCAGCCGTCGAGTTCCATCACGCCGCGGGTGTAGGTGTTCTGGTAGTCGACCAGGATCAGGGTGGAGCCGGCGAGCGCGGCCGGGGTCGCGTCGAAGCCGTTGAGTTCGCGCAGGGTGGTTCGGGACATGGGTGTACCGCCTCGGGGTGTCGTACGTCAGGGAGGGATCAGGGAGGGATCGGGAAGGGATCGGCGAGGGATGGGGGAGGGATGGGCTCGGTCGGCGAGCCGCTTCCCACGCTAGGACCCGGCAGGGATGTCCGCAATGACGTCTAACATGCAGATACCGACATGCGCGTTGGGTGGCCGCCGCCACCGGACGTACGGCTGAACAGGGAGATCGGGCATGGACACCGTCGGACGACTCGTCGTCATCGTCCTCTTCGAGGGCGTCGACCTGCTCGACGTCACCGGCCCGCCGGAGGTGTTCTCGCTCGCCCGGCGCGAAGCCGAGGACGCCGACGGCTACGAGGTCGTTCTGGCCGCCGAGTCCATGGACCCCGTCACCACCGGAGCCGGGGTCCGCATCCTCCCCGATCTCACCTTCGACGAGGTGGCCGGGCGGAGCATCGACACCCTCATCGTGCCCGGCTCGGTGGAGATCGACAGCGAGCGGCGGGTGCACGCCCTCGTCGACCCCGCCCTGGTGGAGCGGGTGAAGGAACTCGCCGGGCGGAGCCGGCGGACCGCCTCCGTCTGTGTCGGGGCGCATCTGCTGGCCGCCGCCGGGCTGCTCGACGGCAGGCGCGCCACCACCCACTGGTCGACCGCACCCCAACTCGCCGCCGCACACCCGGAGGTCGAGGTCGACGCCGACCCGATCTTCATTCGCGAGGGCGACGTCTGGACCGGGGCCGGGATCAGCGCCTGCCTCGACCTGTCCCTCGCCCTCGTCGCCGACGATCTCGGCGAGGCCCTCGCCCTGCGGGTCGCCCGTCAGCTCGTGATGTACCTGAAGCGGCCGAGCGGGCAGAGCCAGTTCAGCGTCCCGCTGGAGCAGATCTCGCCCACCAGGCGCATCGAGGACCTCCGCCACCACATCCTGCGCAACATCGGCCGCCGGCTCACCGTCGAGGACCTCGCCGCCCACGCGCACGTCAGCGACCGCCACCTCACCCGGATCTTCAGGACCGAGCTGAACACGACCCCGCACGCGTACATCGAGTCCGTCCGGGTGGAGAAGGCGCGCAACGAACTGGAGTCCTCCGACGCCACTCTCGAACGCATCGCGTCCGTCTGCGGGTTCGGCACGGTGGACACCCTGGTACGCGCCTTCCGGCGGCGGCTGAACGCGACGCCGACGGAGTACCGGCGCAGGTTCCGGACCTCCCGCACCGGCTGATGGCCGGGGGCGGGAGCGCCGGGGGCCGGGGCCGTGGGCGGGGAGCGCCGGGGCCGGTGGGCGACGTCCGGCTCAGGCGCCCCCGAGGAAGTCCGCCCGTACGGTCTTGAGGTCGGTCTCCAGGGCGATCCCGGCCGCCCCGGCGCGGGGGCCAGTTCCTCGCAGGGCTCCTCCGTCATCTCCGCCAGGTCGACCGGTTCCGACGGGAGAGGGCGGAGACCCGTACAGGTCTCCGCCCTCTCACCGCTTCAGCGCTTCAGCGTTTCACCGCTTCGGTGCCTCAGCGACTTTCGCTTCGCCGTCAGGCGTCGGAACCGGCCTTCCGGCGACGGACGACGAACACCGCCGCCGCGCCGAGCACCACGGCCGCACCGCCCGCGAGAGCGATCGAGGTGGTGGCGGAGGACGAACCGGTGGCGGCGAGGCTGCCGTCCGTGCCCGTCTTCGCCGGGGTGCCCGTCGCCGAGCCCTGCGGCTGGTGGCCGGAGCCCTTGTCGCCGGGCTTCGTGGTCTTGGCGGGCTTGGGCTTGGCGTCCTCGGTCTTGCCGGGCTCGCTGCCCGCGGCCTTGACGTCGAACTCGTACATGTCCGCGCCGGGCGTCCCGCCGCAGGAGCCGTCCTCGTTGTAGAAGCCGGCCGCGATGAAGGCGACACCGTTGCCGGCCGGGGTGGCCTTGTCGAGGGTGAGGCGCATCTTCAGGTCGGTCCGGGCGCCGGGCTTCAGCGCGCCGACGGCGTCGATGTAGTCGTCCTTGACGTTCTTCCACTTCGGGGACGACTCGGAGGACCACTGGAGGCGGAAGAACTTGCCCGTGTCCTTGAGACCGGACTTGTCGGTCGCGTGGACTCCGACGTACGTGATGATCTCGTCCATGTGCCGGTCGGAGCCGTTGGTCAGCCGGAGGGAGAAGGCGGTGGTCGTCCCGGCGACGAGCTTGGTCGGCAGGCCGGTCACCACGGCGGTGAGGTCGTCCTCCTCGGGCTCGCAGTCCTCGCCCTCCTCCTCGGCCTCCTTCTTGGCCTGGGCCAGCGCCGCGTCGGCGGCGATCTTCGCGGCGAGCGCGTCGTCCTTGGCCTTGTCGGCCACGCCGGCCGCGCGGACAGCCGCGACCCGTGCGTCCTGTACCGCCTTTTCGGCCTCCGCGGCCTTGGTGTCGGCGGTGGTCTTGGCGGTGGCAGCCGTCGCCGCGGTCGCCTCGGCCTCGGAGAGCGCGGTCTCGGCGGTCTTCCGCTCCTCGGTGTCGTCGGCGGGGAGGGCGTCGAGGGCGGCCTTGGCGTCGGTCACGGCCTGGTCGGCGGCGTCCTTCGCGGCTCCGGCGTCCTTCGCGGCCTGCTTGGCGGCGTTGGCGGCGGCCACGAGAGGGTGGCTGTCCTTGGACAGTTCATCGAGGGCCTTCCGCACCGTGATCTGGGCCTCGTCGCGAGCCTTGACGGCCTCTTCGTACGCCTTCTGCGCTGCGGCGGCGGCCGCCTCCAGCTCCTTGATGGTCGGCTTGCTCTGCTTGTTCTGCGTCTGCGTCACCGGCTTGGTGTCGGCGAACGCGGGAGTGACGGAGAGCAGGACGACGGGGGCGGTCACGGCGGCGGCGACGGCGGTGGCGAGAGCGCGGCGAATCTTCACATGATCCCTTGGGTCGGGTCCGAACGGCGGAAAACGCTGTGGGGCGGCTGCCACGGCGGAGTGATCACGCGGGCGACCTGTGCCGATCGTATGGGGATCCTGTGAGGGGGGCGGGGCATTATTCCGGGCCCGGGGGCGGGAAGGCATCCCCGGGAGCGGACAGACGTCACCAAAGCGCGCAGTTGCTCCCGGATTCCGTCTTTTCGCTGTGACGAAAGCCATGCGGCCGTGCCGTCCGTGCCGGTGGGCTCCGCCCGGTCAGGCGGCGGCAGTTCGTGTGTCGTGGCTCCGGTGCGTGCGGTGTTCGCGGCAGTCGCGGCAGTGGCCGGGGGTGGGGGATCGGAAGGCCCGGTCGCAGTCGCCGCAGGTCTGGAAGGGCGTGACGGTGATGCGCGGGCGGGTGGGGGCGGTGAGGTCGCGGACGCCGGGGAGCGGCGGGGGAAGGAGGGCGGTGAGTCGGTGTTTGAGGAGCAGGGCGGGACGCCTGAGGGGGTGGGGCAGGTCGGTGGTGAGGGCGCGGCGGACGGCGTCGGGATGGGCGGCCCGTTCGAGCCAGGCCGCGACGCCGGGCGCCAGTTGACGGATGTCGGCTTCGGAGAGTGCCAACTCCGGTGTGTGACGGCGTAGGTCGCTGAGGAGCGCGGTGGCGGCGCGGTCGAGTTCCGGGGTCAGTTCGTCCGGCTGGGGGAGAGGCGGGGGTGGTGGCTTGGGTGCGGTCGGGGGCGGGAGCAGCGGTACGAAGAGTGGGGGCGGGGGCGTGGACGGGGGCGGGGGCGTTGCGAGGGAGGGCGGCGGCGGTACGGGCGGGGGATCGGGCATGCCCTGCGAGGTTGCCGGGGCCGGGGCCGGAGCGGGAGTCGGGGCCGGGGCGGGCGTGGGCACTTCGGCCGGTGCCGGTGCCGGTGCTGGTGCCGGTGCCTGGGGTGTGGCTGTTACGGCGGGTCGTCGGGGGCCCGACGTCTGACGGGGGCGTAACAGCGCTGTGGGGTGGTTGCAGAACACCGTGCGGGTGATGACCCGGCCGTTGGGCAGCCGTTCCCGGACGCGTTGCAGGTAGCCGAGGGCTTCCAGTTCGCGCAGGGCGGCCGCGATGCGTTTCTCGCCTTCGTGGCAGTGGGCGGCGAGTGCCTTGATGCTGACTTCCGTCCCCTGGGGCAGTGACTGGATGCGTACGGCGATGCCGATCGCGGTGCAGCTGAGGCCGGGGTGCTGGGCGAGGTGGTTGCCGACGACGGTGAAGCGGTCGGTGTGCGGGATGACGATGTGGATCACGCCGGAGGTGGGCAGTGGTCCGGGAACCTCTGCCAGGGCGCGCGTGAGCGCAGTATTCTGCTGGGTATCCATCGGGAAGCTGTCTCTTCCTTGGTGGTCAGGCCCTCGGTTGGGATTGCAGTCCCGGTCGGGGGCCGACGTATGTCGGGTGGGGTGTTGCTGGCGTGAGCATATGCCGGACAACCTGCCCGAAAGCGAGCTGAGTTGGGAAATCTCACCCGTGTGGGTGACGAGCCCTGGGATGCGTCAGGTGGTCGCCGGGGTGGGTCGGGTGGGGTTCTTTCTCTTGTTTCTTTAGGTAGTTGATGTCGCGCTTCACCGGGTCGCGGTCGAGAACGATCCGGTCGGGGGTCCATCGGGACGCACCGGGTCGCGGCGGCGCCCGACCCGGTCGGAGCAACCCCCCAGCGAGCGTGCTCAAGCGGCCGGGACTACATGAAGTCCGAGGACGAACGGACCCACAAACCGCTGTTGCTGTCAGAAGGTTTGACAGTTCACGAGCCGGGGGCACCGCGGAGCCAGACGCGAGGCCGCCGACGCCCGCGTTCGCTACCTCACCGGCCACCTCGGCCAACCTGCGCAGGGAAAGGCGGCACGAGGGTGCCCGGGCCGCGCGGGCGCTGTGCCGTCAGCAGCGACCGGATCAGCGTCTCGTCGACTGGGATCTCATCCTCGTGAAGCGTCACGTCGGCAGTCTCACCGCAAGAGGAAGCGAGAAGCGAGTGACTTTCTGAGGTGCCCGGCACCTGCGGCCAGAACCGAGCTTCGACAGCGCCGCGCTCCGGTCATGCTCCGGTCACGGTCCTTCCGCCAACCGTTGGCTCGTCCTCCAGCGCGGGGCGTCGAGATCCGGGACATCCAGAGACGCGAAGTGGAAGGGCACCTGAAGGTGGCAGGCCAGCGCCCGGCCGGCCTCGGCAGCAGCAACGCCAGGACGAGGGCGGCCAGATCGGTGGTAGACGGTCGCCAGGTGACTCTCTCCCTCCGGAGAATCCAGGACCGCGACCAGGTCCACGAACCAGCCGTGCACGGTGTCGCCGTCCCACACCGCCTCAACCGCTGCCACTCGGCCGGGAAGAGCTGCGACCCGAGCTGCGAGCGAGGGGAGGTCCAGCGGATCGGGCGGCGTGCGCTGTACACGGTCGCCCAGAGCCTCGTATCGCGCGTGGACCACCAGCTCGGCCTCGTGCAGGCCGACCCCCAGAGGGCGCAGCGCCTCCCAGACGGACACGACCGCCGACAACCGACGGTCGCGCAGCACGTCGGCATCCACCTCACGGCGGGTTCGTTCCTCCAGGTAGGCCCACCACCCACTCACTGGGCCACCAGCCGGGATCTCAGGGTGCACATCATGGGTTCGAACGTACGCCAGGGCTCGGTACCCGCCCGGACCGCCCGCTTGGGGGTGCTGTCGAATCGCGGGCGCTGGGCCATGGAGAATCGAGAGCACGATGTGCGGGATGTGACGTTCGGAGAGGACGCCTCACGGGTACGGACCGGCAGCGCGCCGCAGACGATGGCCTCCAACTTTTCCGGGCGCAGGCCGAATCCTTTCGGCGGGCCCGCGCCTCCTATACATGGGCCGACAAACGTCGGGACGGGATCAGGAGGTCGTCATGATCATAGGTATCGCCATCGCCGCCGGAGCCGTGCTGCTCTGCACGTGCAGCTACTTCGTCATGCGCAAGCGAAAGCAAGCCCGTGGCTGACTCGTCCTGGCCCGGTGAGCAGCTGATTGTCGCCGCCCAGCGCGGCGACGCCGATTCGATCACCGCGTTGGTGTCGGATGCGCACCCGAACGTGCGGCGATTCGCCCGCTCGCTCTGCGCCACTCCTGAGGATGCCGAGGACGCGACGCAAGAAGCCTTGATCATCCTCTATCGGAAGATCGGGATGCTACGGGCGTCCGGCGCACTGGCGTCGTGGATGTTCCGCATCGTCCGCAACGAGTGCCTGCGCCGTGCGCGGACGATGCGGGCCCACGCACCCCTGCCGGATGCCGCCGTGCGCTCGGCCGAGGAAGTGGTTCTGCAACGCATCGAGGCGGGCAAGGTGGCGGCGGCCATCGCCGCTCTGCCGGCCGAGCAGCGCCGCGTGTTGATCATGCGGGACATTCAGGGCTACAGCGGACGAACGGTCGCCGAGGCGCTCGGCCTCAGTACCGCCGCGATGAAATCCCGTCTGCACCGCGCCCGCACTGCGGTTCAGCAGTCCCTCCGTGTCCCACCCGAACCCGCGCCTGGAGACACCCATGACGACAACCAAAGCCGACGGCCCTGACTTCGCGAGTTCGTCCCTGCCCCGCCACCTGGTCCGGGGCGTGATCGGATTCGGCAGCCTGATCGGCTCGGTCGCGTGCATCCCGACCGTCGGCCCGGCCGGCCTGCTGCTCCTGCCGGTCGGCGTACTGGCACTGCGCGGCTGCCCGATGTGCTGGACCATCGGCCTGATCCAGACCATCTCGCGGGGCCGCCTGCAGCGCGCTTGCGAGGACGGCCAGTGCAAGCTGACCGTCGTGGACCGGGACCACGAGGAGCGCCCGACCGCATCGGTCTCGCTATAGCAGAGCCGTGGATTCGGTGCCTGCGTCCGGGACACCGCGTCCGCCGAGGACACTGCACCGGCCACCGGCCGGCAGGGACCCCCACGAAGGCGGGCACCGGCAACATGCCGGGTGTTTGCGACTCTCTGCTGCTCCAAACGGTTCCTCAAACTGACCATGTAGGACATGGGCTAAGTGTCGTACATCGGGTGTCCGGGGCCGAGGAGGTCCGCGGCTTCTTCGTGGCGCCGCCGGTCGGACGGGTCGGAGTCCATCGGCGGCGCTTCCCTCGCGGTGGGCCCCGGCGCCAGGGCGATCCCGGCGGCGAGCGCGCCGAGAGCCAGGGCTGCCACCGCGAAGCCCCACGGGGTGACGATCACGGGGTCGGCTCCGGCCGCCCGAGCGTGAACCAGACGGCCTTGCGCCCGGGGTGTCGGCGATCGCCGCCGCGCGTCCCCCAGGCCAGTGCCAGGCTCTCCACCAGGACGAGCCCCCGCCCGCCCTCCGCCTCCAGGCCTGCCCCCGGTGCGCCGAGCGTGCCGGTGAGCGGGCTGCCCTCATCCGTGACGGTGACGGTGACCCGCTTCCGGTTGACGGTCGCGTGGACCCGGATCAGTGGCGTACCGGTGTGGCGGTGGGCGTTGGTGACCAGCTCGGTCACGCAGATCCGGGCGTCGTCGACCAGCCCGAGGTGCCGGCTGACCTCCAGCAGTGAGGTGACGAAGTCCCGCGCGACGCGCGGTGCGCTCGCGGTGTTCGGCAGGGTGAGCCGGTAGGTCTCGCCGCCGATCGGGTTCGGCTGTACGGGAGTTGGCAATGCAGCGGTCATGTCGGTCTCCCCATGCGGTCCGGTTCGGTGAACGGGTGCGCTGCGCCCGGCCCGTGGCGATGGCCGCCTCGCCGCACGTGTCAACGCACGGCGATGCGACTGCACTTCGGGAGGACCCGGGGTGAAGCGCGGTGTGTGGTCGACCATAGCGGTAAGTCTCATTTGTGCTACGCATCTGGAAAATTAAGAGACCGAATGGATTACCGTGGGCGTGCCAGCCAGACTGTGAGCCGATCAGAGGAGATCGTCGATGCCACCGAGGAAGGCACCCACGGCGCGGCAGTGTCGCGTTGGTGCGGAGCTGCGCAAGATGCGGCAACACGCGGGCCTGGCGCTGGCCGAGGCCGCCGCCCTGCTCAGTACGGATCGCACCGCCATCAGCAACACGGAGTCCGGGCGCTTTGGCGTGAGCGGCGAACGGGTGCGTGCCTGGGCCGGTGGCTATGCGTGTCCTGACGAGGCCTACGTGGATGCGCTCGCCGCGATGGCCGACGAGCGGGGGCGGGGCTGGTGGGAGGAGTATCGCGGCGACCTGACCAGCGGAACGCTCGACCTGGCGGAGCTTGAGCACCATGCCGTCGGCATCCGGGCGGTGCTGATTATGTACATGCCGGGTCTGCTCCAGAACGAGGACTACGCGCGCGCCGTCTTCGCGGAGGCGGTCCCGGAGCTGCCCCCGGCGCGCAGGCGACGGCTGCTCTCCCACCGGCTCAAGCGCCGAGATGTTCTCGACCGGGAGAACCCGCCGACCTGTACGTTCCTCATTCACGAGGCGGCGCTACGGATGACGTACGGCGACTCGGGCGTCGCGCGCGGTCAGTTGGAGCACCTGCTGCGCGAATCGGAGCGGGACAACGTGACCATCCGGGTGGTTCCCTTCGCCGCCGGCGGTTTCCCGGAGACGGGAAGCTCGACGCAGTATGTCTACGGCCCTGTTCCGCAGCTGGATACTCTGCTGACGGACACGGCAGCCGGACCCGCGTTCCTGGACGCCGAAACGCCTCTGAGGAACTATCGAGCGGCGATGGACCGGGTCGAGGAGCTGTCCCTCGACCCGCGGAAGTCGAGAGACTTCATTCGTGAGGTTGCACAACAAGTGTGAAGGCGTGAGGTACGTGGATATTCAGTGGCGCAAGTCCTCGAAGTCGTCGGGGGCCGAGGGCAACGCCTGCCTGGAGCTTGCCGAGCACGGCGGTGAGATCCTGCTGCGCGAGAGTGACAACCCCGATGTGATCGTCCGCACGACGCGCACCAAGCTTCGGGCGTTCCTGGGCGGTGCGAAGGAGGGCGAGTTCGACGACCTGGCCTGAGCAGCCCTGATCGGTAGTGAGCGGTCCCCATCGGCGCAGATGGGGACCGCTTCTCGTCGTTTGTATCACTTGTTTGTCCAGCCAGATTCACTCGTTAGACGTCAAACACTTGATACGCGCCCGCATCACGCGCTAGCTTCCGGATGTGCCGTCCCGTCACGTGGCGGCCAACTCCTCCTCTGTCTGCGCCCTTTGGGGGAGTCGAGAGCAGTGCGCCCCCTCCCCGCGGCTCGTCACGCCGGCCGTGGGCGGGGGGCGTTACTGGTGTCACGTCAGGAGGCCCTTGCCATGTGCGACCCCGACCCTGATCCGACGCGCCCCGAGGGCTCCGCCCTCCGCGCGTACTGGTGTGAACGCACCACGTACCCCCTGCTGCGCGGCAGTGCCCCCGACTGCTTCACCCGGTCCTCCGCGCCCACCGCCGTCGAGGCGATCCGGCGGTTCCAGTCGGAAGCGCGGGCTCTCACGGCGACCATGGGCCCCGACGCGCGCCGCAGGGCCCTGGAGCTGATCGACGGGGGCGGCCGCGTGCGCACGATCGCCGCGCTGCACCGGGGGCGTACCTGCGGGTTCTCACTCGGGCACGGCGATCGGTGGACGGAATGGACGGTACGCCCGTACCTCGCGTTTCCCGTGGCGCCCCGGCATCTGTTGCCCGTCCTGTCCCCGGAGGGCTGCCCGTGCGGGGGTGGCGGTGGATTGTCCGAGCCATGGCCCGGCCCCTGTCCGGGTGCTGGAGAGAGCCGGGCCACGGGCGGTGTCAGCCGACGATGTTGTACAGGTCGAACTGCTCCCAGGAGCCGGTGACGTCGGCGGAGCGGGCGCGCAGCGTGTACTGGAGCGAACCCGTGTAGCTGTTCTCCATCGCGACGAAGAGGTTGTTCAGGGTGGACCGGAGCGCGTAGAGGTTCAGGTCCTCGTTGTGGTACATCACGAACCGCTCCCAGCCGCCGGCGGTCGTCGAACGGGCCCGCAGTACGTTCTGCGCCTGGCCGGTGAAGTTCTTCTCGACCGCCACGTAGCGGTTGTTCGCGAGGGACTTGAGGGCGAAGGTCTCGCCGACCTCGTCCCACTCGAACGCGAAACTCTCCCACGCGCCGAAGACATGGGTGGAACGGGCGCGCAATGCACCGGTGTTGGGCGCGACGTAATTCACCTCGGTGGTCGTGAACTTCCCGTTGCGCATCGACTTGATGGCCATGGGGCCGGACTCGTCGGCCGGGGCGGCGGCGCTTCTGCCGGAGGCGGAGAGGGCCTGCTGTCTGTCGGAGGCGTCGGTGATGCGCGCCAGGTCGGCCCCGTCCACCTTCTCCCAGCCCGCGGGGACGCCGCCTGCGGAGACTTCGCTCGCGGAGGCGCCGGCCGCGCGGTCGTTGTGCGGGGCGGCTCCGGCCGCCGGGGCCGCCAGGACGGAGGCGGTCAGCAGGGCGCTCAGGGAAAGGAGGGTGGAGGTCATGCGTCGCACAGGTCTTCCTCGCTTTTCATTGCCGCGTATTCCGGAATCCGGAATACGCGGAGGGTGGAGAGAAAGGGTCCGGGCGTCGTCGCTCGCTCGCGCGCCGGGAACCCCGAAGTGACCTCAGCGTAAGGGCAGTTCGAGATTCCCGGCAAAGGTTTTCAGGGCGTCCCGGAAATTCCGGAAAAGGTCGAGCTGAATATGTTCTTCCGCTGCTATCCGTTAAGAAAGATGACCTGCTCCGTCTTTGTCACGGACACTTCGCGTCTCCGGGCGCAGCGTGCTGCGGTGGGCCCGGTTGACGGCCATCAGGGCGTCCAGGGCGTCCCGGGTGGCGCGAAGGTCCTCGATGTGCGCGGAGAGCCGCTCCCGCTCCTGCTCCATCCGCTCCATCGCCGCGTCGGAGGTCTCCTCGCTGGGCGCGTCGACGCAGGGCAGCAGCTTCATGATGGTGCGGCTGGACAGGCCGGCGGCGTAGAGCCGCTGGATGAAGTGGACCCGCTCGACCTCCGCGTGGGTGTAGTGCCGCTGGCCGCTCGGGCTGCGGCTGCTCGTCAGGAGCCGCTGCTCCTCGTAGTAGCGCAGGGACCGGACGCTGGCCCCCGTGAGGGCCGCGAGTTCTCCGATGCGCATGGTGTGGCCCCTCCGCTTCCCGCCGAGAGGGTCACCGTACGGGCTTGCCCCTCACATTGATGTCAGGTTTTAGCGTAGCGCCGTACCCGGTTCACGGGTGCTTCGGAGCTGATGGAACCAGGAGATTCGCGCCATGAACCAGAGCCTTTTCGACAGCTACCGCCTCGGTGACCTGCGGTTGCCCAACCGGGTGGTGATGGCGCCGATGAGCCGCGTCCGGGCGGCCGCCGGAGGGCTGGCGACACCGTCGATGGCCACGTACTACGCGCAGCGGGCGTCCGCCGGGCTCATCGTGAGCGAGGGGGTGCAGCCGAGCCTGGTCGGGCAGTCCAACCCCGGTACGCCGGGACTCCACACCGACGAGCAGGTCGCCTCGTGGCGGCCGGTGACCGCCGCGGTCCACGCCAACGGCGGCCGAATCTTCGCCCAGATCATGCACGGCGGCCGGGTCTCGCACCCGGACACCAACGGACTGCGGCCGGTCGGGCCCTCCGCCGTCGCGGCGACCGGCGAGGTGTTCACCCCGACGGGCCCGCAGCCCGTGCCGGTGCCGCGCGCCTTGGAGACGGCGGAGGTGCCCGAGCACGCCGAGTCCTACGCGTCGGCTGCCCGCCGGGCCGTCGACGCCGGGTTCGACGGCGTGGAACTCCACGGCGCGAACGGCTACTTGATCTCCCAGTTCCTCTCCTCGAACGCCAACCTCCGCACCGACCGCTACGGCGGGTCCCTCGCCAACCGGGTGCGGTTCGCCGTCGACGCGATGGCGGCGACCGTCGACGCCGTGGGTGCGGCCAGGACCGGCATCCGGCTCTCGCCGGGCGGGGCGTTCTGGGGCGTCGAGGAGCGGAACGTACTCGAGCTCTACACCGCACTGCTCCGGGAGTTGGCGTGTCTGGAGCCGGCCTATGTGCACCTGGAGGCGACGGCCGACGAGGAGGTGCTGGTCGCCCTGCGCCGGGCGTGGCCCGGAACTCTGATCATGAACCCGGTGCTGCCGATGGGGCCCAAGCGCGCCGAGCGTTCGGACGCCGACCGCTGGCTCGGACTGGGCGCCGATCTCATCAGCTTCGGCCGGGCCTTCATCGCCAACCCGGACCTGGTCGAGCGGATGCGCGCCGGGCTGCCGATCGCCCCGGAGGACGAGGCGACGTACTTCCAGGGGGGCGACACGGGGTACGTCACCTACGCCTCGTACCAGCACGCGGGCTGAACCGGCGAGCGCGGCCGGGGGTCACCTCCGGAGGAGGCCGGGGCCCCGGCCCTCTTCCAGAGGTGACGTGCGCCCGTCAGAATCCAAGGGCCCAGGGGGCCGGACACACCCCCTGCTCCCCCCCCACGGCCCTTGGAGGCACCCCGCATGTCCAGTCCCAGCCCCACTCCCAGCCCCACTCCCCGTCCCGCCCGCGCGTCCGGGCCTCTGCTGCCCGAGCCCCTGTCCCGGCCCTCCCGCAGAGGCTTCCTGGCCGGCGCCCTCGCCGTCTCCGCCACCGCGATCGTCGGCGCGGCGCCCGCCGTCGCCGCCACGCGGGAGGCCGGCCGGGCGGTCCGGGGGACGTGGGACTGGATGGCCGCCCTGCCCGACGGCACCGCACTCCGGCGGCTCACGATCCCGGGCACGCACGACTCGGGGGCCCGGTTCGGCGGCCCCTGGGCGGAGTGCCAGAACACCACGATCGCGCAGCAGTTGGCCGGCGGCATCCGTTTCCTCGACGTACGGTGCCGGCTCATCGACGGCTCGTTCGCGATCCACCACGGGGCTGCGTTCCAGAACATGATGTTCGGCGACGTCCTCGTCGCCTGCCGGGACTTCCTCGCCACGCGGCCGACCGAGACCGTGCTGATGCGGGTCAAGCAGGAGCACTCCTCGGAGAGCGACGCCGCGTTCCGGGCGGTCTTCGACGACTACCTGGACGTACGCGGCTGGCGGTCGCTGTTCCACCTCGACGCCACCCTGCCCGACCTCGGCGCGGCCCGGGGCAAGGTGGTGCTGCTCGCGGACAACGGAGGGCTGCCCGGGGTGCGGTACGGGGACCAGGCCCTCTTCGACATCCAGGACGACTACATGGCGGAGCCGTTCGCCAAGTACCCCAAGATCGAAGCCCAGTTCCGCAAGGCGGCCCAGCAGCCGGGCAAGTTCTTCATGAACTACGTCTCCACCGCCGCCCTGATGCCGCCCCGCTGGAACGCCGACCGGCTCAACCCGCAGGTGCACTCCTTCCTGGAGCGCGCGGAGACCGCCGGGTGGACGGGGCTCGGCATCGTCCCGCTGGACTACCCGAACCAGCGGTCCGGCCTGGTCGAGTCGCTGATCCGGCACAACCCGACGGGGTGAGCGGCGCCCTCCGCCCCGGCCTCACAGCCCCGGCGGCGGCGTCGGCGCCCCCGGCAGGGTGAGCGCCGCCACGGTGCCGGGGCCGGCGTCCGGGGCCGGGCGCAGGGCGATCGAGCCGCCCGCCTGGTGCACCGTACGGGCCACGATGGACAGGCCCAGGCCCGAGCCGGGGAGCTGACGGGCGGTCGGTGAGCGCCAGAAGCGTTCGAAGACGTGCGGGAGGTCCTCGGCGGGGATGCCGGGGCCCCGGTCCCGGACGGTCAGCTCGCCCCGGTGCAGCCGCACGTCGACCGTGCCGCGCGGCGGGCTGAACTTCACCGCGTTGTCCAGGACGTTGACGATCGCCCGCTCCAGGGCGGCCGGCTCCGCGCGTACGTACCAGGGGGCCAGGTCTTCCGTGATCGTCAGCTCCGGGCCGCGCAGGCGGGCGCGGCGCAGGGCGGTGCGGGTGGTCTCGTGCAGGGCCACCACCTGGAGCGGGCCGGGCTCGGCCGCGTCGGGGCGGGCCAGTTCCTGGAGGTCGCCGATCAGCGCGGCCAACTCCGTCATCTGGGCCTTCACCGAGGCCATCAGCGCCTTGCGGTCCTCCGGCGGGATCATCCGGCCCGTCTCGTCGCTGCGGGCCAGTAGCTCCACGTTCGTCCGGAGCGAGGTCAGCGGGGTGCGCAGCTCGTGGCCCGCGTCCGCGATCAGCTGGGCCTGGCGGTCGCGGGAGGAGGCGAGCTGGGCCGTCATCGAGTTGAAGGAGCTGGAGAGCCGGGCGATCTCGTCCTCGCCGTCCACCGGGATGCGTACGGTCAGGTCCTCGGTGCGGGCCACGTGCTCGACGGCCTCGGTGAGTTCGTCGACCGGCCGGAGCCCGGCGCGCGCGATCCACAGCCCGGCCGCGCCCGCGCCGAGGGCGCCGATGCCGCCGACGAGGGCCAGCACCCAGGCGAGCGTGGACAGCGGCGCGTCGATCTCGCTGAGGGGTCGGGCCACCGAGACCGCGAGCTGATTGTTGGCCTGGCCGGAGCCGACTACCGGCGGCAGCTTGCGGGTGTAGACCCGCATGTCCTGTCCGGCGTCGTTCTCCGTCGTGTGCAGGGCATCGGTCTCCCGCCCCGCCGCCACGGCGATGTCGCTGGGCTGGGCGGGGACGGGCGTGGTGTTCGGGGCCGTGCAGTAGTCGCCGTTCGCCGCGACGATCTGCACGGTGTACTGGCCGGGGAACTCCTGCGCGGGCAACTGCCCGCCGCTCAGGCACGAGCTCAGCAGATCGCGCATCGGCGCGTTGTCCATCTTCGCGTTGCGCAGCGAGTCGTCGAGCTGGCCCTCCAACTGCTCCCGGGTCACGAACCAGCAGGCCGCCGCCACCGCGGCGACCGCCACCGCGACCGCCGTCGCGACCAGCATCGCGAGCCGGGAGCGCAGCGGCAGCGCCCGGAACCGGCGCACCGGGCTCATACCGGCCCGCTCCCGCCCGTGCGCGGTGGGCGCCGGACCGCTCACGCCTCCCCGCTCCCGCCCGTGCGCAGCGCGTACCCCACCCCGCGCACGGTGTGGACGAGGCGCGGCTCGCCGCCCGCCTCCGTCTTGCGGCGCAGATACATCACGTACACGTCCAGGGAGTTGGAGCTCGGCTCGAAGTCGAAGCCCCAGACGGCCTTGAGGATCTGTTCCCGGGTCAGCACCTGGCGCGGGTGGGACAGGAACATCTCCAGCAGCGTGAACTCGGTACGGGTCAGCTCGACCCGCCGCTCGCCCCGGGTGACCTCGCGGGTCGCCAGGTCCATCCGCAGGTCGGCGAAGGACAGGACGTCGTCGTCGGGGGCGTCCGTGCCCGCCGCCGAGGCGTAGGAGCTGCGGCGCAGCAGGGCCCGGATGCGGGCGAACAGTTCGTCCAGCTCGAACGGCTTGACCAGGTAGTCGTCCGCGCCCGCGTCGAGGCCGGTGACCCGGTCGCCGACGGTGTCGCGTGCGGTGAGCATGAGGATGGGCGTGGTCGAGCCGGTGGCCCGGATGCGGCGGGCGGCGGTGAGGCCGTCCATCCGGGGCATCTGGATGTCCAGGACGATGAGGTCGGGGGCGTAGGCCTCGGCCATGGCCAGGGCGTCGTACCCGTCGACCGCGACCCGTGTCCCGTATCCCTCGAAGGCGAGGCTGCGCTGGAGCGCCTCGCGCACGGCCGGCTCGTCGTCGACGATCAGGATGCGCTGGGGATCGTCTTCGGCGGGGCTCATCGCTGTCTCGTCCTCTTCTCGTTCCGGCCGACGGGGGCGCACTCAGCCTTGCACGGCCGGGGTGGTGTACGGGATCAGGAGCCGCCGCCCGCGCGCAGGGTGTCCAGGTCGGCCTTGAGGGTGTCCACCGGGATCGCGAAGCCGAGCCCGACGCTGCCCGCCGCGGAACCACTGCCCGCCGCCGAGGAACTCGGCGCGTACATCGCGGAGTTGATGCCGATGATCTCACCGTCCATGTTGATCAGCGCACCGCCGGAGTTGCCGGGGTTGAGCGACGCGTCGGTCTGGAGCGCCTTGTACGTGGTCGTCTCCTCGCCCGTGTCGCCGTTGAACTGCTGTCCCCCGAACTCGAACGGCCACTGCTGGCCCCCACCCTGCCGGCCCTGGCCCTGCCCCTGTCCGGAGCTGCCGGAGTCGTCCTTGGCGACGGTGACGTCCCGGTCGAGCGCGGAGACGATGCCGCTGGTGACGGTGCCGGTCAAGCCCTCGGGCGAGCCGATCGCCACGACCTGGTCGCCGACCTTGACCTGCGAGGAATCGCCGAGCGTCGCCGTCTTCATGCCGCTCGCGCCCCGGAGCTTGATGAGCGCGAGGTCCTTGTCGGGGTCGGTGCCCACGACGTCGGCCGTATAGGTCTTGCCGGTGGAGAGCGTGACCTGGATCTGCTGCGCGCCCGAGATGACGTGGTTGTTGGTGACGATCTCGCCGTCCTCGGTGATCACCACGCCCGACCCGGTGGAGTTGCCCGCCGACGAGGCCGCGCCGATCTCCACGATCGCGGGCGAGACCGCCTCCGCGACGCCCGAGACGGTGCCCTTGCTGCTCTGCGAGACGGTGGTGCCGTTGACCGCGCCGCCCGAGCCGGTGGCTCCGGAGCCACCGTCGTTCAGCTGGCCGACGAGGGTCGCGGTGCCGCCGCCGATCACGCCCGCCGCGAGCGCCACCGCCGCCAGCAGCGCGACCGGCCGCTTCGCCCGGCGCCTGGTGGTGGGGGCGTACGGGGGCGGCGGCGGGTAGCCGCCGGCCGCACCGGTGTGCGCCGTGCCGTCGTACGACGTGCCGTAGCCGTACGGGGTCGGGTCCTGGTCCGTGGTGTACGCGCCGCTGGGGCGAAGGCTCTCCGTCATGTCCACCAGGCTGGTCAACGAAGATGAGAAGGGCCTGAGTACGTCCTGAGAAGCCCGGAAGAACCGCGTATGCCCGCTGTAAGGACCGAAGGGCCGAAGAAGACCCGAAGAAGACCCGAAGGAGGGCCGAAGGAGGCCCGAAGAAGACCCGAAGGAGGCCCGAAGAAGACCCGAAGGAGGGCCGAGGATCCGAAGAGCGGGCGGTCAGGCGGACGCCGGGGGCTCCCCGCAGCCGCACGAGCGCCGGACCACCAGTGCGGAGGGGAACTGCTTCAGCCGCTCGCGCCGCGATCCCGAGACCCGCAGCGAGTCGTCCAGCACCAGGTCCACCGCCGCCCGCGCCATCGCCGGGCGGTCGGAGTGGACCGTGGTCAGCGGCGGATCGGTGAGGCCGGCTTCCTTCACGTCGTCGAAGCCCGCCACCGCCAGCTCGCCCGGCACGTCGATGCGCAGCTCACGGGCGGCCCGCAGCACGCCGAAGGCCTGGTCGTCCGTGGCGCAGAAGATCGCCGGGGGCCTGTCCGGGCCCGCCAGCAGCCCGAGGGCCACCTGATAGGCGTCGTAACGGTTGTACGGGGCCTGGAAGAGCCGGCCCTCCGTGGAGCGGCCCGACTCGTGCATCGCCCGTCGCCAGCCCTCGACGTGGTCGGCGACCGGGTCGCCGACCACCGGGGTCTCCTCCGTGCCGCCGAGGCAGGCCACGTACGCGTTGCCGTGCTCCAGCAGATGCCGGGTGGCGAGCTGGGCGCCGCCCACGTCGTCGGTGACGACGGCGACGTCGTCGATCGCCTCGGGGCGCTCGTGCAGCAGGACGACCCGGGCGTCCCAGGCCTCGATCTCGGCGGCGGCGCGCTCGCTGGGGCCCTGGCTGACCAGGATCAGCCCGGAGACGCGCATACCGAGGAAGGCCCGCAGATAGTGGACCTCGCGCTCGTCGCGGTAGTCGGAGTTGCCGACGAGCACCATTTTCCCGCGCTCGGCGGCGGCCTGTTCGACCGCGTGCGCCATCTCCGCGAAGAACGGCTGCCGGGCGTCCGGCACGATCATTCCTATGAGGTCCGTGCGGCGCGAGGCCATGGCCTGGGCGACCCGGTCGGGCCGGTAGCCCAACTGCTTGATCGCGGCGAGCACCCGCTCGCGCGTGGCCGGGGCGACCGGCCGGGGTCCGTTGTTGATGACGTAGCTGACGACCGCGGTCGACGTCCCCGCCAGTCTCGCCACATCGTCCCGCGTCACCTTGGCCACGCGCCGCAGTCTACGCGGATGGACCTACCTCTTGGCAGCCTCCACCGGGGCTTCTTCCGTCACCTCGGCGGCCGGGGACTGCTCCGAACGGGCGACGGCCCCGGTTTCCCTCGACTGGCGCTGCCGCTGGGCGGCGGCCCGGTCCTTCGCCTCCTCCGCCGCGCGCTCGACCTTCTCCGGCGTGACGAAGCGGTAACCGACGTTGCGCACGGTGCCGATCAGCGACTCGTGCTCGGGGCCGAGCTTGGCGCGCAGCCGCCGTACGTGGACGTCGACCGTCCGCGTACCGCCGAAGTAGTCGTAGCCCCAGACCTCCTGGAGGAGCTGCGCACGGGTGAACACCCGGCCCGGGTGCTGGGCGAGGTACTTCAGCAGTTCGAATTCCTTGAAGGTCAGGTCCAGGACCCGGCCCTTGAGTTTCGCGCTGTACGTCGCCTCGTCGACGGAGAGATCACCGTTGCGGATCTCCATCGGGGAGTCGTCGGAGGTGATCTGTCGGCGGCCCATGGCCAGCCGCAGCCGGGCCTCGACCTCGGCCGGTCCCGCCGTGTCCAGCAGGACGTCGTCGATGCCCCAGTCGGCGGTGACGGCCGCGAGACCGCCCTCGGTGACGACGAGTATCAGCGGACAGCCGGGCCCCGTGGACCGCAGCAGCTGACAGAGCGAGCGGACCTGCGGAAGGTCGCGCCGCCCGTCGACGAGTATCACGTCGGCGCCCGGGGTGTCCACGAGGGCCGGGCCCTCGGCGGGGGCCACCCGCACGCTGTGGAGCAGGAGCCCGAGAGCGGGGAGCACCTCCGTCGACGGCTGGAGTGCGTTCGTCAGAAGCAGCAGTGAACTCATCGCCGGCCACCTGCCTGGTTCGGTCGATCGTGTTGCACGGTTCGCTCGCCCATTACGTCGGTCCTCCTCGTTCCCTGCGAGAGGGGCACTCCCGGGTCGGACCCGGGGGAGTATGCGGCACTGCTTCGTACGTCATGCGGTCATGCGGTCATGCGGTCGTGCGGTCCGCGTCATGCGGGTTTCACGGTGCGGTCCCGCGCCCTGGGACCGCTGAGCTTGTTGAAACGTCGTCGTAACAACGCCGGTAAAGCACAAAAGGACCCGGGGGCTGCATTGCCCGGATCCTCTTCGCAGCAGAATAGCCCACATGAGTTCCGCGCCCGAGGGTCGATTCCCGAGTTCTTCTGTTCCCTTGCTCACGCGACCTCCACGCTTCGCCACGTTGCGGACGGATGACGGCGTACCGGTCGAGGCGGTGTACGAACCGTGTACGGCGGGTGCCGGGACACCGGGGGGCGAAGCGGGCGAGGGACCTGCGGCGACCCCCGCGATCGTCGTCGCGCACGGGTTCACGGGCTCGGCCGACCGCCCCGCCGTGCGGCGCGCCGCACGGGTCTTCGCCCGGCGTGCGGGCGTGGTCACGTTCTCGTTCCGGGGCCACGGGCGGTCCGGCGGACGCTCCACGGTGGGCGACCGCGAGGTGCTGGACCTGGCCGCCGCGGTGGCCTGGGCGCGGGAGCTGGGGCACTCCCGGGTGGTGACGGTCGGGTTCTCGATGGGCGGCTCGGTGGTGCTCCGGCACGGCGCCCTGTACGCGGCGGGACCCGCGGAATCCCTGACGGGGCATACGGCCGTTCGGGTACCGGCGCGCGCGGGGCGTACGGGGAGCGCGGGGAGCGCGGGGGCGCACTCGGACGCGGTGGTCTCCGTCAGCGCTCCCGCTCGCTGGTACTACCGGGGGACGGCCCCGATGCGCCGGCTGCACTGGGTGGTCACCCGCCCCTCGGGCCGCCTCGTCGGGCGCTACGGACTCCGTACCCGCATCGCGACCGCGGACTGGGACCCCGTCCCGCTCTCCCCGGTCGCCGCGGTCCCGCTCATCGCCCCGGCCCCGCTGCTGCTCGTGCACGGCGACCTGGACCCCTACTTCCCGCTGGACCATCCGAGGATGCTGGCCGAGGCGGCCGGGCCCGGCGGCGCGGAGCTGTGGCTGGAGCGGGGGATGGGCCACGCCGAGAACGCGGCGGACGACGCCCTGCTGGCCCGTATCGCCGACTGGGCGACGGCCGCACCGCGCGCGTGACCCATCATGGAGAGCTGACGCACGAGGCGTCCGACGAACCGACCCGAAGGAGTGGCGCCATGGCAGCGGGGACGATCCGCTACTGGGCCGCGGCCAAGGCCGCGGCGGGCACCGCGGAGGAACCGTACGCGGCGGAGACCCTCGCCGAGGCGCTCGACGCGGTGCGCGAGAGGCACCCCGGCGAACTGAGCCAGGTGCTCCGGCGGTGCTCGTTCCTCATCGACGGGAACCCCGTCGGCACCCGTGGGCATGAGACCGTACGCCTTGCCGAGGGCGGCACGGTCGAGGTGCTCCCGCCGTTCGCAGGAGGGTGAACCGCAGGCCATGAGCAGCAACGATCAGCAGTACCCGTATCCGTACGACCCCGAGCGGCAGCAGCAGCCGGCGTCGCCGCACTGGCCCGACGGGACGGCCGGGCAGTCCGCCGCGCCCCAGGACCCGGCCGGCTTCGACCAGGGCGGGACGCAGACGTGGCAGGCGCCGACCTGGGACACGCAGTACCAGCCGACGATTCGCCCGGACGGGGAACAGCACCGGGCGGGGGATCTGGGGCAGGGGCAGGGGCCGGGACAGGGTTACGGGCAGCCGCAGCAGCCCGATCCGTACGGACAGCAGCAGCCCGGCCCGTACGCGGCGCCGGAGCCGCACCCTCCGTACGGGCAGCAGTACCAGGATCCGCAGTACCAGCACCAGCACCAACACCAACACCAACACCAACAGCAACAGCAACAGCAGGATCCGCAGTACCAGCAGCAGTACCAGGATCCGCACCAGCAGTACCAGGATCCGCAGCAGCACCAGCCGTACCGGCGCTCGGCGGCCTCGGCGGCCGACACCGCTTATCTGCCGCCCCAGGGGGCTTCGGGGTCCTACCCGCTGCCGCCCGAGGTCCCGGCCACGCCCGCCGCTCCCCCCGCCCCCGCCGCACCCGTGCCCGCCCCCGAGCCCATGACCGTGCGGCCGGAGGCCGGCGACACGGGGTACAGCGCGCCCACGACGCTGGGCAACGCCCGGCTCACCGACGCCCAGCGGGCCCGCGCCGAAGGGCGCTCGCCGATCATCGCGCCGGGGATGCAGCCCGCGGTGCTCACCGCCGTGCTCGGCCTGCTGCTCGCGGGGGGCGCGGCGATCGGGCCGTACGCGCTGCTCGTTCCGGTGGTGCTCCTCCAGGCGGTGACGGCCGCCGGATGGTTCCGGCTCAACGGCATGTGGCCCGCCCGTCAGGGCATCGCGCTCGCCTTCGCCGGGGGGCTGGTCGCCGACCTCGCGCTGCTCGTCGCGGGCCGGGAGCACGGACCCGCCGCGCTGCTGGGCACCCTGGGCGTCTGGGTGCTGCTCACCGTGGTCCTCCAGCTCCGCAGCCACGCGGGGGCCGACGAGCGGATGCACGGCCTGATGGCCACGGTCGTCTCGGCGTCGCTCGCGGTGCTCGCGGGCGGATTCCTCGCGGCGGTCCCGGACGCGGTGACGGTGGGCGGTGCGGCCGTCGCGGCGGCCACGCTCGTCCGTGCCCTTCCGCTGCCCGGCATCGCCTCCATCGCGGTGACCCTGCTCGCGGGTGCGGGTGCGGGTGCGGGCCTCATCTTCGGCAATACGGCCGACGTCGGGGCGAAGGGCGTGCTGCTCGGCCTCGCGGTCGGCGGGTGCGTGCTCATCGGGCTGCGGGTGGCGAGCTACGACTACCCGTCCCGGTTCGTGCACATGACCGCCGGAGTGGCGCTGCCGCTGACCGTGGCGGCCCCGGCCGTCTACCTGGTCGGCCGCGCCATCCTCTGACCGCCCCACCGCCCCACCGCCCCACCGTCGCCGACGGCCCCCGGGAACCGATCCGGGGCCGTCGGTCGTCGATCATTCAGGGCGTCCCGCTTCTGCGGCAGTAGGCTCACGGGCGCCAGGGGGACCGATCGGCTCAGGTGGGGGAACGAGACATGCGCGCGCTGCGAATACTGCTGGTCCTGGTGGTGGTGCTCGGCGGCCTCTTCCTCGCCGTCGACCGTGCGGCTGTCTATTTCGCCGAGTCCGAGGCCGAGGACCGGGTCACGATCAGCGGGGGCGGGCCCGCCACCACGGAGATCTCGATCAAGGGCTTCCCCTTCCTCACCCAGCTCGCCGCCTCGCGGCTCGACCGGGTCGACGTCAACCTCACCGGCATGGAGACCAGCGCCGCCGGCCGTGCGATACGGGTCAGCGAGGTCCGGGCCGAGCTGCACGACGTGAAGCTCGGCTCCGGCTACCGGAGCGCCACGGCCGCCCGCGCCACCGGCACCGCGCTCGTCAGCTACGCGGACCTGACGGCGGCGGCCAGCGACGGCGTCGTCGTGGAGTACGGCGGCAACGGCAAGGCGAAGGTCACCGGCACCGTCGAGCTCCTCGGCCGGCCGATCTCGCGCAGCGTGCTGTCCACCGTGACCCGCGTCGACGGCCACACGATCAAGGTGCGCGCGGACAAGGTGCCGGGCGAGGGGCTGCCCGGCGTCGAGCGACTGGTCCGCGAGAAGACCGACTTCCAGGGCGACGTCGACGGACTGCCGAAGGGCCTGGAGCTGCGGGAGGTCAAGGTGACCGAGAAGGGCCTGGAGATCTCGGTGACCGGCTCGGAGGTCTCCCTGACAGGCTGACCCGGCCGCCCCGCGCTCCCCGACGGCCCCTCCCGCCCCGCTGACGGCAGGACCGATCCGGCTGACGGCACGACTGATCCGGATAGTGAGACGCCCGCGTCCGGTCCGCAGATACGGAGCAGGCCCGGGGGTCCCCGCGCTGGATCCCGGGCCCGCCCACCCCTCCTCGGTCTCACTCCACGGACGATCGTGTCTCATCATGCGACACGACGGTGACATCTCCGTCCGTACCTCCCTACGATCGGACCCATGAAGCGACAGGCGGATCTCACGAAGCGGCGGGCAGTAGACCTGTGCCGCGTCGCCGCCATGCTCTGTCGCACCTTCTGAGCGGGGCGTTCGCATCGTCCCGTTTCTCCCCGGCCCTTCGACCGTCGTCAGGGCCGGCCCCGTGCCCCGTACGCGCCGCGTTCCGTGCCTTCGCGCCTACACCCGCACCCCGCATCTCGCACCACCCCGCCGCAGACTGCCCCGGAGGAGAACAACATGAGCCGCAGCGATGTCCTGGTAGACGCCGACTGGGTCGAGGCCCACATCGACGACCCGCAGGTCGCCATCGTCGAGGTGGACGAGGACACCTCGGCGTACGAGAAGAACCACATCAGGAACGCGATCCGGATCGACTGGACCAAGGACCTCCAGGACCCGGTCCGCAGGGACTTCGTCGACCAGGCCGGCTTCGAGAAGCTGCTCAGCGAGAAGGGCATCGGCAACGACACCCTGGTCGTCCTCTACGGCGGCAACAACAACTGGTTCGCCTCCTACGCCTACTGGTACTTCAAGCTGTACGGCCACGAGAACGTGAAGCTCCTCGACGGCGGCCGCAAGAAGTGGGAGCTCGACTCCCGCGACCTGACCGACGCCGTCCCGACGCGCCCGGCGACGCAGTACACGGCCAAGCCGCAGGACGAGTCGATCCGCGCCTACCGCGACGACGTCGTCAAGGCCATCGGCAGCCAGAACCTGGTCGACGTGCGCTCGCCCGACGAGTTCAGCGGCAAGCTGCTCGCCCCGGCCCACCTCCCGCAGGAGCAGTCGCAGCGCCCCGGCCACGTGCCGAGCGCCCGCAACATCCCGTGGTCGAAGAACGCCAACGACGACGGCACCTTCAAGTCGGACGACGAGCTCAAGGCGCTCTACGAGAACGAGCAGGTCGACCTGGCGAAGGACACCATCGCCTACTGCCGCATCGGTGAGCGCTCCGCGCTCACCTGGTTCGTGCTCCACGAGCTGCTCGGCCAGGAGAACGTCAAGAACTACGACGGTTCCTGGACCGAGTACGGCTCCCTCGTCGGCGTGCCGATCGAGCTCGGCCCCGCCAAGTAGTCCGTCCGTCCGACCGTCCGACCCGCACGACCCGACCAGAAGGACAGAACCATGTGTGGAGCACAGGCCGGTGGCCCCGACGCTTCGACGATCAAGCCCGGTGAGACCACCATCCAGGGCAGCGTGACCCGCGACGGCGAGCCCGTCACCGGCTACGTGCGGCTGCTGGACTCGACCGGCGAGTTCACCGCCGAGGTCCCGACCTCGGCGACCGGACAGTTCCGGTTCTACGCCGCCGAAGGCACCTGGACGCTCCGCGCCCTGGTTCCCGGCGGCAGCGCCGACCGCACGGTCGTCGCGCAGACCGGCGGGCTCTCCGAGGTAGCCATCGCCGTCTGATCCGTAACGATCCGCGGCACGCCGTCTGATCCGTAACGATCCGCGGCACGCCGCTGATCCGTAACGGTCCGCGGCACGCCGTTCCGTACGGCGCGCAGAACGGCCGAAGGGCCGCACCCCAGGGGGTTGGACGCCACCTGACGCGGGGTGCGGCCCTTCGTGCCGTCCGGGGGCTCCCGCCGGGTGGGCGGGCGGCCGGGGGAGTCCTACGCTGGAGGCATGTACGCCCGACGCAGGCGGAACTACTTCCTCATGATGGGCGGATGCGTCGCGCTCTTCGTGTCCGCCTGGGCCGTGGTGCGCCTGTGGTCCATGCCGGTCGCCGTCGGCATGTGCGTGGTCGCCATGGTGATCCCGCCCGTCGCCGCGGTGGTCGCCAACCGGCGGGGCCCGGAGGACCGTTGGTGGGACGACCCGTCCGGCGACCCGGAGTCCGACGCGTGGTGGGACGAACTGGACGGCAGGAAGCGCCACTGAGCCGGGGGAGCCCCCGCCCGGTCGTCCGATCAGTAGACGAGCGCCTGGGCGCCGTCCGCCATGGCCTCCTGGACGAAGACCTGCGCGCCCGCGATCCGCACGCCCTCCAGCACGTCCTTCTCGCCGATGTCGCGCCGGGCCGCGCACTGGGTGCACAGGGTGATCCGGCCGCCCGCCAGGATCGAGTCCAGCAGGTCCGGCAGCGGGGCCGCGTGCGGCAGTTCGAACTCGGCGGCCCGGCCCGGCAGGGCGAACCACGAGGACTCGCCGGTCAGCCAGAGCGAGACCTCCACACCGCTGGCGACGCCCACCGCCGCCACGGTGAAGGCCTGGGAGCAGCGCTCGGCGGCCTCGGGCCCGGCGGTCACCTTGATCACAAGCTTCTTCGGCATATGCCGAACTGTAATCGTCCAGGACACAACCTCCTTGCTGACCTGGGGGTCACTTGTGCGCGCAGGTAAGGGAACCCGCGCTTCAGGTCTCTTGGGGGGACCCTTTTGGAACCGAACGACACCATTCCTGCCGCGCCGGAAGGGCCCGCGCCCGTGCCGGCCGTGCCACTCGCGCCGGCCGTGCCGACGGAGCCGGCTGCCGCGGGCGACGAGCCCGTACGCCGCCGGCCGCGCGGACGTACGACGCTGATCATCGCGGCGGCCGCGCTGCTCGGGATCTCGGGCGGGGCCGCCGTGGGCTACGGCATCCAGGCCGAACGGGCGCCGACGCCACTGGCCGCCCTGTCGCAGCCCGGCCTCGGCTACCCGGCGAAGCCGCTGTCCGCCGACCGGGCTCCGGCCCCGCTGCCCGCGGCCCAGGACCATCAGGTCAGGACGGACGGCGACCTGCGCAAGCTGCTCGTCGACCGGCCCAAGGGGGCGAAGAAGACGCTCACCGACGAGTTGGGCCTCGACAACGGCTGGCTGCCGATCGACCAGTACGCCGAGGCGTACTACGAGGACCCGCACTTCATGTTCGAGTCGCTTTCCGAGCTCGATCTGCGTCGGGTTGCCTCGGTCGCGTGGCGGCAGGGGAAGTACCGGGAAACCGGTGTCCAGCTGCTCCAGTTCCGGTCGGGTGACCGGCACGGCGCGGCGGAGCACTTCGGCGACCAGCTGATGTACATGCCGTGGGACAAGGACGGCGCGGGCAACCCGGGGGACCCGGTCAAGGGCAGCCGCGAGGGCCGCTACTTCCTCTACCCGGTCGAGCGGAAGGCGGGATACCTCCCGTCCTACCGGGCCAGGGCCCTGGCCGTACGCGGTGACCTCGTCCTCGACATCAACATCTTCGACACCGTCCCGATCGGCAAGAAGGACATCCGGACGCTGGCCGAGCGACAGCTGGAGCGGCTGTGAACAACGACGACACGAACCCCGTCACCGGCCCGACCGGCCCGACAGCCCCGACCGGCCCGACAGCCCCGACCGGGTCGGCCGAGGACCTCGCGCCCGTGCCCGCCCCCGCCCGCCGGGTGCGCCAGGTGGTGCTGACCGCGCTGCCCGTCGTCCTGGTGCTCGGGGCGGTCGGCGGCGCGGCCGCCTACACGAAGAACACCGTGGACACCGCGGACCGGACGGTCACCACGACCGTCCTGGACGTGGACCACGCGCCCTCCGGCGAGGACTCGGCGGGCGGTCCGGCCCGGGGCCGCCACGACACCGAGCTGACCAAGCTCCTGCTTCCGGTGCCCAAGGGCTACCGGCTCGGCCCGGACATCGGCGAACTCGGCAACGACAGCGAGACGAGCGGGGCCAAGGCCGCCGCCGCGATGAAGGAGATGGGGCGCGGCCTGGCCGGGAAGGACCGCCGCGAACTGAACAAGTACGTCGAGAAGCTCCGTATCCGGGGTATCGCGCAGCGCTCGTACACCTCGGACGCCCACGACCTCGTCGTGAACGTCCACGTCATGAAGATGCGGGACAAGCGGGCGGTCCGCACGTCGTACGTGAACCGCAAGGAGCTGATGGACTCCTTCGACGTCTTCCGCAAGGGGCCGTCGATCGACGGCCACAAGAAGGCCACCTGCTACCGGCTGCCCAAGGGCGACAAGGGCACCCTCGACGGCATGACCTGCATCGCGTACGAGGGAGAGGTCTCGGTCACCGTCGACGCGAACGGCAGCAAGCCGTTCAGCCCGTCGGACGTCGCGGACCTGGTGAAGGACCAGCTCGACCACATCGCGTCCCCGGGGGAGTACATATGAGCGAGCAGACGGTGACCTCTGGGACCACCACCGGGACGCCCGCGATGCCCGAAGCACCGCCTTCCGTCAACGTGTTCGCGCCGCCCGTCCTCCCGCCCGAGGCACCCGAGGCGCCCGGCGCGTCGCCGAAGCCGCCCCGGCGGGTCCTGCGCGCCGTGGGCCGGTGGACCGCCGCCGCGCTGGCGTTCGGGGTGCTCGGCACCGGTACGGCCTTCGGGATCGCCTCACTGGAGCGGACCGACGTCCCCGGGCTCGCCACCGAGGACGACGGCCGCTGGGACTACCCGAAGCTGTCCCTGCCCGCGCTCCCGGCCGGTTCGCCCCGGCCGTTCGGGGCCGGCAACCCGGCCGAGATCCACCACGCCGACCTGCGCGACCTGTTGCTGCCGGCCCCCGCCGGAGCGGTGCCGGACAAGAAGCTGCCCGGCGGCTGGATCTCCACGGAGACGTTCCTGGACGCCTACCGGCAGCAGGACCGGCAGTCGGTGGCCCAGCTCATCGAGGACGCGGCGCCGCGCCACATCGCGGCCCGCGGCTGGACGATGCCGGACGGCACGACGTCCCGGATCTACCTGGTGCGGTTCACCTCGACGGCGTTCGCGAGCGGCATGCTCGACGACCTGAACGTGGGCTCCTCGGCCGGTACGCCGCTGGACCGCACGGACACCACCGAGATCGACGGCTCCTGGAGTTCGCAGAACGACTTCGAGAACACCTCGTCGTTCGTCTTCACCGAGCAGGCGCCCTTCGGGGCCGAGCACGTCCGGCAGGCGTACACCCTGGCGGGGGACACGCTCGCCCTCGTCGTGCACGAGCGCTCCGGGAAGCGGGAGACGGACGGGGTTCCCTTCCAGCAGACGCTGATCCTCCAGAACCAGCTGCTCGCCTGAGGGCCGCCGCGGCGGCCTGCGGCCGACACCTGGACGAGAAGGCCGGGCCCCCACCCATTAGGCTGGGGGCCCGGTCCTGTCGCCGCCGCCACCCGCTCGTCACGAGGAGCCCCCTGTGCTTGAGGCATTCTTCTCCGCCCTGCTGATCCTGGTCTGCGTGGGCGTCACCGCCTTCGCCGCGATCACCGTGAAGAAGCTGTACCAGGGCCAGCGCTGACCTTCGCCGTCCCCACGGTTCCCGCCCACCCTTCGCACCCTCACAGATCGTCTGAGCCGCTCATGATCGAGATTCCGTCCGACCTCCACCCGGACCTCGTCCCGCTGGCCTTCCTCCTCGGCAACTGGGCGGGCGCGGGCGTGTCCGACTTCCCCGGCGCCGAGAAGTGCAACTTCGGCCAGGAAGTCACTTTCAGCCACGACGGACGTGACTTCCTGGAGTACGTCTCCCACACCTGGGTCCTGGACGACGAGGGACAGCAGGTCCGGCCGCTGGAGACCGAGACCGGTTACTGGCGCATCGACAAGGACCGCAAGGTCGAGGTCGTCATGGCCCGCGACCAGGGCGTCATCGAGATCTGGTACGGCGAGCTGGCCCACCAGAAGCCGCAGATCGACCTGGTCACCGACGCGGTGGCCCGCACGGCGGCCTCCGGCCCGTACAGCGGCGGCAAGCGGCTCTACGGGTACGTCAAGAGCGACCTCATGTGGGTCGGCGAGAAGGCCACCCCCGAGGTCGAGCTGCGTCCGTACATGTCGGCGCACCTGAAGAAGGTCGTCACCCCCGAGGAGGTCGCCGAGATGGCGCGGAACCTCGAGGACATGCCCGACGACGGCATCGCGTTCTTCAAGTAGGGATTCCGCGGGCAGGAATTCCCGGGGCAGGGATTCCCCGGGCAGGGACTCCTCGGGCAGGGAATCTCCCCCGTCGGAAGCCCGCCCGGGGCCGGGGCTGCTGCCCGGTGCTCGCCCCGCCCTACACTGGGCGTGTGGTGAGCACCGACTGGAAGACCGATCTTCGGCAGCGCGGCTACCGGCTGACGCCCCAGCGTCAGCTCGTCCTGGAGGCGGTCGACGCCCTGGAGCACGCGACCCCGGACGACATCCTGTGCGAGGTGCGCAGGACCGCGTCCGGCGTGAACATCTCGACGGTATACCGGACCCTGGAGCTCCTGGAGGAGCTCGGTCTGGTCAGCCACGCCCATCTGGGGCACGGCGCCCCCACGTACCACCTGGCCGACCGGCACCACCACATTCACCTGGTCTGCCGGGACTGTGCGGACGTCATCGAGGCGGATCTCTCCGTCGTCGCCGACTTCACCGAGAAGCTGCGCGCCGATTTCGGCTTCGAGACGGACATGAAGCACTTCGCCATCTTCGGCCGCTGCGCGGGGTGCGCGGCCGCGAAAGCGGCGGTGGACGGCGTGGCGGACGAGGCCGCGGGCGGGGTCGTGGACAGTGCCTCCGGCGGGACCGGCGGCCGGACCGCCGACGCGGGTGCGAACACGCCAGCGAAGGGCGCCCCCGCCAAGTCGTAGGCTGGGCGCATGAAGAGCCCCCTGCTGTCCCTGCCCGGTGCCGTTCCCGCCGAAGGCCGCGACGAAGGCGTCGCCGCGCACTACGGCGACCTGTTCCGCGAGCAACGCGCGCTGGCCGACGGCAACGGCTTCGTCGACCTCTCCCACCGGGGCGTCGTCGCCGTCACCGGCGACGACCGGCTGAGCTGGCTGCACCTGCTGATCACCCAGCACGTCAGCGACCTCGCCCCGCACCAGGCCACCGAGGCGCTCATCCTGACCGCCAACGGGCACATCGAGCACGCGATGTATCTGGTCGACGACGGCACGACGGTGTGGATGCACGTCGAGCCGGACACCCAGGGCGAGCTGATCGCGTACCTGGAGTCGATGAAGTTCTTCTACCGGGTCGAGGTCGCCGACCGCACCGGCGACACCGCCGTCGTCCACCTCCCGGCCGGTTCCATCGCCGAGGTCCCGGACGGGGCGGCCGTACGGGAGACCCCGCAGGGCCGGGACCTGTTCCTGCCCCGCGCCGGCCTGGAGGCGTACGCCGCCGCCCACGGCCCCGCCGCCGGGATCCTGGCGTACGAGGCGCTGCGCGTGGAGGGCCACCGGCCGCGCGTCGGCTTCGAGACCGACCACCGCACCATCCCGCACGAGCTGGGCTGGATCGGCGGCGCCGTCCACCTCCAGAAGGGCTGCTACCGGGGCCAGGAGACCGTCGCCCGCGTCCACAACCTGGGGAAGCCGCCGCGCCGGCTCGTCTTCCTGCACCTGGACGGCAGCGAGGTGCACCTCCCCGGACACGGGACGCCGGTGCGGCTGGCCGCCGACGGCCAGGAGGGCCGCCAGCTCGGCTTCATCACCACCTCGGCCCGCCACCACGAGCTGGGCCCGATCGCCCTCGCCCTGGTCAAGCGGAACGTGGCCGTCGACGCGGAGCTGCTCGCCGGCGACACGGCGGCCGCCCAGGAGACGGTGGTCGAGCCCTGAGGGCTGTCCCGGACACTCCGCGTACGGCTACACCTCGATGATCACCGTGAACGGGCCGTGATTCGTGAGCGAGACCCGCATGTCCGCTCCGAACCGGCCCGTCTCCACCTGCGCCCCCAGCGCCCGCAGCCGCGCCACCACCTCGTCCACCAGGGGTTCGGCCACCTCGCCGGGAGCGGCGGCGTTCCACGTGGGCCGGCGGCCCTTGCGGGCGTCCCCGTAGAGAGTGAACTGAGAAATCACCAGGAGGGGGGCGTTCACATCCGAACAGGACTTCTCGCCCTCCAGGACGCGCACCGACCAGAGCTTGCGGGCCAGCTGCGCGGCCTTCTCCGGGGTGTCGTCATGAGCGACCCCGACCAGCACACACAGGCCCTCGCCGACGATCTCCCCGACGACTCCGGGGGCCGAGGAGCCGTCCGTCGCACCCGCGACGGAGACGCTCGCACCGTCCACTCTCTGTACCACTGCACGCATACAGACCAACCTATCTTGGGCTGAACGGGTACAGAGCACCTGCATCGGCACCGTGCGGAGTGGCACGATGCACGATGTCGGTGTGCCGACGCACCGGTCGAGGGGACGGAACAGCATGAGTACCTATGGAGCCGGACAATCTCCCGGTGCCGTACCGGGCGAACGTCACCGCACCAGCACCCTGCGGTCGCCCGTACAGCGCAGTCTGCCGGGGCAGGGTCCCGTACCGCCACCCGCGACGCCCGCGGCAGCCGCCGCCGTGCCCGAGCAGGCCGGCGGCGACGCGGGCTTCGGCGGGCTGCGGCTGCCGGAGCTGCGGGCGCTGCGCAGGGACGCCCAGCGCGACGAGGCCGATCTCAGTTACGTACGCCGGCTGGTGCAGGGCCGGATCGACATCCTCCGCGCCGAACTGGCCCGCCGCCGGGGTTCGGAAGCCCCGGTGGAGGACGCGGCGGTGGTGAGCCGGCTCTCGGAGATCCTGGCCGACGCGCCGTCCCGGCACCGCACCTCCGCGCGGCACGTCACGCTGACGACCCCGCGCGGCGACGAGTTCCGGCAGCTCGCCGCCGAGAACCTCGCCGAGGTCGAGCTGTCCGACCTGGAGGCCCGGACGGACGAGGAGCTGCACACGGCGATGGGGCGGCTCGTCCGCTACGAACAGCAGGTCTCCCGCCGCCGTCACCAGCTCCAGCGCACCGCCGACGATTGCGGCGCGGAGATCGCCCGCAGGTACCGTGACGGGGAAGCACAAGTAGACGACCTGCTCGCCTGAAGCGACCCTTCCGGGCGCGGGTCCCGCACCCCCGTCCCCGGAAGGCCACCATGACGTCCACCGACGCCCCGCCCGCCATATCCTCCGCCCCGGCCCCCGCCCCGCCCGTCCTGGCCGAGGTCGTGCGCTCCGGCTTCACGGAGGGGCACCACCGGGGCTCGCTGGTCCTGCTGGCCGCCGACGGCAGCGTGGAGCGGGCGATCGGCGATCCGGCGGCACCGGTCTTCCCCCGGTCCTCCAACAAGCCGATGCAGGCCGCCGCGATCCTGCGGGCCGGCCTCGACCTCTCGGGCGAACGGCTGGCGCTGGCCGCCGCGAGCCACTCCGGGGAGCCCTTCCACCTCGACCTCGTACGGGAGATGCTCGCCGAGCACGGGCTGAGCACCGCCGACCTCCAGACCCCGCCTGACCTGCCGCTGGACCCGGTGGAGGCGGAGGCCTACCTCGCGAACGGGAACGTGCGCGAGCGGATCACGATGAACTGCTCCGGCAAGCACGCGGCCATGCTGGCCGTCTGCGTCCGCAACGGCTGGGAAACCGCCACCTACCTCGACCCCGCCCACCCGCTCCAGCGGCTCGTGGGGCAGGTCGTCGCCGAGGCGGCGGGCGAGCCCGTCGCGGCGCTCGGTACGGACGGCTGCGGGGCCCCGCTGATGGCGATCGGGCTGACCGGCCTGGCCCGCGCCTTCCGGTCCTTCGTGCTGGCGGAGCCCGGGAGCGCCGAGCGCCGGGTCGCGGACGCGATGCGCGCCCACCCGGAGTACGTCGCGGGCACCCGGCGTCCGGACACCTGGCTGATGCGCGAGGTGCCGGGGACGCTCTCCAAGATGGGCGCCGAGGCGGTCCAGGCGGTGGCGCTGGCCGACGGCCGGGCCCTCGCCTTCAAGATCGACGACGGCGCCACCCGGGCGCTCGGCCCGGTGCTGGCCCGCGCCCTGGAGCTGCTGGGCGTGGACGCCCCCGTGGTCGCCCGGATCGGGCGTGCGCCGTTGCTGGGCGGGGCGGCGGAGGTCGGGGAAATTCGCGCGACATTCTGAGGGGAGCCTGTCTAGCGTGAAGGGATGAGCCTCGATGTCCGTAACGTCACCGCGTCCGAGTTCCCCGAGTGGATGAGGGCGGTGGGCACCGGCTTCCTGACCGCCGGCAAGGGGCCCGGCGAGGAACTCGTCGCGGACCGGCTCGCCGATGTCGACCTCTCCCGCGCGCAGGGCGTCTTCGACGCCGGGCGCTGCGTCGCGACGTTCCGCTCGTTCGCCCAGGAACTGACCGTCGTCGGCGGAGCCACCGTGGCGGCCGACGCGATCACCGCGGTCACGGTGACGCCCACGCACCGCCGGCGCGGACTGCTCAGCCGGATGATGGCGACGGACCTGGCGGCGGCCAAGGAGCGCGGCGACCTGGTCGCCTCGCTGATCGCCGCCGAGTACCCGATCTACGGGCGGTACGGCTTCGGCCCCGCCGCCCGCAACGCCGTGTGGGAGGTCTCCGTGCACCGGGCCGGCCTCGATCCGCGCCGCTCGGGACAGCCGGCGGGCGGCGGCCGGATCGAGATGGTGGACGGCGCGGACATCCGCAAGATAGGCCCCGAGGTGCATGCGGCGTTCGCGGCCCGGCAGCCCGGCGTCGTCACCCGGGACGAGCGCTGGTGGCGGCTGCGCACGGGGGTCGCGCCCCGCCCGGCGCACGACAAGTGGACCGAGCCGTTCTACGTCGTGCACCGCGCCGCGGACGGTGAGATCGACGGCCTGATGACGTACGGCGTGGACGACGAGTGGGGCGACGCCATGCAGCCCCGGAACACCGCCACCGTACGGGACATGATCGCGCTGAACCCGGCGGCCGAGCGGGCCCTGTGGCACTACCTCTGCTCGGTCGACTGGGTCACCACGGTCCGCTCGGGCCACCGCGCCCCCGACGATCTGCTTCCGCTGCTGCTGCCCGACCCGCGCGCGGCCCGGATGATCACGGACACGGACTGGCTGTGGCTGCGGATGCTGGACGTGCCGCGCGCCCTGGAGGCCCGGACCTACGGCACCGAGGCGTCGCTCGTCCTGGACGTCCGGGACGACGCGGGGCTGGCCGGGGGCCGCTTCCTGCTGGACGCCTCGGCCTCCGGCGCCCGGTGCGTCCCGACCACCCGGAGCGCCGATCTGGCCCTGGACGTGGCCGAGTTGGCGACGCTGTATCTGGGCGACGAGTCCGCGCGGCGGCTGGTGGACCTGGACCGGGCCGAGGAGCTGCGGGCGGGTGCGGCGACGACGGTGGACGCCGTGTTCCGTACGGGCCGGCGGCCGTGGTGCCCGGACGTGTTCTGAGTCCGGTCCGCTGCCGCCGGGACCGGACCGGGACAGGTACCGCTGGCCCGGAGCCGGTGGTCAGCCGGCCCGGAGCCGGTGGTCAGCCGTCCCGGAGCCGGTGGGCAGCGGGTCCGGAGCCGGCGGTCAGCGGGTCCGGATCCGGAACAGCGTCCCCGAGACGCCGATCGCCACGGCGAGCATCCCCGCGGCCCAGGCGAGCGCGATCCAGGGGGTGTTGCCCACTTCCTGGCCGAGCAGCAGCCCGCGCAGGGACTCGATCGCCGGGGTGATCGGCTGGTGGTCGGCGAAGCCGTGCAGCCAGTCCGGCATGTTCTCGGTCGGGACGAACGCGCTGCTCGGGTAGGGCAGGAACGACATGAAGAACGTGAAGCCGCTCGCCGCCTCCGGGGTCCGGGCCAGCAGGCCGATCGCCGCCGAGATCCAGGACAGGGCCACGATGTAGGCCACCAGCACGACGCCCACCACGAGCCAGCCGCCCCAGGAGGCGGCGGGGCGGAACCCGATCAGCAGCGCGACGCCGAAGACCAGGGCGGTGGCGCAGAGGTTGCGGACGGTGCTGGCCGCCACGTGCCCGGCCAGTACCGGCGTACCGCCCACGTCCAGGGAGCGGAACCGGTCGATGATGCCGCCCTTCATGTCCTCGCTGACGGCGGTGGCGGTGGTCGCGGCGCCGAACCCCGCGGACAGGAGCAGGACGCCCGGCACGACGTACATGACGTACGAGTCGTAGTCCGTTCCAGTGTCGATCGCGCCGCCGAAGAAGTAGACGAAGATCAGCATCAGCATGATCGGCAGAGCCAGGGACGTGATCAGCGCGTCGGTGTTGCGGCTGCTGATGCGCAGGGCGCGTGCGGCCATGACGGCGGTGTGGGTAAGCGGACCGGGCCCGGGGCCGGGGTCGGGGCGCAGCGCGGCCCCGCCGGTGTGCCGGGCCGGGGTTCCGCGCCGAACGGCGGTGTCAGACATGGGTGGATGCCTCCGGAGTCGTGGGCGCCTTCGAGACGTTCGCGACGTTCGCGACGTTCGCGACGTTCGAGGCCTTCGAGGCCTTCGAGGTCAGGTCCAGGAAGACGTCGTCGAGGGTCGCGCTGTGCAGGCTGAAGCGTTCGATCGCGTGGCCCGTCGGGTCGATCTCGTCGAGCAGGGCGCGCACCTGGGCCGCCGAGCCGTCGGTGGGGAGACCGAGCGTCAGGGTCTCGGGGGAGTGGTGGACGGCCCGGCCGGCCAGCCGGAGGTAGGCCTCGTTGCTGGTGAGGACCAGGTCGAGACGGTGGCCGCCGACGCGGGACTTGAGGTCGGCGGCGGTGCCCTCGGCGACGATCCGGCCCCGGTTCAGCAGGGCGATCCGGTCGGCGAGGCGGTCGGCCTCCTCCAGGTACTGGGTGGTGAGCAGGACGGTCGCCCCGCTCGCGGCCAACCCCCGTACGAACTCCCAGAGTTCCTGGCGGCTGCGCGGGTCGAGGCCGGTGGTCGGCTCGTCCAGGAAGAACACCCCGGGCTCCGGTGAGCCGACGAGCCCGGCCGCCAGGTCGAGGCGGCGGCGCATGCCTCCGGAGTAGGTCCGGGCGGGGCGGCGGGCCGCCGCGGTGAGGTCGAAGCGTTCCAGCAGCTCCCCGGCCCGACGCCGGGCGTCGGCCCGGGAGAGCCCGGTGAGCCGGGCCATCATCCGCAGGTTCTCCTCGCCGGTCTGGGTCTCGTCGACGGCGGCGAACTGCCCGGTGAGGCTGATCGACCTGCGTACCGCGCTCCGCTCGGCGACGACGTCGTACCCCGCGACGCGGGCGGAGCCGGAATCGGCCTCGGTCAGCGTCGCGAGGATCCGCACGGTGGTGGTCTTGCCGGCCCCGTTCGGCCCGAGGAGGGCGAAGACGGTGCCGCGCCCGACCTGGAGGTCGATGCCGTCGAGGACCCGGACGGCGGGCTTTCCGTAGGACTTGGTGAGGCCGTACGCCTCGATGGCGTCGGTGCCGACGGCGTTGCCGTCGCTGCCGCTGTCGGTGGTTCCGGTCGGACCGGTCACGGTCGGGCCTCCTTCTGCGTATGTCATACGCGTTACTGCGTAAGCATTACGCATCTCTAGGATGGGGTCAAGGCGCACGGGGGCGCGGGGCGTGACGGCGGCAGGGCGGCGGCAGGGCGGCGGCAGGGCCGAGTTGTCGGGATGCCGGGATGTCCCGTTGTCGGGATGCCGGGTTGTCGGGCGAAGGGGATGCGGTGGCGGAGAAGAACGGCGCGGGCGGCGGCGACCTGCCGGCCAGCCTGGAGGCGGCCTGGGGGCTGCGGGGCCGCCCGGCCAAGGGCCCGAAGCCCGGCCTGAGCCTGGAGCGGATCGTGGCCGCGGCGGTGGGCGTCGCGGCGGCGGACGGGCTCGCGGCCGTGTCCATGGGCCGGGTCGCCCAGGAGCTCGGCGCGTCCACGATGTCCCTGTACCGGTACGTCTCCGCCAAGGACGAGCTGTACGTCCTGATGCACGAGGCGGCCATCGGCCCGCCGGAGCCCCTCTCCTCAGTGGAGGCCGGTGCGGGCTGGCGGGCGGCGCTCACCGAATGGGCCTCCGCGCAGCGCGAGCGCTACCACGCCCACCTCTGGGCGCTCCGGATCCCCATCGGCGGCCCGCCCGCGACCCCGAATTCGATCGCGTGGTGGGAGCAGGGGCTCCAGGCGCTGGGGGGCAGCCGTCTCGGCGAAGGTGACAAAACCTCGGTGATCCTGCTGGTCTCGAACTTCGTGCGCAGCGAGGCGCTGATGATGAGCGACCTGGCGGCAGCCGTCGCCGCGCGCGGGATCACGCCCGAGGAGTTGATGGCTTCCCACGAACGCACCCTCAAGCGGCTCGTCGACCCCGAGCGGCACCCGGGGATCACCCGGCAGCTGGAGACCGGGGTCATGAGCGAGCCGGACGAGGCGGACTACGAGTTCGGCTTCGGCATGGGCGTGCTGCTGGACGGGGTGGAGGCGCTGGTCCGTAGGGCGACCGGCGGCTCCGGCGCCTCCGGCGGCGATGTCGAGTCCCCTTGAGGGCGGGGGCGTACGCTTCATGGTCATGAGCGGAGAGGAAACCGGGAGCGGGCCCGGGAGCGGGGCCGATGTGCGGGTCCCCGGCCGGACGTCGGAGCGTCCCCCGGCACCGGTCGGTCTGCGGGAGCGCAAGAAGCGGCTGACCTATCAGGCGGTCTCCGACGCGGCCATCACGATGTTTCTGGAGCGCGGCTTCGACAAGGTGTCCGTGGCGGAGGTGGCGGCCGCGGCGGACATCTCCAAGCCGACGCTCTTCCGGTACTTCCCCGCCAAGGAGGACCTGGTCCTGCACCGGTTCGCCGACCACGAGGAGGAGTCCGCCCGGGTGGTCGCCGAACGGCCCCCCGGCGAGAGCCCGCTGGACGCCCTGCGCCGCCACTTCCTCGACGGCCTCGACCGGCGCGACCCGGTGACCGGGCTCTGTGACGTACCGGAAGTGCTCGCGTTCCTCCGCCTGTTGTACGGAACGCCGTCCCTGGTCGCCCGCATGTACGCCTACCAGGGCCGCTCCGAGGCGGCACTCGCCCGCGCCCTCGGCGGCGGGTTGCCCGCACGGCTCGCGGCCGGGCAGATCGTCGCCGTCCTGCGCATCCTGGCCCTGGAGAACTGGCGGCGGATCGACGCGGGGGAGAGCGCGGAGGGCGTCCACGCGTCGGCGGTACGGGCGGCCGAGCAGGCGTTCGTCCAGTTGCGGACGGGGCTGGAGCCTCAGCCGCGTAGCTGAAGGCGTACGGGGGCGGGCGCCCTTCACTGGTGCGCCCGGGCGGCAGACCCTGGCCGCTTCACGGTGGTCAGGCGGCGAGCAGGGCCGCGGTCAGCGCGCGGCGGTGGTCCGCCAGCCAGGTCTGGTGCCGGTCCCACACCGCACGCCCGCTCTCCTCGTACGCCGCCGTGTACGCCGCGTCGCCCCGCTCCACCCGCCGCTCGACGAACGCCCGGCACACCGCGGTGGCCTGCTCGATCACCCGGGGCAGGGCGGCCCGGTCCGCGCGCCCGAGCACGTAACCATCGGCCAGGACGCGCAGCCGGTGCGACGGGTCGAGGCCGGCGCGGCCCCGCATCGGCGCCCAGTAGCGCGCCACCATGGCCACGTCCCACACCGGGCGGCCGGGCGCGGCCAGGTCGAAGTCGATGAGCGCGGCGGCGCGGCCGTCCCGGAACACCACGTTCTCCAGGCACGCGTCGTTGTGGCAGACCACCGCGCCGGGAGCCGTCACCCCCTCCGGGTCGGCCAGGTCGGAGGGCCAGTGGGCCGCGCGGTCGAACGGAACGCCCGCCGCCGCGTCGTGCATCCGCCGAAGCAGCACGCCCACGGAGCGCAGGGCCTCATCCGTCCAGGCCCAGGGCGGATGCGGGGCGATGGCGACCTCGCCGGGCACGTACGTGAGCCGCTCGCGGAGCCCGGAGGAGGAGACCCCCAGGGGTACCGGCACCCCGTCGAACCCCTGGTCCCGGAGGGCCCGGAGGTGGGCGTGCAGGGCGGCGGCATGCGGTGGGGCGGGGCGTTCGACGGCGTCGCCGTGACGGACGACGGTTCCGGCGTTGGCCAGCCCGCCGGACAGCACCTCCGGGTCCCGGCCCGCGGCGCCCGTCACCCACGCTCCCCGGCGTACTCTGCGCACGGCCCCAACGCCCTGCGCAGATCGGCCGGTTCACGGTAGAGGGCGCCGGTCATGCCGAGGGCGGTGGCGGCGTCGACGTTCTCCTGTCGGTCGTCCACGAACAGGCACCGGGCCGGCGGTACGCCCGCCCGCCCGGCCGCGATGCGGTAGATCGCCGGGTCGGGCTTGGCCACCTGCTCCACCGCGCTGCTCACGACCGCGTCGGCCAGGTCGGACAGGCCCAACAGGGCTAGATCAGCGCTCAGTTGGGGGGTCGCGTTGGTGACGATCACCAGGGGGACGTGGGTCCTGGCCCGGCGCAGCAGTGCCACCACCTCCTCGTCGGCCCAGAACGGCGCGTCCGCGAGTGCCCGGCCCAGTGCGCGGGCCCGGTCCGCGCCCACCCGCTCCACGAGCCCGGCGGCGATGGCCGCCACCCAGGCGTCCGGGGTGATCCGGCCCAGGAGCAGCGGGAGGTCGACCTCGGGTGCGTAGGCGATGCCGGTCGTGGTGCCCTCCGGCAGTCCGGCGGCCCGCTCCAGGGCGGCGAGCGGGGCGGTGTCGTAGAAGCGGACGACGTTGTCGAGATCGCAGAGCACGGCGTCGAAGGCGCGCCCCCCAGGGGCCGGAGGGGCCACGGGAGGTGCTGCCGGAGCGTCGTTGTCGCGGGTGGTGGATCGCGTACACATGCTCGGTACCGGACTCCTGCGGTGGCTTTCGGCGTGGTGCGCCGGGGGCGGAGGGACGTGGTCGGCCATAAACGGCCGCCGGACCGTTCATGGCCGACCACTGCCGCCCTTGCGGGCGGCCCGCGGGACGTCACGCGTCACCGTGTGTCCCACACTCGGCGGCGGTCAGCCGGTCAGCGCGCCGGCCAGGTCACCGGGCCCGCCTCGCCGTCGGCCACCGGGCGGTTGCCGCTGCGGTAGCCGCGTACGGCGCTCGTGGTGACGGTGGATACGAGGGCCTACCCGCATGGACGATAGGGCCGGGCGGTCGCCCGGTCAGGGGCCCACGGGCCTATTGGCGGGCCCAACACGCGTATGAGTGGACGGAGTTCCGTACCGGCCCCGCCTACCGCTCGGTCCCCGGCGGCTCCTGCGCCCGGCCGGGGACCCGGGGCGTCCGCTTTCCTCGGCCGGGCCGGCGGTCAGAGCGCCGCGAGGTCGGCGAGCAGCTCGGCGGCGGGCTTCGGGTGGACGAGCCAGCGCAGGTGACTGCCGGCGAGCGTCCGGACGTCGAAGGGGTTGTCGGGCGTGAGCGTGTCGGCCTCGCGGATCATGCGGTCCTGCACGGCGGGCGGAACGCTGGCGTCGGCGGCCAGGCGGACGTAGGTCCTGGGTATCCGGCCCCAGGTCGTGGCCTGTGCCCGGTCGGCGGCCGTACCGGCGTCGAGGTTCTCGTCGCACTGGAAGGTGCTGAGGAAGGTCCGGAACTCGTCATCGGTGAGGTCGGCGGCGAAGGCCTGCTTGAGCGCAGTGAGCGCTGTCGGGTCGGCCGTGCGGAAGTTGAAGCGCAGCAGCCCGAGTTCGGCCGGGTTCCCGACGAGTGCGGCGGTGAGGGCTCCCGCGTCGACGTCGGCCATCTCCGGCTGGGCGTAGTAGTCGCCCACCTCCAGCTCGACGGGGCACCAGGCGGAGACGTAGACGATCCGGTCGATCAGGTCGGGCCGGGCGTTGGCGACGGCGGTGGCCGTGATGCCGCCCCTGCTGTGGGCGACGAGGACGGTGGGGCCGTTCCGCTTGGCCCGTTCGAGGACGTCGATCACGCGGGCGGCGTTGTCCGCGAGCGTGACTCCCTTGATGCCTCCCGGCTCCGTGGCGAGGGCGGCGAGATCCTGGGGAGCCTGGTAGGACGTCGGCGAAGTCGCCTCGAATCCGTGCCCCGGGAGGTCGACCGCGACCGATCGGTGCCCGAGCAGGGCGAGTTCGGCCTGGAGCGGCGCGAACGAGAACGAGTTTGCGAAGGCCCCGTGGACCAGGATGAACGTCGGTTGAGTATGCATGCTTCAGCCTCCAACAGAACGATCTTCGGAACAAGATCCGACGGCGGGAAGGCGCGCTTGCCGCGAACCCTGGGCCGCTCCTGGGCGGTTCGCGAACCTTGAGCCGCTCTTGGGCGGTTCAGAGCTGGTCGGCCACGCAGTAGGCGCTGGATCTGGTGAGAGTCCGACCCCGTCAGCGGTGATGGAACTGATACGCCCGACCCACGAGTCTGGCGTGAGGGGGGCCAGACGATGCCGATCTCGACACCGTGGAAGGTGCGGGTGAGGTCCGCCAGTGGCGTGAGGACCGCCGTCTGCACGTCCTCGAGGGCTGTGTCGGTGGGCATCGCGACCTGCCGCATCCACCACCCTTGTCGTCGGCGATGAACGTGTAGGGCCACCCGTCCTGCCCCGCCAGCAGGATGATCTCCCGCGGTATACCGAAGGGAGGTCGCTTCTTCCTCGTCCTGTGCCGTCTCGCCACGGCGCCATCCAACCCGACGGACCGCGAGGTCGGAAGTCAGTATGTCCAGCGCGGTCTTCGCCCCGCAGATCCCGCCGGCGCCGGTTCATGCCAGGGTGACATCCATGCCACCCTCGGCCAGGGACTCAAGGACTTCGGAGAACAGGTCGTAGGGCTGGCCATCCGGTGTCAGGGCGTGGGACAGGTACCCGCGTGCGGTCGCTGCGTCTCGCCAGAGCAGGGTGGCGGGGGCGGTGTAGCCGAAGGTGCCGCGCAGGCAGTCGTCAAGGGCGGCGAGACAGCCGCCGAAGTAGCCGCCCGGCCCGTTGACCGCCTCGCCGAGTGCCAGGTAGAGGGCTGGTTGGTCGGTGATGTGCCGGCCGTCGAGTTCGTAGGGGTGACCGGCCGGCCGGTCACGGTGGGTACGCAGGCAGGCCCGCTCCTGGACGAGGTCATGCCAGGCCCCGCGGCGGCGGGTATCGAGGCCGGCCCAGGCGTTCACGGCGTCCGGCGGCCCGGAGAGCCACCGCTCCCAGACGGGCCGGGCGTATTCGGGAACGGGTGTGAAGCGGCCCGCGTCGAGCTCCAGGTCGATCAGGTCTGCTCCGCATGCGGACGGACGCCAGCCACTGACTGTGGCCCACAGCGGTCGATCAGCAAGCAGCTCGCCTTCGCCATCCCGTATCTCCAGAGCGGCCTCCTCCAGATCCAGCGCCCGCCGGGTCCCCTTCATCAGCGCCGCTCTCAGCTGATCACTCGGGGCGAGCCCCCGCAGGACCAGCGGGGGTGGCGCCTCGTTGGACGGCAGGATACGGGTGAACTCCCGGCAGGAGCCCAGCCAGCGGTGCCCGTCGTGCAGGCGGACGCGCCCTCTGTAGCCCTCGGGCGGACCTTCGCAGTCGTCCATGCCGGTGAGCGACAGATTGTCCGTCCCGCGCAGTTCCCCCAAGCGCTCTGCGTCCTCCAGTAGCCAGGCGTCGAGTGGCTCGTCGTCCGGCACCAGCCACACCCGGCTGCCGAGCCAAGCGCGTACGCCGGACACCTCCGGCACCCAACCGAACAGCTCGTACGTCCCACGCTGAGGTTCCCCGAACAGCCCCTCCGCCTCGGCGCAGACGCCCCAGACATGGCCGTGCTCGGTCTCGGTCAGCGTGTACCGGGCGCTGACGCGCTCGTCCCCGTTCTCATGCACAGCGGCAATGATGCCCCGACATTCCGACGACGGAGTCGGGCCGTCGCCGGCCGGCTGCGCACGTGCTCGGTGTCAGTCGGCGGCTCAGGCGCCCAGCGCAGGTGGCGCGCGACACTTTTGCAAGCATGTGCTTGCAAAAGTTAGCAAGGGTGTGCACTATCGGGTCATGGCATCACTCAACGTCGGCAATCTCGGTGAGTACCTGCGGGAGCAGCGCCGTGCAGCGCAGCTCTCGCTGCGGCAGCTCGCCGATGCGACCGGGGTGTCGAACCCGTATCTCAGCCAGATCGAGCGCGGTCTGCGCAAGCCCAGCGCGGACGTGCTCCAGCAGGTCGCCAAGGCGCTGCGGATCTCGGCCGAGACCCTGTACGTACGTGCGGGGATCCTCGACGAGCGGGAGCGGGAGGAGCTGGAGACGCGGGCGGTCATTCTGGCCGATCCGTCGATCAACGAGCGGCAGAAGAACGTGCTGCTGCAGATCTACGACTCCTTCCGCCGCGAGAACGGATTCGTCCCAGGCCCCGGCGCGGACGGGAGAGCGGACGCCGACGCCGACGACGCCGCGGGCGGCGACGCCGGGCCCCGTAACGGCGACGGCGCCGGTGCGGACGCCACCGAAGACCAAGACCCTCACAGCTGAACAGCTGGTTCTGATGATCCGGGAGGACCACAGTCATGGCCATCACCGATGACCTGCGCAAGACCCTCACCGACCCCACCCCCCTCTACTTCGCCGCCGGCACGGCCGACCTGGCCGTGCAGCAGGCGCGCAAGGTTCCGGCGCTGATCGAGCAGCTGCGGGCCGAGGCGCCCGAGCGGATCGACGCGGTGCGCAACACCGACCCCAAGGCCGTGCAGGAGAAGGTGACCACGCAGGCCAAGGAGGCCCAGGCCACCGTGCAGGCGAAGGTCACCGAGGTGTTCGGTTCGCTCGACGCCGCCGACCTGAAGAAGCTGGGCGAGAGCGCTCAGGACCTGGCGCTCCGCAGTGTGGGCGTGGCCGCCGAGTACGCGATCAAGGCCCGGGAGACGTACGAGAAGGTCGCCGAGCACGGCGAGCAGACCGTACGGACCTGGCGCGGGGAGACGGCCGAGGAGATCGTCGAGATCGCCGCCGTCGTCGAGGCCGAGCCCCAGCCGAAGGCCGCGCCCGCCGCGAGGCCGGCCGCGACCAAGCCCGCGCCCGCCGCGACCAAGCCCGCCGCCCCGGTGAAGCCGGCCGTGAAGCCTTCCGCGACCAAGGCCGCGCCCTCCGCGACGAAGGCCGCGCCCGCCGCTGCCAAGCCCGTCGCCCCGGTGCAGTCCGCCGAGGCCAAGGCCGCGCCCGCCAAGAAGGCGCCCGCGCCGCGCAAGCCCGCGGCCAGGAAGACCCCGCCGACCGCCGGAGAGTGACCCCACGGGTCCTTCCGGGGTGCGGCGGGGAGCGGTACGCGTGACCGGGGCGCGGGGCGGGCACCTTTACCGGTGGCCGGCTCGTTGTCCCGGTACCTTGGCCTTTCCGGCCGCAGGGCGTTCATCCACTCACTAGGCGGTACACCCCATGTTGCTCTCAGCGTTCGGCTCGCTCCTCCAGCTGCTCTATCTGGCGATGCTGGTGCTGGCCGTGGTCGCGTTCGTCTTCGCGGCGACCGCCCGTGAGGACGCCTACCGTGCCGCGGACAAGAAGAAGAAGTCTTTCTGGCTGGTGATCCTCGGTGTCGCCGTCGCCGTGAACCTGCTGATCCCGATGCTCTTCCTGCAGCTCGCGGGTGTGGTCGCGTCGATCGTGTTCATGGTCGACGTGCGCCCCGCGCTCAAGGCGGTCTCGGGCGGCGGCGGCGGTGGTGGCCGCAGCGGTGGCTCCAGCAGCGACGGTCCGTACGGTCCTTACAACGGCGGGCGCTGAGCCCTCGCCGCCCTCACGGACGGGGACGGCGGCCGGTCGACGGACGCGGGGTGGGAGCGCGGTGCGCTGCCGCCCCATCGTCGTATCTGCTCCGGGTCGCGGCCCAGCAGCAGGACCGCCACGTCGTCGGTCAGCTCGCCGCCGTGTCGCTCCCGCACCTCGGCGACCGCCGCCTCCAGCAGCTCCTCGCCCGCCAGCCCCTGTTCCAGCCGGCTGTTGACCATGGCGACCATGCCGTCCTGGCCGAGCCGCTCGCTGCCGCCGTTGCCCACGCGCCCCTCGATGAGCCCGTCCGTGTACATCATCAGGCTCCAGGCGCCGCCCAGCTCGACCTGACGGCGCGGCCAGCGGGCCCGCGGCAGCAGCCCCAGGGCCGGGCCGCCGTCCTCGTACGGGAGCAGCCGGGCGGGCAGGCCGTGGCGGGCGAGCAGCGGTGCGGGATGCCCGGCCAGGCAGAGTCCGGCCCGTCGCCCGTCGGGTGCGATGTCCACGGTGCAGAGCGTCGCGAAGATCTCCTCGCTCTGCCGCTCGTGCTCCAGCACCTGCTGGAGCGTGGAGAGCAGCTCGTCCCCGCACAGCCCGGCCAGGGTCAGCGCCCGCCAGGCGATCCGCAGCTCGACGCCGAGCGCCGCCTCGTCCGGGCCGTGTCCGCAGACGTCGCCGATCATCGCGTGCACCGTGCCGTCCGGGGTGCGGACGACGTCGTAGAAGTCGCCGCCGAGGAGGGCGCGGCTGCGGCCGGGGCGGTAGCGGGCGGCGAAGCTCAGGCCGGAGCCGTCCAGCAGCGGGGTGGGGAGCAGGCCGCGTTCCAGGCGGGCGTTCTCCTGGGCGTGCAGCCGGGACTCGGTCAGCTGGTGCTGGGCGATGTCGGCGCGCTTGCGCTCCACGGCGTAGCGGATGGCGCGGCTCAGGACGCGCGCGTCCAGCTCGCCCCGGAAGAGGTAGTCCTGTGCCCCGACCCGGACCGCCTCGGCCGCCAGCTCCGTGTCGTCCTGCGCGGTCAGCGCGAGGACCGCGTGCAGCGGCGCGATGCGGAGTACGTGGGTGAGGGCCGCCAGCTCGTCGGCCCGCGCGGAGACGGGCTCGGGCAGCTCGGGCAGCTCGGGCTGCGATCCGCCGGACGTGCCGGTGCCTGCCGTCCCGGCGTCCGTGACGGGCGAGCCGGGGCCGGATCCGCCGCCCGTGAGGGGCAGCGCCAGGTCCAGCAGGATGCAGTCGACGTCGTCGGTGAGCAGCCGCGCGGCCTCGGTGAGGTTGCGGGCGGTACGGATACGGACGCGGGTCCCGGCCGCTGCCGAGAGTTCGGGGACCGTGATGGTGGTGCCCGCCGGGTCGTCCTCGATCACCAGCAGGGTGAGGTCGCCGTGTGAGGTCTCCGCAGCGGGAACGGAGCGCTGCTGCGGTACGGGTACGGGCATCGGTTCGAGTTTCCTTCCCTCCCCCCGAGGGCGCGGCGGGTCGACGATCGACGATCCGCCAGTCGGGGACGATAGCGGTCCGCGGTGGGGTAACGGAATGGCGCACCGGGGCCGGCCCCCGCCGGACGCGCCGTCATAAGCCGCGTCCCGACACGGATCCGGCGCGATGGGCCGCCCTGACGGCGGAGAAGCGCGCATGACAAACATCACGCGCCCGCGGGCGGCGGCGTGGCCCCGCTCACGTGGCCCGGCTCCCGGTCTCGGGAGGGCCGCGTCTCCGACCGGGGCGCCCCGGTCCTGCGGTCGTGCGCAGGGGGCCGGTCCTGCGGTCCTGCGCAGGGGGGCCGGTCCCGCGTATCCGTCCGGTCGCCGTCGGCCTCGGCGTATCTGTCCGGTCGGTCCTACTTGTCCGGGCGGACCACGCCGAGGATCTTCATCGAGCCGGCGCCGGCCAGCGTGACGTTGCGGCCGGGGCGCGGGGCGTGGACGATCGAGCCGTCGCCGACGTACATCCCGACGTGGCTGGCGTCGGCGTGGTAGATGATCAGGTCGCCGGGGCGCATGTCCTGGATGTCGATACGCGGCAGCAGCCGCCACTGCTCCTGCGAGGTGCGCGGGATCGTGCGCTTCGCCGCCAGCCACGCCTGCGAGGTCAGCCCCGAGCAGTCGTACGAACCGGGGCCCTCGGCTCCCCAGACGTACGGCTTGCCTATCTGCGCCGTCGCGAAGGCCACCGCGGCCGCTCCGCCCTCGCTCGCCTCGCCGCTGACGTCCATGACGGGGCCGGAGGAGAGCCAGGCGGTCTGCGCCCTGTCCGCGGCGTCCCGCTCCAGTTGGCGGAGCCGGTCGCGCTCCTTCTTCTCCAGCTGCGATTCGAGCTTCTCCGCGGCCTTGATCTGGGCGTTGATCTTCTTCTTGGCCTTGGCCTGCTTGACCCGGGTCGTCTCCAGCTTTTCCCAGTTGGTGCTGGCGTCCTGGGTGTACGTCTCCAGGTCCTGCTGGGTCTGGGTCAGATCGGTCAGGAGCGACTTGGACGCCTGCTGACTCTGGCGGACCTGGTTGAGCCCGTCCAGGAACAGCTTCGGGTTGCTGCTCAGGGCCAGCTGCGCGCCGGGCGGCAGGCCGCCGTTGCGGTACTGCTCGCGGGCCTGGGCCCCGGCCCGGTCCTTCAGGGCGGCGATGCGCGCCTGGCCGTCGACGATCGCCTTGGCCAGCTTCACGATCTCGCCGGACTGCTTCTCCGTCTGCTCCTCGGCGAGGTTGTACGCGTCCGTCGCCGCGCCCGCCTTCCGGTACAGCGTGTCGATCTGCTCGCGGACCTTTTCGAGGTCGGCGTTGGAGTAGCGGGGCGGCGAGCCGGCGGAGGCGGACGGGGAGGGCGAGGGCTCCGGGACCGGGGCGGCCATGGCCTGGCCCGTGGACGTCAGCAGGGCCAGCGCACAGACCAGCGTGATGGCGGCAGTGGCGCGGTGGCGTCGGTTCACGAGCTCCCCCTCCGGGTTGTTACTCCGGGCCCGCCTCCGGGCGAAGGCGACAACGTGCATCTGATTTACCGTCAGTAACTTCTCGGCAACGTCGCGATCGTGCCATGTCGTCCCGTAAAGCAACAGGGGCCGACGGTACCTGACGCGGCACCTACCGCCCCCACAGGGCTACTTCGTCACGATGGCCCCCGGCCCGCCTGCCCCGCCCGCTCGGCCTGCCCCCCGCGCGCTCCACTGCGACCTGCGCCCTCTCCCCTCACTGGGACGAACGATGCCCCTGCGGCGTTCCCGGAGCGGAGGATGTTTGCCCTTCCGGGCAAGGCGGGGCAAGGCGTCAGTGGCTGTTGGGCCGCAGCGCGTCCCACGGCACGGTGATCTCGCCCTGCCGCCACCGCCGTACCCCGTCCGTCACCGGCCAGTCGGCCGACACCGTCCGCACCGCCGCGATCCAGCGCTGCCGAGCGCCGAGCGAGGCGTACGGGGAGGCCGTCGCCCAGGCCCGGTCGAAGTCCCGCAGGAACGCGTGGACCGGCTCCCCCGGAACGTTGCGGTGGATCAGTGCCTTCGGCAGGCGTTCCGCGAGGTCCGAGGGGCGCTCCAGCGAGCCGAGCCGGGTCGCGAAGGTGACCGTGCGCGGCCCCTCGGGCCCCAGCGCCACCCAGACGTGCCGGCGCCCGATCTCGTCGCAGGTCCCCTCCACCAGGAGCCCGTCGGGCGCGAGGCGGGAGCGCAGCCGCCCCCAGACCTCGGCGACCTGGTCCTCGTCGTACTGGCGCAGCACGTTCGCCGCCCGGATGAGCAGCGGCCGGGCGTCGAGCGGGACCTCGAAGCCGCCGTGCACGAAGGTGAGGCCCTCGCGGGCGTACGGCTGCGCGGCGGCGACCCGCTCCGGGTCGATCTCGATGCCCGCCACCACGGTGCGCGGCTCGGCGGTGCGCAGCCGGTCCAGCAGCTCGACCGCGGTCCAGGGGGCCGCCCCGTAACCGAGGTCGACGGCGACCGGCGTCCCGGCGCGGCGCAGGGCGGGGCCGTGTGCGTCGGCGATCCAGCGGTCCATGCGGCGCAGCCGGTTCGGGTTGGTGGTCCCGCGGGTGGCGGTGCCGATGGGGCGCTGACGCATGGGTCGAGCGTATGCGACGGGGCGCCGGCGCATGGGTCGAGCGTGTGCGACGGGCCGGGGCGCGGTGGCTGCCCGGACGTCCCGCCGTCGCCGCGCGACGCGCCGTCCGGCAAGGCAATGATTTGGCAAAGTGGAAATGAAAGACGGGATTCCACTGTTCTCGACCTTCGGAGGACCCCCGTGCCCTCCGGTCAGCATGCCCCGATCGAGGAGGACCGACGAGGTGAGCCAGTACGTCTCCCGGCTCGGCTCCACGCGCACGGCCGCGCGCCTCAGGTTTCCCGGAGGCTTCTCCGGGGCCTCCCGCAAGCCCCGTCGCATCGCGATGCTCTCCGTGCACACGTCCCCGCTCCACCAGCCCGGCACGGGCGACGCGGGCGGGATGAACGTCTACATCGTCGAACTGGCCAAGCGCCTCGCCGCGATCAACATCGAGGTCGAGATATTCACCCGGGCCACCACCGGCTCGCTGCCCCCCGCGGTCGAGCTGGCGCCCGGCGTCCTGGTCCGGCACGTCGACGCCGGCCCGTACGAGGGTCTCGCCAAGGAGGAGCTGCCCGCCCAGCTCTGCGCCTTCACGCACGGCGTGATGCAGGCCTGGGCCGGTCAGCGCCCCGGCTACTACGACCTCGTGCACTCCCACTACTGGCTCTCCGGCCAGGTCGGCTGGCTCGCCGCCCAGCGCTGGGGCGTCCCGCTCGTGCACGCCATGCACACCATGGCCAAGGTCAAGAACGCCGCGCTCGCCGAGGGGGACACCCCCGAGCCGGCCGCCCGGGTCATCGGCGAGACCCAGATCGTGAACGCCTCCGACCGGCTGATCGCCAACACCGCCGAGGAGGCCGACGAGCTCGTCCGCTTCTACGACGCTGACCCGTCCGCGGTCGCCGTCGTGCACCCCGGCGTCAATCTGGACCGCTTCCGCCCCTTCCCCAAGGGCTCCGAAGAGCTCCGTCCGAGGGATGCCCCATCCGCCCGCGCCGCCGCGCGGGCCCGGCTCGGGCTGCCGCAGGACGCGCTGATCCCGCTCTTCGCGGGCCGGATCCAGCCGCTGAAGGCCCCGGACGTGCTGCTGCGCGCCGTGGCGGTGCTCCTGGACCGGGACCCGTCCCTGCGGTCCCGCATCCTCGTGCCGGTGGTCGGCGGTCCGAGCGGCAGCGGACTCGCCAAGCCCGAGGGGCTCCAGAAGCTGGCCGCCCGTCTCGGCATCGCCGACGTCGTACGGTTCCATCCGCCGGTGGGCCAGGACCGGCTCGCCGACTGGTTCCGCGCCGCGTCGGTGCTGGTCATGCCGTCGTACAGCGAGTCCTTCGGACTGGTCGCGATAGAGGCGCAGGCGACCGGCACCCCCGTGGTCGCCGCGGCCGTGGGCGGGCTGCCGGTGGCGGTGCGCGACGGGGTCGGCGGCTTTTTGGTGCAGGGGCACGAGCCGGAGGCGTACGCCCGCGCGCTCGAGCGGTTCGCGGACGCGCCGGAGCTGGTCGAGCGGATGGGAGCGGCCGCCGCGGCGCACGCCCAGTCCTTCGGCTGGGACACGGCCGCCTCGGCGACCGCCGACGTGTACACGGCCGCGCTCTGCGACCACCGCCGCCGGGCCCGGGCGCACCACGGCTGAGCCCGTCCCGTGCGACCCGGCGCCCTGTCGTAGGCTCGCAGCATGGCTGACGTACCGGACGAAACCGCAGCGGCCCAGGTCATCGAGGCGACGCTGAACGATGCCGGGCTCGCATGGGAGAGCCCGGGGCGTGGCAACTACGTCGTGACGCTGCCCGGCACCCGCAAGCTGTCGACGACCTGTTCGCTGATCGTCGGCAAGCACTCCCTCTCCCTCAACGCGTTCGTCGTACGGCACCCCGACGAGAACGACGCCGAGGTGCACCGCTGGCTGCTGGAGCGCAACCTCCGCCTGTTCGGGGTGGGTTACGCGATCGACTCGCTCGGCGACGTCTACCTGGTCGGCAAGCTGCCGCTGTCGGTGGTCACCCCCGAGGAGCTGGACCGGCTGCTCGGCGTGGTGCTCGAAGCGGCGGACGGGGCGTTCAACACCCTCCTGGAGCTCGGTTTCGCGAGCTCGATCCGCAAGGAGTACGCGTGGCGGGTGTCACGCGGCGAGTCCACCAGGAATCTGGACGCGTTCAGCCATCTGACCCGGCGTCCGTCCAGCAGCTGACGGGCCCATCCCTCATCTTCCGTCTTCTCCGGCGCCTTGAGGCCTGCCGGACGCCGCCGCGACGGACGCGCCTGTCAGCCGCCGCGACGGACGGCGTCCAGGGCGCGGACGAGATGAGGCGCGACCGACTCCCAGGTCTCCTCCGCGGGCGCAGCCGTGCCTCGTCCCCGGCGCTCGGCACGCCGCTGACCTCGTCCCAGGGGCGGCCGGGGCGCGCGGTCATGACCAGGTACGCGCCGGTCGGCGAGGCCGGGTCCGGTTCGCTGCGGACGACGCGGGGGACAGCGGGGCCGCCGGCCGGCGCGCCGGCGGTGCAGAACGCGACCTCGTTGACGAGGAGGTCACGTTCCTACCGCAGGGCGGCAGTGTGCGGCGGGGGCGTCTTGACCACCCAGTCGCGGCCGTCATGGAGCGTGACCCGGGTGACGGTGTTGTACGTGCCGCCGGTGAGGGTGGCGCGCGAGGCGATGTCGCGTTCACCGACCCCGAGGGCGTCGAGGACGCGGGCGAGCGGCGGGACGGGGACGTGGCCGGACAAACGGGTGACGCCCTTTCGTGGGGCGGGAGCGGGGTCGTACGACGGGGCGCACGGCGGGGGAGGACGGCGCGGCAGCACGGCGGGGTTGTACGGAGGCACCACACAGTGCGTTCACAGGATGATCACAGCGGAATCACGATCGCCGAAGGGTGCCACTGAACCGGTCATCGCGCACAGGTTCGATCGTAAAGTGTGGATCACTGCGACGGCCCGTCCCAGACGGAGCCGAAGTGCCGTACGGGAACAGGGCGGTTGCTTCCGAGCCGGAGATTGCAGGAAGTAGAACCATGCCCGCCACTGCCGTACGCCGTACCGCCCTCGCCGCCTCCGCGGCCGCCCTCACCCTGCTGGCCACCGCCTGCGGCTCCACGTCGGACGCCGACAAGAAGGACGGGAAGGACGACAAGGGCGCGGCGAGCGGCAGCAGTTCGGCCCCGAAGACCCCGGCCAAGGCGCTCACCGCCGCCGAGCTGGAGAAGGCCACCCTCGCCCAGGGAGACGTGCAGGGCCGCAAGATCACCAAGGCCGGCCCGGCCGACGAGGTCCCGGCGGACGGCGTCACGGTCGACAAGGAAGGCTGCCTGCCGGTCGCCCACGCCATGTTCGGTGTGGCACAGAAGGGTTCGGTGGCCACCACGAAGCGCAAGGTGATCGACGAGCCGAAGACCGACGGCAAGAAGAAGTCGCTGGAGGACATGGCGGAAGGCGAAGCCGGGGAGGCGTTCAAGGACGCCTTCAACCTGACGTCCACCTTCGTCGCGCTGCACTCGTACGAGGGGACGACGGGCCCGGACGCGTACGCCGCACTGAAGAAGGCCGCCGCGGACTGTGCCGGCGGCTTCACCGCCACGGTCGCGGGCACGCCGACGAAGGTCGCCTCGATCACCGAGGAGAAGGTCACCGGCGGCGACGAGTCCGCGGCCTGGACGGTCACCTCCGAGGACGAGGGCGACACCGCCCCGTTCAAGCTGGTGGCGCTGCGCAAGGAGGCCACCGTGGCGACGTTCTTCTCCTTCAACCTGGCCGCGGCGGGCGGCGACGTGAAGTTCGAGGTGCCGGCGGAGGTCGTGGCGGCGCAGGACAAGAAGCTCGCCTGACTCGTCTGACGTACGGCCCCCGCCCCGCGCCCCTGCCCTCCCCGCCCGCCCCCCGGGTGGTCAGGGCAGGGGAACGAGGCGTACGACGGTGACGGTCAGGACGGACCGGGAGACGTAGTAGAGGACGATGGCCCCGGAGACGGTCGCCTCCCGCCGGTCCCGTTCGCTCTTGACGGCGGAGGACGCGTGGCCGTACGGCTCCTCACCGAGGGTGCGGGCCATCTCGTCCCGGAAGGCCTCGCCGCCGCGCATCTTGGCCAGGGTGTCGTCGGCGGGCGGTGCGTAGGAGATACGGAAGCTCAAGCGACGCTCCGCCTCTCGGCCTCGTCCTGCGCCAGCCGGTCCAGGATCTTCTCGGCCTCGGGATCGGGGACGGCCTCCAGCATCCAGTGCCGCATGACGGCCTGGATCTCGTGCACCCCGGCCCCGTTGATCGCGAGATCGAACTCCTCGCGTCTCTCGTCGGGCAGCGCGGCCCGGATGTCCGGGATGCTGTTGGGCACCTCGACCTCAGCACCGCCGACGAAGGTCTTCAGAGACTCACCCATGATCGCTCTCCTCGATCTCCTTGCCCTGGAAGAACACGGACGGCATGGGCCCACCGTAGTGCGTACGAGGGGGACTTCGGCCGGTCCGAGAGGGTCACGGATCGGGCACGGCCCGGGCTGGTGCAGCGGCTGCATCATCGCTGCGCCATCGCTGCACCGCGGCTGCGCCGTCACTGCGCCGCGGCTGCTCCCTGGCCGCGCCGCGAGTCGGCCCGCACCGTCCGAACGTGGCGCGGCACGACCGCCGCGCGGTCCTACGGCCGCGCGGCGGGGCGCGCGCCACCCGACGGCAGGGTGACTCGGCCGGCCACCGGGCCCTCAGTCCCGACCGAGCCGCTCCGCGACCCGGTCGCGGAGGATCGCGTACTCCTCCTGGAGCCGCCGCCACTCGCTGACGGGCGGCCTGACGATGACATCACCGCCGACGACGGTCTCCTCCGGCCCGAACTGCTCCCGGGTCAGATCGATCTCGACACCCGGGCCCAGGCGGTTCCACCAGTGGAAGTCGGTGCGCACGCCGTCGACATGGACCTCGCCCCGGATCAGCTCCCCGCCGAGCAGGTCGTTGAGCACCATGGCGGTCACCCCGCACTGGTCCCGCGCCGGATTGTCCGGAGTCCAGCGGTCCCGGTAATCCGGGGTGCAGGTCTCGGCGCTCCAACTGCTGCGGAGGGCCTGTTCGATGTCGGAGAGCAGGTAGGTCGCCATGACGACCATGGTGGCAGGGGGCACTGACAGCGCTTCCCCGCCGGCTCGCGATGTCGTACGGTCTGAGCGGTCTGAGCGGTCTGATCAGTGTGATCGGTGTGATCTCCTTCGGCGGGAACACCGAGAGGGAGCGGGCGGGGGCAATGGCCGGGATTCTGCCGCGGGTCCGGCGCGTGGTGCGCGCTATCAGGTCGTTCGTCGTCGATCTTGTGGGCGAGACCGTCCTGGAGATGCTGCTGACGCTGGTCAGCCTCTGTGTCGTTGCCGTACTGGCCTCCGCGTTCATCTGGGGCCGGCAGCGCAGCCCGGTGCTCGCCGGGGGTGTCGGGGGAGCTGTCGTCCTGTTCCTCGGCTACGGGGCCTGGGAGGCGCTGCGGCCCGCTCGTCCGGGTCGGAACCGCAGGCTGGCCGGGGCGGCATCGCTGACGTTCTTCGTGGCGGTGGTGATCGGCTTCTACGCCTGGCAGTGAGGGCCGCGCGTACCAGGTCGGCGGCGTTCGCGGCCGTACGGCGCGTTCGGCACCGCTCGACCAGGAGAACGCCGAGGTGGCCACGGCGAAGGCGGCGAACACCCGCACCGGCACCCGTACACGGAGCGCGGGAGCCGGCCGCCATCAATTGCGTCGACAGCACCCCGGCCTCCCGGCAGAGTGGTCGCCCGTGACGAGCAGCGAACTGTGGAGCCGAGAGACCGCCGACCGCTACGACGACGAGGAGGCCGAGAACTCCTCGGCCGCCGCCCTCGAACCGACCCTCGCCTTCCTCGCCGAACTCGCCGGAGGCGGACGCGCCCTGGAATTCGCCATCGGGACCGGGCGCGTGGGCGTGCCGCTCCGGGAGCGCGGCGTGCCGGTGGCGGGTATCGAACTGTCCGAACCGATGGCGGCGGTACTCCGCCGCAAGGTCGACGCACACACCCTCCCGGTGACCATCGGGGACATGGCCACCACGGCCGTCCCCGGCGAGTTCGCCCTGGTCTACCTCGTCTACAACACCATCTCGAACCTCCTCACCCAGGACGAGCAGGTCGAGTGCTTCCGCAACGCGGCCCGCCACCTCGCGCCCGGCGGCCGGTTCGTCATCGAACTCGGCGTCCCGCCCCTGCGGTTCCTGCCACCGGGCCAGGTCGCGGTGCCGTTCGACGTGTCCGACCGGCATCTCGGCTTCGACACCTTCGACCTGGTCGAGCAGATCCTCGTCTCGCACCACTTCACCCGCGACGGCGAGGACGGCCACTACCGTCGAGGAAGCTCCCGGCACCGGTACGCCTGGCCGGCGGAGCTCGACCTGATGGCCCGCATCGCCGGGCTGGAGCCGGAACGGCGCGTGGGGGACTGGGACGGAGCGCCGTTCACCGAGGACTCCGGCAAACACATCTCCGTCTGGCGCAAGCCGACCTGAGGCCCACTGCGCCCCACTGGCCCGAGCACCGACGAGCCCCCTGCCTCGCTGTCCGCGAAACAGGGGGCTCGGTGAGCCGGAGAAGACGTGGGCTACTTCTTCTTGCCCTGGGTCTTGCGGGCCCGCTTTCCGGCCCTGATCAGCAGGATGCGCGCTGTATCTGAGCTGAGGTCGGGCGGTCGTCGTTGGTCGTTGTTGGGCGTTGCTTGTCACCCTCGGAGGGCCCAGAGAGGGCCCGGCGGGGTTGCCCCGGCTGCCGAGTCGCGAAGAGGAGTAGTCACCGAGCCACCGACCGCACCGTTCGGCTGGCATGTCTCCCAAGCCTCAGTTCAGGCTGCGTCTACGGTGCCCTCGGCATACAAGCGTACGGACCTGGGCCCGGCGCCGAGCTGACAGCCAGCCTCTTCGCCTCGAAGCGACTGGGACGCTCGCTGCCCTTGGCCTGCTGCGCCCGGCACTCTCATCGCTGTCTGGCAGCGCTGGCCACCCTCGCGCCGCCGTAGCCTGTGGACGGCCTGATCGACAAGGCGTCCGATATCGGGGCATCGGGATCTGCGACCCATTCGCTTCGCTCGGCGTCTCGTCGCACTCACGACCTTGTCGGGAGCTGACGCCCCCGCCCCGCAGCACCGGACGGATTCGATCATGCCGGTAGCAAATGAGGGGTGAGACGGTCAAAGAGTAGACCAAAATAGCCCCAAGGCCAGTAAGCTACTGGCATGGGGACAGATAGGCGCTCGTTTGGCCAGTGGCACTTGCGCGGGGGGCGCTACGAGCAACACGGCCTACCCGTGGAGATGCTCTCCGAGTTTGCAAGGTATGAGCGACTCGTGATCAATGTGGCTAAGGGGCTATATAAGCAGCGAAACTGGCGACGACAGCGGGTCCCGCGGGGCTTCACATCCGATTTCGGCCTCCGGCTAACGGCTGTCAACCGTGGCAGCGTCATGCCCGTGCTGGAGATTTCACAGAATACAGAGAGTGAACTCTTCGAACGAGAAGGTGAAGGGATTTTCGATGAAGCCCGCTTCTTGATTCAGGACACATTGAGGTCAGTCGCAGGCGGCGGTGCCATCCCGCAGAGGTTTCCGCATGCGGCGCTTAAGGAGTTCTCCAGTTTTGGGCGAAGCCTCCAGGGTGACGAGACAATCCTTTTCGATGAAGGCTCCCGCCACGAAGCCATTTTCTCGCAGGAAATTCGAAGGATTCTACAGGAACGCGCTTCAATTGATGAATTCGAAGTCGAAGTGCAGACGCTTGGACAAATCATCGGCGTTCTTGCGGATAAATCAACCTTCGAATTTCTGCCAGTTGGTACAACCAGGTCGATTATGGGCAGATTTTCTTCAGCCGAACTTGTCCCAGAGCTGACTCAGTATCTCGGGCATTCCACAATGGCTCCCAGTGTGGCTATGAGTGCAGTGGCTCTGCAATCATCGGACGCCGGAACGATTGAGTTCCAAGATATTCTATCGATCGAACCCGCCCTTCCCGCAGAATGGTCCTCCCGGCTAGCCGAGCTGAATAAGCTAGAAAACAGATGGCTCGACGGTGGCGGCGATGCCATCGCATTGCAGGTCCTGAGGGCAACCGAGTCGCTTCTGTTGGAATGCCTGGATGGCGGAATCCCTAGGCCAAACATTTACCCAGTTGACACTGGTGGGGTCCAATTGGAATGGCTATCAGGCCAGGGTGAGGTTTCCGTTGAAATTGTAGCGAGCCGAGAAATCGAGCTTTACGCCTTCTCGAAGATTGACGACGCCGACGAGGAAGAAAGCGTAGTCGGCTGGACAGAACTTGAGTTGGCTGTCGACTTTATCGCCAGGGGGATCGATAAATATGTCCGTGGAACCTCATGAGCTGCGTTCCGGTGAGCATGAGCTAGACACGCCCCTTGAGCTTCTCTGGCGGCAGATAAATCCCAGCCACATCGAGAATGGCGTCATATCAAAGCTTGCGTTCGTGCCAGGGGAGAATGATAAAGGGCAGCTTTCCACTGCGCGGAGCAAATCCGTCACCGCCCAGGCCGCCTTCGAACACCATACCGTTGTTCTCCAGCTCGGGTCTATTGGCTCCTATGCGGTCACTGTAGGAGAGATAATCGATGCTGGTCTCCGCGCGGTTGACGATTCTGCAATTCAGGAACAGAAGCCTCCAACTCCGGGGCACACCTACGTCGATTATCGCAGTATCGCGTCGAAGAACCAGCGGAAGAAACTGGGCGCAAAGCTCCGCGATAAGGCCGTTGAGCGTGGATGCCAATACAATGAGTAACCTGCCAACGAGGTCGGTGGAGCAGGTTGGGCCGGTGCCCTTCTCGGTTTGGGGTCGAGCATGATCAGGGGGCCGTACGCTGGCTGGCAACTCGGGCAGGCTGTGTTCCTGCCCGGAATTTGAACGAGGGGCCCCTTGGTCTTGCTCGGCGCGGGACCCGAATCGGGGAGGTGGCTAGAGCAGTGGAGCCGACCGTCCCAGCTACAGCGGGTTTCCCACCCTCGTGCCGGCCGTTTCTCTCGGGCTGGTGTCGCGCCCGGTGCGCGGCCTCGGGCAGCCGGGGTGGAGACAGAGGCAGCCCGCGGCCGGAGACTGCGGCGCGCGCCGCGCTTGCGCGGCGCCTTGATGAGGTAGAGAAACCTGCAACTGGGCCCCGCTCAGATGCTGTTGTCAGCCACCGACTCGGTCGGCCGCTGAAACAGTGCACCTGACCTGCGGTGTGGGAGATCGACGACGCGGAGAAGCGTGAAGCCCGCGCCCTTGTAGAACCTGTGCGACCCCTTGTTGTCCTTCCATGCGTCCAGCCGCAACCATCGCTTGCCCTGTGCTGAGGCACGCTCCGACGCCCAGTCGAGCAGCAGGCTGCCGATGCCCGCGCCGGAAGCCGCGCGCGTTACGGCCATGCGGTGAACGTAGAGGGCCGCTTCTGGCCGATCCTCCGGGGTCCAGAACTCAGGGTCCGCAAAGTTATCAACCTGGATAGTCGCGATCGGCTTACCGTCCTCGAACGCGAGGAAGCACACTCCCCGCTCAAGAGCTTCCGTGATGCGGTCACGGTGCGGCGGGTACTGCCATTGGTCGATGTTGCGCGAGGCAAGCCAGGCTGATGCCTCGCGCAACAGGGCTTCGACCACGTCCAATTCGTCAGGACGGCCGGCGCGGACGAGCACGTCTTTCATGTACGCGGCCGAGGGACGCGAGCCACGGCAGGAGATTGAAGTGGCCATCGTGGAGCCACCGGAGGAGGTAGCCAAGAGGCTCCGGCTGGAACCGGGCGAGCTGGTCGCAGTGCGGAAGCGCGTGCGCTACCTCGACGGGGAGCCGTTCAACATCAACGACAGCTACTTCCCGCTCGCACTCGTACGAGACTCGGAGATCATGCGCCCGGAGGACATCGCTCGCGGCGCCAATCAGGTTCTGGCCGAACTCGGGTACCGGCAGGAGCGAGCCCTAGATGAGTTGTACGTCCGGATGCCCACCCCTGAGCAGGTGCATCGACTTGACCTGGGCCCCGGGATTCATGTTGTCACCGGCCACACAGTCGAGGGGAAGCCTGTGAGAGTCGCAGTGACTGTGCTCCCTGGCGACAGGCACGTGATCTCGTACGAGCGACAGCGCGAAGATCTGAACGAGGACGGGACTCGCCTCCGATGGCAGGCAGCATCCAAGACCGCTGGTTCAAGACCGAGACCAACGCCGACCGCAAGACCGTCCGCGTTAAGACCGAGCGCTACGGGTCCGGCCTGCGCTACCGGGCCCGCTACTTCGCGCCCGACGGAAAGCGCAAGGGAAAGTCCTTCCCCGACGGGCAGAAGCGGCTCGCCGAGCAGTGGCTGAGCAAGGTCACGGTGGCCCGCGGCGACTACATCGACCCAAACGCGTCCCGGAAGTCGTTCCAGGAGTTTGCCGAAGGGTGTCTTGCGGGCCAGAGCAGGGATCCGAACACCCGGGCATCGATGCAGTCTCAGCTCACGTTGCACGCCTTCCCGCGCATTGGGGCCCGGCCCTTGGGATCCTTCCAGCCCAGCCACATGCGGGAGTTCGTGACGCAGCTCGAAGAGGCCGGCATGTCCGGTGCTTACGCCCGTGTGATCTTCTCCAACGTCCGCGCCATCCTCTCCGCCGCCGTCGAAGACGGCTACCCTCGCCGCAACCCGTGCCATTCGCGCACGGTGACACTTCCGGAAATGGGGAAGCGCCGGGTTGTCCCGTGGCAGCCGGACCGCGTCTTCGCCATGCGGGGTGCCATGGTCGAGCGCTTCCGGCCCATGGTCGACATGGGCGCCGGATGCGGCCTCCGACAGGGCGAGATCCTCGGACTGTCCGTGGATGAGCTGGATCTCGAAAGCGGCATCCTGCACGTGGTCCAGCAGCTCAAACTCAGTCTGAGCAAGCCCGTGTTCGCACCGCCGAAGGGCGGCAAGCTCCGCGACGTCCCGCTTCCCGATCCCGTAGCCGAAGCCCTCAAGGAGCACATCAAGCGATTCCCGCCCGTTGAGATCACGCTGCCGTGGATGCGCGCGAACGGCTGGCCGGTGACCAAGCGTCTGTCCTTCACCGGGCCCAACGGTGGGCACGTCTGGCGCACCTCACTCAATGAGGACCACTGGAAGCCCGCCCTGGCGTCCGTCGGTGTCATCCCGAAGGCCAAGAGTCGGGAGCACACGGCTGCCCGGGAGCACGGCATGCACGCGCTGAGGCACTTCTACGCGTCCGTTCTGCTGGACGCGAGGGAGAGCATCAAGGCCGTCAGCGAATACCTCGGGCACTCCGACCCCGGACTGACGCTGAAGGTGTACGCACACCTCATGCCGAGCAGCCGGGACCGGGCCCGGAAGGCACTCGGGGAGGCACTCCGGCCGCCGGAGGATTCGCCGCGTTGAGGTCCCACAGTGGGCCCAGGCCGTGAAAATGCCCCCGCCCCGCGCTGTATGCGCAGTTCGGGGGCATGATCAGCGAACCTACTTCTTCTTGCCCTGGTTCTTCACGGCCTCGATGGCGGCCTTCGCCGCGTCCGGGTCCAGGTACGTGCCGCCCGGCTTCAGCGGCTTGAAGTCGGCGTCCAGCTCGTAGGAGAGCGGGATGCCGGTCGGGATGTTGAGGCCCGAGATCTCCTCGTCCGAGATGCCGTCCAGGTGCTTCACCAGACCGCGCAGGCTGTTGCCGTGGGCGGCGACCAGGACCGTGCGGCCCGTGAGGAGGTCCGGGACGATGCTGTCGAACCAGTACGGGAGCATGCGGACGACGACGTCCTTCAGGCACTCCGTGTCCGGGCGCAGCTCCGGCGGGAGCGTCGCGTAACGCGGGTCGTCGAACTGGGAGTACTCGGCGTCACGGGCCAGCGGCGGCGGCGGGGTGTCGTACGAGCGGCGCCACAGCATGAACTGCTCCTCGCCGAACTCGGCGAGCGTCTGCGCCTTGTCCTTGCCCTGGAGCGCGCCGTAGTGGCGCTCGTTCAGGCGCCAGGAGCGGCGGACCGGGATCCAGAGGCGGTCGGCGGACTCCAGGGCCAGCTGGGCGGTCCGGATCGCGCGGCGCTGGAGGGAGGTGTGCAGGACGTCGGGGAGCAGACCGGCGTCCTTGAGCAGCTCACCGCCGCGGACTGCTTCCTTCTCGCCCTTTTCGGTGAGGTTGACGTCCACCCAACCGGTGAACAGGTTCTTCGCGTTCCATTCGCTCTCGCCGTGGCGGAGGAGGATCAGCTTGTACGGTGCGTCGGCCATGAGTCCGAGCGTAATCGAACCCGTGCGGGCTCCGCGCGCCCGCCCGTAACGCGGACAGGGCCCCGGCCGGGAGCGCTCACCGGGCGGACGATTGACGGGGGCCGTCAATCCAGTGGCGGGTGGGGAGCCGGGCTTCGTAATGTCTCGGTCGTCGTCGGGGGTGTTACCCGAGGCCTCGTTCCGTACGTCCCGTGGGGGGAATCCTTATGTCCGTCGCCGGTCTGCGCAGAGCCGCCCGCGAGACCGTCTCCGGGCTGCCCCGCGAGTTCTGGTGGCTGTGGACCAGCACCCTGGTCAACCGCCTCGGGGCGTTCGTCGCGACCTTCATGGCCCTGTACCTGACCCTGGACCGGGGCTACTCCGCCTCGTACGCCGGGCTCGTCGCCGCCCTCCACGGGCTCGGCGGGGTCGTCTCGTCGCTCGGCGCCGGCGTGATGACCGACCGGCTCGGGCGGCGGCCCACCATGCTGATCGCCCAGCTCTCGACCGCGGTGTCCGTTCTGGTGCTCGGCTTCATGGTGCACCCGTTCGCCATCGGCGCCGTGGCGTTCTTCGTCGGCATGGCGAGCAACGCCTCGCGCCCCGCCGTCCAGGCGATGATGGCGGACATCGTGCCCCCGAAGGACCGGGTACGGGCCTTCTCGCTCAACTACTGGGCCGTCAACCTCGGCTTCGCGATCTCCTCCGCCGGCGCCGGCTTCATCGCCGAGTACAGCTACCTCGCCTGCTTCATCGGCGAGGCCCTGATGACGCTCGTGTGCGCCGTGCTCGTCTTCATGAAGGTGCCGGAGTCGCGGCCCGAGGAAGCGGCCGTGAAGACCGTCGGCGGCAAACGGCCCAAGGACGAGGTGCGGCTGACCACCGTCCTGCGCGACGGGCGCTACATGGGGGTAGTGGGGCTGTCGTTCCTGGTGTCGCTGATCTTCCAGCAGGGGTACGTGGGACTGCCGGTGGCCATGGTGCAGGACGGGCTGTCCAGCTCCGACTTCGGTACCGCCATCTTCGTCAACGGCGTGCTGATCGTCGTGCTCCAGATCCCCGTCACCCGGTTCATCCAGCACCGCGACCCGCGCAGGCTGCTGATCATCTCCTCGGTGCTCGCCGGGTACGGCTTCGGGCTGACGGCCTTCGCCGGGTCGGTCGCCGCGTACGCCCTGACGGTGTGCGTCTGGACCCTGGCCGAAATCGTGAACGCGCCCACCCAGACGGGCCTGGTCGTGCAGTTGTCGCCCGCCAAGGGCCGGGGCCGCTACCAGGGCATGTACACGATGTCCTGGTCGGTGGCCGCGCTCGTCGCACCGCTGATGTCCGGCTTCGTGATCGACAACTACGGCGCCGCCTGGCTCTGGGCCGCCTGCGCCGTGATCGGCACGGTCGCCGGCCTCGGCTACTGGCTGCTGATGCGCAACCTGCCGCGCGAGGAGCACGCGGTGGCGGACGCCCTGCCCGAACCCGCGCCCGTACCGGCCGAGGCCCGGCCGGACCTGGCCGAGCCGGAGGCCGCGCCCGCCGCCGCGGTGGAGCGGGCGGGCTGATCCGGGCGACCGGTGACGCGCACGGTGCCCGCCCGGAACAGAAGCCGGGCGGGCACGTGCGTTCGTACGCGGCGCGGCGCGGCTCAGCCGGAGCAGCCGCCGCACTGGCACGGGGCACCGGACTGGCAGCCGCACCCGCAGCCCGACCCGCAGCCGCAGGCGCCGAGCACGGGTCGGCGCACCACTTCGGTCGGGGTCTCCTGCTGGGATCCGGTCGTGGGGGAATCGGCCATGGTTCCTCCTCAGGGCATACGGCTGGGCGGCGGACGCCGCTGCGCCGCCGCCGGGAACGCACGGCCCGACCCACCGCTCACGGCCATGGCGTCGTCCGTCCCCGCCCCATTGCATGCCCATCCCCACGGGCGCATCAACGGCGCACGCGTGCAGGAACATGAGTGCGACCCGCGTGCGCCGTGGATACTCCGGTACGCCAGTGGCCGCCGCGGGCGTACCCGAGCTGCCGGAGCTGTGCGAACCGACGCAGCGGCCGTTACGCGCCCTCGACCGGGGCCGCCGCCTGGATCTCGTCCGCGTGCTCGCCCGTCACCAGGTAGACGACGCGCTTGGCGACCGACACCGCGTGGTCGGCGAAGCGCTCGTAGTAGCGGCCCAGCAGCGTCACGTCGACGGCCGTCTCGATGCCGTGCTTCCAGCGGTCGTCCATCAGGTGCTGGAACAGCGTGCGGTGCAGCAGGTCCATCTCGTCGTCGTCCTGCTCCAGCTGGAGTGCCAGATCGACGTCCTTGGTGATGATGACCTCGGCCGCCTTGGCCATCAGGCGCTGGGCGAGCTGGCCCATCTCCAGAATGGTGGCGTGCAGGTCGTGCGGGACCACGGTCTGCGGAAAGCGCAGCCGCGCCAGCTTCGCCACGTGCTGGGCGAGGTCGCCCGAGCGCTCCAGGTCGGCGCTCATCCGCAGCGAGGTGACCACGATCCGCAGGTCGGTCGCCACCGGCTGCTGGCGGGCGAGGAGCGCGATGGCGCGGGCCTCCAGATCGTGCTGGAGGTCGTCGACCTTCTGGTCGCCGGCGATCACGGTCTCCGCCAGCGCCAGGTCGGCGTCGAGCATGGACGTGGTCGCCCGCCCGATCGCCGAACCGACCAGCCGGGCCATCTCGACCAGGCCTTCTCCGATCGAATCGAGTTCCTCGTGGTAAGCGTCGCGCATGGGAAGTCCCTCTCCAGTTCCTGAGGCCGGGGTCTCGGACCGACCCCCACGGTTACACGGTGGGGCCGTAACGCGTCCGTATCCGTCCCCCTAAGTGAACCGGCTCCTACCCCTCGGTGAACTCTGGGCGACGAGTGTTCGAGATGGCACTCGGACGGCTGGGAGGGAGTCGTCGCACCCGCATAACCTTGAAGCATGGACGTGAACGCGGCGGTCGCCGCAGCTGCAGCGATCGCCGGGCTGTTGACCGGTGTGATCGCCATGCTGGCGTTCCGCTGGAGCGAACGCGACCTGAAACGGCCCACGCGTACGTCGCTGCGGCCGGACAACAACGCGGCCCTGCCCCCCGGGGTGGACACAGTCCTCTCCGTTCTCAGCTCCTCCGCCGTCGTCCTCGATGAGAGCGACGGCGTGGTGAAGGCCAGCTCGGCGGCGTACGCCCTGGGCCTGGTCAGAGGCGGCCGGCTGGCCGTCGAACCCATGCTCAACATGGCCAGGGACACCCGGCGGGACGGAGAGATACGCCAGGGCGAGCTGGACCTGCCCCGGCGCGGCACGGGCCGGGGGGACACCCTCGCGGTCTCCGCCCGGGTCGCCCCGCTGGGCTCGCGGCTGGTCCTGCTGCTGGTCGAGGACCTCACCGAGGCCCGCCGGATAGAAGCGGTACGGCGCGACTTCGTCGCCAACGTCAGCCACGAGCTGAAGACGCCGACGGGAGCGCTCTCCCTGCTCTCCGAAGCGGTCATGGACGCCTCCGACGACCCGGAGGCGGTGGAGCGGTTCGCCGGGCGGATGCAGATCGAGGCGACCCGGCTGACCAACCTCGTCCAGGAGCTCATCGACCTCTCCCGGGTGCAGAACGACGACCCGCTGGAGGACGCCGAGCCGGTCAAGGTGGAGACGCTGGTCGCCGAGGCGATCGACCGCTGCCGCCAGCAGGCCGGCTCCAAGCAGATCACCATGGCCTCCGCGGGCGCCGAAGGCCTCACGGTCTGGGGCAACCGCGGCCAGCTCGTCGGCGCGCTCGGCAATCTCGTCGAGAACGCCGTCAACTACAGCCCCGCCCACACCCGCGTCGGCATCGCCGCACGCCGCATGGCCTCACCGGGCGGGGACCTCATCGAGATAGCCGTCACCGACCAGGGGATCGGCATCTCCGAGAAGGACCGCGAACGGGTCTTCGAGCGGTTCTACCGCGTCGACCCGGCCCGCTCACGGGCCACCGGTGGCACCGGTCTCGGCCTCGCCATCGTCAAACACGTGGCCGCCTCGCACGGCGGGGAGGTCACCGTCTGGAGCTCCGAGGGACAGGGCTCCACCTTCACCCTCCGGCTGCCCGAATCGGGCGCCGTGAGGGAGCGCACCACCGGCGGACCGCTTATCGTCAACGGCGACGACGAGGGGCCGTACGAGACCGACACCTTTGACCCCTTCCCTGCCCCGGAGGCTCTTCCGTGACCCGAGTGCTTGTCGTCGAGGATGAGGAATCCTTCAGCGACGCCCTGTCCTACATGCTGCGCAAGGAAGGTTTCGAGGTCGCCATCGCGGCGACCGGCCCCGACGGGCTGGACGAGTTCGAGCGCAACGGCGCCGACCTGGTCCTGCTCGACCTGATGCTGCCCGGCCTGCCCGGCACCGAGGTGTGCCGCCAGCTCCGCAGCCGCTCCAACGTTCCGGTGATCATGGTCACCGCCAAGGACAGCGAGATCGACAAGGTCGTCGGGCTGGAAATAGGAGCCGACGACTACGTCACCAAGCCGTTCTCCTCCCGGGAGCTCGTCGCCCGCATCCGGGCCGTCCTGCGCCGCCGCGGGGAGCCGGAGGAGGTCACCCCGGCCGCCCTGGAGGCGGGGCCCGTCCGGATGGACGTGGACCGGCACGTGGTCACCGTCTCCGGCGGCAAGGTCGACCTCCCGCTCAAGGAGTTCGACCTGCTGGAGATGCTCCTGCGCAACGCGGGCCGGGTGCTGACCCGGATGCAGCTCATCGACCGGGTCTGGGGCGCGGACTACGTCGGCGACACCAAGACCCTCGACGTCCACGTGAAGCGCCTGCGCGCCAAGATCGAGCCCGACCCGGGCGCCCCGCGCTACCTCGTCACCGTGCGGGGCCTGGGGTACAAGTTCGAGCCGTAAACCGAAGGACGCCGAGGGCGACACCGCCCCAGCCATGCCGAAGGGGCGCTTCCCGGTTGGGAAGCGCCCCTTCGGCATGGCTGTACGCCCGTCTGCGTTACGGGGCGGGGGCCCGCGTCAGTCGGCCGCGGGTACCGAGGCGGCGTCGCCCGTGCCCGGGGTGCTGCCCGTCTCGCCCTGCGTGCCGGTCTCGCCCTGGGCGCCCTCGGTGCCCGTGCCGTTCGCCGGTGCGCCGGGCGCCTCGCCCTCGGTCGCGCCGGGGGTCTCCGCCTCGCCGGACGCCTCGCCGGACGCGCTGCCCGACGGGGTCGGCTTCGGCGCGGGCTCCTCCGCCTTGGGGCTGGGGCCGAAGTCCTTGAAGAAGCCCTCGGCCGGGAAGACGCTGGCGCCGAGGCCGACGTCGCCGGTCCTGCTGAGCTTGAAGACGACCTGCTGGACGTCGCCGTTGCGCGCCGCCTCGCCGCTGTTCTCGATCACGGCGGCGGCGTTGCCCTCGCCGCCGAGCGTGACCTGGCCGCCGGCCGGGACCACGACGGGGCCGTCGCCCTTGGCGGCCTGGAGCTTCACCTCGACGTCGCTGCCGGGCAGCGTGACCGACTCCAGCACCTCGCGCTCGGTGCCTTCGTTGAACAGCGTCGCGGCGACGACAGCGGGGCCGTCCGCGCCGCCCTCGGGCTGCGTGAGCACGTTCACGTTCTGGATCTTGATGTCGCCCACCGTGGTGGCCGGGTTGTCCGGCCTGACCTTGAGCGTCTCGGCGTTGTTGCCCGCCGCGCAGGCGGACAGCGAAACGATCGAGATCACGGTGGCGGCGGCGGCGAGGGCGCCGTGTCGAAGGCTGCGGCTCACGGCGGCGGCAACTCCTTGAACGAGTCGGACTGCGGACTTCGGACGTCAGTCGTCGAGCGGTGGTGTGTCGAGCGGTGGTGTAAAGCCGCCCTAAGGGTGTGTCAGCGGCCTTAGGCTACCGAGCCGCCGCGCCCGCCCTGCACCCGACCCGCCCCTACGCGCTCCTGCTCTTCCCGGGGGGCGGTGACGGATGTTCGCCGGGGATGGTGAGGGATGTTCGCCCGGGGATGGTGTGGGGCGTGCGCCGGGGATGGTGCGGGGCGTTCCCCGGGGGATGGCGAGGGATGTTCCGCAAGAGGTGGTGAGGGAGGGGCCGAGAGGCTTCGCCGGTACGTCCTCCGAAGGGGCCCGAGGTGTTCTACCGGCGGGTACGCCATGTGCCGTCCACGTAATCCGCGTGATCAATTCTTCTGGCCTCGTCGTGGCGTCGTGGTCGTTTCTTCGCCATTCCCGGCTCGCGGCGGAAAGGGGCCGGGCGCCATGTGGCTTGATCAATTTCATTGCGGTCGGACAGTTACGTCCGTACGGGTGAGCGACCATCGAACGGAGTACGGAATGATGGCCATCTCGAACCCGACAAACCGGGACTTTCGCCCTCTTCTGTAGGGCTTCCGGGTCGCGCGACGCGGATGTTTCGCTCCGGGCGCACAGCGGCTCCGACCTGCGAATACCGTCTTCCGGAAGCCTTCCGCAGCACGTTCGTGTTGCTGTTGTCAAGCCCCGAGATATGCCCTGACCTGCGAAAACGCCATTCAGGAGATGCGGTTCTCGTGTTACTCTGGATAGCCACGGAAGGGGTACCTGTCACATGACGTTCAAGGTTGGCGACACCGTGGTCTATCCCCATCACGGGGCCGCGCTGATCGAGGCTATCGAAACTCGCCAGATCAAAGGCGTGGACAAGACCTACTTGGTGCTCAAGGTCGCCCAGGGCGACTTGACGGTTCGTGTGCCGGCGGACAATGCGGAGTTCGTGGGCGTGCGCGACGTGGTCGGGCAGGACGGGCTGGACCGGGTCTTCGAGGTGCTGCGCGCACCGTATGCCGAAGAGCCGACGAACTGGTCCCGGCGCTACAAGGCAAATCTCGAAAAGCTCGCCTCCGGCGATGTCATCAAGGTCGCCGAAGTAGTGCGTGACCTGTGGCGTCGGGAGCGCGAGCGCGGTCTCTCCGCCGGAGAGAAGCGCATGCTCGCCAAGGCCCGCCAGATCCTGGTGAGCGAGCTCGCTCTCGCGGAGAACACGAACGAGGACAAGGCCGAGGCTCTGCTCGACGAGGTCCTCGCGTCCTGAAAACTGGATTACTCCGGCTCGTACGGCCGGAGCGCACCGGTTGTATGAATGTGCCGCGGTGCCCGCTGACCAGCCGTTTTCACGCTGTGTCGTCGGGCGCTGAGGCATGTTCGGACTCACCCGGTGCCCGACTGCCGGTAGCCCCGTGCCCGCGGTGTGATCCGCGTATGCGGCGGCCGTCGGTGAGGGACGGCCTCCGTGCTGCGTGAGCACCCGACGCGACCCGCGCTCGACCGGGTGTCACGGAAGGGGCCCGGTGCGAGCCCGGGGCGTCACGCCCGGCTCGCTGGGCCCCTACCCATGTCGGTCGTGGAAACAAACCTGCCGAACCTTCGGACCTTCTCGGACCTTCGGAGTGCAACCGATGTCATCGACGCCACCCCCGACCGACCGGCCGCGCCCTCCCCGTACCGCCGCGGTGATCCCCGCGGCCGGACGGGGCGTGCGGCTCGGACCGGGCGCGCCCAAGGCCCTTCGGGTGCTCGGCGGGACGCCCATGCTGATCCACGCCATTCGCGCCATGGCCGCGTCCCGGGCCGTCTCCCTCGTCGTGGTCGTCGCCCCACCGGACGGCGCGCCCGAGGTGAAGCACCTCCTCGACGAGCACGCGCTGCCCGAGCGCACCGACTATCTGGTGGTGCCGGGCGGTGAGACCCGCCAGGAGTCCGTCCGGCTGGGCCTCGACGCGCTGCCCGAGGACATCTCCGTCGTCCTGGTCCACGACGCCGCCCGCCCGCTGGTGCCGGTCGACACGGTCGACGCCGTCGCCTCGGCCGTACGGGACGGAGCGCCCGCCGTCGTTCCCGCGCTGCCCCTCGCCGACACCGTCAAGGAGGTCGAGCCCGCCGCGACGCCCGGGGAGCCGGAGCCGGTGCTCGCCACCCCCGTACGGGCCAGGCTCCGCGCGGTGCAGACGCCGCAGGGCTTCGACCGGGCCACGCTGGTCCGGGCCCACGCCGAGGTCGCGGTCGACGGCGAGGGCGCCACGGACGACGCGGGCATGGTGGAACGGCTCGGGGCGCCCGTGGTCGTCGTCCCCGGCCACGAGGAGGCGTTCAAGGTGACCCGGCCGCTCGATCTGGTGCTGGCCGAGGCGGTACTCGCCCGCAGGAGGGCCAACGATGGTTTCTGAGAACCCCGGCGCGGGAAGCCCCGGCGCGGAAAGCCCCGGGGTGGGAAGCCCCGGGGTGGGAAGCCCCGGGGTGGGAGCCCCCGCCCCCGTCATCCCGCTCGTCGGCATCGGCACCGACATCCACGCCTTCGAGGAGGGCCGCGAGCTGTGGTGCGCGGGCCTGAAGTGGGAGGGCGAGGGGCCCGGTCTGGCCGGTCACTCGGACGCCGACGTCGTCGCGCACGCCGCCTGCAACGCGCTCTTCTCCGCCGCCGGCCTCGGCGACCTCGGGCAGCACTTCGGCACCGGCCGCCCCGAGTGGTCCGGGGCCGCGGGCGTCACGCTGCTCACCGAGGCCGCCCGGATCGTCCGCGCCGGGGGCTTCGAGATCGGGAACGTCGCCGTCCAGGTCGTCGGCGCCCGCCCGAAGATCGGCAAGCGGCGCGAGGAGGCGCAGAAGGTGCTGTCCGACGCCGTGGGCGCCCCGGTCTCGCTCTCCGCCGCCACCTCCGACGGGCTCGGCTTCACCGGCCGCGGCGAGGGCATCGCCGGCATCGCGACCGCCCTGGTCTACCGCACCGCCTGACGCCCGGGCGGCACCCGGGCCCCCCTCCTCCTGCACATCACTTGCACGTACGCTGAAGATGCGAGCAATGTGCAGGAGGAGGCGGAAGTGGTACCGGTGACCAGCGCGACCACGGTGATGGCGAGGGCTGCGGCGACGGCGGGAGACCGGACCGACGACCCGACCGCCCACGACGGCCACCGGGACGCCGGATACGTCCTGCGCACCGCCACCGCCGAGGACCTCGGCGGAGCGCGGGCCGTGATGCTCGACACCGTCTACCGCGACCTGAAGTCCGGCTACGTACCCCGCTGGCACGCCGACATCATCGATCCCCAGGCCGCCTATCTGCGCCCGGAGCGCTGCACCCTGCTCGTCGTCGAGCACCGCGGCGGGATCGTCGCCACCGGGGCCGTGCGCGACCGGGGGCCGCAGGCGCCGCCCAATCCGCCGTGGGTCGCCGAGCGCTTCCCCTCCGGGACCACCGCGCAGCTCTGCCGGATCTATGTGCGCCCCGAGCACCGCAGGCACGGACTGGCCCGGCGACTGGTGCGCGAGCTGGCGCAGTTCGCCGCCCGGGCCGGGGGCTACGAGGCGCTGTACCTGCACACCGACCCCGCCGTGCCGGGCGCCGAGCCCTTCTGGCGTTCGCTGGCCCGCGAGGTGTGCGACGAGCGGACGCTGCCCGGGGGCGGGCAGGGGATCGTCCACTTCGAGCTGCCGATGCCCGGGGCCGTCCCCGTCGCCGCCGACGGCTCCCGCCGGACCGCACCCGCCCATTAGATGACAATCGTTTTCATATAAGGTCGTCGCCATGCCCACCTCCCGCCCCCGCCTTCCCCGCCGCCGCGTCGCGCTGCCCCTGGCCGCCGCCACGCTCCTCGTGCCCGTCGCCACCGCCTGCACCTCGTCCGCGGATTCCGGCGGCTCCGGCGGGGACCAGCGGCTGAAGGTGGCCATGGCCTTCCCACCCGCCCAGGCCATGTCCCCGTACGGCGACGACGCCGTCACCCTGAGCCGGCTCGCCGTCGTCGAAGGGCTCACCCGGCTCGACCGGAACGGGGAGGCCCAGCCCGCGCTCGCCGCCTCCTGGAAGCGCGACGGCGAGAGGGCCTGGGAGTTCACGGTCCGCGAGGACGCCGTCTTCCAGGACGGGACGAAGCTCGACGCCGCCGCCGTGGTCCGCTCGCTGACGGCCGCGCAGAAGGCGTCCCCCAAGCCCCGGGTGCTGTCCGACACCACACTCACCGCCACGGCAGCGGGCGCGGGCGCGGACACCGTACGGATCACCACGAAGGACGCCGACCCCCTGCTGCCCCAGCGGCTGGCCAACCCCTCCCTGAGCATCCTGTCCGCCGCCGCGTACGAGGACGGCTCCCAGGTGAACCCCGCCGGACACGCCACCGGACCCTTCACCCTCGCCGAGGTCAACGGCGCGATCAGCGCCACCCTGGAGCGCAACGACACCTACTGGGGCGGCAAGGCGAAGACCCCCGGCGTCGACGTGAAGTTCGTCGCCGACGGCACCGCCCGCGCCAACGCCCTGCGGACCAAGGACGTGGACGTCGCCGAGTACGTACCGATCTCCCAGGCCTCGCTGCTCGGCGACGGCCTCGTCCACGAGTTCCCCTCGGCCCGCACCAACGGCCTCTCCCTCAACACCGGACGCGGCGTCTTCGCCGACCCGTCGATGCGCGCCGCCGCCCGCGAGGCCATCGACCCCGAGGCGCTGGTCGACGGCGTCTACGAGGGGCGCGCCGACACCGCCCAGGGGCTGCTCGGCCCCGGCGTCCCGTGGGCCGCCGACCTGCGCACCGCCCCCACCGGCCGCGCGAAGGCCGCCGCCCCGGCCGAGGTGAGCAAGACGCCCGAGATCGTGCTGGCCACCTACACCAACCGGCCCGAGCTGCCCGAGGCCGCCACCGTCGTCCAGCAACAGCTCGAGAAGCGCGGCTTCACCGTCAAGCAGGTCGTCCGCGACTACGCGCAGCTGGAGGCCGACGCGCTCGCCGGGAAGTACGACGCGTTCATCCAGGCCCGCAACACCCTCCTGGACACCGCCGACCCGGTCTCCTACCTCGCCTCCGACTTCACCTGCGACGGCAGCTTCAACATCACCCAGCTCTGCGCGAACCCCGTCGACGCCGCCGTCGACAAGGCCGCCGCCCTCGCCGACACCGACGCCCGCCACCGGGCCGAGATGACCGCCGAGGCCGCGATCCTCGGCTCCGACGCCCTCGTCCCGCTCGTCCACGAACGGTTCGTGCAGGGCTACGACGACACCCGCGTCCAGGGCGTCGCCCTCGACCCGATGGAGCGCACCCTCATCACCGCCGACACCCGCATCGGGTGACCGCGTGAAGTACCTCGCCGGACGGCTCGGCGCGCTGCTCGCCGTCGTCGCGGTGATCGGACTGCTGCCCTGGCTGACCCGGACCGACCCGGCCCGCACGATCCTGCACGCCCGGTACGCCGACCGGGCCCCGACACCCGAGACCCTCGCCGCGATCCGCGCCGAGACCGGGCTCGACGGCGGCCCCTGGCACGTCCTGGGCGGCTGGCTCGGCGGACTGCTCCGGGGCGACCCGGGGGAGTCCTGGGTCTCCGGGCAGCCCGTCGGACCCGACGTGACCGCCGCCCTCGGCAACTCCCTCACCCTGATGGGCGCCTCGCTCGCCGTCGCCGTGCTCCTCGCCCTCGCGCTGAGCGCCGCCACCCTGCGGCGCGGGGCCGCGCGCCGGATCGTCCGCGTGCGCGCCGGAGCGGGCGCGGCGGTGCTCGCCGCGCTGCCGGAGTTCCTGCTCGCCGCCGTACTGGCCACCGTGTTCGCCGTGCACCTCGGGTGGGTCCCGGCGCTCGGCTGGGGCGCCCCCGACCAGATCGTGCTGCCCGCCCTCGCCATGGGCGTCCCCGCCGGGGCGCTGCTCGGCCGGCTGCTGGACGACGCCCTGCCCGGCGCGTTCGCCGAACCCTGGGCCCGCGCCGCCGCCGCGAACGGCCTGCCCGGCCGCACCGTCGCCCGGCACGCCCTGCGCCGTGCGCTGCCGGGCCTGCTGCCCCAGCTCGGCCTGGTCGCCGTCGGGCTGACCGGCGGGGCGGTCGCCGTCGAGACGCTGTACGCCATCCCCGGCCTCGGTCGTACGGCCCTGGCCGCCGCCCTCGCCCAGGACCTGCCCGTCCTCCAGGCGACCGTCCTGGTCCTGCTGCTCCTCGGAGTCGCCGCAGGACTGCTCTCCCGCCTCGCCGCCCGCGCGCTGCTCGGCCCCGCCCTCACCGACCGCGCGCTCCCCGCCCTCGCCCCGCCCCGGCTGCCCGGCCGCCGCGCGCTCGCCCTCGCCGCCCTCGTCCTCGGCGGCCTCCTGATCGCCGTCACCATCGCGGGCCTCCTGCGCGACCCCCTCCACGTCGACACGGCCGCCCGCCTCGCCGGCCCCTCCGCCGCGCACCCCTTCGGCACCGACAACCTCGGCCGCGACGTCCTCGCCCGCCTCGGCCACGGCGCGGCCCGCACCGCGCTGGCCGCCGTCGCGGTCGGAGCCGTCACCCTGATGCTCGGGCTGCTCCTCGGAGCCACCCGCGCCGGGGCGCTCACCGAGACCGCGAACGCGCTCCCCGCCGTCCTCGCCGTCCTCGTCGTCGCGGGCATCGCCGGGCCGGGCCCCTGGGGCGCCGCAGCGGCCGTGGCCGCCGTCGCCTGGGCCCCGCTCGCCGCCCACACCGCCGCCCTGTACGCCCAGGAGAAGGCGGCCCCGCACCTCGCCGCCGCAGCAGCCCTCGGCGCGGACCGGGCCCACCTGCTGCGCCGCCACCTCCTGCCCGGGGTCCTGCCCCCGGTGGTGCGCCACGCCCTGCTCCGCATCCCGGCCATCGCGCTCGCCCTCGCCTCCCTCGGCTTCCTCGGCCTCGGCACGCAGGCCCCGGCACCGGAGTGGGGCCGGATGCTGTCGGAGAACATGCCGTACGCCGAACGGGCCCCGTGGGCCGTCCTCGCCCCCGCCACCGCGCTCGCCGCCCTCGGCGCCCTGGCCGTCCTCACCTCGGCCGCGGTAAGCGGGCGCACCCCCACGGGCCTGAAGTGACCCGGCCCGCACCCGCGCACGCCGGCACGCCCGCCAAGGAGAAGCGCCGCCGACCCCGGCTCGCGAGCGCGCCCACCCCCTACCTCCGGCTCCTCACCGCCACCCAGTTCGCCTTCAACACCGGCTTCTACGCCGTCCTGCCCTACCTGGCCACCCACCTCGGCAGCGGCCTCGGCATGGCGGGCTGGCTCATCGGCCTCGTCCTCGGGCTGCGCACCTTCAGCCAGCAGGGCCTGTTCGTCGTCGGCGGCGCCCTCACCGACCGCTACGGCCCGCGCCCCGTCGTGCTGGCGGGCTGCGCCCTGCGCATCGCCGGATTCGGCTGGCTCGCGTTCGCCGGATCCACGGCCACCGTCATCGCTGCCGTCCTCCTCATCGGCTTCGCCGCCGCGCTGTTCTCCCCCGCCGTCGAGTCCGAGGCCGCCCGCGAGGCCGTCCGGCACGAACGGGACACCGGTGCCCCGCGCGCCCACGTCCTCGCCCTGTTCTCCGCCGCCGGACAGGCCGGGGCGTTCATCGGGCCGCTGCTCGGCTCCCTGCTCCTGCTGCTCGGCGGCGGCTTCCGGGCCGCCTGCCTCGCCGGGGCCGCCGTCTTCGTCGGCGTACTGGCCGGGCACGCCCGCCTGATGCCGCGCGCCGACCCCGTACGGGACCGGGCAGCCCACCCCGTACGGAACCGGGCAGCCGACCCCGTACGCGAACGAGAACAGGACGACGCACAGGCACCGGACGCCATCACCCGTACGGCCCAACCTGGCCGGTCGCCGTGGCGGGCGGTCTTCACCAACCGGGCGTTCCTGCTGCTCTGCCTCGCGTACAGCAGCTACCTCGTCGCCTACAACCAGCTCTACCTCTCGCTGCCCGTCGAGGTGGAGCGGGCCACCGGATCGGGGGCCGCGCTCGGCTGGCTCTTCGCGCTGTCCTCGCTGCTCGTCGTCGTCGCCCAGTTGCCGCTGACCCGCTGGTCCGCCCACCGGATCGCCCCGCGCACCGCGCTGGTCACCGGCCTCGTCATCGTCGCCGCCGGGTTCGCCGCCGTACCCCTCACGCCGGCGGGCCCCGGAGGTCTGCTGCCCGGCACGGCGCTCGTCGTCCTGCTGACCCTGGGCCAGATGCTGCTGGTCCCCGCCGCCCGGGGCCTGGTGCCCGACCTGGTCGAGGACCGGCAGCTCGGGCTGGCCACCGGGGCCCTGTCCTCCGTCTCCGGGATCGCCGTCCTCGCGGGAAGCGCGGCGACCGGCGCGCTGCTCGACGCGCCCGCGCCCGTGCGGTGGACTGTGCTCGCGGCGGTCCCGCTGGCCGGGGCGGCGCTGGCGTTCACTCTTCCGGCGGGCCGGGGCGGGAAGGAACGGGGAACGCGCGCGGTTGCCGGGTAGGAGCAGCACTGGACGAAGGACCGCCGCGCAGCACCCAGGAGGACGTACGCATGACCGCCGCACTCTCCGCCGAGCTCAAGAACCTGCTCGACAGCCCCGTGTTCGTCAACATCGCCACCATCCAGCCCGACGGCAGCCCCCAGGTCTCCCCGGTCTGGGTCAAGCGCGACGGCGACGACGTCCTGATCTCCACCACCCTCGGCCGCCGCAAGGAGAAGAACCTCCGCCGCGACCCGCGCGTCACCGTGGTCGTCCAGCCCTTCGACAACCCGTACACCTACGCCGAGATCCGCGGCGAGGCGACGCTGACGACGGACGGCGGGCAGGAACTGATCGACGAGCTGTCGGTGAAGTACACCGGCAAGCCGTACGCGGAGTTCAACCCGGACTCCGCCGACGACGACCCCCGCGTCGTCGTCCGCATCTCCCCGCGCAAGATCGTCGGCCGCCTGTAGGCCCCACGGAGGGTGTGAGAACGCTCTCCGGGCCCTTCCAAGGCCGTTTCGGGGCATCCCGGTACCAGAAAGTTGTCCCCGCGATCCCCAAGGGTCGCGGGGCACTGGTGCGGGCCTACTACCCTTGAGGCGTGACTATTCGCCTGCACGACACCAACGCCCGGCAGATCCGTGACTTCGTCCCGCTCACAGCGGGCTGCGTCTCGATCTACCTCTGTGGCGCCACTGTCCAGGCAGCACCGCACATCGGCCACATCCGCTCGGGCCTGAACTTCGACATCATGCGCCGCTGGTTCACGTACCGCGGCTACGACGTCACGTTCATCCGGAACGTCACCGACATCGACGACAAGATCATCGCGAAGTCCGCCGACCAGGGCCGCCCCTGGTGGTCGATCGGCTACGAGAACGAGCGCGCGTTCAACGACGGCTACGACGCGCTGGGCTGCCTGCCGCCCACCTACGAGCCCCGCGCCACCGGCCACGTTCCCGAGATGATCGAGATGATGCGCGGCCTCATCGAGAGCGGTCACGCCTACGAGGCCGACGGTAACGTCTACTTCGACGTGCGTTCCCTGCCCAGCTATCTGGAACTCTCCAACCAGGAGCTGGACGATCTGCGCCAGCCCTCCGGCGACGGCGAGACCGGCAAGCGCGACCAGCGCGACTTCGCCATGTGGAAGGCCACCAAGCCGGGCGAGCCCAGCTGGGAGACGCCCTGGGGCCGCGGCCGCCCCGGCTGGCACCTGGAGTGCTCCGCGATGGCCCACAAGTACCTGGGCTCCGCCTTCGACATCCACGGCGGCGGCATCGACCTGATCTTCCCCCACCACGAGAACGAGATCGCCCAGGCCAAGGCCTACGGCGACCAGTTCGCGAAGTACTGGGTGCACAACGGCTGGGTCACCCTGTCCGGCGAGAAGATGTCCAAGTCGCTCGGCAACTCCGTCCTCGTCAGCGAGATGGTCAAGCAGTGGCGCCCGATCGTCCTGCGCTACTACCTCGGCACCCCGCACTACCGGTCCATGATCGAGTACAGCGAGGAGGCCCTGCGCGAGGCCGAGTCCGCGTTCGCGCGGATCGAGGGCTTCGTCCAGCGCGTCACCGAGAAGGCCGGCGAGGTCGTCGCCCCCGCCGCCGAGGTGCCGCCCGCCTTCGCCGAGGCGATGGACGAGGACCTGGGCGTGCCGCAGGCGCTCGCGATCATCCACACCACCGTCCGCCAGGGCAACAGCGCACTGGCCGCCGACGACAAGGAAGCCGCCGCCGACCGCCTCGCCGAGGTCCGGGCCATGCTCGGCGTCCTCGGCCTGGACCCGCTCGACCCGCACTGGGCGGGCGAGAGCGACCGGAGCGAGGACCTGCACGGCGTCGTCGACACCCTCGTGCGCCTCGTCCTCGACCAGCGGCAGTCGGCCCGCGCCCGCAAGGACTGGGCCGCCGCCGACGCCATCCGCGACCAGCTCAACCAGTCCGGCCTCGTCATCGAGGACAGCCCCACCGGCCCCCGGTGGACGCTGGGACCGCGCTGAGCACCCGCTCCGAGCAGTGAGATTGTGCCGCCCGGCGATCCGGGCGGCACACTTTCCTTATACATACGTACGTCTGAAAGCAACGAAACAGGTAGATCATGGCCGGGAACAGCCAACGCAGGAACCGCCGCACGTCCAACAAGAAGGGCATGCAGGTCGGCAGCGGTGGCCAGCGACGCCGTGGTCTCGAAGGCAAGGGACCGACGCCGCCGGCCTCCGCCCGTAAGGGACACAAGAAGAACCGGATCGCCGGCGCCCAGGCCAAGCAGGCCGCCGCCCGCCGCCCCGCCCCCCGGCGCGGCGGCGTCAAGGGCACCTCGGAGATGGTCGTCGGCCGTAACCCGGTCTACGAGGCCCTGCGCGACGGCGTGCCCGCCGTCACCCTCTACGTCCAGCAGTACATCGACAACGACGAGCGCGTCCGCGACGCCCTCAAGCTCGCGAGCGAGCGCGGCAACATCAACCTGATGGAGGCCCCGCGCCCCGAGCTGGACCGGATGACGAACGGCCTGAACCACCAGGGCCTCGTCCTCCAGGTCCCGCCGTACGAGTACGCGCACCCGGAGGACCTCACCGCCGCCGCGTACGACAACAACGAGGACCCGCTGATCGTCGCCCTCGACGGGGTGACCGACCCGCGCAACCTCGGCGCCATCGTCCGCTCGGTCTCCGCGTTCGGCGGCCACGGCGTGGTCGTCCCCGAGCGCCGCGCGGCCGGCATGACCGCCGGTGCGTGGAAGTCCTCCGCCGGCACGGCGGCCCGCACGCCCGTCTCCCGGGTCACCAACCTCACCCGCGCGCTGGAGGGCTACCAGAAGGCGGGCCTCACGGTCGTCGGCCTGGCCGCCGACGGCGAGCACACGGTGGAGGACCTGGAGCAGCTGGCGGGCCCGGTCGTCATCGTCATCGGCAGCGAGGGCAAGGGGCTCGGCCGTCTCGTCGGCGAGACCTGCGACTACCGGGTGCGGATCTCGATGCCGGGCGGCGCGGAGTCGCTCAACGCCGGTGTCGCGGCGGGCATCGTGCTGTACGAGGTGGCGCGCCGCCGCGGATAGCCGCCCGGCGGGCCGCGGGCCGGCTCGGGCCGCGGGCCGACTCGGACCGCGGGCCCGCCGGTGCGCCACGGTGCGTTCGCGCGGCAGCGCGCGTGCGTGCGTGGCAACCGGCGTGCGTGCGTGGCAACCGGCGTGCGTGCGTGGCAACCGGCGTGCGTGCGTGGCAACGCGTGTACCGTGCGCGGCAACCGGCTCGCTCGCCCGGCGAGTTGACGCGCGAACGCCGAACACAGTTCCAGGTTGCCCGAGTTTGGCCTGATCTTGACGGGTCTCGGACACATTCGGTGCGGTCGAGGCAGTGTCCTAAACACACATCACTCGGTTAGATGAGTGTGGACACCAGAACGCCTCGGTTCGACGAGCAACCCGCCGCCCTGAGCATGACCAAGGTGGACAGCGACCCCGCGCAGGTCATCGTCAACCACGCCAGCTTCCGGGTGCAGCTCGCCCCGGGCCAGCGCGCACGGCTGCGCGGTGCCCCCGCGGAAACGGCCCGCATCCCTGCCATGAGCGGTGCCGGCGGAGGCCGCAGGCGGGCACCGGTCGTCTGGAGCGGCAAGTCCGCTCCCGGCGACCCCGGCGCGACAGGCCTCCTCCAGGCCGTGCGCAACTCCGCCGCGGGACACCTCGACGCCGGACTCGGCGGGGCGTCCGGGGGCGGACACGGGGCGGGCGCGACGCAGGTCATCCCGCTCCTGGAGGAGACGCAGCCCAACCCCGTACTGACCGCCCCCCACCAGCCGGGACACACCGGCCCGCTGCTGCCGCCCATGCGGCAGGCCGTCGGCGCGTACGACCCGGTCGAGGGGCCCGACGACCTCGGCAGGACCGGCACCCCCGGCGACGACGCCTACGACGAGGCCCACGAGGCCGACGAGGTGGCCGACGAGACCGCCGACTCCCGCGACCGGCGGGGCGCGGGCGACCCCGTCCGGCACGCCTACTACCCCGGCCACCGGATGAACCTGGGCGTCGTCCTGCTCCCCATGCGGGTGCTCCTCGGCTTCATCTCCATCTACGCCGGCATGGGCAAGCTGAGCGACCCCGTCTACTTCGACGGCGGCGAGCGCGGCTCGATGGTCAAGTGGCTGACCTCCCTGCACCCATGGGCGATGGCCGAACCGCTGCGCGACCTCGCGCTCTCCCACCCGGTCGGCGCCGGCCTGACCGTCGCCTTCCTCCAGGTCGTGGTCGGGGTGCTCACCGTCCTCGGCCTCTGGCAGCGGGTCGCCGCCGCGTTCGGCGCGCTGCTCTCCGCCGCGCTGCTGGTGACGGTGAGCTGGCGCTCGGTCGCCGTGTACGACGCCCCCGACATCATCCTGCTGGCAGCCTGGAGCCCGCTCATCATCGCGGGCGCGCCGGTCTACTCCGTGGACGGCCGACTGGCCGGAGAGGCCTGGCGCAAGCTCGGCCCGCGCTCGGAGATCTGGGACCTGCGCCGCCGGGTCCTGCGCCGGGGCACCGTCGTCGCGACGGTCGTCGTCGGCTGCACCCTGCTCATCGGCTCCATCCTCGGCGGCGCGGTCCGCTCCAGCGAGGTCGTCACCGTCCCCGGCCGCAACGACAACCCCACCAACCGCCTTCCCGGCATGCCGCTGCCCCAGGAGTCCACCGGCGAGCGCCAGGCCTCCCGTACGCCGGACCAGCGGCGCCAGCCGGAGCCCAGCCGCTCCGGCGCGGCCACCACCCCCGAGGGCGGCCGGGCCACACCGGGCGCGACGCGCGACTCCGGCGGCCAGAACACCGGTACGGACACCCAGCCCAGCCAGACCCAGGGCACCGACCAGGCACCCCCGCAGCAGTCCACCCCGCAGGAACCCCCGGCCGCCACCAGCGCCGGACCCACCTCCTCCGGCTCCACCGGCGACGCCTCGTCCGGCGGCGGCGGCGAACCGGCGCCCACCGGCGGCTCGACCTCCTCCGGCGGCGAGGGATCGACCTCGGGCGGCGGCGGCCGGAACCCGATCGGCGGCCTCCTCGGCTGACCCCGCACGACCCGCACGACCCGCACGACCGGTACGACCGGTACGACAGCAGTGAGGGGCGGCCCCCACCCGGACGGAACAACCGGGTGGGGGCCGCCCCTTCGTACGTACGCGAGGTCCGATCGTGGGAACGCGAGGCCCGATCGTGGGAACGCGAGGCCGAGGTGCGGAGCCGGCGGCTGTCAGCCGTCGCGGGAGCCGAGCTCGCGGGCCGCCTCCGTCAGGTCCTTCGCCGTGTCGATGGCCCGCCAGTAAGCCCCGTTCGGCAACGGATACCCGGCCAGCCGGCGCTCGCGGGCGAGACGCGGGAACGTGGTCCGCTCATGGTCGCCGCGGTCCGGCAACAGCTTTGTGAACGCGGGCGAGAACACGTACACCCCGGCGTTGATCAGATACGGGGACGGCGGCGACTCGATGAAGTCGGTGATGTGCCCGAACGCGTCCGTCTCCACGGCGCCCCACGGAATCCGGGGCCGGGCGAGGGCCAGGGTGGCGGTCGCGTCGCGCTCCGCGTGGAAGGCGGCCATCTCCCGCAGGGAGAAGCGGGTCCAGATGTCGCCGTTGGTGGCGTACCAGGGCTGCTCCGGATCGGGCAGCCGCCCGGCCGCGTACTTCAGGCCGCCGCCGCGACCCAGCGGCTCGGTCTCCACGACGGTGGTGACCCGGAGCGGCAGTACGGCGGCGTCCAGCCACTCCTGGAGCACCTCGGCGAGGTGCCCGCAGGAGACCACGGCGTCGGTGACTCCCTCGGCGGCCAGCCAGGACAGCTGATGGCCGATGATCGGAGTCCCGGTCCCGGGGATCTCGACCATCGGCTTGGGGCGGTCGTCGGTGTACGGCCGCAGCCGCGACCCCTGGCCACCGGCAAGGATCACGGCCTGCGTCGGATACGTATGCATGGCAGGCACGATATGCGGTGCCCGCCGACGGAAGGCGGCGCTCCAGGCGACCGCCTCCCGGGACTCAGCTGAACTGCGCGACGCCGGAGGCGAACGAGGTGTCACAGACGGGCCGGGAGAAACGGTGCGCCCGGGTCGGGCCGTACTGCTCGACGGCCGCCTTGCCGAGGGCCTTCGCGATCGACATGCAGTGGCGGGCGAGCGAGGGACGCTGCTCGACGGCGCGCTGGAGGCCGGTGAGCGCGGCGCCCGGGTCCTTCTCCGCCAGCTCCACGAGCAGCTTCTCGCGCAGGACGTCCTGCGGGGCGTGCGGCTTCGCGGGCTTGGACACGGTCTCCGACGAGGCGGCCAGCAGCTGGGAGTCGTTGTCCGACTCCGCCCACTGGACGCTGGTGACCGCGAGGGTCCCGGACAGAACCATGACGACGGGCAGGACGAGAGCGAGGGATCGGCCGATGCGGCGCGCGGTGTGGGTCACGCAGCGAGCGTAGCGGCCAGTGATGACTTGGAGACAATTCGTCACCCTTGCGGGGGATGGTTCGACGCGCCCTTTCGAATACGGGCTTGACGAACCAGGGGGAAATGCCCGTGAAATGCCCTGTCTGCCGGGGTATTTGCTGCCGCCCGGCACCGAAACGCAAACCCGCCGGGACCACGCAAACGGCCCCGCACCCCCTTGCGGGAAGTGCGGGGCCGGGCGTACGACGGGTGGGGCGTCAGTTGGTGAGACGCTCGCCGGTGGAGGTCGCGAAGACGTGCAGCTCGTCCGGGCGCGGGACGACGTGCAGCTCCGTGCCCTTCTCCGGGACAGCCCGGCCGCCGACGCGGACGACCAGGTCCTTGTGCTCACCGTCGAGCTGCGCGCCACCGTAGACGAAGCCGTCGGCGCCGAGCTCCTCGACGACGTTGACGGAGACGGCGAGACCGGCCGGCGCGTCCGAGGAGTCCTTGGTCAGCGACTTCGCGGCGGCGCCGCCGTGCTCGACGATGTCGAAGTGCTCGGGACGGATGCCGACCGTCACCGTGGTGTCGCCGCGGTCCGCGGCGGCGGAGAGCGCCTCACGGGAGACCGGGACGACGCTGTTGCCGAACTTCACGCCGCCGTCGGTGATCGGGACCTCGACGAGGTTCATCGCGGGGGAGCCGATGAAGCCGGCGACGAAGAGGTTCGCGGGGCGGTCGTACATGTTGCGCGGCGAGTCGACCTGCTGGAGCAGCCCGTCCTTCAGCACCGCGACCCGGTCGCCCATGGTGAGGGCCTCGACCTGGTCGTGGGTGACGTACACGGTGGTGATGCCGAGACGGCGCTGCAGCGAGGCGATCTGCGTACGGGTCGAGACACGGAGCTTCGCGTCGAGGTTCGACAGCGGCTCGTCCATGAGGAAGACCTGCGGCTCACGCACGATGGCCCGGCCCATCGCCACACGCTGACGCTGACCACCGGAGAGCGCCTTCGGCTTGCGGTCCAGGTAGTCGGTGAGGTCCAGCATCTTGGCGGCCTCTTCGACCTTCGCCCGGATCTCGGTCTTGTTGATACCGGCGATCTTCAGCGCGAAGCCCATGTTGTCCGCGACGGACATGTGCGGGTAGAGCGCGTAGTTCTGGAACACCATGGCGATGTCCCGGTCCTTCGGCGGCAGGTGCGTGACGTCACGGTCACCGATGCGGATCGCACCGCCGTTGACGTCCTCAAGACCCGCGAGCATGCGCAGGGAGGTCGACTTGCCACAACCGGAGGGACCGACGAGGACGAGGAACTCACCGTCCTCGATGTCGATCTCGAGCTGGTCCACGGCCGGCTTCGTGGAGCCGGGGTAGACGCGGGACGCCTTGTCGAACGTGACACTGGCCATGCTGAATCTTCTCCTCAACCGGCAGGAACGTGCCGGACGATCCGAGTAGGGAGTGGTCTGGTCCACAGACGCGAACCTGCCGTGACGCTACCTGGCGTTTCTCGATCTGTCAGTAGTCCGGAGCACACGGAAAGCGCGGACGGGCGGGGCGCGCGATTGGTTAGACTGCTCCCGGCGCGCCTCCTTAGCTCAGCTGGCCAGAGCAACGCACTTGTAATGCGTAGGTCGTCGGTTCGAATCCGACAGGGGGCTCGGTGGAAAGTCCAGGTCAGATCTCCTCTGACCTGGACTTCTTCCGTTTGCAGGCGGCGGGCATGCCCGTTTAGTCCTTGTTTATCGGACCTTTATCGCGTTTCCCCAGGCTCGCAAGGAGCCGAACCCCTGGGGGACCACATGCTCCGCATCCACTTCACCGACGTGGATCTGGCCAGGACGCGGCTCGCCCCAGCCCCCGACCCCCTCTTCGAGATCGCCGCGAGCATGCACCGGCTGCAGTCCAGTCGAGGCCGCTGGGCGCATGCCGGGTGGTATCGGACGGCGCGGCGGGATCTGCGGGAGAAGGGTCTGGAACGGGCCCTGCGGAGCGTGCTGCTGCCCCTGTATCCCAGGGCCGCGTACTTCCCGGACTTTCTCACGCCGTCCACCGGGGTGGACGGGCTGGAAGCGGGGCTTGAGACGCTCCTGGCCACTCCCGCGCGGCGGGTCGCGGAAGAGATCACCCTCTTCGACCGGCTCATCGGGGCGCCCGAATGGGCCGGGCGACTGGCCGAGCGCGGAGCGCGTCAGGAGTTCGTCGGGGTACTGCGCGCGTACTACGCCGTCGCCGTCGTGCCCCAGCAGGAGCGCATCCAGGCTCGCATCGAGGCCGAGCGGGCGGTGCGTGGGCGTGGTCTTCTGTGCGGTGGGGTGGAGGGGATGCTCGCCGGGCTCGGGCCCATGCTGCGGTGGCGTGCGCCCGTCCTGGAGGTCGCGTATCCCCGGCAGACGGAGGACCGGGACCTGCATCTGAACGGCCGTGGGCTCACTCTGGTCCCCTCGTACTTCAACTGGGGTGAGCCGGTCGCGTTCGCCGATCCGGGGCTGCCGCCCGTGCTCTGGTATTCGTTGCTGCACGAGCCTCCGGCCCGTCCTCTGCGGGAGGAGGACCCGGAGCGTTCGCTGGCCAATCTGCTCGGGCGGGCCCGGGCGCTCGCGCTGCGGGCGGTGGCCGGCGGTGCCACCACGGGGGAGATCGCCCGTGCCGCGGGCGTCTCGGCGTCCGCCGCCAGCAGGCATGCCACCGTGCTGCGCGACGCGGGGCTCATCACGACCGCCCGCAACGGCCCCGCCGTTCTGCACACCCTCACCCCCACCGGCGCGTCCGTCCTGCGTGCCGCCCGGGCCGGGGAGGGCGAGGAGACCGCGGAGGCGCCGCGCTGAGCGGGCGGGCGTGGTGTCGCCCGGGACGGACACCGTTCTTCGGGTGGCGCCCTCGGCCCGGGCTCGCCCGCGATCTCCGGCGCCGTCGCTCCGGCAGGACCGGGCCTGCCGACGGTTTTGAACCAGCTGTCCTCGTGGCACCAGGTGGTGCCAGATGACCCCGGTTGGCGCCAGGTGGTGCCAAGTGGTGTTTTCGTGGCGCCATCCTGAGTCGTCCTGGTCACCCCTGCGGTGTTGTATCGGAATCTCTAGTTGTGATGTTGCAGGTCAGGGGCTTCTTCAGCGGGAGTGAGCCACGATGGCTCGACGTGGTGCCACTCGTGTGCCATGGTGGGGTCATGGACCTCACCCCCTACGTCGACAATCTCCGGCGGGAACTCGCCGTCGCCGCGGATGCCAGCGGCGACGAAGCCCGCGCCCTGGCCGAGCGGCTCAGTGCTCCCCTGGAGTCCGCCGTCCGGCTGACCCTGCTCAACGTGCTCTCCGCGGCCATGGGCGACGTCACCCGGGAGCTGGCTCCCGGTTCGGTCGACGTACGGCTGCGCGGGCTCGATCCCGAGTTCGTGGTGACGCCGCCGCCGGTGCCTGAGCCGGTGCGGGAGGAGCGGGAGGCGGTCGTTGCTCCCGTGGTGGTGGCGCCTTCGGCCGGGGAGGCCGACGACGGCACCATGGTGCGGATCAACCTCCGTCTCCCCGCCCACCTCAAGGGCCGCGCCGAGAGCGCCGCCGCGGCGGAGGGGCTGTCGGTCAACGCCTGGCTCGTTCGGGCCGTGTCCGTGTCCCTCGACGGCGGGGGGCGCGCGAGCGCACCGGGTCGGGGCAAGGACTCGGGCGGTCGCGGCTTCACCGGCTGGGTCCGCTAGGCCCGCTGGGTCTTCTGGGTCCGCTGGGTCTCCTGGGCCGCCTGTTCGTAGTCGCGCCACTTCACCGGCGGATCGCCGATCCGGCCGACGTCACTGATCACTCATCACTCACCGAGCCAAGAGGACGGGACAGCCATGCCTTCTTTCGACACCCCCGAGCCGGTCTCCGCCGTCATCGAGCTGGACGCCGGCACCGCCCGCATCACCGCCGGCAAGCGCACCGACACGGTCGTCGAGGTGCTGCCGGGCAACGGATCCGACGAGGACGACGTACGCGCCGTGCAGCAGACCCAGGTCTCCTGCTCGGGCGGCCGTCTCACCGTCAGGACCCCCAAGAAGCGCTCCCTGTTCGGCAAGCCGGGCGCCGTCGTGGTGAGCATCGAACTGCCCGCGGGCTCCGATGTGCGCGGCACCTCCGCACTGGGCGGCTTCTTCGGAGAAGGGCCGCTCGGCGAGGTGCGGCTCAGGACCTCGCTCGGCGACCTCCAGGTGGAGGAGGCGGCCCACGCCGAGCTCAGGACCGACCACGGCGACATCCGGCTGGTCCGTTCCACCGGGGACGCCGAGGTCATCGGCTCGGGCCGGGTCGAGGTCGGCGCCGTCGCCGGGGCGGCGGTCGTCAAGAACGGCAACGGCGCGACCGTGATCGACGAGGTCGGCGGTGTGCTGAAGGTCAACGCGGCCAACGGCGACGTCTCCGTGGGTGTGGCGCACGGCGACGTCGTCGCCAAGTCCGCCAACGGGCGCATCGAGATCGGTGTCGCCCGAGCCGGGGTCGACGCGACCTCCTCCAACGGGCGCATCCGCGTCGGCGACGTGACTCGCGGCCGCATCGCCCTGCGTACCTCCGTCGGCGACCTCGAAGTGGGCATCCACGAGGGCACCGCCGCCTGGCTCGACCTGAACCCCAAGTTCGGCACCGTACGGAACTCGCTCGGCGCCGCCGCCGGGCCCGAGGACTCCGACGAGACCGTCGAAGTGCACGCCCGGAGCGGGGCCGGCGACATCGTCGTCCGCCGTGCCTGAGTCCGTCGTGACCGCTTCTCGTCCCGTCCACGCCCGACTCGCCGCTCGCGAGAGCGGAACCAGCATGAAGGGAACCAGCATGACTGTCACCCGGGCCTCCGCGCCGCTCGCCGATCAGGCCGCCGCTCAGGCGATCACCGCAACCGGACTGCGCAAGTCCTACGGCGACAAGGCCGTCCTGGACGGTATCGACCTGGCCGTCCCGGCCGGGACGGTCTTCGCGCTGCTCGGCCCCAACGGCGCCGGCAAGACCACCGTCGTCAAGATTCTCTCCACCCTCATCTCCCCCGGTGCCGGCTCCGGCGAGATCCGCGTCGGCGGGCACGACCTCGCCACCGACGCCCAGGCGATCCGCGCCACGATCGGCGTCACCGGCCAGTTCTCCGCCGTCGACGGGCTGATCACCGGTGAGGAGAACATGCTGCTGATGGCGGACCTCCATCACCTGCCCCGGCGTGAGGGGCGGCGGGTCGCCGCCGAACTCCTGGAGCGGTTCGACCTGGTGGAGGCGGCGAGGAAGCCCGCCGCGGGCTACTCCGGTGGCATGAAGCGCCGCCTCGACATCGCCATGACGCTGGTCGGCTCCCCGCGCATCATCTTCCTCGACGAACCGACCACCGGCCTCGACCCGCGTTCCCGCCACACCATGTGGGGAATCATCCGCGAGCTGGTCTCCGGCGGCGTCACCGTCTTCCTCACCACGCAGTATCTGGAGGAGGCCGACGAGCTGGCCGACCGCATCGCCGTCCTCAACGACGGGAGGATCGCCGCGGAGGGCAGTGCCGATGAGCTCAAGCGGATCGTCCCCGGCGGTCACGTGAAGCTCCGCTTCACCGGCCCGGACGCCTACCGGTCCGCCGCCTCCGCGCTGCGCGAAGTCACCCGCGACGACGAGACCCTGTCGCTCCAGATCCCCAGCGACGGCAGCCAGCGCGAACTGCGCTCCATCCTCGACTGGCTGGACTCGGCCGGCATCGAGGCCGACGAACTGACCGTGCACACGCCCGACCTCGACGACGTGTTCTTCGCCCTCACCGGCTCCGGCGTGTCCGCCCGGAACAACCAGCCGAAGGAGGCTGTCCGATGACTTCCCTCTCTCTCGCCGTACGCGACTCGAACACCATGCTGCGCCGCAATCTCCTGCACGCCCGGCGCTATCCCTCGCTCACCCTGAACCTGCTCCTCACGCCTGTCATGCTCCTGCTGCTTTTCGTCTATATCTTCGGCGACGTGATGAGCGCGGGCATCGGCGGCGGGGACCGCTCCGACTACATCGCCTACATCGTCCCGGGCATCCTGCTGCTGACCGTCGGCTCCACCGTGGTCGGGACCGCGGTGTCCGTCTCCACCGACATGTCCGAGGGCATCATCGCCCGCTTCCGGACGATGGCGGTCCACCGCGGCTCCGTGATCATCGGACACGTCGTCGGCAGTGTGCTGCAGAGCGTGCTGAGCGTCGTCCTGGTCGGCGCGGTCGCCGTGGCCATCGGCTTCCGCTCCACGGACGCCACGCTCGTGGAGTGGCTGGCCGCGTTCGGGCTGCTCGTGCTCTTCTCCGCCGCCCTCACCTGGGTCGCGGTCGGCATGGGCCTCATCAGCCCGAACGCCGAGGCGGCCAGCAACAACGCCCTGCCGATGGTGCTGCTCCCGATGCTGTCCAGCGCCTTCATCCCGGTGGAGACGATGCCGGGCTGGTTCCGGCCGATCGCCGAGTACCAGCCCTTCACCCCGGCCATCGAGACCTTGCGCGGCCTGCTGCTCGGCAGCGAGATCGGCCACAACGGCTGGCTGGCCGTCGGCTGGAGCCTCGGGCTCGTGGTGCTCGGCTACTTCTGGGCGACCTCGAAGTTCGGCCAGGACCCCCGGTGAGTTTCCTCCCCGGTGGCGTGGCCCCGATGGCCTCAGCTCCGGTGTCTCGATAGCTCGGGCACCTCGATCCGATGTCTCGATCCGATGTCTCGATCCGACGACCTGGGGAGAACCTGATGGTGTACGACCCGGCCACCGGCTCCGCGACCGCCGACGAGGCGCCCGGCCTGCCCGTCCTGCCCACCGACCGGCACACCGGCTGCCCCTTCGATCCGCCCGCCGCGCTCACCGCGCTGAGCGACCGGCCGGTCCGCCTCCTGCGCTACGCCGACGGGCACGTGGGCCGGCTGGTCACCGGGCACGCGGCGGCCCGCGCGGTGCTGGCTGATCCGCGCTTCAGCTCCCGCTACGAGCTCCTGCACCTGCCGATGGCGATGGAGGGCGCGCGGGGAAAGCTGCCGCAGGCGCCCGTCGGGGACATCATCGGCCTCGACGCCCCGGAGCACACCCGCTACCGCCGACTGCTCGCCGGCCGGTTCACCGTGCGGCGCATGCGCCAACTGGCGGGCCGTATCGAGCGGTTCACCGCCGACTGCCTGGACGCCATGGAGCAGGCCGGGCCCACGGCCGACCTGGTGGAGGCCTTCGCGCGGCCCGTGCCCACGCTGGTGATCTGCGAGCTGCTCGGCGTGCCCTACGCCGACCGGGGGCGCTTTCTGGGGCTGGTCGAGGTCATCTTCGACCAGGCGGCCGACGCCGGGGTCAGGGACGAGGCCTACGCGGGGCTGCTCCGTTACGTCGGTGAACTCGTCCTCGCCAAGCGGGCCGATCCCACCGATGACCTGCTCAGCGACCTCGCCGCACGCGGCTCCGCGTCCGGTTCCGCACCCGGCTCGGCATCCGGCTCCGCGTCCGGCCCCGCACCCGAACCCGGGTCCGGAGACCGCGTCGTCTCCGGCCTCACCGACGAGGAGCTGGCCGGGATCGGCGGGCTGCTCCTCGCCGCCGGGCTCGACACCACCGCGAACATGCTGGGCCTCGGTGCCTTCGCCCTGCTGGCCAACCCCGGTCAGCTGGACGCCCTGCGCGCCGACCCGGATCTCGCCGGGCCGGCCGCGGAGGAGCTGCTGCGCTACCTCAGCGTGGCCGACCCGCTGCTGCGGTCCGCGCTAGAGGACGTCGAGGTGGCGGGCGAACTGATCAGGGCGGGGGAGACGGTGACCGTCTCCGTGCAGGCCGCCAACCGTGACCCGCGCAGGTTCCCCGGGCCCGACCGGCTCGACATCCGTCGCCGGGCCACCGGGCATCTCTCCTTCGGTCACGGTCCCCACCAGTGCCTCGGTCAGCAGCTCGCGCGGGTTGAGATGACCGTCGCGCTCCCGGCGCTCCTCGCACGCTTTCCCTCCCTGCGCCTCGCGGTCCCGCCGGAGGAAGTGCCGCTGCGCGAACGCTCCAGCATCTACGGAGTGGTCTCCCTGCCGGTCGCCTGGGGGGAGGAATAGCGCCGAACTGCCCTCGGGGCAAGGAGATGTGGTGAGCGTCCGTACCGATTTCTACCGGGGGGTAGGCGACCCGGGATCCTTGTTATACCTTGCGTCTAACAAGGATCCCGGGTCGGCCGGTGTCCGGTCCGGCGCGGGCCGCCGCCCCCGGCCCCGGTGATCCCGTACAGCACACGGCACACAGCACGACCCGGCCCCGTACAGCGCGAGCCGATTCGTACAGCGCGAGTCGACTCCGTACGCGGAGGCCGGTCGACGTACGCACCTCACCACGATCGAGGATCACCGCACGCGACCCAAGGAGCCGCAGCATGGCCGGCAGCACCGTTCCGTCGAAGGTCCAGGAGAGCCCCGAGGGCGACGACGTCGCGCGACGGCTGCTCGACTCGGCCGCGCAGCTGGCGTACGACCCGGCCACCGAGGTGGACTGGGAGACGCCGCTGGACAAGGAGTTCCACGGCGCGAGCCCGGAGTGGTGCAGTCTCTACGGCACCGCGTACTGGGGCGAGTTGACCGAGGGGCAGCGCAAGGAGCTCACCCGGCAGGAGGCGGCCTCGGTCGCCAGCACCGGGATCTGGTTCGAGATGATCCTCCAGCAGATGGTGCTGCGCGACATCTACATGAAGAACCCGGCGGGCGCGGAGTTCCAGTGGGCGCTCACCGAGATAGCCGAGGAGTGCCGCCACTCGATCATGTTCGCGCGCGGTGCGCAGAAGCTCGGGGCCCCGCATTACCGGCCCCGCCGCGCGGTGATGGAGCTGGGCAGGGCCTTCAAGACGCTGGCGTTCGGCGAGGCGGCCTACGCGGCGATCCTGGTCGCCGAGGAAGTGCTCGACGTGATGCAGCGGGACTGGATGCGCGACGAGCGGGTCGTGCCGTTCGTCCGCACCATCAACAACATCCACGTGGTGGAGGAGTCCCGGCACATGAAGTTCGCCCGGGACGAGACCCTCAAGCGTCTGGCGGGCGCCGGGTGGGCGCGGCGGCAGCTCAACGCGTTCGTCGTCGCCGTCGCCTCGTACTTCATCGTGACCAGCATGGTGAACCCGGCGGTCTACCGGAAGGCCGGGCTGGACAAGCGGCGCGCGCTGGCCGCCGCCAAGGGCAACGAGCACCACAAGTCGATGATGCGGTCCAGCTGTTCGGGGCTGATGGACTTCCTGGCCTCCGCCCGCCTCCTCACCAAGCCCGCCCTCGCGTTCTACAAGCGCGCGAACCTGATCTGAGCCGGGGCCATGACCTACGCCATCACCCAGACCTGCTGCAACGACGCCACCTGTGTGGCCGTCTGCCCGGTCAACTGCATCCACCCGACGCCGGAGGAGCGCGCCTTCGGCAGTACGGAGATGCTCCACATCGACCCCCGGGCGTGCATCGACTGCGGGGCCTGCGCGGACGCCTGCCCGGTGGACGCGATCTTCCCGGTGGACTCGCTGTCCCCCGCGCAGCGGGAGTACGCCGACATCAACGCCGCCTATTACGAGGGTGGGGAGCCGGCCGCCGGGACGACGGAGGGGCCGAACTTCCACGTCTGGGGGGAGCCGGTCTTCGGGCGCAGCCTGCCGTCCGACTTCGGGCCGCTGCGGGTGGCCGTCGTCGGCACGGGGCCAGCCGGGATGTACGCGGCGCAGGACCTGCTGCTGCACACCGCCGCCGAGGTGACCCTGATCGACCGGCTGCCGGTGGCCGGCGGGCTCGTCCGGTACGGCGTGGCCCCCGACCACCCGGCGACGAAGAAGGTCGGCGACACCTTCTCCCGCTTCCACTCACACCCCCGGGTCCGGATGCACCTGGGCATCGAGGTGGGCCGGGACGTCACGGCGGAGGAGCTGGCCGCCCACCACGACGCGGTGATCTACGCGGTCGGCGCCTCCACGGACCGGCGGCTCGGCATCCCCGGCGAGGAAGGGCCCGGATGCCTGTCGGCGACCTCGTTCGTCGCCTGGTACAACGCCCACCCGGAGGCCGTCGCGCAGGGTGTCGACCTGTCGGCCGAGCGGATCGTCGTGGTGGGCAACGGCAACGTCGCTCTCGACGTCGCCCGGATCCTGGTCGCCGACCCGGAGGCGCTCGCGGGCACGGACATCGCCGCCCACGCGCTGGAGGCCCTGCGGGCGAGCCGGGTCCGCGAGGTGGTGGTGCTGGGGCGGCGGGGGCCCGATGACGCCGCGTACACCCGTTCCGAACTTCGCGCGCTGAAGCATCTGCCGGGCGTGGAGCTGGTGGTGGACGACCACGATGCGCGTACGGGGGCGGCGATCGACGCGGCCGGGGCGGGCGACCGGGCCGGGCTGCTGCGGGGGCTGGCCCGGGCGCGGACGGCCGCCGGGTCCCCCCGGCCCGGTCGCGGGGCGGACCGGCGCATCGTGCTCCGCTTCCACTCCGAGCCGGTGGAGGTCCTGGGTGACGCGGGCGCGCGTTCCGTGCGGGTCACCGACGGCGGCGGCGGCGGCGGGGGTGCGGTGGATCTGGCCGCCGGAATGCTGCTGCGGGCCATTGGGTACCGGGGGTTGCCGGTCCCCGGGCTGCCGTTCGACGAGGCCTCGGGCACCGTCCCGCACGAGGGTGGCCGGATCGCCGGGCTGCCCGGCGGCTATGTGGTCGGCTGGATCAAGCGGGGGCCCTCCGGCGGGATCGGCGCGAACCGCACCTGCGCGGCCGAGACGGTCGGCACGCTCCTGGCCGACGCGGTCGCCGGGTCCCTGCCTGCCCCGACGGGCGATGCCAAGGCGTTCCGGCGTCTGGCCCGACGGCGTAACCGCCGGGTCGTGGACGCCCGGGGCCTGGCCGCGATCGACCGTGCCGAACGGGACCGGGGGCGGCGCGACGGGCGCTCCCGGGTGAAGCTCGCCACCGTCGAGGAGCTGGTCGCGACGGCGAGAGCCGGGCGGCTGCTGAGACTGACCCGTTGACCTGTTGACCTGCTGGCCCGTTGGCCCGCTGACCCGTCGCCGCGACCTCGGTTCCGGGCCGCCGGACGAAGTCCGGCCCGTGGCCCGGCGGTTCAGCCGTCGAGCCACGGGCCACGGGCCACGCTCCGTGCGGGCGACGGTCAGGCCTTGGACTCCGAGGCCTCCGGCACCCCCGCGGGACCGTTCGCGGCGGACGGCCGCAGGGGCGCGGCCGCCGGGCGTACGGGGATGAGAGCGGCGACGACCGCCGCCGCGAGGCCCACGCCGCAGCCGAGGAGCATCGCGACGCGGAAGCCGTTCTGGGAGGCCAGCGGGAAGCCGCCGAAGTCCGTGGTCATCTGAGCCAGGACCACGCCGATGACCGCCGCCGCGAAGGACGTGCCGATCGAGCGCATCAGGGCGTTGAAGCTGTTCGCCGACGCGGTCTCGGACTGGGGCACCGCACTCATGATGAGCGCGGGCATCGCCCCGTACGCGAAGCCGACGCCCGAGTTGCAGACGAGGGTGACGATCAGCAGGCTCCACGGGGAGTCAGCGCCGATCAGCGGGACGGACAGGCCGTAGCCGGCGGCGATGAGGAGGCTGCCGACGGCCAGGGTGACCTTCGGGCCCTTGGCGGCGGACAGCTTCGCGCCGACCGGGGACATCGCCATCATCATCAGGCCGGCCGGAGCCATCCACAGGCCCATCGCCAGCATCGACTGGCCCAGGCCGTAGCCGGTGGCCTCGGGCAGCTGGAGCAGCTGGGGCACGACGAGGGACTGCGCGTACATCGCGAAGCCGACCAGGACCGAGGCCGTGTTCGTCATCAGGACCTGGGGACGGGCGGTGACGCGCAGGTCGACCAGCGGTTCGCTGAGGCGCAGTTCCCACCAGCCCCAGGCGGGCAGCAGCACCAGCACGGCGGCGAAGAGGGCGAGCGTGGTGGCGCTGCCCCAGCCCCAGTCGGCGCCCTTGGAGACGGCGAGCAGCAGACAGATCAGGGCGGTGCCGAGGCCGACGGCCCCGAGCAGGTCGAAGCTTTTGGAGCTGGTGGCCGGGCGGTCCCCCGGGACCAGGGCCAGGATCAGCGCGCCGACCGCGAGGGCCAGTACGGCGACCACCCAGAACAGCACCCGCCAGCTGGTGTTCTCCGCGATGGCGGCGGCGAACGGCAGGCCCAGCGCGCCGCCCACGCCCATCGAGGCGCTCATGATCGCGATGGACGGGCCGAGCTTCTCGGCCGGCACCACGTCGCGCAGCAGGCTGATGCCGAGCGGGACCACGCCCATGCCCAGGCCCTGGAGCCCGCGCCCGGCGATCATCGGGACCACCGACGAGGACAGGGCGCAGACCACCGAGCCGAGGACCAGCGGGACGAGCGAGACGAGCAGCATGCGCCGCTTGCCGTACATGTCGCCGAGCCGGCCGGCGACGGGCGTGGCCACGGCGGCGGCCAGCAGGGTGGCGGTGATCACCCAGGAGGCGTTCGACGCGGAGGTGTCGAAGATCTTCGGCAGCTCCGCGATCAGCGGCACCACCAGGGTCTGGGTGAGCGCCGCCACGATGCCGGCGAAGGCCAGGATGCCGACCACGCCTCCCGGGCGGGCTGCGGGGGGTGAACTCTCCACGGGTACTGCTCCCTCTTGCCCTTCCGGGCCGGTCGGTCGTCTGTTCGTTCGATTGTTCGGATCGGTCGTTCTCGCGTACGTGCTCTCGGGCCGCGTTCTCGGGTTCGACTATGCAAGATACATGGATCGTGCATCATGCATAGCATGTGCATCATGCACATCTATCGTGAGAGACCTGTTCGACGAAGGAAGCAGCGCGTGGACAAGCCCATCGACCGGATCGAACGCGAGACGATGCTGCTCGGCCGGTACATGCACATGGTCACCCCGCGCGTGGACTGGCAGCTCGACCGGTCCGCCTACATCCTGCTCAGCCGGATCCAGGTGGAGGGGCCCATGTCCATCGGCCAGCTCGGCGACGCCTTCCGTCTGGACGCCTCCACGCTCAACCGGCAGACCGCCGCGATGCTGCGGGCCGGGGTCGTCGAGCGCATCCCGGACCCCGACGGCGGCATCGCCCGCAAGTTCGCCATCACCGAGGAGGGCGGACGCCGCCTGGAGAGCGACCGGGCGAGGAACACGGCGGGCCTCGCGAAGGTCCTTAACGACTGGACACCCGAGGAGGCCCAGCAGCTCGCCGACTCCCTCAGCCGCCTGAACCTCTCCATCGAGCGTCTCGACGGACGGCCCTGGCCGCGCGACTGAGCGGGGCCGGGGCCGCGGGACTGGTGGCTCAGTGGCGGCCTGCGATGCGGTCGGCCATCCTGGCGACGGGGTCCGTGCCGGGGCGCGGCGAGGTGCTCTCGCGGCGGTCGGCGGCGCGGTAGGCCGCGTACATGCCGTGGACGCCGAGCCAGCGGAAGGGCTCCGGCTCCCAGCGGCGGACCTTGTGGTTCACCCACGGCAGGGTGGTCAGCTCCGTCGGGCCCGCCTGCCCGGAGTCCTGCTGGATCAGGTCGCGCAGGGTGCGGGCGGCGAGGTTGGCGGTGGCGACGCCGGAGCCGACGTAACCGCCCGCCCAGCCCAGACCCGTCGAGCGGTCCAGGGTGACCGTGGCGCACCAGTCGCGCGGGACGCCGAGGACGCCGGACCAGGCGTGGTCGACGTGGACGCCCGCCGTGGTGGGGAAGAGCCGGACCATCAGCTCGCGTAGGGCCGCGACCGTCTCGGGCCGGGTGCGGCCGTCGTTGTCGGTGGCCGAGCCGAAGCGGTACGGGTAGCCGCGGCCGCCGAGCGCGATGCGGTCGTCGGCGGTGCGCTGGGCGTAGAAGTAGGCGTGGGCCAGGTCGCCGAGGGTCTCGCGGCCCTCCCATCCGATCGTGTCCCAGATACGGGCGGGCAGCGGCTCGGTGACGATCATGGAGGAGTTCATCGGGAGCCAGGTGCGCTTCTGCCCCTTGAGGCTCGCGGTGAAGCCCTCGGTGCAGCGCAGGACGTACGGGGCGCGGACCGTGCCGTACGGCGTCACGGCGTGCTTGGGCTTGATCTCGGTGACCGGCGTCGACTCGTGGATGGTCACGCCGAGCGCCTCCACCACGTCCGCGAGGCCCTTGACCAGCTTGGCCGGGTGCAGCCGGGCGCCGTGCGGCGTCCAGGACGAGCCGACGGCCCCCGTCACATGGACGCGCTCGGCGGTCTCGCGGGCGCCGCGCAGGACCCGGTCGCTCTCCCCGAAGGCGATCTCGACGCTGTGGAAGTCCTTGAGCCGGGCGAGCTGGGAGGGGGTGTGGGCCACTTCCAGGACGCCGCCCCGGTGGATGTCGGCGTCGATCTTCTCCTCGGCGGCGGTCCTGACGACCTCGCCGACGGTGTCGTTCATCGCCTTCTGGAGCCGTACGGCGGCGTCGTGGCCGTGCAGTTTGGCGTACCGGTCACGGCCCGCGATGCCGTTGTACAGCCAGCCGCCGTTGCGGCCGGAGGCCCCGTAGCCGCAGAACTTGGCTTCCAGGACGGTGATGTTGAGGAAGGGGACGGCCTTCTTCAGGTAGTACGCCGTCCAGAGCCCGGTGTAGCCGCCTCCGACGATGCAGACGTCGACGTTCGTGTCGCCGGGGAGGGGTTCGCGCGGGGCGGGGGTGCCCTCCCGCGCGTACCAGAACGATATGCCGCCGACGACGGTACTGACGGTGCTCATGATGCCCCTGGTGTCCCTGTCCGGTCCGGTGAGATGCCGAGCGTACGTGTGGCGGGACGTTACTGCGCGCGGGGCTGTTCCGTCATGGCCCGGTCGAGGCGGGTCCCTAGGATCGGTGGGGTGATCGACATTCCTGACGAACTGATCGCCACACAGTCCCACTACAACGGAGCGGCCGGCCGGGCCTTCGTCGCCGCCCTGCCCGGCCTCGCCGAGCGGTGCCTGGAGCGGTGGGGGCTGCGGCCGGACGGCCCGTCGATGTACGGGATATGCGCGCTGATCCTGCCGGTGGTGCGGGAGGCCGACGGGCGGCCCGCCGCGCTGAAACTCCAGTCGGTGGACGAGGAGACGGCGGGCGAACCGGTCGCGCTGCGGGCGTGGACCGACGCCGGGGCCGGGGCGGTGGAGCTGCTCGGCCATGACCCGGAGACCGGTGCGATGCTGCTGGAACGGCTCGACGAGCGGCGGCCGTTGTCCGGCCAGGCCGATGTGCGGGGGGCGGTGACGGTTCTCGGCGCGGTGCTGGCCCGGCTGGTGGCGGTGCCCGCGCCGGAGGGGCTGCGCACGTTGGGCGGGGCGGTGGAGCGGATGCTCGCGGCGGTGCCGGAGAGGGTGGGCCTGCTGGCCGACGCCGAGGACCGGCGGCTCATCGCGGACTGCGCGGCGGCGGTGCGGGAGGTCGCGGGGGAGCCGGGGGACCGGCTGCTGCACTGGGACCTGCACTACGACAACATCCTGGCCGGGCGCGCGGACGCGGGGCGGGCCGGGGAGTGGGTGGCGCTCGACCCGAAGCCGCTCGCGGGGGACCCGGGATTCGAGCTGTTCCCGGCGTTGGACAACCTCTTCGACGCCGACGAGGTGGTGTGGCGGTTCGACGCGCTGACGGAGGCGCTGTGCCTGGACCGGGAGCGGGCGCGGGCCTGGACGCTGGGGCGGGTGCTCCAGAACGGGCTCTGGGCGGCGGCGGACGGGGAGGGCCGGATCTCCCCCGACCACGCGGAGATCGGGCGCCGGCTGCTGGGGCGGTGAGGGGCCCGCCTCCCGTGTGCCGGTCGGGGGCCGGGGGCAGGGGCGGAGTCGGGCCGGGGCCGGGGCGGAGGTCGCGAAAACCAGGGTGTGGCCCGGGCCGCGGGTTGCTTACGCTGCGCCCATGATTCGTACCGCCACACCTGAAGACGTCCCCGTCCTGCACGCCCTGGTGCGGGATCTCGCCGCGTACGAGAAGGCGCTCGACGAGGTCGTCGTCACCCAGGAGCAGCTGCACGAGGCGCTGTTCGGTGACCGGCCCGCCGCCTACGCGCACGTGGCGACGGCCGACGACGGCGGTGGCGAGGCGATCGGCTTCGCCCTGTGGTTCCTGAACTTCTCCACCTGGCGCGGAGTGCACGGCATCTACCTGGAGGACCTGTATGTCCGCCCCGACCGGCGCGGCGGCGGCCACGGCAGGGCGCTGCTGACGGAGCTGGCGCGGATCTGCGTGGAGCGCGGCTACCAGCGGCTGGAGTGGTCCGTCCTCGACTGGAACGCCCCGTCCATCGCGTTCTACGAGTCGCTCGGCGCGCGCCCGCAGGACGAGTGGACGGTGTACCGGCTGACGGACGAGGCCCTGGCCCGGCTGGGGTCGGACGAGCGCGAGGCCTGACTACGGCTCCAGCACCACCTTGCCCATCGTGCCCCGGGTCTCCAGCGCGCGGTGTGCGGCGGCGGCCTCGGCGAGCGGGAAGCGCTGCACGGCGGGCCGCAGCCGGCCGGCCGCGGCCTCGGCGAGGGCGCGGGTCTCCAGTGCGCGCAGACCGCCGGCCCTCTCGTACATCCCCGGCCCGAGGACGGACCCGGACGTGATGCCGCGTTCGGCCAGCTCCTCGTCGGTGAAGGTGAGCGGCCCCCCGTCGGGGAGCCCCTCGCCCGACCAGCCGTAGACCACGTGCCGCCCGCCGGGGCCGAGAAGGTCCACGGCGGCGCGGGCGGTGGCCCCGCCGACGGAGTCGTAGACGACGGTCGCCCGCAGTCCCGCGGCTTCGAGGTGTTCGCGTGCCCGGCGCGGCCAGTCGGGGCGGGTGTAGTCGAGGGCGAGGCCGGCGCCTTCGGCCTCCGCCCGGGCCACCTTCGCCGGGCCGCCGGCCAGCGCGATCACGGAGGCCCCCGCGTTCCTCGCGTACTGGACGACGAGGGTGCCGATCCCGCCCGCCGCCGCGGTGACGACGACCACGGAATCCGGGCCGAGCGGGGTGGACCCGAGGATGCCGAGCGCAGTGCGGCCGGTGCCGATCATGGCGACGGCCCCGGCGGCGTCGAGCCCCTCGGGGACCTCGTGGAGCCGGTCGGCCTCGGTGACGGTGAGTTCGGCGTACCCGCCCGGCGCCATGCCGATGTGGGCGACGACGCGCTTGCCGAGCCAGTCGGCGTCGACGCCTTCGCCCACCGTCTCGACGGTTCCGGCGACCTCGCGGCCGGGGACGGTGGGGAGGGGTGTGGGCTCCGGGTAGGGGCCGCGCTCCCCTTCCCGCAGCGCGGTGTCCAGGAGGTGCACCCCGGCCGCGGCCACGGCGATACGGACCTGGCCGGGGCCGGGAACGGGGTCCTCGGTGCTCTCGTACACGAGGTTCTCGGCGGGGCCGAAGGCGTGAAGGCGTACGGCGTGCATGGCGGGCTCCCTGGGATCGCGCTGCGGGGTGTGCCCGCTGCGGGCTGTGCCTCCACCCTCGTACGTCAAGTGCGCTTGAGGTCAACCCCGGTCCCGGGCTCCCGTGCTGGAGCGCTGTCCGGTGGCCTTCACGGCGAGCAGGGCGGCTTCGATGCCGCTGGTGAAGGAGACCTCGCTGAGGAGCCCCGGGGCGGCGACCTGGTCGCCCGCCAGGAAGATCCCGTCGCCCCGGACCACGGAGGGCCGGTCCCGCCAGGTGGTGCCCGGGCGGTCGACGGCCCCGGTGCGGCCGTCGGCAAGGGCTTCGACGCGCCAGGTGGTGCGCTCCCGCCAGCCCGGGAAGCCGAGGTCGAGAAGCTCCTCGGCCCGCGCGGTCCCTTCCGCCCTGCGCGCGTCGGGGCCGATCGGGAACTGGCCCTGGAGCAGTTGTTCGCCGGCCGGGGCGAGGCCGGGATCCTGGGCGGTGAACCGCTCCAGCCAGCCGGGCGCGTCCAGGTCCGACACGACGAACGCGTCGCCGCGCCGGGTGCGTACCGCCAGGTCCAGCAGGACGGTGCGGCCGCTCTCCCAGGTGAGGGACGCGTCGTCGAGGAGGAGGCGGGCGGAGTCGAGGGAGGTGGCGACGACGACCGGTCCGGTACGGGCCAGCTCGCCGAGGGTCCGGGCGTCGACGCGGGCGGCGGTCTCGATGGTGACCCCGAGGCTCCGGGCGTGGCCGGCCATCCGCTCGACGAGCGGCGCCCAGCCGCCGACCGGATAGTGGGCCTCGGGCGGGAACGAGGCCAGGCGGTGCAGGCGCTCCTGGACGAAACGGGCCGAGAGTGCCCCGGGGTCGTGGTGGAACAGCGCGGTGGCGGCGAAGTTCGCGGCGGCCCGGGCTCCCTCCTCGCCGACCTGCCCGGCGGCCCACTCCAGGAAGGCGTCGTCGACCGGAGCCGTGCGGGGTGCCCGGCGGGCCAGCCGCAGCAGAGCCACGGGCGGGGTCCGGCGGGCGGCTCCCGCGCGGCGGAAACGGAAGCGGAGGCCTTCGCGGGGCGGTACGGAGACGACGGCGCCGAGTAGACCGCGCCGGGCCAGCCAGGTCCAGTGCGGCCCGCGCCGGTACAGGGCGTGCGGGCCTTCGTTGGCGCGGTACGGCCCGTCCGCGGTCCTGGCCCGGCCGCCGAGGGTCCGGTGGCCCTCGTGCAGGGTGACGCGCGCACCGGACTCGGCCGCGGTGATGGCGGCGGTGAGGCCGGCGAGGCCGCCGCCGATGACATGGATGTTTTCCATAACTGGATCTCCTTCGCGTCTTTGATGATGCGACGGATCGGGGGCGGCGGCTCGTGACACGGTCGCCGGAGGGTTGTCAGTGGGGTGCGTCACGATGGGGGGCATGGCAGCGAGTGAGGGCAGGACGACCAGAGCGACCGGGGCGACCAGGGGGGCCAGGGGGGCCAGGGAGGTCAAGGGCAAGAAGGACACCATCGCGGCGGCGCGGCGTCCGGAGGTGCGGCTGCCACCGCTCGTCCCCTACGACGGCGAGGGCCTGGAGCCGGACGGGGACTACGACGGGGTGCGGTTCGACGGGGTGGACCTGACGGACGCGTCGGGCCGGGGCGCGCGCTTCATGGACTGCGCCCTGGACGGCTGCACCCTGGACCGCGCGGAGCTGGCGCGGGCCCGCTTCATTGACGCCGTGCTGACGGGCGTACGGGGTGTGGGCACCGATCTCGCGGAGGCGTCGCTGCGGGACGTGGAGGTGGTGGACGCGCGCCTGGGCGGGGTGCAGTTGCATGGTGCGGTGCTGGAGCGGGTGGTGGTGCGCGGCGGCAAGATCGACTACCTGAATCTGCGCAAGGCACGGCTGAAGGACGTCGTCTTCGAGGGGTGCGTGCTCTCCGAGCCGGACTTCGGGAACGCGCATCTGGTCCGCGTCGAGTTCCGTGACTGCGTGCTGAAGCGGGCGGACTTCAGCGGGGCCCGGATGGAGTCCGTGGACCTGCGCGCGGTGGCCGAGTTGAACATCGCGCGGGGTGTGGACCGGCTGGCGGGCGCGGTGATCAGCCCGTCGCAGCTGATGGAGCTGGCTCCGGCGTTCGCGGCGCAGATCGGGGTGCGAGTGGAGGCGTGAGGCCCTCGGCCGGCCCCCGGGGCCGCACGGGACGCGGAAGACGGGCCCGGGGCCTCACAAACGGGGAAAGCGGGCCTGGAGGTCCCAGATCACGGGGTTGTCGGCGAGGCCCTCGTGCATGTCGGCCAGGTCGGCGATCAGGTCGTGCAGGAAGTCACGGGCCTCGCGGCGCAGGAGGGAGTGGCTGAAGGTGAGCGGCGGCTCGTCGCCGGGCATCCAGTCCGCCTCGACGTCGACCCAGCCGAAGCGCCGCTCGAACAGCATCCGGTCCGAGGACTCGGTGAAGTCCAGCTCCGCGTACTGCTGCCGGTGCGAGCGGTTGCCGCGCGGATCCTGGTCGATCTGCTCGACGATGTCGCACAGCGCCCACGCGAAGTCCAGTACCGGCACCCATCCCCAGGCTGTGGACACCTCGCGGTCCGCCTTGGTGTCCGCGAGGTAGACGTCGCCGGAGAACAGATCGTGCCGCAGCGCGCGGACGTCCGCGCGGCGGTAGTCGGTCTGCGGGGGGTCGGGGAAGCGGCGGGAGAGGGAGTAGCCGATGTCGAGCACGGATCGATGGTGTCATGCCCGTCCGGGGTGGACCGACACGATCGGGTGAAGCGATGCGGGTATGCCGGACGCATATGCGGATCGCTCTCTAGCCTCCGGCATATGGTCAGTTCGCCTCATGAGGCTCATCATCGGATCTTCCGGGGGAATCCGGGCCATCCGGGTCACTGACGCCGATGCCGCAGCGGTTTTCGCCGAATTCACCGAGGCGGGTCTGGGCGCCACCCCGGCCCGTGAGATCTGGAGGAACCTGATGGGCACTGGTCTCAGTCACTTCCGCGGCTTCGTCGCCGAGAGTTTCCGCGAGGAAGGCCGCGAGGAAGGCCGCGAGGAAGGCCGCGACGAGGGCCGCGTCGAAGGCCGGGCCGAGGACATTCTGCGGATTCTCGCGGTGCGCGGTGTCACGGTGCCGGATGAGGCACGGCAGCGGATCACCGCCTGCAAGGACCTTGCGGTGCTCGATGTGTGGTTCGAGCGCGCCGTCACGGCGACGACCGCCGACGCGGTGCTCGCGGGGAGCTGAGATCGCCGGGTTCGCTCCCGAGGTCCTGTCCTCGTGGGCCCTTCCACGACGTCCGGACGTCCGGGGTGCGGGCCCGGCCGGTGCGGATCAGTCGGCCACGGCCTCGATGACGGCGAACGGCGCGGCCTCCGCGAGCGGGGTGACCGTCGTGAGGGCCAGGCCCGCGCGGCGGCACACCTCCGCGAAGTCATCGCGGGTGCGCTCCCGGCCGCCCACGTTCACCAGCATGTTGAGGTCGCTGAGGTAGGTGATCCCGCCGTTGGTGACGTCGGCTTGGACGTCGACCGCGTCGGGAAGCACGGGCTCCACGATCAGGACGAGGCCGCCGGGCGGCAGCACCCCGCGGCAGTGGCTCAGGATCGTGACCACCTGGTCGTCCGTCCAGTCGTGCAGGACGCTCTTCAGCAGGTAGAGATCCGAGCCCCCGGGGACCGAGTGGAAGAAGTCTCCGGCGATCAGGGAGCACCGGTTCTCCAGCCCGTGGCGCGCCATCGTGTCCGGCGTCCCGGCCAGGCCCTCCGCAGTGTCGAGGACGACACCGGTGAGGCCGGGATGCGCGGCGAGCACACCGGCCAGGAGAGTCCCGTCGCCCCCGCCGACATCCGTGACCGAGGTGAACCGGCCGAAGTCGAAGGCGTGCGGCAGGGCGGCGGCGGTCTCCGAGGAGGCTTGGCCCATCGCCGCGTTGAACTCCGCGGACAGCTCGGGGTGCCGGGCGAGGTGGCTGAAGAAGTCGGTGCCGAACACGCCGTCGAACGCGACCTCGCCGGTGCGGACGCTGTCGTCCAGGTGCTCCCAGGCACGCACGATCGTCGGCTCGGTGAACATCCTGACGAACGAGGCGAGCGAGTCGGGGCGGCCGGGGTGCAGCAGTGCGCCCGCGGGGGTCACCGAGAAGGATCCCGGGACGGGCTCCCGCAGCAGGCCGAGTCCGGTCAGGGCGCGCAGCAGCCGCTCCATGGGCTGGGGTTCGGCTCCGGCGTCGGCGGCCACCTCGACAGCCCGGCGTGTCGCATCGCCCAGCAGTTCCACCACCCTCAACCGGGCCGCCGCGCGCAGGGTCTGCGCCGCCATGCTCCCGAACGCCAGCCGGGTGATCAGATCGCGGTCGGCCGTCTCCGCTGCCGTGACCCCCTCGGTGTTCGTGGTCGTGTTCGTGTTCGTCATGGGTGTTGCCTCTCGACTGTGTGCGGTGGGTACGTGCGGTGGGTACGTGCGCGAAGGTCAGCCGGCGGACGTGGACCTGCCGGCCAGGGCGCGCGGCGTGCACCCTGCCAGGGCCGTGACGTCGCGGTGGAGGTGGGACTGGTCGGCGTATCCACACGCGAGGGCGACGGTGTCGGCACTCTCGCCCGCGCAGAGGGCCCGGGCGGCGTGGTCGAAGCGGACCAGCATGGCGGCGCGTTTGGGGGTGAGGCCGATCTGGTCGGTGAACCGGGACCACAGCCGCTTGCGGCTCCATCCGAAGGACGCGGCCAGACCGGCGACCCGTACCCGGCCCCGGCGGGCCACGATGGTGTTCCAGGCGGCGGCGACCTCGGGTGACACCGGCGGTGTGCCGACAGCACGCCTCGCGAGGAACGCGTCCGTCAGCGCCAGGCGTTCCTGCCAGGTCGTGGCGTCGGTCAACTGCTCGCGGAGGGAGCGGGCGGTCCGACCCCACAGGTCTTCCAGACCGTTGACCGACCCGTCCAGCTCGCGCGGGGAGACGCCCAGCACCGCATGGGCGGCCAGGGGTGGCAGACCGACCTCGACGCACTCGACGTGCTCGCCCCGGACCCGGGCCGGGCCGGGCGACAACGAGGCGACGAAGCTCCTCAGCGGCCGGCGCGCCGTGGCACTCTCCACCGTGAGGGAGGCGTCCCCGAGCCCGATGACGACGACCACGACGGGCTGGGGGAGCACCTGCATGTCCAGCCCGACGGAGGCGCGGTCACGGAAACCGGCCAGCCGGGCCCCGTCGAGCGCCGTGCCGCCGAGGAAGTGGGCGACCTCCCAGCCGTGCTCGGAATCATGCTCCCGAGGCGCGGGACCCACGTGATTTCTGCGCATGCGCCTACCGTTGCCGACTCCGGCGCGCTTGTCTTGGACGAAAGTTCCCCGGATCCCGAGTCCCGCGATTCCGTCCAGGGGGCCAGGCTCGCGGGCTCCGCGCCCCGGCTCACGGCAGCAGGCGCTGCTCCTTCGCCACCGACACCGCGCCCGCACGGGTGTCGACGCCGAGCTTGTCGTAGATCCGGCCCAGGTGGGTCTTGACCGTGGCCTCGCTGATGAACAGGGCCCGGGCGATGTCGCGGTTGCCGAGACCCTGGGAGAGCTGGGCCAGGATGTCGCGTTCACGGTCGGTGAGGCTGGGGCGGGGGCTGCGCATCCGGGCCATGACCCGGCTGGCGACGGGAGCGGAGAGCGTGGTGCGGCCCTGGGCGGCGGACCGGATCGCGGCGAACAGCTCCTCGGGGCGCTCCGCTTTCAGCAGATAGCCGGTCGCCCCCGCCTCGATGGCCCGGGTGATGTCGGCATCGGTGTCGTACGTGGTCAGCACGAGGACGTGGACCGTGCCGTCGGCCGCGATGCGGCGGGTCGCCTCGACGCCGTCGATGCCCTCGCCGAGCTGGAGGTCCATGAGGACGACGTCCGGGGTGAGCCGGGCGGCCAGGACCACGGCCTCCTCGCCGCTGCCGGCCTCGCCGACGACCTCGATGTCCGGTTCGCTGCCGAGGAGGGCGAGCAGCCCGGCGCGGACGACCGCGTGGTCGTCGCAGAGCAGGATGCGTACGGGGGGCGTCTGCGGGCCTTGGCCGGTCATGCGGGGTCCTCCGGGGCGGTGAGGGAGGCGGGAGCGAGCGGGATCGCGGCCGAGAGGACCGTGCCCTCGCCCGGGGCCGACTCGATGGTGAGCGTTCCGCCGAGCTGGTGCACGCGGGCCCGGATCGCGGGGAGCCCGTGGCCGCGCACGGTGTCGGGGCTGCGGACGGGCGCGGGCTCCACGGTGAACCCCCGGCCGTTGTCGCCGACATCGAGGACCACCCGGTCGTCGAGGTGAGTCAGGGTCAGCCCGGCGGCGGTGGCCCCGGAGTGCTCCCGCACATTGGCCAGGGCCCCCTGGGCGATGCGCAGCAGGGCCGACTGCACCCGGTCCGGCAGCGGGGCGTGCGGGGTGCCCTCCACATGGCAGTGGACGGTGAGCGCGCCCTCCGCCTGGGCGCTCTCTCGGGCCGCCAGCGTACGCAGGGCCGCCTCCAGGCCGCCGCCCTGCGCCAGGTCGGCCGGGGCCAGGTCGTGGACGAAGCGGCGGGCCTCGGCGAGGTTGCGTTCCGCGATACCGGTGGCCGTACGGACGTGGCGGCGGGCCGCGTCCGGGTCGGCGCTCCAGGTGCGGTCGGCCGCCTGGAGCAGCATCTGCTGGCTGGACAGGCCCTGGGCCAGGGTGTCGTGGATCTCCATGGAGAGCCGCTGGCGCTCGGCGAGGGTCCCCTCGCGCCGCTCGGTGGCGGCCAGTTCGCGCCGGGTGCGCAGCAGGTCGTCGATCAGCTCGCGCTGGCGTCCGGCCAGTTCCCGCTGGCGTACCGCCTGGCGCTGCATATGGACGAAGACGGCGGTCGCCACGGCGGCGACCGCGGGCGGGGCGAGGACCAGGTTCGGGTCGAACCCCTCGGCCAGGCGCAGTTGCGCGGCCACGACGAACGCGGTGAGCAGGGCGACCAGGGCGAGGGCCGCGCGCGGCGGCAGGATGCGCAGCCCGGTGTAGAACAACGGCACCGCGCACCACGCGAAGCTCGGCGCGAGGACGACCAGCACCATCCAGACGAGGACGAGCACGCCGAGCCAGGCGAGCCGGCGCGGAGTGGGACGCGAACCCAGGACGGGGCCCAGGAGGTACAGCACCGCCAGGGTGATCGACAGGGCGATGATCCAGGGGGTGCGGGCCTCGCCGGGGTGCCGCATCAGGAACCGGGTCAGCGAGGCGCCGAGCAGCAGGAAGAACGCGGCGTGCATGAGGAGCGCGAGCCAGCGGGCGTCGGGGTCGGCGCCGTGACCCGCAGCAGGATCGGCGTCCGGGCCCGAGCCGGAATCCGGGCCGAGGGCAGCGTTCCTGCCCGAGCCGGTGTCCGCAGCAGGATCGGCCCCCTGCCCCGGGCCGGGGCAGGCGTCGGCGGATCCGCCCCCCACCGGGGCCTGCGGATCGCTCCGGTGCTCCACCTCGTACCTCGTGTTCCCTCTCGCCCGAACGCGCTGAGACCGTGCTGACCTGCTGACCTGCTGACCGTGCTGACCTGCTGACCTGCGCGGATCCTCCATGGTGACCCGATCCGGCCACTCCCGCATCAACCGATCGGCTGACGGGGGCGTCGGCCGACCCGCGCGCCGCTTCCAGCCGGTTCGTCGACCGTACGGGGCCGGATCCGCCGGGAGGATCGATACCAGAGCGAAACGCCCGGACCACTTCCGGGCCGCCCCGCACACCGAACCACCGGGCCGCCCCCGGATCACCAAGGAGCCACCATGAAGAAGCTGTCGCTGCGCACCCGTGTCGTCACCGGCTCCGTCGTCGTCGCCGCCCTCGGGGCCGGCACGTTCGGCGCGATGTCCGCGAGCGCCTCCTCCCCGGCCGCCGCCCCCGCCGCCGCGGTCAAGGCCGACACGAGCAACCGGAACCTCCAGCAGACGACGCACCTGACCGTGGCCGCCGCCACCAAGGCCGCGCAGGCCACGCTGGACGCGGCGAAGAAGGAGAACCAGCGGATCTCCGTCGCGGTCGTCGACCGCAACGGCAACACCATCGTCTCCCTGCGCGGCGACGGCGCGGGCCCGCAGTCCCCCGAGTCCGCGGTGAAGAAGGCGTACACCGCCGTCTCCTGGAACGCCCCCACCTCCGAGTTGGTCAAGCGCCTGGAGCAGGCCCCGAACCTGAAGGACATCCCTGGCACCCTGTTCCTCGGGGGCGGCGCTCCGGTGCAGGTCAAGGGCGCCCCGGTGGCGGGCATCGGCGTGGCCGGCGCGCCCAGCGGCGACCTCGACGAGAAGTTCGCCCAGGCGGGCGTCGCGGCCCTCGCCCGGTAGTCACGACCCGCACAGGCACACGCACAGGCACAGGCACAGACGGGAACGGAGTACCCATGAACGCCCTCGATCACGACCTGCTCACCGGCGCACGCACCGGCGACACCGCAGGTGTGCGCACCGCGATCGAGGGCGGCGCCCGGGTCGACGTCCGTGACGAGGAGCTGCGCACCCCTCTCCTCCTCGCCGTCCACGGCGACCACGTCGAGGCGGCCCGCCTGCTCGTGGCCGCCGGGGCGGACCCGGACGCCCAGGACCGGCGCGAGGAGAGCCCCTGGCTGGCCACCGGCGTCACCGGCAGCGTCGCGATGCTGCACACGCTGCTGCCGGCCGGTCCGGACCTGACTCTGCGCAACCGGTTCGGCGGCGTCTCCCTCATCCCGGCGAGCGAACGCGGCCATGTCGCGTACGTACGGGAGGTGCTGCGGGTCACCGACATCGACGTCGACCACGTCAACCGGCTCGGCTGGACCGCCCTCCTGGAGGCGGTGATCCTCGGCGAGGGCGGGCTCCCGCACCAGCAGGTCGTGGAGCTGCTGCTCGGGGCCGGGGCGACGCGGGACCTGGCCGACGGCGACGGGGTGACACCCCTGGCCCACGCCGAGCGGCGCGGCTTCGCCGAGCTGGCCGCCCTGCTGCGGGACGCCGCGTGACCGGGGACCACGGCCCCCGCGCCGCCCCCCGCGCCGCGGGCCGTGGCGACGGCCCCCCGGCTCCCGGCCCCCGCGCCCGTCGCCTCGCCCTCGGACTCGCCGCCGCCACCCTGCTCGCCGGGTGCTCGACCGGCACGACGGAGGCGGCCCCGGACGCCCCGGGCACCGGTGGCCCGTCCGCCGCGGCCGGCACCGTCGCGCCCCCCGACCCCTCCCGCGCCCCCGCCGGCCGCACCCCCGACGGCACCCTCCTCGTCGCCGACTTCGGCGGCGACACCGTGACCTTCGTCGACCCCGGCAAAGACGGCTCCGGGAAGGACGGCTCCGGGAAGGACGGCTCCGGGAAGGTCGGGGGCCCCATCGCCTCCGTCGAGGTCGGCACCGCGCCCTACGGCCTCGTCGTGGGCGAGGACGGGCGGGCCTGGGTCGCCACCGCCGAGGGCGTCGCGGTCGTCGACACCCGGGAGCGGACCCGGCTCGCGCTCGTCCCGTACGAGACGGAGTCCGGCCCGGTCACCACCGGCGAGTACCGGGGCGGCGGCATGGGCATCGTCCTGGCCCCGGACGGGAAGCACGTCTACGTCGGGGTCAACGTGCCCGGCGGCGACGGCGCGGTCGAGGTCATCGACACCGCGACCCGCGAGGTCACCGGCGTCGCGCCCGTCGGCATGCGCCCCTTCGACGTGGACGTGTCCCCGGACGGCCGCGAGGTGTACGCCACCGATCACGACTCCTTCGACGTGACGGCGGTGGACGCCGACTCGCTGGAGACCCGGCGCATGGAGGTCGCCCCGTACGGCACGGAGGGCGGGCTCGGCTCCTGGCTGAAGCCGCACTACGCCGTCGTGCGCCCCGAGGACGGCAAGCTGCTGCTGCCGTTCGAGGGGGAGCGGCTCGCGGTCCTCGACCCGCGCACCGGAGAGGTGACCATCGAGCCGATGACCGCCAACACCCACCAGCACGGCGCGGCCCTCGCTCCCGACGGCACGCTCCTGGTGGTGGGCACGGGCCCGATCGGCTCGGACGACGAGGAGCCCTCGCTCACCGTCCGTGCCACCGACGGCACGGAGCGGGTCGTTCCGCTGGACGGACCGCACGAGGACGTGGCGGTGTCGAAGGACGGCCGCACGGCGTACGTGACCGGCGGCTTCACCCGCGACGGGTACTGGAACGGGATCACGGTCGTCGACCTGGACGACGAGAGCAGCGAGCCGGTCCGCCTGGAGGCAGGCAACCGGCCGCTCGGCATCGCCATCCTCTGAACGGGAGCCGCCCGTTCTTCCCCCGAGGCGGGCGGCTCCTCCCGGTCCGGGCCGCCGGGCGACCTAGGATCGACCGGTGAACCACCGCCCCCCGGCCCCCGCCCCGCTCCTGCCGGTTCTGACGCTGGCCCTGGCCCTCCTCGGGAGCGGCTGCACGGGCGGGGTCGAAGGCACCCCGGGCGCGGCCGGACTGCGCGACCCGTACTTCCCGGGGCTCGGCAACGGCGGCTACGACGTCACCCACTACGGCCTGGAGCTCGACGTCGACCCGGCCGGAGACCGGCTGCGCGGCACCGCCACGATCACCGCCCGCGCCACCCAGGACCTGAGCGCCTTCCACCTCGACCTCGCCGGGCTCGACGTGGACGGCGCCACCGTCGAGGGCCGCCCGGCCGCCGTGAACCGGGCGGGCAAGGAGCTGACGCTGCGTCCGGCGGCCGACGTGGAGGGCCGGCTGGGCAAGGGGCGTACGTTCACCGCCGTCGTGCGCTACTCCGGCTCCCCGGAGACGATCACCGGCCCGGACGGGTCGAAGGAGGGCTGGCTGCGGACGGCCGACGGCGCGGTCGCCCTCGGCGAACCGGCCGGGTCCATGGCCTGGTTCCCCGGCAACCACCACCCGAGCGACAAGGCCGCCTACGACCTCGCGATCACCGTGCCCGAAGGGCTCGCGGGGATCTCCAACGGGGAGCTGGTGTCCCGGCGTACGGCGAACGGGCGCACCATCTACCGCTGGCGGACCGCCGAACCGATGGCGAGCTATCTGGCGACCGTCGCTGTGGGGCGGTTCGCCACCGAGGAGTCGGTGACCCCCGACGGCATCCGGCTGTTCACCGCCGCGGACCCGGAGTCGGCGGCGGCGAGCGCGGACGTGCTGGCGCGGATTCCGGCGGTGCTGACGTGGTCGGCGGGGAAGTTCGGCCCGTATCCCTTCTCCTCCGCCGGGGCGATCGTCGAGCGGACGGGCGACTCGGCCTACGCCCTGGAGACCCAGAACCGGCCCGTCTTCCCCGGCCCGCCGGACACCGCGCTCCTCGTGCACGAACTGGCCCACCAGTGGTTCGGGAACTCCGTCACCCCTGCCACCTGGCGGGACATGTGGCTGAACGAGGGCTTCGCGACGTACGCGGAGTGGCTCTGGGCCGCCGACCACGAGGACGTACCGGTCGAGGAGAGCTTCGAGGCGGCGTACGCGGACGACGCGAACTGGGCGTTCCCGCCCGCCGATCCGCCGAGCGCCGCCGAGCTGTCCGAGCCGCCGGTCTACGGGCGCGGGGCGATGGCCGTGCACCGCGTCCGGCTCGCCCTGGACGACGACCGGGCCTTCTTCGCCCTGGTCCAGGGGTGGACGAAGGCCCACCAGCACGCCAACGCCTCGACCGACGACTTCACCGCGTACGTGGAGGAGGAGACGGGGCGGGACCTCACCGAGCTGTGGGACACCTGGCTGTACGGCAGGGGCCGGCCGCCCGTGGAGGGCTGACCGGCTCCCGGACGGGGGACGTGACGGCCCTTCACGCACGCCGGAGCCCCCGGCCGCAAAGGCGGCCGGGGGCTCCGGTGAAGCGGGTGGAGCAGCTGTGCGCTCGGGTCAGAGGTTGACGCCGAAGTCCTGGGCGATGCCGCGCAGGCCGGAGGCGTACCCCTGGCCGACCGCGCGGAACTTCCACTCGGCGCCGTTGCGGTAGAGCTCGCCGAAGACCATGGCGGTCTCGGTGGCGGCGTCCTCGCTCAGGTCGTAGCGGGCGATCTCCGCGCCGCCGGCCTGGTTGAGGATGCGGATGAACGCGTTCCGGACCTGGCCGAAGTTCTGGCTGCGGTTCTCGGCGTCGTAGATGGAGACCGGGAAGACGATCTTGTCCACGTCGGCCGGCAGACCCGCCAGGTTGACGTTGATCTGCTCGTCGTCGCCCTCGCCCTCACCCGTGACGTTGTCACCGGTGTGCACGATGGTCTGGTCCGGCGTCGACTTGTTGTTGAAGAAGACGAAGTGGCCGTCCGAGACGACCTTCCCCGCCGGGTTGACCGCGATCGCCGAGGCGTCGAGGTCGAAGTCGGTGCCGGTGGTGGTGCGGACGTCCCAGCCGAGGCCGACCGTGACGGCGGTAAGGCCCGGTGCCTCCTTGGTGAGCGAGACGTTGCCGCCCTTGGACAGGCTTACTGCCATGGGAAGTCCCTTTCCTCGTCGTGTGCGGGCTTCGTGCCATCACGAAAGCTACCGTCACCCGTCATAACGCAAGCAGCAGACCACGAGGTTCCTGGTCGCTTTACTTTCTTTGCCGAACTTCGTCCCGAAGTGGAGCCGGTCAGGGGACCCCGTGCGGCCCGGTGCCCGACCCCGGGCGGGCCCGGCGTGCGATCCCGGGCGCCCCCGTGCGCGATCCCTTGGGCAAAAGAAGGTGACGAACAGGGCGCGGGGAAGGGACCATGGGTGTCATGTCCGGGCCCTATGTCATCCGCGGCTCGGTCTCCCTCCCGGAGGCCGAGCTCATGTGGCGTTTCTCGCGGTCCTCCGGGCCCGGCGGGCAGCACGTCAACACCAGCGACTCCCAGGTGGAGCTGCGCTTCGACCTGGCGGCGACCGACGCGCTCCCCGAGGTGTGGAAGGCCCGGGCGCTGGAGCGGCTCGCGGGCAGGCTGGTGGGCGGCGTGATCTCCGTACGGGCCTCCGAGCACCGCTCCCAGTGGCGCAACCGCGAGACGGCCGGCGTCCGGCTCGCCGCGCTCCTCGCCGAGGCCACGGCGCCGCCGCCCAAGCCCCGGATCAAGCGGAAGATCCCGCGCGGGATCAACGAGCGCAGGCTGCGGGAGAAGAAGCAGCGCGGCGACACCAAGCGCGGGCGCTCGGGCCGCGACTGGTGACGGGTCGGGCCCGCGACGGGTGACGGTCGGGCCCGCGACGGGTGACGCCCAAGCCGCGCCCGGTGACTCCGGGGCCCCGCGCCGTCAGCCCAGCTGGCGGTAGCGGCCCTTGAAGTACGCCAGCGGGTCGCCCTCCGGGCTCGGCAGCACTGCCGTGAGCACCCGCCCGATCACCAGGGTGTGGTCCCCGGCCACCACGCGCTGCTCGGTGCGGCACTCCAGCGTCGCCAGCGCCCCGCCGATCAGCGGCGCGTGCGTGACCTCACCCCGTACGTACGGGACGTCCTCGAACAGCAGCCGGTCGCTGATCCGGCCCTTCATGGCGAACCGCCCCGCGATGTGCCGCTGGCTCGCGGCCAGGACGGAGACCGCCCACAGCGGCTGCTCGTCCAGCAGGTCGTCCATCCGGGAGCCGTTGCGCAGGCTCACCGTCACCAGGGGCGGGTCCAGGGACACGGACATGAAGGCGGTCGCCGTCATGCCCACGTCCTCGCCCCGGCCGTCCTCGTCGAGGGGCGGCTCCTGGGCGGTGACCAGCACCACCCCGGCGGCCAGCCGCGCGAGGGCGGCACGGAACTCGTCGTTGCTCACTCCCTCAGCATGCGGGACGGTCTCGGGGCGCGGGGTGGGGGGTTTCGTCTGGAGCACACTCCGACGCTAACCGCGGGGGCCGGGCAGTCGCATCGGGCCAGGGGACCAGGCCGGTCCTAGGACTCCGGAAGGGCCGCGTGCGCGGGAAGGTTCGCGCGTGCGAGCGGCGCGACGAGTGGGCGCGCACAAGGGGAACCCGCCCTTCCGGGCACGCACCGAACGAGCGTCGTCGCCCTGAGTCACCGACATCTCCCGGTCATCTGTTGTGACTTGAGTCACAGAGTCCATTTTCTGCTGACCCTGTGTACCGGGTGCACAGCTCACTGTGATTCAGTGGCCGTGACACTGCAACAAGTACGTCGATATGAAACCTGGAGTTGCTGTCGAGGTCTCGGGGAGTGCGAGCGATGGAGGCCGAGTCGGAACCGTACGTCCGCCTTGCGACCATGCGGCAGCTGCATCAGGCCGTCGCTGATCTCAATACGGCACGGAGTCTGGCGGACACGCTGCAGACCGTGGCCGACGGAATCGTCGCGGGCCTCGGCTACGAGCTGGGCTGCGTGAACCTGGTCAGGCCGGACGGCGACCTCGTCATCGCCGCCTTCGCGGGCAACGCCGCGGCCGAGGCCCTGATCACCGGACGCGTCGGCTCCCGCGCCTCCTGGGAGCGCAGGCTCTCCATGGGCGAGGCCTGGGACAACCTCCGCTTCATCCCGCACACCGAGGGCTGGGTCCTCCTCGACGACGACGTACCCCAGTGGCACACCGAGGGGCCCGAACCCCGGTTCGAGGACGAGTGGCACCCGCTGGACCGGCTCTACGCCCCGATGTACGCCTCCGGGGGCGGCCGGGATCTCCTCGGGGTCATATCCGTCGACCGGCCGCGCAACGGGCGCCGCCCCGGAGCCTGGGGCCGCGAGGCGCTCCAGATGTACGCCTCCCAGGCCGCCATCGCGATCAGCAACGCCCGCCTGCGGGCCAACATGCAGCGCGCCCTGGTCCGCCTGGAGCGGGAGCAGCAGGCGCTGCGGGCCAGCGAGGAGTCCTTCCGGCAGGCCTTCGAGTACGCGCCCAGCGGCATGGCCATCGCGGAGATGGGCGGCGACCAGCAGGGCAGGCTGCTGCGCACCAACGACGCCCTGTGCCGGCTGCTCGGCCGCCCGGCCTCCGTCATGCGCCGCTACTCCTTCGCCGACCTCGTCCACCCCGAGGACATCGGCACCCTGCTGCGCACCTCCGCCGAGGGCGGCCGGGCCGAGCTGCGGCTGAGCCGCCGGGACGGCACCTATCTCTGGGTCTCGCTGCGCAATTCGGTCGTCGCCGACACCGCCGACGGGCCGCGCTTCCTGCTCACGCATGTCGAGGACATAGAGGAGCGCAAGCGGCACGAGCTGAACCTCGCCCACCGCGCCTCGCACGACGCGCTGACGGGGCTGCCCAACAGCGCCGAGCTGAAGTCGCGGCTCAGCGCCCGGATCTGCGAGCGGCCGCACTCCCCGGCCGCGACCGCGATCGAGGCGCTGGACGCGGCGTACGGGGACGTCGAGTCGTCCCTGACCCACGGCTACCAGGCCGACCGGTACGAGGGGACCCACGGCTACCAGCCCGACGGCTACGAGGGCGAGGCGGTCCCCGGCGGCGGTCCCTTCGACCACCATGTGCATACGGTGGCCCCGGATCCGGACCACGACGACGGGACGAAGGGCCTCGCGGTCCTCTTCTGCGACCTCGACGGCTTCAAGTCCATCAACGACCGCTTCGGGCACCACACCGGTGACGCCGTGCTCATCGAGGTCTCCCGGCGGCTGAGCACCTGCGTGCGGGACGGTGACACCGTCGCCCGGCTCGGGGGTGACGAATTCGTCGTTCTCGCCGACGGCCTCGGGGCGGCGGACGCCGCTGACCTGGCCGTTCGCCTGAGAAATGCCATCATTCCGCCCATAAGGGTCGATGGTCGCGCGGTCCGGGTCGGGGCGAGTTTCGGCATCGGCTGGGCCGAGTGCGGAATGACGGTCGAAGAGGTCCTGCGCTCCGCCGACCAGCGGATGTACGTGGAAAAGCGGTCCCGGTCGAAGGTTCACCGCAGGGCCGGATGACGTTCACGGCCCGTTTCTCCCCCTACCCCGTATCCGTTCCCCACGGCCGTCCGGGTCACTGAGCACAATTCGGGGCTTGCTCCGTTCGAGGTAGGCTCGGCCGGTCGGCGACGGCTGGCGACATGGTGAGGAGTGACCCAGGGATGACGGCCGGAAACAACGGCGCGAGCAAGCCCGAGGACGACGATCCGTTCGGCTATCTGTACGCGGACGGACAAGCGGCAGGCGCCCAGCCGCCCGGCCAGGGCGGCTACGGCTACCCGGGGCCGGCCGCGCAGCCGGGCGTGCCCAGAACGTCCTACAACCAGGTGCGGACCGTCGGCGAGCGCCAGTACGGCCAGCAGCAGGGCGGGTACGGCTACCCGCCCCAGCAGAGCTACGGCCAGCAGCCCCCGCAGCAGCACAACCGGCCGAACCCGCAGTACGCGGCCCCCGAGACCTACCCGGGCGGCGCGTCCAACGGGCAGCCTCCGGCGCACGGCGGCCACGGCGGCGGTCCGGGCCGGGGCGGCCCGAACACCAAGGCGCTCCTGATCGCGGCCGTCGCCGTGGTCGCGGTCGTCGTCGTCGGCATCGGCGCCGCCCTGCTCACGGACGACGACGGCGACAAGAACGACAACAAGGACGAGGCGTCCTCCTCGCAGGGCCCCGCCGGCGAGGTCGAGCAGTCGAAGAAGCCGGAGAAGAAGCCCAAGGAGTCCCCGAAGCCGGTCGAGCTGCCGAAGCAGGACGCGGCGACGCTGACGCTGGGCGGCACGGCGGCCCTGGACTCCTCGGTCAAGGGCGCCAAGGGCGCCAACGGCAACTACATCAACCTGAACGAGGTCGGCCGGTCGGCCACCTGGACGGTCGAGGTCCCCGAGGCCGGCGCGTACACCCTGTACGTGACCTACGGCGTGCCCGGCAAGGACGCGAAGACGACCCTGACGGTCAACGCGCAGGAGCCGCGCTCCATCAACATGGAGAACTTCGCGCAGGCCGCCGAGGGCGATCTGGAGAAGGGCTGGACGAACACGTACGCGTACGTCCAGCTCGACAAGGGCTCCAACACCCTCAAGCTGTCGTGCGAGACGGGCGATCAGTGCGACGCCAATCTCGACCAGCTGGAGCTGAAGTCCGGCCACATCAAGAGCTAGTCACACCGTGCGCGACGACGCCCTGACCGCCCCCGAGGTGGTCAGGGCGTCGGCGTGTGCGGCTCCACCGTGACGCGCGGCAGCAGCTCCGCGTAGGCCGCGGCGTCGAAATCGCCGGCCGTCGGGGCCAGCACGGTCGCCGTCGACAGGGCCACCGCCCGGGCGAGGCGATCCGGCCAGTCGAGGCCCTCGGCCAGGGCGGACAGCAGCCCGGCCACGGCGGAGTCGCCCGCACCGGTCGGGTTGCCGCGCACGGGGGCGGGCGGGGCGGCCCGCCAGACGCCGTCCGGGGTGAGCGCGAGCACGCCCTCCGGGCCCAGGGACGCGATCACGGAGTGGGCCCCGCGGCGGCGGGCGTCGCGGGCGGCGCGCAGCGGTTCGCGGGAGCCGGTCAGCTGGGCCAGCTCCTCGGCGTTCGGCTTGACCAGGTCGGGGCGGGCGGCGATGCCCCGGCGCAGCGGTTCTCCGCTGGTGTCCAGGAGCACGGGCACGGCGGCGGCGCGGGCGATCCGGACCAGCTCCGCGTAGGCCCCGACATGGATGCCGGGCGGCAGGCTGCCGCAGAGCGCGACGGCGTCGGCTCCGGCGAGCAGCTCCTCGTACGTCCGCAGGAGGGCGGCCCATTCGGCGGGGCTCACCTGCGGTCCGGGTTCGTTGAGCTGGGTGGTGTCGCCGGTCGAGCGGTCGGTGATCGCGAGCGTGCGGCGGGTGTTCCCGGCGACGGGCACGAGGGCGTCGCGCGGTGGGAGCGGGGCGAGCAGGGAGCGCAGGACGTCCCCGGTCGGGCCTCCCGCGAAGCCGGTGACGACGCAGTCGTGGCCCAGCGCGCCGAGGACCCGGGCGACGTTGAGGCCCTTGCCGCCGGGGCGTTCGGTGACCTCGCCGACCCGGTGGCTGCGGTGCGGGACGAGCGCGTCGACGGTGTACGTCACGTCGAGCGCGGTGTTCAGAGTGACGGTCAGGATCACCTCTGCCGGTCCCTCCCTCGGTGCATGGCCCCCATGGCGCGCGCACCCGTCCGCGGCGCGCCCATCTGATGATCATGTCAAAGCGATGGCGGTCGGCCCAGTCCCGCGGGCCGACCGCCATCGCTTCGTTACGTGCTCGGCGTGCCGCCTACGCAGTCTTCGGCTCGATGATCCACTCGCCGCGGCGCATGACGCCCTTGAGGACGAAGTCCTCGTCGAGGACGACCAGGTCGGCGTCCTTGCCCGCCTCCAGCGAGCCGACCCGGTCGTGGACGCCGAGGAGCCGGGCGGGGTTGGCGGAGATGGACCGGACGACGTCCTCGACGGGGATGGCGTCGAGGGTGACGGCCCGCCGGAACGCGGTGTCCAGGGTGAGCGTGGAGCCGGCGATCGAGCCGCCCTCCACCAGCCGGGCCACCCCGTCGGTGACCTCGACCGCGAGCGGGCCGAGCTGGTACTCCCCGTCGCCGAAGCCGGCGGCGTCCATCGCGTCGGTGATCAGTGCGACGCGGCCGGCGCCCTTGTGGCGGTAGGCCAGCTCCAGGACGGCCGGGTGCAGATGTGTGCCGTCGTTGATCAGCTCGACGGTGATCCGGTCGTCCTCCAGGAGGGCCGCGATCGGGCCGGGGTCGCGGTGGGCGAGCGGCGGCATCGCGTTGAACAGGTGCGTGGCGACGGTCGCGCCCGCCTCGATGGCCTCGACGGTCTGTTCGTACGTCGCGTCCGTGTGGCCGATCGCGGCGATGACCCCGTGCTCGGCGAGCAGCCGTACGGAGTCGATGCCGCCGGGCAGCTCGGTGGCGAGGGTGAACATGCGGGCGGTGCCGCGCGCGGCGTCCAGCAGCTTGCGGACGTCGGCCGGGTCCGGGTCGCGCAGCAGCTCCTCGCTGTGGGCGCCCTTGCGGCACGGCGAGATGAAGGGGCCCTCGAAGTGGATCCCGGCCAGGTCGCCCTGCTCGACCAGCTCGGACAGGACGCCCGCGCGGCGGGCGAGGAAGTCCATCTCGCCGGTGACCGTGGAGGCGACCATGGTGGTCGTGCCGTGCTCACGGTGCGTACGGATGCCGGTGAGGACCTCGTCGACGGTGCCGGAGGTGAAGGAGGCCCCGCCGCCGCCGTGGTTGTGCATGTCCACGAAGCCGGGGACCACCCAGTGGCCGGCGAGGTCGATGATCCGGGCGCCCTCCGGTGCCGAACCGGAGATCCGGGAGCCCTCGACGGTCACCCGGCCGTCCTCGACGGTGCCGGTGGGGAGCACCACCCGGGCGCCGGCGAGAACGGTGCTGTCTGCTGCGCGTCCGGCCATCAGGCGGAAACCTCCGTGGAGAGTAGATCCCAGGCGAGCAGCCCCGCGCCCAGGCATCCGGCGGTGTCCCCGAGGGCCGCCGGGACGATGTGGGGCAGTTTCTGGAACGTGACGCGTTCCTCGACGGCCGCACGCAGTGGTGTGAACAAGGTTTCCCCGGCTTCGGCGAGACCGCCACCGATGATGAGCGTGCCCGGGTCGAGGAGGGTGAGCGCGGTGACGAGGCCGGCGGCGAGCGCGTCGATCGCGTCCTGCCAGACCCGGACCGCCGCCGGGTCGCCGGACTCGACGGCCTTCGCGCAGTCCGCGGCGTCCGCCGCGGGGTCCCCGGAAGCGGCGGCCCAGGCCCGGGTCACCGCGGCGGCCGAGGCCAGCGTCTCCAGACAGCCGCGCTGGCCGCAGCTGCAGTCGGGGCCGTCCGGGCGGACCACGATGTGGCCGATCTCGCCCGCGTCCCCGTGGGCGCCCGCCTCGATGGCCCCCGCGATGCCGATGGCCCCGGCGATCCCGGTGCCCAGCGGGACGAACAGGAAGCGGTCCGTGCCCCGCCCGGCCCCGATCCGGCCCTCGGCGAGCCCGCCGGTGCGCACGTCGTGGCCGAGGGCTACGGGGACGCCGAGGCGCTCGCCCAGCAGGGCGCGCAGCGGTACGTCGCGCCAGCCCAGGTTCGCGGCGTACACCGCGATGCCCTTCTCGGCGTCGACGATGCCGGGCACGGCGACCCCGGCGGCGACGGCGCTCTCGCCGAGGTGCTCCTCGCCGTGGGCCCGCAGATCCGCCGCGAACGCGAGGATGGTCTCGACGACCGCGTCGGCGCCGCGCTCCCGGCCGGTGGCCCGCCGCGCCTCGTGGAGGAGGGTGCCGTCGGTCCCGACCAGTGCGGCCTTCATTCCTGTGCCGCCCACATCGAGGGCGATGACATGTCTCACGGGAGACAGTTTCGCCCGCCGACCCCCAAAAGGTCTAGTCCACTAGCGAGGTTTGTTGTGCACCCATACAAAATGATGAAGGAGTGAAGGCCGGTCGTTATCTACCGGAAAGTCACTCATGGGGACCCACGGACCGGGGGGAATCGGTCCAAAGGTCTGGACCAAGATACGGGCAGGGGCCCCCGACTGCCAGTGCGCGTAAGCCAGTTGTGGCCCTCGGGGCCCGTATACGTTGCCGAAGCGATACGCCGGTGGTGTAGACCTCCGCGTCGCCAATGGGGGAAAATCGCAGTTCATCCGGACGGTGCCCAGGACAGGGCGGCGCTGCCGCGGCCGAACGGAGGCCGGGGGCCGACGCCGTGCGCGCCGTCCGTGAGCCAAGTGATCAACGAGGATGGGCGAGGCTGTGCAGCGGCGCTTTTTGGGTCTGACCGCGGTGGTGGCCGCGCTGGGAATGACAGCGACGTTGTCGGGCTGCGGCGGTGACGGCGGCTCGGGCGACGTCACGCTCAAGCTGGTCGCCGCCGACTACGGCACCAGTCCGGAGAACAGCTCCGAGAAGTACTGGAGCGGAGTCGCGGCGGGCTTCGAGAAGGAGCACCCCGGCATCAAGGTCGACGTCACCGTCCTCCACTGGAAGGACGTCGACCGCGAGGTCGCCGCGATGGTCAAGGCCGGCGACGCCCCGGACATCGCCCAGATCGGCGCGTACGCGGACTACGCCAAGGCGGGCAAGCTCTACACCGCCGACGAGACGCTCGCGATCCGCACCACGGCGAACTTCCTGCCGAGGCTCGCCGACGCGGGCAAGATCGACGGCACGCTGTACGGCCTGCCCTTCGTCGCCAGCACCCGACTGCTCTTCTACAACGAGAAGCTCTTCGAAAAGGCGGGCCTGGGCGCCCCCGAGACCTGGGACGACATCCGGAGCGACGCCGCCGCGCTCAAGGCCAAGGGCGTCGACTACCCCTTCGCCCTGCCGCTCGGCCAGGAGGAGGCCCAGGCCGAGACCCTGATGTGGCTCCTCAGCGGTGGCGGCGGCTACACGGACGACGTCGGCGCGTACGACCTCGACTCGGCCCAGAACGTCGCCACGTTCCGCTGGCTGCGGGACAACCTCGTCGGCGAGGGCCTCACCGGACCGGTCGAGCCGGGCAAGCTGGACCGGGCGAAGGCCTTCGAGGCGTTCGCCGACGGCGATGTCGGCATGCTCAACGGCCACCCCACCCTGATGGACGAGGCCGAGGCCAAGGGCGTCAAGGTCGGCATGGTGCCGCTGCCCGGCTTCGACGGCCCGACCAAGGGCTCCATGGGCGTGGCCGACTGGATGATGGGCTTCAAGGAGAACGGCCACCGCAAGGAGATAGGCACGTTCCTCGACTACGCCTACTCCGACGAGAACGTGCTGGAGTTCGCCGAGAGCTACGACCTGCTCCCGGTGACCGGCAGCGCCTCCGCCGCGATGGAGACCGACAAGAAGCACAAGAAGCTGCGCCCGTTCCTGGCGGCCCTGCCGAACTCGACGCTCATCCCCTACAGCAAGACGTCCTGGGCCACGGTCAGCGACGGGATCAAGAAGAAGATCGGCAGCGCGGTCGCGCCGGGCAGCAACCCCGAGAGCATCCTCGGCGAGCTCGCCACCGAGGCGTCACAGGCGGAGGCCGCCGAGTAGCGGCCGCGGGCGCGGTGTCGGGGGTGGGCGTTAGGTTGGTCGATATGACCGCCCCCGACCACGAGCACCGCGCCCCCCGGGCCGAGCCAGCCCCCGACACCGGCGGACTGTCCGTACGGGACCGGGCGCTGCTGGCCCTGGAGCGGCGGCCCTGGGCGGGGCCCGGGGCGAAGGAGCGGGCGATCCGCGAGGAGCTCCGGATCTCGCCGGTCCGCTACTACCAGCTGCTGAACGCGCTGATCGACGACGAGCGGGCGCTGCGCGAGGACCCGGTCACGGTGAACCGGCTGCGGCGCGTGCGCGACGCGAAGCGTAGGCGGCGCTGAGCGCGGGCTGATCGGGGCTCCAGCCCGGGCTGATCGGGGGCTCCGCCCCCGGGCCCCCGCTCCTCAATCGCCGGAGGGGCTTGATCCCCCCGCCGGAGGCACCCGAACCTTACGGCGCGCAGCCCAGCACCAGGTCCACCGCCCGGTCCAGGCAGGCCCGTTCGTGGTCGGTCAGATGCGGGTTCGCCCGCTGGCGGGCGCGGGCGAGGGACAGATCGGCGGTCGACGCGCCGCCCTCGTCGGAGAGTTCCGCCAGGAGCGCCGTCAGCAGGGGCCGGACGTCCGCCCCGGCCGGGAACTCCCGGCCGAGCGCGGTCCGGGCCAGGGTCAGCGCCGACATCGCCCGGTCGAGACCGGGCGGACCCTCCGCCGCGCTGGACCAGTCGACCACCACCGCGCCCTCCGCCGTCAGCACCACGTTCTCCGGATGCAGATCCAGGTGGAGCACGCAGTCCTCCGGGTTCGCCGAGACCCGGGGCGGTATGGCGTGGAGCTCGCGCAGCAGCCGGGCGAGCAGCGCGCCCGCCTCGGCCGCCCCCAGCCGCCCCGCCAGCAGGGCCTCGGCCAGGGTCGGGCCGGTCAGCCGCTGGAGCACCAGGTCCGTGGGACGGCGGACCCCTTCGGCGGGCGGACCGATGCGCGGCACCGGGAAGCCGAAGGCGCCGACGTAACTCATCACGGCCAGCTCCTCCGTGGTGTCGGTGCGGTCCCGGTAACGGCGAAGGACCCAGGAGCCGTCGAGTGCGTACACGTCGGCGGTGCGTCCCGAGCCCAGAAGTTGCCCTGTGTGCATGAGGCCGAACCTACCCGGGCACCCCGCCGAAAGGGAGACGCGATCCAGCTTCGCCCGGCAGGGCCCCGAAAACGGCTCCGTACTCGCCCGCGGGGCTGACCGAAGCACGTGCCGCGCGGCCCCATAACGCGGAGGGAGGGGGGTGAACGGGATCTCCTGCGCCGGGTGTCGCCGCCGCTACGGTTTCGGCAATTCCCTGGTCCGGACCAACCCCAGCCGGACCTGGACACCCCCAGAACCAAGGAGAGTGACGTGGAGAGAACCACGCTCCGCAGACGCGCCCTCGCCGCCGGCACCGCCACGGTGGCCGTGGGTGCGCTCGCCCTCGCCGGGCTGACCGGCGTGGCGTCCGCCGACCCCGCGGCCACCGCCGCCCCGCCGGTCTCCGCCGACAGCCTGTCGCCCGGCATGCTGGCCGCCCTGGAGCGCGACCTCGGCCTCGACGCGGACGACGCTCGCAGCCGGATAGCCAACGAGTACCGCGCCGCCGCCGTCGCCGCGGGGCTGGAGAAGTCCCTCGGCGCCAGCTTCGCCGGAGCCCGGGTCAGCGGTGCGAAGGCGGTCCTGACCGTCGCCACCACCGACGCCTCCGAGGCCGCCCGGATCACCGACGCCGGAGCGCGCGCCGAGGTCGTCGGCCACAGCCTGGACCGGCTCGAAGGCGTCAAGAAGACCCTCGACAAGGCCGCGCTGAACAAGGCGCCCAGGAACGTGCCCGTCTGGTACGTCGACGTCGAGACCAACCGGGTCGTCGTCAACGCCGGCAGCACCGCCGCCGGACAGGCGTTCCTGAAGGCGGCCGGGGTCGACAGCGGCCTCGTCACCGTCGCCAGGTCCGCCGAGCAGCCCCGCGCCCTCGCCGACATCCGGGGTGGCGACGCGTACTACATGAACGGCTCCGGCCGCTGTTCCGTCGGCTTCTCGGTGAAGCGCGGCACCCAGAACGGCTTCGCCACCGCGGGCCACTGCGGCCGCGTCGGCACCACCACCAACGGCGTCAACCAGCAGGCCCAGGGCTCCTTCCAGGGCTCGACCTTCCCGGGCCGGGACATGGCCTGGGTCGCCACCAACGCCAACTGGACCCCGCGTCCGCTGGTGAACGGATACGGGCGGGGCGACGTCACCGTCGCCGGCTCCACCGCCTCCGTCGTCGGCGCCTCGGTCTGCCGCTCCGGCTCCACCACGGGCTGGCACTGCGGCACCATCCAGCAGCTGAACACCAGCGTCACCTACCCGGAGGGCACCATCTCCGGCGTGACCCGCACCAGCGTCTGCGCCGAACCGGGCGACTCCGGCGGCTCCTACATCTCCGGCAGCCAGGCGCAGGGCGTCACCTCCGGCGGCTCGGGCAACTGCTCCTCCGGCGGTACGACGTACTTCCAGCCGATCAACCCGCTGCTCCAGACGTACGGGCTGACCCTGGTCACCAGCGGCGGGCCCACCGACCCGCCCACCGACCCGCCGACCGACCCGCCCACCGACCCGCCGGGCGGCACCTGGGCGGCCGGCACCACGTACGCCGCCGGCGCCACGGTGACGTACGGCGGAGCGACCTACCGCTGCCTCCAGGGACACACGGCCCAGCCCGGCTGGACCCCCGCGGCCGTCCCGGCGCTCTGGCAGCGGGTCTGACCACCCGGGACCGGTCCCGGGTCTGACCACCCCGGGACCGGTCCGGCACCACCGAACCTCCTGAACCTCCCGCCTCCCGCCTCCCCGCGTCGAGGAACCCCGAGGACTCCGAGGAAACCGTCATGACCCCACAGATGGACAACACAACCCCCCATGAACCCAACGCGTCCGACGGGGCGTCGGGGGACCGGCGGCGGATCAGCCGCAAAGGTCTCCTGAAGGCCGCGTTCGTCGCGAGCGCCGCGCCCCTGCTCGCCGGAGGGGGCGTCGCGCTCGCCCGGGACGCCGCCTCGTCCGGGAACGGGCCGCTGGCCCCGACCCCGGAGTGCGACGACGGCGACGACACGACGCCTCCGCAGATGGAGGGGCCGTACTTCAAGCCCAACTCGCCCCGCCGCACCAGCCTGGTGACCCCGAGCACCCCCGGCGTACCGCTCACCGTGAGCGGCTACGTCTTCGGCCGGGCCTGCCGCCCCATCTCCGGGGCTCTGCTCGACTTCTGGCAGGCCGACGCCAACGGGTCCTACGACATGGCCCAGTTCGCCTTCCGGGGACATCAGTTCACCGGCACGGACGGGTCGTTCAGCCTCACCACCATCGTGGCGGGCCTCTACCCGGGCCGTACCCGGCACATCCATGTGAAGGCGCAGGCGCCCGGCGGGCGCATCCTCACCACCCAGCTGTACTTCCCGAACGAGCCGCGCAACAACACCGACGCGCTGTTCGACCCCGAGCTGCTGATGAACGTCCGCACCGTCGGGAACGGGCGCCAGGGCACCTTCGACTTCGTGCTGGACGTCGCCCAGACGCCCGGCCCGACCGATCCGCCCACCGATCCGCCTACCGATCCGCCGGGCGGCACCTGGTCGTCCGGCACCTCCTACCGCGCGGGTGACCGCGTGACGTACGGCGGGGTCGCCTACCGCTGTCTGCAGGCACACCGGGCCATGTCGGGCTGGGAGCCGCCGAACGTCCCCGCGTTGTGGGAACGCGGGTAGACGAGGACACAGCGAGCGCACCACCGCCCGCGCCCCGTTCACGCCGTCCGGCGCGTGAACGGGGCGCTTCTCGCGTTCCCCCGCGAGGCCCCGCTCCCGGGCCCGGACGGCACCCTGCTCGCCACCTCGAAGAAGCCCGGCGAGAAGGGCGGCCAGGGAGTGGTCATGTGGACGGCCGACACGATGCGCCCCGACGGTGTGCGGGTCGTCGTCTCGGCCTTCACCTCCGGCGAGCAGTCGAGTCCCGCCACCCGGCCCACGCCCACGCCCGCGCTCACGATGGACCAGCTCACCGCCCTGGCCATCAGCCCGCAATGGCCGAGGCTCCAGCAGCGGTAGGGCGCGTCCCGCGGACCGGACCCGCGGCGCCCGGCATGCCTCAGCCACGCCACGGGCGTCATTTGGAGTCCGCGTACCGCTCCACCACCGCCGTCGTGAAGGGGAACCGCACCGGCGTCCGACCGAAGGCGGTCCGCCCGGCCAGCTCGCCCGCCGCGCGGATCGCCTCGGCGACGGCCCCGGTCTCCCCGGCCGGGCAGTGCACGATCACCTCGTCGTGCTGGAAGAACACCAACTGCGCCCGCAGCCCCTGCTCATGGAGCGCCCGGCGGAGCGCGGCCAGCAGCAGCAGCGCCCAGTCGGCCGCGCTGCCCTGCACCACGAAATTACGGGTGAAGCGCCCCCGGGCCCGCGCCGGACCGCCGTCCGGCGCGGCCCCGGAGCCCTCGGGACCCTCCTGGGGAAGGCCCGCCTCCTCGTCCTGCCCCGCCAGCGCGACCGGCGGGCTGGTCCGGCCCAGCCAGGTCCGCACCACCCGCCCCTCCTCGCCCGCCCGCGCCGCGTCGTCGACATAGGCGACGGCGAGCGGGAAGCGGCGGCGCAGGGCGGCCAGGTTCTTCAGTCCGTCCCCGGACGTCTGGCCGTAGATCGCCCCGAGCAGCGCCAGCTTGGCGTGGTCGCGGTCGCCGGAGAACGCCCGGTCGGACAGGGCCTTGTAGAGGTCGCCGTCATGACCGGCCACCTCCATCAGGCCCCGGTCGCGGGAGATCGCCGCCAGCACCCGGGGCTCCATCTGGTCGGCGTCCGCGACGACGAGCCGCCACCCCTCGTCGGCGACGACGGCCTGGCGGATCACCTTGGGGATCTGGAGGGCCCCGCCGCCGTTGGTCGTCCAGCGGCCGCTGACCGTGCCGCCCGGCTGGTACTCCGGGCGGAAGCGGCCCTCGCGCACCCAGTCCTGGAGCCAGGACCAGCCGTGCGCCGTCCAGATCCGGTACAGCTTCTTGTACGCGATCAGCGGCTCGACCGCCGGATGGTCCAGCTCCTCCAGCTCCCAGCGCCGGGTCGACTTCACCGCGATGCCCGCCTGCGCGAACGCCTTCACCACATCGGCCGGCAGGTCGGGGCGGACCCTTCGGCCGAACGCCGCCGACACCTCGTCCGCCAGCTCGGCGAGCCTGCGGGGCTCGCCGCCGCCCGCGTACCGCTCGCCCAGCAGCCCGTTCAGCAGCTCCCGGTGGACGTCGGCGCGCCAGGGCAGCCCGGCCCGGTGCATCTCGGCGGCCACGAGCATCCCCGCCGACTCCGACGCGGTCAGCAGGCGCATCCGGTCCGGGTGCTCCGCCGCGTCGTGACGGCGCACCTGGTCCGCGTAGACCCGCAGGAGCCCCTCGAACGGCACCCCGGGGCCCGACGGCGGCTCGAAGAGGGAGGACTGCGCGCCCGGTTCGGCGGACCGGGCGGGCGGGTCGGGCGGCACCGGCGCGTTGTCGAGCCGGGCGAGAGCGGCGGCGGCGGAACGGGGCTCGCCGAGCCGCCCGGCGTGCCCGAGCAGCAGCAGCTCGGCGCACTCGATGTCGTAGCACCGCTCGACCCGGACCCCGGCGGCCAGCAGCCGGGGGTAGATCTCGGCGGTCGACCGCCACACCCAGCGCACCACGTCGGGCCGGGAGCGGACCGCCTCGACGAGGTCGGCCTCGGCGAGGACCGGCCCGGCGGGCACGCCGTCCCGGGCCAGCGGCGCGAGCAGCGCCCCGCCCCCGTCCGCAGCCGCCACCGCCCACCGTTCGGTCATGGGTGCGAGTCTGGCACCCGCCACTGACAGCGCCCCGGAGGCGGGGCGCGCCGGGTCGCCGGCGGGCACGGGCCGCCGGTGGCACGTGCGCACCGTGGGCCGGGACGGCTCCCGCTTCCGTTGCTCCGCAGAAGGGGCGCGCGGGCCGTGCGAGCGGTGCGCCTACCCTTGGCCGGATGGAATCGGTGATCGACCGGGCGTGTGCGGCGGCCCTCTACGTGGCGGGCGACGCCGCCCTCGACACCGGGGCCTCCCTGCTCGCCGCCGCCCCGGAGGCGGACGCGGAGGCGCACCGGCGCGGCGAGGAGTTCGTGCGCCGGGCATGGGACCGGGGCTGGCACCCGGCCGACCTGGTCCGGTTCGTCCGTCATGAGCTGGACGAGCGGCGGGCGGCGCTGGCCGCGACCCTGATCGCCGCCGAGACCGCCCGGTACGCGGAGCTGCCGCCCCGCTGGCGCCGGCAGCTCGCCGAGCTGCCCGACCCCGTGCCGCGCAACCGCCCCGACCGGTTCCGGTACGCGGGTGACCTGCTGGAGCTGTACCGGCTGCTGCTGCGGCTGCCCGCCATCGAACCCGTGGGACCCCCGCCCGGCGCCGCCGCCGACCATCTGCACCGGCCGCCCGCCGCCGACGAGCCCCGCATGCTCACCCGGATCCGGGCGCTGCTGGCGAAGGCGGAGGCGACAGGCTTCCCGGAGGAGGCCGAGGCGCTGACCACCAAGGCCCAGGAGCTGATGGCCCGGCACAGCATCGACGAGGCCCTCCTCGCCGCGCGGACGCAGAGCCGCGAGACCCCGGGCGCCTGCCGGATCGGGGTGGAGCCCCCGTACGAGAGCGCCAAGGCGATCCTGCTCGACGCCGTCGCCTCCGCGAACCGCTGCCGGGCCGTGTGGAACGACGATCTCGGCTTCACCACGGTCGTCGGCTTCGAGCCGGACCTGGAGGCCGTCGAGCTGCTGTTCACCTCGCTGCTCGTCCAGGGGGCGGCCGCGATGACCCGGGCGGAGGCCGGGCAGCGCGCCGGGGGACGCAAGCGGACCAAGACCTTCCGGCAGGCGTTCTGGATGGGGTACGCCCAGCGGCTCGGCCGCCGGCTCGCCGACGGCGCCGAGCGGGCCACGGCGGCGGCCGACGGCGCGGACGCGGCCCCGGCCGGTGAGCTGCTGCCGGTGCTGGCCGCCCGGGACGTCGCGGTCACCGACGCCGCCGGGCGGATGTTCCCGAGGACCACCACGTCACGGGTCCGCGGCGTCACCGACCTGGACGGCTGGACGCACGGCACCGAGGCCGCCGACCGGGCCCACACCGGCGGCACGCCCCACCGACCCGATGGCGAAATCATGTCCTAAGTCGAGCTTGTCCGAGATTGCACGGCTAGGCTCGACCCATGAGCTGGCTCCGGGCGCTGAAGGAGACCGCCCGCTCGGGGCTGGAGATCGAGCGGCAGAGGCTGGAACCCCTCATCGCCCTGCGCGGTGCGGCCGGCCTCGCCCTCGTCGTCGGGGCCGGCCTCGTGCTGTTCGGGCCGGAGATCGCGGCCAGCTCCGCGTTCGGCGCGTTCCAGGCGGCCCTCGCCACCTTCCAGCGCAGTTGGCGGCCCCGCCCCGTACTCGCCCTCGTCTCCGGCGTGAGCCTCGCCGTCTCGACGTTCGTCGGCTACGTCAGCGGCGCGCACGTCGTGCTCTTCCTGTGCCTCCTCGGCGCCTGGACCTTCCTCGCCGGACTGGCCTGGGCGGCGGGCCCCACGGGCGGCATCATCGCCGCGTCCAACGTCGCGATCATGCTGGTGACGATCACCCTGCCCACCTCGGTCGTGGACGCCGCCGCCCACGCCGTGATGATCGTCGTCGGCGGGGTCGTGCAGGCGGCGCTCATCGTCCTCTTCCCGGTCCGCAGATGGGGCGCCCAGCGCGACGCGCTCGCCGACGCCCTGGCCGCCGAGGCCGACTACGCCCGGCGGCTGCGCCACGACCCGGTCGCCCCCTTCGACCCGCTGCCCCTGATGACCGCCCGCAGCGCCGCCGCCGTCACCCCGCGCGAGGCCCGCCGCCGCCCCGCCGAACTGCACGGGGCCCGGGGGATCGCCGAGCGGCTGCGCCCGGTGCTCGCCTCGCTCGCGGACCCGGCGATGGGGGTGCCCGGCGACGGTCTCGAGCGGCTCTGGGTGAACGAGCTGCTGGGCGCGGCCGGATCGGTCCTGGACGCCGCCGCGCGCGCCGTCCGGCACGGCGAGCCCGTCCACCTCTCCGCCACGGACCTGGGCGTCCTGAAGACCCCCGACAACGATGTGATCCTCGTCGGCCCCGCCCGCCGCGCCGCCGACCGGCTCTCGGCCCTGCTCGACGACGTCCTGGAGATCGCCGAGGGCACCGGGACCGACAGCGGGGTCCCCTCCGGCCTCGCCCCGGACACCCGGCACCGGCCCACGCTGCTGAAACTAATCCCGGTGGTGCTGGCCTCGATGCGCCGCGAGCTGCACCACGGCTCGCCGATCCTGCGCCACGCCATCCGGGTCGCGGTGGTCGCCGTCTGCGGGTACTTCGTCGGCGAGGCCGTGCCGCTCGGCCACGGCTACTGGGCCCCGATGACCGCCGTCATGGTGATGCGGCCCGAGTTCTCCCAGACGTACTCCCGCGCGGCGGGACGCTTCGGCGGCACCCTGGTCGGCGTCGGGCTCGCCACCGCCGTCGTGCAGACCGCGAGCCCCGACGCCCGGCTCTCCGCGCTCCTCGCGGTGGTCTGCGCCTGGCTGATGTACCTGCTGATGCGCACCGGCTACGCGGTCGGCCAGGTCTGCGTCGCCGCGTACGTCGTCTTCCTGCTCGGCATGGCCGGCGGCGACTGGTCCCAGACCGTCACCGAGCGCATCGTCCTGACGCTCGTCGGCGGACTCCTCGCGATGATCTCGTACGCCCTCTACCCGGCCTGGGAGACCCCGCGGCTGCGCGACCGGCTGGCCGAGTGGCTGGTGGCGGACGGGCGGTACGCGGCCACGGTCGTCGACCGGTACGCGGACCCCGCCTCCCGCGACGCCGAGGACGTCCGGGACGCCCTGATCGCCACCCGGGAGGCCCGTGTGGCGTGGCAGGAGGCGCTGGCGACCGCCCAGCACGAGCCCGTACGCCACCGGGGCATCTCCCGGGCCGCCGCGACCGACGCCCAGCTCGCGCTGGCCCAGCTGGGCCGGTCCGCGATGGTCCTGGAGGCCCATCTGCCGGCCAGGTCGGCCGAGCCGGTGCCCGGCGCCGCCCAGCTGGCCGAGGCGTTGCGCCGGGCCACCGAGAAGGGCGCCAAGGCGGTACGGGAGCGGCGGCTGCCCGACTGGCAGCCGGTGGTGGACGCGGTGGCCCACTGGGACATGCCCACTCCGACGGACGACGGCACGACCCCCGTCGGCGACCCGGTTGTGCGCCGGGGCGCGGCGCTGCTCCTGGACGCGTTGGAGGAGTTCACCCGGGCTCTGGACGAGCGGGGCGGCTCCACCCGGGTCAGCAGCACGCTGGCCGAGGGCTGAGCGGCTCCCGGCGGGCGGGAGGGTGGGCGTCAGGCCGCGTCGGCCGTCAGGGCGCGGGGATCCCGGGCAGGTCCGGGGCCTCGGGGAGGTCCGGCAGGCCGGGGAGTGAGGGCATGCCGCTCGGCAGCTTGCCCGGGTCGGCCTTGGCGAGGGTGTCCTTGACGCCGCCGTCCCACGAGAGGACCAGCTTCGTGCCGTCCACGGAGTCGATCGCGCCCATCGTGCGGTCGGTGGAGCCGCCGGTGCACTTCAGCGCCAGCATCGGATCGCCGCCCATGTCCTTGACGTCGCCCTGGCACACGGACTGATCGGCGACCAGGGCGACCTTGCGGGCGCTGACGGACACCGTGACGTTCTTGCCGTCCGTCAGCCCCACCCAGGTGCCCTCCAGCGCCGCGGCGTCCACGGTGCCGCTGCCGGCGGACTCCCCGGAGCCGTTCCCGCCGCCGCTCCCGGGCGTCGCGCTCGCCGCGGAATCCGCGCCGGAATCCTTGCTCGCGTCGTCGCCGCCGCAAGCGGTCAGCGTCAGCGCGGCGGCCAGAGCGGCGACCGCGACGGCGCCGGTGCGTAGAGAGCTGGTCACGTGGAGTTCCCCCTTGCTGTTTTCCGGTCGAAAGACCGCGCCACGTTACCAAGGTCCGCAACGATCAACTCCCTTGAGCGGGAGCGAAATAGGCGTGCCGTTCGTCTCTCTTCCCGGAGGGCGCGCCCGGTGTGGAAAAGCCTGTAATCAAAGGAACACCGCGCGTGCACGTGCATCTGCTCATGCATTGGCATATGAACAGAGCTATGATCCGAGCTAGTTGACACTTGCACCTTGCAACTCGGGGAGCGTCCTGTGCACCACGTGTACAACGGCATGGCGGCCACAGAGCTTCGCGGAGTCGTCTGGCAGAAGAGCAGGCACAGCAACTCCCAGGGATCCTGTGTGGAGTTCGCGCGGCTGCCCGGAGGGAATGTGGCGATGCGGAACTCCCGTCACCCCGACGGGCCCGCCCTCGTCTATACGCCCGCGGAGATAGAGGCGCTGCTGCTCGGCGTCAAGGACGGCGAGTTCGACCACCTCGCCGCCGGCGCCTGACCCGGGTCGGGCCCGTGACGGGCCTGACCCGGGTGCTCACGGACCCGGCTTCGGGTTCTCCTTCTCCTGGAGCCGGAAAAGGGCCCAGACGACCTTGCCGTACAGCGGGCCCGAAGGCAGTTCTCCGAGCTGTACGGGAGAGGGGTGCCAGCCCCAGCTGTCGCTGACGCATTCCACCAGAAACAGTCCGCGGCCGGATTCGGCGGAATCCGCCGCCCGGCCCGCCGCCGGGCTCTCCCGGCTGGGGTCGCGCACGGCGCACACCAGTCGCGAGGTCCAGCGCATCAGATGCAGCCGCACCGGCGGGTCCGTCAATTCCCGCGGCGGATCGCCGGGCAGCGCGTGGCGCAGGGCGTTGGTGACGAGTTCGGACACCACCAGGGCGACATCGTCGAAACGGTCGCCCAGCTCCCATCGCTCCAGCGTCGACCGGGTGAACTTCCGTGCCCCGCCGACCGCTTCGTAGCGTGCGGGCAGAGCGCAGGACGCCGATCCGGCAACCCCTGAGGGGTCGGTGGGGGGAAGCCCCTGCCGTAACGGCTCGAGCATCGTCGATCCATTCGTCCCCATACGAGGCACTCCCGGGATTCGCGGCTGTAGCGGCACTGCCTGTAGCGGTACTGCGGGGGGTACAGCGGCACAACACGAGCACGCAGGTGCGCGAGGACCATGCTTCCGAATGCGCAGGGCAGATGCAAGGGCAGATGCACGTGCACGCGCCGGACCTGCCCGATACCGTGGTGGTTCCGGGGTATTTCTTCCCGCGGTCAGTTTCGGGCGCTTCCTAAACGTCTTCCCATTTCCGTAATCGAATGAGTACGGGCTGAAGCGTTTTGGTGGCAGAATCCGGCACTCGGGGTTGGGGGGCTCCGGGTGCCAGGGGAAGCGATGGGGAGGGTCGGACCAGTGTCGGCAGGCGAGTCGAGTGGATCGGTGGTGCGGCGCATCCTCCTGGGCTCTCAGCTCAGGAGACTGCGGGAGTCGCGCGGAATCACCCGTGAGGCGGCCGGCTACTCGATCCGGGCCTCCGAATCGAAGATCAGCCGCATGGAGTTGGGACGGGTGAGCTTCAAGGCCAGGGACGTCGAGGACCTGCTCACGCTCTACGGAGTCGCGGACGAGGCGGAGCGCGACTCCCTCCTCGGCCTGGCCCGTGAGGCCAACGTGGCGGGCTGGTGGCACAGTTACGGTGACGTGCTGCCCGGCTGGTTCCAGACGTACATCGGCCTGGAAGGCGCTGCCTCCCTGATCCGTATCTATGAAGTGCAGTTTGTGCACGGGCTGTTGCAGACCGAGGCGTACGCCCACGCCGTCGTCTCGCGCGGGATGCGCGGAGCCTCGCCCGCCGAGGTCGACCGCCGGGTGGCCCTGCGACTGGAGCGCCAGAAGGCCCTCGTCTCGGAGCGCGCCCCGACGTTCCACGCCGTTCTCGACGAGGCGGCGCTGCGCCGCCCGTACGGCGAACGCGACGTCATGCGTGCCCAATTGCGGCATCTGATCGATATGTCGGAGCAGCCGAACATCACGCTCCAGGTCATGCCCTTCAGCCACGGCGGTCATGCCGGCGAGAGCGGATCGTTCACGATGCTGCGTTTCCCGGAATCCGATCTGTCGGACATTGTCTATTTGGAGCAGCTGACGAGCGCGCTCTATCTGGACAAGCCCGAGGAAGTCGCGCAGTACGAAAAAGCCATGGCGGGTCTCGCCCAGGACAGCCCCACGCCGGAAGACAGCCGGGATCTTCTGCGCGGTCTACTCCAACTGGCGTAATTTATCAGTACGATGACGTCGCATCAGGAGTCTGCGAACGCCTGCAGTAAGGGATTGCATGTCCTTCTTCCATGAACTGGCCCACCAGTACATCGACGGCGAGTGGCTGACCGGCAGCGGCTCGTGGGACATCATCGATTTCAATCCCTACAACGGTGAGAAACTCGCCGCCGTCACCGTGGCCACCGCGCTGGAGGTCGACCGGGCCTACCGGGCCGCCGAGCGGGCCCAGCGGGAATGGGCCGCCGTCAATCCCTACGAGCGTCGCGCCGTCCTCGAACGCGCTCTCCGCGTCACCGGTGAACGCACGGAGGAGATCGTCGAGGCGATCATCGACGAACTGGGCGGTACCCGGCTGCGGGCCCAGTACGAGGTCCGTGGTGCGACCGAGTTCCTGCGCGAGGCGATCCGCCAGGCGCTGCGGCCCACCGGGCGGCTGCTGCCCGCCGTGGGGGACGGCCGGGAGAACCGGCTCTACCGGCTGCCCGTCGGCGTCGTGGGCGTCATCAGCGCCTTCAACTTCCCTTTCCTGGTGACGATGAAGTCCGTCGCCCCCGCTCTGGCGCTCGGCAACGCGGTCGTCGTGAAACCCCACCAGAACGCGCCCGTCGTGGGCGGTGGGCTGATCGCGAGGATATTCGAGGACGCCGGGCTGCCGGCCGGGCTGCTCAACGTGGTGATCACCGACAGCGCCGAGATCGGCGACGCGTTCATCGAGCACCCCGTGCCCAAGGTGATCTCGTTCACCGGCTCCGACCGGGTCGGCCGGCACATCGCCGCCACCGCGGCCGGCGCCTTCAAGCGGACCATCCTCGAACTGAGCGGGAACAGCGCCCTGGTGGTGCTGGAGGACGCCGACGTCGACTACGCGGTCCGGGCGGCCGTCTTCAGCCGCTTCCTGCACCAGGGGCAGGTCAGCATGGCGGCCAACCGGATCCTGGTGGACCGGTCGGTGGCGGTGGAGTTCACCGAGCGGTTCACCGCCGAGGTGGCCGCCCTGAAGACCGGGGACCCGAGGGACCCGGAGACCCGGATCGGACCGGTCATCAACGCCTTCCAGGCCGACGCGCTGGACGCCCTGGTGGACCGGGCGGTCGCGGACGGCGCGACGGCGCTCGTGCGCGGCCGGACCGTCGGCAACGTCGTCGGCCCGACCGTCCTGACCGGTCTTGCGGACGACTCCCCGCTGCTTCAGCAGGAGATCCTCGGCCCGGTGGCCCTGCTGATGACGTTCGACGGCGAGGAGGAGGCCGTGCGGCTCGTCAACGACAGCCCGTACGGACTCAGCGGCGCGGTGCACACCCGGGACGCGGAGCGCGGCGTGAAGTTCGCGCAGCGGATCGTCAGCGGGATGTTCCACGTCAACGACTCCACCGTGCAGGACGATCCGCTGGTCGCGTTCGGCGGCGAGAAGACGTCCGGCGTGGGGCGGCTGAACGGCGAGGCGGTGGTCGAGGCGTTCACCACCCTGCGGTGGATGTCGATCCAGCACGGCCGCTCGGTCTTCCCGTTCTGACGGAGGCTGCCGCTTTCTGCCGGGGGCTGCCGCCTTCTGCTGGGGGCTGCCGCTTTCCTCAGCTCCCCGGCCCCCGGAACGTCGTGCGGTAGGCGCTCGGCGAGACGCCCAGCGCCGCGTGGAAGTGGTGGCGCAGATTGGCCGCCGTGCCGAGCCCGGCGCGCGCGGCCACCTGCTCGACGGGCACGTCCGACTCCTCCAGCAACTCCCTGGCCAGTTCGATGCGTTGCCGGGTCAGCCAGTTCATGGGCGTCAGGCCGACCTCGTCCCGGAACCGCCGGGTGAAGTGCCGGACGCTCATCGACTCCCTGGCCGCCAGCTGCCCCAGCGTGATCGGGTCCTGGAGCCGCCGCAGCGCCCACGCACGGGCGGCCGAGGTCCCCGGAGCCGACCGTTCGGGCACCGGCCGGCGGATGTACTGGACCTGCCCGCCCTCGCGGTGGGGCGGCACGACCGTGCGCCGGGCCACGTCGTTCGCGACGGCGCTCCCGTGGTCGCGGCGGATCATGTGCAGGCACAGGTCGATCCCGGAGGCGCAGCCCGCCGAGGTCAGCACGGTCCCCCCGTCGGTGTAGAGCACGTCCGGGTCCAGCTCGACCCGGGGGAAGAGCCGGGCGAACAGCTCCGTGTACCGCCAGTGCGTGGTCGCCGTGTGGCCGTCGAGCAGTCCGGCCGAGGCCAGCACGAAGGCTCCGGTGCAGATCGAGGCCGTCCGGGCGCCGGGCCGGATCAGCGCGAGGGCCTCCGCCAGCGGGGCCGGGACCGCCGGGGTCTCCTGGACGTAGTCCTCGTACGAGGACAGGACGATCACGGTGTCGGCCTCGGCCAGCGCCTCGGGGCCGTGCGGGACGGCCACGGTGAAGTCGCCGTCCGTGCGCACGTCCCCGGGGGACAGGGAGCAGGTGGCGACCTCGTACAGCGGCTCGCCGTCCGCCGAGGCCCCCTGCCTGGCCTGGCCGAAGAGCTGGTGCACGATGCCCAGCTCGATGGGGAGCAGGACCTCGCGGGCGAGCACGGCGACGCGGTGCCGCCCGGGGTGGGTGAAGACCGTCATGGCCATATCCTTGCGCACCTGGTCCATCTGGACACTCGCGGGGACGGGCCCCGCTCGCGACGCTGCATCCATGGCCTCTTCGACCTCGGCATCCCCGTACTCCCCGTCGTCCTCCCGCCGGCCCTCCCGGATCCACCGCGCCTGGCTGATGGCCGCCGTCGCGGGCGCGGCCATCGTGACGGCCGGGGCGTTCACCACCGTGCCGGGTCTGCTGGTGACGCCCCTCCACGAGGAGTACGCCTGGGAGCGCGGGCAGATCGCGCTCGCCGCCTCGGTGAACATGGTGCTGTTCGGTCTCACCGCCCCGTTCGCGGCGGCGCTGATGGACCGGATCGGGGCCCGCCGCGTCGTGATGGGCGCGCTGCTCCTGGTCGCGGCGGGGGCGCTGCTCACCGGTGTCATGACGCGGCCGTGGCAGCTGGTCGCGTACTGGGGCGTGCTGATCGGCCTCGGCAGCGGCTGCCTGACCATGACGTTCGCCGCCGGGATCACCGCCCGCTGGTTCGACCGGCGGCGCGGTCTGGTGACCGGCGCGCTCAGCTCCTCCAGCCACCTGGGCCAGCTGCTCTTCCTGCCCCTGCTGGCCTGGTCCGTCGGCCGCTTCGGCTGGCGCCCGCCGGTGGTGACGCTGGCGCTCGTGGCCCTGGTGGTCGCCGCCCTGGTGTTCCTGCTGCTGCGCGACCACCCGGCGGACGCGGGCGTGAAGCCGTACGGGGCGCGGGAGTTCGTCCCCAGGCCGCCCCCGGTCCCCGGGGCGGCCGTGCGGGCGCTGAGGGTGCTGCTGCGTGCGGCGCGCACCGGTCCGTTCTGGCTGCTGGCCGGGGTGTTCGCCCTCTGCGGAGCGTCGACCAACGGCATCATGTGGTCCAACTGGGCGCCCGCCGCGCACGATCACGGCATGCGGGCCACGGCGGCGGCCTCGCTGCTGTCCCTCGTCGGGGTCTTCTCCGCCCTCGGCGCGCTGCTGGCCGGGTGGCTGACCGACCGGTTCGACCCGCGCCGGCTGCTGACCGTCTGCTTCGCCGTCCGCGCGCTAACCCTGCTCGCGCTGCCCCTGGTGTTCACCTCCACGGTCACGGCCCCGATGCTCCTGTTCGTGGCGGTCTACGGGCTCGTCGACGTCGCGACCGTGCCGCCCGTCATCGAGCTCGCCCGCCGGGTGTACGGGGACGACGGCCCCGTGGTCTTCGGCTGGACGAACGCGGCCCACCAGCTGGGGGCGGGCGCCTCGGCGTTCCTCGGGGCCACCGCGCGGGACGTCTTCGGCACGTACGACGTGGTGTGGGCCGCGCTGGCGGCCGGCTGCCTCGTCGCCGCACTGCTGGCCCCGGCCGTAAGCGTGAGGGCACACCGACCGGCCGAACGCAAGCGGGCGGGCTACCCTAGTCAAAGTTGAATAGGAAGATGGGTGTTGGGTGTCATGTCCGCGATCCGACTGCTGGTCCTCGGCGCCGTGCGCATGCACGGCCGCGCGCACGGCTATCAGGTCCGTAACGACCTGGAGTACTGGGGCGCGCACGAGTGGTCCAACGCCAAGCCCGGGTCGATCTACCACGCCCTGAAGCAGATGGCGAAGCAGGGACTGCTCCTCGCGCACGAGACGGCCCCCTCCACGGCGGGCGGCCCGCCGCGCACCGAGTACGAGCTCACGGACGAGGGGCTGGCGGAGTGCCGCCGCCTGCTGCGTGACGCCATCCGCTCCTACGACCAGAACGTGGACGTCCTCTCGGCGGCCATCGGTTTCATCGTCGACCTGCCCCGGGCGGAGGCGGTCGCGCTGCTCAAGGAGCGGATCGAGGGAATCGAGGAGTGGCGCAGGGCGGTCACCGAGTACTACACCCCCGAGGACGGCCCCGAATCCCTCGGCCACATCGGCGAGATCATGAATCTCTGGGTGCACTCCGCCGACACCGGCGCGGAGTGGACCCGGGGTCTGATCGCCCGCATCGAAAGCGGTGCGTACACCTTCGCCGACGAGGGTGACCCCTTCGTCGGGTTGCTCGCCGATGACCAGGAGAACCCGTACGCCACCGGCGTTCCTCACCCTGGGGACCACGACTAATCAAGTTTGACGAATGGCGGATCGGGGTCTATCTTCGGCCTCTTAGTCAAATTTGACTACAGGAGGGTGCGGGAAACGTGACCGAAGCGATCGTCATGGACGGCGTGCACAAGCGGTACGGGGAGAAGCGCGCCCTGGACGGACTGGACCTGGCCGTCGGCAGCGGCACCGTGCACGGAGTGCTCGGCCCCAACGGGGCGGGCAAGACCACCGCCGTACGGATCATGTCGACGCTGCTGCGCCACGACGTGGGCCGGGTGACCGTGGCCGGCCTCGACGTCCGCGAGCGGGCGGGCGAGGTGCGGCGCAGGATCGGGCTGCTCGGCCAGCACGCGGCGGTGGACGAGCAGCTCGGCGGGCGGCAGAACCTGGAGATGTTCGGGCGGCTGTACCACCTGGGCGCACGCCGGGCGGGCAGCCGGGCGGACGAGCTCCTGGAGCGGTTCGGCCTCGCGGACACCGGGCGCAAGGCCGTCAAGCAGTACAGCGGCGGCATGCGCAGGCGCCTCGACCTGGCCGCGTCGCTGATCACCGACCCGGACGTGCTGTTCCTGGACGAGCCGACGACCGGCCTCGACCCGCGCGGCCGGACCGAGGTGTGGGACGCGGTGCGGTCCCTGGTCGGCGGCGGCACCACGGTGCTGCTGACCACGCAGTATCTGGACGAGGCGGACCAGCTGGCCGACCGGATCTCCCTCATCGACGACGGCCGGGCGGTCGCCGAGGGCACCCCCGACGAGCTGAAGGCCCTCGTCGGCGGCGACCGGATCGACATCGTCCTGCGCGACGCGTCCCGGCTGGTGGAGGCGGGCGCCCTGCTCGGCGGCGCGGACCTGGTGCTGGACGCCGACCGGCGGCGCATCGGCGCGCCCGCCCCGGACCGGATGGCGGCCCTGGCGCGGACGGTGCGGGTGCTGGAGGAGGCGGGCATCGAGGCGGAGGACATCGCGGTGCGCCGCCCCACCCTGGACGAGGTGTTCCTGTCGCTGACCGGACAGCCCGCCGGCGAACGGCGTACGGAGAAGACGGCGAAGGCGCAGAAGACGACGGAGAAGACGACGGAGAAGACGGAGGTGGCGGCGTGAGCGCGGCGACGACGACGGCGCCCGGGCCGGGCGGCGCGACCTCCCGGCTCGGCTGGGCCCTGGCCGACTCCTGGACGATGACCCGCCGCGAACTGGCGCACTGGGCCCGGCAGCCCGTCGCGGTCCTCGTCAACCTGGTCTTCCCGGTGATGCTGCTGCTGATGTTCACCTATCTGGTCGGCGGCGGCCGGGGCGTGGACGGCGACCCCACGGAGTTCCTGGTCCCCGGGATGCTCGCGCTGACCATGGCCTTCGGCCTGGAGAGCACGATGCTCGCGGTCACCCAGGACCTGGGCAAGGGCGTCATCGACCGCTTCCGCTCGATGCCGATGGTCCCCGGCGCCGTCCTGGTCGGCCGCAGCGCCGCGGACATGCTCCAGTCGACGGCAGGGCTCGCGGTGATGACCGGGGTCGGTTACGCGGTCGGCTGGCGCTGGCACCACGGGGCCGCCGCCGCGCTGGGGGCGTTCGGGCTGCTGCTCCTGCTGCGGTTCGCGATGCTCTGGGTCGGCATCCTGCTGGCCATGGTGGCGGGGCGGCCGGAGATGGTCGCGGCGGTCCAGATCCTGGTCTGGCCGGTCGGCTTCCTCTCCAACGTCTTCGCCACCCCCGCGTCGATGCCGGGCTGGCTGGGCTCGGTGGTCGAGTGGAACCCGATGTCCGCCACCGCCACCGCCGTACGGGAGTTGTTCGGCAACCCGGGCGGCGCGACCGGCTCCTGGGCGGCCGAGCACGCCCAACTGCTCGCGGTGCTCTGGCCGGTGGCCATCATCGCGGTGTTCTTCCCGCTGGCGGTGGCCAGGTTCGCGCGCCTCAGCCGGTAGCCGTGCTCCGGGTGGATCCGGGAGCCGTGCTCAGTGGTGGAAGGGAGTCGGGGCCGCCCGGTCATGACTCAACGGGTGCCTCTGGGAACGGAGTTCGGGGAGCAGCAGCTTCAGGTCCTCGATCAGCAGCTCGGCCAGGTCCGAGGAGAACCCGTTGCGGCACACCACCCGCAGCACGGAGAGGTCCTGCCGGTTGGCGGGGAAGGTGTACGCGGGCACCAGCCAGCCGTGCTCCCGCAGCCGGCGGGAGACGTCGAACACGTCGTACGCCTGGACGTCCACGTCCGTCGTGAAGGCGAACACCGGCAGCTCGTCGCCCCGGGTGAGGAGCCGGAAGTCACCCAGCTCCTCCACCGCCCGGGCCAGGCCGCACGCCACGTCCCGGGAGGCCTGCTGGACCGCGCGGTAGCCCTCGTGCCCGAGGCGCAGGAACGTGTAGTACTGCGCGACCACCTGCGCCCCGGGCCGGGAGAAGTTCAGCGCGAACGTCGGCATGTCGCCGCCCAGGTAGTTGACCCGGAAGACGAGCTCCTCGGGCAGCGCGTCCGCCGTCCGCCACAGCGCCCAGCCGACCCCCGGGTAGACGAGGCCGTACTTGTGGCCCGAGGTGTTGATCGACGCCACCCTCGGCAGCCGGAAGTCCCACACCAGGTCCGGGTCGAGGAAGGGCGCCACCATCGCGCCGGACGCCCCGTCCACATGGACCGGGACGTCGAGGCCGGTCCGCTCCTGGAGGGCGTCCAGGGCCGCGCACAGGTCGGCGATCGGCTCGTAGGACCCGTCAAAGGTGGAGCCGAGGACGCCGACGACGCCGATGGTGTTCTCGTCGCACAGCTCGGCGGCGGCCGCCGGGTCGAGGTGGAACCGCTCGCCCTCCATCGGGACGAGCCGGGCCTCCACCTCCCAGAAGGTGCAGAACTTCTCCCAGCACACCTGCACGTTGACGCCCATCACCAGATTGGGCCGCGCCGTGGCCGGGTAGCGGTCCGCGTTCCGCTTCGCCCAGCGCCGCTTCAGGGCGAGCCCCGCGAGCATGCACGCCTCGCTCGATCCGGTGGTCGAACACCCCACGGTCGCCCTCGGATCGGGCGCGTTCCACAGGTCGGCGAGCATCGCCACACAGCGCCGCTCCAACTCGGCGGTGCGCGGGTACTCGTCCTTGTCGATCATGTTCTTGTCCCGGCACTCCCCCATCAGGACGCCGGCCTGCGGCTCCATCCACGTGGTGACGAACGTGGCCAGGTTGAGGCGTGAGTTCCCGTCGAGCATCAGCTCGTCGTGGACCAGCCGGTACGCCGTCAACGGCGGCAGCGGCCCGTCGGGCAGCCGGTGCCGGGGCGGCGCGGTGTTCATCGCGGCCGTCGGGTCGGCCTCGCCGAAGAACGGGTTCAGGGCGAGCCTGCGCCGCTCCTTCGAGGGTTCGTCCTGTTCCGGGTGGGCACCGCGGTGGAGCGGCATGGTGGAGGCCCTTCTCTCGGCCGAAGCGGGTCGGGGCGCGGGTCGGTTCTCGGGGCGGGGTCAGCTCTCGGCGGCCAGGCCCGCCTTGATCGCCCGGGTGAACTTCACGACCCGCTCGGCCTGCACCCGGGCGGCGGTCAGGGTCTGCTCGCCGACCGGGATGTCGCCCTGCCCGGAGACGTGGGAGGTGCCGTACGGGTTGCCGTCCACGAACTTCGTGGGGTCGGTGTACCCGGGGGCGACGAGGATGCCGCCGAAGTGGTGGATCGTGTTGTAGAGCGCGAGCAGCGTGGACTCCTGGCCGCCGTGGGCGGTGGAGCTGGAGGTGAAGCCGCTGTAGACCTTGTCGGCGAGCTGCCCCGCCTGCCACATCCCGCCGAGCGTGTCGATGAACTGCTTCAGCTGGGCGGTGACGTTCCCGTACCGGGTCGGCGAACCGAAGATCACCGCGTCCGCCCACGCCATGTCGTCCGGCGAGACCTCGGGGATGTCCGCGGTCGCGGTCACGTTCTCGGCCCACGCCGGGTTGGAGTCGATGGCGGCCTGCGGGGCGAGCTCCGCCGCCCGGCGCAGCCGCACCTGGGCCCCGGCCCGCTCCGCGTCCCCGGCGATGGCCTTCGCGATCGCGGCGACGGTGCCGGTGGAGGAGTAGTAGATGACGGCGACGTTGACGGGCGTGGGCATGCGGGGGCCTCCGACGGAGCGGGATCGTTGCGGAACGGTGCAAAAGCGCACGAATCAGACGATACGGAGGTTCCGTCCGTCCGGCGCGCCGGACGGGGCCTTCTCCGTGATCGTGGGGGCGGCCCCCTCAGCGCAGCGACTTCCCGTCCCCGTCCAACTGCATCTGGGCCCGCCCGGTGACCAGCAGCCAGGCGGGCAGGGTGGCGGCGCACAGCAGTGGCAGCACGGACGTGTCGCTGACCAGCACCGCCGCGGTGAACAGGCTCACCCAGCCCTGCCGGGTGACGGCCAGCAGCACGCCCAGCACCGCACAGGACACCGCGAGCGACGGCGGGACCGCGTCGACCAGCGCGTGGGCGCAGAGCCCCAGCGATACCCCCGCGAAGACCGCCGGGAAGATCCGCCCGCCCCGGAAGCCGCAGGCCGCCGCGATCACGAGGGCGGCCGTCTTCACCACCGCCATCCCCGCGAACTCCCCGGCCGACCAGCCGTCCGGGTCCCCGGCGAGTGCCTTCACCTCGTCGAGCCCCTTGAAGAGGGTGAGGTGGCCGCCCAGCGCGCCGAGCAGCCCCAGCACCAGCCCGCCCAGCGTCAGGGCGAGCACCGGGTGCCGCAGCGCCGTGAAGACCCGGTGGGCCACGGGGAAGGCGTACACCGCGAGCAGGCCGAGGAGCGCGCCCGCCGAGGCGATCAGCAGGGCGGAGAGTAGATCGCCCCAGTGCGGTCCCGCGTACGCCGGGAGGGACAGGTCGAAGCTGGGATGCGCGATGAGCGACATGGTCAGCGCGCCCGCCGTACCGGCCGCGAGCGGGGCGAACAGCCGGTCCCAGAACGCCCCGGGGCCCGGCTGCGAGGCCAGCGTCTCGGAGAGGATCAGCGCGGCGGCGACCGGGGTCCCGAAGAGGGCCCCGACGGTCCCGGCCGCGGCGAGCGCCACCCACAGCTCGCCGGGCGCACCGGGCGCGAACCGCCGGCCGAGCCAGAAGGCCAGTGCGACGTTGGCCGCGGTGATCGGGTTCTCCGGCCCGAGGCTCACCCCGCCCGCCAGCGCCAGGGTGGTCACCAGGAGCAGCCCGGGCACGATGCCGGGCCTCATCGGCGCGTCCACCAGGCCGGTGGTGGCCGGGTCGGGCCCGCCGTGACCGGGCACGGCCCGCAGGACGAGCCCCACCGCGAGGCCGGTCGCGGTGAGCATCACGATCATCCACAGCGAGGAGAACCGCCCCACCCCGAGCGCGTCGGGCAGCCTCTCCCAGAGCACGTCCTGGAGCCCCTCCGCCAGCAGGCTCACCCCGAGCAGGATCAGCGCGCAGGCGACACCGACGGCGATCGCGGGCAGCACGAGCGGCAGCAGCCGCCGGGCCGGGGCGGCCGGAGGGTGCGGGGGAGACGGCGAGGGCGGGGGAGCCGGCGGGGGCGCGGAGGATTCGGGGGCCACCGGCTCACCCTAGGGTGACGAAGCAGACAAAACGCCTCAATGGCGGCCGAGCGGCCCGGGCGGCCTAGCGGCCCGAGCGGTCCGCGTCACGCCGGGCCCGCGTCACGCCGGGCCCGCGTCACGCCGGGCCCGCGCCCGCACCCCGGGCGCGTCACACCTTGCTGATCACCGCCGCCGTCCCGTACGCGCAGACCTCCGTGCCGACGTCCGCCGCCTCCGTGACGTCGAAGCGCATCATCAGGACCGCGTTCGCGCCCCGGGCCCTGGCCTGCTCCACGAGCCGTTCCATCGCCTGGTTGCGGGTCTCGACCAGGGTCTTCGTCAGCCCTTTCAGCTCGCCGCCGATCATCGACTTCAGCCCGGCGCCGATCTGGCTGCCGAGGTGGCGCGACCTCACGGTCAGCCCGAAGACCTCGCCGATGACCTGTGTCACCTGATGGCCGGGGACGTCGTTCGTGGTGACGACCAGCACGTCCGCCTGGGCGTCCTGACCGCCGCCGAAATCCTCAATGCCCATGTTTGTGGCACCTCCTGTGATCAGTTTTGGACCGTTCCACGAGATGCGCATTCCCGCTGTGCGCCGCTGGAACCACGGGCACCGGCGGGGCGTTGATAGCTTGGGGCAGCCACAGAGCCGCCATCGCACACCATCCTGGAGCCCGGACCCTTGAATACGCTTGCGCTCGGACCGAGCTGGCTGGACCCGGACTATCTGCTCAACACGTTCGGGCTGCCCGGCCTGCTCCTCATCGTCTTCGCCGAGTCCGGCCTCCTGATCGGGTTCTTCCTGCCCGGCGACTCGCTGCTGTTCACCACGGGGCTGCTGGTCACCACGGGGCAGTTGAAGTACCCGCTCTGGCTGGTCTGCACGCTGGTCGCCGTCGCCGCGATCGTCGGCGACCAGGTGGGCTATCTCTTCGGCCGCAAGGTCGGCCCCGCCCTCTTCAAGCGCCCCGACTCCCGCCTCTTCAAGCAGGAGAACGTGGAGAAGGCCCACGAGTTCTTCGAGAAGCACGGCCCGAAGTCCCTGGTCCTGGCGCGTTTCGTGCCCATCGTGCGCACGTTCACGCCGATCATCGCGGGCGTCAGCCGGATGAACTACCGCTCCTTCATCACGTACAACATCGTCGGCGCGATCCTCTGGGGCGTCGGCGTCACCGTGCTGGGCGCACAGCTAGGCAAGATCGACTTCGTGCACCAGCACATCGAGATGATCCTCATCCTGATCGTGCTCGTCTCCGTGGTGCCGATCGTGGTCGAGGTGCTGCGGGCCCGCAGCCAGGGCAGGAAGGCCGCCGCGGCCGAGGCGCTGGAGGGCGGCGGTTCCGGCCGCCCCCCGGCGGGCGGCAACGGCCCCTCCACCGGCCAGCGCGGCCGGCACGCCAAGCGCTGACCCCGCGCCGCGTACGCACGCACCGAAGGCGCCCCTCCCCGCAGGTCGGGGGAGGGGCGCCTTCGTCGTACGGGGCACGGGCCCCGAGCGCGGGTACGAGGCACGGCTACCAGGCACGGCTACGAGGCATGAGGTACGGGTAGCGCGGCCGCTCGCGGGTCCGCACGGGCCGGGCGCGTCCGCGCGCTCAGAACCCCCTGGTCCGCTTCGCCGCCCTGCGGCTCGCCCCGCCGACCGCGCCCGGCACCCCCATGAACAGCCGCGAGATCTCACTCCCGAGGTTCACCCCGATCGCGATGGCCAGCGCCGTCGCGACCGCCGTCGACAGCGAGGTCAGACCCCGGTTCACCTCGTTCTGCGCCACGCCCAGCAGACCGAAGTACGTCGCCGAACCGGGCAGCAGCGGCCCGATCGCCGCGGTGATGTACGGCAGCGAGGAAGTGAACCGGTAGCGCGAGAACAACTGGCCGAACAGCCCCACCAGACCGGCGGCCACCGCCGTCGCGGCGACCGGCGAGATGCCTCCGGTCCGGGCCATCGCCCCGAAGACGATCCAGGCCACACCCCCGTTCAGGGTGACCGCCAGCACGGTCGACCGCTCCTGCTGGAGCAGCACCGCGAAGGCCAGGCTCAGCGTCATCGACACCAGGATCTGCAGCGCCGGACGGTCGTTGGGGATGAACTCGGCCTCGGGATTGAGCTCGGCCCCCAGCTGCACCCCCAGGTACAGAATGATCAGCACGCCCGCGACGATCCCGATGAAGAAGTACATGACCTCCAGCAGCCGGGCCGATGCGGTGATGTAGTAGCCGGTCAGCCCGTCCTGCACCCCCGCCACCAGCGCCCGCCCCGGCAGCAGCGCGAACAGCCCACCGGTGATCACCGCCGACGGCCGGATGTCCGTCGAATGGGTCAGCGTCAGCGCCACCCCCATCGCGGCGGGCGGCATCGCGGCCACCGTGAACTGGTAGAACTCCGGCAGCCCGCGCCCGGCGCACAGCCACGCGAGACGGTCGCCGAGCATCGCGCCCGCCGCCGCCACGACGAACACCAGGAATCCACCGCCGACCAGCACGGAGGCCGAACCGGCCAGCAGCCCGGCGGCCGCCGTCAGCACCCAGCCCGGATACGGGTGTCGGTTACGGCGGATCTCCGCGAGCCGCCGGTAGGCCTCCTCGAGCGAGATCTCGGTGTCCGTGCTGGTGATGTCGTCGACCAGCCGGAACACGGCCGCCAGACGGGTGTAGTCGGTGCCCCGGCGGCGTACGGTACGGCTCGCCGTCACCGGGTCGTCGACCAGCGACGGCTGGTGCGAGATGGACAGCAGCGTGAACGTGACCGTCGGCTCGCTGCGGTCGAGACCGTAGGACCGGGTCACCGCGAACATCGCCGCCTCGACGTCCTCGGCGCCCTCGCCGCCCGCCAGCAGCAGCTCCCCGATACGCAGCGTCAGGTCGAGCACGCGCGGCACCGCGGGGCCCGTGTCGTCGTCCGTGCGCTGGATGGACTCCGCGGCCGGACGCTCGGTCACCGGCATCCGCAGCATCGTGCGCATCCGGTCCTGCCAGGGTGCCTCCTTGGTCAGCCTGACCATCGGAATGCCCTGCGCCGGGGTGAACGCGGGCGGCGACTGCTGGGCCTTGTACGTGCTCGGCGGAGTGAAAGCGGAACTCTGCGCGTCGGGGTGCGTACCGCCCCCGGAGCCGCCGCCCGACGCGGCCGGCCCGCCCTGGTCCTGGTGCACACCGGTCGGCAGCGCGAACTCCGACGTCGGATGGTCCTCCTCGGGCGGCGACGCCGGATGACTCGTCCCCGCGGGCGGGGCGAAAGCGCTCCGCGCCTCGTCGGACTGGGGCTTCTGGTCCTCAGGACCGCCCGATTCCGCCACCACTCGACCTCGTTCCTCCTCGACCGCACCACCTGGGCGTCTGTCCCGTCGCACGTCTGCCCAGTATGGCCACGGGCATGGGCCCCGCACGCGCGGAAGTGCGGACAGCGAAACGGGCGGCACACCCGTGAAGGTGCACCGCCCGTTCCGAGACGGCCGTCCGGCTCACAAACGGAACCGGAAGAGGGACGTCAGTGCGCGCCGCCCTGCGCCTCAAGACGCTTGTACGAGGCCTCGATCTCGGCCTCCGCCTCGGTACGGCCGACCCAGTCGGCGCCCTCGACGGACTTGCCCGGCTCCAGGTCCTTGTAGACCTCGAAGAAGTGCTGGATCTCCAGGCGGTCGAACTCCGACACGTGGTGGATGTCGCGCAGGTGCTCCACCCGCGGGTCGGACGCCGGGACGCAGAGCAGCTTGTCGTCGCCGCCCGCCTCGTCGGTCATGCGGAACATGCCGATGGCGCGGCACTTGATGAGGCAACCGGGGAAGGTCGGCTCGTCCAGAATGACCAGCGCGTCCAGCGGGTCGCCGTCCTCGCCGAGGGTGTTCTCGACGAAGCCGTAGTCGGCCGGGTAGCTGGTCGAGGTGAAGAGTCGACGGTCCAGGCGGATCCGACCGGTCTCGTGGTCCACCTCGTACTTGTTCCGCGAACCCTTCGGGATCTCGATGGTGACGTCGAACTCCACGGGTGGCTCCTCCATGATCAACACATACGACTGGTGATTAAGTGTCCCCCACGCAGAAGAGTGCTCGCGAAAGGGGCTGGTCAACGGTGGCCGAGCCGGTGGAAAGACCGTCGATGCGCCCGTCGGACCCGTGGGGCAGGCTGAAGGTCCTGAAGAACAGACACAACGGGTCGTACACCTGGCAGGTCATCGCAGGCTCCGCAACGCTCGGCCTGGTCGTCGCCGCCGGCGCCGTCCTCGCCGCCGGCCCCTGGGACAACGGTCAGCGTAAGGCCGAGCGGGCACTGGCAGTCACCGCGGACCGAACAGGTGGCGCACATCACGGCCGCCCGACACCCGACGGCCCCCGCCCAGCCCCCAGCGCCCCGGCCGTCCTCCCGGCCCTCGGGACCACCACCCACGACGCCCCGAGGGACGCCGCCGCGCTCCGCGACACCCTCGCCCCGCTCATCGGCGCGCCCGAACTCGGCGACAAGGTCGCCGCGTCCGTCATCGACACCGCCACCGGCAAGCAGCTGTACGGAACCGGCGCCACCGCCCCGATGACCCCGGCCTCCACCATCAAGATCGCCACCACCGCCGCCGCGCTCTCCGTCCTGGGCCCCGACCACCGCATCGCCACCACCGCCGCGCTCTCCCCCGACGCCCGCACCCTCACCCTCGTCGGAGGCGGCGACCCCACGCTGAGCAAGGCGGCCCTGCGCTCGATGGCCGCCGACGCCGCGAAGGCCCTCCGCGAGGACGGCGAGGACGGCGAGGACGGCGAGGACGGCGAGGACCCAGCAGGATCGGTACGCCTCACGTACGACACCTCCCGCTACACCGGCCCCGTGCTCCACCCGATCAGCCCCAACGAGAACATCGCCCCCGTCACCGCCCTCATGGTCAACGAGGGCCGCCTGAACGACACGGACCGCGGCCCCGCCAAGCGCACCGACGACCCCGCAGGCGACGCCGCCCGCGCCTTCGCCGCACAGCTGAAGAAGGCCGGTGTCAAGGTCACCGGTACACCCCGCGAGGCCCGCCCGGCCGACGGGGCCCGCACCGTCGCCACCCACCACTCGGCCCCGCTCGCCGCCCTCGTCGAGCGCACCCTCACCAACAGCGACAACGACATCGCCGAGGCCCTCGCCCGGCAGACCGCCATCGCCAAGGGCGAGAGCGCCGACTTCGCCGGAGCCCGCCGCGCCGTCACCAACGAACTGAAGAAGCTGGGAGTCCCGGTGACCGGGGCCCACCTCGCCGACGGCAGCGGCCTCGACCGCGCGGGCCGGGTCACCCCCGCCCTCCTCACCGCCCTCCTCGCCCGCGCCGCCGACCCCGACCGCCCCGGACTGCGCCCGGTCCTCACCGGCCTCCCGATCGCCGGATTCAGCGGCACCCTCGACGACCGCTACCGGGACGGCTCCGACGGCACCGGCCTGATCCGCGCCAAGACCGGCACCCTCAGCCGCGTCAACTCCCTCGCCGGAACCGTGGTCGACCCCCGGGGCCGCCTGCTGGCCTTCGCCTTCCTCGCCTCCGGCAGCCGCTCCGCGACCGAGGCCGAACCAGCCCTCGACGCCCTGGCCACCGCCCTCGCCCGCCCGGTGGCCGAGTAGCCCCCGCGAAGCGCCGCCACCACGCCCCGCGGACCAGGCCCGACCGGCAGGACGCCGCCAAGACCCCACCACCGGGCGACGGGCTCACGTACGGTTGACGCATGACGAGCATCGGTGGTGCCCAGATGGTCGACTGGAATCTCGCGGTGGCGACCGCGACCCGACTGGTCCGGCCCGGCCCCGACATCAGCCGCGAGGAGGCCCGCGCCGTCGTCGCGGAGCTGCGGCGGCATGCCAAGGCCTCGGAGGAACACGTCCGGCTCTTCACCCGGATGATCCCCGAGGGGACCGAACCCGAGGACACCCCCGTCCTCGTCGTCGACCGGGCCGGCTGGATCAAGGCCAACGTCGCCGGCTTCCGCGAACTGCTGCGCCCCCTGCTCGCCAAGATGGAGAGCCGCCGGTCCGGCGGACCCGGCGGCGCCGTCGTCGGCATGGTCGGCGGCAAGGTCACCGGCGTCGAGCTGGGCATGCTGCTCTCGTTCCTCGCCTCCCGGGTCCTCGGCCAGTACGAGACGTTCGCCCCCGCCACCAGGGACCTGCCCGCCTCCGCCGACGGCGGCGGCCGGCTGCTCCTCGTCGCCCCCAACATCGTCCACGTCGAACGCGAGCTGGACGTCGACCCGCACGACTTCCGGCTCTGGGTCGCCCTCCACGAGGAGACCCACCGCACCCAGTTCACCGGCGTGCCCTGGCTCCGCGACCACCTCCGGGGCGAGATCCAGACGTTCCTCGACGAGACCGACGTCGACCCGATGACCTTCCTGGAACGCCTCCGCGAGGCCGCCCAGTCCCTCTCCGGCGCCGGACGCCCCGAGGGCGAACGGGGCGAGAGCGACAGCCGGAGCCTCGTCGACATCGTCCAGACCCCCGCCCAGCGCGAAGTGCTCGGCCGCCTCACCGCCGTCATGTCCCTCCTCGAAGGACACGCGGACTTCGTGATGGACGGCGTGGGCCCCGACGTCGTCGGCTCCGTCGCCGAGATCCGCGAGAAGTTCCAGCAGCGCCGCGCCCAGGGCGCCGGCCGCCTCGACCAGGCCCTGCGCAAGCTCCTCGGCCTGGACGCCAAACTCCGGCAGTACAAGGACGGCGAGAAGTTCGTACGATCGGTCGTCGAAGAGGTCGGCATGGACGGCTTCAACCGCGTCTGGACCTCACCGAACACCCTCCCGACCAAGGCCGAGATCGCCAAGCCCGCCGACTGGGTCGCGCGGGTGCACCGCAAGGCCGAATCCTGACCCACGGGCGGCCCGGGGACCGATATTGGCCCGCCAATCACCCATCCGAGGGACCGTAGGGGCATGGGAAGGCGTGCAATGCTCGATGAACAGCTTGCCTCTGTCACCATCGACGCACTCTGAGTGACGGGACTCACGCGTTCCGGCGCTCGACGCTCCTCCCGAACTCCATGAAGGGCACCGGACATGGGTCCCCATCCTGCGGTCGCGGCGATACGCCTGGCGGTCCGCCGCGTACTCCACGACGTACTCACCGAATTCCACCGGCACGCCGACCACGACCGGCCCGCCGACGCGACGAGGCGCCCCGCGCACGCCGTCCGCTCCCGCTACGCCGAAGCCGGCGCCGCGGGCAGGACCGCTCTCCCCGGCCGGCCCGCGCTCCCCGACCGGCCCGACACCCCGCTCGTCCTCGTCGCCTGCTCCGGCGGCGCCGACTCCATGGCGCTCGCCTCCGCCCTCGCGTTCGAGGCCCGCAAGCTCGCGGTCCGGGCCGGCGGCATCACCGTCGACCACAACCTCCAGTCCGGGTCCGGCCTCCGCGCCGCCGAGGTCGTCACCCGGCTCACCGCCATGGACCTCGACCCCGTCGAGGCCGTCGCCGTGCACGTCGGACGCGAGGGCGGCCCCGAGGCCGCCGCCCGCGACGCCCGCTACGCCGCGCTGGACGCCGCCGCCGAACGCCACGGCGCCGCCGCCGTCCTGCTCGGCCACACCCGCGACGACCAGGCCGAGACGGTCCTCCTGGGCCTCGCCCGCGGCTCCGGCATCCGCTCGCTCTCCGGCATGGCGGCCGCCTCCGGGCCGGCCGACCGCTACCGCCGCCCCTTCCTCCAGCTCGACCGGCAGGCCGTCCGCAAGGCCTGCCTGGTCCAGTCGCTGCCCGTCTGGGACGACCCGCACAACATCGACCCCGCCTACACCCGCTCCCGGCTCCGCCACGAAGGCCTGCCCGCGCTGGAGAAGGCGCTCGGCAAAGGCGTCGTCGAAGCCCTCGCCCGCACCGCCCAGCTCTCCCGCGACGACGCCGACGCCCTGGACACCTGGGCCGCCGAGGCCGAGCTGTCCGTACGCGACGAGACCGGCCGCCTGGAGTGCGCCAAGCTCTACGTCCTGCCGCCCGCGGTACGCCGCCGGGTGCTGCGCCGCGCACTGATCGAGGCCGGGGCGCCCGCCGGCTCCCTCTTCGCCCGGCACCTCGAAGAAGTCGACCGCCTGATCACCGGCTGGCGCGGCCAGCGGGCCATCAACCTGCCCGGCCGCGTCGAGGCGATGCGGCAGGGTGGCAGACTGGTCATTCGGCAGAGCTGACGCGCAAGCGGCTGAAGTGCAGGCGAACAGCCGGCCCGGCCCGGGGCGCTTTCCCGGGCCGGCAGGCAGAGAAAGAGACGTGGGTGAACGAGAAGGACATGGGTACCGACCTTCAGTCGGTGCTCCTCACCAAGGAAGAGATCGACGCGAAGCTCGTCGAGCTGGCCGCGGAGATCGACGCGGAGTACGCGGGCAAGGACCTGCTCATCGTCGGCGTCCTCAAGGGCGCGGTGATGGTCATGGCGGACCTCGCGCGTGCGCTGTCCACCCCCGTCACGATGGACTGGATGGCCGTCTCCTCGTACGGGGCCGGCACCCAGTCCTCCGGCGTCGTCCGGATCCTCAAGGACCTCGACACCGACATCAAGGGCAAGCACGTCCTGATCGTCGAGGACATCATCGACTCCGGTCTGACGCTGTCCTGGCTGCTGTCCAACCTGGGCTCCCGGGAACCGGCCTCGCTGGAGGTCTGCACCCTGCTGCGCAAGCCGGATGCCGCAAAGGTCGCGATCGATGTGAAGTGGATCGGTTTCGACATCCCCAACGAGTTCGTCGTCGGCTACGGGCTGGACTACGCGGAGAAGTACCGCAACCTGCCCTTCGTCGGCACGCTCGCCCCGCACGTCTACGGCGGCTGACCCCGGCCGACCCGCTGGGGAACCCTCGCCGCCCTCGGGCCGTTGAAGCTGCGAAAGCAGGTTTCTCCGTCGTACCCGGCAGTCGCGGGTGACGATGCTGGGGTACCGTCCGAAGAACAGTCTTTTCAAACAGCAGCATTTACCTACGGGCAGGAGGGACGGGGCATCTTCGCTCCGTATGGATGGACGTGAAGCGATACTTCCGTGGGCCCGTCATGTGGATCGTGCTGGCCGTCCTCGCCGTGGTCGTGTTGATGCAGGTCGTCGGCTCGTCCGGCGGCCACAAGACGGTGGACACCGGCAAGGTGGTCCAGGCGATCAGCAAGAACCAGGTGGAGCAGGCCAAGCTGACCACCGGTGACGAACAAATCCTCAAGATCGAGCTGAAGAAGGGCCAGAAGCTCGAAGGCGAGTCCGGCAGCAAGTTCCAGGCGAGCTACATCGGCAACCAGGGCGTCGAGCTCGCCGACACGCTGCAGCAGAAGTTCGAGGACGGTGACATCGAGAAGGGTTACACCGTCTCGCCGTCGAAGCAGTCCCCGTTCGTCTCGATTCTCCTCTCGCTGCTGCCCTTCGTCCTCATCGTGGTCGTCTTCCTGTTTCTGATGAATCAGATGCAGGGCGGCGGATCCAAGGTCATGCAGTTCGGCAAGTCCAAGGCCAAGCTGATCACCAAGGACACCCCCAAGACGACCTTCTCCGATGTGGCGGGATCCGACGAGGCGGTCGAGGAACTCCACGAGATCAAGGAGTTCCTCCAGGAGCCGGCCAAGTTCCAGGCCGTCGGCGCCAAGATCCCCAAGGGCGTCCTGCTCTACGGGCCGCCCGGTACGGGCAAGACGCTGCTCGCACGCGCCGTCGCCGGCGAAGCGGGCGTGCCGTTCTACTCGATCTCCGGGTCCGACTTCGTCGAGATGTTCGTCGGTGTCGGCGCCTCCCGGGTGCGCGACCTCTTCGAGCAGGCCAAGGCGAACGCCCCGGCGATCGTCTTCGTCGACGAGATCGACGCCGTCGGCCGCCACCGCGGCGCCGGCATGGGCGGCGGTCACGACGAGCGCGAGCAGACGCTCAACCAGCTGCTCGTCGAGATGGACGGGTTCGACGTGAAGGGCGGCGTCATCCTGATCGCCGCCACGAACCGCCCGGACATCCTCGACCCGGCGCTGCTGCGCCCCGGACGCTTCGACCGGCAGATCGCGGTCGACCGCCCGGACATGCAGGGCCGCCTGGAGATCCTCAAGGTGCACCAGAAGGGCAAGCCCGTGGCGGAGGGCGTCGACCTCGGCGCCGTCGCCCGACGCACGCCCGGCTTCACCGGCGCCGACCTGGCGAACGTACTCAATGAGGCCGCGCTCCTGACGGCGCGCGGCAACAAGAAGCTCATCGACAACGAGAGCCTCGACGAGGCCATCGACCGCGTCGTGGCGGGCCCGCAGAAGCGGACCCGGATCATGTCCGAGAAGGAAAAGAAGATCACCGCGTACCACGAGGGCGGACACGCCCTGGTCGCGGCGGCCTCCCCCCAGTCGGACCCGGTCCACAAGATCACGATCCTCTCCCGCGGTCGCGCCCTCGGTTACACGATGGTGCTCCCGGAGGAGGACAAGTACTCCACGACCCGCAACGAGATGCTCGACCAGCTGGCGTACATGCTGGGCGGACGTGCGGCCGAGGAGCTGGTCTTCCACGACCCGACCACCGGTGCCGCGAACGACATCGAGAAGGCCACGGCGACGGCCCGCGCGATGGTCACGCAGTACGGCATGACGGAGCGCCTCGGCGCGATCAAGTTCGGCGGCGACAACTCGGAGCCCTTCCTGGGCCGCGAGATGGGCCACCAGCGCGACTACTCGGAAGAGGTCGCGGCACTGGTCGACGAGGAGGTCAAGAAGCTCATCGAGACCGCCCACAACGACGCGTGGGAGATCCTCGTCGAGAACCGCGACATCCTCGACGCCCTGGTGCTCGAACTGCTGGAGAAGGAGACGCTGGGCAAGGACCAGATCGCGGAGATCTTCGCCCCGCTCGTCCGGCGCCCCGCCCGACCGGCATGGACCGGATCCGCCCGACGCACCCCGTCGACGCGGCCCCCGGTGCTCTCTCCCAAGGAGCTGGCCCTCACCAACGGCGCATCGGTCGCCAACGGTTCGGCCACCCCGCCGGAGATCGCCCCGACGGACCTGACGAAGGACATCGCCCCGTCCACCGAGGCGGTCCCCGAGGAGCGTCCCGAGAGCCAGTGACAGACCGACTCCGGTGAGACCCCCGTCACGGGGTTCGACCCGGTACCGGAATGGATGCCGCGCCCCCCAGGTTTTAGCCTGTGGGGGCGCGGCTTTTCCGTATGCCTGCGAGGTCTGAGCGCGAACCCGCGCACGGGACAGCACAGAGGAACGAGGCACAGATGACCGACCCGGTGACGCTGGACGGCCAGGGTTCGATCGGCGAATTCGACGAGAAGCGGGCCGAGGCGGCCGTACGCGAACTGCTGATCGCCGTCGGCGAGGACCCGGACCGCGAGGGCCTGCGGGAGACGCCGGGGCGGGTGGCGCGCGCGTACAAGGAGATATTCGCGGGTCTGTACCAGGAGCCCGAGGACGTCCTGACGACCACGTTCGACCTGGGTCACGACGAGATGGTGCTGGTCAAGGACATCGAGGTGTTCTCGACCTGCGAGCATCACCTGGTGCCGTTCAGGGGCGTCGCGCACGTCGGCTACATCCCCGCCTCCACCGGCAAGATCACCGGACTGTCGAAGCTGGCGCGGCTGGTCGACGTCTACGCCCGTCGCCCGCAGGTCCAGGAGCGGCTGACGACGCAGATCGCCGAGTCCCTCATGTCGATCCTGGAGCCCCGCGGAGTCGTCGTCGTCGTCGAGTGCGAGCACATGTGCATGTCCATGCGCGGTATCCGCAAGCCCGGGGCGAAGACCCTCACCTCCGCGGTCCGCGGCCAGCTCCGGGACCCCGCCACCCGCGCCGAGGCGATGAGCCTCATCATGGCGCGCTGACGCCTCTCGAACACGCGATACGGGCGTGGCGACCGCCCTACGCGGGTGCCGCGCCCGTGCCGTCGTGGTCGTTGCCGTCCTCCGGGAGGCGGCAGACGCGTTCCAGGAAGAGCGCGGCCGCGATGACCGCGATGCCGGCCACCACCGCCGCGCCCGCGTAGATGGCCTGGTCGCGGCGGGGCGGGATGTCGAGGTAGCCCAGGAGGAAGACGCCGGTGCCGCCGTACATTCCGGCGACGAGGGCGGTGACCAGGGCGCTCGCCTGGCCGAAGACGACCGCGCGGGCCGCGAACAGCGGCTCGACGCCCTTGGCCCCGGGGCGGCGTTCGCGCTGGGCGCGCAGGCGGGTGCGGGTGGAGAGGGCGGTCGCGAGGAGGATCACCGCGATCACGGCGAGCACGATCGACGCGGCCAGCGGGACGCTCGGCAGGGTGCCGAGGGAGTCCCAGAGACGGGCTCCGCCCCAGGAGAGGACACCGGCGGCGGCGAAGAGGCCCGCCAGTACCCCGAGCCGTAGTTGCTTCACCGAGTGAGCCGCCTTTCGCGCCGCCTGTGCCCGGTCCGGCCGTGCGCCGGACCACCGTCCGTCGAGCTTAGGGTCTGTCGTTTGGATCATGCCGGGCTCGCGGGCCCCGGCACGCGCTCCCCCAAGCTCTCGGCTTCGCTCGAGCAGGGAGGGACCCCCTCCCGTGTTGTCGTCAGTCGCCAATGCTCCGCAGTGACTCCCTCCTCCGCCTTGCAGCTGCACGCACCGGACCCCGCTCCCTGATCCGGCCTGATCCATACGACAGACCCTAACGATTACTCCGGCAGGCGCAGTTCCAGGTCGGCGCGGGGCAGGACGCTGTCGCGGCCGACCTCGGCGAGGAGCTGGGCCACCGGGCCGGCGCCGGGCAGCTGGGCCTCGGGGTCGATGTCGTGCCAGGGGGCGAGGACGAAGGCCCGCTCGTGGGCGCGCGGGTGGGGGAGCGTGAGCACCGGGTCGTCGGAGAGGACGTCCGCGTACGCCACGATGTCGACGTCGATGGTGCGCGGACCCCAGCGCTCCTCGCGGACCCGGTCGAAGGCCTCCTCGACGGCGTGGCCGCGCTCCAGCAGGGAGGCGGGGGGCAGCGTCGTCTTCACGAGGATGACCGCGTTGAAGTACGAGGGCTGGGAGTCCGCCTCGACGCCCCAGGGCTCCGTCTCGTACACCGGGGAGACGGCCTTGACCCGGAGGCCCGGGGTGTCCTCCAGGGCGTCGACGGCCCCCTGGAGGGTCTCCAGCCGGTTGCCCAGGTTGGAGCCGAGGGAGATCACGGCCATCTTGGGGTTGGAGAGCGTGACGTCGGCGGCGTCCACCTGCCGGACGACGGCGGTCGGAACCGGCTGTACGGTCGGGTCGCTCTGCCCTTCGGTGGAAAATGCAGTCATGCTCGGCTCCGGATGATGGTGATGGTCACGTCGTCGAAGGGGACGGTGATCGGTGCGTCCGGCTTGTGCACCACGACCTCGACCTCCTGGACGCCTTCGTGCTTCAGGCACTGCTGGGCGATGCGCTCGGCGAGCGTCTCGATCAGATCGACCGGTTCGCCGGTCACCACGTCGACGACCTCCTCGGCCACCACGCCGTAGTGCACGGTGCGGGCCAGGTCGTCGGTGGCTGCCGCGGGGCGGGTGTCGAGGCCGAGCACCAGGTCGACGATGAAGGTCTGGCCCTCTTCCCGTTCCCGGGGGAAGACACCGTGGTGCCCACGGGCCTTGAGGCCGCGCAGCGCGACACGATCCACGCGAATCACTCCTGCTGTCGTTGGTCGAGAGGCACCCGGCCGCGTGCGGGCGGCGAGATGCCTTCGTTCGAATCTACCTGCGAGCACCGACAGTGCTCGCCCGTGGGGGCCGTGGACAGCGCCTCACCGGGCTGGTAGCCGCCCATACCCGGTGGTCATCGGTTCCAACCCCTACGGGTCCCGTACCCACTCAGGAGGGTGTTTCCTCGTCGTCGTCCTCATCGGATTCGGTCAGGACGGGCGATCCGTGGTGGGACCAGAGTTTCCAGCCGTCGGCGGTGCGCCGGAACACGTTCGTGGCGACGACCAGCTGGCCCACGAGCGGGCCCAGCGCGTTGCCCTCCTCGGCGGGGCCGCCGCTGAGGATGTTCTCGGTGCAGGTGACCAGGGCGGTGTCCTCGGTCATTGCGATGTTGACGTCGGTGAGGAAGAACTGGATGTACTCGGTGTTCGCCATGATCAGGGCGTAGCTGCGCAGTACGTCGCCGCGGCCCGTGAGCACCGGCCAGCCGGGGTGGATGCAGGAGACGGTGAGGTCCTCGCCCGGCAGCCACCGGCCGGAGAGCTCGTCGTAGTCGCCGCGTTCCAGCGCCTCGTAGAAGGCGGTGTTGGCGGCCTCGACCTCCGCGATGTCGGCGGCGGCCCGTGCGTGTTCCTCGTTCACGCGGCGCCCTCGACCGCGCGGGCGACGCGGACGGCGTCGGCGGTGGCCCGTACCTCGTGGACGCGGACCGCCCAGGCTCCGGCCGACGCGGACAGCGCGGAGACGGCCGCGGTCGCCGCGTCGCGTTCGCGGGCGGGCGGCGGGGCCGAGCCGGGCCCGGCCAGGACGTGTCCGAGGAAACGTTTGCGGGAGGCGGCCACCAGCAGCGGGCGGCCCAGCGTGTGCAGGCCGGCCAGGTGCGCGACGAGCGACAGGTCGTGGGCGGCGTCCTTCGCGAAGCCGAGGCCGGGGTCGATCACGATGCGCTCGGGGTCGACGCCGCCCGCGACCACCGCGTCCATCCGCTGCCGCAGCTCGTCGAGGACCTCGGCGACCACGTCCTCGTACACCGCGCGGCTGTTCATCGACTCGCTGAAGCCGCGCCAGTGCATCACGACGAACGGGACCCCGGCGGCGGCGACGGCCGGGATCATGTCCGGGTCGGCGAGGCCGCCGCTGACGTCGTTGACCAGGGCGGCCCCGGCGGCGACGGCCTGCTCGGCGACGCGGGCGCGCATGGTGTCCACGGATACGGTGACGCCCTCGGAGGCCAGCCCCCGCACTACGGGCACGACCCGGCGCAGCTCCTCGGCCTCGTCCACCCGGCTGGCGCCGGGACGGGTCGACTCACCGCCCACGTCCACCAGGTCCGCGCCCTCGGCCACCAGGTGCAGACCGTGCTTGACCGCGGCCGTGGTGTCGAACCAGCGGCCGCCGTCGGAGAAGGAGTCGGGCGTCACGTTGACGACGCCCATGACCGCGCAGCGGTCCCACTCCGGCAGTCCTCGGACCGTGCCCCGCGTGCGTGTCGTACTCATACCACCAGCCTAGGCCCCGTACGACGTCGCTACGCCGCGCTCACCTCGTGCTGCTCCGGGTGCGTGCGCCGGGTGTGGCCGCACGGGCGCGGGCGGCGGGGGCGGAACGGGCGGGGCAGCGAGAGGTTCACGAAGCCTTCGGCCCGCATGGCCGCGATCCCGATGCGGGGCAGGTCGCGGCTGGTGCGGAAGACCACGAAGCGGGGCTCCCAGCGGGGCTTGAACTTGGCGTTGAACTTGTACAACGACTCGATCTGGAACCAGCGGGAGAGGAAGATCAGCAGCGCCCGCCAGCAGCGCAGCACCGGCCCCGCGCCGAGCCGCTCGCCGCGGGCCAGCGCGGAGCGGAACATCGCGAAGTTCAGCGAGACCCGGGCGACGCCGAGCCTCTCGGCGGCCTGGAGGGAGGCGACGATCAGGAGCTCGTTCATGCCGGGGTCGGCCGAGCGGTCGCGGCGCATCAGCTCCAGGGACATGCCGTCCGGTCCCCACGGCACGAAGTGGAGGACGGCCTTCAGGTCGCCGCCCGGGGAGTGGGCACCCGAGCCGGTCAGGTGGGCGGTGGCGATGACGCAGTCGCCGTCGGCCGGGTCGCCGATCCGGCCCAGCGCCATGGAGAAGCCGCGTTCGGTGTCGGTGCCGCGCCAGTCGGCGGCTGCGCGGCGGATCCGGTCCAGCTCGGTGTCGCCGATGTCACGTACCCGCCGGACCCGGGTCTCGTAGCCGTTCCGTTCGATGCGTTTGACCATCTGGCGCACGTTCCGCATGGCCCGTCCGGCGAGGGAGAAATCCGCCACGTCCACCACCGCCTCGTCGCCCAGTTCCAGGGCGGTGAGTCCGGTCTCGCGGGTCCAGACCTGGCCGCCGGTCTCGCTGCAGCCCATCACGGCGGGGGTCCAGGAGTGCGCCTGCGCCTCGTCCATGAAGCGTTCGATCGCGCCCGGCCAGGCCTCCACATCGCCGATGGGGTCGCCGCCGGCCAGCATCACCCCGGAGACGACCCGGTAGCAGACGGCGGCCTTGCCGCTGGGGGAGAAGACGACGCCCTTGTCGCGGCGGAGCGCGAAGTGGCCGAGCGAGTCCCGGCCGCCGTGCCGCTCGAGGAGGGCCCGCAGCCGGCTCTCGTCGTCCTCGGTGAGGCGGGCGGCCGGGTGTTCGGGGCGGAAGGCGAGGTAGATGGTGGTGACGGCGGTGAGCAGGCCGAGCGCGCCCAGCGAGTAGGCCACGGTCCAGCTGGTGCGCCCGGCGTAGTCGACGGGCCCCTCGACGCCGAACAGGCCGTACAGCACGTGCTGGAGACGGTCGGCGATGGACGGGTCGCCGACGACCCGGCCGGGGTGGACGCTGACGATGATCAGCCCGAGCCCCAGCGACCCGGCGCCGAGCAGTACGAAGTTGGCGAGCGCACGCCAGCGGCTCCGGGGGTCGGGCAGCGCCCGGAACTGGTCCCGGTGGCGCACCAGCAGCCAGCAGAGCGCCAGTGACACGAGCACCCCGACGATCGAGTGGCGGTACGCGAACTGGGCCGCGGCCCCCGCGGGCAGCAGGATCACCGCCGCGCGCCAGGCCCGCCGCTTGTGCCGCTTCAGCCCGTGGGCGAGCAGGAGCAGGAGCATGCCCGCGCTGAGCGAGAGTGCGGCGGCGAACGGGCCGAGCGCCCCGGGGAGCACCTCGGCGAGGGTGTGCATCCGGCTGTGCCGGAAGCGGGGGAAGACCCCGGCGGCGACGTCGATCAGCCCGACGACGGTGCAGGCGCTGCCGACGAGCGCCGGTACGGATTCGGGGCGGGGCCCGCGGAGCAGCCGGCGTACGCGCTGCGGAACCGAGACCGACTTATCCCCATCTAGCGTGACAGACATCGCTTCCCGTGGCTTCGCGAGAGATTCGTTGAGTCCGCCGACTGGAGCCCCACGGACGATGTGCGCCCTCTAGGACGTGGGTTGTGGAGCGCGGGTTCACCCACATTCCGAAAATTTCCCGTATCCGGCCCGCGTAAGGAATCACGGAGAAAGCACGCTCATGGGTCTCACCAGCTCCGCAGTTCTGGCGGTCGTGGCGGCGGTCGCCGTCGCGCTGTTCGCCGCCACGGTCGGCCTCTGGCCGCGGCTGGCCCGGCCCGGGGCCGCCGCGGTGTCGGGCCGGGTCGGGCTGTTGCTGGCGACCCAGTTGACACTGTTCGCGGCGGTGGGTCTTGCCGCCAACAACGCCTTTCTCTTCTACGGTTCCTGGGCCGACCTCTTCGGCCGGCAGCAGGAACTCGGTGTGGTCACCGACCACGCGGGGAACGGGGCCGGTTCGCGGCAGATGACACGGATCGGCACCCAGCACCCGGACGTACCGGGCGGCCGGGTGCCCTCCGTCGGCGGGCGGATCGACCAGGTGGTCGTCTCCGGGCGGACCTCGGGCATCGAGTCCCCGGCGTACGTCTATCTGCCGCCGGAGTACTTCCGGGCGGCGTACGCCGGGCGGACGTTCCCGGCGGCCGTGGTCCTCACCGGCTACCCGGGCACGGCGGAGAACCTGCTGAAGGGGCTGCGCTACCCGCAGACGGCGCATGACCGGGTGAAGGCGGGGAAGGCCCGGCCGATGATCCTGGTGATGCTGCGGCCGACGGTCGCGCCGCCCCGGGACACCGAGTGCGTGGACGTCCCCGGGGGCCCGCGGACCGAGACGTTCTTCGCGCGGGACCTCCCGGAGGCGATCTCGGGGACCTACCGGGTGGGGGAGAAGGCCCGCAACTGGGGCATCATCGGCAACTCGACCGGCGGCTACTGCGCGCTGAAGATCGGGCTGCACCACCCGGAGCGGTACGCGGCGAGCGCCGGGCTCTCCGCGTACTACAAGGCGGCCGAGGACCCGACGACGGGCGACCTGTTCCACGGGAACGAGGCGCTGCGCGACCGCGCCGACCTGATGTGGACCCTGGAGAACCGGCCGCCGTCCGGCGGTTCCTTCCTGGTGACGACCTCCCGGGAGGGCGAGGACAACCTCGGGAGCACGATGGAGTTCATCGAGAAGGTGAGGGCGCCCGCGAAGGTGTCCTCCATCGTGCTCGACAGCGGCGGGCACAACTTCACGACCTGGCGGCGGGAGATCCCGCCGGCCCTGGAGTGGCTGAGCGCCCGGCTCAGCGCCGACTGATGCGGGCGCCCTCAGGGGGCGGGGATCGTCGCGACCGTCTCCACGGCGACCTCGGAGCGCGGTACGTCCTGGGCGTCCGCGTCGATGGAGCGGCGCAGGGCCTCGTGGAGCCGGGCGGGGGTCAGCACGCCGAGGAAGCGCCCCTCGCTCTCCTTGTCGATGACGGCGATCCAGCCCGCGTCGTGCTGGAGCATGGTGGCGAAGGCCTGCTTGAGGGGTGCCCCGAGTGGGAGCCAGGCCTCCATCCGGCGGGCGTGTTCGCGGACGGTGCCCTTGGCGGTGGCCGGTGCGCCGCCGGTCGTCGTGCCGGCCGTGGCGTCGGCGGTCGCGTCGGCGGGGATCCAGCCGTGGAGGTTGTTCCGGCCGTCCAGGACGACCGCCCAGCGCGCGCCCTGGGACCTGAGCCGTTCGGTGGCCGTGGCCAGCGGGTCGTCGAGGTGGACGACCGGCGGCTGGTCGAGGTCGCTCTCCTCGATGGGCGTCACCGAGAGCCGCTTGAGCCCGCGGTCCGCGCCGACGAAGTCGGCCACGTACGGGGTCGCGGGGGCTCCGAGCACGGTGGCGGGGGAGTCGAACTGCTCGATGCGGCCCTGGCCGTAGACGGCGATCCGGTCGCCCAGGCGGACGGCCTCCTCGATGTCGTGCGTGACGAACAGCACGGTCTTGCGCACCTGGGCCTGGAGTTTCAGGAATTCGTTCTGGAGCCGTTCGCGGACCACCGGATCGACTGCCCCGAAAGGCTCGTCCATCAGGAGGACGGGCGGATCGGCGGCCAATGCGCGGGCCACGCCCACGCGTTGGCGCTGGCCGCCGGAGAGCTGTTCCGGATAGCGGTCGCCATAAACGGAGGGGTCGAGTCCGACGAGGTCGAGGAGTTCGGCGGCGCGTTCGCGCCCCTTTCCGCGCTTCCAGCCCAGCAGATGGGGAACGGTCGCGGTGTTCTCCAGCACCGTCTTGTGCGGGAAGAGTCCCACCTGCTGGATCACATAGCCGATTCGGCGGCGCAGTTGGACGGGATCGATGGTGGATATGTCGTCCCCGTCGAGGAATATCCCGCCCTCGGTCGGTTCGATCAGCCGGTTCACCATCTTCATGGTGGTCGTCTTGCCGCAACCGGAAGGTCCGACGAGCGTGACCAGTTCACCCTCGGCGACCTCGAAGGAAAGGTCGTCGACGGCGGTGGTGCCGTCTGCGTAACGCTTGGTGACGTGCTCGAAACGGATCATGGTTCCCCATTGTGGAGGGCGTTCTGTGAAGGGCGTGTTGCCGGAATGCGACAGCCTCCGCGATTGTCAGTGGTCGAGGATAGGCTCGCCAGTCATCAGTTCGATCCGGGGCGATCCGGGGGAGACCCGGCGTGATCCGGGAGGGAACCCGGCGTGATCCGGGCGAGAACCCGGGGTGATCCGGGCGACGAGCGAAAGCAGGAGGTGGGGGCGGATGGCCGAGCAGAACTGCCTGGTGACGAACGACTGGATCTGCGGGGAGTACCTGCGCTCCCGCAGCCAGGAGTTGACCGACGCGACCGTGCAGCACATCGGGATCACGGTGGTCTCGGTGCTGATCGGGCTCGCGGTCGCCTTTCCGCTGGCGCTGCTCGCCCGCCGGGGCCGGCGCTTCGCCGGGCCGGTGCTCGGCCTGACGACCGTGCTCTACACCGTGCCCTCGCTGGCGATGTTCTCGCTGCTGCTGCCCCTGTTCGGGCTGTCGGCCGCGCTCGTCGTCACGGGCCTGGTGCTCTATTCGCTGACCATCCTCGTACGCAACATCCTGGCCGGGCTCGAAGCGGTGCCCGAGGAGGCCCGGGACGCCGCCCGCGGCATGGGATACGGGCCGTGGCGGCTGCTGTGGGAGGTGGAGCTCCCGCTGGCGCTGCCCGCGGTGATGGCAGGGCTGCGGATAGCCACCGTGTCGACGGTCGCGCTGACCACGGTCGGCTCGCTCGTCGGCAAGGGCGGCCTCGGCAATCTCATCGAGGACGCGCTGCCCAGCTTCTTCAAGGCCCAGGTGCTCGCCGCCTCGGTCCTGTGTGTGCTGCTCGCGGTGGCGGCGGACCTGCTGCTGCTCGGCCTCCAGCGGCTGCTGACGCCCTGGACCCGGATATCCGGGGTGCCCCGGATATCCGGGGCGGCCGGGGCGGACAAGGCCAGGCGCACTGGCCTGGACGGGCGGGACGGACCAGGCGGACCAGGCGGACCAGACGGACCGGGCGGACCGGCGGGCCTGCCCGTCCCGGCGAAGGTGGAGGCGGGCTGACCCGTGGGAGTCATCGGCGATGCCTGGACCTGGCTGACGACCGGGGCCAACTGGTCGGGCGACGGAGGGGCCGCGCACCGGCTCGGCGAGCATCTGTACGTGAGCGGGGTCGCCCTCGCGGTGGCCTGCGCGATAGCCCTGCCGCTCGCCCTGTATCTGGGCCACATCGGCAGGGGCGGTGGGCTCGCGGTGAACATCTCCAACGTGGGGCGGGCCGTCCCGGTCTTCGCGGTGCTCGCCCTGTTCATGGTCACGCCCCTGCGCAACTCGGGCTACTGGCCCACGATCATCGCGCTGGTGCTGTTCGCGGTGCCGCCGCTGCTGACCAACGCCTATGTCGGGATGCGGGAGGTGGACCGGGCCGTGGTGGAGGCCGCGCGCGGCATGGGGATGTCGGGCGGGCAGCTCTTCGTCCGGGTCGAGCTGCCGCTCGCCTACCCGATGATCATGACCGGGCTGCGGTCCGCCGCCGTCCAGGTCGTGGCCACCGCGTCGATCGCCGCGATGGTCGGCCTCGGCGGTCTCGGCCGGATCATCACCGCCGGGTTCAACACCTACGACACGGCCCAGGTCTTCGCGGGAGCGATCCTGGTCGCCGGACTCGCCCTGCTGGTGGAAGGGGTGCTCGTGGGCCTGGACCGGCTGCTGTCACCGCTGCGCCGCCGCCGGCCCGCGTGACGGGCCCGACAGCCCTCCCCAACTTCCCTTTTGTCACTTTTTTCAGTTCGGACGGAGAGCAGACATGAGCAGAACCTCGCGGATAGCCGGAGCGGTCATCGGCATGGTGGCGCTGGCAGGGTCGCTGGCGGCCTGCGGCGGCGACAGCCTGGAGAAGGAGAAGGCCTCCTCCGGCTCCTCGGGCGGCGACAGCGAGAAGGGCTCCCTCGTCGTCGGCTCGGCCTCCTTCACCGAGTCCAAGGTGCTCGCCGAGCTGTACGCGCAGATCCTCGGCGACGCCGGGTACGACACCTCGATCACCACGGTGAAGAACCGCGAGCTGTACGAGCCCTCGCTGGAGAAGGGTGAGATCGACGTCGTCCCCGAATACGCCGCGACGATCACCGAATTCCTCAACGCCAAGGTGAACGGGGCGGAGAAGGCCCAGAACACCCCCCTCGCCTCCCCGGACGCCGACGCCACGGTCGCCGCGCTGGAGAAGCTCGCGGGCCCGCTGGGCCTCAAGGTGCTCCCGGCGGGGAAGGCCGTCGACCAGAACGCTTTCGCGGTCTCGGAGGAATTCGCCGAGAAGAACAAGCTCACCACCCTTTCCGATCTTGGAAAGTCGAAGCTCAAGGTGAAGATCGCGGCGGGCGACGAGTGCGAGGTGCGGCCCTTCTGCGCACCCGGTCTGAAGAAGACGTACGGCATCGACGTCACCGGTATCGACCCCAAGGGCGTCGGCACCCCGCAGTCCAAGCAGGCCGTCCGCGACGGCAAGGTCGAGCTGGTCCTGACGACCACCACGGACGCGGTGCTGGACGGGCTGGTCTTCCTGGAGGACGACAAGAAGCTGCAGAACGCCGACAACGTCCTGCCAGTCCTCAACGCCAAGGACGCGGGCGCCCCGGAGATCGCCGACGCGCTCGGAAAGCTCACCGACGCGCTCACCACGGAGGATCTCGCGGAGCTGAACCGCAAGGTCGACGCCGAGCGCGCGAAGCCGGCCGATGTGGCCAAGGAGTATCTGGAGTCGAAGGGTCTGATCAAGAAGTAGGGCTCGGGCTACGGGTCATTTCGGGGGCCGCGAGGTAACCGGCGGGGAACAGATTGCCGAGCGGCCCCCAAGTGGCGCGTACACACGGTAAATTTCAGGCCATGCCACGTGGACGCCACCGCCATTCGCCACCCCTTCACAGAATCCTGCCCCCCTCCGTGGTCGCGGGAGTGTCGGTCGTCGGTGCCGCCGGCGCCTGGCTCCTGGCCGAACCCCTGGTCCTGCGCGGCCTGGTGGCCGCCGTGGCGGCCGCCGCCGTCACCGGCGCGTACCTGATGCGCAGCTGGGACCGGGCGGCGGGGCTGCGGGTCGCCGAGCTGACCCGGGCCCGCGCCAGTGACGAATGGCGGGCCGAGGAGCGGATAGCCGAGCTGGAGCAGGATCTGGAGGAGTCGCGCGAGCTGCGCGGCCGTCTGGAGACCAAGCTCCGCCGCAAGCGCGTCGAGCTCGCGGGGCTGCGCGGGGAGCACGCCGGACTGCTGCGCCGCTACGCCAACGCCGAGACCGAGCGGGCCAGCGCGCTGGAGGGCCGCAGGCAGCTCGCCATCGAGGCCGCCGCCCCCAAGGAGCTGCCGCCCGCGCGGTCCACGCCGACCCCCGAGTCGTACCGGCGCGCGGACGAGGCCCTGATGAACCTCACACGCAACGCGGCGCTCCAGGAGACCCGTCGGACGGTGGAGGCGGCCCGGCAGCGGCAGCCGGCCGCCGACGACCGGCACCAGGACACGGAGGAGGAGGGCCCGCAGGGGAAGCACGCGGCGGCCCCCGGGGCGGGCGAGCACCGGGACCACCAGCACCGCCGCCCCTCCAGCCCCCCGCCCGCCCCGGCGCTCCCGAGCATGAAGGCCCCGGCCCCCATCGCGCCGGTGCCCGTGCCGCGCGCGATCCCGGCCTCGGCCGTCGTCCCGTACGCCGCGCGCCGCAACCTGGCGCCCCAGGGCAACTTCGACTTCTTCGGCGCCCAGCACGCCCAGAGCGCCGAGAAGGTGAACGCCGCGATCGAGTCCGTGCAGTACGAGGACCTCGCGGACGTCGTCGGCGAGGAGGCGCTCGCCGCCCACCGCACGGGAGCCGTCGACAACCGGGCCGTCGGCAAGGTCATCGACCTCACCGCGCACGACGAGACCGAGCAGATCGAGGTGGCGGAGTTGCGCGGCGCGGCCTCCTGAGGGACGGCCCCGGCCGCCCCTCCCCGCCCGCTACTTGTCGATGTCGCCGACGACGAAGAACAGCGAGCCCAGGATCGCCACCATGTCGGCGACCAGAGTGCCCGGCAGCAGCTCGGTGAGCGCCTGGATGTTGTTGAACGAGGCGGAGCGCAGCTTCAGCCGGTAGGGCGTCTTCTCGCCCTTGGAGACCAGGTAGTAGCCGTTGACGCCGAGCGGATTCTCCGTCCAGGCGTAGGTGTGGCCCTCGGGCGCCTTGAGCACCTTGGGCAGCCGCTGGTTGATCGGCCCCGGCGCCAGGTGGGCCATCCGGTCCAGGCAGGCGTCCGCCAGGTCCAGGGAGCCCAGGGTCTGCTCCAGCAGGCACTCGAAGCGGGCCAGGCAGTCGCCCTCGGTCCGGGTGACGACCCTCAGGGTGTCCTGGAGCTCCCCGTACGCGAGATAGGGCTCGTCGCGCCGCAGGTCGAAGTCGACGCCCGAGGCGCGGGCGATCGGCCCCGACACCCCGTACGCGTGCACCGCCGCGGCGGACAGCACGCCCACGTCGCGCGTACGGCCCCGGAAGATCTCGTTGCCGAGGACGAGGTCCTCGTACACGTCCATGCGGGAGCGGACGGAGGCGACGGCGTCGCGGACGCGGCCGGCCCAGCCCGCCGGGACGTCCTCCTTGAGTCCGCCGACCCGGTTGAACATGTAGTGCATCCGCCCGCCGGAGACCTCCTCCATCACCGCCTGGAGCTCCTCGCGCTCCCGGAAGGCGTGGAAGACCGGGGTGATGCCGCCGAGTTCGAGGGGGTAGGAGCCGAGGAACATCAGGTGGTTGAGGACCCGGTTCAGCTCGGCGAGCAGCGTCCGCGTCCACACGGCGCGCTCGGGGACCTCCATGCCGAGCATCCGCTCGACGGCCATCACCACGCCCAGCTCGTTCGAGAACGCGGAGAGCCAGTCGTGGCGGTTGGCGAGCATGATGATCTGCCGGTAGTCGCGCGCCTCGAAGAGCTTCTCCGCGCCTCGGTGCATATAGCCGATGACCGGCTCCGCGTGCTGTACGCGCTCGCCGTCCAGCACGATCCGCAGCCGGAGGACCCCGTGCGTCGAGGGGTGCTGGGGGCCGATGTTCAGCACCATGTCGGTGCTCTCCGCCGCTCCGCCGATGCCGATCGTCGTCTCCGTCATGCGGGACAGTATTCCCTGACGCCGACCCGCCACGGGGTCACCCGCGATCAGGCAGCACCGGCCGCACCGGCCGCACCGGCCCCACCCGGTGCAGCAGCCATGCGAAGTCGCCGAGGCCGCCGCGGGCCGTCAGCTCCGCCGCCTCGCCCGCGGCCGCCAGCGCGGTGACGTAACCCGCCGGATCGGTCGTTGCCAGGCCGATCGGCGGCCGGTCGCCGCCGACGCCCAGCCGGCGCAGCGCCGTCCGCTGGTCGGTCAGCTCCGCGCCCGCGTGCCCGGCCGCCGCCGCGCAGGCGTCCAGCGCCACGTGCGAGGTCAGGTCGCAGGAGCCGTCCGGCACCGGGCGCACCTCGCGCCCGCCCCGGAAGCCGGTCAGCGTCCCGAAGGGCGGCCGGGCGCCCCGCACATGCGCGTAGTCCACCGCCACCGCGAGACCGGCGGCGAGGGAGCCGACCGCCCGCGCCCAGGCCGCGTCCCGGGTCCGGCCGATCTCCGCCCGCTCGCCCGGCGCGGTCAGCGGCCACCAGCGCTCCAGCCACGCCGCGTCCGCCCCGCTCACCGCATCGCCGAGGCGCTCCGCGCCGTCCGAGGTCCGCACCTGGACGTACCGGGGGACGCCGTCCGCGTCCGCCTCCGCCACCTCGGCCGGCACGTTGTCCAGCCACTCGTTGGCGAACAGCAGCCCGGTGACCCCCGCGGGCGGCTCCGCGCACCACTCGATCCGGGGGTCCAGGCCCGGCGGCCGGGCGGCGACCTCGACGGCGTACGCGGTGACGTCCGGCCGCTCGGGCAGCGCGGCCAGCGCCGCCAGGACTCCGGTCAGCAGCTCGCCGCGGCCCGCCCCGACGTCGACCAGCGCGACCGTGCCGGTGCCCAGCTCCCACGCCGTTCCGGTCAGCAGCCGGGCCACCGCCGCCGCGAAGAGGGGCGAGGCGTGGACCGACGTACGGAAATGGCCCGCCGGCCCCTCCGGGCTCCGCAGCGGGCTGCGATAGAAGCCCTCATCTCCGTACAGAGCGGCCTGAGCCGCCTCCCGCCACCCGCGCCACTCGTCCGTCACGTAGGCAAGTCTCCACCTTGGGGAGTACGGTCCCAGGACCCGGATCGACCCTCCGGTTGACCCGGGCACCGATCCGCTGTCCCTACGCTGGGTTACGTGCAGCGCCTCTACGATTTCATCCGCAGACACCCGACGGGCGTCGACGTCTTCTGGGCCGTCTTCCTCCTCGGGCTCTCCGGCATGTCGATGGTGTCGGGCATGTACGACGCTGGGCGCGAGGAGATCGTCGCCGTTCCGGTGGCGCTGGGGCTCTCCACGGTGGTGGCGCTGCGCCGCAGGGCCCCGGAGAGGATGCTGCTGCTCGCCATCCTGGTGGGCGTCCTGCAGTTGGTGTTCGACGTCCGGCCGGGCGTCGGGAACTTCGCGATGCTGGTGATCACGTACACCGTGGCCACGGTCGGCGAGCGCTGGGCTTCCCGGCTCGCCCTGGTGTGCAGCCTGAGCGCGGCGGCCCTGTCGCAGCTGCGGTGGGAGGCCGAGCCCGGGGGTTCCTGGGTCCAGGTGGTCTTCGTCACGGTCATCATGACCGTGCCGTTCGTGCTGGCCTGGGTGCTCGGGGACTCCCTGCGGACCCGGCGGGCCTACTTCGACCAGCTGGAGGAGCGTGCCGCCCGCCTGGAGCGGGAACGGGAGGCGCAGTCCAAGGTCGCGGTCGCCGCCGAGCGGGCCCGGATCGCCCGCGAGCTGCACGACGTCGTCGCGCACAACGTGTCCGTGATGGTCGTCCAGGCCGACGGCGCCGCCTACGTCATGGACGCCGCCCCCGACCAGGCCAAGCAGGCCCTGGAGACCATCTCCAGCACCGGCCGCCAGGCACTCGCGGAGATGCGGCGGCTGCTCGGGGTGCTGCGGACCGGTGACGCCCCGGAGAGCGGGGAGTACGTCCCCCAGCCCGATGTGGAGCAGATCGAGGACCTGGTCGCACAGGTGCGGCAGACCGGCCTGGTGGTCGACTTCAAGGTGGAGGGCACCCCCCGCCCGCTGCCCAGCGGCGTGGAGCTGACCGCGTACCGGGTCGTCCAGGAGGCCCTGACGAACACCCGCAAGCACGGCGGACCCGACGCCGGGGCCAGCGTCCGGCTGGTCTACTTCGACGACGGCCTCGGGCTGCTGATCGAGGACGACGGCCGGGGTGCGGCGCACGAACTGTACGAGGACGGCGGCGCGGACGGCGCCGGGCACGGGATGATCGGGATGCGGGAGCGGATCGGCATGGTCGGCGGCACTCTGGACGCGGGGCCCCGGCCCGGCGGCGGATTCCGGATCAGTGCCCTGCTGCCGCTCAAGCCCCCGGGCTGACCCGCCGCCCGGTCGACCTGCCTTTCACGACCACGGCGACTACGACGACCACGGCGACCTTCACGACCACGGCGACCATCACGACCACCACGACCGACCCAGGACAGGACACGATCCCCATGACCACGGCCATCCGCGTGATGCTCGTCGACGACCAGGTGCTGCTGCGGACCGGTTTCCGGATGGTGCTCGCGGCCCAGCCCGACATGGAGGTCGTGGCCGAGGCCGGGGACGGGGCGGAGGCGATCGAGATCCTGCGGTCCACCGCCGTCGACGTGGTGCTGATGGACGTCCGCATGCCCCGGCTGGACGGCGTCGAGGCGACCCGCCGCATCTGTGCGCAGCAGGACCCGCCGAAGGTGCTCATCCTGACCACCTTCGACCTCGACGAGTACGCCTTCTCCGGGCTGAAGGCGGGGGCCAGCGGCTTCATGCTCAAGGACGTGCCGCCCGCCGAGCTGCTCGCCGCGATCCGCTCGGTGCACAGCGGCGACGCGGTCGTCGCCCCGTCCACCACCCGCCGGCTGCTCGACCGCTTCTCGCCGATGCTGCCCAGTGGCGACAAGGAGCCGAAGAACAAGCACATCGGCAAGCTCACCGAGCGGGAACGGGAAGTCATGCTCCTGGTCGCCCAGGGCCTGTCGAACGGGGAGATCGCGGCCCGGCTCGTGCTCTCGGAGGCCACGGTCAAGACGCACGTCGGCCGGATCCTCACCAAGCTGAACCTCCGCGACCGGGTCCAGGTCGTCGTCCTCGCCTACGAGACCGGCCTGGTCCGGGCCGGCGGCGGCGCGGGCTGAGAGCCTGGACGGGCTCAGCGCAGGACGCCCTCCAGGAAGTCGCTGCCGAGCCGGGCGACGACCGTCAGGTCCAGCTGGTGCAGGACGTAGCGGCCGCGGCGGCGCGTCGTGACCAGGCCCGCCTTCTTGAGCATGGAGAGATGGCGGGAGACCTCGGGGGAGGTGATGCCGTTGGAGTCGGCCAGCTCGCCGGTGGTGTACGGGGAGCGGGCCAGGTTGCGGCAGAGCCGCATCCGCATCGGGTGGGCCAGGGCCTCCAGGCGCAGCTGGAGCAGTTCCACGGAGGCGGGCGCCGGCAGGTCGGGCAGATGGACCGGGTAGTGGATCACCGGCCGCCAGCCCGGGGCGTGCAGCACCATCAGATGCGGCCAGCCGAAGCTGGTCGGGATGAGCGTCAGACCCCGGCCCACGCCCGGGTCGACGGCGGTGGTCCGGCCCTCGGACAGTTTGTCGACGTTGATCCGGCGCGCGCCCTCGTCCAGCGTCACGGCGGCCGACACCGCTCCGACCGCGTCGGCCAGTCCCTTGCGCCGCAGCAGCTCCGTCTTGTGCCGGGCGTCGGCGACCAGCTGGAGGGAGACCCGGCGCCAGGTGTCGGCGAAGAACGCCTGGTCGCAGTCCTCGAAGAGCCGCCGGACCCAGCCGCGTACGGAGGCGGGGTCGGCCAGCAGCCGCCGGGTGAAGTCCATCTGCCGCGGGCCGCGTGCCGCCGCCAGGTCCAGGGCGCGGCCCCGCATCCCCGCGTCTTTCAGCGGTGAGGGAGACCCGGCCCCGTAATGGCTGGCGCAGGTGAACTCCAGGGCCGCGGCGACGAACCGTTCGTCGTCCAGCTTGTCCAGCAGGTCCAGGTCCTCGGCGAGCGTCGCCCCGGTCCTGCCGTCGCCGCCCCGGATCCCGGAGAACGGCATGAAGATGTCGGAGTAGGTGTTCCGCCAGAGGAACTCCGCCTCCAGCAGCCGGTCCGCGAGGTCGGGCTCCAGGGCCGTCGCGGTCGCGGTGGCCCAGCCGTGCAGCCCCGGGTGGTGTCCGGGCTCGGAGAGCGCGTGCAGGGCGAGGCCCAGTTCGGCCAGGGGAGAGGTCGCGAAAACGACGCGGTCGGCGGGCAGGCCCGCGATGTCTATGTGCACGCTCACCTCTCCATAGTGGGGGTACGCGGGCGGGCCGTCGTGCCAGTTGACGGGGGCCGTCAATCCATGCGAGGTGCCGCCGTGACCCGCACAGGATGGGCCGCGTGAACGCCACCCAGCAGCACCTGCTCGACCTCCACCGCGCGGCCGGCCTGTCGCAGCCCGCGCCCCCGCCCCCGGGCCGCCACGACCGCTCGGTCCTGCGTGACCTGTACCGGCGCCTCCGCAGACCAGGCGCTTCCAGCGGGCCCGGCACACCCAGCGGGCCCGGCACACCCAGCCCGTCCGGCGTTTGAGGACGGAACCCCGGAGCTGGGGGGCGGGTCACTCGACAGGGCCCCGAGGCCGGGCGGCCCCCGGCCTACCGCGCCAGGTACCCCACGAACCCCGCCACCGCGTCCCGCACGTCCTCGGCCGACCACTCGAGTCCCGCCCCCGCCACCGTCACCTCGGTGCACGAGACCCCGGGCGGCAGCGCCGGCCCCGCCCCGCCCGCCCCCGCGAACCAGCGCCGGAACAGCGTCACGCCCGTCTCCTCGGCCTGCCGCACCGACGCCTCGTCCAGCACGTCGGCCCCGTACGGCAGCCAGACCTGGAACTGATGCGTGTGCGGCGGCTCCGGACGCACCCGGAACCACGGCACCCCCGACGCCGCGAACCCCTCCGCCAGCGCCCCGGCCACCACCTTCGCGTGGGCCACGTACGCCGGCAGGCGAGGCAGCTCCCGCTCCAGGCCCAGCAGCGCGGACAGCGCCGCCGGGTACTGCTGGAAGAGCAGGCCCCCGTACCGGTGGCGCCAGACCCGGGCCTCCTCCACCAGCGTGGAGGGGCCCGCCAGCACCGCGCCCGAGAGCCCGTCCAGGGACTTGTAGAACGACACGTACACGCTGTCCGCGAGGGCGGCGATCTCCGACAGCTCCCGCCCGAAGTGCGGCGTGCACTCCCACAGCCGCGCCCCGTCGAAGTGGACCACCGCGTCCCGCTCCCGGGCCGCCACCACCACCGCCGTCAGCTCCTCCCAGGACGGCAGCACGAACCCGGCGTCCCGCAACGGCAGCTCCAGCATCAGCGTCCCGAACGGCTCGGGGTGCTCCCGGACCTCCTCGGCGCTCGGCAGCCTCGGCTCGGACGTCGGATGCACCGTGCGCAGCCCGCTCACCGCGCCCAGCGCCCCGCCCTCGTGCAGCTCCGGGTGGGACAGGGGGTGCAGCGCCACCGTCGCGTCGCCCGTACGCCCCGCCCAGCACCGCAGCGCGATCTGCTGGGCCATCGTCCCGGTCGGGAAGAACGCCGCCGCCTCCTTCCCCAGCAGCCCGGCCACCCGCCGCTCCAGATCGGCGACGACCCCGCCCCCGTACACATCGGTCCAGTCCTCCGGATCGTGTACGGAGGCGGCGCCGGCGGCCAGCGACGCCAGCCGCTCGCCCAATGTGCCGTCCGCGCCCACCCGGGCCAGCGTCCGCCGCGACGCCCGCCACGCGGTCAGCCTGCGCCGCCGCCGCTCCTGCTCGTCCATGGTCACCATGGGACGATCATCACTCGGGCCTCCCACCGAGCGCCTGCCCATTTCCGCCCGGCGTCCCGACCGGCCCGGGGTCGGTCCGGGGTCGGCCCGGGAAAGTTATCCACAGGCTGTGGGTGGCCGGAGGGCTTCGCCGAAACGCTGGCGTAGCATGCAGAGAAATCGTCCGGTACCCCCCGCGGACTGGAACGGAAGGCCATCGCCGCGTGAACACACCAGTTTCCAGGGAATCCCTCGACGCGAGGGACCGCCCCGCCCGACTCACGGTCGGCGTCGTCGGTGCGGGCCGGGTCGGACCCGCCCTCGCCGCCTCCCTCCGGCTCGCCGGGCACCGCCCGGTCGCCGTGTCCGGCGTCTCCGACGCCTCCCGGCGCCGCGCCGCCGAGCTGCTCCCCGACGTGCCCCTGGTGGAGCCCGCCGAGGTGCTGGCCCGCGCCGAGCTGGTGCTGCTGACCGTCCCCGACGACGTGCTGCCCACGCTGGTCGAGGGCCTCGCCGAGACCGGTGCCGTACGGCCGGGCCAGCTGCTCGTCCACACCTCCGGGCGGTACGGGGCGAAGGTGCTGGACCCGGCGAGGCGTGCCGGGGCCCTGCCGCTCGCGCTGCACCCCGCGATGACGTTCACCGGCACCGCCGTCGACGTCCAGCGGCTAGCGGGCTGCTCGTTCGGCGTCACCGCCCCCGAGGAGCTGCGGCTCGCCGCCGAGGCCCTGGTCATCGAGATGGGCGGCGAGCCGGAGTGGATCGCCGAGGAGTCCCGCCCGCTCTACCACGCGGCCCTCGCCCTCGGCGCGAACCACCTGGTCACCCTGGTCGCCCAGTCGATGGAGCTGCTGGCCAGGGCCGGGGTCGCCGCCCCCGACCGGATGCTCGGCCCGCTGCTCGGCGCGGCCCTGGACAACGCCCTGCGCTCCGGCGACGCCGCGCTGACCGGCCCGGTCGCGCGGGGTGACGCGGGCACGGTCGCCGCCCACATCGGCGAGCTGCGCGAGCACGCCCCGCAGGCGGTGGCCGGATACATCGCGATGGCCCGCGCCACGGCCGACCGGGCGCTCGCCCACGGTCTGCTCAAGGCCGAGCTGGCCGAGGACCTCCTCGTCGTCCTGGCCGATCAGGAACGCCGCCCCGGCGGCGGCCCCAAACCGGGGGAGACCCGATGACGCCGATCACCCGCCGTATCGGACCGGGGGAGACCCGATGACGCGCACGGTCCGGCCCGCCCTCCTGCGCACCGCCGCCGAGCTGGACGCGCTGTCCCGCCCCGCCGGGGCCGAGCGGGCCGTCGTCATGACGATGGGCGCGCTCCACGAGGGGCACGCCGCCCTGATCCGGGCCGCCCGCGCGGGGGCCGGCCCGGACGGCCAGGTCGTGGTCACCGTCTTCGTGAACCCGCTCCAGTTCGGCGAGGCCGCCGACCTGGACCGCTATCCGCGCACCCTGGACGCCGACCTGGAGATCGCCGCGGCGGCGGGGGCCGACGCGGTCTTCGCCCCCGGCGTGGACGAGGTCTATCCGGGCGGGGAGCCCCAGGTCCGGATCACCGCGGGCCCCATGGGCGAGCGCCTCGAAGGCGCGGCCCGCCCCGGGCACTTCGACGGAATGCTCACCGTCGTCGCCAAGCTCCTCCACCTCACCCGCCCCGACGAGGCGTTCTACGGGCAGAAGGACGCCCAGCAGCTCGCCCTGATCCGCCGCATGGTCCGCGACCTGAACTTCGGCGTCCGGATCACCGGCGTGCCCACCGTCCGGGACGCGGACGGCCTCGCGCTCTCCAGCCGCAACCGCTTCCTGACCGCCGCGGAGCGGCACACCGCGCTCGCCCTGCCCCGCGCCCTGTTCGCGGCCCGCGACCGGCTCGCCGCCCAGCAGGCCCTGCACGAGCGGGCCCGGGCCACCGCGCCCGGCGGCGACCGGGCCGCCGGGCTCAACAGGCTCGGCGAGGCCCGCGCCGCCGCCGACGCCCAGGCCGTGGCGCTGGTCCGGCCGGGCGGGGCGCCCGCCGCCGTCCGGGCCGCCGCGCGGACGATCCTGGAGCAGGCCGCCGCGCGGGACAAGGCGCCGCTCGCCCTCGACTACCTGGCCCTGGTGGACCCGGCGGACTTCACCGAGATCCCGGAGGACCGCGAGAGCGGGGAGGCGATCCTCGCCGTCGCGGCCCGGGTCGGGGACACCCGCCTCATCGACAACATCCCCCTCACCTTCGGAGCCCTGACGTGACCGGAATACGGCTGACCGCCCCCGCCCCCGGTTGGGCCATCGACGCGGACGTCGTGGTGGTCGGCTCCGGCGTCGCCGGGCTCACCACGGCACTGCGCTGCGCCGCCGCCGGCCTGGACACCGTCGTCGTCACCAAGGCCCGCCTCGACGACGGCTCGACCCGCTGGGCCCAGGGCGGCATCGCCGCCGCGCTCGGCGAGGGCGACACCCCCGAGCAGCACCTCGACGACACCCTCGTCGCGGGCGCGGGCCTCTGCGACGAGGAGGCCGTGCGCACCCTGGTCACCGAGGGCCCCGACGCCGTACGCCGGCTGATCACCACCGGCGCGCACTTCGACACCACCGACAGCGGCGACATCGCGCTGACCCGCGAGGGCGGCCACCACCGCCGCCGCATCGCCCACGCGGGCGGCGACGCGACCGGTGCGGAGATCTCCCGCGCCCTGGTCGGCGCGGTCCGCGAGGCGGCCCTCCACACCATCGAGAACGCCCTGGTCCTGGACCTGCTCACCGACGCCGAAGGCCGTACGGCGGGCGTCTCGCTGCACGTCATGGGCGAGGGCCAGCACGACGGCGTCGGCGCGGTCCGGGCCCCCTCGGTCGTCCTGGCCACCGGCGGCATGGGCCAGGTCTTCTCCGCCACCACCAACCCCCCCGTCTCGACCGGCGACGGGGTGGCGCTCGCGCTGCGGGCCGGGGCGGAGGTCTCCGACCTGGAGTTCGTCCAGTTCCACCCGACCGTCCTGTTCCTCGGCGCGGACTCCGAGGGCCAGCAGCCGCTGGTCTCCGAAGCCGTACGCGGCGAGGGCGCGCATCTCGTCGACGGCGACGGCGTCCGCTTCATGCTCGGACAGCACGAGCTGGCCGAGCTGGCCCCCCGCGACATCGTCGCCAAGGCCATCACCCGCCGCATGCACGAGCACGGCGCCGAGCACATGTATCTCGACGCCCGGCACTTCGGGGCGCGGATGTGGGAGCAGCGCTTCCCCACCATCCTGGCCGCCTGCCGGTCCCACGGCATCGACCCGGTGACCGAGCCGGTCCCGGTCGCCCCGGCCGCGCACTACGCCTCCGGCGGCGTCCGCACCGACCTGCGGGGCCGCACCACCGTCCCCGGCCTGTACGCCTGCGGCGAGGTCGCCTGCACCGGGGTGCACGGGGCCAACCGCCTGGCGTCCAACTCCCTCCTGGAGGGCCTGGTCTTCGCCGAGCGCATCGCCGCCGACATCGCCGGGGCCCGCCCGCCCCGCACCGAACCGGCCGGGAGCCCGGACGCCGGCGCCCCCGTCCCGCTGCTGGCCCCCGAGGCCCGGGCGGCGATCCAGCGCGCCATGACCCGGGGCGCCGGAGTCCTGCGTTCCGCCGACAGCCTGGCCGCCGCCGCCGAGGAGCTGGAGGCCCTCCACCGCGAGGCCGCCGCCGACGCGGAGGGGCCGGGCGGCGCCAAGGCGGTCGTCCCCGGGGTCGACGCCTGGGAGGTCACCAACCTGCTCCTGGTCTCCCGGGTCCTGGTCGCCGCAGCCCGGGACCGCGAGGAGACCCGCGGCTGCCACTGGCGCGAGGACCGGCCCGACCGCGACGACGCCCACGGCCGCCGCCACCTGGTCGTCCGTATCGCGCCGGACCGCACCCCGGTCGTCCACCGCACGGAGACCGCCGCGTTCCCGCCCGTACGCCCGTCCGATTGAGCAGACTGCTGGAAGCAGCCGCACCGCCGGACACCCCAGGGCGGCACCGGCGGCACACGAGAATCACCCGCCCTACCCGCACCACCCGCCACGCCCCCGAGGAGCCGTCACCGTGAGCACGCCCGAAGAGAATCCGCGCCCCACACCCGTGGACGTACCGCTGATCAGCGTCGGCGCGCCCGCCTCCTCCGTACCGGCGGAAGGCGGCTGCGGCGACGGCTGCGGCTGCGCCGGCGACGACGGATTCGACCCCGAAGCGCTGGAGTGCGGCCTGGATCCCGCGCTCGCCCTGCTGCTGGCCCGGGCGGGGCTCGACCCCGTCCAGGTCGAGGACGTCGCCCATGTGGCGATCGAGGAGGACCTCGACGGCGGGGTGGACGTCACGACCGTGGCGACCGTCCCCGAGGACGCCGTGATCACCGGCGACTTCACCGCCCGCGAGGCGGGCACGGTCGCCGGGCTCCGGGTCGCCGAGGCGGTCCTGTCGATCGTCTGCACCGAGGAGTTCGAGGTCGAGCGGCACGTCGAGGACGGCGACCGGATCGCCCCCGGCGAGAAGCTGCTGACCGTCACCACCCGCACCCGCGACCTGCTGACCGGCGAGCGCAGCGCGCTGAACCTGCTGTGCCGCCTCTCGGGCATCGCGACCGCCACCCGCGCCTGGGCCGATGTGCTGGAGGGCAGCAAGGCCAAGGTCCGCGACACCCGCAAGACGACGGCGGGCCTGCGCGCGCTGGAGAAGTACGCGGTGCGCTGCGGCGGCGGCGTCAACCACCGGATGTCGCTCTCCGACGCGGCCCTGGTCAAGGACAACCACGTGATCGCCGCGGGCGGCGTCGCCGAGGCCTTCAAGCGGGTCCGCGCCGAGTTCCCCGAGCTGCCCATCGAGGTCGAGGTCGACACGATGGACCAGGTCCGTGAGGTGCTGGACGCGGGCGTCGACCTGATCCTGCTGGACAACTTCACCCCGGCCGAGACCGCCGAGGCCGTCGCCCTGGTCGCCGGCCGCGCGATCCTGGAGTCCTCCGGCCGGCTGACCCTCGACTCGGCCCGCGCCTACGCCGACGCGGGCGTCGACTACCTGGCGGTCGGGGCGCTCACCCACTCCTCGCCGATCCTGGACATCGGCCTGGACTTCCGCGACGCCGACGCTTCCGTGACCGACGCCTCCGTGACCGACGGGGCCGAGGCCTGATGCTGCTCACCATCGACGTCGGCAACACGCACACGGTCCTCGGCCTCTTCGACGGCGAGGAGATCGTCGAGCACTGGCGGATCTCCACGGACGCCCGCCGCACCGCCGACGAGCTGGCCGTCCTGCTCCAGGGCCTGATGGGCATGCACCCGCTGCTCGGGATGGAGCTGGGCGACGGCATCGAGGGCATCGCGATCTGCGCCACCGTCCCCTCGGTCCTGCACGAACTGCGCGAGGTCACCCGCCGGTACTACGGCGACGTCCCCGCCGTCCTGGTGGAGCCCGGCGTCAAGACGGGGGTGCCGATCCTGATGGACAACCCCAAGGAGGTCGGCGCGGACCGCATCATCAACGCGGTCGCCGCCGTCGAGCTGTACGGGGGGCCGGCGATCGTCGTCGACTTCGGCACCGCCACCACCTTCGACGCGGTCTCCCCGCGCGGCGAGTACACCGGCGGGGTGATCGCCCCCGGCATCGAGATCTCGGTCGAGGCCCTCGGCGTCAAGGGCGCCCAGCTCCGCAAGATCGAGCTGGCCCGGCCGCGCAGCGTGATCGGCAAGAACACCGTCGAGGCCATGCAGTCCGGCATCGTCTACGGCTTCGCGGGCCAGGTCGACGGAGTGGTGGCCCGGATGAAGAAGGAGCTGGCCGCCGACCCGGACGACGTGACCGTCATCGCGACGGGCGGCCTTGCTCCGATGGTGTTGGGGGAGTCCTCGGTCATCGACGAGCACGAGCCGTGGCTGACGCTCATCGGGCTGCGCCTGGTGTACGAGCGGAACGTCTCCCGGTCGTAGGGGGCGTCCGACCGAGCCCGGCGGTACCTGCGGGAACGGCCGGGGGCGGGAGCCGGGAGACCGCCGGGGTACGCCGCGCCACCGACGACCAGTTAAACGGATTTTGTCCATTTAGCACGTATTGTCGCGTTATGCCCACGCCCTACGGTTCACGAGGCGGCATGGCGTTCAGCGCGGACGAGCTGCGGGTGCTCCGACGTGCCCTTGCCATCGCCCTCCACCCCATGCCCCTGTCCGACGAGGACGTCCAGGACTGCCTGCGGCTCGCCGGCTCCGTGGACGAGGCGGCCGGCGAGGCGGGTCGGCTGCGAGCGTTCCTCCTCGCCGACCTCGCCCGCTACCGCAACGCCCTCCCCGGCTCCGCCGCCGGCTACCTGGAGCTGCTCCAGGACGCCCTGGCCGCCGGCTACGACCCCCGCCCGGACGATCTGGCGGCCCTGCGGGCCCTGCGCGGCGGGCGGCTCGCAGCGGCCCTCCTGGAGCGCTGCCAGGTGCTCGCCGAGCGTTCCGTACGGGCCCGGCTCGCCGGCCGCTCCGCCGGGCTCACGGCCCCCGGGCCGCGCAGCCGGCTGCTCGCCCTGCCCGGCGGCCGCGCCGCCGACCGGGAGCCGGACCGGCCCGGGACCCCAGCTGCCCCGGACCGCCCGCAGAAGCCGGGCGACCGCCCGATGCCCAAACCCTCCGAGGTCTTCCCGCCGCGCCGCCGTCCCGCGCCGCCCCCGTCCGAGGAGCGGGCGGCCGGCTGACCTCCACGCGGTATCCGACGCGGCGGCCTCCCACCGGGAGGTCGCCGCGTCGGGCCGTTCCGGGCTCGCTACTCTGGACGGCATGGACTACGTATCCGCGCTCGTGCCCCCCGTGGTGATGGCCGTCTTCTTCACCGCCGTGATCGTGATCATCGTCAAGAGCCAGGGCGGTCCGAACAAGACCAAGGAGGACGCCGTGGTGGACGCGGCGCTCGCCCGCGCGGAATCCGTAAAGCAGACCGCTCGTCCGGAGAATGTCTGATCGCGCGAGCGGCCCGTCCGCCCCGTAATCCTCCCGACGCGCATCCCCGGAGCGCACGGCTCATCGGAGCCGTGCGCTCTTTCGCTGTGTAAATACCAGAACATTCAGGACATCTGCCACTAAAGTGATCCTGTGCCCCGCCCATTGGGAGACCTCGAAGACGCCGTGATGACACGCGTCTGGCAATGGAACCGACCGGTCACCGTGCGGGAAGTCCTCGAGGACCTTCAGCAGGAACGGTCCATCGCCTACACGACCGTGATGACGGTAATGGACAATCTCCATCAGAAGGGCTGGGTCCGCAGGGAAGTCGACGGCCGGGCCTATCGATATACGGCCGTCTCCACCAGGGCCGCCTACTCGGCCGCACTGATGAACGAAGCCTGGTCACGCAGTGACAACCCCGCCGCCGCTCTTGTCGCGTTCTTCGGCATGATGTCCGCCGAACAGCGCGAAGCACTGCAGGACGCTGTTCGCATGGTTTCCCCCAGCCCCGCCGAAACCCCCGGCGGCCCCACCGAAACCCCCGACAGCTCCACCGAAACCCCTGGCAGCCCCGCGGAACCTACCGCCGGTGCCGCCGGAGATGACGCCCCGGCCGATGACGTGGAGCCGGAGAGCGGGAGATAGCGTCGGGGCATGTCCTCAGAGCAGCCGCAAAACGATCCGGATACCGAACTCCATACCGACCCGTCGGTAAATAAGCCCGCCATCACCGTCCGACGGGCCAGGACGAGTGATGTCGCGTCCGTACGACGGCTCCTCGACGGGTACGTGTCCGGAGGCATCCTGCTCGACAAAGCGACCGTCACCCTTTACGAGGACATCCAGGAGTTCTGGGTCGCGGAACGCGACGAGGACGCGACGGTCATCGGCTGCGGCGCACTTCATGTCATGTGGGAAGACCTGGCGGAAGTGCGGACCCTTGCCGTCGACCCCCGCATCAAGGGCGCGGGAGTCGGCCACCACGTACTGGACAAGCTCTTGCAGACCGCGCGATGGCTCGGTGTCCGCAGGGTTTTCTGTCTCACCTTCGAAGTGGACTTCTTCGCGAAGCACGGCTTCGTCGAGATCGGGGAGACGCCTGTGGACACCGATGTCTACAGTGAGCTGCTGCGTTCGTACGACGAGGGTGTCGCGGAGTTCCTCGGTCTCGAACGAGTGAAGCCGAACACCTTGGGCAACAGCCGGATGCTTCTGCACCTGTGATCTGCAGAAGGACCTGCAACCCTATGTCCGAATCGCGCACGTTTCCCGTCTTCTCGGGCCGCTGAACCCCTGCAGGGGGTTTGTGTTTTCGAGGGAAAAGCGGTTTCCTTTCCGCGTACTCCATTTTCGATGAAAGGAAATCCCGTGGCACAGAAGGTTCAGGTCCTTCTTGTCGATGACCTCGACGGCGTCGAGGCCGATGAGACCGTCACGTTCGCCCTTGACGGCAAGACGTACGAGATCGACCTCACCACGGCCAACGCGGACAAGCTTCGCGGCCTTCTCGAGCCCTACACCAAGGGTGGACGTCGCACCGGTGGCCGTGCCGCCACGGGCCGTGGCAAGGGCCGCGCCGTGACCGGCGGTAACAAGGACACCGCGGAAATCCGCCGGTGGGCGCGGGAGAACGGCCACAATGTGAATGACCGCGGCCGCGTTCCCGCCGAGATCCGCGAGGCTTACGAGAAGGCCAACGGCTGATCCGTTCCACCCCTTGTCGGCGCCCCGCAACGGGCGCGTGACAGCCGGACCCGATGGCATTCGGTTGCCGCGGCGTCCACCAGGCGTACGAGATCGGGGGCATCCCCACCGCTGCTCCCGAAGCCCGCGAGGGCCGGCAGCACGCTCTCGGGCGCACGCCTCGGCTCTGGGGGCCGCAGCCACACAGCGGCCCCCGGCGAGTCCCCCGGGGCGCCCGGGAGAGGCGGGGCCGTGACGCGGCCCCCCGCGCCCACGGCGGTCAGGTCCAGTGCGACCGGGCCCCACTCCAGCCAGTCGAGCAGCCCCGGCAGCTCATCGGCGCCGCCCGCGGCGACCAGCAGCCCCATCCGCGTACCGGACAGCAGAACGGGACCGGTGCGCACCCCGCGCCGCAGCACGGCGTGACCGGCCTCGGCGGGCAGCTCCAGCACATCGAAGAGCGCCCCGGTGAGCAGTCGCAGCGGAGTCCGCCCCGCGGTGGCCCAGCCCAGCTCCCTCGCGTACCGCTGAGCGAGTGCGGCATCGGCCGAACCCGGAGCGGCGTCGGGTGACGATCGGGGCTGGGGAACGGTGGGAGGCATGTCCGATGAACCGTCGAACCGCCTCCGGGGTTACGCAGGGTCCCCGAGCCATCACGTTCAGTCCTGGCTGTGGGGGCGCGCGAGAGCATTCAGCAGCGCAAGGATGTTCGCCCGTAGCGGAGGGAACCGGGGCGCGCCGCATGGACTGTCAGTGATTGCGGGTAAGACTTTCCTAGTGGGAAGGGGCGACACGCTGGCCGAGGCGTCTCACGTTCGCCATCGGCGTACTGGCGAAAGGGGTATCTGCCTGGCCTGCGGGAACATCGTCTCGCACCATCGGGTTGGAGCAGTTGTCAGCTGTTCGGCAGTAAGAATCCCCGCCCGGCGCGGGGTGATCCGGACGGATGTCGGCAGTTGGAATGAGCTGTCCCGTCCTGCGGGACTAGCATGCGGAAGGACTGGGAGGGGACCGACCCCTCACTGACCGACCGCTCTGAGGAGCGATTAACGATGTTCGAGAGGTTCACCGACCGCGCGCGGCGGGTTGTCGTCCTGGCTCAGGAAGAAGCCCGGATGCTCAACCACAACTACATCGGCACCGAGCACATCCTCCTGGGCCTGATCCATGAGGGTGAGGGTGTCGCCGCTAAGGCCCTGGAGAGCCTCGGGATTTCGCTCGAGGCGGTCCGCCAGCAGGTGGAGGAGATCATCGGGCAGGGGCAGCAGGCTCCTTCCGGTCACATCCCCTTCACCCCGCGAGCCAAGAAGGTCCTGGAGCTGTCGCTCCGCGAGGCACTTCAGCTGGGCCACAACTACATCGGCACCGAGCACATCCTGCTCGGCCTGATCCGCGAGGGCGAGGGCGTCGCCGCCCAGGTCCTCGTGAAGCTGGGCGCCGACCTGAACCGGGTCCGGCAGCAGGTCATCCAGCTGCTTTCCGGGTATTCGGGCGGCAAGGAGGCGGCCACCGCAGGCGGTCCCGCCGAGGGCACGCCCTCCACGTCCCTGGTGCTCGACCAGTTCGGCCGGAATCTCACCCAGGCCGCTCGTGAGTCCAAGCTCGACCCGGTCATCGGGCGCGAGAAGGAGATCGAGCGGGTCATGCAGGTGCTGTCCCGCCGGACCAAGAACAACCCGGTCCTCATCGGCGAGCCCGGCGTCGGCAAGACGGCGGTAGTCGAGGGCCTGGCCCAGGCGATCGTCAAGGGCGAGGTGCCCGAGACCCTCAAGGACAAGCACCTCTACACCCTGGACCTCGGCGCCCTGGTCGCCGGCTCCCGGTACCGAGGTGACTTCGAGGAGCGCCTGAAGAAGGTCCTCAAGGAGATCCGCACCCGCGGCGACATCATCCTGTTCATCGACGAGCTCCACACGCTCGTCGGTGCGGGTGCCGCGGAAGGCGCCATCGACGCGGCTTCGATCCTGAAGCCCATGCTGGCGCGCGGTGAGCTCCAGACCATCGGCGCCACCACGCTCGACGAGTACCGCAAGCACCTGGAGAAGGACGCCGCTCTCGAGCGCCGCTTCCAGCCCATCCAGGTCGCGGAGCCGTCGCTGCCGCACACCATCGAGATCCTCAAGGGTCTGCGCGACCGTTACGAGGCCCACCACCGGGTCTCCATCACGGACGAGGCGCTGGTCCAGGCCGCGACCCTGGCCGACCGGTACATCTCGGACCGCTTCCTGCCGGACAAGGCGATCGACCTGATCGACGAGGCCGGTTCCCGCATGCGCATCCGCCGGATGACCGCGCCGCCGGACCTCCGCGAGTTCGACGAGAAGATCGCGGGCGTCCGCCGCGACAAGGAGTCGGCCATCGACTCCCAGGACTTCGAGAAGGCGGCTTCCCTCCGCGACAAGGAGAAGCAGCTGCTGGCGGCGAAGGCCAAGCGGGAGAAGGAGTGGAAGGCCGGCGACATGGACGTCGTCGCCGAGGTCGACGGCGAGCTCATCGCCGAAGTCCTGGCCACGGCCACCGGAATCCCGGTCTTCAAGCTGACGGAGGAGGAGTCCTCCCGTCTGCTGCGCATGGAGGACGAGCTCCACAAGCGCGTCATCGGGCAGAAGGATGCCATCAAGGCCCTTTCGCAGGCGATCCGCCGTACGCGAGCCGGCCTGAAGGACCCGAAGCGCCCCGGTGGCTCGTTCATCTTCGCCGGCCCGTCCGGTGTCGGTAAGACCGAGCTCTCCAAGACGCTCGCCGCATTCCTCTTCGGCGACGAGGACGCGCTGATCTCCCTCGACATGTCGGAGTTCAGCGAGAAGCACACGGTTTCCCGTCTCTTCGGTTCGCCCCCCGGCTACGTGGGCTACGAGGAGGGCGGGCAGCTCACCGAGAAGGTGCGCCGCAAGCCGTTCTCCGTCGTCCTCTTCGACGAGGTCGAGAAGGCCCACCCCGATATCTTCAATTCCCTGCTCCAGATTCTGGAGGACGGTCGCCTGACCGACTCCCAGGGTCGGGTCGTGGACTTCAAGAACACGGTCATCATCATGACGACCAACCTCGGGACCCGGGACATCTCGAAGGGCTTCAACCTGGGATTCGCGGCCCAGGGCGACGTCAAGACGAACTACGAGCGGATGAAGACCAAGGTCAACGAAGAGCTGAAGCAGCACTTCCGGCCGGAATTCCTCAACCGTGTCGACGACACGGTCGTCTTCCACCAGCTGACCGAGGAAGACATCATCCAGATCGTCGACCTCATGCTCGCCAAGGTCGACGAGCGCCTCCGGGACCGCGACATGGGCATCGAGCTCAGCGGCGAGGCCAAGATGCTGCTCGCGAAGAAGGGCTACGACCCCGTGATGGGCGCCCGGCCGCTGCGCCGGACGATCCAGCGGCAGATCGAGGACATCCTCTCCGAGAAGATCCTCTTCGGCGAGCTGCGTCCCGGTCACATCGTGGTCGTGGGCACCGAGGGCGAGGGTGACGAGAAGACGTTCACCTTCCGCGGCGAGGAGAAGTCGGCTCTGCCCGACGTCCCGCCGATCGAGCAGGCGGCAGGCGGCGCCGGCCCGAACCTCACGAAGGACGCGTGACGCGCGCCTAGGGCGTGAGCCCGAGCGTGTGTGAAGGGGCTGCCCCGGAACCGGTATCCGTACCGGTCCGGGGCAGCCCCTTTTCGGTGGGTCAGTACCGGGTGACGGTGAGCCGGTCGCCCAGGCCCTCCGCACCGACGACGCTGATCTGCTCCCGGCCGGAGACCGTCACGGTGAGGCCGGGCCAGTCGGCGACCGCGGTCAGGTCCAGGCCGCCCGCGTGATCCGAGACGTCCAGGGTGAGGTGGGCGACCCCCGGGAAGTGGGCCCGGACGAATGCCGGGACCCGGCCGCCCCGCGGGGGCTGGACGCTCAGTTCCTCGACGGTCGGCAGGGCCGGCGCGCCGGTGGGCGGTTGCTGCCAGGGAAAGGCTCTGAACGTCAGATCGGTGATACGCGGATGGGCCGCCAACGCCGTGAGCGCCGCGTTCCCGTCGCTCAGCTCGGATACTTCCAGGGCGGTCAGCGACGGCCAGGCGCCCAGGGCGTCCAGCACGAGCGGCCGTCGCGAGACGAGGACGAGATCCACCACCGGGGGGTGGGGCGCGATCTCGCTGAGCCGATCCGCCGCGAGTCCGGTCAGCTCCAGGGATTCCAGTGCGGCGGGCAGCACCGTGGAGAGGGCGATGTGCGCGGTCGGCAGGGCCGAGACCTCCAGGCACAGCGTCCTCAGGGCGGTCAGCTCGCCGAGAGCGGCAAGATCCCGGATCCCGGGACAGCCTTTGACTCTCAGGTACGTCAGAGACGAGGCGGCCGGCCGAAGACAGGCGAAGCCGGTCAGCGAGGCGTTGTCGTCCATGACGAGGTGGTGCAGCTGCTTGCCCTCCAGAGCCGCGGCGATTTCCGCATCGGGCGCGTCCACCTCCAGGTGCAGATACCGGAGGTCTCCGAGGTGCCGCAGGGCCGCCAGCCGCCGACGGTCGCTCACGAGGGGATAGGACCCCGAGAGGTCGCATCGGGCCAGGACCTCGGAGGCGTACTCCTCGGGCGGAAAGCTCTCCCACGCGTACGCCAACCGCACGCCCAGTCCGGGGTGGGCGGACAGCCAGGACCGGGCGTGCGGCACCGCGGCGGCTCCCCCGATCTCGACGATCAGGTCCACCGCGCACTCGACGGTGCCATCGCCGGACTTCACCGTCGCCGGGTCCGGCAGGAACTCCAGCGCCGCACGGCCCAGCCGGACCAGGGCGTTCACCTCGTCGGTGTCCATCGGCGGGAACGTCTCCGCCGTGCTCCGGTGCACCCGTTCGCGCAGCGCTCCGTCCAGCCATGCCGCGTGCTGGGCGCACAGGGCGGCGAGGACATGGAGGTCCATGCGTTCCAACGACGCCTCCTCGCATGCCAGTCCCCTGTCCAGCAGGCCCTCGACCAGCAGGCCCAGTTCGCGCCGCCCGCAGTGCCCCGACGCCAGCAGGACCACGTCCTGCCAGGGCTCCTCGACCGCGTGGCGGAGCAGTTCGCCCAGGTGGTCGTCCTCGATGAGTTCCTTCGCGGCCAGGTAGTCCTGGAAGGTGCGGTGAATGAACTGGTAGGTGTCGTCGGTGTGTTCCTGGAGCAGGCCGCTGCGGTTGAGGAGGTGGGTGAGGATCTTCTCCGGCGGGCCCTGGGCGCCGACCCGTTCCATCCCCGCCAGCGCCCGGTCGAGTTGGCGCAGCGCCTGGTCCCGGGTGAACTCCGACTGGCCCTCGCGGACCAGCCAGACCGCGATGCGCTGGAGGAGCTGGGTGGATTCCTCGACGTCCAGGTCGATGCCCTCGGGGCTTCCGATCCGGCGGCGGTGGTCGCGGTGGCCCAGCAGCATCTCCAGGGCCGAGCGGTACAGCTTCCAGCGGGTCTCCGGGAGGAAGCCGTCGCGGCGGCGGTGCAGGGCGCAGATGACCGCGCAGAGCAGCGGTGTACGCGCCAGGTCACGGAGCGTGGGGTTCTGGTCGAACTGGTGCGAGAGGTCGCGCTCCAGCTCGTCCAGCCGTTCGGCGTCGTCCGGCTCCGACAGCAGGGCCGCCCGGTGCCAGGAGGCAACGAACGCCTGGATGTCCTCGCTCCGCATCGGCAGCAGACGTAATTCCGCGAAGCCTTCCGACCGCAGCCAGTCCGGATCGACGGCGAGGGGCCGTACGGTCGCGACGCACCGGGTGTCCGGGTAGCGGGCCAGCAGCCGGGCGAGCCAGGTGTGTGTCTGCTCGCGGTCCTCCGGCGGTACCTCGTCCAGGCCGTCCACCAGCAGTAACGCCCGCCCGGACTCCAGCACCCGGCCCGCCCAGCCCTCCGGGGCCGTGTCCACCACCAGGTCCGCGGCGCTCGGCAGCTCCGCCGGGGCCGGGAACGTCACCCCACGCGCCCGCAGCGTGCGCAGGGGCACCACGAAGGGGATCAGGCCGTTCAGCGGGGTCAGTGCGTCGCCCAGGGTGCGGGCCGAGGCGTGGGCGGCCAGCCACCACAGCAGCGTGGTCTTGCCCGCGCCGGCCTCGCCGCGCAGCAGGGCCCGGGGGCGGTCGGCGAGAAGGGCGTCGATGCGCTTGGGGAGGGGCGGGGCGGCCTCCGTGACCCCGGGGTGCTGTGCGGCAACCCCCGGGTGCTGGGCGGCCCGGTCCTGCGTCTCTGTCTGCGCCACGGCCTCCAGGCTGAGGTAGGCGGTGTCCAGGTCCCACTCGGTGTCGTGCCGGCTCAGCTCGTCCAGGCCGAAGATCTTGGTGCGGCGGTAGGCGACGCCGAGCGCCTTGGCGTACTCCGCCTCGTACCGCAGGTCGCGCGGGAAGCTGCCGTGGACGCGTTCCTCGCGCAGGTCGACCCCGGTCCGCCGGTAGACGAGGCGGAACGGGGCCGCCGCCAGGACCGGGGCGAGCGGGACGCACTCGACCCGGCGGCCGTCGCGCTGCTGCGGGACCTGGCGGGCTATGCCCAGCAGTACGTCCCCCATGAAGACCGGGCCGCCGGAGAGTCCGGCCAAGGGGGGCGGCTCGTCGTCCGGGCGGGCTGCGGGCGGGCCGTCGAGGTCGCAGACCAGCAGGTCCCGGACCCGGCCCGCCAGGGGCAGGACGGTCGCCGTGTACTGGTCGGCCTCCAGGCGCTGGCCGCGGCCGTAGCGCTGGACGCGGGGGAAGCCGGTGATCTCGCACTCGGGTATCGCCTGGCGGGTGTCGACCACGCCGAGCCGTACGGGCGGGACCGGCCGCACCGGTTCGACGGCCTCCAACAGGGCCACGTCCAGCCGGTAGTCGATCCAGGCGACGGTGGCCCGTACGCGGTCGGAGATGGCCGGGTGGGCGATCAGGACGGACCCGGACTTGACCACGTGGGCGCAGGTGAGGACCAGCCGGTCGGTGAGCAGGACGCCGCTGCCCTGCTGGATCGCGGTGACGACCACCGTACGGTCGGCGGGGTGGACGACGGGAGGGCTCATGTACGGGAGGCCCCGTCACCGAACCCCGCCGTCGACCCGTCGTCCTCGGTCCCGATCTCCCAGGCCTCGCCCGTCGCGGCGTTGCGCGGGGTCAGGGTGAAGGCCACCTTGTGCGTGCGGCCCGTGGTGCGTGCGGCGTCCGCACCCGCCTCGACCACCCACGCCTTCACCTTGCCGCCCGCCCTGGCCTCCCGGCGCAGTTCGAGGGTGAACTCCATCTGGATGTCGCCGACGGCGAAGGAGACCGGGTGGTCGGTGGCCCGGGTCGCCGCGTCGATGAGCTGGTTGCGGATGGACGCGACGGCATCGGCGAGCTCGATGCCGTCCAGCGAGTGGCTGTCCAGCGCGTGGCTGTCCGGGAGGCGGGTGTCCGGGAGGCGGGCGTCTGGTGTGCGGGTGTCCGGTGTGCGGGTGTTCTCGGCTGTCATGGGGTCCCCCGGGGGTGCGGTGCCGCTTTCCCGTCAGCGTAGTGAAGCAGCGGGCCGAAGGTCCCGAATCGGAAGGACTTGGGTCCCACCGGCGGTGACAAGGCGCACAGCCCCCAACAGGCCTACTACCCGGGCTAGGAGAAAGGGCCGTGATCGGTCGCGGGACCTTCGGCCCGGCGCCGACGGGCCCTTCCGAGGGGCTGGCCGGTACAGCACTTTCGCGGTGCCATGTCCGGAAAAGGCCCCACGGAACAGGTGTTAAACCGACTTCCGCGTGCAGGATTTCGTGGCCGCGCGATCTTCTCGTAAGGGGACAAGCGCGATGAATTCCCCCGACCCTCTCTACGGCTTTTCATCGTAGATGGGGTGTTTGAGCACCGGCGGGGGTGCGGGTTACCAAGGTGGAGCAAGCCCGGACAGCACGCCGGGTCCACTCACCTTCGGAGGACTTCCTCGTATGAAGCGCGCAACGAACCAGCACACCGTCCGCCCGTCCGCCTTCCGCGTCCGTGGCGCCGTCCTGGCCGCCGGCCTGGGAGCGTCCGTGGTGCTGGGTGCCGGAACGGCGTTCGCCTCCGGCGGCACCGAGGCCGCCGCTCCCCTGGCCGCGGGCACGACCGCCAACTCCGTCGCCGCGCAGGCGACCGCGCAGGGCAAGGCTGCCGAGGCCGCCGCGAAGAAGGCCTCCGACGCGAAGAAGAAGGCCGAGGACAAGAAGAAGGCCGCGAAGAAGAACGCCGCCTCCTGGAAGACCCCGGTCAAGAAGTACACGCTGAGCGCCAGCTACGGCACCGGCGGCGCCCGCTGGGCCTCCAAGCACTCGGGCCAGGACTTCGCCGTGCCGATCGGCACCACGGTCACGGCCGTCCACAAGGGCACCGTCGTGAAGGCCGGCCCGAACGGCGCCGGCGACGGCCCCGCGTACGGCAACGCTGTCGTGATCAAGCACTCCAACGGCAAGTACTCGCAGTACGCGCACCTGTCGAAGGTCAACGTGAAGGTCGGCGAGACCGTGAAGACGGGCGAGAAGATCGCCCTGTCCGGCAACACCGGAAACTCCAGCGGCCCGCACCTGCACTTCGAGATCCGCACCAGCCCGAACTACGGCTCGGCGCTGAACCCGGCCGCGTTCCTCCGCTCGGTGCACGTCTCCATCTGATCCGGCCGGCGTAACCGCGCGACACCGCCGGCGCCCTGAGCACCCGGCGGACGCGCAGCACAACCGAAAAGAGTCAGTGGACCCGTTACACCCCGGTACCCGGGGCGTGCGCCCGGGTCACCCGTCCGACGGCGACGTCGAGGACAGCCTCACGGCTCACTCCTCGGGGTCGCCGTCGGCGTTCCTCCACGCCGTCCACCACGCCGTCCACCGGGCGTCCGGCTCAGTCCACCGTGCCGCCCGGCTCAGTCCGACGCCTGCCGCTGGTCCGCCATCCGCAGCACCGGGAAGCTCCCGGTGACCGTCGGCGCGTGCTCCGGCAGCCACAGCACCGCGATCGCCCCGCCCGTGCCCTCCGCCGCGCCCGAGGGCGCCGCGTTGCGGAAGGTCAGCCGGGCCCCCAGCACTCTCGCCTGACCCGCCGCGATCGTCAGGCCGAGACCGTGCCCGTGCCCGGCCCGGTCCATGCTTCCGGTACGGAACCGGCTCGGCCCGTCCCGCAGCAGCTCCTCCGGGAACCCCGGACCGTGGTCGCGGACCCGCACCACCCGGCCCTCGACCGTGACCTCCACCGGGGTCGAGCCGTGCTTGGCGGCGTTCCCCAGCAGATTGCCGAGGATGCGCTCCAGCCGGCGCGGATCGGTCGACACCCACGACTCGTGCACCACCCGCACGGTCACCTCGGGGTTCAGCAGCCCTATCCGGCGGCTGACGAACTCGCCGAGCGGAAGCTCCTGGAGCTCCGCCCGCTCCGAGGCGCTGTCCAGGCGGGCCACCTCCAGCACGTCCTCGACCAGCGTCCGCATCGCCTGCGCCCGGTCCCGTACCAGCTCGGTGGGGCGGCCCGGCGGCAGCAGCTCGGCCGCCGTGAGCAGCCCGGTCACCGGGGTACGCAGCTCGTGGGCGATGTCCGCGGTGACCCGGCGCTCCGCCTCGATCCGCTCGTTCAGCGCGTCGGTCAGCGCGTCGACCGCCCGCGCCAGCTCGTCGGTCTCGTCGCGGACGACCCCGCCGACGGCCTCCCTGACCCGTACGTCCGTCTGCCCCTGGGCGACCCGGCCCGCCGCGGCCGCCGCCTTGCGCAGCCGGCGCGAGAGCTGGCCGCCGATGAGGACCCCGAGCGCGCAGCCGCCGAAGACCACCGAGACCGAGCCGATGATCAGGGCCCGGTCCAGGTCGTCCATGATCGTGGCGGAGCGGTCCGCGAACCGGGAGTGCAGCGAGAGCACGTCCCCGCCCGCCAGCGGCACCGCCGCCCAGACCTCGGGGACCCCGTCGGACCCCTGCGTCACATGGGTGGCCCGGCGGTTCTTGCGGACCTCGTCGCGCAGGCTCGGCGGGATCCTCGGGTCGTTGAGCTTCGCCCCGAACTTCGGCCCGCCCTTCTGCATGCTCGTCGCCTCGTAGAACCGCTGGGCGCCCAGCAGCCGCTCCAACTGCACCTCGCGGGCGTTCTCGATCATCGAGACGCGGGCCGCGTTGTGCACCACGAGGCTCAGTGCCACCGCGACGAGCGCGCCCACTGCCGCGATGGCGATGCTGATCTTCCAGCGGACTCCGGTCCGCAGGGCCAGCCGCTTCATGCGCGCCCCACCGTCCGCTCGCTCCGCTCGGTCCTCTCGGTCGGCTCCGGCCTCTCCGTTCGCTCCGCCCTCTGGGTCCGCTCCGGCCTCTCCGGCCGCTCTGTCACCACTGGCTGCTCTGTCCTCGCGGGCCGCTTCATCCGCGCAGCTTGTAGCCGAAGCCGCGGACCGTATCGATCCGGTCCTGGCCGATCTTGGTGCGCAGCCGCTGGACGTGGACGTCCACGACCCGGGTGTCGCCGCCCCAGCCGTAGTCCCAGACCCGCTCCAGGAGCTTGTCGCGGGACAGGACGGTGCCCGGCGCGGACGAGAACTCCAGCAGCAACCGCATCTCGGTGGGCGTCAGCGCCACCTGCTCACCGGCGCGCCGCACCTCCATGCCGTCCGTGTCGACCTCCAGATCACCGAAGACCAGCACCCCGCCGAACGCCTCGGCGTCCGCCTCCGCACCGCCCTGGCCCAGCCCGTCCGGCCCGGCCGCGTGGCCGAAGCGGCGCAGCACCGCCCGGATGCGGGCGACCAGGACCGCGCCGTCGAAGGGTTTGGTGACGTAGTCGTCCGCCCCGGCCTCCAGGCCCAGCACCACGTCGATCGAGTCGGCCCGCGCGGAGAGCATGATCACCGGGACGGTCGACTCGTCCCGGATGCGGCGGCACAGGCTCACCCCGTCGAGACCCGGCACCATCACGTCGAGCAGGGCGATGTCCGGCCGGTCGGCGCGGAACGCCTCCAGACCGGAGAGCCCGTCGGGCATCGCGGTGACCGTGAAGCCGACCCGCTCCAGGGCCAGCTGGGTGGCCTCGCGGATGACGTCGTCGTCCTCGACGAAGAGGACGTGGGTCTCGGCCATGGGGCTGCTTCTCGCTTTCGGTTCCCGCCCGGTTGCACCGGCACGACTTCGGTTCCCGCCCGGTTGCGCCGGCACGACTTCGGTCCTGCCCGGTCTCAATTCCTGCCCTGCTCCACCGGAGCGTCCGACGGAACCGGTTCCACCGGGTCCACCGGTTCCGATTGCACCGGCAGGTCGCCGTCCGTGCCCTCGACGGCGCGGCTGAAGTCGTTGTGCACCCGGTCGTGCTCGGTGAAGCGGTCGCTCGCCCAACGGTAGGTGACCACCTCCGAGCCGGACGGGTACGCCAGCGGATCCTTCGACCCGTAGACCTGGGTCGTCACCACCAGGTCGCCCCGGTCGATCGTTCCGTAGACGGCGGGCACCTCGGCCGCGAAGACGTTCCTGTACGAGCCGTCGCCGTCCGCCCGGTACACATACGTTCCGACGCCCACCGAGTCGGCGCAGCTCATCACGTTGACGACCACGTCGGCGGCCCGGCCGCCGGTCATCGACCCGTAGGAGGTGTCGATCGGATAGGCCTTGCCCGCGCAGGGCTTGAGCCCGTCCCTGACCTGCTCGCCCACCTTGGGGTCGCCCTCGAGCAGCCGCACGGCGTCGACCCGCCTGACGGGCGGGGTCGTACCGGAAGGGCTGGCCTGGGGGGTGATCTGGGCGACCGGCTGACTGCCGGCGGGGCCCTCGTCCCGGGTGCCGGTGCCGCCCGTGGAGCAGCCGACGCCGAACAGCCCGAAGGCGACGAGTCCGGCCAAGGCCGTGCCACTCGCCGCCATACCGCTCCGGATGCCCCGGCTCCGGCCCGATCTCCCCGGATCGTCGCCGTCGTCCGGGCCCCCGGAACCACTCACGGACGAACCGCTCAGGGAGGCTCTGGTCGAGGAGGAACCACTGAGGGAGGAGTTACGTGAGGAGGAACCACTCGACGCAGTGCCCCTCCCGGAAACGCTGCCCGAGGAATCGTCCCCGAAGCCGCCCCCGCCGCCGCTGCTGCCACTCAGGCCGCGCACCGCTCCATCCCCCGCTCGTCGTGACGCCCGTTGCGCTGCGCCGGTGTGTGTGGCCTCGCCCCCGGCGCCGTCGTGACGGGCGACCGCTGGGCGGGGACACGGGCGGAGGTGACGGGCGGCGCGCTCCGGTGGCCCCCGGTCTCCCGGGCGACCGCCTCGCGGCTGACCAGATCGCGGCTCTCCAGCTCCTGGCGCAGTCGTGCCAGGGCCCGGTGCAGCGTGCTCTTGACCGTGCCGGCCGACATGCCGAGCGCCGCGGCCGTCTCCTCCGTGCTCATCTGCTCCCAGTGTCGCAGCACGACGACGCTGCGCTGCTTTGGAGCCAGAATGCCCAGAATGTCCATCAGTAGGGCGCGGTCGGCGCGCTGCTCGGTGCCGTCTTCGACACTCGCGTCGGGCAGCTGCTCGGTCGGGACCTCTTCGAGCTTGCGCGCCCGCCACCACTCCGTACGGGTGTTGATCATGACGCGGCGCAGATAGGCGTCGGCCAGCGACTTGTCGGCGATGCCGTCCCAGCGGCCGTAGGTGCGCACCAGGGCGGTCTGCAGCAGGTCCTGGGCGTCCACCGGGTCCGGAACCAGACGGCGCGCGCTGCGCAGCAGCGCCTCCTGCCGCGTGCGTACGTAGTCCTCGAACGCGAGCACCTCGCCCTGCGCCATGACAACCGCCTCCGTCCCCGAACATCCCCGTGTCACTGCCGGGCCGCGGGTGTTCCGCGGTCCGGCCGTCCTGCTGTGGGAGACGCTACGGAGGCGTTGTCACGGCGATGTGCGGGGCAGCCGTAGGCCGGTGCACGGCTGCCCATCGGTTGTGTAACAGTGCAGGAGAAGACGTTCCCCGCAGACCGGGGCGAGGGGCGAGGGTCCAGGGACCGAGGACTACGGGCCCCGGACTACGGGCCCCGGACTACGGGCCCCGGACTACGGGCCCCGGACTACGGACCGCGGACCGCGGACCGCGGCCTACGGCCCCGGGGCCCGGGCCGTAGGCCGGAGATCAGGTCAGCGGCAGCCGGTACCGGCCGTCGGCCAGCGGCTCGACCAGTCCGTCGGCCACCAGCCCGTCCAGCGCACGGGCCCGCTGCACCGGCTCCTCCCACACCGCGTCCAGCGCGGCCTGGGCCACAGGGCTCACCGAGTCCCGCAACACCGCCAGCAGCCGCCCGCGCACTTGGCGGTCGGTGCCGGCGTACGTCTGGCCCTTGCGCGGCGGACCCTGGTGCGCGGGCTTCCCGGCCAGCCGCCAGGCGCACCGCGAGGCGATCGGGCACCGGTCGCAGTCCTCGTTGCGCGCGGTGCACACGAGGGCGCCCAGCTCCATCGTGGCCGCCGCCCAGCGCGCCGCCCGCTCGTCCTCCTCGGGCAGCAGCGCCCGCGCGAGCTTGCGCTCGGCGGCCGTGGTCGCATTCGGCGGGTACTGGACCCCGGAGGCGGCGCGGGCGAACACCCGGCGGACGTTCGTGTCGAGCACCGCGTGCCGCTGTCCGTACGCGAACGAGGCCACGGCCGCCGCCGTGTACTCGCCGATCCCGGGCAGCGCCAGCAGCTGGGCGTGCTCGCTCGGCACATCGCCGCCGTGCCGTTCCGTTATCGCCTGCGCGGCCCCGTGCAGGCGCAGCGCCCGGCGCGGGTAGCCGAGCCGGCCCCAGGCGCGGACCGCCTCCCCGGGCGCCTCGGCGGCCAGGTCGGCGGGGCGGGGCCAGCGGGCGAGCCACTGTTCGTACACCGGGAGGACCCGGCTCACCGGGGTCTGCTGCAGCATGAACTCGCTGACCATCACCGACCAGGCGCCCGCTTCGGGGCGGCGCCAGGGCAGATCGCGGGCATGCTGCTCGAACCACCCGATGACGGGGGCGTGGAGGGAGGCGGCGGGGGGCGTCTGTGTCGAAGTCATGGCAGTCATCGCACGGACGATCCTGGCACGGAAGAGGGAGCGGCGGTCACGGGCAGGGGAGTGTCGGCCCACGAGGCGGCCCAGGGGGTGACAACGCCACCCGTTCTGTCCCCTGTGACCGGATCCCCGTGATGATGATCGGCAAAACTTGCTGCCGGAGCGGCGGGTGGGGCCTGAGCCGGCCCGGATCTCTCGTAGAGTTCGGGACGTGGGATCTATGCGCAATCCGGTCGGTCCGCTTCCCTCCAGCATCTACTGGCGACGAAGGGCGGTAGCGGGACTTCTGGTTGCGCTGCTCGCCCTGTTGATCGCCTGGGGCGTGACGTCCGGAGGCGGTGGGGGAAGCCGGAACGACGGCAAGTCCGGCGGCTCCGATCCGATCGAGTCGATCACTCCCGGGCCGTCGGGCTCGGGCCCCGCGATCAGCCAACAGCCGGGCGGCCGCGACGAGTCGGGTGAGGACGGCGGCTCCGGGGGCTCCGGCGGACCCGGCGGCTCCGACGGTGGCGCGGGCGCATCCTCCGGCGGCGCGGGCGACGGGGCTTCGCCCGACGGGGCGTCAACGGGCGGTGCGGACACGGCCGGTTCGGGAGCGGACGGCGGCGGCACGGCGGGCCAGCAGGTCCCGGCCGGCTCCCCGATCCCCGAGTGCAAGCCCGACGCGGTGCGGTTGAGCCTGCGGACGAAGGTCAGTTACGGCCCCGACGACAAGCCGAAGTTCGAACTGATCGCGAAGAACACCTCGTCCGCCGCGTGCAAGGCCGACCTCGGGCCGAAGAGCGCGGTCCTCACGGTGACCGAGGCGGGCGGCGAGGACGACGATCCGATCTGGTCCTCGAAGGACTGCCCCGCCGCGGCCGGTCCGTTGTTCCTGAGGGTTCCGGCGGGCGCGACGGTGATCCACACGGTCGACTGGAACCGCACGCGGTCCGCCCCCGGCTGTGCGACCCCGCCGGCCGGCAAGGCCGGCCCGGGAACGTACCTCCTGGAGGCGAAGACCCCGGGCGAGGCGGTCCAGAGGGCCTCGTTCGTCCTCGCGAAGGACTGACACGACCGCGCCCAGACGGCCCTGGACCTGGCCGTGACCGGGCCACCTTCGGCCCGGCACACCCAGCCTGTCCGGCGTTTGAGGACGGAACCGTCGAGGCGGACGAGCGGCGCGCCTAGCGGGTCGGGCGGGCGGCGTTTGAGGACGGAACCGTCCAGACGGACGAGCGATGCGCCCACGGGGCCGTGCGAGCCCGTATGAGCACCGGCCGTCCAGCCCTAGGGTTCCGTCCTCAAACGCCGGACGGGCTGGTTTGTGCTCGGGGTTCCGTCTTCGAACGCCGGACGGGCTGGTTTGTGCTCGGGGTTCCGTCCTCGAACGCCGGACAGGCTGGGGATGACCGGACGGCCCTCATGGGCGCGGCCGATCTCAGACGTACCGCTCCAGGATCGACGACTCCGCCAGCCGCGAAAGCCCCTCCCGCACGCTGCGCGCCCGCGCCTCGCCGACGCCGTCCACGGTCTGGAGGTCGTCCACGCTCGCCGCCAGCAGCTTCTGGAGACCGCCGAAGTGCTCCACCAGCCGCTCGATGATCGCCCCCGGCAGCCGCGGTACCTTCGCCAGCAGCCGGAAGCCCCGCGGGGAAACCGCCGAGTCCAGCGTCTCGGGCGAGCCGCTGTAGCCCAGTGCCCGCGCCACCACCGCCAGCTCCAGCAGCTCCGTGTGGCTCAGCGCGTCCAGCTCGGTCAGCGCCTCGGCCACCGTGCGCGAGCGTTTCGCCGTCGGCTCGGGGACGTAATCCCGGACGACCAGCTCCCGCTCCGGCTCCACCCCGGCGATCAGCTCGTCCAGCTGGAGGGAGAGCAGCCGCCCATCGGTGCCGAGCTCGACCACGTACTCCGCGATCTCCGTCGCGATCCGCCGCACCATCTCCAGCCGCTGCGCCACCGCCGTCACGTCCCGGACGGTGACCAGGTCCTCGATCTCCAGCGCGGACAGCGTGCCGGCCACCTCGTCGAGGCGCAGTTTGTACCGCTCCAGCGTGGCGAGCGCCTGATTGGCGCGGGACAGGATGGCGGAGGACTCCTCCAGGACCCGCCGCTCCCCGTCCACGTACAGCGCGATCAGGCGCATCGACTGGGAGACCGAGACGACGGGGAAGCCGCACGCCTTGGAGACCCGGTCCGCCGTGCGGTGACGGGTGCCCGTCTCGTCCGTGTGGATCGAGGCGTCCGGGACCAGCTGCACGCCGGCCCGCAGGATCTTGGTCATGTCCTTGTCGAGGATCAGCGCCCCGTCGAGCTTGCACAGCTCGCGCAGGCGCGTCGCCGTGAACTCCACGTCCAGGACGAATCCGCCGGTGCACATCGACTCGACGGTCTTGTCCATGCCCAGCACGATCAGCCCACCGGTATTGCCGCGGAGAATGCGCTCCAGGCCGTCCCGCAGGGCCATTCCGGGCGCGACCGCGCTCAACGAGGCGCGCATCAGCGCCTCGTTACCGGTGCCTTGGCCGGACTTTCCGGGCGTCGTCGCCCGGTCGTTGGCTGCCACTGCACTCCTCCGGTCACAGGTTGCGGTGCCCTTGCGTCCCCCATGCCGTGTCCACGGGCGGGCGAGACCAGGGCAAAGTCTACCGGCGCGCGTTGTCTTCCTGACGAGGCTGCGGCGCCTCTTGACGAGACCGGCGTGGGAGGACCCGCAGAGCGTCGCCCATGTCGGCGACTTCCGTGACCTTCATACCGGCCGGGACCTTCCCCGGGTCCGTCGGAACGAGCGCGTGGGTGAAGCCCAGACGGTGGGCCTCGGCCAGTCTCCGCTGCACCCCGGTGACCCTCCTGACCTCGCCCGCGAGCCCCACCTCACCGATCGCGACCAGGTTCTTCGGGAGCGGGGTGTCGCTGGCCGCGCTGGCCAGCGCGAGCGCGATCGCCAGGTCGGCGGCGGGCTCGGTGAGCTTCACGCCGCCCACCGTCGCGCTGTAGATGTCCCGCTTGCCGAGCGCGGTGATCCGGCCGCGCTGCTCCAGCACGGCGAGCATCATCGAGACCCGGGAGGTCTCCAGACCCGAGGTGGTGCGCCGGGGTGAGGGGATCTGCGAGTCGACGGTGAGCGCCTGCACCTCGGCGACCAGGGGCCGCTTGCCCTCCAGGGTCACCGTCAGACAGGTGCCCGGCACCGCCACGTCGCGGCGGGTCAGGAAGAGGCCCGAGGGGTCGGCGAGACCGGTGATGCCCTCGTCGTGCAGCTCGAAGCAGCCGACCTCGTCGGTCGCCCCGTAACGATTCTTGACGCCGCGCACCAGCCGCAGCCGGGCGTGCCGGTCGCCCTCGAAGGACAGCACCACGTCCACCAGGTGCTCCAGCAGCCGGGGCCCGGCGATCGCGCCGTCCTTGGTGACGTGGCCGACGAGCAGCGTGGCCATGCCGCGATCCTTGGAGGCCCGGATGAGCGCTCCGGCGACCTCCCGGACCTGGGCCATCCCGCCGGGCGCGCCGTCGATCTCGGGCGAGGCGACCGTCTGCACCGAGTCCAGGACGAGCAACGAGGGCTTCACCGCGTCCAGGTGGCCGAGCACCGCGGACAGATCGGTCTCCGCCGCGAGGTAGAGGTGGTCGTTGATCGCCCGGATCCGGTCGGCCCGCATCCGGACCTGGCTCGCGGACTCCTCGGCGGTCACATAGAGCGTGCGGTGGTCCTCGCTCGCCGCCTTGGCCGCCACGTCCAGCAGCAGCGTCGACTTGCCGACGCCGGGCTCGCCCGCCAGCAGCACGACCGCGCCCGGCACGAGCCCGCCGCCGAGCACCCGGTCCAGCTCACCGACGCCGGTCGACCGGGCGGTGGCCTGCCGGCTGTCGACCTGGCCGATCGGCACGGCCGCCGTGGAGACCCGGCCCGCCGCGGTGGTGCGCACGGCGGGGGCGCCGCCGAACTCCTCGACCGTCCCCCACGCCTGGCACTCGGGACAACGGCCGAGCCACTTGGCGGTGGTCCAGCCGCATTCGGTACAGCGGTAGGACGGCCGGTCCTTCGCGGATTTCGTACGGGCAGCCATGGCGCCACCGTATAGGTGAGGTACGACAACGCCTCCAGAGCGGAGGCGTGCGGGGCGCCTCCGCGCGCAGGGCGCACGGCAGCGCACCGGAGCACTACGGGCGGAGTTCCGCGATCCCTGTCCTCTTTCGAGGGATACATTCACCCGTAAGGATTAAATGTGCTCAAGGGGCACTTGGGGCATACGCTCCTTTGCCTACGGTCGCCGGGTGATGAGCAGCAGGCTGGAGACCCCGACGCACACCACCGGCGCACACCGGGCGCACCGCCGAGTGACCCAGGCCCCGGCACAGCGACCGCCCGCACGTTACGAGCCGTATCTCGACGGACTCTTCACCTACTGCCTCTCCGTGCTCTGCGATCACGACGCGGCCGCCGAAGCGCTCGGCGCCGCCCTGTCGGTTGCGGACCGGCAGGACGCCCGGGCCCCCACAGCCGAGGAGGAACGTAAATCCTGGCTGTACGCGCTGGCCCGCTGGGCCTGCCTGCGCACCCTCACCGAGCGCGGACGCGGCCGCCAGGCCCACCGCCGCCCCTCCGGGACGGTCAAGCCGCCCCGCACGGCCAAGGCCTCCGCCACGCGCAAGGCCTCCGCCACGCGCAAGGTTTCCGATCCCCGGCAGGTTTCCGATCCACAGCAGGGCTCCGATCCACGGCAGGGCTCCACGACCTCCGCGCCGCCCTGGCACCAGGGGGCGCGCACCGCCCGGCGCACGCCGGAGCACACCTTGCCCGCCACCCCCGAGGACGCCACCGTGCCCGCCCCTGCCGAGTCGCCGGCCGCCGAGGCCCGCCGCCGGGAGCTCGCCACACTCGCCTGGCCCGAGGCCGCGGGCACCACCCCGGAGCAGCGCGAAGCCCTCGAACTGGCCGTGCGCCACGGGCTCGCCCCGCGCGCCGTCGCCACCGTGCTCGGTCTGGAGCCGGCCACCGCCCGGGAGCTGCTGGCCGGCGCGGCCTGCGAGGTGGAGCGCACCCGCGCGGCCCTCGCGGTCGTCGAGACCGGCGGCTGCCCCACCGTCGCCCGGATCACCGGCGACCACCAGGTGCTGCTCTCGGCCGCCCTGCGCCGCGAGCTCGTCCGGCACGTCGACGACTGCCCCCGGTGCCGCCGTGCCGCCGAGCGGGCCGATGCCGCGGGACCCTGGCCCGGAGCGGCCCTGGCCCCGGTCGCCGCCCTGCCCGTCGTCGAGGCCCCCCGCCCCTCCGTGTACGTCGCGATGGCCCAGACCCAGCGCTCCCGCGCCGCAGGCCCACGCTTCGACCGGGCCGGGTATCCGCTCGACCCCAAGGACCAGGCCGCCCGCCGCGACCGGCTGCGCGCCCGGGTCGTGACGACCACGGTCGTCGCGACGGTGGTCGCCGCCCCCGTGATCGCCCTGTGGGCCGCGTACCGGGGGGCGCCCCAGACCGGCGAGGGCCACGACGGGACCTCGGTCACCGCCACGGAGGCCGACGGCGCCGGCGGCACGATCGGCGACCCCTACAACGACACCGACCACACCGGCGACGGCCGCCCCGGCAACCGCTTCGGCGCCCGCGTACCGGATGTCACCGCCGAGGTCGTCAGCACCGGCGGCGCGCGGCACGGCGACGCCCGGCTCGCGGTGACGGCCCGGACCTCCGGGGCCGTCACGACGCTCACGCTGACCGCCTCCGACCGGGGGCCGGTCAGCTGGTCGGCGGTGACGGACGCCCCGTGGCTGCGCCTCAGCCGTACGTCCGGTGCGCTCGCGCCCGGGCAGAGCACCACGATCGCGGTCTCGGTGATCCGGGACGCGCAGCCGCGTGGACCGTGGCGGGCCCGGATCTCGCTGACGCCCTCGGGTTCCGCCGTGCTCATCGACGGTCACGGGGGCATGGCCCCGACGACGGGCGGCCCGCGCCCCACGCGCCCGGGAACGGGCTCCCCCCGCCCCACGGACCCGGGCACCACGGACCCCGGCCCGACCGACCCGGGCCCGTCCGATCCAGGTCCGACCGACCCCGGCCCCACCGACCCCGGACCGGGCCCGACCGACCCCACCGATCCGCCGGGCCCCACGGACCCGCCGGAGCCGACCGATCCGCCCGAACCGACACCGGGCCCCACCGACCCCACCGACCCGAGCCCCACGGACCCGGCCCCGACCGACCCGGGCCCCTCCGCCCCGGACCCGACGGGCTGAGTCCCGGACCCGACGGGCCGAGGGCCCGCCAGGTCCGGCCTCAGCGCTTCTTCGGCGCCGGGAGCGGGTCCGCCGGGTGCGGGGCCATCGGCAGCAGCGACGACAGCCGCTCCTCGCAGAGTTCGACCAGCCGGTCGTACCCCTCCTTGCCCATCAGCTCGATCAGCTCCGGGCGGTAGGACACGTACACCGGGTCACCGGCCCCGTGCGCCGAGGTGGCCGAGGTGCACCACCAGTGCAGGTCGTGACCGCCCGGGCCCCAGCCCCGGCGGTCGTACTCACCGATCGTCACCTGGAGCACCCGCGTGTCGTCGGGCCGGTCGATCCAGTCGTACGTCCGTCGCACCGGCAGCTGCCAGCACACGTCCGGCTTGGTCTCCAGCGGCTCCTTGCCCTCCCGCAGCGCCAGGATGTGCAGCGAGCAGCCCGCCCCGGCGGGAAAGCCCGGCCGGTTCTGGAAGATGCAGGAGCCCTCCCAGCGGCGCGTCTGGCGCTCCCCGTCCTCGTCGACGCCGACCCACCCCGACTCCGCACCGACGTCGTGGAACTGCCACAGCTCGGGAGTGAGCCGGGCCACGTGCCCCGCGACCCGCTTCTCGTCGTCCTCGTCGGAGAAGTGCGCGCCCAGCGTGCAGCAGCCGTCGTCCGCCCGACCCGCCTGGATGCCCTGGCAGCCGCTGCCGAAGATGCAGCTCCACCGGGAGGTCAGCCAGGTCAGATCGCAGCGGAAGACCTGCTCGTCGTCGGCCGGGTCGGGGAACTCCACCCAGGCCCGCGCGAAGTCGATGCCCTTCTCATCGGACGGGACCGCGGACGGGACCGGTCCGCTCGCCCCCGGCTGTGCTGCCTGCTTGTTCGACTTCTGCTTCTTCGTGGCTTTGTCCTGCTTAGCCTTTTTCGTCTTTGGCACGCGCACAGCGTAAGTCCGACCGGCGCATGGGGGGCGGCGTCACGGGGCTGGGGCACGCGCATCTGCGGCGTTGTCGTCAATCACCATGGCTCCTTCCCCAAGCTCTCGGCTCCGCTCGACCAGGGGAGACCCCATCTGCCTCAATCCTCCGCCTTGCAGCTGCACGCACCCAGCCCCGCTTCTTCTCCCACCCCCCATGCGCCGGTCGGACTCGTCCGATGGCGCAGTAGCGTTCCCGTATGAGACTCGGAGTCCTCGACGTGGGATCGAACACGGTTCATCTGCTGGTGGTCGACGCCCACCCCGGAGCCCGCCCGCTGCCCGCGCACTCGCACAAGGCGGAGCTCCGCCTCGCCGAACTCCTCGACGAGGCCGGCGCGATCGGCCCCCTCGGCGTGGACCGGCTCGTGGCGACGATCGCCGGCGCGGTCCAGGCCGCCGAGGACAAGGGGTGCGAGGACGTGCTCGCCTTCGCCACCTCCGCCGTGCGCGAGGCGACCAACGCGGACTTGGTCCTGGAGCGCGTACGGGTCGAGACCGGCGTCGACCTCGCGGTCCTCAGCGGCGAGGAGGAGGCCCGGCTGACCTTCCTGGCCGCCCGCCGCTGGTTCGGCTGGTCGGCGGGGAAGCTCCTCGTCCTCGACATCGGCGGCGGCTCCCTGGAGATCGCCTTCGGCATCGACGAGGAGCCGGACACCGCCGTCTCCCTGCCGCTCGGCGCGGGCCGCCTCACCGGCGCCTGGCTGCCGGACGACCCTGCCGACCCCGATCAGGTCAGGGCGTTGCGCCGACACGTCCGGGCCAGCATCGCGCGGACGGTGGGCGAGTTCAGCCGGGCCGGCCGCCCCGACCACGTCGTCGCCACCTCCAAGACCTTCAAGCAGCTCGCCCGGATAGCCGGCGCCGCCCGCTCCACCGAGGGCCTGTACGTCCAGCGCTCGCTGAGCCGCAAGGCGCTGGAGGACTGGGTGCCCAAGCTGGCGGCGATGACGGTCGAGGAGCGCGGCCGGCTCCCCGGAGTCTCCGAGGGCCGGGCCGCCCAGCTGCTCGCCGGGGCCCTGGTGGCCGAGGGGGCGATGGACCTGTTCGGTGTCGAGGAGCTGGAAATCTGCCCCTGGGCCCTGCGCGAGGGCGTCATCCTGCGCCGCCTGGACCACCTCCCCGCGGAACGCGCCGCACTGCTGGGCTGACGTTCGGCGGCGGGACTCCGGGCCGCACCGCTCGGGTGACGTACGGTGACGGGGCCCATGGCCCTGATCACTTTCCGCCAGGAGCCCTCGGCGCGGCGCACCCGTGCCCGTACGCTGTCCAGGTGGCAGAACCATTGGTGCGCATCCCCGATGCGAAGGTCGCGCTGTCAACGGCCTCGGTCTACCCCGAGTCCACCGCGACGGCCTTCGAGATCGCCGCGCGCCTGGGGTACGACGGCGTCGAGGTCATGGTCTGGACCGACCCCGTCAGCCAGGACATCGAGGCCCTGCGCCGTCTCTCCGACTACCACCGGGTCCCGATCCTCGCGGTGCACGCCCCCTGCCTCCTGATCACCCAGCGCGTCTGGTCCACCGACCCCTGGGTCAAGCTCCAGCGGGCCCGGGCCGCCGCCGAGAAGCTCGGGGCCTCCGCCGTCGTGGTGCACCCGCCGTTCCGGTGGCAGCGCAACTACGCCCGCGACTTCGTGACCGGGATCTGGCGGATGGCGGAGGAGACGGACGTCCGGTTCGCCGTCGAGAACATGTACCCCTGGCGCTACCGGGACCGCGAGATGCTCGCGTACGCCCCCGACTGGGACGTCACCAACGACGACTACCGGCACTTCACGGTCGACCTCTCGCATACCGCGACCGCCCGCACCGAGGCGCTCGCCATGGTGGACCGGATGGGCGACCGGCTCGCCCATGTCCACCTCGCCGACGGCAAGGGCTCGGCCAAGGACGAGCACCTGGTGCCCGGCCGGGGCGACCAGCCGTGCGCGGAACTGCTGGAGCGCCTCGCCCGTACGGGCTTCGACGGCCATGTCGTCATCGAGGTCAACACCCGCCGCGCGATGTCCTCCGCCGAACGCGAGGCCGACCTCGCGGAGGCGCTGGCCTTCACCCGCCTCCACCTGGCCACCGCGACCGCCGCCGGCGACCCGTCCCCGAAAATCCACCGCCCGTGACCGAGGAGCCCGGCCGACCGCCCGTGACCGAGGACGCTCCCGCCACTCCCGCCCCGCGCCGCCGGGGCCGCCCCTCCCGCAAGGCCGCGTCCGAGGGCCCCGACGCCCGTACGCGCATCCTGGAGGCGGCCCGTACGGAATTCGCCGAGCGCGGCTACGACAAAACGTCGATCCGGGGCATCGCCAAGGCCGCCGTGGTCGACGCGGCCCTCGTCCACCACTACTTCGGCACGAAGGACGAGGTCTTCGCCGCCGCCGTCGAGGTCACCTTCGAACCGGCCCTGGTCGTCCACACCGTTCTCGGCGGCCCGCCGGAGGGCCTGGGGGAGCGGCTGGCGCGCTTCTTCCTCTCCGTCTGGGAGGACCCGGCCACCCGCTCGCCCCTGCTGGCGATCCTGCGCTCCGCGCTGACCCACGAGGCGGCGGCGAAGGTGCTGCGCGAATTCGTCCTGCGGCGGCTGCTGGAGCGGATCGCGGCGGAGCTGGACGTTCCGGACGCCACGTTCCGCGCCGAGCTGGCCGCCTCGCACCTGATCGGCATCGCGATGCTCCGGTACATGATCCGCGCCGAGCCGCTCGCCTCCGCCGACCCGGAGGACATCGTGGCGATGGTCGCCCCCACGCTCCAGCGATACTTGGGCGAGCGCTGAACCCCGGCCGGGATCCCGGCCGGAACCCCGGCCGTGGCTGACCACCCACCGGCCCCCGCGTCCCGCATTCCGGACAGGCTGTCCAGATCTTGGATCCGGGGCGTACGCTCGAAGGCAGTCTTTCTTTAACTGTCGGAGGCAGTCCCCCTGCCGAAGGAGCGAGCGACGATGCCGCAGCTGAGGTCCCGCACGGTCACCCACGGACGCAACATGGCGGGCGCGCGCGCCCTTATGCGCGCGTCGGGCGTAGCGAGCGCGGACATCGGCAAGCCGATCATCGCGGTCGCCAACTCGTTCACCGAGTTCGTCCCCGGCCACACCCACCTCGCCCCGGTCGGCCGGATCGTCTCCGAGGCGATCCTGGCGGCGGGCGCGGTCCCGCGCGAGTTCAACACCATCGCCGTGGACGACGGCATCGCGATGGGCCACGGCGGCATGCTCTACAGCCTGCCCTCCCGCGACCTGATCGCCGACTCCGTGGAGTACATGGTCGAGGCGCACTGCGCGGACGCGCTGATCTGCATCTCCAACTGCGACAAGATCACCCCGGGCATGCTGATGGCCGCCATGCGCCTCAACATCCCGACCGTCTTCGTCTCCGGCGGCCCGATGGAGGCCGGCAAGGCCACCCTGGTCGACGGCACGGTCCGCAAGCTCGACCTGGTCAACGCGATCAGCGACGCGGTCGACGAGTCCGTCTCCGACGAGGACATGCTCCGCATCGAGGAGAACGCCTGCCCCACCTGCGGCAGCTGTTCCGGCATGTTCACCGCCAACTCGATGAACTGCCTGACCGAGGTCCTCGGCCTCTCCCTCCCCGGCAACGGCTCCGTCCTCGCCACGCACACCGCCCGCCGGGCGCTGTACGAGGACGCCGGCCGCACGGTCGTCGAGATCACCAAGCGCTACTACGAGCAGGACGACGAGACGGTCCTGCCGCGCGCGATCGGCACCCGCGCCGCGTTCGACAACGCGATGGCGCTGGACATCGCCATGGGCGGCTCGACCAACACGATCCTGCACCTGCTGGCCGCCGCCGAGGAAGCGGAGCTGGCGTACGGCCTCGACGACATCAACGAGGTCTCGCGCCGGGTCCCCTGCCTCTCCAAGGTCGCCCCGAACGTCGCCCCCGGCGGCACGTACTACATGGAGGACGTCCACCGGGCCGGCGGTATCCCCGCCCTCATCGGCGAGCTCCACCGCGGCGGCCTGCTCAACGAGGACGTGCACGCGGTGCACTCCGACACCCTCGCCGAGTGGCTGAAGAACTGGGACGTCCGCGGCGGCTCCCCGTCCCCCGAGGCCATCGAGCTGTGGCACGCCGCCCCCGGCTGTGTCCGCTCCGCCACCGCCTTCTCGCAGTCCGAGCGGTGGGACACCCTCGACCTGGACGCGGCGGGCGGCTGCATCCGCGACGTCGAGCACGCCTACTCCAAGGACGGCGGCCTCGCCGTCCTCAAGGGCAACCTCGCCGTGGACGGCTGTGTCGTGAAGACGGCCGGCGTCGACGAGTCGATCTGGACCTTCGAGGGCCCGGCCGTCGTCTGCGAGTCGCAGGACGAGGCCGTCGACAAGATCCTCCGCAAGGAGATCGAGCCGGGCGACGTCGTCGTCATCCGTTACGAGGGCCCGCGCGGCGGCCCCGGCATGCAGGAGATGCTCTACCCCACCTCCTTCCTCAAGGGCCGGGGTCTGGGCAAGGTCTGCGCGCTGGTCACCGACGGCCGCTTCTCCGGCGGCACGTCGGGCCTCTCCATCGGCCACGCCTCGCCCGAGGCGGCCTCCGGCGGCACGATCGCGCTCGTCGAGGACGGCGACCGGATCCGGATCGACATCCCGAACCGCTCCATCGAACTGCTCGTCGACGACGCCGAACTGGCCACCCGCCGCGAGGCGCTGAACGGCGTGTACGCGCCGAAGAACCGCGACCGCAAGGTCTCGGCCGCGCTGCGCGCCTACGCGGCGATGACCACGAGCGCGGACCGCGGTGCGGTCAGGGACGTCTCGAAGCTGGGCTGACGTCTCGGCTTCCCGACCTCAGCCCCCCGGACCCCCGCTCCTCAAGCTCCTCCGGGCGCCCATTCAAGCCCCTCCGGCGATTGAGGAGCGGGGTCCGGGGCAGAGCCCCGGGTACTTGAGGGCGGTCCCGGGCCATCACCAGGCGCCCGGGAGCCGGGCCCTCACCAGGAGCCCGGCTCCGCCCCGTCCACCGCGAAGACCGACCCGTCCGGCGCCGTCCCCACGACCGTCCGCCCCGCAGTGACCGGTGCGGGCAGGTCGGAGGCGTAGGCGAGCTTCCCGCCGCTCAGCCGCGCCCGGGTCTGACCCACCAGCGCACCCCGGTCCGTGTCGACGGCCAGCAGCCGCCCGTCCGCGGCGGAGAAGTACAGGTGGCCGCCCTCCCCGAGCACCGGAGCGGAAGCCCGCCCGACCCCCGTCTCCAGCCGCCACAGCTCGGCCTTCGCCCCGTCCGCCGCGGTGTCGACGGCCAGCAGCGACCCGCCCCGCGCCAGCAGGTACGCGACGTCCCCGGCCATGACCACCTGCGGCCCGTCCAACGTGAAGGGCAGCGGGACCCGGACCGATCCGCCGGTGCCGGGCGCGTACCGGACCAGTTCGGTGGTGTCCGAGTTCTCGTCCATCGCCGTCAGCACCAGCTCCCCGGCCCCGGCGGTCCCGACCGGGGTGAGGGCCCCGTCCAGCCGCCGCTGCCAGGACGCCCGGCCGGTCGCGGCGTCCACCGCCGTGACCAGGGTCGACGCGCCCGAGGACGCCTGCTCGAAGGCGTAGGCGAGCCCGGACGCCCCGTCGTACAGGGCGAAGTCGGGCCGGGTGTGCTGCGCCGGCGGCCCCTCCCAGCGGGACACCCCGCTCGCCGCGTCCAACGCCGTCACCGTGCCGTCGTCCGCGACGGTCAGCAGCGTGTCGCCCGCTGGGAACGCGCCACCGGGACTCGCGGACAGGGCGGTGTCCCGGACGGCGGTGCCCTTCACCGGGTCGAACGCGCGCAGCTTCCCGTCCGGGCCGGCGGACAGCACGACCCCGCCCGAGACGACCGGAGCGTGGGCGGCCGTCCGCGAGGAGGAGGACCGGGCCGACCACAGCACGCGCCCGTCCGCCGGATCGATCCTGGCGATGCCGCCCCCGGCCGCCGAGCAGTACAGCGCACCCCCGGCCCCGGCGGTGGAACAGGCGGGCGTGGCGGTGCCGGAGGTCCGCAACGCGGTACGCCACGGGGTGACGGCGGCCTCGCCCTGCCCGCCTCCGGCCTCCGCGCGTTCCGGCTCCGGGCGGCTCGCGTCCGTACCCGCGCCCCACACGGCGTACGCCCCGGCGCCCGCCCCCGCCACCAGCAGGAGCAGCGCCGCCGCCACGACCAGCCGGACGCGCGGCAGCCGACGGCGCCGCACCACGGGCGCGGGGCCCACATGCGTGTCCGCCTCCGAACCGTCCCGCTCCCGCGCCGCCGGCACCGCCGCCGCGACCACCGCCCGTCGCCGCTGCGACGGCAGGAACGCGTCGGCCTCGTACGACGGAGGCAGCAGCGCCTCCATCACCTCGCCCGGCGTGGGCCGGTCGGCCGGGTCCTTCGCCAGGCACCGGGCGACCAGCGGCGCGAGGTCCTCCGGCACTCCGCCGAGGTCCGGCTGGTCGTGCACCACCTGGTACGCCACGATGTACGGGCTGTCCGAGTCGAACGGACCCCGGCCCGTCGCCGCGTGGACGATCACGGCCCCCAGCGCGAACACGTCGGCCGGCGGCCCGACCTCGCGCGGCCGCTGGAACTGCTCGGGAGCCATATAGGGCGGCGAACCGATCAGCTTGCCCGTCTCGGTGCGCAGATCACTGTCGTACGGCCGGGAGATCCCGAAGTCGATGACCTTGGGGCCCCCGTCGGTCAGCAGCACGTTGCTCGGCTTCAGATCGCGGTGGATCACGCCCGCCCGATGGATGTCCCGCAGCGCCTCGGCGAGCCCGGCGGTCAGCCTGCGCAGCTCGGCGGGGGCCATCGGGCCGCTCCGCTTCACCTGCTCGGCGAGCGTGGGCCCGGGAACGTACAGGGTGGCCATCCAGGGCCGCCCGGCCTCCGGATCGGCGTCGACGACGGGAGCCGTGAACGCCCCGCTCACCCGCCGCGCGGCCGCCACCTCCTGCCGGAACCGTGCCCTGAACTCGGGATCGGCCGCGTAGGGCGCGTGCACCACCTTCACCGCGAGCTGCATCCCCGAGGCCGAGCGCGCCAGATGCACGACCCCCATGCCGCCCGAGCCGAGACGGGCCTCAAGACGGTAGGCGCCGGCGTAACTCGGAAACTCCGCTTCCGGATGCGCTCCGGGCTCTCGCAGCGGCGGCATCGCCCACCCCCGTGTGTTCGTGCGCATGCGACGCACGGAGCCTAGTCGATGGTGCCTGGGAGAGGCACGGGGCTTGCTAGCCTGCGCGTCGTACGCGGCTCGCGTACGCGACATCTCAACGGGGGAGGCCCACATGGGCGTTGAAGAGCACACCGCAGAGCCCACGCGCGACGAGGTGGACGGGGCGGAAGGGGCGACGGCCGTGGCGCAGGCCGAGCTGAGGGTGGAGACCACCGCGTCCGGCACCCGCTACCCGGTCGCCCCGGGCTACCGGGTCAACGTCCGCACCGGCCCCGGCACCAGCTACCGCATCGTCAGGACCATGCCGTACGGACAGAAGATCCCGATCTACTGCCAGAAGCCGGGGGAGACCGTCACCGGCCCGTACGGCACGTCGAACCTCTGGGACAACATCGCCAACGGCCAGTTCGTCGCGGACGCCTACGTCTACACGGGGCGCGACGGCTACGTCGCACCGCGCTGCGATTGACGGCTCCGCCCGGCACCCGGGGGCTGCGGGGATAATCGACCTCGTGAGCGAGAACAGCGCAGCCCCCGGCACCCCGCCCGTCACGGCCCCGGGCCCGCGGCCCGAGCCCATCCGTTTCTTCGGCACGACCTGGGTCGACCACGACGGCGGCTACGGCCTCCGGCGGGCCGGCGTCGCCGTCGGCTCGCTGGCCGCCGCCGTGGCCGCCTGCTTCCTCCTGCGCTTCGCCTACCAGGGGCTGGAGATCGCTGAGGTCGGGAGCCTGGTCGGGATACTGGTGATCGCGATGTTCTCCATCTGCAGCGCCATCGCGTTCCGCAAGACCTGGGAGGGCTTCGGCGCCCGCCCGAAGGACCCGGACCGCGAGGACTCCCTGCGCGGCCTGAAGTCGATCGGCTTCATCGGCTCGCTCCTCGCCTACTTCGTCCGCTCGCTCACCGAGGCCCCGGGCGAGAAGCTGCGCCGCACCGAGTACGAGAAGGCCCGCGTCCAGTTCGAGAAGCGCCGCTCGACCCGGACCGGCAACCCGTCGACCCGCGGGACCTCCGGCCGCAAGCGCCCGAAACGCGGCTGAGGCCGCCCCCGCCCGCCCGAGCGACTCAGCAGCCCGCCGACCCCGCGTCGGCGGGCTGAGCCGTTTCGTCCCGCGTCCCCCTGCTGACGGGACCCCTGCCGACAGGACCCGACGGGACCCCTTGACGGGCGGCACTGTCGGGCGAAGAATTCATCACATGATGAATAATGAACCCGGGGCGGCGCCGCCCGACCCCCCGTCGCACCCACCACCACCTCCGGCGATCGAAGCCCGCGGCCTCACCGTCGTCCGGGGCGACCGCACCGTCCTGCGCGCCCTCGACTTCACCGTCCGCCCCGGCAGCATCACCGGCCTCCTCGGCCCCTCGGGCTGCGGCAAGACCACCCTCATGCGCACCGTGGTCGGCACCCAGGCCAGGGCCACCGGCACCCTCGACGTCCTCGGCCGCCCCGCCGGCGACCCCGCGCTGCGCAGCCGCATCGGATACGTCACCCAGGCGCCCTCCGTCTACACCGACCTCACCGTCCGGCAGAACCTCGACTACTTCGCCGCCGTCCTGCACCCCGGCCGCGCCCACCGGGACGCCCGCCGTGCCGCCGTCACCCGCACCATCGAGGACGTCGACCTCACCCGCCACGCCGACGCCCTCGCCGGGGCGCTCTCCGGCGGCCAGCGCAGCCGCGTCTCGCTGGCCGTCGCCCTCCTCGGCACCCCGGAGCTGCTGGTCCTGGACGAACCGACCGTCGGGCTCGACCCCGTACTCCGCCGCGACCTCTGGGACCTCTTCCACCGCCTGGCCGCCGACCGCTCCACCGCACTCCTCATCTCCTCCCACGTCATGGACGAGGCCGAGCGCTGCCACCGCCTCCTCCTGATGCGGGACGGCCTGGTCCTCGCCGAGGACACCCCCGACGCCCTGCGCCGCCGCACCGGCACCCAGACCGTCGAGGAAGCGTTCCTCCATCTGGTCGCCGAGCACCCGGCCGACGTGGCCACGCCACCCGACCCGCCCCACACCCAGGAGGCCTCCCGATGACGGCCACCGCCCCGCCCGCGACCGAGGCCCCCCCCGCCCGTCCGCTCACCCCGTCCCGCACGGCAGCCACCGCGGGCCGCGTCCTGCGCCAGCTGACCCACGACCCGCGCACGATCGCGCTCCTCGTGATCGTCCCGGTCCTGCTGATCACCCTGCTCCGCTACGTCTTCGACGGCGCGACCGGAACCTTCGACGCGATCGGGGCCTCCCTCCTCGGCATCTTCCCGCTGATCACGATGTTCCTGGTGACCTCGATCGCCACCCTGCGCGAACGCACCTCGGGCACCCTGGAGCGCCTCCTCGCCCTCCCGCTCGGCAAGGGAGACCTCATCGCGGGCTACGCCCTGGCGTTCGGCGCGGTCGCGGTTCTCCAGTCGGCGCTCGCGACGGCCGTCTCCATCTGGCTGCTGGGCCTGGACGTCACCGGCTCGCCCTGGCTGCTGCTCCTGGTCGCTCTGCTCGACGCCCTGCTCGGCACCGCGCTCGGCCTGTTCGTCTCCGCGTTCGCCGCGTCCGAGTTCCAGGCGGTCCAGTTCATGCCGGCGGTGATCTTCCCCCAGCTCCTGCTGTGCGGCCTGTTCACTCCGCGCGAGGCGATGCACCCCGTCCTGGAGGCGATCTCGAACGTCCTGCCCATGTCGTACGCGGTCGACGGCATGAACCAGGTCCTCCACCACCCGGACATCACCGGCGACTTCGTCCGCGACATCGCCGTGGTCGCGGGAAGCGCCCTCCTGGTCCTCTGCCTCGGCGCGATCACCCTCCGCCGCCGTACGCCGTGAGAACGCCGATGCGAGGATGACGACGGGACGACGGCCCGCACCAGACGACAGAGCACAGCCCAGAGCACAGCCCAGCACCGCCCGGAGGGTGAACGCATGACCCAGACAGTCGCAGTCCTCGGCACCGGCAAGATCGGCGAGGCCCTGCTCAGCGGGATGATCCGGGCGGGCTGGCGACCGGCCGACCTCCTGGTGACCACCCGCCGCGGCGACCGGGCCCAGGAACTCCACACGCGGTACGGGGTCGAGTCCGTCACCAACGCGGAGGCGGCGAAGAACGCCGACATCCTCATCCTCGCCGTGAAGCCCCAGGACATGGGCAAGCTCCTGGACGAACTGGCCCCGCACGTCATCGCCGACCGCCTGGTCATCAGCGCCGCGGCCGGCATCACCACCGCTTTCATCGAGGACCGGCTCACCCCGGACACCCCGGTCGTCCGGGTCATGCCCAACACCCCGGTCCTCGTCGACGAGGGCATGTCCGTCATCTCGGCCGGCAGCCACGCCACCGGCGCGCACCTCGCCACCGCCGAGGAGATCTTCGGCGGCGTCGGCAAGACCCTGCGCGTCCCGGAGTCCCAGCAGGACGCGGCGACCGCCCTCTCCGGCTCCGGCCCCGCCTACTTCTACTTCCTGGTCGAGGCCATGACCGACGCGGGCATCCTGCTGGGCCTGCCCCGCGCCCAGGCCCACGACCTCATCGTCCAGGCCGCGATCGGCGCCGCCGTCATGCTCCGGGACAGCGGCGAACACCCGGTCAAGCTCCGTGAAGCCGTCACCAGCCCGGCCGGCACGACGATCAGCGCCATCCGCGAGCTGGAGAACCACGGAGTGCGCGCGGCCCTCATCGCCGCCCTGGAGGCGGCCCGCGACCGCAGCCGCGAACTGGCCTCCGGCAACGGCTGACGACCAGCTCAGCCCTACCGTCCGCCCCCGGCCACCGGCACCACCGGCCGGGGGTTGACACACTCCGGACACATCCGTAGTGTGCTCCGAGTTGTCCGACGTGAGCGCCGACCCCGGTCGGTCCCCGGACAGCCATTCCGCAGTAACCACGACAGAACGCGCGACCTCGTGTCGCATGCTTTTTCGTGTGCTGCGCGAAATGAGGAATCCGCGTTCGAAGGAACGCACCCCGATTAGCGTCGGGGCGCAGGATTCCGCTAAAGTCTCACTCGTCGGAACGGCCCAACGGCCGGGAAGACAAACCCCGCTGACCGGGAATCAGGCCCGAAAGGATCTGATAGAGTCGGACTCGCCGGAAAGGGAGAACGCGAAAGCGAAGGACCTGGAAAGCGAGATGCGAGACCCGCTTCGACCGGGAATCGGACACGAAAGAGTCTGATAGAGTCGGAAACGCAAGACAGCAAGACAAAGAAGTAAACGAAGGGAAGCGCCCGGAGGGCCCCGGTGAAACGGGACCGAAGGAAGCGTCCGTTCCTTGAGAACTCAACAGCGTGCCAAAAGTCAACGCCAGATATGTTGATACCCCGGCCTGCTTCGGCAGGTTGGTGGTTCCTTTGAAAGTCCTACGGGTTCACTTCGGTGACCGGTAGGCAATTACACAGCGAGGACGCTGAGAACAACGGGTCTTATTCCGACCGGTTGTTCCGCTCTCGTGATGTGTGCACCCGATTACGGGTAAACATTCACGGAGAGTTTGATCCTGGCTCAGGACGAACGCTGGCGGCGTGCTTAACACATGCAAGTCGAACGATGAAGCCCTTCGGGGTGGATTAGTGGCGAACGGGTGAGTAACACGTGGGCAATCTGCCCTTCACTCTGGGACAAGCCCTGGAAACGGGGTCTAATACCGGATAACACTCTGTCCCGCATGGGACGGGGTTAAAAGCTCCGGCGGTGAAGGATGAGCCCGCGGCCTATCAGCTTGTTGGTGGGGTAATGGCCTACCAAGGCGACGACGGGTAGCCGGCCTGAGAGGGCGACCGGCCACACTGGGACTGAGACACGGCCCAGACTCCTACGGGAGGCAGCAGTGGGGAATATTGCACAATGGGCGAAAGCCTGATGCAGCGACGCCGCGTGAGGGATGACGGCCTTCGGGTTGTAAACCTCTTTCAGCAGGGAAGAAGCGAAAGTGACGGTACCTGCAGAAGAAGCGCCGGCTAACTACGTGCCAGCAGCCGCGGTAATACGTAGGGCGCAAGCGTTGTCCGGAATTATTGGGCGTAAAGAGCTCGTAGGCGGCTTGTCACGTCGGATGTGAAAGCCCGGGGCTTAACCCCGGGTCTGCATTCGATACGGGCTAGCTAGAGTGTGGTAGGGGAGATCGGAATTCCTGGTGTAGCGGTGAAATGCGCAGATATCAGGAGGAACACCGGTGGCGAAGGCGGATCTCTGGGCCATTACTGACGCTGAGGAGCGAAAGCGTGGGGAGCGAACAGGATTAGATACCCTGGTAGTCCACGCCGTAAACGTTGGGAACTAGGTGTTGGCGACATTCCACGTCGTCGGTGCCGCAGCTAACGCATTAAGTTCCCCGCCTGGGGAGTACGGCCGCAAGGCTAAAACTCAAAGGAATTGACGGGGGCCCGCACAAGCAGCGGAGCATGTGGCTTAATTCGACGCAACGCGAAGAACCTTACCAAGGCTTGACATATACCGGAAAGCATCAGAGATGGTGCCCCCCTTGTGGTCGGTATACAGGTGGTGCATGGCTGTCGTCAGCTCGTGTCGTGAGATGTTGGGTTAAGTCCCGCAACGAGCGCAACCCTTGTTCTGTGTTGCCAGCATGCCCTTCGGGGTGATGGGGACTCACAGGAGACTGCCGGGGTCAACTCGGAGGAAGGTGGGGACGACGTCAAGTCATCATGCCCCTTATGTCTTGGGCTGCACACGTGCTACAATGGCCGGTACAATGAGCTGCGATGCCGCGAGGCGGAGCGAATCTCAAAAAGCCGGTCTCAGTTCGGATTGGGGTCTGCAACTCGACCCCATGAAGTCGGAGTTGCTAGTAATCGCAGATCAGCATTGCTGCGGTGAATACGTTCCCGGGCCTTGTACACACCGCCCGTCACGTCACGAAAGTCGGTAACACCCGAAGCCGGTGGCCCAACCCCTTGTGGGAGGGAGCTGTCGAAGGTGGGACTGGCGATTGGGACGAAGTCGTAACAAGGTAGCCGTACCGGAAGGTGCGGCTGGATCACCTCCTTTCTAAGGAGCACTTCTTACCAGGCTTCGGTTTGGTCAGAGGCCAGTACACCGGCGAATGTTCGGTGCTGGTTGCTCATGGGTGGAACGTTGACTATTCGGCACGATGAGCACGGTTTCGTGAGTACTGCTTCGGCGTGGAAAACGGGAACGGGTTGATTGTGTCGGGCACGTTGTTGGGTATCTGAGGGTACGGGCTCGTTTGAGTCTGTCCTTCGGTTGCCGGCCCCAGTGAACTCGCCTGTATGGGTGGGGTGATGGGTGGCTGGTCGTTGTTTGAGAACTGCACAGTGGACGCGAGCATCTGTGGCCAAGTTTTTAAGGGCGCACGGTGGATGCCTTGGCACCAGGAACCGATGAAGGACGTGGGAGGCCACGATAGTCCCCGGGGAGCTGTCAACCAAGCTTTGATCCGGGGGTTTCCGAATGGGGAAACCCGGCAGTCGTCATGGGCTGTCACCCGCTGCTGAACACATAGGCAGTGTGGAGGGAACGAGGGGAAGTGAAACATCTCAGTACCCTCAGGAAGAGAAAACAACCGTGATTCCGGGAGTAGTGGCGAGCGAAACTGGATGAGGCCAAACCGTATGCGTGTGATACCCGGCAGGGGTTGCGCATGCGGGGTTGTGGGATCTCTTTTTCATGGTCTGCCGGCTGTGAGACGAGTCAGAAACCGTTGATGTAGGCGAAGGACATGCGAAAGGTCCGGCGTAGAGGGTAAGACCCCCGTAGCTGAAACATCAACGGCTCGTTTAAGAGACACCCAAGTAGCACGGGGCCCGAGAAATCCCGTGTGAATCTGGCGGGACCACCCGCTAAGCCTAAATATTCCCTGGTGACCGATAGCGGATAGTACCGTGAGGGAATGGTGAAAAGTACCGCGGGAGCGGAGTGAAATAGTACCTGAAACCGTGTGCCTACAAGCCGTGGGAGCGTCGCTGTATGTGCTTGCACATGCAGTCGTGACTGCGTGCCTTTTGAAGAATGAGCCTGCGAGTTAGCGGTGTGTAGCGAGGTTAACCCGTGTGGGGAAGCCGTAGCGAAAGCGAGTCCGAATAGGGCGATTGAGTTGCACGCTCTAGACCCGAAGCGGAGTGATCTAGCCATGGGCAGGTTGAAGCGGAGGTAAGACTTCGTGGAGGACCGAACCCACCAGGGTTGAAAACCTGGGGGATGACCTGTGGTTAGGGGTGAAAGGCCAATCAAACTCCGTGATAGCTGGTTCTCCCCGAAATGCATTTAGGTGCAGCGTCGTGTGTTTCTTGCCGGAGGTAGAGCACTGGATAGGCGATGGGCCCTACCGGGTTACTGACCTTAGCCAAACTCCGAATGCCGGTAAGTGAGAGCACGGCAGTGAGACTGTGGGGGATAAGCTCCATGGTCGAGAGGGAAACAGCCCAGAGCATCGACTAAGGCCCCTAAGCGTACGCTAAGTGGGAAAGGATGTGGAGTCGCAGAGACAACCAGGAGGTTGGCTTAGAAGCAGCCACCCTTGAAAGAGTGCGTAATAGCTCACTGGTCAAGTGATTCCGCGCCGACAATGTAGCGGGGCTCAAGCGTACCGCCGAAGTCGTGTCATTCATACACATAGGGCCAACGCCCGTATGGATGGGTAGGGGAGCGTCGTGTGCCGGGTGAAGCAGCCGCGGAAGCGAGTTGTGGACGGTTCACGAGTGAGAATGCAGGCATGAGTAGCGATACACACGTGAGAAACGTGTGCGCCGATTGACTAAGGGTTCCTGGGTCAAGCTGATCTGCCCAGGGTAAGTCGGGACCTAAGGCGAGGCCGACAGGCGTAGTCGATGGACAACCGGTTGATATTCCGGTACCCGCTTTGAAACGCCCAGTACTGAATCAGGCGATGCTAAGTCCGTGAAGCCGGCCCGATCTCTTCGGAGTTGAGGGTAGTGGTGGAGCCGATGAACCAGACTTGTAGTAGGTAAGCGATGGGGTGACGCAGGAAGGTAGTCCAGCCCGGGCGGTGGTTGTCCCGGGGTAAGGGTGTAGCCCGTGTGGTAGGTAAATCCGTCACACATCAAGGGTGAGACCTGATGCCGAGCCGATTGTGGTGAAGTGGATGATCCTATGCTGTCGAGAAAAGCCTCTAGCGAGTTTCATGGCGGCCCGTACCCTAAACCGACTCAGGTGGTCAGGTAGAGAATACCGAGGCGTTCGGGTGAACTATGGTTAAGGAACTCGGCAAAATGCCCCCGTAACTTCGGGAGAAGGGGGGCCATCACTGGTGATAGCACTTGCTGCTTGAGCTGGGGGTGGCCGCAGAGACCAGCGAGAAGCGACTGTTTACTAAAAACACAGGTCCGTGCGAAGCCGTAAGGCGATGTATACGGACTGACGCCTGCCCGGTGCTGGAACGTTAAGGGGACCGGTTAGCTGCCTTTCGGGGTGGCGAAGCTGAGAACTTAAGCGCCAGTAAACGGCGGTGGTAACTATAACCATCCTAAGGTAGCGAAATTCCTTGTCGGGTAAGTTCCGACCTGCACGAATGGCGTAACGACTTCTCGACTGTCTCAACCATAGGCCCGGTGAAATTGCACTACGAGTAAAGATGCTCGTTTCGCGCAGCAGGACGGAAAGACCCCGGGACCTTTACTATAGTTTGATATTGGTGTTCGGTTCGGCTTGTGTAGGATAGGTGGGAGACTTTGAAGCGGCCACGCCAGTGGTTGTGGAGTCGTCGTTGAAATACCACTCTGGTCGTGCTGGATGTCTAACCTGGGTCCGTGATCCGGATCAGGGACAGTGTCTGATGGGTAGTTTAACTGGGGCGGTTGCCTCCTAAAGAGTAACGGAGGCGCCCAAAGGTTCCCTCAGCCTGGTTGGCAATCAGGTGTTGAGTGTAAGTGCACAAGGGAGCTTGACTGTGAGACCGACGGGTCGAGCAGGGACGAAAGTCGGGACTAGTGATCCGGCAGTGGCTTGTGGAAGCGCTGTCGCTCAACGGATAAAAGGTACCCCGGGGATAACAGGCTGATCTTCCCCAAGAGTCCATATCGACGGGATGGTTTGGCACCTCGATGTCGGCTCGTCGCATCCTGGGGCTGGAGTCGGTCCCAAGGGTTGGGCTGTTCGCCCATTAAAGCGGTACGCGAGCTGGGTTTAGAACGTCGTGAGACAGTTCGGTCCCTATCCGCTGCGCGCGCAGGAATATTGAGAAGGGCTGTCCCTAGTACGAGAGGACCGGGACGGACGAACCTCTGGTGTGCCAGTTGTCCTGCCAAGGGCATGGCTGGTTGGCTACGTTCGGAAAGGATAACCGCTGAAAGCATCTAAGCGGGAAGCCTGCTTCGAGATGAGTATTCCCACCCTCTTGAAGGGTTAAGGCTCCCAGTAGACGACTGGGTTGATAGGCCAGATGTGGAAGCCCGGCAACGGGTGGAGCTGACTGGTACTAATAGGCCGAGGGCTTGTCCTCAGTTGCTCGCGTCCACTGTGTTAGTTCTGAAATAACGAACGGCCGTGTTTTCATCCGGTGTTGGTTAATTTCATAGTGTTTCGGTGGTCATTGCGTTAGGGAAACGCCCGGTTACATTCCGAACCCGGAAGCTAAGCCTTTCAGCGCCGATGGTACTGCAGGGGGGACCCTGTGGGAGAGTAGGACGCCGCCGAACAATTTTTCCGGGAAAGCCCCGTGCCTTGTGGCACGGGGCTTTTCTGCGTTCTGAACGTCTAGGGTCGAACCATGCGCTACGAACTGGTCATCTTCGACAACGATGGTGTGCTCGTCGACAGTGAGCCGCTCGCCAACACCGTCCTCTCCGGCTACCTGACCGAACTCGGTCACGTCACCTCGTACGACGAATCGCTCCGCGACTACATGGGGTCCGCCGTGCACCGGGTCCACGACCTCATCGAGGAGAGGACCGGGCAGAAGCTGCCCGACGACTTCGACTCCACGCTCGACACCCGTACGTTCGCCGCTTTCCAGCGGGAGCTCGTCGCGGTCGACGGGGCCGAGGAGCTGCTCGGGAAGCTCGTCGCGGACGGGGTGGACTACTGCGTCGCCTCCTCCGGGAGCCACGAGCGGATCCGGGTCGGGCACCGCAGGACGGGGATCGACCAGTGGTTCGAGGAGGAGTGGATCTTCAGCTCGGAGGATGTCGGGCGGGGCAAGCCGGCGCCGGACCTGTTCCTGTACGCCGCCGAGCGGATGGGCGTCGCGCCGGAGCGGTGCGTCGTCATCGAGGACAGCCCGCTCGGGGTCGAGGCGGCCCGCGCCGCGGGGATGGACGTGTACGGGTTCACGTCGATGATGCCCGCGGACCGGCTCACCGGAGTGACCGGGCACTTCTCCGACATGGCTCAGCTCCCCGAACTGCTCGCCTGATCCCTCTACCCCTGCCTGGAGCCCGGCCCTACGCTCGCGGCCATGACGGAAGCGGGCTTGCGGCACGGCAGGGCCTCCCTGGGGTTGAGCTTCGGCGTTCAAGGAGTGGCCTTCGCTCTTCTGGTGACGCGCATCCCCGCCATTCAGGACCAGTACGGGATATCCGACGGGCTGCTGCCCGTCTTCCTCGCCGCTGTCCCGATCCTGGCGGGGGCCGGCAGCGTCGCCACCGAGAAGGTGGTCGCGCGGGTGCGGCCGGGCGTCGTCCTGCGGTGGTCCCAGCCCCTGGTCCTGCTCGCCCTGCTCGGGGTGGGCGCGGGGCGGGAGGTGTGGCACGTCGCCGTCGCGCTCGGCCTCTTCGGGCTGGCCGTCGGGGCGTTGGACGCCTCGATGAACATGCTGGGCGTCAGCCTTCAACGGGCGTACGGGCGCAGCATCATGCTCGGCTTCCACGCCGCCTACAGCCTCGGCGGAATCGCGGGGGCGTCCCTGGCGTGGGCCGGGGCGCGGTGGGACCTGTCGTTGCTCGGGTCCTACCTGCCCGTCGTGGTGGTGCTGCTGCCCGCCGCGCTGGTCGGGAGCCGGTGGTACACAGGGGGGAAGGGGCCGGAGGACAAGGAGCAGGAGCCTGGCTCCGGCGGTGCCGGCGGGGCCGTGTCGTTCCGGCTGTTGCTGCCGCTGTGCCTCGTCATGAGCTTCGCGTACATCGGGGACTCGACGGTCTCCAACTGGAGTGCCAAGTACCTCCAGGACGTGCTGGGCGGCTCGGAGCAGCTCGCGACCGTCCCGTACAACGTCTACATGGTGACGACCCTGCTGGGGCGGGCCGTGGGGGACCTCGGGGTGCGGCGGTTCGGGGCGGTCGCCGTGGTGCGGGGCGGGAGTCTGCTGGCGGCGGGCGGGTTCGCGGTCGTGGCGGTGGCGCCCGGGGCCTGGGTGGGGATGCTCGGGTTCACGATGCTCGGGTTCGGGCTCTGTGTGATCGTGCCGCAGACCTTCGCGGCGGCCGGGCGGATGTTCCCGGGGCACAGCGACGCGGCCGTGGCCCGGTTGAACATCTTCAACTATGTCGGGTTTCTGGTCGGTTCGCCGCTCGTGGGCGCTCTGGGGGATGCGTGGAGTTATCGCGGCGCCATGCTCGTACCGATGGTTCTGGTGCTGGCGACGCTCGTGTATGCCCGCGCGTTCGGGCCGGAGCCCGCCCGATACGGTGGCGGGCATGAGCGGCCGCACACAGCTGATGTGGGATGACGCAGTTACGGGATACGACTTCGGGGAGACGCACCCCATGGACCCGGTCCGGCTGGCCCTGACGATGGGGCTGGTGCGGGCGTTCGGGCTCGACGGGGCGGTGGATGTGCGGTCCGCGAAGCACGTGGGGGACTCCACCCTGCGGCTCGTGCACCGGCAGGACTACGTGGCGGCGGTGCGGGCCGCCTCCGTGAATCCGCGGGAGGCCGACCAGGACTACGGGCTCGGGACCGTGGATGATCCGGCGTTCGCCGGGATGCACGAGGCGTCCGCGCTGATCGCGGGGCTCTCGGTGGGTGCGGCCGAGGCCGTGTGGCGGGGTGAGTGTGAGCACGCGGTGAACTTCACCGGGGGGCTGCACCACGCCATGCCCGGGTCGGCCGCCGGCTTCTGCGTCTACAACGACCCCGCCCTCGCCATCGCCCGGCTGCTGGAGCTGGGCGCCGAGAGGGTCGCGTACGTCGATGTGGACGTTCACCACGGGGACGGGGTGCAGGCAGCGTTCTGGGAGGACCCGCGCGTCCTGACGATCTCGCTGCACGAGCACCCGAGGACCCTCTTTCCGCAGACCGGCTGGCCGGAGGAGACCGGGTCCGGGGCGGGGGAGGGCTCCGCGGTCAACGTGGCGCTGCCGGCCGGGACCGGGGACGCGGGGTGGCTGCGGGCGTTCCACGCGGTGGTGCCCGAGCTGCTGGCCGATTTCCGGCCCCAGGTGCTCGTCACCCAGCACGGGGCGGACACCCACTTCGAGGACCCGCTCGCCCACCTCGCGGTCTCCCTGGACGCGCAGCGGTCGGTCATGGAGTCCTGCCACGAGCTGGCCCACCGGTACGCGGACGGCGGGCGCTGGGTGGCGCTCGGCGGCGGCGGGTACGCGGTGGTGGACGTGGTGCCCCGGTCGTGGACGCATCTCGTCGGGATCGCGGCGCACGCCCCTGTCGATCCGGAGTCGGTGGTGCCGCCGTCCTGGCGGGATCTCGTCTACGCCCGTACGCGGCAGTTGGGGCCGGGCCGGATGACGGACGGGCGTACGCCGTCGTGGAAGGCGTGGGAGGACGGGTACGACCCGGCGGACCGGCTGGACCAGGCGGTGCTGGCGTCCCGGAAGGCGGCGTTCCCGCTGCGGGGGCTGCTGACCTGAGGTCCGGGCGGCGCGGGGGCATTGTGCCGTGCGTTACGCCAACGGTGGGGCGTAACGGGATTCCCGCCCACCGGGCTGCGCGGTACGGCAGCATCCCAGGGGTGTTGAGCACCGGGGCGCTGCGCGCCCATCTGCTGGCGGCCCGGCTGGCCGGGCCCGTGGCCACCCCGCGCGAGACCAGTCTGCGCAGCTACCGGCTGTTCGCCGCGCGGGATCCGCGGGTGATGCTGGGGCTCGCGCCCGAGCGGGCCTGGGGCGAGGGCGAGCTGTTGCGGCTGATGGCGGACCGGTGCGGGGTCTCGGCGGATCCCCTGCACGTCTCCGGGCCCGACGCGATCGATCCGGAGCGGACGGTGGCCGCGCTGGACGCGTTCGCCGAGCGGTTGGCGCTGGTGGCGGAGCGTCGGGCTCCGGTGCTGCTGGGGACCGGTCATCCGCACCGGCTGCTCGGCTTCTACGCCGGGCTGGCAGACGCTCTGTCGGCGGCGGGCTGCCCTGTCCTCACTCCCGCGCAGGGGAGATGTGTCGACATAACGACCCGGTTCGGCGTACGCACGTACAGCCTCGACTACGTACGGGGTGTCGCCCTGGTGCGCGAACCGGGGGGGCGGCCCACGGGGGGTGAGAACGGCGCGCACACGCATTCGCCGCTTCCGGTGCGGCTCGCGCTCCAGGACGCGGCGGAGCGGCTCGGGGTGCTGCCGGAGTTGGTGATCGGGGATCACGGCTGGGTCTGCGGTGCAGGTCAGCTGGGGATCGAGGCGATCGGGCCGGCGGACACGGATGATCCGGCGCTGTTCGTGGGAGAGGCCGAGGGGCGGGTGTCCGTCGTCGTTCCGCTCGACGACGGCGTACGGGCGCCGTTTTACCGGCCGTTGACGCGCTATGTGCTCAATCGGGCCCGTCTGTCACTGTAGGCCGGCGGCTGTCTCTCCTCTTCCCCACTCGCACCACGCGCCCCTAATCTGTGGAGTGAGCGCACAGCGACGAAGAGTCACCGGAGGGGAAGCCGGTGCGCGTCCGGTGCGGAAGGTACAGGTGGGTCATGGCTGCTGGCAGCGAGAGGCCTCTCAACGAGGTCAAGTTTCTGACCGTGGCGGAAGTCGCCTCGGTCATGCGAGTGTCGAAGATGACCGTGTACCGCTTGGTGCACAGTGGTCATCTGCCGGCGATCCGGGTGGGCAGGTCCTTCCGGGTGCCGGAGCAAGCGGTTCACGCGTATCTCCGCGAGTCCTTCGTGGGGGTGGAATCAGCCTGAGGTTGCCTGCGGATTACGCCCCTCGGACGGTGGCGGGTAGGCTAGGCCGACGTAGGTCGTGTGGGCCCAGACGCCCCGCACCAGTGAAAATGAAGTGAGCGAGGGTAGTCGTGGGCTCTGTTATCAAGAAGCGGCGCAAGCGGATGGCCAAGAAGAAGCACCGCAAGCTGCTCAAGCGCACGCGCGTTCAGCGTCGCAACAAGAAGTAAGCGAACGCAGTTCGTGAGATCCGCAGCCCCTCCGCCGTTCCGGTGGAGGGGCTGCGGTGCGTTTCGGAGCACGGGGGCGTCACAGGGCGGCGTCCACCCGCTACGGTGACGGCCAGGGAAGTTACCGCGGGAAGCAGGGGAGCCGGGTCTTGGGCAAGGTCGTGCTCGTCACAGGAGCGGCCCGGCAGCTGGGGGGCCGCTTCGTCCGGCGCGTCCAGTGCGAGCCCGGGGTGGACCGGGTGATCGCCGTCGACGCGGTCGCGCCCGCCCATGAGCTGGGTGCCGCGGAGTTCGTGCGCGCGGACATCCGGCAGTCCGCCCTGGCGCGGATCCTGGCCGAGCACGCCGTCGACACGGTCGTGCACCTGGACGTCTCCGGCAAGGCGCTCGGCGCCGGCGGCCGGACGGCGATCAAGGAGACCAACGTCATCGGCACCATGCAGCTGCTCGGCGCCTGTCAGAAGTCCCCGACGGTGCGGCGGCTCGTGGTGAAGTCCAGTACGAGCGTGTACGGGTCGGCGCCCCGCGATCCCGCCGTGTTCACCGAGACCACCCCGCCCAAGTCGCTGCCCAGCGGCGGCTTCGCGAAGGACGCGGTGGAGGTCGAGGGGTACGTACGGGGCTTCGCCCGCCGGCGGCCGGACGTGGCGGTGTGCGTCCTGCGGTTCGCCAACATCCTGGGGCCCCGGCCGGACTCGCCGCTCGCGGACTATCTGTCGCTGCCCGTTCTGCCGACCGTCTTCGGCTACGACCCCCGGCTCCAGTTCGTGCACGAGGACGATGTGGTCGACGTCCTGGGCATCGCGGCGAGCGAGCCCCGGCGCGGGACGCTGAACAGCGGCACGTTCAACATCGCCGGCGACGGGGTGCTGCTGCTGTCGCAGTGCTCGCGGCGGCTGGGGAAGCCGACGGTGCCGGTGCTGCTGCCCGCCGTCACGTGGGTCGGCTCGGCGCTCCGTACGATCGGCATGACCGACTTCTCGCCGGAACAGATCCGGCTGCTGACCCATGGCAGGGTGGTCTCGACGGTGCAGATGCGCGAGACCCTCGGTTTCCGGCCGAAGTTCACCACGGCGGAGACGTTCGCGGAGTTCGCGCGGAGCCGGGGTCCGGGGCTGCTGCCGCCGGAGACGGTGGGCAGGGCGGTGGACCGGCTGGCGGCGTTGCCGCTCCCGGGAGGCACCGGGCCGCGGGAGCGCGGGACCGGTGCGGTACAGACGAATCACGGCGCCAGGTAGAGGAGCGCACCGACGATGGCGGACGCCAAGGTCATTCCGTTCGACGACGACCGTTCGCGGTCCGGTGGCGCTTCGCGTCCGGCGCGGCGCCGGACCGGGGCGGGCGGACCCGGCGGCGGTCGGGGCGACGGCCCCGCGGCTCCGGTGAGCGCGCTGCCGGGGGCGCAGGTCCCCGAGGCTTCCGGGCTGTCCCCGGAGGCGGAGGCGGAGGCGGAGGCGGGGAAGGGGGGCGGCCTGGACGCGGACGGTTCCTCGGGCGGCTGGGAGCGGCGGATCGCGGGCGGGCTCGCGTTCCTGCGGCGGCGGGTCACCGGTGACTACGACGTCGACGAGTTCGGTTACGACGAGGAGCTCACCGACCAGGTCCTGATGTCGCTGCTGCGGCCGCTGGCCGACACGTACTTCCGGGTCGAGGTGAAGGGCATCGAGAACATCCCGTCGGACGGCGGGGCGCTCATCGTGGCCAACCACTCCGGGACGCTGCCGCTGGACGGGCTGATGCTTCAGGTCGCGGTGCACGACAACCATCCGGCGGACCGGCATCTGCGGCTGCTCGCGGCCGATCTGGTCTTCCATCTGCCGGTCGTCAACGAGCTGGCGCGCAAGGCGGGGCACACGCTGGCCTGTGCGGAGGACGCGCAGCGGCTGCTGGAGATGGGCGAGATCGTCGGGGTGATGCCGGAGGGGTTCAAGGGCATCGGCAAGCCGTTCGGGGAGCGTTACAAGCTTCAGCGCTTCGGGCGGGGCGGGTTCGTGTCGACGGCGCTGCGGGCGGGGGCGCCGATCGTGCCGTGCTCGATCGTGGGCGCGGAGGAGATCTACCCGATGATCGGGAACGCGAAGACGCTGGCCCGGCTGCTGGGCATCCCCTACTTCCCGATCACGCCGACGTTCCCGTGGCTGGGGCCGTTGGGCGCGCTGCCGCTGCCGACGAAGTGGACGATCCAGTTCGGCGAGCCGATTCCGACGGACGGGTATCCGCCGGAGGCGGCGGAGGACCCGATGCTGATGTTCAATCTGACGGACCAGGTGCGTGAGCAGATCCAGCACACGCTGTACAAGCTGTTGGTGCAGCGGCGGTCGGTGTTCTTCTGACCTGACCGGCTATGACGGAAGGGGGCCGGTACGCGATCCGCGTACCGGCCCCCTTCCGTCATCGCCGGTCCTCTACGGCTTGAGGTTCTCGCCGTCGATGCCGAGGCCGGGGAGCAGCCCTGGGAGGAGCGGGGGCAGGGTGACGTCCGGGGCGGCGGGTGCGCTGGGCCGGCCCTCGGGGGAGGGCGGGGCGAGGCCGTCCGTCGGGAGTTCGTCCAGCAGGCCGTCCGTACCGCCGCCCAGCAGTCCGTCCTCCGGGGTGGTGTCGGTGGAGTCCGGCGGGCCGGAGGGCTCGGGGGTGGTTCCGCCGTCGGTGCGGTCCCCGGGCTTCTCGGGGGCGGCGGGGGGTGCGGGGGCGTCGGTGCGGGGCGAGCCGGTGTCCGGGGTGGTGGCGTCGGAGCGTCCGGTGCCCTTGTTGGTGCCCGGGGGGCGGGGGAGGAGGGTCTGGAGCGGTGCGACGTCGTCCTCTATGGCGTCGAAGACGGAGCTGACCTCGTCGCGGACGTCGGTGAGCTGGACGGGCAGTCGGTCGCGGAGGCTGCTCCAGGCGTCGCGGTGCGAGCGGGAGAAGGTGTCCAGGGTCTGGATGGGGCCGATCGCTCCGTCGCGCTGGTATGCGGAGTGGAGCAGTCGGTGGCCCTCGGAGGCGTCGTGGGACATGCCGTTGAGCGCGCGTCTGACGGCGCCGAGGGATTCGTGGTCGAGTGCGCCGGACCGGCCGCGCTCCATGAGTCTGCGGGCCTCGCTGAGCCGGGTGGAGGCCTGGTCGAGGTAGACCTCGCCGCGGTCGGCGTCGCCCTTGGCCATGCCGAGGCTGATGTCCTCCATCCCGCGTTTCAGTCCGTAGAGCGAATCACCGGGGAGGGCGTCGGAGCTGGCGGCTGCCACGCCGCCGAACGCTCCCGCGGCCACGCCGACGGTGAGCCCGCCGGCAGTGAGCCCCTTCGCCCAGCGTGAGCGGGGTCGCAGTTTCCGCAGTGGTGAGGCCCGATGGGCCCCCTTGCCCCGTTGCACGGGCACCGTAGGGCCCGTGGACGCGCCGCCCTCGGCGAACATGGTCTCCATGGCCGCGACGAGCTGGGCTCGCTGCACCATTTTGACCTCGGGGTCCAACTGCGGCTTCGGTAGCTCACCGAGGCCGTTCGCCAGGGCCAACAGCGGTTCGCGGTCGGCCTGGTCGGCCGGTTCCGCGGGCTGTACGGCCGCCGCACCCTGGAGGGTCTGTTCTTCCAGGGCCTGGGCGAAGGCGTTCGCCCGCCGGTGTGTCGAAACGTTTGCGATCACTGGCGGCACCTCCTCTCGTCATGACGGTCGACTCCCCTGGCGGTCCGGAAGGTTGCACACCTTGAGCGTTTCCACTCGATGGGGTGAGTGGCTACGGACAGGGGGCGACGACAGGGGGCCTGCAACCGGCACAACGAGGCGCTCGGCACTTGGGTTACGCACGAAGGATGATCGGACCAGTGCGTGACGGGACGGTCACGCAGAGGCCGGATCAGCGGGCGTCGTCCGGCAGGAGTCGGGCGAGCGTCCGTACGGCTCGGTACTGGAGGGTCTTGATCGCTCCCTCGTTCTTGCCCATCACCCGGGCGGTCTCCGCGACCGAGAGGCCTTGGAGGAACCGCAGGGTCACGCACTCCTGCTGTTGGGGGTTGAGTCGCCGCACGGCCTGGAGCAGAGCGGCGTTGGAGAGGGACTCCAGAACGGAGTCCTCGGGGCTGCGCGCCACCTCGTTGGCGTCGAGCATTTCGCCGGTGGTCACTTCCAGTCGGAAACGACTGGACTTGAAGTGGTCGGCGACCAGGTTGCGAGCGATCGTGACCAGCCAGGCGCCGAAGTCGCGGCCCTGCCAGGTGAACGTGGAGATGCGGCGCAGCGCGCGGAGGAAGGTCTCGCTGGTGAGGTCCTCCGCGGTCGCCTTGCCGCCCACGCGGTAGTAGATGTACCGGTACACGGTGTCGCTGTACTGGTCGTACAGGCGGCCGAAGGCATCCGCCTCACCGGCCTGTGCGCGCTCGACGAGATCCATCATGCGCGCGCTGTCGCTGTCGGCGGTGGGACGGCGGACGGTCGACGTGGTCGAGGCGGCGCGGGTGCCGCGTCTTCCGACCGCCGCGCTGCGTTCGGCCAGGGCGTAGCAAGGGCCGGCAGGTGCAGGGGTGGCAAATGCGGGGACGGCGTACGCGGTGGGGACGAAGCCGCGCAAGCAGTCAATGACCGATGCACGCAGCGTAGCCAGGCCCGAGGCGTCAACCCCGACGTGTGGGTACACGGGACTCCCAGAGGCAGAGCTTCCATCACGAGCAGTTCGAAAAACGTCACTCGTGGTAGCGAGTGGCGGGTTCCGTGATGCGTCTGAGGAGAATAACGCTTCGTGCAGGCAGCGCTACACCCAGTTGTCTAAATCTCCGGTTCCGTCGCTTCTGTTATCGCTAAGTGACGTATCAAGTAGCACATGGTGACCGTTTATTGATCGGATTACTTCGTGATCTGTCTACGGGGGCGACGGGTTGTGGCCGGGCGCCGACGATCCGGCTGGCCGGAGGGGGCGTCGCCCGCGTCGGCGGACCCGATCGGGATCGGGCGCCCGGTTCCGGGCGTGGCTGCGCCCCGTGACCGTTCGTGGTGGGCGGGCACGGGGCGTGGAGGGTGCGGCGGGGGTGCGGGCGCGGGTCAGCGGCGGCGGCGGTGCAGGGCGACGGCGGCGACGGTGCCGCCCGCGAGCGCGCCGACCCCGGCGGCGGCGGGGATGCCGACCTTGGCGGCCTTGCGGCCGGTGCGGTAGTCGCGCAGCCGCCAGTCGCGGGCGCGGGCGTACTTGCGGAGTTTGGTGTCCGGGTTGATCGCGTAGGGGTGGCCGACCAGCGAGAGCATCGGGATGTCGTTGTGCGAGTCGCTGTAGGCGGCGCAGCGCTCCAGGTCCAGGCCCTCCGCGGTGGCGAGGGCGCGGACGGCCTCGGCCTTGGCGGGGCCGTGCAGGGGTTCGCCGACCAGGCGGCCGGTGTAGACGCCGTCGACCGATTCGGCGACGGTGCCGAGCGCGCCGGTCAGGCCGAGGCGGCGGGCGATGATGGTGGCGGTCTCCACGGGGGCGGCGGTGACGAGCCAGACCTTCTGTCCGGCGTCCAGGTGGGCCTGGGCCAGGGCTCGGGTGCCGGGCCAGATGCGGTCGGCCATGTACTCGTCGTAGATCTCCTCGCCGATGGACATCAGCTCGGAGACGCGGTGGCCCTTGACGATGGACAGGGCGCTGTCGCGGGCGTCCTGCATGTGTTCGGGGTCCTCGACGCCGGCCAGCCGGAACCACGCCTGCTGCCAGGCGAACCGGGTGAGCTCGCGGCGCTCGAAGAACTTGCGCTTGTAGAGGCCGCGGCCGAAGTGGAAGATCGCGGCACCCTGCATGACGGTGTTGTCGAGGTCGAAGAAGGCGGCGGCGCGGTCGTCCCCGGCGACGGGGAACGCGGGCTCTCCGGGCGGGGTCGCGTCCGCTTCTTCCGGGGCCTTGGTCAGGAGGGCGGATTCGTCGTCGGCGGCCGAGGTCTTGCGCGCGGCCTCAGCGGCGGCCTCGCCTGCCAGGACGCTCCGTGCGGTAGCGGAACGCCTACGGGGTGTGAGCCATCCAAGAGCGGCCATGCGGTGAGCATAGCCAGTCCGTCCGCACCTGCCCGACCTGCCGCGATGCGTGGGCGTGAACGCTTCGGGTCGGAATGGTGAATCGGGTGATTCCGGGCGGTCCGGGGTGGTGGTGCGCGGGCGCGGGAAGCGGGCGTCGCGGGCTCGGGGGTGATCCCCGCCGGTCCGGGTCAGGGATTGAAGTGGACGGTGCTGAAGGTGCGGTCGAAGCGGCGGGCCTCCAGGTCCGCGCGCTGGATTCCCCACTGCACGTCCGCGCCTTCCCGACCGCTGATGTCCAACAGTAGTTCCCGCCACCGACAAGCTCGTGGCCCCCGGGGCGACGACGGCCGTTCACCGCCGACGACCGCTCGGACGTGCAGGTCGGCATGCCGTCGTCTGCTCACGGAGCATCGCGGGCTCGGGAAGTGGGCGCGGCGGGCGCAGAATGAAGGCATGAGTGCTCTGCTGCGACGTAAGAGGAAGAAGAAGCCCGCCGAGCGGGTGGTCACGCTGGTGGGGAAGCCCGGGTGTCATCTGTGCGAGGACGCGCGGGCGGTGGTGAGCGCGGTCTGCGAGGAGACCGGTGCGTCGTGGGTGGAGAAGGACATCACCGAGGACGAGGAGCTGTACAAGGAGTACTGGGAGCAGATTCCGGTGGTGCTGATCGATGACGAACAGCACACGTTCTGGCGCGTCGACCCGGCGAGACTGCGCAAGGCGCTGGGTGCGGACGCGAAACCCGGTTAACATTGCGGGCGTTTTGAGTGGCCTCGGGGGCTTAGTTGTGAGGAGTGTGTTCCGCTTTGCCCCCTTCGAGGCTGCAACGGGCCGGTGCGGCCCCCGGTTCCTGGATCGCACGGCGAATGTGCGTGACCCCGGTCACTTTGACCGGACAAAACGGACACAATCTTTGTGCACGCGTTCACAAAGACATAGCCTGCATTCGACGGGGCGGTCCGGGGACATACGGCCGCCTGCAGCCCCGCTCATCCCGCAGGAGCACCGTGGCAACTGGCCGAACTCACCGACCGGCGACCCGTAGCCGAGGAATTCCCGAGGCCACCGTCGCCCGACTTCCGTTGTATCTGCGCGCCCTGACCGCGCTCTCCGAGCGATCGGTCCCCACGGTCTCCTCCGAGGAGCTGGCCACGGCGGCCGGGGTGAACTCGGCGAAGCTGCGCAAGGACTTCAGCTACCTGGGGTCCTACGGCACCCGCGGTGTCGGGTACGACGTCGAGTACCTCGTCTACCAGATCTCGCGCGAGCTCGGGCTCACCCAGGACTGGCCGGTCGCCATCGTCGGCATCGGCAACCTCGGCGCGGCCCTCGCCAACTACGGCGGCTTCGCCTCCCGCGGCTTCCGGGTCGCGGCGCTGATCGACGCGGACCCCGCCATGGCCGGTACGCCGGTGGCCGGGATCGCCGTCCAGCACACGGACGACCTCGACCGGATCATCAGCGACAACGGTGTGTCCATCGGCGTGATCACCACCCCGCCCGGCGCGGCCCAGCAGGTCTGCGACCGGCTCGTCGCCGCCGGTGTGACCTCCATCCTGAACTTCGCGCCGACCGTGCTGTCGGTGCCCGAGGGCGTCGACGTACGCAAGGTCGACCTCTCCATCGAGCTCCAGATCCTCGCGTTCCACGAGCAGCGCAAGGCCGGCGAGGACTCCGCCGCCGAGGACGAGGACGCGCCCCCGATGCGCGCCACGCCCGCGAGCCGGAAGGGACCTGACGGGGACATGCCCGCCGTGATGCCGGCATGAGCCTCCTCGTCGTCGGACTGAGCCACCGCAGCGCCCCCGTCTCCGTACTGGAACGGGCCTCCCTCGCTGCCGAGACCCAGGCCAAGCTGCTCCAGGACACCCTCGCCGCGGAACCCGCGACCGAGGCGGCCGTGCTGGCCACCTGTAACCGCATCGAGCTGTACGCCGACGTGGACAAGTTCCACGCGGGCGTCGCCGAGCTGTCCACCCTGCTCGCCCAGCACAGCGGCGTCGGTCTCGAAGAGCTCACTCCGTATCTCTATGTGCACTACGAGGACCGGGCCGTCCACCACCTCTTCTCGGTGGCCTGCGGTCTCGACTCGATGGTCGTCGGCGAGGGGCAGATCCTCGGCCAGATCAAGGACGCGCTCGCGCGCGGCCAGGAGCTGCACACCGCCGGACGGCTGCTGAACGACCTCTTCCAGCAGGCCCTGCGGGTCGGCAAGCGCGCCCACAGCGAGACCGGTATCGACCGGGCCGGGCAGTCGCTCGTCACCTTCGGGCTCCAGCAGCTCGCCGCCGGGGCCGACCCCGAGGGCTGGACCGCCGGCAAGCGCGCCCTGGTCATCGGCGCCGGATCCATGTCCTCGCTGGCCGCCGCGACCCTCGCCCGCACCGGCGTCGCCGACATCGTCGTCGCCAACCGGACCCGCGCCCGCGCGGACCGCCTGGTGGAGATCCTCCAGCAGGGCGACGACACGGCGGTGCGCGCCCGGGCCGTCGAGATGTCCGCGGTCGGTGACGAACTGACACGTGCCGACATCGTCGTCTCCTGCACCGGTTCCACCGGCCTCGTGCTCACCGCCGACGCCCTCGCCGACGCGCTGGGCGTGACCCTGGACGCCGCGCCCGACCGGCCGGCGGTCACCACCACCCCGGCCCCGGCCGACGTCGACCAGCACGCCGCCTGGGTGGAGAATGGCTCCGCCGCCTCCGCCGCGGTGGCCGGTCCGGCGACCGCGCTGCGCCGGGTCACCGTGCCCGCACAGTCGACCGGCCCGGTCCGGCTCGCCCTGCTCGACCTCGCCATGCCGCGGGACATCGACGGCGCCGCCCACCGCATCGACGGTGTGCGCCTCGTCGACATCGAGTCGCTCGCCGAGGCCTCCGCCGACGCCCCGATGGCCGCCGATGTGGACCGGGTCCGCACCATCGTCTCCGACGAGGTGGCCGCCTTCGGCGCCGCCCAGCGCGCCGCGCACGTCGCCCCGACCGTGGTCGCCCTGCGCACCATGGCCGCCGGCGTGGTCGCCGGCGAGATCGCCCGGCTGGACGGCCGCCTTCCCGACCTGGACGAGAAGCAGCGCGCCGAGATCACCCAGACCGTGCGCCGCGTCGTCGACAAACTCCTGCACGCGCCCACCGTGCGGGTCAAGCAGCTCGCCAGCGAGCCCGGCGGCGCCGGGTACGCGGACGCGCTGCGAGAACTCTTCGACCTCGACCCGCAGACGGTGGCCGCCGTCTCCCGGGCAGACCTGAACGACCCGAATAGAGGGCGGTCATGACCGACAACTCATCCCCGGGCGCGCGGAACCCCGCGCCGCTCCGGCTGGGCACCCGGCGCAGCAAGCTCGCCATGGCCCAGTCCGGACTCGTCGCCGAGACGGTTCGCGAGGTGACCGGGCGCGCCGTCGAGCTCGTCGAGATCACCACGTACGGGGACACCTCCCGCGAGCACCTGGCGCAGATCGGCGGCACCGGCGTGTTCGTCGCGGCCCTGCGCGAGGCGCTGCTGCGGGGCGAGGTGGACTTCGCCGTCCACTCGCTCAAGGACCTGCCGACCAGCCAGCCCGACGACCTCGTGCTGGCGGCCGTGCCGCAGCGCGAGGACCCGCGCGACGCGATGGTCGCCCGGGACGGGCTGACCTTCGCGCAGCTGCCCGACGGCGCCCGCATCGGCACCGGTTCGCCGCGCCGCATGGCGCAGCTCAACGCGTACGCCCGTTCCCACGGACTGCGGATCGAGACCGTCCCCATCCGGGGCAACGTCGACACGCGGATCGGGTTCGTGCGCGACGGGGAGCTCGACGCGGTGGTTCTCGCCGCCGCCGGGCTCAGCCGTCTCGGCCGGAGCGGTGAGGTGACCGAGTTCCTGCCGGTCGACACCGTCCTGCCCGCTCCCGGCCAGGGAGCACTGGCGATCGAGTGCGCCGCGTCCAGCGCCGACCTCGCCGCCGCGCTCGCCGAGCTCGACGACCCGTACACCCGGGTCGCCGTGACCGCCGAGCGTGCCCTGCTCGCCGCCCTGGAGGCCGGCTGCTCCGCACCTGTGGGTGCGCTGGCCGACCTCCTGGTCGACGGACAGGTTGTCAACGAACTGCGCCTGCGCGGAGTCGTCGGTACCACCGACGGTTCCTCGCTCGTACAGCTGTCCACCACCGGTCCCGTCCCCACGTCGCACGACGACGCGGCGGCCCTCGGTCGCGAACTCGCGGCCGAGATGCTCGCCAAGGGTGCGGCCGGTCTTATGGGGGAGCGAGCACTTTGAGCCCCACCGGCCCCGCCGCATCCGACTTTCCGGCCCTGTCCGCCCAAGGGCAGGTCACCTTCCTCGGCGCCGGTCCCGGCGACCCGGGACTGCTGACCCTGCGCGCCGTCGAGGCGCTCGCGAGCGCGGACGTCCTTGTCGCCGAGCCCGATGTGCTCGACGTCGTTCGCAGCCATGCGCGGGCAGGCGTGAGCACCCCTGAGCTGACCGTCGTTGACACTTCGTCAACAACCGTCGGTGTACCCGTTCTCAGGGATGCGGCCAATCTTGTCATGGAGGCCGCCAAGGGCGGCAGGCGGGTGGTCCGTGCTGTCGCGGGCGACCCGGGCCTGGACGGGAACGCGGGGGCGGAAATGCTCGCCTGCGCCGCCGCCGGGGTGCCCTTCGAGGTCGTCCCGGGCGTGGCGAACGCCGTCGGCGTCTCCGCGTACGCCGGGGTGCCGCTGCGTGACGCGCAGGGTGCGGACGTCCGCTTCGTCGACGCCCGTACCGCCTCCGACCGGTGCTGGAGCGAGGTCGGCGTGAGCGACGCGACCGCCGTCGTCTCCACCACGCTGGACTCGGTGGCCGCCGCCGCCGGTGAGCTGGTCTCCGCGGGCCGCAAGCCCGACACCCCGCTCACCGTGACGATCGCGGGCACCACCACCCGCCAGCGCACCTGGACGGCGACCCTCGGGACGATCGCCCAGGTCCTCAAGCAGGCCAAGGTGCTGCCCTCGCCCGAGGGCCACCGGCCGGTCATAGCCGTGGTCGGAGAGCGCAGCTCCGCCGCCCAGCGCGACCAGCTCGCGTGGTTCGAGTCCAAGCCGATGTTCGGCTGGAAGGTGCTCGTCCCGCGCACGAAGGAGCAGGCCGCGTCGCTCTCCGACCAGCTGCGTTCCTACGGTGCGGTGCCGCACGAGGTGCCGACGATCGCCGTCGAGCCGCCGCGTACGCCCCAGCAGATGGAGCGTGCGGTCAAGGGCCTGGTCACCGGGCGCTACGAGTGGATCGCCTTCACCAGCGTGAACGCCGTCAAGGCGGTCCGGGAGAAGTTCGAGGAGTACGGGCTCGACGCCCGTGCCTTCGCCGGCATCAAGGTCGCCGCCGTCGGCGAGCAGACCGCCGCGGCGCTGATCGACTTCGGCGTGAAGCCGGACCTGGTGCCGTCCGGCGAGCAGTCCGCCGCCGGGCTGCTGGAGGACTGGCCGCCCTACGACCCGGTCTTCGACCCGATCGACCGGGTGTTCCTGCCGCGTGCCGACATCGCCACCGAGACCTTGGTGGCCGGGCTGATCGAGCTGGGCTGGGAGGTCGACGACGTCACCGCGTACCGCACGGTCCGCGCCTCGCCGCCGCCGGCCGACACTCGTGAGGCGATCAAGGGCGGCGGCTTCGACGCGGTCCTGTTCACCTCGTCCTCGACGGTGCGCAACCTGGTCGGCATCGCGGGCAAGCCGCACAACGTGACCGTGATCGCGTGTATCGGTCCCGCCACCGCGAAGACCGCCGAGGAGCACGGACTGCGGGTCGACGTGCTGTCCCCGGAGCCGTCGGTGCACAAGCTCGCCGAGGCGCTCGCCGCCTTCGGCGCGCAGCGCCGGGACGCGGCGAAGGAGGCCGGCGACCCGGTGACCCGGCCGAGCGAGCGGCGCCCGGGTGCGCGCAGGCGTCGGACGACGACGTAGTGATAGTGGTACAAGGGTGAGCGGGCCCGGTCGCTTCGGCGGCCGGGCCCGCCGCCGTTTCCGGGGCCTGTTCGCTGGCCTTTCCCGGCGCGGGTGTCGGTAAGACTTGACTGCGTACGGGTCTATCGTCGAAGGATGACTGCGTACGGAAACTTCCCCGGCTCCCGCCCCCGGCGGCTGCGGACGACCCCGGCGATGCGGCGGATGGTCGCCGAGACACGGCTCGATCCCGCGAACCTGATCCTGCCCGCGTTCGTGCGGGAGGGCATCGACGCCCCGGTCGCCATCTCGGCCATGCCCGGCGTGCACCAGCACACCCTGGACACCCTGCGGAAGGCGGCCGTCGAGGCGGTCTCGGCCGGGGTCTCGGGGATCATGCTCTTCGGTGTGCCGGAGGACGCGAAGAAGGACGCCCGGGGCACGGCGGGCACGGACCCGGACGGCATCCTCCAGGCCGGCCTGCGCGCGGTCCGCGAGGAGGTCGGCGACGACCTGGTCGTGATGTCGGACCTGTGCCTGGACGAGTACACCGACCACGGCCACTGCGGGGTCCTCGACGGTGACGGCCGGGTGGACAACGACGCGACCCTGGAGCGGTACGCGGAGATGGCCCAGGTCCAGGCGGACGCCGGGGCCCATGTGGTGGGCCCCAGCGGGATGATGGACGGCCAGGTCGGCGTGGTCCGCGACGCACTGGACCAGACCGGGTACGAGGACGTGTCGATCCTCGCCTACACCGTGAAGTACAGCTCGGCGTTCTACGGCCCCTTCCGCGAGGCCGTCGGCTCCTCGCTGACCGGTGACCGCAAGACCTACCAGCAGGACCCGGCCAACGCCCGCGAGTCGCTGCGGGAGCTGGCGCTGGACCTGGAGGAGGGCGCGGACATGGTCATGGTGAAGCCCGCCGGACCGTATCTGGACATCCTCGCCAAGGTCGCGGAGTCCGTGGACGTGCCGGTCGCGGCGTACCAGATCAGCGGCGAGTACGCGATGATCGAGGCCGCCGCCGAGCGGGGCTGGATCGACCGGGAGAGGGCGATCCTGGAGAGCCTGACCGGGATCCGGCGGGCCGGGGCGCAGATGATCCTCACCTACTGGGCGACCGAGGCCGCGCAGTGGCTGGGGCGGGACGCGCGGCGCTGAGCCGGTCCGCTCGGCCTCTCGCGGTTCACGGCCCACCCGCTCCGGTCTCCTGGAGCCGGTGGGCCTCCTCGATGGAGAAGCGGGCGCTGTCCCGTACGGGCGGGTCCTGGTCGGCCCGTGCGGTGGTGCGGAGTGGGATCGGCCGGGGGCCTTGCTGTCAGGGCCAGTCGACCAGTGCCATGAATGCTACGAAGGCGACCGTCGCGGTGGTGGGTGCGGCGAGGGCGAGGCCCACGCGCCGGGCGGCGTAGCGGAGCTGGTGGGGGACGGCCCAGGTGGCGACCAGCACGATCAGGGCGAGGACCAGGCCGATCCACAGGACGGTCCACGCGGTGGTCCAACTGTCGTGGAAGCGGTCGGCCACCGTGCCGCCGCAGGAGCCGCACTCCATGGGCGAGAGCGCGCCGTAGAGCAGGGCGAGCAGCCCCGAGGGCACGGTCACGACCGAGGAGATCACCGGGGCGATCCAGGCGTAGTTGTCGGGCGTCTCGTCGGGGGCGGGCGCCGGGGTGCTGTCGCCGTCGTGGCTGTTCTCGCTCATGCGGCCGAGTCAACCCCGGGGGTCTGCCCGGCCGCATGAGTACGAGGGCTCAGTCCCCGGTGGTCCGGTCGGCGCGGTCCTCCGCCCAGGCGTGGGCCGCCGCCACCTGCCCGTCCGTGAGGGCCGGGCGGACCTGGTCCGGGTAGCGGAAGACGTAGTGCTCGCGGGCGGTCCTCAGCCCGATCGCGCGGGCTGCGTCGGTGAGCCGGGGGTCGTCGGCGACCTCCTGGGCGCGCCGCAGCCAGCTGTGGCTGCGTGGGTCGACGGCGTAGTGCCAGAGCGGCTGGGCGGGGTCGGCCACTCCGATCAGGACCCGGTGCAGGACGTACGCGCGGACGCCGCCTTCTCCGAGCAGCCGCTCGGCGACGAGCAGGGGGTGGGTGCCGTCGAGCCGGGCGCGGAGCAGCACCCAGGTCATCAGGTGCCCGGTGTCGTGAGCGCCGGAGGCCACGAAGTCCCACAGCTCGGCGGCCTTCGTCTCGTCCGGTGCGCCGAGGTGGGTCAGCAGCCGGACCGGCGTCTTCCAGAGCGGCTTGGGCTTCGCCCACCAGGAGAGGAGGTCGGCGGCTGCCGGGTGGTGCAGGTCGAGGGCGAGGCAGGTCAGGGTGGTCAGGGGGTGGCGCCACTCGGTGTATGTGGTGCGGTACTGCTTGGTCAGCTCCTTCTTCCAGCGGGGCAGAAGTGCTTCCAGTTCGGCCTGGGTGGCCTCGCCGTGGGCGTAGAGCAGTTCGAGGCAGAACGCGATGCCCTGGACACCGGTGGACGGGTCGGCCACCCGGTCGCGCAGCCACTGGACGTCGGCGGGGGACGGGGTGCGGTAGCGGTGGTAGAGGTCGCCGAGCCCGCCCTCGTAACCGGTGAGGTCGGGGCCGGTGCCGGCGAGCAGGTCGTCGCGGGCGGCCTCGTAGCGGTCGGCGGCGGCGAGCACGTCGGCCTCGCTGACGCCGGGGTGCTGGGCCGCCTGCTCCCGTACGTGGGCGACCTGTTCGTACGCCGTTCGCGCGGCGGCCACGCGCAGAGGGCGCGGCAGGGCCTCGTCGGTGGCGAGGCGCACGGCGGTGAGGGCCGAGAACGCCTGGGCGGCACCGCGGTCCGCCGTCGGCCGGGCGGCACGCCAGTCGTTCGTGGCGGTGGCGCTGAGCGCGGCGAACAGGGTGCTCAGGGACGTCTCGGGGGCGTGGTGTGCGGTCAGCTCCGCGGCGAGCACGCCGGCGGACCGTACCGGGTCGGTTCCGTGGAGCGCCCGGTGCACGTCGAGCCAGGCGTGGATCGCGTCGGGGTGACCGGTGAGCGACCACCCGCGCAGGACGTCCAGGGCGCGGGGGGAGGGGGCCGCGCCGAGGGCGTCGGATGCCCGGGGGCCGAGGCACGCCACCGTGTCCCACACCTCCTCGTGGTCGTGGCGCAGCAGCGCGTCCAGCAGGTCCGCCCAGGCGGGCCACTCGATGAGCCGCCCGGCGTACTCCTCCCGCCAGGCCGGCAGCAGCCGTGACGCCTCCTCGGAGGTCAGCGCCTGTCGCGACTCCAGGGCCGTGACGAACCCCGCCGCCCCGGACAGCTCCACCGGATCGCGCAGCCGGTCGTGCAGCCAGCGTTCCTCGGCGGCGGTCAGCGGGGCGTCGTGGTGGCGGGGCCTGCCGGGCCGGTTCACGCGGGGGCTGCGGAGCCGGTCCAGGAACTGGCGTACTCCGGCGGTGTCCTCGGGGTCGGGGAGTCCGTCGTCGTCCCTCTCCGTGACCTTGTCGAGCCGGAACGCGCCCTGCGGGCCGCCGTCGATGACCCGGTAGCCGTCCGGGCCGTCGCCGAGGCCGGCGGCGACCGTGGCGTGGTCGCCGCCCCAGTGCACGTACAGCTCGCCCTTCAGGCCGCCGGAGCGGTCGAAGGCGGAGTGGGACTGCCAGTGCCAGTAGGCGAAGGAGGTGTCGGTGGAGAGGGACCGGGCCGCGAACAGCTCGGCGGCGTCCTCGTGGCCGTCGGACTGGGTGTAACGGCTCCGGGTCGGTGGCGGGAGGACGGCGAAGCCGTCGCCGCCGAGCGTGCGCCACCACTTCTTGATGCTGCTGAGGTCCGACCGCTGAGCAGTCGGACGGCTCTTGCCCGTCCCCGTGCCCGTACCCGTTTCCGGTCCCGTCGTGTCTAGTCCCACCAGAACGACCACGCTTCCTGGTTGAGCACGGCCTTCTCGGCGTACACGTCGAGGTCGTACGGCGGGGACTGGTCGATGTTGTCCGGGCAGAACGCGTAGTGCTCGGCGGCCAGGGCGCGGGCCTCCTCGACCGTGGCGGGCGGGCGGCCCACGGAGACGATCATCGTGTCGAAGCCGAGCACCACGACCCGGGCGTCGTAGCGGTCCTCCCAGGAGCGGAGCACCGCGCAGAGCCGGGCCACGTCGTTCTCGTGGTTCATCGGGCCCGACCAGCCGATCGCCGCCGGTATGTCGGCGCTGCGGCGGGCCGGGACGAGGGCCATCCGCGCCCCGCCGAGCCACTCGTCCGCGTCGGCGGCGATGACGCCCGCGAGCCCCGCGGCCGCCGTGTCCGCGTCCTCGGCCGGCTCCCGGGCGGGGGCGGGCGCGAGGCCGGGCCAGGAGCCGGGCCCCTCGGCTCCCTCCCCGCTCTCCCCGGCCGCCGCGCCGTCGCCCACCTCGTCGTCCGCGTACTCCGTCCAGTAGCCCGCGAGGACCTCGTCGGCGTCGTGGTCGCCGGGATACGACGTGCCGTCCGGGCAGAGGTCCCACTCCTCGGGCCACTGGTCGCGCCGGCCGCCCGTGACCAGCACCGGCAGCAGCCCGACCCGCCGCCCGGCCGCGCGCAGGTCCGGCCAGTCGCGCGGGGCCGGCGGGCCGTCCGCGTACCAGAGCAGCGGCTCGTGCCAGGGGCCGTCCAGGGTGGCGTCCACCAGGGAACCGGGCGGGAGGTCCAGGCCGGAAGTGGCCAGGGAGGGCAGTGGATTGGGGAGCGTCGCCATGGTGGGGAGCCTAGGCGGCACCACTGACAACGTGCGGGGCGGCGACGCCGACGTACGACGACATGCCGCCGGTGGCCTGCGGGTCGTGGACATCAGCGGCAGCATCCTGCGGGCTCCGTGACCGTCCCGACGGGCCCGGGGTCCGAAAGCCGGTGCAGGGCGGGGGTGGCTGGATAATGATGTCGGGCATGAGTTTGTACGTCGATGATCCCGCCCGGCTCGGAACCACCCGCCTCTCCGACGGGAGGGTGCTCGGCTGGGCCGAGTGGGGGCCGCGGGACGGGCTGCCCGTCCTGCTCTCCCCCGGGGCCGCGACCAGCCGGTGGCTCGGGATCGGGGCCGGGGCCGTCGAGAACGAGGGCGTCCGGCTGGTGTCGGTGGACCGTCCCGGGCTCGGGGTCTCCACGCCCGCGCCCGACCGGACCTTCGCCGACTTCGTGGACGACGTAAGGGAGTTGACCGCCCTGCGCGGACTGGGACCGCGCCCCGCCATGCTCGGGAACTCCCAGGGCGCGCCCTTCGCCCTCGCCTGCGCTGCGGCGGGCGCCGTCTCCGCGCTCACGCTCGTCTCGGCCGCCGACGAGGTCGCGGACCCCGGGTTCGCCGCCGCCCTGCCCGACGATCTGCGGGGGCTGGTCGCGCGGGTGGCGGAGGACCCGGCCGGGGCGGAGAAGGTGTTCGCCGGGTTCGACGCGGACGGGATGCGGCGGATGGTTCTGGCCGCAAGCCCGGCCTGCGACCTCGCCGTGTACGAGGACCCCGGCTTCGCCGTCGCCTACGGCCGCGCCCTCGACGAGGCGTTCTGCCAGGGCGCGGCGGCCGGGTACGCCCGGGACACCGTGCTCGCCATGGGGCGTTGGCCCATCGATCTCGGCTCGATCACCGTCCCGGTCGAGGTCTGGTACGGCGAGGAGGACGCCTCCCACTCGCCCGACCTCGGCCGGCGGCTCGTCTCCCGGATCCCCGGGGCGCGGCGCACGGTCGTCCCGGGGGTCGGCGGTGCGCTGCTCTGGGCCACCGCCGAGCCGATCCTCGCCTCGCTGGCGGAGACCGTACGGCCGGACGAGCCGGTCGAGCGGGACTGGCGGGAGGAGCTGGACCGGCGGGGCCGGTAGCGGGATCGGCGCGGCCAAGGACCGTACGGGGGAGACGGCCGGGGACCGTACGGAGGAGACGGCCGGGGACCGTACGGGGGAGCGGACCGGGGGCCGTACGGCGGGACGGGCGCGGCTGGGCCCGGCTCTGTCAGTGCCCGGGCTTATCGTCGAGGCCCGTTGTGCGCGCCGCCCGGTCGTCGTTCCCGTCGGCCGGGCCGATCCGACAGGAGCCCCCGGTGAACAGGATCGTCACGTCCATCTCCCTCTCCCTCGACGGATTCTTCGAAGGACCCGACCACGACATCGACTGGCACACCGTCGACGAGGAGGTGCACCAGCACTTCAACGACTACTTCCGGACCATGGGCGGCTTCGTCGAGGGGCGCGTCACCTACGAGCTGATGGAGGAGTTCTGGCCGACCGCCGATCAGGACCCGGCCAACGAGGGCCCGATGGCCGAGTTCGCGGGGATCTGGCGGTCCATGCCGAAGTTCGTCTTCTCGCGCACGCTGGAGAGCGTGGGGCCGAACGCGACCCTGCTGCACGAGGTCGACCCCGAGCAGGTGCGCGGTCTGCGGGACGCCGCCTCTGGGGACCTGGCGGTCGGCGGGCCGGATCTGCTGGAGTCGTTCCGGCGGGCCGATCTGATCGACGAGTACCGGATCTACGTCCACCCGGTCATCCTCGGCCGGGGCCGCCGCTTCTTCCGGGACACGGAGGAGCGGCAGATGCTCCGGCTGGTGGAGACCCGGACCTTCGGGAACGGGGTCGCGATGCTCCGTTACGAGACGGTCCGGGCATGAGGCTTACGGCGGTGCGGGGTCAGGAGGTGGCCGCGTAGGCGGCGAACGCCGACCAGGCGGTGGGCGCGACGGTGAAGGTCGGGCCCTCGATGTCCTTGGAGTCACGGACGTGGACGGCGGCGGAGTGCGCGGCGATCTCGACGCACTGCCCGCCTTCGTCGGAGCTGTAGCTCGACTTCCGCCAGTCGTACGCGACTTCGAGGCACTGGCCGCCTTCGCTGCCGCTGTAGCTCGACTTGAACCAGTTCAGTGCGGTGCTCATGTCTCTCCCAGTAAGCGGGCCAGCAGGCGCAGGGTCTCAAGAGGGGTGAGCGCCTGGGCTCGCAGCATCGCATATTTCTGGGCGAGGATGCTGACCTCATTCCGGTCGGAGATGAGCTGGCTGCCGCGCTGGGTCTCCGTGTACGCGACGTGTTGGTGGTCCGGTGTTTCCAGGAGGGTGAAGGGGCCATCGATGCCCGCGTGGACCCGGCTGTCGAGCGGGAGCACCTGGAGGCAGACGCCCGGGAGCTGGGCCATCGCGTAGAGGTGGCGGAGCTGCTCCCGGTGGTCCTCGTCCGAGGTCAGTTTCATCATCAGGACCGGTTCCCAGATCACGATGCTGGTGGTCGGCGGCTTCTTCCGGTCCAGGATCTGCTGGCGTTGCAGGCGCGTCGCCGTCTGCGTGTCGATCTCCTCCGGGCTGTAGACCGGGATCCTGTTGCGGAACACGGCCTCTGCGTACGCCTTCGTCTGGAGCAGGCCCGGGATGACCTGGTTGTCGTACCAGGACAGCGCCAGCGCGTCCTGCTCCATGTCGATGTAGTCCTCGGCCCAGAGCGGGATCAGGTCGACTTCCGGCATGTTGTCGACCGCCGTCGCCAGCGCGCCCTTGGTGTCCAGCAGATCGTCGATCGTCTCCGCCAGATCCGGGACCAGGGAGCGCCTCCCCTGTTCGACGGAGGCGATCGTGTCCTCCTGTACGCCTGCCGCTTGGGCGAGTTCGGACTGTGTGAGGCCCGCCTCCTTGCGGAAGCGGGCCAGCAGCTTGCCCACGAGCTTCATGGTCGACGCGTTCTTACGCTGTCGCTTTCTGGGGTGCATACGGTTCCCACTCCCACCCCGGAACCCACTTCACGCATGCGCGACCCGTACAAGAAATGTGTACGGGTCGCGCACAGTTACCGCACGTCAGGCGCTGGCCTGGACTGCCTCGTCCGCTCAGTACATCAGGGCGCTCTGGACGTCCGACTGCCAGTAGGTGACGAAGCCCAGGCCGTCCGTGTAGGTCTCCGCCGGGAGCTTCAGCGTGGACTCGCCCTTCGACTGGTTGTTCTTGTCGACCATGATGACGCCGAGGTTGGCGCTCTTGGCCGGCTCGTTCTGGCCGGGCTCTCCGAGGAGCGCGACGCCCGCGTACGCCTTCTTGCCGGGAGAGAGCACGACGACCGACTGCGGCTTGCTGTCGTCGTAGGTCGGGTACACGGCCTGCGCGCCGTCGAAGCGGAGGAACGGCGCGTGGTAGGCGGCGCAGTTGGTGGAGCCGGTGTTGACCACCGTGAGCAGCAGGTGGTTGATCGGGCGGCTCACCGAGGAGACCGTCACCTTGGAGTTGGTGGTCGTGCAGGCCGGGATCGATGCTGCGGCCTTCGCGTTCGGCGCGGTCTCCGGCTTCTTGGCGCTGCCGGCGCCGTTGCCGTTGCCGCCGGCGTGCTTCCCTCCGGCGGGGACGGTCTGCGTCTCGGGCGTTCCGGCCTTCGGTGCGTCAGGCTGCGCCGGGCTGTCGGTACCGGCGGTACCAGCGGTGCCCTCGGTGGCACCGGTGCTCGTCGCCGCGGGGGCCGCCGTCCCGGTCGAGCCGGCTGCCTTGGTCCCCATGGCCTTGTCCTCGCCGCCGCCGCAGGCGGTGAGCGAGAGAGCGGCCACGAGGGCGGTGGCGGCGAGGGCGGTGGTGCGGATGCGGTTGGTGCGCATGGCGGTGGTACTCCCCGTGATCGGTTGGCTTGTTGGTCCGGTTGAACGGCCGGTCCGCAGTGCTGCTGTCCTGCTGGTTCTTGCTGGGCCCCGCTGGTTCCTGCTGGTTCCTGCTGTGGTCTGGTCCGAGCTTGTGGCACGGCGGATTCCGGCCGCAACGCCTGCCGAACCATTGGGGATGCTGGAATGACTACGCGTACGGTGACCTGCGGGGATTCCGCGTCCCTGGAACGCCGTTCCGGGACGCACGAGGAAGGGGAACGCCGTCGTGGCGACGCCGGAGGCCGTGGAGTTCGCGGCTCTGCTGAAGGATCTGAAGGACCGTTCGGGGCGCAGCTACGGTGTGCTGGCGGGGAAGCTGCACGTCAGCACGTCGACGCTCCACCGGTACTGCAACGGGGACGCCGTCCCGAACGAGTTCGCCCCGGTGGAGCGGTTCGCGCGGGTGTGCGGCGCGTCCGGCGACGAGTTGGTGGAGGTGCACCGGCGGTGGATCGTGGCGGACGCGGCCCGGCGGCGGCCTCCGGCGGGGGCGGCACCGGGAACGGCAACGGGGACGGCTGAGTCTGCGCCAGCCCCTGCGCCTGCCTCTGCCCCTGCTCCAGCCCCTGCCCCTGTGCCTGTTGCTGGTCCCGAAGGCGTCGAAGTCGCTGCGGCCGTCGAGCCGTCCGAGCCGTCCGAGCCGTCCGAGCCGTCCGAGCCACCTGTTGTGTCCGGTGGCGCTCGGCCGGGGGCGGGCTCCCGATGGTCCCGGCTCTCCCGGCGTACGCGGGTGCTCATCGCCGCCGCCGGGGTCGCCGCTCTCCTCGTCCCCACCACCGTCGTCGCCGCCGACCTCGTCGGGTCGGGGCGGGAGGACGGCGGGCGCGCCGCGGACCGGGTGGAGGACGCGGGCGGAGACGTCGGGCCCGCGCCGGAAGGCTCCGCCTCGGCCACGCCCCGGCCCTCCGCGAGCCCGAGTTCGGCCGGTCCTTCGGCGAGCGCCTCCGCCTCCCCCTCGGGGTCGCCGTCCGTGAAGCCCTCGGCGGGCTCCGGGCCGGGGCAGCCGCAGGGCGGGGGAGCCGGCGGCGGCAGCGGTACGGGCCTCGGCGCGCCGCCGGCCGTCAGCATCTCCTCGTACAACTGGGACGAACCCTGCGGCCAGCACTACCTGGTGAACCGCGGGCCCGATGAGCTGGACCCGCCGCCCGCGCCGCAGGACCGGCGCGGCTGGGCGGAGTCGTACGGCGGGGTCGACGCCGGGAGCATGCTGCTCCAGCTCACCGTGCAGGGGACCTCGCGGGAGGCGGTGGTCCTCAAGGGCATGCACGTGCGCGTCGCCTCCCGCAAGGCTCCGCTGCCCTGGTCGGCGTACCTGATGGGCAACGGCTGCGGCAGCGGGATCGCGCCCCAGACCTTCGTCTCCCACCTCGACGCGGGGCACCCCACCCTCCGGCCGGTGCCGGGGAGGCAGGGGGACACGGTGGTTCCGGCCGTGGACTTCCCGTACAAGGTGACGTCCGAGGACGTGGAGGTCTTCAACCTCGATATGAAGGCCGTCGGCTACGACGTCAGCTGGTACCTGGAGCTGGAGTGGAGCAGCGGCGGGAAGGACGGGGTGGTACGAATCGACGACCACGGGAAGCTGTTCCGCACCAGCGGGATGAAGGGGCGGCCGGAGTACGTGTACGGCAACGCGGAGACCGGGTGGGAGCCCGCGGCCTGACGCGCGCGGCCCGGCCCGGGCTCCGTCCACCGGGAGAGGGGCACGTACCCACCCCGCGTACGCGGCGTTGGGGACCAGCGGTACAGCCGTTGGCGCCAAGGACTTGATCCTGGCCCTTCAGTACAGGTGAGGGGCCTGGTGCCGGGGTTCTGCGGAAGATCCTCGATCACCCGCGGGGTGATCCCTACTCCCGTGGGACTGGGCCGGCCAGACCATTTTCCCAGGCCCAGGCGGCGATGCCCACCCGGTTACGGGCCTTCAGCTTCGCCTGGACGTTCGCGATATGGGTCTTGGCTGTGCCCGCTGAGATGAAGAGTTTCTCGCCGATCTCGGCGTTGGTGAGGCCCTCGGCGACCAGCTGGGCAATCTCCTGCTCCCGGGCGGTGAGAGGCGACAGAGCCGTGGGCGCTGCGGGGGCGGGGGCAGGGGCGAGGGCCTGGAGCAGGCGGACCGTGATCTGGGGGCTGATGAGGATGTCCCCGGCCATCGCCGCTCTGACACCCTCGATCAGCAGCCCGGGGCCCGAGCGCTTGAGCAGGAAGCCGCAGGCGCCGTCGTGCAGTGCCGTGCGTACGTAGTCGTCGTGGTCGAAGGTGGTGACGACGAGGACACGCATCGGGTTGGGTACGTCCGGGCCGGCGAGGCGGCGGGTGAGTTCGAGGCCGTTCAGGACCGGCATGCGGATGTCGGCGAGGATCAGGTCTGGGCTCAGGGTGCGGGCGAGGTGGACGGCGGTGAGACCGTCCGCGGCCTCGCCGACCACGGTCATGTCGGGCTGCGAGCCAAGGATCAGGCGGAAACCGCTGCGTACGTCCTCCTGGTCGTCGGCGATCAGGATGCGGGTCGGGCCGAGGGGCGTCGTCATGAGGTCTCTTTCGGGAGCGTGGCAGGCAGGACGGCGGTGAGCTGCCAGCCGCCGTCGCCGTGCGGCCCCGCCGAGAGGGTTCCGCCGAGGGCCTGGGCATGCTCGGTGAGTGCGGGGAGGCCGAGGCCGCCTCGCCAGGCGCGGCGGCGGGCCGGGGTGGGGCGGGCGCCGCGGTCATTGGTAACCCGGATCTCCACGGTGGTGGCGGTGGGGGTGAACGTGACGGTGGCGCGGGGGGCGTCGGGGGCGTGCCGGCGGATGTTGGTCAGCGCCTCAAGGACGATGCGGTACGCGGCGGAGCCCGCCTCGCGGGAGAGCGCCTCCGTGGCCAGGGGAGGCAGGTCCAGATGCGCCTCGGTGGCTCCCGCTGATGTGAAGTCCGATATGAGCGAGGGCAGTCGGGACACATCGGGGAGCGGCTCGGTGGTGGGCGCCTCGGGACCGTGCAGCATCTGTACGGTCCGGTCCATCGCGGCCAGGGCGCTCAGGCCCGCCTTTTCGATGCGTTCCAGGGCGAGCACCGTGTGGGAGGGGTCGGTGGAGGCGACGAAGCGGGCCGCCTGGGCCTGGACGACGATCCCGCTGATGTCATGGGCGACGAAGTCGTGCAGGTCGCGGGAGAGCTGAAGACGCTGGGCGCTGCGGGCCTCGGCCACCGCGCTGCGGCGACGCAGTTCCTGGCGGCGGGGGTAGGCGCCGGCCACCAATGCGGCGGCTACGGGAAGCAGCCAGAAGGTGGCGATTCCGATGGATTCCAGGAAGGACTCGCCGTCGATCAGCGGCAGCGGCCAGAGGGCCACCGCCAGGGCGGTCAGCGGGAGGGCCGACTTGAGTTCGCGCAGGGGTGACCAGCGGGTGACCACGGCCAGCAGGAGCAGCAGGACGGCGGTCTCCGCCAGCTTCCAGCCGGAGTCGAAACCAGCCTTCGGCAGAGCGAAGCTGGTGGTCAGGGAGAGGGCCGCCCAGACCGTGGTCGGGCGGGCGAGGCGGCCGAGCCGCTGACGAACCGCGGCACGGGGGCGGGCAACGGCCCACACCAGCGTGCCCGCGGCCGCGAGCGACGGCAGAGCGCCAAGCACCTGGACGACCGGGCCGGTTGATTCCCACATGGTGATCAGCGTACGGATGCGCGATGGGGCGGGGCTCTCTGCCGAACGGCATAGGAGGGCCGGGCGACGGCGCGATCTTTATGCCGATCGGCGGATGGGATCGAGGCGCACCAGGGATGAAGCTTGAGCCGTTCAACCGACCACGGCAATACAAATACCGTGCAGGACTGGGGAGTTCATTATGCGCAACGCCGCCATCGGCACTACAGCAGCCGTCGTCGTCCTCGCCGGGCTGGTGGCTGCCGGGCCCGCCCCCGCGGCCCCGGCTGCGTCCGCCGGGAAGAAGCCGGCGAAGACCGCGAGCGTCCATGGGGAAGCGCGAATCTCCTACATCGAGTCGATCGACGACGACATCCGCTTCACCATCCATGCCGAACAGACGCCGTTCACCCGGCCGGTGCACCCCACGGCTCCCGAGGGACTGTCCACAGATGCCCGGGGCTCACTGAGGATCTCCCATACCCGGCAGGGCGGAGACACGGGGTGGGCGGAGGCCAAGGTGGACTGCCTGGTCACCAGCGGCCGGACGGCGACCCTGACCGCGGTCGTGACGAAGTCGAACGTCGAGGAGATCGGCGCCCGGCTGGGCATCAGCGTCCAGCAGGGCGGGAAGGGCGAGCCGGACCGGCTCGGCTTCTCCTGGGGGGTGGTGAACGTCGACCCCGAGCACGTCGACGAGAACGGCCGGCCCGTAAGGCCGCAGGCCGGCACGTGCATGGCCCCCGCACCGTTCACTACCGTGATCAAGGGCGGCTTCAAGGTGGTCCACGCCGAGATCACCAAGTCTCCCGCGCAGCCCGAGGCGGCGATCCGCCGTGGCTGACACCCTGGCCGTCGAGACGCCCGTACCGGCCGCGCCGCAGGTCTCCCGTTCCGTTCGCCTGGCGGCGCACGCCGCCGCACTGACCCTGGTGCCGACCGGGCTGTGGCGTATCGCCATCGCCCTGGGTTGGGACTCCGGATTCACCGATGAGGTCCTTCGCCCGGAGAAATTTCCCGGCGAAGGGTCCGTCTATCTGATCGGACTCAGCCTGTTCGCCGAAGCGCTCGGGCTGCTCACCCTGGGCCTGGTCCACAGATGGGGTGAGGAACTTCCGCGCTGGGTACCCTTCCTGGGCGGCCGCGGAATTCCCGTCTTGGCCGCGGTGATCCCTGCCTCGCTCGGCGCGGCGCTCGTCACCCTCATCACGTTCACCGGTGCGTTCGGCTGGAACGATGCGGACAACATGGGTGCCGTCGGATCACCCGACGGCGCCCACTACTGGCTGATGACCGCCTGCTATCTGCCACTGCTGGCCTGGGGGCCGTTGCTCGCGGTAGTCACGGTGGCCTACTACCGACGTCGGCGTCGGGGGCACTGAGGCCGGCCGTCGGCAGGGCCTCGTGGAAGCAGGAACCGCCACTCGCGATCGTGCCCGCGCCCCGCACCGGACGACCGGTACGGATCGGGTACGTCAGGACATCGACTGCCCGCCAGGAACGGGCGAGCCAGCTCGAAGCCCTCCACCGCGCCGAGTGCCACAAGGTCTTCAAGGAACAGATCAGCACCCGCGTCAAGGTACGGCCCCATGCTGGAGAGCGGCTCCAGTCCCACCAGCCCCACCCGAACGCCCGGATCCGCAGCCGACAGGCGCGATCAAGTGCTAAACGCCAACGGCTGTACCGCTGGCCCCCATGGCCGGTACGCCCCTCGGCCGCTGAAGTCCGATTCCGCCCGGATTCGCACAGGAGTACAGTCGCCAGGTCCTCGCGGTCCGTCCGGTTCCGACCGGCCGGCCGCCCCAGCCAGCCTCCCCACCAGGTGACCCATGTCCACGACCGCCGAAGCCCCCGACCCCATGGCCCTGGACGCCCGCACCTGCGAGGAGCGGTCCCTGCGGCTCCGACGCAGGCTGGAGCGGCTGATCGGCATCGCCGCCACCGAGGGGAACGCCCTCCTCCCGCTCCGTAACGGCGACGAGATCTTCGGCGCGATGCTGGACGCCATCCGGGGCGCGGAGCACACCGTGGACCTGATGACGTTCGTCTACTGGCGCGGTGACATCGCTCTCCGGTTCGCCGAGGCGCTGGCCGAGCGGGCCCGTGCCGGGGTCCGGGTGCGGCTCATGCTCGACGGGTTCGGCTGCCGGCTCATCGAGAAGGACCAGCTGGCGCTGATGGACGCGGCCGGGGTCACGGTGACCTGGTTCCGCAAGCCGCTGCACCTCTCGCCGCTGAAGCAGAACCACCGCTGCCACCGCAAGGTCCTCGTCGTCGACGAGCGCACCGCGTTCACCGGGGGCGTCGGGATAGCCGAGGAATGGTGCGGCGACGCCCGCAACGAGCACGAGTGGCGCGACACCCACGTCAAGGTCACCGGCCCCGCCGTCGACGGCCTGGCCGCCGCGTTCGCCCAGAACTGGGCCGAGTGCCACGAGGAGCTCTTCGACGAGCGGGACCGGTTCGTCGTGAGCGAGCGCCAGGGGGACGCCGTCGTCCAGGTCGTACGCGGCTCCGCCTCCTTCGGCTGGCAGGACATGCAGACCCTGATCCGGGTCGTCCTGGAGTCCGCCGAGGAACGTATTCGCCTCACCACGGCCTACTTCGCCCCCGACGCCTACTTCACCGGGCTCCTCTGCGACGCCGCCCGGCGCGGGGTGGAGGTCGAGATCCTGCTGCCAGGACCGCACACCGACAAGCGGGTCTGCCAGCTCGCCGGCCAGCGCTTCTACGAGGAGCTGACCGCCTGTGGCGTGAAGATCCACCAGTACCAGCCGACGATGCTGCACGCCAAGACCCTCACCGTGGACCGGATCGCGAGCCTCATCGGCTCCACCAACTTCAACCGGCGCTCGCTCGACCACGACGAGGAAGTCATGCTCGCCGTCCTCGACCGGGACTTCACCGCCACCCTCGACGGCCACTTCGACGAGGACCGGGAGAAGAGCGTGCTGATCGAGCGCGGGCGGTGGAAGCGCCGCGACCTCCTCCAGCGGGCCCGGGAAGCAGCCGTACTGCCCATCCGCCGCTTCCTCTGAGGCCGGTCCGCTCCTCGGGCGTGTTCTCGCGCTCGCCGGGCAGGTGGGGAGGACGATCGTCGTCCGCCATGTGAAGGGAAGGGCCCATGAGCGCCACCGCCGACACCTCACCGGCTCCGTCCGCCGCCGTGATCACCGAACCCCTGCCCGACCTTCAGCTCCAGCTCCTCATCCAGCTCCTCGACGAGGACCCCCGCTCCAGCCTGCCCCTCACCCTGACCCACCCGGGCGGCCTGCTGCACGGGGACGTCATCGGGCACGAGCAGTGGAAGGCCGAGTGGGCCAGGAGCCTGCGCCAGGTCGAGGGGGAGGGGGCCAACCTGCTCGCCGAGTTCCCCGAGACGGTCGACCAGGGCGTACGGGAACTGCGCGCCGACGAGGAGGCGGAGACGGCCCGGCTGCCCCGCTGGATCCATCTGCGGGACGTCACGCTCGTGGTCGGGGCCATGAGCCCGGTCTCCCTGCCGCTGTGGCGCGGACGCCTCGCCGACGTGTCGGGATGGGCGCTGGGCCGGCCGCAGTAGGCGGCCGGCCGACTCCTAGAGTTGCGGCATGACCGCAGAGAACGGCTTACCCGCCGACACCCCGGGATCGCCCGTCACCTTCATCAACGTCTTCGAGATCTCCGCCGACGAACTCGACGCGTTCGTCGAGAAGTGGGAGGAGCGGGCCCGCCTCATGCGCGAGAAGCCGGGCTTCATCGACTCGCGGATGCACCGGGCCCGCTCCTCGGACTCCCGCTTCCAGCTCGTCAACGTCTCCCACTGGGAGACCCAGGAGGCGTGGGAGGCCGCCACCGCCGACCCCGACTTCGCCTCCCGCACCCGGGCCGCGCGCGAGCAGACCGCGCGGCCGGTCACACCGAACCCGGCGGTCTACGACGTCGTCGTGGAACTCACCGCTCCCTGACCCGGACGGACCCACGCACGTCGGCCCCGGCACCTGTGACGGTGACCGGGGCCGACGTACGTACAGCGGGTGCGGGATCAGAGCCGCTCGGGCGTCCGGATGCCCAGCAGCGCCATCCCCTGGTGCAGGGTCCGGGCGGTCAGCTCGACCAGGAAGAGCCGGTTCTCGACGACCTCCGGGGCGTTGTCCGGGCTGAGCACCTGGCACTGGTCGTAGAACGTGGTCAGGTGGGACGCCAGCTGGTAGAGATACGCGGCCAGCTTGTGCGGCTCGTAGCCCGCGCCGACCTCGGCGAGGACCTCGCCGAACTGGTCCAGGTGCAGACCGAGCGCCCGCTCCGCCGGGGCCAGCTCCAGCTCCGGGTGGGCGGCCGGGACCGCGTCCCCCGCCTTGCGCAGGATCGACTGGATCCGGGCGTACGCGTACTGGAGGTACACCGACGTGTCGCCGTGCAGCGCCACCATCTGGTCCAGGTCGAACTTGTAGTCCCGTACGGCGGAGGTCGACAGGTCCGCGTACTTCACGGCCCCGATGCCGACGTACCGGCCGTTCTCGACGATCTCGTCCTCGGACAGGCCCACCTTGTCGGCCTTGTCCCGGACGACCGCCGTGGCCCGCGTGACCGCCTCGTCGAGGAGGTCCTCCAGCCGCACGGTCTCGCCCTCACGGGTCTTGAACGGCTTGCCGTCCTTGCCGAGGACCGTGCCGAACGCGAGCTGCACGGCCTTGACGTCCTCGTTCAGCCAGCCCGCCCGGCGGGCCGTCTCGAAGACCATCTTGAAGTGCAGCGACTGCCGCGCGTCCACCACGTACACCAGGGTGTCCGCCTTGAGGTCCCGCACCCGGTTCCGGATCGCGGAGAGGTCGGTGGCCGCGTAGCCGTAGCCGCCGTTCGTCTTCTTCACGATGAGCGGGACCTTGTTGCCGTCCGGGCCCTTCACGTCGTCGAAGAACACGCACAGCGCACCCTCGGAGCGGACGGCGACGCCCGTCTCCTCCAGGATCCGGCAGGTCTCCTCCAGCATGTCGTTGTAGCCGGACTCACCGACGATGTCCGGGTCGTCGATCACCATGTCGAGCTTGTCGAACACCGAGTGGAAGTAGATCTTCGACTCGTCGACGAAGCGGTGCCACAGCTCCAGCGTCTCGGCATCCCCGGCCTGGAGGGCCACCACCCGGTCCCGGGACCGGGCCTTGAACTCCTCGTCGGAGTCGAACAGGACCCGCGACTCCTTGTAGACCCGGTTCAGCGTCGACATCGCCGCCTCGCCGTCGCTCGCGCCGCCCTCGTGCTTGAGCGCGCCCGGGTGCTCGATCAGATACTGGATGAGCATGCCGAACTGGGTGCCCCAGTCGCCGATGTGGTGCCGCCGGACGACCCTCTCGCCGGTGAACTCCAGGATCTTGACCACGGCGTCGCCGATGACCGCCGACCGCAGGTGGCCGACGTGCATCTCCTTGGCCACGTTCGGCTGGGCGTAGTCGACGACCGTCGTGCCGGCGTCGTCCTTCAGCGGCACGCCGAGCCGGCCGTCGCCGTCCGCCGCCCGGGCGGCCAGCGTCTCGACGATCGCCCGGTCGGTGAGGGTGACGTTGAGGAAGCCGGGCCCGGACACCTCGATGTCCTTGATCAGCCCGCCCGCCGGGAGGGCGGCCGTGACCTGGGCGGCCAGCTCCCGCGGATTGCCCTTGAGCTTCTTGGCGAGCGCCAGGATGCCGTTGGCCTGGAAGTCGGCCCGGTCGCTACGTCGCAGCAGCGGGTCCGCGGCGCCGGCATCCGGCAGAGCTGCCGTCAGGGCGTCCGCCAGCTGCTGCTGGAGCGTGGAAGCGAGGGAAGGGACCGAGGCCATGTCTGGCTGCCGTTTCCGTAGGGGGTACGAGGGGTTCTCTTGGGCGTCCAAGGGATCTCCCCAGTATCCCACGGGGCGTAAAGCCGTTTTCGCGCTGCGGGGGGTAGCTGGGAGAATGGTCCGGACCCCATCGGGAAACGACAGACGAGAGAAGGACGTGCCGACCGTGGCCGAGAGTCAGACCAGCACCGAGACCGACTGGGTCTCCCGCTTCGCGGACGATGTCATCGCCGAATCGGAGCGTCGTGCGCCTGGCAAACCGGTCGTCGTCGCCTCCGGTCTGTCCCCGTCGGGCCCGATCCACCTCGGCAACCTCCGCGAGGTCATGACCCCGCACCTGGTCGCCGACGAGATCCGCCGCCGCGGGCACACCGTGCGCCACCTGATCTCCTGGGACGACTACGACCGCTTCCGGAAGGTCCCGAACGGGGTCCCCGGCGTGGACACGTCCTGGGCCGAGCACATCGGCAAGCCGCTGACCTCGGTGCCCGCCCCGGCCGGATCCGCCCACCCGAACTGGGCCGAGCACTTCAAGGCCGCCATGACGGCGGCCCTGGACGAGCTGGGCGTCGAGTACGACGGCATCAGCCAGACGGAGCAGTACACCGCCGGGACCTACCGCGAGCAGATCCTGCACGCGATGAAGCACCGTGCCGACATCGACGCCGTACTGGACCGCTACCGGACGAAGAAGGACCCGGCGGCCGCCCAGGGCAAGAACGGCAAGAAGCCGCAGCAGCAGAAGAAGGTCGACGAGGCCGAGCTGGAGGCCGCCGAGGGCTCCGGCGCCGCCGACGAGGACGACGGCAGCGGCAACACCGCCGGCTACTTCCCGTACAAGCCCTACTGCGGCAACTGCGAGAAGGACCTCACCGTCGTCACCTCCTACGACGACGACACCACCGAGCTGAACTACACCTGCTCGGCGTGCGGCTTCGCCGAGACGGTCCGCCTCAACGAGTTCAACCGCGGCAAGCTCGTCTGGAAGGTCGACTGGCCGATGCGCTGGGCGTACGAGGGCGTGATCTTCGAGCCCAGCGGTGTCGACCACTCCTCGCCCGGCTCCTCCTTCGTGGTGGGCGGCCAGATCGTCCGCGAGGTCTTCGACGGCGTACAGCCCATCGGGCCCATGTACGCCTTCGTCGGCATCTCCGGCATGGCCAAGATGTCCTCCAGCAAGGGCGGGGTGCCCATCCCGGCCGACGCGCTGGAGATCATGGAGGCGCCGCTGCTGCGCTGGCTCTACGCCCGCCGCAGGCCCAACCAGTCGTTCAAGATCGCCTTCGACCAGGAGATCCAGCGGCTGTACGACGAGTGGGACTCGCTGGGCCGCAAGGTCGCCGACGGCACGGTGCTGCCCGCCGACGCCGCCGCGTACTCCCGTGCCGTCCGCACGGCGGCCGGGGAGCTACCGAGCACCCCGCACCCGCTGCCGTACCGGACGCTCGCCTCGGTCGCCGACATCACCGCCGGCGCCGAGGACCAGACGCTGCGCATCCTCGGCGAGCTGGACCCGGCCAACCCGCTGACCTCGCTGGACGAGGCGCGCCCGCGCCTCGACCGGGCCGAGAACTGGATCACCACCCAGGTCCCGGCCGAGGCCCGCACCATCGTCCGGGACGAGCCCGACAAGGAACTGCTCGGTTCGCTCGACGACCAGGGCCGCGAGTCCCTGCGCCTCCTCCTGGAGGGGCTGGACGCGCACTGGTCGCTGGACGGGCTCACCACGCTCGTCTACGGCGTGCCGAAGACGCTGGCGGGCCTGGAGCCGGACGCCAAGCCGACGCCCGAGCTGAAGGCCGCCCAGCGGTCCTTCTTCGCGCTGCTCTACCGGCTGCTCGTCAGCCGCGACACGGGGCCCCGCCTGCCCACGCTGCTGCTCGCGGTGGGGGCGGACCGGGTGCGCAGGCTGCTGGGCGCGTAGCGCCGCCGCGGTACGGACGACGAGGGCCGCCGCCCGGGAATGCCTCCCGGGCGGCGGCCCTTCGCCGTGCTGTGTTTGCCCGTACGTCAGGCGCTCTGGTCGGCGGTCACGCGCCGCATGTAGACGTCCCTGAACTGCGGCATCAGGTCCTGGAGCAGCTCGGTCGACCGGGGGTGGTGCACGTCGTGCCGGTCCGCCAGGTGGATGTCGAGGGTCTCGACGTTCGGGTACTGGCCTTCCTGATCGGTGTACGCGCTGAACTCCTCGTACGCCCGGTCGGCGAAGTCGTTGTCCTCCTGGGACCACTCCTCCAACTGCGGCGCGTCCTCGGGTCCGGGGGCGGGCACGGCGGGCGGCTCCTCGTCGGCGGCCTGCTGTACGGGCTCCGGTCCCGTGGGCGGCTCCTCGCGGCGGGGGTGCGGGACCGCGCCGATCGTGCCGACGTTGCCGAGGGGCCGGGTACGTCCGGGGCCCAGGGGGACTGCGGCGGGGGTGGGGTCCAGGCCCTCCGCGTGCCGCGGGTCGTACGCGCTCGCGTGCGGGGCCTCCGGAAGCTTCTGGGCGGCGAACCAGGGGCTGTCGTGGGTGGGCGGGACCTGCGGGGTCTCCAGCGCCTGCTCGGGCTGCTGCTGGTGCTGCTGCTTCTGGTGATGTTGGTGGTGTTGCTGGGGCGTCTGCTTCTGGAGCGACGTCGGCTGTGGCTGCTGGTGCTGCGGGTGCTGCTGCGCCTGCTCCTGCCCCGGCTCCCGCTGGGGCTCGTACGGCAGCTCCGGCAGCTCCCCCTTGGGGCGGGACCCCCCGACCGGTGGCAGCAGCGCCGGTTCGATGCCGGCGGCGGCGAGCCCGGCCGGGGCGGTCTCGGCGAGCGGCACGCCGTACTTCGCGAGGCGCAGCGGCATCATCGACTCGACCGGGGCCTTGCGCCGCCAGTTGCGGCCGAAGCGGGCCTGGAGCCGGGCCTGGTAGATCAGCCGGTCCTGTTCGAGCTTGATGACCTGCTCGTAACTGCGCAGCTCCCAGAGCTTCATCCGCCGCCACAGCTTGAACGTCGGGATCGGTGAGAGCAGCCAGCGGGTCAGGCGGACGCCCTCCATGTGCCGGTCGGCCGTGATGTCCGCGATCCGGCCCACCGCGTGCCGTGCGGCCTCGACGGAGACGACGAACAGCACCGGGATCACCGCGTGCATCGCGGTGCCGAGCGGATCCGGCCAGGAGGCCGCGCCGTTGAACGCGATCGTCGCGGCGGTCAGCAGCCACGCCGTCTGGCGCAGCAGCGGGAACGGGATCCGCATCCAGGTCAGGAGGAGGTCCAGGGCCAGCAGGACGCAGATGCCGGCGTCGATGCCGATGGGGAAGACCAGCGAGAACGCGCCGAACCCCTTGTCCTCCGCGAGTTCGCGCACGGCGGCGTAGGAACCCGCGAAACCGATCGCGGCGATGAGCACCGCACCGGCGACGACGACCCCGATGAGTATCCGGTGCGTGCGTGTCAGCTGCATCGCGGCCACGCGCGATCCCCTCCCCGACCTCTGTAACCGAACCCGACTCGTGTGCCCGGCCTTGCTTTTCGGCCAGGCTCAGACGCCCGGCGAGGGGACAGCCTGGCACATGTGTGCGAGTTTTGTTGCGCGGGGAGGAGCGCGGACGCATTTCGGGACCGGCCGCCGGTGCCGTGGGTCGGCCGTGGTCGTCAGCTCTCGATCAGTTGCCGGAACGCGGCGGTGTCGAAGACGCCCTCCATGCGAACGGCCTTGACCGCCGTGTTCATCGCTCCCGCCTGCGCCGGAGGCGGTAGGAGACGGTGACCGCGGCCAGGACGGTGCACCCGGTCGGAATGCGGCACACCCTGCCGTCGCGGGAAGCGGAACTGCCGGACGCGGGACGGTCGTTCGGTCGTGTCGGCGCCCGGTGGGGTCCGGACGAAGCGGCGGACGCCCTGTGCGGTCTGTGGGGACTGTGGGCTGCGCCCAGCGACGGGACGCCCGCGGGGTGGCCGACGCGCACTTCCTCCGGATCAAGCGTCAGCAGCGGATCCTGCTGGAGACGCTGCCCACGGCCGGCCAGTACCTGCGCCGACTCCAGGCCCGCCCCGCGGCGCGGGTCGGCCGGTACTGACCGCCGTCGGCGTTCAGGCCTTCTTGGCCGTGGTCTTGGGCTTGGCCTTGGATGTTGCTTCGGTGTCGCCCTTCGCGTCGCCCTTGGATCCGTCCTCGGTGCCGCCCTTCGCCGGGGCGGAGGCCTTGGCGTCGGAGGTGTCGGCGACGGCGGCGACCGCTTCCTTCGCCGCTTTCTGGGCGCCCTTGACGATGCTCGCGGACGAGGGCGTCTTCGCACCCGCGTAGCCCGCGCCGTTGTACGTCAGGGTGACGACGACATTGCCCGTGCGCGCCACGACGGTGGCGTACGCGAAGTCCTCGTCCGTCTTGCTGAGGCCGTAGGTGACGGTCGTGGCCTCCTCGCCGATGCCCGTGGCGGGTTCGGCGGCGACCTTCTCGGCACCCTCCGAGGCCTTCGCCTTGGTGACCTGCTTCGTGTACTCGGCGGTGGCGCGCTCGGCGCCGCTGCCCAGCGACTGATCCGAGTCGAAGCGGGTGAAGCCGACGTCCAGCCAGCGGTACTGCGAGCCGTCGACACCCTTGTCGTCCAGGCCGTTCCAGGAGCAACTGCTGCGGGCCGCCAGGTCGTTGGACCGTCCGGCCGTGCCGTTCTCCTTCTTGGCCTCGGGCACCAGGTCCTTGATCGTCTTCTTGGCGACCGAGGTGCACGGGTCGGGCAGATCGTCGAACCTCGCCGCTTCGACGGTGGGCTCCGTGGGCTTGGCGCTGGGGGTGCCGGACGACGAGGAGCCCGCGTTCTTCTTGCTGTCGGAGCCGGAGTCCGACGAGCAGCCGGCGGCTACGAGCATCACCGGAACGGCGGCGCAGGCGAGGATGCGGGACAGGCGCGGGGCTGATCGGTGCATGGTTCCTTCACTCGGATGGCACGGAGCTCTCGGTGCTGGAGGTCTCGGTTCGTGCGGTGTACGGGTGGGCTCGGTAGCGGGGCGGTACGTCTTCCGGAGAGCCACGGTACGACGGCAGGCGGCCGTCCCGTGCCGCCGCCGAGGGCCCCCGGAGTCCGGAATCCGGCGGGTCGGGGGCCCGTGGGGCGGGGGCTATTCGCTGAGCGTATCGGCCAGTTTCCGGGCCAGTGCCTGGGCCTTCTCCTGAAGTTCCCTGCTGTCGGACACCTGTGTGACGAGGGCCGGCTGCTCGGCGTACCGGACGGTCACGACCACGTTCGATGTGCGGAATACCACGCTCACCGTGCGGTGCTGTGCGGTGGAACCTGCCCGGGTGGGCAGATCGTGCAGAAATGCGGCATCTCCGAGGTTGTCGAGGACGCGCGAGGGGAGGGCGTCCTCCGTGCCGGCGCCGCTGCCGCCGTTGTCGCCCCCGCCGTCGTCCCCGGAGGGCGAGGGGCTCGCCGATCCGTCCGCCGAGGCCGATCCGTCCGCCGAGGCCGTGGCGTCCGCCGCCGCGTCCTCCGGCTCGTCCGTGTCGGCGTCCTTGCCGGGGTCCTTACCGGTGTCCTTCCCCTGCTCGCCCGGGGCGCCGCTGTCCTTCTCCGCGTCCGGCCCGGAGGGCGCCGGTGACGACAGGCCGGCGGCCTCCTCCTTCTTCGCGTACACGGTGTCGGCGCGGTCGTCGTCGCTGACCGCGGGGTCGTAGGAGACGACCCGCTCGAAGTCGATGGAGAGGCTCCGGGTGGCGTTCGGCGCGTCGGACTTCCAACCGCAGCCGACCTTGCGGTCGGTGTCGTAGGTGACGGACGCCGACCCCCGGAACACCTTCTCCTGCTGGTCCCCGGGCAGCTGCGCGGCGCCGGGCAGCAGGTCCTTCAGCATGCCGCGCGGCACGACACGGCAGGGGGCGGGCAGGGTCTCGTACTTGCCCGGGGGGGCGGGGGTGACCGTCGGGCTGCCCGCCTTGCTGTCGGCGCCGTTCGCGTTGCTGTCGGAGCCGGCGCTGCAGCCGACGACGAGCGCTGCCAGAAGCGCGACGCCGGGTACGTACGCCATGTCTCGCACCGTCCCAGGCTCCCTTCGGTACGGAAAACGGGTTGCCGCTCGAAGGCGGCCGATGGACACAATGTGTATCGCACGCGCCGCTGTGAATGCCGGTCGGCCGACAGGTTTGCCGATCTTGGTACCGGTTTTGCGTTTTCAGTCTTTTCGGGGGAATCGAGGAGTTATGTCGTACGTAGAGGTGCCGGGGGCGAAGGTCCCCATCCGGATGTGGGCGGACCCCGCGTCGGTCGAGGACGGGGCGATGCAGCAGCTGCGCAACGTCTCCACGCTGCCGTGGATCAAGGGCCTCGCCGTCATGCCGGACGTCCACTTCGGCAAGGGGGCGACGGTCGGTTCGGTGATCGCGATGCAGGGCGCGGTGTGCCCGGCCGCGGTCGGGGTGGACATCGGCTGCGGGATGTCCGCCGTCAAGACGTCCCTCACCGCGAACGATCTTCCCGGCGACCTGTCGCGGCTGCGCTCCAAGATCGAGCAGGCCATCCCGGTCGGCCGGGGGATGCACGGCGACGCGGTGGACCCGGGGAGGCTGCACGGGTTCTCGACGGCGGGATGGGACGATTTCTGGGGGCGGTTCGGGGGGATCGCGGATGCGGTCAAATTCCGCCAGGAGCGCGCCACGAAGCAGATGGGAACGCTCGGCTCGGGAAATCACATGATCGAGTTCTGCCTCGACAGTGAGGGTGCGGTGTGGCTGATGCTGCATTCGGGCTCCCGCAACATCGGCAAGGAACTCGCCGAGCACCACATCGGCATCGCACAGAAGCTTCCGCACAATCAGAGCCTCGTCGACCGGGACCTGGCCGTCTTCATCTCGGAGACCCCGCAGATGGCCGCCTACCGGAACGATCTGTACTGGGCGCAGGAGTACGCCAAGTACAACCGCGCGATCATGATGGCGCTCTTCAAGGACGTGGTCCGCAAGGAGTTCAAGAAGGCGAAGCCCGTCTTCGAGCAGGAGATCTCCTGCCACCACAACTACGTGGCGGAGGAGCGGTACGACGGAGCGGACCTACTGGTCACCCGCAAGGGAGCGATCCGCGCCGGCTCCGGCGAATTCGGGATCATCCCCGGCTCGATGGGCACCAGTTCGTACATTGTGAAGGGCCTCGGCAACGAGAAGGCGTTCAACTCGGCCTCTCACGGAGCCGGTCGCCGGATGAGCCGGAACGCGGCCAAGCGTCGCTTCACGGTACGTGACCTGGAGGAGCAGACGCGCGGTGTGGAGTGCCGCAAGGACTCCGGCGTCCTGGACGAGATCCCGGCCGCGTACAAGCCGATCGAGCAGGTCATGGAGCAGCAGCGTGACTTGGTCGAGGTCGTCGCGAAGCTCAAGCAGGTCATCTGCGTCAAGGGCTGAGGTGAGGGGCATCGCCACCGATGGAGGCGCCCCTCACCCGCCCTCCGGGGTGCTTGCTCACGCGCCGGGCGGAGCGTCCTCGGGGTGCTGCCGCACCTTCCCGGTCTTCAGCCGCCACAGGCGTACGGAGCAGGAGGCTTGGCTGCGGCCCAGTTCGGCGGCCGCCGCACCGGTGTCGTCGTAAGCCAGCAGCACGCGGTCCTCCCAGGCTTTCCAGCGTCGTCCCGGAGAGCGGACGCTCATGTCCACCGGGCGCTCCCAGGAAGCCAGGGATGCAGCCGCCGTCTGTTTGCGCGCGAGGGACACGCAGCCCGGATAGTAGAGGTGCTCGGCCAGCTGAACCGCCGCCTCCTTCGTGTAGACGACGTTGAAGATTCCGTCGCGGGCGTTGCGCCTGATCTGCCTGGCGGCCCCGGTCACGGCCTTGGCGTACCTGCAGAGATAGGCGCCGACAGCGGCGCTCGCGGTGGTCAGCGAGATGAAGGGGAGCCCCTGCCCGGTGTGGCCGACCGAGCCGTCGGCGTCGATGACGCCCCGTAGGTAGTCGCGACGGGAGAACTCCACCCGGGGCGGGGTGATCTTCCTCGACTTCCGGCCGTAGGGAAGACCCAGCCCGTTGATCCGGGCCCTGGCTTCCTGATTGCAGAGGGTCCAGGTCGCCGAGTGGTGTTCCAGCGAGAAGTTCGTTGCCCGCACGCGCTCGGTGATGCTGCTGTTGTACGGGGTCAGCCGCTGGAACTCGCGGAGTACGGCGATGTCCCGGACCCCGATCTCCACCGTCAGACGGCCCTTGTTGCCGGTGCCTTGTGCGAGGTGGCCGTCGGCCTGGAGGAAGCCGAACATGTAGGCGTAATCGGGGTGTTCAAGATCCATGAAGACCGGACCGGCCGCTGGGGCGGACAGGAGATCTCCGATCTCGAACAGTGGGGGCGCGTTAGTGTCGTGCTCAGCCATGGGAAGCCCAACTTCCTGATGGTGAGGCCCTCGGACGGGACGGCAATCCTGACCGGGGGCCGCGCTGTGTTCTGGCACCACCGAGCTTAGGCAGCGACTGCGAGGGCTGGGTGGGCGTTCCGGTCCGATCACCCGCACGAGTGATCGAGGGCAGGGGCGTGAGTGCAGGTCCGGCGGAGGCGGCTACGCTGCACCTCACCACGGACTCCGGGGCCGTGTGCAAGGCGGACCTGCCCAGCCGGGAGGCGACCGCGCTGACGCCCGGAGCGCGCTGCACGATCACCCCGCACGACCCGTTTGGTGCTCGTCGCGGAGCGGGGCGTCGTTCCGCCCTGAAGGGGTGAGCCGGGCTCAACCGGTGCGGTGGACCTTCGTGTTGGAGGCCTGGGCGCGGGGGCGTACCACCAGGAGGTCGATGTTGACGTGGCTGGGGCGGGTGACGGCCCAGCCGATCGTGTCGGCCACGTCCTCGGCGGTCAGCGGGGCGTCGACGCCCGCGTAGACCTTGGCGGCCTTCTCCGTGTCGCCGCGGAAGCGGGTGGTGGCGAACTCCTCGGTCCTGACCATGCCGGGGGCCACCTCGATGACGCGGACCGGGGTGCCGACGATCTCCAGCCGCAGGGTCTCGGCCAGGACGTGTTCGCCGTGCTTGGCCGCCACGTAACCGCCGCCGCCCTCGTACGCGGAGAGCGCCGCGGTGGAGGAGAGGATCACGATCGTGCCGTCGCCGCTCGCGGTGAGGGCGGGCAACAGGGCCTGGGTGACGTTGAGGGTGCCGATCACGTTGGTCTCGTACATCTGCCGCCAGTCGGCGGGGTCGCCGGTCGCCACGGGGTCGGCGCCGAGCGCCCCGCCCGCGTTGTTGACGAGGACGGCGAGGGAGCGGAACGCGGTGGCGAACTCGTCGACCGCCGCGCGGTCGGTGACGTCCAGGGGGTAGGCCGTCGCCTGGTGACCGGCCTCGGTGATCTCGGCGGCCAGCGCCTCGATGCGGTCCTTGCGGCGGGCGGTCAGCACGACCCGGAAGCCTGCGGCGGCCAGCGTACGGGCGGTCGCGGCGCCGATGCCGCTGCTCGCGCCGGTGATGACGGCGATGGGGGTGGCGGCCATGGCGATCTCCTCGGACTGCTGATCGGGTACGGGGAGAAGGATAGGCAGTCGGTGCGGGGCGCCCCGCCCGCGGGAGGTTACGACCGGGGGCCACGCCGGATGCGGCCCAACCCCGCCGTGACCCGAACGCCAGGCCCTGGCTAGGCCGGCGCGCCCCCGAACTCGGCCATCGCCTCGGACACGATCGTCTCCAGGTGGCCGTGATGGGCCCCGCGCCAGTACACCCGGGAGCACTCCGTGCACTGGGCGAACACGTCGTACGCCTCCTGGGTGCCGTGTTCGAGGAGTCCGCTCACGGAGTCCTTCGCGGCCCCGGCCAGCGTGCCGTTGCACGCGGTACAGCGGGTCCACGGGGACAGGGCCGGGGCGAACCGGCCGAGGACGTCGCGGAGCTGCTCCGCGGGGCGGTCGCTGTAGACGTACGCCCCCGACCAGATCTCGCGGCGGCGCAGCAGCCCGCGGTCCCGGGAGAGCAGGACGCGCCGCTCCCGGGCGGAGAGGGTGGCCAGGGCGGGGTCGCCGATGTCCTCGTTCTCGTACGCCGCGTCGACGCCCAGGAGCCGCAAGCGGCGGGCCAGCGTTCCGAGATGGACGTCGAGGAGGAAGCGCAGGGGGGCGCCGGGGACCTGCTGGGGGCGCTCCACGGCGCGCACGTCGACGTGTTCGCCGGGGCCGGGCACATGCGAGCGGGCCACCGGGGCGCCGTTCACCAGCAGCGTTCCGGCCTCGGTGAGCGGGACGCCGAGGGACTCGATGACATGGCCGAGGGTCGAGGAGCCGTCCGTGACGAGGGGCGTGGGCCCGCCGCGACGGCCGTGCGGAACGAAGAGCCGCAGCTCAGGGGCTACTTCGAGGGTGATCTCGGGTCCGTTCACCCGGTCAGGATGCCACCGGGACGGGACGGGCTGCCAGGGATTTGGCGGGGCGTGAGGGACCGGGCGGGCGTGCGGGACCGGATGGGCGTGTGGGTGTGCGGGAGGGGGTGCGGGTGGATGCGCGTGCGGAGCCGTGCCCGGCCGCCGTCAACGCGGGGCGAACGCCGTCGGGGGCACGCCCACCGTCGCGGTGAAGTCCCGCACCAGGTGGGCCTGGTCGCTGTAGCCCAGCTCCGCCGCGAGCCGCGCCCAGTCGACGGCCGGGTCGGATCCGGCGCGTTCCAGTGCCTCGTGGACGCGGTAGCGGAGGATGACCCACTTGGGGCCGACGCCGACGTACGCCGAGAAGAGCCGTTGCAGGGAGCGGGCGGAGAGCCCGGCGTCCCGGGCGAGCCGGCCGGCCCTGAGCACCGTGCGGTCCGTACGCACCCGGTCGACGACGGCCATCGCCAGCGCCGCCCGCGGATCGGGGCGGGGCTCCAGGGCCAGCAGGAAGGCGTCCAGGGCCGCGACCCGCGCGTCCTCGTCGTCCGGGTCCAGGACACCCCGGACGGGCGGCGGCAGCCGCAGCGCCCCGGCGGCGTCGGACCGCAGCCCGGTCCACGCGGACACCGGGCGCCCGGGTGCGAACGGGCGGAACCCGCCGGGCCGGAACTGCACCCCGCAGACCCGGCCGCGCCCGGCCAGCTTCCGGGCGAAGAGTCCGGGGGCGACGCCCGCGACCTCGGCGTACCCGGACCGCTCCCGGGGGCCGTCCCCGGCCTCGTACCGCTGGAAGACCAGGTTCACCGACGGGTGGGGGACCACATGGGCGGCGTACGGCTCGGTGAGGTCCCAGTCGATCAGCCAGTAGTGCTCCAGATACGGGCGCAGCCCGGCGGCGGGCTCGCGGCGGCGGAAGCGCACGTGCGCGAACAGGTCCGGGGCGTCGACGATGCCCCGGGTGTCGCGGCGAGGTCCGGCGGCCATGGACCGATTTTAGTCCCGCGCCCTCGGAACACCTGTCGTGTTTCTTCAAGACGCCGGGCGGTGCGCGGGCGGAGGGTGGAGGCATGACACAGACGATCGGTGAACTGCTGGAAGCCGCCGCGGGCCGGGCCCTGCCCGTCGTGCGGGGGATCGACGACGGGCAGCTGGGCGGCGGTACGCCCTGTGCCGACTACGACGTACGGGCGCTGGTGAACCACCTGTTCCAGGTGGTCGTGAACTTCCAGGCCCTCGCGGCCCGCGAGGAGGTGGATTTTGGCCAGGAGCCGGATTTCGTGGCGGGCGACTGGCGGGGCAGGTTCGGTTCCGAGACCGCCCGGCTGGTGGAGGCGTGGAGCGTGCCGGGCGTCGAGGAGGGCACGACCGGGCAGATGGGGCTGCCGGCCCGGACGGTGGGACTCATGGTGCTCGGCGATCTGATGGTGCACGCCTGGGACCTGGCGCGGGCGACGGGCGCGGACTTCGTGCCGGAGGAGCGCGTGCTCGACGTACTGGGGCCGGAGCTGGCGGCGATGGCTCCGCAGGCCCGGGCGATGAAGGTGTTCGGTGAGCCGTTCCCGGTGGGGGAGGGGGCTACCGCCTTCGAGCGGCTGCTGGCGGTGACGGGGCGCGATCCGGGGTGGCGTCCCCCTCGGGCGTGACGTCGGCCGGCGTTCCGGCGGGCTGCCCGCCGGGGCGCGGGGCGGCCGGGGCGTCGTAGAGGGGGCCGAGCGCGGCGTGCGCGTCGTCGACGATCTCCTCGGCCAGGAGCAGCATCTCCCGTTCCGCCAGCCGGGCCGCCTGATGGGTGTACGGGGACGGTGGCGCCGGATGCCTACGGCGCCACCAGCAGTCGCAGGCCGCGTAGATGCCGCCGCCGAAGACGAGCACGGGGATGGACAGGGCCGGCAGAACGTCGCCCACGGCGGACCTCCAGATGGTCGGGTGTCCCGTACATCGGCGTGCCCGGTGGGTCTGCTGAAGACCGGCTGTCGGCCAAATCCTCACGATATTTGGCTCGAACTGGCCGCCGAATGTCTGCGCCGCTTCACTGCCCCTCGCCACTGCGCCGTTTCACTACGCTGTTTCACTGCGCCGCGCGCAAGCGTCTCCGGGGTGCGAGGCCGCTCGAACCTCCGCTCGTCCCCGGGGTCAGGGCCAGACCAGGCAGTACGCCTGATGTCCCGCGTCGTGCAGCCGGTGGGAGAAGTCCTGCCACTCGTGGAGCAGCTGGTAGACGTTGAAGGCGTCGCGCGGGCCGCCGCGGTCGGGGACCGTGGACCAGATGAAGGCCGCCGCGCCGACCGACTCCTCGCCGACGCCGCGCAGCGGGTCGACGACCGTCATCGGCAGCTTGACCACGGCGTAGTCGGGGTGGAGGACGACCAGTTCGAGCGGGGGGACCTTGTGCAGGGGTATGCCCTGGATCCCGGTCAGGACCATGGCGGCCACGGTCTCCGGCTTGATCTTGGTGAACATGCCGCCCATGCCCAGCTCGTCACCGCCGAGCTCCTCCGGCCGCATCGAGATGGGCACGCGTGCCGCGGTCGCCCCGTCCGGGGCGCCGAAGTACTTGTACGTCACCCCCATCACGCCCCCGCTCCTGGTCCCGGGGGGCGGCGTGCTGTCCGCGCCCCTGCTCTGGGCGCGCTCGGCCCTGCGCCGGTGCCGCCCTCGCCGGGCAGGCTCGGGCCCCAGGTCGTCGGTCCCCTCGCCCACTCCGCCACCGCGATGCATATCTCATCCACCCGACTACTTCTTAGGAGACACAGCCCCCGCCGCGCAACCCGATCATCGTGTCAGTGACCTCCCCCGCGGGCGTGCGGTGAAACACCTGCCCGCAAGACCGTGCGTGCCTCTGACACCATGGCATGTGTGAGCTTTCCCTATGACGCCCCAGTTTCGCAGACGCGAGGGGGCTGACGCTCTTTCGTGATACGAGGGGAGCGCGCTCCCTGCTCACCGGTGGCCGAGATTGTCAGTGATTTCCCGGCCCGGCCTCCCGATACCCGAATCGCAGATCAGGACCAAAGTGGCGTATTCATACGAAGCCCCAGTTTCGCAGTCGCTGTTCGACCGGGCGTCCGTCGTGACGCCCGGCGGCGTGAACTCTCCCGTGCGTGCCTTCCAGGCCGTGGGCGGTACGCCCCGGTTCATGGTGTCCGGCACCGGTCCGTACCTCACCGACGCCGACGGCCGCGAGTACGTCGACCTCGTGTGCTCGTGGGGTCCGATGATTCTCGGCCACTCTCACCCCGAGGTCATCGCCGCCGTCCAGGAGGCGGTCTCCCGGGGCACCTCCTTCGGTACGCCGGGTGAGGGCGAGGTCGCGCTCGCCGAGGAGATCGTGGCGCGGATCGACCCCGTCGAGCAGGTGCGCCTGGTCTCCTCCGGCACCGAGGCGACCATGTCGGCGATCCGGCTGGCCCGCGGTTTCACGGGCCGGGCCAAGGTCGTGAAGTTCGCCGGCTGCTACCACGGGCACGTGGACGCGCTGCTGGCCGCCGCCGGGTCGGGCGTGGCCACCTTCGGGCTGCCCGACACCCCGGGCGTCACGGGCGCCACGGCCGGGGACACCATCGTCCTGCCGTACAACGACCTGGACGCGGTGCGCGCCGCCTTCGCCGCGCACCCCGGCGAGATCGCCTGCGTGATCACCGAGGCCTCGCCCGGCAACATGGGCGTCGTCCCGCCGGCGGACGGCTTCAACGCCGGCCTCAAGGAGCTGTGCGCGGCCAACGGCGCGCTGTACATCTCCGACGAGGTCATGACGGGCTTCCGTACGTCGAAGGCCGGCTGGTACGGCGTCGACGGTGTCCGGCCCGACCTGATGACCTTCGGCAAGGTGATGGGCGGCGGCTTCCCCGCGGCGGCCTTCGGCGGTCGCGGCGACGTGATGGCGCACCTGGCCCCGGCCGGCCCGGTCTACCAGGCGGGCACCCTCTCCGGGAACCCGGTCGCCACCGCCGCCGGGCTCGCCCAACTGCGGCTGCTGGACGACGCGGCGTACGCGAAGATCGACGCGGTCTCCGCCGAGCTGCGCTCCCTGGTGGGCGACGCGCTCACCAAGGAGGGCGTGGCGCACACGGTGTCCGCCGCGAGCAACATGTTCTCCGTCTTCTTCACGGACGAGCCCGTCCGGGACTACGACGACGCCAAGAAGCAGGACGTCTTCCGCTTCACCGCGTTCTTCCACGCGATGCTGGAGCGGGGCGTCTACCTGCCGCCCTCGGCGTTCGAGTCCTGGTTCGTCTCCACGGCCCACGACGAGCGGGCGGTCGAGCGCATCGCCGCCGCCCTGCCCGCCGCCGCCCGTGCCGCGGCGGAGGCCACCGCATGAGCGGGGAGGGCGCGGACCACGAGAGCGTCGGCCGCGACGAGCAGCTGACCGTGGTGCACGTGGTCCGCCACGGCGAGGTGCACAACCCGGACGGCGTGCTCTACGGGCGCCGCCCCGGCTACCACCTCTCCGACCTGGGCCGGAAGATGGCCGACCGGGTCGCCGACCACCTGGCGAAGCGCGACATCACCCATGTCGTGGCCTCTCCGCTGGAGCGCGCCCAGGAGACGGCCGCGCCCGTGGCCAAGGCGCACGGCCTGGATCTCGCCACCGACGCCCGGCTGATCGAGGCGGCCAACATCTTCGAGGGCAAGACCTTCGGCGTCGGCGACGGCGCGCTGCGCAAGCCGGACAACTGGAAGCACCTCACCAATCCGTTCAAGCCGTCCTGGGGCGAGCCGTACATCGAGCAGGTCGTCCGGATGATGGGCGCGCTCGACGCAGCCCGGGACGCGGCGCGCGGCCACGAGGCGGTCTGTGTCAGCCATCAGCTGCCGATCTGGATCCTGCGCTCCTTCGTCGAGCGCCGCCGTCTGTGGCACGACCCGCGCAAGCGGCAGTGCACGCTGGCCTCGCTGACGAGCTTCACCTACCGGGGCGACCGGATCGTCTCGGTCGGCTACTCGGAGCCGGCCCGCGACCTGGTGCCCGTGCACCTGCTGGCCGGAGCCAAGCCGGTGAAGGGGAAGGCCGCGAAGGGTCAGTCCAAGGCGTTCGGCGCGTAGTCCGACGCCACGGGACGAGTTGCACGGAACGTACGGGACCGGCTGCCGCGCACCGCGGCGGGCGGTCCCGTCCCCATTTTCCGCACCACCCATTTTTCCGCACCACACCCATAGGGCGGCCGACGGGCGGCCTATGGGTGTGGTGCTCCGCGCCCGCGCATGAGTTCGACAATCCAGGGAAGCCGATGCGTCGGCGTCGGCCGGTGACCCCGGAACCGGTCGGTGATCCGTCGGCCGACGGCAGAACTGCGGAGGGCCACTCCCACGTCCCCCCATCAGGGTTGCCCGTAAGCGTGTGCGAGCGTCGTATGGACGTCGCGCCCGGATCGGTCGGTCGGGCGGACGCTCGGTCGGCCGGGTGCCAGGTAAAGCGTAAAGAAAGTCCCCAAATGCACGGAACCGACGTGTTACGCGCCCCATCTAACTCTTCAGCAGTTTGTATGAGCTTGAGATAAAACGACCGCAGATGGGGACGGTATGCGCGAGATCAATCGAAGGGGCCTGCTCGGGGCGGGGCTCGGCGCCGCAGCCGCGATCGGCCTCGCCGGCTGTGGCGCCGCGGACTCCTCCGGCGAAGGAGGGCCCGGCCGGGGCGGCCAAGGCGACACCGACACCGGCAACGGCAGCGGCAGCGGAAACGGCGCGCCGAAGAACAAGGTCCGGCTGATCGGTGACGGCTCGACCGCCGACACCGGCAAACAGCCCAACCAACCGCAGGCACCCGCCCCGCTCGAACCGGGCCAGAAGCCGCCGCAGTTCGTGATCTTTTCCTGGGACGGCGCGGGCGAGGTCGGCAACGGGCTCTTCTCGCGTTTTCTCGAACTGGCCAAGGAGCACGACGCGGCCATGACGTTCTTCCTCTCCGGCATCTATCTGCTGCCCGAGTCGAAGAAATCCCTCTACCGTCCGCCGAACAACCCCCGCGGCGCCTCCGACATCGGCTATCTCACCGACGATCACGTCAAGGACACACTGAAGTACGTGCGCCAGGCGTGGCTGGACGGCCATGAGATCGGCACCCACTTCAACGGGCATTTCTGCGGTGGTTCCGGATCCGTCGAGCGCTGGACGCCCGCCCAATGGCACAGCGAGATCAATCAGGCTGTGTCCTTCGTCACGGAATGGCGGACGAACACCGGCTGGGAGAACGAGGATCCGCTTCCGTTCGACTATCGCAAGGAACTGATCGGCGGCCGCACGCCCTGTCTGCTCGGCCAGGACAATCTTCTGCCGACCGCGAGCAAACTGGGCTGGCGCTACGACGCCAGCTCGCCGGGCGGCCGTCAGATCTGGCCCGTGAAGCGCGGCGGCGTCTGGGATCTGCCGCTGCAGGCGATGCCGTTCCCCGGGCACTCCTTCGAGGTGCTCTCGATGGACTACAACATCCTCGCCAATCAGTCGCAGAATTCGACGAAGGGCATGCCCTCGCGTTATCCGGGCTGGCGCACCCAGGCGACCGGCGCGTATCTCGCCGGTTTCCAGCGCGCGTACGAGTCCAATCGCGCACCGTTCTCCATCGGCAACCACTTCGAGGAGTGGAACGGCGGCATCTATATGGACGCCGTGGAAGAAGTGATCAAGAAGGTGGCGGACAAGGACGACGTGCGCCTCGTCTCGTTCCGGCAGTACGTCGACTGGCTCGACGCACAAGACCCCGCCGTGCTCGCCAAGCTCCGGACACTGGACGTCGGACAGGCGCCCGCCGGCGGCTGGAACTCCTTCTTTAAACAGGCCTGACAAGGGGCTTTACGGGCACTGAGGGGGGCGCGGGGGAGCCCGGAATCCGCCATGCGAAACTTTTCACATGAGCTTTGGCCGCGCGTCCCGACGCCGCTTCACCCTGCTCGCCGCCACCGCTGTGGCCGGTGCCCTGACGCTGTCCGCGTGCAGCGGCGGCAACAAGGCCGGAGGCGGAGGCAACACCAACTTCATCACCGGCAGCGGGGGCGTCTCCACCGTCGCGAAGGGTGACCGGGTGGCGGCGCCGAAGCTCGACGGTGAGGGTCTGGACGGCAAGCCGCTCGACCTCGCCGACTACCAGGGCAAGGTCGTCGTCCTCAATGTCTGGGGCTCCTGGTGCGGCCCCTGCCGCCTGGAGGCGAAGTACTTCGCCCAGGTCTCGAAGGAGACGGCGGACCAGGGCGTCCAGTTCGTCGGGATAAACACCCGCGACGCCCAGCGGGACGCGGCGATCAACTTCGAGAAGGATTACGGGGTCGAGTACCCGAGCTTCTACGACCCGATCGGCAAGCTCATCCTCCGCTTCCCCAAAGGCACCCTGAACCCGCAGGCCATCCCGTCCACCGTGGTCATCGACCGGGACGGGAAGATCGCGGCCCGCACGCTCCAGGCGCTCGACGCGGACGAGCTGCGCAAGATGATCGACCCGATCATCGCGGAGAAGTGATCCGGTGATCCCGCTCGCCGCCCACCACGAGACCGTCACGCTGGCCGCGTACAACGACACCGTCCTGACCGGGGCGCTGCTGGTCGCCCTGCCGCTCGCCCTGCTGGCCGGTCTCATCTCCTTCTTCTCGCCCTGCGTCCTGCCGCTCGTACCCGGCTATCTGAGTTACGTCACCGGGGTCAGCGGCACGGACCTCGCCGAGGCGCGCCGAGGCCGGGTGGTGGCGGGCGCCTCGCTGTTCGTCCTCGGCTTCACCGTGGTGTTCGCCTCCACCGGCGCGCTCTTCGGCTACTTCGGCCAAGAGCTTCAGGCGCACTCCGAGGTGCTCAACAAGGTCCTGGGCGTGTTGATGATCGCCATGGGCGTCTTCTTCATGGGGCTCGTGCCGGGGGTGACGATGCGCGAGTTCCGCATCCACAAGCGGCCGGCGGCCGGACTGGCCGGTGCGCCGCTGCTCGGCGCGCTCTTCGGGATCGGCTGGACGCCGTGCATCGGCCCGACCCTCGCCTCCGTACTCGCTCTGTCGACCGACAGTGCCACCGCCGGACGCGGCGCGATACTGACCGTCGCGTACTGTCTCGGTCTCGGTGTCCCGTTCGTCCTCGCAGCAGTCGCCTTCCGTAAGGCGCTCGGCGCGTTCGGCTGGGTCAAGCGCCACTACGCATGGGTGATGCGGATCGGCGGCGGCATGATGATCGTGACCGGAATCCTGCTGCTGACCGGTGTGTGGGCCACGCTCATGCAGCACATGCAGAGCTGGTCCAGCGGCTTCGTTGTAGGGATCTGAGTTCATGAGCAAGTCGAACAGCACGGAGACGCGGCAGCGCGAGGCCGAGCGCGACCAGGGCTCCGCCCACGGCGCGGCGGGCGAACAGCTCTCCACCGCGCCCCGCGAGGAGCGCCCCGACACCGGGGCGGGCGTACCCGCGATGAGCGTGATCGGCTGGGTGCGCTGGTTCTGGCGTCAGCTCACCTCGATGCGGGTGGCGCTGATCCTGCTCTTCCTGCTCTCCCTCGGGGCCGTCCCGGGGTCGCTGATCCCGCAGACCAGCGTCGACGACATGAAGGTGCAGGCCTTCAAGGAACAGCACACCACCCTCACCCCGATCTACGAGAAGCTCCAGCTCTTCGACGTCTACAGCTCGGTGTGGTTCTCCGCGATCTACATCCTGCTGTTCGTCTCGCTCATCGGCTGCATCGTGCCGCGCACCGGCCAGTTCGTGGGCCAGCTGCGCAGCCGCCCGCCGGGCGCGCCGAAGCGGCTGACCCGGCTGCCCGCGTACACCACGTGGCGCACGGAGGCCGAGCCCGAGGAGGTCCGTGAGGCGGCCCTCGCCGTCCTGCGCAAGCGGCGCTTCCGGGCGCACGTGGTGGGCGACGCGGTCGCCGCCGAGAAGGGCTACCTCCGCGAGGCCGGGAACCTGGTCTTCCACATCGCCCTGATCGTGATGCTGGTGGCCTTCGCCTCCGGGCAGCTCTTCAAGTCGGAGGGCGGCAAGCTGATCGTCGAGGGCGACGGCTTCTCCAACACGCTCACCCAGTACGACGACTTCACGTCGGGCTCGCTCTACGACTCCGACTCGCTGGCCCCGTTCAGCTTCGTGCTCGACGACTTCGTCGGTACGTACGAGAGGAGCGGCCTGCAGCGCGGCACCCCGCGGACCTTCGAGGCCCGGGTGACCTACAGCGAGGGGGCCGACGGCGCGGAGCGCAAGGACGTCATCAAGGTCAACGAGCCGCTCGTCGTGGACGGCACCAAGGTCTATCTGATCGCCCACGGCTACGCCCCCGTCGTCACCGTCCGGGACGGTGAGGGGAAGGTCGTCTCACGGTCCGCGGTCCCGCTGCTGCCGATCGACAACAACATCACCTCGTCCGGCGCCATCAAGGTGATGGACGGCTACAAGGACAAGAACGGCGAGAAGACCCAGCTGGGCTTCAAGGCCTTCTTCGTGCCGACCTTCGCGGGCAAGGGCAAGGAGCAGATGCTCTCGCAGTTCCCCGGCCTGGACTTCCCCGTGCTGGCGCTCAGCGCCTACCAGGGCTCCCTGGGCGTCGACTCCGGGCTGGCGCAGAACGTCTACCAGCTCGACACGTCCAAGATGAAGGAGTTCAAGGACGAGGACGGCGAGCTCCTCAAGAAGCTGATGATGCCGGGCGAGAAGCTGGACCTGCCCGACGGCGCCGGATCCATCACCTTCGAGGGCACCGAGGAGTGGGCCAGCTTCCAGATCTCGCAGCAGCCGGGCAACGGCTGGGCGCTCGGCGGCTCCGTCGCCGCCATCGCCGGTCTCGCCGGCTCGCTGTTCATTCAGCGCCGCCGCGTGTGGGTGCGGGCGGTCCGGGGCGCCGACGGCGTCACGGTCGTGGAGATGGCGGGCCTGGGCCGCAGCGAGTCCGCGAAGCTCCCCGGGGAACTGGGCGATCTGTCGGCCGCCCTGGTCACCACGGCGCCCGCCGCGGCAGAGGCCCCGGACACGCCGGAGAAACCGGATGCACCCACCTCGCCGGACGGGCCCGGCGCGACCGACGCCACGACCGACCCCACGACCGATGCCACGAACGAGGCCGGGAGCCGGCCCGTACATCCTGCCGAAGCACCTGCCGAAGGGGCTGAGAAGTGAATCTCGCCGCCGCAACCAACGAGAGCCTGGCGAACACCAGCAATGTGCTGATCTATTCGTCGATGGCCGTCTACACCCTGGCCTTCTTCGCGCACATCGCGGAGTGGGTGCTCGGCAGCCGCAGCAAGGTCGGCCGCACCGCCGCCGCGCTGTCCGCCTCCGGAGCGGGCGCCTCCGCCTCCGCCGCCACCGGGGGGAAGGCGCGCGCCGGTGGCACGGCCGTGCTGGACCGCCCCGAGGTCATCACCCGTTCCGCCACCGGTACGCGTGACGTGCCCGACGGCCCGGGTGCGGCCGGCGGCACGTTCAAGGGCGACCTGTGGGGCCGGATCGCGGTCTCGCTGACCGTGGTGGCGTTCCTCGTCGAGGCGAGCGGCGTCGCCACCCGCGCCCTGTCGGTGCAGCGGGCCCCCTGGGCCAACATGTACGAGTTCTCCATCACCTTCTCCACGGTGGCGGTCGGCTCCTACCTGGTGCTGCTCGCACTGAAGAAGAACGTCCGCTGGATCGGCCTCCCGCTGGTCACCACCGTCCTGCTGGACCTCGGCATCGCGGTCACGACGCTCTACACCGACAGCGACCAGCTGGTGCCCGCGCTGCACTCGTACTGGCTGTGGATCCACGTCTCGACCGCCATCATCTGCGGCGCCGTCTTCTACCTCGGCGCGGTCGGCACGGTCCTCTACCTCTTCCGCGACAACTACGAGAGCAAGCTCGCCTCCGGCGGCACGCCCGGCAAGTTCGCCACCTCGGTCATGGAGCGGCTGCCCTCGGCGTCCTCGCTGGACAAGTTCTCGTACCGGATCAACGCGGCCGTCTTCCCGCTGTGGACGTTCACGATCATCGCCGGCGCGATCTGGGCGGGCGACGCCTGGGGCCGGTACTGGGGCTGGGACCCCAAGGAGGTCTGGTCCTTCATCACCTGGGTCGCCTACGCCGCCTATCTGCACGCCCGCGCCACCGCCGGCTGGAAGGGCCGCAAGGCCGCCTACCTGGCGCTCGTCGCGTTCGCCTGCTGGCTGTTCAACTACTACGGCGTGAACATCTTCGTCTCCGGCCTGCACTCCTACGCGGGGGTCTGAGCCAGGACACCACCACGGCGGCCCCGGACGGATTCCCCGTCCGGGGCCGCCGCCTGTGCCGGGTCAGCCCAGCGGGGTGTCCAGGACCGCCTTGCGGTGGCTGAACGTCTCCAGGGAGTACGGCCCGTGGTAGCTGCCCATGCCGCTCTCGCCGACCCCGCCGAACGGCAGGTCCGAGACGGTGAGATGGGCCAGCGGCAGGCCGATGCCGACCGCTCCCGAGGACGTCTCGGCCAGCAGCCGCTCCCGTACGGTGTCGGATTCGGTGAACGCGTACAGCGCCAGCGGCTTGTCCCGGTCGTTGATGAAGCCGATCGCCTCGTCCAGGCCGTCCACCGTGACCAGCGGCAGGATCGGCCCGAAGATCTCCTCGCCCATCACCGGCGCGTCCGGGGCGACGTCGGCCAGCACGGTCGGCGCGATGTACTTCGTCGCCCGGTCGTGGACGCCTCCCGCCACCGTCCGGCCGGAGTCCAGCAGCCCGGTCAGCCGGTCGAAGTGGCGCTCGTTCACGATCCTCCCGTACTCGGGGTGGTCCGCCGGGTCCGCGCCGAACCGCTTCTCCACCGCGCCCGCCAGCGCGTCCGCGAGGGCCGGCGCGGTCTCCGGGTCGGTCAGGACGTAGTCGGGGGCCACACAGGTCTGCCCGGCGTTGAGGAACTTCCCCGAGACCAGCCGGTCGGCCACCGCCGCCAGGTCCGTGCCCCGGTCGACGAAGGCCGGGGACTTGCCGCCCAGCTCCAGGGTGACGGGCGTCAGATGCTTCGCCGCGGCGGCCATCACGATCCGGCCGACCGTCCCGTTGCCGGTGTAGAAGATGTGGTCGAACCGCTGCTCCAGCAGGGCCGTCGTCTCCTCGACCGCGCCCTCGACGACCGCGACCGCCTCGCGGTCCAGGTAGCGCGGCAGCAGCCGGGCCACGGCGGCGGAGGTCGCGGGCGCCAGCTCGCTGGGTTTGGCCACCACGCAGTTCCCGGCCGCGAGCGCGCCGACGACCGGGGCGAGCAGTAGCTGCACCGGGTAGTTCCACGGCGCGATGACCAGGACGACGCCGAGCGGCTCCAGCACGGTACGTGCCTCGGCGCCGGTGGGGGCGAGGTGCGGCGGTACGGGGGCGGGCTCGGGGCGCAGCCAGTCGGCCAGGTGCTCCAGCGTGTGGTCGATCTCCCGCACCGTGAAGTCGATCTCGGTGCGGTACGCCTCCTTGCGGCCCTTGCCGAGATCGGCGTGCAGCGCGTCCGCGAGATCGTCACCGTGCTCGGTGAGGAGGGTGCGCAGCCGCTCCAGTTGGTCCGTGCGCCAGGCGAGGTCCTTGGTGCGACCGGTGCGGAAGGAGGCCCGGAGGCGGGCGACGAGTTCGGCGGGAGTTTCGGACATGTGGGGGGCTCCTCAGGGGTGGGCGGCGCGGGGCGGGCCCGCGCTGCTGCTACCCCTCCGAGGATGGCCGACGACGCCCCCACGACGTGCCCACCGCGCCGGTCGGAAAGATCACCCCGGCGGGCCGGAATACCCGGTCAGGACGTGGGCGGGGTCTTGTCGTCGGGGCCCGTACCGCCGTCGCGGCGGCCCCGCTCCTCCTCGGCGTCCTTGTCGTCCTTGAGCGACTTGAGGAAGTCCGGGTTGTCGTCCGGGGCCACCCACTGCTGCCGCCCGCGCCGCTGCCAGGAAGCGGGTCCCGTGCCCCCGGTCCTGGTGTGGCGCTTCTTGCCGGCGACGAGCCACACGACCGGGCCGACGACCCAGAACAGCAGGATGATGAAGACCCAGGCGATCTTCGGCAGATGCTTGGTGTCCTCCTCCGTGGTGTTCAGGCAGTCGATGAACGCGTAGATCGTCAGAGCCAGCGGGACGATGAACATCAGGGCTCTCATGGTGCGTCCCCCAGGAAGCGGCGGCGGGCGGGATGAAGCCCGGTGTCGCGGCCAGGGTACCGGCTCGGCATGAAGGAACCGGGGCCCGGAGGCGGACCCGGTTCCTTCATGCCGGCGCGTGCGCGGACGGTCGGCGGAGTTTCGGCGCGCGGCGCGGGGGGAGCCCCGGCGGGGCCCCGGGGGCGGGGATGACAAACTGGACCGCATGGCTTACGACGATCTTCGCTCCCTGCTCCGGGCTCTTGAGCGCGATGGTGATCTCAAGCGCGTCAAGGCCGAGGTCGACCCCCACCTGGAGGTCGGCGAGATCGTCGACCGGGTCAACAAGGCGGGCGGGCCCGCCCTGCTGTTCGAGAACGTCAAGGGCTCCTCGATGCCCCTGGCCATGAACGTCTTCGGTACTGACCGGCGCCTCCTGAAGGCCCTCGGACTGAAGTCGTACAGCGACATCAGCGACAAGATCGGCGGACTCCTCAGGCCGGAGCTGCCGCAGGGCTTCGTCGGGGTGCGGGAGGCCTTCGGGAAGCTCGGCTCGATGGTGCACGTGCCGCCGAAGAAGGTGAAGTCCGGCGACGCGCCGGTGCAGGAAGTGGTGCTGACCGGCGACGACGTCGACCTGGACCAGCTGCCCGCGCTCTTCACCTGGCCCGAGGACGGCGGCTCCTTCTTCAACCTCGGCCTCACCCACACCAAGCACCCCGAGAACGGCGTCCGGAACCTGGGCCTCTACCGGCTCCAGCGGCACGACAAGCGCACCATCGGGATGCACTGGCAGATCCACAAGGACAGCGCCAACCACTACCAGGTCGCAGCGAGGCGCGGAGAGCGGCTGCCCGTCGCCATCGCCTTCGGCTGCCCGCCCGCCGTGACGTACGCCTCCACCGCACCGCTGCCCGGGGACATCGACGAGTACCTCTTCGCCGGGTTCGTCCAGGGCAAGCGGATCGAGATGGTCGACTGCAAGACCGTGCCGCTCCAGGTCCCCGCGCAGGCGGAGGTCGTCATCGAGGGCTGGCTGGAGCCGGGCGAGATGCTCCCCGAGGGCCCGTTCGGGGACCACACCGGCTTCTACACCCCGCAGGAACCGTTCCCCGCACTGACCATCGACTGCGTCACCATGCGCAAGCGGCCGCTGCTCCAGTCCATCGTGGTGGGCCGCCCGCCGACCGAGGACGGACCGCTGGGCCGGGCCACGGAACGTTTCTTCCTGCCGCTGCTGAAGATCATCGTGCCGGACATCGTGGACTACCACCTCCCCGAGGCGGGCGGCTTCCACAACTGCGCGATCGTCTCGATCGACAAGAAGTACCCGAAGCACGCCCAGAAGGTGATGAGCGCGATCTGGGGCGCGCACATGATGTCGCTGACCAAGCTGATCGTGGTGGTCGACTCCGACTGCGACGTCCACGATCTGCACGAGGTCGCCTGGCGGGCGCTCGGCAACACCGACTACGCCCGCGACCTCACGGTCACCGAGGGGCCGGTCGACCACCTGGACCACGCCTCGTACCAGCAGTTCTGGGGCGGCAAGGCGGGCATCGACGCCACCAGGAAGCTGCCCACCGAGGGCTACACCCGGGACGGCGGCTGGCCGGAGATGGTCGTCTCCGACCCGGAGACGGCGGCGAAGGTCGACCGTCGCTGGAAGGAATACGGGCTGTGAGCAGTACGGCGGAAGCGGCGTCCGTTCCCGGGCCCGCGCCTTCGGACAGCAAGGTGAAGGCGTTCCTGCGGCTCGTGATGATCGAGCACTCGGTCTTCGCGCTGCCGTTCGCGTACATCGCCGCGCTGACCGCGATGTTCCTGCTGGACGGCTCCATCCACTGGGGCACGCTGCTGCTCGTCACGCTGGCGATGGTGGGGCTGCGGACGTTCGCGATGGCCGCCAACCGGATCATCGACCGGGAGATCGACGCCCGGAACCCGCGCACCGCCGGCCGTGAGCTGGTGACCGGCGCGGTGTCGGTGAAGTCCGCGTGGACCGGTGCGCTGGTCGCGCTGGTCGTCTTCCTGGGCGCGGCGGCCCTGCTCAATCCGCTGTGCCTGGCGCTCGCGCCGCTGGCCGTCGTGCCGATGGTGGTCTATCCGTACGGCAAGCGGTTCACGAACTTCCCGCACGCCATCCTGGGCCTCGCCCAGGCCATCGGACCGGTCGGCGCCTGGCTCGCGGTGACCGGCAGCTGGTCGTGGGACGCGGTGATCCTCGGGCTGGCCGTGGGGATATGGATCGGCGGTTTCGACCTGATCTTCGCCTGCCAGGATGTTCAGGCGGACCGGGCCCACGGGGTGCTGTCCTTCCCGGCGCGGTTCGGGATCCCGGCGGCGCTGTGGGGCGCGCGGGTGTGCCACGCGGTCACGACCGGGCTGCTGGTCTGGTTCGGTCTGGCCACGGACGCCGAGGTCTTCTACTGGATCGGCATGGCGATCGTCGCGGTGGCGTTCGTCTACGAGCACCGGGTGGTGCGGCCGCACGACCTGTCCCGGCTGAACCGGGCGTTCTTCTCGGTGAACGGCTTCATCGGCATCGCGCTGTTCGCCTGCGCGCTGCTCGACCTGCTGGTGCGCGGCCTCACCCCGTAGGGCCCGTCGCCAGGCCCCTCAGACCGTGACCAGGTTGTCCGGTGCGCGGCGCGGGCGGCGGAAGAGGAAGGCCGCCGCCACCCCGCCGGCCAGCCCGAACAGGTGACCCTGCCAGCTGACGCCCGAGTCGGTCGGCAGGACGCCCCACAGCAGCGAGCCGTAGACCACGGCGACGCCGACGCCTATGAGGACGTCCCAGGGGCGGCGGTCCACGAAGCCGCGGACCAGCAGATAGCCGAGCAGCCCGAAGACCACGCCGGACGCGCCGAGCGTGATCGTGTTCGCCGGGGCGGTCAGCCAGACGCCGACGCCGCTGACCAGGATGATCGTCACGATGACGGCGGCGAACCGGCGCAGCCCGGCGAGGGCGGCGATGAAGCCGAGGACCAGCAGCGGGACGCTGTTGGATGCCAGGTGCTCCCAGCCGCTGTGGAGGAACGCGGCGGGCACGACGTCCCGCAGCTCCGCCGCCTCGCGGGGGGTGATGCCGTAGGTGTCCAGGGCGTTGCCCGTGGCGGTGTCGATTCCTTCGAGGATCCAGAGCAGGGCCACCCAGCCCGCCATCAGGAGCCCGGCGGTCAGGGCCCGCGCACCGCCGGTGGCGCCGTTGCCCGTGGTGCGGTCGGTGGTCCAGTAGTCGCCCATGGTCTGCCCCTGCTCCGGGTTGCCCGTCACCCGGTGAACGTCTGCGGCGCCCGCCCGGTTCCGGGTGCCGGGCGCGAGGGCGTGCCGGATAGGCTCGCGGTTGTGGAATCCAGGACTTCAGTGACTCATCAGCAGCGGCGGCCTTGGATTGTCGGGGTGTCGGGTGCTTCGGGTACCCCGTTCGCGGCCGCCGTTCTGCGCGGGCTGCTGGCGGCCGGCGAGAGCGTGGACCTGGTGGTGAGCCGGGCCTCGCGGCTCACGCTGCTGGACGAGACCGGTATCGCGTTCCGGGACGGTCACTGGCGGGAGGATCTGCGGACCTGGCTGGAGCGGGGGGCCGACGGGAAGCCGGACGCGTTCGCGGTCGGGGGCGCGGAGCTGGAGAGCGTACGTCATTGGCCCGCCGGTGATCTGGCGGCCGGGCCGTCCTCCGGGTCGTACCCGGCGAAGGGGATGCTCATCGTGCCGGCCTCGACGGCCTGTGTGGCCGGAGTGGCGCTCGGTCTGTCGAAGGATCTGCTCCAGCGGGCCGCGAGCGTGACGCTCAAGGAGCGCCGCCCGCTCGTCGTGGCGGTGCGCGAGACTCCGCTGAGCGGTCAGACGCTGAAGCAGATGGTGGCCCTGGACGAGGCGGGCGCGATCGTGCTGCCCGCCTCTCCGGCGTTCTACGCGGGTGCGACGCATATCCAGGATCTGGTGGATTTCGTCGCAGGGCGGGTGCTGGACGCGGGAGGCGTGCCGCACCGGCTCTACCGCCGTTGGGAAGGAGAGCTCGGTGGCGGTTCCCGAGACCCTCAGGACCGATAGGCCCAGGTCAGTACCGATAGACCCTGGTCAGTCGGGTCCTGGTCAGCGCTTCTTGTGCGCGCGCGGGGTGCGGGTCTTGTCGACGCGGTGCGCGGCGGCGGGCTGATGGGCACGCGAGCGGTTGGCCAGGTCCTGCAGCTCGCGCATCCGGGCGTAGGCCATCTCGATCGTGTACACGGTGAAGTTCACTCCTGAAGATTCGAAAGCGTTTCTTGGATGTTCTAGAAGATTTGTAGGACATCAGCCCTACGTGCCTTAGATTCTACACGTAAACTCGCGGTACTGCTGAACAATGGAAGGTTTCAGTCATATGGACGCGGTGGACAGGCAGCTCATCCAGGCCCTCAGGGAGAACGGCAGGGCCTCGTACGCCGAGCTGGGACGGCTCGTGGGGCTCTCCGGGCCCAGCGTCACCGACCGCATCAACCGGCTGGAAACCGCTGGTGTCATCACCGGCTACCGCGCCACCGTCGACTCCGCGTCACTGGGACTCGGCGTGACCGCGCTGATCGGGATCTCGCTCTCGGACGCGGCCGACCACGAGGACGTGGCGCGCCGGCTGAAGGACCTCGCGGAGATCGAGGACTGCTGGTTCATCGCGGGCGACGACTCGTACATGCTGAAGGTCCGGGTCGGCGACGTGGACGGGCTGGAGAAGACGATCCGCCGCCTCAGCGGTACGAAGGGCGTCTCCCGGACGCGTACGACGATCGTGCTCTCCACCAAGTGGGAGAACCGGGTCGGAGAACTCCCCGAAGAGGCGTAGGCGCGGAGCGCCGTAGAGGGGGCACCTCCCGCCCGAAGGGTGGGGGAGTACGGTTGGTCGGAGTCTGATACACGGAGATATGGGAGGCGCCCTAGTGGACGCGGGACTCAAGCGCGAGCTGGAGGAGAAGGTCCGGGCCGGCGAGCGGCTGACCCGCGAGGACGGGATCGCCCTCTACGCCTCCGACGACCTGGCGTGGCTCGGCGGGCTGGCGCACGAGGTGCGCACGCGCAAGAACGGCGACGTGGTGCACTTCAACGTCAACCGGCACCTCAACATGACCAACGTGTGCACCGCCTCGTGCGCGTACTGCTCGTTCCAGCGCAAGCCGGGCGAGAAGGACGCGTACACGATGCGCATCGAGGAGGCCGTCCGCCTCGCCAAGGCGATGGAGGGCGAGAGCCTCACCGAGCTGCACATCGTCAACGGACTCCACCCGACGCTGCCGTGGCGCTACTACCCGCGCTCGCTCAGCGCGCTGAAGGAAGCCCTCCCGGACGTCGCGCTGAAGGCGTTCACGGCGACGGAGATCCACCACTTCGAGACGATCTCCGGCCTCTCGGCCTCCGAGATCCTCGACGAGCTGATCGAGGCCGGTCTCGAATCGCTGACCGGCGGCGGCGCGGAGATCTTCGACTGGGAGGTCCGTCAGCACATCGTCGACCACCGCACCCACTGGGAGGACTGGTCGCGCATCCACCGCCTCGCGCACGAGAAGGGGCTCAAGACCCCCGCGACGATGCTGTACGGGCACATCGAGGAGCCCCGTCACCGCGTCGACCACGTGCTGCGGCTGCGGGAGATGCAGGACGAGACCGGCGGCTTCCAGGTCTTCATCCCGCTGCGCTACCAGCACGACTTCGTGGACATGAAGGACGGCAAGGTCCGCAACAAGCTCCAGGCCCGTACCACGATGGCGACCGGCGCCGAGGCGCTGAAGACCTTCGCGGTCTCCCGGCTGCTCTTCGACAACGTGCCGCACGTCAAGGTGTTCTGGGTGATGCACGGTGTGCAGACCGCCCAGCTCGCGCTGCAGCACGGTGCGGACGACATGGACGGCTCGGTCGTCGAGTACAAGATCACGCACGACGCCGACGACTTCGGAACCCCGAACAAGCTCGGCCGCGAGGACCTGCTGGACCTGATCCGCGACGCCGGCTTCCGGCCGGTCGAGCGGAACACCCGGTACGAGATCCTGCGCGAGTACCCCGGTCCCGAGGCGGACCGGCGCGAGTCGCCGCAGCCGATGCGCGTCTGACACCCGCCCGGTTCGACCCCGCACCGAACGAGAGCCCCGGCCGCCGTCCCCGGCCGGGGCTTTCTCGCGTTTCGGACAAGGTTGAGCCGCGCGATCCGTAATGGTTACCCTGCCCCTATGGCGCTTACTTTCGAGTTGGATCCCTCATTCACCCCTGCCCTGCGCGGCGGCATCACCGCCCTCTGGGCCGATGTCACCAACGCGGGCGGGGCGGTGGGTTTCGTCGCACCCGTCACGGCCGAGGAGGTGCGGCCCGATCTGCTCAAGCACCTGGTCGCCATCGAGCAGGGCCGCACCCGGCTCCTCGTCGGCCGCGACGAGGACGGCACCGTCGCCGCCACCGCCTTCCTCGCCCTCAATGACCACCGGCTGCTGCGGCACTGGCTGTGGCTCTACACGGTCATGGTCCACCCCCGCCTCCAGGGCAAGGGGTACGGCCGCGACCTCATGGCCGCCACCGCCGACGCCGCCCGCTCCATCGAGGGCATCGAGGCGATCCGCCTCACCTGCCGGGGCGGCACCGGCGCCGACCGCTTCTACGCCGCCTGCGGATACAAGGAGGTCGGACGGGTGCCGGACGCGATCCGGGTCGCCCCCGGCGACGACCGGGACGACATCGTCATGCTGCTGCCGCTGGGCCCGAAGGCCGCTTGACCGAGGGCTCGCGGCGGCCCGGCAACCCCCTGAACCGAGAGAATTCGGGCCATGCTTCACTGGACGGGCAGAAGCGTGTCGAGAGTCCATGGGAAGAGAGAGGGCCAGCCGTGTCCGCTGCCAAGCCGAGCGCGTTGATCCGTTATACGGCGTTGCGCCTGCTGATCTTCGTCGGCTGCTTCCTCGCCGCCGGTGTCGCCGTCCACTTCGGGCTGGTGCCCGCAGGGCTCGGGGGCTCCAACGCGGTCTGGGTGATCCTCCTCGGTCTCCTCCTCTCCGCCCCGCTCAGCTACGTGCTGCTGCGCAAGCAGCGCGACGAGATGTCCGAGCAGATCGTCTCCACCGTCGACCGCACCAAGGCGCGCCTCGACGCCAACCGCACCCGCGAGGACGCGGTCCAGTAGCACCTGTAGCCGCCACGTAAGCTTCCTCACACACGCGCGCCGCGCGCACCCCTTCTCCGCCGGACCCCGGGCGGGAGCCAACAGGCTCCAGCACCGGGGTCCGCGGCGTTCTCCGCCGTTCTGCGCCGCTTTCCAGCCATTCCCGCCCGGCGGACCTCCACCCGGAAGCCAAAGAAAGGCTTTGAGGTTCCCAAAGTTCAAGTGTTAACGTATTCGACGTGAAGACAGCTGTGCGCCTCCGTCATGCCGCGAGCATCCCGCTCGTGGCGCGCCTGCATGTCGACCTCTGCCGCTGTATGTCCGCGGTCTGTTGCCGCGAGGTCTGATACGGCATCATGCAGCGGCGCCGCCCCCGACGCGGGCGCCGCGACCCCGTCCCCGTTCCACCGCACGACCGCACGGTTGCCTCCGTGTGTCCCGATGCGTCCCCCGTTGGAGTGTGTCCGTGTCCGCGAACCCCGCGTCCGCCGCCCCCGAGGCCGAGCAGCCCACCGGCTCCGGCCCCGGCTTCCGTATACCCAGGGTGCCGTTCTGGGCCCAGATCGTCGCCGGTCTCGTCCTCGGCGTGCTGCTCGGCTGGCTGGCCCGCAGCCAGGACCTCGGCTGGCTCGTCACCACCCTCGACGAAATCGGCTCGCTCTTCGTCCAGCTGCTGAAGCTGGCCGTCGCCCCGCTGGTCTTCTTCGCGATCCTCGTGTCGATCACCAACCTGCGCCAGGTCAACAACGCCGCCCGGCTCGCGACCCGCACCCTGCTCTGGTTCATGATCACCTCGCTGATCGCGGTCGCCATCGGCCTCGCGATCGGCCTGATCACCAACCCGGGCTCCGGCACCGGCCTCACGCCGAAGGACGGCGCGCTCTCCGAGACCAAGGGCAGCTGGATCGACTTCCTGACCGGCATCGTCCCGGACAACGTGATCACGCCGTTCACCGAGCTGAACGTGCTCCAGATCGTGTTCATGGCCGCCGTCGCCGGTATCGCCGCCCTCAAGCTGGGTGACAAGGCCAAGCCGATCCTCACCCTCAGCCAGTCGATCCTGGAGCTGCTCCAGAAGGCCCTGTGGTGGGTCATCCGCCTCGCCCCGATCGGCACCGTCGGCCTCATCGGCTACGCCATCGCCGACTACGGCTGGGACCTCATCGGCAAGTACGCGACGTTCACCGCCGACGTCTACATCGGCTGCGCCCTGGTGATGTTCGGCGTCTACCCGCTGCTCCTGGCCACGGTCGCCAAGGTCAGCCCGCTCCAGTTCTACAAGGGCGCCTGGCCCGCGATCCAGCTCGCCTTCGTCTCCCGCTCCTCGGTCGGCACCATGCCGGTCACCCAGCGGGTCACCGAGCGCCTCGGCGTTCCGAAGGAGTACGCCTCCTTCGCCGTCCCGTTCGGCGCGACCACGAAGATGGACGGCTGCGCCGCGATCTACCCGGCGCTCGCCGCGATCTTCATCGCGCAGATCTTCGACGTGCAGCTGGGCATCGGCGACTACCTCCTGATCGCCTTCGTCTCGGTGATCGGCTCGGCCGCCACCGCCGGTCTCACCGGCGCGACGGTCATGCTGACCCTCACCCTGTCCACGCTGGGCCTCCCGCTGGAGGGCGTCGGCCTGCTGATGGCCATCGACCCGATCCTGGACATGATGCGCACCGCCACCAACGTGGCCGGCCAGGCGCTGGTCCCGGTGATCGTCTCGGCCCGGGAGAAGATCCTCGACCACGACGCCTACAACTCGGCCTCGCCCTCCCCGCTCGACGCCTTCGGTGACAGCGACCAGGACGAGGTCCGCGACGCGGAGCCCAAGAGCGCGGTGCCCGTCACCGCCTAGCGCCTCTCGGCCCCGGCAGTCCTGACAGCGCCCTCGGACCACGTAAGGAACGTGGTCCGAGGGCGCTGTCATGTTCCGCGTACGGTCAGGGGCGCTGGAAGAGCACCTCGGGGTTGTCCGGGGTCGGGCCGTGCAGCAGCCGGGACGGCCGGCCGCGCAGGCTCCGGTCGAGGAAGGCCGTCACATAGCTCCGGGTGATCGTGGTCGAGCGGGCGGCGGAGAGCGGCGCGTCCGGGTCCTCGATGCCGAGCTGCTCACCGATCCCGGGGATGTCCGTGAAGGTGAAGTGCCCGGAGTCCCGCACCGTCAGCCACCGCTTGAAGCCGTCCAACCGGGCCCAGGCGTCGTCCCAGGACTCGTCGGCGCCGGGGCCGTGCCCGGGGTCGGTGCCCAGCATCAGGAACGGCCGCCCGCCCAGTCCCCGGACGGGGGCCGGGTCGAAGAACGTGCCGTCCAGGTTGACCCCCGCGTCCACCCGGCGGTCGGCGGCCATCGTGGAGGAGGCCGCGTTGCCCCCGATGGAGTGGCCCGCCATGCCCACCCGGTGCGGGTCGATCGTCCGGGCGTGCCGCCACGCCGGGTCCGGGCCGGTCAGCCGGTCCAGCAGGAACGAGAAGTCGGCGGCCCGCCCGGTGGATACGGCGGCCAGGACCTTTTGCCGCGCGGCCTGGTCGGGTTGCGCGTCCACCGTGCCGCAGGCCGCACACGTGAGGACCCGCCCGTCGGGCAGTTGCGTACCGGTCGATTCGTACGGATGGTCCGCGGTCGCCACGACGTAGCCCCGGCTCGCCAGCTCCTCCGCGAGCCCGGTCAGCGTGGCCCGGGGCGTGCCGAAGCCGGGGGAGAGCAGGACCAGCGGGAAGCGTCCCGGGGCCGGGCGGGCCGCCGTACGTGCATGGGTGCCGGTGGCGCTGACCCGCTCGGCCGGTACGACGTCCTCGAGGCCGCGCTGCACGAGCATCAGCCGCGCCTCTTCGTCCGTCATGTACGGGGCCGGGTCGCCGCCGGTGCCGGGGCGGGCCGGGTAGTTCAGCGACACCAGCAATCGGCGCGGCCCGGCGGCCGGCACCCACGGGTCCGGGCGGGCGTGGTCGGTCAGGAACAGGGTGTCGCGGCCGGTGGCGTACCGGCCGGTGGGCGGGGGAAGCGTCGGCGGGGACGGCTCGGCCCGGTCGCCGGGGCCGGCGGAGGCGGGGGGTAAGGCGGTGGCCGGCGTCGGGCCGGACGCCGAGGCGGGGGCGGCCGGGGCCAGGGCGGCCAGGGCGGTCAGGGCGAGCGCCGCGGCGGTCGCGGCGACCCCGGCCGGTGCGTTGCGAAGGGAGATCGTCATGACCGCAACGCTAGGGAGGTGACCGGACGGGCACATCGGACGCCGGGTGGACCCCCTGTCGGACCACGGGATGACCCCTCTCCTCCGCCGGTCGCACCGGGCCGTCCCCGCCGCCGGTGACCGCTCGCCACGCCGCGGGGCCGCGCGCCGCCGTACCCTGGGGCGGGAGCAGGGCAGTGGGGGCGGGGAGGATCCGGACGTGGGTGCAGTGAAGAGCAAACGGATGCCGCGCGCCGTGCGCGAGCAGCAGATGATGGACGCCGCGGTGCGGACCTTCGGGCAGCGCGGCTACCGGGCCGCCTCGATGGACGAGATCGCGGAGCTGGCGGGCGTGTCCAAGCCGTTGGTCTACCTGTACCTGAATTCCAAGGAAGAGCTGTTCTCCGCCTGCATCCGTCGCGAGGCGAACGCCCTGCTGGAGGCGGTGCGCGCCGGGGTGGAGCCGGGGCTGCCCGCCGACGGCCAACTGTGGGCGGGGCTGCGGGCGTTCTTCCTCCACACCGCCGAGAATCCGGACGGCTGGTCGGTCCTGCACCGCCAGGCGCGTTCGCACGGGGAGCCGTTCGTCAGCGAGCTCGGGGGCATGCGGGACGAGATCGTCGCGTTCGTGACGGGCCTGATCGGGGCCGCCGCCCGCGAGGCGCACAGCGACCCCGCACTCGCGGACCGGGACGTGGCGGGGCTCGCGCAGGCGCTGGTGGGCGCCGCGGAGTCGCTGGCGGGCTGGGCCAACGACACCCCGGACGTCTCGGCGAAGGAGGCCGCGGCGACCCTCATGAACTTCGCCTGGGCGGGCCTGGGGAACCTGATGCACGCCCGGCCGTGGCAGCCCCCGGCCGCTTAGGAAGCCTCCCGGCTCACCGACCCCACGAGGTGCGCGCGCCCGTCGGGGCCGCGCAGTTCGAAGGCGTTCCCGGTGGCGTCGGCCGCGTACGTCACGGTGGCGGGCAGTAGGACGGGGGCTCTGAACTCGGCTCGAACGAAGCGGAGTTCGGAAGCGTCCCCGGCCTCGGCCAGGCAGCGGGCGACCGTCCACATGCCGTGCGCGATGGCCCGGGGGAAGCCGAACAGCCGGGCGGTCAGCGGGTGCAGATGGATCGGGTTGCGGTCTCCGGAGACGGCTCCGTACCGCCGCCCCAGATCGCCGGGCAGTCGCCATTCGGCGCGGGCGGGCAGGGCGTCGGCGGCCGGTGGGGCGGCGGTGACGGGGCCTTGCACGGCTGTCGCCCGGCGCTGCGCCCCGCCCGGTATCGTTCGGCCCGCCGGAGCGTTGCCCGCCGGAGCGTTGCCCTCCGGAGCGTTGCCCGGCGGCGTCTGCCGGTGGCGGGACAGATAGCCGCTGCGCGACTCCCAGACCAGCTCCCCGCCCACTCGCGCCTCGGTCGCCACCGTGACCTCGGTGCCCCGCCGGTGCGGCAGCAACTCCTCTGCGTACACCGCTAGTTCGAGCGCTTCGGTGGGCGCCACGGGCCGGTGCGGGGTGATCTCGATCCAGGTGTGGACGAGCCCGAGCACCGGCAGCGGGAAGGCGCGCCCGGTCATCAGCCGCATGGTCAGCGGGAAGGCCAGGACATGCGGGTACGTGAGCGGCAGCGGCCCGGACTCCGGGAACCCGCAGGTCCCCCGGTACGCGGCGAGGGGGCCGGGCGTGACGGGCGCGGCCGGGCGGGTGAGGCGGCCGGGGGGCAGCGTGGCGTCCGGCCGTCCGGCGCGCTTGAACGGGGAGGTGAGGGCCCCGCGCGCGAGTGAGGCGGTGAGGGAGGTCATCGGGCTCACGCCCCCAGCAGGCTCTGGCCGCAGACGCGCACCACCTGGCCGTTGACGGCGCCGGAGTCGGGCTGGGCGAACCAGGCGACGGCCTCGGCGACGTCGGCCGGAAGCCCGCCCTGGGAGAGGGAGTTCATGCGGCGGCCCGCCTCCCGGATGAGGAAGGGCACGGCGGCGGTCATCCTCGTCTCGATGAAGCCGGGGGCGACCGCGTTGACGGTGACGCCGTGCTCGGCGGCGGCGCGCGGGCCGAGTGAGCGGACGAGGCCGATGATGCCCGCCTTGCTGGCCGCGTAGTTGGTCTGGCCGCCGTTGCCCGCGATGCCCGCGATGGAGGCGGTGGCGACGATCCGGCCGCCCCGGTTCAGGGAGCCCGAGGCCAGGAGTTCGTCGGTGGTGCGGAGCACGCTGTCGAGGTTGACCTCGATGACCTGGGCCCAGCGTTCGGCCGGCATGTTGGCCAGGCGGCGGTCGCGGGTGATGCCCGCGTTGTGGACGAGGACGTCGAGCCCGTCCGGTGCGGCGGCGGCGATGCGGGCCGCGGCGTCGGGGGCGGTGATGTCCAGCGGCAGCGCGGTGGCCCCGAGCCGGTCGGCGGTGCGCACCAGGTCGTCCTGGGCCCCGGGGACGTCGAGCACGATCACGTGTGCCCCGTCGCGGGCGAGCACCGAGGCGACGGACGCGCCGATGCCCCGTGCCGCGCCGGTGACCAGGGCGGTACGGCCGGCGAGCGGGGCCGACCGGTCGGACCGGGGGCCGGGGGCGGCGGCGGTCAGCTCGATCACCTGGCCGCTGACGTACGCGGAGCGGGGGGAGAGGAGGAAGCGGAGGGTGGACTCGGCGGCTTCCGGAGCCGCGTCGGCCGGGAGCCGCACGAGCTGGACCGTGGCGCCCCGCCCGACCTCCTTGCCCAGCGACCGGACGAAACCCTCCAACGCCTGCTGGGCAGCGGCCTGGTGGTGGTCCTCTACGGTCGGCGGCGTGCCGAGGACGACGATCCGGCCACCGGGAGCCGGCGACCGTACGACGGGATGGAGGGCGGCGTGCACCTCGGCGAGTCCCCGGGCGGAGGTGACCCCCGTGGCGTCCAGGACGATCCCGGCGGGCCGCGCCGCCCGTGTCTCGACGGTGAGGCCGGTCGTGGCCAGCACCTTCGCCAGGCCGCCCCCCATCGCCGAGGTTCCGGCGGTCAGGTGCAGCAGCGGCCCGTCCAGGCGCGGCGTCTCCAGGGTCCAGCGGCGCAGCGGTGCGGGCTGCGGCAGGCCGAGCCGCCGGGTGAGGAAGCGGCCGGGTGCTGTGCCGGTGAGGTGCAGATAGCGATCGGCCATTGTCCTGACTCCCTGCTCGGTCGTAGATTTACTCCTGAGTAAGGTTACTTAAGAGTCAGGAGCTGGTCGAGATGCACCATCCCGGACCGACCGAGACGAGATGGTCACGGTGACGAGCCCGCGCCCGTCGATTCCCCTCGCCCTGCCCCAGCCGCGCCGCGTCGCGGTCATCGGCGGCAGCCGCACCCCCTTCGCCCGTTCCGACGGCCCGTACGCGACCGCCTCCAACCAGGACCTGCTGACGGCCGCGCTCGACGGCCTCGTGGAGCGCCACGGCCTGGCCGGGGACCGGGTCGGGGCGTTCGTCGCGGGCGCGGTCCTCAAGCACAGCCGCGACTTCAACCTGGCGAGGGAGACGGTCCTCGGCTCCGCGCTCGACCCGCGCACCCCGGCGTACGACATCCAACAGGCGTGTGGCACGGGCCTCCAGGCGGTGATCGCCGCCGCGAACACCATCGCGCTCGGGTCCGCCGACTCGGCGATCGCGGGCGGCTCCGACACCACCAGCGACGCCCCGCTCGGCGTCAACGACGAACTGCGCCGCATCCTGCTCGCCGCCCGCCGCGCGAAGACGACGACCGCCCGCCTCGGGGCGCTCGCCGCCGTCCGCCCCCGCCACCTCGTCCCGGACATCCCGCGCAACGCCGAACCCCGCACCGGCCTGTCGATGGGCGAGCACGCCGCCGTCACCGCGCGCCGCTGGGCGGTGAGCCGCCAGGACCAGGACCTGCTGGCCGCCACCAGCCACCAGCGCCTGGCGGCCGCGTACGAACGGGGCTTCCTGGACGACCTGGTAGTCCCGTACCGAGGCCTGGAGCGTGACCAGAACCTCCGCCCGGAATCGACGGTCGAGAAACTGGCGCGACTGAAGCCGGTGTTCGGGACATCCGAGCCCAACCCCACCATGACAGCGGGCAATTCGACGCCGCTGACGGACGGCGCGGCGACGGTCCTGCTGGCGAGCGAGGAGTGGGCGCGGGAGCGGGGTCTGGAGCCCCTCGCCTACCTCTCCCTCTACGAGACGGCGGCCGTGGACTACGTCGACGGCGACGACGGCCTCCTCATGGCCCCGGCGTACGCGGTGCCGCGCCTGCTGGAGCGGGCCGGTCTCGGCATCGAGGACTTCGACCTGTACGAGATCCACGAGGCCTTCGCCTCCCAGGTGCTGGCCACCCTCGCCGCCTGGGAGAAGCAGGGCCTGGCCCCGGTGGACCGGACCCGGCTGAACGTGGCCGGTTCCTCCCTGGCCACCGGCCACCCCTTTGCCGCGACGGGCGCCCGGATCGTCGCCACCCTGGCCAAGCTCCTCGCGGAACGGGACGCGCCGGTCCGGGGCCTGATCTCGATCTGCGCGGCGGGCGGCCAGGGGGTGACGGCCATCCTCGAACGCCCCTGACCCGCCCGCCTCTTGCCCCACCCCCTGCCGGACGGACGACCCGGCGAACCGACCCGCCCGACCCCCGAACCGAGGAGCCGCACGTGTCAACGCCATCTTCCGCTGCCGCCGCCACCGCCCCCGCAGCCACACCCGTTCTGGTCGAGCCGACGAAGAAGCGCGGCCCCGACGGCAGGGTCCAGGAGGTCTCCGTACCGAAGTTCGCCCCGGCCGTGGAGCGCGGCTCGCTGGCCGAGATCCCGTTCGACAACGCCCGCCAGGCCCCGTCGGACCCGGTGCTCAGCCGGAAGGACGCCGAGGGCGCGTGGCGGGACGTGAGCGCCGCCGAGTTCGCCGCCGAGGTGCTGGCGGTGGCCAAGGGCCTGGTGGCGGAGGGGCTGCGGGCGGGGGACCGGGTCGCGATCATGGCCCGGACGACGTACGAGTGGACGCTGCTGGACTTCGCGTCGTGGGCGGCCGGCCTGGTGACGGTCCCCATCTACCCGACCTCCTCCGCGTTCCAGGCCCGCTGGATCCTCCAGAACTCGGGTGCGGTGGCGTGCGCGGTGGAGACGAAGGAACAGGGGCGCCTGATCAGCCAGGAGCGCAAGCAACTCGGCGACCTGGCGCATCTGTGGCAGTTCGACACGGGGGCGATCGGCCGGCTCAAGTCCCTCGGCAAGGACATCCCGGACGCGGTGGTCACGGCCCGCCGGGCCGCCCTGGAACCGGACACCCCCGCCACCCTGATCTACACCTCGGGCACCACGGGCCGCCCGAAGGGCTGCGTCCTGACCCACGGTAACTTCTTCGCCGAGGTCGACAACGCGATCGAACTCCTCCACCCGGTCTTCAAGTCGGTCTCGAAGGACCCGGCCTCCACCCTCCTCTTCCTGCCCCTCTCGCACGTCTTCGGCCGCATGGTGGCGATCGGCTGCATGCGGGCGAGGGTGCGCCTGGGCCACGCCCCGTCCATCCGGACGGAGGACCTCCTCGCCGACCTGGCGGGCTTCCGCCCCACCTTCCTCCTCGCCATCCCGTACGTCCTGGAGAAGGTCTACAACACGGGCCGGGCGACGGCCGAGAAGATGGGCCGGGCCTCCTCGTTCGACCGGGCGGCCCGCATAGCCCAGCGCTACGGCAAGGCGGTCGAGGCCGCCGAACACGGCACAGGACCCGGCCCGGGCCTCGGCCTGCGCGCCGCCCGCGCCCTGTACGACCCGCTGGTCTACCGCCGTATCCGGGCGGCGCTCGGCGGCAGGGTCCGGTACGTGATCTGCGGCGGCTCCCCGCTCGGCCGCCGGCTCGCCGCGTTCTACGAGGGCGCGGGCATCGGCATCTTCGAGGGCTACGGACTCACCGAGACCACGGCCGCCCACACGGTGACCCCACCCCTCAAACCCCGCCTGGGCACGGTCGGTTGGCCCCTGCCCGGGACGTCGGTACGCATCGCGGAGGACGGCGAGGTGCTGCTGCGGGGCGGCCAGGTCTTCCGGGGCTACTGGGACGGCGAACGGGCGGCGGTGACCCCGGCGCTCCTGCCGGACGACTGGTTCCCCACGGGCGACCTGGGCGCGCTGGACGAGGACGGCTACCTGACGATCACGGGCCGCAAGAAGGACATCATCATCACGTCGGGCGGCAAGAACGTCACCCCGGCCCCGCTGGAGGACTGGCTGCGCGCCCACCCCCTGGTCAGCCAGTGCATGGTCGTCGGCGACAACCGCTCGTTCATCACCGCCCTGCTCACCCTGGAGCCGGACGGCCTCCAGCACTGGCGCCGGATGACCAAGAAGCAGGACATCCCGATGCGGGACCTGATCCACGACGAGGACCTGCGCACGTCGCTCCAGAAGGCGGTCGACGAGGCCAACCGCCTGGTCTCCCGCGCGGAGTCGATCCGTAAGTTCACGGTCCTGCCGGTGGACTTCACGGAGGAGAAGGGCCATCTGACGCCGTCGCTGAAGCTGAAGCGGGACGCGATCGCGCGGGACTTCGCGGGGGAGATCGAGGCGTTGTACCGGAAGTGAGGGGGCGGGGGCCTTCGTCAGAGGTCGTCGGGCAGCAGCCGGAATGCCTTGTGCCCGGTCAGAGGCCGGACCATACGGAAGTGGCGGTCGGAGGTGAAGATGAACTCGGTACGGTAGGCGGCGGCCAGCGCGACGTTCATCGCGTCCGCCAGTCCGATGCCTTTGCCGCCGTCGGCGTCCACGTATCCCTCCGCGACGGCGATCGCCGCGCTCAGGTGCGCGCCGACGGAAGGGATCTCGAATCGCCGAGTGGCTGTATTACGTTCGATGAACCGCGCTGCCGTCAGGGCCTTGTCGGCGCCCGCCTTCGTGGTGATGAGGTAATCAAGCTCGGCCAGGACGAGAGGGGAGATGATCAGGTGACTGATCGCTCCCAGTGCCTTCGCATGCGCCTCATGACCGGTGACCCTCGGGTCGAGGAGGCGGTAGAGGGCGTTGGTGTCGGCGATGGCGACCAGGCTCACGAGCCCATGCCCTTCAGCGCGTCCTCGATCTCCTCATCGGTGAGATCGGGCAGGCCCAGGTCGGGGAGCTGTATGGCGCCCATCGGGTCGGTTGGGTAGGGAGGAATGTCGTCGTCGGTGATCGGCACGACGCGCGCGACGGGGGTGCCGTTCTTGGTCACGGTGATGGTCTCGCCGCGTGCTGCCGCAGCGAGGATCTGTGAGGACCTCTGGTTGAAATCGCGGGCGTTAGTCTCCATGTACTACATGGTACTACGTGGTACTACGTGTGGCTCGGGGGCTTGCGTGCTCCTGCGATCTCGAACGCGCAACTCCCGCCGAGGGAGTCCGGCGGGGCGCACGACGGGCCTTCGCGTCCTGCAGCCCAGGCCGGCCCAGCCCGCCCCCACCCCGCCGAGCCGCGCCGCCCCGAAAGCCCGGACGGCGCGACCCGGCTGGGTTCAGCTCACCCGGCCTGCTCCCGCAGGTCGGCCCCGGCCGCCGGACTGTTCGCGGGCGCGGAGGCGTGTACGGCGGCGGGCATGCGCCAGGCCACGACCGCACCCGTCACGAGCCCCGCACCCGCGAGCAGCGTCGCCACCACGAACGGGTCGAAGGAGTGCAGGGTGGGCGCGAAGCCGACCCCGACGCAGACCGCCACCCCGGCCGCACCGCCCAGTTGGTCGGCGGCGCGCTGGACGCCCGAGGCGATCCCGGCGTCGTCCTCGGTGACGCCGGTGACCGCGACGTACTGGAGTCCGACGATGCCGAATCCCATGCCGGCCGCGATCAGCAGCATGGCCGGGACCAGCGCGGCCCCGCCCGCGGACGAGGCGGAGACGATCGCGATCGCGGCCATCGCCGCCGCGGTGAACCCCATGCCGGCGAGCACGCACGCGCGAGCGCCCCAGCGGCCCAGCAGACGGGGCACCAGCATGGAGAACACGATCAGCGAGACCGCCAGGGGCAGCATCGTCAGACCCGCGCCCAGCGGGCCCACGCCCAGCCGGTCCTGCAGATAGAACGTGAACAGCAGGAACGACGTCGACAGGGCCCCACTCAGCAGCATCGTCGCCAGATTGGCCGCGACCCGGGTGCCGTGGGCGAAGAAGCGCAGCGGTACCAGCGGGTTGCGCGAGCGTGCCTCGACCCGTACGAACCCGATGCCGGCTGCCACCGCTCCGGCCAGCGCCGCCGGAACCACCCACGGGGACGTTCCGGGCTCACTGGCCTCGACCACGCCGAACGTGAACAGCAGCGGGCAGGCGGTCAGCAGCAGTGCGCCGGGAAGGTCCAGCGCCCGCCGGTCCTCGGCCGCGGGCCGGTCGCCGTCGACCAGGAAGACGGCTGCCAGCAGGACGACCAGGATGAACGGGACCGAGATCAGGAAGATCCACCGCCACCCCAGGTGAGCGGTAACGAAGCCGGACAGCACGAACCCGAGCACGAGTCCGCAGCTGGCCACCGCCGCCCACACGCTCAGGGCCCGCGACCGGCGCGGCCCCTCGGGGAACATCAGGATGACGGTGGCCATCGCGGCGGGCAGTGCGACGGCCTCCCCGGCGCCCTGGAGCAGGCGCATGACGACCAGCAGGCCGAACGTGGGGGCCAGGCCCGCCAGCAGCGACGCGGCGCCGAACAGGCCGGTGCCCAGCAGCAGCACGCGCCGCCGCCCGAGCAGGTCGCCCAGCCGGCCGCCGAGCATCAGCATCCCGCCGCCGGTGACCGTGTACCCGACGACGACCCAGGTCAGGGAGTGCCCGTCGACGCCGAAGTCGGCGCCGATCGAGGGCAGGGCGATGTTGACCACGGTCACGTCGACCGCGATGAAGAACTGCAGCATGGACATCGCGCACAGCACCAGCCGTGCGCGTACGGGGGACGGGTTGTGCCCGCGTGATGACCTGCGGGAAGACCCGCGTGAAGAGAGGATGCCTGAGAACATCAGGTGCTCCGTAGCTCAGAAGTGGCTCCGAGCAGCACGAAGAGGCCGCCCGGATCTGATCACGAAGCGGCTGGACGCCCTGGAAGGTGTGTGAGCAGACGCCCCGCCGCTAGCGGCGGGCCTTGGTCACTGCGGCGCAAGCGGCCGCGCACGAAGCTGCAGACATGCGATCGACGGTACCAGGAGGGGTCGGGGCCGCGCCGGGGGCCGCCGAGGAGCGGCCCCCGGGCGCCCTCGGCGAGACTCCGGAAGCGTCCCGCGAGGTCTGCCCCTCCGCCGGAAATTGCGGCACCCTGGTCTCCGCTTAACTGGCGTAGATGGACAGGCGCTCCGCACCTCACGCTCCGCACCTCACGCTCCGCGCCTCGCACCCCACTGCCCGGTTGTCGACCCGGAGGATTCCTCGCCCATGCGCTGACCCGTACCAGCCTGCTGGCCCAGATGGCTCTCCTCCGACTCGCAGGCCGGAGCGGGCGGTTCTGGTGCGAGCCTGCGGGAGTCGAGTGCCGGTCGGCGACTACCTGATGCGGGGATGTCCGCACCTTCGTCCTCAATCCGGACGAGTGTTCTCTGCCGCTCTCTTGAGGGTGAACTGCTCGCATCACAGGGGCAGCTGTCGTGCGCCGTGATTACGTTGGCCGGTATGAAGGCGGATGTGGGGCGCAAGTACCGTGCGTACCCCACCGAGGAGCAGGAGTCGGTCCTGACCGGGTGGGGGCACACCGGGCGTGCTCTGTGGAACGTAGCCCTGGAGCAGCGGGTGTACCTGTACCGGCAGCGGGGGTACACGCTGCGCTCCGTCGAGCAGTGCAAGCACCTGACCGCCGCCCGCGCCGACCTGGCGTGGGTGGGAGATCTGCCCGCGCAGGCCGGGCAGTAGATCCTCCGCAATCTCGACCGGGCTTATGACAACTTCTGGAATCCGGAGCACCCGGCGAAGTTCCCGGCCAGGAAGAAGCGGGGGCACCGGCTGTCCATCCCGTTCCCGGGGCAGGCCGTCGAGGTCCGCAGGATCAACCGTAAGTGGGCCGAGGTACGCGTCCCGAAGCTGGGGTGGCTGCGCTTCCGCCACTCCCGGGCCCTGGGCGGGACGATCCGCAACGCCACCCTCTCTCGGGACGGCGACGGCTGGCACGTCTCCTTCGGCGTCCACACCGGCCGCGCACCGGACGCTCCGAACGGGAAGCCCACCTGCGGGGTGGACTTCGGCGTCGCTGCGTCTGCGTTTGTGTCCACTGAGGCCGCGCCCCGGCTCATGCCTCCGAGCCTGAGCCGGAACGAGAAGCAGCGGCTCACGTACTTGGAGCAGAAGAAGGCCCGCCAGGTTACGTACGCCAAGAAGCACAACGGAGGGAAGTACAGCCGCCGTCTGCGTCGCACGATCGGGCAGATCGGCAAGCTCAAGACCCGGCAGGCCAACCGCCGTCAGGACTTCACGCACAAGCTCACCACCGACCTCGCCAAAAACCACGGCATGGTCGGTATCGAGGACCTGCGCGTGAAGAACCTGACGGCCTCGGCCAAGGGCACCATCGTGAAGCCGGGGAAGAACGTCCGCCAGAAGGCCGGACTCAACCGGTCGATCCTGGACAACACCCCCGGTGAACGGCGGCGCCAGCTCGAATACAAGACCCGCAAGTACGGGTCAGCACTGCGGGTCGTACCGCCGTTCCACACCTCCCAGACCTGCGCCGCCTGCGGCCGGGTCGATCCTGAATCCCGTAAGGGATGCGGCCGGTTGTTCGTCTGTGTTCACTGCGAACACGAGGACAACGCCGATCACAACGCCTCGGTGGAGATCGAGGCCCGTGCCCGCCGGACGGGTGGCACGGATACCAACAGCACGTGCAGCACCCCTCGGGTGCGAGTCCCGGCCACCGGCCGGAGGCAGATGCGTGAAGCCCCGAAGCCCGCTCACGCGAGCTGAAGGGAATCGCCCTCATTTATGGGGGCGAGGATCGTCAAGTGTACTGCAAGGTGTGGGGAGAGCGGGTCGGCACGGCCACCCAGTTCAACCACTGGTGGCTGCGCACCGACCTGGACACGGTGTACGCGGGCAAGAACGGCCGCAACGCGTACGTCTCCGCGTACTACCTCTCCCGCTGGGGCAACGACGAGGCCCGCGACAACAACGGGGCGGTGATCCCGGACTGCTGAGCCGGGGGCAGGCCCGGCGGTGCGGCGCGCCGCGGTTTGGCGTAAAAGCCGTCGAGCAAGATCGGCCCGGTCTGGCACCCTGGCCGTACGGGCCCGACGGTGGAAGTCCCGGGGGGCAGGGGACCTCACGAAGGAGCGGGCCACATGGCGACCGTCGTCGATCTGTTCACCTATCCCGTCAAGGGGTGCGCGGGAACGTCCGTGGACAGTACGCACCTCACGCCGGCCGGTCTCGCGCACGACCGCAGCTTCATGGTCGTCAGCGTCGACGGCGTCTACCGCACCCAACGCCGCGACCCCCGCCTCGCCCTCGTCCGGCCCACCGTCAGCGCCGACGGCAGCAGGCTCACGCTCGCATCGGCGGAGCAGCAGAGCGGCGACGGCGGGGGCGGCGTTCGCGGTGGTGACGACGAGCTGCACCTCGACGTCACCACCACGCCTCGCCGCGACGTGGACCTGTTCGGCGTGACGTACCAGGGCATCGACCAGGGCGATGAGGCGGCGGCCTGGCTCTCGGACTTCCTGGGCACCCCGAGCCGACTGGTCCGCGTACCGCCGGAGCACGAGCGGAAGACCGATGGCCTGACCCCCGGCACCTCCGGCTACGCCGACAGCAGCGCCGTGCATCTGCTCTCCCGCGCCTCCCTCGCCCACCTGCACACGATGATGGCCGAGCGCGGCGCCCCGCCCCTGGCCATGGACCGCTTCCGCCCGAACATCGTCATCGACAGCCACCCCGAGGAGGGCGAGTACGGGGACTGGGCCGACGCCCCCCACTCCGAGGACCGGATCCGCCGCATGACCATCGGCGAGTCGGAACTGGGTTACACCAAGCTCGCCGTGCGCTGCGCGGTCACCCTGGTCGACCAGCGGGCCGGGGCCCGGGGCGGCCCGGAGCCGCTGCGAACGCTCGCGGGCTACCGGCGGGCGTCGGGCGGCGGGGTGGTGTTCGGCGCGAAGTTCTCCGTGGTGCGGCCGGGAAAGCTGTCCGTGGGCGATGAGGTGGCCGTCGAGGAGTGGGGCGACGCGGAGGCGTGAGGCCCCGCGCCGCCCGTACCTCCGGGCCCCTGGCGTATCACTCGAAGAACTTCAGGCTCCACCCCTTGTCGGACGTGGGGCCGGGGACGTTGGCGCGGGAGTAGGTGGTGTCGCCCCACCAGGCGAAGGTGCCGGTGTACCAGTGGCGGTTGGCCCAGGAGTACGGGGTGCCCTTCGCGACCGCGTGGTACATCGACGGGAACCTCGGACCGGCGGGCGGGCTGGTGTTGATGTCCCCGTGGAGCAGGACGAAGGTGTGGTGGCCGGGCCCGTTCACGTACAGGGTCGGGTCCCAACCAGCCATCATCGTGGCTCGGTTGGAGCCGAAGAGGCAGCCGTTCGACTTGTACCAGTCCCATACGTAGGTGGGGTCGCCGCCCTTGCGCAGCCGCAGGTCGGCCAGGCAGTACTGGTCGCTCCAACTGCCGTTCGCGGAGTACACGATGTGCAGCTGCCCGTTCGGGTCCTTGATGGCCTCGGGGCTCTCGTTGATGAACGGGTTGCCGACCACCCGCTCCCAGCTCTCCCGCGGCTGCGAGATGACGTACCGCGCACCGGTCGGCCGGCTCGGGCTGCTCATCCGGGCGATGTAGAGGTTCTGCTCGACGTTGGTGTCGCCCGCCCACCCGGACCAGACGAACCAGCGCTGCCCCTCGAAGGTGAACAAGGTGCCATCGATGGCCCATTTGTCGTCCGGGAGGGCGAGTTGGGTCTCGGTCCCGTACCCGCTGTCCGGGGCGGCGGAGCTGATGACGAACATGCGGTGGGCGGCTCCGACTCCGGCCGTGAAGTAGATGTAGTACCGGCCGCCGTCCATCACGATCTCGGGCGCCCAGACCTCACCCCGGCCCCGGGTGTCCGCCCAGACCTGCCGGGCGGGTGCGGTGGCCAGTCCGTCCGTGGACGACGCCTGCCGTACGACGATGCCGCCGCCGGTCGACTGGACGCCGACGTACGTACTGCCCACCCGCAACACACTGGGGTCGGCCGCGCGAAGGCTGGTCTGCCCCTGCGGAGTCACCTCACGGGGGGCGGGCGCGCCCTGGGCGGTGTCGGGGGGCGACAGGAAGAGCGTCGCGGCGAGGGCGCCGGCCAGCGCGAGCGCGCCGAGGCCGGACGAGCGGCGGAAGAGTCTCCTGGGCTTGCGCATGAGGTCGCTCCTGGGGTGGGGGGATTCGATGACGGCAACGGTGGCGGCGGTGACGACTGCCATGACGATTTACATCGATAGAAGAGCGCTCTCGCAGAATCCCGTCAGGGGCTGTCCCTGTCAACAACCCTGCACGGAGCGGCCGTTCAGAACTGGGGTGCGCGGATCAGGCGTCGCGCGGTTCTGGCGTCGATCGAGCCCAGCTCCAGGAGGCCCGGGGTGTTCTTCCGTACAGATACGGGAAGGGTGCCGCCGCCGGTGGCTTGCGGGAAGGTGTGGTCGAGCATGGGCGCGATCGGACGACCGCACGGGATCGGGGAGCAGACGGTGAAAGAGTTGCCGGAGATCGGCAGGGTCGATGAGTGGACGCCTCTCGTCATCCGGACCGACTACACCGATGACTCCGCGTGGCGGGAGGTCATCGCCGCGCTGGGCCGTGCCGCCGGGGCCAGGGAATGGGAGTCACCGGCGCACCTGGTCGACGACCGGCGGTGGGACGGGGTCACGAGTGACGAGGCTCTTGTCGCGGCGGCGCGGGACGAGGAGCTGAGCGTGGTGTTCCTCGCCGACGGCGTCACCATGCGCTCGCCCCTGCGGCCGCTGCTCGCCCTCGACCTCTGTGCCGATGACGACGAGGACCTCGACCCGGTGTACTACCGGGAACTCATCGATACGCCGCAGCCCCGCGAGGTGCGGGTCGTGCCGGACGCCGTCCACCTGGTCCACGGGAATCTCCAGCTGGCGAACGTGGACTTCCCGGAGTTCGCCGAGGAGGCCGCCGCCGATCCGGACGGTGTCGTGCGGGATCTGGTGACCGCCCCCGACGGTCCCGGAAGCTGAGACGACCGGCCGCTGTCACCCCGCCCGACGTTCCCGGCGGCGGCGCTCGCCGAGGTCACTCGTATCCCGCGACCCCGTCCAGCCGCGCCCGCAGCTCCGGTGTGAGCACAATGTCCGCCGCCGCCGTGTTCTCCTCCAGGTGGGCGACGCTGGACGTGCCCGGGATCGGGAGCATCACCGGGGAGTGGTCCAGCAGCCAGGCCAGGCAGAGCTGGGTGGGGGTGGCATGCAGCTCGGCGGCCACGGCCGCCACCTCCGCGCGGTCGCCCGCCTTGCCCCAGGCCACCGTCCGCCAGGGCAGGAAGGCGATGTCCGCCGCCTCGCACGCCATGAGGACCGGCTCGTGTTCGCGGTCGGTCAGGTTGTAGCGGTTCTGCACGCTCGCGATGTCGACGATCTTCCTGGCCTCGGCCAGCTCGGCGGCCGTCACCTCAGAGAGGCCGTCCGGCCCACCTTGCCCGCCTCGCGCAGGTCCCGCAGGGCCCCGAGCTGGTCGGCGAGCGGGGTCTGCGGGTCGATGCGGTGGAGCTGGAGCAGTTCGATCCGGTCGACGCGGAGCCGGCGCAGGGCGTGGTCCACCTCCGCGCGCAGGGACTCCGGGCGGCCGTTCAGGGCCCAGTCGCCCGTCTCGGCGGACCGGACGACGCCGACCTTCGTCGTGATCAGGAGGTTGTCCGGGTGGGGGTTGTGAGCTGTTGCCGGTTTGGTTTGCAGGAGTGAGTTGTGGCGTCAGGGGGTGGGTTCGGTGGTGGCCCGGGTGAGGGTGGGAACGGACGTTCTGGGGCCGAATGGGTGACCTTGGCGAGGGTTGTTCGTTGTGCTGGGTGGCGGATTGTTCGGCTTTGCGGCGGGGGTGGGTGGTGTGCGCGGGTTGGCGGGGCCGTTTGTGGTGCCGGGTCCTTCGGGGTTGGCGGTGCGGGACCGTCTCAAGCACCTCACCCCGGAGGATGAGCGGGTGTTGCGGGCGGTCGGTGAGTACCAGGGTGTGCTCGCTTCGCGTGATCTGAAGGTGCGCTGCGCGCAGGGTCTGGAACACAGTGCTGATACGTGGGCTGCGCGTAAGCGGGGGCTGACGAAGGTGTCGTCGTCGCGGATCGCCGGGGCGATCACGAAGGCCACCCATGATCAGTGGGCGCTCGCCCGTCGCGGCCAGGCCGCGCACATCCGGTCGCTGGAAGCCGGCATCCGGACACTGCGGCACCGGCTGTCGCTCCCGATCGGAGCGAAAGGCACGAAACGTGCGGCGGGTGGTTACCGGTCCAAGGGGGAGTGGTTCCGTAAGTCCCGTCGGCTGGTGGACCTGGAAGCTCGGCACACGGCCGCCGTGAAGGACTGGCGTGCGGGTCAGGTGCGGGTCGTGCGTGGCGGCAAGCGGCTCCTCAATACCCGGCATCACCTTGCCGCGGCCGGGCTTACCGAAGAGCGGTGGCGTGGGCGGTGGGAGGCGGAGCGGTGGTTCCTGGCTGCGGATGGTGAGTCGGGGAAGCTGCTCGGGAACGAAACGATCCGCGTCACCCCCGCCGGCCAAGTCAGTATCAAGCTGCCCGCCCCCCTGGCTCACCTGGCGAACACCAAGCACGGGCGTTACGCCCTGGCCTCGGTGGTGGTGTTCGCGCACCGGGGTGTGGAGTGGGCTGACCGTATCGAAGGCAATCGGGCTGTCGCCTACCGTATTCACCTCGACACCGCCCGGGGCCGTTGGTATCTGACCGCGTCCTGGCAACGCCCTCTCGTGCAGGCCATCCCGTGGGAGGCCGGCCGGGCCGGGGGCGTGATCGGTGTCGACACCAACGCCGATCACTTCGCCGCCTACCGCCTGGACCAGTACGGCAACCCGGTCGGTGAACCGCACCGCTTCGCCTACGACCTGTCCGGCACCGCCCACCACCGTGACGCGCAGATCCGCCACGCCCTGACCCGCCTCCTGCACTGGGCCCAACAGTGCGGTGCCACCGCCATCGGCATCGAGGACCTCGACTTCAGCGCCGAGAAGACCCGGGAGAAGCACGGCCGCAGGAAACGCTTCCGGCAACTGATCTCGGGCATCCCGACCGGGAAACTCAAGGCCCGGCTGGTCTCCATGGCCGCCGAACAGGGGCTGGTGATCATCGCGGTCGATCCGGCCTACACCTCAATGTGGGGCGGGCAGCACTGGCAGAAGCCGCTGACCACACCCCGACGGAAGATGTCCCGTCACGATGCCGCCGGTATCGCGGTCGGGAGACGCGCCCTCGGACACCCGATCCGGCGTCGGACGGCACCGCCCCCACACGACCGGAGAGATCGTGTGGGGCATCGGACCGCCCAGGCCGGAACAGGTGCACGAGAGCGTGAGGGAACCCGCCCACCCGCTACGGATCACGCCCCCAGAGACGTGCCACCGCACGGGACGCGAAAGCGGCAACCCAGCGCACCCAAAACCGTTCGGGATGCGCCCAGAACACATGAGTGGATCCAACACCCACTCATGCACACTGGTTAGGAACGGTGGAGCGCCTCCGCCAGCAGCTCCTCGTTGGCCCCGTACCCGTACATGTGGGCCGTGTCGATCAGCGTGATGCCCAGTTCGACCGCCCGGCGGGCCACGGCGATGGCCGCCTTGCGGTCCTCGGGCCGTTCGGTGGGCAGGTGCATCGCACCGAACCCCAGCCGCCCCACGGCCAGGTCTCCGCCGATACGGAATGTCGTCGTCGATGGCGTGTTCGGCATGTTCGCTGGAATCCCCTTGGTTCGGATGGCCTCGACAACGTAGCCGCCCGTGCCGTGCGAGGAAGGGGTTCAGGGTGTTCCCGGGCCCTGGAGGAGCTGGAGGTAGTTGCCCACCGGGTCCACGATCGTGGAGAAGAACCAGCCGCCCCCGGTGTCCTCGACCGGCCGCACCCACGTCACCCCGAGCGTGTTGAGGTGCTTCTCGGCCGCCCGGATGTCGCGCACGGTGAGGTTGATCAGCTGCCGGCCCGGCTCGGCGGCCTCGTCCGCCACGTCGTCCCGTTCGTCGAACCCGATGATCGCCCCGGGGCCGACGATCAGGAAGTGCTCCGCCCAGCGGGCGCCCAGGGGCTCCAGCGCGGCGCGGTACCAGGCGATCAGGGCGGCGGAGTCGGTACTGCCGATGATGATCCCGAGGCCGGTGATGCCCCCGGTGCCGGTGCCGGTGCCGGTGGTGTCGCTGCTGTCGTCGGTGGGAGCCGTCATGGTCGTTCTCCTTGCTCGGTCGATCGTGCGTGCCGCGTGCTGCGTGCCGGCCGGGGCTCCCCGGTCGGGCTGTCGGGCTGTCCTGCCTACCACTTCTGACCGCCGGCGGCCGTGAAACTCATCGGCCCCCGCCGCCGATGCGCCCCGATGTGCCCCCACCCCTTGTCTGATGGGCCGTCAGGTATGACGATGGCGGCCGTCGCCCGGGGTGGGACCTTTCCGGGCCGGAGGGGAAGGAGGGCGCCGTGCCGATACTGCCCGGCGGGCCGCTGTCGTACGGGATGCAGCTGCCGGTCCAGTCGCAGAGCGTCATCTACGCGGAACCCTGGGAGGCGGCGGCGACCCCCGCCGATCTCGTCCGCATAGCCCGCGCCGCCGATCACGGCGGTTTCGCCTACATCGCCGGCTGCGATCACGTCGCCGTCCCGCGACGGCTGGCGGACGGCATGAGCACCGTCTGGTACGACCCTGTCGCCACCCTCGCCTTTCTTGCCGGGGTCACCGAGCGCGTCCTCCTGATGAGCCATGTCGCCGTCGTCGGACTGCGCCACCCGCTCGTCACCGCCAAGCAGTACGCCACCCTCGACCACCTCAGCGGCGGCCGGCTGATCCTCGGGGTCGGGGCCGGGCACGTACGGGAGGAGTTCGAGGCGGTGGGGGCGGACTTCGACGGGCGCGGGGGTGTGCTGGACGAGTCGATCGACGCGTTGCGGGCCGCGCTCGGGCCCGAGGAGTACCCGGAGTTCGCGGGGCGGCGGTTCTCGTTCCGTGGGCTCGGGCAACGGCCCCGGCCGGTTCAGGAGCGGGTGCCGATCTGGGTGGGCGGCTCCTCGCCCGCCGCCACCCGTCGGGCCGCCGTGCGCGGGGACGGGTGGCTGCCGCAGGGTGATGCCCGGGACCGGCTGCCCGCGCAGATCGCTCGGGTGCACGCCCTGCGGGAGGAGGCGGGGGTCGAGGCGCCGATCGTCGTCGGTGCGATCACCGAGCCGCTGTACGTGGGTGAGCCCGGGTGGTCCGTGGGGCGGCGGACGCTCACCGGGAAGCCGGAGGTTCTCGCGGAGTCGCTGCGGGAGTACGCGGCGATCGGCGTGCACCAGATCCAGGTGCGCTTCCGGAGCCGGAGCGTGGACGAACTGACCGATCAGATGGCCGCGTTCGGCGCGGACGTGGCCCCTCACCTCGGTACGTGAAGGAGACGGACATGGGCAAGCTGGACGGGCGGGTCGTCCTGGTCACCGGGGCGGCGCGCGGGCAGGGCGAGCAGGAGGCGCGGCTCTTCGCCGCCGAGGGCGCGCGGGTCGTCGTCGCCGATGTGCTGGTCGAGCAAGGGGAGGGTTTGGCCGCGGAGTTGGGGGAGGAGTTCGGTGAGGGCGTCGCCCGGTTCGTGCGGCTGGACGTCGGGAGCGAGGAGGACTGGGCCGCAGCCGTCGCCGCGGCCAAGGACGCCTTCGGGAAGATCGACGGGCTCGTCAACAACGCGGGCATCCTGCGCTTCAACGAGCTGGTCAACACCCCGCTGGCCGAGTTCGAGCAGGTGGTGCGCGTCAATATGACGGGTGCGTTCCTCGGGATACGCGCCGTCGCACCCGAGATCGAGGCCGCGGGCGGCGGGACGATCGTCAACACGTCCTCGTACACCGGTCTGACCGGCATGCCCCTGGTCGGTGCGTACGCCGCGACCAAGCACGCGGTGCTGGGGCTGACCAAGGTCGCCGCCATGGAGCTGGCGGGCAAGGGTATCCGGGTCAACGCCGTCTGCCCCGGGGCCGTCGATACCGCGATGAGCAATCCGGCGCTGCTGGACGCGGACGCCGACCTGTCGACGTCGAGCGCGGCCCTGGACGCGTACTACCGCAAGCTCGTGCCGATGGGGCGGATCGGCCGGCCCGAGGAGGTCGCCGCGCTGGTGCTGTTCCTGACCGGCCCGGATTCCTCGTACGTCACCGGGCAGCCGTTCGTCGTGGACGGGGGATGGCTGGCGGGGGTCAGCCCGTTCTGACGGAGCGTCAGGTATTGACGGGTCGCGGTGGCGGTGGAACAGTCGGTCGCACCACAATCTGACGGTGCGTCAGAAAAGCTGTCGGAAGACTTGAGGACGGTGAACCTCCGTGGAATTCGGGCTCTTTGTTCAGGGGTACGTGCCCGCCGCGCGTGCCAAGGTGGACCCCGAGGCAGAGCACAAGGCGCTGATCGAGGAGACCGAGTACGTCATCCAGGCGGACAAGTCCGGCTTCAAGTACGCCTGGGCCTCCGAGCACCACTTCCTGGAGGAGTACTCGCACCTCTCCGCCAACGACGTGTACCTCGGCTATCTCGCGCACGCCACCGAGCGCATCCACCTCGGCTCCGGCATCTTCAACCCGCTCGCCCCCGTCAACCATCCGGTGAAGGTCGCCGAGAAGGTCGCGATGCTCGACCACCTCTCCGAGGGGCGCTTCGAGTTCGGCACCGGGCGGGGCGCGGGCAGCCACGAGATCCTCGGGTTCATGCCGGGCATCACCGACATGAACCACACGAAGGAGCTGTGGGAGGAGACGATCGCCGAGTTCCCCAAGATGTGGCTCCAGGACGAGTACGTCGGCTTCCAGGGCAAGCACTGGTCCCTGCCGCCGCGCAAGATCCTGCCGAAGCCGTACGGGAAGTCCCACCCGGCCATGTGGTACGCGGCCGGGTCGCCGTCCTCGTACGCCATGGCGGGCAAGAAGGGGCTCGGCGTGCTGGGCTTCAGCGTGCAGAAGGTCTCCGACATGGAGTGGGTCGTCGAGTCCTACAAGAACGCGGTCAAGGACGCCGAGCCGGTGGGCGCGTTCGTCAACGACAACGTGATGGTCACGTCCACCGCGATCTGCGCCGAGACGCACGCCAAGGCGGTGGAGATCGCGGTCGGCGGGGGGCTCAATTACCTCCAGTCGCTGCTGTTCCGCTACCACGACACGTTCCCCCGGCCGGAGGGGATCCCGGAGTGGCCTCAGCTGCTGCCGGAGTACACCGAGGAGATCGTCGAGCTGCTCATCGCGGAGGAGCTGATGATCTGTGGGGATCCCGACGAGGTGCTGAAGCAGTGCCGGCGGTGGGATCGGGCGGGGGCGGACCAGTTGAGCTTCGGGCTGCCGATCGGGATCAGTCCCGAGGACACGATGAACACGATCCGGTTGATCGGGGAGCACGTGATTCCGCGGATCGATACGGATCCCGTGCATCGGACCTCGCGGTTCCGGGCCGCGGGCTGACCCGCACGGGGCTCCGCCCCGGACCCCGCGCCTCAAGCGCCGGCGGGGCTGGTGTTCGGGGCTCCGCCCCGGGCCCCGCTCCTCAAGCGCCGGCGGGGCTGAAACGCCCGCCTCAAGCGCCGGCGGGGCTGGATAGGCCGGGCGGCGTCTTCCCGGACCGTCGCCCTGATGAGCCGGGGTGCGTACCGCGGCCGAAAGCGTGCGCACCCCGGCTGTCCCACGCACCCGAGCCGGAGAAGGAACCCGAGCCGGAGAAGGAACCCCGAGAAGGGAACCGTCATGCTCGACCACCTCATCCGCCGTGCGACCGTCGTGGACGGCACCGGCGGGCCCGCGTACACCGCCGACGTCGGTATCCGGGGCGGCCGGATCGCCGTCGTCGCCGAGCCGGGGACGATCACCGAAGAGGCCGTCACCGGCGAGGACGCCGACGGGCTCGTCCTCGCCCCCGGCTTCGTCGACCCGCACACCCACTACGACGCCCAGCTCTTCTGGGACCCCTATGCCACCCCCTCCATGAACCACGGCGTCACCACCGTCGCGGGCGGCAACTGCGGGTTCACCCTCGCCCCGCTCCACCCCGACCGGCCCGAGGACGCCGACTACACCCGGCGGATGATGTCGCGGGTCGAGGGCATGGCGCTCGCCGCGCTGGAGGAAGGCGTCGACTGGAGCTGGTCCACCTTCCGCGAGTATCTCGACGCCCTCGAAGGCCGCATCGCCGTCAACGCCGGGTTCATGGTCGGGCACTGCGCCCTGCGCCGGCACGTCATGGGCGCGGACGCGGTCGGCGGGCAGCCCACGCCCGCGCAGCTGGACGCCATGCTCGCCCTCTTCCACGACGCGATGGACGCCGGGGCCTGGGGGCTCTCCACCACCCAGTCCTCCACCCACTCCGACGGCGACGGCGAGCCCGTCGCCTCCCGGCACGCCCGGCCCGAGGAGCTGCTCGCCCTGTCCCGCGCGGTCGGCGAGCACGAGGGGACGCAGCTGGAGGCGATCGTCGCCGGCTGCCTGGACCAGTTCTCCGACGAGGAGATCGACCTCTTCGTCGACATGACCGCCGCCGCCGGACGCCCGCTCAACTGGAACGTCCTCACCATCGACGCCGCCGTCCCCGAACGCGTACCGCGCCAGTTGATCCCGAGTGAGCGGGCCCGCCGCGCCGGCGGGCGGATCGTGGCCCTCACCATGCCGATCCTCACCCCGATGAACATGTCGCTCGGCACCTTCTGCGCCCTCAACCTCATCCCCGGCTGGGGCGAGATCCTCGCCCTCCCCGTCCCCGAGCGGATCGAACGCCTCCGGGACGCCGGCACCCGCGCCGAGATGCTGCGCCGCGCCGACAGCAAGGAGGCCGGGGTCTTCCGCCGGCTCGCCCACTTCGGCCGGTACGTCATCGGGGACACCTACAGCGCCGCCAACGAGGGGCTCAGCGGGCGGGTCGTCAACGACATCGCCGCCGAGCGCGGCCAGGACGCCTTCCACTGCCTGGTCGAGATCTGCGCCGCCGACGACCTGCGGACGGTCCTGTGGCCGATGCCCACCGACAACGACCCGGACTCCTGGGCGCTGCGGCAGCGGACCTGGGAGCACGAGGACGTCCTGCTCGGCGGCTCGGACGCGGGCGCGCACCTGGACCGGATGTGCGGGGCCCCGTACACCACGCGCTTCCTCGGGGACTGTCTGCGGGGGCGGAGACTCGTCTCCCTGACCGCCGCCGTCAAGATGCTCACCGACGACCCGGCGCGGCTCTTCGGGCTGCGTGAGCGCGGGCGGATCGAGGAGGGCTTCCACGCCGACCTCGTCCTCTTCGACCCCGAGCGGATCGACGCCGGGCCCGCCACGCTCGTCCACGACCTGCCCGGGGACAGCCCGCGCCTGGACTCCAAGGCCATCGGGATCGTCTCCGTACGCGTCAACGGGGTCGAGACCCTGCGCGACGACAAGGTGACGGGGGCGGTGCCGGGCACGGTGCTGCGCTCGGGCCGCGACACCCGGACGGTGAGTACGGCGTGAGCGGCAGCAGCCCCGGCAAGCTCTTCATCGGCGGGGAGTGGACCGAGCCCGCCGCCGGGCACTACGAGGTCATCGACCCCGCCACCGAGGAGGTCGTCGGCCTCGCCCCGGAGGCGAGCCGCGCCCAGGTGTACGAGGCCGCCGCGGCGGCGCGCGCCGCCTTCGGGCCCTGGTCGCGGACCCGGCCCGAGGAGCGTGCCGCGATCCTCGACCGGGCCGCCGACCTCGTCCGGCGGGACTTCGCCGCCCACGCCGAGGTCGCGCGGGCGGAGAGCGGCGCCACCGCCTCCACCGCCCGGTCCCTGCAGGTGGGGGTGGGCATCGCCCGCTTCCGGCGGTACGCGCGAGGGGCGCTGGAACCCGTCGAGGAGGCCGTCGTACCTCAGATCAACGAGGCCGGTCCGATGGGGCGGGCCGGGGTCTTCGGGGCGCTGGCCGTCCGCCAGCCGGTCGGCGTGGTCACGTGCGTCACCTCGTACAACAACCCCTGGGCCAACCCGGCGGGCAAGATCGCGCCCGCGCTCGCGATGGGCAACACGGTCGTGGTGAAGCCTGCCCCGCAGGACCCGCTCTCCGTCTACCGGATGGCCGCCGCCCTCGCGGAGGCGGGTGTTCCGCCGGGCGTCGTGAACGTCGTCACCGGGTCGGGCGCGGAGGTGGGGGAGGCCGCGGTCGACGCCCCGGAGGTCGACATGGTCAGCTTCACCGGGTCCACCGCCGTGGGGCAGCGCATCGCGGAGGTGTGCGGGCGCGGGATGAAGCGGCAGCTGATGGAGCTGGGCGGCAAGGGGGCGGCGCTCGTCCTCGACGACGCCGACGTGGACGTGGCCGTCGCGGGCATCGGCACGACGTTCTCGTTCTACAGCGGACAGATCTGTACGGCTCCGACCCGCGTCCTGGTCCACCGGTCCCGGCAGGACGAGCTGATCGCCGCGCTCACCGCGTACGCGAACCGGCTCACCGTCGGCGACCCCCGCGACCGGGCCACCGTCGTCGGCCCGGTCATCTCGGCGGCCCACCGCGACCGTGTCGAGGCGTACGTGGAGCTGGGCCGGAAGGAGGGCGCGCGGGTCGTCACGGGCGGCGTCCGGCCCGGCCACCTGGACCGGGGCTTCTACGTGGCGCCCACGCTGCTGGCCGACTGCACCCCGGACATGCGGGTGGTCCGCGAGGAGATCTTCGGGCCGGTCGTGGTGGTCGTCCCCTTCGACGACGAGGAGGAGGGCGTCGCCCTGGCCAACGACAGCGACTACGGCCTCATCGACTACGTGTGGTCCGGGGACGTGGCCCGCGCCTTCCGGATCGCCCGCCGGCTGCGCGCGGGCGGGGTCGGCGTCAACACGGTCGGGCGGAACATGGAGGCCCCGTTCGGCGGGTTCAAGAAGAGCGGGGTGGGGCGGGACGTGGGCTCGTACGCGCTGCACGCCTACAGCGAGACACAGGCGATCGTCTGGCCCGGCTGAGGGCACTTCCGCGGGGCGCGGGAAAATTTTGAACCCGTACGAAACGGACAGTGCTGCGATTACCGTACGTCGCCACGCCTGGCTGAGTGGCATGCATTGCAAGGCGTCATGTGAATGTCGCCTTGAATTGGTCAAGCGTTTCGGGGGAGTTGGCTGATATATCCAAGGGTGAGACGTTGGAGTCTCACGCTCCGGATGTGGATATCGCAGCGCATAGCGTCCTCCTCATGACTCAGCTGGACGCGCGGCCAGGGGCCGGAGACACGGTACGGGGAAGTGCCCCGGCCGACGGTGGTGACGGCCGCGGTGGCGTACGGGGCAAGGGACTCGGCGGGAACTCCGTCGGGCTCATGGGCAGCGCCGTCATCGGCGTCTCCACCGTCGCCCCCGTCTACTGCCTGACCTCCACCCTCGGCTCCACCGCCGGAGAGGTTGGCGTGCAGATGCCCGCCGTCTTCCTGGCCGGGTTCCTGCCGATGCTGCTCGTGGCCTTCGCCTACCGCGAGCTGAACCGGGCGATGCCGGACTGCGGCACCTCCTTCACCTGGACGGTGAAGGCGTTCGGCCCGCGCGTCGGCTGGATGTGCGGCTGGGGCCTGGTGATCGCGACGATCATCGTGCTGTCCAACCTGGCGGGCGTCGCCACCTCGTACTTCTGGCTGCTCGCGGGGGAGCTCACCGGCAGCGCGTCGGTCGCCGCCCTGGACGACAGCAAGCCGGTCCACATCCTCACCTGCCTGGTCCTCATCGCCGTCGCCACCGCCATCAGCTACCGGGGCATGACCGCCACCAAGGGCATCCAGTACGCCCTGGTCGGGCTCCAGTTGGCCGTCCTCGCCGTGTTCGTGGCGATGGCCCTGAGCAAGGCGGGCAGCGGCGGGCCGGACTTCGCCTCCTCGCTCGACTTCTCCTGGTCCTGGCTGAACCCCTTCGCCGTCCAGTCCTTCGCGGCCTTCACCGCCGGGCTGTCCCTCTCGATCTTCATGTTCTGGGGCTGGGACGCCTGCCTGACCGCCAACGAGGAGACCACCGGCAGCGAGAAGACCCCCGGCCGCGCGGCCCTCATCGCGATGGTCGTCCTGGTCGGCTCCTACCTCGCCACCGGCATCGCCGCGCAGATGGCCGTCGGCTCCGGCACCTCCGGGCTCGGCCTCGCCAACCCGGACACCTCCGACAACGTCTTCGCCGCCCTCGCCGGACCGGTGATGGGCCCCGGCCTCGGCGTCCTGCTCTTCCTCGCGGTCCTCGCCTCGGCCGCCGCCAGCCTCCAGACCACGTTCATCCCGGTCGCCCGCACGGTGCTCGCGATGTCCGCGTACGAGGCGATGCCGGCCTCGTACGCCAAGGTCCACCCCCGCTTCAAGACCCCCGGCCGGGCGACGATCACGGCGGGCATCGGCACCGGCGTCTTCTACACCGTGATGACCCTGGTCAGCGAGCACGTCCTGGTCGACACCATCTACGCGCTCGGCCTCATGATCTGCTTCTACTACGCGCTGACCGCCTTCGCCTGCGCCTGGTACTTCCGCGCCGAACTGACCCGCTCCGTCCGGGACCTGGTCTTCAAGGGCCTCTTCCCGCTGCTCGGCGGAGCCCTGCTCGCCGCCGTCTTCGCCAAGACCCTCTACGACATGTGGGACCCGGCGTACGGCTCCGGGTCCTCGGTCCTCGGCGTCGGGTCGGTGTTCGTCATCGGGGTGGGGCTGCTGCTCCTCGGCGTCGTGCTGATGGTCGCGATGGAGCGCCGCAGCCCGGCGTTCTTCCGGGGCGAGATCCTGACGAAGGAGACCCCGGCCCTCGTGGTCGAGGACTGATCCGTCGGGCCGTGCGGGGGCCCGTACGCTGAGGCCATGACGCGACGTTCGATGGGGCACTGGCTCCAGGTGGTCGGTATCGCCCACGGCGCAGTCGGAGCGGTGATCTACCGTGACGTGCTCGCCGAGATGGGGCGGGACGTGGTCGACTCCGTGCCCGACCGGGGCGACCGTGCCGCCGCCTTCTGGTTCATGGCCGCCGCCCCCACCCTGTGGCTGGGCGGCCGGCTGCTGCGCTCGGCGGAGGAGCACGACGACATCCCGGCCCAGCGTGCGGCGGGCATCGCCCTGACCGCCGTCGGCGTGGTCGGCACGGTGGCCATGCCGAAGAGCGGGTTCCCGAGCCTGGTGGGGATCGGCGGTGTCCTGCTGCGCAGGTCGCTGCGGTCCGGGGGCGCGTAGGCACGTAGACGCGTAGGCGCGCACGGTGAGCGTCGCCGGAGCTGCCGGACCCCCGGGGCCGCCGCCCCGGCGTCGAAGAGTCCGAGGTCTACGGCCGCCAGTAACCCAGCGCGTTCACCCGGTCCTTGGGCAGACCCAGCTCCTTGCGGAGGTACGCCGACAGGGTCCGGGTGGTCGCCGTGTCGCAGGCGACCCAGACGTACGCGTCCGTGCGGTCCTCGCCCAGCAGCTCCGGCAGGGCCGCCTTCACCTCGGAGACGAGATGCGCGCCCGCCTCGCGGCGCTCCACGTGGTGCAGGGTGTGGTGGGCCCCGTCGAGGCGGAACGGGAGTTTCCGGTCCTCCTCGTGCGCGGTCTCGAACCAGATCGTCGCCGGGGTCGACGGGACCGCGTCCAGCAGGGAGTTGATCGCCGGCAGGGCCGCCGCGTCACCGATCACGAAGAGCCGCGAGGGCGCCGGGTCGGGCAGGGTGAAGCCGGTGCCCTGGAGCGTCGCGTCGATCGTCTCGCCGATCCCGACGGTCTTCGCCCAGTCGCAGGCGGGGCCCTCGTGCAGGGCGAATTCCAGACTGAACGTGCCCGTCTCCGGATCGGGGTCGACCAGGGTGTAGGCGCGCTGATGGGGTTTGCCGTCCTTCTCGAACCAGAGCCGCAGCCACATGGTCGGGTGGGCCCCGCCGGTCGCGGCGAGCAGCCCGCCGTCGGTCACGTGGACCCGGCGGAAGCAGTCCGTGACCTGTTCCGTGCCGGTCACGGTGAACGTGAAGTCACGCCCCCTGAGCAGTTTGAGAACGACGCCTTCCCAGCCATGCCCCACGGTGTCTCCTGCCTCGCCCCGGTGCCCCGGCCCACTGCCAGAAGGTCACTTTAGGTTAGGCTAACCTAAATTTCGAGGGCTGGGGAGTGGCTGAAAACCACCGGATGCAGGGGATGGGCGGAACGATGACGACCGGCGTCGACAGCGAGAGACCGGGCACGGGCGCGGGTGCCCGTTCCGAGGCCCTCCAGGGTGGCCCGGAAGCGGCCCGCGAGGACTTCGAGGACTTCGAGGACTTCGAGGTCTTCCGCGACGACTGGGGGATACCGCACCTGCGGGCCGCCGACGCCCTCGCCCTGGCCCGCGCCCAGGGGCACGTCACCGCCCTCGACCGGGCCTGGCAACTGGAGACCGAGCGGCACCGGTTGCTCGGTACCAGCGCCTCCGGTCTCGGTGCGGAAGCCGTCGACTGGGACCGGTTCGTCCGGCGGGCCCGGATCGCCGACACCGCCCGCCGCTGCTTCGACCGCCTCGCGCCGGAGACCGCCGCCTGGGTGCGGGCGTACGTCGACGGCGTCAACGACGGCCTCGCCGGAGGGGCCGCCCGCGCACCCGAGTTCGCCGCGGTGGGCCTGGCCCCGGGCCGCTGGGAGCCCTGGACCCCGCTCGGCGTCTGGCTCTCCACGCACATCCTGTTCGCCGGTTTCCCGACCAAACTCTGGCGCGAAGAGGTCGCCCGCCGGCTCGGCGACGACCGGATGACCCTCTTCGCGACCGACGGCCCCGGCACCGCCGGCAGCAACGGCTGGCTGCTCACCGGCGCCCGCACCGCCACCGGGGCCCCGCTCCTCGCGGGCGACCCGCACCGCTTCATCGAGGCCCCCGGCGTCTACCAGCAGATCCGGCTCGCCTGCCCCGAGTTCGACGTCGTCGGCCTCGCGGTCCCCGGCATCCCCGGCATCGCCCACTTCGGGCACAGCGGCGGCGTCGCCTGGGCGATCACCAACGCCATGGCCGACTACCAGGACCTCTACCGGGAGCGGTTGCGCCGCACCCCGGACGGCGGGGTGGAGGCGCTCGGCCCGGACGGCTGGCGCCGGGCCCACGCCCACACCGAGACGATCGAGGTGGCGGGGGCGGACCCGGAGACGGTCGAGGTGATCGAGACGGACCGGGGACCGCTGATCATCGGCGGCCCGGACGGTTGCCCGGGCGGCGGGGTGGACGGCGGCCCGGGCGGTGGCCACGGCGGTGGCCCGGACGCCGACGCCTCCGCCGAGGGCCTCTCCATCAGCCTCCGCCACCCGCCCCGCGTCACCGGCGAGTTGGGTTTCGATGTGCTGCCCGCCCTGCTCCGGGCCCGTACGGTCGCCGACCTCGACGCCGCCCTCGACCGCTGGGTCGAACCGGTCAACGTGGTCCTGGCCGCCGACACCGCCGGCGGCGCCCTGCACCGGGTCGCCGGACACGTCCCGGTGCGCCCGTACGCCAACCGGCTGCGGGTCGTCCCCGCCGAGGACCCCACGTACGCCTGGCGCGAGGGCCGGGCCGCACCCCTGCCCCGTACCGAGGCGGTCGGCCCCGACGGGATCGCCGTGATGGCCAATGAGCGCGGCCTCGCCGCCCCGCTCGGGGTGGAGTTCGCGCCCCGGCACCGGGCCCGCCGCATCCGGGAGCTGCTCGCCGCACGCACGGACTGGTCGCCCGCCGCTCTGGCCGCCGTCCACACCGACACCCTCCTCGCCTCGTCCCGCCCCCTGCTGTCCCTGCTGGCCCGGTCCCCCGGCCTCGGCCCGGCCGCGAGACGCCTCCGGGACCGGCTGCTGCGCTGGGACCGCCACATGGACGCGCACAGCACCGACGCGACCCTCTATGCCCGCCTCCGCACCGACGTCGTCCACCGGCTGGCCGGCCACCCCGCCCTGAAGGGCGTCACCGGCGCGGCCGACCCGTGGCGCTCGGCCGCCCACCCGGCGCTCTTCCGCCCCTGGCTCGCCGCCGTCCCCCGCATCGGCTACGCCCTGGAGAGCCTGCTCACCGTCGGACTCCTGACCTACGAGGACCGGCTGGCGCTGGTCGCGGCCTCGGCCGAGGCCGTCGCCGCGGCGGCCGAGGAGACTCCGCCCGGCCCGTGGGGCGAGCAGCACCGGCTGTCCCCCTGGCAGGCCCTGCCGGACCTCACGCCCGACGACGAGGAGGCCCGGCCGGGGCTCGCGGGCGACCACGACTGCGTGCTGTCCACCTCCGCCGTCCCCGGCGTCACCGACCTGTTCGCCCGGGGCCCGGCCGCCCGTTACGTCTGGGACCTGGCCCGCCGCGAGGACAGCCGGTGGGTCGTACCGTTCGGCGCGTCCGGAGTCCCCGGATCCGCCCACCACCGCGACCAGACGCCGCTGTGGGCGCGGGGCGCGCTCATCCCGGTCGTCACGGACTGGAACCTGCTGCACCCGACGACCCGCCACCCGGAGGAGCCCCCCGCCATGACCGCCGCCGCCAACACCGCCGCCGCCACCGCCAACATCGCCGCCGCCGACCCCACCGCCGCCGACCCCACCGTCCCGGCCCTCCGCGCGGCCGTCCACGAGCAGAAGGTCGAGGGCTTCGGGACGGTGCGCCTGGTCCCCGTCGACCCCGAGGCCGACGCGGACCTGCTGCACGGCTGGGTCACCGAGGAGCGGGCCCGGTTCTGGGGCATGGGCGGCCACACCCGCGAACAGGTCCGGGACATCTACGAGTTCGTCGGCTCGCTGCCCACGCACCACGCCTACCTCGCCCTGCGCGACGGGGTCCCGGCCGCGCTCTTCCAGACGTACGAGCCGGACGCCGACCCGGTCGGCGAGTGCTACGACGTACGCCCCGGCGACTTCGGCGTCCACCTGCTGATCGCGCCCGCCGAGGGCGAGGGAGCGGTGAGGGGGCACACGGAGGCCCTCCTCGCCGCGTTCATCGGCTTCGTCTTCGGCGACCCGGCCCGTCTGCGGGTCGTCGCCGAGCCCGACGCCCGCAACGAGAAGGCCCTCGCCCGGATGGTCCGGGCCGGATTCGAGCTGGGCCCGGAGATCGTGAAGCCGGAGAAGACGGCCCGGCTGGCGTTCCTGACGCGGGAGGCCGCGCTGCGACTCGCCTGAGCGCCCGACGGGTCGCCTGGCGCACAGGGCCCTACGGGGCCGGGTCCGCCCCGTCGGGGTGCAGCGCGCCGCCCGGCCGGAACAGCCGCTTGGCCACCGCGTGCCCGGCCTGCGCCGCCATCCGGAACCACGGCTCCGCCGCCGCCAACCCCTCGCGCTGCTCGACCAGGCGGCCCAGCTCCCACATCGACTCCACGTCGCCGGCCCGCACCGCCTGCCTCAGCAGCCGCTCGGCCGTGTCGGGGCGCCCCTCGGCCCGCGCGGTCAGCGCGAGCGCCCGCAGCCCCCGCACGGCCCGGGCGTCCCCGGCAGCGGCCGCCGCCGCGAGCTTCCCCGGATCGACGGGGCGGCGGGAACGGCTCCGGAACAGCAGCAGGATCCCGAGCACCCACATGATCCAGCTCAGGCTGATCAGCGTGCCGTTGCCGGTGACGACCCCGGTCAGGCTCAGCGCGCCGCCCGCAGGCAACAGGAAGTACCCCAGCCCCGGCCCCAGCCCCAGTCCCGGCCCCATCGCAACTCCTCTCCGTCCGCTCCCGACGCACACGGACGACGGTCTCGGATTTCCTTGTCGTACGGCATACCTTGGCCCTTCGCACGCATGACGCGCTGACGGACGACGGAGGTGTTCTCGATGCGGATCTCCACAACGATCTTCCTCACCGACGAGACGGTGACCCCGGTCAGGCTCGCCCGCGAGCTGGAACAGCGGGGGTTCGGCGGGCTGTATCTGCCCGAGCACACGCACATCCCGGTGATCCGCAGCACGCCGTACCCGATGGGCGGCGAGCTGCCCCGGGAGTACGGCCGCACCCTGGACCCGTTCGTCGCCCTCGGCCAGGCCGCCGCCGTCACCGAGCGCCTCGCCCTGGGCACCGGCATCACCCTGGTCGCCCAGCACGACCCGATCGACCTGGCCAAACAGGCGGCCACCCTGGACCACCTCTCCGGCGGCCGGTTCACCCTCGGCGTCGGCTACGGCTGGAACGTCGAGGAGGCCGCCGACCACGGGGTCGAGTGGTCGACGCGCCGGGAGCTGGGGCGGGACCGGATGGCCCTGATGCGGGCCCTGTGGGCGGACGAGCCGACCGGGTACGAGGGCGCGTTCGGCTCCGTACAGGCGAGCGAGGCGCACCCGAAGCCGGCCCAGCGGCCGCGCGGACCGGTCAACGGCCCGCGCACCCTGATCGGCGGCGGGGCGGGCCCGAAACTGTTCGCGCACATCGTGGAGTACGCGGACGGCTGGCTGCCCATCGGCGGCGGGGGCCTCACCGAGTCCCTGCCGAAGCTGCGGACGGCCTGGGAGCAGGCCGGGCGCGACCCGAAGGGCCTCCAGGTGGTGCCGTACGCGGTGCTGCCCAGCCCGGGGAAGCTCGCCCACTACGCGGAGCTGGGCATCGAGGAGGTCGTGCTCCAGCTGCCCCCGGCGGACGAGGCGCAGGTCCTGCGGACGCTGGACGGCTACGCCGCGTACCTCTGACGGTCACCGCGTACCTCTCACGGTCACACCGCGTACCTCTCACGGTCACACCGCGTACCTCCGGCGGTCACGCCGAGTACCGCCGAGGAGGGGGGCCCGGGGCCGCCGGTGCAACCGGGCGCGCCCACAGGGCATCCTTGTTCATCGGGGAACGCATACGCGGGCCCGGTCGGCGGGCACCCCGCCGTGCGGACCGGAGCCCGCCCGGGTGGGGAGTGGAATGAACAGGCCGTTGCGGCACATAGCCATCTTCTGCGGGCTGCTGGTGCTGGCCCTGCTGCTGCGGGCGAACTGGCTCCAGCACGTCGACCGCCAGGAGCTGGCCCAGCACGAGAAGAACGCCCGGGTGCGATTCGAGCGGTTCGCCACCCCGCGCGGCGACATCATCGTCGGCGGCAAGGCGATCACCGGATCGAAGGAGACCGAGAGCCGGGACTACGCGTTCCTCCGGACCAACAAGGACGGTGCGATGTACGCGCCCGTCACCGGGTACGCCTCCCAGTCCCGGGGCACCTCGCTGCTGGAGCGGACCTACGACAGCGTCCTCAGCGGCCAGGACGACCGGTTCGCCTTCCGGCACGCCAAGGACATCCTGACGGGGCAGCCCCGGCGCGGCGGCGACGTGATCACCACCATCGACGCCAAGGCGCAGAAGGCGGCCTACAAGGGGCTCACCGACCTGGGCGCCCGGGGCGCGGTGGTCGCCCTGGACCCGCGCACCGGCAAGGTGCTGTCCCTGGTCTCCACGCCCTCGTACGACCCCGAGACCTTCGCCGGGATCTCGTTCAAGGAGAGCGACCGCTTCACGGCGCTGGAGAAGAAGAAGGGCAAGCCGCTGGCCAACCGGCCGCTGCGCGAGACCTACCCGCCCGGCTCCACCTTCAAGATCCTCACGGCCGCCGCGGCGCTGGAGCACGGTGTGGTCACGGACGTGGACGCCAAGACGGACGCGGTCTCGCCGTATCCCCTCCCGCTCTCCACCAACAAGATCGGCAGCGAGGCGGGCGACGCGGTGTGCAACAAGGCGTCGATGAAGACCGCCATGCAGTACTCCTGCAACAACGTCTTCCTCGACGCGGCGTCCGAACTGGGCGAGGACCGGATGCGGGAGACGGCGGAGAAGTTCGGCTTCAACGAGGATGTGTACGCGGAGGAGTTCGGCGACATGCTCGCCACGAAGAGCCTCTACCCGCAGAAGCTCGACAAGCCCGGTACGGCCCTCACCGGCATGGGCCAGGGCAGTCTCACCAGCACCCCGATGCAGATGGCGATGGTCACGGCGGCCCTCGCCAACGACGGCAAGCTGATGCAGCCCTACATCGTCGACGAGCTGCGCGGCCCGGACCTCTCCACGCTGGAGAAGAACGAGCCGATGGAGATGAGCCAGGCCGTCTCGTCCGAGACGGCGAAGAAGGTCCAGGAGATGATGGAGTACACCGCGAAGGAGGGCAGCGCCAAGCGCGCCCTGATCGACGGTGTGACGGTCGGCGGCAAGACGGGCACCGCCCAGCGCGGCGTGAACGTCCGCGACGAGGTCCCGTACGGCTGGTTCGTCAGCTACGGCAAGAAGGACGACGGCCGTTCGGTCGCGGTCGCCGTGTTCATCGACCCGACGGACATGGACATCTCCCGCTCCGACATCTCGGGCGGCCGCCTCGGCGCCCCGATCGCGAAGAGCGTGATGCAGGCGGTGCTGGGGAACTAGCAGGTGCCCGGTAGCCGGCCCGCCCGGCGTTCGAGGACGGAACCCTTGCTCCGGGGCGCCGGAGGGCGGAGGGGGCCGTCAGCTGGGCGGGCCGTCCGCCGGGCGGGCCGTCAGCCGGGCGGGCCGTCAGCCGGGCGGGCCGGGAACGCCACGCACCGACCGGAGGCCACCGCACCAGCCGTGAGGTCACCGCACCGACCGCAGCGTCCCCCGCCGCACCACCTTGGCCCCCTCGCCCGACGGCGGGTCCGACGAGTCCGACACGGCCGACGTGTCGGGCCCGCCCACCCCCGGCAGGCCCACCAGCTCCGTCAGCGCGTCGATGCGGAAGTCCGCCGTCTCCACCACGTCCGGGTGCTCCGCCCACCAGTGCCCGTACGGGCCCCGTCGCAGGTGCGCCGTCCGCATCCCCGCCGCCGCGGCCGGGAACAGGTCCTCCGCCGGGTGGTCGCCCACGTACAGCGTCGCCTCCGGGGCCGCGCCCGCCACCTCGGCCACCCGCGCGAAGAAATCCGGGTCCGGCTTCCGGGCGCCCCACTCGTCCGAGGTGACCACCAGATCGACGGGCAGGTCCAGGCCCCGCAGCAGCTCCCCGGCCCGGACCGTGCCGTTCCCCGCCACCACGATCCGGATACCCGCGGCCCGCAGCTCGCCCAGCGCGGGCCGGACGTCCTGGTAGAGGTCCGACTCGTCGAGGTGCTCTCCGCGCCCGGCGGCGGCCCGCGCGCGGTAGGCCTCCTCGACGTCCATGTCGGGCCGCAGGACGCGCAGCGCGTCCGTGGCCTCGCGGCCCTGGGCGACGGCCGCGCCCACCAGCGCACTGAGCGTGTGCGGTGGTACGCCGAGCCAGTTGGCCCAGGACGCCCAGTGCCGGTCGTCGCGTACGAGGGTTTCGCCGATGTCGAGGACGATCGTTTCCATCACCGTTCCGACACTAAGCGTGAGAACGCCGTCGGCGGGGTCTCATCCGGGTGAGTCGGCACGCACGAGTGACCACGGGCACGACCATGGGCACGACCACAGGCATGATCACGAGCATGGTCATGGGCATGTCGCGACCGGTGATTCCTCGACAAGCGACCCCCGAGGCCCTGGTCCGGCGCGCGCAGCTCGCTCGTATGCTCGGTTCATGACCGATGCTCAGAGCGGACGCCCCACCTCCAACGCCATGCGGCGCGCACTCAAACGCGCCCGCGACGGTGTCGCCCTCGACGTGACCGAGGCCGCCGTCCTGCTCCAGGCGCGCGGCGACGATCTGACGGATCTGGCGGCGTCCGCCGCCCGCGTCCGTGACGCGGGCCTGGAGGCGGCGGGCCGGCCGGGCGTAATCACCTACTCGCGCAAGGTCTTCATCCCGCTCACCCGCCTCTGCCGTGACAAGTGCCACTACTGCACCTTCGTCACCGTCCCCGGCAAGCTCCGCCGGGCCGGCCACGGCATGTTCCTGTCGCCCGACGAGGTGCTGGCCATCGCCCGCGAGGGTGCGGCGATGGGCTGCAAGGAAGCGCTGTTCACGCTGGGGGACCGCCCCGAGGACCGGTGGCCCGAGGCGCGGGAGTGGCTGGAGGCGGAGGGGTACGACGACACGCTCGCGTACGTACGGGCGATGGCGATCCGGGTCCTGGAGGAGACGGGCCTGCTGCCCCACCTCAACCCGGGCGTGCTGACCTGGACCGACCTCCAGCGCCTCAAGCCCGTGGCCCCCTCGATGGGGATGATGCTGGAGACGACCGCGACCCGCCTGTGGTCCGAGCCGGGCGGCCCGCACCACGGCTCCCCGGACAAGGAACCGGCCGTACGGCTGCGCGTTCTGGAGGACGCCGGCCGCTCCAACGTCCCCTTCACCACCGGCATCCTGATCGGGATCGGCGAGTCCTACGAGGAGCGGGCCGACTCCCTCTTCGAGCTGCGGAAGACGGCCCGCGCCTACCACGGCATCCAGGAAGTCATCGTGCAGAACTTCCGCGCCAAGCCGGACACGGCGATGCGCGGGATGCCCGACGCGGAGCTGGAGGAGCTGGCCGCCGCCATCGCGGTGGCCCGGCACATCCTCGGCCCGTCCGCCCGGATCCAGGCCCCGCCGAACCTGGTGGACGCCGAGTACGGCCTCCTCATCGGCGCGGGCATCGACGACTGGGGCGGGGTCTCGCCGCTGACCCCCGACCACGTGAACCCCGAGCGCCCCTGGCCGCACATCGACGAACTGGCGCGGAAGACGGCGGACTCGGGGTTCCAGCTCCGCGAACGCCTCACCATCTACCCCGAGTTCATCCAGCGCGGGGAGCCCTGGCTCGACCCCCGCCTCCTCCCGCACGTCCGCGCCCTGGCCGACCCGGAGACGGGCCTGGCCCGCGAGGACGCGATCCCCGCCGGACTGCCCTGGCAGGAGCCGGACGAGGGCTTCACCTCCTTCGGCCGCACCGACCTCCACACCACCATCGACACCGAGGGCCGCACCGGCGACCGCCGCGACGACTTCGACGAGGTGTACGGGGACTGGGAGGCGCTCCGCGAGGCGGCGGCCCCCGGCATGGTCCCGTCCCGCATCGACGCCGACGTACGCCAGGCGCTGAGCCAGGCCGCCGACGACCCGACGAAGCTCACCGACGACCAGGCGCTCGCCCTGCTCCACGCGGACGGTCCGGCGCTGGACGAGCTGTGCCGGATCGCGGACGCGCTGCGCCGGGACGTGGTCGGCGACGACGTCACGTACATCGTCACGCGGAACATCAACTTCACCAACGTCTGCTACACCGGCTGCCGCTTCTGCGCCTTCGCCCAGCGCCGCACCGACGCCGACGCGTACACGCTCTCCCTGGACCAGGTCGCGGACCGGGCGGCGCAGGCGTGGGACGTGGGCGCGGTCGAGGTCTGCATGCAGGGCGGCATCCACCCGGACCTGCCCGGCACGGCGTACTTCGACATCGCGCGCGCGGTGAAGGAACGCGTACCCGGCATGCACGTGCACGCGTTCTCGCCCATGGAGGTCGTCAACGGGGCGACCCGCACCGGCCTGTCGATCCGCGACTGGCTGACCGCCGCCAAGGAGGCCGGGCTCGACTCGATCCCCGGCACGGCGGCGGAGATCCTGGACGACGAGGTCCGCTGGGTCCTCACCAAGGGCAAACTGCCCACGGCCACCTGGCTGGAGGTCATCAAAACCGCCCACGAGGTGGGCCTGCGCTCGTCCTCGACGATGATGTACGGGCATGTGGACCAGCCCCGCCACTGGCTCGGCCACTTCCGTACCCTCTCCCGGCTCCAGCAGGAGACGGGCGGCCTGACGGAGTTCGTGACGCTCCCCTTCATCCATACCAACGCCCCGGTCTACCTGGCCGGCATCGCCCGCCCCGGCCCCACGGACCGCGACAACAGGGCCGTCACCGCGATGGCGCGGCTCCTGCTCCACCCGCACATCACCAACATCCAGACGAGCTGGGTGAAGCTCGGCACGGAGGGCGCGGCGGAGATGCTGCGCTCGGGCGCGAACGACCTGGGCGGCACGCTGATGGAGGAGACCATCTCCCGGATGGCGGGGTCCAGTTACGGCTCGTACCGCTCGATCCAGGGCCTGGAGGCCATCGCCGAACTGGCGGGCCGCCCGTCCCGCCCCCGTACGACCCTGTACGGGGAGGTCCCGGCCGAACGCGTCGCGGCGGCCACGGCCTCGGACGGGCATCTGCCGGAACTGCTGCCGGTGCTGCCCGGCTGAGAGCGGGGGCGGTGAGGTGCGGCAGCCGCGCCGAACCTCAACCACCCTGACTGTGTGGACAGTTGCCTTCGCTAGGATCGCCCCTCCCGAACGCTGGAGGTCGAAGTGAGCGAAAGCCCTGTCCGCACGGTCGAGGTGCCGTTGGAGGACGGCAGCGACGAGGCGATCCGTGTGCAGATCCGTGAGGTGGACGAATCCCTGGTGCGGGTCGGCCGCGGAGACCGCTCCGTAGCCCGTGCGGAGCGGTCGTTCGGGCAGATGCTGGATACGGTACGGCCGGTGGCGGAGAGCTTCGTCGGCAGGTTCCGGGGAATGGCCAACGCGCCGGACGAGATCACGCTGGAGTTCGGTGTGTCGCTGTCGGCCGAGGCGGACGTGGTGATCGCCAGTACCGCGACGGCGGCGAACTTCTCGGTGAGTCTGACGTGGCACAAGGGTGACGCGGTCGATCCGAACGAGCCTGCTCCGGCCGTGAGTTGAGTGGGTTGAGATGACCGGCTCACGGGGGGACGCGGAGTCCATGGTGTCGGGCGAAGAGGCGCTGAGCGCCGACGAGGCATTGAACGCGGCGGTCGTCCGGGTCGGGGGAGAGAACGGCACGATCGCCGGAGGCGGCTTCCTCGTCACGTCGGACCGGGTGCTGACCTGTGCGCATGTCGTGTCCGACGCGCTCGGGAGGAGACGGGACCTCGCCGTCCCTGTCGGTGCCGAGGTGCTGATCGACTTCCCGCTCGTCGACGGGGCCGCTGAACGGCATGTCGTCGCCGAGGTCGAGCAGTGGATACCGGAGGCGCCCAAGCAGTGCGGGGATGTGGCGGTGCTCCGGTTGCGCGACGTGGTTCCCGGCACGCGTCCGCTGCCGTTGGCCGCTTCCGCCGCGGTGTCGCACCGGCCGGTGCGCGTCGTCGGGTTTCCGGACGACGAACTGGGCGTGGTCTGGCACCGGGGAGAGCTCAGCGGGAAGTCGTCGGGCGACTGGATCCAGCTCTCCCGCGCGGACAGCCGGACGACCCACATCACCGGCGGCTACAGCGGCAGTCCTGTCTGGGACGAGCAGCGCGGCGCGGTGGTCGGCATCGTCGTCGCGGCCCAGCGGAAGCGAGACGACACCCAGCAGTCCTTCGCGATCAGTGTGAAGGCGGCGCTGGCCAAGCTGCCCGATCTCGATCGCGAGCTGGCCGCGCATCCGTTCCGGGGCATCGACACCTTTCAGGAGCGACACGAGGACATCTTCTTCGGCCGCGACAGCGCCATCGAGGACGTGGCCGCTGAACTGGAACGGCCGCGGCGCAGAACCGTCACGCTCTTCGGACCGTCGGGCTGCGGAAAGTCCTCGCTGGCGCTGGCCGGAGTGGTTCCCCGGATGCGGCGCGGGAGCGGCGAGGGGGAGGGCGACGACGACCGGCCGGGCTACGAAGCGGTCGTGGTGAACGCCGGTGCCGACGGCTCCCTGCTCTCCCGACTGGCCGTCGACCTCTACGAAGCCGTACGCACCGGCCGGTACGGGGACCGACGCGCGGAGAGCGTCGACCAGGTGGAGGAGTGGCTCGCGGGCAAGGGCCTGGTGAGGACGCTGAACATTCTGCGAGGCGCTTCCGACGGCAGGTATCTCGTCGTCCTCGACCAGGCCGAGGCTCTCCTGCACATCGGCGACGAGGAGTTCGGCGAAGTCGCCGGGCTCCTCTTTCCGGAAGGCGGCCCGACGGCCGGATCCCGGCTGCTCGTCACGCTTCGGTCCGACTTCATGGACGCGGCGCTCAGACACCCTCGCCTCGGCCCCCTGGTGGGCGGCAGCAAACTGCTTCCGCTGGCGCCGATGTCACGGGACCAACTCAAGGACGTGATCACCAGACCGGTGGAGAAGGCTCCGGCGGTGGAGTACGACCCGGGACTGGCCGACCGCATCCTGGAGGACGCATGCCGGGAGCCGGAGAATCTGCCGCTCCTCGGCTTCCTGCTGAAGAAGCTGTGGGACAACCGGTCCGGCGGCCGGCTGCGTACTTCGACGTACCAGGCGCTGAACGGGGTCAAGGGTGCGCTGAAGGAGCACTGCGAAACCGCCTGGAAGCAGTACGTCGGCGAGGGCGAGCGGATCGCCGCCGCCAGGTTGCTCAGGGGCCTGGTGAGAGTGCCGCCCGGGAGCGGGAAGCCGCTGCGCCGCAGGATCACGCGGAAGGAGGCGGGCGATGCGGGATGGGAGCTCGCCAGGTCGTTCGGCGCTCAGCCGTTCCGGCTGCTCGTGCTGCGCGGCGGCCACGGACAGCCGGAGACCGCCGAGCTGGCCCACGAGAAGCTGATCGAGGTGTGGCCCGCGCTGAGGGATCAGGTGCGGGAGGACGAACGCTTCCTGACGGGCCGCGCGGAGCTGAACCATGACCTCGACCGTTGGACGCAGCAGGAGAGGCCGTCCGCCCTGCTGCCAGGAGAGGTACAGCTCGCCTACATTCAAGCTTGGGTGAAGGGCCGCGAGACGGAACTCGACGCGGCCGAGCGTGACTTTCTGGAGCGCGCGCGGCAGCGGCGACGTCTGCGGCGGGCCCGCGGCCGCGCGGCCTGGACCGCGGCGGCCGCGGTGTTCGCGCTGATCGTCGGCCTCGGCACGTTCCTCGTCTATCAGCAGCGCGTCAGCACGCAGCGCGAGGAGGACGGGCGGTCGCGGCTGCTGGCCAACTACTCCGACGAGGTCGCCAAGCAGGATCCGGGACAGGGCGCACTGATCGCCCTGGGCGCCTACGGGCTCGCGCCCACGAACGAGGCCCGCAACGCCGTGCTCCGCAGGTACGACCAGGTCAAGAACGCCGCGTGGGTCCTGAGCGGGACCGAGGGGAGCATCCGGGACGTGGCGATGAGCGTGGACGGCACGGTGACGTTCGTGACGACCGAGAACGGGCGCGCCACCCTGTTCGTCCGCCAGACCGGAGGACGCATCCACCGGCTCCAGCTCGACCTCGACGAGATGGCCTTCCATCCGCTGGTCAGCCGGGACGGCCGGCAGATCGCTCATGTGTCGGGGACGGGCGTGCTGGTCCGGTACGAGGTCGATCCCGCAGCCGACCGTCCGGAGGACCTGCTCCGCCCGCAACGCGCTCTGCGAGGACCGGAGTTCGAGGAGATGGCCGACACCTTGGCCTGGGTGAGCAAGGAGGAGAGACTGATGGCCCTCTCGCCGGACGCCGGAAGCCTGGTCACGATGGTGAACGGCCGACTGACGCTGTGGGACCTGGCGACGGGACGCCGACAGGACGTGCCGGGCCGACCGGTCGAGAGGAGTGAGTCCGTGTGGTTCGGACCCGACGAGAACACTCTGCTGGTGAGCCGGACCAGGACGGGCGGCAGCGACCTCGTGATGGACGCGGTGGACGTCCTTACGGGAAAGGCCCGTGAACTGGCGGACGGCGTCGACGACAGCGCGATGTACGGCTCGGCCACGGCGCTGTCCGGTGACGGCGGCGTGCTGGCCTTCTGTCGTCGGGTGAAGAAGGACGAAGGCCACGTCGCTGTCTACAGTGCTCTGCGCGTGAGGGACGGGCGGCCGCTGCACACCTATACCTACGCCGGGCCCAACAGCGGCTGCGGAGACATCGCCGTCGACGAGAAGGGCGAGCGCTTCGCGGTGAACCACCATGAGGCGTGGATGATCGTCGGCACGCGGCGCGGCAGCCGCGTGACACGGGCCGAGGTGGCCTCGCCGGACCTGGTCGTCGGCCGTCTCCTCGGAGACGCGCGCCACCCGGTCGTTCCGGTCGTCACCTACGGCGACAATCATGTGACGGCCCAGCCGCTGATACCGCGCGACATCGACGGCTCCGACATCGTCGTCGGCTCTCCGCGCCTGGTCGGCGGAGGGAAGTACCTGCTGGCTCAGCTCCACCAGCTGGACGAGCCCGACAAGGGCGAGACGCTGGCGCTCGTCGACGCGGCGACCGGACGGATCGTCACCGAGGTGAAACGGCCCACGTCGGGCGTGGTGATCGAGCGGGGTGTGGAGCACGACCTGCTGGTGAACGACGCCGGAACGCTCGTGGCGGACGTGATCGACCGTGACCGGGTCCTCATCCGGGAGATACCGTCGCTGCGCCGGGTGGCGGAGGTCACCACACACGAGCCCCCGGTCGACCGGGGCGGCGGCCCGGAGGCGCTGACGCTCACCTTCCTCCGGGGTGGCGACGAACTCGTGACCCTCTCCGGCAGCCGGATCGAGCACTGGGACGCCAGGACCGGGCGCCGCCTGTCCGCCGCCATCGACGCCCGTGCGCTGGGCCTCACGAAGAAGAATCCGCCGCGCTTCGGCTCCGGCCGCCCGGAGGCCCAGGACTCGGGCTTCGCGGTGAACAGCCATGCGGAGAAGGGCTATGTGCAGATCATGGTCGCCCGCGCCCCGGTCCTGCACGCCGTTCACCTGCGCACCGGCGAGGAGAACAAGGATCTGAGCGTCCGCCTGGGCCCGAGGGTCGAACGGGCGATCCGGGACAGCAGTGGTCGCTACGCGGCCGCCAAGTCGCCTGGCGGCATGCTGGAGTTGTGGTCGACGGCGACCGGAGAACGGCCGGCCAGACTCGTCGGACCGCTCGGGCCGCTGGGGGCTGACGAACACTTCACCGGAGACGGATATGCCTTCAGCTTCACCGGAGCCGACAGTGAGTTCTTCATCGCGAACGGTGGCTCGGTGCGCTTCCAGCAGCTCTCGGACCCCAACACCTTCCAGACGTACGACTTCGCGGCGCACCAGCACTTCCTGGCAACCACCAAGGACGGCAGAACTCTGCTGCGTACGCTCTCCGGAGGCAGCTTCGGGGGAGGCAACGGAGACCGCGGCCGTCTGGACCTGATCCATCTCGATCCCGAGCTCTGGAAGCGGCACCTGTGCGCCGTCGTCGGCCGCGACCTCACGGCGGAGGAGCGCTCGGGCCTGCCCTCGGGCCTGCCCGAAGGGATCTGCCCGGCCTGACTAGCCGCCTGTCCTGGGTTCGGCATAACGTCACGGGGTGATGGAATCCCCGCACCTGGACGCGATCCGGCAGTCGTACGACGCCGTCGCCGCCGACTACGCCCGGACCGTCAAGGACCCGAGCGAGCTGGACCCGCTGTCGCGCGCCGTACTGGCCGCCTTCGCCGAGCTCGTCACGTCGTCCGGCCTCGGGCCGACGGCGGACGTGGGCTGCGGGCCGGGCAAGGTGACCGCGTACCTGACCGGGCTGGGGGTCTCCGCCTTCGGGATCGATCTCTCGCCGGGGATGGTCGGGCTGGCCCGCGCGGCCCATCCGGAACTGCGCTTCGACGTCGGCTCGATGACCGCGCTGGAGACCGGGGACGGCGAACTGGGCGGCATCCTGGCGTTCTACTCCACGCACCACCTGCCGCCGGAGTCGCTCCCCGGCGCGTTCGCCGAGTTCCACCGGACGCTGGCGCCCGGCGGGCACCTGCTGATCGTCACCCGGGTCGGCGACGACGGGCACCGGCAGCTGACGTACGGCTACGGAGGCCCCGCCGTCCCCTTCGGCAGCTACCGGTTGCCGGCGGACCGGATCGCCGAACTGCTGGAGCGGGCGGGGTTCGTCATCACGGGGCGCACGTTGCAGGAGCCCGAGGAAGGCGCGAAGCGGCCGGTCGCCGGCTTCCTGGCCCACAAGCCGGACGCCCGTCAGGCGTGACACGGCCCCCTGGCACCATCACGGGCGGCAGCCCTCCGCCTCCATTGCGACGGGCAGTTGGGAGCGCAGGAACTCTTCGAGCAGGCGGCGGCGTTCCGTGGTCTCCTCGGGGTTTTCCACGCCGTCGATGGCCAGCACGAACTGCATCTTCTCGCCCTGGTACGTGCAGGCCCGGAGGGCCATCCCGCCGTGGTCCGCGATGGTGGCGCCGTCCCCGATGTCGGCAGGTGCCGGGTCGCCCAGGCGGAGCATGACCGATTCCTTGACCTCCAGTGGCTTGACGAACGGTTCGACGACGTCCCCTCTCAACCCCACCTGTTCCTTCCCGTCCACCTCGAACTCGCATCGAGGCTGCTTGGGTTCGGAGAAGGTGTCCTTGGTCTTCAGCTCCTCGCCCCTGGGGAGGAGCCGGCCGATCAGGTCGGGATCGACCTTCGTGCCGCAGGCTTCCGAGACCTTGAATGCTTCGGGGCTGCCGCAGCCGGTGGCCCCGAGGAGCAGGGTGGTGAGCAGCGCAATGCCGCCCACGTGCCACAGAACGTTCCTTCGCATGCGCCCCTCACTACGTCCCCCGGGCCTCCGACACATCTTCTGCCCCCCGGGCCTCTACGGGCGGCAGCCCTCCGCTTCCATGATGACGGGCAAGTGGGCTTGCAGGAGCTTTTCGAGGGCCTTACGGCGTTCAGCCGTGTCCTTCGGGTGGTCCACCCCATCGATTTCCAGGATGTACTGGCTCCTCTCTCCGTTGTACGTGCACATCTGTACGGCCATCGCTCCGCGGTCCGCGATGGTGGCACCATCACCGATGCCGTCGGCCGGTGCCGGGCTGCCCAGCCGCCGCATACTCCTCTCCGTGGCCTTCAGAAGGTCGAAGTCGGCCTTGTCGATGTTGCCTCGCACGTAGAGGTGGAGATCGCCGTCCACGTACACCTGGCAGCGCGGTTGCTCCGGAGCCGAGATACCGTCGTCGACCTTCAGTGTTTCGCCTTCCGGGAGGAACGGGGCGACGAGGGCGGAGTCCACCTTCGTCCCGCACAGCTCCGAGACCTCGAACGTCTTCTGGGAGCTGCACCCCACAGCCCCGACCGCGACCGCCGCAAGTAGTGCGGCACCGCGCACGGGCGCGGTGAGGTTCTTCTTCGTGGTTCGCATCACCCTCCACCCTCCAAGCCCCTGACCCGGCTGTTCGCGTCGTAGGCGGCACCGTTGATCTCGCCGGTGAGTACGTAGCGACTGCTGCCGTGGTCGGGATTGGCCTTCATCCATGTGTCAGCGAGTGCTTGCAACTGCAGCTCTCTGCCTTCGAAGACCTTTTCGTTCTTCTGTTGCTGGATCGTGTCGATCCGCTCCTGCTCCTGCGTCTGCCATTGGTAGGCCGCCGCGTCGATACCGCGCTGGGCGATGTCACCCACCCCCGGAACGAAGTTCGCGATGCTGCCGAAACCGTGGTAGAGCCACTTCGCGTCCCACGAGGGGTCGTCCTTGTCGGTCACCAGGGCCTGGTAGCGGGCCTGTTCCAGGAAGCCGACGGTGGCGCCCGCTCGTTGCAGGGTCTCCTTGGGGTCCTTCGGGTTGTCCTCGTGGATGTCCCTGACGATTTCCCGGTTCAGGCCCTCGTTGAGCATGCCGTAGGCGTTCTGGTCGCGGGAGACCTGCTTGGAAACCTCCAGCAGCTGGTCCCTGTCCAGCAGCTTCGGGTCCTCGGGGTCATCGGCCAGCGCGCTGGCGGAGTGGTGAACCGTGTCGCCGTGGTTCGTCAGCACGATCGCCATGTCGTCCCGCATCTCGCTGGGGAAGTCGTCGCCCCGCTCCGCGAGGTACTTCAGCGAGCTGTCGAGCACCTGCCGGTGCTGTCCGGTGTGCTCGGGGGGCCGCGCGGAGCTGTCGTTCGGGTCGACCCCGGTCGCCGCCGCGACGAGGGCGTCGCCGGTCGCCTCGTAACTCGCCTTCGGGCCCTCGTAGTCGCCTGCCGACTTCCCGTACCCCATCGAGTCGGGCACCACGTCGTTGAAGGGCTCGCGGTCCTTGAGGACGTACTGCGCGTTGTCCTGGGGGTCCGTCGAGCTGAAGAAGTCGGTGGCCGCGTCGGGGTTGTGGGCCAGGGCCTTCATGAAACCGGTCATCGGGTCCGTACCCGCGTCGGCGTTGTCCCCGTAGTGGAGCTGGTCGATCTTCGCGTACGACGGGAGCCTGTCCCAGGGCAGTACGTCCTCCCGGTTCCTGCCGCCGGGGCCCGGGTCCTTGACGTCCCCGGTGTGCTCCTTCTCGTACTTGACGAGCGCGTTGCCGTAGTCGTTGAGGAACTCGCCCTCGTACTTCCCGTGGCGCATGAGGTTGCTCATGGCCTGGAAGCCGTGGACGCGGGTCTGGCTCCCGCCCTGACCGCTGCCGACGTTCTCGCCGCCGAGCCCGACCACCCGGTCCTTCCAGGACTCCATGCCCTCGCTGTTGGAGTGCGACGCGGTGGCGAGCGTGGTGCCCAGCTGCTTCTCCAGCGCGCCGAGCAGCTGCATGCGCTCCTCGCGCGCCTCCCGGGTGCCCGTGCCGCCGCCTTCCCGGTTCTCCCAGCTGTCCAGGTCCACCGCCCCGGCGAAGAACTTCAGCGTGCCCTCCGGGCCCAGACCGAGGGCCACGCGCTCGGCGAAGACGGGATCGTTGGGGTGGGCCTTCATCAGGGCGTTGAAGCGTGCCAGCTGCTCGTTGGTGAGCTGACTGGGGTCCTTCTTGCCCAGGGCGATGAGCTCGTTCGAGTCCTCGATGCTCTTCTGCGCCGAGTCGAAGCTGTTGAAGCCGTTCGACTCGAACCCGTGCTTGTCCTTCGCGTGGAAACGCAGCGCCGTGGCGGCCGTGCTGTCCGTCTCGCCCGCCGCGGTCAGGATGGTGCTGATCTCCTGGGCCACCGCGTCGATCTCGGCCTGGGTCGGTGGTTCGATCTTCGCGTTGCCGGCCGCCTGTGGTGAGGGGACGGCGGATCTGACCATGCCCTTGTCGTCCACGTAGATGTTCTTCTTGGCCGCGCGGCTCACCGCGTCGGCCAAGTCGCTCTTGTGCTTCGTCAGCTTGCTGTGCGCGCCGCTCAGAATCGTGTGCACGCTCCGGGCGACGGTGACGACGTCGTCGAACTCCCGCGCCGTGACCGTGACGAAGTCCTTGGTCACGGTCGCGTTCTGCCCCTTCCAGTCGGCCGCTTTGGCCTTGCTGTCCAGGTCCGCCGCGCTGACCTCGCCATGGCCGCCGTCCGCGACCTTGACCAGCTTGCCGACCATCGCCTGCCAATCCGCGACCGCTTCCTGAAGCTTTCCCAGCCGCAGGTCGTTGAGGTCCTGGAAGGTGACCATGATGTGTGCCCCCGTTGTCCGACGTGCTCGTTACGTGTAGTAGCCGCTGCTGGGAGTAGCCGCTACTTGTAGTAGTCGTTGATGCGCGACACGGACAGCTCGTCCCCGCCGACCGTGCGCAGGTCCGTCGCGATCTTGACCGAGTCCTTCGCGTGCTCGGCGCGGGAGTAGTCGAGATGGTTGGAGATGTGCGCGCACGCCTCCTTGAGCGTTCCCGCCTTCGTGTTCCAGGCGTCGTGGAGTTCGGTGAGGGCCGAGCCCATGTCCAGCCCGTCGTTGAACAGCTGGATGGACGCGTCGAAGGTGGTCTGCCGGGCGTGGTCGGACGCGGTGGAGAAGTGCTGCCGCAGGCTGTAGGCCGCGTTGCCGAGCGCGCCGAGCACGTTGTCGTGCACGACCAGGTTTCCGTCACCGCCGCCGCCACCGCTGCGTTCGGGGGCGACCTGGTTCAGCCGCATGGCCGCGTCCTGCTGCGCCCTTGCCTTCGCCTGCTCCCACTCGTCCCAAGCCATAGGTCCTCCGTGAAGCCGTACGTCGATTCTTCTTCCGCCCTGGGGCTGCCTGCTCCCCACGTTATCTTCGCTTCTTGATCGTTTGCTGGGTGGGCGGCGGCTGAGTGTCGGCGGGCAGGTGGGAGGCGGCCTTCCGTTTCTTTCTGTCATGACCAGGGCAACTCTTGCGGGAGTCGACCCCTGTCGCCACGTGCTGATGAGCCAGATGAGTCAGGAGCGAGAAATCATGCGAACTCCGCCGATGCCCGCAACGCCCGCCGGGAACCGCAGCGCCGACCCCCTGGGTGCGAGCATTCCGCTTCCCGTCCGCAACGTCTTCGCCGCCGGTACCGGTACAGCCCGCAAGCGCACCGCCCGCACCGCCACCGTCCTCGCCGCCGCAGGCCTCCTCGTGCTGGTCACCGCCTCCACGGCCCACGCCGACCCGCCGGGCAACCTTCCTCAGAACGCGGGCGGTTACGAACAGGCGTTCTCACCCGCCTTCGACTACGACGGCGACGGCTGCTACGCCACCCCCGCCATCGGCCCGGACGGCACCCTCGCGCCCGGGCTGAAGACGACCGGAGCGATCAACGGCAGTTGCCGGGACCAGAGGGACCTGGACAACTCCCAGACGTACGCCCGCTCGAAGTGCAACAACGGCTGGTGCGGCATCGTCTATGCGAGCTATTTCGAGAAGGACCAGGCCGTCCACGGCAGCGGGCTCGGCGGGCACCGGCACGACTTCGAACACGTGATCTCCTGGGTCAACCAAGGCTCCGACCAAGTGGATTACGTCTCGACGACGCAGCACAGCACGGTGAAGACCTACCCGCGCTCACAGGTGCGGTTCGACGGCTCGCACCCCAAGGCCGTGTACCACAAGGACGGCCCGAGCACGCACTTCTTCCGCCTCGCCAACGGCAACGACGAGCCGCCCGAGAACCACTACGGCAACTGGCGCTACCCGCCGGTCGTCGACTGGAACGGCTTTCCCAGCACGGAGTTGCGCGACAAGCTCATGAACGCCGACTTCGGGTCCGCGACCATCAAGGTCACCGACAGGGACGACCGCTTCCGCAATCTGCTCAACAACTCCAAGCCCGCCGGGATCCCGTTCGACCCCTGGGCCTGAAGCCGGCCCGGCCCGCCCGGGTCCCGGCCCGCCCGGGTCCCGGCCCGGGCGGGCCGGGCCGGCCGGGGGGCGTCCGTCACGCCAGGGGAAAGGCGCGGCGGTAGTCGCTCGGCGACACCCCGATCTGTCGGACGAAGTGGTGGCGGAGGTTGTTCGCGGTGCCGAGGCCGCTCAGCTCCCCGATCCTGGCGATCGGCAGGTCCGTCGACTCCAGCAGGCTCTGGGCCCGTCGCAGCCGCTGATTGAGCAGCCACTGCAACGGAGTCACCCCGGTGGACGCCTGGAGCCGCCGGTAGAGGGTGCGCGGGCTCATCGCGGCCCGCTGGGCCAGATCCTCCACCGTCAGCGGCTGGTCGAGGTGCGCCCGGGCCCAGTCCAGCACGGGCGCCAGGCCCCGGTCGTCGGTGGCGGGCACGGGCTGGTCGATGAACTGCGCCTGCCCACCGGGGCGGTGGGCGGGCACCACCATCCGGCGGGCCAGTTGGTTGGCCACGTGCGCGCCGAGGTCGCGGCGTACGAGGTGGAGGCAGAGGTCGAGTCCGGCGGTCAGCCCGGCGCTGGTCAGGACGGAGCCGTCGTCCACGTACAGCACCGAGTCGTCGACCCGCACCTTCGGGTAGCGGTCGGCCAGTTGAGCCGTGTGCATCCAATGGGCGGTGGCGCGCCGGCCGTCGAGGATGCCCGCCTCGGCGAGGGCGAAGGCGCCCGTGCACAGGGAGACCATGCGGGCGCCGGCGTCGTGGGCGAGGCGCAGGGCCGTGATCAGAGCCGGGTCCAGCGGCCGGCCCTCGTCGACACAGGGGTCGGGCACCGAGGGCACGATGACGGTGTCGGCTCCGACGAGGTCGGCGAGGCCGTAGCGGGTGTGCAGGGAGAGTCCGGCGCCGTTCGCGGGAGCGTCCGCAGCGGGCTCACGCGTGGAGCACAGCCGCAGGTCGTACCAGGGATCCGCCAGGTCGGGCTGCGGCTTCCCGAACACCGTGCAGGGGATGCTCAGTTCGTAGAGGTCCCAGGAGGGAAGGTGGATTTCCTCGGTCACGACCACGGCGACAGAACCAGCGCTCATACGGTGCAGCGTATGGCAGGAATTTGGTGGTTGCCGTCACTGCTGTCACTTCTCCCGCCCTTCTCCTGCTGCGAGCGTGGTGGTCACGTGATCAACCGGCCCAGGCGTGGGCAGACGGACAGGGAGTTGTCGAGGCATGGGTACCGAGCGTTCGGCCGTGACGGTCATCGGGCTGGGTCAGATGGGATCGGCGCTGGCCGCCACCCTGCTGGAGCGGGGCCACCCGACCACCGTGTGGAACCGTTCGGCGCACAAGGCGCGGGCGCTGGTCGAGCGAGGCGCCCGGCTCGCCGCGACCCCCGGGGAGGCCGTCGCGGCGAGCCCGCTGATCATCGTGTGCGTACTGGACTACGACGCGCTGCACGCCACTCTCGACCCCGTCGCGGGCGACCTGGCGGGCACCTCCCTGGTCAATCTCACCTCCGGGTCGCCCGAGCAGGCCCAGGAAGCCGCCGAGTGGGCCCGATCGCACTCCGCGGACTACCTCGACGGCGCGATCATGACCACTCCGCCGGGGGTCGGCAGCCCCGAGATGATGTTCCTCTACAGCGGTTCGCGCACCGTCCTCGAAGCCCACCGCCCGACCCTGGCGGCCCTGGGCGACCCCCTGCACCTGGGCGCCGAGCCGGGTCTGGCCTCCCTCTACGACGCCGCGCTGCTCGGCCTGATGTGGTCCACCATGACCGGCTGGCTGCACGGCACCGCCCTGGTCGGCGCGGAGAAGATCGAGGCCACGGCCTTCACCCCGGTCGCGATCCGCTGGCTGAGCGCCGTGACGGGGTTCCTCACCACGTACGCCGCCCAGGTCGACGCCGGCCGCTACCCGGGCGACGACGCCACCGTCGACGTACAGATCGCGACCATCGATCACCTCCTGCACGCCGCGGCGGAGCGGGGTCTCGACAACGCTCTGCCCGAACTCCTCAAGGCCACCATGGAACGCGCACGGGACGCGGGCCACGGCTCCGACAGCTACGCGAGCGTCATCGAGGTCCTGACGAAGAGGGCGGCCGGCGCATGACAGTGACCCGTTCGACCGGCGCATCTCCTGCTCCGCCCCCGGCGGTGTCTCCGGACCCGATGGTGTCTCCGGACCCGATGGTGTCTCCGGCCCCGGCGGTGTCTCCGGACCCGATGGCTCGTGCCCCGCGATGGGCGGACCTGCTCGCGTCCGCCACCGACGACAGCCTGGCCGCCCTGGAGGAGGCGGCCGGGCGGGACTGGTCGCGCCCCGCCCACGGCCTCGACTGGACCTGCCGCCAGACCCTGGACCACCTTGCCCTCGGCCTGACCGGTTACGCGGGCCTGCTCATCGCCCGCCCCACCGACCGCTACATCACGCTCTTCGCCTCCCTCGACCCCGAGGCCCCCGTCGCCGACTGCCTGGACGGCCTCCGTATCGCCTCGGCCCTCGCCGGCTCCACCATCCGCGACACGGCGCCGGATGTACGGGCCTGGCACCCCTGGGGTCACTCCGACGCCATCGGCTTCGCCGCCATGGCGATGACCGAACTCACCCTCCACACCTACGACATCACCCGCGCCCTGGGCACCTCCTGGACCCCGCCCGGCCCCACCAGCGCCGCCGTTCTGGCCCGCCTCTTCCCCGGCGCGCCCTCGGGGCACCTCCCGTCCGACACGCTGCTGTGGTGCACGGGCCGGGCCGCGCTCCCCGGGCTGCCCCGGCGCGCGGAGTGGCAGTGGGACGGCACCGTGCGCTGACAGCGGGCCGTGGTTGAGGTCATGGATGCGGGCGGTACTCCTCGTCGTGCCGGGGCAGGCCGCGCAGCAGGGTGCCCAGGTAGAGGGCGAACGGCGGCTCGGCCGGGGCGTCGCCCGCTGCAGCCAGCCAACGGACCACGCCGAGGCCGAACAGGGCCCAGTTCTGCTCGGCCTGCCGGATGTCCGCGCCGCCCGCGCGGAACGCGGCGACGGCCTTGTCGTGCAGCCGCTCGAAGGACGCGAGGTGGTGGCGGTGCGGGCGGGCCACATGGGCGGCGTATCCGGGTACCGCCAGGAACTCGTCGTGCATCGCCCACGCCAGCCGCTCCAGCCAGTCGAGCCAGGTCCCGGCGTCGGGCTCGTCCTCGGGGAGCACCCGGCCGACCATGACCTCGCTGACGAGATCCAGCACGCCGTCGCGATCGGGCACCCACCGGTACAGCGACGAGTGCGAGACCCCGAGCCTCGTCGCGAGCTCCCGCATGGTGAGCGTCTCCACGTCCCCTTGCAAGGCGGCTTCGGCGATCCGCTCCCGGCTCAGCCGCGGCGGCCGACCGGGCCCGTTCTTTCCGGTGCTGTTCATCGGGGCAAGCGTACGCAGCGGGGGATGGGGGCTCATTAGTGACCAGTGGTCGCTAAAGCTGTTATCGTCGGCTGATGGGCATGCAAGGAGCAGCACGGGCACCACGGGAGATCGACACCTCGGGGCTGCCCATGGACCAGGCGCAAGCGCTCGTCCTCGACGAACTGCGCGCTCTCACGGAGCGCGCCGAGCCGTTCGCGGCGATCCTCCTGATGCCCGCACCGCCGGACGGGCGCACTCCCGTGACGTCGCCATCCGGTAGGTCCACCGCCGACCGCGTCCGCACTTTGAAGCTGATCCGGCCCGGCCTCACGGCGCACTGCCGGGGCCTCGCCTTCGTGGCGCCGGCGGACATCCCGGCGGAGCGCGCGGCATCGATGCACAGCGGTGAGCAGCTGTGGGGCTGCCCGACGATGGCCACGCAGGACGTGACGGCCGCCCGCGCCTGGGCCGGGGCGCGGGTCGGGGACTGACGAGGACGGCTCGGGCCCGGAGTGGCCTGGGGGCTCAGCCCAGGGTGGTTTGGAAGTAGGACGTTTCCCGGTAGCCGGCGTCCGGAGGGGTGACCTCGACCGTGACCGGGGTGCCCTTCCGGGCCGGCTTCAAGCGAATCGGGACGGTGCGCTCCTCGCCCTCGGGGAGGGGCGGGACGAGGGCGGCGGCGGACTTCTCCGAGTTCAGCCGGGTCAGGCTGTAGACGCCGGCGTCGTCGCCGGCGGATTCGCCGGCCCGGACGACGAGGAGCGGGGGAAACGAGTCACCGTTGAGGCGCAGTTCCTCGTCGGTGCCGTTCTTGAAGGTCACGGTGAGGCTGTAGGTGCCGTCGCCATGGGGCTCGGGGCGGCTGATGGTGACCCACAGGCCGTCCTCGTACCGGGCCGTCATGCCGGGGCCGAGCGGTTGGGACACGCTGCCCGAGAGGCCGGGCTGCTCCATCTGACCGTCGCCGTCGAGGCTCTTCTCGAAATCCGCGACCGCGGCGGCTCCCAGCATGATCAGCACGAAGAAGGCGACCACAGCGATCGCGCAGCCGTAGAACCACCGCGAGCTGTCGGCGGGTGAGGAATCCGTGGCTGACGTGTCTGCTGCGGTCGCTTCCGTGTCCATGTGCGCCACGCTAGGCGGCGGCCGGGGCGGGATCATGAGCGCCGGTACTCAGGGGGCGGTTGAGTAGGCGCGAGGACCCGCGCCACAACCCCGGGAGGGCTGGGGGGCGGGCCCTGCGGTGTACGGCGGTGAGGGTCAGCGCTCGGCCGTGAACTCCACGAAGGCCGCCCACGCGGGAGCGGCGACGAGGAGTACGGGGCCGGCGGGGCCTTGCTGTCGCGTACGGGGATCAGGCCGGGGTAGCCGTCGGCCACCTCGATGACGGTGGGCCGGTCAGGGTCACGCGGCGTCGAGCGGCAGAACTCGATGGAAGACGGCCATGGTCCGGCCGGGACCGTCGTAGTCGTCGACGATCTTCGTGTCGAAGCCGAGGCTGCGGTGGAAGGCGATCGAGCCGGTGTTCTCGATTGACGTGATCGCCTTCAACTGCCGTGCACCCTGACGTTCCGCTGCCTCGGCGAACGCCCCGTACAGGCGACGCCCGAGGCCGGTGCCGCGGGCGTCGTTCCGCGTGGCGATCAGATGCACGTACCCGGTGGCGTTCGGGGTGACGAACCCGAAGACGTACCCACGGATTCCGTCCTCGGCTCGGGCAACCAGGCAGGTTGAACCGAACTCCTGCACCAGCGCCAGAAGGTGCAGCGACCGAAGGTCGCGCTCGCCCCAGTAGCGGGGATGATCAGCCAGGACCTGGTGGAAGTCGGCCATCCCGGCCGACGTGATCTGTATGCCCATGGTGCCGATCATGGCAGGCGCCTTGACCGTTGCAGGCGAGGGTCCGTGCGGGCTGGGCGAGTGCCGCGACTCCCGGCCGCCCCGGTCCGCTGACAGACTGGCCCCATGCATCCGCCGAGCCCCCGCCGCCTCTCCCTCCAGCAGATCATCGAGGGTCAGCGCCGCGCCGCCTTCGTCGGGCGGGAGACCGAACTCGGCCTGTACCGGGCCAATTTCGCGCGGCCGCCCGAGGACCCCCGGCACCGGTTCGTCTTCCATGTCCGGGGCAACGCCGGGGTCGGCAAGACCTCGCTCGTACGGGAATGGCTCGAGGTGGCAGGGGAGTTCGGAGCGCTGACCGCGTCGGTCGACGAGAGCGCCGACTCCGTGCCGGACGTACTCGCGGACGTCGCCGCGCAGTTCGCCGAGCAGGGGTACCCCCTCAAGGCGCTGGACCGGCTGCTCGCCACCTACCGGCGCGCGCGCCACGACGCGGCCGGCCGGCTCGCGGCGGACAGCGGGACGCCGGCCGGGGCCCCTTCCCCCGGGGCGCTCGCCGCCGCGCAGGCCGGGCTGATCGCGGCCGGGGCGATACCCGTCGTCGGGGCGCTCGCCGGAGGCATCGACCCGGCGGTCGTGGCGCGGGGCGCGGGCGGCCTGCGGGCGGTCTTCGGGGGCCGGGCCCGGCAGCAGGAGGAGGCCTTGCTGCTGGCGGAACCGGTACGGGTCCTCACCCCGGTCTTCGTCGCCGAGCTGGACCGGGTCGCGGACACCGTGCCCTGGATCGCCCTCTTCCTGGACACCTACGAGCGCACCGCACCCCAACTGGACCGGTGGCTGGCGGACCTGCTGACCCCCGGGCGGTACGGCGACCTGCCCGCCAACCTCGTCCTCACCCTGGCCGGTCAGCGCCGCCTCGACCCCGTCCACTGGGGCGACCGGGGCCGGCTGGTCGCCGACGTACCGCTCGGGCCGTTCACGGAGGCCGAGTCGCGCCAACTCCTTCACGGGCGGGGGGTGGTGGCGGAGTCCGTCGTACGGGAGGTGCTGCGGCTCTCCGGCGGGCTGCCCGTCCTGGTCTCCACGCTCGCCGCCAACCCCGGGGCGGCCGGAGAGGCGAACGCCACCGCCGTCGAACGCTTCCTGGCGGGGGAGAGCGACCCGGCCCGCCGGGCCGCGGCGCTCGCCTGTGCACTGCCGCGCCGGTTCGACGAGGACCTGGTCGCCGTCGCCGTGGCCGCCCCGCGGAACGGGCCGCACGCCGTGCCCGATCTCTACGACTGGCTGCACGAGCTGCCGTTCGTCGCCGAGCGGCACTCCGGCCACTCCCGCTACCACGCGGTCGTCCGGGCTCCGATGCTCCGCCTCCAGCGCACCGGGTCGCCGCGGCGCTGGAAGGCGGCGCACGACCGGCTGGCCGAGGCCTTCGCCGCCCGGCGGGACGCGGCGGCCGAGGGCATCGACCCGGGACGCCTCTGGGCCGAACAGCCCTGGCGCCGGGCGGCCCTGGACGTGCTCTACCACCGGCTCTGCGCCCGCCCCCGCACCGCGCTGCCCGAGGCCCTGCGCGCCGGGATCGAGCTGTGCGGGCAGGCGCCGGCCCGCGCCCGCCACTGGGCCCGGACCCTCGCGGAGGCGGGCGAGGACGCCGACAACGCCGTACTGCGCGACTGGGGCCGGGACCTGCTGGCCGCCATAACGGACCACGGGCCCCGGCCCACCGCCGCCCTGGGCCTCCTGCTGACCCGGGCCGAGCTGACCGACACGGACCGGGCCGCCGCCCTCGTGGTGCGGGCCTGGCACCGCTTCCGCGTCGGGGAGCTGGACGCCGCGCTGTCCGACCACGGGCGGGCGATCGCCGTGGACCCGCGCAGCGAACGCGCCCACCAGGGCCGGGCGGTGATCCTGCGCTCGCTCGGCCGCTACGAGGAGGCCCTCGCCGATCTGGACCGGGCCGAGGAGATCGCGCCCTCCTGGGCCTGGGCGGTCCGTGAGCGGGGGGAGACCTACCGGCGGATGGGCCGGCTGGAGGAGGCCCTGACCGTCCTGGACCGGGCGCACGCCCTCGACCCGTCGGACGCCGTGCCGCTGGGCAGCCGGGGCCTGGTCCGCCACGCGTTGGGCCGGCACGAGGAGGCGCTCGACGACTTCGACCGGGCGATCGCGCTGTGGCCGGAGTACGCATGGGCGCTGGTGCGGCGGGCCCGGGTCCGCACCGTCCTGGGCGATCCGGTGGGCGCCCTCGCCGACCTGGACCGGGCCGAGGAGCTGTCCCCCGGTCTGGCCGGGACGGAGGGGGAGCGGGGCGAGGTGTACCGGGCGACGGGGCGGCCCGAGCAGGCCGTCGCCTGCTACGGCCGGGCCCTGCTCCTGGACCCCGACTACGCCTGGGCGCACGGCAGCAGGGCCCTCGCGCTGGAGGCGCTCGGCCGGACCCCGGAGGCACTCGCGGACCTCGACCGGGCGTTGGAGCTGGACCCGGACTACGCGTGGGCGCGGGCCCAGCGGGAGCGGCTGGGGGCGGTGGCCGGGTCGTAGGGTCGGAGGATGCGCGATGTGCGGGTGGTGCTGATCGGCGGGACCTCGAACACCGGGAAGTCGACGGTCGCCGAGGCGGTGGCGGAGCGGCTCAATTTCGAGCACCGCTCCACGGACGGCCTGGCCCGGCACCCCGGACGGCCCTGGCGCACCCCCGAGCACGAGGTGCCGCCGCATGTCGCCGAGCACTACGGCACGCTGACCACCGACGAACTCCTCGCCTCCGTCCTCGACCACTACGAACGGCTCCGGCCGCGCATCGAGGAGCTGATCACCGACCGTGCGGGGGCCGGGGCTCCCGGCCTGGTCCTCGAGGGCTCGGCGCTCTGGCCCGCGTGGGTCGCCCGGCTGACGGTTCCCCGTACGACCGCCGTATGGCTCACCGCCGACGACACGGTCGTACGGGACCGGGTGCGGTCGGCGGGACGCTACGAGGAGGCGACGGACGCGGAACGGCACCTCATGGGCCGGTTCCTGGCCCGTACCGTCCGCTTTCAGGCGCTGATGCTGGACGCCGTGCAGGCGCAGGGCCTGGCCCGGGTCGACACGGGCGGCGGACGCACGGTCGAGGAGCTGGCCGATGCCGTGCTGGCGGCCGCGGCGGCCCAGGCGCGCCCCGGCCGCTGATCCCCGCGCCGGCCCAAAAACGACCTGCCGGACGTCCGTCGTCATACCCGTACGTACCCGGGTCGGCCCCCTCTACCGACCGTTCCCGTTCGATTACAGTGCTTGCGCGGTCGCCCGCGGAGGCCCGCGCGGGCGCGTACGTGGTGACGGGGAGGGTGCGGGGTGAGCACAGGGACCACGGCGGTCTGGGGCCGGGCCGAGCAGCAGGACTTCCGCAGCCGGGTCCGCGGGGCCCTGCTCGGCGGGGCCGTCGGGGACGCGCTCGGGGCCGGGGTCAGCGGGTTGGTGCTGGAGGAGATCCGCGCCGCCCACGGTGTCGAGGGGGTCGTCGACTACGTCCCCGTGCACGGCAGGCGCGGCGCCGTCACCGCTCTCACCCAGCTCACCCTGTTCACCGTCGACGGGCTGATCCGCGCCCAGGTCCGCCGTGACACCGGGGCCTGGCACCCGCCCACCGATGTGCACCGGGCCCATCTGCGCTGGGCCGCCACCCAGCACGACTGGGGGCCGGACGAGCGGCGCGAGGACAACGGCTGGCTGGCCGCCGAGGAGTGGCTCTACGCCCGCCGCGAGCCGGCCCGGGAATGCCTGGGCGGTTTCGGCGACCCTGTCATGGGCACCCTCGACCGGCCGAAGAACCCCACCGCCCGGGACGCGGGCGCCCTCACCCGGTCCGCGCCGTTCGGGCTCCTGGTGGGCTGGGAGCCGGGGCTCGTGCTCCAGTTGGCCGTCGAGTGCGCGGCCCAGTCGCACGGGCACCCCGCCGCCCAGCTGGCCGCCGGAGCCTTCGCCGTACTCGTACACGGTCTCGCGCGCGGCGAGAGCCTGGACGGGGCCGTGCAGCACGTGCTGGCCCTGCTCGCCGAGCGCCCCGGCCACGAGCCGGTGACCGAGGCCCTGCGGCAGGCCCTCGGCTCTGTGCGGCAGGGCATCCCGGGCCCGGCCCTGATCGAGACGCTGGGCGCGAGCGATGCCGCCGAGGAGGTCCTCGCCGTCGCCGTGTACTGCGCGCTGGTCAGCGAGGACGTCCGGCACGGGCTGCGGCTCGCGGTGAACCACAGCGGCCCCTCCCGCGCCACCGGGTCGGTCTGCGGGGCGCTGCTCGGGGCGCTGCACGGCGAGACCGCGCTGCCGCCGGCCTGGCTCGTGGAGTTGGAGGGGCGGGCCACGCTCCTCGAACTGGCCGACGACTTCGCGATGGAGATGACCCAGGGCCCCGCCCTGCACAGTCCGGCCGCCGTCGCCCCGGGCTGGCTGGCCCGCTACCCGCGCGGCTGAGGGGCGGGGCAGGCCGACTACCCGCGCGGCCGAGGGGCGGGGGCCGGGCCTCCGTCCTGGGCGGGGATCACGGCGGCCGTCGCCGTACCGTCCCCGTCGTCGTCCCCGTCCCCCTCGTTGATCCGGGTCAGCAGCGCGTCGCGCTCCGGGGTGTCCTCCGGCTTCAGGTAGCCGATCAAAATGTAGAGCACGAGCGAGACGGCGAGCGGCACGGACACCTGGTACTGGAGCGGCACCCCGCCCTCGACGGCCCAGTGGATCGGGTAGTTGACCAGCCAGAAGGCGAACAGGCCCGAGGCCCAGCTGACCAGCGCCGCCGTCGGCCCGGACTTCCGGAACGGGCGCAGCAGGCCCAGCATGAACGGGATCGCGATCGGGCCCATCAGCCCGGCGACCCACTTGATCACGACGGTGATGATGTCCTTGAACGCGGGGGAGTTGATCTGCGTCGCGATGGCCATCGACAGCGCGAGGAAGGCCACGGTGGTCCAGCGGGCCGCGATCAGCCCGGCACGCTCGTTCCAGCCGCGCGCCGCCTTCGAGAGCGTCGGGGCGATGTCCCGGGTGAAGACGGCCGCGATGGCGTTGGCGTCGGAGGAGCACATGGCCATCGTGTGGGAGAAGAAGCCGACGATGACCAGGCCCAACAGGCCGTGGGGCAGCAGCTGTTCGGTCATCAGGGCGTAGCTGTCGGAGGCGTCCGGCTTCTGCGCGTCGACCAGCAGCGGGGCGACCCACATCGGGAAGAACAGCACCAGCGGCCAGACGAACCACAGGATCGCCGACAGCCGTGCGGACCGGGTGGCGGAGGCGGCCGAGTCGGTCGCCATGTACCGCTGGGCCTGGTTCCACATGCCGCCGTTGTACTCGAACGTCTTGATGAACAGGAACGCCATCAGGAACGTCACCGTGTACGGGCCGGCGGTCGGGTCCGCGTGTCCTTCCGGGAGATCGTCCCAGACCGTCCACAGGGTGGCGAAGCCGTCGAGCTCGCTCATCACGGCGAACAGCATCGCCAGCCCGGCGAACAACTGGATGATGAACTGGCCCAGTTCGGTGAGGGCGTCCGCCCACAACCCGCCGACGGTGCAGTAGATCCCGGTGACGACCCCGGTGATCAGAATGCCCTCGGTGATGGAGAGGCCGGTGAAGACGGACAACAGGGTCGCGATGGCGGCCCACTTGGCGCCGACGTCCACGATCTTCAGCAGCAGCCCCGACCAGGCGAGCGCCTGCTGGGTCTGGATGTTGTAGCGGTTCTTGAGGTACTCCAGCGGCGAGGCGACGTGGAGCCGCGAGCGCAGCCGGTTCAGCCGGGGCGCGAAGAGCTTCGCGCCGATGAAGATGCCGATGGCGATGGGCAGTGACCAGGTCACGAAGGACGTGATCCCGTACTGGTACGCGATGCCGGCGTAGCCGGTGAACATCACCGCGCTGTAGCCGGACATGTGGTGCGAGATGCCCGACAGCCACCACGGCATCTTGCCGCCGGCGGTGAAGAAGTCGCTGACGTTGTCCACGCGCTTGTGCGACCAGAGCCCGATCGCGACCATCACGCCGAAGTAGCCGATGAGTACAGCCCAGTCGAGACTGTTCATGTCCCCCTCCAGGGGTCCGCCTTGTGAACGGGAGCGCACTTCGTCGGTACGGCCGTTCAGCGGCGTCCCCTTGCGGGAGCGGGGACTTCGGGGATTGAACCCCCTGTGAGGGTACTCGGTCAAGACTGAAGGCCAGTCATGGATGTGAACGTAGGTCAGCAAGGCGAACGATTTTACTTGTTCTTGACCTTGTGGGGCGTTGTCGCGAACGTGACCACGGCCACACGATGGGCGGGCACTTCGTCAGGCTGTACAGAGAAGATCAGGGAGTACGCGGCAACGCGCGAAGGCCGCACGGGATGCGGGTCCCGTGCGGCCGAGAAGTCGAGAGGGAGGGCGCCTCGGGTGCGAGGAGACGAGGAGACGAGGAGGGCGGGGTCCGGGGCGTCCGTGCGCGCTGGGTGGCGCGTGCGTCAGCGCATCAGCTCGCCCGCGTTGACCAGCAGTGACTGGCCGGTGATCGCCCGGGCCCGGTCGGAGGCCAGGAAGGCGACCGCGTCCGCCACATCCCCGTCCGTGGCCAGCTCCGGCAGCGCCATCCGCTCGGTGAGCCGGGCCAGCACCTCGGACTCCGGTACGCCCTCGGAGCCCGCGGTGAGCTGGACGTACGCCTGTACCGGCGGCCCCCACATCCAGCCCGGCAGCACCGTGTTGACCCGGATCCGGTACGGGCCCAGCTCCCGGGCGAGCGAGTACATCGCCGAGGTGAGCGCCCCCTTGGACGCCGCGTACGCCGCCTGCCACACCTGGGAGGGTGCGGCCACCGCGGACTGCGTACCGATCACCACCACCGAGCCGCCCCGCTCCTTGAGGGCGGGCAGGCAGGCCCGGGTCATCCGCAGCGTGCCCAGGAGGTTCACGTCGATGACCGACTGCCACGTGGTGAAGTCCGCGTCCTGGAGCCCGCCGAAGTAGCTGTCCCAGGCGGCGACATGGACCACCGCGTCGATTCCCCCGAACCGCTCCACCGCCAGGGCCGCCAGCGCCTCGCACCGCGCCTCGTCCGTGATGTCGGTCGACAGGTGGGCCGTGTGCCGGCCCTCGGGGTCGATCTCCGCCGCCGACCTGGCCAGGTTCGCCGCCGTGCGCGCCCCGAGCACCGCACGCCCGCCGTCCCGGACGACGCTCGAAGCGACCCGGTGCCCGAGCCCCGGTCCGACGCCCGACACGATGACGGTCTTCCCCGCGAGCAACATCGGCGCCTCCCGGCCCTGGCAGTTCATCTGACGGGCCGTCAGAGTAGGGGGATGCGGGAGCCGATGGAAGAGGGCGGAAGAGAACGGAAGAGGAAGGCGGGCAGGGTGATGGCCGATGGCGGCGGTACGGGGAGCAGCGGCAGGGGGAGTGGTGGCACGGGGAGCGGCGGCGGTACGGGGAGCGCGCGGTACGCGGAGCTGGCGGGGGCGGGTCCGTACGGGGTGCGCCCGGGGCACGCCCTGATCACCATGGTCGAGCCGCATCCGGGCCATGAGTACGCGTACAACCGCTGGTACGAGGACGACCACTACTACGCGGGTGCGACGGCGATGCCGTGGATGTTCGCCGGGCGGCGCTGGGTGGCCACCAAGGACCTCCAGGAGCTGCGGTACCCGGAGGAGTCGGCGGTGGCCCGGCCGGTCGGCGCGGGGTGCTACCTGTCGACGTACTGGGTGACCGAGGGGCGCTACGACGACCACATGAAGTGGACCGTCGCCATCAACCAGCGGCTGAACCGGGACGGCCGGGTCTACCAGGAGCGGACCCACGTGTTCACGGCCTTCCAGGACCACGAGGCCACCGTCTACCGCGACGGGGCCGCCGGCCCCCGGGACTTCCACGCGCTCGACCACCCGTACGCGGGCCTCGTCCTCCAGGTCGTCGACGCGCAGGGGCCCGAACAGCGGGCGGAGCTGCTGGAATGGCTGCGCTCGCGCCATCTCCCGAAGCGGCTGAAGGGGTCGCCCGCGGCCATGGTCACGGTGTTCCGGCCGACGCCCCTGCCCGGCGACCGGATGACGTACGTGAAGCAGGTCGAGGGGGTCGACACCCGGCTGACGCTGCTGTGGTTCCTCCAGGAGGATCCGCGGAGTCGCTGGGAGGAATGCTTCACCGGCCTGGACGCGGCGGTCGCGGAGACGGGTCTCGGGCGGGTCGAGCTGGTCGCGCCGTTCGTGCCGACCGTGCCGGGGACGGACCGGTACGTCGACCGGCTGCGGTGACGCCGCGGAACGGCCCCGGATCGTGCCGAGCCCCCTCGGCCAGGACGGCGAACCGGTCGAGAGGGCTCCATCAGGTGGTGCGGTGCTGCGGTGGTGCGTGGTGCGGTGCTGCGGTGTTGAGAGGTGCTGCGGTGTTGAGAGGTGGTGCGGTGTTGCGTGGTGGTGCGGTGTTGCGTGGTGGTGCGGTGTTGCGTGGTGGTGCGGTCGTGCGAGGTCAGGCGTTGACCGTGCCCGTGGCGACGTCGCGCACGAAGGTGTTCCACGCACCGGGGACGAAGGTGAGCGAGGGGCCCTCGGGGGCCTTCGAGTCACGTACGGCGATGGACAGCGCGACCGGGGACTTGACCTCGACGCACGCGCCGTTGCCCCCGGAGTACGACGACTTCGTCCACTTGTCCGTAGCACCCTGAAGAATTGCCATGTTCACTCCGGTTCAGAGAGTTGGGTGGGTCGCACCAACCTGATTCCGATTGGCGTGATCGACGCTACTCGCCAAGCCCCGCCCATGAGATGGCCGTTCACTCGTCCGGATGGTCTTTCTCCGGTAAGCCTTCCGTGGCGCGTGGGCGGCGGTGTATCATCCCGCCGCCCACTCACTCCCTGAATGGCTTATCCACGACGCGTCGGCTCCGACGCGTCAACTCGTGTACGACTTCGCGATCTTGCTGATGAACTCCCGGGTCTGCTCCACGTTCAGCGCCTGCGCCCGCAGGTGTTCGTACATCACGCTGTAGCGCTGCACGTCGTTCGCCTTCTCCAGGTAGAGATCGCTCGTGACGCCCTCGATGTAGACGACGCTGGAGTCCGCGGCGTCCGGGAACTCCAGGATCGCGTACTGGCCGTTGATGCCCGGGTGCGCGCCCATGTCGAACGGCAGGACCTGCACGGTGACGTGCGGCAGGTGGGACTGCTCGACGAGGTGCTCCAGCTGCTCGATCATCACCTGCTTGTCGCCGACCACCCGGCGCAGAGCCGACTCGTCGATCACGGCCCACAGCCGCAGCGGGTTCTCCGGCGCGTTGACCCGGTCCTGCCGTCGCGACCGTACGTTGACCCGCTTCTCGATGTCCGAAGCAGGGGCCTCGGGCAGCGCGCCGCTGATCAACGCCTCGGCGTACGCCCGGGTCTGGAGCAGGCCCGGGACCATCTGGGGCTCGTAGACCCGCAGCGACTCCGCGTCGGTCTCCAGACCGATGTAGACGCTGTACGGGATGTCGCCGAAGGCGTGCCACCAGCCCTGCTGACGGGAGTCCTTCGCCATCTGCATCAGCGAGTCGACGATGCGGTGGTCCTCGACCTCGTACACCCCGCAGAGGTCGCGTACATCGCGCTGGCTGATGGACCGGCGGCCGTTCTCCAGGCGGCTGATCTTCGACTGCGAGACCAGCAGCCGCTCCGCCACTTCTTCGGCCGTCATGCCTTTGAGTTCGCGCAGGCGGCGCAATTCCTGGCCCAGCCTGCGTCGCCTGACAGTGGGATTGACGTTGGACGGCACGGAAACGGCACCTCCGGCTATGTAGCTGTGCGTATCTACTGCTCAGCAGATTGCCACCCCTTGCCCCGGCCGCGCTGGGAAACGGCCACACGCGGGGCGCGGGGGCGTACGCACCGGAGTGCGGGAGGGCGCGCAAGCGCACGGGGCAGCCGGTGGTGGTGACTACCGGCTGCCCCGTGCGTGGTGCGGCTCCCGGACCGGGCCCTGTGACGACGGACGACGGTACGGCGTTGTGCTGTTCCCAGGTCCGTGCGGTCAGCTCGCGGCGGTGTGCGCCATGCTGCCGCGACGGGCCTGTGCTTGCTGCTGCAACGGAACGCCCGCTGCCTGCTGCGTACGGCGTGGCTGGACGGCCACTCCGTTCTGGACGTCCATCACGGCGTGCGCCACGAGTCCGCCCATCGGGTCGTGCCTGATCAGGTCCCGGAGCCGGGAGCGCGAAGAGCGCCCCTCGTTCCCGGGGTACAGATGCTTGCCGAGTCCGACCGCGTGGGCCAGTGCGGCGAGCGCCGCGGTCCGCGGGTCCGGCGGTACGCCGGTACGGATCGCGCTGTCCAGCCGGTTCCTTATGTCCCGGCTGATCGCCGTCTCCGTCGCTTGGTAGCGAGTCGTCGGCAGCACTCCGCACATCTGGCCCGCCACGGCATGAACCATGCCGCACCGCTCCAGATGGGCGAGATAGATCTGGCGCAGCCCCAGGCGGGGCCCGCCGATCCAGTGGACCGCCCGAACCGGGCTGCCACGACGGCGCAGCAGCTCCAGTGCGGAGTCCAGAGTCGGATCTCCTGTCGGCCGTGGCATCACCACGGCGATACGATCCCCGTCAGGGGCTATCCGTCCTGCCAGAGCCAGCTCCACTAGCTGTGCCCCGGCCAGGCCGAGGTCGAGCGACTGCGGCTGCGCTGTGGTACCCGTGGTCGGGTCCAGAGCGAGCAGCAAAAGCTCCTCCGGGATTGTTCTGCGGCTCCTGCCCATCCATGCCTCCCCGCGTGGATGTCTGACAGGGTGACCCCTCTCACATTGGTCTGTCGAGAGCGCCTGCCTGCTTTGCAAGGGAACCAGTAGGTATGTCGTTCTCGTCTAGCAGCTCGGCCAGGGGTTCACACAGGACACTGGTAGATGGTTCGGACAGCGCGGGGTGACCCCGCAGCGCATGGAGGAGGCATCGGTGGCGGGCGAGTCCCCCGACAAAACGGAGCAGCAGAAGTCGTCGGGGACGGCTGCGGAGGAACGCGACCCGCGCTTCGCCGTGTTCCGTGACCCCGGCGCGGACACGGACGCGGATGCGGATGCGGGCGGGAACGCGGATACGGGCGTGAGTCCGGGCGCCACGTCCGACACGGCGACCGCTGTCTTCCGTCCCCGGCTTCCGGAGGACGCCGTTCGGCGCGAGCCCGGGGCGGAATCCTCTGCCGCGGTGCGTGAGCCGGAGAACGCATCCGGGCCCGAGGTCGAGCCGGAGCGTGAGCCTGTGGCGGCCTCCACGGCCCCTGGGGAGGCCGGTAGGTCTTCGGAGGGCACGGGAGTCGCAGAGGGCGGCACGAGCCCGGACACGGGCACGGAGGCGTCCGGCGCGGAAGCGTCCCCCTTGGAGGCGTCGGCCGAGCCCGATGCCGAGCCCGGGGACGGCCGGCTGCGTGCCGCAGTGGCCGCGTGGGTCGATGCCGAGGTCGAGGCCGATGCCGATGCCGAGGACAAACCGGCGGCGGACAACGAGGACGACGCGGACTCCGACGCCGAGGACGAACGTTCTGCGACAGCAGAGCCGGACGCGGAGGCGGAGGCGGAGCCCGAGGCGGACGGGGACGACGCCGAGCCGGGGTCGAAGGGCGAGCCCGACGACACGGCGAAGGCCGGCCCCACGCCCGTATCCACGCCCACCGCCGCGCCCGATTCCACGCCCACCTCCAAGCCCGGACCGAAGGCCGACGCCGAGCCGGACAGCGCGTCCGACGCCTCCGACCTGCGAGGAATCGATCAGCCCACCGCCATCTTCAAGGCGGTCAAGCCGGTCGAGGCGGTCAAGCCGGTCGGTGCGGCCGACCGGGTCGACCAGGCGACGACCGCGCTGAAGCTCCCGCCGAGCGAGGACCTGCCCGGCGGCAAGAGCGAGAACAAGCCCGGGAACAAGCCCGGGAACAAGCCCGGGAACAAGCCCGGGAACAAGCCCGAGAGCGAGGTGGAGCGCACGAGCACGTTCGTGCCGCTGCGCTCCGACGACGTACGGTCCGCCCCCGCGCCCCGCAAGCCGGAGCCCGGACCCGGTACCGGATCCGAGGCGCCCGTGCGCACCCCGGAGGCCGCCTCCCCGCCACCCGCCGCCCCGTCCTGGGCGGCAGCCGAGCGGACCCGGCAGCAGCCGCTGCCGCCGAGGCCTCCCCTCGACCTGCTCGCCGAGCTGACGAACACCCCGCCGCCCCCGGAGACCCCGGCCCGGACCGCCGTCCGGCGGGTCAAGATCTGGACCCCGCTGGTGCTCCTCCTGCTGATCGTCTTTGCGATCGTGCAGGTGATGCGCCCGCTGCCGGAGCCCTCGCTGGAGCTCACGGCGAAGCCGACGTACACCTTCGAGGGCGGCGAGACGAAGCTGTCCTGGCCGGGCCAGGGGCAGTCGGCCGTGATGGTCGACGGCGTCGGGTCGCTCGGTTCCGAGGGCGCGCAGAAGCCGGCCCCGATCGCCAGCGTCGCGAAGGTCATGACCGCCTACGTGATCCTCCAGGAGCACCCCCTCAAGGGTGACGAGGAGGGCGAGACGATCACCGTCGACCAGAAGGCCGAGGACGAGTCCAAGCGGCCCGACGAGTCGACGGCCCCGCTGACCAAGGGCCAGAAGCTCAGCCAGCGGCAGATGCTCCAGCTGCTGATGATCCCCTCGGGCAACAACGCGGCTCGGCTGCTCGCGCGCTGGGACGCCGGTTCCGAGGACGCGTTCATCGGCAAGATGAACGACGCGGCCAAGGAGCTCGGCATGACCGGGTCGACGTACACGGACCCGAGCGGGCTGGAGAAGACCACGGTCTCCACCGCCACCGACCAGCTGAAGCTGGCGCAGGCGGTCATGCGCAACGAGGTCTTCAGGAAGATCGTGGACATGCCCGAGATCGAGATCGAGGGCATAGACGGCAAGATCTACAACAACAACAACCTCCTGTTGCAGCCCGGCGTGAGCGGCATCAAGACGGGGTCCTCCACCCCGGCGGGCGGCAACCTGCTCTGGTCCGCGAACACCAAGGTCGACGGCAAGATGCTGTGGATCTACGGAGCGGTCATGGGCCAGCAGGCCGGCACGGGCCGGGTCTACGACAGTCTGGAGCTGTCCCTCCAGAACAGCCTGAAGCTGATCAAGGACGCACAGGAGGCCGCGACCTCGACGACGGTGGTGAAGAAGGGTGATGTCGTCGGGTACGTGAACAACGGGTTCGGCGGACAGACCCCGGTGATCGCCACCAAGAACCTCAAGGCGGTCGGCTGGTCCGGCCTGGAGGTCGAGCTGAAGGTCACGGACAACGGCGAGGGCATCGATCACGCCGCGAAGTCCGGGAGCGAGGTCGGCATGGTGACCGTGGGCACCGGCACCGGAAAGGTCACGGCACCGGTGGTGCTGCAGAGCGATCTGACCGAGCCGGCCTTCGGCGACAAGCTGGCCAGGATCGGCTGAGTCACCGGAGCGGGGAGGGGCGGACGACGCTGTGGGCCGCCCCTCCCTGTATATGGCGTATATGACAGAGATACGTGCAGGCGGTACGTGTTAGCGTCCCCGGACAACTCAGGGACGCTGGGACGCGTCCTTGCAGAGGTACGGGGCCGGCGGAGGACGGGGAGAGCCGTAGTGACCACCGCGGAGCCGAAGCCCGGCCGCGAGGCGGACGAGACCACAGGGGCCGGGGGCGAAACGCTGCACGTTCGCGTGCCGTCCCCCCGTGTCCCGGATTCCCGTGATTCCTCCGATCCCTCCACAGCGGCCGGTGATCCCTCCACGGCCGCCGGGACTTCCGGGACTCCAGGGCTCGCGGGTCCCGCAGAGGGGCCCGCAGTCTCCGAGCCGTCGCCGGCCAGGGCCCGTCGCCTGCTGCGGCACCCCGTCACCATCGCGACGGCCGCCGCCGCCGTCGGCCACCTCCTCTGGTTCTTCTTCCTCGCCAACACGGGCGGCGACATCGCCGCGCAGGACGCCTGGGCCGAGTTCGTGGGCCGGCACCCCGGCACGGCGTACAACCTGGCCTGGTACGGGGGCATGCACCCCGTCTCGTACAGCGTGGTCTCGCCCTACCTGATGTCGCTGCTCGGCGTCCGTACGACGATGATGATCGTCGGCACGGTCTCCTCCGCGCTGACCGCGCTGATCCTCGTGCGGGTCCCGGCCGTGCGCAATCCGCTGGCCTGCTCGCTCGCCGGGGTCTTCGCGTTCCTGTGCAACGCACTGTCGGGCCGGGTGACCTTCGGGCTCGGCATGATGTTCGCCGTCGGCGCGGTGGCCGCGGTGTTCTGCTGGCCCTACCGCTGGCGGTACAAGCGGTGGGCCAAGGCCGGCGTCGCGGCCCCGCTCGCCGCGCTCGCCACCGCGTCCAGCCCCGTAGCCGGACTCTTCCTGGGCGTCGTCGCGGCAGCGCTGTTCCTCCACAAACGACGCCCCGGCGCGTACGCGATCGGGCTCGCACCGGTCGCCGTGGTGGGGCTGTCCGCCTGGCTGTTCCCGTTCTCCGGTACGCAGCCGATGTCGCTCGGGACGCTGTCGCTGCCCTTCCTCTTCGCGGCCCTCGTGTACGTCCTCGTACCGCGCGACTGGAGCACGGTCCGCACCGCCGCCGCCGTCTACGGGATCGGCACGCTGCTCACGTACGTCATCGACTCGCAGATCGGGTCGAACATCACGCGCATGGCGATGCTGTTCGCCGGGGTGGCGCTGCTCGCCGCCCTGCCGTACGCGGCGCCGCGCAGCCGTCGCTGGTACGCCCTGGTCCTGGCCTTCGTGGGCCTCAACTTCTGGATCGGGTTCAAGGGCGTCGACGACATCGTCCGGACCGCGCCCGCCGCGTCCTGGAACCGGGAACTGGCCCCGCTGATCAACCAGCTCCAGCAGGTGGAGGCGGAGCGCGGCCGGGTCGAGGTGGTGCCGGCGAGCAGTCACCGCGAGTCATCGGCGCTCGCCCCGTACGTCAACCTGGCGCGCGGCTGGAACCGCCAGGCGGACATGAAGCGCAACCCGCTCTTCTACGACGACACGCTCGACCCGGTGAACTACCGGGAGTGGCTGGACCGCTGGGCCGTGCACTACGTGGTGCTGCCGGAGGACCGGCCGGACAACGGGGCGATCCAGGAGGCGGAGCTGGTCGAGCAGGGGCAGCCGTACCTGCGCGAGATCTGGGGCGACGCGAACTGGAAGCTCTTCCGGGTCCTGGACCCGGTGCCGCTCGCCGACCCGCCCGCGACGGTGGAGCGGGCCGGCGCGGACGAACTGACGATCACCGTGAAGTCGGCGGGACGGGTGCTGATCCGCATCCCGTACACGCGCTGGCTCGCCCTCGTCGACGAGGAGGGCAAGAGCGTGAAGCGCCCGCTGGAGACCGAGGAGTCGAAGGCGCGGTCGGAGGCGGACGAGACCGCGCCGAAGACCTATCTCAACACCAACGGCTGCCTGAACAAGGTCGAGGAGGGCCCGTACGGCGACGAGTGGACCGAACTGCTCGCGCCGCGACCGGGCGTGTACCGGCTGGCGGCCCCCTACCAGCTCCAGCCGGGCACGCCCTGCCCCGAAGAACTGAGCTGACCGTTGGTGTTCCGTTCGGTGCAGTGACGCTGAGCGGCTGATTGCTGAGCGTCTGATTGCTGGGCGGCCAATTGCTGGGCGGCCGCGCGGCTGTGCGCCCCCGCGAGGCCGACCGGTCCTCCGGGCTACCGCACGAAGCCGCGGTCGTGCGGCGACAGCTCCGTGACGGGGCCGGCGGAGCGGAGGACCGTGTCGAGGACCCGGTCCGCGTCGGCCGAGTAACACCCGCTCGCCCAGGCGGCGTTGGCTTCGATCACGGCCCATCGGCCCTCGTCGTCCCGGCCGACGTCGACGACGATCGCGGACGGCAGCGTCTCCCCGGCCGCCGTGAGGACCTCCCGCCCGAAGGTGAGCGCGTCGCCGTCCGCCGACCCGAGCCGGAGCCGGCCGGACTCGGCGTACTGGCCGGCCGCGTGGACGGCCCCGTCGAGCACGTGGAGCCGGTACTCGACGGCGAACGTCATCACGTCGCTCACCAGCACCACGGTCGCCGGGTCCACGGCATCCGGTCCGGGCAGCCGGGACCCGTCCGCGTACACGAGCGCCGAAACGCTCTTGTCGTTGGGTGACTTGACGAAGGCGGGGCGTCGCAGCCGGTACGCCTCGTCGATCGGCATCGCCCGGATCTCCCGCCGGGTGAGCGCCCGGGGGAGCCGTGCGAGCCAGTCCGCGGGGGCCTCCAGGAGGGCGATCCCGAGCGCGGGGGCCACGACGTCGGCGAAGGAGGGCCCGGCGTGCAGATGCACGGCGTGTCCTTCGCCCTCAGCGCGGTGGGTTCCTCCGCCGCTCGGGGTGCTGTCGGTGCCTCCGGCATACGGGGTGCCCCCGGTGCTGTCGGTGCCCTCGGCGCTCGGGGTGCCCTCGGTGCCCCCGGTGCTGGCAGCTCTCCCGGTGCTACCGGTGCCGGCGGTGGACGCGGTCGGCCACGGGAGCACCGGGAGCCCCGGGAGCGCTGCCCACCCCGGACCACCCAGCCCCTCCGGTACGGCGGAGGCCGTCGCCTCCACGGTGCGCAGCCCGCGCCGCAGCGCGGCGGCACGCAGCGTCCGGGCGGAGGCGGTGAGCCGGGGCGGGAGGACGAGGGTGCGCGGCGGGCGGGTCATGGCCGCAGATCCTCCCGTACGGGGACGCCGCACCGCACCGGCTTTTCTCCGGGACGGCGGGGGACGGACCCGTTGTGCGCGCGCGGGGCCACCTGGTTCGATCGGCGCATGATCATCGAACCGTCGCTCGTACGCGGCCTGATCGCCGCCCAGTTCCCGCACTGGGCGGACCTGCCCGTGAAGGCGGCCGGTGCGACCGGGACCGCGAACGCGATCTACCGCCTGGGCGCCGACAAGGCCGTACGGCTGCCCCGTACCGAGGGCAGTGCGGCGGATGTGGCGACGGAGCACCGGTGGCTGCCCCTGCTGGCATCGCGGCTGCCCTTCCCCGTACCCCTCCCGCTGGCCCAGGGGGTTCCGGACGAGGCCTTTCCCCGGCCCTGGTCGGTCTGCACCTGGCTGGACGGGACGAACCCGAGTCCTGGCGACGGCTCTTCGGTCTCCGAACTGCTCGCGGCCGATCTGGCGGAGTTCGTGCTGGCGCTGCGCCGGATCGACCCGGCGGACGCCCCGCCCGCCTACCGCAGCGAACCTCTGGCCTCCCGCGATACGGAGACGACTGAGGCGCTCGCGGCCCTGGGCGGGGTCCTGGACCGGGCGAGCGCCACCGCCGCCTGGCACGAGGCCCTGGCCGCGGAGCCCTTCACGGGCCGGCCCGTCTGGGTGCACGGGGACCTCCAGCCGGGCAACGTCCTGGTCGCGGGGGACCGCCTCACCGCGGTCATCGACTTCGGCTGCACCGGTGTCGCCGATCCCGCCGTCGACCTGATCGCGGCCTGGTACCTGCTGACATCCGGGGCCAGGGAGACGTTCCGTACGGCGGTCGCGGCCGACGACGCCACCTGGCGGCGGGGGCGGGGCTGGGCGCTCTCCATCGCCCTGATGGAGCTCGCGCACTACCGGGAAACGAACCCGGTGATGGCGAGGATCGCGGCGCACGTGATCGCCGAGATCCTCACCGACCACTCCCGTACGCGGGTCAGACCCCCGTCGAGTCCTTGACACGCGGGACGCGCGGCGCGTTCACGGCGGGTGCGGGTGCCGGAACCGCCCCCGGCGCGCCCTCACTGAGCCCGAACCGGTCGTGGAACCTCCGCAGGGGGCCGGGCGCGTACCAGGCCGATCGGCCGAGCAGACGCATCGCGGCGGGGACGAGCACACCGCGTACGGCTATGGCGTCGATGAGGATGGCCAGCCCGCTGCCCAGGCCGAACATCTGCATGAAGCTGATCTCCGCCGTGCCGAAGGCGAAGAAGCTCACCGCGAGCAGAAGCGCCGCCGCGCTGACGATGCGCCCGGTGCGGCCGAGGCCGTGGGTCACGGCGGACTCGTTGTCCTCGCCGAGATCGTGGAGTTCCTTGATCCGGCTGGTGACGAACACCTCGTAGTCCATGGAGAGACCGAAGGCGATGCAGAACATCAGGACGGTCATCGACATCTCCATCGGCTGCGCCGTGAAGCCGAGCAGGGAGGAGAGGGCGCCGTCCTGGAAGATCCAGGTCATCACGCCGAGGGTCGCCGCCAGGCTGACGATGTTGAGGGCCAGGGCCCGCAGCGGCTGCACCACGCTGCCGGTGAAGAGGAAGAGCAGGACGAAGGTGGTGACGACGATCAGGGCCACGGCGATGGGCAGCCGGTCGCCGATGGAGGTCTTGGAGTCGACCAGTTCGGCATCGGTGCCACCCACCAGCGGACTCGCCGCCCCGGCGGGCGGATCGGTCGCACGTACCTCCTTCACCAGGCTCTGCGCCGCGTCCGACTTCGGTTGCAGAGCGCTCACCACGGTGATCCGCTGCCCGTCGGGCCGGCCGAGGGCGGGGTTCCCGGGGCCGGTGGCGGTGGGCTCTCCCCCGGCGTAGCTTCCCGCACCGGTATCGACGCGTACGACACCGTCGAGCCCGGACAGACCGGCCGCGTACGACGCCAGTGGGGTCTCGGCCACCGGCTGGTCGATGACCACATGGAGGGCCGACTCCTCGCTGCCGTCGAAGTTCTCCCGCAGCGCCGTGGCGACCTGGCGGCTCTCGGCGCCCTCGGGCAGCACACGCTCGTCCGGGGTGCCGAAGGTGATGCCGAGCAGCGGGCTCGCCGCGAGCAGCAGCACGGCGAGCGCGGGCAGGGCGGTGATCGCGGGCCGTCGCATGACGGTGCGGGCCAGCCGCCCCCACAAGGGTGTCCGCTCATCGACGCGCCCCCGCTTCGCCCACGGCAGCCGGCCGCTGTTGACGCGGTGCCCCAGGACGACGAACAGCGCCGGCATCACGAACAACGTGCTGACGGCGGCGACGGCGACGACACCGACTCCCGCGAATCCGAACGAGCGCAGGAAGTACTGGGGGAACACCAGGAGTGACCCGAGGGCCGCCGCCACGGTCGCGGCGGAGAACGCGACGGTGCGGCCCGCGGTGCTCACCGTGGCCCGGACGGCGTCGTCCACGCTCGCACCGGCCGACAGCTGCTCGCGGAAGCGGCTGACCAGCAACAGGGCGTAGTCGATGCCGAGTCCGAGACCCAGGGCGGTGGTGAGGTTGGTCGCGGTGTTGGCGACATCGGTGACACTGCCCAGGAGGGAGAGCTGGGCGAACGAGCCGAGGATGGCAATGACGGCGATGACCAGCGGCAGCAGGGCCGCGACCACGCTGCCGAAGACGAACAGGAGCAGGACGAGGGTGAGCGGTATGGCGATGGCCTCGGCCAGGATCAGATCGTCGACCACCTGACCCGACAGATCGCTGCCCACGGCCGCGCCGCCTCCGGCCCGGACCGTGAGGCCACCGTCCTGTGCACCGGTGTAGTCGTCGATGACCTGTTGGGCGTTTTCCTGCTGCCGCGTCTCGTCGCCCGTCACATGGGCGAGCACCATGGCTTCCCGGCCGTCCTCGGAACGGAGGTCCGGGCTGCCGCTGTCCCAGTACGAGACGACATTGGTCAGCCCCTTCTCCTCCTTGAGGCCGGCGACCAGGCTCTGCCCGCTCCGCCGTACGGAGGGGGAGTCGACGGAGCCGTCGGCGGCACTGACCAGCAGCACCAAGTTCGTCTCTCCCCCGAACTTCTCGTCGATGACCACCGCGGCCCGGGAGGAGGGGGACGCCGGGTCGTCGAAGCCCCCGCCGAGCAACTTGCCGAACGCGCCCGCGCCGACCGCGCCCATGAGCACCAAGGCCACAGCGGCCACGACGAGTACCGACCGGGAACGGCGAATCGCCAGTTCGGCCAAGCGTTCAAACACGCCACATCTCCTTTGCCTCCAACGGTGAGAACGACGTGTGTCTGCCCGGTGCACAGGGGAGCCGGTGCAGTGCCCGCGGAGCCCTTCTCCACCAGGGAGGGGCGCGGTGTCGCACGCTTCGTCGCCGTGAACGACGTTAGTGAGAGTGCGAGTTGTTGAGCAGTGCGAGATTTACCTGACACCGTCAAATTTTTCGCACAGCACGCAGGACTTCCGGGCGGCGATCGCCAAGGCCTCCCGGTACGGCCGGGTCCGCCGTAGGCTCGGCCGCATGCCCGCAGACGAACAGCCGTCGGCTCCGCCCTCCCTGCGACAGCGACGCCGGGCCGTCGCCACCCAGGAGATAGTGAAAGCCGCCGAGCTCCACATCACCGAGCACGGCTCCGCCGCCCTGTCCCTGCGCGCGGTGGCCCGGAGCCTCGGCATGAGCGTGCAGGCGCTCTACCACTACTTCCCCGACCGGAACGCCCTGGTCACGGTGCTCATAGCCCAGGCGTACGAGGACCTGGCCACCGCCGTACAGACCGCCGCCGACACCACCGACACCACCCCGCCCGACCCGTCCCTACCGCGCTTCGTGATCGCGGCCGAGGGCTACCGCCAGTGGGCCGTCTCCCACCCCGAGCGGTTCCAACTCCTGTACGGGACACCCCTGCGGAGCTATGCGGCACCCGTCGGCGGCCCGACCACCCGGGCGCTGCAGCAGATGAGCGCGGTCTTTCAGCGCGTCCTGTTCGGCGACTTCACCCCGGAGCAACTGGCCGCGGCGGACACACTCACGCTGTCGCCCCCGTTCCGCGCCCATCTGGAACAGCTGTCACCGGACGGCCTGGCGGCCCTGCCCCCGCAGGCGACCGCGCTCCTCCTCAGCGGATGGGGCCACATGCACGGCCTCGTCGTCCTGGAGGTGTTCGGGCACACCTCGTTCCTGGGCGACCACCAGGCCGAGATCTTCCGCCTGGCGATGCGCGACCTGGTGACGGACATCCACCGCCGCATCCCGGCCGGACACGGGAACGGCCCCGGATGAGAGGTCCGGGGCCGAGCAGGAACCCCTCCCCGGGGGGAAACCCCAGGTCAGAGTGGTAACGCGTTGTGCCCCCGGCAGGATTCGAACCTGCGACACCCGCTTTAGGAGTGGGGTCGAATCCGTGATCGGGGGTGATCATCCATGCCGGGTGGTGCTGTCCGTGCAGGTCAGCGCCACCGGGCCTTACGCCCGCCCGTACTCCCTGACACCGTATGCCGCTCCGTCCGCGCACGCATCGCGCACGCATTCGGTCGTGTGACCAGCCGTTCTCCAGCCCGAGAGGGCGCCCCTACCGTGGGGTGGCTGTCGACTAAGGCGGGACTCCCTCCTATCGCCGTACCCGTCTGCGATGTCAGTGGTGCGCCATATGATGCAGAGATGGTGGGGCGCGACGGAGCGGAACAGGTGGCCAGCCCGTACTCGACTGGTGGCGGTGGCACGGTCTTGGAGCACCGTTTCGGTGCTGTCCTACTGGCTCACCTTCTCCTAGGCGATCCAGTACCGGCTTTGGGCGACGAAGTGACGCCGGTGGAAGTGCGCTTTCAGGACAGTCATTTCAGTGCCGTAGACGACCTGATCGTCGTCGGCAACACAGCCGACGGAGCGCAGCGGCGGTTGTCGATCGGAGTGCGTAGGGCCCCGAGCTTCGTAACCAGCGACGATTCCACAGCGGATCTACTTGTGTCTTACCTGCGGGTTGTTACCGACCATTGGGACGAGGCCAGTACGGGACGCTGGCGCCTGGCAGTTGCAGTGGCCAGTCCCAATCCGGCCGTACAACAGGTGCGTGAGCTGGCTGTGATCGCTCATGGGCAGCCCGATGAGGAGTCGTTCCGCGCAGCCGTGGAACAGGCGGGACGTACGAGCAATGCTGTTCGCACGCGATTGACTCATCTGGATGCGTTGATCGCTAAGGCGGCTGCCAGCCCGAAGGTACGTACCGAGACACCTGACGCGGAGCTGACCTGGCGAGTCCTGCACGTGCTCTGGCTGTGGGAGCTGAGGCTGGAGGGAGTCGACGAGTCCGACCGCACAGCGGTCGTGGGGCGTCTGCGGGGTATCGTTCCCGACTCCTCCGTAGAGGATGCCGACGCACTGTTCGAAGTGCTGGGCAGGCTCTCTCAGGGGTACGCCCCGGCAGCGGCCACTGTCACCGAGAGCATGCTGCGAAGGCAGCTTTCCGGGGCCGCGGCTCTTGACCGCTCCCCGTCCTACCCCGCAGCGTGGCGTGTCCTCGACGCCTTGTCGGAGACGGCTGAGAATCTCGTACGGTTCCGGTTGACCGGCGCTGGCGAGAACCTTGAGTTGGAGCGCGTCGAGGCCGGAAGCGCCCTGGCTGCCGAAGCAAGAGCGGTCGCATCGCAGGCGACCGCACTGATCGTTCACGGTGAGCCTGATGCTGGCAAGTCGGCTCTGGCCTTGCGTACCGCCAGCCAGCTGCGAGCCGACGGGGTCGCAGTCACAGTGCTGAACCTGCGAGAGATTCCCGCGACCCTGGTGGAATTCGAGACGCTGCTCGGTGCCCGGCTCGCAGTGGTGCTCGGCGCCTCGGCGGTCGGTACGGGGCGCCTGCTGGTCGTTGATGGCGCGGAGTCGGTGCTGGAAGGCCGTGCCCGGTTGCTCTCCGACCTTGCACGGGCGGCCATGACCGCCGGGCTTGGCGTGGTGGCGGTAACCCGCACTGATGGTTCCGGAGCCGCACGTGATGTCCTCATGCAGGCAGCGGAAAGTGTGGAGCGGCACGGCGAGGTCATCGAGAGCCTCGTTCGTGAGCATGAGGTCCCTCGGCTGACCTCGGTTGAGATCACGCAGTTGGTTGAGGTCTTTCCGCAACTGCAGCGGTGGGCCAGTGACGAGCGGGCGCAGTGGTTGCTGGGCAGGCCAGGTCTGGTTGACATGTTGCTGCGTGCAGGTCCGAGCGTGGCGGCCCCTCAAGGAGTGGCGTCGGAGGCTGACCTGTTCGCCGCCGTCTGGGGGCACTTGGTGCGCCGCGGAGAGATGGTGGTGGCAGGAGGGCCCTCCCCTGACGCTCGTGATCAATCTCTTCGTGCACTGGCCAGGCGCCAGCTGCTTCCGCACGAGAACTCTGCGCCACCTGATTCAGCCGCGTTGCCTTCTCTGCGTTCCGACGGTTTGCTGGCGCCGCTGAACGCGACCAGTGCCTGGAACCGGTCCGATCGATTTGCCAGCGATCTCGTGCGAGACATGGCAATGGTGCGGCTGCTCGTCACGGACGGCTTCGATCTCCTCTCAGCTGCCGATGCGCCGCGCTGGGCGCTACGTGCCGCACGTGTCGCATGCCAGGCCCAGCTACTCACTACTGCTGACGTCAGGCGGTCACTTGCACACCTGCGTGCCGTCTTTGATCAGATCGCGGTTGACCACGGCGAGCGGTGGTCGGATGTGCCGTGGGAGGCAGTGCTCACCCTCGGTACAGCCGGCGAGGTCCTTGGCCGGGCATGGCCCGAGTTGCAGAAGGACCGGCAAGCCGGATTGCGTACAACGATTCGGTTGGCCATGCAGCGCTACGCGTCCCATGACGTCGGCGACCCGGTGGTGCTTGCGCCGCTGGTCGAGTTGACCTTCTGCCGCGAACACGATGCCGATTCCGATGACAGCTCCCGGGCTACCTATGACATGAGTCGCGCCATCCGCGAACTGGTGCTGGCCTGGCTGCGCGGGCTGGTGAGAGCTGAGGTGGGTGTATCCATCCCGATTCGGCAGACGGTGAGGGACCGCATCCTCGCAGCCGAGCCAGAGCATTGGGACGAATTTGCTGTGGAAGCATTGGCACTGCTTGGCCCAGATCTCGATGGACGGGCCGAGGCGTTCCTCAGGGGAATTGCTGACGACGGTGGTGCACGTCTCGACCCTGTCGTGGAAAATTTCTGGCCCGTGACGGGCATGGCTAGGCATCAGCCGGATCTGCTCTTGGTCTTTGCTGAGTCCTATTACATCGAACGATATGACTCCGAGGCGGCTAAATACGGCGGGTTTCGTTCGTACCCGTTTGATGATGGCATCCGGCACCACCGTGCTCGTGGAGGCATCACTGAACGGATGGCAGGTTGGTACCGCGGCCCCTTCTGGCAGCTGCTGAAGGCCCGCACCGTGCCGACGCTGGCGTTGATTAATCGGATGCTCGACCACGCGGCGGCCATCCGGGTCGGAGACCGCGATAGCCACGTTCAGATTCCCGAAGATGAGCTGACCGGCGTGGATCTGGATCTGCTGGGGGTCGGTGTCAGGCACTGCGTCGGGGACGAACACGTATGGGCCTGGTATCGAGGGTCGTCAGTCGGCCCGTACCCGTGCATGAGTGCGCTGCTCGCGGTTGAGCGCCTCGCGGACCAGCTTGTGGCCATCGCTGATATTCCGATGGCTCGGGTCATGCAGTTGCTGTTGCGTGACTGCAACAACCTGGCCATGCCTGGCCTCGTGGTCGGGTTCCTTGTGCGGCATCTGGAGCAGGCGGGTGATCTGCTGGATCCTTGGATGCGGGATCCAGACGTATGGCATCTGGAATTCGCGCGAGTCGCTGGTGAAGGAGTGCTGTACGTACAAGGCCCGGACGAACCTGACCTTGTGGGGCGCTCTCGCCGTCGAAGTAATCTGCGTGACGTCGCCGCCGAACTCACCATCCGGGCGACCCTCTCCGGTGATCAGAACCGGCTGAACGAGCTCGCGGCCACAGGCGAGGAACTCATCCGTCGTGCCGAGGAACTGGTCGCTGACTCCCAGGGCGGTGCGGATGCTGATCGGATGCTCACCTCAGTACGGGGGTGGGCGGCGACGTTCAGGCCGGAGGATTTTCATCCGGAAACTGATGAGTCTGGCAACTTGATCGTGCAGTATCAGCACCCCGAGCCGCTGGCGACTCGCATGCAGCCCGAAGCTGAGATGTTCGATCGTGCCGGCCAGGCGTTGCGCTTGCAGAACACCTACGCCAGATCCGCCGATCGCGTTGGCCCGGTTGACACTCTTCTGCCTGACATCGTCTTGGTGCGATCCCTGGGCGACGACCCACCCAATCCTGCTCTCAACCGCCTTGACCCGATTGCTGCCGTCGCTGCTGCCGCAGCCGTCGCACACGCCCGCGGACGGATCCAGGTGCCGGTTGACGACTTGCGTTGGGCGACGGATGTCCTGATCGAGGCGATCGCCGAACCGAGTCGGGCTGAGTACGTCTCTTCTTCTTTCTACTCGGTGGGAGCTGATCGATCTGCGGCGACTGGACTGCCGGCACTCTTGGCCGTGGCATCTGACGACGTCGACCTTGATCGTCAGGCAATCATCGGCGCCTTGGACCGCTGCACCACGAACCACTTCGACGAGGTGCGCATCACGTTTGCCCTGGCTGTCGAACCTGTCTGGGACGCGCCGTGCGACGCTGACCAGCAGTCGAGCCCGTGCCGCCACCAAGCAGTGCTCAACGTCGTGCGGGCGGGACTGCAGGACTGTCGCCTTGGCGACTGGGACCCGACCACTGGTGTACTTGGCCGTCCCCGGCTCGACGGTCCTTACGAGCAGACGTTGCCCGAGGTCGAGACGGAGCGGCTCTATCTGACGTCACTGATTCCGCCACTTATTGCTGCCGGTTCAGCGTCCCTCAGCAACAGTTGTGTGGCAGATCAGGCGAACGGACTTGCTGAAGTCCTGCTTGACGCCCACGCCCGCGTTGCCGACCACTGGGCGAGGGAAGGGTACGAGAACCGGCACAGCCGGCAGATCGCTCGCGTCATCGTTGCCCTGGCGCTCAGGGGTAACACCGAGCCGCTCAAAGCACATGTACGGCGCTTCGCTGCCAACGGTCGCGCCCTGCAGGATTTCCTCCATGACCTCACCGTGCTGTTCACCTATGACGATGACCTACGCCCGGCCCTTCTGGACATTTGGTCCGTCGTCATGGAGACCGCCCTCGATGCCATCGGCGACGGCACTGAACTACGCACCGATCACCACTGGGGCGACTACGCATTGGGGGCACTACTACCTGCTCCCGAGATCGACATGAGCGACACCGACATCGACGCGACCCTAGATCGCGCCCGAGAAGGCTGGCTACACCCCGACAGCCTCGCTGGCCTCGTGGATCGTTGGATAGGGATCGCCCGGCAGGAACCCAAGGCCCTCGACGCACTCGCGAAGCTTGGCAAGTGCGCTCCGCTGGAGTGGCAGCGAGGCAGGGGGCTCGACTTGGCGGAGCGATTGGTCGACGATAACTATGGCGCCATCGCCAACAAGTGCTGGTACGTCACCGACTGGCTCAAGACACTTCACTCACGCGATGAAATGTTGCCGGCCCATATTGCACGGTGGCGACGCCTCGTCGACGGGTTGGCGGCAGCAGGTGACCACCGGGCAGCCAACTTGCAACTAATCGAAGAGTGACGTCAGCATATGGAGCACTAGAGTAGGTGTTTATGCGGGCGAGTGCGCCGTGGTTCCCAGGGGTCGCACCTTTGAGGTTCGTTATCCTGAACTGGTGCCAACCTCGACCGTTCCTGACTCCTCGTCAGTGAATCGATGAGGACTCAGGAGTGATCGAGATTGGGTGCTTTGGGCAATTGGGTCCTGCATTCAGAACGGCTCTCGGGATTCTGTGGCTAGCCGACCAGAACGCCGCCCTGAATTATATGCATCCCGAACCACTCTGGCGATCCCCTCCACCACGGTGCCTCCGGTGACCTGCTTGTAGCCCCGTCCTTTACCAAGGAGACTTGCAGGGCCACCGGGAAGCTTGGAAAGCTTGCGCACCAGTGCATCAGAGTCGAGGAAAGGGAACTCGTAAAGCACAGAGGCTACCCCGAGAAGCACGTAGCTGTTCCCTGCGGCGGGGATATGTCCCCAGGAGTCAGTGACGACCCGCAAGGTCCGCCTCAGTAGCTGCCCTTTCTCTGTCGACTTTCCGTAGATCTTGCGGAGCGCTGCAACTGCGATGATTGCGTTGCCAGCCCCGGAATCTGAGACGATCCAACCGAGGTCTCGCGCAGTGCGCGTGATATCGAGAGACTCGCCGTGTCCGGCGGTAACTTCGGCCATGAACTTATACAAGGGTTGTACGCGCCGATTGTCGTTGAGGCCGAGGAAAAGCTCTGCTTCCTGTTCCTTGGTGAGGCCGCGGAATACCTTCATTCCGATCTTTGTTTCTCCGTGGTCTGCGGCGACGCACAGAGCTCCTCGATTCTGCCCGTCGAGCCAAATGTATGTGCCGTTTGATCGGGCGGACACTTGAGGAACTCCAAGGCGTCCCAAGTCGAAGCCTTCCCTGAGCTTACGCGCCACCCAGGCCGTGTCCACGGGGCGAGTGTTCACAGCTCGGTCCGTCGTTACCTGACTGGGTACGAGCAACTCGATTTCGACAGCATGCTGGGTTCGGCTACTCATTGCGCATCTTCTCCATCTTTTTTACGTACGTGTGCGACATTCGGCGGGCATCCTTAAGCGCCTTGAGCATGTATGCGAAATGCTCGGAGGTTGCCAGGTCGTCTGTTACGACATCAGACAACCCTTCTAGCGTTCCAATAACTACATCGGCGGTTCGGACATAGTCGTATTCCCTCCGGTGGGAGCGAGCCTTGGGGAGGGAGCTACTGGCAATGCGGGCACTGGTTGAGCCAGCTTCGTGCACCCTCGGCTTACCGCCTAGGTATGGGAAGCAGGATTCCAGCGTGTCGGGGCAGATTCCCTGCAGGAGTAGCTGGTGCAATTTCGCGAGCACGGACACCAGGGGGTAGTCAAGGCCGGGTTTTTCGACTGCTTCCACCATGAGAGAGAGCGATCTCTCGGCCGTTCCTGCAGAGTCGGGGGTGGTCATCTCCCTCTCTGCTTTCCGGAGGGTGGAGCGAAGCACCTTGTACACCTTGGTGGGGAGGCCCACAGCGGCAGCGGCTGAAACTTCTCGCCGGAATCCTTCGTCGGCGCCACTGGGTGGTGGAAGCCGATGCAAGTTGAAGGCAGCCGTCACTCTTTCCGTTACGGTCATAGGGAGTGAGTAGAGTGGGTCTGGATTTTCGATATGCTGCCGCAGCTCCAGGGCGCCTTCTTCGATATCCTTGGCGAAGATGGCGGCCACGAAGTGCATATGGGCCTGCTTGCTCGCCTCGAATCTCCTATTTCCGCTCAATAGGAAGTGGTCCTTCTCGGCGACGAGTAGGGGCTCCTTCAAGCCGGAAGTCCTGATGGACGAGGCCAGGCCGTCAAGGTCTCGGATTCTTTCGGTAGGGGATTTCGTGATTCTAATATCGGAAAGTCTGATCTTCGCAAGCTCCAACGCTTTCCTCTTCTCGGGCTTGGTGGCGTTCGTCCGGAGGGGACGGGTGTGCAAGCTGGACGAGAGGCTAAGGCAGATTCTCGGGGAAAGTAAAAATCGCCACGCTTGTGGAGTAATCGTAGTACTGCTTTGGAGTCATGAACGGGGTGGCTGGCAGGCATTTGCGGGCACAGAAGACGTGAGTCTTACGTGAATATTCTTTCGTGCTTGAGGAGGCGGGGGATCAGGGCGAGGCCGCTGGTGGCTTGGCCCAGAAGCGAGCTCAGCCCCTTTGATCAGCGGGGGAGGCTTCGTCTGTCCACGTGGTCAGTGCGCGGTAGCGTCGTCGGGAGACCCATCAGGGAAGGAACGATCACCGGATGCCGCACAGGACTGATGTCGCCGACAGGCGCGGCCTGATCCTCGACTTCGCCGGGGTGCTTACCGCCAGCCCGATCGATATCCACCGCGCCTGGTGCGTGTCGGAAGGGCTGGCTCCGGGCGCATGGCGCAGCACTCTCAACGATCACCCTGAGGGCCGGCGTCTGTACGAGGCTCTGGAGATCGGGGAGATCGGGCAGGCCGAGTGGAACGAGGGCACGGCCGCGCTGTTGGGTGCGCACGTGGATCCGGTGAACCTGATGGGGCGGGCCTGGGCCCGGGTGCCTGTGGCCCGTCGGATGGTCGCGCTCGCGCGTGCCGCGCGTGCCTCCGGCCACCGGCTTGCGCTGCTGTCCAACAGCTTCGGCCTCGACCCGTTCAACCCGTACGAACACGTCGGCATCTGGGACCTGTTCGACGTGCACGTCGTCTCCGAGCTGGTCGGCATGGCGAAGCCCGATCCGGCGATCTACGAACTCGCCCTGGAGCGGATCGGACTGCCTGCCGAGCGGTGCGTATTCGTGGACGATCACGCGGTGAACCTTCCGCCGGCCGCCGATCTGGGCATCGCCACGGTCCACGTCACGGACGAGGATGAGGCCGTGACAGAGCTGGAGGCCCTCCTTGGTGTCACGGCGGTGCTCGCCGCGTGAACCCAAGTGCGCTCTGATCAAAGGCTGTCGGCTCCACCGCTCCAGCCAGTACTGTCCGTGTGGGGTCCATCACGCGGAGGTTCTGGAGCATGCAGTGGTCGGAGTACACCACCTCTGAGCGCTTGAAGGCGCTGCGCGGTGGCATGACACAGGAGCAGTTGGCGGAGGCGGCCGGCGTGTCCTTCGGCGTGGTGCGCAAGCTCGAACGCGGCGGGACGGCTTCCCTGCCGTCCTTGCTGTCGATCGCCGACGCGCTCGGTACGGACATCGCCGTGCTCCTCGGGCAGCAGGCGCCACGGCGGTCCATGGACCGCGACGAGCGGGCTGCGTTGCGCCTGGTCTCCGCAGCCACTCATGACGCGGCCATCGGCATCCCCGCCGAGGTCGAGCCGGGCACCGTCGAAGAGCTCCGCGCCGTCGTCCGTCGTGCGGACGCCGCGTACTGGGGAGGCCGGTACACCGAGCTCGGTACTCTCCTTGGGGGGCTCCTTCCCGAGGCGCGGGCCAGGTTCGACACGGCCGGCCTCGATGAGCGGGAGGCCGCCGCCGGCGTCTTGGTCGACACCTTTCAGACGGCGGGCATGGCCGCCAACGTGCTCGGATCACGAGATCTGGCGTATGCGGCGCTGACGTACGGACGCCAGATCGCCGTGCAGGGCGGAGATGATCTCCGTGAAGCGCACCTTGCCGCGACCACCGCGTGGGTCAACCTCCGCGACGGCCGGACCAAGCAGGGCTTCCTCCTTGCCGTAGCACAAGCCGACCGGATCGAGCCCAAGATGAGCGAGCACGACCCGGACCGGCTGAGTGTGTACGGGCAGCTCGTCACGAACGCCGCCGTCGCCGCGTCCCGGGGCGGTGCGAACTCGGACAACGCCCGTGAATACCTCTCGCAGGCGCATGCCGTCGCTGCCCGCATCGGGGACGAGCATGCCCGTGGCGCGCACGCCCAGCCGTACGGACCGATGTACGCCGCAACGCAGGCCATGAGTATCGCCGTAGCCCTCGGCGATACGGCTGGAGCGCTGCGGCTCATGGACACCGTTCGCCTGGACGACACGGTGCCCCTGGCCACTCGGGCCCGCTACGGCCTGGACGTAGCGCTCACCCAGGTCGAATGCCGTCGGTGGGAGGCCGCAGCCGACACCCTCCAGGCCGTCTGCGCGATGGCCCCGGGATGGGTGCGTCACCAGATGCTTCCCGGCGTCATCATCAGTCGACTCGCCGGGGTGTCCGTCAACCGACTGCGAGGACTGGCGAACTCCGCGGGCGTACCCCTCGGAGTGCGTTGACCTACGAGCCGAAGTACCACGGCCCGTAGTAGGTACGGACGCGCCATCAGCGCGACTGCTACGGGGCGTGGCACACCTTCGGGCGACCCTGCTTCCGCTGCCACGCGGCGTGGCGGTCCGACCGGATACGGAGTCTCTCCACTGCGACGAGCCGTGCCTGGGCCCCGACTCCGCAGCCCAGCAGCCTTGTGGGCATGCCGATCAACCCGCCCGGCGGCCTCGGGCACGTACCCGTCGCCGTCTACTCCTGCGCCACCACCTCCACCGCCCTCGGTGAGAGCGAGGAGCGTGGCCGCTACTACGCCGAGGCCCGGCACTGGCACGTCGCCGGCGTCTGGTCCGACCCCGCCCCGTCGCTGCCGCTCATGGAGCGGCCGGGCTGGCAGGCCGTCACGGCCGCCCTGTCCGCCGGAATGATCCGAGGTGTCGTCGTCAGCGGCCTGACGCATGTCGCCGCCGACGCCGCCCAGTTCGCGGCTCTCGGCGTTCTCCTCCGCGACCGGGGAGGGTTCCTCGCGGACGCGTCGAGCGGCACCCCGACCCGTCGAACCCCCGGCCAGGCCCGTCGTCGCCGCGACATCGCGGACGCGGCCTCCGGCTGGTTCACGCAGACAGGCACGTACGAGGAGGACGGCTCGTGAGCGCCCGGCGCGCCTGGGTCGGCGACCTCGTCCGGGACGGCGGCGGACGGCGGGCGATCGTCACCGACGTCCGCGCCGGCGGCACCGTGTGGGTGCTGCGGCCGCCGACCGGCGGTGGCCCCCACTGGGAGACCGACGACCCCGACAGCCTCGAAATCCTCGCCCGCTCCGAAGCCAGGGATACGCCGTGAGCGACCGCGCTGGCTGCCGACCCTTCCGTCACGCCCGTGCACCACGCCTGAAAGGCGAAGTCCCCGTGTACGCGTTCGGCCTCTGCATCGACCAGCAATACCTCGTCCCCGGCCTCGCCGCCCTCGCTGGCCTGGCCGACAGCCTCACCCCGGCCGCCCGCCGCGAAGCTGCCGTACGGGTGCTCACCCTCGACCTGACCCCGTCGCAGGCCCTCCTCCTCGCCGACCTCGCCAAGCGGGCCGGCGTCGGCTCCTTCGACCTCCGTCAATGCGCCCCTCTGCGCTCCTCGCGCATGGCAGACGCCTCGTACATCACCGTCACGACCTATCTGAGGTTCGAGTTCACGCCGAGCTTCGTCCGCCGTCCCTACCTGATCTACGTGGACGCCGACGTACTCGTACGCGGAGACGTGAGCGAGCCGCTCGGCTCCCTCGCGCCGGACGAGACGGGCGCCGTGCGGGACGAGTTCAACCCGACCGTCGGCGAGTGCCCGGCGCTGCCCGGAGCCGCCGAGCGCTGGCCCCACCTGCGCGGACGCCCGTACTTCAACGCCGGCGTGCTCTGGGCCCACACCGATCACATGTCCCGCATCCGCCGAGGCGTCGAGCAGGCCCTGATCCACGCCCGGCGCCACATCCTCCACAACGACCAGGACGCCCTGAACCTGTGGCTTCTGCGATCCGGCCGAGTGCGCCCGGTGTCCGGTGGTTTCAACCGGTTCGAGGTCGGCCGATTCCTGGAACGCGGGAACTGGGTGCGCCGGGTCGTCACACGGTCGCCGAAGCCCGATCCGGCTGCCGCCCTCGTGCACTTCGTCGGTCCCGAGAAGCCGTGGCAGGCCGACTGCCCCGTCACGGAGGAAGTCGTCGAATACCGGCGGCACCTGGAAAGGGCCATGCGTCACGTCCGGCGTCTGGGTGCCGTCGGCGTGGAACCGGCGGGTGGGCGGTGAGTGCGGGGGTACCGCCCGCTGTCTCGCGCGCTGCCCTCGCCCTGACCGGGGTACCGGCCCGCACCGCCCGCCGGCTGTCCGCACGTACGCGCACCGTCGTGTACCGGGCGGGCCTGGCCGACGGACGCGGTGTCGTGATCAAGCTGTACGCGGCGACCGCACGCCGCAACGCGATCACGGAGAGCGCTGCCATCCGGGCCGTGGCCGATCACGTCCCCGTACCGGCCCTCATCGGATACGGGCACGTTCCAGGCCACGAGGCGACCGCCCTCGTCACCGCCGACCTCGGCCCGCTCACCCTCGGCTGCGCCATGCGCTCCGGCCGGATCTCCGACGAGCGAGCTCTGAAAGACCTGGCCGGCCTGCTCGGCCGCCTGCACCGGGCCCCCGTCCGGCCGTCGGCCCCGCGCCGGCCGCTCCACGAGCAGGTCACCTCACTGGGCCGCCGCTGCCCGCCCAGCAACCTCGACCGCATCGCGCCCGCGCTGGCCGCCATCGCCGACGCCGTCCACACAGCGCCCGTGTGGTGCCACGGCGACCTCCACGGCGACAACGTCGTGATCGCCGGCCCCCGAGCCATCCGTCACCTGATCGACTTCACCGACGCCGCGGCCGGTCCCCGCGAATCCGACGTCGCCCAGACCCTCGTCATGACCGGCGCCCTCTCGACTCTCCGGGCCCGCACGGTCACCGACGCCTACCCCCTTGCCCTCGATCGCCACCTGTTGGGCGCCTGGGTCATCCTCCACACCCTGCGCTCCTGGGCGCATTCCTCCCCAGGCGACGACCGCGCCTTGTGGGCCCGCCGCCTGGACGACCTCAGCCGACGGACCCCGCACTTCTTCCGTACGCGCCGCCCGGAAAGGACGCGCTGATGAGCACCCCCGCCCTGTCGGTAGTGATCCCGGCCTTTAACGAGGCCGCCTACCTGCCCCGCTACCTGCCCTCCGTCCTCGCCTCACTCACCCGCTGGGAGGAGATCACCGGCCGTACGGGAGAGGTGATCGTCGTCGACAACGCCAGCACCGACGCCACCGCCGACATGGCCTCCTCCTTCGGTGTCCGAGTCGTCACCGAGTCCGTCCACAACATCGGCCGGGTCCGCAACACAGGAGCGGCAGCCGCCCGCGGTGGCCGGCTCATCTTCACCGACGCGGACGTGGCTCTGCCCCTGGAGGCGGTCACCGCTGCTGCTGCCGCCATGGACGCCGGGGCCGTCGGCGGCGCCATCCCGCCGCTCTACACCCCGGAACGGCTCGGCGCCCGCCTGCTGTGCGCCTACTGGGACCACTACCGCACCCGGCGCGGCGGGGCCCAGGGCGTCAACCAGTTCTGCACCACCGACGCCTTCCACCACATCGGTGGGTACCGGGACGACCTGTTCATGAGCGAGGACGTGGAGTTCTTCGCCCGCCTCACCGCCCACGGCCAGGCCACCGACCGGCCCGCGACCATCCTCGACGAACTGCGCGTGCGCCCGTCGACCCGCCGCTACGACCAGTGGTCGAGCCTGCGGATGCTCTGGTGGCAGAACCCCGTGACCGCCCGCCTGCGCCTCCGGTCGCCCCGCATGTGGCGCCACTGGTACGAGACGACCGTGCGATGACGAAGGAGACTCCTGTGCAGCCCCAGCCCCAGCCCTTGGTCGACCTGCCAGTGCCGGACGGGCACGGCATCTACACCTTCCCCGACGACCTCCACCGCGCCCACCAGACGCACACCCAGCAGCTCGCCGCCCGCCACCGGAACGACGACCACCGCGTCCTAGAGGTGACCGCACCCCACGCCCGCGTCCCGTACTACATCGAGGCGCGCACCCCCGTCGGCCGCCCGGTCCTCGCCATCGAACCCCATCACGACGACTTCGCCCTCTCGGCCTCGGGCACCTTCCTCGCCCGCCCCCGACCGCTGACCGTGGCCACCGTCTTCACCCGGTCCCGGAGCGTGCACCCCGCCCTGGAGGTCACGTACGCCGACGTCGACACCGTGTCCGAGCTGCGCGACCGGGAGGGTACCGCCGCGCTCGCGCCGTTCGTCGCCCGCCGACACCTCCTCGGCCACAAGGACGCCGAGCCCCCGTACCGTCCCTACAACCCCCAGGTGCTCGACCAGATCACCGAGGAAGTCCGCCGGATCACCGCGGCCCACCCCGGCGCCGAACTCCTCGCCCCCGCCGCCGTCACCCGCCACCCCGACCACCTCCTCGTCCATGAGGCCGCCGTTCGCCTCGGCTGCACCTGGTTCTGGGAGGACCTAGCGTTCTGGTCGACGTACGCGCTCGTCGGCTGCGACCAGCACCTGTTCCGTACACGTACGGGGGCGACGATGCGGCCCGAGCTGGTCGACATCACCGACGCCGTTCTGGACAAGGTCACCGTCCTGCGGATGCACGGCTCGCAGATGCATCCAGCGCGGAAGATGTACCGGCCGATCCGGCACGCCTTCACCACGGCGGCCGACCTCGTCGACGGGCCCGGCCTCTATGCCGAACGCTTCTACCGAACGGAGGAGCCGACGTGCTGATCATCGCCCTGGAAGGTCCCTCCTACGCAGGCAAGTCCACGGCGATACGCCACCTCCGCCAGACCGCCCTCGGCTCGCGGGCGTTCGTCTCGGACTGCTACGTCAGGCACATCGCCCACCGCGACGACATCCCTCCGGCCCAGACCGACTCGGCGGCTGCCCAACTCGCCGCCTTCGAGAGGTTCATGGAGGTCGAGGCGACCCGCGTCGCCGAGGCCGTCGCGAGCGGCAGGCAGTTCGTCATCCTCGACCGGTCCGTGGACACCCTCCTCGCCCACGCATACGCCCTGGACGCCCTGTTCGGGTACGGCGTCCACCACCAGCTCCGCGACCGGCTCAGGACGCTCCCGTTCCTGCGCCCGGACCACACCCTCTACCTCGACGTACCGGCGGAGACGCTCCACCTCCGCCGCAAGACCGCCGGCCACACCGCCGCCGAGTCCGAATACTTCCTCCACGAGCCGGGCTTCCTCCGCCATGCCCGCGACTACTTCGTCCACACACCCCGTCGGCCCGTGACGCGAGAGCTCACGGTCCTGGCCGCCGATGCGGGGCCGGACGATGTGGCCCAGGCCGTGGAAGCCCTCGTCACCTTCCTGGCGAGGTGAAAGAAGATGCCCACCGCCCTGTTCGCCTGGCGTCGCACCCCGCCCCCGTTCCTCATCGGCGGCGCCGAGGTCACCCAGCAGCTCCTCGCGGAGGAACTCGCCGCCGCCGGCTGGCACGTCACCTACCTCGGCTCACACGAGGCGCCCTGGGACGGGGTCACCCAGCTCACCGACATGTGCGCCCACCTCGACAGGCACTGCGTCGCGTACGACGAGGCGGACGGCACCCTGCGCTACCGGTGGAACGGGGTCGAGTGCGCGGCGTTCATGCAGAACAACGTGGAGCACGCGCTGGGCAGCCTGCTGGGAGACCTCAGCCCCGATGTCGTGTTCACCTCGCAGGAAGGCTCGGCGCAGCTCGCCGCGCAGGCCAGACCGACCGCGCTCGTCGCCGGCCTCCTGCACTCCGTTTCCGCCACTGGCCTGGAGGTCCTCGTCGGCCGACCCCACTACGGCCTCGCCGTGTCGGGTTTCGTCCAGGCACGCGCACCCCACACGCCTGGCACCCGCCTCGCCGTGATGTACCCGCCGTTCGCGCTGCCCGGGGAGGGCTCGGGCGAGGCCCGCACCGCGTCCGTACTCATGGTCAACCCCATCCCCGCCAAGGGATCCGAGCTACTGCACCAGCTCATCCGTCTCATGCCAGAACAGCACTTCACCTTGGTCGAAGGCTGGTGGGACACGGCCGCCGGCTTCGCCGCTTACCCGAACGTGACGTACGTGCCCCGCGTGTACGACATGAGGCCTCTGTACCGCAGCCATCTCCTGCTGCTGGTCCCGTCTACCGTGGAAGATGCCTTCCCCCGCGTGATCGTCGAGGCCGCGCTCCACGGCGTCCCGAGCATCGGGGTCGACCGGGGCGGCATCCCCGAAGCCATCGGCGACGCGGGAATCGTCCTGCCGAGCACAGCCGGCCCCGAGACGTGGGCACGCGCGATCCGGGAGGCGGACCACGAGGCGCTGGGCATGAGGGCCCGGCGTCAGGCGGTCACGTTCACGCGACCGTGCCTGCCCGAGCTCCGGGAGCTGGGGATCTAGGCAGATCCGGTGAATGCCCGCTCCACCGCGTCGAGCCGCTCCGTCCACCAGTGAAGAAGCGCCTCGTCGGCGATGAACAGCTCATCGCAGGAGTGGTCGCCCCGGCCGTAGTGGAACTCGAGCTGCCAGAAGTCCGTCATCCGCTTCCACCACAGTCGTCGCGCGGCGTCGAGCAATGCGGCCGGTTCCAACGGGATCACCGACCGGTAGCCGGCCACGAACGCCGCCACCCGCTCCAGGTCGAACACGCCCTCCACCCCGAACTGCACCTGCGCCGTACGAACGACTTCTTCCGCGTACGGGCGGACTCCGAGCCGATCCCAGTCCAGGACGGCGACCACTCCGCCGTCCGCCCAGAGGAGGTTCCGGTACTGGAAGTCACCGTGCGTCCAGCCATGCGGGCCCGCAGGGATGTCTCCCTCGGGGCGCAGGTGGGCGTGCTTGTCGAGGAGGATCTTGCGCTCTTCGAGGGCAGTCCCCGCGGCCCTGTCGAAAGCGTCGCCCGCACCCCGAGCCGACACGGCTCCGGCAAGCCGGTCAGCCTTCTGGACGGCTCGGCCGGCCTCGGTCACCTCAGCGGCGACCGAGGCCGGCACTGCGGGCATCCCGGCCTCATCGACAGCACGGCCGAGTGCCTTATGGAGTCCCGCGAGGTGTGTGCCGAGGTTGGACGTCTGCGTCAGCGACAGGTCAGTTCCGCGAACGTGTTCCCCGGCCGACCAGGAAAAGAGGCAGTAGACGCCACCGCGGACCTCGGCGATCACATCGCCGTGGACGGTGGGGAGTGGGGCACATGCGGGGACGCCGTACGAAGCCAGGACAGGAAGGACTGCGAGGTTGCGACGCAGCCGATCGAGCGGCACGTCCGTGACCCGCTTGAGGGCGAACCTCCCGGCCCGGGTGTCCAACCGCCAGTTCACGTTCATGAGGCCATCGGCCAGGTGCTGTCGGTCCAGCACTTCGCCGATGTCGTATGCCCGGACCAGCTCAGCAAGATCGTCTGTGGGGAGGTGCGTCCTGTCCGCCACGTTCGCGTCGGTCACCCTGGCGACGATACGGGAGTCGGCCGTGCAGACGCACAAGGATCACTGGTCTGTCTCGGTGGGACGCGCCCGTTCCCCGAGGGAACGAATCGGGTGTTCCCCGAGGGAACGCTTTCCCTGTTCCCTCGGGGAACACGAGGGTCGGTCAACGCCGCCGCACCTGCGGCTGCTGTACGGCGGTCGGTGTGGCCGCCGGCGTGTGGAACGGGGTGGCAGGGAGCCGTGTGGTGCTGCGGGATGTGGCTGCCTGGGCGAGGGGGCTGGGTGTGTGGCGTTGCCCGAGGCGGTGGATGCGCCAGGTCAGGGCGCGGGCGGGGCTGCGGGCGTCGTCGAGGGTGCGTTGGCCGAGGGCCTGATCAAGGATGGTGGCCGGGTTGTGGCCGGCCTTTTCCGCGTCTATGAGGACGGTGGCGAGGGCGTCCCAGGCCGAGTCTTGCAGGATGCGGTCGGCGTGCTCGGGGACGGCCTGCTGGAGGTGGCGGGCGTAGCGCTGCTTGGTCTGGATGCCGGGGGTGCGGCGGGCGAGGCCGTCCAGGACGGGAACGGCGACCTGGGTGTAGGCGGTCTGGAGGTGGACGAGGGACTGCTGGGCTGCCGCCTCCTGCTGGGCGTGCTGGTGGGTGCGGTGCCAATGCTTGGCGAAGGCCACGGCGATGAGGGCGGCGTCCAGCAACATCGCCAGCCCGGCCCCGTCGTGCGTCGCGGCAGGGGTGCGCAGGATCGTCTGGACGCTGCGGCGCAGGACGCGGGCGCTCTCGAGGTCGGCGGTGATGTGGGAACGGGTGGCGCGCTCGAAGAGGGCGGCGGCCCGTTCGAGCTCGCTCCTCGCGGCGGCTGGTGCGGCGAGGGGCAGCAGGTCGAGGGCTCCGCCGAGGGCGACGAGCTGGCCTTGAGCGATCTGGTCGTCTCCGTGGGTGAGGTGGTCGGGGATGCGTTCGGTGGCGGCAGTGGCCTGGTGCCAGGGGTCGGCCGGCCGGGCGGTGACCGGTTCAGGACTGGTGGCGGTGAGGCGGTGGCGGATCTTGGGCAGGGAGAGATCGCCGGCGAGGGTGGAGCCGGAGAACCACACCGGTTCGCCGTGCTTGTTGAGGTCGCCAGGCAGGGCGACGCTGTAGCCGAGGATGTCGCCGGACGGTCCGACCTTGGGCCGCACGTCTACGCCGGTCGCCTCCAGCACGGCGAAGAACTCGGCCTCGCTGGAAGCGGCGGCCACCGCTCGCCGTACGCGCATGCGCAGAATCTCGCGCGTGGTGGTGTCCTGGCCCTGGCGCTTGGCCTTGAAGTGCTCCTTACTGGTGGGGCGTTTGGCGGCGGTGCCGTCGCCCGGGTTGAGGCGGCGCAGGCCGAGGTCGACTTCGATCTTGCGGGCCTCGCGCTGGACGGCACGGATGTCGTGGTCGCGACCGGGGCGGCGGCCGTCCTGGCGTACGAGGGTCGCGGCGATGTGGATGTGGTCGTCGGCGTGGCGGACTGCCACCCAGCGGCAGGCTTCCTCGTCACCTTCGGGGGCGATGCCGGCGGCGGCCACGATCCGGCGGGCGATGTCCGCCCAGTCGGCGTCGGACAGGATCGGGTCCTCGGGCGCGGCCCGGACCGGGCAATGCCACACCGTGGTCGTCGGGGCCTTGTCGCCGAGCATCTTCACGGGCTGGTCGAGCTGCGCGGCGAGCTGGTCCTCGACCTGTTTCGGGTTGCGGCGGGGGCTGCGACCGGGGTCGGGTCCGAAGCCGTTCCAGGACGCGACCAGGTGCGGGTCGGCGTGCGCGTTGGCGCTGCCCGGTCCGTACAGGTAACCGATGAGGCGACGGGTGGCGCGAGCACCCTTGCCAAGGATGATCTTCGGAATCACGTGCTCACCGCCCTGAGGTCACCTGAGCGACGGCCACGTCCACATCGGCGATCGACGCTTCGACCCGGTCCAGCAGCTCTTGCACGGGGTCCAGTGCGGGCCACGCGCCGTCCTTGTTGAGGTGCCATGCGAGCTGGTTGAGATTGCCGCCGATCTTGCCGAGCTGCCCGTTGGCCGCCATCAGCGCCTTGACCATGGCCCGGTAGTCGGCCACCGAGGCGGTGGGATCATCCGCGCGGGCGGCGGCCAGCGAGGTCTCGGCGACATAGCCGCCGACTGGCATGCGGCTGAGGGCGGCGGCGTTCGCGAGGAGGGCGAACTCGTCGTCGCTGTAGCGGGGGTGGACGCGCTTCTCGCGCAGCGTGGATTCGCGAAGGCGGCGGCGCGGCGTGGGCGGCTGTGGGGCTTTTCCCCGAGTCGGCTCCCCCGGGCCAGCCACCTCCGGCGCCCCCTCGGAGCCGGACGCCTCCGCCTCCCCTGGGGCGGAGGCCGGGTAAGGACTCCTTACCCGACAACTTGCTCCGTCGGAAGCAGCCCGTCCGAATGCCTGCCGCACACGTTCCGTCAGCACAGGCGACTTTGGCGACGGTATCTGTTCATTGGAGTGGTGCGGCTCGTGCATCATGAAGGGTTCTCCAGACGAGGATGAGGCGGGCTCTCGGTAGGGCCTGCGAGCTGCGAACGGTCACATGGACCCGCCCATGGGTGTGATGAGCCGGTAGCGACAGGCTTGGCCGGGTGACCGGAACGGGTTCCGGTCACCCAGCAGGTTCCTGGTCAGCCGCTGGCTGGACCGCTTTCGGCGGTGGCTGTGAGTTCGTTCCGGAGGACGTTCGTCACCTCGGTCAGCCGCTTACTGGAAATCGGAAGACCCTTGTCCTCAACTGCCTTCCGGACAGTGGCCCGGGTGAGTTTTCCCTGCTCAGCACAGGCAGCCCTGCCGATCTCCACGAGATCCCCGAGCGGGGCACCGGGCGGACGGCCACCGCGGGACTTGGTCTCCGCAACCTCCGCGGGAGGTTGCGGAGACCCATCGGACACGGCGGCCCGGAGAGGTGTGGTCACCGATGCCCTCAGCACCTGCCCGGAACCTGCGAGCGGGTGCTGGTCCACGAGCTGGTGGATCTGCCGCATCAGTACGGCGAAGGCCACCATTGCGGCTGCCGGTGGAACCGCGGCCACCACGTAGTCGAGGAATGGGACGTCACCGGTTTCGCGTGTGCCGCTGACCCCAGCGACGTTCAGAGCGATGGAGCCAGCCGAGCCGATGGCGGTCACGGCGGTGGCCCATCGGTCGGTGATGCGGCGCAGCCCTGCGCGGAGCATGAGCAGCTCGCCCGCGACGATGAAGGCGTCCAGGGTGGCGGGCCATGCCCAGCGGCGGACCGGTGAATCTCCCAGCCCGTGCTGCCCGGCGACGTCGGCCAGGTGCGCGTAGGAGAGACAGAACGCTCCGGCGGTCAGGGCGACGATGACGATGCCGGCCGCGATGAGCGCGTATCGCTCGGCAGCACCCTGGGACGCTGCCGGCTGTTCTTCGGCCGTTCGGTTCTCCGGCCGGTGGTGGTGCGGGGGTGAGAGGGGAGGGGTGGGCAAGCGGGTGCTCCTGGAGTGGTGGCGTGGTGCGTCTTTGGCGTCTTGGCCGTTGCAAGTGCAGGTCAGGGGCGGTACGGCAGCGGCTCCGGCTGTCCGTCTCGGTGATGCCGCCGGCGTCTTCAGCTCTGTCGCAGTACGGCGGGGGCGGTTCGCCGCGCCAGCACCCGGCTGGGTGACCGTGTCCCGAGTCGGGACACGGCGTCTGTCCCTACTCGGGACAGGGCATCTGTCCCGAGTAGGGACGGCGGCATTGCGTCTTCCGTCTCACCGCCCATGGCTGTGACCTGCTCTGATACGGCAAGGACGGGTAAGACGGTGAAAGACGGATCCGGGCAGCGTCTTGGGCGGCAGCGTCGGTGGTCGTGTTCGCGTTGCCGTCTTGGCCCCGGTCGCCGTCTCGCTAGCAGGCTGTTTGACCTGCGAGATCACGGCAGGGACGGCAGGGACGGTAACCAGGACGGCGGGCCTCAGCCCTTGTCGAGGGCGGAGCGGGTGCCGACGGGGTGGACGGTGGGGCAGTACCGCCGCCAGCTGTCGAGGAACTTGTTGCGCGTGTAGCCCTTGCGCTGCGTTCCGTCGGCCATCCGGACGTTGCCCGGCCCCACGCCGAAGCTTCGCAGCAGCCTGCCCAGCTCGCGGGCATTCAGCCCACCGCGCCCCCACTCCGCCCATGGGCCCTCGGGGTCCTGGCGCAGGTGATGGAGGAGTTCCTCGGTGGACAGGCTGTCCACCTCTCGCTGGGCGGCGAAGATCCGACGGATGTCGGCGAGGATCCGCGCGCCGCCAGGATTGTCCTCCTCGGCGACCACTTCGGCAGCAACCATCCGCGCGCACGCCACTCGGGCTCGGCGCGGCCAGGACCCCCCGGCCAGTTCGGCGACGGTCACCAAGGGCTCCCAGGTGTCGGCTGCACGGTCCTCGACCGGCATGTCCGGCTCAAGGATCGCGGCCTCCTCCAGAAGCGGGCGGGCCCACGCGTCTATCCGGTCGCGCAGCTCGTGCAGGGCAGGAATGTCACGACGAGAGCGGAAGGGCTTCACCCTTTCCCCTTCGGCCCGCCGACGCATCCGGATCACGACCGACCGGTCCATGATCGTGTCGGGCAGGTCGCCGATCCCCGCGATGGCCGCCATGGCGAAGGTGGCGAACTTGTGCGGCGTGTGGTCGTTCCCGACGACCCGAGTCACGTAACGCCCACGCTGATGACCGGCGTTGAGCAGGCCACGCGTCTCCTCGTTCCGCTCCGCCTGCTTCGGCGTACCGAAAATAGTGTCCGCCTCGTCCACCAGAAGCGTCGGCGGCTCCTCCTCGGTGATTGAGCGGAAGATCGCCGCCGGCGTGGTGTTGATCGTCAGCATCGGCTCGTGGACCGTCTCGGTCAGCACGTCCAGGAGCCGCGATTTGCCGCACCGCTTCGCCGGCCCCACCACCGCCAGACGCGGCGCGTGCTGCCACGCGGGCTGCAGGTGTGTGGCCACCACCCACAACGTGATCGAATCGAGCGCCTCCGCTGACGGCGGGATCATGAAGTGGGCTATCTGCGAGTGCAGTTCATCCAGCAGCACGGAGCCCTGCGTCGGCTCCGCATCGGGGAGGTACTGCAGCCCGCTTGGCGCCTGAGCCTCAGCGCCGCTGTCGGCGGCCGAACCGCCGGCCAGGCCCGGATCGGCGGCCACGGGCTGGGAGGCGCCCAGGTGGGCACCCGGCCGGCCCGGGATGGCGGTCGCGGGCCAGCTCGCCTTGGCGGGCTCGGAATAGCCCTTGGGGTTGCCGGGTTCCACTGGGCAGCTCCTCGTCTGGCGGTGGCGGGCTCGCCCGCCCTTTCCGCCGGGTCGGTTCTCATCGGATCGCTGGGGAGCTATGGGGCCTCCGGCGTTGCACCGCCGGAGGCTCTCCCCCTTCCCGCAGGCACTGGGGCACCGCGAGGGACCACGGACAGTACGGTCACGCCCGGCCGCAGTCCAGCCATTCTGTGTCAGCTCAGCGCAGAACCGTTTGCTACGCTCCCGCCCTCTCACGCGGCCAGACCCAACAGGATCAGCAGATCCGCGGTCACAACCCGGTAGGCGTTGCCCAGCCGCAGGACCTTGCACGGGTACGCGCCGCGCTTTGCCAGCTCATACCCCTTGCTCCGCCCGAGCCCCAGGGCGCGGTTGCTGGTTTCGAGGTCAACGGCCACCGGCAGGGCTAGCAGGTCCTCACGACTCATCCCTTTCAGTGATCCCTCTGCGGTGTTTTCGCGCATGCGCCATCCCCTTCGGTACAGCCGTCGGCGAACGCGGGCATCACGTCCGGCTCCAGGCAGCCACCAACAAGAATCCACAAGCTAATGTGTCCGTATGACACAACGTGGTGTGGATGATGAAGCGGACGACTTCCCGGAGTGGGTGGACCGGGTCCAGGCGAACGTGGCCGGCGAAGTCCGCCGCAGACGAAAGGAGATGGGGTGGAGCGCGCAGGAACTCGCCGACCGGTGCGAGCAGCTCGGGCACCCGATCCCGCGCAACGTGATCGCCAACATGGAGTCCGGCCGCAGGGCCGGCCTGCCACTGGTGGACGTCCTGGTCCTGGCCGCTGCCCTGGAGACATACCCGCCCTGCCTGATCTTCCCGGTCGGCTACGTCGAACAGACCCAGGCGCTCCCCTTCGAGCACCTCGTGCCGACCTGGGACGCCCTGCGGCGCTTCACCGGCGAGCAGGAAGTACCGGGGCACGACGCCGGCCTCGTGCCCGACTTCGAAATTCACGCCAGCCTCGTGAGCACCGCCCTCGCTGCGCTCGACGAAGAAGAGCAGGCACGGTTCGCCGCCAAGACGGCAACCAGCCGCGCCCAGCAGGAAGAAGCCGAACGCAAGCGGACCGAGTACGCCGACCGGGCCGTGTCCGCGAAGTACAACCTTCGCTACCTCCGCCGAGACCTCCTCGGCGACGGGGCCACCCCGCCCGATCTCCCACCCGCACTCCACGACGTCGACCCGCCCGAATGGGCCCCCGATACCACCACGGAGGAACGCCCTTGAAGGGATCAACCCACCGCCGCTGCTACTGCCGCGACGCCGAGACCGGCAAGCCGCTCGGCAAGAAGTGCCCCAAGCTCACCAGCCGCAAGCACGGCTCCTACTCCATACGCCAGGAACTCCCACCCCGAGCCGATGGAATCCGCCGATCCTTCAGCCGTGCCGGCTACGGCAGCGTCAAGGCTGCCCAAGTCGACCTCGACCACATACGGGCGCTTCTCGGCCTCGCCGACTCCGATGACTCCGAAGGTCTCGATCAGATCGCCGAGTTGCTGGAGAAGGTGGCAGACGAGAAGGCTCCGCTACCGGACATCGAGGCGACCCGTCGGCGCCTGAGCCACGGCCTGGACCTCACCAGCCGCCTCACGGTCGGCGAGTGGCTGGACATCTGGCTGGCGGGCAAGAAGGGGCGGCAGAGTGCAATCAGCCGCGACGAGAGCAATATTCGCGTCCACCTTCAGCCGCGCATCGGGCACGTACGGCTCGACCGCCTTCGGGTCACTCACCTCTCGGAGATGTTCGAGGCCATAGCCGAGGCCAACGTCGAGATCGCCGAGGGGAACGCCGCACGACGCAAGGCGTTCGAGGATCTCGCGCAGATTGCCTGGAAGGGGCGCGAGCCCCGCGCCCGCCGTAAGGCGATGAAAGCGGCCATCGCCGAGATGGATCCCTACCGCCGCATTGTCGGTCCGGCGACGCGGCAACGTGTTCGCTCCACGCTGCGGGCAGCGCTGAACGCGGCGATCGCCCAGCAGCTGATCACCTTCAACCCGGCCGCCCACGTCGAGCTGGAGGCCGGCAGGCGCCCCAAGGCGCTTGTGTGGACTGAGGAGCGCATCCTCCATTGGAAGCGCACCGGAGAGAAGCCCTCGCCGGTGATGGTCTGGACGCCGGAACACACCGGGCTCTTCCTCGACCATGTAGCCGAGGACCGGCTGTACGCGCTGTTTCACCTGGTCGCTTTCCGCGGACTTCGGCGAGGCGAGGCGTGCGGTCAGAGGTGGACCGACACGAACCTGGACGCCGGGCTCCTCACGGTCGCCAAGCAACTCGTTGTGAACGGCTGGGAGGTGTACGAGGACGATCCGAAGACGGACGCCGGAGCGCGCACCATCGCCCTCGACTCCGACACGGTCCAGGCCCTGACACGGCACCGTGCCCAGCAGGACAAGGACCGCAAGGAGTGGGAGAGCGCCTGGGTGGAGACCGGAAGGGTCTTCACCCGTGAGAACGGAGAACTGCTCCACCCTGCCAACGTCACGCGGCGGTTCATCGAACTGCACGAGGAACTCGGTCTACCGCCGATCCGGCTCCACGACCTCCGTCACGGTGCCGCCACCCTGGCTCACGCGGCCGGTGCCGGCCTGAAGGACATCCAGGAGATGCTCGGCCACTCCTCGATCACCATCACGTCGGACACGTACACGAGCCTGCTCCCCGAAGCGGATCTGGCAATCGCAGAGGCTGCGGCCCGGCTCGTGCCGCGAGCGCGCACAATCCCCGAGAACATCGCTCCCGAGGCGGAGGCCGAGCTCGACGACGCAGAGTCTGCCGACGCGGAATCCGTGCCGGATGGTGCTGATCCGTTGGGGGAAATCCGGGAGATCAACTCCCCGTCCGCTCACGCACCGCTCACGCAAACGGCCTCGGACGAGAAGTCCGAGGCCGAGTAGGACCCCTAACTGGGGGAGAATCCCCAGGTCAGAGCGATAACGCGTTGTGCCCCCGGCAGGATTCGAACCTGCGACACCCGCTTTAGGAGAGCGGTGCTCTATCCCCTGAGCTACGAAGGCCGGGATGTGTCGGAGGCCCCGTCGTGAAGACCGGGCCGCCGCCGACAGTGTAGCGGGTGGGTGAGCGCTGTTCCTCGGGCTTGTTGGTCGTGCGCCCGTCGGTGTCCCTGTGCTCTTCGAGGCTCCGAGGCTTCGAGGCTTCGCCGCGGTGCCTCGGGCGGGTCGGCTGTGATGCGCGTCACCGGAACCTGTCCGGGTGGGCGGACAAATCAGGGAGTGAACTACTCGATGCACGCGCGTATCCGCGCGGGAGATCCGGATGCCTTCCGGGAGCTGTTCCGCGATCATGCCCAGCTCGTCTTCCGGCACGCCGTCCGGACCACCGGAGACTGGAGCGCGGCCGAGGACGTCGTGTCGCTGACGTTTCTGGAGGCATGGCGGCTGCGCGGGAAGCTGCGGGACGAGGGGGAGAGCCCGAGGCCCTGGCTGATGGGCATCGCTGTCAATGTGCTGCGCAACACGGGGCGCGCCGCCCGGCGCCATGAACGTGCCCTGGCCAGGGTGCCGTTGCGGGACGTTCTGCCCGACTTCGCCGACGAACTCGTCGGGCGGATGGCCGACTCCGACGAACTTGCGGCCGCCAAACGCGCGTTGGGGAAACTGCGGCGTTCCGAACGGGAGGTGTTCGCGCTCTGTGTGTGGGCCGGTCTCGGTTACGCCGAGGTCGCGGAGGCGCTTGGCGTACCGGTCGGCACCGTGCGGTCCCGGCTGTCCCGTGCGCGGGCCCGGCTCCGCAAGCTCACCGACAGCGAGTTGCGGCGACCGGGCGGCAGGAGGGGACCCGGTGGGGCGGGGCCTCGCATGACGCAGCCCGGCAGGACGGGACCCGGTGGGATGGAACCCGGTGGGATGGAACCCGGTGGGATGGAACCCGATGGGGCCAGCGGACAAATACAGGGTGGTCGCACCACAGCGGCCCGGTCGAACGAGGAGAGAACCCGATGATCCGCACCCCCTGGCGGCGGCGCGAAGAGCCGCTCGACCACGCGGAACTGGCCCGGCTGCTGCCCGCACCCGGTGATCCGGAACTCTCCTCCGACCGTCTGAGCGGCCTTGAGGAGCACCTGATGACCGAGATCCGGAACCGGACGCCCGACCCCGCGCCCGACCCCGCGCCCGCCCCCGTGCCCGGTACCGCGCCCGACACCTCGACCGGCGCTCCGCCCGCCGGTCTGCATGAGGGAGCCCACGCCTCCCGGCCGGTCCGCCGCCCCGGCCGTCGCCCGGTCCTGGTCGGCGTTGCTGCCGCTCTTGCCCTGGCTGCCGCCGGGGTCGCCGGACTCGCAGGCAGCCCGGGCGGCTCCAGCGGTTCGGAGAGCCCCGGCCGCGCGGTCGCCCCGCCCGCCGGGGCCGTTCCCGCCCCGGTCGTCCAGGTGGTCCGGGGGAGCACCGCCGGGCTGGCGGGCGCGGTGGCCGACATCTCCGGGGCGGCGGCCAGGGCGGAGCTGCCCGAGCCGGGCCCGGGGCAGTTCCTGTACGTCCGGAGCGAGGTCTCCTGGCTGGTCTCCTGGGAGGGCGCCGACGGGAAGAACAAGAGCTACGTGGACAAGATCCATCCCCGCGAGGTCTGGATGTCGCCCGACGGCAGAAAGGGCTGGCTGATCGAGCCCTACAAGGAGGCGGTCGACCGTGGAGGCATCACGCTGGACGACCCCGAAGGAGGGGAGCGCACGCTCAACTCGCCCAGCTACGACTACCTGAGGACCTTGCCCACCGACCCGGAGATCCTGTTGAAGAAGATCTACGACGAGACCCGGGGCATGGGCAACGGTCCCGACCAGCAGGCCTTCAGCACCATCGGCGACCTGCTGAGGGAGCAGGTGGCTCCGCCGAAGCTGGCCGCCGGCCTCTACCGTGCCGCGGCCCGGATTCCCGGGGTGGTCCTCGTCGACGACTCCGTCGACGCGGCCGGCCGGCACGGGATCGCCATCGCCCGTACCGACGAGGGGGACGGCTCGCGCACCGAGTGGATCTTCGACCGCGAGACGTACACGTATCTGGGGGAGCGCACCGTGCAGACCCGCGATGCGGAGGGCATCAAGGCGGGCACGGTCAAGGGCCATACCGCGGTGACGGACCGGGCCGTCGTCGATGCCGTCAAGCAGCGCCCGGCCGGCTCGGCTCCGGGCGAGCGGGCGCCCGCCCCGGCCACCCCTTCCGCCGGAACCTGACCCTTCTTGTCGCGCCCGCCCCGGCCACCCCTTCCGCCGGGACCGGAACCTGACCCTTCCTGCCGTCCCGGTCCCGGCCACCACCACCTCCGCCGGGACCGGGACCGGGACCTGGCCCTTCTTCCCATGCCGGTCCCGGCCACCCCCTCCGCCGGGACCGGAACCGGATCCTCCTCCCGCCCGCGTCCGTGCGCCCTGCTCGTCCGGCCTTGGCGCCGCGCCCCCGTCCGCATAGCGTCTCGCGTAGCAGTCAGCGTCAGCGTCAGCGCGAGAGAGGCCGTCCGTGCCGCACACCCACCCGTCCCCGTCCCCGGCCCCCGAAGACGCCGGGGCCTCCGCGGAACGCGCCCGGCGCGCCGCGCGCGTCGAGGCCTCCCTCACCGCGCCCGGCGCGCCCTTCGCCGTGGTCATCGGCGAGCAGGGGACGCCGGAGTACGCCGACGGCCCCCGTACGCTCCGGGAGTTCGTGGAGACCACCTGGGCCTACCGCGACACGCCGTTCCTCGTCGCCGGTGAACAGCGGTACTCCTACGCCGAGTTCTTCGCCGCCGCCTCCGCCCTCGCCGTACGCCTGCGGGAGCGGTATAGGCTGCGCTCCGGCGACCGGGCCGTGATCGCGATGCGGAACCATCCCGAGTGGCAGATCGCCTTCTGGGCCGCCCAGTTGGCCGGTCTCATCGCCGTACCGCTCAACGCCTGGTGGACCGAGGGCGAGTTCGTCCACGCCCTGGAGGACTGCGAACCCGGGGTGCTCCTCGTGGACGGGGAGCGGTTGGGGCGGGTCTCCGGATGGGCCCGGCGGAGCGGGACGCGCGTCGTCCTCTTCCACGGGGACCACGGAGAGGTGGGCGAAACCGGGCTGCGCGTCGAGCGGTACGAGGAGTTCCCCGCGCCCGATCCGCTGGCCGCGCCGCCCGACATCGAGCCGCGGCCCGAGGACGACGCCACGATCCTGTACACCTCCGGCACCACCGGCCGCCCCAAGGGTGCGGTGGCCACCCACCTCGCCCAGGCAGGGGCCGCGCTCAACCCCCGCTACCACGCGGCGGCCTCCGCGCTGGCGCGCGGCGTCATCCCGGGGCAGGGGCCCGCCCCCGTCTCCCTGATGACGTTCCCGTTCTTCCACGTCGCGGCGTTCACCGGCTTCTACGGTGCGATGGCGGCCGGCGGCACTCTCGTCCTGATGCACAAGTGGGACGCGGACGAGGCGCTGCGGCTGATCCGGGCGCACCGCGTCACGCACTTCGCCGGGGTCCCCACCACCGGGCTCCAGCTGCTGGAGGCGGCGGAGCGGGCCGGGGACGGGCTGGAGAGCCTGACGCTGTTCAGCACCGGGGGAGCCCCCGCCCCGCCCGCCCTGGTCGCCCGCCTCACCGCCCGGTACGGCGAACGCGTCGAACCCCGCAACGGCTACGGCCTCACCGAGACCAGCGGCGGGGTCCTCGCGCACTTCGGGGACGCCTACCGGGCGGAGCCGGGCGGCGCGGGACGGCCCACCCCGGTCACGGAGGTGAGGGTCGCCGGGCCGTCGGGCGAGGAGCTGCCCGACGGGGAGGCGGGGGAGCTGTGGCTGCGCGGCCAGTCGCTGTTCCGCGGCTACTGGCGCGACGCGGCGGCGACCGAGGAGGCCTTCGGTGACGGCGGCTGGTTCCGTACGGGGGACCTCGCCGTACGCCGCGAGGGGCGGGTATCCATCGTGGACCGGCTCAAGGACGTGGTGGTCCGGGGCGGCGAGAACGTGTACTGCGTCGAGGTCGAGGGCGTCCTGCACGACCACCCCGACGTGGCCGACGCCGCCGTTCTCGGCATCCCGCACCCGGTGCTGGGGGAGGAGGTGGCGGCCGTCGTCCGGCCGCGCCCCGGGGCCGGGGTCACCGCCGGGGGCCTGCGCGAGCACGTCGGCGCGAGGCTCGCGGCCTTCAAGGTGCCCGTCCGGGTGCTGCTCACCGACGACGAGCTTCCGCGCAACGCCACCGGGAAGCTCCTCAAGCACCGCCTCCGCGCCTTCGTGCAGGGCGCCGAGGGGGGCGCGGAGAAGGACACCGCAGCGTGCGCTGCGGACGCCGAGCCGCTCACGGGCGCGTGACCCGCACCCGGTAGTTCCCGTCGCCGTCCTCGTCCAGCACGGATATCCGTACGCCGTTGGCCCGGTCGGTGAAGGTCTGGCCGGGGCGGAACGGGGCGTCGGACAGCTCCGCGTGCACGTTGGGGCGCCGGGTGCAGCCGCCGCTGTCCTCGGTGGCGTCGGCGACGGAGACCGGGCCCTGGCCGGTGTCCACGTCGGAGCTGACCTTGTAGATCAGCACCCCGGGTCGGCAGACCGCCTCGTCGTTGCCCGCCGCCGTACGGACCTCCACCGCGTAGCCGGACCGTTCGCTCAGCGGGACGAAGGCGAGCTTGGTGCCGCCCTCGGTGGCCAGCGGGCCGAGGGTGTGCTCGCTGACGCCGGCCTTCGACGCGCAGCTGATCTGCTCGTTGTCGAGCCAGCCGAGCTTCCACTTGTGCCAGGCCAGGAAGTCGTTGTTGGCGCCCCAGTCCTCGGACATGATGTCCCAGTGCCCGACCGAGCCGCCGCCCTCCATCGTGTAGAGGTCGGGCAGCCCGAAGACATGGCCGTTCTCGTGCGGCAGGACGCGGTAGCCGGTCTCGGCGTACGACCCCGATCCGTCGTCCTGGCGGCTGTAGACGAACGACGTGTTGGAGAGCGGGACACCGTCCGCCGTCGGGGCCTCGTCGTTGCCGGAGAAGGTCACCGAGAGCACGGTGTCCAGCGCGGAGGGGCCGGCGTTCGGGCTGACCAGGACGTTGACCAGGTCGTACGCGGAGAAGTCGACCCGGGGGTCGGCGGCCGCGACGAGGTCCTTCACCAGTTGGCGGTAGCCCGGCTCGAAGGGTGAGCCGCGCTCTATCCCGTACTCCGTGAAGGGCATCGGCATCCGCAGCCAGTCCGTGACGGGGGCCTCTGGCCGGTAGACGAGCCGGCCGTAGGAGCTGGCCCTGAACCACTCGGAGGTCTGCGGGAAGAACTCCGCGTACCGGTCCTTCGCGGGTTCCGTGCCCTCCGCGTCCGGGAAGTCGATCATCAGGTTGAGGGCCTTGATCTCGCCGGTCGACCGGGCGTAGCCGGGCGGGGTCGGCAGCCCTTCGGACATCTGTACGCCCATGGTGGCGGCGATCCGGCACGGGGCGAGTGCGGAGTCCTGGCCGGCGGCGGACGGGCCCGCCGAGGCACGGCCGGCGCTCGGAAGGGTGGTGCTGGCCGAGGCCATGGCCGCTATGGCCAGCGCGGTCGCTCCGGCCAGGGCGACCGGGCGGCGGTGTCTGCGTATCCGGTGGCGGGGCTGCTGCATAGAGGCGCCTTCGGGGTCCGCGGCAGTCGGCCGACCCCTGACTGCGCTCTGGCGATCAGCCTGTGCCGGGAGGTCCGGGGCCGCTCGCTGGGTGCGCCGATCGGAGGGTTTTCTCTCCGACGCGATGTGACTCAGGTCACGTGGGGGCGGGAAATAAGCGGGGAGCCTCTCCCCGTTTGCATACGTGTCCCCGCTAAACGGGGAAGCGGTCCCCGGTTACCGAGGGGGGCCGACCGGCTACCCAGAGGGAAGAAGAAGGGGAGGGGCGTCGTCGTGGAGACCACCGCCGGGACCACCAGAACCGCCGTGAAGGGCACCGCACCGGCAGCCGCCGGCGGCACCGCACCCGCGGCACCGTGCCGGGCGCCGCGCCCGCGGGCCGACGCGCTGCGCAACCGTGAGCGGATCATCGCGGCCGCGCGCGAGCTGTTCGTCGAGTTCGGGCCGGACGTGGCGCTGGACGACGTCGCACGGCGAGCCGGCGTGGGCAACGCCACGCTCTACCGGAACTTCCCCGACCGGGCCGCCCTCACCCATGAGGTCGTCCTCGCGGTCACCTCCCGCACCACCCTCCGGGCCGAAGAGGCCGCCGCGGCGGAGTCCGACCCGTTCGCCGCCCTCAGCCGCTTCGTGCACGCGGCCGCCGACGAACGGATCGGCGCCCTGTGCCCGATGCTCTCCGGCGTCTTCGACAGGGACCACCCCGAACTGCTCGCCGAGCGACGACGCCTGGAAAAGGCCGTCGAAGGGCTCGTCGCGCGCGCCATGTCCGCGGGGCGGCTGCGTACCGACATCGCCGTCGGTGACGTACTCGTCGCCCTCTCCCAGCTCACCCGGCCGCTCCCCGGCATCGCCTGCCAGGGCATCGACCGGTTCACCCACCGTCATCTGCAGTTGTTCCTGGACGGACTGGAGACCCCGGCCCGCTCCGTACTGCCCGGATCGGCGGCGACCTTGGAGGACCTGCGGCGTCCCTAGGTCTGTCGTCGAACCGCCCTGGCCCGCACTGACCTGAACCTTCCAACCTGAACCTTCCGGCCGTGTCCTGAGGGCCTCGGCCCACCGCCTCACCGCACCCGCCTCACCTCACCGCCTCACCGCACCCCGTCGCGCGTACACGAGCACGTACCGCCGACGCCCATTTCGCGACGCCTCGGCGCCCTCGCACGTCCTTAGGTGGATACACCCATGCCAAAAACGGCTGACACCGCCCTTCCCGATCCGAGTCGCTGGAAGGCCCTGGCCTTCATCGCGCTCGCCCAGCTGATGGTCGTCCTCGACGCGACCATCGTGAACATCGCTCTGCCCTCCGCCCAGACCGACCTCGGCATATCCGACGGCAACAAGCAGTGGGTCATCACCGCCTACGCCCTCGCCTTCGGTGGGCTCCTCCTCTTCGGCGGCCGGATCGCCGACCTCTGGGGACGCAAGCGCACCTTCGTCGTCGGGCTGATCGGCTTCGCGCTGGCCTCCGCGCTCGGCGGGGCCGCGCAGAACGAGGCGATGATGTTCGGCTCCCGGGCCCTCCAGGGTGTCTTCGGCGCCCTGCTCGCCCCGGCCGCCCTCTCCCTGCTCGCCGTGATGTTCACCGACGCCAAGGAGCGCGCCAAGGCCTTCGGCATCTACGGGGCCATCGCCGGTGGCGGTGGCGCGGTCGGGCTGATCCTCGGCGGCTTGCTCACCGAGTACCTGAACTGGCGCTGGACGTTCTACGTCAACATCCCGTTCGCCATCGTCGCCGCCGCCGGCGCGTACTTCGTCATCCGCGAGCCCTCCGGCGCCCGCAACCGCGCACCGCTGGACATCCCCGGCGTCGTGCTCTCCACGCTCGGCCTGGTCGCCCTGGTGTACGGCTTCACCCGCGCCGAGTCGGCCGGCTGGTCGGACACGCTGACCGTCTCGATGTTCATCGCCGCCGTCGTGCTGCTGGTGGCCTTCGTCGTGACCGAGGCGCGTGTGAAGTCGCCGCTGCTGCCGCTGCGCGTCCTCACCGAGCGCAACCGCGGCGGGGTCTACCTCTCGCTGGGGCTCGCCATCATCGCGATGTTCGGGCTGTTCCTCTTCCTGACCTACTACCTCCAGGTCGTGAAGGGCTACTCCCCGGTGAAGACCGGCTTCGCGTTCATGCCCATGATCGTCGGCATGATCACCGGCTCCACCCAGATCGGCACCCGGCTGATGACCCGGGTCCCGCCGCGCCTGCTGATGGGCCCCGGCTTCCTGGTCGCCGCGGTCGGCATGCTGCTCCTGACCCAGCTGGACCTGAACACCAGCTACGCGGCCGTCATCCTGCCCGGCATGCTGCTGCTCGGCCTCGGAATGGGTACGGCGTTCATGCCGGCGATGTCCCTGGCCACGCACGGTATCGAGCCGCGTGACGCGGGCGTGGCCTCCGCGATGGTCAACACCTCGCAGCAGGTCGGCGGCGCCATCGGCACCGCCCTGCTGAACACCATCGCCGCGAGCGCCACCACCGCGTACGTCGCCGATCACGCGGCCCGCGCCACGGACCCGCGACTCCTGGAGCTCCAGGCCATGGTCAGCGGTTTCGCCGCCGCGATCTGGTGGGCCGTCGGCATCCTCGTCGTCGCCGCCGCCATCGCGATCGCCCTCATCAACACCGGCCGCCCCGAGATGGGGCCCCGTGGGACGGACGGCGCGTCCGACGCGGACGCCGAGGAGGAGTTCAGGATCCCGGTCGTCGCCCACTGACGACGGCGGTCCCTGCCCCGCCCCGGTAGCGCGCCTCCCCGTGGCACCCCGCCCGTGGCTCCGCGCCCCGCGGCTTCCCTGCCCTGGTTCCGCTCAGCGATCGCTCAGCGGAGCCAGGGCAGATCCGCGTCCGTGCCCTCCGGCTCCAGGCCGGTCGCGAGCACCCGCATGATCTCCCCGAGGCTGCTCACCTGCTCGGGCGTGAGCCGGTCGAACATCGCCTGCCGTACGGCCTCGACGTGACCCGGGGCCGAGCGGCGGAGCATCTCGTAGCCGTCGTCCGTGAGCACCGCGTTCTGGCCGCGCTTGTCGGAGGGGCAGTCCTCACGGCGCACCCAGCCGTTCTTCTCCAGCCGGGCGATGGCGTGCGAGAGCCGCGAGCGGGTGATCTTCGCGTTCCGGGCCAGCTCCGTCATCCGCATCCGGCGGCGGGGTGCCTGCGAGAGCTGGACGAGCAGTCCGTAATAGGTGTGCGGCATGCCGGCATCGCGCTGCAACTGGCGATCGAGGTGGTCCTCCAGCAGCGTGGTGGCATGCAGATAGGCGCGCCAGGCGTGCTGCTCCTCGTCGGTGAGCCAGCGCGGCGCGCTGGTGGATGCCGTGGTCATGTACTCCACTGTACGACCTTTTCTTGAAAGTTTAACTAGATAGGGCTAAGGTCTCCGGAGGTAGGAGCTTGAAGTTTCAAGAAACCTGCCCCGAGAGATCCCCGCAGGGGATCCGAAGGAGTTTCGCAGGGCCCCTGAACAACGATCCCCCGGATGACCTCGGGGAACTCCTGCTCGGACGAGTTCGTGACCGGATCCCGTGGCCGGGTGCCCCGAGCGGCACCCGTCTCCCCGGGACCGCGTCCCGTGGATGGGAGTGCCATGACAGCCACCGCGGAGCGGATGCCCGCCCTCTACCTCTCGCACGGCGCACCGCCGCTGGCCGACGATCCCGTCTGGCCCGGCGAACTCGCCGCCTGGTCCGCGGGGCTGCCCCGCCCCCGCGCGATCCTGATGGTCTCCGCCCACTGGGAAGAGGCCCCGCTCGCGCTGGGCGCCACCGAGACCCTGCCGCTCGTTTACGACTTCTGGGGCTTCCCCGAGCACTACTACGGGGTGCGTTACGGAGCCCCGGGCGCGCCCGGGCTCGCCGACAGCGTCCGCAAGCTGCTGCGTGGCGCCGGGACGCCGGTCCAGGACATCCCGGACCGCGGCCTCGACCACGGGGCGTACGTACCGCTGGTGGAGATGTTCCCGGACGCCGACATCCCCGTACTCCAGATCTCCCTGCCGACCCTCGACCCGCAGAAGCTGATGGACGTCGGGCGCAAACTCGCCCCCCTGCGGGACGAGGGCGTGCTCATCGTCGGCAGCGGCTTCTTCACCCACAACCTGGCCGCTCTGCGCCACCCGGGCGGCGGCGTTCCCGGGTGGTCGGCGGAGTTCGACGACTGGGGCGACCGCGCACTGCGGGCCCAGGACATCGACGCGCTGATCGACTTCGAGCACACCTCCCCGGCCGGCAAGCTGGCCCACCCGCGCACCGAGCACTTCGCGCCGCTGTTCGTGACGCTGGGCGCGGCCGAGGGCGAGCTGGACCGGGGGCGCAGCGTCATCGACGGCTTCTGGATGGGGCTGGCGAAGCGCTCGGTGCAGTTCGGCTGAGACCGGCGGGTCAGGGACCGGTGGGTCAGAAGACCGGCGGGTCAGAGACCGGCGGGTCAGAAGACCGGCGGGTTCAGCTCGATCGCGCGCCGGGCGGCGGAGAACGCGAGCGCGTCGCCCACGTCCAGTGCCGTGTCGGTGAACTTGATGGTGGGGTCGTCGCCGTGCGCGGCCGCCCGGGCGAACAGCTCCCCGGCCTCCTGTTCCCGCCCCGGGCCGGAGCCCGGTTCCCGCCCCGGTCAGTCCGGGAGCCCGGTCAGTTGCGCGAACCGGTCCCGGATGTCACCGCTCCGGTCCGGCACCAGCGGGGACCCGGTCCAGTGCCGCCGCAGCGCTCGGGGCCGGGCCGAGCGGCTTCAGTGCGGGCAGGGGCTGGTGCCGGGCGGCCCAGTAGCCGAGGGCATGGGCCAGCTGCCGGACGCGCGGGGCGCTCGCCTCGCCCGCCAGCAGGGGGGTCCGTACGGACTAGGCACGCGCGGGCGGGAGCGGATCGGGCTGCGGTCCCGGTCGGTCTCGGACCGGGGTTCCGGTACTCCGGGCCTCGGTTACCTGCCGGATCCGCCGGCGGACGTACGCCCCGGGGCCCGGGCCCTCCCGGTCCGGCGCGTCGCGGACACCCCGAGCCCCTGAGCAACCCGAACGCCGCCCGAGCCGTCCTTCGGGGTGGGAGCACGGCTTCCCGGGCGCCGGGCGGCGGCCGGGCGAGGGGATCTGGGGCGTGCGTGTGAGTGCGGTCTCATGGATGAGCCGATTCCGGGTACCCGGCTGGAGAGCCGCACAGGGGCCGTTTCTCCCCGCCACCGGCTCTGACCTGCGCGTCCGGCGGAATCCGGAAACGGAATCCAGCGGTCGGCGCCGGACAGGGTACTGCATGAGCGCGAAAGTGAATGTGCGGCATGGGAATTCTGTCCGGATTCCAGTCGTTGTTTCCATCGGATGCAGGGCACCTCGAAAGGGTGTCGCGACCTACTCAGCAAGGGAGCACGCATGGCAACCCGTGCCGTCGCCCGTCGTACGTCCACCACCTCCGGTGGATCCGGCCGGGCAGGCAGTGTTCGCGCCGTGGGCGGGGAAATCGCCGATCGCGACCTGGTCGGCATGTACCTGGACGAGATCGCCCGCACACCGCTGCTCGACGCCGCCAAGGAAGTCGACCTCTCCCAGACCATCGAGGCGGGCGTCTTCGCCCAGCAGATCCTCGACGGCGGGGTGGAGAGCGCCGCCGGTGACGCGAAGCGTGAGGAGCTGGAGGCGCTGGTCGCCGAGGGCGAGCGCGCCAAGGACATATTCATCCGTTCCAACCTCCGGCTCGTCGTCGCCGTGGCCCGCCGCTACCCGCGCGCGGGGCTCCCTCTGCTCGACCTGATCCAGGAGGGCAACGCGGGCCTGGTGCGCGCGGTCGAGAAGTTCGACTACGCCAAGGGCTTCAAGTTCTCCACGTACGCCACCTGGTGGATCCGGCAGGCCATCACCCGGTCCATCGCCGACCAGTCCCGCACGATCCGGCTCCCCGTCCACCTGGTGGAGGAGCTCGGCCGGATCCGCCGGGTCCAGCGCGAGTTCAACCGCGAGCACGGGCGCGACCCGGAGCACGCGGAGATCGCCGCCGAGCTCGACTCCAACACCGAGCGCGTCGGAAACGTCCTGGACTGGGCCCGCGACCCGGTCAGCCTCAACATGTCCGTGGACGACAACGGCGACACCCAGTTCGGCGACCTGCTGGAGGACACCTCCGCCGTCTCGCCCGAGCAGTCGGTGATGACCCTGCTCCGCAGCGAGGAGCTGGAAGACCTGATCGGCAAGCTCGACAACCGGACCGCCTCGATCATCAAGATGCGGTACGGCATCGAGGACGGCCGGGAGCGGACGCTGACCGAAGTGGGCAAGCAGCACGGCCTCACGCGGGAGCGGATCCGCCAGATAGAGAAGCACGCACTGCTCGAATTGAAGCGAATGGCTCACGACACGGGCTTTGACGCTGCGGCGTGAGCCAATAACCCGTAATCTCCCTATCAAGCCGGTTCGCACCGGCCGACCGACCGGGTCATTCCGGTCACCCGACCGGTTTTCACCGGTCCCTGAGCTGAGCCCCGGCGCCCACCCCCCCCCGGCGTCGGGGCTCATCCCTGTTCCGGATCGGCGGCCGGACGATCAGCCGGGCGCCGGCCCCGGGCGGCGCGGGTCAGCCGGGTGCCGAGGCCCTCCAGGTACTCCACCAGCTGCGGCGGCCCCTGCGCGGAGAACTCGCAGTCCACCAGCGCCAGCCGCAGCGCCACCCATTCCAGGGAATCCGTGCACGAGGTCCGCAGCCGGCAACCACCCTCCCCGTCCGGCTCCGGCGCCCCCAGATGCGCGGGCAGCCGCGCCGCCACGAACTCCGCCGGCGCCCCGAACCACACATCGAGGCGCAGCTCCGGCTTCATCCGCCGCATCGACCGGGACAGGTACTTCGCCGCGTCCCCGCTCTCCGCGTCGCTCCGCGCCTCGCCGCCCGCACCGCTCCCGTCGCTCCCCGCGTCCTCGACGGGCAGCGGCCTCGGTGCGAACCGCGCCCCCGTCGCGTACGGCTCGCCGACCCGGTCCACCCGGAACGTACGCCAGTCCTCCCGGCCGAGGTCGTACGCCACCAGGTACCAGCGCTGCCCGGTGCTCACCAGCCGGTACGGCTCGACCTGCCGTTGCGTCCGGGTGCCGTCGCCGCTGCGGTACGCGAACCTCACCCGCTCCCGCCCGGTGGCCGCCGAGGCCAGCGTCGTCAGGGTCCGCGGGTCGATGGTGGCGCCGTCGCCCCGGGTCAGCGGCACCGTGGCGTTCTGGAGCGCGGAGACCCGGTGCCGCAGCCGGGAGGGAAGCACCTGTTCCAGCTTGGCCAGCGCCCGTACGGAGGCCTCGTCGACGCCCTCGATCGCGTGGCCCGCCCCGGCCCGCAGCCCCACTGCGATGGCCACCGCCTCCTCGTCGTCCAGCAGGAGGGGCGGCATGGCGGCGCCCGCCACCAGGCGATAGCCGCCGACGGATCCGCGTGAGGCTTCGACCGGGTAGCCCAGGTCGCGCAGCCGGTCGACGTCGCGGCGGATCGTGCGCGGACTGACAGCGAGCCGCTCGGCCAACTCGCCGCCGGGCCACTCACGGGGAGTCTGGAGGAGCGACAGCAGTTTCAGCAGTCGTGCTGGAGTGTCGGTCATGGCTTCAGGATGGCGGCCCATCAGGTCATGTTCTGACCTAATGGGTGCCTAGGTTCTTCGCATGCCTTCTTCCGCACCCCCGGCGCCCACGGCGTCGTACCTCGCTCCGCCCACGCCGCCCGCACCGGTAAAGACACCGGTGGCACCCACGCCCGCCCCGGCCGACCGGCGGCGCTGGTTCGCCCTGGCCATCGTGATGACCGCCGCCTTCATGGACCTGGTCGACGTCACGATCGTCAACATCGCGATTCCCAGCATCCAGCGCGAGACCGGGGCTTCGGTCTCCGCGATCCAGTGGATCACCGCCGGTTACGCCCTCGCGTTCGCGGCCGGACTGATCACGGGCGGCCGCCTCGGCGACATCTACGGGCGCAAGAGGCTCTTCCTCATCGGCATCGGCGGATTCACGCTCGCCTCCGCCCTGTGCGGCTTCGCGGGCAGCCCCGAGATACTGGTCGCGGCCCGGATCCTCCAGGGCGCGACGGCGGCCCTGATGGTGCCCCAGGTCCTCTCGATCGTGCACGCCACCTTCCCGGCCCACGAGCGTGGCAAGGTCTTCGGCCTCTTCGGCGCGGTCGTCGGACTCGGAGCGGTCTCCGGGCCGCTGCTGGGCGCCCTGCTCACCGAGTTCGACCTCTTCGGGCTCGGCTGGCGGCCGATCTTCCTGATCAACCTGCCCGTCGGGATCGCCGGAATGGTCCTCGGCGCGAAGTTCATCACCGAGTCGAAGGCCCCCAGGGCGGTCCGTCTCGACCTGCCCGGCGTCGCCCTGATCACCCTGGCGATGCTGATGCTCATCTACCCGCTCACCCGGGGACACGAGCTGGGCTGGCCGCTCTGGGGCCATCTGTCGATGGTGGGCAGCCTGTTCGTCTTCGGGGTGCTGGTCGCCTACCAGCGTCAGAAGGCGTTGAGCGACGGCTCGCCGCTGATCGAACTGTCCCTGTTCCGGGTCAAGAGCTTCGCCGCCGGCATCGCCGTGCAGCTGACCTTCGGCGTCGGCCTCGGCATCTTCTTCCTGGTCTGGACGATGTACATGCAGCTGGGTCTCGGTTGGAGTGTGCTGCGCGCCGGCACGACAGGCATCCCGTTCTCCGTCGCCGTCTCGGTGGCCGCCGGGATCTCGGTGCAGAAGCTGGTGCCCCGCTTCGGCCGCAAGGTCCTCCAGGCCGGTGCGCTCCTCATGATCGCCGGACTGCTGATCTACCTCTGGGAGAGCGAGCGGTACGGGCAGGGCATCACGTCCTTGCAGATGGCGGTCCCGCTGGTGGTCATGGGTGTGGGGATGGGGCTGATCGTGGCTCCGCTGACCGACGCCGTGCTCTCCGAAGTGCCCAAGGAGCACGCCGGTTCGGCGTCAGGGCTGATCAACACCGTGCAGCAGATGGGGACGGCGCTCGGTCTCGGCCTGGTGTCCGTCGTCTTCTTCGGGGCGATCGGCGACCGACTGGCCCCCGACGAGGTCGGCCCGGCGTTCGTCGACGCGTTCCAGCAGTCGCTGTGGTGGGTGACCGGGGTGCTCTCGGTGATCTTCCTGGTGATGTTCGCGCTGCCCGCCCGGCCGCGCGCCCACGTCGAGGACGAGGCCCACGAGGAGGGCGGCGCGCATGCGGAGGGTGGCGCGAACGTGGGGGGTGGCGCGAACGTGGGGGGTGGCGCGAACGTGGGGGGCGGCGCGAACGTGGGGGGCGGAGCGCGCTGATCCGTGTGGGCGGCGTGACCCGGCACAGCTGTGACCGACCCCCAGTGACCGGCCTCGGCGGCGAACCCGCCTCGGCCGGTCACGGCGGTTCGGCTCAGCAGATCCGGGTGCGGCTCTCCATCGCCGCACGGGCGGTCTGCTCGTTCTCGTACACCTCGCACATGTGGCGGCCGTCGGGTGTCGCCGTGTGCTCGACCTCCCACAGGCTCGTCTCGCTGCCGTCCAGCAGCAGGAACGCGTGCTCGTAGAGCGTGAAACCGGCCGGGCGGCCGTCGACGCGGCACTGCCGCCCGAAGATCTGGGTGATGTGGTGGGCGAATGCCGACCGGAGCAGCCGTGTCTTCCGCTCACCCGGCCGGTCGGCGTTCTCCGCGCGGCGCAACACCCGGCGGGCGTGGTCCGCGGAATTGTCGGGGGCGTACGTCCGGGGGAGCGGGGCCGGCGGGGCGGACATCAGGACCGTCAGCATCTCCAGATCGCCCTGGCCCTCCTGCACCCCCTCGTCGCCGAAGGCCGGGGAGTCGGAGAAGCTTCCCGCGAGCCGGGACGCGGCGATGCGGGCGTCGCCCTCGTCGTCGTACAGCTCGTGCCGGCGCGGTATCCGCACGTCCCGGCCTCCGCTGTGCACCAGCTCCCACAGAGTGAGGGCGGAGCCGTCGGCGAGGAGATACGTGTGACGGTAGGTCTCGCGGTGCAGCACGGAACTGTGGTGCGACGAGTGCAGCGAACTGCTGTGGGCGAGCGCGGTGCCGAGGCGGTCGACCGTGCTGTCGGGAAGGTCGAAGGAGTTGAGGGCGCATCGCAGGAGTCGGTCGAGGTGGTGCTCGGTTGTCTCGTACGGATCGCTCAAGGTGGTGTCTCCAGGCCGTCGCCGCGTGTTACTTGGTGCGTGCTTAACGTAGTCCCTGCGTCCGACATCGTGACCGGGGTTCGTAAAAACGTAGGGCGCACGCAGAAAGTTCCCTCCGTGTTCCCGGTGCATTTCGGGCGCTTGGGGTGAACTCCCTTACGCGGAGGATGAGTCGGCCGCCCGCACGCCCCTCGCTCACGCCGCGCGCCCCCAGCGCTCCGCCGATCGGATCGGCCGCCGACCGCCGTAGAACTCGGTGACGCCGAGCGCCGGCGGCTCCGTCGGGCCGACCGCCGTACAGCTCCGTGGCGCCGACCGCCGTACAGCTCAGTGGGGCCGACCGCCGTGCGAGTGCGTGGCACCGACCGCCGTGCGCGTGCGTGCCGCTAGCCGCCGTACAGCTCCGTGTACGAGAGGAGCCTGCCGCCCGGCCCCTCGGTGCTCCGGGCCGCGCGCACGGCCTTGACGATGGCCCGCGCCAGGACGTCGGCGCCCGCCGCCAGGATCTCGTTGACGGCGGCCGGGCCCTCCTGTGGCACCCGCACCCGCCCGGTGGCCAGCGTGAACACGGTGTCCCCGTCGGTCAGCAGATGGACCGGGCGCACCGCGCGGGCCAGCCCGTCGTGTGCGGTGCCCGCCAGCTTCTGGGCCTGCGCCCGGGTCAGGTCCGCGTCCGTGGCGACGACCGCGATCGTCGTGTTGAACGGCGGGGCCCCGCCTCCGGCCGCCTCCGTCGCCTCCCGCTCCCGCGCGAGACGCCGCCCCGCCGCAGCGTGGACCTCGGCCGAAGGGTGGGCCGGCGGCTCCCCGGCCCCGTACTCCCCGAACAGCACCCCGGTCCGGGGGTCGACCACCGAGCCCGCCGCGTTCACCGCGACCAGGGCGGCCACCGTGACCCCGGAGGCGAGGCGGGTGCTCGCCGTGCCGACACCGCCCTTGAGCTGCCCGGCCACCGCGCCGGTGCCCGCGCCCACGCCGCCCTGGGCCACGGGTGCCCCGACCCCGGTGGCAGCCGCGGCCTCCACGGCGGCGCGGCCGGTCGACGCGTCGGGGCGGGCCCGCCAGTCGCCGCCCCGGCCGAGGTCGAACAGGGCGGCGGCCGGAACGACCGGTACCACCTGGGTGGGTCCGGTGCCGACCCGGACGCCCCGGCCCTGCTCCTCCAGCCAGGCCACCACGCCGGACGCGGCGTCGAGCCCGTACGCGCTGCCGCCCGTGAGGACGACGGCGTCGACCCGCTGCACCAGATTGCGCGGGTCCAGCGCGTCCGTCTCCCGGGTGCCCGGCCCGCCGCCCCGTACGTCCACGGCGGCCACGGCCCCGCCCTCGGGTGCCAGGACGACGGTCGTTCCGCTCAGCGCGCCCGCACCGGTGACCTCGGCATGGCCGACGCGGATTCCGGCAACATCGGTCAGCGCGTCCAGCGGAATCGAGTGCTCGGCGGCCCCGGCCCCGGGGCCCTCGGCGTCGTCCTCGGGGTTCACGGGGATCATCGTGCGGCTCCTCCGGTCGGGATCGGGGCCCGCGGGAGTGCGAGCCGATGTGCTGCGAACGTACCGGGGAGCGGGGCGCGGTGAGCCCGAAGCGCCCCGCCCGGGCAAGGCGCCTTGCGACTGTCCGGGCGACCCTCTCACCCTCTCACCCACCAAAACGGGTTCAATCGACCCAAATAGTCCTACGGTGGCCGGGTGACCGAGCCCTCAGAAGCCACCGCAGCAGCCGAGCCCGACGTCTCAGGCCCCTCGGCCACGTCTTCCTCCGCTACCGGCCCCCGGTCCGTCACCACCCGGGCGACGCTCGTCGGCGTGGTTGTCTCCGCCCTGCTGATCCTCGCGATCGTGCTGGGCAGCCGTATGCTCCGCAACTTCGACTCGGCCCTCCTCCCTTATGCCGTGGCCACGGTCTTCCTCGCTTTCGGCGTCGCCTACCGGTACACCGTCTGGATCTCCGCCCCCGGTGCCCGGCGCCTCTTCAAACAGGGCTGGCGCAGCCTCTTCTCCCTGGACAACTTCCGCGGGGCCCCTACCGCCCTGCCGAAGATGATCGCCACCTATCTGGGCTTCCAGAAATTCCTCGGCGCCCGCTCCCACGCCCGCTGGGCCGCCCACCAGCTGATCTTCTGGGGCTGCATCCTCGCCGCCCTGATCACCTTCCCGCTCACCTGGGGCTGGTTCACCTTCACTTCCGGCAGCGGGTCGGGACCCGGCTACGAGATGCGGATCTGGGGCTTCAAGATCCTCGGATTCGACTCGCTCAACGTCCTCGGCTGGCTGATGTTCCACGGCCTGGACATCGCCGCCGTCCTCGTCATCCCCGGCGCCTCGTACTTCCTGTGGCGCCGTATGAAGGACCGTGGCGCCGCCACCGGCCAGCGCTTCGCCTACGACCTGGTGCCGCTGATCGCGCTCATCGTCATCTCCGTCACGGGGCTGCTGCTCACCTTCTCCTCGATCTTCCTGCACGGCGGCGGCTACCAGTTCCTCGCGATCCTGCACATGGCGTCGGTCGTCTTCACCCTCATCTACATCCCGTTCGGCAAGTTCTTCCACATCGTCCAGCGACCGGCCGCGGTCGGCATGCAGCTGTTCAAGTACACCGGCCGCAAGGACGACGAGGTGTTCGCCTGCCGCCGCTGCGAGGAGCCCATCGACACCGGCCCCTATGTCGAGAACCTGCGCGGCACCATGCGCGACCTCCGGCTCGACTTCGACTCCTGGGCCGAGTACTGCCCGCGCTGCAAGCGGGTGCTGCGCGGCAGCGCCTATCTCTCCCATGTGAAGAAGGGCTTCAAGTGACCGCGGATCCGCGAGCTGCTGCCGACCGCCGCACCTTCATCCCCCTGGACCCCTCCCTCGCCCCTCCCGGCACCCGCGCCTTCCGGGACGCGGGCGGCATCCCGGCCGACCAGTGGCACGCCGACCAGAACGGCGAGACGCTCGTGCCGACCCACTGCTGCTTCTGCGGCGTCCAGTGCGGGATGTATCTGCGTGTGGACCGCGGCGGCAAGGTCTTCGGCGTCGAACCCCGCAACCACGACATCAACCGGATGCGGCTCTGCCCCAAGGGCATCAACGCCTACCAGCAGGTCAACCACCCCGACCGGCTGACCGCCCCGCTGATGCGCCGCTCCCGTGACGAGGAGTTCCGCGAGGTCTCCTGGGAGGAGGCGCTCGACTTCACCGTCTCCGAGATCAAGCGCATCCAGCAGACCCACGGCAACGACGCCTTCGGGCTCCTCGGCGGGGCCAGCCTGTTCTCCGAGAAGACCTATCTGGTGGGCAAGTTCGGCCGGGTCGCGCTCAAGACCCGGCACGTCGACTACAACGGGCGCCTCTGCATGGTCAGCGCCGCGGGCGCCAACAAGCTCGCCTTCGGCATCGACCGGGCCGGCAACCCCTTCTCCGACATCCTGCTCACCGACTGCCTGCTCATCGCGGGCTCCAACGTCGGTGAGTGCTTCCCCGTGATGACCCAGTACGTCTGGGGGGCCCGGGACCGAGGGGCCAGCCTCATCGTCATCGACCCGCGCGAGACCGCCATCGCCCGGACCGCCGACATCCACGTCGCCCTCAAGCCCGGCACCGACGCCGCCTTCTTCACCTCCGTCCTGCACGTCGTCATCGAGGAAGGGCTCACCGACGAGAACTACCTCGCCGCCCACGCCACCGGCTGGGAGGAGGTCAAGGCCAAGGCCGCCGAATACCCACCCTCCCGTGCCGCCGCGATCTGCGGGATCCCCGCCGAGCAGATCGTCCAGGTCGCCCGGACCTTCGCCCGCGCGCCCAAGGCCATGGCCTGGCACGCCCGGGGCATCGAGCACCACTCGCAGGGCGTCGAGAACTGCCTCACCGTGATCAACCTCTGCACCGCCACCGGCCACATCGGCAAGCCCGGCGCCGGCTACGGCACCATCACCGGCCAGGGCAACGGGCAGGGCGGCCGCGAGCACGGCCAGAAGTCCGACCTCCTCCCCGGCGGACGCTCGATCATGAACGAGGAGCACCGCCGCCAGATCTGCGAGATCTGGGGCATCGAGGAGTCCGAACTCCCGCCCGCCGGGACCTCCATGATGGAAATGGTCTGGCAGATGCAGCGCCGCGAGATCCGCGGCCTCATCGGCATCTGCAACAACCCCTTCGTCTCCCTGCCCAACTACCGGGTGGTCAAGGAGGGGTACGACACCACCGAGTTCCACGCGCAATTCGACTTCTTCCTCTCCGAGACCGCGGCCAACGCCCACGTGGTCTTCCCCGTCACCACCTGGGCCGAGGACGAAGGGGTGATGGCCAACGCGGAAGCCCGCGTGGTCAAGCACAACAAGGCCCAGGACCCGCCGCCCGGCGTCCGCACCGACACCTGGGCGATGTGCGAACTCGCCCGACGGCTCGGCGTCGGCGACAAATTCGACTTCCCCGACTCCCGGTCGGTCTTCGACGAGCTGCGCGTCGCCTCCGCCGGCACCGTCAACGACTACTACGGCATCACCTACGAACGCCTGGAGGAGACCGGCGGCATCGCCTGGCCCTGCCCCACCACCGACCATCCCGGCACCCCGCGCCTTTTCGAGGACGGGAAGACCTACCACCCCGACGGCAAGATCCACCTCCAGGTCGTCGAATGGCACCCGCCGATGGACCCGTACGACGACGAGCACCCCATGTCGCTCACCACCGGCCGCACCGTCGCCCACTTCCTCTCCGGCAACCAGACCCGCAGGCTCGGCGCCCTCGTCGAACAGACCCCGCGCCCGTGGGCCGAGGTCCACCCCTCGCACGGCTTCCGCAACGGTGAGCCGGTCCGTGTCGTCACCCGGCGCGGCAGCGAGGTCTTCCCCGCCCTGGTCACCGAGGCGATCCGCCCCGACACCGTGTTCATCCCCTACCACTGGCCCGTCCCCACCGCGGCCAACGCCCTCACCATCGACGCCCTCGACCCCCGGTCCAAGATCCCCGAGTACAAGGTGTGCGCCTGCCGCATCGAGCACGCCGAGCGGATCGACGAGGTCCCCGCCCCGCCGGTCGCTCCCGGCCATGTCGCCTACCCGGAGACCCAGGTCTCCCGTACCGACCCGCTGCCTCCCACGGCCCCCCAGGGCCGTGGCACCTCGGAGAGGAGCTGAAGCCCCATGATGGGCAGAACGATCTTCATCGACCCGGGGCGCTGCATCGGCTGCCAGGCCTGTGTCTCCGCCTGCCGTGAGTGCGACTCGCACCGCGGCACATCGATGATCCACCTCGACTACACCGACGAGGGTCACTCCGTCGCCTCCCTTCCCACCGTCTGCATGCACTGCGAGGACCCGGTCGCCCCGTGCGCCGAGGTCTGTCCCGCCGACGCGATCCTGGTGACCGCGGACGGCGTGGTGCAGCAGGCCGACACCACCCGCTGCATCGGCTGCTCCAACTGCGTCAACGCCTGTCCCTTCGGCGTACCGAAGATCGACCTCCAGGCGAAACTGCAGATGAAGTGCAACCTCTGCTACGACCGCACCGCCTACGGTCTCGCCCCGATGTGCGCCACCGTCTGCCCGACCGGCGCTCTCTTCTACGGAACCGTCGAGGAGCTCCAGGCGGAGCGCCCCGGCGTCCAGGTCGCCGACACCTTCGTCTTCGGCGAGACCGAGGTCCGCACCGGTGTGGCCATGGTCGTCCCCGCCGAACGGGTCCAGTGGCCGGTACCCGGCGGGCTTCCCGTCGTCGAGATCAATGGGAAGGACGTCCGCCGATGAGCGTTACCGATCAGCAGCCGAGTGCGGAACACTCCGCCGGGGGAGACCCGCGCGAGGCCCTCCAGGACCGGATCGCCGCCGACTCCCTCACCACCCGGCGCGACTACCTCCGGATTGTCACCACCGTCTCCGGCGGCCTCGCCGTCGGCGGCATCGGGGTGGCCGCGGGCATGCTGCACCGCCACAGCGACGGCGAGGAGGGCAAGGCCCCCGAGGCGAAGCGCATCGCCGGGCGACTCCTGCCCGGCGAGTCGATCGTCTTCCGCTACCCGGGCGAGGAGGACCGGGCCGTCGCCGTCCGCCTCGACGACGGCACCCTCGTCGGCTACTCCGCCGTCTGCACCCACCTCGCCTGCGCCGTGCTCTGGCGCAAGGACCGGGGCAGCGAGGGCGAGCTGTACTGCCCGTGCCACGAAGGAGTCTTCGACGCCCGGTCCGGCGAGGTCACGGCGGGGCCGCCGCCGCGCGGGCTGCCCAAGGTCGTGGTCATCGAGCAGGACGACGGCAGTGTCTGGGCGGTGGGGACCACCCGCTCCGGCGAGAGCATCGAGGGAGGTCTCTGCCGGCAGCTCGGCGGCGACCGCCCCGACCTCGCCTCCCGTATCGGTTGCCCCGACATCGGCGGCGGAGCCGAATCCCCGCCCCGGCCCGCCGGTGAGCGCGAGCCCTCCGCCACCGCCGAGAATCCGGGCGGGCGGGCATGAGCGACACCCCGCACCCCGAGCAGCCGCTGCCGCCCCCCGGCACCCACTACCCCACGTACCACCCCGGCAGCGCCGACCCCGGACTGAACCGGCCCGTCCACGAGCGGTATCCGCAGATCCGCCCCACCAGCGGATACGGGGACCCCCGCGTCCGGCACACAGGCCCCGGGCCCGGAGCGGGCACCGACCAGGACCCCGAGCGCTCCTCGAAGCTGACCGCCCGGCTCACCCTGGCCATGACCGTCGTCATCGGCCAGCTCTGGGGACTGACAGTCCTGATCGACGAGTGGATGGAGGGCAACACCGGCACGGCCTGGTGGGGGGCCGGCTTCCTCTGCCTGTCGTTCCTCGTCGTGCTGGGCCTGTGGCTCATCGACCCGAAGGACCGCTGACACCTGCCGCCCGGCTCCACGGCGGCGGCTCACACCTCGTGGTGAGCCGCCGTACCCTGGAGACATGAGCGCCGCCCCCGCCCCCAGCCCGCGCGATGCGAAGCAGCAGCAGCCACAGGAGCAGCAGCACAAGGAACCGAAGCCCAAGCCGGTTCTGGACTTCGACGATCCGCTGGACCGGCAGTCCGCGGACGATACGGACCAGGGGTGGGGTGAGCGGCCTCTCTCCGGCGGCAGCGCCGCCGACCTCGCGCGCTTCCTGGACGAGAAGCCGCCCCACCACATCTGAGCGATGACCCGGAGGACTACCGGTCCTCGCGCGGGCCCGCGGCTGCCCCGCCTGTTCCGCTCGTTCCGCCCGGGCCTTCGCCCGAGTCCGGTCCCGGCGGAAGAAGGCGTCACTGTCCAACCCGCTGGTTCTCCCGGGTGACTCGAGAAAACGTCAGTGCGCATCGGACACCGCCACGGCCAGCCGACCCGAAGCGCCCGCGCCCAGCAGCGCTGTGGCCGTCGAGCGCTCCACGGACAACACCACCAGCGCCCCGGCCTCCGCCCCGGCGCCAAAAACGTCCGCCGCGTGACCGCCGGGTCCCCCGGCCGTGCGCGGCACCTTCGCCACGCGCACCCCTCGCGCCACCACGCGCGCTCCGTCGCCGGTACCACCGACCGCGATCACATCGACCCGGTCCCCGGGGCGCAGCAGCCGTACGGTCTCCGGGTCCGCGATCCTGACCGGCGCGGAGACCAGCCGCACGGACGACGTGCCGGCCCCCGGCGGAGCGTCGGGTGGGCCGGCCCCTCCGTCGGCACTGTTCAGACCGGTGGTGGCCAGCGCGGCGCCCGCCAGCGCGAGGCCCGCAGCCGCCGACCGCCGCTGTCGGCGCAGCATCCGGCGCAGCCGGTCCGCCCCACCGCCCCGCACGCGCAGGGGCCCGAACGGCCGCACCCCGCACGGCGCGGGCGCCGGCGCCGGAGGCGGAGACGGGGACGGGCACCGAGACGGCGAAGGGGACCGAGACGGGAAGGGAGGCAAGGACGTGAACGCGGTCGCGGGCGCGGATGTGAGCGGGGAGGGGGACGGGGACGGAATCATGGACGGGGACATGGCACCACCTGGATTCGGGCGGACGAGGGCAGGGGGAAGGAACGGGAAAGGGGAGTCCGGACCGGTTGATCCGGCCGAACTCCCCTCACTTTCCCCCGCCCGCGCGGATCCCGCTGAGGCCTGTGGACAGTCCTCGCGCTGGGGATAACTCCGTCACCCGTTCCGGCGACGTCCGCCTGCCCGCGCGGTGGCGATGCCCGCTACGGCAGGGCGATTCCCGTGTCGATCCCGTCCAGGGCGTGGGCGCATGTGCAGGTGCGGTTCTCGCTCCTCGGCAGCCCGGCCACCGCGTCGAACAGCACCGAGCGCAGCCGGTCCACGTTGGCCGCGAACACCTGGAGCACCTCCTCGTGCGAGACGCCCTCGCCCGCCTCGGCGCCCGCGTCCAGGTCGGTCACCAGGGTCATCGTCGTGTAGCAGAGGCCCAGCTCGCGGGCGAGGACCGCTTCGGGGTGTCCGGTCATACCCACGACCGACCAGCCCATCGCCGCGTGCCAACGCGATTCCGCACGGGTCGAGAAGCGGGGACCTTCGACGACCACCAGGGTGCCGCCGTCCACCGGCTCCCAGTCGCGTCCGCGAGCCGCGCCGAGTGCGGCTTTGCGCCCCTCGGGGCAGTACGGGTCGGCGAAGCCCAGGTGGACGACGTTCGGCACGGTTCCGTCGGCCCGGGTCTCACCGTCGTAGAAGGTCTGCACGCGGGCCTTGGTGCGGTCCACCAGCTGGTCGGGGACGAGCAGGGTGCCCGGCCCGTACTCCGGTCGCAGCCCGCCCACCGCGCAGGGGCCGAGCACCTGCCGGACCCCGACGGAGCGCAGCGCCCACAGGTTGGCCCGGTAGTTGATGCGGTGCGGTGGCAGGTGGTGGCCGCGTCCGTGGCGGGGCAGGAAGGCCACCCGCCGGCCGCCGAGCTCGCCGAGGAAGACCGAGTCGCTCGGCTTCCCGTAAGGGGTGTCCACGGAGACCTCGGTGACGTCCTCCAGGAAGGAGTAGAAGCCCGAGCCGCCGATGACACCGATCTCCGCGGAACTCCCGGTACCCGCCGTACCCGTACCGGAGCCCGTTTCGTCAAGTGCGTTCGCCATGCGGTCACCGTATCCGGAGGAGCGATTCACGGGACGAACGCCCGGACCCCGCCGAGTGGCCTCGGCGGGGTCCGATGAGAAGCAGATGGGGCGTACGCGGGCTCAGGCGGCCGACGTACCGCTCGACGAGGCCGGCGCGGAGGCCGACGACGAGGAGGAGCCGGACGAAGAGGACGATGACGACGATGCGCTCGCCTTCGTGTCCGAACCCGACGACGAGGACGAGGACGAGGCCGACGTCGAGTCGGACGACTTCGCTGCCGTCGTCGCCGGCGCGCTGCTCGACGAGGAGCCACGGCTGTCGTTCCGGTAGAAACCGGAACCCTTGAAGACGATGCCGACCGCGGAGAACACCTTCTTGAGGCGTCCGTCGCAGCTCGGGCACACGGTCAGGGCATCATCGGTGAACTTCTGCACCGCCTCGAGGCCTTCGCCGCACGCGGTGCACTGGTACTGATAGGTCGGCACTTGCTCCTCCTGGCACTCTCACTCAATGAGTGCTAACGACGGTCCATACTGACGTATTCCGTTGAATCAGTCCACCGTGACCGGCTCGCGGTGACCGATCGCACGTGCGGCGGTGCGTCCCGGGGACCTCGGAGTCAGCCGCGAACGCAGGGCCAGCAGGGTCATCAGCGCCAGCACGGTTCCGGCCAGAGGCACCAGGAAACCGGTGCTCGCGCCATGGGCGTCGGCGAGTTGCCCCGCCACGGTCACGGCGGCCGCCTGTCCGAGCGCCACGGCGCCCGTCAGCCAGGTGAAGGCCTCGGTGCGGGCGGTGGCGGGCACCAGCGCGTCGACCAGGGTGTAGCCGCTGATCAGCGCCGGAGCGATGCAGAGGCCGACCAGCAGGCCGAGCCCGGCAAGCAGCGGCACCGAGTGAACGGCCCACAGGCCGGACGCGGTCAGCGTCAGCGCCACGTACCCGACGATCAGCCGGCGGCGCGGGCTGCTCTTCCAGGCGATGGCGCCGCAGGCGATGCCGGCCAGCATGTTGCCCGCCGCGAAGACCCCGTAGAGGACGCCGTTCACTCCGGGGTGGCCGATCTCCTCGGAGAACGCGGTCAGCGAGACCTGCATCCCGCCGAAGACCGCGCCGATGCCCAGGAAGGCGACGGCCAGGACGCGTACACCCGGCACCGAGAGCGCCGAGGCGTGCGGTTCGGCCGCGGTGGCCGCGTTGCGAGGGGCGGGCTGGGTGGCGCGCTGCGCGGCGAAGAAGAGGCCGCCGACCAGCGTCAGGGCGGCTTCCGTGATCAGTCCGGCCGCCGGGTGCACGCCGGTGCAGAGCGCGGTGGCGATCACCGGGCCGAGGACGAACGTGAACTCGTCCGTCACCGACTCGAACGCGGCCGCGGTGGACATCAGCGGAGAGGCGGGCCGGTCGGGGGTCGCCCCCAGCATCGCCGCCCAGCGGGCTCGCACCATGGGGCCGACCTGCGGGATCGAGGCGCCGGTCGGCACGGCGGCGACGAACAGCGCCCACAGGGGTGCGTCCGCCAGCGCCAGTACGGTCAGGGCGCTCACGGAGACGGCGTGGAGAAGCACCCCGGGCAGCAGGACGGCGCGCTGACCGAAGCGGTCGGCGAGCTTGCCGCTCTGCGGGGCGAACAGCGCCATGGAGACGCCGGAGACCGCCGCGACGGCGCCCGCGCTGCCGTACGAGCCGGTCGTGTGCTGCACGAGGAGGACGATGCCGATGGTGAGCATCGCGAAGGGCTGCCGTGCGGCGAAGCCCGGGAGGAGGAAGGTCCACACACCGGGGGTACGCAGGAGTTGCCCGTAGCCGGGGCGGTCGGAGACCGTGGTCGCCACGGTCCTTGCCTTTCTGCCGCCTGGTGGCCCTGCTTCCCGGCGCCCTTGTGGGGCGGGCCGGACGGAAGCGGCCGAGAGCTGTCCTCTTCGCGCGGAACTGCGGTAGATGCCGGGCGACTCGCTGCAATCGGCGAAGAAACGCCGGGCGAAGAGACACCACGACCGCCATACGGTCGCGCCAGCTCTGCATCAGACAGAGTTGGTCGATCAGGTTTGCCTTAATCGTACAGGCAGGAAGCCCTGTATGCCTGTGATTGCGTACAGGGCTTCCGTATCAGCCTGTGATCTGGGACGCGTTCGCTGCCGATTCCTAGTTCGTCGCCTTAGTGGGTCTCAGGGACTGGTCTTCGTGCCGCTGCCGTTCGCGCTACCACTTCCGCTGCCGTTGGCACCGGCACCGGCCCCGCCGAGCTTCTTGGCCAGCTTCATCGCCTGGGGGATGGCGGAACCGCCATGGGGTCCCGTCATGCCGGGTGCGCCGGCGGCGGGTGATCTGCCCGTACCCAGCCAGCCGGCCAGTTTGCCGCCCTCGCCGACCGCCCGCAGCCGTTCCTCCGCCCTGTCGCGCACCGGATCGGTGGCCACCACCAGCAGTTCGTCCCCGCGCCGCAGCACCGTCGCCGGGGACGGCACGAAGCTCTTGCCCTCGCGGACCACCAGCGTGACCGCGGCGCCCGCCGGGAGCCGGAGCTCGCCGACCTCGACGCCGTGCATCTTGGACTTCGTGGGGATGGCGACCGACAGCAGGTGTCCGCGCAGCCGCTCCAGCGGGGCCGACTCGATGCCCAGGTCGGCGGCCTCGGCCGGATCGTCGGCGATGTTCAGCTTGTTCGCGACCCAGGGCAGCGTCGGGCCCTGGATCAGGGTGTAGACGATGACCAGGACGAACACGATGTTGAAGATTCTCGTACTGCCCTCCACCCCGGACACCATCGGAATGGTCGCCAGGACGATGGGCACCGCCCCGCGCAGCCCGGCCCAGGACATCAGGACCTTCTCGCGGGCCGGCAGCCGGAACGGCGCGAGGCTCAGGAAGACCGACAGCGGCCGCGCCACCATGGTCAGCACCAGGCCCACGACGATGGCGGGCCAGAAGTCGTCGACCAGGTCGTGCGGGGTGACCAGCAGGCCGAGCAGCACGAACATGCCGATCTGGGCCAGCCAGCCGAGCCCGTCGGCGAAGCCCCGGGTGGCGGGCCAGTGCGGCAGCTTGGAGTTGCCGAGGATCATCGCGGCCAGGTAGACGGCGAGGAACCCGCTGCCGTGGGCCATGGCGCCCGCCGCGTACGCGGAGACGGCGATGGCCATCACGGCGATCGGGTAGAGGCCGGAGGCGGGCAGGGCCACGTGGCGCAGGGCCAGGGACCCCAGCCAGCCCACCGCGATGCCGATCGCGGCGCCGATGGCCAGCTCCATGGCGATCTCCGCGACCAGGACGTACCAGTGCTCGACCGGGCCGACCGCGGAGAACGCGACGACCAGGATGACGACGGGAGCGTCGTTGAAGCCCGACTCGGCCTCCAGGACACCGTTGATCCGTGGCGGCAGGGGCACCTTGCGCAGCACGGAGAAGACGGCCGCCGCATCGGTCGAGGAGACGACCGCGCCGATGATGAGGGCTTGGCGCCAGTCCAGGCCGACCAGATAGTGCGCGGCCGCCGCGGTGATGCCCACGCTGATGGCGACGCCGACGGTCGAGATCACCGCGGCCGCGGGCAGGACGGGTCTGACTTCTTTCCACTTCGCCCCGAGTCCGCCCTCGGCCAGGATGACGACCAGTGCGGCGTAGCCGAAGACCTGCGTCAGCTCGGCGTTGTCGAACTTGACGTCGAAGATGCCGTCCTGCCCCAGGGCGATCCCGATGCCGAGATACAGGAGCAGGCTGGGGAGCCCGCTGCGCGAGGAGATCCGTACCGCCGCCACGGCGACGAGCAGGACGAGCGAGCAGACGAGCAGGAGTTCGTTGAGCGCGTGGACAGTCAGGGTCCGTTCCTTCCCTGCGTGCGCCTGCCGGATCGTCCTCCGGCAGCCAGTTACTTCGTTACCTTACCTAATCTTTAACGATTCCTTGACGGGTTCGAGTGTTCGTACGAGGAAGACGCAAATGGATGCATCCCTATACCGCGTCCGAGTGGCTTCTCGGCTGCGCCTATGGTTGCTCCTGCACTCCCAGGACCACCCTGCCCCTCGAAGGACAGCGATGCCCGCCAACACAACCGCCTCTTCCGGCCCTTCCGACGCGAAGAAGCCCGGCAGGAAGAAGGGGCGACGCGCCCGCCTGCTCGTGCTCGTCCTGGTGCTGGCGCTCGTCGCGGGTGTCGGATACGGGGCCTACTGGTCCGTATCCACCGTGCGGGCCTCGTACCCGCAGACCACCGGGTCGATGACTCTCGACGGCCTTTCCGGCGACGTCGAGGTCAAACGTGACTCCTACGGGATCCCGCAGATCTACGCGGACTCCGACGCCGACCTCTTCCGCGCCCAGGGCTTCGTCCAGGCCCAGGACCGTTTCTGGGAGATGGACGTCCGGCGGCACATGACGTCCGGCCGGCTCTCCGAGATGTTCGGTTCCGGACAGGTGGAGACCGATTCCTTCCTGCGGACGCTCGGCTGGCGGAAGGTGGCGCAGAAGGAGTACGACGAGGTCCTGGACGAGAGCACCAAGAAGAACCTCCAGTCGTACGCGGAGGGTGTCAACGCGTATCTGAAGGGCAAGGAAGGCCGGGACATCTCGGTCGAGTACGCGGCTCTGGGGCTGACCAACGACTACAAGCCCGGTGAGTGGACCCCGGTCGACTCGGTGGCCTGGCTGAAGGCGATGGCCTGGGACCTGCGCGGCAACATGCAGGACGAGATCGACCGTTCGCTGCTGACCAGCCGCCTCGACAAGGACCAGATCGAGGACCTGTACCCCGGCTACCCGTACAAGCGGAACAAGCCGATCGTCGAGAACGGCGCGATCTCCTCCGCCACCGGGAAGTTCGACCCCGAGGCCAACCCGTCGGACACCATCGGCTCCACGACCCCCGAGGGCGCCACGGAGGGCCTGAACACCCAGCTCTCCGCCCTCTCCGACACCCTCGACGAGATCCCGGCGCTGCTCGGCCCGAACGGCAACGGCATCGGTTCGAACTCCTGGGTCGTCGGCGGTGAGCACACGACCTCCGGCAAGGCGCTGCTCGCGAACGACCCGCACCTCGCGCCGATGCTGCCCTCCCTCTGGTACCAGATGGGCCTGCACTGCCGGGAGCTCTCCAAGACCTGCCAGTACGACACGGCCGGCTACACGTTCTCCGGCATGCCCGGTGTGATCATCGGGCACAACCAGGACATCGCCTGGGGCCTCACCAACCTGGGCGCCGACGTCACCGACCTCTTCCTGGAGAAGGTCACCGACGACGGCTACCTGTACGACGGCGAGAACAAGTCGTTCAAGACCCGTGAGGAGACCATCAAGGTCGCGGGCGGCAAGGACCGGACGATCACCGTCCGCGAGACGAACAACGGCCCTCTGGTCTCCGACCGCAGCAAGGAGCTGGACAAGGTCGGCCAGAAGGCCCCCGTCAGCACCGCCGCGCCCGACCGGGCAGACGGCTACGCGGTGGCGCTGAAGTGGACCGCGCTGGAGCCCGGCAAGTCCATGGACGCCGTCTTCGCGCTCAACCGGGCCAAGGACTTCACCACCTTCCGGAAGGCCGCCGAGAACTTCGAGGTCCCCTCGCAGAACCTCATCTACGCCGACACCGAGGGCAACATCGGCTACCAGGCCCCCGGCAAGATCCCGGTCCGCTCCGAGGGCTACGACGGCACGGCGCCCGCGCCGGGCTGGGACCCGAAGTACGCGTGGGAGGGGTACATCCCCTTCGAGGAGCTGCCGTACGAGTACAACCCGGACCGCGGCTTCATCGTCACCGCCAACCAGGCAGTCATCGACGAGAAGAAGTACCCCCATCTCCTGACCAAGGACTGGGGCTACGGCGCCCGCAGTCAGCGGATCAACGACCTCCTGACCCAGAAGATCAAGGGCGGCGAGAAGGTCTCGACCGATGACATGCAGAAGATGCAGATGGACAACTTCAGCGAGATCGCCGCGCTGCTGGTGCCCGAGCTGAAGAAGATCAACATCTCCGACCCGAGCGTCCGCGAGGCCCAGAAGCTGCTGGAGGGCTGGGACTACACCCAGGAGCCCGACTCGGCCGCCGCCGCGTACTTCAACGGCGTCTGGCGCAACATCCTGAAACTCGCCTTCGGCAACAAGCTGCCCAAGGAGATGCGGGTCGAGGGCGACTGCCTCAACGTACCGCCGGCCAAGAACAGCGGCCCGGTCGACCAGCAGAAGAAGCTTGTCCGCGAGTGCGGCCAGCGCGACGGCGACACCGCGCAGCCGGACGGCGGCGACCGCTGGTTCCAGGTGGTCCGCGACATCGTGGACGACCAGGACAACGAGTGGTGGAAGGCCCCCGCCCGGGGCCGCGAGGACGCCCTGGAGAGCCGGGACGACCTGTTCGCCCGGGCGATGGAGGACGCCCGCTGGGAGCTGACCTCCAAGCTCGGCAAGGACATCTCCACCTGGAGCTGGGGCCGCCTGCACCGGCTGACGCTGAAGAACCAGACCCTCGGCACCGAAGGCCCCGGCCTGCTCCAGCGGGCGCTCAACCGCGGCCCCTGGAACCTCGGCGGCGGTGAGGCGGCGGTCAACGCCACCGGCTGGAACGCGGCGAGCGGCTACGAGGTCGTCTGGGTGCCGTCGATGCGGATGGTCGTCAACGTGGGGGACTGGGACAAGTCCCGCTGGATCAACCTCAGCGGGGCATCCGGGCACGCGTTCAACGCGCACTACACCGATCAGACCGACAAGTGGGTCGACGGTGAACTGCTCGACTGGTCCTTCGGGGCGGAGGCGGTCGACGCGTCCACCGTCGACACGCTGACGCTGAAACCGTAGGTCCGCCGAGACCGCAGGTCTATCGAGGGGTGACGAAGCGCCGCGCTCCGGCCGGCGTGACCACCGCGTCCACGGGGTGGTCGTGCGGTTCCGAGGGGACCCGCGCGACCACCTCGTCGTCGTACAGGAGCACGACGAGCGACGGATGCGCCCCGGCGGCCGTCAGCCGGGCCAGCACCCGGTCGTAGCTGCCGCCGCCCCGCCCCAGTCGCATCCCGGCCCCGTCCACCGCCAGGCCGGGCAGCAGCACCGCCTCGGCTTCCAGGACGGCGGCGGGGCCCAGGCGCGGGCCGTCCGGCTCGAGGAGCCCCCGCCCGGCCGGGAGCAGATGCTCCGGGCCCTCGTAGGCCGCCCAGTCCAGGTCGTTGTCGGCCAGGAGGACCGGCAGCAGCACCCGGACGCCACGCCCGCGCAGCGCTTCCAGGAGGGGGCGGGTGCCCGGTTCACGCCCCACGGAGACGTACGCGGCGACCGTACGGGCGTCGGCCAGTTCGGGCAGGCCCAGGGCGGCCTCGGCAAGCACCGCGGCCGTCCGGGCGGCGTCCTCCTTCGTCAGGAGGGCCCGAGCGGCGAGCAGTTCGCGCCGCAGGGAGCTCTTCGCGGCCGGCTTTCCGGACTTGTCGGTGTTCAAGGGTGACTCGCACGATTCTCGTATGGGCATATTTACGGATGAAGTTAACCGGAATATCAGCTTCCGGCCGTGTGCAACCGTTAAGGTCTGCACATGACTCAGTCGCACCCCAGGATCAGCAAGGCCGTCATCCCGGCAGCAGGTCTCGGCACCCGGTTCCTGCCCGCCACGAAGGCCACTCCCAAAGAGATGCTGCCTGTCGTCGACAAGCCGGCCATCCAGTATGTCGTCGAAGAGGCCGTGGCGGCGGGCCTCTCCGACGTACTGATGATCACCGGCCGCAACAAGCGTCCCCTCGAGGACCACTTCGACCGCAACTACGAGCTGGAGTCCGCGCTCACCCGCAAGGGCGACGCCGAACGCCTCGCCAAGGTCCAGGAGTCCAGCGACCTCGCCACCATGCACTACGTGCGACAGGGCGACCCCCGCGGCCTCGGACACGCCGTGCTCTGCGCCGCCCCGCACGTGGGCGACCAGCCCTTCGCGGTGCTCCTCGGCGACGACCTGATCGACCCGCGCGACGCCCTGCTGGCCCGGATGGTCGAGGTCCAGGAGCGTGAGGGCGGCAGCGTCATCGCGCTGATGGAGGTCGAGCCCTCGCAGGTCCACCTCTACGGCTGCGCCGCCGCGGACGCCACCGCCGACGGCGACGTGGTCCGCATCACCGACCTGGTCGAGAAGCCGGACCCGGCCGACGCCCCCAGCAACCTCGCCATCATCGGCCGGTACGTCCTGGACCCCGCGGTCTTCGACATACTGCGACACACCGAGCCGGGCCGCGGCGGCGAGATCCAGCTCACCGACGCGCTCCAGCTGCTCGCCGCGGACGAGAAGATCGGCGGCCCCGTGCATGGCGTCGTCTTCAAGGGCCGCCGCTATGACACCGGCGACCGCAGCGACTATCTGCGCGCCATTGTCAGACTGGCGTGCGAACGTGAAGACCTGGGGCCGGACTTCCGGACCTGGCTGCGCAAGTACGTCGCTGAGGAGATGTAACCCCGTGAGCAGCACGATCTGGTCGGTGGACGAACACCTGGACGACATCCTCGCGACGGTGAGGCCGCTGGAGCCCATCGAGCTGCAGCTGCCGGACGCCCAGGGCTGCGTCCTCGTCGAGGACGTCGTCGTGGAGGTGGCCCTGCCACCGTTCGACAACAGCTCCATGGACGGTTACGCGGTCCGGATCGCCGATGTCGAGGGCGCCAGCGAGGAGTTCCCCGCGGTCCTCACCGTCATCGGCGACGTGGCCGCGGGCAGTGCGGGGCTCGCCGACGACCAGGCCGTGGGACCGGGGCAGGCCGCCCGCATCATGACGGGCGCGCCGCTGCCCGCCGGTGCGGAGGCCGTGGTCCCGGTGGAGTGGACCGACGGCGGCACGGGCGAGGGCCCGGCCGTCGCCATGCGCGCCCACAGCGACGCGCCCGAGGGCGCCACCGGCGAGGTCAGGGTGCACCGGCCCGTCGTGGCCGGCGCCCATGTGCGCGAGCGCGGCAGCGACGTCAAGCCGGGCGACCTCGCCCTGGCAGCCGGGTCGGTCGTCGGCCCGCCGCAGATCGGGCTGCTCGCGGCGATCGGCTGCGCCACCGTGGTCGTACGGCCCCGCCCCCGCGTGGTCGTCCTGTCCACCGGCAGCGAACTGGTCCAGCCCGGCGAGCAGCTGACCGGCGGCCAGATCTACGACTCCAACAGCTACGCGCTGACGGCCGCCGCCCGGGACGCCGGAGCCATCGCCTACCGGGTCGGCGCGGTGACCGACGACGCCGAGACACTGCGCGCCACGATCGAGGACCAGCTGATCCGCGCGGACATCGTCGTCACCACGGGCGGTGTCAGCGTCGGCGCGTACGACGTGGTCAAGGAGGCGCTGTCCTCCGTCGGGGACGAGGACGAGCCGGGCAGCGGGGTCGAGTTCCGCAAGCTCGCCATGCAGCCCGGCAAGCCGCAGGGTTTCGGCTCGATCGGCCCGGACCACACCCCGCTGCTGGCCCTGCCGGGCAACCCGGTCTCCGCCTATGTCTCCTTCGAGTTGTTCGTCCGCCCCGCCATCCGTGCCCTGATGGGCCTCACCGACGTGCACCGCCCGACGGCCCGCGCCCGGCTGAGCGCCGACAAGGCGCTCACGTCGCCGGACGGCCGCCGCCAGTTCCTGCGCGGCCGTCACGACGCCGAGGCGGGGACGGTCACTCCGGTCGGCGGTTCCGGTTCGCATCTGATCGCCGCGCTCGCGCAGGCGGACGTGCTGATCGTCGTACCGGAGGACGTCACCTCGGTCGAGCCCGGCACGGAGACGGACGTGATCCTGCTCGGCTGACCGCCGCTCGGTGGCGGTACGGTATCTGCCGCCGTGCCTTCCGGGGGACCTCCTCCGGTTCCCGAGGCCAACCGGCGCCCCTACCGCTAGGCGGAGTGAGTTGAGTACGCAGAACAGGCTGACGCACATCGACGAGGCGGGCGCGGCCCGCATGGTCGACGTGTCGGAGAAGGACGTCACCACCCGCATCGCCCGCGCCTCCGGCCGGGTGCTCGTCTCGCCGCGCGTGATCGAGCTGCTGCGCGGCGAGGGAGTCCCCAAGGGCGACGCCCTCGCCACCGCCCGGATCGCCGGGATCATGGGGGCCAAACGCACCCCGGACCTGATCCCGCTCTGCCATCCGCTGGCCGTTTCCGGCGTGAAGGTCGATCTGAGCGTGGCCGACGACGCGGTGGAGATCACGGCCACCGTGAAGACGACGGACCGCACGGGCGTCGAGATGGAGGCCCTCACCGCGGTCTCGGTGGCGGCCCTCACGGTGGTCGACATGATCAAGGCCGTCGACAAGAGCGCGGTCATCACCGACGTACGGGTCGAGGCGAAGTCGGGCGGCAAGTCCGGCGACTACCGGCGCACCGCGCCGGAGGGACCGGGCGCGTGACGCCGCCCGAGCCCGGAGCCCCCGGCCACGAGCAGCGAACGTCCGAGCCCGGAGCCCCCGGCCACGAGCAGCGAACGTCCGAGCCGGCAGCCCCCGGCCATGAGCGGCGGACGCCCGAGCCCGCGGGTGCAGCGCTGCGCGCCCCGTACGCCGCCCTCGTCGTCACCGCCTCCAACCGGGCATCCGCCGGGGTGTACGCGGACCGGGGCGGCCCGCTGATCGCCGAAGCGCTGACCGGCCTCGGCTTCACCGTCGACGGCCCGCAGGTCGTCCCCGACGGTGACCCGGTCGAGGCGGCCCTGCGCGCGGGCGTCACCGCCGGCTACGACGTGATCGTCACCACCGGTGGTACGGGCATCTCGCCCACCGACGCCACGCCCGAGGCCACCCGTCGCGTCCTCGACCACGAGATTCCCGGCATCCCGGAGGCGATCCGGGCCGAGGGCCTGGCCAAGGTCCCGACCGCCGCCCTCTCCCGGGGCCTCGCGGGTGTGGCCTCCCGCACCCTGATCGTCAACCTCCCCGGCTCCACCGGAGGGGTGAAGGACGGGTTGGCGGTCCTCGGCCGGCTCCTGGTGCACGCCGTCGACCAGCTCCGCGGCGGCGACCACCCCCGACCGGGGAGCCCGAGCTGAACATCGCGACCTGGCCGGTGACGCTGACCGACGGCGAGATCGTCCTGCGCCCGATAAAGATGCGTGACCAGCGGATGTGGCGCGAGGTCAACCGGCGCAACCGTGACTGGCTGCGTCCCTGGGAGGCGACGGTCCCGCCGCCCGCTCCCGGCGGTCCGATGGCGCAGCGCCCCACGTACCGGCAGATGGTCCGCCACCTGCGCGCCGAGGCGAACGCGGGGCGGATGCTGCCGTTCGCCATCGAGTACGAGGGCCGGCTGGTCGGCCAGCTCACGGTCGCGGGGATCACCTGGGGCTCGATGTGTTCCGGGCACGTCGGTTACTGGGTCGATCAGAGCGTTGCCGGGCGTGGGGTCATGCCGACGGCCGTGGCCCTCGCCGTGGACCACTGCTTCCGCGCCGTGGGCCTGCACCGTATCGAGGTCTGCATTCGCCCGGAGAACGGTCCCAGCCGCAGGGTGGTGGAGAAACTCGGATTCCGTTCGGAGGGCGTGCGCCCGCGCTATCTCCACATCGACGGCGCCTGGCGTGACCATCTGATCTTCGCCCTCACCGCCGAGGAAGTGCCCGAGGGGATGCTCCGTCGCTGGCGCCGGGCGCGCCCCGTGACGCCGAGGGGCCCGGACCGACCGACGAAATGAAATACGTGTTCGAATTTGATCGTCCGGCGGCCGCATTGGGCCGGGCTATCGGCGGCTGTTGATCCGAACAATCGCAAAAAAAGTCCGGGATATCGGCCGGATCGTGCGACACACCGGGCCAATTGGCGGATCCTTCCGCGCAAACCCCTCTACGGTGTGAGCGTGAGCAGCAGCGGCCTCATCTACGCAGTCATCGTCGGGGCCTGGGCCGCCTACTTGGTACCGATGTGGCTCCGCAGGCAGGACGAGCTCAACGAAGCCCGTCCGACGGAACGCTTCAGCACCGCCATCCGGCTGCTGTCCGGACGGGCGGCGATGGAGCGCCGGTACGCCAAGGAGCTGCGGGAGCGCACCGCCGAGGAGGCGACGCCCGACGTCGACCCGGACCGGGAAACGGATCGTATGGAATCCGTGGACGTCCGGGCCTTTGCCGCGCCTCCGGCGCACACGGAAGCCAGGCTGACCGACCCGGCGCACGCTCCCGAGCGTGCCCCGGACCACCAGGCCTCCGACCGCCCGGCGCGCGACCGTCAGGCGCACGAGCGACCGGCGGCGCAGCCGTCGGACCGTCAGGCGCACGAGCGCCGGTCCGACGAGCGCCCCGCGGACCACATGCCCCTCGCCCGGCGACGCCCCAGCTCCGGCGCGGCCGACGCCGAGCGGGCCCGGCGCGCCCAGCGAACCCAGGTCCTGGCGCGACGCAGGCGGACCACCGTCGTCCTCTTCCTGGCCTTCACCCTCGGGGCGGTCGTCGCGGCGGTCGGCGGCCTCGGTTTCCTGTGGGCGCCCGCCGTGCCCGCCGTGCTGCTGAGCACGTACATCGTGCATCTGCGCGCCCAGGAGCGCCGACGGTTCGCCTTCACCATGGACCGCCGCCGGGCCGAGGCCGCGGCACAGCGGCTGCGTGAGAACCGCCCCCGCAGGCACCAGCCCGCGGCCCCCGCCCCCGCCGAGCCCGACGACGACTCGGAGGCCCACCACCGGGAGCCGGAGCCGACGCCCACGGTCTCCCCGCAGGAGGCCGGCCGCCGCGCCCTCGTCGAGCAGACGGATCACGCGGAGTGGGTGGACCAGCAGCGCGAGCGCGGCCGCGTCCAGGGCGACAGCTGGGAGCCCGTTCCCGTGCCGCTGCCCACCTACGTCACCGCGCCCGTCGCCCCCCGGGCCACGGGCGGCGTGGAGGTCAACGACCCGGAGACCTGGAGCGCGGCCCGCTCCAGCACCGCCGAGCCCACCCAGACGGGCACGTCGCACCCGACGGCCCCCGCGGTCGACCCGGCCCCGCGTCAGCGCACGAACCAGTCCCGCCGCAACCGCGACCGGGGCCGGACGCCGCTCTTCGACCAGTACGACGACGAGGACCGGCCGCGTGCGGCCAACGAGTGAGTCGGCGGGTGGCGCGGAAATCCCGACACCGCTGACCAGCGGGGGAACGGATTTCCAAGCACCCCTGTGGGGGTGCTAGAGTTTCACACGTCGCAAGGGCCTGTGGCGCAGTCTGGTAGCGCACCTCGTTCGCATCGAGGGGGTCTGGGGTTCAAATCCCCACAGGTCCACAAGACAAGCTGTTCACGGTACATCCCGGAGCGGTTCAGGAGATCCCGGTCAGACGGTCACCGTCTGACCGGGATCTCCTCGTTTTGGCTTCTCCTCGTGTGAAAGCCGGTCTGGAAGCGCGGCGGCCCGGGGGCCGGGGTCGGTATGCGGGCGTGCCTCGTCACCGCTGGCGTGAGGCGACAGGCTTCAGCTGTCCGTTGCCACAGCTTTCGTATGCGTGCAGGCGTCCGGAGCCGCCGCTGCCGCGCACCGAGGCGCAATTGCTAGGGTGTCGCGTGCAACGGAAGTGGCGGCGGGGGCTGTTGACCACCATGAACCCGGGGGCTATCCATGAGCGGTGAAGGCGGACAGAGCAGACTGCGGGTCAAAGGTGATCGGCTGACCGCTCTCGCCAACGACCTCGATGCGATGCAGACGCATCTGGACAAGCAGGTCAAGCGCATGGATGCCGTTGTCGACAGCATCGAGGCCGGCTGGCAAGGGCCCGCAGCCAAGGCGTATCGGGCCCTGCATCGGGGTGCCGCCGAGGACGCCGTACGCATCCGTATGATCCTTCAGCGCCTTGAACAGGGCGTGAGGCTGAGCCGGGACGGGTTCTCGGAGCAGGAGCTCGACGTCATGGAGCAGTTGCGGCAGATCCAGACCGAGACGGATGTGCGGGCCGAGGCCGCTGAGCTCTCGACTCCGAATCAGGCCACCGCGGCGCCGCGGAGCAGCCTCGACGATCTGTGAGCATGGGGGAGAAGGATGGCGGACGACGATCACATAACGGTCGACTTCGCGACGCTGCGGAGTCTGTCCGGCGAGCTTGAGGACATCCTGAAGAACCTCAACGAGCAACTGGACCTCTTGTACGGCCGGGCGGAGAAGGTTGTTCTCACCTGGGAGGGCGAGGCCCGCGAGGCATTTGTCGACGAACTCGACAAGTGGGACCACTCCGCTCGGGATCTGCGGGCGGCACAGAAGTGGCTGCACGAGGTCGTCACCAAGGGGCACGTGAACTACGCAGCGGCACACCGGGCGGTGCTGCGGGGCTGGGGCGTCGGCTGATGGCGGGACCTGGCTCCGGCTCGCAGTCGGGCGCGCAGGGGCCCGGGCAGAACGGCACCATCGACGTCAAACCGGCGGACCTGTTCCGGGTCTCGAGCGGTGTGGCGATGCAGCAGACGCCCATGGACAGAGGCGCCAAGGACCTCCTGGACAAGCTGAGGCAGTATCCGGACGCCGGCGGCTACGGCACAGCCCCCCAGGCATTCGCGGCCTCCTACGTGAAGGTGGGCAACCGTTTTCTCGAGGTGTGGGCGAGGAGTGTCGTCAGCGTCGGAGGTGCTGCGGTCGGCTTCACCTCCACGGCCAACAACTACGCCAAGGCCGAAGCGGCCAACGACCCCACGGGCCGGACGAAGGCGGTCACCCAACCCCTCCCGCAGGTCATCGAGAACGAGCCCGGCTACGGCTCCGTGCCGAACCTGAAGTGGGGGGACGACGACGGCGGCGACGGCTGGATCCGTTCGCTGCTCGAATGGGTGCCGGGGCCGATCCGTGACGTACTGCGGCCCGTCGTGAAGCACGCCTTCCGGATGGGCAAGGTCGCCGAGGTCTACCCGTACCCACAGCAGCACTATCTCAACTCGCTCTCCAAGGCATGGATGGCGATGACCATGACGCTCTCCATGACCGAGAGCGCACTGACGGGCAATGTCAGCAGCATCACGCAACAGAGCAACAGCGAATGGCACGATGCCATGCGCCAGTTCTGCAGCTCGCTGTGGGGCACGACGGCGTGGGGCACGGGCACTGCGGGCTACCAGTGGAAGCACGACTCGGCCTCCTCGCCCACCGCTACGCATCCGGTGATGACGGTGTTGTTCGACACCGCCCAGAAGGTCAGCGATCTGCTGTACCAGTTCGCCGAGGCGGCCGTGTACGTCAACGGCGAGGTCTGGGACGTTTACTGGGACGCAGTCAAGGACGCCGTACCCAAGGTCGAGGTGGACCTCAAGGACGGCGTCGGCATGGACGACGTCAAGGGGCTCGTCAAGGGCCTGGCGAAGGGGGCCGTCAAGGGCGCCGCCCAGATCGGTGCGGGCATCGTCCTCAACATCGACACCGCGAGACTGAACGCGATCGTCACCGAATACAACTCCCGCGTCAACGCACTGGTGCCGAGGCTGGACGCACTGATGGCTCCACTGGACGAGGCGCACCGGAGCGCGCCCTCGTTCCACGCGGAGGAGGCGCGGGCCGAGTCGTTCGGTGCGAGGGCACTGAACGACTTCAAGAACGAGCACCAATACATGGTTCCGGGCGAGGATCCGAAGGATCATTTCTTTCCGCTCGATCTCGCGAGTCAGGAAGGCATCGGGAACAGCCATGGTGTGGACAAGCACATCGGGCTCACCGACGACCAGCTGACCCAGCGACTGCGCGATCAGAACAACGCCCCGTCCGCTTCGGCGTACAAGGATCTCCCATCCGCGCAGCGGTACACCCAGGCGGCGCTCGACGACATCGACAACGCAGACCGGATCGAGAAGTGGATCGAGCGGGTGCAGCAGCGGGAAAGGAACAACCCCGCGTGGGACCCGAACAACTCCAAAATATCCCCGCCGCTGACCCTCACCTTCCCGGACGCCACCGGGCGCACCGTCGAGCGCGCCGACTATGATGCGCACGGAATGGGGGCGACCGCGAGCGAGGTGCGCTCCGCGCAGGTCGCCCTGAAGTACCAGAAGGGCATGGACCCCCCTTTCGTGGTGATCACGTCATACCCCGTGTCCCCCTGAGACCCCCGGAACTTTCATGGAGATGATCGCGACGTGATCTCGCACACCGGTACCCTCTTCAACGACGGGCCGGTCAGACGTGTGGTCGAGACAGCACTGCGTGCCCAGCAGTCGCAGGGCGCCCTCGACCTGAACGACGAGCTCAGGCGCTTCGTTCGCACCATGTGCGCTGCCGACACGTCGCGCTGGCTGTTTCCCGTCGCGTCCGTCGCCGCCCTGCTCGACCACACGGCCGACCTGTTGCGGTCGGAGGGCCCGGCGTTCTTCCCCCGTACGTTTACCGAACGGTTGGATGAGGCTCGAAACGGCGTTCCGGGAGACGATTATCTGCATGGGCTGGCCGGTCTGATGAGGGCGGCCGACCAGCAGCCGGATGCCGGATTCGCCGATCTGCCCCTGGCGGACTGGGAGGCGACAGCGCGCTTTCCGGAGCTTCGCGGTTTCGGCGCCAACTGGATCTATGACGGCGAGTACCCCTCGCTGTCCGATTCGATCGCGGCTTTCGTCGAAGCGGAGCATCCCTTCTGCAGCGAGACGTTCTCCCGGCTGGTAGCCGATGCCCAATCGGTACTCGTGATCTTTCCGCGGTCCGATGCGCTGTCCGTCAATGTGACGCGTTGGATTCCCTGGGTTTCGCACGACGCGCTACGAGAGATCATCCGGAGAATCGACGACCATATGCGGACCGAGCATTCCGGTTCCTGAATGACGCACAGCCCACAGGAAGTCTTCGCATGACCGTAAGGACTCGCTCGGCCACCTATCCCGACCGGGAAACCGCCCAATGGGCCACCCAGCAGGTGGTGACCGGCAACGAGCAGAAGATTCACCGCTGGCTCGCGCAGGGCACCCGCGCCCGTCTCGCCATCGAGGCCGCCTGGCCCTCTCGTGAGGTTCCTGTCGGCCGCGTCCTGCTCCAGGCGATGATGCTCGCCGGGCGGGAGCCTGTCGAGGTGCGCGCGGCACGGGTCGTCCTCAAGCGTGAGCCGGCCAGCCCGCACGGCTTCGTCGTGTTCACCTCCGTCCCGATCTATCTGTAGAGGTCCAACGCCGTGTCCATGAAGCCGCCCGAATTCGACCGTCGCTATGGCGAATTGGACCTGGTGCTCAGGGCGTACACCGGCATGTCGGCCGACGACGAGCCGGACAGGCCGAGCGAAGCTCTCCAGGCCTACCTCCGCCACACCTGGCACACCCGCCCCGAGGCCTTGGCCACGGCCGAACGCCAGATCCGCACGTACGCCCGCAATCCACCGGGCCGCCTGCGCCTGAGCCTCGGTGAGTTCTACCCCGTGCCGGATGTCGGCCTGGCCGGGTCGGCGATCCAGGACTGGTTGTTCGTTGTCGCGGACCATCTGAAGCGGTCGCTCGAGGAAGGTGAGGTCCCGCCCCCGGCGAGCCCCCGCACGCACTGGGAGTGGCATGCCCGCTTTCCCGAGCTCGGCCAGTTCCTCGGCGGTTGGTTCTCGCAGGACATGCCGGACGAGTTTCCGGACCACGACGCGGCCGTGCGCGACTACACCGCCGCCACGGCCCCGCAGCTGGTTGCCCGCCTCGCGGGAGAGGTACGCGAGCTTCTCGCCCTCGGCCTCGAAGAGTCCGACTACGCCCTCGCGACGGCCGAGCTGGGGATGGAGGTCGATCCTCCCCGGCCGTACTCATCGAGTGGCTGGCTGGCCTGCCTCGCCGACGGTCTGGGCGGATTCAAGGCGGACTACGGGGCCGGTCCCGCTGGTGACTGACGGCACGGCCCCCGCCCCGGGGCGCGCCCAGGTCGTGTCCGGAGTCGGCCGAGGCCTACCGCTCGGCCGGGGACAAGTCCGCCAGCAGGAGCACATGCTCCGGCGCCACCCCGGCGATCGCCTCGACCAACTGGTCCCAGGGGCCCAGCGCCAGCGCTTCGACGAGAAGGCGGCGGCCCGTGGGGGTCGGGCCGTGGGAGTGGGCGATGGCGCCGAGGGCCTTGCTCCGGTGGTCCGGAACGGTGAGGGCCTCGGCGAGGCCCTGGGCTTCCTCCGCCGCGCCGGAGCGGGCCGCGGCCCGGACGACGGCGACCGTGCCCTTCTCGCGCAGGACGGGCGGGGAGATCTCGCCGAGCAGGGCGACGGCGTGCGCGAGGTCGCCGGCGGCCGCTGTGCCTGCCGCGACGTATTCCAGACTCCTTTGATCTCCGTAGACATCCGAGATCTCGCGGGCGAGCTGCGTGGCCCGGTCCCGATCGCCGGTCTCCACCAGCTTCCGGACGACGTTGGACAGGAAGGTGGGCTCCTCACCCTCCGGTAGCGCTCCAGTGAGTGTCAAGGCCGAGCCGAAGTCCTCTGCCGCGAGGAAAGCATCTGCGGCGTGATACAGGATCCAACGCCGTAGGGACGGGCTGATCACGTTCATGGCTCGGTCCAGAAGCTGTCGTGCCAGCTCTCCTGCCCGGCCCGGGCTGCCCGCCTCACCGAATGCCTCGGCGAGGTACCGCAGGGAGTCGGTGTGCTCCGGGCTGTGCGACTCCTGTCGGCTCTCGTCGAGCAGAGCGGAGAGCAGTCCGTCCTTCCGGTCGTGGCATTGCATGGCGTGAAGGCCTCTGGCCACCTTCAGCAGGTACACGAGGCGGAGGTGTCTCCGCTCCGCTTCGGCCGTCTCCGCGGCTCGGTCGATGAGGTGCTGGGCCTTGTCCCGGGCCCCTGTCGCCGCCAGTGCGACCGCGACCGCCACCTGTGTGGCCACGTTGCCGCCCGGGGCGAAGCCGCCCCGGGCGATGTCTGTTGCCGCCACAGCCGCGGCCCCGGCGGGTTCGTCCCGGCCCACCCGGCTCAGGAAGTCCGCCATGCTGACGAGAAGAGTCACCTGCGTGTTCCCGTCGGGCAGCTCGTCGAGGACATCAAGAATCCGCTGGGCCGTTTCCCCGGCCCGTACGGAATCCGCCGACTTCGCCAAGCACCTTCCGACCGCGGCGAAGGCCTTGCACCGGTCGAGCGGATCGGTGATGCGGTCGGTCCACTCCAGTGCCTTGTCCACATCACCGCATTCTGCGATCACGGTCGCGATGGACAGCAGCCCGCTGGAGCGGGCGCTCGGGAGGGAGCAGAACCGGTCGATCATGGCCGCCGCGTGTCCGTGACGGCCGACCGCCGCGAGGCCGGCGGCGACCCTGGGGATCAAGTCGTCACGTTCCCGGGAGTCGTCCACCAAGGCGACTGTGGCCGCCGATTCGAGCGCGGCCTCGGTGGCGCGCTCCCGGAGACCCGGTGCCCCGGCCAGCCGTACGGCGATGCGGCTGAGGTGCCAGGCCCGCCGCCAGGCCCCGTCGTCCGAACCGGCGGCGAAGGCGAGGCCGGTCGCTTCCCGGGCCCTTCGGCCGTCGCCGAGCAGCGAGAACGCACAGGCGAGATCTGCGAACAGCGCGACTGGTACGACGGTGCCGGGCTCCATCGTGGTGGCCCGCATGGCTGTGTCCGAGAGGGAGGTGATGACATCCGGATTCACCGGTTTCGACCGCGTCCGTGCCTCAGCCACCGCCTTGAGGGTCGCGACGAGTGCATCGGCTCTTGTTCCCGCGTCATTCACGCGGGAGGCCGTCCGCACCGCCTCGGTGTACCGATCGGCTTCCACCAGCCCTTTGGTGATCGCCCAGAGGAAGTTGTCCCGGTGCTCAGCAGTCTCCGCGTCGTCCGCCAGCGCGGTCGCCCGTTCCAGATGGCCGGTCGCCGCAAGGGACGTCGCGACCGCCGTGAGGGAGAGCGACCGGAGGGACCACCCCCGCTGCGACTCCGCCATGCTGACGGCCCGCTCAGCGTGCCCCAGCCGGGCCCACAGGCCGATGAGTTCGGCGGGCAGGGCCCCGGTCCGTCGGTGTAGCCCATCACGGGCGGCGGCCAGGCGCAGCGCAGCCGGGACGTCCGGGTCGCCACTCTGCCTGCTGTGGGCCAGCAACTGGTCCAGCGAGGTCGACAGTTCGCTGAGCGCTTCGAGGTCCGCCCCGGTGACCTGCCACAGCCGCTCCTGCCGTGCGGCGTCGCACACCAGCTCCACCAGCCGCCCGGTGTCCCCCGGTTCGCGCAGGAGCTGTGCGTAGCCGCGCAGCAGGTACGCGGGCGTCGTGGGAGGCCAGCCCGCGCTCCGGTACGTCTCTGCCCACCGGTGCAGACGCGCGCGGCAGTCCGCCAGTTCCGCGTCCGTGACCAGGTCCGCCGCGCTGCGCTGGATCTCCTCGTGGGCCAGCAGATAGACCTCCGGCCCGCGGGGCGTCCAGTGCGCGGAGCGGCGGCGGAAGCTGCGGCCGCTGGCGGCGGACAGTTCGCGCTCCACCCGACGGGGCCGGCTTCCGGTCAGTTCCGCGATGTCGTTCGCGCTGAGGCCGCCGCCCGCCGCCACCGTCAGGCTGACCAGCTCACGCCCCAGCCCGCCGCCGTCGAGGAGCCGCAGCAGGTCCTGCTCGGCGTCCCGGCGAGTGGCCTGGGCGTGGGGGGAGGGCTCCAGCCAGTGGTTGATCTCCGTGGTCCACAGCGGATGGTCGCCGGGTACGTCGTCCGGAACGGGCGGGTGCGGCCGTCCGGCCACGACGATCCGCATGCCGTGTTGAGGCGTCCGAGGCAGGAGCGCGGCGATGCTGTGGCAGTCCGGCCCGGCGGTGACGCCGTGGTCCTCGTCCAGACCGTCCACCACGAGCACGAGGCGCCGGCCCTCCGCCGCGGAGCGCTCGGCCGCACGGTTCAGGGCGAGCCGCATCTGTTCGTCGCGCGTGTGCGGAGTGCTCAGCGGCTCCTCCTCCCGTAAGAGGGCGTACAGCTGTCGCTGGACGACCTCGCAGAAGGCGGCGGCGTCGTTCTGGCCCGCCATGCGGGAGGTGATGAAGAACGCGACGACGTCGATTCCGGGCGGCGGATTCAGGACGAACTCCGCGAGCAGAGCGGACTTTCCGGCCCAGGCGGGGCCAGCCAACGCCAGTAGTTCTTTTCGGACACACCTGGGGAACGCGCCTCCGTACCGAAAGACGCCAGTTCCGAAAGCTCGGCTTCACGTCCCCGGAAGTCGGCTGCGGCCATCCTTTCGACCTGGAGCAGATAACCCGACACGGCGGTGCGGGGGGCATGCAGGTTCACATCGCCTGTGACCGCGCCGGTGTTCACGAACACCACGCCGCCCTCCGCTGAGGCGTCGCCCGTCCCCTTCACTCCGATCCTGGCGTCGGCCACCGCGCCGCTACCCCTGCCGGAAGCCGGTGTTCGCGCTGCCCCCGTCGCCCTCCGCGTCGCCGGTGTCGCTGACGGACACCGAACCGGGCGGGGTGGTGGAGGCCGGAGCGGCGAAGCCGGTGTTGGCGTCGCCGCCGCCTCGGGACGTCACCCTTCCGGTCGCCGAGACCCGCACGTCGGGGCCCCGGGGCGGGCCGAGCGCTCCGTACACGCCGACTCCCAGGGCGGCCACGCCCACCACGGCGGAGACCACTCCGGCCACCTGGTCGGCCCGGTCCCAGCTGAGGAAGGACAGCACTCCGGCGAGCACGGCGACCACCAGCCCCGTCCACATCAGTACGGCTTGTCGGCCAGTGTTCACGGTGGAGTCCCCCTCATTCGTAAAGCAACTCTACTGCTGGTCCATGGTGTTCGGGCGGGGCTCGGGTACGGCCACATTTTTCGGCGCAAAGGTCTGCACCTGGGCTTTCCGTCGATCTCTCTCTACAGTTCTCGGCCAGTTCTGTAGAAAAGAGCCCCATCTCCGCTTCTTGTCGCGGCAGTTCCGGCTGGGCCAGAGTTCGGGGCGCGGCGACAGGAACATGTCATCGCCGCCGGGCAGTGTCCATGGAACACACCGTGCTTCCCCAGGCACGGTGTGGCCACCCCCCCCATTGTCTGGACGCTCGCCTGCGTAGCGGAAGGAATCGCGTGAAGCACAGCAGGAAGAAGAACGCGCGCAGATACATCGTGGCCGCCTCGATCGGCGCCCTTCTGTCGGCCGGAGTCGCCACAGGGGCCTACGCCGGGGCGCCGACGGAGCCCTCGGCGCCCTCGGCTCCGGCGTACCAGCCGGAGATGGTGAAGGCACTCGCCACCACCCTGGGTGTCAGCGAGAAGGCCGCCGTGCGGCGGCTGGACCGCGAGGCCGACCAGCAGGACCGGTTCGCGGAGCTGCGGAAGGACCGGGTCCACACGCTCGGGGCCTTCTTCGCCAAGGACGGTTCGCTGATCGTCAACGCCGCCGACGCCGAAGCGGCGAAGGACGTCCGGGCCGCGGGGCTCACGGCCCGCGTCCCCGAGCGCGGCGAGAGCGAGCTCGACCGGATCAAGGCACAGCTCGACGCCAAGGCGCTCAAGAGCGCCCCGGCCGGAGTGTCCGCGTGGTCCGTCGACCTCGCTTCGGACACCGTGACCGTCGAGGTCAACGGCGACTCCGACGCCGCGACCCGCAGCTTCCTCAAGGCGGCGAAGAGCAACGGCGACGCCGTACGCGTCGTGAAGGGCCAGGAGAAGCTGGAGACCCAGGCCGTCGTTCCGCCCGGCAGCCGGATGACCTTCAACGGCTACCTGTGCTCCGTCGGTTACGGTGCCAAGGACCGCAGTGGCAGGCAGGTGCTCGTGACCGCCGGGCACTGCATCGAGGACCTGCCGGCCCTGGCCTACAACGGCACCCGGTTCGCCAAGGGCACCCACACCCGGTTCGCGCTGGGCACCCGCAGTGTGGACATGGGCATCGCGGCCGTCGACGCCGGCCACTCGATCGGCCTCGACGTCACCACGTACGGCCGGGCCGGCACCGTCCCGGTCAAGGGCAGCAAGCGCGCCCCGTCGGGCGCGGCGCTCTGCAAGTCCGGTCAGACCACCCAGTGGACCTGCGGCCGGGTCGGCTCGTACAACGTCAGCGTCACCTACACCGACCGGAACGGCGGTCCGGACACCGTCGTGACCGGCCTGGCGAGCTCCAGCGTCTGCACCCAGGGAGGGGACAGCGGAGGCGCGTACATCTCCGGTGACCAGGCCCAGGGCATGACGTCCGGCGGTCCCAGCAACCAGCGCTGCAACGGTCAGGTCAACTCGCCCGGCTCCTCCTACTTCCAGCCGCTCGACGACGCCCTCGCGTACTACGGGCTGACCCTCAACACCAAGTAGCAGCACTACGTAGCAGCACCACAGATCCGACCGGCCAAGGCCACCCCCCCAGACGCGGGAGGCCGTCCACTCATCCTGGGCGGTCTCCCGTTCCCCTTGTTCCCGTCCCGTAGTCCCACGCCACCCCGTGGACGCCGGGCTTGCACCGGGAGGTGAGGACATGGACGTCGTGCGATTCGCTCAGCGGGATGCGCCGCCGGGCGCGGGGCGGGGCGCCGACCTTTTCGCGGACGTAGCGGTGGCAGTCCGACGGCAGGGCGCCGGGGTGGAAGAAGACCTGCTGGAGGTATTCGTGGAGGTTCGTCCGCGACCAGCGTTCGTAGTGGGTGGCAGGCGTTTCGGACGGGCTCACCTCGACCGCGTAACTCACCACCGTGGTGTCCAGTTTGGCCAGCTCCCGGCCGAAATGGATCTCCAGCACCAGGGATTTGAGCCCCTTCAGATAGGTGGCCTCGGCGAGGCGGCCGCAGCTGACCCTGATGTCGACCGGCTCGGCCGCCTCGTCGTCGAAGCTGAGCACGAAGATCGCCCGGTCGGCCCCCGCCCGGCTGGCCCGCAGCACGTTCGTGGTGGAGATCGCGCTCAGTGTGCCGCTCTCTCCCATCCTCACGATGTCGTGGACCATCAGGGAGCTGGTCTCCTGGTTGAAGTGGCGGAAGCGCGCGCCGAGCGCCTTCTCCACCACCGAGTCCTCGCCGAGGATCTGGAGCGCCGCCCCCTCCGCGCCGGGCGGGGTGATCCGGCCGCGCGGGCGGCGCGGTCCGAGCAGCGAGCGCAGGGCTCCGGCGGGCAGTTCCAGGATCTCCTCCAGCACCTCCACCGCGCGCAGGGACCGGGCGCGTTCGGGCTGGCTGCGGCCGCGCTGCCAGCTGCTGAGGGTGGCCTGGCTGATGGTGATGCCGCGCATCCTGAGCCGTTCGCTCACCCGCTCCAGGGACAGCCCGCGGCGGTTCAGAGCTTCCCGCAGCGCCCCGGGGAAGGTGTCGGCGCCGGTCGCCGCCGCGTGCAGGGCCGAGGTGGTGATGGCCTCGCCCGTCCGCGCCGCGGTGGCGTGCGCCTCGGGGGCTTGCGCTGCGGGGGCCTGTGCTTCGATGACCTGTGCCTCGGTGGCCTGTGTCGCGGCGGCGTGTGCTTCGGTGGCCTGCGCTGCGGTGGGGTCCGGACCGGTGGAGTCGCTCGCTCCGATGCCCGTGGCCTCCGGCAGCGTGACGTCGGTGTCCGTATCGCTCGACATGTTCCTCCCGTTCCCGGCACTCTCACGGCGGGACGGCCTACGGGCCCCCGCATACTGGTTGACCACCGGGCGGGGGACGGATAACAAAACCCTCAGGGGTGACCTGTCCCACATCCGGGTGGCGAACCGAACGAAGGGCGTGAACGGCGTGGACAGCACCGCTCTGGTCATCGCGGCGAGGGAGGGCGACCGGGCCGCCGGGGAACGGCTGGCAGCCCAGTACCTCCCGCTGGTCTACAACGTCGTCGGGCGCGCCCTCAACGGCCATCCGGACGTGGACGACGTGGTGCAGGAGACCATGCTCCGGGCGCTGTCCGGACTGCCCTCGCTGCGTGATCCGGCCCGCTTCCGCTCCTGGCTCGTCGCCATCGCCATGAACCAGGTCCGCACCCGCTGGTCCGGCCTCGGCCACCGCCCGGCCCCGCTGGAGGCGACCGATGAGCCCGCCGACCCCGCCGCCGACTTCGTCGACCTGACGATCCTGCGCCTGGAACTCTCCGGCCAGCGGCGCGAGACGGCCGAGGCCACCCGTTGGCTGGACGACTCCGAGCGCGACGTGCTGTCCCTGTGGTGGCTGGAGACGACCGGCGACCTCACCCGGTCCGAACTCGCCGAGGCGCTCGGACTTTCCCCGCAGCACGCCGCCGTACGCGTCCAGCGGGTGAAGAACCAGCTCGACATCGGCCGCGCGGTCGTCCGGGCCCTGGCGTCCGACCCCCGCTGCCCGGCCCTGGAGGACCTGCTGGGCGACTGGGACGGTACGCCGACGCCGCTGTGGCGCAAGCGGATCGCCCGCCATGTACGCGGCTGCGCCTCCTGCTCCGACGGCAGTGCGGGGCTGGTTCCGCCGGAGGGTCTGCTCTCCGGGCTCGCCCTGGTGGTGCCGCTCTACGACAGCGGGCAGCAGGCGGCGGTGGCCTTCGCCTCATCGGCGGCCCCGGCCGCCGCGTCCGCCCCCGCAGCCGCGTACGCACCGCCAGCCTCCGCACCTTCCGCCTCCGGCGCGTTCTCGGCGGGGAAGGCGGCGGGGCTCATAGCCGGCGCGGCCGCCGTGACCGCCCTCGCCGTCCTGATCTGGCCCTCCGCCCCCGCCCCGCCCGCGTCACGGGGCGGGGGCGTCACGTACAGCCCCTCGCCCCCGCCGCCCGCGGCCGCCCCCGCCGAGCCGCTTCCGGCTCCCTCCACGGCCTCGACCTCGCCCTCGCCGACGCCGAGCCGTACGGCCGCCTCCCGGCCGCCCACCGTCGCCCCGTCGCCCTCCGCCCCACCCGAGCCCGCCGAGCCGCGCCCGCGCCCGGAAGCGGGCGTGGTCACCCGGGTCAACACCCTGCGCGCCGCGAACGGCTGCCCGGAGCTGGAGACCGACCCCCGGCTGACCGGGGTGGCGCAGCGGCACTCCGAGGACATGGCCGCGCACAACTACTTCGACCACACGGATTCCTCGGGCCGGGGCGCGGGCGACCGGGTCGATGCCACGGGCTACGACTGGTCGGCTGTCGGGGAGACCATCGCGACCGGCATGAGCGATCCGGCGGCGGTCGTCGAGGAGTGGCGCAACAGCCCGGGCCGCAACGGCGACATCTTCAACTGCGATTTCGTCCACGTGGGCGTGGGCATCGCCGACTCCCCGCGCGGCCCCTACTGGACCCAGGTGCTGGCCACCCCGCGCTGAGCGGCCCGGCCGATTGTCAGTGGCGGGTGCCAGACTCGGTCGGCATGGAGAACAACGTGCTTCTCAGGGATGTCGAACCAGCGGACCTGGAGTTTTTCCTCGCGTACGAGCACGACCCGGAGGCGGTCCGGAGATCGCGCTTCCCGCCGCGCGAGCGGGAGGCGTTCATGGCGCACTGGACGTCGAAGGTGCTGGGGGACCCCGCCAACCTCGTGCAGACGGTCGACGTGGACGGCGAGACGGCCGGGAACATCGTGGCCTGGTGGGACGGCGAGCGGCGCTACGTCGGTTATTGGTTCGGCCGCGCGTACTGGGGCCGGGGCATCGGCACCCGGGCGTTGGACGCGTTCCTGGAGCGGGAGACGGCCCGCCCGTTGTACGCGGACCCCGCCGCCGGGAACACCGGCTCGATACGCCTGCTGGAGAAGTGCGGGTTCACCGCGACCGGCACAGTGCGGCACGGGGAGGACGAGCATGTGGTCCTGGTGCTCGGCGGGGGCGGCTGAGCTACCGCCCCGCCGGGCAGGCCGGCTTCCCGCCGGACGGGGAGCCGGGTCAGGCTCCGGGCCGCTGGAGCGGCTTGGCCATGCAGATGCTGCTCTCGTACCCCCGGTAGTGGCCGAACTTCTCGCAGACCGTGTAGCCGCTCGACGCGTACAGCGCGATGGCCTCGGGCTGCTGGTCGCCGGTCTCCAGGACCATCCGGACCCGGCCGGCGGCGCGCGCGTCCTCCTCCAGGGCGGCCAGCATCCGCCGGGCCAGGCCCCTGCCGCGCCCCTCGGGTATCACGAACATCCGCTTGATCTCGGCGTCGCCGTCCCAGTAGCCCTCGTCGTTGCGGTCCTGGGTCCGCCAGCCGCCGGTCGCCACCGGGCGGTCCAGCTCGTCGTAGGCGAGCAGGTACAGGCCGCGTGGTGGAAGGAACATCGAGGGGTCGAGCGGTGTGAGATCGCCCCCATCGCCGTAGCGCTCGTCGTATTCGAGCTGCACCTGGTCGTTGAGTTTGACGGCATCGGGGTGGTCGAAAGGGCGAGTCTGAATAATCATGCTAAATATCGTACATCTATGCGTAGGGGTGGAGTGGGTACTGTTTCGGGATGCTCACAGTGACCTCAGTCAGTGAGCTACGAACGCTCGTGAAGATGGGGAGCATGTTTTGCTCACAGTGACCTCCGTGAATGTTAATGGGCTCCGCGCCGCCGCCAAGAAGGGCTTCGTCGAGTGGCTGGCGGGGACCGACGCCGATGTGCTCTGCCTCCAGGAAGTGCGGGCCGAGCTCGCCCAGCTGCCCGAAGGGGTGGGCACCCCCGAAGGGTGGCACGCCGTCCACGCGCCCGCCGCCGCCAAGGGCCGCGCCGGCGTCTCGCTCTACTCGCGGCAGGCCCCCGAGCGGGTCCAGATCGGCTTCGGCGGCTTCGGGGTCCCCGGGGCGGAGGAGTTCGACGCGAGCGGCCGGTACGTGGAGATCGACCTCCCGGGTGTCACCGTCGCGAGCCTGTACCTGCCCTCCGGCGAGGTCGGCACCGAGCGTCAGGACGAGAAGGAGCGCTTCATGGCCGCCTTCCTGCCCTACCTCCAAGGGCTGAAGACGCGGGCCGCAGCGGCCGGCCGCGAGGTCGTGGTCTGCGGCGACTGGAACATCGCCCACCAGGAGGCGGACCTCAAGAACTGGAAGGCCAACCGCAAGAGCTCCGGCTTCCTCCCCGAGGAGCGCGCCTGGCTGACCCGGGTCCTGGAGGAGGCCGCGTACGTGGACGTCGTGCGGGCGCTGCACCCGGAGGTCGAGGGGCCGTACAGCTGGTGGTCGTACCGGGGGCGGGCCTTCGACAACGACAGCGGCTGGCGCATCGACTACCAGATGGCGACCCCGGGGCTGGCCGGGCGTGCGGTGAAGGCCTGGGTGGAGCGGGCGGCCACGCACGGCGAGCGCTGGAGCGACCACGCGCCGGTGACGGTCGTCTACGAGCGGTAGGCGCCCGGTCGGTGCCCGGGGGTCTCCGGTGGGCACCCCGAGAGCCCCGCCGACACCCCGGAGAACTCGGTAGGCGCGCCGGAGAGCCCGGTGGGCACCCCGGAGAGCCCCGTCGGCACCCCGGGGAAGGGGTGCGTCAGTCGGACTTCGGGGGCTGTGTCCCGTCCTCGCGGCGCAGCCTCCGGTCGAGGGCCATGGACAGCTCGGCGTCCACCACCGCGCGGGCCAGTGGCCGGAGTTGGGCCGGTTCGGTCTCCTTGGTGTGGGCATGCAGTACCCGTACGAAGATCTCGGCGAGCGCGTCCGCGTGCTCGCGGACGCGGCGGCCCGAGGAGAGCACCGTGGACAGCGGCACCCCTTCCCGTACGAGCTCGGCCGACACCTCCAGCAGGCGGCGGCTGATGTGTACGATCTCGTCCCCGTCCGTGGCGAGATAGCCCAAATCCAGTGCGGTGGCGAGGTTCTCGGGCGTGACCTCGCCCTCGAAGTAGTCCGCGAGCTGCTCCGGGGTGAGGCGGACCGGGGTCTCCTCGGTCGGTTCGCCCAGGCCCAGCACCTCGGCGACATCGCGGCCGCTCTCGAAGGTGGCCGCCAGGTCGGCGATGCCGTTGAGGGTGTGGCCGCGCTCCAGCAGGCCCGTGATGGTCCGCAGCCGGGCCAGGTGGTGGTCGTCGTACCAGGCGATGCGGCCCTCGCGGCGAGGCGGTGGAATCAGCCCGCGCTCCCGGTAGAAGCGCAGGGTCCGCACGGTGATGCCGGCCTCCCGGGCCAACTCCTCCATGCGGTATTCGCGGTGCTCGCGTCCTTCGGCCACAGGGGCACCCTATGTTGTACCGCCGGTAACTTTCCTCGGTCCGCCCCCTACCGATCGGTACGGTCCTGCTCTACTCTCCGAACAATGCCAGTGATTGCTGGCAGAGTCGTGTGACGTACCGCGGGAGGCGGCAGCATGGCCCAGCAGGAGCACGTACGTGTGGCGGTGATCGGAACCGGATTCGGGGGCCTGGGGGCCGCCGTACGGCTGCGCCGCGAAGGCATCACCGATTTCGTCGTCCTGGAGCGGGCCGACTCGGTGGGCGGCACCTGGCGCGACAACAGCTATCCCGGCTGCGCCTGCGACGTACCGTCCCACCTCTATTCGTTCTCGTTCGCCCCCAACCCCGACTGGCCGCGCACCTTCTCCGGGCAGAAGCACATCCGGGCCTACCTGGAGCGCGTCGCGGACACCTTCGGGCTCCGCCCGCACATCAGGCTGAACCACGAGGTGAAGCTGATGACCTGGGACAAGGCGAATCTCTACTGGGTGATCGAGTCAGCCGGCGGGGCCGTGCTCCACGCGGATGTCGTCGTCTCCGCCACCGGGCCGCTCTCCGACCCCAAGACGCCGGACATAACCGGGCTCGACTCCTTCCCCGGCAAGGTCTTCCACTCCGCGCGCTGGGACCACGACTACGACCTGGCCGGCAAGCGCGTCGCGATGGTCGGAACGGGCGCGTCCGCGATCCAGATCGTCCCGGCGATACAGCCGAGGACCGCGAAGCTCACGCTCTTCCAGCGGACCCCGCCCTGGGTCATGCCGCGCGTGGACCGCACGATCAGCAAGGCCGAGCGGGCGCTGCACCGGGCCGTCCCCGCCACCGGCACGGCGCGCCGCGGACTGCTCTGGGGCATCAGGGAGTTGCAGGTCAGTGCCTTCACCAAGCACCCGGATCAGCTCGGGCTGGTGGAGAAGATAGCCAAGTCCAACATGGCGCGGGCGATCAAGGACCCGGCGCTGCGCGCCAAGCTGACCCCCGACTACCGCATCGGCTGCAAGCGGATCCTGCTCTCCAGCACCTACTATCCGGCCCTCGCCCAGCCCAATGTGGACGTCGTCGCCTCCGGGCTCAGCGAGATACGCGGCTCCACGGTGGTCGCCGCCGACGGGAGCGAGGCGGAGGTCGACGCGATCATCTTCGGCACCGGCTTCCATGTGACGGACATGCCGATCGCGGAGCGGGTCGTCGGCGAGGAGGGCATCACGCTCGCCGAGTCCTGGAAGGACGGCATGAACTCGCTGCGCGGCGCGACCGCCGCCGGGTTCCCCAACTGGATGACGATCATCGGCCCCAACACCGGGCTCGGAAACTCCTCCATGATCCTGATGATCGAGTCCCAGCTGAACTACATGGCCGATTACCTGCGGCAGTTGAACGTGCTGGGCGGACGAGCCGCGCTCGATGCCCGCTCCGCCGCCGTCACCGCGTGGAACGACCGGGTCCAGCAGCGGATGAAGCGCACGGTGTGGAACACCGGTGGCTGCACCAGCTGGTACCTGGACGAGGCGGGCCGCAACACCACCGTCTGGCCCGGCACCACGGGTGAGTTCCGGCGGCAGACGCGTTCGGTGGACCTCGCGGAGTACGACGTCGTCCGGGCCGGTGCGGTGGGCGGGACGGGGCGGGCGGCCGGGAGCGGACGCGTACCGGAGCAGCCGGGCCGCACCGATCGCGAGACCGTGACCGTCGGTTCCGGCACGGCTTCCGGCGCCGGCTCCGACACGGCTTCCGGCGCCGGCTCCGACACGGCTTCCGGCGCCGGCTCCGGCGCTGGTGCCGTCGCCGAGGAGGCCGCGCGATGAGCCGCCTCCTGCACCGCGACACCGTACCGCCGGTGCCGGCGGCCGACGTGACCGCACGCTCCGCCGACGGCTCCCGGATCCACGTCGAACTGCACGGCCCCGAGGACGCCCCGGCGGTCGTCCTGGCTCACGGCTGGACCTGCAACACCCGCTTCTGGGACGCCCAGATACGCGACCTGGCCGCCGACCACCGGGTCATCGCCTACGACCAGCGCGGCCACGGGCTCACCCCCGCCCCGGGGCCCGGCGGCTACAGCACGAACGCGCTGGCCGACGACCTCGAAGCGGTCCTCGCCGCGACGCTCGCCCCGGGCCGCAGGGCGGTGCTCGCCGGGCACTCCATGGGCGGGATGACGGTGATGGCCGCCGCCGCGCGCCCCGGACTGCGCGAGCACGCCGCCGCCGTGCTGCTCTGTTCCACCGGCAGTACGCGGCTGGCCGCCGAGGCCCGCGTCCTGCCGCTGCGCGCGGGTGCGCTGCGGACCCGGCTCACCACCGCCGTACTGGGCGCGAAAGCACCGCTCGGGCCGGTCAACCCGGTCTCCAGGAAGGTCCTCAAGTACGCGACGATGGGCCCCGGTTCGGCTCCGGACCGGGTCGACGCCTGCGCCCGCATCGTGCACGCCTGCCCACGCCGCACGAGAGTGCAGTGGGGCCATGTGCTCGCCGAGCTGGACCTCGCGGCGGGCGTGCGCGAGCTGCGAGTGCCGACCGCGGTGATCGCCGGAACGGACGACCGGCTGACGCCGCCGGCCCTCGCGCGGGCCATCGCGGCCGCGCTGCCGGTCGGGCTCGGGCTGACCGAGCTGGCAGGGATGGGGCACATGACGCCGATGGAGGCCCCGGAGGCCGTCACGGCGAAGATCAGGGAGCTGGTCACCCGGTACGTCGCCACGGGGGCGGCCGCCGAGCGGAGAGCCGCCACGGCGGAGAAGGAGGATGTCGCATGAGCGGCAAGCGCGGTCTCGAGGGCCAGGTCGTCGTCGTCACCGGCGCGGCCCGGGGGGTGGGTGAACTGCTGGCCCGCAAGCTGTCGGCACGCGGGGCGACGCTGGCGCTCGTCGGCCTGGAGCGGGACGAGCTGAAGAAGGTCTCCGAGCGGCTGCACGGCGAGAGCGACCACTGGTTCGCCGATGTCACCGACCACGAGGCGATGGCCCAGGTGGCGCGCGAGGTGAAGGAGCGCTTCGGCAAGGTCGACGTCGTCGTCGCCAACGCGGGCGTGGCCTCGGGCGGCCCGTTCGCCGACTCGGACCCGGACGCCTGGCGGCGGGTCATCGAGGTGAACCTCATCGGCGGCGCGGTCACCGGGCGGGCCTTCCTCCCGGTACTGATGGAGAGCCGCGGCTACTTCCTCCAGATAGCGTCGCTGGCCGCGATCACCCCGGCCCCGATGATGACCGCGTACTGCGCATCCAAGTCGGGCGTCGAGGCCTTCGCGCACAGCCTGCGCGCCGAGGTCGGCTACAAGGGCGTCAAGGTCGGCGTCGGCTACCTCTCCTGGACCGACACCGACATGGTGCGCGGGGCGGACCAGGACGACGTGATGCGCGAGCTGCGCCAGCGGCTGCCGTGGCCGATGAACCGGACGTACCCGCTCGGCCCGGCCGTCGACCGGATCGTGGACGGGATCGCGCGGCGCTCTCCGCATGTCTACGCCCAGTGGTGGCTGCGTGGAATGCAGTCGGTCCGCGGTTACCTTCCGTCCGTCATCGCGATCGGCGGGCAGCGCGAGATGCGGCGGTTCGAGCCGCGGCTCCACACCGTGTCGAAAGGGCTGGTGGGGGCCGGGGGGGCGGCGGACCAGGACGCGCGGGCGGAGCGTGCTGACCGTACGTAGCGGTACGAAATGCGAGGGATGTCGGGCCGTGCAACGCTGAGCGAGGCCCCGCAGGGGGCCGTCCCCCACGTACCCCACGCATCCCACAGGAGTGAACAGCATGGGTATTTCGGACCAGTTCAAGGACAAGGCGCAGGAGCTCGCCGACCAGGCCAAGCAGAAGGCGGGTCAGGGCAAGGACGAGGCCAAGGACCGGGCCTCCCAGGGCCGTGACCAGGAGTCGGACTCCTCCTCGGGCATGAAGGACCGTGCCCAGGACGCGAAGGACCAGGCGCGCGAGCGTTTTGACCGTTGACGGTCGTTGAGGTGTGACGCGTGCGTGCTGCGGCTCGCGCGTGCGTACGCGTCGCTCCAGGAGGCGCATCCGGGTGACCGGGTGCGCCTCCTTCTTGGCGTGGGGCGCCGCTCCCCGGGTGCGGGCTCGAAAGATGTCCTCAATCGCCGGACGGGCTGGAAAGGATGCCCTCAATCGCCGGGTGGGCTGAATTGTGGGCCTTGAGGAGCGGGGTTCGGGGCGGAGCCCCGAAGGCGCGCCCGGGTGCGGCTGGAAAAGATGTCCTCAATCGCCGGACGGGCTTGTATGCCGCGGCGGCAGTGGTGGCCGCCGCAGGTTCGGGGCCGTTTCGTACGAGGGCGGGGTCGCCGCCGGGTGCGCGGCCAGCAGTTCCAGGGCCAGGCGGACCGCGTCGTCGAGGACGGCGTACCGGCCCTCCGCCCAGTCCAGCGGGGTGCGCAGGGCCTCCACGTCCGGTTCCACGCCGTGGTTCTCCACCGACCAGCCGTACGTGTCGAACCAGGCCGCGTTCATCGGGACCGTGATCACCGTGCCGTCTCCGAGCCGGTGCCGGCCGGTCATCCCGACCACGCCGCCCCAGGTGCGCTGGCCCACCACCGGGCCCAGCTTCAGCAGCCGGAACGCGGCGGTGATCATGTCGCCGTCGGAGGAGGTCGCCTCGTCGGCCAGGGCGACGACCGGGCCGCGCGGCGCGTTGGAGGCGTAGCTCACCGCCTGGGCGTTGCGGGTCAGGTCCCAGCCGAGGATCTTGCGGGTGAGGTTCTCCACGACCAGCTCGCTGATGTGGCCGCCCGCGTTGCCCCGTACGTCCACGATCAGGGCGGGGCGGGAGACTTCCAGACGCAGGTCGCGGTTGAACTGCGCCCAGCCCGAGCCGCCCATGTCCGGGATGTGGAGGTAACCGCACTTGCCGCCGCTCAACTCCCGTACGACGCCACGGCGTTTGGCCACCCAGTCCTGGTAGCGCAGCGGGCGTTCGTCGACCAGGGGCATGATCGCCACCCGGCGGGACGGGCCGCCGCCCGCCGGGGAGAAGGTCAGCTCCACCGTCGTGCCCCCCGCCGCGGTCAGCAGGGGGTACGGGCCGGCGACCGGGTCCACCGGGCGGCCGTCGACGTGGGTGAGGACCGCGCCCTCCCGGATCCCCGTGCCCGCCAGCGGCGAACGGGCCTTGGAGTCCGAGGAGTCGCCGGGCAGGATGCGCTGGATGGTCCAGGCGCCGTCACGGCAGACCAGGTTGGCGCCGAGGAGGCCGATCGCGCGCTGGTAGTGCGGCGGGCCCTCGTTGCGGCGGGCGGGGGTGACGTACGCGTGCGACGTGCCCAGCTCGCCCAGCACCTCGCGCAGCAGATCCGCGAACTCGTCGGGTGACGCGACCCGTTCGACCAGGGGGCGGTACTGGTCCAGCACTCCGTCCCAGTCGATGCCGCACATGTCCGGCTCCCAGAAGTAGGAGCGGATGATCCGCCCCGCCTCGCCGTACGCCTGCCGCCACTCCGCCCCCGGGTCGACCTCGTGCAGGATGCGGCGCAGGTCCAGGTAGACCGTGGAGTCGGTGTCGCCCGCCTCGGTGGCCGGTACGGCGCGGAGTTCGCCGTCGTCCATCACGACCAGGCGGGACGCGTCACCGCTGACCGCGAACCAGTCGAGGTGGTCGACCAGTTCGGTCCTGCGGGCCTTCGCGATGGTGAAGTGCTCCAGGGTCGGCCGCCCCGACATGTCGGCCGGGTTCGCGAACGTCTCGCCCAGCGCCCCCGAGATCGGCCAGCGCAGCCAGACCAGCCCGCCGCCGCTCACCGGGGCCAGCGCCGAGTACTTGGAGGCGGAGACGGGGAACGGCGTCACCCGGCTCTCCAGCCCCTCGAACTCGACCATGACCGTGGAGCCCTCCGGCGTGCCGCCGTCCGGCACGTCCACCGGGTCCAGGCCGCCCGCCGCCGGACGGCCGTCGGGCGAGAGGGCGAAGGGCGACGGGGTCGCCGAGGAGAGCGGGACCAGGTACGGGCGGCAGCCGAGCGGGAAGGACAGGTCGCCGGTGTGGACGTCGTACACCGGGTCGAAGCCGCGCCAGGAGAGGAAGGCGAGGTAGCGGCCGTCGTCCGTGAAGACCGGGTTCTCGTCCTCGAAGCGGCCGTTGGTGACGTCGACGATCACCGGGGCGCCGGGGCCGGAGATCCGGGCCAGCTTGATCTGCCGCAGCGAGCGGCCGATGCCCGGGTGCGACCAGGTCAGCCAGTCGCCGTCGGGGGAGAAGGCGAGGTCGCGCACGGGTCCGTTGACCGAGCGGATCAGCTCGGTGAGACCGGGGTGCTCGTCGACCGGCGCGGCACTGTCCGGGGTCGCCGCACCGGTGGCGGCGTGGAGGTCGGCGCGGGTCGAGCCGCTGGGGGCCTTCTCCTGCTCCTTCTCCACGGTTTCCAGAGGCTCCGGCTCCCCCGTGTCCAGGAGCAGCAGGCGGCCGTCGTTCGACGCGATGGCGAGGCGTTCCCCCTCCGGGTCGGAGATCATCTCCTGGACCCGGCCCAGCAGCCCGGAGGCCAGCCTGCGCGCCGGGCGGTCGCCGCTGGCGCGCGGCAGGTAGGCGATCTCGACGGCGTCGGGGCCGTCCGCGTCGGTGACGTACGCGACCTGACCGCCGCTGCCGAGCATCTCCGGCAGCCGCACCCGGACGCCGGGGGTGTCGGCGATGGTGCGGGCGGGGCCGTCGCGGTGGGTGAGCCAGTAGAGGCTGCCGCGTACGGTGACGGCGCTGGCCCGGCCCGTCTCGTCGACGGAGAGCGAGTCGACGTTGCTGGCGGCGGGCACCTGGTGGACGCGCCGGCCGGTGCGCGGGCCGCCGAGGCGCACCTCCAGCTTGCGCGGGGTGGCGTCGGGCGCGTCCAGGTCCTCGACCAGCCACAGCTCGCCGGCGCACTGGTAGATCACCCGGTGGCCGTCGCTGGAGGCGTTGCGGGCGTAGAAGGCGTCGTGGTCGGTGTGCCGGCGCAGGCCGGTGCCGTCCATCAGGCAGGAGTAGAGGTTGCCGACGCCCTCGTGGTCGGAGAGGAACGCGATGCGGCGGCCGACGAACATCGGGTTGGCGAGGTGGCCGTCGATGTCCGGGAGCAGGCGTTCGCCGTGCAGCCACAGGCGGCCCATGGCCCCGCCCCGGTAGCGCTTCCAGGCTGCCGGTTCGTGCGGGGGCGTGCCGGTGAGCAGCAGGGTGCGGCGCTCGCCGTCGATGTCGGCGACCGCGATGTCGGAGACCGGGCCCCAGGGGAGCTTGCCGCCGGGGCCGCCGTCGGTGGGGACGCTGTAGGCCCAGGAGAAGTACGAGAACGGCTGGTTGTGCGAGGAGACGGCGAGGATCTGGCACGCCTCGCCGGGATCGGGGCTCCAGCCGCAGACCCGGGCGTCGGTCGAGCCCCAGTGGGTGAGCCGGCGGGCCGGGCCGCCGTCCACCGGGGCGAGGTGGATCTCGGGGTCCAGGGTGCGCCAGGTCGTGTAGGCGATGGAGGAGCCGTCGGGCGAGAAGCGTGGATGGCTGACCCGGGTCCGGTCGACGGTCACCCGCCAGGCCCGTCCGGGGCGGTGCCCGGCGGCGGCGAGGGGGGCGACCCAGAGGTCGTCCTCGGCCGCGAAGCACAGCAAGTCCTGGTGAAGGTGCGGGAAACGGAGATACGCGACGTCGTCACTCACCCCCCAATGTTTTCGGTGCGCGGGTCCCGGGGCAACTTGTGGTGCAGAACACAAGCGAAACGATTTCGTTTCGCTGGGCCGTGCGGGTACGGTTCAGGTGTACGAAACAGTTTCGTTCGATGATGAGCGGGTTGCTGAGCGGGTGACCGGGACTGTTGAGCGGGACACCGGACAGTGAAGCGAAGGAGGTCGGCACATGGCACGCACCAGGCTGACCCCCGAGCGTGAGGGCGAGCTGTACGAGGCCGTCCTCGACCTGCTCCGCGAGGTCGGTTACGACGCCCTGACCATGGACGCCGTCGCCGCCCGTACCCGGTCGAGCAAGGCCACCCTCTACCGCCAGTGGGGCTCAAAGCCCGAGCTGGTCGCGAAGGCGCTGCGGCACAACAAGCCGGGGAACCTCGCGGACATCGACACCGGTTCGCTGCGCGGGGACTTCCATGCCGCGCTGAGCCGGACCGACGACTGCCAGATGGAGAAGGACGCCGCGCTGATGCGGGGCCTGAGCCATGCCGTCCATGAGTACCCCGAGCTGCTCCAGGCCCTGCGCGAGCTGCTGATCGAGCCGGAGATGACCGGCTTCGACCAGATGCTGCAACGGGCGATGGACCGGGGTGAACTGCGACCGGACAATCCGGCGCTGAAGTACATCCCGCACATGCTGGTCGGCGCGCTGGCCGCCCGGCAGCTGATCGAGGACCGTCCTGTCGACCAGGAGTTCCTCATCGACTACGTGGATTCCGTGGTTCTCCCCGCCCTCGGTGTCTGACCTCCCCGTCCCACCCGTACGGCCCTCTCCCCGACGCTCCACCTGACACGCCGCTCTCGTCGTCGGGCTGGTTCCTCACGCCCAATTCCACTCAAACGACCTGACCGGGAGTACGCCCCCGTGGCCACTTTCCTCTACAAGCTCGGACGGCTCACCTTCCGCCGCCGCCGCTTCGTCGCCCTGATCTGGGTGGCGTTGCTGGCGGTCGCCGGGATCGGTGCGGCCACCGCGCCCGCCGCCACCTCCAGTTCCTTCTCCATTCCTGGTACGGAGGCGCAGCGCGCCTTCGACCTGCTGGATCAGCGCAACCCCGGCACCAGTGCCGACGGTGCCACCGCCCGTGTCGTCTTCGAGGCGCCCGGGGACGAGAAGGTGACCGATTCCGCCAACAAGAGCGAGATCACCGGCATCGTCGAGGAGCTGCGGTCCGGCTCGAAGCAGATCGCCTCGGTCGCCGATCCGTTCGAGACGCAGGCCGTGAGCCAGAACGGTTCGACGGCGTACATCTCGGTCTCCTACAAGGTCAACTCCATGGAGCTGACCGACGCGACCCGTGACTCACTGGAGGACGCGGGCAAGGACGCGCAGCAGAGCGGCATGAAGGTGGAGATCGGCGGTGACGCCCTCCAGGTCGTGCCGCACACCGGGACCGCCGAAATCATCGGTGTCGTCATCGCCGCCATCGTCCTGGTCATCACCTTCGGCTCGCTGGTAGCCGCCGGACTTCCGCTGGTGACCGCGCTGGTCGGGGTCGGTATCGGGGTCTCCACGATCACCGCGCTGGCCAATGTGCTGGACCTGGGCTCCACCACCTCGATCCTCGCCATGATGATCGGGCTCGCCGTCGGCATCGACTACGCCCTCTTCATCGTCTCCCGCTACCGCGCCGAACTGGCCGAGGGCCGGGAGCGCGAGGAAGCCGCCGGACGGGCCGTGGGAACGGCCGGATCCGCGGTCGTCTTCGCCGGACTGACCGTGGTCATCGCCCTGGCGGGCCTGGCCGTCGTCAACATCCCGATGCTGACGAAGATGGGCTTCGCCGCCGCCGGCACGGTGGCCATCGCCGTACTCATCGCGCTCACGCTGGTCCCGGCCGCCCTCGGCTTCGCGGGCAAGCGGGTCATGGGCCGCAAGGCGCGCAAGGCCGCCGAGGCGGAGAAGAGCACCGAGGCCAAGCCGAACATGGGCACCCGCTGGGCGCGGTTCGTGCTGCGCAAGCCGGTCTGGGTCATGCTCGTCGGCGTCCTCGGCCTCGGCATCATCGCCGTACCGGCGGCCTCGCTGGAGATGGGTCTGCCCGACGACGGCGCCCAGCCGAAGTCGACCACGCAGCGTCAGGCGTACGACATGCTCTCGGACGGCTTCGGTCCCGGGTTCAACGGTCCGCTGCTGGTCGTCGTCGACACGAAGAACAGCTCGGACGGCAAGGCCGCCGCCTCGCGGGTCGCCGAGGAGATCGAGTCGATCGGCGTCAGCGCCGTCATTCCGCCCGCCTTCAACAAGGCCGGCGACACCGCGACGATCACGGTCATCCCCAAGGACCGGCCGTCCTCCCACGCCACGGAGGAGGTCGTCCACGACATCCGTGACGCGGGTCAGGACGTCACGTCCGACACCGGCGCGGAGGTCCTGGTCACCGGCGCCACCGCGATGAACATCGACTTCTCGCAGAAGATGAACGACGCGCTGCTGCCCTACCTGGCGCTCGTCGTCGGCCTCGCGTTCCTGCTGCTGATGCTGGTCTTCCGGTCGATCCTCGTCCCGCTGAAGGCGGCCCTGGGCTTCCTGCTCTCGGTGGTCGCGGCCCTCGGTGCGGTCGTCGCGGTCTTCCAGTGGGGCTGGCTCGGCTCGCTCTTCGGTGTCGAGCAGGCCGGTCCGATCATGAGCATGATGCCGATCTTCATGGTCGGCGTGGTCTTCGGTCTCGCGATGGACTACGAGGTCTTCCTCGTCACGCGGATGCGCGAGGCGTACGTCCACGGCGAGAGCCCGGGCCAGGCCATCGTGACCGGCTTCAAGCACGGCGCACGGGTGGTCGCGGCCGCGGCGGTGATCATGATGGCGGTCTTCTCCGGCTTCATCGGCTCCAGCGAGCAGATGATCAAGATGATCGGCTTCTCGCTCGCCATCGCCGTCTTCTTCGACGCCTTCGTGGTGCGGATGGCGATCGTGCCCGCCGTCCTGGCCCTGCTCGGCAAGCGGGCCTGGTGGCTGCCGCGCTGGCTGGACCGGGCGCTGCCCAACGTGGACGTGGAGGGCGAGAAGCTCCAGAAGCAGCTGACCGGCGATTCCGGCTCCGAGCAGGGGCCCGGGGACGGCGGCGGCGAGGGTGAGCGCGAGCTCGCCCGCGTCTGACCCGTCCGTCCCGACCGTGCCCTCCCAGCTCCGGGGCCGCGCCTGAGCGGAGCGTGGCCCCGGAAGCGCCGGTTACCTGTGGGGACGGGGACCGGGGCACAGCGAAAGCCCCCGTGCGAACTGCACGGGGGCTTTCCTCTTGCGGAGTTTTCCTCTGGCGGGGCTTCCCTCTTGTCGCAGAGGGCGGGCGAGGCGCGGGCGGGGCGCCGCACGCGGTCAGCGTGCCGCCGGGTCGCGGAGGAACAGCGACTTCGACCACAGGTAGCCGAGCACGACGAGGCCGAGGCTCCAGCCGACGGCCAGCCAGCCGTTGTGGCCGATCCCGGTGCCGAGGAGCAGGCCGCGCAGGGTCTCGATCACGGGGGTGAAGGGCTGGTACTCGGCGATCGGCTGGAACCAGCCGGGCATGGTGTCGGCCGGGATGAAGGCGCTGGAGATGAGCGGGAGGAGGATCAGCGGCTGTGCGCTGTTGGCGGCGGCCTCCGCGTTCGGGCTGGCCATGCCCATCCCGACCGCGATCCAGGTGAGCGCCAGGGCGAAGAGCGTGACCAGTCCGAAGGCGGCCAGCCACTCCAGGGCGGTGGCGTCGACGGAACGGAAGCCGATGGCCACGGCCACGGCTCCGACCAGGACCAGGCCGGCGAGGATCTGCAGCACGCTGCCGGCGACGTGACCGGTGATCACCGGGCTGCGGTGGATCGCCAGGGTGCGGAAGCGGGCGCGGGCCGCGGCTGAGCATCTCTCCCGGCGCTCGTCCCGGCGGCCCTTGGCGGCGGTGCTTCAGCCGCGGGCGGGTTGCGCGCCCCGCTCGGGATGCGCGCCCCGTTCCGTCTGCGCGCCCCGTTCCGGGCGGGCGGTGCGGGACGGCGGCTGCGGCTGCGACTCCCGGCCCGCGTCCGCCGGGGTGGCCGGTGACTGGGCGTGGGTGCGGGCCAGGAAGCGGATCAGCGTCCGGATCTCGAACTGGAAAACCTCGACGCCATCCGTCGAGTGCAGCTCCACGATCAGCTGCGTACGGCCGCACGGCCAGATGCGGACGTCGCCGCGCTCGATCGGGGTCCGCAGGCCGCGCTCCAGGAGGTCGCGGCCGAACGACCAGTCGGTGCCGTCGGGCAGTCCTATGTGGACGGCGCGCCGCTCGTCGGCGGGGTCGTAGCGCAGGTCGACGGGGACCGGGCGGGTCAGGGGGCCATCGGTGATGAGCCGGGCGCGCGCATGTACTTCGATCACAGGGGACATGGGCCGGCTCCTCCTATATATGCGTAACTCTGCCCTCTAATGTCCCATATTTTGCGGAAGTGGCGCGATGAGTCCTATCCAGTTGCCGAGCTTCCGCCCTTGCATGCAGTTCGCAGGAGGGCACTGCTGTCGATGGGTTCATGACCCCGCCCGCAGGACCTCGTCCGCACGGGCGTGGAGACCGTGCGGACCCCGCGGGAGGCGGAGCCTCCCCTGCGTCTACCCGGTGGTTTCCTCGACGCACCTGTGACCGTCATCGCGTTGACGGTCGCCCACGATCTGCCGTACGCCCCTGGAGCTCTGTTTCCGTCGGCGTAAACAGGTGGTGACAGCACGGGGCTGACGGCGACCCGCCCCCCGAACACCCTGCCGGGACGTGCACCATGGGGGGATGAGCGGGAGCGCGGGAGCGAGCACGACGGCGGGCGCGGAAGCGGAATCGGGATCGGGCACGGGAACGGGAACGGGAGCGGAATCGGGCACGGGGGCTGAACCAGGCGCGGTATGGGGATCAGGCACGGGAACCGAACCACACACGGGAGCGCACGTGACCGGGACGGAAGCCGGGACCGAAGCCGAAGCCGGGGCCGAAGCCGTGGCCCCAGCCGTCACCGTGGACGTACGGGGCACGGTAGCGCCCGGGTTCGAGCCGGTCGCGGAGGCGTTCGTCCGCAACTTCGAGCAGCGCGGGGAGCGCGGCGCGGCCGTCGCCGTCTACCGCCACGGGCGCAAGGTCGTCGACCTGTGGGCCGGTACGCGCGACGTCGACGGCACCGAGCCGTGGGCCGTCGACACCGTCCAGATCGTCCGCTCGGCGGGCAAGGGCATCGCCGCCGCCGTCCCCCTGCTGCTCCACCAGCGCGGACAGGTCGACCTGGACGCCCCGGTCTCCACCTACTGGCCGGAGTTCAAGGCGAACGGCAAGGAACGCGTCCTCGTCCGCGACCTGCTCGCCCACCGGGCCGGGGTACCCGCCCTGGACACCGCCCTGACCCCCGCCGAGGCGGCCGACGGGGTCTCCGGGCCCGCCGCCGTCGCCGCCCAGCGCCCGCAGTGGGAGCCCGGCACCGATCACGGCTACCACGCCCAGACCTACAGTTGGCTGATCGGCGAACTGGTCCGCCGCGCCACCGGCCGCACCATCGGCCGCTGGATCGCCGAGGAGATCGCCCGCCCACTCGGCCTCGACTTCTGGTTCGGGCTCCCGGCCGACGAGGCCCACCGCGTCGGCCGCATCGGCCCGGTGGAGCCCCCGGCGGCGGCCACCGCGTCGAGCGCCCTGCGCGTACGCCCCAAGCGCTCCGTCGTCGAGGCCTACCGGGACCCGGATTCCCTCACCCGCAGGGCGTTCGGCGCGATCGACCCGTTCCCCGACGAGAACGACCCCGCCTACCGTGCGGCCGAACTCCCCGCGTCGGGCGGCATTGCGACCGCCCGGGGCCTGGCCCGCTGCTACGCCGCGATGATCGGCCCCGTCGACGGCCACCGCCGCCTGTTCGCCCCCGCCACGCTCACCCTGGCCCGTACGGAGGAGTCGGCGGGCCCGGACCGGGTGCTGGTCGTCAACACCCGCTTCGGCCTGGGCTACATGCTGCACGGCCCGGCGGCGCCGCTGCTGGGCCCCGGATCGTTCGGGCACCCGGGCCGGGGCGGCTCGCTGGGCTTCGCGGACCCGGAGTCGGGCATCGCGCTGGGCTATGTCACCAACGGCCTCCAGAAGGGAGTCACCGCCGACCCCCGTGCCCAGGCCTTGGTCAGAGCAGTACGGTCGGCGCTATGACTCCAGCATCCGACCGGACCTCGGCCGCCCGCTTCGCCGGATACAGCGTCCTGATCACCGCCGCCGGCCAGGGCATCGGCGCGGCAACGGCCCGCCGCCTGGCGGCGGAAGGGGCCTCTGTCCTCGTCACCGACCTCGACGCCAAGCGCGCCGCCCACACGGCGGCGGCGATACGCGAGGCGGGTGGCACCGCCGAATCCCTCGTCTGCGACGTGGCCGACCGGGCGGCGGTCGAGGCGGCCGTCGCCCACGCGGTCGCCGCCTTCGGCCGGCTCGACGTCCTGGTCAACAACGCCTATGCGGCGGGCGAGGACGAGCCGCTCTTCGAGGACGAGTCGGACGAGGTCTGGGAACGCGACCTGGACATCACGCTCTCCGGCCCGTTCCGCTGCGCCCGCGCCGCGCTGCCGCACCTGGTCGCCTCGGGCCGGGGTGCGATCGTCACCATCGGCTCGGTCAACGGCGAACAGGACTTCGGCGGCCACGGGTACAGCGCGGCCAAGGCGGGCCTGACCAGCCTCACCCGTACGCTGGCGGGCCACGCAGGACCGCGCGGCGTACGCGTCAACCTGGTCGCCCCCGGCACGATCCGCACCGACGCCTGGGCGGGCCGCGACGCCGAACTGGACCGGGCCGCCGCCCTCTACCCGCTGGGCCGCGTCGGCACCCCCGATGACATCGCGTCCGCCGTCGCCTTCCTCGCCTCCATGGACGCGGCCTGGATCACCGGGACGACGCTGCGCGTGGACGGCGGGATCCTCGCAGTGAACACGGGCTTCCGGCAGGCGATGGCACAGCCGTAAGGAAGCAGCCGTAAGGGCGCAGCCGTAAGTCCGTGGTCGAGCGTCGAGTGAGAAGGGCAGCGAGGGCGTGGTGCGGGCTGTCGTCGCGAGGCGGTGTCCCGTCTCTGTCCGGCACGGTGCCCACCTACTGCTCAGCGCTCAGGGCCATCAGCATCGAGGGGTCGGTCACGGGGACGAACCCGACCTTGGCGTACAGCTCGTGGGCGTCGAGCGTGGCGAGGAGAATCCGCTTGAGCTCGTACGGGGCGAGGTGGTCGCGCACGGCGGTCGCCAGCCGTACGCCCAGGCCACGCCCGCGATGCGCCGGGTCCACGTAGACGTCGCAGAGCCAGGCGAAGGTCGCCCGGTCCGTGACGACCCGGGCGTAGGCGACCTGAGCCCCGTCGGGGCCGTAGACACCGAAGTTGAGCGACCCGCCCATGGACCGCTCGACGAGGTCGCGGCTGCGGCCGCGTGCCCAGAAGGCGTCGGTGGAGAGCCAGTGGTGCACCAGGCCTATGTCGATGCGGTCCGGGTCGGTGTCGATCTCGTACCGGTCGGCGCCCTGGTTCCCGTTCCCGTTCCCGTTCTCGTTTGCGTCTTCGCTGCGCGTCATGGACGTCATGGGCTGGGATCGTAGCCGTGGCCCGCAGCACCGGTGACGTCCGCGCGGTGGCGCTCGCTCTGGAGGGGACGGCAGGTGCGCGCGGGTCGGCCGGACGGGATGATTGCCCCCGACGGTTTCAGGCGTGTCGCTCGCCGCGTTGGGACAGCGCCGTTTCCAGGCGGGCGATGTCTTCGACGTCCTTGGCCCGGCGCGGCATACCGGGCACCCAGACCGGAGTCATGCGCTTGATCTCGATCTGTCCCTGTGGGCTGACGATGGAGGCCTCCAGGCCGGCGAGGCGACCAGGGGCGGCAGCGGGCATGGCCTCGGGCCACAGGGTTCCGGCCCACGGGCCACCAGCGACGCAGGTGCGGCCGGCTCCGTCCTTGGACAGGAGCGCGACGCTGATCTCCAGACCGGCTTTGGCGAAGTCGAGCTGCTGCTGTGGTGGTGGTCCGGCGACCGGCTCATAGCCGCTTCGCGCCAGGGCGGCGGCCAGCTTCCCTGCGCCGGCCTCCCACGTGAACCAGTCGATGTCCCCGTGGTCCCGCGTGATCTCGCCGAGGAAGAAGTCCATCGCCCAGCCACCGCGAAGCCACACGGCTACGTCGTTCGCCTCGGCGACCTCCATGACCTCGGCAATGAGCCGGAGCTGCTGACCAGCACGTCGGGTGTCCACAGCTCGGCAGACTATGCGGCACCCGCCGCCCCGGCACCCTCGATAGCGCAAACGTCTGCGTGCATGGGGCGAGGGAGTTGAAGATCCGTGCGTGAAGACGCCGTCCGTGGGCCGTCCGGGGGACGGTACACACCACCTCGTGGACGCCGCGAGAGCCCACGGTCCCGGCGGGAGCCGACTCGTCTAGCGTCGCCGCCATCCGCACCGTGAATGCCCGGAGGAGCCCGTCCGTGATTTCCTGGCTGCCCGAACGACGCCGCTCACTCGTGTGCCTGCTCATCGCGGCGAGTGCGGCCGTGGTGCTGCCCCTCGACAGTGTCGTGCGGATCTCGGCCTACGACGTCGGCGTGCTGGTGTTCTTCGCCTTCCTGGTCCCGTACCTGGCCATCACCCTGACCGCCTTTCTTCGCGCCTCGCCGGAGCAGATCCGTTCCTGGGCCGACCGTGAAGCCCGCGGCACGTTCCTGCAGCGGTACGTCCTGGGCACCGCACCCGGACCGGGGGCCTCCATCCTCATCGCGGCAGCCGCGTTGGCCGTGGCTGTCGTGTGGCTGCCCGGCCACCTCAGCACCACCTTTGCCGAGGGGCCGCGCGCCCTGATGGCGCTGTCACTCGTCGTCATCGCCTGGACGTGCGTCGTCGTCGCGTTCGCCGTCGCCTTCCAGGCCGACAATCTGGTGGAGAACGAAGCGGCGCTCGACTTCCCCGGAGCGGGGTCTGTGGCCTGGGCCGACTACGTGTACTTCGCTGTGGCCGTCATGACGACCTTCGGCACCACCGACGTCAACGTGACCTCCCGCGCCATGCGGCGGACCATCTCGGCGAACGCGGTCATCGCCTTCGTCTTCAACACGGTCACCGTCGCCAGCCTGGTTGCCGCGCTCCAGGACTAGGTTCCAGCCGCCCGAAGGTGATCACCTGGCCGTCGTCCCACGTGACCCGGACGGGTCAAGGCATCATCCGCCCCCGCGCAACAGCGGGGTCGGCGGACTCGTGAGGCGTTTCCCGGTGCGGGCGCGGTGCTGTGACGGAGAATGGGTGCGCATCGTCACACGGGGGGTGCGCGGAGACTGGGGAGGTCTGCATGCTCTTGGAGGTTCGGGTCGAGTCCGCGGGTGACCTGCGGTCGTTGCGGGGCTGGTTGCGGTCGGACCCCGAGGTACGAGGATCTGCCACGATCGGGGTGCAGGGGACCGCGCCGCGGCCGGGGGAGATGGGCACGGCGCTCGACGTGCTTCAGCTGGTGACGGGGAACGGATGGAGCGCGGCGTCGTTCGTGCTGGCCCTGGTCGCGTGGCGGCGGACCCGACCGCGACAGCCGCGGCTGGAGATCCACCGCGGGGACACCGTTTTCGTTCTCACCGGCGGTTCTGATGCGGAGATCGAGCGGGTGGTCCAGATGCTCGACGCTGCCGGTGATGAGGACGCGAGCCAGTGAGCGTTTTACCTGACCCGAGGGGGTCGCGGGCGGTCCTGGTGGGAACGAGCCGGTACGAGCGTCTTGAGCAGCTGCCGGCAGTATCGAACAACCTGCGAGCCCTCTCCGGGCTCCTGTCGGGACCGCTGTCGCTGCAACTGCCGCCGCAGCACGTGACCGTCGTCGAGAACGCGGCCGCCGCGCACACCGTGGTGGGCGCGGTAAGACGGGCTGCCGCCGAAGCCACCGATACTCTGGTCGTCTATTTCGCCGGACATGGGCTGATCGAGCAGGACGCTCTCAGCCTGGCACTGCCCCACACCGAGTTCGGCCATGTGGAGACCAGCCTGCCCTTCGAATGGCTCCGCCAGGTCCTCCTCATGGATTCCAACGCCGAGCGCCACGTCGTGATCCTGGACTGCTGCTACAGCGGTCTGGCTCTCGGGCGGATGAACGCATCGACCGGCTTCGCCGAGCAGGCCGCCGTGGAAGGCAGTTACCTCCTCGCCGCCGCAGCCGAGACCCGCACCGCCCTGGCACCGGTCGGAGATACGTACACCGCCTTCACCGGCACTCTGCTCGACACGCTGAACCATGGCATCCCCGGCGGTCCCGCACTGCTGGACCTGGGAACCATCTACCGGCACCTGTATCGGACGATGAGAGCCCGAGGGCATCCCGTTCCGCAGGCCAGGGACCGCAACAGCGGTGCCCAGGTGGCGCTGGGACGTAACCACGCGAAGCTTCCCGCACCGTTGGCGGCAACACCGTCGGCGGCGACACCATCGTCGGCGGCCACACCACCGGCGGCGGCGCCGTCGCCGGGGGCACAGCCCGGAGCGGAAGCCGCTTGGCATGCACGGCCTGACCCGGGCCGCCGCTCGCCCGAGGAGGCGGACGCCGAAAGGGCACGGGACAACGCGCCCATCAGCGTGGAGGCGGTGGAAACGGGGCCGTGGAAACCGGCGACGTACTCGTTCACCGCCAGGACCGGCCACTGGGCGCGAGAGCGGGGACGGTGACAGACGACGAGGGCGACCACGCACCGGAGGATCCGGAACCGCCGGTACCAGTCGTCGCGCGACGTCGGTCGACGACGGCCGTGCCCTCGGCGCGACGCGGGGCACCGCGGGCACGCACGTGGTTGGCCTCGGCCGCCGGTGTCACGCTTCTCGTCGGGGGCGTCGTCTGGGGCATCGAGAGCTTCGCCTCCGACAAGTCCGGCTCCGGGAAGAAGAATTCGGGCAGCAGCGGCTCTCCCTCGGGGCGGCACGCGGCCGACGACAAGCCGAGTCCTCTGCCAACGCGCTCCGACGACAAGACCGCCTACATCGGCGACACCGAGATCAACACGCCCGCGATCATGAAGCTGTCGGACTGTAACGACAGCCCTCCGACTGACTTCCGGTGGTCGATGGGGCGCCAGCCCGACCCGGTGGTGTTCGGGGAGCCGGTTGACTTCGAGATGTCGTTCCAACGCAAGTCCGGTCCGGAATGCCGCTTCGACCTGGGTCGAACGACGACCCCGATCACCGTGTACGACCCCTCGGGCGAGCCGATCTGGTGGTCCGACGACTGCGTCGACCGTGACACCCCATCACGCTGGGCGAGGCTCGACACCTCCAATCCTCTCAAGATCGTGTATGCATGGGACTTTGGCGCAGCACGATGCGCATCGCCAGAAAGAATTGGAGGTAGCGGGAACGGCGGGAGTGGCGGGGGTGGCGACGTTCTTGGTGCCTACACCTACAGGGTGGAGACGCCCAGCTACCCCGGCGCCGACAAACTTGAGCACGATTTCACCGTCAAGGGGAACGGGTAGCGCCAGCGAGCCTCCGGCCGGCGGTGAATACCGCGGCGAGTGGCCAACGACATGGCCGGGGCGGACTCGGCCGGAGATCTCAGGCGGCGCTCCGCACGTCTTCGGTTCGGTGCGCCTGGTGCGACGTCTGGTCAGCGTGGTGGGCGCGGTGTGTGCGGTGTTCGCGGCAGTCGCGGCAGTGGCCGGGGGTGGGGGAGCGGAAGGCCCGGTCGCAGTCGTCGCAGGTCTGGAAGGGCGTGACCCTGATGTGGGGGCGGGCGAGTGCGGCGAGGTCGTGGATGCCCGGGGGTGGTGGCGGGAGCAGTTCGGTGAGCCGGTATTTGAGGAGTTTGGCGGGGTGCTTGAGGGGGTGGGGCGGATCGTCGGTGAGGGCGTGGCGGATGGCGTCGGGGCGGGCCGCGCGTTCGAGCCAGGCCGCGACGCCGGGGACCAGTCGACGGAGGTCGTCCTCGGAGAGCGTGAACTGAGGTGCGTGGCGGGGCAGGTCGCTGAGGAGCGCGGTGGCCGCGCGGTCGAGTTCCGGGGTGAGCTCGGTGGGGCGGGGGAGAGGCCGGGGCGGCGGCTTGGGTGCGGTCGGGGGCGGTACGAGCGGTACGAAGAGCGGGGCCGGCGGCGTTGCGAAGGGGGAAGGGGGCGGTAGGGGCACGGGTGCGGGCGTTTCGGGCGCGGGCGGGTCGGTCTGCTCGGACTGGTCGGACGTGGCGGGCGGCATGGGCCGTTCGGGCCTCACCGCAGGTGCCGGTGCCGGTGTCTGGGCCTGAGGCGGTGCCGGTGCCTGGGGTGTGGTTGTTACGGCGGGTCGTTGGGGGCCCGACGTCTGGCGGGGGTGTAACAGCGCTGTGGGCTGGTTGCAGAAGACTGTGCGGGTGATGACCCGGCCGTTGGGGAGCCGTTCCCGGAGGCGTTGCAGGTAGCCGAGGGCTTCCAGTTCGCGCAGGGCGGCCGCGATGCGTTTCTCGCCTTCGTGGCAGTGGGCGGCGAGTGCCTTGATGCTGACTTCCGTCCCCTGGGGCAGTGACTGGATGCGTACGGCGATGCCGATCGCGGTGCAGCTGAGGCCGGGGTGCTGGGCGAGGTGGTTGCCGACGACGGTGAAGCGGTCGGTGTGCGGGATGACGATGTGGATCACGCCGGAGGTGGGCAGTGGTCCGGGAACCTCTGCCAGGGCGCGCGTGAGCGCAGTATTCTGCTGGGTATCCATCGGGAAGCTGTCTCTTCCTTGGTGGTCAGGCCCTCGGTTGGGATTGCAGTCCCGGTCGGGGGCCGACGTATGTCGGGTGGGGTGTTGCTGGCGTGAGCATATGCCGGACAACCCGCCGGAAAGCGAGCTGAGTTGGGAAATCTCACCCGTGTGGGTGACGAGCCCCTGGGATGCGTCAGGTGGTCGCCGGGGTGGGTCGGGTGGGGTTTTTTCTCTTGTTTCTTTAGGTAGTTGATGTCGCGCTTCACCGGGTCGCGGTCGAGAACGATCCGGTCGCGGGTCCTTCGGGACGCACCGGGTCGCGGCGGCGCACGACCCGGTGGGGGCCGTCACCGTACGAGGTCGATCTCCGCCCATACGGTCTTACGGAGAACGGGCCCGGGGGTGATGCCCCAGTGGTCTGCCAGCGCCTCCACGATGAGCAGGCCCCGCCCCGTCTCCGAGTCGTCGTCCTCGGGCGGCTTCACCGCTCCCGGCCCGGGCGGAATGCTGTCGCCGCGCGTGTCGGTGACCTCGATCCGCAGCGTGCCTCCGCTGACGGTGAGGCCGAGTTGGAAGTCCCGGCCCTTCACGCGCCCGTGCACCGTGGCGTTCGCCGCCAGCTCGGCCACGATGTGCGCCGCCGTCTCCGCCTCCGCCGGGAGTCCCCACGCCCCGAGATGGGCTGCGGTGAGCAGTCGGGCCAGCCGGACCCCTCGACGGGTGGGGGAGAGCAGCACGGTGAACGCACGGTCGACGGGGAGGTGTTGGGTGCGGGTGGTTTCTCGATTCATGTCACTCAGCGTGGCCGCCTCTGCGTACTGTGCCCAGTGACCGAGCCCTTGCGTACGGTGAGTGTCCAGGGCTTGTCCGGCCTTGTCCCGGCTGTCCCCCGTGACGTACGGGGCAGGGGCGCGGTTGGGAAAAGGACGACAGGCGCGTTGGAAACGGGGCTCGCATGAGTGTGGTCGGCGACGGTACGGAGCGTGGGGACGGCGGGGTGGACGAGCCCGGCTGGGACGTCGATCCCGATGACGAGCCGGGTGCGGCGGTGGTCGCGGCGGTGGGCCGCCAGATCAAGGCCTGGCGCGAGGCGGCGGGCATGCGGGCGTGCGAGCTGGGCTCCGCCATGGGGTACGGCGAGGACCTCGTCTACAAGGTCGAGGGCGGTCGGCGCATCCCCCGTCCGGAGTTCATGGACGCGGCGGACCTTGCGGTGGGCGCGGACGGAAAGCTCGCGGCGATGAAGTCCGATCTGGCGGAGGTGCGGTACCCGAAGAAGATCCGGGACTTGGCGAAGCTGGAGGCCAAGGCCGTCGAACTGGCCTCGTATGGCAGCCACAACCTGCACGGTCTGTTGCAGACGGAGGAGTACGCGAGGGCGCTGCTCGGTACCCGACGCCCTGTTCTGCCACCGGACGAGCTGGAACGCGCGCTGGCCGGGCGCATCGCCAGGCACTCCATCTTCGACCGGGTACCCGCACCCGAACTCAGTTTCATCCAGGAAGAGGCCTCGCTGCGTCGCCCGATCGGCGGTGTGGCGGTCTGGCGGCGGCAACTGGAAAGGCTGCTTCTTCTTGGGGAGTTGCCCTTCGTGGACATCCAGGTGATGCCGACCTGCCGGTGGGATCACCCGGGAACGGGTGGACGGATCCAAGTGCTGAAGTTTGCTGACGGCTCGGCTGTCGGGCGGGCGGATGACGAGTTCGCGGGCAGGCCTATCTCGCATCCGAAGCAACTCCGTATCCTTGAGCTGCGGTACGGCGTCATCGGGTCCCGGGCTCTTACGCCGGATGAGTCCCGGGCCTTCATCGAGCAAGTGCTGGGAGAGACATGACCTACAGACCCTCTGCCAGGGATGCTTCCGAGCTGCACTGGTTCAAGAGCAGCTACAGCGACAGCAGCAACCCCAACGACTGCGTCGAGGTCGCCACCGCCCCCGACGCCGTTCACGTACGCGATTCCAAGAACGCGCGGGGTCCCCGTTTCGCCGTCGCCCCCGCCGCGTGGGCAGGCTTCGTCGCGTACGCCGCGGCGCACTGACCTCACCGTCCCGATCGCGAGGTGCGCGCCCTCCGATACCGGTATCGCCCCGACCAGGACGGCCTCATGACTTCCGTGTACCGGAGCGAGCAGGCGCGAGCGGAAGTGCGGCGCTGGTGCGTGCACCGGATCGACGGCTCGGGCCTGGCCGATGCCCGCAGTGAGGTGGTGACCTCGGCGGGGGTCACCGGAGTCGTGACCGCAGGGCCGGAGCCGCGCGACGGGGAGCCGAGTGTCGTCCTGCTGCCGGGGACGAACATGAACGCCGCTCTGTGCCTGCCGGTGGCGGAAGCGATCGCCCGGGAGCGGCGGGTGGTCGTCCTGGATCTGCCCGGTCAGCCCGGGCTCAGCGCGGACCGGCGGCCTCGTGCCAAGCGCTCTTCCTGGTACGGGAAGTGGCTGGCCGAGGCTCTCGCGCGCGTGGCGCCTGGGCCGGTCGTCGTCATGGGGCATTCCCTGGGCGGCGCAGTCGCCCTCGCCTGCGACGCCCCTCAGATCGTCGGCCGGGTGCTGCTGTCCAGCGCCGGACTCGTCCGGCTGAGGGTTCCCGCCCCTCTTCTGGCCGCCACCGTCCCCTGGCTCCTGCGGCCCACGGTCGCCCGTTCGACGGCGCTGGTGCGTTGCATGGCGGCTCCGGGGCAAGGGCGAGGGCAAGGGCAGGGGCAGGTGGCCGACGGTCTGGGGGAGTGGATGGATCTGGTCGGGCGCTGCTGCCGTACCAGTCTCGCTCCGCCTCCCCTTCCGTCCGGTCTGCTCGAACTGCGGCGCTCTGTCCCCACGTTGGTCGCCACAGGGGAATTCGACCCGTTTCTTCCCCCGTGTCACCTGGGTCCAGCCGTCCGGCGTCGGCTCGGGGCGGAGTTCAGGGTGATCGAGGGGGCCGGGCACCTTCTGCTGGACGAGTCGCCGGAGGCGGTCCTCGTCGCGGTGCGGGAGATCTGCGCGGCCGTCGCGACGGGGTCATGAGCCGCGCCGGTCTGTCTACGCGGCGGCCGGCGGGGTAAGCGAGGCGGGAAGACCCCTCTGGCCGGAGGCATTCCCTCTGACCGGAGGTACCCACTCTGACCGGAGGCATCCCCTCCGGCCTGCCGATAGGTGTCCGATAAACGTATCCGCGGTTCCGCATAACGATGACGTCACCCGCCCAGCATCTTCGCACGCACCCTCCGGGAATGTGACCTGCATCACTAAAGATCGGGTAAACGGCGTGGTACAAATGCCCAACTTCGTAGGCGGAACCCTCGCCGAAGCGGAGTGCCGGGACCGCCCCGGTGGCAGGCCAGAGCGACCGTCGCCGTCGTCCACTCCATGGGACACGCCGGGTCGCCGACCGGACAACGACGTTCGCTCATCACCCCAGATACGTCCCCCCATCGCACACCGACCGGCGAAGAGACCCCACCTGTCCGCCGTTCCCGCGTCATCGAGGTAGCCAACGTGTCACTCGAATCCATAACCGAGAACGTCGACGAAGCCGTCAGCGGGTTCTTCGAACCGATAGCCAAATGGCTCGGCGAGATCGTCTTCTACGCCGTCCCCGTCGGCGGGACGGACCTCCCGCTCATCGTCGCCTGGCTGGTGGTGGCGGGCCTCGTCTTCACCGGCTGGTTCGGATTCATCCAGGTACGCAAGTTCCGTCTCGCCATCGACGTGGTGCGCGGCAAGTACGACGACAAGGACTCGGCGGGCGAGGTCAACCACTTCCAGGCCCTGACCGCCGCCGTCTCGGGCACGGTCGGCCTCGGCAACATCGCCGGTGTGGCCGTCGCCGTCTCCATCGGTGGCGCCGGAGCCACGTTCTGGATGATCCTCTGCGGTCTCCTCGGCATGGCCACCAAGTTCGTCGAGGTCACCCTCGGCGTGAAGTACCGCGAGGTCCACGCCGACGGCACCGTCTCCGGCGGACCGATGCACTACCTGCCCAAGGGGCTCGGCGAACGCTTCGGGAAGAACGGGAAGACCTTCGGCAAGGTCCTCGCCGTCCTCGCCTCGATCATGATCCTGTTCTTCGGGCTCTTCGGCGGCAACCTCTTCCAGGTCAACCAGTCCTACGCCCAGCTCGTCTCCGTCACCGGCGGCGAGGAAGGGGCGATGGGATCGTCCGCCGGCGCCCTCTTCTTCGGCATCCTCGTCGCCGCCCTCGTCGGCATCGTGCTCCTCGGCGGCATCCGCTCCATCGCCTCGGTCACCAGCCGGCTCATCCCCGCGATGGCCGGGATCTACATCGCCGCCTGCCTCGTCGTCATCCTCGTCAACGTCACCGCCGTGCCCGCCGCGATCGGGACGATCATCGAGGGTGCCTTCAACCCCGAAGGCGTCGCGGGCGGTGTGCTCGGCGCACTGATCATCGGCTTCCAGCGCGCCGCGTTCTCCAATGAGGCCGGCCTCGGCTCCGCGCCGATCGCCCACTCCGCGGTCAAGACCAAGCACCCGGCCAGCGAGGGCCTGGTCGCCCTGCTGGAGCCGTTCATCGACACGGTCGTCATCTGCACCATGACCGCGCTGACCATCGTCATCGCCAACCCCGCCAGCTGGGCCGAGGCCCGCGACGGTGAGTCGATCGGCGGCGTGACGATCACCTCGGACGCCTTCGAGACCGTGCTGCCCTGGTTCCCGTACGTCCTGACCGTCGCCGTGCTGCTCTTCGCGATCTCCACGGTGCTCACGTGGGGCTACTACGGCCTCAAGGCCTGGACCTACCTCTTCGGCCGCAGCCGCACCAGCGAGACCGTCTTCAAGTCCCTCTACACCCTGCTCGCCGTCTCCGGGTCCCTGCTCACCCTGCAGACCCTTATCGACCTGGCCGACGCGGTGCTCTTCTCCCTGGCCGTCGTCAACATCATCGGTCTCTACCTCCTCGCGCCCGTCGTCAAGCGCGAGCTGAACACCTTCCTCGAATACGTCCGCACCCGGAAGGCCGGCGGAACGGACGAGGACAGGAACGACGAGCCGTCCAAGACCACCGTCTGAGGCCGGCCTCTCACGATCGGTGATCGATGCCCCTCGCCCCTGCCGATACGCAGGGCGGGGGGCATCAACTCGTGTGCAGCATCAGGCCGATGCCCACCACCATCAGCCCCGCCGCCGCGATCCTCGGGGCCCCGAAGCGCTCCTTGAAGAACAGCGTGCCCATCGCCGCGCCCACGATGATCGACGACTCGCGCAGCGCCGCGACCGGGGCGAGCGGGGCCTTCGTCTGAGCCCAGAGGACCAGCCCGTACGCGGCCACCGAGAGGGCAGCGCCGAGCAGGCCCCGTACGGCGAACGGCCTGAGCTGCGTCACCAGTTCGGCGCGGCGGCGGTAGTACGCGTACGCCGGGATCGCCAGGCCCTCCAGGACCATCAGCCAGGCGACGTAACCCAGCGGGGTGCCCGAGGCGCGCACCCCGACGCCGTCGACCGTCGTGTATCCGGCGATGGCCAGACCCGTGCCGAGGGCCGCCACGATCGCCGGCCAGTGCGGGCGCTTGCCGGAGCCCCGGATGCCCCACAGCGCCACCCCGACCAGCCCGGCCGAGGCCACCGCGACGCCCGCCGTGGCCCAGCCGTCCGGGCGCTCGCCGACGAACACCGCCGCCAGGACCGTCACCACCAGCGGGGCCGTGCCCCGCGCGATCGGGTACATCTGCCCGAAGTCGCCGAGCGTGAACGAGCGCATCAGCAGCAGCATGTACAGCACGTGCAGAGCGGCCGAGGCCGTCAGGTACGGCCAGGCCTCCGCCGCCGGGAACGGGGCGAAGAGGGCCATCGCCGCGCCGATCAGCAGACCGCCGCCGGAGATCAGCGTGAACGAGAGCAGCTGATCCTTGATCGCGTGCGCGATGGCGTTCCAACTGGCGTGCGTGACCGCGGCTATGAGGACCGCGAGAGCGACCAGAGGGGTCACTTGGCGGGCTCGCGCACATTCACAACGGTCGCGCCCGCGTGGGCGATCAGCGTTTTCGGGTCGAGCGGGAACACCGTGTGCGGGGTGCCCGCCGCCGCCCACACCACCGCGTGGTCCAGGAGGCGTCGGTCGGCCAGGACACGGGTCCTGGTGGCGTGGCCGAAGGGCGGTACGCCGCCGATCGCGTAACCCGTCGTCTCCCGGACCAGGTCCGCGTCCGCCCGCTTGACCTTCTGCGCGCCCAGCTCACGCCGCACCAGCTCGACGTCCACCCGCGAGGAGCCGTCCATCAGGACCAGCACCGGGGCGCCGTCCGCCGTGAAGACCAGGGACTTGACGATCTCGCTCAGCGAGCAGCCGATCGCGGCGGCGGCCTCCGCCGCCGTACGGGTCGCGTCGGGGAAGCGGCGCACCTCGACCTGGAGGCCCAGCTCGGCCAGCGCCTCGGCGAACCGGGGGTGGGCGTGGGAGACGGGGGCGGCGGGAGTGGTTTCGAGGGGTTCGGGAGTGCTCATGGCAGCACGCTAGCGGTCGGTGCAGCATGCATGCGAGAGGGTTCCGGGTGGTGGGCGCGAGGCGGCCGCGCCCTGCCGCGTACGCCGTTCCCCCGGACGGGCGGGTGTACTCACTCCGTCCGGTGGGAGCCGGCGGGCTCGTAGGCGCCTAACCGACGCGCGAGGCCGCTTCGTGGAAGCGGCGTACCGCGTCCTCGGCCCGGTTCCTCAGGGCGTCGTTCACTTCGGGCTCCACGGTGCCGGTGGACAGCTGGTCCGCCCACGCACGCAGCGCGGCGCCCGCTCGCGCGCCGCTGATGCCGACCGCGTCGGGGCAGGTGGCGTACAGGTCCATGCGGTTCCGGTCGAGCAGGTCCAGTTGTTCCAGCATCTGCTCCGCCTCCGCCGGGCGGCCGGTCGCCGCCTCTCCGGCCCGGTGGGCGGCGGTCGCGGCGGCCAGGCTCCTGGAGAGGATCTCCGGTCGCCAGGAGGACCGCCACAGGTACTGTTCGAACTCGTCGTGCCGGAAGCGGTAGGCGTGGCCGTCCACGCGCAGCAGCCCGCCCTCGTGTGCCCAGTCGAGGAAGCGGCCGAGCCGCAGCGGGAGGCGGCCCCGCAGCGCCGCGCAGACGAGGAAGACCTTGTGGCGCCGGCCGGGTACCGAGCCTCTGATGGAGCTGTAGGTCTCCACCGACCAGGTCCTGCACAGCGGCACCCCGACGCAGGCCCCCACAACCGCCGCCACCCATACGGGCGTCGGGATGTCGGTCGGCGTCGCTCCCACGATGTTCACCGCCACGCCGAACCCGTACATGGAGCCGGAGATGACCCCCCAGACCGTCATCCCCCAGACCACCGGATACCGGTTCGGGATCCCCCAGGTGCGATCGGTCAGGTTGGTGCGGCTCAGCGGGCTGACGTCCGACCGGTCGGACCACGCGTTGATCGCCGGAAACAGGACGGCGAGGATCAGGGGAAGGAGGAAGGCGATGTCCGCCGGGTGGCGGAGGGAGAGGAGGCCCAGCCCTGCGACCAGCAGAACGATGAGGGTGTCCAGGGCGCCGTGCGCGGTGCGTACCAGGCGACGCCCGCCGAGCGGCCACAACTGATGCGGCGTCAACTGTGCGCGGCTGCGGGCGAGAAGTGTCAGAGGCGGGTGGGGATCGATGTCGTCGACGGCGCGGTGTGTCGCCAGCAGGCCGAGCCACGCGGAGACCCGTTCGGCCGGATAGCGGTCGCGTTCCCGCGGGTGCTCCGCCACGACGGAGGGGACGAAGAGCGACAGCAGATATTCCTCCGCTTCGCTGCTCATCCACTCGGCGACGCTGGAGTCCTGCGCTTCCCGCAACTGCTCCTCCGGTGACCGCAAGCTCCCTAGGGGCTCCGCCCAGCCGTGATCGGCCGCGTACCACGCGTGGTGTGCCTGGAAAGCCTCCCGCAGGGCTTCGTGCCCCCACCGGGTCACCAGCACCGAGGGGTCCCTGAGCCACCCTGTGCCGTCCTCGTCCCGCACGTGGAAGGCGTTGGCGATCATGGTGAGCCGCCACGGGGTGCTCAGAGCGCGTGCGAGAGGCCCCTCGGGGGCGACCCGCATCTCGTCCAGGACCCCGTCCCAGCGTTCGGTGAGTCCGCTGTGGGACCACGCGCTGCGGTTTCTCAGGTAGTCGAGCGCCATGTCCGGTGGAACGGGCAGCAGTTCGGCGCGAGCGGCCCCGGCCAGCGGGGTCGGCCCCTCGAACTGCTCGTAGACGTCCTTGCGGCAGGTGATGACCACGTTGCGGAATCGGTCCTGGTTCATCGTGAGATAGCTGAGCAGCGCGACCGCCCGGGGGCGCGCACCCGCCTCCGTGGGGCGGCGCTCGGCCAGGCCGTCTGTCGGGTCGAGTTCGTCCAGGCCGTCCAGGACGAGGACCGAGTCGTCCGTCAGTGCCTCATCGACGAGAGCGGGGTGCTGTCCGTAGGTCTGTGATACCTGCTGGACGAGCCAGCGGCGGAACGCCAGGTGAAAGGCCTCGCTCCGTGGACTCTCACGGTCCGGGGGCCCGTTCCACGACGAGAGGGAGAGCAGTACGGGTACTCCGCCGGCCGTTTCCCGTCCGTGGCGGGAAGCCAGGGACCGGACCAGTTCCTTGGCCAGCAAGGACTTGCCCGTACCGGGGGCGCCGATCACCGCGAGGCGCCTCTCGTCTCCGGGCAGGCCGAGGTAGCGGTCGGTGATGGTCCGCCACTCCTCGGAACCCGTGTCCGGGGGGACGCCGTCCGGCGTCACCGAGAAGCGGAAGCGCACCGGCAGGAAGGTGCTGCCGGGGCCCAGGAGTGTGCGGTACTGCTTGTCCTCGTGGGCGTGGACCGCGCGGACGAGGGTGCCCACCGCCCCGTCCCGGCGACTCTGCCGGTGCTGCCAGGCGGGGAGGACCAGCCCGGCGGCGCCGATGACCGCCCCCAGCCCGCCGGCCAGCGCACCGAAGGGGTCCACGTCGCCGGTCGGCTGGGAGCGCAGTACGACAACGGCTCCGGTGCACACCATCAGCACGCCGATGACGCCTGCTGTCCGGCCCCACCAGGGATGCGGTCTGCGTGGACCCATACGTGATTCCTCCGTGGTCGAACACGGGCCCCTGGCCCCTCACGTTCGTCGGCCGCGGCCTCAGCGGCCTGCCTTCAGCACCTCCGCCACGACCGGGCCCGCCGCGTCGCCGCCGTGGCCGCCGGTCTGGACGACCGCCGCCGCGGCGAGGTCGTCACTGAAGCCGGTGAACCAGCTGTTGGAGGTGTCCTGTCCGTCGACCTCGGCCGAGCCGGTCTTGGCGCCCTTGTCACCGCCGACCGAGGCCATGGCCTCCGCGCCGGTGCCCCAGGCGGCCGTGGCGCGCATCATCGTCGTGAGCTGCTGGGTGACGGACGGCGACAGCGAGCGCGAGGCCGTCGCCAACTGCCGGTTGTCCAGGGACTGCGGGACGATGACCGGCTGACGGAACGTGCCGGTGCGGGCGGTGGCGGTGATGGACGCCATGTTGAGGGCGTTCATCTGGACGGTGCCCTGGCCGATGTACTGGGCGGCGGCCACGCCACCGGTCTCCTCCGGCACACTGCCGTCGGTCGTGACGACACCCGTCTTCCAGTCCAGGCCGATCCCGAAGACGTCCCGGGCCTCCTTGGCGAGTGCGGCGTCGTCCTTCGTGTCGTCGATCAGCTTGATGAAGGCGGTGTTGCACGACTTGGCGAAGCTCTGCGTGAACGTACTGCCGTCCGGCAGCGCGAAGTGCTCCAGGTTGTGGAACGAACGCCCCTGGTACAGCACGTCCTTGGGGCACTCCGCCGCCCCGTTCGCCGTAACCAGACCCTTCTCCAGCAGCATCGCCGCCGTCATGATCTTCAGCGTGGAGCCGGGCGCCTGCTTCCCCTGCATCGCCGCGTTGAACCCGGTCGCCGGGTTGTTGGCCACCGCGCGGATCGCCCCGGTGGACGGCTTGACCGCGACCACTGAGGCTTCCGCGTACTTCTTCACCGCCCGCTCGGCCGCCGCCTGCGCGCCCGCGTCGATCGTCGTCCGCACCTTGCCCGGCTTGCCCTTGGCCAGCGTCAGCAGGCTGACGTCCGGCTGGGTCTCGTCGGCGGGCTCGATCCACGTCTCGATGCCGGGCGAACCGCCCGCGCTCTTTCCGTACTTCTCGCGCAGCGTGTCCAGGATCGGCCCGAGCGAGGGGTACTCCTCCTTGGTCAGGACCTTCCCGTTGTGGTCGACGGCCTCGATCGCCGGTGTCGAGGACTCGCCCGTCCTCAGCGTCGCGCCCTCCGTCAGCTGCGGGTGCACGACCGTCGGGGCCCAGTCGACCAGGGCCTTGCCCGTCGTCAGGCCGCGCACCACGGTCAGCTCCGAGGCGTACGACAGGGGCTTGGACTTCCCGTCGTAGGAGACGGTGGCCTTGACCGTGTAGGGCACCTTCGTGCCGACGGCCGGACCCGGGGTGATCTTGACCTTGCCGATGCGGGCGTCCTCGCCGTACGAGGCGAGCACCGGCTCCGCGCCCGCCTCGTTGTTGGTGAGGAGCGACGCGGCCGTCGCGTCGCCGGACGCCCACGCGTCGAGGAAGCCCTTCGACGTCTCCGCTATCTCCTCCGCGCTCGGCGGCCCCGTCTTCACCTTCGACGACTCGGAGGCGCTCCGCGTACCGCCGTCCCCGCCGCCCGTGTCCCCGAGCATGCTGTACGCCCCGTAACCGATCCCTCCGGCCACCAGGACGAACGCTCCGCCGATCACGGCGACCTTCGCTCCACTGCGCATCTCGCAGTCCCCCTCCCCAGGAGACCCCCTGAACAGGTTCAAGGGGCAACCGTGAGGAACCCTAAAGGCTTGCGGCAGGCGGTGAGGACGTTGTTACCGGACCGGAATGCTTGGCCGGGAAGCGCTCTCCGCTGTGTGGCGGTGGCCCGTGGTGGGCAGACTGGCCGGGAATGCACGGGGGAGTGAGCGTCGGGGGGCGTGCGGCATGGGCATATGCGGGCGTGTGGCGGTGGACCGGTGACGGCCTATCACATCAAGCGTCTGCCACCCGAGATCCTGCCCGACGGAGCCTCCGTCACCTGGTCCGTGACCGGAGGCGGCACGGTCTCCCGGCTGTCCGGCGGCGTCGCCGTCTGGCCCGCCGCCGATGCCGAACGGTGGCGCAGAGCGGGGGTCCCGGCCGTGCTCGCCCCGGTCGCGGGCGGCTGGATCCTCGCTGCCCTCGTCGTGGCGGCGTACGTCCTCCTGTTCGGGCTCTCGTCGGCGTCCGCGGCCTGGGGCGGCGGGGGCGGGACGGACTGGCTGAGGTACCCGGGCGTGGTCCTGCTGACCGCCCTGCCGTTCTGGTACCGGTACGTTCCGGTCGCTGCCCTTCCGGCCGCGCTGTACGTCGCCGTGGCGGCGGGGCTCTCCCTGGCCCGGCCCGGAGACTCCGACCGGCCGGCGGCAGCCGGCCACCTGCTCGTCCTCGCCGTCTGCGCCATGGCGCTCACGGGGAGCTGCCTCCGGCTGCGGGCCCGTGGCCGGCAGCGGGCCCTGGCCCTCGAAGCGGCCGGAAAGCGTCGCTTCCCGCTGCCCGACCGCGTCCCGGAATCGGACGGCCATCGCGGTCACGCGCAGGTGTATCTCGGGCTGGCGCTCTGCCTGGTCGCCGTGGGGATTCTGACGGACGGCCTGGTCGAGGACCTGACCTCGGGCGGCGTCGGGTACGACGCCGTCGGGCAGCAGCGCATCGCCCTGGTGCTCCTCGTCGCCGGCACGACCTTCGGCGGCTGGGGCCAGCTCGCCTACCGGGCGGCGCGGCGGCTGCACGCGGAGGAGCAGCCGGCCCTGATCGTGGGCGTGCGCGCCGGGGCGGACGGGCGCCACTGGATCTGCGCGGACGCCCGCACCCGCACCGCGCCGCCCCTGATCGCGTACGCCCCCCGCGCGAGCGACACCCGCGACCGGACGCGGCTCCTGGGCAGCGGCTCGGCGTACGGGGTGGGGAACGGGCACCACGACATCGACCCGAAGCACGAGCCCTTCGAGGCGGTCCTGTACGGCACCCTCGCGGAGGGCGACGAGGTCGTCCTCGCCTACGCCTGCGCCGAATACCACCGCCACCAGGAGATGGGGCGGATGTACGCGACCGTGACCACGGCCCCGCTCCGCCCCGACCGCCGCCACCGGCTGGGCCCGTGGGAACCGGCGGACGGCGCCGCCCGGCAGCAGGAGCGGCTGCGCGAGGGCCGGGAGCGGGCGGAGCGCCAACGGAGGGCACAGCGCGAGGCGGAGGAGCGCCGCAAGAACCCACCGCCCCGCCCGTCGCGCGGGTCGAGCGGGAGCGGCTCCGGCAACCGGCACAACGGGGGCGGCTGCGGGTCGAGCTGCGGAGGCGGCTGCGGGGGCGACTGAGCCCCGGGCGGCGACCCGTCGTGCCGGCTACCGCACTGCCGCACTGCCGCCCTGCCGTCCCGCCGCGCTACTGCGCCCAGTCGAAGACGTCCGACTCCAGGTCGATCTGCGCGTTGCCGCCGCCGAGGTTGAGCCCGCCGACGCCGTCCTCCAGCTCGAAGACGTACGGGGTCAGACCCTCGGGCATCCCCTGGCAGGGCATGATCGTTCCGCCCAGGTGCGAGGTTCCCTCGATGGACGACCAGTACTCCTCGAGCTGCTCGTCGTCGGAGGACCAGGCGGCCACATAGCCGCCCGCGCCGTCCTCCGACGGGGCGACGCCGATGTTGGGGTCGCCGGTGCGCTCGCCGAGCCAGACCGTGGTCTCGGGGACGCTGTCGTCCCAGGCGTTCTGGCCGCGGCTGTAGTGGTCGCCGAGACCGGCCGGGCGGATGTCGGCCGGAGGATCGATGCGGGGCGCGGCGAACTCCTCGGCGGTGAGCCACAGGAGCGCGTGCGCGCCGCCGATGAGGTCCTCCAGGTCCCGCTGCTCGGGATGGCGTGCCGCGGCCGTCGCGGCCACCGCGGCGAGGAACGGATCGGCGGCCTGCTCGGCGGTGGGCGCGGTGCCCTCCAGCAGTCCGGCGACGCCTTCGATGTCGTCGGCGACATGGTCGTCGGCCTGGAAGAAGGAGAGGGCCACCAGGTCCTCGCCCTTGCGCCGGTAGTCCTCCGGCAGTTCGAGGGTGATGACGTGCGTCATCGGCAGTCCGGTGACAGGGCTCCGGGGCCACGCGGCGGTCCCGATGCCGGGCGCACGACCGCCGCACCACCCGGCGACGCGGGCGCCGGGCAGATCGATCTCGATGGCCGTGCCGGGATGGACCGTCAGCTTCTCCACGGATTCCCCGAACCCCAGTTCGTACGCCTTCACCGTGTGCCTCCGTTCGACTGTGACGGCGCTCAACCTACGCGAGGGCACGGACACCCCCGGCCGTGGTTGCCGACAACAGGCAGCCGCGGCCCGTCCGGCTATGCCGACATCGCCCCGTGAAATCCCCTCGGTCACCCGCCTACCCTGCTCGGACACGAGGAAGCGGAACGTCGGCTCGACGCCGACGGGCAAGGGGGCGAGCCAGGTGGACGGCGGAGCGAACGGGGGCGCGTCCGGAGTGCGCGCCCCGGCGAGAACGGGTACGGCCGGCGGCGGAGCGAACGGGCTGGGGCCTCGTGCGTCCATGCTGATGTCGTTGGCTCTCGGCCTGCTGCTGGGGGCGCTGTCGGCGCTGGTGATGTTTCCGGCGGCAGAACACCTGCGCTCCCTCAAGGACGGCGAACGGGCTCGGGCGACCTTGCACACCAGCGGCGCGTGCATGGCGGGTCAGTGCGAGGTGAAGTTCGAGGCCGGCGGGCAGACCGTGGTGGCGGACCTCCCGGTGGGCAGCGGAGGCGGCAAGCGGTCCGTCGGCGCCGCCATGACCGTCCGGTACCAGGCGGACGACCCGCGGGTGGTCGCCCGCGAAGACGATGTCGGGGGTGGGGGCGCGGCCCTGCTGGTGTGGGTGTCGGGCGCGGCCGCCGCGTTCTTCCTGGTGCTTTCGGGGGTGGCCGCGATCTTTCTGGCGCGACAGCGGCCAACGTCATTGCGATGATGTGAGAGCGATGTGTGAATGCCGAATTGCCGGGCACCAGGACCTTCGCAACGAGGTTCTGGCGACATTCGGAACCGGGCGGTACCGGTGAGGTGCACTGAGGCCGTTGTGAAGTGCAAGCGCATCCGCGCTTGAACCGACTTGACGATGGGAAACGAAAATGATCGTCCTTGGACTTATTCTGCTGATCATCGGCCTGCTTGTCGGCATGGGGCTCCTGACGACCATCGGCGGCATCCTCATTCTTGTGGGCGCCATCCTGTGGATCCTGGGTGCGACCGGCCGCGCGGTGGGCGGACGAAAGCACTTCTTCTAACCTTCGGGTCCAGAAGAGAAATGCGGGCGGGCCGCGACGATGATTCGTCGCGGCCCGCCCGCGTTTCTCGGCTTCTTGCCTGCCCCGGTCACGCCGTGGTGCCTACACCCACGTGTCCAGCCACATCCGGTCCCGCCACAGGTCCTCCGGGATCGACGTCCCCGTGAACAGCGGCCAGAAGTAGATGAAGTTCTGCGATGTAGGCGCGGCACCGCCGATGACCAGCCAAAACGGACCCTGAGAGCGGGCCGTCACTCGTCCTGGGCCGTCTCTGGGCCGTGATCATGGTTTTGCGGCCCCTGATACAGGGCGTCCACCGCGTTGCGGGTGCGCAGTTCGCTGCTCGGCATCAGGTGGGTGTACGTCCGCAGAGTGAACCCCGCGTCCGCATGCCCCAGATACCGACTCAGCGCTTTGATGTTCTCGCCAGCATCCAGCAGCACGGAGGCGTAGAAGTGCCTCAGGGCGTGCATACCGTGCTCCCGGGCGGAGGCGTACCGCTCGCCCTCTTCAGGCTCCGGAATGATCCCGGCAGCGACCAGAGCAGGCTTCCACATGAAGTCGTTGAAGTGGCTCACCCGGACGTGCATTCCGGCCGCTCCGCTGAAGTACAGGCGCTTGGTGCGCCGCTCCCCGTCCACGGTGCGCCACGGCAGGCTGACAGCGATGGGCGGGAAGGCGGAAGCGTGAGACCGGAGCGCGTCCGCGACCGCTCTGGGGAGGGGCACCTGCCGGGTTTTCCCACCCTTCGGGGGAGCGAAGACGTACCGACCTCGGAGGCGTTTGAGCTGGTGGCTTACGGTGACCCAGCCATTCTCGAAGTCCACCTCATCCACGGAGAATCCGAAGATCTCTCCCTGGCGTAGCCCGCACCCCCCGCCCAGATCCACTGCTGTACGGAACCGTGCCGGCAGAGAGCTCTGCACGGCGAACAGTTGGCTGACGGTCCACGGCTTCACCGTTGCGTCCCCAGCTTTCGGCATCTGGACGGAGCGGGCTTTGAAGGGATTCCGCGCCAGCAACTCGTCATCGACGGCCGCGTTGAAAACGGCGGACACGGTTGCGGCGATCACCCGGCGGTGTGTCTCGTTCGGGATGGACTTCTTCAGCACCCCCAGCCAAGTGCGGACGTGCTCCGGTTTGAAGGAGCCGAGCGGCCGGCTGCCGATGGTCGGGTAGGCGTGCAGCCTCAGCCGTCGCTCGGCGCCTTCCCCGCTGTTGACCTCCCCGGCGTGCGAGGACACCCAGCGTTCGGCGTACTGCTGGAAGGTGGTCCGGCCCGCTTTCGGGTCCACGTACTGGCCGCTATCCATGTCGGCCTCGGTCTTGCTCAGCCATTTCTCGGCGAGGCGCTTCTGTCGGTCCGGGAACGACTTGGACTTCTCGGTGCCGTCGGGGCCGATGTAGCGCGCGCGGTAGCGGAGTCCGGAGCCGTATCGGTCGCTCTTGACGCGGCGGGTCTTCCCGTCGGGTCCGGGTTCGGTTTTGTACCAGCGGTCTTGGATGTGGCCGGCCAAGGGGTGCTCCTGTTGGGTACGCCGCAGGGGCACGACCTGGTGGTCATGCCCCTGCGGTTGGTTGTGGTTCGGGTCAGGCGGCTTCGTGCTCAGCCAGGCTGGTGATCCATGCGCGCACGGCGGCGGGGTCGTAGCGGAGGTGCTTGCCGATACGGAAGCCGGGCGGGCCGGTGCGCTTCTTGCGCCAGGCGTAGACGGTTTCGAGCGGGACGGAGAGGAGAGCGGCGATGTCGTCGGGGGTCAAGTAGCGATCGGGGAGTCCGGCGCGGAGCGTTGCCGTGATTGCGGCTGCCATTGGTTTCTCCTGGACGGCGGGATCGGGGCCGGGCCCCTTCCTGTCAGGTCCGCTACCTCCGCTACCTCCGCTACCGCCCTGGTCAGAGGCTTGTTTGTGGTAGCGGATGGGGTAGCGGTAGCGGATGGGTGCCGCTACCGGCCCCGCCCCGTGGTGGGGTGGGGCCGGTAGCGGGTAGCGCTCAGGTAGCGGAGGGGAAGAGGGTTGCCGCTACCGTTTCCGGGTCGCTGACCTGCGCGGTAGCGGAGGTAGCGGAGGTAGCGGCTTCTGAGGGGGGTGGGGGGCAGTACCGCTGCCAGGCGTCGTGGAGATCGAGGGCGTAGTAGCCCTTGAGGACGGTCCCGGCGGTCTTGATGTTGCGGGCCTTGACCGGAGTGTTGTCGCTGGTCATGTACTCACCCAGCATCTTGGCCAGGCCCCGGGAGTCGAGCGGGCGCCCGCTCATGTCGGCCCACGGCGCTTCGTCCAGGGCGCACAGCCGGTCCAGGATCGCGACGGTCGGCATCCGGTCGATGCCTGCCATCACGTGGTCCCGCAGGTCCGTGAGCAGCCGGATGCCGAGGGACCCTTTGTCGTCGGCGCGGGCGGCGTTGACCAGCTCCAGGCAGGCGGTGCGGGCGCGTTCGGGCCAGTCGCCCCCGGCCGCGTCCGCGACGGACAGCAGCGGCTCCCACACATCCGCCGGCCGGTCGCTGACACCGTCGGGCATCTGCGGCCACCTGCCCGCGATGTCCTCCCGCACAGTGTCGGCCCACTGGGCGAGCCGTTCCCGCAGCGCCTGCCCTTCGGCTTCGTGGAGCCGGGCCCGGAAGGGCTCCACGGTCTCGTTCCGTGCTCGTCGGCGCATGCGGATGATGACGGAGCGGGTGGTGATGGTGTCGGGCAGGTAGCCGAGACCGGCGACCGCGACGGCGGTGTAGGAGGGGAACTCCACCACCGTCTGATTGCCCCCGTCCCCGACGCACCGGTAGGTGACCCCGGAGCGGCGGTGACCGGCGTTCAGGAAGCCACGCAGCTCCTCGTTGTCCCCCGCCTTGGGACCGAAGACGGTGTCGATCTCATCGAACAGGATCGTCGGCCGCCCGGCGGGGTCGGAGACGGACCGGAACAGGGCTGCGGCCCGGGCGTTCACGGCAAGCATGGGGCGCGGGACCAGGGTCTCCACCACCTCCAGGGCGCGGGACTTCCCCGATCCGGGTTCCGGGGAGAGGAAGGCGAGGCGGGGGGTGCTGTCGAACGCGTCCAACAGGTGCGCGTGCGCGTCCCACAACGCCACGGCGACATAGGCGGCTTCCCGGGGGAAGACGTTGAAGCGGCGGTGGAAGGCTTCCACCTCGTTCAGCAGCGCCGCACCGTCGATGGGCCCGGCAGGCTGGTTGGGGGTGTTCATGCGGCGTTCCTCCGGTGCTGCTCGGTGTGCGGGCAGTGGTCGACGCGGGCGCGGGTGGTCAGGTCGGTGACGCGGTCGCGGCCCCGGGCGCGTTCGTGGTGGCCGCAGACGCAGAGCCAGTCCGCGGCGGGGATCTGGTTGCGTCCGAGCCCGCGCACCGTGAGGCCGGGGCGGATGCCGGTCACCGTGACCGTGTGCGGATCAGGGAGAACAGCAACGGGGACGGCCTGACGGCCGACGCCTTTCGGCTCGCCACCGGTCATTCGTGCTGCGGCGGGGTTGGCGTCCTGCGGGGTGTTCGGGGTGGCAGGCAGGCTCTTAAGGGGGGGATTGGGGGCGGTGGTCATGCCGGCCGCCCGGGGTTGTTGGCGATGGACCAGTTCAGAGCGCTGGCCACGGCGGCCCTGCACTCGTTCTCGCGGAGTCCGGCCCGCAATCCCGCCGAATTAAGAGCCGCCTCTACCTCATGGCGGGCGAGGTCGCCGGACGGGATGAACCGCCCCAGGGCTCGGGCGGCCCGAACGAGCGTCCAGTTCCGCACGCCTTCACCAGCCCCGGCCACGGCCGCCGTTTCGGCCCTGAGAGCCGCTGCGGCATACCTGGAGGCCCGAAGTGCCACGGGTGCAGCCGTCAGGCCCAGGGCGGGCTGATGGGGCGTCAGAGGGGCGTACAGCCATTCCGGGAGTGGTGCGGGGTGGGTGGGGTCGACCACCTCGTACGTGCCGTGGGGGAGGGTGCTTCCGGCGGCGACGACGTAGCCGCCGTGGGCGCGGGTGTCGATGTGCTTGCCGAGCCTGCCCGCGCTGTTGCCGAGTCGCACCCCGTCGGGGGCGGTGAAGTACAGGTGGCGTCCGCCGCTCGCGGTCCGGGTCCGGTAGGTGGCGGGGACGGGGTGCCCGGCGCGCTCGCAGAGCGCTTGCAGGGAAGTGACGCCGTCAGGCGTTCCTTTCGGGTCCTTGGCCTTGACCGGGTCCAGGTCCACCACGACCAGCCCGGACGGGCCGGTGGCGATTCCGACGTTGAACGCCCCGGTCGACCAGGCGGCGCGGATGCGGTCGGGGTCGGTGGTGGCGCGCTGCTCCCACTTGCGGTGGCCGTTCGCGCAGTCCCCGGTGCCGGTGCAGGCGGTCTCGCCGTGGAGGGCGGGGCGCTTGTCGGCCGGCCGCAGGGGGAGGACGTGCCAGCCACGTTCGGCCGCGTCCATGGCTGCGTTGAGGAGGCGAGTGTTCATGCGGCCACCGCCCGGGGGTTGGTCCAGGCGGCGGGGGTGGCTCCGAGGAGTTGCCCGTAGGCGTGGTGTGCCTGGCGGGGGATGACGCCGTTGCCGAGGATGCGGAGCTGTTCCTTGCGGGGAATACCGGGGACGTCGGTGACCCAGCCGGCGGGCAGTCCCATGAGCCATTCCGTGAAGACGGGTGACAGGCGGCGGTTGCCCCGCATGCCGGGCTCGGTGGGGCAGGGGGCCGGTTGGTCGGTGATGTGTTCCCAGCGGCGGATGGCGGGCCCGTAGTCGATGCCGTCGGTGGAGATCCAGCTCCCGCTGTAGGGGAGCCGGTTGACGACGAACTCGTTCAGCGGGCGCGCGTTGCGCTCCAAGAGGTTGGAGGCACCCGACCTCCAGTCCCGGGCGGCCGGCGTGGGGACCAGCCTCAGGACTCGGGCGGGGGTGCCGGGAGCCGGGTCACTGCGGTGCGCAGGTTCAGCC